>OZ244194.1:15000-4681905 GCA_965216665.1 Arenicellales bacterium | reverse complement strand
AGATAACTTACCGCCGGCGCAGCGTTCGGGCCCGTGACAAGATGACCGAAGACCTCCATAGGTGGCATGGTAATCTGGCCGGTCGCGTTGTAGTTGAAAAACCACCCGATCTTATTGAACATCCAGACCAAGAAGAACTGCGCCGCCAGTGTCGCTACTGCGAGGTAGAACCCTTTGATGCGCAGACTCGGAATACCGAAAAATACGCCCACCATTGCAGTGACCGCACCGGCGAGCAGCACCACAATGATGAAGTTGAGATCCGGGAACAGGGTCACGAGTTTGAACGTGGTGAATGCGCCTACGGCCATGAACCCGCCGGTACCCAGGGACAACTGCCCACAATAACCGGTCAACAGATTCAACCCGATCGCCGCCATGGCATACGCCAGAAACGGCAGGAACACCGCATTCGCCCAGTAGTCGTTGATGATCCACGGCACGACGAAAAACGCCATGGCCAACATCACGATTACGAAAACGCGATCCTGTAAGATCGGCAGAATCGCCTGATCGGTGTAATAGTTGGTTTTGAACTGACCCGCCTCGCGATAGATCACGGTTCAAGCACCTCGCGCGACGTGAAAAAATCACACTCTTTCAATGATGCGCTCCCCGAACAAACCTTGCGGACGAAACAACAGAAACACCAGTGCGAGCATGTAAGCGAACCAGTTCTCGATCGCACCACCCACGTAAGGACCAAAGTACACCTCGGCGAGTTTCTCGCCGACACCAATGATCAAACCGCCGACAATGGCGCCGGGTACGGACGTAAACCCGCCCAGAATCAACACCGGCAGGGCTTTCAGCGCGATCAAAGACAACGAGAACTGCACGCCGGATTTGCTACCCCACATAACGCCGGCCACCAACGCCACGACACCGGCCACCGACCACACGATTACCCAGATTGTGCGCAGCGAGATGCCCACACTCAGTGCCGCCTGGTGATCATCCGCCACCGCGCGCAGGGCGCGCCCGATCCGCGTTCTCTGAAAGAAAACCGCAAGCACCGTCACCAGCGCCGCCGCCGTCAACGCGGCTACGAGTTCGAGCTTCTCCACGTACAGTCCGAAGTTGTCCAGAGCCCAGTCCGAAGCACCCTGCGGAATTCCCAGGTCCAGCGGTTTCACATCGGAGCCGAACAGGATGTCGCCCAAACCTTCGAGCACATAAGCCAGCCCCAGTGTGGCCATAAACAAGATAATCGGATCCTGCTTGACGAGATGCCGCAACACCAGTCGTTCGATCAGCCAGGCCAGGACGATCATTACGCCGATCGTGAGAATCACCGAGGCCCATACTGGAAACGTGAATCCGAACCAGCGGTCCACCCAGCCGCCGGGGGCCATGAAATCGTAGAGCGCCAACGCCGCAAACAGGCACATCACGCCCTGCGCGAAATTGAAAATTCCGGACGCCTTGAAAATCAGGACGAACCCCAGCGCCACCAGGGAATACATCACCCCGGCCATTAGTCCGCTGATTACAGTTTCGAAAAAGAAAAGGACCTCTGGATTCACGCCTTAATCTCCGTTAATGGCTCACGCCTAAGTAAGCGTCGATAACGTTCTGGTTGCTGCGTACGTCATCCGGAGTCCCATCGGCGATTTTCTTGCCGTAATCCAGCACCACCACGCGGTCCGAAATATCCATCACCACTCCCATGTCGTGTTCGATCAGCGCAATCGTCGTTCCGAATTCCTCATTGACATCCAGTATGAAACGGCACATGTCCTGCTTTTCTTCGAGATTCATCCCCGCCATCGGTTCGTCCAGCAACAACAGATCGGGCTCCGCCGCCAACGCACGGCCCAACTCAACCCGCTTCTGCATGCCGTAAGGAAGCCGTCCCACGAGCGTTTTACGGATCGATTGAATCTCCAAAAAATCGATGATGTGCTCCACGAACTCGCGATGCCGCCGTTCTTCCCTGCGCGCCGGTCCCAGATACAGAGCTTGCCAGAGCAGGTTCTTCTTCATCATCGTATTCCGCCCGGTCATGATGTTGTCCAGCGTCGACATGCCTCTGAATAAAGCGATATTTTGGAAAGTCCGCGCGATTCCTCGCGACGCCGCGTGGTGGGGTTTCATGTGCCGCCGGGTTTCACCCTTGTAGGTAATACGTCCCTGTTGCGGATGGTAGAAGCCGTTTATGACATTCAGCATCGAGCTCTTGCCCGCCCCGTTGGGGCCGATGATGGCGCGAATTTCCCCCTCTCTGATATCGAAGCTCACGTGTTCGATCGCTTTTACACCGCCGAACGACAAGCTGATATCTTCTACTGCCAGTAACACGTGATCGCCGTCCGGCGCTGGCATCGTGGTGTCGCGGTTCATCAGCCGGCCTTGCGTAGTTCCGATACGGGAAGATCGCGAATCTCGAGATCGCCGGAAATCGTGCCGCTGCGACCGTCCTCGAAGGTCACCTGGGTTTCGATGTGGCAGGACGTCTGATTCCCGTACAACGCATCGACCAGCACGCCGTATTTGTCGGCGATAAACGAGCGTCGCACTTTTCGTGTTCGCGTCAACTCGCCGTCATCGGCGTCCAGCTCCTTGTGCAGTATCAGAAACCGGCAGATCCGCGAATCAGCCAGTTCCGGCTCCGATGCAATATCCCGATTGACTTTCTCGATACTTTGCTCGATAAGTCGGTACACCTCCGGCCGCGCCGCCAGCTCCTGATAACTCGCATACGGCACGTTATTGCGTTCCGCCCAGCTGCCCACCGCTTCGAGGTCGATGTTCACGATCGCGGCGCAGAAATCGCGGCCGTCACCGAACGCCACCGCTTCTTTGATATGGGGGAAAAATTTGAGCTTGTTTTCGATGTACTTGGGCGCAAACATACTGCCGTTTCTGAGCTTGCCGACGTCCTTTGCACGATCGATAATCTTGAGGTGGCCGCGCTCGTCGAAGAACCCCGCGTCGCCGGTCAATACCCAACCGTCGGCGGTCTTGGTCTTACGCGTCGCTTCGTCGTTCTTGTAATACTCCTTGAAAACCCCGGGTCCCCGATACATCACCTCGCCGTCGTCGGCGACCTTGATTTCGACACCCGGCGCCGCCTTACCGACCGTATCGGCGAATACCTGCCCATCCGGCTGTATGGTGACGAACACCGCCGCCTCCGTTTGTCCGTACAACTGTTTGACATTAATGCCCAGCGACCGATAAAAATCGAAGATGTCCGGACCGATGGCTTCGCCAGCCGTGTACGCCAGCCGAATACGGCTCATTCCCATGGTATTCTTGAGCGGGCCGTAAACCAGCAAGTGGCCCACCGCGTAGATTAAGCGTTTGACTGGCGGCACCGGCTTCCCATCGAGGATGTCCGTACCGACATCGCGCGCCACGCGCATGAAGTAATCGAACAACCCACGCTTTGGCTTCGCCGCATCCTCCATGCGGATCATTACCGTGGTCAACAGGTTCTCGAAAATACGCGGTGGGGCAAAAAAATACGTGGGGCCGATTTCGCGCAGATCATGCATTACGGTGGCGCTACTTTCCGGACAACTCACGCAAAATCCGATCACGTACGACTGCGCATACGAGAACAGATGGTCCCCCACCCAAGCCATGGGCAGGTAGGCGAGCACCTCTTCGTCGCGAGTCAGATGTTCGGCCTCGGCGGCGTTGCGGGCCGTGGCCAGGACGTTCTCGTAGGTCAGTACGACGCCTTTGGGATGCCCGGTCGTGCCTGATGTGTACAGGATAATGGCGGTGTGGTCGCCGTGGCCTTCGGCGACCTGGGTGGCGAAAAAATCCGGGTGTGCCTGCGCGTAAGTCCGGCCGCGCGCCTGGATCTCTTCGAAATCGTGCAACCGGCTGCGCTCGTATTTCCGCAATCCTCGCGCGTCATCGAAGATGATCCGCTCGAGCGTCGGACAACGATCCTGGACTTCCAGTACTTTGTCGACCTGTTCCTGGTCTTCGGCGAGCACGAACCGTACGCCCGCATGATCGAGAATGTACTGCATTTCCTCGGCCACGGAATCCTGGTACGCGGGTACTGGAACGCCCCCCAGACACTGAGCCGCGGCCATCCCCCAGTACAGGCGCGGTCGGTTGTCTCCGATGATGGCCAATCGATCACCGCGCCGGAACCCGAGGTCGGCCAGCCCGCACGCGAGCGCGTGTACCTCTTCCTGCACTTCCGCCCAGGTCCAGGTTTGCCAGATTCCGTAATTCTTTTCGCGAATTGCAGGCCGATTCGGTTGGCGCCGCGCCTGATCGAGGAGAAGCTTGGGAAATGTATCAAGACGCTCTTCGGCCATGGCTTACGTCGTTGCGTGGCACGTCGTCCCCCGGTGGGCAATCGTCGTGTGATCAGTGCGTTGTGCGGTGCTCCTATGGCGTTGCATAGTAAAGATTCGCGTCATTCTTTTCCATTACTTTCGAGCGCCGTGCGGATGCGGTCCGCGTACGCAGCGACCTCCTGCGGCTGGCCCGGATTGAGACCCCAATTCAAGCGCAACCCGTCATTGCTGCGCCGTGGGAGCACGTGTAGATGAAAGTGCGCCACCGATTGTGCGGCCGCCGGGCCGTTAGCTTGCACGAGATTGAGCCCGTCCGGCGCCAGCGCGGCGGTCACCGCACGCGCGATGATGCCGGCGGTAACGGCCACGCGTGCGAGCGCTGCGTCGGAAATCGCGCCGATATGCGGCCAGTGGTCTTTGGGTATCACCAGCGTATGGCCCGGATTGGCGGGGTTGATATCCATGAATGCCAGTGTCGCGTCATCCTCGTACAGTTTGTGGCAAGGGATTTCGCCGGCCACGATACGGCAAAAGATGCAGTCGTTCTCGCTCATGATGCGCCTCCTTTTCTCCACGTACCGCGTGCCCTGATTTGGTCGTCGCGCCGCATCACCGACCAACTCGGCTCATCGGTCGTGCTTCGTCGCCCGACACCGATCGCAACCGGGGGCACGGCAGAACTCTCTCCGACCTGGATTATCCCGCACTCGTCGCCGCACGTCTTCGGCGCGTGCCACGGGTGTGAAATCTTGCGCCCGGGTCCAGGGTCGGCCGGGTTGACCCCGCAGGTGATCGTTCCACGTCGCGCGAGTTTGTTGTGATGATTAGAACGGACGGGCACTCGCCCGCCGGGGCGGCAAACCGAGCTTTACACCGCTCGACCGCCACGGGTATGTTGGGCGGCGGTTTCGCGACGACCGAACCGGCGCGCAATGCGAGCCGGCCGCAGCGCTACCGCCAACTACTGGGTACCCAACACATGGGAGGTTAACGAGATGCCCCTTGGAACCGCCATCAGACGTGCCACACTGGCGATAACACTTCCTTTTGCAATTGCCGGCGCCGGCCTCGGGGCCGCCTCGGCGGCCGATCTCGACTCGGTCCACTTTCTGATCCCGGGCGGTGCCGGCGGCGGCTGGGATGGCACTGCCCGGGGCACCGGGGAAGCTCTGACCAAAGCCGGGATCGTCGGAAAAGCCACCTACGAAAACATGTCGGGCGGTGGCGGCGGTAAGGCCATCGGCTACCTGATCGAAAATGCCGCCTCCAACCACGGCACGTTGATGGTGAACTCCACACCGATCGTGATCCGGTCGTTAACCAAGCGCTTCCCCCAGAGCTTCCGCGATTTGACCATGGTCGCGAGCATCATCGGCGACTACGCCGCATTCGTCGTCACCAAAGACAGTCCGTTCAACTCTTTCAAAGACCTGGTTGCCGCCTACGAAAAGGATCCGCGCGGTGTCGCGATCGGCGGCGGTTCGGTGCCGGGTGGCATGGACCACTTGGTGGCGGCCATGGCGATGGAAGCGGCGGGTGCCGATCCGATACAGGTGAAATACATCCCCTACGATGCGGGTGGTAAAGCGATGGCGGCACTCCTGGCCGGCGAGATCAAAGCGCTGTCCACCGGCTTTTCCGAAGCCGTCGGCATGGCCGCGGCCGGGGAAGCCAAAATCATCGGCGTGACCGCCCCGGAGCGGGTGCCGGCTTTCGCCGATGCACCGACCCTGAAGGAACTGGGCTATGACGTCGAATTCGTCAACTGGCGCGGTTTCTTCGCCGCTCCGGGTCTGCCCGAGGACCAGCGCGCTGCCTATATCTCGGCATTGGAAAAAATGTACACGACCGAACAGTGGGAAGAGGTGCGCGCCCGCAACGGATGGGTGAACATCTTCAAGCCGGGCGAGGAGTTTACCGCCTTCTTGGAGGGACAGGAGAAAACGATCGCCACGTTGATGAAAAAGCTGGGATTCTTGTGAGACTCCGGCGGCCGGAATTGCGGCCGCCGCCACCCCGTATCGCGGAGACTCGCTATGGCCCTTGACCGCTGGATCGCTTTGTTCTTCCTCGCCATCTCGCTCGTCTACGGCTACGCAGCCTTTCACTATCCGCTGCTGCCGTTCGAACGGGGTATGGCTTTTCTGCCCAATACGCAACCGATGGCGCTCAGCGTCCTAGGCGCCGTCGTGTCGCTGTTCATTCTGTTCTCGCCCAAGCCCAGGGATGACAGCGTTGGCGACAAGAGTATCGATCTCGATCGGCTACGGCAGTTTAAGGTCGGCCAGGCTCTGCTGCTCGCGCTGGCGATGGTCGCCTACGCACTCTTGCTGCGGCCGATCGGTTTCCTCGCCGCCACCGCCCTGTTTATCGCCGGGTGTTCAATCGCGCTCGGGGAGCGAAAGTTCCACGTATTGATCCCCATCGCCATCGTCACTGCAGGGGTCATCTGGTACCTCGTGCAGGAAACGCTGGGTATCTTTCTTCGTCCTTGGCCATGGTTCATCGGACCCTGACGGTGTGGAGAAAGACTCATGTTTGAAGGGGTGGTCGCCGGCCTGACGACGGCACTTTCTATTCAGAACCTGATCATGGTGATAGCGGGATGCCTGATCGGCACCTTCATCGGCATGCTGCCCGGGCTCGGCCCAATGTCCATTATCGCGATCATGATACCGGTAGCGATCAGCATCGGTGATCCATCTGCAGCATTGATCATGCTCGCCGGTGTTTACTACGGGGCCATCTTCGGCGGCTCGACATCGTCCATCCTCATTAACGCCCCGGGGGTCGCGGGGACCGTGGCAACCTCCTTCGACGGCTACCCCATGGCGCGTAAAGGCTTGGCAGGTAAAGCGCTCGCCATCGCCGCCATCGCGTCATTCTGCGGCGGCACCGTCGGCGCCATTCTGCTGTTCGGGTTTGCGCCCATGCTGGCCACCGTCGCCCTGCTCTTCCATTCCGCCGAGTACTTCGCGCTCATGGTCGTGGGTCTCTCGGCAATCGCCGCTTTCGCCGGCACCGGTAAGGTCGCCAAGGCCCTGCTCATGACCATCGTCGGGCTGATGATGGCAACCGTAGGCGAATCGGCGTTATTCAACGCACCACGCTTCACCCTGGGAATTCAGGACCTGCAGTCCGGCTTCAGCTTCATCACCCTGGCGATGGCCATGTTCGCGTTACCCGAAGCATTCCATATGGTCCTCGACCCGCGGCGCGGTAGCGGGGGTCGAGACAGCGGCCGCGATATCGGCAACCTGATGATCACGCGGGAAGAAGCGAGGCAAATCGCCCCGGTGATCGGCCGTCAGTCTGTGCAGGGGTTTCTGATCGGTGTGATGCCCGGCGCCGGGGCAACGATCGCCTCGTTCCTCGGTTACGCCGTCGAGCGAAATATCGCTAAAGGCAAAGAGCAGGACGAATTCGGTAAAGGATCAATCAAGGGTCTGGCGGCGCCGGAAACGGCGAATAATGCGGCCTGCACGGGTTCGTTCGTACCCTTGCTGACCCTTGGCATTCCCGGCTCCGGAACGACGGCGATTCTGCTGGGGGCCTTGATCGCACTGAATGTCGCTCCGGGACCACGGCTCATGATCGATCGGCCCGACATTTTTTGGGCGGTGATCGTATCTATGTACCTCGGCAACATCATCCTGCTGATCCTCAACCTGCCGCTGATACCGTATATCGCCAAGGTGCTGGCGGTACCACGCAACTACCTGATTCCGTTCATCCTGTTCTTTACCTTGATGGGCTCCTATATCGGCCAGAACAACGCCACCGAACTGCTGATTCTCGTCGGGCTCGGTGTCTGCGCAACCATTCTCCGATTCGCCGACTATCCGCTCGCACCGTTGCTCATCGGATTCATTCTCGGGGGCATGATGGAGAATAATTTTGCCCGCGCCGTGAACATCACTGATGGCGTTTCATTCATGTGGGAGCGGCCAGGCACATTGATCCTGCTCATCCTCGGTGTGTTCCTCATCGTGCTGCCCGCTTGGCGCCGGCGCCGCGCCTTTGCCCGGCAACGCGCCCAAGCGCGTCAGGAAGGCGTTGCGGACGGCGATTAAAAATCCGCGTAGGGTACCGGCGACCTCGGTACCGACCCCCGCGATTGCTAAGTACGACCGGCGCACCGCAGCTCGGCGTTCTGATCCGAATATCGGACTCTGACGGCCGCGTCCCGATCAGCGAGTGCGCGTCGCCGACGGCGTGACCGAAGCGAGCCACTCCGCGTACCGAACCCGGTCCAGCGGGTCGCGACCCGCCAGTAATTGCTCGAGAAACACGAGATCGTCGTAACCCCAGAACACCTCGTCGGCGACGCACATGGTGGGTACGCCGAACACACCGCGCTCGATGGCCTCCTCGGTCCGCCGCCGCAACGTCTGTCGCGCTTCCGGCGTCGCTGCCCGAGCGAGCAGAGCGGCCCCCGCGAAGCCCGCCCGGTCAATCACCCGGCGCAATACATCGGCCTCACTGACGTGTACCCGCTCGACCCACACGGCGCGCAGAATCGGTCCGATCAGGCGCCGCTCGTCGGGTCCGGCAGCGCACGCCACGCGCAGTGGCAGCAAGGGATTGAAAGGATGATGTCGGGGCGGATTGAGCGGGGTTCCGGTGAGCGCGGCTTTACGTAGTATGTTGCGCGCCATCCATTGTGCCTTCGGCACCACCTCCGCGGGACCCAGTTGTCCGTACTTCTTGAGGATGCCCGCGAACAGCACCGCAACTGGAGTGATGCGATAGCCGTACTGCGCAGCCAGCGGCACCAGCCGTGTCCACGCCAGATAGACGTTGGGAGAGATGAAATCGTAGAAGAACTCGATCACCCGGTCGCCGCGTACGCGGGACGCAGCGCCGGGGGCTTCGGGCTCAACCGGCAATGTAGTGTTCGAGCTGTTCGATGACGAACTTTTGTTCCTCGATGATGGCCTTCACCAGATCGCCGATGGACACCACACCGACCAGATTGTTCTCATCGAAAATCGGCAGGTGGCGAATACGCTTCTCAGTCATGAGCGCCAGACCTTGATCCACCGGCAGATCGATTTTTCCGCGCACCACATCGGTGGTCATGATATCGCCGACCGCCGTCTCGCGGGACATCTTACCGACGAGAATCACCTTGCGAGCGTAGTCGCGCTCGGAAATGATCCCTACCATCTGCCCGTTGTCGACGACAACGAGAGCGCCGATCTCGCGGTCGGCCATCATTTTGATCGCATCATAGACCGAGTCCGTTGGCTGGATCGACCAGACCTGCCGCCCTTTTTCACTGAGAAGTTGTCGCACGGTTTTCATTCTTTAGTTCTCCATAAGTACCGCAGTTTATCGTCGGCCACCAAACCCAGCATCAGCAACGACGGGACTGCTACATATTGCGCCGATACTGTCCGCCGACTTCAAACAATGCGCGCGTGATCTGACCGAGCGAACACACACGCACCGTATTCATGAGCTCGGCAAATACGTTTCCGCCGTCGAGTGCCGCCTGCTTCAAACGGGCCAACGCCGCCGGAGCGTGTTCACGATTTGCCTCTTGAAAATCCCGCAATCGTCGGATTTGTCCTTGCTTTTCTTCATCAGTCGAGCGCGCCAGCGGGACCGCGACGAGATCGTCCGGGTCCGGATTGAGATACGTATTCACACCGACGATCGGTAAACTGCCATCGTGTTTGCGTTGTTCGTAAAGGAGCGATTCCTCCTGAATCTTACCACGCTGATAACCTGTTTCCATGGCTCCGAGCACACCACCCCGATCGGCAATGCGCTCGAACTCCACGAGCACCGCTTCCTCAACGAGATCCGTAAGCGCTTCGATAATGAACGCACCCTGATTCGGATTTTCGTTTTTCGCCAACCCCCATTCCTTGTTGATGATTAACTGAATCGCCATCGCGCGCCGTACCGACTCTTCCGTCGGCGTGGTGACGGCTTCGTCATACGCATTGCTGTGCAAACTGTTGCAGTTGTCGTAGATAGCGATCAGCGCCTGCAACGTGGTACGGATGTCGTTGAAGGTCATTTCCTGGGCGTGCAGGGAGCGGCCCGAAGTCTGAACGTGATATTTCAGCTTCTGACTGCGCTCGTTGGCGCCGTACCTGAACCGCATGGCTACGGCCCAGATGCGCCGGGCGACGCGGCCCAGTACCGTGTACTCGGGATCCATTCCGTTGGAAAGAAAAAACGAAAGATTAGGGGCAAAATCGTCGATATGCATTCCACGTGCGAGATAGGCCTCAACGTAAGTAAATCCGTTCGCCAGTGTAAACGCCAACTGGGAAATCGGGTTGGCCCCGGCTTCGGCAATGTGGTACCCGGAAATCGACACCGAGTAGAAATTGCGCACGCGATGCTGGATGAAATATTCCTGAATGTCGCCCATTACCTCAAGGCTGAACTCAGTCGAAAAAAGGCAGGTATTCTGGCCCTGATCTTCTTTCAGTATGTCCGCCTGCACCGTGCCGCGTACGTTTTCCAGCGCCCAGAGACGAATCTTTTCCACCTCCTCGTCGGTAGGCTCGCGCCCGTTGTCGGCCCTGAATCGATCGATTTGCTGATCGATGGCGGTATTCAAGAACATGGCAAGCACGGTGGGCGCCGGCCCGTTGATGGTCATCGACACGGAAGTCTGGGGGTCGCATAGATTGAAACCGTCGTACAGCGCTTTCATGTCGTCCAGGGTGGCGATGGAGACGCCGGAATTGCCGACCTTGCCGTAGATATCCGGTCGCTCGTCAGGATCTTCCCCATACAGAGTCACCGAATCGAATGCGGTTGACAATCGTTTGGCGGGCGCATGCGCAGATAGCGCTTTGAAGCGCCGGTTGGTGCGAAAGGCGTCACCCTCGCCCGCGAACATGCGAGTCGGATCCTCGGTCTCGCGCTTGAACGCGAACACGCCAGCGGTGTAAGGAAAGCTGCCGGGCACGTTTTCTCGCAGCAGCCAGCGCAACAGTTCCCCGTCGTCCTCGAACTGCGGTAGCGCCACCTTCGGGACGCGGGTACCCGATAGCGTGGTGTGATGCAACGGCGTGCGTACCTCCCGATCGCGGATCTTCACCACGTATTCGTCTTCGGTGTAACGCTTCGACACCTCCGGCCAGATCTGTAACAGCTTCTGTGCCCGAGGGTCCAGCCGCCGTTCGCGTTCGTGGATCAGAATGTCGAGGTCGGCGGCATTCTTCCCGGCCGCTTGCAACATGGCTTTACTGGCCCTGAGCTGCTGTCGTTCACGCGCGATCCGGCACTGTGCATCCGCATCGCTATGATACCCACGCACGGTATTGGCGATTTCCGCGAGATAGTTCTGGCGTGCCGGCGGTACGATACTGTGTGCCGTGTCGTCCGCGTCCGCAATGCCGGGGGGTGCAGGACCCTCGTCGAGCCCGAGTTTCTCGCGTACGGCGCTGTACAACCGGTTCACCCCCACGTCGTTGAAGCGCGCCGCCACAGTGCCGTACACCGGCATCTCGGCAGGGTCTCGTGAAAACGCTTCACGGTTCCGCTGGACCTGCTTACGTACGTCGCGCAGCGCATCGTGCGCCCCTTTGCGATCGAATTTGTTGATAACAATCAGATCGGCGAAATCGAGCATATCGATTTTTTCCAATTGACTCGATGCTCCGAACTCCGGTGTCATCACATACAGCGCGGTATCCACAAACGGCACGATCCCGGCATCGCCCTGCCCGATTCCTGGGGTTTCCACGATCAGCACGTCCACCCCCGCCAATCGCACGGCACGTATCACCTCGGTAAGACACTCAGGAACCTCCGCTCCGGCGTCGCGGGTGGCCAGCGAGCGCATGAAGACATTCGCGTGGTCGATGGCATTCATGCGGATACGGTCACCGAGCAGGGCGCCGCCGGTGCGTCGGCGCGTGGGATCGATCGCCAGCACCACGATCGTCAGGCGGTCACCAAATTCGTTGTGCAGGCGGCGCACCAGTTCGTCCGTCAATGACGACTTACCGGCGCCGCCGGTACCGGTAATACCGAGTACCGGAGCCGTGCCCGGCGGTTGCGCCGCTTCCAGGCGCTGGCGGTCGTCCTCGCAAACGGTGCGGTTCTCGAGCGCGGTAATGATCCGCGGCAGGTGGCGCACGTTGGGTTGCCGTAGATACGCACCCACGTCCGGCGCCGCCTCCACACTCGGATCGTAGTCGGCGTGCCGCAACATGTCGTCGATCATGCCCTGCAGACCCATCCGCTGGCCGTCGTAAGGCGAATAGACCCGGGTCACCCCCAACTCGCGCAGGGCGGCGATCTCGTCGGCGACGATCACGCCGCCGCCGCCGCCGAATACCCGGATGTGCGGGGCGCCGGCGGCGCGCAAACACTCCACCAGATAGCCGAAAAACTCGAGATGTCCGCCCTGGTAGGAACTCACGGCGACGCCCTGCACGTCCTCCTGCACAGCAGCGCGCACGATGGCCTCCACCGAGCGGTTGTGACCCAGATGGACAACCTCGACCCCCGACGCCTGCAACATGCGGCGGATGATATTGATGGATGCGTCGTGCCCGTCGAACAGGCTGGCGGCGGTCACAAACTTGATGGTGTGACGCGGTCGGTAGCGCGCAGGCAGGGGAGTTACGTTCTCAGCAGGTGCTGATGCCATCCGATCCTCCAAACCGTTAGCGATAAATCTATTCGTAAAAGGGGCAAAAGGAAACCGCCGCGCATGTGAAGACTAATTGACGTTTACGTAAACGTCAATTACGATTTGGAAATCACGGTTTAGCAAAGGGACGCCTCGGTGATCGACGAGCCCCCATCCACACCACCGCTAGCAACCTCCCCCGCGCCGGGACCAGCGACCCGCGACACTTTTTCGATCAGCGATTTAGCCCGAGAATTCGGTATCACTACCCGGACCATCCGGTTCTATGAAGACTGCGCCTTGATCGAACCGGCTCGTCAGGGGCGTACGCGGATATACTCCGCGCGCGACCGGGTGCGGCTGAAACTGATTCTGCGCGGTAAGCGGTTGGGTTTCTCGCTACGCGAAATCGGCGAAATCCTGGACATGTACGATCACGGTGCCGGCGAGGCCGGGCAGCTCGAATACATGCTCGAAAGACTGACCGCGCGGCGCGTACAACTCGAACGCCAGCGCCGGGACATCGAAGTCACGCTGGCGGAAATGCAGCGCATCGAATCCGAATGCCGCGCGCGGCTCACCGCCGTGGCGGGGGACGCACACCGATGACCCCCGCCGCCAAGCTCGACTTCACACTCGGCGAAACCGTCGACATGATGCGCGATTCGGTACGCGCCTTTGCCGCCGCGGAAATCGCGCCGCGCGCCGCCGACATCGACCGCGACAATGAATTCCCCGCCGACCTGTGGCGCAAGATGGGTCGCCTCGGCGTTTTGGGGATCACCGTCAGTCCCACGTACGGCGGCGCCGGCATGGGCTATCTCGAACATGTGGTTGCAATGGAGGAGATCAGCCGCGCCTCGGCATCCGTGGGTCTGTCCTACGGCGCTCACTCGAACCTGTGCGTAAATCAGATATACCGCCACGGAACCGACGAACAGAAGCGGCGGTACCTGCCCGGGTTGGTAGACGGCCAACACGTCGGTGCACTGGCCATGAGTGAACCGAACTCGGGATCGGACGTCGTCAGTATGCGGTTGCGTGCACGGCCCGTGGCGGATGGGTTCGTCTTGAACGGCAGCAAGATGTGGATTACCAACGGGCCCGACGCAGACGTCGTTGTCGTGTATGCGAAAACCGACCCTGACGCCGGGGCCCGCGGCATCACTGCGTTCGTCATCGAGAAGACGTTTAACGGGTTCGCGACCGCCCAAAAACTCGACAAACTGGGGATGCGCGGCTCCAACACCTGCGAACTGGTGTTTACCGATTGCGAAGTGCCGGCAGAGAATGTACTCGGCGCGATTAACCGCGGTGTGGAGGTCCTCATGAGCGGGTTGGATTACGAGCGGCTGGTACTGGCCGGGGGTCCGCTGGGCATCATGCAAGCGTGTCTGGATACCGTTATTCCCTATGTGCACGAGCGACATCAATTCGGCCGCGCCATCGGTGAGTTTCAGCTCATGCAGGGTAAACTGGCCGATATGTACACCACCTTGAACGCGTGCAAGGCGTACGTCTATGCGGTGGCCAAGGCCTGCGCGCGGGGCGAGATCGCGCGCAAGGACGCTGCCGGCGCCATTCTCTACGCCTCCGAACGGGCAACGCGGATGGCGCTGGACACGGTTCAGATGCTGGGCGGCAACGGTTACATCAACGATTATCCTGCCGGACGCCTGTTGCGCGACGCCAAGCTGTACGAAATCGGCGCCGGCACCAGCGAGATCCGCCGCATGTTGATCGGCCGCGAACTGTTCCACGAGACGCGCTGAGGGTATGGCTGATCCGGTCGTCATTATCGGTGCCGCTCGTACGCCGATGGGGGGCTTTCAGGGCCATCTGGCGCCGGTTACGGCGCCGCGCCTGGGCGCTGAAGCGATCCGCGCAGCGGTCACCCAATGCGGCGCGCCGGACTTGGTGCAGGAGGTGATTATGGGCTGTGTGTTGCCGGCGGGGCTGGGTCAGGCCCCAGCGCGGCAGGCGGCGCTGGGGGCCGGCTTACCGGACCGTGTCGGTTGCACGACGGTGAATAAGGTCTGCGGTTCGGGGATGAAGGCCGCGATGTTCGCCCACGACTTGATCAAGCTCGGGACGTACGACGTGATGGTCGCAGGCGGTATGGAAAGCATGTCCAACGCCCCTTACCTGCTTCCCGATGCACGTTCGGGGCTGCATGTCGGTCACGGGGAGGTCGTGGATCACATGTTCCTGGACGGTCTGCAGGATGCTTACCAGCGCGGCCGCTTGATGGGCACTTACGCGGAGGACTGCGCCCTGGAGTTCGGTTTCTCCCGCCAAGCGCAGGATGCATTTGCGATCCGTTCATTGGAACGCGCGCGGCACGCCAACGAAGACGGTACGTTCGCCGGTGAGATCACGCCGGTGACGGTAACCACGCGCGACAGGGAGACGACCATCGAACGCGACCAACAGCCATTCGCCGCCAATTTAGAGAAAATTCCCCGGCTGAAACCGGCGTTTCGCGAGGGCGGCACGGTAACCGCGGCCAATTCGAGTTCCATCTCCGACGGTGCGGCAGCGCTCGTCTTGGCCCGGATGTCACTCGCCGAACGCATCGGCGCAACGCCCCTTGCACGTATCCGCGGACACGTCACCCATGCCCAGGAGCCGTCGCGGTTCACCACCGCACCGATTTACGCCATTCAGGCGCTGCTGAAGAAACTCGATTGGACGACCGCGGATGTGGACCTGTACGAGATCAACGAAGCCTTTGCCGTCGTGACCATGGCCGCCATGCAGGCGCTGGATCTGCCGGCGGACAAGGTCAATGTTCACGGTGGCGCCTGCGCCCTGGGTCACCCGATCGGGGCCACCGGCGCCCGTATCACGGTGACCCTGTTGAACGCGTTGCGGCGCTGCGGCGCGCGCCGGGGCATCGCCTGTCTGTGCATCGGCGGCGGCGAGGCCACGGCGATTGCAGTCGAGAGTGTGTAGCGTGCCCGTGAGTCCGGTAAGCAGCGTGCAAAACCAACCCTTACCCGCCGGCGCGGCAGCGTCGTGATCCACAGCGTGCCCGCCGAACCCATACGCAGTGAGCGCGATGCCCGCGGGGTGGCCACCGTGACCCTCGACCGCCCTGGCGTGCACAATGCGCTCGACGGCGCGACGGTGAGCGCGTTGCGGGATGCGCTGCAGGCACTGCATACCGATCCCGCTGCCCGTCTGATCATTCTGCGTGGCGCGGGAAAAAACTTTTGCGCGGGCGCCGATCTGGCCTCCATGCGGCGAATTGCGAAACTGTCCGAGGAGGAGAATTTTGCCGATGCCATGCTGCTCGCGGAACTCCTGACCGCGCTGGACCGGTTTCCGAAACCCACCATCGCGGCGGTACACGGCGCCGCGTTCGGCGGCGGCGTGGGTTTGGTGGCGTGCTGCGATATCGCATTCGCCTCCAGTGCCGCGGTCTTCTGCCTGTCAGAGGTTAGACTCGGATTGATTCCCGGTGTGATCAGTCCGTACGTGATCAACGCCATCGGCGCACGCGCTGCGCGGCGGTATTTCCAGAGCGGCGAACGGTTCGATGCCGCCGAGGCGCAGCGGATCGGATTGGTGCACGGCGTGTGCGAGGCGTCGGACCTCGACCCCGCGGTGGAACGTTGCGTCGACGCCCTGCTCGAAGGCGCACCCGGGGCGCAAAGTGAGGCCAAACGGTTGATCGAAGCGGTGGGCGAAGTCCCCCGCGATGAAGCACTCAGGCGCGATACCGCGCGTCGCGTGGCGCGCACGCGCATCTCTGCGGAAGGCCGCGAGGGCGTGACGGCGTTTCTCGAAAAGCGGCCGCCGCGCTGGCGCCCTGGCGAATGAGGCTGCCGAGCACAGTCAGGATGTTCGAAGTCGGCCCGCGGGACGGCCTGCAGAACGAAGCCACACTCTTGCCGGTAGACGTTAAGATCCGCTTGATAGACCTGCTGTCGGCGACCGGGTTGCCGGTAATCGAAGTCGGCAGCTTCGTCTCTCCCGCGTGGGTGCCGCAAATGGCCGACACCGCCGCGGTACTCGCCGGGATCAAACGCGCACCGTCGGTGGCCTATCCCGTGCTGACCCCGAACATGAAAGGATTCGCCGCCGCGCAGGCCGCCGGCGCGCGGGAAGTTGCGGTCTTCGGTGCCGCCACCGAATCTTTCTCCCAACACAACATCAACTGTTCCATCGCCGAAAGCGTGACCCGATTCGCGCGCGTGTGCCGGGCTGCCGAGGAGTCAGACATCCAAGTGCGCGGCTATGTCTCCTGCGTAATGGGATGCCCCTATGAGGGCGACGTCGAGCCGGCAAGGGTCGCCGACGTGGCGGAACGCATTTTTCAGCTGGGCTGCTACGAGATCTCGCTGGGCGACACCATCGGGGTGGGAACACCACTCAAAGTCGAACGCGTCATCGAGGCGGTGAACGCGCGCATCCCCCTCGAGCGGCTTTCCGTGCACTTTCACGACACCCACGGTCAGGCGCTGGCGAACATTCTGACCGCGTTACAGTGTGGGGTGGCATCGGTGGACAGCGCGATCTCCGGCTTGGGGGGCTGTCCCTACGCACACGGAGCATCCGGGAATGTGGCGACCGAAGACGTATTGTATCTGTTGAACGGCCTGAACATTGAAACCGGCGTCGACATGGATGCGCTGTTGGCGGCCTCGCGATATATCTCTGCAGCGCTCGGGCGACCGCCGGCCTCCAAAGTGGCGCGGGCTGCACTGGAATGAGCCCGTCAACGGGCAAGTCACCGCGGACACTGTCCCCGGGACCGGCGGCAATGCGCCGCTGCCGCGCCCGGCCTGTCGCTGGGATGAGACCGCGGGTGTAGGAACGCGGGTTTACGACCCGGATACCGGGACGAGAGTTTCGAGTGCGGTGCGCAGTTTAGCCGGAATGCAGGCCGGCGTTTGCGTATCTCGGTCCACGAACACGTGCACGAAGTAGCCAGTAGCGGCGGCGCGATCGCTGCCGGCGGCGAACAACCCGATCTCGTAGCGCACGCTGGAACGGCCCAATTTCGCGACCCGCAACCCGGCGTCCACCGTCTGCGGAAACGTCAGGGACTGATGGAATGTGCAGTGGGTCTCCACGGCGATGCCGATCACCGGATCGGCGTGGATATCGAGCCCCCCGGTCCGGATCAGGAACTCGTTGATGACGGTATCGAAGTACGCGTAATAGACCACATTGTTGACGTGACCGTAGACGTCGTTGTCCCGCCAGCGGGTCGGGATCTCGAGAAAATGCGGATAGGCGTTCCGGCGATTCATCGTTGAGCCCTTAAAGCGGCGATGATAGCGTACCCGCAACCCGATCGCCGCGCTTTCAAGGATTGATGCAGGTCAAGGCGACACTCGCACGCGGTGTCAACAATCGATAGTAAGGCGGCCGAATCCGCGCACCGAGCCCGGACGACGCAAAGCGGACACTACGACCTCGATGACGCACCAAAACACCGATCCGAAACGCGATGAAGAGGGGTACCTGGTCAACCCCGATGACTGGACGCCCGAGACCGCGGAGGCGCTGGCCCGAGAAGAGGGGTTGGCGCTGACCGAGGAGCACTGGATCGTGCTCGCTTTCGTGCGCCGCTATTTTACCGAGCGCGGGATTACTCCGGACGTCCGTCACGCAGCGAAACATCTCGCCGACCACCTCCAGAGCGACAAGAAGGCGGGCAAGGCGCGGCTGTTCGAGCTGTTTCCGTTCGGCTACGTCAAACAAACGTGTAAGATCGCCGGGATGCGGCGGCCGCGCGCCTGGAGCACCGGTTAACCGGACGAGCGCGCTTCCCGGTCGCGCAAGCGCAGCGCTGCGCGGCGCACCTTTCCAGTAGTGGTCATCGGAATCTCATCGAGAAATTCGATCTCACGGGGATATTCGTACGCTGAGCGACGTTGCCGCACCACGTCCTGGATTGTGCGTTTCAACTCCGTACTGGGGGTAAAACCGTCGGCGAGCACAATGTACGCCTTGACGATTTCTCCGCGCAGCGCATCCGGGCGGCCGATGACCGCCGCCTGTGCCACCGCTTCGTGAAGCAACAGGCAGTCTTCGATCTCCCCCGGCCCTATGCGATGGCCGGCGCTCGAGATTACGTCGTCTTTGCGCCCCACGAACCACAGATAGCCTTCCGCATCGCGGTAACCGAGATCGCCGGTCAAGAACCAATCGCCGACGATCTTTTCCCGGGTCGCCCGTTCCCGCTTCCAGTAACCCAGAAACATCACCGGATCATCGGTGTGCGCGGCGAGCTCGCCGACTTCTCCGGCCGGCAACGGGTTACCCTCGGAATCGATGACCTCCACGCGATGACCGGGATACGGTTTACCCATCGACCCCGCCATTACCGGCATGATACGGGCACAGTTTCCGACCAGGTAGTTGAACTCGGTTTGTCCCCACATTTCGTTGATCGCGAGGCCCAGCGCCTGTTTACCCCACTCGAAGACTTCCGCGCCCAGTTGTTCGCCCGCCGACATAATGGCCCGCAACCGCAACCGGTAGCGCCCGATATCGTCCAACTGGCGCAGCATTTTCAGGGCCGTGGGTGGGATGAAGGCGTTACTGACACCATACCTCTCGACCAACTCGACCGCCCGCTCGGCGTCGAACCGGCCGCGCCCCTCGAAAGCCACGATAGGTCGCCCGTACGCCCATGCAGGCAGCAGTCCGTCCAGCAGTCCCCCCGTCCACGCCCAATCGGCCGGTGTCCAGAATACGTCCTGAGGCTCGGGAAAAAAATTCTGCGACAACTCGAATCCCGGCAGGTTACCGAAAAGGGCGCGGTGCGCGATCTGCGCCCCTTTCGGGGCGCCGGTGGTGCCGGAAGTATAGATCAGCAGGGCCGGATCATCGGCCCGCGTACGCATTGTCTCGCATGCGTCAGTGCCGGAGTCGAGTAAGGTTTGCACGTCCGTGTCGCCACCGCCGTCGCAGCCGATGACGGTGCGCAACTCCGGCAGGGTCGACTTGATGTCCATGATGAACTCGGTATGCGGGTGCACGGAAAACACCGCTCGCGCACCGCTGTCGCGTAATCGGAACTCCAGCGCGTCACTACCGAACAAAACGGACAAGGGTACCGCCACCGCACCGAGCTTGTAACAGGCGACGTGGGCAAGACCCGTCTCGAACCGTTGCGGCAACACAATGCCCACTCGATCGCCGCGTTCGATGCCCAGGGCCGACAAGCCGTTCGCGAGCCGATTCGCTCCGGTATACAGGTCGTTGAAGGTGTATGTCCGGCCCTGACCGGCGACGTTTTCATAGAACAACGCCGGGTGGCGTCCCTGGACTCGATGTCGGTCGCAGACCGCCTGCGCAATGTTGAAATATCGGGGGATCCGCCACTGGAATTCTCGACGGAGCGCTTCGAAATCGGTGTCGGTGGGTTCGAAGAAACGCATCACGGTTCCCGCCATCGAGCTTAACGCCGCCGCCGCCCGTCCCGCAATCCCGCTGCCCGGCACCCGCGCCGCGTGGCTTCGCCAGAGTCCGAGCCGGCATCGCTTGAAATCACGCGCCCTGCGGGGGGAGAATCCAGGCTTCGCACCGGCGTCGGGACCACCCTATGAACACGACCGCATCGACAGTGAAGACCTCCGAACCCCTGGTGGCGCGCGAAGACCGCGATGCCATCCGCATTCTGACCCTGAACCGCCCCCACCAGTACAATGCACTGTCCGAGGCGATGCTGACGGCACTACAGCAGGAGCTCGACGACGTTGCGTCAGACGATTCCATTCGCGTCGTAATTCTGGCCGCGAACGGCAAAGCATTTTGTGCGGGTCACGACCTGAAAGAAATGCGCGCGCACCCGGAACGCGCGTATTACGAAGATTTGTTTCAGCGGTGCAGCCGGGTCATGTTGACCATGACGCAAATCCCACAACCGGTCATCGCCAGCGTGCACGGCATGGCGACGGCCGCCGGCTGCCAGCTGGTCGCCAACGCCGACCTGGCGGTGGCGAGCACGGAAGCGCGTTTTGCCGTGTCCGGGATCAACCTGGGTTTGTTCTGTTCCACCCCCGGAGTACCTCTAAGCCGTAACATTGCGCGAAAACGCGCTTTCGAAATGTTGATTACCGGCAAGTTCATCGATGCCACCACCGCGGTGGATTGGGGTTTGGTGAATGCGGCAGTAGCGCCCGGGGATCTTGCCCAGTCGGTGCTTCAGTGGGCGGAAGAAATCGCCGCTAAGGCGCCGGTGGCGGTGCGCACCGGTAAGCAAATGTTCTACCGGCAGTTGGAACGCGGTCTAGCGGACGCCTACCAGTATGCCGGTGAGATCATGGCTTGCAATATGATGGCTGATGACACTGTCGAGGGTATCGACGCTTTCATCGAGAAGCGTCCGCCCCGACAGCAGGGACGCTGAACGGTTACGGAGTGGCGACGGCCGTCTAGGCTTCGCTGGCCCGCACCTTGACGTAAGAGCCGGGCGCCGGTTCCAGCACTTTCAGTTTGTGGTCACCGGGCTTACGAGCCGGCACCTGTTCGCCCGCGTATTTCGCCACCCATTTATCCCAGTCGCTCCACCACGAACCCTCGTGCTGCTTCGCGCTCTTGAGCCACTGAGCGGCCGACACTTCCCGCTTGGCGCCGTTGGTCCAGAAACCGTACTTATTGGCGGCGGGGGGGTTGATTACGCCGGCAATGTGCCCCGAACCGCCGAGCACGAAACGTGTCGGCCCATTGAGCAACTGGGCGCCGGCATAGGTAGACTTCCACGGCGCAATGTGGTCTTCGCGGGTCGACAGGAAATACGATGGCGTTTTCACTTTGCTGAGGTCGATAGCCACGCCGTCGAGGCTGATCCCGCCCGGCTCTTTGAGCAGGTCTTTCTGATACATGTTGCGCAGATAATAACTGTGCATCGTCGCCGGCATCCGCGTCGAATCGGAGTTCCAATACAACAGATCGAACGCGAACGGTTCTTTGCCGAGCAGATAATTGTTGATGACGAACGACCAGATCAAATCGTTGGAGCGCAACATATTGAACGTCGTCGCCATCGAACTCCCCTCGAGATAGCCCTTCTCATCCATCTCTTTCTCGAGACTGGCAATCAGTTGGTCGTCGATGAATACGCCTAGATCGCCCGGCTCGGCAAAATCGATCATCGTGGTGAAGAACGTCGCACTGGCGATACGCTTGTCTTTCTTCGCCGCCATGTACGCGAGGGTGGCGGCGAGCAGCGTCCCACCCAGGCAATAACCGATCGCGTTTACGGATTTTTCGCCGGTCGCCTTCTTGATCTGATCCAAGGCTTCGAGTGGGCCCTGTAACATGTAGTCGTCGAAGCTCTTTGTGGCGAGCTCCTCGTCCGGGTTCACCCACGAGATGACGAACACGGTGTGACCCCGGTCCACCGCCCACTTGATGAACGAATTGGTGGGTTGGAGATCGAGAATATAGAACTTATTGATCCACGGCGGGATGATCAATAAAGGTCGCTCATAGACCTTTTTCGTGGTAGGCGTGTACTGGAGCAGTTGCATCATTTCGTTCTGATACACCACACTGCCGGGCGTCGTTGCGACGTTCTTACCGAGTTCGAAGGCGTCGAGATCGGTCATGCGAATCTGCAGCCTGCCCTCTCCGGCCTCGAGGTCCGCGAGAATGTGCTGAAGCCCCTTGACCAGATTCTGGCCCCGGGAATCCACCGTTTCGCGCAAGACTTTCGGGTTGCTCAGCAGAAAATTGGTCGGCGCCATGGCGTCCACGAACTGGCGAGTGAAGAACTCGGCCTTGGCCTTCGTTTTCTCATCCACCCCTTCGACGTCGGCGACCTGGGATTGCACCCAGTTGGCGGCAAGCAGATAGGACTGCTTGATGAAATCGAAAACAAAGTGCTCCTCCCACTCCTCGTCCTTGAAGCGCTTGTCGTCTGGCTCGGGTTCTACCACCGGCTCCGCGTCCAGACCCCACATGCGACGGGCGGTGTTGTTCCACAAGTTCAGGTAGTCGTTCCACAACGACATCTTGGAGTTCGCGAGCGCCATCGGATTGGCCGCCATGTTCGCCCACACTTCGAAAAACGCCTGACCCAGATTGAACGGGTCCAGATCCTTGCACACAGTCTGTTGGGTAAACGACTGAACGAGCTTCTGACTTTGTTCCGTTACCTCAGTGATCGTTTTGGCCCAGTCCTCCAGATCCATCGAACGGACGATTTCGTCGAGATTCGCACTCATCGCTTTGCCCCTTGATTTTCGCTTCTTGTGCTGCGGCGCAGCAAAACACTATATAAAATCTGACGCCCGATGACAAGGGGAACGAACGCGCCCGCCGGCCGAGCACGGAACCGATTGTTGCGCTCAGATCGTGAGGATCATCCCGTCTTCAGCGGTTTCGTAAGCCACTTCCGCGCGCCGCGCCAGCATGTCGTCGCTCATGTGCGTGAGTACCACGCGTTTCGCCCCGATGGCGGCAAGGTGTGGTTCGAGCGTCGCGAGGTCCAGGTGCAGTGGTACCCGCTTGTCCCGGAAATACGCCTCGGCGACGAAGAGATCAGCACCCCGCGCGCTTTCGATGAGCGTATCGGTCCACTCGGTGTCGCCCGTGTAGGCGATCACGCGATCCTCGACTTCGACGCGCAGGGCAAAAAACGGGCCGCCTCGGTTCCCGTGGCGAACGCACTGCGGGGTCACGGTGAGATCGCCGATCTCCGTCGGCTCGCCGGCCGGCAGTTCCAGCAGTGTCAGATCGAAGCGTTGGCGGGTGCGCGAACTGCCCGGGAACGCCGTCTCCATCACCCGCATATACCAGGTCTCGAGGCCATCGGGACCGGCGATCACGAGGGGTTGGGTGCGTTTGGAGAAAAACTGTGCATCCAGGACGAAAAACGGTATGCCCGCAAAATGATCGGCGTGGAAATGCGTAATCAGAATGGTTTGGATCTCATTGGGTGCGATACCGAGCCGTTTTAGCGCGATCAGCGACGATGCGCCGCAGTCGATCAAAAAATTGGCCCGCCGCCCGGACAAGTGAAAGCAAGTGTTGAACCGGCCGCCGCTGCCGAATGCGTCACCGCAACCGACGAACTGGAATCGCATTACCGCCTCCAGATATTTGTATATCGTATCATTTAACTAAATTGATATTATATTGTAATATTAAGTGTCGGCACCGCAAACATACCAAGCGCCCTACGATGCGCGCCAAAATCGTCGTCGCAAACTGGGTCGACCCGGAAATCCTGGATTTTCTTCGTCGCCATGCTGAGGTGGTGGCGAACCCCGACCGGCAGCCGTTTCCCCGCTCGGTCCTCCTCGACCATTGCCGTAACGCCGACGCGCTGATCGCGTTCATGTCCGAGTCGGTGAACGAAGATTTTCTGTGTGCCTGCCCGCGCTTGCGCATCATCGCCTGCGCCCTCAAGGGTTACGACAATTTCGATGTCGAGGCGTGCACGCGTCATGGCGTTTGGCTCACCATCGTGCCGGATCGGCTATCGGCCCCCACCGCGGAACTCACACTGGGTCTGATCATCGCGCTTGGCCGCAACGTCATTCGTGGTGCGGACGAGGTCCGCGCCGGTGGATTCGCCGGCTGGCGGCCGCACCTATACGGTCAATCCGTGGACGGTAGCACCGTCGGTCTGATCGGCGCCGGTGCGGTCGGCAAAGCGATCGCTCGCCGCTTGACCGGATTTCGCTGTGAACTCCTCTACCACGACAACCACCGCGTGCCCCGCGATCAGGAGCTCGATTTACGCCTGCAACCGGTGTCCTTGGCGGAACTTTGCGCACGCAGTCACTTCACGGTTCTCGCCGTACCCCTAACGGTGGATACCTATCACATGGTGGATACGCGATTCATCTCGAGAATGCGCCGGGGCAGCCACCTGGTCAACCCGGCGCGAGGGTCGCTGGTGGACGAAGATGCGGTGATCCAGGCTCTAGAATCGGGTCAACTTGGTGGTTACGCCGCCGACGCCTTCGAATGCGAAGACTGGGCGCGCGCGGATCGCCCAACGGGGATCGACAGCCGACTGTATCGTGCGGTCAACACAGTGCTGACGCCACACCTCGGCTCTGCGGTGGCCACCGTGCGTCGGGAAATCGCCCGCGATGCCGCGCACAGCGTCGTGCAATGTCTGCGCGGCGCACGTCCCGACGGGGCGGTCAATACGCCGGCGTCCGGCCCTTAAGCGTTTCCGCGGTGTTGAATCTCACCCACGTGACGACGTTCCTGGCGGTGGTCGACCGGGGCGGGTTCCGCGAGGCGGCACGCCACTTGCGCACGTCCCAACCCACCGTGACCCAGCACATCAAAAAACTCGAATCGGCGCTCGGAACGCGGCTGATTCATCGCCACCGTCCGGCGGGGACACCGACTCCGGCCGGACAACGCTTTCTTCCCCACGCGCGTCGGTTGATCGAAGCGGCAGACCGCGCGCACGACGCGATCGCGAGGCGGCGCATGGACATCGGCGCGAGCAGCAATATCGGTACTTATCTGCTGCAACCTCGGCTGAAGGCGTTCCTCGAGGGATACAGTGCACGGATCGAACTCCAATTGTGCCTGGGTTCGAACCCGCAAATCGCTGAGCGCCTGACACGCGGTGAGGTGGACATCGGGCTGATGGAGTGGTGGGACCAACGGCCCGGTTTCAGGGCCGTGGTCTGGAGACAGGAGCCGATGGTCGTGATCGTACCGCCACCGCATCCGTGGGCGAAACGGCGTTCCGTGTCCCGGCAACTGTTGTGCTCAACGCCGTTAATCGGCGGCGAACCCGGATCGGGGACGGCGACGCTCTTAGCGCGGACCTTCGGCACGGCCGCCGCCGAGCTTCGAATCTCCATGTCGCTGGGGAGCACCGAGGCGGTGAAACAGGCGGTAATCGCCGGACTGGGTGTATCCATCGTACTCGCGAGCACCGTGCACGACCAGGTACGCGCGGGTCTGCTGCACGCATTGCCAATCAGCGGCGCGCGGGTCGTCAAAGATCTGTTCGTGCTGATTCCCGATGATTTGCCGCCCACTTCGGCCGCGCACGCCTTCGCCGAGCATCTGTCACAACGTGCCTCGCAGGCGGGGGGGCGACGCTGAGCAACGCGTAGATGTCCGGAACGCGGTTTCCGCAGCGGGCTGCACGCTGCACCACATAACGCTTGGTGGTCGGTTCGCGTGAATGATAGGTTAACGGCAGCGCCAGCCCCAGCATGGGGCGGATCGCGGGCAGAGTACAATCACGGATACGCCGTGCGGGAGATCATCATGAACAACTCGGTTGATGCGGGGCCTTACGGGGTGGGCCTCGAGAAATCCACTGCCAACTATACGCCGCTGTCACCGCTCAGCTTCATCAAACGTACCGCGGCGGTGTACCCGGAACGCATATCGGTAGTGCACGGCGAACAGCAGTACACCTGGGCGGAAACCTATGCGCGCTGCCGCCGGCTCGCCTCGGCGCTGGCCGCACGTGGCGTCGGCGCCGGCGATACGGTGGCGGTGCTCGCGCCCAATGTCCCGGCGATCTACGAGGCGCATTTCGGCGTTGCCATGGCCGGCGCAGTGCTCAACACGATCAATACGCGGCTCGACCCTGCGGCCGTGGCGTTTATCCTCGACCACGCCGAAGCCAAGGTATTGATCACCGACAGGGAACTTTCGGACATCGTGCGCGCAGCCCTGACCCGGGTTGAACACCAGCCGCTCGTGATCGACATCGACGACCCGTTGGTGACCGAGGGCGAGCCGCTCGGCAGCATGGATTACGAATCATTCCTCGACTCCGGGGATCCCGAGTTCACACCGTTCACGCCCGCCGACGAGTGGCAGGCCATCTCGCTCAACTACACCTCCGGCACCACCGGCGATCCTAAAGGTGTGGTCTACCACCATCGCGGCGCGTACCTCAATGCGCTGGGTAACGCGGTCGGTTGGAACATGCCGCATCATCCAATCTACTTGTGGACGCTGCCCATGTTCCACTGCAACGGCTGGTGCTTTCCCTGGACGCTGGCGGCGCTCGCGGGGACCAGCATCTGCATGCGCAAAGTCTCCGGCGCCAACATTTTCGAAGCGATAGCCAAACACAAGGTCTCGCATTTCTGCGGAGCGCCCATTGTTCTCGGTATGGTGATCAACGCCACCGCCAACGAGCGCCGCGAGTTCGACCATCAGGTCGCCGTGATGACCGCCGCGGCGCCGCCGCCGGCGGCGGTGCTCGCCGAAATGGAAGAGTCCGGGTTTCACATGACGCACGTATACGGTCTGACCGAGACCTACGGCCCGGCGGTGATGTGCGCGTGGAAAGACGAGTGGGATGCCCTCGACGCCACCGCCAGAGCGCGCTTGAAATCCCGACAAGGGGTGCCCTACCACGTATTGGAAGGGCTGGATGTCTTCGATCCGGAAACCATGACGCCGGTGCCGAAAGACGGGGAAACGATCGGTGAGGTGATGTTCCGAGGCAACATCGTGATGAAAGGTTATCTAAAAAACGCTGCTACCAGTGCCTCCAGCCTCGCCGACGGCTGGTTTCACTCCGGCGATCTCGGCGTCATGCATGCCGACGGCTATATCCAGCTCAAGGACCGGTCGAAAGACATCATCATCTCCGGAGGCGAAAATATTTCTTCGATCGAGGTCGAGGACGTCCTGTACCGCCACCCCGCGGTACTGGAAGCGGCGGTGGTGGCGCGGCCGGATCCGAAGTGGGGCGAGACACCATGCGCATTCGTCACCCTCAAATCCGGAATGGAAGACGTGTCGGAAACCGATATCATCGCTTTTTGTCGCGATAACCTGGCACATTACAAGGCGCCGAGAACGGTGGTGTTCGGGCCACTGCCCAAGACCTCAACGGGCAAAATTCAAAAGTTCAAACTGCGCGAACGCGTCGCCGAGTTGGATCGGACTTGAGCGATTGAACATCGTCGCCTGGCGACCCGCGATGACCGTCGGGAGACTGCGCGACACCGAAGTCTTTCCATATCCGATTAGGAATCGTCGTATGCCGCTACCCGCTCCCCACTCCCGCGAACACATCCACACCCGACGCATCGAGTGTCGGGGTTTCCGACGCAGTGACGGCCTCTGGGACATCGAGGCGCATCTCACCGACAGTAAAACCTATGGATTCCCGAACCATGATCGCGGACGTATCGACGCGGGGGAACCGGTCCACGACATGTGGTTGCGCGTCACCGTGGACGACGATCTCGTGATCCGAGGCGTCGAAGCGTGCACGGCGCAAGCGCCTCACAACGTCTGTCCCGAAATCACGGCGAATTATCGCTCACTGATCGGCATTCGAATCCGTCCGGGTTGGCGGCGGCACATCGACGATCGCGTCGGCGGCGTGCGCGGTTGCACGCATTTACGGGAACTGCTGGCACCGATCGCCACAACCGCGTTTCAAACCATCGCACCGCTCAAAGCTCACGAGCGCGGCCAGCGCGCAGCGGAGCGTATACCGCTATTGCTCGGATCGTGTCACGCCTACGCGCCGACCAGTCCGGTGGTTGCACGATTGTGGCCGGAGCACTACGTCGAAGAGTCGTCGTGAGTCACTCGCGTTCGAGGACGATATCGAACTGGTGCTGATTGCCGGCACGAATTTCCACTTCCTGTCGGTACGGCCGATATCCCGGTGCGCGAACCTCCAACCGATGCACACCGACCAGAAGACCGATCTGAAACGTACTGCCGGCGTTCCGCGGCAGTGGATGCCCGTTGACCCAGACCGTCGCGTCCGCAGGTTGTGCGGTAACCACCAGGCGCCCGGCGGGTTTCACCGCACTCATGTCCGGACCGGGTTCGGTCGGCGAGTAGGGATAACTCCGGTACGGGTAGGGATACAGGTACGGATCATGACCGTGGCGGTGCAGTGCCCGTCGCCCAACCCCGATTGAGTTGCGTTCCACGCCGCGCAACAGTTCGCGATCGGAAGGCGGAACAGCGACTCTTCCGACCGAATCGGCCGATAGTGCAGGTGCACATAGGCTCGCGGCGGCCAGAACGACCGCACCGCAAGATCGGAATCGCCTCGCGCCTGCTGGCATGGCTGACCCTCCCCGCGTTTCCATAACCTGCTAAAGTGTAAAAGAGGGGTCCGCAAAGGTAAAATCGCTTGCACTGTTTTTTTCGCACCAACGACCCACCAGAACGGGATCAGAACAACGGAGTACGCTCTATGATGAGAACCTTCAGTTACGCGGCGATCGCAGCGTTGGCGCTCGGAATTAGCCAGCCGGCGGCGGCCTTCAAGCTGCCCGGGGTCGGCACCAAGGCGAAAGTCACCTCCGGCGAGGACAGCGCCGGGATTCAGGATAAACAGGCGGAGGCCTACGACGGGCCCAAAGCGCGGGTGGCGGTGACGCGTTTCACCGATAAGACCGGCAAAGGCTGGTGGACCGGATCGATCGGCGACGGCATGGCCGACCAGCTCACCACCGCATTGTTCAACACCAACCGCTACATCGTGCTCGAGCGCCAGACGCTAAACGACGTGTTACGCGAACAGGATCTGGGCGCATCGGGACGCGTGCGCCAGGATACCGCCGCCGCCATCGGTGAGATCGAGGGAGCGGAGTTGTTGATCGTGGGCGCCGTGACCGAATTCGAAGGTAACGCCAGCGGCGCCCAGGGCGCCGGCGCAGGCGCGCGTAAAGGCATTCTCGGCGCCATCACCGGTGGCTTCAAGCGCGCGCACATGGCGATCGATCTGCGCGTGATTGACGCCAAGACGTCACGCGTGTTGGCCGCCACGTCCGTCGAGGGTTCGTCCACCGGCGTCAACGTCGGCGCGTTGGCCGGCGTGTTCCGGGGCAGCGGGACCCTGGTCGGGGGTTTGAGTGGCTGGGAGAACACGCCGGTAGAAAAGGCGTTGCGGGTGTGCATCCAGGAAGCGGTCAATTTTATCGTGTCCAAGACCCCCCAATCCTATTATCGCCACGGTGCCGGCCAGGCGGTCGCGGCGACCGCCCCGGCCGCGGGCGGGGGAACGGGTTCGGGTGCGACGGGCTCGGGCCTGAGCAAGCCGGTGGTGCAGCAAATGCAGAGTATGCTCGCGTCGCTCGGCTACGACGTCGGCACCCCGGACGGAATCGCGGGCAAGAAAACCGCGGTCGCGATCAAGCAGTTTCAGGAAGAGAACGGACTCGAGGTCGACGGCCAGCTCACGCCGGCGACGATGAAAGCGATTCGCCAGAAAGCCGGACTCTAAGTACGGCGTCTCCAACGCGGCTCGCGGCGTGCTGCGCCGCGGGGCGCCCTTTGCCCGGCGCCAGTGAGCACCGAACTCCGCTTGTTCAACGCGGTTGCATGCGAATGGCGCCGTCAAGACGAATCACCTCGCCGTTCAACAGAGGGTTGGCCACGATGTGCAGAACGAGCGCGGCGAACTCCGCCGGCCGCCCCAAACGCTTCGGGAACGGAATCTGCGCGGCGAGACTGGCCTGCACGTCGTCGGGCATGCCCAGTAACATAGGCGTCGCCACCAGCCCCGGGGCGATGGACATCACCCGGATTCCGCGGCTCGCGAGATCTCGCGCTGCGGTGAGCGTCAGCGCTACGACACCGCCTTTGGATGCGCTGTAGGCGGCTTGGCCAATCTGTCCCTCGAAGGCCGCCACCGACGCGGTATTGATAATCACGCCACGTTCACCCTCCTCACCGACCGGGTCGGCCACGTACAGATCCGCCGCTACCAGGCGCATCAGATTGAAGGTGCCCACCAGATTGACGTTGATGACATTGGCGAACTGCTCCAGCGGCATCGGGCCCTCGCGCCCGACGATGCGGTGCGCTGGAGCAATACCCGCGCAATTCACCAACACGCGCGCCGGACCGTGACGGTCGCGCGCCCGGGTCACCGCGGCGGCCGCGCTGGCCGCGTCCGCCACGTCGCAGGTGAGTGGTAAACCATCAATGGCGGACGCGTGTGCGTGCAACGCCTCGCGGTCGAGATCCAGGAGTGCCACACGGGCGCCGGCGTCGGCAAGCGCCCGCGCCGACGCCGCACCCATCCCGGAGGCAGCGCCAGTCACCAACGCAGCATGGCCGTCAAGGTTCATGGGTATAGGACGATCTGTGTGCAGCGAAACAGTGCCAGGGTCTTTCCACTATCGCGAGCGCTGACCGTCGCATCCCACACCTGCGTCGTGCGCCCGCCGTGCCGCAATTCGGCGCGGCAATCGAGGACCCCGCCTTGAACGGTCCCGAGTAGGTTGGTTTTGAGTTCCAGGGTGGTGAAGCTCTCGGCACCGTCCGGGAGACTGGCGAGGCAACCGTAGCCACAGGTGGTGTCCGCCAACGCCACGACACTGGCGGCGTGTACGTAACCGTGGTGAGTCATTAGGGCCGGGCGCAGCGACAAGTGAGCGTGCGCTCGTCCCGCCGCGATGCTGTCGAACTGGACGCCGACCAGACCGGCCAGAGTGCCGGTGCTCAAGCTCGCGATGCGCTCCGGCGTGAGTGGCACGACGACAATTACGCGCCCAGAAACGCGCGCAGTCGTTCCAAGGTGATCTGCTCGAGCCGCGGGTCCGACGCGACTTCCCAGGCGCTTTCGGTCGTTTCGGCGGTCGTGCGGTCGCGCATCCCCTCGTGACGCAGCAATACCGTGGTCGTGTCGGGCTCGGGACCGGGTGTCAGGGACACCGAGAATCGGTCGAGGCGGATTTCATCGCGCTCGCCGCCGGCGGGTCGGCCGGCGAGGATGTCTGAATAGCCGGCGATCCATCCGGTCGTAACCACCCCCCCGCTGACGTCGTCACGCGCCAGGGCGACACCCAGCGATCCCCAGAAGGCGCGCACCTGCTGGTGAACGTCGGCAATTTGGCCGGTCACGACGATCGATTCCCCACCTCCGGCCCCGGCCGCGTCGGGGGCCGGGATCGGGTCGGCGGGCGCGGCGCCGGCGGGAGCCGGGCCGCGCGCGTTCCAGTCGCCAGGTTGCGGGTCCCGGCGCGAACGTGGTGACGGGGACACGACGGGTGGCGGTGGCTGCGCGCTGGCGGTAGGCGCTTCGCGGGTCAGTACCAGCGGCGGCGGCATCTCCAACGGCCGGTCTTCGGTTTCCACCGGGGGCGGCTTGGTTTCCTTGCGAAACTTTCCAAAACCGATGGTCCCACAGGCCGAAACCAGCCACGCGGCAGTCACCATTGTGCTTAACACGAGTGCGGATTTACGCAGACGGGTGTGACTCACGGTTCGCGAGATCTAACGGCGGTGCCGCTCCGGGTGACGGGACGCGGCGGATTGTGCCTCGTACTGGCACGCAGAACAAGGCCGGATCAACACTGCGACTTGGCGAGCGCCTGATCGAGGTCCCACAGAATGTCGTCGATGGTTTCCAACCCCACGGAAATCCGGATCATGTCCGGGGTCACACCCGCGGCGACCTGCTCTTCTTCGGACAACTGCCGATGGGTGGTCGAAGCCGGGTGGATGACCAGAGTTTTTGCATCGCCGACATTGGCGAGGTGGCTCAAGAATTCCACGTTCTCGATGAATTTCGCCCCCGCTTCCTGTCCCCCTTTGACACCGAAGGTGAGAATAGATCCGGGGCCCTTGGGCAGATATTTCTGCGCCAGCGCATAATAGTCGTTGTCCTTGAGGCCCGCGTATTTGACCCACGTTACCGCATCGTGCGCGGCGAGATACTCCGCCACGCGTTGCGCGTTCTCACAATGCCGGTCCATGCGCACGTGCAGGGTTTCGAGACCTTGCAAAAACAGAAACGAATTGAATGGACTCACACTGGGACCCAGGGTGCGCAGTATTTCGCAACGCGCACGCATGGTAAAACCGAAGTCGCCGAACGTTTCGTGAAACCGCACGCCGTGATATCCGCGCGAGGGTTCCGTCATCCCGGGGAAGTTGCCGTTGCCCCATGGAAATTTTCCCGATTCCACGAGCACACCGCCGATCGACGTACCGTGCCCGCAAATGAATTTGGTCGCCGAATGCACGACGATGTCGGCGCCGTGTTCGATCGGTCGGCACAAATACGGCGTCGCGAACGTATTGTCGATGACGAGCGGTATGCCCGCCTCGTGGGCGATGGTCGCCAGGGCCTCGATGTCGACGATGTTGTTCAATGGATTGCCGATCGTCTCCGCGTACAGCGCGCGGGTCCTGGGGGTCAACGCACGACGGAAATTCTCGGGCTCATCCGGGTCCACAAAAGTCGTATTGATGCCGAACTTGCGAAAGTTCACCTCGAACTGCGAGTACGTCCCGCCGTAAAGCGTGCTCGCCGAGACCAGTTCGTCGCCGGGCTCTAGCAATGTCAACAGGGCCACCATTTGCGCCGCCATACCCGACGCCGCCGCGAGCCCCGACCGGGCACCCTCGAGCGCCGCCATGCGTTCCTCGAACATCGCGGTGGTGGGATTCATCAGCCGCGTATAGATGTTGCCAAAGGTCTGCAGATTGAACAGGCTGGCGGCATGATCGGTGTTGTCGAACACGTACGATGCCGTCTGGTAGATGGGCGCCGCACGCGCGCCGGTCGCTGCGTCGGGCACCTGCCCGGCGTGCAGACACAGGGTTTCAATTCCGAACTCTCTATCGGCCACGCGTTACTCTCCCAATGGAAATTCAAACCCGCATCGATACTCGGTTCGCGCTATCCGCGGGTAGCCGCGAACGATGCCTCCGGTTGCGCGCGGGCACGACAAATTTTTTCCTTTCCCAACGTTGCCTCGCTCGTTAAAAACAAACCGAGCGATGCGGTCAGTAAGGCACCCACAGCGGACGCTTCGCGCTGATCACTCGCGTGTTGACGCCGGCGAAGTTCAGGCCGCCGAACAGTCGGGCATACTCGATTTTCATGCAGCGGTCCATCACCACTTCGAGGCCTGCGTCGCGCGCTTTCCGCGCGGCCGCCTCGTTGACGACCCCGAGTTGCATCCACACCACCTTGGCGCCGATCCGGATCGCCTGATCGACAAACGGGGGGACATCCTCCGAACGCTGAAACAGATCGACCACGTCCACCGAATCCGGAATGTCCTCTAGAGAAGAGTAACACTTCTGGCCCAGCACCTGATCGTAGCGCGGGTTCACCGGAATGACCCGATAGCCGTGCTCGATCAGATACTTGGCGGCAAAGAAACTCGGTCGGTACCACTTGGCGGATAAACCCACCATCGCAATGACCCGAGTCTCTTTGAGTATTCGGCGCAGGGTTTGAATATCGCTCATCGAGGTCGATCCGCTTACAGTCACGAGCAGCGTAAAACAGGATGCGTTTCTGGGCAACTGGAGTTGACGCATCCCACATCCAGCCCACATCATAGAAATTCCCGTAATGCAGGCAAGCCCGTCAATGACCGACGACGTCCCCTCACCATGCACCAACGTGTGCGAGATCGATCCGCGCAGCGGCTACTGCCGGGGCTGCGAACGCACGATCGACGAGATCGCGGCATGGGCCGGCGCGACGCCGGATGAACGGCGGGCGATCCTTGCCCGCCTGGGTGAGCGCCGTAGCGACGCCGAACGCAGGCGAGCATGAGCTGCTGTCATTACTATGCATTCACCGAACACGGTGACCGGGTGTTCTCGGTCGACGTGGCAGCCATTAAGTTCGGCCCCGGCGCGCTCGTCGAGGTCGGCGCGGACGCCCGCGAGCTCGGCTTGAGGCGCGTCGCGCTGTTCACCGACCACGGTGTGCGCGCGCTGGCAGCAACCGACACGGTACTCACGTCTCTGCACGCCGCCGACGTCGATGTCGACGTATACGACGGCGTTCGGATCGAGCCCACCGATGACTCGTTCAAGGCTGCGGCCGCCTACGCGGCCGAGGGTCGCTTTGACGGGTTCGTCTCAGTGGGCGGCGGATCGGTGATAGACACCTGCAAGGCAGCGAACCTGTACAGCACCTATCCGGCGGAATTCGGCACTTATGTCAACGCACCGCTGGGCGATGCCCAACCGGTGCCGGGACCACTGAAACCGCACATCGCCTGTCCCACCACCTCGGGCACCGGCAGCGAGTGCACCGGCATCGCCGTGTTCGATTTTCTGAAGCTCAAGGTCAAGACCGGGATCGTGTCCCGCGCGTTACGGCCCACCCGGGCGGTGATCGATCCGACCTGCACGTATTCGCTGCCCGCCAACGTCGTAGCAGCGAGCGGTTTCGACGTTTTGAGCCACGCGGTGGAGTCGTACACGGCGCGGCCCTATACCGAACGCGACAAACCGGGCACCCCGGGTGCGCGACCGATGAGTCAGGGCGCCAATCCGTATAGCGACATCGGCTGCGAAAAAGCGCTCCAACTCACCGGCCGCTATCTGCCACGCGCGGTGGCCGACGCCGACGACCACGAAGCGCGCGATAACATGATGTTCGCCGCGACGCTCGCCGGGATCGCATTCGGCAACTGCGGTGTGCACATCCCGCACGGGATGTCGTACTCGGTGGCGGGTCTGGTGCGGGATTTTTATCCCGACGGGTACCCCACGGAGGCGCCAATCTGTCCGCACGGGATGTCGGTGATCGTCAACGCGCCGGCATCTTTCCGCTTCACCGGTCCGGCCTGCCCGGATCGGCACCGTGATGCGGCACGCTGGCTCGGTGCCGGCCACCTCGACGCCGCGGACGACGAAACCGGCACATTGCTCGCGGAACGGGTCATCGCGCTCATGCGCGAGACCCACATGCCGAACGGCATCGGCGGCGTCGGCTATCGTACCGACGACATCGCGGCACTCGCGCAGGGCGCATTCGCGCAACAGCGCCTTTTGCAAAATTCCCCGCGCACCGTCGAGCTCGACGATCTCAGCGACCTGTATCACGGTGCGCTGTGTTATTGGTGAACCCGCAGAGCCACAGACCTGGACCCCGCCCGGGCAGTTACGTGGTCGTGTTTCACGGCCGGCGATCGGAACAGCTCACCGTCGGCCGGCTCGGCGTACTGCGGGCGCGTCCAGGATTCTACTTGTACGTCGGCAGCGCCTTCGGTCCCGGGGGCGTCGCCGCGCGCGTGGTCCGGCACCTGCAACCCACGCGCCGCCGGCACTGGCACGTAGACTACCTCAAACCCGCGCTCGTCCCGATCGCCGTCGCCTATACCCATGATCCGGCGCGCCGGGAACACGCCTGGGCACGGGTGCTCGGTGCGGCGCAAGGATTCGCCGCCGCCCTGCCCCGGTTCGGTGCTTCGGACTGCCGTTGCGTCTCGCATTTGTGGTATACCACGACGGACTCTCAGGTCGGCGCGGCGCTAGCGGCACTGCGCTCGGCGAGCACCCACTTCGAGGTACGGGTGCATTGCCGCAGAACTGGGGGAAATTCTTGGGTTGATCCCGCACCGAATACGATCACCACGTTTTTAGGACCATCATGAGCGACAAACCCGTTGTTATCGTCACACGCAAACTGCCCGACGCCGTCGAGGCGCGCCTGTCACGCGACTACGACCCACGTTTCAACCCGGAAGACCGGTTGTACTCGACCGAGGAGCTGATCGGGCTTGCGAACGACGCCGATGCCATCCTTGCCTGCCACACCGAACACCTGGATGGCGACACGATTGCCAAGCTGCCGAGACGGCTCAAGGCGATTGCGAACTTTTCGGTCGGTGTGGATCACGTCGACCTCGACGCCGCGCGCCGACGGGGGATTATCGTTACCAACACGCCCGACGTACTCGCCGACGCCACTGCGGAAACGACCCTGTTGCTGATGCTCGGCGCCGCGCGCCGCGCCAGCGAAGGTGAACGACTGTTGCGCGCCGGCCGGTGGAACACCTGGAGTCCGGCGTTCATGGTCGGTGTGCAAGTCACCGGCAAACCGCTCGGCATCATCGGCATGGGGCGAGTCGGCCAGGTCACCGCGAGGCGCGCGCGCGGATTCGACATGATCGTGCATTACTACAACCGCAAACGCCTGCCCGATCATCTCGAACAGGGCGCGATCTACCACGAATCACTGGATACGCTACTCCCGGAAAGCGAATTCCTCGCCATCCACTGCCCGGCCACACCCGAGACCCGAGACCTTCTGAACGCCGAACGGATCGCCCTGCTTCCCGACGACGCAGTGGTCGTCAACGCTGCGCGCGGCAGCGTGGTGGACGAGGACGCGCTCATTGCCGCACTCGAATCCGGCAAGCTCTATGCCGCCGGTCTGGACGTCTACAAGAACGAGCCATTCATTCGCGACGACTTTGCGCGACTCGACAACACCTTTCTGCTGCCGCACATCGGCAGCGCCACGCGCGAGACCCGGGACGCCATGGGCTACCGCGCGCTGGACAACCTCGACGCCATCTTTGCCGACCAGGAACCGCAGGACCGCGTGGCGTGAAGCGTTTTCACGAGCGGTGCTCGTTTGCAGCGACTCGGAGCGTGATTCAATAGCCGATGGCTACGGTTAGGGCCACCCTGCATGGAAAGAGTTAGCGCCGGGCTGTTGTGGGAAATCTTCAAGCACGCACGGTCGTGGTTGGCGAACCTCAGGCGCGCCGGGAAGAATCGGAAGCGGCAATCGGTGAACGCGTTACGACGTATCGTCACCGCTGCGAGACAAACGGCGGTTTACATGAGGCAACTGGAGGAAACCGGGACGCGGGATCACGGCATCGAAAGGCAGTTATCCACCCAATGGACGGAGTTGGGGTTCGAACTGGAGGATCTCGGCATCCGTAAGCTAGCGAAAAAATGCCAGATCACGGGAAAACACTGGTCAAACCCGCATCACTACGAGCGCGATTTTCTGATCAAGGCGGACATCAGCCTGGATCGCATGGAGCGGCTGGCGCTGGAAATACTTCATGATATCAACCGCTAGAACCGGAACCGGGAGACGCCCCGCACTCGGAACTCAGGCGTTGTCATCACTGGCTGACACTGTTTAACATCCCGCCTCCGGCAGGACCCCGGCAACCCAAACTTCAGACATCGAACATGCCGTGCAACATCATCCCAACACTGAAGTATGAAGACGCGCCGGCGGCGATCGACTGGTTATGCCGAGCGTTCGGTTTTCAGAAGCATCTGGTAGTGCCGGGCGAGGCCGGAGTCATCGAACACGCGCAACTGACTTTGGGCACCGGTATGATCATGCTCGGTTCAGTCCGCGATACCACCTTCGATACACACCAGAAAACACCCAAAGCAGTCGGCGGAGTCGGAACGCAAAGTCCCTACGTGATTGTCGAAGACGTCGATGCGCATTATCAGCAGGCCATCGCGTGCGGCGCAGAGATCGCTATGAAACCAGCTGATCAGGACTACGGCGGCCGGCTGTACTCCTGCTGGGATCCGGAGGGACATTTATGGAATTTCGGTTCTTACAATCCCTGGACACACACTTAAATTCCTCTAGGAGAAATCACATGCCAGAGTTTATTTTTGCGTATCACGGCGGCAGAAAACCGGACGACCCGGAAGAAGGTGCCAAGCTCATGGAGCGTTGGCAATCCTGGCTCGACGGTCTCGGAGATTCCGTCGTCAGTCCCGGCAATCCCGTCGGCATGTCCAAAACCGTTAGCGCCGACGGCGTCACCGACGATGGCGGACCGAATCCATTGTCCGGCTTCTCGATCGTAAAAGCCGACGATATGGGCGCCGCTCTCGAGTTGACTAAGGACTGTCCGCACCTCGATGACGGTACGATCGAAGTCGCCGAGATCATACCCATATGAGTCCTTCCTGCTATCCGGGCATGTTGTTCGTACGTACGTATCTATATCTGTTTTCAGTACTGCTGACGGGTTGTGCCGCGATGGGGGTGCCGGCGACCGGCAATCCCGACAAAAAAGTGGCAAACGCATACACCCTCTTTGACGAACAACAAAGGCCGTTGCCGGCGGAACGACTTATTCGGGAGGCGATCGATATCTATCGTGAGACCGGCGATGAACTCGGTTTGGCGGAGGCCTATCGTGCGTACGGCTTCTTTTTTCGATCCAAGGCCGTTGAGAAGTGGAATGAGCACTACAAATCCAATGGCTTCCTCGAGCAACGCGCTACCTATGGAAACCGTTATCAGGAGTCGATCGCTTTTTTCGAAAAATCCGCTGTCATTCTCGAGCGGCATGAGAAAAACGCTTCTCTTTCGAACGTCTACCTGAATATGGGCTTCACATATGAGTTTGCCAACCAACCAACGGAAGCATGCAAGGCATACACACAAAGCCTCGGGTACAATCAACGTCACCAGCGCGACCATCCCGACGATACGACAATACTGCCAGAGGGATTCACATCGTTCGAAGCCTATATCGACGCCATCCTGAAACGGCTGAATTGCTAAGTCTGAATGGGCCATTTGACCGCATCCCATCTTCGCGCGAAAAACCGGTAAAGTATGGAATTCACGTTCACCTTCATTAAGATTTTTTTGAGCGGCATTTTGCTGCTGTCGCCCCTGTTGCTGTTCTTCATACTGCTGATTGTGGCGCTCGGCCAGATCGTTGGCCGTACGGAAGGATGGAGAAGGTTTGACGCTTTCTACTGGTCCTTCATCACCGCGATGACCGTGGGTTACGGCGATATACGCCCATCGAAAACGAGCACCAAAGCCATTTCGATTGTCCTGGCGTTGATCGGCATCATGTTCACCGGAATCGTGGTGGCCATTACCGTTACCGCCGCCACCGAGGCGTTCGCGAGGCTGAATCCCAACCTGACCGCGCCTTAACCGGGAGATTTCACCGCCTCGCGTAGGATCGGCGTGATTGCGGACGGTGCGACGGGCGCCGACCGCTCGTTCCGCAACGGTCGATCGGAAATCAACAAACCGTGTTTGGAATGATCACCGGTGCGCACGGTGTAGGAAGGCCAAGCAACGGCGCCGATCTCGGGCGACGTGATCCGACTCAAGTCGGCATCACGATTCCACACCACGAGCAGGTCGGGCAAGCGCGCGAGTTGCGGTCCGTTGTATCGGTCGCACAGCCTAATCACCTCTGCCACGACCGGCTGCTTGCCGGTCGCGTCGCGCAGCGCGAGCAATCGTCCACACAGTTCGTCGCACACGGTATCGTACGGTTCGCCCGGAGCGACGGTACCGGCGGGTTCCCGGCCGGCGACGTTGAGGCGAATCGCCCCGGCGTTGGCATTGTGCGGGACGGCGAAAAAGCGGCGACCAGACCGACCCTCCACGGCACGGCCGGTACGCTGCCGCGCTCTGCGCAAGCGCAGCCGCAGCGCGTGCGGCATTGCCGGAGACAGCATTGCGCGGCGCACCGTTTTCGCGAATCGGTGCACGGCCGGATGGCGGCGTCGGCCCTCATAGGCACGCAGAATGTCGGACAACACGTGGTTGGCGCTGACGTACTCCTCCATGCCGGGCCCGAGGATGAGCATCGTCCGGGCTTCGGTCCCGGCATGCTTCTTGAGTCTTGCAACCGCCGCGTCGATGTCCCGGTAACATCGCTTGAGCGGGTTGTCTGCATGCGGTCGATCTTCGTTACGTAGATGCCAGGCGAGATGGCCCATGTCGTGCGGATCGGGGTAGGCAACTGAAAACAGATCCCAATCCCTCCTGCCGAGCAAATCGACGGCGGCGTCGGTTTTCATAGCGATGCGACGGGTCGACATCTCGCTCAACGTTTCCATCGTCATGCCTTCCCGCACTGCCAGGTTGGCGTTGCCGCGCAACGGATCGTCACCGTAACGTCCAATCAGCTCATCGATGACGGACGACGGCCAACTGCGCGGAGGCAATTCCCGCCGATGCGTGATCCAGTCCGACACCTCAATACCGTGTTTGAGTTGTGCCACCGGTGATTCAACGGCGTCGATGACGGCGACCCGGAACCCGTCATCCTCCAGCTCCCGCCAGAACGGCGCACATGAGAAGTCTTCCCGCAAAAAGGGCTCCAGGCGATAGTCCGGCGGCTTGGGTTGCGCCAGGTAGTAACAGCCGTGCCAGGAAGGATCGACCCCGGTATTCAAAGTCGGCCAGAATACGCTGTTGCCAAACCCGGGCAGATTAACGATGTCGAGCGAATCGCCGTCGGTGAGCAACCGGTCGATGGTCGGCAGGACCCCCGCCGCCGCCCAGGCCCGGACCAGTGACGGTTCGGCGGAATCGAGAACGATCAGTAAAATGCGTGTGGACATGGCTGGAATTCGATTTCTAAAACCCACCCGGTTTTCCCGGCGGACTCCGGGCATGCCCAGACAGTATAGACCGGTACGGGTCGCCGTGTTCAACGACGCTCCGTACGCCGCAGGCTCCCGACCACCCCCGCGGTCACACCTTGCCGGAAAATCTCCGTCTGCGGTCTGCTACGAGGTCTTCGCGGCCACTTTGTCATTAAAGGTAGAATACCGAGCGTTGTGCACCGATGGATCCACCGCGTGGCTCGAGTGCTGGAGGAAAACGGTGACCTGTGGTTCGCTCCGGTTGGCTTGTGACCGCCCTCAGCCTCACGACAGGAACTTGCTGCCTGGTCGGGCAGATCTGACGCATCGTACGAGCCTGTGCCCAACGCCCGCGGGGTGACGAGGTGCAGAACGAAATGCTTGAGGCGGCACCGGGACATCTCGTCAGCACCGAGTGGCTGGCGGCGCGGTTGAATGAACCGGATCTGCGCATCGTCGATGTACGTGGTCATCTCAATTGGGAGGCACGGCGCCGGGAGTCCGCTTATCGGAGCGCGCGCACTGACTACGACGCTGGACACATTCCGGGCGCCGTTTTCATCGACTATACGACCGATCTGGTCGATCGCAACGATTCGGTACCGTTGCAAGTCGCCTCTCCCACAAGTTGGCCCGCATACTCGGCAAGTTGGGAATCGGCGAAGAGCAAACGGTTGTCGCTTACGACCCCGACCGTTCGATTTTCGCCACACGACTGTGGTGGATTTTTCGCCTCTGCGGTCACACCAACCTTCGTGTTCTGAATGGCGGCTGGCCGAAATGGCGCGGCGAGGGCCGCCCGGTGAGCACCGCGGTACCAAAATTTCCTCGCGCGGTGTTCGGCATCCACCCGCAACCGGGATTTAAGGCGGACATTGATTTCGTCGTGGATCGACTCGGCAAACCGGACACCGTTCTGGTCGACGCGCGTGCGGAGCGGGATTTCCTCGGGTATCCGAAGTGGGCAAACCGGGGCGGCCATATTCCTGGCGCCGTGAACCTGCCGGCCGGAGACCTGTTGCGGGCAGACGGGACGTTCCGGCCCTTGGAAGAGCTTCGCTGCTTGCTCGCCGGCTTCACGCATGTTGGTGAAGTGGTCGTTTACTGTGGTCTCGGGCTGTCGGCCACGGCGCTGGCCTTCGCATTGGATATAATCGGGACTCCCGGCGTGCGCGTTTACGATGGAAGCTGGGCGGAGTGGGGCGCCCGCCACGATCTTCCTCTGGAACGGTAGGCTGAGGGCCGGTTTCGGCAAATCTTTGACGACAAGACTTGGGGACAGCTATGCAGTGGACAGTATATCTATCGGGCGAAATTCACACCGACTGGCGTGACAAGATTAGACGGGGCGTGGAAGCGAAGCAGTTACCGATCGAATTCACCTCCGCCGTGACCGATCACGAGGCGAGCGATGCCGCGGGTGACGGGCTCGGTGCGGAGTCCGACAATTTCTGGCGCGATCACAAATCCTCCAAGGTCAACGGAATTCGCACCAAGACCTTGATAGAACAGTGCGACGTCGCGGTAGTCCGGTTCGGTGACAAGTACAAACAGTGGAACGCGGCGTTCGATGCCGGCTACTGCGCGGCCATCGGCAAACCGTACATCACCCTGCACGGAGAGGAGATCGTCCATCCTTTGAAAGAGGTCGACGCGGCAGCGATGGCCTGGGCCAAAACGCCGGAGCAGGTGGTGGATATACTGAAGTACGTCACCTCGGATTGAATGGCATCACACCAGACTTTGGAGTGCGGGAACCGTGCGCGGCGCGTATACGCGCTGGACAATGCGTATTCGGTGTATACCCTCGGTAAGGCGCGGTAGAGGCGCTCCAATGCCATATCAATATCGGTCGACAACGGGAGATGAGTAAGCGTAAATCGATTCAAGGTTTGATGGCCGCCGTATGCGCATTAGCCGTCTATCCATTTGGCGCCGCCGCGGAAACCGAGCTGCCCGCGATGTCACTCAAGCCCGTCACGCCGCGCGTATACTACGTCGAGGGTGCGGCGGGCGTCGCCACCGATAACGCCGGATTCGTCTCTAACGCCGGCGCCATCGTTACCGACGCGGGGGTCGTGGTGTTCGATGCGCTGGGCACACCGGCGCTGGCTGAGCGCTTTCTCGAGCTGATCCAGTCGGTCACCGACCAACCGGTTCGTGTCGTCGTGCTGAGTCACTTTCACGCCGACCACGCCTATGGCCTTCAGGTGTTCGAGGACTCAGGCGCCGAAATCGTGGCCTCGGAAGGCGCACGGGATTACTTGTCCGCCCCACTCGCCGGCGAACGTCTGGCCGAACGCCGGCTCAGTCTCGCACCGTGGGTCGATGACAAGACCCGTCTGGTGACGCCGGACCGGTTCGTCACCGGTGATTACCGCTTTACGCTCGGCCAACACACGTTTCTCGCCTCCAACCAGGGCGCGGCGCATTCCGAGGGCGATATGACACTGTTCGTCGCACCGGACAACGTGCTGTTCAGCGGCGACATCATTTTCGAGGAACGAATTCCGTTCTTGGGCTCCGCCAACACGAGGAACTGGCTCGCCACTTTACGGCGCATGCAGGAAATCGACGTCGCCGCACTGGTGCCCGGTCACGGGCCGGCGCGCGCAAACCCCCGCGACATGCTCGCACTCACTACCCGCTACCTCGAATACATGCGCGAACAAATCGGCCGGGCGGTAGAGGAGTGGATTCCGTTCGACGAAGCCTACGACCAAATCAACTGGGACGAGTTCATCGAATATCCGGCCTTTGTCGAGGCCAATCGCCGCAACGCCTACGCCGTCTACCTGTCGATGGAGGCCGAAGCCCTGGAGAGCAAATAAGCGCGAGAGACGAAGAACCGCCTGACGAGATCGACGCACCCCTAACGGCCGATATTTCAGCAACCGCAAACCGCTAGGTGTCCGGTGAATACGGTCTTAGCGCGCATCGCACCGTGACAAAGTTCGTTTGGCGCGAACCCGCCACGACGGCCGCGTGGCGCGGGGGACATGTCCCGGGCGGTCGGATTAGGGATCGTTCATCGGGCTCATTTGACTCGCGTTGTCTCCGGGTCCATCGGTAAGGCGGAAAATGAGTGCGGTCGATTTCGGCCGGTCATGACTACACCGGTCGCGGGCCCTCGTGAGTGCCGGTTGGCGGATGGTTTTTCTTTCGTGTTTTGGGACAAAATTCGTCTCTTCGGATCAACGTCTGTAATTCGAGAGCGCGTTATGATCGTTTCATGTCTGTTGTTCGATCGATTGACGACGCTGGATGCAATCGGGCCGGTGACAGTGTTGGCGCGTATGCCCGGTACCGATGTTCAGTTCGTCGGATTGTACAAAGGCGAAGTCCGTTCGGTGCAAAGCGGGCTCGGTTTGATCACAGACCATGACCTCGAGAGTGCGCCGCAGTGCGACCTGCTACTGGTGCCCGGTGGGCCGGGAGTGCGGGCACTGCTCGACAACGAACCGGCGCTGTCGTGGATCCGCAAGACCCACCGGGATGCCCAGTGGACCGCTTCCGTCTGCACCGGCGCGCTCTTGCTGGGCGCGGCAGGACTCCTTAAGGGCCACGATGCGACGACACATTGGAACGCGCAGCAAGAGCTCGCAACCTACGGCGCGCGGCCCACGCGCAAACGAATTGTAGTAAGCGGCAATATAATCACGGCAGCCGGGGTTTCGGCCGGGATAGACATGGCGCTAACGCTGGTGTCATTGGTGCGCGGTGAAGACATCGCGCGCGCCATACAGCTCAAGATCGAATACGACCCCGCGCCGCCGTTCGACGGCGGATCGCCCGACAAGGAGAGCATCGATATCGTCGCGCTGGCACGCGGTGCCCTGACCGGTCATCGCTGAACTCGGCAGACGAAATCTCGATTGCAGCACATGCGTACCGCAATGCGCGCCCGGCGTCGCCTACCTGGGAGAAGTGGCACGTCCCTGTGCCTCGCGGATCCACAATCGTCGTGCGCTATTCCGATCCTTCCCCGGAAATTTGAAACAAAGCACCCAAATTGATGCTGCCGTGCTCCGCGGGGTCCTGCGGATTGTCGGTGCCGGGGTTGCCCGGGTTGAGATTGGAAGCGGTATCGTCAGGCGGGAACAACACCAACGTCTGCAAGAACTCCTCGATTTTGCGCTGGTCGTTACGCGGCAGGGCCACGTAGGCGTCCCGGGACGCCTGTGCTTCGCCACCGTGCCGGCGTATGACCTGGTCCAGATTGATACTGCGACCGTCATGCCCGTATGGCGGCGTCGTACCGACGCCCCACAGCGGTTCCGTCACGAACTCGGTCACCAGCGTTCCGTCGTACTCACGCTCGTGGAAAGCCGGACCCAGATCGTGGCGCTTCAAGTCCGAAAAGAAATTTTCGACCGTAAACGCGCCGCGTTCCGGTAACAACATCGGGAACGAATCGTCGTCCGGGACAACCTGAACCCGCGTCGTGGCTTCGGCAAACAAGTCGTTGAAAATCCCCTTGCGAGGCGAGTATCGGGTTTCCACATCGGCAACGCGACGGTCTTCGGAGATCGTCATCGACGGTACGTGGCAAGCGGTACATCGTATTTCGTCGAGCAGCTCCCGACCCCGTCGAGTGCGATTCGTCGCCCGATACGTACCAGGCTTGAAATAATTTAGAAGATAGAACTCCAGATGATCGACAAGCGCCGTATCGATCTCATTGACCACCGAATCATTGTCCGCATCCTCGGCGACGTCGCAGACCGGCGGCCGCTCGATGGCGTCCCGTTCCGGGTCGAACACATAGCCGGCGGGACTCTCAACCTGCTGAGCGGCATCTGGATCGGTCGCCGCACAGAGCACCTCGTCCGCCGCCTCGAGTCCCATCTCATCCTTGAGCGCACCGACAATGAACTCCCGAATCGAGGCGGTGCGGCCTTCGGCGAAGAACGGGCGTATGCGCAGGTCCTCGTTCACGCCCTCCAGGCGCGAAGCGTCGACGCTACCGTCGGGATTCACCGTCAACGCGCCAAACGAAACGTTTTTCGCCCGTAACTTCCGCGTTACCGGTGCTCCGGTCCGGCGCGCCCGGCGCGCCATACGCTCGCGCCGCTGCCGCAGTTCGCGCGTCATCTCGTCGGCGAGCTGCTCGACCAGCCCCAGTCCGAACAGGTGCGGAGCGTCCCGGCTGTCCGGCCGTGTTGCCACGTCTCCCCCGAATCCGGCCGATCCGCGCGGCCGGCCGTGACAGGCGGCGCAACTGTCCGCTAAACCGGCGCCCAACGCACGCTGCTCGGTGATGTCGCCACTGGAATCCGGATTAACCCGCGGCCCCAGGCCCTCCGCCGCGCTGAACTTGCGCTGAAAAAGCTGGCGGCCGCGCCGCACCGAACGCGCCGGATCGCGTTTGATGAGGTACACCGCGGACGAGGGGGTGGCGGCATCACCGTGACCGGTGCCGATCTGCGCGGACAGCGATTTACCGATCACGCCTCCGGGCGCGTTCACGGCACCATTCTGATCGACTTGGCTTTGGTCGGTTAACTGGGCGTTCGCCGGTGGACTGCAGGCAAGCGCGAGGATTACAACTGAAAACGCGGTCTTGGAACCGTAAAAATGTGACTTCATGGGTCGTCCTCCGTGGGGTTGTGAACTGCAAACTCCCCCAACCCCGGAGAGCGTTCCCCGACCCATGCCTCACTCGCTGGTGTCCCTATTCGGAGACACTTACCGATCTGTGAGACGACTGTTCCGCCGTTAGCGCGGTAAAGAGAGCATAACAAAGCCTGGCAACCAGGAACACGCCGTACGGCGCGACGACGTTTTCGCTACGCCGGACGGATATCGTTGCCCGATGGAGCGGCGCGCGCCAAGCGTGGGCGGTACCGTGGGCTTGGCGAAGCCTTGCAGCGTGGTTCCCGAGTTATCTACCGTTCTCCGGTGGCTGGCCGCGATGCGTGCGGCGCAGCACTCCTTCCCCGGTCTCCTCTCCGATTCGCACAGCGACGTCTTGTTCCTCGCCAATGTTTCGGCGGTGTTTCACGAATCACCAGTCCGGTTTCAATTGTTTCTTTTGTTTCAACCGTAGAACCGATCGCAGCCATGCTGCGACTACGTGGCATCGGGCGCATAGTCCGAAATCAAAAACCTAATTTAGAACTGAATCGGAGGAAATAATGATTGCGGGCCCCAAGACGCTGATACTGCCGGCACAGAAAACCTGGTCGAAGTTCTAAAGCCAGCGTTAGCGGATCGACGCCAACCACAATTCCATAATGTCGATCTCCCTTAAACACACAAACAGGAGAACAAAAACAAGAAACATCGAAAAATAAGAACAATAAGAATCAGAAGAAGAACAAGGCAAAGGGGTCAGATCACGAGGCATTGGGATCTGGCCCCATTTTCATGGCCGCACGTTAGGTTGGGCCGGTTTGCGTTTTTCTCTAATATGAGGGGGATGGGGGCGGAGCACAATGGTGCGTACGAACTACCCCACGCGCAGACGGCGGGTTCCGGAGCGCTAACGCGACGACTCGTATCACGAGGATCCCACGCAGGTCCTGAATATTGGCAACGATTACGAAAGGCATTGCACTGCTCGATGAACACCCCGGCACGGGGCGGCCGGCGGCCAAAGGCGACATAGTCATCTACAACGCGCGATTGTTCCTGCGGCGCGGCGATGAAGTCACCGGAGACACGTTGTCCATCGCCGCGTACGGCGCGCACTTGCCCACGCGTGTGGTCGACGGCGTCGAATTGATCGATCATCGCACCGTGCTCGGTAAACGTCGGCCCATTGCCGGTATCGAGAAATCGCTGCTCGGGATGCGGTCCGGCGGCTACCGCGAGGTACGGGTGAGCCCACACCTCGCCTACGGCGAAGCGGGCCTCGGAGAGCGAATTCCACCGCATGCGGTTCTACGAGTCCAATTGTGGGTGCGTGACATTCAAACACCGCCCAGCCAGCCACACGGGATAAACGCCGATGGCGCATGACGAAACGTCCGCCACGTGTCTTCTATAATGTGGATCGGAACTCCCCGTTGACCGGGACTTGCATCAGAATGCGCATAACCGGCTCAGTCACGATGCACGGCGTTACGGCGCTGCCGTTGAACAACGGCGGGTACCCGGCGCCCACGGAACACGCGGCAACCTCCCCCGCGCCCGGCTCACCCCTGGCGGGACGGAGTCCTCGTACCGAATCCAGAGGCGCGTTCCCGCGTTGAACACCGCGCAACTCGTTCTGGAATCTACACTCTGCTGCCCGGAGTGCGGTCACCGGGATACCCTCGCCATGCCCACCGACGCGTGCGTCTACTTTCACGAATGCGCCGGCTGCGGTCGACGGCTGAAGCCGAAACCCGGCGACTGCTGCGTATTTTGCTCGTACGGATCGGTACCGTGCCCGCCGGTTCAGTTGTTTCGATGCGGCCCGCGTGCCTGATTGACGCCCCGCTCCAGCACAAAACCGGGGCCTTGGGTGATGCCATTCCGATTTGCCGATACCCGCCACGACTTGTCGGATACGAGAACGCAGTTGACAACCGCGGACCAATCACCACAGAGTACACAATCACCGAAACACCTGATGCGTCGGTCGGGTTCGTCCGCCGCTCGGTGATCACGCACAACGTTCGACGGCGGTGACGGTGCGAAACATCTCGGGCGACATAACCAATGACCACTTCGGAACGAATCAAAGGTGTGCTGGCACCGGTGGTGACCCCGTTCGACCAGGAGCTCCATCCGGATGCGCCGCGACTGATCAGGCACTGCCGATGGCTTCTCGATAACGGGGTCGGGCTGGCGGTGTTCGGCACCAACTCCGAAGCCAATTCGTTGTCCACCGGGGAAAAAATCGCGTTGCTGGAACAACTGGTGGACGCCGGTGTGCCAGCTGAGCGCATGATGCCCGGTACCGGCTGTTGTGCGTTTACCGACACGGTGATCCTGACGCGCAAGGCCGTGGAGCTCGGGTGTGGTGGCGTGTTGATGTTGCCGCCCTTCTATTACAAAAACGTCACCGATGAGGGGCTGTACCGAAACTACGCCGAGATCATCAACCGGGTGGGCGAAGATCGGTTGCGGATTTACCTCTATCACATTCCGCCGGTGGCGCAGGTGCCGATTCCGTTGACGTTGGTCGAACGGTTGCTGCGTGACTTTCCCGGGATCGTCGCTGGCATCAAAGACAGTTCCGGCGACTGGGTCAACACCCAGGCGATGCTCGACGCGTTCCAGCCACACGGGTTCGACGTGTTTGCCGGATCGGAGAATTTCCTCCTCGCCACACTGCGTGCCCAGGGCGCGGGGTGCATCAGCGCCACGGCCAACGTCAACCCGGCACCGATTGCACGGCTTGCGGCCACCTGGAAGGACCCCAATGCGGACCGCCAGCAGTCCGCGCTGGACACGGTACGCGGCGTATTCGCCGGTTACGTGATGATTCCGGCGCTGAAGGCGGCGATCGCGCATTTCAGCGGTGATTCGGACTGGAACCGCGTGCGCCCACCGCTGGTCGAACTGCAACCCCCCGAGCAGCAGGCTCTGCTCGATGCACTGTATACCGTCCATTTCACCATGCCGGGCCTGGTGGTGAGTCCCCGCTGAACGACCCCCACACCAAGATCCTCCTACCGCCGGCACCGAACCGCGTTGACTTCACCGCTGGTGACCGATAGGGCACAACACATGTCGCGCGCCCGGCGCCGGCTATCGGGATCACGATGGTCTGTCCACCGCTCACCTGTGCTCGGGCAAAACGTATTCAGTACTCACCAACGCAGATGGATAGCCGGCTTATTGTTGCCGCGCGGTCGCTGCAGCGTTATCGTGGCAGTCCTGCTCTCGCAACAGATCCGTGACAGGGAGACAGTTTGACCGAACCGGCATTTTCCATCCGCGCGGCGCGCCGTGCCGACTGCCGACGCATCGCCGAGCTGTACCGCATCTCGTCGGACGGCGTCGCCGACTACATCTGGACCCGGCTCGCCGCCCCTGACGAGAATATCCTCGATGTTGGCGAGCGACGCTACGCACGGGACGACACCGCTTTCAGTTACCGGAATTGCCGTCTCATCGAGCTGGACGACACCGTGGTGGGCATGTTGTCGGCGTTCCCGCTGGACGTAGATCCGAGCTATGTAGAGGAAGACCCGGTACTGGTCCCGTACAGTAAACTCGAGGAAGACGAGAGCTACTACGTGTGCGGACTCGCCATCGACGCGCCTTACCGCGGCCGCGGACTGGGGACACGGCTCATGGACGTGGCGCAGCGCGACGCTGTCGTGCGCGGATACGAGAAAATGAGTCTGATCGTGTTCGAGGAGAACATACGGGCGAAAACTTTCTACGATGGACTCGGTTACCGCGAGGTGGACCGGCATCCGATCGTACCGCACCCACTGATCCGCCATACCGGAGACGCTTTGCTGATGGTCAAACCAATCGGTGGGGGTCCACCCACACAACCCGCATGAACGGAATTCACTCGGTACGTGCGTTGTTTTTCGATGTCTTCGGCACGGTGCTCGACTGGCGGAGTTCGGTGATCGAGGAGCTTGCCGCATTCGGCGTCAAGCGGAATCTGCAGTTCGATTGGGAGGACGTCGCCGACCGCTGGCGCGCCGGGTTTCGCGATATGCAACGAAAAATCACGCATGACGCGGCGCCTTTCATGCACATGGACGCCGTTCATCGGGAGGTCCTGGACCGGATACTGGCCGGCCTCGATGTATCCGGGGTGCCCGAAGACGAACTGCAGCACTTGAATTGTGCCTGGCACCGGCTGCGTCCCTGGCCGGATGCGGTCGCCGGGCTTGAGCGTCTGAAACGCCGCTATGTCATCGCCGCATTGTCCAATGGCAATCTGGCGCTGCTCATCGATGTCGCCAAACACGCCGCGCTACCCTGGGATTACCTGTTTTCCACCGCGCTGTTCTCGAGCTACAAACCCGATCCGGCGGTATACCGCGGCGCCGCCCAGATGCTCGAAATCCATCCGAGTAAAACAATGATGGTGGCGGCGCATGCGTATGACGTTGACGCGGCGCGTGACCTCGGATTAAAAACGGCTTACGTGTTTCGTCCCGACGAGTTCGGTCCAGGCCACGGAGAAGACCCCGGCGATACGACACGCTTCGATCTTGTGGTCGGCGACTTCAACGAACTCGCCGATGCGCTGGGTGCCTAGCTAACGACAACCGCTGTTCCGGACAAAAGAATATGAACGACTACCAAAACAAGGCGACTCCGTCATCGTGCATGCCGCGCGACGATTCAATCACATGCTCGAGCACAAAGCCGGGGGCCACGACCGGGAAGTGCGCTACTGGTCCGAGCCGCACGTTGACGGACGCCGATCCTGCCAGTGGCGACGAACCGTGCGCGACTTCCGGACCAGGCGCCGTTCCGTGGCCACGCTCGCCAGCGATGCTTTCGTGATCACCAGGCGCGTGAACAGCCGTGCGCAGCCGGCAGCGCGCGCAAGGAAACGCGCCCGTTATCTGGCGTCGAGTCTCCCGTCGCCGCCGCGTTGATGGTCCGTCTGCTGGTCTATCTTGCGGTGTTTGCGCTGGGGGTGGTGTTTGGCGGCGCGTTTCCCGGCTACGCGATCCAGTATCAGCAAAGGTTGTACGGCCAGTTCGAGCAGGTCAGTACCGACCTCGCGCCGTTTCAGGAAATCGCCGACCGCTACCACCACGGCAGCCTGCAGGCGCTCGTTGATTATCACCTGCGAAGCCGCGACCCCACGTTTCACGACGAGGGCGTCGCCATTCAAGCGATGCTGTTGAATCAACAGCGCCTCGCGGAAGCGACGACTGCGCTCGCCGCGTCGCCGCTCGAACAGGCGGCGTATCTGTACCGACACCTGGACCCGGAGTTGGCGCGGAGCACCTGGGAAGCCTACACACCAATGCTGATTACCACTTCAGAGGCGCTGGTGTTCGCGGTTTCCGTGGGCATCGCATTCTGGCTGGTGGCGTTCCTGGCGGTGCGTTTGACGGTGGTCCTCGGGCGCCGGCCCGGCGCCACACCGGCCCCTTGATATGGTGCGCGTGTCGTTATTGTCTGCGCCTAGGTCGTCTGGGTTGGAGTGCAGCCTGCAAAGTTGCGTAAAGGGGAATTCTCATGGACACCTGCGCATGCTCGCCCGCACAGGAAATCCCGAGTATGAATGACCGCACACCCATACGACTGTACCAGGGAACAATGTCGTCGGCGTCCTGGCGCGTGCGCATTGCCCTGGCCTTGAAAGAGATCGATTACCAATCCGTGTGGTTGGATCTTGGCCGGAACGACCATCTGACCGACCACTACACCGCGATTACACCGATCCGACAGGTGCCGTGTCTTAAGATCGACGGCCGCTACCTGTTTCAGAGCGTCGCCATCGTCGAATATCTGGATGAAACTCGGCCGCAACCCCCGCTGCTGCCCGGCGAACCAGAAAATCGCGCAGTGGTGCGCGGGTTGACGGAGGTGCTGAACTCCCTCATCCAACCGCTGCACAACCGGCCGGTGCGGGAACGTCTCCAGGAGCAGTTCGGCGTCACGGCGGAACAAGCCGGCGCCTGGTCACGCTACTGGATTGAACGACGTCTTGCGGACTTGGACCGCGCCCTGGCCGGAACGCGCGGTCGTTTCAGCCATGGCGACCGCGTCTCAATGGTGGACGTGTTCCTGTTTCCACAGGTCGAAACCGCGGCCCGCTTCGACGTAGACGCTTCGAAATTCCCGAACATCACCGCAGTGATGGAGAATCTACACACGCTGCCCGCCTTTGCCGATAGTTATCCGCCGGAGTGAGTCGTCGCCGCGTTGTCCGTCTCGTGGTCTATCCTGGTAGACATGCGAGGTTGGGTGGTTCTATTCGGTTTGTGCTATGCGGTCGGCGCCGGCGCCGAGGTGTTTCGCTGGGTTGATGACCGAGGGCGGGTCCATTTCGGCGATCAACCACCGGCGGCGGCCGCGGCGGAGGGTGTGGAGCTCAAAATCAACACCTACGAAAGCCCGGAACTCTCCCCGGACACCACGGCGTCGCGCGAAGTCATTTTGTACAGCGCCGTATGGTGTTCCGTGTGCCGTAAAGCGAAAGCGTATTTCGCGCGCCGGGGCGTTGCGTTCACCGAGCACGACATCGAGACGTCTGCGCAGGGCCGGCGCGACTACCTGCGTCTCGGCGCACGCGGCGTGCCGGTCATCCTGGTCGGTGACCGGCGCATGGACGGCTTTTCCGCCGCCCGCTTCGAAAAACTGTACGGCTCCGATTGAGCCTGGAGTTTGCGCGCCGACACTCAAGCCCGCGACCGCGAACGCCGTGGCAATGACGGCGGTCCTCGCATGACCCGGTACTTTCGTATCGCGTTCGCCGTCGCCCTCGTACTGGTCACCCATCTCACGACCACCGCCGACGTCTATCCCGGCACCGAAGGGATCAACGACAAGTTGGCCCATTTCTTGACGTTCGCGGTGCTCGGTGGGCTTGCGGACTTCTCGTTTCCGCGATCGGGCTTCGCCGGTATGAAGGTATTGGGTTTGCTGGCCTACGGACTCGTCATCGAAATCCTCCAGTACTTCATCCCAGAGCGCTCCTTCTCGCTGCTCGATCTCGCCGCCGACGGCGCCGGCCTCGCCGCCTACGCGCTGTTGATCCCGATTCTCAAGAAATTGCCCCTGGTCCGCGCCCGCTGGCAGGCGTTTCGGTGAGCACCGTCAGGGGCGCGGAAGCGGGGACGCTGTTAGGATTGAAGCCATCCATTCCACCCAGACACGCGGAGGCGGTGCACCGATGAGTAACGACTTGTATGACAACGGCATGGCAATACGGCGGGCGGTGTTGAGCGACGAGCACGTAGACCGGGCGATGAACTCGGCCACACCGTTCAACCGGCCGTTTCAGGATCTCGTCACCGAGTACTGCTGGGGCAAGATCTGGACGCGGGAAACGCTGTCGCGAAAAACCCGCAGCCTGATTACGCTCGCCATCCTGACTTCACTGCGTGCCGACACCGAACTGAAGGGCCACGTGCGGGGTGCGCTGCGCAACGGCTGCACGGAAGAGGAAATCCAGGAGGTGCTGCTGCACGCGACGATCTACTGCGGAGTGCCCGCCGGCATGGAAGCGTTTCGGGCTGCAAAGGAAGTGATCGACGCGCAGTAGCGGATCGGTAACCGCACGCGGTTTTCTCAGGCGTTCACCGCGAGCAAGGGCGGCAATTCCGCCAATGTCTTGAGTTCGGCGTCCGGCTCCGCGGTAAGCCGTTCGCGGCGCTGGCCGAAGCGGTTCACCCACGCGACCTGCATACCGAAAGTGGCCGCGCCCACTGCATCCCAGGCATTGGACGACTGAAAACTGATCGCGGCGGCGGAGACACCGAGCCGGTCCACCGCCAGCTGATAGACGCGCGGATCCGGCTTGAAGATCCCGACCTCCTCGACCGACAGCACCGCATCTAAGCGGTCGCCAATCCCGGCGCCGGACACGCCCGCCTCGAGCATGTCCGGGGAGCCGTTGGACAGGATCGCCGTTTTGAGCCCCGCATTCTTGAGTACCTGCAGGACTTCGGCCACTTCCGGGTACGCGTCGAGGGTCAGATACGCGCGCATCAAATCTTCCCGCAACGCCGAATCGGTAACGCCGTAGGCGTCCAGCGCGTAATCCAATGCATCACCGGTGACACACCAGAAATCGATATGGCGACCCATGAGGCTGCGTAACCAGGTGTACTCCAACTGCTTGGTACGCCACAGCGCCGACACGGCGTCGGCATCCGTACCCAGCCGTTCTTGGTGACGTCCCACCGCCGAATGCACGTCGAACAGCGTCCCGTATGCATCGAACACACAGGCTGCAATACCCTCGAAGCGGCTCTTGTTCATGGCAAAGACTCCTCGCGCGGGCGTCGCGCAGCGCCGGTCACCCGGTGTGCGGCGGTATCGAGTAGGTGGCGGTCACGTGTGCCACCAGCTCGGGGTCGCCGTCGATATACAGAGCCACCTCGCCGACCGCCAGGCGTTTGCCGAGCTTCAACAGCTTTGCTTCGGCGATGATGTCGCCCGGTTGCGGGCGGCGCAGGAAATTGATGTTCAGACTCGCGGTGACCGCCTCCTCGACGCGCCCCAGGCGCCCCAATACTGCGGCGTACAGGGCGGCGTCCGCGAGTCCCATCAGTACCGGTCCGGCGACGGTGCCGCCGGGGCGCAGGAATACCTCGCGGAATGGCTGTCGCAACACCGCGGTGCCGGCCCCGATATGGGTCACGCTGGGGCCCATCTGACCCACGAACGGCACTCGCTCGCGGGCCAGCTTTTCGAATTCCGCGGCGCTAATCCGTGCGTCGGAATCGGCCGGAGTCGCAGTCACAGTTGTTCCGCATCCAGCGCCATCACCGCGCCGGACCCACTGACGATGGCATGGCGTAAGCTCACGGATCGGCTCAGAACATGGTCGGCGTAGTATTGAGCGGTACGAACCTTGGCGGTATGAAAGTCCGTATCGCCGGCCTCTGTATCCAACAGGTGCTGGGCCGCCCCGGCGGCGTTCGCCATCAGCCAGCCGCCCATCACGACTCCCCACAGCTCCAGGTAATACGCCGACGCGGCAGCCGGCAGACGCGGGTCGTCTTCGGCAACCTGCAGTATCCATTCGGTCGACGCCCTGAGGTCGCTGATGCCGCTCTGCAGCCCCGCGGTTAAACGCGACTCTTCCTCGTCGCCAGCGACGCTGTCCCGCATCCGATCAATTAACAACCGCGCGGCTTCGCCTCCGTCCCGCAACAACTTGCGCCCGACCAGATCATTGGCCTGAATCCCGGTGGTGCCCTCGTAGATCGTCGTGATGCGCGCGTCGCGAAAGTGCTGCGCAGCGCCGGTCTCTTCGATGTATCCCATGCCGCCGTGCACCTGCACACCCAGGGAAGCCACTTGGTTGCCGGTCTCCGTACACCAACCCTTCACCACCGGGGTCAACAACTCGACAATGCGAAATTCCACCAAGCGCTCGGTATCGTCCGGATTGTGGTTCGCCTTGTCGTACGCCGACGCCCAGAAGTAGACCAGCGCGCGCATCGCCTCGACCTGACACTTCATCGTCATCAGCATGCGCCGCACATCCGGATGGTGAACGATCGCTATACGTTCGGCGGCACCGATCGGGCGCCCCTGGACGCGCTCCATGGCGTAAGCGCGCGCTTGTTGGTAGGCGCGTTCACCGATCGCGAGCCCCTCCAAACCCACCGCGTGGCGCGCCAGATTCATCATCGTGAACATATACTCGAGACCCCGGTGCGCCTCGCCGACCAGATACCCCACCGCGCCCTTTTCGTCGCCGAAACTCAAGACGCAGGTGGGACTCGCGTGAATTCCGAGTTTGTGTTCTATGGACACACAGCGCACGTCATTGCGCTCACCCAGCTCACCGTCATCGGAAACGTGGAACTTCGGCACCGCGAAGAGCGAAATACCCTTGACTCCCTCCGGCGCGTCGGGCAGCCGCGCGAGAACCATGTGTACGATATTTTCGGTGAGATCGTGGTCGCCGTAGGTGATGAAAATCTTCTGGCCGTATAGCCGATAGTGGTCGCTTTCCGGGACCGCTTTGGTGCGCACCGCACTCAGATCGGAACCCGCCTGCGGTTCGGTGAGATTCATGGTGCCGGTCCACTCGCCGGCCACCATTTTCGGGAGAAAACGCGCTCTCAGTTCCGCGTCACCGTGATCGCGAATCGCCTCCACAGCCCCCTGGGTCAACATGGGACACAACGCGAACGCCATGTTCGACGCGTGCCACATCTCCTGCACCGCAGTGGAAACCAGCCACGGCAGTCCCTGGCCGCCGAATTCCGGATCGAACGCGAGACCGTTCCAGCCCCCGTCGACAAACGTCCGGTACGCGTCCACCCAACCGTCGGCGGTGGTCACGGTTCCGTCGCTGAAGCGTGCGCCCTGGCGATCGCCGCTCTGATTGAGCGGCGCCAACACCTCCTGCGCCACCTTGGCGGCTTCTTCGAGGATCGCATTGACCAGATCCGGGGTGGCCTCTTCGAAGCCGGGCAGCGCGGCTACGCCGACGAGGTCGGCGAGCTCCGTCAACACAAACTGAATATCGCGAATCGGGGCCGTGTAGTCGGTCATTCGCGCATCCGCCTGCGGCCCGTCATCCCCCTACCCGGTCCAGCTCTGCCGACAACTGCGGCAGGATTTCGAACAAGTCACCGACCAGTCCATAGTCCGCCACCTGAAAAATCGGCGCTTCCTCGTCCTTGTTGATGGCAACGATGACTTTGCTGTCTTTCATTCCAGCCAGATGCTGAATCGCGCCGGAGATACCGACCGCGATGTACAGCTCGGGCGCCACGACCTTGCCGGTCTGTCCGACCTGATAATCGTTGGGGACATACCCGGCATCCACCGCGGCCCGCGACGCCCCCACGGCGGCACCCAGTTTGTCGGCAATCTCCTCGATCAGCGCGAAGTTCTCAGCGCCGCCAAGCCCACGTCCGCCGGAAATGACCACTTTTGCCGCGGTTAACTCGGGGCGCTCCGACTGGGTGAGTTCCTGACCGACGAAATGCGTAAGCGCGCACGCCTCACCGGGCGCTGCCAGAGCGGCCACCTCGGCATTCCCGCCGTCCGCCGCCACCGCGTCGAAGGCGGTGGCCCGGACTGTCATCAGCTTGAGCGGATCGGTAGACTGCACGGTCGCCACCGCGTTGCCGGCGTAAATGAGGCGCTCGAAGGTATCCGCGGACTGCACCGCAGTGATGTCCGAGATCGGCGCTACATCAACCAGGGCGCCGACCCGCGGCGCGAAATTCTTACCGAACGTGGTTGCCGGCGCGAGTATGTGTGTGTAGTCGTCCGCCAATCCCGCCACCAACACTGCCAGTTCCTCGGCCAGGTGGTGTGCGTAACGGGGATCGTCACAACACAACACTCGGGCGACACCCTGCGCCCGCGCCGCCGCTTCAGCCGCGGGTTGACACTCGTTTCCGGCAACCAGGACCGTCACGGCGGAGTCGATGGCGAGACCCGCGGTCACCGCGTTCAAGGTCGCAGGTTTAACCTGCGCGTGATCGTGCTCGGCAACCACCAGCACGGCCATTTCAGATTACCTTCGCCTCGTTTTTGAGTTTCGCCACCAGCTCGGAAACATCCGCCACGCGCTCACCGGCATCGCGCACGGGCGGCTCCGCCACCCGCAAGATCTGGATGCGGGGATCCGCCTCCACGCCAAGCTCGGCCAGAGAGATGATGTCCAGCGGTTTTTTCTTCGCCTTCATAATGTTCGGCAACGACGCATATCGCGGTTCGTTCAAGCGTAGATCCGTGGTCACTACCGCCGGCAACGCCATGGACAAGGTTTCCAGGCCGCCGTCGATCTCGCGCGTGACCCGCAGTTCGGCGCCTTCCACGTTCACCTCGGAAGCGAACGTGCCCTGCGCCCAACCCAATAGTCCGGCGAGCAACTGTCCGGTCTGATTGGCATCGTCGTCAATCGCTTGCTTGCCCAGAAACACGAGGTCGGGCGCTTCCCGCTCGACGACCCGCCGTAAGACTTTCGCCACGGTCAGGGGCTGCAGCTCGGCCTCGGACTCCACCAGAATCGCCCGGTCGGCGCCCATGGCGAGCGCAGTGCGCAATGTTTCCTGGCAAGCCTTGACGCCGATCGACGCAGCCACGATCTCTTCGGCCCGCCCCGCTTCCTTGAGGCGTACCGCCTCTTCCACCGCGATTTCGTCAAAGGGGTTCATGGACATCTTGACGTTCGCGGTCTCCACCCCGCTACCGTCGCCGCGTACGCGTACTTTGACGTTGTAATCGACGACCCGCTTCACCGAGACCAGAATCTTCATGCGCGCCGAAACCTAGGCGTTGATGTCGACCACCGTGCGTCCCACCACCTGGCCCTTGATGTAGGCGTCGAAGACTTTCGGTAACTCGGCGAACGGCACGACCTGCGTGACAATCTCGTCAATGTGCCGCGGGCGCATGTCGGTTCCCAACCGTGTCCACGCCCGTTCGCGCATGGACGGCGGACAGGTCACTGAATTGATCCCCAATAACGAGACACCACGCAGAATGAAGGGCATCACGGTGGTGTTAAGCTCATGGCTCTGGGCCAGTCCAATCGAAGCGATGTTACCCCACGGTTTGACGGTACGGGTCAACCAGGTCAGCGTCTCGCCGCCGAGACTGTCGATGGCACCGCCCCACAACGCGCGTTCCAACGGCCGTTTGCCGTAGTCCACAGCCGTGCGATCGACGATCTCGTTGGCACCCAGCTTGGTAAGGTACTCGCCCTCGCTCGCTTTGCCCGTGAAAGCCGCCACTTCATAACCCAGCCCGGAAAGAATATCGATGGCAAAACTGCCGACCCCGCCGGTCGCGCCGTTGACCAGAACGGCTCCCATCTCCGGCGTCTGCCCCAGCTGTTCCATACGATCTACCGCGAGCGCAGCGGTAAATCCGGCGGTGCCGATGCCCATGGCTTGAAACGCCGACAAACCCGACGGTAACGGGACCACGCAATCCGCCGGGATCCGGGCGTATTCCGCGTACCCGCCGTCGCGTGTCTCCGACAGCTCACAACCACACACGACGACGGCGTCGCCCGCCTTGAATCTTGCGTCCTCGGATTCGACGACTTCACCCGCCAGGTCGACCCCGCCGACCAATGGATAGGTTTTCAGGATCTTTCCTTTGCCGGTGGCCGCCAGGGCGTCCTTATAATTCACATCGGAGTATACGACTCGAATGACCACCTCTCCGGGAGTCAAGTCGTCGATGTCGATCTCGTCGAATCGCGCCTCAATCGCACCGTCTTGGTCGTGGATTCGATATGCCTTAAACCCTTTCATACGCAATTCCTATACAATTACGGCCGTTTGGCCAACAACAACAAGTGGGAACGGGATACATGCCAGAAGACACGATATTCAGCAAGATCATCCGCGGCGAAGCCCCTGCGGACATAGTGTTCCACGACGATCGCGTTACGGCGTTTCGCGACATCAATCCACAGGCTCCAACGCACATTCTCATCGTCCCGAATCGGGAAATTCCGACGGTCAATGATGTGACCGAAAGCGACGAGGCCGATCTCGGACACCTGTTCGTCGTGGCCGCCAAATTAGCACAGAAGGAGGGCATTGCCAAAGACGGCTACCGGTTGATTGTCAATTGCGGTCAACACGGCGGGCAGATCGTTTTCCACCTGCATATGCACCTACTTGGAGGTCAGCCTTTGGGCCGCATGCTGGCAAAATAGTGCCGTTCCACCCGCGATCTGAATTCCAATGATCGCCGACTACCTGTCTTTCTCGCCTCGGAACCCGTGGCCCGCGGTGTTTATCGCGGTGCTGACATTGGCGGTTACGCTGGCGCTCAGCGTCTCCGGCCTGCTCAAGCTGCCGGACGGCGTGCTGTATGACTTGGCGGTCCGCTATTCGCCGGCACCTTCTGTCGCTTCCGAGCGCGTCCTGGTCGTGACGGGCAACCGCGCGGAACTCAGAGCCGAGGCCCAGCCATGGCTCCGCACTCTCGAAACCTTACAGAGTCTGGGCGCCGGACAGGTGGTGTTCACCTTCACGCCCGACAGCGCCAGTCCACGTTTCTTCCATACCGCCAAGGTGCACGACAAGGTCATATTCGGCCGCCGCCTCGACCGCCTCGCCGATACCGAGCGAATCACACCCTGGCCCGCTGCGGTCGGCACGTCGGATCTGCCCTTCGGCCTGGTGCGGCTGCCGCCCTCGGTGTACGGCGTGCACCGCAGCCAGCGGCATGCGCACACGGGCGAATTCGGCATCTACCCGGATCTCGCGTACGCCGCGGCCCAGCGGCTCATGGACGGCACCGGTGCGCTGCCGGCCGATACCTACCGCCTGAATTTCCTGGGCGGCACGGAACGCCTGCCACAGATTTCACTCAAACGCCTGCTGGCGGGCGGCTTGATACCGGAACTGATACGCGAGCGCACCGTGGTGGTCGGCCTGTCCGGCGAAGTGGGTTTGCATACACCCCTTGCCGGCACGATGATGCCGCTGCCTGTTTACCAGGCGTTCGCCCTCGATACCCTGTTGGAGGCCCGTTGGATACGCACGACGCCCCTGTGGGCGACCGCCGCGCTGCTGGTCTGGGTGACTTTGATCAGCGTAGTCGCCTATCAATGGACGGAAATTCGCTTCGCCGGCTGGCTGACCGGCGCGCTGATCACGATCTACTTCGCCTCCGCTTGGCTTCTTCTGAGTTACGCCTGGGTGTGGCCACCGTTGACCGAGCTCCTCGTGGTTCAGGTCATGTGTTTTCTTTTGATTGCCCGCCACCGAACCCTGGCGAACGAGCAGTCTTTCCGCCAGATCCTGCTGGAAACGTCGACACGTCTTAAGGAACGCGTGATTACGCGCGACTTTTACGAAGTCGACGACCCGTGGCCGCAGTTAGTGAAGTTCGTACAGAACATCCTGGATCTCGATCGGTCGATCTTCATGGAGCGCATTGAGAACAAAAACTTCGTGCGTATCAGCAGCGGTTACCAATGCAGCGAAACGGACATCCTGGAAAAGCGGCGCGACTATCGGCGCGAACCTTACAGTACGGCGATTGCGGAAAATCGGCCCATTCCGCTCAACCGTGCGTTTCTCGAAGTACGCGAACAGGAAGACCAGTACCTCGTGCCGCTGCGCTACGGTAACGAGATCCTCGGCTTCTGGGCGTTTGGAATACGCAGCGAGAAAGCGCGCGCGATGCCCCGTTTCCTGGCCGTGGCAGATCAGTTCAGTGCCGAGATCGGACGCTTGCTGCACCAACGCTCGCAATGGCAGGCGAGCCGCGAAACGGAGTCCTCCACGATCAATCGCTACCTGCGTCTGGAAGGCGCATCGGTCGCCGGTGGTCCCTTCTCGGAGACCGTGCGGTTGCTGGTCCGGCGCATGGAAGCGTTGGAGTGGGTGTTGAACGGCGTGGAGACGCCCATTGCCGCGTACGACATTTTCGGTCAGATCATGCACATCAACGAGGCGATGAGCGGTTTGTTGACGGAACACGAGATACGCTTCCACGACATGGGCGCGCTAGATCTGCTGGCGGCGCTGAGCGCCAAAGACTCGGACTACGCGCGCAGCGTGTTTCAACACGTCGCGCTTGGCGGCGAACCGATCTCACTGATCGCCTCCCTGGGGGGCCAGCAAAGCCGATTCCTGCTCAACATCGCCCCGCTGGCCCGCGCCGGGGACGAGCCCGAGCGCGCGGGGGGCGGTGTCGAAATGCAGGGCATGATCTTCCAGTTGAGCGACATCTCGCCTCTCAAGGCCCCGATCGAAATGCGCGAACAGTCACTGCAGCGGGTCGTGGCGCGCTTGCGCAATGATATGGAGTCGATGATGCTGGCGAAAAGCCTCTTGGACGACGAAAAACAGCCCAAAACCGCGCTGGCACAGGCGATCCAGATCCTGAAGGCCAAGATCGAGGAGACCGTGGAGATGATGGACCAGGCGCAGCGCTTCATGGCCGAAGACGATGTCGACCGCCTGGTGTGCTATCCGATCGACCCGATCGCACCGCTGCGCTCGGCCATCGCCACTGTCGAGGCGCAGGCGGCCGAGCGGCAAATCACCATCAAGACCAGCGTACCACAACTGATCAGCCTGGTGCTCGCACAACCCGACGAATTGAGTGGGATTTTGACCGTGGTTCTCAGCGCTCTGGTTGAAGATGCGATGGATGATACTAGTATTAAGGTCATCCTCGAGGAACGCGACGGCCGTATCCGGTACCGGTTCGCGAACCAGGGTTTCGGAATCCCCAACGACCGGTTTCAGGGTTACTTGACCGGATCAGCGGAAGTCACCGCGATGGAGTTTCAGACCCTGCGCCACGCGATGCGCCAGATTCAGCACTGGGAAGGACAATTCAGGGCCGCCAGCGAAGTGGGATCGGGAATGCGCTTCACCATCGATCTGAAGAGTTTCCTCGGTATGAGCGCCGAGCGAATGCGCACGACGGAGGGTGTCGTCAGTCATCGATAGACGCCCACGTCGGACCCGGTTCTGAAAGGGAAATGGGAATACATTGGGTGCCCACAGGTGGAACAGACAACGACGCACAAACCCCGCATTCTGCTGGTCGATGACGACCCGCTTCTTTTACAACTCATGGCCTTGATTTTCCGGCAAGCGGGATACAAAGTGGATTCCGCCGAGAACGGGCTGGCGGCGTGCCGCCGCGTCGAGCAGCAGCAATTCGACCTCATCATCCTGGACTTACTGATGCCGGTCATGGACGGGTTGGGTTTTCTGCGCTGGTTGCGACTGAAACGGAAGTCGGGCATTCCCGTTTTCGTACTGACCGCGGAACCGCGTAACCGGGCCGAGGCGCGCGTCCGAAACGCGGGCGCCGATCAGGTCGGATTCAAACCCATCGATACGCGAATTTTATTGGATCAGGCGCGCCAACTTCTGGCTGGTTGACGGTTGTCGGCGTGGACATCTTCCCCCTGCCGCTGTTTCCCCACGGGAGCCTGGCCAGTTCGGTAATCACCACGGTCTGGATCGGCGTTTTCGTCGTCGCGTTCTTCAATCTTCGCTTCGGATGGGTGTTCTCCGGACTGGTGGTGCCCGGGTATCTGGTACCGTTGTTGATGACCAAACCATGGTCGGCTGCGGTGGTTGTATTCGAAGCCATCGCCACGTTCCTGATCGTGCGTTTTCTCTCCGAACAACCCGCGCGTTTCCCTTACTGGTGCAGCCTTTTCGGGCGCGACCGATTCTTCGCATTATTGCTTTTTAGTGTCGTCGTTCGTTTGCTGTTCGATGGTTGGCTGTTACCGTTCGTCGGCGAGCGGCTGAACACGGAATTCGGAATTCAGATCGACTATCGCAACCACCTGCACAGTTTCGGTCTCATCATCATTGCGCTCATCGCAAACCAGTTTTGGAAGACCGGCGTGATGCGCGGACTGATCCCGCTGTTGGTCACGATTGGGGTTACGTACATCATTATCCGTTACGGTCTGATGGAGCTGACCAATTTCACGATCAGTAAGCTCAACTCGATGTACGAGGACCTGGCGGCCTCCATTCTGGCGAGCCCGAAGGCCTATATCATCTTGCTGGTGACGGCGTTCTTGGCGTCCCGAATGAATCTGAAATACGGGTGGGACTACAACGGAATCCTGGTGCCTTCTCTGATCGCCCTCCAGTGGTATCAGCCCAGCAAGGTCCTCACGACATTCGGCGAAGCGCTCATCATCCTGGTGCTGGCCAAATTGCTGCTCAAGACCCCGGCGTTCGCACAGCTCAACATGGAGGGTGCACGCAAGGTCTTGCTGTTCTTCAACATCGGGTTTGTTTTAAAGCTACTCCTCGGTTACACGGTCCCGTTGCTGTGGCCGGAGGTTAAAGTCACCGACACGTTCGGCTTCGGCTATCTGCTCGCCACGTTGATGGCGATACGCATGTACGACCAGGATGTCGTCGCGCGGCTGACGCGCGTCACCCTGCAAACCTCTTTGACATCGCTGGTGGTCGCTACGGTGATCGGATTCCTGCTCGCCTCGTCGTTCGCGCCCCAATCGTGGTCCACGTTCTCCTCGGCGACGCCGCAAACAACGGCGGCCAGCGCGTCCAGCCGACTTGTCGACGTCGTGCGCGCCGACAAAGTGAACCTGTACCAGTCCGACGCGAGCCGCTTGTCGCCCAGTCCGGCGCCGTGGGAACTCGACCGGTTTCGCAGCGCTCTCAACGAGATCGGCGCACACATCGCACGGGACGCCACGATGGCACGGCTCGAGGCCGCGCAGTTGCTGCACCAAATCGGTTACGACCTGGAGTTCGTTGCAGACCGATACTTTTACCTCCGCGAGCGGGCGCCGATACGCGGTCGAGGTATATTCGTAATCGACAGCAAGGCCAGTAACGCTTTGGTCGTGCAGGCGCCCGCCGCGCTGGACGAACGGGGTAGCGCGGAAACCGCGACCCTACTGTTCCAGCACTTGGGTGCGCGTGGTCTGGCCATCGCCGGCGCGCGCCGGGAAGCCCAGTCCGACGGCTCCACCGACGTATTGAGGTACCGCAACTCGCTGTTTCAGACCTTTCACAAGACCTTGGCGCGAAACCATGCCCTGCAGGTTCGCAGCCGACGCGCCTTGGGTCCCGCGACGACAGGCGAAAGCCGCCCTTCCACGCTGTGGATTAGCGGCGGCTTGCCGCCGGACCTGGACCTGCCGCGGCTCAAACGACTGGTCGGTGAACTCGACATCGAATGGGCCCGACCGCCCTACCCCAATGTCCAGCGCGAGGCCAGTTCTTCGGCGTTCGCGGAGCTGATACTACAACGCGCGGACATGCGGCGCGTGGCAGCGCAGACCGCCCTGGCGGAGCGGGACGTCGCTCTACAGTTGAGCCGCCCACGGATAGACGGTTACCTGCAGGGGTGGCTGTTCGGCGCGAAGCAACGCATCGCCGAACGCGGTTCGGCGAGCTACCGGCCACCGCTCGTCGAAGAATTGATTTATCTCGATGAGGAAATTCTCACTCCGCTGCTCACCGTGATGTTGGGCGAGTTCGTGGACGGTGAATGGACCGCCGCCGGGGTCAACGAGCTGCGAAACATCAACATCGCCGCCCATGCGCTGGGCTACGAGTTGATACGATTTCGCCACCGCCGTACCGGCCGTGCGTACATCATTCTCGCGGAGCAGGAATCCGTGCAACTGCAACGATATTGGGGGACTTACGTATTCCGGCTGGGGGAGGCGTCGAATCTCGTCGTGCAGATTCCGAGACCGGGCTATGAATTGAACAGTTTCGAATTCGGCTCCGCGCTGTTCGAGCGCTTAGACGCCGGCGCACTGCTGATCGCGGGGGCGCACCCGGACACCAATCGCGACGGCAGCGCCGACATCCTGAAACTCGACAACACGCAAAGTGTATTCACGCTCGTCAGCCAGGTTCTACACCGTGAGGCAGACGTTGCGCCCCTGTTGAGTGTGCAAACGCGGGCGTTCGCGCCTCGTGACCCCGGGACCGCGCCGCCCGCCGACGTACTCTACTCAGTCAGCAGCGGCGCCCATCAGGATCGGCAACTCGACGTCATGTCGCGCGCACTGATTGAAACGCTGTCCGCAGACGGCATCGATGTGCGCTTGGTGGACGGCTCGCCGCAGACGGCCGGTTACGAGACCGGCGTCAACCCGCAGTCGTTATACCTGGCGGCGAGCGAGAACAAGGTGCTCGGCACTCTGTGGGTCTCCCCGGAAACCCGCTACCGTTTCCGCGAGCAGCTCGACAATCTTACCCTGAATGCACAATTCGATACGCTCTCGATACCGACGGTGGAAAGAGAAGTCCATCGTTATCTCTCGTTGGGTGCCCGATTCGGCAGCAGTGACCGGCTGCCAACCGCAATGAAGGAGGCCGTGGCCCGTTATGTCCGCACCTGGGATGTAGTCACCCTTGCGCGCCTGGCGTCCGAGTGGCCGGAATTCCGGGTAGCGCGCCTGATCGACGCGGACTCGCGACAAACGTTTCTGGCCGTTCTCGGCGGTCAAGACAGATTGTACCTGTTGGCCAATTTCGCGCCCTTGAATCCCGATAGTCGCATCCTCGCCGGCATACCGCCGCGCTCCACGGACATCGATCGTTTTCTCACGACGCGGGCGCAGAAACTGGAATTCGGGGACACACCATGAGACGCCTCGGACACGCGTTGCGTTTGCTGATGTTCACCGGGGCCACACTCTGGATGGCACAGTGGACGTGGCAGTGGTTAACCACGGAATTTTCCGAGCTCAAGGTCGACCGCCGGGCGGAAGACGCGGAATCGACCGTCACCTATGTGCTTGCCGAAGACCGTTGGACCGAATTCGCGGTGACCGGACAGGGTGACGCGATTCGCGTATTCAGCACCGCCAATGTACCCGCCGGCGCCCGGAGCGAAGACAACCCGCCGCTGACCTACGCGCTGCAGTACCAACTCTTGAGCCGCGGCGGCGAGGTGTTGGAAGACCGTGTTTATCACCAGCGCACCCGGCTCGCCAATTTTGTCGGCGCCCAAGGTGACGTTTTCAGTCCGTACTTTTATCAAGGCATCGATGTCATCCCCGGGCGTTCGCAACGCCTGATGATCGATCTGGGCGGTCTGCGGCGACCCGCTGTGCTGCGCCTGCGGTTGGCCGAGTATGCAGCGCCGATCACCGATGTCACTGTACGTGTGTATGAGCGCGCCGGCGCGTCGTTGGGCACTACCCCCCGACACTTCGACCGGCTCACACTGCGCCAGCAATATATTCTCGGTAACGCCAGCATCTACGGTGCTGAACTGCTGCGCGACGAGGAGAAGCTACGCCTCATGCGCACCAGTTGGGAGCCGACCGGACCCACCGGCGTGGGCGGCGTGGACTACGTGGAACGACGCCTGTACGTACAACGGGAGCACGACGGTACGCCGCCGCCGGAGGAGGTGGTACCGATCGGGTTGTATGTCGACGAGTATCGCCGGGTGCGCATTCCGCTGCGTCAATCCCCGGAACGTTTGCGACTGCGATTCCAGGCGATCAACGGTGCGACGGCGTCCCCGGTACAGGACCGCGTATCGCTTCACCACGAGAGCACCGACGGCGCCGCATCGCGCTCCTTTTCGGTGCCGGTCCAAAGCGGAGAGATCGTCTGGGAACGGGTCCTTGGCGGTGGCTGGCTCGAGGCCAGCGCCACCTTCGCCGCTGCCATCAAGATGTACCGCGTAACCGGCGACGGCGTGGAGGACGTCACACCGGACCAACGCTACCAGCGAATGTACGTCGTCCAGCCCGGGTTGCCGATCACTTTCCCGGTCGATCACTACCGCGCGCAGGCAACGCCGTTCCGCGTCGATGTGCGGTTGGAGGACCCGATGTCGGCCCCGATCGGGCGCACCAGGTACCAGCTCCTTGACGGCGAGGATCGTATCCTCAGCGAGGGCGAGTTGAGCGTCGATCCCACACCGTCCGCGTACGACCGCGGTACCGGCCGGTATCCCTACGTCGCGGTATCCGATGCGGCGCGCGGCTTCTTCCGCTTGCGGCCAGAAGTGCAGAAGGTGCGCATCCGTGCCGAGCATCCGATTCTGATAAACGCCTATTCACGCCCACCGAACACGCGCTACGCGATCCGGATTCCCGACGCCTACGATCCATACCGCCGATATCACGATCCCACCGCCGCCCCACCCGCCTGGTTCTCGGTGCGACCGGTCGGCGTCGATAAACTTACCCGGGAGAACCGTGTCCGGATCATCGCCGTACAACCCAAACCCCAAGAAGACAACGCATTGATCGCGGACGGTGATTTCGATTGGATCGACTATCTCCCCGACGGCGAATGGCTCGCCCGCCATGTCCTGAACCCCCGGGAGCCCGATCGACCGTTGCGGAGCGAAGCCGCCGGCGCGGTATTCAACGCGGTGCCGGTCGGCGTACCGGTGCCGGTACACGTCATTGCAGAAACCCATCGCGAGTTCGTCGCGCCGACTTTAATTTTTCTGCGCGACACGACTGTGACCGCGCCGTTCATCCTTAAGGCGGATCTGGATGGCCGACCGATCCTCAACGTGCCGTTATCCGGTATGCGCGGCGAACTGCGGTTGCCGGCGATCAGCACCGGCCGTCACACGCTAAAGCTCGCGAGTACCGCCGAGGCGCGCTGGTTCATCAACCATACGACCCTCAACCGGGACCCGGTGACACGGCGGCTCGTTTACCGACTCGACCGCAATGGCCTGCAGTTCGACTTCCACAAAGAGACCGTCGGTGAAGAAACCCTGTCGGCACGCGTGCAGATGCCGCGCGATGCCGTTTACCCGGCACGCATCCGGCTCCGTGTGGACGATGCCTTGGCGCAGGGCGCCGGCAGCCAGCCCCTACCGAACCTCACCCTGACCGATCGCGTGTTTGAAATCACCGCCCCTGCGGGTCCCGAGTCGGTACCGATACTGGGCAGCACCGGGTTCGCTGACCTCGGACACACCCTGTTCGTGCCGTTCGGTGCGGAACTGCCGCCGGGGCGCTATCGGGTGTCGGTATCCCTGTCCTCCCCCGGGGAAGGGTATCTCTCCGTGTACCGGCTGCGCGCCGGGCGACGCCCCGAGCACCGTGTGTTTCTCGACACCGCAGGCGGTCCCGAATGAGGCGCTTACGGTCTGCTATACTTTTTGCAATATTGTTTAACAATATTGTACAAGCGGGTGAATTAAAATCGCTTTGGGGCGCAAGCCGGGCAGAGCGCTACGTGCCGGTCACGACCGAGGAACTGGCGCACGCGGAGCAGCTTTTCATGCACATGTTTGCCGGTAAAGGGGACGACCCGCAAGTGTCCGAGGCCTGGGCTGCGCTGGGATTCAACAGCGTATCGGCAAGGGTGGGGAAACGCCGTTACTCCGTCGTGCACGAATCCGGTGCGCGGCGCGACGGCCGCGGTTTTTTCGTGTTTGCGACCCGACCCACCAGCGACGACGTCCTGCAGGCACCGCATGCCTACGCGGACCGTCATACCGGCACCATCGCGTTGCAGTTCATGCGCAGCGGACGGTTTTCCGGTCTCGCGATGAACACCGTACCGCGACGCTACGAAATCGGCGGCAAGACTTTTGGTGCGGACATGGCGCATCTCGAGCATACGTATCTGATCGCGTTCTCACGCGCCGCCGCGCGCAGCAAAACCACCGGTAGAGTGTTCCAGCTACACGGTTTTTCGGCGCAGAAGCGCGCTGCCGGTCCCGCGTCCGAAGCGCAGATCATCGTCAGCTCCGGAACCCGACGGCCGCGCCAGTATGTGTATCGCACGGTCAGTTGCCTGCGCGCGTTGCTCGGCAACAAGGCGCTCTTGTATCCCCGCGACGTCCGGCAACTGGGGGGCACGCACAATCGTATCGGCCAAACACTGCGCGCTATGGGATACGACGGATTCTTGCATCTGGAGATGGAATATGCGCTGCGCCAGGCGTTGCGCAAGGACCGCACGCTAAGAACGAGGGTACTGGATTGCCTGCAAATCGATGGCGGCTAGGCCGACACACACGACGAGGATTTCTGTATACCGCGCTCGCGTTACTCCCTGCCGCAACGCCGGCGGGGGCCCAAACGGCGTTGAGCCAGGAACACTGGATCAATATCGACGACGCACCCGAGTGGATATCGGGAACGCGCCCGGATCTTGAGCTGGCGCGTGGGTGGCGCGGAGTGCGCCTGCAGCCGGGGACCTACACCGTGGTGCGGGTACCTCCGCGCAGCGATCTGCGGCTCGTCAATTCCGCCGGCACGCTGCAGTCGATGGATCTCGACATTGCTCTGTCCGACGGATCGGGTCTCTTGTACGGCGTAGCGACACCGAAACCTGACGGTGCCGGACACTTGGTGGTGGCGCGCGCGCTGGACGAACGCCTGGTGCGTATAACGCGTGCCGACCACCACACCGATGCGCTTGACGTGGCGATGTTCACGTCCCGGTTCGATAGACTCAACACCTTGCACCGGCGGGTCGTGCCGATTAACGGAAATCCCGTCACCGTACGCCGCGCACCCCGCTACCGGGAGTTCGACTTCTGGCCGATCGGGGCTCCCCATGCGGGCGAACTGGTCGTCGAGGGCCCGACCCATCTCGTCATTGATACGCTCGTGGCACCGACCGACGATCTGCTGGACACGTCCGCCGGCTACCGCGTGCATACGGAGCTCGACGAGGTGCCGGCCGAGGTTCTTGAGTTCCCCCTCACTCTGAACGGTGAACGATCTCTCGTCAACGGTAAGGAGGTCCTGTTGGGCACGCGGCAGAATTCTCAACTCGCCGTCCCACCCGGCCGCCACCGCGTGCGCCTGTATGCGGACGCGGAGGTGTACGCCCGTGTGTCCGCGTTCACCCCGGATCAGTACCTTTTGCGGATGAACGCCCCGGCGCCGGCGACGCTCGAACCGGCGATCGAGCCGGGGTCGCACTGGACGCTTGCGCCCACCGACATCGCTGCTTGGGCCCGGGGTACCGTCGCACAGCGGGAACGCGCGGCGCTCAGATTGGCGCGCGACAACCACTATCGGGGCAGCGGGTTGTTGGCGGCGCACCTGTTGGAACAAACCGCGTTGGCGTTTCCCGCCAACCCCCGGCTGGCGACCCTGGCGGGCGCGTTTACGCGCCGCTACACAAGCTACCGGCAGCTATTGCCGCGCCCCGCTCAGACCACGCTCATGCACCGGTTTTATTGGTTCGCGACGCCGGCCCGCTACGCACGAATCGCGGATCTGGTGGGGAACAACCCCAAGACGCGCCAGCTCGCACTCGCGTCCCTCGACCACGGCCAGTTTTACGACCTGCGACCGGGCGCGGAACTTTCGTTTGCGATCCCACCCCGCAGCGGCGCGTCCCGGCTACGCGTGGCGGTCGTCGCCACGCCCGGCACGCAACCCGCATTTCGTGTTCAGTTCGACGACGCTCCGGCGATCCCGGTGGACGGCGCGTCCCTAGCTCCCGAAGGCGCGGTCGCTTTCGACACGCCGTCGCCGACCCGGCTCGACGATGAGGCAGTCGCGGCGCTCACGCTGTTACCGCCGTTCGCCAGCAGCCGCCGTCCGGCGCGCCTGGTTCGGGCTGCACGAGTCGAATTGCCGTTACGCGTCGATGCCCGCACTGTGACCGTCAAGGGCGCATCGACTCCGCTCAAGATCAGCGTCCATTATCGCGGCAGCCGCCGGTTCACCATGACCGAGGCGGAACACGCGGATGCGCTGAAGCGTGTCGGACCGTACGGCTCGTTCGAGGAACTGAAACGGTTGTTCTATCCGCAGCGCGCGCGCGACGTGGAACCGGCCGGGTATGCGATACAACTCGGGGCTTTCGGCAACGCGCGCAACGTCGACGCATTGGTAAGCCGATTGAAAGCGCGGAGTTATCCGGTACGCCAAGAGAACGTCGGCGGATCGGAGCCGCACCTGGTGCGGGTCTCGATCGGTCCGTATGAGGACCGCGATGCCGCGCTCGCCGCACTCGATGCCTTGCGCAGCGACGCGGCGCTGGACGTGTCGGGTGCACGGCTGACGGCGGAGACCGACGCTGTTGCGGACCTGGACGAGGATCTGGCCAGCCACCGCGTACCGTTGGTACGGTGGCTCAAATCGCGGCACATCAATTTTCGCAAGAATGCGCCCGCGCCCCGATCGCCTGCGGCGCGCGCGTCATCGGACCCGGATTTGACCGCCCTCGCCGAGCAGGCACGCCGTCTCGAAGCGGACGGAGCGTGGTCAAGGGCGCTCGCAAGCTGGCGCCAGGTGGCCGACTCCGATGCACGGGCGCTGCGCAAAGCCGCCCTCGACGGACAGTATCGGTCGCTGACGACGCTGGGTGAGACCCGCCTCGCGACGGCGCTCCTGCGCGATGCGTTTCACAACGACAACGATCCGGCGATTCGCGAGTACGCCCGCGTCCGGCTCACTGAACACTACGCCGATGAGGGCGATCCGTCGGCCTTGGAGATGCTGGTCGCGGCGGCCGCGCTGGAGACACCGGGCGTCGCCACGCTGCACAGTTTGATCGAGCACCTCGTCGATAGCGGCCGTGCCCACGAGGCGTTGACGCTGGCCCTGGCCATGCCGCCCTGGGACCGACCGTACGAGGCGCTGGTCGCCGCCAGTGCCCTGGCCGGCTGGTGGCAGACCTTCGAAGCGACGCTGCCCAAGCTCGACGATCCGCGGCAGCAGTGGTGGCTGGGGTACCGCGCGCAGACCCGCGGCGACTTCGCCGCCGCACGCACGCATTGGCACCGCGCCGGGGCGCCCGGAGCGCGATCTGCAGCGGCGCTGAACGAAGGTCTCCGTATTCGCGATCGCCTGGCGGCCGGCAGCACGGCGTCCGCGCGCGCGTGGGCCGACTGGCAGGACGCAATGCCGGGCGGACACCGCTGGGTCAACGCTTCGCACTTGCTGTACGCCAGCGCCGGCGGTGCGGTGCTGCACTGGCCGGCGATCGACGGATACCGGCAAACGTTCGCCGCCACGCCCGGACATCCTGTGCGTCTGCGGGTGCGCGGCCCCCAGCAAGTGGAGATTCAGGCGCGGGTGGTGCATACGGAGGTGAATGGGTCCGTGATCGACGACTGGCTGGAGATCCGCGATCGGGGCAACGTGACGCGCTTGCCTATCGAGCGCAGTCGACCCCGCGCGGAGATCGAGATCGTCGGCGACGCGCAGCGAAAACCGAGCCGCGTCCATCGGTTCATTCATGCGGTCGGACCCGGCGACCACGATCTCACCGTGAACGCCGCCGGCGTTCCCCTGTTGCTGCAGGTGTACACACGCCGCCCCAACCTGCCGTTGACGGTGTTACCGAGCCTCACCAACGAGACGCTTACCGCGCTCGGCGCCAGCGGAGCCGCAACACCGGAATTGGCGTCCGCTCCATCCACCGCCGGCGTGTTCGCCGACACACTGCTCACCCGCGTGGCGTTGTACCAACCGGACATGCTGGCGCGCGACCATCCGGTGCTCGAAGTGGCGGTCGACGACCGCGCGGCGATCCGGCGTATGACCGAGTGGGTAAGGCGAATCGAGAGCGAACCGGCCGCGGCCGAGTTCGCGATCGCCGAAGCCGAGCGCTGGTACGCCATGCGTCCCGATCCCACGCCCTTGAAGGCGCTCAAGGCCCGGCTCGATCGCTATGCCGCGTGGGAGTTGGTGCGCAACGTACGATCCAGCGCTGGAGCACGGTGGATCACGATTGACGGCTGGCGACCGGAGAACCCCAAACTCAAAGTGCGAAAAGCGCTGAGCACCCCCGTGGCAAATGACGAACAGATTGTTTCGACCGGGCACGAACTCGGTGCCACGATCGTCGGCGACCTCGTCTCCCGTGTGGAACTGCGGCTCGCGATTGCCGCACCCGAGTTTGCGCCCATCGAACCGATGACCGCCTATTACACCTTCGACGACGGCCCCCGTCGGCGCGTCGAGTTGCGTGCGGGGGCCGCTCAATCGTCGCAGATTCTCCCGATCAGCGCTGCCCAACACAGCCTCAAGGTCGGCATCGAAAACCCACCCCCCGGGCAACAGTTGCGCGTGCGCTTACGCGATGCCGATCGCGGTCGACCGCTCGTCGTCGATCAGGCGCGGCGGTTGTATCACGTCGCGACACGCGATGAACCGGTGCGGATCACGCTCAAAGGTCCCGCCTGGTTGCGTATTCACCGCCGCCGAGGGGACACGGAGGCACATGAATTTCGTTACCTCGGCGCCGGATGGCAAACTCTGGCCCTGACCTCGGCGCCGGGTGTTGATCAAACGTTGTTTCGCGTATTCCGCCGGGTCAAGGCTGAGCGCTCCGACTATCTGCCACCCCAGACCGCTTCGCTGAGCGCGCCGTTACCGCCATTCCCGACCGCCATTCCGAGCGCCGATCCGACCCCGCGCCACGTGAGCGACAGCGAGCTGATCCGACATCGTAAGGGTGGCTGGACGATTTATGGCGCAGCGGTCGATCGTCGTAACGTCGACGAGGATCTTCTGGGCGCGAGCGAGCGTTTCGGCGAATTCGGCGCCGTGCACCGCGCCCGCCCCACCGCACACACGGGGACGTTTTTTCGTACCACCGTGCTGGGCCGGCTGCGCGAACGCGGTGGTCCAACCCTGGGGGTGCGCGAACGCATCGATCTTCGAGGCTCCTCGTGGCCGGTAGACATTCGTCTCGATGCCGATCTCACCGCGCAGCGTCCCGGCGGCACACTGACAGACGTGGAGTGGTCGGCGCGCGTGCAGGCGCAAGCTTCACGGTCCTGGACGCTCAATCATCGCACGCGCCATCGGCCCCGGGTACGGGTGTTCGCGCGCTACCTCAGCTTGGACGAGGATGAGATTGACGATCCTTCGCGGGTCGATCAGGACGTCTTTTCTCGCTACAAGGGCGACCATCGGTACGGACTGTCCTTCGGCGATACGGTTACCCATGAACCGTGGGCGGATGCGCGCTGGTACGCCGCGCCGCTGCTCACGACCAATGAGGATCTCGATCCGTTCGATCCGGACTACATCCAGGCGCGTGCCGGATGGACGCAACTGCTGCGCGACTGGGTGGTGGACGCGCGTTACCAGTTCCGCCACTATTTCGCCGATGCCGACCGCGACAGCGCCTCGGATCGGCACCAGTTCCGACTTGCCGTCGACTGGGATCCGTTGCGGACCCTCCGCCACTGGCACCTGGACTTCTCTTGGATTCATGATTTTTCCTCCGCCGACAACTCCCTACGATTTACCGTGGGACGCGATATCGGCGGGCGCAACACCACCCGCGAATATTACCCGGGTGAAGTGCGCTTCCGGCGCGTGCGCCGGCAACTGGCAGCATACGGCGAAGCACTCCGGTGACGGGTCGAATCCCGACTGCCGAGTTAGGACGTACGCTGCGCCACGGCATGCCGGCCGCCGCACGACGAATGGCGTGCCGTTCGCTGCGGCGGCTGGAGAACGCCTTCTGGGTGTGGCCGGACCTCGACAAGGATCTTCCTGACTGGGCGGAGCCGGTCGCAACCGTGCACCGATTGTGCGAGTTTCTGAACGGGTACATTCAGGAGCAGTATACGGCCCTGGATGGATTGCGGATGCGATACGCCGAGTACACGCGCCGCCTTGCCGAGACCGTAACCCCGCAGGAACGGCAGCAACAAATTCTCAACTTCGCTCGCGAGTTGGGCGCCAACCGCCGGACTCTGGAAGCCGACCGACGCGCGTTCAACCGATGGTTCGATCACAGTGCGGTGGCGGACCGTTACCACGCTCAGCACGCGCGAATCGAGCGCCAGATCGACATCGCTCTCGAGCGTCTGGGGGTGTTGAGCCAACTGATTCTGGAGAAACTCGGTCCCCGCGAGGGCGAGGAGATCACCTGGGATCGCCTGGCTCTGGAACGGCGCGTAAAACCCCTGTTGGTGCACAACGGTGATGCGCGGGTCCGGGTATCGGCATTCCACTGCCTGGCGACGGCGCTGCGCGCGTTGCCGGTCGGCCGCCAGGAGGGATACGTCACCGAGCCGACGCTGCAGTACATATATCGGTCGGCGCTGAATCCTCGCACCCATGTCTGGATTCAGTGCGAGGCGCTCGTGCTCCTGCAGGATCTGTCACCCACCTCGCTCAGTACCGCACTCAGCAAGCGGCTGCGGCAACCGCGCGACGGGGACGACCTGTTCGTCCGTCACCGCGCGGTCGGCATCCTGGCCCGCAACCTCGAATCACTTCCGGCGCTTGGCGAACTGCTCGAGGTGGCCATCCAGGATCCGAGCGCCTTCGTCCGCCAGGGCCTGGCCGAGGCCTTGATCGACCTGCCTCGCGACCGCGCGTACGCAGTATGCGCCACCTTGGCCAGCGAGGATGCGGCCCCCCAGGTCCGGGCCACAGCGCTTCTTCAAGTCCCCGAGCTGGCGCTTGACGCGCGCAACTTCACGCGCCTATTGAACTTGCTGTCGGGCAGGCTCGCGACGGAAACGAACGCGTTCGTCCTGCGCGTGGCGCTGCGCGCCGCAGCGACCGGACACCATACGCTTTTGCAGGCCAAGCAACCGGCGCGCGCGGCACAGTGGTGCGCGGAACTGGGACCGGTGCTGGATCGCCTGCGTACCGGCAGTAAATCGTTGCAGGTGCGGCGCTGGACGGCCATGACCGTGGAGCGTCTGTGGGCGGACATGGACGTCGAGCGCCGCGAGTTGAAGTGGCAACTCGCCGAGCGGCTGCGCGGCTCTCGGCCTGGGGGCAAGAAATCGATTGCCGTCGATCACTTGCGCGCGTTCGACGCCGACACACTGGGACGCGTGATGTCGGTACTGGCACAGGAGGGTCACGACTGGGGCATCGCCCGCCGCGGCCGGCGACTCCTGCTGCGCAGCCACAGTTACCGGTTTCGCCTGTGGCGCTGGATCTACGAGCTGCGTCATCCCTCCACCGACAAGCGCCAAGCGCACCGGCATACGGTGGGCCGCGTGTTTCATGGCAACCTGATCGCACCGTCGGCAAGAATGGCTGAGTTGAGTGAGACCAAAGTCCCTGGCGAACCCCTCTACATCGCGGACGAGGACGGGTGGCGGCCGTTCCTGCCACTGGTCGACCAGTTGCTGTCGTGCCTGGACGAACCCGGCGGGCGGGTCACGATCTATAGCGCCGAGGGCACGACCCGGATCAGCGCCCCCGGCAATCCGCTCAAGTGGGCACGTGCGCGCACCGTCTTGACCCGTGACTTCGCCCACTTCGCGCAACTGCGCAACTGGCGCGAGGACTTGCAAGCGGGTCCGGACACCTACATCAACGAGGTCCGGCGGCTGGGGTTCGATATCGAATTCCACGCTCATACACCGGAGCCGGAGTTCCCCAGGGCCACCGACCCTTCGGTGGCGCGCTTCTTCGCCTTCACGCCACCTTTCGGCATGTCCGCGTCGTGGGAACAGTTCAAGGACTATTTCTTCTCGATCTACGAGAACTCGCTCGTCGAGTTGGGGCTGTTCGTCGCCGCGCTCACCGCGCTGTTTGTGGGCCGGCACGTGTATCTCAACCGCGCACTCAGAAAAGCACGACGACATATACCGCTCGTTGTCGGCGGTTGGGGTACACGTGGAAAATCGGGCACCGAGCGGCTCAAATCGGCGCTGTTCAACGCCCTGGGTTATTCTGTGGTGTCGAAAACCACGGGCTGCGAAGCGATGTTTCTGCACGGCATGCCGTTCGGCCAACTGCGAGAGATGTTTCTATTTCGGCCCTATGACAAAGCCACCATCTGGGAGCAGTCCAATGTCTTGCGCCTGGCCCGGGACCTGGATGCGGAGGTTTTTCTGTGGGAGTGCATGGGCCTGCAACCCACCTATGTCGAGATACTGCAGAGACAGTGGATGCGTGATGATATCGCCACCATCACCAATACCTACCCGGATCATGAGGACCTGCAGGGTCCCGCCGGCATCAACGTCGCCGAGACCATCGCACGGTTTATCCCCGAGCACTCGACGGTGCTCACCAGCGAGGAGCAGATGCTCCCGGTACTCGAAGCGAGTGCACGCGCCGCGCACTCGGAACTGAGATCGGTGGGCTGGCTGGAAGCGGGGTTGCTCACCGACGATGTGATGGAACGCTTTCCGTATGAGGAACACCCCTACAATGTCGCCCTGGTACTCAGCATGGCGGCGGAGTTGGGTATCGATCCGGTGTACGCGGTGAAGGAGATCGCGGATCGCGTCGTGCCCGATCTGGGAGTCCTCAAGACTTACCCCAAAGCGCGTGTCAAAGGCCGCTTCCTGGAGTTCATAATGGGTAACTCGGCCAATGAGCGTCTCGGGTGTTTGACCAACTGGACGCGCATGGGGCTCGATAAACAGAGTATTTACGATGAGCCGCAGGTCTGGGTTACCACGGTGGTCAACAATCGCGCCGACCGAGTGGCGCGTTCGCGCGTGTTCGCCAACATCCTGGTCGAGGACATCAGTGTCGACCGCCATTTCCTGATTGGCACGAACTTGAAAGGATTGCGCGGTTATATCGAAGAGGCTTGGCAGGAATACATCGCCCACGTCACCCTGCAGCCGGAAACGCAACCCGATCAGCCGTTGGAAGTGCTCGAGCAGGCGGCGCGCCGCCTGCGTATCCCGTTGACCGAGGAACACGTGCGCGCCCGCCTGCTGGCGATGCTTCGGGGTTCGGGTATCGAAGAAGAACAGTGCCCGGATCTGGACGTATCGAACCTGGACCCGTTGTGCACCGCGCTCCAAGCACTCGACAGCGAGGCAGACGTCGACGGCATCATCGCCCATACGAGGGACAATCTCGAACAAATGCGCAGTTATCAGGAGTTTGCACAGCGCGTGACGGCGGCGTCGGGCACCGACACGTCGGTTCTCGACGAAGAGTTCCGACGCCTCTTATGGGAGTGGTTCGCTAGAAAACTGGTAGTGCTCGAAGATGCTCATGCAACCGGCGAGCAGATCGTGCAACGAATCTGCGAGGCAACTCCACCCGGCATCTATAATCGCATCATGGGCATGCAGAACATCAAGGGTACCGGGCTGGATTTCGTGTACCGTTGGGAAGCATGGCTCGCCTGCCACACCGCGTGCGAACAACTGCTCAAGACTGACCCCGCGACGTCCCGGGAGGGGCTGCGAGCGCTGGCGGGATTTCAGGAGTTTGGGTTGCTGAGCGAATTCCACGTGCGGCAAGTGCTGGCGGAAGTCCGCCGTCGGCCGGTGGCGCAGAACGAACTCTATCAAGCCGAATTGCCGCTAATCGAAAAACATCTGGACCGCGCTATTCAGGCGGGGCGTTCCAACACCGCCGACGCGGGCGGCACGACCTGGATGAGCCGCCTGGCCGATGCGGTGGAGGCGTTTCTGGATGCCGGCGACAGTGTCAAGCGACGTAAGACCGCGAATCGCATCTATAAAGACCTCGTCGCGCATCGCATCAGTCACCAGCGGGCGGCCCTGGAGTTGCAGAAACTCAACAAACGCCAGAAAGGCGGCTGGCTCAGTAAGAAACTGGGCACGGCATTGGGGGCGCGACGGGACGCGGCGCGCACAAAACACGCGCAAGCCGCATCGTAAGGCCACGGTAAGTCGCCCCGTATCGAGGGCGCTGGCGCCGAACGTGCCAGCACGATACCCTCCCGGCGATGGACCACCCCCACGCGCCGGACACGTCGCGCGCCGACACGTTGACAACCCGCGTTAGCGGACTGTATATCGGGCGCGTGCGCCCGCTTCCCCCCACCGGCGAGCGCACCGGTATATTCAAAGCGCCCGTCACCCGTGCCCGCATCGCGAGCGAGGGTCTGGTGGGTGACCAGCAGGCGGACCGGCGACACCACGGTGGTCGGGACAAGGCTCTACACCAATACGCGGTCGACAGCTACGCGAAGATCGCCGCGGATTTTCCGGAACTCGCCGGCATCGCGGTGCCTGGCACTATCGGTGAAAATCTATCGGCGCCCGACATGGACGACTCCACGGTGCGCATCGGAGACTACTATAAGCTGGGCTCGGCGGTCGTTCAGGTGGCACAGCCGCGCAGCCCATGCTGGAAGATCGACCAGCGGTTCGGCGTCGAGGCGCTGTCCATGTATATCGAAAAACACCGTATCACAGGCTGGTACTACCGCGTGGTCGAACCCGGCGACGTGCGTGTCGGAGACGCCGTCCAGTTGTTGGAACGTCCCAACGGCGGTGTGCCCGTGGCGCGTTTCGTGGCCATCACGGCGCAGCACCGGCCGGCCGCCGAGTTGCTCGACGAGCTGCTAGCGTGCCACGGATTGGCGGTGGAATGGCGCACGCGCCTAGAGGGCCGGCGTCAGTACCTGGCCGCACAGGAAGGCCGCTGACACCCCGCTAGATGTCACTGCTTGTTGGACAGACCGCGCTCGACCGCCATCACGGCGGCTTCGACACGAGAGTGGACGTTGAGCTTTCGCAAGATGGATTTGACGTGCAGCTTGACGGTCCCGTCGGAGATCCCGAGATTGCGTGCGATGACTTTATTGCTCTGACCTTCGGACAGGTGCCGGAGAATTTCCCGCTCGCGCGGGGTCAACTCGTCGAACGGCGACGGCGCCGCTCGTAGTTCCGCCGACTCCCCCTGCTGTACGACTTTGGCCAGCACGCCGGTCAGGCCGGGAGCAACCACCGTCTTTCCCTGAACGACATCGCGCAGCGCGACCACCAGATCGTCGGGTTCCATATCCTTCAGGAGATACCCTTGCGCCCCATAGCGCAACGACTCGACGAGATCGCGTTCGTCACTGCTGGTGGTCAACATGACCACAGGGGTCTCTATTCCGCGGCCGCGAATTTGACGCAATACCTCCATTCCACCCATACCCGGCATGCGCAGATCGAGAAGAATGACGTCCACGTCGAGCTCTCTGGCAAGCTTCAAGCCTTCATTACCGTCGCCGGTCTGGGCTACGACCTTTATTGCGCGCCGATCCAAGAGCCCTTCGAGACCGACGCGGAATAAAGCATGATCATCGATTATCAAAATATTCATGACGGCTAAACGGCTCGGTCGATCACCCGTGATTTCGCATCGTCATCCTCCAAACGAGGATGGTGGAAGGTTAACAGGACGCGTGTCCCTTCTCCAGGCTCACTGTCGATGCGTAGCTCACCACCGATTCTCTGCGCACGCTCTTTCATAACGTGCAAGCCGATATGCTCACCCGGGTCGTCACTGACCCCCTGCTCGACGAATCCGACGCCATCGTCTTCGATCAACACACGATATTCGCCGGCGTCGATACTCTTCAGCATCACCCTTACGTTCTGGGCTTGACTGTGCTTGCGCGCGTTGGTCAACGACTCTTGGACTATCCGCACCACTTGCGACTCTACGTCCAGCGGCAAAGCCGCGTTTCCCCACTCGTTTTGGAAAAAGATGGTGGCGCCGGTTTCCTCTCGAAACCGGTTGACGATTTCGTCGATAGACGGTACCAACCCGGCATCCTGGACAGGGCGCCGAAACTGGGCGATGAGCGCCCGCAATTCTGCGTAGGCTTCGTCCAGGCTGTTTTCCACTCGCTCCAGCTCCTGCCACACGCCGGCCTCGTTACCCTCATGCAGTGTTTCGTCGAGGACGCGCACCTGGAAACGCAGGCTAGCGAGGGTTTGTGCCAGCGAGTCGTGCAGTTCGTGCGCGAGGCGCGTGCGTTCTTCCATCCGCGACAGTCGCTCGCGCTCACCGTCGAGGCCGAGACGTTCAATCGCCATCCCCAGATGGCGGCCGATACTCGCGAGGAGATCGCGCGTTTCCTCACCTTCGTAGCGGTCCACATTATCGACGAACAGATCGATGACACCGTGCGTGCGACCGCGAAACGGCAACGGTACGGAAATCATGTTGAGTTGGTTGAACAACGTGACCTCTGTCAGCGCGCCCCCCTCTCCGGTATCGATGGTGTAGGGCCGCCCTGCGTAGGTCTGGTCGAGTTCTACGACGTCTTGATCGGTACCCAGACTTGCGATCAACCTCGTGCCACCGCCTGCCTCTACGAGGCGCATACTCGCCGCTTCGGCACCGACCATTTCCTTGAGCGCTTGCAAAGATCGAATCAGCAGCTCATCGAGATCCTGGGCCACATTCACGCTGGCGGCTACGTCATATAAAAGTTCCAGAGAACGCGTCTTGTGTGCCAGGCGCTCACTGCCCGCCTTGGCCAAGGCCCGTCGATCGAGGTCGTGGAGCTCCGCCGCGACCGCACTCAAATCCCGCCAGAGTTCTTTCGTCAACGCCGAACCCGGCGGTGGCGCGGGCAGCGTGCGGCTGCCGGAACGCAACAGCGCCGCCCACTTGATGACGGCGCGCAGCGCATCGGAAACGTATTGTCCCGCGCGCCAGGCACACCCGATCAAAGCCAGGCTCGCCAGGCCCAGCGCCCCCATGGCGACGGCGGCCAAATCGTGCGACCCGAAACCCCACAGCACCGCCAGCAGCGCGACGACCGCGATGGCCGCACCGCCGAGTGCCAGAGCCAAGTAGCGCCCAGTTCGGTCTTCCGTGTCAGTCACGGTTCCGCCGGGTTCTGGTCGGCGTCGGCTCGGCCGGCGGCCGGTGCCCCAAACTCGGCTTCCAATCAGGGCCCACCGGCTCCGAAATCTGAAGCAGATCGGACATACAAGCTAGTATACCCCGTGTCCGTGCGCCGCCATGATTCGGTAGTGGAATTTCGACCGTATGCCGGAGCCGTTACCAACAGCGAGATGGATGGGTGGGGATCGCGGGTCAACTCGGCGCGGTCACGGTGTGCGAACCGCCCGCACGCCCGGGGTAACCCGGTTCGGCAGCGGGACATGCGTCACGTTTTCGGCGCAACGTAGTGGGGGTCGTTTGGATTGAGAAAGATGAAATGCGTCTGTCCGGGCTCGATTTCGACAAAATCCATCGTCATGCCGTTGAGCAGCGCCACGCTCGACGGGTCGACCGCAATACACACTTGCCCAACGGTCACGAGCGTGTCGCGGCCGTCGATTTCATCGAAACCCATGACGTATTCGATGGAACCGTCCGCGGCGGTCCGGGCGGCGATGCGCAGAGCGGACCCGTCGAAATCACCTTGTTCCTGCGCGCGCCGAATCTGCTCAATCGCGGTCGCGGTCAACTCAATGTCCATGGCTGCCCTGAACGAACGCCGATCCGGCGGTTAAAGCCTGCTTGCAGGCCCGCACATGCTCCACGAAGCGTTCCGCCCACCGGTATTGCGACGTATTTCTCAAGTGTGTGTAACTCGCGAGCGTATTTCGATGCACGAGACCGTCGCGCTCGCCGTCGAATCCATAACCGCGTTTGACTCGGTATGCGAACCCATCCGGTTTGGCGAACAAACACGAGTGTGCGTAATGAAACTCGTGACCCGAAATCATACCGGGGGAATCCCCGGGCCAAGGCGAGCCGTGCGTCTCTGAAAGCTGTACGTAACCGCGCCCCACCGGCGCGCTCATCATGAAACTGTCAAACGGCAGCGCGTCGACCATTTCGAACCGGCGACCGCCGCGCTCGATACTGCGCCCCAGATACATCAATCCTCCGCACTCGGCATAAACCGGGTTTCCAGCGTCGATGAATTCCTTGATCTGCGAGCGCAGTTGTGCGTTGGACTGAAGGGCGTTCGCATTCATTTCCGGAAACCCGCCGCCGATGAACAGACCGTCGACATCCGGAAGGTGGGCGTCGGTGGTGGCATCAAAGAACACGAGCCGCGCACCGGCGTCACACAGCGCGTCCAGATCGTCCGGATAATAGAAACCGAACGCCGCGTCGCGGGCGACTCCGATGTACACGTCCGGCGGCGACGCCCGTGACGGCTTGGGCTGCGAACACCTCGGCGCCGATCCGGTGCGACCCGCGATAGAAAGCAGTCGGTCCAGGTCGACCTGGTCTGCGACCCGCCGTCCGATCGCCGCCGCGTATCGTTTCGAGTCGTCGAGTTCCTCGCACGGAATCAATCCCAGGTGCCGCTCCACGATGCTCAATTCGTGATGCCTGTGGACCGCCCCGACTACCGGCACGCTCGTATAATGCTCGATCACTTGGCGAAGTTTGGTTTCGTGGCGGATTCCGCCGAGTTTGTTCAAAATGACGCCGGCGATATCGATGCGTTCATCGAAAGCTTGGTATCCCAAAATCAATGGCGCAATACCGCGCGTCATGCCCCGCGCATCGATAACCAGGATCACAGGCACGCGGAGCAGGGTCGCCAGTGCTGCATTGCTGTTGCTGCCGTGCAGATCCAGACCGTCATACAAGCCTTTATTTCCCTCGATCAAGGCTACATCCGCACCGACGTTGCGCGCGGCGAACAGTCGTTCGATTTCCGCCGCACCCATCGTGAAGAAGTCCAGGTTGTAGCAAGTCCGGCCGCTGGCCAGCGTCAACCACTTCGGATCGATATAGTCCGGACCCTTCTTGTACGGCTGCATCTCCAAACCACGCGCCGACAAAGCCGCACAAATCCCGGAGGCAATCGTCGTCTTGCCCGATGACTTATGCGCCGCACTGATAAGTAGCTGTGCCATAACTATGCGCGTCGATCCAGCTCAGCACCGTTGGGCACAAACGGCAATACCCGCAAACCCACCAGCACGATCAATAAAGTCAGGCCGACACCGCCTACCCCTAACCCGATCTCCGGAAGGCTGGGCGTGTATCGCACCACTACTCCGTCGAAAAACGTGCTGGATACGTCCATCCCCGGAAACATCTGCAAGGGGTAAGCCTGGCCGCCGACGATGATGACATACAGTTGCGCCGCACCACCGAGCAAAGCCAGGACCGAGGCCAGCGCCGCCCTGCGAGCCGATACGCCGACAACCGGCGCCCACACTACTGCCAATACCAGAATGCCGCCTAACCCCACCTGCGCGAACCAGAACAGCGCAGTGTATATCCCACCGTCCAACAGAATGAAGCGTTCGAAGCCGTGGTGTTGCGTGATGTACATGTTGGTCAGGTGATAGACCGCGGTGAGGTAGAGGGACACGACGACGAATACGCCCAACAGATTTGCGAGCTTGTCCACCACCTCCGCATCCAGTTCGCGCTTTAGCCATGTGAATACCACGATCGCGAACAATAAGAACGCGGCGGTTCCGAGAACCAGTGACAGCACAATGAAAACAGGCGCCATGATGGCGGCATCGTAAGCGTCACGGGCCACGAGAAACCCGAATATGGAACCGGTACCGGTGGTGAGCACGAAACGCAGCACGAAGGCGCCGATTCCCACCGGTTTGACAAACCAGGTCATGCGTGGCTCGAAGTTCATCCACAGATATACCGCCACCACGACAAAAAAGCCGGTATACAAGAAAATATTCCACGCGAAGATGGACTTGAAATTGTAGTAGGTCATTGCGATGACCAGTCGCTCCGGGCGGCCGAGGTCCAGGATCAGAACCGCCAATCCACCGATCAGAAGCGCAATGGCAAGTAATCCGGACAGACGCGCGAGGGGCTTGTACCGTTCGATGCCGAACACGGATGCCATGGAGGCCACATTCAACGCCCCGGAAGACGCCACTATGAGAAAGATCGCAAAAACGTGCGGCATTCCCCAGACGATCTGATTGTTCATGCCGGTCACATGATGCCCCTCAGCATCCATGAAGTGCGCCGCCGCATAACCCACCGCAATCACCGTCAGCAGCGCGCCCACCGCGATCGGGAACCGCAGACCGTCGCTTCCGAGAACACCGTAACGAACGCGGATACTAGACGCCATGGTAACGAACCCCGGTGTTGAGATTGAGATCGGGACGAATCTGCCGCGAATTCACCTGACGAAGCGCCATCGAAACGTCGCTATGCGGATCGTTCATGTCGCCAAAGGTCAGCGCGTCGTATTCCGTCTGTGCACACGCTTCTACGCAGGCCGGCACCGCCCCGCGATCGACCCGATGCACACAGAATGTGCAACTTTCCACCGTTCCTTTGCCACGCGGGGTAGTCGGAACCTGGTTGGTCAAATTCTCGTGCACGAAAGAACGCGCCTTGTATGGGCATGCCATCATGCAGTATCGACAACCGATGCAGATATGCTTGTCGACCAATACGATACCGTCGGCGCGCCGGAACGATGCACCGGTCGGGCATACGTCCACACAAGGCGCCGTCTCGCAGTGCTGACACAACATCGGTAGTGAGTACGTCTTTCCGGTGTGGCGGTCACGCAGGTCCAGCTTGCGGATATACTGGGTATCCAGCTCGGGCCGAGTGGTGCTCTCGAGGCCATGCTCGGTATTACACGCATCCACGCACGCGGTGCATCCCTGTGCACATTTTGTGGCGTCGACGAGTAGTCCCCAACGGGTGCGATCCGATACCGCGGTCCCACCGTCGTCGGCGAGCACCAGATCAATGAGCGACACACCGGGCGCCAGAGTCAGCATGGCAGCGGCCCCCGTGCCACCGATGAATCGGCGGCGAGACTGGTTCGGCCCGGAGGCGGACTGTTCGGTCACGGCGACGCGCCTCCCGGCGTCGCGGACATACGTGCGGCCGCCGGACTGGGTCTTGACGCGTGACACTCGAAACAATCCATCTTGACCCCGGTATACGCGTGGCAGCTCTGACAGAACTGACCGGGTGCGTCGACCGGAATGAATTGCCCGCGGTCGTCCTTGGCCGTATGGCAATTCAGACACTCCACGAGACTGTGCTTACGCGCCCGCACCCCGTCATGCACGGTAAGGTCGCGCTGATGGAGTAAGAACTCCATGTGACGGCGGCGCATCACGTCGGTCGGTTCCACGCACTGTTCGCCCACTCCGACCGGAAACGTCGGCGCCGGTACCTCGGCGCGTATCGCGGTGGAGGCCCACAACACCACGGCAACACCGGCGTAGGCGAAACCGCGCATGACGTTACTCGCCCATCCCCATCTCGATATAACCCGTGGGACACACCTCGGCGCAGATATGGCAACCGATGCAACGCGCGTAATCGGTGTCGACATAGCGGCCGGTGGTCGACTTGTCTTTCTTCACGCGGAACACTGCGTCCTGCGGGCAAAACACCACACAATTGTCGCATTCGAAACACATGCCGCAACTCATGCACCGTTCCGCTTCGGCCACCGCCTGGTCCTCGGTGTACCCCATATGACGCTCCTCGAAATGGCCGATCACTTCGTCGGCCGAGGGGCCAACCACTTTTCGCTTGTTGCGCGGTGAGTATTGGAAGTGGGCGAGAAACAACTTGTCGGAAGGAATCACTTCCTGGTGTGAACGGTCTTCATAGTTGTGCACGGCGAAGTCACTCTCACCGGTCCCCCACGTCTGCGTGTGGTCGTAATCGGACGGTTCGAGTTTCGCCTCACGCAGCTTGTCCAGAATATTGAAATGGTGAACATCCACCTTCGGTCGGCGCTTGAGTTCGTCACCGTTGAGGAAGCGGTCGATGCTGGCGGCCGCCACCCCCGCCTGGCCAATCGCGGTGGTCAAAAGATGCGGTCGAATAATGTCCCCGGCCACGAAATGCCCGGGCCGGTCCGAAACTTGATAAAACGGATCGGCGTCGACAAGCCCGCGGCCGTTGTCCAATGCCTCAATACCTTCGAGATTACCGGTCTGGCCGATGGCCGACACGATGAGATCGCACTCGATCTCGAACTCGGTTCCCTCGATCGGTTCGGGTGTTCCATCCTGGTTGACCGTACACTTGGTCAGTTTTAATGCACGAGCCCGACCGTCGTCACCCAGAATCACTTCGACCGGCATGACTCCGTTCAGAATTCGCACACCTTCGCGCAACGCATCTTCGACTTCGTGCTCACCGGCGGTCATGTCCTCACGGTCGAAGAGCGCGGTCAAAGTCACCTCGGCGCCCTGCCGGGCGGCGGCGTGCGCCGCATCGTGGGCAACGTAACCGCCGATCACTTCCTCCGGCCGGTCGGTGGGGTTGATCCGTTCGATCTTGCCCAGCCGCCGCGCCACCGACACGACATCGATGGAAGTGTCGCCGCCGCCGACGCACACCACCTTGTCCGTCGTGGTTTGCAGGCGCCCTTCGTTGAAAGCCTGTAAAAACTGGACACCATTGATGCAATTCGGCGCGTCGCCGTTCGGTACCGGCAAGCCGCGGCCCGACTGACAGCCGATCGCCCACAGCACCGCGTCGAACTGCGCCTCGATCTGCTCCATGGTCACGTCCGTCCCGACCCGCGTGCTCGTGCGAGCTTCTATGTCCCCGAGGTCGAGAATGCGCTGTATTTCGTGATCAAGAATCGACCGCGGAGTTCGATACCCTGGTATGCCGTAGCGCATCATGCCGCCCAGCTCGGCGTGCTCATCGAAGATCGTCGACGCATGGCCGAAGCGCCGGAGCTGGTAGGCGGCGGCGAGCCCGGCGGGACCGCCACCAATGATGGCGACGCGCTTGCCGCTGACTTGAGGTGCGGCAGGGAACGCGTATCGTTCCTTATACGCCGTGTCACCGATATATTGCTCTACCGCATTGATACCGACGAAGTCCTCGACGTTGTTGCGATTGCAGCCGCTTTCGCAAGGCGCCGGGCATACGCGTCCCATCATCGACGGAAACGGATTGGCGTCCGTGGAGCGGAGAAATGCGTACTCCGACATACTCATCCCTTCCGGCGGCTTCTCAATCCCATGCACGATTTGCAGCCAGCCACGGATGTCTTCGCCGGATGGGCAACTGCCTTGACACGGCGGCGTGCGATGTACGTAGGTCGGGCACTTGTGCGAGTGGTCGGCGTCGAAAATGGCTTCCTGCCAATTTGAGCGTTTGTGTTCACCATCCCTGAAGGCACGGAACGTCAACCTCTCATTCATCTTTTCAACCGATTCAGCCATCTAAACCTCTCAATTCGGTGTTTCAAGTACGGTTAGTGCTCATTATCGAAAATCAGTGCATCGCCAACCAACTGATGCACGCTGACAACCATGTCCATGCTGAGATCGTAGTACGGCAAGACCTTGGTGAACTGACTCTTGCAGATTGCGCAGATCGCGGCCATGTGGGTGACGCCGTATTGCTCCACCACATGCCGCAACGCCTCCATGCGCGGCAATGCTCCTTTCACGCGTAGTTCGACGAGATCATCTGTGAGTAAGCCGCCGCCGCCGCCGCAGCAGAATGTACTCTCGCGTATCGTGTCCGGCGCCATATCCACGAATTGGTTACAGGACGCCTTGAGCAACGCACGCGGGATCGCGAATTGACCGCCGGGGAGATCGCCCATACGCGACGCCCGGGAGACGTTACACGAGTCGTGGAAAGTGACCACCTTGTCGTCATTGGCTTCCTTGTTCAACCGCAACGCCCCTCGTTGCAACAGCTCATGGGTGAATTCGCAGATATGCTGAGGAGCCGGGTAGTCCGGATCCAAAAAATCAAACGGTCCGATCAACGTATTCCAGAAGCTGTAAGCCACGCGCCACGCGTGTCCGCATTCGCCCACCACGATGCGCTTCACACCCAACTCCTGTGCCGCATCGCGGATGCGCTGCGCGACTCTCTGCATGTTGTCGTAGTTGCCGATGAAGATACCGAAGTTGGCCGCTTCCGAGGCATACGAACTCAACGTCCAGCTAATCCCCGCTTGATGAAATACTTTGCCGTAGCCGATCAAACCGTCAACGTGTGGCTCGGCAAAAAAGTCCGCCGACGGGGTTACTAGCAACACTTCCGCCCCTTCTTGATCGAGTGGATACTTGACATCCACACCGATGTCTTCTTGCACTTCTTCTTCGAGTCCTTCAAGGGTGTCGGCGAGGGCTGGTTCCGGCAGTCCCAGGTTATTGCCGAGCTTGTGCACCTTGCCGATGATTTCGTTGGAGTACTTCTGACCGATGCCGATTGAGTCGAGAATTTCGCGCCCGGCCATCGTGATCTCGGCGGTGTCGATGCCGTAGGGGCAAAACACCGAGCAACGGCGGCACTCAGAACACTGGTGGTAGTACCGGTACCAGTCATCGATGACCTCCTCGGTCAAGTCCACGGCACCGACGAGCCTGGGGAAATACTTGCCCGCAAACGTGAAGTAACGGCGGTAAACACTGCGCAGCAGGTCCTGACGTGCGACCGGCATGTTCTTGGGGTCCGCCGTTCCGAGGAAATAGTGACACTTGTCGGTGCACGCACCGCACTTGACACAACTATCGAGGAATACGGGCAGCGAGCGATATTTGCCCAACAATTCCTCCATTTTCTCCAACGCCACGCGTTCCCAGCCGTCCACCAATTCGCCGGGGAAGCCTAACGGTTCCTGATGTTCGGGCTTCGCCAGAAACGGCTTGCTGTGCGCCATCGACCCTTCCTGGATCAACGGTATCACTGGATATGGGCCAATCGCGGGGGTTTCGAATTCGGGCTTCGCAACCATGACCGCGATCAAGTGTCTACCGAGGGGGAGCGCGGCATCGACGCCCACGCCGTGACATGACGTCTTTCGCGCGGGTTGTCGACCTGATTCCGCGTTGGGCTGAAAAACACGCCCGGGGCGTGCAGGAGCTTGCTGAACGGAAATACGATCATCAACACGATCACCAGCGTCAGGTGCACGAGCAGCATGAAATCCGCTGGCAGCGGCTGCCAGTCAAAGTGCATCAGGCCCAGAAAGAACCGCTTTACCGCGACTACGTCGGTTTGCCAGACGGCTCCGATCAGGAAGCCCGTCGCGCCAATCGCGAGCAAAAGCCCCAACATGAGATAATCGGACGGGGCGGAAATGTAACGCAGACGGTCAACCAGGGAGCGCCGCACTAACAGACCCGCCAGCCCCAGCAGCATCAAGATCCCCATGTAGTAACCGATCCCCTGCACCCAAGCGGATACGGTCCACAGAGGTTCCGTGAAGTACCTCAGGTGTCGAATCAATACGACCAGCATGCCAAAGTGGAACAACCAGCCGAATAGCCAAGTCCATTTGCTGCCTTTGAACAGGCTTTCGAAGAACACCACCTCGCGGAACATGCGGGCGGCCACACCCGCCCGGGTTGTGGGTGCGGGCGTGGTAGGGATCTTCAGCGGGGCCGGGACCCGCGCGTACTGCACGATCTTGCGCAATACACCGACGACAAATATTGCGGTCGCGACGTAGAAGAGCAACGCATAGACGACGGCTACCGCCGACATCGTTGCGTCACCACCTGGCGGGCCAGCACGGTGAACTCTCCGTTACACACAACCCGTCGGTTTCGGGAGCCCGGCGTATTTACAGGCCTGTTTGGCCGGCCCGTAGGGAAACAACTCATAAAGATACTTGCTGTTGCCCTTGTCCTTACCGAGCTTCTTTCCGATCGCCTTGGTCAATACGCGAACCGCCGGGGCGATCTGGTACTCCTCGTAGTATTCGCGCAGGAAATTGATCACTTCCCAGTGATTCTCATCCAGATCGCAGTCATCTTGTTCGGCCATGTAGCCCGCCACTTCCGGACTCCAGTCGCTCAAGTTTGCGAGATAACCTTCTTCATCCGTTTCGTAAGTTTTACCGTCCAATTCGAACGCCATGCGTCTATCTCCTGTTTACAGTTATAACCATGTTTGTACGCGATCGTTTTTGACCGCCAGATCCACGAATCCGTCGTAATCGACGATCTTGACGCCGCTGACAACTTGATCTTCGTTAATCCCCCGGGCGGCCAGATCCGGGCCCAGTGCGTACAACACATGTTCCCGCGCGGCGTCTTCGATTCGTTCCTCCAACGCGGTGCCGATAGTGACCGCATACACACCGTCCTCGAGGAACAATACATCGCTACCGGATTTCGCGAGTCGCAAACAGGTTTCCACACTGTTTCGCTCGTAGGGTGACTTATTTACGGTATGCAACATACCCGGCGCCATCTAGAAGTTGAATATTACGTCCTGCTCGTCCAGGACGTTGGCCAGTTCATCGCTACTGACGATATGAATCGAGGACTTTTCCGCGTAGTCGTCGTCTTCGTCTTCATAGGTCAACTCCAAAAGGTCATCCACCGTGAGCCCCCGTCGCTCGAGGGATTCTCTTTCGACGTAAAGCCTGGTGACGTCGTAATCACCTAACGCTCGGTAAGCGGGAGAGAAATTCTTGACGCCTGCGGCGCTCGTATCCTGACCCTTCTTGAGCTGATATACGCCGTCATCGATAAACGCCATGCTGACATCCTGGTCGAACGCCGCACCGATCAACACGACCTCCAGACCCTCGAGCGCATAGATCGTGCCGTAGGGAGCACGCCTGTTTATGTACATGAATTTCTTGACCCCGTTTTCCATTCTGTGGTGATCCGTGTCTACTAATCTCCGAAGATCATTAAACGATCGGCGACAATGCCTGCTTCGATGAGTTGCCCCAACCCGGAAATGCGAAATCCCGGTGCGATATTGTCCACATCCTTGCTGTTCCGCTTGGCCTCATCCACGTCGACGATGCCGCGACGTTGTGCGGCAGCCACACACACGACAAGGTCGAGATCGTGAGTGTCGGCCAGCTCCGACCAGCGGCTAACGATATTGCGGTCGTCCTGGGGCGGAGTAGTAAGGCGGGTCCCGTTATTCACACCGTCGTGGTAAAAGAACACGCGTACTATCTCATGACCTTTCTGTAACGCCGCTTCCGTGAACTTCAGAGCCGTATCTGAAGCCTGATGCGTATACGGTCCCTCGTTGACTAGAATTCCAAATTTCATACACGTATCCTGACGGCACTAGAAACGTATGTGCGACGACGCATTGAGACTCTTGCGGGACCCACGCCAGTTATCAATGTGGTACTTGGTAAAAGGCAGACCGCACAGTTCGAAGAACCGCGGCCATCCGATACGGTCCACCCAATCGTTGATGCGTTCCCAATCCTTGGCGTCATCTTTGTATGCATTAAGGATTCGCTTGACGATCGCCGTCGCCTCGGGCCAACGGGGGGGGTTGTTGGGCACGCCGGCCGCCACGAGTTTCTGAAAACTCGGTTTCGACCGCGCGTTGGAGTGATTGCCGCCTACCCAGATCGCGAGTTTGGAATGCTCAGGATCGTTGATCTGCATGGGCGGACACGGCGGATAACATGCGCCGCAGCAAATGCACTTCTTCTCGTCTACCTCGAGGGTGGGTTTACCGTTCACCTGTGCCGGTCGAATCGCCGCCACCGGACACCGCGCTACAACCGCGGGCCGTTCACAGACGTTGGCCACGAGATCGTGATTGATTTTCGGTGGTTTGGTGTGCTGTACGTTGATGGCGATATCGCCCTGGCCGCCGCAGTTGATCTGGCAGCACGAGGTGGTAATGTGTACGCGGTTCGGCATGTTGCAATTCTTGAACTCGTCGACCAACTCGTCCATCATCGCCTTGACGACTCCGGATGCGTCCGTGCCGGGAATGTCGCAGTGAAGCCAACCCTGGGTATGTGAAATCATCGCCACCGAGTTGGCGGTACCGCCCACCACGAAACCCGACCCTTCCAGCGCCGCGATTAACGGTTCCACCTTCTTCGCGTCCGCCACCATATATTCGATGTTGCTGCGGATCGTGAAACGCACGTGCCCGTCGGCGTACTCATCGCCGATGTCGCACAATTTTCGGAGCGTAAACACATCGAGGATACGTTGCGTTCCCGCCTTTACAGTCCAGACCTCGTCACCGCTGTGCGCCACGTGACGCAGCACACCGGGCTTAGGGTGTTCGTGATACTTCCACTGGCCAAAGTTTTTCAGCATGATCGGGTGCATGTATTGGACTCCGTCCGGGCACCCGGATTCGATCGGCATGCGCATCTGTTTTTTTGCCATCGTTACCTCCGGTACGTCTCTGCGGGCTCTCTATAGGATCAGGACTGTGCCGTGAGCGCTCAGGCGGCCGCGCCCTTCTTTTCGGCTTTGCGCGCAAACCATTTCTGCGCCTCTTCATCCCAACCGTCCATGCGCACGTAAGAACTCTCTCGCGGGTGAGCCACCATATGCGGATCGACCTCCACACCGATCCCCTCGAGAAAATTGACGAGACCGATACGCTCGATCATCTCTCCGCATCGCTCGTGTTCAAGACCGTTCTCAGCCCAAAAATCGATGGTTTCCTCGGCCAACTCCACCAACTTCTCGTAATCCTCTTCGGACTCCAGCTTCATGAAAGGGACCACGACCGTGCCCATGAGGTCGCCGATCTTGAGCGTGCGCTTGCCACCGATCAGAATCGACACGCCACGGTCTTCACCCGGAGACAGCGCGCGGTTCATGACATTAAGACAATGCATGCACTTCACACAGTTACGATTGTCGATTTCCAATCGATCGTCGTCGGTCAGCGACATACAGTTGGTCGGGCAGCGCGTGATCACATTGTCTATCACGTATTGCCTCCCCTTACGGTCGACAAACGCTTTCACTTCACTCTGATCTACCTTGATTTCGTCGCGCCACGTGCCGATTACCGCGAAGTCGGCACGTTCGATGGAATTCATGCAATCGTTCGGACAACCGGAGACCTTGAACTTAAACTTGTACGGGAGCGCAGGCCGGTGTACATCATCGGTGAAATTATTCACCAGAGATCGATGTATTTTGTGCTCGTTGGCGCAAGACTGCTCGCACCGAGCCGCGCCGACGCAGGACATCGCGGTCCGCACGCAGGGTCCCGCGCCGCCCAGATCGAATCCGTAATCGTTGATCTCATCGAAGAAGTGCTGAGTGTTCTCGGTCGTCGATCCGATAAACATGATGTTGCCGGTCTGACCGTGGAAAGTGACGAGACCCGACCCCCATTTTTCCCAGCTGTCCGCAAGTTGTCGGAGGATATCTGTGGTGTAGTGATTGCCTGCCGGCGGCTGCACGCGCAAGGTGTGGAATTCTTTGGATTCCGGAAACTGTTTGCCGACCTCCGAAAAGCGCGGGATAATGCCGCCGCCGTAACCGTAGACGCTTACGGTGCCCCCTTTCCAATATCCCTTACGCGTCTCGTAAGAGTGCTCCAACTGCCCCAACAGATCGTTGGCCATACCATTGATGCGTTGATCCGGATGCCGATCACGCAGGCGCTTTATTCCGGATATAAAGCTTGGCCAGGGACCGTTCTCCAACTCGTCGAGCATTGGAGTGTCGTGCGTTTTCTTTGCCATGAAACTCGGCTCCCGTCTTTCGTGTAAGTGTGGTCTTGAAGAAGGCCCGGGCGCGGCGGGCGGACAGTGCATAGCGTGAATTGTAAGGACCTTGCCGATGCCGCACATCCTCCTTAAGGTAAGACATGCGAAATACCCGCTATCTCTTAAGAGATAGGGATTTTTGACGCGGCCTGCAGCACGGTACTTGGCCTTGAGACGCAACCGCCAGAGGTCGAACGCGAAGTTTAGAACGCAACGTGTTGAATACCGCCATCAGTACTGAACGCGCCGCGGGCGACAGCCCGTTTATTCTCGCTAACGACACCGCTTATCACGCCTGGCGAGAGCGAAAGCAGTCGGCGATCGCCGATTCCGTGCAACCGGTGACAATTGGTGACGCCAGCCGTTTGAGCGCGGAGGAACGACAGTCCATCACCCGATGCTGCGAGATACGTAATCTCACGCTGTACGCCTGCGCCGCACCCGTCCACAAGAAGAGCTTGCGAGAACTCGCACGGCAGCTCGGATTACGGCGATCCGACCACAACTTGTGCGCGGATGGGGACGCGGTCAGCAGCGTTCAGGTGAACCACGACGCGCTGCGAAAACGTTACATTCCCTACACCGATAAGGCATTGAATTGGCACACCGACGGCTATTACAACCCGCTCGGGAAAACCATCCGAAGTTTCATCCTGCACTGCGTTCGAGACGCCGCACGGGGCGGTGAAAACGCGTTTCTCGACCCCGAAATGGTGTATCTGGAACTGCGCGACTCGAATCCCGAACACATTTTGGCCCTCATGCGGAAAGACGCGATGACGATACCCGCCAACACTCTCGAGCCGGACGCGGCGCGACCGCTCCAGAGCGGACCGGTGTTCGCCGTCGACGCGGAGACCGGCGCCCTGATGATGCGCTATACGGCGAGATTGCGATCCGTCGTCTGGCACAAAGATCCGCGCGTAAGACGCGCGCGCGATGCTCTGCTGGAAGTTATCCGGGACTCACGACATATCGTCCGCGCGCGACTCGCCCCTGGTCAGGGCGTGGTTTGCAACAATGTTCTCCACAGCCGCAGCGCATTTTATGACAACCCGCGACAACCCCGGCTTGTTTACCGCGCGCGTTATTACGATCCCGTGGCGGCGATTCGGAACGATTGACATGTTATGGGTGAGCGAGCTGTTGCTCGAACATCACGACGTTGAGTCGTTCTCAGACCTTACACGCATCGTCGAGGAACGCGCGCGGGGCGGCGAGTTGTTTCTGCGTCTGGATGTCAAACCGCCGTTTGCCGACACGCCGACGAACTGGGAAGAGCAACTGGAGGCGGCGTTCACCGGCGCGTCGCGCGTGAGCAGGGATCGATGAAATCCCCGCGCGACGGAATCGACCTCGGCGCGGAGAGCTTCGACGAGACCGAAGTCTCGCGAGCCGCCCTGGAGACTAGGCTGGCCGCGCTCAGCGAACGGCTCAGAGAATCGGACGATGATGCGCCGGCGACCGCGGAGCTGAAACTCCAACAAGCGCAAGTACTGCTGGAACTGGGGCGCAACGAAGCGGCCTGGAAGACGGCCCGTTCCGGTTTCGAGACTTTAATCGCCGGCGAACGCTGGGCGCCGGCCGTGCGGGCGTGCGAAATCCTTTTTCTGTGCGAGCGTCCCGAGTCTCTCGCCGCCCTCGGACAGGGAGTCTGGCTGGCGGTGACGTTTCCCGTCGACCCGGAACTCACGCTGGCGTTGCTACAACACATCATCGACCAGACCCCGGACGATTCCGACGGTGCCGCGATCGCTGCGGCCACCGCGGCTTATGTCGTCGATCTACGCACCGAAGGCGCGCAGCACGACGAACTGCGTTTTTTCGCCGCCCAGATGCTGGGCAGTGTAGCCCGTCGACACAGTGGTATTGAGGAACAGAGTGAGTTCGATGCGTGGATGAAGCGGCTTGAACTGTATCAACCGGAACGCTTCCTCGTTCGTCTCCGTAACGTGATCGACGTACTGGTACAGGACAACTGGTGGTTCGACGTGGCGCAGATACACGCGAAACTGCCGGTGAATTAGAATGCCACCATGTTCTGGGACGACGCCGACACGCCTGTTTACGAAGTTCCTGGCGATGTGGTCGACGTATCGTTCCGCATCCGTTGTCCCGTGCTGCCCCTGGATCACGCGTATGCGCTGTCACACGCCGTGCTCACCAGGCTGCCCTGGCTGAAAGACGAGCCCACCGCCGGAATCCACCCCATCCGCGGCGCCGAGTCCGGTAACGGGTGGGAGCGACCCAGCGATCCGAAAACCGATGTGCTGCATCTTGCCAAACGCACCCGATTGCGCCTGCGCTTGCCGAGTGAGCGCGAAGCGGCAGCCTCGGGCCTGTGCGGCGCCGTCCTGGATGTAGCGGGCTACTCCATGGAAGTGGGCGCGGCCACGACCCGCAACCTCGCACCATCAACCACACTGTTCGCCCGACACGTGAGTTGCGACGTCGTGAGCGAGGAGGAGTTCCTCGAATGGGCCGCTGCCCGTCTACACGACGACGGTGCGGCGGCCCGGAAAATCCTGTGCGGGCGCCGTCACACCCTGCACACGCCCGACGGGTCGATCGGGTTGCGGAGTTTGCTCGTCGCGGGTCTCACGCCGGAGGAATCGATACGTGCACAACAATCTGGATTGGGGGATTTTCGGCACCTGGGATGCGGATTGTTCGTACCGTACAAAGGCATCGCACCCGTGAAGTCCGAGGAATCCGAGTGAGTCGCACCGACCTCCCGATAATCTATCTCAAACGGCGTATAGGGCGCGCGCCGGCTTCCGTGTTAGCGTGGCGCCAAGGACCGTTGAGGAACTGCGTTCATGAGTGAGAAGAGCAAACTGATTAAAGAATTGCTGGCCATGCAGAAGAGGTACATCGAGTACGAGCAGACTCATGGCGTCAGCCAATCGGAATATTACAACCCCCCCGCCGATCACCCGTTGCACGCTTACAAAGAGAAATACCGGGATCTCGCTATGCGCGTGGTGGAGCTCGCGCACGAGGAGAAAGGATCGAAGCGTTGAGCACCTGACGCCCGCGCAGTCCAAACGCGTCTCCACGACCGACCCCCGTCCGACGTTCCCGCATCGGTCCGGCGCACGGCATACCGTGCGTCGGAAACCGCTTTGGACGCGGAAACTTACCTCCGCCGCGGGCCGTCTAATCGAACACCAGCGTCGATTTACAAGTGTCTCGACCGTCCGTCAGGAGGTGTATCATGCTCAGACGACTCTATTTTCTGTTACCCGATATCGACACCGCGCGCCAGGTGGAACGGGAGTTGCTCCTCGCACGCATCGATGACCGTCGCATGCATTTTCTAGCCGGCGACGACGTCGACCTCGGCAGCCTTCCCGAAGCATCGCTGGCGCAGAAATCCGACTATGTCCACGGTATGGGCGTGGGTTTGATTAGCGGCGCGGTAAGCGGCGCCTTGATCGGGCTGCTTGCGGCCGGTCTGTATCTCGGTTTCACAACCGCCGGGATCACGATCGCCGGATTGCTCCTCATCACCGGCGCCGCGTTCGGAGTGTGGGTGGCGGGCATGGTCGGAGCGAGCGTGCCCAACTCGCGACTCAAGGCGTTCGACCCTGCCCTGGCGCACGGTCAGATCCTGCTCATGGTCGACCTGCCTCTGCACCGTATCAACGAGGTCAAAACATTGATCAAAAAGCACCACCCGGAGGCAGAGGACCATGGATTGGAACCGAACGTGCCCGCGTTCCCATAATTTCCGCGGGTCCGTATGCTGAAACGGTTCACCGCGGAGCCCACTGCGCTCAAACACCGATCCGTCGGCACCACGCGCGAGCGTCGCCTGCGGTGCGCGTCGTGCGGCAGCGGGATCACTTCGGAGGCCGATCGTATCCAAGTGCACGGTGCGCACGTGCACGCCGTGGTCAACCCCCACGACTTTCACTTCCGGATCGGCTGCTTTCGGGTGGCGCCGGGATGCCAGTGTACCGGCGACGCCAGCCCCGAATTCACCTGGTTTCCAGGGTTTCGGTGGCGCGTCGCCGTGTGTGCGCGGTGCCGTGGCCACCTGGGATGGGGCTACCAGGACACCGACACCACCACCGCGTTCTTCGGGCTGATTTTCGATCGATTGCAATCCGGGGGTGGGGACTGAGCGAAGCTCGCGCACGCACCGCTCCGCACCCACCGACGATGCCTTGAAAGGCGGCACTGGGGCGTGCTTACGCCTCGGCCCACATGCGCACCAGATTCGCGTATACACGATCAATACGCCGCGTCTGCTCAGAGTCCGGCGCCGTATCCAGAGACGCATTGCGCGCCAGCCACAGCTCATAGAGCAGTTCACGCCGATCGGGCCGCCGCACCCGACTTTGAACCCACGTCACCGCCACCACTCGCGTGCCTCCCAATACCCGATTCACGCGGTGTACGCTGGATGAAGGATAGAGGACCGCATCTCCGGCGGCCAACTTGAGAGTTTGCTCACCGAACGCGGTGTTGACCACCAACTCACCCCCTTCGTAATCCTGCGGTGCAGACAAGAAAATCGTGATCGCGATATCCGAACGATACGTGGCGCGTGGACCCATAATTGGATCGTCGACGTGCTCACCGTACTCCATACCCGCGCTGTAACGCACGTAGAACGGTGTCGCAATATGACGCGGCAGTGCTGCGCTCTGGAATTCGGGGTGTGCGACCAGGGCGGTCATTACCACATGATTCAGCCGTTCCAGCACCGATGCATCGGGTGCCACTTCCAGATTGTTTTTCACCTCGCTGGCGAGGGGCCCGGCAGACAATTTGCCGTCAACGAACGGAGCGCCGGCCAGGAGCGACACGACTTCCCGCCGGTCACGCTCCGACAAGACCCGAGACAGACGAAGCAACATTTCTAAAGGCTGCTGTGTTTCACCAGTGCCTCGATTCGAGACGCGCTGTCGTTTCCATACACGCTGTGAACTTCGAGAATCTGTTCCGCGACCCCCAACCAGTGGTCTTTACCCGCACGCACCGCGAACTTCAAGGAACGTGCATCGCCGGTCGCAACCCAGCCCCTGTAGGCGCCGTCCAGCGCGGGAAACAACTCCCTGCGCAACGTGCCCATATTGGCGAAATAGAAATGCAGAGAAGGCGCGTTGTTGTCATCCAGCAACGCCGGCAACAAACATACGCAGTCGGCGAGATGATCTTTGACCGCCCGGGAGAACGTCTCCGCCTTCGTGCGTATGATCGAACACATCATGTCTTGCCACCGTGTACCGATCATCTCACCCGCGATGAGTTCACCGATCTCGTGCAGGATCAACGTTTCCATCTCCCGGTTCGTCATGGCGTCGATGCCCGCCATGCTGTCCTTGTCGACATCGTAATGCTCGAAGACACGGGTGAGGGAGTGTGTGCCGCCGCTCCACCGCCATTCCTCCAGATGCTCAAAGAGCATTCTGCGCAACGATTCTTTGCGAACGAAGATTGCATCTCCCTGCATCATTGCGGGGGGCGCCACCAGCTCGCGCGCATACTCCTCACCCGCAACCCACACCGAATAGCCTTCGAGTTGCTCTACCTCGATCAGTCTTGCGGCAAAAAAGTGTGGCTTCGCGAAGCGCCCGATACCCCCGCCGTAGACCATGCCGTGCTCTGCGAGCACGGCATTGATGGCCCGCACATCGAAAGGATCATAGACGGCTGTGCCGATCGGCAGACTTTGAAGCGGTCGCTCCGCCAATTCCTCCCAACTCGCTTCCTTGGTTCCGATCCACTCGCCAACCGCGGGGTTACTGATCGGCGCGTCGAGCTCCATCTGCTTTTCCCACCGAAAGTAGTCGCGCATCTTTAACAGATAGATACACAGCCCGTAATCCGAGGCATACTGGGCATCGGAAATATCGCAGTTTGTCTGTACCGCTTCGACGAACGCAGAGAGTGTGGCTGACAGGTATTCCATCGTTAAAGGGAAGGTATCACGACTCTCGCAACCGGCACCATGGGCGTCGTTTTCGTATAACGCATAGGTTATTGACATCACCGATGGGTCCGCGGGAAGCTCGTCCCCCGACCCCGTTGAACTTCGAGTCCGGCGACACCTTGAAAATCAGAACTCGCGACAAATGGCGGGATCGACGCAAGCCGCGGTCGGTCGAGGATAACGGCGTGGCATTGGCCTACACCGCATGGCAGATTGCACTGACCGCGGCCAAGAACCTGCACGCCGAAGATTTCACCTACGAATCCGATTGCCAGCGTGTCGGTGTAGTCCGGGAGTATTTACTTTTCCTGGTGCACGCCGCCGACCGCCGGGCTTACCGGGTCATGGACGCCGAAGCGCGCCGGCGCTTCGTCACGACCATGGCACAGGAAACCGCCCGTCACTACCAGCGGAATGTCGAGGAAATCCTCGGTAGCGGCGATTACCGCGCACCGTTCCTGAGAAGCCTCAACGATCGAAACTCCGCATATGCGGAAACGCGGTTCAGCGAACGGGGCCCGGGGTTCGCCGCCTGCCGGGGCCTCGGCGACAAGATCCAGGCGCTGATGGGAAGGTCGCAAACCAACCGTTGGGTAGCGCAACAAGTCATCGACATCGATGCGCCCCATGCAGCGAGAGAACTCTACAAAGCGATGGACAATCTGTTGGATACGTCCCGGGTGGAGATGCGAACCGGCGACCGCTCGTTATCCGGTACCGACTGAATCACGGGCTACCGTGGTCGTGCTCCGATCAGGTCTTGAAACTGCCGGCTTTGATGGTTTGCTTTTCCAGACCGTCTTCGTAGCCGGCCTCGTAGGCCGGTGTTATTCGCTGCTCTTCACGCTTGGGGCTGGACATGTAGCCGCCTATCCAGCCCAGTATATAGTCGCGGTCTACACCGGCTTTTTCCAGGTTATCGATCGTGTCGTAGTAAGTCTTATCCATGGTATCCGAGTCCGTAGCGTCTTCGGCGAGATGATAGGGCATCGCCGACAAACTCGCCAACAACCCCGAATTGGTAATCCGCGCCCGCGGTCCCTACCCAAAAAGTAAGATGCAGCTGGCGAGCGAAGACGCCCTCAAACTGAGTGTATTGGTGGCGACCGCGGAAGCGGTTCGTATCGACGAGGCGCGCATGTGCGTATTCGGACTCAAAGGCGACGATACCGCCAGAGTGGAGCTCCATCCCACCGGCACGCATGAGCAGTACCTGCGTTGTGTACGTTCGTTTCTGACCGGCGCGGCGCCCGCTTCGCGCGCCGGTTATCCCCTCCACCTTAAGGCTTGGACACGGCTCGGCGAGCTCAATAATGCCGATCCGGCGGCGTTGTTGATGCTCGGCGAGGAGGAGGCAGCGGTCGCCGCATCCCGCACCCCAAATCTGAGCGACGACATGGCACGCCGTATCTGGTGGGTCGTGTCGACCGCCGAAGTCGCGCGTTTCCTGCTCGCCAATCCGCGCGTTACGCAAGGCCGGATGGGCCGTGTACTCGTCGACCATCTCTTGGAGTATCTGCCTTTCGAAACTGCGCCCATTGCCGCGATCGAGAGCATCGGTCTGGTGCTGGAAAGCGGCCTACTGGACGCCGCGGAGGTGATGCGTCTGTGGCACACGGCCCGGCGCCGCAGCCATTACTATATCGGTTTCCTGCGCGCCCGACCGCGATGTCTCCCTGAGCCGGGGGCGGCGCACCCGGGGTATACCGAACTCGCCCACCGGGTCGACGCGCCGGAGAACCCGTTTGCCCGCGAGTTGCTGCATCTATTGTCGGGGAACGGGCAGGCGTTCCTCGGTGCCTGCGCGCAGGTACTCGCCAGAGCGGCGGATCAGGACGTGGTGGTGGCGCTGCTCGACGCCATGTCCGCGCACTTCAAGCCCCTGCGTGTGCTCGACGGCGCCTGGACCGGAATCGAAGAGCTCGAGGTTTTTGTTACGAAGCTGCGAGTGGATCCGGCGCGTTTCTCGACGCCGTTAGCGGCGCTGCTGAGAGACGTGCCGGACTACGCGACCGAAATTACCGCATTGCTCACCCTGGCGCATGCGGACGAGCGTCTGGTGCGCCATCTCTTCGCCCGTACCGATGCGGTGGGCTCGGTGATGCGCGACAAGATCGCACCGCTCACCGCGCCGTTACTCAATTGCCTTTACGCCCTACAAGCGCGATAGGCGCGGACTGGCTCTATCCCGTGCGCACGTGGGAGCGGATCGATGTGTGTACGTGCCAGGTACAGACGAGACCGGGAAGCAGGGTAACGAGATCCCCTTCCCGAATTCGCACCGGTTCGCCGTCGACCGGCGTCAACCGTGCGTCGCCAGTAATGACGTAACAGGTTTCCGTGTGTGGATACTCGTGCGTGGACAGTCCTGGACCGCGCACCGACACCGGCCAGTCCTCTACGCCCAACACCTCCAACTTCATCGGAGAAGGATCTGATTCCACGAGTATTTTCGACACTACGGTGCTCCGGGTACGGCTAACGAAAGTAATATGTTACAACGACGAACGTTGCCCTAACATCAACCCTCCGAACCATTCGCAGATCATGGTACTCAATATTAGATTCGACCAACGCGACTTTGCCATCGAGGTGCCGGAGGACATTCTCGGGGAAGCCGGTGATTTTTTCGCCAAAATGGACGGCGACATGAACCGCGGGTGGCAGATGGGTCGCGAGTACGTGGAAAATCCGAGCGACATGCAGCGTGTCCAGATCGCCGCCGATAAGATCGTTTCAGCGCTATACACCGGAAACCGGCAACTCGCCACACTGATGGCCGCGTACATACTGGCAAAGTTTCCCGACACTCGACAGGTGGACGTCGATACGACGGGAAATATGCAGGAAACGCGGTTGTACTTTGCTTAGCGCGTCACCGCTGGCCCCCTCATGCAACGTACACCATATGAACTGAACGAACTGAAACCGGCGAGCCTCATCTATGAGATCCGTGGCGCGCTGTCCGCAGCGCTCTGCGAGCAGGCCATCGACCGCTTTGAAGACCACCCCGAGCAGCAATACCGCGGGCGCATCGGGCAGGACGCAAAAGTCAAACCAGGGGTGAAGCGGTCCACCGATTTGCGCATCAGCGGTCGTGCCGACTGGCGGGACATCGACGCCGCGTTGTTCGACTCTCTCAGTGCGGCGCTTGGCATTCTGTCAGGAATCCACCCGTACTTCGCGCACAATGAGTTTCGTGACGAAGGATACAACCTGCAGCGCACGGCGGCGGGGGAGCATTATCACTGGCATGTAGACGCCGGACCGGGGGAATTCAGCCAACGTCAGTTGGTCGCCATCTGGTATCTCAACGACGTCCCCGGACCCGGCGGCGAAACGGAATTCCTCCTACAAGATGTCTCGGTAGCGCCCGAGCGCGGAAAACTGATTCTGTTTCCCCCCTTCTGGACCCACGTGCACCGCGGCAATACCGTCAATGACGGTGCCAAATACATCGCTACGACGTGGGTGTGCTTCGCCTAAACCGGCATTACCGACTCAAGCCTTCTGCGCGGCGTCGTGTAGTAGATCGACAATACCGGTGTGAGCTCCCAGGTATTCGATCAAGTCTATGCGCACGCCCGGATACTGGTTGCGTTTGGCGGCGACGATATCCGGTATATCGAGACTGACGTGACGGCCCGCTACCAGAAAGTAGGGCAACACAGCCACGCGGGTGGCTCCCTTCGCGATTACTTGATCGATGCACTCACTGATCGACGGCTGGGCCAGTTCCAAAAAACCGAACGCGGTATGCGCGAAAGTATCCCCCAGCACGGCGGCAAGGCGCTCGGCCAGCATTCCCACTTCCCGGTTTGAATCCGGCCAGCGGCTGCCGTGCGCCGCCAGTACCAAAGCCCGAACGTCCTTCATTGACGCCTCGCCCGCGCCCTCTTACGCGCCGGGGTGCGTGACACTTCGCGGACGATCTCCGGAAACGGGAGCGCGGACAGCGCTTTGTAACGCACCAGCGCGCGGTCCACCAACGCGCGAATGTTATCGACCCGCTCGCGGTCGTCGTGGGGGTCCAGCGCGCGCTGCAAACCCAAAAGCCCGCCGCGCTGGATCTTGAGGGCCTGCGCATTGGGCAACGCCGCAGGCTTGGCCGTCTGGCGTAGCGCGAACGCACCGTTTTTCACCAGAAGCCCCAGCAACCGGACACAAACGCTCTGCGCCTCAAGATCCGTGCAGCGAATGGCTTCGCGTTCGGCGATCTGTGCCCTGGCCGCGCTCCGGCATCCGCAAGAACGCGTCGCAATCACCTTCTCGAAGGGGCACGTTGCTCCACCTCGAGGCTGGTGCACGTCACCATCGTCCATGGACGTCAGTCATCCTCCGAGGGCGTCGCTTCGCGCGCCCGGGTCAACAACGACTCGGCTTCCGCAACATGGCTCGCAAACACCATCTTGATGATATCAGAGTCATCGGCGTTCTGAGCGGCGCGCAGACGACGCGCCGCCGCCCGTGCGTCCCGATACCGATCGTAGCTGTCCACCGGGGTCAGGCCGCGATCCGGGGAAATTCGGTACAGGTAGTAAGGCATGGGCAACCGTCAAAGTCCGTGCTGCGCCGAGGCGCCCAACTGGGCGCCCGGCATCGGGTTACTTATAATCGTACCCGGACCGCCGTTCTTGTCCGGAAACGATCCAATTTGCCCGATATGGCTCACGTCGTTTTGTATAGTACCGCGGTTTGCCCGCACTGCGCGCGCGCGAGAAGGTTACTGGAGAAAAAGGGAGTGCAGTGGGTAGAGCTGGACGTAGACCACGACCCGGCTTTGAAACAGGAAATGGAAGACCGAACCCGGAGCCGCCGGGTCCCCCAGATCTTCATCGACGGCGTGCACATTGGGGGATACGACGCGTTGGTCGAGCTCGATTTCGATGACGCGCTCGATCCCCTGCTGGGTATCAGTGAGCACACCACCGAGTGAGGCGCGCGGTCACGGCTTGTCGGAAGGGGCGTCCCGACCGACGAGATCAGCCTTTCTTGCGAAGCAGAAAATGGAATTCGCCGCCGGATTCCCGAGAATCCAAAAGCTCGTTGCCGGTTTGCTGAGCGAACGCCTCGAAGTCCTTTACCGAACCGGGATCGGTGGCCATGATGCGCAAGACCTGCCCACCGCTCAATTCGTTAAGGGCCTTCTTGGCGCGCAGGATGGGAAGCGGGCAGTTGAGACCGCGTGCGTCCAGTTCTTGATCAAATTCTGTCATGGATAGCCTCCTCTGAGGGGTCGTTCGCAGTTAGTCGTCGACGCGGTGGAAGGATCCGGTGCCGCCGTCAGTTACATTATATCATAATAGTATTTTATTAGAACATACAAACATAGTTGATGGTGTCTGCTCAGCCCGGTCATCGGTCCGCAGGCCCAAACCGTTGATATGAGTCTGAAAAACCGCGCACAATCTCGGCTGCGAACTAAGTTCCGTAGGGATTGTCGGAATGCGCCATGAGTATGATGTCTGAGCTGAAAGGCGAGCGGCGCTCCTCGGGGTACCGGAATTACAGCGTCGCGACCGCGCTGCTCATCGGCGGTCTCCTTTCGGTATCGGCTTGGGGCCAGGGTGCACACCTGGATACCCTGCCTGATCTCGGCGACCACACGGCGAGCATCATCTCGGCGGCGGAAGAACGCCAGTTGGGCCGTACCTTCATCCGCAACGCCCGCCGACAAATGCGCTTCATCGACGACCCAGAACTGAAAACGTACCTGGCCCGGTTGGGTCATAGACTGGCACTAAACAGCGATTCTCCCGAGCAGGAGTTCCATTTCTACCTCATCGAAGACCCAGCCCTCAACGCGTTTGCCGTGCCCGGCGGGCACATCGCGGTACACACCGGCTTGATTCTCGCCGCCGAGGACGAATCCGAACTCGCGGCGGTTGTGGCACATGAAATCGCGCACATCACCCAGCGCCATCTGCCGCGCATGCTCGATCAAGCACAAAGCCAGTCGTTGCCGGCACTGGCGGCGGTGGTCGCGGCGGTTCTGCTCGGCGGACCGGCGGCCTCCGCCGCATTGACCATGACCAACGCGGCGATGATCGAGAACCAGCTCAAGTACAGCCGTACTTTCGAGCGCGAGGCCGACGCGATCGGCATTCAGGCGCTGTCACGATCGGGATACGACGCGCGCGCGATGCCGCGCTTTTTCCTGCGCATGGAACAGTGGGCGAGAATTCAAGAATCCAACGCACCCGAATTCCTGCGTACCCACCCTTTGACCGCGAATCGGATCGCCGAATCGCAGGCGCGCGCTGACGCTTATCCGTCGCCGGACCCGTTGCCGCAGGACCACTTCCGGCATGCACAGGCCAAGATCCGCGCCCTATACAGCGAGCGCGCGGACCACGCGGCCCAGACCTTCGCCGCCGATTTGCACAATGGATCGCAACGCGATAGCGCCGCCGTACGTTACGGTCTGAGTCTGGCGTTGATGAGAACCGGCGACTATAGTTCCGCACGCCGCGAGATCCACGCCCTGGTCGCGGATTTCCCGCGCCGACTGGCGTATCGAATTGCTCAGGCGGAAGTCGAAATGGCCGCTGGTGAATACGAAAAGGCGCTCGAGTACTTCGAAGACGCCCGCGAACTGGGCGCCGAAGACGCGGCGCTTAACATGTACTATGCCAATGCCCTGTTACAGACCGGCCGCTCCGCACAGGCAAAAACCCTATTGCGCAAGGGTATACGCCGCGACCCCACGGAACCCCGCTTGTACCAGATGCTGGCGCGCGCCGAGGGTGATGAGGGCAACGGACTGGGGGCGCACCAGGCGTTGGCCGAATATCATTACCTGCAGGGTGATTCCAGCGAGGCCCTGCGCCAATTGCATCTCGCGAAACGCTATACGGGCGACAGTCAATACGCCATCGCAAGCATCGACGCACGCATCATCCATATCCAGAACGAGATGTCAGCACGCGGCGAGAAACCGCCCGACTCGAAGCGCTGATGTGCGTGATTTCAGGCGTACACCGTGGCCGGGCAGGAATACCGCGAACGCGACGCGCGGCGCCCGTCTACCATGGCCATCCCCGCACGCGGGCCGACCCGTCGCGAGTGGTGGAATATGAGCGGCGCGCACCGCCGTACTCATTTAGGGATAGACGGGCTATTCCTTAGTGTTGCTTGCCAATTCCACACCGGTTATGGTTTATTCACGCGCGTAGCGCCTATCAACCTGCGGATAACCGTGTTACGCGGTTGGATACTCCGCCAGCCAGGCGATTCAGCGCGGGAACTTTGACCCACCTACGGTCATATCTGGAGGAGTAATGCGGACAAATACATTCACCACGTTCTCTCTGGGAGCGGTTGCCTTGTGCCTTTCGATGAGCATGACGCCGAGCGTAGCGGCCGATGCCCTTCCCGACGAAAACCAATGCAAAAAAGACAAGCCCACCGATGCGGCGACCGCCGGGTGGTGCGCAGCGATTATCCGCCAGAAAGGTAACTGCCTCGCCTGTCACACGGTGGTCACGCAGGCACCGTGGCCCGAAAGCCTCCCCCCGGGAGGCAATATCGCACCTCCGTTGACGGGCATGAAAGCGCGATTCCCGGACAAAGCCAAACTACGCGCGCAAGTCTGGGACGCGACCAAAGCCAATCCGCACAGCACGATGCCTCCGTTCGGAAAGCATGGTCTGTTGTCCGAATCGGAGATTGACGCCATCGTCGAATGGTTGTACACCATCTGAAACGCCGGTTGCGGTGCACAGCCCGTAAGTGACCAGATATAGGAGCACGAAGCATGAAACGCAGACAATTCTTACACAGTTCGGTAGCCGGTGGCGCAGTCGCCGTGGCAGCCAGTTCCGGCCTACTCAGACCTTCGGTCGCACTTGCCGAACGGGCGAACGAAAGCGCTTTCAAGGCCGCACAGCCCGACGAAGCCGTGAAGACGCTGTTCAGCGGCCTGCAACCCGAAGACAGTACCGAGATTACCATCAAAGCCCCCAAGCAAGCCGAAAACGGGGCCGTGGTACCGATCAAGGTGGAAACGACGCTGCCCGCGGAGACGATTGCGATCGTCGCGGAAAAGAATCCCTTTCCATTGACTACGGCCGTCAATTTGAACGGCGCGAAAGGTTTCTACAGCACGCGTATCAAAATGGGACAAACTTCAGACGTCGTGGCGTACGTGAAAGCCGGTGACAAGCTGTACAAAACATCGACCACCATCAAAGTCACCGTCGGTGGCTGTGGCGGTTAAAGTACGAGAGGGTTCGCAACATGGCAGAAAGACTGACCAAAGTTAAAGTGAAAAAACTCGGCGACAAGCACCAGGTGTTGGTGCTGGTCAACCATCCGATGGAGACGGGCCAGCGCAAGGACAAGAAGACCGGCGAAAAGGTACCCGCGCACTACATCGAAACCATCACCTTCGAATTGAACGGCAAGAAAGTTGCCGAGGCCATGCTCGGAGGCGGTGTCTCTAAGAATCCGTTGACGGGGATTGAGCTGGACGGCGCTAAATCCGGTGATACCATCAAGATTTCCTGGACCGACAACAAGGGCGAGAGCGGCGGCGCCGAAACCGCCGTCAAGTAGCGTCGGGTGACTGGCCCGTACCTGCGGACCGCGCTTGTGCCATGTAATCTACGGAGGATGGCAGATGACTAAAGTGACAACCGGTGCCGCCGTGGCGGCGCTTTTGACCGCCGCCACGCTCGGCCAGGCGGGCGTCCTGCCCGAGGTGCAGAAGGATATCGACGAATTTCAAGGCTACTTCAAGGAGCGTTTTTCGGAAGTCGGCTTTGAAAGTTACCAGGACGGCGTCAACAGCCTGCCCCAATACGCGGAGCGACGTGCAAACTGGGAACTGCTCATGGAATTTCCACCTTACGAGCAGGATATGGACACCGCCCGCGAGTTGTGGGCGACGCCATTTGCGAACGGCAAGACGTTTACGGACTGCTTCAAAGACAACCCGCCGGCCACGAAGTACCCGTATTACGACGAGGAGCGCAAGGAAATTCGCACAGTCGAGCTGGACATCAATGAATGTCTGACGGCCAACGGCGAGGAACCGATCAAGAATCTCAAAAACGGCAAAATCGCCATGCTCGTCGCCGCGTTTCGGGAACAGTTCAACGGCCAACCGTGGGCAGTGGACGTGGAGACGCCCGGCGCAAAGGCCGCGTACGACATGGGTAAGAAGTTTTACTGGACCAAGCGCGGACAGTTGAACTTCTCCTGTGCCAACTGCCACGTTCACAACGCCGGTAAAAAGCTGCGCGGCGACGTACTGAGTGCCGGCCTCGGCCACACCACCGGCTTTCCCGTGTATCGCACCAAGTGGGCGGTCGCGGGCAAGCCCTGGGGAACCGTGCATCGGCGCTACGCTGGTTGCAACAGCCAGGTCCGCGCCCAGCCGCTCAAGCCCCAGAGTGAGGAGTACCGCGCCCTGGAACTCTACGAGGCGGTCATGAGTACCGGCGTCCCACTCAAGGTGCCGAGTCAAAGGCAGTAACCGACAACGCCGAAGCCTGGCTCTAGAGAGCCAGGCTTTTTCTTTTCCCCTACCGCCGACGCCCGCACTCGAGCAGGAGTCCAACCATGAGTTTGACCAGACGTGAGTTCCTACAAATGCTCGCCGTGTCCTCGGCGGCGGGGTTCAACTTCGGCCACGGTGCGATCAGCGCGCGCGCCGGTCAGCCCACCGACCCTTACGAACTCGCCGACTTCGGCAACGCGACGCTCATGCACTTTACGGACTGTCATGCACAGTTGCTGCCGGTGTACTTCAGAGAACCGAATTTCAACATCGGCGTGGGTGGTGCGACGGGTCACCCGCCGCACCTGGTGGGGGAAGCGTTCCTCAAGCATTACGGCATTGCGCCCGGGACTCGGGAGGCCTACGCCTTCACGTATCTGAACTTCGACGATGCAGCACGTAAATACGGCCGCCTCGGGGGCTTCGCCCACCTGGCTACGCTGGTGAAAAAGGTCCGCGAGCAGCGCCCGGGTCGTTCGCTGCTGCTGGACAGCGGCGACACCTGGCAAGGGTCCGCCACGGCGTTGTGGACGCAGGGGCAGGACATGGTGGACGCCTGTAAACTCCTGGGCGTTGATGTCATGACCGGTCACTGGGAGTTCACCTATGGCATGGATCGTGTACGCGAGATCGTGGAAAACGAACTGCAAGGCCAGATCGAATTCATCGCCCAGAACGTGCGGCTGACCGAAGACGCACAATTCGAAGAAAAGCCCGCTTACGACCTGGATACCGGCCACGTGTTCAAACCGTATACGATGCGCGAGGTGAACGGCGTCAAGATCGGCATCATCGGCCAAGCCTTCCCGTATACCACGATCGCCAATCCACGCTATCTGGTGGAAGACTGGTCGTTCGGCATTCGCGAAGAGGCGGTGCAGGAAATGGTCGATCAGATTCGCGGAGAAGGGGCCGAAGTCGTGGTCATTCTGTCGCACAACGGCATGGACGTGGACCTCAAGATGGCCGGGCAACTCACGGGTGCCGATGTGATTTTGGGTGGACACACCCATGATGGCATGCCGACACCTTCCATAGTATCCAACCCTGCGGGTAAAACCCTGGTCATCAATTCGGGCTCCAACGGAAAATTTCTATCGGTCCTCGATCTCGACGTGAAATCGGGGAAACTGGTCGACTACCGATTCCGAATGTTCCCGGTGTTCTCCAATTTGCTGCCCGCCGACCCCGAGATGAGCGCCTATATCGAGAAGGTGCGCGCACCCCACAAGGACAAACTCGAGACCGAGCTGGCAACCACCGAATCGACGCTGTACCGTCGCGGCAACTTCATCGGCACTTTCGATCAGGTGATCGTTGACGCCCTGATGGAAGTCCAAGGATCGGATATCGCTTTTTCACCGGGTTTTCGCTGGGGCACGTCGGTACTGGCGGGTGAACCCATTACCACGGAACGGTTGATGGATCAGACCGGGATCACGTACGCCACGGCGACGCGTACGGAGATGACCGGCGAAACGATAAAATTGATTCTCGAAGATATCGCTGACAATCTGTTCAACCCCGATCCCTATTATCAGATGGGCGGCGACATGGTCAGGGTCGGTGGACTGAAATACACAATCGATCCTGCGGAGAAGATCGGCAGCCGCATTTCCAACCTGGAATTAAAAGGTAAACCGCTGGATGCCGGTAAAACTTACACCGTCGCCGGTTGGGCCAGCGTCAATCCGCAACCACCGGGAAAACAGGTATGGGAAGTCGTCAGTGAATACTTGACCGACAAGAAGGTCATCGGGGAAGTGGAAGCGAATGTGCCTAACGTAAAGGGCATCGACGCCAATCCCGGATACGCATCGATGTGACCTCGAGCCGTTTATTCCGCCGGCTGCTCGCTGTGCTCGCGCCGCTGGCGCTGTGGGCGTGCTCCACGCCGCCGCCCGATGTCGCGCCAGACGCACAAGTCCTCGATCGGTTCATCACCGCGGCGGGAGACGGCGAACTCGATACGGTAACAAGATATCTCGACAGCGGTGGGGCGGTGGATATGCAGAATCCGGAAGGGCGTTCAGCGCTTACCCAGGCAAGCTTCAACGGACGACTCCGCGTCGTAAACCGATTGCTGGCGGCCGGCGCCGATCCGGATCTACGTGGCTACGGCGGTTTTGCACCGATCACCGCGGCCGCGCGATTTCAGGAGCACCTGGTGTTGCTACGCCTGTTGCGCGAAGGGGTGGACCTCAACACACACGACAATTACGGCCTCACCGCTTTACATCACGCGGCTCGTTCGGGTGACCGGCGTGCCACGCTGCTGCTCCTGGACGCGGGTGCCTATATCAATGCGCCGGACCTGAATGCCGAAACGCCGCTGTTTCAGGCGGCAAAACACGGGCATTATACGACCGTTGAGCTGCTCCTGCGGTACGGCGCCGATCGTAAAGCGGTGAACGTATGGGGCGCCACGGCAGCCCAGGTAGCCGCTGCCAACGGTCACGCCAACGTGGCCGCGAGGCTAGAAGGGAAAAGTTAGACCGGGCACCAGGGACAGCAGCAGCAGCTCATAGGCGATTAACAGCAAATACGCCAGGAGAACGATTTGCAGAACGTCCAGACCGGTCATGCGTTTGAACAGTACGAAATGATTGTGCGTGACCAGAATCAGCAGACAGCATACCGTAACAATGTATTTGCCAAGAAAAAACCACCATACGCTACGGCCCAGAAGGTAATTCATTACCGGATTCAACTCGACCCCGCCGTGCTCCAGCAGTGTGAGCGTGAAATAGACGTCCACGACGCACAACAATAGGATCGACAGTGTCGTGAACAGCACTTTGGGACGGTGTACATCAATGTAGTGCGCCGGGTCACCGGCCTGCCTGCGTCTCTCGCCACGTCGCCGGCCGTAAAGGAACTGGTAGAAGAACGCTTGCATTGACCACGCACGCCGATCCGACCGACGGCGCCGATCCACCGCAGAGTCCCAGAGCTGAGACGAATCCCCGCTGTTTTGAAACTGCATTCCCCCCTCCCGCTCGATTATGGTTCTTGGTTTGGCTAGCTTACGCGAAAAACTCCGCTGGGTTAAGTGCGTAGTCCTCCGGGTCTACGACCCGCGAAATCTTCCAGGGTATATCGTCGCGCGTCGACTTTTCTTCCGCTAAATCGATCGTCTCGGCATTCGTGAAACGGTTACCCTCGGCATCCAGAATCGGTAGTACCTTGGGTTTCAACTGCTGCACACGGTTGCGGCTGACCACTACGCCCACGGAACCGGTATTCAACAAAACGAAACTGCCGACTGGGAAAACACCGATACAGTGAATGAGATGCTCTACCATGGCGGCGGGGAACGCCTGATCACGCGCATTGTACAAATGAGTGAGCGTCTCCAGAGAGGTCAGTGCGTTACGGTAAGGGCGCTGGCTGGTCATCGCTTCGTATGTGTCGGCCATACCGGCAAGGGCACTGAACGGGCTGATTTGGTCGCCGTGCATAGCACGGGGGTATCCGCTACCGTCGAAACGCTCGTGGTGCGACATGACGATGTCCAACGCCTCCGTGGACAGTTGGCGGGTCTTGCGCAGCATCTCGACCCCTACGCCAACGTGCTTGCTCACGACTTTCATTTCCGCGGAGGTCAACTTGCCGGACTTGTTGAGCAATCTTCTGGGTACGTGGAGCTTGCCGATATCCTGTAGCAGGGTCCCCATCCCTATAGCCCGCAAATCCGTTTTCGACAAACCCAGGTACCGCCCCATGGCCAGCGCGAGCACACAAACCGCCATGGAGTGCGAATACGTGTAGTGGCGGCGGCTCTTGAGTCGGACCAACCAAGTCAACGCGTCCGGATTGCGTATGACGCTGCCTACCAGACCTTTCACCGTTTGTTTTACGGCTTTGACATCCAACTCGCGACCCGCGCGAATGTCCTTCAGAACACGTCTGTAGACCGCCTCGGTATCGGTGGCGATCTGTTGCGCGACGGAAAGCTCTTCCTCCACGGAGCATCGATCAGCATAGACCTGTTTCACCTGATCTGTCCGGGGAGCGCTGAACAGGCTTAGAACGTGCTCCGTGGTACGCACGCGGCGGTCGCTTTTCCCATCATCGGCGGAACGTGGAGCGCGACGCCGGAGTTTGTGGCTCTGTTGCTCGGCAGGTGTCCGATCGCCCACCGGCTCCTCGGCGCGCAACCGTTTCCCCCTGCGCATTCGGGTCACCGGTTCATAGTCGTTACGGCGTTCGGGAAGGTCGTGGTCCGTACCACGCGGCGCCAGCAGATCGGGACGATATCGAAGGGAGGGCAAGTACCGAATATTGCCGCTGCGCTTCTCCCGCGCCCATGACCCGTGGCGCGCAGAGTCCGTATCGAGACCGCGCAAAGGTACCGGCCGACCGCCTACCCCGCCCACGGCGGCGACCGGGGCATCGACAGCGCGATCGTCGACATAGACGTAGTCACACAGAGCGCGCACCTTTTCCAATTCGTCGGCGCTCGACACGTAAAATCCCTGCACGTCGAAGGGGGGCTCGAACGGCGCCTCACTCCAAGGCCGATCGAGCTCGCACACGTACATGCCGATGTCCAGATCCGCAACGAACGTTTTCTGTTTCATGGCACACCACTCGCCAGGCGTACCCGCACCTTATCAGAAACCCCAAACACTGTAGGCCCCACACCTAATGTTCTGCCTTGAATTATAGCCAAAAATGACGAAACAACCCGTTTTCCGGGCCAAACGGGCGCTACGGCCCGCAATCGGCCATAATCCGCCGCCGTACATCCCGTTCGAGGCGGTTTTGAGCACCAGGGGCCGGAGCGGGAGTCCGTGTGGCGGTTCGGTCCGGGAGCGCCGCGTTTTCGCGCCCCGGGGGGCGCCACGGCGTGCCGGTGATCGGTCCGGGCACACCCTGATACACCGGAGACTGGGGTCGGCGCCGAGCCGCGGCGGGTCTTTTCTCTCCGCTCCGGAAAACTGCTATCATTCGCCCTCCCACCCCGACGACCTGGGCACGTTTCGGGTTATCTTCAGGACAATATGCAATCACCGTACGCCAGTACGACCGCATGATGAGGTGCCGACAGGCTGGGTGGTGTGATCGAACAAAAACAATAAATTCGCGAGGGCCGACGATGAGTGTAAAGACACGAAACTGAGGTAAGAGAGATGACTGAGCAAGAAGCCAAGGCTGAAAGTACGGAAAACCGGGAACACTACTTTACCCTTTACGACAACGCGACCGGGAAATCTTACGAATTACCGGTACTCGAGGGCACCGAAGAACCGCGCGTCATCGACGTTCGCAATCTATACAAGGAAGCCGGAGTGTTTACGTACGACCCGGGTTTCACCTCTACGGCATCCTGCGATTCTGCCATCACCTACATCGATGGCGACAACGGTATACTGCGTCACCGCGGGTACGCGATAGAGGATCTAGCCGAGCATAGCGACTTCCTGGATGTCTGTTATCTGCTCTTGCACGGCGAACTGCCTTCTCCGGAGGAAAAGGCGGAGTTCGACTACAACATCACTTCGCACACCATGCTGCATGAGCAGCTCATGTATTTTTTCAGAGGCTTTCGGAGAGACGCGCATCCCATGGCCATCATGGTCGGTGTAGTCGGCGCGTTGTCTGCGTTCTATCATGACAGCACCGACATCTCCGATCCACATCAGCGCATGGTCGCGTCCCACAGGCTGATCGCCAAAATGCCCACCATCGGCGCTTATGCGTTCAAGTATTCACTGGGCAGGCCGTTTATCTACCCGAACAACAAACTCAGTTATTCCGAGAACCTATTGAGCATGCTGTTTGCCCTGCCCACCGCAGAGTATGAAATCAATCCGGTGCTGGCAAAGGCAATGGATCGCATACTGATTCTTCACGCGGATCATGAGCAGAACGCTTCCACGTCCACGGTGCGTTTGGCCGGCTCGTCACTGGCCAATCCGTTTGCCTGTATCGCAGCGGGGATTGCTTCACTGTGGGGGCCGGCCCACGGCGGCGCCAACGAGGCGGTTCTCAAAATGCTCACGGAAATCGGTGATAAAAGCCGCATTCCGGAATTCGTTAAACGCGCCCAGGATCCTGACGACGATTACCGGCTGATGGGTTTCGGCCACCGTGTATACAAGAACTACGATCCGCGCGCCAAAGTGATGCGCAAGACTTGTCACGAAGTCCTGGAAACCATGGGTATTCACGATCCGCTGCTCGAAGTCGCCATGGAACTGGAGCGGATCGCTGTGGAAGATGACTATTTCGTGGCGCGAAAACTTTATCCCAACGTCGACTTCTACTCCGGAATCATTCTCAAGGCAATGGGGCTTCCGACGAACATGTTTACGGTCTTGTTTGCCATCGCGCGTACCGTGGGTTGGATCGCGCACTGGAAGGAAATGATGGCCGAGGGGGTGACCAAGATCGGTCGTCCGCGACAGCTCTACGTGGGCCAAACTAAGCGGGAATTTACCACCGTCGAGGGGCGCGAACACAAACAGAGCCGTGGATGGTCGTGGTTATGGGGTAACCGGTAGCCCGAGCGCCACGTGCGGCGGTCAGGCCCTCTTGGCGACCCTGCGCCATACCGAACCTGGCATGCAGAGTCGGTGTATGCGGCCCGTTACCGGCTCCGCCGCGCCAGGCCGTCGGGGCCGGCGAATTCGTACACGTCCAGAAATTCCCCGGCATAGATGCGCACCGCGATCAGGCCTAGAAGCTCCGCGACCTTGGTGTGGTTTCTGGTGATACAGTGCCCGCGAACGTTTTTGTTGACGGTGTCCTTGTTGACGATCATGTAACGCAGTACCAAGCGACGCTTGGCAACGCTCTCGGCTTCCTGCTCTTTCAGGGCTTGTTCGAACCGTGACTGCGGAACGTCTTTCTCTTCGCCGCACATGATGCGCAGAATCCGCCGGTACCGCGCATACCAGCGGCTGTGGTGCGCGTGCGTATTCGCCGCGTATAGGGGCAAAGCCGCGGTAACGTAGTAACTCGTCGCAACGTCGGAGAGAAACAGACTTCCCGGCTCGACGATGTCTCTGATCGCGTCCAGGTCCCGGTAATACCGCAAAGACGAGTTGCGCACGTTGTCTTTCGCCGTCCGCGTAACTCGCCAGTGGTACGCGTCGTTGGAGAAGACGGTAAACAGCGGTTTTTGGGTTAAGCCGAACCGGTAGGCGACATCAAAGGCCATGACGAACAGAATCAACAGTACGGGAGTGAGCGCCGGCGCCGCCCGGGCGAACCGACGGTCGTTGGCCGCCAATCCCGCCAGCAGCAGATACAAAACCACCGTGACAAAGATTGCGTAGCGCGAGTACCGGGCAAGGTCCACGTAATGCGCGGCCAGGACCGCCAGCGAGGCGAAAGCGGGGTACAGCGCCAGCGCTACCGCAGCACGAGCCGCACCCTGCACCGCCTGTCGATCACGCGCTGCCAGGTATAAGCCCACCAGCAGTATGACGTATAGAATCAGGGCGTTTACGGCGGCCAGGTTTACGCCGGTGATACGCCGTGGAGCGATTGACCAAACCAGGTACGGGTCATCGCCCAACGCGTCGCCCCACCCTCCGTCCCTGATTTCCGAGATCTGGTTGCGCGACTCGGCGGTGTGGATCGTCGAGGCGCGCCGCACCCGATACCAGGGCACGACCTCGTCGAGCGGCTCGATACGCAATGCCTCGAGGCGAAATCGCCCCGCCCTTTCCAGCGGGTCGATTCGCAGCCGCTTTACGTGACGCATCCCGGGGTCGGCGAAACACAAGACCGCTCCCCGGTGCGCCACTGTATGGTGCGCCCGCATCCGGGCCTCCTTGAAACCGTCACCCAGATCCCAGTACAGACGTGCGACAGCATCCGTGGATGTCGTAACCTCAAAACAGACGCTGATGCGACCCTCTAAAAGCCACCAGTGCAACCCGGCGAATACCAGCGCAGAGACCAGAGAGACGCCATGCAATAGCCAATGACGCAGGACGCCGCTCATAGGTTACGCGTCTCGTGCCGCGCGGCGCGCACCCAGCACGCCCGCGTCAACCAACAACCAGTGAAGCGTGTAGGCGAGGCAAATCGGATGAAAAATGAGCAGCGAAATCCGGTAGACCCCGCGATCGGGGATGAAATAGAAAAGATAACTGAACAGGTAGGGTGTCATCAGCAGCAGTAGAGGGATTACCGCATTCGCGAACAGGAAGACGGTGCCCCGGCGGGGACAGCGAAAAAATAGATAGATGGAGGCGGCGACGCCGGCGAGACCGGCGAACAACAATCCCCCACGCAGCTGGTGCTCCCAGTGGGGTACTCTCACGAGATCGTCGAAGTACCCCTGCTCCCATTCGGGTATGTAGTAGGCGTAATAACTGAAGGAGTCGTAGCGTGGATAAAACAACGCCTGTACATGGTCGAAATCGATCAAGAAGAAAAGCCCCTGGACAAACAGAAACGCGATGAGCCCCCTCGTCGCCCACCGCCCGGCAGTCAGACGAAACACCTGCCCATAGGCCAACACCGCACCGAGCATGGCGGCAAAGACAAGCTCCACGGAATGTCCGCCTTTCGCTCGCAACCAGGCGATAACGACCGATGCGCCCACGACAAACAGCACCGGGGGACCCAGGATCGCGCGATCCCGGTGCAGGTCGGCCTGACTACGGGCCCCATCGCTCAATCCCAGTAGAACGATTCCGTAAAAAACGATGGACAACGCGTACCAAAGCAGCTCGGCCATATGCAGGACCGCAACGGCTGCTACCCCGAGAACCCATAGCCCTAAGAGCTGACGCTGGTTGGCCAGCGCGTCCCTCAGATACGCAATCGGGGCGGCGACCAGTCGACCTTTTGTCCCGGCATACGATTCCAACAGGCAGAACGTGACGAACAACAGGAAATACCAAAGTGCATAGGCGAGATTGGCGGGCCAGGGTGAGACGCGGAAGTAAGAATTCAAACCTCCGAAAAGCACGGTCATCAGCGCGACGGCGACGACAGCGACGAACGGATTTCCGGTGACCCGTTCGGCCAACAAGAAATACGCACTCAAGAGCAGCGTGACGCACCAGGGCGCCAGTGCATGCCATATCGACGGGGCCGGAGCTCCAGTCATCGCCAGTATGTACGATAGACTTACGTGTAACCCGGGCTCGTAAACCAACGTTGGCGCCGCATAGCTTGCACCCGTCAAATGGTGCCGGTCCAGCAACACCGACCCGCCCAGTTCGATCTTCTTCGCAAGACTCATGTGCCACCAGGAGTCCGCCAGGATATCAATCACCCCGCCATTCGCCAGCATAATGAGAAACAGCACTGCACCGTAGGCGAGCAATACCGTCACCGGGGTAGTGAGGGCGCCCACAAACGGGTTCGTCAAGCGGCCTCGATGGCGCCACAGCCTTACGATCAACGTGGCGTGCACGATCAAAAGAACCGGCACGACGAACCGTAGATTCAGATTGGCGTAGGAAAACACGATCCCCAACACCGCGTTCAAAAGCATCGAAAGCGAAAATGCAACGATCACGAATAACGGGAGCGTGTGATGAGGCGTAAACGCGGCGGACAGCCACCATCGCGTGTTCAGCAGAACAAGACCCCCGAACCCGAAAAACACGAACAGGATCGCACCGTGTACGGCGAGCATGTCGAGGACCGCATTCACCTCACATCGCCAGGTCGGTGTGCGTTGAGACTAACGCATATTCCTGGGGCATCGCGCGGCGGACTAGGCGCGTCGTTTCATTCGTAGCAATGCTCCGAAGCCGGGAAATCACCCGACTTGACGGCGGATACGTAGCTGCGGATCGCATCCTGCACAGTGGCGGCACGGCCGTCGAGAAAATTTTTAACGAATTTCGCCGGTCGTCCCGGATACAAACCCAGCATATCCTGGATGACCAGGATCTGACCGTCGGTATGCGGGCCGGCGCCTATACCGATCACCGGGATGTCCAGCGCTTCGGTAATTCGACGGCCGAGCTCGACGGGCACGCATTCCAGCAGAACCAGACTGGCTCCGGCGTCCTGCAGAATCAGGGCTTCGTCGATCATGGTTTGCGCTTTTTCGGGGTCGCGGCCCTGCACGCGGTACCCCCCTAAGTGATTGATTGATTGAGGTGTTAGCCCCATATGTGCGCATACCGGAATGCCCCGCTCCACCAACAGACGCGTAGATTCCGCCAACCACGCGCCGCCTTCCAGCTTCACGACCTGAGCGCCCTCCCGCATCAGTACTGCGGCGTTCTCGAGCGAACTCATCTCCGAGTAGTAACTCATGAACGGCAAGTCTGCCATCAGCAAGGCGCCCCGATTACCATTCTTCACACAGCGCATATGGTAGGCCACGTCGTTTATCGTTACCGGCAAACTGCTGTCGTGTCCCTGTATCACCATGCCCAGAGAATCTCCCACGAGAATGATCTCGACTCCGGAATCGCTGACGGCGTAGGCAGTACAATAATCATACGCAGTCAGACACGCGAACTTCTCGCCTTTCTCTTTCATTTTTTTTAGCGTCGTCACCGTGACCGCCTTGTTCGGTGTCGATTGGATGGACATGGCACTCGACCTCGCTTGGCTTCTATGGTGGAACTTTACTTCAGAGCGCAACTGACATCCAGTAGATACAGTGAGCGGCTCCGCGCATATGTCGACGGTCTCCACCCACTAACGTCTCTTGTCGCTTACGCGGGTGTACGCCGACTTTCTCAATCGGATATGATACGAATCCACCAACCAGGGAAGTGACGCATGATACGGGTTCTGATTGTGGACGATCATGGCGTAGTTAGGGCCGGGTTTCGGCGCATCGTCAATGAACAAGAGGAGATGTGCGTGGTCGGAGAGGCCGAATCCGGAGAGAAGTCCGTTCTGATGTACGCAGAAATTTCTCCGGATGTGGTGGTGATGGATCTTTCGATGCCCGGCCTCGGCGGCCTGGACGCGATCCACCGCATCCTGTCCAAAGACCATAACGCGAACATCCTCGTCCTCACCGCATACACCGATCTGCTTTGGTCGCGCAAGGTGCTCGACTCGGGCGCGAAGGGATTGCTCGGCAAGAACTGCTCGCCGAACGTTTTTCTCGAGGCGCTGAAATCAGTAGCCAGCGGCAAACCGTATATTGAACAGCAGATCGCCCAGCACCTGGTTCTCAACGGCGCGAAACGTGATTCCCTGGATACGCTCAGCGAGCGTGAATTTCAGATATTCCGCTTGCTCGTCGAGGGGGAATCTGCGACGCGCATTTCCACGCTTCTGAACCTGAGCCCGAAGACCGTGAGTACTTATAAAGGTCAGATTCTCGACAAACTCGAAGTCGACGGCATCGCCGGGCTGACTCGATTGGCCATTCGCAAGGGGGTTATCGAAGCTTAGACAGGACTGCCCCCGCGGGAATAGTTCACATCGCCAAGCCTCGTCTTGTGGCATGCTTGAACGCTTAAGAGCCACCGAGGTTCACCCACGGTGTTTCGTCTTGACCGATTATGACGTCTTCGGTATGTGTGTCGAATACACCAGGGACAATCAGGGAGACCGCACCATGATCGAGCAACTTCTCAACCGTAAAGTCGTTTTGGATGCGCTGGAGGAGATAAAGGCGTATCTCGACCCCAGTCGCGACACCGGCCGGCGCGCCGGGGAAACGCTTCCAGCGGAGGCCGACGATCTCGCGGACGGCGACTATAGCAACGCATTCCAGGAAGTACAGACGGCGTTACAGAGCGAACGCCGGGAATCCAGCGGTCAGATCGGGTTCGACAGCGACGAAGCACGACGGGGGGATCAAGCGCTGATTGACGACGTATCGTTCTTCAGCCGCGATCCCATCATCTCGATCGTACAGTCGGCGCTAGAGCAGTACTACCAGGAGCGGGCGCCGGACGAACTGGAGGACACCGACACCGATGATGGGCGCCGCGGCGGGGCTGTGCCACCGGTTTTGACCGGCAAGCGGATCAAGGGTGTCGATGACGAAATGGGTCCCGACGGCCGGCGGCTATTGAAACCTTTCGAGATCACCGATCCCGGCTGGGTGAGCTGCCTGGTTGCAATGGGCATTCGCAAACTCAAGGACCGCTACCCCTTCAACCCGTCGTGTGCGACGACGGTGGAGATTCCGGACCGGAACCGCATGCTTTTCTTCGGCGATTGGGCATCGGGTATTCCGCGCGCGAGGCTCGTGTCTGAACAGATGCGCAAGTATATCGATGACGACGAAACGGCCGTTCAGCACGTCGTGCATCTGGGTGATACCTACTACTCCGGTTGGCCGAACGAATTCGAGGAGCGGTTTCTCGATTGCTGGCCGATCGCGTCGAACGAAGCGGATCGCATCGGATCGTGGTCGGTCAATGGAAACCACGACATGTATTCGGGGGGCGAGGGCTTCTTCAAAACGCTGCTTTCCGACCCACGTTTCGCCGGACACGAGAACTCCAGCCTGTTTAAAATGGAGAACAAGCACTGGCGTATCCTGGGGATCGACACCGCTTACAAAGATCACGACCTGGAGTCGCCACAGGATGAGTGGATCACCGAGGAGGCGCACAAAGCCAAGGAGAAAGGTCAGAAGCTGATGTTATTGAGTCACCACCAATTGTTCAGCAGCTACGAGTCGGACGGCGAGGCACTCAAAACCAAACTCGGGCCGCTGCTCGAGCAGGGACTCATCGACACGTGGTTCTGGGGGCACGAGCATCGCTGCGTGGTGTACAAACCGCACCAGGGCGTCAGGTACGCACGGTGTATCGGCCACGCGGGTGTGCCGGTATACGTCACCACTAAGGACCCGACGGGTGGCCAGGCTCCTTACGTTTATCACTACACTGAAGACAAGATCGTGCACGGGTTGGAAAAGTACGCGGTGTTCGGTTTCTGCGTCGTGGACTTCGATGGGCCGAAGATCTCCGTGCGCTACATCAACGAATACGGCGACGAGCATTACCGCGAAACGCTCGCCTGAGAGGGACCCAGTCGTGACGTTGGACAGTTTCCTGGCCCTGCCCATGGAACGGGTGTTCGTCGTTCGACTGCTTGAGAACGACGCGTTGGCGGCATTGCGAGAGGCGGCCGCAGCGCTGAGCACGCGCCGCTACGACTGCGCCCTCTTGGTACGCGATGCCGCTCCCGCCTATGCCGTACTGCATCTGGCCGACCTTTGCGTGCTGGTAACTAACGGCGAGATGGGCGAGTGGCGTACCCACCACGACCTCGAGACTCGAGTGACGTGGCACGACGGTGTCACCGATGTCAACCGTGCGTGGACAGAAACCGCCATTGTGACCGACGGGTTTGTCGAAGCGGTAGCGGTAGCGCCAAGTAACGATCCGGAACCGGGCTCGGAAGCACACTTCCCCGACGACGACGCCTTTGCGTTCGAATCCGCTCTACCCGCGGTACACACCCCCGCGCCGGAGGCGCCCACGCCCGCCCCGACGCGATCGGAAGGCAGCTTCTCGCGCACCCCGCACATCGACATCGACCCCCCCGAACCGCTGGCTGCGGGGCAGACGATCACGGCTATGGTATATCTCGACAGCGACGGCTTTCGCGCCGGCGAACACGGCGAGGAGGTCGAAATTTCCGGCGACGAAGCGCTCCTCGACGTGTATCTGTATGCCAGCCCCCATTTTCGGGTGCTCGGCAGCGACCACGAGAGGCTGTTCGTGGAACGCCAGCGACCGAAATCCGCGCAGCTTGCGTTCGGTCTGGAAGTCCTCGACACCGCGGCAGGCGGCGCGCCGGGGGAGCTCGATCCCAGCGCCGGTTCGATCAGCGCTTTGTTTCTGCATCGGGGCCGACCGTGTGGACGGGTGCAACGACGCGTGGCACTGGTCGCGGAAGCGGCCGCCGCCATTATTGGGCCAGCGACGGCGCCCGCGCGCTTCGAGGTGGACGCCCAAGCCCGCAGCGCCGATCTGCAGATCACCGTCGTCGCCGATCCGATCAACAACGGCCGGCAGTTTCACTGCATCGTCCACAGTCCGGCGCTGGGCAGGACGGTCGAGGGACCCTGGAATCTCAACGACCGGACCGCCACCATCGTCGCCGGGTACATGCATCGCTTTACCCGCACCGGTCTCGGTAACGCGCAACGGTTGGCGGCCCTGCGCGGCGCCGGGATACAACTTTTCGCGGCGGCGCCGGCACATTTCAAGGACCTGTTCTGGCAGATCATCGACGACCCGAATGCGATGGCGTCGTTCAGGACTATCGGTATCTGTTCCGAAGACCCGTTCATTCCGTGGGAGCTCATGGTACCGCAGCGCACGCGCGGCGGAGAGCGTGAGACCCGCCTTCCGCTGGGGGTCGAATTCGCCGTCGGGCGCAGCACGCGGCGGGACTCCGTAGCGCCGCCTCAGCGTATCGATTTGTCACGCAGCCTGGTCGTGGCACCGGACTATCCCGGCCGCCGACGGTTGGAAAAAGCCCAGGAGGAGGCCGACATGATCTGCCGGGATTTTGATGGGCGACGCGTCACGCCGGCAGTTTACGAACAACTGGGCACCGAGTTCCTGAATCCGGAAAATCGCGACGTTACGCTCATCCACTTCGCCTGCCACGGCGAGGCGGAATCCAGCGACGGGCAGATCATTCACTTGGAGCAGGACGAACAGTTGAGTTCTATCGACGTCGCCGGAGATATCGGATTCGAGCAACTGTTTGCCGACGCCCGGCCGGTGGTATTCCTTAACGCCTGCGAAGTCGGGCGCCCGGTCAGTGCGCTGGTCGGCATCGGTGGGTTCGCCGATGTGTTCTTGGATCTGGGCGCCAAAGCCGTAGTCGCGCCGCTGTGGAGCGTCAAAGACACCATCGCCCACGAAATCGCCACCGAGTTTTACGCCGAACTCAAGAAGGCGCTGACTTCCGGCGTGCCATGCACGTTTGCGGAAATTCTGCGCGACATCCGCGCGCGCGCCTACCGCGACTCCGAAAGCCGCGGTGAAGACACCTACGCCGCTTACTGCTTTTACGGCGACCCCTTGGCCGAGGTGCGAAAAGGAAGCGGAGGGACTAACGCCTAATCCCTCCGCCAGCCACCTAGTTCATCAGCGAGGCTGACATGAAATCGATCCCTGCCCCAGCCTGACCGCACGGCAGTCATTGGGCCTAGGACCGGGTTCGTCGTTCATCCAGTCGCTGCGGTTACACGCCTTTCGGTCGTTCGTGTATCGCGCGCAGAACTGCACAATGGAACAGCCGCCATCATCAACCTGTTGGCCAAACAACGTGTCCGGGCAACGGTCGGTAACATCGTGCTCCCCATCTCCATCGCCATCCGCGAAACCCGGATTCGCCAGACAGGCATCGAGTTCCTTCAGCGCTTCGTCCCGGTCTAGCTCGCATTGCGCCAGATCGTTCCGCGGATTCTCAGGAAAGGGATCGCAAACATTTCCCAAGCCATCTCCATCGTCGTCCAGCTGATCCGCGTTCGGCACATTCGGGCAATTGTCCGACGCATCCCCCACCCCATCTCCATCGGCGTCGGGCGGATTGGCGTCCACGAAGAAAACCTGGCCCCCACTGGTTCGAAAAGCCAGCGAGCCGGTATCCCACTGCACCAGATTCCCAGCCGTCCCGCGTATCCCCGGCAGCGGTACCGAGTCCAGATGGACAAAACTCGCCAAATCGAAAATTTCTATCGAGTCCACGGTTAAGAAATACACAAGGTTCGCAGACGAATCCGCGACTACGCTGCTCGCAGCCCCGACACCGGGGTAGGTTCCCTGGACTACAAGCGAGGAAGGATCCAGAACGATGCCGCTCGTCGCGTAGATAAGTCCGGCGTGAAATTCGATGTCGACCCTGAAACCGCGTACGATGTCGCGCGTGACGTTGGTTTCCGTTACGCCGGAGGTGTCGACTTCGAGCGTACGAAATCCGAACTCTGTAGACTCATTGTTATATCCGTAAAGCGTCGCGGGACTGGTCGAGTATTCGATACGGTTCGAACCGGTATGTCTCTGGGTGGTGACCGGCCGCTGAATCCCGTTTGCGTAGATTGCAACCCCTGCGTGCCTGGGACTAATCCCCAGATTCTTACGCGATACAGCGATCACATCCGAATTGCCGGGCTCGACCTCTATGTCTTCCGCTACATACGGCCCATGAAGACTATCGCTCCCTAAGGGAAACTGCAATCCGGCGTTCATGCCCAACAGATCGACACGACGTATCGCAAAGGCTCCATCCAACGAAACATAGAGCGTAGTTCCATCATCTGAAACAGCCATCGGCCCCGGTTGGCTCCCGACGAAAAGTGGCGCTCCTATGGCTCCCGTATTGGGGTCGATTTCGACAATACTGTTTCCCGAAGCGCCCGCGCTGCCCGGAATACTCGCATAAACAACACTCGAGACCGGACTAGCGATCAGGCTTGCGGTCTCCAAGTCGATCGACCGTACTTCATAGGCTCCGGCCTCGGATGTAATCCAAAAACATGTTACTAAAATCGTGAAGAGCTGCGCGCTCCTAGTCGAAAAAATCATCCTTACACACTCCTGGTATGCATCTCCTGATTGAAAGTGAATTATCGTGGTCCTCAGAACTCGCAGGGGTATCTTCCAATGTAAAAGAGGGTTAAAACATGTCGTGTATCAACGTTTCCGTTGAAAATTGGTGAAATCCTGAATTTGAACAGGAGGGATCGGTCCGGTTCGGGTCCAGGCGCATCATGCCAATATGGCTTCGATACCGCGTCAACGCGGCGAAAAGACCGAGGCCAGAAAACGGAGAAATTAAACGAGCACCCTGCCCGCTATTTCGATTTTTCCAACCCGCTGACCATGTCCGCTTCGAGTTCGGTATCGAAGGTGGTCGACACGGTCTGCGCCGCTTCCAGGGCATCGATGAAGCGCACGTGGTCCCGTTCCGGAACCGGGGCACGTTTGTGCATGCGCCACAGGACGAATCCGGCGAGCAAGAGGTGCATGGACGCAGTGTACGCAAACAGTACCGACGCGTGAAAACTCGTCATCAGTAAAGCAGCGAGTAACGGCCCCACCACGGCGCCGGCGGCGAAAATCAGTAGCAGAGTGCTGGACATCTCGACGAACTGATCGGCCGCGGCGTGGTCGTTGGCGTGGGCGACGGAAACACCGTACAGGGGAAACGCCAGAAATCCCCACGCCGCGCACAGCACGAACAACCTGTAGTCGTTCGTCTCGCCGTGCCACCACAACAGCGCACCGACGCCGGCGAGGGCGAGGCTCGCGCCGAGCAACACCTTGCGTCGGTCGATGCGATCGGAGTACTTCCCCAACGGCCACTGGCCGGCGGCCCCCGCCAGTACGGTGACGCTCATGAACACCGCCACACCGGCAACCGCCAGTCCGCTGGCGCTCGCGAAACGCGGTCCCAGGGCCCAGAACGTGCCGTTAGTCGCGCCGACAACGAAACAGCCGAAGAATCCGACCGGCGAGGTGCGCAATACGTTGCGCAACCGAATTTGCACAGACTCGATGGGCGCTGGGGCCGGCGCTACGCTCAACGCCACGGGGATCGCCGCCAACGACACCAGAATCGAGGCCACGGCGAACAACACGAAATCGTTCGGATCTTGCACCGTCAGCATCAGTTGCCCAATCGTCACCACCGTGAGGTTTATAAACAGGTAAACGCCGAGAATCGACCCACGCGTCTCCTTCGTGGCGTGTTCGTTCAACCAGCTTTCGATGACGATGAACAACGTCGCGAAGCAAAAGCCGGTAAGGATTCGCAGTACCCACCAGGGTGCGGGCATCAGCAATAGACCATGCGCCAGAGGAGCCGCCGAAGCCAGCGCCGCCATGGCGGTAAACACGCGGATGTGGCCCACGCGGCGAACGAGATGCGGACCAAACAGGCATCCGCCGACGAACCCAAGGTAGTAAGTGGAACCCAGCAAACCGATGGACAGGGTCGAAAACGCCTCGAACTCGGCGCGCACCGGCAGTAACGTCCCCTGCAGGCCGTTGCCAGTCTGCAACAGAGCGATGCTGACGAGGAGCGCCACGACCGGCGCGATCACGGCCGTCATCGCGGGCTCTGCGAGGTGGGCCGGTTCACCCTCTACACCAGCCTGAACAGGTTTTTGATCTGCAGCCGGCGCCAGGCAGCGTCATGAGGTCGGGTGGCCGGGGCCAGATCCGGAGAGCGGGTCAGTGATCCGCCGGCGCGTATTGCGCAAAGACTTCCGCGCCGGTCATCTCTTTGGTCTTGTTGGCGAAAGCGTAGTACGCCGGCTTCGAATCGATAAACACCTGGTGGTCGAATACCAGTCCCTGAAGATCGAACAATCCCACCGGCATGATGTATTGCTGGGTCTCTTTCAACCGATAAAACAGATGGCTGCCGCACTGACGACAAAAACCGCGCTCCGCCCAATCCGACGACGCGTACACCGACACATTGGCCTCGTCGGCGAACGTGACGTCAGTGCCGCAATCGATGGCCAGGAGCGGTCCTCCGCCCCATTTTCGGCACATGCCACAATGGCAGGCCCCGACATGCGGGCTCGCGGACGCGACAGTAAACCGTACCGCGCCGCACAGGCAGGTTCCGGTGACATGGTTGGATCCCGTCATGATCTTTCTCCCCTTCGAGTGCTGATACCGACGCCGCCGATCAGATCGGTTTCTTGAACTGGACTACCCGGTAGGTCTCGGTAAATCCCATTCTACGATGAAAACGCTGCGCTGACTCATCGTCTGCCAACGCATCCGTCGCCAGCTCCGTGCAGCCCCGCTCCCGGCACCAGGCCGCCGCGGCGGCGAGCAAAGATCGTCCCGCACCCCGTCCCCGGCAGGGCGGTACCACGTAGATGCCTTCGATGTAACCCACCGGGCTGCTCAGGCAGCCGTCGACCACGTTCCGCAGTGACGCCTCGATGAAACCGACAGGCGTCGCACTCGCCTCTGTCCAAGCCAACCAGCAGGCCTTGTCCGGAGCGGTGGCATACCAGCGCATTTCCTGCTCATGGAACGCGTCATCCAGGCCTGGGTAAACCGCATCCCGAAAACCCCGCCAATGGGCTTGGTGGCGGTCATCCACACGACAAATAGAAACAGACACTATGCAATCGACGGCCGATATGGGCGCGACCCTGTCGGTACGGGTCTTGAGATTATGCAACTGGTAGTCGATAAAGGCGACTGCGCGTCAATATGGAGGCCGTGTCGTCCGATCGGAAAATACGCACCCTATCGGGACTCCAGATCCAACCGCCGGTGCCAGTCGGCGATGGATTCATCCGGATAGCCAGCGAAAACCCGGTCGTTCGGCACAACCTGCGGCGTCACCCAGTTCGCCTTGGACCCGACCATCACGTGCGTGCGCTCCGGAGGCACCGGAAGCTCGGTGTCTATCACCGACGCAAACGGATGCACGAGCTTCGGCCAGCGCGGGTCCCATACCCACAACGCGCTGCCGCAGAGGCGGCAAAAATGGCGCTGCGCGGGACTGGTCCTCATTTCTCCGGTTTCCACATCCGCAATCCGCGCGGAGAATACGGCGATATTGTCCTTGCCCGTTACTTCCAGCGTCGCGAAATCCGCCCCCAGGTTGATGGCATAGCCGCCGCCCCCCGCGGTTTTTCGACACACCGTGCAATAACACAGATTGAACGGATAAGGATGTGCAGAGTGGACGCGGAACGACACGCCCCCGCAACAACAGGATCCGTTCAGTTTCATGGTCTCGACCCCCCAAAATTGCGCAACGTAACTATAGGTTGATGTATTCTAACGCCGCCCATCGTTCGTTCCGGCAAGTGGAGACACCTAACCGGCCTCAGGCCGCGTCGAACGCCGGATGATATCGGACCAGCCCGGAAATGCCGTCGAGATATCCGGGGACCAGCTCGGTGACCATGAACGCCTCGCCGACGTCGACGTACGGGGAGACCAAACCGATGCCCGCTGCAGGCACGAATCCGAAACGGGGGTAGTAGGACACGTGGCCCAACACGACGACGGCGCCGAACCCCAGACGCCTGCATGCGGCGAGTCCGGCGCGTACCAACCGGGCGCCGATGCCTTTGCCCTGGTGGCCGGCAGCACGGCCATCGGCGCCAGCGCCGCGACCCGCGCATCGGGGTGATCCGTGACGCGCACCGGCGTAAACAGGATATGTCCAACCACCGACCCTTGATGTTCGGCGACCAGTGAGACGATGGGTCGTGCCTGCTCGCGTAAGGCCGCGACCAGCGCCGCCTCGATCGACGTGGCAAAGGCGTTTTCGTTGACCTCTCGTATTGCCTCGTGGTCCCGCTCGGTCTCCACCCGTACCCGCACTTCGGATGCGAGATCAGTCACGCGCTACCGGCCACGAATCAAGCCGCGTGCTTCTCGATAAAAGGCATGAACTTCGGAAATACATCCTTCGCGACGTTCTTGCCCATGAACACATCCTGATGTCCGTACCCATCGATCTTCAGGAGTTCGTGTGGATTTTCCGGTACTAGCTGCTTCAACCGCTCGTAGCACACGACGTTCGAATCGGTGAACACCCGGTTGTTGGCACCGGTCATGAATAAGACCGGCGTAGCGATTTCCGAAGCATACTGAAAATAGTTGATCGGCAACGAGTCATGGGCGACCTTGTCGGGATACATGCGTACCGCCGTGTTACCGTTGTCGACCATTTTCATGACATGGCGGTGATAGTTCAGGCTGGTCCCACCATACAGGTCGCCCCCCCGCCGGTGAGTGACGTCGGCGAGGTTCTCGTGCTCGTAAAGGGCGGGCCAGCCGGTTCCCCACATCAAACTGAGCATATGACAGGCGCGTACGTCGCACTCGCGATGAAACATCGACACGAGCTTTCCGATCAGTTTTCCACGCGACCAATGCGGATCGTCATCCCACCGCGGACTCACATAGGTAATGTCCAGTATGTACTCGAGTAAAAACGGAAAAATCCCGCCTTTGATTCGCGACCACCGGGGGATGCGCGGCGTGAGGGCCACGCTGTTGGCAACCACACTCGCCACACCGTCGAGCTTTTTGGCGAACAGGCTCATTACCAGCGAGACTGACCCAAGACAGTGGCAGATGACATGAATTTTCTTGTCCGACCCGACTACGCTGCGAACCAGATCCAATGCCGCAGGATGATCGTACAGCGCACAGTCGTCCATGCTGTAACGATGGGGTTGGAGGTTGTAAATATGCCGGTTGCTCATCCGAAAGTCGAACGTCCACACGTCGGTAAACCCATGATTCAGCAGGAAAGTGACGAGGTTCTCGTGCTCCGGCATGATGAACATGTCCGATGACGTCGTCAGGCCGTGGATGATTACCACGACGTTTCTGCATTCGTCGCGGTAGTAGCGCATGAGGCTCAGGCCCAATTTATCCCGGGTTTCGAAATGATGGGTGGAAATCGCGGCATCGGTAACGCCGCTCAACGTATATAAGGGTATTTCGCGTTCCATAGATGCGTCTCTCCTTAAGTGTGGGCCTCTTGAATCATCTTCTCGGCGATGTGCTCGGCGAGTGCAGCGATGGTGCGCGACGGATTCAAACCGATCGCCCGCGGAATAATGGCGCTGTCGGCGACGTATAGCCGGGGATAACCGAACACCTCTCCTTTGTGATCGACCACCCCGTTGGCGCGATCAGTACCCATGCAACACCCCCCCAGGGGATGCGGGGTGATCAGGTTTTTGAACCACCGCCAGAAAAACGGCTCTAGCGGCGTACCCCCGGTCACACGAGAAAACTGTTTGTGCATGTCCACCATGGCCTGGACCGCTCCCTTGGAAGCCGCGACGTTCCAATCGAGCTTGAGTTTCGTCGGACTCCACGGACGCCACCAGTCCCGCCCCAGATGCAGACGGCCGTCAGCGGCGTCTACCGCCTGCCCGAACCAGGGCATCACGTGCGACAGGGGATCTTCCACCTTGAGATTCTGCAAAGCGCGATGCAGGAGTATGCCGAACATCCCGCCCTTCTTACGCGCCGTTTGTGAGATGTCGCGAATTGCGTTTCCAAGCACGTCGGGAAACCCGCCATCCTCGACAAAGAATCGCTTGTCGTTGTGAACGCCATCCAAAAAGTTTATCGCGCAGGTGATGGTGGGCCCGCGCGTCGGGGATACTTTGCGACCCGCGTACAACGCGGGAGTCAAGAAGTCTCCGTTGGAGCTCCAGCCGTGGCCCAGCCTTCCGCTCACATTGGGGAGGACCTTCGTTTCATCCCGTGCGCGCAGCAACAGTTCCGTCGAGCCCAGGGAACCGGCCGCCAATACCAGCCGCGTACCCATCGCCTTTCCGCCGGGTACGACACGGCCGGCTTCGGTGTCAATACGGTCGAAATCGACTTCGTAACCCCCGGCCACGGGGCGAATGGCGGTCACGCGGTGCAAGGCGCGGATTTCCGCGTGGTTCTGTTCCGCCGCCGCCAGATAATTGAGGTCCAGCGTATTCTTGGCCAGCACCGGACACCCGATGTCACAGTTGCCGCAGTGAACACAGGTGCCTTGGGTTTGGCCTTGGTCGTTCCGCCAACTGCGGGAATGCCGTTCATCATGCGGGTTCTCGAGACCGTAATGCCAGGCCTCGTCGAAGGCGACCGCCAACGGCAACTTTTCGAATCGATCGCCCACCCCGTCGGCCTCGGCCGCCTCGCGCATCAACTTGAACCGCTCGGTGAGTTGGTTGTCGGGTAGCTCCTGGACATTGAGCATTTCGCCTACCGTCTCATAGTGCCGAGCCAGTGCATCAAAGGTGATTTCCGGCGGCCACCCGGTTTCGAAAACGAATGGTTTCGCCACCACGAAAATATTCGCATAGACCAGGGAACCGCCGCCGACGGCCGCCCCCTGTGCGACAATCATGTCGCCGAAATTGCGCAGATCCAACCAACCGTTCTGCTCACCCGGATCGTCCTCGTCCCAAAACCACCGGTCGTCGGGCCCGCGCGGGTAATCCCCTCGCTCCCACCGCCGGCCCCGTTCCAGAACCAGCACCTTCATACCGGTCGCGGCCAATCGGTGCGCAATCACGGCGCCACCGAACCCGCTGCCTACGATCACCGCATCGAAACGTTCTGCCATCGACGGCCTCCCATTAGAGTTCCCGACTCACGCCGTGCCCTTGGCAAACGGCGCATAGGTGTCCCACAACTCGCCGAGGAAAAAACTCCCGAATTTTGTCATCGCTCGAAGCTGCTCAGCAGGTGAATCGGTGCCCGTGACCCGCATCGTCATCAACAAATCCTTGAGCTCCCCCAGCCCCAACCGGATGATCCCGGCCCCGGCGACCGGTGCATTCTTGTCTCCTCCGGCGTGTATCGTCGAGTACAAGGTCGTGGTGTCTGACCACAAGTCGGAACCTGAATTGTTTCGTACTTCCTTGCGGCCGGCAAAGTAGTAGGGCGCGCCGTCCACCTCCATCCCCAGTTCGTACACCATCAGTTTCAGGGCTGGCTGCTCGCCGGGGGAGAACAGGTTGAATACGCCACCGCGCGACGGAATCTGTTCACCCAGTGGCTCGTAACTGATCGATCCCGCGAGGTTGCCGGCATGGTCGGGGTCATCGACGAAGCGGTCGAGATCATCGATGACCACGGTGGCGTCCATTTGCAGAATCAAGCCCGCCTTTTTTCCCGACGCGGCGCCTGCTTCCGGCTCGGCCTCCCCCATCGCGAAACTGCCCTTCATGATTTCGTCGAACGTCAAACCGATACTCATAATGACCTCCAATTTCCGTTCGCGCGTAAGATCAAAGAACCAGGTCCGCCCCCGAACGGATTTCAACGAAGGGTACAGACTCGATGCGGCTCAAGGGGTCGAAGCGCGAAAGATGCGAAAAATCGAGCCCGGTGAGCGCGAGTATCTTCGCGAGCGGCACCTGGTATGTTTCAAACTCTCCGTACACAAACTCCAAGTGATCCATGAATTCCGACTGGCTCAAAAGGTAGGCCGTCACCGACAACTGCCCCGTGTCCGCGCGTACCATGGCAAGCACCTTCCAATAATCTTCAGGTATTCGGTAGCCTCGATAGACCTTGTCCGAGTCGCGAAAAACCGGTCCGGTAAACACCGATATCTTCAGCTCGTGAGCAAGCGCATTGTCCAGCACGTAACGCTCCAGATCCAGCCAACTGCGCGGATTGAACCGCTCGTGCTGGGGCGTACAGTTGGTCCAGAAAAAAGTGTCCCGTATCGCTTGTTCCGCCTCACCACGGTGCTCTCCCCAGGCGGGATCGACACGCCGCACCAGGTGACCGCGCTGCAATCGATTGTTGCGGTATAGATCGTTACCGGCCTGCGTCTCACGCGCCACACGCGGATCATAGTACCATCGGTCGCGTTCGCGCGGGATGCGGAACCAGCGCGCCCCATCCACGTTGCACGCCGTGTAGGCGGCGAACTTGTACAACGGCTGCATGCACACGGAGAAATGTGTGTATTTCAATTCGGTGAGTGCGATATCCGCCGCGTCCACGCTGCCGTCGGTCAAGTCCGTGACTTCCGGTAACGGCACATCGGCGCCGAGGAATCCGGGCGCGTAACCCCCGCGTCCAAGCAGCTCCTCCGCCGTCGGCGCCTCCACATCGTCGACCGGGGCAGCGACCGGTGGGCCGGGCGCTATCGCGGATGCCGGCGCCAGAAATCGATCGCCAAGACGACCCAATCGTTCGCTGATCTGGGCGCCGCTCACCGCAAAGTTGTTCTCCATGAAAGAACCGCTGAAATGCAGTCCGACCGCTTCACCGGTGGACGGCCGAATCACGACGGAACCGGAGTTACCCCCGAGCGTCGTACAATCGTGGCTGAACACGAAGGAATCCGTAGAAACCCCGGAGACCCGCCCGGGCGACAATCGTTTCACCTCGTAAACACCCCCGAACAGGTCGTCCATAATCGTGGGCGGATTGCGCAAATCACGGGCCGGGTACCCGATCACGACGACGTCTTCCTGCGGAGCGAGCGCTTCGGCGGACAATCGGATCGGGGCGGGCAGCCCATCGGCCGGCTCCACCCGCACCAGCGCCATATCCGGCGCGAAGGGCGAATCGTCCTCGATATGCAGGATCTGCACAATGGGAACTTCGAAGACGTCTTCGCGCTCGTGTTCTTCGAGGAAATCGACTTGGGTACGAAACGGTTTACCGGCCGGGTTGTTTCGAAACACAAAGCGGCCACCGAACGAGTACGCGAAAAGATTAGCCACATGACGGTTGGTAATCATCACGTCTTCATCGATCATCCACGCCGTTCCGGCATAGCGCAAGCTCGAGTGGTTCAAGAGTTCCAACCGGGCGACCGACGCAATCGCCCCATCGATCGCCGCGCGATGCGGTGCCAACCGATCCCGCAGGACGCTCAACTCGGGCTCCTGATAGGTGCCCGCTTGAATCAGGAGTGCCGGACGACCTTCGGTCAGAACAATGGCCTCCATGTGATCGAACGGGCCGGCACGAACCGCTTCGGTGCCCCGATCGGCGCGCAGCAGGGGGGTTGCCGCGGCCGGGTCCACCGATTCAAAGTGCGCGTCCCCGCCGGCGGCATGCTTTTCGCGCAGGCCATCGATGACATCTGCGTCCTGCAACATAGCGCGCAGGGATTCTTTGCCGTAGTGCTGTGGTTTCATGATCCTACCCTCCTGTGGCTTGGCGGAGTCGCTGCGCCGAACCCGCCAGGTCGCCGACTGCGTCGTGCAGTTGATCGAGTGTCATGGCGAAGGCCCGAAATACGGCGTGCGCCTCCGCGGGGCTCAATTCGCCGCGCGCCAGGCGCACCAGATCCTCCTGCGCGTCACGCATCGCGATGGCGATATCCCGAGGCGGCGGCTGTGCGTACACGGCGTCGAATTCCGCCAATGCGGCGTGGATCTCCGCCTCGCGGTTCACCATCTCAGAGCGATCGGCAGTACGATCCAGCATCATCAAGTCATGAAACCGATAGTACGGCGCCACCACAGCCGCCACCATGCGGTTATGGTGCGCCTGTTCCAGAACCGCGGCGCTCATACCGCCGACCCCGGACTGCGGATCGCCGATCAAGGCGTCTACGGTCTCGCGGTTGTCCAGCACATATGCACGTACCGCGTCGACGCGCGCCGCCTCATCCACCTGCGAAAGACCGAGTGCCGCGATGCGTTCCGCCGCAGCGATCAACGCCGACAATGCCTCGTAGGCACCCAGTATTCCCGCTATCGTCGCTTCTTCATCGAGCACGGGTTCATCGCGATCCGCCGCGGCACGCCCAACCGGCGGGATCAACGCGGCCACGCGGGACACGCACAGTGCATAATCGTTGACTGAGGTTTCCCTGATTCGCAGCGGTTTCTGCGGTGCGCGCAACTTTTTTATCGACGCCCAGAGTTGGGCCACGTCCTGGGCCGGCGCGGACGACAATTGCGCCACCATCCGCCGATACTCGTCCAGTACGCTCAACGCAGAGCGCAATTCCGAGTAGCGGCCGGCCCCCACGCAGACGTAGCGCACAAACGACGCGTCGATGTCGTCGCGGTCGAGGTTGGTCGGAGTATTCCCGTGCTCCAAGTAGTGTACTAGAGCCAACCGCCGCGCATCCCGCACCGCGGTGGCGACGCCCGCATCCACGATCGCGGCACCGCTCGCGAATCCACGCGAAAACTCCTCACCCACCTCGGCATAGAGACCGCGTTGCCCTCCTGCACAGCCGCTCAACAACAAAGCGCAACCGAGTACGACCACACGACCAGGCCACGAGTTGGCCTTGCGTACGAGATACGCGCGGGCCGGGCTCACGGAATCTCGATGCAAATCCGGACCGTGCGCCTACGCTTGCCAACCCACCGAACGCGGCTACTCATCGTGATCGATGAGGTCGGCAAAGATCGTAGTGCGGGTGCAATCCTCGCCGCGGCAACCACTAGCATTGGCCGGGCACACCATCGACACATTGCAATTGCCGAGTGGTACAAAATCCCGCTCCCCCCGAACCAGAATACCCTCGACTTGGTGCGTGTCACTGTTGAAAACCGGGGAGCCCGAATTGCCGCCATACGTATCCAAGTTGGCAACGAAGAATTCTGTCGGTGAATTGTCCTGAACGGTACTGGAATCCGCGATCTTCATCGGCAGGCCGCTGGGATGGCCGATCACGTGCAGCGTCTGGTCCGGTTCGATGACGCCCTCGGTCCTGATCGACGCCATAGGATGATCGGAGACCGGGCGGTCCAACTCCACCAGCGCCCAGTCCGGTCCAGTGCCGATTTCTTCCCGGCCTAGTAGACGCTGCCCGGCGTATATCTGCGAATTGTCGATCGTAAGCGTAGCGGTGCTTGCGTCCACCATGCGAAATCCGAACACGAACCGGATTTGCGCGACGTTGTCTTCGCGCACGCAATGCCCCGCCGTCGCGACGATTCGTTCGGCGACCAGAAAACCCGAGCAGAACGCACCAACAGGCTGATCGCGAAACGGCTCCTGCGCACACAGGTTGCGTCGCTCGCCAAAGTTCTCGGTCGCGAGCGTCGACGTACCGTCGCCGTTGTCCCGGATATCGCTTTCCCTGAACAACGCGACGACGGAGTCAGCGTCAGCGAGCAAGTCGGTGTCATCGACTTCGAACACGTCACGCCGGTCATCGATACCGTAGATGACCTCTTGTGACGCACGGGCGAACTCGAAAATCGACTCGCTGTCGAACCCGGCCAGGTCCTCCCGCGGAGCGACGGGCGTTTCAAGATCCGACTTTCCCGCCCGCGCATGTAATTCTTCAACGAGTTCGTCTATGGAGAATTCCTCAAGTGTGGCTCGCGACTGACTCATGGTTGTCCTCCGGGATCGTTGGTCCGTGTAGATGCGTGTGTATTCGGTCTATTATCCGCCACTACCCGCCGTCATTATGTGACATATTCACCGCGATACCGCTGCAGCATGAGCGCGCAATGCCGCGCGAATCGCCTTGATCCTAATCCCCTCGTTGGCCGGATACAGTCCCGATTGGTCCCGTAGACGCGGCGAACGGTCGCTGCCCGCATGGTGTATACCGATAACCCGCCACGCACTGTCGAACAAGGGGCTTCCCGAACTCCCCGGTTCGGTGGGCGTGTGATAGTGGATCAGCGGATCCTCGTAATCCAGCAACTTATTGTCCTGGATCGAAAACGACAGCTCGCGGCCCTGCGGATGACCGATAACATAGACCCGCTCGTCTTGTCCCAGACGAGGCAACTCGTCATGGAGCTCTTCGGCGACGACCAGGGCTTCCGCCACCGGCAGACGAATTAAAGTGACATCCAGATGGTTCACGTCCGGCTCCCCCAGGCGCCCCGGCGGCGACGACCACACGACGTCTTCGGTACGAACGTTGAACGTCGGTGCTTGGCCATCGGTCCGCACTCCGCCCTCCAAACTTACGACGATGTCCTCGGGGCGCGGAAACCGGTCGCCATCCGGACTGACGACGTGCGCATTGGTCATCAGGATTACCCCCTCCCATTGCGCGACCAACGCGCCGGCGGGCACCAGGAATCCTGTTCCTATCGGCCGGCCATCGCGCATTGCGATCCTCGCCACCGCCCGCCCCCGTTCGATCGCGGTGTGCATCCACCGACACGTCTGCGCACCCACGTTCCCCAGAATCCGTTGTAGGTGGGGGTCGGTGGCGCCCCGTGAAACACGGTCCAACTCGGCCTGCTCGACGTCTACGCGGCCGCCTTCCCGCCTCAACAACTCACCCTGCACCAATCTCAGCAGATACTCGTCCGGGGTCTCAGTGGGCGAAAGACCCCACAAGGTGCGCAACTGCCGCTCGAAACTACCGAGGTGAAAGGCCGTGATTTCTTCGTGACCGATCAACCGCAGCACCCACTCGATGGCCTCGCCCTTGCGTCCCAGACTGATGAGTGCCTCGGCCGCGGTGGCCTCGTCCCATGCGGAGTGGATGCCTGCCGCGCGACGCACTTCGACGGCGGCGAGAATCTCTTTCGCCAGCGATTCGGGTTCCGGAAAAGCTTCCGTGCCAGGCGCAGCGTGCGCTTCAGATTTTCGTTTGGCACACAGCGCCACAGCGTTGATGCCATGCCAAAGATTGGTCTTCACATCCGCTTGGTAAACGTCGAAATAGCATTGGAATGCCTTGGTGAGCAACTCATCGCGGCGCGGGCTGCGTGAATCCCGCAGAGCCAGGTACATCTGTTTGTAGGCACGTCCAAGAAGACCGGCGATCTCGTTATCGACGTCGGGCTCGAGATCCCGGTCGCGTAGTGTGAGCAGAACCCGTTCCGCCGCGGTCAGGCGGTCCTGGTCCAACAGCGACTGCGCATACTGAATGGCAATCCGGGGTGATTCGAGGCCGGACTGAATAAACCGGTCCGCTACCTTCTCGAGTTGGGAAAAAAAACGGCCGCGACGCAGCAGGTCCAGCACCCGCACGGCCTGATCAACCGGATAGGTCTCAGCCTGCGTCTGCACGTGCTCGGTCAACTCGCGCACCCGATCCTCGATGGACACTACATCGAATCTGCCTGCCGCTTCGGCCAGGCGTTGCGTAAACGCTTCGCTATCCCAGGGCATAGGTTACCGATTGCAGCGCATTCGGGAAATGTCCGGTTTACACATTACGTTCCCGGGGCTTCAAGGAGCGCTCGTGAACTTGGCGAACAATTCTCGCGTTCCGCGCCGCATGCGGTCCAGAGTATCCGTGGCCTCAAACAGGCGCGGACCTTGGGTGGTCACCAGAAAACCGCGAAAGTCGTTCTGATCGTCGTAGATATTGGGCGAATCGGTACAATCGATCCACGCGAGGTATGCGCCGTCGGCGCCGATGTCCTTGGCGATGGAGGCAACGACTTCCGGACGCGGTTTTCCACGGTCCCAGATCTCCGTGCGGCGCGCACGCAACGCTGCGTGCTCCGGATCCCGGTAGAAAGAAAACGCCACTTCGAACCCGTCGGTTTCTCCGACCACGCGCAGCACCGCCGTATTCAACTCACTGACTCGCGGAAGATTGCACGACAGGGTGGTGTGAAAGGGCAGAATGGCGATTCGGAACACGCGCGCGGTCGCTGCGGCACGCATCTCGTGCACGCGCGCTTCGTCGGCCGTAATGCGGGTTGCGAACTCCGGGGCTGCGAGCATCTTGGCCGCGCTCAGCATCGATTCCGCTTCGTCGAAACGGCCCTGCTCGGCCAGTCGTAACGCATCGCCAAGCAGCACTTCGGTTCTTTCTCGCCGCGCTCGGGCCTGCGCCTCGGCCTCGCGTCGTGCCTCCTCCTCCGCCGCCCGCTTAGCCGCCTGTTCGCGTTCCTGCGCCTCGCGGGCCGCTGCCTGCGCCTGTGCCTCGGCCTGGCGTCGCGCCTCCTCCTCCGCCGCCCGCTTAGCCGCCTGTTCGCGCTCCTGTGTCTCGCGGGCCGCTGCCTGTGCCTCGGCCTCGCGCCGCGCCTCCTCCTCCGCCGCCCGCTTAGCCGCCTGTTCGCGTTCCTGCGCCTCGCGGGCCGCTGCCTGTGCCTCGGCCTCGCGCCGCGCCTCCTCCTCCGCCGCCCGTTGGGCCGCCTGTTCGCGTTCCTGCGCCTCGCGGGCCGCTGCCTGTGCCTGTGCCTCGGCCTGGCGTCGCGCCTCCTCCTCCGCCGCCCGTTGGGCCGCCTGTTCGCGTTCCTGCGCCTCGCGGGCCGCTGCCTGTGCCTCGGCCTGGCGCCGCGCTTCCTCCTCCGCCGCCCGCTTAGCCGCCTGTTCGCGTTCCTGCGCCTCGCGGGCCGCTGCCTGTGCCTCGGCCTGGCGCCGCGCTTCCTCCTCCGCCGCCCGTTGGGCCGCCTGCTCGCGCTCCAGCTCCGCACGCTGAACCGCCAGTTGTTCCGCGTTGTCGGCGCCCCCTGGCCCGGGATCCGGCGGACGCAATACCGTCCAGCCCAACCACGCGACCGCGGCCACCGCTGCCAGCACGCCTCCGGCGATCACCCAACTCCTGGTGGGCCGCGCGGTCTGGTGTGCCCCGCGGTCCTGCCCGCTGGCGCCCGCGGCTGTGCCGCCCGCGCCGCGTTCGGGACTCCGGCGCAGTTGTGCCAACGCGCCGTCGACGTGCTTGACCAGGAGCTGGGCGTCGGTATTGTCGGGCTCCTCGACCAACAGCGCCGCCAGCACCCCACGAACTTCTTCCAGATCCTGCACCGATTTGGCTTTCAGCACCCGATCGCGCAGATCACTGACTCCGGGTGCGGAGCGATCGGGGGTGACCTTCCCGGCCGCCGGCCGGATGGCCGCGGCAATTGCCGCCACGAGTTGGCGATAGCCGGGATGATTGACGCCGCCTTCCCAGTCGCGCAAATCCGCCGCCTGGATGGGCCGGAATACCAGGGGAATGTCGGCCTCTTCCATGAGCACCGGGATCAAGACGCCCCGGTTCATCGCCTCTCCGGCTTCGGCGCGCACCCAGGAAGATTCGACGGACGTGGACGACCAGATGACGATTACACACCGGGCGGCCGCGAGTTCGGCCTCGATCACCTCATCGAACGTCTTGCCCGGGGGGATCGTGCGATCCCACCATACCGACCAGCCTTCACCGGCCAAGTTGTCCGCAAGCAACTTCGCCCGTGGCCGGTCGCTGCTGGCGTAACTGATGAAGATATCACCCATTTGTGTCCCTGACCGGCGCCAGTCGCGTCTCCCACATCCCGTACGCCGCACGCGAAGCCGCGAGGCGTAAGACCTGATCAAGGTCAAGCCTCAACGAGCGGGTTGACCCCTCACTCCGTTCCGGACAGCTTAACATCGGGTTTCCCGTATCGATAGCTTCGTAACACGACGTCGTTAATAACAGCGTTTACGGCGGCACCGATAAGGGCTTTACCCCACTGCCGACGTGAATAATTCACTGATACGATCCCTGGTTCGCGATAAGTGTAAACCGCGGGGCCGGCCCCAGACCAGGAGTCGGATACTCAATAAGCGGATTTTGATTGTAGTGGCAGGTACAGCCGTTTCGATGTAGGGTTCTAGTCCCGCACCGCCTACACGAAGACCAAGAACCTCTAAGGGGATGACGACCAAAGGACAGGAGCAGCTACGGGAGATTTGTTCGACTCGCACCGTCGCCCCCCTTCGCCGCCGGCGAGTGTTAATCGTCAACGCCTACTTTGACGATCTAAGGCGCGAGCACGGACGATTCTACAGCGTCCCCAAGTCCCTGGGTCCGGTTTATCTGGCTGGCGTTTTCGCGCCTCACCTGTGCGATATAAAGCTGTTCAACGAACAGGCGAGCGGTCCGCTAGTCGACCCACATCTCCTGGAGTGGCCCGATATGCTGGTACTGACCGGGCTCACCGTAGCCCTCGACCGGTTCCGGCAACTGACGGCTTACGCGAAAACACGGAATCCACGCGTGCTCGTGGTGGCCGGGGGACCGGGAGTCCGGGCACTACCCCTTTTGTCCGAATCGTTCTTCGACTACGTGTGCACCGGCGACGTAGAGCAACTGGCGGAAGTCGTGCAAGACGCCTGGGGATCGCCGTACGTGTCCGACACACTGTGTCCGCGCTTCGACCTGGCTTACTGGTTCGGACCGATCGGCTATATGGAGACGAGCCGCAACTGCAATTTTCGCTGCTCGTTCTGCGCTCTGACCGGAGAGGGAAATAAATACGAAAAGTATGCTCTTGATCGGATTCGTCGGGAACTCCGCGCGCTGGGGAAACGCCGAACTATCATCTTCCTCGACAACAACTTTTACGGCAACAATCGCGATTTCTTTCTCGCGAAGCTGGAGATCATCAAGGAAGCCTGGAAGGCGGGACGTTTCCGCGGTTGGACCGCATTGGTCACCCAGGATTTCTTCTCGAAACCGGAAAATCTGACCTTGGCGCGCGCAGCCGGCTGTGTGGGTCTCTTTAGTGGGGTGGAGTCATTCGACTCGCCCACCTTGGTCGGTTACAACAAACGCCAGAATACACGCTTCTCGCAAATCGAAGTGATCCGCCATTGTCTCGAAGAACAAGTGGTGTTCCTATACGGCATCATTTTCGACCTGAGTTCTCGAACCGTACGACAGTGCTGCGACGAAATTGAACTCATCGTAAATCGCCCCGACGTAACGCTGCCGTCGTTCTTTAGCCAGGCAATACCGCTACTCAACACCCCGTATTTCTTCGAATGCCTCGCGCAGGAGCGACTACTGCCGAACGCGCGGCTGCGTGACATGGACGGTTCGACGCTGGTGACCCGACCGCTGGATCCACTGCCCCGGGTCGTGAATTTCTTGAGTGGTCTGGCGCAGCTCAAAGGGTATCGGCGTCGGGCCGCACGACACGCAGCGGGATTTTTTAGGCGCTACCGAAAATCGTTGAACATAGACCAACTGATCATGGCGCTCGGAAGCACCGCCATGATCATCAACCCCACCCTGCGGCCGCTCAGCCGTCGCCGCGTCGAAGCAGCGCGTACCTACGTGACCGGTAGCGAGCCCTTGGATCGCCTTTACAGGCCGGCGTTTCCGGTTGATGCCCGCTATATCCACTATTTTTCGCCCATCATGGTGACCGGAGCGGACGGTCGTTTACATTCAGATGTGCTTGCAGATCTGCAAGAAATGACCAAAAATGACTCGTCACCAGCAGTGCGGACGTCACGCCCCATGGAGTATGCGGCCCAGAGCAGCGCCGCTCGTTAGCGATGCGTTGCCCGACTTGCGATCTTGAGAACCGCCCAGGTCGGCGATTCTGCGCCGAGTGCGGAGCCCCGCTCGCCGTTCCCTGTCCCGACTGCGATTTCGCCAACGAACCCGGGGAACGCTACTGCGGGGGTTGCGGGCGCACGATCTTGAACGAAGCAACGATCGGCAATGGACGCAGCGACCAGGCACCGCCTCGCCCAGACCCGGTCACCGCCAGCCCGGAACGACGCCAGCTGACGGTAATGTTCTGCGACCTCATCGGGTCCACATCCCTGGCGGCGCGTCTCGATCCGGAGGACTGGCGACACGTCCTAAGACGTTACCAGGAAACCGCTGCGGAAGTGATCGCCAAGTATGACGGTTTCGTATCTCGCTATGTCGGCGACGGACTCCTCGTATTGTTCGGTTTTCCGCATGCGCATGAAGACGAAGCCGAACGGGCAGTGCTGGCCGGGCTCGACCTGGCACACAGCATCCGCCAATTGAGCCACGATCTGGCAGAACGTCAGGACTTTGAACTCCAAATCCGCGTCGGTGTCGCAACCGGTCTCGTCGTCGTGGGCGACCTGGTCGGTAAAGGTGCACTCGAGAAGCAGGCAGTCGTCGGCAAGACACCCAACCTTGCTGCGCGTCTTCAGGATCTGGCAGGACCCAATTCGGTCATCATTACGTCCGAGACCAAGCAGCTGGCCGGCGGTCAGTTCGACTACGAAGATCTCGGTTATCACGAGCTCAAGGGCATCGGAGCTCCGGTGCAGGCCTGGCGCGCGCTCGGCTCGCGCCAGATCTATAGCCGTTTCGAGGCGGTTCGCCGCGGAGGACTTACCCGCCTGGTCGGGCGCAACAAAGAGGTCGAATTCGTGTACGACCGGTGGCAGCGTGCGAAGCAGGGAAGCGGCCAGGTCATTCACATTTGCGGCGAAGCCGGAATTGGAAAGTCACGGATCGTACATGCGTTACGGGATAGAATCGGCATCGAATCCCATACGCGGCTGGTTTATCAGTGTTCCGCTCATCATCAGAATACCGCGCTGTTTCCGATGATCCACACTCTGGAAACCGCCGCGGGAATCGACCGAAAAACCAAGGCAAGTGAACAGCTACAGTGTCTGGAGCAGTTTCTCAATAGCCTAACGCCGGAGGCGGTGACCGACGAATTCTTGTATTTGATTTCCGATTTGTTGTCTATCCCCGGCGAGGGGCGCTTCGCCGCGGTGAATCTGACACCGGAACAGCAAAAAGTCCGCACCTTCGCCGTCCTGCTCGAACAACTCAACAAACTCGCCGCCGAAAAGCCAGTGCTGTTGATCATAGAGGACGCGCACTGGATAGATCCGACATCGACGGAGCTCCTCGACCTGTATGCGCGGCGCGTGCGCGAGGCCCCCATATTGATGATCATCACCTTCCGGCCGGAATTTTCGCCACCGTGGCAAACCCAGCCACACATCAACCGCCTGAACCTCGAGCGGTTGAATGCGGAAGAATCCGCGCTGATGGTTCGGTATGCCGCGGGTAAAGATCTGCCCAGCGAAGTCGTCGACCAGATCCTCCAGAAAACCGACGGTATTCCGCTGTTCGTCGAAGAGTTGACCAAAACCTTGCAGTCTTCAGCGTTGCTTCGCGAGGAAAACGACCGCTATGTGCTGCAGGGACCCCTGCCGGTGAGAGCGATCCCCACGACATTGCACGATTCATTGCTGGCGCGACTGGACCAGCTCGCGAAAGTAAAGGAGGTCGCACAGATCGGAGCCGCTATCGGCCGAGAGTTTACTTACGATCTGTTGATATCAGTGGCGGATATCTCCCAAGTGCAACTCGACAGCGCTTTGGCTCAGCTGGCTGACTCGGAAATTATATTCGAACGTGGCGGTTCCCATCCGCATGCCGTCTACGTATTCAAACATGCGTTGGTTCGGGATGCGGCGTACGAAAGTCTGTTGAAGAGCACCCGTCAAAAACTACACTCCAAGATCGCCGACGTGATGGTTGGTGACGACCCCGAGCGCTTGCAGGTCGAGCCGGAGGTGCTCGCGTATCATTACAACGAAGCCGGGCTGTACGAAGAGGCCGTGAGGTATTTCACCATGGCCGCCGGACGCGCCTTGGACCGGTCGGCGAACTGGGAGGTTGTCGGACACGTTACCGATGCCCTCCACGCGCTCGGCGAGGTACCCCACAGCGAAAATAACGACCAGTGGGAGCTCACTTTGCAGCTCACGCTGGGAGCGGCGTACCGGGCGACAAAAGGATTCGGGTCGGAAGAAACGAAACAGGCTTTCTTGCGCGCTCGGGCACTTTGCGAAAGCGTCGGAAATCCGGTACAGCTCGCTGACGCGCTACGCGGCCTGTACGCATGCGCTCACGTACGCGGCGAACTCAAAACCGCGCGCCGCCAGGCGCAAAGCGTACTCGAACTGGGCCGACAGCTCGACTCGAGTTACGCCATGGTGGGACACTGGATGCTGGGTTGTTCCCTGTTTTGGCAGGGGGAGTTCACCGGGGCTCGCGAGCAGCTCGAACAAGCCTGGTCGCTGTATGACTGTGAGGCGCAACAGACGAAACTGCTCTCGCATCAGATTGATCCCGGCATTAGTACGTTAATGCACTTGGGCTGGACGCTGTGGGCGGTCGGATATCCGGAGAAGTCGATGAAGGTTGGTGAACAAGCCATACAGCAGGCACGCCGACTGTCGCAGCCCCATGCCGAGGCGATGGCGTTGTTCTTTATGTGTTGCTCCCAGATCTGTTGCGGAAACCTGAAGAGCACACAAAGATTCTGTATGGAGCTGCGGTCGATGACCAATGAGCACGGGTTTGCCTATTTGGGTGCGTGCGCCTCGATCGTCGAAGGCCAGATTCTCATCGTCAAGAAGAGCTTTCGAGAGGGTTTGGCCCGCATCCGGGAAGGCATGCAGGGCTTCAAGGATCAGGATGCCAGCCTCGGAAAACCCTGGGCGATGTCTCTGCCGATATTCGCTTACCTGCTTACCGGAGAGACACAGAAGGGACTGGAACTGGTCGACGCCGCCCGTCGAGCTGTTTCGGACAACGGCGAGCATCACTGGGAAGCGGAGTTGGACCGCTTGCAGGGCGAATTGATATTGGCCGGAGATCAGCCCGACACGACAGGCGCGCAAGCGTTGTTCGAGAAGGCGTTGTCCATCGCCCGCACACAGGGTGGAAAGTCGCTGGAATTGCGCGCCGCGACAAGTCTCGCCCGCTTGTTGCACGCGCAACAGCAAAGCCGCCGCGCTTACGACTTGCTTCGCGGTGTTTATGGTTGGTTCAGCGAAGGTTTCGAAACGGAGGACTTAAGAACCGCACGGGACTTGTTGGAAAGCCTGGACCACGGGTATGCCCATGCCGGTTGACCGGTGCGATTCCCGCGTCTTAAGGCCGCGGATGTCCGCGCGGAACGCGACCTGCCGCGAACAGGCCCGCGAGTCGGAAGTAACGGATGCCTGTGTGTACGAAAACCGTCGCGCTTTTTTAACTGGCGGTGCGGCGTTGGCCTTGGGGGCGCTCGTGCCCGGCGCGTTGAGTGCCGATGCCAGACCACCGGCTATACCCCCCCTGCCGCCATTCGCGAAAAACCGCGCGTACCGAACCACCGAAACGATGACGCCTTACTCTGAAGTGACCACGCACACGAACTTTTATGAGTTCTCCGGGAGTAAGCGACGTGCCGCGCGCCTGGCGCGGCAACTGCGTATACGACCGTGGACCGTGACCGTAGGGGGCGAAGCCCATAAACCTAAGATCTTCGACATCGACGAGTTGATCGGGCTTTTCCCTTTGGAGGAGCGCATATACAGACTGCGCTGCGTCGAAGCCTGGTCGATGGTGATTCCCTGGGTGGGTTTCCCCTTGGCGAGTCTAATCGAACGTGTTGAACCCACGTCACGCGCCAAATTCGTGGCTTTTGAAACGCTCCTGGATCCAAAACAAATGCCAGGTCAGAACCCGCGCTTTTTACGTCGGTCCCTGGATTGGCCTTATACCGAGGCCCTGCGCATCGACGAGGCCATGCATCCGCTGACGATTCTGGCAGTGGGCCTCTATGGTAAAACGCTACCGAATCAGAACGGCGCACCACTCCGTCTAGTCGTACCGTGGAAGTACGGCTTTAAAAGTATCAAGTCCATTGTAGGTATCGACCTTGTCGAGAACCAACCTCCGACCAGCTGGTCGAAACGAGCGCCAAGAGAGTACGGTTTCTACGCGAACGTGAACCCCGAAGTCGACCATCCCCGGTGGAGTCAGGCTCGCGAGCGCCGCATCGGGGAAACACGCAAGCGACCGACGCTGCCCTTCAACGGTTATCAAGAGCAGGTGGCGGATCTGTATCGGGGTATGGATCTCAAGAAACACTTCTGAACGCCTCGCTTTCCCTACCTGAAAGCTTGCTTAGACTACTCCTTTTCAGCGACATACCCAGTCCGGTGGTGCTCGGTTTGATGGACCGCACCCTGGACATTGCGGCTGCAAACGACGATATCGAGGTGCTGGGTTTATGTACTGCCGACCCGCGGCGTCTCACTTCGGGGACCGGACGGTGGCGAACACGATTACGTCGTCAGCTTGCCCGCTTGATTACGCCGTCGCGCAGCATTCCTGTGCCATCGGTCAAACGCCTCATAAAGAGACATCGTTTACGGCTTGTCGTACCGCCCAATCGCGACCCGAATGATCCAGCGTTCATCCGCTGGCTCGCGGAGGACCTTCGCCCCAACGTCGCATTGTCGTTATACAGCCTGTGCGTGTTCAAAAAACCGCTTTTGAACGCCTTCGAGCAGGCGGTCAATTTCCACGACGCATTGTTGCCCAAGTACCGCGGGTTGATGGCCACCTCCTGGTCCATCTACCACGGCGAGACGCAGTCGGGTCTGACCTTTCATCGCATGAACGAGAATCTCGACGATGGAAACATCCTCATACAATGCAGCGTCCCGGTTGCCGGCGACGTCTCACTGGCGTCGGTCACGCGCGCCAAACAGGTCCGTGCCGTCCAGTGCGTACCGCAGTTGATCAACAAACTGCGACAGCGGGACCCCGGGCGCGCGCAAACCGGCCCCGCCTCGTATTTTTCTCAAGCCGATCTCGATCGAATGATTAGACCGGAGGCCCCCGGAGCACTGGATCTGGACGAACTGACGCGGCGCCTGCGAGCGTTCGGTGTGATTCGAGTACAGCAGAACGGACGCTGGCACAGAGTCGAAGACTGGGTGGTGTCCGCACACCCGGGCAATCCGTTCGATTTCGTTACCCGTGACGGACAACACGTCGTTCCCACTCGGATAGAGGGTCTACCACCATGGTTATACCGGCTGACGATGTTACGTTTACCCGCGCGCAGGCGCGGCGGCCGCTGAACGGTGGCTTATCACAGTCATCGCGGCGCGCGGGACGGGAGTGCTCAACCAGCGGCGCGTAGGGCTTCCAGTACCTTCATCGGATGGGTCGTCGCGTTGGGCGCTTTTCGCCAATGCTTACGCACTTTGCCGTCGGGTGCTATCCATACCGTCGAGCCGATCACCCCGACGGTGCGCTTCCCCCACATGGCTTTCTCACCGTACGCGCCGTACTTGGGCATCACTTGTCCTCCGCTATCGACGAGCCCCAGCGCCGAATCCTTCATTCTCCGTCCCTGAGGTTCAGCATCTCTTCCATCGGGTCGTCGTCCTGACCGTATTCCCCGCTGCGCCCATACCTCGCCTCGAGGAGCTGCATGCATTCGCGCAGCGAGTACAAATCCAGAACTGCAACCGGATACTCCGCTTCCTCCGCATCGCGAATCGCCTTTCGCAATTGCCTCCGCAACGCCTCGATGTCGGATCCCGCCATCTCGTTCTGTCAAACTCAGAATTACAGGAGTACGATATTCTATCGATTTCACACCTTTTCGAAAAACGTGATTGCAATAGCGCCGCGGATGAAGGAACTGCGAGACCAAGTGGTCATACTCACCGGAGCGTCTATGGGGCTGGGCCGAGAAATGGCTCTGCAACTCGCAACCGTGCGTGCACGGCTGGTTTTGGGGGCGCGATCCGCCGACCGGCTGACCGAGGTCGCGCAAGAGTGTGCGCACCGCGGCGGGCAAGCCGTGGCCCAACCCACCGACGTTGCCGAACCCGAGCAGTGCCGGGCGCTCGTCGATGCCGCACTGAATCGGTACGGCCGGATAGACGTGCTGATCAACAACGCCGGTATCGGTATGACCGCGCGTTTCGACGAAACCGTGGATTTGTCACATTATCGGCGAATAATGACCACCAACTACCTGGGCAGTGTTTTCACCACTCATTTCGCATTGCCCCATTTGAAGGAATCCCGTGGGCGCATTGGCGTCATTTCGAGCTTGGCGGGAAAGACCGGCGTACCTTTGTACTCGGCTTACTGCGGAAGCAAACACGCGCTGACCGGTTTCTTCGAAGCTTTGCGAATCGAATTGGAAACACAGCACGTCACTGTGACGTTGATTTTTCCGGACTTCGTTGCTACCGGTATACACGAGCGCAACATAAACGCCATGGGAGAACTTCTCGGCACGGACCACGGCATCGATTACCGGCGCGCGATGAGTGTCGAGGACTGCGCGCGCAAAAGCCTGGATGCTCTCGCGCGGCGCAAGCGCCAGATTTTACTGTCTACGCGTGGCAAAGTCGGTCAATGGATAAAGCTCATCACACCGCAAGTGATTGACCGCATGGCCGCGCGGGCCATGGAGAAGGGCGGATGAACGATACTCGACGCCGCGCCGACTCGGCGCTATCCGGGGTTCGATGGTTTGCGCTGGCGATTTCGGCTGTCACGCTCTGCGCATCGGGCGCCGGAACTCTGAAAGGTAATGCGTTTGTGGAGGACGATGGAACACTGCGCGTGCGCGGCCGGATGATTCATCTGTACGGAATTCATATTCCCGAAACGGCGCGCACCTGCCGCCGGAACGTCCGACCACGAAAATGTGCGTCACGTGCCGCCCTGGCCTTAGATTTCAAGATCGGAACGAGTTTCGTCGAGTGCCGTCCCATTGCGCGGAGCGGCAGGCGAACGGTAACCGCCACCTGCCACGTCGACGACACGGACCTCGCCGCGTATCTGCTGCGGTTCGGCTGGGCCGCCGCACTCCACGATGCGCCGGTGGAGTACGTCACACTGGAAAAAATTGCGCGGTCGCGAAAACTCGGGGTATGGGGTTTTCCGATCGGAGAACCCTGACGCAACCACGAGCGCCGGCCCGCGGCCTGCGCGCTAATCCAGAGTGAACCCGACCTTCATAGTCACTTGAAAATGCTCGATCTTCCCGTTTTCGACATGCCCTCGCGTGTCTACGACCTGAAACCATCGCATGTTATGCACGGTCTTGCTGGCTCTCGAGATGGCATTGGCTATCGCTTCCTCGATACTCGAAGTCGATGACCCGGTAAGTTCGATCTGTTTATAGACATGGTCACTCATACACGTCCTCCGTAAATGTGTGGATTTCAGACTCGTTACGATTACTCAACTACCGAGCGCCTCCTCGGGCGGCACGTATTCGTATCCCAAGTTTCTGGCGACGGCCTCGTATGTGATCCGCCCAGTATGCACGTTCAGTCCATTGAGCAGATGGGGATCGTCAAGCAACGCCTGCCGATAGCCCTTGTCCGCCAAAGCCAGCGTAAACGGCAAAGTGGCGTTGTTGAGCGCCAGGGTTGAAGTTCGCGCCACGGCCCCCGGCATGTTCGCCACGCAGTAGTGGACCACGTCGTCGACGACATAGGTTGGATCGGCATGGGTCGTGGGACGGCTGGTCTCGAAACACCCCCCCTGATCGATGGCCACGTCCACGAGTACCGAACCCGGGCGCATGGCGGTGACCATCTTCGCTGTAACCAGTTTGGGTGCCGCCGCTCCGGGTATCAAGACCGCCCCGATCACGAGATCCGCATTGAGTACGTAACGCTCGAGAGACTCCACCGTCGAGTACACGGTATTGAGTCGGCAACCGAATTGAAAGTCGAGTTCTTGCAGTCTCCGCAACGAGTTGTCGAGCACCGTGACGCTCGCCTCCATGCCCATCGCCATTCGGGTTGCGTTGGTGCCCACGACACCGCCGCCGATGACCACGACATTGGCGGCCTCTACTCCGGGCACACCTCCCAACAGGATGCCCGCACCGCCCTGCTCCCGTTCCAGGCAATGTGCACCGGCCTGCACCGACATGCGCCCCGCGACCTCGCTCATCGGCTGCAAAAGCGGCAGCGACGCACCTTTCCCGGTAACGGTTTCGTAGGCCACTGCCACGCATCCGGACTCCACCAGCAGCCGGGTCTGCTCCGCATCTGGTGCCAGGTGTAAATACGTGAACAGCACCTGGCCGGGTTTCAGCATGCGACATTCATCGGGTTGGGGCTCTTTCACCTTGACGATCATGTCTGCGGCATCGAACACTTCCGTAGCGCTGTTGAGGATTTGCGCGCCGGCGCCTTCGTAGTCCGCATTGAGCATCCCTACGCCCGCCCCCGCATCGGTCTCAATCAGGACCTCATGCCCCCGGCTGGTCAGCTCTCGTACGCTCGTGGTGGTGAGTCCGACGCGATATTCGTGCACTTTTATTTCCTTAGGTACGCCAATCCGCATTTTCAGTCCTCCCGATTTCGTTAGCTCTTGAGGTTACCGCGCAATGTTACAACCATTCGCCGCTGAACCGCAGCCCAACGCTCGTCCGCCGAGCGCCGAGCCTTCCTTGTCCACCGGCAAACCACGACACCGCCCCCTCGCGGAGCGGGGTCCGACACCCCGCTCCGGGTCGTTCACCCGCGCGAGGTCGTGCGTCGGCTGTCGGTAGCACGGAAGGCCCCAGGGCGTCGCGCCCCACGGCAACCGGGCTTCCACCCTCGCCAGACCGAGCGTTGCGGCCATCGGCCCTCGCCGCCGGACTTCGCCGACCGGCGCTTTGCCGCGGGCGTCAAACCCGCCGTGCATCCCGATTTTCGTCGACTATACTCAATGAGGAACAGAACAAAGGGGGGTTCTTTCGCAGACGGTTCGCCGGCGGGCGGCGTCCGCGGTCGCAGTACTCATGATTTCACCGCAGCAGCCAGGCCGGGAACAGGTCCGTTTCCTGTACCGTCAATCGCGCACCGGCAACGCCCTGACGCTCCTGGTGGTGGGCGTTTTGGCGATCTATCTGTATCCACACGTCTCCGGCTCGAGCCTCGCGGCGTGGGCCGGATATGCGGTACTCGCCACGGCGACGCGTTTCTGGTTGTCCACCACATTCGAATCCGCGGCGGGTGAAAATCTCGGCCGGTGGCGTACAATTTTCCTCGTCTCAACCTGCACCTCGGGGGCCATTTGGGGCCTGACCGCGCCCCTGTTCCTGCCCCAAACCAGCCTTGAGACTCAATTCATGATCTTACTGGTGGTCGCAGGAATGTGTGCCACGGCCATTTCTTATCTGGCGGCGGACAAATCCGCGTTTCAGCTCTACGTATCGACGGCGATCTTCCCGCTGGCGATTTTCTGCCTGACCCAGAACCAGACGCTCTACGTCTCCATCGCCCTGCTCTCGTGCCTGTTCATTTTCGGGGTCTTGTTGTCCGCCAACCATTTCCACCACATCTTCTCGGAGTCGCTGCGTTTCCGGTTTCGAAACCTGCACTTGGCCGAAACGCTCGCGTCGCGAAATCTGGAGCTGGAAGAGGACATCAGAAAACGCAAGAAAGTCGAACAAAACCTGCAGTTCCGCATTGAGATGCAGTCCAATATTGCGGAACTCTCCGCTGAATTCGTACGGTTGGGAATCGACGAGATCGATCGCGGTATCGTAAGCGGGTTACAGCGTATCGGATCGTTCTCCGGCGCGGACCGGGGTTATGTGTTCACTCGCCGTGATCGCGAGACCCTGGAAAATACCCATGAATGGACCATCGAAGGGATCGAATCGCGCAAGAAAACCGAGTTCACGCTTGCGCTTTCGGACCTACCCTGGTTGGTCGCGCAGGTAAACGGTGGGAAACCGACCTTGATTCCCGACACCGCAAGCCTGCCGGAAAGCGCCGCCGCCGAGCGACGATTCTTCCGTGAGCATGGCGTTTTGTCTTGTGCGATCGTACCGATCAGTCTGGCGGGGGACGTACGCGGGTTCATCGGCTTCGATTCCATCCATTCGAAAATGCAGTGGAGCGAGGACTTTGCCGGACTGCTCAACATCGCCGGCGACCTGTTCGTCAGCGCACTGGACAGAAAACTGGCCGAAGATCGGATCTGGTATCACGCGAACTACGATTCCCTGACCGGCCTTCCGAACCGCCGCTTGCTGTACGAACACCTGGAGAGAGCGTTGCAGACGAGCATGCGGTACGCCACTTACGGCGCGGTACTGTTTCTCGACCTCGATGAATTCAAGACCATCAACGACTCCCTGGGCCACGCAGCGGGTGACTCGGTACTGTGGGAGGTAGCCGGTCGGTTGACCGACTGGTCGAAAGGAGAGGCGGTTGCGGGCCGCTTGGCCGGCGACGAGTTCGTTGTTCTATTTACCAACTTGGGTGCTTCCAAAGAACAATCTGCCGAGGCAGCTTTGGTGCTGGCGAAGCGAATACAGCAACTTCTTTCGCAACCTTACAACATTCACGGGGATTTACTGCACATTACGGCGAGCATCGGCGTCGCGCTGTTTCCTTCCGCGCCGGACTCCCCGGACGCGATTCTCGCCAACGCCGACACCGCGATGTATCACGCCAAGGACAGCGGTCGAAACAGCATCGCCTTCTTCGATCCCCGGTACCAGGTAGCGGCTAAGGAGCGTTTGCGCTTCAACAACGAAATCCGGCAGGCGCTTACGCTGGATGACATGCGACTCTTTTATCAACCGCAGGTCGACCGCGATGGACGAATCATAAACGCCGAAGCCCTGGCGCGATGGTGCCACCCCCGTCGCGGCATGGTGCATCCAGACGCCTTCATCTCCATGGCGGAGGAGACCGGGTTGATCACCGAACTTGACGCGTGGGCGTTGCGACAGGCTTGCAAGAATCTGCGACATCTCGGCTGCGCGGGTGAACGAAGCTTGCACTCGATTCATCGGATCGCGGTCAACATCAGTCCGAAATTTTTTCATCGACCCGATCTTCTGGCCCAGGTGCACCAGATACTCGATGACACGCAAACGGATCCTGCCCGTTTGGAGTTCGAGATCACCGAGCGGGTTCTCATGGATTCCCGGGAAGACTCAATCAATAAAATGTGGCACCTTCGCGATCTCGGTATTCAGTTTTCCATAGACGATTTCGGGACCGGCTATTCGTCCCTGTCTTACTTGAAGAATCTGCCGATCGACAAGATCAAGATCGACCAATCCTTCGTTTGCGGTATCTCGACGGATACGAACAACGCGGCGATCGTCGAAGCCATTATTGCGATCAGCGATCATTTTGGTCTGCAGGTCGTGGCCGAGGGTGTGGAAAACCAAGAACAGGTGGAATTCCTCAAGCGTCAGGGCGTCGCCTTGTTTCAGGGCCACTATTTCGGACAGGCGTTGGCGATCGAGGATTTCTCGGAAAAATGGCTGAATCCCAGAGACGACCAGCGCCCGGCTGTGGTTCCCTTGTCCGCGGTGCATTGACCTGACGGCCGCACCCGCGGATCAATGCTTGTGTTTCCCCCCGTGCGCTTCTTGCGGTTCGGGTTTCGATTCCTGACGGAATTCGACCAGTTCTATCGGCCTGTCCGGTTCCAGTACCACATCCGCTGCTGCAGTAGACGTGCGGCCATCATCGTAATCCAACCACACACGAATCCGGTAGTGCCCTTCCATCGGAAATAGCACGTCGAACCAGTCCGGCAGACACATCACGCCCGCAGAAACCGGCGGCGAACCGCATTTTTCGCCAACGAACTCGAGATCCGTGGGCGCAAAATCGCGCCTGCCTTCTGCACCGATCCAGTGGCCGTGCGCTGGCATCCCGACACGCGCTCGGACCGCAACAGGATCTTGAGATTCCGACCGTACGGCAACACGCACCGGCACCGACACGCCCACTTTAACGTGAGACGGCAGGGAAACATTGATGAGTCCGCCTTCCACGGACAGGTCCACCGCGTGCTCGGCTCGCGCGACGGCAGCGAAAAAAGAAACGCACACCAACAACAGTGATCGAGCAGTATTTCGACCCATAACGTTCTCCATCTTCAAAGGTTGAGAGGCGTTGGGAGCGATCCGCAGTCTCTATCGATTTCCTTTGACCCGAGGTGGGTTGCGGAGTTCGGCGGTCGTCTCTCACACCGGTAGCGCGACTGTTGTGGACGCGTGGACACTTCATTTACCATCGTCAGTGCCCACGGTGTCTCGCATCCCGAGGGCGCGTAACCACAACTCTCCAGGTGGCGGAGGTGCTGTCATGAAACGCGCGTTTTTTGGTTTCGTTCTGGGTACTGCGATCGGTGTGGCGGCGGGTTTCGCCCTCGGTATATTCGCCTACCCGTACATCTTCCTCGCCGACGTCGTGGCCGAGGAACGCCTGGACACCGACAATCGCGCGCTGGTCGCGAGCGGAGAGTTCATTCATGCGAATCCCGCGGATCCGATCCATTACGGCTCCGGCCGCGTCTCTGTGTATCGAGAGGTCGTCCATCTGGCGGAGGATTTCGAGGTTGGACCCGGACCGGCCTTCCACGTGTATCTGGTCCCCCTAGACGAAGTTACCCCCGACACTGACGTAGACGCCACGATGTATGTCGATCTTGGGCGCCTGCGGGCGTTCAAAGGCAGTCAAGTGTATCGGGTACCGGCAGGGATCGATTTAAACAAATACGGTCACGTCGTCGTTTGGTGTGAACGCTTCGGCGTGCTCATTTCCCCGGCAAAGCTGAATTTCGAGTGAGCGGATCAGCCTGGGTTCTGCCACCCGCGGACCGTTGAACGATAGCCGAACAGCGCCGGCAGACCGCCCGTGTGCAGAAACAAAACCGATTCGTCCGATCCGATGTATCCGCCGCGCACGGCTTCTATCAGGCCCGCCATGGTTTTACCGCTGTAGACCGGATCGAGCAACAAACCTTCGAGTTCGCCGGCCACCCGTATCGCATCCACAACCGCTGCGTTCAGTTGGCCATATCCCGGTGCCAGCACATGGTCGCGTACGTCTACGTCGGCATCCCTGATCGTACCGGACAACCCCAGCAGCGCTTCCAGGCGAGTCGTACAGTCGAAAACCCGCGGCGACTGCCGGTGCGCATCGCGGCGCACGCAGATCCCGGTGACCGGAGTCCGGTCTCCATCTATCCGCAGTCCCAACAACAGTCCGGCATGCGTATGCGCGCTGCCCGACGGGACGATTATGCGCGACAGTGGGATGCCCAGTTCATCGCGCTGGTTCAGGACCTCTCCGGCCGCCGCGACGTACCCCAGCGCCCCGATCGGAGAGTGATCGGCCCCTAGATACACGATGTATGGACGACGATTCCGCGCCCGTAAAGACGCGGCGATACGCTCGAGATTTCGGTCCGCCCCCTGCTCATCCTCCCCTTCCGGATATTCATGCACGGTGGCCCCCAACACGTGGTCCAGCAGAACGTTGCCCGAACGGCGGTAATCATCATCGGTGTTGGGAACACGTTTTTCGAGTTGCACATGGCAGTCCATGCCGTACTTGCGCGCCGCTGCGGCTGCCATACGCACATAGTTCGATTGTACTGCGCCGGTAATCAAAATAACGTCTGCGCCTTCGTGTTGGGCACGGCCGATGTGAAACTCGAGTTGACGGGCTTTGTTACCGCCCATGGCAAGCCCCGTGCAATCGTCTCGCTTGACGTATACGGTTACGCCGAGATAACGGCTCAGGTTGGTCAGAGGCTCAACGGGTGTCGGCGTATGAGCGAGTGCGGCGCGGGGAAACTGGCGTACCAGTTCCGCGCTTGTCCGGGGCGGCTTGCTCTGTTCGATGTTCAAAACTCCAGGTGCTTTGGCGTACGCGGAAAAGGAATGACGTCACGAATATTGCTGACACCGGTGAGCAGCATCAGCAACCGCTCGAAACCGAGGCCGAATCCAGCGTGCGGAACGGAACCGTATTTACGGGTATCCAAATACCACCAATAGTCCTCGACCACGAAACCCAGTTCCGCAATCCGGTTTTTCAGCACATCGAAACGATCCTCGCGCTGACTGCCGCCGATCAACTCGCCCACGCCAGGGACTAGAAGATCCATAGCTGCGACGGTCTTTTCGTCATCATTCAGGCGCATGTAAAACGCCTTTATGCCCTGCGGATAGTCGTGCACGATTACCGGCCGCTTGAAGTGTTCTTCCACCAGAAAACGTTCGTGTTCGGACTGCAGGTCCTTGCCCCATTCGGGAGTGAATTCGAACTTCTTACCACACGCCTTAAGAATCTGCACCGCCTCGGTATAGGGAATACGCAAGAACTCGCATTCTGTGAGTGCGTTGAGCGTATCGAACAAACGCTTGTCTACGAAGCGCGCGAACAGCGACAAATCCTCGCGACAGGTTTCCAGCGCAAACCGCGTGAGAAATTTGACGAGCTCTTCTGCCAGGGCCATATCTTCTTCGAGGCCCGCAAACGCCATTTCGGGTTCGAGCATCCAAAATTCCGCTGCGTGGCGGCTGGTATTGGAATTCTCGGAGCGGAACGTAGGTCCAAACGTGTACACATCACCGAGGCTGAGACAGCAGTTTTCGAGCGCCAGCTGCCCGGACACGGTAAGGCTCGCTTCCTTTCCGAAAAAATCCTGAGTGTAATCTACACCTTGTTCGCCCACCGGGACGCGGGCAAGATCCAAAGTTGTGACCTGGAACATCTCGCCGGCCCCCTCACAGTCGGAACCCGTTAGGATCGGCGTATGAATGTAATGGAAACCGCGTCGTTGAAAGAACTCATGAATGGCGTGCGTTAGCGCGGACCGTATCCGGAACAGCGCGCTGTACTTGTTTGTTCGCGGTCGCAAATGCGCGATAGTCCGGAGATACTCATCGGTATGGCGCTTCTTCTGCAACGGGTACGAGTCGCTGGCCGGACCGATGAGCTGGACCTCGCGGGCTTGAATCTCCCACTTCTGGCCACCGCCCGGTGAAGCCACCAAGGACCCGCGCACGCCGACCGCCGCTCCGGTGGTCACGCCGTGGAGCAGCGCGTCACCCGCCGCCGCGTCGACGATCACCTGAAGGTTCGCGAGACACGATCCATCATTGACCTCTACGAAGGAGAACTCCTTGGAGTCGCGCCGGGTCCGCACCCAACCCTTGATTTGCACCTCATCGCGTGGGTCGGTCGCCGCCAATAGATCCCGGATTCGCTCGCGCTGCACCATTACCCGTCCAGACCCGTCACACGCCCCCGGTTGCCGAGTATGCCCGCCGCCACGCGCCGGTATAAGGCGGTGGCGCGCGCGGTGTCGTGCCATCCTCGAAATGAGCGCGCGCAACAGAATTTCGGCACGACGCTACTGCTTTTCAATCAACTTCTCGATGACGTTCGCTGCCGCTTGATCGAAATCATCCAACGGGTTGTTGGTACAATACTGGAGCGCCGTGTCGAGGAGCGCTTGATTCTTGAATCCTTCGCCCAATTGCGTCTCGTGCTCGTAATTGTAGCGGGTCAGGTAACCCAGCAACCATGCGTTGTAAAAATTCTTATACTGCACGTTGGTTTGCACTTTCTCCCTCACGGTCGAACACGTTTCGCCGCCTTCTCCGCGAATCAAATACGTGGACGTGCATCCGGTAAAAGTGAGAGACAGCAGGGAGATTCCGAGTAACGAGGTTTTTGTCATTTTGAGTTTCAATTTTATCTAGGTAGCGAGGCGCCAGTGTAACAGACTGGCGCCGGGTCTGCGTTGTTGACAGCGTTACGATTGCGTGGTGTGCTGACGGTCAGAAACGAATCACCGACGATGACCCACGAACTGAAAACCCTGCGACCCGAAGAGTTATTCCCTGTGGCGGGCAACGGATTGCTCGACCGGCGCTTATTTTTCAAATACGGTACCGGATTCGCTGCGATGTTGTTGAGCGCCCGCGCGGAGTCGGACCGGGACTCGGATGTCGCCATGACCGCACGCCCACCGTGGATGCGTCGACCGGGAGTGCCGTTCACCCATTACGGGACGCCCTCCCCGCACGAAGCACGTGTCATTCGCTGGATCGCCGCAAACGCGGCGGTGCCGGGCAACGGGGTTTCCTGGTGTCCGCTCCACGATCTGGAGGGAACGATTACGCCCGCGGGCCTGCATTTTGAGCGCCATCACAACGGCGTGCCAGAGATCGATCCGGCACAGCACAAGCTCATCATCCACGGTCTGACGAAACGCGCACTGTCTTTTTCCATGGACGATCTGCTTCGCTATCCGATGACATCGGCGCTGCTGTTTCTCGAATGCGGGGGCAACAGCAACCAGGGCTGGAACCGGGAGCCGGTGCAAACCAAAGTCAGTTTCCTCCATGGGCTGGTGTCGTGCAGCGAGTGGACCGGTGTGCCTCTGGCAATCTTGTTGGACGAAGCGGGCATTGATCCGGCAGCCCGCTGGCTGATCGCGGAAGCCGCCGATGCGGTGGCCATGAACGTCAGCATCCCGGTGGAGAAAGTGTTCGACGACGCCATGCTGGCGGTTTACCAAAACGGCGAGCGGATCCGGCCGGAGCACGGCTATCCGGTGCGCCTCATCCTGCCCGGTTGGGAGGCGGTGCTGAGCGTAAAATGGCTACGACGCCTGCGTGCCACGGTCGAACCGGCAATGGCCCGCAACGAGACCTCACGTTACACGGAGCTGCTGCCGTCGGGCCGAGCCCGCCAGTTTACGTTCGTGATGGACGCCAAATCGCTGATCACCACGCCGTCGTACGGGATGACGCTCCGCCGCTCGGGGTTCTACGAGATCAAGGGTTTGGCCTGGTCGGGGCGCGGACGCATCCGGCGCGTCGAGGTGTCCGCCGACGGCGGCCGGTCGTGGGCCGAAGCGGCGCTGCAGGAGCCGGTCCTGCCGCGGTGTTTCACACGATTCCGCATTCCCTGGCGCTGGGATGGGAGTCCCGCCGTGCTGATGAGTCGCGCCGTCGACGAGAGTGGTTATACGCAACCGCTGCGCGCGGACCTCGTGCGTCAGCGCGGAAGACACGGATATTTTCACTATCACGCCGTCGTCTCCTGGGCGGTCGATGAAGACGGCGCATTACGGCATGTCTACGTTTGAATCCGCGCTCGCGGTCGCGCTGATCGTCGCCGCCGGCTTTACCGGGACGGAGGTGCCGCGCTTGGGACAACCCATCGCGCAAGACGATCCCGCACTGCTGGCGTTGGATGTCTTCGTGGACGGCCGCGGCCTGCCGGCCGGGTCGGGGCGTCCGCACCAGGGCCGCGTGCTGTACGAACACCACTGCGCCGCATGCCACGGACCTGAGGGCACCGGCGCGACCGCCGATCATTTGACCGGCGATTTCGTGCCACTGAACGATGCATGGCCAGACAAGCATATCGGTACTTACTGGCCTTACGCGACGACGCTTTTTGACTTCATCCGCCGCGCGATGCCGATGTCCGCGCCGGGGTCCCTCGATATGGACGAGGTTTACGCGATCACGGCCTACCTTCTGCATATCAATCGCATTATCGACATCGATGAAGAGATGAACGCGGACACGCTGCCGAAAGTAATGATGCCCAATCGCAACGGTTTCATACGCGTGCATCCCGAAGCGCTGCCGATCACCGGACCACAACCGTGATCGGACGCCGAGCGTTCGCACTCCCGGGCCGGATGGCGGCACGGCATCGCTGATGCTGCTGGACCGCAAAGTCGCCATCATCACCGGCGCCGGGGCGAGCAACAGCATCGGTACGGCGACGGCACGGCTGTTTCTCGCCCACGGCGCGCGCGTCGCGCTATTCGACGGCAACGAGACCGGTCTCGCTGAAGTCGCGGAATCGCTGGGCGTCGCGCATACCGCGGTGGTCGACGTACGCGACGCAGGCCAGTGCCGCGATGCCGTTGCCCGGATTACCCACGAACTCGGCGATCCCGATATTCTCGTAAACAGCGCCGGCATCGTGTTCGGCACCCGGATCCTCGATATCTCGGCCGACGAATACACGCAGGTGGTCGATACCAATCTGCGCGGCACATTTCACATGGCGCAGTCGGTGTTACCGGTGATGAAGGCCCGCCAGCGGGGTAACATCGTGTGTATCTCTTCGATCGCCGGGCAAAGCGGTGGTGGCGTTTTCGGCAGCGCCCATTATGCCGCCGCCAAATCGGGTATTTTCGGTCTCGCCAAGGCATTGGCCAGAGAACTCGCAGCGGAAGGGATTCGTGTCAACGCGGTGGCCCCCGGGCCCATCGACAATGATTTCACGCGGGGCAAAATGACCGCGGCGGTCAAGCGGGAAATCGCCGCCAAAGTACCGTTGGGCAGGCTGGGAACGCCCGACGACGTCGCCGGGGCGTGTTTGTTCCTGGCCTCGGATCTCGCCGGCTACGTCACCGGAATCGTTCTCGACGTAAACGGCGGTCTGTTGATTCACTAAACAATCGCGCCGGACCAGACCGGAGCCGTCATCGCGGTCGATGGAGTTCATAGACGATCGCCACGTCGTCCACGAAAACCCGATGCAGCCTTTCATCCGCATCGGCGTTTGCCACGAAGTCCTCATGGTACCGCTCGGTGAAGACGAAACGAGCGTTGAAACTTTCGACGATGGCGGACACTTGCTTGATGTTTCCTTTGGTGACGTGCTCCCACTGCCTAAAGAGATTGGCATCTTTCAGGCGCATGAAGTCCGGGTCCAGCCCGACCAGATACGTATTGTGAGTATTGAAATAGAACAGCTTGGGAAAATCGTCCCAATCCGAGTGAAATACCGTTTCCAGCGGTTCGGAGTTTTGCTTGAGCCACAAAGCGGCGTCCCGGTAGGCGTTGGTCGACGGCTGACGAGCGATATCTTCACGTACCGACACCACTGTCATGTATGCACCCGCGGCTATCGCGGCTGCAAGCATGCCGGCCCCCGCCCGGGCAGCAATGGACGCCGATCTGTACACCGCGCGCGCGTGGTCCGTCACCCACTGGTGGGTGGCGAACGCGAGAAAGGCAATCGCAAAGGGAGGAAAGTATTCCGCGAACCGTCTCGACTTCAAATACAGAAAAAAATACAGCGCCGAAGCCAGCAGCCAGAACCACAATGCCTTGTCGCGCTTTAGCTGCGACCATTGCACCGCCAAAAGCGCTGTAAGAAACGCCACCACTGCCACCGCCGATTGAACCAGCCACTCCCAGGTCGTGTATGGATACCACTCCCTGCCAACGGAAGTTGCATACTCGGTGTCGAACAATTTAGGAACCACATGGTGCCAAATGAATTTTATGTCGTTGGGAAAATACGGATGTAGAACCAACCCAACGCCGATACCGGCCGCAACCGCCAGAACCAGCTTGATTTCGACGACTCGGTCCACGACATAGTGGGCGACGACCCCGGCCATGACCAGCGGCACCATCACCAGGAAGCCGTTGTATGCCCACACGAACACCGCACTGAGAATGACGAGCCCGGGAATATTGCGCGTGATGATCAAGTGGAAAGCAATCAACTGCAGAGCCAAACTCAGGCTCTGTCCGCGCGCCATACTCATGCGAAACAAAAACGGCGACGCCGCGGCGAACAGGAGCACCAACCACAAGAAGGGTGCGCGAATCCGATGGCGGCACAACACCCAGAAAAACGCCGTAAACGCCAGCCCGGCGGCCGCCACCGCCGACCATTTTGCCGCCAGCCGCAGATCGCCGAACACGGCTGTGAACGGCGCTTGAAACAGATGCAGGAGGAAATGATGATCCGTGTAACCCGTGGTATCGAGAATCGTGTACTTCAACCAGGGAAATTCGAGGCGCAACCCGGTTTGCCGCATCAGATCCGCCACCTTCACGTGGTAGTAGCCGTCGGTGCCGACGATGTCCGGTCCGGCGAACTGGATGTACGCCAGAAACGCCACGCTGCAGAGCGCCGCGGCAATCAGGTACACGGGGTTTCTCGATCTACGCGATAGCATCGAAGGTCGAATCTACGGTCGGGAGAAATCGCGGTGCCCGAGGCATAACACGAAAGTGTCTATCCGGCGAATCCCGGAATCAATAGGCACCATGCGGTAATCGAACGTTCAGTAAGGGGCGCCGAGCCCGGCCCGTTGCGCGAAACGCTCCAAGTTGATCAGAATCCGTTTGGTGCGTTCCGCGGACAGGAGCGTGGCCCCCAGCACCTTGGAGGCCGACACCCGAGGTTGGTTACATCCCGCACACAATGCGATATCGGCCTGTTTTCCCGAGACGTGTTGCGCCCGAATGCCCCGCATCGGCGTGCTGTTCCATATTTCTCGCAATCCTTGCTCATGGATGTTTCCGAGTTCCGCCTGATGTAGGAAATCGTGGCAGCACGCGACCGCTGTTCCATCATAGTAAAACGCCATCTGCCGCCACGGGAGAAAACAGGGAGGTCGGGGATCGCCCCCGGTGGCCGCGGGTGACACTTTCACATCGCCGGTTTGGTCCTCGGCATTTCCCGCAAAATTGAAAAACCGCTTTAGGCGAACGGCATCCGCACCGCGCTTCTTCCAGCGCCGCGCGAACTCTTTGGCCTGACGTCGGTTTCCCTCCATACAGATCATTTGCACGATTGTGTACGGACCCCGCCCCGCAAGCCGTTTCTGATCGAGGAAGGATTCCGTATTCTCCACCACCTTAGCGAAGCTTTGGGCGCCGCGTATCTTCTCGTAGGTGGTGGCGTCGGTCCCGTCGATGGAAATCACCAGATACTGAAGACGGGAGTCGACCAACGACTTGCGCCGGGCCGCGTTCAGGATGGTGGCATTCGTAGATAAGCCGGTGGTCACTCCTTTTTCCGCCGCATAGTCTATGAACTCTGCGAACCGTGGGTGGAGCAAGGGTTCACCGGCAAGATGGAGAAAAGTGAATTCCAGATATTCCGAGGCCTCATCGATAATGCGCCGAAATGTCTCCATGCGCATGTTCCCCAACCCGCGATCGGCCCCATCGTCCCGGGGACACATCACACATTTCAGGTTGCAACGGCTGGTGAGTTCTATCGAGAACTCGATGGGAAGACCTGAGCAAGCGCTACGCTTGCTCAGGAAATCCCAAGCGATCCGGCAACGGTTGATGAATTGCTGAGCCGGCACCGTGCCTCTCACGCGCGAGCTAACGGTATGGATCAGCCCCGGCCCCGGTTTCCACCGCCGTTATCGTTGTCATCGTCGTCATCGTTCGTGTTGTCGCCGGTATTGGTATTTCCGCCATCCGTATTCGTGTTACCGCCACCGGTATTCGTATTGGCGCCAGGCGCATTGGTGTTGCCACCCGGGGTGTTGTCGTTACCGCCGCCCGGCCCATTGACGTTCATATTGTTGATGTTTGCGTTACTGCCACTCACGACCACCACAATCGTGACCACCGAGTCGGGCGGAACGTTGATGGGCGCGCTGGCGCTCGAACTGCCGCGGCTGAAGTTGATTACCTGCGAACCGGACGGCACCGAAGTCAGAGTGAAGGCTCCGGACCCACTGGTGGTGGTCGATCGAGAACCGATGCTCACGCGGATGTCGTCCACGCCAGTCTGCGCAGTGGCCGGCTCACTCAGGAGACTTGCTAGGTCGAACAGCAAACGCTCGACGCCCGGGGCATTCTCAAGGGCCGCGGATTGCGCGCTGAAGGACGCTACGCTGCCCTGGACGGTCGCCAACCCGGCGCTGCCGCCCCCACCGCCGGAACTGCTGCCGCCGCCGCAGGATACCAGAATCAGAGTAACCGCCGGTATGCCCAGCGCCAGCCAAAGTCTTACTCGTTTGATTGCGTCCATCATAGGAATCTACCTTTGTGATTAGCTTGTTACGTATTACTTCGCGCGGTGCAACTGGATACTTGCATCGTGAGAAAACCAACCGCGGTCGACGTCGAACTGCAGGGCTCTCTGTACGGAAAACCAGGTGATCTGTTTTGCAAAAAGAACGTACTCCTCGAAATTCAGCTTGCTGGTGCTTTTGTGCCGGTTTCGAAACACGTAGGGAACCGAAACCTGCGACCGCCACAATCCTTTCATCAGAATCTCCAACAGGACTTTGTATCCGTTGGAAGTCAATCGACGGCCTGCCATCCCATCGATCACTGTTCGCCTGACGAAGAAATAGCCCGACAAAGGATCTTTGACTCCGGTGAGACGGCGCGCAAAAGCGACCCCGAGGAGCGAAATCAGCTTGCGGTGGATAGGCCAGTTCTCGACGCCGGCATTGACGCCGAAACGGCTGCCGATTGTGACATCGTGTAGATCCAGCCCTCGTATCAGGTCCGGTAGGATGGCCGGATCATGACTGAGGTCGCCGTCGATGACCCCCAGGAGCTGTCGATCGGAAACCGCAAACCCCGCCAGTACGGCGGATCCGAGACCGAGCTTTCCCACACGGCGCAAGATCTTCACCGGGAAACGCGTTTGAAGCGCGGCCGCCGCTTCCCACGTGCGGTCCGGCGAGTTGTCGTCGACGACGATCAGTTCCAAATCGATATCCGGATGTGCGGCGATGACCGAGAAGATCTCTTCCGCCAGAACCGCTATGTTGTCGCGCTCGTTGTAAGTGGGACAGATCAAAGATGCGCGATAGCGCGCCCGGTGGCGCGGGCCGGCGTCGGTAACGTGATCGGCAATCGATGGGTGACTCATCATGTGCGGCTCTGGGGTTCGGGAAGACCACCCTAACAAAAAATGGAATAAAGTTCCACTTATTTCGACCTAGACAAAAGCGTCCCTGACCAGGAGGATCATAGCCACAGAAAATTAACGGAGGATTATGCCCACAGGGGTCCTTGCACCGCGCCAAAGGGGCGTGTGCCCCGGCAGCCCTAGGCCGCGCAACCGGCAAGGGGTCGCTGAAAACCGGCTCGAAGCCGGCGTGCGCTACTTCACAGACCGACCGCCGTCAGGATACGTCGGCCAATGCAGCCGGCTCGGGTGCGCGGCTTTGGGCATCTGCAACCGCCAGGGCGGTCATGTTCATGATGCCGCGCACCGAGATCGACGGGCTCACGATGTGCACCGGCAGCGCGCTGCCCACCAGCAGTGGTCCCACCGGCACGCCGCCCCCCAGTACTTTCAAGGACTCGAAGGTGATATTGGCTGCGTCCAGATTCGGCATCACGAGCAGATTGGCCTGTCCTTTCAGTTTCGAGCCCATGAATAACTTGTCGCGAATTCGCTCGGACAACGCGCTGTCGGCGTGCATTTCCCCATCCACTTCCAGGTCCGGCGCCTCCAGTTCGAGAATTTCCCGCGCGCGCGCCATCTTGCGCGGCGACGGCAGATCGCTGGTGCCGAAATTCGAGTAGGAGAGCAACGCCACTTTCGGCGTCACGCCAAACCGCCGCACCTGTTCGGCACACAGGATCGCAATCTGCGCGATCTCTTCTGCGGAGGGTTCCGGCATCACGTGCGTGTCGCAGATGAAGAAGGTTCCGCTCGGTAAGACCAGCCCGCTCATCGCCGCGCAGCGATGCACGCCCCGTGCCCGGCCGATAATGCCCAGCGCGTGCCGCAAATGGTCATTGTAACGACCCACCGCTCCACACAGGACAGCGTCGGCGTAACCGAGCTTCAACGTCAGACAAGCGATGACGGTATTTCTGGTTCTGACCACCGTGCGCGCCTGCTCCACGGAGATTCCGCGACGACCCAACAGGGAATGATAGGTTTCCCAATACTCCTTGTACCGCGCGTCACTGTTCGGGTTGATGATCTCGAATTCCCGCTCCTCCCTGATGCGCAGGCCCAGTTTCTTTATCCGGTCAGCGATGACTTCGGGACGGCCAACGAGAATCGGTTGTACGATTCCGTCGTCGGTCGCCTGCTGGATCGCCTGCAACACTCGCTCGTCCTCGCCGTCGGCATACACGACGCGCTTCGGCTGGCTGCGTGCCGTTTCAAAAACCGGTTTCATGAGCGTGCCCGAACGAAACACGAATCTGCGCAGCCCGGCCTTGTAAGCGTCCAAGTCCTCGATCGGCCGTGTCGCGACGCCACTGTCGATCGCGGCTTTCGCCACCGCAGGCGCGATTTCCGAGATGAGGCGCGTATCGAACGGCTTGGGGATCAGATAGTCCGGGCCGAATATCAATGACTCGCCGCCATAGGTGTTGCGAACTTCGGCGGACGGTTCCGTGCAGGCCAGATCCGCGATCGCCTTGACGCACGCCTTCTTCATTTCCTCGTTGATGTCGGTCGCCACCACGTCCAACGCCCCGCGAAACAGAAATGGAAAACACAGCACGTTGTTGACCTGGTTGGGGTAATCGGAACGACCGGTAGCGAGGATTGCGTCGGGACGCACCGCTTTTGCCTCGTCGGGAAAAATTTCCGGGGTGGGGTTGGCAAGCGCCAGGATCAGCGGTTGATCGGCCATCGCTTTGACCATGGCCGGTTTCAACACTCCACCAGCCGACAGGCCGAGGAAGATATCCGCATCCGGGATGACGTCCGCCAGTTCCTTGGCGTCGGTGCTCCGCGCATAACGGGCTTTGTATTGATCCACGCCCCCGCGCCCTTCGGAGACGACCCCGGAGCGATCCACCACCGTGATGTGGTCCTTGGGTAGGCCCATGCTGACGAGCAAGTCCAGACAAGCCAGACAGGCCGCGCCGCCGCCGGAAGCCACCAGCTTCACGTCCGCGATATCCTTGCCCACGACACGTAGGCCGTTCAACACCGCTGCCCCCACCACGATCGCAGTACCGTGCTGATCGTCGTGAAATACCGGGATGTCCATGCGCTCGCGCAGTTTGCGTTCGATCTCGAAACACTCCGGCGCCCGGATGTCTTCCAGGTTGATCCCTCCGAAGCTGGGCTCGAGGCGTGCCACGGTCTCGACAAACATATCCGGATCGAGTTCATTGACCTCGATATCGATAGCGTCGATCCCGGAGAATTTCTTGAATAGTACGGCTTTACCTTCCATGACCGGCTTGGCGGCCAGCGGACCGATGTTGCCCAGGCCCAGCACCGCGGTGCCGTTCGTGATCACCGCTACTTGATTGCTGCGGGTCGTGTAAATCGCAGCGGTGGCCGGGTCCTCCGAGATCTTTTCACACGGCGTCGCGACGCCGGGCGAATAGGCCAGCGCGAGGTCATGCTGGGTGGCCATGGGTTTGGTCGCGACCATCGCCAGCTTCCCGGGGAATGGCCGGCTGTGGTAGTCGAGGGCCTCTGCACCGAGCTTGTCTTTCATCGTGATCTCCTTTGGGGTGGACCGTAGCGACACGACGGTCTCGTGTATCTTATCAGGGTTCGGAAGACTCCGACGCCTGCGACCGGTAGCACCGAGGGACTGCCTTATTCCGTTCCGGCGCCTGAGATGCGTTCCATGAGCGCGGTCAGGTCCTCATCACCGGCGACATGGACGTCTAGATCTCGAAGCAGACCGTCGCGCAAATCGTAGATCAACCCGTGAACCGCGACCCGGTTTCCGCTTTCCCAGGCATCGCGCAAGATCGGCGTCTTGCAGACGTTACCCACCTGGGCGAGCACGTTGATCTCGCACATCCGATCATGGCGTCGACCACCGTCCAGCGACTCGAGCTTTTCCCGCTGCGCATCGTATACCGTGCGTATTCCCTGTAGCCAGACATCGGTGAACCCATGGCGCTGATCCTCGACGGCCGCCTTTACCGCCCCGCAGCCGTAGTGTCCGCAGACCACGACATCCTGTACTTTCAACACGTTAACCGCAAACTCGATCGTGCATAAACAATTGAGATCGACCGGCGACACGATGTTGCCGACGTTGCGATGCACGAACACGTCACCGGGACCCACGTTCAGGATCTGCGTCACCGGCACCCGGCTGTCAGAACAACCGATCCATAGACACGACGGTTGTTGACCACCACTTAGACGAGTGAAAAACTCCGGATCCCGGGCTAGTGTCTCGGCAACCCAGCGGCGGTTACCCGCGATGAATTCTTCGATCAGCGCCTGATTCCTCGCCATCACGCCTCCCGCGCCTATCCCGACTCGTGCGCGTGCGCAGCCACGATCTCGGGCGGCGCCTGCACCAACTCGATCAGTACGCCTTCCCCCCCGATGGGTGTCGCTTCGTTCCCCTTGGGGTGTATGAAACAGATGTCGTGCCCCGATGCCCCTTTACGAATACCGCCCGGTGTGAACCGCACCCCCCGCTCGGTCAGCCAGCGTACCGCTTCGGGCAAATCGTCTACCCACAGGCCGACATGGTTCAGGGCCGGTTCGTGCACTTTCGGTTTGCGGTCGATGTCCAGGGGCTGCATGAGGTCTACTTCGACCTGCGCGGTTCCGGATCCGGCGAGCACGATATCCTCATCCACGTTTTCCGACTCACTGCGGTAGTTTCCGGAATACTCGAGACCCAAGGTGTCGACCCACAGCCGGCGTAAGCGCCCCTTGTCCGCGCCGCCCACCGCGATTTGCTGAATTCCCAGAACACGAAAAGACCGCTCTCCATCACCCATCGTCGCCCCCCTTCTCAAACTCGATGATCGGCTGATCCACCGTCAGGGTAGCACCGACCGCAGCGTGCAATTCGGCGACGATCCCGTCCCGCGGCGCACGCAGAACGTTTTCCATCTTCATCGCCTCGATCACCGCCACTTGCGCACCGCTCTTGACCTCCTGCCCGGCCTCCACCGACAGCGACACCAGCAGGCCCGGCATCGGTGACAAGACGAAATGGGACATGTCCTCGGCTAACTTCACCGGCATCAAGTCGAACAACTCCGCGACCCGCGGCGTCAGCACACGCACACTGGCGTGATGGCCGGCGTGGACCAGATCGTACCAACCGCTCAGGCGGTGAACCTGCACGCAGACTTCGAGACCGTCGACATAGCCGATGAACAGCGGATCGCCGATCTTCCAGTCGCTGCGCACTGCGTAGGTACGACCGTTGAAGCGCACGTCGTGCCCCCCTGACAGGAGCGTCGTGTGCGCTGCATAGCGCTGGCCGTTCAACATGACGATCCAGTCATCCAACACTTTGCGCTCGTGTCCCGGCAACTGGCCGGAAATCCTCGCTTCGCGCTCGCGGTAACGACGATGCACGGAAGCGGCGACTGCGACGATACGAGGAATATACCGGTCCGGAATATCCTGATGCTGGAACCCCTCCGGATATTCCTCGGCGATCGTATTGGTACTCATCTCGCCGCTCACGAACCGCGGATGCGCAATGAGATTCGCCAGGAAACTGATGTTGCTCGTCACGCCGCGAATGTAAAAGCGATCGAGTGCGCGGCGCATGTGTTCGCGGGCCGTTTCGCGATCCTTCCCGTAAGTGATCAGCTTGGCGATCATCGGATCGTAGAACATCGATACCTCACCGCCCTCATAGACTCCGGTATCGACGCGTACGTGTTCGCCCTCCTCCGGCGGGCGATAACGAACCAGCCGCCCCACGGAGGGCAGGAAATTTCGAAACGGGTCCTCCGCATATACCCGCGACTCGATGGCCCAACCTTTGAGCTGGACTTGATCCTGGGTAATGGGGAGCCGTTCGCCGGCGGCGACCCGGATCATCAGTTCTACCAGGTCCTGACCGGTAATCCATTCGGACACGGGGTGCTCGACCTGCAGGCGCGTGTTCATCTCCAGGAAGTAAAAATTTCGTTCCTGATCGACAATGAATTCCACCGTGCCCGCCGACCGGTAGTCCACCGCTTTGGCCAGAGCCACCGCCTGCTCGCCCATGGCCTTGCGGGTCGCGGCGTCCAGAAACGGCGACGGCGCCTCTTCTATGACCTTCTGGTGGCGGCGCTGCAGGGAGCACTCTCGCTCGCCGAGATACACGACATTACCGTGCGTGTCGGCGATGATCTGTATTTCTATGTGGCGGGGTTCGTCGATGAACTTTTCGACGAACACGCGATCATCGCCAAAGCTCGACCTGGCCTCATTGGAGGCACGCTCGAACCCGTCCCGGCATTCTTCGTCATTGCGCGCGATGCGCATACCCTTACCCCCGCCGCCCGCGGTGGCCTTGAGCATGACCGGGTAACCGACTTGGTTGGCGATGGTCACTGCGTGGTCGGCATTCTCGATGACTCCGGTAAAACCCGGGATGGTATTGACCTTCGCCTCCTCCGCCACCTTTTTGGAAGTAATCTTGTCGCCCATGGCCTCGATCGCACGGCGGCCGGGACCGATAAAGACGATCCCTTCCTGCTCCAGGCGTTCGGCGAAGCCCGAATTTTCGGACAGAAATCCGTATCCCGGATGCACCGCCTCCGCACCGGTATCCAGGCACGCCTGAATGATATTGTCAGCCACCAGGTAGCTTTGTGCGGAAGGAGCCGGACCGATGCACACCGACTCATCGGCCATCTGAACGTGCAACGCCTCACGATCCGCTTCGGAATACACTGCAACCGTGGCGATCCCCATCTGGCGGGCGCTCTTGAACACCCGGCATGCGATCTCACCCCGATTCGCGCAAAGTATTTTCTTGAACATGGCGCACTCCCTTACAGAGGTATGTTGCCGTGCTTACGCCACGGGTTTTCGAGCGTTTTGTTACGCAGCATCACCAAGGAACGACAGATTCTCTCGCGCGTGGCACGCGGAGCGATCACATCGTCGATGTACCCGCGATGTCCGGCGATAAACGGGTTGGCGAACTTGCGACGATACTCCTCGGTTCGCTCAGCGATTTTCTCAGGATCGCCGATATCAGAACGGAAGATAATCTCCACCGCCCCCTTCGGCCCCATCACTGCAATCTCCGCCGACGGCCATGCGAAATTGACGTCTCCGCGCAGATGCTTGGAACTCATGACGTCGTACGCGCCGCCGTAAGCCTTGCGGGTGATTACCGTGACCTTGGGTATCGTGGCCTCTGCATAGGCGTACAAGAGCTTCGCGCCATGCTTGATAATGCCTCCGTACTCCTGAGCGGTGCCGGGCATGAATCCCGGCACATCGACGAATGTGATGATTGGAATGTTGAAAGCGTCGCAAAAGCGAACGAAACGGGCACCCTTGATGGAGGACTTGATATCCAGGCAACCCGCCAGAACCATCGGCTGGTTGGCGACAATGCCGACCGGGTATCCCTCCATGCGCGCAAAACCGACAACGAGATTCTGCGCGTGGTTTGGCTGCAGTTCGAAGAACTCGCCATCGTCGGCCACCTTCTCAATGAGCTCTTTCATGTCGTACGGTACGTTCGGATTGTCGGGTACCAGGGTGTCCAACGAGAGCTCATGCCGGTTGGCTTTGTCGGTGGTCGGCCTGAAAGGCGCGGTCTTGCGGTTGTTGTCGGGCAAATAGTTGATAAAGCGGCGCACCATGGTCAGCGCATCGACATCGTTCTCGAACGAGCGGTCGCAAACGCCGGACTTCGTGGAGTGGGTCTTGGCCCCGCCCAACTCCTCCGCCGTCACCGTCTCATGGGTCACGGTCTTGACCACTTCGGGTCCGGTGACGAACATGTAGGATGTGTCCTCCACCATGAAAATGAAGTCCGTCATCGCCGGTGAATACACCGCACCGCCGGCACACGGGCCCATGATCACTGAAATCTGCGGAATCACCCCGGACGCCAGTACGTTACGCTGGAATACGTCCGCGTAGCCGCCGAGCGACGCGACCCCCTCCTGGATGCGCGCGCCCCCCGAATCGTTCAACCCGATCACCGGCGCCCCCACTTTGATCGCCTGGTCCATGATCTTGCAGATCTTTTCGGCGTGCGCCTCCGACAACGAGCCGCCGAACACCGTAAAGTCCTGACTGAAGACAAACACGACACGGCCATTCACAGTCCCGTAACCGGTCACGACACCGTCACCGGGAACGGTATTGTCGGCCATGGAAAAGTCCGTGCACCGGTGTTCTACGAACATGTCCCATTCCTCGAAGCTCCCTTCGTCCAGGAGCACTTCGATTCGCTCTCGTGCGGTGAGTTTGCCCCGCGCGTGCTGCGCGTCGACACGCCGCTGGCCGCCTCCGAGCCCGGCGGCGGCGCGTTTCTCCTCCAACTGCCGAATTACCTCTTGCATGGGTCCTCCTTTTTTCGGTTCGCTCGCGTTCTGGTCGCGCGGGTGTCACGCCGCGAGGCGCGCGCGCTGAATCAACCTCAATACCTCACTGGCCGCTTCCGGAATATTGGTTCCGGGTCCGAAAATCGCGGCGACTCCCGTGGCCTTGAGAGGCGGATAATCCTTAGGCGGTATCACGCCCCCGCACACCACCAGAATGTCTGATGCGCCCTGATTGTTGAGTTCGTCGATCAAGTGCGGGACAAGGGTCTTGTGTCCCGCCGCCTGCGACGATACACCCACCACGTGGACGTCGTTTTCGATGGCATCCCGCGCCGCCTCCTCCGGAGTCTGAAACAGCGGGCCGATGTCGACGTCGAAACCGAGGTCGGCGAACGCGGTGGCGATGACCTTGGCCCCGCGATCGTGGCCGTCCTGGCCCAACTTGGCGACCAGGATGCGTGGACGACGCCCGTGGTCGGCGGCGAACGCTTCCACTTCTCTTTTGATGTTCGCGAAACCTTCATCGTCCGCGTACGCGGCGCCGTACACGCCGCTGATCGAGTGGGTGATCGCGCGATGCCGTCCCCAGACTTTCTCGAGCGCCTGGGTGATCTCGCCTACCGACGCGCGCGCACGCGCCGCATCCACCGACAGCGCCAGCAGATTTCCGGAACCGGTTTCCGCCGCTTTGGTCAACGCCTCCAGGGTTTCGGTGCAGGCCCGCTCGTCCCGGTCCTTGCGCACGTTGTGCAAACGGTTGATCTGCGCCTCGCGCACCATCGTGTTATCGATATCCAGCACATCGATATCCGGTTCGTTCTCGAGCTGGTACTTGTTCACCCCGACGATGACTTCCTCGCCGCGGTCAATGCGCGCTTGGCGCTGGGCGGCCGCCTGTTCGATTCGCTGCTTCGGCATGCCGGACTCCACCGCCTTGGTCATCCCACCGAGTTGTTCGACCTCGTCGATCAGCGCCCGCGCGCGCTTCGCCAACTCCATAGTCAGGCTCTCTACATAATACGAGCCGGCGAGCGGATCTACGACGCGGGTTATCCCCGCCTCCTCCTGCAGCACGAGTTGCGTGTTGCGGGCGATATGCGCAGAGAACTCCGACGGCAAAGCGAGTGCCTCGTCGAAGGAATTCGTGTGCAGCGACTGGGTACCGCCAAGCGCCGCAGCGAGCGCCTCCACGGTGGTGCGAATGACGTTGTTGTACGGGTCGCGGCTGGTCAGACTCACACCGGACGTCTGGCAGTGCGTACGCAGCATGAGAGACCGGGCATCCTGCGGGTCGAATTTTTCCTTCATCAACGTCGACCACAACAGCCTCGCCGCGCGCAGCTTCGCCACCTCCATAAAGAGATTCATACCGATTGCGAAAAAGAAGGACAGACGCGGCGCGAAAGTATCCACTTTCAGCCCGCTTTCCTGCGCCGCGCGCACGTATTCGATGCCGTCGGCGATGGTGAACGCCAATTCCTGCACCGCGGTCGCGCCGGCTTCCTGCATGTGGTAGCCGGAGATCGAAATAGAATTGAAGCGCGGCATGTTCTCGGAAGTGTAGGCGATGATGTCCGAGACGATGCGCATCGACGGTTCTGGTGGGTAGATGTAGGTGTTACGCACCATGAACTCTTTGAGGATGTCGTTTTGCAGGGTGCCGGCAAGATCGGCGGGAGCTACCCCTTGCTCTTCCGCGGCCACGACGTAACTGGCCATCACTGGTAGCACCGCACCGTTCATCGTCATGGAAACCGACATCTTGTCCAACGGAATATCGTGGAACAAGATCTTCATGTCCTCGACGCTGTCGATGGCCACCCCGGCCTTGCCCACGTCTCCCACTACCCGCGGGTGATCGGAATCGTAACCCCGATGGGTCGCGAGATCGAAAGCGACCGACAGACCGGTCTGCCCGGCGGCCAGGTTCTTACGGTAAAACGCATTCGATTCCTCGGCGGTGGAAAAACCCGCGTACTGGCGCACCGTCCACGGCCGTCCCGCGTACATGGTGGCGCGCGGACCGCGCACGTACGGTGCGAAGCCCGGCAGCGACTCGATGTGCTCCAGACCCGCCAGATCCTCCGCCGTATACAACGGCTTGACGTCTATCTCCTCAGGCGTCTGCCATACCAAGTCATCGGGCGAGCGCCCTCTCAGCTCTTTGGCGGCGAGATCTTTCCAGTCCCGCAACGAATGATTGTCTGACCTACTCATATCGCCTTACCTCCAGCGGCGGAGAAACCGCCGCGCTTCAAACGACGACTTTCACGACTGGCGTTTGCTACTTGGGATATCCCAATCCCTGCAGCGCCTCTTCGATTTCCCCGAGTATCGCCGGGTCGTCGATGGTTGCCGGCATCTTGTACTCCTGCCCGTCGGCCATGGATCGCATGGTGCCACGTAGAATTTTCCCGGAACGCGTCTTGGGCAACCGCGCCACCACCGTTGCGATTTTGAAGGCCGCCACCGGTCCGATCTTGTCGCGCACGAGCTGCACGACCTCCTTGACGATCTCGTCGTCGGAGCGCTCCACACCGGCCTTGAGGACCAGGAACCCGACCGGGAGCTGGCCTTTGAGTTGATCCGCGGCACCAATCACCGCACATTCCGCTACGTCCGGGTGGCTCGCCAGCACTTCTTCCATGCCGCCGGTGGACAATCGGTGTCCGGCGACGTTGATGACGTCGTCGGTGCGCGCCATTACGTACACGTAGCCGTTCTCATCGATGTAACCCGCGTCGCCGGTCTCGTAATAACCCGGAAAGGTTTCAAAGTAGGACTTCTCGAACCGCTCCTCCGCGTTCCATAGCGTGGTAAAAGTCCCCGGAGGCAACGGCAGTTTCACGACCAGGGCGCCGATGTCGCCGGCCGTTACCGGTTTGCCCTCGGGGTCCAGCACCTGGACGTCCCAACCCGGCGCACCGCGCGCCGGTGACCCGTGCACTACCGGCAACAGTTCGATACCCCGACAGTTCGCACAGATCGACCAACCGGTTTCGGTCTGCCACCAGTGATCGATGACCGGCACGTTGAGTTTCGCCTCCGCCCATTCCAAAGTGTCCGGATCGCTGCGCTCGCCGGCGAGATATAGCGCCTCCAGGCTGGAGACATCATATTTCTTGAGGTAGTCGCCCTCCGGGTCTTCTTTCTTGATGGCGCGAAACGCCGTCGGTGCGGTAAACAGTACTTTTACCTTGTGTTGCTCAATCACCCGCCAGAAGGTGCCCGGGTCCGGCGTCCCCACCGGTTTGCCTTCGAAAAGCACGGTGGTGTTGCCGTTGAACAGCGGCGCGTAAACGATGTAGGAATGCCCGACCACCCAACCGACATCGGAGGCCGCCCAGAACACATCTCCGGGCTCGACGTCATAGATGGCTTTCATCGACCACTTCAACGCCACGATGTGCCCGCCCGTGTCACGCACCACACCCTTCGGTTGCCCCGTAGTGCCCGATGTGTACAGGATATACTGCGGATCGTTGGCGTCGACCGGCACGCAGTCGTGCGGTTCGGCGTCCGCCACCGCCTGGTTCCAGTCCAAATCCCGGCCCGCGACGAGCTCGGCTTCGACCTGCGGCCGTTGCAGGACCACGCAAGCGTCGGGCTTGTGCTTGGCCACTTCGATCGCCTTGTCGAGGAGCGGTTTGTAGGCGATCACGCGCTGGCCCTCGATCCCGCACGAGGCGGAAACGATGGCCTTCGGTTGCGCGTCGTCGATACGCACCGCCAACTCGTTGGAGGCGAAACCGCCGAACACCACCGAGTGCACCGCGCCGAGGCGGGCGCACGCGAGCATTGCGATGGCCGCCTCGGGAATCATCGGCATGTAGATGACGACCCGATCGCCCTTCGCCACACCCGCGCCGGCCAGCACGCCGGCAAACCGCGCGACCTGGTCCTGGAGCTCTGCGTAGGTAATCTTCGTGACCGAGTCGGTGACCGGGCTGTCGTGGATGATTGCGGTCTGCTCGCCGCGGCCGTTTTCCACGTGTACGTCGATGGCGTTATAACAGGCGTTCACCGACGCGCCCGGAAACCAGCGAATGAACGGCGGGTTCGAGTCGTCCAGGACTTTGTCCCAACGGCGATACCAGTGCACGGCCTCGGCGGCGTCGCCCCAGAACGTTTCCGGATCGTTTATCGATTGTTTATGGACTTCGTCGTACTTACCCATGATCTCCCTCCTTAAATGGTCGGGCCGTTATAACCGCTCGAAGATGGCAGCGATACCCTGACCACCACCGATGCACATCGTCACGAGCGCGTAACGCCCCCCGGTCCGGTGCAGCTCGTGTAGCGCCTTGACGGTAATGATGCACCCGGTCGCGCCGATCGGATGCCCGAGCGAAATGCCGCTGCCGTTCGGGTTGGTTTTGTCCATGGGCAGTTCGAGATCACGCACCACCGCCAGCGCCTGCGCGGCAAACGCTTCGTTGACCTCGAATACATCGATGTCGCCGATCCCGATGCCGGTCTTTTCCAACAACGTGCGCACCGCCGGTACCGGCCCGATCCCCATGTACGCGGGATCGACGCCCGCGAACGCGTAGTCGACGATGCGCGCCATCGGGCTCAGGCCCTGTTCCTCGGCCGCGCCCTTTTCCATGAGCACCACCGCCGCCGCGGCGTCATTGATGCCGGAGGCGTTGCCGGCCGTAACGCTGCCGTCTTTCTTGAACACCGGGCGCAGCTTGGCCAGCGATTCTTCGGTGGTTTCGGCCTTGACGTGCTCATCGGTATCGAAAACGGTCACCCCTTTCCGGCTCTTGATCTCGACCGGCAGGATTTGCTCCTTGAAGTAACCGTTCGCCACCGCGTTGGCGGCGCGTTTGTGGCTCTCCGCCGCCAGGGCGTCTTGTTCCTCGCGGGAGATTTTCCACTTGGCGGCGATGTTTTCCGCCGTAATGCCCATGTGGCAGTCGTCGAAAGGATCGTGCAGGGCGCCGACCATGGCATCCACCGTCTGGCCGTCGCCCATCCGTTGACCGAAGCGCAGACTGGGCATCCAGTACTGGCTGCGGCTCATGGATTCCGCGCCCCCGGCCACCGCGGCATCACAGTCGCCGAGACGCACCAGCTGAGTGGCTGACACGATCGCCTGCAGACCGCTGCCGCACAAACGATTCAGGGTCACCGCCGGCGTGTCGTGGGGCAGGCCACCGTTGACCGCGGCGACACGCGCCAAGTACATGTCGCGCTTTTCAGTATGGATAACGTTACCGAACACCGAGTGCCCGACCCGCTCCGGCGCCACACCGGCGCGCGACACCGCTTCCTTGACCACCGACGCCGCCAGATCGCAGGGCGGAACATCCTTCAGGCTGCCCCCGTAACCTCCAACCGGGGTGCGTACCCCACTCAATACCACGACCTCACGATTTGTAGTCACTACTTCATCCTCCTTTGGTTAATGTTCGGCACAATTGCCGTACTGCAGCAATGGGGGATAGTGTCCCCTCTGATTTGCTAAGTGTCAATAAGTTATTGATTGTTATATTGTAAATTTGCGAATACAATGGGTTTCCCAGAATCGAAGATGCAAACTGTGCAAATCGGAGGGCACCGATGGGCAAAAAGCTGTACCCCGGACCCAAACTCCGTCGCTACCGGGAACAACTGGGTATCGCACAGAACGAGTTTGCCGATACCCTCGGCATTTCAGCCAGTTACCTCAACCAGATCGAGAACAACCAACGGCCGCTGACCGCCTCGGTACTGCTGAAACTGACCAGCGCGTTCGATCTCGATCCGCGCACGTTCTCCGACGAAGGCGACGATCGACTGGCTGCAGAGCTGCGCGAGGCGACCGGCGACCCGCTGTTTCAGGGCATGCCGCTCGACTTTCGCGAGCTCAAGGATGTTGTCGCGGTCTCGCCGGCGATGGTGAAGACGTTTCTCACTTTATACCGAGCCTACCAGGAAAGCGATACCAGTTATCGTAATCTGGCGGAACAGCTGCGGGAGGGCGAGACGATTTCAGCGCTCTCGGGCGCCCAGTTCCCCTATGAAGAAGTGCGGGACTACTTCTATATTCGCAACAACCACATCGAAGAGTTGGACCAAGCTGCGGAGGCGTTGCATGCCAAAGAGGGGTTTTCGCTCGCCAACGTGGAGAAGGATCTGATTCGTTTCTTGAGCGAGAAACACGGGATCAACTGTGTATTTACCAACGATCAGCGCGGGCGCCGTGAAGTGCGCTACTTTGACGCGCAGCGCTCCACCTTGTACCTGTGCGAAACACAAATTTCTCCGCGCCGTGCATTCCAGCTCGCCTGCCAGGTGGGGCTGGTCGAATTCGGTGACCAAATGCAGGATCTGGTCAAGCGTGCCACTTTCGCCAGCCGCGAGACTGAATCGGTGTGCCGCATCGGTCTGGCGAACTACTTCGCCGGTGCACTCATCATGCCCTATGGCCGGTTTCTCGATGAAGCCAAGCGTTGTAAGTACGATATCGAAGAATTGCAACTCCGTTTCGGATCGACCTTCGAAGCGGTCTGTCACCGGTTGAGCACGTTGCAGCGACCCGGCGCCCGGGGCGTACCGTTCTACTTCGTACGCGTCGATATGGCCGGGAATATTTCCAAACGTCAGAGCGCAACGGCGTTCAATTTCGCACGCAGCGGCGGCGCCTGTCCGTTGTGGAACGTCCACGAGGCGTTCTCCTACCCGGAGCGGATTCTCACACAGCTCGCGCGGATGCCCGACGGGCAAACGTATTTCTGTATCGCACGCACAGTGACCAAGCGCGGCGGCGGTTATCTGGAGCCGGTGCGGAGATTCGCCGTCGGCCTGGGTTGTGACGTGCAGTACGCCAGGGAACTCGTGTACTCAGCGGGCGTAGATCTCGACGACGAAGAGGCGGTGGTGCCCATCGGCCCGGGGTGCCGCGTGTGCGAGCGCCGTGAGTGCCCGCAACGCGCGTTTCCACCGGTGGGACGGCGTCTGGATATCGACGAAAATCGGCGCGGCTTCCGTCCCTATTCGTTCGCGTAACGGGGACACCTCACTCGCATCGCGGCGGAACTCAGAGCAGGGACTGCGTATCCGCGACATTCCCGTACGCGTGCCCGTGAAGACAGGCGCGGGAGTCAATGCTAAAGTGCGCGCATCCGATGTGTCCGGCGGTAGGGCGACGCGCCACGATGAACGGGTTCTCGATACTTTTGCTCGCCGGCGCTCCGGCAGACCCGGCCGAGGGCCGGCAGCGGACGTGGCGTGTGTACCGGAAGCCCGCTGCAGACGCGATGCGCATCAGTCTGCGGGTGCCGCGCTGATATTCTCCTTTACGCTGCACGACGCCTACACCTGCTATGCGACCCCACACCGAGTACGTCAAAAGTCCTGACGGTTACGTGGCGTTTCAGGTGTTCGGTGACGGGCCGCTCAACATCGTGGTGGTCACCAACTGGATGACCAACCTGGATGTCATGTGGGACGAACCGTCTCTGGCCCGATATTTGAATCGCCTGGCTTCTTTCGCGCGGGTCGTCTGCTTCGACAAGCGCGGTACCGGTGTCTCCGACCCGGTACCACTCGCGGACCTGCCCACCATCGACCAATGGATGGACGACGCCCGCGTCGTGCTGGACGCCGCCGGGATCGAGCAGGCGGCGATGCTCGGCGATACGGAAGGGGGTCTAATGGCGCTGATGTTCGCCGCCACGCATCCGGAACGGACCTCCGCCCTGGTACTGATCAACTCTTTCGCACGCTGGACGCGAGCTCCGGACTATCCGATCGGCATGCCCGCGGAAACGGTGGAGAAACTGGTGCACAACTACGAAGCGCACTGGGGCGTGACCGCCGATATCCTCGACCTGACTGCACCGAGCGTCGCCCGCGATCCGGGGTTTCGCGCCTGGTTCGAACGCTATCAACGACTGTCCATGCCGCGGGGCGCTTCCGCGACCATGTACCGCTGGGTCACCCAAGTCGACGTCCGCTCGATCTTGCCGAGCATTCGCGTACCGACACTGGTCGTCCATCGCGCCGCGGCCGCACACCACCGCGCCGATTACGGCCGTTATCTCGCCGCCCACATCAGCGACGCGAAGTACGTGGAATTACCGGGTGCCGACACGTTTCCCTATCACGCCGGTGATTTTCTTCCGATTCTCGACGAGGTACAGGTGTTCCTGACCGGGATGCGCGAATCCGCCGTACACGATCGGATTTTAGCGACCGTGATGTTTACCGACATGGTGGGATCCACCGAGCTGGCAGCGTCGTTGGGCGACGCGCAATGGTTGACACTGCGCGAAGCGCACAACCGACTGGTGGACGACTATATCGAACGTTACCGCGGCAAGCAGATCGAGCACAGCGGCGACGGCGTACTCGCCACTTTCGATGGACCGACACGGGCGGTGACTTGCGCGGTGGGCCTGGCGCGCGCCGTGCGTTCCCTGGGCGTCGAGATTCGCGCCGGCTTGCACACCGGCGAAATCGAGCTGCGCTCGGACGGCATCGGCGGGATCGCGGTACATATCGCCGCGCGTGTGATGGCCCAGGCCGTCGATGGCGGAGTCATCGTGTCGCGAACGGTAAAGGATCTAGCGGTGGGTTCGGGGATCGACTTCGAGCCGTACGCGACCCGCGCGCTGAAAGGGATTCCCGGCGAATGGGAGTTGTGGCGGGTAGGGGGAACGACGCCGGTAGACTAGCCGATCACTCGACCGACAGCACCCGAATCAAGTCCGTGCTTCCCGCCTTGCGCGAACTGCCCGCGGTCACGATGACCAGATCTCCGGCCTCCAAGGCGCCCACGTTTTTCGCATGCCGGGTGGCGTAAGTAATCTTCTCCTGATCCGTACCGTCTTCAGGGTAAAGGATTCCGTACACTCCCCAATTCAGCGCGAAACGGCGGAAAACGCGCTGTGAGGTCGTCACCGCCAGAATCGGGCAGCCGGGTCGATACTTCGATATCAGGCGCGACGTGAACCCGGTTTCAGTGAGCGCGATGATGGCCGAGGCCCGCAGATGGTTGGCCATGGTGATCGCCGCCTGCGCCACGGCTTCGGTGACCTGATTCGACGGATTGGGCAAAATCTGTTGCAGGGCACCGTATTGCTGGAGACCGGTCTCTGCCTCCCGTGCCAGAGCCACGATCGTGCGCACCGCCGCTACCGGATGCGCGCCCACCGCCGTCTCACCCGACAGCATCACTGCGGAAGAACCGTCCAGGATGGCGTTCGCCACATCGCTCGCCTCGGCACGCGTCGGACGGGGATTTCTCTCCATCGAATCGAGCATCTGCGTTGCCGTGATGACGGGCTTGCCGTTGGTGACGGTGGTGCGGATGATGCGTTTTTGAATCAGCGGGCCCGCGGCCAACGGCAACTCGACACCCAGATCTCCGCGGGCGACCATCGCCCCATCCGCATGGACAATAATTTCTTCGAGGTTTTCCACTCCCCCGCGGCTTTCGATCTTCGCGATAATCGGGATATCCGTGTGCAGTTCCTGCAGATGGCGTCGCAGTAAGGCGATATCCTCGGCACTGCGAATGAAGGAAGCGGCGATGTACTCCACCTCGTGCTCTGCCGCAAACCGCAGGTCGCCTTTGTCATTGCTTCCGATGTCGTCGGCGGCTTGGGGGGTATTGGGCAGGTTGACGCTTTTGTTGGAACGCAGCGTCCCCCCGCATTCAACGCGGCATTGTACGTTTTTACCTTCCAAACCGACCACCGCCAGTTCGATACTACCGTCGTCCAGCAACACGCGGTGACCGACCCTTGCGTGCGCATACAGCTGTGCATGCGACACGGATACGCCCTTTTCATCACCGATCCGGCGAGCGCCGAACAGGACGAAATCCTGCCCTCGTTCCAGGGAGACGGCACCGTCCACAACCTTGCCGGTACGTATCTCGCTGCCTCGCGTGTCCACCATGATGGCGACATTGGTCCCCATCTCGGTCGCCACGCGCCGCACATCACACAGTCGCGACGCGTGGGAATCATAATCACCGTGCGACAGATTCAAGCGTGCCACATTCATGCCCTCTGCGATCATGGCGGACAACGTGGTGGAATCCTCGCATGCCGGGCCGATGGTGGCGATGACCTTGGTCTTACGCAGTAAACGCTCGTTCTTGATCACGGTGGAAACATCGGAAAGTTAAGTCGCGACGAGCAAGTATATACCGGTCCAGCGTCGCGCGCGGGATCGATGATGAGCGTGCGCGCGACTAAAGACCGAACGACCCGACGTATCGTCTTCCTTCGGGCTCTTTCTACGCCACGCCGGTGTGAACCGGAAGCCTAGGCGGTCTTCTCCATCGACCATTCCTGGTGCAACTTCATGTTCAGCATCTTCAATGTGGCGTTGATGCCTGCAAACACTTGGTTAGCGTGCACGCCCCGGGTCTTGATCTTCCGGTGGTCGTCTTCCCAGGTAATAAAGCATTCGGTGAGCGCATTGGTGCTGCCGCCGCGGGGAATTCTGACCTGATAATCGACGAGTTCAGGGAATTCGAAATCCCTTTGATCGAGAATTTTCTTGATCGCGACTATGAACGCATCGAAGCCGCCGTTACCGGAGCCAGAGGCTTTGTGAACTTCGTTTTGCAGTTTGATCCGAATGCTTACCGTCGACTCCAGATCGAGTCCGCTGGTAATCGAGCAGTTCAGCAGTTCTATGTGTTTGTAGTCTTTACTCTCGAGTATGTCCGCAATAATAAAGGGCAGATCGTCGATCGTGATCGTCGACTTGGAGTCGCCCAGGGCGATAATCCGTTTCAGCACCTTACTGCGGTCTTCCTTGGAAAGGCTGATTCCGAGTTCATCCAGATTCTTCTGCAGCGATGCCTTACCGCTCAATTTGCCGAGCGCGTAACTCCGCTTACGGTCGAAACGATCGGGGCTCAGAAGAGTTTCGTACAAGCCGGCTTTATGATCCCCGTCGGCGTGAATACCCGCAGTCTGAGTGAATACGTCGTCTCCGGTGATCGGGGCATTCGCGGCTACGGTCTTGCCGGAAAAGTTCTCCACCATCCGGCTGATCGAGTAGATCTGCGTTTCGTCTATGGATAACCGGATACTCATCTTATCCCGCAAAACCACCGCAACCTCGGCGAGCGAGACGTTACCGGCACGTTCTCCCAGGCAGTTGACGGTGCAGTGCACGGTGGAGATGCCCGCCCTGACGGCCGCCATCACGTTTGCAGTCGCCAGACCGTAATCGTTGTGCGGGTGAAAATCGAACTCAACCTCCGGGTAGCGCGAAATCATGTCGGCCAGGCTCGCGAACACCTCATCAGGGTCCAACACACCCAGCGTATCGGGCAGCATGAAATGACCGATTTCGGTGCCCGCCAATCCATCCATCAGCCGATATACGTAGTCCCGGCCGTCGCGATACCCGTTCGACCAATCTTCCAGGTACACGTTGATGCGCAACCCATGGTCGGCCGCGTAGGACACCACGGTGCGGACGTCCGCCAAATGCTCGTTGAGTGATTTCTGTAGCTGTTCGCGACAGTGTTTTTCACTGCCCTTGGTCAACAGGTTGAGGGTTTTTCCCCCAGTCGCGCGGAGCCAGTCCACGCTGCGCCCGCCATCGACAAAACCCAGTACCTCTACGCGCTCGAGCAGGCCTTGCTCCTCGGCCCATTCGTTAATGCTCGATACGGCGCGTTTTTCGCCCTTCGAAACGCCCGCCGACGCTACCTCGAGGCGGTCCACGCGTAGCTTACCGAGGAGCGCTTTGGCGAGGCTGATTTTCTCCGCATCGGTGAACGAAACACCCTGGGTTTGCTCACCGTCTCTGAGAGTCGTGTCAAGGATGCGAACGTGACGATCTGCAAGCTGCACTTTATCTACGTGGTCCGGATACTGGGAGTTTCGGTGCCTTGGCGCGGAATTGTACTTGAAATCAAGGTGACGTATCGCGCGGACGGTTCGCCTCCGCAACTTCTGGCGCCCGCATCGGCGGCGGAAACGATCAGAGAAGGATTCCGCAACCACTCCCATACATGTTATGTTATAACATAACATTCAGTGAGGTTTACGATGCGCGGGGCCAGACAGACTGCCGTGATCGGCGTGGGAGCGGTGTTCGTCCTGTTCCCGGTGTGGGCACACGCCGCGCCCATACGGGCAGCGGTGAGCGTGGCGCCACTCGCCACCTTCGTTGAACGCGTCGGTGCCGGGCGCGTGGTCGTGCAAACCCTGGTACGCCCGGGGTACAACCCGGAGCTGTACGAGCCCACGCCGCGACAGATCGCCGCACTGGCCGATGCGCAGGTGTATCTGTTGGGCGGTGTGCCGCTGGAAGCCGCCTGGCGCGACCGCATCCGCGCGGTCAATCCCGATATTCGTTGGGTCGACGTGGCCGGGGAGCCGGCGACGCACGCTTCTTCCCACGGACACGACGCGCACCAGGATCCCCACATCTGGACCAGCCCGCTGGTCGCCAAGCGCATGGCGCGCCGGATACGCGATGTGCTGATCGATCTCGACCCCGACTCTCGAGAGCTGTTCCTGGTCAATTTCAACACCTTTGCCGAAGAGCTGGACGCACTCAACGACGAGATTCACACCCTGCTTGCCCACCTCGAGCAACGTCAATTCATGGTCTTCCACCCCGCGTGGGGATATTTCGCGCGCGCCTATAATCTGACGCAGGTGCCCATCGAGCGTGACGGCAAAGAACCCGGGCCCAGGGCTCTGGGAGACCTAATCAGCAAAGCACGCCGCGACGGGATCAAACTCGTCATGGTGCAACCGCAATTCGCGCGTAAAGCGGCGACCAGAGTCGCGCGAGCCATCGATGCGCGCCTCGTCGAGGCGGATCCTCTGCACGCCGATTACGTGCAAAACCTGCGGCGCGTCGCGCGTTTGATTTCGGAGGCCAACGGTCGAAATGACAACTCATGAGCCGGTCGTCGAACTCGAGAACGTCAGCTTTTCGTACACGGGTACGACCGTCGTTGAAAACGTCGATCTGGCCGTGAAGCGCGGCGAATTTCTCGGCATCGTCGGCCCCAACGCGGGCGGCAAAAGCACGTTGCTCAAGCTCATGCTGGGATTACTCAAACCGGCGTCCGGGACAGTGCGCGTATTGGGAAGCGAACCGGAGCGCGCACAACGGGCATTGGGATACGTTCCCCAGCACCCCAGTTTCGCCCGCGATTTTCCCATCACGGTGGAACAAGCAGTGCTGATGGGACGCCTCGGTACTGGACCCGCCATCGGCGGTTTTCGTCGCGTCGATCGCGCAGCGGTTGGCCAAGCGCTCGCCGATGTCGAAGCCGAGGAGCTGGCGAAATCTCCGCTGCGCACTTTATCGGGTGGCCAACTACAACGAGTACTGTTGGCTCGTGCCCTGGTCAGTGATCCGCAGATTCTCCTCCTCGACGAGCCGACCGCGAATATTGATCAAAGGCTCGAGTACGACATCTTCGAGAAACTGCGCGAACTCCAGACTGTGAAGACGATCCTCGTCGTCTCACACGATATCGCGTTCATTTCAAGTTACGTCAACCGTGTCGCGTGCATCAACAGAACACTGGTTTGCCACCGCACGGATTCCATCGATGGTCAGACCATCTACGACCTGTACGGCGAGAACGTTCGCATGGTCGCCCACCATCACTGATCGTGTACGAATTCATAAACGCCCTGTACGAACACGAATTTCTGCGCACCGCATTGGTGGCGGGGATCCTGGCAAGTGTCGGTTGCGGGATCATGGGTAGTTTCGTGGTGGTGAAACGGATTGGTTATCTCGCCGGAGGCATTGCGCACTCGGTGCTGGGCGGGATGGGGGCGGCGCATTACTACGGATTCTCGCCCCTGGCCGGGGCGTTCGTCGCCGCGATCGTCGCAGCCCTCTTGATTGGTCTGATCCGGCTCGTCTGGAAAACCGCGGAGGACACGCTGATCGGTGCGTTGTGGGCGATAGGAATGGCGATAGGAGTTCTCTTTATCGCCAAAACACCGGGCTACAACACTGACCTGATCAGCTACCTATTCGGCAATATCCTTCTGGTCCCGACCCGCGATCTATGGATCATGGCCGGATTGGACGCTTTGCTTCTGATTGCGGTCGGGCTGTTCTATCGGCAGTTGCTTGCGGTCGTGTTCGACGAGGAATTCGCAGACTTGCGGGGCGTCCCGGTCCCATTTTTCTATCTCGGCTTGTTGTGCCTGGTGGCCGTGACCGTCGTGCTGCTCGTACAGGTTGTGGGTTTGATTTTGGTCATCGCACTGTTGACGTTACCCGCCGCCATCGCCGGTCACTATGTCCCGTCGCTGGCCACGATGATGATTGCCGCCACACTGCTGGGCGCCGTGTTTACGACCGGCGGACTGGCGATGTCTTACGCACCCGACTTACCACCCGGGCCCACGATGATTTTGTTTGCCGGCAGCGTGTATGTCGCCTCGGCGATAACGAGCCGCATCGTGGCGCGCCGCAAAACCTCCCCCTAGCCCGCACGATGACCGGCCGACTTTCAGCGACCGGCACCACTCAACAGTAGCGTGGAAATCAGCCGCTCCACCGGCGCAAAATCGTCGCTCAGCACCGGCAAGTCCGCCCGCTGGGTCCCCGTAACGGCGAGAATCTCGCTTACGTCGTACCAGGTTCGCGCGCCGCTCGGTCCTCGAATCCGGTCCGGGAATGCGCTCCGGTTGCTCGCGGACAGCACATATGTGAGGCGCATCGGCTGCCGTGGCGCGTGATCCATCCACACCGCCGTATGGCGAAACTCCCGGGCCAGCGCCTTGGCGACGGCCTTAACGAGACGGGGGTCGGGGAATGCGTCGACGACGTTTATCAAGTACAAGCCATCGGGCACCAGGTGCGTTCTCACCAATCGGTGATACTCAGCCGTGGTGAGATGATAAGGAATGGCAATGTCGTGAAACACGTCGGTAACCACAACATCGAATTTCCGTCCGGTCATGGAACTCAAAACCCGGCGCGCGTCGCCGTGCACGATGCGAATATCGCCGGGATGAAAAAATAATTCTTCCGCCGCTACTTGCGTGACCACCGGGTCGATTTCGCTCACCGTTACCCCCGCTTCCGGATAACGGTGCTTGAGCGCCCTTGGATGCGTGTACGCGCCACCGCCGGCAAAAAAATACTCGAGCGCACCGGGTGTGGGGAAATGATGGTGAATCAGCGCATCCATTCCCTGGACGTAAGGAACGACGAGTTTGTCGGGCGCATGCTTAACGTTGGTACTGTGCGTCATGTGATCGAGCACCAGAGAGCGGGCTTCGTCTTCGTCATCGAACTGGTCGACGACCCGGACACAGTAATATCCGCTCTCCTTGTGGCACGGATTGTCGAACCCGTGCACAAGACGGGTCACGCCGGTCAGCGCCCCTAGCAAAACCAGGACGAGAAGAAACGCTCCAAACTTGAATCGAAGCCCGCGCAGATACGGTATCGCCAACACCGCCAGCGTCCCGGCGCTGCCGACGATGATCGCTTTGCTCCCGAGGGTTTGCACCAGCCAATACCCGGTCACGAACGTGCCGGCAATGCTGCCCAGAGCCGCCAGTGCGTGCATGCGCCCAACCACGTGCCCGGTGCGCACGTCAAGCTTGAGTGCCAAGGTCGTCAACAACGGCGTAACGATACCCAATAGTACGGCGGGCAGGAAGAACAGCGACGTCACATAGAAGAAACTGGCTTCAAGCAGGCTCAGCGACGTGGCCTGCAGGCGTCCGGCCACCCACATCAGTAACGCCAGAATGGCAAAACAGGTCAGCGCACCTGCAATCAAAGTGATTCCCACCGCCAACTCGCCGGCGCCGCGGTCCGCCAGCCGTCCACCCCACCAGTTACCCGCGGACAGGCCGGCGAGAATGACGCCGATAATGGATGTCCAGGTATATAGGGAAACCCCGATATACGGCGCCAACAGACGGCCGGCGACGATCTCCAACACCAAGAGCAAAGCCGAGGTCAGAAATACGGTCGTCCCGTACCAGAACAGCGTGGCAGTCGGTCTGGTGGCACTCATGGTCAAGGCCGGTGACTTACTCACAAAAGTGACGGGCGGAAATTGTAGGGTTTCTCCACACCCCGTGTCTTCCGCAAACGAATCCTCGTTACGCGCCCGCAGATCGCCACCCGGGCGTCGCGATAAGTCATCGCGACGATTCCGATTTCGAGTGGACATTAAATGCAATTTAGAACGCCAAACTGGCGACAAGGGCCTTCGTTCTCATTTGTACGGGAATGAGGTATGATCGCGGCCCGCCGGCACTCGGAGTAGCCGTGGAAAAAGAAGCTGCAAGGCGTTGTTTCGAGACGGGTGGTCCTACGAGGTGGTCCCAGTAGTCGGCGGTAAGTGCCGGAAAAGTGGGTATTAAATTAGCCCAAAACTCAGTACACTAGGCTCACGATCGCGGGGACGTGCTCGCGTGCCAGAGGGGCCGCGGAGAGGGACGCCGTAAGACAAATAAAGGGAAACTCATAACCAACTTAAGACATGACAGGCTGCTGCACGTCAGCACCGATGCGTGCGTGTCGCCGTTTGTGTCTCAAGTAACACTACTGAAGGAAGACCTGAAATGAACGATGCTGCGAAAAGTCAGGCTTACTGGAAAGCGAATTTACGGCTTCTTACGATCTGTTTGGTGATCTGGTTTATCGTCTCTTATCTCTTTGGCATCCTCTTAGTGGACGCGCTGAACACCATTCAAATCGGAGGCTATAAACTGGGATTCTGGTTTGCCCAGCAAGGCTCCATCTATACGTTTGTCGTACTGATCTTCTTTTATGCGGCGCGCATGAATAAGTACGACCGAGAATTCGGCGTCGAAGAAGAATAACAAGGGGGCAAACATTATGGATCTCAAGACTTTAACTTACATCGTCGTCGGTGCGACATTCGCGCTGTATTTTGGCATCGCGATCTGGGCCAAAGCCTCCAGCACCGCCGAGTTCTACGCCGCCGGACGCGGCGTCCATCCGGTAGCAAACGGAATGGCCACCGCAGCCGACTGGATGTCCGCAGCCTCCTTCATTTCCATGGCCGGCTTGATCGCGTTCACCGGTTACGGCGGCTCAGTATTCCTGATGGGCTGGACCGGCGGATACGTGCTGCTGGCCATGCTGCTCGCCCCTTACCTGCGAAAATTCGGACGCTTCACGGTGCCGGAATTCATCGGTGATCGGTATTACTCGCAGGCCGCGCGCATCGTCGCCGTCATTTGCTTGATCGTCGCGTCCATCACCTACGTGATCGGACAGATGAAGGGCGTCGGTGTGGCCTTCTCCCGGTTCATGGAAACTTCGTTCGAGGTCGGCTTGTTTGCCGGTATGGCCATCGTCTTCGTATACGCGGTATTGGGCGGCATGAAGGGCATCACCTATACCCAGATCGCTCAATATTGCGTGTTGATCTTTGCCTATACGGTACCGGCGATATTCATCTCCCTGCAGCTCACCGGAAACCCGTTACCGCAACTGGGACTCGGGAGCACCATGGCCGGGGACAATGTGTTTCTCCTCGACAAGCTCGATCAGATCGTGACGGAACTCGGTTTTAAGGAATACACGACATCCAAGCTCGGCAGTACGCTGAACATGTTCCTGTACACCTTGTCACTGATGATCGGCACCGCCGGGCTGCCCCATGTCATCATCCGTTTCTTCACGGTCCCCCGAGTGCGGGACGCCCGTTCGTCGGCGGGCTGGGCCCTGGTGTTCATCGCCATCCTGTACACCACCGCGCCGGCGGTGGGTGCGATGGCGCGCTTGAACCTGATCAACACCATTCAAACCGGTCCAATCGGCGAACCAACCGCCAACCTGGTCGCGGAAGAGCGGCCGGAATGGATGAAACGCTGGGAGGAGACCGGCTTGCTCGGCTACGAGGACAAGAACGGTGACGGGCGCATTCAGTTCTACAACGACAAGAACGAGGCGTTCGCCGGTAAAGCCGAGTCCGACTGGGGCTGGAAGGGTAACGAGATGACCAAGGTCGACCGCGACATCATGGTGCTCGCCAATCCGGAGATCGCCAAACTGCCAAACTGGGTGATCGCGCTGGTCGCCGCCGGTGGCCTCGCTGCGGCGCTTTCCACTGCCGCCGGTCTGCTACTGGCGATCGCGTCAGCCATTTCCCACGATCTCTTGAAAGGGGTGTTCAAACCGGATATCTCGGAGACCGGAGAACTGCTCGCGAGCCGTATCTCGATGGCGGGTGCCATCGTTTTGGCCGGGTATCTGGGTCTGAATCCGCCCGGTTTTGCCGCGCAAGTGGTGGCGCTCGCGTTCGGTCTCGCCGCGTCGTCCATCTTCCCGGCGTTGATGATGGGTATCTTCAGCAAACGGGTCAACAACGTCGGCGCGATTTGCGGGATGTTGGCCGGTCTTGGGGTCACCCTGGTTTACATCTTCTGGTTCAAGGGTTGGTTCTTCATTCCGGATACGGCCATGGCGCCCAATACGGCCGAGCACTGGTTCCTCGGCATATCGCCCGAGGCCTTCGGTTCGGTGGGTGCCGCGGTGAACTTTGCGGTGGCCATGTTGGTGTCGCGCGTCACCGAAGCGCCGCCGGACCACATCCAGCACCTGGTCGAGGATATTCGTGTTCCCAAAGGTGCCGGCGAGGCCGCCGCTCACTAATCCTTAAATCTATCGGCTGTTCCCGGAGACCCCGCTTCCAGCGGGGTCTCTTTTTTGCCGACCCGGCGGCGGGCGGATCGCACCAACGAATCGGAACATCTTGCGCCGAGCGATTTCCGCGGCGCCCTCGCCGAGACTTTTCCGCCCCGGCGACGTACACTAACCTCCTCGGTATCCACGGCGTTCTTGTTCAATGGAAGAAACAGAGACCATAGCGCGCGCATACCTATCGACTCACCATCCTTTCGACCAGTTGCCCGCGGAGGTCCTGACTTCACTCGCCGGGAGCGTCGCCGCGCGCCGCTTTCCTGCCGGCCACGCGATACTCGAGGCCGGCGCACCCAATGACACGTTGTTTCTCATCTACACCGGCGCCGTCGAAGTCGTCAGCGGAGACGGCGCGCTGATCGCGAAACTGGGCGAAGGCGATCTATTCGGCCACCAGTCGCTTTTGGGGGGCGGGGTCAGCGAGGACAGCTTTCGCGCGCTTGAGGACACGGCGTGTTACTGCCTGGACAAACAGCAGTTTCACGAGATCTACGACAGCTACCCGCAGTTTCAGTTCTTCCTGGCGCCCCCGGCACCCGGTCAGCTGAGTGCCGGCCCCGAGGACGGCAAACTGGCGGACAGCGACAGTGTCATACTCCTCACGATTCCGGTCTCAGACATCGTATCGCGCAGTCCGATCACGGTCTCACCCTCGGTAACCGTGCGACAGGCGGCCCAGTTGATGACCGAGGAAAAAGTTTCCTCTCTATTGGTCATGGAGGGTGGGCGGCTACAGGGCATCGTTACGGATCGCGACTTGCGTAGCCGAGTGCTGGCACCCGGCTTGAGCGATTCATCGCCGGTGCGGGACGTGATGACCTTGGATCCGGTGCGACTGGACGCCGACCGTCTCGCCTATGATGCGCTGCTCAAGATGGCACGCAGCGGTATTCACCACCTTCCGCTCATGGAAGACGAGACCGTGATCGGCATGATTACCGATACCGATCTCGTGCGTCGCTTCTCGACTTCCCCCATGTATATCGTCGGTGAAATCTACCGTTGTGCCGACATTCCGACACTCGCCCGAGCCAGCAGCCGCCTGAGTCAGATGCTGCTCAACCTGGTCAGCGCCAACGCCTCGGCGCGCAATATCGGGCGCGTGATCTCAGACGTCGGCGAGGCCATCAATACGCGGTTGCTGGAATTGGCAGAACAGCGTCTGGGCCCTCCGCCGATCCCGTATGCCTGGCTGACCGGCGGCTCTCTCGCACGCAAGGAGCAAACCGCCCATTCGGACCAGGACAACGCCCTATTGCTGGCGGACGAATACGACGAAACCCGCCACGGCGAGTACTTCGAGTCCCTGGCCCGTTACGTGTGCGACGGTTTGAACGAGTGTGGATATGTATACTGTCCCGGTGACGTAATGGCGGTGAATCCAACGTGGCGACAGCCCTTGAGGGTGTGGAAGACCTATTTCAACAAGTGGGTGGAACAGCCGGAACCGAAAGCGCTGATGCATACCTGCATCTTTTTCGATTTATATAAGGTTTACGGCGGCGACGAGTTATTCGGCGAGCTTCAACGACATCTCGTCGAAAAAGCGCGTGCCAACAAGCTGTTTCACGCTTACATGGCATCCAACGCACTACAGTACCAACCGCCGCTCGGATTCTTTCGTAACTTCGTGCTCGTAAAAGGGGGTGAGCATGACCATACACTGGATTTGAAACTGAGCGGCGTGGTGCCCATCACGAATGTCGCACGGGTCCACGCCTTGGCTAACGGCATTATTCCCGTGAACACCTACGAGCGTCTGGAGGCCGCCGAGGAGATGGGCGCCTTGAGTCACAGCGGGGCCGGCAACCTCATCGATGCATTCGAGTTCATCAGCACCGTGCGCCTGCGCCACCAAGCACAGCAAATCCGTCACGGAACCGAGCCGAACAATTTCGTTCATCCCGATGAGCTTTCTCAGATAGAGAGAAAACACCTCAAAGACGCTTTTGCGGCGGTACGTACCATCCAGTCGGCCCTCGCGCAGCGCTATCAGACCGCCGTCTTCGGATAACCGTGGGGGACCGCTGGCGAACATTCACCCTGGGCCTCGTCGGGCTGGTCGCCCTACTGATGATCGGCGCGGTGTGGGTGGCTCTGGACTACGGCGCCTCCGCGGACGCTCAGCTACGCGGCCCGATCATGCTGTACGCCTTTGCGAGCACCGTAATCTTTGCCGGATTTGCCTACGGAGTGTGGCGCTTTGTCCGTAATCGCTTCGTCCGCCCCCTGGTCTCGGTGACCAATGACATCCACACACTGGTCGAGACCAAACAATTGGAACGGGGCTTGCGCGTACCCAACCTGCACGAATTGGACGGCCTGCCCGATGCGCTCTCCGGGCTGGTAGACGAACTGCGCAGCGCCCGGCGGGAGACCGTGCGCGCCATGGCTTCGGCAACCGCGCGGATCGAGCAGGAGAAAGGTTGGCTGGAGGTCATCCTGCTGGAACTGATTCGCGAGGGCGTGATCGTGTGCAGCCCGGACCACCGTATATTGCTGTACAACCAGTCGGCCGCCCACCTGTTCCGCAAACACAATACGCTGGGCCTGGGGCGCTCGTTGTTTGGCGTGGTTGCGGAAGAACCCGTTAAACATGCCCTGGAGCGGTTGAGCTACCGGCTGCAAAGCGGGACGCGTAATCTCAGTACGAAGTTTGTATGCGCAAGCCGCGACGCGGGACTGATGTTGCAGATGCGTATCGCGCTGATGGTCGATGGCACCGGCAAATCAAGCGGCTATGTGCTCACCGCCGAGGACATTAGCTCGACATTGACGGAGTTGGAACGCAGTGACTCGGTACGTCGAGCCGTCACCCAAGACCTGCGTGGACCGATCGCCAGTTTACGGGCGGCGGCTGAAAACCTGATCGGTTTTCAGGATATCGACGCCAACCAGCGAAAAGCGTTTTACGACATCATACTCGAACAAAGCACGACTTTGAGCAGGCATCTTGAATCCGTCGCGAACACCTACGCGTCAGGTCGCATGGGTTCGTGGCCCATGAGCGAAGTCCATTCGTTCGATCTATTCAAGTGCGTAGCCAGATACGTACACGATACGCTGGGAATCACCATCGATATAGTCGGTGAGAACCGGTGGCTCACGGCGGAGAGCCATTCGTTGATGCTAGTGATGGCCCATCTGATCGCCAAAGTCAACGAGCGGTCGGGTATCTCTCAGTGTGAAATCGAGGCTGGTGAGGACGGCACCAAGTCATTCATCGAATTCCACTGGGTCGGGCCGCCGGTATCCGATACGACGCTCGGGGACTGGCTTGCGGAGACAGTCACCGGGGTTTCGGGAATCACGGCGGGAGACGTTCTGGAACACCACGGCGGCGAACCTTGGAGCCTGACCAAGGGCGATGGGAAATCCGTCATCCGTATACCGCTTCCGGCACCGCCCGTGACCCCGGACGAAGAAGCCGAACAGCTGCCGCCGCGACCGGAGTTTTACGACTTCGATCTCATGTACGCGCAACCGATCACCGCAGAACTCGGGGAGCGCTCGTTGAAAGAACTGACCTACGTCGTGTTCGATACCGAAACCACGGGTTTGCGGCCTACCGCGGGGGACCGAATTATCGAAATCTCGGCGGTGCGCGTGACCGGCGGGCGGGTCTTGAGCGGAGAGACTTTCGATACCCTGGTCGATCCGGAACGGCCCATCCCCAAGGATTCGATTCGTTTTCATGGGATCACCGACGACAAAGTGGCCGGGCAACCGAAGATTCGCGAAGTGCTGCCGCGCTTTCATGAATTTGTGGGCGACGCGGTACTCGTCGCGCATAACGCTGCGTTCGACGTCAAGTTTCTGAAAGTCAACGAAAAACAAGCTAGCGTAAGCTTCGACAATCCGGCGCTGGACACGTTATTGTTGTCGCTGCTGCTCGACGGGGATGCGGAAGATCAAAGCCTCGAAGCCATTTGCGAACGGCTGCACATCACTATCGAAGATCGGCATCGCGCGCTGGGGGACGCCATGGCCACCGCCCACGTGTTGATCATTTTGCTGGAACGCTTGGCAGCCAAAGGGATCGACACCTTCGGTCAACTGATGCAGGCTTCCGACATGGAGGCCGCGCTGCGTTTCCGGGCAAACTTGTTCTAAGCCGGATCTACCGAAATCAAGAACAACCCCGGACAATTCGCGAGGCGGCAAGGTCGCGTCCGCCGGAGTACGAAAACGGCCACGGTTACCGCCGCTTTTTCAGCTGTTCGCGCACCGCTTCCAATGCGTCTACCGCCGGCCTGGATCGGCGGGAATACCACACGTCTTCCTCTTTATCGAGCAGTCTGAGGGTCAGAACATAGCGGGTACCTCTCAACCACCAGAAAAAGCCGAAGCCCAGCAGCAAAGCCGATATCAAGAAATCCAGCCACAAGCCGGTCTGCAGCGCGATGGCAAGGATCAGAGTACCGAGTAAAGCCAGGAGTACCGGGCCCCACAAGGGTTTGGCGATACGCTGATCGGCGGACTTAATGTCCTTGAAGCTGTAGTCCGCGTGGGGCGTCGTGATCCCTTTGGTCGTAATCTTTATTCCCTCACCCTCGAGCAATACTTTGTGTTCGGCGAATTTCGGCATCGTGCTGCTCAACTTCCAGGAGCGGCTAGTTTCGCAGAACAGTGCCCCTGAAACCATAGGTATCCTTCATCCTTCCGGAGGTTCGGTTATAATCCGACCCAGCAACGCCGGAGCGGAGAACGCACCCATGGGCACGAACAAGAAGATCTTGATCGTCGACGACGAACCCAGCATCGTTCTATCTCTGGAGTTCTTAATGAAGAAAGCCGGGTACGATGTCGTGACCGCTGGGGACGGCAAACAGGGCCTCGACCGCGTGGCCAGCGAGCGGCCGGATCTGGTGCTGTTGGACGTCAACATGCCCGGCATGAACGGCTATGAAGTGTGTCAGGCCATCCGCGAGAACCCGGAGTGGGGCGACACGCGGGTGATCATGTTGACCGCAAAAGGGCGCGATGTGGAACGCGAAAAAGGGCTGGCGATGGGTGCGGACAATTACATAACCAAACCCTTTGCGACAAAGGACGTCGTCGCGGTGGTCGAAGAATTTCTCAGCCCGGAATAGGCATTTTTTCGCCGCTTCGCTTTCACCATCGACCTACGCGCATTATTAAGGGGCGTAAAATTTCGTGCAGGATTCTGAGCGCATAGGGTCCGAAAGGTCGATCTCCGTCGCGGTCGCCGCCGCACTGGCATTCAACTACCCTATCCTGAAGTTGTTCGGCCACCCAGATCTAGTGTTCGGTATTCCCGTCCTATACCTGTATTTGTTTGCCGTATGGATCGCGGTTATCGTGTGCGTGGGACGGGTCATGCGGCAGCCTGGATCGGACGGTGACAACCCACGTTGAGCCCGCTGTGCTGCGCGACTGGGTTATTCTACTAGCGGTTTTCATCTACCTGGGGCTGTTGTTCGCCATCGCCTATTATGGCGACAAGCGCGCCGATATCGGACGTTCGATCATCAGCAATCCCTATATCTACGCTCTGTCGATAGCGGTTTATTGCACGGCTTGGACTTTTTACGGAAGTGTGGGCCGCGCGGCCAGTTCGGGTATCGGTTTCCTACCGATTTACTTCGGTCCGACACTGATGATGTCGGTGGGCTGGTTCGTCCTGCGCAAGATCGTTCGGATCGCAAAGGTGCAACACATTACCAGCATCGCGGATTTCATCGGTTCTCGATACGGAAAGAGCAGTCTACTCAGCGGCCTGGTATCGATAATCGCAGTGGTCGGCATCATGCCCTATATCGCGTTGCAACTGAAAGCAGTGTCGACCAGTTTTGATATCTTGCAGCTTTCCGCGGGGGCCACGGTTACGGATCGGCCCATGATGCCGATTCTGGCGGATACCGCACTCTACGTGGCTCTCATGATGGCGGCATTCACCATCCTGTTCGGCACTCGACACATCGACGCATCGGAACGGCACGAAGGGATGGTCGCAGCGATTGCATTCGAGTCATTGATCAAGCTGCTCGCGTTTCTGGCGGTCGGTGTGTTCGTAACCTACGGGATGTTTTCCGGTCCGGCGGACGTCTTCTCACAAGCCGCGCAGAACCCGGAACTCGCCCGCCTGATGACCCTCGAAGGCATCTCCGGCGGCGGCACGGGTTGGTTCTTCCTGACACTTATTTCGATGCTGGCAATCGTGTTCTTGCCCCGCCAGTTCCAGGTAGCCGTGGTCGAGAACGTCGACGAGAACCATTTGCGCAAAGCCGCTTGGTTGTTTCCTCTGTATCTTTTCACGATCAACATCTTCGTGCTTCCCATCGCGTTCGGTGGCTTGCTGCGCTTTCCCGACGGGACGGTAGACCCCGACGCCTTCGTACTGGCATTGCCGATCGCCGCACAACAGGAGTCCTTGGCTTTGTTTGTTTTCCTGGGCGGACTGTCCGCCGCCACCGGCATGGTGATCGTCGCCACCATCGCGCTCTCTACAATGGTCAGCAACGATCTAGTAATGCCGGTGCTCCTAAGGCTCAAGTCGCTGGCCCTGACTTCCCGCCAGGACCTGAGCGGTCTGCTTCTCGCAATACGTCGCGGAGCGATTATTCTGATTCTGCTGATGGGCTACATCTATTTCCGCACCATCGGCGAATCGTACGCATTGGTGACGATCGGTCTGGTGTCCTTCGCTGCCGCCGCCCAGTTCGGCCCACCAATTTTGTTCGGTATTTTCTGGCGGGGCGCTAACCGCGCCGGCGCACTAATCGGGCTGTCGGCGGGTTTCCTGGTCTGGGCGTACACACTGTTGTTGCCGGCGTTGGCGAAATCCGGTTGGTTCTCCACCGACTTCATCGAACACGGGATGTTCGGTGTGGGTTTGTTACGCCCTTACGCGCTGTTCGGTCTCGACGGATTCGATACGATTTCCCATTCAGTATTCTGGAGTCTGCTCATCAACACCGCCGCACTCGTGGGTGTCTCCCTGTTCTCTCGGCAAAGCGCAATCGAGCGCGTTCAGGCGACGATGTTCGTGGACGTCTACCGGCAAACCATCAGTGGGACCGCCGACCTGTGGCGCGGCACCGCCACGGTCGCGGAACTGAATGCGTTGTGCGCCCGATTTCTGGGCGCGGCGCGGGCCAACCGCATATTCGCCGACTATGCACAAGAGCGTTCCATACGGCTCGACGATGACCGGCACGCGGATCCGTTTCTGATAAACCGGGTAGAGCGCCAACTGGCGGGTGCGATCGGATCGGCGTCGGCGCGTGTCATGGTGTCATCGACCGTGAAAGGCGAAGCCCTCAGCCTGGAGAACGTCATGGAGATTCTCGATGAAACCTCTCAGGTTGTGGAATACAGCCACCGGCTGGAACAGAAGTCTGCCGAGCTGGAAGCGGCGACCGAAGAACTTCGTGAGGCGAATCAGCGTTTGAAGGAACTCGACAAAATGAAAGACGATTTCGTATTCACGGTCAGCCATGAACTCAGAACTCCACTAACATCAATCCGTGCGCTATCCGAAATACTCCACGACAACCCCGACTTGGAACCGGACGAACGACAGGAATTTCTCCGTACGGTAGTCAAGGAAACCGAACGCCTGACGCGGCTCGTCAACGAAGTTCTGGATCTCGCGCGCATCGAATCCGGACGTATGGACTGGCGCATGGAACCGCTGGACATGCGTGAGCTCGTCACCGATGCCGCGCGCGCAGTCTCGCAACTTTTCAAGGAACGGAATATTTCGTTGGAACAGGAACTTCCGGCTCATCCTGCAGAGGCGACGGTCGACAGAGACCGGATTATTCAAGTGCTCATCAATCTCATATCCAACGCAAACAAGTTCACCGAACCCGGATCGGGGGTCGTGAAGGTTTGTCTCCGGGAAGACGACTCCGCCTACAAGTTCGACGTCATAGACAACGGCAGCGGTATTCCCGCGCATGAACTACCGCGTATTTTCGAGAAGTTCCACCAAGTGCATGATCCGCAGCAAGGACGCCCGAAAGGATCGGGACTGGGTTTGGCGATATCGCAACGCATCGTCGCGCATCACGGCGGTGAAATCGTGGCGAGCAGCGTAGAGGGGCGTGGCACGACGATCACCTTCGACATTCCAAAAACCGCTTCTTGAGGCGGCACCGCCATGCGGTGAACTGCTACTAATACGGATACCGGCGGTTCATTCCTTTGGCACCGGGCGAGGCTTTCGGTCTTCATCGATAGCAACGAAAGTAAACTCGCCCTCGGTAACCTTGATCCGTTCTTCGGAAAAGTACTGTCTCACCACCCACGCCTGTATGCGTATGGTGATCGAAGAAGTCCCGATCCGCTCGACTTGAGTGTAGCAGCACAACACATCCCCGATATGGACCGGCTTGTGGAAAGTCATGGAGTTGATTGCCACGGTTGCAACCCGGCCGCGGGCGCGCTGCTTTGCGGATATACCGCCGGCGATGTCCATCTGCGCCAGCAGCCAGCCGCCAAAAATATCGCCGGCCGGATTGGCATCCGCCGGCATTGCGAGTGTCCGTAGAGACAGTTCTCCCTTTGGCGTCTCGTTCTCTTCAATCACTTTGCTTACCTCCCCTGGAACCAAATCAGCCAACCCCCGCATTGCTGCGGACGGGCCCCTCAGGTCCTTTATTGTAAAGCGTCGTACCGATATTCGATACGGCACGGTTGGAAACTCCACCCGCGGGAACAGTTTAGTGCCGGGTTTTCGTATACACTTTACAACAAGCTCTCGCCCACACCTGCCCAAGAATCTGGAGAGATACTATGATCGGACCCGCCCGCTTGTTCTTGTTATCCGCCTTAGTCGCCCTACCGGGTGCCACCCCTTCTGCCTACGCGGACCAGAAAGTGCGTTTACAGTGGTTCGGACAATCGGCGTTCAAGGTCGTGTCTCCCGGGGGCCGGACCATACTGATAGATCCGTTCATCAGCAAGAATCCGAAGACCCCGCAGACCCATAAGGACCTCGAAAAACTGGGTCCGGTAGACCTGATTCTGGTCACCCACGGTCACGGAGATCACGTCGGCGATACGGTGGAAATCGCGCAGCGGACCGGCGCCAAAGTGGCCTTGAACGCTGACATGGGCCGCACTTTTCATTCCGTCGGCTGGTTGGAGATGAATCAAATGATCCGCTTCAATAAGAGCGGACCGATCCGCCCGTTCGAGGGCGTAACCATAACCATGGTGCACGCCGAACACAGTTCAGCCTTAAGCGTAAAAGACGAAGCGAGCGGGAAAGAATCGATCCACAACGGCGGAGAACCGGCCGGATATGTCATCGAGCTCGAGAACGGGTATACCTTGTATCATGCGGGAGACACGGGCGTGTTCGCAGACATGGCTTTCATCGGTGAATACTATCGCCCGGATATCGCGCTGTTACCCATCGGTGGTCATTTCACGATGGATCCCGCCCACGCCGCCTACGCAGCGCGCAATTTGCTAAAAGTTCGCACCATAGTTCCCATGCACTACGGCACGTTTCCGCCGCTAAAGGGCACCCCGGAGCAGTTCAAGTCGGCGTTGTCGGGGGCGGATATCACCGTGCTGGTCATGGATCCGGGCGAGGAAATCGAGCTGTAAGAGCCAGGTGCGAAGCGATATGAAGTGGTGGGTAGGTATTGGGCTCGTGCTCGCGCAATTGCTGGGGGCGTGTGGCCAGCCTGCTGACGGTCGCCCCGCTGCGCGCGCGGGCGGCGCCAAACACCTCGTGGAGTTGGCCCCGGTCGTGCGAGACACCATCCGTACCAGCTCGGTGTATACGGGCTCGCTTCGCGCGCGGCGCACCGTGCGGATTTTCACCCAAGAGGAAGGAAGAATCACGAACCTGCCGTACTACGAGGGCGATACGGTCGCCCAGGGACAGACTTTACTCAAACTCGACGACCGTCTTCTCAAAGTTCAGCTGACCAAGGCGGCCGTGACCCGGCGTCAGGCACAGAGTAATGCCCAACGCTTGAGCCAACTGCGCAAGCAAAATCTGATCTCCGAAGACGAATACATTCGCGGTGAAGCCGCCGCACAGATCGCCGCCGCCGAGGAGACGATCCTCCGCACTCGACTCGGTTATACGCAGGTCGCGGCGCCATTCTCAGGTGTCGTGACCTACCGCGGCGCCGAACCGGGCGATTTTGTGGAGCGCAATTCTCATGTACTGACGATCGCCGATCCTTCGTCCCTGATCGTAGAACTCTCCGTATCGGAGATCGTCTTGCCGCACGTTTCTCGCGGCGATTCCGTATCCGTGCGCATTGATGCGCTCGGTGACACGCACTTGTCCGGCCGCGTGTTGCGCACCCACCCCGAATTGGACGCGCGCACCCGCAAAGGGCGCGTGGAGGTGGAGCTGAAACCGATTCCCCACGGCGCACGCGCCGGGCAGTTCGCCCGCGTTGCCTTGGACATCCAGGCCTTCAACCGGATGATGATTCCGTTCTCCGCTTTGCGGCGGGATCGCGACGGTGAATTCGTGTATCGCGTGAACGATCAATCGATCACTGAACGAGTTAGTGTGCGCAGCGGTCGGCGTCTCGCCGATCGGGTGGAAATCGTGGAGGGGCTTACAGTCGGCGAGCGTGTGGTCAGCAAGGGTTTTCTCGGTTTGAAACCAGGAACGGGCGTCACGCCGGTACGCCGCTCCAACGATACAGCAAAACGCCCACAATATGGAGAATGATCCGTCACTAAAGTCACAAGGCGCGCCTGCCGGACGACTCCGGAGCGGAGGTTTGGCGTCGGTGTCGGTGCGACACCCGATTGGAGTGGTCATGGTCGCGCTGGCGGTACTGGTACTGGGCCTGTTCTCGCTGGACCGGTTGAAAGTGGATCTGCTACCGCACATCATTTATCCCGAAATCCGGGTGCGGATCGTCGATCCCGGAGTCGCCAGCGCCATTATGGAGGACCGCGTTACGCGACAGCTGGAAGAGCAGTTGGCGATTACCGAGGATGCGGTAAGCGTACAGTCGCGAACTTCGGAGGGACGCAGTGAGGTAGACCTCACGTTCTCGTACGGCAAGGATATCGACGTGGCGCTGCGTGACGCCAGTACGCGGCTAGATCGGGCCAAGCGGTTTCTGCCGGCCACTATCGACCCCCCCATCATATTCAAGCGCGATCCATCCCAAATACCCGTCGCCGAGTACGCGGTCAGTAGTCGTTTGCGGGACGCCGTCGAGCTGCGGCTGTGGATCGATTATGTTTTCGCAAACTGGTTTTTGAATATCCCCGGCGTAGCGGCGGTGGAAGTCGGTGGGGCACCGTTACGCGAGGTGCTCGTAGAACCGGACCCACATCGGCTTGCCGGTCACGGGCTGGGTTACGACGATCTGTTACAAGCCCTTCAGCGCGGCAACCTGGACGTCCCCGGCGGAGCTCTACGGATGGCGCAGCAGGAGATCGGCGGCCGAACGACTGGTCGTTTCGCCGACGTCAAAGACATCGCCGCTTTGCCGTTGCGCAGCAGCCAGCAGGACGCGGGCAGCCCGATCCGGCTGCAGGACGTGGCTGATATTGTCGATAGTCATGCGGATGAACGCCTGCGCGTACGCTTAAACGGCGCCCCCGGCCTCAAGGTGTCCATGCAAAAGCAACCGCAAGCCAATACCGTATCCGTCGTGGACGCAGTTATCCGACAGCTCGATTGGATACGGAAGCAGAATTTGATACCGGAAGATGTAAGCATCGACGCAGTCTCCGATCAATCCATTTACATCCGCCGATCGATTCGCAACGCGGCGGGTGCCGCAACCAGCGGCGCGCTTCTGGCAATGCTGATCGTTTTCCTGTTTCTCGGCGACGTGCGGCGCACTCTGATTATCGGGACCGCCATTCCTGTTGCGATAATGGTAACTCTGATCCTGCTTGCCGCGGGGGATCTGACCCTGAACATCATGACTCTCGGCGGTTTGGCGTTGGGTGTTGGGATGCTGGTCGACAACACGATCGTGATGTTGGAGAACATCTACCGACACCAACGCCTGGGGAAGTCGCCGAACGCGGCGGCCGCCGACGCGGCGGCGGAGGTCAACAGTGCGATCGTCGCATCGACGTCGACGAACCTCGCCGCGGTGCTACCATTTCTTTTCATCGGTGGTCTGGTGGGGTTGTTGTTTAGAGAATTGATCGCCACCATTTCCGCGGCGATCGTCGCCTCGCTCGCGGTCGCGCTCACGGTGGTTCCGGCGTTGGGTGTGCGCGTGCCGGTGTCGGACTCAGGCTGGCTTCGGCGCCTAGTCGATTCGGTGATGCATGGTCTGCAGAACGCATATTCGTCGTTGGTTCGCGCCTTGTTGCGCGTGCGCTGGTTGGTACCTGTTCCGTTTCTCGCTGGGCTCGTCTGGGTGTTCCCGGTGTTCAAAGCAGATCAGGAACTGTTGTTACCGAGCGTCGACGACGGACTCATATCAGTGAGCGTTACTGCCGACTCGGGTATCAGTCTGGACAGTATGGACGATACCGTGGCGCGCATCGAAAAGGTAATCCTCAAGCACCCGGAGGTCGAAACGGTATTCTCGCAGATCGGGGGTTACGTGTTTGGCCGCTCCGAATACGAACGCAGCAACCGTAGCCGCCTCAAAGTGCAGTTGGTACCGTTGGCGGCGCGCGCGGTGAGCAGCGCAGAATGGATCGCGCAGATACGTCGCGAGCTCGCCGCGCTGCAGCTCGCCGGCGTCAAGATCCGATTACGCACCGTCGGAATCCGTGGAATCCGCATCAGCCGCGGAGACGACGACATCAGCTTGCGCATTCAAGGACCGGACCTGAATACGCTGGCGGATCTCGGCGACGAGATCTTAACCCGACTCCGCGCGGTGCCGGGGCTTACCAACCTCCAGCATTCCTCGGAGGACATCGCCCAGGAGCTGTCGGTCAATGTCGACCGTGAACGCGCGGCGGGTTTGGGACTGGACATCGACGCCGTGGGCCAGGCGGTGCGGATTTCGCTGCAGGGTATCGTGGCCACGGATTTCATCCAGAACGACCGTCAGTTCGACGTGCGGGTACGCCTGCCCCGAAACCGGATGAATACCTTGCGCGATTTCGAATCGATCATGTTATATGCCCCCATCCCGGGACGCCCGACCGTGTATCTGGGCGATGTCGCCGACGTGGAGCTGGTAAACTCGCCGGCGGAAATACGTCGCGACCGCCAGCAGCGCATCATCGAAGTGAGCGCCAGCCTGATGGATGGGGCGACCTTGAGAGAGGTGGATCGCGCGATCGGCGAACAGTTGCAGGACTTAGACCTTCCCGACGGTTATACGCTTTACGACGGTGGAGCGGCCGAAGCGTTGCGCGCGGGAACCCGGACTGCACGCACCCTGCTCGGTATCGCGATATTTCTGGTGTTCGTCGTGATGGCCGTGCAATACGAGTCGGTCCGTAATCCATTTGTCATCCTGTTCAGCATTCCGTTCGCCGCAGTCGGCGTCGGGCTCGGCATCGTTCTGATGGATCTGCCCATATCGATGCCCGTGTGGCTGGGCTTGATCATGCTTGCGGGGATCGTCGTCAACAATGCCATCGTGCTCGTGGAATACATAGAGATCGAGCGCGAACGGGGTCGCGAAATCGAGGCGGCGATCGTCGAGGCCGCCCGCATGAGGCTGCGGCCGATTCTCATGACCACCCTGACCACGGTAGTCGGGATGACCCCGCTGGCGATCGGCGTCGGTGAGGGGGCGGAACTGCTTCAACCTCTGGCGATCACCATAGTGTGGGGACTGTCCTTCTCGCTGCTCGTGACGCTGTTCCTCGTCCCCTCGGTGTACCGGTTATGCGGCAAACGGGGCGGATACCGGCCGTCAGTGCCTGTAGCGCAAACCTGAGCGTCCGCATAACCACCCCAGGACGCGCGAAATCGACCCCCGGATCTAAAAGCCCGGCGCTCGATGCACGTTACGTCCGTAGAAAATCTCCAGCATCTCTCGTTTCAATTTGGCTTCTATAGCCCTGTGTTCCGTTTCGCTTAGATCGCGTTCGTCCACGGCGAACAGATAGTTGTCCAAGACCAGGTCGTTGATCATCATTTTCGTATGAAAAATATTTTCTTGCGGGACGTTTACGTCGATCATTTGGTATCGCTGCTTCGTATCCCGGGACAAAAAATTTTGAATCGAATTGATCTTGTGATCCATGAAAAACTTTCTCCCCCGTCTATCACGCGTAAATCCTCGCACGCGATAATCCATGGTCACAATGTCTGAATCGAAACTGTGAATCAGAAAGTTCAAGGCCCGCAATGGAGAAATACGCCCGCACGTGGAGATATCGATATCCGCCCGAAACGTACTGATACCTTGCTCTGGATGGCTTTCGGGGTAGGTATGCACGGTGATGTGGCTCTTGTCCAGGTGGGCCACGACCGTGTTCGGCAGAGGACCCGGGGCCTCACGATCTAAAACCTGCGGTATGACCTGCTCTTCGGCGATCATCATCGTGACGCTCGCACCTTGCGGTTCATAGTCCTGGTGGGCGACATTCAGCACGTTCGCACCGATTATCCTGGCCACCTCGTGTAGTATATCGGTAAGCCGCTTGGCGTTGTATTCTTCGTTGATATACTCGATATAGTCGCCACGCTGGGACGTGGTCAGCGCGTAGTTAATATCGTAGATATTGAAACTCAGGCTCTTGGTCAGATTATTGAAGCCGAACAGCTTGCGCTTCTTCAGAGTCCGTCCCATCGAGATATTCTCACACGTGTTTCCACAACTCCCGGCGAATGCACGAGGAGCCGGACGCCAACCGGACCGCCGCCGCGCAAACACCGCCAACGCGGATACTATCAAATCATCCCGAAAAGCGCTGCTACCAACCACCAAGAATCGTAAAGCGGGCGGTAAACACCAGCCCGGTACGCTCGTCGGTTACGGAGTTGGAATTGATGCTGATGCTCGCCTTATGCAGATCGGCAATGCGGCGCACGATGGACAGCCCCAAACCCGAACCTTCTTCGTGACGACCGGTCAGGCGGACAAAACGGTCGAACACTCGAAAACGGAGCGCCTGTGGAATTCCCGGTCCGTCGTCGCTAACGGAGAGTACTATGGCATCACTGTCTTGCGCCACGCGCACTTCCACGTTTCCACCCGCCGGGGTATAACGCAACGCGTTATCCAACACGTTTCCCACCAGCAGGGTAAGTAAGATACGGTTCCCACGTACGACTGCTCGCTCTGTCAGCATAGCGGTGAGCGTCATGTCTTTTGACGCGGCATATTCCTTTTGTTCGGATATAACACCCTCAACTACCACGGCGAGGTCGACGTTCTCCCACCGACCATCTGCGGCCGTGGGTTCGACCCGGCTCAAAGCCAGAAGCTGCTCGACCACGTGAGTGGTGCGTGCCAGACCGGCGCTCATCTTGCTCATGGATTCCGCTCTCTGGTCCTCGTTTTGTGCAGTCTGAGCATTTTGCGCGTGCACGGACAGAGCCGCCAGCGGCGTGCGAAGCTCATGGGCTGCATCCGCGGCGAATAATCGTTCCCGTTCGAACGCCGCGGACAGACGCCCGAACAAACCATTTACCGCGTCGACCACCGTCTGCAACTCCCTCGGCAGGCTGCGCAACGCTACCGGAGACAGATGATGAGCTTCCCGTGTCCCGACATCAGCCGCCAGCGCATCCAACGGTTTCAGACTGCGCCGGATAACGATCAGTAGCAGAACTATCGTCACCGGGACCGCGATCAGCAGCGGTAGTATGGTGTGCAACGCGATCTCCCGAGACAATTCGTCGCGGATGTCACCCCGCTCAGCCACCTGGTACCAACGCGCGTTACCGTACAAAGAAAACACCCGCCACTGGTAACCACCGAACTGCTGCGTAGAATAGCCGCGTATTAGGGGCGCCAGTGCACTCGTTGGAGCGGTTTGCGAGCGCGCCAATAAACGAGCTTCGGAATCCCACACCTGCAGCGCTAGCTTCTTCTCGTACTTGTGCCCGAGCGGCTGCGCTTCTTCCCCCTCCGCGTGCCCCACACCTTCCTCGTGGGCTACCATTTCCGGAAACGTCTCAAAAACCACGGGGCCGCCTCGCGGGTCGGGCATCAGCTCCGGATCGATCAGACTTTGCAAAACGCGCGCAGACGTGGCGAGCTCAGCGTCGAACAGCTCCTCGACTTCGTGGCGGCTCTCGTAGTACGCGGCGATCCCGGACGCCGCCAGGACCGTGATCAGAACGACCGTGAAACCGACAACCAGTTGTTGGCGTATTGAAATCACTCAGGCGGATCTATCGTATACCCCATACCGCGCACGGTTCGGATGAGCTCGGGATACAATTTGCGGCGTAGGTGATGGATGTGTACGTCCACTGTGTTACTACCCACGTCTTCATTCCACCCGTAAACTGCCTGTTCGAGTTGTTCTCTACTCACGACGCGCCCCATACGTTCCAGTAGCGCTTTAAGCAACATGTATTCGCGCCGATGTAATTCTACCGGCCGGCCGCGGAGCGAGACAGTCTGCGAGGACGGATCCATGCACAGATCACTGTGAATCAAATCGGGCACCGATCGACCCACCGAGCGGCGTCGCAGTGCACGAATCCGGGCCTTCAACTCTTCAATATCGAACGGTTTGACGAGGTAATCATCGGCTCCGAGATCGAGACCCGCAACACGATCGTGGACGGTATCTCTCGCCGTGAGTATGAGTATCGGTGTGCACACACCCTCTTTTCGGGCGTGACGCAGTACCTCCAATCCGTCCTCACCCGGTAATCCCAAATCCAGGAGAACGACTTCGAACTCCTCACTCCGGAGTGCATGCAGCGCAGCAGACCCATCCCGCAGCCAGTCCACGGTAATGCCCTCGCGCGCGAGCGCTGTTTCGACGCCATCACCCAGGAGCTCATCGTCTTCAACCAGTAGAATACGCACCGTTCAGATGTGCAGCTTGTCGCGCACTTCAATCATCAGTTGTTCGATCTCACGGCGTCGGCCCTGGTCGGCGAGTTCGCGGCCCGGGCGCGGAGGCGCTGCCTGTGCTCTTTGCAAAAAATCCAACGCCTCCTGATACCTGTGCTGATCGACCAGGAACGAAGCGTACCAGAAATTTGGGTCGATTCCGTACGGGTTGAGTTCCAGCGCCTTTTGCAGATACTTGTGTGCCTGATCGTCGTTGCCGAATCCCAGCGGCCAACCGGGAACTTGATAGTAGATTGATCCAAGAGTGGTGTAAGCCGACCCATCCAGTGCAGTATCGTCGATCGCTATGGCCTTCTCGAGCACAGACTTGGCCCGCTTCACCAGCGACAGCGCCTTGAGCCCACCTTTGGCTGACGCGTAACTGGCCAACACGATACCCTGCCAGATCAGCAGCTCGGGATTGTTAGGCTGCGCGCGCAGGGCCCGGTCCGCATCCTCTACCAGTCGCGCGAAACCGTCGGCGCGATCTTTTTCCGGAGTCCGGTAATTGACTTCGGCCCATCGGCCCTGCAAATCGCTCACCGGGTCGATTTCACCACGGGCGATCGTGAAACCGGCCAGCAACATCAGTACCGCCGCGATCCAGTGCTTGACATACATTGCGCCTCCTCGTCGGGATTAAGGGGTTTGCTCGGTGTGACGCCGGATGCGTGGCAGTTTGCCGCGCAGAACTCTGTCGACCACGCGCGGCAAAACGGCATTGATTCTCACGAACAGATGCTCGGGGCGGCCAACGAAGCGTTCACTCTCACGATCTTCAATGACCCGCCTTGCCGCAAGGGCGACGCGATCGGGATCGTCCATGGTCGTGCCCAATTCCTCATTCATCGCCATCACCGACACCGAATTGAATTTGGTGCTCGTTGCACGTGGCGCCAAGTAACTGACGATGATGCGGGTATCGGCCAATTCACGGCGTAACGCTTCGCTGAACCCTCGCAGTCCGAACTTGCTCGCGCAGTACGGAGCGAATCCGGCAAAACCGAGGCTACCGAATGTGGAGCCGATGTTGAGGATTTGGGCCTCCGGTTGGCGGCGGAGGATCGGCAGCAGGTGGTGCGCGAGGAGTATCGGCGCCAGCAGGTCGACCTGAATCTGCCGTTCTATGGCACGCACGCTCTGCCTATCGAGAGCTCTGAATTCGACCACTCCGGCATTGTTGATTAACAGATTGACGTCTCGTTGATCGGAAATTCGCCTTATCGTGTCGCGCCCGGCAGCAGTGGATACGTCCGCCGTCAACGGGGTTACCCACCATCTGTCCGGATCCAAGCGTGCGCTCAAGTTCTGTAATCTCTGTGAGTCCCGGCCGACGAGGACAAGTTTGGCGCCGTGCAGTACCAGCATTTCGGCGATCGCCGTACCGATTCCGCCCGTGGCACCGGTGATTAACGCGCGGACATCGCAAAGTTTCTTGCGTTGCATACCGGTCATGCCAGGCGCACGGCCCGCGGTGAGTCAAACTCCGGCAAACTTCGAAACAGATCTCCGTACAACCGATAAATGACCTTCGCCGTATGAACGATGGACTCGCAGTTTCCCTGATCATCAATACGATTCACGAGCTTCTCTAGATAACCCATGTGGCCCTGGTCGAGACTGCCGTGCGACAGCAAGTAACTGAACGCCTGCACGGGCAGTTTCAACCGGGCACGAATGATATGGGCCGCACGCGTGGCGAGATGAACGCTGGTACCTTCAAGCACGTACACCATACCGAATAAACCCACCGGATCTCGACGCATTACCGTGTCGTATGCGTAAGCCACCATGAGTTCAGTGGCCAGGCCCGGATGGCTGCGGCATACGTCTCGGCGATCGCCGCCACACGCCTCGATATCGTTCAGTATCCACTCCTGATGACCGGTTTCCTCCTCGATGTATCGGGCGATCGCCGTACGGAGCCACTCCTGATCGTGCGGAATGCGTGCTCCGGCCGCCATCAGCAATGGCACAGTATGTTTCACATGGTGATACGCCTCGGTAAGAAACGCGACATATTGGTTGTGTGTGACCCGCCCCTCCAAACAGCCGACAATGGAGGGCGACTGCAGCAAGTAAGCACGCTCTTCACAAGTGCGTATCTTGAGTCGATCGAAAAATCTCAATGCACGGACCTCAGTGGTGTGTCATAAAGGGAATCGATCCGGCCCCCAAAGGCAGCCTGGATAGTCCGACGTCGGATGCGCCCGTTGCCAGTAAGCATCGCGTTTTCGCAGGTGAAAGGCTCATCGGCGCGGATGAACAACCTGATGCGCGCGTAGTCCGGCAGACGATCGTTGGCCGCCGCCAATGCCCGCCGCATGGCCTCGTCGGTAGTGCGCGGTGACTTGGGTACCAGTATCGCCACACAGTATGGGCGTGCCTCACCAAACACCGCCGCTTGGGCGATGCACGCCTCGCTGGTCAGTTCGGCCTCCGGCCATTCCGGCGACAGGTTGCGGCCGAATGCCGTCACTAGCCGGTCGCTCTTGCGTCCCGTCACGTAGAGGAACCCCTCATCGTCGGTGTACCCCAGGTCGCCGGAACAGCACGCGCCCCCCGCGTCCGGCCCGCTGCCGAGGTAACCGAGAAACCGGTTTCCGCGGATCACCAACTCGCCGTCCGCCGCCACCTCGAGATCGACGTGATCGAGCAGTTTCCCGACGCTTCCCGGGCGCTGCGCGATCGTCGTGTTCATGGCCACCACGGATGCGCACTCCGTCAGACCGTACCCCTCAAATACGGGTAGCCCGATACGCCGGCTGCGCGCCAACAGCGCACCGGCGACCCGGCCGCCGCCTACTGCAACGAAACGCAGACTGCCGGGCAACTTGCCACTCTGCTCCACGGCCTCGAGCAGGAGCGCCAACATCTGGGGATGCAGAATGATGCTGTGCACCCCCAGGCGATTCACCGCGCGTAGCGCGGCGTCGCCGTCGAATTGCGACGAACCGTACACACCGACTTCCGCGAGCGGTGGAACCAAGCACTGCGCACCCGATAACATCACGGCGTAAACGCCTGCCACGTTTTCGAGCAGTATCGGTAACGGTAACAGGCACAGGTGTCGTTTCAGTTCCAGTTCCCGGGTCGCGGTGATCACGGCTCGCGCGGCGCGAATTTGGTTCTCCACGGACAGGCAGACGCCCTTCGGTTTCCCTGTCGTTCCGGAAGTAAAACTGATCTTCGCGGTTCCGCCCGGCAACATCGTCCGATTGCCATCGCGGCGCCAGACTCGCGCCGCCAGCGCCGACAACGGCGTCGTCTCCATAAAACCCAGCTCTGAATACCCTACGGATGTATCGTCAATAAGGACATCGACACCGGCGGCAGCCAGCGCATGTGCGGTTTGTGCAGCACTGAAAAAATAGGGGATTGGTACGATCGGGATGCCCGACCGGGCCGCCGCCAAATCCGCCATCACCCATCCGGGACCGTTATCGATACGCAATCCGATCACCGTCGCACCCCGCTCTTTAAGTTGCTCACCCAAAACGCACGCCGCATCGAGCAGTTCCTGCCGGGTGTAAACCTGACGACCGTCACCGACCGTCGCCGTGCCGCCATCGGTCAACAGCTCGTTCAAGGGCATGGGGAATATATCGGCCGGCCGGACAATCGCTGACAGGCCAGTTTCAGCGAGCCGGCGACCACTTGTGGGGACAGATGATAGTAGCGGCCCCACTCCCGGGCTTCGCGACCGAGCCGTGCGGGATCGGCGGCGGCCAGCCCGTACGGCAACAGATCGAGTTTCCGCAACGTATTCAGCAACATTGATGTGGCGGTGAAAACAGCCCACTGGAAGTCGCACCGATGCAGGTGAAAGGCGATCGCGCGGATCAGCTCCCGCGCGCCATCGCTCGATACCGAGGTCAGGTTACCGACCTCCACTATCGACGCGCGTGGCGGACGAAGACCCAAGCGCCGCTCCAGCAGCACTTCGATCGGGGCATCCACGTATACCTCGACAAACAGTTCCTCGTCCGCCGCAATTCGATACCCCGCGGTGCCCGTCACACGCCCGTGATGACCTTCGAGGATCAACAAGTGAGGCAGAAATCGGGACACCCGTGCGCCGTGTGTCGACCGGAATCGTCTTCGGATCGTGCGTTCGACCTCCAGCCGGCGCGGGTGCGCACGAGGTATCTCGGTCAACAATGAAGATTCCGCGCACGGACCGTGCGCCGTCAGCGTGCCGTTTCCGGGCATCTTCGCAATCCCATGGATTTCATTGCCCGGGGACTTTACAAGGCGAAAATTAAGTTACGATTAAGGTGCGAACGGGTCTACGTATGGCGCGTGCTGCGCCGAAAGCACTCAGCTCTCGGGGTTGAGCGAGTCGAATCCGCCGAAAGCCAGGGGCGAACTCGGTCGTGCACCGATAACCTCGCGGTAGATGCGTATGATCGCGTCACAGCGATTGTCATCAGTCATTTTCGCGCGTACGGCTTCGCGGGCGCACGCGCCCAGTCGCCGCGCGAGATCGGGGCATCTGAACAAGTGCGCGATACCACGGCACAAAGCATCGCTGTCCTCCGTCGGTACCACCCACCCTTCCTTGCCATGCCGAATCAATTCCCGGTTGCCGCCCACTTCAGTCGTCACAATCGGCAACGCCATCGCCGCTGCTTCCCGCACGGCACCCGTCAAGCCTTCGTTACGGGTACCGGAGAATACGAATACGTCGAATGCAGCAAGGCAATTGGGTGCGTCGGGGCGAAACGGTACTAGGTAAACGAAGGGCCTGATAGACCTTGGGATGACGTAATTGCGCCGCGCCATTTCCGCGTCACTGGCGCCAACCACTACCAGAACCGTATCCGCATACTCGCAGCGTAGCCCTGCAAACGCCTCCAGCAACTCGGGAATTCCTTTCCGAGAGCCGAGACTGCCGAGCGTCCCCACGACGCGTTGCCTTCGGGAGATCCCGAGCTCGCGACGCAGCGAGGACCGCACGCCGGGACGGAACACATCCGTATCCACGCTCCCGTACACGACGTCGATCTTGCCGGGATCGATAGCGCCGCTCGTGACCAGCACCTCCTTGACGTTTTCGGCCACCGCAACGATTCGCGATACCCGACTCATGCGGTACTTGAACGCGTTACGCCACGACAGTGGGGCCGACATACCGCGATTCGCCACAATCGGAATACCGATACCGACTGTGGCACAAAGCAGCAGATCCAGCGCCGGACCCTGGTGTACGTGGACCACATCGAACGGTTCGGCGCGCACCAGTCGGCGCAGCGCCAGAATCGCGCGACAGGTGGCGCGGGTGGGCCGGAAACCGTCGAAATTCAGAAACCGCACGTCGACACCGTGCATCGTGAGCTCGATGAAATCGTCTCGAAACCGCGGGTTGTTGCCGAAGACCGCCACAACACGGTGTCCCCTGAGCGCCTGTTCGACGGCGAGACGTTGCAGTTGCATGGGTCCGCCACTGCGGATGCGATTCATGGTGGTCAGGTGCATGATCCGCAGCCCCGCATCCGCCGAGAATTTCCTTTGAGGGGGAGAAATAGGCATCGTGCTCGCTTCCGATGACGTGAGGAACATTTGAAATTCGGCAGTATAGATCGGGAAGATTAATCAAAGATTAACGCGTAAAGACGGATATCGAAACGCTCCGCCACAATAGCATCGATTCGACGTGGATACCTTATCGGCGATGCACGGTGCTGGCTACCTGCGGAGCCCTCACACGGCGCACCCCGCAGCCGACCTAGGTGTCCTTATTCCTACCGGTACCACGCCGCCAGCGTTCGAAGACATCGGGAGCCCACGGCCGTAACGCGACGATGCAACTCACCCCGCTGCGCAGGTCCAGATCCAACTTTCGGTCCTCGCGAACCAGATTTTCGAACTCGGCCGCGAATCGGTTCAACCGGCGTTGTAGAAGTTCGACGGATGTACTCGATAACATTCCGTTCAACACCATGCGGAGTTCGCCGGGACCGTCGAACCGCGACTTGAAGAACTGCGATTGGATCTGGCGTTCGAAGAAGCGCTGAATCGGGCCGTTGCGACGCCAGGTAAAATTACGGGCCAATCGCATTCGCACCCGATTTTCAGGCAACAGATCGATGATCTTCAGGCGATCGAGCTTCGCCAGCAGTCTTACCCCTTCCAACTCCGTGATGTCGTATTCACGGACAATCTCTTCAAACGTCCAGTGATTGAGTAGTAAGAACGCCACCATCAGCAGCTTGGTGTCTCTGACCAGGATCGCTTCCTGCTCTTCGTCGAGCTGCTGAACGTCGCGGCGGCTGCGCTCCAGCAGCTCACCGAGTTCCGACCAGTCGATACCCGCCCAGTCGCAGATCATCTGCAATCGCTTGACGCTGAGACTACCGCCGGCAAACAAACGCTTGACGCTGGACTCCGAGAGCCGCAACTCGCGCGCCACGTCGGTATAGCGGTAGCCACGCTGTTTGAGTGCGGCTTTCAGCGCCGCCATCAACGTCGTCGCTTCAGCCACAGTACTGATATAGAGTACTTATCACGGCTGCACTATATCATTTTCTCCCTAGCAGATTCGATATGCACTACTCGTGATACCTACCGCCTAATCGGTGCCAGGCTGCGACTTGGCGAGGCGAATCGCATTTTCGATGTCGTTGCGTCGATCATTGCCCTCTCGATAGGCGGCGTACGCCTCTCTCTCCAGAGTCGGTGCACCGGCGACGGTAAACAGTCGACCGCACCCCAAGTCGTCGGCTACCACCGGCGCCGCCAGATATGCGGCACCACCACGCCGACGCAGCAGTGCATGCGCAATGCGTCCCGGACCCACGCGCACCGCGGCCGGCGTCATCTCGGAGAAATGGCGTGCATGAAAAGACATGAACCGCGTGCCCCAGTCCACTAGGATGTAGCCGTCTCCCAGCGCGGACTCCACCGTCGCGGTGCGGTCGGATGAGACCATTACCAACGGGATTCGGGCCACTTCATGCGTGGTCAATCCCTCCGTATTGGGAACCTCGAACATGAACCCGAGATCGAGGTTCCCGTCGCGCAGCAACCGCAACTGGGTTTCGGCCTCGTACGCATCGGCATGCAGCACCATGCGCCCGTCCGCGCGACACAGGCGGGCGAGCCAGCGCTCGAGGAAAACGTCCCACAAAGCGGGCACCCCACCGACACTTAAGAAAACCTCTACGTCGTCCCGCACCGCCACCTGCTGCCGGGCGCGATTCCACAGATGGACGATACTTTCCGCGTACAGCGCGAGCCTGCGTCCGGCGGGAGTGAGCTGTATGTTATTGCGAATCCGGTCGAACAACGGTACCCCCACCGTGTTCTCCAGCAACTTGATACGCGCGCTGACTGCGGACTGAGTAATGAACAGATTGGTGGCCGCCTTACCGAAGTGGCGGGTCTTGGACACCTCGATGAAGGTCTTGAGCAGTTCTATGTCCAATCGAGAGGGTCTCCGCCGATCGATTAGCAAGAGTGATCGAAAAGATCAGTTTATTTTGCTTTACCGGTACCGACAACGCTTTTATAAGGGGGTTGGGAGCACCGTTGGGGGCGGCGTAGCGATGCATAAGCATGGAAATTTGGTACTGACGCTGGGTTTGATCCTGCTTTCGGCGATCGCCGTGGCACTCGTCTCCACGCTGGTCACCCGGGTCTTTCTCTAAGCCCGGCCCCCGGTCGCGTCGGAGTAGCCGCGAACCCAATAGACCGGTTAGAACCGCTCAGCCGTTGTCACCCCTTAAACCGTGAGTCCGAATGCACGTCGGTGCGCCCGCGTACTTTGAGCACGATACGAATTGCCGCCCCGGTGCCGGCCTGAACCGACGCTATAGAGCGGGGTCTAGGCCTGAGGCCAACGCGTCGCGCATATATCCCCACTGGTATATTATATTTATTTAATATTCTAATATACTCGACTTGGCTGTTCACGGATGCACCGGGACCCGCCGCGCCGGTCCGACACCGACGGTGGCGCGAACCGATCACACTGAAAAAAGAGGTACACGTTATGCGCAAACTCACAAGTCTTGTCGCCGCTGCGGGTTTGATGTTGATGCTCGGAGCGCACACGGCGCGCGGCGAAGACCAGCCGGCCGCCGCGACCGCGGCCCCGGCGGCGACCGACATCACCAACTGGTGGTCAACCGACACCCTATTTCACACCGGCGTCAAACCCGGCGCGACTTTCTCCTTCAATCCGGCGACCCCGCAGGGGTGGGCCACGTTCTTGAGTCCGCAAACCCACGAGTTGTGGCACATGGCCTTTACCAACCCGGCCCAGTATGTCCAATTTATGACTCCGCAGTTCTATATGCAGTTCATGAATCCCAACAACTGGATGGCATGGTTCAACCCGGCGTCCTATGCGACGTTCATGGATCCTGCTACGTACATGTACTGGATGACGCCCCAGGCTTACACGCATTTTTTTAGCCCGGTGAGCTACATGCAGATGATGAATCCGGCCGCGTACATGGGATTTTTCAATCCTGCCACTTACATGGCGTGGATGGATCCGACTCAATACGCATTGTCGGCGCCGGGAAGCGCCAACACGGGAAGTACGGATTTCTTCTCGAGTCTATTCGAGAGTTTCGCCAAGGGCATACCGGCCCCGAAGTAATTTCACTGCGCAGCCCGGCAATTCTATCGTACCAACCAGGAACAGGTGGTCCGCGCGGCCACCTGTTCTTTCCAGGAGGTTGACTATGTACGCGTTTTCGGTAGCAACACGAGGCACATTCGAAGAAGTTGAGTCGCGAACCGTCGACGCACTGGGCCAGGAAGGGTTCGGCGTACTGACCGAGATCGACGTCAAAGCGACGCTCAAGAAGAAACTCGACATCGACAAGCGACCCTACAAGATATTGGGCGCGTGCAATCCCAACATGGCGAATCAGGCTCTGGTTGCGGATCCCGATATCGGTCTCCTGCTACCTTGCAATGTGGTGATCCGGGAGGAGGAGGATGGCGGCATCACGGTAGCGTTCATGGACCCCGCAGCGGTACTGGGACTCGTGAATCGAGACGAGATTACCAAGCTCGGAACCGAGGTTCGCGCAATGTTGCAGCGCGTGGCACAAGCTGTAGAAGCGGGCTGAAAGCGCTGTCGCCGAACGACAAACCCGGCCGCCCAAGTGAGCCGGAACCAGCAAATCCCCCCATCACTAGCGAAACGCTGAATATGGCTGACGCGCGTCAAGGTATTGACATCACATACCTGACAACATGCCGAGACTCAATTCATTGCTAGGCGTGATCTGTGAGAAATCTCATTATTCCAGTGCTATTACCGGTGGTGCTTGGCTTCCTGGGAACAGGGGTCGGTCGCGCGCAACAGCAAAGCAGTTATCTGCGTGGCTACCATCTGTACGAGAATCACTGTATCGAATGCCATGACAGTGTCGTGCACGTACGAGAAAACCGCAAAGCGCAATCGTTGACCGAAATCGAGGCCTTCATCGTCCGTTGGTCCAAATATCGCCAGCTCAGCTGGAATCAAGAGGATATCAACGACGTACTGCACTATCTCAATATGCAGTACTACAAATACTGACGCGCAGCGAAAGTCGGTCCCGCAAATCTGTGCCCCGTCTGCGCGCGCCCGGTACAGAAACCCGAATTCCGCATACCGCTACACAGGGTCAGCGGGCTTGTGCCTCACCGCCGGACGCCCCAACGTCTAAGCGTTCCAGGGTCGCGGCGAGTTGCGCGATGAGTACTGGTTTGCTCAAGTAATCGTCCATACCGGCATCGAGACAGCGCCGACGCGCTTCTGCAGTCACGTCCGCAGTGACGGCGATGATCGCCGGGTTGGTAGACCCGCTTTCCCGGCGCAGGCGCCTGGCGACCTCGTATCCGTCCATACCGGCCATCTGGCAATCGAGAAGGACGATATCGTAGTGGTTCCTCCCGAGTTCAGACAAAGCGCTTTCCCCGTCCGAGACGGTCCTTGAGGGATAACCCAAACGCTTGACCATGTCGTCGAGCAACTCGCGATTTACGGGATTGTCTTCGACGATCAACACGCGCAATTTTTGCCTTTCACCGGGACTGCGGCGCGCACTTCGGCGGCGGCCGTTGGTAGGACCCGGCTGGGTGGTGGCCGCGACTTCGGTAATGGGATCCGCCGGGGCCAGCGGCAGTTCAAACCAAAACGTCGAACCGCCGTCGCGATTGCCCTCCACACCGATCTCGCCACCCATCGCCTCGACTAGACGTTTGGAGATCGCCAATCCCAAACCTACACCGCCGTGGGGCCGGGAATCGGACCCGTCCAGTTGGCTGAAGGGTCGGAACAACCGCGTCCGGTCGGCGGCCGGAATCCCCACTCCGGTATCGCGAACTGCCAATCGAAGCCGGCTCTCACGCGCCCGTTGTGTGACCTCATCCACCCGTATCGTGATCTCTCCCCGGTCGGTGAACTTGATGGCGTTACTGACTAGGTTGATCAACACCTGCCTCACCCGGTCGGCATCGCCCCGCACCCGGCTTTCGCCGACTTCGTATTCGCCGCACAGCAGCAACCCTTTCGAAGCCGCTTCGTTGGCCAGCAAGTCCCGGACACCATCGACAACGTCGAGAATGTCGAACTCGGCATTCTCGAAATGCAATTCACCGGATTCGATCTTCGACAGGTGCATGATCTCATCGATGAGCGCGAGGAGTCCCTCACCGCTCTCGGCAATGGTCGTTACGTACTTGTCCTGTGCTGGGTCGAGCCGACTCCGTTTCAACAGATCGGTGTACCCGATGACTGCATTCATTGGGGTCCGTATTTCATGACTCATGTTGGCGAGAAATTCCGTTTTTGCCCGCGCACCCGACTCCGCCTCCTCCTTCGCACTACGCAACTCTGCCAAATACCGCGTATTCCGACCGTGTTGCTCATGAATAATTCGGTCGGCATGGCGTACGACGAAAAACAATGCGAAGTACAATGCGACGAACACGAGCCCTTGCGTCAGGCCGACCACAAGACTTTCGTGACGCATCAACGCGAGGTCGCGGCTGATATCGCTGTAGACTTCGATGACTCCTATTGGAATACTCGAACTCCCGGCCCGCAGCGGCGTGTAAGTCTCGAGAACGTTTTTCGCCGGGTGATCGGATGCCGCACGACGCTCGCCCGACACCAATACACTGACAATCTCTCCATCCAGAGCCCGGCGCACGCGCGGGGAGACAAACTCATGGCTCTGCGGTTCTTCACGTTCGGTGGAGAAGATCAGTCTGCCTTCACCATCGAAAAGTTTGAGCTTGGTAATCTCGGTTCCGGAAATTTGATGCTGCGTTTCGCGGCGTAGCGCCTCCACTTGCGCGCTTCGCGCCGCCTCCCCCAACCGGTTCGGCTTCAGCAGCCGCTCGTATCTGTTCGACAACGAGTTACGGAGGATATTCAGAAACGCAATATTTCTAGATTCGCCATAATAGAGATGCTCGTTCTGCTCCATCCGGTAGTTGAGGTAGTAGGTCGCCACGATTGCGACCACGAAACAAGCACCCGAGATGAGCGTAAAATTCCGCAGAAGTCTGTACACGATTATCTTTCTAGTTAGCGTCGAGAGGTCCGCGTCGATATTCCGGCAACGGACCCCGATTCCCCGGCCGAGCTTCTTCAGGCCGCCCAACGGCCTGGGGGAAACCGCCTGTGACGACGGCACCGGGGATATCGGTCAAACTAGGAATGATAGCCCAAGATGGGAACGCCGTGGATTCCGCGAGCCGGGATACCGATTGCCGCCGATTTTCCCGGATTCGAGCGACTAATCGCGCGTGCCTGCGGGGGTCTGCGACAAAGAGTCGAGAATCTGCTTTCGGTCTGCATCCAAATCGGGCGCGGGTCTACGCTCCTTGGGATCGTCGTAGGCGGAGAGCTTAATCGGATTGCCGGCCATCCTCATATCGCCGCCTCCGGGGTCCCGCGCATGAATAATCATGTTGCGCGCCGCGATGTGTTCGTCATTGACGACCTGTTCGATGTTGTTGATCGGACCGCAAGGCACACCCGCATTGGCGATTATCGCTAACCATTCGGCCGCCGGTTTTTCCCGCAGCGTTCTCTCGAGTTCCTCTTTTAGACGCGCATGGTTGCGCGTGCGCTTGTCATTGCTCGTAAATTCGGGAACCTGCAACAGGTCATCGCGCTGCAACGCGCGGCACAACTTCTCGAAAAGAGCGTTGTTGCCCGCGGCAACGATCACGTAGTCGTCGCGCGTCCTGAACGCCTCGAACGGGGTGATGGAGGGATGGCGCGCACCCAACGGCTTGGGAATCTCGCCCTCGGCCAGATACCGTGATACCGCGTTCTCCAGAATCGCCACCTGGCAATCGAGCATACCGACATCGACCATCATACCCACACCGGTACGCTCGCGGTCATGCAGCGCCGCCAATATGCCGGTCGCCCCGAATAGGCCAGCGGTGATATCGCCCACCGACGTACCCACCCGGGTGGGCGTATCGCCCCCCTCCTGCCCGGTGACGCTCATGATCCCACCCATGCCCTGCACCACCATATCGTAAGCGGGGCGTCCCCGATAAGGCCCGGTGTGGCCAAAACCCGACAGCGCGGCATAGATCAGGCGCCGGTTGAAGGCCCGCAAGACTTCCCACCCGTAGCCGAGCTTGTCCATGGTGCCGGGGCGGAAGTTCTCGACCAGTACATCCGCACGGCGCACTAACTGCTCGAAGACCCGCCGTTCCTCTTTGTCCTTCAGGTTCAGGGCGATGCTTTCCTTGCCGCGGTTCAAGGATGAAAAGTAGGCGGACTTGCGGTTAATGAAGGGCCCGAAGTGGCGGGCATCGTCCCCGATTTCGGGGACTTCGACCTTGATTACCCGCGCCCCAAGATCGGCGAGCACCATGGTAGCGTACGGACCGGCAAGCACGCGACTCAAATCGATCACCATCAATCCGTCAAGTGGTCCCGTACGTTCCATACTTCGCTCCCGGTATTACTTTCCCGTCGCGGCCGAATACTCTTGTCGCCACTTTTTCGCCAACTTGCGGATCTCGTGGGTTGCGGCGATTCGGCCTCTATTTGCGAAAGCCTCGTGGTTTTTTTCGATGTCAGTCAAGCTATACAGATAGTTGACCATCAATCCCGCCGAACGCTCGATTCCCGCGGGCGATTGGTCTCCCAGCCAGTTGATGTGTTCCAGCCGCGCACCGTTTCCGAGATGGAAGCGCGCCACCGCATCGACCGGCATACCCGTCTCCTGGCGCGCGTGCAGAAAGTACGTCGCCGCCATCGGTAACAGCTTTTCCTTGAGTCTCGCCCGGATTGACTCGTGCCGATGCCAGTTCGGACGCGTCAATAGATCGGTCGCCCACCGGGCGACATCTCGCTCCCGGTCCGAGCCGTCCCGGCAGAGCGCATCCAGCCAGCGTGTAAAGCCGGGAACCGGCGATAACGTGACAAAAGTCTTGAGCTGGGGCAGATCATGGACCAACTCCTGAACGACCTGCTTGATCAGAAAACTGCCGAAGGACACCCCGCGTAGACCGCGTTGGCAGTTGGAAATCGAATAAAACACGGCCGCCCTCATATCTCCGGACCGCACCGTGTGTCGCGCTTGTGCGAGCAGGGGCGCTACCGCCCGCGGAATCGACGGTTCCAGCGCGACCTCCACGAAAATCAACGGTTCGTTCGCGAGCGCCGGGTGGAAAAACGCGTAACAGCGGCGGTCCGGCGGTTCGATTCGACGCCGCAGGTCGTCCCAGTTTCGGATCTCATGGACCGCCTCGTGCTGAATGACCTTCTCCAGCACCGAGGCAGGTGTATCCCAGTCGATTCTGCGCAGTACCAGGAAGCCGCGGTTAAACCAGGAACTGAAAAGATGATGGAAATCGTGATCCACCACCGCGAGCTCCGCGTTACGCGGTAACAGAGCGAGGAGATCCTCCCGCATGGCAACCAATGCCGGTGTTCCCCCGGCCGCCCTATTCAGGCGACGGATGAGTTCCTGGCGGCGCGGTTCCGCCGCATCGTGCAGATCCATCGCCGACTGATCGGTTGGCCGCGCCGCGTACTCGGCGACGGCGGCAGTGAGCCGTTGCCGCTCGGGGCCGAAACGTTCCGTGAACAGCTTGAAAAAATCCAGTTTTTGAGCCGAAGTCATCCGCTCGTAGCGTTCGAACAAAAGTTCCGCCAACGCCATACCCGACGCTTCGCCCCGTTGCGACAGCAACGCTTCGGCCAACTCCGCGACATCGGTTTCCTCGGCCAAACTGAAAGGCCGCGCGTGCACGAGTTCCCGACTTCGCTGTCCGATGGAAGTCAACAGATCGTGTAGAAACGCGCGGCTCATATGGCCGGCCCCATGAGATAGTTCGGTAACCAGGTCGCAATCTGGGGAAACAAACACAAAATAATAATCCCCACTACCATGCACACTACAAACGGAAACGCGCCTTTGAGGATCGTACCCAGTGAAACATCCGGAACGATTCCGTTTATCACATAGAGGTTCAAACCCACAGGGGGAGTGATCAAACCAATCTCCATATTGATAGTGAACACGACCGCGAACCAGTACGGGTCAAACCCCGCCTGCGTAATAATGGGGAGCAAAATTGGGGCAGTCATGAGAATCACCGCCACCGGCGGCAGAAAAAATCCCGCCACCAGAAGGAACACGTTGATGGTACCCATCAGCACCCACTTGTTCAGACCGGCGTCGGCAATCGCTTGCGCGATCGTCTGCGTTACAAACAGCGACGACAACGCATAAGAAAACAGCGCCGAAGCACCAATGATCATGAGGATCATCACACTCTCGGTCATCGAGCTCGAGATAATCGTCCAGAGCTTGGTCGGCTGCCACATACGGTAGACTACCGCCACCAGAGCCAGGCACATGAAAGCGCCGACTCCTGCTGCCTCCGATGGCGTCGCCACGCCCCCATACAGGGCCCACAACACGCCAGCGATGATCGCCAGAAACGGTAGCACGCGCGGTAACGCGGCAAACCGCTGTCCCCAGGTCACGTCGCTGCGGCCGGACAGGCTGTGACCGCTGCGCCAACCGGTGTACAGCGACCACGCCATGAACAACCCCGTCAACATCAGACCCGGGAGCAGACCGGCGATGAACAGCCGGCCGATGGACGTTTCGGTCGCAATACCGTAAACGATCATGGTGATCGACGGCGGTATCAAGATTCCGAGCGTACCTCCGGCGGCAATGGCACCGGTAGCCAGTCCGTCCGGGTAACCGCGCTTCTGCATCTCCGGAATACCCATCTTGCCGATTGCAGCGCATGTGGCCGGTGAAGAACCCGACAATGCGGCGAATATCGAACAGGCGCCGATATTGGAGATGATCAACCCCCCGGGCACCCGATTGAGCCAGCGGTCCAAGGCCTCATACAGATCCCGACCGGCCGGCGAGGCCGCGACCGCCGCGCCCATGACTACGAACATGGGAATAGACAACAGGGTAAACTCAGCCAACCCGGAGAAAAACGTTTCCGCCAGGATCCCGAATACCCCGGCCCCTTCAAAGGTAAGCAGAAAAATCAGGGCGACCAGCGCCAGTGTGAACGCCACCGGCACGCCCAACGCCAAAAACAAGAGCGTGGTCAGCCCGATCAGAATACCGATGACGATGGGAGTCACGTCTTAGCGTCCCGTCGTGTGCGGCACAAGCTCAGTGCGCCGCAGAGCCACCGGGCGATGCGTCCTCGAAGCCCCATAGTACCGCCACCATGTCGGCGACCGCCTGCAGAGCGAGCAGACCGAAACCCACCGGCATTGCGAGGTAGGCGGTCCACAGCGGAATTTCCGCCACCGTCTCGGACAGCCAGTTTCCGTCGAACGCTTCCCACGTCAGCGCTCCTCCAGTCCAGGCAAGCGCCGCCGCGACGAGAAAAATCGAAACTCCGGATATCAGTTGAAACCATTTCTGGACGGCGCGGGAAAACATGTTGGTCACGAGATCTACGCCGACGTGCGCCCCCTTGTGCAGCAGGAACGGACTCCCGATCATGGTCGCGCCCACCAGCCCAAAGGTCACGACATCGGTCTGCCACGTGGTGGACGCCGCAAACCCGTAACGCAACACCACCATCTGACACACAATCAATATCGAGATCGCGATGAGTCCGGCCGCGATCATCCCGCAAAGGCGTGACAGCCGATTGACGAACAGGACGAAACCGTGCACGAAAACCTCCCCGGTGCAAGAACCGCTGCGGTAGCTGCCGCCGCAGCCCGGGCCACATGCCGGGGCCGCGGCGATCCATTTCGCGTCTACTGGGCGGCGAGCGCCTTATCGATGAGGGCCTTGCCGTTCGGCACCTTTTTCATGAATTGCGTATACGAGGTCTGCTTGGCGATCTCACGCCACTTTGCGGCCTGCTCGGCGGTCATGGTCACCACCTCGACCCCCGCCTTCTTGAAGGTGTCTTCAAGTGTCTTATCCAGTTTGCGCGCCTCGCCGTCGAAGAACTCTTCGGCTTTCTGCCCGGCGGCCAACAACACCTCTTGCTGCGCTTTCGTCAATCCCTCGAACACCTGCTTCGACATCAGTATCGGCTCGTACATGAACCAGAGGGCATGGTCGCCGGGCGCGGTGAGGCACTTGACCTGTTCGTAGATTCGGTACGACACGAAACTTCCCGAGCTTGTGTTGGCCGCATCCAACACTCCGGTCTGCATGGCCGTGTAGATTTCCGATGACGGCATCGAGGCAATCGATGCACCGGCGCCGGCCAGCATCTGTTCGAACGCCTTGCCGGCCGCTCTAGACACCTGGCCTTGAATATCTTGAGGGTCGAGAATGCAGTTTTTCTTCGACGCGAACCCGCCCGCAAGCCACGTATCGGACAGTACGATCACTCCGGCATCGTTGATGATCTTCTTGATGTCGTTCATGAATTCGGAGTCATTCAGCTTGGCGGCGTGATCGTGATTCTTGACCAAACCGGGCATCAATGTTGCGTCGAACTCCGGGTGGCGGCTAGAGGCATAGGCGAGTGGAAATGCTGAGATCGCCAGTTGTCCACGGGTCAGCGGACTCCATTGTTCTTTGGGTTTGTACAGTGACTTAGAGGGGTAGATCTGCACCTTCAGACCGACGTCGGCTTTGGTCACCTCATCGGCGACGATCTGTACCATCTGGTGGCGCACGTCCTTGTTGTTCCATTGGTGAGACGCTTTCAGAGTGACCTCCGCGGCCGACGCCCAACCGCTCGTGAACAACGACCCGATGACGAAAACGACCGCATAACGGCATGATTTCATGGATGTGCTCTCCTGTGGTGTCAAAGATGGTGGACGAAATCGATTGTATACAATATTATTCATTGAGAATACAATTAAGTCAATGGCCGATCCTACCACTCCCCACCACCGATCCCCAACCCCGTCGATGCCCGTCAAGCGGGACCGGCTGCAGCATCTGCGCGATGCGTTGGAGGACGACATCGTGAACGGGCGTATCGCACCGGGCGAACGACTCGACGAGGTGCGATTGAGTCGCCGATTTGCGGTGTCGCGCACGCCGGTTCGTGAAGCGCTGCGCCAACTGGCGGCGACCGGGCTTGTGACCACGCTGCCGCGGCGTGGTAGCTTTGTGGCCAAACTCGGGTTGCCGCAGATTATCGAGATGTTCGAGGTGATGGCCGAACTCGAGGGAATGTGCGGACGGTTGAGCGCGCGGCGTATCGTCCCGGATCAGCGGGCCCGCCTCCTGGCAAAACTACGCGCCTGCCGGACGGCCGCCGAAACCGGCAACTCGGACGACTATTACTACGAGAATGAGCAGTTCCACCTGGTGCTCTACGAAGCGTCGCACAATCGGTTTCTCGCCGAACAGGCGCGGCATCTGCATACCCGACTCAAACCTTATCGCCGATTACAGTTGCGCGTACCTCAAAGAATGCGGGTGTCGTTCTCGGAACACAGCGCGATTGTCGATGCCGTCCTGGCCGGTAATGAGAGCGAAGCGGAGACGCTGCTCAAGAATCACGTACTCATTCAAGGCGAACGGTTCGCCGATCTGGTGTCGATCATCAGCGCCCAGGCAACGCTCGAGCCACAGACCCAATCTACCGCCGGTTGACCTACCAAGTATCGCAATACTACGCCACTCAGCACCGTCTACACGCCCTCAATCCACCGACCGATCGTACACGGATGCCAGGTGTCGCAGCCGTTCGGCCGTCCCCGCCGGAACGTCGCGCCAGTCGAACCGCCAAGACCAATTCGCTCGGGAGTCCGTGCCGGGCGTATTCATACGCGCGCGGTCATCCAGGCCCATGACATCCTGCATGGGGATGATGGTCAATCTCGACACCGACGCCATTGCCGTGCGGGTCAGGGCCCACGGCATATCCTCCTGCGGCATCCCAAGATATCCGTACACGCGCCGCTGCTGGTCCGAACCCAGGCCCTGAAACCATCCCAACGTGGTCTGGTTATCGTGGGTTCCGGTGTACACCACCGAACACAGTTCGTGGTGGTGTGGTAAATGCAGGTTGTCCGCCTGGCCGTCGAATGCAAACTGTAAAACCCGCATTCCCGGAAGCCCGAAGCGATAACGCAGTTCGAGGACTTCTGGAGTAATGGTACCGAGGTCCTCGGCGACGAGTCTGGTCCGTTGCGTCGCGAGCGCCTGAAGCAGACGCGATCCCGGCGCCCGCTTCCAGTGTCCCGGCGTGGCATCAGCGGAACCTGCCGGTATCGACCAGTACGATTCGAAGCCGCGGAAGTGGTCGAGACGTAGCAGATCGAAGTAGGTGAGCTGCAGGCGAATTCGGTCTATCCACCACTGAAAACCGTCCTGCTCGAGCTGCTTCCAGTCGTACAAAGGGTTCCCCCAGTGCTGGCCCGTGGGAGAAAAGTAATCCGGTGGCACGCCGGCCACGTCGGTGGCGCGCCCGTGGGTATCGAGTTGAAACAAGCGGCGGTGCGCCCACACCTCGGCGCTATCGTGGGCCGGAAAAATCGGTATGTCCCCCATGATCCGTATGCCCCGGCGATTCGCGTAGCGCTTCAATTCGTGCCACTGCCGTACGAACAGATACTGCTCGAAAATCACACGATCGATGGTATCTTGGTGTTGTCGGTGCAATTCCTCCAAAGCCCCGCCGTGCCGATCGCGTAGCGGTTGCGGCCATTCGTACCAAGGTGCATCGTCGAACACGGCGCCCGCCGCGCGATAAAGCGCGTAATCTGTCAACCAAGCGTGGTTGTCGCGCCGGAATTTCGCCATCCCATCGGCGAGACCCGGAACATCGTGCAGATTTTGATACGCTTCGGAAAGAACTTGCGCATGGGCGGATCGCTGTCCGTCTTCCCTGGCCCGGTGCTGGTAACGGTCGAGACTTTGCGCAGAGATGAAACCGTCATCGCACAACCGCTCGGGGCTGATGAATCCCGGGTTACCAGCGTGGATAGAACGACCGTGGTATGGAGAGCCGCAGATGTGCGTGGGTACCAGCGGTAATGTCTGCCACAAGCGCGCGCCGGACACACTCAGGAAATCGACGAACCGATGGGCGTGTGGGCCGAAGTCACCGATCGATCCGGTACCCGGCAACGAACTGACGTGCAACAGTATCCCGAACTCGCGTTGCGCCAAACCGCCGCAGTCCGGTTTCATCCGGAGCTTCCGCGCCGCATCGCGCCGCCGTGTTCGGCGTCGCCCCCACTACCGAACGAGACATCCAGTCCCACCGGCGCCGGCCGGTCCAACATCTCGTGGAGATTGCGAATATGGAGGCGAAACAACGCGCTGAAATCGTCAATCGATTCCACCGGATTGTAGTCCCCGAACCACCAGAACCAGTCCGAACCTTCGCAAACGGCGAGTTGCCGCTGCAACTGCCGGCGCTTTGTCGCCGACAGCTCCGCATTGCTCATGACTTCGTCGAAGGCTTCTTTACTCGCGGCCAGGATCTCCCACGCCCGGTTCTTGTCCGGATCGCCGATCCAGGTGCTGAACGTGCCGTAGACCCAGCTGCCCGCACACAAGCGCGGCAGGACATCGGCCTGTGTGCCGCGCGCCAACAACTCCGAGTATGTCGTGGTCACCAGACGCGGGTGATCGGAGAGCGCTTCGTACAGGTGGTCGAGAAAGTACGCCCCGTTTTCCGGATAGTGTTCCCAGGCATTTTCGCCGTCCATGATGATCGACACGACGTGCGACGCGGGAGACTCTACCTTCGCAGCGATCTGCTCGAGATGACGCACCAGATCGGCTACGGCGTCTTCGCCATGCCAGTCGGAATAGGTAAATCCAATGGCGTCCGACAACCCATCGTCGCGAAAGAATCCCACCAGCGATGTGTCGCCCAGGCGATAGGGGCGGTGTGGCCAAGTACCGTTGCACTTCTCGATCCCCGACAATTCCAGGCTGTTGCTCAACACGCTTTGCCCGCTGGCCGTCCACTTGAATCCGTACTCGGAGAACAACGGCAGGAGGTGTTCGGACATCCCACCTTCCGACGGCCAGCAACCGGCGGGACGGCGACCAAACGTATGCTCGAACACCTGTAGACCGGTCTCCAGGTGCCAGCGCACACGCTCTATACCGCCGACGTAAGGCGTCGCCGGCAGCGCCACTTCCGGTAACGACTCGCGTGCGGCGGCGAAATCGATTAAAAGGGGCATAATCGGGTGCGCGTACGGGGTAGTGGACAGCTCGATCTGGTCCGCGTCGGCGAGCCGCCGGTAACGGGGCACCAGATTCCGCATCGCGTCGCCCAGTACCTCGATCAATTGGCGCCGATCCTCCACGCTGTAACCCCGGGACTTTTCGAGCAAGCGCTTCACTGTCGGGTCCCGGCGCCGGGCCATCTCGCCCAGCCAGGCCAAGTGGTACCACACCACAAGGTCATGAAAGTACTGGTCGTTCAGGTATTCCACATACGACGATTCGCGAGACTGGATGATATCGACCAGTTCGCGATACGGAGCAAAGCGATTGATGACGCGGTCTTCATTGGCGCGCAGACACCACTGCGCGAGTTTCAACCTCGAATCGGCGTCACGGGGTATTGAACCCTGGGTTAATGCCGCCAACAGCGGATCGCTCAATGGGCGCTGCTCGCGAAGGTGTGCATCCAGCTGGACCCGGTAGTCCGCAATCCCCTCCAGCAGGATAGGCGCGAAATTGAGCACCGCACGGATGTCCGGATAGGCCTCCAGATGCGCCGCCATATCGCTGTAGTCCTTAATCGCGTGCAAATAGGTCCACGGCTGGTGAAAGTGGCCGCTAAGCAGATCACGATACTCCGGCTGGTGCATGTGCCAGCAGAATACGACATTGAGGCGTTCGGTTTGTGACACGCTGGACCCAGTGCTTGTTGGACTGCGCTAACCGGACCGAACGACGCAGGGGACGTGCTCAATCGGGGCGGTTGGCTTCAGCTTCCAGATCTCATCATTGTATTCGCGGATCGTCCGGTCCGAGGAAAACCGGCCGGAAGCCGCTGCATTCAAGATACTCATGCGCGTCCACACGCGCGGCTCCCGATACGCCGCCGCCGCACGGCACTGGGCCGTCTTGAAGCTGGAAAAATCGGCGGCGGTCATCCACGGATCGTGCGGATCGGTAATCGAATGAATGATCGGCGCGAATATACCCGGTTCCTCGCGGTCGAAAACGCCTCCATCCAGTAGATCCATAACCCGGACCAGATCCTCGTCGCCGGCGATCACGGCGATGGGGTCATAGCTGGAACGCCGACGGTCGATTTCGTTTGCCGTCAACCCGAACAGGAAGAAATTCTCTTCGCCGACCGCTTCACGGATCTCGATGTTCGCGCCATCGAGAGTCCCGATCGTCACGGCCCCGTTCATCATAAACTTCATGTTTCCGGTCCCCGATGCCTCCTTGCCGGCGGTGGATATTTGTTCCGAAAGATCGGTACCGGGACACAACACCTCCATTGCGCTGACCCCGTAGTTCGGCAAAAACGCCATCGTCAACAAACCTTGGGTAGCCGGATCGGCGTTCACAACTCGCGCCACGTCGTTGATCAGTTTGATGATCAATTTCGCCATCGCGTAGCCGGGGGCCGCTTTCCCCCCAATCAACACACAGCGGGGTGTCCACTGGGTCACATCACCGCGCTTGATTCGGTCATAAAGGTGGACGACATGCAGAACGTTGAGGAGTTGGCGTTTGTATTCGTGAATACGTTTGACCTGCACATCGAACATGGCGTCTGCGGGAAACACTATCCCGCACTTGCGCTCAACAAGTTCCGACAGCTTGAGCTTGCCAGCTCGCTTGGCTAGCATCCAGCGTGCGGCGAACTCTTCATCGTCGACATGCGCTCGTAAACCGCGCAGCCGATCGAAATCCGTAATCCAGCCGTCGCCAATAGTGTCGCAAATCAGCGAGCTCAATTGGGGATTACATTCCAGCAACCAGCGACGATGTGTTACACCGTTCGTCTTATTGTTGAACTTACGCGGCCACAGTTCATAAAAATCGCGAAACAATCCTTCGCTCAGCAAACGGGAGTGCAATTCCGCCACACCGTTTACCGAAAAACTTCCGATAATTGCGAGGTACGCCATGCGCACCATCGGATCGTCGCCCTCGCCGATCAAAGACATGTGCCGGCGTCTATCCAGATCCCCCGGCCAGCGTTCTTCGACCAGATCGAGAAACTGCTCGTTGATCTGATAGATGATTTCCAAAAGCCTCGGCAACAGACGCTCGAACAACCGTACCGGCCACTGTTCCAAGGCCTCCGGCAGCAGAGTGTGGTTGGTATAGGCCATGGTTCCGGTCGTGATCTTCCAGGCCTCGTCCCATTCCATGCCGTGCTCATCGAGCAACAGCCGCATCAACTCCGCAACCGCGATGCTCGGATGTGTGTCGTTTAACTGAAAGCAGTGCTTCTCCGCATAGGTGGATAGATCCGGACCGTGTCGTCGTAACGTGTCTTTCAGACTGGCTGAAGCAAGAAAGTACTGCTGGCGCAGACGCAATTCCTTACCATTCTCGCTAGCGTCGTTGGGATACAGCACCATGGTGATGTTTTCAGCGGCGTTCTTGGCGGCCACCGCCTCAGGATAACTGCCGGTGTGGAACTCCGCCAGATCGAACTCATCAGTGGCGGCCGAGGACCACAGACGCAAAGTATTCACCGTTCCGTTTCGGTATCCGGGGACCGGCACATCGTAGGGTATAGCCAACACGTCGTGGGTGTTCACCCAACGGGCCGACCGCCTTCCAGCTTCGTCCTCGTGATGTTCCACGTGCCCGCCGAACTGGACGCGTTGCGCAAACTCACGGCGCTCGACCTCCCACGGGTGGCCGTCCTGCAGCCAGTTGTCCGGTTCCTCGACCTGATAGCCGTTTTCGATCTCCTGGTAGAACATCCCGTACTTGTAATGCAGCCCGTACGCCATCACCGGCAACTGCAACGTAGCGCAACTGTCCAGGAAACACGCCGCCAGCCGCCCGAGGCCCCCGTTGCCCAAACCGGCGTCGTGTTCCAACTGTTCGATTTCGGCGAGATCCAGGTTGAGTTGGTTGAGCGCATCGGAAACCGAACTAGTCAAACCCAGGTTGGCGAGCGCATTGCGCAGGCTTCTACCGATCAAGTACTCCAGAGACAGGTAGCAGAGCTGGCGCTCGTTCTGCTCGTGGTACGTGCGGCGTGTGTTGTTGCTCCGCTCGACCAGACGCTCCCGCACGGCGAGCGCCAGCGCCCGAAACTGATATTGCGGTTCCGAGGCGAAGCTGTCCCGGCCCAGGGTTCGGCAGAAATATCGCAGGAAATCGTGTCTGATATCGTCCGCGTCCGTGCCGGACGGAGGAAACGTTTCGCGGTCCATAGACTCACAATCTAGTCGAAGTTCGATACGGGTCGCAAGATCACTCCCGCCAACGGTGGTAACGTCAGATTCAAGGAGTATGGTTGGCCGTGACTGTGGGTCTCCTCGGCAGCGCAGGTGCCGAGATTGCCGACACCACTCCCCCCGTATTCGTTCGCATCGCTATTGTAGACTTCTCGATACACACCCGGGAACGGCACTCCGATTCGATAACTGCGACGCACAATCGGAGTAAAATTGCACACCATTACTGCGACTTGGGTACGATCTCGCGCGCGGCGCAGAAACGCCACCACGCTTCCTTCGTAGTCGGTGCAGTCTATCCACTCGAAACCACCAGCGTCAACGTCCACCTCGTACAGCGCCGGCGTTCGTCGATACAAATGATTGAGGTCGCGCACCGCCCGGCGCAAACCCGCGTGCTGCGGATTCTCCAGAAGGTGCCAATCCAGGGACGTGTCGTGATTCCATTCCCTTTCCTGCCCGAACTCGCCTCCCATAAACATGAGCTTCTTTCCGGGATGCCCGAACATAAAAGTGTAGTACAACCGGAGATTGGCGAACTTCTGCCACGAATCCCCGGGCATTCGGGCCAATAGAGACCCCTTTCCGTGAACTACTTCGTCGTGCGACAAGGGCAGGATAAAATTTTCGTGGAACGCGTAGAGCAAACCGAAAGTCAACTTGTCGTGGTGGTATTTTCGATGAATCGGGTCTTCCTTCATATACTGCAAAGTGTCGTGCATCCAACCCATGTTCCACTTGTAGGTAAAACCCAATCCACCGATGTACGTGGGCCGCGATACCATGGGCCAAGCGGTCGATTCCTCCGCCATCGTGACGCCGTTCCGCTCGTGGACAAGTTCGTTCAGACGTCTTAAAAATGCCACGGCTTCCAGATTTTCGTTACCGCCGTAGCGATTGGGCACCCATTCGCCGGCTTCGCGCGAGTAGTCGAGATACAACATGGAAGCCACAGCGTCGACGCGTAACGCGTCGACGTGGTATTCCTCCAGCCAGAACAGCGCATTGGCGATCAAATAGTTCACGACTTCTTTGCGGCCGAAATTGAAGATCAGCGTATTCCAGTCTTGGTGAAACCCCTGACGCGGATCGGCGTGCTCGTACAGAGCAGTTCCGTCAAAACGGGCGAGACCGAATTCGTCTCCCGGAAAGTGCGCCGGCACCCAATCCACGATCACACCGATGCCATTCAGATGGCAAGCGTCGACGAAATACTTGAAGTCGTCCGGGGCGCCGAAACGCCAGGTCGGCGCGAACAGGCCCACCGGCTGGTATCCCCAGGACCCGTCAAAAGGATGTTCGCTGATCGGCAACAGCTCGATATGGGTATATCCCATGTCGCAAGCATAGGGAACCAGTGCATCCGCTAATTCGCGGTAACCCAACCAGCGGTTCGCTTCCGGGCGACGGCGCCACGAACCCAGGTGAATCTCGTAGATGGACACTGGCCGCGCCAGTTCCGTTTGGCGCGGACGCGCGGTTATCCAACTGTCATCGCCCCATTGGTAGACGCTGTGATATACGATCGACGCATTGCCGGGTGGGGCTTCCATACGCCGGGCGAAGGGATCGGATTTGTGGGGCAGCAATCGCCCGTCCGGCCCGGTCAGCTCGAACTTGTAATGTGCACCCTGACCGACTCCGGGGACGAAGATATCCCACACACCGTTGGCCGGGTGCAAACGCATGACGTGACAGCGCCCGTCCCAACGATTGAAATCGCCCACTACGCTCACGCGCTTCGCGTTGGGCGCCCACACGGCAAAATGGACGCCGCCAACACCGTCGAGTTCCATGAGATGCGCCCCCAGTTTCTCATAAAGTCGCTCGTGGGCGCCTTCGGCGAACAGGTGCCGATCCAAGTCTCCGAGCGGCGATCCAAACCGGTAAGGATCTTCGATGATTCGAACGTCTTCGCCATACGCCACGCGCAGTCGGTAGCGCGCCACGGGGAGCGTCAACCGCGCCTCGAACAAACCGGCGTCGTGAATCCGCTCGCAGACCGCCATCGTCCGCTCCTGGTCATCCACGATCTCGACACATCCGGCACCGGGGAGCAGCGCTCTCACACTCCATTCACGGGAGTCGGAGTGGGGCCCGAGCACGGCGAAGGGATCGTGGTGCTCGCCGCGTACGAGGGCTTCGACCGGCGCTCCGCCACCGCGGGCCATCAGTCGACGCACCGATACATCCGGCGCATGTATGCGTCCGCCGTCTGCTCCCACGTAAAGCGCGCCGCCCCGGCATTGGCGCGCAGAACCGCCCACCGCTCGGAATCTTCGTGGAAGACCGAGCATGCCCTGATGAAGCAAGTCACCAGATTGCGGGTCTGCTCGGCAAGGCTTCGCCCATCGAAGGTAAATCCGGTATGCCCTTCTTCTACCGTGTCTTTGAGACCACCCACGGCGTGTACGAGGCACGGCTGTCCCGCCCGCAGCGCGAGCAGCTGACTGATTCCACAAGGCTCGAACGAGCTCGGCATCATGAATAAGTCCCCCTGGCGGTACATCGCGCTCGCAAGCGCTTCAGAATAGCCCCTGAGGAAAACGAAGTTATCGTTCTGCGCGGCGACACTGGTAAGAAACTGTTCGTAATCAGGATCGCCGCTACCCAGTAGCAGGAAAAGTCCGTCACTTCCGAGGATATCCAACAGCGCTTCAAGAACCGGCCGCCCGTCGGGCAGGGACCCGCGCAACAAGCCCAACTTCTGCTGCGTGACGCGCCCGACACTGGTCACCAGCATAGCGGGACGTTCCGGACCTCGCGCCATGAGGTGCCGATGCGCCAGATAATGCGCACTGCCAACGAAACGCTCGTCGCCGATCCATCGCGCATTCGTGGTACGTAACAGATCCAGGAGTTCGCGCCACCGGGTTTCGGGCTGCGTCTCGAGCGGTGGGTATTCCAAACCGTTCAAAATCCCGAACAATCGACCATGGCGTTTAGCGTCGCGCAGATCGCGCTCAAGCCCCTCGCCACCGTAGAATCCAAGCTCTTCGACGGCACTGGGCTTCAAGATGGCTTCGGCGTAGGAAGGCGACACGGTATTCACCGCGTCCGCCAACCGGATGCCCGCGGCCATCGGATTGATGCAGTCGGTCCAGCGCGGGTCGGCCAGCACCGCCTCGTCATAACGCAGGTCGGGGAACCACGAGCGCAGCGACGACCCGTCACCCCTAAACGGACGAATTCCCTGCAGGGACAGATTGTGTATCGTGTACACGCAACGGACCGCTTTCAGAGCTCGGTAACCCGGGTGGTAGCGGCGCAGTACCGCGAGCCACGCGGCATGCCAGTCGTGGAGATGAATTACGTCCACTTCGCCAAACCCGCCAGTGCTGACGCAAGCGGCCGTGGCAGCGCAAAGGAGCGCGAATTTCGTTGCGTCCTGGCCGAATGGCGTTAGCGGCGGATCGTTACAATAGATCCGGCCGGCGCCGCAGGCGGCAAACTGCGTGTGGTCCAGCACAAAGTGGCGTACGTGCTCGACTGCCCGGCGTCCCGGCACTTCGTACAACCCCACGGTCAGCCGATCGCCCGCGAAAGGGACTTCGATCCGTCGTTTCAGCATGCAACCCGGCGCGCGGGTAAACACTCCGTAAGCCGGTATGACCACGGAGACCTTACAACCGTGGGCGCCCAGCGCCGGCGGCAGGTCGCGAACCACGTCACCGATACCGCCGACCTTTGCCGCTACCTCGCGGCCAGCGACATCGACCGCCGGCAGCGAATCGTTCTCTGCCGCGACCATCAGTACGTGAGTCATCGCCTCGCGGTGCGCTTGCAACGATTGATCAACGCGTTCGTTGACGCATCATGAGAGCGGGTGTCACCGTGATCCCGCAACTCGTCGGCGATACTTCCCGCCAACTGCTTGCCGAGCTCCACGCCCCATTGATCGAACGAGTTAATGCGCCAAATCACCCCCTGGACGAAAACCTTATGTTCGTAGAGCGCCAGCAGCATACCCAGGGTATGGGGGTCGAGCGAATCGAACAGTAACGTGTTCGAGGGTCGGTTGCCGCCGAACACCCCGTGCGGGGCAAGATGTTCGCGGTCCGACTCGTCCACGCCCCGCGCGGAAAGCTCTGCGTGCACTTCGAGGTCCGTTTTTCCACGCATCAACGCTTCGCTTTGGGCGAAACAGTTGGCAAGCAAGAGCGAATGATGCTGGCGTATGGGATTGTGTGATTTTATCGGCACCAGAAAATCCACCGTTGCCATGTCAGTGCCCTGGTGGAGCAACTGGAAAAAGGCGTGCTGCCCATTTGTTCCGGGTTCCCCAAACAGCGCCGGACCGGTGTCATAATCGTGAATCGCGTTACCGCCGATATCAACCGACTTGCCGTTGCTCTCCATGTCCAATTGCTGCAAATAAGCGGGCAGTCGGTGGAGGTATTGATCGTAAGGGGCAACAACATGGGTTCCGATACCGAAAAAGTTTCGGTACCAGATGCCGAGCAAAGCCATAACAACCGGCATGTTGAAACGAAGGTCGGCTTCGCGGAAGTGCCGATCCATGGCATGGGCACCGGCCAGCAATGCTTCGAAATTTTCCTCTCCCACCGTCAGAACCACAGACAACCCGATTGCCGACCACAGTGAATAACGCCCCCCCACCCAATCCCAGAATTCGAACATATTGTCGGTATCGATGCCGAAGTCGGTGACCTCATCGGCGTTAGTAGAGACGGCGACGAAGTGCCTAGCCACCGCCGCCTCGCTGCCGGATCGCTCCACGAACCAGGCCCGCGCGCTGCGCGCGTTGGTCAACGTCTCCAGGGTGGTGAACGTTTTCGAGGCAATGATAAACAGGGTCGAACGCGGATCCACGCGCCGCAAGACCTCCGCCAGGTGGGTACCGTCGATATTGGAAACGAAATGCGCGTTCAGATTCGGGTGGTGATAGGGCTTGAGCGCCTCCGTCACCATCGACGGACCGAGATCGGAACCGCCGATCCCGATATTGACGATGTCGGTGATCCGATCTCCGGTGTATCCCCGCCACTGTCCGCCCCGCACCCGTTCGCTGAACGCGTACATTCGCTGTTTAACCGCGCGCACCGCGGGCTTGACGTCTTCGCCGGCGACAACGATCGGCGCTCCTGTCGCATCGCGCAGCGCGACGTGCAGCACCGGCCGGCGTTCAGTCGTATTGATGGCGACGCCCGAAAACATGTCGTCCCGGGCAGCCTCGACACGCGCCTCCCTGGCGAGCGCGACCAGCAGATCCAGGGTCGCGTCGGTGACGCGATTCTTCGAGAAATCGAGCAGCAACGTATCCAATTCAATGGAGAATCGGCGAAAACGATCCGTATCGCTGGCGAACAAATCGCGCATGTGCACACCAGCCATGGTTCGCTGGTGTGCAACCAGCGCAGTCCAACCGGGTGTCTGTGTGAGGGGCGTCACGAGGGTTTCAGGTGATCACGCTGGGCTTCGAGCGGCCGGTGTGTCGTGCGATTTGGGCGATTTCCATCGACAAAGCAATCAAATCCGCCAACGCCGCCTGCGGGGGTTCATCCTGCCGGCGCGGGTCCGCCTCCGGTCGTTCGATATAGACTCGCAGCGTAGCGCCCGCGGTTCCGGTGCCCGAAAGCCGGTACACGATGCGCGCTCCGCCATCGAACAGCACGCGTATCCCCTGCCGATGGCTGATACTGCCGTCCACGGGGTCGGTGTAGAAGAAATCGTCCGCGGTGTCCACTAGATATCGACCGTAGCGGCGACCCGATAGTCCTTCAAGACGGGACCGCAAACCATCCATCAGCGCTCCGGCCTGCTCGGACTGGATTCCTTCGTAGTCGTGCCGCGTATAAATATCGCGCCCATAGGTTCGCCAATGCTCGCGAACGATCTGTTCCACCGATCGGCGCCGCGCGGCCAACAGGTCGAGCCAGAACAGTACCGCCCATAACCCGTCCTTCTCGCGAATGTGGTTTGAACCGGTACCGAATGACTCCTCGCCACACAGGGTGATTTTCCCCGCATCCAGTAAATTACCGAAAAACTTCCAACCGGTGGGCGTTTCGAAATAATCGATACCGAGTTGCTCCGCCACCCGGTCCACCGCCTGGCTGGTCGGCATTGAGCGCGCAACACCGGCTAACCCCTTGGTATAACCAGGCACCCGGGTCGCATTCGCCGCCAACACCGCCAGGCTGTCACTGGGCGTCACGTAGAAGCGCGGACCCAGAATCATGTTTCGGTCACCGTCGCCGTCCGACGCCGCACCCAGATCGGGCGCCTCGGTACCCTGCATCAGACGCACCAGTTCCCGGGCGTGTACCAAGTTGGGATCAGGATGTGTACCCCCGAAGTCAGGCTGCGGCTCACCGCGGATTACGGTTCCGGTTGGCGCACCCAACCGACGCTCCAGAATTTCGCTGGCGTACGGCCCGGTCACCGCATGCATACCGTCGAATCGCATGGAAAACGATCGCGAACGCAGGAGCTCGCCCATTCGCTCGAAATCGAACAGACTTTCCATCAGCTCGGCGTAGTCGCTGACCGGGTCTATGGTCTCAATGACCGTCCGCGCGAGCCGCTGCTCACCGATCCGATCCAGGTCAACGTCCGCGGCATCCAGAGTTTGATAAGTATCCAGCGCGCGACTCCGACGATAAATATCGTCGGTGATTTTCTCCGGGGCCGGCCCCCCATTTCCGATGTTGTACTTGATTCCGAAGTCTGCATTGGGACCACCCGGATTGTGGCTCGCCGAAAGCACGATGCCGCCGAATGCGCGCCGCTTGCGGATGATGCAGGACACCGCGGGAGTCGACAACAAACCACCGCGCCCCATGACTACCCGACCCCAACCGTTGGCCGCAGACATCCGCAGTATGGATTGCAGGGCCTCGCGATTGTAATACCGCCCATCGCCACCCAGAATCAACGTCTGACCCTGGAAGCCCTCCAGACTATCGAATATGGATTGGACGAAGTTTTCCAGATAATGAGGCCGCTGAAACACTTCGACGGTTTTTCTCAACCCGGACGTTCCTGGACGCTGGTCGTCGTAGGGCTGTGTCTTTATTCGCTTAACGCTCATCTGCGTACAGTCCGTCAACGCATGAAATGGACCCGCTGATGGAGCATCTCCGGCGTGACGAGCACGACACCTTTAGCAGTAATACGAAAACCCCGGCGACAATCTGCTTCCGGATCTTCACCGATTACGGTGTGTGGGGGAATCATACAGCCCCGGTCAATGATAGCGCGCCGCAAGCGCACGTGACGGCCGATGTCGACTTCCGGCAGAACCACCGTATCCATGACCTTCGCATGAGAGTGAACCTTGACATTCGAGAACAACAGAGAGCGATTCAGATACGCGCCGGATATTACGCATCCGCCCGACACCATTGAATCGACGGCCATGCCGCGACGGTCCTCATCATTGAACACGAATTTCGCCGGAGGCAACTGTGCCTGATGAGTGAGTATCGGCCAGTCAGCGTCGTACAGATTCAGTTCAGGCGTTACCGACAGAAGCTCCATGTTCGCCTCCCAGAACGCATCTAACGTTCCCACATCACGCCAGTACGCGCGCGTGCCGGTTTTCGGATCTCGAAACGGATACGCATACACCTTGTGGTCATTGATGATCGAGGGGATGATGTCTCTCCCGAAATCGTGCTCGCCGGTACTCCGGTCGGCGTCAGCGATGAGCTGTTCGTACAGAAATTCGGTATTAAAAACGTAGTTACCCATGGACGCCAGACATACACCTTCCTGCCCCGGAATCGATTTTGGGTTTTCCGGCTTCTCTTCAAAACCCTGGATGCGCCCAGTTTCATCCACCTCCATTACGCCGAACGCGCCCGCCGCCTCGTCGATCGGCACTTCCAGACACGACACCGTCATGTCGGCTTCTTTTTCCACGTGAAACGCGAGCATGGCCCCATAGTCCATCTTATATATGTGATCCCCGGCGAGAACCACAACGTATACTGGATTTCGCGAACGGATGATGTCGAGGTTCTGATAAATCGCGTCAGCAGTACCCTTGTACCATTCTCCCCCAATCCTTTGCGAGGCGGGCCACGCCTCGACAAACTCACCCAACTCCGTTTTGAAACCGCTCCACCCGTGCGCGAGATGGGTGATCAAGGAATGGGCCTTGTATTGTGTCACCACCCCGATACGGCGGATACCCGAGTTGATCGCGTTCGACAGTGGAAAATCAATAATTCGGAACTTGCCCCCGAAATGCACCGCCGGTTTCGCCCGCCACGCCGTTAACTCGTGCAACCGAGACCCGCGACCGCCCGCCAATACCAAAGCCAGTGTCTGGCGCGTGAGCAAACTCACGTATCTTAGATTGTCCGCCATGCGGCTATCCTCTGCTGGTGCAAGAGCCCGTTGGTTCAGCCCTGAGAGGCATCTGCACGGGCTCGTTGCTCATGTGCTGCAAGGTATTGATTGGTCCGATTCTTGAGTGCAGCACCGACGTCGAAGAGAGCTAACATAGCATCTCGTCCCTCAACAATGAAAGCAACGACCTCGCGCACGAGAAGCTGATGTCAGGCGGAAATTTCCGCAACCAGACTGACAACCTCGCGGGTAACGGCCTGTGTGCCCTGGTCACCGCCCAATTCGATCGGCCTGATGCGCCGATCGGCAAAACCGAGCTCCACCGCAGTCTCGATCAGACGCGCAGCATCCGCAAGGGCCGAGTAACCGCTCCGTTTGGCGAGGTAATCGAGCATCAAACCGGCGCTCAGTATGGCAGCCAGCGGATTGGCGACACTCTGCCCCACAATATCCGGCGCGCTGCCGTGCGCGGGCTGGAACAGGGCGTGGCCGTCGCCGATCTCGGCGCACGGAGCGAGACCCATGCCACCGATCAGTCCCCCGGCCAGATCAGAAAGAACATCCCCGAACATGTTTTCGGTCACCAGTACATCGAACTCCCAGGGCTTACGAATCAAATCAAGCGCCTGCGCATCTATGTAGTTGTGATCGGCCTGGATGTCCGGAAAATCGGCGGCTCGTTCGTCGAAAATCTTGCGGAAAAACGCCATCGAGCGAAATACGTTGGCTTTGTCCACACAAGTCACGCGACCCATACCACCGCGCTCACGGCGTTTGCGGGCTAAGCGAAAAGCGAAGTCGTGGAGTTTCTCGGTGGTGGCGCGTGAAATGCGCATCACGTCTTTAACTTGTGTGTCGTCGGCCACCAGACTTCGATTGTGGACGGCGGCCGAATAAAACAATCCCTCGGTCGATTCCCGCAACACCACGAGGTCAATGTCGGCGGCGCGTGGATCGGCAAGCCGCAGGTGAACGTGAGGATACGCCTTGACCGGCCGGACCCCGGCGTAGAGTTGGAGCTCGTCGCGCAGCCTCAAGTGAGGCGAGATTTCGGTACCGTCACCATAACGAACCGATGGCAGACCGATCGCACCCACCAATATGGCGTCGGCGTCGCGCGCGGACGACTCCGCTCCGGGTGCGAGGTCCCGGCCGGTCTCCAGGAAGTATCCGGCACCGGCCTCGAGAAATTTCCAGCCCAGCGTAAATCCGCGGACGCGCGCACGGGCCGCTTCGGTCACCGCAAGCGCCGCATCGATGACCGACGGACCGATACCATCGCCCTTGATGACGGCGACGCGTAGCGTCGGGCCGGTCATCGTCCGGGGCTCCCGGCACGCCCGTTCACCCCGACTTCAGGACCCACCGCCACCGCCCATGGGAGAATCGCCCGCCGTGCCGCGGAAGGGCAGCCACAACGTGCCGTAAGCTGCGCGTACTGCCGCGTGTCGCGGATTTCGGACAGGCCGACCGTCATCGCCTGGTGCCCGTCGCGTAGTTGATCGGTGTAGATGCCGAGCAAGCGGTCCCACCGGGAAGACTGAAACCGAAGTTGCTGTTGGTTTCGTCTTGCCGGACCGAGTGGTGAACGCGGTGCATGTCAGGGGTAACGATAAACGAACGAATTACGCGGTCCCACACCAACAGCGGCGCGGGGCGCGGACCTCCCGAAACGCCATTGTGGAGAACACGGCGATAAAGAAAAGAAAGCGAACCCAAGCCAATACCGCGTCAGACATGCCGCCCACCGACCGACATCGGATACGCCAATACCGTACAATCAAGAATCATGACTGACCGCTCATGTCACGCACCGCACCACACCCTCATTGTGTACCACCGTCCAGGCCCTGTCATCCTCACTAGTGGATAGCCGTCACTCCCATTCATCCGATGAGAAACGCCTGCGGTGGGCGCTCCTGCTCACCGCAGGATTCATGATCGTGGAGGTAGTGGGTGGCCTCATATCGGGGTCTCTGGCATTGCTCGCCGACGCTGGCCACATGCTGACCGATTCCGCCGCGTTGGCGATGGCCTGGCTGGCGGCGCGTTGGTCGTGTCGGCCCGCCGACGAATTGCGATCCTACGGATACCACCGCCTACAAATTCTCGCGGCGTTCGCCAACGGTATTGGCTTCATCGTTGTCGTGATTTGGATTGGCATCGAGGCGGTGTCGCGACTGTTCACACCGGTTCCGATACAGGGCGGGATCATGCTAATCGTATCGTCGGCGGGCCTCATTGTGAACCTGCTCGCGTTTGCAATTCTCCGTAGCGACCGTTCGCGGAATCTAAATGTGCGGGGGGCCGCCCTGCACGTCCTGGGTGATCTGGCGGGTTCAGTTGCGGCCGTGACCGCCGCATTGATCATTCTGAGCACCGGTTGGACACCGATTGATCCGTTGCTTTCGATCGCGGTGGCGCTACTGATCCTGCGCAGCGCGTGGGTGATTATTCGTCAGTCTGCGCATATTCTGCTGGAAGGAACGCCGCAGGACCTGGACGTGGGCGCCCTCCGACGCACCCTCGCTGAAACCGTACCGGCGATTCGCGATCTCCACCACATCCACGTCTGGTCGCTAACTCCGCAGCGACGATTGCTGACCATGCACGTGGATACCGAGCCTCACGCCGACAGCGCCGACGTGTTACTGCGTATCAAGGAAATCCTTGCGGAGCGCTTCGGCATCGAACATTCCACTATCCAGATCGAATGCGACGGATGCGCGGATTACCCACGTGGGTAGCGTCGCAAGGCTGCCCGTCAACCTGCCCTCATTGCGCCGAAGCCTCGAGCTGGATTTGACGCTCCCGGCAGCCGTCCCGCCCGCGCTGGTCGATCAGTCACATCCCTGATCGCACCTTTGCTAGGTCTTCTCCCTATCTCGTTCCTGCATTGCCCTGTACACCAACTCGGTGAAGCTTACGATGCCCAACACGTTCCCGTTCCCGATCACGGGGGCACGTCTGATATGGAATTGCTCGAGCAAGCGCGCACAGTATTTGATATTCATCTCAGGATTCACGGCGATGACCGGCTTGCGCATGACCTCATAAACGTTGGTCCGCTCAGGAGCCCGATCACGGGCGAGAACCTTCCTTGCCACATCCGATATCAACAACATGCCGTACTCATCGTCATCGTGGCGCTTTGCCACGATGAGACATCGGTTTTCCGGATACCGCATACCGTTGATGGCTTCCTGCACCGTCAGCATCCCGTCAATAACATCGAACTCGGTCTGCATCACGTCACGGACTCTAATTATTCTTCGTTCGCTCATATTTCTTTCTCCACACGCGACGTGAGCACCTCTACTTGGTGATTGATGCCGACCGCATCCTCAACGTCAATCTGAAACGCGATACCCCGCCCTTGTTCGTCGAGACCCACCACACTTTGTATGGCCTCGAGAATAGACCGGGCCAGATGCTCTTCGACGAGAAACAAAAGCATGTCCCGTTGGGTTTCGAGATTCAACCCGAAGAACGTTTTACGCGACTCCACGCCCTCCCCGCGCGCTCGGCTGAGTAGCGTGGCACCCGTTGCCCCCGCTGCACGCGCCGCGTCGATGACATCGCTGGTATGTACGTCCTCCACCAGCACTATAATCAGCTTAAAATGCATGAGTCACTCTCCTTTATCGTTCGAACGTCTTCGCCATGCCACCAGCCACTCGATCAGTTGCGCGTATGCAAGAACGGCGATTATCGGGAATACGCTGGCGAACGCGATCAAGCCGAAGCCGTCCACCAGCGGGTCTCGACCGGGGATGGTCGACGCCAGGCCGAGACCCAGCGCCGTAACGACCGGCACCGTCACCGTGGAGGTCGTCACCCCTCCCGAATCGTAGGCCAGCGGAATAATCGACTTGCGCGCGAATACCGTTTGAATGATTACAATTACGTAACCGGCAATGATGTAGTGGTGCAGCCCCGTGCCCGTGACGATGCGGAACGTGCCCAACGACACGCCTACCGCGACTCCAAACGCCACAGCGATACGCAAACCCCACACGCTGATCCCGCCGGCTGATACTTCCCGCGCCTTTATCGCGACGGCGATCAACGCTGGTTCCGCAATCGTTGTCGCAAAACCAATCGCTGCAGCAAAGATATACACCCAATAAAACTCCGACCACGACAGGCTCTCCACGCCGGCGGTCGTCGCCGTAAGGAAATCGGGATCGGTCAGTTCCTCGGCAAGCAGTTCACCCAATGGAAACAAGGCCCGCTCAAGCCCGGCCAGAAACAAGCCCAGGCCCGCGATCACATACAGAAACCCGAGCATCAAGCGACGCATGTTGGCGATCGGCTGCCGAATCACGAACAACTGAAATCCGATCACAATCAACGCGATCGGTAGCACATCCTTTATCGTCCCCACGATTACCGCAGACAGACCGTTGAGGAAATCCATCCTTAAATGAGCAACCCATAGGCCATGACGAACACCATCGGTGTAAGCGACGCGAACGCGATCAATCCGAATCCGTCGGTAAACGGATTACGGCCCTTGATACTGGACGCGAGCCCCACTCCCAAAGCGGTTACCAGCGGCACGGTGATTGTCGACGTAGTCACACCGCCGGAATCATAGGCAATCCCCACAATCTCCGGAGGCGCCAGCGCAGTCATCGCAATCACCGCCGTGTAACCGCCGATAATGAGGTATTGAACAGGCCAACCCTTCAAGATCCGCAGTACTCCGACCACGATCGCAAACCCCACTGAGATAGCGACCGAGATACGCAGTCCCCAAGCGTATCGCGCGCGGCCCGCCTCGCTGTCTTCGATAAAACTGCCGACCGCAGCTACCTCGGCCGCCTTTCCGGCCACGGCGATCAACGCAGGCTCGGCGACCGTCGTACCGAACCCCAATGCGAACCCGAACGTCAGTAGCCATACCACACTCCCCTTTCTGGCAAACGCATAGGCCATGGATTCGCCAAGCGGGAACAGTCCCAACTCCAGACCACGGACGAAAAAGGTCAGCCCCACAATCACGAGTATCGCCCCGCTGAACAGATCCGCAATGTTCGGCAGCGGCGCGCGCATAACGACCAGTTGAAAGACCGTCACCACCACCAGAATCGGTGCCAAGTCTCGCAGACTAGAAACCAGCGATCGAAACAGCTCCTTCAAAGTTTGCACTTATCCACTTGGGGCCGGCCAGCATTATTCCAGAGTTTACGGACCGCGTTTTTGACTGAAATCAACTGCAGCCCGCGGCCGACACGCGACCGAGGTGTCGTGTTATAGTGCTTGGTGTCGCTCGCAGGGATGCCGACCGACCCGCTAGTGAAATCGCCCAACGCCACTCCAATAGGTCATGATTGCGACCCTGAACGCCATCGCACCCGTTTTTCTGATTATCCTGATCGGACACGTATTGTATCGAACCCGTGTCGTGGGAACCGACGTCTGGTCCGCCATCGAACACATCTGTTTCTACCTCCTGTTTCCATTCCTGATCATTCGCACACTGAGCCGCGCGGATCTTGGGCGCGTGCCCATCGCCGAGTTTACGGCCGTGTTGCTGATCGCTGTTCTCGGGATGGTGGTCCTCCTGTTCGCCGCCCGGGCGTTGATCGCCCGGCGCTACCAAATATCCGGGCCAACGTTCACCAGCGTGTTTCAAGGTGCTACCCGTTTCCATGGATTCATGGCGCTCGCCGTCATCGGTCCTTTGTACGGCGATAGCGGCGTCGCCTTGGCGGCCCTCGCTCTAGGCGTGATGGTGCCGATTCTGAATGTGCTGAATGTCGCCGTGCTCTCGTTTTATGGCAGCGCGGCGCATAAACCTTCACCGGTCACGTTGCTTTTGCGTATCGCTCAGAATCCGCTGATCCTCGCTTGCGTCGCAGGCCTGATCCTCAACGTTACCGGCCTGCCGGATTTTGCGTTTAGTGCCGTGGAAATCATCGGCAGTGGCGGGCTGGGTCTAGCCCTCCTTGCGATCGGTGCCGGTCTACGTCTCGAGTATGCCAGTGCCAATAAGGCGCTGGTGACCGTCGGCGTGCTGGTGAGGCTGTTCGGCATGCCGCTCATTGTCATCGGTATGGCTTGGCTCACGGGACTCGAGGGCTTGCCGCGAACCGTGGCGATCATCGCCGGCGCGGTGCCCACCGCCTCCACCGCTTACGTGATGGCGCGTAAGATGGGCGGTGATGCGGAACTGATGGCAACCATTGTCACTTTTCAGATTCTTGTCGCGGCGTTCACATTACCGCTGTTTATCTACATCGCCGAGCATCTCTAGCGACACCGGAAGCAGTGGCGACTTCGATCCGCCGGCGCCGGCTATGGCACCGACCGGGCCACTCACGACTCCGCGGGCCGCTCCTGCAGCCTCAGAATGCCCCCCCCGGCTCCGCCCTCGATTGTCGAGCCACTTTTGCAACGGGTCGGAACGAACCGTGCATCGGCCCGATCACGACCGTTCGTATCACCTTTCGTCGGGAAACTTACGCGTGCCGGGCGCAGATTTGGGACACTAAAACCATATGGACAATTAAAGTGATTTCTTCACTTTGGCGTATACCTGTGCAACGACGGTGGGAAAACCGTTACAGCAGGTCGAACGGACGCGATAAAAAAAACTGACGCGGGGGCGTAGTGGGGCAAACGAACGCAAGGGTCAACAAGCGTTAACGGGTTCTTGCGTTTCATTAGCGGTTGTCTATACCAACACAGTACATGACATGTTCCGGCGTATTGTCGGCCTTCGGTGAAGCGAGCCGGCAAGCCGGGCGGCGCATCGACGCGATCAAGGGATCGATTCGACGTCACGCGTGTGCCGCAGTGTTTAATCTGAAAAGTCAGTTTCGGATACCGCTTGCAGAGCGTATCCGACTGGGAGGTAGAAAGTTGTTGTTTAAAGCACCCACACCCCATGCTCGCGCCCTCGCCGCTGCATGTCTCGCGCTCGCTTCCATTCACGCACAGGCCGCCCGACCGTACCTGGAAGATGCTGAAAACGCCGCACCCGCAACCAACGCCGGCGCCTCTTTGGATTCGCACCTGTATCCGCGGGTCATGACTCACGAAATGGATACCACCATCTCCGACAACGCTTACGGCAAGTACCACATTATCTACGCGCACGGCAACCACATGCAGCGCATCTCGGAAATCCAGGATAGCTATCCCGATGTAATGTATATCCGACACATATCCGGGCGTGCCTACCAGTCATACGGCGCGAAATATTGCCAAATGGGCGTGGGGATGGCTTTCGAGGAATCGGGACCCAAGACCCAGGGCGGTCCGCAGTCCTACGGCTGCTCCATCTACGCCGGACACTGGTTATACAAAGCGGGCACTACGCTGACCGACCCGATCAACGCGACAACCAAGACATTGAAGGTCGCGAACGCGTCGCGAGTTGCGGTCGGTCAATACGTGGTGGTCTACGATGCGCCGGCGGGTTCATTTAAAAACGCCGAACACGCCAAAGTGACGGGGCGGAATCTGTCCACCAACACATTGACGTTGGCGTCGCGCGGTTTCAAATCCAATCCCAAGAGCCACGCCGCCGGCGCCATCGTGGCCCAGCACGTGCTCGGTCAGGGTTCCAATCCACAACTATGGGCGTTCAACCTCAGCACCAAAGCACCGAAAGATGCCAACGGCAACACTCTGGCCGACGCCTATGCGGATTGGTTGAAACGTAATTTGACCAAGTCACGCCGGAATTTTGATGCCGGCGCAAACGTGGCCGGCGTTCTATTCGACGCAGACCTTTACTTCGACTTCAAAGGCACCGACGCCAACAACGACCTTGTGGTGGACAACGGTATGAGTAACAGCGGGGTCAACTGGCACGGTCTGGGCACCGACCAGTTCTACGCCAAGGTCCGCGCCGCACTACCGAATAAGATTATCCTTGCGGGCACATCCGACTCGCGTGGGTTCAGCAGTCTGCAGGGCCTGCAGATGGAAAACTTCCCGGATCATGGCAACGGCGACTTCAATCCCAATGTGAAGTACAAACATCTCAACGACCAGATCGCCACTTATCGCTATCAAATGCATTCCCGCGCTGTCGGGGTGCCCCACTCGGCGAATCTTACCAAGGTCCCCACCAACACCTATCCGGGCGCCGCGAGCCCGAGACCGGCGAGCAACGCCCCGGCCCGATTCAGCCTCGGTTTGACGCTGCTGGACGGCGGTCATCACGGCACCCACTCGACCCAGCAGCCGGATGCGTGGTGGGACGAGTACGCCGTTATCGTGACCCCGGGTTCCGCCAAGTATGGCTCCGCCGTAGCCAAGAGCGATGTCAGCGGCGTTCGCAAGCATCGTGGCTGGCTGGGTCGACCTTTGGGCACCTACCGACGCCTGTATGACGATGGGCAATACGCACCGAGCCAGTCGTTGATTGCCAACGGTACGTTCGACTCGAATCTCAATGGCTGGAGCGGCACCAATGTCAACCTCAGCCGGGTGACCAATCAAACCATGGACGGCACGGGTGCGATGCGTGTCTCGGGGCACGCCAACTACACGAAGAATATCTCCGGCGCGACAGTGCGCGGACCCAAGAACTCGCTGGCAAAAGGACAGGAATATACGTTGGCTTTCTCCGCAAGGGCCGACGCACCGCGTGAGATCCGCGTCAACGGGGGCGGCGGTGGCGAGAAGTTCGTGATCGACTCGACCTGGCGCCGCTACGTTATGTCGTTCAAGGCCGACACCACTGGGGACAAGCCGATTCTGTTCGATGTGGGCCGTGAAAATTCCCTCGTGTGGATCGATTCGGTGTATTTTTTCGCCGGCAGCGTCAACGTGTTCCGCCGTGACTTCGACAACGGAATCGTGGTCGTCAACGGCACCCATTCGACCCGGACAATCGATCTGAACGGTACGTTTCAACTCATCAAGGGAACCCAAGACTCCGTGAATAGCGGCCTCCAAGTGACGAGCGTCACCCTTGACCCGTTCGACGCCCGTTTGCTGGTGCGTCTCGACGGTCAGCAAAGCGGGGGCGGCAGCGGCGGTACCGATCCCGGCGACACCGGTGATACCGGTGATACCGGTGGCCTGAAAGTGTGCGGTAAACCGGCCAATTACGATCCCGCCACCGTGCCCGGCATCTTCATCTGGAAGACGTGCAGCACAGGCGAGTGGAAAGTGCGCGTTGCCGCAGGCTCGGCGAGCAATACTAAATTCACCGGTCTACTGACCTCCGACCGGGCAATGACGGGCGTGAAAGGCGTGCGTCTGGAGACCCGCGACAGCGTTACGACAAACAATGCCGGCACCCGTGTCACCTACGATCTCGCCGTATCCGGTAAAGGGATAGACGGTTTCAACTTTACCCTGGCATCGAGTGCCACCCAGGCGTGTTTCTCTTCCAACGAAGGCGCGCCGGTGTATGTGGGTAAATCCGGAACACCGGTGGGCACGCCGGTGGACCTCGCCAACGACGGGGCCGCTTGCCCTTAGCGCAGCGCGCCACTTGACCACCGCTGCCTGCCCCGGGGCAGCGGTGGTTTGAGGTTTGACTTGGGGTGCCTCGGCAGTACCGGAACCGGCGCGAACCGCGCCCGTCTTTCTCCTAACGTCAACGCCGACCCATGAGGGTACGCATGAGCGTGACGTGGTCGTCCCGGGTTGCCTTGGGTTGCTGGCGAAAAATCTGCAGCGTATAGACCGAACGGCCGACGTAAACGCTCAAGCTGTCGGCATCCGTGTGATAGAAGGCACGATCGCCGATGCCTTCGACGGGTTCATTCGTCGGCTGGTTGTGATCGTCTCCGTGTATCGCGTTGAACAGATCGTCGGAATCGTAGTCCGCTGAGGACAGATCCACATACCCTACCGGTTTCTGTGCGGTAATGTATCGGCATTGCTTAGAGAGCATCCCGCCGGCCGCATCCGTACGCGCAATGGAAGGTTTGACCTTGGCACCCAACACCGATTCCGCGTCCTCGGGCCGTAACAGCGTACACGCTTCGTCCGCGTTTGCTGGAACGGACAGAAAAACAAACATCAGCCCCCAAGCCGCTGTTAGGCAATTTCGCATAATCGGTACCCGCGCTGTTTAAGTTCACCACAGAATAACGCCGTTGCGGAACGTGGGAAACCGATTTCTCACCACGCACTCACCGAAATACGCGCACCGTGCGGGTTTCACTTACGTTTATCCGCATGTCACCGGCTTCACTTGCCGGAGACATCATGTTGTGCCTGAACAGCGCCAGTGAACTAAATGTTTTTTCATCGTATTGACGGATCGGCGCGTTGCTGCCGCCAACGCGGTTTGAAGTTTGGCCCGCAGTCCCAGATAATGGTCCGTAAGCAGGTGGACGAGGGTTGGGGATGGTCACCGGAGTCGTCGCCCGGGAGTCGTCGGGCGAACGGATCGCTAGCCAATTTGGCATACCGAAGCAAGCAGGTCGAACTCCGGTTGCCCGCCGGCTGCCGTTCTTCGTTTTTCTCCTCGCATTGCAATGCCTGGCAACCGGTTCTGCCTTTGCGGATATCGCGTGCGGCAAACCCAGCTATAACAAGCGTACCGAAGCCGCCTTGCTGCTTTGGAAAGACTGTGCGAGCGGTCTTTACGAACTTCGCGTCACCGGCGGCGGCAGCGCCACCAGGCTGAATTACCAGGGGAGCATCATCGCCGATGAACCCCTGTCCCCCGTTACCGGGTTCAGCCTGGAAAGCAGCGACACCCTGGACACCGCCAACCCAAACGAAATCCAGTTCTCGCTGAAAGTTAAAAACGCCGGTCAGGACGGTTTCACTTTCGGCTTTTCTTCCTCGGCATCCGTGACCCTCGACCTGACCGGCCCGGCCGGGATTCCCGTTCTGGTCGGTCCGGACCGCGATCCGGTCAACGTGCCGTTCCCGATCAACGTGCCGGACGCGGGCGCTTGCGGCAGCCCCACATACAACAAGGCCACCGAAGCGGGGGTTTTTCTCTGGCGGGAATGCGGCAGCAATTCGTGGCGGTTACGGGTCACCGCGGGGGGCGGGTCGGTCACTTACCGCGGCAGCCTGGTCGCGAGCGATGCGTTTGCGAGCGTAACCGGCTTCAGTGTTGAGAGCGCCGACACGCTCGACACCTCCGTCCCTTCGCGCATCGATTTCACGTTCAAGGTCAAGAATCGCGGTCAGGACGGCGTCGATTTCGCGTTTGCGCCCGGTGTGGCGGTTACGCTGGAGGTAACCCAACCGAATCCTGTTTCGGTGTTTCAGGGACCCGGCCGCGTGCCGGTGAACGTGCCGTATCTTCTGACCGGTGACGCTCCGCCGCCCCCTAGCTGCGACACTCCCGACTATGACGCCGCCACCGAAGCGGCAGTGTTCGTGTGGAAGGCTTGCGACGGTCCGGGCTGGCACTTGCGGACGACAGGCGGCGGCACGACCACCACGTATGTCGGACGCATCGTGTCCGATACAAACCTCGATCAACAGGCTGCTGCGTTGGAGGCGTCGGACCTGATCGACACCCTCGATCCCACACGCATCGAGTTCAGCTTCGACACCGCTAACGCGGATGAGGATGGATTCGATTTTACGTTCGACTGGGACGCCGAGGTAAACCTCGAGATCGACGCGCCACCGGGCGTTCCCATCTTCGCGGGAGTGGCACGGGTTCCGGTGACGTCGCCGTGGCGGATCAACGCGCGCGCGCCCGCCGCGCTGGCGGCGTGTCCCGATGTACCGGCGGACCTCCAACCGGCAAACTACGCCCCGCCAATCACCAATTTCGTACGCGACACCGTATTGGATCCGGTGGTCGACGGAATCAGTCTGGCGACTCCGGATCTGGCGTTCGACCAACCCCTTGTTCGCTGCGGCATCATCGACGTCACGCGTCCCCCGTTCAATGCCGACCGCACCGGCGCCAGCGACGCGACGCAGGCGTTGAATTCGGCGCTCGCTTATGCCCGCGATCTTCAGCTCATCAGTTATTTCCCGGCCGGCACGTATCGCATTACCGACACCCTCGAATGTGCGCAGGGCCTGTATCGGCGCCAGGGGGGCAACGTCCTGCACCACCGTTTGGGTCCGTGCGTGCTGGTTGGATCTCGTGCCGGAACCGAGCGCCCGAAGCTCTTTCTTGCCCCCAACTCCCCCGGCTTCGGCGACCCCAATGCCCCCAAACGCGTGGTTTACATCTGGGGACGCAATGACGGCGATCCGACGCAGGAACGAACGGCCACGAATATGAACCAGATGTTCGTAAACCTGGACATCGAGGTGGGCGCGGGCAATCCCGGCGCCGTAGGTATCAAGATGACTGGGGCACAGGGGACCGCGATTCAAGAAACCGCCATCGACGTCACCGAAGGCTACATGGGGATCGAAGCCCCGCCGGGCGGCGGCGGCAGCATCACCGATGTGCGGATCATCGGCGGCACCATCGGCATCGAGAGCAATAACCGGCAGATGCCTACACTCGGCGGCGTCCGCCTCCTCGACCAGTCAGGACCCGCTATCGTCCACCAAAAGACGGAAGGACTGACCGGCGTGGGCATCGAGATTCGCGTTCCGGCGGGGAACTTCGGGCCCGTGGTGAAAGGCAATGGCCAAGGCAAGCCGACCAACGGACCGTTGAACCTGGTAGACAGCATTATCGACTTTACCGTCGCGGATCCGCAGAACGTGGCCATCGACTCGAACCGTAGCGTGTATCTCAACAACGTTTACATCCGAAACGCGCAACTCGCGGCACGATTTTCCGACGGGACCGAACTGCCCGCCAATCCGACCGGATGGCGCCACGTGCGGGAATATGCCCACGGTGTCACACCGCCGTTGTGGACGATGAAAGACGGCCGCACTTTACAATATCAAGCACCCGTGTACCTGGACGGGGTCCGTACGGTTGACGCGTTCTTGGACATCGGTGACGACCACGTTCCACCTCCCGCCGATCTGCAATCGCGACACATCTGGGATCAAAGTGCACCGTTTCCGAGTTTCGAGTCCGCATCGGCGGCGAACGTGAAAGCCGCCCCGTATTTCGCGGTGGGCGACGGCATCGCCGACGATACCCAAGCCATACAGCAGGCGTTATCGGAAAATGCGGTCGTCTTCCTTCCGAAAGGCTATTACCGGATCTCCGGCACCCTCGAGATACCGGCGGACGGTCAACTGATTGGTGTCGCCAGGCACTTGTCCATTCTACTGCCCGCCGCCAGCGGCGACTTCGCCGACCCGGCGAACCCGCAACCGTTGATTCGCACCGCGGACGACGCCGACGCCACCAGCACGCTGGCGTTCGTGACGCTGTTCCTTCCTCTGGAAACACCGGGCGCGCGCGCCGTGCACTGGCGGTCGGGCCGCGATTCTTTGTTTCGCGGCATCCACCTTCGCCGCGAAGTCGAAATACCGGGCACCTCGGCGACGGACGCCGCAGTTCCCTTCGTCGTGATCTCGGGCAACGGTGGCGGACGCTGGTACAACTTCGAGCTTGGATCGAAAAACGCACAGACCGTCGCCTACCGACACATTCTGGTGGACGGGACCACCGAACCGCTCAAGTTCTATCAATTGAATCCGGAACGTGTGGTGGGAGAAGCCCACGTGGAGATTTCGAACGCCCGCAACGTTGCGATTTACGGACTGAAATCGGAGGGTAATTACCCGGTCCTTTGGATCAAAGACTCCGACAACATCGAGCTGTTCGGTTACGGCGGGCTGTCGTCGGCGCTGGCCGCGGGAGACGCTTACCCATCCGGCTTCACCCCGTTCACGCCGTCGCTCTTGCGCGTCGAACGTACACCGAACTTCCGTTTCGCCAACACCTGGGAGCGCGCCGAGGCGAACGGTACCGGAACGTGGGCCGGGGGCACTTTCACCCGGCGCGCGCCGGATACGTGGCATTTCATCTACGACGACCTACCGCCCGCACCGGTGCTCACCGACTTCATGGACCGCCCGGTGCTCTACCGGCGCGGTTATCAGTCCAATACGGCGCCCAGTATCACGACCGCCGGATTCTCGGTCACCGAAGGCGTTACCGTGGTCGGCACCGTTGTCGCCGACGATCCGGACGGCGACCCGCTGACCTTTGCGCTGACCGGCAACGGCGCCGACGACGCGCTGTTTACCATCGACCCGAATTTGGGCCTGCTGAGCTTCAACACGCCCCCGGATTTCGAGAACCCCATCGACGCCGACGGCGACAACGTCTACCAGGTGGAGATCTCGGCGCACGATGGTGCAGCCTCCGGCACGCGTTTGCTTACCGTCACGGTCATTAAGGCCAACGGCGCGCCATCCATCATTACCACCGATTTCACGGTCCCCGAAGACACGGCCGCGGTCGGCACCGTCGTCGCCGACGATCCGGACGGCGACCCGCTGACCTTCGCGCTGACCGGCAACGGCGTCGACGATGCGTTATTCACCGTCGATCCGAACACGGGCCTCATGAGCTTCATCGCGCCGCCGGATTTCGAGAACCCCGCCGACACAAACGGCGACAACGTGTACGACGTCGAAGTCGCAGTCCACGACGGCCTGGATTCAAGCAGCAGCCCGATTATGATTGCGGTTACCGATGTCAATGAAACTCCGGTCATCATCACCAGCGACTTCAGCGTACCTGAAGGGACCACTACGGTAGGCACCGTGCTCGCGGACGATCCGGACGGCGACCCGCTGACCTTTGCGTTGACCGGCAACGGCGCCGACGATGCGCTGTTCACCATCGACCCGAATTCAGGCTTGCTGAGCTTCAACACGCCCCCGGATTTCGAGAACCCCGCCGACGCGAACGGCGACAACGTCTACGATGTCGAGGTCGCAGCCAACGACGCCCTCGCCTCGGGCACCCGCTCGATTCCGATTACGGTCACGGACATCAGCGACCCGTCACCTTGATTGAGCCGCGAACGTGTCGCAGGACGGCCCGGCTCGGAGTGACTTTGAGAACGGATCCCTAGTCCGCGACTCCGGGCCGGGTCCAAACAGCTCGTGTTACGCTCGCTAGTGTGCGAGCGATTAACGTACTTCGCCACCCCGTTTCCAGCTACATCGTCGGCGTGCTGCTGCCCAGCGGCATCGTCGTCTTGCCTTTCTTCTATGACGAGCATCTAGGTCAGATCGGCGCATACCTCGGCGCGATCTATCTAGCGTTGCTAAGCTCCGTATTCATCGGCCATGTCCGCCGCGTCGTCCGGCTGAAGACAACCTATTCGACCATGCCGAGCTACGCGGGGAGTTACGTGCTGCTCTTGCGCTCGTTCGGGCGAACGGAAGGTTACAGAAGCACAGCCAGAGACCCGGGACCTGACGGCCTTGTAGCCGGGCCGATGGAGGAGAGCGAGATCGGCGACCTGGAAGCGGCCATGCGGGCTCGTGGGGTACGGCTAGTGGCACTCGGCGGCGAGTTCCTGTTACCCGCGAACCATGGCCTGTTCTGGCTTACGACCCGGGACGATGATTGGGAGGACAATTTCCATCTCCTCGCCCGTGACGCCGCGGCAATTCTGATTTGTCCGGAAACGACAGAGGGAATCCGTCGCGAGATCGCCTTCCTCAAGGATAGGGGGTTTCTTAAAAAGTCGGTATTCTTCATGGCCCCGTCGCCGAAAGCTAGGAATTGGTTCGTCAGCGGCTTTATCCAATATGAGGAGCCGGAGGCTAGAGCCCAACGCTGGAAGCGGCACCGCGAGGAGTACAGGGTCGAAGGCATCGAGCTTCCCGAGTACGATGAGCGGGGTCTTTTCTTCACGCTCGACGACGATCTCCAGGTCGGTGGGACGGCGCCTGTGCGGACCGACTCGGATATCTTCAGTCTTATCCCGAGCGACCGCGAGCAGTCCGCAAGATTCTCTGACGTTTTTCCCAAACTCAAGCTGGATCGTCCTATCTACCACGAGGTGAACTGGCTTTACCCGCCGGGCGCAGACCAGTCGTTACCCCGAGGGAGCATGTTCTTTGCCATGTGGGGCCTAATATTCAATGCCTTCGTGATTGCACCAAAGCTGTTTATACACTTGGGGGTGTTCGCGTTCTGGGCGTTCTGGCTCTGGGTCGTCGTCTTGTGTCTGAAAGCTGTTATACGCTGGTTCGGTCAGCATTGAGACAATACCGGTGAGCACCGATGCAAGGTCCGCGAGCCGCCCTAACGTTCCTTTCGCGACAGCACTATCGATTTCAGGGCGCTTGACTTCGGGAAGTGGATCTCCTATCCGTTCCCGCGGGGCTATCTGTGCAGTCCGGCGTCTACGCCGCGCTTGCTCGCGCCGGCGGGGAGACCGACGCACCGGGTCGCGCCGCTGCCCGGATCCGCGTCGCTGTCTTTGCCGCGTCTCGTACCCTGGCGCGGGGGAGAAAACGTAAGCCCGGCCGGCGCTTCGAACTCGAGGCGGTATTCGCCCGCTGACAGATCCCGAAACAAGAACCCACCCGTCGCGTCGGTCGCGGCCGTCTGTAACGGTAGTCCCGCGCAGTCCTGTAGACGCACCGTTACGCCGACGAGTCCCGGTTCTCCGGCGTCCTGTATACCGTCGCGGTTCAAGTCCTCCCACACCAAATCGCCAATCGCCGCCGACAGAGCGGACATCGTCAACCCGGCATCGACGCCCAGTTTGTTCTGGCCGTCTGCGAGATTCAAACAACCCGTCGCCCCGCTGGCCGGACTCGGGTCGCTGTCCCGCCCCCGCTTGTCACCCTGGTGCCGCGGAGACAGCACCAAACCGGCCGGCAGCGCAAACGCGACCACATACCCCCCGGCCGGAAGACCCGTGAACAGGTAGTGTCCGGATACGTCCGTCGCGGTGGCGGACAGGACGTTATCGCCACAATCCAACAACGTCACACTCACCCCGGCGACGCCGGCCTCGCCGGGATCCTGGATCCCGTCACCGTTCAGATCGTCCCACACGAAATCACCGATGCGCGCACCGCTCTGTGCCGTCAGCCCAGCGTCAATACCCCGCTTGTCCTGGCCGGCCGCCAGCGACACGCAACGCGTCAGTCCGGTTGCCGGGTCCGGATCACTGTCCAAACCGCGCCGGGCTCCTCTACGTTGGGGGCTGAGACCCATTCCAAACGGTCGCACGACCTCGATCTGATAATCGTCTGCACGCAATTCACTGAATTGATAGGTTCCCGCAACATCGCTGACCGCGATCCCCATGAGCGCGCCGCCGCAATCCTTCAGTCGTACCGTGACGCCGGACCGCCCCGGTTCTCCCGGGTCCTGAATTCCGTCGCCGTTCAAGTCGTCCCACACGAAATCGCCGATGGCCGCCGTCCCCCCTTGCGCCCCGTCAATGATCCGATAGAGGGTGCCGTCCCGGTTGACCAGATAGAGTTCGCCGTCGGCGGCTTCAGCAAACGCGGTGAAGCCAAAAACTTGCAAATGCGTATGGCGAGTCGCGTTCCATCCCCCCATCGCGTCGGGTGCCAGATCCCAGAATGTGCCGGAACAGAAATCGGTGAGCAGGTAGCGCCCAAACAAATCCGCGATTTGGGTGCCCCGGTACACGTAGCCGCCGATGACCGAACAGCCGTTATCGACGTGCGCATACTCGAACACCGGAAACGTATAATTCCCCGGCGGCCCGCAGTTCGCGGTATTAAATTCGTGGTTTCCCTCAAAACAACGCCAGCCGTAGTTTTCGCCCCCCAAGGAGGTGGCCGGCTGGTGATTGACTTCCTCCCACGCGTCCTCCCCGACGTCCGCGACAAACAGGTCGCCGGTGCCGCGATCGAAGCTGGAACGCCAGGGATTGCGGAAGCCGGTGGCCCAGATTTCGTCGCACACGCCGCCGGGCCCGTCGGCGCGCGGATTGCCCGGGATCGTATAACCCCCGTCGCCCGCGCCCACGCAATCCGGTGCGGCGCCGACGCCTGAATCCACGTCGATCCGGCTCACCTTTCCGAGCAGGACCGCGTCATTCTGGGCCACGTCGCCGGGGTCGCCGCCGGCGCCCCCGTAGCCCATGGGGATATAGAGGTAGCCGTCCGGGCCGAACAGAATGTGACCCCCGAAATGGGCGCCCTCCACCTGATCCATCGTCAACAGAACCGCTTCGCTGTCGCGGTCGGCGACCGCGGGATCGGCGCCCACTTCGAACCGCGAAATGCGCGACAGATTATGGACCGGACCGGCGAACACGTAGTTCACGAACAGCGTACCGTTCAGTGGGAAATCCGGATGCAGCGCCAGCCCCAATAAACCGGCGCCGGTCCCGGGCGAAGATTCGACGCGGTCTGAGATATCGAGAAACGGCGCCGGGTGCGCCGTCCCGTCCGGCTCAACGATGCGGATGATGCCGTCCTGCTCCAGCACGTACAGCCGGCCGTCTGGGCCACCCACCACGCTGACTATACGGCTGAACCCGCTCGCAACCGGCTCGAGCCCGAAAGACAGGGCACCAGCGACGCGGGGTGGCGTTGCGGCGACACAAACCGCGAGTCCAATTACCACGCGCATCAGCGCGGCCTTGCGTTTCCCAGCGATACTCGTAGGGCCCCCTCTGATCAAGAGACGCGCTGGGCCCGAGCCGGCCCTTCGCGTCTAACTCCCGCGCAACCCGGCATCCACGCCGCGTTTGGTTTGGCCGTCCGCCAGGCCGGCACACGGTGTGATGCCCGTCGCCGGGTCCGGATTGCTGTCCTTTCCGCGCTTCGCTCCCTGGCGCGCCGGACTGAAAACGAAGCCGGACGGCGCCTCGAACTCCACCGCGTAGCGGTCCGGGGCTAAGGAATCGAACAGGTATCGTCCCGCCGAATCGCTGACCGTCGATTGCAGCACGCCGCCGTTGCACACACGCAGATGCACAACGACGCCGGCAAACCCCGGTTCCCCCGCATCCTGTATACCGTCGCCGTTCAGATCCTGCCAGACCAGATCGCCGACTCCGGCGGTGCCGCTGCCGGTGCTCGCGATCAAACCCGCATCGATGCCGCGTTTGACCTGGCCATCGGCCACGGTGAAACACGGCGTAACGCCCGTCGCCGCATCCGGATTGCTGTCCTTGCCCCGGCGAGCGCCTTGATTCGGCGCACTGAAAATGAACCCGAGCGGAGCCACAAACTCGACGGTATAGCGATCCGCCGCCAACAAATCGAACAAGTACAATCCCGCGGCGTCGGTGACCGTGGAGTCGACCGGGCCACCGCCGCATTCCCGCAAATGCACGGTGACCGCGGCGCGACCGGGTTCGCCGGTGTCCTGGATGCCGTTGCCGTTCACGTCATCCCACACAAAGTCGCCGATCCCCGAACTCCCGGAGGATCCGCCGTCGTCGTCCTCGGCCGCCACGCAGGTGGCGCCGCCGCAGTCGCGCAAACGCCCGATCAAAGTCGCCAACGCGTCTCGCGCGCCGGTCGCCGCCGGGTCGTCATGTCGACTGTCCAACTGGTGGGGATCCGCTGCGAGGTCGTAAAGCTCACGGCTGCCGGCGGCATCCGTATACTCGACGTAAACATGATCCGGCACCGCGGCGAGCGGACTGGTACGGACGGCGGTGAACGGTTCACGCGGTCCGTAGCGCTCGGAGAACTGGGCATCGCCCCGGTACTCGATCAGCACCTGTTTGCGCCAGTCGGGCTCCACCGGGTTCTGCAGCAGGGGCTGTAACGAGCGTCCATCCACGGTGAGACCGGGGATGACGCCGGCGAGCGCCGCAATCGTCGGCGCAAGATCGTTATTGAGCACAAATCGATCGCTGGCCTGCGGGCCGGTGATACCCGGGGCCCGTATGAACAACGGTACCCGGATCGCTTCTTCATACACGTGCACCTTGTCGGACAACCGATGCTCGCCGAAGAAGAAACCGTTGTCGGAGGTGAAGATCAAGACCGTGTTGTCCAGCTCGCCGTTCTGGACCAGCGCGTCGACCACCGCACCGATCAGATCGTCCACCGCGCGCATGGACTCCAACCGATCGCGGTACTGGCGCTCGAGACACGCCTCATCCTCCATCGACATTCCGGCAAGCGCGGCCAGCCATGTTGGCTTATCCGCCATATCGGTCTCATTGAAGCTCGGAGGCCGGGGCAGCTGCACAGCGGCGGGCAATGTGCCCACGTGTCGAGGTGCGGGGCGAATCGTCGGATTCCACCTCGAGTTCGTGCACCCCGGCAGCATCGGCGCATGTATCTCCAGATGCGGGGTTATCGTACCCACTATCAGGAAGAACGGCTGGCTGTCGTCGAGCGCCTCCGATTCGTCGATGAATTCCACCGCACGCACCGCCAGCACGTCGGTCTGATAGTCCCCAGGCGCCGACCCGTAACCCATCAGCACGCCGTTATCGTTGAGGGTGTAGTCATAGAGTTTGAACACCTGTTGATGGATGATCGACTGCCAGTCGTCCCAACCCGGCGGCACATAAGTAGCGTCATCCAAAGGTGTGTTCGGGTCGCTGTCGCGACCGTAACCGTTGAGGTACTTGCCCACCAGACCGGTGCGGTAACCCGCGTCGTGCAACCAGGTGGCAAGTGTGGAACTGTCGTTAAACCGACGCACGCCGCCAAGCGGCCGCCCGTTGGTAAGGACGTTGTGGTTGTGCGAATAGAGACCGGAAAAGAACGTCGCGCGAGAAGGACAGCACCACGCGGTCGACACGAAAGACTGGGTGAATCGCGTCCCGGTGTCGGCGAGATGCTGTTCCAGATGCGGCATCAGACCAAGCCCCAGGACTCGATCCAGCGATCCCTCGTCGAGATCGTCGGTCATGAACACGACGAAGTTGGGCGCCGCCATGGCGCTTGCCGCCGCCGCGCACCATAGCAAGAAGATCCCCGAGATGAGACCCGTTATGGAGCCGCGGCGCCCGGTAGCGGCACGGCATCGATGAAGAACACATCTGCAGTTGGAATAGCGGCTGGCCGGGTCCGGCCATGCACACCACTCGTTCGCCCCCACTACTCGATCCCCCTTGAACGTATCCCGCGCGCCAGACGGTCCGGCGCGGTCACCGTTCCTCTAGGCACTGTAACACGTTAGCGGTCGAGGCGTCAGCGTTTTACCACGCGTTGGATCGACCGATCGCCGCACACCGGACCCCCTCGCGCGGGCATGACCGATCGCAACAACGCTACGTGTCGTCAGACGATACCGCTTGGCGCCACGGGGCAGGATACGTGCGTCGCCGTGCCGGTGTGAACCGATCCTCCCGGATGACCTATACCCCCGACCCGCCGGTCGCGGTGCGTACGGCTATCCATACAGGTATAACACGTAGGAATTGAGCAAATACGCAGTGAACAAAAAGATACTCGCCCACGCCACCGTCTTGAGCACGCGTTTTTGCGGACGATAGAACAACGCGACCACTGCGATTCCGGTCATCATCATGGCCGATACGGCGGACACTGCATGCGCGGGGGAGACATGTGCCAGAAGCGGGCCCGGTAGATAAAATGCGTCGTCGACCGCCAGAATCAAAATGTTGAACAGGTTACTGCCGAAGACGTTGCCAACGGCCATGTCGAGAGCGCCGAGCCGCAGCGCGGCCACAGTGACCACGAATTCCGGCAGTGAGGTGACGAACGCGACGAGCAACGTGCCGACGAAGCTCTCGTACCATCCCATCTGTTGCGCGATATGCTTCGCGACGAAAGGGAGCCAACCCCCCGCTGCGACCACGGCCGCCGCGGCGGCAGCGTAGCGTACGACCACCTGACGCAGGGAATATTCTGGATAAATGTCACGTTTCGCTTCGATGAAGTCGCCAACCTGTTGCCTTTCGTAACGCAACAACGTGCTCAACGCGACGAGGTAAACACCCACTATGATGAGACTATAGACCCCCAGATGCGCAAGCGCCCAAGAGAAGCCCGACGCCGCGATCAAAATATTGAAACCCGCGACACCGATCAGAACTATGCCAAACCCCGCTGACAATATGTGTCCCTGCCGCGCACGCGTGTATACGGACTCACCACGGTGCAGGAAATCGAGGACCACGATGATGAGCAGGTTGAACACACAACTGCCCAGTACGTCACCGACCGCGATGTCGGGAGCCGCCGCCACGGTGACCGAACTGATCCCCGTCGCCAGCTCCGGGAGCGAAGTGACGGTGGCCAGCAGTATGATACCGATCCAAGTGCGTCCCAATCCGGTCTTGTCGGCGATCGCATCTCCATAACGGGAGAGTTTGATACCTGCATATGCGATCACCAATAAACAGAAAGCGAACTGGATCCAAATCAACAAGCAGCGGTCTCCTTTTCTTACGAACCCGGATGTTCGGGGGATCGTCCAGCGGAGGGCAAGCACGACGACGCCGGCACTCGCCGCCCCGATCGAGATAGAAGCTAGTCGCCCGGTTGCGATTGGCCGGTCATGAACGCGATGCCCGGCGCCATCACCTCCCGCCACGCTTTTTCCGTTTCGGGATCGAATTGCGGATCGTAGGTACGTACTGACTCGATGAGACTATCTAGCCAGTCCAGGTAAAACCTCATCGGTACGTTCATTCCACGCTCGTCGTGAACGCGCTTGATATGTTGCAGGTGCACATTGGCGACTCCGCTTTGATAGTACTCGAGCATATAATGCAGCGAATCGTGGAGCATCGTCTTTTGCACCGCCATATCGGTGTCTTGAAACAAGCGCGCGATGGCCGTCGATTTCCCCATAAACAGATCATAAAAACATTGGATAAACTCGTCGTTGTAGCCGGTATCTCCGACGGCGCGTGAGAAGCTGGCTATGAACAATTCTCCGACGTCCGGCATGTATCACCTCTTGCGAGACCGTTGGGCGTATTAAGGATTATTATGGCCAAAGCCTAGACCGGACCTCTGACGCAGATCAAGGCGTCCGTGTCTAATAGTGGGGGCGCCCACCGCTCGCCGGCACCACCCGTAATGGCGTTTCGTATTCCATCCTCGCGCGTCCATGCCGGACACTGTACTTGTCTTAGGATGGGCAGTCTCCCAACGGCGTTGCGTGAATCCGTTGTGAAAACGTCATATTCTTGCCGCCGAGCTTGACGTTCAGGTGCCCTCGCCAACCCGTGTCGAGCAGTCGCCAGTGCGCGGTACCCGTGGTTTCGGATGTACCCGGACAGCGAAGGACGAAAGACATATTAGCGTCGGTCCGCCGCACCTCGACCAATCCACACGCCGCCAGTGACCCGTGCGCGAGTATGGGAAACAGCATCGCCAGATCCGCGACCTCCAGACAGCGTTCCGATGGTTGGGGGTGGTGCAGATTTTCCGCTACGTGCGGTATCACCGTCTCCACGGTGACACGGTAAAGCCGTGCTCCATCTACCGCATGGGCGGACAACGGGGCGCCCAGTAGTAGTACGAACCAGCGGCCCGGAGTCCGTTTTCGCGACCTAAAGACGGCGCGGATCACGACGCCTTACGCAAAGTCAGATTGATACGCGCGGCACCCGACATCGGATGGCGGCCATCTTTGAGCGGCAACACACCATGGTAACGGAGTCGATCCACACCACCCCACACCACTACGTCGCCGTGCTCTAGGATCATGCGGACGGTCTTGTCCGTCCGTTTGGCGCCGCCAAACAGAAACACTACCGGCAATCCCAGCGACACGGAAACGATAGGCGCAGTGAAATCGCGTTCGTCGCGGTCCTGGTGCAGAGACAATTTGGCACCCGGAACGTAACGATTGATCAAACACGCGTCCGGGATGAAGCCGGTGAATCCGGCCTGCGCGGCGGCTGCTCCGGCGAGCCTGATAAAAGTGTCCGGCATACCCGGCCAGGCGCGACCGGTCTCCGGATCATCGGCCACATAGCGATAACCGGTGCGATCGCTCACCCATCCGCGGGTGCCGCAGTTCGTCATTGCCACCGACATACGCAGGCCCGCGGGGGTGGTCATGTGACGAAACGGTGCGCGTTCGGCAATCCGGTCGACGGCACTGAGCAGACACCGGGATTGTGAAAGGGCGAATCCACGCAGTACCGCCGCGCCGGCACCCAGTCGCTCGCAACCTGACCGTCCGGCGTTCGCGCCGGCGCGCGCGGCCCGCGTGACAGTCGCGTCGCTTGGGCGTCGACTCACCGCTGGCGTCATCGGCGCCCGCGACGGTGGCGCCGCTCGCGCTCAAGCAGCGTGCGTTTGCGTTCGACGCCCCAGCGATACCCCGACAACGCCCCGTCCCGCCGCACCACTCGATGGCAGGGGATGGCCAACGCGAGTGGATTCGCGGCACAGGCGCCAGCCACCGCGCGCACCGACCGCGGTGCGCCGATACGCCGCGCCACATCGGCGTAACTGACCGTGTCACCGATGGGAATTTCCTTCAACGCCTGCCACACGCGCTGTTGAAACGCGGTGCCGCGCACATCCAGCGGCAGATCCAGATCCGCGTAGGGCGACTCCACGAAACCCACCACCGCGGCGACGATACGTTCGAAATCGGCATCGGCACCGATCAACTGCGCACGGGGAAATCGTGACTCGAGCTCGGCAATCAGTGTGTCCGGATCATCGCCCAGGAATATTGCGCATACCCCCCGGGCACTGGCGGCGACCAGTACCGTGCCTAGCGAACATTCGCCGACCGCGAAGCGTATCGTAACGTCGGCGCCACCGGCGCGATAGTTTGTCGGCGTCATTCCGAGCACGGCCTCGGCGCTTTCATAAAACCGGCTGTTGGAACCGTATCCCGCACCGTAGATCGCCTCCGTGACCGTCGCGCGGCGATCGAGCTCCGCACGCACCCGTCGTGCGCGGTGTGCGGCCGCATACGCCCTCGGCGTCAAACCGGTGGCGGCCTTGAAGGTGCGGTGCAGGTGTGACGGGCTCAAGGCCACGTGTTGCGCGAGCTCGGCAAGGGTCGGCATCTGGTCGGCGGCTTCTATGAACCGACATACCCGCGCCACCCGCGCGGTACGCTCCGCGTCGGATGAGAGCCGGTCTGGCCGACAACGCTCGCACGGCCGGAAACCGGCACGCTCGGCGGCCGCCGCAGTGGAATAAAAAGCGACATTCTCGGGCCGCGCTCGGCGCGATGGGCAGGACGGACGGCAGTATACACCGGTGGTTTTCACAGAATAGAAGAAACGCCCGTCCGCTTGTCGATCGCGGGCCGCCACCGCCGCCCAGCGCGGATCGCGAAGCACGGCGGCGGCCCGGGTCTTATTCATGGTAGTCACTATCGGATCCTCTGCGTTTCGCATCCCCGACGTTAATACGCGCCCCCGGTTGCCGCACTCCGAGTCTTGCTGTCGAATTCAACCTCGCGTTCGCGCCGTTACTCCAGACATCGAAAAGCGATAAAGCTTTGTCTGCCCTCCAGCAAGGGTCCTTGTGCCACCAGGGTATCCGCGCGCAAATCCACGGCCTCGCGACGCGCGAGGGTTTCGACCTCCAAACGCACCTTCTCCGGGCTACGCCTGATCCCGGCAAGGTCCGCTTTGGTAAATCCGGACACTGTTCCCAGGCGCCGGCAGTCAGCCACCCGGTCAGGCGGGACGATACGGATTGCGTCCGCAGCGGGGGTCGATCTCACCCACGTGCAGCCCGCGCCGATACCGACAACCGCCAAACCGACAACACTGATTCGGATGATGCGCATGGGCCGCGCGCCCCCCGTTGCGGGCCTGGTTAATAGAACCCCTCATACTGCGGGGGCGCCCGCCACCCCGTCAAGCCGTCGTGCGTATTTCACACCCAAACCGGGCAATACGCCGCGGACCGTAAGACGCGCGCCCGCCTATAGTGTCCGCTTCGAGGGCAGGAATCCCGTAGACACGCGGGTATTTCAAGGCCCGCAGCAAAACGAGCAGTCCGGAGGACAAATGAAACGAACAGAGCGGCTGTGGTACGAGCGCGGCGTGGCGCTGGCCAGGCTGTGGCATATCCTCAACGAACGGATCAAAGCGCGGTTGCGACGGCAAAAAACCCCCCAGCCGGCAACCCGTCTCTGCAAGCCGCGCGTGTATATGGGTTGACCGTTCGCGGCGGTGCGACCGGCGATGCCGGCGGGCGCCGCTCGTAATCGCTTCAGGCCTGGACTGCGCAGCCCTCGGACATCCGCACCTACAGCGGGTATTGGCCCCCTCTGCGCACCACGTATGCGTGGGTCGGCGCTTTTGATATAGTGGGGTTGACGAACGGTATGCGGAGGAGGGCTTACGTGAGCGCAAAACTGTCGATTCCTGCATTGGGCGTGGCCGCCTGGACCGCAGCAACCCTGGTGTTCTCCGTGGACCCCCCTAGCGAATCGCGCGTCGCGCAACCGCTGATCTCACCGCCCAGCGCCCCGGTATCGGCGTCGGAAATCGCCGCGCAGACGCCCAGCGTCCCTGCGCACGACTCGGGCGCGCCGTCGGCGGCCAGCCGCGTCTCCAATCCCGCGGACAGTGCGCGCGCGGCGCCCACACAGTCGCAGGAGAGAAAAGAAGCGCTGGCCCTGGAACTGCGCGAGGCCGACACCGCGATGTACACGCCGGGTCCGGCGGACGTGTGTTTCGATCAAATGCGCGCTTTTATGTGCCCGATGGCGGCGCAGATACCGTTCGTGCGCGAAATGGTCGCGCAAATGGCAGTCCTGGGCGGGTTCTCCTGCCCCACCGGAACGACGCAAGGTTCCTGATCTGCTTGACGCCGCTGCGTCTGCCGGCAAGTACAGCGGCAGACGACCGGCGATGACGATCGCCACCACATCCCAACGACCCGCGCACCGATCCCGGCCGACCGAAAACGAAACCGTAGCCGGGATGGCGAGCCGCCCTACGACGAAGGCTCGTTGACCAAATGCTCGATCAACCTCACGGTCTCGGCGCTGTCCCACTGACGCGCACCGTGGACAATCACCGCCACCTTACCGCTTTTGTCCACCACGAACGTGGTGGGTAGACCACGCAACGGCCAAAAACGCGAGATCGAAAGATCGGTATCGATCAGAACTGGAAACGTCAGACGCACTGGAAAGTTCCGCGCAAAAGCCTCGAGCTGATTGACTTCGTCTCCGGCGGACACAGCCAGCAGGACGAAATCCTGTTGCGCGAATTGTTGCCACAACCGCTGCAGCGACGGCAGTTCCGCGAGGCAGGGCGGACACCACGTCGCCCAGAAATTGACGATCACCACGCTGCCACGCAGCGCCGACAGCTCGTGTACCTGCATGTCCAGATCTCTGAGGACAAAGTCCGGGGCCTCGATACGCGGTTTCAAAGTCTGCCAGTCCGTGGCCCCCGGCGTGGGCACCAATAGGAAGGCGGCGATCAACAATGCGTGAAACGCGGGCGACCTCATGACTGGGCATCTCCTCGATGTCGGTGGTGACGACGAACGCAATCGCTGTTGTAGCCGGCCGGTAACCCTGTCGTCGGCGGGCGGCAACCCCTTACGATGAGCATATTAGCATATTCAAATATAATAAGCTAATAGACTCCGCCCACCCGGTCTGCCAGCGGCGGTCGGCGGTCCCACGAAGATCCCTTGCCCGCCCTTACTTGCCGGTCGGTTCCGTGCCGCGCGATGTATCCCCGGCACCTTAGCGGCGCCTGTGACCAACCGCGGCGAACCACGAAAATATCGGGCGCGGTGCACAAGACACCGAGGATTTTCGTTTCGGGCGATTTCGAACTGAACCCGGCGAGCTACGCGTTGCGTGGCGGCAGCGAACGAAAAACCACGTCGCCTTCAAGTTGCGCGGTCTCGGTTCAGATCAACATTCCTCTGGTCAGCGCTCCCGGCACGCCGGGACCGCCTCACAGATCACCACCGAACACAGGACGCGCCATAAATACGAAGACCGCCAGCGACACAAACACGCCGAAGCAGCGGGCTGTTTGGAGTTCGGGCGACTACGGGCAAGGTCGTCCCTTCCGTAGCTGGAAATCGTCGTCACTCGCTAGCGAATACGTTCAGGTCCGGTTGCACTGGCCCCATTACTGGCTCGGCTTTCCGCCGACTTCAAAATCAGCGAGCGTTTCGAGCGCGCGCAACATCGCAGAGTGGTCCCATCCCCGGCCGCCTTGGGCGACGCAGGCGTTGAACAGCTCCTGAGCAGTCGCGGTGTTGGGTAGACTGACGCCCAGCTCACGCGCATTGCTCAACGCGAGATTGAGATCTTTCTGGTGGAGTTCGATACGAAATCCGGGGTCGAACGTACGTTTGATCATGCGTTCGCCGTGGACTTCGAGAATCTTCGACGACGCAAACCCGCCCATCAACGCCTTACGGACTCGCGCCGGATCCGCGCCCGCTTTGGCGGCGAACAACAGAGCCTCGGCTACCGCCTCGATGTTCAGCGCGACGATAATCTGATTCGCGACCTTGGCCGTCTGACCGGCGCCGTGTTCACCGACCAAGGTGATGTTCTTTCCCATCAGTTCGAAAAACGGCTCGACTCGGTCGAAAGTCTGCTGCGTGCCGCCCACCATAATCGTCAGTGCGGCGTTCTTCGCGCCCACCTCGCCCCCCGATACCGGCGCGTCCAAGTACTCGCAATCCAGCGCGCCAATACGTTCCGCAAACGCCTTGGTCGCTATCGGCGAAATCGAACTCATGTCCACCACGACCTTGCCGGAAGACAATCCCGCCGCTACTCCTTCGTCACCGAACAACACCGCCTCCACGTCCGGTGTATCCGGCACCATGAGAAAAATGACTTCGGCGTTTTCCGCGACTTCCGTACCATTTGCACAGGCTTTACCCCCGGCATCGGTTAGCTCGCCGGGAACTCCCGACCGGCTCGACAGGAAAACTTCGTGCCCGGCGGCGATGAGATGACCGGCCATCGGCTTACCCATGATACCGAGACCTATGAATCCGAGTTCACTCACAACCATTCTCCTCCCCTGGGGGTTTCAGTTCAGATAGAGTCGTTCCACAAATCCGAGACCGCGTCAGCCCGCCCGTTCGCCATGGGCGGTGGGGGCCAACCGTATCGGAACGGTGAAGGCGGTAGTCTAATCGATCCCGCTTCGCCGTCGAAACGGCGGGCCGGTCCGGATTCGAGTACACCGCCGCGCGCCGAGCCGTCCGCGGTCGCACGAGACTACGTCATTCTCCGCGCATATTCAGTTCCTGTTCCGGCCAGGCCACCCGTAACAGGTTGGTAGTACCGGAGCGACCGAACGGCATACCGCCGGTGATCACGATCGGTCGATCCGGTTCCGCGAACTTTTCCTGAATCGCCAATCGACAGGCCTGGTTTACCATTTCCGTCACCGAGCTGATCTCTTTCGCGTATGCGGAATGTACCCCCCAGACCAGGGTCAGATAACGCCCGGTTTGTGCGCGCGGGGACAAGCTCAGGATCGGCGCTTCGGGCCGCTCGCGTGCGGCGCGCAGAGTCGTGTATCCCGACGTGGTATACGCCACCGTGGCGCTGACTGACAGTAGGCTGGCGACGCTGCGCATCGCACAGCAGATCGCGTCTCCAGTGGACTTTTGCGCCCCCGGATGCGCGGCATCCACGATCGATCGATAATGCGGATCGCGTTCTACCTCTACGATGATACGATTCATCATCGCCACCGCCTGCTCCGGATATTTTCCCACGGCGGTTTCTCCCGACAGCATCACGGCGTCCGCACCGTCATACACCGCGGTCGCAACATCCGCCGCTTCGGCGCGCGTGGGAACCGGTGCGCTGATCATCGAGTCCAGCATCTGTGTGGCCACGACGACGGGCTTACCGGCCTTCCGGCCGGTGCGTAGGATTCGCTTCTGGACTGCCGGCACCTGTTCGGGCGCCAGCTCTACGCCAAGATCGCCGCGCGCCACCATCAATGCATCGGCAGCGTCGACGATCTCCGCCAACCGCTCGATTGCCGCCGGTTTTTCCAACTTCGCCAGGATTCGCGCCCGATTATTCACCAGGGTGCGCAGCTCTTGCATATCGTCAGGTCGTTGGACAAACGACAGGGCCACCCAGTCCACCCCCAGGTTCAGCCCAAATTCGAGGTCGCGGCGGTCTTTCTCCGTGAGCGGCGACAAAGGGAGAACCACGCCGGGCACATTGACGCCCTTGTTGTCCGACAGCTTGCCCCCGACCTCCACAGTGGTGGTCGCGTAGTCGTCGCCTTGCTCCGTGACGCGCAGTCTGAGCCGGCCATCGTCAAGAAGCAGGGTGGCCCGGGGTTGTAACGCGGCAAAAATCTCCGGATGTCGCAGTTCAACGCGTTCAACGTCACCGGCGCCCGCGTGGGTATCCAACCTGAACTGCGCCCCTGCCGTTAGCGTAACCGATCCCTGCTCGAAAGTGCCGATACGCAGCTTGGGACCCTGCAAATCGAGCAGTATGCCGATGGGTCGTCCCAACTCCTCTTCCAAGGCGCGGACCGCGGCATGATTGCGGGCGTGCACATCGCGGGAACCGTGGCTGAAGTTGAACCGGAACACATCGACGCCGGCCAGAAACAAACGTCGTATCGTGTCGGGCCCCGAGGTCGCCGGACCCAGAGTTGCGACGATCTTGGCGTGACGGGTCCTGCGTATCATGCGCCGGGCACACCCTGAGTCGCGCATATGCGGGCGGCGCCTACCCTGTCTGCGGACGCTCCGAATCGCGGCCGAAGACGACACCCGACTGGCCCGGATCCGAGTCGGCGCACACGCGTCGCGTGGGCGACGCCCGGGGTCACGACGTGTAGCCCTCAGACAGCGCCATGGCGTTTTCTCCACACCGGCAATTGGATCGACAACCATACTGCGCCCGATGCGGCTCGGCAATGAACTCGGTTTATCACCGAACTCCCTCAGTCACTTCACCGCGCAAATCGCAGCCCATGTATTGGAGTATCTTCGTTTTCGACAAATCGCATGCGTGCAGGAAGTGCAACTTGGCATAGGCCGCTTCCCGGGTCATGTCGCCGCCGCTGACCACGCCGCAGTCGGCAAGCAGATGTCCAGCGGAATACCGGTCCAACATCGCGCCCCCGGTGAGGCACTGCGACACCGCCACCACCACGGTTCCGGATTTCACGAGTGCTTCGAGTGTACTGAGTAGGTCACGATGACGCGCCGGAAAAGTCCCGACGCCATAGCACTCCAGAATCAATCCATCCGGAGACATACCGGCGATCGAGCGCGCCGTCGCCCCATCGAGACCCGGATAGACCGGGAGTACGGCGATGCGCACGTCCCGATAGTCTGCTCTGGGGAGGCAGTCTTCCGGAAGTGCGGCGACCGGGTCTAGATTCCGGTAACGGACCTCCGCACCGACGCTCGCGAGCGGCGGGAAGTTGGGCGATTCGAACGCATCGAACGATAGACTCTGAACTTTCGTGGCCCGGTTACCGCGCAGGACGTGGTGGCCGAAGCTGATGGCGACGTCGCGCAATCGCTTCGACGCCGCCACCTCCAGCGCGGTCAGTAGATTGGTCCGCGCGTCGCTGCGCAGCTCTCCCAGCGGCAGCTGCGAACCTGTGAGCACGACGGGAACACGAGTATCGCCCAACAGAAACGACAGCGCGGAGGCCGTGTATGCCATCGTGTCGGTGCCGTGGATGACGACTACGCCGTCACAACCCGGCAGCAGATTACGAATCGCATCGCTCAGCTCATACCAGGTACGGGGAGCGAAATCGGCACTGTCGGCCGCCTCACCAAAGGCCACCAAATCGAAGTTCGGCAGCTGCGCCGAACCGATCTCCGGGATGCGCGAGGCAAACAGTTCCCGCAGATTCTGCGACGGCGTGAAACCGCGCGCCGAACGCACCATTCCCAAGGTTCCGCCGGTGTATATGAGCGCCACCTTGCCGGTTCTCACGACAGCACCTCGCGACCCGTCCATTTGCACGCGGTTTGCACCGGCGCAGAAGCGCTACTTGGCCGTCACCCGACCGCCTGGGGCCAGGTCATCGAATTTCCACACATCGTGATCGACATCGAGGTCGGCGAACCGTCCGGAATCGAATACCGGCCGCTCTACTCCGGAACCGAGCTGACCGTCGAAATCGTACATCACGCACAAGTCGACCTTGAACAGCAGTGCGAGCGCGGTGAGATACACCAGCGCGAGCAGCCCCATCGTGACATTTGCCAAACCGAAGATGGTACCGAGATCCTGCAACGACCCCCACAGTACGAGAGCGAGGGTGACCAACCGACAACCATTGCGCAACGTCTTGTTCTCTTCACTGAAGAAATTGAGACTGTTCTTGCCAAGGTAGCAGTTGTACATGATTGAGGTGAATGCAAATAAAGTCAGCGTTACATTTACGAACCACTCCCCCCACGCCCCGACGTGATCAGCACCACGATGAGAATCTTTCCTCGCAATAGATCGTTGAGAATATCCAGCATGCGTCCAGCCCTCCTTCGTTTTGGTTTTCCAGACGCCGCCGATAAGACCAGATCGGTGCACCGGTCACAATTTCGTGGCGTGAACCGCCTTGGCGCTCTGTGATGCCAAATTGGCGCCAACCAACGCCAGTTCCGAGCTGGCGCGGACGCCCCTGGTGGTGCGCCCGGCGAAAGCGTCCATGCGTGAGCATTTTAGGAAGAATCTCCAGCTCCTCTGTAGTTATTACCGGTCGGTGGCCGATGTCTGCCGACGAATGCCCATCAATCAGCCCCAATTCAATAAATACCTGAACGGGCTCGGCGATTCCTTCCGAATATACGCTGCGCCGGGTGTGCGATTTTTTCCGCGTAGCGTCCCGGGAATGCGTCGTTCAAGAACGGCGTACCCAGGCTGACCGCACCGATCAAGTCCGGTGCGCCCGTGCCCGGGAGACGCGCGGACCGGTACGCCGCGATTACTTGGTGCTCCACATCTTGAGAAAACCGTCGATAAGACCGACGAATCCGCCGCCCTCGGGTTCTTCCTCGCCCACCTTCACCTGAAACGCCTGCGCCACCGGCTTATGCACGGAATCGCTGGCGCACACCGTGGCGTGACCGGCGGCCGACAGCGCCGGTGCGAGGCTTTCGCACATCGCCTTGTAGGTGCACCGGTTGTCGTTGCACACGCGTAGGCGCGGCGCTTCGAAGGCGTCGTTGCGGACCAGGCCCGCCATCTTGAACTGGGGTGAACGCAAGTATACGCCAACCAATTGCCGCAATTTGTCTTCGTCGACACTGTCGGTGGTGACGGGGTCGTCAATCTGCATGCCGAAAAGCTCACCCACCAGAGTCGCTTCTCCGGGTCCCTCCAGATCGGCCTTGTACTGCGGAAACGAGTACGGCGGTACGGTGGGAATGTCGGCGGCCAGTGTCGATCCATCGAAAGGCTCCGGGTCGCGGGGGTCGGGGTCTCTTTCCGCCTCGTAACCGCCGAAACCCGGTTCCTGTATCAACCAGTCCTTGAGCGACAGGACCACATCGCCGAGCGTGAGCGGTGCGGTGGGGTGGTCCGCGTTGAAGACATCGATCTGGTCGCGAAATCGCGCCAACCAGTCTTCACCGCCCGCATTCGCCGGCGTCGCACCTACGCCATACGCTTCGTCCCACAGCAACAGGCTTTGCAGGCTGACTTCCTTAAAACCCGGGTCGATCTCGGTCGCGTACTGGCCAATGCCCAGACTGAGTCTGGCGCTGGGGTAAGCGGTATTGTCGTCCTCCCCACCGAACCACAGTTTGGCGTCCGGCCAATCGAGCGCCGCGCCCGCCGCGCTGATCAACTCGCGGGGCGCGTAACGATGCACGACATCTCCCTGACTGTTGAAAGTGCACAACAGATGGTAATTGGGATAGAGGGGCAGCGCCCCGCGATCCGAATGGTTGGACAGGAGCGCGTCGGCATGGGTCAGGCCGCCGCCGTCGTTGCGACCCCCGGAAAGACACGACGCGGTCACCGTGTGGAACGGGTCGAACACGGCGGGCAGAGCGTGGGTGGTATCGGCAAACGAAGACACCGGTGCCTGCCGGTTGAAATACGCGCTGGTCAGAACGGCGACGATCGTCTCTTTCAGCGACCAGCCGTGCTTGATGAACACTTCCTCGGTCAGGTGCTGGTGTAGGCTGCGTTGTGCATTATTGCGGGCGAAGTAGTTGGCAATCGTCAACGGATAACCCATCAACTGTTCCCAGATGTTCTCCGTGATCTTGGCGGCCAGCATATACGCAAGCGCCAGGTCGCCACTCAGCGTGGTCGGCCCGTCGGCGCCGTCCGAGTCCATAGCCGCCATGGTATCTACCATCAGAGCGAGCTGGGCATAGCCCTGTTGCAGGCTAGCGTCGACATCGAGCACACTCGCGTCCGGCCCGAGCTCCGCGCCGGCAAAGAAGGCCGCTGCCGGCCCGTCGTTGATGGGGGTAAAGCTGTGGGCGATCGTGCCGCAGGTCTTGTCCATGCCCCATGGCGCCCAGCCGTACTCGGGGCCAGCCTCATTCTCGTCGGTATCGTCGGCGTCGATGGGGAACAGATCACGTCGGAATACCGCGTAGTGTTTCTCCGCCGTCCCGCCCAGCTCAGTGAGTCCGAAGGAACCCGGATCGGCCAAGGATTCGGCGATTTCGGCCAGTTCGCCTTCCAGCCATTCACCGTTGTCGTCTTTATAGACCGACGCCAGCGCCTGCATGTCCTGAACATTTGCCAGCGCCGTCTTGATCTTGCTGACACTGGCATCCAGGATGCCCGGTGCGTCACCGATGCCGGTGCCGTTGGCGCCGTGGCACCCGGCGCAACTCGCTGCGTATGGACCCTCGATGTCGGGTTTGTATTCGCCGAGTTGTTGGTGGTCGAACATCGCCAGGTCGAGACTCTGATACAGGGGATGCGTTCTGCTCCACACGCCGGTCGTCGAATACGTGCCGCGGTGGCAACCGATGCAGTCCATGTCGCGATTGAGGTACACGCGATTGAAATGGCTGCCGATCATGGCTCGGATGTCGGCCGCACTGCTCATGCTGTTGGGTTGATTGCGCTTGTAGGTGAGCGGAAACAGGTAGGCGCGGTAGGCCGGGTACAGGTCGCCCAGACTGATGGCCGAGTCGATCAGCTCATACATATTGAAGGACTCGGGAAAATCCTCTGTGATGTCATTATCGCGTACGAATTGGGCGAGAAACCCCGGCGAGCCGGCACCCCCCAGTGCTTCGGCGCCGATGCCCGGGGCCTCGGGGGGCTTACCGAAACAGGTTTCAGGCTGACCGCGCGCACCGCCCATGCGCTGCATCTCGAGATGATCGATGATGTTCGCGGTCCAGTGGGCCTTAAACCCGGGCTGCTCCATAAGCGCCCGCACCAGCGCTTCGCGCCCGTGTAGATTCGCGATGTCCGCAAGCAATATGACCTCCAGCGTGCCTTTCGGCTTACGCCCCAGAAGCTTCGGTACGATCTGCTTTACGAACGAGCGGTTACCGTTGTCATCGATGGGCGCGTAGGGGAAGGCCGCCATCGGTGTTGGGCTGGTGAGCACGCCGAGACACACTAGCGTGGAGGTGATAAACGTTTTCATGACTTCTGCTCCCTTCATCCGAATTTGAACGTCGACCCGACGGATCCGCCCAGCCCGAACACCTTCTGTTTCAAGCGGGTTCGTATCTCCGTGGCGTAACCCGCTTCACCGCCGGGGTTGACCTCCGCGCTGAACCCGTCGGTCACCACAAAATTATCGGGATGGACCGGATTCACGCCCCCCGCCAACATGGCGGCGGCAATCACGTCCGTGGTGCTGAGCGCGTCGGTCGCTTCCGCCGTCGTAGGGTCCTGGTTCTCCAACCGTATTCCGCCCTGTATGCCGCGCGACGTCACCGGTCCCCCAATGGCGAGTGCCACCGTCGCCTGACCGTAGTGATTGCGCCCCGCGTAGGCGAAACCTCCGTCGGCGACATTAGTACCTGGGCTGGGGGTGCGGTTGAATTCGGTGTGCAACAAGATCAAGGTATCGTCCAGCGAAATCATGTGTCCCGAAGACGCGCTGGCGAACGGCAACGCCAGCGATTGCTGGCCGGGGCTGCCGATGATCGATGCGAGGCCCTGCAACAGATTGAACAGGTGCACGGTGGTCATCTCCACACAATCCATGTCCTGACGCCCGGTATGCACGTCGTAGGGGGTCGCGGAGTCACGCAGAAAAGCTTTGGTGTCGTCGTCAAACAAACCGCCGTCGAAGACCGTGACGTGCCGCGCTCCGTTATTCAACAGCTTGGCGGCCACTTCCAGCGAACGGTGCGTCGGGTTGCTGTGCGGCCCGTAAGGCCCGCGCCCCGATGTATGCACACTCGGCGGCGTTTCGCCGGCCTCCAGGGTGTCGCCCCCGAGCAGCGCGTCCAGAGCGTCGGACCGCACCAGATAGTCCGACGCGGCATCGTAGGACGCGAACGCCGCCGAACGCACCGGGTCGCCGGTGCCGTGGAATCTGAGCAGGTCTCGATACTGTGTGCGGAGTTCGTTAAAGATCCGGTCCGCCGCGGGTGAGATGCCATCGCGTTCGAGCAGATTGCCGATCGGGCTGCCGACCTTGAGCGCCAGCGGTCGGGCGGTACCCGGATGCAGACCCAGGGCGGTGGCATGGGAGATCCAGTACGACTTCCCCAGGTGTTCAGGCGCCAGGACGTAGGAAAAAGGGATATCCTGGTCGGGGTCCACGGACTGAAAATGCCGCTGGATCACGGTGCCGAGACTGGCACCGCGCGGACTGCCGAAACGGCGACCGGTAAGCGTGCGAAAACCTGCGATGCTATGGACTTCGTCATTGTGCTGGGTGACGATCATCCGTGTGCGGTCCATGATGTCGTCGCGCCAAAGGGGCGCGGTGGCCGGGCCCCAGCTGATCGGCGTGCCGTTTCCGTCGTAGTCGAAGCCGCGTGTCTCTGTCGCGTGGGCCGGACCGCCGTTGGCGGGCAGCCAGTTCAGATTCTCGACAAAGCTTTCCAGCCCGCGCCAGTTGCGGTTGGAATCGCTTTCGCTGGGCGACCCGCTCGCATCGTGCGACACCCAGAAGTTTTCCCACTGCGACAGGCCGCCGTGACAGAATACCTCCAGGATCTTGTACTTGGGCAGGTCACCCACACTTTGTGGAAGTGGCGCCCAGGTCGAATCGGCCCTGATGATGGCCGGAAAAGCGAGTCCCGCACCCGCCGCCATGGACGCTTTCAGAAACTGCCTCCTGCTGATGGACATGCTCAATCCCCTTCGTCTCTGCTTGGTGGTTCCTGTACCAAGGTCGTCCGCTGCGCCCGAACGGTTCAACGGAAATGGGGAGAACACTTCTGCTCGATAAGACCGGGCGCCCAAACACCCACGCCGGCGACGCCGCCGGTCCGGATCGGAGTATGGGCGGCCGTGCCGGGCGGGCCGAAGGTTCTGCGCTTACAGCTCTTGGGGGGCGTCGGGGTTGAGCAGATTCTCCCGATCGCTCGTGGTGTGTTCCTCAGCGACTTTGTCGGCGACCGTGCGATCGACGCTGATGTCACGCGCCGCTGCCGCCTGCGCCGGACCCACCTGCACTGCCTCGACGCCACCCGACTGAGATCGCGGCACTGCCGGCCCGGATTCCTCCGTGATCACCCGCAGCCGGTAACTCGGCTCCGGCATCACCACACCGGCATCTTGAAATGCCTGCTTGGTCTCACGCAGCGCTTCGCTGCGCACTTTCAAAAAATCAGACTGGCTCTGATCGACCCACGCGAAGACGCGCAGCACCACATTCGATTCGCCCAAACGATCTACGACAATCGACGGTCGGGGTTGGTTCAGGACACCGGGGACTCCGGCCAGGGTCTCGAGGCCTAGCGCCTGTATCTTGAGGAGATCCTGATCGGTACTCACCCCCACCTCGAACTGGAAACGCCGCTCGGGGTTGCGTGTAAAGTTTACGATCACGGCCTTGTATACCATCGCATTGGGGATTCGGACATGATTCCCGTCCGGCGATATCAGAATGGTAGCGCGAGATGTCAGACGCGCGACGTGCCCCTCGTGTGCGTCGATTTTCACCAGATCATTGACCTCGAACGGGTTGCGCACGCTGAGCAGGATCGTGGCGATGTAATTCTCCACCGTGTCGCGTACCGCAAACCCGACCGCCAGGCCCGCGATTCCAGCGGCGCCGAGGACTGTACCGATGAGCGCCGTTGCGTCCAGCAATACCAGCGCCAGAACCAAGCCGAGCACGATGAACACCAAGTGCGTAATCTGGCCGAGAAGCGTGGCGATGAACGGGTTAGGACTAAGGCGGCGGTACAGACTCTGACGATCACCGATCCAGCGACCGGCAACCCAGAAGACCACCAGCACGAGCAAGGCCAGGACGAACAAAGGCAGACCGGTGACCAGGGTTTTTCCCAGCGCCTGCAGATCCTGTCCGGTGGAGTGGAGTCGTGCCTGAAGGTCGCGGTTGATAACAAGGCGGTTCTCGACTTCCACGACCCCTTCCACCTGCCGCGCGAGTTGCAGCGCCCGTGATTCGCTCTCTGCCAAGGGCACTTGGCCGTCGAGCGTCACGATGCCCTGCCTGACGTCGATACGCACGCCGCGCAGATCATCGAGTTCGTGGAAGATATCCCGCAGCCGCCCGCGTATCTTGCGATCGTCCTCGGCAGTGTTATCGGTGGTGATTCGCTGACCGACCGGCGCCGCGGTATCCTCCGCGTTCCCGGTCATCAGATCGGTCAGTTGATCGGCGTACACGTAGGACTGCATGAGCGACAGAATCAGGGCCCATACCGGCCATGCGCCAACACTCGGTTTCACGTTCTTCACGGTCTCAACACACATCTACCAATACGATTTCAATACCCGCGACGGGGCGTCGGATCACATTTTCCTTCAATATTAGGAAAAATTGTCATCTGACCCCAATTAAGTTTTAGTATTGACGGAGATATCGCTTTTCCGGGAGAGAGCCAATGACTGTGCGACTCACGGTAGCATTGTTGCTTCACTTTGTGTTTTTTGACGCTGTTGCGGCGGGGCTGCGAGTCGAGTTCATCGGCGCGAGCACGACCGACCTCGCCAACCCTCACGACCTCAAGTTGTCGCCCGACGGCAAGTATCTGCTGGTTTCCGATGTTGGCAACAATCGCGTCGCGATCCTCGACCCTGACAGTCTGGATTTTGTCGATGCGTTTGGGGCTGACCATCAATCCGGTACCCACGACGTAGACTTCGACGCCGCGGGTCGCGTTTACGTCGCCGATACCCACAACAATCGCGTCGCGGTATACAGCATGACTGGAACCGAAGCGCGATTGATCGGTGAGTTGAAGGGCCGGTTTCGCGGACCCGAAGGGGTGCTTGCCCACCCGAACGGGCGCATCTACGTCGCTGGGGCCTGGTCGGGAAATGTCGTCGCTTACCGCAATGGCGAAATCGTGGCGGAGCTTGACGGACTATCGGCGCCGCACGATGTCGAGCTCGCGCCGGGTGGCGATATCTGGCTGGCGGATGCGGGGAACAACCGTATGCTGCTGCTTTCTCCAGATCTCGCCGTTAAGCGGGAATTGAAAGGTGCCCCCTATCACTTCAACGGTGTGCGTTACCAGGACGTGATGCCGGATGGCACGCTGATTACGGCGGACAAAAACAACCACCAGGTCAAGGTGGTTGCCCCCGATGGGGCGCTGTCACTGGTCATTGGCGGCGAGCCAGGGAAGAGTCCGGGCCGATTCAGGACACCGGAAGGGGTCGAGCTCAAAGATCATGTCCTGTGGTTGTCTGATTCAGGGAACGATCGCGTCGTCAAATATCGGCTCGTTACGTCCGAATAACGCCGGACCCGACCGTCGCTGATTCGTAAAGCGCATCATCGGACGAAGGCCCCACCCACCGGGCGGCCGGCGTACCGTCACGAACTACGGATCCGGAGAAGGGCCACTCGCCGCCCCTGAACGCCGGGTAACGGCGACAATGGTAGGAAACAGGCCGGTCTGTCTAGCGAGTCTCGCGTGCACATGCTTGGCGACCAACAAGTTGGCCCACGGCGTGTAGTGTCCGGCAAAAAAGGCCCCCACGGGCCGTCCGCCACCGAGTTCCAGAAATCCGTCGAGTACATCTATGTGGTGCATGTTCAGCCTCGCAAGGTCGTTCAAGAGAGGCCGGTACTTGACGGGCTTTTCCTCAAGCGCGTGCTCCATATCGTCACGGGCGGGAAACATGACCACGACCGGATGTGCGCCGGCGGACAAGACGTCCTGGTAAAAGACCTGGATAATTGCCATAGTAACCCGGTACGGCTCCGACGCGACGTTGTAAATTCCATCCTCGGTGGTCACAAACTCGCGCGACAGTACGTTGATCACTCGGCAGACAAGCTCGGTCGCGTGGAAACGGGCGGTCTCCGTCTTGTCAAACCACGCACCGTACCAGTAGTCGTGTTTTCCAAGCTCACGCAACACCGGCAGTGCATGATGTTTCGACGCGGGGGTGGACAGCAGGAGCTGTCTGATGTCATCCAACCGCGTAAAAGGCTGCGGTAACAGTTGCAGGGAGCCGTCGCCTCGCAGCAGATAGCGCGGCTTTCCCAAGGGGAACGAGTGGCGCCGCAGAAATGGGGTGAACACGTTGACGTTGCGGGTCAGGTTGTCGCTCATATACCCGATGATGACGATATCCGCGGCATAGCGTTTACCTCGCTCCAGGTAACGCCGGTACGCCTGATCGGTCCCATAGCCGCCGACGCCGAAATTCAACACCTCGAGCCCGCCGTTCAGCGCTTCCAGTTGCTGGGTCCACATTTCACTATTGCTGACGTCGTCGCTGTGCACGAACGAGTCTCCGAACGCGGCTATCCGAATCAGGTCCCCACGACGCTCCGTCGGATACTCTCTCTGCGCACGAAATCCTGCGGCGTTCGCTTTGTATACAACGCCCCCCGCCCGTCCGTACCCGTTCGCCGCGATGGTCCACCCTTGCTCGCGATCGAACCGCACGTAGGTGGGCTGCGTATTGAACAAGGCGGACAGATTTCCCTGGATGTCTTCGAGTAACCGCGTGGTGGACTGCCAGTAAGGGTCGGTCAGGTACTTGTCGAGAAATCGTAGACCGACAAACGACGCGAGTTCGGCGATCACGAGGAACACCAGGAAAAGGACCGCATACCCGATCACTTTGCGCCGCCCACGGGGAACGGTACGCCGGGGATCCGTATCCTGGGTCTCCGTCCGAGGTCGCGGTTGTGCCGATCTGTTATCCATGATGGTTGTGGCAATCGGCCCCGGAGGAGTAGCCCGGCATCCTCACCTACGAGGCAAAGTCAGCGAAGCCAGGTTAACGGGCGATCGTGGTTTTGGCAACTGCAGGGAATCCCACACCGCGGTCATCGTCCGTGCGCCGGGACGGACCGCAATCTCAACTGCTTTCGGGGGCCGGGCACGCGATGAGGATGAGCTTGCGCCCGAAAAGCACTTGGTCGGCGTTCTGTCTACGAACGCTTGGCGCGTCGCCCTGCGCCCTGCGTGCTGCGTAGCGCACCAGCGGCGCGAGCAGCCCGAGCGCGAGCGACGAACGTTGGTACTTATCGGTTCGCACTTCGTCGATGCGCAGGCCGGTTTGCGCCATGAGCCACGCATAACGGTCCAACGTGAATGGAGAAATGTGCTGTGACACCGGATCTCGCCGCTGCGGATCGAGCGTGCCGAAGGAATAGAAGTAACCGGTTAACAGAAACTGAAGCCTCGATTTGAGCGACAGGATATTCGGCGTCGTGCAGATGAATCGGCCGGATGGCTTGAGCACTCTCCGCACCTCCCGGAACAGCATTTCGTGGCTTTCGATGTGCTCCACCAGCTCTACCGCGATAACCAGGTCGAACCTCGTTTCGTCGTAAGGAATTCGCGAATCATCCCGCATCGGGCGGCACTCCACATTGGGCACCCGGAATGCATCCGGATAGAGGTCACATGCGTACACCTCGTAACCGCATGTTTTGAGCCGGGCGCTGAGCGCACCTTCGCCGGCGCCTATGTCCAACACCTTGACCGAAGGGCCGGCGGGTGACAGCTCGCGCGCGATCCCGACCACCCGCTCGTGTGTCCCGGGAAGCGCGAGTGACCTGGGTCCGGTAGATTGAGGAGCGCGCGTGACGGACCCGTCCACGAATCTCGTCGCTCAATGCGCCATAAAAATCGGTACGTTCATGTTCTGCAGCACGTAGCGGGTGACGCCGCCGAACAGGTCTTCGCGCAGCCGCGCATGACCGTAAGCGCCCATCACCAGCACGTCTGGCTGATTCTCAGCGCAATAATCGAGAATGGTCTGCCCCACGCGGTCGCGGGTGGAGGTCAAGGACACCGCCTTGGCGGCGATATGGTGCCGCTTAAGGTGCGTAACGATGTCCGGGCCCGATACCTCCGCCGCCTTTCTGGCGCCGACCCGCACTACGTCGAGACGTTTCTTGGTCTCGAGAATCTGCATGGCATCGGCCAGGGCGCGCGCCGCAGGCCGGCTGCCGTCCCAGGCGACCGCGGCATACTCTGTAAAGGGCCTGACCGCATAATCGTTGGGCACCACGATCAGCGGCCGCCCGGAGTGTTGCACCAGGTCTTCAGCGCGCACTCGTGAACGCTTTTCGCCGGACTCTGAAAACTGACCGATCACCAGAATGTCGTGGTAGCGGGCTACGTGCGCCAATGCGTCGTTCGTATGTCCTTCCATGACGAACCACTCGACAACGCCGCCGAACGCCGCTGCGGATACTGCATCGCGGAAATCCGACTCGGTGGCTTTGACCGCTTCGTCACCCGCTTTGTGCAGCGAGTCCAGCACGCTCTCCGATGTCCAGCGGCGGACGTGCGGCTCGAGATTGAGCGGCGCTCGCACGTGCAGACCGGTCAGTGCGGCATCGTATTTTTTACACATCTGAACGGCAAAGCTGAGCGCCGCTTTCGAATTCGCGCTGCCGTTGTAGGCCACTGCCAGATCCTTGATCGCCATAAACTCTCTCCTGTGGCGTCCTGTTTAAGGTAGCGGTCAAGTATAAATGGTCCGACGCAACGGAGCACGTGGTCCCGACTGCAGAGATATCGTCTGGCCACCGAGGCTCGCGCGACCGGACCACCGTCGCCGCGTATCGGGCTTCCTGCGATCGGCCGGCACGCGTGGCGAGACGTCGGAAACTTCAGTGTTTCTCTTTCCCGTTAACGCGGCTGGATCCAGCCGGGCAGCAAGGTGTAAGGGTCGATGTTGACGCTGGAATCGTAGGGAATACCGGACTGGGTCAACAGGTCCTGCAAGTGGCCTTCCTTATAAGCGTCAAACACTTCCGTACATCCTCCGACGAACTTACCATCCACGAATATCTGCGGGATCGTTACGCTGCCCGTATGTTCGGCCAATACCGTGCGAATTTCGCCGCCGCGCCCGTCCTTCTGATACTCCGTCGAGTCCAGGTCTACCGAGCGATAAGCGATCCCGCATTTTTTGAAGAGCTTTCGGACCGACCAACAGAACTCGCACCATTCCAGCGCGAATAACACGACGGGATCCTGGGTTGAATGAATCACCTCCATGGTAAATTCTTTGGCCGCATTGTTAACCGGCACAGGATCGTCGGCCGCGTCGGGATTCGGGGGTAGTGGGGCCGCCGGGACATCGAATCGGTAACCGTCCGTCGATCTAGAGATTTCGACTTCTTCCGGGGTCATATCGGCCGGGATATCCTCGAACAACGGCGTCGACAGATAACGTTCACCGGTATCCGGCAGCATGCACAATACGGTGCTGTCCGGCGGCGCTTTGGCGCAAACCTGTAGTGCTCCCGCCAACGTAGCGCCGGCGGAGATACCCACAAAAATGCCTTCCCGGGTCGCCAACTCTCGGGAAAACCGCAATGCATCGTCGCCCTTGATGGACACGATCTCGTCAATGTGGCTGTGCGTGACGGCGTCGTTCGTGAGCTTTGGGATGAAGTCAGGAGTCCAACCCTGCATCAGGTGCGGGCGAAAACTCGGGTGGCTGGCGCTCGGCGACCCGTCTTCCTTGCGGTCCTGGGGAAGGCCGCTACCCAACAACGGAGAATTGTCAGGCTCACACACTACAATCTTGGTCTCGGGCCTCTTTTCCTTTAGCACCCTGGAAATGCCTTTCAGTGTGCCCCCGGTGCCAAACCCAGTGACGAAATAATCGAGCCTCTCGCCTGCGAAATCTTCCAGAATTTCCCGGGCGGTGGTTCGCGAGTGCATGTCGGCGTTGGCTTCGTTCTCAAACTGGCGGCACAGAAACCAGCCGTGTTTCTCCGCCAGTTCGCGCGCCTTCGCAAGCATGCCGGTGCCCTTTTGGGCGGCCGGCGTCAGCACCACCTTGGCGCCGAGAAAGCGCATCATCCTGCGCCGCTCGACACTGAAGTTCTCCGCCATAGTGACCACCAGCGGATAGCCCTTCTGGGCGCAGACCATGGCCAGACCGATTCCCGTATTGCCGCTGGTGGCCTCGATCACCGTCTGCCCAGGCTTAAGCAGCCCTTTCTGCTCCGCATCTTCGATCACTCCCAAAGCCAGGCGGTCCTTGACCGAACCCATTGGATTGAAGGCCTCGACTTTCACGTAAAGGTTCTGATTGTCGGGAGCCAACTTGTTGATTCTAACCACCGGCGTGCGCCCGATCGCGGCGAGTATGTTTTCTAACTTTGCCATGACATCGTCTCCATCAAGCTGTTCATTCAGGTCTGGGCTTAGGCGTTTACCGATACGATTACCGGTGTCTCTAGCCTGGACGCACGGGGGGCGATTTGGTTCCCACTTTTTTCGTCTCCGGCCCGGCCGCAGCCGTACGGCCCCAATTTCGCAGGTACTATATTGGACCGGGAACTTATTCAGGTGGTTCTGCGTCCTCCCCGATACGGGACGCCCGCCAAGGGTAGCCCTCTCAAACGACTGCGAATAACCGTAACGGAATTTTGGGATTTACAATGGCCTTCGACCAGAAATTGTTTGACTACGTACTGACCGCCGCGCGGGACTTCGAGCACGGGCTCGACAGTCGCCGCGTCGTGCCCGCGAAACAAGACGTTGAAAACCTGCAAGCGTTCGTTGAACCCTTGCCGACGCACGGGACCCAGGCGCTGGATGTCATCAAGAAGCTCCATGAGCTGGGGTCTCCCGCGGCCACGCTGACCCGTAGCGGCCGCTTCTTTGGTTTCGTGGTCGGCGGCACCCACCCGGTATCGATTGCCGCCAACTGGTTGGCCTCCGCCTGGGATCAGAACGCGGCGCTGCCGATTCTCGGCCATACCGCCGCCAAACTCGAGGAGGTGGCGGCGGATTGGATACTGGAGATGCTGGATCTGCCGCGCCAGTGCGGTGTGGGATTCGTATCCGGGGCCACGATGGCGGGTTTCACCGCGCTTTGCGCAGCCCGCTACAGGCTCTACAAGCGGATGGGCTACGACCTAAAACGATGCGGAATCCGCAACGCACCGAAGATCCGCTTCGTCGTGAGCGACGACATTCACCCCACGAATATCGTCGCGCTGCAATACATGGGCTACGGTACCGACGAGCTCGAATTCGTACCTACCGACGATCAGGGGCGGATGAAAGTGAATGAGATGCCGCCTCTGGATGCAAGCACGATCGTCATCGCTCAAGCCGGCAACATCAATTCCGGCGCGTTCGATCCGTTCTCCGAGATCTGCGCGCTGGCCAAACGGGTGGACGCCTGGGTACATGTCGACGGCGCCTTTGGTGGTTGGCTCAAACTATCCCGCAAGCGGCGACATTTGACGGCAGGCATGGAGCTCGCGGATTCCTGGAGTCTGGACTGTCATAAATGGCTCAATGTACCGTACGATAGCGCGATTGCCATCTGCCGTGATGCCCAAGCGATGCAGGAGTGTTTTGGTATTTCGGCCAGCTATCTGATTGATACCGGAGCGCGGGTTCCCAGCCATTTCACGCCTGAACTCTCCCGGCGCGCGCGCGGTATCGACATTTGGGCCACGCTCAAGCATTTGGGCGCAAACGGTTTTACAGACATCATCGATACCTGTTGCGACCATGCGTTGTATTTCTCTAAAGAGCTGGAGAAGCTGGGATTCACGATTCTCAACGACGTCTGCATCAATCAGGTGGTTTTCTGTCTTCCAGAGCAAGACGGCGGTGATCAGGAAAGGCGTCTGAAAGAAGTCATGAAACGAGTGCAGGACGCCGGCAACGCTTGGTTTGGCCAAACCACGTGGCAGGGTCGGAATGCGTATCGAATGAGCATCTGTTCCGCGGCGACGAAGGCCGAGGACCTCGACGTCGCACTGAGCGCGATTCGCTCGGCAGTTCGACACACGACCCAGGAGTGGGTGACGGACGAAACAGCGGTCGCCGGCCAGTATTAGGGCCGCGGATGCGACACATCGCCGTCACTCGAGCGGTGAGGTTTGCAGGTTTTCTCACGAGACGTATCGGCCCAAGGATAAATGCGCGGAATAAAGAGCGTAAAAAACAGGGCCAGGCCGACAGCGATGACCGATCCGTACAGAAACATCGCCCACGTAGTCGGCTTCATCACCCCCAAGGCGATGATCAGGAAAAGCATGGGTAGATCGAGATAATGCGTGAACGAAGGCACGAGTTTCCCGCGTTCGTCCTCCAACTCCCGAGAAATTTTCCCGGTCTCAAGGGCAGCATGGGTCAGCCGGCGCAGCCGCATGAAATACAGTCGAGTAATCGTATTTCCCTCTATGAATTCGAAAGCGAAAAGAAAAATCATGCCCGCGAGCCACGGCACCTTAATGAAATCCCAGCCGCCGAAATATTGAATCGTAAACCAAGTACCAGAAAACAGAAGAATGAGCGCTCCGGGCACGACCACACCATCGTAAAACACCGCGATATATCGGACTGCTTCCGAAAATCGAACCAAATCGCGGTGCTGTCGAGAACGTAGGTCAGCAAGCCACACGCCCACAAGACCTGCCCCCATTAAAACTGCCCCGAGCACGTGTAAGTACTTCAGAATTTCGTAACGCATCAGAAAACCCCACTGATTTTCGCCTGTGGATTTTTCAGGCGTAGTCTTCCGGTCATATTCAGACCGTCGTGTATATTCATACCCATCAGGGTCAGATTGATAGCACCGGCCACCAGTTCCAGTCCCTGAACCAGATAGAATCCCGTATGAAACGAGCCCGAAGAAGCCCAGTGATCGAGGGCAATCGCTGCGGGAAGCAGGATAAGCACGCCATTAGCGCCAATAATCGGCATCCGTTTTTTTTTAGCGCTGATCAATCGCCCTTTGCGGTTTTTCGACAGGAGGAAACCCGATCCGCCGGTCGCGACGATCGCCGGGACGAGGATAAACAACCCCGGCGCGACGATTAATCCCTTGATCGTCGCTATCGCGTCTTTAGATCCGAACAGTTCGTTGCTAAGGGTGGAGATGAAAAATATTGCGATACAAAGAGTTGCGGCGACCGCACCCATTAGATGGATTCTTTTGTTCATGATATTAATTGCCTCACTGCGTCGACCGGCCGCCATACACGCATCACCGGTATATTGACAATATACTGTCGTTTTGACAGTATATTGTCAATACCAGCGGGAGAATGGATCATGCAGCGCTCGCGAGAAGGAGAGCTGTTTACCGAAATCGTGCTAGCAGTTTTTAAGCTCGGCGGTCTATTGATTGCCGAAGGGGACGAACTGACCAAAGATCTGAGGTTGAGCAGCGCGCGATGGAAAGTGCTTGGTGCCTTGGCAAACTCCGACGTGCCCATGACCGTCCCGCAAATTGCATATTCGATGGGGCAGACCCGCCAAAGCGTTCAACGGTTAACCGACCTAATGGCGAAAGCCGGTATCTTGGAGTACAGGAACAACCCGCACCACAAAAGGGCCAAGTTAGTCGCCCTGTCGTCGAAAGGGAAAAAGATATTTGATTTGCTGGAACAAAAACAAATTCCCTGGGCTAACTCGAACTCAGCGGGTATCAGTGCGTCCGACATGGAGGTAACAGTGTCCGTATTGAGAAAGATGGTTGGGAAATTTGAAAAACAAACCGGCGAACTGAAGCGCTGAACTCGGAGCCAGTCACCTTGGCGTCCCATAGATTCGATGTTCCCCACTGGTGCCGGTCGGAAATCAACGCCATCATTGCCGCGCTCGAACAGCGCCGGGCCACGCCGCAGTAACCATCCTGATCCCGGTCAACCGGTCGAGTGCTCCTGTCGTGAATCTCGGCATCGGATTGTTGTCGAAACAGAGTAGGCGCTGACACCCAATGCCACGCCACCGGTAATTTTTTGTGGAGGGGACCGATGAGAACGTTCATGCTGCTGACCGCGGGCGGACCGATGGTGATCATGACTTCGTTCCGCTCGGCCACCGAGCAGGACCTGTTGAAGAAACTGAAAGACAAAGGAATCACCAAGTTCATTGCCTTTGAGATTCCCATCGAGCTGGCCCAGCAACGCTACGGTAGCCACTTCAAGTTCGTGCACCAGGATCTTCATGAAACCGATGAGCTGCGTGTCCTGGACTACAACGGTGACCGCGTGTTCCAACTGTTCAGCTTCGACGAGCTGGGCGGCGCCACGCGCTATGAGGCCGGCCAGTCAACGACTGGCAGCGTCGAAGTCCGCGAGGCTGACGACGTCCAGTAGCACGGCGTTTGCCGCCGGCCCGGACTTAGGCATACACTGTCCGGGCGCGACGTCAGCGCGATTGCCAACCGTCTAATGATTCGTGACTACCGGAGGATTAGACCATGAGCATAGCCGATCGAGTGACCGATTATCTCGCCAACGAGGGTATCAGCTACGATCTGGTACGCCATCCACACACTTATACCAGCCTGGAGTCTGCCCATTCGGCTCACGTGCCGGACGAATGCGTCGCCAAATCGGTGGTGCTGGAAGACGACGAGGGCAACTACGTGATGGCTGTGATCCCAGCCAGCCGGAAGCTGAAGATCGCCGCTCTAAACGAGATGCTCCAGCGTAAGCTCGGGCTGGCCACCGAGGACGAGTTGGGCGCGATATTCGAGGACTGTGAGCTTGGCGCGGTACCGCCGCTGGGGCGGATATACGGTATGGAAATGATTTGGGACCAGGAAATCGGCGACCTGTCCGATGTCTACTTCGAGGGCGGCGACCACGAGGTGCTGATCCACGTCACTGGCGCACAGTTCAAGGCCCTGATGCGCAACGAGCGTTACGGCGAGATCAGTAACTAGAGAATACAGGCCGACCCCCTGATCGACCCCGCGGCTTGGGCGCGACGTCTTCGCCCCTTGGCCGGCCGATACGACGGTTTCGAGAACGGTGCACGACTTGGCTGCGGCTGGTCGGGTAACGGTTCTTTGTACACCCGAAAACTTCACCTTATCCTACGCATACACTTGCCCTTTAAAGGAGGACACATGCGAAACGTGGTCTTCTCCGTTCTTGTGCTGTATCCGTTCGCGTCGCTGGCCGAAAACTATGTAACCCCGCTGAACGGCGGTGCCAAGCGCCTGCACGCAAAGGGGGCGCAAGTCGAATTCTTGGCCACACCCGGTCACCACGCCACACGATCGGCTTTCATGGCCAAACTGCATTTGCCGGCGCAGGGCGAAGTTCCCGAACACCGGGATGCGACGGAAGAATACATCTACGTTCTCTCCGGACACGGTATGCTTTGGATCAATGACGAGAAACATGAAATAAAGGCCGGAAGTTCCGTGTATATGCCCGCCCAGGCTCTGGTGAAATTTGTTGCCGGCGACGAGCCAGTCGAAGTCTTGCAGTTTTTCGCTCCGCCGGGGCCGGAAAAAAAGTACGAGGACTGGAAGCCCGTCGAATAGAGGGTTTCCGTGGAAAACATGGAAAAAATAGATCCGTCCCGATTTTAGTAGATGTTGTCGAAACTGCCGTGGCGCCCTAAGCCACCTGCGAACCGCTCTGCACCCTCGACGCCATCTTTAACCAGCGCCTCTCGGCCGTTGTACCATTCCTGGATCAGTGCGTCGCGAACCGGCAACCCGTGGCTGCGGATCGCCGAGCGCCGATCGGTGCGCACACAAGTCGGTGGGAAGCGCGCGATATCCTGCGCCAGTTGTTCTGCTTTGTCGCGCACCTCGCCGTTCGGCACCAGATATTCGCACAAACCGATGCGCAGGCATTCTTCGGCGGGGACTTTACGGCCGGTCAGAATGATCTCGAGTGCCCGACCCTGGCCGACGATACGGGGCAGCCGCACCGTACCGCCGTCGATGAGCGGCACGCCCCAACGTCGGCAATACACGCCGAGGTAGGCATCCTCCTGCATCACCCGGAAATCACACCACAGGGCCAGCTCCATACCGCCGACCACGGCCGGCCCGGCAATCGCGGCGATGACCGGTTTGTCCAGCTCCAGTCGCGATGGACCCAGCGGACCGCGCGGAATTTCACCGCCGTTGCCGCGTGGTCCCGCTGGTGGAATATCCAATTCCCCCAGTGGATACTCATTATTCAGGGTGCTCACGTATTTCAGATCCCACCCGGCGCAGAACGCCCCGCCGGCGCCGTAAAACACCGCTACGCGCGCCTCTTCGTCGGCATCGAACTCGAGAAACGCACGGGTCAGCGCGTCGGCGCTGTCCGGGTCCATAGCGTTTCGCGCTTCCGGCCGATTGTGAATGACCGTCCATACGGGGCCCTTCTTGTCTATGTCAACCGTCATGATCCGTGCCTCGCTCTCGTCTGGGGAGTACTCTTCATACCGTCGTTTCGCCGACAGTCGCCGTACCGAAAGGCGGTGTGCTGCCATTGTGCGCAATACCACGGATCGCCGCCCCATGCTGCGCCGAATGACCGTGGGGGAGAAATCTTAACAGACCGGCGCGGGGAGAACCCGGGAGGCAGCAGCAGGGCGGAATCGTGACCGCGCACAGCGCGGCGGCCAAAGGCAGTACGCATGCTCATCGTTCTTGCGGCGGCGAATTTTCGCATCGCCGCGCAGTCCGGCAACGGACAAGGACACTGCGTGACTCGCGTGACACACGGGCTACGCGACGGACCGTTGTTGGCCGCGGCACGCCCACAAAAGTCGCCGTTTCTTTGTGCGATTCCGCACAGTATCCAGACGCGGGAAGAGGTAACGTAGCGAGCACAAGGCAGCATACCGTAGACAGCGAGGACCCGGCGATGATCCATTCTCAAATCACGACAGCGCGCCAGCGAGAACACCGCAAACATACCGACCTGCGAGCCGCGAACCGGCATTGCGCCGTAAGCGGATTTCTCCCGGCGTTCAAAGACAGCGTCACGGGCGAGGTCTACTTATCGCGCTTCCGGGATCACTCGACAGCACCGATTCATCTGCTCGATGGACTGCCCGACCACTGGGTGACCGAAAGAGACGAGGACGGCCGCGTCACGCGGGTTCGGGGCAGCATTATGGCCGGTTTCGTGCGCGACGGCAGATTCTATAGCCGCGACGAGGCCGCCTGTCTCCCGCTGCACTCGTAGCCTGCTGATTTCCGGCGGAACACCGCAGCAGTCCACCGAGCGCTTTAGGGTTTAGATGTTCCGTTACACTCGGCTCGGGATGGGGTGGGTTCCCGCACGCGGCCCGATCAGAACCACTACCGAAGAACGTGGTCCAACGAATTACGACCCGAACCTGAACTTACCGCGGGACAACCACGTGAAAAATCCCCTCGCCGCCTTGTCAGGACTTGCGTTGGTGGCTGCTGCATCGGCATCCGACCTGATCTTCGCCCAAGGTGTCGAGGGCCAGGAGATCATCGTCTGTCAGTTTGCGAGCGGTGAAGAGCAGACCGTCATCGGCAGCCCCGGAGGCACGATAAGCCGCAACACCTGTCTCTCCAACGGCGGCCGTCTCGTTACCGTCAGCGGTACTGAGTCCGATCGCCGGTTTACGGTGACGGATGCGGAAGGCGACACGTTCGGGGACGTGTTGTTTCCGGACGCGGATTCGGCCGTCATTGATTTTGCCGTAGCCGGCCGGCGGCTGCTCGTCCTGGTTACTGCTGACAACGCGCAGCCGATCAGCGGTACAGAGCTCCCCGAACGACTCTATGAATCGACGGACTGCAGCGGGATGGTGTATTACGCGGCGACCGCCTTCGATGCGATACCCGACCCGTTCGTGTCGGGATTCGACGCCGTTTTCTGGTCTGGAAGCGGCAACGTCGTTCATCTCATTGAATCGCCGACCGGTCCGCCCGTCACTATCAACGCACAGTCTGTCGAGGATGCGGCGACCGGATGCCAGGCGATATCGCAGCCGGTCGAAGCCTTCTCCGAGGTCATCGCGGCACCGGATATCTTCGCTGATTTCCCAGCCCCCTTTACCCTGGAAATTCAATAACCCAACCCGGACCGTTCCTGCCGCCACCGGCCGCCCCGGTTCACCGCAGAGTCGAGATACGCACTCGAGGCGCGCGTGCGTTCGCCGCGTGCGGGCGCACGACGCACACCGGCACCGTAATCGAACCTCCCGCGCGCTGTGGTATCCGGTGCGCGCATCGAGAAGGAACTTTCAACGCTTTGCGGAGCCTTCTTGCACGCGGCGTTATTCAGATTGCGGAACGGGCAACACCACGCGTACCTGAAATCCACCCAGCGACGCGGATCGACCAAAGCCGATCTCGCCGCCGTAGAGCGACACGATCTCTGATGCAATGGCAAGACCCAGACCCGAACCAGCGGTAGACTCGTCGATGCGTACGCCGCGTTGAGCCAACTGCTTGATCTGACCCTCATTACAACCCGGCCCATCGTCTTCGATGAGGATCGTCGTGTCAGACCCGCCGCTGTTGACCGTTATACAGACCCGCGAGCGCGCCCATTTGAAAGCGTTGTCGAGCACGTTTCCAAACAGCTCGAACATATCGTCCCGCTCCCCGGGAAGCAGCATCTGCGCCGGTACGTCGCAAGTGACATCGAGGCGTTTGTCCCGATAAATCTTTTTCAATGTATCGATCAACTCACCCACGTCGCGGGCTCCGATAATCCGTTGCCCGGCGACGGTACTTCCGGCGATGCGCGCGCGCTTGAGCTCGCGGTCGACAAGGCGCGAGATACGCCGGGTATTCGTATCGATTTCCGACCTTACCGCTTCATCGAGCACAGGATTGTCGCAAACCCGGCTCAAGACGGTGAGCGGAGTTTTCAGCGCATGCGCCAGATTTCCCAGTGCGACTCGGTGACGCTTGAGACGCTGCCCCGTGAGGTCGGTCAACCGATTGATCTGCTCAACGAGAGGTGCGACCTCCGTGGGCACTTCGACGTCCACCGTGGATCTCTCTCCCCGATGGATCTGAATCAACTCGTCGCTCACTGCCTGCAAAGGCTTCAGCGCGCGCGCCACGATCCATCGCTGCATATAGATCCACAACCCCAGCAAACCCACCGAAAGTCCGGCAAAGCCCCATAACAAACGCCGTATCGCCTCGGCTGCGGGACTCAAGTCTTCGGCGACCGCAATCGACAGGTTCCGTTCCTGCTTGCGAACACCCTGCTCAATCAACAACAGCTTCTGACCATCCGGGCCATGGATCCGGAGCCGGTGTCGGTCACCGGGTACGAGCTTTCGGGTCGGCAGTTCTTCGTCCCACAAAGACGGTGAGCGCAAGCTGTCGTCTGCCGTGAGAATCGTAAAATAGTGACCCGAGAATGGCTGGCGGAATACGGGATTAAGGCGCTGCGGCGGGATGTGCGACTTTCCGTCGACGAACTCTAATGCGGCGATCAGGCCTTCGAGGTCGTGCTGCAAGCGCGTGGCGATCTGATCCTCGACAATACGACCCAATGCATAGCTTCCGGCCAACCACAGAAACGAGAAAAGCAGAACCAATGTCGCGACCAGCGACGAAGTCAGCCACGACTGCAATGATCGCATCACGTGCGCTCCCCGAATACATAACCCTGCCCCCGATAGGTCTTGATGATGGATTTACCAAGCTTACCGCGCAATCGATTTACGTATACCTCGATAACGTTGCTGTCCTTGTCTGAATCGAAGTCGTAAACATGCTCGGTCAACTGACTTTTCGATAGAACGCGGCCCCGATTCAGCATCATGTAACGCAATAAACGAAATTCAGTTCCGGTTAGCAAATGCCGTGTGCCCTTCGCGTCGACCACCGACTGGCTGTCTTCATCGAGCACAAACCCCATCTCCGTCAACGCTTCACCGGGCTTTTTTGCGGAGCGATTAATCACCGCCCGGATTCGAGCGAGCAACTCTTCGATATGAAAAGGCTTTCCCACGTAATCGTCGGCCCCCGCCTTGAACCCCATCACCCGCTCTTGCCACTCGTCCCGGGCGGTCAATATCACCACTGGCGCCGTGTTACCGGCGCGCCGCCAGTGCTTCAACACCTCAAGACCCGGCTTCCCGGGCAACCCCAGATCCAAGACGATCAAGTCGTAAATCCCCTCGTCTCCCAGGTACTCGGCTTCGTTTCCGGATACGGCCTCGTCCACGGCAAAACCCGCTTTCTCGAGATCCGACTTCAGCGGAATGCGCAAACTGTCGTCGTCTTCCACCAGCAGTAAGCGCAAAAGTCAATCCTCTCCGATCGTCCGCAAGGGAGCACCCGTTTCCGCATCGTAATAGAGCTCGACGACTACACCCTCGTCCGTGAACACTTCCAGTTCGTAAATCCAGCGGCCGTCCTCGCGCTCGAGTTCCGCTTCGAGAACACGCCCTGAAAAGCGGTTTCGGGCGTCCTCCACGATTTCGGTCAGCGGCCTGATTTGGCCTTCGGCACGCAGTTGCCGGGCCCGCTCGGACTCATCGGCACTCGTGTCGCCCGCCCCGCCGACCACCAGGACGAGCCACAGCAACAGCGCACCGCCACTTGGGCTGGTTTTTCTTGCTGAAGTATGGATTGAGTGCCTCATTACTTCTCGCCTGTATTCATCCGCTGACCGCAATATCCAGATCGCAATCGACCATACGGTAGCAGGTTGCGCGATGAACCTGAATTCAACCTTAAAAATTCCGCAGCCGGTTTTCAGTTTGAATTCAGGTTTACACGATAGGCTTTTGCCATTCAATCACACAACGGAGATTCAGACATGAAAAGATTCAATCGTACTTTCGCCCCCGTGCTGATCGCTACAGGCCTTCTCGGCGTTGCCGGAATGACTATCGCCGGCGACGACAACGGCTCGCCAGTCAAAACCGCCACGTCGCAAACCATTTCCATGGAGGAGATGATTCGGAATGTGGAACGCGAGCACGGTGGTAAGGTCGTCGAAGCGGAGTTCGAGGCGTCGAAATCAGTGTACGAAATCAAGTCTCGGGACGGCGATGGACAACTACGAGAGCGTTACTACGACGCGCACTCCGGCGAGTTGTTGAAAACGGAAATCGAGGACGACTAACAAGCCAAGCGGTACCGGGCCCGTGTTTACGACACGGGTCTCCACCGCTGAATGAGGCGCGAGATGAACCCACACAAGGTTACAGTTTGGGACCCCTTGGTACGCTTCAGCCACTGGGTGCTGGCCGTATCGTTCGCCGTCGCGTACGTCACCGAGGATGAATGGCTCACCGCGCACGTGTGGGCCGGCTACACAGTGGGCGCGTTAGTGGCGGCGCGCATCGTATGGGGTTTCGTGGGGCCGAGGCACGCTCGGTTTACCGATTTCCTCTACGCACCGCGCGTAATCCTGCGCTATGGGCTCGACCTGGCGCGTTGGCGGGCGCCGCGTTACGTGGGACACAGTCCTGCCGGCGGCGCGATGGTGGTGCTGCTGCTGATCAGTCTGTCAGTGACCGTCGTCAGCGGTTTGGTTCTTTACGCTCAGGAGGAGCACGCCGGCCCTCTGGCGGGTATCGTGGCCCATTCGAGCCCGCCGAACCAAAGCGTGTTTTCCATCATCCAACCGGCACTCGCCGACGATGGCTTCGAGCACGAGTTCGATGAGTACGACAGGTTCGCTAATACCGAGCGATGGGAAGAACTGCACGAAATATCGAGCGAGGTGACGCTGTTCCTGGTCCTGTTACACATCGCCGGAGTGGTCTGGGCCAGCCTCGCACATAGGGAAAACCTGATAAAGGCCATGATTGATGGAAATAAGCGTGAAACGTAGATGCCAGGACCTTGAGGTCCGCATTGCACTGACCGGCGTCAACGACCGCCAAACTCAAGGTATGCTAAATCGGTTGTTAGGACGCGCGAAAGCCGTTGAAACGTACGCTTTCGGGGTTTCGGTTGATTCCGCGCGAACAACATTTAATCCATCTGCGTTGACCGCCCAGCCGGCCGTCCGTACCTCACTCCCACCCGGTGACGCGGTTGCGGTGGGCGCCGCACCCGGTGTCGCCCGGCGCATCAGTTCATTAACGCCTTCAGCGCCTCAAGGCGGGTCAGTTCGTCCGGCGACTCGCCCAACATCAAGAACCCGAAATTGAGCAATGTGTACTCTTCCAGAACCGCATAAGAACGCTTCGCCCACTCGCTTTTCGGGTCGCTGCGAATCGCCGCTTCCAGGTGAAATTCCATCTGCGGTACGGCCGCCTTGCGTTCCACCGTCCGCGCTTCGATGATCGCCAGCATGTAGTACGCCTCAGCAAGCTCCGTTCCCGAGGCCCCACCCTGCGCATCGATATACCGGTGCAGAACTCCCGATGCGACCAGATCGTAGACGGCGCGCTCCCGCCCCGCCGGCAACACGCTGAGACCATTGGCTTCGTTGAACAATTGCCGTCCGCGCTCAAGGGTAACCGCGCGCGCGGTTTCCGCTTCGAGCCTCCGCAGATCCTCGACCCAGCCGTCGATGTGCATCGCCATATAGGTCGCCACATCACCGCGTTGCTTCAGCTTCTGGAGGGTCTCTCGAGCGCGTCGCAGATTGCCGACCACGCGGATACAAATCGTCAGGTAGTCGATGACATCGCCCTCTACGTCCAGCTCCACCGGGTCGACGTGGGGCTGAGAGAACAACTCCTCCCAGCTGGTTAGCGCGTCTTCGAACTGCCGAAGTGCTACTTGTAACTGGGCCCGGTCGCGCGGATGCAATGTCGGTGCTTGGATCTGTTTACGCAACTGATCGGCGAGCGGGTAAGCCTGCACACCGGGTAACCGAGAATGGCAGGCGATGCAGTTCTGCGTTAAATCGACGAGAAAGAAGCGGGCATCCTCCGGGCGTGCGTAATCGTAGTAACGCCGCATGCGGCGCGCCGCCTGCGCCAGGGACCCGCTGAGCATACGAAATCCGGTGTCGCGCCCACCTGCATGGGCCTCCAGCTTGCCCGCCGAGTCTTCGAGCACGCGCAATTTTCGTTTTATGATCGACGCTGTGTCGGGATCGATGAACCGTTCCTCATCGAGACTCAGCGGCAGCAGAAAAGCCAGAGCGTCGGCGACCTCGTGCATGATCGGTCGTGGGTCATCGGTAGCGGCCTGCGCCCCCGGTCCCGTTGCCAGGCCCAAGACCAACATAGCCATCCAGAGTCCATGGTGCCTCGAACGGAACAGAAGTCGACCGTTTCGCACACTCCGCGCGCCCGGAGACCCCAGAAGATCACCCAAACCTTCACATACAACGCCCTTTTTGCCGCGCACAAATCGCATCCTCAACCTCACACCCGCAGGGCGCACTTGCGCAAGTCGCCCTACGTGCGCTGCGTTCAGTCCCAACCCGGAAAGGTTAGGGTTCCACAAACCCCTTACAAGCACCTTGATGTGGGACAAAAACATGAGCGCAAGCCCGTGATCGCGAACCGGCGGTGCCTCCCTGGCTCAGTGGTCGATGCACGTCCTACCGCGTTCGTCGCATCGCCAGAGAAATCCGGCGGCGGCGCAATCCCTTTGTGTCGTCTGACGCCGGCGCATCGATACGTGCGCCTACCGGACAGTCGCGGGAAGGCCAGGATGGGGTATACGGGGGCGGAGCGGTCGCCTCACCCGCTCAACCCACCATCGCGCGCAATTCGCGCGGTCCGTCCGGACTCACGGGCAGGGTATCTCGCAGTCGGCTACCGAAATGAGTCTTCTAACCTTGGCGTGAGTCAGCCAACGCCGGCGCCATGGCTTGGATCATGTCGGCCGCCCTTACCAACTTTTGCGCTTTGGTTTTACCCTTGGCCACCGGCCCGTCGACGAATAGATTCGCGAGCCCATGCACCGAAGACCAGGCCAGCAGCTCTCGCGGACTAAGACTCGCCGGGTCCTCGTCGGTCATCGTATCCGAGAAGCCGCCTTTCAAAAGTGTACTGAGTTGGTTTGCCGCGGCCACATAGTCCTGGTCAGCAGAATAAATGGCCTCCTCGCGCCACATCGCACGAAAAAAGGCGGGCTTTTCCAAGGCAAATTCGATGTACGCCAAACCGACCGCGCGGAATGGGTCGACGCCCTCCTTGCGCGCCTGGACCTTGGCGGTGTTCATGGCCTCCGCAAGTTGGTGTAGGGCGCGCGTGGCGAAAGCGGTCAATAGAGCCCGCTTGTCTGCGTAGTGCCGAAACGCGGACGAAGGTGATACACCGACCAGCTTCGCACAGCCGCGCAGCGTCACCGCCTCGAGCCCGAATTGCGACGCCAACTCGTCCACGGCGTTGAGTAAGGATTCCGCCAAATTGCCGTGGTGGTACGCCTTTTTCTCGCTCATCGAGGACTTCACCGATGACAAATGTGCACGTTGTTGACTTTTTCCACTAAAGTCTTGAAATCTTCCAGATAACGCGTATATTATATGCGAACACTGTTCACATTCGCAATAACCAGAAGTGAACGAGACCCGGTCCCGAACCGTAGAGGCCGGGGGACACTTCTGAATTATCCCGTCAGGAGAGTGCGTTATGTCATCGTCAATCGGTTCAACTGATAATCATGCTGAACGTCGATCGAAGGGCCACTGCTGTGGCAACTGGGGTCGCCGGGGGAACTGGTCCGGGCTCAATATCGCTGCCATGGTCGTGGGCTTTATCATTTTCTGGCCCGTCGGACTGTTTCTACTTTACTGGATCATCACAGGCCGAAGTGTCAAGGACCTGCCGCAGAGCCTCCGCGCGCAGTGGTCGAGGATGACCGGAAACGGGCACACTAACGGCGTCGACTCAAGCGACAACGTCGTGTTCAACGAGTTTCAACAGACACAGTATGATCGCATTCGCGAAATCAAGGACGAGATCAAGGAGCGATCACATCGTTTTGCCGAGTTTCGTGCCAACGCAAAACGCCGTGCCGACGAAGACGAATTCAACCGCTTCATGGCCGAGGCGCCGGTGCGCAACGATGGCTAAGGTTGTTCCCGTACCGCAGGACGAGTACCGAGTGGGTCAACTTACCTCCCGCTGAAATTGGCGGCAAATCACGTTTTTCAATATTTTCGAAATTATCTTTTCTAAGAACGCGCGATTATCGTCCTTTAAAAAAGAATTATATTGGATCAAACCGAAAAGGCGTCCCGAAACCGGATGTCGTCCTGGGAAGACAAAGGACAATGATGAAAGCCATTGGCTACACGGACGCAGGTCCGATTTCAGAAGAAGGTGCGCTCATTGAATTCGAGGTCGACATACCGCAGCCCGGCCCGAACGACCTGCTCGTCGAAGTCCGCGGTATCTCGGTCAACCCGGTCGACGTCAAAGTGCGCGCCAAGGTTCAGCCCGACGGCGCACCCCGAATCCTGGGCTTCGACGCCGCTGGGATTGTGAGAGAAGTCGGTTCTGACGCCACGCGGTTCCGACCCGGCGACGAGGTGTTCTACGCGGGCGACATCACCCGTCCCGGCACCAACGCCGCGTTTCACGTGGTTGATGAACGCATTGTTGGTCGGAAACCATCATCCCTTGGATTCGCCGACGCCGCCGGAATGCCGCTGACCGCTATTACGGCCTGGGAAATCCTGTTCGATAGCTTCGGGCTCAAAGAGGGTGAAGGCGCGGCCGAATCACTGCTTGTGATCGGCGGCGCGGGTGGCGTGGGGTCGATTCTAATCCAGCTGGCGAAAAAACTTACCGGCCTGAACCTAATCGCAACGGCGTCGCGTCCGGATACCCGAGCGTGGGTTCAGAAGATGGGTGCTGATCATATTGTCAATCACCGCAACCCGCTCGACGACGAGATGAAGGCTCTGGGCATTTCACCACGCTATGTGGCCTCACTCACAAACACCGACCAACATTTCACGTCCATCGTCGAGCTGATCAAGCCGCGTGGCCATATTGCAGTGATTGACGACCCTAAAGTTCTCGACGTCGTCCCTCTCAAAAGGAAGGCTCTCTCCCTCTGCTGGGAGTTCATGTTCACCCGCCCCATATTCCAAACCGAGGACATGGATGCGCAGCACAAGCTGTTGAACAGGGTCGCAGACCTTCTGGATAACGGCACGCTTATTTCAACCGTAAACAGGCATGGCGGCGCATTGAGTGCCGCAACTCTGCGGAGCGCACACGAACTGCAGGAAAGTGGAACGGCAATCGGCAAGACCGTTCTGCACGGCCTCAGCCACAGCGACGATTCCGAGTGACTAACTGAAGGTGCGTACGATCCGCGCCGATTCCATAGCCACCGAAGGCGCGGTGGTGGAATTCACCCTCAATGAAATGAGGTGTCGTAATCAGTATCCGATCGTACGGTCAGCGTACGATTTGGTCACGACTCGATGTCTGAGACCGACCAAGAACGGACCTATGCGCGCACAAGGGTCCCGCTCTGAGTCGATAGTACGCATTCGTCCTTGATATGCAAAGGTTTCCTTCGAGTAATATGTGTTGCAGACAGTCAGGTACGCGCTGATATCGTATCTCTCCAGAATTCCAACGACCCGCTGCCGAGTCTCCGGAAACACGATCCAAATAATGGACGCGCCAGCCCCGTTCCTAATATATTTGCCCAAGTCAATGTCGTAATGTACGGACATATCTCCGCCATACTTTGTGCTTAGCCTGCACGCTTAGAAAAATTGAGGACAAATAATGCCAGTAGGCATCCAAAGGATTTTCGTTGTTGTTGGGTTGATCTTCGTCACCCCAATCCCGGTGCTGGCTCAACCAGCCAGCGATGAACAATTGGCCAAGCAGCTCGCCAACCCAATCGCAGCCCTCATCAGTGTTCCGTTCCAGCTCAACTATGACCAGAATATCGGACCGGCGGACGACGGTGACCGCTGGACCCTCAATATCCAGCCGGTAGTCCCGTTCGAACTCAATGCGGACTGGAATTTGATCTCACGCACCATCCTACCGGTTATCTCTCAGGATGAGATTTTTCCTGGTGCCGGCGATCAGTTCGGCTTCGGCGATACCGTGCAGAGTTTGTTCTTTTCGCCCATTGCGCCGGTGAAAGGCTGGATTCTGGGGTCGGGTCCGGTGTTTCTGATTCCAACCGGCTCCGATGATCTGCTCGGTACCGACAAGTGGGGCGCCGGTCCCACCGTTGTGGGACTCAAACAAACCGGCCCGTGGACCTATGGCGCACTGGCCAATCACATCTGGTCATTTGCCGGTGACGATGACCGCGCCGATATCAGCGCAACATTTCTCCAGCCTTTCCTGTCCTATACCACCCCGACGGCTTTCACCTATACGCTGCAGACAGAGAGCACCTACGACTGGAAAAACGAACAATGGACGGTGCCGATTGCCGGCGTTGTTTCCAAGGTGATGGCGATCGGAGATCAACGGATGAGTATTGCGGGCGGGATACGCTACTATGCTGACAGTCCCGAGAGCGGTCCGGACGACTTTGCATTCAGGGTCGTATTCACGCTGTTATTTCCGCGATAGACGGAGCTGTTAGGCCAACTTCTTACGAAGAATATTGAAATGAATGACGATTCTGTGCTGTAACCCGATGGTTGCAAAGCTGTTCAGTAGCAATCACTCGGTATCGGAGACCCGCGCGACATCGTACCCGACACCAACAAGGACATCACCGCCTTCACCTATCTGAACATGTCGGAAGTCCTGCCGACGATGGTGATCCCACGCGGCGCCGGTCAGCCGTTCCGAACAATATAAAGCCGTATAAGTTTACCGCTGATGACATAGCGAGCCCGATTCTAGCCAATTCACCCTTTAACACACACGACTTGTCGCAGCGTATGTTCGACGTCCACCAAGTCCGTCTGATGCTGCATCACCGTGTCGATATCCTTGTAAGCCCCGGGGATTTCGTCCAACACGCCTTTGTCCTTGCGGCACTCGACGCCGACTGTCTGTGCTCGTAGATCGTCCTCGCTGAACTGCCGTTTCGCTTGATTGCGGCTCATGCGGCGCCCGGCTCCGTGCGAGCAAGAGCTGAACGACTGCGGGTTCCCCTTACCGCGCACGATATACGACGTCGCGCCCATACTTCCCGGAATGATTCCCAACTCTTCCCTGCCTGCGCGAATCGCTCCTTTGCGAGTCACGTACACGTGTTCACCGAAGTGCTCTTCAAGAGAGATGTAGTTGTGGTGGCAATTGATCGCTTCTTTCGTCGCTGCGAACCGCGGAAGCACCGGTTTCAGCGCGTCAACGATGAGACGCATCATCTCGCGGCGATTTTCCATGGCGTAATCCTGCGCCCATTGAACCGCATTCACATAGTCGCCGAAGTGCTCTGCGCCCTCCGTAAAGTACGCGAGGTCTTTGTCCGGCAGATTCGCGATGTGCTGGCGCATATCCCGCTGTGCGAGCCCAATGAAATACCGCCCGATCGCGTTTCCAACGCCACGGCTGCCCGAATGCAGCATAATCCAGACGTCATCATTCTCGTCCAGGCACAGTTCGATAAAGTGGTTACCGCCACCCAGAGTTCCCAACTGACGCACCCACGTTTGACGAGGGTTTTTCTGCATTTTCAGCAACCCGGGGTGACGCTCCCACAGGCGGTCGAGCCCCCCGGACAAAGTGCGTATCGTCGAGGCGCGCGCGCGATCCGATTTATGCTGGTCGAAACCGACGGGGACGGCCGCCTCGATGGCGCCGCGCACGCGCCGCAGGCCGTCCGGAAGCGCGTCCCCATTAATCGACAGACGCAACGCATTCATTCCGCACCCGATGTCGACGCCCACGGCCGCCGGGATGATGGCTCCTTTGCAGGGAATAACGGATCCGACGGTGGCACCGATTCCGTAGTGCACATCGGGCATGGCAGCAATATGTTTGTGAATGAAAGGAAGCTCGGAAAGATTGCACAGCTGCCGGTACGCCTGTGGCTCAATCTCGTCCGTGTAGATCTTTACCGGCGCCTTACCTTTCGTAATGATCGTTCTGATCGGCATACCGCACCTGCTGCGTTCTCTCGAACTGACGTGGTACGTCGCGTCGTCCGAATCGCGGTCATGATTTCGCGGGAAACCTGCCGTCCGGCCGCGACGTGTACGAATCGTCGCGCCGAACGCTCACCCGACGCTGCGACCCGACAAACAATTCTATCACCCCGTTTTTCCGCCGATTTCCGGCACGGAAGCCTGCCGCACCGTACCACACGCCGGGGACCCGATCGGGCGGAGATCGGTTCGAGTGTGACAGAAAAGAACGCGGGGGGGGCGTACACGGGCGTGCTACGCGCGGAAACGGCAGTGGCCGTGTGCGATGATGACGATAACGAGTGAACCCGTTCCGCGGCCGGCCCCGGGCTTTTCTCAGTTTCCTCCGCGGTGCCGAATCGTATATCCCAGCGCCATAATCGCTTTCAGGGTCTCCATGGCTGTTTGTCGGTCGTACTCTTTTTCAGAGTCCGGTAGATCGTGGTAAGGAACGAGGTCGGGGTGAGTCTTGTTCCTGTCGTCCCTTTGCGGACCGTATGTCCAACCTTCGCCCATGCGCTGCCGCGCCCAAATATCATGGGTATTTTCGGCGAGCCTCTCCGTCAGTGCGTTCAGTGCCTCGGGAAGTTTCACCGCGGAGGTGTCGATCGGGTCGGGATTGTAGGACAACAGCTCTTCTCCTCGTTTCGCGCCGGGCAGGGAGGCGGAGGCGTCCCCAATGCATCAGACTACAATTTATCGCGAGTTTCATGCAAATGCACAAAAGCAACCTCGATCAAACGCCGCTGATGCTCGTCTGGCCCCAGCGTCTCCATCAATCGGTGCGCCTGCGCCCACGTCGTTTCGTGCGAGCCCAGCTCTTCCGGGGCTAGGGTGACGGCGTCCGCGTACAACTCGGCGGCGCGCGAGTAGTTTCTTTTTATCAATTGTATTTCCGCCACGGTTGCGGTCATCCAGTAATCGTTATCCTTTTTTTCCGTCTCCACGATCTGTTCCACGCGTTTCGCGAGTTGTTCAGCCTGTTCCAGATCCCCGAGCAGCACGCTCTTGGACGCAGCGTTGATCCCGGTGTAATAGTCCTGCGGCGCCCCCTCAAAAGCCCGCTCGTAGAGATCCCGGGATTTTCGCAAGTGCAGTGGATTGTGTGACGCTTCGTATCGGTCATACCAGGTGCGTGCATAGATCCCCAGCGTCTCAGGGTCCTGTTCACCGGCTTTCTCGAGCCGCCCGAGAATTTCCTGCGCCGCCTGCCAGTCGCCGCCGCGGGCGAGCGCCAATCCCTTCAACTGCCGTGGGCGAATCGCCTTGGCGAAACGGTTCTCGAGATCGGCAAGCACACCCAGCGCTTCGGTGTATTTTTTCAGTTTAATCAGACTCTCAACCACCGTACAACCGAGTAAAGCCGACGTATGCCAGTGTAACTCCTGGGATTGAGCGAGCTCCAACAGTTTCTGTACGTTTCCCGTTTCCAGATACGTCAGTATCTTCTGCTCGTCCCGCTGGGTCGCATCGTCGACTTAGGTTGCCAGTTCCACCGCGGCACGCGGCAGCGGCTGTCCGAGCAGCCCGTACAAGAGCCTCAACAACCCGGACCCGGTCGGACCGTCGCGGAAGTTGGAAAAATCCGTATACACGGTTTTTCTTGCAAACAGGGGCAGCGTTACCTCGTCCAGAACCGCGACGACATAGCGGAATTCGCCGCCGCTTTGCGTCAGCATCTCCATCGCCTCGTACTCTTTCCTGCACCATTCGCTGTCCGCGGCGGCCGACGACCAGACCAACACGCCGGTAGCGCTGCGCTCCAGCCCCTCTTCGAGACTCCGCACCAACCGGTCCGAAGCCGCCAGCACGTACTGGTCCAGGAACACCTCGTAACCGAGATTGGTGAGTACATCGTATAACTGTATGACCCACGGACGGTGCACAGAGCGATAACTCAAGAAAACGTGCCACTTTAGGCCGTCTGCCAACGTCTGCGGTGCAGGGGCGTGTGCCAACCATTCACGGAGCTCGATCATCGCCCATCCCTCTCACTCGATGCATAACCGCCACCGCCTGCATAACTGCGCCGAGCGTCTGGATTGCGCCCGGCCGCTCTCGTGCCCGGTGCGCGATAAGTCGGTCGCAGGGCCACAGGTCAGTCTTGTCACCAAATCAAACTCCGACGTTGACGTCGATATCCAGCTCTTCCAGCTTTGCCCTGACAGTACTGGCGTTCACGGCGTAGTTTTGATTTTCGAAACGTCCCGCATAGTGCAGTGCTACGGCGTGCGCGGTGGCGAAATCCAGAATTGCCGAACCCGAGTTGCCGCCCAACGTCGAACAATCGTGATTCATGAAACCGCTTTGCACCGCCATGACCTCTCCGGGGTGCAGTCGCTTCACTTCATACACGCGCTGGAAGATCTCATCCATCAATTCCCTTTCATTCCGGTCACCGTCCCACGCGGCGTATCCCACCGCCCCCACCACTTGATCCGGCTCCGGATCGTGTTCGGCCAGTAGAATCGGTGGTGGAAGGTCGTGTTCGTCGTCCATATCGCGGGGAGCCACGCGCAACAAGGCCATATCCGGTCGGCCCGTGCCCTCCTCTTCGATATGCAGTATTTCGCGAATCGCAAACTCTTGCTCCGCCGATCGCTGATATTCCTCAACGAAGTCTATTCTGACCTTGATCTCACCACCGTCCGGCCGCAGTCTGAAGCTAAACCCGGAACCACCCTGGCGCCCGAATATCTCGGCGACGTGACGATTGGTAATGATCACGTTGGGCGCGACGTGCCAGCCGGTACCGACCCAGTTGAACCGCGGGTGTCCACGGAGCTCGATGCGACCGACGCTCGGGATGACCCTTTCCAGGACTGTCTTTGCGGGCTCCAGCCTTTGTTTCCACAGCGGGAGGGCAGGTTCTTCGATCTTGCCGTCCTGGACAAAGAGCACCGGGCGACCGTGTCGCCGGATAATGGCCTCCAAGGCCGGCGACACATCAGTCTCGCGCCCTTGCGCGACACCTTCAATCGCCGATTTGATTTTGCCCGTCCCTTGCGAGCCGACGGATTCGAGTGCGCCGGCTTCGATTACGGTGTCGACGTTTTCCAGTATTTGCTCGCGAAGCTCCGTATTTTTCAAGATGTTGGCGACAGGATCTCTCATCACTCACTCCTCCGTACGATTTTTTGACCGACCACACCTGTGGGCAGAGCTTACCCCGCATACGCTACTCGGATCTGTGAACTACTTCACAGAAACCCCTGCATGTCTACGGTATGCATACACCCTGGGTGCGAGTTCCGCGCCGTATATTTTCGCTACATGTCGGCGACTGAACCCGGCAACCGGTAAACCCGGCATCCAAACAACCAAAGTGGGGATCTCATCGCGGTGCATCGGGTTGGCGCCACACGTGAGAGACGCAACTGCGGAGTTCGGATTGAATTTGATGTTAGAGCGCCTACGAAACGACTTACTCGACGAGTTTCGCCCGAAGGGCCACAACTTGCGTGGTGAGCGACACCCGAGACGGTGACGGATAGATGAGAGACAAGAACGCCAGGAGCGCTGCATTATGCATGTAGAACCGACAGACGTATTGGTCTCCTACAGTGGGATCAACAAGCTGGTACGCAGTGGAATTCAGGAACAGGGATTGGAAGGCATAGTCAGCGACGAGGAAGCGCACCAGATGGATCAAATGCGCAACGACGTCGAGATGGCTCTGAACGTGCTGCGCACGACGGAGAAACACTCAGATGTGATGATCGCCCCGGAGAACGGCACCGCGTCGCTTCTGCTGTCTTTTATCGCGGAAGAAACTTCCAAACGTGCGGATATTCTCGTTAGGGACGGTAAGTTGCGGGAGCGCGACGAGGGTCTTGAAGTCATGTACGACGAGCATGATCTTCTCGGGTGGGGCAAAAGCTTTTTCACTTGGTGGCGACGACTGTTCGGAAAACATGACTGGGTCGTCGCCCCGCCTGATCCGCAGGAAATCGGCGATCATCAGAGAATAGCGATTCTGGGCGATTGGGGATCCGGAAGATATGGCGCGCCGGTTTGCTCGCGCAGCATCGACGACACAAACCCGGCGTACGACATGGCCGTCCATTTGGGCGATGTCTATTACTCCGGAACGGAGAAAGAAATAGACCGGAATTTTCTCGCTCTTTGGCCAAACACAGTTCCCCTGAGCCGTGCCTGTAACTCCAACCACGAAATGTACACCGGTGGGGAGGCGTATTTCACGAAGACGTTAAACATATTCGATCAACCCCGTGGATCCAGCAATTTCGCTTTGGCGAACGACAACTGGTTATTAATAGGCCTCGACACGGCATACACGGACCACGACATCGAACCTGTTCAATTGAATTGGGTTCGGGGTCTGCTGGAGCAGCGCGCCGGGCGGCGCGTGGTCCTATTTTCGCACCACCAGCCATTCTCCGAATTCGAACAAGGTGGCGATGCGCTTCAGGCCTCACTGTCACGCGTGTGCAGTGACGGCGACGTTTTTGCGTGGTACTGGGGACACGAACATCGTTGCACGCTATACGACAAACACCCGACTTGGGGTTATGGTCGATGCGCGGGCCACTCCGGGTTTCCCTACTTTCGTGACGATGTTTCCGGTTTCCCCCGCGAACGATCCGTTGCCGACGGAGGAACCTGGTACCGAATTCCGACGAGACGCTCACCGGGAGGCATCGTGTTGGACGGCGCGAACCCTTACGTCACCGACCACGAGGACGAATACGGACCGCACGGTTACCTGAGCTTAGAGTTGAATGGCAGCGCTCTGCACGAGCGCGTTCATGCAGCGGACGGATCGATACTGCTTGAACAAACGCTGACCGACTAGAGCGCACATCTTTGGGACTCTACTATAGCGTTGGCAGCGTCGGCAGGGGCTGTCCAAGCCACCGTTCCGAGAGCGCGTTCAGTTCACCACTGAGTTTCTTCTCGAGAATGAAAACGTTGATCCATCGCAGCATGTTCGTCTCACCGGGCCGCACGCCAATAAACGCCGGAGATTCGCGCAAGATGAACTTGGTCTCGATCTCGAGCTCGGGACTGTCCGTCGCCACCTTGGCCGCCACCGTGTTACCGGTTACCAGGACATCGACCTGGCCCGCTACGAACGCAGACAGCGTCGTCGCATTATCGCCGAAGCGCACTATGTTCGTCCCTTTGGGCGCGATCTTGCTCAGCTCCAGGTCCTCGAGGGTTCCGCCCGTCAACCCTACCTTTTTGTCGTACAGGTCCTCTACCGAAGAGATGCGCGTGGATTTCGCGGCGAACGCCCCGGCGAAAAATGGCGCGTAAGCGGAGGAATACCAGATTGATTTGGCGCGCTCGGTGCTCGCCCCCAGGGAGGACACGATTAGATCGACCTTTCCGGAACTCAGATAAGGAATGCGTTGCTTGGAGGTGACGGGTACGAGCTCAAGCTTCACACCGAGGCTTTCACCGATGAGTTTGGCCACATCGACATCGTAACCTTCGTGTTCGAGGGATTTTCCCACCGACCCGAAAGGAGGAAAGTTCTCCGGTACCGCAATCTTGACCACACCCTTGTCGAGGATAGCCGCCAACTGGTCCCCCCAAGCGGCGGTGGTGTTCAGATTCAGAAGCACCGCCAAGGCCAGGCTCGCGATTAGTCTCAAGATCAAACACCTCCACTGAGCGGCGTACGAAGACCTGACCTCTGGTCCCCCGCCATTGTTCGCTCCAATCGATGGGATAACCTGGATACGGGGAAACAAAGGCCGAAATAGATCAACGCGACGATCGGGTATACCACGAACGGTTCGGCACCCTCGAGCTGAGAGTTGGCGAGCTTCTTTCCCCAGCGCATGAGATCATTGTAGTCGATGATATAGGCCAGGGAGGTCCCCTTCACGATTTGCACCATGAATCCCACCGTAGGCGGCGTCGCAATACGCAGGGCCTGTGGGGCAATGATAAAACGCAGGGTCTTGGTGAAAGTAAACCCCAGCGCCCTTCCGGCCTCCCACTGTCCGCGCGGGATCGAATCAAGTGCACCGCGCCATACTTCCGCCATGAACGCACCGGTAAACAACGTTAGCGAAACAACCGCCGCCAGCCACGCCGGCACATCGATACGGAAAAATACCGGGATGCCAAGGCCAGTCAGGAACAGAAGCATCAGCAAAGGAATGGCCTGAAACGCCCAAATATAGACTTCGGCTATCCGGCTGAGAAGCCAACTTGGGGAAACCCGGAGAGCGGTCAGCAATAACCCCAGAAGTCCGCCGCCCACGAATGCTGTTATAGACAGATAAATCGTCCATCTCGTCGCACTCAACAGCACCGAGAGCAAATTTCCGTAAAATTCACCGAATAGGGTTTGCAGGAGTTCGGTCATCGCGATTTCCACCACGGAAACAAGCGGGGCTGCAAGCGATTGAGAACCAGACGGAATGTCAGTGCAATGAGCACGTACAGCACCGTCAACACCAAGTAAACTTCAAAATCGCGAAACGTGCGGTCGGCGATGAAGCGGCCGCTCCAGATCAGCTCTTCCACACCAATTTCCGAAATAACTCCAGTGGTGAGGAATAGAAATACGAACTGGCTCACCAGGGATGGGTAAACGTTTGCCAGTGCCTGGGGCAAGACTATGAAAAAGAAGCGTTGCCGGCTGCTGAAGTTCAACGCCAACCCCGCCTCAATCTGACCGCGATTCAAGCTGTCCAGGCCGGCGCGAATAATTTCTGCAAAATAGGCGGAGAAATTCACCACCAACGTGCACAAAGCGGACCCGATAAAGGACCAGCGGTACTCCAGCAGCATGGGTAAACCGAAGGCAACGAAGAACAGCTGCACAATCAAGGGCGTGTTGCGGATAAGCTCGATGTACGCGGCGCAGAGAAACGACCAGGACCGAGACCTCGAGCGACGGCCCGTGGCAAGGAGCACGGCCAAAGCGAATCCCAGCACACCGGCGATAACCGCCAACTCGATGCTGAGCAGAACGCCGCTGAACAGTCGTTCCAGGTATTGCGGTTCGCGCCAAATCTCATGGAAACGGAAATCAAACACGTAACCCCCTGGGTCCTGAAAAATGTATTGGTAGGGTGACGGACTGGAGGACGACTGGAGCTAGACCGATCATTTTGCTTTCGCCCGACACCGACGGGTAACGATATCCAGGGCGAACTCAGAATGCAACGCATCGCAGTTCCGAACGGGCGAGCAAGTCAAAGCTCGCCTGGCTAGCGCACTGAAGAACTATGCCGGATCGCGCCCCAACGCACCGATTCGAAAAGCAGGCGGCGACATTCGCTGACCGAACGGGGCTCCGCCTTCGTACGCGGCTCTTTCCCGCGAAGAACTCAATGCCGCCTGCATCCGTTTTTCCAGATCCATCGTCGATGCGCGTCGAGTTCGACTCGAGAACGTATGTTACGGAGCACCCCGGAAGCAACAGGATCGTCGCGGTGAAATCCACCCGGTAACAACACGATTCTGGTATAAACTAGGGTTCCGCCAGCTACCGGTAACGAGATATCACCGATGACCGAATCCACCGTACGAGTCGATCCGAGCTGCATGGACGACTTCGACCCCAACTCCATCCCCGCCGCTGACGCACTGCGTCGTATATTAGCGGAAATCGCGCCGGTGAGCGGAGTCGAGCGAATTCCGGTCCGCACCGCCCTGGGACGCATTCTCGCCACACCCATGACCTCCGGCATCGACGTTCCCAGCCACACCAACTCCGCCATGGATGGGTACGCCGTAAGCGCCGCCAGTCTTCCGGAAACCGGTACGCGCTCCCTTAAGCTCGTAGGAACGGCGTGGGCGGGGCATCCTTTCGCCGGCAGCGTGGAGACCGGTGAGTGCGTGCGCATTATGACCGGCGCTCCCTTGCCTTCGGGCACCGACACGGTGGTGATGCAGGAGCACGTACACATCTCTGCGGACCACGTCACGATCGAGGCCCGCCATAAACCGGGACAGAATGTGCGGCAAGCCGGGGAGGACCTGCAGGCCGGAGAAGTGGTACTGGCGGCGGGCAGGAGGCTCACACCTGCCGATCTGGGGCTGCTGGCATCATTGGGCGTGGGGGAAGTTCCGGTGCGCCGGCGGGTGCGCGTAGCATTCTTTTCGACCGGGGACGAATTGCGCTCGATCGGCGAAACCCTGGAGCCTGGATTCATCTACGACAGCAACCGCTACTCGCTGCACGGCATGCTGACCCGACTCGGCACCGACATTATCGACATGGGCGTAGTCCGCGACCGACGTGACGCCATCCTCGAGGCGTTTCAAGAAGCCGGACAGATCGCCGATGTTGTCATCACCTCGGGGGGTGTATCGGTGGGCGAAGCAGACTACGTCAAAGAGGCCCTGGGTGTGGCCGGCCAGGTGAATTTCTGGAAAGTGGCAATGAAACCGGGCCGGCCGCTGGCATTCGGCACGGTCGGCGACGCCCTGTTTTTCGGACTTCCCGGCAATCCGGTGTCGGTGATGGTGACGTTCTATCTGTTCGTACAGCCGGCGTTGAAGCGGCTGATGGGAGAACCCGAGAGCGAGCCGCTGCTGCTGAGCGTACGTTTGGAAACGGACTTGCGTAAAAAAGCCGGCCGCACCGAATACCAGCGCGCGATTCTGTCGCTGGACGAAGAGGGCAATCTGATCGTGAGTAAGACCGGGCCCCAGGGCTCCGGTATTCTGCGCTCCATGAGCGAGGCCAACTGCTTCGTGATCCTACCGATGGAAACGGAGTCCGTCGGCAAGGGTTCGATGGTAAGCGTTTTGCCGTTCAGCGAGATCGTATGACGAGCGGCCGCCGATGGTCGAGACCACGCCGGATAACGCGGGAGTGAGCGAGTCGGTTTGCTTCGACACTCGTACAGTCAGCAATTGTGTCAATGTCTCTGATGCCCCCGCAGTCGCCGAGGCGCAGACATGTCGGGCCTTGCGGTCTTGTTCTTGACTTTTGATCTTCAGCGTGGACAAAATCGCCGGCGGTGGTAAGTATCAAATGAGAAAACGCACTGCGCCACGACTGATATTCGTGCTGTCGTTGTTGATCGGCCAATGGCTGATTTCCGCGCATGCGGCAGAACACGACATGGATCATCGACTCGACGCCGCTTGCGCAGTGTGTCTGGCGGCAGCCGGCATCGATACCCAACTGACCCCACCCGATGTTGTTACGCTCATTAGTCGCGCTCACCCTGGGAACCGACAGGTTCTACGGGCCCGACCCGCGGCGCAGTGTCCGTCTACCCTCCGCAACCGCGGTCCGCCCCATTCCTGATTCCTTCTAAGTGCCCCGGCCCGGACCGACCAGTCCCGGGCGCGGGTTTGCGTCATTAACGACTATCCAGGAGAGAGTCATGTGGAAGCAATGTTTCGCGGTCATAGCATCTATGGCCGCGTTTCTCAGTTCGGGTTCTGTGTACGGGGAACCATCCGAAGATATCCGGCAAATCAGGGAAGAGATGCGGCAGATGAGAGAGGACTATGAACGCAGGTTACAGATACTCGAAAGAAAATTGGAGCGTGCCGAGCAGGCACTGAGTACGAAACAAGTGCCGGGGACACGACCCGGGACGACAGAGCAGGCTGCGGCCGCATCGGGCGCGTACGCAAGGACCGCGGGTGCATCGGGCCGGCGTGGCGCGGCGCAGACCGCGAACCCCGCCATCAGCGCGATCCTGCAGGGCACTTATGCGGATTACCGCTCGTCATCGGAGCCCGAAATACCGGGGTTCCTACTCGGACCGGAGACCGAACTTCGGCCTGAAGGCTTCTCGCTACGCGAATCGGAACTCGATTTCGAGGCCAATGTGGACGACAAGTTCCGAGCCTGGTTGACCGTCGGCTTGGAAAACGAGGACGGCGAAACCAAGGTGGAGGTGGAAGAGGCCTACATCGACACGCTGTCGTTGCCTGCCGGCTTCGGTGTCAAATTCGGTCGTTTCTTCTCGGATATCGGTTATCAGAACCGGCTGCACAACCACGCTTGGGACTTCGTCGATGCACCCCTGCCTTACCGGGCGATGCTGGCAAACCAGCTGGGGGACGACGGCCTGCAAGTGCGCTGGGTGGCGCCAACCGATGTGTTTATCGAGCTCGGGACTGAACTCTTACGCGGAGACGGGTTTCCCGCTGGCGGCGAGGAGCGATCCGGGATAAACGCCTACACGCTGTTCTCGCACATAGGCGGGGATTGGGGCGTCAGTTCATCGTGGCGGTTGGGATTGTCTCATCTCGTCGCCGATGCCAACGAGCGCGAAACCGGTGAGGAGGACAGCGACGAACGCTTCATCTTCGACGGTGACAGCGACCTGACGATCGCGGACTTCGTCTGGAAATGGGCACCGCAGGGTAATCCATCGCAGAGAAACTTCGTTTTTCAGGCGGAGTACTTCTACCGGGAAGAAGACGGCGACGTCGCGTTCGACGACACCGTGAGCGACGTGGTCACGACGCTGTATGACGGCTCTCAGCAGGGTTTTTATGTCCAGGGCGTATATCAATTCATGCCCAAGTGGCGAGTGGGCGCCCGATACGATTGGTTGAACGCGGACAACGACATCGGCAGTAATCCAGACGGCGCGTTCGATGTCCTGGCCGAGGACGGTGACGACCCCAAGCGCTACAGCTTGATGGTGGATTGGTCGAACAGCGAGTTCGCGCGCATACGCTTACAGTACAACCGTGATGAATCGCGCCCCGACGGTGAGGCGGACGACCAGGTGTTTCTTCAATACATACACAGCATCGGGTCGCACCCCGCGCACGAGTTCTAGGAGGAAATAGCCGTGCGAAAGATCGCTGCCTTGGTATGCGGCCTATCGGTAGTACTTGCCAGCATGCCCAGTGAATCTGCTGTCAGAGTATTCGCCTGTGAGCCGGAATGGGGCGCGTTGACGAGAGAATTGGGCGCAGAGCGCGTGGACGTCTACACCGCCACCACCGCCCTGCAAGATCCGCACCTCATACAAGCGCGTCCCAGTTTAATCGCGCGCGTACGGCGAGCGGATCTTATCGTCTGTACCGGAGCGGAATTGGAGATGGCCTGGTTGCCGGTCTTGTTAAGGCGTGGAAACAACCCCAAAGTGCTGCCCGGCGCACCCGGATTCTTCGAGGCCTACGCTTACGTCGAAATGCTGGAAATCCCTCTCCAGGTGGACCGTGCCGAGGGAGACGTGCATGCGCTGGGTAATCCCCATATCCAGACCGATCCGCACAACCTCCTCAAGGTGGCAGAATCCTTGAGCGAACGCCTCATCGCCCTTGACCCGGAAAATGCCCGGCATTTCGCGGAACATCTCGAAGCGTTCACCACGCGATGGACGGAGTCCATACGCCGTTGGGAGCGAAGGACTGTGGCGCTCCGGGGAATAAAGGTGGTAAGCGACCACAAAGCGTGGCCATATCTCTATCGTTGGTTGGGCCTTGTCGAGGCCGCTGCGCTGGAGCCGAAACCCGGTATTCCCCCTAGTGCTGCGCACCTTTCGCGGGTGCTGTCTACGGTCGAGGCCACTAATCCGCGTATGATCATTCGTGCCGCGTACCAGGACCCGCGCCCCGCGGAGTGGCTGGCGTCGAAATCCGGGTTACCCATCGTGGAGCTGCCATTTACTGTGGGCGGAGTCCCCGGCACAGACGATTTGTTCAGCCTGTTCGAGGTGACGGTAGAGCGTCTTGTCGAGGCAGCGCAATGACCACGGAGATGGACTGGTCCTTGCTGGGGCCTCCACTAGTCACTGGATTCTTGATCGTAGTGACGCATGTTGCGTTAGGCAGAGAAGTCCTGAGGCGGGGAATCATCTTCATCGATTTGACCATCGCGCAGGTTGCAGCCCTCGGTGTCGTCATAGCGGGCACGCTGCGGTGGGAGGACACCGCCTGGGGCGCTCAAACGCTCGCCCTGGGCGCCGCCTTGGCGGTGGCGGCGCTACTTTCCTTTACGGAACGACGCTGGCCACGACTGCAGGAAGCGTTTATCGGTAGCTTGTATGTCGTCTCCGCAAGCGTCGCCTTGATCCTGTTGGCTAACGACCCCCACGGTGCCGAGTCTTTTGGCAAACTGCTTTCCGGACAGTTGTTGTGGGTCACGTACGAACAAACCATACCGGTTATGCTGCTTTATTTAGGCATCCTCGCCGTATGGTGGCTTTGGGGCGATCGGCTTAAGGGATTGTTTTATTTCTTGTTTGCGTTGCTGGTCACCGCTTCGGTGCAACTGGTCGGCGTGTTTCTGGTTTTTGCGACCCTGATACTCCCGGCGCTTGGTATCAGTCGCACCAACAAGGGCGGTGCCCTGTTCATTGGTTACGGGGTGGGTGCCATTTCCTACATTTCCGGGTTGTGGCTCTCGTTTGCGTTCGATGTGCCGGCTGGACCCTTGGTTGTTTGTTTGCTGGCGGTGTTCTCCTTGGCGGTGTTCGTTGTGTCCGCGCCTGCCGGCCGCCGCGCTGTCTGAGGCGCGCGAGGGCATGCGAATCCCGCCGGTGGGCCAGCAGCCAATACGGCTCCTAGCGACCGCCGCCGCGCCGCGCTCTTAACAGATCGATAAACGTCCTCGCTTCCTCATGGCCCTGCTCCGCCGCCTGTTCGAGCCAGCGTTGCGCTTCGGCGAGCTGTTCTTCGCCGCTTGACTCAATGCCTGCGCCGTAATCGGTTGCGAGCATCACCCCTAAGTTGAACTGCGCATCGCGATCTCCCTGGGCGGCGGATTTCCGGAACCAGTGCGCAGCCTTATGGTTGTCGCGCTCTATGCCCGTACCGCGCTCGAAAGCCAAACCCAGATTCAGTTGCGCGACCGGATCACCGAGTTCGGCCGCCTTACGCAACCACTCGAGACTCGCCGCCAGATCCTTGCGTGTTCCCTGTCCCTGCTCGAACATGTTCGCCAGATTGTTCATCGCAGTCGTGTTACCGCGTTCGGCCAAATCCTCCCACAGCGCCCGCGCTTTATCGAAATCCCCGGACTTATATGCGGCGTAAGCTTGCAGCGACTCGACGGCCTCCACGCTCGCCCGGTCCCTTTCCGCGGACACCGGCGCACTAAGGATCAACAACACCGCAATGACAGTGCGCTTCATTCGGCCTCCGCGGGTGTTCGTGATACCGGAACGGGCGTCGCCTCGACGAGTGGCAACCCGTGTCGTTCCCAACCGTCGCTGCCTTCCGGGTACCAGAACACTTTCGTGTAACCGTATCGCGTGGCGCGTTGCACCGCATTCCAGGACATCCAGCAATCCACGATGCAGTAAATGACGATCGGGCGCGCCCGGTCGCCGCCGGTCAATCTGTGCAACTGGTCGCGAAAATACCGATCCATCGGCGCGGAGAGGCGTCCGTAGCCCACATTGGGCAACCAGACGCTCTCGGGAATGTGAAACCGCGCTTTATTCGGCAACCAATCGATGCCGAACTCGTCCCTCACGTCCGGGCGTACGATCACGGCTTGGACATCCACCAGTACGGGTTTCTCGCGTTCGATCAGCGCCCGCAGTGCGTGGGTCGTGAGGGTTCGCGCGCCGGGCACCGACGCGGGGGTAGGGGCCCGATAATGGCTCATCCGGTAGCCTACCGGACCGATATACTCGAGCGCGGCAGAGGCGTGTACCGCCGTGGCAAAAACCATCACGAGCGCCGGGAAGCGGCGGGACAAGGGCCGATTAACGGGATTCGACAAGCGGTACAGCGCGCGTTTCGGAAGCGGGAAACAGATGGTTGACCGAGCGCTGAAACTCGGAACGCAGCACCTCGAGGTCCTGAAATTCCTCGGGAATCGGATGCGTGAGCAGCTCTGCCATATCGACGCCCTCGGCCGCCGCCGCTTCGAAGGTGTTCTGCAACCAAGCCAGGTAGTTTCTGGTCTGCGCGATACCGTCCCGTGCACGTGCCAGCGGACCGTGGCCTGGGACCAGCACGTCAAAAGGCAATGCGCCCAGGGCTTCAACCGTACGCAGCCACCGCTCTACGTCGGCATGCGGCGTGGTTGGAGCACGTCCATTGAAGACGATGTCACCGGCAAACAACACACCGGTGGTTTCGTCGAGGATCATGAGATCCGCATCGGTATGACCGGAGACTTCGATCAGACGGAGTTCGTGCCCGCCGAGTTCCAGCCTTCCGGGCACCGCAACGCGGTCCGGGATGCGCAATTCCGTCCCCTGCATCCAGCGGTCTACCAGGCGGTAGAGGTTGTCTGCGAATTGGCCGCCATGAGCCCGAATTCCGGCGATCGTCTTCTCCAACGCGTAAACCGGCGCTTCGGAGAAGGCCTGATTGCCTAGAAAATGATCGGGATGCAAATGCGTATTGTAGACGCGCACCACCGGTTTATCGGTGACTGTCGATATTGCCGTGCGCATTTGTTCCCGTACTTGAGAGACGGTCCGGTATCCACGACGACGACGCCGTCATCGGTAACGATGAATCCGGTGTTCACGATGTTTCCACCGTTGGTCATCGTGAAATCTTCGCTACGTCCAACGAACACGTACGTGTCCGGCGCCACCGCCGTCGGCGCGAGCCGGTAGTCCGTATCGGAAATCGGCAGCGCAGCCACCCAGCCGAACAGCAGGGTCAAAGCGGAATAACCCATCGCCTCAATTCACCGCCGGCGACGCGAGCTCGGTAGCGAAGCGATTCCCGTTATTGTCGCGGCCACTCAGCGAGAGCATACCCGCGCGTCGAAGGTCGAGAGAAAAAAACGGGTTCTCCGAGACCGGTTCGAATGGGCGCACTGTAGCGACCGGTTCGCCGTTTGCATCGTGGATCTCGAGGGTCTGGATGTAGAATGCTGGAATGCCGGGCGCCAGTCCGGTGTCCATCGGGTGCAACACACTGAACTTCAACCGTTGATGATCCTCCCGCGACCACAACCGGGCGCGAATTTCACCGAGCCTCGAGGTCCAGGCGGGATCTCCGCTCGCCACGCTCGGCAAGGTACAACCGCCGCCGGCGGCATCCAACCAACGTCCGCCCACATGCCAACGCCCGTCTTCGGTCAACACCGCGGCCCGTACCGGGGTCGCCTGTTGCACTTTGAACCTGAAACCCAGTCGCGCTTCGGCGCGGTGTGGTTCAAACTCCAGAATCTTCGGGATCGGATTGAAATCGGCGAACACCACGACGCGTTTCACTCCCGAGAGCGCGCTGGCGTCGAACATTACCGGCACCTCCAGCGAGTTCTCCGCCACCGCCGGCATGATGACCTCGACCCGGTCGTCGAATACCACGGGGTGGTCGGCGAGAAACAGTTGATGCATGGTGCTCCACTGCGCCGAACGCAACGGGTCCGCCGGGACTGTCGTTTCGGCGCCAACGCGCACCGCCGCGGCCAGTAACAGGATCCCGAGACCGGCGCGTACTGTCGCGTATCCCCGCATCGATGTCTTCACTGAATGGTAATTCTCCGCGGCCAATGCTTCTCTGAGGCTGGATACAGGTCCGTATCCTTGATCGGCCGTGGTTCATCGGGCGGCGCTGCAAGCACGTTGAGGTCGGTCTCTTTGAGTTCACCCTCAAATCCGTTATCCGTCATTGTTAGATCGTAATACAGGCCGTTCCACGCGTCGATTCCGTATTCCTGTGGCGTTTTGTGCAGAAACAGAAGGTCGTATTCGAGATCGGTCACATCATCCTTGGTCACGAAACGCGGGTTATCGTACGGATACGCGAGGTAACACAACACTTGCGCGGCGTGCGGCAAACACTTGAACGGACGCATGGACAGAAACTGCTCCTCAAACTTCGAGTTGTCCAGAATGACGCGGATTCGGTAGCCGTCGTCTTCCGGCGCGGCCTCCAGGGTCCCGATCTCGACCGTCATACCGTCGGCACCGCGCAGCGTAATCACCATCTCCGGCGGCAACGACGGCTCTCCCGACGCCGATCCACAGACCGCGACTGCCGTACACAGGGCACCAGCTCGAACCCAGTACATACCCACCCTCAAAATCTCATCGCGCTGGCCGGGTGGTAGGTGACCCCATACGACTGAAAAATCTCCGCCAACCGCCCTTCCTGGAACAGCTCGCCGATCGCTGTTTGCAGGCTGTCGGCCAGCGCGTCGTGACCCTGCTTGACCGCCAAGCCGAGATCCCAACCCGCCTGCCGCAGTCCGGCGAGCTCGACCGGTCCTACGGTCAGCTCACGCAGGCCGCTACCCGCCGCCCCTTCAATTTCGGCGCGCGGACCCATGACTCCTGTCAATCGGCCGTCGAGGAGCGCCGCTACGGCCTCCCCCACGCTTCGGAAATGCACGACGTTCTCGCGAATCCTGCCGCCCCGCGCCGAAAGGAGATAAAAATCCGCAAGCGTATCGAGCTCCACGCCCACACGCTCACGACTGAACAGATCCAGTACATCCGTCTCCGGGCTCACGTCTTTGGCCAGCGCGACGGCAATCTGTTCCCGGTAGTAGGCGCCGGTTAACCGCACACGATCGTTGCGGCGCTGAAACTCACGGTCGAACGGTACGTGCAACATGACGTCCGCCACTCCACCCCCCAGGTAATGACCCTTCCACACGTTGTTGCGTAGATCGTCTTCGACGGATTCGTCCGCGCCGACCACGCGGATTAGCGGTTTTACCCCAAGCTTCGCCGCCAGAGCATTCCCAATTTCCACGTCGATGCCGCGCGTCTTATTTTCCTCGCGGAACGAGAACGGCGGAAAGTTCTCATACACAGCGATAGTGATGTGGCCGGTCTCGCGAATCTCGTCGAGGCGCGACGCTTGCGCCTGGACACAAAGGCTTGCCACGCTGACCACGACCAGGGCAGCACGGCTCAGAACCGCACGCATCGTGTGCTTACTGCTCGGAGACGCTCACCAGCCAGGCGCGGATCGCCCACAGCGCCTCCTGGCTCAGGATGCCTTCAAACTTGGGCATGTATGTCACGCCGTTGCGTATCGCGCCATTGCGCACGCGGTACACGTACCATTCGTCGCCTTCGGCATCAGCGGGGAGCTCACGCAGGTCCGGGGCGATGCCGCCGGAAACCCCGCCCAGACCGTGGCAACGCGCGCAGTTTTGATTGTACGCCGAAGACCCGATCTTGATTGCGGTTTCGTTGCCCGCGTAAGGATTCTCTTCCACCCAGTCATCTCCCAGGGGTTCCAGACCGGTCGTGTCCACCGGTTGCGGCTGGACGTCCCCATGGGCGAAGACATGAGCGCCGCCGGTGGTAAGCATCAATCCGACCAGCGCCAACATTCCCAATCGCAAGGTTCGCATTCGATTACCTCTTAGCCCTAAAAACTTTAGCCCTCGTCGCCGAGAAGAAAGAGGGACCGGTGCGAACCGGTCCCTCGACAATACATGTCCTTCCCTTAGCGGCGCTAAGACTATACCACTCTCACGTCACGCCTTGGGGAGCTTGAACACCCACATCGATCCACCCTGGTTCAGGTACTTGACCTTCTTGGCCACATCCCCGCCCCACAGCGGTACGGCGCCGCCCCAGCCGGACGGCACGGCAATGTATTGCTCGCCATCCATCTCCCAGGTGACCGGGCATCCCACGACCCCGGAGCCGGTCTGAAACTTCCACAGTTCCTCGCCGGTCTTGGCGTCGAAGGCTTTCAAATACCCCTCCGGCGTGCCGGTGAAAACCAGATTACCGCCGGTGGCCAGCACACCGCCCCACAGCGGCGCGTTGTTCTTGTACTCCCACACGATCTTTCCGCTCTTCGGATCCACGGCGCGCAATGCCCCGATGTAGTCCTCGTTTAACGGTTTGATTGTGAACCCGGCACCCAGGTAGGCGGCGCCCTTCTTATAGGTGATCGGTTCGTTCCACAAGTCCATGCCCCACTCGTTGGCAGGCACGTAGAACAAATTGGTATCCGGGCTGTACGCCATGGGCATCCAGTTCTTGCCACCGAGGAACGACGGCGCGACGAACACGGTCTCGCCTTTCTTGCCGTCCGCGCTCTTTGTCGGGTCGCCGGGACGCACGCCGGTCTCGATGGGTCGACCGGTCTTGAGATCAATGCCCTTGGCCCAATCGATCTGCTTCACGAACGGGAACGCGTTGACGAGCTTGCCGTTGGTGCGGTCCAGGACGTAGAAAAAGCCGTTGCGGTCGGCGTGGCCCGCGAGTTTCTTACCGTCCATATCGAACGAGACGGTCTCGTTCACACCGTCGTAATCCCAACCGTCGTTAGGCGTGAACTGGTAGTGCCAGACGATCTTGCCGGTATCCGGGTCGATAGCCACGGTGGACGTGGAATAAAGATTGTCGCCCGGGCGGGTGTGCGCATTCCAGGGTGCCGGATTACCCGTGCCATAGAAGACCAGATTGGTGTCGGGATCGTAGTTGCCTCCCGCCCACGTCGCGGCGCCACCGGTCTTCCAGAGATCACCCGGCCAGGTCGCGTTGACCTTCCCGGAGACCCCATTCTCTTTGCCGTCGAGGTAACCCATATGCCCTTCGACGGTGGGGCGCACCCACACCAGTTTCCCGGTCTTGGCGTCCCGCGCCTCGACGCGACCGATAACACCGAATTCGCCGCCGGATACCCCGGTGATGACTTTGCCCTTGACGATCAACGGCGCGGCCGTGAACGAATAACCGGCCTTGAAATCGTCGATCTTCTCTTTCCAGACTACCTTGCCGGTGTCGCGGTCGAGCGCGACGAGCTGCGCATCGAGCGTACCGAATATGACCAGGTTGTCATACAGCGCCGCGCCGCGGTTGACGACGTCGCAACAAGGCAGAATCCCGTCGGGCAAGCGATGATCGTATTGCCACAGCTCCTCACCGGTCTTCGCATCGATCGCAAAGAGGCGCGAGTACGAAGCGGTGACGAATATTTTTCCGTCGTGTACGAGCGGCTGCGCTTCCTGACCGCGCTGCTTCTCGCCTCCGAACGACAACGACCACGCCGGAACGAGTTGGGAGACGTTTTCCGTGTTGATGGTTTTGAGCGGGCTGTAACGCTGACCCTGCGGCCCGACTCCCCAACTGACGACATCCCCCGTGGTCTTGGCGTCGTTGACGATGTCTTCGTCGGTAACGCCCGCCGCGTTGACCGTAAAGGCGAGTGACGCCCCCACGATGACCGCCGCCGGCCGTAGACCGACATAATTGGAATTTCTAAACATACGTTGGACTCCTCGCTGTGGCCTTACAGGCCTATCTGTAGATTTTCGGCATCCCCCCTTGATTGAGTTCCGTAAGTCCGGCAAATGTCGCGCGAACTCAAGGTGGGAGAGGACCAAGGGACTGCAATTTGCATGCCAGGCGCGGTCAACGGCGTGCCACCGCCAAAGCGAAGCCGCGACACGCGTTGTGGAGGCGCGCGCGGCTCCACAACGCGCGGCGGAAAATTCACAATCGAACAAATTTGTCACGGTTTTGGTGTGACACGCGCTACCAAGGGCCCAGCGCGTCGAGCATCTCTTTTTTCTTGGTCTCGTACTCTCGATCACTGATGAGACCCCGCTCGCGTAGGCGATTCAGGGTTTCCAGGCCCTCCTCGAGTTCGGCCCAGGTAATGCGCGCCGTGCCCGGCGGGGCGCCCCCGGGCGACGGTACACGGTCTTCACCCAGAATTTCCTTAAGCTCTTCCCGCTTTCTCGCTCTCTCCTCGCTCTTGCGGGCGCGCGCGAGCTGATCATAGGCGCCCAACGCCGCAGTCATGTCAATCACCAGCCAATCGTCACGTGAAGTTCCTTTCACCTGCTTGTTATCCACCCCCACCACCTTGTCGACGGATTTCTTGAAACTGCCCGAACTTTTGGACCGTCGTCCGTGTTCGAAATTGTAGCGCGTGATCCCAAGACTGGTGGGGTCGTAAGCGGCCTCATAGGCAACGTCTCTGCGCCGATCGTAGTCGCCCAGAATGACGTTTAATTTGTTGTCCTGGTAGAACGCCCGGCCCGCGACGAAAAACTCGGCGGCACTCATAAAAAACGGTTTACCAACGCTTTTCTGCATGGCAAAAACGATATCTTGATCCGGCCGCGCTTTCCTCAACCCGCGCGCCAGATATCGACCCAGCAGCTCTGCCTGCTCAGCCGTGAATACCGGCTTCGGCGCCTGCTTCGAATCGTCGCCCCGGATCGTGAGTGACTTCAGAACGGTGTTTATTTCCGCCGCGTTCAAATCGACAGGATGATCATTCTTGCCGAATCCCGAGTCGTCCTGATCGGCATATTTGAAAAATACGTTGGGACCGCCGTCCCAGATCACCTCACCGGCGGACAGGCTCACCGTGGGTACAACAGAAAATATTAGAAAGACGACAAACGGGATGAGGATACGGGTTTCCAATATCCTCACGTTTCCGGTGTTATGCATGTGACCAAACAGTTCGGCGTCAAAGTTGGGAGCGTGAACGAATCGGCTAGTGTACAACAAATGTGTGGTCTTGCGATCAGCCCCGCGCGGGCACGGCGAAGCGCTGTGCGCGTGGGGCGCGGTAATCATTTCCCGTGTCGTCACCCCGAGACCGAGCGCCACCCCCGAACAGCTTCTGGTATGGAAATTGCTACCTCATAGTTGTTGTTTTATAGATACAGTTGTTGTGGTTATTTAGTCGCTTAGGTATTATGGTGGCGCTCTGGCGCTGAATACGGGCTCTAAAGCAAGGAAAGACTTAATATATTGAGGCGCCGTCTTGGGTCGTCACACGATAATGAATAACGATTCGAATGTTGCTGTTTTGATACGCGTTGTTGCATTTCCGGGACATCATTGCCCAAATGTGCGACACCAGCGATCCATTTTCAAATTTGTTTCAGGAGGCAAATTCAAATGTCCAGAAAAAAACTACTAACGGAGGTCTGCCTCGTCTCGGCGATGGTGATCGCGCCTGTCTCTCAGGCGGCAGAACACGAGGCCAAGTGGGGCATTTCAGGCTGGATCAACGAAGGCCTGACGTACTACGACGATGGTGACGACTCCGACATCGCGCAGTTGTCCGACAACGGCACGACCCTCGGCAGTCGTATCAATCTGTCGGGTTCGTTCAAGCCGGCCAACGTGGATATGACAGCGGGTTTCGAAGTGATCTTGGAGATCTTCTCCGGCGCGCCCAATTTCGCCAACGGGACTCCGGTAACACCGCTGCTGTTCGCCAACCAGGACAACGTGGATACTTTCAATGGCGTCGATATCGGCGTGCTCGGGAGCAGCGTGAATTTTGGGGGAAACTGGGGTAAGTTGACCCTCGGCAGCCAGAGCATGCCGACGGACAACATCGCCGTGCTCGCGGATCCGTCAGTGACGATCTGGTCGGGTATTTCCCCGGTCTTCCGCGGTAACGGTTTCTTTATCCGCGGTGTGGGCGATGGCGCCACCAACACCACCTGGGGATCGTTCCTGCAGTGTCTTACCGTACCCGGCCTGGGTATCGGCATCGACTGTAACGGTGTCTATCGTAACGGTGTCCGCTATGACCTGCCCGCATTTGGCGACTTCAGTGTGGCGGTCGGTTGGGCCAACGATGAGGTCTACGACATCGCCGGCAAATACAACGGTACGCTCGGCGGTCGCTTCAAGACCATGGTGGGCGCCGGTTTTGCGACTAACGACGACGGCGGCACCAACGTCGGCGGCGACGAATCCGACGTGTTTCAGATTCAAGCCGGCGTTATGGATCCCAAGTCCGGCGTGTTCGGCCTCGCTACCTTCCAAGCGGAAGAAGCCGATAACGCGGCGGCGGGTTCCGGCGACGACACCGACGCCTGGTACTTCAAGCTGGGCATCAAGAGGAACTGGCTGGGCTTCGGTGACAGCGCGCTTTACGGCGAGTACGGAATCTACAATGACCAGTACGGCGGTGCTCAGGTCGACGGCGTAACCGGCTCGGAAGTCGAGCGCATCGGTCTCGCCCTCACGCAGGACTTCGGCAGCAGGCTAAAGATGTATCTCAAATGGGAGCAGCTGAGCCTGGATGTGGACGGCAACATTCAGGCCGCGGCGCTGTACGACGGTGCCAAAGATCTGGATCTGATCACCTACGGCGTGGTGGTGTTCTTCTGAGATCACGCGCGCACCTGTTCAAGGCAGTTTTCTAACCAAAATAAGAGCCATAACAATAACGAAGCTGGAACGGCGCCCTTCGGGGCGCCTTTTTTTTTGCCGTGAGCTACGCGGTTGCGGCTGGCGAGGATACAGAATGCGCGCTTGGAGTCCCGCACTAGTCAGCGCCCCGGAAGTCCGGTGCGCCGGCGATACTATTTGGTCTCGTCCGACTCTTCGCCGATCTCCCACTCTTCCACCGCCACCTCGATGACATCCCCGGACACCGCGTCCACCTCCACTTTGAACTCGGTCCCAGCCTCGTCCACCACGTCAATTTCGAAGGTCGGATCCCCATTGCTTTCGATCTCGTATTCGACTTCTTCTATTGTGCCCGGATACAACCGCAGGACAGCGGCCTGCGCCTGATCCAGGGAGATTTGGGCGCGGCTCTTGAACAAGTCGTCATCGGCCGAGTCCACTTCTTGTTCGATCTCATAGATCACTCCGTCCCGAGCGTCACACATGAACTCCCATTCGCGTCCGGCATTGTCGCGCACCTCAACCTCGTAGGTCGGCATGCCTTCGGCGGCGGGATTCAGGAATTCGACTTTGATAAAGTCCCCCACCCTGATCTTGTTCGCCGAGTGTAAACAGCGCTCCAATGTGGATTCGGGGTGTCCCTCGGCCACGACCGAACCCGCCAACGGAATAATGCCAATCAGTATCGCACCGACGCGTAGAGTGTGCAGCATATTCAACCCTCCGAAATGGTATCTTGCCTCTTGTCGCCCGAAAGCACGACGCGGGCAAGACGTCGTTTAGGTACTTCGCCCCCGAGCGGCGCGAATGCGTTAAAACCGAGCCCGAAGCCCTAGCCACGCGCCAATCGGTGCGCCGGGTCCAATAAATCGTCGTGCGTCTTCAAACTCCTCCCCCAGCACTTCGGCCGCCTCGCCGAACACCCCGAAAGTTTCGTAATCGCTGTCGAACAGGTTGTTGACGCGCAGGTAAACCTCCATCGCTTCCGTGATCCGATAAGAGGCGTTGAAATTCACGACGACAAAGCCGTCCAGCTCGTCGGCGGAATTCGATTCGTCGCCGCGAAAGAACTGGTCGCTCTGCCCGACGAGACTGCCACCGATCGTGAGCCTTTCCGTGAGCGGGTACGAAGCGTTGAGGCGGATCAGGTGCTCGGGGATACCGGGGATCCGGTCGCCCGATTCGACCTGCAGCGCCGACAACGCCGGCGACTCGGGATCGGCCGGATCACGCAACGGGTGATTGGGGGAGTTCACCAGAAACGCGTCGCGGAACTCCGCACTCACATACGTGTAGTTCAAGCCGTATCGCAGACGCCTCCACTCACCATCGACACCGAGTTCGATACCCATCCGGCGCGTGTTTCCGACATTGTCGAAAAACCCTTCCGCGGTGGTCGAACCCGCGCTAATGAATAGAATATCGTCACGACTCTCGGCATGAAACGCCGCTACGCGCCACAAATGGCCGGCGCCCCACTCTCCCCGCGCGCCCACTTCGAACGTGCGGGTAATCACTTGATCCAGGGGCGGATCATCGACGAAAGCGTTGGGCAGCCGGCATGGATCATCGGGGTTCGCGCACGTCAACTCGGCCGGCGTCGGTGCGCGGTTCGATTCGGACACCGATCCGAACAAGCCGAGACCGTCGTGTACGCGGTAGGCTATGCCGACTGCCGGATTGAGCCGGTTGAACGTATGGTCCCCGCTCAGGCTGCCGCCATCGTCTCCGTCGTCGCCACTATCATCGCCGTCATTCGCCGCGAGCTTGTCGTCGAGTTCCACGTTGGTATGGTTGAATCGCGCGGACAACGTCAAGTCCAGGTGATCACTCAAGGTAATCGTGTCGCTGAAAAACACGCTGCCATGGGTGGTTTCGGTCTCTACGTCGGTGATCGATTCGGCGACGATGAAGCCGCTGCCGATCGTACCGCGTTGGTCGGTCAACGAGGCGAGTTCCGTGCGTTGCCGAAATTCGGCATCACCGAAATCGAAACTCCCGCCGACCAGAATCCGGTGACCCCGATCGCCGATCACACGATCGAATGCCGCCTGCAAGCTGCCGCCCACCGTGTCCTGCCGCGTTTCACTGGAGTTTTCGGTGCCCCCATCCACCGCGTCGGAAAACGGAATCGGATTCCCGCTGGGATCGAACACGATCGCCTCCTCGTCGCCTTCCTCTTCGCACGCGAAGCCTTCCCGACCGGGTTCCTCGCACTCCTCGAAATCACTGCCGTCACCATTGAAGGTGTCGGTATCCGTGCGCCGATAGTAGGCGCCGCCCGTTACCGTGGTGGAGTCGTCGAAAAACCAGGTGCTCCGGACGTTGACCTGGACCATATCGTTCTGCGTCCGATCCGGGAACGTGAAGACCGTGTCGCGGCCCTCGATGGCGATCAGCTCGAGGGGAACCGCGCCGTTACCACGCAGATCCGAGTCCGCCACAGTAAGGCTCAAATCCGTTTCGTGCTGGTCGCGCCGCCAGCTCGCTTTGCCGAACGCCTGCACGACGTCGCTGTCGGAGAAATCCCGCCAGCCGTCCTCGGTAAAGCCCTCCAGCGTGAAGAACCATCCGAAATTTCCCTCGTTGGCGCCGGTCTCCACTTGCCCATTGAAACGGTTGAAACTGCCACCGGAAACGTCGAACGCGGTGCCGGCGTGCGAAAACCCATCTTTGGTCTCCATCGCCACGGCGCCACCCAGGGTATTCAGCCCGAATAGTGGATTGGAACCGGGAATGAGTTGAATGTTTGCGATCGCCGAATCGGGGATGGTGTCCCAGTTCACGATGTCGCCGAACAATTCGTTGCGCCGCACTCCGTCGGCGTAAATCGCGATCCCCTGCGGAAATCCAAGCAGGGGCGAGCTGCCGAATCCGCGGTAGAACAGCTCCGGCTGGTAGGGGTTGTTCTGCGCATCGTTGATGTGCACCGACCCCAACGCGCGGCCCAAGAACTCATTGAGATTGATGGCGCCGGACTCGATCAGCTCCTGATCCGTAGCGAACTGCGCGTTGCCGGGATAACGCTCGATATCGATCCCCGACTCACCCCCGGGGGCGGTCACAATCACCTCTTCCACGACGCCCGGCGCGCGCGCCTCGGTCGTCTGCGCGGCACTCACCGACGCGAGGGCCATACATGCAGGAAACGCCAATGCGCTTTGGCGTGCGCGTTTCAGTCCACCACCGTTCATAACCTCCCCGCTTCTCGTTTACCGCCAAAGCGGCCCGGCCGCCGGCCGGGCCGCCCATTTTTGAGGATTTTCCGCAATATGAGGGATCGGACCGGTTATGTAATCGCTTCCCGGGCACCACGACAATGGGAAAAACTCCCGAATTCGCGCCGCTATGCGTAAAAAACGTGCCCGACCTCGAGGTTCCTCACGACACCGGAATGGTGGCTCGCAACACCGTGCCCCAACCCGGTCGCGTTTCGAGCGACAGTTGTCCACCCAAAGACTCCACGCGCTCGCGTATACCCAAAAGACCCAACCCGTTCCGCGGTGCACCAGCTTCGAATCCACATCCGTCGTCGCCCACCACGAGCTCGATGCGTCCGTTCCGCACGCGCAAGTCTATCGTTACATTATGCGCCCGAGCGTGTTTGGTGACGTTCGTCAATGCTTCCTGAACAATGCGATAGATGTGGATATTGAGCGGGTCGCGATCGTATGCCGGGTACTCCTCCACGCACAAATTGACCTCGACGTGCTGGTGCCGCTGTCCCCACTCCTCGACATAGTCGGTAAGCGCCGACGTCAGACCAAGCTCGTCCAGCGTGCCGGGCCTTAAGCGCGACATCATATTTTTTACTACCGAGTAGATCCGCGAGCATACGTCCGAAATGGCGTCCGCGCTTTCGTCGATCCGCCGGTCCTTTGATCCGTTGCGCTGTTTGATCGAGGCGGCATCCGCCTTGATCGCGGAAACCGACTGGCCGAGCTCATCATGCAGTTCCCGCGCCAGAGCACGCCGCTCGTCCTCTTGAATGTCGAGCGACTTCTGCGCCAGAACGTGCACCTCCTGGGTGCGTTTTTCCAACGCTTGGGCCATCGAGTTGACGTGGTCTGCCAATACCGAGATCTCGGGCAGGCGAAACTCCGGCAAACGCATCCGATAGTCGCCTCGCTCGATTCTATCTAGAGCATTCTGCACCGCGGTCAGCGGCCGCACGGCAGCCCCTAGAACGAAGAACACCACCGCGTTGGCGATCACGGCAAACAACAGAATAAGCCCGATCAGCACACGCGCCTCTTTCCATGCCTCGTCGATTTCGTCCGCCGGGTCGGCATGGACGATAATGGCAGTGCGAGTATTCGCGGGCGTTATCAGCGGCCGGCTGAAGCGCACCGACTTGGCAGCCAGCAAATTGACGAACCAGCCGGGTGCTTTGGGTTCTTTTGTGGGACCGCATCCTCCGCTGTACGCAGCGGGTATCCCCAGTTCGTTGAGAACACTAATACACAAGTGGCGCACATTCTCGAGTTCGTTTACGCGCTCAAACCAGTCCCATCGTTGCGGATCGGAACCTGAACCCGAGTTCTGGGCGATTTCGCCGAGCAGCTGTACGGCGAGATTCGCGGTGGACTCCAGCTCCTGTTGCACGGCATGACGCGCATTGATGATCACGAGACCGATCCCGAGCACCGAAACGAACAAGAACAGAACCGTGATGAGTACGCTCAAACGCGCTCTGAGACTCATCAGTCTGTGACAACACCGTGACGGACCGCAAAACGGACAAGTTCCGCAGCGTTGGTGACCTTCAGCTTGTTCTTGATCTGGGTGTTGTAGTTGGCCACAGTTTTGGCGCTCAAGCTCAGCATGCGGGCGATATCCATAACGCTGTTGCCGTCAACGAGGAGCTTGAAAATTTCGAACTCACGAGGGGTGAGTCGATTCAGTAGTCCACCCGATCGATTGGCCCGGAACGACTCCCACCCTTTACGGATATCGGCACCGAGGTAACGTTCGCCGCGTGCCACACTCACCACCGCCTCCACCAGCACCTCAGGCGCGCTACTCTTGGTGATATAACCGCTCACGCCGACATCGAAGGCGCGTTGCACGAAGCTGGGTTCGTCATGGATGCTAAATACCAGGATTTTTGCGTCCCGGTCACGCTGCAGGATGCGACGGCAGGTTTCGAATCCGCTGATACCCGGTAGCGACAGATCCATGATGACGACGTCGAACGACCGTTCCGTGTACCGCCGATAACCGGTTTCGCCATCGGCCGCCTCCGCGGCGATATGGATGTCGGGTACACTTTCGAGTAACCGCCGATAACCCGCGCGCACCACCGCATGATCGTCTACGAGCAGCAACTCGAGCGCGCGCCGCCCACCGTCACCCAAGGTCAGGATGGCCTCCCATCAGGCGGGGGTATTTCTCTCCACCCAGCGACTTGAGTCGCCCAGTTCCTCCTTCTTCCAGAATGGCGCGACGGACTTGAGATCCTCCATGATAAAACGATTCGCTTGATAAGCGGCGGCGCGGTGTGCCGACCAGACGGCAACCAGGACAATGGGCTCGCCAGGATACAATTTACCGACCCGATGAATCACAAGAATTTCCAGTACCTCCCACTGTTCGGCAGCCCGCACACAGATGGACTCCAAGTGCCGTTCGGTCATGCCGGCGTAGTGCTCCAGTATCATGCTGGCGACCGGATCGCCCTCGTTGAAGTCCCGCATGGTACCTACAAAAACCGAGGTAGCCCCGAAACGACCCGTTTCGCGAAACACGGCCTCCTGACGGGCGGCGACTTCCTGCCAGGGGTCAAAGGGGGCATCGCGTATCTCGACTTGCATTCCGATTCCGTAAGGGGTAAATGAAATAAAACTTATACCGTAGCCAAGAGGAACATGCCAGCCGGGGAGGACTGCGCATCCTGTTGCGCCCGTCCCGCTCAAACCCGTCGACGGTCCGTAAAGCCGGACTGGAGGAACTGCCCCGAACCCGTATTAAACACACGGTTTGACAACCATGGAACACTTAAGCGAAGCCATCACCGAAGCGCTGCAATTGCTGATTTCCGGAGATCCCGGATTCTGGCAGATCGTACGTACGTCATTCGGCGTCTCCCTACAGGCGATACTCTACGCCAGCCCGGTTGGTTTCCTGGCGGCCTTTGCCCTGGCGCATGGTCGCTTTCCCGGCCGCCAGCTCCTGATCACGCTGGCGCACAGCCTGCTCGCCGTCCCCACGGTGATGGTTGGATTGCTGTTGTACATGGTCTTCACACACCACGGTATGAGCGACGGATTCGACGCATTGTTCACGCAAACCGGGATGGTGATCGGGCAGATCCTACTGAGTTTCCCGATCCTGGTCGCCATGGGACATGCCGCTCTATGCGCCGCGGACTCGCGTGTCTGGGAGACCACGCGGTCGCTCGGGGCACCGTACTGGCGCGGCATGCTCACGGTCATGTACGAAGTACGTTTTGGATTGCTCGTCGCCGCCGTGGCGGCTTTCGGCCGGGTTCTCGCGGAGGTGGGCTGCTCGATGCTAGTGGGAGGAAATATTCTGCATACCACCCGCAGCCTGACGACTACGATGGCGCTGGAAACCAGTCGTGGCGACTTCGCCCGGGGTTTCGCGCTCGGCGTCGTGCTTCTGCTACTGGCGTTTCTGTTGAACGGTCTTCTCACGACGGTTCGCGTTCGCATGGAGTGGGTGAAGTGAAACCGATACTTTTCGAATTTCGCAATATCGTGAAACGCTACGGCGATCGGGTGTTACTGCACGTCGAAGAGTTTCTGGTAATCCAGGGATTCTGCACCTTGATCAGCGGAGACAACGGAGCAGGTAAGACGACCTTGCTGAAGATCGTGGCCGGATTGCTGAAACCGGAGCGCGCGGACGTCACGGTGAACGGCGTTCAGTTGACGTGGTCTAAAGCGGTGCGCCGCTTTTTCCAGGGTGTAACGTTCGTACACCAGGACCCGTACATGTTGGACACCACGGTTGAACGCAACCTGGCATACGGATTACGCATGGCGCGCGTACCCAGAATCCAGATCGAGGACAAAGTTGCAGAAGCCTTGCGTTGGGCACGTTTGGACCATCTTATGCACCGCAACGCCCAGCGGCTTTCGGCCGGTGAGAAGCAGCGGGTCGCGCTGGCCCGCGCCCATATCTTGTCTCCACGGGCTCTGGTTCTGGACGAACCCACCGCGAGTATGGATCTGCAGTCGCGCATTGCCATCTATCAGTCAATTCAACAACTCCAGGAGGATGGCGTAGCCGTAATCGTTGCAAGCCACGATCGGTCCGGTCTGGAACCGCTCGCCGACCGGCATCTTCAGTTGACCGGCGGTAAGCTTGTTCCCGTGGATATCGTTGCCAGACACCACCCGAACATCGACAACATTGCGCGTTTTCCCAAGGCCTGACATGAACGAACGCAAATTGATCCCATTGAACATCGCCGTCCTGACGGTGTCCGATTCCCGCACCGAAACCACCGACAAGTCGGGCAAACTCCTCGTGGCACGCCTTGAGGGAGCCGGCCATCGCTTATACGACAAACAGATCGTACCCGACGATATCTACCGGATACGTGCCCAGGTGTCAGCCTGGATTGCCGATCCCGGCGTACAGGCGGTTCTCACCACCGGGGGTACGGGAATCACCGGTCGTGACGGCACGCCGGAGGCGATAGAACCGTTGTTCGATAAAATTATCGATGGGTTTGGTGAAATGTTCCGTATGTTGTCCTACGAAGGAATTGGGACGTCCACGCTACAGTCGCGTGCGGTGGCGGGAGTCGCCAACGGTACGTACCTGTTCTGCCTGCCTGGCTCGTCGGGAGCCTGCGCGGACGCCTGGGACAAACTCATTCGACACCAGGTGGATTACCGAACGCGCCCCTGCAATCTGGTGGAGCTGATGCCAAGGCTGCTCGAAAAGTAACCGTCTCGGCCGCGGCTCAATGGGGATCGACTGCAGCACCACCGGCCTGGTACGGCGCGAGCAGCGTATTCAAGGCACCGATATGAGCCACGAGACATTCGTGTGCTGCGGAATCGACCTCGCGTAAGGAGGTCATAGCGTGCCTGAATTCCGTTACCGATAGATCGTGATCGGCCAATAGCCGGGAAAGTAACGCCTGTTCCTTAGTGGTGGCGCTCCCGGCCTGTTGATACTTGCGTTCGAGTGCGGCCAAAAGATCCAAATGCCGTAACTTAGTGGCCTCCATTGCATCGTAGGACTGCCAGGCCGCCCGGGCGGCCGGGGGCAGATCCGGCAAGACGGTTTTCACGTCAACCCCCGATGTATGACATTTCGATCTTGGGCAGATCTATTGTGTGTGTGCTACGTATCTCTGAGTAGCGGTCGGCGCGTCGATGCCAGATCGCGCGTAGAAATTCGGACAACTCCGCATCCCCCACATGGGGATCCCGAATCATGGCTCGAACATCGTACCCTTTGGTCGCGAATAAACACGTATACAGACTGCCTTCCGCGGACAACCGCGCACGACTGCAATCCTGACAAAACGGTTGGGTCACCGACGCAATCACCCCGACCTCCCCTCCGCCATCGACGTACCTCCAGCGCTTGGCTACCTCACCCCGGTAATTCGGGTCCGCCGGTTCAATCGGAAGCTCCTGGTTAATCGTACTGACGATCTCACTTGCCGGAAGCACTTCATCCATGCGCCAGCCGTTGGTATGCCCCACATCCATGTATTCGATAAATCGAACAATATGTCCAGTACCGTGAAAGAAACGCGCCATGGGGACAATGCTGTGCTCATTGACCCCACGTTTAACGACCATGTTGATCTTGATTGGATTCAATCCCACGGCTTCCGCATTGGCGATGCCGTCGAGCACCTTCTGCACCGGATAGTCGACATCATTGATCGCCATAAACGTCTCGTCATCCAGTGCGTCGAGACTGATCGTGACCCGCTTGAGCCCCGCCTCTTTGAGCAATCGGGCTTTGTCGTGGGTGAGGGGGGAGGCGTTGGTGGTGAGACTCAAGTCTTCCAGACCGTCCAACCGCGCCAACATGTCGACCAGACGTTCGATATTGCGCCGCAACAAAGGTTCGCCCCCGGTGAGCCGGACTTTCTGCACGCCCAGACCGACGAACACCCCGGCCACCCGGGCAATCTCTTCGTACGTCAACAGCGCACGCCGGGGCAGAAACCGATAGTCCGCGCCGAAGGCTTCCTTAGGCATGCAGTAGGTGCAGCGAAAGTTACAACGGTCGGTGACCGATATGCGCAAATCGCGTATCGGTCGACCCAGAGTGTCGTTGAGTGTCGCGTGTTGATCGGCCATAAAAGAGAGGGCCACAGCGCCCCGTCCGTGCTAACCAGGTTTACCGGGAACCCGGTATCTAACCGCCCCCGCGGCGAAAGTGCAAGTCGAACTCATCTATGAACGTATGCATTTCCGTTTCGTCATAACCCTGGAAACGCAGATCGACGCGGGTCGCCGGCAATGCCATGGCTCCCATCCGGCGCGTCGTTTCCGGCGCCAAGGTAATCGTTACCGAGCGCGATCCGTCCTCGAACCGGACCGACGTCCCATCCCTTTGATACCGTTTCGCCCCGTAGGTTCGGGACAGGGTTCGGAAGAACTCGGTATGCGTAATGCTCATCTCCTTCGAGATGACCACCGTGTCGCCATCCGCCGCCACGCCGGCGTGTATTCGGACTACTCAGCCGCCGGCAACCGGCGGCCAGACGGCCAGGACGTCGCCGGGTTTGAGCACGGGTTCGCTGCGCTCCGGGAGGTCGACATACACGCCATTACGAAGAACCAGGTGCGCCATCGACCGGGGTACCTGGTACCGATCGATCACCTCGAACGGTGTTGTTGAGTCGGGCACTTCGATCTCTATGGCATTCTCGACCGCCCCTTCGGGCAGAAAATCACTCAGCGTCGCGAACAGCTTGAGGGTGATTTTCATAGAACATAGGCGTTGTGCCCGATGGCCTGCGTATTTGCGAGATACGCTTCCATCAACCGCGTCGGATCTTCCTGCAACTTGGTCTTCCAGCCGTTGAGTTTGGTACGACTCTGAATCAGCCCGCGCAATACACCCACGTGTTCAGTCAAACCCAGCGATGAGGCTCCCACCAATACATCGTCTTGAAACTGCAGGTTCAAATAGCGATACCGGTCCAGATCGTGCAGCTCCGCACTGTCTCCGCCGTCTACTCCCATCCACAACCCAAACGAACTGGAAATCAGCCCCATCGTGTCCAGCACATTCATGTTTACGCTGCCCTGATGCACCTGGGTCCTTCCCGCCATATTACTCGCCGCAATTCGTCCGTGGTCAGCAGCCGTGGGTTGGATCGCCTGTACCGAATACTCGCCGGTGGAGAAATCCTTGCCCTGCGCCACATCGCCCGCCGCGTACACATCCGGGTTGCTGGTTTGCAGACGGTCGTTCACCAGAATACCAAAGTCCGTATCGATTCCCGTACCGTCCAGAAATTCGATATTGGACCGCACCCCGGTGGCCGAAATTACCAGATCGGCATCGAGCGCTTCGCCGTTGTCCAGTACGACTTTCAGTGCCTTCCCCCCGGAACCTTCCTCGATGGCTTCGACTTTCGTCGAAGTGTGCACGGTCACGCCCTTACTCGCGCACCAATCCTTGATCAGATTGCCCGAGGCCTCGTTCATCATCCGCGGGACCATCCGGTTCTCCATTTCCACCACCGTCAAATCCACACCGCTTCTCGCCAACGCTTCGAGGATGATGCAACCGATGAACCCGGCACCCATGAGCACGACCTGGTTACCCGGCTGCGCCAGCTGGGCAATGTTTCGCGCGTCGGCGAGCGTCCAACAGGGATGTACACCCGGCGATTCGATGCCCGGAATCGGCGGGCTGACCGGGCGCGAGCCAGTGGCGAGAAGAAGCTTGTCGAAGCCAACCGCACCGCCCTTCTCCAAGTGACATTCTTTCGCCTGAGTATCCACACCAGTCACCCGATCCTGTATTACGTCGATACCGCGGTCGGAAAAATGACCCGCGCCCTTGCGCAGGTAAGTACCCGCTTCATCGATCTGCTTGATCAGATAATAGGGTATCGCCATCCGTGAGTAAGGGGGTTCGGGCTCATCACCGACCAGCGTAATCCGGCACTCCGGGTCCAGTTTGCGCAGCTGCTCGGCTGCGACGACGCCCGCCGGTCCGGCACCGATTATGACATGTTGCATGCGAAAGTCTCCCAGTCCTCGCCGGTGCGCGGGACCCCGGTCCCGCGCACCGTGCTATGAGCTACGAATCTCGATCACAATCCGAGACGCTGTTTGGTTTCCTCGGTGACGGTCCCGTCCTCCGACCAGCCGCGAAGTTGGTAGTACTCGGGCAGCATCTTGCCAAGCTCGTTGACCTTCCCCTCGGCAGGACCGGAACTTGCGCCTTCTTCGAGCAACCGCTTCGGTAGTGTGTCGTCTTTACCGGTGAGCCCGGCGCGCCGATTGAATTCCCGTTCCAGGTTCCAGATCCGCTCGCCGACTTCCATCAGTTTCTCGCTGTTCCAATTCCCCTCACAGGCCGCATCGACCTGCGGTGCGATATCATCCAGGGTCCAGGCAAAAGTCGTGAATACGCACAGGCCGGTCGAGTCGACCGCGGCCGTGGCGTCTTGAAACGCCTTGACGAGGCCCGGCTTACCTTCAGTAGTGAGCGGATCGGTCTTTTCCGGTATGCCCAGAATCTCCGACGACACCGTGTACCCGCGCAGGTGGCAGGCGCCGCGGTTCGACGTCGCGTACGCCAACCCCATCCCCTGGATCCCGCGGGGGTCGTAGGCGGGGAATTCCTGTCCCTTCACTGTCATGGACAGATCGGGATGACCGTACTTCTCGCACAAGCGTTTGGAACCGAGCCCCAGGTCCTTGCCGAAACCCTCACCCGTAGCCACCATTTCGGCGGCCTGCGCCAGTGCCTCCGCAGATCCGAACTTGAACGCTACGCCTCCCGTGTGTTCGTCGGTGATTACTCCCTTCTCATATAACTCCATTGCCGCAGCCACGGTTGCGCCGAAAGAAATCGGATCAATACCGTCCTCGTTACAGAGGAAATTCGCGTAGGTCGTCGCATCGAGGTCGTCGACTCCCGCATCCGAACCCAGTGCCCAGGCAGCTTCGTATTCCAGGCCACCCGAACTGCCCCAATACTCCGGCTTGTTCTTGATCGTGAAATGCTCCTTGTCGATCGAGCTGATCCGACCGCAGGCGATCGTGCAACCGAAGCAGGCGGCGTTGGTAGTCAGGTTCGGCTTCCCGTCGGCGGGTCGCGGCTCATGCATCGCCTCACCGGAAATCTTGTGCGCCCCTTCGAACTGGGTCTCGCGCATGTTGCGTGTCGGCATCGCACCCGCTTCGTTGATCACGTTCATCAGCACCTGTGTACCGTACTGCGGCAGTCCCTGCCCGGTGACCGCGTTCTCGCGAAGTACTTGCTTGCCCTCCTCGGTGGCCTTCAGAAAACCGATGGGGTCCTTGATGTTGCCGACACCCTTGGTGCCCCGGCACGCGAGGGCTTTCAAGTTTTTCGACGCCATCACCGTTCCCACGCCCGAGCGGCCGGCCGCGCGGTGGAGATCGTTGACGATCGCGGCATACAAACACCCGGCCTCCGCCGAGCGGCCCACGCAGGCGACACGCAGTTCTGGATCCTGATGCTTTTTGTGCAGGATCTTGTCGGTCTCCCACACCGACTTGCCCCAGATGTCGTCGGCCGGTAACAGTTCCGCTTTCTCGTTCTCCACATAAAGATACACGGGTTGCGGGGCCTTGCCCTCGAAAATGATCATGTCCCACCCGGCGGCCTTTATCTCCGCGCCGATAAAACCGCCCGAATTGGAGCAGGCAATGGCTCCGGTGAGCGGACTCTTGGTGACCACCGAGTAGCGCCCGCCCGTAGAAGCCATGGTACCCGTCAACGGGCCGGTGGTCATGATCAGCTTGTTGTCCGGACCCAGTGCGTCGCACTCAGGATCGATTTCCTCGGTAAGATACTTGCTCGCCAGACCGCGCTGCCCGAGGTAATGCTGCGCCCACTCCATGTTGAGGGGCTCATGGGTGATCGCTCCGGTAGAGAGATTCACGCGTAATACGTTTCGAGTCCAAGCCATGTCTTTCCTCCGTAAACCTTTAGACCGGGTAGCTGGAAATGTCTTTTTCGACTGGCGCGTTGAAACTGGCCTCCGATGCCTGACTCCGCTGTGCCCAAGCGCGCATCCGGTCCAGTCCGGTATTGTCGAGGTCGACGTAAGTGATGGCGCCAGTGGGGCACGCTTTGGCACACCAGGGATCACCGCCGCACAGGTCGCACTTGACCACCTTCCCGGTATCGTGATTGTAATTCACGGTACCGAACGGGCACGCGATGGTGCACACTTTGCAGCCCACGCAGGTATCCTCGAGCACTTCCTTCGCACCGGTCGCTTCGTTGATCACGATGGCCTCCACGGGGCACGCGTGCATACACCATGCTTCGTCGCACTGGGTGCAGGTATAGGGTGCAAATCGCCCCTCGTCATGAAAAGCGAACACCTTGATTCGGGACTTGGCCGGATTGAAGACCTGCTCGTTTTCGTAGGAACACGCCATTTCGCACTGGAGGCAGCCGGTGCACTTCTCCGGCTCCAGTTTGAGCGCTCTCAACATTCTCACAACTCCTCTGATCTGGTGGTTAGCGGTTACACCCAACACGGAGACCGCAGTTGCAGCGGGGAAATAGAAGGATCTCGCCCGGGTCCAACCGTAGAAATCTAATGCGTTTGCAACTTGTATGCCAGTGTCGCATATCCGGGCGAAGGTCGGCAAATGGCGGATTTCCTCGCTCGCACCGGCACGAATTGCGCTGCGATTCGGTCAACTTTGTTGCAGGTTTGACACACGCTCGGGGAAGCGTTCACGTGACTACCCGCAAAGACAGCTCGCGCACTGTCTGATTTCTGATCGTGAACGCGCGCAATCGTTGCTCAGTCGTTTCACGCGGCGCCGCAATCAGATAGACGAGGTCCGGGTAGGCATGCCGGTCCCGATCTATGTCGGACGGCCATGCGGGCGCGTGTACGTGGGAGTGATAGATAGCCATCCAGTGCTCGCCTCGGGCCGACATCGCGCGCATGGCGCGCAATTGTCCGCAAGGGTCCATCTCGAAACGCCTGGCGGGTTCGGCCGCCACATTCGTGACCGGATATGCCGTTTCGAGCTGGCCGTCCCGCCCGCCGACCAATCCGCACACTTCACTATCGGGCTCCCTCCCGGCGTGCGCCAGCACCGACGAATAAACGAACTGGGTCAGCCGGACTGTTCTCGGTTTCCGCACACCGGGCACCCGGGGTCCTTCTTCAACGCCACCACGTGCCAGTTCATCGAACGCGCATCCACCAACATGAGCCGGCCCTCCAACCGCTCACCGAACTTCAGCAGCAGCTTGATCGTCTCGGTCGCTTGAATGCATCCGACGATGCCCGCCACCGAACCCAACACCCCGTTCTGCGAACAGTTGCGCGGCGGCTCGCTGATGTCCTGATATAAACACGCGTAGCAGGGGCTGTCCGGCTGGTCGAGACGGAACACGGAAACCTGTCCTTCGAGACGCACCACCGCACCCGACACGAGCGGTGTACGCGCCGCCACACATGCTCGGTTGATCGCAAAACGTGCCTCGAAATTGTCGGTGCCGTCCACGACGACATCGGCGCGATCGACCTGCTCAAGCAGGGTCTGCTCGTCGAGAACGCGATTGAACGTCTCGAGCTCGATATCGGGATTCAGTGCCCGCAGCGTCCGCTCGGCCGACCGTACTTTTTCCTCACCGAGGTTGTCATTCGTGTGCACGATCTGGCGTTGCAGATTGGAGAGCTCCACCTGATCCGGATCGACCAAGGTCAGATGTCCGATACCGCTGGTGGCGAGATACATGGCGATCGGCGAACCCAGGCCGCCCATACCCATCAGCAGCACCCGGGAATTTAACAGTCGATTTTGCCCCTCGATTTCTATTTCCGGCAGAAAGATCTGCCGGCTGTAACGCAGCAATTGCTCGTCGTCGACGACGCGAAGCGGGGCGTGCGCATCACCCACACCATTTTCCGGACCGTACATACGGTTATTCCGCAGAGCGTCGCTGCGCTTCGGCGAACGCCTGCTGTTGTTCGGCGCTTGCCTCGGTCTGATAACGGCTTTTCCAGTCGGAATACGGCATACCGTAAATGATCTGGCGCGCTTGCTCGTAGTCGAGTTCGAATCCTCGCTCTTCGGCCGCGGCACGATACCACTTAGACAGGCAATTGCGGCAAAAGCTCGCCAGATTCATGAGATCGATGTTTTGCACTTCGGTGTGACTGCGCAGATGGTCCACCAGATGCTGGAACACGGCCGCCTCGATGTCAGTACGGACGGTTTCGGGAATTTCAGGCAATTCGGACATGACTATGGAGACCTCTGGTCGGTTACGACGCGAACCGTCGAAGAGCGACCGTTTTTGCTCGCTTCGACCGTTTCGCGCTATGATTTCCAAACGGATTTTCTAACACAATCCGCTGCACCGCGAAAGGGCACGGCGCTGCTGGCGGCACCGGGCTGGCGCGCAGCTTCCCGCATCCGAAGGGCACGACGACAGATGGGCAATCGATCCAACACGCCGCACCCCGCACAGATCAACAACCGTGCCGCGAATCGGGCCGCGACACAGGCGGAGAAGCCGATTGCCGACTCCTGGTCGCGCTGCATCGAGACATACGGTCTATCGCCTACCGAGCGGCACGCCACCGTGGTGTTGGAGGCGCCGGAAATACAGGACCACCGGGCGCCTATGGAGTACCTGCTGAGCATCACCGACCGCGAGATGAAGAACCTGTACGAGGCAACCGCAGGTTCCGGCTATGCCGTCATCCTTACCGACCGCCACGGAATCATCCTGCATCATGTGTGCGATCCCGGTCTGCGTTCGGAGTTTCAGGAAGCGGGTTTGTGGCTGGGCGCGAACTGGGGAGAACAGCAGGAAGGCACCAACGGGATCGGCACGTGCATCGTCGAACAACAACCGATCACCGTACACCGAGACGAGCACTTTCGGCGCCGAAATGTCGGGTTGACCTGTTCGGCGGCGCCGGTTTTCGACCCCCACGGAAACCTGTTGGCAGTGCTCGACTCATCGGCGTGCAGCAACAAGGATTCGCGTAACAGTCAGGCTCATGTTCGAGCGCTCGTGCAGATGTCCGCCATCGTTATCTCCAATTGCAACTTCCTGCGTCATTTTCGCAACGACTATGTGCTCCGTTTTCACAGTCGCCCCGAATACGTCGGCTTACTCAACGAAGGGATGCTCGCGTTGAACCAGGCCGGCAAGGTTCTCGCGGCGAATCGGGCGGCGTTATTGCTGTTGCATCGGACCGGTGCCGATCAGCTGCTCGGCAAAAACATCAGTGAGATCATGGATATTACCGCGGAACTGATTCAAGCGCGCGTCTCCAGTCACGTCTCCAGCCTCTGGCCGGTGCGTGAGATCAACAAGGGGCGGCGCTTCTTTGCGATGCTGTATGGCCGCACGGCCACCCCGTCCGCACCACCCAGCACCGGTCCGAATCGCAATGTTGCGCTCGACCTCGACGCGGTGGCCGGCGGTGATCATCGCATGCAGAAGAACACTAGTCGTGCCGCGAAGGTCATGAACAAACACATTCCGATTATCCTTCTCGGCGAGACCGGTACCGGTAAAGAAGTCATGGCGCGCGCCATCCATAATGCCAGTAACCGGGCGAGCAATCCCTTCGTCGCGGTGAACTGCTCATCCATACCTGAATCATTGATCGAGAGCGAGCTGTTCGGTTACCGCCATGGCGCATTCACAGGAGCACGCCGCGAAGGCATGAAGGGCAAGATTCTCGAATCCAGCGGCGGGACCCTGTTCTTAGATGAAATCGGCGATATGCCCGCGGAGCTACAAACACGACTGCTGCGTGTTATCGAGGACAATCAGCTCACGCCCCTCGGCGCGGATAAACCGACGCCCGTGGACCTCAACGTGATCAGCGCGACGCACCGGGATCTGAAGGAATTGATCGCGGAAGGATCGTTCCGTGAGGACCTGTACTACCGGTTGAACGGGATCAGTCTTGTCCTGCCGCCGTTGCGGGATCGCCAGGACAAGCGCGCCCTGATCCGCTTTATCATCGACCAGGAGCGCGAGCCCGATCAGATTGTCGAACTCGCTGAGTGCACCCTGAGCCGGCTGGAAAACTATACCTGGCCGGGAAACATCCGACAGCTCAAGAACGTGCTGCGCACGGCGCTCGCTATCAGCGAGGACGGCGGTTTGGACCTCGATGACCTGACGCTCCACGACGCCCCGGTTCACAATGTTGCGCTCGATACGCCGCCCGCGTCGCAGGCCGATGACCAGGAACCGGAAGCGGTTGTGACCAGCTCGAATCCACTGCACGCGGCGGAGAAGGAAGCGATTCTATTGGCGCTCGCGGCGAACTGCTGGAATATCACCAATACCGCCGCGCAACTCAAGATGAGTCGCAACACGCTGTACCGGAAACTGAAGAAACACGGATTGCCACAGTCTAAACCGCAGTAAACGGCGACGCCGTTCGCGGCCCGCTTTGCCTCCCGCCTGACACGCTCCGCGGTTCAACTTGGCACCGTTCTTGCTTATGTTTGCCGAATCTCATCCAGGAGTAAATCATGCGCATACTTGTTTTGGGTTCCGCGGCCGGCGGCGGATTTCCCCAGTGGAACTGCAACTGCGAAAACTGCGTCGGGGTCCGAAACGGGACCGTCAACGCCCTGCCACGGAACCAATCCTCCATCGCGGTGAGCGCCAACGGCATCGACTGGGTACTGATCAACGCCTCGCCGGACATCCGCCAGCAGCTTCTCGCTTTCCCCGAGCTCCAACCGGCGCGCGCCAAACGCGATACGGGCATCAAGGCGGTGGTACTCATAGACAGTCAAATCGACCACACAACGGGATTATTGCTCCTGCGGGAAAACCACCGCCCTTTGCAGTTGCACTGCACGGATATGGTCTACCAGGATCTCACTACCGGATTTCCGGTATTGAACATGCTGAGTCACTATTGCGGTGTGAACCGACACCGGATTCCGTTGGACACCGCCGAATTCGGAGTTGACGGAATTCCCGAGATTGGTTTTCGTGCGGTGCCGTTGCGCAGCAAGGCACCACCTTACTCCCCGCACCGGGACGATCCACATCCGGGCGACAATATCGGCCTCGTCATCACCGACCGTGCCACGTCCCGATCCGCGTTTTACGCCCCGGGGCTTGCGGAGGTGGAAGAGCACCTGGTCCCGCTCATGCAGAACGCGGATTGCCTTCTGGTGGACGGCACCTGCTGGACCAACGACGAAATGGCGCGCCGCGGTGTCGGCTCCAAACTGGCGTTGGATATGGGACATCGTCCGCAGTCGGGCACTGGAGGGATGATCGAAGAACTCCAACGCTTCCCGAGTCCCCGCAAAGTGCTTATCCATATCAACAATACCAACCCGATCCTCGTTGAAGACTCGGCGGAGCGCGATACCCTCGCCGCGCACGGAATCGAGGTCGCCCGGGACGGCATGATTCTCACCGTTTGACCAACCGAGAGCGTACATCTATGTCACAGACTGCAAGGGAACCTTGGGACCGTAGAACCTTTGAAGGTCGCCTGCGGGCGCTCGGAAAACGATACCATATCCATCACCCTTTCCATCAGATGATGGCCGCAGGCGAACTCGATCGGCAGCAGATTCAGGGGTGGGTAGCGAACCGCTTCTATTATCAGGTGAGCATCCCGATCAAGGACGCCAACCTGCTCGCGAACTGCCCGGACCGAGAAACACGAAAGCTGTGGGTGCAGCGCATTTTGGACCACGATGGTTACGGCGAGCAGATCGGTGGTATCGAAGCATGGTTGATTCTTGGTGAAGCGGTCGGGTTGGATCGTGTCACTCTAACCTCGCAGCGTATGGTTCTGCCGGGTGTACGATTCGCCGTGGATGCATACATCAATTTCGTACGCCGAGCCGACTGGCACGAAGGCGCGTCCTCCTCCCTCACTGAGCTGTTTGCTCCGGAGATTCACCGCCAAAGATTGGATAACTGGCCGACCCACTACCCATGGGTGGAAAAAGAGGGTTTGCAGTATTTTCGCAAGCGTCTCTCTGAAGCACGCCGCGATGTCGAGCACGGTCTCGCGCTCACGCTCGATTTCTTTCGCACCCGGGACCAGCAGGAACGCGCGTTGGAACTGCTACAATTCAAGCTTGACATTCTGTGGTCGATGCTGGATGCCATGTATATGGCGTACATAAATGATATGCCCCCTTACTTTAATTGCGAGAAAGTCGATGTCTAAACTGCCGCTCGAGTCGGTGTACAAATTGTCACCGGTTTACCGGATGCAATGGGAGCCCTCCCAGGATTGCGATGTGCTTCTATACCCGGAAGGTATGGTAACGCTCAATACCAGCGCCGCCGAGATACTCAAGCACCTCGACGGTTCACGGGATTTGCAGACCGTGATCCGCGACCTGGAAACGAAATTTGACGCCACTGGCCTCGCGGAGGACGTCCTGGAATTCGTCGTGAGCGCACGGGATCAAGGTTGGATCGTGTCGGTCCAGTCGGACTGACCCCCACCCATCCCACCGCCCAGGCATGAACCGCATCGACCCCGAGCACCGGCTTCTGCTGCAGTGGCTCCTTTTTGTCGGGGTATTGCTGTTCAGCGCATGGCTTGCGTGGGACAGCGACCTGTTGGTCCAGATCTATCAGCGGGACCCGACGCGATTGTCGTTGATCATCACATGTCTGTTTGTCGTGGGAACCGCACATTGCGCCGCACGGACGTTCTACATTTCCAGTCAGTTGAACCACCTGTACCGCGTGCGACTCCGGTACGATCGGTCTTCGTTGCCGGACGTGGCGCTGATTGGTGATCAGGTGCGCATCAACGGCGTCGCGCTTGCGGATTCGCTGGCCGAAAACTACTGGCGGGCGATATTGGTAAAATTGCGTTCGGTAGGCCTGCGGCGGGATTGGCAATCGGAGCATACGCAGCTCACCGAGGTATTAGCGGAGCAGGCACGGGGCAACCACGAGATGGGGTGGTTTCTTACCGGCCTGCTGATCAAGCTGGGTCTGCTGGGCACGGTGATCGGATTCGTGCTGATGCTGGGGTCGTTCACGGCCATCGAATCCTTCGATGTGTCCGACGTTCAGAACACGCTGAAGAAGATGACCGTCGGTATGGGCGTAGCCCTGAATACCACGCTGATCGGGCTGATCGGAAGCATGCTGTTGGGGTTCCAGTATCTGTTGTTGGACCGGGGTGCCGACAAGTTGATTGCCGACTCCATCCTCTTCGCCGAGGTCAAACTCATCCCCGCATATCACCGTTCTTCCGGGAGCGAATCCGGTGGCGATTAAACGCGACCGCCGCCGTACCGACCAGGATCCGTTTACGGACTTACTGTTCAATTCACTGCTGGCGTTCACGTTCCTGTTTCTGATCACGATATTGTTCCTGAATCCTCCGACAAAAACCGGAATCGTGGATCCAAAAGCGGAATTTATCGTCACCACAAAATGGGAGGACGGCAGCCCCGACGATATCGATACCTGGTTGGAAGACCCCAACGGAGAGGTCATTTGGTTTCGCAATCCGGAGGTGGGTTTGATCCATCTCGATCGCGACGACCGCGGCCTCGCCAATGACATGCTGCTGGTCAATAACGAAACGATTATCAACCCCCTGAATCAGGAAGTCGTAACCATCCGCGGGTTTGTACCCGGCGAGTACGTTGTTAACCTGCATTACTATGCATCGCAAAGTCAGCGCCCGGTGGAGGTGGAAGTACGGGTAGTCAAGATAAATCCGACGCTCGAGGTCGTGTTCTACGGGTCGGTGATATTACCCCGGGTGGGCGCCGAGAAAACCGCCGTTCGGTTCCAGGTCTCTCCAACCGGAGAAGTGCTCAACGTCAATACTCTACAGAAAGCGATCGTTCTGCTAGGTAAAATATGAACGAAGGCATCGTTGGTCTCAGCATCGCGTACGTCGCGGTCGCCGCGCTCCTTACCGCGCTGATGATTTATTCACGTTGGCCGTTCTGGTTGAAGGCCGCAAACGTAGTCCTGGTCGGCGCGCTGTACTTCGTCACCTATGCGGCGCTCAAGGATTTATTGGGCTGGCCGGCCGGCGCCGAACTCCCCGACCGGTTCATGTTGCTGGCATCCCAAATAGAGGAACCTGACAAGACCGCGGGCACGGACGGCAGGATTTACGTGTGGGCCGTTTCGATCCGACCGGACAACCGGCCCGCCGACAAGCCGCGAGCTTACGCCGTCGGGTATGACACCGAACTGCATTCTCAGCTCAGCCAGGCGGAACAACGTATGCGCCGGGGTATCGTCCAGCTTGGGCGTAAGGACCGATCCGGGTTTCCCGGGCTGGCCGTCGACCGGTCACGCCGCGAACGAGCCCACACCAGGTTCGTCATCTTCGATCTCCCGGACCCCGAACTGCCCGAGAAATGACCGCACCGGCGGCTGCAACGGCAAACCTCTCCCGCGTTGCGCGGCATTCACCGGTGTGCGCGGTGGCCGCGCTGCTCGGCGCGTGCTCTCCCGCCCCAGTCGATTACTTTCCACTCAACGCCGGCGCAGTCTGGATTTACGAGCGGGTCACCGAAACGCCACAGGGGCGAGACCACGACGAACTCACGATTGAAGTACTGGGCAAACGCCGACTCGCGCAGGGCGATTCTTTCGTGCGCCGCAACAGCCTGGGCAACGAATATTATTTTCGACGCGACACCACGGGCACTTACCGAGTCGCCAAGCGCACCGTTGTCGAGTTGAAACCACGTGCCGATCCCGCGCCCCGCTACGTTCTCAAGACACCTTATCGCGTCGGGACCGAATGGCGAAACGACAGCCATCCTTACTTACTGGAACGCACGCTGCCGTATCGTGAACGCTTCAATCGGGAAATTACTTTTCGGATGGGCTATACCATCGTCGCTACGGATGTCAGCGTCGAAGTTCCGGCAGGGCGCTTCGAGCGGTGTCTGAAAGTGCGCGGCGAAGGGGTGGTGAACGTCTACGCCGACCCGGTGATGGGTGTGGTCGAAGTGCCGGTTACGGTGGAGGAATGGTACGCACCGGGAGTTGGGCTGGTTAAACAGACGCGCAGCGAGCGTCTGGACCTCACCCAGATTGCCGGCGGATCGATGCGCCTCGAGCTGGTGAAATTCGCGCGCTGAGGCGCCCGGCAGCCGCGGAATCGACTCTGGTCGGGAGGGATGGGGTTACGGAGCCGGCACCCCCTGACATCGACGCGAGTCACGCCCCTATCGGGTGTCGTTGACGGTTGTTTCCATGCAACCAGAGTTGGTTGCGTACAACCAGTTTTGTCACATACCGGGGCGGCGTGCGGCACGGACGCGCCCTGGAGCGGCGCTTCCGGCTGGCACAAATTCTGCATAGGTTTCGGTTGACGCTTTCAGCGCCGTGGATTACGCGGAAAGCCGAATTTGAATCGACCTTAGGAGAAATGCACGATGAAGTGGTCAAAACCGAAGTTCCACGATTTACGTCTGGGTTTCGAGATCAACCTGTACGTCAATACCCGCTGATACGGGTTGAAACGTGCACAGACACGGGCCGCTGAGGCCCGTGTCTGATTTCTGGCCCACCGAGCAGGCGTGTCCACCGCCTGCATCGCGCCTGCCCCAATGTCCGACCCGCAACTCGACACACGCACCAATCCCAAGCCGCTGTGGCTTCTCGCGGAGCTGACCTACCGGTGTCCGCTGCAGTGCCCCTACTGTTCCAACCCGGTGGAAATCGCCAACTACAAGAACGAACTGACCACAGAAGAATGGCTTGACGTTTTTGCCCAAGCCCGCGCTATGGGTTCCACGCAGTTGGGCTTTTCAGGGGGCGAACCGCTGGTCCGTAAGGACCTGGATCAGTTGATCGCTGGAGCGCGCGGCCTCGGTTATTACACCAATCTCATTACTTCCGCGGTCGGTATGGACGAGCTCCGCTTGAGAACCTTCAAAGAGGCCGGGTTGGACCACATCCAGATCAGCTTCCAGGCCAGCGACAAGGAATTGAATGATTTCTTGAGCGGAAGCTCGAGCTTCGAGCACAAATTGGAAATGGCGAGTCTGGTTAAGCGGTTCGAGTACCCCATGGTCTTAAACATCGTTCTGCACCGAAAAAATCTCGACAACATTCGTGAGATACTGGATATGGCGGTGGCGCTCGAAGCGGATTACGTGGAGCTCGCCAATACTCAGTACTATGGTTGGGGGTTCGTCAATCGTACGCAACTGTTGCCCAGCCGAGAGCAAATTGATCACGCGGAAGCCGTCGCACACGAGTACCAGGAAAAACTGAAGGGGAAGATGAAAATCTACTACGTCATCCCCGACTACTTCGAGGGCCGGCCCAAAGTGTGCATGAACGGGTGGGGGAGCATATTCTTGACGATTGCGCCGGATGGAACCGCGCTCCCCTGCCACGCCGCCGGTCAACTGCCGGGCTTGAGTTTTCCCAACGTACGCGACCACAGTGTCGAGTGGATATGGAATGACTCCGACGACTTCAATCGTTTTCGCGGGCTCGAATGGATGAAGGAACCATGCCGTTCGTGCCCGGAGCGTACCCGCGACCTCGGCGGGTGTCGGTGCCAAGCCTTCATGCTCACTGGCGACGCGCGGGCGACCGATCCGGTATGCACGCTTTCGCCCAACCATCGATTAATCACTGAGGCTATTGAATCCGGGTCCCGCGAACCGCTCGTTTTTCGAAATATGAGAAATTCCCGGATCCTGACGTCTTCGGCGACCGTTGCCCGGTCCGCCCGATAAATTTTCCCCACTTAGGCCGTATAATGCGCGGCATGCCCTCCGCGCGAAAGCAGTCACTTACGCGTCTGTTGCTCACGCATGAGCTGATATTTCTGCTGCTCATTGTGATCACCGCCGTGCTCGGCGGCGGGTGGGTATACTTCTGGCATCAGACCTCCCAGGAGTCGGTGCGGATCAACGCACTGTTGTACGAAGCACAGCAGTTGCGCGCCGACCTGTATCGCCAGGTCAGAGAGATATACATCGCAAGCGGCGCGCGCGACCCCCGAGTTCTGGACCTGTACTGGCGGCACATCTACGACATCGACCGCAGCTTCTACCGGCTCGAATCATACACGCGCAACACCGATGAACGTCAGGCCGTGGAAAAGATGCGGAATTCCTACGAAATGATGCAGGCGGAAATCAACCAACTCCTGGCCACCCCCTACGTGGTCGGGGAAACGACGCGCCAGCGTATCATCGAACCCGCCTACGAGTCCTGGCTGGAGGGCGAGTTCGAGAAGGCGTTCCACGGTTTCAAACAACTCGTTGGATTTCACGAAACCGGTCTGCAGGCCCAATTGTCGCGGGCCAATCGAATCGCCGCCTGGGTCATCACTCTGCCCCTGATCGGCGCGCTCGCGTTGCTGTTCTATTCACACCGCAATCTGCGCGATCACTTCTCCCAACCGATGCGCGACCTGGAACGCGGTGCGCAGCAGATCCGCATCGGCGAATTACAGCACCGTGTGCCCGAACGAGGCGTGGCGGAAGTCTCCCGACTGGCCGCAACCGTCAACCAGATGGCGAACGACTTGGCGCTGAGCCGCGACGCCCTGGTCCAGCATGAGAGGAACGCCGCGCTCGGCGCCCTGGTTCCGGTCGTCGCCCACAACATCCGCAATCCGTTGGCCAGTATCCGCGCCACCGCACAAACACTGGATCATCGCGACGGGGCAGAGGAACTGTCAGAGTCCAAGAACGCCATTATCGCTACCGTCGACCGGTTGGAGCGATGGGTCGGTTCGCTCCTGTCGTATCTGAATCCCCTGGAACCCCACCGTCGTACCAGCAGATTGAGCGACGTCGTCACGGGCGCCTTGAAACTCCTCGAAGCGAACAGCGCCGCACGCTCGATTAGTGTAGAAAAACTCGACTGGTGCGACGACGACGTCGTGTCCGTCGATGTCGATTTATTGGAGCAGGCCATCCACGGCCTGTTGCTCAACGCACTGGAGGCAGGTCCGGCAGGCTCCGTCATCGGCCTGAGCATCACCTCGGATACCCAGTCGGTAACCTTGCTCATCGAGGACCAGGGGCCGGGGTTCGGATTCGAACCCGATCCTAACGGCCTGCTCCCCGGACCGACCACCAAGCGCAGGGGTACCGGGCTGGGAATTCCTTTCGCCCACAAAGTGTGTGAGGTCCACGGCGGCAGACTGTCTTTCGCGCCGCGGGAATCGGGCGGCACCCGAACGCGCGTCACCCTCCCGCGCCAGGTCGAGTCGACCGCCGCATGACCGGCCGGACCCCCAGCGAAGCGGCAGCGCAAGCCCCGGAGTCGAGCATCGCCATCGTCGAAGACGAAGAAGTGTTCGCTAAGGCCGTGTCGAAATCGCTCACCAGGGCGGGATACCGGTGCCGGACATTCGGTCGCCTGGCGGACATTCGCTTGCATCTCAAACACACCAAGCCGGACTTGATACTCCTGGACATGCGGCTGCCGGATGGGTCCGGACTGGACTTCCTTTCCGAACAGGGTCGGGGCGGGGCCGGGGATACGCCCTGCCTGGTTCTTACCGCATTCGGTGAACTCAGCAACGTCGTCGAGGCGATGAAGCTCGGCGCCGTGGATTATCTGAAAAAACCGATCGACATGGACGACCTGTTACACGCAGTGCGTAAAACCCTCGACAACTCCGAGTTGACGCGCCGCCTGGACTACTCGCAGCACCGCGAGGCGAGTCGTGATCCCGGACCGCAAACACTACTGGGGGACAGCGTCGCGGTACGCGAGCTCCGCGAGCAAATCGACAAACTCGGCCAACTGAGTGCGCGCACTGATCAGGCACCGCCCACAGTGCTGCTCCTGGGCGAAACGGGCACCGGTAAGGACCTGACAGCACGCGCCCTGCACGAGGCGAGCGCGCGGCGGGAACGGCCGTTCGTGCAGGTCGACTGCGCCGCGTTGCCCGATGAACTCATCGAAGCCGAGTTATTCGGCCACGAGAAAGGCGCGTTCACCAGCGCCCACAAGAGCCGCAGTGGACTGATCGAAGCCGCCGAGGACGGCACGTTGTTTCTCGACGAAATCGGGGAACTTCCGCTGGACCTGCAGACAAAGCTGCTCGCGGTGCTGGAACGGCGTACCGTACGGCGCGTCGGAAGTACGCGCGAAACTCACACTCATGCCTGGTTCATCGCCGCCACGAACCGCAACCTACAAACGATGGTCGATGAGGGGCAGTTTCGTGCCGACCTCTACTTTCGTTTGAATATTATGACCATCACCCTGCCCCCGTTGCGTGCACGAGGGGGAGATGCGTGGTTGCTGGCACGCCACTTCGTGGCACAGACGGCAGGGCGCTACGGCCTGCCGATACCCGAACTGCAAAGCGATGTCGAGGCTGCAATCAACGCCTATTCGTGGCCGGGCAACGTCCGCGAACTGGCCCACCTTGTGGAACGCGCAGTGTTGCTGTGCGGCGGGGGACCGATCAACGCGGCGCACCTGGCCCTCGCCGCACCGAGCCGGGAGACGACCGCAGCCCCGCACGCCTTCGATGACATGACACTCGCCGAAGCCGAGGTAATGCTGATACAACGCGCGCTTCAACGCGCCATGGGCAATGTCTCACGTGCGGCGCGCGATCTTGGGGTTACACGCATGGCCCTGAGACATCGCATCCAAAAATACGGCATCGATACGAAAATGTTCGCGCCTGACTGAGGCAACTTTTTCCTGCAGTTTTGTTCAAACGAAACATGTGCACAAACGTATGCGTCGGAAGACACTGGCATTGTCGAACAGATACTGGGTAGTTCTGACCGCGTGGCTCGGTGCGGGTACCCCGCTGGCGGGTGTCGCCCAGGGCATGATGGATCACATAGACATGAGCAGCCCCGCCATGACGGAAGCGGAAATGTCGCGCGCCGAGGTGGAGCGGTTAATCGCACAAACGCCACCCGGAAACGTTCCCGACTTCTCGAACAAGCGGCTGTCAGGCTTGGACTTGAGCGGCATCGACTTCAAGGGCGCAAACTTGAAGTGGGCGCGGTTGAATAACGCCGATTTACACGGCGCTGATCTACGCGGCGTCAATCTCGATCTTGCGTGGTTGATCGGCGCCAATCTGGAACAGTCCGACCTGTCCGGTGCGCACCTGTTCTCGACACAAATGAATCGGGCCAATCTCAGGAACGCAAATCTGTCCGAGGCGCGTATCGTCGCCGACCTAAGTCAGGCGGATCTCTCCGGCGCCGACCTGCGCGCCGCCAACCTTGCACCGGACATGAAAAATCAGTCCATGGGGTTGATGCGATCGCAGTTTCGCTCGGCAAAACTGGATCACGCGGACTTGACCGGCAGCAGTGCTTCGCGGGTGGATTTCGAGTTCGCTTCGTTACGCGGCGCCCGCCTGGAAAAAGCAGACTTCTCCGGCGCCGAACTCGCGGGCGCCGATCTGACCGGCGCGTCGGTCAGCGGGTTGCGGTTACCGGGCGCGGATCTCGCCTCGACGACCCTGAAAAGCCTGATCGGAGCGGACGAGATCATCGGTCTCGGCGAGGCAAAGAACCTCAACCTGGCGCATACCGACAACGAAAAACCGTGAGTGGTTGGCGCGAAACCGTCGCCCGCGCAGCCTCAGGACTCCATTCGGGTACCGTCGGGATTCACCAGCGGAACGGCGAAATCCTGAAGCAGCGCGCGAATCTTGTCTTTGTGCTTTTCCAGGAGCTCGTCGAGTTGATCGCGCCAGTCGTCATCGGGATGCCGGGTACCGAGAGAGATGGAATAATGAAACCGCACGCCCGGCTCGGAATGTAGCGGAATAACCACGACTTCCAATCCACGCGCCTCGCCTAACCGTTTGGCGTGCCCCGCGATGGGACCCCAGAGAACACCGGCGTCAATCCTCTCGTCGAACAAGTCTTCGGCGAGTTGCCGCCCAGGATAGTAGTCCAGACTGCCCGTCTGCGCCTGGTATCCGTGAATTTGCTCGAACATTTCGTATTTCGCAAACCACAGCGTACCCGGATCGCGCTCATTCATACCCACTTTTAGGCCGGCCTTGCGGTCCGCGGGCAGGTTGATCAGGTCGCTGCCCTGCTTGACATCATCGAGCTTGCGCCCGCGGACATATACCAGCGCGTAGGTCGACGTGTAATACGGCTTGGTGGTTATCGTCAGTTCGTAGTCTTCGGGGACACTCATGGCGACATCGCATTTGTATCCTTCGCCACTCGGATCCTCGGCGCGTAGCGTATTTCGAATGAAGCCGATTCGCGCCGGAAACCAGGTGTAGGTGACCGGCAAACCCAGATCGCCGGCCAGGATATCGGCCAACCGATTTTCAATGCCGTCCTTATTTTCCGTCGAGAACGGCGGATAATGCGGGTCGGCGCACACCTTGAATGCCGTACGGTCGGCAGCCGGGACCGCGCTGCAACCCAGCGCGCCGAGCAACATACCCGCGACCACGATCCGCCGCCGCTGAATTGGAGCTCTAACCATCAGCGGTCATAACGTTTGAGCTTGCCGGCCGGGACTACACCGTCGGAACGCGCCTTCAAATATGCGTATAACTGGTCGAGGTACTTCATGACGTTGGGGTTTTCCTTCCACGGCGGCATCACTCCGACCTGACCCTGGTAACCGTTGGTGACCACCTCGTCGAAGCGGGCGCGGTCGATTTCTTTCAGTTTTTCATTCAGGCTCGGCGCGAACGAGCTGCCGTTCGCATCCAGACCATGGCACACCTGGCATTGGCTGAAAGCGCGGAACCCGCGCGTCATAAACAGATCGATCTGGCACGGCTGGCTGTCACATTTCACGTGTCCTTCGTATGGCTTGTCGACCTTGTCGCCGTTCGCGTTCGCGACCGGCGTAAAGGCCAGAAGCCATACCAGGCTTCCGGCTACGGCAGCCAGTGACTTCAGACGGCGGTGGGGTGCCAGGCTTCGAGTAATTTGTTCGTTCACAACAGATCTCCTGCCTCATTCGGGAGCGACTTACGAATAGAGATGGTAGCAAATTCCGTCCGGACAAACAGAACCCCCGGTCGCTTGACAGCGGCCGGGGGTTCCAAACTTCCAATAGCTACAACTGGGCCTTGAAGACGTGCCCGGTCTTGCGCCTTAGTTAGGCAGCGCAAACACCGTCATCACGCCACCCAGCTGGGTGTGCTTGGCCAAGCCCTTGTAGGCACCCACCGCGCCGAGGCCTTCGGTGTCGCCCTCCAGACCTGCGGCCATGCCGATGCCGGCCCACCCGCCCACACCGGACAGCACGCCGATGTACTGCTTGCCGTCATGCATCCAGGTGTTGAGGTTACCGATGATGCCGGACGGGGTCTTGAACTTGTACAGCTCTTTACCCGATTTGGCATCTACGGCTTTCACGAAGCCTTCCAGGGTGCCATAGAACACCACGTCGCCGGCGGTCGCCAGCGCACCGCTCCAAACGGAGAACGGTTCCGGATTCGACCAGACGATCTTGCCGGTGGTGGCATCCCAGGCGATGAAGTTACCCAGGTTGTCGGTGCCGTCTTTGGTGACCTTCCCCGCCGGATACATGGACAGAGTCGCGCCCACATACGGCTGACCGGCTACATACTCGACCCGGAACGGCTCGTAGTCCATGCACACATGGTTGGTCGGCACATAGAACAGCTTGGTCTTCGGCGAATACGCCGCCGGCTGTTGGTCCTTGCTGCCCAATGCGGCCGGGCAGATGTTCTGCGTGTTGACATCTTCGCCGTTCTGGTGCGTGCTGTACTTAGCGACCACCTGCGGGCGACCGGTCTTCATGTCGACGTGGGTGGCCCAGTTCACCGCCGGATCGTACTTCTCAGCGACCAGCAGTTCGCCGGTGACGCGGTCCATGGTGTACCCGAAGCCGTTACGATCGAAATGCACCAGGGTCTTGCGCATTTTGCCGCCAATTTCCTGGTCGGCCAGGATCATTTCGTTGATCCCGTCGTAGTCCCACTCGTCGTGCGGCGTCATTTGGTATACCCACTTGGCCATACCGGTGTCCGCATCGCGCGCAAAGATGGTCATCGACCAGCGATTGTCGCCCGGACGCACCACCGGATTCCAGGTGCTGGGATTGCCAGAGCCATAGTAGATCAGGTTCAGCTCGGGATCGTAGGAATACCAGCCCCACGTCGTGCCCCCGCCGATCTTCCATTGGTCGCCTTCCCAGGTATTGGTACCGGAATCCTTACCGACCGGCTTTCCAAGGTGAGTGGTTTTCTCGGGATCGATCAACGTGTCGGCATCCGGCCCCATGCTGTAGCCTTTCCAAGCCAGACTGCCGTCCTTGATGTTGTAAGCCGCCACCCAACCGCGCACACCGAACTCACCACCACTGATCCCGGTATACACTTTGTCCTTGATCACGATCGGCGCGTTGGTGTTGGTCTCACCTTTGGACGGATCGCCGTTCTTGATCGACCATACTGGTTCACCAGACTTCGCATCCAGCGCCACCAGCGTGGTGTCGGCCTGCTGCAGGAAGATCTTGCCGTCCGCATACGCCAAGCCACGATACACCGTGTCGCAGCACATGACGGGAATGACGTTCGGATCCTGTTTCGGCTCGTACTTCCAGTTGATGGTCTGGTCGGCCAGGTTGATGGAAAACACTTTGTTGGGGAACGGCGTGTGCACATACAGCGTGTCACCGATCACCATCGGGCCACCCTCATGCCCGCGCAGCACGCCGGTGGAGAACGTCCACGCGACCTGCAGCGACCCGACGTTACCGGCATTGATCTGATCGAGCTTACTATACCGTGTACCGGCATAGTCGCCTCCCCAGATCGCCCAGTTCGCCGGGTCTTGGGTGAGTTTCATTACCTCGTCGTTGGCCGTAGCCACGCCCGAGGCGGCAGTGCTGGCCAGCACCGCCGATGCGATGAGATATTTCCTCATATAGCCTCCTCGTGTGGAAAACCCCGCTCTCGCGGACAGTTCTTAGTGGTAAATCGACTAAAAGCTGTCGACTGCCACAAGCTTGGCAGCAAATTGCATGCCATACGCAAACCCTACCACCGAACCGGGCGAGAGTCACCTGCTTTGAACCGGTAATCCCGCCACGTTCGGCGCTGCGGCACGCTATTGTAAAACCATTCTTCGGATTTCACTCAAATTTCATCTGCACCGAATCATGACCGATCGGTCCGGGCGCGGCGATTCGCAACGCAGCCGGTACACCCTGTGTCACCCGGCCGATACACTCAACCGGGACCGCCGCGAGGACCCATGCCCGCGCCCGTCGCGCCCCATTGTGTCCGACCCGGTGGGGGGTTAGCATGCCCGCATGCCGTATCCCGTCCCCTGCAAGCACCGCAGGTGGGTCGCCCCCCTGTTGTTGGTAACCGCGCTCGGCGTATCGGCCGAGGTGCATTCGCAAAACACCTGTACGGCCGCGCCCGTTGAGCAAATTGCCGATGGCATCTATGTGCGGGCCGGTCGGCACGGGGTAGTGTTCGATGCCACTCACGTCGCCAACGCCGGATTCATCGTCGGCGAACACTGCGTCGCGGTGGTGGACACCGGAGGCAGCGAGGCCGAGGGACGCGAGCTCGAGTGCGCGATCCGCCACACCACCGACGTACCGGTGTGCTTCGTCATCAACACGCATATGCACCCGGACCACATCCTCGGAAACCGGGCCTTTAAACAGCCGGGGGTCGAATTCGTCGCGCACACTCGATTCGCCGAAGCCCTGTCTTTCGTGGGCGCCACCTATCTGGCACGCGCGGCGGCGCATGAAAACCGCTCGCTGCCGTCGGATTACCTGGTGATCCCCGGACGCACGATAAAGAACGAGCTGCAACTCGACCTCGGTAACCGCATCATTCACCTTGCCGCGCACCGAACGGCACATGCGACCAACGATCTCACCGTGATGGATGCAACCAGCGGAACTTTGTGGGCCGGTGACTTGGTTTTTCTCGAACATATCCCGGTTCTCAATGGCAGCATCAACGGTTGGCTGCAGGTGCTGGACACGCTGGCGGACATTCCTGCGCAACGGGTGGTGCCCGGGCACGGCCCCGTGCAGGCTCCCTGGCCGCGTGCTCGGGAGCCCACTCGCCGGTACCTCCAATCACTGCGCGGTGAGATCCGCGCCTGGCTGAAATCCGGGAACGATCTGCGTAGCGCGCAGTCGAACATAGGGCGCACGGAAAAAGACCGCTGGTTGTTGTTTGACGACTATCACCAGCGGAATGTCGCCGCGGCGTTCGCCGAACTGGAGTGGGAGGAGTAGAGGTCGCGGTGCGGAAAGCAAGACGGGAGCGCGCCAAGGTCGGGCCAGCGCTTGCCGAGCTTCGCGAGTTTGTTTACCCTGATGAATGTTTCTTATTGCGTAGAGGGCACTTTATGCGCATGACCATGTCTCGATTCTGTACGGTGATCGGACTTTTGAGCCTGACGACCCTGACGCCCGCAAACGGCGCCACACCCGCGACACCGCAAGCTTCACCCGCGGTCGATGCGGTGTGGACCAACACTCTGCGCGCCCACTATTTTCAATCACGCCCTATCGTTGAGTCCGACGAAGTCATCGAGCTGGATGCCCCGCCGCGGGCGGAAGACGCCGCCTTGGTACCGATCCGTATCAACGCCGGGATTCCGCAATCCGACGAGCGCTTCATCAAGACGATCTGGCTGGTCGTCGATAAGAACCCGGCGCCACTCGTGGGACGTTTTCATTTTACACCGCGATCTGGGCGCGCGGATCTGTCCTTGCGCGTGCGCGTCAACGAGTACACGCCGATCCGGGCCATTGCCGAAACGAACGACGGTCAGTTGTTCATGACGCGTCGGTTTGTAAAGGCCAGCGGCGGCTGTTCTGCGCCTGCCGGCGCCGATCTCGCGACCGCAATGGCGAGACTGGGCAAAATGAAGATCCGACTCAACGAGAGCGCTGCGTCGGAAGGCCTGCAGGCCACGCAGCTCGGGATCAGCCACCCCAACCTCACCGGTATGCAGATGGACCAGCTGACTCGTATGTATACGCCCGCGCACTTCATCAAGAACGTCAGCGTCACCTTCAACGGCGAACCGATATTCCGGGCCGAAACGGATATATCGGTGAGCGAAAATCCGAATTTCCGGTTTTATTTCGTGCCGTCGGAAATGGGAACGTTGGTCGCAGAGATCGAGGACAGCAAAGGTATGAAATTCTCTCATACCGTCGATTACAGTCCGGCCACCCACGCTCAAGTGGGGAAGTAAACAACCGCCCCCAGCGGGACGGAACCCGCGCGAAGCGGCTCGAGTCTTATTTCTGAGACTCGCTCTTGGACCCGTGCGCCGTAGTCGTGTCCCTGATAATGCACGTGCGTTCCGCCTCTGCCCTGAGTTTCTTGAATTCCCGCACCTGCTTTCGCGCCCCCGGTTTATCGCGGAAAGCGCCGCCGCGTTCTCCGGGCGTCTTGATCATCACGCTCATGGTCTCGACGAACGCGTATTCGTCATATTTCATTCGACCGGCGATCTTGTCTATAGCGCATACACAACCGAACATGGTGTTGTAGTTTTGACCACCGTGCCTATCCATACACCCCAAGACGTACTCCACGCGTGCTTGGGTGGGGAAGTCGTTGGCATTGGCGGTGGGCGCCGCTAGCGCGCCAATCAGAACCACTGCAAAACTGAATTTCATCGTCTGCCTCGATATGCCGGTTTATCCCATCCTAACCGTCGCCGCAACCTGTTGCAACGCTCAGCGGACCGCATCGTTAACGATGCCGCGCAGGATTTCGTTGACCCGTTTCACCGCCTCGCCGACCCGTGAGTCGGAAGGCAGTAGCCAGGTTTCCACGCGTACCCTTCCGGCCTGTTCATACACGGCCACTTTGCACGGCATATGCAGCAGGAAATCCGGTGCTGCAGATAGTAGCTCTCGCGCGTGTTCCAGATTGCAGAAATGCACTACCGAAGACAGCGGGAACTCCGCGCTATGCCGGTCGCTCAATGCCTCGCCAATGACGTTTTCGCCGGTGATGCGATAGTTGTGCTCCGAGATCGCGATTTTCAGGTCGGCGACCACCTCTGCAAAAGGCTTGTCGCTGTCCTGCGCGTAACGTCGTACGTGGTCTGCGCGCACGTCGCAAATTGTCAAAATCGTGCCCAGCAACACAATCACGACGCTGCGTGAATACCTTACCGCTCGCATTACTCCTGCACCGAACATCCGTTCGGCATACTATACACGCTCTGAACAACCTACAAACCGGTCTACCCCGATGCCGATCCGATCTGCCACCCTCATCTCGCTGGTGCTTCTGACCGTCCCCGCGATGGCGGATTCGGTTTGCCCGCAGACTGAAACGACGCACCCGCTGCCGGTCGTCGAGCTGCGCCATCCCGTGGGCCTCTTGTGGCGGATAGACCCCGGGCATGTCCCCCCAAGCTATCTGTTCGGCACTATTCACTTGGAGGACGAGCGGGTAACGAAACTACCGGACCCCGTGGAACGAATCTTCCTTAGTGCAGACCGGTTGGCGGTGGAGATCGATCTGCAACCGCAGGCCATGGCGCAACTGTCCCGAGCCATGACATTCTCTGGCGACGAAACGCTCACCGAATTGCTGGATAGCGCCGTCTACGACCGCCTGGCCGGCATCGCTCAGTCTCAATATGGGCTGTCGCGTGAGGTGCTCGACGGTTTGAAGCCCTGGGCCGTCTTTACCGTGTTGAGCCGGCCGCGCCCGCAGACTGGCAAGGTGTTGGATCAAATTTTGCAAGAGCGCGCCCGCACCCTGGGCATCCCCGTCCATGGTCTGGAATCGGCGCTGGAACTCACGGAGGTACTGGACGGTATGCCTATCGCCGACCAGCTCGCGATCCTCAAAGACACGATATGCAACTACGACGACATTAGCGGACAGATCCATAGTTTGACGGCACGCTACCTGGAGCGGGATTTAGCGGGAATGGCGGCTCTGAACGCGCAGGCTCACGACGACGAGGGGTTGTTCGACCGCCTGATGGAGCGCGTCTTGTACCGCCGTAATGAACGCATCCTCGAGCGGCTGCAAACCCACTTGGAAGCCGGCAACTCGTTCATCGCCGTGGGCGCGCTGCACCTACCCGGCGATCGCGGGCTGTTGAACGGTCTGGAACGACGGGGTTACCGGGTTAGCGTCGAGTACTGATAACCGTCAGTTCACTGCGGTTTGCCCAGCGTAGGACAGTATTTCCTCGACCAGCGGGGGACCCTCTCTCTCAGCCGGCACCACACTGCGGATCTCGAACACGTACCCGGGCACTTCCTGGGCAAAGGTGAATACGTAGCGCTTTTCTCGGTAGTCGGCATAGCGGTGATTTTGCGGGTCGTCACGATAGGGCGCTATCCGCACTTCATGACCCTTGATCTGACGTCCCTGAAAGTTGAGGCTCACCGGCGACACCTCGTCGGCGGCTTCCAGCGCCAATTTGATGCGTTTCTGAAAGTACCGCCATCGGCCCGAGGTCAGACGGCCCATCTCATTGACGTCGCGCTGTAGGTACAGGATCAATACCGGATTGCCTAGCGCGCTCGGCACGTCCGGGGCATACCGGCCTCGCTCGCCGCTGAAGTACCGAAGCTGAACTCGTTTCGTGCCGTCGTTTCTGACTTCACTAACCGTCATATCGATGGTGTCGTTGAACCCGCTTCCGTCAGCGGCGGTTTTTTTGAAGTTATAGTGCAGTATGGTCGGCTCGGTAATGGCACGCAGATGGTCGGTATCGAACAAAATCTGGTTCGCCTCGGAGAAACTCTCCGCCGCCCGCGCCTGGCCTATGGCGGCGCATAGCGCCGCCCCGAACAGAACGCATCGCCGCAATCGATGCCTGTCTCTATACATAAAAACCTACCTCACTGACTTTTCGAAGCCCGTTGCCATGCATATACTGGCGGACACTTTACCACGTGGCCCGGACTTGTCGGGCCGTATTGGACGATCAACAACTGAAGATGGTGCTATGCACAACGTAAATCGCCGCAGGTCGAATTGCAATGCCCGCCCGTTGTCAGTGGGGCCGGTACCGTCCCGACAGCGCCCGAATCGTGTCTGAAACACTTTCGGAAGTTCACTCCGCAGCGAAGCCCGACAACGTGCTCGCCGACTGGCGCGCGCGCGCCGTCGGTCTCGAGGAACAGATCGGCAAGGTCGTCATCGGTCAGGAACGTCCGATTCGACTGGTGACGACGGCGATCTTTGCGCGCGGACATGTTTTACTCGAGGGTGACGTCGGGGTCGGTAAAACCACCTTGTTACGTGCGGTCGCCCGCGCGATCGGCGGAGCTTACCAACGGATCGAGGGCACCATCGATCTGATGCCGAGCGATCTCATTTATCATACCTATATCGGGGAGGATGGCAGGCCACGGGTCGAACCGGGACCGCTGTTGAAAAACGGCGAATCGCTCTCGACGTTCTTCTTCAACGAAGTCAACCGCTCGCGTCCGCAGGTCCACTCGTTGTTGCTGCGCGTAATGGCGGAACGCAGTGTCTCGGCGTTCAATCGCGAATACCAGTTCCCCCACCTGCAGGTGTTCGCTGACCGCAATCGCATCGAAAAAGAGGAAACCTTCGAACTTCCGTCGGCGGCACGGGACCGCTTCTTCATGGAGATACCCATCGAAGCCTCCAGAGACCGCGCCATTCAAAAGTCGCTGATGTTCGAGACGCGATTTCATGACGTCGACGCTTTAATCGCACAGTGCCAACCCGGAGTGTTGCCGTTCGAAGAACTGAACGGTATTAGCGCCTTAATCAACGAATCGATCCGCCACACGGACACGATTGAAAATTACGCATTGGACCTTTGCGAGGCGACTCGCAACCCGGAACACTTCGGTATCCAGGTATCGGAAAGCGACACCGGAGCGCTGATTCAAGCGGGTGCCAGTCCACGTGGCATGAGTATGCTCATGCGTGCGGCGCGTATCAATGCGTGGCTCGAAAACCGCACGCACCTGGTTCCTGAGGATTTACATCGAGTGTTTTTCGAAACCGTCGCGCATCGCGTCTTCCTGAAGCCGGTCTATGAACTGAGACGGGCCAGCGTAATCGGGGAATTGTTCACTCAGATTCTGGCGCGCGTCTCCGCGCCGTGAGACGTGCAGGAGTTTCATTACAAAGTTCCATGGCGGTCGCGGGGCGCACATTCGGGGTTTCACGCCAGCACGCACACCGGCGCGGGGTTCGAATTTCGCGGACACGCGCCGGTGACAGAGGGTCGTGATCCGCGGCGCATCGATCTCAGAGCCAGCGCCCGCGACCCCTTCCAACGACTTTACGTCCGCATATTTCACCAACAGACCGCGATTCCCGTTTACGCAGTCGCCGATCTTTCGGCGTCGATGAGTGTCGGGCGCAAGCCGGCCATTCTGGCGGACTTCGTTGCTTCGCTGGCTTATTCGGCGTATCGAACCGGCGACTCGTTCGGGTTCGTGGGTTGTGATCGGCGGCTGCGCGACGAGTTCCTGCTGCCGCTCACACGTATGCGCGCGGCGGGGCAGCTCGTCGCCGAGAAGCTGCGCAGCCTGCGCGACTGGGGACCGGATTCTTCGGCGCTCGTGAATGCGGTGAATCGATTCGACGGACGACGGGCACTCGTCTTTGTGCTGTCCGACTTTCTGTTTCCCATGAGCCAGCTCGGCGCACTCTTCACCAGTCTGGCGCGCCACCTTGTCGTGCCGGTGGTGGTCCGGGACAGTACCGAGGACCGCCAACTCCCCTCGATCGGCGTATTGCATGTTACCGATAGCGAAACCGGCGCGACCCGTACCGTGCTCGCACGACCCACACTCAACCGTAAAATCCGGCGCGCGGCCGAGGAACGCGATCGCACTCTGCAAAAGGTCGCCAGCCGGCTGGCGTCCCCACCCTTATACCTGGTCGATCGCCTCCAGGTCGACGACGTCACCGAATATTTTCTTGTCCTGCAATGAACCGCTTTTTCGTCAATGGGGTTGCGCGCGGCGCGCGGGAGATGCAGCGCTGCATTCCGAACAAGGTATCGGCATACCGCGCAGCGCGGCACGCGCTGCTGATAGGCATAACGATTCTGTCCACCGTTGCTGCCGAAGCGGCCATGCGCAAAATAGACATATTGACGCCGCGCAACTACGGTTATGTCATCGGTGACCGGCTGAAGCACGAAGTTCGGGTCAGTCTCGAGACGCCTTATCGCGTCGACGAACAATCGCTGCCCGCAGCCGGGCGCATCAACCGCTGGTTGTGGTTGCACACACCCGAGCTCGACAAACGCGAATACAGCGACGCCACCGTTTACCACCTCCGACTTGTTTATCAACTGCTGTCCGCGCCGAAGGGTGTTGAGGAGCTGTTCACCCCCGAGTGGACTCTGTACGTGACCGACGGCACCGACCGCTTACCGCTGATCGTAACACCCTGGAGGTTTACCGCCGCGCCACTCGTCAATCGGGATCCGGACGATATCGCCTATACCGACATTCAGCCCGCACTGCCACCCCCGCCAATTCCGATTCGCGGATACTGGATCGGGCTGGCGGCGGCGGTCGCGGCTTTAACCGCGGCCACGATACTGCTTTGCTACGTGCACTGGATGGTTCCCTTCCTCGCGCGTTCCAACGGACCCTTCTCGCGGGCGTTGCGCACCGTTTCCAGACTGGTGAAGAGCCCGCACGCGGATCGGGATACGACCGCGTTTCGAGTCGTCCACCGCGCCTTCGACGAAACCGCCGGGTGCGTCGTTTTTCCGGAAACACTGACCGATTTTTTCCGCGACCACCCGGAATTCGAACATCTACGGGCTGACATCGAACGTTTTTTCCGCGCCTCCCGCGCACGGTTTTTCGAAACCGACTTCAACAATGCACCACACGTCAAAATTGGTACGCTGAAAACATTGTGCCACGCTTGTCGGGACATTGAGCGAGGCGTGGCATGATCGAGTTCGCACACCCCGCTATGCTTTTGGCGCTACCGCTGGCCGCGGTACCGTGGCTAACCCGAGGACGGTATACCCTGCGCTATTCGTCCCTCTCCGTAATACCGGCCGACCGGCTGTCCACGTTCGTGTCACTGGCGGAACGCGGCCTGACGAGCGCGGCGCTCGCGGCTTTGGTGCTCGGTTTGAGCGCCCCATTCAAACCGACCGAGATCGTTGAACGCATCGGACAAGGCGCGCAGATGGTGGTGTTACTGGACCGCAGCCGCAGTATGGATCAACCTTTTTACCAGGAACGCGCGCCCACCGTTCCCATTCTGGCCAGACCCCGGGGCGACTCAAAGGGGTTGGTGGCGCGGCGTTTGTTGTCGCAGTTCGCTGCCCAGCGCCGCGAGGACATGTTCGGAATGGTTATCTTCAGCACCAATCCGATACAGGTGTTACCGTTGACGCAGAAACCCGCGATCATACAGGCGGCCATTGAAGCTGGAAACGTGGGTCGGGGCCTTGCGGAGACCAGCGTGGGACACGCGCTGGAACAGGCATTCCGATTCTTCGAGGGTCGTCCGTACACGGGATCTCGAATCGTCATGTTGATCTCCGACGGCGCCGCCAATTTAAAACTCGAGACACGTGAGCGCATCAAGGAGCTGGCGACCCGTAATCGCGTGGCCCTGTATTGGTTGTATATACGGACCCGAAACTCACCGGGTATCTTTGACGAACTTGCTGCGGGCCAGGCGGAGGACTTGTTCCCGCATCGTTCCTTACATCGGTTCTTCGTGGACATGGGCGTACCCTACCGGGTGTATACCGCGGAGGACCCGCAGGCCCTGGAGCGGGCGATCGCCGACGTCAACCGGCTGCAGAACCTCCCCATCCACTACGAGGAAGTCAAACCACGGCAACGCCGAGACCATTGGTTCTATGCCGCGGCCGTCGCGTGCTTACTCTTGTTACTGGGTTTTCGCGCCCTCGAGACCGGATATGGCCGAGAACCAGCGTAAGGCGCGCTTGACGCGTTATGCACTCGCCGTGACCATCACGAGTATCGCGGCCGGTGCGTATTTCGGGTATCGCCTACACCAGGCCGAACGCTTCAACGCGCGTGTTGCCACGGGCGCTCTGAACGAAGCCGCGCAGTACCCTGGGCCGTACGGGCGTTTCGCACAAGCCCTGGAGTGGCACCAGCACAATCGGTTCCACAAGGCCCTGAAAGAGTACGGTGGGTTGACCAAGGACGCCGGGGCTCTGAGAACCACGGCGCGCTACAACACCGGAACTTTGTATCTGCAGTGGGCGATGAACACTCCGCCGGAAGACGCGGCCAGACTCAGGGTGCCGTTGCTGGAACTGGCCAAGGAAACCTACCGAAAACTGTTGCTGGACGATCCCGGCCACTGGCCGGCACGTTACAATCTCGAGCGCGTTCTGCACCTGCAACCCGATCCGGAGGAATTGTCGCCCTCCGCGCAGGGAATGCCCGAACGTAGTCCGCGGGCGTTGGGCGTGATCGAGTCGGCCCGCGAGCTTCCTTGATGGCGGACCTCCCCGCCTCGGTCACCCGCTGGCCGCTGCACGTCCACCATCTGCGGTTCTGGACCTGCCTGTTGGCATTCATACTGGCGGCAACGACGTTCCTCGTTCCCAACTTCAGCTTTTCACAGAACTACTATCGCTACGTGTTCGTCCTCGACATCACTCAGAGCATGAACGTCCGCGACGTCGGCCCGGAAAACGCGCCCACAACGCGTCTCGATTTCGCCAAACGCAGCATCATTCACGCCGTGCAACGGTTACCCTGCGGTTCGGAAGCGGGCCTCGGAATTTTCACGCAAAACCGGACTCTGCTCATGTTTACGCCGGTCGAGGTGTGTGAACACTACGACGAAATCTTGAAGACCGTGGGCGATGTCGAATGGCGGATGGCCTGGCGGGCGCGAAGCGAAGTTTCCAAAGGTTTGTATTCGGCACTCCGGGTCACCACACAGATCAATGAACCGGCACATCTCGTGTTCTTCACCGACGGGCATGAAGCCCCGCCGGTGCATGCGGATCTGCAGATCCGTTTCTCCGGAGACCCGGGCGCGGTTCCGGGTCTACTGGTCGGCGTGGGCGGCGACACCGCCGTGCCGATTCCGAAACACGACGTCTCCGGAGACTTGATCGGAGAGTGGGGTGCCGGCGAAGTACTGCAAGTCGACGAATACACATTGGGCCGCAGCGGCAGCGTCGCCGGCGAGGTGATGGCGGGCGTGGATCGTTCCAGTCTGGCGGAACGCATTGCCGCCGGCGCCGAGCATCTGTCCTCGTTACGCGAGTCGTATGTGCGTGAACTGGCCGATGAGGTCGGATTGCACTACCACCGTTTGACCGCTGCCGAAGCTCTGACCGACGTCCTCACGCGACCGGAATGGGGCTACCCGCGCAAACAAGCTCAAGACGTCCGATGGGTGCCGGCGTTGGCCGCTCTGTTGTGTCTGTTTTCGGGTTATGTGCCGGTTAGGGTACGCCGCAGCGCGCCGTATCCCGGCGTTTAAATCCGGTCAGTTGTGTTCCGCACCGCCCGGCAGCACTACGTGCGGAACGATGGATGCATGGGCAAATAGCTTGAGGATGTCTAACGGCGCGTTATAAGGGAGCCCGTTGCCCGCCAATACGAAGCGCGGCCGGGGGACTCGCGCCCCCGGCGGTGCCGCGCGGAACGCTCCTGGCGCAACGGCCTACACGCGCCGCAGAATCCGCTTCGCGATCTCGAGCGCCGGCACGACGCTGGCCGCCACACCTGCGGCGATCAGCCAGTCGGCGGGCGACAAATCGAAGGTACCGAAGGGCGCCTGTAACGGCGGCAGATAGACGACGACAAACAACACCGCCAACTCCCAGAGTATCGCCAAGTTCAACCAACGATTGGAAAGCAGGCCGGTGAACACCGAGTGAAACTCGGAACGAAAGCTGTAAGCCTTGAAGAACTGAATGAGCACCAGCGTGATGAACGTCATCGCCATCGCCTGCGATAGCGGGCGTCCGGAAGCGAGTACCCAGGCGAACAGCCCGAGATTCGCCAGCGCCGACCAGAACCCGCCCACCAGCATCAGCGTCACGACGCGCGCGGTAAACAGTCCCGCTCGCGGATCGCGTGGTGGCCGCCGCATCACGTCGGGGTCGGCGGGATCCACCGACAACGCCAGAGCCGGGAGTCCGTCAGTGGCGAGATTCACGTACAGGATCTGCACCGCCGTCAGCGGCAGCGGCATACCGGCAAGCGTCGCACCCGCGATCAGACCTATCTCTCCGATATTGGACGACAGGAGGTACATCAAATATTTTTTTATATTGCCGAAGATTCCGCGACCTTCCTCCACCGCACCCACTATTGAGGCGAAATTGTCGTCCGTCAGAGTCATGTCCGCCGCCTCTTTGCTGACGTCGGTACCGGTCACACCCATCGCGATACCGACGTCGGCCTTTTTGAGCGCCGGCGCATCGTTGATACCGTCGCCGGTCATCGCCACGACGTGCCGGTGGGCCTGCCAAGCGTCCACGACCCGCAGTTTGTGTTCCGGGGACACTCGTGCGTACACCTGGATGTCTTTCACGCTCACCTTGAGCTCGGCGTCCGACAGGGTTTCCAGCTCTAAACCGTTGACCAGACGGCCGTTGCGCAGGATACCGAGATCCCGCGCCACCGCCTCGGCGGTGGCCGGATGGTCGCCGGTAATCATGATCGGCTCGATACCGGCCTCCCGACAGACCGTAATTGCTTGCTTCGCCTCGGCGCGCGGTGGATCAATCATTCCCACCAAACCGAGCAACACCAGGTCCTGCTCGGCATCATCAATGGTCGCGTCCGGTTTCTTCGCCACCGCGATAACCCGCAGCGCATTGGACGCCATGGCATCAGCCGCGTCGCGGACGACCTGCGCCAGTTCCGCGTCCAACGGACGCAGTCCATCCGCGGTATTGAGTGACGAGCACGACGCGAGAATGATCTCCGGCGCGCCTTTGGCACAGGCGAAGACACTTCCCGAGGCATCTCGATGCAGGGTCGTCATTCGCTTGCTCTCGGAACTGAAGGGGATCTCCGCAAAACGCGTGTAGCGGCGCCGCAATTCAGCGGGATGCAGTCCGCGTTTGGCGGCGGCAACCAGCACGGCTCCTTCCGTCGGGTCGCCTCGAATATGCCAGCGGTCTTGGTCTTGCCGCAGTTCAGCGTCGGACGCCAACACAGCGGCGCGCAGCGCTTCGTCCAGCGCGTCATCGGCCCCCACCGGCTCGCCGGCACGGCGAAAGTCGCCGCTTCGCAAGTAACCGGTTCCTCCCACTTCGGTCAGCCGCGTGTCGGCCCAAATCTCGCGCACGGTCATCTCATTCCTGGTCAGGGTGCCGGTCTTATCGGTACAGATCACCGACGTACTGCCGAGGGTTTCGACGGTTGGCAGGCGCCGAATCAGCGCGTTGCGGCGTACCATGCGCCGCACGCCCAGAGCCAGCGAGATGGTCACCACCGCAGGCAGCGCCTCGGGAACGACGGCGACTGCCAGGGCGATGCCGAAGATAAACATCTCCAGTAAGGGCGCTCCGCGCAACAACCCGACGACCACAATCGTCGTCACGACCACGAGCGCCGCGATGCCCAGTGCTCTGCCGACCCGATCCAAATTCTCCTGAAGCGGCGTCTTCCCCGGGGGAATCGATTTCAACAGGCCCGTGATCTTGCCGAATTCGGTGGCGGTTCCGGTGGCCACCACGACACCGTAGCCGCGGCCATGGCTCACCACAGTGCCGGAATGAGCCAGGTTCCGGCGCTCGGCGACCGGCAGGGGTGTGGCCGCGAGTTCCACGCATTCTTTGTCGACCGGTAACGATTCGCCGGTCAGTGCGGATTCGTCGGTCTTAAGATTCACAGCCTCGAGGAGGCGCGCGTCGGCGGGAATCTTGTCACCGGTCGCAAGTACGATGATGTCTCCGGGAACGACGGTGCGGGCCGCCACGGTTACCTCCTGGCCGGACCGCAACACGCGTGCGGTCGGCGCCGCCATACTGCGCAAGGCTTCAATCGCCCGCTCGGCCCGATATTCCTGTACGAATCCCAGCAGGGTGGCAAACACGATGATCACCCCGATGACCAACGACTCGGCGGTATGCCCCAGGAACAGAGACAATGCGGTGGCGGCGAGAAGAATGAGCACCAGTACATTCTTGAACTGCCCGGCCAGTATCGCCAGTGGTGCGACCCGGTCCGCGGACGGTAATTCGTTCGCGCCCCAATCCTGCAAACGCTGTGCCGCCTGCATCGCGGGTAAGCCCTCGCGGGCGCTTGCGAGGCGTGCGAGCACGGCTTGCTCGGAAAGCGAATACCAAAACTCGCCGGCGTTCAGGGTCGCGTCGGCGAACGATTCGCTGGGCGCGGCGTCGGACACCGTGGTGGTCAACTCAGGCTGCATCCGGCGCGACGGGCCGGCGTCGGGTGTTGGTCTTATATAAGGGAACCGCGGTTCGGTTTTCCGCGGGCGAACTCCGGTTACCGCATGTCATACAAAGTCTCCGTAGCGGGAGATTCTACTGCATGGGGGGGTTCGCGGCCTGCCGATTTCCACCGGCCAAACCGCCTCCGAGCCGAGTGCGCGGAGCGAGGCGGCCGCCGGCCGCACAAATCGACCTCGCCTCAGGCCGGTTTGCCGCGGCTTTGTACCAGACCGCGTTGCGGATCGTAGCCGCGTACGGCGAGCGCGAAAAATGCCGCGAGACACCCTACCACTACCAGACAACCGGTCAGATTGAACTGGCCGTACAAGGCATAGCGGATGAATTCCACGGCGTGGGTGAACGGATTGAAGCGCGCCAGTTGGTAAACGATCTCGGCGCCTGCTTCCTTGAGTTTCCACAGCGGATACAGTGCTGACGAGATGAAAAACATGGGGAAAATGACGAAGTTCATCGTGCCGGCAAAATTTTCCAACTGCTTGATGTGCACCGACAACAACAGCCCCAGGGCGCCCAACATCATTGCCGAGAGAATAATCGCCGGTAGTGCATACAACCAGCCCGACCAAGGAATATCGACCTCGAAGACGGCGCACAGGATGAGGAACGCGTACGCCTGCAGCGTAGACAAGAGTGTGCCGGCGGCCAGCTTGCAGAACAACAAGTACCAGCGTGGTAGCGGCGCGGTGAGCAACAATCGCATCAAACCCATCTCACGGTCGTAGACCATCGCGAGTGACGATTGCATACCGTTGAACAGCAGCACCATTCCAATGAGTCCGGGGACGATGTAAACCTGATACTCGATATAGGTTTCGTAGGGCGGGATGATAGAGACACCGAACACGTTCTGGAAACCTATCGCGAACACGATCAACCACAGCGCCGGCCTGACCAGCGCCGAGAACAGGCGGCCCCGTTGGTGGACAAATTTCACCACTTCGCGGGAACCGACGGCGAGCATCGCCTGGGCGGCGTGAGCACTATTCACGAACCGTTACCCGCAGACACCATTCGACGCCAGTAAGGGCTTGTGCACCGGCTTGGCAATTCAAAACCGGCACTGACTGTCGCGCTCATCGAAACCCAGAGTGTCTAGATTGTTGGTAGCGTGTAGAAAACCTCTGATCGGGGCACGATCGACCACCCAGTTGTGGGTAGCCAGCAACAGCGGCTGGCGCAATTGCCGATCCCATGGGCGGAAGTTCATGCGGTTGCCCTTGAAACCGTCGATGATGATGTCATCACCTAGCAGGAAGTCCCTGACCGCCGCGAACTCGCCCGCACCGGTGCGTAGAACGGCTTCCACGACCGCCTTCACGGCGACCCACGCCGCCCAGTCGAACGAGGTCATGGCGCGCTTGGCGCGTTTTTCGAAACGCTTCTCGAGTTGCGGCGCGCCGTGCCGTTCCCACGACCAATGCCACGCCAGCGCCGCCAGTCCCTCACTGCCGACGATCGGTCGCGGGTGTACGCTCTGGTATGGAACGTTACGTGCAAACTCGCCGTCGGTATCCGCGACAAACACTACATCATAGTCCTCGCCACCGGTAAGCAAAGCGACGTTATTCCGATCCCGCTCGCGCGGGTCGTTACTCAACACGAACGGGCGTCGGTCGACGATTTTCGCTCCATATCGTTTCGCCGAGCGCTGGAACGCGGCGACCAGGTGCCGGTCTTCGGGACGGGGTCCTTCAAGGACCAGCACCTCGCGCCACTTGCGGAATACCAAATACTGTGCCAGCGCATCGGCGGACATCGCGTAGTTCGGTATCACGTGCAAGAGATGGGGTGCGCAGCGCGCCTGGCGTAAATCGTCTTCCCGCGCCGTCACATTGAACAGCAGCATCGGTAGGTCACGCGTGGCGGCTGCGATTTCAGCGACTGCGTCAGCCGGAGCATCGACGAGAAAATAGTGCACGCCGTTGGTCGCCGACTCCCGGGTCCGGGCGATCAAGGCTTGGGTGTTTTCCGCCTCGATCTTCTCGAGTTGGAACTCCGCGCCGATCGCGGCGCCCACAAACTTCGACTCGCGCACCGCGACTTCCGCCCCGTCCGCAGGACGGCCCAGGGGCTGCATCAGAAAACGCGCAAAAGTGCGCGTCTCCATGTAACGCTTGTCGTCCTTGAGCATCAGATACGCGATGCCCACCTCGGCGGCGGACACCGCCGACGACAGAGCGACCACGGAGAGCACGCCGGCTAGCCCGAGCAACCCACGCACACGGAACCGCGAGAAACCCCGTGCGCGTTCAGTCATCCACCAACACCATGTAAGGGACACGTCCGACCGGTACCGATTTGATGACTTTGCCGGCGGACACGTCGATAACCGAAATGTCGTCGCTCAACCCGTTGGCGACGAACAACCGCGACTCATCGCGGCTCAGTGTGGCATTCCACGCCCGATTACCCACCAGTATATAATCCTCGATCTCCCGCTTGGCGACATCCACGACCGCGACGTGATTCGCGCGTCCCAGCGCGACGAATGCAGTTTGACCATCACCGGTCATGACTATACCCACCGGCGTCACGTCTTCCGGCCGGAACCCCTTCGGCGTGAAGGCGAGAGAGTCCACCACCTGGTGGGTGGCCGGATCGACGATACTGACGGCGCCGGCGAGTTCCGTCGTCACCCACAGTTCCCGGTTGTCCGGCGTCATCGCGAAACGGCGCGGGCGATTACCTACCAAAATATTGGCTGTGATCTCATAGGTCGCGGCATCGATCACGTGCACCATGTTCGCCACTTCCGAGGTGACGAACACCGACTTGCCGTCTGGGCTGGTAAGCACGCCCTCCGGCTCCTCTCCTACTTGAATCTCCTCGATGAGTTTCTTGGCGGCGATATCGATCACACCCAACGCCCCCTCGTCCTCCAATGATACGTACATCAGTGTGCCGTCGGCACTGAGATCGATGGCCTCGGGGTCGTCGATGTCTTCGATTCGATCGACCACTTCCAGCTTGGCCACGTCGATGATATCGATGGCCTCGCCGTCGCCGCACACAACGTATATGCGTTCACGGTCCGGGCTGAACTCCAGATGCCGGGGTCGCTCGGACGTCTCGATGTTCTTCACTAGCGCGAAACTCTGGCCGTCCAGCACCGTCACGACGTGATCCTTTTCGCTGCTTACGAACAGGTAACCCGTTCCCTTGGCGGCAACCGCCAACGAAAACCAACAAAGCCCGAGGGCAACCAGAAACCTTTGCAAACATAACCGCACTGTATCTACTCCTTTACCGACCGCCATTCTCGCCCGTCAGATGTAAGAACGCCTCAGCGAGTGTCGATTGACCCGTTTGTTCGGTGAGGGTGGCGGGCGGACCCGCAATCAGCACGTTGCCTCGGTGCAGAATCATTACCCGGTGGGCGCGCTCCGCCTCGTCCACCAAGTGCGTTGCCCACAACACCCCCAGATCCCGATGCGCGCATAAATCTACCACATAGCGCAACAACGACTCACGCGACGCCGGGTCCAGTCCGACGCTCGGCTCGTCCATGAGCAGCAGGGTAGGTTCGTGTAACAGCGCGCGCACCAGCTCCACCTTGCGCCGGTTACCGCCGCTCAAACTGCGCGCCGGATCGTCGGCGCGGTCGGTAAGCTGAGTGCGTTCGAGTTCAGCGTCAATCCGCTGTGTAGCCCGTTCAACGGGCAGCCCATGCAAACGGGAATGGAATCTCAAGTTCGCCCTAACCGACAGGTCGAGATCCAGGGTGGGCTGCTGAAACACCACACCGATGGCCGCGAGAGCCCGCACCGAATGGTCGCGGATGTCGTAACCGTTGACGGAAATCGCCCCCTCGTCCGCCACGAACAACCCGGTCAACAACTGGAACAATGTCGTTTTACCCGCTCCGTTCGGACCCAGCAGAGCGACAAACTCGCCTTTTCCCACGTGCAGGCTGACGCCATTCAAGGCCTTGACCTTGCCGTAGGACTTACTGACGTTGGTCACGCACAACGTCGCGCTTGATGATGCATCGTTCAAACGACCTCCCGTTTCGCGAGTTCGGCGTCGCGATCCCGTACCGTCCCTGAGGTCCCCGACAGAAGTTTTGGATAATCCGCGAGCAGCGATTGATAGAGGTTTTCGATGGCCGGATCGGATAGCCGGCGCGGGCGCGGCAAATTCACGTGGAGTTCGTGTATCACCCTGCCCGGGCTGGCGGACAAAAACAACACACGATCGGCCAGTGCGATGCCCTCGCGCAGATTGTGGGTAACGAACAGCACTGTGGGTCGATCCTCCCGCCACAGCGTGAGCAACATCCCTCGCAGGCGCTGTGCGGTCGGTTCATCCAAGGACACGAAAGGCTCATCCATCAGCAACAGATCCGGGCGCACGGCGAACGCGCGCGCCAGCGCGACGCGGCGCTGCATACCACCCGACAGGTGGTTGGGATAATCCTCGCGCCGGTCCTGCAAGCCCAGTTGCTCCAACAACGGACGAACCCGTCCCCGGCTGGCGTTATCGCGCAGTACCAGTTCGATATTCTGCTCCACGCTGAGCCACGGCATCAAACGCGGTTCCTGAAACATGTAACCGACGCGTACCGGATGATGTCCCGGCCGCAATGCCATGTCGTTGATGCGCACCGTGCCGTCGTACACGTCGTCGAGCCCCCCGACGACGTTTAGGATCGTGGTTTTGCCGGCTCCCGAAGGACCGACGATGGCGATGAATTCCCCGGAATGCACAGAAAATTCCAGGTCACGCAAAGCGACGACATCGGAACCGGGAAATCTTTTTTCCGCCACCTGCACGGCCAACTCGGTCACGTTCGCCCCCGTGAGATCCGACCGTCGATGGGCCGCATGACCACCGCTTCGATGACCAGAATGACCGCCGCGAACGTCAGCGTGTATGCCAGGATACTGGTGATATCGAAGAACTGAAAAAACGTACCGAGCTGAAAACCGATTCCGGTGCTGCGGCCCAGCAACTCCACTACGAGCACGATCTTCCAGATCAGCGCCAACCCGGACCGTGCGGCTGCCATCAGGTACGGATACAACTGGGGCAAGTACACTTTCGTGAGTTTCGGTAGTCCCTCGAGTTGAAACGCATCCGCGACCTCCAACAGTTTCCGGTCCACGGCGCGCGCGCCTTCGCGCACGGTGACGATGACGGTAGGGATTTTGTTCACTGCCACCGCGGCAATGGCCGCCGCTTCGATGAGACCGAACCAGATGTAACAGAGAATGATCGTCACCAGCGCCGGGATGTTCAGCGCCAGCACCAACAACCCGTCCAGCAGGTTGTCCAGCGATCGGTAGCGGCCCATGACAATACCGACCGCCGTACCCACCGCCATGGCGATAAAGAACGAGACGATGACCCGAAGCAGGGTCACCCCCAGGTGATACAGCAGCTCCCCGCTGCGAAGATGCTCCCATAAACGTACGATGACTTCCGTGGGTGTGGGCAGAGTCGGGGAATCCGCGTACAAAGCGACCGCCTGCCAGAACAGCAAGAAACCCAACAATGACAACGTTCGGAACGCGGTTCCGTCGACTTTGAGCATTATTGCATCAACGCTTGCGGGCTGGTTCCGTCCCAGAAAGTCCCGGCCGTCAGAGTCGTACTCCGGCCCACCAGCTCCTCCCCACCTTCGCGGGCGAGTATCGAAAACACGCGTTCCGCGGCCGCGAGTTCGTCGGGCCCGAACCGGTGCGGAATACCCTCGCGATAATTGTCCTTCAACGCCTCCAAGGTCGGCACGTCATCGGCTTTGGTGAGCGCCCGGATCCGTTGCCATTCGGCGTCGGACTCGGCGAGTATTTTCTTGGCTCGGTAGGACGCGCGGAGAAAACCCACCAGCGTGGCTCCGTTCGCCCCTGCCCACGCTTCCTCGAACGCCCAGCCCAGAAGCGGCACTTCCGCTTCGATGCCAAGCTCTCGCAGCATGTCGACGACGGATATCAACTCGTGCATTCCCGCCGCCTTGAGGCGCGCGCCGTAGTGCCAGAAATTCAACACAGCAGGCAGATCGCCCTTCAGCATCAATTGATTCAACAGCGGCGGCGCGGCGAAGGCGGGCTCTATCGCCTGCTTGAGATCAAGATCGAGCGTCTGTCGTGCGTACGCTCTCAGCAGCAACCAGCTCTTGTCCACCGGCCCACCGGCGATCCCCAGCGTACGGCCCTTGAGATCTGCGAGCGCCTTGATGTTGGCGTCCCGACGCACGAATAACGCACCGACGGTACGAGAGTAAGGAAAGAATGTGTAATTCCGTTCTTCCGCTCGTTGGCGGCTGACCCAGATCCAGTCGGTGACCACCACGTCTACGGCACCGCCCTGCAGCGCGACGCTCAAGGCGTTCTTGGAGCCGAGCGGTACGATCTTGAGATCCACGCCCTCTGCCTCGGCGAGCCGGTGGTGCCGGACCACATCCAGCTCCCAGTTGACGGTGCCGAATTTCAGCACCCCGGCCCGTAGTGGCACCAACTCTTGCGCCGCGACCGCGGTGCCGAACAGCCACAGGCAGATTGCGGCGCAAAATTTTCTCTTGCTCATGATTTGTTGCTTCACGGATTCCAATGTTTCTCGGCACGCTCGCCTCACAAACCCAGCACGGAACGTGCCAAGACCGCCTATATTAACCGTTTCCCCAGTCTGGATAACACGAACGGGCGGTGCGCGAGTTCAAGACCGGGGCGCCGCTTTCGACCGTACTGTGAACGCGGCACGAATCTTGCGGTAACCCTGCGGAGTCACGGCGATCGGGGATTCCGAGGTCGTTGTATGGCTGATAATAACCAATTTAGTGGTGAAGGTGGCTGTTATGAACCAGGAACACCCTTTTGAGCACCTGCCCCGCAACAAGTTCGCTCTGGTTGCGGCCGTCTCGCTGTGCGCCGCGGCAGTCGGTACCGCCCGCGCGCAGGGCACGACTGAGGAAGTGATTGTCGAGGCAACGCGCGTCGAGAAGCGCGCAACGGACATCCCCGCGGCGGTCGGTGTCCTGAACCAGGATGACGTTCAGCTGGCTCGCCAGCAGCTCGGCCTCGACGAATCGCTGTTCAAGGTCCCGGGTTTGTTCTTGCAGAACCGTTACAACTTTGCGCAGGACTTGCGGATCGCCATTCGCGGATTCGGCGCCCGCGGTAATTTCGGGATTCGCGGGATCAAGATTCTGGTCGATGACATTCCGGGCACATTACCCGATGGGCAGGGCCAGGTGGACAGCATTGATCTCGCGTCGGCGGGACAAGTGGAGGTGATTCGCGGCGCGGCCTCCTCGTTGTACGGTAACGCTTCCGGCGGAGTCATCAACATCCGCACCGAGGCCGGACCGGAAATCCCGTTCGTACAAGGGGGTGTGGCGTTCGGTGAATTCGATTACAGCAAGGCACAACTCAAAGCTGGCGGCGACACCGGCCGCTGGAACTACGTCTTGAGCGCGTCCAATCTCGAGATGGACGGATACCGCGATCATAGTCGGGTGGAAAACCGAACCCTGAACGGACGCTTTCGCTACGACATCGACGATCGATCGGAACTCGTCACGGTGATAAATTTCTTCGACTCCCCTCAGTCCGATGATCCCGGTGGACTTACCGCTGAACAAGCGGCTGCGGACCCCACTCAGGCTCGCGAGGCCAACGTGCGCTTCGACGCCGGCGAGGAGATTGACCAACAGAAAATCGGTTTCGTCTATCGCCGTCAGTTGGCGGACGACCACGAAATCGTCGCCCGCAACTACTATCTGTGGCGCGATTTCGCCAACCTTCTGCCCTTTACCGGGGGCGGCGCCGTCGCCTTCGACCGGTTTTTCTACGGCGGGGGTCTGCAATACGTGTACACCGGCGACCTCGCCGGTCGGGCCAATCGTTTGGCCATCGGCATCGATGTCGATTTTCAAGAGGATGACCGCGAGCGATTCGACAATAACGACGGCGTCGTCGGCGCCAAGGTGTTCGACCAGCAAGAAGACGTGACCAGTTTCGGTGTTTTCGTGCAAAACGAATTCGCACTCAACGAGTTTCTCGAGCTGACGGTGGGCGCACGGTTCGACCGCGTTGAGTTCGATGTCGACGACCGGTTCTTGAGCGATGGGGACGACTCGGGTTCCCGCGATCTCGACGAATTCAGCCCGATGGCCGGCCTTCTGTGGCGCGTTGCCGACGATCACGCCATATACGCCAATGTCTCCACCGCGTTCGAGACCCCGACAACGACCGAATTCGCCAATCCGGCGGGGGGCGGATTCAATCCCGACCTGGATCCGCAAACCGCTACCAACTACGAAATCGGCGCAAAGGGGCAGTATCTGAATGGTCTCGTCGCCTTTGACGTGGCGCTGTTTCATATCGACGTGGAAGACGAGCTGGTGGCCTTCGAGCTGCCGCAGTCTCCCGGTCGGACATTCTTCGAAAATGCGGGAGAATCGACCCGCAACGGTTTTGAGGCAGGCGTCAGCGTACGCCCCGCGCGCGGTTTGACGTTGACTTTCGCCTACACGTACTCGGATTTCGAATTCGACGAATTCACCTCCGACGGGGAATCATTCGCCGGAAATCGCATCCCCGGGATCCCTGAGAACCAGTTCAGCGCCGAAGCGGCGTATCAACACCCCTCTGGTCTCTTTGTCATCGGTGACGTGCTCTACGTCGACGAGTTTTTCGCCGACAACGCCAACACCGAGAGCACCGACTCGTATACCGTGGCCAACGCCCGGATCGGCTATCTGGCAACGGTCGGTCGATGGGAGTTCACCCCTTATGTCGGCGTTAACAACGTATTCGACGAAGAGTACAGTTCCAACGTCCGCATCAATGCGTTTGGCGGCCGTTTCTTCGAACCGGCCCCGGACCGCCATTTCTACGGCGGCTTGACGGCGCGTTACAATTTCGGCGCTTAGACCGCCCGCGCCGTGACCCGAACGCCGTTCGGGGATCTGCACCATGGCGGCGGCCCCCGACCGCCAAGATCGGTTCGAGACCCGCATGCCGGACATTGTCGAAGTGAAAACACGCCGTCAGTGGCGCCAATTCATCGACCTGCCGTGGCGTATATACCGCGATATGCCGCATTGGGTACCGCCTCTGCGTACGACTGTTCGTCGCACGTTAGACGCCCGGCGCAATCCGTTTTTTCGGCACGCGGAACTGCTGCCGCTGCTGGCCGTGGATCGAGGCCGCCCGGTGGGCCGGGCGGCCGGGGTCATCGATGCTGCGCACAATCGTTTCCACGACGAGCGCACCGCGTTCTTCGGATTTTTCGAAAGCGAGAACCGTCCCGACGTATGCGCCGGGCTCCTGGACCGGATCGCCGTGTGGTCGGCGCGGCGCGGGATGGACCGTCTGCGCGGGCCGCTGAATCCGAGCACGAATCACGAGTGCGGGCTGCTGATTGAGGGGTTCGACAAGGATCCACGAATCATGATGACCTACAACCCCCCCTACTATGCAGCGTTGTTCGAACAATACGGACTGAAGAAGGCCAAGGACTTGACGGCGTGGGATTTACAGGCGGACAGCCCGTTCAGCAATCGGTTGATCAAGGTGTCCGAGCGGCAAAAACGCCGCGCCAAAATCGGGGTCCGGGGAATCGACAAACGCGCTTTCGACCGCGAGATCGATGTCGTGCTCGACATCTACAATGATGCGTGGCATCGAAACTGGGGCTTCGTACCCATGACCGAATCGGAATTCCGGCACATGGCCAAGGAGATGAAGCTCATTCTCGACCCGGAGTTATGCCTGATTGTCGAGGTGGACGGCAAACCCGCTGCGTTCGGACTCGCCTTACCTAACATCAACCAGGCGTTGAAGAAAGTACCGAGCGGGCGGTTGCTCGGCACCGGCCTGTTTCGAATCCTCTGGGATGTTCTCGGACCCGGGCGCGCCGCAACGATTACCGAAAGTCGCATCCTGGCGCTCGGCATCAAACACGATTTCCGTAACCTCGGGCTGGGTCCTCTTTTATTCGTCGAGTACCTGCGACGCTCACCGGCACGCGGTATCACGACCGCGGAGGCATCCTGGATTCTGGAAGACAACCGGGAAATGGTAGACCGGCTGAGGGCAATGAGCGCCCGGTTAACGCGCCGCTACCGCATTTACGAGAAAGCGTGTTCTATTGCCGAGTAATCCCACTCCCTCACTCACCACGCGTGTTACCGATTCGAAACCCCCACGTCAATTCGCCCTTGGGGCGCATGTTGACGAACTGATACTGTTCGGTGAAGTCACGCGCCTGTTGGGGAGGCACGATGATAAATACGTCACGAGTGGTCTCCCCGACGACCACGCATTCACGCTTACCGTCCGCATTGACGCAGTCCGAAGCGATCAAAGTCAGCGCAAACCGGGTCAGTTTCCGTTCCGCTGAATTGTTGACGGCCCGGGCTGCCAACTTATAGCTGTCGCCGTAGGTGTTGACCACCGAAAATGAGTCGAGACGGACGTTTTCTGAGGGAAAGTTGCCGCCACGATTTCCCCGCTCGCCGTACCAGATCAAAAAGCCGAGACCGACGCCGACGACCACCGACATCACCAGTAGCGCACGGCGATAACCGTAGACGATGATCAAGATCGACGTAATCACCGCCAGCGCGAGAATCAGAATAATCCAGGGCATATGCAAGTCGAGCTAGTTCGGCCACGGCGGCACACCCACGATCGGCGTGTGCAGCACCAGCAGTAAGAGATAAGCCGCAGCGGCAGCGCCCAGCGGTAACCAGCGCACGTCTTCAACAGTGAATTGCGATCGTCCCGTCAGTATTGCACCGAACGGGATGAAAGAAGTATGCGCGGAAAACCGCGCAAACTCCCGGGCATGCGACTGCCGGCGGCGGCGATCGATGTGCGCGGCACCGCCAAGTGCGAGGATCAACAATCCGGAGAAGAATATTACCGAGCTTAAGTCTCCATTGGCGAGGAGGTGTGAGAACGCCCACACGGCGATTCCCCACATCGCCGGATGTCGTGTGACTTTTACCACTCCCCGCGCTGGATCGTCGCGTTGAAAAGTGCTTTCTTGCGCGACACTCATTGGATTTCCCACCAGATAGCCATCCACGATCGCATACAGTGCGATCGGCATGAAGACCACCGGGACAAACATGATCCACACCGGCGGAACCCACAGCGCGTGGTGAGGCGCCGCCCTGTAGGCGAGAATCGCCCACAGTAACAGAATCAATGCGACCAACGAGTAGAGAGCCAGAAAGCGAGTCTCCCCGAAGCGCCCGACGAGATAACTGCGCACCGGCTGTGAGGAAAGCACGAAATGCGAACCGACGAACAACGCCATTGCCGCGAGCAGATTCAGATTCGGAGCCATGCACAAAAGTTATAACATACTCGGGAGGGCGCCGCTAAACACGGGGTATCAACGAATCGCCAGCCCTTCAATTTCCAGTAACAGCTCCGAGCGACACAGCTCACCGCGCAAAACCTCGCGCGGAAGAGGCCCTATCGCGGTCTCTCCCAGAACTTTGCACACTGGATCCAAGTCACTGGTATTCCGCAAATAGACTTTTACGTGCGTCAGTGCCTCGATGCCCCGGTTCGCTTGCGTCGTCTTGAGGAGTTGATCGATGTTCTCCAAAACTTCTCGGCACTGAGCGACGACGTTTTCGCGATGTCGCGACTCATGGCCGACGATACTGGCGGTACCGGATACGAACAGCCACCCGCGCGAATCGATTTCACTCATCGTCGCCCGGGCAAACGACGGACTCTGCGGACCGTAGCACTCGGGATAACGATAGGCGCTTTCCTGACGTGGATTTTCCAGATGACGCCCCGGCCGCTTCGCGGCGAGAAAATAAATTAAGGGGCGGTCCTCGAAGGTGCCAATCGCCGTAGCCGCCGGATAGCCGTCCCCGTGCGCGCGACAGTGTGCGGTCAGCGGCGCGAAGCGGGCGCGACAGAACCGTTGATAGCGGTTCAAACCCGCTTCCGACTGGTGGATGTCCGGCAAGTAGTTCCAGATTCTTAGCAGGTGCGGAAATGCACTGCTTACCGCGGCGCGCGAGATGCGCGCGTACGCTGAGGCAACTTCGGATTCGAATCCCGCGGCATCCGGCGCCTCCGCCAAACTCAACACCCCAAGGAGGTACTCACCGTCGTGCGCCAAACGCACCCCGGCGAGCTCCCCTCGCTCTACACGGCGCTCTGACGCCCAGATTTCCTCATAAGCGGTTCCCAACGACTCCAGTGGCACATCGATGGTGACGTAGTCAAGCGCTCCCGGCCCGCGACCCGCACCATAACGGACCAGAGCCAGAGTATGCGCAGGATCGATGTCGGCTGACTTTGCCGCATCGCTGTCAAGTAAGCGGGGAACCAGCATCAAACATAGGTATCGGGCTAATCCAACGAGACGGTATGCGAACGGCGTCCGGCGCGGGCACCGGCGGCGAATCTACTGAGTTTGCTGAAACTATGCAAGAGAGCCGTCCTGCGGCTAACGCTGCGCCAATACCGAACCGACCACTCGCGCCAGCAACGCCTCGCCGCCAAAGGTTATGAAGTCCGCGCGTGGTGCAATGAACAACCCGAACACCGTGTATCGCGCCGTCTTGCGGGGCTCCAGAAGCACCGCGATTCGTATTGGTGGCCGACTTTTCTCATATACTGCCATCGCACCGGCTCCGGTGGGACTCACGGTGTGCGTTTCCATGCGGAATGTCCCTCCGAAGTGCTGATTCAACCACAACCGTATCGCTTCGGGATCGAGCCGGGGGCCCAGCGGCAGGATCTGAAGAAGAATTTCCGGCGAGCCGGTTCCCCGCTCCGGATCTTGGCGTACGATGAGAAATCGTTCGGATTCGTGCTCGATGACCTGCCAACCGGCCGGTCGCGAAAACGCAATCGATGCGTCGATGTAGGGCTCGAGCTCCTGTGCGCCGCTGTCGACGGCCAAGAACCCACACAAGCCGGCAGCCAATACCCGAAACTTCCATGCCGTAGAGTGACGTAACATCACTGTGGTCAAGCTGCGAATACCGAATCACGAATACGATCCGCGAACTCGGCACCAAAACACCGTTCGAGGACCAGCGGCAGGGGTATCGATCCGCACGACAGGATCGCATCGTGAAAGCTCTTGGGCGCATAATCCTTCATTTCCCGCCGGGCATCACGGGCCGCATTGATGAGTGCCCATCCGACGGCGTAGCCCATCGGTGTCGTGGGCGCACGAATGTACCAACTCACGTCGGCGCGCGCCTGTGCCATTGGAAAACCCAACATGTCGTGGAGACGTTGCGCGGCCTCCTCCACGCTCAGATTACGGGTATTAAGTTCGACATCGAGAACCACCCGCACAGCCCGCCACAAGCGATCTCTTAACAATACGTACTCATGTTCGGGTCCGGACAGGAAGCCTTGCTCACACATCAGCTGTTCGCAGTACAACGCCCAACCTTCGTACAGGGTCGCCGAGGCGTTCACCAGACGCGGCCAGGTGCGCGAAGGCGGGTGCAGGTTGGCGGTGACGAATTGCAGGTGATGTCCCGGATACGCTTCGTGCACGCAGGTGTGTTTGGCGCTCACGAGGTTGTGTTCGGCCAGCGCCTCCGGGTCGGTCACCGGCGTTACGTAATAGCGGCCGACCTGATCTTCGCCGGGAGCCGGTGGGCAGTATGCCGCGAATGGGATCTGATGACGCATGAATAACGGCGTTTCGACCACGCGTAAGGTCTCCGCCTCGGGCAGGGTCGCCAACTCGCGCGCGGCGACGAAGGCACGGGCCGCCTGCATGGTCTCGGCGTAGACCGAAAGGAGTTGGGCGGCGTCGGGGACGGCGCCGAGGGCGCGCGTTTCGACGTGACCGCCGAGACGCTTTGCGGCTCGTGCCAAGTCGCGTTCCAGCGCCGCCACCAGACGTACGCCTGCGCCATGGAGCATGTGCGCATCCACCGCCAGAAAATGCCGGTATTTCAAGAGGTCATTGAAACGACGCTCGCCGCACGCGTGGTCGCCCTGCGCGCGGTCGCCCATACCTTCCAGAAACTTGACGAATTCGCCCAATGCGTCCTGCGCCTCAGCGATCAGCACAGGCAAGTTGCGCAGCCGTTTGCTGTGGTCTCTGACGACCACCTGTCGGGGCAGGCTCGCCAGGTAATCGCTGCCCGATGTCGCTTCCTCGATGGCCGCCTCCAGCCACGCCGCGGGAATGTTTTCCGGTTCCGAGGACAGGCATTGTCGGGCGCCGCGCAGACACGCCGGGATTCCGCCCAGACGGCTCTTGAGTGCGGCCGGGAAGTCCTCCACCGCGCGGATCGTCAGTTGATACACGGCGCGTAACGGCAGAAATTTCTGCGGATCGCGCAACCGCCAATCATTCTCCAACAGTTCGCTGAGCTCGAGGAAGGCCGCCCCCTGCATCAGACGAAAATCCAGCGCATCGTCAGCATCCAACTCCGACGGTGCCAGTTCATCCAGCGCACTCAATAACTTTTCGTTGAGTACCACCAACGCACCGATCTCCTCGTCGCCGCAGGGGGTGAGTCGATGGGCGTGACCGGGCACCCCGAGATCGACCGCCCGTTCCGGATGGAAGCGGAACCACGCTTCATAGTAAGCGTCGCGGATATAGCTGAAATCCCGGGACACCGATGTACCCGCGCCGCCCGGCCGCGCGGTGGTATCAGCCCCGCTCGACGATTTCGTAATCATGGGTGATGTCGGCGGTCTTGCCCAACATGATCGATGCCGAACAGTATTTTTCCGCGCTCAACTCCACCGCCCGTTTGACGGCGGACTCCTTCAGGGCGTGCCCGGACACGACGAAATGTACATGGATACGGGTGAACACCTTGGGTTCCCGATCGGCCCGCTCGGCTTCGAGTTCGACCCGGCAATCCGTTACATCCTGGCGCGATTTACGCAGAATATGAAGGACGTCGAACGCCGTGCAACCGCCCATACCCATCAATACCATCTCCATGGGGCGCGCGCCGCGGTTCAACCCGCCGTGCTCCGGCGGCCCGTCCATGGTCACCATATGTCCGCTGTCTGCCGTCGCGGTAAAAGACGCTCCGTCTACCCACTTTATCGTCGCGTGCATCGATACACCTCAAACTGTCACTGGATCTAACCGCCCGGCCGGCGGTTTTTTCCGCCGAGCAACTCACCGAGCTTGGCGGCCGGATCCGGCGCACGCATGAACGTTTCGCCGATCAGAAAGGCGTGTACACCGTGGGTGCGCATGCGCTGGACGTCCGCCACGTCATGAATGCCGCTCTCGGTCACTACGAGACGATTCTCGGGCACACGCGGCAGCAGCTCGAGCGTGGTGTCGAGCCGCGTTTCGAAAGTGCGCAAGTTACGATTGTTGATGCCTATCAGCGGGATGTCCAAGGCCAGCGCGCGATCCAGCTCCCCCACGTCGTGTACTTCGACCAGCACGTCCAGACCCCAGGCCTGGGCCGCCGACGCCAACTCGCGGAGTGCGCCGTCATCCAGAGCCGCCACGATCAACAGTACGCCGTCGGCACCGATCGATCGGGCCTCGACGATCTGGTACGGATCGACGACGAAATCCTTGCGCAGAACCGGCAACCCACACGCCGCGCGCGCGGTTTCCAAGTCGCCGTCACAACCCTGGAAGAACGCTTCGTCGGTCAGCACGGACAAACACGCGGCGCCAGCGCCCGCATACCTTTGCGCCAGCCAGCGAGGCGAGAAATCCTCACGGATCACCCCCTGACTCGGGGAGGCCTTCTTGATTTCCGCAATGACCGCCATGTTGCCGCTATCGACGCAGTGCTGAATCGCGTGACGAAATCCGCGCGGGTCCGGGGCCGCAGCGGCGCGGGTCTCGAGCTCCGAGACCGGCACGGCCGCGGCACGCCGGGCCACCTCGCGGCGCTTGTGCGCGAGGATACGCGCCAGTATGTCCGGGGTACCCGTATTCATGGCGTCGACTTCGATTCCCTCATGCGGCGTCGTTGGTGAACGCCACGAATTCCGCCAGTTTGTGTTTAGCCGCCCCGCTCTCCAGTGTGGCGGCCGCGGAGGTCACGCCGGTACTCAGATCGGCACAGACGCCGCTCGCGTACAAGGCCGCACCGGCGTTCAATATCACGATATCGCGCGCCGGTCCCGACTCGTTGTCGAGCGCGGCATTTACCAGGCCCAGGCTTTCCTGCGCGCTGCCGACCGTCAAGCGATCGATGTCACCCCGCGGTAAACCGAATTGTTCGGGGGTGACCGTATAAGTTTCCACTTCGCCGTTTTGCAGTTCGGCCACCCGGGTTGGCGTACCGATGCTGATCTCGTCGAGACCATCTTCGGAATGCACGACCAGGGCGTGACGGCTTCCCAGCAAGCCCAGTACCCGTGCGATCGGTTCCACCAGCTCTCCGGCGAACACCCCCACCAACTGGTGCGGAGCGTCGGCCGGATTAGTCAGCGGACCGAGCACATTGAAAATAGTGCGCACGCCCATCTCACGGCGCGGCCCAACGGCATGTTTCATCGCCCCGTGATGGGCTGGCGCGAACATGAAACCCACGCCCACGTCGTTTATGCAACGCGCGATTTGGGCCGGCGCCAGATCCAGCCTTGCACCAGCGGCCTCCAGCACATCGGCGCTGCCCGATCGACTCGACACCGAGCGATTCCCATGCTTGGCCACGTTTGCCCCCGCGGCTGCGACCACGAAAGCGGCGGTTGTCGATACATTGAAAGTGTTGCGGCGGTCGCCACCGGTGCCCACCACATCGACCAGGTGGGGGGCGGCGACGGTCACTCTACTGGCCAGCGAACGCATGACTTGCGCCGCCGCCGCTATCTCGTCCAGGGTTTCCCCTTTGGCGCGCAACCCGATCAGGAATCCACCGATCTGGGCCGGCGTGGCGTCGCCGGTCATGATCGTCGTCATCACCGCGCGCATCTCTTCCGGTTGCAGGTCGCGCCCGTCGATAACGGTCTGTATCGCTGTTTTTATATCCATGAGACCCCTGTGAATGTCCCGTCTTGGGTGCGGAGTATACCGAATCGACGGCGTCCAAGGCGCCCGGCCGCGTTCCCGTCATCCCGCTCCCGCATCGGGTTTTCCCTGCGCACAACCGGCGATTTGAAATCCCGTATCTCGATCCGTTCCGCCATCGGCGACCGACACTGGTTGCGGGTCTTTACTCCACCGACGCGCCTTCGCCGCGGCCGACAAAATTGCGCAGCAACCGGTGTCCGTGCTGGGTGAGGATCGACTCGGGGTGAAACTGAACGCCTTCCAACGCCAGCTCCTTATGTTTCAATCCCATGATCTCGCCGTCGTCGGTCCAGGCAGTAATTTCGAAACAATCCGGCAGTGTTTCACGCTCGACCACCAGCGAGTGATAACGCGTCGCTTGAAACGGTGTCTCCAATTCTCGGAACACGCCATGATCGTTGTGGTGGATCATCGAAGTCTTGCCGTGCATCAACTCCTGGGCGTGCACGATACGCCCGCCGTAGGCCTGACCGATGCACTGGTGCCCCAAACACACGCCGAGAATCGGTATGCGTCCGCCGAACTCTTCGACGAGATCAACGGAGATTCCCGCTTCATTGGGTGTGCAGGGTCCCGGCGAAATCACGATGTAATCAGGCACGAGTCGCGCGACCTCTTCGAGGTTGATTTGATCGTTGCGATGCACGTCCACCTCATGTCCCAGTTCCCCGAGGTATTGCACGAGGTTGTACGTAAACGAATCGTAGTTGTCGATCATCAAGATCATAATGGGATCTGCGCGCCCGATTGTCGACGGAAATCCTGAAACCGCCGGTGGAGGTTACTTGAAAAGGAACGGCCGATCTACACCCGCAGCGAGTCGATTATCGACCGCGTCCACGGGGTTCGCTGTCGCGGACGGCGGTCCGCAACCGGGCACGGAACCGGCTCGGTGGCCTGCGGGCCCGCGCCGCTAGGGTGCGGAGTCAAGTCGTCCCGCTATTGTGATGCTACCCGGGAGACTTTAGGATCGCGGACGATATGTCCAGCTCCCGCACAAACAGCTTCGACGGCTTGCGCCACAGGATCGATGTGCTCATCAGCCATCGCACGACGACCGGAAGCCGCTACATCGAAAACTTCGACGGTTTGCGTGCGGTAGCCGCACTCATGGTGTTCGCTCTGCATCTGCAAAGTATTCCGCATGTGGCTGTGGGGCCCGCCGGTGTATGGTTGTTTTTCACCCTGAGCGGCTACTTGTTGTATGCGGGGTTTCTCAACATGAAAGGCACGCCGAACTCGGCTAACCTGGTGGCTTACCTGGTTCGGCGCGTGTTTCGCATCATGCCATTGTACGCGGTCTGCGTAATTTGTATCGCCTTGCTTTTCCGCAATTGGGAGCCGGATGTGCAGCACGCCTGGATAGTCCAACACCTGCTGTTCGTTCGCGCCGACGATCACCTGTGGACCACTAAAACCGAGCTGGTGTTTTATCTGTTTCTCCCCGCGCTGGTTCTCCTCCTGTATCCACTCCGCAGTCCCGCGCTGCGGGCAACTGTGTTACTGACTGCAGCAGCCACGGCCTGGTATCTGTTTGAACACAAAGCCATGCTCACGCTGCGCGGCGGATCTCCGCAATTCGCCCCCTTCATTCTGGGTATGGCGGCGGTGCATATGCATGGGTGGATACAGCCCCGTCTCGCGCCGCTGTTAACGGCCAGCGGGGCGATTTTGATCATTCTGTTCGGCACGAATTTTACCTGGGGACAAGCCGTTCGTGAGTGGTTCGGACTCTACCATCCATCGCAACTGTGGGAATTCGGGCACTTGTTCTATATCCCGTGCATGCTCGTCGTGTTGGGCGTCAGTTTCAGCCGTAGCCGATTCTGGGCCAACCGGTGGCTGCGTTTCGTAGGGGTTTGCGGATTCGGCTTTTACCTTTGGCACTTGCCGATAATAATCGAAGTGCGCGAGTGGCCCATCACCTCGCCGATCTACGAAGTGGTCTGTTTGGCCTTGACGGTCCTTGTCTGCGGGTTGACTTATGTCCTCGTCGAACGTCCCGGCATGGAGCTTGGCAAACGGTTGTCCGTGTGGATCAAACGGGATCGATATCGATGGGGGCTGCACGTGCCGTCGTTCGCGATCCTGTTCGGTATCGTCGTTTTCATGGGTTACCGCGCAACCACGATCGATGTACCCGATATTCGAATTCGCGTGGAAATGTGGTCACAAAAGGACACCCACGCCAAGGTGTACCTGAGCGATCACAACGAATTTACCGAGCGGATTGCCGATCGCCAGGCGGTACCCGGCGGAGATTGGGTAAAACTCGAGTTCGGGGTGCGCGACCTGCCGCTGCGGCGGGTTCGCTTCGATCCGGGCGAGACCGACGGTGAATATCGAATTCGAAACATCAGCCTCCATCACCCGTTTTCCGAGCGGTCGGTGCCACTGGACCTAACGCGCTTCGAACCTCGACTGGGGATAGCGCGGCTCGAGTACAACGGCACCGAACTCGTCTTGCGCGCCCAGCCGGGACACAACGATCCGGTGTTGATTACCGATCAGGAGACGGGTCAACCCTGGCTGCATTCGCGTACCTGGACCATTGCGGCGCTAGCGCTGCTGACGCTGGGGCTCTTGGTGGCAGTCAGCTTGGGCATCGACCGCCTCACCCGCACGACGCCCCATAACCCTTAGACATCCCTCGGGAGAGGGAGTCGATCTATTTTGCCCGCGCTACAGAAGCCGTTTCGGTCGTTCGGCTACGTACGACTTCCTTTGATGCGGCTTTCCAGCGCCGCCAGATGCCGGCGCAAACTCGCGATCTGCCGGAGCAGATGTTCTTCAGTGTCGTCCTGGGGTTCGGCGGTTTGTTTGTCCACGCGTTCTTTTTTCGCTTCTTCCAGGTTGTTGATCACCACGGCGATAAACAAGTTGATCACCACAAATGTCGCGATCACCACGAAACTGACGAAGAATATCCAAGCTGATTCATTCATCTCCATCGCCTTGTACATCACATCGGTCCAGTCTTCGAGTGTCAGAACTCTGAACAAGGTGAGTAGCGACAGGCCCAACGAACCCCAGTGTACCGGGTCGTGCTCGTGGAAAAGATGAAAACCGGCAATGGCATACATATAAAAGATGATGGTCAGAAGCAAGATCACGTTCGCCATACCAGGTATGGAACGTACCAACGTGGCGACGATCAGGCGCAGTTCAGGGAGCGTTGAGATCAATCGCATAACACGCAACAACCGCGCCATTCGAGCGATCATCGCAAACTCGCCGCTGGCCGGAATCAGAGAAAGCACAACAACGCTGAAATCGAATAAATTCCAGCCGTCTCCGAAATAGCGCCGGTAGTACGGCGCAACCGCGGTGATTTTGACCAACGCTTCGAGCACGAAGACCCCCAGCACCGCCGCATTGAAAAATCGCATCCAGGCACCGTAACGGGCTTCGATGGTGGGAAACGTCTCTAGTCCGAGAACGACAGCGTTGATGACGATCAACAGAATAATGGTTCTGTCAAACCAGCGATGACCAACCAGCCGGCGGCACCAGGAGCGGATAGCCATCGATTCAGTTCGATAGAGACAAATCGCGATCGAGACCCCGGCTGGCCATCTCGACGGCTTTGAAAATCGCACGCCCTTTGTTCAGTGTCTCTTTCCACTCCAAATCGGGAATCGAGTCGGCGACGATGCCGGCCCCCGCCTGGATGTGCAACATCTCACCGGTAATAACGGCGGTGCGAATCGCAATCGCCGTATCCATATTACCGTTCCAACTGATATAGCCCACGGCCCCCGCGTAAATCCCGCGCTTTTCCGGCTCCAGTTCATCGATGATTTCCATCGCGCGAACCTTGGGGGCACCGGATACCGTACCGGCAGGGAACGTAGCCCGCAACACGTCCAGGGCGTCGAGTCCCGGACGTAACCGCCCTTGCACGTTGGAGACGATATGCATGACATGCGAATAGCGTTCGATGAGCATTCGTTCGGTCACCGAAACGCTGCCGGTGCGCGCAACGCGTCCCACATCATTGCGACCCAGGTCCACCAGCATCAGGTGCTCGGCCAACTCCTTGGGATCAGCGAGCAATTCACGCTCCATGGCCCGATCCTCCTCGTCGTCGTGCCCGCGACGCCGGGTACCGGCGATGGGTCGTACCGTCACTTTGCCGTCCTCACAGCGCACGAGAATTTCCGGCGACGATCCGACGATGCGAAATCCATCGAGATCCAAGAAGTACATGTAAGGGGAAGGATTAAGCGTGCGCAGCGCGCGGTATACGTCGATGGGGTCGGCGCGCAACTTGATGGATAATCTCTGCGACAGCACCACCTGCATGATATCTCCGTTACGGATGTATTCCCGCGACACTTTTACGGCTTCCTTGAACTCCGATTCGGAGAACCCCGACGTAAAACCCGTCTCACCGTAAGCGACCGGTACTTCATCGTCCACGTACAGCAATGAATTCTCGCGCAGTTGCTCGACCAGTTGATCCAACCGATCGGTACCGCGCTCGAGGGCCCCGGGAGAACCGGGATCCACGTGGGTGATGATATGCAGGCGTCCGGTCAGATTGTCGAACACCAGCACCTCGTCCGAGATCATGAGCATGATATCCGGGGTACCCGTGGGATCGGGCTTCTGGCACAGGCCGAGATGGGGTTCGATATAGCGGACCGTGTCGTACCCGAAGTACCCGACGATTCCGCCGGTAAACCGCGGCAGACCCGCGACCTCGGGTGCTCGGTAGCGACGGCAAAACTCGCGTACCATCTCCAATGGATCGTCCACCGTGACCCGCTCCACTACCTCGCCGTCCTCTTCGATGGTCACTTCGAGATCGACCGTCCGCAGGACCGTGTGGCACGGCAGACCGATGATCGAATACCGGCCCCATTTCTCCCCGCCTTGTACCGATTCCAACAAGTAGGTGTAAGGCCGCGAGGCGAGTTTGATATACGTGCTCACCGGTGTATCCAGATCGGCGAGCACCTCGCGCGCCAGAGGCACGCGATTGTACCCCTTGGCGGCATAGTCCTTGAGATCCGTTTCTTTCACGGGCCTGCCGCCCGGTGTTCGCGGGATGCCGCGACGCAGGGCGGCGGTCGATAGCCGGCGCGATGATACACTGCGCGGAGTCGAATTGCGGCGGTACCGCGGTCAGCTCGAAAAAGATTCACCAGTCCAGTGCTGTTGGCACCGAGGCCTGTGCGACCACTGCGGGACATTAATGCCGCGCGATCAACCCCGGCAGTTCCTCAAAGGCGTCTATCATTGCGTCGGGGGACGCCTTCGTCAAGGCCGGCAAGTCCGCATAGCCGAAGCGCACGCATATGATCCGCATTCCCGCGGACCTCGCCGCGCGGACATCATTCAATGAATCACCCACCAGGACGGTGCGCGCCGCACCGACGCCGAGGACCCGGCAGGCGTGTTGTAGCGGCAGCGGGTGGGGTTTTTTTTCGTCGAGGCTGTCGCCCGACAGTATGACTTCGAAGAAAGGAGACAAGCGCAACGCGTCCAGCAACGGCTCGGTAAACGCCTTCGGTTTGTTGGTCACGCACGCCAAGCGAAACCCCTTGTTCGAAAACTCCTCGAGAACTGCGGCCACACCCGGATACGGGCTGCTATCCATGCACAACACCTCGGCGTAGTGTTCGTTGAACAATGCCATGCCCCGCTCGAAGCTCTCCGCATCCGGCTCGCCGTCGAACTCGCCGGTCAACGCCCGCTTGACCAGGCGTGCGGCACCGTTCCCGATCCATCCGGTGACCTTTGTAACCGGCAACTGCGGACGGCCGAGCGCCGCGAGCATCCGGTTCACCGCCTGCGCCAAATCCGGCGCCGTGTCGATCAAGGTGCCGTCCAGGTCGAACAATACGGCATCCGCGTAAAAACGTTCCGATCCGTTCAACATCCCATCACGCGCCAACGGCATTCGCTATCTCCCTGCGCATCGTGTCGATAGTGGCCGCGTAGTCGTCGGTGCCGAAAATCGCCGAACCGGCCACAAAGGTATCCGCGCCGGCAGCGGCAATCCGCCCAATGTTTTCGATTTTTACGCCACCGTCGATTTCCAGGCGTATTTCCCGTCCACTTCCGTCGATGATCTCGCGCGCGGCGGCCACTTTGTCGAGTACGTAATCGATGAATTTCTGCCCGCCAAACCCTGGGTTCACCGACATCAACAGCACCATGTCGACCTTATCCAGCACGTGGCGCAGGTAATCCAATGGGGTGGCTGGATTGAATACCAGGCCGGAGCGGCACCCAGATTCCCGCACCAACGCCAGTGATCGGTCCACATGTTCACTCGCTTCGGGGTGAAACGTGATATAGGTGGCGCCGGCGGCCGCGAAGTCCGGAATGATCCGGTCCACGGGCTTGACCATCAGGTGCACGTCGATGGGCGCAGTGATGCCGTGGTTTCGCAGCGCTTCGCACACCAGCGGTCCGATGGTTAGGTTGGGCACGTAATGGTTGTCCATCACATCGAAGTGCACGATGTCGGCGCCCGCATCCAGTACCGACTGCACCTCTTCACCGAGTCGGGCAAAGTCAGCGGACAAAATCGACGGCGCTATTGCATAATCGGCCATAGGAAAACCCTTATCGTGTTTGATCGTTATATAAGCATGGACTAACCAGAACGCGCTACCCTACCCGATGTCCGGGTCCGCAACAAGGGTGGCGTCTCGAGCCGGGAGTTGCAACAGGGCCGTATCCCATCACCGGATAACCAGGAACAGCGCACCGTCGCCGCGCTGGATATTCAGCAGCAATCCGTCGTCGCCGCTCTCCACGACGTCACGAAACTCTTCCACATCGCTGACCGCGCGGCGATTCACCGACACGATCACGTCGTCCTTACGCAAACCGGACCGCCACGCGGGGCTGTTCGGTTCGACCTCGGCCACCAACACGCCACCCCGGCGGCGTGACGAGCGACGTGATTCGGGCAGATTCGCGAACCGTGCCCCCACCAAATGTGCGCTCAAAGACTTGCCGCTCATCGCCTCGGCATGCGGGGCGCCAATTTCGGCCACGATGGTTCTGCGCCGACCCTTGCGCAGGACAGTCAACTCCACGCGGTTACCCACCATCAGCAATCCGACGGCGTTACGCAAGTCTGCGGCTTTTTCTATCGTCCGGCCGTTAACCGCGATGACTACGTCGCCGGCCCGCAAGCCCGCCTCGGCGGCCGGTGAATTCGGAATAATCTGTGCCAGCACCGCACCGCTGGTCGCATCGATCCCAAATGCCTGCGCCAACTCGGGAGTCAGATCCTGGATATACACACCGAGCCGCCCGCGCTGCACCTCGCCGTGTGCCACGAGCTGTTCTTTGAGCTGGCGAACCATGTTGATCGGAATCGCAAAACCGATTCCGACGTTGCCGCCGGCGGGGGCCAGAATCGCGGTATTAATCCCGACTACTTCGCCGCGCAGATTGACCAGCGCACCACCGGAGTTGCCGGGATTGATCGACGCATCGGTCTGAATGAAATCCTCGTAGCCTTCGATGCCCAAACCACTGCGTCCCAGCGCACTGACGATTCCGGAGGTGACCGTCTGGCTGAGCCCGAAAGGGCTGCCAATGGCGACGACGAAATCCCCGACGCGAAGACGATCCGAGTCTCCGATTTCGATAGCGGTTAGGTCCTCGGCGGGAATTTTGATCACGGCCACATCTGAGTCCGGATCCGCACCGATCAATTTCGCCTTGAAGTCCCGGCCATCTTTCAAGGTCACGGTGATGACCTCGGCACGCTGTATGACGTGGGCATTGGTAATGACCAACCCTCGGTTGGCGTCGACGATGACGCCCGAACCCAGGCTTTGCGTCCGTCGCTCCCGCGGCACGTCCGGCAGATCGAAGAAACGGCGGAAGAATGGATCCCTGAACAGCGGATTCTCCCGGATGCGCACCGACCCGGTCGTGGAAATGTTCACCACCGCCGGCGTTACCCGTTCCAGCATGGGCGCCAAACTCGGCAGTTCACTCCCATCTACGGCCACCGGCAGCGCGGCGTGCGATACGCCGGCGGTCAGACACATCAACAAGATCGGTGTCACAACGAGGTGCTTTCTCTTTCTCATGATCTGAATCACGGGGTTATTCGAAACATTGACCGCCCCGACCCGAGGCCATCGATAGACGATTGTGCGCCCCGAAGACGGATACCTCTGAATTGCTCCTATCCTAAACGCGGCGCCTTGTCATCGACAATTCCCCGAGCGGGTCAGTCGTTGGCCACGCCGTGCGGAACGTGACCGGTGGGCACGTGCTGACGGGCCGACTCGCAATGGCCTTCCTGGTCATCAAAAAAAATGTCCGCCCCGAACGTGCGCAGGAACTCGCCCTTCTCGAGCCCGCCCAGAAACACTGCTTCGTCGATGCGAATGTTCCACGCGCGTAATGTGCGGATGACCCGCTCGTGGGCGGGCGCCGCCCGCGCGGTGAACAAGGCGGTACGAATCGGCGCGTCAGCGGCGCTGAACTCAGACTGAATGCGGTGTAGCGCGGAAAGGAAGTCCTTGAATGGCCCACCGGGTAAAGGATGTTGGGCGGCGGCGATCTCCGAAGCGGTAAAGGCGTCGAGGCCTTTGGTCTTGTATACCCGCTCCGCGTCGTCGGAAAACAGAACCGCGTCCCCATCGAAGGCGATGCGTAGCTGGTCGCCCTGATTCATTCCGACGTGGGAGGGGAGAATGGTAGCAGCGGCAAAATTCGCATCCAGCGCGCTGCGTACATCCGTGGGATCGGCGGACAGAAACAGATGCGCATTGAACGGCTCCACATAACGATACGGGCTGACACCCCCGGTGAACGCGGCACGGCTGATATCCAGACCGTAGTGCTTGATCGAGTTGAAGATGCGTAATCCGGTGTCGGCGCTGTTGCGCGAAATCAACACGACCTCCACGCGTGTACGGGCAACACCGAGCTCGTTCAAACGCAGCAGCTTGCGCACCAGCGGAAACGCCACCCCGGACTCGAGCACCTCATTCTCGTGATCGATTTGATATTGGCAATAAGCGTCGACACCCTCGTTCTCGAACACTCGATGGCTTTCCTCGAGGTCGAACAGCGCGCGAGACGAAATCGCAATTACCAGATTTCCGGTTTCCATGGACGCAAGTTTACCGGACCGGGGCGCACCGCGTGTAGCGCGCGAATCCTTCCTGTTCATGGGCGATACGCCCATTCGCGCCAACCTTTCAAGAGCGGGAAGTACAGGCCCAGCCGAATCGGACGGTCATCTTCGACGGCGAGCGCCGCGGCGTAGGTTTCGAGCTGCACGCGGTAGCGTTCCACTTCGCGATCCAGAAACTCGTCCAAACCGCCGCCTTCGTGGAAGCTGGTCTTGTAATCGACAATCCACCGCACGCCGTCGTGGGTGATGAAAGTTCGATCGATCACCAGGTTCCGCAGGCTGCCGTCGTGATACGTGGTGACTTGCAGTTCGTTGCGCGCGACTTGGTGGTCGTCCCCCAGTATCCAGACCGCGCGCGGATCCGCGAGTACATTGTTCAATGCAGCGACCGTGCGCTCGAGCGCCGCTTCGAGCCGATCAGGCGCCACACCCGCGGCGCGCAACTCGCCGCGCCAGCGGGAACGATGTGCGTCGATTCGTTCGGCATCCCAATCCCCGAGACCATCCTCCCCCATCCACTGCATGATCGAATGCACGAGGATCCCGATCTGACGGGCCGTCTCACCGGCCCAGGCAAACTCAATGGCCGGCGGGGCGTCGGCGCCGTTTGCGCCGGTCAGGGCGGCACGCAATCGCAACGGCCGTGGCGGCTGCCAGTCCCGCGCCAGCCGTACCAACGGTGCCGGCTCCTCGGACGCCGGAATGGCGACCGATGGCTGCGCCGGCGGCGCGCCGGCGCCTTCGACGGCTCGGTGGAACTCGGATGCAAATTGCGGCCACAGACGTTTGAGTAGACTCCGTGCATCAGGGTTGCGCAATTCACCGTCGTCGTCGACCCTGACCGAGCCAAGCAGGTGCAGTGCGCGCCGTGCCCGGGTGCAGCCGACGTAGAGCAGGCGCAAGGTTTCAAACTCTTCCTTTTCGGCGTGCAGGCGACGCAAGTAGCGGTAGTGTGGATCCGGCTCCGCGCCCGGTTCTGCGAGTGGCGCCAACAACAACGTCGCCTGGGCCTCGGGTTGCAACTCTTCCCAAACCAACAACCGCGACGATTCCGCCGGCGGGACCCGGTGCAGCCCGGGAATGATTACCGTATCGAATTCCAACCCCTTGGCCTTGTGCAACGTCATTATTTGTACGCGTTCCCCGGAGTGCGGATCGGGCCGCGCCCACAGCCGCGCCACCGCGCGCTGTAACCGGGACACGTCGCCGATATCGCCGCCGGTTTCGTGTTCGCTGAGCAAAGCCAGGAAGGTTTCCGCATCCGCAAGCTGGGCAGCGTCGATACAGGCGGGCCCGCCCAGGGCGGCCCAGACATCCTCGATCCAATCCCGGAACCCGCCGCGGCCGCGTTCGGCCAGCGCCCGGCCGATGACCGCGGCGACTCGGTCCGCCCGTGCGCGACCGTCCTCGGACAAGGCCAGACGGTACTCGCGGTCGAACAGCCTCTCCATCACGCTGCCATTCGCTTCCCCCGCTAGAATGTGTAGGTCTTCGAGTGTCAGCCCACACCACGGTGCGCGCAGGATAGCGAGCCAAGCCACCCGGTCCGCGGGCATGATCAGCGCTCGCACCAATGACATCAGGTCGATGATCACCGGCCGTTCGGCCAACGGCACAATGTCGACCCCCTGATACTCGACACCGGCCGCTTCGAGGGCCGGTAGGATCGCCTGCAGGTGCAGGCGCGAGCGTACCAGCACCGCGATCGTCGTGGAGTCGGGATCGTCGAGCGCGGCGCGAACCAGCGCGATCACCTGCGACGCTTCGTGTTCGGCGCCGCCCGGTTGTGGATATATACCGATTGCCGGACCCTCACGACTGTCCGGTCGGGAGACAAACGGCGCGTACGCGACGGCACCCCGATGCGCCTCGCTAGCCGCGGGGAACAGTGGCGGGAATGTCCGATTCACCCAATTGACGAGCGATCGGTGAGCGCGAAAATTCACCGACAGGGTCAGATTCCGGATCGGAATCGAACCCCATCCGTGGCGCATCACGTGTAGAAACAACCCGACTTCCGCATCCCGGAACCGATAGATCGACTGCATGGGGTCGCCGACCAAAAAAAGCGTGCGGCTGTCGCCGCCCCAACCGGCGGTGAGTTGCTGTAGAAGTTCGAACTGGCTCACCGAGGTGTCTTGGAACTCGTCGACGAGCAGGTGGTCGATGCGGTAATCGAGGCGCAGCGCCAGTTCGGTCGGCGCATCGCAGGCACCGAGCGCCGCGCGCGCCCGTTCTGTGATTTCTGTGAAGTCGACTTGTCCACGCTCGCGGAACACCAGCTTGAGTTCCGCCGCCGCAAACGGGAGGACCTCTATCAACGCCCGCAGAACTTGCCATTGCTGCGACGTAAAGCGGGCTCCCGGCAACCCCCGAATCGCCGCCAAACGCCGTCGCAAACCCTCTGTCCCCGACAGATCTCGCAACAAACCGGTCATCCTCCCACTCTGGGTCGAGCGCGGCGGAAACCCCAGTTTGATATTGACGCGACGGCGCCAGGCCCCGTTGCGCGTCAACAACAATTCGGCGAGACCGTGCCACTGGGGAAGCTGGTCCGCGGTCGCGGCGGGCAGCGTATGGAGACCGCGGCACGCATTGATCGGCGAATTCGCCTGTGCGGCGGTCAGTGTCTGTGCAGCGAACGCCGTCAGCTCCACCAGGGTCGCACGCAACGACTGCGGAATCTGCGCGCGCAGGGCGTCGAGTTCGGACTCGATCAGGTCTGTCCAAGCCCGCTCTGCGGTGCCGCGAAGATCCGTGTCGTCGGTGCGTCGAACTACGTGCCGCAGCCATTGATCGCGGTGGCGCAGCATCTCCACCAAAAGGTCCGCGAAGCGCGGCAAGTTGTTGTCGAGATGAGTCACCAAGCTGGTGATGGCACTCTGTTGCGCCGCGTCCGTCGATCCCAGACGACGTACCGTCGCGATGGCCGCCTCGCGGAATAACTCTTCCGCGTCGTCAATGACCCGCAACGGCGCACCGAACCGGGATAGCCACGGCATCTGCCGCGTGAGCGTGGCACAGAGCGCGTCGATCGTCTGAATGCGTAAGCGCGCGGGGTACACCTGCAGCTGCCAGCCGTGCCGTTCGTCAGCGGCCAACGCCGCCCGCCCAATATGCCAGAGCTCTTGCGCGACCGGATCGGTGGGTCGCGGTTGGCGCGCCAGCGTCAGCGCCCCGACCACCCGGGCACGCATCTCCGCTGCCGCTTTTCGCGTGAAGGTGATCGCGACGATACGCTCCGGTTCCGACACCGTGGTCAGCAGGACCAGGAACCGCCGCACCAACAGTTCCGTTTTTCCGGAGCCGGCCGGCGCCTGCACGATGAAAGAGCGCCCGGGGTCGAGTGCGTGCTGCCGGGCCCGATGGTCGTCAAGCGCTGACGTCACGCGGCGCTGCTCGGGCCCAAGACCGAGTGCGCGCGTTCCGCGATTCGGCACAGCGGCCCCGCTTCACAGTGACGGCACACCTGCTCGCGCTTCGGCGCGACACGGGCATCTCCCGCCGCAAATTGTCGCGCCAGCTCCGTGAGCACCGTGCGCCAGTGCAAACGTGCCTGCGCCCAGTTTTCGATACCGGGGACGCCAATGCCCTCGATAGTCCGGATCCCGGGCGCATCGTCCTTCGCCGCCTTGACCCCGGTCCATCGGCACGCGCCACGACTCACCTCGGCAAATGCGAGACCGTTTACCGACTCGCCCAAGTTTTCCATCGCAATCGCGTAGGCGGGGAGCTGGGGATCATCGGGCCGACCGCCGAACCACTGCTCCGGTTTTTGCGGAGCGCCGGTCTTGTAATCGATGACGAACAGCGATCCATCGTCGAGTCTGTCGATGCGATCGATGCGCAGGCGTAAAGGTAGACCTCCCACTCCGGTCGACACTTCGTGTTCGCAGGCCGCGACGGTAAAGCGGTCGCGGGCGCGCTCGCATGCGAGCCACTCCTCGAGCAAACTCACCAATCGCGCTCGTTCCAGGGTGACGAGCGCGGCGTGAAATTGCACTCCACCCCGCACCGGCCACCGACTGACGACGGCCTGCACGGCCTGCTCCACAGCCATCCGCCGCTCGGCCTCGGAGCCGGTCAACAGCGAACGCGTATTTGACGTCCGCCACAGCTGTGCTAGGCACTGATGCACGAGGACTCCGCGGTCCCGCGCGTCGAGGCCCGTTTCCGCCTCCTCGATCGCACGCACGTGCAGGCGATAGCGGGCGAAGGCGCGAAACGGGCAGAGCGATTGATCGCGCAGCACGCCGGCACCGCCCCGTACCGGGGGCGACTCGACCAACGGTGGCCCACTTAGATCGGGGCGTCTCTCCAACGCGGGACGGTCGTCATTCAAACGCTGGGCGTAGGTACGTGTGGCGATATTCAGGGTCTCCGGTGCGACTGGCGCGAGATCGCTGAATATTGCGCTCAGACCGGCCTGCTGCTGGTTGTGACGGAGCGGATAACTGACCACCAGGTCCACCGCGTGGTCGGACCAGCGCTGTGCCACGCGCCTTGCGTACGCCAGCGCAGCGTTGGGATCGGCACGCGGCATCCCGAGACGGCGTTGCAAGGGGGCGGGCAGGAACGGGTTGGGGCGGACCGCCGGCGGCCACTGCAATTCACTCATACCCGTTATCCATAAACCGTCAAACCGCATCCCCATCGTTTGGTTGGGCGTCATCACCCAGATCGGGGCGGCATCGGCAAGTAGTGGATAGCGCCGGTCACGAGCAGCGCGTACCAAGGCACGAACCGCTTCCCGTTGATCGATCTCGCCGCGCAACAGCGACACCCCCGCAAAATCGGACAACAGCTCGCCCCACACGTTGAACGCCCGCTGCTCCAGACCGTTCAACGCGCGTTCCCCGGGCCAACCCCAGACCTCCAGCCACGCACCGAAGCTCGCCACCCACTGTGCGGAAGATTGCCTCCGGGGCACCACGAACGCCGCCGCGGAAGTCAGCACCTGTTCGAGTTGTGGACACTGTCGCACCATTTGCCCGCCAGCGGCTCGGCGCAGCCAGTGCCACAATCCGGCCGGTCCCAGAGCCGTGATTGCACGGCGCCGCAGTTGTTCGTCTAACGCGCTGCGCGCGGCGAATTCTTGGGTCGCGCCGCGGCAAAAGGGCGTGCGTAAGAGCCGGCCGAGTTCCGCCGACGACGACAGCCCACCCATGAAACGCAGTAACAACAAGGCCGCGTCGACCAGTGGATGCTCAGACAACACGCCCCCGGATAAAATTGAGTACGGCCGCCGGTTTGTGAATTCGGCCAGGGTCTCGCCCTCGCAGAACACCTGGCTGAAAACGCGCGCCACCGTCGGGTACGCGTCGGGTAGATCGGGTACGACAACTCCGATTGTCCCCGCCGCACCGCTCATCAGACGTCGGTGCGACCAACGCGCGGCGTAGGTGAGTTCGGTTTCCGCGTTTTCACAAGCGATGCTGCGGGCGGACCGGCAGTGGATCCTGTCGGCAGTCGGATGCCGTGCTCGAATCGACTTCAGGATGTGCCGCTGGCGCGGCGTCGGTTCGTCGAATCCCCACGCTTCGACGCCGCTGGGTCGCCAGCGGCCACCGTCGATCCAGTCGACCAGCCCACCGGCGAGAGAATCCGTATCGACCCACCCGCCACGCGTCAAAGCCCGGGTGAACGCGCGCGCCCACCGCACGAACGCGGCCGCATCGTCATTGAGCCCCGGGTCGATATCCGCCACCGAGAGCTCCCAATCATTGAGCAGACGCCACGCCGCACGTGCGGCACGCGCAGTCCCTGGAATGTCGAGCAACGCGTGCGGCGCCGCATTCCATTCGGCCTTTGCGATGACGGTTTCCCATAACGCGGTGGTTTGCACCTCACTCAACAGCACCGGAGCGCGGGGATCGCGGCGGGCGCAGCGTAGCCAAGCGTCGCGCAACCAGTCGTTCCAAGCATACACGCCGGGGCCCATTGAAACCGCATGCTCACCGTTACGGTCGCCGGCATACACGACCGCCACCTGACGCGCCAGAGGGCGGCTCGCCGCCACAATCGTCACATCGTCCACGGCCACCGCGCTGACCAGCGAAAAGGGGTGGCACGGGGAGGATTCGCGGCCGTTTCCGGCCTGCTGGGGCACTGATTTTGGATATCCACGGAGCCTCGCCTCGTTCCCCGACTCATGCGCCAAATCATTCAGAAAACACGGTTTTTCACGTATTTAGGACCTTATCACGAACGGCGAATTCGCCCCACGTCGGGCATCGTACCCAGTGTGGGCTTTGCAACCCACCCGGATCCAAGTAAAATCAGCGCCGGGGAAGGTTCAGCAAGCCGTTGAACCGTTGTGTCTAAGCAATCGTTGAAACGAGACGGGCTGCGTTGCCTGTTTAGCTCGGCGTAATACTAATAACTCACGCCGGCGTGTCGAAACGTTTGAGGAAGGTGACACATGAAAATCAATTCTCACTTGCCCGACGGGCGTTCTAGCGCGGCGGATCCGGACCTGCGCGTAATCCTGACGACCATTTCCGCCCCCTGCGATGACCTGACCAGACGCATCAGGGAATTGCGTGAGGCCGTCCATCTTTTGCGTCACTGCGCGCAGCTTCCGGCATCGGCGGTTCTCGCCACGCTGGCGGAATTGGACGCAACCATGAACGACCAGATCGAGCCCGAGTTCGAGCAACGACGCGTGGGTCTGTCGTTACCTCTGAACCGTCCCGAGCAGGAGCTGTACGCCGGAATGAGCAGGCTTTATCGACAGATTGCGAAAGCTTATTCCACTCTGATTCCCGAACGACGCAGTGAACTGACCGACGATGAGGTAGCGGTGGTTGGAGATGCGGCTTGGGGTGCGCTCAAGTACTATGGCGCGTGTCTGCTGTGCGCCTATCAGACCTATCAGGACGTGCCGCGGAACCTGTGGCGGCAAATCCATGCCCTGTACGGGGATGTATGCGTAATGGGTATCGAGAATGAGAGACCGTCGCGGGCGGACAACTCACCAACGATCAGAGTTCTGTACCAGCGCACACTGTTGCTCGGGCTGTCCAATCCTTACCGATTTCCTTTTCGGGTGGTCCGCTTGATCGAACAATACATCGCGACCCATGCCGAACAGAGCAAACTGGTTAACCAGGTCGCTCGAATGGCTAACGAATGCTTCTTCGTCGTGGACCCGCGCATCGATCGCCCAGCCATCCCGATGCTGCCGCGGGTGCGCAGCAGCAATACCGACACGTGTCTGATCCTGGACACTTTTGACTTGAGCGTGGACCTTCATCGGCGGATCAAGCGCCTGTGCCTGGCTTCGAGCCGGAGTTGTGATCGATCACTGGCCGGTTTTTCCGAAGCGGAAAAACTCGAGACATTCCGCGCGCTGCTGCTGCAGTGGGGATTCCACCCTATCCGCGCGACGGGAAGACAGCAATCCAGTGGTCGCTGCGAGCTCGCGGTCGGTTTGGGCGCGGTAAGCTTCGTTCTGAACGACTTCCAACCGGTACCGATCTTCGACGAGCAAACCGAGGTGTACACATCCGAGAACGTGATCAAGGGGAGTTTCGGCCACCAGCAGTTCGCCAAGCATAGTCAGGTGTCTTTGTCGCACGACTGGGTTCTGGTTGACGAGAGCGCGGAAGGCGCACGGCTGTTGCTCGCCGAGACCGGCCAGCCCTCGAGCCACATTCGTATCGGAGAATTGGTAGCCATCCGTGCCGACGGCGGTGAGGCGTGGACCGTAGGCACTGTGCGCTGGGCCAAGTCGCGTGGGGGAAATACTTTTGAGGTCGGCGTATACCGAATCGGCGACGCCAGCCAGGCGCTCCCGGCCGCCGTCAAACCTATCCAAATCAGCGGCGAGCTGCTCGGCACGTGTTCACCGGCCATTGTCGTCAACAATCCGGACGACTCGTCGCGCAAAATGTTGATCGCGCCCAAGGGGACCTGCCGGCCCCAGGACACCGTGCTGGTAAAAACCGAGGAATGCGAGCGCGTAACACGTATCCGTCACCTGGAGCTGGCGACACGCGCGTTTGACTACTTCGTCGTGCACTTCGACCCGACGCACCGCGATGAGTCGCTGCGTTTGCGACTCCCCGCCTGATGAGTGAGCCGTTCGGGCCGGCCGCTACGGCCGGCCCGTGACAGGGGGTCGACGCTCGGCGCGCCTGTCGAACTCCCGCGTCTCAACCACCGTCGGGGGACGACAATCGGTCCCGCCCCGCTCGCGGAAGTGGGCGATCAACGCCGTGCGGTGGATACCGAGATCTGCGGACCGACTCTTAAGGTTTGCAATACGACGCAGTAACGCTCCGTGAGTTTGATCAGAGTCTCGAGCTCCTGCTCTGTTGCATCGGTGCGCAAATCGAAACGCAGGCGGATGTGGGTGAAACCCACCGGCGTTTCTCGATCGACCCCCAGCGTGCCGCGAAAATCCAAGTCGCCCTCAACGTGTACCGTACCGCTCTCGACCTGGATGTCGAGGGCTGTGGACACCGCATTCAACGTCACACCGGCACACGCGGCCAACGCTTCGAGCAGCATGTCCCCGGAACACACGGCCGCCCCATCGCCGCCGGTGGCCGGATGCAATCCGGCTTCGACCAACGCTTTCCCCGTATCTACCTTGCACGTGATCCCCTGCGCCAAGGCGCCGCTGGCGCGCAGCGTAATCCTGGCGCGGTGCGGATCGCGCCGATAGCGTTCCTTGAGCGGCGCCTGAAGTGCCTTGAGCTGGTTTGCCGTTATCGTGGTGGTCCGGTCTTGCATCTCAATTCTCCCGCCTGCTTACACTCTCCGCTCGCTATGTCCGAACGGCCTCTCGCGCACGCGCCCGATCCAAGGCCGGGCGGGCCTGCAGGCGTTCACGGTAACTTTCGAGATCTGTGTGTTCCAGTGGTAGTTGCGCCGCCTGCGCCCAAAACAACGTGTGTGCGATGAGGATGTCAGCGGCACTGAAATGACTCCCCAGAATGTAGTCCTGATCACCCAAGCCGGCGGCGAGCACGCCGGCAGCGCGGGAGAATTCCCACCGCGCGGTGGCCGCAATATCGGCGACGCGCAGCGACTCCGGCAACGCGTAGGAATGCTTGGTCATTGTCCACAGGGGTTGCTCAAGTTCGCCCACAACGAAGAAACACCACTGTAGATACCGCGCACGGTCGACCGTACCCGGTCCCGGAACCAGACCCGAATCGGGAAAACGGTCACCCAAGTAAGTACATATGGCCGCCGACTCCGTGAGGATCATACCGTCATCCTCCAGCGCTGGGACTTTGCCGCCCGGATTGATGTTCAGATAGTCGGGTCGGCGACCCGCACCGCGCCGCAAATTGACGATCACCAACTCGTACTCGGCGCCCACCTCTTCCGCCGCCCACACGGCGCGTAGCGAGCGGCTTCCTGGACAACAGTAAATTCGCATTTGGCCGTAATCTTAAACGAACACTGACCCGACAGTCACAAACCCGCGCCCAAGACTGTGGCACACCGATCCACACCGGTACTCCGACCCTTGCGCCTGCGCGCCGGTGATCTCAGATTAAATTCCTGAGCATGAGTTCCTTGGGGTGCGGGTTCAGGTACACCTGCCTATCGACGTACGAGTCCGGGTGCTTCCGGAAATGGTGGCGCAACAAAGTGATGGGGACAACCAGAGGTACCCGGCCCAGACGGTAGTCGTCGATGACCTCGACCAGTTCCGCTTTATCCTGCGCATCCAGATGCGTCTTCAGGTAGCCTTGCAAGTGCTGTAACACGTTGGCGTGATTCCGGCGGGTGGCGCGCTTTTTCAGGCCCGCCATCAGCGTCGCCGCATATTCGGACGCCAGATCCTCCAAGGGCCGCGCCCCGGCGTCTGCAACCAGCCGGCCGAGGCGCTTGTACTCCTGGTTACCGTGCGCCAATATTGCGAACTTGTGGCGTGTGTGGAAGTCGACCAAACGCTCAGCGGTAACGCCACCCGCCAGCAACTCTTGCCAACGCTTGTAGGTAAAAACCCGCTCGATGAAATTCTCCCGTAAAACGGGATCGCCCAAACGCCCCTCCTCTTCCACCGGCAGATTCGTTTGAATCTGCATGAACGCGTCGGCAAACTGGCCCACCCCGTCCCGGCTCGGCGCCCCGTCCTCGGTGCGTGGATAGACTTTAACGCGCTCCATACCACAACTCGGCGAGCGACTTTTGAATATGTAGCCGCTAATCTGCGACAACTCGTGCGCCATGCGCACCCCATACTCGCGTAACGCATCGGTAACATCGAGGTCGGCACTGGCGGTCCCCAACACGCGCACGCCGTGCGCGGTACGACGCAGTCTAATCGGCTCGCGAGGCACACCCAATCCAATCGCCAGTTCCGGACACACTGCAACGAACTTGAAATAGGGTGCCAACGCGCCGGTGATGTAGCGATCATGCTTGTGTCCACCGTCATAGCGAACCTCGTCCCCCAGCAGACAGCTACTAATTCCGATCTGGATCGCGGAGGCGCGCGGTCTGGCCGTCATTGAGCGGCGCCCATTCGCACCGCCCGCTCCTGTGCCGTTCGGGCCTGTTCATCGTGCGCCTGGGGCGTGTACCCAGGTTCCTGCTCCGGCCAACCACAGGCCGCGTCCGTGATCAGTTCGGCGAACAACGCAATGTGGCTCGGGTCATCGTTCAGGCACGGAATATAGTTCATAGTCCTACCACCTGCGTCCTTGAAAATCACGCGGTTTTGTTGATCGATCTCCTCGAGAGTCTCCAGGCAGTCGGCGGCGAATCCCGGACACACGATATCGACCTCCTTGACCCCCTGTTGTGGAAGCGCTTGCAGCGTGGCATCGCAATAAGGCGTGAGCCATTCCTCCCGCCCGAAACGGGACTGAAACACGACTTGCCAGGCGTCCGGTTTCAAATCCAACGATTCGGCGACCAGGCGTGCGGTTTTCTGGCACTGACAATGATAAGGATCGCCCGCCAGCAGATAACGCTTCGGGACACCATGAAACGAAAACAGCAGCCGTTGACCGCGTTCGTGCTCACTCCAGTGAGCGCGTATCTTCGCGGCGAGCGCGTCTATGTAACGAGGGTGATCGTGGTACGCGTTCACGAATCTGAACTCGGGCACCCACCGCCAACGGCGTAACCGAGCGGTAACCGCGTCGAACGTGGAGCCCACGGTAGAACCGGAATACTGGGGATACAGGGGCAACACCACCAGACGCCGGATGCCCGCTTGCCGCAGCGCGTCCAGCGCCGCGCCGATGGAGGGATTCCCGTAGCGCATACCCAACTCGACGCTCACCGGACCGGTAAAGCGCGCCTGCAGTGCCTGGGACAGGGCGCGCGACTGGCGGAGCGAGATATCAAGCAACGGCGAACCGCGCCCGGTCCATATCTGGCGGTACGCGTGGGCGCTCCTGCCCGATCTCAGGTTCAGGATGATCCCGTACAGGATCGGCCACCAAAGTAGACGCGGCACCTCGACCACCCGCGGGTCGGACAGAAATTCGCGCAGATAACGCCATACGCCCCACCAGGTGGGCGTGTCGGGGGTACCCAAATTCGCCAGCAGAACGCCGGTCCGGGGCGTAGAATCGTGCCGGTAGTCCGCCTCTCCTACATACTCGACCATCGTCGTGACCTGATTTTCACACGCGACGAGTATACTTGCGCGCGCTTGTTTTTGGTTACCGGCCGAGGGAAAGCCATGGCACACGACCGTAACACGGCGCTCGTCTGGTTCCGCCGTGATCTCCGCCTGGCCGACCACCCGGCGCTCGCGGCGGCGGTGGCGTGCGCCAAGCAGATTATTCCGGTGTACATCTACAGCCCGGCCGAGGAACGGGGTTGGCCACCGGGAGCCGCCAGTCGCTGGTGGCTGCATCACAGCCTGCTGGCCCTGGACGCGTCGCTTAAACGCAAGCGGTCGCGTCTGATCATTCGCGCCGGATCCAGTCTTGACGCGCTGCGCACATTGGTCCGCGAGACCGGGGCAAGTCGGGTGTTCTGGAACCGCTTGTATGATCCCGCGCTGGTCAAACGGGACACGCGGGTGAAACGTGCGCTGCGAGAACTCGGCTGCGACGTGGACAGCTACTCCGCGAGCCTGATACACGAGCCGTGGCAGGTGGTGCGCGACAACGGCGCGCCTTACCGGGTATTTACCCCTTACTACAAGGCGAGTCTCGCCGCCGGCCTGGATGGCGAACCGTTGCGCGCGCCGCGCACGGTACGCCCGGCCAAACGTTGGCCACCGGGCTTGGCCGTCGCCGAATTGCGTCTCTTACCGCGTAGCCAGTGGTTCAAAAGCCTTGAATCGACGTGGTCGGTGGGCGAGCATGCCGCCCGCCGGCGGTTGCAGACGTTCGCCCATGATCGCCTCGGCGATTACGCGGAGAATCGTGACTGCCCTGCACAGTCCGCTGTGTCGCGCTTGTCGCCCCATCTGCATTTCGGCGAGCTGTCCGCCCGCCAGGTGTGGAAGCGCACGCAGGACAGCGCCACCACACACCGTGACGCGCGCATCGACGCCTATCTGCGACAGCTGATCTGGCGCGACTTTGCCCACCAGCTTCTCTACCACTTTCCGGACACGCCGCGACTGTCGTTCGACCGGCGGTTTGACGAGTTCCCTTGGAGGGCGCGCCGCAACTCGCTGTTCGACGCATGGACCCGGGGGACGACGGGTGTTCCGCTAGTGGATGCCGGGATGCGCGAGTTGTGGAACACCGGTTGGATGCACAATCGCGTACGCATGATCGCGGCTTCGTTCTTGACCAAGAATGCGATGATCCATTGGCGGCTTGGAGCGCGGTGGTTCTGGGACACGCTCGTCGATGCCGATTTGGCCAACAATACACTGGGTTGGCAATGGGTGGCCGGCTGTGGTGCCGACGCGGCGCCCTACTTTCGCGTATTCAATCCGGTGCGTCAGGGCGAACGTTTCGACCCGCGCGGTGAGTACGTGCGGCGCTGGGTCCCCGAGCTGGCGAACCTGCCGGATCACTGCATTCACACACCCTGGGAAGCGTCCCCGCTGGAACTGTCCGAAGCGGGCGTCAGGCTGGGCGACAGCTACCCGCATCCAGTTCTGGATCTGCAAGAATCACGCGCAGAAGCGCTGCAACGTTACCGCTATTTGGCCCGCTGACAGTTCGTTCCACGCGCACCGATTCAGTCGGCCCATCGATCGATGGGACTTTTAGCGAGTTTGGCTCTTCAATCAAGCGTTGCCGGTGACTTTCATACCGGGTTTGATGTGGGCGCGGGCAAAGTCGACCATGCGACGCAACGACACTGCGGCGCGCCGGCGAATCTCTTCATCGATGGTAATCTCGCCAACACCAGTTTCCAGTGCATGGGCCAGACGCGGTAGGTCGTTCATTTTCATCCATGGGCAGTGCGCACAACTCTGGCAAGTGGCCCCCTGTCCCGCAGTCGGTGCCGCGACGAATTGCTTGTCCGGGCTTAATTGCTGCATCTTGTGGAAGATCCCATCTTCGGTCGCGACGATAAACGTCGGGTTGTCCAGTTCCTGTGACGCCTTGAGGATCTGACTCGTCGAGCCCACGACATCGGCAAGTTCGATGACCCGTCGTGGCGACTCCGGATGAACCAACACGGCAGCCTCGGGCAACTCCTTCTTCAAGTCCAGCAGCGCGTCGGCCTTGAACTCCTCGTGAACGATGCAGGAGCCGTGCCACAGTAGCATGTCGGCACCGGTTTCCCGTTGAACATAGTCACCGAGATAACGATCCGGCGCCCATAGGATTTTTTCGCCGCGTTGCTTGAGGTGCTCGATAACCGGTAACGCAATGGATGATGTAACCACCCAGTCGGCCCGCGCTTTGACTGCGGCGCTGGTGTTGGCGTACACCACCACCGTGCGGTTGGGGTGCTCATCGCAGAAATTCTCAAATTCCTTCGCGGGACAGCCGAGATCCAGCGAACAGGTCGCCTCCTTCTCCACGAGCAGGACTCGCTTCTCGGGGCTCAAGATCTTCGCCGTCTCCCCCATAAAACTGACCCCCGCAACGACCACGGTCGTCGCCGGATGCTCGTAGCCGAAGCGCGCCATCTCCAGGGAATCGGACACGAATCCACCGGTTTCGTCGGCCAGGTCCTGAAGGTCGCCGGATACGTAGTAGTGGGCCACGAGCACCACATTTTGCTCTTCGAGCATGCGCTTTATCTTGTCCAGCAGTTCGCGACGTTCGCGGCCGGTCAGCGCCTGGTGTCCGGTGGTACGGGCGTGCTCGGCGTCCCGCTCGATCCGGTAGTCAAGGTGCTCTAAAGGAACGCTCATAGCCAACTCCTCATTTAATGAATTGCACTTCACCCGGCGCCTTGAGGCGGTACAGACGGGCCGGCCGGTGCGACCCGTTTCGGCGCATTTTTTCGGTCGCTTCGAGACTACCGAGCGACAACACGCGCTTACGAAAATTTCGTTTATCGAGACTTTCACCCAATATCGTCTCGTACACCCGCTGCAATTCGCTCAACGTAAAATGTTGGGGCATGAACTGGAACGCAATCGTCGAATAATCCAGCTTGGCAATCAGGCGCTGTCGCGCCACGTCGATGATCTTGGCGTCGTCCGCGCAAGTCTGCGGTAAGTGGTGCAACGGAAACCAGGTCAACCCCTGCCCCTCGGCGGTGGCCCGATCGGCCCTTTCGGTGGGCGTCAAAGCATAGTAGGCGACGGTGATCACACACTCGCACGGTTCCCGACTCGGGCAGGCAAAGGTGTACAGTTGCTCGAGGTATACGTCGATCAACCCGGTCTGATCCGTCAGTATGCGACTGGCGGAACCGTCCAGGTCCTCCCTCACGTCCACCGCCCCCCCCGGCAGCGACCACGGTACGATGCCGGGTGCGCGTTGCCGACGCAGAAGTACCTGGAGCAGCGCGTCGCGAATGGTAAAGATCACCAATCCTGCGGCCACCCGTATCGGCGCTGCGGTCACCACGCCGGAATTAATTAGTGTCTCATTCACACTAACTATATTAGTGTCAGTTTTACACTATGTCAAGAGGGCCGCATACCGCATCCGTGCTACCATGCGCGGCCCGGTCACCGCTGTCATTGCCAATCGAAGACTGATGATGAAGGTTGCTCTGTTTCTGCATCTGCTCTCCGCCGTGGTCTGGGTCGGCGGCATGTTCTTCGCCTACCTGTGTCTGCGTCCGGCCGCCGCGGCCCTGGACCCGTCGGCGCGCGTTACCCTGTGGTCGGCGACGTTTGAACGGTTTTTCGTTTGGGTGTGGGCGGCGGTCATTTTGCTACCGGCCACCGGTTACTGGATGCTCTTCCAACTCGGCGGATTCGCCGCCACCGGGGTCCATATCCATCTGATGCACGCTTTGGGGATCGCGATGATCCTGGTGTTTCTACACGTTTACTTCGCTTCCTATCGCCGACTACGCCGGGCGGCGGTGGCCGGCGACGTCCAGACCGCCGCGAGCAATCTGAATCAGATTCGTGTGCTGGTGGCGGCAAACCTGACTCTGGGGCTGCTCATCGTGCTAACGGTACGACTGCTTCGCTAGAGAACGTGAGTACCCTCATGGATACGATGTCCAGGATCGGGCTGTCGCTAGTTTGTCTGTCGGTAGCGACGCAAGTCGCGGGCGCCGAGCCGATACCCGCCGCCGAGCGCAAAGCCGCGGCCGGCTTCAGTTTACCTTCGGACCAGGGCGACGACCGCAAACTGACGCTATCTGAGTTAAAAGGACGAGTGGTGCTGGTCAATTTCTGGGCCACTTGGTGTCCGCCCTGCCGCGCCGAGATGCCGTCGATGCAAGCGCTGGCGACCCGACTCGAAGCGCGGCCGTTCACGGTGGTGGCGGTCAACGTCGGTGAGGACGAGGATGCGACATTCGCGTTTCGGCACGAGTTTGCTCCGCCCCTGAGCTTCCCCATAGCGCTCGACGCAGACGCCAGCACGACACGCCACTGGTCGGTACTCGGGCTGCCCACCACGTTTCTCGTCGACCGGGGGGGCCGCATCGCCTATCGCCATGTGGGCGGGTGGGACTGGGACGCGGACCCGGCGCGGTCTCTCGTGGACGCCCTGCTCAAAGAAAAAGTGGACGTTCGCTAACCCGACTGAGAAGCGTCGGCGTCTAGCGCTTCGGTTGACTCACTCAACGCATCCTCGAATTGCTGCTGCCAGATGGGAACGACGTTTTCCGGCAGCGCTGGCGCACCGAACATGTTTTTCATTGCACGCTTGAAGTACCACTTCAGCGATTTCTTGATGCTGTGCTCGGTACCGGTTCCCGTACCGTACATCCACCCGAGCACGCGGTACGCGGGCCGGTACCGCTCCTCACCCAGGCGTTTCATCAGGCGCGCGGCACGCGCAGGATCTGGGTGCGGTCCAAACAGCAAACCGAGCCCGAAATTGTACTGCGCCTCCGGTTCGCCCTGCTCCGCCGCATGACGTAGCCAGCGCAGGGCCTGTTCTTCGTCGCGAATCGCTCCGACGCCGTTGGCGTAAGCCAGGCCCAGCTCATACTGCGCCCGCGCATGCCCCAGCGCCGCTGCGCGACCGAAATGCTTCACCGCCCGCCCAATGTCTTTGATGTCGTTGACACCATCCCGATAAGCCACCCCCAACGCAAACTCGCGGCGTCCCTGGAAGATGCGGTTCACCCTTTTCGACAGGCGCACCAGGGACTCGTTGGCGGCGACTTCCAGTCCGACTTCGATCTGCGACTTCGCCAGCGCATAGTCACCGATCTCGACCGAACTTTGCGCGCGACGTAGATATACGTCAGCGACGCGCCGCAGCCCCGCCACAGCCTCCGCGTGGCCCGGTCGCCGTCGCAGGACGGAACGAAACGTCGCGACCGCATTGTCCCCGGCGGGCTCCCGCAACTGCCCCAGTGCGAGCTGCCTCCTTCCCCGTTGCAAAAGCGGCTGAACGGTCGCCTCCACGGCATGCGGCGCAACCTCGGTTGCGCCCCGTGGGCGCGGTACGGAAGTATCGGGACCGGCGGCAGTATCGGCAGCCGTTGCGACTCGCGCGGTCGAACTTACCGCCGCTGAACGAGGGGTCGATGCGGGTGCCGATTCAGGGTGATGTGGGTCGCGGTGCGTTTCTGTATCGGCGACGTGCGGCGCCCCATACGGCGGGTCGACAGGCGCGTGCCAGACGCTGAGCACCAGCATCGTACACATCAGACCTGCACCAGCCGCCCACCATCTCGTGCGGCGGGCCGCGGCACGGGGCTGCGACCGTGGCGGCGGGGCAACGCAAACCGTGGTTGGGCTGTGCACTGCACCGATCATTTTGATCACCTCGGCGCAGTTCCGCATCCGGTGGTGGGGGTCTTTGGCCATCATGCCGTCCACCAGTCCTTGCAACTGCGACAGACCCGTCGCCAAACGCGGCACCGGTTCGTTGACGTGTGCGGACAACAGACTACGACTGTCTTCGCCCGCGTAAGGAGCGTGACCCGTTAACAACTCGTAAAGAACTACTCCGAGTGCATAGATATCGGTGCGATGATCGGTCTTGCTTCCGCGGGCCTGTTCAGGCGAGAGGTACCGCGGCGTCCCGACCACTACCCCGTCAAGCGAGAGGTCCGGATCGCCAAGGGCCGTTTTTGCAATGCCGAAATCGGTCAGCACCACGGTGTTCGCGTCACGAAACAGGATATTCTCCGGCTTCACATCGCGATGCACGACGCCCTTACGATGCGCGTATGACAGAGCCTCGGCGACCTGGCGGGTCCAAACCAGCACGACCGCCGGCGGAACTCCGCGGCCGACCCGGTCCTTCAAACTGCCTCCCGATAGATACTCCATGGCGATGTAAGGCTGGAAATCGGCGACGTCGATGTCGTAGATCGTGACCACCCCCGGATGGTTCAGCCGCGCGATAATCCGCCCTTCGCGACGAAATCGATCGACGAAACTCTCCTGGTCAACCAACGCTGGCGACATGACTTTCAGCGCCACGTTGCGGTCCAGAGACTCCTGCTGCGCCAGATAAACGGAGGCGATACCCCCCCTTCCGACCTCCCGAACGACTCGGTAACCCGGAATTCGAATGTGGCGTGGTGTCGACACTCGCCGAGGTTGTCGTAATCTTTTGCGCACAGAATCCAAACGGTCCGGCGTCCGATACAGACTGAGATTCCACCCCACGGGCGGATGATAGCCGGATGCGGGGGTCGGTTTCCACAAGGCCGGCGGTGGTGGAACCGCCGGGCGCACGCGCATCACGTCGGAGCGCGGGGCCGCCTGGGGGACGACGGCCGCGGCGGGGAAATCCCCGCGAAATGGCCAAAAAAAGACCGCCAGCCGGGTCGGCTGGCGGTCCGTACAGACCTAGAAAGGCAGGGGAATCATCATCCCCGCCTTCTTCCTATTTTTTTTTTGTTTTGCGCTTTGCGGTCTTCCTTTTGGCCGTTTTACGCTTCGTCGCCTTCTTCTTGGCTTTCCTTTTGGCCTTTTTCTTGGCCTTTTTCTTGGCCTTCTTCTTCGCTTTTTTCTTGACCTTGCGCTTGGCCTTCTTCTTTACCTTACGCTTGGCTTTCTTCTTCGCCTTGCGTTTTGCGGCCTTTTTCTTCGCCTTTCTGGCTACCTTTCTCTTGGCTTTCTTGGCCTTCTTCTTTGTCGCCTTCTTTTTGGCCTTTCTCGCTACCTTACGCGTAGTCTTCTTCTTGGCGGTTTTCCGCTTCGCTGTCTTCTTCTTCGCTCTCTTCTTTGCTGCTGCCATGACGCATCTCCTCTGAGTTAGGGTTAAATGCTACTCAGTGTTGATATCAACGTGCCGACCACCCGGTCACCCGACGCAACATTGCGCACGCGAATGAAGCGTGTTTTACCGGCGAAGACACATATCCGGGAGAACACAGACGGGTTTCGAGTGGAGTGAAGAGCCTTACTGGACGAGAAACATGTCCAGTTGAAGTGGTGCCCTGCGTCGACGAGTTAGTCAATATCTTTAAGTTATCCCGCTTTCACGATTAAAAAATGTTAGCGGTGCTTCTTATTTCTACTCTCGTTAAGCAAACACTTAAATAAGAGTCTGCGCCAAATATATTCACTACTCAGCAAAAGTCAAGAAAAAAGCGAGTATTTCGACAAGTTTTTTCACGCACTTTTTTACTTCAGGTCGCAACATCTCTCACACGAATATCAACATCGTTGATCGCCCGCTCCGCATTCGATTACTCATCCGCACACGTAAAGATCGAAAGTCGATCTTCAATCGATCGTTCCAGAAGTCGAACCGTGACAGATTTGCCGAACGCGAAAATGAATTCGTGACTGCATCGCAACGACCGGTGACGTCGCTGCGCGCAAGCAACCCACCCAACACTGTGCGTACCGGTATCGCGCGCACGTGCGCGTTACCGCGTGGAGCACGCGCGACAAACCCCGACGGCACCATAACTCCGCCGACGACAGACGAATAGGTTCACACAATCAGTGAGTTACACCGTCCGTATGAGGCGCTATCCGGGCCGGTTTTCACGCTTTGTGAGCGACACCACACTCGACTGTATCGCGTCCGCGGTCCTTTTTGTCATGGCTGCTCGAAACCATGTATACCGCGGTTTCTGATTTCGCTCGCTCCCGTGTCGCGCACTGCCGCAATGCCGCGAGCGGCGTCATGGTCGCGCGTTTCATCGCCAGCAGGGAGTGACCGCAATTCGCGCTTAGAAAAGCGAGGCGCTCAGTTCGTCGACAGCGGCGAGCATTTCCGGGTCATCGGTCAAAGCCTCCGCCACGGCTCCGCGACACGCTTCTTTGGCGTCGACTCCGGACATCATTAACTTGCCGGCATGCACCAGCAATCGCGTGCTCGCGCCCTCGTCGAGGCCGCAGCCCTTCAGATTACGCGTCATACCCGCAAATTTGACGAGCTTCCTCGCGTCGGCGTCCACCAATCCCGACTCCGCCATGACGATGGTCTTTTCGAGGTCGGCGGGGGGGTAAGTGAACTCGATCGCGATGAAACGCTGACGCGTGCTTTGTTTCAAATCCTTAAGCACGCTCTGATAACCCGGGTTATAGGAAATCGCGAGGGAAAATTCGGGCGGTGCCTTGAGTAGCTCGCCGGTTTTCTCCACGGGCAGCACGCGCCGGTCGTCCGCTAAAGGATGGATCACAACGGTGGTGTCTTTGCGCGCTTCTACGACTTCATCCAGATAACAAATACCGCCCACACGAACCGCGTGCGCCAACGGGCCATCTACCCAGGAAGTTTCACCCCCGACGATGAGGTAGCGGCCGACCAGATCGGATGCAGTGAGGTCGTCATGGCAGGAAACGGTGATCAGGGGACGTTTCAGCTTCCACGCCATGTACTCCATAAAACGCGTTTTTCCGCACCCGGTGGGTCCTTTGAGCAACACCGGTATCTGATTGCGGTACGCCGCTGCAAACAAATCGATTTCACTGCCCTGGGGCGCGTAATAAGGCTCCTCGGTAACGAAATATTCGTCCGCTTTTAGAACGCTTTCTTTCACGGGCTCAACCTGGGGTTATTGGGATTTTGTGATACCGAGTATGCCAAATCCGATTCGCGACTCAAACCGTGACGGCCAGCTGCGCTGCGCGCGGCACCAGGACTGATTCATCAGTGCTCGTATGCACACCCGAAATCGTACTCGATGACTGTCTAAATCTTGGTAAGATTCGTTCCCCATGAAGTCGGTTGCCGCCATCACACTTGACCTCGACGACACTTTATGGCCGATCAAGCCGACCATACACCAAGCCGAGCAACAGGTATACGAGTGGCTGTCGAAACACTGCCCGCGCGTGACACAGCGCTACGATATGGAGGGTATGCGGCGGCTGCGCAAACGCACGGCCAAACGGAATCCGTCTTTACAGCACGACGTCACGGAAATTCGCAAGCTGGCGCTCAAAGACATGTTTCTGTCCTGTGACTATTCCCCGCGGTATGTAGACGACGTGTATGCGGTTTTCATACGCGCACGCAACTGTGTGCAACCCTTCCCGGACGTACTGCCTGCGCTGCGCGCCCTGCACGGACGCTTTCCCATGGTGAGCATCAGCAACGGTAATGCCGATCTGCGCGAAATCGGCATCAGCGCGTTTTTCGTAGATTCGGTGTGCGCGCGTTCGGTCGGCGCCGCCAAACCGCAGCCCCGCCCGTTTCTTGCCGCATGTGAAACGCTTGGATTGCCTCCGCACCGCATTGTGCACGTCGGCGACCATCCGGAGGAGGACATCCGCGGGGCGTCCGCTGTCGGCATGAAGACCGTGTGGATGAACCGGCAAGGAAGCAAGTGGAACTGGTCGCACACGCCGGATAACCAGATTTCTTCTCTTTTCGACCTGCTTTCTCTCATCGGCGAGACCGAATGCGTCGAAACAAACAGCATGTACCGGAGCACCCAATGACCGACTTTTTCATGCAATACGGGCTTTTTCTGGCCAAGACAGTAACCATATTGATCGCTTTTCTGGTCGTGATAGGCGTGGGTTTTTCGCTGTCGAAAAAAACCCGGGCGCTGGAAAAGCTCGAGGTCAAGAACTTGAACGACAAGTTCGACTCGATGCGCCGCATCCTCAAGGCGTCTACCCTCCCGAAGAAGGAATACAAGAAATTTCTTAAGCGCCAGAAATCGGCGACCAAGACGAGGGCCCGCCAGCGTACCGAGGAAGACCAGCGCAAGCGCTTGTTCGTTTTACATTTCCACGGGGACATCAAAGCGACCGCCGTGGCTTCGTTGCGCGAAGAAGTGACTGCCGTGTTGACCATGGCGCAACCGCAGGACGAGGTCCTCCTGTGTCTCGAGAATACCGGCGGTATCGTCCATGAGCACGGACTGGCGGCTTCGCAACTGCAGCGCCTGCGCGAAAAGCAGGTGCCGCTGACCGTAGCGGTAGACAAGGTGGCGGCCAGTGGTGGCTACATGATGGCTTGCGTTGCGGACCGCATACTGGCTGCTCCGTTCGCCGTGATCGGATCCATCGGTGTCCTCGCGCAGTTGCCCAATTTCCACGGACTTCTGGCGCGTCACGGGATCGAATTCGAGCAGGAAACGGCCGGCGAATTCAAGCGAACGATCACCATGTTCGGCAGAAACACGGAAGCCGAACGAGCCAAGCTACGAGATCAATTGGAAGACACCCATGAGCTGTTCAAGGATTTCGTGGCCGAACACCGCGCAGATGTGAACCTCGACGACGTCGCAACCGGCGAATACTGGCATGCGGTGCGCGCATTGGAGCGGAATCTGGTGGACGAAATCATGACCAGCGACGATTTCCTCCTCGCCGCAAGCGACGAATACGACCTATTTGAAGTGACCTACAGCGCCCGAAAATCAGTCACCGAAAAACTGATTTCCAGCGTTCAACTGGTGCTGGCGAACTGGACCGATGGTTTGACCGACCGCGCCCATCGACAACGCCTGTTGGGGTAGGACTCAGAACTTCTGGCGTGAGGTAACCAGCCGCCTTTTACGCGACGCGATGTCGATCGCATCGACGAGGATGCGCGCCGTCTCTTTGAGAAGAATGTCGGGCTCTTCCGAGTTTTCGGGTGGGTCCTGGTCTTCTTCCGGATTCGTCTGCAACGCATCCAATCCGCGGGATCGGCGATACTGATTCAATCGTTCCAGTCGTGACTGCTCACTGTGTTCCCAATCCACACGCCGCTCGGCTTCCCGCAGGCTGACGCGTTTTTTCTCTCTGGCCTTACGGAAGGCCTCGGCCTCCGCGATCAAGTACTGGAATCCGGGGTCCTGGCCGATACGCTCGTCGTGGCGTCGGCGCACTTCCTCGACCACTTCAAACCGCATCGCGCCCATCTCGAAACGCAGCGGGCTCACCGCCGCCCATGGCAGCGCGTTGTCGAGTGACCGTTCGCCCTGCTCTGCTGAATCGTAGGCGGTCGGAAACACGATGTCCGGAACCACGCCACGGTGCTGCGTACTGTCTCCGTTGACGCGGAAAAACTGGGCCACGGTGAACTTTAGTTGTCCGAGGCCACCGTTATCCGACTTCGCGAACCGATCCAGATCCAACAACCTCTGAACCGTGCCCTTGCCGAAGGTTGGTTCACCCACTACGATCCCGCGGCGATAGTCCTGAATGGCACCGGCAAAGATCTCCGAAGCCGAAGCGCTAGACCGGTCGACCAGAACCGCGAGTGGGCCTTCATAAGCGATCTGCGGGTCGGGATCGTCGTTTACGCTGATGCGGCCGGTGGAATCCCGCACCTGCACGACGGGACCGGATTTGATGAACAGCCCGGTTAACTCGGTGGCTTCCGCCAGCGACCCGCCGCCGTTACCGCGCAGGTCGACAACCAGCCCCTCGACGGCCTCTTCGCGCAGCTCCCTGATCAGCCGGCGCACGTCCCGGGAAGTGCTGCGGAACTCGGAACGACCTTGTTCGCGCGCTTCGAAATCCGTATAGAAAGTGGGGACCCGGATGACCCCGATTCTGACCGCGCCCTGTGGGATGGAAACGGCCTCTACCGATTTCTGTGCCGCCTGTTCTTCAAGCTTGATCTTGTTACGCACGAGCGAAATGATCTTGGTCTGCCCACCGATCGGTACGCCTTTGGGTAGGACTTCAAGGCGTACGACACTGCCTTTGGGACCACGAATCAGATCCACCACGTCCGCGAGACGCCAACCGACCACATCCACGATTTCCTCATCGCCCTGGCCCACGCCGACAATACGGTCGTCCGCTTCCAAGGATCCACTGAGATCCGCCGGCCCGCCGGTGATGATACGTCGCACCAGCGTGTGCTCATTCTCGTTTTGCAGGGCCGCCCCAATGCCTTCCAGCGACAGACTCATGCGGATCTTGAAATTCTCCGAAGCGCGTCGCGAGAAATAAGAAGTGTGGGGTTCCACCGATGACGTAAATGCGTTGATGAACGCCTGGTATACGTCGTCGCTGTCGAACTGGTTAATGCGCACGGCCAGGCGGCGATAACGGGAAACCAGTGTGTCTTTGATTTCGTCATCGGCCTTGCCGGCAAGCCGCAGGCTCAACACGTCGTTTTTCACCCGGCGCCGCCAGATATCGTCGAGCTCGGCCTGGTTCTGGGCCCACGGCGCATCACTGCGATCTACGGTGTAGTCTTCCGCGCGCGAGAAATCGAATTGGGTGTCGAGCAAACTTACGGCGTGCTCCGCGCGCTCCTGGAGGCGCGTCCGCAAAAGGGCGAAAATGGAGAACGCAGGATCCAGCTCCGATTTACGCAAACGGTCATCCAGTTGGTACTTGAAGCGCGACAACGCGCGCACGTCGTCCGCCAGCAAATAGATGCGATTCGGGTCCAGCGATTCCAGATAGCGATCGAAAATCGACGCCGATAATTCGTCGTTGAGGATCCGTTTTCGGTAGTGATACCGCTGTATGAAGTGCGTGATGAGCTCGGTGGCGCGCTCCTGGTCGCGCGAAGCCGAAATGGCGACGCCGTGGACGTCGCCGGCTCGCGCGGCGGCTTCGCACACCGGCGACCAAGCCAGAACGGGGACAGCGAGCAGGAAACCCAGAGTGGCCGCTGATGCCAGGCGCGGCTGTAAGCGTTTGTGCATATGCGTTTATGATAGACCAGATCACCCTGCCGCGGCCAGTCGCGGCGGACCGGAGGTCCGCGCAAGGTAAACCGCGGGGTGCGCGCCTTGAAGCCGCGCCCCGGGGCGCCGAATCCGTGCCCCGACGATCGGTGGGCAGGCCCCGCCAACCGTCGGTACCCGGTATAGTGAGATCGGCGGCAACGCGGATTCATCGCCATGACCACCTACGAACAGAAGAAGCAAACCCTCATTCAACGATTCGCGAGCGCCGCCAAAGGCGGCGTGCGGCTCGGGAAATCGACATCGAACTTGTTTCGCGACCGGGCGGCGGCAACCGGTGTGCGGCTCGACGTACGCGATTTCGATCAGGTGCTTAAGGCCGACCCCGACGCCGGCTGGGTCGAGGTGGAAGGGATGGCGACCTACGAGCGCGTGGTGGACGCCACCCTCGCAGGCGGAACCATGCCCCGCGTCGTTCCGCAACTCAAGTCCATCACGCTGGGCGGCGCGGTGTCCGGCATCGGTATCGAGTCGAGCTCGGTGAAGTTCGGTCTGGTCCACGAAACGGTCGTGGAAATGGAGGTCCTCACTGGCACCGGTGAGGTACTTCTGTGTCGCCCCGATAACGAACACCGTGACCTCTTCTTCGGTCTTCCTAACTCCTATGGCACGTTCGGCTACATTCTCAAACTCAAGGCCGCCACCATACCGGTCAAACCCTACGTGCGGCTTCAGCATATCCGGCACACCGATCCGGACGCCTTTTTTCGTGAAATCGAGGAAATCGGCGCGCGCGACGTCGATTTTCTCGACGGCGTGGCATTCAGCCCCAACCAGATGTACGCCACCGTCGGAACCTTTACCGATGACGCCCCGTACCACAGCGACTATACCTTCGAGAACATCTACTACCAGTCCATCCGCGCGCGCGAAACCGATTATCTGACGACACGAGATTATCTGTGGCGCTGGGATACCGACTGGTTCTGGTGCTCGAAAAATCTGCTGGCTCAGAACCCGATAGTGCGTCGCCTATACGGTAGGAGGCGGCTGAATTCGATCTTTTACACCAAAGTGATGCGCTGGAATGCGAAGTGGCGGGTTATGGCTGGCGTCAATCGCGCGCTCGGTTTTCACACTGAATCGGTGATTCAGGACGTGGATATTCCCATCGAAGGCGCTCCCGAGTTCCTGCGTTTCTTCGCTACCGAAGTGGGCATACGGCCGGTATGGATCTGCCCTATCGTCAAGTACGATCCCGATCAGGACTTCAAGCTCTATCCCATGGAGGCCGGCAAGATGTACATCAATTTTGGATTCTGGGATGTCGTACGCAGCCGCGAAAAGCATGCACCCGGCCACTTCAATCGCAAGGTCGAGGCGAAAGTCGAGGCTCTCGGTGGGATAAAATCGCTGTACTCCGATGCTTACTACAGCCGCGAAAAGTTTTGGGACTTGTATAACCGCGACGCCTACGAAGCGCTCAAGGACAGGTACGACCCGCACCGCCGCTTCAGGGATCTGTATGAAAAAAGCGTACTCAAACTATAAAGCCCCGGGCAAAGAAAAAAGGGCGCCACGATGGGCGCCCTAAGGCTGCGCGAGGTACGAGGGGTAGAGGCGGATCGACTTACTGGCTTGCGGTTACCGTCCGTGTGGATGCGTAGCGATCCGGCGCAGCGAGCGAGGCACCGCCGGATGGGCCGCGTCCAGGCGCGGTTTCGATGTCGACGAATTCCGGATAGGCGTGAACGCCGCACTCGGCCGCGTCCAGGCCAGCTAATTCCTCCTCCTCGGTCACGCGTATACCGAGGATAATCTTTAGGAGTGACCAAGTGATCCAACTGGCAACGAAGCCCCATCCGGCGATCGTGAGCAGACCCGCCGCCTGCACCGCGAACGAAGCATCCGGGTTGGACAGCGGTACCGCCAGCAAGCCCCACATACCGGCGGTACCGTGCGCCGAGATCGCACCCACCGGATCGTCGACACCGAGTTTTTCCAGCGCCACCACTGAGAGCACGACGAGCATACCGCCGACGCCGCCGATACCGGTGGCGAGCAGCGGGCTGGGCGTAAGGGGCTCCGCGGTGATGGCGACCAACCCCGCGATCGCGCCATTCAAAACGAATGTGAGGTCGGCCTTACCAAACAGCATACGTGCGGAGATTAGCGCCGCGATCACACCGCCGGCGGCGGCGGTATTGGTATTCACGAAAACCTGAGCTACCGCATTGGCCTCGCCAACATCGGAGATCTTGAGCTCGGAGCCCCCGTTGAAACCGAACCATCCGAGCCACAGAATGAACGTACCGAGTGCGGCAAGCGGCATATTGGCGCCGGGAATCGCCCGCACCTCACCCTTGGGTCCGTACTTGCCCAGGCGCGGCCCGAGCAGAAGGACCGCGCTAAACGCTGCCATCGCTCCCATCAAGTGGACCACGCCGGAGCCGGCAAAATCGAGAAAACCCAGTTCATCGAGGAAACCGCCGCCCCACTTCCAATATCCCTGGACGGGATAGATGAACGCCGTCATCACCACCGCAAACAGCAGAAACGTCCACAACTTCATGCGTTCCGCGACCGCGCCGGAGACGATGGACATGGCGGTGGCGACGAACACCACCTGAAAGAAAAAGTCCGCCATTACCGAGTAGTAAGGCGCATCTTCGCCTCCGGCGGTGACCGCTTCGACGGTGTTGTCCGCCTGGATCAAAAAACCGAATCCGGGGATGATGCTGCTGGCCGATTCGCCGTACATGATCTGATAGCCGCACAACAGATACATGACGCAGGCGATACTGTACAGGGCGACGTTTTTGGTGAGTATTTCAGTGGTGTGTTTGGCGCGTACCAGGCCGGCCTCAAGCATCGAAAATCCGGCCGCCATCCACATGACCAGTGCCCCGGACATGAGAAAGTAAAACGTATCCAGCGCGTAGCTGAGTTCCTTCAGAGCATCCATAGCGATCTACCCCGTGAAATTTATCGTTACCGGCACCACCAAAGCACTAATCGTGCCAAACTGGACATCTTGAGAAAAAACCGGGACATCGCGTACGGTTCGGTCGCGATTGCTCGCCGATTCACGCACAATTGCAGTGCGCAACACGCATCGCGCACCAATTTGGTTCAAACGATGGAACAGTCCAACGGCAATTCCCTGTATGCACGGATCTGGTCGGTAGTGCGTGCAATCCCAAGCGGCCGTGTCGCCACCTACGGCCAGGTGGCGGCGCTCGCCGGCGCGCCCCGGCATGCCCGCGTGGTCGCTTACGCACTCAGGTGCGCGCCCATGCCGTTGCCCTGGCATCGCGTGATCAGCGCCAAGGGTGTGATCGCTCTGCCGCCCACAAGCCCCCACCGCGATACCCAGGTCGAGCGGTTGCGGCGCGAGGGCGTGCCGGTGGTGGCCGGTCGCGTGGACCTTGCGAAACGCCGCTGGCGGCCCGCCGACGACGAATTTCCCGAGGAATACTACGCCGCGGAGACACGGTCTTCACGTACACACGGTTATGCTGAAGTGGATGACGAGTCACGTTGAACCGGTCCGGCGGCGCGCGCCCATCGTCGCCGGACTGCTTGTCCTTCTCACCTTCTTCGGCCCGCTACACGCTGATCCGGTGCGCGTGCGTGCGCAACCGTTGGCGGCGCTCGAGGTACCGATCCAGTATTCGGCGCCCGCGATCGTGGTGAGTCTCAACGAAACGCAAATCAGCGCCGAACTCGCGGCACGCGTGGTGGATATCACCGTGCTGGAAGGCGACATCGTGCCCCACGGAGCCACTCTGGTGCGGCTCGATTGCCGCGACTACGACCTGGCCCTGACCCGTGCGCAAGGGGATTTGCGCGCGCTGCTGGCGCGTGAGCGATTGGCACACCAGCAACTGGAACGCGCCAAGACCCTGGCACGCAGCAAGAATATTTCCGAGGAAATTCTCGACCAGCGCCGCACCGAACTCGAAGCCGTGAGCGCCGAAGTGGCCGCGCAGCGTGCGACCGTAACCGGCGCCGAGACCCAGGTAAGCCGTTGCGCGATCGTCAGCCCTTACCGCGCTGCGGTCACTGACAAGCTGAGTGGACTCGGCGATTTGGCGCGCGTGGGGACGCCTTTGTTGAAGATCGTCGATCTCGAAGCCGTCGAGGCCGATGCCCGTATCGTCCCGAGCGAAGTTGAAAGCCTAGTTCAAGCACTAAGCCCCGAGTTCGTGTTCGAGGGCACGCGTTTCCCGGTGCGGTTACGCAAAGTGGCCCCCGTTATCGACGCGAGTCACACCCAGCAGGCGCGGCTCGTCTTTACCGATTCGCGCCCGCCCGTGGGTGGCGCCGGCCGCCTTAGCTGGCGTGGCAGTCGTCCAGGCGTACGCCCCGATCTTCTGGTCCAGCGCGGCGATCGATTGGGCGTTTTCGTGGTCACCGAAGGGGTCGCCCGCTTCGTCCCGATACCCGGCGCCCTGGAGGGGCGACCCGCGGCTACGAACCTCGCGAAAGATACACTGATTGTCACCGACGGACGCCAGCGGTTGCGCGACGGCGAGGCCGTGATCGTGGCCGACTGAAACCGCCGGTGTTCGAGCGCGTTTTAAAAAATCACGTCCTGGCAAATCTATTGTTCGGCCTGGTCCTACTGGTCGGCACTGCGTCGTATCTGCTGTTGCCCAGACAGCAGGATCCGACCATCAATTTCAACTGGATCAATATCACGACCGCGATGCCCGGAGCTACCGCAACCGACATAGAGGAGCGGGTGACGGATCCACTTGAAGAAGCGATCCGCAATGTTTCGGATATCAAGTTTGTGTCGAGCAACAGCCGGGAAGGCGTCTCCAGCATCCTCGTTCGATTCGAAGACATCGGCGATCGCCTGTTCGATAAGCGTGTCGCCGACCTACGCCGTGAGATCCAGAACAAGGAGCGCGAGCTTCCCGACGACAGCGAGGATCCGGTAATTTTCGAAGTGACCAGCGCGAACGCTTTTCCCACCGCCACCGTGCTGGTCACCGGCCTTGCCGACAACGAGGAGCTGCGCTTGCAGGCGGAGATCGCAAAAAAGGAAATCGAACGCTTACCGGGCGTCGATCGCATTATGGATACTGCGCTCAGCGAACCGGAGTTGCAGGTCTTATTCGAGCCGGATCAGTTGCAGCGTCTCGGCGTCAGCCCTATTTCGCTCGCCGACACCATCGTGCGCCATTACCGGGACGTGTCCGCGGGCAGCGCCAATGTGACCGGCGAAACCTGGCTGGTACGGCTGGTCGGCACCGAACGCGACCCCGGGTATTTGGCCGGCTTGCCGGTGCTGACCGCCGAAGGCGAGGTGTTGCTGGGTACCCTGGCCGACGTACGCCGCGGTCGTGAGAAGCCCAAGCAACTGGTGCGTTACCAAGGCAATCCCGCGGTGCTCCTAGCGGTAACAAAGAAAGGCTCGGCGAACATCCTGGAAGTCGTGGACCGCGTGCGCGGCTACGTAGACACCCGCAACACGCAACTGGCCGATTCCGGCGTGCGCCTGGTACTCGCCGACGATCAGACTCAGATCACCCGCGACGCGCTGCGCATCATGCAGACCAACGCCCTGCTGGGGCTGACGCTCGTACTGGCAGTGACTTGGCTTTTTGTCGGCACGCGTATTGCCATTCTGACCTGTATCGGAATTCCCTTCATCCTGGCCGGAACGTTCTGGCTCTTGCGCGAGTTCGGTCAGACACTCAATGTCAGTGTACTGCTCGGGGTGGTCATCAGCCTCGGTATGCTCGTCGATGACGTGGTAGTGGTGGTTGAAGCAATCTATTATCGCTTACAGCGTGGCGCCCAGGCGTTGGGGGCCACGCTGGACGCGCTTCGCGAAGTAGCCGCGCCGGTCACTACCGCCGTGCTGACGACGATGTCCGCGTTCCTGCCGCTGATGCTGCTGCCCGGTATCCTCGGTAAGTTCATGCTCGTGATTCCGCTCGTTGTAGTAACTGCGCTTGCCATCAGTCTGATCGAGGCGTTCTGGATGCTACCGGCGCACATCATCGCCGCCGACGTGAAGTTCGATCGTCCTTCGCGCGTCCAGCGCCTGCGGGTACGCGCCCTGCACGCCATTCGGCTCCGCTACACCCGTATCCTAATCCGCATCATGCGTTACCCAAAAACGACGTTGGCCGTGATCGCGCTGTTGCTCGCCGGTTCCATTGGTGCAGCAACGTCCGGATTCATCCGCTTTGATTTCTTTGCGTCGGATCCGATGCGGATCTTCTATATCGACGTACACATGCCGCCGGGAACCCCGCTCGACACCACCATGAATCAGGTCGTCGAAGTGGAACGCCTCGCCCGACGCCATGTGGAAGGCGACGAACTGCGCTCGATTGTGAGTTACGCGGGACAGTTCTTTACCGAAACCGAGCCCTTGTTCGGCGATCATTACGGGCAGGTGCTGGTCTCGCTGAACCCGCAACGCGACGGGCAGCGCTCGGTGGACGCGATCATCGAGTCGATGCGTCCCGACCTGACCGCCATCGTCGGGCCCACCCGGGTGGCGTTTCTGCCCTTGAAGGGCGGGCCGCCGCGCAGCAAACCGATCAGCATCAAAGTCCGCGGCGAGCGCCTTGATGAAATCCGGCGTGCTGCTGAGGATCTGAAGGACATCATGGCGCGCAATCCGGTGATCCGGGACATCACCGACGACGCTCCCCTGGGTCAGCGCGAATTCTCGCTCAGGGTCGACACCGACGCCGCGCGCCGCGCCGGTATCGCACCGAACGACATCGCTCGTACCGTGCGGTTATTGGTCGACGGCGAGATCGTCGCCAGCATGCAGGATCGCGGCGAGGAACTGGAGCTGCGCGTGCGCGCCAAACCCCTTACGCTGTCATCCATCGACACGATCTTGAGGTTCACGCTGCCCAATGCGGACGGGACCAATACCCCGCTGAGGCAACTCGTGACCACAGCGCGGTCGCGGGGCCCGGCCAACGTCCGGCATTACAATTTCCGGCGTGCCATCACGGTGGAAGCCGAGATCGACACTACTCAGACCGACACCGTGGCGGCCAATGCAATGGTGCTCGCGGAATGGGACAAGATCCGTGCCCGCTACCCGGACATCGCGCTCGATTTTTCCGGCGAGCTGGATGACATCTGGGAGAGCCTGGCGGCGATAGGCGTCCTGGCGCTCCTGGGACTCGGATTGATCTACTTGATCCTAGGCACGCAGTTTCACAGTTACTTTCAACCATTCATGATTCTGCTTTCGATTCCGCTGGCGTTCATCGGCGTCACCCTGGGTTTACTGGTGAGCCGCAACCCGGTGAGTCTGTTCACGATCTACGGGGTGGTGGCGCTCGCGGGAATTGCGGTGAACTCCGCCATCGTCCTGATCTCAGCGGCCAACGATCGATTGGCACAAGGCATGTCGGTGCTCCACGCAACCATCTACGCGGCGCGGCGGCGCGTGGTACCGATTCTCATCACCACGTTTACGACGATTGCAGGGCTCTTTTCGCTGGCCACGGGTCTCGGCGGTAAATCGCTCCTCTGGGGACCGGTGGCGACTTCGATCGTTTGGGGGTTGGCTTTCTCAACGGTACTCGGCTTGCTAGTCATCCCGCTGGTGTACCGCTTGTCGATGGCGCGTTCGCACCGCGTTCGGCGTTAATGCGTCCCGCAACGGTTGTACCCAACCGGAGTCCGACACATTACGTAGGGTTTCACACCGGTAAGCTGTTAGGATAGCGAGCATGCGTATCGGCACCTGCATCTATCGGCAAGCAGCGCATTTGTTCGTTGAGTCCGGCGCAGATCTGCACATACCGGCGCTCGATCCGGCGTTCGATGCGCCCTCTTATCGCGACACGCTCTGCTTCATCGACGCCGGCAGCGCATGCTGGCAGGAACTCGCGCAAGCGCTGCCGGGCTTCGGCGACGCGACCCGTGTCGATCGCACACAGGTCACGATCCTGGCGCCCATACCACGGCCGCGCCAGAACATCATGTGCCTCGGCTGGAACTACGCCGACCACGCGGCCGAGACCGCCGCGGCCATCAAACGTGACATCAAACCGCCACAGTATCCCATTGTATTTACCAAGTCCGTGTCCAGCGTCACCGGACCCGAGTCCGAGGTGCACCACGACCCGGCGGTCACCGCTGAACTCGACTGGGAAGCGGAGCTGGGCGTGATCATCGGCAGTGGCGGGAAAGGAATTTCCAAAGATGCCGCGCTGGATCACGTATTTGGTTACACGGTGATCAACGACCTGTCAGCTCGCGACCTGCAGTTCCGCCACAAACAGTATTTTTTGGGTAAGAGTCTCGACGACACCTGCCCCATGGGACCAGTGATCGTTACCGCCGACGAGATCGGCGATCCACAGAATCTGAATCTGAAGTGCTGGGTGAACGGGGAGTTAAAGCAAGATTCCAATACGCGTCATCAGATCTTTGACCTGCGCAGCATCATCACCACGCTGTCCGCAGGCCGGACGCTCGAGTCCGGCGACGTGATCGCCACCGGGACACCGAGCGGCGTTGGGTTCGCACGCCAACCGCCGGAGTTCTTGACGCGCGGGGACGTCGTCGAATGCGAAGTCGAGGGAATCGGCCGGCTGCGTAACCCGATTGTCTGACTCCTAGGCGCGCGGGGTTCCGCCTTCCGCCGCCACTACGATATCGAAGTTCGCCTCAAGCTGTGCACCGCCGGTCGGTGCCGGCAGAAACTTCGCAACGACCAGGTGCCGGCGTTCGCTCGGTATTCGATTGAAAATAAAATCTCCGGCGTTTCGCGGTTCGCCCTCGACGTAGAGCTGTGTCACCAACGGCGGCGCGCCGTCGCGGAATACCGCCATGTGAATGTGCGGCGTGCGTCCCGGATACGGGACCGGCCGAATCGTTCGAAAACGATAGTGTCCGCCGTCATCGCAGAACGTGCGGCCAAAGCCCTGAAAGTTGAGATCGATATTCGCGCCTCGATCCCGCGGGTGGTGATAGCGGCCGGTGGCGTCACATTGCCAGAGCTCGACCCGCGCGCCTCGCATTGGTCGCCCGTCGGTATCCAGTATTCGCCCTGACAGATCCGTAATGTCACCCTGCGCCACCCCGTCACGACCCACCACCCGGGTCAGGTCCGCGTCGTCGTCGAGTGGCGGCTGGTCGGGGTAAAACGGACCCGCAGTCTGCGGCGGCGTCGACACCAGCGGACGCGCCAACGCCGGTGTGGCCAACAACACCCCGAGCCAGGTCATCAATTTTCGCCGATTGCCATCAATCATGGTCGGTGGTCCTTGGTACCCGATCGCCGGGACCTACACCTAGGACCGCGTATGCGGTGGAAAGTGCGGCAGCCGTCACGTCCCCAGAAGCACATCCTTGGCCTGATTGATTTTGGCCGCCAGATAGTTCGATCCGCCGCGGTCAGGGTGCATTTTCTGCATCAACCGGCGGTGCGCGGTGATGATGTCCTGCGCACTCGCGTCGGCCGTAACGCCCAGAATCTCGCGCGCTTCGTCCGTCGTCATAGGTCCGGCCGACGCGGAACCCGCCTCGGGGTCCGCCTCCCAGTCGTCCTCCTCGTAAGTACGGGTGAGATACGCTTCGAGCAACGCCGCCGATTCCCGATCCGATTCGCGATAGGCGCGCAGCAACTCGGCCAGCTCACCCTGCGACAGATTGCTAAGCCTCTTCCCGGCGTGATTCCCTTCCAGAATTTCACCATCCATATCGCCGCTCTCGTGGTCCAGATGCATGCGCAGGAAGCGGGTCTCGACCTGCGACGCCCCACTGCTATACGGGTTCGCGCCTCGAGAGCGCTGCGCCTGGGCATTCTGATACAGCGTGTACAACTGACTGACGAGCGGTACGAACCTGAGCAGAGACAACACTCTACCGGCTAGCGGCACCATCGCGGCGAGGAGCGCGAACAGCCAGTGGAGCCGGCCGGTGACCGCGAGCAGCACCAAACCACCGATCGCTATCCACAAGAAACTCTTGCGCAGTACCGCGGCGACTTTCTTTGGATCCTCCTTAAGCAGCCAGTTTACTACCAGAATCGCGCCGATCACGGCGGCAAGCAGGAGCAACAGTCGGGCCAACACTCAACCCCGGCCCAGTTGGTGGGTCAGTTTGCGCACCAGGTCCGACTTGCCGGTGCTGAAATCGGCAAGCGCCTTGCGCCCGCCGGCCGCGTACACTGCCACCGCACTCAACAGCTCTTTGAGCTGCTTGGGACTGCTGGCGTCGAACGGGCAGCACGCCCCGCCCGTGAGCCGTGCGATCTGGTCGAAGGCGAGCGCCGCGCGCGGATCCCGACCCTCGTGGAACAGGAAAGCGGGCACACCGCGGATCGCCATTTTCCCGGCCAGCTCGCACAACTCATCCACGCTCTCTTCCATGCAGTCGCCGATGAACACCAGGGCATCCACCGGGGTTTCCCGGGTCTCGTGGATCGTGTGACGCAAGACGCGCCCGATCTGCGTGAGGCCACCGAGACAGAACACCGAAGTCATGCGCTGCAACAGGGCATCGGGCTCGGTGTACCACGGACTGTGATTGAACTCCCGATACCCGCGGTAGAAACACAGCTGCACTTCCAAACCACCCAGCGCCGTCGTCTCCGAGAACATGGCCGCCTGGATCTCGCTCGCCTGATCCCAGGTCGGTTGGCGGCTGGCGGTGGCGTCCAGGGCAAAGATCAGACGTCCACCGCGCCCCACCGACTGGCGCCTCGGTGTGGCCGCGACCTTCTCCAGGAATGCGCTCACCTCGGTGCGCGTCGAGCGGTTCGATAACGGTTTGTCTTTGGCCATAATTCGGTTATGTGGGCATCGGGCGGACAATCAAGACCCGCCGCCTTGCGCCATCCGCGGCTGTGGGCCCCGTTCATAATCGGCGCCAAACAGTATACGATGAAACGTAAGCCCTTAAGGACCGGGCGGAAAAACAACCGGCTCACGAGAGCCCATCTTCCTTAGCGCTGCGTAACTGCGCCGATTTTCCAACTGACCGCATGCTTTCGCGACTTTGGTTCGGATTTTTCATGACCGCCTTTGTGGCCGCGGGATACCAGTGGCTGGTACTGGGCAACGGCGCAGTGTTCGGCGACATGATCGGCGCCACCTTCGATATGGCGAAGCTCGCCGTGGAGATCGCGATCGGACTCGTGGGAGTCCTGTGTCTGTGGCTCGGCTTCTTTCGTATCGCCGAATTGGCCGGCCTCATCGACGTCCTGGCGCGGGGACTGGCCCCCTTGTTCCGCCGCCTGATGCCCGAAGTGCCGGCCGGCCATCCCGCCGCCGGATCCGTGACCCTGAACCTCGCCGCCAACATGCTCGGTCTGGACAATGCGGCAACCCCGATGGGGCTCAAAGCCATGGAAGACCTACAACGGCTCAACCCGACCCCGGATATCGCCACCAACGCACAAATTCTGTTTCTCGTGCTGAACACCTCTTCCGTGACTCTGCTTCCCGTTACCATATTCTTGTACCGCGCGCAGCAGGGTTCCGCGGACCCCACCGCGGTTTTCGTCCCCATACTGCTTGCCACTACCGCCTCTACACTGACTGGATTGCTCGCGGTCGCCTGGCTGCAGCGGTTGCGGCTTCTGGATCGCGTCGTACTGGCCTACTCCCTGGGTTTCGCCACGCTGCTGGCCGCGCTCATCACCTACTTCGGTGGCCTATCCGCTGATGAACTGCAGGCCCAGTCGGGTTTGTTCGGCAACCTGATGTTGTTCGCCGTCATCATTGCGTTTCTGGTCGCCGGCTGGCGAAACAACGTCGACGTCTACGAGGCATTTATCGAGGGCGCGAAAACCGGTTTCGAGGTGTGCGTGAAGCTGATCCCCTACCTGGTCGCCATGCTCGTGGCGATCGGGGTGCTGCGCGCAAGCGGCGTGTTGGACTTGTTGCTCGATGCCGTTCGTTTCGTTTTCGACGCGGCGGGAGTGAACACGGACTTCGTCGCCGCGATTCCGACCGCCCTGATGAAACCGTTGAGCGGCAGCGGTGCGCGCGCGATGATGCTCGAAACCATGAATCATTACGGCGCGGATTCATTCCCGGCCACGGTTGCGGCGGTGATCCAGGGCAGTACCGAAACCACGTTCTACGTGCTGGCGGTGTATTTCGGCAGCGTTGGGATTCGCAAAGCCAGACACGCGGTGGCCTGCGGTTTAGCGGCAGACTTCGCCGGCATCGTCACCGCCATCCTGATCAGCTACTGGTTCTTCCATTGAAGCAAAATTCGTGGGCGAGATGCACGCTGGCGGCATGGATATCGACGATGTCGTCGACATCCGGAGCGTAGCCTCCGGCCATCACGACCACCACCGGGACCCTCGCGCGCCGGCAGTAACGGTACACCATGCGGTCGCGCGCCGCGAGCCCGGCCTTACTGACCGACATGCGGCCCCAACGATCGCCGCAGTAAGGGTCGGCCCCAGCGACGTAGATCGCGAGTTCCGGACGCGACTGCCGGAACGCTTGACGCAAACCGCGCTTAAGTGCTGTCAGATATTCCGTGTCCTCGGTGCCGTCGGGCAGGGCCACATCGAGATCGCTGTGTTCCTTTCGATACGGGAAGTTCCGTGCCCCGTGGATGGAAAACGTATACACGCTGGAGTCGTGATCGAAAATAGCCGCCGATCCGTTCCCCTGATGCACGTCACAGTCGATGATCATTGCCTGCGAGAGCCGGCCTTCCCGCTGCATGGTCCGCAGCGCCACCGCGGCATCGTTGAAAACGCAGAAACCCTGCGGCCGATCGCGAAATGCGTGATGGGTACCGCCGGCGAGGCTCGCGGCGGCGCCTTCCGCCAAAGCCGCGCGACACGCTTCAATGGTGGCGCCCACGGAACGCCGCGCCCGTTCCACCAACTGCTCGGACCAGGGAAATCCCAGCGCGCGCAGCTCCTTGGCGCCGAGTTGGCCGCCGATTACCCGCGCGATATAACCTTCGCAGTGAGCCAGAGCCAACTGCGCCGTCTGCGCCGGCGCCGGGACCCGCAAGCTAAACTGACCATGGTTCATGCTCGCGATGCGGTTACGCAGTCGCCGGTACTTGTCCATCGGGAAACGGTGCATCGGTGGCAGCGGCAACACGAACTGGTCGCAGTAGAACACTTTCATGGCGAGACGGTCCTTGCGTGGGTCGGTATCTCACGCTACGTCGAAGCGACGTTTAAAGTACTCATTTGGCCACACGCATGCAACGGAGGCACAGCGCTCGATTCCCGAACGCGGGCTTTGAAGCGTTATACTGCGCCGCTCGACGTTTGCGAGCCGAAATCGCTATGCCCGACACCGACATCATCGACGAATTATTGGAATTTCTGCGTCGGTCCCCGACGCCGTTTCACGCGGTGGCCAACATGGCGAGCGAGCTCGATGCAAGCGGATTCGAGCGGTTGCGCGAGGCGGACCGCTGGGAACTCGAAACTGGCGGACGGTACTACACGGTGCGTAATGGCTCATCGCTGATCGCTTTCGGCCTGCACGGGGACTTGCTGACCGACGGCATGCGGATGATCGGCGCGCACACCGATAGCCCGTGTCTGAAAATCAAACCCGAACCGGAGCTCACAAAGCACGGATATCTGCAGCTCGGTGTGGAAGTGTACGGCGGCGCGCTTTTGAATCCCTGGTTCGATCGCGATCTCTCCATCGCCGGCCGGGTCACCTACCCGAATGCGTCCGGCTCGCTGACCAGCACACTGATCGACTTCAAGCGGCCGGTAGCGGTCATTCCGAGCCTCGCCATTCATCTGGATCGAGAAGCCAACCAGAATCGATCAGTCAACGAACAGAAAGAGCTGCCCGCCGTGATCGCCGCAGACGGCCCTCAATCCTTTCGCAACCTCCTTGTCAAGCGATTGAACGAACAGTATCACGACTGCGGCGCCGACGAGATCTCGGATTACGAACTGTGCTTATACGATACGCAGCCGGCGGCGCGGATCGGTCTCAATCGAGAATTCATCACCGGCGCCCGGCTTGACAATCTGGTGAGCTGCTACATCGGGTTGCGCAGCCTGTTGGACGAATCCCCGGAGCGGCCCGCCTTGTTGATCTGCAACGATCACGAGGAAGTGGGCAGCATGTCCGCCAGCGGCGCACAGGGGACGTTTCTAAAAAGCGTATTGGAGAGAATCTGCGGTTCGCGAGAGACGTTTCTCCGCGCGATGGACCGATCAATGTTGATTTCCGTAGACAATGCGCACGGCATACATCCGAATTTCGAAGACCGCCACGACAAGAACCATGGACCGCTTCTCAACGCTGGACCGGTTATCAAGATCAATGCGAACCAGCGCTACGCCTCGAACAGCGAAACCAGTGGCGTGTTTCGCTACTTCTGCAAACGCCTGGGTGTGCCGGTACAGACATTCGTGATGCGCAGCGACCTGGCGTGCGGCAGCACCATCGGCCCCCTTACGGCCGGTGAACTCGGTGTGCGAACTCTGGACGTGGGGATACCGCAGTTCGCCATGCATTCGATTCGCGAGCTGTGCGGGTCCGCGGACGTCGACTATCTGTACCGGGCGCTGCGCGGATTTGTCACCATACCCGTGTCGCTGACACCGAACTAAGCGTCGTCGTGTTTCGCGCCGCGATCAGGCGCTGGCGCAGCGCGGCCAAGTCGAGATCCGCGAGCAGCGCCCGCGGCGTAATCGGTTCGTTGACCGGTATCAGACTCAAGCTCGCCGCCAACTGCCCGACCAACTGCGTCGGGCTACCGCCGGCGTCACGAAACGCCGCGATGGAGTCCGACCCGTCCCGTTTGGCCATCCGCTTTCCCGTGGCGTCGCACAACAGCGACACGTGCCAATAGTCGGGAACCGGCAACTCGAGTGCGTGCAGCAACGCGACCTGACGCACGGTGGACGCCAGCAGGTCCGCACCCCGCACCACCGTCGACACACCCATTACCGCGTCGTCCACCGCGGTCGCCAGTTGATAGGCGAATATGCCGTCGCCGCGACGGACCACGAAATCGCCGACGCTCTCGGCAAGATTCTCGGCGACCACGCCATACACACGGTCGACGAAACCGGTTGGTTTCGAGGCGACCCGGAAACGCCAGGCGGGATTCCCCGTGCGCCGCTTGCGGTCGCGATTGGCTGGCGATAACCGGCGGCAGGTGCCCGGATAGGCCGGAGTACCGCCGTCCCCCTGTGGGGCGCTCGCGGCGCGGCGAATGTCCTGACGTGAGCAGTAACACTCGAACACCACACGGCGGGCGCGCAATGCCGCCAGTGCCTGCCCGTACATCGAGGTACGTTGCGACTGCGCGTAGGGGACGTCGGGACCACCACAGTCCGGCCCCTCATCCCAGTCCAGACCGAGCCAGCGCAGGTCGTCGATGATCCCGCGCGCCGCGTCGGACCGCACCCGCGGCCGATCCAGATCCTCCATGCGCAGAATGAAGCGGCCACCGCAGAGCCTCGACTGCAGCCACGCCACCAACGCGGTGCGGGCATTGCCCAGGTGCAGCCGGCCGGACGGGCTCGGGGCGTAGCGCCCACACGGACCTGCCGCGCGCCGCGCCTGCGCGTGGGCACGCAGGGCGCCAATCGCCGGACACACTCAGGACTCCCCGGGGCTAATCACCACCAGTTCGTAGCCGAGCTCCTGATAGGCACGGATTTGTGCGGGGCCTACCGGGGCGACGTCAACGTATTCCGGAAACGCTTCCGCCGTCACGTTTCGCCAACTGGCGTGGGTTCCGCACACGTGTACCGGGATATTCTGGTCGCGCGACAGCGAGCGCACAGCGTCGTGCAATTCGGGGAATTCCCGCTGCCTAGCGCGCGTCAGGGAAAACTCCTCGACGCCATGGCTGACCACAGCAATATCGAGACCCGGGAAGCGCTCGCGCAGACGTTTGCTAAGTTCACGAATCTTGGGCATGCTTTGCGCCAGAAAGTAGAGATCGCCACTGATCAACTCGAAGACGACTCCCGGGGGTGCATCGGGGTTCTCGAGGAGGCGAGCCACGTCTTCGCGCATATCCGCACGGCATGGCGATAAAACCAATGCTGTGGCAAGCAAGAAGGCACAGAACCTCGCGCAGCGGGCGAGTGCACTTCGGTACGCGCCGAACGGGGCCCGGGTGGCGGGTGCAGGATTACCGCGCACAGAGCGTGACGCGGCACGCGCCGCGCGATCTGAAACCGCCTTTGTGCCCACTGACCGCATACCGGTATCCGCTTAACAACCGAGCGACGATAGTACCATCAACCATGCACAACACCGACAAACACCGAATCGTAATCGTGGGCGGCGGCGCGGGCGGTCTCGAACTGGCCACCGGGCTGGGCAACCGCCTGGGGAAGAAGCGACGCGCCGAAATTACCCTCATCGACGCGGCACGCACCCACATTTGGAAACCGCTGCTCCACGAAGTCGCTGCCGGCACGCTCGATTCCCACGAGGACGAACTGGAGTATCTCGCCCAGGCCCACCACCATCATTTTCGCTTTCGCCTCGGCTACGTGGATAGCGTAGACCGCTCCAACCGGGAAGTGTTGGTCGCGCCGACCTACAACGAGAAGGGGGAGGAACTCATTCCGCGGCGACGTTTCGGCTACGATACGCTGGTGCTGGCAGTTGGCAGCGTCAGCAACGACTTCGGCATTCCCGGCGTCGCCGAGCACTGCCTGTTTCTGGATACGACGGTCCAGGCGGAACGCTTCCAGAAACACCTGCTGGAAACGTTCCTGCACGCTCACACGCGCGGCGGCCCAGGGCACGAGACACAGTTGCACGTCGCCATCGTGGGCGGCGGCGCGACCGGGGTGGAACTGGCGGCGCAGTTGCATGAAGTGGCGAATCGGTTCGCGGCCTACGGGCTAGACCAGGTGGACCCCGGACGCGACATTCGAATCCGGCTCATTGAAGGCGCGGAGCGGATACTACCGGCTCTACCGCCGCGCTTGTCCGAAGCCACGACGCAGGCACTGGCAAAGCTGAATATCGAAGTCATCGCGGGCGAACGCGTGGTCGAGATCGATGCGGGCGGCATACGTACCGGTAACGGCGGTTATATTCCGTGCGGCATCAAAGTGTGGGCCGCGGGCATCAAGGGACCGGATTTTCTGAGTCGCATCGAAGGACTGGAAACCAACTCCACCAACCAGGTCCGGGTCACACAAACCCTGCAGAGCACTACCGATGAGCGCATCTTCGCCCTCGGAGACTGTGCCGCGTGCCCATGGCCGGACCACGACGAGCCGGTTCCACCTCGCGCCCAAGCCGCCCACCAACAGGCGAGCCACCTGGTCAAATCGGTGATGCGGCGGCTCGACAACAAACCGCTGTCGAACTATCGGTATCGCGACTACGGCTCTTTGGTCTCTTTGGGACGGTACAGCACGGTTGGTAATCTAATGGGAAGGATTGCGGGTAGCGTCATGATCGAAGGCTATGTGGCGCGGCTCGTCTACCTTTCTCTGTACAAGATGCACCAGGTGGCGCTGTTCGGATTCACGCGCGCTTTCTTCCTGAGCCTGGCGAACGTTTTCCGGCGCGCCGTGCATCCCAAAATAAAACTGCATTGAGCGCAGAAGACGTCAACTTCGCGGCCCACGTCGTACCGCACACCCCACGGTCGAACCGTGGCCGACGGTGGCGACGCATGTTGGCGTCCTCCAATCGAGTCACCGCCGCACGCACAAACAAAAACGGGGGCCTTTCGGCCCCCGCTTCAATGCTTCCGAGACGGAACCCTTACTTCGCACTTTCCACCATGTAATCGACGGCCGCTTTCACTTCGTCGTCGCTCAAGTTGGCGAACCCTCCTTTCGGCGGCATCATGCCGGCTTCGCCGGTGAACCCCTTGATGGCGTTTTCGTACAGGGCGTCATTACCCTTGGCGACTCTATCCTTCCACGCCGCTGCATCACCAAATTTAGGGGCGCCGGCCACAGCCTGGGCATGGCACGCTGCGCAACTGCTCTCATAGACGGCCTTACCGTCTGCGAGCACCGTGGACCACCCGCCGGCGGCCACAAAACCGCCCACCGCGCCAATCAGAATTCTTTTCGTCGTTCGCTTTACCATGGGATCTCCTCTATCGAAAATTTGCGTGAAACCGTACAACTCCTCCGCCCGTCCCGGATTATAGAGTACTAGTTTTCCCGCGTCGTGTGAAACTTTACGCCCGGCCAACGCTCCGCCGCCAGCCTCAGATTGGCCAGGTTGGGAGCGATATAAGCCAGGTGTCCGGTCCCGTCTATCGCCAGGTGAGGCGCGGCCTTGTCACGAAACTCCTCTTCGGTGCGAGGATCCGGGAACTGCACCCAGCGCGCGGCGGCGACGTTCACCGGCTCAAAACGGCACTGTACTCCGTATTCGTGCTGCAGGCGGTGTGCAACCACATCGAACTGCAAGGTTCCCACCGCACCCAAGATGATGTCGTTGTTATGAAGCGGGCGAAACACCTGGGTCGCCCCTTCCTCGCCCAGTTGCACGACACCTTTGTGCAACGCCTTGACACGTAGCGGGTCTTTGAGCTGAACCTTGCGAAACAACTCCGGCGCGAAATTCGGAACCCCGGTGAATTTGAGCGATTCACCCTCGGTGAACGTGTCCCCGATTTGTATCGTGCCATGGTTGTGCAGACCGATGATATCACCGGCAAACGCCTCTTCCGCATGACCGCGTTTAGCGGCCAGGAAAGTGATCGCATTGTGCACGGTCAGATTACGGTCGGTGCGCACGTGTTTGAGTTTTATCCCTTTCTCAAACCGCCCGGACGTGATGCGGACGAAGGCGATGCGGTCGTGGTGCGCGGGGTCCATGTTGGCTTGGATCTTGAACACAAAACCGGTGAATCTCGCCTCCGTCGGTGCAACCGTTCGCGTCGTGGAGTCTCGCGGCAGCGGGGGCGGCGCGTGTTCGACAAAATGATCAAGCATTTCCTCGACGCCCAGATTTCCCAACGCCGAACCAAAGAAAACCGGAGTCTGTTCGCCGCGCAAAAATGCATCGCGGTCGTACGCATGGCTGGCCCCGTGAACCAGTGCCACATCCTCGCGCAGCCTCGTCGCCTCCGGACCCAGCGCGGCGTCCAGTGCAGGGTCGTTCAATCCGTCGATGACGATGTCTTCTGCATCGCGTTTACCGAACAACACGAGGCGATCGTCATAAAATCGGTACAGCCCCTTGAATCCGGAACCGGCTCCGATCGGCCAAGTCATCGGTGCACAGTGTATTTTCAGAACCGACTCGATTTCGTCCAGCAACTCGATCGGCTCCCGACCCTCGCGATCGAGCTTGTTGACGAAGCTGATGATGGGCGTAGAACGCAGTCGGCACACCTCCATCAGCTTGATCGTGCGGTCCTCGACGCCCTTGGCTGAATCGATGACCATCAATGCCGAATCCACCGCCGTCAAAGTCCTGTAGGTGTCTTCGGAAAAATCGGCATGGCCGGGGGTATCCAGCAGGTTGATGATGCGGCCGGCGTACGCGCACTGCATGACGGAAGACGTCACGGAGATACCGCGTTGCTTTTCCAGCTCCATCCAATCCGAGGTCGCGTAGCGGGACGCTTTTCGGGCTTTCACCGTACCCGCCAACTGGATCGCGCCGCCGTAGAGCAGCAGGCGCTCGGTCAGCGTGGTTTTTCCCGCATCGGGATGGGAGATGATGGCGAACGTCCGGCGACGGCGGACTTCGTCGGTAAATTCCTTCATCAGTCAGGGACGTGCAACGAAAGGCGCCGGATTATACAATACGTGCCGGCAGGGAGCCGCCCCTGCGACAAAAACCTGGCGAATTCAGGAATTTCGCCTACTCTTTCAAGAAGTCACTTCGCGAACGGATTTTTCAAGCATGGGCTATCACGAAGACCTTCCTAGCACGCTGGTCGGGGGTGTAGTGTTGCGGGACAAAGCTTCGGTGGCGAAAGGCCTGACCGAACCGAACCGCACCGAAAGCTACGTCATCGAATTGGCCGATTTCGCGTTTCCACCACGGACCCGATCGGTCATCGATCGGCTGCTCGATCTGGTCACATTGCGCTGACGACGCAGGCGACTCACCGCGCGGCGGCCCCCACCGCTACCGCGCCTCTTTGCCCGACAATGCGATTGCGCTCTTAACTACAAGTCGTATAGCGTTTCGTCGATTTTGGGCGGTAGATACCGGCGTTTCAAGTCCGCCAACGACGGTTTGGGCTTGACCGCGAAGGGATCCTCGTCCTCCAATACGTCGCTCATTTCTTCTTCGATGCGATCCGGGTCTTCTCCGGATTCCATTCTCTTGAGCGCCTCCTCCATGCCGGCCCCCATACGCAAGCCGGTCTGCTGGAACAGCTTCCGCATGAGGCTCGCTGCCTGTCGCGGATCCTCGTCATCCATTTTCTCCATGTCGCGCGTCAGGGATGCCATGGCCTTTTCCATGGCCGCCTCGTCGACGTTATCGAAAACATCCGACTCGGCGTCCTCCTCCTTGCGGCCTTTGGACAACGCAAACAACGATACTTGACGCGCAAGCTGTGCACGGCCGCATTTCGGGCATGCCGGGATCTTTTCCGTATTTACGCGGCGGGAAAAAAAATTGTAGATCGTGTGGCAGTCGCGGCAGTAGTACTCGTAAATCGGCATTGCAAAGTCACCGAGGAAGGTTTTCCAGCGCAGGTCCAACGGACAGACCGTTGACAAAGTATACACCGCTGGTCAAGGTTTTCCGTATCACAAATTTTCCGGACACCACTCATGAGGCCGAACACCGGGGCGCAGATCCATCTCAAAAAACACGCAGACAAGCGGGTAGCGCGGGGGCATGCCTGGGTCTACCGGGACGAAATCGATACCCGCAAGACACGCCTCGCTGATCTCGATCCCGGGCAGACGGTGGATGTCTTTAGCCATCGAGGGCGTTGGCTGGGGAGCGGGTACGCGAACCCCAAGTCGACGATCATCGCGCGCGTGGTGAGCCGAAACCGGGACCATCCGTTTTGTGGCTCTTTGATCGCACACCGCTTGAAAGTGGCCCTGGCCCTGCGCGATCGCTGTTTTGGCGAGCCGTATTATCGCGCCGTATTCGGGGAAAGCGACGGCTTGCCGGGTCTGGTTGTCGACCGCTACGGCGATGTATGCGTCGTACAAATCACCACTGCCGGCATGGAGGCGCAGCGCGAAGCAGTCCTCCGCGCCTTGGGAAAAGCAATCAGACCGGTTGGTGTACTGTTCCGTTGCGACCAGGAAATCCGCGTGTGCGAGGGATTGTCGCGATACACGGAAACGGCGGCTGGCCACGTCCCGCAGGAGATCGAACTCACAGAGCACCGCTGCCGGTTCGGCGTACCGTTGCTCGCGGGCCAGAAGACCGGGTGGTATTACGACCAGCGCAGCAATCGCGCTCACCTACTGTCAGCCGTGCGGGGCGCCCGGGTCCTCGACCTGTTCTGCTACACCGGTGCCTGGGGTATCCAGGCGGCGGTGCACGGCGCCGAGCGGGTCGTGTGCGTGGACAGCTCGGCGCACACGGTCCAGCGTATCTCCGCGAACGCAAAGCTGAATGGTGTCGCACACGTCGTACGGGCACTGCGCATGGACGCGTTTTCGGCATTAGAGGAGTTGCGTGAAGACGGACAACGGTTCGACATCGCGGTGCTGGATCCCCCGGCTTTCGTGAAAACCAAAAAAGACGCACACTCCGGTGGCAATGCCTACCGGCGCTTGAACCAAGCAGCGCTTCGGGTGCTCGCGCGAGACGGCTTATTGATGACCTGTTCCTGCTCGTATCACTTCTCCCGCGAGGCGCTGCTGGATACCGTCGGCCGCGCGGCGCGCCACGTCGATCGACACATCGCCCTTGTGTATGACGGCGGCCAGCCTGCGGATCACCCGGTATTGCCGGCGGTGCCGGAGACCCGTTATCTCAAGGCCTTGTTGTTCCGCGTGCTGCCGCGCTTTTAGGGAAAACGGAGGCGGGCAGTGTTCGGGGTGGACATCGGGAGGGAATCGAACTCCACTGCCGTAGAATGAGAACGGAATTGAATTCCGTGGCGGGAGAATGGGGACGGAATTAACTCCGTCCCCATTGTTTTATCTATTTACAGGACGTCGCGGCGTAGATTCGCCCGGTGGAGTATGGTGGTGGCGATCTCCTCGATGGACATCTCCCCGGTGTCCATGTACGGCACGCGCGCGCGCCGGAACATGGCCTCTGCGGCCGATACTTCATACTGGCACTGCTTGAGCTCTGCGTAACGGCCCCGGGAGATCCGCTCGCTGCGAATGCGGTGCAAACGTTCGGCGTCGATCGTGAGTCCGAACAGCTTGGAGCGGTGTTTGAGCAAATGTTCGGGTAATCGACCGCGCTCGAAGTCATCGTCGGTCAATGGATAGTTCGCCGCAAAGGTGCCGAAATGCAATGCCAAGTAAAGGCAGGTGGGCGTTTTTCCGGTGCGCGATATACCGATTACGATCACCGCGGCCTGGTCGTAATCGTCTACGTGCACGCCGTCGTCGGTACGCATGGAGTAATTCACGGCGCTGATCCGGATCGTGTACTTTACGGGGTCGACAACACCATGCGAGCGGCCGACGCTGTGCGCTGAAGCCACTCCCAACTCCCGCTCCAGCGGATCCAGGAAAGCGTCAAACAAGTCCAGAAACAAGCCGTCGCTGGATGCCAGCACGCGGCGGATATCATCGTCGATGATGGTCGCGAACAGCAACGGCCGGCTGCCGGCTCGCTCAGCGACCGCGTTGATTTGGCGAACCGCGTGCGTGGCCTTATCATGTGTGTCTACGAATGGCAGGGCCAGGGTCCTGAACTCGACGGTCGGAAACTGGCTCAGCAGGCTGTGGCCCAGGGTTTCCGCCGTAATGCCTGTGCGATCCGATAGAATAAAAGCGTAACGTTCTGTCATTGACTCACCCGGTACCGGTTCGCCCTTCGAATCGTAATTGTACATCCATTGTTATTGAGGAGATGCCGTGACTGAGCACGTAGTGTGGTTCGAATCGCTGGGGATGGCGGATGTACCGCGTGTCGGAGGTAAGAATGCGTCGCTGGGGGAGATGATCGCAAATCTGTCCAGCGCCGGGATCCGGGTACCCAACGGTTTCGCCACCACCGCCCACGCGTATCGCGAGTTCCTCGATCGGGACGGTCTCGCCGGGCGTATCGAGGCGGCCCTGACTCGGCTCGATGTGGAGGACATCGAGGCACTGACCCACACCGGCGACGAGATCAGGCAGTGGGTCCTCGCCGCTCCCCTGCCCACCGCTCTGGAAGACGCAATCTGCGAGAACTACGCGAAGTTACAGACCCAAGCGGGGTCGGAGACGGCGGTCGCGGTGCGCTCTTCGGCCACGGCAGAAGATCTGCCGGAGGCGTCCTTCGCCGGCCAGCAGGAAACGTTTCTCAACGTCGCCGGGGCGGACGAGGTTTTGTACGCCGTGAAGAAGGTGTTCGCCTCGTTGTTCAACGACCGAGCGATTTCCTACCGCGCCCACCATGGTTTCGATCACGGGGAGGTGGCGCTGTCCGCCGGTATTCAGCAGATGGTGCGCAGCGACCTGGGGGCGAGCGGCGTATTGTTCAGTATTGATACCGAGTCCGGGTTCGCCGACGTGGTATTCATCACCGCCGCCTATGGGCTCGGCGAAAGCGTCGTCCAGGGCGCCGTTAATCCGGATGAATTCTACGTGCACAAAGCCACGTTGGCGGCCGGTCGGCCTGCCATCCTGCGCCGCTCGCTGGGCAGCAAGACGAGCAAAATGATCTATGCCGAGTCCGGTGCGCAGGGTGTGTGTACGGTGAGCGTATTACCGGCGGATCAGGGACGTTTTTGCTTGACGGACGATGAAGTCGAAGCATTGGCCCGCATGGCGACGACCATCGCCGACCACTACGGGCGCCCCATGGACGTCGAATGGGGCAAGGACGGAGTGACCGGGGAGTTGTATATCCTGCAGGCACGTCCCGAAACGGTCGAAAGTCGGGCCAGCCAAAACACGTTGAAACGCTATCAACTGCAGCAGACGGGACAAGTCCTGGTCACCGGACGCAGTATCGGGCAACGGATTGGCGCGGGACGCGTGCGTATCGTCCCGTCCATCAACGAGCTCGCGAAGGTTGAACCCGGAGACGTGCTGGTCACCGACATGACCGATCCCGACTGGGAGCCGGTGATGAAAAAGGCATCGGCGATCGTGACCAATCGCGGCGGCCGCACCTGCCACGCGGCCATCATCGCTCGCGAGTTGGGGGTTCCCGCGGTGGTGGGTTGCGGAAACGCGACGAGCACGTTGAGCGAAGTACCGGACGTCACCGTGTCCTGCGCGCAGGGCGATACCGGTTATATCTATGAGGGTCTGCTGGATTTCGACATCCGGGAAATCCGTCTGGACAGCATGCCCGAGCTGCCGTTCAAAATCATGATGAACGTCGGTAACCCGGAGCGGGCTTTCGATTTCCAACGGCTGCCACACGCCGGCGTGGGACTGGCGCGACTCGAGTTCATCATCAACAACACCATCGGAGTACATCCCAAGGCATTGCTGACGCAGGACGCGCAAAACGATCCACAGGTGTGCGCCGCCATTGCCAAGCGGACCGCCGGCTATCGAGACCCGGTGACCTTTTACGTGGAAAAGCTCAAAGAAGGCATAGCGACACTGGCCGCCGCTTTCGCCCCGCACCCGGTCATCGTCCGCATGTCGGACTTCAAGTCCAACGAATACGCCAACATGATCGGCGGCGAAGTCTTCGAGCCGCACGAGGAAAATCCGATGCTTGGCTTCCGCGGTGCCTCCCGTTACATCGACGAGTCGTTCCGGGACTGTTTCGAACTCGAGTGCCGCGCCTTGCGCGCAGTGCGCGACGACATGGGATTCACCAATGTCTGGGTCATGGTACCGTTCGTGCGCACCCTGGAGGAGGCCGACCAAGTCATTGAACTGCTGGCGGCCAACGGTCTGCAACGCGGTGAAAACGAACTCAAAATCATCATGATGTGCGAGATACCGTCCAACGCGTTGCTTGCCGATCAGTTTCTCGAAAGGTTCGACGGCTTTTCGATCGGATCGAACGATCTGACCCAGTTGTGTCTGGGTCTCGACCGTGATTCCGAGGTGATCGCGCATTTGTTCGACGAGCGCAATCCGGCGGTGAAGGTGTTGCTGCAACAGGCCATTGAAGCGTGCAACCGAGCGGGCAAGTACATCGGAATCTGCGGTCAGGGACCGTCCGACCACCCCGATCTGGCGCGCTGGCTGATGGAGCAGGGCATTCAAAGCGTGTCTTTGAATCCCGATACGGTGGTGGAAACCTGGTTGTACCTGGGCGGCGAATCGGTGTAGTCAGGGCGTCATGAGGAATTCGCGCCCGTTATGGCTGAGCACCACGCCATGACGCCGGATGTGTACGACCGTGACTCCAGACACCTGCTGGCCTTCCCGATAGATCCCCTCATTGATCATCACAAATCGCCGCAGCCCGTCGCCCGAGAACGAGACTGCGTTCACGGTCAACGGCGGCAGTTGCGCCCGCGTGTCGGCATCCAACCGTTCGTACGGTGTCGGTGCGCGCGCGGGGATGGGCTCAACCGGCGCATCGGGCGGGGCGGACGCGGCGATCGCCGTTTCCGCCGGCGCGTCCACCGGCGCGGCGGATTCCTCGGCCGGTAGGGAGGCGCGCACCGCCGGCGTGCCACGGGCCTCCGTTTGCTCAACGCCGAGTCCGGCGAACGCCGTTGCCGTGGGTTCCGGTGCCGCCGCCCCCGGTCGGGGGTCCCCGGGCGCCGGCCGCGTATACCACCATGCCGACACGGCCAATACGGCGACCGCTACTGCGGCGAGTACCACCAGAGCTCCCTTGCCGAGTCCGGTAAAATCCCGCGGCGCCGGTCGATCCGGATTCTCGAGCGTAGGGATGTTGTCGAGCCGCCGCTGTCGCTCGGACTTTCTTAGCGCGTCGAGTATGTAAGACATGGCGACGATTATCCGGTCTGAGGTGACACTAACAAGGGAAGGCGCTCGCCATTGAGCACGGTATTCAGGCGAATCAGCGTCTCCACACCCACGATCCCGTCCGCGGCCAAGGCGTTGCGCCGTTGAAACTCACGCACCACGGTCCCGAGTTGGGCGTCGAACTCCAAACCCGATATGTCCACCCGCTCGAGCTGCGGATTCTGGTCTGCTACGCGGTTCAAGGCCCAGCGCAACCACAACACATCGGCGCCCTGCGTGCGTTCCGCGAGCATGTTCTGGGTCAATGGTGGCGGCTGCCACAGCAGTAGGTAGTCGCCGGTCCACAAAGACTCGATCTCCGCGAACGGATACACATAGCGGCGTCCGGCGACTTCGATCGTGGCGTCGGCATCGGTCAGTTTCACCAACAACACGTAAGCTTCGCGCGCGGCGCCATGTGCCAGCGGGAGGATCGCGGCGCGATTATGGCTGCGCAGGTCCTTCCAGTCACCTCGCTTGGCCAGGCATTCGAGACCGAGCTTCGCGACTTCCGGACACGAATCGACCTGTTCCACGCTCTCGGTGGCCGACTGCCACAAAGAAACCAGACGCGCGAACGCCTGCTTGCTATCCGCGCTGTCACCGTAGTCGCGCAGCAACTGCGACACCGGTGGCGGCGCAGGCGCACGGGTCTCGGTCGCCACCGCCGAGACCGACGGATACAGGGCCAGATCGTTGGCCGGATCTTCGGCGGCCGGCGCACCGGCAGTCGGTGCATCGGCAGTCGGTGCATCGGCAGTCGGTACGGGCGCACCGGTGGCCGCGGCAGCCATAGTCTCGTCGGCGGCACTCGAATCCACAGCCGCCACCGGTGGACCCTCGTCCACCGACGCGGCGCGCCACCAAATGATCGCCGCCACCACCCCCAAAGCACCCAATACCGGCACCCACCACGGTCTCGCGACGCCCGTACGGCGCACGCCGAGCACCTCCTTCGCCGCGTGTCGAACGTTTTGCGCGCGGACGAATTTCTTGTTGCGTGCGTACGCACCGAGTAACGCACGATCGCAGATGACGTTGATCAACCGCGGTACGCCCTTGGATTTGCGGTACACCTCGCGCAGCGCGCTGTCCGTGAACAAGGGTTGTCGGCGCCCGGCCACCGACAAGCGATAGCGGACATATGCCGCAGTATCGGCGGCGGACAACGGCTCCAAGTGATAACGCGCGGTAATTCTTTGCGCGAGCTGGCGGAGTTCCGGTCTTTCCAGAATATCGATAAGCTCCGGTTGCCCGATGAGAATGATCTGCAACAACTTGTGCTTGGACGTCTCCAAATTGGTCAACAGGCGCACCTGTTCGAGCACTTCCTTACGCAGGATCTGCGCTTCGTCGACAATCAGAACCGTGCGCTTCCCCGCAGCATAGTTTTTTAGAAGCATGCCGTTGATGCGGTCCAGTAACTGCTTGGAGCTCGCCCCTGATGGGTACTGGATGTGCAGTTCGTCGCACACCGTCGCCAGCAACTCGTCCTGGTTCAGGGTGGGGTTCAAAACCAGGGCGACCTCGATGTTTACCGGCAGTTGCGAGAGCAGGTAGCGGCACAGCGTGGTCTTACCGGTTCCGACCTCGCCGGTCAGCTGCACGAAACCACCGCGCTGCTTCAAACCATAAACCAGATGAGCCATCGCCTCGCGATGACGGGAACTCATAAAGAGGTAACGCGGATCGGGAGTAATAGAGAAGGGAACTTCTGCTAAACCGAAATACGAAGCGTACATGGACAAATTACCGCACGGTCCAGGCGTTCACCGAGTATACCTTGTCGCCGTGTGCGACGCGGCTTTTATTCTATCGATCAAACCGCGGCCGATTCCCATCCAGTCAATGAGTTCGTTGAGACGCCCGAGATCGGGGGGGTCGCGGCGCAGAGTGCAGGCGTCCACGGTCACCGGGGCGTTCACCGCGATGGTGGCCAGATCCCGAGACAGAAACGCTTGGTCGCTGTAGCCGGCGAGCAGGCCCGCGATCCGTTTGGCACCACGGATCGCAGACGCAGCGATCACGTCCAGACTGCCGTAGATGTCCTCCAGATCGATGTGCTCCCCGAGCAGGGTGCGGGCGGTCTTGGCCCCCACCCCGGGCACCCCGGGTATGTTGTCCACCGGATCACCCACCAGACCGAGATAGTCCGACATCTGGCGCGCGGTGATTCCCCATTGCGCCTGCACCTCGACGTGCTCCAACCAGCGATTGCGCCCATAGTCCCACAGCGCGTCCTCGCCCTCGAGCACCTGAATCAGGTCTTTGTCGCCGCTGACCACGATGTGGCGAAACCCGTCACCGCGCATCTGATGGGCAATCGTGCCGATCAAATCGTCCGCCTCGAAACGCCGGTCGGAGAATACCGACACCCCGCACGCCTCGGTAAACGCTTTGCATTTTTCGAACTGCGCTTCGAGTTCCGGCGGCGGCAGTTCTCGGTTAGCCTTGTAATCAGGGTAGATTTCGTTGCGGAACGACTGTGTCAGGCACTCGTCGAACGCCGCCGCGATATGGGTGACATGCGGATCTTCGAGCAGGTCGGTGAGAAAGCGCGTGTACCCGTACAGCGCATTGATCGGTTCACCGTTGCGACTGACAAGATCCGGCGACATCGAGAACCAGGCGCGAAAGACGTAAATGCTCGCGTCGATCAAATAGAGATGTGGACCGGCATGAAACGCCATGACATCGGCTAACGACGCGCCGCCGGGAAACGATGCGGATCGATCCGCCAGCGGCGTTTCCCCGCATGCAACACCAGGCACGAGGGCCCGCCGTGGGTGCGCACCCGCCCCGCCGCACCGGGGTTCAAGACCCAGGGCGTTTCCCCGGTATCGCACACCTGATGGTGGCTATGGCCGTAAACGATGGCGCGGGCGCATCGGTGCTTTCGGCGCAGACGCAGATGATAATTGCGCGCATCCCAGATACGATGGCCGTGTTCCACCGCCAGTACGCCGCCTGGCAGGTCCACGCTCTGCTGCTCCGGCAGCGCCTCGAGCAGTCGGCGTGCCGAGCGCGGCCATTTTGCGGGCACGTCGTTATTACCCTTGACGGCGACCAGTGCGCCGGAGCATGGGCGAATCTCCTCCAGAACCCGAGGATCGAGGATGTCTCCAGCGTGAACCGTGAGCTCGCAGCGCGCGGCGAGTTTCGCGATCCGGGGATCTACAAAACCATGCGTATCGGAAACAATCAGAATCCGCATCGATGACGGAACGGTTCTGGTTAATTCGAATGAATGTGGCAATATACCATGCTCGGACAAGCGGGTTTCGGGATGCGCAAAATAAAGTTTACGATCGGCGCCGTGGAAATTTCCGCGCGGCTCTACGACACGCCGACGGCGGACGCGATATACGCGGCGTTGCCGTTCGAATCCACCGCCAGAACCTGGGGCGAAGAAGTGTATTTTGCTACACCGTGCGGGGTGGTTCGAGAGCCCGACGCGAGATCGGTGGTGGAAGCCGGTGAACTCGCTTTTTGGACCGAGGGCAACGCGATCGCCATCGGTTTCGGCAAGACCCCGATCTCCGAGGGCGATGAGATTCGCCTGGCGGCGGACACGAACATCTGGGGTCAGGCATTGGACCCGGTCACGCGGCTCAGCGCCGTCCGCGAGGCCGATCCGGTGCGCGTGGAAGCGACGGATTGAGCGACGGCGCACCGAATTTCCCGCCTGTCGGGTCGTGCCGCCCTCGAGTGCGGTCAGTTTTCCTGAGCCTTGCCGCCCTTGGCTTTCAGAGCGGCGTGCGGTGCGCGGCGGCGCGCCAGGCGCCTTTCGCGCGCACCTTCTTTGATCGGGATGGTCATCTCGCCGAACAACACCTGTTTCAAGAAGCGCATCGCGAATTCAAACAGCGCGTCTTCATCGCTCAGTAACTTGCTCTTGAACTGCGCCTCGAGATCGAAGATATCCTCGAACCCCGGGGTCTGTACGAATTCGCGGAAGCTGTCGATGTCGTAGCTACACATGTCGAACAATTGTAGGCTGCGCGCCGGCGGCGCACCGACGGTGGGCCCGCCGGATCGCTTTTTCAATACGATGTCGCGCCACTGTCGGTTGCGGTCGTCGTATTCGTCGACTCCCTGCTCGCGTCGGTAGTCGCCGACCGTGAGTCTGCGCGGCTCATCGTGTCCCAGACAGTGCACCTCCTTGACGATGAAGTAGACGTCCTCGACATCGGCACTGTCTTTTTTGCGCACCCCCATACTGCCCAGCGCGTAATAGCGACACGCCGCAGGCCGATCGTCATACACCCCGCATCCCGATCGAGTCAGAAAAACGCACTCCTCGGTGCCGGGTTTGGTGCGCATTTTCAAACCCGGCATCTCGTGATGATCCATCGGGTACGGCACGGTGTAGCGGGCGACGAATGCGCTCGAACGTAATTTCAGGCGGCGTTTTAGGCGCAGGATATCGTAGGGCGTGAGCACGATATCGATGTTCTTGCAGCATGCGTTGAAACAGGCGACACCGCGGTGGCAATCGAACTGAATCTCGCTGTCCGTGCTCAACTCGACGGGCTGAATCGGACTCGCAGTCGGGGGCCTGTGTGCGATCTCGTGATCGTCTCGGTCTTTGGTGGTCATGACAGGACTGTGCACCGACTCGGCGCGGACGACAAGCGGGCTACGGGCGTGGACGCCCGGCCGGTTTTCGGCCGATAACCGCCCGAACCTCAGTGAATCAGACGTCGGACCCGGGATTCGCGATGCCTTGTGGCTCGTCCTCCGCCGGTTTCACCAATTGCACGTAGGGTACTTTCCACAATTTCCATTTCCCGGTATCGCGATCATATTGGGAATTGACGAAACATTTCCAGTTCTCGTCGTCGATATCCAAAAAATCGGTTCGATAATAGTAACCGGGGTAGCGGGTCTCCTGACGGAACTGTATGTGTTTCATGTGCGCTTCGGCGGCGATGATGCGATGATAATTCTCCCAGGCTCGCAGCAGCTCGTGGAGGTCTTTGGCACGCATCTTGTGGGCATCTTCCTTGATCATGCCGAGTTTTCGCTCAGCGATTTCCAGCATCTTCGCGTTGGTCTGGTACCAGGTCGAGATCCCCGCGACGTACTCGTCCATGATTTTTTGCAATCGGAGCTGCAGCATCTTCGGCGTGATGTAGTGCGGATTCACATCGATCGCCGTCGTGTAGTCCTTGTGCTCAAGGAACGTCTTTACCGGACGGTAGATTTCCGCCACGAGTTCATCCGCCGTTCGTGACAGTTCCGGTTGCCGGTTCCGGTTGTCGAGGACGAATTTCACCATTGCCTTGGCCGCGATCCGGCCCTCCACGTGGGAACCGGAGGAGAATTTATGGCCCGAAGCGCCGACGCCGTCACCGGCGGTGAACAGCCCGCGGACCGTGGTCATACGGTTGTATCCCCAGTGATAGTGATCCGGCGTTCCCGGGATATCTTCCGGACCGGAGCACCAGATACCCGCACACCCGGCGTGAGAACCGAGCAGGTACGGTTCGGTGGGCATAAGCTCGGACATTTCCTTGTCCGGCTCGATATTCTCACCGGCCCACACTCCGCACTGACCGATGGTCATGTCGAGAAAGTCCTCCCACGCCTCGGCTTCCAGATGTTTGATCTCTTCGGGCGTCATCGATGCGGCGAGTTTCGCCATCGCCGATGGCGTATCCATGAAGATCGGGCCGCGGCCTTCGCGGATCTCCTTCATCATCAGGTGATTGCGCAGGCAGGTGCCCATTTTGGGGCCTTCCGCGTAAGCGTCGTAACCGTGGTCTTCCAGAATGTGCGCGTTCTTGGATTGATAGTCCTCACCGAATGCATTCATGGACCGCGCCTTAAAAAGCAGGAACCAAGCCCCCACCGGTCCGTAACCGTCTTTGAACCGCGCTGGTACGAAACGGTTTTCCATCAGCGTCAAGGTGGCGCCGCATTCCGCCGCCATGGCGTAGGTCGAACCTGCGTTCCAGACCGGATACCAGGCGCGGCCGATCCCCTCCCCTACGGAACGCGGGCGAAACACGTTCACTGCACCACCGCAGACCAGTAGGCAACACTTGAATTTGTACACGAACAAACGATGGTCGCGGACGCTGAAACCGACCGCCCCTACTACTCGGCGCGGGTCGTTCTTGTCGGTCACCAGCCGCACGATGAATACCCGTTCCTGGATGTTCTCCTCGCCCAACGCTTTCTTCGCTGCTTCGGCGACGATCCATTTGTACGACTCGCCGTTGATCATGATCTGCCAGCGTCCTGAGCGGACCGGCTTGCCGCCTTCGGCGAGGGTTTTTCCTTCGTCACCGGCCTGCTTCCAGATCGGCAGACCCCACTCTTCGAAGTGATGCACCGAGTCGTCGACATGACGGCCGACGTCGTACACCAGATCTTCCCGGACAATACCCATCAGGTCGCCGCGCACGTAGCGCACGTAATCCGCCGGATCGTTTTCGCCCATGTACGTGTTGATGGCCGACAGACCTTGCGCGACGGCACCGGAGCGATCCAGCGCCGCCTTGTCCACCAGCTTGACTTTCAGGTCGGTGCCCTCGACCCAGCGCATGATCTCGAAGGCAGCGCCACAGGCAGCCATGCCGCCGCCGATGATGAGGATGTCCACCTCCTCTTCGACGATCTCCGGATTTCCGAACGCGAATTGTTCAGTCATAGACGATTACCCGGCGTCCCGCGCAAAGCGGATCAGTCGTACACGAAGTGGCGCGTATCACAGGAATGCGTGTTTTTGGTAAACAGCGTCGAAGGGTCCGCGATGTCGTCGTGATCGGCCTCGGGTTTGCCCCGGTAAGGGTCTACCGAACCTTCGGCGGTGGTGCGAATCGGGAACTCGAACTGTTTCACCGTCCCGTTGCGAAACTCGATGGTCCATATGATGGAATCGGAGCCGCGCAACGGCTGCACCGACGCCCCCAACGGTACAACGTCCGCGTAATGGCGCACTTCTATCGCTTGCTGCGGACAAACCTTCACGCAGGCGTAGCATTCCCAACACTGCTCGGGTTCCTGGTTGAACGCCTTCATCGCATGTCCGCTCAGGGAACCGTCTTTGTCGAGCAGCATGAGATCGTGGGGACAGATGTGCATGCACGCGGTCTTCTCCTGTCCCTCACACCCGTCGCACTTCTCGGTACGCACAAAGGTGGGCATGGGTGTTCTCCACTTTTTTGCCGAAACTGCGCGGTGGTTTTGAGTCGGGGCGGCGGGTGTTGCGCACCACCGCACCGGGCGAAACGCCCGAGGCAATGTAAAGGCTTACGCCGGGCAACACTAATTAGTATTGCGAACCGGCGTATAAGGCGGTTTTATTATTGCGCGGCGCGGAGACCGGCGTTGCGTCGCGGGGGGTCTATTGAACCCGGTCGGGGCCTTTGCTGATCAACGACCGGTACAGGGCGAGCTCGCGATCGAATCGCTCGACGATGGCTTCGCGCATCTCGTGTTTAGCACGAATCGCTTCGTCGTACTCGACGATCTGGTGCCGGATGGACACCGCCTCGTCGGCGGCGTGTTTGCTGCGGCCGATTTTCTTAAGCCGCACCGCGAGCCGGCCACGCAGTTTCTCGTCGGTCTCGATCGCCTGGTTGAGCGCTTTCACCCGATTATCGCGCGTGCGGACAATACTTTCTTCGCTGTCGTAGGTGCCGAGTATGCGTTTGCGCAGCACTTCCCGTGCGCGCGCCGCCTCGGCCTCTTGTTTCTTGAGTTCCGCCTGGCGTTGCCGCTCCTCGAGCTCGGCGGCGGTGGGCGGCGCTGCCCGTTCCTTGACTTTCAATCCCTGGTCGTCGATTTCCGTGATCTTCGTCTTCGCGCACTCTTCGGCGGCGAAATCCCCGTAGTGCCACTTACCGTCAGCACCCTGGCACTTCTTGATCGTACCGCCCAGCGCGGGTGTGGCCGCGGCCGCCCCCAGGACCAGTAGGAGCGTCAGGACCGGCCGTGTGATTGTCTTAGAGTTTGCTGCCATGATTCTCAAAAGGTGTCCCCCACCGAAAAAGTCACACTTCACCTTAAAAAGTAAGTGACGCGGTGCAAAAGTCAAGCGCCCGCAACACCTCGGCACGGCAGATTAACCTTTATTTGCGCGTTTTTCGCGCTCGCCCGCGCCGGAACGCACCCTCGACCGCACCCCTCTACCGCGCGATGCCGGGCGCATGAACAGCCACAGTCCCACCAGCAACATCGGCAGACTCAAGCTCTGGCCCATGGTCAACCAGCCCCACGCCAGATACCCCAGGTGCCGATCGGGTTCGCGAACGAACTCGACCGTGAAACGGAACACCGCGTAGCCCACCAGGAATAGTCCCGATACCCGCCCGAGTGCACGGGGGGTCCGGGAGTAGGTCCAAAGCACGACAAACAACACCACGCCTTCCAATACCGCCTCGTAGAGCATCGATGGATGCCGGGGACGCGGGCCGGCGGTATTGAAAACCACGCCCCACGGTAAATCCGTCACCTTTCCCCACAGTTCCTGGTTGATGAAGTTACCGATGCGTCCGGCGCCGAGCCCGACCGGCACGAGCGGCGCGATGAAGTCGGTCACCGCCAAAAACGGGCGCGCGGTCTTGCGGGCATACCACCACATCGCCAGCAGAACACCGATGAGTCCGCCATGGAAGGACATGCCGCCGCTCCAGATATAGAGCAACTCGTGCGGCCGGCTCAAGTAGTGGGAGAAGTTGTAGAAGAAGGCGTACCCGAGGCGGCCGCCCAGGATAATGCCCAGTACCGTAAAAAAGAGCAGGTCCGACACTTCCTGTTCACGCCAGCCGGAGTCCGGCCGGCGTGCACGTACCACACCCAGCCAATAACCGGCGGCGAACCCGACCAGATACATCAGTCCATACCAGTGCACTTCGATCGGTCCGAGGGTAATGGCTACCGGGTCGATGTTCGGATGCTGAATCATGCTAGGGCGACGGTTGATCAAGTCTGCTGACCGACGAATCCATCAGGGGTTCCCCAGCCGGCCGATTCTGAAGGGGCTGGATTCTACACGGGGTGACGGATGAATGCCGCCCGCGCATTAGCCGCTGTGCAGACACTGCGGTATAGTCGGCACACTCCGTGCCTCACTCCCGCGCTGTATGGCTGAGCCCAAACACACGAATCGTCTGATCCACGAGACCAGCCCTTACCTGCTGCAGCATGCCCACAACCCCGTGGCTTGGCAACCCTGGGACGCGGTCGCGTTGGCCCAGGCTCGCGAGGAAGACAAGCCGATCTTTCTGTCCATTGGTTATTCCGCCTGCCACTGGTGCCACGTGATGGAGCACGAGTCTTTTGTTGACGAGTCGATCGCACAATTCCTGAATGCACACTACGTCAACATCAAGGTCGACCGCGAAGAGCGTCCGGACCTGGACAAGATCTATCAGACCGCGCATCAGCTGCTGACGCAGCGTCCGGGAGGCTGGCCGCTGTCCGTGGTGCTCAGTCCCGAGGATCACACGCCCTTTTTCGCCGGCACCTACTTTCCCAACGCGCCGCGCCACGGCATGCCGGCCTTCCTCGATGTCTTGCAGCGGGTGTTCGCTTATTACGGCGAACATCGGGACCGGTTGGCGGACCACGCCGCGGCAGTGAAGGAGGCGCTGCACGCCATCGAGACTTCCACGCGGTCACAGGGTTCGATAGACGCCTCGGCACTGGATCGTGCGCTCGGCGAACTGATGCGGCAGTACGATCGCGTCCACGGCGGGTTTGGCGCGGCACCGAAGTTTCCCCACCCGACCAATCTGGAGGTGTGTCTGCGCGCGTGGGCGGGCGGGCTCGCGTCGCCGGGATCCGCCTCGCGCGCCCTACATATGGCGCGGCATACCCTGGAGGCGATGGCGCAGGGTGGGTTGTACGACCAGTTGGGCGGCGGATTCTGCCGCTATTGTGTGGATGAACGCTGGGCCGTGCCACACTTCGAAAAAATGCTTTACGACAACGCGCAGTTGCTGCCGTTGTACGCCGACGCCTGGTGCGCGACGGGAGACCACCGGTTCGCAGACGCGGCCAACGAAACCGGCGATTGGGTGATGCGCGAAATGCAGTCTCCCGAGGGCGGCTACTACTCGACGCTGGACGCCGACTCCGAAGGGCAGGAGGGAAAGTATTACGTGTGGGATGCGGAACAGATTCGGTCGGCGCTCACATCCACCGAATGGGACGTGGCGGCGGCGGTCTACGGCCTGAAGGGCACACCGAATTTCGAAGGCCGCTGGCACCTGAACATCCACCAGACCGTCGCCGGTGCCGCCGAGCGGCTCGGCATCACCCGGACGGAAGCGGAAAAGACGCTGGCCGCGGCACGCCTCAAGCTCCTGACGATCAGGGAAGATCGCGTGCGCCCGGCTCGGGACGAGAAGATCCTAACGTCGTGGAACGGTCTGATGATCCGCGGCATGGCGCAAGCCGGGCGGGTTCTCGCACGTGACGACTTCGCGCGCTCAGCCGGTATGGCACTCAAGTTTCTGCGCGACCAGGTGTGGCGTGACGGACAGTTGTCCGCCGCCACCAAGGACGGTAAGACGCATTTGAACGCCTATCTGGATGATCATGTGTTCTTGATCGACGGAATTATGGAACTGTTGCAGTGCCGGTGGAGCGCCGCCGATCTTCAATTCGCAGTGGCGCTCGCCGAGCGGGTCGTGGCGCGTTTTAGCGACGCCGAGCACGGCGGATTCTATTTCACCTCCGACGATCACGAGGCGCTGATCGTGCGCCAGAAACCGACTAGCGATGACGCCACGCCGTCGGGCAACGGGATTGCCGCCCGGGTGTTGCTGCGTCTCGGCCATTTGCTCGGCGAACCCCGCTACTTGGACGCCGCCGAACGCACGCTGCAGGCGATGGCGGGCAGCATCAATCGTTTACCCGCCGCCCATGGCGCGCTGTTGGCGGCGCAAGATGAATATTTGCACCCCACCCAGACCGTCATCCTGCGGGGACCCTCCGAGCGCGTCGCGCCTTGGCGCGAAACGCTGCGCACGCAGTACGCACCGCGGCGCTTCGTCATGTCGATCCCGCCGGATGCAGACCCGCTGCCGGGAGTACTCGCGACGCGCGCGCCGCGGGGAGAGTCGGTGGCCTACGTCTGCGAGGGTCACCAGTGCCGGGCGCCGATCAGCGATTTTGCCCAATTCCGTCAACACATGGAAAATACCGCCACCCCCCCGTCCTCAACACCAACGGAGAGTCATTGAAATGCGCCATACCTTCACGTTCGCCACGCTGATGCTCTGCGAAGCGCTTTACGCGGACGCCACGCTGCAGTTCCAGGTCCACGATCTCGCGGCGCCGAACGCGCCGGTGCGTACACAAACCCTGTACGTCAAGAATCAACGCATACTGATCAAGGGCGCCGGCGGCGACGATCGCGTCGACATCGTTTTCGATCAGGCCACCCAAACGATGTCCATCGTCGATCACGTGAAACGCACGTATCTCCCGCTCGACGAACAAAGCGTATCGCGACTCGCCGATCGTGCCGAAGGACTGGTGTCGGCGGTGCAGGAACAGCTCGCCGCACTACCGCCGGAACAACAGGCCCAGCTGGAGGCGTTGCTCGGGGACTCGGCAATGGGTGCGGTGACCAAGGAAGTTCCGCAGCCCGATCCGAAGACCTACAGCCGCAGCGGCGCGCGAACCGTGAACGGCATCGCCTGTGAAGGCATCGCGGTACTCAAAGGTGGCCGCAAGACGGCGGAGTTGTGTGTCGCGAGCGCGGATGCGATCGGGATTTCGGCGGACGATTTCGCAACCGTCAAGGCCTTCCAGAAGTTCGGTGAACAACTCGCGGCGCGGGCCAGCCAACTGGCCGAACGGTTCGGGGCACGGGTGCCCGAATTCGGCACGCAAAAGCTCGACGGACTGCCGGTGGAACTGAAGGACTATTCCGGGACCGCCAATATGGCCATGCTCGTGACACGGGTCGCCACCGACGCGATTGCCGACCGGGCGTTGCAGATCCCCGCCGGTTACACACCCGACCGGCTTCCGGAGTTTTGAGCTCCCGGCTCAGATCACGACGCTGACGCCGCCGCGTCTCGGGTCCCCCACGCCCTGGAAGACCCCGTCCGGGGAACGCATGACCGAGTGCGCGCCGCCGAAGAACAGATTCAAGTCGTCGAACACGCGATGGTCGGGATACTCCGCGAGTAATCGGGTCACGGCGCCATCGTCCAGCCCGGCCTCCAGATTCAATACCGTGTCCTCGATATGCACGCGCGGCGCATGCACTGCGAACTCGAGATCGCACCGGAAATGGCCAAGGTTCAGCAGCACCTGTAGAAGCGCCGTGCGAATGCGGTTCGACCCGCCGGAACCCGTGGCCACCGTGGCGCCGTCGGCGAACCGCGCCACGGTCGGCGCCATCATCGAGCACAGGCGCTGATCCGGTGCCCAGTTGTGAAACCCGGTGGGATTGAGATCCTCCTCCCCGAGCATGTTGTTGAGCATGATACTGGTGCCGGGGATCACGTATCCGTTGCCCTCACCGTTGGAAACCGTCAATGCAGCGACGTTTCCCTGGCCGTCCAAAATACTCAGGTGGGTGGTTCCCGACACGGCGCGCGCACGCCGCGCGACACGTTCGCGATACTCCTGCAACAACGCCGTGTCCAACAACGAACTTTGGTCGGTATCTCGCGCGCGGGTCACGTATTTGAGACGTGCGTCGCTGGTCTGGCGCATCACCTCGGTCAGCAGCACCAGGTGACGGTAGGATCCGAATTCGCTGACATCCTCCCAGGGCGCGAGTAGTTGTAGGCCGAAGGCAATGAGCAGTCCGCCGTTACTCGGCGCCGGATTGGTGATGACCTCGAGATCGTGGAACGCCACCCGCAAGGGTTTGCGAATCTCTACCGCGTACCCCTTAAGATCGTCGGCGGTGAGATGCCCGCCCCGGGCGTCACACAGCTCGACGATGCGTTTCGCAATTTCGCCACGGTAGAAAAGATCGCGCCCCTCGATCGCCAAGGTCTCCATGACGTCGGCGAGGTCCGGTGACCGGATCGTTTCGCCGGCCACCGGCACTGGGCCGGCGGCCCCGGCGAACGACAGTTGATCGGGCACCGAATCACAGGCATAGATGCCTTTTACCAGTTGAAAGATATACGCCTGCAGCGGATTGACCGGGATCCCCGCGCGCGCCGCGTTACACGCCGGCATGACCAAATCGACGAGCGGCATACGACCCAGGAGTTTGTGCACCTCCAGGATTCCCGCTACGCAACCCGGCGTAGCGCAGGCGCCCATTCCAACGTGGAACTCCTGCTGAGCGCTGCCGAAGTCCACCTGCACCGGGTAAAAGTCATTGTCCGACCGAGCGCGGCGCGGCGTTTGCACGAAAAAGTCGAACAACTGATATTTTCGACCCGGGAAGCCAGCCAGCAGGAACCCGCCGCCGCCCAGGGAGGCGAGCACCGGTTCCGCCACGCACGCGGCAAAAAACCCGGCCGCAGCGGCATCGAACGCATTGCCGCCGGCGCGCAGCACCTCCTCGGCGGCGCTGGCGGTGACCGGGTGTCCGGCGGCGACCGCACCGGCGCAGGTCACAACGACTCACCCTCGAACGTGACCATAGTCACACAGGGTGGGCCACAGATGACGCCATGTCTATCATCGACCATAATACCGCTGTTTGGATACATTCATCTGCTACCGGTGAGATCTCATGGCTTACAAAAACATTGTCATTCCGAACGCTGGCGAAAAAATAACCGTCGTCGATGGAAAAATAAAGGTGCCCGACCAACCTGTCGTTGGCTATGTCGAAGGCGACGGCATTGGTCCGGACATCACCAATGCGTGCTTACGCGTCTGGGATGCCGCCGTGGAAAAAGCCTACGGCGGGGCGCGGAAAATTCACTGGTGCGAATTATACCTCGGCGAGAAAGCCGCCGGTTTGTACGACGGCGACTACTTTCCCGCCGAAACCTTAGACGCGATTCGCGATCTTATCATCGCCATCAAAGGGCCGCTGACCACCCCGGTCGGCGGTGGTTTTCGTTCCTTGAACGTTTCCCTGCGCCAAGAGCTGGATCTGTACGCCTGTGTGCGACCGGTCCGATATTACCAGCACGTACCCTCACCGATGCGCAAGCCCGACCAGGTCGACGTGGTCATTTTTCGCGAAAATACCGAAGACGTCTACGCCGGCATCGAGTATCAGAGCGGAACGCCGGAAAACCAGAAACTCGCCCAGTTCCTACGCGAGGAAATGGGCGCGAAGTTTTTTGACGACGCGGGACTGGGTGTCAAACCGGTCAGCCCGTTCGGCTCCAAGCGCCTGATTCGCAAAGCCATCCAGTACGCCATCGACAACAACCGCGAAAGCGTCACTCTGGTGCACAAAGGCAACATCATGAAGTTCACGGAAGGCGCATTCCGCAACTGGGGCTACGAACTGGTCAAGGAAGAGTTCGCCGATCAAGTGATTACCGAGGAGGAGCTGTACGCCGACCACGGCGGCAAGCAACCGGAAGGAAAAATTGTGGTCAAGGACCGCATCGCGGATATTATTTTTCAGTTGCTGCAGCTGCGCCCGGCGGAATTCGACGTATTGGCGACCATGAACCTGAACGGCGACTATTTGTCCGACGCTGTTGCCGCTGAGGTCGGAGGCGTCGGCATCGCCCCCGGCGCCAACATCGCCGACCACGTGGCGGTATTCGAAGCGACCCACGGCACGGCGCCGAAGTACTCGAACCAGAACAAAGTCAATCCGAGCTCGCTGCTGCTGTCCGGTGTCATGATGCTGGAGTACATGGGATGGCAGGAGGCCGCGGACCTGATCAACGCGGCCTATCCGAAAGTGATCGGCGACAAGTTCGTCACCTACGATTTCGCGCGCCAGATGGACGGGGCGCATACCGTATCGACCAGCACCTTCGGCGACGCGCTGATCGCCAAGATTACCGGCGACGCGGAGGATTTGGCGCGCTTCGAGGCGGAACGCCGCGCCGCGGTGGAGGCGGAGCGCCGCGCGCGGGAGGCGAAGCGCATCGAGAATCCGGTGGAAGCGATGATCGAGTCGGGACGCCAGCCGACGACTGCCGCCGGCGTCATGTCACCCGCCAAAGCGGTGAACGCGGACGCCTCGGTCGAGGAAGCTATGCACCGGATGCGCGATCTCGGAATCAGTTCGGTGTTGGTGCGCCCCGACGGGGCGGGTGAGTGGGGAATCATGACCCAGCGCGACATCGTCACCAAAATCGTCGGTGGTAATCGTTCAGCGCGCACGGTGAAAGTCGCGGAGATCGCCACCCGCCCGCTCATTACCGTACCCGCTGACGCCACCCTGCACACAGTGTCACAGGCGATGTCCAACAACAACGTACGGCGGGTCGTGGTGACCGCCAAGGGCGAACCGGTGGGACTGGTATCGGAAACCGATCTATTCCAGGTGGTGGAGGAGTTCGGGTGGGAGGTCGAAGAGTAATTCCGCTTTAATATTCACCCGCCGCGCCGGTTCCTCGCGACAGCCGGCGCGGCTTCAATGGCGAGGTCCGGTTCGGTGATCGGACGCCGGTCGCGGCTCAGTGCCAGCGCCCCCGCGACGGTCACGAAGAACGCCCCGGTAGCGGCGATGGCGTCCCACAGTTCATCCCAAAACCACCAGCCGAAGGCGGCGCCGAACACTACCGACGAGTATGTGAACACACCGACCTGCGAGGCCGGCGCGGCGGCATACCCGCGCGTCATCAACAATTGACCGCCGCTCGCCAATGGCCCCAGGCACGCGAGCAACAACCATTCGGCGGGCGTCGGCGTCTGCCACGCCCAGACCAACGGCAGCGCCGAAACGCACGCCGCGATGATTCCGAAATAGAAAACCGTGCGCACCACCGGTTCGCTGACCGACAACCTCCGGATAGTCACCTTCGCCACCGCCGCGGATACACTGCCGGCGATGGCCACCAACATGACCCAGTCGAAGGCACCGCCTGTGGGTCGCAGGATCATCATTACGCCGATGAACCCGATCCCCAGCGCCCAGCGCGCGGCCACCGGAAACCGTTCGTTGAGCCATACCATGGCGACGATGGGAATGAAGATCGGGCTGGTCAATTTGAGCAGCATGGCATCGGCGAGAGCGATGTGCGCGATGGCGAAGAAAAAACAATACATCGCAAACACTCCGGCGAGACCACGCAGCAGGTGCAATCCGAACACGCGGGTTTTCAGCGCGCCGGGGCCAGCCCTGACGAGCAGCGGCAACAAGGCCAGCAATCCGAAAAGATTGCGAAAGAATACGATTACCTCACTCGGAAGCCCTTCCGAAAGCCACTTGATGGCGGCGCCCATCGATGCCAGCAGGAACTCGCCGGCGACGAGAAACAATGCGCCGGCGACGACGCTTTGTCGATAGATCATGACGTCGGCGCTCTGCGGCGCCGGTTCAAGGCCGTGCTTCGAACGATGTCAATCGCCCTGCGTTCGATGCTCGGAAACGAGATCCTTCTGGACGTTCGCCGGTGTGGGATCGTAATGGCTCAAGCGCATGGTGTAAGACCCTTCGCCGCCGGTCATCGACTTGAGCCGCGATTGATAGTCGGACAGTTCCGCCAACGGCACCTGACCACTGACCGTCACCATATTGCCGCCGACCATGTCGGTGTTCTGCACGCGACCGCGCCGCGCCGACAGGTCGCCGGTAATATCGCCCATGCTGTCGTTGGGAATCGTCACCTCGATATCCACGATGGGCTCCAGAACAATGGGGTTCGCCCTCTCTATCGCGTCAACGAACGCCTTGCGGCCCGCGGTGATGAACGACACCTCGTTGGAGTCTACCGAGTGAAATTTACCGTCGTACACCGCCACGCGCACGTCCTGCATGGGATAACCGGCAATCGCGCCGCGCTCGAGCACTTGGCGCACCCCCTTTTCCACCGACGGGATGAACTGTGACGGAATGACGCCGCCGACGACGCGGTTTACGAATTCGAATCCAGTGCCACGTTTAAGCGGCTCCACCTCGAGATATACTTCCCCGAACTGGCCGGCGCCGCCGGTCTGCTTCTTGTGGCGATGGTGGCCTTCAGCCTTGCGCGTAATCGTTTCCCGATACGGGACGGTGGGCGGTTTGGTGTCCACGCTCACATGGTGCACTTCCTCCATCCGCTCCAGCGCGGTCCGCAGGTGCAACTCCCCCAGCCCGCGCAGAACCGTTTCATGGGTGCTGGGGTCGCGGGACACGGAAATGCACGGATCCTCCTCGGCGAGCTTTTCCAGTGCCTCGGAAAGTTTCTGTTCGTCGCCGCGCTTTTTCGCGCTCACCGCCAGGCCGGCCAGAGGCATGGGGAATTCCCCTTTTTGCAGGCGCACGTCATCCTCGTCGTGGGTGTTGTGCAGCATACTATCGAAATGCAGGTCCGCCACCTTGGCCACGGCACAAATATCCCCTGGTATACCTACCGCAATTTCCTCATGCTGCTTGCCCTGGAGTTTGAACAGATGGCCCACTTTGAACGCTTTGCGTCCGTCGTCCACGTACAGCTCGCTGTCCTTGGTCACCGATCCCTGGTGGATGCGGAATATGCCCAGCTTGCCCACATACGGATCGAAGGTGACCTGAAATACATGGGCAAGGATGTGCGCATCGGGATCGGCGGCCACCTCGATACGTTGTGTTTCTCCGTCCCGGTCGCGCACGAAAGGCGGCGGGTTGCCCTCGGTCGGGTTCGGCATCAGCTTGTCGAAAACATCCAAAAGCTCCTTGACCCCGACGCCGGATCGCGCCGACACGAAACACACTGGCACCAGATGGCCCTCGCGCAGCGCCTCCTCGAAGGCATCGTGCAGCTCGGCGGGCGCCACTTCGCCCTTGTCCAGATAGGCCGTCATCAGTTCCTCGTCGACCTCGACGGTCTGGTCGATCACCGCGGTGTGCGCATCCGACACGGAGGAAAAATCCGCCTCACCGGAGGGTTTGAAAAAACAGTCCGCCACCTTGGTGGCGCCGTCGGCTGGCAGGTTGATCGCCAGGCATTCTTTACCGAACGATTCACGAATCGAATCCAGCACCTTCTCCAGATCGACATCTTCCGCGTCGATCTTGTTGACGATGACCATGCGGCATAGTTTGTTTTCCGACGCCCAGTCCATGAATCGCCGCGCCATGGTTTCCACGCCGCTCTGCGCGTTGATCACCACCGCCATGGTCTCAACCGCCGGCAGCGCACTCAACGCCTGCCCCATGAAGTCCGGATAGCCGGGCGTATCGAAAAGATTGATATGTGTTTTGCCGTGGTCGAGGTTGACGAGCGACGCACGCAGTGAATGCTGATGCTTGCGTTCCAGCTCGTCGAAATCCGAGACCGTGTCGCCTCTTTCGACGCTACCTTTCGCGGTGGTGACACCGGCGGCGTGCAGCAGCGCCTCGGTCAGGGTGGTTTTGCCGGAGCCGGCATGGCCCACCAGGGCCACGTTGCGAACATCTTGTGTAGTGTAGCGGGACATAAGGCCCCTCCCTTCTCCTCGGTGGTCAGCGGCGCCGCGCCTTGAATTTGAATGGATCACCACGGGCCCAACCCACTGATCCGCGAACCCCGGTGCGGGGTCGAGGGGACGGGGCGGCAGGCGGCGTGGGCGGCGGCCAGGTCCCGGTTAGCCTAAACCAAGAACCGGCGTGTGGGCAATCGCCACCCGTTCTTCGGCGCCGGGGAGCAGCTGATTTTCGCGCTTCAAGCGAACTCCACCCCGTACGCGGCGGTCAACCGCGCAGCGAATTCTTCGCGACTGAAGTGATGGTTCTGCGTGCCGTGGGACTCGATCTTGATCGCTCCGCACAGCGAAGCGATACAGCCGATGCGCTCCCAGTCCAGACCCGCCGCCAGACCATACAACAAACCCGCGCGATACGCGTCTCCGCAGCCAGTCGGATCCACGGCTCGCGGCACCGCCGCCGCCGGCACCGTCACCACCTGCCCGTCGACATGGATATCGGACCCTTGCGCCCCTTTGGTGACCACCAGCGCCTCCACATCCCCGGCCAGCTCGCCCAGCGCGCGACCGGTCCGTTCCTCCAACAGGCGGCTCTCATAGTCATTGACCGTGACGTAGCTCGCGAGCGCCACGAAACGCGCCAATTCTTCCCCCTCGAACATGGGCAGGCCCTGGCCGGGATCGAAAACGAACGGAATGCCCGCGGCGGCGAACTGCTCAGCGTGTTCGATCATCGCGTCGCGGCCGTCGGGCGACACGATGCCCAGTTCCACGCCTTTAGCGTCGGACACCTTGTTCACGTGGGCGTGGGTCATGGCGCCGGGATGAAAAGCGGTGATCTGGTTGTCGTCCAAGTCGGTCGTGATATAGGCCTGCGCCGTATAGCAGTCGTCCAGCACCCGGACATGCCGCCGCTCGATGCCGCACTGATCGAGCCAGGCGGCGTACGGGGAGAAATCGGTGCCCGCGGTACCCATCGGCAGCGGTTCGCCGCCGAGCAGCTTGAGATTGTAGGCGATATTGCCGGCACATCCGCCGAACTCTCGACGCATCTCGGGCGCGATGAAACAGACATTCAGAATGTGCACCTGATCGGGGAGGATGTGATTTTTAAATCGGTCGCCAAACACCATGATGGTGTCAAACGCAAAGGATCCGCAAATTAACGTCGTCATTTAAGTTTTCTGTTATTGGGGTTGACTCACTGCGAATGCCGCCGTGGGCGGGCGGACACGCGCGTCCTTGACGGCGCGTGCTCCTCACAACGACCGACTACGGGGACGGGGGTGCGAGCACGCAGCGCCCGCCGCGTTCAGGCCGCCGCCAGCGCACCTTGGTAGTCGGGCTCGTCGGCGATTTCGCCGACCAGTTGGGTGTAGCCGACACGACCGGTTTCATCGACCACCACCACCGCGCGCGCAGTCAGCCCAGCCAGCGGGCCGTCGGTGATCAACACACCGTAGTCCTCGGCAAACGCCTTGTCGCGCATCAGCGACAGCGTTTTAACGCGATCGGTTTGTTCCGCGCTACAGAAGCGGCTTTGCGCAAACGGCAGGTCCGCGGAGATCACGAGTACCGCCAAATCGCCGCGGGCGGCCGCCGCATCGTTGAATTTCTTCGTCGACGTCGCGCATACCGGGGTATCCAGGCTGGGTACGATATTGAGCAGCACCTTCTTGCCGCGGAAATCGTCGAGCGAAACGTCGTTGAGCTCGCCGTCGACGAGTGTGAACCCCGGGGCTTCATCACCGACCCGCGGCAGGTCACCATTGGTCGTTACCGGATTGCCTTGAAAAGTGACACTGGCCATTCAACTCTCTCCTCTATGGTGAATACTCAAGACCGACTGACCGCCGCGCACACCGACGACGCTGCCACCGCTCATTCCGGCTCCTCTTCGCTGGTGCCCAGTATCCCCGGCAGGTCGTCCCGACTGACCGAACACTTGCCATGCTTGCGCATACCTTCACATACGCCGTACATGTACAGGGCATGGTCGTCGAGGACGAAACCCGCGTCTTTGGCGACCGCGCGCTGTCGTTCTTCGATGGTCCGGTCGTAAAACTCGAACACTTCCCCGCACTCGACGCACACCAGATGGTCGTGATGCCCTTCATCGTTGAGCTCGAATACCGATCGGCCGCCTTCGAAGTTGTGACGAATCACCAATCCCGCGTTCTCGAACTGGGTCAAAACCCGATAGACGGTGGCCAACCCGATTTCATCACCGGCGTCCAGCAGGATCTTGTAGACATCTTCGGCAGTCAGATGGCGTACGTCGTTCTCTTCGAGAATCGACAGAATGCGCACCCGTGGCGCCGTCGTTTTCAGTCCCGCCTTCTTTAGATCCTTCACGTTCATTCGCAAAACCGTTGCGGCGCCGGTGTCCACAAGCGGGCCAGTGTAACCCATCGCCCTGAGGAGCGAAAACAACGCGCCTGTGCTACGCGCGCAGGCGTCTTACTACCCGTCCGACGGTCAAACCCTGAACCACAATCGAGAAAACCACGACGATGTAAGTCATGGCGAGAAAAATGTCGCGCGCCGGTCCCGGCGGTAGTGACAACGCCAGCGCCACCGATATACCACCGCGGATGCCGCCCCAGGTCAGAATCTTCACCACGTGCGGACCGAGGTCCCGACGCAGCCGCAACAACCCTACCGGCAGGCCGACGCTCACGACGCGCGCCGCCAGCACCACGGGAATCGCCAGCACACCGGCGACCAGGTAGCCCATGGTGAATTTCAGGATCAACAGCTCGAGCCCGATCAGTACGAACAGGATGGCGTTCAGAATTTCGTCCATGAGCTCCCAAAACGTATCCAGATGCTCCCGCGTCCGTTCGGACATCGCCTGAAGCCGACCCTGGTTGCCGACTACCAGCCCGGCTACGACGATGGCGATCGGACCCGACGTGTGCAGCGCCATCGCCAGGGAATAACCGCCCGTCACCAGCGCCAGGGTGATCAGTATTTCGACCTGGTAGTTGTCGACACTGCGCAGCAGGAGGTACGCAAGGTACCCCGCACCCAGCCCAAACAACGCGCCGCCGAGAGCCTCCTGGAGAAACAGGACGATTACCCCACCGCTCGATACGTCGCCAGGTTGGGTGACGAGATTCAACAGCACCAAAAACACCACCACCCCCACACCGTCGTTGAACAGGGACTCACCGGTGATCTTGGTTTCCAGGCTCTTCTCTATGCCCACCGTCTTCAAAGTCGCGAGTACCGCAATCGGGTCGGTCGGCGAGATGAGCGCACCGAATAACAGACAATACAAGAATGAGACATCGAACCCCAACAGCCGCAACAGCACCCATACCAACGACCCGATGAGGCAAGTCGAAACCACTACGCCCCCGGTAGCGAGACTGGCGATCACCCATTTGCTATGTGCCAAGTCGTCGAGGTTGACGTGCAGGGCGCCCGCAAACAGCAGGAAACTCAGCATCCCGTGCATCAGGGCCACATTGAAGTCCACTGCCGCGACCAGTTGTTCCGCACGCTGGGAGAAATCCTCGACCCCCAGTTTCCCCGCGACCAGCAGCGCCAGGGAAAACAGCAACGCGATCAGCATGACACCGATGGTGTTGGGAAGCCCGATAAAGCGATGGTTCAGATAACTGAACAGCGCGGCCAGCGTGATCAGCGCCGCCGCGAGGTGGAGGAATTCCACGCCGCAGACGAACTCAACCGGCGAGCGGCTGGCCGCGCGCCAGACGCGGCAGATCGCCACTGAGTCCCACCGCGCGGCGCATGATGGCGTTCTTGATCGGCCCGGAACGGTCGGTCAAACACAGACCCGCCCCCCGCAGCGCGCGGACCGCCGCCGATCGGCTGGCGAACAGCAGTTTGAGACCGTGCAGCGCATCGATCATCAAGCGATTTTCGCTTTGGCGCCAGCGCGCGTAATGGCGCAGTACCGCGTCGCCCCCGATCGCGCGCCCGCGGCGGTGTGCGTCCAGCAACACTTCGGCGAGCGCCGCGGCATCGGCGATGCCCAGGTTTGCGCCCTGCCCGGCGAGCGGATGGACGGTGTGTGCGGCGTCACCGAGCAGCACGGTGCGCGGGCCCACGTCGCTGCCCGCTTCCGCACGCTTAAGCGGAAACGCACGACGGGTTCCGACGGCGGTGATCGCACCCAGGCGGTGTTCGAAGGCGGCGCCGAGCCGCTCCGCGAACGCAGCGTCGTCCAGCGCCAGCAGCGTGTCCCCCAGCGGATCGTCGACGCTCCATACGATCGAACAAGCGCCGTCGGCGAGCGGCAGAAACGCCAGCGGTCCGGAGGCGAGGAACCGTTGCCGTGCCGCCTGGCGATGCGGTTCCGAGGTTTCGACCCGCGCTACGATGGCGCTTTGTGCGTAAGCCTCGGCGTGCACCGGGATGGCGAGCGCGGTGCGTACCGCCGACTGCGAACCGTCCGCGCCCACCAGCAACTCAGCGTGGATTTCCCGGTCGGCCAACCGCGCAACGACGCCGTCCGGACGCGGTTCCACACCAAGCAGCTCGGCCGGACAGCGCAACACCACGTCCTCGTGGCCGGCCACCCTGCCGAGCAGCGCCGCGGTCACGACCTGATTCTCAACGATGTGACCGAGATACGGGACACCGATGTCGGCGGCGTGGAACTCGATCGTCCCATCGCTGTCGGCATCCCACACGGAGATCGCCTGGAACGGACTCACGCGCACGCGCTTCATGTCCGCCCACACCCCCAGGCGTTCGAATATACGTTGTGTCCCCAGACCCAGGGCGCTGACCCGCAGATCATAGGTGTCCGGCATGCGCATGTCGGGAACATTCTTGTCCAGCACCACGACGCGCAAGCCGTGTCCGGACAACGCGTTCGCGAGCGTCGCGCCGATCATGCCGGCACCGGCGATCAACACATCCACGCGGTCGTCGCTGGACTTCATTGGAGTGCCAGACCGCGGCTCAAACGCGGCAGCGTTCCGCTGAGTCCCATCGTTTGCCGCAGCAACCGGCGTTTGGCGAACGGCAGGTTGTCCACCGCCAAGAGCCCCAGCCCCCGCAGCGCGACTCCCGGCGGAAAGGTGTTGGAGAACACCCGCACCAGCGAATCGGTGAACCACGTCGTAGCGCGGGTATCGCGTCGACGCCAGCGCGCGTAATCGGCGAGCACCGACGCGGCACCGATATCCGCGCCCTGTCGATGGGCGTCGTACACCACTTCCGCCAACGTGGCGACATCGCGCAGTCCCAGATTGAATCCCTGTCCGGCGATGGGGTGCACGGCGTGCGCCGCGTTACCGATCGCCGCCACCCGCGGGCGCACCGGTTTGTGCACCTCGATGAGCCGCAACGGATAGGCATTGCGCTTGCCGAGCCGGCTGAGTGCGCCTGCGCGGTAGCCGAAACGCTGCTGCAGACGGGCGAGGAACGCGTCGTCCGGCAACGCCATCAGCCCATCGACGTCGGGCTCCAACGCGGTCCAGACCACGGCGAAACGGTTCTCCCGGGTGGGCAGAAACGCCAGCGGGCCGGTGGTCGTGAAGCGCTCGTAGGCGGTATTACGATGCGGAAGCTCCGGCGTCACGGTGGTCAGGATCGCAGTCTGTCCGTAGGCACGGCTCGTCTCTTCGATACCCGCCAGTTCCCGCACGCGGGAGCGACCGCCGTCGGCAATCACCACCAAACGTGCATCGAGGGCGTGCGTCGTGCCGTCGCGCTCCACGGTCACGACGGCAGCGTCTCCCCCCTTAAGATCCAGCGCCGTCACCGCCGCCGGGCACAGTAGGGTGACGGCCGCCTGGGGGGCGAGGAACGCATACAGCGCTTCGCCGAGGACCCGGGTCGGCACCACGTATCCCAGCGCCTCGGTTCCCGCCTGCTCACGGGTGAGGCGCGCCATACCCGCGTGACCGCGGTCCGAAACGTGAATCTTTTCGATAGCGGTCGCATCTCGTGCGGCGATCTCCGGCCACACGCCGATTCCGGAAAATATCTGTTTCGACCCGTACGCCAGCGCGATGATCCGGTCGTCGTAACTCGGTTGGCGTTCGGATTTGAGCGGCACCGCTTCCACCACCGCGATGCGCAAGCCCGATGGGGCCAACGCGCCGGCCAGACTGGCGCCGGCCAGGCCGCCACCGACGATGACGATGTCGTAGCTCTCGCTCATGGCAGACGCGCGTCGCGATCAATCACGACGCCATCAAGGCCTCAACCTCAGCCACCGTTTTCGGGACATCTTTGCTCAGCACGGTGTTGCCCTGCCGATTGATCAGCACATCATCCTCGATGCGGATACCGATATTGCGCCAGCACGGTTCGATATCTTCCGCGTCCGGTATATAAAGTCCCGGCTCCACCGTGAATGTCATCCCCGGCTCCAGCTCGCGCCATTCGTCTTCCACCTTGTAATCCCCCACGTCGTGCACATCCATGCCCAGCCAGTGACCGGTACGGTGCATGTAAAACCGCCGGTACCCGTCTTTCTCCAACTCCTCGTCCACGGTTCCCTTCAGCAGCCCGAGATCGATCAATCCCTGCACCAGCACGCTCACTGCCGCGTCGTGCGGTTCGTTCCAGTGACTGCCGGTCTGCGCCTTTTCAATGGCCGCGCTTTGCGCGGCGAGCACGATCTCGTACAACGCTTTTTGCTCGGCGCTGAATTTACCGTTCACCGGAAACGTGCGCGTGATATCGGCGGCGTAGCAATCGATCTCGGCGGCCGCGTCGATGAGCAACAGGTCGCCCGCTTTGAGTTCGGCATCGTTCGCCACGTAGTGCAGGATGCATGCGTTCGCACCGGCGGCGACGATCGGCGGATAGGCCACGCTGGTACCGCCGCCCTTGCGGAATTCGTACTCGAGCTCGGCCTGGATTTCGTACTCCATCATCCCCGGTCTGCAGGCTTGCATGGCGCGCACATGAGCGGCCGCGGACACCCGTGCGACGCGTTTCATGAGGTTTACCTCCTCGGTGCGCTTCACCAGCCGTAACTCGTGGAGGATATGATTGAGATCCACTAACTCGCTCGGCGCGTGGACACCGGTGCGCACTTTGGCCTTGACCTCATTCACCCAGTTCAAGAGCTTGATGTCGAACTCCGGATACGAACCGACGTTGCAGAACACCTTGCTCCGGTTCTCGAGAATGCCGGGCAGAATATCGTCGATATCGTCGATGGGAAACGCGTCGTCGGCCTGATACTGTTCCACGGCGCCCTTTACCCCCGCGCGCTTCCCGTCCCAGATTTCCCGTTCGGTATCGCGGTCGCGGCAGAAAATCACGAACTCGCCTTGGGCGCGCCCCGGGCACAACACCGCCACCGCGTCGGGCTCGGAAAAATGCGTGAGGTAATAGAAATCGCTGTCCGGGCGATACGGGTACAACACGTCCCGATTTCGATAGCGCTGCGGGGCCGTGGGGATCACCGCGACACCCTCGCCCATAAGCTGCATGACCTCCTGGCGGCGGCGTTCGAAAACCCCCTGGTCCAGAACCACGTTAGTGCACGCCTCCGGCGGGCCGCCCGTTGGGATGCTCGGCATACAATTCCTCGACGATGAGCTGCACACCGACGCGGATGTATTCCTCGATCTCCACGAATGCCCGTTCGTCGTCCTCGGAAGGGTTGGCGCCGCTCTCGGCATCGGAAAACGCCAAAAAATCCCGCGCCACCTCTTCGGCGTCGCCCGGAAGCTGCTCGATATCGAACGCGTCGTTGTGCAACAACCCGTGCAAGAATCCCCGGCACCAACTGGCCAGCGCCTCGGTCCGTTCCGCGAGACTGTGTCCGTCATCGGGCAACAACAGGCTGAATTCCGCGTCGCCCTGGTGGAGCATGGCGCTCGACTGCTGGTAGACCAATTTGATCGGTCCCTGCAACAACCGCAAGGTGCGGGGTTCGGTGATTGCGTCGCTCGCGATCAGCAAGCTCAGATCCTGCTCACGGCCGGATTTGATCTGATTGCATATTGCACCGCACACGATCCCATGCACCTCCGAAATTCCGATACCCACGTCCGCGCTGTCCAGAGAACCTTGCAGCTGGGTATAGTCGAGGTGGTCTACCCCTGTCATTATGGTCATACCGGATGTTTCTGGAATCGCTTATTCTACCTACAGGTGCTGGCGGGTCGAAAGCGTTGACCGGCAATCCCGCTCCGCCTATAGTTAAAACTGAAAAACCGCCCAACACGAAATGGCAGACAAAGAACTCAGCACACTCGAGCAACGCGTTGACGACCTGATCGGCACCTGCCGCCGGCTGAAAGACGAAAACCTGAGTCTGCGAAGCAGTCGGGACGCATTGCTGGAGGAGAAAAGCAAACTTGCCGAGAAGAATCGTATGGCACGCTCGCGACTGGAAGCAATCGTCGACCGGTTGAAGTCGCTGGACAAGCGTTCATGAAAGCCTCCAACGAGGGCGTCAAGGTGTCGATCATGGGCCGCGAGTTTTCGGTCGCGTGCGACGAAGATCAGCAGGCGGCGTTGAACCAGGCGGCCATACACCTCGATCGACGGATGCGGGAGATTCAAAAGGGCGGTAAAGTCATCGGTATGGAGCGCTGCGCGATAATGGCCGCTCTGAACATTACTCACGAGCTCCTGGAATTGCGCAACAAGGACAATCAGTCGCTGGATATGGAGACCCGCGTGCGCGCACTGAGCGAAAAGATTGATCTGGCGATGCGGGACGACGAACAGAAGCAGCTCACGTTATGAACGTGGCCGGCGGTTTATCTTCGGCGTCGCCTGCGGTGTTCGAATTGTTCTGAATACCCTTAGAACCTAAATCACAGTCAGGGAGCCGAATCCGAGGCAGTTGTTGTGCAAGTCCGTATCACGCGGAAAGCCTGAAACGCCTCCCAGGCGCCCACTTGGACCACTCAGGTTCAAGGCTAAGGAACAATCCGGCACAGGCGGGTGACGCCATCCCCTTTTTTCGGTGAACGACGCATGAATTACTGGCTGATGAAAAGCGAGCCCGACGTCTACGGAATCGACGACCTGGCGAAACAGAAGGGCAAAATCGATCACTGGGATGGGATCCGCAATTACCAGGCGCGCAACTTCATGCGCGACCGAATGCAGAAGAACGATCAGGCGTTTTTTTATCACTCCAATTGCGACGAACCCGGAATCGTGGGAATCGTGAAGATCGTTCGCGAAGCGTATCCGGACTTCACCGCTTTCGACAGAAAAGAAAAATACTTCGACCCCAAAAGCGACCCGGAGAATCCGCGCTGGTTTATGGTCGATGTGAAGCTGGTGCGCAAGCTGAAGCGCGTAATTACTTTGAAGGAACTGAAAAGCCAGGACGCTTTAGCGGATATGCGCCTTCTTAAGCGCGGGAACCGGCTCTCGATTCTCCCGGTAACAGAACAACAGTGGCACTACATATTGGAGCTGGAAAAGCAATGACGCGATGTAGAGAAATAGGCAAGAAATTTTTATTATGCGCGTGCCTGGCCGCGGCGCTCCCCGCTGCCGCCAACGCCGCGCCACAATCGAAGCAGGGAAATCCCATGGTAACCATGACCACTAATTACGGAACCGTACAAATCGAGATATTCGAGGACCAAGCGCCGGGGACCGCACGGAATTTTCTCGACTACGTGCGCGACGGCTTCTACGACGGGTTGATTTTTCATCGCGTGATACCCAATTTCATGATTCAAGGGGGCGGGTTCGAGCCGGGGATGAAACAAAAGTCCAACAAGGCGCCGATTCAGAACGAGGCGGACAACGGGCTCAAGAACACCCGCGGCACACTGTCGATGGCACGCACCGGCGACCCGCATTCGGCGACGTCACAGTTCTTCATCAACCTCAAGGACAACGATTTTCTCGACCACACCGGTAAAAACGCGCGCGGTTGGGGTTATGCGGTCTTCGGGCAGGTAGTTTCGGGCATGGAGGTCGTCGACCAGATTGCTGCGGTAGAAACCGGGTCGAGCGGACCTTACCAGGATGTCCCCCGCGCCGACGTCGTGATTACCAAGATGTCGCTCGATCCGTAACGCGTTGCCGCCAGCGGGCCAAGCGCGAGGATTCTTCGGGCTCCAGACCCAGAAACAGCAGCAGCGACGCGTAACTCACCAACAGCGTCGCCACCCCCGCCGCGACCCCCGGCCATTGGTGCGCGGGAACCTGAGTGGCGAGCGCCGCCAGAATCGCCGCCGTGCCCGCGCCGGCCAGTAGGGGCTTGACCAGAAATCCACGCACCATCCACACGCCCAACAAGTAGCGTACGGCTACCAGCCGTGCCGCGTTCATCGCGGTATACGTAATCACCGTGGCGATCGCCGCGCCCTCGGCGCCGAGCCTCGGAATCAGCAGCAGGTTCAGGGCGACGTTCAGGATCAGCATCACGCCTGAGTTCACCGGGTTCAACATCGGCCTGCGAAACAGAATCGGCAACTCGCTGACTCCCAGACAACCGTTAATGACGAAGCCCGCACACAGGATCGCCAGGGTCAGAGCGCCGTCGGAGAACGCCTCCCCCACCAGCCCCAACAGGCGTTCGGCGTAGAACGCGAATATCAGAAACACGACCATCTGCGCGGACAATACCCAGCGCGACACCAGCGTCAGTTGGTGTTTGACCCGCGCGATGTCGTTGTCCACGAGGCCCTGGGAGATCACCGGTGTCAGTATCGGATCGAACGCCTGGCGAATCTTCTTGGCGAAAGTTACGAACTGGATCGCCATGCCGTAAATGCCGACTACACTCTCCGTCGTAAAATAGGCGAGCAGCATGATGTCGACGCGCAAAATGGCGACGTTCAGGAAATCGTACACTGCGGTCGGTGCAGAGAACCGGGCGATGGACTTGACCTCCCCGAAATCCACCCGCGCGCGCAGGCACCGCTTTAGGGAAAACACACGCGCAAACCCGTATACGGCGAACGCGCACCCGGCGACGAGCGACACCCCGTGTGCGATGACCAGCCCCGAAGGCTGCGGACCGAACAGGTACATCACCGCCACCGCGATCGACAGCGTCAGCGGTTCGACGATATTGCGCGTGTAAATCTCGTAACGCATGATACGGCGGTAACGGGTCGCGGCGAGCAATACCGTGGAAACGGTGGTCAGCGGCAGGGTGAAAGCCAGAAGACGCAAGAGTCCGGCCGCGTCCGGAGACCGGAAAGCGGCGGCCACCGCGTCCGCGGCGACCAGCACCAACAACGCCCCCGCGAGCCCGGTCACCGCAGCGAGAATCAAACCGCTCTTGAGCGTGCCGTAGAAACGGTCGCTATGCGGTTCCGCCTCGCTCAAGAACCGGAACAGAGTCCTGTTCAACGCCAGCACCGGCAGGCATGCGATGGTTTCGATGACCGCGATCACCAGCACGTAGCGCCCGAACGCCGCAGCGCCGAACAACAGACCGGCGAGGAATATGAACGGCACCCGCGACCCGAAGCGAGCGACGAAGCCCAGGATGTTGGCCCCCGTACCGCGCACGATGTCGCGAATGTCCCGCTCGGTCTGTGTCATACTATGCCTTCGAGTTCGAGATTATTGAGTCACACCATTACCCGGTCAACACGCTCCCGGCATGGGAAACCCGCAGTGCAGCCCAACGCTTCGCCGGCCGCCGATATCGATCAGGAATTGGCGCACTGCATGCTCGCCGACGCGCATCGAATCCGCCGCAAGCTGAACCACCGGTCGCGCGGCGCGGCGCTGGCCGCACAAATCGAAGCCTCCAAGGCGCGATGCGCGCAGCGCGCGGCGGCGCTGCCGAAACCCGACTTCGACGACAGTCTGCCGATCGCCGCCAAACGTCACGATATCGAGGCCGCGTTACGCGAACATCAGGTGATCGTCGTGTGCGGCGACACCGGCTCCGGCAAGAGTACTCAGTTACCCAAAATCTGTGTCAACCTGGGGCGCGGTGTGCGGGGATTCATCGGCCACACGCAACCGCGGCGTTTGGCGGCGCGCAGCGTGGCGGCACGGGTCGCCGAGGAACTCCACACGACGCTCGGCGGCGGCGTCGGCTACAAGGTCCGGTTCACCGAACAGATCGGGCGCGCGACCTTTGTCAAGGTGCTCACCGACGGCATGCTGCTCGCGGAAATCGCCGCAGACCGGCACCTGTACGGTTACGACACATTGATCATCGACGAGGCCCACGAACGCTCGCTCAACATCGACTTTCTCCTCGGTCTGGTCAAACGTCTGTTGCCGCAACGTCCGGACCTGAAAGTCATCGTGACCTCGGCGACCATCGATCCACAGCGCTTTGCCGACTATTTCTGCGGCGCGCCCGTCATCGAGGTGTCCGGCCGCACCTATCCGGTGGAGGTGCGTTACCGGCCCACTGCTAAGGACGACAGCGACCGCCCGCTCCAGGCCGCGATCCTGCGCGCCGTGGACGAACTCTCGGCCGCGGGCCGCCGCGGCGACATTCTCGTGTTCCTGGCCGGCGAGAACGACATCCGCGTCACCGCGCAATCGCTGCGCAAACGCAATCTCGCCGATACCGAGATACTGCCGCTGTATGCGCGATTGTCGGCCGCCGACCAGCAACGCGTGTTCAAGCCGCACCCGGGACGCCGCATCGTACTCGCGACCAATGTCGCCGAGACGTCCTTGACCGTGCCCGGTATCCGCTATGTGATCGACACCGGGTTGGCGCGGGTCAGTCGCTACAGCAGCGCCCGGCAGATTCAGCGCCTGCCGGTGGAACCCGTGTCGCAGTCCTCCGCCGATCAACGCGCGGGGCGGTGCGGCCGCACCGCGCCGGGTATCTGTATCCGCTTGTACAGCGAAGACGACTACCGGTCCCGACCGCAGTTTACCGACCCGGAAGTACTGCGCAGCTCGCTCGCCGGCGTGGTGTTGACCATGGCGGATCGCGGTCTCGGTACAGTGGACGATTTTCCATTTCTCGACGCGCCGCCGGCGAAACACGTCAACCACGGCTACCGGTTATTGCTGGAGCTCGGCGCCGTCGACGACCAGCGCCGGATCACGCCGCTCGGCCGGCGCCTGGCGCGATTCCCCATCGACCCCCGGCTGGCGCGCATGCTGGTCGCGGCGGACCGCCTGGGCTGCCTGCGCGAGGTGCTCACCCTCGCCGCCGCACTGGAGGGGTCCGATCCGCGCGAGTTTCCCGATGCCGCGCGCGCCGAGGCGCAAGAACGCCACCGGCGTTTCGACGTGCACGGGTCGGATTTCCTCGCCCTGCTCGCGTTGTGGTCGGAATATAGGGCGCAGACCGAGGCGTTGAGCGACCGGCAGTTGCGGCGCTGGTGCAAAGACCAGTTCTTGTCTTACGCGCGGCTGCGCGAATGGCGCAACGTCCGGCGGCAATTGGCGCAGGTGGCGCGCGAGATGAAGCTCAGCCGCAATTCACAGCCGGCCGCCGCCGATCTCGTTCATCGTGCGGTATTGAGCGGGTTGATCGGAAACATCGCTCGCCTGGACGAGAAACGCGCTTACACCGGCACCCATCAGAAGCGGCTCTTTGTGCATCCGGGTTCCAGCCTGTTTCGTAAAACTCCGCCATGGATCATGGCCGCGGAGCTGGTCGACACCGGCCGACTGTACGCGCGCGTCGTCGCGCCGATCCGGCCCGAATGGGTCGAAACCTACGCGCGCCCACTGCTTCGGCGTGAGTACCTGGAGCCGGTTTTCGACGCGCGCACCGGGCGCGTCATGGCTTTCGAGCGCGCCACCCTGTTCGGACTCACGGTGATTTCCCGGCGCCGCATCCATCTCGGTCCCCTCGATCCGCCGCGGGCACGCGCGGTGCTCATCCGCGAAGGGCTGGTGGGCGGCCGCCTGCGCACCGGGGCCGGGTTTCTCGCGCACAATCGCGCTCTGCTCGCCCGCCTGGCCGAATATGAGCACAAGACGCGCCGTACTGGGCTGGTGATCGACGACGAGACGATGTTCGAATTCTACGCGGCGCGCGTACCGGCCGACCTCTACAGCGCGGCGCGTTTCGAGCGCTGGCGGCAGGCGGCGGAAACCGAAAACCCGCGCCTTTTGTATCTCGAGGAGGCCGATGCGCTGCGCGAAACGGCCGCCGATCTCCACCTGGACCGATTCCCGGATGTTCTCGAAGTCAGCGGCAACCGTCTGTCGCTGCACTATCACTTCGCGCCCGGGCATCCCAACGACGGAGTCACGGTCACGCTGCCGATGGCGCTCCTCAACCAGATTCCGGCCGCCCCCTTCACCTGGCCGGTGCCCGGTCTGCTGCACGAGAAAATCACCGCGCTGATCAAGTCGCTGCCCAAACCGATTCGGCGCCGACTGGCGCCGGCGCCGGATTTCGCCGCGCGCGCGGTGGCGCTCCTCGACGCCGAGGACCGCGCGTTGACCGAAGCCCTCGCCGATGTGCTCAAGCGGCTCGCCGGTGTGGCCATCGCCGCCGACGACTGGGACTTGAGCAAAGTCCCCCGCCACCTGATCACCAATTTCCGCGTCGTCGACGCGGCGGGCGACACGGTGGCCTACGGGCGCGACCTCGCGGCGCTGCGTGCCACACACCGCGACGCCTCGGACACGCATTTCACACGCTCCGCGGGCGCCGACATCGAGCGCAGCGGCATCACCCGCTGGGACTTCGGCGCGCTGCCGGAAACCGTAGAGATCGAGCGCGAGGACCTCTGCATCACCGCTTATCCGGCGCTCGAGGACCGGGGCGACTCGGTGGCGCTGAAGGTGTTCCCCACCCAAGCCCAGGCGCGCGCCGCGATGCGCGCGGGGCTGCACCGACTGTTGACGCTGGCGCTACCGGCGCAAGTCAAATTCGCACACAAGAACTTGAAACGGGCAAACGAACTCGCGTTGCTGCATCACGCCGCCGGTGCGGGCCAGGATCTCGCCGGCGACATTCTCCACGCTGCTCTCGAACGCACCGCGTTTGACGACGGCAGCGACGACATTCGCGACCCGGAGTCGTTTGCGCGTCGTGTGAACCGGGCAAAAAGCGGCCTGCTCGACGCGGTCAATGGCCTGTGCGCACAGCTGCACGAGATCCTGACCGCTCACCGCGACATTCGTAAGGCGCTGGAAGGCATCCCCACCGACATTGCCGCCGACGTGCGTGAACAACTTGCAGGCCTGGTGTTTCCGGGCTTCGTGCGCGCCACGCCCGCGCGCTGGCTGGCCGAATATCCGCGCTATCTGGCCGCCGTCGAGCGGCGGCTGGAACGCGCGGCGCGCGATCCCGCCAAGGACCGCAACAAGCGCGCGCGGATCGCGCCCTATTGGCGGCGCTACGCCGACGCCGAGGCAGCGGGAAGCGGGTTTGACACGTACCGCTGGATGCTCGAGGAATACCGGGTTTCGCTGTTCGCCCAGGAACTGGGCACCGCGCTGGCGGTATCGCCCAAGCGGCTCGACGCCGCGTGGCGACAGGCGCTGGAGGACGCGGCGTAACGCCGCTCGCCGTGGACCTCGAGATCACGCTGTCCAAAGTGCTGCCGCTGTTCGTGTACCCGTTGGGCCTGAGCCTGGCACTGGCGATGCTGGCCGCGGTGTTGGCGGCGCTGCGCCGTGCGCGGGCGGCCGCGCTGTGCGGGGTGGCGGGCGCCGCAATCCTGTGGGTGGCGGCGACGCCGGCCACCGCCACATTGCTGGTATCGCACCTGGAACGCACGCACCCGCCGCGCGGTGCGCACACCGTCCCGCCTGCCGATGCGATCGTCGTGCTCGGGGGCAGCCTGGGTCTGCCGCTGCCGCCCCGCGTGCATGTCGACTTGAGCGACTCCGCGGACCGGATCCTGTACGCGGCGCGGCTTTACCGCGCCGGCGTGGCGCCCCGGATTGTCGTGTCCGGCGGCAACGTGTTCCCGCAGCCCGGCATGGATGCCGAATCCCGGTATACCGCGGCCCTGCTCGCCGAGTGGGGCGTCCCGGCCGCCGCCATCCTGATCGAAACCGAGAGCCGCAATACCTATCAGAACGCGGTATTCACCCGGCGGCTGCTCGAGAAACACCGCATCGACACCGTGGTGCTGGTGACCTCGGGCTTTCACATGCCGCGCGCCCTGGCGGTATTCGAGAGCGCCGGCATACGAACCACACCGGCGGTGTCCGACATCATGGTCGTGCAGCACGCACAGCCCAATGTCCTGCGCTTCCTGCCGAGCGCGAGCGCGCTCGAGGCCACGACGCTGGCGTTGAAAGAATATCTCGGTCTGGCGGTGTACCGCTGGCGCGGCTGGGTCCACTGAGACTTCGGATCAACGTCCGACCGGCCGGCAGCCGGGGTGTCTGCGCGGTCGGCATTCCACTCCCGGCGTCATTCCTCGCCAGGCCGCGGCCCCAGTCCCGAGTCCGGCACCGCAAAGAACCGCAGTCGCACGGCCGGGCCCGCATACACCACCGTGCCGACGTGACCGGCAGTCGGGTAGATCTGTTCCAGCCGCCAATTCCGGCCGTCGTCGTCGATCACGAGCCGCGGTTCGGCGCAGTCGGCGCACAGCGAGACGCTGTCCAGCGGATAACGGATCCCCACCCCCTTTGCTTTGCCGAAGCCCTCTTTGCGCGTCCAACAGGCAAGAAAGGCGTCGCGGCGTTGTATCGCCGGCAGGGCCAGTAGCGCCCGGCTCTCGGTGCGGGCGAACTTCCGCACCGCGATGCGTTCGTAATTGACCTGACGGTCGAGACACTCGAGGTCCACACCCAATTCCCGCCGCCACGCAAAAGCGAACAGTCCGCGGCGCTGTGAATCGGAGAAATTGAAACACAAGTCGATACCGGCTTGTGCCAGACTCGGTTTGCCGAGCGCACCGAACCGGAAGCGTAATGCCGCCGGGTCGGTGTCCAGGTAGGCCCCGATCAACTCGCGCAACAAACCGCGGCCCGCCGCGTAGCGCCGCCGGTGGTGGGCGAAACGCAGGCGTTCGGCACGTGCGCGCTCCGGCCCCGACAAGGATACCGCCAGGTTCTGCTGGCGCGCGTGCGGGACATCGAGGTCCGCCCACCACACGTGAATCTCATTGCGCGTGAGGGTGGGTGGCCGACTTCCCGGGCGCTCCCACGCCACCACCTCCTGGTGCGCCGTCCAGGAAGCGTCCAGGGTCCCGCGGACCGTACTCATGACTGCCGGTTTATCGACATAGCGGACGTCGCTTACCGAAAGCGGCGAGCTTACCGCGTCCGCCCAGTCGGGTATAGAACGCCGCCAAACCCGGCACTTCGTCGATTGGATACAATCCGCTGGACGCGATCGGCGACATCGTAGTGGGACAAGCGGTCGCCACGTATCACAACCACCCCCACGAGTGGTCGGCTGCACAGGAAGACTTCAGTCATTTTCGCGGACCAGATCGGAAGTGGAAAGGTGACAAAGTCTCTGCGATCGTGCGGGGAATCGAGTCGCACCTCCCGACCCCAAAGGGGCGCACAAAAGTTCGCCCCGGATGGCGTCGACGATCCGCAAACGTCGGGTGACGAACACGTGGAGACCATCCGCTAAGAGCTCACGAGTTTCAAGAGCTGTAAACAGCTTCAGTTCAACTCGCCTCGACCGGACCCCGGTTCGGGGAATTTATTCGATTCTCTTGCTATTCGCGCAGAATGATCTAACTTTAAACGTAGAGCAGGATTGTCCTGCTCGTTGTTTAGACTACGACTGTTCCCCTTCAATGGCCCACCCACCGCCTTGGCGGTAGGTGGGCTTTGTCTATTTTAGAGCTCTGCTTCATCCGGCTTCGAGTAGAGCGACCGCACAAGGACCGCGAACTCGGGCGGATTGGTGAGGTCTTACTGCATAACCGGGTAAGATCGCGGCGTGTGGCCCGGTCTTGAATCACACGCAGGTTACGGACAAACGGGAATGGGGACGAGAAAACCGCGTATCGATTACTGCGCGCGCTGCGGGCGAACCGATCGGCTGAATCCCTTCGGCCTGTGTCTGACTTGCTCATCCAACCCGCGCGTCATTCAGATTGACACGGCGCGCCGATTGCGAACGCCGTCACGCCGCCTGCGCGGGAGGTCCTCCGGCGCGCCGTCCGCCGGTGGCGGCGTCTAGCCGAGGAACAAACGGTACGCCGGATTACCGGTTTCTTCCTGGTAGGGATAACCCAGGCTCCGCAGAAACTCCCGAAACGCTCTCTTGTCTTCGGGCGGCACCTGCATCCCACACAGCACACGACTGTAGTCGGCGCCGTGATTGCGGTAATGGAACAGGCTGATATTCCACGTAGCGCCCATCTTCTCCAAAAACTCGAGCAGTGCGCCGGGGCGCTCGGGGAATTCAAACCGGTACACTGATTCATCCTGCGCCTGCGGCGCGCGCCCGCCCACCAAATGCCGTACGTGCAGTTTGGCTATCTCGTTGTCGGTCAGATCGAGGGTGGCGTAGCGGTGGCGCTTCAGGCGCGCGATCAACCGTTTGATCTCCGTACTCCGCTCGACACGGATGCCCACGAAAACGTGCGCCTCGGCGGCACTCGAATAACGGTAGTTGAATTCGGTAATGGCGTAGTTGCCGATCGCGCGGCAGAAACGACGGAAGCTTCCCGGACGCTCTGGAATCGTGACCGCGAGAATAGCTTCGCGCCGCTCTCCGATTTCGGCGCGTTCGGCGACGTGGCGCAGGCGGTCGAAGTTGATGTTGGCACCGCTCGTAATCGCAATGAGATCCTGGCCACGCAGCGTTTCGCTCGCCATATAGGCTTTGGCGCCGGCGACCGCGAGCGCACCGGCGGGTTCCATGACCGTTCGCGTGTCCTCGAACACGTCCTTGATCGCCGCGCAGATCGCGTCGGTGGACACGCAGACGACATCGTCCACGGCATGCCGTGCGATGCGGAACGTCTCCTTGCCTACCTGACGCACCGCGACGCCGTCGGCAAACGGCCCCACCTGCGACAGACGTTTACGCCGTCCGGCGCGCAGCGCCGCGTGCATCGCCGCGGCATCCGTGGGCTCCACACCGATGACCCGGATGGAAGCGCGCAGCGCCTTCAGATAGGCGGCGACACCGGCGATCAGCCCGCCGCCGCCCACGGGCACGAACACGGCGTGTAACGGCCCGGGGTGTTGACGCAGGATCTCCATACCGATCGTCCCCTGCCCGGCAATGACCTCGGCGTCGTCGTACGGATGAATCAGCGTCAGCCGATGCCGGCCGGCCAAGGCCTGCGCCCGCTCGTGCGCAGCGTCGTAATCGTCGCCGAACAGTACGACCTCAGCGCCCCGCTGACGCACCGCCTGGACTTTGATGGCCGGGGTGGTGACCGGCATGACGATCACCGCACGGCCGGCCAGGCGTTGCGCCGCCAGCGCGACTCCCTGGGCGTGATTACCGGCCGACGCGGCCACCACGCCGCGCTTCAAAACCTTCGCCGGCAGCGCCGCCATCTTGTTGTAAGCGCCACGCACTTTGAACGAGAAGATCGGCTGCTGATCCTCACGCTTCAACCAAATCCGGTTATCGAGCCGCGCCGACAGGTTGGTGGCGAGCTCCAGAGGCGTCTCGTGGGCGACGTCGTATACGCGGGCGGTGAGAATTTTCTTTAAGTAGTCGACGGGCATGACGTTCGATGTGCGGTCCGGGATTCCGCAGACCCGGCCTGCACTGGACTAAGGTGTGTTATGTTTATCTTAGCCGATTGTACGCGGCGCAGACGCCGAAAAAAGGAATCCCGCCATGTCCATAGAGAACCAGAAACGACAAGCCGCCGAAGCGGCCCTGGACTACATCGAATCCGGAATCGTGCTTGGGGTGGGTACCGGTTCCACCGTGAACTACTTCATCGACGTACTGCCACGGGTGAAGGGAAAACTCGACGGCACCGTGGCCAGCTCGGTTGCCAGCGCCGAACGCCTGCGTGCGCTGGCCATCCCGGTTTTGGAACTCGACGACACCGGCGACCTCCCCCTGTACGTCGACGGCGCCGACGAAGCCACCCGCCAACTGGCCTTGATCAAGGGCGGCGGCGGTGCGCTGACGCGCGAGAAGATCATCGCCAGCGCGAGCGAAACCTTCGTGTGCATCGCCGACGAGGGCAAACTGGTGGACGTGCTGGGCGCGTTTCCGTTGCCGGTCGAAGTGATTCCCATGGCGCGCAGCTTCGTCGCCCGACAACTGGCGAAACTCGGCGGCGCGCCGCGGTTGCGCGCCGGGTTCACGACCGACAACGGCAATCTCGTGATCGATGTGCACAACCTCGAGATTCTCGATCCCAGAGCGCTCGAAGAACGGATCAATAACATCCCCGGCGTGGTCACCAACGGGATCTTCGCCCAGCGACCCGCCGACGCCCTCCTGCTGGGCACTGGCCGCGGCGTCGACAAGATCGAGCCCTGACCCCCGCGCCGGCGCGACAGCGTGCCGGACATAGCTGCATTCTGTGCGCCGCCCGACGCCGGAGCGTGGGGCGCGCCCGCGGCCGCTTCAACCCGGCGCCGGCGCCTCGAACAACCCGCCCGCCATGATCTCCTGCAAGGCAAAGTACGCCGGGTGTTTGCGCAACCGGCCACCGCGGTGATCGACGAGCCCGTAACCCGGATTGATCAACTGCCACCAATAGACCCGCTCCACCCAACCGGTACGGTACGCGATCTGGTAGTACTGCTTCAGATAGCGCGCCTGGGTCGGTTCGTCTACCGTGGAGCGCGGGTGTCCCGAGTTCGGCGTGTAAGGCTTGGTATCGAGCAGCGGCCAGTTGGTCTCGGTGATCCATAGCCGCGCCGCGTTGCGGTTGCCGGTCGCCACCATCGCGCGGATCAGTCTCAGCTTGTTGTAGAGATCGAAAATCCGATATTGGCGGCCGTAGGGCGAGCCGCGCCGGTTGACGTACAACAGCGAGCTCACCGCGTCCAGCCGATAGCTATGGAAGTTGAACAAAGTACGCAGCGTCACCAGCGGTTCGAAATCGATCACCGAGGAACCGACCAGTTTCACGCCCGGAAATTCGCCGCGCACCTGTTCGGCGATATCCAACAACCGCAGGTATTCACCGCTGTGCGCACAACCCCATTTAGTGCGGTTGATGGCGTTACCGATCTGAAAGTAGGCGGTGTACTCGGACAACGCGGTGAAGATCGCGCGCAGATCGCTACGCCAGGCCTCCGGGTCATGCACCGATTGGCGGTGCTGAAGGACGTTGATGAGAAAACGTTTGCCCGGAAAAGACTCGAGGTAACGTGCGTAGCGGTTCAGCGCGCCCCGCTCCCACACCGGCACGCGCACCAGCAACTCGGAAACCCCGAGTTCGTCCACCATATCGTGCACCGCGCCGTCGAAGCGCGCGTCCGGGGTTACACTCAACCCGACGAACGAATCCGCCGCGATCGCCGCGGGGCGCGGTTTCAAGGCCAGATACCGGGCGAGCACGGCCGGGGCCAGGCCTAAACACGTGGCGGCGATCGTCATATACTCGCGCAGATTGGCGAGGCCGGCGCGCGGTTTCTCCGCCGCCGGCAACTTATACGGTTGATCCGAATACGGATCCCACCATGAGAGGTCGGGCTCGGTCATGCGCGCAAGTCAAGGATTCTATCGAACATGTCGGTGACACCCGTCTCGGTTTTTTGCCCGTACTGCGGTGAGCATTTCGAAACGGTACTGGATTTGTCCGCAGGAGGGCAATCGTATTTCGAGGATTGCTACGTGTGCTGCCGGCCCATCGAATTTCAGGTCAACGTGGCACCCGACGGCTCTGCCTACAACTTAGCGCTCAGGCGCGACGACGACTGACCGCAGTGTTACGCCACGCGGCGGAAAATCAGGTCACGCACGGTGTGACCGAGACCGTGGCCGCGCCGTTCGTACCGCGTGTGCGGCCGGTAGTCCGGCGGCACGGCGTAGCCGCCGCCGGACGCGGTGTTGCGTAACCGCGCCTCGCCGCTTAAGACCTCGAGCATGTGCGCGGCGTAGTCCTCGCAGTCGGTGGCCAGATGCAGCTCTCCACCCATCGCCAAGCGGCTCGCGGCGAGCGCCGCAAAGTCCGGTTGGATCAACCGACGCTTGTGGTGGCGCTTCTTCGGCCACGGGTCGGGGAAGAAAATCAGAATTTTGGCGAGCGCTTCCGGGAAGATGCGGTCGTGCAGTACGCCGACCGCGTCATCGCCGAACAGCTTCACGTTGACCAGCCCCGCGCGGTGCAGTTTGAGCAGCGTACTACCGAGTCCCGGACGGTACACCTCGACGCCGAGAAAATCGCAGTGCGGGCTGCGTGCGGCCAGTTCCGTCAACGCGTCGCCGTTACCGCAGCCGATCTCCATCACCACCGGCACCCGGCGGCCGAACAACTTCGGCAGGTCCACCGGTATCACACCCGCTTCGATGCCGTACAGCGGCCACAAGTCGGTGAGTGCGCGTCGCTGCGCGCGCGTGATGCGACCTTCGCGGCGCACGAAACTGCGTATCGAAGGGTCGGGCACGGTCTCGCGTAGCGAAAAACCTAAAACGACGATGCGATCCGGCTGACGGTGTCGCCGGCAAACAACGCGCGCCGCACGAACGCGGTAACAAAGCCGGCGTCGCTAAAAGAAAACACCCTCTTCCGGCGAAGAGGCGCTGGCGTAGCGCTTGCGCGGCATGCGTCCAGCGAGAAACGCTTCGCGGCCTGCCTCAATCCCCTTGCGCATGGCCGAGGCCATCAATACCGGGTCGCGCGCCGCCGCGATCGCGGTATTCATCAGCACGCCATCGCACCCGAGTTCCATGGCCACCGCTGCGTCGCTGGCGGTGCCGACCCCGGCGTCGACCAGAATCGGTACAGTCGCCTCGTCGAGAATGAAGCGAATGTTGTACGGGTTGCGAATCCCTAACCCCGAGCCGATCGGCGCCGCGAGCGGCATCACCGCCACGCAACCCATCTCCGCGAAGCGCTTGGCGACAATGGGGTCGTCGTTGGTATACACCATGACTTGAAACCCGTCCGCCACCAGTTCCTCCGCCGCGGCCAGCGTAGCGGGGATGTCGGGAAACAGCGTTTTCTCATCACCCAGGACTTCGAGCTTCACCAGCGTGTGGCCGTCCAACAGCTCGCGCGCGAGTCGGCAGGTACGCACCGCATCTTTGGCGGTATAACACCCCGCGGTATTGGGCAGCAACGTGTAGCGCGACGGAGGAATCACGTCGAGCAGGTTCGGTTCGCCCGGATTCTGGCCGATATTGGTGCGCCGAATGGCGACGGTAACGATCTCCGCGCCACTCGCCTCGATGGCGCGCCGGGTTTCGTCGAGATCTTTGTACTTGCCGGTGCCGACCAAGAGCCGTGACCGATAGCGCGTACCGGCGATGACCAACGGGTCCTCGCCGGTTTGGGAAACTGTCTTAGCGTGTAGCATCACACTCTCTCTTTCAATAAGTTACCGGCCGTCACCCGCCGCCGATGGCGGTCACCACCTCGACGCGATCGCCGGCCTTGAGGCGCAGCGATGCGTAGCGGCTGCGTGGTACGATCTCCTCGTTCACTTCGATGGCGATCCGCTGGCTCTCGAGTTCGAGCGCGGCCACCAGCGACGCCAGCGTTTCACCGGCGGCGAAGTCGCGGGGCTCGCCGTTTACGATCACATCCATCAGACAAGCGTACCGAGGTCGTCCCGCGTCGGTCAAATACGGGCCCGCAACGCACTGAATCGGCGGCGGTGCGCCGTTCCCGAGCGGCGCACCGGTGTGATATAAGGGGTCCCGGCAAGCGGGTGTAGTTCAATGGTAGAACCTCAGCTTCCCAAGCTGATGACGTGGGTTCGATTCCCATCACCCGCTCCATATACCGACACCGTCACCCCGCCCGACCCGGGGTCTCGTTCTCTGAGTGTCGCATGCGATAATGCGCGCCGCACCCACGTCATGACCCCGTTTGCCGAGAAACTGCTTGCCTGGTACGACCGGTACGGCCGCAAGGAGCTGCCGTGGCACGCCGGACGCGACCCGTACCGAATCTGGGTATCGGAGATCATGCTGCAACAGACGCAGGTGGCGACCGTCGTGCCCTATTTCGAACGCTTCATGGCGCGGTTTCCGACCGTCGCGGCGCTGGCCGCGGCGCCGATGGACGATGTGCTGCATCTGTGGACGGGCCTCGGTTATTACGCGCGCGCGCGCCACCTGCACCGCGCCGCTCAGACCATCGCCGCCGATTACGGCGGCCGGTTGCCGACGACACTCGACGCCTGGTGTGCGCTGCCGGGCGTCGGGCGCTCCACCGCCGGCGCCATTCTGGCGTTCGCCCACGACGCACGCCACCCGATCCTGGACGGCAACGTGAAACGAGTGCTGGCGCGCGTGTTTCGCGTCTGCGGCTGGCCCGGCCGGCGCGCGGTGGAAAACACATTGTGGGCGCTCGCCGAGACGCACACACCGGCGACGCGGGTCGCCGCCTACACCCAGGCCATCATGGATCTCGGCGCTACCGTATGCCGGCGGCGGCCGCGCTGCGAGGCGTGTCCGGTGCGCGGCGATTGCGGCGCGTACCGCGACGGAGATCCGGAACGCTACCCGGCGCCGGCGCCGCGCAAACCCAAACCCACCCGCGCGGTCACGATGGTGATGATCCGCGACGGCCGCGCCACGGTGCTGCTCGAGCGCCGGCCGCCCAGCGGGATCTGGGGCGGACTGTGGGGCTTCCCGGAAGTGGTGGACGACGACGTGGCGGCAGCGATAGCCCAGCGCTTCGGCCTCGATATTCGTACCGAGCAAGCGTGGCCGCCGTTGGAGCACAGTTTTACCCACTTCCACCTCACCATCACCCCGCAACCGGCGTGGCTCGTCGGCGGCGCCGGAAGGGTAATGGAGCGTCGCGACGTAGTCTGGTATAACCCCGATTCGCCGGATACTCGCGGTCTGGCCGCACCGGTCAAACGTTTGTTGCAAGCATTGAGGAACGCGCTATGAGCCGCACGGTACGTTGTGTGAAACTCGGCCGCGAAGCGGAAGGTCTGGACTACGCGCCGTGGCCGGGCGAGCTGGGGAAAAAAATCTATGACAACATCTCCAAGGAAGCCTGGCAGCAATGGGTGCAGCACCAGACCATGATCATCAACGAGTACCGGCTGAACCCGATGGACCCCAAAGCCAAGGAGTTGATCGTCACCGAGATGGAGAAGTTTCTGTTCGGTACCGGTGCCGAGAAGCCCGAAGGCTACGTGCCGCCCGTCGAATAGCCTGCCAGCCGTCCCCGCCCCGCGCTCCAAGGCGCTCCGGCGTGCGCCCCTCGCGCGCTGTAAGCGAACCGCAAATCGACGTAAGCCCCGGTATCCGAAAGGGTTTCTTGAAGCCGAGCGACGGAGTAAGCTGTAGCTTTGGAGAACCGATCCCCGCTTCCATGAATTCACTACGCGCTGCGCTCTTGCTGCTGGGACTCGCCTGGGGAACCGTGGTCTACGCCGACGTCCGCATCGGTACGGCGGTGCCGCTCACCGGACCCCGTGCGTGGTCGGGAGAGCAGTCCCGTCGCGGTGCGGAAATGGCGGTGGCGGACATCAACGCCGCCGGCGGCGTGCTCGGCAAGCGACTGGAACTGATCGTCGGCGACGACGCCCAGGACCCGGAGCAGGCGAAAGCTGTCGCCCACAAACTCGTGGCGGACGACGTGGTATTCGTCGCCGGCCACCGGTCCTCGGATGCCTCGATCGCGGCGGCGCCGATTTACGCCGCGGCGGGTGTGATCCAGATTTCGCCGTCTTCCACCAACCCGCGCCTGACGCAACAAGGCTGGTCGAACGTGTTTCGCGTCTGCGGGCGCGACGACCAACAAGGCGTCGCGGCGGGCGATTACCTCACGGAGCACTGGGCCGACCAGCGCATCGCGATCATCCACGACGGGTCGACCTACGGCAAAGGTTTGGCGACCCAGACCAAACTGCGGTTGAACGAGCTCGGCGTGATGGAAACCTACTACGACGCGTACGCGCCGGAGCAGACGGACTACAGTGACTTGATCAAGCGGCTGCGGGGCAAAGAGATTGAAGTGCTTTACATCGGCGGGTACAGCGCCGACGCCGGCTTGATCGTTCGCCAGGCCCACGATCAGGGCTTGCGCCTGCAAGTGGTGTCCGGCGACGCTCTGCACAATTCCGATTTCTGGGCCATCACCGGTGCTACCGGCGAAGGCGCCCGCTCGACGTTCGGTGAAGACCCGCGGGACAGTCCGTCCGCCGCGCAAGTCGTCGCGCGGTTCCGCGCCGCCGGGTACGAACCCGAAGGCTACACCTTACACACCTATGCCGCGGTACAGGTGTGGGCGCAGGCGGCGACGCACGCCGGCACGCTTCAGACCGACAAGGTCATCGAAGTATTGCACAGTCGCGCTTTCGACACCGTCATGGGACCGTTGCGCTTCGACGAGCGCGGCGATCTCACCGAGCATCCTTACGTCTGGTACGTCTGGCGAGACGGCCAATACGTGCGCGAGTAGCGGCCGATGTGGCGATCATTCGGAGTGCGCGGGCGTCTGTTGCTGGCGTTTCTTGGCATCAGTGCGTTCGCGGTGCTCGCCGCCGGCGCTGCGATGTATTCGTTTCTGGAAGTGGGCAAGGCGTTGCGACACATCACCCAGGATCGCGTTCCCGCTGCCACCACGGCGCTGGAACTGTCCCGCCAGGCGGAACGCATCGTCGGCGCCGCGCCGTCGCTTTTGACCGCCAGCGATGCCGACGAATCGGCACGCATCGCCCGGGACATCAACCGCCAAACCTCTGAGCTCAGGGCCTTCGTTGCGCGTATGAAAGGCACACACATCGATGCCGACCGGGTCGATCAACTGAGTGTGATGGTACGCGGTATCGAGGAAAATCTGTCCCTGCTGCAGACGGTGGTCAACGATAAACTGCAGGCGAGTGCGAACAAGAACGAGCTACTCAAAGAGCTGAGCAGCACGATGATCGCCATCCAGCGTCCGCTGTATCCACAGACCCTGCTGATGGACGCGAAATCCAACCGCCTGCGCACGACACTCGGCGATCCGGAACTGTCGGTGGCCGAACGCAACCGCACCGCCACCGAACTCGCGACCACCGTCGTGTCGCTGTTACCGCTGGAGAAGATCCAGCTCGAAGCCACCGGCGTCTCCGACAAGCTGCTGCAGATCGCCGCCGAATCGCAGCCGAAGAATCTGCCGGTGCTGGCGTTTCCGCTCAAGCGGTCGCTGGCAAAACTCGAGGCGTTGGCCGGGGAGTTGGACATCCGCGGCCAGGAGGAGCTTCTGAAAAATGTCGCCCGATTGAGCGCGTTCGCGGCGGGCCCGGAGAGCATTGCCGAAGCACGCGCCCGGGAAATCGAAATCCAGCAGCGCGGCGAACGTCTACTCGCCGAAAACCGCAAACTGTCCGGCGCCCTGACCCAGGCGGTGGACGAACTGGTCGAGAGCGCCACCACCGATATCGGTAAAGCCAACGTCGAAGCGCTCGATGTACAGCGCTTCAGCACCAATTTCCTACTCATCATCGTGGCCGCGAGTTTGATCAGCTCGACGCTGATCGTGTGGCTGTATGTGGATCGGAGACTGATCGCACGTCTGAAGCGCTTGAGCGACAGCATGCGGTCGATCGCTTCGGGCAATCTCAAGACCGAAATCCCCAAGCCGAAGAACGATGAGATCGGACACATGGCCCAAGCTCTGCACGTGTTCCGGGACACGGCCGTCGAGGTGGAGGAGACCAATCTGCGCGAGATCCGCGAAGCGCGCCGCCGGCTCACCGACGCGATCGAAAGCATCTCCGAAGGATTTTGCCTGTACGATGCCGACGACCGCCTGGTGCTCTCCAACAGCCACTACCAGGAAATGTTCGCCGCCGACTTCAACGAACCGGTCGCCGCGGGGAGTAGTTTCGAGGACGTGCTGCGCCGCAGTGTCGATCTCGGTATGGTCGACATCGACGGCGACACCGAGCGCTGGATCGCAAAGCGGCTCATCGAGCATCGTGATCCCAAGGGACCGCACATCTTGCACCGCACCAACGGGCAGTGGTTTCTGATCAACGAGCGCCGCACCGAAGACGGCGGCATCGTCGGCGTGTACTCGGACATCACCGCGCTGAAGCAGCGGGAAACCGAACTTTCCGCGGTTCTCGATGCGATCGACTACGGAATCGTGTTCCTGGACGCCGACATGCGCGTGCGGATCGCGAATCGCGCGTTCTGCGAGAGCTGGGATCTGCCGCCGTCGCTGATCGACCGTCGGCCGCCGGTGCGGGCGCTGTTCGAGCACAATCGGTGCAAAGGTCTGGACGAACAGATCGACACCGACTGGGACACCTACCTGGCGCGGCGCCTCAGCGAGATCGAGCGGGCCGACGACCGCTTGCAGGAAATCACCAGTTCCGACGGACGCGTTTACCTGCATCGCTGTTTCCGGCTGGCCGGCGGTATTCGCATGCTCACTTACTTCGATATCACCGAGCTCAAACAGCGCGAACAGCAGCTCGGACAGGCGCTGGCGGAGCGCGACCAGGTCATGGTGGCGTTGCGCGAAGCGAAGGAATTCGCCGAGCAGGCCAACCGCGTGAAAAGCCAGTTCCTGGCCAACATGAGCCACGAGCTGCGGACGCCGCTGAACGCGGTGATCGGCATCACCGAAATGTTGCGAGAAGAGGCGCGCGAGTCCGCCGACGAGCAGCTCGACGATTCGCTGTCGCGCATCTCGCGGGCGGGCAAACACCTGCTGCGGCTGATCAACGAAATTCTCGATCTGTCCAAGATCGAGGCCGGCAAGCTGGAGCTCCTGCCCGAGCACACCGACATCGCGGGGCTGGTGTACGAATCCGTCGCCACTTCCGAGCCGCTCGCGGAACAGAACAACAATCGCATCGAGGTGAATTGTCCGGCGGACATCGGCACCATGCTGGTGGACCCGACGCGCCTGCAGCAGATCGTCCTCAACCTGTTGAGCAACGCGTGCAAGTTTACCGAGAACGGCACCGTCGAAATCTCCGTATCACGCCACCGCGACCGCCGTCAGGACTGGATCGAAATCAAGGTCGCGGACACCGGCATCGGCATGCCCGCCGAATACTTGAGCGATCTATTCGAGGAATTCACGCAGGCGGATTCATCCACCACGCGCCGCTACGGCGGCACGGGGCTCGGACTCGCGATATGCCATCGCTTGTGTCAGAAGATGGGTGGCAGCATCGAAGCACACAGCGAGGTCGGAAAAGGATCGCAATTCATTGTGCGACTGCCCGCGGTGGCTGAAGGCGAAGCCTATGTCGACAAAACTCGGGTCGGCGAGCGCCGCGCGAGCTGACGGGGCTCGCGCTTGACACCCCGCACGCGCTGTTTTCTAATTCCGCGCTCCCCTTCCATGGCCAGGTAGCTCAGTCGGTAGAGCAGGGGACTGAAAATCCCCGTGTCGGCAGTTCGATTCTGTCCCTGGCCACCAAAAATGAAGAACAAAATCAACCACCTACAGCCTCCTTGCGCTTCTCACGTTCGGCGTCCAGTTCCACAATGTGACCAGAATGTGACCGAACGTCCAAGCGTGCAACAGCGACGCGTACGTTTTCCGGTGCCAGATGCGCGTAACGCTCTGTCATCCTGACGGTACTGTGTCCTAACAACTCACGCACTTCCGTTAACGGAACGCCGCGTGTGACGAGCCATGCGGCACAAGTGTGTCGCAAATCATGGATCCGAAAATCCTTGATTCCGGCACGAGCACACGCCGTCATAAAGCTTCGACGTACTGATGCGATACGACATCCTCGTCGGTTGCAGAATACCCACGGACTTTGTGGGCAATGCATTTCTCGAAAGTCCTTCCTGTTTAACAACGCTTGCCTCGCGGTTGCATTGATCGGAACACTGCGACGCTTTCCCGACTTCGTGTGCCGACCGTCCAGCAGGATAAGGCCGTTGCTGAAATCGACCCGTTCCCATTCGAGGCGCAGCAACTCGTCTCGTCGACATCCCGTGTGCAATGCCAAACGGATGAAATCCGGTAAGTGGGATGAGTTCCGTTCCCGTCCTGCCGCATCCAACAACTGTTCGACTTCTGCCTCGTTCAACCAACGCACGCGGCCTTCTGGTTCTTTGAGTTTCCTGCCTCGCACGACATTGGGTATTTCCCAGTCCCATTCGCGGACCGCGTAATTGATCGCGGCCGAAAATAACGCCAGTTCACGATTGATCGTGCTGGAACTAATGCCGGCTTGTTTACGAAACGCGATGTACGCCCGTACGTCTTTCGCCGATAAGTCCCCGAGTATTCGGCCTGCGAAATGTGCACGGAGGTGCCGCGTCCGCTCTCGGTCCTTGTTCGCCGATCGCTTCTCGTTCGCCGTGGCTTTCAAGTACCCAACCATCAGCTCCTCGAAGCTTCGTGTCGGCTGCGCTTCCCATTGCTGAACGCGAAACGTCTCGAGTTTCCATTTGGCCTCTAGGGCCGCCGCTTCCTTGCGGTCCGTGGTTCCAGTAGAACGTCTAACTCTTTGCCCGCTTGGGTCGGTATACGATACCCACCAGCACGGACTGTTCTTGCGTTTGTATGGCATGCTCTTACCTCCTTGCTACGCACGCCAGATCCCACGCGGCTCGTATTATCCGCGTTTTCGATCTGGCGGGCGACCCAGCTCGTGACCGCTTGCGCCGGAATTCGCACCGCTCCGCGGACCTTGATCTGGGGCAACTCCCCACTGGCGACGAGCCGCCGCACGGTCCGTGTCGAAACGCCGCCCAACTGCCGTGCTGTCTCGGTGATATCCCATAGTAGTGGGGTCGAGGCGAGGTGTGGTCGCTCGGCACTTTTCTGTTGGTCTTGCGCCATGAATTTGTTCGCCTCACACGCCTAAATAGACATTCGTGATACTGACCCGGCTGTGCCCCAGCTCTGCGGCAATCTGCAACCGGGCCTCTCGGTCTTGGGCTTTCTGCTCGCCAGTGAGAGCTTGGGAGGGCATGCCGCCCAGGATGGGCGGCTTGCGCCCGGTGAGCTCTTGGTAGCGGGCCTGCGCGTACGCATGGCGCAGCCCATGGGTCTTGGAGAGCCCCGCACGCCGCGTCTGGTACTCCCAGGTCGCGAGGTGCTGCCGATAGCTCTTGTGATTCGGGATTAGCGAGCCGTTCCCAGCGAGCACCTTGGCCACCTCCAGCACTTGGCGTTGTTCCTGTGTACGGATCGGGACCTCTCGCGGCCGGCCGCCCTTGGTCCAACTCGCCTTGAGTAGAAGTCGATCTCCTCGATCCGCCCATTGGGGATGGATCTTCATTGCCTCGGACCGCCGCAGCCCGAACACCGCCTGGAGTCGGAGACTCTGGCGGATGTGTGCATCGGTGACTTTGTTAAGCGCTTTCTCAGTCAGGGTCAGGGCTTTGGAGACACTCGGAATCGGTCTTCGGGATTCGAGACCCAGCGCCCGGTTGGTCTCGGGCAAGACCCGAGACTTGCCGACCTTCTCCAGGGCCCAGCGCAGGGCGGCGAGGCGATTCATCAAGGTGGCGTCGCTGACCGGGGGTTGGTGCTCGCCCCGTCGCCAGCACTCGATGACCTTCAGCACATGCTTCTGGCTGACGTTCCTGAGCCGCAACCCCTTAAATCCCAACCGGTGCACATCGTGGGCGAATTGCATCACCATGCGCTTGCGTTCATATTGGGTGGCGTGCGACCCATCTCGGTTGCGCCGCAGCACCTGTAGTAAATCCCACGCCAAAGGCTTCATGGGTTGGTCATTCTCCTATTCCAACAGGTCTTCTCTACGTGCGTACACTCGGTCAGTGTGAGTCCGCGACTGGGGCCTGCCCGGCGGCAGGCCCAGCCTTTGAAGACGAAACACTGTCTTCAAACCTGGGCGGAGATTTAACGTCGGCCACGTAGCCACCGACGTGCCTGACGAGGCTGCGGTCCACAACGCAAGTGAACCGCCCCGCAGGCTGATACAGCCAGTCATTGACGGGAGACATCACCTCCTTAAGGCAAAGCTGATGAATCTAGATGGACCCCCACGTCCAGAGGTGGCGGGTCACCCCCAGGATTCGGGTTGATGGCAAATGCGGGGCCTAGTGAATCTGGAGATTCGTATAACCCCACTACGGGAGACGCCGCATACCTCGCGGCATAGAGGGGCGAGTGGGCGAAACACCCACTCGCTGTATGAAGAGGTGCCGGCAAGCGCAGACGCTCACCGACTCAATGACAAAAATCCGGCTGGGCGAATTGCCCGTGTCCCCTTTCAGCCAGCCTGGGGAATCTCTTGATTGCCGATTTGCCCCTTCAAGAAGCGCCGACGACAATCGGACGGCTCGAAAATCGGTCTTTGACGACCCGGACCCGGCCGGGTCCGGGTCGTCGATAAAACTTTAACCACTAACTCTCCCCTCGACAATAGGTATCCGGTTCATGCCGCTTTGACGGTATAGACGTCCAGCGGCTTCTGCTCATCACGGAGTCATCACGGGGACTTCTTCGTATCCCGCCCCGGAAACGCGCGCCGGACTTAAGTTTCCGCATGGCTACGGCGCGCGTCACTACTGACGCTGCGCGTCTCCAGTGACGCGCGACCGTTCTCCTGTATCCGAAAATATCAATGCGGGTGGCTGCGGATCTGCGTAGTGGGCTCGGAATCGTCGATACTGGAGAAGCTCTGATTCTTCGAGATGTCGGCGCTGCCAGTGGGCGCGCTCATGTCCGCAGCCCCGAACCGGTTCACCCGATAGAACTTGCAGCGCCGGGCCTTGCTGAGGACATCCGGGGCCACGTGCCGGCCGAGTGATTCGGAGAGCGCTCGGGCTTTTTCACTACCCTCAATCACCTCACGGCGGGTGACGTGCCGCAGGCGTTTGGCGTAGTGGAGGATCACGGCGTTCAGGCCCCGGTGCCGTTTCAAGAGCTCTCGGATCCACTGCTCGGCCAACCGGGACTCCAGGTGCGAGGCGCCGTTGATCGTCCGGATCCAGCGGATGGCGAGATCACTCCGTCCATATGCCCGCAACAGATAACGGCCGTATTCGTTGTAGGTCATCACGTTTTCGTGCACATACGGGTGGGGCCGCGTGAGCGGCCGGATCACAATCCCTTCTTCGCCCTCGGCCGTACGGGCTTCCCGCTGACAGAGCGCGATCCGTTTCTCGGCCAGGCGCAACTGGGCCGCCAACCGGATATCGAGCTCGATCAGGATGTTCTCGGCAAAGGGATTGTCGGCCCGCATCTCCGTATATAGATGATGGAGAGCTTGGACCACCTTCCCGTAGCGGGGGATATACGGACTCCGTCTGCCCTCGATCCCGCCCAAAAACAGGGCGTTGATGTCGTCGGTGGTGAACCGGATATCGAGGTTAAACTGGACCGTATTGGGGCCGGGGCTCGCTGAGTCCGTCATACGCTTTGCCGTTATGGGGTCGTCGACCTTCTGCGCCGGTGGGACCCTCCAGCAACTCCTCTACCTGCAACAGGGGCCACAGATTGCCGATACTCAATCCGGTGATCCGGCTCGCCATGATCAGGCGATCGGCGAGATTTAGGACAGCAAGGCTCTGCCAGACCTCACGCACCGCGGCTTCCTCGTCTTCCGACAGCGCTCGGGGTTTGCCGCTCTTCGCGTCCACCCCCAGCGACCGGCGCCGGGCGGTGACACACATATGATGGGCACCGGTGACGTCGCGGATGACACTCCGAGGCGCACCGAACATGACGAGCTTGTCCACGTCGTCCATCACCAGGATTTCCTCGGCATGGCTGTCCAAGATCCGCCGCCAGGCGTCGGTGTCGATCTCGATAGTAATTCGTTTTGAGTCATAGCGGACCCGGATCTGACGCTGTGCGGTGTCCAGGAACCGGCCAAACCCGCGCACCGACAGGCTCGCAATGCGTTCCAGGATCTGCCGGGACGGACAGTCCCGGATTCCTGCGGCCTGGCGTTCATTGACATCCTCAATCAGCGCTTCCAAGAGCTTCCTCCCATCCATTGTCGACCTCCTTGCTTGACCAATCGATGCCCTCCTTAACTTTCTACACTCCAGATCCCCACACCCCACTTACGGTCCGCTGTTCAGTTTTCGTCCTGCGAGGACGGGGGGCGCGAGGTGCGTTCTGTCCTCGGGCGGCGGTTGCCTTTCTGTTTTCGTCACTGCTGAGTCGGTGATCAGCGCCTGTGCTTTCGCTGAGAGCGCGTGCGCTCCCGGCGCTCTCTTTGCGCGCGCCTACAGAGTTGGCCCGTTGGTCGCCTTCCGCTCGACAAACCAAATCTGCCAACGGATGTGCCACCTCAACGACTCGAGTCACCGTGCTGGCCAGTGCCGAAAACACCGCCCCCGTGTTCAAAAGCCACGCCAGACCGTCTCGGGGCACGACCTGACGAAGCATCAACACGTTCCGCCAACTCGGCATGCATCGGGGCGCTCGCCACACGATCACGTCGGCGATGTCTTCTTCCTCCTCAATCGGGCCCAGCAACGGATTCCAGAGGCGTCGTTCCGGCTCTGTATTGAGCGCGACTTCCACCGACTGCACTGCGCCCAACACATAACGACACACCACGGCACAGGCCACGGCATACGTCCACCGGTCCCAGTTCTTGCGCGTCGTCTCCTCTGGCTGTCCCGGTTCGAAGGTGACGGCCCGGCGATAGGTCAGGGCTTTCGTCAACCGCTCCATTAACCCCCCAAGTGCAAATGAAGCCGCTTGCGTCGGTGTCACGTGTCGACTAATGGGCATTAGGAACGCTTCGGCGCGTCGGATGAGCGGGACGTAGAGGGCCTCAAACCCTGAGTCCGACAAGCCGGTTAAGGGGCGGAGACGCGACAACGGCAGGGTCTGTAGACTGACCTCCGATTCCCTTTCGTCGCCTCGGACTACCGGTGTGGACCGGAATTGTTTTCCCTGTTTCCGAATGCCGAGAGTGATTAGCACTAAGACCATTCCCGCGATCAGCCCGACTACGATAATGTCCATATGTGGGCTGGTCATTGTCCGTTACCGTCGGTCAACGGCCCGACCCGCGCGATTAGCCATCGATACACCTCGAGTTCCGTGCAGGATCGCTGGGAGTGCATCCAACCTGAGAACGGGTCGGCGTCTTGGATAAAATCTCGGAAACGAGTCTCAAGCGGGTTCCAATAGACTCCCTCGCGCCGGACCGCGACATGCCACACCAGGAGTTGGGTGATCAGTTCACAGAGTGCGCCATCTCGCACGGGTTCCGCGAGCAACCGAATTCTCTCGAGGCTTGCTCCGATCCGTTCGGCCGGCTGGTCCCGGTCGTCATCCAACCACGGTTCTGCCCCTGACACGCATTCCAGCAGTTGCGACACCGCAGGAATCCAATGCTCAAGGCCGTACCGGCTCAACCGGCTGCAGACATCATCACCTTCAAACGCCACGAACTCTCCCTGCTCGACAACTCAATCACCTCCACTGTGCCGGATCCCGAACCCAATGTCTGCGCCTACATCGTTCATCCGGTTTTGACGATGTAGATCACCAACCGCAAAGGACACACCATACAAGCTAAGTCAACAAGCCTATCCTATCCAGACACTGAAATGCTTTTTTCAGTCTAGCGTATATAGTCCAAGAGATCTTACGGCAAACATTCTACACCAGCCACACGCCACCGCCCTCCACCGGTGCCCGTAGTGTTTGTTCAAAGTAACATTTGCACAACAAGTTGTGGCTGCCCAAATGGGCATACACGGACTACGGTGAAATTACGCCTACGGGGACAGAGTGGAGTGGTTTTAACACTGATCAACACTGTCGATGAGAGAGGTATAGTTCTGGAAATACCGCAGCCGAATACCCTGCCATTGTTCTGACGTGCAGGTCTTGTTGACGAGGCACGCGGATATTTCGCCTATTATGTCCTTAACTCCTTGCAGGTCAACGCTAATATCGAACATGCTGCATTCGTCACCACTATTTCCTTTACGTAGCTGGTCAGCAGACGCTCGCACTGTTGAGCTTATTGCATGACCCACGTCATCAGATAGCGTAGAAACGAAATCAGCATCAAGAACGCTGGTTATTTGTGATGCACGTTCGTGAAATAGCAAGTCACCTAGTTTCCGCAAACTATTTTGTTGTAGTGATTCCACCGCTGAGACAATATCATTCGATGTATTTAAAGGACTTTGCGCGTGTTTCGTGACTGCCTGGGCTCCGAGAGATATAACCAAACTGATAAGCAGAACAGGCATTATAGGTCTCCTTGCTTCCCACATGATCGATGGCCACTAAGGCACAAGCTCACAAAGTTCTTCCGCCGGACCCGCAAACTTGTATCGTTGTCGTATCTCAGCCAACGCTTTTTCGTTCTGCTGCTCAAGTTTGCTGACTTTTGAGCGGCATCTTAAAACGGCATTCTCGACACATCGAGCGATATCCAGCGCGAATTCACAATTATCGAAACCCAAACTACATCCTTGCTGAACTACTTCCAAATTGCGATTAAAGTTTTCGTTGCATGCACGGATTTCTTCATTCCTTCTAGATGTAATCACTCCGACAGGAATACATAACAAATCTGTCGTCTTGGGTACACTGATTTTCGGTTTTCTCGGATTTGGAGATCTCTCGGTAGAGTCCAACCCTCTTATATCCAAAAAGAACAACGGATTAGAATCAGCATAGATATATGTGTTTAACCCCCCTCTCAACCCAATCGGATCGGAGGTGATGTACCGTCCGGTGTTGGGGTCGTAGTAGCGGTTCCAGTTGTAGTATAGCCCGGTTTCGGAGTCCCGGTACTGGCCCGGGAACCGGAGATGTATCCAGATGTTGCTGCCGTCGCCGTCCGGGTCGGCATCGGGTTGTTTAATACCAAACGCATCGCTGTCCCAGCGCCAGACGAGGGCCTGGGCGGGATCGGTACCGATCCGCGGCGTGCCCAGATGGTCGGCCAAAAGATAAGTGCTGGTCGTGTCCTTGACCACGCCGGAGGCGTTTTTAAACACCTGCAGATGCGCGACCGGCAGCCCATCGGCCCAGATATAGTCCTTGATCGGCTTGCCGTTCTTGTACTCCGCAATCAGGTTCCCTGCGGTGTCGTACAGATACACAAAGGTCTTGCTGCCGGCGACTTTCCGGGTGCGCTGGCCGTTGGCGTTGTAGGTGAAGGTGGCCTTGAGGACCGCACTCTCGAACACCTCGGTGAGCCGCCCGGCACCGTTGTAGGTGAAGGTGCGGGCGCCGTTCTGGTCGCTGATCAGGTTGCCGGCCGGGTCCAGGCCAATGTCGTCGGTGCCGACGATATCCAGCCGGTTGCTGATGGCGTTCTCATAGGTGTAGGGCGTGATCGTCCCGTTCTTGTCCAGGCTCGTGCGGTTGCCGTTGCCGTCATAGCCGTAGCCGTAGTCGGCAATGGACGCGGTGGCCAACTGGGCAATATCGATAGTAAGACGATCCAGGGGGTCATAGTCGTAATCCCGGCCCTCGGTCGGCTGATTGCGCTTCTTGACGTTGCCGTTGGCGTCGTATTCATAGGACCAGTTGACGAGACTGCCCAGGGTCTGGGTCTCGAGCCGCCCCTGCAGGTCGTGGCCGCGGGTTTCGACGAGCCCGTTGCCGAAGGTCTGGCTTCTGATCAGCCCGTCGGCCCGATAGTCCCGGGCGGTGAGGATATTGAGGGTGCCGTCCAAGACACTGGTGATCGCCTCGATGCGGCCGATGGCGTCGCGCTGGTAGGTCAGGACGCGCCCATCCGGGTAGGTGAGGGTCAGGATCCGGTCCCCGGCGTCGTAGCTGTATTCGGTAACGTAGGTCACCCCCTGCCGGAGGGCGGTCTCTTTTTTGACATTCCCCCACACGTCGTATTCAAAGTCCGTGGTGCCGCTCTCGTCGATGATCTGACACAGCCGCCCGGTGCCGTTGACACAGGTGTCGTAGCCGAAGGTCACGTCCTCGGCAGTGCCCGGGTAATCGATGCCGGTGGGCCGGTTCAGGGCGTCGTAGCTGAAGTAGGTCAACACGTTGCGGGCGTCCTTGATGCGGGTGATGTTGCCCGCATCGTCGTACTGGTAGTTGACCGAGCCCCGGTCCTGGATGATGTCCCACTGCAGATCGCCCAGGTCGTCGTAACTGAATCGGGCCTTGGCGCCGTTCGGAGCGATGACCTTCTTGACGCGGTCCTGGATGTCGTAGGTGTAGTCGGTGGTGCCGCCCATCGCATCGAGGGTCTGCGCCAGGCGGTGCAGGGGGTCGTATTGATGGGTGGTGGCCGGGTTCAGGTTGGGGTCGGTCTCGGTTTGGAGGTTGCCCACGGCGTCGTGGACGAGCTGGGTCAGGGACCCGGCGGTATTGATGGATTCCACCCGGTCGCGCAGGTCATACACCGTGCTGACGGTGCGCACCAGGGTGCCGTCCGGGTCTTTCGTGTCTTCCTGGCGCCGGTTGCCCTTCAGGTCATAGAGATAGCTCACCTGGTTGCCCAGGTTGTCGGTGATGGTCTTGAGATCGTGGGCGGCGTCGTAGCCGTAGGTCAGGACAATGCCGTCCGGGGTGGTGACGGTCTCCAACTGACCGACCGGGTCGTAGGTGTACTGGGTGACCCGTGCCGGGCCCTGGCCGGCGGGCGGGGTCTGGGTGACGGTCTTGAGCCAGCCGCGGGGGTAGTAGTCGTAAGTGGTCACCACGCCCACCGGATCGGTCATCTGCTTGAGCCGCCCGTTGGCGTCGTACAGGTCGTAGGTGGTCTGGTGCCCGAGCGCATTGGTGACCGACTGGATCTGGCCGCATTCGGCACCGGTCGTACATTCGTAATAGGCGATCGTGGTCAGGTCGGCGACGTCGGTGCGCGGTCCGTCGATCTCCCGCACCTGGCCGGACGGGTTGTATTGGAACGAGGTGCTGCGTGAGACGGCGTTGCCGTTGTCCTTGAAGCCGTTGATGGTGATCGATTGGACGGTCAGATCCGGGTTGTAGACCGTCACCGTCTCCTTGTTGAGGCCCGCCGCGACACTGGGCTCGGTTACCTTGGTGATGAGATCGATGTCCGGGGACTGGTACTCGTAGGTGGTGGTGCGCGCTTCCGCCGTGCCGAATGCCTCGGTCATCGAATCGCGTTGGTTGGTGGGGTTGTAGCCGTATTGGGTGACCCGCCCCTCCTCGTCGGTGCGCTCTTGGAGGTTGTTGTTGGTATCAAAAACTTGCGAGACGCCCTTGCCGTCGGTGTTGCTGGTCTTGGAGAGCAGGTTCTTGACCCCGAGGTTCTCTTCGAACGTATAGGTCCACACCTCCCCCACCGGGTCGGTGACCGTGGTGGTGGTCGTCTGCGCCCAGCCCGGCAGCGCCAGGGCCCCGGTAACCAGAAACAGGGCGAATCTCGATCGCAGCACCCTGAAGGCATCCCAGGGCAATGTGTGGCACAAACGGTCGGCGGAGTCAGCGGCAGACAAAGTCGTTTCCATGCGTCGGTTCCTGAATACAGTGTTCTTGAAAGGGCGGAATGGCGCGGACAGGGTTCGCATCGTCATCATTGATACCCCAGGGTGAATTTTTCCTGCGGCTGGACGTTATCGGTCACCGCGTGTTCGGTGGACTGCGCCCGGCCATTGGCGTCGTAGGCAAAGGTGGCGAACCGATCACCGTTCTCGTCGGTAATCCCGGTCAGATGATTCGGAAAGCTCGGGTTCTCGTAGTGATACGTGCGCCTCGGATTGTCGGTGCTATCCCCAGGGGTCTCGTCGGGGTAGATCACCGTCTCGAGTGCACCATTGGCGTTGTATCGGTATTCGTACACCTCGCCGCCGGGCGTGGTCAGGGTCTGCAGCCGTGCCTTGCTGTCGTAGCCGAACGACAGCACGTGTCCAAACGGACCGGTCACGCTTTGAACCGGTTCATCAAACGAGCCGTGCGAAAAAGACAAAGTTCGGCCTTGCGGGTCTGTCACCGTGCTGATCCGGCCCTTGGCACCGTACTCCTCGACGGTGCTGTCGAGGCGGGTGTAGCGCCATCCCGTCAGGGTCCCAGAGCTGTCCGTCAAGCGCTCTAACTTCTCGCGCACATCGGGGTCCGACACCCAGACGCCGTTCACTTCATTGTAGAAGTACGCCTTGCCGTCGGCTCGATACACGATCGCCGTGGACAACGCGCCATAAGTGTGAATTTCAAGGCGTAAGTCCCAGTCGGAACGCCACGGCGAACCGTGCCCGAACTGACTCAGCGGCCTGACAATGCCATCGCTGTTGTAGTGACGTCGGAAACTCAGGTGTGCGCCGCCGTCATAATCGGTTTCGACTTGATATTTGTTACCGGTCGAGGCGCGACAAGAATTGCCCACTGCGTCAGTTTCCTGGGCCGCTGCGCGATCGACAGAACATCCGCCGGCTTGTTTCGGATTTTCGTCACTAGGAATCGGGCATTGACCGTTAACCGGTAACACACCCTGTGTTGGACCCCGTTGGGTAGCGTATCTGTGTGGCACAAACCCTGCGCGTCGTCGCCGAAGCATTTTGCATCCGCAAAACCGCAGGCGTTGCCCGGATTGGAACGACAATGACAGATATACGAACCAGGATGGTTGGGATCCGCGACTAGAAACGTAAAGTTGTCCTCCCCGAGCAGCGCCAAACACGTCGACAAGGGACTGGTATAGGGGCCCCACGGCCTGTTTTGTGAGGGTACCAGGTGAAGATTGTGATGATAGAGATAAGGGGCCACAGAGGTGATCTGGGCCGACACTGAGACCGGGAATAGGACGGATCCGATTAGACAAGCGGCAAATAAAGTCGTGTATCTCGTCATTTCCAATGCTCCTTATTGGTATCCGAGCGTGAATTTTTCTTGCGGCTGGACGTTGTCGGTCACCGCGTGCTCGGTGGATTGCGCCCGGCCATTGGCGTCGTAGGCAAAGGTCGCAAACCGGTCGCCGTTCTCATCGGTAATGCCGGTCAGGAAATCCGGGAAGCTCGGGTCTTCGTAGTGATAGATCCGTTTCGGATTGTCGGTGGTGTTCCCCGGCGTTTCGTCCGGATACGTCACTTCGCTCAAGACGTACGAGCTGCCCTGGGTGGTGTATCCGTAGCGATACACATTACCGGCGGAATCGGTGAGGGTGTCCAACCGCCCGTTGGTGGGTTGGTAGGCAAAGGTCAGCGTATGCCCGAACGGCCCGGTGACCGTCTCTAAACGGCCGTTCGTGTCGTAGGCGTATTGCGTCGTCAGGCCCGTCGCGGTGGTCTCCGAGACGAGTTTTCCGTTTAGGTCGTACCGTTCGGTGTCGTTGTTGGCGCGGGTGAGGGTGTAGCCGGTGGCGTCTTGGGCAAACTGGAGGGTCGAGTCGGCGTCCCCGGTCCAACCGGTATTGGTGTTGGACCACATTGCGCCGCGGCCGGTGCCGCGGCGCACCACCACCGTGTTGCCGGCAATCTCGAGGCGCCGGTGCAAATTGGACGTCCAACCGGCCCCAAATCCGTGATTCGCCATCGATCCGCTGTTGTAGTGACGGACGAAAGACAAAGTCCCGTCGTTAGACTGAAAATCCGTTTCGGACTGGTATTTGTTACCCGAAGCCGGGTCGCACGGGTTACCGACACTCGCGTCCGCCGAGCACCCCAGTTGTTTGGGCGGCAGCTCGCAGGCGCCGGTCACCGGATTGGCGTCGCGAGGTGGGTCGCAAACGATACCGGTATTGGTTTTGTCGTAAGGGTAATCTGATTTCTGAAACAAAGGATCACAGGTGGTTGCGTAACGTGCGACGCATCCCCTGGTAGGTTGACAGCCGGCCATGTAGCAAAACGGTCTACCACCTATCTCGGGTTGCCCGGGCCAATCAAACGAGGCTTGGTAGCACGCCTCGGACAAGTTCGTTGAATAGTGAAAGACGAATGGCTCGATCTGATCTGTCCAGCACTGCCAGATGGTGGCCGAGAACGTGACCCGGGGGACGCACAGGGCCAGTACAGCAACCAGACCGCCAATCAACATGGAGTGCCGCGAGGTCAACGTGAACACTCGCGGGCCCCGGTATTCATCGTGATTCACTCTTCTTACTGTTCGCATACAAACCATCCTAAGTTTTCTTGATTGATCGATAGGGGTCATCGCGCGCCTTACGGAGAGGCAATCGGTCTCAGTAGCTCAGCTCGTATTTTTCCTGTGGACCGGGGTTGTCGGTCGTGGCGTGCTCCGTCGAGATCGCTTTGCCGTCCGCCCCATAGGCAAACGTTGAGAAACGGTCGTCGTTCTCGTCAGTAATGCCGGTCAAAAAATCCGGGAAGTTGGGGTCTTCGTAGTGGTAGATCCGTTTGGGATTGTCGGTATTGTCGCCCGGCGTTTCGTCCGGATACGTTACCTCGCTCAAGACGTAGGAACTGCCTTGAGTGGTGTACCCATAGCGATACACGTTCCCGGCTGGGTCGGTGAGAGAGTTCAGCCACCCATTTGTGGAGTCGTAGCCCAACGTGAGGCTGTGGCCGAAGGGACCGGTCACGGTCTCCAAACGCCCGTTGGTGTCGTAGGCGTAGGACGTCGTGAGCCCGGTGGCCGTAGTTTCTGAGATCAACTTACCATTGAGGTCATACCGCTCGGTGCGGTCGTCGGGCATGGTGAGGGTATAGCCGCTGGCGTCTTTGATGAGCTGGAGTTTCGTATCGGGATCACCGGTCCACGTCCCGGCATTGTCGACCCACGGCTCGCCCCGTCCGTCGGCCTGTCGGACCGTCAGGCTCGTGCCACTGATTTCCAGCGACCGATGCAGGTTCGAGGTCCAGCCGACGCCCAAACCCCGATTCTGTGTGTCCTGGCTGTTGTAATGGCGAACGAAGGCCAGCCCGTTCGTCGCACGGTAGTCCGTTTCGGACTCGTATTTGTTGCCGGTCGCAACGTTACAGGGATTGAAATCGTTATTGCAGCTCCCACCGAGTTCCTTGGGATTACCGTCCACGGCCAGAATGACCTCAGTGACCGTGATCACGCAAACGCTACCGGACGGGGTGTAGTCCGGCGGGCACGCGTTCGGTATGTCCACCTGAATAACGCGCAACAGGGGAAACCCCTTTACACGATAATAAACACCATTGACGAGACAATTGTTGAACCCGGCTGTTGCGATCACCAAAGGATCGGGAAACATGTGATCCAAACCGTACGTATAATGTTGATCACCGGGCCCGAATCGGGACTCGACCACGCCGGGCGTCCATGCGCTACAACTTCCGCTACCTCCAGAAGGACCGGGATTCTGGAAGAAAGGCAACCTGTGGGCGTAGTATCGCCAAATCTTACCGTCGATGATTCCCTCTTTGTATTGCTGCAAGTCGTCTGAGACGATCAGGTTCGGATGAGCCCAATGCCATCCTGGCGTGGCCGCTTGCTGTTCGGTCCAGGCCAGGGCTTCGTCAAACGTTTGAAACGCAGCGGACAGCTCTGTGGGCCAACCGCTGCTGTAAGCCCCGCGCACCCGTTCCCCCTTCCATCCCAGTCCGGGTTGTGTCGGTACAGGCGGAACGGAATAGTGATAGGTGTTGCCTTGTACGGAGTCCAGCTCCAAGTGGCTATGTTGCGGACTTTCCGCACGCATCACCGACTCGGCTTCGGTCAAGGTGTCGTACGTCATGCCCTTGTATTGAAACTTCTGGGCCGCCGAGGCTGTGCCGACGGATAGACCGCCTAGAGCCAACAGCGCAAACCCGCAACAGGTTCGCTTCAGCTTACCTGATGGAATCGAATCGAAAGGATGACGTTGTCGGAGTTGAGGAAAAAACAGTTGTCGGACGGGAATCCGCATGGCCAAATCCTTTTGATTGCAGTGGGCGGCGTTATACCGGCCCGAATAAACGGTGTAAATACCGCTTAACAATTCCTAACAAAACTGTCCGTCCGTCGGGCAGACCTTGGTGCTCAAGACGTTCAAAGGTTGCCAAACATTCTGCCTAGCCACGCGTCGGACCACCATCAGAGCACAGAAGTTGTTCACCTCGGATTTTTCCGATCGACTCGATAGGATTTTTCCGAATGAATCGCCTTACCTCGAATTAGACCATCGGCAGTTGAACACGAAGTAAACCCTATTTCTGGTACGTGACCACATCACTGGTCCATTAAAATGACGAGAACCCCGCCGGATGGCGGGGCTCTCCAGTTACGTACACGACTCGTAGCACGAGATACCCACAGACAGGTCTAGAACAGCGCTCTTCACCACTCCTGGCGGCGCTCTAGTGTCTGCCCCCTTTAGCCTACGGGAATTTAGAGTACCTCCCGCTCACAACATCCCACGTTCCGAAAATGATACGGTTTCAATCGCCGTCACCACGATGTGGTCGAGTAGGCGAATATCCACGAGCGCCAAAGCGTCCTTGAGCCGTCGCGTCATCTGAACGTCGGCATGACTGGGCTCGGGATTACCACTGGGGTGACAGTGCGCTGCAATGACGGCAGCCGCATTAAATCGCAAAGCACTTTTCACGACCTCTCTCGGATGCACTGCAGCCCCATCGATGGTGCCGAAGAACAGTTCTTGGTACTCGATCACCTGGTGTCTTGCATCCAACCAAAGGCATGCGAAGACCTCGCGCTCGCACTTCCCAAGACGAAATCTCAACAAGTCCTTGGCCAGATTCGGCGAGTTGATCACGTCCATCGTGCGAAGCTTTTCCGCCAGCACCGACGCCGCAATGTGCAGCAACTCGTCTTCTGTGATAGCCCGCCTGAAGCTGTAGCGAAAGTCATCGCCGTCATTGATGATCACCGGCAATTCGTTGATTCCATTACCTGCAAAGCTTCTCATTCTATCCATCGCACTAAACCTCCACGGTTGAACCGCCGGAGAACCCCTGCCGGGGGCCTTTCCCCGGCAGGGTAAAATAGTGTTTTGAATACGATTTCGTCAGTTCACACGCTTCACAACAGATTCCATCTCGAATCGCATGGTAATCAGCTCATTGATCACGTCGTCCAGTCGTTCAATCGCCGCGATCATTCCCTCATATCCACGAGGGCGGTTGGAAACAACGCGCAACTCGCTAGCCAAAAAGTCTGCCAGCGAGTCGCCACGCCGCCCTCGGGGCAACGGCTCAATTAAACGACCACGGCCGGCGTGGTACGCGCCATTAGCGATCGACAGTACGAGCGCTTGTACTTGGGTTAACACCATCGTTGTGTCCTCCAATAGGTTCTGCCGGAAACACAACAACCCCCTGAAGAGGGATAGTCATATCCCCGACAGGGTTGAGCAAGGCGTGCGACAGTATTGGGCGTGGGAAGCCCGTAGCCCGTCGCACAGAATGAAAGGATCGGTCCAGAGGACCTAAATGAGAGGAAATCCGGTTGGCTTATGCCAGAGGACGTCTTTCAACCAGCCTGACGCCTTGCCCTGTGGCCACCTGGTGTAGCCAGACGGACCGTCTTTAAATTCTCACCAAATATTACTCTCAATATCGTCAGTTGAAAATACCAAAATACTACCCCCATGCACCAAAACTTGGGTTCCGGATGTCACTCTGATTTCGTCGTCAGTCATCGTGTAGTACGCGTATCCGTTATATAATGCCCTTACAAGACAACCGGAGGTTGACCATGCTGGAATGGATGTTGGGCATCGCGTTTTTTGTCCTACTGGCTTTGGTAATTAGAGTCCTCGGAAGAGGGGTTAGTACCGATCTCACCAAAGAGAGCGGAGACATAACTGGTGTCGGTTTTGAGAACTGGGTCGGCCCCAAATCGTTGGACCCCCGCAACCCAGCATCGCTCGTCAATAATAACCCTGACGACAAACAGGCGTAGGCGCTACTTCCCGACTCTAGCAGCGGCCCGAGTCGCCGCTCCCGATACAAGTCCAATCCCCTGATTACCTGCCGACTGCGTTTGCGATAGCCCCGCGTAACCGCCAGCGACCGTGAACAGGGTCGCCGACAAGGCAGCCCCTGCCCATCCCAACGTCATGAGAAAAAGCACTGGTAGCCCCAAATACATACCTACCATTACCATATTGAACACCGCCCGCTCCGCCAGAGCTCCTGCGCTCGTGATATCCGCCATGGTCAACTCAGGATATATTGCGTTCTGTAGCTCCACATCCACAAGCTCCGCCATCGCCCAGATAGCGCTCAAGAACTTGAGCGCAAAGATCGCGAACGCGCCAATGAATACGCCCTTGATACGGAAACCCGTGAACAACAGTATTGGCGCCAGAAATGCGTAGAGCGCCATCAAGAAGACCGCCTGGACCATCGGAAGCGTCGTCTTGAGCAACTCGAGCATGACCGAAAGCTTGCCGGACTCCCAGGCGGCCCCCAGTAACGCGGCCGCATCCTTGATCGGCCCCCAGGTCCACGTGCTGACGCTCGTGAGATCCCGCGGCCGGCCGAGTTGATACACGCCCGCGGTCGGGCTTTGACCCGTGTAGGAGCTTCGAATCACGCGCTCGGCCAGGACGTCCTTCAGGTGCAACGGATTGTCCAGACCCAGCACATTGATGATTCGATTCGCGCGCTCGACGATTCCGCCGCTGGGCAGTGGATTGCTGGAGCCGAGGATCTTCTCACGAATACCGAGTTGGGGATCGGTCCACCATTGCTCACAATACGGTTGACCCGCTAAACCCTGCTCGTCCTGCGACCGTCCGACGTCCCGTGTAGGATGGTACGGCCAACCTGTGATGGGCCGTCGTGCTTGGAGCGTGTCATTGCAATCGGTGCTGTTGCAGGGCTTGTAAAGTCCCGGGGTGAGCTGAAACACCCGTGAGCCGAGGCGATTGATGTCGTCGGGATCCTCTTCAAGGATCTGTTTCGCGTCGGGCGGGAGCCTCGTTTGCCACGACCCGTCGGAGGCCCACTGCATCAACTTTGCCCGCGCGGGCTTGAAACACCACTGGGTGAACTGCCCGAGCTCGGCACCCACGGTTTGGTTATTGAGCGTGTATTGTGCAAGCGCCGCTTGGGCTGCGCGTAGGTCGCCACGCGAGGATACGGCGTCCAGGCCCGAAACCACCGCATACGTGGCCCCGGCGGTCAACCGCATGATGATGGCCCATGCAATCGGAACTTGGGGTCTCCCGATGTTCAACGAACTGCCGAGGTTCTCCAAGCCCAGTCCGACGGTATTGCGGTAGGTGGTCGGATCGTTGCTCGTCGTTACCACGGCGGGCACCGCGCCTTCGGCAAGATAGGATTCCTGAGGCTTATACTCCAGTAACGCCAGATCGAGGTCGATTAAGGGCATGCCCGCCAGGGTGACCACAATCAGCGCGGCGATGAGGTCCGTCTCGCTGCGCTTGAGCGCAACCGCAACCGCGGGCCGCATGTCCGCGGTGCGCACCGCCTGTGTCCAGTTTCGGATGATGATGAGGATGAACGGGACCATGATGAGTGGCGTGACCGAGATCACCGTCCACAGGATGTCATAGACGATCCAACCGATCGGCGTCGTGTAGAGCTCCAGGTAGGATCCCGCGAACACCCTGTCTAATCCGCCTCAGAGACCATCAGCCTCGGCGCCGTTCCGAACACGATGACTTCCAGCAACACGATCCATACCAACGCACGCCATCGGTAGTCTTGAAAAGCTTGCCGATCTTCAGATGACCAACGACCTTTTCGGGCCAGACAATCGCCGATGCGCCCCCATTGCAGAATGATGAGGCCCGAGCACAGGTACCGGAGCAACAGAAATCCCCACTGCCAGCGCAGTAATCCCCCATAAAACTCCAGCAACTCCGCCTGGAAGCTCTGTCTCAGGATCACCGCGCCGAACCCCACGGTCAGAAGGCCCGCCACCAGTGCAGTGAGGACGATGATTCCGATCCGTTTGACCACGAACTTATTCCTTTAGAATGCCACCATCGATACGAACCCGGTCGGAGCGATTGACCCGTAGTGAGCGCGGATTCGTCTCGTCGCGCGCGCGGCGTTCCTTGAGTACAGTCAACGCCGTTTTAGAGACCAGGGCATGACGAATTTCGTTCTCGAAGAACAGGGATTGGATTTCGCTGTCGAGCTCCGGCAGCACCACCGCATAAATCTGTTCACCGGCCGGGGTAGCGGCGATGTTGGCCTCACGCACCCCGGCGCGTAGGAGGCGGCGGGCAACCAGTGCTTGTTCGACAATTCGTGCGGTGGCGACCTCCGAGGCCAGGCGTTCGACGACCGCACCCCGCTCATCGGATTCCAGTGTGCGCACGGCGTGAATGACTTCGGGTGTGACGGCAACGCCGGGGGCACTGATCAGCAGAAAGTTTTCGCTGGTGCGCGCTCCCCGCTGGTCTATCATGTCGGCGAGCGTTTGCTCGACTTCTTCCTTGAGCGCGTCTATTTTTGGGCCCAATCCCGTGCCCGCCTTCTGACTCGGCGCGCCGCCCTCGATGAAATCAATGATTATCTCCCCAAGCACGTCGGTCACCCATTCAGCGGCTTCATCCTCGGTGGGGAAGTAGTGTTCGACCAGACCCGGCTCATCGGCACTCGCATTGCCTCTGGTGAGTGCTTCATGGCCGGCCCGCGCGACATCGCCGATCACGTGTATCGGCGGCTGCCCGACACCCCCGTGCACCTGACCGTGCCGCCAGATCACGCCCTTTCTTCGCGCATCGGCCCGAACCGCTTCATCCGCCTCGGTAGCCGTCTTGTTTTGTTCCGCTTGCCGGCGCCATTCGGTGTTGCGAGCGATCACAATCCAGTCGTCGTAGGGATTCTCACCACGCGCGATCTCGGCCTCGGCCTCCCGGCAGTTTTTGATTGCCAAACGGACCATTTCCTCGTAGCGCCACAAAGCGTTCTGGAACAGTTCATACAGACCGGGGTTGGCGCGCTGCAGCACGTAAGCCGGCAGTTGAGCAATGGCCCCCTTGGCGGCGAACACCATGGCGTCGAGCAGATCGTCGACGCCTTGTTTGAAGTTGTCGAGAAGCGACTCGACATTGTCGAAGAGATTGAAGCGCCCGCAGGAATACGTGCTGCCGGCGTAGACGCTGGCGTCGACCTCGACAATGTCGCCGCGGGTCACCGGTCTCGAGATGGCACTCGCGCCACCGATCTCGTAGTACACCAAGTTCTCGCTGACACTACTGGCTGCTTGAACACCGACGGTCAGCGTTGCTGCTAACGCCGCTAGCACCCATTGTCGCCCGTTTCGCATAGGCCTCCTTACAAAAGACAGACCGGGGAAATCGGAATGACACCGATCAGAATGCCACGTCCCAACGGACAGCACTCATAGGTCGGCCAGTACAGGTAACCGTACTTGCCGTCCTCGGCGACGCGGCCCGGCGAATAGTCTTCCAGCGAGCCGAACGGTTCACACTTTGCGTCCAGCTTCGGGCTGATCATCTGCCAGTGGTCATGGCGCTCACCACTCTCGTTGACCCGTGCCGGAATGTAGACGTGCGGTTGGCCGAATCGTGTGGCGATGTCGATGGCCCGCTGGGCTACCACGGCCGCGGCCTTGGGCGACTCCACCGCCGTGACGAACCCATGCCGGGGGTACACCGACCCCCAGCTGCCGAGCGGCCACGGGCCGATCTCGCGCAGACCGGGTATCCAGGATTGCGGATAGGCGAGCTCGGCGACCCCGAACCGCCAGGTGAGTGCATCGAACTCGCTTTGAAAATACGGGAAAAACTCGATGACATGAGACGGACACATCATCGGGAGGGAATGCACCACGCGCTGAACCGGTGCGCCGATGACCGTGGCTTCCTTGAAATGCAGCGCACGGCTCTTGCGTCCCCGCTCCGGGTCACCGGCCGTATCCCGGGGGGTATCGTTGGGTCCACCGCCCACCGGAACTTCCGCCAAGGTTCCGACTTGTGCTTGTGCGGCGGTTTTCGCCGGGCCTTCCAGCACCGCACGCATTTCGCGCCACGGATTTTCGCCGGGCTCCGGATAGGCGCTCACGACGAGATCCGGTGCGTGGTGTCGAATGCGTGGATTGAGCAACACCCGGCAACCGAACACATCGCACGTCAGCTGTACACAGATCCCGACGAGGCAATAGTCGTAGCAATCGATCCCGATCGCCGCCGCAGCCGCGATATCGGCGGTGGTGAACGCTTCGGCGTGCCCCGGTTCGCCGGCGTTGAGCCACACCATGACGAGGGCCAGTGTCAGTCGTTTCCGGCGTTTTTCCATCGACGCCATTGGGTGACTGCAAGATTGACATCCGTCGTGCCATAGATCACCGACTTACCGTCGTTCAACACGATGGCGGGAATCCGTTCGAGTCCATAACGGTGGGCTTTCAGCAGACCTTGCCACGCGCGCTGCAAACTCGCCTTATCGAGCTCGGCCAGGTTTTCCAGAACCGTCCGCACCTGCCCAGCCGCGCTCCGGGGCGTGTCCGACAGTACTGGAAAGTGTGTCCGCTTCCACTGATCCACCGCATCCAGTGCATAGACCGTCACCCCGCGGGTGTGATCAATCCCTTCAACCGGCTCGTGGCTTAAGACAAACACCTCGATGCGGATGGGTACGAATTCATCGGCCCACACCGACACACTGAGAACGAACAACAAGACAACGCGCATTACGTTGTGCATCGTTGTTGATCCAGGTGTTCGGCAATCCGGTATGCGGCGTCCAGCTCATCGATGCCGTGCTCACGCATCAGCCCCCGGCGCCGGGCGTATTCCTTCTGTTCCGTTTGGGCCAGGGCCAAATAGAGTGCCGGCGGGACGTTGCGAAACATGGTGCGCACGCGTTTGGACAGAATCACGCCCTCGATAAACCGGCCCGGCTCCTTGCGCGCCGAGATCAGCATGCTGCGTTCCTCGGCCTCGAGCCGCTGAAAACGCGCGATCTGGTCGACCTCCTCTTTCGGCATCGACAGACAGAACCACCACTCCGCCATGTTGAGCAGCGTCGCCGACTCGTCCGGGAAGTCGCGTAAGTTCTGCGTACCGATCCACAACCACGCACCGAGCTTGCGCCACATTTTTGAGGCTTTGACCAGATACCGGGCGAGCAGCGGGTTCGTGGTGGTGATGTGCGCTTCGTCATTGACGATGAGCGTCTGGCGGTCGCCGCCGCGACGCCGCTCGATGTCGTCGTTGATCCGGTTCATCAACCCGATGTAGGTCATGATCAACGCGTCCTGATAGCCGTCGCGTGCAAGGTGGCCGAGATCGACGATGGTGACGTCGCACTCCGGCCACAACTCGCCGGGGCGGTTGAAAAACCGCGCCCCGAGGCCCGTCGAAAACACGTTCATGGCATCGGCCATCTGCGCCGCACGTTCGCGACGCTCTGTGCTCAAGGTCTGGTCGCTTTCCACGAACGGCGCGCCGCCGGCAAGCTCTCGCATCGCCGCGACCGCATCCTCCACCATCACCTGTTTACGGTTTGCACGCTTGACGTTCCAGGCGGCGCGAAACAACGCGTGGCGCACCGTCATGATGTCCTCACGCCGAAAACGCAGTTCTTCACTGGGCACGCCGCCGGTGATCATGTAGCGTGCGGCGATCTCCATCTCCGACAGGAGGTCGCGCTGCTCGTCCTCTGCTCCGCTTTGCTGCTGTCCAACGCCGTAATACTGATCGAGCGCTTGAAGGCCGTCAGCGAACGGTGGCATCGACACGTCGTTGTCCGGCGTGAGCTTGAGGTGATTCACCGAGTAGCCGTGTCGCTTCAGATGCTCGCCGAGCAGTTGAAATGAGCCGCCGACATCGATGATCACCACGTACGGGTTGTGGACCGCGAGCATTCCGGCGATCATGCCGTTTAGCAGCACACTTTTGCCGCTGCCGGTCGGACCCAGGATCAACGCATGCGCATTCATCTCCCGGTCCGCGTCGTTCAATGGGTCCAACATCAACGGCTCACCGGCGGGATTGGAAAAAACGAGTCCCGGGTTGCCGGTGCCGACCCCGCTGCCGAAGAGCGGCAACAAATTCACTACCTGCTTGTCCCACATACCGCGCCGGCGATACAGGTCCTGGTCGTATTCGGGTTGGTAGGCCATGGGTAGATGACGGACATAGCTGTCCAGGGCAACGCTGTCGCCACCCGACTCGATGGGATCGAGGTGGGCGGCCCGCAGCATGGTGAGGGTCTTCGTGCGCGCCGCAACCAGGGCCTCGGCCGTTTCGGCGTGCAAGAATACCTGCATCGCAACCGGCATGAGCTTGCGTCCGTCGGCCAAATGTCCCAGGGCCTGAGCGGCGTCTTCACCGGTACGTTGGGCTCGTGCGCTGCCACCGACCGCCGCCCGGTAAATCGATTCCACCTTGAGTTCTTGCTCATCCTGGGGCGCAATCACGATCGTGGTGCCGACAACGCTGCCCTCCGGCAGCTGATCGAGTAACACGGCGTGGTCTTGGCCCGCGTTTCGTTCCAAGGTCCAGTGGCCGATGGCGAGCACCCGAAAGTAGCGGTCCACGGATACCGCGGTGTGCGGGAGGTCGCTGAACCACCAAAAGCCGTTTTCCAGATCCGAGACTGGGTAGCGTTTCAATACCGCCTCGCCCAGATCAATCCGCTCGGTCGAGGCAGTCCCGCAGGCGTCTAACTCCCGCGGGTAAGGTTGCTCCCCCAGCAAGGCGTACCCATCCTCGCTCCCTTCGGGTTTGGGGTTCAACCACGGCATTAGCCACTCGTAGTAGTCCGCGCCTTGACACATCCGCAGCCGGATACCCGCGGCGCCCAGACCTGAGCTCAGTCGCGCCACGACATCGCTAAGCTCATCTTCCGGCGACAATCCGCCCTGATGCCGGCGCGTCGTTTGCATGCGGTATAACACCATGCGCACCCGCCGGTAACGCCCACCCCAACGCGCGCCGGTGCGGTCGACGAACAGCCCGCCACGCTGCGTCAAGACCTCGAAATGGCGATCAAGCTCTTTCAAGTAGGCGTCCCGAAAGTCCGGACGGCCATGCGGAAAGCCGTCCGTATAGTGACGAACACGATGGGACAATGCGGTCAGCGGTTCGTCCTGTACGAAAAACTGGACCACCCATGGGCTGTCATCACGTTCCGGCAAAATCGTCAAAGCCTGAACGATGCGGTCACGCACCTCGATCAAGAACTCGGGCGGCCGGCCCGCGACATCCACCGGTCGCAGCTCGAACAGCGCGGCCACCGATTCGCCCGCATCGTTCAGAACGAACAACCCACTCTCGGGCGCGTACTCGGCACATTGCAAGAGGTCCACGAACGACTCGGGATGCCGGTACAACTCCTTCGCGCCGCGCCGGGACAAACCGCGTCGTTTCATCTGCAGTAGACCCAGCCGTTCGCCCAGCGAAAAGACAGGGCCGGAGGCGACGGCAGACGCCCGGGAGCGACCTGCAGGCAAGCCCCGCAGCTTGGTGATCCAACCGGTCGCGGCATTCACGGATTCACCTCGCCCGGTAACACATAGTAGTCGACCTCGTAGAGTTTGAACGGTGTGGTGAATCCGGGTATCGGCGTGCCGTCGGGGGTGATGTGTGGGAACACGTACATTAAGAGGCTCGGGTTGGGGCCTTGGGGAAACCGGTTGCGGATCTCACTCGCTGGTTCGCGTGTCCATCCGGCACGCGCATCGCGCTCCGGGCCGATCCGGTCGCTCACGGTCACACGTCCCAAGTGCCGGTACGCCCCAAGTGTGGCGGCCTGGTGGTAGATCTCGCGCATCGGCACCGCGTCTTTGCGGAAGATCTCCTCCCTCGGGGACGGGGTGGTGCAGGCGGTGAGGTACAATGCCAGTCCCAGTGTGATCCCCTTACGGTCGATCCACATACCGGCCCTCCTCGTCCACGGCGCTGATCCGGCGCCCGTGGGTTTCATAGTCGACCTCGATGGCCCGTTCGAGGTGCATGGCGACTTCGGCACCGGGCTGGATGACCACCGCATCGAAGGTGTCCTGAAAGCGCCGGCCGATCAATTGAGCGATTTCCCGAAACGCGTCCTCGCCGGCCCGGCCGGCAACGAACTTGCCCGTATTACCGGTCAGAGCCCCGACCACCGATCCGGTGCTCGTTACGGCGGTGGTCGTCTCGGCGCTAGCGAACGCTTCGGCCGCGCCGGCCGCGGCGCCGGCGGTCGACACCGCCGCCAAGTATTTGGGGAAATCCGTCACGTAGGTGCCCGGCAGACACGGATAGCCGGTGGCGTCGGACAAGGTGCCGAGCCGGTTCTCGTTCGACCCGCCGCTGACCGTGCGGATCGTGCCGTCGGCGAACACGAAGGTCACCGAGATCAGTTCGCCCTCCACACACTGGAGCGTGCGATCGCCCTTGGCGACACCACGCCATACGGCATTTTCGAGGTTAGGAACCTCCCAGCCTTGCGCGGCGAGATTCTCACTGCCGGTAATGATCTTGAACGGCAGCGGATCGCGCACGACACCGTTTTTGGGCACCCGGCCGAACAAGCCGGTCATCGCGGTTGCGCCGATCAAGGTGGCGTTTTCCGGAATCGTGATGGCCGGCAGGACCGCTTGGTCGTCAATGCTCTCCGCACCGAACGGCAAGCGGTCGAGGAGAAAGCCATTCCTGGTGGGATTCTGGTAGCGATCTTCCGAGGCCGGAGCAAGCGCTGCACCGACCGGCTTGATCCAGGTGTACCCATCGAGCAGGTTCATGGCCGGCGGGGTCTGACCGACGGGCACCGGCGCGTTTACCGACAATGTCGCCAAGCCTTCGGTGAGTCGTTGCAACTCCTGACGTAACCCGTCGAGTTGCTCGTGGCTCGCCCGTTTGGCGCGGCTGAGCTCCTCGCGCAACGCGTCAAACGTGCTTTTCGTTCCTTGCTCGTAGGCCACGCGCATCTCGCGTTCTTCGGCCACCTGCTCCTTGGTGGCTTTCATACGCTGATTGATTGTCTGTAAGGTGTCGCGCACCGAATCGTGATCCCCCACCGCGGCTTGTGCTTCCGGTGGATCCTCAGAGTCGCGGCTCAACAGGCCACCGGGCGAACAGCTGCGCGCGCTCAAGACGAAAAACACCAACAGTAACAACGCAGCTGCGCTCATGAGCGTGCGGCTACTCATCGAATCGCCTCGGCAAACGGGACTGGACTGACGAGATACCCCGTCGTGGCGTCCGCCGGGTCGCCTCGGGGGAACAGCCGCGTGTGCTGAAAGGTGACGGCCACCCACCTCCCGCGGAGATCGCGCGGGTCGAGTTCGATGGCGTGGGTCGTGCGGTTGCGCAGCGCCACGGCCGTCACGAACAATGACCCATCGGTCCAACCGGCGACTGCCTCGGCGTGAACCTGTGCGCCACGCAGCAAGTTGTTCGTTTCGCCATCCACCTCGATCCGTTTGGCGCGATGCCACCGGATCAAGCGCCCGAGCCCGTACAGTTCTTGCGCCGCCACACGGGTGAGCGCACGGTAGCGGGCATAGACGCTCTGCCGACTGCGCCCGCCAGGACCACCCGGCAGCTTGGCGCTTGTGGTCTTCAAGGGTTTGGGCTGTACCTGCTTGCCGATTTGAATCGGCGCGGCCTCGCTTACCCCTTTCACCGCTTCCACGTGCAACACATAGGATCTACCGCCGGCAAGTTGCCGCGCAACCAGGGGCGTTCTTGGGAATGCCTCCAGCGCCGTCAGGTGCAAGGTGCGATCGACGTTCAAGATCTTGAGCTGACCCTGGCGTTCGGGCGGCACGCCCAACTCCACAGGTGCTGGAAACGACACACGACGTTCCCGTCCGACGCCAAGGGTGACGGGAGTGGGGGTGCCCCCAGAAGGCGCGGTACGCGTAAACCCGAGATCTTCGGCCAACTCCGGCGGCAGACCGTCCACCGGACCGGCTGCATGCGCCCCCGCGGTCGCAAGCAACAGAGCCAATATTCCTCGCTGCACAAGGAGCCGGTGCGTCATCGCAGATCCTGAATCCGAACCGGTCCGGCACCGGCAAACCCATCGAGTGCCAGGCCCCACGGGTTTCGCTCCCAGTCGACCTCAAAGCGGACGACTTTGACGGGATAGCGGATATGGGCTTGCTTGACCGGGGCGCCGTTCAAGGTCTCGATCAACTCCAAGTCCAGGTGCACCACCCATTCGTTAGCGCTTTTTATGGTCACGCGATCGGCGGCATAGACCACGCCGGGCAACAACGACGTGGTGCGAGTCCGTCCATTGAGCTCGCCCTGGCGTTGGCGCTCGCGAAGATCTTCGTGAAGCGTTTCTCGGAAACTCGGCGTCAAGTAGTCGACGAGCGAATCGATGTTCTGGCGATACTCCTCCCCTCCGTCCGCTCGCCAGCGGTTCAGTTGCTGAAACAGCGTGATCGCAAAGGTGTATACGGTTTCGGGGGACACTTCGTGACCACGGATCACCGCGCCCGCGCGCAGATCCGGAGGAATTGCGATGGGGCGCGCGTCCATGGCCTTGGCCAGCCAGTAAGACAGAATGATCACCGTGGACACCAGGCCGAAGATGACGAGCATCAGACCCCGGTTGATGACGCGCAGATGGTGGTTTTCGTTCTTGAGGCGCATCACCGATGCCTGCGCACAGCCCACAATCCATCGCGCCGGATGAGCCGGCTTTGACGGAAACCGAAGTCGTGCAGCGCGATCTTGAGTTGTTGTTGGTAGTAACCGGCCGGGCGTTGTCGCTTGACCTTGGCGAGCACGACTCCCGCCATCATAACGGCGACGAACGTCGCGAGAAATCCCATCGGTAATCCCATCGTCCACTTGCCGAACACCAGGCCAACAACAAGCCCCACGGGCAGGCATACGATTGCGGCGATGCCGGTAACCATGAGCAATTCTGATTTTGTGAGGCCTAAGATGATGACCGGCTCGAAATCGAGGCGATGGGGCAACACCAGGTCCTGTGCGTCGTCATGAAAAGACCCCATGGCCACCCCCGCTCACGCCAGCACGGTTTTCAGGGTCTGATCGCCTTCGTACAGAATGAAGCCGACGAAAGCGAGCACGACCAGAGCAGCGAAGAACACGCCGAGCAACGCCCCCCAATCATCCCGTCCGGTAACCAGGCGGTACAGCGCCACGACCCCGGCGTAGGCCGCGACGACAAACGCGACTACGAGCAAAATCACCATCGCCACGGAAATGATTTTCTTGAAATAAGCGGTGATCACACTGACGATATCGTTTTCGTCGGCGCCCTCGGGAAGCTTCGGTTTGGGGATGTCGGCCTCGACCGCGCCGGCGTACGCCACGAGAATGATCAGGGCAGTCATCGCCAGCCAAACCCAGACGTTCCGATCGTGGGTGAAGAAACCGAAACCTCGGATGAGCGACTTGTTTGGAGCGGGCATGATCGTCTCCTCTTTTTTAGCTGAATAAGAAAAACAACAGAAACACGATGACCGCGGAGCGGAGGGTGTATGCGAAGAGCTGTAGACTCGTCGCTTGCCCGTCGTACCACAATTGATAGGCGCCGATTGCGGTCCACACAGACCACAGCACCGCGGCGCCGACCAGCACCACCTCCGCGAGCCGCGTCAAGCTCGCGGTGCTGAGACCGCTGCCGCTTTCGAACGCGTTGCTTACGAGCGCTTCCATGTCGGATGGGTCATCGTGGCCGGGTTTGGAACTGGGGTGATCTGCGTAGGCACCATCGTCTTAACGCCGGTAGTCGCCGCGAAGCGGTGGTACTTCGATCGGTGTGTGGTTCGGCCCGTGCAGGTAGTCCAGAATGCCTTGCTTCACGTGCTCGAGATCACGCCGGAACCAGTCGTACTGAAACTGCAATCGCCCGGGGGATGCGCGCTCGCGCTGCGCCTCATCGGCCAGGGTTTTCAGGTAATCCAGTTCCTGCGCGATGCGGGCGAGCACTTCGCGTTCACCCCGAAGCCTGGCCACGTCATCGCCCCCAACCACGGGGCCCATTACACCGATCAAGAACAGTGAACCGATTATTTTGAGAAATCGTTTCGCCATGCGCTCGCTCACCAATACTTTTTGAACTTGCTGACCATCACGACCCACGCCAGGCCGTAGACCAACGCACAAGGACCGAAGACCAAGACCGGTGACAGTGACATCGGCAATGCGAGATACACCACGACCGGGAGCGCGACCATCGGCCACACCAACCGTTTGGCATGGTGAAACACGTAAGCCGACTCATGCATTGCCCGGTAACGGCGCAGCGCCCGCACCGTGAGTCCCTCCCCAGCACCCCAAACGGCAAACACGAGGTAGATCGGCATTGCCAAAGCAACCACCGCGAGTTTCACGCCGAAGAGCTGAATCGTATTCAGCGCGGCGAGCCCATAGTGATGCGGCGGGGGCCAGCCCAATGAACCGGTCATCTGGTACAGGGCTTGCCGCTGCGTCGTCGCCTGTAACAGTTGCGCTACGCGGAGATCCTCGGCGAACAGCCGGTAAAACCCACTGGAAAAGCGCTGGGCCACAAGACTCACTGCACTTCCAAATGGCGCAGTCTCGACGACGTCCATGTTCAGGTTCCGCAGTTCCTGCGCCAACATCGCCTGACTGTGTCCCAGACCTTGTTCTTTCCACGCGGTGGACATCCCGATCCACTCGAACAACACCGCCACCAATAGTGCGGCGAACATCAACACAACCTGTTTGAGAATCCGCCCGAGCAGGGTCGGGGGCGTTTCCGTCATGGTGGCGCGTTCCCTCGTCAAGGCGTCAGTGCTCCGTCGAGGCCAACTGCGCAAGCCGCATCCGGAACCGGTCCGGTGAGAAATCCCCTTCCACGTCCAACTCCAGGGACCCTGCAACTTCAAAGACGGCCGGGTGCCAGCACTCGGGACACACCTGATCGTCCACCAGATCCGCCCAGGGTTTGATTTGTTCAGCCCGAAGCAGATGGGCCAGCGCGGTCAAGCGGAGCGCCAGGCTGCTGAATCGGCTCAGGTCTTCAGCGGCCTGATACAGCGCCAGGAGGCCGCGCTCTTCCGGCGTGTCCTGCCAGGCCAAGAGGTCGAGCTCACCGTCGGGACTGCGGATCAGCCACTGGACGTCGCGCGGCGATTCTAGACGCCTTTGACCGTGAACCCCTTGGGCGAACACCGCACACCCAAACCGGAACACCTCGGCGTCCAAGGAAACGGCGTCTCTCCCATCGTCCAGGTAAAGGGGGTGGGGAACGACACAGTCTTCGTTTAAGAGTTCGCACGACGTCATAGGGTCTCCTCCTCGAATATCTCGGCACGCACCGGGTCGAACGCCCCGGCGTCCGATCTACGTGGATGATCGGCATCGTCACCGGCCCCAACGTTACGCGCAGGTTGCGGATGGCTTGCCCGATAACGATCTTCGAACCAGTTATCCACCCACCAATCCACGCGCGCGGGCGCGCTGCGCATCATGCTCTGGGCCATCGCGGCGATGGTCTCGGGCACATCGTCGTCGTCCTCGGGCAATGGGATCCGGACCTTGTAGAGCCGATTGCCGGAAGTCAGCACGAACGCGTGACCTTTGGGCAGTCGTGTGACATCGCCCGGCTCGATCGGTCGTACCTCCTGGTATTCCACGCGCTGGTGGGCGGCACTGGTAAATTCCACCGCGTTCTCGGGTTGCGCGCTGTCGTGATAGCCGAACATCTCCGATTCCTTCTCGATCTCGACCGGCGGCACTTTGTCGGTGAGAAAGCGGGCGGTTTCCGTGCTTTGCACACGCATCATGACCACCGTATTCAAGTTGTCGATGGCCACATGGGCGCGCGCGCGATCACCCAGGCCCCACTCCAGATCGTGCAGGCTTTGGCTGTAGAGCTTGAGCTCGAAGTCCGAACCGCCGGCGCGGGCCAGAAGATTCAATACACTCTCGTTGGCGATCGCAGACAGCTCGTCGGCGTGCACAGAGATCCGCGTGCGGGGGCGCGTTCGTGCGGTGGGGGACGTGTGACCGAACCCATCCGACTTACCGTACGCGTACAGCTCCCCCGCCTTGGCGGTGAGGTCCTCGAACATCGCCTGGCCGACGGCGCCAGCCACCGTGACGTCGGTCAAAGCGTCGAGCCCCACATAGACGATGCCGCGTTCCCGGATCACCTGGCCCCAATCCAGGATCGGGCGTGGATCGTTGGGATCGTCGTAGTCCGGAGACAGAATCTCGGCGATTTTGCCGGTGGTGAGCTTCTCCAACAACGGACCGAGGTTCGAAGTCGTCTTATCGAGGTAGGCCCTCTCCGTCTCGGCGAGCTTGAGCAGACTGTCGACCACCGGGTCGTGCTGCTCCGGGTGGGCGGTGAGACACTCGCGCACCAGGCGCATCAGGGCGACCGTGCGCCGTGGGCGCTCACGTTCCGCGCCGCGCAGGTTCGTCGCGTGCTTGAGCTGGGTTTCCCATTGACGAACCCGTCGACGCCAGTCGCAAACGCCTTGTTTCTCCAACCAGTGCTCCAGGTAGCGCCTCACCAGAGCATCGAGGTCGTTGACGTAGCGTTGAATCTTCTTGAAGTCAGGGCGCTCACCCATTGCCAGCGAGGCCTTGGCGATGATGTGGGTGACTCGCCACGCGAACTCCTTGAAGGCGGCCGAATCGCCCTCGCCGGGCAATCCCGCGGTCAGGCGCTGTGCGATCTGGGTCACACGCGTAAACGAGCCGAGCGCATTGTAACGCGCGCTGAGTTCGGGAAACGCGAGATGCAGAAAATACAACCGGTCGAGCTTGCCTCCGCGCTTCGCCGCGCCATACACGCGGCGCAGCAACTGTGCATCGCCTTTGGGATCGAACACGATGGTCGTGTTACCGATCGCCACGTCCTGCTCGATCAGCATTTCCTCGAGTCGGGTTTTGCCGGTCCGCGTGGAACCGATCACCACCATGTGCCCGACCAATTCGCTGCGAGGGACCGTGACGTCGGTTTCCCCTTCCCACATTCCCACCCCGTGCAACTCCGGAGCACCGCCCACCAGGGCGGGCGGCGGCCATGGATTCCAGCGCGATGCACTGCCCAAGAAACGCGACACGACGCTGAGCGCCGGTACATGACTCCACGCCTGCTGGAGCTCGCGAGCGATCGTCTCTACGCGCGCCGGCTTCAGGTACGGCAAATACTTGCGCTTGCGGGTATCGCGCAAACGCTTCGTGTGGTTCGCGTCCCATGCGAATCCCTTACCCAAAAACAGCCACTTCGTGCTTCTCGGTATCGCGCGGCTTTTGAGTGCGTAGAACTCAAGATGACGCAGGGACCTCTGGAACCGGCCGATTCGGATAGCCTGCTGCAAGCGCCACGCGGCATGGCCAGCGAAGAAGAGGGCCGCTACCCGGCCAATCGCAGGCGTGAAGAGGTAATAGGCTTGCAGCCACCACGAGATCCCGGCCAACGATGCGCTGGTCCCCGCGGCCACGTATTCCACCTGAGGACGTAACAGTGCTTCGACCCGGGCCGGCGTCATTGCTCGATCGCCTCGGTGGTCAACAGCACCGGATAGCGAGTCAAACCCAGTGCTCCGGCGAGACCGTCACCGGACACGGCGGCCAGCGGTACCCCCGACAAAGATTGACGCATGGCTTCCACTTCTCGCGCATCGCGGGCCTGCACCATGAGGCAGGCCGCTCCCAGGATCTTGAGTCTTGCCGCTCTCTGCCGCGCCCAACGGAACGACTCCGGATCGTTGCCGACAACACACAACGGTCGAAAGGCGCCCCGGCGCGGTGAACGCTGAGATATGACACGCCCGGGCCGCATCCGATGGGTGGTGATGGGAAAGCGGTGTGTGTCGAGATCAGCGCGGGCCGGGACGGGGATCAACGCGCGCGACGAACTATTGGCCTTTGGAGAAAACAGCCTTCGCACACGATCGAGATGAGCGGTGATACCGGTGGTGGGCCCCAGGGTCGCGATCTCCACTGGACCTGCCCACACAAGCGGCGCGGTCCACATCCACAGAAATGTCGCGAAGGCCACCCCGCGTGCGGTTCGTTCAGTCATCTGCATGACGTCCCAAACTACGCACAACCGCTCTCGCCACGCGCTGGCGATAGCTTTCTGCGCGTTGTCGTCCGGCATCGCTGGCCATCTCGCCCGCGTGATAAGACCCGATTGCGCGCCACAGGTCTTGCTCGGCGTCCCACAGCTCGCGCAGTATCCGTGCGCCCACCTCGAGGTTCCGGTACGCGTCCAACGCCTCTTTCGGACCGGCAAACCGGTGACGGTGATACCACCAGTTGACCTGCATCAGGCCAATATCGATGTTCGTAACGCCCTCATTCAGCAACGCCTCCAGGCGGGCTACGGCCTCTCGCTCGGTATCAAACCGCTCGGGCTTTCCCGCCACGTTCAAAGTCCAAGGCCACGGGCCGAATCCATAACCGTTGAGACTCATGCCGCTTTCGGTTTGGGCAATCGAGTACAGTACCTCAGCCGGTACACCAGTTTGCGCCGCCACGCGCTGAAACGCCGGTGGCACCGCGACACTCGACAGGCTGGTCGCCGAGGCCGCCCAGAACACCGCATACGCAAGCCGGCTTCGTATATTGCGATGCATCCTTATCGCGACCTCGCTTTGAGGGGTCGTGCCCAGGCTGCATTGTCGAACACGCGAATGCCGTGCAGCGCCTCGCCCGTCAATCGTTCGAAATAGCCCGCGTCGTGATTCAACGTCACGAGTCCGTCTTTCACCCACTGTCTCTTAATATCCATACGCACGGCCCATTGGCGAATATCGTCATCAGTCGCCGCGCCGGTGACGTAGAGATCGACGCCGCCCGATCCTGTCGCTTGAACGCTCCGAAGGAGCTCAGCGCGGCACGCTTCACATCCAATCTCGACGAATACGAGGCGACGAGGCGGGACCCTGCTTTGCAGCGGGTGCTCGGTGGTCCTGCTCTTCGATGCCCCCTTACGTACCGCCAAGCGAAACGAGTCCAGCACCTTGCCGTCGACGCTCTTTTCCTTCCATGCATCATCGTACGCCCGCTGAAACGCGAGTTCCGCTTCGACCCGCCGCCCCTCGATGTCCGCGGCCAACCTTGCGTAGCGCATCCGCTCGCTCTCAGTCTCGGCAGAAAGCCCCAACACCCAAACCGGATCGATGTCTCGATACCAAAGCCCACGAGGTCCTTGCATGAGCGTCCGATATCTCTGCCAGTCCTCTACCTCAAGCCCCCACTGCCGGGCGTGCTCGGTAGCCGTGAGTTTCTCGCCACCGTGCTCGTAGGTGACGCGCTTCGTTTCGATTGCGTCCAGGGATTGTGCACACACACAGGCGCTCCATCCCGCGATCAGGAACAAGGCCATCGACCGTCCTTTACGGTTCAACACGTGGGTTCTCCGTCGTGGACAAGGCTTTCTGGCGAGAGGCCTTGGATAGGGGGATGGCGTCGCTGGATCCTGCCGGGTTCGGTGAGCGGCTTGGCTTTTGCTTGGCCGGCAGCGCACTGGGTCCGTTTAGAGCCGCTTGCGCGCGGTCGGCCGTCTCCAACGTCACGATCACCCGGCGGCCGCGCCGCTTGGGGTCATACGGGTCGATTTCGATGGCCGCGCCGTTGATGCCACGTCCCATCAAATACGCTGCGATCGTTTCGGTTCGTTCCTTTGCGAGTCGCAGCGAGGCTTGCTCCGCTCCCCCAGCCGTTCCGCGCAGCCCAATGCGCGCCGCGCGCCATGCGTCGCCCAATAACGCTTCCAATGCTTGACGCCCCCCATCTGTCAGCGCGGATGACCCCTGGGCAAACGGGACGTCGTACACACCGATCGTGACCAGGCGCCTGTCTAACGGTTCTGACACGGTCGTGTCCTTATGTTCCAGCGCCTCTCCTTTGGCCGGATGCTGGTGAGGCCAGGCGACAGTCAGATCCCGGTAGAGGAACGTGGACTCGCCAATTGTCAGCCATCGACTCAGTGGCACACCGTTCGTCTCTTCGTCTTTTGGGCCTGCTCTGTCTCCCGGGGGTGTCGTTGCACACCCGTTGAGGAGGCTCGCCGCAAACAGGGTCAATAGCAGCCGTTTCACGGCGACCACCCCTTCGCTGGCTGCGCAGACGGTTGACTGCCAAGCACGCTCCGTTTTCCGCTTTCTTCCAGGTAGCGCGTGGACAGGTCGAACGCGACCAGACGGTGAATGGGATCGACCACCAACTCAAAGCCCGGACCGGCCAGGGCCCGCAAGGCATGATCGACACGCACTGGTCCAAGCCGCCGTTGCACGTTCGGCAAACGCGCTGCCAGCATCGACTCGACACGCGGGTCGCGATATTTGGAGGCAGCCAATGCATAACCCGTCCCCGCGAGCACGAACTGGATTGCTTCACCTACCGTATTTACCGAAACCGGCAACGCGTAACTCTGCACCGCCAATAACGGAAACTGTTGGGGCATGGGTGCGGTAGGGGTAAGCACCGCATAACGACCGACTTGCACTGCTTCAGCGCTCGCTATACTTCCGGCACCGAACGCGATGATCAGAACGAAAATGAGTAATTGCATTCGCTGGTTCTCCTCGTGGCGATAGTTAAGGCCGGAATCACATCGCGGGACAAGGGTTATGCGGTTCACTCGCGTTTGACGACGTAGATGTATGTGTGTAGCTGCCAACACGGAGGTTTAACTCTCGCAGTGAGAAACGCGCCCGAATCGACTCACCCCACGAAAGAAAAAGCCCGGCGCCAAGCCGGGCTTAATAAAGTTTAAAACAAGAGAGTGTGTCAGTTTTCGATCGTGACCACTTCGCCGTCTTGCGGTTTCACTGAGACGATCGTATTGATGCGGTATTTCAGCACCGTCACCGCTTCGCCCGCGTTATCACCCGTCTGCGGGATAAATGACTTGGGCTTTTGCTCCTGCAGGTTCTTCACCCGAACCGACACGCCAGAGCGACCGTTTTCCAGTAACTCCGCCCACGGTTCCAGTGTCTTCCAGGCTTTCTGCGACAGGTAGCCTTCTGCAGTCAACCAACCCTCGCGCTTGTGCAGATCGGCTTTTCGGCCGTAGAACTTACTGCCTCGGAACCGGTAGGTGATCTTCCCGTGATCGTCGACTTTTTCTATGCGTTTGATGCTCAAGATGTCATCGCTGATGTATCGATTTACATAGTCATTAGCCATAGTGGGCCTCCTTCGTCGTACTCATCGAAAGTCCCGCGAGAACACGATGACACTCCGCCCCAAAGGGCGAGTCATGGTGACCCTTTTGGGACGGTTAGGAAATATCCGGTAGCGGTTTAGGGTGCTACCAGTTCAGTGACAAAATCCGGTTGGCCGACGCCAGAGGGTGCCTCTCAACCAGTCTGGCACCTCGTGCCGTCTTACCACCTACGATGGCATCGGCACGCACTTGGTAAACGAGATCTTTTTGCCTGAATCAATCCGGATCTACAAGAGCGGTATGGTTCATTGTGTTTTGACGCTGTAGCGCAATCCGTAGCCCCACATTAGCTCACGACCCCAGCCCAGCCGTTGTCGCCAGCGTTTGAACCGACTATTCGTTACGCGCCAGGAATGGGAATACGCACCCAGATCGGCATATGGTCAGACACATCGGCCTTCGCGCGGCTATACAAATCATTCTGCTGTGTCCGGGATAACAAATGAAAACTTGTGTCGTAAATCGCCCGTGAGAAAAGCTCCATGAAATCGAAAACCCCGTAGTCGTACCCATTGAGCCCTTGCTGTCCCGCACAGACGTTTTGATTTACAGTGGGCAAATGTCGCTCTTTTCGGTCGATAAAGAATGCGACGTGGTCGAAAGATTGATCGCGTCTCGCATTGGTTCTAAATAGCGCTTCGTGATCCGGATGGACGTCTAAAAAGGGGAAGTTCGCCCGCGCCGCGTCTCGGCGGGTAAGCAACTTGCTATCGAGCTCTATCAAGTACTTAATGATTTCGGATCGTCTCACGTCTGGTCTTTCGAACTCCATATTTAGATCGGCCATGACGATCATATTTCTGAAGTACATACGATCGGGAGAATTGGCCCGCTGAACGATCCAGCTCAACAGCGCAAAAAATTCTCGGTTACGTTCTTCCTTGCTCTTTCCATACAACGTATGTGCATTAACGCCAAGGAATTCGATCGGCGCGGCGCCGTTTCTCCCCTTGATGGAGAAAGCGGCGCAGTGCGGCGTACGTATGAAGGACAGAAAGGCGGGATGCGCGTATTCGCCCAGTGCCTTCTTTTTCCTTCCATCTTGCTCTCTTTGCGTATTTTCCTCTTCGATGTTCTTGAAAAATTTGTTCCATACTTTAATATCCCGCTTCAGCGTCGCGACAATTTCGGACCGGTCATAGGTGATATCGGATACCATTTCCTTCAACGCTATGCGAGACGGTCGATAGAGAAAAGCCAGGCGTTCGCGCAAACCCCGCGATCCCGGGACAGCGCCGGTCGTATCAGAAACGATCAATCGAAAACTCGGCCCCAGCGACTTGTGTAAACGGCGAATTCCCGAAAGTTCATCCATGACTTCTTGTATCGCCAGCAGATCGTACCGGGACACAAAGCGAGTCAAGAAGTCCCATCTCTTCTGGTCGTTGTTCGCTTTTCCGAGTTTTAGCGCATTAAACGAGCCAATGACGACAGAGTCGTTTCGTCTAATCGGGGCGCCGTATCGAGCCGGATCTTGGCTGAGTTTCTCTTTAATAGCTCGCCAACGCATATTGCCGAATCCTCGCATGATCTGGACTCCGATGGGTTCGAGTAGCCTGGATCAAAGTAGGCGCAACACCCGGTCGATGCTGGACTACCTCAATTACCAATTACCATGTCACTCCTGTACGAGCTTTCCGCTAACGTATGTATCAATTCTCCAGTGACGGCGCGTAATCTGTTTCGTTTTCTCAGATAAATTTCAGCTGCTTCCCATATCGACTATCCACTTAGGCCCCCGCGATATCAGGACCTGGCTTCGTGATCCGCTGGACCCAAGCTTTCCCGGACGGCGTTTCCCTGTATCCTGCCTCATCACCGCCATTCCTAACTAGGAGGTCTTTGACGTCGACGCCAATCGCTGAGGAGGGCGGTAAGTCACAATCGGAACTCTAACCGCCGGTGAAGCGGCACTCGCCGTTTCAGCTAGTCGAAATCAACGTCCACAACGAACGCATCGTGGTCGCTCACCTCGTCGCCGAACCGCACGATTTTCGCATCGATCACTCGGTCATTCATGAATTTGTTGAGTAGGATATGGTCGAGTTGCTCTTTGTTTCCGTTAAAATCGTGTGTCCACCTGTCGTCCGGCGCAATACGATCGGACGGCTGACTAAAGGGATACGATCCATCGGTCAGCCCTCGAAGCGTTAAGAGTGTCGCCGTTCCGTGATCATCGTTCATGTCTCCCATCAGGACTACGTTCGGTTCGCCCTTCTCGGCTACGGCCCGTACGATACGACGTACAACCCGGGCTTGTGCGAGCCGTTCTTCCTCGGCCCCCTCACCGCCGCGCTGGGATTTCAAATGGGCCACAAATACCGAAACGCTTTCATCGCTAATTTCCACGTCTACGCGCATAAACTTCTGGAGCGCCGCAACACGAGGATAACCACCCTGCTCGGCGTAAAACGGCTCGGTCAGACCAGGATACCGTAAGACAGGCTCGATGAGTGGTGGAAAATGGCTCAAAATCGCCACATCCTGACCGGTAAAAGATTCTGTGCCTTGACCCACCCACAGGTACGGATATCCAGCACCCAAACTGTCAAGCTTTTCATTAAGATCTTGAAGGACCTTAGGTCCCTCGATTTCCTGCAATCCGATAACGTGCGCGTCGATTTCCTGAATCGCCTGCGCCACCTTATCCAACTTGTCCAGATACGTCTGCCCTACCCGTTGACCGGCCCAGCGCGTATGTGGCACCACGTCGTCGAACAGCCACCATGTGTTCAAGGTTGCGAAGCGCACTGTCTCGGCGCATGCATGAGCACTCAGAATCAAAAGCAATCCAGCGGCTAGCGCTTTAAGCATAGACGTTCCCTCCCTTATGATGGACGACTATTCCTCATCGACTGTTATCGAGGATCACCCATTACAGCTTCGGAGACACTTGAGCATAGTTTGGTTACGAAATAATGACACAACTGATATGTTGAGCCGGTCAGCGCGCTCTACAATTTACATCTTCCCGGGTCGTACCTCCTGACAACGTTCGAGACTTCGCATACCCTTGCGGGCATATTCATCCTCGACCGGTACAAATTCGCATCATCATAGTTCGCGAATACGATCGGCGACCCATGTCCCTCTTCAAGAAGCTTTCCCTCCTCGCCTTCCAATGCAAACAAGCGCTCAGGGTTCCTCCATAGCTCGAAGATCGACGCGTTCTGAAATACTTGCTGGGCGATAACATCGTCGTCCTCCTTCACGGTCTTGAAACCGTGCTTCACACGTCTCACGACAGCAATAGAGGCATGGATCGCCAGTATGCCGGGTATGTAGCAACTTGGCTCTTTACCTTCAAATTCAATATTGCCTGGTTTGTCAGGATCAACTATCGGTATTTTCTTCACGACGTCATGGCATAAAGACGGCGAGAGCGCGACGTTAATACCCGTCGTCGCCTGACCGGCAATGTCCGCCCCCTGGGGGCCTCCGTCCAGAAACACCAATAAGACGTTACGGAGCTCGGAGACCTGAACGTTCTTCGTCGCGAATTGCCGTGCCAGTTTTCTGGAGATTTTCCTCGATACGCTTGGGGTGGCTTTAAACAAATTCCCTTCGTTAACTCCTAACGGTAATTCCAAAGAAGTCCCCACTTCTGTGTCTTCCGTTCCAAACTGCACTAGCGTTTTTTCAAATGGGTCCGACAAACCTAGGATGTCAACACCATCCGGCACTGGGGCAATAAGTGAGACAACCTGCTCGATGCGGTCCGCAGGCTCCAGCGTGTGCAGGCGTGAATTGATGTTTATTGTGGACGTCACTGAAAGTTCGCTGGGTGACTCTGACTTTTTGTTTACTGATGATTTACTTCCATCATCTACCGATACAGTTACCTTTATCTCGGTGGGCGCGCTCTTCTTTCGTCCTGCGTCTTTTCCCTCCGGCCCCGTCGTTTCTTTTGACGCACTCTCCGGTCGTTCTCGCTCTTTCACTGCGGCAGTGCTATTCACCTGAACGAAGGCGTTTACGGGCCTATCTGCGTTTAAATACATCGGCCCGACTGCCTGGTTGCCCTCTACATCGCAACTTTCTCGCTCCTCAAACAGGTACTTGAATACGCCGCCGCGACCTATGCTGTAGAAGCTGTTTAGAAGATTCAGCCTCGTTTTTAGCACTCGGTCCGAAACCGAAAATTCCTTGGCCAACGAATTGACATTGGTTAACTTGAAGGGCTGACCCTTGATCACTTGGGAAGTGTTTCTGTAGTACTGTCCAGAGGCACACCCATTCAGAATAAGCAATACGCCCATAAGGACGCCCAGTCTCGCTAGCATCACCCGCCCTCCTTTGTGTTCGCTCGTTTGCCAGCTCGAGCAAATACACATATGCGACAGCAAGCCCTTTACTCACGGCCACTTGTGACTTCTGGGAAGTCTTAGGGTCGGAAAGGCGAACGTATCTGTCGGTAACGGATCACACACGAATTTTGTGAATTATTGCCTTGATTTATGGTTAGACCCGTATTCTCCTAATCGCGTTGGCCAAGTACTCGACATCATGAGCATTTCCGTTGCGCGTTAGGATCGATCATAGTCACTGACATACCAGGCTCATCTACCAATACAGAATACCTCAAGAACTGGATTGTACTGTGAGACGTGTTATCGTGTGTGCCGACGGCACATGGAACAAACCCGACCAAAAGGATCGGGGGAAACGCAAGCCGACCAACGTCGTTAAGTTAGCGCGCGCCATATATCCTGTCGATTCCCGCGGAATATCTCAACTCACTTCCTACGACCTAGGCGTCGGCACACACAACTGGTGGGACAAATTCGTGGGCGGTGCGTTCGGAAGAGGTCTTTCCGAAAAGATCGTAGAAGCGTACCAGTTTATCGTTGGAAACTACGCTGCGGGTGACGAGTTGTTCCTATTCGGTTTCAGTCGTGGTGCGTACACCGTACGCAGCCTATCTGGTTTGATAGATCTTATCGGTCTGTTGCCAAAAGACGAAGTCTTTTATATGCGCGAGGCTTACGATCTATATCGTTCCGCGGCGGACCCAGACGTCATCACGAAATTCCGCGCCGACCATCGTTGTCGCCCTGTTACTATTCGTTTCCTTGGAGTTTGGGATACCGTGGGCGCGCTCGGTATACCGATTGGTATCTTTGAAGGTTTCAATTCTCGGTACCAGTTTCATGATGTCGAGCTGGCAGGGTGTGTGCAAAACGCTTACCAGGCACTTGCCATTGACGAACGCCGCAAACCGTTCGTACCGACATTGTGGGACAGTGCACTTAACCCGGACCAGACCATGAGGCAACTCTGGTTCGCGGGAGTCCATACCAATATCGGCGGCGGCTACGAAAAGGATGGATTGGCCAATATCGCGTTACACTGGATTATAAACAAAGCCAAAGCACTAGGGCTCGAAGTGGATGAGCGTTTTCTCGCTCACTACAAACCATGGCATATGGACGAGTTACGCAATTCGCGGAAAGGCAAGTACCGGTTACAACGACCGTACGTCAGGGCGATCGGAGAAACGGAATATGGCAACGAGGCCGTGCACGGAAGCGCCATAGAGCGCATGAACGCGAGCCCGCCGCCCCCGCAGGGTGCATATACCCCAGAGAATCTAAAAGTGTTTTTGGACAATGGCGGAATGGTAGTTAAAGAGGACTAACGATCAACCTCGGGCCATAAGAGACTGTAAATTAAATTGTGTAACTGCTCATACACCAATACTCTTGATGATAGAGGAGATGGGAGATGGGAGATGAGCAAAACCGAGACACCGAAGGATATAGCAGCGCCGGCGCCCAAGGTTGGCAAGCAGTTTAAGCCTGAGGTGGATCTGGCGGAGTTCAGCCGGCTGTTGAAGAAGATGGCGGTGGCAAGCCACGGAAAGGCGCTTCAACGGTCAAGCATATGAAGTGCGCAGTGACTATCGTGGGCGTTTTCGCGATACGGACCTCGATGGACGTGCGAGCTTCCTTGACTTGGACGTACATGGGGATGGGACTATTTTGGTCGCTTACCAAACGAAAAGTGATTTTGTAATCCTACGGCTCGCTTCCGATAACCGATAGCGGCTCTATTTTTGTCGCACAGATGGTTGAACGGCAGTGTCGCTACATCGCGGGACCGGTGATCTTGGAACCGAGCCCGTCGCTCGCCCCGAACGGAAACACTCGCTACCAGTTGAAAGCCCCGTACCGCAATGGCACCACATACGCTATTTTCAAGCCCCCCGGACTTCATGGCCCGGCTGGCACCTTGATGCCCAAGTCACGTGGGGCCACCCTGATCCAGTACCACGCATATTCGCCCCCTACGGCCTGTTGCGAGCGCGGGTACCCGCGCTCGGGCTTGCTGAAAAAATCTCTTCGGAAAGCAGTCCAATAGTGAGAACACTCAGTCATCCAGTGGTTCCAAATTTGCGGGGCAGGTCCGCAGGTCACTCAATCTAACCCCCAGTTATAAGCGAATCTACGTAACAGAGAAAAGAAGCCAAATAGAAGTCGATCGGCCGATAACAGATTAGGCGCTCGCTGTCGGGGCCGACAGACAACAAGTAGTTGCTGCTTGAGAAGGAGGCTCTCAGCGATGATGTCTCTAATGCCGCCCGGGCCGAGCAACTTGGCGACGGCCGTTTATAGATGGATCAGAAACAGCAAAAAGCTCTTCATGTGGTTGGCAGATTACCAGAATCAACGTCGGCGACAGGATTGTGTTAGCCATTGATCTGAGGAGAAAATTGGGAATTGGACACCCACACGATCGACGTGCCGATCAAGGCCAGCATCCTCGTCGAGGTGGGGGAGCGCAAGCGCGACAAACTGTACCGCTACGACAAATGCTTGCAATTGCTAAACTAGGCGCGATGGCAAAGAAGAACAAGTCACCGAACGACGCGAAGGAAAAGTCCCTCGAGTCCTGGATCTGGGATGCCGCCTGCTCGATCCGCGGTGCCAAGGATGCGCCCAAGTACAAGGACTACATTCTCCCGCTCATTTTCACCAAACGCCTGTGCGATGTGTTCGACGATGAGATCGACCGCATCGCCGCCGAGGTGGGATCGCGCAAGAAGGCCTTCCAACTCGCCAGGGCCGACCACAAGCTGGTGCGCTTCTACCTCCCGCTGGAACCGGATGACCCAGAGCAGCCCGTCTGGTCCGTGATCCGCAAGCTCGCCGACAAGATTGGCGAGGGCGTCACCAGCCACATGCGAGCCATCGCGAAGGAGAACCCTCGTCTGCAGGGCATCATCGACCGCGTCGACTTCAACGCCACCACCCACGGTCAGCGCGACCTCGACGACGACCGCCTCTCGAACCTCATCGAGGCCATTAGCACCAAGCGCCTGGGTCTCGAAGACGTCGAGGCCGACATTATCGGCAAGAGCTACGAGTACCTGATCCGCAAGTTCGCCGAGGGCGGCGGGCAGAGCGCTGGCGAGTTCTACACGCCGCCGGAGGTCGGGACCATCATGTCCCGTGTGCTAGCACCGGATCCGGGCACGGAGATCTACGACCCCTGCTGTGGTTCGGGCGGGCTCCTGATCAAGTGTGAGATCGCAATGGAAGCGGCGGCCGGCGGCGACGAGCCGGCCCCGCTTAAGCTCTACGGCCAGGAATACATCGCCGACACCTGGGCCATGGCCAACATGAACCTCATCATCCACGACTTCGAGGGCGAGATAGAAATCGGCGACACCTTCAAGAACCCGAAATTCCGCGACGGCCGGGGCAGCCTGCGCACGTTCGATAGGGTGGTCGCGAATCCCATGTGGAACCAAAACTGGTTCACAGAGGCCGACTACGATGCCGACGAGCTCGAGCGCTTCCCGGCTGGTGCCGGGTTCCCTGGCAAGGCCTCCGCGGACTGGGGCTGGGTGCAGCACATGCACGCGAGCCTGAATGACACCGGGCGCGCCGCCGTGGTGTTGGACACCGGCGCGGCTTCCCGCGGCTCGGGTAATGCGGGCACCAACAAGGAGAAGACCGTGCGCCAGTGGTTCGTCGACCACGACTTGATCGAGAGCGTGCTCTACCTGCCCGAGAACCTGTTCTACAACACCAGCGCGCCGGGCATCGTACTGTTCCTCAACAAAGCCAAGCCGAAGGAGCTGCAGGGACGGCTGCTGCTGGTCAACGCCAGCCAAGTATTCGAGAAGGGCGACCCGAAGAACTTCATCCCGCCCCAAGGCATCGATCGCATCACTCGGGCGCTTCTGGACTGGAAGGAAGACAAGAAATTCAGCCGCATCGTCGATAACGCCGAGATCCGGAAGAATGACTACAACATCTCCCCCAGCCGATACATCCACACCTCGGATGCCGAGACCTACCGCCCCATAGCGGAAATCGTCGAGGAGCTGGACGTAATCGAAGAAGAGGCGAGGGAGACGGACACGGCACTGCGGCAAATTCTCAAGACTATCGGAATATGATCGACGGCAATCCATATCCGATTCCCGTATCGTGGGCGGATTCGTACATCGGATCTGTTGTCGTCAAAGCGAAGCAGAGGGATCCTCGGAAGAAACCGGACGAGACGTTTTGCTACGTAGATGTTTCGAGTGTCTCGAAAGAATCCTTCACGATCACCGGAGCAACTCCGACGCTAGGCTCAGAAGCGCCAAGCCGGGCGCGAAAGGCCATCGAATCAGATGACGTTCTGTTCGCCACCGTACGGCCGACACTCAAGCGTATCGCGTTGGTTCCGCTCGAACTCGACGGTGCTATCGCAAGCACGGGTTACTGCGTTCTTCGGTGTGACAAATCAATTGCGAACCCGCGGTTTCTCTACTTCTTTCTGATCACTGATCACTTCAATTCTCGCATGGCAGGACTGGAACGAGGGGCCAGTTACCCGGCGGTCCGAGACTCGGATGTCCTTGCATCATGGTTGCCGCTTCCCCCGCTCTCTGAACAGAGGAAGATCGCGCACGTTCTCTCGACGGTGCAGCGCGCGATCGAAGCACAGGAGCGGATCATTCAGACCACTACCGAGCTGAAGAAGGCCCTCATGCACAAGCTCTTCACCGAGGGTCTGCGTAACGAACCCCAGAAGAAGACTGAAATCGGTCCGGTCCCCGAAAGCTGGGAGGTGGCAAAAATTGGGGATCTCGATCTCGATATTGGTGACGGGAATTACTCAACTAAGTATCCGCGCCAAAGCGCCTTCATCTCGGAAGGTGTTCCGTTTCTCCGCGCCGTGAACCTCACGAACGGCAGAGTGGTATGGAACGATATGCGCTTCATCTCTCCTGAACTTCATTCCGACTTGCGGAAAGGTCACACGAAACCAAATGACACTATTCTCGTCACCCGAGGAAACATCGGTGAAGTTGCCTTTGTAACCGAAGAATTCGGCGGCGCAAATATGAACGCTCAGCTCGTCCGTCTAAATGGCCACGAGAGAATCAATGGACGGTTTTTCTTCTACTGTCTCGAACACCCGGAACGCCAGAAGCAGTTCCTCTCGCTGACTACCGGAACCGCTCTCAAGCAGCTGCCGATTGGGAAGCTGAAGACGGTGGTTCTCCCAATTCCTGCCATAGAAGAACAGAACGAGATCGCCACAATTCTTCGCACTGCAGAAAGGAAGACTGAACAGGCGCAGTCGAAGAAGGCCGCCCTCCAAGATGTGTTCCGCACCCTCCTTCACGAGCTCATGATGGCGAAGATCCGCGTTCACGATCTGGAGCTACCGCTCGAGGATAGAGCCGCGTGAGCTCGCTCGGCATGCGCGACAAGCGGCAGCTCGAGGAATTCTTGGGTATGGGCTCGGGCTACGTACTGGATTTCTCGGACCGCACCTTCGGCGAATTTTGCGAGGAGGCTGTCGATATCGACATCCACTCGGACAAGTACCTCACGCACGGCACGTCGAAGGCCAAGAAACTGCGAGCGTTCTGGGAGGTCGAGTCCGACTACCTGGTCGGCCGGCTGCTGAATGCTCTGGTCGACTATGCCGAGGAGAATTCCCGCCAATTCACCGAGGACGATCGCAAACTCGCCGAGCGCTGCCGCGGTATTGCTACTCGCCTCCTGGCCGGCGGACCGAGCCTCGCTGATCTCAAGCAGCATGCGCGGGTTCTCGACGCGAACCATCTCGCAGAACAGATCCGGCGGCTGGAGGACTCGGTGGAGAAGGACCCGAGCCTCGCCATCGGCACGGCGAAAGAGCTGATCGAGACCTGCTGCAAGACCATCCTGGCCGCGCGCGGAAAGGAGCTCTCGGGCACGCCGGACATCCCATCGCTGACCAAAGCAACCCTGAAGGAACTTAGACTGGTCCCGGAAGGCGTTCCGAACGCGGCGCGCGGCACGGATGTGATCAAGCGGCTGCTGAGCAATCTATCGACCGTCGGCCAGGGTCTCGCCGAACTGCGCGGCCTCTACGGTACAGGGCACGGCCAACATGGCTCGGCATCCGGCCTGACGGCGCGGCACGCGCGGCTCGCCGTCGGCGCAGCCGCGACTCTTGCGGTGTTCCTGTTCGAGACGCACGAGGCGACGAGAGGAAAGCCATGACTGGCGTGGTTGCGATGGAAGAAGGGATTTATGCGACATAAAACGTGGTTTACGTCAAATAGATGGCTTTATTTGTCGTATAAAAGTTTTTAGCGACATATAATCGGCCCCATGCCGAAGCGGATCCCCGAACAAGAGCTTGACGCCATTTTCACCGTCGTGGCGGCCCATCCGGAAGGCGTGCCGGTCAGTATCATTCGCGAGGAGCTGCCCTATGAGCTGCCGCCGCGGATGCTGCAGCGCCGCCTTGCCCTGCTGGTGGAACAGAAGCGGCTGATCGCCGAAGGGCAGCGCAAGGGCCGTCGCTATCGCGTGCCTGTCTCTATAACCGGCAAAATAAGTTCGGTCGCGGGTAGTGTGACCGTCGAGGCGCGGGGTGAGGTCTATTTGCCGATCTCGCTTGAGGCGGAAGCGATCAAGCAGACGATTCGCGCGCCCATCCAGAACCGGCGGCCGGTCGGCTACCAGCGCGACTTTCTGGATGACTACCGGCCCAACGTCACCTGGTACCTACCCGCGGAAACGCGCCAGCGCCTGCTCGAAATGGGCCGCCCGCCCGACGGCGAGCGCCCGGCGGGAACCTACGCTCGCACGATCTACGGCCGCCTGCTGATCGATCTTTCCTGGAACTCCAGCCGCCTGGAGGGCAATACCTACTCCCTGCTGGAAACCGAACGCCTGCTGGAGCTTGGCGAGGCCGCCGAGGGCAAGGACGCGCTGGAAGCGCAGATGATCCTGAACCACAAGGCCGCCATCGAACTGCTCGTCGACCAGGCCGATGAGATTGGATTCAACCGGTACACCATCCTGAATCTGCATGCCTTGCTCGCGGACAACCTGCTTGCCGACCCGCAGGCCGGCGGCCGCCTGCGCCGCATCCCGGTGGATATCGACGGCACGGTCTACCATCCGCTGGAAGTGCCACAGCTCATCGAGGAATGCTTCGACACAATTCTGGAAACCGCGGCCGCTATTGCGGACCCATTCGAGCAGGCCTTCTTCGCCCTCGTGCACCTCGCCTACCTGCAGGGATTCGAAGACGTGAACAAGCGGGTATCCCGGCTTGCGGCGAATATCCCGCTGATCCGCGGTAATCTCTGCCCCCTGTCTTTCGTGGACGTCCCGGAGCGGGCCTATATCGACGGCGTGCTGGCCGTCTACGAGCTGAATCGCGTCGAGCTTCTGCGCGACGTGTTCGTCTGGGCCTACGAGCGCTCCAGCGCGCGGTACTCTGCGGTACGCCAGTCCCTGGGCGAGCCGGACCCGTTTCGCCTGCGTTACCGGGCCGCAGTCGCCGAGCTGGTCGCCGCGGTGGTGCGTGCGGGAATGGACAAGAAAGCCGCGACCGCACTGGCGCGGCAACGCGCGGCGGAGCAGGTGCCACAGGCAGACCAGGCACGATTTGTCGAGGTCGTGGAGACCGAGATAATGAGCCTTCACGAAGGCAACATCGCGCGTTACCGCCTGCGCCCGGCCGAGTACCAGGCGTGGCGCCAGGGCTGGCGTTGACGGGGATTGAGGATGCCGAAACCCGGAGAGCACAAGACGGTCCAGGCGAGAATCCTCGAGTACGCCGAGTCAATCGGCTGGACGCGAGCATCCCGCGACGAGGCCGAGCGGCGCCGTGGCTTCGATCCGGACGATCCGCCGGCCGAGCGCGCCAGGGGCCGCTCGCTGTTCTTCGACGATCTGCTCGATACCAAGGTGCGGGAGCTCAACCCGCGCTACGCCGATGGCCCCGGGGCCCTGCTCGGGCGGTTCCGTCTCTTCCACCCCGATATTTATGGCAATCGCGACTTCGTCGAGCACCTGCGCAACCGAGGTAAGTTCTTCGATCACGAGGAGGACCGCGAGCGCGACCTGATCCTGATCGATTACGAGGATCCCGTGCGCAACGTCTTCGAGGTCACCGAGGAGTGGGCCTTCCATAACGGCCGCTATGGCACGCGGGAGGATGTCGTCTTTCTGATCAACGGTATTCCGGTGCTGGTGATCGAGTGCAAGAACGCCAACAAGGACGAAGCGATTGCTCTGGGGGTGGACCAGATCCGCCGCTACCACCGCGAGACCCCGGAGCTGTTCGTGCCGGAACAGCTCTTCACGGCCACGGACGCCATCGGCTTCTCCTACGGCGTGAGCTGGAACACCGTGCGGCGGAACATTTTCACCTGGAAGCATGAAGACGTCGGCAAGCTGGAGGCCAAGGTGAAGAGCTTCTGCGCCATCTCGCAGGTGCTGGCCTTTCTGAAGGACTACATCGTCTTCGCCGAGAAAGACGAGGAGCTGAACAAGTACATCCTGCGCCAGCACCAGACCGCCGCGGTGGACGCGACCGTGGCGCGCGCCCTCGACGACGACCGCAGCCGCGGCCTCGTCTGGCACACCCAGGGTAGCGGCAAGACCTTCACTATGATCAAAGCGGCGGAACGCCTGTTCCGGACGCCGGAGGCCGACAAGCCGACCGTGCTGCTAATGATCGACCGCAACGAGCTCGAGGACCAGATGCTCAAGAACCTGGCCGCACTGGGCCTGGGCAACCTGGAACACGCCAGCAGCATCAAGCGGCTGAACAAGCTACTCAAGGACGATTACCGCGGCATCATCGTGACGATGATTCACAAGTTCCGCGACATGCCGGCAAATCTGAATACCCGTTCGAACATCTACGTGCTCATCGACGAGGCCCACCGTACAACGGGTGGTGACCTCGGCAACTTCCTCATGGCCGGCCTGCCGAACGCCACCTATATCGGGTTCACCGGCACTCCGGTGGACAAGACGGTGTACGGCAAGGGCACCTTCAAGACCTTCGGCTGCGAGGACGACCAAGGCTACCTGCATAAGTACTCGATTGCGGAGAGCATCGAGGACGGCACCACGCTGCCGCTCTACTATCAGCTCGCGCCCAACGAAATGCTGGTCCCGCACGAGACGCTGGACGCCGAGTTTCTCTCACTGGCCGAAGCCGAGGGCGTGGCCGATATTGAGGAGCTGAACAAGATCCTGGAGCGGGCGGTGAACCTCAAGAATTTCCTCAAGGGCCGGGAGCGTATTCAGCAGGTGGCGGAGTTCGTGGCCCGCCACTACACGGAGAACGTCGAGCCGCTGGGCTACAAGGCCTTCCTGGTCGGCGTCGACCGCGAGGCCTGCGCGCTCTACAAGCATGCGCTCGATGAGGCATTTCAGGAGCTGGGTCTGCGGCCGGAGTATTCCGTGGTGGTCTACACGGGCAACAACAACGACTCCGCGCTGTTGAAGGAATTCCATCTCGACCCGAAAGCGGAGCGCCAGATCCGCAAGAGCTTCGGCAAGCTCGACCAGCAGCCCAAAATTCTGATCGTGACGGAGAAGCTGCTGACCGGTTTCGATGCACCGGTGCTGTACGCCATGTACCTTGACAAGCCGATGCGCGACCACACGCTGCTGCAGGCCATCGCTCGGGTCAACCGCCCCTATGAGAACGAGCGCGAAGAGATGGTGAAACCCCACGGCTTCGTGCTCGATTTCGTCGGCATCTTCGACAAGCTCGAAAAGGCGCTGGCCTTCGACAGTGACGAGATCAACGCCATCGTCAAGGACCTGGCATTGTTGAAGGTCCTGTTTCAGTCGAAGATGGAAGGCGTCGCGCCGCCCTACCTTGCGTTGATCGACCGGAACTTCGACGACAAGGATGTCGAGAACCTGATTGAGCACTTCCGCGATCCCGACCGGCGCAAGGTGTTCTTCAAGGAATTCAAGGAAATCGAGATGCTCTACGAGATCATCTCGCCGGATGCTTTTCTGCGCCCGTTCATCGATACCTACAGCACGTTGGCGGCGATGTTCAGCGTGGTCCGGAAGGCCTATGCGAAAACGGTCTACGTGGACCGGGAGTTCCAGCACAAGACCGACAACCTGGTGCGCGAGCAGATCGGCACCTATGGCATCGGTGGCGTGACTGATCTGGTCGAGATCAATGCCGAGACGATCGAGCTCGTCAAGGCCGGTCAGGGCGGCGATGGCACGAAGATCATCAATCTCGTGAAAAGCATCGAGAAGAGTGCCGAGGAGCACAGCGACGATCCGTACCTGATTACCATGGCCGAGCGAGCCCGGGCGGTGCAACAGAGCTTCGAGGAGCGGCAGACAACAACCGAAGAAGCCCTGGCCGAGCTGTTGAGTGAGGTCGATCAGAATGAAAGGCGGAAGAAAGAGCAAACAGAGCGGGGCTTCGACGGGCTGACGTATTTCGTGTATCGGACACTGCTTGATGAGCAGTTCCCCAATGCAGAGGACGTCAGTCGCCGGATCAAGGAGGCCTTCCTGGCATTTCCCAACTGGCGGGCCAGCGAGGCCGCACTCCGGGAACTGCGCAACAAGGTCACTTTCGCGCTGGTGGCCGAATCCGACGACGTCGAGGGCGTAGCGGCAATCGTTGACAGGCTGTTTTCGCTGCTCGATAGGACCGCGAGACTCTAGCGCGATGCCCGAAGACCTGCGCAAGGCCGAGTTCAAGACGCACGTCAGACGATGGGCGACAAAGCTCAGTGTCGACGTCAGCGGCATCTACGTCCGGCCCATGCGGTCCAAGTGGGCTTCGTGCTCCTCCAATGGCGTACTGAGCTTCAACGCCGAGTTGCTCGCCCTCGAGCCAAAGGTCTGGGACTACGTGATCGTCCACGAGTTGCTGCATTTCGATGTGCCTAACCATGGCAAGCTTTGGAAGAGCCTGATGCGTGCACATCTTGGCGACTATGAGACCCTGGAGGCGCGGCTGGCCACAGCAGCGACCGCCGCCAGGAATCGAAACTAGGGACAGCCGTGAAAGTCCGACACATAGAGATCAGGAACTTTCGTGGCATCAAATCGCTGTCTTGGAATGTGGGCGGCGCGTTTGCGTGCCTAATTGGCCCCGGCGACACCTGCAAGACGACGATCCTCACGGCACTCGACTACGCGCTATCTCCGCGCACGAGCTTGTCATTTGATGATTCTGACTTCTTCAACCAGGAAACCGACCAGCAGATTGTCATACAAGTCACGCTGGCGGAGTGGGATGAAACCCAGCCTACCATCCAGAATCTTTTTCAGGAACGCAAGTACGCGCAGTACAAGTGCGGTCTAGGCTCAGACGGTCCCATGCCTGAGCCGTCTGACGACGCACCAGTCGCGCTGTCCATCTCGCTGCGCGTCGACAAGAGCCTTGAGCCGAAATGGTCCGTCATCAAAGGCCGAGATGAAGCTGATGACCAGGACCGCAAGCCGATCTATGCGACCGACCGCGCGACACTGGGGATCAGCCGGCTTGACCTGTTCTCCGATTACCACTTCACATGGGGCCGCAATACGATACTCACTCGCCTCAGCGCTGAGGCGGAAGGCAATCTCAACGCCGTGCTTTCGGAGCTCGCCCGCGAACTGCGGCTGAAGGATATCTCCGGGTATGACAGCATTGCTGCCTGCCAGACGATCGCCGATACGGTACAGACTGAAGCGCGCGAAGCCGGTGTTGCGCTGACAGCGCTCTCTCCAAAAGTCGATATCCAGCGCCAGTCCGTCGGCAGCGGGGCGCTATCCCTCCATGAGGACAATGTACCGCTGCGTAACAAGGGCAGCGGTTCCAAACGCCTGATCGGCACGGCGATGCAAATGAAGCTGCATGGCGGCAAGAACGTGTCGCTGATCGATGAAATCGAAATGGGGCTCGAGCCGCACCGCATACGCGGCCTGATATACAAGCTCAGGAACTCGCCACAGCAAATCTTCGCCACCACGCATTCGCCGGTCGTCATCAGGGAGCTCGATGTCGCTACCCATGAGCTGTATGTCTGCAAGCGCGATGCGGGAGGTGCCGTCACCGTCCAGAGTCTCCGCACCGTACCCGATATACAGGGATCGGTTCGCTCAAACGCCGAGGCGTTCCTCGGCAACAGGATCATCGCCTGCGAGGGGCTAACCGAAATCGGCTGTCTGCGTGCGTATGACCTGTTCCGGCTTGATGCCAGGGACCCGCCGGTCTGGAGCCTGTCCACGTCTTACTTTAATTGCGGTAGCGCAAACAGGATTGCACCGACCTGTCAGCAACTTGTTCAGCTCGGCTATCAGACAGGTGTCCTCTGCGACAATGATGCTCCCGATCAACTGAGCCCAGCGGACGTTGTGGCCCTTCGGGCAACCGGGATACATGTCTGCCAATGGGAAGAGGGACGCTCTACCGAAGAGCAGCTTCTTGCCGAGCTGCTATGGGTGCAGGTACCCGTCCTGTTGCAGCTCATCAGCGATAACCACGACACGCTCGACCATGCGACCATCATTGACGCGATACGACGCGATCCACGCCTTGGCGCTCTTGCTCTTGCCGAAGACCCGGCGGCGTGGCCGGAGACAGACCTGATTCGGCAGGTCATTGGCAAGCAGGCCAAGGACCGGAACTGGATAAAGCGTATCGACTACGCGCAGAGGGTGTTTGCATTCGCGTTTTCTCACCTTCCCACCGGCGGCATCATGATGACGCGCCTCGATGATCTTTGGCGATGGATTCAGGATGACTGAAGAGGTCTATCGCGCCATAGCCGGGGCCGATTCCGGATTCGTGGAGTCACCCGCCGGATGCGGCAAGACCGAAGCAATTGTCCGAGCGGTCGGCGGTTACTGCGCCGATACGCAGCTCGTTCTGACGCACACCCACGCCGGGGTCGATGCGCTCCGACGGCGCTTTCGCGATCACGGCGTGCCGTCCCAAAAATACCATGTTGATACGATCGCCGGCTGGGCCTGGGGCTGGGTCCGGAAGTACCCGGAAAACGCCGGCTACGAAGGCGCGACTGATATCGCCGAGTGGGCCAAGGTCTATGCGGCCATGACGGCGCTGCTCGACAAGGACTTTGTCACGCGTGGCATTGTCAACTCCTATGCCGGCGTCATCGTCGATGAATACCAGGACTGCACGCTGCCCATGCATGCCCTGATCGCGCGGCTCAACGCCCTGCTGCCGTGCCGCGTGCTCGGCGATGAATTGCAGGGCATCTTCGATTTCAACAGCGAAGCGCTCGTCGGCTGGGCCGACGTAAGGGCGGAATTCCGGCACGATCTCGGCGCACTCGACACACCGTACCGCTGGATCAAGACGGAAAACCGCGATCTTGGGCAGTGGCTGCTTGATAATCGCACCGCGTTTAGGGAGCAGCGCGAACCGGACTACACGGCTTCACCTGTAAGAACGCGCTCCATCAGTTTTCGCGTGCTCGCGGCAGAGCTTATCCGCTTGACGCATGCGCAAGAGGGAAGCGTCTGCATCATCAGGCCAAAGGCTCACAATCTGCAGGCCGCTCTGGAAAGTGCGCTTGTTGGACACGGCTACCAGGTTCTTGAAGCCAATGACCTCGGTGACCTGCAAAAGCTTGTGCTTGCCCTGTCGGGCGGAACACCGGCGGCCACGCGCAATACCGCCTTCGCCTTTCTCAAGCGCGCCCATAGCGGGCTGGCTCAGGACGACCAGAGCTTCATAAAGAAGATCCTGGCCAACGCCAACCAGAGGCCGCATCGCGCTGATCGACGGGAATTGTGCGCCCGCCATAGCGAGGGCGTTACGGCGCACCTCGTGCGCGATCTGCTCGGTTATTGTGAAGCTCTTGCGAGCGTTCGCTGCAAGTTGCGGGAGTCGGTCAGCGCGCTGCGCTGCATTCTCGAAGATCATTGCGAGACCGGCACAGATCTTAAAGAACTTTACGCGGCCGAGATCGCCCGCAGGCAGTTTCATAGCCGCAGCCACGTCTACCGCGCGATTGGCAGCACGCTGCTCGTCAAGGGCCTCGAATACGATCACGCGGTGATCCTCCGCGAGCCGGACTGGCAGACGAGCTGGGGCGGTTACCGTGACCTCTACGTCGCACTTTCGCGCGGCTCAAAGAGCGCGACGTTGATTGAAATGACCGCCTAAACTAAGTAGGGACGACTTGGCAAAGAAGAAGTCAAGTACGAGACGCATTCGCTCCGGCCCGGTCAATGACCGCTACACCGCACTCGGCCCTACAAGACCAATTTCCACCACGCCCAGGGACACCAACCGTTATCCGCCAATCCCTAGGGAACCTCCGAACAATGGACCACGCGAGGTCCTTCTGCCTTCGACATGATCAGAGTTCAGTCCTTCGATAAGAGAATGGGCAGTTTTCGCCAGCTCGTTGTATCGAACCGGCCGTTGATCGGCTCATTCGGTGGTCTGCGGCCGCACTATGCCGCTGACAACCTCAATAATCGTTTCTTTGCCATCACTAGATTGACCAGGGCAAACAACTCATCGCCCAGATTGTTGCGCTCCATCAGATGCCGAAACTTGCAGATCGTCGTCTCATGGGGCACCGGCTCCCGCCCCAGGTCGATCCCGGCAAAACGGCGCAGCACCTCGGTAACGTACAGCGCCTCCTCAGCCCCAGGGTCCGACAGATTGAACCAGTGCTGCATAAAGTAGATCCGCAGCATCCGCTCAACGCCTATCGGGCGGCGCCCAGCACCCTTGGGCTTCGGGTAGTGCGGCGCGATTACCGCCGTCAGTTCCTGCCACGGGATGATTCTCTCCATCTCCGACAGAAACTGTCCTTGCGCGTCGGCTTGTGGTACTTCTTGAACGTGCCATCGACAAAGCTCGTTTGGCGCATACCCGATCATCGCCTCTTTTGTGTCAACCGTGATCGAATTATCACAGAATATGCGAATTGATCAGAGTTTCCCTAGCACTGCAACGATATGCCAACCACAAAAATCGGCGGACCACTACACCCCCTTCATCCTGATCGAATCAAACGTGACGACTACTATCCTCTAGGCCACATCCCACGGGATACTATCAATTCAAACGATTATCAATGAAACCTCTGGTTCGGCAGACGGGTTATGGAAGGGGTGAAGCCAGCCCATTGAGCAACCGGGGCCCTAGTACGCGTAGTTACCTCCTTAGTGACCGGCTTTACTCCACGTAACGTCGATGGCGCTATTATTCCGGGATTCTGATACAGCGCAAGCGCTGCTACCCTATAGGCGACAACAGGGTGTTGATTGTTCTCCCACAATTCCTTATAAAATCGATCCATCAGCACCGCCGTTGCGAGATCTTCCACTTTCCATAGGCTAGCCAGCACGCTTATTGCGCCCGCCTGATGAAACGCCTGTCTCAAGCTCAGCACACCCTGGCCGGTCGTGACCTCGCCTAGGCCGGTTTCGCAAGCTGACAATACTACGAGATTTAACTTAGATAGAGAGAGATTGGCAATTTCCTCAGCCGTCAAGTATCCAACATCTTGTGTTGGTACCCCCTTACTATTCACTGCAGGTATGATGTTCGCACCGCCTAAGACAAGACCGGACAGCACCAAGGGATTGCGAAGCTCGCCTAATCCGAACCGGCTCTGAGAACTTTGCTGTTCCTCTCCGAAAACGGATTGATCCAGCTGGAACATCTCCTGAAACTCACGGTCTGCGAAAAAACCGTGCGTAGCGAAATGCAACCAATGCACAGAGGGCAATACGTCCAAAATCGGCCGAGGCTGCGCTGCTACTCCTTCTTTAATCCGAACACCTGCGTTCTCGGCGTGAAACCTCACGCGAACTAATTCCTCGGATGCGTAGGGCAAATTCATCCACATCATACGAGAATCCGTGGCGCTACGAGCAATAATCGGCATCTCGCCATCTTCCTGCCGGATCGATCCACCGTAATCAATGTCTCCTATACCCAAGAATACAGTCTTCCCGCTCTGAACTAGGCCAACAGATTCATTGCCCTCCAAAAGCATACTCGGCGCAGGCGTCAAAGCAATAGCGTACTTTTTCAACAACGGTGTCCCATCAGGCTGCGGCAACGCTGCCCACGGAACGCGGGACAATCCGCCATCGGCCGCCACAATAAGAGTGGTAATGTCCTCAGTGAGAAATGCGGCTATTGGCTTCCATATTTTTTGAGCCAACTTTTCGCCAGCCTGACCAATGACGCGTGCTAGTATCTCGCGATGCCACGCACGCACTAAACCATCGACGGCTTCCGCGCCGGAGATATCGATACGCCGTATCGGTTCTGATTTGACCAGCAGGAACACCGCGTACTCACGAGATCGCTTCATGTCGTATTGGCCTTGCGAGCTTCTGTTTGGTATGAGGCGGTTAAAAGGAACGATATCGATTACCGCCGTTTTGTCGTCCAGCGCAGTCAAAAGTGCTGATGGACCTTCAATTTCAAGCGCGTTTTGACGTGTAACTGGCACTGTAGTCGCCAGTCTCCCTTCTAACTCCTCCTTCTCATCCGTAATACGCCGAATGGCGGTTCGACGAAGTTCGGCACCACTTTTGCCGACCCACGTATAGTACAGGTTCGCCAACTTGCGCTTTTTCTCTACAAGCGCTTTTCGTAGTTCGGTCCCTTGGCGAGAGGCTGTTAGCTCGTTGCGTACACGCTGTATTCGTAAAACAGAGCCACGTGAATTCCATATAGATCGATAGGCAAGGTCGGTATCACCGCGGGCGGCGCTCGCAGAAAGCAACACATCTGCCAGGTCACGGGCAAGATCGGAAAAAATCAGCGATTCCGTGAGAGAATATGCGCTGTACAATTGATTAGCTTCCTGCTGAGACATAGCGAGGGCCTGTCGTGAAAGCGTCAGCGCGTCACTGGCATCACCAGTGAGCAGAGCAACGAACGCATTACGGCCTAATCCTTTGGCGAGTTCCCTATGCCCTTCTGGATAGTCCTTCTTGTTGTAGGCCTTTTGGTAAACTTCCACTGCCAGGCGACGCTGCGAACTACTTGCGTCCTTACGCCCCAATCTCGCATAAGCTTCAGCGAGCGTCGTAATCGCCATAGCCAACTCAAATTGACCCTTGGTATTTCGCCGGTCTTTAAATTGCTCATTCCGCTCTCGAACAACCTCGCGCGCCACGATCAACGCTTCCTCCGAGCGACCAAGTTTCATGAGCACGCGAGTATAACCGTGTTTAGCCTGGATAAGATCTCCATGCAAATGATTTCCGATACGGTTAGGATACAACTCACTTGCCATTTTGATTGCTTGAAGGTAAACCGTTAAGGCAAGACGGTAGTCCGCCCGCTCGAATGCGCGTTGCCCTTTGTGAAACAGAGCTCGGAGCAAACGTGGATCACCGCTTGGATACCTTTGTCTGTCAAACAACCGTGATCGTATATTCGCTGCTTCATCGTAATACGGGTCTGCCTTGCGCACTTCCCCGCGACGCAGCAGTAACTCACCTATATTGTTTAAGGTTGTCGCTAAATCATTATGACCGAGAGGGTATCTGTCCAACGGATAAACACGCCTCTGAATTGACAGTGCCTTCTCGTAGTAGTTTTGCGCGGTGCGATAATACCCCTGTGATCTGAACGCAAAACCTACGTTCGAATAGGCTATTGCGAGCTCAGGGTGTCCTTCTGGAAACTTTTCGTCCCCGTACAATATCTCGTAATGGGGCAGAGCGGCCTCGTAATACTTACGCATTAGCCGATCATCGCCAATCTCACCATGCACCCAACCGAGATTCGTGTAGCTTTCCGCTAGCTTCGGATGGCTTTTTGGGTACCGGTTCGTCTCATAGATGTCTTGGTATATCTCGAGCGCTCGACGATAATATTTTGATGCAATCTGGTGGTGGGTTAGGGAGGAGTGAATATCCCCTAAGACCGTCACGGCAGTTGCAATTTCCGCAAAATTTTCTTCTGTCGGCTGGCGCTGGTTGATTCTATTCCTTATCGCGACCGCTTCCTCAAGTAGTCGTATCGCAGTATCTGAACCGACTCCGGTCTGCCCTGAACTGCTCGCCAGATATCCTGCCGTTTGGAGGACATCAGCAAGTTGCGGATCTTGCGAGGAGAATACCGAGCGTGCCGATCGTAGAGCCGCCCGGCTCAACGCTACTGCCTCGCTGTGCCTATCGATATAAAAGAGCGCATAGGCGTGGCTGTTCTGCGCCACTATTACGAACTCATGTCCGTTGCTGTACATCGTCCTCGGGTACAGACGCTCCGCTACAGCCAACGCTTCTGCAGTCAGATCAAATGCGTCTTGATAACGTCCCTGATAAATTCGTACGCGCCCGAGTTTCTGTAATGCACGTGCGTAGTCTCTACGAGCATTCTCCTTGTCTTCGTTTCGCAAACAGTAAAGGGCAATGTCTAGATGGCGACTCGCGGATCTATCATCGAGCTCCCGAAACGCCTCAACACCGAGCGCTAGATGCTGTGCACCAAACGAAGTGGGATCGACGTTCGTCGGAGCAAGACACGCTTCTTCCTCATGGGTTTGACTGACGGAAAGTGATGACACTTGAGAAAAAGAGGATAACAGGAGCAGCAGAACAAGCCTATTCAAATACGGTTTCGGAGAAGCATTCGTTACTAAAGGCATCGGAAATACCCGAATAAAATATAACTACGGTTTGACAAACAAGCTATGTGGTACTGCGCGATAGACTATCGACCGTACGGCTACGCCATCTACCTCCGCTTCACTGAATGGTGAAAGAGCACCGCGTGCAGCTGTAGAAGGCGGGGACAACAAATGCCGAATCCTGTGGCGCGAAGCGAACAATCGCAATTCCGACATGCCAGGCGCGGCTCCGTCGTGCTTGAACCTAAAAGTCCTCTCAGATCGGCCTGCCGAAAGGCCGTCAAACTGCGTATCAGATTTCCATAGCGGAACTGGATTAATCCGCCCATCCTGATCGACATCTATCATGTAAACATGCCAGGTCTCGGTCGTCGGGTTGCTGATCTCCAGCATGAAGTAGCTGCCCGATTCTATTTCGAAACCATTGAAATTGCCGATCCTAGACAGCTCCGCAGACTCAAATCGTATTTCTTTCCCTTCAGCTCCGGTTAAGAAAGCCACTTCCAAAGGGAAGTCGTCGTCCGGCAGACTCAGCAAAACTTTCCAGAATCGAACTCGAAAAAAAAGTTGTCGAACATCGTGATGGGACAGGGGGATCGTGCCTTCGTTCCATTCGCGACTATCGAGGTCACGGATGGCGAGAAAAGCCGCCATTGGATTACGCTCAGCAACGTAAACGCGATAGTTCAGGTAGACTGACTTTGGTCCCGCGACACCCTGCGCGTCTAGCTCCGTCAGCATTCTCTTGACTTCATTGAGCTCACCTCGCCTGAGAGCTGCAAAAGCGCTTCGTTCTAAGGCGTCCGAGGTACTACCGAGTGAAATCGGTATGACCATTTCACCTCGATCATCCAAGTCGAACGATCCGAAATCGGGGGTTTGCCGAGAGTCGGAATATCGGCCGACTGTCTGCTGAAGAAACAAACCAATTTCCGAGCTTGTGACAAATTCGCTGTCATCGAGGTCAGCTAGGCTTTGATCAAGACCCACTACAAGCGACCCCGTGAATAACGAGTGTCCGGCCACAGGTCCACTGTCCAGAGCTTCCTGATAGCGCCTCGCAGAGGTCACAACTCGCCGACTCAGCTTGTCGCGAAGCGACGCTTCGTAGCGCGGCAAACCGGCTCTGGTTTTGTCTTTGATGCCGCTGAGTGCAAACCCGCTGTGACACGAGTCCAGAAGCACCAGAATATGGCGTGCTGGCAATGTTGCAACCTCCCGCAAAAGGGAGTCAATCTCTATATAACGACTCCACCTCTCTTCGACGCCTATGCCAGCCCCCACGGGCACCAGATAGCCAGTCTCAACGCTACTCCCTCCGACTGACGCCACGCGAGTATGTCCGTGACCGGCAAACAACAGCAGTAGGTTGTCATCCTCTTTTAGAAGCCTACGCAGCTTGTCCTCTACCAGGCCCTCGATGTTTTCCTTGGTGGCACTTTCGTTGAGAAGAGGAGGTACAAGCTCAGTGAATCCAAATTTGTCTACGAGAAGCTCTGCAGTACCCACGGCGTCCTGGACCGCATTGTCGAGTTTTGGCCAGTACTTATAGTTATCGATCCCGATGACAGCAACGACGTATCGGCCACTACTATCTATATTGGCTTCCTCCTCGACGCCTCGCACTCCGCGAGCATCGTCGTTAACTTGCGCCATTGTCGGCGACCACAGATTTCCGACAATGAACGTTAAAACAACAGCAATGAAATCGAATCGATGCCTCGATGTGTGCTGTCCATTGGGTTTTCGAAAACCGCTTCCGAGTCTTAACAGCTCAAGAAACGGGTATCGATCTCTGTTTGCCATGCTACTTAGTCACCTGGTTACAGAAGAGCGTCCCGCAGCTGGTTCGAGAGATCCTTCTTGCGCAACGCGTCGCGCACGCGATCGGTCGGCTCTGCTCCACGCTGGCCGCTGACAACCGCATCGATGCTGCGCTGCACGTCGTCCTCCACCGTGTAGTGATACAGAATCTCGGTTTCGAATCGGTACAGCTTCTTCGGGGTTGCGCGCAGACTCCCACCAAAGAGCGAACGATAGTCCTCGAGTATTTCATCTCGGCTCGTTCCCGCGGGGTATAGCGAGGCGAACAGCGGTAGCTCCTCGGGCTCCTCCGCCACTGGTGCAAGCGCGCGGGTTCCGGGCGCATCCAATGGAACGTCGAGTAACCCAGCGACATTTATGATACCGGCGCCATACTTGTCCTCATCCCAGGACGTTGTATCACAATGGGTGCCGGGCGGGTTCTGCGCGGGGTCGGCCGCAGGGCGCCAGGCACTCGCTTGAAGTGCGTTGCGGAATATCTTGGTCACTTGACCGTTTTCGCGCAGCTCCGTCATCTTTGGATTGTCCTTGTGCCAGGCCAGCCACAGCGCGGCGGATCCCGATGTATTTCCGGTCGCAAACGTAGTGCCCTTACCCATCGCATTGATGTCTTGGTGCTGTTCATTCAGGGTCGCACGCCATACGGACTCGCCGGGAGCGCTGATATCCACCTTATTACCCCGCGAGCTGTGTTTCCAGGGCCGGCAGCGCACATTGCTGGCCGCCACCGCAATCGTAGACGCGAATCGAGCCGGCCACACCACGGTCCGGACATGATTGCCCGCTGCCGCGACAATCAGAACACCGCTCCGCTCGGCTGCCTTGACTGCCTTCCACATACTCAAGGTGGGCGGCCCTCCCATGGCAATCGAGATCAGTTTGGGAGCGCCCTCGATTTCGCCTTCTGCGACATCGCGGATCGCGCGTGACAGGTTGCTGGTGTTGAACTGACTGACCGTCCGGTGCACACGCAGCGGCACCAACTGCGAGCCCCGGCCAACACCATGCACACAGGCCGGCGCACCGGCGAGCTGGCATCCGGTCGGACTAACAATGACGCTACCGGCTGCGGTGCCGTGGCCGGGATTATCCAGCGGCAGATCATTCAAGAGGGGATCAGAGGGGTCGTCGTCATTGTCGTAATAGTCGTGGCCCTTGCTCGGATCGATCGGGCGCTTGCCACCGACCTCGTTCCAGGTCTCGGGATGATCCCGGTAGCCGGTATCGATATGGGCAACGAGTACACCGTCGGCCTCCGCCCCTTCGGCCACACCATGGCTAGCACGGATCTTCTGCCACGCGTCAATCGCGCGGATTTGCTTCAAATGCCACTGGTCATCGTTCTCGGCAGCGTCGTCATGGCCAGTATCCGAACCCACACTGCGTTTGTCGATACCGCGCTGGTCCACTAGCCCCGGCACCTGGACATCGAGCAGTGGCTCCACGCGCACAGCGCCTGGGGTCTGATCCTGGACCTGGTAGGCTTCATCGAATGCCCGACCCACCGACTTCACCGTCTCGGCGGCGTCTCGTGTAGCTTTGCGCTGAACCAAATCCCACACGGTGCCATCCTTCGCGGCCTGGAAGGGTTCGAAACACTCCGCTCCTGCCTCGGATCCGCTGCACGCGCTGCGCGAAGCGCCAAAACTCGCCGGTAGGTCAGTGCGCTTGATGGAATCCTCGAAATGCAGCGCAAAACCAGAGAACCGCACCCCCGGCTTGCGAATCGTGATCGACTTCTGCGTGGTCACCCACGACTTCACCTCCACCGGCCTGGCACCACGGGTCTTCGCCCTTACGCTTGTTGAAAGAAACTCTTGCAATGGGTCCTGCCCGCCACGGGTTGCCGGTGGTGGCGGGGCTCCTCGGATTGCGCCTTGGGGAAATACAGAGGGATTGATCGGCCGCGTAGTCGCGATGACTTTGAGAACATCGATCACCGCATCGCGCCCTTCGGGCAAGAAGGTTTCGATGGTCTTCTCCAGCGTGCCCTTGGGTGGCAGCTCCTCCTGCGCCCCGTCGACCTGGGGGTACAGCAATGCGATACTGCCGTCACTCGACACATCCAGGACATACACGAATAGAGGCTCATTGTCGCGATTATGGACCCGGTAGGTGAGTTGGGTCTCTGGTGGAATCTTGCGAGGCTCGGCCGCGCCGGCCGGATCATCCTTCCGCTGAAGCTCAAACTCTATGGCAATCGCCTGGGTGGGGCTCTTGAGGTCCATAACCGTGAGCCAGTGCACGATATCTTGCACCTGCCTGACTACCCGCTCTACATGGTCGTCAGCGGACAGCGAAACGGGGGGAACCAATAACTCGAGATCCCCACTATTGATAGTGATGCTGCTACCATCGCCGCCCACATCCACAATCACTCGCGCATCGGCGCCGCTTCCAGTGAGGGTGATAGCGGGGTAAGACTCCAGCATTGCAGCTACGTTTCTCAGTGATGAATGTGCTTCCACCCCAACGTAAACGGGTATGGACGTATCCCCATACATGACTGACTCCAATACGGCCTTGGACTGTGACTCGACCGGCCCGCCTTCCTCGATCACCGCGCGGGCGGTGAAATCATCAACCTGGGTGAGTTTCACCGTCGCGGTCGCTTCAGCCTTAGCGAAGTCCGCCGTCCCGGGAGCGTAGACTTTTAGTACGGACCCCTCTCGCAGACCATAGACCTTGCCGCCCTCGAGTTCGACAGTCTGCCCGTCCAGTGGCCTGGCCAGGACATAGGGCAAGGGATTAATACGGTCAGTACCGAACACGCGAAGATGGGTACCGGGCCCTTCGAGCTGGGGTTGCTGCGACGGATATCGGTGGGTCACCTCTGCACTCACTTCATCCATGATGCTGCGGTAGGTCGAAGTGTCCCCAGCAGCCTGCAATGCCTGGGCGAGAAACCATGTCATTACGCCGTGCCGGCGCTGGTTGAACATGGCCTCATTGGACAGTTCTGTTGCCAGGCATCCAGAGATCAAAACGTAATCGGATCCGTTCAGTCGAAAGTCAGCATCGCCCTCACCGATACTTCTTGAGCTAATGGCGTAGTCCGGCGGCAGCGGCGGCGGACGATCGTCGGGCTGGATCTCGCGAACCGCATTCCCGGCTCGGATGGCAGCGCCGGAATGACAACTATCGAAGATAAAAGTCACGTTTTTGGTCTTCGCGGTCAGTTGCTTGAGAAGCCCGTTGACCTGATCGTCGGTGATGTCAAAGACTCCTTCCGTTCGGCTGTCATGCGGTACCAGGGTCTCGTCGTACTCATCGATCTCGTCCCCCGAGGCGTCACGCATCTGGGATCCATGGCCGCTATAGTGCAAGATCACGATATCCCCGGGCTGGGCTTTATCGATGAGATGCGAGCGAATCGTATCCACGATCTTCTGATGCGTAGCCTCGGTATCCTTCAACACTTCGACGTTTTCGGCTGGGACGTCAAACTTACCAATGAGAATGTTCTTCATCAGTTCAACATCGTTGACGCACCCGCGCAGGTCTGTAACCCCACTGGCTTTGTAATCATCGATACCGATTAACAGCGCGCGCTTCGTGGGAACCGGCTCGGCGCTAGATACGGGGGAAATATGGATACACAATACGGTCAGCGCAACCAATGTACGAACTGCTGCTTGCCATACACGTGAAATCGCTATATCCATCCTGAGTCCCCTTTGGTCCTATTTCTAGCGATTTGTGTTACACGGCGGTCACCCGCACAACAACTTCCAATTAGGTCTTTAATACCCGACCTAGGACGAAGCGTATAGACTCTTCTCCGCTATTCTAGCGCTTTATGCATATCAGACGTTAGCCTCTTGCAAAGTGCGAGCACCGTATTGGGATACGCGAAGCCACGCGTCGCGGTCGCATCGCCGAGGACACTCTGCGGAATTACGCCGCGGTATCGTCAGTCTGTGTTTCCAGAGCTGTAGCAAGCTATATGCAACGAATGTCGCTATTGCGGCAAATTGCTTTCCAGGAGGCTTAGGTGAATCGATTGCAACTAGTTGCTGGCACGTCGTCTCGAACCTCCGCCCCCAAGCGCTTCCCTTACCGCCTCGCCACCATAACAAAGGGCGCCCAATAGTATGGATGTGACCAGCGCTCACTAGCGACGAATTCCAACTGTGTGGCGCGCAGCGCCGGTTGCGCCGGTACACCATCGAGAAAACGCTCATAAAAACGATCCATGAAGTGCCGGGTACCCTCGTCGCTGATCGCCCACAGCGTGGACACCACCGACTCCGCACCAGCCTCCTGAAACGCCCGCCGAAGTCCATACACTCCTTCCCCGGTCTGGATGTCGCCCACTCCGCTCTCGCAAGCAGATAACACCACCAACTCCGTCCCCGCCAGTGGCAGGTTAAGCACCTCCTCAGCAGTCAGAATGCCGGGGATCTCGTCCCCAGCCGCCTTGATTGCCATATTGGCGTTCACCAGGGCAAGCCCCGAGCGTAACAAGGGATTGCCGCCGCCGGCCGTGGCGGGCAGCAGCACTTCGGGGCCGTCAGCAACCGGAATCAGTCCCCGCTGCGGCCCCAGGGCCTGCTCCGGTGATGGTGTAGGCAGGTCCTCCAGGTAAAAACCGTGCGTGGCCAAATGCAGGATGCGCGGTGAGCGCACCGCCGCCACCGCGGGCTCTGTCGCCGCCGCCAGCTTGAAATAACTGACCGACTGCCGCTTGTCTTTGAACCGTGCAGTCAGTGCCTCACCCTCCTCCAGCGCTCCGGGGAGGGGGCGGAAATACAGCTCGTCAACAGCGCGAGCAACCGTGGTCCCCTGTCGGTCGTTGTCCACCGCAACGGCATAGTCTTTCCCCTGAGAGGCGTCATACAGCGGCGCCGCCACAATCACCGGCGCCGTGACTTCCGCTTCGAGAGACCGCAAGACCAGATCGCGCCCCGATGACAGCATATTCACCTGGTACTGCTCAATCAGGTATCGTCCGCTATCATCCATCAGGGCGCTAAACGGTAACAAGTTCAAAATGCCGTCGGGCACGACATACACCCGCTGTTTCTCTTCCAGCGCAGGTAGCAATGGCGACCAGAGCATTTCGTAGAGCCGTCGGGTAACCGCTTGGTTCGATCCCGTCAGCGGCAGCGAGGCTCTCAGCACCTTTCGATATTCCCGGATCGCTTGCTGGATGGGAGCCAGCTCTCCCAGAGAAATTATCCGAATCGGATGCTTGGCATCTGTTGTAACCACCAGCGCCAGTAGATGTACCGACTGCCATTCCTCCTCGCTTTTTGGGGTATGTGGACGATAGATCAGAAAATCCACCAACACCGAATGTTCATCCAGAGCATCAATCACCTGCTCCGGCGACACCGACAGGCTGCTGCGCTCCAATTGCTGTACATGAAGCCCCAGTTCAGCCTGCTGTTGGTTGATGGTTTCTTCCAGTGCTTGAATAGCTGCTGGTTCAGACTTACCGGACAAAACCAGGTTGGCCAGGCGTTGGCGGTTGTCCTTCAACGTAACAGCCAGTTCCTTCAATGCCGGGTCATCGCTGCTGCGGCTCACTGCCCGGATCTGGGTGGCAATCTGCAGCAACAATCCTTTGTTATTCAAAGAAAGTGCCAAGGCCCGGCGGGCGTTGGCACCTGTGGGGCGATCCACGTATAGAGTCAGGAATAAATCAAGATCGCCCCGCTGCTGCCCAATGTAGGACTGTCGTGTCCTTTCGCCGGCACCCCACAGCACCTGTATCAGAAATGCTTGGCTCGCCGACAGCACCACGTCAGACAAAGCTTCGGCCTGTTCATGGCGCCCCTGGGCTCGATACAACTCCGCCAGGTTGTTCAGGCTGGCGAGGGTGCTGGGGTGCTTCTCACCCAGCACCTCTCTGTTCAAAGCCAGGGCCTCGACCAACAGTGGTTCAGCACGCTCATAACGCCCCTGGGCTCGATACAACTTCGCCAGGTTGTTCAGGCTGGCGAGGGTGCTGGGGTGCTTCTCACCCAGCACCTCTCTGTTCAAAGCCAGGGCCTCGACCAACAGTGGTTCAGCACGCTCATAACGCCCCTGGTCGTAGTACACACCTCCCAAGTTGTTCAGGCTGGTGAGGGTGCTGGGGTGCTTCTCACCCAGCACCTCTCTGTTCAAAGCCAGGGCCTCGACCAACAGTGGTTCAACACGCTCATAACGCCCCTGAGCTCCATATAAAACTGCCAAGTTGTTCAGGTTGGCGAGGGTGTCGGGGTGCTTCTCACCCAGCGCCCGCTTGAACAAAGCCACGGCTTCGACAAAGAGCGGTTCGGCCCGATCATAACGCCCCTGGAAGTAATACAAGGACGCCAAGTTGTTCAGGCTGTCGAGAGTGTTAGGGTGCTTCTCACCCAGCACCTCTTTGCGCAAAGCCAGGGCCTCGACGTAGAGCGGTTCGGCACGCTCATAACGCCCTTGGGCTCGATACAACTCCGCCAGGTTGTTCAGGCTGGAAAGGGTACTGGGGTGCTTCTCACCCAGCACTTCCTTAAGCAAAGCCACGGCCTTCACATAGAGCGGTTCAGCACGCTCATAACGCCCCTGGGTTCGGTACAAACTTGCCAAGTTGATCCGCCCGATGAGGGTGTTCGGGTGTTTCTCGCCCAGCACCTCCTTGTGCAAAGCCAGGGTTTCGACAAAGAGCGGTTCGGCCCGATCATAACGACCCTGAGAGTAATACAAGACCGCCAAGTTGTTCAGGCTGTTGAGAGTGTTAGAGTGCTTCTCACCCAGCACCTCTTTGTTCAAAGCCAGGGCCTCGACCAACAGTGGTTCAACACGCTCATAACGCCCCTGAGCTCCATATAAAACTGCCAAGTTGTTCAGGCTATCGAGAGTGTTAGGGTGCTTCTCACCCAGCACCTCCTTGCGCAAAGCCAGGGCTTCGACAAAGAGTGGTTCGGCCTGATCATAACGCCCCTGGGAGTAATACAAGGACGCCAAGTTGTTCAGGCTGTCGAGAGTGTTAGGGTGCTTCTCACCCAGCACCTCCTTGCGCAAAGCCAGAGCCTCCACATAGAGCGGTTCAGCACGCTCATAACGCCCCTGGGCTCCATACAAGACCGCCAGGATGTTCAGGCTGGCGAGGGTGCTGGGGTGTTTCTCGCCTAAACGCTCCCTAGCGTAGCTCAGTGCCTTTTCGGCCCAGTTTGTCGCGCCAATATACTCCCCCGCCTGGTGGTGTTTCACTGCCTCTTCGTATAATTGGTCCCACTGTTCTTCGGCAACAGCAGCAGGCTGCCACAATAGCAGCGCCAAACAAGCTGGAAGAAGTCGACTAACTCGCTGCGAGATCGCCACTTTGCTTTTCAAGAATCCTGAGTGAACCGTTCCGGAATTTCGGAGACGGTTCAGTTTGAGTCAAGCCGCCAAGGCTGACCCTTCCAGTTGTTGATAATTAATAGAAATTTCTTGGGTTCTTCAGTGATATATGTCATACGGAAATCGTGAAATAATTACCGTAAAAAGGGGTTGGAGCCGCATGAGAATGATTCTCATGCACCGAACCCTTGGACGCCTCTTAATTGAAGTGCAGGAAACTTTCTGATTTCTTGGAACGATTGGAACTCATCTCACCGGTTGGGTGAGACAAGGAAGGCGACGTGATAATTGAATCGAAGGATGTCCTAATTTCGCCAATTTCGATGAGATCGATCTACGCTACCCGAGCTGTTCACCGATCAATCGTCGCCACTGATCCTCGCTGCGACGAACATGACTGCGGGAAGTCTTGGGCATGGCGTCTCCTTTGACGACGTACATCGAACGACTCATCGGCACTGTTCGCCGCGAGTGCCTGGACAGCAGGCTGTTCCGGAACGAGCTTGACTTGGAACACGGGCTTGCTGATTACGCGGATTATTACAATCGCTACCGCGCCCACAGCTCGCTAGACGGCCTAACGTCCGCTATCCTCACCGCGAGTTTAAAAACGAAGTCATTGATATCCGCAACTATCGGTGGCGATCGCATTGTCACTGCTATACGAAACCCCTATGGCCGCGTGACGATTAATTCGCCACGGACAGTTGGGACTCTGCTCCCATCATGGGATCGCGATATGCTTGACCCATGCGGGTTATCGCGAAATGCACCCTGCGTGAGATTTGGCAATCGTCACCGCGGTACCGCGACGCCAAGGCACCGTTGGAGGCCTGGCATTCGGAATGCCTGAAGGCGCAATGGAAAACCCCGCAGGAGATTAAGGCTCAATACCGAAATGCCAGTATTCTGCGAAACAGTCGAGTCGTGCTCAACATTGCGGGCAACGAATACCGACTAGTCGTCTCCATTGACTACGTTCGACAAATCGTATTTGTGAAATTCGTGGGTACCCATGCCCAGTATGATGGGAATGATGCAGAGACCTACAATGCGTATTAAGCCGATCAAGACCGAAGCAGACTATGAAGCAGCCCTGGCCGAAATCGAACGGCTTTGGGGTGCTAAAGAAAACACGCCCAAAGGAGATAAGCTGGACGTGCTGGTGATCCTCGTCGAGGCTTACGAGCAGGCGCATTTCCCGATCGACCCGCCAGACCCGATCGCGGCCATCAAGTTTTGGATGGATCAGATGGGGCTGACACGAAAAGATCTCGAGCCGTTTATTGGCTCACGCGCGCGTGTCTCAGAGGTTCTCAACGGAAAGCGAGACTTGTCACTCAACATGATCCGACGCCTGCATAGCGGGCTCAACATCCCCCTTGAAAATCTGCTTGGTAAGTTTGCCTGAAGCGAACACAGCTCAGTACTCGCGTAGCGAATTTCAGTGTGACCATATTGTGACGCAAAGCGGTCAACAACTGTCCATCCGTGTCCATTTCAGTCACATTTGCATGGGATCTGCGCACGTCACTTGTTGATTTGCAACGAAAATTGACCCTATATTTGCATGCACGGATGACCCATCGATTTCTAGCTAACTGCCTCTATAAAAGGGGTTTTGATTTCAAACGACGGATCACCGTCAAGTGTAAATAACGAAATAACGGGCTCAATTGGATCAATATTGAGCGCAAATCAACACCCCTGCCCTCTTCGACGGAAAAAACCGCGCTGTTCCTAAACTGGATGCGGCAGGACAGTTTATCCTCAACGAAACCGTAGCTGCCCGGCGCTTATCAAACGTTGCAGATGACGCGTTCCGCAAAGCAGCAGATTGGTTAGATGCAACTCGTGATTCAACGAATAGAGAGCATGTATCGAGGCTCAAGTTCGCGAGTTCTCATTGGCTGAGCCACACCTATGGCACGTCCATGGTTGGTAGCGGCATGCCACTTACAGATGTACGCGACAATCTCGGCCATGACTCAGTAATGACGACGGAGATCTACTTACACGACGATCTACGCAAACGCCATCGGCGATCACGGTCGCATGGATTACAGAGAAAGCGTCAATGACAAAACATTGGCAATTTCCGTGCCGATATTACTCATGGCCAGTTCGCGCCTTGCCTCGGCTAAGAAACGGCTTCAGAATGGCCAGACCAGGTTCCCGAGAAGGGCGCTGTCCATTCACACCGAGCTATCAGTTCCCCACTACCGGAAAAACCAACGACGGCTCATATGAGCCGCTTTTAACACCCTCAAAGTCGTACTCATAGAGCGTCGAAGGTCCAATGGCCACGTACCGTTGACCAAGGAAAAAGGAAAACGCTCCCGGTGCGGCTATAAACAGATGGACACGTGATCGCGGTGTTGAATCGTCGCGATGCGTTCTTATTTTTTCTGTCAACGCCTCAGCCAAGTCAAATGCATGGCGACCGCATCGAACCGACCGGGCACCTGACCCAGATTCTGGCTGCGCCGTTACTAGACTGCCAACCTCTATGCCTACACGCCCAATGTAGGAGCGTACCTGCTTTGCAATGTCATGTGTCAAACTAACCGCGACAGCAATGCCTGCTCCTTCACCAGATATGTCCTGGATATCAAATGTCCATTTAGACCAGCTCGTATCTGGCCGAATGTCATTTGCACTCCATACATTCTTCCCAAGTGTACGTTGCTCCAGTTCGATTTCCCGTCCCGACTTAATGTCCAATATGGTTCCTGCTGCGAACGATAGTGTTAAATGAGCATCAAGTATTAATCGCAGCGCCTCACTCTTCTGTGCCGCATCGCGAAGGAAGGTCTTAAGTTTCGGGTAAAGAGTCGCACCCCAATCTTCATCTGACCTGATAAACCGGTCATCAAACTGAGGGATTAGATCGAGCACATCAGTGCAACGGTCTTCTAACCGGTCGGTCGGGTGTTCAAAGGATTTGACACCAAAGACTTTGGGCTTTTCCTCCCTTGGGCCGACGAAAAAACCTTCCTTCTCGCACGCTGAACGAAATGACTCTTCATCGTGCTCAAGGTGCCCCTGCGCAACCCACTGAAACACAATGTCGTCATAAGGAAAACTACTCTCGTTTTCAGGAATCCTCCGAAGCCCTGCGATCCGGAGGTACGGATCAAGGGCGTCTCTCAAATCAGAAAGTGAGTCTGTGGCCTCAGAAAACGCCATTGTGTACGCAAGGTCCCGCAAGGAATCGTCATCAATTCCAAGATGATCGCGCCACGCCTTTCTTACACGTCCAACTGCGCTCCGCTCCCCTCCTCCTTCAAATAGTCTGTCTATACGTAGTGTGTGGGAACGCTGGTGGACTAGATTGCGCAACGGGTCATTCAAATCGATCCGCCAATTAGTAAGCAGTTTGAATCGTATCCCTTTGCCTTCTGGTGCGTGAATGCGCTGTGCATCCAACGCACGTTTCAGGAAGGATCGCGCATTTGCATTGATAAAAGCCGGGTCTACAAGATCCTCATACCCATAGCTGTTTGGTGTAACATGCCATTTACACTGTATATACTCCCGTGTGAGCGGATCACCTTCTTGGTCCTTCAACGGCGGATAGTACTCTACCCAGATATCATCGAACCCTTTGGGGCCAATTTCAAAACCGACCTTCTTCACCGGACTTTCAGGGTCAAGAAGACAGGCTGCTTTGCGCCAAAACATCCGTGCCTGGAAGGCGTCGCCATCGCGCCGTGTAACAACAGCCTGCGTCATAAAAGTAATCCTAGCGCTGCACCGTTCAACCGTTGTCTCCGTCCCGGAAAGGGGGCGTTGCGTTTATTGTCGCGAGTATCTCCAACGCCCGCTCAAACTTCACGGGGCCATCGGGATACGCATCGAGGATCAACGTCGGAATCAAGCGTTGCGTCAGGTCTGAGAATGTGAATCCGAATTCTCTGTCTCTCGTCCGCCCTGTCAGGTCAACGATTTGGTCGATCTCAAGCGTAGTGAATCCCAGTTCTGAAAGCGGCCCTTCCAGTACCGTTCGTCGTTGATCCCCGTTAGGACGCCGGAATACGAATACTTCTGCCGCGCGCCGTTGTACCGCCGGGTCTATGGCAGACAGGCGGTTCGTACAAAGTACGATCGCCGCAGGTACTTGCTTTTCTGCCAATCGATCAACGCCCCTGATAAAGGTGTTAACACCTGCGCGGTCTTCATGATGCATCTGGCCCGCTTCACGACTTTGCGTCAGCGCGTCTGCTTCATCAACCAGAAGAATGATGCCTCCGGCGGCCTTGCCGTCACTACGTTTCAGCTTCTTTGCCGTCTGTAAAGTTAACTCAAATGCCGAAGACAGCAATTGTGTCATTTCTCCCACTTTGCCGCTGCCCCGTGTCGCAAGACTTACCGGAAAGAGGGTGACATCTATCCTTTCCTGGCGCGCGACGGCGTCACCAACCGTCTCCGCCAGTTCGGTTTTACCGGTTCCGACGTCCCCGGCCAAAACAACCAGCGGTGGCCGTCGTTCGAGGTAGTCAAGTACGAGCTTGGCTTCACCATGGAACTTCTTCGCCCATTGACGTGGCCCTTCCGGGTTGACAAGGATGGCGAGCAGTTTGGTGAGCCTGATACGTGCATCGTCGATTCCCACAAGGCGCGCCAGACGCTTTTGCGCGCCCATATCAGGGAATGCCAGCCTCCTGTCGAAAAGATCATCTATAATCGGCTGGTCCATGCTCCTTATGTCCTAACTGTGCTACGTCCCAGGCCGCGACCACCAGCAAAGTAGTTAAGGTCGTCCGCCCAATACCCGATCTCAAGCGGTGGTGCTTCCCCGGATGACCGGCTAAACGGACGGTCCCGTTCGATAGCGGCCTTCTCCTCCGGACTGAGATTGAAAATCCACTTACCGTTAAAGCTCAAGAACGACGTAAACGATGCCCCTTTCACATCAAGGCGGGGCCTGATCTTACCCGGATCATCGTCTGTCACGAGGGTGCCGCCGGGTAAGGCCCTGTACTTTACCGCTGCCTCTGTCCAACTGCCGTTTCGCTTGAACCCGTATACCACGCTCTCGACGACGTCATGTTTTAGCAGCTGTACCATCTCCTTTTCATACATGTCGATCCAGTAATCAGATGGCGACCCGTAGAGCGACTGGAAGCGCAGAAGATCGGTCGCGACTTTGGACGCGATCCTGCGCGCATGAACGATAGTAAAAACGTCGGTACCGGTTACACTAATAGTGTTGCTCATAAGTCCTCATGCGTTGAATGTCGGTCCGAAGACTTTCTGCCAATATCGCACCGTTTCACTCTTGTTTATGGTCCGCAATGCCGAATCAACTGCGTCCCCTGCGTCCAAAGCCGCGTCCACGAGTTTTTCCTTGTTGTACATGGTGTACCGTCTTGCGACATTGTTGTCACAATTAACAGGGTCCCAAATACGAATGGGTTCTTCTGTCGATTTACATTCCGACGTGTCATAGTAGTCGTCAAAAATTATTGCCGTTTCGAAGTCATCGGTGGCGACAAAAGCAAAAAACTTTTGCAGCGCTCGCGGGTAGTCATCAAGGGGAGATCCATTGTCTGCGAGATAAGCGACGATCAGCTCAACCATGAATGACTTGAACCGAAAATCTTCGTCTTCCTGTTTTCGAAGTCCTGACCAGAACTTGATAAGCCTTACCACTTGCGCGAAGTGCTTGTCATTCGCCTTTTTTCTCTTACGAATGAAATCCAAGTGCATCGGCACACTGGTCAACAGCTTCTCCCCTGTATCCTGTGATACGAGATATCCGCGCCAGCCCGGGTCATCGTCGTAAAGGATTGGAACAATATCCACCTCGCTCCCTGTGCTGACGAAGTTCACACTCACCGAGTAGGTCTTGCGCTTGATCTGTTCCGGCTTGAAGTTCGGAAACGCCGCTTCCAGTTTTTGTGCGAGCCAGTCGATCAGCTGGCCGACATCATCTGGAGCAGAATCCGACGACACATAACAGGCCACGTCGATATCGCTAGTCGATTTGAGGGCGGTTCCCTTAGCCAGGCTGCCCGACAAAAGCATCTTCCGCAGCTCGAAGTCCGGATGTTCCTTTAGATAGCTATCCAGTTTATCGCGCAACCTGTTAGCCTGTGACCGCAGCTCCGAGGCGTCGTCCCTTCTCAAATTGACGCGCTCATCTGCGAACCGGACCAGGTGCGCGTGATCGACGTGTTCACGGCTCATCTTCTTATTCGTCGCTCGGTTGTCGAATACCATATTTATCCCATGACCCTTGACCTATGTCAACTACAGACACGGAAAGATGTTTGATATACCAACTGTTTGTATAATTGACATTTTACCGTTTCATACGTATAAATATGCCTATGGCGGACGGAGCCCCCAGTGTCTACGGAGCGTTTGGACGGCTGGTACGTCTACATCGCGACCGTATGGACGGCATGACTCAGGAAAAGCTGGGTCGGCTTGTTGGGTTGTCCCGCACCTCAATCACCAACATCGAAAAAGGACGCCAGCACGTTTCACTTCATCAGCTTTATGCCATAGCACGTGCGCTGAGAGTTAGACCTGATGCGCTGCTTCCTTCGCTGAGAGATTCAAGCGCCACTCAGATGGTGGCCAATAAGCTTCCACCCGGTATTGATCCAGATATCGCCGAATGGGCTGAAAAGCTCGTCGGTAAATAACAGAAAGGAGCGTATATGAGTAAATCACGACCCGTTAGCGTAATCAGACAAAAAGCGACTCGGCTACTAAGAGACTTTGACATTGATTCGCCGCCCATTCCGGTCGATGCAATCGCCGAACGCCTGGGTGCCGAAATCCGTTACTCGCCCTTTGACGGCGAGTTAGCCGGAATGCTAATGCGTGGTGATGACCAAACGGTGATCGGTGTGAACTCCCTACACCACATTAATCGTCAGCGATTTACAATTGCACATGAATGTGGTCACCTTCTTCTTCACAAGGGACAAGACGTTCATATAGACAGAACATTTCGCGTCAACCGACGGGATGCAGTATCATCACAGGCCGTTGATCCCGAGGAGGTCGAAGCAAATCGCTTTGCGGCCGAGTTGCTAATGCCATATGACATGGTTATGAACGATCTGGTTGAGTACGACATTGACATGGAAAGCGAAGACGACCTGAAAGAACTATCCGATAAATATGAGGTCAGTCTCCAGGCGATGACGCACCGCATAACCAACCTACTTAAAAACGTCTTTTAGTAGTTTAGGAATCGCCTCCTTCTTCCGAGTTTTCTCTTAACTCGTAACGCTTCTTTCTAGCCGGGCGCCCAACACCCGGCCCGCATAACCGTGTTGGGTGTTTCCCGCCTCACTGCGTTCGGCAGTGATCGTCCGGCTCTTACGCTTGGCTTTTGTCTTCCGCGTTGTTCAAGCGTAAGCGCTCAGTAACCGACGCCCTTGTTCACGTTGCGGGTGTGTGTTTGGCGGCGACGTGGTACGGCAGTAGTGCTTCGATATCCGCGACGGTGCTCGCGGCCGGCAGATCGGTGAAGACTTTGCGTAGATAGGCGTAGGGTTCCAGGCCGCTGGCCTTGGCGGTCTCGATCAGCGAGTACAGATTGGCGCTGGCGGTGACGCCTTTGACGGAGTCGCTGAAGAGCCAGTTTTTTCGGCCGACGACAAACGGCCGGATCGCGTTCTCGGTCAGGTTGTTGTCGATCTCGAGACGGCCATCATCCAGATAACGGATCAGCTTGTCCCATTGATCATTCAGGTAGACCAGCGCCTTACCGGTCGCCGTCTGCGGCGGCACGGTGAGCAACTTGGACTCACACCAATGCCGCAGCTTGTTCAGGACCGGCTTGGCGTGCTCGTGCCGGTAGGCATGGCGTGCCTCGGGATCGAGGTCCCGTGCCTGTTTCTCGATTCGGTATAGTTTCTGGATCAGGGCCAGGGCATGCTGGGCGATGCCGGCCTTTTTCTTCTTGCCCTGGGCCTTCACCGCGTCACGGAATCGTCGCCGGGCGTGAGCCAGACAACCGACGTGGATCAAGCCGTTTCGCTGCACCACCGCACGGTAGCCCTCATAGCCGTCCGTCTGCAGGTAACCCGTGTAACCGGCCAACAGCCGTAACGGGACCTGACCGCTGCGCGACGGATCGTAGTCGTAGAGCACGATTGGTTGATCCGGCGGCCCGCCGCGCTGGACCCATAGATACGACTTCGATTGCGCCGCCTTGTCGGGTTCTTTCAGCACCTGGACCGTGGTCTCGTCCACCTGGATGATGTCGTAGTCCAACAACCGCTCCCGCAGCAGGTTGATCAACGGCTGGATCAGCGCACCGGCTTGGATCATCCAACTCGCCAGCGTCGCCCGCGGGATGTCTACCCCGATCCGGGTCAGAATCTGCTCCTGGCGGTACAGCGGCAGGGCATCGGTGTACTTCGATACCGCGATATGCGCCAACAGACCCGCTGACGCCAGGCTCTTCGGGATCGGCTGCGGCGCAAGGGCCGCCGTCCTGATGCACCGACCGCAGCTACAGGCGTATTTCTTGCGGACATGCCGGATTACCTGGATCTTCGCGGGCACAATGTCCAGCTGTTCCGAGACGACCTCGCCGATGGGGTTCAACACCGCGCCGTCGTGCGGGCACACGCGCTCGGCCTGGGCCAGATCGTGGATCACCTCCACCCGCGGCAGTGTCTCCGGCAGCGGTTGGCGGCCACGCTGGCTTCGCCGGTGCGCCGCGACCGTCACGTCGCCGTCGGCCGACGCTAACTCGGCACACGCCACTTCCGCTTCGTCGAACAAACGGATCTGGTCCGGCGACACTTCTCGCTGCTCGCCGCATAACGCCGCGCCAGCGCCAAGGCAAGTTGTTCCTGGAGTACCACCACCCGCGACTCGAGCTGCGCATTGCGCGCCAGCTGATCCGCCACCAGCGACTTCAAGGCATCAACGTCATCCGGTAACTGATCCAGGGCGATCGGCATGGACCAGCATTATACCGGAACCGATAGCGTTCCCTCTTACGATACCTGCGAATAATGCAACCGCTCATGCGGCCGCAGACGCACGACATCGATCCCATCGAGCAACCAATTCAACTGCTGGCCGGTCCAGGTGATGACCCGCCCCGACTCACGACGCGGCCAACAAAACCGATCCCGTTCGAGGCGCTTGTGCCACAAACAAAATCCATTCCGTTCCCAGTACAAGATCCGCACCCGGTCCCGGCGCCGGTTACAGAACACAAACAACTGCTCCGAAAACGGGTCCAGTCCCAGCTCGTCCTCGACCAGCGCCGCCAGTCCGTTGATCCCCTTGCGAAAGTCCACCGCCTCACGGCATAAATACACTGCCGGTAACTCATTCGACGGCCGCATCAGATCGCCTTCCGCGCCGCCGATAACACCATCGCCAATTGCCGCCCGTCCACCGATCCCGAAAACACCACTTCAACCCCGTTCGGTAACACGATTCGCCAGTCGGCCACGCGCCGTTCGCCATCACTGATCTCGACCCGCTCGAATAACCGCGGCTTGCCCGGCCACAGTCCGCGCTTCGCCAAACGCTTACGCCAGGTATACAGCGCCGATACCGACAATCCCCGGGCCTCGGCATACGCCTTCGTCGTCTCGCCCGACTCCTCGCACTCGCGCAGCCGCTCCAGCCAGTAACGCTGCGGCTCACTCAGTTCCCCTTCGTCAGCCATCGCTTCGCTCCCGTCTCAACGAGCACGAAGCTTCGAGTAATCAATTACAGAAGAAAAGGGCGTCGTTTACTTGCCGCTTACTATGGATTCGCCAGCTACCGCCTTGCACTGTCGTTTGCATCGTCCGGCGACCTGTGCAGTAACATCGCGGCTCTGTGCGAGCCCGGAATCCAGTGTGACCAGATTGTGACGTAACGCAGTCACTTGCTGTCCCGTCCTGTCACTTTCAGTCACATTCGCGTGGGATCGGCGCGCGTAACTTATTGAAAGTTAATGGTTGCTAATTGTCGGTTGGGTCTGAAAATCCCCGTGTCGGCAGTTCGATTCTGTCCCTGGCCACCTTAAAAATAATAACTTACGACGCACTCGAAATCCTTAGACTCACCAAAATGAGTCTTCTTCGGTCTCTAAATTCCCCACCGGTGCCAGTCCTTGTTTTGCAGACGATTACTTATGAAACCACGTGCATTCGCCTTTCCTTTCGCTCTAGTGCTTCCGCATACGCTGTGAGTTTGTCGAGTTGGCAAAACGATACGGCGCCGCACCAGCCTGCCACGCATATGGAAAAAGCGAACCTCCTTGCATAGAACCGTCAACGACCATGAAGATCGCCATTGGCCACCAATCGCAGCACATGACCTGCGTTAGTAATCGATCCCGCAACGCATTGACGTACGTCATGGCTAGGCGTTACTTTTCACGCTACAAAAAAATCGGCAGCGCCGAGCGTATCTGAGGGATCTTATGTCGAAGAAACATCCGCTAGTCGTAGTGACCGGATCATCGGGCGCCGGCACATCAACCGTAAAACAGGCATTCCAGCATATCTTTAATCGGGAGGGCCTCAAACCGGCGGTTATCGAAGGTGATAGTTTCCACAAGTACAACCGGCTTGAAATGGGCAAGCAAATCGAAAAGGCTGATAAAGCTGGACAGACGTTCAGTCATTTTTCACCCCAGGCCAATTTGTTTAAGGAATTGGAGAACTGCTTCAAGACCTACAGTGAAACCGGAATTGGGAAACGACGCTACTACGTACACAATGCAGAAGAAGCGAGAAAATTTGGGGTAGAGCCTGGCCATTTCACGGATTGGGAAGATCTTCCCCCAGGTACCGACCTGCTCTTTTATGAGGGACTACATGGCTGTGTTCAAACGGACGAGGTGGATCTGTCCCAATATGCCGACTTGAAAGTTGGTGTGACACCAAGCGTGAATCTGGAATGGATCCAGAAGATTCATAGAGACTACGCTGAACGGGGCTACGAGGTGGGAGCTGTAACCGACACTATCCTGCGGCGAATGTATGACTATGTGACATACATTACTCCACAGTTTGCGCGCACCGATATCAACTTCCAGAGAATCCCCGTAGTTGATACGTCGCATCCTTTTATGGCGCGCGATATTCCGACGCCCGACGAGAGTTTGGTGATCATACGAATTTCGCTTCCACGGAAATGGAACATCGACTTCGGTTATTACCTCGAGAGACTGGCTGGATCCTGGATGTCGCGGCAAAACACCATTGTGGTCCATGGCGGGAAGATGGGCCTTGCGATGGAGATGATCATGATGGATATGCTTAATACGCTTGGGATCATCGAACACACTAGGCGCTGACTCGATTTACTGACCGCCGACATGGTGGTCACCGACGCCAAGCGCCTACGTTTCACGAATATCCTCGCCCTACATATTCGGGTACCCCGTTTCCCCACGCGGCACTCGCTCCGCCAGTCGAAAACTGATCCCACACTTGAATAAGTCGGTCATCAAAATATGGTGTTAGACGTTCCAAGGAGACGGGGTGTTTGACGGTATTCTCGAAGTGAATCTTAGATTCTTCTCCACTACAAGGTTGTAAAGCTAACTAGCTCACTCTGACCTCCGGTTGTATTTCGTGGCGTCCCCCTTGACCAACTCGATGGGGTACTTCTCCTCGTTGATGTTGATTTTGTTATCGACAGCGGTTTCGAGATCAATACCGAGACGGTCGCTCAGCCGTATAGCGTAAATCATGATGTCCGCGAGCTCCTGAGCGATGAGCTCTCTTTCCAAAGCCTCTTTTTTCAGCTCGCACGATTCTTCCTCAGTCTTCCACTGAAACAACTCAAGCAACTCACCAACTTCTCCGCCAAGCGCCATCGCGAGGTTTTTTGGGCTGTGGTATTGCTCCCAGTCCCTGTCTTTCGCAAACTTGTCGAGCCTCACTTGTAGCGCAGGAATGTCCATGCAACCTCCTAGGGTTGTAGTTCGAGGAGACACACAGCCCAAGCTACATCGTTCTGCAATGCGCTCGCAAGCTGTTTCTTCACCGTCATCCGGGGTGACCAGTCCGGGTACGCTTTCTCGAAACTCAGACACATCGGCAAGCGAGGTACGAGAAGCCCGGATCGCTCGTCTACGATGATACCGTGAATTTCTTGGTGTGCTAGCCGTCGGCTGTCGAGTTGTTTCACGCCAAAAGCTATACGAGATTCGAGCAGACTTGATGAGAATGGTGATTGATGGTCTCATCTCAAACTGTCACCGATATCGGCAGCCTGCGTCGAGCATTTTGGAAAGGGCCTAAGACTCAAGATTCAGGAGAACACGATGCATAACCAACTATTGATGAAAGCCGGCAGTTCCACCGTTTTGGCCTTGATTATCATGAGCTGCAGTGCCGAAACGCCGGGTCAGTCACAATCTAAGCCGAGTCGATCCGACTACACCATTCCCGAAGAGTTACAGAGCGTCCAGATTGGTAGGGACGGTTACTCGGCATCGATGACGTACGAGTTTAGGCGAGGATACAAATCAGACTCCGCGATCACCGCGGACGATGTAGGGAGTTACGCGGCATCTCGTCTCAGCGAGGTTGGCCCCACGGCAATCGTGCATCGTGCGGGACCGGTGTCGGAGCTGGAAAGCTTACCGATGACCACCATCGAGCAGACAACCGCAACAACAGACCTGGGAACGATGACACTTCGCGACGCCATCGACGACCCACGGTCGCGCGTAAAAGCGTTCGCTGTCCTGCACAAAGGCAAACTCGTATTTGAAGAGTACGTGGGACTCCGGGAATGGGACAATCATCTTTGGGCATCGGCAACGAAGATACTCGTCGGCACACTCGCTCACATCGTTGCTACGGAAGGTCTGCTGGACCTTGACAAGCTAGTGACCGACCATCTGCCCGAATTACTGGGAACGCATTGGGAAGGCGTCAAAGTCGAGGATGTGCTGCACCAGAGATCGGGGCTCGATGTCAGTGAAAGCATGCTGGGCAGCAGCCCGGACCACCCGGTAACCATCTTCTATGCCATAGCCGGAGGAGACGATAGCCTGCCTGCAGACGCGTCGCTCATGAATGCGGTAAAGGCCGCGACACCGCGTCGCGAGCCTGGAGCCGAGTACGAGTACGCGTCGATCAATACCCAGGTTGTCGTATTCATCCTGGAACGAGTCACGAACAAGCCGATCGAGGATTTGATCACGGAGAGAATCTGGATTCCGGCCGGCATGGAAGGCGACGGCGTTCTTGGGCTGTCCGCCAGTGGAGAGCCAATGGTGCCCGGGATGTTCGCAGCCCGGCTCCGCGATTTGGGCCGATTCGGATTGCTGTTTACGCCGAGCTGGGGCACCGTGAGTCGGGAGAAGGTGCTGTCCGAAGACTATTTCGCAAAGGTCTATGCGGCCGCAGGACATGCGGACTACGGCAAGGACTACATGAGCAAGAGGATCCTGTCACAATTTGCAGAAACCGACGTTGGTGCGTCGTACCAATGGGATGCGGTTTTCGCCGATGGAGATGTGTACAAGTCCGGAAGAACCGGTCAGGGACTGTACGTGTCACCCGAGACCGACACGGTCGTAGTGTGGTATTCGTCGGCGTACAAAGCCGAAATCTGGATCCACGCTTATGCACGAGAGATCGTCAAGCAACTGTTTCGCGAATAGATGAGATTTCGAGGCGATCAGTTCAGAAGTCATGTGGCTTCCTGGTAGGAAAAGCCTACCCCGCTACGTAATCGACACCCTGATGCGGGTCAAAAGAGCGTGGCTCGTGATAGTGGCCGCTTCGCATTACAATCGACCGCTTCACGGAGCCGGAATCCGTCCATGACCCAATCTCCCGCCGATGAGGCGGCCACCTCACCGCTGCGCAGTGTGCATACCACGAGTTTTCCGGCGCTGTTGAGTCAACTGGGGTGCTCACTCCTGGTCAGCACCTATCAGGCCGGCAAGCTGATCGCGGTGCGCGACGACGGGGGCGTCATCAATACCCATTTCCGGGTGTTCAATAAACCCATGGGCATGGCCGCCGATACCCGGCATCTCGCGGTCGGCACGGCCCGGGAAGTGTACGAGTACTTCAACATGCCGGACGTGACCCGCCGGCTTGAACCGAAGGACAAACACGACGCCTGTTATCTGCCGCGCAATGTGCACGTCACCGGCGACATCGACATCCACGAGATGGCCTGGGGACAGGATGGACAATTGTGGTGTGTGAACACCCGGTTCTCCACGCTTTGCACCCTGGATGCCAGCAACAGTTTTGTGCCCCGCTGGCGCCCCCCGTTTGTCACTGCGCTGACCCCGGAGGACCGCTGTCACCTGAATGGCTTAGGGATGGTGGCGGGAAAGCCCCGCTATGTCACCGCCCTGGGACAGACGGACACGCAACAGGGCTGGCGGGACAATAAAGCGTCCGGGGGCATTCTGATGGACATCCGGTCGAACCAGCTCATGTGCCAGGGTTTGTCCATGCCCCACTCCCCGCGCTGGTATGGTGATCGACTGTGGGTATTGGAATCCGGCAAAGGGAGCCTGGCGACGGTCAACCCGGACTCCGGCGCGGTCACTACCGTGGCCGAATTGCCCGGCTTCACCCGCGGGCTCGACTTCTGCGGACCATTGGCGTTTGTCGGCCTCTCCCAAGTCCGCGAGAGTGCGACCTTCAGCGGCATCCCGATTGTGGACCGGCTCGAAGAACGCACCTGCGGGGTGTGGGTGGTGCACATCGAAACCGGCAACACGGTCGCGTTTTTGCGCTTCGAGGAAGCAGTCCAGGAAATCTTTGCCGTCCAGGTGCTGCGCGGTATCCGTTTCCCCGAGATCCTGGAACCGGACAACGAACTCATTGCGTCGTCCTACACATTACCGGACGAAGCGTTGGCGGAGGTGCCTGCATCCCTGACGACCCACTCACCGCAACGCAGTCAAACTTGACGAATCGTTTCCCATACTCTCCCGTAACACTCGGCAAAACAACATCGAAAATCCCCATGTCGGCAGCTCGATTCTGCACCTGGCCACTTTGAAGTGTCCTTTCTACCAGGTAATTAAAAAGCGGCGCATGTATGGTGAAGATCATGGATACGAAATCTTCTTACTCGCAGTCCATTCGGGCCACCGCTACATTATGTGACATCAAGAAAATGTTGATACCGAGCTGCGCTCCGAACCAACCGAAACCTGCGCGGCGAACGAGCGAATCAACGACTTTGGTACTCATTGAATACCTGTTCGTTGTGCCATTCGAGATATTCCTCCGATCGCCTATCCTCTCGGTGGTGAGAACACGCACGGTCGAGCATAACACTGTTGACAATCGTTCCCCGAGGTTCCATAAATACAGGTGCAAGTTTGACTCCCCCTGGGGTTTCGGCTTCAGGGTGCACGGCGCTTTGGGGCGTCGTTGCCCACAAAATCGACCCGCCAATATACTCTCGACGCAGGGGAATAATTTGAACTCGTACGACGCCGGGTCGGGCGGGCCCCCGCCCAGGCAACAGGCCCGCTGACATGGACTCACAGAGAGAAATCGAGGAACACGAGCTGCTAGCGCGTCTACAGGCTGGCGAGGGAGTCGCTTTCGAATATCTGGTGCGTTGCTATGCGGGCCGCCTGCACAAGGTGGCCTACCGCTATGTGGGGGCCGAGGACGCCAAGGACATGCTGCAAGAAACCTTTGCCAAGGCGTTTGCGTCTATCCAGGGGTTCCGTGGTGATTCGGCGGTGTACACTTGGCTGCATCAGATCCTAATCAACACCTGCTTGAGCCATTTACGGAAATCCGCGTCACGCAAAGAGCAGCCCATCGATGATCTGCTGCCGACCTTCCTGGAAGACGGTCACAGAGCACATCCGACGGCTGCATGGCATCGGAGTACGGAGTCCGTGTACCAACAGACCGAAACAGGCAGACTGGTGAGAAACTGTATTGACCGCTTACCGGAAAACTACCGCGTAGTGCTGATGTTGCGCGACATCGACGGCTTTGGCGGCATCGAAACAGCCGAGTTGCTGGGTATTTCGGCCAACGCCGTGAAAATCCGCCTGCACCGCGCCCGCCAGGCGCTGCGCGAACAACTCGATCCTCATCTGGCGGTGAAGCAGCCGTGACCTGTCGCGAGCTGATAGAGTTTCTGCTGGATTATATGGAGGGTGAGCTGCCGGCGGAGCAGCGGCGCCTGTTCGAGCAGCATATCCAAATCTGCCAGGATTGCGCCGACTACATCGACAGCTATCGGCAGACCATCGAGTTGAGCAGGGATGCATTCAACAGTTCCGACAAAGAAATTCCCGCGGACGTGCCGGACGAGCTGGTCGCCGCAATACTCGCCGCGCGCGGCGGTAGCGGGGAGAGCGACTGACACTCAGTTAGCGGTGCTCCCTTTGCGGTGCCAGAAATTGACCATGATGGTCGGCTCCAGGTTTTCGACGAAGTGCGCCCACCCCTCCGGCAGAAACAGAACTTCCCCTGCGGCGACTTCCACTTCGATACTTCGCGCTTTCCTGAATTCCGGAAACCTCGCCTCATCCACCGCACGGATATCAACCTCGCTGAAGGCGAAATCGGAGCTCTCCTTTACGCGGTGCAGGTACAGGAACTCTGCGTCCCGCGGCGGAAACAATATCCATCGTTTACGTCCCAGAAGATGCAGGGCGAAGTTCTTCGCACCATCTTTGTGCAGAGGCGTCAGGGTACCTCTCGCACCGGCCCAAAACGCGGGTTGGTCGTACTCCTGAAACTCAAACAACGTGGGCGGCCGGATACCCAGCTTCGCCACCAGCTCTGGCGGTAGGGAGAAGTTGCCGGCGTAGTAACTGGTCTCTACATAGTTGTCGAAATAGTCGGTAAAAAACGCTTTCAGAGACATGCGCTTGATCTTACGGTTGCTGACGTACTGGCTTGGGTCTGCATAGTCACCGTACCGCACATCGATGAACTGCCGGCCATTGGACTGGATGGATCTCACCGCCCCGGCGAGTTCGACCGTGCTCATGGCCAGCGGGAAGACAACCGGGTAACCCTTGTCCAGATAGGCCGAGTAGAACCGATCCTCTGGCAGCGGGTCCAGCCTATCGACGGTGCTGATACGCGTCTGATTTTTTAGACGTTCGAACAGCGCTGAGAAAGCGCGACTTGTCCAGATGTCCATTAGCACCGACTCTGCTGTGGTTGCCACCATGCCCCGACTCCGCTACGCGTGCCCCGGCCTCAGGGAAGCCAGGCCGCGGCATCGGTACTTGAACCTTCCCCACCAGGGGACCCGCTCCCCCAGGCCCTCTTCGATGGCGTAGATGCAGGGATTACAGGTGCCGCAGGGCCGCTGTTTGCGGGATGGCGTATGACAAAACCAGGTGAGTTTCATCAACTCCTCGAAACCTTCCGCTCTGGCGATCTCCAGCATCTGGGTTTTAGTGAGATCGAATATCGGTAGCCGGAAGAAGCGGAACAGTCGGTATTCCTCCGTGTGGGCAAACCTGTCGTCCACCCGGTAACACCCCTCGGCGCCCGCGGACGTCACGATCGGCGCCAGTATTCGATGGGCCTTATCGTCCTGATGGATTGCCAGTTCGATATCGCGGAGCTTCATCTCATCGCAAAAACTGGCGAGCCAGACGTATTGAGTGCCCAGATACTGCCTCGCCCGAATCCGATCGTAGGCATCCTGGTAAACCTGGTGTGGCTCGAAATCGTAAAAACCCACGGTCTTGCCGAAACGGAGTGTGCTCTTGACATGTGGATACTCGGCAATCAGGCGCTGCTTGATTTTTTTCATGGTTCTGATTTCGGCAATGGCGGACTGCCGATCGGGATTGACCACGTAGACCGGCTGGATGGGCCGCTGTTCAATGAGCAAGCGCTGCAACAACCGAAAAGTCGAATCCCACCCTCCGGTCCACAGCAATGTGGAAATGGTCTGTGTCTGCGCTGTCATCACTGGCCTGCCACGGGAGTCGCACCGGGCCGGCGGCAGCCAGCGGCGCTGCTCATCCCGGTCGCCGTCATCGCCGCCCCCTGCTTGCTCAAGCTGAACCTGCCGAGACCGCTGCCGTCGGTTTCTGCATCGGGCAGTGGCAAACGCCGATCCATGAACACGGATCCGCGACTGCGATCACGCAGAGTCTGCAACCAGTCGACGAAGCGATCGGTGATGCCGCGCACTCCGAGATGCTCCAGTCTGGCGAGACCACCCACGTTGCCGGCATTGATCTCACTCAGCCTCCAGCGGCCGTCATCATCACGTATAAAGTCATAACCGAGCACATGGATACCCGCACGTTGGTAGCGGCGGTAAGTGGCAGCGATGGCGGCACGCTCGGCGTTTTGTACCGGGGCCAGCTCGCAGTCGCCACCCAGACTCACGTTCTGTACCCAGTGGCCGTCCGCGGACCGTCGCAGATACCCCCCGTAGATCTCACCGTCTACAACCACAACGCGCTTATCGCCCTCCGTGACCCGCGGGAGGTACCGCATCAGCAGAACCGGTTGCCAGCCGCCGCCGGTGAGGCTCGCGAACAACTCGCTGAAACGTTCCACTACCCGTGATCCCTCGATCAGGTTGTCCACCAACAGGCCACCGTCCCGGGCCAAGGCCAAGCGGTATACGCCGCGCCCGCCGCAGCTGTTCGATCGCTTGATCACGATCGTGCGATGGCGGCGGAGAAAACGTTCAGCCTGCGAGGTTTCACTGGTGATCAGTGCCGGCGGCGCGAACCGCTCCGCGGCATCGAGAAAAAACCGGGGGTCCAGGTGGTGCTGGATGCCGGCCGGGTCATTCACGAAGGGCATGATCCGTGACCATTGCCGCAAGGCGTCGAGATAGTCCGGCGGCAGGGGCTTGAGGGTGCGGCAAAACACCATGTCGAAGTCCCGGGGCCGTAACGGTAACGCTCGGCGATGAGCAAGCTGCGGGAAGTCGCAGGGTAGGAAGCCGGCGTCGACCGCCACAGCCCGAAGGTGTCGCGCGGATTCCAGCATCGCCGAGGTATCCGCATGAAAAAGCTCGATATCCGAATGGGCCGCCAGGTGTGCATAACTGAGCGGTACGTCCGTGCGGGTGCGCCCGTAGACGGTCGGATTGGCAATACACAGCAATCGCATGGCCAGGAGGCCGCCACGCTGCTCTCGGCATTGTCGGAGGCACCGACAGGGAAGAACTTACCGATATTCGAGACGATGATACCCAGCATGACGAAGCCGAGAGCGATGAGCTGGGTTTGGGTCGGCCGCTCGCCGTTGATGAAGAAGGCGTAGCCCACCGCCAGTACTGGTGTCATGACGGTCCAGCGCGCGACGCTGGCAGGGGTGAGTACGGAAATGCCCTTGTACCAGGCGAACTGCGCGGTGACGATGATGATCAGGCCGTAGATGATCATAATGCCCCACAGGGGACCATAGAACGCGTGCATGAAATGCGCCGGACCGTAGAGCACATTAGCGAACACAAAAAATATGATTGCGCCGAAAAAATTGCGGGCAAACACCAGCGCCGGGAGCCCCGTTTCCGGAAGCAGCCGTTTACTGACCATGGTGACCGCCGCATAGACGAAGGCGGAGGCGAGAATCAACATATCGCCGGTAACGACCTGAAAGTCACTGCCAGTGAAGACCGTCGCCACCACACCGATGGCGATCAGGCCGAAACCGAGCCACTCCGTTTTGTCGATCAGCTGCCCGAGCAGCAGCGCGGAACCGACCACGAACAACACCGGACCGAGCCGCGCCAGTAGCACCGCGTTGGTCACTGTCGTCGTCTCTAGAGACGTGTAGATCAGCGACGCCAGCAACGCCGATAGCGAGGCGAACCCCAGCACTTCCCACCGCAACCGCGATGACAACGATCGCAGGCCGGCGCCGATGCGGCGCGGACCGAAAGCCCCCAGAACGACGAAGGACGCGCACAGATTGCCCACGAACAGCAGGTTGCAGAAAGAAATGGCGTCCTCGATCTCCCCACCCAGTTGCTCCGAAGTCGCCACCAGCAGCGCCACCACCGGCACCGCCGCCGCCTGGAGTCCCCGCGATACGACCACCAGTAGCTGCGGCGGAAGCAGATCCACGACTTTTGTCAGCGCGGCCGGCACGGTCACTCCACAGCGTGGGGGTAACTGACGCTGGTGAGAACGCGCTGCATGATGACGACGTCCTGCCAGGCGCCGTTCAGAAACCCGATCGCGTTCTGCCGACCCACCACGGTAAACCCGAAGCGCTGGTGAAACCGGATGCTGGGCTCATTGGCCGCAAGGATCTTGGCGACGATATGCCGATACTGCAGGGCATAGGCGCGACCGATGATAGCCCGCAGCAGCAACGCACCGAAGCCGTGGTTTTGAAAGGAATCGGCAACATAGATGGAGGTTTCACAGGTGTATCGATAGCCACCGCGTTCGCTGTACTGCTTGGCCTTGGCCCAGGCGACCACTCGATCACCGTTGTCGCCCACCAACATGGCTTCCCGCGGCGAGCTCTCTGTCAGCAGACGCTGAAAATAGTCGTCCCCCAATAGTTCGGTGTCCATGGTCTTGTAACCGGCGCGAATGGCGTCGTTGTAGATGGCTGCCAGGTCTGCGCAATCGCCTGTTCGAGCATCCCGCACCGCCAGAGCCGGCCACGCGTCTCTGGGCCAACGGCCGACCGCTACCGGGCAAGTCACACCGGGACCGTATCGAGCGTTTCTCTTCAGCGCTAGATTCATCATTGTCATTGGGTTTTTATCCGCCATGATGTCATCGAGCCATTTTCACGAGCCGGAACACCGTCCGATGCTGGTTTTGGCGGTTAGATGCAGGTCGCGGTCGGAAAGTTTCAGCGCTCAGGCAGAAACTTCTCGGCACCTTTGCGGTCGGTCTTAACAGTCAAGGATGTGCCGGTCGACGCGTTCTGGTCGGTCACCACCTACAACGCTGGCGGCGGTCTCGACGCAGGCGATCTGGGCGTGAACAGCTACAACAACGCCAGCGCCGAGCCGAACGATGATGGCTCTCAAACGATTCCTTTCGGCGGACGCGGGGACGGTCGCGTCAACTGCATCCCGATTGATGCGTATCCTATGCTTCCTACACTAGTTATAAGCATATGCCGCTTCATGTTCGTTTGTGAGGTGAAGGCTGTCTGGTAGGGGAGCACGTTCGACTCCGTACCGCCCAAGGCGCAACGACGCGTAGGATATTTGGTGATCCAGTCTAACGGAATCTATTCCGCCGGCCATGGGATGTCTTCGTTGTCCAGCCATAAATCTACTAAATATAGCGATCCGTTTGTCCTCGTCGGACAAGTTTCCCTTCCTCAGAACGCTTGCATAGAACTTCGAATAGCAGGTAAAAAGCAAACTCTCCATCTCGTCATCCGAAACCTTTGGGTGTCGCCATACCAAAGAACTGGCATCGAATCTATCCAAATTTACGTCCTTGATTAAGTCTTTTTCTCGAAAAGTATCGTATTGGTCCGTCCCGGGGATCGGCGTCAAAATGTAAAACGAGGCAACCGTCGGACCCACCTCCACCAACTGGTGAAGATGCCGCCATATGTCAGCCGAGTCCTGCTCAGGAAAACCGATGATATTGGAGAAGTGCGGGCGTATTCCTACTTGCCTACATTTTTGAACGATCGACTCATATAGCTTGGGGTAATTGTGATACTTCCGTGCCGATTTTAGAACGTTGCGATCGAAGCTTTCGACGCCAACGAACATCTCGAAGCACCCGGCTTCAGCCAAAAGCTCGACGAGCTCGGGCTGGTTTGCAACTTTAGCGTCGCACTGACAAAAGAAACGCAACTTGAAACGCTCAGCAATCATGGCTCGGAGAAGCACTTCGACGTCCGGATATTTGTTAAAATTATCCGATACAAACATTATCGTTTCGATTCCTTTCCTGTCGGCCAATCTAAGACTTTTCAGCGTATTTTCCACCGCTGGACTTCTGATTTGTCTTCCAGATATCTTGATAACGGAACAGAAGTTACAATTGTAAGGACAACCTCTCACGGGATATAAACCCCACATAGGCGCCCAGTACCTGTTCAGGTCTTCCAGTCTTGGTGGGCGCACTACGAAACCATCGAGGTTTTTGGCCCATCGTTCACCTGAACCGTATATGGGTTTCAACTCTCCCTGTAGAACATCTTCAAGCACTGAGTGCCATACGATTTCTGCTTCACAAAGGGCGAAACTTACACCTCGGCCTTGAAAGAGTTTCGTATCACACGTCATCGCGTGAGGACCCCCGATAATCGTATGCTTGATACCGTTGTGTAATGCGTATGCAGCGAGATCCAGTGCCCTTTGGAACTGGTGAGTTTGCACGCCCACAATGGCTAATAACGATGTATATCCTTCCTCACTCCTTAGGTATTTCAAATAGCTCAAATCGACCCACACATACTCATCGATCGTGACAAGTTGTATCGGCGTTCCATCCAAAGAGGATGGGGTCAAGCTAGCGATATGGTAGAGCGTGGCGTTCGGCATGAAGCCTCGGTGAAAACGCTCCACATAACCGTCCGGGTCGTACTTGCTGGGTTTGATCACTACGACGCGAAGCTTCATCGGCAACACAAATGGTTAACAGTGGCGTCGAATCGAGGATACTCCAATAATAGGGTCATCTGGGTGAAACGGCCCACTTAGCCCCTCTCCCGGCCGCGACAAATTGCAAACAAAAGATAAATAAATCGGTAGAATACGGGATTTTTATCCATAAATTTCGTAAGATATTGCTCTAAACGAGGGTAAATTGTCGCAAACGGGGGGGCCGAACGCGACATGAGCAGATCGAATTTGCGAGTTGTCCAGGACGAGGAACGCGCGCCTGAAGTGGGTCCGGCGCGCATTCTTATCGTCGATGATGTCCCTACAAATCGTGCGGTTATTAAGTCTCTGCTGGCCCAGCGCGCCTACGAGTTCACGGAAGCTTCTGACGGTGAACAAGCGCTAAAAGAAATCGCCAGAACGTCGTTCGATCTAGTGATTCTCGATGTCCTGATGCCCGGGATCAACGGCTTGGAAGTATTGAGGATCATTCGCGAAAAATTCACCGAAACGGAACTTCCCGTCTTGATGTTGACCGTAAAAGACGACATCGACGACGTGGTCAAGGCCTTGCAATTGGGGGCCAACGATTACGTCACGCGCCCCATCGACTACGCGATCCTCGCTGCCCGCATCAACAACCACATCTCCTTGAAGCAGGCCCAAGACACGGTTCGAAACGCCCAGACCGCGCTCGAGCAGCGCATCGCCGAACGCACGTACGAACTCTTGCAAGTCAACAACGCTCTGCGTGCCGAAGTCAACGAACGCCGTCAAGCCGAAGACAAAGCGCGGCGGAGCCACGACCGGTATCGAACCTTGTACAACGGTACCCCGTCGATGTTCTTCACGCTGGATCGCGACGGTACATTACTCTCGGTGAATCGCTTTGGGGCCGACCAACTCGGTTACGGCGTCGAGGAGCTTGTCGGTACCCGTGCCGTGGACCTTTTTCACGGCGACGAGCAAACGCCGATCACCGATCAGATCGCAAAGTGTTTCATTGAAGCCGGCGTCGTGCATCGGTGGGAGAGCTGTCAAAGAAGCAAGAGCGGCCAACCCATCTGGGTCCGAGTTACCGCCAGAACGATTGACAACGAAGATGATTCCGGTCAGTCGTTGCTCATGGTCTGCGAAGACATCACCGAAGCCAGAAACTTGTCGAAAGAACTCTCGCACCAGGCAAGTCATGATTCACTGACCGATCTTGTCAACCGGGGCGAATTCGAACAACGCCTTCAACACGTCTTGGAATTGTCGCGAAACGACGATTCCTCGCATGCCTTGTGCTACATGGATCTCGACCAGTTCAAAATCATCAACGATACGTGTGGGCATGTAGCCGGGGACGAACTGCTTCGTCAGCTCGGGGACCTACTACAACGATACGTTCGCCAGCAGGACACCGTAGCCCGCCTGGGGGGAGATGAGTTCGCGGTGTTGATCACACACTGCGATCTGGATCAGGCCGCCACGGTCGCCCGCGAGTTGAGGCGCGTTCTGGAGGACTTCCGGTTTGCGTGGGAAGATCGAAGCTTCAGCATCGCGGCGAGTATCGGTCTGGTCCCGATTACTAAGACCACGGATAGCGTGACGGGATTGTTGAGCGCCGCGGATACCGCCTGTTATGCCGCCAAGGACGAGGGCAGAAATCGCATCCATATCTACCAGGAGGACGATGAAGAGCTGGTCAGAAGGTATGGCGAGATGGAGTGGATAAGCAAGATCGACAGCGCGCTCGAGGCGAGCCGGTTTCAGTTTTATTTCCAGGAAATCGTTACCGTCGATCGGGATCAAATGCCTTATTCGGGGCATTACGAGTTACTCCTGCGCATGGAAGATGAGTCCGGGAATTTGGTACACCCGGATGCCTTCCTCCCGGCTGTGGAACGGTTCAAACACTCCGTCAAGTTGGACCGTTGGGTCGTGGATAAGGCGTTTGGCTGGTTGGCGGGCAATCCGGGACATCTGGACAATCTGCATTTGTGTTCCGTGAATCTCTCCGGGCATTCGCTCGGAGACCAGGTGTTCTTGAATTTTGTCCTGGATCGTTTCCGAACGTCCGGAGTCCCTCCCGAAAAGATCTGTTTCGAAATCACGGAAACCGCCACGATCACCAATTTATCCAGCGCAACCCGTTTTATCGAAGAAATCAAGCGGTTGAATTGTCGTTTCGCCCTGGATGATTTCGGTAGCGGTTTGTCTTCCTTTGCCTACCTCAAGAATTTGCCGGTAGATTACATTAAGATCGATGGCATATTCGTAAAAGACATCGCTAATGACCCAATCGATTTTGCGATGGTCAAATCTATTAACGAAATCGCGAAAACGATGGGCAAACAAACCATCGCTGAGTTCGTCGAGACCCAGACCGCTCTGGAAAAACTAAAAGAGATCGGCGTCGATTTCGCGCAAGGGAACGCAATCGGGAAACCCAAGCCCATCGTGCTTTTGCAGTAATCAGTCGGAGAACCACTCCCTCCACTGCCTCGACGCACTCCAAACCCAGTTGGCACCGTGCCGGCTTGATCCGGAGGATAAGACGCGGGATGATGGCGGCTCGCACGCAAACGGCCCTTGTGCGGCAGCAAACCAGAGGAGAAACCCATGCCGTTTACCTACCAATCCATCGTCGTCAATGCCCCGCTGCAGAAGGTTTGGGACACAGTCAGCGACTTCCACGATTTTTCCTGGGCCCGCGACGTCATCGAGAAGTGCGAGGCGCAGGGTGACACGCCCGGGACCGAACCGGGGGCGAAGAGAGTTCTCAACGACGCCTTCCACGAAACGCTGATCGAATGGAATCCCGAGGAACACCGTATCCGTTACTCGATCGATGACGGTCCTTCCCCCGTTTCGGAGGAGGAAGTCAGCGACTATGTGGGCCACTTGCATTTGTTGCCGGTCACGGAGGACGACGCCACGTTTGTAGAATGGTCTTCGTCGTGGGAATCTTCCTCGCAGGACGCGGTTGCGTTCTGTCACAACATCTACGTCGCTCTGTTGTCGAGCCTGGCCGCGAAATTCAAGGACTGAGCCCGAGCGCCTCGCACCCGGGTCTGGTCCGACCCCCTCGACCGCCTACTTTTTCACGACGTACCAGTTGTTCTGGATATCGTGCGCCAGGCGGTTCGTCGTGACCGAACCGAAACCGGCGCGCTCGAGGTACTCCTGTGTTTTCTCCTCACCCCACATGGCGCCCAAACCCTCCCCTCCTTGAGCGAGCGACACCGTCATGCAGTGCATGCAGGAGACGGTATAGAGCAACGTCCCCAGCGGATGCTCGATGTCGCGGTGGACGTGACCCGTACCGCTGATGTCCTGCATCAGGTAGACGCCGTCGGTCTTGAGCGCCCGGTGAATCCCGCGCAGTACGTTCAGCGGCTTCGCCTGGTCATGAATGGCGTCAAAGGTGGTAATAAAATCGAACGCTTCCGGTTCGGCGACCTCGTCAAAATCACTCAAATCGCGCACGAGATACTCGACGTTGTCCAGCCCTGCAGCTTGCGCCCGCGCGTATCCGATCGCATCCTCGGAGAGGTCCATCCCGGTGAAGCGGCTCTTCGGATAGCGGACCGCCAACCGGCGTAGGATCTGGCCGCGTCCGCAGCCCAAATCCAACACACGGATACCCGTTGTGAGCCGATCACTGAGTCCCGCCACGAGCGGGAGGATGTGCGACTCCAGCGAAGACAGCACCGACTGCCCGCTGTCCTCCTCCATCACCTCATGGAAGCGGTCGAACCGCTCGTAGGGCACCCCGCCACCGTTGCGAAAGCATTCGACGATGTCGGTTTCCACGCTTCCAAGCTCGGCGACGTATTGAGCGAACACCGCGATGTTGTCGGCCCCGGCCGCACGCGTCAGCGACGCGGCATGCTCGCGGGGCAGGGAATAACACTTCCTCGCTGGATCGAATTCGACGACGCCGGCGGTCACCATGGCGCCCAGCCACTCGCGGACGTAACGTTCACTGAGCACCGCCCGGTCCGCGATGTCGGCCGAAGTGGCGGGTGGCGACCCGCTCATCGCGTCGAACAAACCGGTGCGATGACCGATTGACGCCATCAGGCATAGAGCTCCGTCGTTTAAAGCCGTCACGAGCCGTTCGGCAAAGGCTTCGGCGCGCGCGGTATCGAATTCAGGCTGCGGATTTGTTTGCGTCATGTCAGGTCTCCAGATGTCAGCTCCTCTAGTCTGCCGCGTGCGGGCTCAAGATTTGGGCCGCTGCTGATTCAAGGCTACCCTGGAAAGCGCGATTGCGTTAAGTTCTTTTTGGACGCCAAGCGGACAAATCTGCCATGCCCGATACACATTCAGGCCCCCTCGTCGCGATTCTCGCGGTACCGGAATCGACCGCGTCGCCGCTGTATGGCATGTACGAAGTGCTGGAGTCGGCGGGGCGGGACTGGAACGTTCTGATCGAGGGCCGGGAAGGCACGTCGCTGATTCACCCGCTCATCGTGTCGGCAGACGGACACCGTTTTCGCACGCCCAATGGGCTGTCGGTGACGCCGCACTGCGCACTGGCCGACTGTCCCGCTGTCGAGGTGGTTGCGATTCCCGACCTCATGGTTACGCCGGAGGAGAACCTGAGCGGGCGTTACCCGGTGGAGCTGCGCTGGCTCGAGGAACGGTATGCGGCGGGGGCAACGCTCGCCACCGCCTGTACCGGCGCGTTGCTTCTCGGCGAAGCGGGACTCCTCGAGGGTCAGGACGTCACGACCCATTGGGGTTACTGCGACGCCCTGGCCGCCCGCTACCCCGGAGCGCGCGTCCACCCACAACGCGCCCTGGTTATTTCCGGGGCGGAACAACGCCTCGTCATGGCCGGCGGCGGCACTTCCTGGTTCGATCTTGCGCTATTTTTGATTGCACGTTTTGCCGGTGTCGAGGAAGCGATGCGTGTCGCGCGGGTGCACCTGATCGACTGGCACCACGTGGGACAACAGCCGTTTGCGAGCCTCACCCGCAACCGCCAGGCGGACGACGCGGTCATCGCCAAGTGTCAGGAATGGATCGCCCGGCACTACGACGAGGATGCACCGGTGGCTGCGATGGCGCGACTGAGCGGGCTTGCGGATCGCTCCTTCAAGCGCCGCTTCGCCCGCGCTACCGGCATGTCGCCGATGGAGTATGTGCATACGCTGCGCCTCGAGGAATCGAAACACATGCTGGAGACCACCGACCTGCCGATCGAGGCGGTCGCGAACCAGGCGGGCTATGGAGACGCGAGCTTTTTCGGCCGTCTGTTCCGTCGCAAGGTCGGCCTCACGCCGGCGCAGTACCGCAGGCGCTTCGGCGCGATGCGCCAGGTGCTGGCGACGCAGAGCGCCGCGGCGGCGGACTGACGTGGAGCACCTTTGAAGATGATTGGATCGAATCGCGCAGTGCTATGCTGTCTGGCGATACTCGCCGGTAGTCTATCCGGCTGCGCTTCTGTTCCCGGGGGCGGTCGATTGGTCGAACCGAACGGCGAGGGCCCGTTTCCCGCGGTCATCGTTTTACATTCGCGGGGCGGGCTGAGTAATCACGAATACGACTACGCCTTCCACCTATCCCGCAACGGGTATTACGCCATTACGGCCAACTATTTTGCCCCCGGCGGCACGGACAATATCCAACTCGCCTACGATTTCTTGCTTTCCAATCCGCGGGTGGACCCGCATGCAATCGGCATCGTGGGGTTCTCCCGGGGCGCGTACGAAGCGATCAATTTCACGTTTCATTCGCATAAGTTTACCGACCGCCGCCTCAAGGTGATTGTCAGCTTCTACATCGGGCCCATCATTCCGATGCGGCCCGACCGGGACCACCCCGCTATCCTGTTTCTCCACGGAGAGCGGGATCGGAAAGTACCTCCGCGATCGATAGCGAGCTACTGCAAGCGCATAGTGGAAGACGACGTGGCCTGCGAATACCAAATCTATCAGGGTGTGGGCCATGCGTTCGATAGGCTGATCACCAATCGTTGCGACGATTGCGACGCGTACAACGGAAAGGCCACGGCAGATTCTCGAACAAGAGCCCTGGAGTTTCTGGATCGGCATCTGTAAGGACAGTAATCGCGACACGACTCCGCCCCGAGTTCGTTGCGGATGGGTGGCATAGCCACTCCGCTGCATGTCAGCAATATGCGGGACGCGGGTTCAGGTCAGTACAAAACTTGTAGATGGCCGGCATCAACCGGTTCGGTCATCGTGATCGACGGTTCACCAGTGAAAGCGCCGTTCGGGTTGGGTCGGGTGAAGGCAGCCGGCGCATTCTGGTCTCGTGTTCGTCTACCGCCGCCCGCTACTTCGCTAACCGCGTCGCGAGATTGAGCACGGAAATGACCTTGCTCGCCGATGCGGCATGACCACCCGGCCGAGTGGTCCTGGGGTCAGATCCTTGGCGAAATAATTCTGTATTCAGGAGCGGTAGGATCTGATCCCGGCTCGACTTCGTCAGACCCGTGATGTACGGCAAGTCTCTTGGATGTAAGCAGGGTCGTCTAGAACGTTATTCTTTGTAGGAGTTCACCGGTTTTGGCATCTTTGATGAAGGCTTTGAGCGTGCCGTCGTGGTCACGCCGGCCGAGCACGACGAGTTCCTGGGCGCCATTGCCATTGAGGTCCGGACACACGTCCAGATCCCGGGCTGGGAAGGCCTTGTTAAAGAAAAGGGTGCGCAGCACGGCATTGGTCTTGCCGTCTTTCACCACCGCCTTCTGATTGCCACCCCCGGCACGCCGCCCCAACACCACCACCTCCTCCGACCCATTACCGTTCAGGTCGGAGACCACCACCATCTTGATCGGCGGATAGTTGGCGTCAAACCCCAACTGATTGACGCGCCGACCCGTCCGCGTATCCTTCACCAGCACGTTCACCGCCGCCCCCGGCTTCTCCCGCAACACCGCCGCCTCCCTGGACCCATTGCCGTTGCTATCCGATAAAAGCGCCAACTGACGCATCCGCCAGCCTTTCCCGTACGCCAATCGACCCACCCGCTCCCCACTCGCCAGGTCCCGAATCTCCACCCGCGCAGCCTTGTCCGGATCGGGATGATCACCCAGCACCGCCACATGCACTCCGCTATCGGCGTACACCGACAGATCCTGGGGAATCAGATTGGGATTGAAGGCAACGCGATTCACCTCTTCCCCGGTCAGCGGGTCCTTCACCTCGACCCACGCCGAACCCCAACCCAAATGCGCCAGTTCCGGAATCCCGTTACGCGTCCGGTCCGCCACCAGCTCCAGATCAATAGGCGTCAAGCCCGCATCAAACTCCACCAAACCCAAAAGCCCACCCGTCAACGAATCCCGAACCTCACCCTTGACCGATCCTTTCCCCAATACCGCCAGCTCCGGGGCATCGTTGCCGTTGATATCCCCCATCACCTCCAGATCCACCGGAATCAGACTCCCATCAAACTCCACCGTGCTCACCAAAGCTCCGGTGATACCCCTCACCGTCGCCGTGAAACCCCCATCACCCGGAGCCCCCGCCAGCACCATCACGTCCGGCTCACCGTCACCGTCCACATCCCCAGGACAGCGTACCCAGGACACCCCAGACACCGCACCCTGAACTTCAAACGCCCCCATGTCGATCCGGCCATTCGCTACGCGCACAAACGGGGCACCGCGCTGGTCAAACTCCGGCGGGGGCGTAAACGCCGGGTCCCCCCGGTCGATCCCCGGACTGCCGGACAGCAGCGCGTGCGTCTGCGTCACCCCCCCATTGTCCTGCAAAGGCCCCAGTAACGGATCCACACCCAGTAGGTTCGAACCCGGCACAGACTCATTCACCACCGCCGTACCCACATCACCAATCAGCGACCAGTCCACACTAAACTCCCCAGAAACATCAACATCCCCAACCACCGCACCATTGCCTGCAATGATCGAATTCCGCACCGAGGGCACGCCGTATTGGAAGTTGGCGAAAATGGCTCCACCCTTATTTCCCGCCTCGTTCCCGGAAAAGGTACTTTCGGTGACTGAAAAATCATCGCCGTCATAAAACCCGCCCATGCAAAGTGCACCGCCATCACCCGTCATCGCGGTATTTCCGGAAAAGGTGCTGTTCTGGATCTCAATAAACGATCCGTAACTCGTGTTGCCGTTAATCGCACCACAATCGCCCGTCGCCGTATTTCTGAAGAAGGCGCTATTGACGATGCGTGTTGAGTTAAATCTGTCTGTACGACTGATGGCGCCGCCACTGCCGCCGGTGGTATTCCCGGTAAACGTACTGTTTTGTACGCTAAACCCGCTTTTGTCGTTACTCGCGTTGATCGCTCCACCGCCGAAACTTTCAGAATGATTGCCGGAGAAAACGCTGTTTTCGACCGTAATCCGTCCATAGCAGCAGGAGGTCCCGAGCCCTCCGCCAAATTTCGCGCGATTGCCGGAAACCGTACTGTCCTGGACGGTGACGTAGTTACCGAAAATGCCGCCACCGGAGTTCGCCGTATTGCCGGATACGGTACTTTCCTGGATTACCGTATCCACGTACGCTCCAGCGTAAATGCCTCCCCCGTTGGCATTGGCCTGGTTGCCGGTGATGACCGACTCGACAACGGTGAGGCCACCGCTATTAAAAATGGCTCCTCCAAGACCTCTTGGAAACCCGTTGGACGTTTCTTCGACTCGGCCGTTCGTCAGGGTGAGGCCCTTGACGGTAATAGTCGGGGCGTAATACGGCGACGCATTAATAATGCGCGAGGCGTTATTACCGTCTACCGTCAATACGCTCGCCCCCGGTCCATTGATATTCACCGAATCGGTGACGTCGATCTGACCCGTTGTCAGTATGATGCTGCCGCTGACACTGCTGAAGACAACGTCGTCGAGCCCCGGGTTGGCATTGGCATCCAACACCGCCTGACGCAGGCTTCCCGGACCCGAGTCGTTGGTGTTGGTGACGGTAAAGGTCGCCGCCTGGGTCGATACGGGTGCCGACAACGCCAGCCCCAGCGTGGCCACGCACGCAAGTCCGGTGCCTGCCCACTCTCGGTGTAAGTAATTACTGACGGCGGCGGCTAGCGGATGTTGTCTCGGCAGAGCGGAGGTCATCGTGGCCCTGTTGCTCATGACCCCGCCTCCTCGGCCTCATCGCCTGTGAATCGCTGGAACGTTACGCAGTCAGGCCGACGCCCCCGCCGGACAATGTCCCTGTTCCCTCACCTAGCAATGCCTACCGCCCCACGGCGATCCATCCTTGAAGCTGTGCCAGCCTTAGAGTGCGTCAGCCTGATACTTCTATTGGTAACACATCGTTACCACAGGCACCTCATACAAATGCATGAGATTTCGCAGCGTGCAGCGCCAATCAGCTTTCAGATGATCTAGATCAGTTTCCTATCCCGGGCCTCGATAACGGCCTGCAAGCGGGTGTGGGCGTTTAACTTGTGTAGGATGTTCTGCGTGTGGGTACGGATGGTATTGATACTTACGGACAACGCTTCGGCTACTTCGGGGGTCGTGCGGCCGCCGGCCAACAACTTGAGTACCTCAGTCTCTCTTTGCGTCAACATCGCGCGCGTGTGAGTCGCGTAGCGATTTGCCTGTCCGGTTGCAAGGCCGTGTCGGTGTGGGTCCGCGGTCGTTTCCGCCACCGCACTTGTGGAATCCAGGACGTGAAGAATCTGAAAGGCTTCACACTGAGGTTCCTCACACATCGCCACCGCTGCGCAGCGCACCGGGAGATGGGTTCCCGAGGCGGTGCGGGCCGCAAACACGAACGAGCAGATCGGCTCCCCGTGCCGCATCGACTGGCGCAGCTTACAGTCCTTCCGACAAAATCGGTCGCCAGACAGGTCACGGCCACGAACCACCTCATAGCAGGGTTTTCCCAACACCGCGTTTGCGGAATACCCCAGAAGCTGTTCCGCCGCCGTGTTCCAGCCCACTATACGGCCGTTCTCGTCCGAGACATAAGCCGCACCGCAAATTCCGTTGAGAAACGTGCTGTAGTCCATCGCTGTTGAGTAATTGGGTATCCCTTCGTCGTAGCGCGGAGCCGGCCCCGTATCTCCGACGCGTGGCGCCGAGCCGCTGAGTTACTGTTGATTCCCGTGCGCGATAGATTCTCGCTTCTTATGCCGGTCGCTTGCGTTGATGGAGATCAGAAAACCGCAGGGTCGAGGGTACTCGCGACCGTGGGTACCCTACAATACCGCCTGAGTGACGACCGGAAGGCCCACCAATGACTGAACCGTTGGCGAAGGAAGTGGGCCAATCCACGCCTGCGCAGTGTCCACACCGCGAACTTCCCGGCTCTGCTGACGTAGTTGGGCACCTCTCTGGGACGAACTCATCGCTTCGTCTTATCTCTTACTCGACGAGGTATTGGCGGACGTGCCAACCGAATTAGTGGTAGGCGCCCGGACCAGATCCGGCAACACCGCATCGTGAGTGGCCCCGACTAAATCGAGTTCGTCAACAACATCTAGAACGTTATTCTTTGTAGGAGTTCACCGGTTTTGGCATCTTTGATGAAGGCTTTGAGCGTGCCGTCGTGGTCACGCCGGCCGAGCACGACGAGTTCCTGGGCGCCATTGCCATTGAGGTCCGGACACACGTCCAGATCCTGGGCTGGGAAGGCCTTGTTAAAGAAAAGGGTGCGCAGCACGGCATTGGTCTTGCCGTCTTTCACCACCGCCTTCTGATTGCCACCCCCGGCACGCCGCCCCAACACCACCACCTCCTCCGACCCATTACCGTTCAGGTCGGAGACCACCACCATCTTGATCGGCGGATAGTTGGCGTCAAACCCCAACTGATTGACGCGCCGACCCGTCCGCGTATCCTTCACCAGCACGTTCACCGCCGCCCCCGGCTTCTCCCGCAACACCGCCGCCTCCCTGGACCCATTGCCGTTGCTATCCGATAAAAGCGCCAACTGACGCATCCGCCAGCCTTTCCCGTACGCCAATCGACCCACCCGCTCCCCACTCGCCAGGTCCCGAATCTCCACCCGCGCAGCCTTGTCCGGATCGGGATGATCACCCAGCACCGCCACATGCACTCCGCTATCGGCGTACACCGACAGATCCTGGGGAATCAGATTGGGATTGAAGGCAACGCGATTCACCTCTTCCCCGGTCAGCGGGTCCTTCACCTCGACCCACGCCGAACCCCAACCCAAATGCGCCAGTTCCGGAATCCCGTTACGCGTCCGGTCCGCCACCAGCTCCAGATCAATAGGCGTCAAGCCCGCATCAAACTCCACCAAACCCAAAAGCCCACCCGTCAACGAATCCCGAACCTCACCCTTGACCGATCCTTTCCCCAATACCGCCAGCTCCGGGGCATCGTTGCCGTTGATATCCCCCATCACCTCCAGATCCACCGGAATCAGACTCCCATCAAACTCCACCGTGCTCACCAAAGCTCCGGTGATACCCCTCACCGTCGCCGTGAAACCCCCATCACCCGGAGCCCCCGCCAGCACCATCACGTCCGGCTCACCGTCACCGTCCACATCCCCAGGACAGCGTACCCAGGACACCCCAGACACCGCACCCTGAACTTCAAACGCCCCCATGTCGATCCGGCCATTCGCCACGCGCACAAACGGGGCACCGCGCTGGTCAAACTCCGGCGGGGGCGTAAACGCCGGGTCCCCCCGGTCGATCCCCGGACTGCCGGACAGCAGCGCGTGCGTCTGCGTCACCCCCCCATTGTCCTGCAAAGGCCCCAGTAACGGATCCACACCCAGTAGGTTCGAACCCGGCACAGACTCATTCACCACCGCCGTACCCACATCACCAATCAGCGACCAGTCCACACTAAACTCCCCAGAAACATCAACATCCCCAACCACCGCACCATTGCCTGCGAGTATGGCGTTGATGAACGTCGGCGCGTAATACGAAGGGCCGGCGAAAACCCCTCCACCCTCGCTCCCGGCTTGGTTATCCGCGATAGTGCTCCGTAGAACCCTAATCCGACTGAATGGAACAGATCCCGCTACGTCAGCGAAGAGTGCGCCGCCATTGCCGTGGGAGCGATTTCCCGATAACGTGCTTCCCCCAATCGTCAACTCGCTCCCGTACTGACCGGCCCAACATACAGCGCCCCCATCACCATTGGTCGCGGAGTTGCCCGACAAAGTACTGTTGGTGATGTTTAGAAAGTGGTACGGGTTACCGCCAGCGCACTGGTGAATGGCTCCCCCGCTCCCGCCTGCCGTGTTACCGGTGATCTCACTGTCCGAAATCCCTATCGAGGAGGGGGAGAAAATACCGCCTGCGCTTGCAATCGCCCCACCGTCGCCACTGGCAGAGTTGCCCGTGATTACACTCCGAGAAATAGAAACGGAATCGTGCGCAATAGCACCTGCTGAGCCTCCGGCGTGGTTCCCGGCAATAATACTGTGGGTGACCGACAGTCTGCTGTAACGCCCCAAGCCGGTGATTCCGCCCCCGAGGGACCCGGCCGTGTTGCCAGATACCGTACTGCGTTCGATGGTTCCGTATTTGACACAGATACCACCACCAGAACCGTTCGTTGTATTTCCAGACACAACACTGTCCTGGATGACTAAGTCTGCATAATCGCTGACATAGATTCCGCCACACGACACTTCCGCGACGCTCCCACTGATCACTGAATCGGTGATGGTAAGAGCGTCCGCACTGATCGCGCCTCCGACTTCACTCCTACCGTTCACCAACGACAGACCACTGATTCCAATGTCGGGATCGGAGTAGTCGTACGCGGCAATGATGCGCGAGGCGTTATTACCGTCTACCGTCAATACGCTCGCCCCCGGTCCATTGATATTCACCGAATCGGTGACGTCGATCTGACCCGTTGTCAGTATGATGCTGCCGCTGACACTGCTGAAGACAACGTCGTCGAGCCCCGGGTTGGCATTGGCATCCAACACCGCCTGACGCAGACTTCCCGGACCCGAGTCGTTGGTGTTGGTGACGGTAAAGGTCGCCGCTTGAACGGCCGTCGGCGCTATCAGCGCGAGGCTCAAAGTCGCCGCAGCAAACCCCTTTCCACAGTGACGCTGATTGGGAGATACACACCGCGCTACCGCAGCCGTAACCGGATGTGGTTCCGGTAACCGAACCGCGACCGCATGGCTCGCCCTTCCTGCTTTCTCGACGATAACTTGAGCTCCTTCGCTCTGATGACGACCCAAGCCCCACCCATTCGTGGTTCGGGCTGACGCACCCACAAACGAGGACCGCCACCGTCTCGCGGGACGGTGAAGATACGGCCGCCTCACCCCAAAACAGTCCCTGGGTAATCAGCCCGCTGCCAGTACGCCAGCCCGACCCGATACTTGTACACCGCGCCGCCGCTCGCTCGCCTCATGCAAATGCATGAGTTTGACCACACCTGACGATCAAACGCCGGTTTTATTGATATAGATTAAGTCTTCACGCGCAGCGCGACGCTTAGTGCGGCGCCCGGCTAGCTTACACTGCCGCCAAACGCCGCTTCCGGCCAACCGCTCAAACGAGTGACGAAGACCCGTGCAAGGAGCTCATACCATGAAGACATTGGGTCCCATAGCTTCCCTCATCGTTTGCGCGTCCGCCCTACAGGCGCGCCAAACCGTCCCCGCGACCACCTATCCGCCTCGGGGCAGCACCGATCCGGAATTTCTGTGGAAACTGCTCCAAGCTGGGACAAGACCGGCGGCGATGTGTTGGCGATCGCCCACAACGGCAACCTATCCAATGGACTCATATTTCCGCGCATCAATCCCGTCGACGGTAAGCCGGTCACCGGGGAGTACGCCGAAACCCGCGCGAAATGGGAACCGCTCTACGAGCGCCGCGCTCAAGGATCCGATCGGCGCCAATCTGGATCGCATCCAGATCGTCAAGGGGTGGGTCGACGCACAAGGGGAGCGACACGAACGGGTCTATGACATCGCCGTGTCCGACGGGCGCACTACCGATGAAGACGGGCACTGCCGGACACCGGTCGGCAATACCGTGGACGTCGAGAACGCCACCTGCAGCAACACGATCGGGGCTACCGAACTGATCGCGGTCTGGAAGGATCCGGAATTCGATCCCTCCGCGCGGACTTTCTACTACATCCGGGTCCTGGAAACCCCGGCACCCCGATGGACCGCCTACGACGCCAAGTACTACGGCGTGAAACTCAATCCGGACGATTCCGGCGTCCATCAGGAGCGTGCCTACACCGACCCGGTACAACCCGTGACGACCCGGCTGGGGGAGGCCGGAGCCCACGCCATAGATGCTGCCTTGGCATGCCGCGCGCGGGCTTTCGAAAAGCAAATCCGAACACGCACATCGGCAGGCGTGGGTAGACCGCCGACGACGGATTGGCGTCTGGCGCGAGTTACGAAGGTATGCTAGCGTACTACTCCGTGCGCACTTCCCGGAAAAATTCAACGCTCAGCGCGGCTCTGTGCCATGCCGCGATATTGGTGGTGCTTTTGATCGGGCAGTTCGTGGTCCTGGATAATCTCAACGCAGCGCTCCACCCCGACCAGGCGCAAGAAGTTCAGACGCACCCCATTGCCATTGAGCACTCCGACCAGGTCGATGAACACGCGTGTACCGGACTCTTTTTGACCGTGTCCCCCGCCGATCACAAACCCCCATACCGATCGCGAATTCACGAACTCGTTGATCGAAGCCCGCTCGTCAGACCCCCAAGGATCTAAGACCCAGCAACACGCCCTTCGCGCGGCGCTGCTTTTCTCACGGTATCCGAGCCTGAAGTGAAAGGCATCGCGTGAGCGCTTGACGCGGAGTTCCGGGATACGGCCTTGTTCATTCCTCTCGGGTCCGAGCCTGCTGCTCCCGTCGAGTCGATACCGCACTACGAAGTGATGCCGCTTTCGCTCCATGACATTTCCATAACCGTGTTAGTGGGATCAATGTTAGGTCTAACAAGTTCTTTCAAAAAAAGGCATAACCTTTATGTGCTCGAGAATCCGCACGCCATACCGCCGGCGGAGCCCACCGATGAGGAGAGGTATCTCGAAAGCGTGTTGGAGGGGGTCACCGATCTGTCGAGCTACTCTGAAGAGCTGGACTCGCATATTCACGACTGGTCCACCGAGTACCATCTAAGCAGAAAACGGGGTAACCTGCTGCGCGGCTTTGACCTCTCCAAGTTGGACAACGTCCTGGAGTTCGGATGCGGGTGCGGATCGATAACACGCTTGCTTGGCGAACAGGGTATAGCGGTTGACGCCATAGAAGACAGCACCGTCAAGGCACGACTTGCTGCTTTGAGATGTCGCGACCTCAGCCAAGTAAGGGTATACAACGCTCGATTCAACGACCTCGCTTGGCCGAAAGGAGCCTACGATGCCGTCGTGCTGGTGGGCATCTTCGCCTGTGCGATAAGCCTTGTGGATGACGCCAAGAACAGCACTGACGCTGTCAGACGCATTCTGACGGCCGCGGCCCGGGCCGTCAAAGAAGATGGCGTGATAATCATTGCCACCGAAAACCGCCTCGGCATGAAGTACGTTCTCGGCGCCAACGAAGAACACCGCGGGCGACGGTATGTCGGTATCCACGGCTATTTTGGGGAAAGCGAGATCAACACGTATTCTCGCCAGGAGTGGGAGGTATTGCTGGAGAAATTCGGGTTTAACGAGATTGCAACGTATCTCCCGTTTCCCGACTTCAAAATTCCAACGGTAATTCTTGCGGAAGAATATACCTTGCATAATCCCCATGCGTTTTGTCACTTGGAGGGCATGTCGTCTCGCGACTACATCGTGCCGTTGGACCTCGGCGTATCCGAGCCGATGTTCTGGCAGTCCTCCAACCTAGCGGGCACTATGTCGCAGCACTCGAATTCCTTTCTTTTCGTTTGTAGTCCACGCGGAAGGACCGCCAAGATCGGGGACCACGACTTCATTCATTTGCCCAACTTCTCCAGAAAAATTGGGTACTGTGTGATAGCCAATAAGCCGAAAAACGATGAACGGGTTGTCAGACACCGCCTATTGGAAGGCCAACCGACAGACTGCGGGGTTCGTCAGAAACTGTTGGCGGAGCGATATCACCGCGGCCCCCTGTTGTCTACCGAATGGATTCGCGCCCTGTTGATCGAACCGGACAGCGATCGATTCGTGGATCTGGTGCGCAAGTACCTGGAGTACCTGGAAACGGTCCCCACCCTGACCATAGACCTGTTGCCGAAGAATATCGTTATCGACGCAGCCGGGGGCTACCGCGCCTTCGACCAGGAGTGGGAGTCGGACCAGGAGATCACCCCCGCATTTTTGGCGTTTCGCGCGCTGCTGAGCCTGCCGATGGTTTCGGTTTCCATGCTCCGCCCGTACTTCACGCTTCGCGAGTTGGGCACCATCAGAGATTTTATTGTTTACATTGGCAACGAGGTGGGTCTTGGTCTGGAATCGGCGCTACCCGAATTCGCCAGACTGGAGGAGGAATTCCAGAACTGCGTTGCCAGATCCGAACAAACGCAGTCCACCCTGCAGCACCTAGAGACGCGAATAGTGAGCGCCGAAACAGCGAAGGTGCCGACGCGGGCCAGAGTCTATTGGAGATGCGAGGGCGAGGGCTACGACACGAAAAACATGAAGACTTTTTTCTTCGACGTGTCCGATGAGATCCAGACGATCCGGGTAAAACTTCCTCCCGCAGCCGGTCGCGCGACTCACCTGCGCTTCGATCCGTGTGATGAGGAGCGTCAGTCCGGTGTGGGTTTCATGCGTTTCCATTCAATACGAATTGCCTGCGTCGATCCTTCGCATGACCCGGGCGACGAAGTGATCTGGGGGCTGGAGGGACAGGAAGAGATCGCGCGCAACGCCAGGCTGTCGGGAATCATCCATAAGCAGACCGGTCGCGGCACGATGTTTGCCGTCACGGATGACGACCCCTGGTTTGAGTTCGCGTTTTCGCCGCAGCTTTCATCCGGGGACAACAACTATCTAGAAGTGACCTTGTCGGTCAGTATGCCGGTCTCCGAAGACTACCTGCTGGCAAAGGACGCGTTTCTCGCCGCGGAACGCAGTTTCGAAGAAAAGCTCGCCAACTTGGACGACGCCTATTCCCGAATCGGGCATTTAGAGGAGGAGCTCTCGCGGATCAAGGCCTCCCGGTCGTGGAAGGCCATCACCGCGCTCAAAGACCTGGTCAACGACAGCAAAGCCCGGTTCATTAAAAACCCCAACTCTTTCTTTAAGTAGCGCAATCAGCGTGGTTTTTCGAGACTCAGGCCGATCAATGGCGTATCGTCTCTCGTTGCGAAGGCAACGATGCGCTGGACAGGTAACACTGCCCCCATAGCCTTACTTGGCTGAGGCGGTCCCCCAATAATTGAACGATGCCGGTCTCCAGCCTGGAATGTACTGCGCCTGCAGATCGGCGATCGCGAATCCGCCGGCTTCGATGAGACTCGGGATCGCCCGATTGAGCTGGCAGCCACCGCCCACGCGGCTCCAAATGGGATTCAAGCGATCCTGCCAACGACGCACATCGGGGTCCGGCGCGGCCCCATGTTCGCAGAAAATCAATGTACCGCCAGGCTTAAGGACACGGACCATTTGTCGCAGTGCAGCGTGAGCGTCTGGAATACTGCATAGCGTGTAGGTCATGAGAACCGTATCCACACTGTCATTATCGAGCGGGATTTCCTCACCCGGCAACCCGATGAACTCCACGTCAAACGGCACCGCAACCGTCGCCTTCTCGGCCATTCGTGTCATTTCCGGTGACGGTTCCAGGCCGACCACTTTCTTCACCCGGCTCGCGTCGTAGTAAGGAAAATTCAAACCCGAACCGATTCCAATCTCCAACACGAGACCTTCGGCGAGGGGCACGACCTTGCGACGCTGATGCATCGCCGGCTTCATGCCACAGGTGAAGTGCACCACTTTGGGCAAAATGTACTTACTGTAGAATCCCATGGGATCGGAACCGGTCAGTCCAAATCCACTGTACGCTCATTTCGCAATCCACTCCAGTGGATCGGTGCTGGACACTGGCTTCGGGGCCGCGCCGTGGGCGCGCGAGGCTTCGGCTCTAGAGCTTAAACATGCAATATCCCGGGGAAGGATATACATCCTCAGCGCGGCTGCTGCGAAGGATTGTAATGATCGAGGCCGAAGTCGTCCGTGCCGACCGGATCAAGACGCCGGCTGATTGCCGAGTCCTAGCGTGCGTTCAGCGTTCAGGCGCCTGGGCATTCCCCTCGTCTTGCACACAAGCGGTCTGATCCTCGATGACGTTCTGGCGCCACTCGCTCGCAAGCGCCTCATCCGTGAGCGGCCCGCGCTCGCCGCAACTGGTTGATGGAGTTGGCTCCGCGTGGGCCACCACCGCCGATGCAGCCCGAAGCCGCGCCTCGAGCTCGGTGAGCTTCGCCGCCATTGCCTCGCCCATGAACATCTGCGGATCGGAAGGATCGATTTCTTCTTCCACCTCCCGCTCATGAAGCGCCACCTTCGCACGGTGGAACGCGGTTACGAACGAGTCACTATCGGCCAGCGCCTGCGCGAAATAGTGCTCGCCGAAATAGGTCATGTTGCGGTCATGACTGCAACCGAACGACATTTTGTCCTTCGCGGCGGCGGTGAGTATCAAGGTGTGATCGTCAAGCAGCGGTTCAATGAAGCTACCGGAGTAGCACGCGGAGATCACGAGAATCCGCCACTTGATCCCGCTCGCGGCGAGCGCTTCGTGCAAATCACCCGCTGAGAGTGAGTTCAAACCGAGCGGCCAGAAGTCGACCGACAACACGGCATCGTCAGAGCCGTGAGACGTGAGGAACAAAAACAGCACATCCTCCTCCTTATCCATACGCGCGGCCACGTTTTCGAGGGTAATACGGAGATTGTTTCCATTTGCCAGCGGCGTATGGTCTACGGTTTTTTCGTTGTTGATGAGCGCGACGGAACGCCCGCGGGTATCGAATCGCGTATCGAAAAGATCGCGGACGTAATTCACCTCGTGCATGAATACGTCCTGACGGGCGTAGCTGCCGAAGCCGACGAAGTACAGGTCCACAATACCAGGCCGCTGCGGTTCTATGTGGCTCGCGGCGCGCGACAAAAGCGCCGGTTGTGCGTAGTAGGTGTCTTCGGCATTGATCGTTTCGGTATCTTTATAATCATCCAGATTGAAGGAATACCAAAAAGGTTCCTCACCGAGAAACGACCGCGGCCCCTCGCTCAACAAGAGAAAGAACAACACCACCGGTAACGTCTTCACTCTCCCGATCTCGTAACGTTCGCGGAAGACGCGGTAGAGAATGGCACAAAACCATATCGCCAGGGCGAGGCCAATCAACCAGGATAACGGACGGGTTTGCCACTGTAGAGAGGCGTAAGTCAATGGCAGCGCCACGACCGACAAGGCGGGCCCGATCGAGAGTACCGTGACGACGACGCGCGGTGTGCCACCCTTTCCGGACAACAGATTGTCGATCGCGAACACTGCGAACACGAACAGCAGATAGGCGGTTGCCGTATCCATGAATCCGCGGGTCGAGAAGTATCGCTCGGGTGCGACAGAGGCGTAGTCGTAAGTGATGGAAATCGCGACGTCGATGACGGCGAGCACGACCATGTGCCACGCGCCCACCTGAAAAACATCGCCCGAGAACGGGCGAAAATACGCCACCCGCGCGCCCTCGCGCAGGTTGATGAAAACCGCCTTGAAAAACCCGGAATCCGGGTGCGCCCGCGCCTCCGGCCCGGGACTTGCCATACTTGCTTCCATTATGCGGACAGGCTCCTTGTAGGGGGGACTGCCTTCCAACTATAGTCGAAACCCAAGCAATGAGCCGTCAGCTTGCCGACTGCAACATATTTTTACCGATCCACAAACTGCGCGAATTCATTCTGTGTCGTTTGCAGCGGGTACCGCTGGGCCCGTGACTCCTCGATGGTAAGGCCAGACTGCCGCGTTCTCGATCATCAGACAGTCATCATCGTATCGGAGATATCGAGCCCACCGCCGCCCCCCGTTCGTGGTAACCGATCGGGTACGTACGCTGCGGACCGGTTCCGGTCCCGGCGTTGCATGACCGACCGGTTTTTGCGACGGCTCCGGTCGCGTCGGACGTCCACCGGCGCCGGTGGCCCTGTAAGCGGACTCGGTCAGCCGCCGCGGCCGTCCCGGCGATAGTTCCCGTATACCGGTTGATACGTTTGCGAGTTGACGTAGGCAAGCAGATCGTCCGGCGCGGGTCCCGCGGCCAAACCGCTGCGCCACGCCACTTCCGCGACTCTGGCTGCAATGTTCGCAGACACCTCACGAATCGCGGAGAAAGGCGGGTAGATCCGCCCCAGCTCCAGGTCCTCCTCACCCACTTGATCGGCCAACGCCCGCGCCGCCTCGGCAAACATCTCATCAGTGACCAGGCGGGCGCCGGACACCACGACGCCCATACCGACACCGGGGAATATGTAGGCGTTGTTGCCCTGGCCGGAAACGAAGGTCCGGCCGCCGAGCGTCACAGGATCAAACGGACTACCACTGGCAAACACGGCGCGGCCTTGAGTCCAGCGGTAGGCTTGCTCGGCGGTGCACTCGGACTTGGATGTCGGGTTGGATAACGCGAACACGATGGGCCGCTGGTTGATACGCGCCATCGCCGTAAGAATTTCCTGGGTAAATGTCGCCGGCTGTCCGCTGACGCCGATGATTGCGGTGGGCTGCAACGCCTCAATGGCGTCCAGGAAGCGGTCCGCAGGAGCATGCTCGTGCGCGTAAGGGCGCTTGTGTTCGACCAGATCGGTGCGTGAGGCCACCACCAGCCCGCGGGAGTCAAAAAACCAGCAGCGCCTGCGCGCCTCATCTTCTGATAGGCCGCTGTCACGCAGCGCCGCAACGATCATGTCGCCGATGCCGATACCGGCTTCGCCGGCACCCAGAAACAGAACTTTCTGGTCGGCGATCGTGCCACCGGCAATGCGGGGCGCGGCATACAAGCCCGCCAACGCCACGGCGCCGGTACCCTGGATGTCGTCATCGAACGTGCAAATGCGATCGCGGTACTTCTGTAACATCCAGAAGGCGTTGTGGTTGGCGAAATCTTCGAACTGAATCAGCACCTGCGGGAACACCTCCTGCGCCGCCAGGATGAACTCATCGACGAACTCTTCGTAAGCCTCGCCGCGCAACCGCCGCTGCTTGAGGCCGATGTAAAGCGGGTCGGTCAACCGCTCCTCGTTGTCCGTCCCCACGTCCAGCGTCACCGGGAGACACTGGCTTGGGGGCACCCCGCCGCATGCGGTATACAAACTCAGCTTGCCCACGGGAATACCCATCCCATCGGCCCCCAGGTCCCCAAGCCCCAGGATCCGCTCGCCGTCGGTGACCACGATCACCCGCACATCACCATGCGGCCAGTTGCGAAGCACAGTGGTCATGCGCCCGCGATCGTTGGCCGTGACGAACAAACCCCGGGGACGCATGAAGATATGACCGTAGTGTTGGCACGCCTCGCCCACGGTCGGGGTATAGATGATCGGCATGATCTCTTCCAGGTTTTCCAGGACCACCCGGTAAAACAGCGTCTCGTTACGCACTTGCAGGCCGGTGATGTAAATGTACTGCTCAAGCGGCGTGGGCTTGCGGCGGAAGTTCTCCATGATGCGCATCACCTGTTCCTCCATCGTGTGCACATGGGGCGGCAGCAGGCCTCGCAGTCCGAACGCGTCGCGTTCCTCCTCGGTAAAGGCGGTACCCTTGTTCAGTGCCGGATCGTGGAGCATATCTGCTCCCCGGGGAACAGGGCCGGAATGGTCGCTGAAATGTGGATTCTTTGTGCTCATGTCTTCTTATCGGTCGTCGTGGTTGGCGCAGGTGGAGAGACGGAAAAGACTAAGGATAAAAAGCGTTATGGCGTTGTGGAGCGCAGATCATTGTTCTCATAGATCCCCAACGTGTTGCAGCCTTTGTAAGGGTGCACGCGGCCAGATATTTTACCGCAACCGTCTCGCACTCACCGCTGATATGGATCAACCCTTCGCTCAATTCGCTGTATTCGCAGGTGAAAATCGGCGACCCTGCGGCGCCGACGCGAACACCGGGAGGATTTCCGTGCGCGGGCGCGCCGCATAGATCCGGCCGCGGCGGGCCGGGTTTAGATCGCGAGGAGCAGGATCACGGTGACCACCGACACCAGTGCGGCCAGCCCGTAGCACAGCCACCGGAAAAACGTCCGGCCCCAGTGAATGCCGAGATCGTGCAAGGACAGGAAAACGCGGTGCGCGGTGTGCCACAGCGGTAGGCAGATGACCGCGAAGATGAACAGCTTACCGAAAAAGTTGCCGGCAAATGCGTGCATCTGGTCGTAGGCCAGGGTCTCCGGTGCCAGAATGCCAAGCGGTACGGCGATACCGGTTATCACGATAAGTATCGGTACAATGAACGCCGCCACCACGCCCCCGGCGCCGAACAGCGACCAGAATACCGGTTCGTTGGAGCGCTCTTTCATCGAGTCAGGCGTTCCAGGCGATCAGCAGCAGAATCAGTGACACCACGGCCAGGACGGCGTACTGCCCGGCAACGATGACATTATCCTTCACTCGCTTGCCGCCGACGAATGTCGGGGGTACGACCCTCGGCGCCACCCGGAACCAGGTGTATACGTGGTAGCACACGGCGACCAGGGCCGCGATGTGAAACACCACCGCAAGCGGACTGCGCAGCATGGCCAACCAGCCGTTGTACACGGATTCGCCTGCTGCCAGGCAAACCAGGCCGGCCAACAGCACCAACGCGTAGGCGCCGACGAACAACGATGTCGCTTCGCGGATCATGTAGCGCACGTAAAACGGATTCTGTAGCCACCACCCGTCCATGGACCGCACATACGGTCGGCGCGCGCTCATCGTTTCACCCCTCCGCGCGGCGTCATGAATCGAAAGAAATAATCCAGCGTGCTGTTGACCTTGTTCTGATTCACCGCCCCAGCGGGATCAACGTGCTTGGGACACACCTCTGAGCAATAACCGACCAGCGTGCAACCCCACACCCCTTGTTCGGCATTCACCATCGGCATTCGCTCAGCTCGGCCCCCGTCTCGTGAATCGGCATTGTAACGGTGTAGCAGGGCCAGAGCCGCTGGACCGAGAAAACCGGAGTTCAGGCCATATTGCGGGCACGCGGCGTAGCACAACAAACAATTGATGCACTGGGCATACTGGCGGAAGCGCTCGAGTTGCAACGGCGTTTGCGGATACGGTCCGTCCACCAGGCGCCGTTTCTCTTTCGGAATAATGTAAGGTTTGATGCTCGCCAGCTTGTCCAGGAAATTGGTTTGATCGACGATCAGATCTCTTTCAATGGGGAAGTGCTTGAGCGGTTCGACACGCACCTGCCCAGGGTAGAACTCGCGCAGGAAGGTTTTGCACGCTAACTGTGGTACGCCGTTGATCATCTCGCCGCAACTGCCGCACACAGCCATCCGGCATGACCAGCGGAATGCCAGGCTACCGTCAAGGTGATCCTTGATGTATTGCAACCCCTGCAGCACCGAGGTGTCGTCGGCGAAAGGGACCTTAAAAGACTGGAAGAAGGGCTTTTCGTCACGCTCGGGGTTATAGCGCAACACCTCCACTTCGATTTCGCGTTTCGTTTCAGACATGGCCGCTGGTGGCCTGCTGTTTGTCCGTGGAATCGGCATCCCGGCCGTAGATGCGCTCAGCCGGCGCCGATTTCGTGATGGTGACGTCCTGGTAGCTGAGCTGCGGCGCGTCACCCCCGGCGTACGTCGCCAACGTATGCTTCAGGTAGTTGTCATCGTCGCGCTTCTCGTAACCGTCGAGGCGCTGGTGGGCACCCCGCGATTCTTTGCGGTTCAACGCCGAATAAGCCATTGCCCGCGCCACATCCAGGGTAAACCCCAGTTCGATGGCGTTCAACCACTCGGTATTGAAGACCAGGCTGTGATCGTCTAGCTGGAGCTGTTGATAGTGCTCCCATAGGCGGTCCAACGTGTCGCACGCTTTCTGCATGGCGTCGCCGCGACGATAGATGCTAACGCCCTCCTCCATTGCGTCAGTCATCGCGTCGCGAACCTCCGCGACGCGGTATTTTCCGCCGGTCCGATTCAGTAATGCCAGGGCCGACTCCATCACAGCTTCCGCTTGCTTCGCCAGCACCGACGGACTGCCGGCGGCGGCGGATCGGGCGTAAGCGGCGGCATGGTCGCCCGCCACTTTTCCGAACACCAGAAGCTCGGCCAGGGAATTGGACCCCAATCGGTTAGCGCCGTGGATGCCGATACTGGAACACTCGCCGCAGGCGTACAGGCCGGGGAGCGACGATGCGGCGCCGCCGTCGACCAGAATGCCGCCCATCGTATAGTGCACCGCCGGGCGCACCGGAATGGGTGCGTTCACCGGGTCGACACCGACGAAAGTGGTCGCCAGCTCGCTGATGAACGGCAAGCGCTCGGCGAGTTTCTTGGCACCCAGATGGCGCAGATCCAGAAGCACCGCGCGGCCGCCGGGTGTGTCGACGGTGCGGCCCTTCTGCTCCTCGTGCCAGAAGGCCTGGCTGAGCCAGTCCCGGGGACCGAGCTCCATCGCCTTCTTGCGGGGCCAGGGATCCGGCGGGCCGAGGCCGTAGTCCTGGAGGTAGCGGTAGCCGTCCTTGTTGACCAGAATGCCGCCCTCGCCCCGGCATCCTTCGGTGATTAGGATTCCGGTGCCGGGCAGCGCGGTTGGATGCCATTGCACGAATTCCATGTCGCGCAGCGGCACGCCGTGACGGTAGGCCATGCCCATGCCGTCTCCGGTCACGATGCCCGCATTAGTGTTCTGTCCATACACGCGTCCCGCCCCCCCGGTCGCCAGCACCACCGCCTTGGCTTGAAACAGCCGGAATTCGCCCGCCGCCATGTCGATGGCAACGGCACCCTGACAACGGTCATCATCCACAATCAGATCCACGCAGAAGTATTCGTCGAAACGCTGAATCGACGGGTATTTCATCGATCGTTGAAACAGCGTGTGCAGGATGTGGAAGCCGGTTTTGTCGGCGGCGAACCAGGTGCGCTCGATCTTCATACCCCCGAAGGCACGCACGTTGATCTGCCCATCCTCCTTGCGGCTCCACGGGCAACCCCAGTGTTCGAGCTCGATCATATGCTCCGTACACTGGTCGACGAAGAATTCGACCACGTCTTGATCGCAAAGCCAGTCGCCGCCGCTCACCGTGTCGGTAAAATGGTCGTCGAGGCTGTCGTGGCTCTGGATCACCCCCGCCGAGCCACCTTCGGCGGCGACGGTATGGCTGCGCATCGGCACGACTTTGGAAACCAACCCTACCTTGAGTGACGCATCGGACTCGGCCGCGGCAATCGCTGCGCGCAGACCGGCGCCACCGCCGCCAATTACAAGGATGTCCAGGGTCTTGGTCTCCACCTTTCCTTCTCCGGCCTGGGGCTCAGGCAGTAGCAGTGTGGATGCCGGACTATCTTAGCGGCATCGGGGAACCGCATAAACCCGTGGCGTCTATGAGATGATGGATCTCTTGCGGTAAATCATCTCTCTCACAGACCAAACTACCGACCCCCCCGGGAATTCCGCAGCGGCTCGGTAAGCAAGAAATCAGGAATCAAGAGGGTCGCGATATTATAGTTGTCATGGGGGTGATAATTGGTCGATCTTGGCGGAGCCCGGGAAGCGTTCTCGTTGCTTCCGGTCTTGTGAATAGCAATTGCAAAATATGAATCCATTTCGGGGTCATAGTGAAAAATCGGGGCTCCCGAACCGCCTCCGCCCAGCGAACAACTGGTTCGCAAGCCCCTCTGTTTGAGCCCGGAAATAAAGCAAGAGTTCTCTACCGCCAGATGATCGATATCGCCGTTATCGTTCTTGTCGTAGGCCTCGGGTTCGCGAGGTAGGGAGGCCGCGCAGATTCTTGGCAGTTTGTGTGTTAAGCCGGAAATGTGTTTATTTTGTTCGCTGTCGTCGAAATATGCCCATTGTGCAGATTCCGCTTCTAAATCTCTTTCCCAAATCCACACAATCGGATTGGGATGGGTATTCCTGCAATAATCCGCTTCCCGTATCAATTCGTTTATGGATAACTCTTCCGGGAGTATGCCTTTAAAATCTCGATTTCTTATGACCCGCCTGAGGAAATGTTTCTCCCTGGGTTCTCCTCTAAAATTACTCGAGATGGCGTGTCTTTGGCCCCCGCGCACACCGAGATAACCGATGAGTTCACCCAAGTATTCAAACTTCTCCTCAACTTGATATTTTTCTCTAATGATCCGTATTACGTCTTCAGGAAGCGGTGGGAGCTTCAAGTGAAGAAAATCCATCTCAATGGGAACATCCGCAAGAGCGTTACCCACATCCTTTAAGTCCGACTCCCTAACTTGAACTTTGAACCAACGGTTCAATTCGGGGTAACTATTCAGTCTGGGGCGGTAGAGTATTTCTCTTATGACCTTTCCGGATTCGGCGATAATACAATGATACGCGGTGGTGAGCTCATCTTTGCCAGTCAGGAATCCAGTGCAGTCGTTCTGGGAAACTTCGTAGCCCTCCGGTGTCGTTTCGCGCCACTCCTTTTTCACCCTGACAATACTTCTGAAAGGATGACCGTTTCCTGAGAACCCTTCTACCCGGTCTTCTTCCGCAAAAATAGTACCGTTCGCCGATGGCGCCGCGAGCAGAAGACCGCACACACACGATAGCGCGAGCAACATGTCGTGGGGTCCCATACGCGAGGGGGTCGAGTGGAATTCATTCCACCCGCGTGGGGAACATTCAATCCGGGAAAGTCCATCTCTGTTGAAGGCCGGCCCATCCTCACCAGCGTGGGGAGCATTGTTGTTTTGCACCGAAAACGGGCCCGGGATTTGCATTGAAGATTCTTCGATCTGGATGAGGGTCGCGTCGAACTGGTCCGGGCGGTATCGGTCCGTTTACTTTTGCGTAGAGAACCCGCACTGTAGGTCACCCTTATCTAAACGGCAATAGGACGTGCATAGTCAAGACGAGACACTCGCCCGCTCCCGAGCCAGACGCACGGCTTTGCCGTTTTCGTACCAAGCCCGAGACGCGTTGACGACTTTCACGACACTCAACATGACCGGTACTTCGATCAGCACACCCACCACAGTGGCGAGCGCGGCACCGGAAGAAAACCCGAACAAACTGATCGCCGCGGCCACCGCCAGTTCGAAGAAGTTGCTTGCGCCAATCAGTGCCGAAGGCCCCGCTACACAATGAACTTCTCCGGCGGCCCGGTTGAGCAGGTACGCGAGCCCGGAATTGAAATAGACCTGGATTAGAATCGGTACGGCAAGCAGCGCAATGATCATTGGCTGCTCGATGATCTGTTCCCCTTGAAAGCCAAAGAGTAAGACCAGAGTAGACAACAGAGCGACGAGAGACACCGGCTGCAATCTGTGAAGAACGATCTGCAATCGCTCGTTTCCGCCCGTGGATAGCATCCGGCGGCGAATGAACTGCGCCATGATGACCGGCACCACAATATACAGTACGACCGATAAAATCAGCGTACCCCAAGGGACAGTGATCGCCGACAGCCCCAGAAGCAAACCGACGATGGGTGCGAATGCGAAGATCATAATGACATCATTCAATGCCACCTGGCTCAACGTGAAGTGCGGCTCGCCATCCGACAGGTTGCTCCATACGAACACCATTGCCGTACAGGGCGCTGCGGCGAGCAATATCAGCCCAGCGATATAGGAGTCAATCTGCTCGGGGGGCAGATAGGGTTTGAACAGATAGCCGATGAAGAGCCACCCCAAGAGGGCCATGGAAAATGGTTTCACCGCCCAGTTAACGAATAGGGTGACGCCAATCCCGCGCCAGTGCTCTTTGACCTGAGACAGTGCACCGAAATCGATCTTGATGAGCATCGGGATGATCATCAACCAAATCAAAACAGCGACGGGTAGATTCACCTGCGCGATCTCGGCCGAACCGATCGCTTGGAAAACACTCGGGAAAAAATGCCCAAAGACAATACCTGCGACGATGCAGACAGCGGCCCAGAGCGTCAGGTATCGCTCGAAAATGTTCATCTTTGGTTGGGCGGCGGCCGGCACCGCTAACGTTTCACTACTCATCAAGATGTCCGTTGTTAGTATGTTGATGGATCTTGTAATCAAGCACTCTCGGGCATAGTTTGCCCGATCTCCCGCAAGCGACGCTGCAGCGTCATCTTTTCAAGCGAAGCAATCGGCAAGTTGACGAAAGCATCAATCCGATGGCTGAGCATGCGGTACGCCTCCATAAACGCCAGGTGCTGTTCAGCATCGGTCCCATCGACCGCGGCCGGATCGGGGATACCCCAATGCGCGGTGATCGGCCGCCCCGGCCACACCGGGCACGTCTCGTTGGCGGCGCTATCGCAGACCGTGAAAACAAAATCCATCGCCGGTGCATCCGGGCCGGAGAACTCATCCCACGATTTGGAACGTAATCCGTCGACCGAATAAGCGAGACTTTTTAGGAGTTGAATCGCATGGAGATTGACCCGCCCGGTTGGAAAGCTGCCCGCGCTGTACGCGCGAAACTTGTCAGCGCCGAGACGATTGAGGATGGCTTCGCCAAGTATACTGCGCGCCGAATTCCCCGTGCACAGAAACAGAACATTGTAGGTTTTGTCCGGCACCTCTATTTCTCCGCGCAACAAGCGCCCCCACTCCGAGCAGCGGGCGTACCTTCTTCATGCTTGCTGGGTGGCGCCTTGGCGCGGGTCGGTGCGCAGCAGGCAGAGGGTGTCTGAGCGGCTGTCGGCGCAATATCGCTGCCATAAACCGGACTTTCTCCTCTGGTGAGGAAGGTTTCCCACGCTATCCCATCAGGGTCGAAGGTCCAGCTCTTCTCCGAGCGCGCGTAGCAGCAGGTCGTTTCCCCTTGCTCGATAGTCGGCGCACCGGCAGTTTCGAGAACCGCATAGGCGGCCTGTAATTCTTCGTCGCTCTCGACTTGTATACCGAGGTGATCGAGGCCCTTGGAACTACTGCGGGTCGAAATCGCGAAGTTGATACGGGGATCGTCCAACATCCACTTGGCGTAATCTTTCTTAAGCACGGTGGGCGGCGTCGAAAACAGCGACGAATAAAATTTGACCGATGCATCGAGGTTGGTCACCGCAAGATTGATATGCATTCGTTTCATGAAAAACCCTCTACATTGCTCGACGGACAGCATCCCTTCAGCACGGTGGTCAGCACCGGAGCGCAAACCTCGGGTCGCCCTCCGCAGCAATCCTCCATGAGGTACGCAAGCAACGCCCGGGTACCTTCGAAGTCGATGCTGTAAATGATCGAACGGCCCACCCGGCGCGAGCCGATCAGTCCGGCATGGGCCAGGACGGTCAGATGCGAAGACAGGGTGTTGTGGGGAACGTCCAACGCCCGGGCGATATCGCCGGCAGCCATACCCTCCGCACCGCTGCGAACCAGCAACCTGAACGCTTCCAGCCGGGTCTCCTGGGCGAGCGCCGCAAACGCTCGTGTCATCGATGTCGTGTCCATATGTCGAGAATATTCGACATATATGCTGAAGTCAAACGCAAAGTGACCGCTCGATCCTTCACTTTCGGCCCCAAGGTCCTGCTCGTCGATGCATTGAACGAGAAGGCCAAAGGTTTGTACTTAGTATTATGGGTCCCTCGAACTACCGGGCCACGTCATCAATCTTTTTCCGCCGCCAAAAACTATAGAGCAGTTACCCCTCTGATATTTGACGCCATTCGCTGCGCGCGCGTCACTGTTTACCGAGCATCTCGGTTGGACCTACGCGCGGCTCAACGAAATCGCTAACGGTCAGTGTAACGTCAGTGCATTCCGCCCTGGTATTCGGCGAGGCCCTCGGTACGGGCCCGGAATTCTGGCTCAACCTGCAACGGGACTGGGGTCTGTGGCACGCCATGGCCTCCCATGAACGTGCTCATCCCCCATCTCTTTCTGGTATCGAGAGTGTGGGTCTATGACCAGTTACACAATTTAATTAACCGACCGAACTCAAGATAGTTCTCGCTCACACCGAACAAGTGTTTTCGCTCTTGCTCCCCTGCGGAGTCGGAAGCTCAGCCCACTTTAAACTCGACCTTGTTTTCGCCACAGCTGGATCTGACCCAGAAGACGTGCGTTCCGCCCGGCAGTTTCCAGACAAATTGGCCACTGTATTGATCGTAGAAGCGCGCTTTTCCCAAACTATCGCCATCCACACCCCATTCGACGGTGTGCGCCCCCCCTGAGCAGGTAGTGCTGAAGCTAAATGGAAGGTAAGCGGAAGACAGCCGCCCACCTGGCGACGGGTCGACTTTCGGATAAGTTTCGCCTTGGATCGGATAAACGATGTTGACATCTGCTTGCATCTTGGAACCTCCTGTTCACGCCGGTTGGTCAGCCCTCGCGGGTCTCGAAAGAACAACTTCCCGATCAACATATACAGCGTTCTGCAAAAAATCTGTGAGAAAATTCACAGATGTTGGAATTTCCCGCCGCCGACGCGTCGTTCCCAAAACGTCGTCCGCGCGTTATTTCTAGGCGGCGATGCCGCGTACTCATGATAACGTGATCGAAACACTACCGGCGGACGGAATCAAGACCCGTCTACACAAGGATTCTGCCACGCGTAACGGTGAGCGATGACGACTTCGTCGATGTCAAGTAGTTAGCTTGTCTGGGAAAGCGCTCAGCTATGACTCACCCTACACGATCCACGCTTCGATTCGACCTTATGGGTCCGGTGGCCTAATCCGGACGTGGCATGGACAAACGGAGAAACGATCCGCACAACCTTCTAGCTATCTTCGTAACGCGGTCCCTTTGACGAGGATCAACGACATTGTGCTTTAGATGGGTTATATGTAAATCGTTGAAGGTAAAGGCCCATGCGTTAAGTCCTCAGCGAGTGGCCTTACGAATCTTAAATAATCGAGTCCTTCTGTGATTTGCTAGATCGTTTATTTTTGAGGGGATTGTTCTTGCTCTCCACCCTCTAGCTTCTCCAGACAACGGCGCCTGCAAGTTGCGACAAACCCGCATAGGTCGGGTTATACGGCGTCACTGAACAGAGGAGACAGAGAGGCGATGAAAAGTGCCAGAATATATTCCCCCGCGCTCCATAAGCTCCTTATCCCCATTCCCATTGTACTGTTCTTGATGACGGCGGGTTGCGGTGGTAGTTCCTCGAGTGGCGCCGGGATGGCAGCCAACAACCCCAATATTTTCGATCCCACTTGCGGTCCTTCCGACCCTGACTTCCCGTTTTGTGGGAGAAATCTCGTGGGGTGTAGAGATGAGACTCAGATATTTTATGTGTTGTTTTGCACCCAAAACTGACCCGGGAGTTGCATTGAATACTGACCCGGTTTGAGAGCCGGATTATGGCTCAGGGTTTAGATCGTTTTCTAGTTTTCGTCTCCTGTTGGTTTTGGGTTGAGCTGTGTTTGAAGCGGTAGCTGTCGTTGCCGGTTTCGACGATATGGCAGTGATGAGTGAGCCGGTCGAGGAGCGCGGTGGTCATCTTCGGATCGCCGAAGACAGAGGCCCATTCCGAGAAGGCCAGGTTGGTCGTGATCATGACCGAGGTTCGCTCATAGAGTTTGCTGAGCAGGTGGAACAGGAGCGCACCGCCGGTTTGCGAGAACGGCAGATAACCGAGTTCGTCGAGGATCACGAGGTCGGCATGGACGAGCCGATTGGCGGTGTGACCGGGCTTGCCATGGGCTTTTTCTTGTTCGAGCTGGTTGACGAGCTCGATGGTGGAGAAGCACCGGACCCGCAGGTGGTGGTGCATGATGGCCTGGACGCCGATGGCGGTGGCGAGATGGGTCTTGCCGGTGCCGGGCCCGCCGATGAAGACGACGTTATGGGCGTGTTCGGCGAAGTCGCAGCCGTGCAGTGCCATGACCAGTTTCTCGTCGACGGCACTCTCGGGGAACTCGAAGCCCGCCAGATCGCGGTAGGCCGGGAACCGGGCGGCCTTCATCTGATAGTTGATCGAGCGCACCTCGCGCTCACTGACCTCGGCCTTGATCAGGTCGTTGAGTAGGGGTTCGGCCCGTTTGTAGGCGGGCCCCTGCTGCTCGGCCAGTTCCGAGACGGCCTGGGCCATGCCGAAGAGCTTCAGACCCTTCATGGTGGTGATCATCGCGTCAGCCGACATGGCGCCGACCTCTTAAGTTATCGTAGCGGGTGACGTTGGCCTTCGGTTCCTCCGCCAGGGTCAGACGCGGAGGTGTATCGATCCGCGGTGGTGCTTCCACTTCGAGCAGCCGGCTTAATAGGTTCAAGATATGCGGTTTGGAGATTGTCCCGGATTCGAGCGCCAGTTCCACCGCGCAAACGACGGCGTCCTCGGCGTGGTGCAGCACCAGGGACAGGATCTCCACCATCTCCCGGTCTCCGCCCGGGCGTTTGAGCAGGATGCACTGCAGGCGCTTGAAGGCAGTGGGCAGCTCGGTGAACGGCGCACCGTTGCGTAGCGCCCCCGGCTTGCGCTGCAGCACCGCCAGGTAGTGGCGCCAGTCGTAGATCGTGCGCACGGGCTTATCCCGACCGCGACTGAACACCCGGGCGTGCTCGGTGATGATCCGGCCCTCGGCGGCGATCACGACCCGGTCGGCGTAGGCACGCAGGCTCACCGGCCGGTTGGCGAACGAGGCCGGCACGCTGTACCGGTTGCGATCAAAGGTGACCAGGCAGGTCGGCGAGACCCGCTTGGTCTCCTCGACAAAGCCGTCGAACGGCGGCGGCATCTTCATCAGGTGCGCCTGTTCGTCGGTCCACACCTCGGCAATCGTGCGGTCGGTCTGTTCCGGATGGCGGATCTGATCCCACAGCGCCAGACAGCGACGGGTCAGCCACTCGTTCAGCGCCGCCAGATCGGCGAACTTCGGCACCTCGTGCCAGATCCGGGGGCGCGCATCGCGTACCTGTTTCTCGATCTGGCCCTTCTCCCAGCCCGCCGCCGGCGTACAGAACTCCGCCTCGAACAGAAAATGCCCGGTCATCGCACGGAACCGCGCATTGACCGCCCGGGCCTTGCCGCGGCCGACCTGATCCACCGCCGTCTTCATGTTGTCGTAAATCCCGCGCTTCGGCACGCCGCCGAGCTCGGAGAATGCCTGGTTGTGCGCATCGAACAACATCTCGTGGGTCATCGACGGATACGCCCGCAACACAAACGCCCGGCTGTGACAGAGCTTGAACTGCGCCACCGAAAGCTTCATCCGTTCCCCACCGATGACCGCCCAGTCCTCGCTCCAGTCAAACTGGAACGCCTCTCCAGGCGCGAACACCAAGGGCACATACGTGCCCCGGCTCGTACGGGCAGCCTCCTGTTGCTGCTGCCGCCACAACCGGGCAAAGGCACAAACCCGGTCGTACGAACCCCGATACCCCAAAGCCACCAGATCGCCATACAGTTGCCTCAGGTTCCGCCGATGCTTGCGGCCCCGCGTCGACTCCCGCTCCAGCCACGACGCCAGCACCTCCGCGTACGGATCCAGCTTGCTCGGACTCTTGCGCCGCGGATACTTCGGCTCCAGTTGCCCGTCCTTCAAATACTTACGAATCGTGTTCCGGGAGAGTTGCGTGCGCCGGGTGATCTCGCGAATCGATAAACCTTCACGAAAATACCAGCGCCGAATCACACTGACTAACGCCACGTCTATCACTCCTCATATCTCCCGCACAATCAGCAGGAGTCGGGTTTACACGTGGGTCAAAATTAAATGCAAATACCTACCCAAAGTGGGTCAGTTTTAAATGCAAATCAACAATTTTATGATCTCTTTCAGGACGCGTGTCCACCCGGCTGGACCGTTGTTCCTAAGGGCGTTCGCTGGCCAGAGCTTGCCTGTAGAAACCCAGAAGGCCGGACATTTCAAGTGGACGCGGACGAGTGCCCGCCAGGATGGACGGAGTTTACGATTAGCTTTACGCAATCTCGATAAAGGACGCCTCCGAGATCAAGCGCACATATACCGGGAGCGCGCGACGCAGTCCATTCGTTATTTCACCCTTTGTACGTGGGTAATGCCTGGGCCATGATCCAGCGATTCCCACGCCATCACTTCCCCGTCATGTTCAAGGATCTTCAACCTGCCGGGTTTACTGCCTTTCATGTAGATGATGTCTTCTTCACAATCGTGTCACCTCGCCGCCCGCTGCAGAGAGGCAGTCTAGCAGCTGTCCAAACTGACGCTCGGGGATCACCTCTTTACGCTAGAAATTGATCCGTCCGAGTAACTCTCCGGTCTTCGCATCCTTGATAAAGGCCTTAAGGTTGCCGTCAGACTCCCGTTTTAGGCTTTTCCTACCAGGAAGCACGAGGAGGGTGTCGTATGCGTGTCAAACGCCGCATCACGTTCGCTGCGGGTCCAAATCACAGCAGGATATGAGCTGTTCACCGGATATCAACGGTGCGGTTGCCCTAGAAGATCGTTTGGTCGAACGGAATCCCAATCAGCCGCTTGTTTGTAGCGGTATACTGATTCTGACCGTTCGTCGATTTTTGAGTCGATGCGAGCTCAATCATTGTTTCCGTTTCGTGGCTAAGTTTCGGATCTTCAGCCTAATTGGCAGCCCTCAAAGGACCCTGTAACCGCCAGCAACAACGTTTATACGAGTTGTTCCCGCCACCCGGCGAGCGTAGACTTCTCCGCGATTGTGAAGGGTATGACGAGGAGGATCGCTATGTTCTATCGCGTTGCCCTAACGGTTCTGTCCCACTTATCCTTCTGAATTTTTGGTGTCGTCCGCGGGATGAGTGACACGTTTGATAAAAGGTGAGGAACGACTCTAGGGAACGAAAGTGATCGAACTAGGTCGATGTCATTCGGGGCTGAATATCTTATGCCTATTGATCGTCTTGGTGGTCGGGTGCACGTCCGGACGACCGCTATCGCAGGACGATCTCGCCCCGATTCCAGAGCCGCCTGTCTTGGACCAAGCGACGATTCCTGAATATCAAACCGACCTCTTAGAGCTTGCTCGGGGTCTACCAAGAAACGCGGCTGAATCTCGAATACAGAAGTTTATTGAGCGTTTCATGCCGCAATTCTATGGAGTAAGGGTAGGCCAAGTGCAGCAAGTCGTAGCGTCCGTGGCAATTTTGAAAGATCAGCCTCACATAGTTTCTTCTTTAGTTAAGTATTACGAGACCCTCCCCAAAACAGAATACGCCCATCGTCTGAGGACGCTTGAGTTCATCGGAGAATTACAACGGACCGATGCCTTGCCATTTCTGCAAGCTGCGATCTGGGAACCGTTACCGGAGGGACAGCCGTTAATTGAGGGGCTGAGCACGCGGGATTTAGAAGAAATTCTGCGGGTGAAGTGTGTCCATGGTGTTTCCTACCTACGAACAACGGAATCCAGGAATGCCGCCATTGATATCATGCTGCGACACGAATCGACCGCAGTCAGAATTGCGGCGATAGATTCATATATGTGGAACAGTAATGACAGTCAGGAGGAGGCAAAACGACTATACGCCTTGCTGCCACAGGATCTACACATGTTTATCGAACAACCTCGATTCCATTTCGGCGTAGATCGCCAAGAGTTCAACACGCGGCTAAGGGCTTGGCGGGAAAAATGGGGAAAGACGCCGGGCCCCCGATAATCGCGACGTCATGCTGAATCGTGTGTCCTACGCATTCAAGGCGATTTCTATGAAGTTCCGTTGCTGCCTAATCGTGCTCATTTGTCTTCTCCCACAAGGGGTTAGTGCTGTTTGTAATCGAAGTATTTCAGTTGCGGGGCAAGATCTATGGAATGTCCATACCTGCTGGCCAGCCTTTAGGGACTGGTTTCAGACCGCGTTCAATCTACCCAAAAAGCACTGGGATGAAGGCTGGGGATGGAACGAATGCGATCCCTCGGCCGGGTTTCCCAAGATGATGAATTCCGCCTATTTACTGACCTACGGCCTCAACGATGGTTCCCTTGGTCCCTGGCACAGCAACAAGGACTATTATACTTGGGCCTCTGGTCTCCGCCACAAGTACCGCTATGAACCGAAAGATAAGAGCGACCAAGTCGCTACGGCGTTTGACGGCTTCTGGCGGACCGACAGGGTCGAAATGAAGTGTCGGGGATTTGATCTAAATGCCGCTAGCCGAGCGGGGAATATGGTGCACGAGTCAACGCACGTCATCTATTACAAATGGTCACACCAGACCAATAACACATGGAGTAATTGCGCGAACAGTAAGTGCTCAGATGATTGGTTATTCCACCACCTCGATGATTATAAATACGGTGAATTGGAAGGACACAAGCACTCCATGAATCAAATACAGATCGAGTTTCTTTGCGATCTAAGTGAATTTCCGCGTCCCTGGGTCCCAGCCATACTTACCTCTATTGCTGGCAACACTGCTAATTCCAGAATGCGGAATAGGATTTTGCAATTCCGGGAATTGGGATGGAGCTGCGGGGTACCAAGACCTATACATATGCCGACCCCGCCCGGGCAATGCCCGGCGGATCAACAATGCTGTGACCCGATACCGGGCGGTTGTCTGAGTTGCGTTCCTGTCGGCGCAGCATGTAACTAAGTCATCAGTTTGGAAACAAAGTAGTTGCCCCTAGCGGCTAACCCAGGGAAGCGAAATAAATGACACTTTCAATCGAATCCGACGCATATAGGCAGGACGGTATCGAAATCATTGAATATACGATTGCAGCCGATGAAGAAGGCGGCCAGGAATTCATAGGGTTTGTTAATGATGACAACGAGACTGACGCCTTCACCATCGCCACCGTGATAAGCGGCGATGCTAAATTCACCGGCGACGGTTTCCAACCGGACGATGCGCTAAGCAACGGTCCGCACCGTGGGTTCGCATATGATGCCGATCAGAACTTTGGGGCGATCGGGATTTCAGTTCAGCTAACAGCGGGAGCAGTGGTAAGCTTGCTGGTCGGGCGAATTCGCCGCGGCATCGCCGCGACCCGCCGAAAACTTAGTTGCAAGCTCTGTAAGGCCGCGGTTCGAGCCATCATTCATACGGCGCTGGCTTTCGCGGGCATTCCCTTGCCGACGACCGGCACTGATCTGTCAGCCGTGCAGACTGCGTTCGAGGCGGCCCTCGACGCACTCAAACAAGGGAACGTCGGTGCCGCGCTTCAAAGTTTGATGGCGTTGATGCCGCCGTCGGTCTGGGACGCGATCAAGCAAACGCTCCATTTCGTCGCCTGGATTTGGGACACTATGGATAAAGTGCTTGAGCGGGCCTGCGTCTTCATGAACCTTTGCCCTAAACCGCCGCCGACGCCGAGCACGCCCTAGAGTGCAAGACCTAAGGTTTCGCGGTTTACGGCAACTGACTTTCGCAGGTATGTGGGCTTGTTAGAGTGTAACGTCTCAGCGTGGCACAGGATGGGAAACGTACGAATTAAACAAGCCATCCGTTTCTTTACAAAGCAAGATGTTTTCCATGACGACATTACCAACCGAGACACGACGAAACTACATGTACTGCCTATTTGATCGGCCCTAGGAGCGCGCGACGCAGTCCATTCGTTATTTCACCCTTTGTACGTGGGTAATGCCTGGGCCATGATCCAGCGATTCCCACGCCATCACTTCCCCGTCATGTTCAAGGATCTTCAACCTGCCGGGTTTACTGCCTTTCATATAGATGATGTCTTCCTTACACTCGTAATCACCTGTTACATCAATCTCGGGTGTCGTTTTCACAAATCGAACTGTGCCGTTTTCCATGAACTCCCACGATTGGCTGTCATCATTGATCTTATTTCCTTCAAATTCTACCTGTGTTTGTTGCCACTTACCGATAATATCTCCGACGCACTGAGCGTATACAGTGTTTGGAAGCAAGTAATTAAAAAGCATTGCCACACATAAGGCGGGCAGTTTCATCGTTTTCACCATCGCGACATCTCCTCTTTAGGACTTCATGAACTCAATTGTCATACCTTGTTCCAACTATTTAGTTGTAGAAAAAACAAAACGACCCCTACAAACGGTCTTCATGAAGGGGGTTGCTCAGCGTCACGTGATGCTCATTGAGATCGGCTCGTCTGACAGAGGTGGGACCCTCTTCCCAACGACGGATGTTGCACAGGTACTGCCGAACCCCGCCAATAACGCGAGAGGCCATCGTGGGTCACGTCACTCAAAGGTGTTACGGAGTTGTTTTCGCGGCCGTGTGCTTGCTGGCAGTCGCCAACTCCCGATATGCCTCTGCGCAGAGCGAAGGCGTGGTGGCGTCCTGTGCCCATCAGTCCGACGAGGAGACTTGGAGTGAGGTTGGCACAGCCAACGCGGCGCTGAGCGTTTTCATGATTAGAAGTCGTGCAGATTGATGGCGTGCGACTAACGCGAAGGCACTTGGGCATTGATGAACTTGCTGACATCATCAACCTGGACAGACATGCTTTTCTGGCTGGGCGGGTACTCCTTGAAGGACGCGACGAACCTAGCGATCTGCGCGCCGGCCGGGCCAAAGACCCAGCTACGGTTCTCCGCCCACTCGTCGTAGCCGCGGCCATGAATGAGTCGCTCGAAGGGATCGAGCTTGAGATTGATGATGAACGGCGTTGACAGCGGTACCTGCTCGGCCCGGAACCAGTCCTCCTGATCGACGAACAGAAGCTTCCAGTCGCCGTAGCGCAGACCATGAAATGTGGCCTCAGTGAAATAGTAAAAGTCCTTGCGTTGCGTCCTTCCCTGATTCAGGAGAATGTCGCTCTGGTCGTAACCGTCAAGGTGGACCTTATAGGTCTTGCCGCCGATTTCTTTTCCGGCGAGGAGTTGCTTCTTGATGTTCTTCTCGCCCACCCACGACATCAGAGTGGGCATCCAGTCTTCCATGGTCATGAACTCACCGGTGTGGGTGCCGGCCGGAATCTTGCCCTGCCACTTGACCAGCATCGGCACCCGAAAACCGCCCTCCCAGCCACCTGCGCCTTTCTCTCCATGGAAGGGATGGTTGCCGCCGTCAGGCCATGAGTTGGAAGGCGCGCCATTGTCGGTGGAGAACATGACAATCGTGTTGTCCGCCACCCCGAGTTCTTCGATCAGGTCGAGAAGTTCGCCCACGTCGTCGTCCAATTCCATCATTCCATCGGCGAAGATGCCGTAGCCACTTTTTCCCTTGTACTCTTCGTTGAGGTTGGTGCGATAGTGCATCCGTGTGGTGTTGTGCCAGACGAAGAACGGTTTTTTCGATTCGACCGCATCGGTGATGAAGCGCTTCGACTCCACCAGCACCTCCTGATCGAGATTCCGTTGGCGCTCCCGTCCCCAGGGACCGAGATCCTTGATCTCCTGCGAGCCGTCGGGCAGCGCCTTCGAGTGAATGACGCCGCGCTGTTTCAGGCCGAATTGTTCCTGAATGGCTTCGTCCTTCGGAAAGTCATACTGCTCGGGATACTCGCCGGCGTTTAGGTGGTAGAGAATGCCGAAGAACTCGTCGAACCCGTGGGCGGTGGGCAGGTGCTCGTCCCGGTCGCCGAGATGGTTCTTGCCGAACTGACCGGTCACGTAACCTTCATCTTTCAGCATCCGTGCAAGGGTGGGGTCCTTGTCCTGGATGCCTTCTTCTGCGCCGGGAAGCCCCACGGTGCTGAGACCGGTCCGCATCGGATACTGGCCGAGGATGAAGGCAGCTCTTCCGGCCGTGCAGGATGCATGCGCGTAGTGATCCATGAAGATCATGCCCTCCCCGGCGATGCGGTCGATGTTGGGGGTCGAGCCACCCATCATTCCCCGATGATAGGCGCTGATGTTCCACATGCCGACATCGTCACCCCATATTACCAGGATGTTGGGCGTTGCAGCGGATATCGGAGTAGGGGCGATGCCTATGGCGAGCATCGCAAATGTTGCGGAAACCGTCGTCAACTTCATACTCCCTCCTTACCTTTGGTGTTTAGGCGCATTCGTGACGCATGCCGGGCGGGCTAAACGAACGGTTATGAAGGATATACGAAGACTCGCGGTAATCGAAGAGACGCGGACTCGATTTCTAGTGAGCCGTGCGGGGATCGACCCTACGACCAATGGATCATGAGTACGAGACGCTGAAATGTAGAAGTATTTAAGTCAATGGACTTACCGGAGCGTCCGTTGCAAGAATCGCCTCACAACGCATAACGATGCAGCGAAGGCGTTCCAGCTCTGGTTGAAATTTGAAGTGGTTGCCAATCTTTTTTGTCCAAAACGAACAAATTAGCAATTGACTGGTCTGGCGCGCTGCTGACCGCGAGCCGCGGCAGCGGCCCGTAGGCGTGCGGGTATTCAGCTTGCGCAGGACATTCTGCGTGTGTGTGCGGATGGTATTGACGCTCATCGACAGCGCGGCGGCGACCTCATGGGTGGTCCGACCCCCAGCCAGCAACTTGAGGACCTCGGCCTCACGATGCGTCAGGATCGCGGCGTCGTCAGCGGTGGATGCGGCCGCAGCGGACGAGAACCCACGGTCACGCACGGCCTCGGTGGCGCGCGTGGACCTCTGTTCCGACCGCCGCGGAGCCAATACGTGAAGGATCTGGAACGAATTACAATGTGACTCCTCGCACAACGCCACCGCCCAGCAGGTGACTGGGACATAGGCTCCCGAGGCCTTGCGGACCGCAAGCTGCCGCGAGGCGGTGACCTCGAACCGGCGCTCCTCCAACGCTGGAGATGAGCCTTCCACACGGCGCGCCGCCCGTCAGCGCATTGCTGGCGGGCGGTATGGCGGTTATCCTCCTTACTCCGTCTGCCGGGGCTTGTATCAAACGCCCGTGGCGGCATAATGATTAATTCGCCACTGGCACCTTGCGCATACGGCAACTGGCTAAAAACGCTGAAAATTACCAGGAATTAGCTGGCTTTATGCGCAAAGAAAAAGTATTGAATACCAACGTTTATTAGACCTCTCTAAACTTCCGCCACGTAACCGACGCCTGAGGACTCAGCTCAATGTTATACAACCCGTTCGCCGATCTTGCGTCGCTGATATCGCCAACGGTGATGCAGGGCTATGTGGTCCTGATGGTCATCCTAGTGATCGTCGGCACCGTTCTCGACATGCTGCACAAGCGGAGCGCTGACTACTTCTTCGAAAACGCGAAGCGAGCGCAGAAAAACGCCAAGCGGCAGGTAGGCGGCGCCGAGAAAGCCGGCCTCGCGATTCAGACGCTGACCAACGAAGTATTGACATCTTCGGAGTTCTGCAACCCCCGCCGCCGCATCTCGCACCTTTTCACCATGTACGGCTTCGTCATCTTCGTCGTCACAACGGCCATCCTGATCTTCTCCTATTCGACACCGGATGAGACGGCACCAGCTCTGGTCACCCTGCTATGGCACCTCAGCGCTGCGATGCTGTGCTTCGGCGGTTACTGGTTCTGGTTCTCCATCCGCGTTGACGTCGCATCGGAAGGCATCAAATGGTACAACCTCAACGGGCGCGGCGACCTGTTCATCCTCGGCCTGCTCTCGACGGCCACCTTCGGACTGCTTTGGTCGTTCACGCAGCAGGCTGGCGCCGCCGGCTTGGCGATGGTTTTGTTCGTACTGTTCGTAATAAGCGCGACCGTACTGTTCGGCACCGTCTACTGGTCTAAGTTCGCACATATGTTCTTCAAGCCCGCCGCGGCGTACCAGAAGAAAGTCACGCATGCAGATGGTTCAAGAGAGAACCTGCCCGACGACTACGACCTGTCGGATCCTGCCGTACAGGCAAGATTTCCCGATATACCCGAACACATGGGAACCAATCCGCCCTACATGGGGCTCGGTATCAAACGCGACGACCCTCGTCACTACTGATTAACGATCAAGAGTCTGGAGATCACCATGCCAACTTTCGTATACATGACTCGTTGTGACGGCTGCGGTCACTGCGTCGATATCTGCCCGTCGGACATCATGCATATCGACACGGTCACCCGCCGTGCCTATAACATCGAACCCAACATGTGCTGGGAATGTTACTCCTGCGTCAAGGCATGCCCGCATCACGCGATCGACGTTCGAGGCTATGCGGACTTCGCACCGCTCGGACACTCGGTACGCGTAAAGCGCGATGAGGAGAAAGGCGTAATAGCCTGGCGTATCAAGTTTCGCAACGGCAAGAAAGACATGGACCTGCTGGCGCCGATTACGACCAAACCGTGGGGTAGCGCGACACCTGAGCTGCGTAACGTCACGCCACCCACCCAGGAGCAGCGCGACAGTCAGCTGCTGTTCAACGAACCCAAGTATATTCGCTTCGATGACGGCGACATTCACACGCTCGAATCCAATGGGCTCAAGATGAAACTAGGGGTGCACTACTGATGAAATACAAAACAGTGGTGGAAGACAACATCGATATCCTGGTCTGCGGCGCGGGCCTCGGTGGTACGGGCGCCGCTTTCGAGGCAAGGTACTGGGGCCAGGGCAAGAAGATCGTCATAGCCGAGAAAGCGAACATCGACCGCTCCGGTGCGGTAGCGCAGGGCCTGTACGCGATTAACTGCTACATGGGCACCCGTTTCGGGGAGAACAACCCGGAAGATCACGTCCGCTACGCGCGAATCGATCTCATGGGCATGCTTCGCGAAGACCTGCTGTTCGACATGGCGCGTCACGTCGATTCGACGGTGCACCTGTTCGAGGAATGGGGCCTGCCGCTGATGCGAGACCCGAAGACGGGCACCTATCAACGTGAAGGGCGTTGGCAGATCATGATCCACGGCGAATCCTACAAGCCGATCGTCGCGGACGCCGCCAAGAAGTCGTCCGACAAGGTGTTCAACCGAATCTGTGTTACCCATCTGCTGATGGACGAGGCCAAGGACAACCGCGTAGCTGGTGCTGTCGGTTTCAATGTGCGTACCGGCAACTACCATGTCTTCAAGTCCAAAACGGTGATTGTGGGTGCCGGCGGCGCTTCGAACATCTACAAACCGCGCTCGGTCGGCGAAGGTGCCGGCCGTGTCTGGTACGCCCCGTGGTCATCGGGTTCGGCGTACGGTCTTTTGATCGGCGCCGGTGCCAAGATGACTCAGATGGAAAACCGCATCGTTCTTGCCAGGTTCAAGGACGGTTATGGTCCGGTGGGCGCGTACTTCCTGCATCTGAAGACCTATACCCAGAATGGATTCGGCGAAGAGTACGAATCCAAATGGTGGCCGTCGCTGCAGGAGATAGTCGGCAAGGAGTATCTGGACCCGGAGGTTTCACACCTTACGCATCGGCCGATCCCGACCTGTCTGCGCAACCACGCCTTCATCCAGGAGGTCAATGCCGGCCGCGGTCCCATACATATGGTCACCATGGAAGCCTTCCAGGACCCGCATCTCGAGGAAATCGGCTGGCACAACTTCCTCGGCATGACTGTCGGTCAGGCCGTGTTGTGGGCGGCCACCGACGTGGACCCGAAGTACGAGAACCCGGAGCTGACCACCTCCGAGCCCTATGTCATGGGCTCGCACGCTACCGGTTGCGGTGCCTGGTGCTCCGGTCCGGAAGACGTTTCACCCCCCGAATACTTCTGGGGATACAACCGTATGACCACGGTCGCGGGGTTGTTCGGTGCGGGTGACGCCGTCGGGGGTACGCCGCACGCGTTCTCTTCCGGTTCCTTTACCGAAGGCCGTCTGGCTGCGAAAGCGGCGTGCAAGTACATCGATGACGGCAAGGCCGAAGGTATCGTGGTATCCGAGCAGCAGATCGAACGCCGCAGAGAAGAGATCTACAAGCCGCTGGAAACCTACCGGATTTTCCGCAACGAGATCACCGCCGGTTCGGTCAACCCGAACTACATCAATCCGAGTCAGGCGCTGGATCGCCTGCAGAAACTCATGGACGAGTATGCCGGTGGTGTGACAGTCAACTACATGACCAACGAGAAGTTGCTGAGCATCGGTCTAAAAAAACTCAAGCTTCTGGAAGAAGACCTCGAGAAGATCGCGGCGGAAAACATTCACGAGCTTCTGCGTGCATGGGAGCTCAAGCATCGTCATCTTGCCTCCGAAGCCGTTGTTCAACACACTCTGTTCCGCAAGGAAACCCGTTGGCCCGGCTACTACTACCGTGGCGACTTTCTGAAAGTCGATGACGAGAACTGGCACGTGCTGACGGTTTCCCGGCGTGATCCTGAGACCGGCGAATACACCATGGAAAAAGCGCCCTGCTATCATCTGGTCGACGTGGACGAGGGAAAAGCGGCCTGATCGCTACGCGCCGGGGGCTTGTGCGCTGTAGCAGCAGAAGCCCCCGGGACCGCGCCGGTCCTTGGTTTGTTGAAGATCAACAGCCGGTCTTTGGATTTTTTAGTTGAGTCGGTCGGGAATAGTCCGTCTTCCTTACGCAGAGGCACGAATGAGTATCATCGAGAAATCAGATGATGAAATCCTTGCGATCGCCCATCCGATGTGGGAAGACCTGATCAAGTACTCCAACGAAGGGGAATACGGAAAATTCATTCGCAAGTTTTCTTATGATCTGTTGTTTGGGCTCAACGAAGTTGAAGTCGGCAAGCAATTTGCGAAAAGCGAGTTGGCCAGAAGTCTCGATCCAAATTACGACTATCTTGGCGTGATCCGCCGCAATCAGCATGTTACGGTCCTGTACCGGGTGCGCAGCACCAAGAAAGAAGGCGAATGGCTGGGGCGGTTGGTCCTTGGTTACGACAAAGAAGGCGAGGTCAAGATCTTCGGAGCTTCGATCTTCTAGCGAGTGTGTTTTGTCGCTCAACGATGTGCTCGGCCGTCTTTGGTACGATAATCCCGGAGTTCGAGTATGAACGAGATGTCGATGGAAGACCCGGTCAGTGCGGGTAAATGGGTGGAACTGACCTACAAGGTCATCGATGCGAAAACCAAGAGCATCCTGACCGAGATCGAGTTCCCGATCGGTTACGTGCATGGGGTCAACGAGGCCCTGGCTCCGCAAGTGACTGCCGAGCTGGAGGGAAAGCTGCCGGGAGACGTTATTGAAGTCCCGATCGACTGTAATGAGCTGTTTGGCCCACGGGACGAATCTCTGGTCGTCACAGACCTGGTCGAGAACGTGCCCGAAGAGTACCGGAGTGTGGGCACATCCATCTTGATGGAAAGCGAGCAGGGCAATACGAGGACCTTTATCGTCACCCGGGTTGACGACAAGACCGTGACAATCGACGGCAATAACCCTCTCTGCGGTCGCGAGGTGATTTTCCGGTTGGAAATCCTCAGTGTTCGCGATGCGACAGAAGATGAAATCGCTCAAGGTGGTCCGGTCGCCGCAGAACCTGATATCAGTGAAATCGTCGGTCCGGGCCAGAAGGTGAAGAGCATTTTCGATTAGATTTGCTCTGATCGCGGAGGTTTCGAGTTGCCTCACCTGTATGCGGACACGCTGTTGGCCCCGGGGCTCGGGGTGTCGTTCCAGTGGCGCTATCAGAACAATGGCCGTCATCTGCTTGCCGCTCTCGATCCGGAGTCGCCGGTACACGGCGCCCTGGAACAGGCCATCGAAAGATTTGAAAACACGGTTTTCGCGCTTGCCCCCGACAAACCGACACTGATCGAGTGGGCGAATTCCCAGGACACCCTCCAGGATGCCGCGGATCGCAGGGAACTGCGCCTGGGGGCGGCCCATGTCTTCCAGCAATCCATCGAACTATTCCAGGGCATGCAGATGATGACGGACCGGGACGAAGATCCGGTCGGGCTTTCAGCCATTCACCACAACATCGGTGATGTCATGGGCTTTATCGGTCAGCGCAGCGGCAGTGTCCACTTCCTTGAACAGGCCGCCATGTCCTACGAGCAGGCGCTGGAACTGCGGACCCGGGACGAAATGCCGCTTGAATGGGCGCAGACCAGATACAACCTGGGTGTCGCGATGCAGACCATCGGCCAGCTTGAAGATGATACCCGGATGTTGAAGCAGGCCCTGGAGACCTTCAAGCAGGCAGCGAACTTCTTGCCGAGGGAGAAGGTGCCCGAAGACTGGGCCGCCGCGCTTTGCAGCGTGGGCGCGGTGTTGTGCCAGCTTGGCACGCATCGCCGAGGCGCCCGCACTCTGGAGCAGTCGCTGGTAGCGTACCGCAATGCGCTGGGCGAACGTCGCCCGGACAACAACCCGTTTGCGTGGGCCATTACGCAAAATAATCTGGCTGCTGCGATGCAGGCCCTGGGTGAACATGAAGAGGATATCGGTTCTTTGGAGGCCTCCATCCCCGTTTACGATGCGGCCTTGAAGGCGCTTACTATCGATACGGTGCCGTTGATCTGGGCGATGGTTTCGGCGAATCGGGCATCGGCGATGTACGCCCTTGCTGGTGAGTCTGATTATCTGGACATGGCCGAGGCATCCGCCGTCGAGTTCAACAGGCTCGCCGAGCTGTTCGACGGCACAGAGTATGCGGGTTACGGTGCAACAGCGCGAGAGCGGGCGCAACAGGCGCAGGAACTTGTTGATTCACTGCAAGTATGATTAAGGCGCGTGGAACGACACCATGATCAGAGCCTATTCCCAACGGCTGATGCCACCTTTCTCGGGCCAGGTACAGATCGCGGAGCCCGAGACGTATCGCGCCCATTTATTGCGCATGAGAAAAATGAGAAAATGATTTTATCCAGATGATTGTAGTCCGCTGATTTGCCGCGGCAGTCCCGAAATTCATTGACACGAGAGAGGTTGATTCGATGAGCGAGCCAACGAAAACCCGGCCCAAGGTGCCAGAGGGTGAATCCCAGTACCTCAAAACCCGCCAGATGGAACCGAATGAGGAAGGTTTTGTGGGGTATAAAACGATCTGGGAATCGTTTCACAAAGAAGTCAGTTACGAAACCCCCAAAACGCCCTAAGGCACTTGGCCGGGTTAACTCAGCGTTTGACCCGGCCGGTTCATCGCTCTCGTCATTGACGGCAGGGCCACCCGACCGCGCGCCCCCGATACGCCGGGCCACCAGGATTCCGATGTCGTGATCCAGTCATCGCTTGAACAGCACTATCTTGAAGATCAGTGAGCGTGCCTCGAAATCTATGATCGATTGATTTGTCATTCTCTCGCTGGTCGTCGATTTCGTGCAGTGGTCCACCGATTCTTTTGAGCTAAGAATTCGACCATTTGTTGTTTGTTTTCTTGAACTCATCTTGTTCTTCCGAGATCCTTCCAAGAAATAGTTTGGCATCTCGGAAGACGTGATGAGGACAGAGAACCCACATCGAATCCCCGGTAGGGTCGAGCGCTGGCGCGGTAGCCCGCGAGGATGGCTCTTGTCTGTATCCGGAGTTTCCTCCTACGTGCCCGAATAGAGTCATCCGTAGCCTCGTTTCCAGCGCCCGCCACGCAGCGTGCCGATTTCCGGCTGTGCCTCTTAAATATTCGTCCCACTTGATTTCATTACGTTTTCGATCAACCACAGCTATCCTAGGAAACTAGACAGCTATCCGTCTCTGACGTATAACTTACCGGTGTTTACCTTCGTAGAAACGCCCGTTTTTATCCATTTGGTAAGCGAATATTTTTCCGACGATGAATATCTTCAGTTGCAGGTAGCGCTCTCCGAGAACCCCGAGGCCGGGGCGATCATTCCGAACTCCGGAGGCGTAAGGAAATTGCGGTGGTCGATGAGCGGGCGAGGGAAGCGAGGCGGTCTAAGGGTCATTTACTATTTACGTTCTCGTCAAGGCGTGATCTGGATGCTTACGTTGTATCCGAAGAACGTAGCAGAAAATATTCCGGCACATGTGTTGCGGCAGATCCGGAAGGAGTTAGAAGATGACGAGCGAGAAAGACAGAGACATTGGCAAAGAAATTTTAGAGGGTGTTCGTCAAATAAAACGTGGCGAGATTGGTCGTATTGTCAATTGCCCGCCGATTGCTGAAACTCAAGCCCGAGTCGGTCTGTCTCAATCCGAATTTGCGAGTTTGCTGGGTGTTTCTGTGCGAACGCTTCAAGAGTGGGAACAAGGGCGCCGTGTTCCCTCAAGGCCCGCTCGTATGTTATTAGCAATTGCGCACAAGAACCCTAAGGCTCTCTTAGACGTTGCGGTCTAAAGAGATTTCTTGGTACAGCAGCGCGCACGTGAAAGAAGTTCCATCCGACATTTATCCGACATCAGTGCAGCGCCGTTATGCACAGTCCTGTATTTATGGCAACGAACGTCGTCCTGCGGGTGCCGCTACTTACGGCATCGAGTATCCGTTTTCGCTTCGCCTTGGCCCGTATCTTATCGGCCAACGCGCCCCAAACTGACACTTCCCCTTTCGGGCCAGCGCATTAAGTGGAACACCATGGCTGTTGGGGGACGGCCGACGAGGGTAGCACCTTAGAGAATGATTAAATGGCAAGCGCTTGGTAAATCTTTATCAACCGTTGAATGGCCGGCCCTTGTTACTCATAAGGTTCGACTCCGTCTGCTTGCATGCTATAGCCTGCCGAAATCTCCAGAACTCCATCAAAAGAAGTCCAGGGATTGGTCTTACCCGCGGTCGACATCGTCCCCGTCACCCAGACGGGATCGTACAACCCTCTTACTTCAATAGGGTTATCGGTTTGAACGTGCACCATCTGATTGGGCGGCGGTGGAGGCACGTGAATACACGCGCCAACATAGGGAACGAGAAAAAATTCAATAACATTTTGTCCGTCAAACTCGACGGGCAGCACGTAGCCCGGCATGCGGATAAGCACCCCATCGAGTTCCTTGACAACAGCATTCTCCTGAGCCTGTCTTTTTTCCACGATCTCTTCCCGCCGTGCGAGAAGTCCGTCTACGTCAATTCCTTGTTGGTCGAGTTTTTTTTCAAGCGCCTCAGCTTTCTCGATTATTTCCTCGTCAGACGGGTCCGATTTGTACAATCTCCGGTTGTATACAACCATGCGCAGATCAAGGAGTTGTTCCTCTGTCAGGGCCTCAAGCGGATCATCAAAATTGCGCGGCGGAACCAGGTCCTGCCAGCCAATTTCTCGGACGTCCACAGCGGCGACTGGTGCAAAGTATAGCAGGCACAAAACGACGCCCAGTACTTTCACACTGCTTATTGCAAGCTTATCCATGTATACCTCTCAACGGCGCATGTAGCGATTTTACTGTATTGTTAGCAGCGAATATGTAGACATTTCACGATTCTGAAGTTCAGATACGAATGGTGAGACCGTCGGCCAGGGAGTTCCGATACGCTCTATAGGCCGGGATACAGCCTACGAACGTCCCTGCCAATAAGACGAGCCCCAACAAGATCAGTTCATACCCGCTCGGCGGACCGAGACCTATATAAACACCCAACTGATCTTGGATGACTGGTTGTGATATCGCCATCAAGATGTATAGCAGCGCCAATCCCGCGCCGATTCCAATCAAGGTTAGCACGCAAGCTTCGCTGACCATCAATGTGAAGATGTGTTTCTGCTGGGCACCAACTGAGCGCAGGACCGCCATCTCTCGGCGACGCTCATTCAAGCTCGTCAATAATGCCACCAGCATACCGCTCAATCCAACCAATACCACAAAAACAGAAACCACCAGCAATACCTGTTCGGCCATGTTCATCACGCCCCACAGCTCGGTTAGCGCTACACCCGGAATGATCGCCAGCAGGGGCTCCTCTTTGTATTCATTGATGTCACGCTGCATCTTAAATGTGGCTATCTTCGATTTAAGGCCCAACAGGAATGCGGTGATTACCTTGGGTGATAAATCCATCGCCCTGGCGTGCTCTGCTGATACAGTAAGACCGGACGGGGGTGCGCCTGATTGCCAATCGATATGAATGGCCTCAATACCGGCGAGGCTGATATGAACGGTTTGATCCACAGGGGTACCTGTAGGTGCCAAAATCCCAACTACTTTGAACGGTTTGTCCGCATGTTCGTGAAAACTGACTTTTCCAGCACCGTGAGCGATGACGATTGTCTCCCCTAATTCATACCCCAGTTGCCGGGCCACCTCAGATCCTATGACGGTGTCATAAAGATCTTCAAAAGGTTGACCTTGCTCAAAACTTAGACTTCGGTTGCGGGCGTATTTGTAGTGCTCGAAGTAGGCGTGATCGGTTCCCATGACGCGAAAGCCCCGGTGCGAGTCACCCAGAGAAATCGGTACGGACCACTCGACAGCTTTGTGTCGAGCAATATCCTGATAACTTTCCCATGAAATATTGTTGGTGGCGTTGCCGATTCGAAACACTGAGTACAAGAGCAGCTGGATAGAACCACTGCGTGCTCCAACAATCAAGTCGGCCCCAGAGATAGTATTGGCAAATCCACTCTTGGCCTCAGTACGAAGTCGTTCAACGCCAATGAGCAGCATCACACTGAACGCAATAGATCCGATCGTCAAGAATGCAGTGAATCTCCGGTTTAAAAGACTCTTCCAGGCAAGGGTGAGAACAGCCATATCCTTACTCAATGCACTCGATTGATCTTCTGTAAATCCACTACACGATCGAAGTAGCGCGCTAATCCACCATCATGGCTAACGAACAACAGTGTGGTGTTGTTTTCCTCGCACTCTTGCATCAGCAGTTTTATGAACGCTTCTCTCAAATCCGCGTCCAGAGCGGAGGTGGGTTCGTCTGCGACGATGATCTCGGGGGCACCGAGAATTGCACGGGCAACGGCGACCCGCTGTTGTTGACCGACACTTAGGTCCGTCACAGGTTTGTCGATCAATCCCTCATCGCCAATTCCCAAATGACTCAGGATACGTATGGCCTCCGACTCCAAGCCATTTCGCGCCGCTTGGCGCTTACGCCGTTTTTCGGAAAAGCGGCAAGGTAGAGTGACGTTCTCAATCACACTGAGATAGGGGATGAGGTTGAACATCTGAAACACGAAGCCGATGTGATCGGCACGAAAGCGATCCCGTTCTCCTTGGGTCATTGCGACCAAAGGCTGATCGAGGATACTGATACTGCCGCTCTGCGGCTGGATAACCCCACCGATCAGGCTCAATAAAGTGCTCTTTCCGCTGCCGCTGGGGCCTTTAATAAATACACGTTCCTCATGATTGACCGAGAACGCTTCTATCGACAATACAAGGGACTGATTCTGTCGCCAGCCAAAAACGAGGCTATGCGCCTCTATAATGGGTCCTGGCATCAGCGCTGGATCAAGGCAAGTAGGATCAGGGCAAAACAAGTCGAGTGGAGCTCGGTGTCAGTTCCACACCTTTCTGCCCGTTCGCCGTAATGACTTGTGTCGTAATCTTCTCGTTCCCCGGAAAATGCTTAAACAGTTCGACGTCGATATGTGCCAAAGCGCCGATGTTCTCACATCGATATTCATACTCGACGTGAAACTCGGAGTGGGCCCCTTCGTCTTCTCCATGCTCCTCATGCTCGTCGAGCTCCTCCTTGGCATGCTTTTCGTGCTCATCGCCCTCGGCATCGTGATGTTCATCACCCTCGGCTTCGTGCTCAACCTCAGCACGGGTAAGGTTGCACTCTGCTTCTGCGGGTAAGCTCAGCATCTTGCCACTTTCCAACAATTCAACCGCCTCATGCACTGCACGTTCTTGTTCCTCGGTCGATGGTGCATGCTCAAAACCAACAATATTGGCTGCAGGTGTGATGTACTCGACCGACAAAGTCGTATCAGCGGTAGCGGCATTCAGTACTGCTGAGCCGTGTTCGTGGCTGCCATGGTGCCTGGTTTCTGCAACGGCGGCTGTGCCGCATGCAGCACTTAATCCGAGACCCAACGTTAATCCGATACTGGACGGGCTAAGGTATAGTTTTCTTCGTATCGGTCTATTATGGTTTTCACTTGCCCATTTTTGGTGAGAGTTCATCCCACATTCCTCGAAATCCTCGTTAAATGCTACTATATAACATAATTGTGTCAGAGATAATTTGCCGGCGGACTGTTGCCTGGTGTGCGCCGACTCCGCTACGTAAAATGGGGGAATGTGGATGCGTCTAATAGGATTTCTTGCCTTGTTTGTGCCGTTGGCGGCATGGTCGTGCGACGATCCGGCGAAGCATACGGAATGGGGAATGTTCTATTCGATGGTCGAGGCCCTAGGCGAACAGGAACCCATCCCGGTGCAAATGATGTATAAAGTCGCGGACGATCGAGCAGTGGGCAGGGATACGGAGGTAATGTTGTCTTTCTGGCCTCGGGAGCCTTACAACCGAGCCGAGTTCACGGTGGTCCCCAGTCATGGTCTGGGCTTAGTGGATTTCAGCGGCGAGGCTGAAGTGCCGAAAGGCAAGTTCATGTTTACGGTTAAACCTTCTCAACCAGGTTTTCATCATCTGCGCGTGACCCTTACGGTGGTTCAGGAAGAAGCGACCAAGATGAACACCTACCTGCTACCAGTTCCGGTGAAATTGGAACACAGCCCTCTGTCCTTGGATTTCACAAAGTCAAACAGGCCGTCGGGCACCGAGTTCCGAATACGTAAGCCTAAACTCTAGGTGTCACACCGACATACATTCGCGACATGAGCCGGGGTAACGTAAGTCGTCGAGTTCATTGGTGGGCCGTGCGGGATTTTGTCATTATTTAACCCCTAAAATACCCCTGAAATAGGTGATTTTCGATGTCGGCCCTTAATCATTCCTACCAAACCCTGCGATTCCCACAACTGCTCGATTCGGATTGTGTACTACACACGCGCGGATGGGTTTTCGTACGGATGAATTGAGACCCCGAAACAAATAACCGCCCCGCAGGGCGGCTAGAGAAGTGCTTGAAGACTTTCCGATTATTTCGGAAATCCCATCCGCTTGATCTTGTTCCCGGTTGCCGCGTCCCGAATCTCCACGGCGACATTGCCTTTGGTCTTATGCACCGCCAATACCGAGATGTCCGGCACCCCGTTGTTGTCGGCATCGTCCACGGTCAGGTTCTTGGCTTCCCAATCAGGGCTAAAGAATCCAATCCGGATAATCAAGGCGCCGGTCTTGGCATCCCGCACCTCCACCACGATCCGGCCCCGAGGCTCGTTGACCGCCAGCACCGCCAGATCGGGCATGTTGTCGCCATTGGCATCCACGGTATCCACACCCTTGGGATCCCATCTCGGGCCGAAGAACCCGATGAAGTTGATACGTTGGCTAGTCTCGCTGTCCTTGATCATGACCTGAGGATGGCCGTTCGCCAACCGCCTTAGCGCCGCCGTCTCCGGAAAACTGTTGCCGCTGATGTCGGGGAGTTGGGTGAGATCGATGTACTCGTTTCTTGCACCCTCAGCGGTTACCACAACATTGTCAAAACGAGCCTCAGACTCCCACACGGCACCTAAGCCAATACCACCGTACAGAATCGGGTCGGAATCGACCACATCAATCGTCTTTTCACCGTCGACCCAAATTTGGATACGTGGACCAACGACCGATATCTTGACGTTTTGCGGGTCACTTGTGATTGGGACGTTTGGAGGCTGTGAACGCGACAGTACAACGCACACCGGCCGGTCTAAGCCGGGTGTGCATTTATTCAAATCAATCGCCGGACCATTAGTGTGGAGTGGTCCCGCAATGCCGAGTAGGTAATGGTAACCATTAATCCACCATGGTCCTCCGGGCTTGCTGTCTTGGGTTCGGAATACAATCCTATAATCTTCAACTAGCCCTCCCATGCTCAGGAGGCCATCAGCATCAACCGTAAATGTGTAGTCCGTCCAACTGATGTCGCTATCGTGTGTGACGATGGCTGAATCCCTTCCTACTCCCGTATCCATGCTATGCATCCATCCGTTTTCTATCCACTGGCTAGGTCTGATTGACACCCACTCGGGCGATATCTCAGGTCCGTCGAAATGGTCTTCAAATAACACCGTTTGGCTGCACACCTGGGATGAGCCAAGGATCCCAAACACCCCAAATAGTGCATTAATGTATTTAATCGTTTTCATCTTGCACCTCCTGTCTATTCCGTTATGCCCTCCTCCTTACGCTAGAAGTTGATCCGTCCGATCAACTCGCCGGTCCTGGCATCCTTGATAAACGCCTTGAGCTTGCCGTCAGACTCCCGTTTGCCGAGCATCACGAGTTCCTGAGCCCCATTGCCATTGATGTCCGGACACACATCCATGTCCTGGGCGACAAAGGTCTTGTTGAAGAAAAGTCGACGAATCAGTTCATTGGTCTTGCCGTCCTTGACGACCGCCTTCTGATTGCCACCCCCGGCCTTCGGACCCAACACCACCACCTCGTCCGAGCCGTTGCCGTTGAGGTCCGAAAGGATGACCATCTTGAGCGGCGGATACTGCGGATCAAACCCCAACCGGCTGACCTTCCTGCCGGTCCCGGTGTCCTTGATCAGAACATTGACCGCATCGGTCGTCGGGTGTACCCGCAATACCGCGGCTTCCTTCGATCCGTTTCCGTTGCTGTCCGCCAACAGTTCGAGCTGTTTCACCTGCCAGCCCTTGCCATAGCCAATCCGACTGAGCAGATCCCCGCTGGCCAGATCCCGGATCTCCACCTGGTCGGCTCTATCGGGATCGGGATGATCGCCCAAGACCGCCAGATGAATCCCGGTATTGGCAGACACCGACAGATCCACCGGAATGCGCTGACCGTTGAAGGTGACGGTCTGGATCAGCTCCCCGGTCAACGGGTCCTTGACCTCGACCTGGGCCGAGCCCTGGCCCAGATGCGCCAGTTCGGGGATCGCATTCCCGCTCTGATCCCCCACCAGCTCCAGATCGATGGGCGTGAGATTGGGATCGAAGTCCACCGACCCCAGTAATTCTCCAGTCAGGCTATCCCGCACCTCGGCCTTGACGGAGCCCTCGCCTAAAACCACCAGTTCCGGGGCATCATTACTGTTGATATCTTCCATGACTTCCATGTCCACCGGAACGAGATTCCCATCAAACTCCACCGTGCTGACTAAGGCACCGGTAATGTCCTTCACCGTCGCGGTGAGTGAGCCTTGGGTTAACACCGCAAAGTCCTGCTGATTATCTCCGTTGATGTCGCCGGGACAGCGGATGAGGGGCGGAGCTTCGGCGCTTCTTCCGAAAACGACATACGTCCTCCCGAAGTCTCGGTCACCTACCGCCACATCATCGACCGAATCACCATTGACGTCAGCAAGTCCCGCAACCGAATACCCCGCGCTGCCACCCCTCGGCGTCCCCGGGAAAGCAGCCCCTCGAAGCAGCACGCCATCGCTCGATTCTAGTGTTCCGACGTCAATACTTTTCGGGAATGTCGAGCCGGTCGAAGAGTTTCGCCCGAATAGAACCAAAGACACCCCGAAGTTTCCATATTCCGGAGCACCGATGATTGCATCGTCGATACGATCTCCATTGAAATCGCCCGCACCGTCGACCGACCACCCAAAGTTACCCGGAAAGATAAGCTCGAACCCATTTGTGCCATCAAGTTCCGATACCTCAATTAAGGCCGGAAAATCACCGACCTCGGCTGTATCTTGCCCGAATACGACATAACTCCGCGATGCCGTATACGCACCAACCAATACGTCGGATATGCCATCTCCATTAATGTCTCCAACATCTCCCAGTGCAAACCCCAGACGTGAAGATATTGCCCCTCTTATCGCGAACCCATTCTTGCCGTCCAAATCATTAGGTCGTATGACAGGAGGGAAAGCCGGCCCTTGAGAAAAATCGCGGCCAAAAATGATATAAGCTTCTCCGATCGTGGTGGAGCGATCAGGAACGTCGGGGGCGCCAACGGCCATGTCATCTATACCGTCTCCATTGATGTCCCCTAAACCTGTAGTACTAACTCCCAAAGACCCTAGGGGTTGGGTTCCGTAGATTGCGAAACCGTTCTCACCATTAAGACTCGAAAGTTCCAGAGTCGGGGGGAACGGAGTATTCTCTCGGCCAAAAACCACGAAAGCACGCCCGGCACGTTCAATACCATCAGGACTTCCGCTAAAGTTGCCAACACTGAAATCTTCAACTCCATCGCCATTGACGTCTCCAATGACATTTGCTCCCTGGCTAATGGGGAAGCAGCACGTGGGTACCCCTCTAACCTCCAAGCCATTCTGCCCATCGAGATCCGCGACGTTAATAGACGATCCGGTAAGTTGCTCCCCTGGGCCGAACACAACATAACTCTGGCCGCCGCGTAGCGAGCCCTCCGAATAGAAAATGCGCGCCCCTAGGACAACATCATCCAAGCCATCACCGTTCACGTCCCCGCCCCCGCCAACGTTTTCACCGAGACCAAAGTTGCGCTCTGGCGTGTCAAAACCTTGTACGACAAATCCGTTTGAACCATCTAAATCTGAGACACTCCGGGTTGCTTCTGTCGTTGGCTGTCCAAAGAATATGTAACTCGCGTTGCCAGAGTCATTCCCTATGACGATATCCTTCAATCCATCACCGTTCATATCTCCCGCTTTGCTTAAGGCCTGGAAGTTTCCTGGCGTCGCATCGATAACGAAGCCATTTCTGCCGTTTAAGTTTGACAAATCGATTACTTCTAAGGCTTGTGCCGCTGCTTGTGAGGGATACGCTAAATTGCAGGCTGCGCCTATCACGATTCCACCAGCTAGACTCAGTCCTGTGGAGGGGGGCAGCAACGCTTTGTGTACCGCATGGGTGAGTTTGCATCTGCGAAAAGTGGCTTCTTGGTTCAGTTTCCGGCCTCTCAATATTTTCTTGGTCATTGCTGCATACCTCTCTGCAATGTCTTCAATCGCCTGGGGCCATACTCAGCACCCGCCGGATTTCGTCGGTCTTGAGTCCGATCGCCATGGGCCGCTGGATATCGGGCAGGATGGCCACGTCATAAAGCTCATCGACTATTCCTTCGATGCGCAGCCAGTGCACCGCATCGCCGGTGTAGAGATCGATGACGTACAGGCCGCAACGGGCCTCGGCGTTCTTGGCTTTGAGGTTCTCGTCGAGATTGAGTCTGGAGGAGGTCCGGTTCTTGCGCGCCTTGGAAAGCCCAACGACGGCAAAATCGTTGATGAAACTCAGGCCTCTTCCATAGCCCGGAATGAAGGCGATGGGCTCAAACGTCGATGTGGTTTGATCCACATAGCCAAAATCCCCATTCCCAGAATCCAATAACCACAGCCTGCCCTGGTGCAGGCGGGGAGAATGGGGCATGGATAAACCATCGAGGACGAGGTGATTGGTATCGACATCCATCACGATGCCCCCGTCCTGACGATGTTCCCGCCAGCCGTCGGCCACATCACTCTGACTCACCGCCGTGACGTATTTCGGTTGGCCATTTGCCATCGCCAGGCCGTTCAGATGACAGCGGTCCTCGGCCGCCAGCTTGGATATGAACGGGGGTTGCCAGGTGGGCTTGAAGCTGTACTGTTCACTCACCGTCGCCAGGCAGCTGAACAGGGTGTTTACAAAGATGGGACGGTTTTCCTTGTCTATGGCGACGTCGTGGATGTCCAGATCCCCGGTGGTGTAGGCCAGTTGCGGCACATACAGCCGGTCATAGCCTTGATAGGTCTGATTGGGCTCCAGGGCATTCTCGAACTGCCACAGCTGATACAGGCTGCTCAACCACAGGGTCTGGGACGTCACACACAGTCCCATGCAGCGGGCAAACGTGCGGTTGAAGATATCCAGCCGGCCGTCGGGCTTGAGGCCTAAGAAAAAGACCTTACCGGCCTGGTAGGTGGTAAAGGCTAGAGAGACCTTCTGCTCGGCCATCCAGACCGTGAACTGCCGCGAGGTGGTGACCTCGAACCGGGGTTCCTCCACCGCTGGAGATGAGCCTTCCATACGGGACCTCGGGTTCTTATCTGAATAAGTATTTTTCTCCTTTCAGTGGCACCACACCCTGACCCAGATCAAACGCCGAACCGCCCTATACACAAAGAGCCACTGCCATATCCACAATGAGCTGATGCATAGGGCTAGATCAGGAAGGTTATTGATTTACATCAAGTGAGAGCACCGACGGGGCCGGCCAAGCCTGTGCCCGGACTCGGGCTGTTAATGAATCGACTTGCCTGAGGTCACCGTCATACTTACACGGCCTTTCATGGATTCATTGGTGGGCCGTGCAGGAATCGAACCTGCGACCACCTGATTAAAAGTCAGATGCTCTACCGACTGAGCTAACGGCCCATGCAGCGGGCGCGAGAGGGCGTCGCGCGGATTTGCGGGAGGCGCGATTATCTCGGCCCCGGGCGGGGAGTGTCAAATCGGCGGGCGGTCAGCGCGGCTCTGTGCAAACGGGCCCCGGCACTGACCAAACCGCAGCCTACCAGGTGACAGCCTCCTCCACGATGCGGGCGAGCAGTTCGTCGACTTCCTTCAGCGCCGCTTTCGACGCGTCGTTGCCGACCAGCGTCGGGCGCCGGTAGCCGACATACACTTTGCCCGCTTCGTCGGGCTTGTTGAACACTTGTATCGTGTACGGGCAGAACACCAGATTGGTCGGGTCGGCCTCCATCATCTTGCGCGATAAAAGCGCGCTGCAGAACTCGAACACATCGCCGTGGACGAAGATCTGCTTGGTAAAGCCCAGATCCTCGCGGGTGCGCTCCAGCATCGCCCCCACGGTGGCGACGTTGTCGATCACCAGGCCCTGTTCGGTGATCGCGAGCTCGACGTTTTCTTTGACTTCGTCGAACTCTCCCTCGGTGACGTACAGCACCTGCCAGTCGGTCTCCTTGACCTTCTCCGCGGCCGGTGCCTGCGCCGAGACGATGCCCACGGTGAGGGCGATGAAAGCGGTCACTATCGGTTTCACGGTCGACTCCTTCTGCTACGTGTTTGCGCGTTCGCGCGGTCCTTCGAACTCGATCCCCCGGCGCCACCGCGCCGGGGGATACGTACGCCTACTGGTTTTCCGGCTTGGGCATCATCTGGGTGCCCATATCGGCCCATTGCTTCATGAACTGGTCCCAGGTGCCCTGGTCGCTCATGTGAAACATCGCGAGCATCTGATTGAGCATGTTCAGGTACGAGGCCGGGTTCATCGCCGGAGCGTAGGTCTGCGGGTTCATGAACGCCATATACGTCATGGGATTCATCAACGGAGCGTAGGTCCCCGGGTTCATGAACGCCATATACGTCATGGGATTCATCATCGCCATGTAGGAGTTTGGATTCAAGAACTGCGCGTAGGCATTCGGGTTCACCCAGTTGGGCGGCAGCATCATGTTGACCATGGGATTGGCCGACTGACCGGGCCCGCCCATGCCCATCACGCCCATCGGCATCATCATCCACGCCATCGGATTCATCATGTTTGCCGGGTTGGTCATCATGTTCATACCCATCGCCGGATTCTGCATCATACCCATCGCCGGATTCTGCATGGCGAACGGGTTCGCCGCCGGCGGCTGACCGGGCGCGCCGCCCATCATCTGCGTCATCATTTTCATCGGGTCGGTGAGCGGCGACTGCTCGGCCGCCTGTGACTGGGCCCCGCCCAGCAGACCGACGCCGACTACCGTCGCGGTAAGTAGTGTTCTAAAACGTTTCATCGTCAAAGTCCTCGGTTTCGAATTCCAAACAGGGGGCGAAAAGCCTATTTCTTTTCGGCGTCCGCCTGCGGTTTGGCCATGTACTGATTCGGATCGAAGTACATGCCGTATTTCTTCATGTAGGCGTTCATCCATTGCGTGTAGACATTGGGATCCATCATCGGCGCCATCATCGCCGTATAGGCCCCTGGATTCATCCAGTTGGCGGGATTCATCATCGCCATCATCGGACCAATCAGTTTCTCGTAGCGCGCCATGTCTTCGCCGGAGTGGCACGCAGCGCACATGCTGATCGGGTTGTTGAACGTTTTTTCGAGCGCCGGCGTCATCGCGAACGGATTGGCCATCGGCGCGGCCGGTTGCGCGGGCGCCGGGGTTTCCGGCGCCGCCGCCGGGGCCTTTTCCTGCTCCTGGGCCTGCGCGGTGCCTAACGTGAGCGCGGCCAGGACCACGGTTGAGAGTATGCGTTTCATGGGGTTGTCCTCACTTGCGTTTTGGGTTTCGGGTTCATCGGTTACGGTTTCGGTGACGCATCTGGTGCGGGCGCCGCCTCCGCCAGGGACTGCTGCACACGGTCGTACAACTCCCGGTACTGGTCCGGTGTCATGACCGACGCCTGCAGCTTTGCGTACCAATCCGCGTACGCTTGGGGCGTGGGCATCGGGTGGCGCGTCGCCGCGCCGAGTGCGCGCGAATAGGTGTATGGGTCCATCATCGGCGCGTACGCCAGCGGATTCATGAACTGTAGATAGGTGAAAGGATTCATCACTGCCGTCGACATCACCGGGTTTAAGGACACGAACGGGTTGGCCATGGTCATCATCGGCGGCACCAGGGTGATCGGATTCAAGGCAACCGCCGGGTTCATCGCCGGCCAGCCCCCGGGCTGCGACAGGGTGTAAGGTCCGCCCAACGAGCGGGTCGCCATCTGCATCATGGATTCCATCAGTGCGGACCCTTGCGCCTGCGCCTGGGACTGGGCGCTCGCGGTGTGTGCGTGCGCCAGCAGCAGACCGGCCACCGCGATGCGTGTCACTGTCGATCGAATGCGCATGTCTCGTGGCCCTCCCGCTACCAGTCGCCGTTCACGGCGGCGTCCATGATCGCCCAGATGTTGTCGTGGATGCGCTGTGCATCGGCCATCAGGTCCTCGGCCAGTTTGGAATCCGGGTTCACCGCCTGGCGCACCCATTCCACATCCCAATCCATGGTCATCACCCACAAGCTGCCCTCGTTGTCTTCTAAAAGCGCAATGCGGCACGGTAGAAACACCGAGAATTCCGGGGCGTAGTCGAGGATCTTGCGCGCCACCAGGGCGTCACAGTATTGGAAGATCTCGATCTTCGGCGTGTCTTCGTTTTCCGTCTTGACCGCCACCTCGCGCCACAGGCGGTTGTGTCCCACCGGTTTGAAATTCACTTCCACCGCCTTGCTCTCGATGGCCGCCACCGCGTCGTCCCAGGTCACGTCGTCATTGACCTTCCGTTTGAAGGTCATCAGGTTGAACATGTCGTGCAGGGTGAACGGCATGTTTGCGACCATGGTCTTGAAAAAATCCGACTTGACCTTGGGGTCCACCGGCGGGATGACGGTGTTGGGAATGCGCGTGCCGCCCGGCGTGTGAAGCGTTCCCGGCGCCGCGGGCGCTTGGGCACCGCCCTCCGCCGCCGCGGCTTCGGCGGCCGGCGTCTCGGTGTCCGGTGGGGTGGCGGTCTGCCCCCACACCGGCGCGGCGGTCCACAGGACGACACCGAGGACGGCGCCGAGTCGGCAAGGCAGGGGGCCAATCACAGTCATACAGGTTCTCCTCGGGTGGTGGGTAGGGGGTCCGCGAAACCGCCGCGGGCAGCATGGTGGGGCTGCAGTAACGCGCCGCCGGGGGCGGCGTGCGTCGTGTCCGGCGGCGATGCCGGCACGGTTCCTCGCTGTCGCTTTCGTTCTCCTCTCACTCGGCGCCTCGTCACGGCTCCTTGGGTGGCCGAGGACTATATTACTATTTTAGTACATAGTAAAATAGAGATATTATAATGCGCCCATAAGTTCGATTTATCCACGCCTATGCCTCGCGGGGCTGCGGCAGCAGGCGCAGGTCGGTCAGGGTCTTGCGTAACGCGCTGGCCCAGCTTTCATCCAGCAGGTAGTACTGCATCTTCAGGGTAAACGCGCTGCCCAGAACAATGGACGACAATGCGATCGCCGATCCGATCGCTAGCGTGGAAATGCCGGTGATGCCCTGGCCGATCGTGCAGCCCATGCTGAGCACGCCGCCAACGCCCAATAGGATTCCGCCTGCCACGTGGCGCGCCGCGTCCGGCCAAGTGTGAAACCACTCGACGCGGAACCGGCCGGTGAACAATGCCCACAAGAACGAGCCAACGATGACCCCGGTCATTGCCATCAACCCGAAGCTGACCAGCGACCAATCCGCCGCGTCCTGCAGATACCGCACGCTGTCCCCCATCGCGCTGATGAACGTGTAGGACTGCGAGGCGACCCGCGCCGGCGGTGGATCGGCGAATATTGCCCACTCTTTCCACGCATCGCCCAGGGTTCCGGCCGTCAACCACCAACCGGCAACAATGGCCGCCCCGAGCACCGCGCCGCCGAGAATGTTGTCGAAACTGTGGCGAAAGTCGGTAGAGACCAAGGCGAAGATGAGCAGCGCCGCGCCGATACCGACGCCCAAGGCGGTGTGCAGGGTGCGTGGATCGTCGACGCCAAACAGGCCGCCGACCACGTAACCGAGTCCCTGGTCGTCGAGTCCGAAGCGACTGAGATCGATCACGGTGGGTTCGATCCAGCTCATGAAATAGTTGGTGAACAGCCCTTCGCCCGGGTTCAAGGGGTCCTCGCCCCACAACATCAGATACGCGCAGGACGCCGCGATCGCCAGCACCAGGAGCGATTTCAGGTTACCGCCGCCGACCCGCACGAGGGTCTTGTTGCCGCAGCCGCTTGCGAGCGTCATGCCCACGCCGAACAGGAAGCCGCCGACCAGGTTGCGCAACCACATGAGGTTCGAACTGCGGTAGGGCGGGAACACGTCGTTACCGAGCTGTACGCCGCCCGCCGCCTGCAGCACGGCGACGCCGAGCATCGCGACACCCATCGCGAACACCCAGGCACGAAACCGGCCGGTGTCGCCGATGTTGATCCAGTCCGATACACCGCCCATGGTGCAGAAGTGGGTCTTGTTGGCGACCGCACCAATCACCACCGCGATTGCGAAAACGGCACCGAGGACGGTGACGTGCGGATTCAACTCCATGAGGCGGGCGATGCGGCGGTGCCGCAACGACGACACACAACGGCAGGCTTATTTCGGGTTATTCGCATGGATCACACCGGACGGGAAATACCAATTATAGAAGCCCGCCGGAGGCTCCGAACTATCCCAAAATCGATATGGGTGGGCGCTCACCCCGTGGGGACGCGATGTACGGCCAGTAGCGGGTCCGCGATACCGGCTTCGGTGAACCCTTTGGCACGTAGCCGGCAGGCGTCGCATACCCCGCACGGGGTACCGTCGTCCGACGGATCGTAGCACGATGAAGTCAGTCCGTAATCGACGCCCAGTTCGCCGCCGATCTTAATGATCTGCCCCTTGGTCATGTGCAGCACCGGCGCATGAATGGTAAACGCGGCGCCTTCCACGGCTGCGCGCGTGGCCAGGTTGGCCAGGTGCTCAAACGACTCCAGGTACTCCGGCCGGCAGTCCGGATAGCCGGAATAGTCCACCGCATTGGCGCCGATGAAGATGTCCTGCGCACCCAGTGTCTCGGCGAAACTCAACGCAATGGCGAGTAAAACGGTATTGCGTGCCGGGACGTAGGTGGCGGGAATGCCGTCCACCGGCTGGTCAGGAATCGCCGCGTGCGGGTCGGTGAGCGCGGAACCCCCGAATTGTGCGAGATCGAGCGCGATCTCCCGGTGCGTCACACCCGCAGCCCGGGCGACGCGCTGTGCACACGCGAGTTCGCCGGCGTGGCGTTGCCCGTAGTTTACGGTCAACGCGTGACACACGAACCCCTGGGCGCTGGCGATGGCGAGCACCGTGGTCGAGTCCAAACCCCCCGATAACAGCACGACCGCCTTTTGTTCTTGTGTGTTCTGCGCCATGCTCTGCGTCGCCGCAAGTCTCCATGCGTACCGGCCTGCCATGGTGCGCGCGTTAAGAGGCGCGCCTCAACAAAAAAACGTTTATCCGCCTTCGCGCTCCATCCGCTGGAGTCGCGTCTGCGCGGAAATCGCCACCCGGCTGCCGGGGTAACGCGTCACCACTTCGGTCAGCGTTTGGCGCGCGCGAATCTTGTCGCCGGTCTCGTAATGAATGTAACCGACCTTGAGCAAGGCGTCGGGCACCCGGTCGCTGTCGGGATGCTGCGCCATCACTGTGCGAAACCCATCGAGCGCCTGGTCGAACTCGCGGGTGACGTAATACGCCTCGGCGATCCAGTACTGGGCATCGTCGGCCAGCGCGCCTTGTGGATACTGCGCCAGCACGTCGTTGAAGGCGGCAATGGCCTCCGCGTAGCGGCTGTTCTTGAGCAGTTCGAACGCCGCATCGTAGGCCGCCTGCTCACCGCCGGGCGGGGCTGCGATGGCGACCTGGCCCGGCGCCGCGCCCGGCTGCTCCACGCTTTCGGGGACCACCGGCGGGGCGGTGACGTTCGCGGTGCCGGTGTCCGGCGTACCGGTCTGCGACGCGGTTGCGCTACCCGTCCCGGCCGGGGGTTCGGCGTCGGTCACCGGCGGTGCGGTGGGCACGGCGCCGGCCGACTGTGGCTCGGTACTCGCCCCGTACGCCGGCGGTGAACCGTAACCGGGCGGCAGGTTGCCGTAGCCGGGCGGCGGGCCTGCCGCACCGGGCACACCGGTACCGGCGGCGCTACCCGGCCCGTAGGCGGGCGCCGCGGCGCCGGCATACCCGGGCGTGGGGGTGCTGGTGCCGTAGCCGCCGGATGGCGGCGCCGGCGTCACGCTGCGCAATCGATTGTCCAGATCGGAGTACAGATCGTCCTGGCGTTCGCGGAGCCGCTTGATCTCGTTCTGCTGAACTTCCACTTCGTTGCGCAAGGCGGCGAGTTCGTTGCGCAGCTTCTCCATTTCCATCAGCGCTTCCACGCTTTTGGACGGCGTCTGGGCGGCGACCGTCGCGCTTTCGGTGGGGGGGCGCGTGGGACTGCTGACGCAGGCGCCGAGCAGCACCGCCGCGCCGACGGCGACGCCACCGCGCGTTACCCGCATGGCTCTATCGCAACCCATCTATCAGTTCCCGTACAAAATCTCCGCGCGCCGGTTCAGCGACCATGCCGATTCGCCGTGCTCCAGTGCCACCGGTCGTTCCTCCCCGTAGGAAATGGTCTGGATGCGGTCCGGGGTCACCCCCAGCGCCTGCATCAGGCGGGACACCGCGTTGGCGCGGCGCTCGCCCAGCGCCAGATTATACTCGCGCGTTCCACGTTCGTCGGTGTGGCCCTCGATGACGATGTTCAACGACGGGTTGTCCACCAGGTAATTGGCGTGCGCTTCCACCACCCCGCGCGACTCGCCTTCGATGGCGGCGCTGTCGTAGTCAAAATACACGCGGCGTTTGTCCAAAAGCGCACCGTCCGCAGCGGTCGGACCGGCCATCGTTCCGAGCCCCTCGCCAGCTCCGATCGGCTGTCCATCCGGCCCGATCGCCCCCTCCACACCCTGCGTGCTCACGCCGCGTTCGTCGACGACGGCCCCCGCGCCCTCTTCGCCTTTCACGCCTTTCTTTCCCCCGCAGGCGGCAACGGTTAAACCCAATAAAACGACTATCGCGAAGGATAACGCTTTGCGCATTTTGCAATACTCCTATAGTTTTCGGTTATAGGGTGACCAGGCGGGTTCGCGAACGTCCCCTTTCTGGAACTTTAATAATTGTTTTACGCGGCCGTCGGCGGATACCGCCGCCAGCACGCCGCGGTCGTTCTGCTGCGTAGCATACAGGATCATTCCGCCGTTGGGGGCGAACGTCGGTGATTCGTCCAACTGCGTGTCGGTCAACTCCAAAAGTCCCTTGCTGTCCAGGTACAAAACGGCGACCCGATAGCCGCCGCCCTGATTGGTAATGAACGTCAGGCGCTTGCCGTCCGACGCGTAGGACGCGCGCGCATTGTACTTACCTTCGAACGTCAGGCGTTCGACCCCGCCGCCGTCGTCGCGCATCCGGTAGAGCTGCGGCTTGCCAGCCCGGTCGGAAGTGAACACGAGGTGGCGGCCGTCCGGCGACCAGGCCGGCTCGGTGTCGATGCCCAGGTGGTTGGTGAGCCGCGTCAAACCGCGGTCCGCGAGGTCCATCAGGTAAATCTCCGGATTACCGTCCCGCGAGGTGGTAAAGGCCAGCCGCCGGCCGTCCGGCGCCCACGCGGGGGCGCCGTTGATGCCGGAGAACTCGGCGAGCTTCTCGCGGCTGCCGTCCCGCAACTGCTGAACGAAAATCATCGAGCGCCGATTTTCGAACGACACGTAGGCGATGCGCGAACCGTCCGGCGACCACGCCGGAGACAGAATCGGCTCGCGCGATTCGAGGATGGTGCGCGCGCCGAAACCGTCCGAATCCGCGACACGCAGCAGGAAGCGGGGTTTCTGACCCGCCTCCCGCTCCACGGTAATGTAGGCGATGCGCGTATCGAAGGCCCCTTTCTCACCGGTCAGCTTGAGATAAATAATGTCACTGATCTGGTGCGCGAGTTTGCGCAGCGCGCTGCCCGAAACCGTGTACCGCAATCCTTCCGCCTGTTGTTCCTTGAACACGTCGAACAACTGGAACTGCACCGTATAGCGGTCGCCGCTGAGCGGCTGTACACGCCCCACCACCAGCCACTCCGCCTTGATCAGCCGCCAATCCTTGAACTGGACCTGGGTGTGGTCGTGGGGGCGGCTCAAGAAATCCTGCTGCGCAATCATCTCGAAACGCCCGCTGCGGGCGAGATCCCCTTCGATCACGTCGCTCACCGCGGTGGGCGGCGCGCCGGCCCCTTGCCATTCGAACGGCACCACGGCGACCGGGATGCCGGCCTCCACGCCCTTGGTGATTTCAATCTGCAGAATCTCCCGCTCCTGGGCGCGCAGCACCGGCGCGGTACCGATCAGGATCAGCACAACACAAATAAACTTCCTCATAGCGTCGAAATTAGGTTCTGGTCTGGATGGAATTTAAACTGGATCTGCCGGAAACGACTATTCAAGGTTTGATCCTGCGGAATCGGCAGCGGTGAGGCTTTGAGCACGGCGTTTTCCACCGACCGGTCGAAGATCGGGTTTCCGCTGCTGCGCACGACCTGCGCGGAAATCACTTCGCCGGCCGGCGTCAGGCGCACCCGCACTTCGGCCGACAACCCAACCTGGGCGCCCGGTGGGCGGCTCCAATTGCGGCTGACTTTTTGTTGAATGATCGGCGTATAACGGGCCAGCGCATCGCTGACCAGGCGCTGCACGCGTTCCTCTTCGATTCGCGCCTGCAACTCCGCTTCGCGGCGGCGCTTTTCCGCGAGTTCCTGCTCACGTTTGCGCTTCTTAGCCGCTTCCTGTTCGCGGCGTTTCCGTTCCGCGAGTTCGCGCTCCTTACGCTTCTTCTCCGCGAGCTCCTTGCGCCGCCGCTCTTCGGCTTCGCGCTTCTTGCGCGCGGCCTCATCGGCTTTCTTTTTGCGCGCCGCTTCCTCGGCTTTTTTCTTCTTTTCCGCTTCCTTCAATTTGGCAATGCGCAACTCCTCTTGCTTACGTTTCTCGGCTTCCCGCGCGGTCTTGGCCCGTTCCTCGCGCTGTTTTTCGAGTTCCGCCAGTTTCTGTTGTTCCCGCTTGCGCTTCTCTTCCGCCGCTTTGGCTTCGCGCACCATCTCGTCGAGCCGCTTCTTGGTCTCGAGCTCCTCCTGCTTCTTCTCCTCTTCCTTTTGTTTCAGCGCCTCGAGCTGTTTCTGAATGTCGGCCTCGCTCACCACCGCCGCCTGCACCGGTTCGGCGGTGGGCGCTTTGGGCGTCGCCACGACCACCCGCTCCCAGTTGAAGCTCGCAAACAGCAGCACGCCGACGAACACGTGGATGACGACTGCATACACGAACGATCGCGCGTTCAAACCGAAGTGTTTGAGTCTGCGTCTCACTGCGGGTCCGGGATATCAGTAATCAAACCTATGCGTTCCACGCCGGCCTGCTGCAGCAGCACCATCGCGCGCACCACCGATTCGTACTGGGCGCTGCGGTCGCCTTTCACCACGAATTCGGTCTGCGGATAACGGCGTAGCACAGCGGCGGCGTTGGCCATGACTTCGCGCGCCTCGCGCGGGGTGTCATTGACGAAGTATGCGCCTTCCCTGTCCACGGTCAACTGAAATGGTTCCTGCGTCTCGGTCTGCAACGGTTTACCGTCCACTTTGGGCAGATCCACCTTCACCCCTTCGGTAAGCAACGGCGCGGTGACCATAAAGATGACCAGGAGCACCAGCATGACGTCGATATACGGGACGACGTTGATCTCGGCCATGAGTTTCTTTCTGTGTTTGCGGTACGGGGTCATGGGCCTAGGAGGCGGCGCGCACCGGATAGCTCTGCCGGTTCACGATGCTCAAGAATTCCTCGGTAAAGGTCTCGTAACGCGAGATCAGGCGCTCCACGTGGTTCGAATACCGGTTGTACGCGATCACCGCCGGGATCGCCGCGAACAGCCCCATGGCGGTCGCAATCAGCGCCTCGGCGATCCCGGGCGCGACACTCGCAATGGTGGCTTGTTGCACGTTGCCCAGCGCGCGGAACGAGTTCATGATTCCCCACACGGTGCCGAACAGGCCGATGTACGGGCTGGTGGATCCCACCGTGGCGAGGAACGGCAAATTGGTTTCCAGGATATCGATCTCCCGTGACAAGGCGACGCGCATCGCGCGGTGCACGGCGTCGAGCATGTCCCCGCGATCGATGACGCCCTGTTCGGTAAGCCGGGTGTACTCGCGGTAGCCGGCGACGAAGATACTGGCCATCCCGCTTTCGTCGGCGCCGGAGCGCGACCATCGATCGTACAGCGTCTGCATGTCGCCGCCGGCCCAGAACGCATCCTCGAAATCATCCGCCTTTGCACGCGCCGCCCGCAATCCATAGTGTTTGGAGAAGATCATCGTCCAGGAAATCAGCGAGCCCAACACCAGAATCAGCATCACCAGCTGAACCAGCAGGCTCGCCTCCGCGATCAGCGAGATTAGCGACAAACTATTGGCAGAAGCTGCAACTTCTATGGCGTTTTCCATTCATTCATCCGGTCGTACAGCTCAGGCGGGATGGGCTGCGGGTCAAAGGACACGGCATTCAAACTCGCCAATTTGAGCCGCCCCGAGCACACGAGTTCCCCGTCGCGCACGATACGTTGCGTCACGGTCAGGCTCACGCGGCCCGATTTTACAGATTCGATACTCACTTCAAGCAGATCGCTCAAACGCGCGGGCTGGTGGTATTCGATGGTCGCGGAGCGCACCGCGAAAACGATACCGAAACGTCTGGACACATCGTGTACGTCGAAGCCGAGGTCGCGCAGCCAGTCCGATCGGCAGCGCTCCATGAAACGCAGATAATTCGCATAGTATACAACGCCGCAGGTATCGGTATCTTCATAATATACCCGCACGGAAATCGAATAACCGGTGGTCACGATACCTTCGCCGACCGGTGCGATACTTGGAAGGCCGGCGCCGGCAAACGTGACGTTGTTTTACGATTCGCGCGCATGCCGTTCAAGGGTTCTCGTCGAACAGCCGGCTTTGCGCGCCGCGCGCCGGCGGCGCCAGACCAAGGTGCAGCCACGCGCTCCGGGTGGCCATGCGGCCACGCGGCGTGCGCATCAGAAAACCCTGCTGAATCAGGTATGGTTCGATGACGTCTTCGATAGTGCCCCGTTCCTCGCCCAACGCCGCCGACAAGTTGTCGATGCCCACCGGACCGCCGTCGAACTTCTCGATGACCGCACGCAGCAGGTTGCGGTCCAGGAGATCCAGGCCGTGTTCGTCCACCTCGAGCAAATCCAGCGCGCGCTCGGCGATCGATCCGGTAAGCCGCCCGTCGGCCTTGACTTCAGCATAATCCCGCGCGCGTCGGAGCAAGCGATTGGCGATGCGTGGCGTGCCGCGCGAGCGCCGAGCCACGGCTTCGACGCCGGCGGCCTCGGTGGCCACCCCAAGGATGTCGGCGGACCGGCGCACGATGCGCGCCAGGTCCTCGGGCCCGTAAAACTCGAGACGCTGGACGATACCGAACCGGTCGCGCAGCGGCGAGGTCAGCAGGCCCGCGCGGGTCGTCGCTCCGACCAGGGTGAACGGCGGCAAGGTGAGCTTCACCGAGCGCGCCGCCGGCCCTTCACCGATCATGATGTCGAGCTCGTAGTCCTCCATCGCCGGATAGAGGATCTCCTCCACCACCGGGCCCAGGCGGTGGATTTCATCGACAAACAGCACGTCGCGAGGCTCCAGATTGGTGAGAATCGCCGCCAAATCGCCGGCCTTTTCCAACACCGGCCCGGCGGTCTGGCGCAAACCCACGCCTAGTTCGTTGGCCAGAATATGCGCCAGCGTGGTCTTGCCGAGACCCGGTGGGCCGAACAGCAGAACGTGATCCAGCGCCTCGCCGCGCGCGCGCGCCGCGCGAATGAAGATTTCCAACTGCTCACGCGCTTTGCCCTGGCCGACGAATTCCGCGAGCCGCGCCGGACGCAGCGTCACATCGACCGCCTGCTCGTCGGCGTTGCCGGGTTCCAGCGGCGACACCATGCGCTCGCCGCTCATGCTGCGCTCCCAGCAAGCTGGCGCAGCGCCTCGCGGATGATCTCCTCACTGGTGAGACCGTCTACGTCGAGACCGCGGATTGCGCGGCTCGCCTCCACCGGCTTGTAACCCAGCGCGAGCAATGCGCTCATCGCGTCCTGTACCGGGTTCGCGGCTCCGGCTCCGGTTTCGGCCACCGGGACCGCGGGCAACTCCACGCCCTCCATCTGCTTGGTGATGCGGTCGCGCATCTCCACGATGAGTCGTTGCGCGGTCTTGCGCCCGATGCCCGGCACGCGGGTCAGGCGTTCGGCGTCTTCGGTAGCGATACACGCGAGGAAGTCGTCGCTGCTCAGTCCCGACAACACGGCGAGCGCCACGCGCGGCCCGACGCCGGACACCTTGAGCAGATTGCGAAACAGGTCGCGCTGCTGAACCGCGGTGAAGCCGTACAGGAGCTGCGCATCCTCGCGCACTACGAGATGCGTGTGCAGCGTCACGGTAGCGCCGGTCTTCGGCAATTCGTAGAAGGTCGTCATCGGCGCTTCCAGTTCGTAACCAACGCCGTGCACATTGAGCATCAGGGCGGGCGGCCGTTTGGCGGTGAGCACGCCGGTCAGCGACCCGATCATGCGCGCCCGCCCAAGCCGCGCGCGAAACGGGTCGCCCCGTGCGCGTGGTGCGCGTGGCACAGGGCGCACGCCAGCGCGTCGGCGGCGTCCACGGGCGGCGCCTCCGGCAACCCCAGGAGTGCACGCACCATATGCTGCACCTGGCGTTTGTCCGCGCGACCGCGCCCGACCACCGCCTGTTTCACTTCCAGCGCCGAATACTCCACGACCGCGAGCCCGCGATTGACCGCCGCGACGACGACGGCGCCGCGTGCCTGACCCAGCACCAGTGCTGAATGTGGATTGCGCGCCAGAAACACGCGCTCGATGGCCACCACCTCCGGTCGGCAACGGTCGATGACGGCGTCGAGTTGCGCATACAAAGTGCCCAGACGATCGCAGAGGCCGGTTTCCGACAGCCGCACGCAGCCGTGTTCCACGTACGCCACGCCGCGCGCTCCGCATTCGACGACGCCGAAACCGGTGACCCGTGACCCGGGATCGATGCCGAGCACGCGCCCGACGGGCGCGGACACCGGGTTCGGCAGGACGCGCGGGCGCGCCAACTATTGCGCCTCCAGCAGTGAGTCCGGCAAATCGGCGTTGGAGAAGACGTTCTGCACGTCGTCCAGCTCCTCGAGCGCGTCGAGCAGTCGCAACACTTTTTCCCCGCTCTCCTCATCGAGCGCGATTTCGGTGGCCGGACGCTCCATGAGGTCGGCGTCGGTGACCTCGATGCCGGCCGTCTTCAGCGCCTGCTGCACGTCGTGAAACGTGTCCGCAGGCGTGATCACGTCTATAGGCCCGTCGTCGGACACCTGAATGTCGTCGGCGCCGGCCTCGGCGGCGACCTCCATGGCTTGGTCTTCGTCGGTACCGGGAGCGCAGGTGATGACGCCGACCTTGCTGAACAAGTACGCCACCGAACCGTCGGTGCCGAGATTGCCGCCATGCTTGCTGAACGCGTGCCGCACCTCGCTCACCGTGCGGTTGCGGTTGTCGGTCGTGCATTCGACCAGTATCGCGATGCCGCCCGGGGCATAGCCTTCGTACCGCACCTCCTCGTAATCCACGCCCTCGAGTTCCCCGGTACCGCGTTTTATCGCCCGCTCGATATTGTCTTTGGTCATGTTGGCGGCCAACGCCTTGTCCACCGCTGCGCGCAGGCGCGGATTGGCGTCCGCGTCACCGCCGCCGGCCCGTGCCGCGACGGTGATCTCGCGGATCAACCGGGTAAACAACTTCCCGCGCTTGGCATCCTGCGCCGCCTTGCGAAACCGGATGTTGGCCCACTTACTGTGTCCGGCCAATTTGCTCTCCCGACCTCCGGCCGCACGCGCCGCGCCGCGGGGCGCGCGGCGCCCGACCGGGTGGCGTGGCGGTCGTGTGCATGGTTCGGTTCAACCCAGGTGACATCTCAAGGGAGTGTATCATCCCTCCGGAACGCGCCCAATATATTGCGATCAGAGCGCTCAAGCATCCCGATATGTAGCGTTTTCGCCCCGTGCGAGCGCCTCGATGGCGGCGCGATTGCTCCACGACCACACTTTATCCGCTGCCGCCTCCAGACCCAGCCACAAATACTCGCTGTGCTCGGCAGGATTCAAAGTCACCGCGACCGGTGCCGGCAGCTCCAGCGAATACACGTGCTCCAAATTGTGGGTGGTGCCGGGCGCATACCGGGCCCGCCAGCAGGCGAGAATCTCAAACGTGTAAGTCCGGTGCCAGTCCCGCAGCCCATCGTCGGCCGCGATGCCGGTTTCCTCGTAGAGCTCGCGGCGTGCGGTCTGCGCGGGCGACTCGTCCGCCTTCAAACTGCCGGTGACGGACTGCCAGAAGTTGGGGTGATCGGCGCGTTTCAACAACAGGATCTGTCGGTCGCGGGTATACACGACCACCAGTACCGACTCCGGTCGCTTGTAGGTGTACGCGCCCGGAGCCGGCATAGGCACTCAATTTTTCGCCGCCGTCGCGTCGGCCGCACGCGTGCGCAGGTGCAGTTCGCGCAATTGCGTAGGCGAAACCGCGCTCGGCGCGTCGGTCATCAGGCACGATGCGCGCTGGGTCTTCGGGAACGCGATGACGTCGCGGATCGAATCGAAGCCCCCCAACATTGCCGCGAGTCGGTCGAGACCGAAAGCAATCCCCCCGTGCGGCGGGGCGCCATAGCGCAGCGCTTCGAGCAGGAACCCGAAACGCGCGTGCGCCTCTTCGCGATCGATACCGAGTACCGCCAACACCCGCTCCTGGACCTGCGGATCGTGGATGCGGATGGACCCGCCACCGATTTCGGTGCCGTTTAGCACCAGATCGTAGGCCTGTGAAACGGCCGCACCGGGATCGGCTTCGAGATCCGCCAGCGACTCCACCCGTGGCGCGGTGAAAGGATGATGCAGTGGATCGAAGCGGCCCCGCGCTTCGTCGTACTCGAACATCGGAAAATTCACCACCCACAGGGGATGCCAACCAGCCGTCACGAGCCCGAGGTCGCGCCCCAGCGCGCCGCGCAGAGCACCCAGGGATTCGTTCACCACGCGCGCGTCGTCGGCACCGAAAAAAATGAGGTCGTTGTCTTGTGCGCCGGTACGCACCAGCACTTCGCCGATGACGTCGTCGGGGAGAAACTTCAAGATCGGCGACTGCAGACCATCGCGGCCGCGCGCCGCCTGGTTGACCTTGACGTAGGCCAGTCCACGTGCACCGAACTGCTTGACGTAGTCCGTGTACTTGTCGATCGCCAAACGGCTCAAGTCGCCGCCGCCTGAGACCCTGAGCGCCGCGACGCGGCCGTCGGCCCGGCTGGCCGGACCCGAGAACACTTTGAACTCCACGTCACGCATCAGGGACTTGAGTTCCACCAGCTCCAACGGGATGCGCAGATCCGGCCGGTCGCTGCCGTAACGCGATACCACGTCGGCGTAATCCATCACCGGGAACGGCTCCGGCAGCTTCGCCCCCAGCACTTCGGCGAACAGCTCGCGTACCATCTGCTCGGTCAGGGACATCACGTCCTCGGCCTTCACGAACGACATCTCGATGTCGAGCTGAGTGAATTCGGGCTGCCGATCGGCTCGCAAATCCTCGTCGCGAAAACAGCGCGCGATCTGATAATACCGCTCGAAGCCCGCCACCATGAGGATCTGTTTGAACAACTGCGGCGATTGCGGCAGGGCGAAGAACTGCCCCGGGTGCGTGCGGCTCGGCACCAGGTAGTCGCGCGCGCCCTCCGGGGTGGAACGGGTCAGAATCGGCGTTTCGATGTCTACGAAGTCCCGCGATTCGAGAAACCCGCGCAGTTGCCGGGTGATGTGATGGCGCAGGCGCACGCTGCGCTGCATAACGTCGCGCCGCAAGTCGAGGTAGCGGTACTTACCGCGCACGGTCTCGGAAACGTCGTCCTCGTCGAGTTGAAACGGCAGCGGGTCGGCGCGGCTCAACAGCTCGATTTGGTGGGCGAAGACTTCCACCTCGCCGGTGGCGAGCTCGGGATTCTCGGTGCCCTCGGGACGGCGCCGTACGCGCCCGGTGACGCACAGGACGTATTCATGGCGCACCGTCTCGGCGATCTCGAAGGCGGCCCGCCGGTCGGGGTCGGCGACGATTTGCAGCAGACCGGAGCGATCGCGCAGATCGATGAACACGACACCACCGTGATCGCGGCGCCGGTGCGCCCAGCCGCACACGGTCACCGTTTCGTCAATCCGCGTCGCGTTCACGTCCGCACACAAATGGCTTCGCATCCTGTCTTCCTCAAAATTTTAAAGGGGCGCTTTTCAGGCCGTTTCCACGGCCGGCGTCTTCACCGCTTCGGGGGCATCACCGGGTACCACGACACCGGTCGACAAAATCATCTTGAGTCCCAGCTCAACCGGGATGTCGAGCTCGATGACGTCGGTCTTCGGTACCATGATAAAGAAACCGGAAGTTGGGTTGGGAGTAGTCGGTACGTACACGTTGACGAGCTCGGTTCCGATGTGCGCTTCGAAATCCCGGAACGGATCCCCGGTCACGAACGCGAGCGTCCACAGTTCGCGTCGCGGGTATTCGATCAGCACGACTTTACGGAACGACTTGCCCTGGGTGGAGAATACGGTCTCGGTGATCTGCTTCACCGCCGAGTAGATCGAACGCACCAAGGGTATGCGTGCGAGCAGGTCTTCCCAAATCCGCACCAGGCGACTGCCCACCAGATTTGCAACCACCATACCGGTCACCAACACCACCACCACGGTGAGGGCCACACCCAGGCCCGGTATGTTGAACCCGATGAGATGCTCGGGTTGGTACCGGTCGGGCAACAGCAGCAGCGTGCGGTCCATCAGGTCGACCAGAAACTTGACCACCAGAAAAGTCACACCGATCGGCACCCACACCAACAGACCGGCGACCACATATCTGCGTAAAGCACCCACGTCCTTGACTAGGCGTCGCTCGCCGCCGTGCCGCTGGTTGTCTTCTGCTTTGACCCCTGGTCCTTATCGCCGCCGCTCGATTTAGCGTCGCCGGCTTTGTCGCCGCCCGACTCGGTTTTGGTCTTCTTGTCTTCCCCCGGTTTGGCGTTCTTGGCCTGCTTGTTCTTGAAGTCCGTCTCGTACCAACCGGTGCCCTTGAGTCTAAAGGCCGCCGCCGTGACGCCTTTTTTTAACGCCGACGCGCCGCACTCCGGACAGTCGATGAGCGGATCCTCGGTGATTTTCTGTAGCGCCTCGAGCTGGTGCCCGCAGGACTGGCAGTTGTATTGGTAAATCGGCATCGCTAAGGCTCTCCCATCAATCCCCTCGCCGCACGGGGGACGACCCAAATCAACCGGGTATTATAACGATTTTCGCTGCAAACCCCGCTGCTTTGGTCGATAGCGCGCCGCCGCCGGCGCGGTTCACGCCCCGGCCACGGTGAGGTTGTCGATCAGAATCGAACCGGTGCGGATGTTACCGCGCGCGTCCACGTCGTTACCCACCTGACGGATGTCGCGATACATGCGTTTGAGATTGCCGGCGACGGTGATCTCCTCCACCGGGTGCTGGATTTCTCCCCCTTCGATCCAGAATCCGGCGGCGCCGCGCGAGTAATCCCCGGTGACGTTATTGACGCCATAGCCAATGAGTTCGGTGACCAGCAAACCGCGTTCCATTTCCTTGAGTAGGGCCGCGAAATCCAACGCCCCGGGCGCAATCGTGAGATTGTGGACGCCGCCGGCGTTGCCGGTACTCGGCAGACCCAGCTTGCGTCCCGAATAGGTGTCCAGCACGTATCCGCGGAGCACGCCGTCGTCCACGAGATCGCGCGCTTGGGTGGCCACCCCGTCGTTGTCGAACGGCGCACTCCCCATCGCTTTCTCGAGGTGCGGCTGCTCGTGGATACGAATGCCGGAAGCAAACACCGGTTGATCGAGGTGGTCGAGAAGAAATGACGCTTTGCGGTACAGACTGCTGCCGCGCACCGCGTTGACGAAGTGCGACAACAGACTGCCGGCGACCGGCGCCTCGTACACCACCGGTGTCTCCCGGGTCGATAACTGGCGTGCGCCCAGACGCCGTACCGCGCGTTGCGCGGCAATACGCCCCACCTCCTCGGCGGTGTCCAGGTCCGCCGGATCGCGCGCCGCCGTATACCAGTAGTCGCGCTGCATAGCACCCTCACTCGCGCCAACCACCGCGCAACTGATGCTGTGGCGCGTGGCGTCGATGCGGCCCATGAACCCATGGGTATTGGCATAGACGTCGACGCCCTCGTGGGTGGACACGGTGGCCCCTTCGGAGTTGGTGATGCGCCGATCGGTTTTCCGCGCACGGTTTTCGCAATCGAGTGCCAGCGCGATCGCGCCGTCCAGCGTTACGTCCCACGGATGGTGCAGATCGAGGTCGGGGATATGGTGTGCCAACCGGTCTGCGTCCGCGAGTCCCGCGCATGGATCATCGGCGGTGTGTCGGGCGATGACGCAGGCCGCGCGCGCGGTGTCGGCAATCGCGGTGGCGGTGAAGTCCGAGCTGCTCGCCGACCCGGTCTTGTGCCCGGCGTATACCGTCACCACCAGGCTGCGGTCGCGATTGTGCTCCACGGTTTCCACTTCACCCATACGCGCGGTCACCGACAGCCCGCGACTGTCGCTCACCGACGCCTCGGCGGCGGTGGCGCCGTGACGCCGCGATTCCTCCAGAGCCTGGGCGGCAATATCCGATAGGCGCGCCGCATCGAGCGCGCCGGTGGAATGGGCGTCACCGGCCATCGGCCGCTCGCTCCGGCCGCGGCCTCATACCGCGACCCCGCCCACCGTGAGTGCGTCGATCTTCAGTGTTGGCTGACCGACGCCCACCGGCACCAGTTGCCCCTCTTTGCCACACGTGCCGACGCCGGAATCGAGCGCCAGATCGTCGCCAACCAGACTGACGCGGGTCAGCACGTCGGGACCGTTACCGATCAACGTGGCCCCTTTCACCGGCCGCGTGACGCGGCCCTTTTCGATTAGATACGCTTCGCTCGCCGAGAATACGAACTTTCCCGACGTGATGTCGACCTGCCCACCGCCGAAGTTCACCGCATACAGCCCACGTTCCACCGACGCCAGAATCTCGGCCGGCGCGTGGTCTCCGGCCAGCATGTAGGTATTGGTCATGCGCGGCATGGGCAGGTGCGCAAACGATTCGCGACGGCCGTTTCCGGTGGGCGCCACACCCATCAGGCGTGCATTGTGGGTATCCTGCATGTAACCCTTGAGGATGCCGTTCTCAATCAACACGGTGTTTTGCGTCGGCGTCCCCTCGTCGTCCACGGTGAGCGATCCGCGCCGGTCGGGTAGCGTCCCGTCATCCACCACCGTGCACTGCGGGTTCGCCACGCGCTCACCGATGCGGCCGGAAAAAGCGGACGTGGCCTTGCGGTTGAAATCGCCCTCCAGGCCATGTCCGATCGCTTCGTGGAGTAGAATGCCCGGCCATCCCGGGCCCAGTACCACCGTCATGGTGCCGGCCGGCGGATCCTCGGCCTCGAGATTCACCAACGCCTGGCGCACCGCTTCACGTGCATAACCGAGCGCCACTTCGTCATCGAAATAGGCGTAATCGAAGCGCCCGCCGCCGCCGTGGCTGCCTTGCTCACGGCGCCCGTTGTGCTCCACGATGACCGACACGTTCAGGCGCACCAGGGGGCGAATATCGGCGCTCAACCGCCCGTCGCTGCGCGCCACCAGAATCACTTCATGCGCCCCCGACAAGCTCGCCATCACCTCTTTGACGCGCGGGTCCTGGCGGCGCGCCGCCGACTCGACGCGTTCCAGCAGGCTCACTTTGGCGGCGTCGCTCAATGAGGTGAGGGGATCACGATCGCCATATCGCGCGACCGCCCCCGCCCCGCGCCACACGACGCGCGCCGCCGGCGCGGACGTCTTGTGGACGCTGATCGCACGCGCGGCGCCGGCGGCATCGGTCAGCGCCGGCAGCACGATTTCGTCCGAATAGGCGAATCCGGTTTTCTCGCCGGACACCGCGCGGATCCCCGCACCCTGCTCGATCGAGTGATTACCCGATTTGACCTGACCCTCCTCGAGCGACCAAGACTCCTGGCGGGTGTACTGGAAGTAGAGATCGACGTAGTCGATCTGTGGGCCCGACGCCCGAGCGAGCACGCGGTCGAGATCGCCCTCGTCCAGACCGGCTGGCACGAGCAGCGCTTCTTTGGCAGTGTCGATCAGCGACATTTCATTCACTTGACGGCTAAGCACGGGCGGGCCGCGACCGCCATGACTGGGTCCACTATGGGGCTTCCGGACCCGGGATGCAACGGTGCTTCAGGCAGGGAAATTGTTCTCGCAGCCGCGTCAACGCCGCGCGATCGATGTCCGCCACCGCGACGCCGTCGTCTTCGGCGAGCGCCGCGAGCGTCTCCCCCCACGGCCCCACCACCAGTGAATGTCCATAAGTGCGGCGGCCGTTGTCGTGCACGCCATACTGCGCGGGTGCCACCACGTAGGCCAGATTTTCTACCGCGCGGGCGCGCAACAACACCTCCCAGTGCACGCGCCCGGTGGCCCAGGTAAACGCCGACGGGACACACAACACCTCTGCGCCGAGCGTGGACAGCCGGCGATACAACTCCGGAAAACGCAGATCGTAGCACACGCTGAGCCCGAGCTTGCCGCACGGCGTAGCGACGACCACCGCCTGGTCCGGCGACCCGGCCTGGATGTAGGCCGACTCCCGATATGACTCCCCGTCGCCGAGGGCGACATCGAACAGATGAATCTTGTCGTAGCGCGCGGCGCAGCGCCCCGCCGCGTCGTACACCACGCACGACGCGTAGACACGCCTACCGGCGCCGGCGTCGAGGGGCACGCTGCCGCCAACGATCCACATGCCGTGGTGCGCTGCCTGCGCGGCGAGAAAATCCTGAATCATCCCGCCGCCGTCCGACTCTGCGGCCGCCAACCGGTCCGCCTCGGACTTGGGCATCAACGCGAAGTTCTCCGGCAACACCGCTAGACGCGCGCCGCGTGCGGCGGCCGCTGCCAGTAATCCGGCCGCGGCGCGCAGATTGTCCGCCACCACCGACCCGGATCGCATCTGAAGCGCCGCCACGCGTGCCGCACCGTCAGCCACCCTCACCCTCCGTGGGCACGCCTGCGCCACCCTCCTCCTCGGCCACCGGCGCCGACTCGACGTGCCCGATTTCCGGTGTCGCCCACGGGCCCGTTACGCGGTAGCGCGCGTGTACCACCTTGGCGAGTTGTTTCTTGAACAATTTGTTGGTCACGAAAAGCACCGCGCCCGCCGCCGGATTGGCGATAAACGCGCCGATGACACCCAGATTGCCCCCGACCAGCGGCGCCACCACCAGCTCCAGATCGTAATCCTCCTTGGCGAGACCGACGCGGCCCTCGGCCTCGATGAGCACTGCCGGTCCGATGATCAAAAAACCATCGCTGATCAAGTCACCCTTCTCGATGACGCCTTTGCCTTCCATGCGATCGAACGCCAGACCCTTGGAAAACACATCAGTAAAATCGAGCGCCAAGCGGCGCGTCAACGCGTCTAAGTTGAGCAAACCGAGCACGCGTCCGGTACCCGGCTCGATCTTGAGAAAACGGCCGTGCGTCGCCACCAGTTCGAAATTCCCGGACAAGCGCGGATAGGCAAATCCCGCCGGTCCGGCATCCCAGTGAAATTCACCCGCAAGACGGCCTTCGCCGTCGGCCACCTGTCCGGAGAACGCCAGCGCTTCCAGCGCCCGGCCCACATTGTTGCTCGCTACGGTGGCGCGCACCCGGGTCTCCTGCGTCGTGCCGGAGCGGCGCCAGTCGCCGCTGGCTGTGATATGGAGTTCCGGCTGCTCGGCGGTAAACTCGGCGATGTGCCACCCGCCGGTCACCGGCGCAGCGCGAAAACGCAGCCGGCCCAACCGCATTTCCCCGTAGTGAAACTGCTGCGCGTCGATTTCCACGCTCGGGAACGTCGCCGGGTCGGTGGTCGACGTCTCGCCCGCCTCGCCCTCGCCGCGCGGCCAGCGCAGTTCGTTCATACTGACCGCGTAACGACGCGGCGTCGACTTGATGTTCGCGTGCGCCGTGCCGCGCCCGGCCGCGCCGGCCAACTCTGCGTTCCACGCGGCCCCATCCGCGGAGCGCGCGCGTACCGACAACGCACCGATGTCGCGGCCGAACAGTCGCAGGCCGTCCACCTCGGCGTCGAACTCGCGCAACTGATCGAACAGGCCGGGTCGATCGCTGTCCGGTGGGTCGGCGGGCAGCGCACGCAGCCACTCGATCCAGGGATCCGCATTGAAGCGGTCTGCATCCACGGCGATGCGCAGACCGGACTGCGGTACCGCGGTCGCCGCCGCACCCAGGCGGAACTCGCCGCGCGTCGCCTCCCAACCCGCGGCTCGCTTGGCAAGCTTAAGCGCGCCGCGCAACTGCCCGTCGTACTCGAACTCAACCTGCTGCCGCCCTTTGGCGAACTCGACGCCCACCCGCAAGGCGCGCGCCGTATACGAAGGCTTGGCGAGCGGCGGCGGCAGGGTGACGCGCACGCCGGTCAGCTCGGTATCCACATCGAGGCGCGCGTCGCCACGGTCCACCACCAGGCGCCCGCGCCATGGACTCCAGCCATGCACCGAGTCGAACAACCGTGCCCCCAGAATCGGCGCCAGACGCCCGACCTCCGCATCGCCGTGCGCATCGATTGCAAACACGGGCGGTTGTGCGGGTTCCACGGTGGACACCGACAGCGTCGCCTCACCGCCGAACAACCGCGCCCGTACCGGGTCGCTCATTACGGTGGACTCGGTAAAACGGACGCTGCCCGTGAGGTCCGTGAGCGCCACGTGCTGAGCAACCGTGACCGCACCCCCGGCGATGCGGTACTCGCCCTTGACGCGCGCCTGTTTTGCCTTTTTGAGCGGCAACATCACGTCAATATCCAGACGGCCGGCGCCGGCGCCGGTGATGTCCAGATCGATGGGACGTTTGACGAGCGGACCGGCGCGCAGAAATGCGATGACATCGGCCACCGGCGCTTGTCCGCCGGCCTGAATCCGCAGTACCCGTTCCTTGCGATACAGATCGGCGATCTCGGCCCGCGCGCTCGCCACGGTGGTATTCATGAACCGCCCCGCCTCACCGGTCACGGTCAAACGCTGATTGTGGAAACGGACCTCGGCGCGCGTGTCGCTGACCTGCGGCCACTTGTCGTGGAACCGGAGTTCGCCGCCGACCACCCGGCCCACCACCTCGAATTCGCCCTGCCCGTCGCGAAACGGAAAATCCGCGAGCGCCCCGTCGAACTTCACGGTGGCCTCGGTCACCTCGCCCGCCACCAGCGCCTGGGCGAGCCATTGCTTTAGTTTCGGGGACGCGGGCCGGGGCACATAGCGGCGCACCTTGGCCACGTTGGCGCGCTCCACGTGCGCCACCGCGCGCACGATCGGCCCGTTCGGGCCGGCCAGAGTGGCGGTGAAACCGCCGCCGCTGACGGCGAGATCCTGATTCGACAAGCGTAGATCCTCACCCTCCAGCCGCCACCCGCGATCACCGCGGGACCACGCGACCCGGCCACCGATTTCGGCCCAACCCAACACTTCGTCCAGTCGAGCCGGCCAGGCGATCTGTGCGAACCGGGTGTCGATATCCAACGTGCCGCCTTGGGCGTGCGCCACCAACTGCGCCGAACCGTTCGACAAACCGGGAATCGACTCGCTCGCGCGCCATCCCACCCGGTCCAGGTCAACCTGAAACCGCCACGCCTCCGCCCTGTGGCCCTCGACGACGCGCAGCACCAAGCGACGCAAGTGGCCGTGGGGCTCGAGCGCCGCCAGACCTTCGAGCCAGGGCCCGCCCCAACCGCGCGCGTAGGGCAACAGATCCTCGAGCGCGAGCGCGGCGAGGGTGACGGTGGTCACCGATTCGGTGTGATCGACTTTCAGACCGTCGAGCGGAACCGGTCCGCCCTCCGCGTGCAACAACGCGTTAGCGAACCGCACCTGCCAACGCTGCGCGTCGATGCGTTGCCACACCGCGGTGCCGCTGAAACCCGGTAACGCGCGCCGGTTCCAAACCGGGTGCACATCGCGCGCCTCAATCTGCGCTTGCAGTGACGTCAATCGGCCGCCCGCGATTTCGCCGGACAGTGATACGTCGCCGCGGCCGGTCACGGTGACCGGCCCTGATTGCGGTACCACCGCAAACAGCCCGGCAGCGTCGAAACGCTGCACGTCGGCGCGCACCGACCCCGCCAGATCGGGGAGGTCGCCGGACAGCGTTCCCTCGACGCGCACCCCGGCACAAGCCACCGCCCCACAATCCGCGTGACCGGAGACGACGTGTCGGTCGCCGTCGCGACGAAATACCACGTCGACATTGCGCAGTTCGAGCACCGCCGCGTCGCCGCGCGGGTCCAGCCACGCGATCACGCCGTCGGTAATGCGCACCTCGCCCTGCCGCAGCAACCAATCGAGGAACCCGGACCCGTTCCGATCGCGCTCGCCGGTCACGATATCCCCGATGCGGAACCGGCCGTCCGGTCGCCGCGACACCGTGAGCGCCGGACGGTGCAGGACGAAGCGCTCGAACGTCACATTGCCGAGGAGCAAATGCATCGGTTCGAGCTGTACGACGAAGTCGCCCAGGCGCAGCGCGGAGTAGGTCCCGTCGCGGCTGCGTATCCGTAGACCCGAGGCGCGCAGGATCGGCGACCAGCCGTCCCACTCGGCAACCAGATCCCCAATCTGCACCGGACGCTTCACCTGGTTGCTCAGGTATTGCTCGATGCGCGCGCGGTGCTCGGTGAGATCGGGCGTCCAGATGCGGAGCGCCACTACACCGAGCGCCAGTGCGACGATGGCGACGCCGACGCCGTACAGCAGGTAACGGAACGTGCGCGCTACCATCGCCGGCGATGCGCCCCCGCGGGCGTCCGTTCGCAGTACCTGCGGGCTTGTGTGCAGTGCAACCACAGCCACTGCCGTTCGTCCCACCCAGAGAATTCTCGCGCGCGCGTATTCTTACCCATGACCAGACAACCCATGGCGGGCGAGGCGACGCGCAGCGCGTCCGTCACGTCAACACCACGTCGTATTCCTCCTGGTGGTACAGCGCCTCCACTTGAAGGTGGATCGGTCGGCCGATGAATTCCTGCAGGTCGGCAAGCCCGGTCGCCTCTTCGTCGAGCAGCATGTCGACCACCACCTGGGACGCCAGGACCAGGAATTCGTCGGCGTCGTATTGACGCGCCTCACGCAGTATCTCGCGAAATATTTCGTAACACACGGTTTGCGGGGTGCGCAGCGTCCCGCGCCCCTCACACACCGAGCACGGTTCGCACAGCGTGCGCTCCAAACTTTCGCGTACCCGCTTGCGGGTAATCTCCACCAATCCCAGTGGCGACATCTCGGTGACGAAAGTCTTGATCCGGTCGCGCGCCAGCGCCTTCTCGAGCGCACGCATGACTTGACGGCGGTGCTCGGTATCGCCCATGTCGATGAAATCGATAATGATGATACCGCCGATGTTGCGCAGTCGCAGTTGGCGCGCAATCGCTTGTGCGGCCTCCAGGTTGGTTTTGAACAGCGTCTCCTCCATATTGCGGCGCCCGATGAAGGCACCGGTGTTCACGTCCACCGTGGTCATCGCCTCGGTCTGATCGATGACCAGATAACCGCCGGACTTCAGGGGCACCTTGTTGTCGAGAGCCCGCTGGATCTCGTCCTCGACGGAATACAGATCGAAAATCGGCCGTTCGCCGGGATAGTACTCGATGCGCGCCACCACCTCCGGGATCAGTTCGCCGGCGAACTGGACGGCGCTGTCATAACTCTCCCGCGAATCGATACGCACTTTCTCCACGTTGTCGCGCACCAGATCGCGCAGTGTGCGCAGCGACAGGGGAATGTCGGCATGGATCAGCCCGGGAGCGGAAACCGTCTGTCGCTTGAGCTCGATGCGCGCCCAGACCCGGGCGAGGAATTCGACATCCAGTTCGAGTTCTTCGCGCGTGGCCGACTCGGCCACGGTACGCACGATGAACGCGCCCGTGTAACCCGTGCGTTCGAGGATCTCCTGCAGAGTGTGCCGCAGACGATCGCGTTCCTCGACGTTTTCGATTTTCTGCGAAACGCCGACGTGCTTGCCATAAGGCAGGTAGACCAGATAGCGCGCGGGAATGCTGATCTGTGTCGTCAGCCGCGCCCCTTTGCTGCCCAGCGGGTCCTTCAACACCTGCACCATGACTTCCTGACCGTCATGCAGTAATTCGTGGATGGGGCTGTCCGGTTCACCGTCGACATCGTGATTCAAGGCCGGATCAACCCTGCGCATGATGTCCGATGCGTGCAGAAACGCAGTGCGTTCGAGACCGATGTCGATGAACGCCGCCTGCATGCCCGGCAGAATCCGGACCACCCGACCTTTGAACACGTTACCCACGATACCGCGTGCGTGGGAGCGTTCCATGTGCAACTCCTGCAGGACCCCGTTCTCAACCACCGCGACGCGTGTCTCCTGGGGTGTGACGTTGACGAGCACCTCTTCACTCACAACCAATCGACTCCAATTTGCAGCAGCAGTTCACGTAACTCGAAAAGCGGCAGACCGACCACGCCACTATAGCTGCCCTCGAGGCGTGCGACGAATCCGCCGCCGCGGCCCTGGATAGCATAGCCACCGGCCTTGTCGCGCGGCTCGCCGGTGTGCCAGTAGGCGTCGATCTGCGCGTCGGTCAGGCGCGCGAACGTGACCCGGCTCACGCTCAAGGCGCCCCGGCAGGTACCCGCGTGGTCGACGGCAATCCCGGTATACACTTCGTGGGTGCGCCCCGACAGCGCTCTCAGCATCCGTGTCGCGTCGTCGCGATCGCGCGGCTTGCCGAGCATTTCCCCCGCCACCGCCACACAGGTGTCGGCGCCCAACACCGGCCGCGCAGGCCATCCTGCGCGCCGGGCATGAGTGCGCCCGGCGGCCGCCTTGGCCACCGCCAGTCGTTGGGTGAAATCCGCCGGCTGCTCCGCGTGTAGCGGAGCTTCGTCCACCGCCACGGCCACCGTGGCGAACACCAGACCGACCTGCTCCAGCAGCGCGCGCCGGCGCGGCGAGCGCGACGCGAGGTAGAGCACCGCGGCGCGCGCCGGCGGCGGTGAGTCAGTGCCGGGGTCCACGATGATAGGGATGGTTGGCGAGCATGCTCGCGGCGCGGTACAACTGCTCGGCAAGCACGACCCGGACCACCGGATGCGCGAGTGTCAGCGCGGACAGGGACCAGGTTTCCTCGGCGCGTGCGAGACACTCCGCCGACAACCCCTCCGCACCGCCGATGAGCATCGCCACGTCCTGTCCGGAGGCGGCCCATTCCTGTAGGCGTTCAGCCAGCGTCGCCGTGTCGAGACTGCGGCCGCGACGCTCCAGTGCGATCACCCGGCAGTGCTTGGGCAGCTTTTTCAGGATCGCACGTCCCTCCATCACCATACGTTCGGCGCTGGAGACCTTGCTTGACTGGCGCCGAGTTTGGACCTCCAGCACCGTCAACGGAAAGCGCCCGGAAAGTCGCTTGGCGTACTCGGCCACCGCCTGGTTCACCCAGGCCGGCATGCGGGTGCCGACGGCCACCAAGTGCAATCGCATCTGTCAATCGGGTGCGCCCGGGTCAGTCCGAGCGGCCTTCGCGGTTCAGACGCACCAACTCGCGCACTTCCTCGCTCCACAGTTTTTCCAGCGCGTAAAACTCACGCGCCTGCGGGTGCATGACGTGCACGACCACGTCACCCAGGTCTATGAGCACCCACTCGCCCTGCTCGTCGCCTTCGCTACCGAGGGGGCGTATTTGGTGCTCGCGTAAACGGTCCCGCACGCGTTCGGCCAGCGCGCGCACGTGCCGATCGGACGTGCCGCTCGCGATGATCATGAAATCGGTGATGTCGGTCATCTCCTTGACGTCCAGGACACGCACATCGTGTCCCTTGGCGTCTTCCAACGCCGCGACGGCAAGCGCTTTCAGTTCTTCAGATTGCATGGGTTCTCGACTTGTCCGTGCAGTACAGACCTTGTTCAGAAATGTACGCCAACACCGGCGCGGGCACCCGCTCCCGCAGGTCGTCGCCGGCAGCGAGACCGGCGCGCACCGCGCTCGCGGACACGTCCACCCACGGCGTGTCGCAGAAAAATACCCAGCCCGCTTGATAACACCGCAGCGAGGTGGGATCGTCGGTGACTCGCAGCCCGCGACCGGACCCCGACACGGGACTCCCGGTCGCACGGCGCAGAACAACGATGTGCGCGTGAGTCGGAATCTCCGGCCACCGATGCCAGCTCTCGAGCGCCAGGTACTGGTCAGCACCCACGATGAGACACCACACGCATTCCGGGTGGGCGTGGCGCAACGCGCGCAGAGTCCATACCGTATACGACGGGCCGGGACGATGGACCTCTATGGCATTGGGGCGAAACCGGGGGAACGGGGCCAACGCTCGCTCGAGCATCGCCCAACGGTGATGCGCCGCGGCCGCCGGCACCGTCCGGTGGGGCGGACGCGCGCACAACACGAACTCCACCCAGTCGAGATTCAGCCGCTGCGCGACGTGTTCCACCGTGCGCAGGTGCCCACAGTGCACCGGGTCGAAGGTGCCACCGAAAATGCCGACTACGCGCCTCAAGCCGGTCCGGTCCGCGGAGCTTCCGCGGTCGCATCAGAAACCGTCACTCGCGAATGTTCCCGTCGCCCCACACCACGTATTTCTGCGTCGTTAATCCGTGCAGTCCGACCGGCCCCCGCGCGTGCAGTTTGTCCGTACTGATCCCAATCTCGGCGCCCAGACCATACTCATGACCGTCGGCGAACCGCGTCGAGGCGTTGACCATGACCGAGCTCGAATCCACTTCGGTCAAAAAACGTCGCGCGCGGGTGACATTCTCGGTGACGATCGCATCGGTGTGCTGGGAGCCGTAGGTATGGATGTGCTCCAGAGCGGCATCGATACCCGGCACCACGCGGATCGACAAAGTGGGCCCCAGGTACTCGGTATACCAGTCCTCTTCGCTCGCCGCCGCCGCATCCGCGATCAGGGCGCGGGTGCGCGCGCACCCGCGCAGCTCCACCCCGGCGCCACGGTAGCGATCGGCAAGCGGCGGCAGCACCCGGGCGGCGATCCCTTCGGCGACCAGCAGCGTCTCCATAGTGTTGCAGGTCCCGTAGCGTTGGGTCTTGGCGTTGTCGGCGATGCGCACCGCTTTGTCGAGATCCGCGTCGTCGTCGATATAGACATGGCATACACCGTCCAGATGTTTGATGACCGGTACTTTCGATTCACGGCTGATGCGCTCGATCAAACCCTTGCCACCGCGCGGCACCACGACGTCGACGCACTCGGACATCTGCAGCAGGTGCCCCACCGCCTCGCGGTCGACGGTTTCGATGACCTGCACCGCCGCCTCCGGCAAACCAGCCTCAGCGAGGCCCGCGCGCACGCATTCGGCGATCGCCAGGTTGGAGTGAATCGCTTCCGATCCGCCGCGTAGAATCGCCGCATTCCCGGCTTTCAGACACAATCCCGCCGCGTCTGCGGTCACGTTCGGCCGCGATTCGTAAATGATTCCGATCACGCCCAAGGGCACGCGCATCCGACCGACCTGAATGCCCGACGGCCGGTAGGTCATGTCGGTGATCGCTCCGACTGGATCGGCGAGCGCGGCAATTTCGCGCAGCCCCGTGGCCATCGCGTCGATACGCGCCTCGGTCAACCGCAATCGATCCACCAACGCCGCATCCAGTCCGGCATTGCGCGCCGCGACCAGGTCCTTCTCATTGGCCGCAGCGAGGCGTTCGCGCGTCGCGACGATGGCGTCGGCCATGGCCTCGAGCGCGCGATTCTTGGCACCGGTGCCGGCACACGCGACCGCCCGCGCCGCCTCGCGCGCGCGGCGCCCGACCCCAGCCACGTACCCGGCGACGTCGGTACGGGGTTCGGCGCGCACCGTCATCGGCTTATCACCCTTCGCATATGATTAAACAGCACTGTTCCAGCTCCAACCATATATTGCCTGATTGCCGTCCTTTTAGCACCCGATCGAGCCGCGCGATGCGCTGCAGCACGGCGAGCCAGGCGGCCGCCGACAGGCGGTCCAGGGCGGCGTTCACCAACGGCTGCCGGGTATTCCAGATGCGTTGGGTCTTATAGAGCGCTGTGCGGGATCGTCCTTGCGCCAATCCGTTCGCCAACGCCACCAGGGTTCGCACCTCGCGCGCCAGCGCCCACACCACCAAGACCGGCTCCACGCCCTCGCGGCGCAAACCCGACAGCATGCGCAGGGCGTTAGCCGTGTGTCCGGCCAGACATTCGTCGCTCAAGGTGTACACGGAAAAGCGCGCGTGATCGGCGGTGCTGGCCAGCACGTCCGCCGCCGTGACCCGGCGCGACCCGGCCGTCAACGCGAGCTTGTCGATTTCCTGTGCCGCGGCCAGCAGGTTTCCTTCGGTGTGATGGGCCAACAGCGAAACCGCCTCCGCGTCGGCGTCCATGTCCCGCGCCGCGAGGCGTGCGCGCACCCACGCCGCGAGCTCGCGGGGACGCACCGCACGATGCTCGACGCTGAAACCGCTGGCGTCGAGCGCCGTGAACCAGCGAGTCTTGCGCACCCGCGCATCCAGGCGTCCGGTAATCGCGAGCAAGACCGTATCCGGCGCCGGTTCGGCGGCGTATTCGCTGAGCGAGCGGCCTCCGACGTCACCCGGTTTGCCCCCCGGCATCCGTAATTCGATTAGGCGTCGCTCGGCGAACAACGACAGGCTTTGACCGGTCGCCCTGAGCGTTTGCCAGTCAAAACCCGGCTCCACGGCGAGCCGCACCCGCTCGCTATAATCGTGGGCCCGAAGGGCGGTTCGTACGCAGTCACCGGATTCCTCGATCAGCAGCGGTTCATCACCGTAGAGCACGATCACCGGAGGCGGCGGCGCACGCAAGCGGGCGGCGAGTTCGGCGGGGGCGATGCGCATCTAAAGCGAGCGCGTCTCGGGCGCCGCGGGGACTTTCGAGCGCGACGCCGTCAGCCGGTGGCGGGCGCGCGGGCGGCTGAGGCGAGCCGGGTTTGCGGCTCGATCGTCGCGATGCGGGACATACGACGCAGGATACGTTGCGCCATGTCGCGTTCCATTTCTTCGCGTAGGTCGCGTTCTTCGTCTTCCTTCTGCAGGACCTGTGTGCTGTCGAAGTTGAAGTCACGTCGCACGCTGATCGGCGTCAATGCGCTCAGCTCCTCGCCGCCGGCGGAATCCACACGAAAACTGACGCTGTATACCAACAGATAGCCGTTCACCTTGCCCCGCGAATCGATGGTGCGCACGCGTCGTTCATAATTGACGTCCCGCACCTGCAGGATGGCTTTCGCCCGCGCCGGGTCGTCGACCACCGGAGTGCCGCTGTTCTCGAGCACGTCCATCAGGACTTGGCGCAGCTCCGGGTCGCCCGCCTGAATCGCCAGCGGGGTCAGGGACTCGGACAGGGAAATCTGACCGCGCAGGTGAAACCCGCACGCGGTGAGCGCTGCCGCCACCACCGAAATACACGCCAATCGCATCCACTTCATCGTCAAATCTCAACGCTTTGGGAAGCGGCGATTATAAACTGCCGGCGCATTCAGGCCACCACCAAATTCACGAGTTTGCCAGGCACGACAATCAGGCGGCGGACTTCTTTGCCGGCCAGGTAGCGGCTGATGTGCGCATCGGCGATCGCCGCACCGCGAATTTCGGCTTCTGCGGCGCCCGTTGGAACCTCGATCTCACCGCGCCGCTTGCCGTTCACCTGAACCACCAGAGTGACGGTATCCGTCTTGAGCGCGGCGGCATCCACCTGCGGCCAGGCGGATTCCAACAAGTCTCCCTCGACACCCAGACACGCCCAGAGGGCATGGCTGATGTGCGGCGCAATGGGCGCCAGCACGCGCACCAGAATCGACAGGGACTCATGCAACACGGCGGTGGCGCACGACGACGAGTCCGACTCCCAGTCAAACCGCTCCACGGCATTGGTAATCTCCATACACGCAGCGATCACGGTGTTGTACTGCATCCGCTCATAGTCGCGGTTGATGCGTTCAAGCGTTCCATGGACTTCGGCGCGCAGGGCATTCAGCGCGGGGACCGCGACGCGGTCCGCAGCCGCGGTGTCTTCGCGATAGTCGCGCAAACGCTCGTGGTGCGTGTAAAACAATGACCACAACTTACGCAGGTAACGGGACGCACCGGCCACCGCGTCGTCGTTCCATTCCAGTGACTGTTCCGGCGGCGCGGCGAACATGACGAACAAACGCACCGTATCGGCGCCGAAGCGGTCGATCATCGCCTGCGGATCCACGGTGTTGCCCTTGGATTTCGACATCTTCGCGCCGTCCTTCAATACCATGCCCTGGGTGAGCAGGCGCGTAAACGGCTCGTCCGAGGCCACGAGACCCGCGTCGCGCATCAACTTGTGGAAGAAGCGTGCATACAGGAGGTGCAGCACCGCGTGCTCGATGCCCCCGACGTACTGGTCGACGGGCAACCAGTAGTCGGCGCGCGCGTCGAGCATCGCCGTGTCGCTGTCGGGACAGCAGAAACGCGCGTAATACCAAGACGATTCGAAAAACGTGTCGAAGGTATCCGTCTCCCGCGTACCCGGGCGGTCAGTGCCCGGTACCCGCACGCGGTAAAACGCGGGGTCGTCCTTGAGCGGCGACTGCACGCCCCGGAATTCCGCCAGTTCCGGCAGCGTCACCGGCAGGTCTTCGGCCGGCACCGCGTGCGCCTCCCCGGCGTTGTCGTAGATGACCGGTATCGGGCACCCCCAGTAACGCTGGCGGGAGACCCCCCAGTCCCGCAACCGGTAATTCACCAGACGCCGGCCGCATTGGCGGGATTCGAGAAACTCGGCCACCGCATCGAAGGCGCGGTCGTAGTCGAGCCCGTCGAAGCGGCCGGAATTGTAAGTGATGCCGTAATCGGTGTACGCGCCGCGGCGCAAATCGGGCTCCTGGCCGGGGGCGGGGCGAATCACCGGTTTGATCGGCAGACCGTATTGCTTGGCAAATTCGAAGTCGCGCTGATCGTGCGCCGGCACCGACATCACCGCGCCGGTGCCGTAGGACATGAGCACGAAATTGCTCACCCACACCGGCACCGGCTCGCCGGACACCGGATGGCGCGCGTCGATACCGAGCGGCATGCCTTCCTTTCTCATGGTCTCCAGCGCCGCCTCGGCGAGCCCGGCCCGCTTGCACTCGGCGAGGAAGCGGGCCAGCTTCGCGTCGTGCTGCGCCGCCCGCTGGGCCAGCGGATGCTCGGCGGCCACCGCCATGTAGGTCACACCCATGATGGTGTCCGGGCGCGTTGTGAATACCGTCAGCGGGGGCCCGTCATCGGTTTCGAACCCGAACTCCACACCTTCGGAGCGGCCGATCCAGTTGCGCTGCATGGTCTTGACCGACTCCGGCCATCCGTCCAACGCATCGATCTCGGCCAGCAGCTCGTCGGCGTAGGCGGTGATGCGGATGAACCACTGGGGAATTTCGCGCCGCTCCACCAGCGCGCCGGAGCGCCAGCCGCGTCCCTCGCTGTCGACCTGTTCGTTGGCGAGCACGGTCTGCTCCACCGGATCCCAGTTGACGCTGGCCATCTTCTTATATGCCAAACCCTTTTCCAGCAGGCGGGTAAAAAACCACTGCTCCCAGCGATAGTACGCGGGCGTACAGGTGGCAAACTCACGCGACCAGTCGTAACCGAAACCGAGGCGTTTGAGTTGTTTGCGCATGAACGCAATGTTGTCGTAAGTCCAGCGCGCCGGCGGTACTCGGTTCTGGATCGCGGCGTTTTCGGCGGGCAGACCGAAGGCGTCCCAGCCCATGGGCTGCAGTACGTTCTTGCCCTGCATGCGCTGGTAACGGCTGATCACGTCGCCGATCGTATAGTTGCGTACGTGCCCCATGTGCAGGTTTCCGGAAGGATACGGAAACATCGCCAGACAGTAGAATTTCTCGCGTTGCGGGTCCTCCGTGGCACGAAAGCTCTGGTTCGCCTCCCAGTAGTCCTGGGCCTCGCGCTCGATTGTTTCCGGTTTGTAGTCTTTATCCATGGGCGGCGTATTGTAGCGACTCCCTGCGGCGGTGGGGAAACCCGCGGTGCCGTTGGCAATCCCGCGCCGGCGCTTATAGACTAGGGGCCCGTCAAGTTGAGGTGAGGTCGACCGTGCATCGGATTTCGCAGGCAGCCGTGATTCTCGTAGCGGGCGTGTTCGCCACGAACGCTTTCGCCGTCAAGCTGTACAAATGGGAAGACGAACACGGTAACGTCACCTACCAGGACACGCCGCCGCCGAAAGGCGTGGGCAAAGTGGAAGAGAAGGAGATCGACACCGAAGCCAATGTGGTTCCCGCGGACGTCGATCCTACCCAGGACGTCGCGGATGAAGAACAGAAATCCGACGCCGCCGAGGCACCCGGGGACGACGGGCTCGACGTCGAGGCCTTGGGCGCCGCCGAAGAAGAGGCACGGCTCGCCGAAGAGGCACGGCTCGCCGAGGAGGCGCTGGAGAACGGCACCGAGGAGCCCGGCGACGGCGATCCCGGCAGCGGGGAAGGCGATCCCGGCAGTGATCCCGCCACCCAAACCGGTGATTTCGCCGATCCCGGTGTCACCGCAGATCCCGCCGCTTCGGCGGACCCCGCCGCGACCGGTGACCCCGCGATCACCGCCACACCGGCGACACCCGCCACCGGGGGCAGCACGGCCGGAGCAGCGACCGGCGCCAGCCCCGCCGCCGGTGCAACGGTCGCGCCCCCGCCGCTGCCCGCGGCGCCAGCGGTGGGGCCGTAAGCCCGAATTTCGGTCTCAGATTGTGTTTCGATCGTCGGCCGGCCAATCGGCAAACGGAAACGGTCGACGGTCCGAGGCATAGGTGATGTAGCGCAGAATCTGTGTGCCGTACCCGCTCAATTGCCGACCGAACCGTGCCAGACGACCGTTCACCGCGCCGGTAGCGAGGCGAAATACGAACTGTGCGATCAGCAGAATCACGAAAACGACGCTCAACACGTTGAACAGCACGAATGCAAACACCAGCATGAACAACAGCCGTAACCATTGCCCGGAAGCGCGGGTTGAGTCGTGTACCACGGTGTTCATACTTCCTCCGAAGCGTGTGAATCCCTATACAGAGAGATGCGGGTTCGACGCCGTTTTATCAAGACACCGCGCCGGCGGGGGCGCGGCGCGGCGAAACCGGCCCTCATGATCGAGCTCCTGACCGCGGCGACACCGAACGGCCACAAGGTCTCGATCATGCTCGAGGAATGCGGCTTGCCCTATACGTTCCGCCACATTCGTCTACAGGCGCGCGAACAAAAGGCCCCGGAATATTTGGCCCTGAACCCCAATGGTCGCATTCCCACCCTCATCGACCACGACAACGACGATTTTGTCGTGTTCGAATCCGGCGCCATCCTGCTATACCTGGCGGAGAAGTCCGGCCGGTTTCTGCCTACCGACCCCCAACGGCGCTCGGAGGTGATTCAGTGGCTGATGTTCCAGATGGGGGGAATCGGGCCGATGCAGGGCCAGGCCAACGTCTTCTTTCGCTACGCGCCGGAGAAGATTCCCTATGCGATCGACCGTTACCAGCGGGAAACCCGGCGTTTGTACGAAGTGCTGGATCGGCGTCTGGCGGACCGCCCGTATCTGGTGGACGCGGTGTCGATCGCCGATTTCGCCAGCTATCCTTGGGTACGTATCCACAACTGGTCCGGCATCCCGCTGGACGGGTTGAAGCACCTGCGCGCCTGGCTCGACCGCATGCGCGACCGACCAGGGGTGCAGCGCGGGCTGGATGTCCCGGTACCCCTGGAACGTACGCGGGCGCAGTCGGAGGAAGAACAGGCGCAAGTAGGGAAAAGCATCATTATCTAACGCCCCGGCACGCGAACTCGCGCCCGCGCTCGTCGCAGCGGGCAACGCGCGCGGGTATTGTCAGTGCAACCCGGCCTTGTCCCGGGCGTCCTGCGCTTTCGCCGAGTTACCGGTTCGTTCGTGCGCATCGGCGATCAAGCGCCAGTTGTCCGCGCGCAGACCACGGTCGCCGCCGGCCAGGGTGTTCGATTTGGAGGCGAATTGAATCGCCTGGTGATACTGGCCCTGCGCATAGCGCAACCGGGCGAGCCGGTGCCAGACCCGCGCATCGCGCGGATCGATGCGCAACGCTCGTTCCAGCGCCTCGTCGGCATTCGCGTACCGGCCGGCGCGCGCTTGCTGTTCGGCGTCATCGAGCAAGGCCACAACCGCCGGCGCCGAGCGCGTGGTTTGGGCCGCGGGCGCGGTCGAGTCCGGACCCGTTCCGGGAAACCGGACACCGGTCGCACACCCGGTCAGCACCACGGCGGCCAGCACAGCGGCCCATCTACTCATCCGATCCTCTCAACAGACGTTTGAGCCAATCGCCGATTGTATTCTTATTGCGCCTTGCTGCGCCGCTTTTGGAAACGGTTTGCGCACAGCCGGCGGGTGCGGGCACCGATCCCGCGACGAACGGCAGTTCCAGCGTGTCGCGGCACGCCCCGTCGGCATAACCCCCGGATTGACGATCGATCAGCGCCGCCTCGACATTTTCCGGCCGCGGTGCGATCAACGGGTGCAAGTCCAACTGCCGCATGATGTCCGCCCACAGACGCATCGCGCCGCTCGCACCGGTCAACCCGGTGGGTGCGTTGTCGTCGCGACCGATCCAGACCAGTGCCGTGTAGTCACCCGAATAGCCCGCGAACCAACTGTCGCGAAACTCGTCGGTGGTGCCCGTCTTCCCGGCAAGCTCGAGTTCCGGTGGGAAGTACTGCGCCAGCCCCTTTGCCGTCCCGCGCCGCACGACTTCCTTAAGCGCAAAATGCAGCAACGCCATCGGCGCCGGTTCGACGACCTGCTCGATGGACAAGGGATAACGGGCCAGTGGGTCATGGTGCTGCGTGAACACCGAACGAATCGAGCGCAACGGAACCCGAAATCCGTTGCTGGCCAAGGTCAGATACACCTGCGCGACCTCTACCGGTGTGAGGCTGGCGGCACCCAGAAGCACGGCGGGATAACCCGCGACTTCGCGCCGCGCCCCCAAGCGGTGGAGGGTGTCCAGCACCCGCCCCACCCCCAGGTCCAAGCCGAGCCTGGCCGTGGGCACGTTATAAGAATAAGCCAACGCATCCACCAGCATGACCGGACCGTGAAACTGTCGGTCGTAGTTGGCGGGCACCCAAACCGGACTGCCGCGTTGCTCGACACGCAGGGGCGTGTCCGCGAGCAGCGTAGCGAGCGTGTAACGGGCCGGGTCTTCCAGCGCGGTGAGATACACCACCGGCTTGATCAGTGATCCGATGGGGCGCCTCGCATCCAACGCCCGATTGAAGCCCTGAACCTGCGGATGCCGGTCGCCGACCAACGCGAGAATTTCGCCGCTGTCACTGCGCGCCACGATTGCGGCCGCCTGTAACGCACCTGAAGGTATCGAATCGCGCCGTTCCAGATTCTGAAGACGCTCGGCGACGGCGGTTTCCACACCGCGTTGCAGGATGGGATCGAGGGTCGTGAAAATGCGTAAGCCCTCGGACTTCAGATCCTCCTCGCGATAATCCTGGCGCAACTGCCGGCGTACGAAGTCGAGGTAGGCGGGATACAGGCTCGTCGTCATGGATCCGCGTGCGCTGATACCGAGCGGGGCCTGGCGGCTGCGGCGATATTCCGGCTCGGTAATGGCGCCGACCTCATACATCTTCACCAGGACCAGATTGCGCCGTTCCACCGCACGTTGCGGGTGGGAGCGCGGATTGTAGTAGGAAGGTCCGCGGATCAGACCCACCAACAGCGCGAGCTCGGGCAACTGCAGCTCTTCAAGCGGGCGTCCGAAATAAAACAGGCTCCCGAGCCCGAAGCCGTGTATGGCGCGATTGCCGGTTTGTCCCAGATACACCTCGTTCAAGTAGGCCTCAAGAATCTCGTCCTTGTCGTAGTGCACTTCCAGGAGCACGGCCATGAACAGTTCCTGAAACTTGCGGCGCAGCGTGCGCTCGGAGGTCAGATAGAAGTTCTTGATCAATTGCTGGGTCAGTGTGCTGCCGCCCTGCACCCAACGGCCGGCGGAAATGTTGGCCCACAGGGCGCGCCCGATGCCGCGCGGGTCCACGCCAACGTGCCGGTAGAAGTTGCGGTCCTCCACCGCCAACAGGCCCGCGATCAGTTTTTCCGGCACCGTGTCGAGATCCACCAGACTGCGGTCTTCGTGACGGTCGGGTAACAGGCTTCCCGCGAGTTGCGGTTCCAACCGTACGACCTCGAGCGGCTGCCCGGCGCTCGCGGTGAGTGCCGCGACACGATCGCCGTCGAAGCTGACGCGAAAACGAAGTGCGTCGCGTGTACCGTCCCAGAAAGTAAAGGGCCGGGCATGAACGGTCACGCGCGAGCCACCGCGAAAATAGGTACCGGCGGCGGCCACCGCCTGGGAGCGCCGGTACCCCAGACCGTCGAGTTCCATCAACAATTGTCCCGGCGTCAGCTTGAGGCCGGCATAGAGCTCCAAGGGCCGGGTGTAGACGTGTGCGGGTAGCGGCCAGCGGGTGCCCTCGAACCGGTTGCGCACTTTGATATCGAGATATACGAGGTAAACCACGCCGACGACCAGGAGCACGAGCAAGACGCGCGACAGCGCGAACCACGCCAGCGCGCGACGCCGCGGTTTACGCCGGCGCCCAGCACGCGCAGTCTTTCTCTTACGTTTCGCCATCGGTCAAGATCGCACGTTGCCGAAACGGCGCGCTCACAGGCTCGTTTGACAATGCCAGCACCAGTCGAAACTGTCGGGGTTCTCTTCCCCGCAATGCGCACAGTAAAGGGTCGCGGGATTTCGCTTCGGTCGCTCGTACCCGGTGACGATTTCGCTGGCCCGCCCCCGATCCTCGGCGCGGAAGATCCAGATTTCAGGGTAGGTGTGCGTAAACGGCAACTCGCCCACGCCGCCCTGCGCGTTCTGATTGAAGACCGTCGCGCGAATTCCCGCGGCCTCCAGCATGTGGAGCAGCAGATAGGCTTCCGGCAAATCGGCCGCGGTATAGAGTCGCTCCATGTCAACGGTGCCTAAGCGTAAGCAGGTTCAACAGGGTAATCGTCGGCGTTTCGTATCATGTCTCGATCGACGGCGGGCGCCGAGCCCCGGCCGAGTGTCAACGCGGCGCGGGGGTCTCCGCGTCGCGCGCAAACCCTGGGGCTTGGACCTGAAATAGTCCTCAACGTTTCACCTTCACACCGGGTTAACCCCACGTCTATTCAGGCGCTCCGGCACGCCACACCACGCGCCGGATGGACGCCGTGACTCAGGGGCGAATTTCGCTCAATGCCGGGCGCTCGGTGTACAGATGCGCGCGGGTCCAGGGAATATCGTTGTTCAGACCGCGGTTGAACAGGACTTGAAACAGCTGCAGCTCACCCAGACGGAAGGCCGAGATGGAGCCGATGAGGTATAAACGCCATGCCTTGACGAATCGCTCGTCGAACATTTCGCGCACCTGGCCCTCGACGCTGTTGAATCGCTGCAACCAGTGTTCCAGGGTGCGGGCATAGTGCAAGCGTAGATTTTCCACATCCAGGACGGAAAAATTGTGGCCTTCGAATATATCTGCCATCTCTCTCAGCGTTGGCGGATAGGCCCCCGGGAAAATGCGCTTCTCAATCCACGCGTTCATCAATCTGGGGCGATTGCGGCCAATTGAATGAATCAACCCGCGACCGCTTTCTCGCAAACACCGGTTAATAACCTCACCCAGCGCCTTGTAGTTCGCCGCTCCGACATGCTCGAGCATCCCCACCGACACGAACACATCGCACTGCCCGCTGATATTTCGATAGTCGTCCTCGATGTACTGCACGCGATCATCCACACCGGCCGCCTTCGCCCGCTCGGTGGCGAAGGTGACCTGTTCATGGGAAATGTTGTAGGCACGCACATTGGCGCCGTAGTGCCTGGCCATGAACAAGCCGAGACCGCCCCAGCCACACCCCGCCTCGATCACTTCGTCCCCCTGTTTCACCCCGAGCTTGCGGCACACGTGGTGCATCTTCGCCTCCTGCGCCTGGTCGAGCGTAACGTCCGGCGTCGGGAAGTACGCACAGGTGTACTGCAGATACTCATCGTCGAGCCACAACTTGTAAAACTCGTTACTCAGATCGTAGTGGTGATGGATATTTTGTCGCGAGCTGCGCAGGGTATTGGCGCGCCGGGCGCGGGTAGTAATGGACCGTAAGACGCTCAGCCACGTACCGCCACGCGGAATACCGCGCGTCACGAATTCGAGAAAGCGTAACAGGTCGCCGTCTACCACGACGCGACCCGTACTGTATGCATCACCGAAATACAATTCGGGATCCGCGATCAGCTGCCACAGCGCGCGCCGGTCCTGTACGCGCAGCGTCACCTGCGGCGTGTTCCGACCCCGATAGAAAGTCTCGCCGTTCCAAAGACGGATTGCGATGGGGGGGTCTTTCAGCGTCCGCAACAGCGTTTGCGCGATCCATCTCTCCACCCCCCAAGGCTCCCCGGTCGTGGGCGCCATCGGCTTGGTGTCGAAATCAAGCGGCAATTCTTTTCCTTTGGAAGACATCGATTCTCACCCGGTGCGTATAATCCTAAAAGGATTTCCGCGTGTTGACAATGTAGCACCGGGCGCGTTCACGGTTCCCGTTCGGACATCTCGACCCGGTCGCCGTCCCCGAGGCGTACGCGCCGCCCGTCCAACGTTTCGAACACTCGTCCCTGTATCGCGTTGCGGTGTGCGCGGTACACCGTTGGCGTACTCGATCCATCCTGAAAAACACGAATGGTGACGATCCGGTGTTCTGCACGCCAATGCAAAAAATACCAAACCGAACTCGCCGCGACGAGAAGCGCGACGAAACCGTAAGCCATCCAGATTCCCGCCGGATTGTACTCGTCATGCCCCTGCGCCCTGGGGGTGCCCCGCGTCCCGCGAATCCGGTACACGGCGACGACCAGGCCGATCACCACCGCAGTAAACAGTATCTTTGTCAGCATCGGAAAAAACGAAGGCGTCCTTAAAACAAATCGAGCTGCGCCCCGGTATCCGGCTGCGGTTTGACGAATCGGCTCACATCGAGCGACGGCGGCGTACCGTCCAGGCCGTGCCGTCTGATCGCCAGCCGAAAGCGATGCGCAAACATCTCCGCGAACACCCCGGTGCCGCGCTTGCGACGGCCGAAGGCAGAATCGTTGTCGCGACCACCTCGGGACTGCCTGATAATACTCATTACGTGGGCCGCGCGGTCCGGAAAATGCGTGTCGAGCCATTCGACGAAAAGGTCCCGCACCGCACCGGGCAGGCGCAAGAGAATGTAACCGGCCCCGGTCGCGCCGCGCCCGGCGGCCGCCGCGAGAATCGACTCCAGCTCGGGGTCCGTCAGCACCGGTATCACCGGAGCGACCGAGCAGATCACCGGGATTCCCGCGTCACCGAGGGTCTCCATCGTCTTCAACCGCCGCTGCGGGGAGGTCGCGCGTGGCTCCAAAATGCGTGCCAACCCGTGGTCCAATGTCGTTATCGACACACTCACCGACACCAGATCGGCCTTTGCCATCGACGCCAGGAGATCGATATCGCGCTCGATGAGACTGGATTTCGTCGTGATGGTCACCGGATGGCGGGATTCGCTCAATACCTCGAGAATGCGACGCATGATCCGGTAACGACGTTCAATGGGCTGATAAGGATCGGTATTGGTGCCGAGCGCGAGCCCACGGCAGCGATATCCCGCCGCCTGCAGCGCGCGCCGCAGCAGCAGCGGGGCATCCGGTTTGTAAAACAGGCGCGACTCGAAATCGAGCCCCGCGGACAGGCCCAGGTATTCGTGAGTCGGCCGCGCAAAACAATAGATGCAGCCGTGCTCGCAACCGCGATAGGGATTGATGGATTGATCGAAGGGGACGTCCGGTGACCGGTTGCGGGCGATGATCGAACGCGAACGGTCGGCGGTAACGGTGGTGCGCAACGGGTGGAGCCGTCCGTCGGCATCCTCCCAACCGTCGTCCAACCCCACGTGCCGGACGGATTCAAACCGCCCGCTCCGATTCGAGACCGCGCCCCGTCCTTTACGCATGGTGGTCACCGCGAAACGATCCGTTCAGCTCCGGGCCATAGGCACGTCAACGTCGCGTCGTGTTGCGCTAGCGCTGTACGGTGACGCGTATGGTGACCCGGTTGTCCGCCGCCCGATTGACGTTGGCGGATGAGACCGCGACGTCGCGGGCGCGTAGGGTTTCCAGCCATCGAATCCACTTGTCGAAGTCCGCATCCGTCAACCAGATCTTCACCTCATTCTCCGCGCCGGGAGACATGCGGCGGATACTCTCGTGGATATTCGCCTGCTTGGCGGTCGTTTCGACCACCGTAAGCAGCGGTGTATTGTCGCGCCTGGGATTTTTCTGTTTGCGCGCCAGCAGGGGTTTCACCGTGCCAGCCTGCCTCTGCATCCACGCCAACGTTTCCTGCTTGGCCGGCACTTGAGCACGCAGGCGCTGCAGGGCATCCTGCCAGGGTTGCCACGCCAGGGCATAGAAAAGGATCAGCACGACTCCCAGTGCCCCCACCGACAGCGTCAGCCGCTCCCGCGGACTGATCTTCTGCCAGCTCTGTTGAAGGGTTTTCATGCCGATCCGAGATCCAATTTGAAACGGCCGCTCACGCGATTGTCCCGCGAGCCGGAGGACAGGAGCTCCACGGTGACGTTCTGATCGCGAGCGAACAATTCTTTGAGTCGGTCCAAGCCGGCGAAATCCGTCGTCGTGCAAGTCACGATCATCGAATTGTCCCGGAACGTGATCTCCTCCAAGGTGGCCCGGGAAGGGGGCACCGCCTTCGCCACCGCCTGCAGCAGTAGCTGGAAATCACCGGCTCCGGCGCTGCCGGTTTTCAATTCGCGCAGTTTCTGTTCCATTTGCGCGCGTGGGTTGACGATCCGCGTCACGTCCGGAAAGGTGTCGCGGAACGTCGACTGGATCTGCTCGCCAAGCTCTCGATCCTGCGCGCTCAACGCAAAATACTCGAAGCCGTCGGCCCCCAGGCGGATCAGCAGAGCCGCCGCGAGCAACGCCGCGGCGACGCGAAATCCGGCCGGCGACACGTTGCGCTCCGTACCGATGTAGTCGCCCTGCAACAGATTTCCCACCACCTGCGGCGGACCGTCGGCGTTGATCCACGCTTGAAAATCGCGGCCAATGTCCCATTCGTGGACCAGCGTGCCGCCCAACTCCACGAGCCGGCGCGCCAGTTGGCCGTCGTTGACGGCGACGGACGCGTGCGGATTCTCGATTTCCTGCCACCACAGTTCCACCGCGCCCTCATCCAGGCTCAGACAAGCGTTCTCGCGGCCACGCACGAAAACCGTACCGTCGTCGAGCCGCGCCAAGGTGTAGTCGGTCTGCGCGTGCAGCGGCACCAGGAGCTGCTCGGGAATCAGTTTGTCGGGCGCGAGATCGGCCAGCGCGTCTCGCCAGGCATCCATGGTTTGGCGCTCGACCACCGCCACGGTGGTACTTCCACCGCGTTTCCAGTCGAGCACCGCAAAATGCAGCGCTTCGACGTCGGTGGCGAGGGTCTCCTCCAGCGCGTACGGTGCCGCGGCCTCCGCCTGCCGGCGCGTGCGCGCCGGCAACTCGATCTCGCGGATAGTCACCGAACCCCCCGGAACCACACCCACGACCTGGGTCGTCGCCCTGGGGATCGGCACCTGATCCAATGTGGCCGCCACACCGCTGTCCTCCACCGTGTTCTGGCGGGTCACGTGCACCCAGCGATGCGGTGCGTCCACTTGGAAATAAACAATCATGAAATACCGCGTCTCCTGCCCAGCACGACCGCCCGGCCGGCTTTTCGGTGCACCAAGCTTAGCAGGGAACTCGTGAGGCGACCGAATTTGGCCTCCCCGACCACTTCGAAGTAGGCGCTTTTGACGTCGATCAATTGCGCTGCGCGTTGTCCGGCCTCTCCGGCGAACTGGGTGAGCTGCAGTATGTCGTTGGTGTCTCGATAACCGGTCTGCCCACGGCCCTGGATGAGCGTTTCGGCTTCTTCGACGGACATGATGTCCTCAGTGAGTATGCGCAATACCGGTACCGGCGCCGTGTTGACATTGATCTTTGCCGGCTCCGGCAGCGCGGTCACGTACGGCTTGAGTTTCGCCACCGCTTTGGCATCGAAACCGTGGACCCAAGCCAGTTCGCCGACGCTGGTGAACAAACGATTGGCGGCGCGCATCGAAGGTTCCTTGAGCAGATACTCCGGGTCTTCGGCACCGCTTCCGCCATTCACATCCTGATCGCTGTCGATCCAATCGAGCACTGCGTCGGCCAGGCCTTCGTCGAGGTCGAGCACCGCCAGGAGACGGACGAACGCGGGGTACCACAACTTCGTGTCCTTGTCCTTACCGTCCGGGCTCGGCTTTCCTTCGATCAGATTGTTGAGATTGAACAGGCCCTGTTGGTCCCGCACGTACGCCAGCAGACTGCCGTCCTCGACGCCGACCTTGGGCAACAACCGGTTCCACGGTTCCTTCAGATGGTCGGTCGGATTTTCGTCGCGTTCCAGTACTTTGATCGCCCACTGTTCGGCGCCCACCAGCATCTGGTGCGCCTGCTCCATGTCGCGCTGATTGGTGACCCGGCGGATGGCCAGGTGTTCGTCCTCCACCAGGTACACCGCGAGGGTCGAAATCAGCGCCAGCACGAAGAGCACGGTAAGGAGCGCGACGCCCCTGGCGGTTCGGAATCCGGGACCGGCCGGTGTCATCATCGCGCTCATCAAGCACCGTTGGCCAGTTCGAAGACACGCCGATACTGACGGCCGTTCTTCAGAGTCACGAGGAACTCCACACCCATTGGCAACCCGTCACCGCCTAACCACTCGGCGTGTGTTCGCAGTTGCTCCCGGTCCGTGGTGAGGAAGCGGAATTCGACGTCGTCCACCTGTTCCAGCAGGTCGCGCGGGTATTCCTGGCTATCCTGATCGCGGTCCAGGACGCTCCAGGTGACACGTTTCAGAACCCCGTCCTCCAGACGCCAGGCTACGCGCTGCAGCGCCGGAATGTCGCTGAGATGGGTATCCGGTCGGTACACGGTCAGACGCACCAGCTCACCGGGTCCGAGCGGTTGATCCTGGCCACCCACCAGTGCCGGCTCCTCATCGCCGAAACCATCGCGCACCGGACGGTTGGCCGCATAACGAAAATCATACTCCAGGAGACTCATCGTGATCTGCAATGCACTCAAGGTCTTGTTGCGGTCGTTGATGACGTCGCGTGCCGCCACGAACCGATTGAGACTGCCGTAAGTGATCGCGGCAATCACCGCAAAAACGCCGATCGCAACGACCATTTCGAGCAGTGTAAAGCCACGCTCCGGTCTCGGTTTAGCGCGCGTGATCGTCATCCGATTCCTCGGGTGCGCTGACGCGCGCCAGATAGCCGAACAGCGAAGCACCCAATTTTTCGTGCTCCCCGTCGCTGTACACTTCGATGTCGACGCGCAGCAGATCGGGGTCGGCGGTGGTAGCGATCGCTTCACGATAATGCCAAGTGCGACCGCCCATGAGCGCCGTGCGGTCACTCTCCGAGGCGCGCGGCCAGGCGCGCGACAGACGCAGCTCCGCCAACCGGTTATCGGCAACCCAATAGGCCACCATGCGTTCCTCGGTCGCCTGCATCACCGCCGCGGCGCCTCCGGTGGTTTTCGCCACCGCCGCGATCCCCACCGCGGCGATGGCGAGCGCCACGATGATTTCCAGCAGTGTAAAGCCCCGCTCAGCCGGCATCGCGATCGCGCCTCTCAATGACCAGGTTGCGGCCCCCGTCGAGGCCCACTTTGTATGCGGCGCGTTCCCCGACGATGGTCAGTTCGAACGGCGTGACCTCGCCCAAGGACTGCACGACCACGCGCGGTGCGGCGCGCTTCGTGCTGCGTGCGGGCAGTTCCAGACGTAGGTTTACGTACTCCGGCAACGTGCGCGGTCGCAACAACGAGTCGTCGTTGACCGGCACCCAATCCTTGTCCGCGCGCAGGAATCGATAACTTCGCTCCGCCTCGTCGACTTCGATGGCGAAGGCACGACCGGAGAGGATGCTTTCCTCTCGGACCAGGTCGACGAGCGCCGCAAACCGTTCGGCCTCGAGTTGCGCCACACGATCGACGTCGCGATTGAAACTCAATGCGACCAGCGTGACGGTGATACCCACCAGCACCACCACCACCATGATTTCGAGCAGCGTGAATCCGTCTACCGCGGCGCGTTCAGGCCGGTCGATAGCACGACCCCCTAGTTCGAGACGTCCGCGTTCCAATTGCCCAGATCGGCGGCCACGCCTTCGCCCCCCGGCTGACCGTCTGCCCCGAACGACCAGATATCCACTTCCGACTGCTCGCCGGGACTAAGATACTGGTACGGATTGCCCCAGGGATCGTTGGGCAGTCGGTCGATGTAACCGCCCTGTTTCCAGTTCTTCGCCGGCGGATCGCCACTCGGTTTACGCACCAAGGCCTCCAGCCCTTGTTCGGTGCTCGGGAACGAAAAGTTGTCGAGCTTGTAAAGCTGTAACGCGGACGACAGCGCGCGGATGTCGCTCTGGGCTTTCGCAACGAAAGCCTCTTCCTGTCTCCCGAGCACGCGTGGAAGCACCAGCGTGGCCAGCAGTCCGATGATGACCACCACCACCATGATCTCTATCAACGTAAAACCTCGTTCTCGCATCGCATCCCTCACTACGGACACCTCATCCCACAATCAGTTGATTCAAATCGAAAATCGGTAACAAGATTGCCAACACTATGAGTAGCACTACGGCGCCCATGATCAAGATCATCGCCGGTTCGAACAAGCCTACCAACACGGCAATTCGCGACTCAAGTTCGCGCTCCATGGCCAACGCCGCCTTGTCCAGCATGCGATCCAGCTGTCCGGAGGATTCGCCGCTCGCCACCATCTGGACCAACAGCGGTGGAAAATGACCGGAACGGCCGAGCGCCCGGTTGATACTGACGCCTTGCGCGACTTCCTCGGCCGCGACGCGCAGGTCCTCGCGCAACACCAGATTGGTGACCACGCCTTCGGCGGCGCGCATCGCCGACAACAGTGGTACGCCGCTGCCGGCCATGATCGCCAGCGTGCGCGCCATACGCGCCGTATTCACACCGCGCGACAGGCGTCTTACGCCCGGCAACTGCAGGAACAACCGATGCAGGGCGAACCGTGCCCGCCGCCGGCGCAACACCAGCGCCCCCGCCGCCACGGCCGCCGCGCCGCCCGCCAGTATCCACAGCCCGTTGGCACGCAGGAAGTCGCTCAGCGCGATCAATGCGCGCGTCAGGGCAGGCAGTTGCTGGCCGGTGTCCTCGAAGACTCTCACCACCTGCGGTACGACGTAGGTCAAGAGGCCCACCACGATTAGAACCGCAACGACGGTCAGGATAATCGGATAGATCAGCGCGACACCGATGCGCTGCTGAAGTCCTTGCCGTGCCTCTACGTAATCGGCCAGTCGTTCCAATACGACATCAAGATTGCCGGACTGTTCACCCGCTTGTACCGAAGCCTGGTAGATTTCGGGGAACGAGCGGGGATAGCTGGCGATCGCATCCGCCAGCGACCGGCCTTCGACGACCATGGAACGGATGCCGGTCAATACCGTCTTGACCTGATGTCCCTCCGACTGCTGGATGAGCGCGGTCAGACCCTCCTCTACGGTCAATCCGGAGTCCAGCAACGTGGCAAGCTGACGCGTGATGACCGCGAGCTCACTGGTCCTGATGCGCGTGCGCCGGGTGCGGACCGCGCCATGCGCGCGCGTTTCCTCCTCCGCCACGCCGACCACCGAAACCGGCGTCAAGCCCTGCTGGCGAAGTTGCTGGCGCACCTGGCGCGCGGTATCCCCCGACGAGACGCCCTTGCGCGTGCGCCCGCGCGCATCCAGAGCCTGATATTCGAAAGCCCCCATCTACCGACCTTGAGACATCGGGGTTAACTGTCGAGGGTTACCCGCAGGACATCATCGATGGATGTCTCCCCCCGCAGAACCCGCTGGTACCCATCGTGAGCAATACTGGGTCGCGACCGGCGAATGTAGCGCAGCAGTTCGTCTTCGCTCTTCTGGTCATGAATCATGGTGCGCAGGACGTCGTCGACGAGGATCAGCTCGTAGATGCCGGTGCGGCCCCGGTAGCCGGTTTGGTCGCACGCTGCACAACCCACCGCGCGATACAGTTCAACGCCGGAGTCCGGCTCCGATCCCAGGAGCTCGAGCTCGCGTTCGTTAGCCAGATAGGGTTCGCGGCACTTGAGGCACAGCTTCCGCACCAGGCGTTGGGCCAGTACCCCGAGCAGGCTCGAGGAAATCAGAAACGATTCCATACCCATGTCGAGTAGCCGGGTCATTGCCCCCACTGCGGTGTTGGTGTGCAGCGTAGACAGCACCAGGTGACCGGTCAGACTCGCCTGCACGGCGATCTGTGCGGTTTCGAGATCGCGAATCTCACCCACCAACACCACATCGGGATCCTGGCGCAGGATCGAACGCAGTCCGCCGGCGAAGGTCAATCCGATTTTTGCGTTCACCTGGGTCTGCCCGACGCCGTCCAAATCGTACTCGATGGGGTCTTCCACGGTGAGAATGTTCAAGCGGTCGCGGTCGAGCCGCATCAACCCGGCGTACAAGGTCGTGGTCTTACCGGAACCGGTCGGACCGGTCACCAGCACGATGCCGTGGGGAGCATGCACCAGGCGCTCGAAATCCTTGCGGATCTCCTCGTGCATGCCCAGTTGCACGATATCCAGGCGCGCGCTTTGTTTGTCCAACAGGCGCAGCACGACCCGTTCGCCGTGCTGGGTGGGCAGCGTCGATACGCGAACATCGACCGGATGACCACCGACCCGCAGCGAAATCCGGCCGTCCTGCGGTAGGCGTTTCTCCGCAATGTCCAAACGCGACATGACCTTGAGGCGCGACACCAGCGCACCGTGGAGCGCCCGCTGCGGCTCCACCACATCGCGCAATACGCCATCCACACGGAACCGAACCACTGAACGCTGCTCGAATGCCTCGAGGTGGATGTCCGATGCGCCTTCCCGGATCGCCTGCGTCAGCAACGCGTTGATCAATCGGATAATGGGCGCTTCATCTGCGGCTTCGAGCAGGTCCGTCGCCTGCGGCAGCTCGTGTGCGAGGCGCTCCAGGTCGAATTCGCCGCCCATATTGTCGACCATCTGCGTCGCTTCCGACTGCCCCTTGTCGTAGGACTGGCGCAGCAGGCGTTCGAAGGTCGCCTGATCCGTTTGGTGAAACTTGAGCGGCCCGCCGAGCTTGCGGCGCAGTTCCGTGACGATGTCGAGTTTCGGCGTCTCGGTGCACACGATGTGATGGTGGTTCTGCTCGCGAAAACCCACCAGCACCCCGTGCCGCTTGGCGAACGGATAGGACAGGACCGCCACGCATTCCGGATCGATGCGCTCGGTCCATTCCTCACCGCCGGCACGGAGTACAGTAGATGACGGAGTGGCCATGGGCGTGCGCGCGGCTACTCCGAGTTGGGCCACTCGACGTCGGGCAACACGGGTGGACTGACGCCCTGTATGAGCTTTTCGGTGCCAGGTTGCCCGAAACGCTGCTGGCGCTGGATGTAGCCGTATCGATCGCGGCTGACACCGGCGATATCGTGCGCGGTACGGATGATCTTCGGCCGCAGGAAAACCATCAGATTCCTCTTCGTAGCGTTTTTCCCCTTGCGCCGGAACAATGCGCCGAGGACCGGAATCTTGCCCAATACCGGCACCCACTCGACGGTGTCCACCACGTCGTCCTGGATCAGCCCGCCGAGCACCACGATCTGGCCGTCATCGACCTGAACCGTCGCTTTGATCGATCGCCGGTCGGTAATCAAATCGGAGGCCCCCTCGAGCACGGTCGGACTGACGCGCGATATCTCCTGTGCGATCTCCAACCGAATGGCGTCGCCGTCGTTGATCTGTGGCGTGATCTCCAGTTTGATGCCGACGTCCTTGCGTTCGATGGTTTGAAACGGATTCACCACCCCGGTCGCCGTGGCGCCGTCCCCATCCCCACCGTCGCCACCGCCGGTAATCGTCGTGCTCGACGCATCGGAGACGAACTGGCCGGTCACGAACGGCACTTCCTGGCCGACGACGATTTCCGCCGACTCGTTGTCCAGCGTCAGCAGGTTGGGTGTGGACAGGATGTTGGTATTCGAATCCGAACGCAGCGCCCGCAACACCACCGACAGATCCGGAACGATATTGCCGGTAATGTCTTCCACCAAATCGTTGATGAATCCCAGCGTCAACCCGCCGCTGAAGTCGCTGAAATCGGTGCTCGCGGTGGTCTCCCCGGTGGGGGTATTCCCATGCCGGGCCTGCCATTCCACCCCCAGATCGGCGGCTTTATCCGCAGAGACCTCGGCGATGATGGTTTCCACGAACACCTGTTCGCGGCGTACGTCCAGTTTCTCGATCACCGCCTTCAGAGTACGGAAGTCGTCATCGCCGGCGCGCACCACGAGCGCGTTAGTGGCCTCGTCCGCCTGCACCGAGACCTCCGGGCGCAACGGGTTCTGGCCCTCGGGACCGCCACCTGTGGCGGTTTCCCCCACCAGCTGGTTCAACAGGTCCACGAGATCGATGGCGGTCGCGTAGCGCAAATACACCACGTGCACGTCGCCCTCGGCAGGTCGTTCTATATCGAGCTGATCGACGACCGCCTTGAGCAAATTGAATTCGTTATCCGGAGCGTTGATGATCAGAGCGTTGATCGCCGGATCGGCCTGCACCGAGACCGTGCCGAGTTGCGCTTTCTGGCTACCCGGTTTGACAATCGACGTTGTGAGTTGCGTCAGCACGCCGGCCAGGTCCTTCGCCTGCGCGTGTTTCAGATACAGAACATGGATGTTGGAACGCCGATCGGGAATATCGACTTTGCGGATGATCTCGACCAACCGCTGCACGTTGGATGCGGTATCCGTGAATACCAGGGTATTCGTCGGTGCGTGCGCCGCGAAATGGCTGGTCGGCGGCAACAACGGTCTCAGGATCGGGATCAGATCTTGCACCGATCCGTGCTCCAACTGATACACCTGGGTGATTTGTTCGTCGTTCTTGTCGTCCGCGCCTTTGTAAATGGTTGGTGTCGGCTGCTGCTTGACGATGTTGCTGGGGATAATCTTTGTGACATCTCCCGCAGGGACCGCGGAAAAATTATGCACCGACAATACCGACAGAAACACCTCGTAAATCTGTTCCGCATTCAACGGCCCACCCGACACCAGGGTCACCTTCCCTTTGACGCGCGGATCGACAATGAAATTCTTGCCGGTGACCTCGGACACCGTGTTGATGAGCGCACGAATATCGACGTCTTGAAAATTCAAAGTGATTTCGTCGCCGTCGCGCACCGACCCGTTCACGGCTTGGCGTGCTTCGGTGCGGCGCGCCGCGGCGTTCGGACTGCGGTCAGCGGGTATGCCGCGCGGCGCACCGGCGTCGTCGTCCTCGGCAGCGCGGGGATCGTTCTGCACCACCGCGCGCCCGGTGCGCATCTTCCGGATCAGTTCACGTCGCGCCGCCAACGAACGGTCGCGGTTCACGAACGAACGGGGTGCACTGCCCACCGGCGGTGCGGAACTCGCGCCCTCGTGCGCCTGGTGGTCGCTTTGCGCCGTTGCCGCCGGCGACACCGACAGCCACAGGCAACCGACAACAGCGCCGAAACCGCCTTTGACACTCCGACGGGACCACCGATCACGGTACGGCTGTGACTGAATCACTGCGCTTCGCATCCCGATCGGCGTTTTTGAAATCGGGGTGTTAGCATGAACAATTGAACTGTTGCTTTAACTGAAGTAGAAGTTTGGCCACTCTCCGGCGTTTGGTCAAGCGCCGCCGCTCAATCTCAAGCCCCGCCCCCGCAAAAAACGCCGGGTCGAACGCAGCATACCGTGCGATCCCCGGTCCTTCATACATAAAACTAGCGGTTGACGGCCGCCATGGTTACGTCGCCGCCAGCCGCATCGCGCCCCGGCGGACGCCGGCGATCCGGTTGCCCCTCGCCGGGAACCCTCAACGCGTGCCGGGCGCTTCGTCCAAGCGGCGCAGCGCATCCTCGTCGGTGCGCCCCAGGACGCTGCGAACGTGGAGATCCCGCTGCGGGAACGGCACTTCGAGATCGTACTTCGCGAGACAGCTTTCTATCTCCCACAGGTACGCGGACTCCACCGCAGACGGCCGTTTGACCGCATCGGGCGTCAACCACACGACCAACTCGAAATTCAGACTGCTGTCGCCGAATTCGACGAACCACACTTGCGGCTCACGCTTTCCGCTGCCCTTCAACGTCCAGGGCACCGCATCCGCTGCCTCGAGCGCCGCCTTTTTCACGCGCTCCTTATCGGATCCGTACGCCACACCGAATGGAATGTGTATACGCCGGTAGACTTCACGCAACGTCCAGTTCGTCACTCGCCCGTTGACGAACTCCGAGTTGGGTATGAGCAGATCAACATTGTCGTTGGTGGTGATCAAGGTGCTGCGCATGTTGATTTCCCGCACCTCGCCGGTCACCCCGGATTCCAATTCGACGAAATCGCCCACCTTTAAACTTTTCTCGAAGAGAATAATCAACCCGGCGACGAAATTGCTGACGAGCGTCTGCAGGCCGAAACCGATACCGACACCCAGCGCACTCGCCAACAGGGCGAATTTCGTGAAATCGATGCCCACGGAGGACAAGCCCACGATGATGCCTACGGTAAGAATCAGGTAATGCAGGATACGGCCGAGGGTATAGATCGAATTCTGGCTGACGGTATCGCTGCGTTCCCATACCCGCCCGAGCGCGGCGCGCAGCAGCTTGGACAGCCACCACGCAACGACCAAGATCACGATGACGCGAAACAGGCCGAGCGTGGTGACCGGTGTGTCGCTGATCTCGAACAAGCTTGCGGTGACCAGTTTCTTGCCGATCTCCCATGACTTGGCGAGCACTTCAGTAGCGATCCATACGCCCTTGTCTAGTCCGGTCTCGCGCTTGGCAAGCAAGCCCTGCATCGAATCATTCAACTGGCGCACCACCGCCAGTTCTTCTTCCAGTTGCACCAGCGACTGTTGCGAACGATCGGCCAGCACGAGCCGGTTTTCGTGGAGGATCTTCAGGGTCTCGTCGGTTTCGTCAGCCAAACTGGTGGCGGCGGAACGTCGCGTCTGGTTGATGAAACGCCGCCAGTCGCCGGTGCGCTTCCTGAGGCCGGCGATCTCCTCGTCAATGGTGCGCAGTTGGGCCCGTGCCTCACTCGTGTTGCCGCCGGCGTTCAAGACGTAGTCCGACAGCAGGATCGCGATCCGCCACTTGAACACTTCGAGCTCCGCGACGGCGGCCTGCAGTTCCGCCAGCACGGTCTGTTGCCGCGCGGTCTGCGCCTGGGCGGTTTCCAGCTCACTCAAAGACAACGTCACGGGTTCGTCCACCTGGCGTTGTGCCAGCGCGTGCCGTGCCGCATCGGCCTTGCGGGTCGCTTCGGCGAGCCGCGTGCGCCAGGTTTCCAGCTGCTCGGGCGTGATTTCCAGTCGCTCGGCGGCTTCGCTCACCGCCGCTTTCAGGGCGTCGACCCGGGCACCGGCTGCTTCGTCGCTGATCCGACGGCGTTGCAGTTGCGCGCTCAGGACTTCGAGGTGCAGGCGTTTCTGCATCACCTCGAGTCCCAGCTTTAACCGCTCCGGCGCCGAGGATGCGAGCTCGAGGTAGGTGACTTTGGCCTCGCTGAGTTGTCGTTTGGTCACGTCAATGGTGCGCGCCAGGTTGGCCGTCTCGGCGGCGGCGCTTTCGGTTTCGTACCGGGTCTTGCGCAGCGCGGCGATCAATTCGACGAACTCGGTGACGGTGTAACGTTCACGGGGCGGCGGCAGGGGCTCCCGCGCCGGTGGTTCCGCGGTTTTCAAACGTTCGTACTTGGACAAGCCCGCAAGCACGCCGTCGAGAATGGGCTCGACTTCCTTACGTCGTTCCGGTTCCAGGCTCGTCTTGAGGTTAACGAGATGCTTCCGCGCGCGGTCGATGCGCTCGACCAGCTCGTCGCTGTCCCCGTCTTTGGCGAGGACATAGTAATTCCACCAGTCCGGCGCCAGCTTGACCGGGTCTGGGGCCAGTTGCTTCGGTTCCTGCGCAAACGCGATTGCGGTAAAGGCCCACAACGCCACCACCGACAGTTTCGCCGCGGTCATAACCACTTCTTCTTTTTGAACAAATACAACAGCGATACGACGATAGTCGCCATCACGCCCAGCAGGACGAAATATCCGGCGCGCGATTTGAGCTCCGGCATATATTCGAAATTCATGCCGTAGATACCGGCGAGAAAACCGAGCGGTACGAAGATGGCGGTGATGATGGTAAGGATCTTCATGATGTTGTTGAGCCGGTGGGAGGCCAGCGAAATGTAACCGTCGATCAAGTCCGAGGCGAGCTCGTAATATAATCCGGCCAGGCTGTTGGCCCGCTCCTGCTGCTCGTAAACGTCATTCGCAACATGCGCTTCCTCGGGACTGAACCCAGGACATTCATGGGTTCTTACCTCGTTCAAAATTTGTACATGGTAGGTAAATACACGCCGGTATTTCTTTAGAACCGTCTTGTAGCCCAACAGTTCGCTCAACACCTCGTCCCGGGGCCGCTCCACGATTTCGGCTTCGAGCTGTTCAAGGCGCCGTTCCAGGCTGAGTACCAACCCGAGATAACGACCGATCATGATGCGCAACAACCGCAACGCCAAAGCGTCGGGGCCGCGACGAAACAAGCCCTGGTCCTTACCGGACTCCTCCCACAAACGCGCTGTGCTCGGCGAGGGCCCCGAACGCCGTGTCACTAAAAAGCGATCGCTGACGAACAGCGCGAGTTGAATGGTCCCGAAATCGATGTTCTCCTCATCGGCGTGCAGGCCCTTAAACAGCAGGAAGGTGTAATGGTCGAAAATCTCGAGCTTGGGCGGATGACGGTTGCGCTGCGCGTCCTGAACGGCGAGTTCATGCAGCCCGAGCTCGTCGGTCAGGAGGTCACTTTCGAGCGCGTCGGGATTCTCGTGGAGATCGAGCCAGATCACGGTATCCGGTTCGGTGCGCCACGCATCGACGAGCTCGACACCGCCCACTTCCACAGAATCCATCGCCGGGCGAAACAATTTTGCGCGTATCATCGCGTTGCTTTCGAATCGCTTACCCTCTGCTGCGACGCCTGAGACTATAGCATGGGAAATTGGGCCGTTCGCCAGCCACCTACGCCGCACGCGCAGAGACCGCGACGCCGGCGGCGCCCGGGCACCGCCCACCGGCACAGGCCCCGGGAGCGGTGCGGCGTTGATCAGGAATCGGCCTGCACCTCATCGAGACCGTGTGCGGTGACCGCCGCCAGCGCACACATAGCGGCAAATATCCCCAGCACCAGGGTCTCGCCACCGGCCTCGGCGACCAAACCAAAACCACCGCCGACGATCAACAGCGTACCGATCAGCGTATTCGACAGCGCGGTATAAGCGGCACGCGTTGCCGCGTCCGCCATATCCACCACGTGAGTCGCTCGGCCCAGACGCACACCTTGGTAACCGACCATGAGCAGAAACAGCAGCAAGGGCGGAACCAGGCCCAAGGCAAAGATCGCCGGCGCGCTCAGCGCCAGAACCACCGCCAGCGTGAGCGCGGCAGCCCCGGTCACCGCGGCCGACATCAGTACGCGGCGGCTGGAGGTGTCGGACAGTCGTCCCCAGATGTAAGTGCTGCCCACCGCCGCCAGCGCCGATGCCACCACGAACGGGCCGAGCAGCCCGAGTTGATGTCCGCCCCCGCGGCCGGCCAAAGCGAGCAGATAGGGCGGCGCCAGGGCGGTGCCCACGAGTAACCCGCGGGTTACGATGAAGCGCACCAGTTGCGGATCTCGTCGCAAGAGTGAGAACTGTGAGATCACGACACGCATCGGATTCCCCCCACCTTCGGTGGCGCCCGGTTTTTCGGCCAGAGTCGCGAACACGGCCGCCGACGCCACCCATAATCCACCGGCCAGAAACAGCATGGCGCTCAAGGTCGTCACCGATTTGGTCAACACCCCGGTGCTCAGTAGGAACCCGAACAGCAGCACCAGAGTCGCCGCGATCGTGGCAGCCGTCCCGGTCGCCGTGCCCCGGGTGGCCTTGGAAACGGTCTTGCCGAGCACGTCCTTGTAGCTCACCGAACACAAACTGCGTGCCACTGCGAATACCGACAACAGAGCCACGATCACCCAACCCGCTGTGGTCCCGTCGGCGACCAGGGCGGTGATTCCCATACCGATGACGCACAATCCCTGCACCACGCTACCCGCGGACCACACCCATTTGCGTAACGGAAACGATCGGATCGTCGACGCGATGAACAGTTGCGGCAGTAACGCGCCAGCTTCGCGCAACGGCACCAGCAGGCCGATCAAGTAAGCCGGGGCGCCGAGACTGGAAAGCAGCCACGCCAGTACCAGTTTCGCATCCGCCAGACCGTCTCCGGTCTTCGTCGCACCCAGGCTGACGACGTGCTTCAAGAAGTTCTGTGGCTGCTCGTCGCACGCCTCCTCGGGAATGTCCCGGCACACGCGCCCGTCGTCCTCGCTGGTGAGCAATTCGTAAACGGCGCGCTGGGTGTCCGAGATCGGCATGGGGCGCTCTATCGCAGGGTTCCGACGGTGGGGCTGGGCAACGCGCGACAACCGTCCCCCGCCCGGATCAAAGCCCACAATGATACCGGCCGCCACGGTATCGACAAATACGGCGCACCATGGTATCGGGGACGCGTTGCGAAACGCCCACGCGGTACACGCCTGCAGCGTACGGGCCAGCCGGCCGATGGGCAATGTGGCGACAAAGAGAAGGCCGTCGCCGCACGATGTGTCGCTAATCGGGCGACGGCGTGAACTTTGCGCGCCCCCGGTGTGTATCGCTTAAGGCGCGGACCGGCTTAGACCCAGCGCATTGGACGAGCGCGGTGTGGTCTGGTTCTCGCACAATTCGCCGAGACATTCGCTCGCGAAATCCGCGCCGGTCGATTTGGCCCGTGTGGATATGGCTGGGGGAGAGGGATTCGAACCCCCGCTGGCGGAGTCAGAGTCCGCTGTCCTACCACTAGACGATCCCCCAGTGCGAACAAGGGCGTTAAGCATACGATAGCAGATATCGGCGGCGCCCGCCCGATCCAGCGGCACCGACGGTACCGGGGGATACCAAGCGGACGTTAACGCTTTGAGTACTGAGGGCGCTTACGGGCCTTGTGCAGACCAACCTTCTTGCGTTCGACCTCCCGCGCATCGCGGGTCACGAATCCGGCCTTGCGCAGAACTCCGCGCAGCGAGTCATCGTATTCCATTAGCGCGCGCGTGATTCCGAGTCGGATGGCGCCGGCTTGACCACTGCCTCCGCCACCGTTGACGTTAACCTCGACGTCGAAGTTTTTCGCCATGTCGACCGATGCCAGCGGTTGGCGAACGACCATGCGCGCGGTTTCGCGCCCGAAGTACTGATCCAGCGGTCGGCCGTTCACGATGATGTCGCCACTGCCACGACGGATACGAACCCGTGCCGTTGATGACTTCCTGCGTCCGGTGGCAATGTAAACGTCTGCGTTGGTAGCCATGTTATATCTCCAACGGTTTCGGTTCCTGGGCGCGGTGCGAGTGTTCCGGCCCGATGTACACGTGCAACTTACGAAACATCGCCCGACCCAGCGAGTTTTTCGGCAACATCCCCTGCACCGCCTTTTCGACCAGACGTTCAGGGTGAGTTTCGCGAACCTTCTTCAGGGGCGCCGACTTGATCCCACCGGGATATCCGGAGTGCCGGTGATAGATCTTGTCCGTCTCTTTGCGACCGGTGACACGAATTTTTTCCGCGTTGATCACCACTATGTGGTCGCCGTTGTCCATGTGCGGGGCGAACTCCGGTTTGTGCTTGCCGCGCAGGCGACGGGCGACCTCGGTGGCCAGCCGTCCCAGTGCTTTGTCGGTGGCGTCCACCACATACCATTCGCGGCGCACGTCGGCGGCACGCGGAGAATAAGTCTTCATGCGTTTGTCTTGCAGGTTCGGTTCGGGGGGCGGATGGTACAAAAACCGGCCGCCGGGAACAAGTCGCGCGCCGGCGTATACGGAAACAAAAAAATGGCGTGGCTTATGAGGGAGCCACGCCCAAACCACCAAAGGAGGATGGAGGAGTCTGTCTATGTCTGTTTGCGCGCCCGCCTCCCTGCCAGCGCTTTAATTCATTCCCAAAACTTCAGGATATAATAATTATCTAATATTAAACACTGCTTGTCAAGGCCCGAGCTCCTTTGCCCTCACGCCCTTATTTAAAGCTTAGCAGGATTTTACCGGGTGTCTTGTAAACAACGGTGAACCGGGCCCGCGGGTTGACCGCGCCCTCAATGCCCTACGCTGGTGCCTCTGGTTCGGGCACGGCGCCGGGGTTCATGAGGCGGCGCAGCGCGGTCAGCGGGGAGGTCTCGGCACCGGTGACATCCGTCCAACGCAGAGGCCGCCCGCGCGCCACCGCCGCCGTGACCGTCAGCCCTTGGGTCATCCCGATCGGCAACAGCCCTTCGGCGGTGCTCTCGGCCGCCGGCCGCAAGGCGCCGAACACCGTGTATCCGCCCTCGCCGTCGAGGCGGTCACCGGGTTTAAGGTCGCGCTTGGCGACCGCCACCACGTCGGCGTTGAATCGTCGGGACACTCCCGTCGCCTGTTCTCGCAGGCACACGTTGGCCACCGATACCCCGAGTTCGAGACCGATGAAATGTGCCGGTTTGTACATCGCGGCATAGCGACCCGATTCGTCCGTCACAATCCCGTACTCCTTGAAACAGCGCGCCACATAATCGTGGTCCGCTTCGAAGGTCACGTATACGCCCCAGCGCAAATCCCGCTCCACCGGCGCGCCGTCGCGGCGCATGCTCGATACCACTTCTACCGTCTCACCGCGTTCCAGCGCCCCGCCACGCGTGATGGGTCGACATACCTGTGGCAGTTCATCGACTGAACTGGGCGGAAACCCGAGGCCGGTTGACGCCGGGGCCAAATCCACCGCGTTGGCGACCGCCGCCATCTCAATCGCGGATTTGGTGCCATCGAGGAATGAGTTGAACATCGGCGCACTGTAGTCGCCGGTCGCGACTTGTTCGTCGCTGAAGCCGTAGTGGCGCCACACGGTATCCGGCGTCGAGAAGTGATACTCGGGGAGATACTTCGTGCCTTTACCGGCACAGATCACCGGAAAGCCGCACAGCCGCGCCCAGTCCACCAGTTCGCAAATCAAGGCCGGTTGGTCACCGTACGCCAGCGAATACACGACACCCGCCGAGGTCGCCTGCGCCGCCAGCGCCGGTCCGACCAGTGCGTCCGCTTCCACGGTGACCATGATCACGTGGATGCCGGCGGCAAAGGCCTGCTGCGCGTGGTCCACCGCCGTCGCCACCTGGCCGGTAGCCTCGATGACGACATCCAACGCGCCGCTCGCGATCAGCGCCGGCGCGTCTTCGGTCACATAACATGTCCGATGTGCTATCGCATCGGACAGACTCTGCGCGCCGTGGCCAGTGTCCGGCCAACCGATACGGCGCAGTGTCTCGTGGGTGCGCGCCACTTCGAGATCGGCAATCGCCACGACATGCACGCCGGGCGTTTTGGCCGCCTGCGACAGGTACATGCTGCCGAACTTCCCGGCGCCGATCAGGCCGACGCGTAGCGGGTGGTCTCGCCTTTGGGTCAGGATTTCGTACAACATCGTCTCAGGAGTCGACGCGGACGTACTGCTTGCCGTCGCCCGCATCGAAAGCGTATCTCCCCTCCCGGATTCTAGGAGCCGGACACTCCAACGCCAACGCGGTGACATAGTCCGTGCAGTGCAACTCGAACAAAGACCATACCGGCGCGCCGCCGTCCAGCCGATCGGCGCGCATACGGACCGGGTCCCCGGGTATCAAAGTCACATCGAAACTGTCCAGGGGCACGAATAAACCGTCTCCCACGGCTTTGACGTAGGCTTCTTTGCGCGTCCAACAGTTGAAAAATGCACGCTCCCGCTCGTGTAGAGGAACATCCGACAGGTCCTGGAGTTCCGCGGCGGAAAAGTAACGGTGGGCGATGTCCTCCGCTTCCGGTACCGGGCGCACGCGCTCGATATCCACGCCCAAGGGACCGGTGCCGCTCAGGCAGATGACGCATACTTCCCCGGAATGTGAGGAATTGAAATGCACCGCGGCGGGGTTGGTACATGGTGACAGCTCCGGCTTCCCGCGGGGCGCGTACAGAAATTGCAATGCCGCCGCCGGTGTACCGGTATAGCCGCTGAGCAGGTGACGTAACGCTGCCCGGCGCACCACGAAGCGACGCCGATGCCGCTCAAAGCGGAAACGCGCCGCGCGCGCGCGTTCGTCTCGCGACAGACACCCGCTAAGCGCTTCGACCCGCGATGGGCCCACCTCGAGATCCACATACCACACGTGCACATCGTCCCCGCAGAGGCTTTCCGCGCATACCGAGTCGGGGTGCAGAGTCATTCCTCCGCCCGCGCCGCCTTCCGCGCCTGACTGCGTCGTGCCTCGGCCAGGCAAGAGGTGAGCTGTTCGGCCAACCCCTCGACGTACGGTTTGCGGAACAGATCCATATGTTTGGACGTGCCCGGAACGACCAGGGTACGTATTCCGCCGTCAGCCAGTTCGGCCCACACTTCACTCAACATCTCATAGTACTGGCGCGACCGCTTGTGGCCGGTCTCCGGATGAAAAAGCGTTACCGCCCCCGAGTACGGTGTATAGACATACTCCTGCGCTGCGCGTTTGAACATTTCATAGTTGTAGCGAAACACGACCTGCGGGGGAACGGGCCAATTGAAGCGTAAATAAACCCGGTACTGAAAAACAGCGAGGCGCTTGCGCGCTTTCATGAACTTAGCCGTGGCTTTAGCCATCACTTTGCGGATACCGTAGGCGAACTTGTCCTGGTGGGTATCGAATTTGGCCATCTCGTTGAGATGAAACCGCACGTTCCACTCGGGGCCTTTGTGCCCTACCGACGGCGAAGTGGGGTCGAAAAGGGCGAGCAGCGCCACGGTTTCCCCCGCGGCGACGAGTCGCTTCGCCATCTCGAACGCGAGCAATCCGCCGAACGAAAATCCGCCGAGAAAATAAGGGCCGCGTGGTTGTATCTCGCGCACCTCCGACAGATGCTGGCGAGTGAGTTCCTCGACGCTCAAGTACATCACGTGCTTGTCGCCGGCGCCGTGGTGCAGGAAATAGTAGGGCTGATCGTTCTCGAGATACGGCCCGAGTATGCTCGGATCGCCGTGGATGCAGAAAAACGGGGGTTTTTCGCCTTCGACCTGGATAGCCGCCACCGAACTGCCGCCGGCCTCTTGTCGATCGCGCAGCAATGACGCCAGTCCGCCGACGGTCGGCGTCTCGAACAACGCGCTCAACGGGAGCTTGCGACCGAGTTGTTTTTCCAACTCGAACAACAGGCGTACGCCCAGCAAAGAATGGCCGCCCAGGTCAAAGAAGTTGGCATCCGGCGCAATCTCGTCGAGCTCTAGAATTTCGCCCCAGATCCTGCTGATGCGTTCTTCCAGCGACCCCGCATCGTAGGCGGTCGCCTCCACTTCAGCGTCGCGCGGAGCGGGAAGCGCGGCGCGGTCGATCTTACCGTTGTGCGTCAACGGCAGCGCGTTCATCGATACGAACGCCGACGGAATCATGTAATGCGGCAACTGCTTCACCAGAGCCGCTTTCACCGCACGCTCATCGAACGAGGTACCGTGTTCCGAGACCACGTAGGCGACCAGGCGCGGACCCCGCCGGTCGTCGTTTCGCAATACGACGACGTTGTCCTTGACCCCCGCGTACCGTCCAATGCGTGTTTCCACCTCTCCCAGTTCGATGCGGAAACCGCGTAGCTTGACCTGATTGTCGTTGCGCCCGACGAACTCGATGTTGCCGTCAGGGCGATAACGGACGATGTCGCCGGTCTTGTACAAACGCGACTCGCGATCTTCCACGAACGGGTTCTCGACGAAGGCCTCGGCGGTTAAGTCCGATCGGTTCCAATATCCTCGGGCCAAGCCGTCGCCGCCGAGATACAGCTCGCCGAACACCCCGACCGGTACGGGTTGCCGATGTTGATCGAGCACATAGGTTTGCGTGTTGGCAATCGGACGACCGATGGGTATTGTGTGCGTGTTCCGGTCTACGCGGGTGATCGGATACCAGGTACTGAAGGTCGTGTTCTCCGTGGGCCCGTAGACGTTCAAAAGCCGATTAGGCGGACCGGACGTCAACACGCTGCGAATCCGTGCCGGGTCCAGCGCTTCGCCTCCGACCAGCAAATTTTTCAACGACGCGAATACGTCGGGTACGCTCTGGGCCATGACATTGAACAGTGCGGTGGTCATGAACATCGTGGTGATGCCCCGCTCCCGGAGTTCGCGCGCGAACTCCCCACCGGCGAGAACCCGATCGCGATCGATCACAACCACCGTTGCGCCATTGAGTAGTGCGCCCCACAGCTCGAACGTCGCGGCATCGAACGCGAAGTTCGATACGTGCGCCAGACGTTCGTCGGGCCCGAGCTGCACATAATCGGTATCCAGCACCAGCCGCGCTATTGCACGGTGCGCCACGGCGACCCCTTTCGGTGTGCCGGTCGACCCCGAAGTGTAAATCACGTATGCCAACGCATCCGGATTCCCGGCGAGCACCGGTCTCCGGTCGGATTCTTGCGCCAGCTCGACGCTCAGTCGGTCGACACACAGCAGGGTTGCCGACGCGCGGAGCAATCGGTCCACCAGCGCGTCTTCGGTGATCACCACCCGTGCCGCAACATCGCTGACCATGAACTGGAGTCGCTCAGCGGGGTACTCGGCATCAAGCGGTATATAAACCGCGCCGGTCTTGATCACCGCGACGGTCGCGATCACCCCATCCAGCGACGGGCGCAAACAAATACCGACGCTATGTCCCGCCGTTACCCCCTGCCGGAGCAGGTAGTGCGCCAGTCGGTTGGCGCGCTGATCCAGATCGCGGTAGCTCAGCACGTCACCGTTGTGGTCCACGGCGACACCGTCCGGGTTGCGATCGACGGCCGTGTGGAACAGGTCTGCAAGACCAGTATCGCGCGGATAATCCGTGCCAGTGCGGTTCCATTCCAGCAGAAGATTTCGGGTTTCAGTATCGCTCAGCATGCGCAACCGGGAGATCGGCACGGAGTCGTCGTCTACGATGGCCGCGACGAGATTCCCTAAGTGACGGGCTAAACGTTGGATCGTCGTTGCGTCGAACAGATCCGTGTTGTATTCGAAGGCGGCGCGCAGCCCCTCGGAGTGCTCGGTGATGAATAAAATAAGATCGAATTTCGCTGTCCCGCGCTCTGTGCCAAAACTAAACCGGGAGACCTGCAAGTCTGCCAGCTCGAGCGATCCGTCTCCCGCCTCGTTGAAGGAGAACATCACCTGGACGATTGGCGGCCGGCTCCGGTCTCTCTCCGGGCTCAAGGCCTCCACGATTTTCTCGAACGGAAAGTCTTGGTTCGAATAAGCGTTCAGCGCCGTGGACCGGACTACGCGCAGAAACTCGGGAAACGTCTGTTGCGGGTCGACTTGCGCGCGTAATACCAGGGTGTTGACGAAAAACCCGATGAGCGGTTCCAGCTCGGGTTTGCTGCGATTGGCGATGGGCGAACCGATACAGAAATCCCGCTGCCCGCTGTATCGGCACATCAGTACCGCGAAGACGGCCCACAACGTCATAAAGGGCGTGGCGCCCTGGCTCTTCCCCAAAGACAGCAGCGGGGCACTCAGGGCAGCGGGGATTTCGAACGAATAGTGCGATCCGTTGTACGTCTGTAGCGGGGGCCGCGGGTGGTCGAGCGGCAGCTCCAGAGACGGCACGCCGACCAGTTGGTTGACCCAGTACGATCGAAGATCGTCCAGGCGATCCCCGGTTAACCACTCCCGCTGCCATACGGTGTAATCCGCGTATTGAATCGCCAGCTCGGGCAGGTTCGGTGTCCGGTGGCGGCACAAATCGCCGTACACGACCGACATCTCTCTGGCCAACAAGTCCATTGACCAGCCGTCGGAGATGATGTGATGCATATTCACGGTCAGGACATACTGCTGATCGTCGCGTTGGAACAAACGGCAGCGAAACAGCGGACCCGTGGTGAGATCGAAACCCTTTTCACACTCCGCCCGCACCCGGCTGCGCAAGGCCTCTTCGCGCTCCGCGACCGGTACCCCGGTCATGTCCTCGAACTCGAAATCCGGCTGCCCATCGGCATGGATCAGTTGAGACAACTCGACCCCGTCCCAGGCAAATGTGGTACGCAGTGTCTCGTGTCGCGCCACGATCCACGCCACGGTCTCCGCGAGCGCGGTGACATCGAGCGGTCCATCCAGACGCAGCACGCGAGACATGCTGTACAAGGACCCCGTCGGCGCCAGCTGATCGACCAACCACAGACGCTGCTGCGCGAACGACGCGGGGAACTTATAGACGTCGGGGCGAACCTGGGATTGGCCGGTTTGCTCGTCCATCGATCCGTCTTGCTCAGCGCAACGCCCGGGGCTGACGCCTGATGGGACTCAAACTCGGCGGCTCCGGATCGTCGGTCAGGCGGCGGTCGATCTCCGCCGCGAGTTCTGAAACGGTCGGTTTCTCGAACAAAGTCCGTACCGGAATGCGCACTCCCCACTCGCGCGTAATCCAGGCCAGGATCTTGATCACCAATAACGAATGACCGCCGAGATCGAAAAAGTTGTCCCGCGCGCCCACCACGGGCGCCTTGAGTTCGGACGACCAGATTTCCGCCAATCTTCGCTCGGTCCCGGCCTCCGGGGCGACAAATTCCGCACCACTCGGAATGTGGGTGTCGCCGGCAGCCGCCCGCAGAGCGGATACGTCCAGCTTGCCGTGTCGGGTGCGCGGCAACTCAGCGCAGAACACGAAGCAGCGTGGCACCATGTAGTCCGGCAAACGACGCGCTACGTGAGCCTGAAGATCTTCCGGGGTCGGCGGCGCATCGCCTGCGACGACGAAGGCGAAGAGGGTCGCGTCCTCAGGCCCGGGACGGTGACAAACGACGGCGGTTTCCCGCACCGCCGAATGCGCGACGAGCGCGCGTTCTATCTCGCCCGGCTCAACTCGGAATCCGCGGATCTTGACCTGCTGGTCGACGCGCCCGCGGAATTCGATGGTGCCGTCGGGCCGGTAGCGCGCGCGGTCGCCGGTGCGGTACATGCGCTGCCCGTCGGCTTCGGGGAGTGGATTTTCCACGAACACCTCCGCCGTCAGATCCGGGCGGTGGAGATAGCCGCGCGCCAGACACCGCCCCTGCACACATAGTTCACCGTCGACGCCGACCGGCACCGGGTTCGAATAACCGTCCAAAATATAGATCTTGGTGTTCGCCAGCGGACGGCCGAGCGGCACGGGCTTGTCGGGGGACCCATGGGGACCGATGCGATGCGTCAATATTCCCACCGTCGCTTCGGTGGGACCGTAGTGGTTGTGAATCGCGACCTGCGGGTGTGCTTTCACCAACTGGTGAACCCAGTCCTCCGGACATGACTCGCCGCCGATGACGAGACAGCGACGCGGCATCAGCGGCGCCCGACCGTCCGCTTGGAGGGCGGCGAGGTGCCCCGGCGCGATCTTCAACACGTCGATGGTATGTTCGGCAAAGTATGCCGCCATCGCCGACGGATCGAGCACTGTGTCGTCGGCCAGCAGGTGCAGGACTCCACCGGTACAAAGCGGTGGAAACAACGTCGTGACACTCGAGTCCACCGCCAGGGGTTGAACCATGGCGTACGACCATCCCGCGCCCAGCTCCAGGCGGTGGATGACCGCGTCCAGGTAATTGATGACCTGGCGGTGCTCGATCTCCACACCTTTGGGTCGTCCGGTCGAACCGGAGGTATACAGCACATACATCAGATCGTCAGGCCGCATCGTCACTGCCGGATCCGACGCAGGGCAGCTCAGGAGTTCCGCATCGTTGTCCAAGGCGATGACATCGGCGCCCAGCCCGGCCACCTCGCGGGACAACACCTCGGTCGTCAATACCACGGGCGCTCCGGTTTCGGTGAGGATGTATTCCAATCTCGTCCTCGGCATACGAGTATCCAGCGGCACGTAAGCGGCACCGGCTTTCAATACGCCCAACACCGCGACGACGAGTTCCGTGCCGGGCCCCAGGTACACACCGATTCGGTGCGCGCCGACGCCGCGCCGGCGGAGCCGCTGGGCGAGCCGGGAGGCGCGAGCATCGAGCTCGGCATAGGTCAACACCTCCGCGCCGCTGACGACGCAAGGCCGACCCGGTTGATCGGCCACCCACCGCGCGAACCAATGATACACGGCCGGCACACCCGGAGGCGGTCGGTCGGTGGCGTTCCAATTGATGAGCATTTTTTCGCGCTGCGCCGCGCCGACGAGTCTTAGGTCTCCGACGCGTCGCTGTGGGGCGACGCTGATGTCGGTGACCAGGGTGGTGAAATCGGCGCCTATTCGCGCGATGGTTTCGCCGTCGAACAGATCGGTGTCGTACTCGATTTCGACGCTCGACCGGGCTGGTTTGATCGAGAACGTCAAGTCGAACTTGGCACCGGTACGCTGGGTTTCGAAGATGACCGCGTCGATACCCGGCAAGTTCGGACTCAATTCGGCGTCTCGTATGTTGAGCAGAACATCGAAGAAGGGACTGCGATTCATTGCCCGGGGCGGGTTGAGGACTTCCACCAGCGTGCCGAACGGTACGCCCTGGTGATCATAGGCCTCGATCGTCTGTACATGGACGCGGTCGAGAAACTCCGAAAAGGACGGATTTCCCGACAGGTCGCTGCGCAGTACGAGGGTATCTACGAACAGGCCGATGGTGGACTCGAACTCCCACTGATCGCGCCCGGCGATCGGGGTACCCACGACCACGTCGGTTTGCCCCGAATACCGGTGCAGAAACACCTGCAATATCGCCAGCCACGTAATGAACGGCGTCGTTCGCCGCGTCCGGCCCAGGGTTTCGACGCCCGCGAATACCGGTGCCGGGATAGCGAACTCACTGACCCGACCCCGATGGCTCTTATCCGCGGGACGCGCTCGATCCGTCGGTAGCTCCAGGGGCGAGACAGCGTCGAGCTTGCGCCGCCAATACTCGATATCGCTGTCCGTGCGTGGGTCGTCGCGCCGCGCGATCTGCGCCGCAACGTACTCGCGATACTGGGCGTGCACCACTGGGAGGTTGGGAGACCGCCCATCCCGCGACGTGCGATACGCGACAGCGACTTCTCGAAACAAGATTTCCATCGACCACCCGTCGGCGATAACGTGATGGAAGCATGTCGACAGCACGTATTCGCGGTGGTCCAGTTTGATCAGTCCGAATCGGAACAGTGGCCCGCACGTGAGATCGAAAGGCGTCTGGTGTTGACGGTCGACCCGCTCATGAACCTGGGCATCGCGCTCGGGCGCCGGGACGCGCGACAGATCTTCGACCGGCAATCGCACCACCATCGAATCCACGATCACCTGCATCGGGTCACCATCTCGCTCCAGGATGTAAGTTCTCAGGGCGTCGTGACGTGCGACTACGACAGCGAGACTTTCACGGAGTCGTTCCGTGTCCAGATCTCCACGCAGGCGGTAACTGAACGCGATGTTGTAGGCTTCGCTATCCGGCCTCAGGCGATGGAGAAACCACAGCCTTCTTTGTGCCGAAGACAACGGCGCCGTCGTTAATCCGCTGTCGCTGTGCGTTGAAAGTTCCACGAATGGTCTTAACTCTTGTCAACCGCCGCGCGTCGACGTGGCGGACCGCCAGCAGGTTCCCTGGGCAGTTTCCGAATCCGGGACTTGCTTTTCTGGCGTTCGTCGGGTTCGTGTTTCTCGACAAACTCGGCGAGCGATCTCAGCGTGGGTCGTTCGAAGACGGTTCTGAGCGGAACTTGCAGCGAAACCCGCGCCGCGATGCTCGATACCAGTCTGACGGCGAGTAACGAATGTCCGCCGAGGTCGAAAAAGTTCGCGTCGACGCCCGCTGGCTTCACCCCCAAGACCTGTTCCCATATTTCGGTCAACAGAAACTCGGTATCCGTCGACGGCAACGCCGCGTCATCGGCGTCCCCTGCCTCCGGCTGCGGCTTGGGTAGCCCTCGACGATCGACTTTACCGCCCGCAGTGAGAGGTATACGTGGCACCCAAACGAAAGCCACGGGAATCATGTGACTCGGCAGTAGCGGGCGCAGAAACTCCCGCATTTCCTCCGCCCCGAACGCCGCTCCGGTCGCAACCAGATACGCGGCCATCCCGCGGCCACCCGGAAGATCGTCACGCAACGCCACCACCGCATCGTCGATCTGCTCGTGGGCGCGTAGCGCGTGCTCGATCTCGCCCGGTTCGATACGGAAACCGCGCAACTTGATCTGATCGTCGTCGCGGCCCAGGAACTCGATCTCGCCATCGCCGCGAAACCGGCCGATATCTCCGGTTCGGTACAAGCGCGCGCCCGGTCGGGACGCAAACGGATCGGGAACGAAGCGCTTAGCGGTCAGCGTAGGCCGGTTCAGATAACCACGCCCCACACCTGCACCACCGATACAAATTTCGCCGCACGCACCGGGCGGTACCGGTTGCATGGCGTCATCCAGAATGTGGACTTGGGCGTTGGCGTGCGGCCGGCCGATCGGCACGCGCCGATCGTCTTGCGCGTGCCGATGCGAAAGGTCCGAAAACGTGGCCGCGACGGTGCCTTCCGTGGGACCGTAAGAATTGATCAATCGGGTCTGCCCGGACATGCGCCGCCAAAGCTTGAAATCGTCGCTCGCGGCCTGTTCACCGCCGATCACTACGAGGCGCAAACCGGCCGGCATCGGTGTTCCACTGCCGGCTGCATCCTGGACCAGTTCGTGCCAGTAGGAGGTAGTCAGGTGCGCGACCGTCACCCGGTGCGCGCCACAAAATCCGAAGAACTGCCGGGCGCTCGACAGGGTATCGGGGTCACGCAATACCAGTGTAGCGCCATGGGTGAGACAGCAGAAAATTTCCTCCACGGACAAGTCGAAGCTCATCGCGCCGGCTTGCAACACCCGATCCTCGGGACCGATAGCGAAATGTTCATTGGCACTCAGCACATAATTACTCAGATTGCAGTGCTCGATCATCACGCCCTTGGGCCGGCCGGTGGACCCCGAGGTGTACATCACGTACGCGAGTGCATCGTCGCGGGCCGGCGTGGGAAGATCCGTATCCGGGTAGGCGTCAAGGGCCGCCGCCGATGCGTCGAAGTCGAACACAACGCCCTGGTACCGTAGCTGCGGGGCACCGGGCCCGAGGACCAGCACCGGCGGCACTGCATCGTCGAGGGAGGTCTGCAGGTGCGCCGCCGGATAAGTCGGGTCGAGCGGTAGATACGCTCCCCCCGCCTTGAGTACGGCGAGGACCGCGACGATCATTTCCGGACTGCGGTCCATGCACACGCCGACAACTGTGTCCCGCCCCACTCCTCGCTCGCGCAGCGCGTGCGCCAACCGGTTGGTGGAGCGACGCAGGGTCGCATAATTCATGGTGCAATCGCCATTGAGCAACGCTATCGCCTGCGGTTGCCTGGTGGCCCATTCGTCGATCCGTGCCTGCACGCCACCGCACCGCGCAAAGGTTTTTTCCGTTCGATTCCAATCCCAAATCCGGCGGCGATCCGACTCGTGAAGCAACACGACCTGATCCACAGCGACATCCGGATTTTTCAGAATCTCCGCCAACAGCCGCTCGAAACTGCGCGACATTCGTACGATGCTTTCCTGATCGAACAGCTCGCTGCGGTATTCGATGTGGCCCGCCAGCGTGTCGGCCTGCATGAGAAAATCCACCGACAAGCCGAATTTCGCCACCGATGTTCGGATCGGCAGCGACTCCGTGGCCAGCCCCTTCAACTCCCAATAGTCATTCGTGACGTGGTCCATTGCCAACATCACATCGAACAAGGGATTGCGATTGACCGATCGCTCCGGTTTGAGTTCCTCAACAAGTTTCTCGAATGGCAAGTCCTGATGCGTCAAACTCTCGACCATGGTTTCACCGAACTCCGCGAGCACTTGCGAGAACGTTTTTCCTTTCCGGATCTGGTTTCGGATGGCGAGGGTATTGACGAAGAATCCGATCAGGCCTTCGATGTCCTGACGGTTGCGGCCGGCGATCGGAATCCCCACCGCAAAATCCTCCTGACCACTGTAACGATGCAACAATACAAAGAACGCCGACAGCAACGTCGTAAATAACGTCACCCCACCAGTCCGACTCAACTCCCGCAAACCCGCCGTCAGCGACTCGTCCAACTCAAACCGATGATGACCCGCCGCAAAACTCGGACGCACCGGCCACGGCCGATCCAGCGGCAACTCCAAACGCGGCACCCCCAATAAATGCTCCTTCCAGTAAACCAGCTGCGACTCCAACTCCTCACCCCGCAACCAGTCCCTCTGCCACACCGCAAAATCCGCATACTGAATCCCCAGCTCCTCCAGCGGATCCCCCTCCCCGGCCAAATACGCATTGTAAAGCGCCGATAACTCCCGCCTCAGCACACCTATCGACCAACCATCCGAAACAATATGATGCATGGCCAATACCAAAACCTGCTCCGCCTCACCCTCTCGAATCAACTCCGCCCGAAACAACGGACCACGACTCAAGTCAAACGACTCCCCATACGCCGCCTCCACCCGCTCAACACAACGAATCCGACGCTCCGACTCCGACAGCGAACGTAAATCCGTCACCAATAACTCCCATGGCGCATCCAACAACACCACCTGTACCGGCTCACCTTCACGTTCCGTAAATATCGTCCGCAACGACTCGTGACGCGCACGCAAAGACTTCAACGCACGCTCCAGACCCAATACGTCCAACTCCCCCAACAGCCGCGTCGCATGACACATCGTGTACTGGTTGGTCCCAGGCTCCAACTTGTCCAAAAACCACAGCCGCTGCTGCGCAAAAGACATCGGCGCCACCAATACTTCCTTCACAATACATACCCCATAAACACCGCCATCCTATCCACCGGCTTTACGCTCACCACGGGCAAGTGCCGTCACGCGGTCCCCTTCCTTCGTCTCCACACTCTGGTTCTGCAGATACTCCGCCAGGTCGGCGACGGTAGTCCGTTCGAACAAAACGCGCAGGGGAACCTGTACTTGGAGAGTCGACCTGATCCTCGACAGTACCTGTAACGCTTTTAACGAATGGCCGCCCAGGACAAAAAAATCGTCATGAATGCCGATCTGTCCACACTCCAGTATCTCCGCCCATATCCGGCACACCACCTCTTCATGGTACGTGCGCGGCTCTACTGCGTCCCTAATGATCGGCGGTTGCTCGGGATCGGGCAGCCCATTCCTGTCCACCTTGCCGGACGGCAGCAGCGGAAACCGGTCGAGCACAACGAGGCTCCGCGGCACCATGATCGCGGGAAGACGTTCCTTCAGGAAAGCGTTGATTTCTCGATAGTCGAGGCGGCCGCGCTCCAGGGGTACGATGTAAGTCACCAACTGAGTGTCTTGATCGTCCTGACGCCGCGCCACCGTTACACTCGTTCGCACCGCCGGGTGCTCGCGAACAATGGCGTTCACCTCGTCGGGTTCGATGCGGATGCCGCGGATCTTGATCTGGTTGTCCAGTCGGCCGAGGAACTCGAGTAAACCGTCGGGACGATAGCGGCCCGCATCGCCGGTGAAGTACACGGTGTCCGGGTCGCTGGTGAACGGATTCAGGCGGAAGCGCAGGCGTTGCTCGTCGCGCGCGTTCAAGTAACCCAACGTCGAGAATGGCGTTCTCAGTACGATCTCGCCGCGTTCACCGATTCCGCACAAACCTCCCGCCTCGTTGACCACCAACGCCTGGGTGTGTGGCAACGATGTTCCCACCGGCTGGATACCCGTACGCAACGCCTCGGGCAGGCGGTAGTACGTCCTCACCAGAGTGGTCTCCGTAGGACCGTACAAGTTCACCATTCGGCCGGCGCCGGGAAATGCCTTGCGCCATCGATTAACCAGTACGTCGGTGAGCGGTTCACCGGCGCTGAATACCCACCGCAGAGTGGTCAAGTCGGCGTCGGAACCGTCTCGCAGCCATGTGTCCATCAACGCCGGCACCGTATGCAACACGGTGACGCCCTGGCTCGCAAGCCAGCGCGGTACATCGACTCGGTCCTCCTCCGCAGGCAAGCAGCACGTACCGCCGCTCGACAGCGGCAAGAAGACGTCTCGGAGAATCACATCGAAAGACGGCGTAGTCAGTTGCGCGACCCGGTCGTCGGGGCCGATCGCGAACGTGGTTCTCTGCCACGACAGAAAATGACTCAAACTCTGCTCGCGGCCGACGACCGCTTTCGGAATACCCGACGACCCGGAGGTAAAGAATACATAGACGGGGTCGTCGGCGGCGAATTCGGACAAGCCCGGCCGCGCCGACACTGGTTGCGCGGATTCCAACATACGCGCGGTGTCACTCGCGATACGTACGCAGGGTACTTCGCTGTCATCGTGTTTCAAGTACTCCGGTCCACCGACGTCATCGAGACACAGGATCAAGCTCGTCCGTGCTTCGTGGATCATGTTTTGCAGGCGCTTGGCTGGCAGCTGCGGGTCCAGCGCGAGCATGATTCGGCGGCCGCGCAGCACTCCAACCATCGCCGCGATCAGTCCGAAACTCGCCCGACCGACAATGGCGATCACCGACTGCGCTTGCGTAGTGCGGTGCAAAACCTCGGCGATACGGGCGCTGGCCCGGTCCAGCTCGCCGTAGGTCCAAGTTCGATCCGACTGGCAGATCGCCTCGCGTGTGCGGGCCGATGCAAACCATTTCCCGATTGTCTCGACAACCGGCACCTGCCGGGGCGCGTCGATTTTGACTCGCGGATCGGGCAACCGGCGGTGGCTATCCGGATCTACCAGGGAGAACGCTCCGATCGTTGATTCAGGCTTGTCGACCAATTGTCGCAGCACATGGATGTACTGCTTGAGAAGAATTTCACCGCTTTCGCCGTCGATCACCTCTGACTGGCGTACCAAAGTCAGCTTGACCGTCCCCGCACGTTCGAAGCTGTATAACTCGAGCGGGAACTTGGCGGTTGTGACGGGCGTCGAGAGCTCGCTTATCGACAAACCGTTAAGCCGTAGCTCGTCCTCGCGCTCCGTATCCATATTGAACATCACGTCGAACAACGGTGTGCGATTCAGGGCGCGCTCCGGATTCAGCTCCTCCACCAACTTCTCGAACGGCAGGTCCATGTGATCCAATGCGCCAATCATGGCGTTCGCCGTTTGCCGCAGTAGTTCGGGAAATGTTCCTTGGTGATGGATCTGGTTTCGGATGGCGAGGGTATTGACGAAGAATCCGATCAGGCCTTCGATGTCCTGACGGTTGCGGCCGGCGATCGGAATCCCCACCGCAAAATCCTCCTGACCACTGTAACGATGCAACAATACAAAGAACGCCGACAGCAACGTCGTAAATAACGTCACCCCACCAGTCCGACTCAACTCCCGCAAACCCGCCGTCAGCGACTCGTCCAACTCAAACCGATGATGACCCGCCGCAAAACTCGGACGCACCGGCCACGGCCGATCCAGCGGCAACTCCAAACGCGGCACCCCCAATAAATGCTCCTTCCAGTAAACCAGCTGCGACTCCAACTCCTCACCCCGCAACCAGTCCCTCTGCCACACCGCAAAATCCGCATACTGAATCCCCAGCTCCTCCAGCGGATCCCCCTCCCCGGCCAAATACGCATTGTAAAGCGCCGATAACTCCCGCCTCAGCACACCTATCGACCAACCATCCGAAACAATATGATGCATGGCCAATACCAAAACCTGCTCCGCCTCACCCTCTCGAATCAACTCCGCCCGAAACAACGGACCACGACTCAAGTCAAACGACTCCCCATACGCCGCCTCCACCCGCTCAACACAACGAATCCGACGCTCCGACTCCGACAGCGAACGTAAATCCGTCACCAATAACTCCCATGGCGCATCCAACAACACCACCTGTACCGGCTCACCTTCACGTTCCGTAAATATCGTCCGCAACGACTCGTGACGCGCACGCAAAGACTTCAACGCACGCTCCAGACCCAATACGTCCAACTCCCCCAACAGCCGCGTCGCATGACACATCGTGTACTGGTTGGTCCCAGGCTCCAACTTGTCCAAAAACCACAGCCGCTGCTGCGCAAAAGACATCGGCGCCACCAATACTTCCTTCACAATACATACCCCATAAACGTCGGTCCCCAACCCGCGATCATTGTTCAGTACTCGGTCTCAGGGGGTGGGTTGCGACCACTGTCGGCGGCAACCCGCACAAGGCGGGCGGCAACGGTCCGGGCCAGCTCGGCAATCGTGGAATTGTTGAACATGTCCGCGACGGTCAGTGTCGCGCCCAGATCACGCTCGATGCGCGAGAATACCCGCGTGGCACTCAGCGAATTCCCCCCCAATTCGAAGAAACTGTCGTGCACACCGGGATTGTCCACCTCCAGGACTTCGCTCCAGATCGCGGCAATTTGCTCCTCGAAGGCGTTGCGCGGGGGCGCGCCGCCCGCGGACCCCGCGTCCCTGGCCGGTGGCGGTAACGCGCGACGGTCAACTTTGCCGTTCGGCGCCCTGGGCAACACCGCCAACCACATGTAGTGGTCCGGCAGCATGTACTGTGGCAACGTGTCCGCAAGTCGCTGGCGCAGGTCGGCGGCGGCGGGGGCCGATGCCCCCGCCGCCGCAGTGAGATAAGCCACCACGCGCGTCCCGCCATCGTTGCCATGTGCGGTGACAAACGCTTCCCTGACCTCGGGCAGATCGATGAGGGCCTGCTCTATCTCGCCAGGTTCGACGCGATAGCCCCGGACCTTGATCTGGGCATCCTTGCGACCGAGACAGACGAGCCGGCCGTCGGGGAGAAAACGACCCATATCGCCGGTGCGGTAGCGCCGCTTCTTAGCACCTTCCGCCTGTTCGGAAAAGACGGCGGCGGTCAAATCGGAGCGCTGCCAGTAACCGGGAGACAAGTGCGCACCATGGACCACGATCTCCCCCACCGCTCCTTGCGCAGCCGGTCGACCCGCGGCGTCGGCGAGGACGATCTCGTGGTCGCCGACGGGAAAACCCACCGGCACATTGTGTCCCGGCCACGGCGCCTCCGGATTCACGAACCACCAGCAAACGGTGCCGGTCTCACTGCTTCCGTACCGGTTTATCAGCACGCACGGCGCACCGAATCGTTCGCGGAACCGGTTGACGTCGCGGCGGTATACCGGTTCACCGCCGAGGATCAGTGCGCGCATTGCGTCGAGCCTTCGCGACCCGTCGAGGACATCCACCAGATGACGGAATACGGTGGGCACCGAGTAATACAAAGTGATGCGATTGTCTGCGAGCCACGCCGGGAGCGCCTCTATTCCTTCGCGCTTGAGATCGATGGGGTACAGCGAAGCCCCATTCAACAAAGTCGAGAAAATGACGTGTACGCCGGCATTGACCACCGGCGAAAATACCAAGACGTAGCGGTCGTCGGGAGTAATGCCGAGATCCTGCTGGTAACGGCGGGCAAAGTCGCGCACGTTACCGTGCGTCTGTGCGACGCCTTTTGGCTGCCCGGTGGAGCCGGACGTGTACAGGATCCACGCCGGCGTGTCGGCGTGAACGACGACCGAAGGGTCGCTTTCGGGCAGCGCGGAGTCCAGCTCGTCCATGTTCAGGACCGGCTTCCCCAGAGCCTCGGCGTCGGCCAGATTCTGACGATCGGTGATCACCAGCTCGGCGCCGGCGTCGTTGAGCATGAACTCGATGCGCGACGCGGGGTGGTCGGGGTCCAGCGGCATGTAGATCTGTCCCGCCTTGCAGATCCCGAGGACGGCGCTCACAGACCGCACCCGGTCATGGACGTACAACGCCACCGGCTGGACCCCGTTCACGCGCGCTACAATGGCATGCGCGATACGGTTCGCGGTGGAATTCAATGCCCCGTACGTCAAAGCCGCGGTACGGGTCTTGACCGCCAGATGGTGTGGTTGGCGCTCGGCCACCGCAGCAAAGGCCGCACCCAACGAGATAGATTGATCCGCCACTGTCGCGCTCTCCTCCCTCAACCGTGCGGCAGTCCGACGCTACCGGGCTCTTGCCCTGCAACCGCCGCGGACATCGTACGGCGCGCGGGACCCCCTGCCAACGAAATTTCGCCGTAACTGGTTGGAAATAATACCCCCCCGAAGGCATTTTCATTGTGGCAAGTCCGCGCGGGTTTGGCAAACCGAAAGCGCGAAAACAGCCCATTCTGGCGGCTCCGACGGGGTCCGGGACCGGGTCCGACCCGGCCGTGTCACTGCGTCGGGTGCGGATCCAGCAGTTCGATCCAGTGCACCACCGGGATGTCGGTGCCGGACTGGAGATGGGTCAAACATCCGATATTCGCGGTGGCAATCAGGTCCGGTCGCCCGGAGGCGAGCGCAGTCAGTTTGTTGCGCTTCAATCGGGCCGACAGCGCCGGTTGCAGGAGCGAGTAGGTCCCCGCCGAGCCGCAGCACAGATACGCTTCTGGTATGTCGGTCAGGGTCATTCCCAAGGTACGCAGCACCTCTTCAACGACCCCTTCGACTTGCTGCCCGTGCTGCAGCGTGCACGGCGCGTGGAAAGCGATTCGGCGACCGGCCTTGGACGCTGCGCAAGCGGCCAGATTCTCGTTGACCAGGACCTCACTCAAGTCCCGCGTGCGGGCGGCGACTTGCGCGGCACGATCGGCATAGGCGGGATCGTTGCGCAGTAGATAGCCGTATTCCTTGACCATCGCGCCGCAGCCACTGGCGGTCATGACGATCGCCTCGACGCCCGTTTCGAGATGCGGCCACCAGGCGTCGATGTTCGTGCGGGCGAACGCCAGTCCGTCCTCCGGAGCACCGGTGTGGTGGCTGACCGCCCCGCAACACCCGGCATCCGGGGCGCTTACCGCACGCACACCCAGGCGGTCCAGAACCCGCGCCGTGGCGGCGTTGATCTGCGGCGCCAGCGCCGGTTGCACGCAGCCATCCAGGAGAATCATCGTGCGCGAATGTCCGCTGTTTGGTCGTGGACCCGGGCGCCGATGTGGCGGCACCCGACGCTTGAGGCCCGCGGGCAGCAGCCCCCGGAAAGTCTGCGCGACGCGCAACAGCCGACCGAAGCGGTGGGGATACGGAAACACGGCACGCAGCGTGAAGCGCTGGACGCGATCGAACCACGGTCGGGCGACGCGCGCATCGACCAACTCGCGTCCGATATCGAGCAGGCGCCCGTAGCGAACGCCCGAGGGGCAGGTGGTCTCGCAGGAGCGGCACGTCAGGCAGCGATCCAGATGGAGCTGCGTCGAAGCGGTGGCCGGTTCGCCTTCCAGGATCTGTTTGATTTGATAAATGCGCCCGCGTGGCCCATCCAGCTCGTCGCCCAGTAGCTGGTACGTGGGACAAGTCGCGGTACAAAATCCGCAATGCACGCAGGACCGCAGGATCGCATCGGCCTCACGTCCGACTTCGCTGTCCTTGATGAACCCGGCGAGTGCGGTCTGCATAATCTAGAGATCCGCGTACAGGCGGCCGGCATTCAACAGACCGAGCGGATCGAAAGCCTGCTTCAGATTGCGGTGCAGAACGGCGAGCCCCGCGGACAACGGCTCGAAGACCTCCCCGTCGCGGTCGCCGCCGCGGAACAGCGTGGCGTGGCCGCCGGCCGCGCGCACCACGCTGCGGACCCGTGCGGGCCCGGTGTCGGTCACGAGCCAACGCTGTGCACCCCCCCATTCCAGCACCCAGCGCCCGGGTAGATCCAGCATCGGCGTCGCCGGGGCAACGCCGATGCGCCACAAGGGCAGGCGCGAGGCGAAAAAGTCCAGGCGATGCTCGCGCAACCGCGGCCAGAACCCGTCACCGTCGAGCTCGTCGTCGGCGCCCAGCTCCCGGCACGCGCCGCGCACACCGTTGGCGGACCCAGACAGGCGCACGTACAAACGCCCGTCGACGTGGCAGGTCGCGGACAGCGGCAGCGGCTGACCCGCCCACTGGTTGAGTCGCTGGATCGCTTCGTCCGCAGCTACCTCGAAGGCGACGGTTTTTTCGACCGCCGGCCGCGGAAGCACTTTCAAAGATACCTCCGCGATCACCCCTAACGTGCCGAGCGCGCCCACCATGAGGCGTGATACGTCGTAGCCGGCCACGTTCTTCATGACCTCGCCGCCGAACCGCAACAACTCGCCGCGCCCGTTCACGATCCGCGTACCCAGCACGAAGTCCCGCAATGCACCGGCATAGGGGCGGCGCGGTCCCGACAAACCGCACGCGACCGTCCCGCCCAGCGTGGCTGCGGCGCCGAACACCGGCGGCTCGAATGCGAGAATCTGCTCGCGCTCCGCCAACGCAGCCTGGAGCTCCGCCACCGGCGTACCGCCGCGCGCCGTGATGACGAGTTCGGTTGGTGCGTAATTCACGATTCCGGCGCACCCTCTCGTGTCGAGTACCGTACCGTGCGTTCGGCGACCATAGAACGACTTGCTGTCGCCGCCGCGGATCACCAACGGCGTCTTGTCCGCGGCCGCCTGGCGCACCGCTTCCACCAGCGTATGTTGGGCGATGGAATCGACAGTCGGCGCAGACACGGGCACGTTCAACGATCAGAAACGTTCCAGACCGGGAAACCGTTCCTGTCCCCGGTGCACGTGCATGGCTCCGAACTCGGCGCAGCGGTGCAGGGTCGGTACGGCTTTACCCGGGTTCATCAGTCCCTTGTCGTCGAAGGCCCGTTTCACTGCGTGAAACTGGTTGAGTTCCGCAGCACCGAACTGCACACACATCTGGTTGATCTTTTCCACCCCCACTCCGTGTTCGCCGGTGATGGTCCCGCCCACTTCGACGCACAGCTCGAGGATCCGCCCACCAAACTCCTCGGTGCGCTCCAGCTCACCGGGAATATTCGCATCGTAAAGAATCAAAGGGTGAAGGTTGCCGTCCCCGGCGTGAAAAACATTGGCTACCGGTAAACGATACTCGGCGGACAACTCCGCAATTCGGCGCAACACTTCGCCGAGGCGCTTGCGGGGTATCGTACCGTCCATACAGTAGTAATCCGGTGAGATGCGACCCACGGCGGGAAAGGCCGCTTTGCGCCCCGACCAGAACAGTTGTCGCTGCACTTCGTCGCGCGCCAGCTGGAGTTCGGTTGCGCCGCTCGCGGTGAGAATCGTCCGCACCCTTTCGACGTCATCCTCCACCTCCTCGGCGGTGCCGTCCAACTCGCAGAGCAGGATCGCCTCGGCCTGCGTGTCATAACCGGCGTGCACGAAGTCCTCGGCCGCGCAGATGGCGGGATTGTCCATCATCTCGAGCCCACCGGGGATGATGCCTGCGGCGATGATATTGCCGACCGCATCTCCGGCCTTTTCAACGTCAGCGAAAGACGCCATGATGACTTTAGCACAGCGGGGTATCGGCAACAGTTTTACGGTAATCTCGACGAGTACTCCGAGCATCCCCTCGGAACCGGTCAGCAAGGCCAACAGATCGTATCCGGGCGCGTCGAGGGCATCGGAACCGATCGTGACACGCTCTCCGGCAGCGGTGATCATCTCGAGCTTCAAGATATTGTGCACCGTGAGCCCGTACTTGAGGCAATGCAGACCACCGGAGTTCTCCGCCACATTACCGCCTATCGAGCAGGCGATCTGGGAAGACGGGTCCGGCGCGTAGTACAGGCCGTGCGCAGCCGCGGCTTCCGAAATCGCGAGGTTGCGCACCCCGGGTTGTACCCGCGCGGTGCGATTCAGTGGATCGATGGACAGTATTTTCGTGAACTTCGCCAGGCTCAATAGCACACCGTTGGCGAGCGGCAGCGCGCCGCCGGACAGACCGGTACCCGCTCCGCGCGCGACGATGGGAATGTCCCGTGCGGCGCAGTGCCGGACAACCTGCGCCACCTGCTCGACGGTCTCCGGCAACACCACCAAGAGCGGGCACTGTCGATAGGCGGTAAGCCCGTCGCACTCGTAAGGGGCCAATTGCTCGGGCGCATCGAGCACCGCATCGCGCGGCACGAGGCGCCGCAGTTCCTGCGCCAGTCTGCTTCGATCGACCATCGTCACCGCCACTCGATCGTTACCGGAATCCCCAACATACCACGAAAGGTATCCGCGATCAGTCCGAAGCGCACCGCTGCAACGCGTTTCAACCCGCCCACGCCTTGAGCAACACGGCGACCGTCACGCCGGCAAACAACGCCAGCGGTAAATGCCCGGCGAGACGGAAGACGGCGATTGCGGCGAGCACGGCGGCGAACTTCACGGCGAGGACATCGGGCGCCGCCAGCCCACCCCTTTCGATGACCACCGCCTTGGAGACGATGCCGGCGGCGATCGCGAACGCGATATAGGACAAAAACACGACGTTGCGGCCGGCGATGGCGTGCAAGCGCCGCCACAAGAGCGGTGCGACGCGTAACAGATAACTCGCGACCGCTACGGCTGCAATCGCCCACAACCATTGCGCCTGGCTCATTCGCCCACTCGCATCGCCACCACCCCGGCGATCAGGCCGGCGACGAACAAGCCCCACCCGGACCACCACAACTCCATGATGGGGGTGCCCAACGACCCCACGGCGACGGCCACCACCTCGCCGCGACGGGCGATCTCCGAGACCAGTAGCAACGCAAAGTACACGGGCAGAAACAGGGTCGCGCCAAAAGCGAGCGTGTCGGACAGACCGGTCGCCAGCAAGAGCCCCACCGCAGTGCCGACGAGCGCGAAGGGAAACGACACCAGGACCACGCCGCGGTAAAAAGCAAACAGGTCGATGGGGGGCGCCCGGCGCGACTGGAAGAAGGTCAATAGGTACGAAGATGCGCTGACGAAATGCGCCCACAACGCCAGACCGCGCGGTGAGACCGATTTGAACATCTGCGATAACGTCATACTCATGACGAATAAACGCAGGTTGACGAGAATCCCGAGGGAGATGACCTGCAGCAGAATGCCGCCTTGCGAAGCAACATCGACCATCGCGAACTGTGCCGGCGCCGCGAACACCATCACGGTCATCAGCAGGGTGACCCAGCGATCGGTGCCGGCGGCCTCGGCGGCGATGCCAAAGCCCGTGAACACGGCGAGAAAGGTCAGCCCCACGGGCGCACCCGCCTTGAGACCGCACCGGAAGGCGTAAGACAACAAGCGGTGCGACGGTGCGCGGCGGTTAACGAGAAACCGCCTCGGCAATCGCGGTTCCCAGCGCTTTGGTGGTGGCATTGCCGCCAAGATCCGGCGTGTGCAGTTGCGGTTCCTCGAGCACGGTCTGGATCGCAGCCTCCACGGTATCGGCCGCGTCGCCGTGGCCGAGGTGGTCCAGCATCATGGCCGCCGACCACACCTGGCCGATCGGATTCGCGATGCCGCGGCCGGCGATGTCCGGGGCGGAGCCGTGAACCGGCTCGAACATACTGGGAAACTCGCGTTCCGGATTGATGTTGGCGGATGGAGCGATCCCGATCGTGCCGGCGACCGCAGCGCCCAAATCGGACAGAATGTCACCGAACAGGTTGCTGGCCACGACGACGTCGAAGCGATCCGGGTTGAGGACGAAGTGCGCGGTCAAGATATCGATATGATACTGGTCGGTTTCGATCTCAGGATACTGATTTGCGATCGCGGCGAAACGTTCATCCCAGTAAGGCATGGTGTGAATGATGCCGTTGGATTTCGTCGCCGACGTGACGCGTTTGGCCCTTCGTGATTGCGCCTGGCGAAAAGCGTAATGAAGAATCCGATCCACACCGGTGCGCGTAAACACCGACTCTTGCACCGCCATTTCGTGCTCCGTGCCCTGGTACAGACGGCCGCCGATCTCCGAATATTCACCTTCATTGTTCTCCCGCACCACCACGAAGTCGATGTCCGCGCCGGACCGCCCGCGCAGCGGGCTTTCGATACCCTTGAACAACCGCATCGGCCGCAGGTTGACATATTGCCGCATACCGCGGCGGATCGGGATCAACAACCCCCACAGTGAGACATGGTCAGGCACACCCGGGAAACCCACCGCGCCTAGAAAGATGGCGTGGCAGTCGCGCAGCCGATCGAGTCCATCTTCGGGCATCATGCGTCCGCAGGCGGCGTAGCGTTCACAACTCCAGTCGAACTCCCGCCATGCGAACCTGATGTCGAAACGGCTACCGACGGCTTCGAGTACTCGCATTCCTTCCGGCACCACTTCGCGCCCGATACCGTCGCCCGGAATCACTGCAATTTCGTAATATTTCATTAACGACTGTCCGTCACCGTATTCCTGCGCCTGCCCCACGCCCGGGCGCCCGCCGTCGTCGACTGCCGCACCGGGTACGCGCACTGAGGGCGCCATCGCAGCGCGCGGTAGAACCCTAGGACCTTCACCCTCCCAAAAACAACCGCCCGACATCCGGGTTGGCGAGCAGCTCCGCCCCGGTACCGGCGATCGCGAGCGTGCCCGAGACCAGGACGTAACCGATATCGGCAAACTCAAGACCGCGCTTGGCGTTTTGCTCGACCATGAGAATCGTTTTTCCCTCTTGATGCTGCAGGTCGTCCAGGATATCGAACACCATGTCGATAAACCGGGGCTCCAGGCCGATCGAGGGCTCGTCAACCAGCAGCACCTCGGGTCCCATCACCAGAGCCCGGGAGATCTCCAGCAAGCGCCGTTCCCCGCCCGACAACACACCGGCGCTGTGTTTACGGCGATCGGCGAGGCGCGGATACTTGTCAAACACTTTCTCGGCGGCCGCTTTCGCCTGTGCGGGCGACTCCATCAGATACCCCCCCATCCACAGATTCTCCTCTACCGTCATGCCGGGAAATACCGATTTGTCCTGCAGAATGTAAGCAATGCCCGCGTTCTTGAGTTTTTGATTCGGTGTCAGTCGCGTCACATCCGCACCACCGACCCTTATCGTTCCCCCGAATATGCGCGTGAAACCGAAAATCGAGTGCAATATGGTCGATTTCCCGGCGCCGTTGGGCCCGATGAGACAGAGCGACTGGCCCCGGCCCACGCGCAGATCGAAATCGTGCAAGATCTGCATACGGCCGTAACCGGCGCGCAGGTTTTCGATGCTCACGAAAGCCGTACCTTGGGCCAGCGACTCCAGCTTGTCTACCGTCAGGTCCTGCTGTGCGATCTGTTCCGCTTGACGCTGGACATCGTCTACCGAAATGACGGTATCCACCGAACCGGCGTGGTAGCCGTGCGACCGATCGCCCTTACCCGTCCCCACCATCAGTGAGCCCCCAAGTACGCTTCGATCACCCGCTGGTCGCCCTGAATCTGTTCCGGGCTGCCCGACGACAGCATGCGGCCGTGCGCAAGGCAGTATATGTGTTCGGCCAGATTCATGATCACGCGCATATTGTGCTCGATAACGAAAAGCGTGATACCGAGTTCGGTATTCGCCCGTTTCAACCGGTCGATGAGCCCGTTGATCAGTGTGGGATTGATGCCCGCGGTAGGCTCGTCCAGCAACAGCACCTTGGGTTCGTTCATCAGCGCCATCGCGAACTCCAACAACTTTTGCTGCCCGAACGAAAGGCTGCCCGCCAAGAGTTTCCGCTTGCCATACAACCCGACGAACTCCAGAAGGTTTTCGGCGCGCCCGGTCATCGCGGCCGGATACTCCCGGAACATATCGGTCCAGCGCGCATTGCGATGGGGAATCGAGATCAGCATATTCTCGATGCAGTTCATTTTCGAGTAAATCCGCGTCTGCTGGAAAGTACGAAGCAAACCGCGGCGCGCGATCTGCTGAACGCGCAAGCGCGAAATGTCTTTACCCTCGAATCGGATCGAACCGGAATCGATCGGGTGATAACCCACGATAGAATTGAACAACGTGGTCTTTCCGGAACCGTTGGGACCGATCAGACCGGTGATACTCCCGGACTGCACGGTTAGACTCACCGCATCGTTGGCAACCACCCCGCCGAACGACTTGCAGACGCCACTGACTTCGATACTCACCGTCATCGTGCGTCCCCGGACGCGAGCGTCGCGCCTTCGTCGGCGGTAATCACTCTGTTCTTGTCTTCCACCGTAATGCCGAACCGCTCCGGCCACTTCTCCTGGGCCCAACCGAGAATACCCTGCTGAAAAAACACGATGTTGACGATGATCAAGGCGCCCAATGCGACCCATTGCCACCCGAGCATATACGTCCAGGTCGCCTCCTTGATGAAATGAAAGGCGACGGCGCCCAGCACCGGCCCCCACAACGTACCTTTACCGCCCAGAAGCGCCATCACCACCATGAAGATTCCGAACGTAATAGTCGGAAACGCCACTTCCAGGGGTTCGATGAAGCCGATCATGTTGCCGAAGATCGCACCCGAGATACCGAGAAAGAAGGCCGATACACACCACGCCGTCACCTTGTAGCGCAGCGTGTGTACGCCCATGCCTTCGGCTTTGTCCTCGTCATCGCGAATCGCGTTGATGGCGAGCTGAAACCGCGTCGAGTACAGCCATCTGAGAAACGCGAAAGTCGCCACCGCGGCGCCGAAACACAGAAAGTAAAAGACCAGGGACCGCTCGTCCGGCGGGCCCGGATAAGTGGGCATCGTGATGCCGCCCCCACCGCCGACGTAGTCCCAGGTCCCCATCAATTCGCCCGCCGCCAGCGCGATGCCCAGGGTGCCGATGGCGAAGTACGGCCCCCGCAGCCCGAACACGATCAACCCGAACACGGCGGCGAACACCACCGAGCCGAAGGCCGCCGCGATAATGCCCAGGGCCAGGCCGTTGAAGTACTGCGTGGGCGTGTAGTCGATCTTCACGGCACCGAAGTGCGCGGTGTACTCCGCGACGTCGTAATACAGGCCGATCTGCACGATGGCGCAGATGTACATCCCGGCACCGAAAAAGAATATGTTACCGAGTGAGTTGTAACCCATCTGGCCGCCCATGATGTCCCAGGTCTGGGCGAACAGGATCATGATCCACAATACTGCGATTTGTAATGTGTAGTTCGGAAATATAAACGGCGCGACGATGCCGAGCGCGAGCACTATTCCATAGGTCAACACCGGATTGCCGCTGCGATTCATACCACCGCCTGTCGTTTGCGGCTCTGTTGGATCTCGCGATAAATCAATACCAGGAGCAAAAGCGTCACCACAATCGCCTGCTGGAATTCGGCACCGAGAATGAAACCCCCGAACTGCTCGGCCGCGCCGAGGCTCAAACCCGTGATGATCACCCCCGGCAGGTTACCCAGCCCCGCGGCGGTTACGATGACGAACGAACGAATCGAATGCGTCAGCCCGAAGTAGGGCTGAATGACCCAGATCATCGAGATCAGTACGCCGGCGGCGCCGCAGATCGCCGCGTTTAGAGCGTAGGTGAATGCGTAGACGCGTTCGGTGTCGATACCCATCACTTTGGCGGCGCGCACATCCTGGGCCGTCGCTCGAATCGCCTGGCCCATGCGGCTGTACTTCATGAAAGTGATGACCAGCGCCGCCAGCAGGGCGGTCAATATGGCGGAAATCAGTTTGATGTCGGCAATCGTCACCTGCCCGCCGAGATACTGGCGAACGGCGAAGCCCGACTCCGCGGTCTGCACCTCGGGCCCGAACATCTGGTTCATGAGCTGCTGCAGCACGATCGCCAGTCCGAACGTGGCCAAAAGCGAAGTAAAGAGATCGCGCCCCACGACGCGCGAGATGATGACGCGGTAAACCACCCAGCCGAACGCGAACATCACCACAATCGCCACCGGCAGGGCGAGTATCGGATGGATTCCCCAGTTCGACATGACCCATGCCATATACCCGCCCATGATGACGAAATCGCCCTGGCACAGGTTCTTGACGTTCATGACTCCCCACACCAGCGCCAGCCCGTACGCCGCAAGCACGAAAATCGCGCCGATGAACAACCCGTCCAGCAGGAGCTGGACGTTCAGCGTGGGCGCGAGGATGAGCAGGTTGATGTTATCGAGCACCGTTCCCCCTTACTGCGGGCCGCGCCCACCGCTGGCACGCGGTGGGCGTGACTCGACCTCGGTACGCGCCGTTACTGCGCCTTGCGCGGATACTCGACCTCGTGGGAAGCCCACTTCGAGGGGGCCACCACATTGTATTGGCCGTTCTGGATCTGGCGCAGGACCATCGGCTTGGCGATGTTGTTCCCGGCCTCGGAGAACTTGATTGGACCGTAGAACGTCTCCATATCGGTCTCGGCAATCGCGTCGCGAAGCTTTTCCGTATCGAAGGAGTTGGCACGCTCAAAAGCGTCTTTCCATACCAGCACCGCGGCAGCGGCCTGCGCCGATTGGTAGGGAACCGTGTTGTAGTTCGGATAGGCCTCCTTGAACGCCTTGTCGAAATCCGCCGCCGAGCCGAAGTAATCGTCCTGGTAACTCAAGGTCTCCGCCCACTGCGTGGGACACAGGATACCGTTGGTCGACGGTCCGAATTTGTCCGTGATCGCGGCGGACTCGCAATGCGTCATGGCCACCATCGGCACATCGATCTGCAGTTCCTTGAGCTGGCGCGCGGCGGTCGCCGCCCCTTTGGAATGACCGGAGACCACGAGCAGATCGGGTTTCACCGCCTTGACCTTGGTGAGCGTCGCCGACATGTCGCTCAAATCCCGGGGCAGCTTGTCGTCGATGACAATCTGCATGCCGTATTTGCTGGCGTCGTCCACCACACCCGCCCGCACATCCAGAGAAAACGGGTCGTTCTCGAACGCCATCGCAATTTTGATGTCCTCGGGCTTCTTGCCGGATTTAAATGCCAACTCGGCGGCTAGGCTGATGGAGCTGGCGAGGTACTGTTCGGAGGTCGACAGCACCGCAAATAGGTACCTGAATCCCTGCGTGAACAGGGAACGTGAAGCGCCTTCGGCTTCCACCATCGGGATTTTATACTTCTCGGAAACCGGCGCGACGGCCTTGGTGAGTCCTGAGCTGTACGGGCCCAGCATGAACTGCACGCCGTCCTGCTTGATCAGACGCTCGACGAGTTGGGCCGCACGTGCGGGTGTGGACTCGTCGTCGTAGTACTTGACCTCGAGCAGGTACGACTTGCCGTTGACCTTGACGCCGCCCATCTCGTTGATGCGCTTGACCGCCAGCTCGTAGCCGTTCTTTGCGTGAATGCCGTTGGTGGAATACTTTCCGGTCTCGGACAGCGCCGATCCCAGTATGATCTTGTCGCCGTCAACCTTGGCATGGGCGGCGCCTGCCGCCAGTCCCAATACCAGTCCGGCGAGAGCGCCGGAGATGCGAAAACACCGATTCATAGTCAAGCTCCTCCTCAGGTTGCCATACGGACTCCTCTGTGACGTCTGGCTGCGTGCGGACCGGACCATTCCAATCCGTTCCTTATTGTTTGCGCCATCCGGGTTTCCCGCGCGGGGCGGAACCGAACGTTCAGCCGAGGACCGCGGACCAGTCTACACCTTCGCCGCAGGCAAACGAACCCGACAGGCGACATTTAGACCCATTCCATTTGCGAGCTGTGCCCGCCCGCCGAGGCCGGGCCACCGGGCGCACTGTTATGCCCGGCCCGAACCGCGCGCCCCAACGGGTAGTTTTTGGCTTTTTTCGCACCGACGTTCTCACAGAATCCGACCCACGGCGGCGCTAGCCTGCATACCGGTAACGCGAGCTCATGCGGTTCACGAGAACTCGCGCCTCACTATCGGAAACTGAACGACAACGTGAAACGGAGAGATCAATGGAACTCGGCAAACTCACAGCGATATCGATGGCGACGCTGGGCGGGATCCTGGCAGCCGCCAGTTCCCCGGTTCTTGCGACCGACGCCAACCACCCCGGTGTCCTGGAACCGGTACTGACCGCCACCACCGGCGTGGAAACCCGCATTCCCCATACCGATCAACAGCAAGGCGGCGTCTTCCAAACTATCGCCGGCAATGTCACCTATATGGATGCGGAGGACACGACCAGTATCCTCGGCCATCCGATCACCGAAACCGACAGCCCCAACGACGACATGAAGAAAGCGTTACAGGACATGGCGGATGCGGCCGGGGACGACGACGCTGCGGCACTGCAGGCCGCGGCACAGCGGTTGATGGATATCCTCATGGGCACCACCCGCGGCGAGATCTACGACGGTTTCGCCATGCTGAACTACAATCGCGGCGCGTACATGCCGGACCATGTGCCGGGTGAATACAAGATGAAAACTCTGCGCGACACAGGACTCACCGAGTTGGGCATCGATGGCGAGATGCGCAAGATCTGGGAACTGGACGTCAATATGCTGTACTACGACGGCCAGATTGACGCCGACACTTTCCTGATGCGTGTTCCCGTCGAGGCCCATGAATTCGACACGGTGCGCATCAATTATCGGGTGTATTCGACCGTACGCGAGGATTTCTCTCCGACGGCGGTCATGCTGGACCGGCGCCTGCCGCGCAGCGTGCAATTCCCGTTCAAGGGCCTGGACAGCGTGTGGCTGCCGTTCGGCGGCAGCGAGGTGATGAACGTGACCGTCAAGCTGCCGCCGCTGCGCCTGCAACGCGGCGTGTACACCTGGGGCTGGCGCGTCCATCCGCCGCGGATTCAGTTCCTACAACCGATTTTCGAGATCGTCAACGCGCATACCGGCGCCGTCGAGCTCGATCCGCAGGGCCAGTCCTATGCATTCCGCAATCGTCAGTTGACGCTGGAAGACATCGGTGAATCGGCGCCGGAGAAGAAAATGTACCGCGTCGCCCAGGCGGCGCTCGATGGCGCTGATACGACGGTTATCGATTCATGGTTGAACGCGGATGATTTCGGACCGCGCGGAACCTGGCAGGACTGGGCGGAGCTCGCGCAAGAACAGCGTCAGCTACCCCCGGAGGCGTGGGATGTGTTGGCCCAGGAAGGCATCGCTCAGGGTGACTTCGGGCCGTACCGGATGGTGACGGTGTACCTGAACAACGAAATGTACGGCGAAGGCCCGAACGGCGCGTCCATCGAAGGCTGGCAACAGGGCGATCGCTTCCAGGTCAAGCTGATCAACCTCGACAAACACACCCACTATTTCCGTAACGTTGACTTCGGCCCGCGCCTGCACGACGACATCCGCACGTGCTGCGGCGCCGGTAGCCACAGCTTTGAAATCATGAATTTCAAAGGCACCTATGGCATCCCCAAGGTCGCGGAGATGCAGTGGCGGGCAGGCTGGGGTTTCCGCCCGCATTTCGACGTCATCCAACAGCAGGACGTGTTTTCGCGCGCCTCGGATCAGGTCAAGACGAAACCGTTCTTCGGTGGGTTCGGCGATCAATTCTTCGGTTATCAATGGAGCGCAGCAGCGCGGGGCGGTGATTTTCGCTTCAACCCGCCGGGTTTCATCATCACCGATCCCGGTGTCGAACCGCCGTTTCCGTTACGTGAAGAGGACGGCTCAGACGGCCTCTTGATCGGGCAAACGACCGAGGGTTTCGGGATCGCAAAAATGTGCGACGTCGATGCGTTTCCACTGCCGGGTTTTTGCGCCCGCGACGTCAGTGCCTTCAATCCCAATGGCAACGTCAACGTTGACACCGACGGCGACGGCGTCAATGATGCATTGTGGTTCCCACCGTTTCTGCGCAACCCGAACGCCGCCGGCGGCGGCGACATCATTCCGCCGACCGCAGCGTGGAAACCATTTCTGTGGATCAATCCCGCCAACGGGACCCTGTTCATCGATCCGGCGGATCCGGGCCGGGGGTACTGGGCCGATCTGACCTACAGCCACGGCGCTCCGATTGCCGGCGGCGGCGTTCTCAACGCGACCATCGAAGCGCCACGGGGCGCCGGGCAGGTGTTTTATCAGTTCGACGACCTGTTCCACGACAACGCCATCTTTTCGCCGCATCCGACGTTCGAAACCCAGTAGGCGTAACCCCGAGTGGCCGCGCGAGACACCGTGCGGCCACTCGCTCGCGCTGTCTCTTGCCGCAGAATCGCGGCGCACCGCCCACCCCGTACACCCCCGCGCCCGGCCGCACCTGGCCGCGGGCGATGGGTTACGTGTCACCGATTGGTACAATCGATATCGTTCACCACGTAGCGGGACTTTTGGGAGAACGCCTGTGGCAGAGACCGAGAATCTAATCGGCTTTATCGGGCTGGGACTCATGGGAAAACCGATGGCGCTGAACTTATGGCGCGCCGGCCGTGAGCTCGTCGTTTACAACCGCAGCCCTTCGGCCAGCGCCGAGGTGGCCGAACTCGGTGTGCCGACCGCGGAGAGCCCCAAAGCGCTGGCCCAGCGCGCGTCGGTGGTGATCGTCATGGTCGCGCATACCGAGGCGGTGGAGGAAGTGCTGTTCGGCATCGAGGGGGTGGCGGCCGGGATCGCTGCGGGCAACGTGGTCGTCGACATGGGCACCACGGACGTACTCGCCACCCGCCACTTCGCCGAGCGGTTGGCGGAACGCGGAGTCGAGTATGTCGATGCACCGGTGTCGGGTGGTGTAGTCGGTGCGCAGGCCGGCAGCCTGGCCATCATGGTGGGCGCGCGCACGGCGAACTTCACCGCCTTGCGGCCGATATTCGACATTCTGGGCGAGAATATTACCCACGTCGGCGACATCGGCGCCGGTCAGGTTGCGAAGGCCGCGAACCAAATTATCGTCGGGCTCACGATCGGGGCGGTCGCCGAGGCACTGACATTGGCGAAACGAGCCGGCGTGGACCCCGCCAAGGTGCGCGCTGCGCTCAAGGGCGGATTCGCGGGCTCCCCGATTCTGGACTTGCACGGGCAGCGAATGATTGAGAGCCGGTTCGAGCCCGGTGGAAAGGTGGTCACCCAGCGCAAGGATCTGTTTCAGGCGCTGAAACTCGCCGAGACGCTCGATTTGGAGCTACCGGCGACAGCGCTGAGCCTAGCCCTGTACGATCGCCTGATCGACACCGGCGGCGGTCAACGCGACCACAGCGCGCTGGTTCAGATCATCGATCGCGGGGCGAGCTAGCCATCGACGCGGGCGCGCCTCAGCGGCTGTCGTTATGACCGCGGGTCGTCGTCTCGTTCGCGGCGGGCGCGCAGGGAAGAAAAGTAATCGTAACCGACCAACACCAACGTCCCGACGATAATGATCCACAGAGGAAGGGAGTTCAGCGTAACCGCATACTTCCCCAGGAAAACAACGATCAAAACGATCGCAACTGCCCCGGTGATGAGATTAGCCATAACTGTGCCCCTTGGTGATTGAGCCGTTCATTCAAGAGCCCATCAGGTGGGAAGTCAACCAGCGCGCGGTACGCAATAGCCGTGCGTCATCGCCGGGCGCACCGACCAACTGCACGCCCAACGGCATTCCGTGGCCACCCTCCATGAGCGGTAGCGTGATCGCGGGTAGTCCGCAGTACGTCCACAGACTGCAGAATACCGGGTTGCCGGTGGAATCCAGGCCGGTGGGCGCCTCCCCGGTGGTGGCGGGCGTGAGGATCGCGTCGACCTCGCCAAACACCTCCGCAAGCAGAGCGTTCAAGCGCGCCCGGTTGTCCAGGGCGGCCCGGTAGTCCACCGCCAGCCGGCGCCGCCCGCTCTCGATCATGCCCCGCAACCGCTCGCTCAGGCGCTCGGCGCCGCGCTCGTACTCGGAAGCGAAATTGCGCGCCAGTTCCGTATCCATGATGACGGTCAACCCATCCACCGCATCGTCGAACACGCTCGGCAGCGTCACCTCCTGCACACAGTCCGCGAGCTGGTCGACCAGCTCGGCGTACGCGTCGCACACGTCGTCGCCGGCCTCTCGCCAGGCCGGGGATTTCACGAACGCGAACCGTGGCGTCAGAGGCGGTGGCTGGATGGCGGTGTGCGCCAGCGCCGGTCGCGGCTGCGGCTGCATGTCCGGATCCGCGGCATCGAAGGCGGTCATCTGATCCGCCATCAGCGCGGCGTCTTCCACGCTGCGCGCAAATACACCCACGTGATCCAGGCTCTGCGCCACGCGCAAGGCCCCGGTGCGGGAGATCAGACCGAAGCTCGGTTTGTACCCCACGACTCCGCAGTACGCCGCGGGGCGGATGACCGAGCCGTTGGTCTGGCTGCCGATGGCCGCCGGAACCATGCCCGCGGCGACGGCAGCGGCGGAACCACTCGATGAGCCGCCGGGTGTGCGCTGTGGGTCGTGGGGGTTGCGCGTCGGCCCCGGGGCGTACACCGCGAGTTCCGCCGTGACCGTCTTGCCCAGAATGACCGCGCCGGCTTGGCGAAGCTGGGCAACGACGGCGGCATCCCGCACCGGTCGGTGTCCCGCATAGAGTGGAGTGCCGTACTCGGTAGGCATGTCGCGGGTGTCGAAAATGTCCTTGATACCCACCGGGACCCCCCCCAAAGGCCCCAGCGGCTTCCCCTCCTGATGGGCGCGGTCCACCGCAGCGGCCTGCTCCAGCGCCCAGCTTTCGTCGACGTACACCCAGGCGCGCAGCGAATCCTCCAACGCCTGTATCCGTTCCAAGCACGACTGCACGTATTCGGAAGCGGTGATTCGTCCGTCGTCGATCGCCGCCGCAGCCGCCATCACGTCGAGCTGGAATAGGTCCAGCCCACCGGCCGCCGACGAGGGCGAGGGCATCGCATCACTCATCGGCGCACGTTGTAGATGTAGTCGGGCAACCAGAGGGCGATGTCCTGAAAGTTGTACAACATCACCATCGCCAGGATCACCACGAATAGGAAAGGCATACAGCCCTTGAAGATCTCCACGAGCTGTACGTGAGGCGGAGAAACCCCTTTCAAATAATACGCCGCCATTGCCATGGGCGGGGTCATGAATGAAGTCTGCAGATTGAGGGCCACCAAAATTCCGAAGAACAACGGGTCGATGCCGAACGGGTCCAGAAGCGGCAGGAATATCGGCACAAATATGATGATGATCTCGCTCCACTCCAAAGGCCAACCGAGGACGAAGATGATGATCTGTGCAAGGATCAGAAACATGACCGGCGTCAGGTTGAGGCCCAGCACGAATTCCTCGATCAACCGTTCACCGCCGAGGTAAGAAAACACCGACGAGAAGGTCCATGAACCCACGAACAGCCAGCATACCATGGCCGAAGTGCGCACGGTCAGGTAGACGGACTCTTTGAGGCGCTCCCAGGTCAGCGAACGGTACGCGGCGGCCAGTACCAGCCCGCCGAACGAACCCACTGCGGCGGCCTCGGTGGGCGTCGCCAATCCGAACAGAATCGCGCCGAGCACCGACAAGATCAACAGCGCCAACGGTAGAAAGGAGGTAATCAACATCCAGATGAGCTGAGTCCTGGGAATATCGGTCTGTTCACGCGGCGGCTTGGGCGCCAGCTTGGGGTTGATCAGCGCACGGCCCATGACGTAGATCATGTACATGCCAGCCAGCATCAATCCGGGGAAAATCGCCGCGGCGTATGCCTTCACCACCGAGACCCCGGCGGTTGCGGCGTAAACGATCAACATGATACTGGGCGGAATCAGAATCCCGAGACAACCGCCGGCGCAGATGACGCCGGAGGCGAATTTACGATCGTAACCCGCTTTGAGCAGCGCTGGAAACGCGAGTAAACCCATCAGCGTCACCACCGCGCCGATGATACCGACCGCGGTGGCGAACAACGCACACGTGGCCAGGGCGGCCACCGCCATGGATGCGGGAATGCGGCGCGCGGCAATGTTGAGGCTGAAGAACAGACGATCGACGATATTCGCGCGCTCGACGATGTAACCCATGAATAGGAACAGCGGGACCGCCACCAACACGTCGTTGGTCATCACCGCGTAGGTCTGGTTGACTAACAGATCGAAGATGTTGTTCTCGTGCCAGGGCAGCGCTTCGTTGTAGTAAGCGTAAAAACCGAACCCCACACCCATGGCGATCAATGTGAACGCAATGGGAAATCCGAGCATAATCGCCGCCAAGAGCAGGCCGAGCATCAGCAACGCTACTTGCGGGTCGGTCATCGGGGAGGATCCTCAGCGCCCTTCTCGTCAATATGCAGAGCGTGTTCGAGCTCGTGCTCGCGTGCCTCCATCTCGTGCAGCAACTGGTCTTCCGTCTCCTCCACGTCCGTGATACGGGCCGGCCACTGATTGTTCCTGATCGCGTACCAGCAACGCACGCACTCGGCCAACCCCTGGATGATGAGGAAAAACGCAGCCGCCGGCAGCAGCGTCTTCAGGGGCGACACCGGCACGCCGGCCGGGCTGTTGATACTGATCTCACCGCGCCGGCCTTCGGGACCGAACGGCATGTAACTCCACGACTCCTGCGCGTAGTCGATGCCGGCGAACACCAGCGCCAGCATGCCGGGAAAGAAGAAAATGACGTACAGGGTGAGTTCGATGGAGGCCTGTATTTTCGGTTTCCACAGCCGGTACACCACATCACCGCGCACGTGGGCGTCCCGCGACAAGGCGTAGGCACCGGCCATCATGAACAGCGCACCGTACATGATGTAACTCATGTCGAACGCCCAATCGGTGGGATTGCGAAACAGATAACGCATCATCACTTCGTACGTAGTGCCGAAGGTGAGTACCAGAATGCACCACGCGAACGCCTTCCCCACCCAGGCGCTCAAGCGCTCTACGAACTCGACGAATTTGTTGTCCATTTATCCGGTACGCAGGCCCACTTCGCAATGTCGAACTGTGTTGGGGATGGAGGGGGGCGGCCGGACCGCCGCCCCCGCTCTTTCGGTTCCCCCCCCTGATAAAGCGCTCAGGCTTTACGCATATCCGGGAAGTAGTGGTCGAACGCGAGCCCGTAGTCGGCTTGGTTCATCAAGCTGTAGAACGCCACGCGTTCCGACCAGACACGCTGCGAGTCCACGACCTTCTTGAAGAAGGCATCCTGGTTTAAGTTTTCGAGCACCTGATCCCAGGATTTCAACTGCGCTTCCATCACCGGCTTCGGCGTGCGGTAGACCTTGACCCCATGCTCTTTGACCAATTTTTGTAGGTCATTGGAATAGTTGTCCATCGCGGTCGCGAAATTGGCAGTGTTGGCGGCCTCCGCGGCGTACTCGAGAATCGCCTGCAACTCCGCCGGTAGGGCGTCGAATTTGGTCTTGTTGAAGATGATCTCGAAGAACTCAGCGGCCTGATGGTAGCTGCCCATCATGTACACCTTACTGACGTCCTGGGCACCGAAACGGCTGTCGGACGTCGGGTTGTTGTATTCGAAGGCCTCGATTACACCGCGTTCCAGAGCAGGTACGATTTCCCCGCCCGGCAACTGGGTTACTTTGACGCCCATGTTCTGCATGATGTCGGTGGCGAGTCCCACGGTGCGGTACTTCAGGCCCTGCATCTGATCGGCGCTTTCGATCGGCGACTTAAACCAACCCAGAGGCTGGGTGGGCATCGGCATACAGAAAAAACCAACCAGGTTCAGTTTCAAAATATCCTGAACCAGCTCTTTATACAGTTCTTTGCCGCCGCCCTTATGGATCCACGCCAGAATCTGCGACGCATCGGCGCCGAAGACGGGTCCGGTTCCAAACAGGGATGCCGCTTTGTGTTTGCCGTACCAGTACGCGGTCACCTGGTGACCGCCGTCGAGCACGCCTTTGTGGACCGCGTCCTGTACCTGGAACGACTTGACCACCGAGCCCGAAACCAGGTAATCGATCTTGAGCCGGCCGCCGGACATCTTGTTGACGCGTTCCACGTACTCCTCGGCCATTTCATTGAAGATATCCTTGGCGCCCCACGCCCCCTGCATTTTGAGGGTCGTGGTCTCGGCCCGCGAGATCATCGGAAAGCTCAATGACGCAGCGCCCGCGGCCGCTGCACCAGCGGTCTTCAGGAACTTGCGTCTCGCCGTCGGCGCTTCGGCCGTCGGTTGGTGCGTATCGGGTGTTGACTTCATCATGTTACTCCTCCTCTCAAAGATCCGACGAAATGAACGACTTTCAGTAAGTCTCCAGCGAGAACACGATCGCACAAAGCGGGTTCCGGCCGGAACTCCTTGGGCTTTATTCTACTTCCGGGGCAAGTGGGCGCCACAGGACAGGGCAGACTTTTCGCTTGCCCGGATTTGGAACGATACGGTGATGCGGACCGAACGAGAGTGATCGCCCTTGGATGTACCGATGATTCGCAACTGTCCAACGTGCCCTTCTATTTATTTATTGCGAGCCCCCGCAGCGCCCCATGAACGCCGATTGGCGGACTGGAGACCTTACACCATCTGAACCGAAACTGTACAGAGAGTTCGCACCCGCCGGATGCGCGCCGGCCGCATCTTGTGCAGCGCATCAATTCGACCGTCGATACCGGCCCGACCGGCGTGTTAAGGTAGGAACATGCTCGCCCGACGTCTCAATCGCACCGACCGGATGGTCGCGGCCTTGGATCAGGCGGTCAGAACCGTGTTCGGTCGCCACCATAGCGCGCGACCGACACCCAAGCCGGAGTCCGGCACGGCCACGGCACCCCTGACGGACGCGGAACAGCGCCGGGTCGTGCAAATGATGCGCGTCAATCACAGCGGCGAGGTCTGTGCCCAGGCGCTGTATCAGGCGCAGGCGGTCACCGTCCGCTCGACGTCGGTACGGCACGCAATGCAGGAGGCGGCGCGCGAGGAAAACGACCACTTGAGCTGGTGCGAGCACCGGCTCGATGCCTTGGGCGGCCACACCAGCTACTTGAATCCCTTCTGGTACACCGGTGCGTTCACCATCGGGCTGGTCGCGGGCTTGGCGGGCGACCGGTGGAACCTGGCGTTTCTTGCCGAAACCGAGCGCCAGGTCGTTGCACATCTCGAGGGACATTTGACGCAACTACCGGCCGGCGACACTGAGAGCCGCGCCATTCTACTCAAAATGCGTGACGACGAAGCCACTCACGCCACTACCGCCGTCAAATCGGGGGCAGCGTCCATGCCCGGGGTTTTAAAAAGACTCATGGGCCTCGCGGCTTTGGTCATGACTACCACGGCCGCCCGCCTGTGAAGCCCAAACGTTACCAGGGTGCCGTGACGCGACGTTCCGAGCGGGCCACGAACCACGAATAAATAAAGCCCACCGTGAGACCGCTTTCGGTTTCCACCAGCGGACTGTCGTCGAAAACCGCCCCGTCAAGGCGATCGTAGCGGGCGAACAGGCTGATCCAGGTCTTCTCGCTGCGCGACACCAGGGTAGCGATAAAGCGGGTTCCCGCGAATCCCCCACCGGCGTCGAACGGGTCCCGGCCTGGCGCGGCGAACTCGGGATCCACCCGATAGTAATAGTCGTGAAACTCGCCGCTGCCGAACTCTAAGCCGCCCGATAAACCCAGGCGCCAAGTACGCCCGAAAAAGTCGACTCCGTGCCGATAGAGTGTCAGATGGGGCGACGCCGTAAATCCAACGTGTTCGACACTCGAGGTGCTGACCGAAAACGCCGCGCGTACCGGCAGGTTGAGAAACAAGGCACGTTGCGTGTCGTCATCGTGCCACAGTCTGAGCTTGAGCGATGGCCCCAATTGCAAAGTGGGATCCAGATCCGGCATCCCAAACCGCGCATTCGTGTCCTTACTGTCGACGTCCGGATTCGCGTCTATGCTCAAGTCGAGTTCCAACCGCTCGGAGTCGAACAGAATTCCGCGTATGCCTTCATCATCGATACGCAAGTAATCGCTTCGGATCAACGGTAACACGAAGGGAAAGGGAAACGTTTCGCTGCTGGCGGAGCCACGGTACTCGGGGATGCGCAGCGCGCCGCCACCGAGCGCGACTTCCCATAACGGCAATTCGTCGGCCGCCGCGCCGAGACTCAGCATCCACAGCCATACCACAAACGCGCGGCGCAGGACACCGCGGCACATACCTGGGCCTCTAACCCACCGCGCGCCGCGGTGGGTTCGGCGCAAGCACGGCCCACCGGCCGGGAGGAATTTGCGTACCCGCCTCAGGGGGCCGAAGTAAGATCGTACGGCACTGCGATAATGACCCGGTCCCACTCGTAGTAAACGATGTATTCCGGATACTTCCAGCGGCTGATGGGGGGGTTTCCGACCGGCGGAATGCGTTCCGCCGGCTCGCCAAATTTCTCCAACACCGCTTGCTCGCTCATGTTGTTCGGCGGGAGGTCGCTGCGGAGGTTGGGAAACACGGCCTCGGCCATCGAGTCAGAGGCCGCATTCGCCGTCCAAGGGACGGAGATGCCGATGCAGACAAACATGAAAAATCCGATGACGCGCATAATCGTAGTCCTGCTTTGACCGTAATCGTCGCCGTTGGGCCCCGCCACTGTGTACGGTTCCCTTCAAGGCGATCTCCACCCTCATTATAGCCGCTCCGTCGAGCGCAGTTCATGCTCGAGCGTCGGACAATCGCATCTCCGTCGCCCGACCACGCTGAAACAAAGCATGCGTGGTCCATACGGACGCGGAGATGAGCAGCAAGGCGCCAGCCTGATGCGCGGCGCCCAGCGGTACGGGAACCCGGTACAGCAGCGTCGCGATACCCAGACCCACCTGCAGGCCGAGCATGACGAGCAGTGCAACCGCCCCACTCCTGGCACGCGCTCCCGAGCTGCGACGCAGCACCGCAACGCAGAAAAGTGGAACAACGACGCACAACACCAGCGCCAGGCATCGGTGCATGAACTGTACGGTCACTACGTTCTCAAACAGGTTCCGCCAGACCGGAGTCAACGCCCAGATTTCGTCGGGGACCCATTGTCCATTCATGGTCGGAAACGTATTGAATACGAAACCCGCTTTGGTGCCGGCCACAAAACCCCCGCTGACGATCATCAAGGCGATCAACAGCGTCACCATCGCGCCGTATCCTTTCAAACGGTCGACAGGCGGTTCGATCAGGGGACGGCGCCGATTCACGGAAAGGTCCAGCACCACCCAAAGCATGGCTACATAGATCAGCACCGCCAGAATCAGATGCGCCGTCAACCGATACTGGCTCACGTGTGGTTGGTTTACCAGACCGCTTTTTACCATGTACCAGCCCAAAAGCCCCTGCAGCGCCCCGAGCACGAACAGCAGCGCGAGTTTTGGCCCGAGCTGCCGGTCGATCTGACCGCGGAACAGAAATACCAGGAACGGAACGAGAAATACGAACCCGATCAACCGGCCGAGCATGCGGTGCGCGTACTCCACCCAGAAAATTCGCTTGAACCCCTGTAGGGTCATGTCCTTGTTGACGTGCTGATACTCGGGAAACTGCTGGTATCTGGCGAACGTCTCTTCCCATTGTGAGGCGCTCAACGGCGGTACCACGCCCATGATCGGACTCCATTCGACCATTGACAATCCCGATTGGGTTAAACGCGTGACGCCACCCAGGACCACCATACAGAAGACCAGTACGCAGCATGCGGACAACCAGATGACGAGGTGGCGGCGGGTGGGTTCATTGCGGGTCATGAGTGGCAATCCGGCTTCAGGCAGCGACTAGCGTAACCCCGCCGTCACGAAAATCAAGACTGCGACCCGATCTGGGTATGGCGTGCCCGATCCGATCAAAACAAAAGAAATACGAGGGCCAACGGAATCGTCACGATCCCAAGGAGATTCCCAATCAGGACGATCGATGCGACGCGTTTCGGCTCTTGGCGAAACTGTTCGGCGAGAAGAAAATTCAACACCGCCGGCGGCAGCACGCCGAACAGGATGAGCTGACGGGTCTGTATGTCGTCGAGATTCAACGCGGGTGCCAACGCCAACGCCAATGCCACGCCCACGAGCGGACAGGTCACCGCCCCCACCAAGCCGATCTTCCAGTCGCTCAAATCGATATCCGTGATCCGCACCCCCAACGAGAACAACAACAGCGGAATCGACACCTGACCGAGCATCTCGATCGGTATAGCCAGGGCCTGCGGCAAAATCCACCCTTGCAGGCTGAACGCAAGTCCGGCGAAAGTCGCCACGATGATAGGGGTACGCACCAACTCGAGGACTGAGATGCGATGATCGAGCAGGTAGCGACCCAGCGTAAAGTGCAAAAAGTTGCCGGAGATGAACAAAACGACGGCAGCCGACAACGCCGTCTCTCCGAACGCGAAAACGAAAAGCGGCAAACCCACGTTTCCGTAATTCGTGAACATCATCGGCGGAACGAAAGTTCGCCAGTCGTACTGTAAGCGGCGTGCAACAGGATAAGCCAGAAGCCCCGACGCCAGAACGACGATGATACCGCCCAACGCGAGGTCTAGGTATTCCTGAAGCAGGAAATCGCGCTTTGACAATACATAGAATATCAACGCGGGCAAAAAAACGTCCATGTTGATTTGATTGGCGACCGCCATTTCCGTGGGTTTACGCCGCGCGTACAGATAGCCGAGTGCCACGATGGCGAAGATCGGGAAGACGATACTGAGAATTCGTACAAACATGCGCAGTCACCGTGCTCAGGCTGCGGCGAGTTTACTCCGCGCCACCGGCGGTTGTCTGCCTGCACTTGCCGAACCCAAAGCATGCCGACAAATCGGCGACAGATTTATTTTCTGTCCTTACCTGTTTGCGGGCGGCTCGGCCAGCAGATCCGCCAGCACATCATCCAGGTCCGACATGACCGACCCCAAGAGAAGACCGGCGTGGGAGTGATAAAAATGTACGTTACACGAGACCGGTTCGGTGAGCGCCGAACGGCCCCGCACGGCGAAATCGGTCCACGCGATGAGCGGCAGGTCGCCGGCGTCGCGATCGACGTACAGCCACCGCGTATCACCGAGCAACATATCCCCGTGGCCGACACGCCCCCGCAATGACACCCTGAGCGGGTTGGCCACTCGCAACAGAGCGAGCCGGACGCGGTTGAAGCGCGCCGCCTCAATCGCACTCGGTAACGTGCGTAGGGCGAGCATGTCACGTTGATCCATCATCCGCCGGGCGCATGCACCAAGACGGTATCGCGGATCGCGGTGCGCGCTGATTCCGGGCCGTAGGCCAGCAACCGGATGTAGCTGGCTGGAAACCGTTTTCGACACGCCTCGATTTCGTAGAGCACAAGATCCGGTTCACCGGGATTGAGAAGCGGCAACCCCCACCGTTTCCAGAAGTGGTTGTCCGGAGACGGGTCGTCCGTGTATTCCACGACCATCGCCCAGCCCCGCCCGGTGCAATAGCGGACTCGCTCCCGGAGCGTCTCCGCGTCGACCAACGGTTGTGGCGTGAAACTCGGCGTATCCGGGACGGGCATGTCAACCGGTCACCGCCGCGAATACCGCCGGAAGTCGCTCCGGCAGCCGCTCCACGTGGTCGACGATCGAATAGCGGTTGGGTCCGAAAATGCGCTCCACGTACCGGTCCGCTTGTGCATCCAGGGTCAGGCAGTAAGTGTAAATACCGCGCGTCGCCAGATCCTCAACCGCCCGCTTCGTGTCCTGGCGCAGGTAACGCGGATCTCTCTCGTCGATATCGGCGGGTTCGCCATCGGTAATCAACAGTACCAGTTTCTTCGCACTGGGCTGTCCTCCCAAATGCCAGCCGGCGTGACGCAACGCCGCGCCCATACGCGTGGACAGACCGCCGCGCATGCCCGCGAGTCGCGACTTGGCCTCGGCATCGTAGGGTTGGTCGAAGTCCTTAAACCGGTAGTATTGCACATCGTGCCGTCCGTCCGAGGCGAAACCGTGTACGGCAAAGGGATCGCCGATGCAATCGATGGCCCAGGCGAGAAGCCCGGTCGCCTCGCGGGTCAGCTCCAAAACGGTGGGGCTGGACTCGTCGCTTTTCTCGACGTGTTCGTTGGTGGACTCGGACAAATCCATCAATACGAGCACCGCCAGATCCCGTGTGTGGCGCGTGATGCGTATATTGATACGCGGATCGGGCATGATCCCGCGGCGGATATCGATAAACGCGCGCACCGCCGCATTCAAGTCGATCTCGTCGCCTTCCTCGTAACCCCGCTTGCGCACAACGCCTTGGGGTTGCAACGCATCCACCAGAAAGCGGATGCGGTGCGCCAGCGGCTTGTACTTATCCAGAATGCCATCGATCAATTCGCCGTCCCCACGCGGCTGCCGCCGTTCGATCACCGTCACCCAATCCGGCCTGAATAGCTGAACGCGATAATCCCACTCCGCATAGTGATAGGGATCGGAGACCGGCTCCCGGCCCTCCAGCTCATTGATGGTGCACCCCTCCTGATCCAACCAGAACGGCGTCGACAAGGTCCAGATCTCCTGAGCGTCGTCGCCGGCGAGTTCGCAGTCGATTTCGTTGACCATCTCCATGACCGAGACCGATCGACGTACCTGACTGGCCGGCAGGATTTCGACGCCGCCGGCGAAGTCGGCGTTGCCGAACGCCCACAGGTAGCGGTTGTCGTCCCGATACGGAATCGGAAACGCCTCCAGCACCCGCAAACTCGGAATATTCGCGCGTTCGCCAAGCCAATGAAAAAATTCCATGCCCGCGTCCCAACTGGCCGTGTTGTCCATCGCGTCTGCGTCGAGCCGCGCGCGAAATTCCGACGCCGCATGGTTGAGGTGCTCCTCCGGGTCGCGATACTCCGGGTCGAGTAGGACCCGAGCCATGCGCACCATGATCGCCACCGCCGGATCCAGCTCCGAGCGCGCTTCGGCCTCGGCCGTGAAAAAGCCCCGCCACAGCGTCGCCAACCCCGGAAACTCGCGCGCCGCCAGATTTTCCACCCGCGCGTCTTCGAACAGCTCGATCATCTTCATCTGTGCCGGGGACAATTGCTCAGCGGATAGCGGTACGTGCGTGTAGACCATGTGCGCGGCACAGTGCGCCACCGCGGAGCGGTACGTCTGCAACCCCGTCACACCGTGGAAAGCGTCGAAAGCATCAGGCACGTGAATCTCGTGGTTCTCCACGTAAGGGCGCAGACCTTCGCGCGATTCGTAGTCGCCGGACGTGGGACGGATGAAGAAACTGCGCCCCCACAGGGCGCGCAGGTAAAAATTCAGCTTGCGGTGATTGTCCACGAACAGGGTACCGCGACGCTCCTTGCGCAGCACCGCCCGCGAGGACTCCGTCTGCAGGCCGAAATACGCAATCTGTCCCTCCAGATCGCGTTGGTGCGCCTGCGCCCCCCACATCGCCCAGCGGCGTAAACCCCCCAGCGTCAGCTTGGTCAGTAACTCGTCCAGATTCTCCATCATCGGCCGCAGCCCACGCGGCGCCCGTCCGGCGAGCTGATGAACCAGATTGAGGAATCCGCGCAGGACGTCGGCGTCACCGAACCGCTGGGCGGCGAGCCGCAGATTGGCGGTCAACAGGGTGATCACCGTGCCCGATGTGTGCGACGCGAGCTTCATCAGCGCCTGCACCACGTCCGGGATCACGTCCTCCCCGACCTCCTTGGCGACCCCGGGCATTTCCTCGAGGTAGGTGAACTCCAGATCCGTGCCTTTGCCGAGGGTCCGCATGGCGCGCAGACCCTCCAGATAGTTCTCCAGCCCGCGCGGCGACAACAGGCGGCGCGCTTCCCGATACGACGATTCCAACGCCTCCCGGTGTGGATGATCTTGATCCAGGCTGTCGAGGTACTCCGTAAACGCGGCGTTCATCGCCAAACGTGCCCGACCGCAACCGGCGGGATCAGAAGTAGGTGTCCACGGCCGCGTCCAAGGTATCGCGCATATCCGGGTCGTCGGTCAACGGACACACCAACGTCATCCGACACGCGGCTTTCGGGTCGATGCCTTTGGCGATCAATTGTCCTGCATAGACGAGCAAGCGCGTGGACATCCCCTCGTCGAGGCCGTGGCCCTTGAGGTTGCGCGACCGGTGTGCCACCTGGACGAGTTTCTCGGCCGTCTGGAGTTCGATGCCCGACTCATGCCCCACGATCTCAGCTTCGATATCGGCCTGCGGATAGTCGAAATCCAGTGCACCGAATCTCTGTTTGGTGGATTGCTTCAAGTCCTTCATCAGACTCTGATAACCGGGGTTATAGGAAATCACGATCTGAAAGTCGGGGTGGGCGGTGACCAGCTCGCCCTTTTTTTCCAACGGTAGCGTACGGCGGTGGTCGGTGACCGGATGGATGACCACGGTTGTGTCGCGGCGCGCCTCGACCACCTCGTCCAGATAACAAATTGCCCCGATGCGGGTGGCCACGGTCAACGGACCGTCCTTCCAGCGCGTCCCGTCGATGTCGAGAAGATAACGCCCGACGAGATCGGACGCCGTCATGTCTTCGTTACAGGCGATGGTAATCAGCGGCTTGCCCAGCCGGTATGCCATGTACTCGACAAATCGTGTTTTCCCGCAACCGGTCGGCCCTTTGAGCATGACCGGCATACGCGCCGAATAGGCGGCCTCGTAAAGCGCCACCTCATCCGCGACTGGGTGGTAGTACGGCTCGTCTTGTATCAGGTATTGTCGTGCTTCGTCTGACATGGGTCCCTCACTCAACACGGCTTGCGTCTCGGTTCGACGGGGCGGGCCGGAAACCGGCCCGCATTACGAGGCAAGGACACCGTCCGTTGACGGGCGCCGGGACGGTCAAGTGGCCACGGGCAGATTCAGGTCTTGATCGGACCCCGGTACACGACCATCGCCGCACCCTGCGATTGCGCGTAGTTGTCGTAGCCGATCAACCGCACGTGGTGGTTGGGATGCGCTTTGTGACAGGTGTCGGCCTCGGCGAGAATCCTGTCCACATCGGTCTCCCCGAACATCGGCAGTTTCCACATGTACCAATAGTGTGCGAAAGCGTTCTCGGGTTCGGTATGCTCGATCGCGGGGTTCCAGCCCTTGCTGACGATGAATTCGACCTGCTTGCGTATCTGATCTTTGTCCATCTCAGGAAGATACGAAAAAGTTTCGAATTTCCGGCTTTCAGGATCTGACAGGCTCGATTGATAGTCTTGCATTTCAGTCATTCGGATTACTCCGTTGGTTGATTGTCCGGCGCACGGGGTCAGCGCCGCCCATCGGTCTGGCGGGCGCCGTCAAGACCCCGTGGTCGGCTGTGGTGCGCAGTCGTGCCGGTGTTCGATCTTTACTTGTGCGCGACGTCCAATTTATCCACGGTATCGAACTCGAACTTGATTTCCTTCCAGGTCTCCATGGCGGCTTTCAACTCCGGACTATGTTGAGCCGCCTCGGTAAGAATTTCCTTACCTTCCTTTTCGACCTCTACGCCCTGGTTGCGCGCGGCAGTACAAGCCTCCAGCGCCACACGGTTGGCGGCTGCGCCGGCGGCGTTGCCCCACGGGTGACCCAATGTGCCGCCGCCGAACTGAAATACCGCATCGTCGCCAAAAATGTTGACCAGGGCCGGCATGTGCCAGACATGGATTCCCCCCGAAGCGACGGGAAAAACACCGGGCATGTGGCCCCAATCCTGATCAAAGAAGATACCGCGGTCACGGTCTTCTTTGATGAAGGAGTCGCGCATGATGTCGATCCAGCCCAGGGTCGCATCGCGATCGCCCTCGAGTTTTCCTACCACCGTTCCGGAGTGCAGATGGTCGCCGCCGGACAGGCGTAGTGCCTTGGTCAGTACGCGAAAGTGGATGCCGTGCTTGGGGTGCCGATCCAGCACCGCGTGCATGGCGCGATGGATATGGAGCAACATCCCGTTGTCCCGACACCACTGCGCGAGACCCGTGTTGGCGCAGAATCCACCGGTAAGATAGTCGTGCATGATGATCGGAGCACCCAACTCCTTGGCGAACTCGGCGCGCCGGTACATCTCCTCCGGCGTCGGTGCGGTCACGTTCAGGTAGTGTCCTTTCCGCTCGCCGGTTTCCACTTCCGCTTTATGGATCGCTTCCATCACGAACTCGAAACGATTACGCCACCGCATGAACGGCTGCGAATTGACATTTTCGTCGTCCTTGGTGAAATCCAACCCACCGCGCAGACACTCGTAGACGGCGCGACCGTAATTCTTGGCCGACAGTCCGAGCTTGGGTTTGATCGTGCACCCCAGCAGTGCGCGTCCGTATTTGTTCAATTTGTCGCGTTCCACCTGGATGCCGTTGGGCGGTCCGTTGCACGTCGTGACGTAAGCGATCGGAAAACGCACGTCCTCGAGGCGCAGGTGGCGCAGCGCTTTGAAGCCGAAGACATTGCCCACAAGGGATGTGAACACGTTCACCACCGAACCCTCCTCGAACAGATCCAGCGGATAGGCGATGAACGCGTAAAACGACTCGTCGTCGCCCGGCACATCCTCGATCGCGTAGGCGCGCCCTTTGTAATAGTCCAGATCGGTCAAAAGATCGGTCCATACGGTGGTCCAGGTGCCGGTCGACGACTCCGCGGCGACCGCGGCCGCCGCCTCTTCACGCGGCACTCCGGGTTGCGCAGTGACCTTGAAACAAGCAAGAATATCCGTGTCGACAGGGGTATAGTCGGGCATCCAGTACGTCTCTCGGTACTCCTTGACGCCCGCTTGATAGGTCTTGGCCATTTCGCGACTTTCTCCGAATGATGGTGGCTTGAGTTCAGGGTACAACTCGCTGGCCGGCGGCCCGGGGATCCCGAATCCAATCCGCAGCGTCACCCTCTAGCGCAACAATACCTCGTGTTATTCATCAATTCCAGTTAATATAAATGATTATTTGCATAAGGTAAGGCTTATTAAAACATCATGCGGGTCACCCTGCGTCAACTCGAGGTGTTCGCCGCCGTGGCGCGCAACCTCAGTTACACACGCGCCGCGGAGGCGCTGCACTTGAGTCAACCCGCCGTCTCCATGCAGGTGCGGCAACTGGAGGACGCAGTGGGGTTACCCCTGTTCGAGCAACTGGGCAAGAAAATCTATCTCACGGAGGCCGGTCGTGAGTTGCAGAACTACAGCCGCATCATCGCGCAACAGCTCGCGGAAGCGGAGTCGGTACTCGACGAACTGAAGGGCATTCAGCGCGGTCGCCTCCACGTCACTGTCGCCACCACCGCGAACTATTTCATACCCAGGTTGCTCGCCGCATTCAGCGCCGAATTTCCGGGTATCCAGATCAGCCTGAACGTGACCAACCGGGAGGGCACGCTGAAGCAACTCGACGAGAATGAAACCGACATCGTCATCATGGGCAAACCTCCGGACGGACACGACTTGCAAGCGCAACCCTTTCGAGAGAATCCCCTGGTGGTGGTCGCGCCTCCCGAACATCCGCTGGTAGCCGATAAGCGCATACCGTTGCAGCGTCTGGAGAAAGAAACGTTTCTGGTGCGCGAATCCGGATCCGGGACGCGCATTGCCATGGAACGATTCTTTGCCGAAACCCAGATCAGTATCACGACCGGCATGGAAGCGGGCAGCAACGAAGCGGTGAAGCAGAGCGTGCAGGCCGGATTGGGTCTAGGGCTGCTGTCCCGCGACACGCTGTCCATGGAACTGAAGCTCGACCGTTTGCGCATCCTCGATGTGGAGGAATTCCCCATCCTCCGTCATTGGCACGTGGTACACCGTAAAGGCAAGCGCTTGAGTGCGGGGGCGCGGGCGTTCAAGGCCTTTCTACTGGATCCGGCGAATAACAGCAGTCCCTATGACGAGTGACGTCGTCTCGTTTCTGATCGATATCGACGGCACCGTATACGACGGCGAAGACGAGATTCCCGGCGCGGCCACGGCCTTGACCGATCTGCGGGCGCGCGGTATCCCGTTTCTGCTCGTCACCAACACGTCGCGCATGCCGCGCCCGGAGATCATGGCGCGGCTCACGCGGCTCGGGATCGAGGTAGAACGTGGTCAAGTGTTTGCGGTACCCGCTGCGGTCTGCGACTACATCAAACGCCACGCCGGCCGGCGCTGTTTCGTCATCGGCGGGCCTAACATCGATGACGAACTCGCCGCCGCCGGGCTCACCGTGGTACGCAATGAGCGCCCGGTGGACTTCGTGGTCATTGGCCAGTACCAGTGGATTCATTTCGGCGAAATCGACATCGCGTACCGATTGATACGCGGTGGCGCCCAGCCGGTGGCCATGCACCGCGACCTGACCTACCCCGATGACGGCGTCCTGCGCGCCTCCCTGGGCCCGGTGATCGCCGCCTTGGAGGCGCTTACCGGCGTACCTGTGACGGTGATCGGCAAACCCAATCCGACGTTTTTCGACCTGGCGCTGGCGCATGCCGGATTCGCGCGCGACACCACTGTCGTGATCGGGGACAGTCTGCACAGCGACATCCTCGGAGCGGCAAACGCCGGGCTGCGTTCCATTCAAGTACAAACCGGGGCCTACGCCCCGGACCCGGATGCGACCGTGCACCCGACCTGGACGTTGCCGTCGCTGGCGGCGCTGCCCGGCTGGTTGAACGCGCCGCGCCCGTAACGAAATAGCGACGCCCACCCAGACTGGGGGCCGTCACGCGATCGACTCAGGCGGCCTGTTCCATCTCCGGCGTGTACCGGCCGGCGGCGGCCGCGCCGTTCATCTTGGCACGGTGCAGAATCACGCGCGCGGCACGATCGATGTTCTCCGTCCCCCCGCCCCAAGCCTGCATTGCCGCCTGTTGCAGCGCACGCCCGTAGGAGAAGGTCAGCGCCCAGGGCAGTGTTCCGGGCAGCGCGTTCATGGCATTCAGGTGCGCGGTGGCCTCTTCATCGGACTGGCCCCCGGAGAGAAACGCGATGCCGGGTACGTCGCCCGGCACCGTATCGCGCAGACACGCGACGGTGCGCTCGGCGACGGTCTGAATATCGGCCTGTTCCGGGCAGTCGGCGCCTGACACCACCATGTTCGGTTTCAGCACCATCCCTTCGAGCGCGACACGCTGCTCGGCCAGCTGCGCGAACACCGACTGCAACGCAGCGCGCGTCACCTGGTCGCAGCGCTCGATCGTGTGCGCGCCGTCCATCAGCACCTCGGGCTCCACGATCGGGACGATGTTCGCCTCCTGGCACAGCGCCGCGTAGCGCGCCAGCACATGGGCATTGGCAAGCAAACACGCGTCGGTGGGAATCCCCTCGCCAATCGTGATCACAGCACGCCACTTCGCGAACCGGGCACCCAGATCGTAGTATTCGGCGAGCCGCTCGCGCAATCCGTCCAGGCCCTCGGTCACTTTCTCGCCGGGAAAGCCGGCGAGCGGTTTGGCGCCCTTGTCCACTTTGATGCCGGGTACGATACCGATATTCGTCAACCGCTCGGCAAACGGCGTCCCGTCAAGCGTGGTCTGCCGCAGCGTTTCGTCGAATAGGATGGCACCACCGATATAGGCACCCATCTCGTCTTCCTTCAGGAGCATGCTGCGGTATTCGCGGCGCTTTTCCTCGGTCGTCGGAATGCCCAGTTTTTCGAAGCGTTTGTTGCAAGTGGGATGGCTCTCGTCCATGGCCAGAATGCCTTTGCCCGGCGCGACCATCGCCCCTGCGGTGGTGACAAGTTCGGAAATGTTCATTGCTGCCTCCCGCGGCGGTACTCAGAAACACCGCCGTAGTGTAGCACTACGGCGGTGACGCGCAGGAGACCCGGACGCCCGGTACGGCTAGGGGTTCTCTATCTGGTAGACGATGGCCCCGGACCGCCCGGTGGCGGTTTCGGTGACCGTCAACGTGGCGGTGCCGGACGCCCCGGGGGTGAACACACCGCCGGTGCCGCAGAAGCTCAACCCCCCCGGAACATTGTTCACCTCGCCACCATTACCAAAATTGCCGCCAAACGCCGAATTGCCTGCCGAGATAAAGAAATCCCCGGGCGGGTTGACGGTGATGGTCGCGGTATAGGCACCGCCCGGGGTCCCGTCGCTGAACGCCTCACTGGTTTCAGAGCCCGCGCCGCAGGTAAACGGCCCGGTCCCTTCACTGGCAGTCAATGTCAACGGCAACACGCTGAGTTGTGCATGGGCCGGCAGTACCACCGCATCCACCAGGGGCTTGGTCCAGGTAGCGGGCAGCAACGGCAGCGCCGACGCAGCCACCGACCCGGTGGTCAGTGCTCTGACTAACCGACGGCGTCCTTGCGTTACGGGAGTTGTGGTTGTCGGTTTCTTGTTAGCATCAGCCTCGGTCATGGTCATAGACACCTCGTAGAAAAAGAGCCTTCATTTTTATATCGCTATATCCGCTTTTTTACAACTCTTATAGAAAAATAATATAACTCTTTGGTTTTTCTTAAAACTATTTGTCGTAAATTTCCCACACTCACAGGCGTACACGCAACCGCGGACATCGTCGCTCGCTGGCGCACCAGCTTTTGCACCACCGCGAAGCGGTCCCTAACTTTAACGACCTGTGCGCGGCCAGTGCAAGTCAGGCGAATCGCGGGGTAATGGCTGGGTTTGCCAAACCGAGCCGTTACCGACGGCCAACGGATGGTCGTCTGCGCCCGACCGTCCCGCTCCTGGGCCTTGACGCCTGGCGTGGCCTCGCGCCCAAGCGGACTCCGCCCGCCTGCGCCCCGGCTCAGGTCGCTAACCGCAACGGCAATGCGTACGAGCGCTGACCGGTGACGGCCGCCAACGCGTTCGCCACCGCCGGGGCGATGACCGGGGTCCCCGGCTCACCCACCCCGGTGGGCGCGGCATCCGAGGCCATGATGTGCACGTCTACCGCCGGCATTTGATCGATACGCAGCACCGTGTAGTCATGGAAATTGGATTGCTCGACACGCCCTTCTTTCAGCGTAATTTGGCTGGACAAGGCTGCCGACAGGCCGAATCCCAGTCCGCCCTCCATCTGCGCGCGAATCACGTCGGGATTCACCGCGATGCCGCAATCCACTGCCACCACGACGCGATCGACGGAAAAAGTCCCCTCCTTGTCGACCGTGACCTCCGCCGCCTGCGCCACATAGCTGTTGAACGATTCGTGCACCGCGATGCCGCGTCCGCGGCCGGCGGGCAGCGGCGATCCCCAACCGCTGCGTTCGGCCGCCAGCGCCAGCACCCCGGCGTGGCGCGGGTGGCCGCCGAGGAGCGCCCGGCGATACGCGACCGCATCTTTACCCGCCCGTGCGGCGACTTCATCGATAAAGGTTTCTACCGCAAAGGCGGTGTGCGTGGAGCCTACCGAGCGCCACCACTGCACGGGGACGGGAATGTCGGTGGTGTGTAGCTCAACGCCGAGATTGGGGATCGCGTAGGGCAGGTTCGCCGCCCCCTCCACGGAGGTCGGGTCGATGCCATCTTTGATCATCTCGGCAAACGGCGAGCCGGCCATGATCGACTGGCCGACAATACGATGGCGCCAGGCCGTCAGGGCACCGTTCGCATCCAATCCGGCCGTCAAACGATGATAGTACAAAGGGCGGAAAAAACCGGCGCGCGTATCGTCCTCGCGGCTCCACACCAGTTTCACCGGGGCACGGCCATTGATCGCTTTGGCGATCGAAGCCGCCTCAACCACGTAATCCGACTTGGGATTCGCGCGCCGGCCGAACGACCCCCCTGCATACAACATGCGAATCTTGATTTGCTCCGGTTTCAGGCCCACGACACCGGCAACCGCCATCTGATCCACGGTCTGGATCTGCTCGCCGTTGAACACTTCGCATTCGTCGGCAGCCAGACGCACGACACAATTCATCGGCTCCATCGCCGCGTGTGCGAGGTAAGGGAACGCGTATTCGGCTTCCACGGTTTGTGCGGCCTGCGCCAGCGCACGCTCTACATCGCCCTCGCGACGCGCCGGCTGACCCGGAGTCTCGGCGAGCGCTTTGTATTGCGCAAAAATCTCTTCGCTACCGAGCTTGAAGGCATCGGTCTCGTCCCACTCCACCTCGAGCACCTCGCGCCCGCGACTGGCCGCCCAGTAGTGCTCCGCCAACACCGCCACGCCGGTGGGGATCTCGACCACGTCCACCACGCCTTTGACTCGTCGCGACTTGGCGGCGTCGAAGCGTTTCACCCGTGCACCGAACCGCGGCGGGTGCGCAACCACCGCGGTCAGCATGCCCGGCAACGTGACGTCCTGGGTATACATCGCTGTGCCGCGCGCTTTCTCGGGGCTGTCCTTGCGCGGTAAATCCGTGCCGATGAGACGAAACTCACTGGGATCCTTGAGAAATACTTCTTCCGGCACCGGTTGCGCCGCCGCCAGCTCGGCCAGCGTGCCAAAGGACGCACGGTGGTCGGAGTCGGCATGCACCACCACTCCGTCGTGTACTGTGAGCGCGTCCTCCGGGACCTGCCATTTCTGCGCCGCGGCGGCGACCAGCATCGCCCGTGCTGCGGCGCCGGCTTTACGTAGCTGCTCGAAGGAATTGGCCATGGCGGTACTGCCGCCGGTGCCCTGCACCGCACCCCAGAACAGATTGTTGTAGCGGCCAGCGTCCGCCGGGGCCCCTTCCACGCGAATCTGGGACCAGGCGGCATCCAGCTCTTCAGCGACCAGGGTGGGCAGTCCGGTGTAGGTGCCCTGGCCCATCTCTAAATGCTTGACGATCACGGTTACGGTATCGTCGGTGCCGATTCTCACAAAGGCGTTCGGCTCGAAACCGCCCTCGCCCATCATCGCGTTTCCGGTCTTTCCGGGCCCCGCGCTCTGCGCAGCGACCGGCGGCAGGTAAACCGCCAGCGTCAGTCCCGCCCCGGCGCTGACGGTCTTCTTCAGAAACGCGCGTCGCCCTCGATCTACGGTATCCATGGTCAAGCTCCCTTCGATATCGTCTGCGCTGCTCGATGGATGGCCGCGCGAATCCTGACATAGGTCGCGCAGCGACAGATATTCCCCGACATCGCGGCGTCGATATCAGCGTCGCTGGGTGCCGGGCTCTGGGTCAACAACGCGGTGGCCGCCATGACCTGACCCGACTGACAGTAACCGCACTGCACGACATCCAGTTCATCCCATGCCGCGCGCACGGTCTCCGCGACTCCGGAATCCAGTCCTTCGATGGTGGTGACTGCCTTGCCGGCCGCCTGACTGACGGGCGTTACGCACGAACGTATCGGTCGGCCATCCAGATGCACGGTGCACGCGCCGCACAACGCTCTCCCGCAACCGAATTTCGTGCCCGTCAATCCGACTACGTCGCGAATTACCCACAAGAGCGGCATGTCGGGTTCGACATCCAGACTGTGGTCTGTACCGTTGATCGTCAGTTTCACCATTAGTTTCTCCCTGAGAGTTTCGCGCCCAGTATCGCAAAGTTCGCCGGCGCTTGAACACCGGCCGCCGCACCATTCGTAGGTCGCCGCATGGAGTTAAGACTGCGCTCGCCGGCGAATGTTTCCCTGCCGGTAAACCGGCCGTCGGGTGGCGCGAGCGAACGAAACGGATGACTTTTGGTGGTGGTTACATAATAATCGCGCGCTTTGATCGATAACGGTCCGATAATGAAAACGACATTTCTCCCATTCTGGCTGGCGGGGTGCTTGGCTGCCGGGGTATCTTCAGCGGACGGCGGTCTGTACATCGGGGGCGCCGCCGGTCAGTCGAAATTCGACGATATCGGTGAACTCGAGCGAGCCTGCGAAATCGTCGGGGTGGCCTGTTCCACCGACGACAGCGATACGGCAGTCAAGTTGTTCCTCGGCTTTCAATTCGGTGATTACTTCTCCGTGGAGGCGGGATACTTCGATCTCGGTTCACTGAGCGCGGCGGTCGACGGCCCCCTCGAGGCGGAAGCGGCTTTCGACATCCGTGGGGGATTCCTGTCACTGCTGCCCCAGCTCCCGCTCGGCGACCTGTTCACCCTGTACGGGCGCGTCGGTCTCACGGTCGGCGACGCCGAGTTGCGGGCGCGCGTTCCACGGGTCGGACTCGATGAGAGCGAGAGCGGTACGGCGGCGGGCTTCGCGTTCGGCGCGGGAGGGGCGCTGAACTTGTCCCGGCACCTTACGCTGCGCCTGGAGTGGGAACGCCACAGCTTCGACGAGGCGTTCGACATTGCCGGCGAGGAAATCGACGCACCGGACGTCGATCTACTCACCGGTAGCTTGCTGTGGCGTTTCTGAAAGTCCCCTCAATCCGCCGGTACACACAATACCTCGTCCAGCGGTTTGCGCACCGACTGAGCCACGTTCAGGGTCTCGGGCAGATGTCCCACGGCGATAAGCATAATAACCGTCTCGGAATCACCGATGCCGACGAAACGCTTCAATTTTTTATCCACCTCTCGCCGTTTGCTCCAGTTCAAGCAACACGTCCCCAAGCCCAGGGAATGCAGCGCGTAGACCAGTGACATCGAGAACATGCCGCCGTCTATCCATGCCTGATAACGCTCGCCGACATTCACGAAGTGCGCGAGCTCGGACGTGACGATCAATACCGTGCCCACCTGTTCCGCGAACCCCGTCGCGCCTTTTTGAATATCGAGCGCTCCCTGCACTTTTTCGCGCTCCTGGAGTACCCAGACTCGACACGACTGCCGATTGCACACCGATGGCGTTTTCTGAGCCATCGACACAGCCTCCTCGATGACCTGTATGTCGACGGAGTGGTTCGGGTCGAACTGTCGGATGCTGAACCGCGAAGCAAAGAACGGTTTCAGATCCATCTTCGCGGCCCGGTGTAGGTCGACTCGGGTTACCGGGAAAGTGCCGCCGCCGTCGGTTTGCGCGGGCGCTTGATCGCCCATGGCATCCAGAAACGCCGCCACTTCCCGATTATCGATGCCGTGAGCGAGATTGAACTCCCGGTATTGACGAAGCACACGGGCGCTGACCTCGCAGGCACCGTCGAAACCGTACAAGTTCGCGTATTCGTGGACGTCGCCCATCAGGGTGCGAATGCGATCGACACCGAAGCCGGGCCTCGGCGCCTTCAGCGAGAGCCCTTTTTCGATGTTGTGCGTATTCATGGCGATCAACGCGCGCAGGTTGGACCGCGCGTTGCGGCGCCGGATCGCGGACGACCAGCGCCGGAAGCGCCGCGCGTCGTAAGCAACGTTCACCAGCAGGGCCTCCGTGTTCAGAACGCGCCGGGCCCAGGCTTTGACGCGCCGAGGCACGAACCTGGAAAACCATCCCTTTAGCGACCGGGAGCGCGCGGGGCTAGACACCGAAAGGGTTGGCGGATGCGGGTAGTTAGATTCGGGTGAGACGCTGGACACGGTATTCCTCGAAAAGCTGTCTGATTACGCTCCGCGAACCGGACGCTCCGGCCTTCACGACCGGTGTCTGCATGGACGCACGGAACCGCGTCCTGCCGGACCCACGCTGGCCGTACCGCAAAGCTTGATCCCACCCCTTGAGATCGCAGAGCCTAGGGGCCAGGGGTCGGGTTGTCAAGCTGGCGCCGTTCCCGGGTGTCGCGGATCCACTGCGCGGTTCCTTGCAGCGTGCGGGACAATTCCGCTGACTTGTGCTCAAGGCGCTGGGCGATACCGACCCGATCGTTGACCACCGCGTTGACGACGCTCCAGGCCTGCTCGACATTCATCTCGTCCAGGTTGACCATTTGTGCCTCGCATCCGCACATTTTGGTGATGATGCCCTGGGTCCGGTGGTCGCCGGTGTTGGTGAGGCCGACGAAAGGCGTCGCCACCCCTACACTCGCGATCAGTGAGTGGGTTCGCTCCCCGACCAGCAGATCGGCCTCGCGAATCAGTGCTTTCAACGTGCGGCACGACAAGGCCGTATCGAGGATGTCGACCGCTTCGCGCTGTTGCATGCCAGCCACAACACCACGCGCCACCTGTACGTCGTTGTTAAACGCGGGCGAGTCAATTTCGGCCACGTAGTGTGAATGTGGAAGCATGACCACATGCGCATTCGCGCGTTCGATGAGCAGGTCGAACAGACGCGCCAGGTAACGATTATGAATCGTACGTCGCTCGGAAAACGATACCGCCGAGGTGAACGATTTATTGAATACCACTGAATTCTCGGTCACCGTCGCCATGACCAACAACGCATTCCGGCGCCGTGCACGGGCGACACCGGGCAACGCGGCCAGTATCTCCTCGGCACGACGACGGTGGTCGGGAACCAGCAGGAATGCCGGGTCGGGAGCCAGCATTACGTGCTCCGCGCCCGGGCACAGTGCGCGTACCCGCTGATACGTATTGGCTTCGCGCACCACGCAGAAATCCGCCAGCCCCACCCCACGCCGCTGTGCCAGTTGATGGATCCAGCGCAACCGACCGGGCACCTGAGGCAAACCGGTGCCCAACATCCCCGCGAACTTGCCTGCCGCCTTCGCGGCCTTCAGAACCAGGTACGTTTCCGGACCCCACAAACCGTCGTGACCCACGAACACAAACTCGGCATCACGAAAGAAATCCAAAAGCGGTTGGCGCTGTGCATCCCGTGCGCGGCCAAGGCACGCCGCTGGCCCGGGATGTCCTGCGACGACGCGTAACAACACTCGGTAATCGTGCAGTTTTTGTGTCCGTCTCAATCGCCGAGGTCGTGCGTAGTTCACGCGCGACTTCGTGGAACCACGGTAGAGCCCCGAATACAGCCAGTGCATGGGAAAAACCGTGATTCCGTCGACGCACCGCGGCCGTGTCACGAAGTCGAGGACGCCGATCTCGGGCGGTTCCTCGGCGTCGGGGAACATGACGTCCGCCACGCCCCGCACCACCGCCTCCTCGCCCTTGTTCTCCAGGGGTACGAGCTCGGGAAACAGAATCTTGGGTCGCATGAATATACCGCCGCCTCGGTTAACGGATGAGTCTGGTCAGCTTCAGGAGGTTGACAGTCGCCGTGCCGGGTTCGAAGAGCGGTACGTCGGTTCTTGCGGCCGACGTGCGTTCGAGACCGGCCGCGGGCCCCGGTGTGGAACCCGGCCGCGCCCCGTGACCGGACGCGGCGCCGACTTGGGATCACACCGCGTAGCGGCCGCCAGTCTACCGGTTCCGACGATGCCTGGCTACGCGTGCGGGGTACCAACCCCGCCGGGTCGCGCACGCCGACACCCTGGAGCCGCACCGCTATGGCGACAATACTCGCTCAAAGACGCGACTCGTCGATGCCCAATCCGCAAACGGACTCGTGAATATGTTCCTCGCGACGCACCGTGCCTGGCCGGTCATTCCGTGCGGGCAGCGAGAATCTGTTGCAGCGCCCGGCACGCGTCGCCACGTGTGAACATTCCGCACAGCCGCCCGCCATCGGTAACGATCGCCGATCCGATATTGCGTTCGACCATTACGCCGAGCACTTCTACGGCTGGTGCAGTCACATCCACGATATACGGATCATCGACCTGAACTTTTTCCACCGTCGCGTGATCATGAAACGCCGGGTCCGAACTGACCGACTGAGCCAGCTTGATGTCGCGATCCGTTACCAAGCCGACCACCTCCGAGTCATTTACGATCGGCACGTGCTTGACCCCGTGCTCGAGCATCAGGCGTTTGAGTACATTGATCTTAGTGCCCGGTGCCACCGTGACCGGCTGTCCCGACAGCAGATCTCCAATGTTTAGGACTGCCATAATCCTGTGCTATGCAGTTACGGTGCCGGCGCCCCTGACCACCTGGCACCGGCCCGATCCCATGTCCGTCGTTTATGTCCGTCGTTTATGTCCGTCGTGCCCGAATCAGTGTACACGTGGGTTCAACTCACCCGACGCATAGCGTGACGTCATTGCCTCCAGACCGAGCGGTTTCAACTTCGATGCCTTGCCGGCGGTTCCGAAGGCTTCATACCGTTGCACGCAGATATCCTTCATCGCGCGGGTAGCCGCGGCCAGATATTTGCGTGGATCGAACTCTTTCGGATTTTCGCATAAGAACTTCCGAATGGCGCCCGTCGACGCCATGCGCAGGTCCGTATCGATGTTGACCTTGCGCACACCGTGCTTGATGCCCTCCTGTATCTCCTCCACTGGCACGCCATAGGTCTCACCCATATCGCCGCCATTCTCGTTGATCACCGCGAGCCAGTCCTGGGGCACCGACGACGACCCGTGCATCACCAGATGCGTATCCGGAATGCGGGTATGAATTTCCTTGATGCGGTCGATCGCCAAAATGTCTCCGGTGGGCGGGCGGGTGAACTTGTACGCCCCGTGACTGGTACCGATGGCGATCGCCAGCGCGTCGACTTCGGTATCGCGCACGAACTTGGCGGCCTCCTCGGGATCGGTCAGCAGTTGGTCGTGGCTCAACTGGCCCTCGGCGCCGGACCCGTCCTCCTCGCCCGCCATCCCGGTCTCAAGTGATCCGAGACATCCCAGCTCGCCCTCCACCGAGACGCCGCACGCGTGCGCGATATCGACGACTTTACGCGTTACTTCGGCGTTGTACTCGTAAGACATCGGCGTTTTCATGTCCTCACCCAACGAACCGTCCATCATCACCGAAGTAAAACCGAGTTGGATAGAGCGCTGGCAGACCGCGGGAGAGGCTCCGTGGTCCTGGTGCATCACTACGTGGATGTGCGGCCATTCCTCCACCGCCGCCTGAATCAAGTGACGCAGGAAGGGCGCCCCTGCGTATTTGCGGGCCCCAGCCGAGGCCTGCACGATCACTGGACTGTCCGTGTCGTCCGCCGCCTCCATGATGGCGCGCATCTGTTCCAGATTGTTCACGTTGAACGCCGGGACGCCGTAGGTGTGCTCCGCGGCATGGTCCAGAAGTTGTCGCATAGATATTAGGGCCATGTTTTTTTCCTTGGTAACGATAGATAACAAGTGAATGAAATGGGTAAGCTCCTGCGGTGTGCGCTCTCGTTCTACACTGTCACCGAAATGCTACACCTGTAAAATCTTCATCGAATTGGTACCGCCGCTCACGCCGGTCACATCGCCCCGGGTGACGATAATAGCATCACCGCTCTCGATCACGCCGTGACTTCGCAACTCCTCGATAATCGAATCGTCGGCTTCGGCGGCGCTGGCATCGTGCAGGTCGAGCTGGACCGGGTAAACGCCGCGGTACAGCGTCACGCGGCGCCCGGTGGCCGCGTGGCGCGTCATCGCAAAAATCGGAATCCCCGAGCTGATGCGCGACATCCAACGCACCGTAGCTCCAGACTCGGTCATCGCCACGATAGCGGCCACATTCATGTGGTTCGCCGTATACATCGCCGCCATAGCGATGGCTTCTTCCGGGTTGCCGAATAGCGCATCGAGGCGATGACTCGAAACCATTGTCGAGCGCTGCCGCTCGGCGCCGCGACAGATACGGTCCATGGCATGCACCACTTTGCTGGGATGCCTGCCGATGGCGGTTTCCGCGGACAACATCACGGCGTCGGTGCCGTCCAGCACGGCGTTGGCCACATCCAGCACCTCAGCGCGTGTCGGCTGCGGGCTTTCCACCATCGACTGCATCATCTGCGTAGCGGTAATCGTCACCCGGTTCGACTCCCGGGCCTGGCGAATGACACGTTTCTGCATGCCGGGCAGTTCCGCGTCACCGATTTCGACGCCCAGATCGCCACGCGCGATCATGACCACGTCCGTCGCGTCGATGATTTGATGCACGTTTTCAATCGCCTCCGCACGTTCTATCTTGGCAACGATCGCCCCACTACCGCCGGCACTTTTGAACAGTTCGCGCGCCTCGAGAACGTCTTCGGCGTGGCGAATGAACGACACAGCGACGTAGTCCGTCTCCAGTTCGGCGGCAATGCGAATGTCGTCGCGATCCTTATCGGTGAGTGCCGCCGCCGACAGCCCGCCGCCCAGCCGGTTGAGACCCTTGTTGTTGGACAGCGGTCCGCCGGTGGCGACCCGGCAATGCACTTGCGACGCCGACGTCTCTTCCACGTTGAGCACGATATTGCCATCGTCCAACAGCAATACGTCACCGCTGTCTACATCCCGGCCCAAGGCATCGTAAGTAATTCCGACGCGCTCCGCAGTGCCGGCGTCCGGCGCGAGGTTCGCGTCCAAAACGAAACCGGCGCCCTCCTGCAATACGATGCTTCCGTCCGCAAACCCGCGAATTCGGATCTTCGGACCTTGTAGATCGGCCATCACACCGACAAACCGATCCGCCGTCGCCGCGGTTTCTCGCACCGCGCGTATGCGCCGCACATGGTCATCGGCGTTCCCGTGAGAAAAGTTCACCCGCGCAACATCTAATCCGGATTCGATGACACGGCGAAGTTCCAACGGTGCATCGGTCGCCGGCCCTAGTGTGGCCACGATCTTCGTACGTCGAAGCCGGGGTTCGCGACCCGCCATCGTCAGCGTCGCCCCGTGATCAACGGGAGATGGCGATATACTGACGACCCCGGGTGACCGACTGCCGGCGCCCGGTCATCCGTCGGCCCGAGCCTCGAGTACCGCCACCGCGGGGAGCTCTTTGCCCTCCAAGAACTCCAAAAAAGCGCCACCACCGGTGGAAATATAGGACAACCGGTCCGCGATACCGTACTTGTCTACGGCGGCCAGGGTATCGCCGCCGCCGGCAATCGAGAACGCAGGGCTTTCGGCGATCGCCATTGCCAGCGCTCGGGTACCTTCGCCGAACTGGTCGAATTCAAACACACCCACCGGCCCGTTCCACACGATCGTACCGGCCTGCTTGAGGAGTTCGGCAAACGACGCCGCCGTTTCAGGACCGATGTCGAAAATCATGTCGTCGTCGGCGACCCCGGAAACCGGTTTCAGTTCCGCCACCGCCGCGCGGGAAAATTCCTTACCGGTCACGACATCGGTGGGCACTGGGATGTCTCCGCCGCGCTGCTGCGCACTCTCAGTCAAACGCCGGGCTTCGGGCACGAGGTCGGGTTCATACAAGGACTGGCCAACGTTGTGTCCGGCGGCGGCAAGAAACGTGTTGGCGATACCCCCGCCGAGGATGAGCTGATCGACCACCTGGGCCAGGCTGTCGAGCACCGTGAGCTTGGTGGACACTTTCGACCCGCCGACGATCGCCACCAGCGGCCGCTTGGGATCGTCCATCGCCCGCCCCAGGGCTTCGAGCTCCGCGGACAACAACGGCCCCGCACACGCGACCGGCGCATAACGCGCCACACCGTGGGTCGACGCCTGTGCGCGATGCGCGGTCCCGAACGCATCCATGACGAACACATCGCACAGGGCCGCCATGCGCTTGGCCAAGGTTTCATCGTCCCCTTTTTCACCGGCGTTGAACCGTACGTTTTCGCACAAGACGACATCACCGGACTGCAACTCGACGCCTTCCAACCAGTCTTTCTCAAGGCGCACCGGAAAACCGAGGTGCGTCGACAAGCTCCGGGCCACCGGAGCGAGGGAGAACTGCGGATCGTATTCCCCCTCCGTGGGCCGGCCCAGGTGCGACATCAGCATCACCTTGGCACCTGCTTCGTGCGCCTGGCGAATGGTCGGCAGCGCGGCGCGGATGCGCGCGTCGCTGGTCACCGTTCCGTCCGCGACCGGGACGTTCAGATCCTCCCTGATCAACACCCGCCGGCCGGCAAGGTCCAAGTCAGTCATACGAATTACAGACATAGAAAACCCTCGCGGCTTACTCGTCGCGCAATCGCGTGCTCAGCTCGCGTTCATCAACGCGACGGTGGTGTCCAGCATACGGTTGGAAAATCCCCATTCATTGTCGTACCAGGAACAGACCTTGACCGTCTTACCGTTGACGACGCGCGTCATCGAAGCGTCATAAGTGGAAGATTGGGTAGTGTGGTTGAAATCGACGGACACCAGGGGTTCGTCGTTGTACGCCAGGATGCCCTTCAGTGCGCCGTCGGCTGCGGACTTCATCACGCCGTGGACCTCATCGACGCTGGTATCGCGCGCCGCCTCAAAAGTCAAATCTACGAGCGATACGTTAATGGTGGGGACTCGCACGGCGAAACCGTCCAACTTGCCGTTTAACTCGGGCAACACCAGACCCACCGCCGCGGCCGCACCGGTCTTCGTCGGTATCATCGACTGGGTGGCCGATCGAGCGCGGCGCAGGTCGGAATGATAAACGTCCGTCAACACCTGGTCGTTAGTGTAAGCATGGATCGTAGTCATCAACCCGCCCACAATTCCGATGTTGTCGTGCAGCGGTTTGACCAATGGAGCAAGACAATTGGTCGTGCAGGATGCATTCGAAATCACCGTGTCGGTGGACTTCAAGGCTTCATGGTTCACGCCGTAGACGATGGTTGCGTCGACGTCTTTGCCTCCGGGCGCCGAAATGATCACCTTCTTCGCGCCCGCGTCGAGGTGGGTACTCGCCTTCTCTTTGCTCGCGAAGAGTCCGGTACATTCCAGGACCACGTCGACCCCCATTTCCCGCCACGGTAATTCGCCCGGATTCCGCTCGGCGAGCACGCGTACACGATCGCCGTTGACGACCAGATCATTCCCATCCACCGACACGTCGGCACGGAACGGGCCGTGCGCGGTGTCGTGCTTCAACAGATGGGCGTTGGTCGCCGCGTCACCCAAATCGTTGATCGCGACAACGCCGATTTCATCGGTCCGACCCGCTTCGTACAGGGCTCGCAGCACATTCCGTCCGATGCGCCCGAATCCGTTAATCGCGACTGTAATCGTCATGCAGCACTCTCCTCAAAAGATTGATTCATTAATTGGCAAAAAACAAAACCAGGCCGCGCGGGACCGCACAACCTGGCCGGAAACGTCAGACCGCGAGCCCTCGGTGCCCGCGGCCACGGCCAATTATGTCAAAGAATCCTGCGGGCCGGGGATTCTTTGCAGGTCAACCGCGCGTCATCGGCGATATGGCGGGCTAGCGCGTCCGCACAGCGGTGACTGCGGCGGCGACGTTGTCCGCGGTAAGCCCGAAGTGCCGGAACACATCGGCCGCCGGCGCCGACTCGCCGAACCGATCTACACCCACTACTCGGCCGTCCAGCCCGACGTACTTCCGCCAGCAGTCCGTGACGCCCGCTTCCACGGCGACACGCGGAACACCAACCGGTAGCACGGAGTTCCGATAGCTCTCGTCCTGGGCATCGAACCTGTCGGTACTGGGCATCGACACCACGCGTACTCGACCGTCGAGAGACCGCGCCGCCTGGACGGCGAGATCCACTTCCGAACCGGTCGCGATGATGACCGCTTCCGGTTCGGCATCGCTGTCCACCAGTACGTACCCGCCACGCGCAATGTTATCGAGCTGCTGCGCGTCGCGTTCCTGGGGCGCCAGACCCTGGCGGCTCAACAACAGGCACGTGGGCCCATCGCTGCGTTCGATGGCACACTTCCAGGCCACCGCGGTCTCTGCCTCGTCGCAAGGTCGCCAAACGCTCATGTTGGGCATCAGACGCAGGGTGGCGGTCTGCTCCACCGCCTGGTGGGTGGGCCCGTCTTCGCCGAGGCCGACCGAGTCGTGACTGTAAACGAAAATCGTCGGAATCTTCATCAACGCCGCCATGCGCAGGGCATTGCGCGCGTACTCGGAGAACATGAGAAAAGTACCGCCGTACGGCATCAATCCGCCGTGCAGCGTCATGCCGTTCATAATCGCCGACATGCCGAACTCGCGCACGCCGTAGTAGATGTAATTGCCGTCGGCCCGCTCTCGGGTCACGGCTTGTGAACCCTTCCAATTGGTGTTGTTGGAACCGGTCAAGTCCGCCGAACCGCCGATCAGTTCCGGCAGGAGGGGCGCGTAAGCATTCAAGGTGTTCTGCGACGCCTTGCGGGTGGCGACTTTCTGACCCTCCGCGGCGACGCGCTCGATATGGGCCCGGGCCGCGGCCTCCCACTCCGCCGGCAATTCGCGGGCCATACGCCGTTCGAATTCCGCGGCCAGATCGGGATGCGCCGAACGGTACTCTCCGAACCGGCGATTCCAGTCCGCTTCCACGTTGGCGCCGCGCATACGCGCATCCCAGCCCGCGTAAACCTCCTCGGGCACCTCGAACGGGCCGTGGGGCCAACCCAGGGTTTCGCGCACCAGCACCACCTCGTCTTCGCCGAGCGCCGCGCCGTGGCACTCTTCTTTACCCTGCTTGTTCGGCGAACCCCAACCGATAACGGTCTGACAACAGATCAGCGTGGGCCGCTCGGTCTCGGCGCGCGCCTCCTCGATCGCTCGGGCCACCGCCCCGGCGTCGTGCCCGTCGACGCGCGGAATCACGTGCCAACCGTAGGCTGCGAACCGACCGGGCGTGTCGTCGGTAAACCAACCCTCGACCTCGCCGTCGATGGAGATGCCGTTGTCGTCGTAGAAGGCGATCAGTTTGCCGAGACCCAGCGTGCCGGCCAGCGAACAGGCCTCGTGGGAGACGCCTTCCATGAGACAGCCGTCACCCAAGAATACATAAGTATAGTGATCGACCACCGAGTGCCCTTCGCGATTGAAGCGCGCCGCCAGCGTTTTCTCCGCCAATGCCATTCCCACCCCGTTGGAAATGCCCTGACCCAGTGGACCGGTCGTGGTTTCAATCCCAGGCGCGTAACCATATTCCGGGTGCCCGGGGGTTTTCGAATGCAGCTGGCGGAAATTCATGAGTTCGGCCATCGGCAGGTCGTAGCCGGACAGATGCAACAGCGAATAGTGCAGCATGGAACCGTGGCCGTTCGACAGGATGAACCGGTCGCGGTCGACCCAACCGGGATTGTTGGGGTTATGTTTCAAGAAGTCGTTCCACAGGACTTCGGCGATGTCCGCCATGCCCATGGGCATTCCCGGATGACCGGAGTTCGCCTTCTGGACCGCGTCCATGCTGAGTGCGCGGATCGCGTTGGCAAGCGTCCGGCGGCTAATGTCTGCAGGCTGAGCTTTCACGGACATGGGTGTCGTCCTCCTGGGCAAGTTCTGAAAACCGATTGGGCCGGAACCGGGTTCCGTAGGGTGCCGCACCCAGCCGCGGCGCGGATCACGCTGACGCCACGCAAACCCTGGCGACGCCGACGCGACTATAGCAACTTTCTAGCATAAGCTATATTCAATAATATTGATTCGAATCATAAGTAAAAATTGAACTCAGACGTGTGGACCCCGGCGGCGGAACCGGTGCTTACCGCTAGGCTGAGTGTGTTTCCAGCCAGGTCCGCCACGCGTCGAACAGCTGCCGGTCGCCGGCCGCCACCACCGACCGGCTTGGTGCCCGGTTCCCGGTAAGGGCGAACACCGGCTCCCGTTCCAAGGTCTCGGAGACTCCCCCGGACTCCGTCAGGATCAAGTGACCCGCGGCATAGTCCCACAGTTTCTGGCTGCCGTGCACGTAGACGTGAAAGCGGCCCGCCGCCAACCAGCACCACTCTAACACCGAAGCCCCGATATTGCGTTGCGACTTGTACGGCGGTGACGTCGCCAACTGAGCGGCAAGCGGTGCGGGTAGCCGTTTGAGATCTACGCACGCGACCGTCGAGTTCCAGCCGGTGTGGTGGCGCACGCGGATAGGCGCGCCGTTCAAGGTCGCGCCGCGACCCACCTCGGCAGCGAAGCACTCGTTCCGCTCCGGATCGAAGACCACTCCGACCCGCGTGCACCCGGACTGAATGAACGCCAGCGACACACCGTAAAACGGAAAACCGGCAATGAAATTGGTGGTTCCGTCGAGGGGATCCAGGCACCAGAATCCCGTGTCGCCCGCGGCGAGTACCGCACCCTGTTCGGCATCCGTCATCTCCTCGCCGAGTAGCGGATACTCCGGCCATCGCGAACGCAATGCCTCGGTCAACGCGTTCTGCAACTTGAGATCCAGGTCGGTGACCGAACTGCCGTCGTCCTTGCGGTCCACGGACTTTGGGCGCGCCGCGAACACCTCGCTGACGACCTCGACCAGAAGACTGCTGACCACCTCTCGCGTTGGCGGTTCCAGCGCGACCGGCGCTTCCTCTGCCATTCTTCCTATAGAGCCCTTAACGAGTTCAAATGAAGTTGCGGGGCACTTAACAAAAATGCTATCCACACATTATGCAACACCCCCGATTCCCTTAGTCTAACCCATGAAAAATATAAAGCTAGTCCAGCGGGATCTCAGCGTCGTCTGGCACCCGTGCACGCAGATGAAAGACCACGAAGACCTTCCGCTCATCCCGATTCGTCGCGGTCAAGGCGTTTGGCTGGAAGACTTCGAAGGTCAGCGTTATCTGGATGCGATCAGTTCGTGGTGGGTCAATCTCTTCGGTCACAGTAACCCGTTCATCAACCGCGCAATCAGCGCCCAGCTCGAAAGCCTGGAACACATCATTCTGGCGGGTTTTACTCACGAACCGGTAGTGCGCTTGTCGGAGCGCCTGGTGGCAGTCACGCCCCCCGGTTTGGACCGCTGCTTCTATGCCGAGAATGGATCCGCGGCCGTGGAAATCGCGCTCAAAATGAGTTTTCATTTTTGGAAGAACACCGGGTTCCCGGGTAAAACCGAATTCGTCAGCCTCACCAACAGCTATCACGGTGAAACGCTGGGCGCGCTGGCCATCGGTGACGTAGACTTATACAAAAGCACGTACGCGCCGCTGCTGATGGGCAGCCGCACGGCACCCTCTCCCGATTGTTACGCGCGCGAACCCGGCGAAACCTGGGAGGCCCACTCGCGCCGCCGTGCCGCCGACATGGAAGTCCTGCTCGAAAGGCACGCGGAAACCTTGTGCGCGGTCGTTGTCGAGCCCCTGGTGCAGTGCGCCGGCGGTATGCGCATGTATCACCCCGTATACCTGACGCTCTTGCGGGAGCTCTGTGACCGTTACCGGGTACACCTCATCGCCGATGAGTGTGCGGTGGGTTTCGGGCGCACCGGCACGCTGTTCGCCTGCGAGCAAGCTGGGGTTAGTCCGGACTTCATGTGCCTGGCAAAAGGGTTGACCGGGGGTTATCTGCCTTTGTCAGCGGTGCTGACCACCGACGCGGTTTTCGCCGCATTCTACGACGACTACCAAACACTCAAAGCGTTCCTGCATTCACACAGTTACACCGGAAATCCGCTGGGGTGCGCTGCAGGGCTCGCAACTCTGGATTTGTTCGAGCGCCACGATACGATCAGTGCCAATCGGGTCCTTGCCGACGCGATGGCGCACGCCACGGAACGCTTTGCGGAACATCCGCAGGTCGGCGAAGTCCGTCAAACCGGTATGATCCTGGCCATCGAACTGGTCAAGAGCAAGGCCGGGCGTGTCCCCTACCCTTGGCAGGAACGCCGCGGATTGCGCGTCTATCGCTATGGTCTCGAGCATGGCGTGTTACTCCGCCCGCTCGGCAATGTCGTCTATTTCATGCCTCCATACGTCATCGAGCCGGACCAGATCGAGCTGATGACCGACGTGGCGTGGGATGGGATCGAGGCGGCGGTCAGTGACTGACCGAGTTCCCGGTTCGCGACCGGGAATCGAGTAATCGCTGCACTTCGGCGACCAGTTCGTCCTCGTGGTAGGGCTTGGTGATGTACGCGTCGGCGCCCAGTTCCAATGCCCGGTTTCGGTGCTTTTCCCCGGCCCGGGAGGTCACCATAATGATCGGAATGGTCCGCGTCATGGGATGCTTGCGAATCTGGTCGGTCAGTTCGTAGCCGTCCATACGTGGCATTTCCACGTCGACGAGCATGATATCCGGACGTCGGGAGCGGACCTGGTCGAGTGCATCTATCCCGTCTTTCGCCATCATGACCCGCATCCCGTGGCGTGTGAGATTACGGCTCGTGACCTTGCGCACCGTAAGCGAATCGTCTACCACCATCACCAGCGGCGGGTCGTCGGCTGAGGTCTCCATGGCTGCGCGCAGCTTGCCGTTCGCCGCTTCCTCGGAAACCCACAAGTCGACGACGTCCAGCACCAGTATCGGCTGCCCGTCACCGCGCACGGCGGCCCCGGCCATCCCTTCCAGCCCCGCCAGGTGCGCACCCACCCGTTTCACCACGATCTCCTGCGTGCCCACCAGCTCGTCCACCTGTACCGCCACCAGCGTAGCGCCCATGCGCGCCAGCAGTACCGGCACGGTCGCGCTCTCGCGCACTGTGGAAGACAGTCCGAACCGCTGTGTCAGATTCATCAACGGATAGCGGTGGTCCTTGCGGACCAGTAGCGGTTCGCCGGTGGTCTCGTCGTGAACGAGAGCATCGCGAGCGACTTCAGAAATCGTCTCCACCGCGCGCAGCGATATCGCGAATACGTAGCTGCCGCACCGAACGAACACCGCTTGCGTCATCGCCAGGGACACCGGTAGACGCATCGCGAAAGACGCGCCCTCCCCGGGCCGGGAATGTACGGTGATGGTGCCGCCCAACCGGCGGACCGCGCTGTGGACCACATCCATACCCACACCGCGACCGGACAATCGAGTGATCGAATCGACAGTGGTGAACCCCGGCTCGACAATGAGTTGTAGTACTTCGTGGTCATTCAATTCAGACCCGGCCTCGATGAGACCGTTGGCTTCCGCACGGCGGCGAATGGCGTCCTTTTTCAGGCCCCGGCCATCGTCGCCGAACTGGAGGCGCACTTCATTACCTTCGAGCGCACATTCTATGCGGATCAAGCCGGCCTCCGGCTTGCCCTGGGCGATACGCTCTTCCGGCGACTCGATTCCGTGATCCACGGCGTTGCGGATCATGTGCTCGAACGCCTCGGTCATGCTTTCCAGAATCGTGCGGTCAACGCCCACTTCTTCGCCAACGATGCGTAGTTCGGCCCATTTATCGAGCTCGCGCGCGGTCTGCCGCAGGTGATGCCGCAGGCGCGACGTAATGGTGCCGAACGGAACCATCCGCGCACGCAGCAAACTCCCGTGCAACTCGTTACTCAGGTGGCCTTGCTCCTGCAACACCGACTCAGAATCGTGCGCGACGCGGGTCATGCTCGAGTTCACCGTCACCATGGCGTCCAGGCTTTCGGCCAGATTGCGCGACAGCTGCTGCAAACGCGTGTATCGATCGAATTCCAGGGGATCGAATTCCCGGTCCTGGGTGGTCAGTTCGTACTCTTCGCGGTGCGCGCGGATCTGGTCCTCAGCGTGCAACTCAAACTCGCGCAATTGGTCACGAAATCGTTCCAAATGCGCGCGCAGATCCTGCAGCTGGTTTTTCAGCGTTTTGAACTGTTCCTGCACCCGCGCGCGCGTGATACTGATCTCCCCGGCGTAGTTCACTAGACGATCCAGCAGCGCCGGACTCACCCGCACCTGACTTCTGGGCAGGGCAGGATCGGCAACCGCATCGTTCTCCGCCACCGGCGTATGACTCTGTCCTTGATCACCGGTAGCTACCGCTAACGGCTCTGACGGCGTCGACGTCGCTGTCTCCTGCGGTGACTCCGGAAACCGTTTCAACCGCTCATTGAGATCCGCCGCGAACGCCGGGGTTTCGCCGGCGCGTAACGAACTCACCGCCGACTGCAGTCCGTCGTGTACCTCCTCGAGGAGCTCCAGGAGTTCGCCGGCCGGGAAACCGACACCCGATTCGCCTACCCGATCCAACAGGGTCTCGGTACTGTGTGCCAGCTCACCCACGACCTCGACCCCCACCGCGCGCGCGCCGCCCTTGAGAGTATGGAGTTCGCGCCGCAACGCCCCGATCAGCGGCGTCGTTTCGCCACCAGAACGCCAACCACGCAGCGCGGTTTCCACGCGCGCCAAAATGTCGGACGCTTCGTCTGTGAATATGTCGACGAAATCCCCATTCTCCGCCGCGTCGCTCTGTACCTGCGCGTTCGTGTGCCAAACGCGCGCACGCGCCTGGGTCTCCGCAGCCAAACCAGAAAAAGACTCCTGCAACGGCGGGGGGATTGCGTGTCCAGTGCTGAGATCACGCATCGCGCGTGTCGCCTCGGTCACTAGCCGTTCCAATATCTCGAGTTCCGTGGCGCGTATCGGATGATCGGCGCGACGCAGGGCGTCGAGTAGGTTCACCGTAGCTTGGAAAGCGTCGGCCAACGCGTCGAGCTCTACGCCGCGTGCGCTGCCGGCCACGGTGTGTAGTCTGCGCTTGAGCTCGCCCGACACCCGGCAGTCCGCCGCACTCCGCTTACAGCGATCAATCGTGCTGCACACTGCAGCCAAGTGCTCGCCGAGCTCGGCGACGAAAATCGCCATCAGCGGCGCATCAACGGTCTCCGCGCGCAGTGGCCCGGTCACCGCCTCCGGCGCGGCTCGCGATACGATTGCCTCTTGCGCGTGCGTCGATGGGGCAATCTCCGCGTCGGCGGCAGTCAGATCAGCGCGCGCGAGGTCGACAGATGCGGCGGACCATTCGGCCGAGCCGGTGAGGCTGTCCAGACAAGAATCAATGGCGGTGAGCGCCACCGCCAACGCGTCGATGACCCGTGCGGATGCGCCGCCGGTCCGGTGCGGCAACGTCCTGAAGCAGCGGTCGGTCAGCCGAGCCAGTTCGGCGGCCTGGTCGCGCCCCAGAAGCGCAAGCGCCCCACGCGCGCGGGTGATCGCATCGGCGGCCCGAGCACCGGCATTGGGGTGCATGGTATCCGGGTCGCGACCCTCGGCAAATGCCTCCAGGGCGGATTTCGTCTGCGCGAGGTCGGCGCGCAGTTCACGCGCAACGAGCGCGACGATGCGCGCCAGCTCGTGCCGGTCGACGCGGTGCGCAGCATCCCCCACGGCCGCGCCCGGCGCGTCGGTCAACCCGCGCAACCGGTTGACGCGCGCCTCGAGCTGATCGTTCCACTCGCTGTCCAAGCGCCCTCGCAAATCCAGGGTTTTCTCCACAAAGAGGAGACTCGCCGCCATATCGACCGCGGCCTGCTCCCGGTCCAGGTGTTCGCCGTCGGCGAGCGCCGCGGTTACCACCCGCATGGCGTCGGTCAACGAACTGAGCGGCGCGGCCTGCGCCGCGTCCACGGCCGCATGTACGCTCCGAAGCCGACCGTCGAGCCGCTTGAGATCGGCGGGGGACTGCCCGGACTCGAAGTAGCGCGCCAAATCCCGCTGCGCGTTCTTGATCTCCGGCCCGATGGTCTCAGACAATGCGCTCAAGGCCTCCGGGGACACCAGTTCGGTGTTCACGTCCGCGGCACCGCCGATCAGGCGTTCGAGATCGAAAGCGCGCTTGATCTCCGCCACGCGCGGAGTGCTGTCTGTGGCGGTCGCGAGACGATACAACATGGTCTTGATCAGCCGGTCCGGTGGATCGCGCACCAGCGGAGATTCGCCGTGTTCGGCCAAAATGGCAAGCTGCTGGTCTATGCGGCCCATCACCGTTTGCGCCTCGGAATCGAGCTCACCCGCGTCGTGTTGCAACCAGTCGAGATAAGCGCGGGCCACCCACCACAACTGCACGACACTCTTGAGCCGCGCCAACTCCAGCAAGCGGTCGACGATGTCGCCGATACCACCGACCGCCGCGGCGCTGCTCTGCGCGGCGGGTAGACGGGCACGGTATTCCGACCGCAACTCGGCGGCTTGCGCGCGATAGTCGGAATCCGCGACTTCGTGGGCCGCCCGACGGCCGGTGGGAATCACCGTTAGATCGGGATTGAACAGGGCCGCCGCCGCGAGTGCCTCCGCGCCGCGCGCCGTGCGTAGCCGATTGAATAAGTCCAGATATTTGATCGGCGTATCCGGTGCACCCCCCTCCAGCGCGTGCAAATAATCACCGAGCGTCTCTAGGAGTTCATCGAGGAGCGCCGCGACCTCCACGCCTACCCTTTCACTGTCTACGCTGACCAGCAATGCCTCCGCTTCGCTGGCGAACATCGCCGGACCCGCCAGATCCACCATCTGCAGGGTGCCTACCAGTTGGTGGACGTGATTGGCCAACATGCGCGCCGACGTATCGTCGCCGGTGACACACGCGTCGAGGCAGGCACGCGCCTGGGCGATCGTCGTGTCGAGTTCGCTTTTTACCCAACCTAGAGTGCCGGAATCGATGGTGCTCATGGAACGCGTTGACCGGGTCGGGGCTTCAGTGGTCGTCTCGCACCGGAATCTTGAATCTGGCCACCGACTCGCGCAATCGCTGTGCGAGAACCGTCAACTGGTCGATGGCGCGCGCGGTACGTCGCGCATCCCGGGAGGTCGCCGTGGATACGCCCCGGATCTTGGTCATGCGATTCGATACATCTGTCGCTTTCTGGGACTGGTCACGTGCCGCTGCCTGTATCTGAGCGATCAGCTTGGCCAGATTTTCGGATACGGTCTCGATTTCCACCAGCGCCCGGCCCGCCGCGTCCGCCAGGCTGGTGCCTTCAACGACCCCACGCGTCGCCTGCTCCATGGACGTCACCGCTTCGTTGGTGTCGAACTGGATGTTCTTGACCAACTGGGTGATCTGCTTGGTCGCCTCGGCGGAGCGTTCCGCCAACTGTTGCACCTCGTCGGCCACCACGGTGAAACCGCGCCCCGCATCGCCGGCCATACCCGCCTGTATGGCGGCGTTCATCGATAGAATATTGGTGCGCTCGGCAAGGTCCTCGATCAGTGCAACGATTTCACCGATCTGCTGAGAGCTCTCGCCCAGGCGCTTGATGCGTTTCGACGTCTGTTGGATCTGCTGGCGCATCTCGGTCATACCGTGCACCGTATCGCGCACCGCCTTGGCTCCCGCGTCCGCCACTTCCACGGAACTTTTCGCCACCTCCGTAGAACGTTGTGCTTCAGTGGCCATCTCAGACATCGATTCGGCCATGGCCTGCACCTGTTCGGTAGTGCGGTTGATGTATTCCGCCTGCTTCGCGCTTGCGTCGGACAGCCGTTGCGCGCTCGCCGACGTGCGCTCGGACTCTTGCGCGATGTGCTGGGAAGTCAGATTGATGCGCTGTACGAGCTCGCGCATCTCTTTGACCGCGAAGTTCACGGAATCGGCGATCGCGCCGGTGATCTGATCGGTGACCTCGGCCTCGATGGTGAGATCGCCATCGGCGAGATTGCCCATTTCGTCCAGTAATTTCAGAATCGCGTCCTGGGTCTCGAGGTTGTGCCTCGCGATGCGCTCCGCCCGCCGCCTGGCATTGACCACGAACGCGCGGCCGAGCAGTACGAGAAAGACGAGTGAGAACACACCGCTCACCCAGGACAACCAACGCGTGACACGCCGTTCATAGGCGAACTGGTACGCCCCGATCAGGTCTTTCAGCGCCGCGATCACTTTTCGCGTGCCCGCCGTCACCAGCTCCGCGGCCTTGTGGGCAGCGAAAAAATCATCGGAATTGTCCTGAATGATGGACGCGCTTTCGGCCACGTCCGCGAACACGGCGTCCACCGCCCGTTGTGCAGCGACGACATCCGGACCCGCCCAGGAGCGAATCTTTTCGCTTGTATTGGCGAACAACTCGGTGTCGCTCCGAATCCGCTCCGCCGCCGCGCGCGCCGCCTCGCCACCCTGCGCGTAGGTCACTATGTCCGCGGCGATGCGCCGGCCCAGGGTTGGCTGGCGCGCGGCAACCCTTGCTTTGCCCGGGTCACCGGTCTGCACGATGACCTGCTCAACGACTTCGTCACCACGCGACAGCAGCAGCGGCGTGTTTTCGTTGATGCGTGCCACTTCACCTCGCGTGTCGATCACCGCACTTTGGCGCCTCAGAACAGATTCGATGCGTCGCCGGGTTTCCTCCCATACACGGTCCACGAGTACCAACTTGACGCGTACCGGCGCAGAACCGACGCCCAGCACACCCCGATCCACATCGTGCAGAACCGCCAGGTCTTGCGAGAATTCATTCTGCGAGGCATCGAGGGCGACGTAGGCGTCGGCATCCCCGCGTACCGCGTTCTGGCCTTCACGGGCGATACGCTCGGCCAACACCAGCATGTTTGAAGCGGTGTGGACATACTGCGTTTGCGCTTCGCCGTGCCGAACTTCCCAAGTCTGAAACAACAGCACACCGGCGATCGATACCACCAGGCCCACGATGAGGAAAGGAATGTGCGAGAGAAAGCTGCCCCGCCCGCGGCCGGACTTGCGGACCGCCCGATTACGACCAGCGGGCACCGCAGAGGGTACGGTTTCGATCTTCGCAGGCGCGCTGCTCGATGCCCTGGCGGCGGCGTTTACGGTGGACTCGGCGGATTCCATGATCGGTGTCGCGCTAGCTGTCCACGGCGATATTGCGAAAGGTCCTATCCTGAATCAGTTTAGACACGTCGAGGACAATCCAGTCTTCATCCCGATGTGCAAACCGCCGCGTAACATAAGGTTGGACTTCGTTGTCGATATCCGACAGCTCGTGAACCTCCTCGGATACCCGAAACTGCTTCAATCCAAGCACCTGGGGAACCAGCAATGCGACCTGAAGATTCGGGTCGCTGGCAATCAACAGCTTGGGCTTGGCCTCGGCGGCAATCAGCGTACGACCGAAATATAAGGATAGATCCACCACTGAACAAATCGTGCCGCGCACGTTGGTAATACCCCTCAACCACGGTCGGGTGCGCGGCACCGGTGTGATCACACCACTGGCGACGACGTCGGACACATTGTCAAACGTCGCTCCCAGACGCAGTTCGTCGATACCAAACCCCAATCCCCGCCAACAGACGGGATCCTCGTGCGATGCCGGCGAAGCATCGGAGTCACTCATCGCAACGATTTTATCTTGCTGATCAATGTCGTTTCGTCGACGGGCTTCTCCAGAAAATCCCGCGCACCTTGGCGTTTTCCCCAAATTCGATCCGTTTCCTGGTTCTTCATAGAGATCATTACGATCGGAATAGCGGCGGTATCCGGATCGCGGGACAACCGCCGGGTCGCCTCAAACCCGTTCATGACCGGCATGACAATATCCATGAGAATCAAGTCGGGTCGCTCGTTGTGCGCTTTGCGGATCGCCTCCGCGCCGTTGGTAGCGATTATCGGCTGGTACCCATTACTCGACAGATAACCCGCCAGCAAATGCAGATCCGTCTTCGAATCGTCGACCACCAGCACTTTCTGAATAGACATATCCCCTCCCCAAAGAACCACGGTGTCAGCTACCCGCGGTCTGCTCACCCACGTGTTTTTGTATTGCGGCGACCAGCTCCTCTTGTGTAAATGGCTTATTGATGTGTTCCGAGGAACCCACCACCCGGCCGCGGGCCCGATCGAACAACCCATCCTTGCTGGACAGCATGACTACCGGCGTCGCGCGAAAGCGGCGGTTATTCTTGATCAGGGCACACGTCTGGTAGCCGTCCAGTCGCGGCATCATAATGTCAACAAACACGATATCGGGTTCATGGTCGACGATGACCGGCATAGCCTCGAAACCGTCCGCAGCCGTGACCACGTCGAATCCCGCCTGGCGCAACATACCCTCCGCCGTGCTGCGTACCGTGTTACTGTCATCGATTACCATTACTTTTATCGTCATGACTCCTCATCCGTGCTCTGACCCCGCTCCGGTCGCGTCGAACCGTATTAAGACGTGCCCCGGGTGTTCAACGGCCCCGTTCGCTGGTCTGGCGCCGCAACTCCGCATTCAACTCGCGAGATCCCACGATCCGTGCCCCGGCACATCTATTGACTGTGCCAGTTTAAGTCTAGCAGGTCGGAAGCTGTAGATCGTCGCAACTCGCACGCCGGCCGGTACCCTCGCACACGCCTGGAACCCGCATAGCGGCGCCCGTTCTTGGCTATCTTCCCGTCAACAAAGTGTTTTCTACCCGTCGGTGCGATGTCAATGGGCGGTTTCATTTGTTTACACCGTAGGTCGCAGCGTGAAAGAGCGCGGTGTGGATCCGGTTGGCGGTTGGCACCGGACGTGGGCGTCTTTAATATTGGCGGCTACCAAGCAACGACCCGGAATTCTTTCATGTCCGCAGAAACCGCGATGGCACAACCGGTTCACGCCGTACCGCACTTGACGACGGCGCTCACCGGCCCCCTGCAGCAGATAGAGACTCACCTGCTCGAGCACCAGGCCGAAATCGAGCAATGGTTCCGCGCCCAGTGGCTGACTTCCCCCGCACCGTTCTACGCCTCCGTGGACTTGCGCAACGCGGGTTTCAAGCTGGCCCCGGTGGACACCAACCTGTTCCCCGCGGGTTTTAACAACCTGAGCGCCGAATTCGAGACCCTGTGTGTGCACGCCATGCAGACCGCGGCGGAGCGCATCGTCCGCCAACCCTGCGGGGTGCTGTTGATCACCGAGGATCACACGCGCAACCCGTACTACTGGCAGAGTATCGCGAGCCTCAAGCGGATTCTGGAGCTGGCCGGTTTCAAGACGCACCTCGGCACGCTGTCCCCGGAGGTTTCCACCGCCGAGCCCGTGGCAACCGGGGACGGGCACGAACTCGTGCGAGAACCGCTCATCCGCGAGGGCGATACCGTCAAGCTGGACGGGATGACCCCCTGCTTCATCGTTCTGAACAATGACTTGAGCGACGGGTTACCGGAAATTTTGCAGGGAATACGACAACCGATCGTACCGCCGGTCGCGCTGGGCTGGTCGACACGCAAGAAATCGCAGCACTTCGCCCACTACGATCGCGTTGCCGATGAGTTTGCGACCCTTATCGATATCGATCCCTGGTTGATCAACCCGCTGTTCCGACGGTGCGGGAAAATCGACTTTCAGAAGCGGGAAGGGGAAGACTGCATGGCGCTCAACGTGGCGGAGCTATTATTGAAAATCAAGGACAAGTATCGCCAGTACAACATAGACCAGGAGCCTTTCGCTTTCGTGAAAGCGGATTCAGGCACCTATGGAATGAATATTATGGTAGTGCGCAGCCCCGACGAAGTTCGCGACCTGAACCGCAAACAGCGGACGAAAATGGCGCGTGGCAAGGGCGGCAGCATGGTGACTGACGTGATCGTGCAGGAAGGCGTGTACACGTTCGAAACCTGGGGATCAGCGCAGTCGGTGGCGGAACCGGTGGTCTATATGATCGACCATTTCGTGGTGGGTGGTTTCTACCGCGTGCATACCGAGAAACGGCACGATGAAAATCTCAACGCGCCGGGCATGAAGTTTGAACCACTGGCGTTCGCCCAGTCGTGTTCCACGCCCGATGATCGGAAATCCCCGGATGACGGACCCAATCGGTTCTACGCATACGGTGTCGTGGCCAGACTCGCGTTGTTGGCGGCGGCGCGTGAGCTGGCCGAAACCGGGTCTTGATCAACGGTCGCCGAATACACGATCGACTTCACCGAGTCGCGCAACCGCCTGCAACAGCCGCAGCTTGGGTGCGACGACGAGCGCCCGGCGCGCTTTGCCCCAGACCGGCATATCGGCCGCCGAATCGCCCAGATAGTCGAAAACGCCGTCCGGGCACACGGCGATCAGCGCGTTGGCCTTGGCCTGGCCTTTGTAGTTCTGCGACGCGTTGCTGGCGATCACACCGTCGAAGATAGCGAGATGTTCGGCCACTTGGTATGCGTATTTATGATTCGCGGCGGTGGCGAGGATCAAACGACGCCCTGCGGCTTTCTGTTCGCGCAGAAATGCGACGACCTCATCACGGTACGGCAACGCGGCAACATCCAGGTCGACGCGCTCCGCGATTTTCTCTTTCAGATAGGCCCGCCCGCGCAGTAACCAGACGACAAAATAGAATAGTGACCAGGGTTGGCGGCCGAGGAGCACTAAAGCCGCGCGGCGCAACAGGTCTGTACGCACCAGGGTACCGTCCAGATCTACGGCAAGAACCGGGCCGCAGGCGGACGACAACGGACTAGCACGGGAACCCTGCATACCCCGCATTTTAACCCACCTTCCCGGCGCAACCGTCCTCGGACTCCCACGCGTAACCGGGGCGCGGGATCGGTAGCCGTGAGCGCCGGCGCGGTGCGGAACAATCGGAGATTTCCGTATAATCCTCGGCATCGCAACTCATCCCAGCGACACATGCACCGATGGCCGTAAACCTGGGCGTGGTCATGGACCCGATCGGCTCTATCGCCGTAAAGAAAGACAGCACCTACGCCATGCTCGTGGAAGCGCAGAAACGCGGCTGGCACATCCGCTATATGGAGCAGCACGATCTCTCCCTGCACGGCGGAAACCCACGTGGCCGTACACACAGGCTGAAGCTTTACGACGACCCGCTACGCTGGTTCGAGCTCGACGATCCGCAAACCTTGGACCTCGCGGAGTTGGATGTGATCCTGATGCGCAAGGATCCACCGTTCAATATGGACTATGTGTATACCACCTACATACTCGAACAGGCCGAGTTGCGCGGGGTGCTGGTCATCAATCGGCCGGCGTCTCTTCGGGATGCCAACGAGAAACTGTTTACCGCCTGGTTCCCGGAGTGCACGCCACCGACGCTCGTCACGAGTCGCTACGCAGATCTACGCGCATTTTTGAACGAGCAACAAGACATCATTCTGAAACCTCTGGACGGCATGGGAGGCGCGTCCATTTTTCGCCTCACACAGGATGACCCCAATATTTCAGTGGTCATGGAAACGCTCACCCACCATGAGGCGCGCATGATCATGGCGCAGCGGTATCTTCCCGAGATCCGTCACGGTGACAAGCGCGTTCTGGTGATCGATGGCGAGCCGGTAGATTTTGCCCTGGCGCGCATCCCGGCCCCCGGCGAAACGCGCGGCAACCTGGCGGCGGGCGCGACCAGCCGCGGGGTCCCCTTGAGCGAGCGGGACCGGTGGATCTGCCGCCGAGTGTGCGACGCACTGGTAAAGCGGGGCATCGTGTTCGCGGGCCTGGATATCATTGGCGACTTCCTGACCGAGATCAACGTGACCAGCCCGACCTGCATCCGCGAGCTGGATGCGCTATACAGTTTGAACATCAGTGGAATCCTGATGGATGCCGTCGAAAAGAAACTCGAGGAAGGGTTCCGCGCCTGGGATCGGGCCTGAACGACAACGCGTCCGCACGGGCCACCACCTGCTAGAATCTGGTTTATGATCGCCGCAACGTATCCTCCTAGGCTTTCGCTAATCACCGAACCGCCTGGCCCATGACTGCGTTCGACGGCGCCCAGGAGTTCTCCAAGATCGATCGCCTGGGCCTCACCACATTCGGTTCGATTCTCATCCATATGACCGTAATCCTAGGTGTGAGCTTTGCGATCCCCAAGGTCGTCCCGCCGCTGAACCCATTGCCGACCCTTGAGATTACGCTGGTCAATACGAAGAGCGACAGCGAGCCAGACAGCGCGGATTTTCTTGCGCAGGCAAATCAGGATGGCGGTGGCGACAGCCCGAAGCCGAAAATGGCACAAAGTCCACTGCCCAGCAATCCGGCCCCGGAATCCGCCCGCACGCCGCCGGTGGCGCGCATTCAGACTGACCGCCGCAGCGACCCGGTGAAACCTCCGCCAAAGGTAGTGACCCGGGAGACACCGATGCCGAAAAAAGTCGCACAACCGAAAGTGCGTCCCGAGCCGGAGCGGAAACCGGAAGAGAAAACGAAATTGGGATTGATTCAAACCCCGCAGTCCCTGCGAGAACGCGCGCGTCTGAGTGCCGAAATCAGCCAGTTCTGGGACGAGTACCAGAAGCGCCCGCGGCGGAAATTCTTGAGTGCGCGTACCAAGGAGTACAAGTTCGCCGCCTACATGGAAGCCTGGCGAGCGAAAGTGGAGCGGGTCGGAAATTTGAACTACCCGGAACAGGCGAAACGACAGAAGCTCACCGGAAACCTCGTCCTGGACGTGGAAATCAATCCCGACGGCACGATCCGCGCGATCAGTGTCATTCGTCCGTCCGGACACAAGGTGTTGGATGACGCAGCCACGCGTATCGTGCGCCTTTCGGCGCCTTTCGCAGCGTTCCCGCCGAACATACGCAAGGACGTGGACATTCTCCACATCACCCGCACCTGGCAATTCCTGCGCGGCAATCGTCTTACCAGCCGTTGACGTCCACGGTCTTACGCTTGTCAGTTTCGGTGCTTGTGCCCGATACTATAAGGTATGCGAAAAAGCAGTTTCACGGACCAGTTCCTGATTGCGATGCCCGCCCTGCGGGATCCGAATTTCCAGCAAACGGTGACCCTGATCTGCCAACACAATCAGGACGGGGCGCTCGGGATCGTGATCAACCGTACCATCAACCTCACGGTCGGCGACGTGCTGGCACAAATGAATCTTCCCAGCGAGTATTACAGCGAGGCGGGTACGCCGGTGCATTACGGCGGTCCGGTCCAGACGGAGCGCGGGTTCATCCTGCACCGGGACGTCGGCAACTGGCAGTCCACCCTCGCAATCAACGAGGATATCGGGCTGACGACCTCGCGCGACATCCTGGAGGCGATGGCGGCCAACGAGGGACCGGAACATTCGCTGGTCGCCCTGGGATACGCCGGCTGGGGCAGCGGCCAGCTAGAACACGAGCTTGGAGAAAACGCTTGGTTGAGCGGCCCGGCGGACTACGACCTCGTGTTTTCGACCCCGGTGGATGATCGCTGGCACGCCGCCGCTAAACTGCTCGGCGTCGACCTGCACGTGCTCTCCCCCGAGACCGGACACGCTTGAGCGGTCCACACTATCTGGCATTCGATTTCGGCACCCGAAATATTGGCGTTGCAGTCGGCCAGAAGCTCACTCGCAGCGCCACTCCGCTGACCACCGTCGCGGTGCAGCAGCGCACGCCCGATTGGACCGCCATCGATCGACTCATCGACGAGTGGTCGCCACGCGCAATCGTAGTGGGAATGCCGGTGCCCGATCCCCGTTCCGCCAGCGAAATGACCCGCGCGGTAGAACGATTTGGGGGAGACCTGCAAGACCGTTACAATCTGAAGGTCTACTTCGTGGACGAACGACTCACCACCGAGAGCGCCAAACGGCAAATTAATCAAGACGGCGCACGCCGCAAACAAAAGAAGACTCTGCGCGATCAAGTGGCGGCACAACTGATCCTGCAAACGTTCCTCTCGCAACCCGACGATGACTGATCCGGAACCCACCAGCGCCGAATCCCCGCTCCGCGAGATGCGGCGCCAACTCGCGGCCTATCTGCCGAATTCGCCGCTGCTGGTCGGTATACACACCGGCGGCGTATGGCTCGCGGAATGGCTGCATCGAAGCCTGGACCTGACCGAACCCCTGGGAACCCTGGACATTACTTTCTATCGCGATGACTTTACGCGCATCGGCCTCAATCCGCAGGTCAAGGCCTCGCATCTTCCGGTGCATATCGACGATCGACACATCATTCTGGTCGACGATGTCCTGCATACCGGCCGCACTACGCGTGCGGCGATGAATGTATTGTTCGACTACGGTCGACCGCGCAGCATTGTCCTGGCGGTACTGGTAGAGAGGAATGGCCGCGAGCTTCCGATTCAACCCGACGTGGTCGGCAAACACCTGGAATTGGGAGCCCACCAGCAGGTGAAGCTCAACGGCCCGGAAGAACTGTCTCTGACGATAATGGAGGAGCGGGCGCGTTGACGACCGGGGACATCCAGTTGAACGAAGATGGTTCGCTGCATCACTTCCTTTCCATAGAAGGGCTCAATCGCGACTTACTGATACAAATTCTCGATACCGCCCAATCCTTTATCAGCGTCGGTGAACGCGAGATCAAGAAAGTCCCGCTTCTGCGCGGCAAAACAGTAGTCAATCTGTTCTTCGAATCGAGCACCCGGACGCGAACCACGTTCGAAATCGCCGCTAAGCGTCTCTCCGCTGACGTGATCAATCTGCCCATGAAGCGCCTTTCCACGTCCAAGGGCGAAACCGTTTTGGACACGGTGAAGAACTTGGAGGCGATGCACACCGACCTGTTCGTGGTGCGTGACGCGTTCAGTGGTTCCGCTTACCTGATCGCGCGGAACGTGCCCAATCATGTCAGCATCATTAACGCCGGCGATGGTCGTCATGCTCACCCTACCCAGGCGATGCTGGACATGTTCACGATTCGCGAGCACCGTCAGGACTTCGGCAGTCTGACGGTAGCCATCGTTGGCGATATCCTGCACTCACGCGTGGCACGTTCCCAGATTCACGCGTTGAATATCCTCGGTGTACCCGAGATACGCGTCATCGCTCCGCGGACCCTGTTGCCGACCGAGGTCGAACGCCTCGGCGTGCACCCGTTTACGGATATGCGAAAGGGTCTCGCAGGGGTGGACGTGGTCATCATGCTGCGCCTGCAGCTCGAACGGATGCAGGGAACGCTGATCGCCAGCGAACAGGAGTACTTCAACCTTTACGGCCTGACTCCCGAGAAGCTCGCCTACGCTAAGCCCGACGCGCTGGTGTTGCACCCGGGCCCCATCAATCGGGGTCTCGAAATATCCTCCGAGGTGGCGGACGGACCCCAGTCTCTGATCCTCGATCAGGTGACCAATGGAATCGCCGTACGCATGTCGATCATGGCCATGCTGATGGGTGGCCAGGCCGGTCGCCGGGCAAGTCGATGACTCTACACATCAAGAACGGGCGGCTCATCGATCCGGGTAGCGGTGTCGATGAGCGCACGGACGTGTATGTCGACGCGGGTTTCGTCGTCGGCATCGGCGAGGCGCCGGAGGATTTTTCCGCACCGACGGTGATCGATGCCACCGACCGCATCGTGTGTCCGGGTCTGATCGACCTGTGCGCGCGGCTGCGCGAGCCGGGCCTCGAACACAAAGCGAGCATCGAGAGCGAGGTCAACGCGGCCGCGACGGCCGGCATCACGACGCTAAGCATTCCCCCGGATACCGATCCGGTCGTCGATACTCCGGCGATGGCGCAAATGATTCAACAACGCGCCTGGCAACTGGGCAAGACGTTCATCCATCCAATGGGCGCCTTGACTCGCAATCTCGAGGGGCAGGCGCTGACCGACATGGCGGCGCTGGAAGCCGCTGGATGTGTAGGCGTCAGCAATGCGCTGAATCCGGTTCCCGACACGGTCGTCATGCGGCGCGCCATGCAGTACGCATCCAACTTCGGCTTGACGGTGTTCCTGCACTCGTTGGACCCGTGGCTGAAGGGAAACGGTTGTGTGCACGAGGGCGAGGTCAGCACGCGGCTGGGACTGCCCGCCATTCCCGAAGCCGCGGAGACCGTGGGTGTCGCGCGGGACCTGGCGTTGATCGAAACTACCGGAGCGCGTTGCCACTTCCATCACCTGTCGAGCGCCCGGGCGGTGGACATGGTCGCGCAAGCGCGCAGCGCCGACCTGCCGGTGACCGCCGGGGTGACGGCCCACCACTTGCATCTCACGGAGTACGACATCGGCTTTTTCAATACCTTGTGCCATGTGTTACCGCCACTTCGCAGCGAACGCGATCGCGACCGCTTGCGTCAGGCGCTCATCGACGGCACCGTCAGCGCGATCTGTTCGGACCACCAACCCCACGAACCGGACGCCAAGCTTGCGCCGTTTAGCGAGTCCGAACCCGGCATCTCCGGGCTCGAAACACTGTTACCGTTGACCCTCAAACTGGTGGACGAGGGCGTTCTGAGTCTGCCCGACGCACTCAAGTTGCTGACTTCCGGGCCGGCGTCGGTGCTCGGAATCGACGCCGGACATCTGCAGCCCGGAGCCACCGCGGACATCTGTATCTTCGACCCCCAGCGCGAATGGACCTTTGACTTGTCGGCGATGTGCAGCCGCGGGAAGAACTCGCCGTTTGGCGGCTGGGCGTTGAAAGGCCGCGTTACGCACACCGTGATCGGCGGTGAGCTGGTGCACGCTTCGAATTGATGGAGTGCCGCCTTTCAGGGGCCAGACGCCGGTAGGAAAACCGCGTGCGCCGCTGGTCCGGCGCACCGAGTACGTGGGGGATCAGAATGTGACGTTGCGCATGCTTTCGCCGAGATCTTCGGTCTTGGCGCCCTTGCTCTCGAGCTTGATACGCAGCCGCAGATCGTTCGCCGAGTCCGCATTGCGTAGCGCATCTTCGTAGTCCACGAGGCCCATTTCGTACAGATCGAACAACGATTGATCGAAGGTCTGCATGCCCGCCTCGCGGGAACGGGTGATCACATCGCGAATCTCGTGCATGTGGCCCTTAAGTATGATGTCTGCGATCAACGGCGAATTGATCATGATCTCCACCGCCGGTACGCGGCCCTTACCGCCCTTGATCGGAATGAGGCGCTGCGATATCAAAGCGCGTAGATTCATGGACAGATCCATCAGCAACTGCTCGCGCCGATCCTCGGGAAAGAAGTTGATGATACGGTCCAACGCCTGGTAGGTGTTGTTGGCGTGCAGCGTCGCCAGGCAGCAGTGACCCGTTTCTGCGAAGATGATTGCGTTGTCCATCGTCTCGCGGGTCCTGATCTCACCGATCTGAATCACGTCGGGCGCCTGGCGCATCGCATTCGTCAAAGCGATCTCCCAGGACTCCGTATCGACGCCAATCTCGCGCTGGGTAATGATACAGTTCTTATGCTCGTGCACATACTCGATCGGATCCTCGATGGTGACGATGTGACCGTAGGTGTGCTCGTTACGATAACCGACCATGGAGGCCATCGACGTGCTCTTACCGGTACCGGTACCGCCGACGAAAATAATCATGCCTCGCTTGGTCAGCGCCAATTCTCGCATCACGGGCGGTAATCGCAGCTCCTCGAATTTCGGGATATAGGTGCTGATGGTTCTGAGCACCATGCCGACCCGCGATTGCTGGACAAACACATTGACGCGGAACCGCCCGATTTCCTGCGGGTGAATTGCAAAGTTACATTCGTTGCTGGCCTCGAAATCACGGCGCTGCTCCTCGTTCATAATACTGTACGCCAAATCTCGCGCCTGCTCCGGGGTCAGCGCTTGCTTGGTCAGCGGCGCGATTTTCCCGTCGACTTTGACACTGGGGGGCACACCGGCCGTGATGAACAAGTCCGAAGCCTTCTTGTGCACCATCAACTTCAAGAGATCGGTAAAGACCATCAGCGCATCCCTCCGGCTGCGCTACGCGCCGCCGGCGCGAACTTGGTCTTGTCTACGGCACGGGTGCGCGCCTCATCCACATGAATGACCCGGTTGCGCACCAGTTCCAGCAGATGCTGATCCAGCGTCTGCATGCCCTCAGACTGACTGGTTTGGATTACCGAGTACATTTGCGGGACCTTGGCCTCCCGTATCAGATTACGTATCGCTGAATTGGCGACCATGATTTCCCAGGCCGCGACCCGTCCGCCGCTTACTTTCTTCAGAAGAGTCTGCGCTATGACCGCCTGCAGGGATTCTGACAACATGGCGCGCACCATGTCCTTCTCTGCGGCAGGAAACACGTCGATGATACGGTCGATGGTCTTGGCCGCCGACGTCGTGTGCAAGGTGCCGAATACCAGATGTCCGGTCTCCGCCGCCGTCAGCGCCAGGCGGATGGTCTCGAGGTCGCGCATTTCGCCCACCAGGATCACATCGGGGTCCTCTCGCAGCGCCGAGCGCAGCGCTTCGGAGAAACCCAGGGTATGCGGACCCAGTTCGCGCTGGTTGATCAAGCAGTTCTTGCTGGTGTGCACAAACTCGATGGGGTCCTCGATGGTCAGCACGTGTGCGTACAGACTTTCGTTGACGTGATTGACCATCGCCGCCAGCGTGGTCGATTTACCGGACCCGGTGGGTCCGGTCACCAATACGAGCCCGCGGGGCTTGAGTGACAGATCACGAAACGCCTGCGGCGCATTGATCTGATCGAGGCTCAGAACCATGCTCGGAATAGTTCTGAACACCGCCGCCGGCCCGCGCTGTTGGTTGAAGGCGTTGACACGAAAGCGCGCGATGTTCGGCAGCTCAAACGAGAAATCGGTTTCCAGGAACTCCTCGAAATCCTTCTGTTGCTTGTCGTTCATGATGTCGTAGACCATGCTGTGCACGACGCGATCGTCGAGCGGATCGACATTGATTCGCTTGATCTCGCCGTCCACGCGGATCAAAGGCGGTAAACCGGACGACAAATGCAGATCGGACGCATTCTTCTTGTACGCAAAGGCCAGAAGTTCTGAGATATCCATCGATTACTCCGAGCTCGGAAATCCGGGATTATTTTGATTGTGCACCATTTTAGAAGTATAACGGGGCACCGGGCTTACTCAAGGCAATTTTAGGAAATTTACCGGCGGTGCAGACACTTGCGGAGCGCGTCCGGAAGGTACGTGAAACAATCCGTGATGCGGAGAAAAAGTATGCACGTATTCCTAACAGCGTAAAACTGCTTGCCGCCAGCAAGGCGCAGCCAACCGATTCGCTGCGCGCCCTGGCTGAACTCGGCGTGAGGGCTTTCGGTGAAAACTATTTGAACGAAGCGCTCGACAAACAAGACGCATTGCGCGATCTGCGCCTCGAATGGCACTACATCGGCCACGTCCAAAGTAACAAAACCCGCGATATCGCCGCCCGTTTCGCGTGGGTTCACAGCATCGACCGGGCGAAAATCGTACGCCGTTTGGCGGCCCAGCGACCTCCCGGAGCGCCGCCGCTCAACGTGTGCCTGGAGGTGAATGTCGATCGGGAACCCAACAAGTCGGGGGTCCGGGTCGAAGACCTTGCGCCGCTGGCGGCGACCGTTGCCGCCCTGCCAACGCTACGCCTGCGCGGACTCATGGCAATTCCGAGGCCGCGCGAGCAGCTCGAGGAACAGCGCCGGGCGTTTGCAAAACTCCGCAGCGCCTTGCAGGACCTCAACGAACAGGGGTTTGAACTGGACACCTTGTCCATGGGTATGTCCGGCGATCTGGTCGCGGCCATCGCGGAAGGGGCAACCGTCGTACGGGTCGGAACCGCCCTGTTCGGACCACGCGGCTAAGCGAGAACGGGCCCCGAATTCGCGTGGCACGACGAGGGCGTGAGCCCTTACAATAGGCGCCCCAACAACATGCCGGGGTACTATGCGTCAACAGAAAATCGGCTACATCGGCGGCGGCAATATGGCGCGCAGTCTGGTCGGCGGTCTACTCAATACCGGCTGGCGGGCCGAAGATATCCTGGTGGCCGACCCGGAACCCGATCAAAGGGCGTTTTTCGAGTCGCAGCTCAGCGTCGCCACCACCGCCGACAACGAATCGGTGGTGGCATCGTGCGACACCGTGGTCCTGGCGATCAAACCGCAGGTCGTCAGAGCGGCGTTGGAAGCCCTACAACCGACATTTCGCGCCCACCGTCCCTTGCTCGTTTCGATCGTCGCGGGCCTGCGCGAAGGAGACGCGCGACGATGGCTGGGAGCCGACGTTCCCATTGTGCGCGCAATGCCGAACACGCCGGCCCTGGTCGGCTCGGGAGCGGCTGGACTGTACGCCAACCCCTTTGTCAGCGACAGCCAACGGGGGGCGGCGGAATCCCTCCTGCGCGCGGTCGGTGTGACCGTGTGGTTGCAAGATGAGGACCTCCTCGACGTCGTCACCGCACTGTCCGGCAGCGGTCCGGCTTATTTCATGCTTTTTATGGAAAGTCTCGGTCAGGCTGCGGTGGAGCGCGGCCTGGCTCGCGACACGGCGCACCTGCTGGTGATGGAGACCTGTCTCGGCGCCGCGAAACTCGCCATGGAAAGCCAGGACGGTCTGGCTGAGCTCAGGCGACGCGTCACTTCTCCGGGCGGCACCACTGAACGCGCCCTCGCCGTCATGGAACGCGAACATATCGGTGAGATCCTGAAAAAAGCGTTGGACGCCGCTACCGAGCGCGCGCACGAGCTGGGCGCGATGCTGGGAACAGACTGATGGGGGGCGGCTACGTCGGCGACGCCGGTGCGTTCGTCATCGAAACCATTCTGGGATTGTACATCTTGATCGTACTCCTGCGTTTCATGCTGCAGTGGGCACGGGCGGACTTCTACAATCCAATATCGCAATTCATCGTCACCGTCACCAACCCGCTGTTGCTGCCTTTGCGACGCTTCATCCCCGGGCTGTTCGGAATCGACCTGGCCTCGGTCGTCCTCCTGGTCGCCCTGTTGATCCTGAAGACTTATCTATTGGCCTGGCTTGCCGGCGCGCACCCGAACTTCTTCGGCGTGTTCGTTCTGGCGATCGGCGAACTGCTCAAACTCGGCGTATACGTGCTGATGTTCGCGATTTTCGTGCGCGTAATTCTGAGTTGGGTCGCGCCACGCAGCTATCATCCCGGAGTCAACCTGGTCGTCAGCCTGTCCGAACCGTTGTTGGCACCGGCGCGCCGCCTGTTACCGGCCCTTGGCGGACTCGACCTCTCGCCCATTGTCGCGTTCTTGTTTCTCGGGTTGACCCTACGCCTGCTGGTACAACCCATTATCGACGTCGGCGCGGCGCTCGCGTTGTCCTAAAGAACCCGTCGTCCGGCGGCGGCGATCCGGATGCGGCGCTCGAAAGGCGTTTTCCCGCGCCAATCCTCGAAAATCACCGGTTTTGACCCGGTGTGGCGTCCTGAACTTACCTTGACCCGAGGGCATTCCACGTCTATCTAAAGGGGGTACGGATTATTTTTTTGGGGTGATTCTCAATCTGTTCTTAAGGATACGGAATTCCGTAGCGAGCCCCGGGCACGGGGGTGTTGCCCGACTACCGGTCCGCGTACGGCAGGCGTATCTCAATTAACCCGTCAACGCTGGTTTATACAAAATAAATGCAAAACACAGCTCTGGCGATCGACCATTTCAGCCAGCGTCTCGACGATTACGGGCGATGGCGCAACGAACTGGCGGCCGCGATCCAGGCGTACCAGGAGTGGTACGAGCAGAACGAGCAGCTCGAGCGCAACGATTCGGAAGAGCAGCTTCGCCTGTATGAGCTCGTCGACTCGCTACGCGGCGATAAACTGACGATCGCCCTGGTCGGTGAGTTCTCGCGCGGAAAAACCGAGCTCATCAACGCGATTTTCTTCAGCGACTACCAGCGCCGCCTGTTGCCCTCCACGCCGGGCCGGACCACGATGTGTCCGACGGAGATCATGTACGACGAAAAGATCGACCCGTGCATCCGTTTGCTTCCCATCGAAACACGCCGCTCGGGCCTGACGCTGGACGATCACCGAAAGACACCGATCAACTGGACGACATTCGCCCTCAACCTGGACTCCGCTGAAGAGATGGCGGAAGCCCTGCAGGAGCTCGAACGCAGTAAGGAAGTGACGGTCGCCGAAGCGCGTGACCTCGGTTTGTTCACCGACGTGAACTCGGATCTGTTGCAGGACTCCGCCAACGGGCGGGTCGAGGTTCCGGTCTGGCGCCACGCGGTCATCAATTATCCACACCCTTTACTCAAGCAAGGGCTGGTCGTCCTCGACACACCCGGCCTAAATGCGCTCGGCTCCGAGCCCGAGCTCACCTTGAGTATGCTGTCAAAGGCCCACGCGGTGCTTTTCGTCCTCGCTGTAGATACCGGCGTTACCAAGACCGATCTCGAAGTGTGGAAGAACCACGTGTGTGTCGCCACGCACACGAATCCGGAATCACGCATCGCGGCGCTCAATAAAGTGGACACATTATGGGACGAGCTGCACAGCGACGACGAGATCGAGCGCTTTATCGACCAGCAGGTCGTGGAGACCCGCAAACTGTTGGAGATCGGGGACAACGCGGTATTTCCGGTCTCCGCACAGAAGGGCCTGGTCGGAAAAATAAAGCGCGATCCCGGCCTGGTGCGCCGGAGCGGACTGATGAACCTGGAAGAGAAACTATCCAAGGACATCATCGCGTGCAAACAAAAACTCGTCAAAGACAAGGTAGTCATCGAAATCGGTAGTGTGGTGCAATCTTCCCGCGAAGTGGCGAACGCAAAACTGGAAGCGCTGGGAAAAGAACTCGAGGAATTGCGGAGTATCCGTAACAGCAGCAGTGAAGTCATCGATGACATGACCGCTAAACTGTTGGAGCAACAGCAAGCCTACAATCACGAAGTTCAAAACTTTCAGGTTACGCGGCGGATGTTGTCCACAGAGGTCAAAACTCTGTTGCGTCATTTGAGCACGTCGCGGCTGGATAGCTTGATCTCGGATTCGCGCGGCAGCATGCAGAGTAGTTGGACCACGCAGGGAATGCGCGCGGAAATGTCGACGCTGTTCACCAATGCAGAACGCGCCCTCAAGGCGGCGGAGTCGCAGTCACGCAGCATCTGCGTCATGGTGGACGCCATCTACGATCGGTTCCATAAGTTGTTCGGGCTGCCCAAAGTCAAAACGGTACGTTTTTCCGTCGCTTCTTTCCTGCTGCAGTTCGATCGCCTGCACAACGAAGCGGAGGCGTTCCGAAACAGCCCGGCCATGCTCGTGACCGAACAGCACTTCGTCATCAAGAAATTCTTTATCACACTGGTGAGCCGCGCGCGGCTGATCTTCCAGGAAGCCGATTCGTCGGCGCGCAATTGGGCGCGTGCGGTTTTGAAACCGATCCACGCGCAGATCCAGGATCACAAGCAGATGATCGAACGGCGTCTGGCGAACTTACAGCGTCTGCGCGGCAACCACACCAACCTGGCTATCCAGGTCAAGGAAACCGAAGCCATGCTCGAAGACCTCAAGGAGAAAGCCATAATGATCGACAACATCCTCAAACACCTGGAAGCCTGACCGCCGGATACGCACTCCTTCCCGGCTTCACCCACAACTCCGAGACGAACATCCCGGCCGCTTTCAGTCCGGATCGAGAATCGATGCATCGTTGCAGTTCGGGTCGTTAACGCGTCTGGAAATCGGTTCCGCCGTCATCAAGTGCGCAGGGAACGGCCGCATCAATGCCGCCGCATCGTGCGGGGCGCCGGTCAGCCACACGGCGTGGTCATCCGGAGCAACAAAAACCGGCATGCGGTCATGGATCGGCGCGCACAGCGCATTGGCTGGACAGGTGAGGATGGCCGCCGACAGGATCGGGGCGTCGTCGCCGCGCGCGGACAGTTGCCATACCCCGGCGGCCGCCATCAGACTACGGTCCTTACGGAAAATGTGAAACGGTTGCTTGCCCTGCTCGCCGGGTCGCCGTTGCCATTCGTAGTAGCCGCTCAAGGGAAACAGCGCGCGACGGCCGCGATGCCAAGCGTCGCGAAACACGGGTTTGTCGGCCACCGATTCGGCGCGCGCATTGGCGGTTGCATAAGGCGGCACCCGACGCTCCCAGGGCGGAATCAGAGGCCATACCGCGGCCAGGAGTTCGCGGCGGCCGTTTCGCTCACACACGATGGGTACCCGGGTCCAGCCCCGGTTCGTCGTTCCCGGCGCGCTGGGCGCGATATTGTAACGCGGGTGGAGGGTGGCAAGTGCGCCCAGCCTCGATTCAATGATCCCGAAAGCGGTCATCAGTGCGTCGGCGTTGGGAACGATGTTATAGCGCCCACACATCGGTCTTCGTCCCCCTACAAGGGCCGCACCTCGCGGCGCATGAGATAAACCACCAGTGCTATAGCCGGTAAACCCAGTACCGCCGCGTAGGTGAAGAAATACACGTAACCGGCGGCGTCCACGACATCGCCGGAAAAGCCACCCAGGAATTTCGCCGGCAACAACATCAATGAACTGAACAGCGCGTACTGAGTCGCCGTATACGCGCGGTTGGTCAATCCCGACAGATAGGCGATGAAAGCGGATCCGGCCAACCCACCGCTCAAGTTGTCCGCGCTGATCACGGCAATCAACGGTTCGAGATCCGGACCGCCGGTCGCCAGCCAGGCGAATAACAGGTTGGTGGCGGCGACCAGAACCCCGGCGAGCAGCAACACCGGCATGACCCCGAAGCGGGCGACCAATACTCCGCCGAGGCCGGCACCAGCCATCGTCATGATCAGACCGAAGACTTTTGTCACACTGGCGATATCCGCCTTGCTGTAACCCATGTCGATGTAGAACGGATTCGCCATCACTCCCATGGTGATGTCGCTCAGCCTGAATACGCCAATGAACGCCAAGATCGCGAGCGCCATGACACCGTTGCGCGTGAAAAATTCGGTGATCGGGCACACCACCGCGCCGATGAACCAGGCGGCGACGGCGCGGCTGCGCGGAGACCGGTGTTGCGAACGCTCAAGGAACGCGACCACCCGCTCTTCCTGCATCCAGGTGTCGCCGGTCACGCGCCGTTCCGGCTCGGCGATCAACAGCGTGGTGATCACGCCGATGGCCATCGACAACGCCATACACGTGTATGCGGTGGCCCAGGAAAAGTACTCGGCGAGGTACAGGGCGCCGGCCCCGGCCATGATCATGCCGACGCGGTAACCGATCTGATAGGTGGCCGCCATGGCGCCCTGAAGATCCACTTCCACGGCCTCGATGCGCCATGCGTCGATACCGATGTCCTGAGTCGCCGAGCAGAAGGCCACGCCGAGTGCGAACACCACCAGCGGGCCCAGGCTGGCCGCCGGATCGTGACCCGCCATTGCCAGCAACCCGGCGATGACTCCGAGTTGCGCGAGCAGAATCCAGCCGCGCCGCTGACCGAGCCAAGCGGTGAGTAGCGGTAACGGCAATCGATCGACCAACGGCGCCCAGGCGAACTTCAATGCGTACAAGGTCGCCACCCAGGAAATGTGTCCGATGGTGCTGCGCTGAATGCCCGCCTCTCGCAGCCACGCCGACAATGTGCCGAACACCAACAAGAGCGGCAATCCGGCCGAGAACCCGAGAAACAGCATTGCCGCCACCCGCGGGTGCGCGTACACGCCCACGGCATCGGCCCACCCCCGTCTGGGTTGCTGTGGCTGAGAACCGCTCACCAATCGAAATCGTAATTCATAACGAGCGGTGCGTGATCGGAAAACCGCTTTTCCTTATAGATCGAAGCACTCCGCACGGTCTCCGCCAGCCCCGGCGTCACTACCTGATAGTCGATCCGCCACCCCACGTTCTTCGCCCAGGCCTGACCGCGGTTCGACCACCAGGTGTACTGCTCCGTCCCGTCGTTGACGCGACGAAACGCGTCGACAAAGTGGTCCTCCGCGAACACCCAATCCAGCCACGCACGCTCCTCGGGCAAGAACCCCGAATTCTTCCGGTTACCGCGCCAGTTTTTCAGGTCGATTTCCTTATGCGCGATGTTCCAATCCCCGGCGATCACGCACTCCCGGGGAGCGGCACGCAGGCGCTTGAGCTCTGGTTTGAACCGCTCCATGAAATCGAACTTGGCGGCCTGGCGTTCGGTACTGCTGGAGCCCGAGGGCAGGTAGAGGGAGACGACACTGAACTCGGCGAAATCCGCACGCAGATAGCGTCCCTCTTTGTCGAAGTCCGCCCACCCCAGACCGGCGCTCACCGACTCGGGTGGCACCCGAGAGTACAATCCCACACCGCTGTAGCCCGGCTTTTCCGCGTCGTGAAAAACGGCGTGAAAGCCGTGTGGGCGAAACGTCGGATCTTCCAGCCGGTTGACCTGCGCCTTGGTTTCTTGCAGACAAACGATGTCCGCGTCCTGTTCCGGCAACCAGTCGTAAAATCCTTTCCTCGCCGCGGCACGGATACCGTTCAAATTAAGCGTTATAATTTTCATCGTACCGTGATCGCAATCATAACGGGTCGCACCCGCCGTTCATAATAGACGTCCGCGAAAAGGAAAAGCGCCGCGCCAAGGGCCATGAAAGACTACCAATCCCAATTCCTGGACGTGGCGATCGCCTCCGACGCGTTGCGGTTCGGTGAGTTCACGTTAAAATCCGGACGTGTCAGTCCCTATTTTTTCAACACCGGGCTGTTCAATTCCGGGCACCTGCTGGGCCGGCTCGGCGAATTCTACGCCCGTGCGATCGTCGACTGGGGGATCGCCGTGGACGGACTGTTCGGTCCCGCCTACAAGGGTATCCCGCTGGCCTGCGCCACGGCGGTCGCGCTGTCGGCGTTGACCGACAGGCCGGTGCCCTATTCGTTCAATCGCAAGGAGCTCAAGTCCCACGGCGAAGGGGGGCGTGTGGTCGGAGCACCGCTGGCCGGCTCGATCATGATCGTCGACGACGTCATCTCGTCGGGCCTGTCCATTGCCGAGTCGGTCGACGTAATCCGCGCGTCGGGCGCCGAACCGATAGCAGCGCTGGTCGCGCTGGACCGCCAGGAGCGCGGTGAACAAACCGCCCGTTCCGCAATCGACGAAACCCGCGCGCGACACGGGATCGAGGTGCGCGCGATCGTCACGCTGACGCACATTCTCGATTACCTCGAACGGCACCCCACACTGCACATACATGTGACCCGCATCCTTGCCTACCGGGAGCAATATGGCACACGCGGCTGACCGGTCCCGGTTGGCGGTGGGTGTCGTTACTCTGACGCTCGTCGGCGGCGTATACGCCGCGCCGGAAGCGCCGACCGAGGACGGTCTGCGCGCCGCGTATCGGCAGGCGAACGCCGCCCTCGAACAGGGCCGGTTCGGGGCGTTCCGGTCCGGCCTGGAGCGCACGCAGGGATACGTGCTGCACCCGTTCCTGGTGTATCGCTTCATGCGCCGTCGTCTCGCAGAATTCGCGCCCGGGGCAATCGATACGTTTCTCGCGCGCTATGCCGACGCGGTGATCACCGTTTCGCTGCGCGATGAATGGTTGTTACACCTGGCGCGCCGCGGGCAGTGGCAGACATTCCTCGCGCACTACCGAGACACCGGCGGCGGTCCCGAGCTCGAATGCTTCGCGGCGCGCGCCCGCCTCGAACAGCATGGTATCGACGCACACACCGAAGCCTTGATCGAGAAACTGTGGTTGCACGGCGCGAGCCGACCGGCCTCCTGCGACGCGGTGTTTGACGCATGGCAGCGCGCCGGAGGAATAACCGCACAACGGGCGTGGGCCCGGATCCAACTGGCGCTGAAATCAGACCGTCCGCGGCTGGCCGACTGGCTCGCGCGTCGCTATCTGCCGCCGCCCGAGCGTCGCGAGTTGCGGTGGTGGATCGAGATGCGCGCGCGCCCGGCGACCGGGTTGGCCCGCGAACCCGCCGCCTTCCCGGACACGCACGCGGCCCCGCTGGTGCGCTATGGCATCGAACGACTCATGCAGCGCGATCCAACAGCGGCGCTGGCCGAGGTCGGGCGCTGGCGCGAACGCGGGGTAGTGAATGCGGCGGACGCCGATCGTTTGCGCAAGGACATCGCCATCAGCGCGGCGCAGCGGGGCACACCCGAGGCGTTGTCTTGGCTGACCCGTCTCCCCACCCCCCTGCATGACGACGAGTCACGACGCTGGCAGGCACATGCCGCGCTGGCCCGGGGCGATTGGGCGACGCTGGCCGCCGCGGTGGCGGGCATGTCTCAAGCCGTGCAACAGCAACCGCAATGGCGATACTGGCGCGCGCGGGCTTATCTCGAGACCGGCGATCGGCAGCGCGCCGACCGGTTGTTCGCAGAACTCGCCGCCACACGACATTACTACGGTTTCCTGGCCGCCGACCGTGTCGCGCGCCGCTACGCAATGACCGACCGGCCGGTTGCGACGGACCCCCAACTGATGGGCGAAATCGCCGCCCGACGGGGAATCCGTATGGCACTCGAGCTGCGCGCGGTGGGGGAAAACAGGCTGGCGCGCCGGCAGTGGACCTTCGCCACGCGCGGGTTTTCGGAATCCGAGTTGCGCCAGGCCGCCGTGCTGGCGTCCCGCAGCGGGTGGGTGGACCGCGCGATCGCCGATGCGGCCCGCTCCGGCTATCGGGACGACCTCACTATCCGTTTCCCGCTCGCACACCGGTCGTTGGTGGAGCGTCACGCCGAGTCATTCGGCGTGGACCGCAGTCTGATTTTCGGAGTCATCCGCCAGGAGAGTGCGTTCATGTCCGACGCCGAATCGTCCGCGGGCGCATTGGGGCTCATGCAGTTGTTACCCGGCACCGGGAAGCGCGTCGCCCGCGCCTTGAAGCGCCGCGTCAAGGGCCGCGCGGCGCTTCTCGCGGTGGAGAACAATATCCAGTTGGGATCCGGATACCTGCGCCAGATGCTCGACGAATTCGGCCGTCATCCGGTGCTCGCCGCCGCCGCGTACAATGCCGGTCCGCGCCGCGTCCAGCAATGGATTCCGGACCGGCCCACTCCGGCCGATGTGTGGATAGAGACCATACCGTTCAGCGAAACCCGTAACTACGTCAAGAACGTGCTGGCCTTCATGATGGTTTATGATTATCGTCTCGGTCGCGAGGCGAGACGCATGACCCACCTGATGCGGCCGGTGTCCACCAACATCACGGTGGCCAACAGGGACTGACCGCGCGGTGGAGTTCGCGCATAATACTTGGATCAAACACACGGCACCGGGATCCTGACTTGAGAATTTGTTTATTGGGTGGCGCGGGTTTCGTCGGCCGCAGCATTACCGCGCAACTGACCGCATGCGGTCATCACGCCGTTATTCTGACTCACCACCGCGATCGGCAACGCGATTTACTGGTGCAGCCGCTGGTGACGCTCACCGAGGGAGACGTGCACGACGCTGAATTCCTGACGCGCCAGTTCCGCGACGTCGACGTCGTGATTAATCTGGTCGGTATACTCAATGAACGGGGTCACCGGGGGGCCGGTTTTCACACCGCGCATACCGCGCTCGCGGAAAAAGTCGTCGACGCGATGGCACATAATCGTACGCCCCGGCTGCTGCACATGAGTGCGTTGCACGCCGCGCCGGACGGGCCCAGCCATTATCTGCGGACCAAAGGGTTGGCTGAGAATCTGGTCCACGACTCGGCGGAGCAGGCGGGTTATCGGGTCACGAGCTTTCGTCCGTCGGTAATCTTCGGCCCCGGAGACAGCTTTACGAATCGATTCGTATCCCTGTTGCGCCGCGTTCCGGTGGTGTTTCCGCTGGCCTGTCCGGAGGCCCGATTTCAGCCGGTCTACGTGGAGGACGTCGCGCGGGTTTTCGTACGCGCCATCGACAAGCCGGAACTACACCAGCAACGCATCGATCTATGCGGACCTAGCGTATATACGCTACGGGACATCGTGACTTATCTCGACGCCGAGATCGGGGCCCGACATACCATCGTGGGTTTGAGTGATTGGCAGTCCCGGATGCAGGCCACGTTTCTGGAATGGGTGCCCGGCAAACCGTTCAGTCTCGATAACTATCGTTCTTTGAGTGTCGACAGCGTCTGCGACCAATGTGACTGGACTCGATTCGGCGTCACGCCGGCGTCCATGGAAACCGTGGTACCGCAATATATTCACCACCGTTAGCCGTCGGTCGAGTTCGCGCGCAGCGCCTGGTCGCGCGCGGATTTTGGCATCCGTGCCAGACGCGTCACTTCGCCGTAAAAGCGCGGCAGATCCCGCCCCAACTGTCTGAACAAGCGCTCGAACTCGGGCGCCAATCCATAATACACCGACACCGAGGCAAGCTTGGCGTTGTTCAAAGACTGGTCGAACCAGACCGAGAACTCGCGGTAATCGGGCCAGTACCGCACGAGCGCTCGATACTGCGTCTTCAGTTCGCCGAGCAATTCCCGTTTGCGCTCCTGCTTGAACGCCGCGGACCCGGCCCCTGTGTAGAGCAAGTCCAAACGCGAGCGGTAGAGCTCGATCAAACGAACAACGCGCGAGTTGCGATAGTTCTCGAGCTCGTACCGGGCGATGCGATCCTCCGCGTCCGTACTCGCGAGCCAGCGCCGCACACCGATTCGCTCGACGGCGGTGGCGAATGACTCGTTGAACGTGGAATCGTCCTGTACATAGGCGACCTGGTGCGCCAGCTCGTGAAAGATCAGACCGGCGAGTTGTTCGTCCGAATACCGCATCACGGTGTTCAAAACTGGATCCTCGAACCATCCGAGCGTGGAGTAGGCCGGAACCCCCGATACGTGGACATCGTAACCGTCGCGCGCCAGACCCTGGGCGAAGCGCTCGGCGCCGGACCGCGTGAAATAACCCCGGTAATTGACACACCCGGCCACCGGAAAACACCATTGCAGCGGTGTCAGAGACAACGGCGGCGCGGCGAACACGACCCACACCGCGTAAGGGCGTTCCAAATCGGCGAATTTCGTGAACGACCCGTTGTCGGGCAATCCCAGTTCTTCCGAGGCAAAGCGGCGGACGCGTGACACCCATTCGAGGCGCGAGCGGGTCGCCGCCGCAACCGATGGATCACCGATCACCTCGGCGATGGGCTCGGCGCGCCGCATGATATCCAATTGGCCACGCACGGACTGCGCGTAATACCCTAGGCATCCGGAAACGGTAAACGCCGGTACGCCAATGAGGATTCCGCGAATTAACCGTTGCCAAACCAAAGTGATCAGCCTCTCTCCTGCTGGAAGAATAGCCTTGCCTTACAATAGAGTACAGTCGAGCCAAGCCTTTGGGCGGCAGCGATGAAAACCAACCTCGAAGGTCTGGAAGTGTATATGGTGGGGGGCGCGGTGCGCGATCGCCTGCTCGGTATCGCTACCCGTGACCGCGACTGGGTGGTCGTGGGCGCGACCCCAGAGAGTATGACCGCGCGCGGTTTTAAACCGGTGGGCAAAGACTTTCCCGTGTTTCTGCATCCGCAGACGAAGGAGGAGTACGCGCTCGCACGCACTGAACGCAAAGTGGCGCCCGGTTATCGTGGATTCGACTTCAACACCTCGCCGGACATCACACTGCGTCAGGATCTAGCGCGCCGCGACTTGACCATCAACGCGATGGCCCAGACGCCGGACGGCCGGCTGATCGATTACTTCAATGGCGAGGAGGATTTGCGCGCCGGCGTCCTACGACACGTCTCCGAAGCATTCAGTGAAGACCCGGTCCGGGTACTGCGGGTAGCGCGTTTCGCCGCGCGATTCGGATTCCGGGTGGCCGAGGAAACCGCGGCATTGATGGCAGGGATGGTGACAAACGGCGAGGTCGACGCACTGGTCGCCGAACGTGTCTGGAGTGAGCTGCAACGCACCCTCCTCACTCCCCATCCCCGGCTGTTTGTCGAGACGTTGCGTGAGTGCGGCGCGTTGGCGCGCGTCTTTCCGGAGCTCGACGCGCTGTTCGGCGTACCACAAAGACGCGACTACCACCCTGAGATCGATACGGGACTACACACACTGATGGTCCTCGAGCAGGCCGTGCAGCTCACCGAGGACCCGGAGGTGCGGTTCGCGGCTCTGGTGCACGACCTGGGTAAAGCGCTCACCCCGCAAAACGAATGGCCGCGGCACCGCGGCCACGAAGAACGCGGTGCGGTGCCGATCAAGACACTGTGCGAGCGGCTGCGGGTGCCGAACCGATACCGTGATCTGGCGCTCGTCGTGTGTCGATATCACTTGCATCTGCATCGCATTCGCGGGTTGCGGCCCCGCACGATATTGGCGCTTTTCGAAAAACTGAACGGCTTCCGGCAGCCGCAACGTGTCCACCAGTTCGCTCTGGCCTGCGAAGCGGATATGCGCGGCCGGGGGGGCGGGCAGAACCGGGAATACCCGCAAGGGCAAATCTTCGAAGCCTGTTTTGCCGCCGCCCGCGCGGTCGACGGCCAACATATCGCCGCTGCCGGCCGCCGCGGCGCACAGATCGCTGACGAACTGAGCCGCCAACGCCAGCGCGCCATTTCAGCGGTGCTGTCCGACCACCGCGATCGCTAACCGGGCGCTCGCCGCGAGCGTCACAGGTACACCGCCAACAGGACCGCCGCCAACAGTAGCCGATAGATCACGAACGGGAGTAACCCGATGCGGTCGATGAGCTTCAGGAACCAGTGAATACAGGCAAACGCCGTCGCTCCCGAGACGGCTGCACCCAGCGCAATGAAACCCCAAGGCACTGGCTCGGGACTGGAGAACAACCGCACGACATTGAATCCGCCGGCCAGCAGAATCACCGGCACCGACAGCAGAAACGAGAAGCGTGCGGCGGCGGTGCGCGTCAACCCCATCCACAGCCCGGCGGTGATGGTAATACCGGAGCGCGAGGTGCCGGGAATCAACGCCAGCGCCTGTGCCGCGCCGATGACTGCGACATCGCGCCAAGTCAGCGTATGCTCGTCGCGCCGCCGCGCCCCGCGGCGATCGGCCACCCACAACAGCACACCGAACACCAGCGTCGCCAGCGCGATCGGGATGGGATCACGCAGCGACGCCTCGATCCACCCGGCGAACAGGCCCCCGGCCACGACGACCGGTATCGTCGCGACAATCACCGCCCACGCCAGGCGACTCTCGGCGCTGCCCGCACCCCCTCTCACCTGCCGCCACCAACCGGTGCACAGTTTTGCGATCTCGCGGCGGAAAAAAACCACCACGGCTGCCAGGCTGCCGACGTGTACCGCGACATCGAAAGCCAGGCCCTGATCGGACCAAGCAAAAAACACCGGTAGCAGCACCAGGTGCGCGGAACTCGAGATGGGCAAAAATTCAGTGAGTCCCTGCAGTAGGGCAAGCACTACCGACTGCCAGCCGTTCACTACAAACGGCCCCGGTGGTCGAGCAGGCTGAACCCCTTCAGTTCGACATCACACTCCTTGGTAAAAGCGATCACCTTGAACAACTCTCCCATCTCGAACGGCAGGGTCAGTTTTTTGAGCTCCTGCACGACCGTCACGCGTTGCCATTCGTTGTCATAAGCGCGCGCAGCAACCGCATCGGTTACCCCCAAAGCCATCAAGAACGGCGCCAGTTGTGTGTAACCGGCGACCTCGAACCCGCTTTCGGCGCCCACTACCGCTAATGCGGAAAAGTCGACGTGCGCGGTAATGTCTTGTAAGCCGATGTTGCAGTACGGATCGGTGTGCGCACGATGGCGATAGTGGCACATCAACGTACCTTGGCAACGATCAGGGTGATAGTACTCGCGGGCCGGAAACCCGTAATCGATGACCAACACCGCAGCCTGCGCGCACAATTGCGCCACGGTTCGCAACCAAGCCCCCGCGCGCGGGCACACTTCGGAAGTATAGCCGACGGGCAGAGTGTTCACGTCGACACCGTCGATACGCGGGGTCCCGACGGGTCGCACTTGGTCGACAAACCGCTGACCGTCCCACAACACGTACAACGCGCCGACGCCCTGCGCGAGCACCCGAAAACGCGTTACCGGCATGGCGTCGATGACCTCGTTGGCAATCACCACACCCCGGTAACCGGGGGCGGGCAGCGTCGTCAACCAGCGCACCCGGTCCACGAGGTGGGGTGCCGCCGCGACGATCGCCGCGCGTTGCCGGGTACGCAGTTCCGGACTCAATTCCACGATCTGGTAGTGGCGGGGCAGCCGTCCGGCGCGCTCCAACTCGAGCAACACGTCGCACGCGAGGCGCCCGGTGCCGGCGCCGAACTCCAGAATGTCGCCAGACCCCAGGGCAGCGAGCACCTCGGCGCATTGCCGTCCCAGGCAGGTGCCGAACAGCGAACCGAGTTCCGGCGCCGTCACGAAGTCGCCGCCCGCACCGAATACTCGCGCGCCGCTCGTGTAGTAACCGAGGCGCGGCGCATACAACGCGAGTTCCATAAAACGGCTGAATTCGATGCCGTCGTCGCGTGTGATCTCGGCGCGAATCCGTTCCGCCAGCGCAGCGCTGCGAGAGATCGGCGTCTTGAACCCGTGCGGGCGATCCGTATCGGACGACATGTTACGTTACCGTTACGGGCCGATGGCGTTCGCTCGACGCTCCGCATCAGGCGTGCAACACTTGTCGACACCGTGCGGCAATGAAACCGATGGAACCATGCAGAACCACTCTCTGACAGACAAAGTCGTTTTGATCACTGGCGCGGCGCAGCGCGTCGGCGCAGCCATGGCCCGGAGCCTGCACGCCGAGGGCATGCGCGTCGCCATCCACTACCGGGGATCACGTAGCGACGCCGAACGACTTGCCTGGGACTTCAACGAACTACGCCCCGAGTCTGCCTGCACCATCGAGGGAGACCTGACCGAATTGGACCGCGTGGCGCGGATAGTGACGGCAGTGCAGGAGCGCTTCGACCGTCTCGACGCCCTGGTCAACAACGCGTCGGCATTCTATCCGACTCCCGTCGCCCATGCGAGCGCCGCCCAGTGGGAGGAGCTCGTCGCTATCAACATGCGGGCGCCGTTTTTTCTCGCGCAGGCCAGCGCGCCCATGCTCAAAACAACCCACGGTTGCATCGTGAACATGGTGGACATATACGCGCATCGACCCCTCTCCGACCACCCGATTTATTGCGCGACAAAAGCCGGCCTGATCGCGTTGACGCGCGCCCTGGCCCGCGACCTCAGCCCGATACGCGTCAATGCGGTGGCACCGGGCGCCATTCTCTGGCCATCCGGCCTGGACGACGACACGCGCCGGGCAATCGTTGAACGCACGCCGCTCAAGCGCGCCGGCAGAGCGGAAGAAATCGCCACCGCCGTCGTATATCTGATCCGTGACGCGACGTTTGTCACCGGCGAAGTGGTGACCGTGGACGGCGGCCGTTCTTTGACCCCCTGACAATCGGCGTGCCTTACGGCCGGTCCGATTCCCAATCCAGGCCGGCGTCCACCGGCCACAAGCCTTGGGTGGCGGAAAAAGCCTCCCACATGCGCCTGAAACTGCGACCGGTTCTTGGGTGGGTGGTATCGCCGGCGATTTCGGCGAGTGGTTTCAATACGAATGCGTATTCATCGATTTCGTGCCGCGGGATTCCACATTCGCTGTCGACCAGGCGGCCGTACAGCAGGACGTCCAGATCCAGGGTACGGGAGTCGAACTTGTCGTCGCCGCGCAGGCGTCCGTGATCGTCCTCGATCTCGCGCAGCCGCTGGTTGATCTCCGCGACCGGCAGTTCGGTCTCGAACCCCGCTACCAGATTGTAGAAGTGCGCCCCATCGAAGCCCACGGGCTCGCTTTCATAGACGCTGGACAACTCGAGTTCGCCGAAGTGGCGCCGCAACGCGGCCACGGCAGACCGAACGTTATCGGCAGGATCGATGTTGCTGCCGATACTGACGAAAACCCTGGGCATCACGACGCCCTGTGCCCGCGTTCGACGACGATCCCTACATCCCGACATCCGCGGACCGCGCCGCCTTTGCTGACCCGCAGCCGGAACCAACTGAGTCCGAATTCATCTTCCAGGACCGCGGCCAGGCGGTGGGCCAGAGTTTCGATCAGTTGAAACTGCGACTGACTGGCGTATTCAATCAAACGTTTCGCTACGACTTTGTAATTCAGCGTGTCTTCCAAGGCATCCGACTCGGCAGCACGTCGAATGTCTGCAGCCATATCGACGTCCAGGACGAGAGTTTGTTTCACCCGCCGCTCCCATTCCCAAACTCCGATCACGCATTCAACTTTCAGTCCATGTAGATAGACGATATCCATCGGGACGAGCAAGAGTTGTTCGACGGACAAGTATAACGCGCGCTCAACAGGCGCGCTTGACGGGCCTCACCAAAGTGCGCACATTCAGCGCCATGTTCTACGTTCTGGTCCTGCTCGGGTACGTGCTCGGCTCCGTGTCGAGCGCAGTGCTGGTCTCTCGTTGGCTGGCGTTGCGTGACCCGCGCACGGTGGGCAGCGGCAATCCGGGAGCCACCAACGTGTTGCGCGAGGGGGGGAAGCGCGCCGCGGCGCTGACACTCGCGGGCGATCTTCTGAAGGGGGTGATTCCGGTGTTGGTGGCGCGTTGGCTGACCGCAGACGCGGCGACCATTGCGGCGGTGGCGGCGGCGGCCTTCATCGGTCACCTGTACCCGGTGTTTTTTCAGTTCCGAGGCGGTAAAGGGGTCGCCACCGGGGCGGGGATCTACTTGGCGTTGAATCCGCTCGTCGGTGTGCTGCTGCTCCTGACCTGGCTCGCCGTGGCCGGCCTGTTCCGGTACGCGTCACTCGCGGCCGTGGTGACAGCGGCGTTGTCTCCACTCTACGTGGCGACGGTCATGCCGCAAGGCGTATATCTGGCACTGAGTGTCCTGCTCGCCGGACTGTTGATCTGGCGTCACCGAACCAATCTGGCGAACCTGCGCGCCGGTACCGAAGACAAGATCACCTTTCGCCGACCGCGCACCCGGGGTTGACCGCCGGTGCAAAGACGCGGGGGGACGTTTGCCCCGCTGCGCGCGGCACACCGGGACCCGGGCGCAATCGACCGCGCGGAGAACGCCGCAGTCATTGCGGTACGCAGCACATTACTCCGGGCCCGCAAGGGGCGGCAACGCATCCAACCGCCAGCGTGGGTGCACTTCGATGGCCATCCCCTGGCGCTGGCCGGCACGCAACCTGAGCCAACCCGCGTAGGCGATCATCGCCCCGTTGTCGGTGCAATACTCGGCGCGCGGAAAATACACCGCTGCGTCTATCTCGTCCGCCACCTGCCGCAAGCGCTCGCGCAACCGCTGATTGGCGCCCACACCGCCCGCCACCACCAACCGGCGCACACCGGATTGCTCGAGCGCGCGCCGCGCCTTGATCACCAGGGTATCCACCGCGGCTTCTTGAAACGCGTGCGCGATGTCGGCGACGGTCTGCGGGTCCAGGTCTTGGGCCCGCGCTGTGGTGAGCACATGCGTCTTGAGCCCGCTGAAACTGAAATCCAGGCCCGGCCGGTCGACCATGGGCCGCGGAAAGCGGAACCGGCCCGGGACCCCGCGTTCGGCGCACGCGGCGATAGCGGGACCGCCGGGGTAACCGAGACCGAGCAGTTTCGCCGTCTTGTCGAACGCCTCGCCGACCGCGTCGTCGCGGGTATCGCCGAGGATGCGGTACCGGCCCACGCGTTCCACGTCCACCAGCAGGGTATGTCCGCCGGAGACCAGCAGCGCGACGAAAGGCAGTTCCGGTGCCTGCGCCTCCAGCATGGGCGCCAGTAGATGGGCCTCCATATGGTGTACACCCAGCGCCGGTACCCGCCACGCCCAGGCCAGGCTGCGTCCCACCGACGCCCCCACCAGCAACGCCCCCACCAGACCCGGGCCGGCGGTATACGCGACGCCCCCCATGTCGGCCGGCCGCGAGCCCGATTCCCGCAACACGACATCGACCAGGGGCAGCAGCTTACGGATATGGTCGCGCGCCGCCAGCTCCGGCACTACGCCGCCGAACTCGCGGTGCACGTCGATCTGGGAGAATAGACGATGCGCCAGCAGTCCGGAACGGGCGTCATACACCGCGGCCGCGGTGTCGTCGCAGGAGGTTTCAATGCCCAATACGCGCATGGCGCCGATTCTGCGGCTCCCGAAACGGCGATACAAGCGCCTCCGCCGGGGTTACGCGGCCCGGCGAGTAGGCAAGATTCCGGGCCGCAACCTATACAAAAGCACTGCGACGCTATAGAATTGCGCGCCCCGCAAGTACGAATCGGTAAGGAAAACGCTGTTTATGCCCCATGTGAAGGTCAGACAAGACGAACCCTTTGACGTGATTTTGCGCCGTTTCCGGCGCTCCTGCGAAAAAGCCGGCATCTTCACCGAGATCAGACGGCGCGAGCATTACGAAAAACCCACCACCGTGCGCAAACGCAAAGCGGCTGCCGCCCGCAAGCGCGAACTCAAACGCGCCTCGCGCCAGCGTGCCCGCTACGACCGCGCCTACTAAGCACCCTGCCTGCCCGCGGTAGCGCCGGCGTGAACTTGAAACGGCGCCTCGGCGACGACATGAAGACCGCCTTGCGCGCCCAGGACCGCGAAACCCTGGATACCCTGCGGCTGTTGCGCGCCGCAATCCAACGCCTGGAAGTGGACGAGCGCATCGAACTCGACGACCGCAGGGTGATCGAAGTCATCCAGAAACAGGTCAAACAAAGCACCGAGGCGGCTACCCAGTTCACGCAGGGACAGCGCGCGGACCTCGCCGCCAAAGAGCTGAAATCCATCGACATCCTCAAGAATTACCTCCCGGCACCGTTGTCGGACGCCGAAATCGACACGTTGATCGACGCCGCCATCCGGGACACCGGCGCGACGTCACCGCGGGACATGGGGAAGGTCATGGCGCGCGTGAAAAACGACGCGGCGGGACGCGCCGACCTCGGGGCGGTCAGCGCACGGGTCAAACGCCGTCTTACAAAGGGGTAAGCCCGCCGATTGCCACGCCGGGGTTGCTAGAATTGCGACCATGGCCGGGAAAATACCGCAGGATTTCATCGATGAGGTGGTATCGCGCACCGATATCGTCGAACTCATCGATGCGCGCGTGCCCCTGAAGAAAGCCGGCAAAGAGCACAAAGCCTGCTGCCCGTTCCACGAAGAGCGAACCCCCTCCTTCACCGTCAGTGCCGCCAAACAGTTCTATCACTGCTTCGGATGCGGCGCCCACGGTACGGCGATCGGGTTTCTCATGGAGTACGAGCACATGGAGTTTCCCGAGGCGGTGGAGCACCTGGCGACGCGCCTCGGTCTCACGGTGCCCGACACCCCGGGCGAGACGCGCGGCGGCGGCGAGGGCATCAAGCCGCTCTTGCACGCCATGAACCGCGCGAATGACTACTATCAGACCCAGTTGCGACGGCACCCGGGCGCCGGTGCCGCCATCGATTATCTGAAAAACCGCGGCCTCACCGGCGAGATCGCTGCCCGCTTCGGTCTGGGCTACGCGCCGCCGGGCTGGGACAACCTGCTGAAAGCCCTGGCGACCACCGCCGCCGAACGCGAGGTGCTGCGACGCGCCGGACTGCTCATCCGAAACGAAGACAAACTCTACGACCGCTTCCGTAACCGGATCATGTTTCCGATTCACGACTACCGCGGACGCGTGGTCGCGTTCGGCGGCCGTGTGGTCGATGACGGGGAACCGAAATATTTGAACTCTCCGGAAACCCCGCTGTTTCACAAGGGCGCGGAGCTCTACGGACTGCACGCGGCGCGCAGCGCGGCCTCTGACGACCGGGGCCTGGTGGTGGTGGAGGGCTACATGGATGTCCTGGCGTTGGCGCAGTTCGGGGTCGATAATGCCGTGGCCACCCTCGGCACGGCGACCACGCGCCAACACTTAGAGCGCTTGTTTCGCTATTGCCAGGACGTGGTGTTTTGCTTCGACGGCGATGACGCCGGCCAGCGCGCCGCCTGGCGCGCGCTCACGACCGCCTTACCGGCGCTAGCGGACGGCCGCCAGATCGGCTTCCTGTTTCTCCCGGAAGGGCACGATCCGGACACCTTGATCCGCACCGAGGGTCGCGCCCATTTCGACGAACTGATCCGCGGGGCGGTGCCGTTGCCGGACTTCCTGTTCCGCCGCCTGGTGGCCCAGGTGAACCTGAAACGCCTCGACGGTCGGGCCCGGCTGATCGACCTCGCCCGGCCCCTGGTGCGGCAGATCCCGCCGTGTTTCCTGCGCAATCTGGTGCTGGAGCGTCTCGCCGAGATCGTACGCAGCGACCGGGAGCGTTTGACCGAAGCGATTTTCGGCCTCTCCGGGGCACCGGGAACCGCACGACCGGCGGCGCAACGCAAGCCCACGGCTCCCGGCCCGCAACCCACCCTGGTGCGCAGTGCCCTGGCGCTTTTGGTTCAGCACCCCCGGCTTGCGCGAATCGCCGGCGAGGTGGACCCGTTACGGGCGCTGGAACTACCAGGTATTGAACTTTTCACCGACGTCGTCGACGCGGTGATCCAACACCCGGGAATGACAACCGCGACCCTCCTGGAACGTTTTAGAAATACGGATGAGGGAAGACATCTTGAAAAACTCGCGGTCTGGGACCACCTGATAGAAGAGGACCAGATCGAAGAGGAATTTCGCGCCCTGGTGGCCAGGCTCGGTGAGCGTCTCCGTGAGCAGCGCACCGACGCGCTACTGGCGAAATCCCGCTCCACGGACCTGTCCGAAGCGGAAAAATCGGAACTGAAGGCGCTTTTGCGCCGAGTGGACGAACGCGGATGACCCGCAAAAAGCGGGTTTTAGGGTGCAAATTCTGTTATACTGTTTTGTTATTTTTGGCAAATTTGGGGCGTCCTGACCAGCGCATATGGATTCTCAGACCAAACAATCCGAGTTGAAAAAACTGATTCTCAAGGGGAAGGAGCAGGGGTTTCTGACCTACCGCGAGATCAACGATCATCTGCCCGAAGACATGCACGACACCGATCAGATCGAGGCGGTCGTGAACATGATCAACGACATGGGCATCTTTGTCTACGACAAGCCCCCCGACCCGGACAGTCTACTCCTCAAGGAAGACTCGGCGGATGACGATGATGACGACGACACCGAAGCGGTGCTGACGACCGCGGTAGAAAGCGAATTCGGCCGTACCACGGATCCGGTGCGCATGTACATGCGCGAAATGGGCACCGTCGATTTGCTCACGCGCAAAGACGAGATCGAGTTGGCGAAACGCATCGAGGACGGAATTCGCCAGTGCACCGAGGCGGTGGCGACCTGTCCGGTGACGATCGCCGAAATCCTGCGCATCGCGGAACAGATCGAATCCGGCGAGACGCGTCTCACCGATCTGGTCGTCGACTTCATCGATCCCAACGCCGTGGAAGCCCCGATCCCGGTGCCCCAGGCCCGCGTCAGCAGTGATGACGACGATGACGAAGGATCCGCCGAGGAAGATCTCGGACCCGACCCCGAGGAAGCCCGCGAACGGTTCCAGCGCATCCGCAAGAACTACGCGAGCCTGGTGCGCGCCATCGAAAAACACGGTATCGGCAGCGATCGTGCGCGCAAACTGCAGAACAAGCTCACCGCCGAGGTGATGGAAATCAAGTTCGTACCCAAGCAGGTCGATGCGCTCTGGGAGCAGGTGCGCGATCTCGTCGATCAGGCGCGGGAACGCGAAAAGGCGATCATGGACTTGTGCGTGCGCGGAGCGCGCATGCCGCGCAAAACGTTCATCAAGATCTTCATCAGCAACGAAACCAGTCCCGACCTGTTCACGAAACTCGCCGAAGCCGCAGGCGATCATGTGGAGACGCTGCGTAACCGCGAGGACGAGTTTCACGCCAATCAACAGAAATTGATTCAGTTGGAACAGTTCATCGGCATACCGATCGGGGAACTGAAGGAGATCAACCGGCGCATGTCGATTGGCGAGGCCAAAGCGCGCCGCGCCAAGAAGGAAATGGTCGAGGCCAACCTGCGGCTGGTGATTTCCATCGCCAAGAAGTACACCAACCGCGGTCTGCAATTCCTGGATCTGATCCAGGAGGGCAACATCGGTCTGATGAAAGCAGTGGACAAGTTCGAGTACCGGCGCGGCTACAAATTCTCGACCTACGCCACCTGGTGGATCCGCCAGGCGATCACGCGCTCGATCGCCGACCAGGCGCGTACGATTCGTATTCCCGTGCACATGATCGAGACAATCAACAAGCTGAATCGTATTTCCCGGCAGATCCTGCAGGAGAAGGGGCGCGAGGCGCTGCCCGAGGAGCTTGCCGAGCGCATGGATATGCCCGAGGAGAAGATTCGGAAGGTGCTGAAGATCGCCAAGGAACCGATTTCCATGGAAACGCCGATCGGCGACGACGAGGACTCGCACCTCGGCGACTTTATCGAAGACAAGAACGTCGTCGCGCCCATGGATGCGGCCACCGGTGCGGGGCTCATGGACGCCACTCAGGAAATCCTGAATACCCTAACGCCGCGCGAAGCCAAAGTGCTGCGTATGCGTTTCGGTATCGGCATGAACACCGACCACACACTCGAAGAGGTCGGTAAACAGTTCGACGTGACGCGCGAGCGGATTCGTCAGATCGAGGCCAAGGCACTGCGTAAGTTACGCCATCCGTCGCGCTCCGAACACCTGCGGAGTTTCCTGGAACAGAACGGGTAAACGCGCTCGACGCTCGACGCCAAGAACCGAAAGCCGCGGTACCGCCGCGGCTTTTTTTACTTATAATGCCGTGACCGGGCCTGTAGCTCAGTTGGTTAGAGCAGTGGACTCATAATCCATTGGTCGAAGGTTCGAGTCCTTCCGGGCCCACCAATAAATCAAGGGCTTACGAGAAGCTGTAGCCAGTCCAATCCCCAAAAGGTACACTAAAGGTACAGTTGTGAATCGCCCTGTACTTTGTGGCCACGATCACTAGAACCTCCGCCGGTAGCTGGAAGGCCATCGTTCGCAAAACGGGCTGGCCGACCAAGACGAAAACGTTTCGCGTCAAACGGGACGCAACGGATTGGGCGCGTCAGGTGGAAGATGAAATGGTGCGCGGGGTGTTCATCGATCGCGCCAGCTCGCACCGATATAACCTGAACGCGGCGTTGGACCGTTACCTGGCCGAAGTCACGCCAACCAAAAAGCCATCCACCGCGCTATCCGAACGGCGGCGCGCAAAAGTTTTGGCAAACCATCTTGGCCAATACAGTCTGACGGCACTTACCCCGGAGCGCATCGGCCAGTACCGTGACAAACGACTCCGCGAGGGCAAATCGGTAACGAGTGTCCGACTCGAACTTGCCCTGCTGTCCCATCTGTATACGGTTGCGATCCGCGAGTGGCGTCTCGGCCTTTTGGGCAACCCGGTCTCCATGGTACGTAAACCGGCACCGGCCGCGGGACGAAACCGCCGTCTGAAACCTTCCGAAGAGAAGCGGCTTCTCGAGGCCTGCGACGCCCATTCGAACCCGATGCTCGGCTGGATTGTCCGCCTGGCAATACACACGGGCATGCGCCAGGGAGAGATCGAGTCCTTGACACGCGATCAAGTGGACCTCAAACGACGCATCATCAAGCTGACCGAAACCAAGAACGGGTCGGCCCGCACCGTGCCTCTCACGAAACAGGCGGCGGGTGTACTGCGAGAAGCACTGAGCCATCCCATCCGCCCTATTGATACGCCACTCATCTTCTTCGGTGACCCCGGCAGGGATGGCGAGCGCCGACCGTATACCTTCAAGCCGGCCTGGTTTCATGCGTTGCGCAGCGCAAAGATCAAAGGCCTGCGGTTTCATGATCTGCGCCATGAGGCGGTAAGCCGCTTGGTCGAGGCGGGATTGAACGATCAGGAAGTGGCCGCCATCAGCGGACACAAGAGCATGCAGATGCTAAAGCGCTATACGCATTTGCGTGCCGAAGACCTCGTATCGAGACTTGACCAAGTCGGCAAATAACGAAAGGGACGGACTTTACTTTTGTTCAGGTAGTCTCAGGTAAGGTTTCAAGCACGCTCCAAAACTTCGAGTGTGCTCAGTCCGTGGTTTCTTCTAGAATAGACATGAGGATTGACCCTCTAACAATGTTATCGCTTTAGTTGTGGTGATGCGGTAATGACTACACAAATCTCCATTGACAAGCAGCAGATCGCACAGTTTTGTCGGCAGAACCATATTCGACGGTTCTCTCTGTTCGGCTCGGTCTTGCGCAGTGATTTCAGCCCGGAAAGCGACATCGACGTACTCGTTGAATTCGAGCCGGGCCACGTACCTGGACTCTTCGGGGTCGCGCGTATGGAACGGGAATTGTCTCAGCTATTCGGTGCGCGCAGGGTGGATCTGCGGACAGCAGAGGATCTGAGCAGATATTTTCGGAACACGGTACTGCAAGAAGCGGATCTGCAATATGCGCAAGGATGATGGCATCCGGCTCCGTCATATGCGGGATGCGTCGCGCGAAGCCATCCTTTTTGCCAAAGGCAAAGATCGAGTCGACCTGGATGATGACAGGATGCTCGTATTCGGGTAAAGGCAATCAAGCCTTTTCCGGGATATACCGTGGGCGGATATGGTCGGGATGCGTCACCGTCTGATTCACGCCTACTTCGATATCAATCTCGATATCCTTTGGCAAACCGTACAGCATGACTTACCACCACTGATTACTGCGTTGGAGGATGCATTAACGCAGTATGAAGCGTGACCACGAATTCTTGTTATGGCGTGCCATGCGGAGCTGGCGCAGTTGTGGGGGCCCCTTTTGAGTCCGCTGTATGCAAACGCAAGGAAACTCGAGCAAACATCACCGAAAAATCGGTGAACTCACACCCGATGTTTGTCAGCAACTCAAAACCCCGTTAAAATCACCCCTACAAAGCACCTTGCTCGAGCACTGAAACAGGTGCGGTGACCTTACGGTCATGTGTTCATCCTCCACAAAAGCTTATCCGGGCCCGTGTCGCAACATGCAGCGATAGAGACCTGGAAAGCGTGTTCTCAACCTTCCAGGTATAGCAGCTCGCCAGCGCAGTCATTATTCTGCGGCTGCGTGTCGGGCTTACGCTATTCCCCGATTCTTGTAGTCAGCTGATTACAGTTCAATCCCAAGTTGCGCTGGGGTCTCCCGACGTCGATGTCGGGAGACCGGCGTTCTTACTTTGTCGATCGAAGACCGAACCCTCCCTATAGGTAGGACTTTTCTGTCGCGATGGACTCGCGTGCACTGTTATCAGTGTCGCGTTTTACACATCTTCACCGATCCCGAGGAGGTATCGGCTATGTGCGCAAATCAAAACATTCGCTCGGCGACGAGTTAGCAGATTTCCATCCAGGTCCCCCTGCTCCGTCGCCATCGAAACCGTTGGGACCTGGAAGGAATCCATTGATGAATAGTGAAACCAGTAAATCGTTGCAAGCAATGAATCGAGCCCTGATTGAGGCATACGGACCGCTGCTGCGGCGCGACGACGTCGCAGACGCGCTGAGTACCTCACCCGAGAGCCTGGGCAACACCATGCGTCGCGGGCGTGAACCCAACGTGCTTTACCTGCGGCACAACAAGCTCCGTTTCGGGCGCCGCGTTTTTTATTCCGCCCTGACCGTAGCCGAAGCCCTCGTCCTCGATGCCACGGAGTTGACGCGACGCCTAAACGAGAACCGCGAAGGCCCCGGGAATGAGCGCTAACGGGTCGGTGAATCCCGCGGTGTTCGATTTACCGCTGCTTTTTTTCAAGTGCGGCTACATCGGCGCCAGCGAGTGTCTTTTTGCGCTGTGCCTGAGCCGGGTTGCGGCGGCCGATGGGCGCGGCCATATCGATCTCAGCGAAATGGCGTTTGTGCTCGGCCGATCGTTAAACCGCTGCCGCCACTATCTGCGCCATCTGCACCGCATCGGGATTTTGGAGATCGCCTATTCCGACGGCCACGGCGGTGCGTATTTCAAGCTGGTGACCCCACCCCCGGCGGGGAGGGCCGATCCACCGCCGACGGGTGATCCAGTCGCGGCTTGATAAACACCGACCATGGCAAACGACGTTACACCGTTTCAAACGCTGGTAACACCAGCCCCCGCCAACACCCAGTTGGCACCCTGGTGCTCGGCCGCTTCTAAAGAGCACCGCCTCCGGGCTCAGCGGCACCCGACTGATCGGACCGATACACCGGGTTCGATCGATTTCGATCCCGGCAACTTGCGGCCTCTGCCGAAAGCGACCGGAATCCCCCGCATGCATGGTCCAGCCGACACGACGATGTCGTGCTTAACTGGGCCGGCATCCCGCCCCGCCTGTCTCTATGGCTGCCGTGCTGCATAGAGACAGGCGACGACCGGGCCAGCAATCGGCCTGCCAATCAACGAGTTGCTGCGCCAGACTGCATGCAAACTCGAAACCTGACGCCTGAGCCGGCGCCGGTCTCATAACGAAGATCAGCGCCAGCGCTCGCCCCGCCGGGCCCTGGCTCGGTCCAGGAGTGCCGTGGCTCAGACCCACGTCAACAAAAATAAATGGCAATTGCCATTTTTACGTAGTCACACCGCGACCGGCGGTCAATCCGGTTTAACACTCAACAGACTTCCGGGGCAGAGCGTGGCTGCGAGCACACACTACTAAAGGAGCGATGCATAAGGTCGGCGGCAGACGCAACTTCGGCTGGGGTAAGCGAATGGACTGGGCGGGCAAGCAGGCACTGCGCGCCGCGTTCGGGGGTGGACACCACGGCACGGTCTCGAGTCACGCGGCACGCTGGCGCAAGTTTTGTGTCTGGCTCAAAGATCGGGGGATTCGCGATGCCCGGCAAATCACCCGCACGGAGCTGGCCCAGTTTACGGATCACCTGGCGCAGCAGACGAAAGCGAGCCTGAGCGTGGCGTATGCAAAGAATATCGTGACCTCGGTGAATGTGGCGCTGGAATCCCTACGCGGCGATCGCGCGATCTGGATCAAGCCCGGCGCTGTTCTGGGCAAACGCTCGAGCGTCCGCACCTCGCCGCCCGGCGGACTGGACCGAAGACCGGTCCAAGAGGCGGTGGCCCAATTGATCGCCAATGACAGAGCGCGGGTCGCGGCGACGGCTCTCCTGTGTCGGGAGTTGGGTTTGCGGCGGCGGGAAGCCGCCCTCTTAGACCTAAATCTCGCACGCGACCAAGCCTCGCAGTTGGGTCGCGTCAATATCATCGCCGGCACCAAAGGCGGCCGCGGCAGGTCGGTCGATCGCTGGGTGCCGATTCCCGATCCCGCCAAAGCGGCCATCGATCTGGCAGTTAAAGCAGCCGGCGAGGGATCCAAGTTAATCCCCGATCATCTTTCTCTGGCCCAGTGGCTTTCGTACGTGTCGAAAGCCTGGCGGGCAGTGGCAAATCCCTTGGTCTTGGGTACGCTGCGCGATCTGCGGGCCGCCTATGCCTGCGACCGGTACCGGCAACTCACCCACGCACCGGCCCCTGCGGTCGCGGGCGTTCGAACCGCAGACAAGACCCTCGATCGCGCAGCCCGGAAAACGCTATCGCAGGAACTCGGTCACGAGCGGATCGATGTGCTCGCTGCGTACGTCGGGTCATCGAAGTGAGCACGCCGACAAGCGCACGCGAAGCCGGCCGCATGGCGGTCCAACTGCTCAAACGATCGGTCAAAGGCCACCCCGGCACGGTCGCCAGCGAATGCCAGCGCGCGGCACGTATTGCTCACGAGATCTGGTATCGATGGCACGTGGGTCCGTGGCAGTGGCAGCAGAAACACGTGAGATGGTATTTAGCGCACCACACCGACAAGTTCAGAGACTGGACTCGGTATCGATACTGGTTGACAGTCACGCGCATGCTCAAACCACTGGGCAAGCTCGATCGCTGGCGGACAGCACTCAACGGACCTTGGACCAGGCCAATCAGTCACGATGAGAAGAACCAATGAGCCCCCTGTCCGAACTCAGCTGCAGCCCGCAAAGCAGGCTGTCGGCTGAAGTGAATTGTTAGCTGGCGCTTAGCGCTCATATCGCCAAAACCGCCAACGAAGGCTTGTCTTGTCGCGCTTCACCGCGATGGAACGTCGCAACGTTGTCACACCAAACTTTTCCAAATTCCGCTTGGGTCGACCGACTTCCTCAACTCGGCGGAATCTCTAAGCGCTTCCTTCGAGCGCTTGCGAAAGCGGTGGTTTTCCCAAGCCTTGAGATCGCGCCATGCCTTTCGAAATGTCTTACTCCCCTCCAACGGGAATGTCCTGTGATCCCTTTCGAGGCTTACGCGGTTCTTCTCCCTTGGGTGTCTGATCTTACTCATCTGCCTCGTTGCGACAGCTAACGCGAGCCGTAACCGGCGCATTTGTGTGAGCGCAGCGAACGAAAACGTCCGAGTTTACGGCCTTGTTAGCTGCTTTCTGCACCATGCTCAGACAGCCAATCTTCGATTTTATTTAGCCACTTAGGCGATTCATTCGAGCGCTCTAAAAGCTGAAAAATGCTTTTTATTACGAGAACAGTTGAAGCAACTGCCATTATTGATACATGGTAGTCTAGCTCGTATAGCTTTTTTAACTTTTGATACCCGCCAAATTTCTCTGGTGCAGAGAAAGGTGAGGGATGGACCAAAGAATCTCTGAATGGCTTAATGATATCTAGAAAGTCACTCACGCCATTAATCTCTATATCATCACGACCAACCATGATCGCTGGATACTTCCTTAGCTTATCTCTGATTGAAGCAGTTGATGTATCTGTTAATAGTTTGACCTTTCGATTGGATAATGAGGACAAATCGTTCGATTGACAGTAATCCCATGCCAATCCGTTAAGATAAGCCTCCATTAGGTTGAAACATGCCAAGACAACTGCCCTCTGCGCAAACTCAATTCGCCTGATATATGGGAGAAATTCAGCGGTCTTGTTTTTTAAAGAGCGATGTTGTTGTGATTCGTATTCCTTTATCCTATCCCTTGACTCGCTCATGAGCCCTAACGCTGAAACAATATCTTTCGAAAGCAAATCTTCCGGAAACAGAAACTTCAAGCCCCACAGAGTTACACTCACAGTCAAATGCGCTGGATTCCCCTTTAATACTTCTCTTTTTATCTTGCCGTATTTCTCTTCGAATTCGTTCAATGGCGATTCAAGTCCGCGAGCAGACACAATATCTTCATAGAGTTTTAATATCGAGTCGTCGCTGATGTGCACGAAATTGCGTGAATAAAACGCATCGATTTCTTTCTGCAATCTTTTTCTTACGTCAGCATGTCCCGCCTTTAATTGCTTTCGGGGCAAGCTGGCATAATCTGTTGTAGCGGGCTTTAGGTAGCCCTCCCAACTGTCAAACTCCCCAAGCATAAGGCGACCGAGAGCAGACGCCTTATCAGCAATTTGAATTGCCGAAGCTTCTTTATCTCTACCCGTCAGTCTTGCAGGTGCTGGAGTCATCTTTTTGCAGCTAACGCTCAGCGTGAGCGGTGCAGGTTCACTGCGTCCGCCTCTACGCGATTGTTATATGTCAGCATATCTAAGCTCCTGCGGTACTACTCGCTTTCTTTCCATTGGACCGGCTACACGGTAGAGTCTGGCCTCGCATCCACAGACGTCATAAATAAGCATCAAACTATTTACTGGTGCTTCGCACACGTCTCGGGCCCCAGGCACGGCCTCGCTAATTGGATGCGAATGGAACAGTCCCGCAACACGCTTACCCGATCCACGAAACCCAAGGCGTAATTCAGTCAGTTCTTGCCCATCCACCTCGAACGCGCCCGGTACTTTGGAACGGTTCTTTAGAAAATACAGTTGAAGCCTTCGAGCACCCGATTGCACGAGGGCTCCGCAGACCTCAGACTGATTCTTCCTCTGCGCCCGGAAGGCGCGATCTCGAAGCCGTCGGTAGTCTGTGCAAGAAACTATAAACTCGGACTTCATGACATATAACGTTTAGCCTCAGCGGCGCGAGGAACGAGCGTCTCGCTGAGAGCGCTTGTTAAGAATTTAACTTTCAAGATAGTAATCGCATTGCGTTGGCCCACAATCCCACGTGGCTTCGATGGCATCGACCCCATATTCTCCTAGCCTAAGATGATAACTATTCTCAGCCGGTTCGTAGTGAAATGAGCCGTAGCGAGTAATCGGCAACCTAAATTTCAAGGATTCGAGTGTGGATGGAAACTCACCATGTTCTTCCCAGTGGTGTTGCAGCTCCAAATGGATCGGTGCTGCCAGTTTCTGCGGATCTGACGCCAACCAAGCGCCGGCGATCATTGCCAGGTTGAACCCGACAACACCGAAGAACCCCCCTACTACCCACGCTTTCCAACACTCCTTCGGGGGCCCGTATTTCTCAGCGAGGTATCCGCCAATCACGATCGATAAGATATAAAAGGCAATTTCCAGGTGCAGCCAACGAGTCGCGACCGTTGCACGAATTGCAAAAAACGGCACACCTAGCAACGCATATAGCATCCATACATTTATTCGGGATATCACCTGTCGTATCATAATTCTTAACGCCCAAAGTCAGCGGCCTGCCTTTTTAGGCAGGCCTGCTGCAGTGCCTTGTTAGCGCTCACTTGTTTTTCTCTCTCATTGAAGAAACAACACTTAGGGCGAAATCTGTTTCTTCGGCCTTTGAATCTTTTGTAGTTATTGTGATTCTCATTATTAATTTTTCGGATTTGTCAGAGTAAGAATAGTGCCGTGATTCTGATATACCCGATATTTTTTCCTCTACTTTTTCTAAAACTCCATCCGAAGCCAAGCCCTTACGAACCAACTCCCATGTGGAAAATACGTTCTTTCGATTAACGCCTTCGGCAAATACGGTGCATAAATTGTCATCTTCCAAAGCCAGAATATACCGTTTTACACTGTTTATCGAAAATGCCCGGCTTTGTCTGGTGCGAGTGAATTTCGTTGCTTCCGCCTTTGGTAACTGTTCGATACCTGGATTTGCCAGCCACGAATCTATAGCGCTGTTACCGGCGGGATACAGTTTCAAGCAGGCATGACTAAATAAAATAATTGTACCTTCGGCCTCCGGATCAAAAGCTAATGCAATTTTAGGACTGGCCAAGAGGCCGATTAAAATAATAATAATAGTGCGTCTGTTCATTTTGAATTGAGCGCTAACGTTTGAATTCAGCGGACGCCGCTTGCGGCCGTCCGCTGGAATGATTGTTAGGCCCATTACTGACATAACCCGGCCAACACTGGTTTTTGGCTAAGAGTAAATCTCACGGGCGAGGGTTGGATCGCTCGACCGTTGATCTCGATTTCTGGCAAAGTTACCTCAATATTTTTTGGGCGAATATTGTTGATACCCTGGATAAAGAAGAACTGATTGACAGGGCCCTTCAAAACGCCGATGGGCCCATAGACGCCTCTGTTATAGATGCCGAACTGCGAATACACGGGGCTGGCAAGTTCTGGGCTTTCTATTCTTAGCTTTTGGTCTCTGAAGGTCACCGTAGTGTCAGCGGATATGTTTGCGATTAGCTGGCTTACACCTATTCCTGATGAAGGAACGGTGGCAATGCTGATGTCAACTGAGTCAGTGGAGAGAAGTGGTGTTGTGATGCTAGGCCAGCCGCAGAATGAATCCTTGTCCACATTTCGCCGCTCCGTAGGCTCGTAAACTGATGCAACCATTGGGACGCAACCAGACAAGCAGACCAGAGAGAGTAAGAGCGCGCCTCTAAACATGGGCCTAACGCCGAGGTAAGCGGTGGTCCGTACGGAGCGCCGTTTGCGCAACAATGCCGAAGGTATGCGCAACAAGGCGCGGAGTGCGGGACGTCCGAGCGAGCGCAGCGAGCGACTTGACCGAATTGATAGCAGTGCGGCACCTCAAAACAGCCGCCCCACTTGATCATCAAATGTTACGGTGTTGATCAGCCACTCTTCCTTTGGCTTATAGAATACGAAAAGCCAACGAACCGCATGCTTTTCAAATTTTTGCAGATAAGTGAGGCGAACAAATGAAGCGCCAGCCTTTTCTTCTTTCACGAACTCACTGCCAATAGGTTTTCCAAAGCGCTGTTGCACGATCGGCCACTGAATCTTTGTTTGATTAATTACGTTGTCGATTTCCACGACCGGTATAGGCCAGTAAGGCTTCAATAGGCCATAACCTGAATCGAAATCTTCTCGACCGAATGCGGCCATTGCCTCTTCCGCAATCGCTTTAGCATTCTCAATTGAGGAAATTCCACCTCCAAATACCGCGTAAGGCCAGTATAGAAGTACCGAAACTAGAATGAACCATCTTCTCATGATCAAATTCTTTTAGTACTGCTAATGCCAAAGCGAACCGGCGGCGAAGCCGTCCGGGTTGCGCTCCTTGTTAGCTGCTCGAACCACCGTAACCACTCCAAATTGTGAAAACTGGTGCTTTGTACTGATGTAACCCTTCATCGTCCTTAACTGTAATAAGGTCTAGCCATCCGTCGTGCATCTGGCCAGATAGGCGTTCTGAAAGGGCTTCTATCATTGCGTCAAGTATCTTGAGCGCTGCATCAGCGTGGCTATAGCTGACTTCAAATGGGTTTTTCGGAAATTCTGTTTGTGGCCATTGTTCCCCCTTTAGCATCTCCAGCCATGGATACTCTTCGCCAGTGGCAACGCTGATACTTGACCTAGGGTCCACTTCCGCTTTAAGAAAGGTTTCGACCTGTGGATGAGCTAACCAGTTTCGGATTTTAATTAGTTCCTTAAAACTCTGGTATGGCTCAGCCCCTACATCGAATGACTCGGGCTTCACATTTCCAGAACAGAGAATTGGGGCCAGATACCATTTGTCGAGTATTGTTGCCTTTTCAAGTATCTCCGCTACCTTGGGATCAGCAGCGAACTCTGCGAGCACCCGGTTAATCAGAGCCTCGCTGGCGAATACCACCGAAATAATCGCGTGCCTCACATAGATACTAGGGTTTACATCACCATTCCGTCTTTTAAATGCCCACTCAGCAAACTTCTTTGCATCGTTGTAGTGCATGTAGAAGAAGTTAAGTTCTACGTTCACCTTTGGCATTACGGGTAATCCTTGTTGAGCAGCTAACGTTGGAGTTAACCTGCGCGCGCCTTTGACGAGCGGCGCGAGAATTTCGAAACGCGCCGCGAGTGGCGCGCCAGGTTGAACGATTGGTTAGGGAGCAACACCGAGCACCGAAATTCCATTCCTAACATCCCATGTGAACATTGTTGAATCTCGCGATACTATACGTAGCCTTGTGCCCAGCGGATAGGCTTGGGGCTGAAATGGCTCGCCCATAGCTTTTTCCAACCCACAACCCTGCCATTGTTGAACGGCAATGATGACCACTTCGCCAATTCTTTGTCGTGTTGTCCAGGCATCAAGAACTGCAACCGACAGCGCCGGAACCCCTTGCCCATTTCGGGTATGGCCAACCACCTTCCCAAGGAACGCGTAGAACGAGGGATTCTGGTATGGAACTAAAGTGCCATTTGGGCCTTCAACAACAGACAGCGGTGGCGGCGGACTGCACGCAATGGCCTCTCCAGCGCAAACGCATTGAAACAGCAATACGACCAAAACGAAACGACCCATTGGAGTTTGCTCCCTAACGATCTAGCTTAGCGGCAAAGGCAAGCTGGCGTGGCTTTTGCGAAAGCAAAAGGCATGACAGATTGACTTTGTCCGGCTGGAGCGATTTGTTATGAGGCATTCTTCCAATGCAAGGACAGCTTCCGTTTGGATTGTGCACAATCTCTAAGGTAGAGATTAATCAAACTCTGATATGGAATACCCATTTCTTCCGACAGGTCCTTAAAGTAATCGATCGTCGGTTCCTCGATTCGAATAGTGATTTGCTTCTTAAGGGCCTTTGCATAGGGGTTCTTTCGAGACTTAGAAAAATCATATTCTTTTCTCATCTTCACACCTTACTTCGATAGAAGTCCTGCTCTCACCGATTCGCCCTCCGTGCAGAGATAATCCTTATTACCGATTCGCTTTTCCGGTATGTATGGGATACCACTAGAACTCGTAAATTGTTGCTTAGCCCCATAAGAATGAATCGATCTTCGCTTTTCGAATGATCTGGATCGTCAATTAATCTAGCGTTCTCATCCCAGAACACGGTCTGAGCTTCTTCAAACGAGACGCGATGTTTACGTTTGTTCGCACGATTCTTCGACTCATCCCACTCAAACCGGATACGCGCCATGGACTACATTATATTTATAGTGTATTTACGCGTCTACAGCCTCATAACGCCAAGGATGAGCTGCAGGCAAGATTGGCGTGCGCCTTGCTTTTCCTCTTACTGCAAGGAAAACGCCAACTTTGACTGTCTGCTCCATATACGATTGTTAGGTTGCCCGCACCCACCAATACACAATACCTTCTTCGCCCAGCGCAAGGAACGCGACGGCTCCAAGATGCGAACCTCTGTAGAAGCGGAAACTCTCCGAGAAGGTCTCTGGCCACCACCGATGCTTCCAAGGAGCACTTGTCGGTAAACGGTATGGCGCCTCAACTTCCTCGCGTTGAATGAGCTCATACCCGTACTCGCTCGGCTGAAGCGGGGTCTCCCCTAATCTGAAGCGCATCCAAACTTCGTTGGTATCAATAACATGTTGCTCGTGAATCTCCGTGATGTCGTGCGGAAATATTTTCGGGATCCACATGCCTTCGTGCAGCGATACATCATAGAATTCAAAGTATCGGGACGGTTGCTCTATGAAACCACAGCTGCAGAAAAACGCCGCGAGAAGTAGGACTGAACGATTTCTCTGGCGCATGACGTGCTACCTAACGCACGCCATAACCGGCCTGAGCCGCGTAGTGGCGAAGGTCCAGCCCACGGAGTGGGCGAGGGTTCATGGCCTTGTTAGGCATCACTACCAGCATTCAAAGCTGACAACCATTCCTTGATTTCCTCAATTCTAGCCGGACCGATTCCATTAGTTTGGTCCGAAATTAAAGTATGGGTGCCCGCGGTAAGACGAAACACCGGTCGTTCTCCACAGGGCATGATCTCCACAATGAGCGGTAAATCCAATGTTGGTTCATAGAAAGCAATGTCCGTTCCGAGTCTAGCCTTGAAGGGAGGATTTGACTCTCGGCCCTCAACCTCGAGCAAGTCTTGATACGCGAAAAAGTCGTTCTCAATAAGTTCGACCCATGCGCCCCAGACGAAAGTTTCTGAGTGATTGTGTATAGGAATCTCTATCGCCCCGTACAAGTAGAATCTTCTATCATCGATAACACAAAGTTCACCGTTCGACCAGACTCGTGATTCTCTCTCAGTATGCGAGATAGTCATTGCAAGGGTAGGCAGCCTTACTGGAACCGCGAAAGCAAGTTCGTCATGGGTCTCCCCGCACGTCTGACACACACCGATTTCCATCTTTGATGCCTAACGCCTTGCAGCAGCGGCCAAAGTGCGCGCGTAGCGAGCACTTTGGTCCGACTGCATGCTCTTGTTAGAAGGCATCAACTCCGTATCTGCCACCATTTATTTTTCTGACCTGCATTCATTTCCTTTGCTCGGTCGTAACACGCCCCACACAATAGTGTGACGCCTGCAAACGCTTCGGTTTCATCATCCCATTCGCCCACAGAATTCACCAACTCTTCACACTCAGCACACCAGGAGTCGGGTCTGGGGTTCTCCGGGCTTTCTTCAGCAGACCAAAATCCCCTTGGGATATTGTCCCGCAAACTCTGGATGACATGCTGGCACACAAATGTTGCTTGTTGCATTCCATGCTCATTACATTCGACCATTGTATTTTCTTCGTCGATGTTTCAGTGCCTTCTAACGTTTGAGTTAACCGGCACCGAAAGGCGAGTTGCGCGAAAATAGCGCATAGCGTAGCGAGCAAGGTGTCCGGTTGAACGATTTGTTAGAACTACTCATTTCAAACGCTAGCTAGTAACACCATTGCCTTTCGCACGGTATACCATCGTGGTCTCCGTCCATCTTCGTGTTCGGGCAATGTTGAATGAAATACCTCGCCTCTGCGCAAGACGTCATCTCGGAACAGTGTGTTCTCCCGTCACATTCGAAACCAGAAACCATAGTCGAATACGAGGGATCGGTATCTCGCACTTCGGCACCCAGTTTGTAGCCTCGATACTCGGAGTAACCAATCCATCCCAGCAGCACGACACCAATCACAATGACCAAGTTTTTCATACGATGAAAAGTGAGCCGTGTAGTTCTAACGTCTGAGGCCAGCGGCGGCGAAGCCGTCCGACTGCGGCGACTTGTTAGGCGTCAGATTGGGAATCACGTGATGCTTTCGCGTATCCAAAATACGATACACCCTTTGTGCAACAAAACGTGTTCAGTTGTGCGAAATCTGCCTTCGCGATACTCAACATGATAAATCGTGTCTCCCTCCTGCATCATGAGTTTTAGCCGTTCCCATTCATTGTTCACGTACCCAAAAGGCACGAATTCCCCAGTTTCTCTGATCTCAACCATGTGCTGTTCTTCAAGCTGAAATACTGCCAGAGGCCCGGTAACCGTGTGCTTCCCGGAGTTGCGTATTTCGTCGAGCGAGGCAGACTCACCGCAGTCTCCGTAAACACTATTGGATATCCAGACCGCAAATAGTAAAAGGAACGTTCTCACTTGACGCCTAACGATTTAGCTCTGCGGCAAAGGCAAGCTGGCGTGGCTTTTGCGACAGCAAAAGGCATGACAGATTGACTATGTCCGCCTGGAGCGCCTTGTTAGAGATCCGTATCAATTACTTGTTTCTGTCCTTCAAGCGTTCCCACACGATGTGTATCGGGATGACGACCGCAGAGACACCAATCAATATTAATGCTGTATCGATAATATTTTGGGCTGAAAATGCACGTTCATCAGTCATTGGGCCCACCGCAATGTTCTGATAGAGCTTTGAAACAAACACGACACCAAGAACAGCTGTGATGGCAATAATCTGAATAACTATACTTGTTATCTTCCTGAAACTCACTTAGGCGGATCTCTAACGTTAAGCGTGAGAGGCCGAGCGTAAGCGAGGTCCGAGCCCGCCGCAAAGGTGGGCGAACTCAACGCGCTTGTTATGTTGCATGCTTTGAACCTCCCGGCCGGAAGAACCCAACACGCTGCAGCACGGACAGTTTGACACGAAAGATATAGATGAAACCTGGCACTACGGTAGCGATCCACGCGCAAATTACGACCGCAAGGTAGGGCCCGCTCTGCCGGACGGAGACATCCTTCGCTGCAGTGAGGATGACCGCGAACACAACGGCAATGACGATGACCATTGCAAGGTAAATAACGAAGGCCAGGGCCGTCTTCGCTGTGCCACCGAGACACCGGCCAATCCAAAGCAATGCCCACACATAAACGACGCTCACCGCCGTTAAACCGACAAGACCGGCTGCAGACCTAAAACCTAGTTCTATCCAGGGTATACTGAGCTCTTGCAACATAACGTCTAAGCTAAGCGGCGGCGAAGCCGTCCCGCTTCGGCGCATTGTTAGGTGTGTTACAAAAATGCGTAAACGTCGTCTGCTTGTATTCTAATGAATCTCTTGTTCTCATCCACATATACATAAATCGTTATCGCATGAAAATTGGATTCCGGATGTCGAATGATACTTTGGTACCTGTTTAAGAACCTATCGTATGACGACCCTAGACCTTCCTTTTCAAAATACGCCTCTATTTTTTCCGCACTATCTCCGGGCTTAAGTGTAGAATTAATCTTCTCTTCAACTTCCTCCGGGGTTATATCGAGCGTAGGAAAACAGCCCGCTAACATTAGTGCGCTAAGTAGAAACAGAACTCGCACGCCTTTAGGCCAATTTAAGTTCAATTCCATTCACACACCTAACTATTGAATGAGAGGACCTTACCGGCCCTCTCATTTAAATAAACGAGCATGCATGAAATTATAGGATATTTTTCACCAAACAAGGGCTTACTACGCTTTCGTCGGGTGATTGGATTGGATAAACGCGCACGGTTTGCGTATTTATCGGTTGGATAACACGCGTCCGGGCGCGATATTCTATAGTGGTGCGCATTGACGGAGTACGAAGTATCATCCCTAACTTGTTGACTGATGGCAGGTTGAAAAGAGACCGCACCCTTGATACCTTGTCAAGGGAAGTATATTGGAATCGCGCACAGGGAGATGGTCATGCCGCAAAGGAAGCGATTGCTCGCGCAACTTCATGATGCCATTCGCCGTTTGGGCTATAGTCCCAAAACCGAAAAATCATACGCCCACTGGATACGCCGCTACATCATATTTCACCAAAAGCGCCATCCGGCGGAATTAGATGCCGCTCACATCGATGCGTTCCTCACTCATCTGGCGGTGGAGCGGCACGTATCGCCGTCCACCCAGAACCAGGCGTTGAACGCCCTGCTGTTCCTGTACAAGCAGTTACTCGGCAAGGATATTGGAATGGTCCAACATGCCGTCCGCGCGAAGGAAAAACATCGCCTCCCGGTGGTACTGTCGCGGGATGAAGTGCACCGCCTATTTCAGGAGATGAGCGGCAAGTATCGACTCATGGCCGAGCTCCTGTATGGAGCCGGGTTACGCTCGATCGAATGCTGCCGCTTGCGCGTTCAGGACATCGACCTCAATTACGGCGAGATCATGGTGCGCGCCGGAAAAGGTGGGAAAGACCGCCGAACCCTGTTGCCGCACAAGCTCATCCCCGCCATCAAGGAACAACTCATAGTGGTGGAGAAAGAGCGCCAACGTGATATCGAGCGGGGTATGGGTGGCGTCTCGCTGTCTTATGCGCTGGCCCGCAAATACCCCAATGCGCCCAAGGAGCTCAACTGGTGGTACCTGTTTCCCGCCAGAGAGGTCGCCCCGGATCCGGACACCGGTGAGCTGAAGCGCCACCACTTACACGAAACTGTTCTGCGTAAGGCGGTGCGCCAGGCGTTGCGACAATCAGGAATCCGCAAGCGCGCTACCGCGCATACCCTTCGTCACTCTTTCGCCACCCACTTGTTGGAGGACGGTTATGATTTGCGCACCATACAGGAACTGCTGGGGCACAATCACATCTCGACCACCGCCATCTATTGCCATGTACTCAACAAAGGTGGTCGCGCGGTGATCAGTCCTGGGGATCGGTTACCCGCAGCCAGGACGACCGCGCGCGGTCAATTCGGGTAGCGGACCACCGGTAAGTGCGGTTACCGCCAGATTGACGCGGCGTAACCACGTTGGGGTCGCGGGGTCGACGGTCGACGCGGCCAAATCTGCGCAACCGAAAAGGTACAGTAATGGTACAGCGCCGAGATTTCGCCAAAGTGTGCAAGCGTGGTTAAGCGTTTGTTTACGTTGTTCTTTTCGGCAGATGAGCCGACACCGCAAATTTTCCAGAATTTCCTTAAGTTTCCATAACTTACTGATTTATAAAGGAACTCATAATCCATTGGTCGTAGGTTCGAGTCCTACCGGGCCCACCAATCATTCCATCGTCCTTCTCGTCATGTTGCCCCACCGGCCGTTACACTGACTTTCCAGAAACCTCCGTATTCGCGCTCGATTCTTCAAAGAAGGCAACCGCCTCAGGCTTTGCGCCGGGGAGCGATGGAAAACACTGGCTCAGGCGGGTGCGGAATGCGCAAAATTCACACCTGTTTCGTGAACTATTTCCTTGTCCCGGGCGCGTGTTACGATGACTCTAGGGCGACAAACTGACATGGCGCTAACCCGGCCCCGACAACCCCGGTGGACAGTTATCCTATGTTCGCCTTATTCGTCAAAAGGCAAAGGAACGGTCGCGCTACAGCGAGAGATGCAAAATGGCCCGTGAGCATGAATGGAAGGCCTATTACGACCGGTTCTCGGCGTATTTCGCTCCGGAAGCGGTCCGCGACGGTTGTCATCCCCGTATCATGGAGTACCCCGATGGCACCGCGAAAGCCATCGTTTTGGTACACGGCCTGACGGATTCACCCCACTTTCTCAACGCCATCGGCGAACACTTCTTCAAAAATCTTGGCTACAACGTGTACTTGCCGCTCCTGCATTGTCACGGCCTGCGACGGCCGGAAGGTATGGAACAGGTCGAGCTCGAGGAATGGAAAGCCAACGTTCGCTGGGCCATCAATACCGCCGCCGACAAAGCTGAGCGCGTATCCATCGGGGGTCTCTCCACTGGCGGGACGTTGGGCTTTTACATGGCGTGCACAAAACCCAAGATAACCGGGGATTTGTACCTGTTCTCTGCCGCGCTGGATCTGGCCGGCGGTCGAACCGGCCTCCTGGGCGAGTTGAAGGAACGTCTCGGACGCACGTTTCTCATGGACGTGTTGGACCGTTTTGATAATGACGACCCTCTCGTAGGCGTGAATCCTTATCGTTATGCGCGTATGGACAAAGACGGCGCACAGGAACTCACGCGCTTGATCAAAGAGACCGACGACCTGCTCGACGGTTACGATGGCAAAGACCCGTTCTCCAAAAGAATCTTCGCCGCCCATTCCGAGTGTGACTCTACCGCAAGCATCGCCGGACCCAAAGAGCTCCAGGCCAAGTCACGAAGCGAGCGCTTCTATCCCTTCTACATCGACGAATCCAAGGGCGTTTCGCATGCCAGTGTGGTACTCAAGGATCCGGTGTGCAATCCGGATGACGGTGCGGTTCTCGAACCCGCCAATCCCGTGTTCGATGACATGCTGACAGCAATCAACGAGTTCGAGAAGGGCTAGTTCGCGCAGAACAAAAAGCGTTCGGCCGCAACACGAGCCTTCTTCAACGCGGCACGATACGCCTCGAAAGAACACCGAAAGTCGACGTGTGACTCTCACGGGACGTATTACGGACCGAAGCATGTTTCTGGATGATAAGGCCGGACTTCCATCCCCCTCTCGCGCAGTCGCCTCGTTCGGGAACCGTCCCTCGCGCGAGGTCGCAGCGTACTATCTGGGCCGTGTTCGGGCAGTAGTAGGAAATCGGCGCTCGTTAGTGCAAGATTTAACGCCCTGTCGCGATGGTCGAGTCTCTCCGTGGTATGAGTCTGGTCGTCGCACGGGCGGTCAGTGCCGATACGAGCTTACCCGGGGGTTGCGCGCGTCAGCCCTGAAACAAAGCGCGTATATCGACGCTCGAATGGTTACCCAGCGCGTCGAAATGGGTGTTGAGCCACGCGGTCGCGGCAGCGCGGCCGGACTCGCACAAATGCTCCAGGAATTTGGTTTCGCTGTTCATTTTGCTGGACGCCCCCAGCGCCTTGAGGTATCGCTCACCGTCGATGCGGTGGATCCACATCTGCTTATACTCGTCCGGATCCAGTTTACCGCATTCAATCAAGCGTGAGACAAAGTCTATGGCGCGAAACTCCTTCAACAGACTGGCGTTGAATGTGATTTCATTGACCCGGTTCAAGATGTCGCGGGCCTTCTTGGGGATGCCATCGCGCTGGATCGGATTGATCTGCACGACGACGATGTCGCGCGAAGCGCAGTTCCGAAAAAAAGGAAACAGCACCGGGTTACCCATATAACCGCCGTCCCAATACGGTACGCCGTCGATCTCCACCGCCTGGAACAAGAACGGCAGGCAAGCCGAGGCCATGACCATGTCGGCCGTCAACTTGGTGCGGTCGAATACCTGTACGCGTCCGGTCTCCACGTTGGTCGCCGACACGAATACCTTGACCTTGTTGCAACTGCGTACGATCTTGAAGTCCACCAGCGCCTCCACCAGATCGCGCAACGGATTGAGGTTCAAGGGATTCAGCTCGTAAGGCGAGGCCAACCGGCTCAAGATATCGAAGAACAGATAGCTCGGCGAGGTGTCCAAACTCCAGTTTCCCATGAACACGTCGATCGGTGAGCGCTGAATAGGGCTGCTGCGTCCAGCCTTACCGACCTCCATCCAGAAGTGTCTGAGCGCCGCCCGCGCCCCTTGACCGCCGCCCAGCATCAGTCCCTGCGCCACGACCACCGCGTTCATCGCCCCAGCGCTCGTACCGCTGATCCCTTCGATCAGAATCCGGTCGTCTTCCAGCAGGCGATCCAGCACGCCCCAGGTAAACGCACCGTGCGCGCCGCCCCCCTGCAGGGCGAGGTTGACGCGCTTCTGGTTCACTGCGCCGTCCAGCCGCCGTCTACCGGCAACGCGGTTCCGGTAATCGAAGCCGCCGCATCCGAGCACAGAAACACCGCCAGTGCGCCGATCTGTTCGGTGGTGACGAATTCCTTGGTCGGTTGGGCGCCGAGTAACACATCACGCTTGACCTCTTCCTCGGAAATGCCGCGCGCCTTGGCCGTGTCGGGAATCTGCTTTTCCACCAGGGGCGTCAACACGTAGCCCGGACAGATGGCGTTGACGGTAACGCCAAACTCCGCCGCCTCCAGCGCCACGGTCTTGGTCAAACCGAGCAGGCCGTGCTTGGCCGCGACGTAAGCGGACTTGTATGGCGAAGCGACCAGACCGTGGGCCGAGGCGAGATTGATAATGCGGCCCCAGTGCCTGCGCTTCATGCCCGCCACCGTCAAACGGATGGTGTGGAAAGCGCTCGACAAGTTGATGGCCATGATGGCGTCCCATTTATCCACGGCGAATTCTTCGATCGGTTCGACGTTCTGAATCCCTGCGTTATTAATCACCACGTCGACTTGACCGAATTCCGATTTCGCCTGCTCCACCATTTCAGCAATCTGGTCGGGCTTGGTCATGTCTGCCGGCGAGTACAGCACCGTGACATCGTGGCGCTGGGCAAGATCGGCGCGTTTGGTCTCGATCTCGGTGGCATCTCCGAAACCATTCAACATGATATTCATACCGGATTCGGCCAGCGCCGCGGCCATACCCTCTCCGATGCCGCTGGTGGAGCCGGTAACGATTGCGCTTTTACCTCGAAACATTGGCGAGTTCCTCATGAGTATCGTCAACAGGGGGTCGATCGGGCGGGCCCGGGGCAGGCGACGGTTGGCCATCGCTGAACTGCATTGCGCCGGGTTTCACGCCCGAACCCGTACCGGCATACACGCGTCCCGCCTTCCGGCCACCGCCGAAGCGGCCGCCGCCCGGCGTATCGACGCCATTACGACACATCGTTGCCCGCCAGACCGACGCGAATAAACCGGTGAAAACGTTAGGGTGCCACGAGACTTCCGGGATTCCCACCCCTGTATCGTACCGGGACAGAGGAAAAGGCATCGCCAGTCACGACGTGTCGTTGTACCGTGGCGATGCGGGCGCTTGGCGTCGCGTGTAACCCATAGTGCGTATTGGCCTGCCCCCAAGGTACACGAGTATGACCGGCTTGGCGGATCAATCGACGGCGTCGGGTTCCGCTTGTCCCGTATCCACCCCTATCGTTCTTGCCCGCTCTCCAAATTGTTGTGCCGCTCCAAGTTCCGTTGTACGGCCCGTTGTCTGCGGATCATGCGCTGGGCCTTTTTTGATTGATGTTCGGATCTGATCGCCTGCCAATCGATTTTCTTTCGCTTACGTTGTGCCTGCCCATACGCCGTTCCCAGTTCAAACGGGCCGTGATACGTCCGATTTCCCCTGAGATCGACATCAACCAACCGAAACAGGCTCCCGCTGACGTCGTCGGCAACGTACCCATACTTCTGAGGTCCCAACGAGTCACTCGCGTTGCTGGGCAGCAATTCTGGGTTTATTTGCCGCCATCGTCTGCCGGTGTGTTCGAACAACAAGAACCCCACATTTCCTACTTCAGTGGCCGTTGTCCGTTGGAAACGCACACCACGGGTCAGGGGCTCTGCCAGAAAAGAACTCAACGTGACGGGAGTGGTGAAAGCGGTCCCAAAAAGCGACAATGCTCGCGGATTCGGAAGCGTGTGTTCGGTTCGGCACCCGCTCTTCATCGATTACGAGGCGATTCTCTGTACTGCTAGAGTTGGTGCAACGACGCACCCAACCGGCCTCGGCTTCATTACGCGTTCGCTTCGTGGCGCCCACGACGGGGCTGTTCGCAAAACACATGTTGGCATAGGCTACACTGTCGTCCGCATCACACCGTCCCCCCGGGCCATCCCATCCTTCGAAAACGGCGCCGCTGACGATGGATTGAAAATTCGTCTGTATGGTTCCCGCCGCGGTATCAACCTCGAGACACTGACAAGTTTGCGCGCCGCCTCCGTCAAGCGTTTGTTCGGCCGCAAACCACCCGATCGTTTCCGTGGCCACCGCCCCTGTGGAACCGGGTGCCACTTCCAATGCGACCTGTGCCTGTGTCGTGGTAATGGATCCATCGATGAATCCGACACTCAAGAAAGGGTCTGGGGTTTTCCAGGCGGCGTGCCGGCACCGACGGTCGCTTCGCTGTTGACCGTTTGGATCTGCAGCAACACGGCGGGAGGATTCTGAAAAGTCGTGCCGAAGACGGCGGTGACGGAGTTTGGAAATACCTGATCGGAATCCACCGAACCGGCCGCCATGGTGAATGTTCCGCCGCTGCAGGTATTGACGGTGTGCACACCGGGCTCGACGGCAACGTAATGCATCGTCATGGCGATGTGGAATCCATCCCAGGACCCCGGCTCCACACAGGCCGCGTCAAAACCCGTCGGATCGGCATTCAGTATACGTATGCCACACGTGTTGCCTCCCCTGGTCGCAGGAAGAGGAAAAACGAGTGGAATGACGTTGTTCTCTTCGAACACGGTCAATCCGGAGGGGTTGGTCTGGAAATTTATCCGTGTAAATCCGGAAGGTGTGCCGGTCGGCGTGTCGGGCAGGGGCGCGGTTCGTTACCTCCAACGCCAGACCAAACACGACTTCCGGCAGAAGCAGGGCGAGCAACAGCACCCAGTATTTACCCACGAGTCCAAGTGGGCCTTGCCTCTATACCGTCGAGCGCGTTCGCTCGATTCGGATGGGAAACGTGCCAGGTGAGTGCCCATAGTGCGCCCTGTCCGCGGGCGTTCCACGACCGCAATGCACGCGTGACGACCTTGCCCGACTAGACCGTGGTCCGCACGCCCTCACTATCCGCCCCGCACGAAGCGTTGTCTGGAATCGCCTGCTGGACGCGATTGGCATAATCGGAGTCCGCTTTATACAGGTAACTCAACACGCGCTCTTGCGCCGAACGGCTCGCCTGCGACAAGCCCGCGGCGATCGTCGTGGTCAGTTGCGTTTTCTGCGTCTCCGACATGATTCGATACAGGTTACCCGCTTGAGCGTAGTAGTCCTCATCGTCCTGGCTGTAGGGCTGCACCCAAGCCTCTTCCAGCAACGGCAACGGAGGGGGCGAATAATCTGAATTCGGCCTCGGTTCTTCCTCTTGATCGTTGGGGTAGAAATTGACACCGGCACCTTGATTATTACCCCCGCCGCCCGCGGCGGGCATACCGGCCATCGCACCGTCGCGCTGATAGTGGTGAACCGGACAGCGCGGCGCATTGACCGGTATCTGATTGCAGTTGACACCGACGCGATAGCGGTGTGCGTCTTGATACGCTAACAAGCGCGCCTGCAACATCTTGTCGGGCGAAGGACCGATCCCAGGCACGAAGTTGCTGGGGGCGAACGCGGATTGCTCGGTCTCGGCGAAATAGTTTTCTACGTTGCGATTCAAGACAAGCTGACCCACATCGCGCAATGGTGCCAGATCATGCGGCCACACTTTGGTGAGGTCGAAGGGATTGACGGGAAACGATTTCGCTTCTTCTTCGGTCAGGATCTGCAGTTTTACCGTCCAGCTCGGAAAATCGCCGCGGTCGATGGCCTCTACGAGATCCTGTTGCGCCCCGTGCGGCGGCAAAGTCCGGGCCTCATCATCGGTGACACATTGAATTCCTTGATCGGTCTTGAAATGCCATTTCACCCAGAACCGTTTCCCGCGCGCGTTCCAGAAGCTAAAGGTGTGCGAACCGTATCCGTTCATATGGCGCCAAGAACGGGGGATGCCGCGATCGGACATGAGGATGGTCATTTGGTGAAGTGACTGGGGATGACTGGCCCAGTATTCGTATATGCGGGCCGCATCAGGTAAGTTCGTTCTGGGATTTTTTTTCTGCGAATGAACGAAATCCGGAAACTTCAGCGGATCGTTCAAGAAGAACACCGGTGTATTGTTGCCCACCAGGTCGTAGTTACCTTCGCGGGTATAAAATTTAACGGCGAAACCGCGCGGGTCGCGTGCATAGTCGCTGGAATCCTGGCCGCCGCCAACCGTGGAAAAACGCACGAATACACGGGTTTCCTCTCCCTCCGTCTGGAGGAAACTCGCCCGTGTGTAGTCGGACAACGATCTTGATAGCTTAAACGTACCGTAAGCACCGGCACCGCGCGCATGCACCACGCGTTCGGGGATGCGTTCTCGATTGAAATGCGCGAGCTTCTCAAACAGTTGGAAGTTGTCGAAAGTAAGCGGACCGCGCGGACCTGCGCTGATGCTGTTGTTATCGTCTGCGACTGGTGCTCCGGCCGACGTGGTGAGTAATTTGTCCGGCATCTCTCAAGTTCCCAAGTAGCGAGTATCGCGATTGACTCTAGATCATTTTTTTCATGGCGTATAATCGATAATTGCATCTGTTTACATCGGATTGTCCTATGACTGTGCGAAATCTTGGTTTTCGGGATTTGCAGTACGTGATTGCGGTTGCGGAATGTGCTTCGATTACCCGAGCGGCGGAGACTTGTGCGCTTACCCAACCTGCGCTGAGCGAACGCATCAAGCGCATCGAAACAAACTTGGGTGTAACGTTGTTTGAGCGAAATAAGCGCGCGCTCAAGGTGACGCCCGTTGGGGAGCGAGTAGTGTCGAAGGCGCGGGAATTGCTGGATGGTGCCAGCGATATCGATGCCATCATTTCGGCGGCCAACGAGCCGTTGTCAGGCCCCCTGCGGCTCGGCATCATCGCTACCCTGGGACCCTATTTGATGCCGCTGGTGTTGCCACAGTTGCGGCTCAAGTACCCGGGGTTGGAGCTGACGTTACAGGAAGGCCTGACAGAGTCTCTGGTCGCCGCACTTCAGGGCGGTTCCATCGATGTAGTCGTGGCGGCGGCGCCGCTTCACACTTCGAGCACGAAACAGTTGGACCTTTTCTATGAGCCATTCGTGTTGGCGGTCCCCATTGGCCACTCTCTGGCAGAGAGAAGCAGCGTGGACGCTAAGGAGTTGCGCGGTGAGGAGATGGTGTTACTGGAGGACGGCCACTGTCTTTCCGGACAAGCGTTGGATGTCTGTCCGGCGAAGCAACGACAAAATCGTAATCGCCTACACGCCATGACGCTGGAAACGCTACGGCATATGGTCGCGACGGGAGCTGGTTATACGCTCTTACCGATTCTCGCGGTGGGTGCCAAACCACCCCTGACCAAACTCATCCGTTACCTCGCGCTGGGTGACGGACAGCAATACGGTCGACGGATTGTCATCGCTTGGCGTTACTCTTTCCATAGAGACGACGATATCCGCCTGCTGGCTGAACTGATTCGCACCTCGGTGCGTGCACACCTTTCCTAGGATTAGCCGGCGCATCGACCGGACAGGTTACACCTGCAACCGGACCTCAAGACGTCGTGTGGTGTGGGGCAGCCGGGTCGGCGCCGAACAGCTTCAGCAACAACATCAGGAATGCAGCGCTCCACGCCAGCGCCGCCACCCACATCAAGACTGGCCAATGCGCCGCGAGCAACCGGCACAGGGTGGCCAGAGAAACGAGCAGTGCGGCAACCCCGATGTCCACGTCGCTCGAGAATCTCCGGTGCGCGCGTGCGGCAGCGGTACGCGCCATCATGACCAGCGTCAAGGTACCGAGTGCACCTGTGGTGATTCCGTGCACGGCCGTCGCCACCGGCACCCACACCCCCAGTTGCGCAACACCCTTGAGGGCCAAGCCCGGCAACAGCCACAAATAACCCAATGCCAACGCCCACAGATCGACACGCTTCAGGCTGTAAGCGAGTTGCCAGGTTCGTACACGCCATAAGGTCAGAAGTGCGGCGGACACACCGCAAAACCCGGCGACGCGGGAATATCCCGACAGGTCGGCGACCACCATCGCGCCCATGAGAACGGCGATGGGCAATTCGTAGCCGTGCCGAATCCGGTCCCGGCGCGGTATGCCGCGGCGTTCCAGGTAGCCACCCAACGCCGCCGGCAACGCCCGTCCACCAACGACGAGCAGCAACAGGGCAAACCCGTCGATGGCGCTGAGCAACGCCCGTTGCTGAAGAGCGGGACCAAAACTCATATTACCCAGCCACCACAACGCGTCGGTAATCGCGAACAGGACCAACAACCCCGGGGCGATCCGGTTTTCCAGCCGCTTGGCGCCGCGAAACAAAGGCCCGGCCGCCCCCGCGATCACCGCTATCGGAAACGACAGACCGGCGGCGGCAGCGAGGAAAGGGTCGTCCGCGAAACCCGCTGCCCGCGCGAGCAACCAAGTGACGCACAGCAGCCCCGTGTTCATCCCGAACACGCCGGGCCGGGTGGTAAGAAACCCGGCGACCACCAACAACCCGAAACCGAACAGCATTTCGTGCCCGTGCCACAACGACGAGGGAACGGGAGTTCCGAACACGTGCGGCCACGACAGCCACAGCGGCACGTAGACGGCGGCAAAGACCGACGCCAAGGGAAATAAGACCCGATACGGCTTTGGATACCGATGCGAGAGTTTGTTCACTGACAAGCGCGATGGGTAAAGGTTATCAGCGTAACTATACGGGTTTCGTGCGAAGTTTGTGTGTCCCGGACGACACGAGCCGCTCGCCGACAACGCGAATAATCTCAGCCATTGGGGTGAAAGCGAAGCACCTGACTGGACCGACCGAACCCACTTCCGCATTGAACGTGCTGCCGCGGCAGACTGCTGACAGCATGAACACCGGGCCCGACAGGTCGGGCCCGGTTGTACACGCCGTACGGTGAGACCTATTTCACGATGCGCCGCAAGCGTTCGCGGAGTTTTTGCGGTTCGATCTGTCCGAGATTAATGGGTGCCGGGGGAGACTGGCGCAGATCCAACACCTCGAGCGTCTCGCCTGCCCGTTCCGTACACACGACATACTCCACACCCTTGAGATGTAGGGTCACACGCAGACCGTTGTCCTCAGACTGGATTCCGGCGTCGAATTCGTCAGCTATTCGGCGAATCGAAAATTGCACCAGGTGATCCAATCCCAATGCCGCCAACTCACGCTTGGCTTCCGGCGCCGAAGCTTCATCGATGACCGTGCAGAAACCCGGCGATCCCTTGACGTCCACCTTGGGCAGACCGGTATTTCTGTTGATGGCGACTTCGCCGGCCTGCTGGTCGTTCAGGACTGCAAACTCCCGGGCGCCGTTCACGCGTTCACCGACGACGCCGAATACGACGGCGTCTTCACCGCGTCCGCCCTGAAACAGGTCAGAACCGTCGCCCGGTTTCCAAATGAAGATGTCGTCGCCCGGGCCCCCAAATGCGCGGTCACGGTTCAACGGGTTGAAATGCTCGATACCGCCGATCAGCACGTCGTCGCCGCCACGCCCGAATAACAGGTCCACCCCGAGACGCCCAATGAGCAGGTCGTCCTGTGTCGAGTTGCCGGTCACGATATCGCCGAACTGCATGGTCTGGTCACGGCCGCCGCCGGAAAACGCCGGGTCTTGCGGCTGAATGAAGGGATTGGCAGCAGAGTTGTTGTCGGCGCCGATCACTGTGTTTCGAATCGTAATGTCGACGGTTTCGGCCTCGACGGATACCGCCAGTCCGAGTGTGAGTCCTGCGGCTACAACGCAGTTTAAGTACGTGTATTTCATGTCAAGCTCCGTTTCACTCCTGTCAATGTATCAGTGAATGCAAACTGTAGAATCAGATTGCCGAATCGGGTGACCCCGCCGTTGCGCGCAAGTCCGCGCGGTCTCACGCGGTCGTCATCGACAGATGACGCTTGGGCAATAGGTTCCCGATTCTCACGTTAGGTTCATTGACTTCGAACGCGCGTTTCACGGCATCCCGCCACCAACCGACGTGCCTCGTTTTTCGTTCTTCGACCCAGACCGATGGTCGCGGGGAGACAACACGCGGAACACATCGGCCCGTGGGTGGGCGTGCGACACAACGCGTACGTTTCGACCCACTGCCATCCGGGATTCATCGTGCAAATGTGATTAATCACCTTTTGCACGGTAATACGACACGCCGCGTTCGCGGAAAGCGCGTTAGTTTATTCCACAAGAAGGCGGGCAAACTCCGACTCCACCGCCGGCGCGCCGTGAAGACTGCCGGGTGAGCATGTTCTCCGTGGCGCGAACCGCGTGAGTGATCTCTCGCGATGGTCGTATCCAGGCGTTCTTGGTTTTCGCAAGACGAATAATCCGGTTGAACCGTGTGACGAAACGTCGCGACTGAGGCCCAAAAGGAGGACACTCATGACCGAAACGCTAAATAAAACCGGCGCAAGTGTCGCGTTCGCCGCCCCCAGAAACGCCATGAGCACCCACGATCGACATCCGTTAATCGTCGCAGCTGGCGCCCTCGTGCCGTTAGGGCAACTGATTACCGGTGTCATACTGGTATTCTCGGCGGTACAGACCTACCCCCGATTTCCGTTCATCGCCACCGTGCCCGCCATCATCGGATTAGGACTGATACTCGCCGCGGCCATGGAGCGGATCGGTCCTCGAAAACTGGACTAACCCGTCAGCTCCGCTGGCAACCCCCACCGTAACGTTCGTTAACCCGCAACGTAGGACGGTCCATCGTGTACAACATCGCTCTCTTGGCACTTTGCCTGGCGCTCGGTTTGATGTTGCGTCTGTCGGGACGGATTCCGGAGAACGCCGCGCCGGTGCTCAACGGATTCATTATCAACATTTCACTGCCTGCGCTTGTTCTTCTCCATGTTCGTCAGCTAGAACCCAGCCCGGAACTCGTATACCCCGTGCTGATGCCGTGGCTGATGTTTGGCGTGGGTTTCCTATTCTTTCGCGCAGTCGGGCAGTTTGTAACGTTGACCCGCCAGAGCGTCGGCGCCCTGATTCTAACGGGGTCATTGGCGAACACTTCATTCGTCGGGTTACCCATGATCGAAGCGTACTACGGCAATGCGCACGACGAACTCGCACTAGGGGTTCTGATCGACCAGTTCGGCACATACATGGTGCTCTCCACCGCGGGCGTCCTGGTCGCCGTTCTGTATTCCGGAAGCGGAAACGCCTCGCTGACGGCGATTGTCAAAAAGATCCTGTTGTTTCCGCCCTTCATCGCCCTGGTGGTGGCGCTTGCATCGGCGCGGATTCCATCCCCGGAAGGACTCGATGAGGTGCTCGGGCGGCTGGGTGCAACGCTGACCCCGCTCGCGCTGGTATCGGTAGGATACCAACTGCGTCTGAGCGAGCTCAAAGGCCGCGTTGGGCCCCTCTCGATGGGACTGCTCTACAGCTTGCTGATCGGACCGGCTTTGATCCTCTCGGTATTCTCCGGACTGTTCGGCGTCGGGGGACGGCTGATCCAGATCACGATCTTTGAGGCCGCGATGCCGCCGCAAATTGGCGCCGCCATCGTCGCCATGGAACACAAGCTGGAGCCGGCGCTGGTCGCGCTCATGGTCGGGATCGGCATTCCGCTCTCCTTTGTGACACTGATCGGTTGGTACTACGTGCTGGGGGCGGTGTAGGGCTAGCCGATGGGCGGCGACCGGGGTTGCGGCCTACCGGTTTCGGTACCCGAACATATCCGCCTCGATAGTAAACTCGATGCTATCGAGGATGGCGCGTACCGTTTATTATTTCGCACTTCAGAGCTCCAGTTCACCGACCACGATATGCATCCTCTACAGTCCGCCGCCGATGCGATGCTCCGCCAAACCGTATCGGCGAAGCCACGGATTCCGGGCGTCTGCGCGATCGCCACAGACCGCCACCGCACGATTTGCGCGAGCGCGGCGGGAAAGCGCATTCTGGGCGGGGGGGATGACATGACCACCGACACGGTGTGTGCGATCTTTTCCGCGACTAAGCCCATCGTGGGCACCGTATGCCTGCAGCTCATGGAACAGGGCCAGTTGGACCTCGATGTCCCGGCGAAGCACTATGTGTCGGACCTCGCGAACATTCGGGTCCTCGACGGATTTGCAGCCGACGGGGCGCTGCAACTACGAAGGCCCAAACGAGAGATCACCACCCGCATGTTGCTTCTGCACACGGCCGGATTCGGTTATGCATTTTTCAATGAAACATACCTGCGCCTAGCCGAGGAGCACGGCTATCCGAGCGTCATCACCGCGTCGCAGGCTTCCCTCAATACGCCCCTCCTGTTCGACCCTGGCGATCGCTGGGAATACGGTTCCAACATCGACTGGGCTGGACGGGTGATTGAGGGCGTCACGGGAAAGCGGCTCGGCGAGGTCATGCGCGACCAGATCTTCGACCCGCTGGGTATGGACGATACCGCGTTTACGCTCAGTCCCAAGATGCGCAAATGCCTGGCGTGTATTCACCAGCGCGAGGCGGACGGGTCGCTGACCCCGCTACGCGACTTCGGGCTGCCCCGGGATCCGGAAGTCCATATGGGCGGTCACGGCCTGTATTCGACCGCCGAGGATTACATCAAGTTCATACGGCTGTGGTTGAACGACGGCATGGGCCCCCACGGCCGCCTGCTCAAAAAGGAAACCCTCGACGACGCCTTCCGCTCGGGGCTCGGTGCCATGAAAATCAAGCGGCTGCCGGGCGTGATGGCCGCGGTGTCCCACGACGCCGAGTTCTTCCCGGGCGCGCCGAAGTCGTGGGGACTTACGTCCATGATCAACGATGAAGACGCCCCCACGGGGCGCGCAGCGGGGTCGCTCGCATGGGCCGGGCTTGCGAACCTGTACTACTGGATCGACCGAAGAAACGCAGTCGGCGGCTTCTGGGCGACGCAATTGCTGCCGTTTTTCGATCCGACGGCACTGCGTGCCTATCTCGACTTCGAGACCGCCGTGTACCACCATCTGACCGCATAACCCGCATCCGGTTTCACGTATCGGGACGCGACCACTCACCGACCTACTCGGAACGTAGTGCCTCGACTGGCTGCAGGCCGGATGCGTTGTGCGCTGGCAAGACGCCGGCGAGCAGACCGATGCCGACGGCGATCCCCTCGGCCAGCAGCACGTAACTGATCGGCGTATGGATCGGCAATGCGGGAAATGCCCAATTCAGGAGCCACGCTCCCCCGGCGCCGACGACAAAACCGACCGCGCCGCCGGCCGCAGCGAGCACTATCCCCTCGGCCAGGAACAGGTTCCGGATCTGCGCACGACGCATACCCAGGGCACGCAGTAGACCAATCTCCGCGGTGCGCTCTTTGACGGCAATGGTCAGAATCGTGAAAATCCCGACCGCGCCCACCAACAAAGACACCCCTCCCAACGCCCCGACGGCGACCTTCAGCACCCCCAATACATCGCCGAGCACATCGAGCATCTGTTGTTGCGTCGTGATGGTGAAATCCTCGCCGCCATGACGTGCGATCAAGACGCGCGTGATCCCCGCCACCACCTCATCCACCGGCGCGCCCTCGGCATACAGTACGTCGATCTCTTGCACCCCTTCGCGATTGAACAACTCCAACGCGCGGGCGGTGGGAATATAGACGGTATCGTCGAGATCGAATCCGAGCATCGTGCCCTTGGCCTGCATGGTGCCCACCACACGAAATCGGTCGCCACCGACGCGAATCCGTGCGCCGAGTGGATTCGCGCCCGCAAACAACTCGCTGTGCATGGTCGCGCCCAACACTGCGTGAGCGCGTGCCGAACGTGGATCGTCATCGGGCAGGAACTGCCCGACGGCGACATCGAAGCTGAACGTATCGGCGAACTCGTGCCCCACCCCGATCACCAAGGCACGCCGCTGTCGGCCGCCCCCTTCGATCAAGGCGTTACCCTGCATTACCGGGACACTGGAAATGACGTACGGAATGCGCCTCAGCGCTTCGGCGTCTTCGAAGCTCAACGGGCGTACCGTACCGAACGCCCCCACCGAGGCGCCGAACGTGGTCTTCTTACCGGGGTTGATCGCAATGACGTTGGTGCCGAACTGGGAGAACTCGGTGAGTACGTAACGCTGCACCCCCTCGCCGATGGACGTCAACAGCACCACCGCCGCCACCCCGATGGCGATTCCGGACGCGGTCAGATAGGCGCGCGTGCGCTGTGCGGCCACCGAACCCAGGGTCAATTTGGCGATATCTGACAGTTGCACGTCACTTGCGCGCGAGCGCCTCCACCGGGTCGAGCTGCGCGGCGCGCCGCGCCGGCATGAATCCGAATACCAAACCGCTGGCCAAAGCGGTCACGCAGGCGGCGACAACGGCCCACTGCGGCGCGCGTACCGGAAACGCAGGATACGCTTCACCGATCACGTACACCGCCAACTGGCCTAACCCAATACCGAACGCCGCTCCCAATAACGACAGGAGCGCCGCTTCGGTCAGGAACAGATACGAAATCTGCAAGCGGGAAGTACCAATTGCTTTGAGCAAACCGATTTCCGCAGTACGCTGGCTCACGGACACCAGCATGACGTTCATGATCAGGATTCCGGCGACCACCAGGCTGATCGCCGCGATTCCGGCCAGCGCGAGAGTCAAGGTCTTGAATATCCCGTCGAACGTCGCGATGACCGCGTCCTGCGTAATGACGGTGACGTCTTCCTCGCCGTAGTGCCGTTCACGAATGATGCGGAGAATATCGGTGCGCGCGCGCTCGATACTGTCGGCGCTACGGGCCTGCACCAGAATGCGAAACAAGCTCGTCGTATCGAACAAGGCTTGCGCCGACGCGACCGGTACGACGACGAGCTCCTGTACATCCAGGCCGATGGCGCGTCCCTCGGTCGCGATCACACCGATGACTCGGCATCGCCAGTTACCGGCGCGCAGCCATTCACCGAGTGCACGGTCGCTACCGAAGAGCTCGTCGCGAATCTTGCTGCCGAGAACGCACACCGACAGGTTGCGCTCGGGATCGCCGGGGGGCAGAAAACTTCCCGCCGCGAGGCGCCAATGCCGGATGTCCAGGAGTTCCGCGGTGGATCCGATGACTGTGGCTTCGCGTTCCAGCCCCCCCCACGAAACCGGCGCGGCACCGATATTTACCGGCGCTACCTTGTCGACCGCATAGCTCCGTTTCAGGGCCACGGCATCCTGTATGGTCAGGTCGCGCGGGGTGTCTCCGGTCACCAGTGCCAACCCACCACCGGTGGTATCGGAACGCCCCGGAATCACGATGATCAAATGCGTTCCTAGGGATTCGAACTCGCCCGCCACGAAACCGCGCGCACCTTCGCCCAGTGCAGTCAAAATAACCACCGCCGCGACACCGATGGTCATGGCCAAGAGCAGCATGAGGGATCGTATGCGATGCCTGACGATGGCACCGATCGCCAGGCGCATTCGGTCAACCCAACGCATTCCTAGTCCCGCACGTCGCTGACAATGCGCCCGTCCTGCATACGAATGATACGCCGTGCACGATCACCGATGTCCGGATCGTGGGTCACGACGAGCAGAGTCAGCCCATTGCGATTGAGGTTTTCCAGAATCTCGATGCATTCGCTGCCCGACGCACTATCGAGGTTGCCCGTGGGCTCGTCGGCCAGCAGTACTTTCGGGCGCGTCACCACGGCGCGGGCGATGGCCACTCGCTGGCGCTGCCCGCCGGACAGTTGATCGGGGCGATGATGCATACGGTGTTCGAGTCCGAGTTCGGTCAGCACTTCGACGACCCGTTCACGACGCTCACGGACCGGGATACCATCGAGCAGGAGCGGTAACTCAGCGTTCTCCAGCGCGCTCAAACGGGGTACGAGGTGAAAGAACTGAAACACAAAACCGATCTTCGAGTGGCGGATGTCGGCGAGTTCCTCGTCGTTCATATGCGAAGTATCGCGTTGATCGAGCACATAAGCGCCCGCTGTGGGCGAGTCGAGCAGTCCGATGACGTTGAGCAACGTGGACTTTCCCGAGCCCGATGGCCCCATGATCGCGACGTACTCGCCCGCGGCGATATCCAGGTCTACGTTATCCAGTGCATGAACCGTTTCGTCACCGACCGAGAAGTAGCGATCGATCCCCCGCAACTCAATCATCGCTATTCGCGCCGTACGACGGCTCCGTCTTCCACCCCCTCCCGATCTATGGTGGTAACGACAAACTCCCCTTCTTCAATGCCCTTGACAATTTGCGTGTACTCCCAGTTGCGCAACCCCAATTCGACCTCACGCGCGGCGAGCACACCCGTCGACGCATCGAATACGAGTACTTTGCTGCCGTCCACGAGCGCCTGGGTCGGTACTCGCAGCACCTGATCGGCAATGTCGACGACCACTTCGACATCGGCGCTGTACCCGGGCAGAAAATTCGCATCTGTCGGATGCACGAGTTCGGCCTCGATATCGACCGTACGTGCCTGTTTTTCGAGATCGAGCACGTACGGTGCGACGCGCCGGACCACGCCGACGAAGGCCTTGTCGGGAAACGCGTCCAGCGTAATCCGCGCATTCAGTCCGGCAAGCACCGCAGGGGCGTCCACCTCGTCGATGGGCGCGGAGATATACAGACAGCGTGTATCGATCAGGTCCACTGTCGGCACGGTCGCCACCCCGATCGGCGAGGGGGTGACGAATTCCCCGAGTTCGCCGTTGATCTCGGCGATGGTGCCGTCGAAGGGTGCGCGTAAGAATGTCCGTTCCAGTTCTGCTTGGGCGAGACTTTCCCTGGCATGGGCAACACGAATGGCGTGGCGCGCCGCCCGACAGGCGGCGGTCTGCGATTTGGCCTCACCGAGCGCGCGTTCGGTACGCTCTTCCGACGTCAAACCCTGGCGACCCAGCTTTGCCAACCGCTCCGCCTCGTGCTCCGCCACTTCTGCAGTGACGCAAGCCTGCTCCGCGCGCGCTTGCGCCGCTTCCGTTTCGCGCTCGGCCAGCGTGACCTTCGCACGAATATCCTGGTTCCAAAGTTCGACCAGGATCTGTCCGCTCGATACCCGATCGCCCTCGCTCACCGGCAATTTCGCAATCTGTCCGCCGGTGGAGGGCGACATGCGCGCCCGCCGGCATGCGTTGACGGTCCCCGCCCTGGTGTTGGCAACCGTGTACTCGACCCGATCGCGCCGAACTTCAGCCACTCCCACGGACACCGGCTGCGCGCGGTTGAGATACCAGAACGCTGCCGCGGCTGCCCCCAGCAAAACGAGCGTTACCCAGACCTTAGGCGATGTCATAGCGATCGGACTCGATACTCTGCACAGATTTCATGGTTGCCCATCCAGGCGACACGCCACACACATTGTAAATCGTGTTGCGCGGCAATGCCGCCTCCGGAGGTGGCCGATCAACTCGCAGCCACTTTAGGAGCTTTTCCTTGCCCGCACCTTGACCCCGTCAAAACTAAAGGCCACGCGCCGCCGCATCACACGATCGGCGGCTCGACACTCCGTTCGATGTGTTTCTGCTCCGACGCCTGCAACGAATCCACCCGGCTCGCGACCTCTTCGGCGTCCTCGAAACGCGCGATGTGCAGGATCGCATCTCCCTCGTTCACCAACGGAAGATGGGTTCTGCCGATGACAATACCGGAAAACTCAGCCTCGACCGGGGTTTCGGTCTCCCCGTAAGGGTCCGCGATCCGGGCCAGCAGGTCGCCGCGCTTCACGCGCGTACCCAGCTTGGTCATATTGAGCAACACGCCGCTGCGCGGCGCCCGCACCCAGCCGCTGGATCGTGCGACGAACGGCTCCGCCCGTTGTACGTGTTTTTTCGGTTTGGCCGGACGCAGCATACCGAGCTCGCGCATGACGTTCAGCAAACCGCGTACGCCGATACGGATGGAGATCTCGTCGAACCGTAGCGCTTCGCCGGCCTCGTAAAGCAGGGTAGGAATTCCGAGTTCGGACGCCCCGGCGCGCAATGATCCGTCGCGCATTTTCGCATTCAACAGCACCGGGACGCCGAATGATCTGGCCAGACGCATGGTCTCCGGATCGTCGAGATTGGCCCGAATCTGCGGCAAGTTGGTGCGGTGCGCTGCACCGGTGTGCAAATCCACGCCGTGCGTGGAATTGGCAACGATTTCCTCCATGAACAAATGCGCGAGACGCGCCGCCATGGAACCGGTTTCGGAACCCGGAAACACCCGATTCAGATCACGCCGATCGGGAAGATACCGGGAATGCTGTATCACCCCGTAACTATTCACCACCGGCACCGCGATTAAGGCACCGCGCAACCTCTTCAACGCCGAATGGCGCACCAAGCGGCGGATGATCTCGATACCGTTGAGTTCGTCGCCGTGCATGGCGGCACTCACGAAAAGGCGTGGCCCGTCGCGGCGACCACGTACCACGTGCGCGACCATCGCCATCGGCGTGTGCGTGTAGAGTTGGGGTATCGGAATTTCCACGGTCACGCGAGCGCCCGGTGCTACCGTTTGACCGTTGATATTCACTACCCTTTGCCGCGCGTCTTGGTACGGTTCGGCCTGGCATTCTTTTCCAGAAACTCGATGATCATGCCAGCGACGTCCTTTTCAGTCGCCTTTTCGATCCCCTCCAGCCCGGGTGACGAATTGACCTCCATCACTACCGGACCGTGATTGGAGCGCAGAATATCGACGCCCGCGACGTTCAGCCCCATTTTCTTTGCCGAGCGCACTGCGGTGGAGCGCTCTTCGGGCGTTAGGCGAATCACGGAAGCGGATCCCCCCCGATGCAGATTGGAGCGGAATTCCCCCTCCTTGGCGGTGCGCATCATCGCCGCGACCACTTTGTCGCCGATCACGAACGCGCGAATGTCACTGCCGCCCGCCTCCTTGATGAACTCCTGTACCAGAAAGTTCGCCTTGAGCTGACGGAAAGCATCGATGATGGTTTCCGCGGCCTTCTTGGTTTCCGCCAGCACGATACCTTGACCCTGGGTGCCCTCCAATAGTTTCACCACCAAGGGTGCGCCGCCCACGATCTGTATGAGGTCGTTCGTGTTGTCGGTGGAATGCGCAAACCCGGTCAGCGGTAGGCCGATACCTGCGCGCGCGAGGATCTGCATGGAGCGCAGCTTGTCCCGTGAGCGCGTGATGGCAACCGACTCATTCAGTGGAAAAGATCCCATCATTTCGAACTGGCGCAACACGGCGCATCCGTAGAACGTCACCGACGCACCAATGCGGGGAATTACGGCATCGAAACGCGGGAGTTCTTGGCCCTTCAAGTGAACACTCGGAGTGTGGGTCGCGATGTCCATATAACACTGCAGGGTGTGGACGATGCGGATCTCGTGCCCGCGCTCCTCGGCGGCTTCCACCAGGCGCCGGTTCGAGTACAGCTTCGACCCGCCCCTGGAAAGTAAGGCCAGCTTCATTGTTGCCATTTTAACTCCTCTTTATGGGTTTGCCGATCAGATACGACCGACCGGGGTCGACCACAAACCGGCCGCACAAAAAGGTGCGTCCCAACAACGAGCGGAACAACATAGTTTCCCGGTCGGTCAGGGTGAATTCCGCGGGAAACTCATGCGGGCCCAGCCTCACCCGAGTTTCGATGACGAACCGCCGTTCCCGATGGCCGCCCGAGTCGGTGACGATGCGCCGGTCGAGGAGATCACACACACACCGTCGCACTTGATCCCGACGGCGCTGCAGAGGATGGAGTCCGAAGCGCACGCGGTCGCGGCCGTTTTCCCGGTAAGGCTCGACGTAGAAAGCGTGCAACGCGGAGGTCCGCGCCCCCGTATCCACCTTGCATTTGATTCGCTCCACACCCAGATCGGGCAGCGATATCCACTCGCGCCAACCCAGTACCGGCAGGTCCCTGTTCGTGTCGGAAACCAATTCGAAATAACGCGGTTCCGGAAGTTCGAAGGTCGCTGACAAGACTACTACACTTGAACGCAGGCAGCGACCGCAGTCCGACCGGGACTTAACGCCTGGGGCGACGATTGCTTCAGGCGGTGGGGCGCCGCCGTCGCGGACGATCCGGAAACGGCGACAACCGATCAATCAGTCTTCATAAAATTCGCGTAATCGCTCGCGCAGTTGTCGTTCTTCTCGCAGGCGCTCGACGCGACGCCATGCCGCAAGGGGCGAAAACGCCGCCGCAGCGACGGGAACCGTGACGTCCGCACACTCCGTTTCGACGGTGTCTTCGTCATCAAACACATCATCCAACGGTTCGAGCATGATCGATTCCATGGAGCACCTCCACTAAAACGCGTACTGTTCTGATGCGCTGTATGCCGTTCAACGAAACCAAAGTAAAACGAAAAATATTCATGGTAACGATCGGGAATTTCGCTCTACGCTGACAGACCAGGTTCGCGGCGACTGTCGCCAAATAGCGACAGTCGGGGACGCCACACACGCGCCGGGACGGCTTTTTCGACGGCGAGGCTTATCGCCGTTCGGGCCGGTCGCGCTGATGGGTTCGTTGGCCTCGGTTGCGCACCCACCTAACGGGAGGGCGGGTCACAAGCGCGGATTCCGACCACAGGTGGCGGAGCGCCGCCGACCTGAACCGCAAACCGGTTCCTACACGTTGACATACCGGCGCTCAGTCAATACGATGAAAGTGCACATGGGTGGGGGCCCATAACTGCCGACAGACAGCGTAACGACGTCGCTCGCGCCACGCAGACGCCGACGATGCGCCATGCCGGCCAGCCGATGTGAGGTCCCTACGGGCCAAGAGCTGTTGAAAAGGACTTAAAGGACTTTGTCATGAGCGTCGCTCCCCACTCTCTGCCCCTGCCCCAGGCACGGGAACCCATTACCGTGTTCTGCGGTTGTGACGAAAGATACGCCCAGCATCTCGCCGTTATGCTGCTTTCTGCGATGCGTAACACGTGTCGGACCCTGGACATATTCGTGCTGTATACGGGCCTGAGTGCCGCCAGTATTTCCAGGCTCCAACAGCTCGCCTGGAAGCACGGATCGAGTATCACGTTTATCGATATCGAAAGCGAAAGGCTGTCCGAGTTTTATACCAGCCGCCATATTTCGTCGGCCTCCTATCTGCGCTTGCTGGCTTCCGAAGCCCTGCCGACTGATGTCTACCGCGCGATCTATCTGGATTGCGACGTCCTGGTTTGCGATGACCTCGGTGAACTTTGGGATACGGATCTCCAGGGCCGCGCGATGGGCGCGGTGCAGGATATCGGCCGACCGGTCATCGACCCGCAGGCGCATAACATTCCGAAGCACACGACGATTTCAGACTTTTCCCACTATGGGATCATGTCCGATGATCCATATCTGAACGCGGGCGTTCTCGTCCTCGACCTGGACAAATGGCGCCGTGAATCACTCGGAACCCGATGCCTGGAGGTCGCAGCGCACAAGAGCTATGAATCCCACGACCAGGACGTGCTCAACATTGTCTTGCACCGAAACTGGCTGGCGCTTCCCCCCCGGTGGAACGTCGCCTACCGGGTGTACCGCCTCCGATCTTTCCACCGCGGCCCCTATACGAAACGTGATTTCATCGCATGCATCGTCAAACCCGGGATTATTCACTTCACCGGGTCGTGTAAACCCTGGCAGCGGCTCTGCTTGCATCCGATGGCGCAACTATACTGGGAATACCTGCGCCACACGCCCTGGCACGGCGCGGATCCCGAAGGGATTTCGCTGCGAAAATCGCTCGGTCGGATCAAATGGAAAATGGAGATGGCCGTCGCCGGAACACTGCGGGGAAAGCCGGCGTATCTCGATCACCTGAAGCAGTAAAAGCGGGAACCTTTGCTAGCGGCGTCGCCTGCAGTGATCCCGATGGAGTCGAACCCGGCTGCTCGATTCCGAGTCGTCCTGCCTGGAAATCCCGCCGGACCGATCTATACTGAGTCGTATCAACCGAAGGGTGGGGGATCTTCAGCCTTAGCGCCGTAATGTTTGCGTGATAGGGACCGTGTCAGGAGTGCGCCGGTTTTTTGAGGTGAGCTGACGTTGGCCGGCGGTGTGGAAGCACTACCGCCGGCATTTTTTTGGGTCAAACCGATGCCGCGCTCGTCACCCCTACGATCAGTATCCCACCAGCAGATAAACGTACACCCCGGCAAACAACGTCAGAAACGCGATACCGAGGCGACTCCAAGTCCTCAATATCGCCGACGGGCGCGCACTTGCCGACACGGACTCACTCAGAACAGCACGATGAATCAGGAACGCGAGAAAGGGCGCGGTGAGGAAGGACGTGGTCGTGGCGACGTCAATCAGCAACTTGAACGAACCCAGAAAAACATGCAGGACTACGATGGCGCCGGCCGTGACCAGGCTCAGGCTACCCACGTACAGGCGGTATCCCCATTGCGCTTGATCATCCTGCCCTGGGGCCTCGGGTCGCAAGAAGCGTAAAAGAAGTACGCTCGTCGCACGGGGGAATCCGTCGAGCGCCACCAGTACCGTCGACAACATCGTTACCAGAGCGGCCACACTGATGAGCGACCCCGACCACCCGCCCAAAGTCGTTTCGTATAGCGCGACGATCTGGGCGGCGAATTTGGCCGCGCTGACCTCCGGTTCGACGCCGGTTCCATACATTACGCCCGCCCCCAGCAGCATGAAGCACAGCGCGAGAACCATTGTGGCAACGTAACCGATATTGAAATCCAGTACCGACTGATTCACGCTGGGCCGATACCGCGTGTCACGGCTCTTGGCGACAGTCCACAGCGACTGCCACACCGCAGTATCGATGGGAGCCGGCATCCACCCTACGAGGGCGGCAACGAACACGATCGTCGGTATGTCCCACCGCCTCGGCGGCAAAACCGAAGCCGCGTTCCAGTCCAAATGCGGGACCACCATCGCAGTGGCGATGACCGTGGATACGGTAAGGACGACCATCAGTATTTTTGCAATCGCGTCCAGCCAGTGATAACGACCCACCACCAGCAACGCCCCGCACCCGACCAGAATCCACACCGCGAGCGAGGTGGCCGACATGGTCACACCGAGCGTGGCGATGGCAAGCCCCGCGGTCACGAGACTCACCGCCGCCATTGCGGTGAACATCGTGAACACAGACACCGCGCCGAACAAAGTCAGCGCCCACCGGCCCTGCCGGCGAAAGCCCTCCAAAAGGGAAAAACCGGTGGCCGCGGCATAGTGGGCACCGAAGCGGAAAGCCGGATATTTGGCCGCGTGCGCGATGACGATCAGTGACAGCATACTCATACCGTAGAACGCGCCGGCGCGGGTCGCCTGGATGAGGTGGGAAACCCCGATTGCGACGGCTGCGAACAGCAGGCCGGGCCCCAGAACACGCCGAATCGAAACCAATCGCGGGGTGATCCTCGACACGCGGTCTAGCGGCAACTGCGCAGCGCAAAGGCAGTCCAGCGCATCGACGTATTCCCGTCTCTATGGGTACTGGACCACCGATGGCGGCGCCGCGATACGGTAGGGGTCATACACGTAATACTTCGGAATCGAATCGATGCGCACGTGCAGCCAGTGTATACCGAGGCCGGAAGTGCTGAGCCACACGGGTAACTGGCCGATGCCGTTACGCACCGCACGACCGACCTGACGCCAAAACTCCGATTGCTGGTCCTCCGGTGCGTGGCGTGCAAACACGGCCAGATGCGCATAACCCGGGTTCGCAGCACGCGGGCACGGAGCGACGAGCGTAGCGTCGTTTCTCAGATTGGAGAACGTGACCGCTTGGTCGGCAGCGGCGGTGCGAAAATAATCGGCAAACGCCTGGTCGTCAGGCCTCACCGCCGCGAGCTCGGGGCTGTCTACCAAAACGAACTCAAAGCGTTCGTTAACCGTCTCTCGGGTCACCGGCGGGGTCTCCCAAAAATACGCGGCAAACTTCGAGTCCCGCAACAGCGTAGTAAACGCCGAAGTGAAACTCTCACGCTTGAACCATAGGTCGATCACTTGTGCGTAGCTTAAGGGGGCGCCCCCAACCTTCGGTCGATAACGCAATACTCGACCGTTACGCAGCGATTCGACACTCCACGTATAATCGTCGCGGCTGCCGATCACGGCGTCATGGGTCCTGACCCGCGATCAGTTTCGCCTCGAGATCCAACAGTTTACGACTGCGTTCCTTCAAACGCCTGGCGGGAATTCCCGCGTAGACACCCCACGGTGCGAGATCCTCGCGCACCAGTGACATCGACCCGACGCTGCAGCCTTCACCGATCTCGCAGGGACCGATCACCGTAGTTGCCGCGCCCAGCAGCACGTGCCGTCCAACAATCACCGGTCCACCCCGCCGACGCGTATATTCCTTGGGTACCGCCTGCGCGGTCATCGCATTACCGCTGTAATCGTCCGAAGAGCTGTAAATAATGACGTTACCCGCAGTACCGCTGAACTCGCGCATTTCGATTCCGAAAGTCCCCGACAAATGTGTGTTGCGCGCCAGAAAAACATAATCCCCGAGGCTGATGGAACCCTCGACAGCCGCGAGAATCACGAAGTCGTCTATACGCACATTGTCGCCAATGGAAACGTTCTCCGGTCCGTAAATCCTGGCATCGGACGATATCCTTACGTGACGACCGATCGACTTGAAACCGTAACCGCCCAAGTCCGTCTCGGTCAGGTATTGACTTTGCAACATGGTGTGTATGTTTGTTCGTGAACGGCCTCGTATACCGCTCTATGATCTCCCATCATTGTGCCCGCGTCGAGAGGGCTTGCCGACGGCGCCCGTCGCGCGGCGCGTCGGGCCACCGTAGGCCAGGGTTTTTGCGGTAGACACGCAGCGATACAGTCAAGAGGCGTGCTGGCACAGGCCGGCCGCACGCACCGTGGCCGATGGATTCACCACCGAGGAGGGTAAGGCATCGGATGAGTCCGCGTCTCGGGGTTTCAGCGTTCGGTGCGCCAGGGTCGACGAGGAGCCGGCAGAACTCCGAATACCGTTCATCAAACCCGATACTTTGCTCCCGTTACGGCTTAAAATACCGCTACCCGACTATCGGTAGTGTCACGAGCTCATGCCACGAAACGCCCCTGCCATTCGACTGATCGGCCCGATTCTGGTTCTGCTCGCGAACCTGTTTGCGTGCGCCACGTACGCACAGGAAGAGCTGAGCGACAACGAGTTCGACCGCTTGTTTCTGCGCTGGACCTATACCCTGGACGCCAGCGAACGGGTAATCAATGACACAGAGGTCGTCGACCCGAATCTGCGACCGATTCGGGAGAATCTCCTGATCGTGCGTGAATCCGCCTCGGAGGCACGCGCGGACGCGCAGCGCGCGATAGAAACGCCACGGGATCTTCTGGCGGCGCTGGGACCCGCGCCCAAAGAGGGCGAGCCGGCGGAATCCGAAGAAATCGTCAACCAGCGTAACGCGTTGACGGTTGAGATCGCCCGGTTCGATGCCCGCGTCAAACAAAGCAACATCATTTTGGCGCGAACCGAAGAACTTTTGAAACGGCTGTCGCATATCGAATACGACACGATAGCCGGCGTGCTGGGCAAAAGATCGGCCTGGCCGCTAGCGCCGGCGACGATCGTCGCCGGGCTCAAACAAATTCCCGAGAGGTTCGCCGATCTCGGGCGCGCGCTCAACAACTGGTGGCGATTCGGCAAATCCGGCGCGGGCTCGTTGACCAACATCGGATTGTTTATCGCGATCGTCGCGATCGGCATTTTTCTCATTGAACGGGCACGACGCTGGGCGATCCCTCGGTACGGGCGGGATCCGGCGTTCCGCCATCCGAGCCTGGCACGGCGGTTCGTGGCCATTCTTGTTGAAACCCTTACCCGTGTCGTACTGCCTGGGGTACTAATCGCGGTCACGGCATTTTTCTTCATACGCGGCACGGCGATTCCCGATGAAATTCGTTCCATCCTGTATACGCTCGTGTTCTCCGCACTGCAGTACGTCGTGGTAACCGGGCTGTCGTCCACCGCGCTGTCCGCGAACAGACCTCAATGGCGCATCAGCAGCTTTACCAACGACGCGGCAAAAAATCTTGACGAGTCGATCCGCTCTTTCGTCATCGTGCTGTTGGTGATCAACTTCGTGATCGCGTTTCTGATTCCGACGGGAGATCGCGTTCGCGTGGGCGGCATCCTGGATCTCAATTTTGATAAGGAGTTGAACGCAGTGGTCGGGATGGTGGCCCTGATCGTGATTGCGGTTTTCGGATGGCGGGTATTTCGTGGTCGCAATTGGCGTTTCGAAGTGTTCGACGCCGAATCCGAAACTGTCTCCGAGCGCCGTCCCTGGTTCGCCGCCCGGCTGCTACTCACACTGGCCCGCGGCGGACTCATCGTCGCCGTCGTGTTCGCCGTATTCGGTTATCTGAATTTCGGGATTTATCTGACCGCGCGTCTGGCGTGGAGCCTGGCACTTATCGCTGTCGCGATCCTCATCCGCGGACTCATCGTCGAAGCGCTCAGACAGGCCACTTCAGAAGATAACCGCGTGGGACGGCGCGTTCGGGAACTCACCGGCTTTAAGGATATTGACGTTCAACGCACTGTGTTCTGGAGCCGATTGTTTCTGGACGTCGTATTGTTGGCAGTGGCGAGCGGTTTGCTACTGCTTCTGTGGGGAGTGCCTTGGGCCGATCTAAAGCTCGCGGCGATCACTGTTTTCGATGGCGTGACGGTCGGCAATTTCTCATTTTCACTGACCAACGTGCTGCTCGCGATCTTCGTGTTCGGCCTGCTGCTGATCGGGATTCGATTTTTCAAGCGCTTTCTGTCTGATCGTGTTCTTGCGCAGACCACACTCGACATCGGTGTTCGAGATGCCATCACCACCGGTGTGGGTTACGTGGGGATTGTGATCGCGATTCTCATCGCCATTTCTCTGCTGGGCCTGGAGTTCACCAAACTCGCATTGATTTTCGGTGCATTGTCGGTGGGCATCGGGTTTGGTCTCCAGCACATCGTAAACAATTTTATTTCCGGAGTCATTTTGCTCGCTCAACGCCCGATCAAGGCTGGAGACTGGATCGTGCTCGGTAGTAGAACGGAAGGCTATGTCAAGCATATCAGCGTGATTTCCACCGAGATCCAGACTTTCGACAATGCGTCTGTGATCGTCCCCAACAGCCAGTTGGTAACCAGCGAGGTACTCAACTGGATGCATAAGAGCAATGTGGGGCGCGCTACGGTTTCCGTTGGTGTCGCTTACGACTCGGACCCCGAACAGATACGCGATCTATTGCTCGGTGTGCTCGACGGAAGGGACGAGGTTCTGAAACGCCCCGCCCCGGACGTTCTGTTCCGTGACTTTGGTGACAGCGCGCTGGTGTTTGAACTTCGTTTTTTCCTAAGGGATATCGACCGCAGGTTGAGTATCACGAGCAGTGTGCGCTATGAGATCAAGCGCGTTTTCAAAGAAGCGGGAATAGTCATTCCGTTTCCACAACGCGACATTCATTTGATCGACTCCGCAGAAGAAGCAGTCCGCGCCACGGAGGGGGGGCCGGATTCGTCACAACTCCTTGAAGTAGGGGGTGAAAACAAGGACGATCGAAAGGAACGAACGGGCTGATCCATGCGACGACGACACGACAGCGCGGATGAGGTACGCTCGCTACGTACCCAATCCGCGCGCGGTAAAGAATAGTTACGCTTTGGTTACTGCTCACTCTCCATGAATTCCTCCATCGACGTTTCCTGCGGATGGGTCCCGGCCCAGGCGCCGCCAAACAAGCTCAGCGCCATAATCAAAGCTATAAACGAGCGCATAATGGATGTCCTCCGAGTATGAATGACGGGCAAACATCGTTCACTCGAAATAGACCGAGGATCTACACACAATCTTACAGGCGCAGGATCAAGACCTGCGCCCGCCTTTCTGATCGCGACTGACTGCAACACAATCGGCAATGACAGAAGACCAGAAAAACCTTTCTCTCGTACCGGGTATGATCGAAACCATTGACGGCTTGATCTCTACCGAGCTCATGGAGGAGCTTTTCATCGACGTGCACACCCCAGCAGCGTATCGATTCGGCGGCCGCTCCAATCCCGACGATCAGTTCGGGTTCTGGCTCGCCTCCATCGATACCAACGTGATCAACGCCGTATTGCCTTTCAAACGTCTCTGGCAAACCATCGACCGGCAGATTGCGCATGGGCAGTACCGCATCTACCACATGATCGTGAATGCCAACAATTTCGGCGATTGTCCCACGGTGCACAGCGATATCCCCGCGGGCAAGACGGACTCTGCGGGTTACTACACGTTTCTGTACTACGCGAACAATGAATGGGACGCCGACTGGGCCGGCGAAACGGTATTTTTCAACTCCGACCGCGACGAGATCATACGCTCGATCTATCCGCGACCCGGTCGTATCGCGGTGTTCGACAGCCGCATCCCCCACGTATCGCGGACCCCGAGTCGCAGCTGTACGATGGTGCGCTACACCATCGCGATTAAGGTCGTGCGCAAGTAGAACCGCCCGGTAGCTCGCCCCGACCGGTTAGACCGGCACCGCATCGAACGCGACGCTGATACGCGCTTGGTCGCTCTCAAACGGGATAGTGCGATGATAAAAAAACGAAGGAAACAGGACGATGCCCCCCTCTCGCGGACGTATCGTCTTCAACCACGGTGGATGAGGGCATGAAAACTGTTCCGGCGGACGTCCGAACTCTATCCAACCCTGGTGGTTCGTATCCTGGTCAACGCAGGCCGGAAGGCGCACATAGTACACCCCGCTGATGTAACCGTCGGCATGGATATGCGGCAACTGGAACCCCTGGTTGCCCATCACTACCGCCCATACGGTCAAGCGAAACTCGGACGGCAAGTGAACCACGAACGGGTGATCATCGAATCCCGCCACGTGACCGACGAAACGCCTGATGGCGTCCTTGATCAAGCCCTCGAAAATAGTCATCGGCCCCTTCGGTTCGACCAACAACTCTCCGGTGTGCTTGCCGAACCGGGTCGCCTGCAGTTTGGGCTCGTGGCGCAAACTCGGATGAGAGAGGATGTGAGCGGCCAGGTCCCGGTTCAACTGCAGCGCCTCGTGCGGCGCAACGAGCGGTTCCTCGAATATCAACCGCGGAAAGTCGTTCAACGCACGCAGCGAACCCGTGTCGCCCAATCCCTGTAGGGCCACCCCCTTATACGCCAGCGCCAACCGGTTCGCGGGTTCTCCCTGCAAACAACCTTCGCACAACGCCAACCCGTCGTCGTACGCCCCTTGCTCGAGCTTTATACCCGCCAGATTGGCGCGCAACTCCACCGAGTCCGGATCCAGAGCCAGCGCGCGCTGGTAGGCGTCCGCGGCCGCCTCCAGGTCGCCGAGGTCTTTGTAGACGGTGCCCAGATTATAGAAACCCAGCACCGAACCCGGATCGAGTTCGATTAAGCGGCGGTAACCCCGTACCGCCTCCTCGTATCGGCCCAGCGCCTGTAAGGCAGCGCCACGCGTCGCGTGGATACCCGTCAAACCGGCATCCAACGCCAGCGCACGCTCGCACATGTGCAGCGCTTCCGGGTACGCCTCCAGTGCGCAAAACGCCAGCGCGCGGTTGTGATAGTAGTGGGGGTTCTCTCCCTGCACGTTGATCGCGCGTCCGATCAGATCGACCGCCTCGCTATGGCGCCCCTCCTGATGGGCGACGACGCCGAGCAAATGCAGCGCGTCCGCGTGGCGAGGATCGTTTTCCAGAATACTCCGATAGACGCGCTGAGCGCGACCCAACGCACCCGCTTGATGGTGCTTGAGGCCTTCGGCTAACGTGGGGACTTCCGGCAGGTCTACCAACTGAAACGCTCGCGCACCTGATCCGCCGAGGCGGTCGGCCGCCCGAGAGCGATCATCGCGTCGCGTAATTGCGCAATCAACTCCGCGTTATTGGCGGCGATAGACCCGTCCTTCAGATACAGATTGTTCTCAAAACCCACGCGCGCATGTCCGCCCAGCGTCGCCGCGCACACGGCACAGGCATGTTCGCGGGCACCGAACGCGCACACCGCCCACGGCACATCGCTGCCCACTTCGACGACGAAAGGGACGATCCATTGTGGATCCGAAGTTTGGCCGCGCGTATAACGGCCCAATACGAACAACAACCAGTGGGGCGTAGCGGGTATCACGCCACGATTGCACAACTCCTGATAGCGTCTGAACTCGTCCACCGAGTAGAGGATATACTGCGGGGCCACCCGTTCTTCACTCAGCCACGCGAGGAAGCTTGCCGCCGCCGGTTCGTGTTCCCGGTCGGGAATCAACTCGCGCACCGCCAGAGACACCGCCTCCGGTTGAACTTGGCGCATCGCATCCATCTGCTGTTCGGGCGTATAAACACCCACCGCCTCGCTGGTGATCTGAATGACCAACCGATCTCCGACCGCCTCTTTAATCCGCCTTATCGACTCCACGTACAGATCGGGACTGAGCGAGTGCGCACCGGACGCATCGCGTACGTGCAGGTGAATCATGGCGGCGCCGGCATCCGCGCAGTCGGAAGCGGTCTGCGCCACTTCGGCGGCGCTTATCGGTAAGGCCGGGTGGTCGTTCTTGGATTTGCGGGCGCCGTTGGGCGCCACCGTCAATATGACCGGCTCATACAGGGCCTCGGTCATTGCGCGGTGTTGGCCAACGCCCCCTCGAGCGCCGTATCGAGTTTGTCGACGATCTCCGTAACGTGCGACTCGTCGATAATGTAGGGTGGCGCCAGCAATACGTGGTGACCGCGCCTGCCATCGATGGTCCCTCCCATCGGATAACACATCAGGCCGTTTTTCATGCCTTCGCGTTTGACCTTTTCGTGGAGGCGCGTTGCCGGATCGAAAGGCGTTTTCGATTCTCTGTCCTCCACGAATTCCAGGCCGATAAACAGACCACGGCCACGGATATCGCCGACATGCGGGTGGGCGCCGAAGCGCTCGGTCAGCCGCTGCTTCAGCAACTCGCCCTGGCGGCGGACATTGGCGAGCAGGTCGTCTCTCTCGATGATGCGCTGGACCGCCAACGCGGCGGCACAAGCGGTGGGGTGTCCCATGTAGGTGTGGCCGTGCTGAAAAAACCCGCTGCCGCGCTCGATCGCACCGTAGATGTCCTCGCTCACCAACAGGGCGCCGATCGGCTGGTAACCCGCCCCCAGTCCTTTGGCCACTGCGATCAGATCCGGTTTTACCGCATCCTGCTCGCAGGCAAACAACGACCCGGTGCGGCCCATCCCGCACATGACTTCATCGAGCAGCAACAGAATCCCGTGGCGGTCGCAGACCTCGCGAATGCGTCGGAAGTAGCCCTCGACCGGCGCGACGGCACCAGCGGTAGCGCCCACCACCGGCTCTGCGACGAACGCCAGCACCGTTTCCGGACCGATTTCGACGATCCGCGACTCCAGCTCCTCGGCGAGGCGGCGCGCGTACTGCTCCTCGCTCTCCCCGGTCTTCAGGTCCCGGTACGGATAACAGGGACTCACATGATGGGGGGTGATCAGAAGCGGCTCGAACGATTCCCGGCGCCACTGGTTGCCACCCACCGCCAAGGCCCCAAGGGTGTTGCCGTGGTAGCTCTGGCGACGGGCAATAAAGTGGCGGCGCTGTGGCTCGCCTTTCTCGAGGAAATACTGCCGCGCGAGCTTCAATCCCGCCTCGACGGCCTCCGAACCCCCTGAGACGAAATACACGCGGCCAAGCCCGGGGCTGCGCTCGATCAGGAATTCAGCCAACTGTTCCGCCGATTGGGTTGTGAAAAACGAGGTGTGCGCGTACGGAATCGCGTCCAACTGCGCCTTGATCGCGTCGACGACTTCCTTGTTGCTGTGTCCGAGACAGGAAACCGCTGCGCCGCCGGAGGCGTCCAGGTATCGCCGACCGTCGGCATCGATCACGTAGGGACCATCCCCGCCCACCGCATAACGGAGCTGCATTCGGGTATGGCGATGGAACACGCGGCTCATGGCCCGATGATAACAGCGACCGGCCAAACGAGGGTAGCATCGGGGCCGCTGTACGGGCCGCCATCGTCGCTGACTACAAAGCCGGTTGGCCCGCTTGAGTTATCCACAGCGAGCGAATTAGGACACTACCGACCGCTTTCGGGGTTGGCCTGAAATAGGGGGAGATGTACTGAGCCGTACGTCGGGGGGAAACGCTACTGCGACTTCTGCTTCAGTGAATCGCGGACTTCTTCCTTGAGCTCCTCGAGCTCGCGTTGCTGATCTTCCAACTGCTTCAACTTGCGATCGATGGCCTCGGACTGACGCTTGAGCGCTTCCGACTGCTCCTGAAGCGCCTGTTGCTGAGCGCGGTCACCGGCGTCCGGCTGTTCGGAAGACCCGCCGCGACGGCCGAAATCGGGTTTACCGATTTCACCGCTGTAACCCCAGCCGCCCTTCTTGCCGCTGAACAACCCCGGTCCGCAGATCGCGTCGTTCATTTGAACCGGGCTATCGGGATCGCACTCGTCTCCTTGCGCGCTCAACGCGCCCGCGGAGAAAAGGCAGGTAAGGGCGACAAGCGCCCTAAGACGAGAAATCGAGCTTGTCACCCTTACCATCGTATTACAAAACCTCTAGCGAGGCTAGAACTTCACCCGCGACCCGACGTGTACCAGGGTGATGTCCCCGATATCGACGCCCGGTCGGTCCAGTTCACGCTGGAAAGCGCCCGCATACAGCTCTACCCCGTAATCCTTCAGGTGATACAGATAGCCGATGCCGTACTCCTTCTTTTCCTCGTCCTCGACGCTGAAGTCGTCCCGCTGCCGGTAGCTCACCACCAGCTTGTGCTGCTGGTTCGCGCCGAACATCTGACCGACCTTCACGTAGTACCACTCGGAATCGGGACCGGCGTCCGGGCTGCGGTCGCCGAAGCCACCGGTGACGTTGAATCCACCGCCAAACAGCACCGACGCGGAGGTCACCCACGCGTCGCCGAAACCGCCGCCGACGCCGTTGTCATCGGTATCCCAGTAGCCGAACGACCACGCGAACTTACCGCCACCGCCGATGTCGGTTCTCAGCCGCGCCGCCAGTTCGTACTTGTCCTGGCCCACGTCACCGGACAGAACCACCGGCCCGAGTTTCGGCGTATCGTAACGAACGCGGTCGTTACGACTCAAGCCGTCAAAACTGCCCAGCGAGCTATCAACGATAGCGTCGCCGGTATTCAGGTCGCGGAACTGCACGCCGTCGCCCAGGTTGGTGTCGGCGTTGGTGATGATGAACGTGCCGGACAGGTCGGTTTCCGAAGTGCCGTTCGCCGCGCCGTTACCCTGACCCAGGTAGAGCTTGCCCCAGGCGCCGGAAAACCAGATCTCCCGGAAGCGGCCCTTGAAGGCGGAACCGGAATCCCCGTCGTCGATATCGATGACGCTGGAGTCGTTGTCCTGATACTGGGATTCCCAGTGCACACCGACCTTGTTGCCGCTCGGCAGTTCGGTATCACCAGTAAAACGGATACGCGTGCCGCTCGCGTTGTTGTCGACAAACAGGATGTCGTCGTTGATGTCGTTGTCGGCATAGCTCACGGCCCGGTTCACCTGGCCGGAGACTTTGACGTTCACTTTCGCCGCTTCAGCCGCGATCGGCCCCAACAGCGCCGACACCGCCAAAGCAGTGAGAGTCTTGGAAGGACATTTCATTCTTAAGTTCTCCTCTTTAAAAAGAGATTAGTGTTTTGTGGTTTACTGATTGAATTGCAACATTACGTGTAAAGCGATCCATGGAGCGCTTCGACCCGGTCCGACCTTGAGGTCTTACATCGGTCCCGATCACGCGCAGCGGGGCTATTCTTCTACAAAATTTGTAATTTTGCAACTATATTCCCCAATTCTGTATGGTCACCGCAACAATACACCCGTTTTGTTGCAGAAATGCTACAAGAGGATCTCGATCCCACCCCCCGCCCAGGGAATCGGGCTGGGAAGGCGGCGGAAATGCTCCCTACCGCCTAAAGAAAACCCGTATTAGATCAAAGTGTTAGCCGCGGGAAATCAGCACCGAGCAGGAGGCGCGTTCAGCCACGCGTGCGGACACCGAACCGAGCAAGGATTGTGCTTTGTGCCGGCACGGCATGACGATCAAATCGATAGCGTGGGTCTGTGCATAATCCAGAATCGCCTCCCATGGGTTGCCCGACTTGACCTCCGTCACCGTATTGAGGTCCGGCACGGTGTCGGCGACGAACGCCGTCAACCGCTGTTGGAATTCAGACCGGGCTTTTTGTTCGGCGTCTTTGGGAAAGAACGACGCCACCAACGGGGTGCCAAATCCCGGAAACACGGAAATGAAATGAAGTTCGGCACCGTCCTGGCGCGCCAGATAGGCGGCGGTTTCCATCGCGCGTTTCATCGGCTGGGTGTCTTCCAGATTCACCGGCACTAATATCGATTTGAACATGTTCTCTTTAGTCCTGTCTCAAAAGCCTCACGATTGCGCGGTCGCGACCTGCATCTTGCCGCGTCGGCCGCGCTGAACGAACCACACCAACGCGAGCAACGCCAACACCGGGAAGAACACCAGCTGTTTGGGGGGGCGTTCGGTCGGCAACTGAATGCTCACCACCTCCTGATCGAAATCGATTCCGGCTTTCTCGGCGGCGCTCCCGAACACGACATTGTCGACTAAGAACTTGCCCTCCTCTTCGCGCAACTCCACGCCGGCTTCGGACAACCGTTCGCCACCCGGGGCGGCGGCACCCATTGGCAGCATCACCGTTTTTTCGTACGCGCTGCCATCGATTTTTTCGCCGGTGACGGTGACACGCAATTGTGAATCCGGCGGGGCTTTCTCCGCCATTTCGGTCAGCGCGCTACCTGGTCGTTCCTCCAACGGTGGGTAGACCATGTCCCAGAAAAAGCCGGGCCGGAACAGGGTAAACGCGATCAGCAACAGCGCCGCAGTTTCCCAAATGCGGTTCTTGACGAGGAAGAACCCCTGGGTGGCGGCGGCAAAAACGAGCATCGCGATCACCGCGGCGATTACCACGATGGCGAGATGCGCCCAATTCTCGATGCCGATCATCAGCAGCTCGGTGTTGAAGATGAACAAGAACGGCAGGATCGCGGTGCGGATATCGTACGTAAAACCCTGGATACCGGTGCGAATGGGGTCGCCACCGGAAATGGCGGCGGCGGCGAACGCGGCCAGCCCCACCGGTGGGGTATCATCCGCCAGAATGCCGAAATAAAACACGAACAAGTGCACGGCGATCAGCGGCACAATCAACCCTTGTTCCGCACCCAGCGTCACGATCACCGGTGCCATCAGGGTGGACACCACGATGTAGTTGGCGGTGGTGGGCAGGCCCATCCCCAGAATCAAGCTGATCAGAGCGGTGAAGATCAAGATCAGAATCAGGTTGCCCCCGGAGATGAACTCGACGAATTCCGTCATGACCAGTCCGATCCCGGTCAGCGTCACGGTACCCACCACAATTCCCGCGGCGGCGGTCGCGACACCGATCCCGATCATGTTGCGAGCCCCGGCAACAAGACCGTCGAACAAATCATGCAACCCATGACCCAACGAGAACTCGGGTCCAGAGGCGCCGCGGAAGATGCCCTTTAGGGGGCGTTGGGTGACGACGACGAAAACCATGAACATCGCCGCCCAGAACGCCGCGAGCCCCGGCGACAGGCGCTCGATCACCAAACACCAGATGAGCACCACAATCGGCAGCAAGAAGTAATAGCCCGCTCTAGCGGTGGGCCCCACTTCCGGGAGCTCGTCGATTTCATGGCTGGTATCGAGCTCCGGCACGCCACAGGCATACTTCAAGAGTGCCGCGTAGGCGACGACCAGGATTCCGGCGGCAATCCACGGTGTGGCGGAGCCGGCCACGGTCTTTATCCAACCCAGCCCGTAGTAAATGACCCCGGAGAGGATAATTAACAAGGCGACGGTCATCAAAAACGAGATCAGGCTCTGGGAGAGGGTACGTTGGGTGCGGCGCGGCAGACCTTCGAGCTGCATCTTCGATGCCTCGAGGTGCACGATGTACACGAGGGCAACGTAAGAGATGATGGCCGGCAGGAACGCGTGTTTGATGACTTCCACATACGAGATCCCGACATACTCGACCATCAGAAAAGCCGCCGCACCCATGATCGGGGGCGTCAACTGACCGTTGGTGGACGACGCGACTTCCACTGCCCCGGCCTTCTCGGCGGGAAATCCAACGCGCTTCATCAACGGAATGGTGAACGTCCCGGTCGTCACCACATTGGCGATCGACGAACCGGAAACGAGCCCCGTCAGCCCCGAGGACACAACCGCCGCTTTGGCCGGTCCGCCCTTCATGTGCCCCAGTGCTGCAAACGCAACGCGGATGAAGTAGTTACCGGCGCCGGCCTTTTCGAGCAGCGAACCGAACAGCACGAACATGAACACCATCGACGTAGACACGCCCAGGGCAACCCCGAACACACCTTCGGTGGTGAGCCAGTAATGCGACATACCCTTGTTGAGGCTCGCGCCCTTGTGTGCAATCACATCGGGCATGTGGGGTCCGAGAAACGTGTACAGAATGAATACCGTGGCCACGACCATCAATGGCGGGCCCAAGGCACGGCGCGTCGCTTCGAGCAGCAATACCAGACCAACTACGGCAACCACCAGGTCGAACGTCGTCGGATCGCCCGGCCTATTTGCCAGTTGATCGTAAAACAGGAACAGATACGCCGCGCAGAACGCGCCGACCAGGGCGACGATCCAATCCTGGATCGGGATGTAGTGCCGCGGCGAACGCTTTAGGGTCGGATAAGCGGTATAAGCGAGGAAGATGGCGAACGCCAGATGGATCGCGCGCGCCTCCGTATCGTTGAGTACGAATAGGTTCAGCATGAACGGCAGCGGTGAGGCGTACCAAAGCTGGAACAAAGACCAAACCAGGGGGACGATGAGCAGCACCTGGGCGCCGAATCCAGTGGGTTGGCGCGCCCCAGTATCGGCCTCGGCAATCATTTCGTCCAGCTTGTTACGGCTGCTTTGCTCGTTGGAGTTATTCGGTTCGCTCATTGCAATCCCCTAAACCTGGATGTTGTGTCGGCCACACCGGTCGCTCACGGCATCGCTCGACCATGCGGCAGTTCCCCGCTCGGCGCGCCGGTCAGGCGCGCCCCCCCGGCGGTGGTGCTCCACCTCTCGCATCCCCGCAGCGACGGCGACCCTGGGCTCGAGGTGGGAAAGAACAAGAAGGAAAGGAAACCATGGGGAGGCCGGCGCGACAGCGCCGTAGGCGCCCCTCTGGGGACGCTGGAAACACGTGGGTCCCACTGCGTCCATCTGTTTATTTGCGAGTTTGAAACCGCCGCCGCGCCAAAGTGCCTTGCCATACGGACCACCGATAGGCATTGACGGCTTTTTTACCGAGGCTGGCCGGAGACGGGTGGTACCCGTGTCCGGCCAGCCTCGAATCGCTTACCCTACAAAAGACCGATTTCTTTGTAGTACTTTTCCGCTCCCGGGTGCAACGGCGCGGAAAGCCCGTCTTTGACCATCGACTCTTTGGTCAGATTTGCAAATGCCGGGTGCAGTTTCTTGAAATCGTCGAAGTTCTCGAACACCGCCTTCACCACATTGTAGATGACGTCGTCGGCGGTTTTGGTCGAGGACACGAAAGTCGCACCGACACCGAAGGTCTGCGTGTCTGCGTCGGTGCCGCGGTACATCCCGCCGGGAATCACGGCTTTGCGGTAGTACGAGTTCTCGCCCACGAGCTTATCGATTTCAGCGCCGGCGACTTCTACGATCACGGCATCGCAGGAGGTAGTGGCTTCCTTGATCGAGCCGCTGGGATGACCGACGGTAAACACCATACCATCGATTTTGTTGTCGCACAGGGCACTGGACTGCTCGGCGGATTTCAGTTCAGAGGCCAGCTTGAAATCCTCCATTTTCCAGCCCAGTGCGTTCATCACGACTTCCATGGTGCCGCGCTGCCCGGAGCCTGGGTTGCCGACGTTGACGCGCTTGCCCTTCAAGTCCTGGAACTTCTTGATCCCGGCGTCGGCGCGCGCCACCACGGTGAAAGGCTCGGGATGCACCGAGAACACCGCACGCAACTCTTTATTCGGTCCTTTTTCCTCGAACTTGCTGGTACCGTTATAGGCGTGATACTGCCAGTCGGACTGCGCGACGCCCATGTCCAGTTCGCCCGCCGCAATCGTGTTCAGGTTGTACACGGACCCGCCGGTACTCTCTACAGAGCAGCGGATTCCGTGGTCTTTGCGGGTTTTGTTCACCAGCCGGCAGATCGCCCCGCCGGTGGGATAATAAACGCCGGTGACGCCACCGGTACCAATGGTCACAAACGTGTCGGCTCGCGCCGGTGCCGTTCCGAGCACGGCTACGGCGCACGCCAGGGCCGAAAGGATCGAAGTAGATAGCCTTGCTTTGTTCAACATCTTTCTCCTCCAAGGTAGATGAGAGACAACCGGTCCAGCCGTAACGTCCACTGCTGTCGCTCGATGAATTCGCGGCCGTGCCGGCCAAAAGCCGTATCGCCGGTCAGTATCGAGCGCTCAGTGTGTCACAACGATTTCCAAATGTACTAATTTTGTTTCAATTGTTTCAACAGTGTGGCACGGGGCCCGAGCGAGCCCGGTTGACTGAAGATTTTAACCAACTTCGGCGGTCGGGGTAACGGCGCGCGCCGGGAACCGGGGTTGTAGAGACGGGCGCAACCGGGGCACGACCAGATACGCCGGCGCGAAAAACCCCGCTCGAGCGGGGTTTTTCGATGTTTTGGCGATGCGCAGGCGGGCTGCGCGGCGTTTACGATGGTCCGAGTTTCTGGCTCAAGGCCTCGGTAAAACGCTTGGCACGCCACCAGAAGTCCTCGATCTCCTGGGCACACGGATGGTCCTCGGCCAGCACGGTCCGGGCGTCCTCGCGGAGCCGGTTAATGGCCGCCAGAACCTCGTCGACGTCATCGCGCAGGGAGACGCGCGCGTCACGCAAAGGTACTACGCTCATATCAAACACCCCCGTTGTGTTTTCAAGTTGTGGCGGCGCCCCGATTGCGGGGCACCGATAAAAAGTATATAAGAAATAGACCGATTCTCAAAAAGAAGCCCGTGTGGGCGTTGCAAAGCGTCTCCGACGTTCTAGACTTAAGACCAAGAACACTAATGCTAGAAACGGGTTGTCGGAGTAAAAAATTGTGAAAATGCTCGTTTTGCTGGCGGTGACTTTCGTGACGCTCACCGTTTTCACCTCCCGCGTAACGACCGGCGATACGTCGCTCGCGGTCTCGGGACCGACCGGCACGGCGCACGCCCCTGGCTATGCCCCGGTGGCGATCGCCAGGTCGGATACCGCACACCGACGCCGCTAGTTTCGCCGGCTTGATGCCGGGGCGACAGTGGGATCCATGACCACGGGACATCCAGTGGAAGAAACGAAAAATGAGCGGCGCCGCGCATCGCGGCACGAAGTACGCACCCGCGTCGGATTGCGGGTCAAAAACGACGAGGCGTATGAACACGCTCACCTCGTCAACCTCGGGCACAACGGCCTGTATGTCATCACGCGGAGAAAGATCGACATCGGAACCGAGATTGAAATCGAAGTCCCCACCGGGACGTCCGGCGATCTACACATCCAAGCCGAAGTGATCCGCATCGGCCATCATCGATACTGGGGATTGTTCAGTTACGGTTGCCGGGTCATTTCTTTGCCGAACGTTTAAGCGTCACTTCAGGCGCACGCCTAGAAACCGAAGCGCCGCGAACACCGGTATCCGGCAGTTCGAGGGCACCCGAACGCGACGGCCGTTATCGAAAAACCCGTGAACGTCGGTGCTGATTCTCGTGCACTCGTACGCCGAACCCAGCCCCGTGAACACCGAGCGCACACTCCGCTCGATGGTTCGATCGCGGTCGTCCACGAAATACAGCTTTCCGAGTGCCTCCGAATAGTGAGCCTGGCGCGGACTCAGGCGCACCGCCACGCGCGCCTCATAGATTCGCTCGGAAATGCGGTTTGAGTTTGCGGCGAACGCTTCATCCAGACACGCGAGCTCGGCGCGCAGGCGCTCGCTCATCGATCCGCCGGACGCATTGCATTGCGCGGTACGCTCGAATTCACTGTATGCGAGACTCCAGCCCATGGACTTCATTCCAGATAGATCGGCGGTACCGTGCGACGCGCTTCGTAATTCTTCACGCTGAATACCAAAGGTAAGCGCAGCTTGAGCTCCACTTGCTTCATTTCCGGCGGCAGCGGTGGGAACGGCGATGCGCGCTTTATAGTCCGGATCGCCTCTCGATCGAGTTCCACGTGACCGGAGGTTCGCTCCAGCTGGTAAGACAAAATACGACCATCCCGGCTCATCACCAATCGCATCACCGCGGTGCCTTCGATACCGTTTAATCGGGCCCGCACTGGGTAGTGCATATGGCGTCCGACCCACACCTTGAGCAGGGCGGCATAGTCGGCGATTACACCCTGAAGATCCACCTCGCTTTCGCTGCGTACGGTACGCGCGGTAACCGTGTCCCGGGGCGCCACTGACGCCAGCTCCGGAACCGGCGTCGCTGTGTCGACCGGCGAGGACGCGATGGCGGTCTGATCCTCTGCCGTCGCTGAAGAGATTTCAGCACCGGGGGCAATCGGTGTGAGCTCCAGGTCGACGGTTGCATCGGCGGTAGCTTCCGGCGCCGACGGCTCCACGGGTGGCGTCACGTTGTTCGCCGCGAGGGGCACCGTCACGTCCGGCTGCGCGGCCAGCAGCGGCGGGCTCGGCACCGGCCCCGTGGTATCGGTGTGCGCCGCCAGCAAGTCATCCAACGTTTCCACGGCGGACGGCGGAAGGGCGGCCGCCGGTACATCGGCCAGTGGCAGGGCGCCCACCGGATCGCCGGGGGCGGCCGGGACTTCGGTACCCGGCGGCGGCCGCTCAGCGCCGACCGTTGCCGCCGCCAGCGGTTCTCTCACTGCCGGTTCCGGAGACGGCACCGCCGCCGGTGGCGGGGCGCCACGGGTCGCAACGGGGGCGGCGGCAACGGCCTGCGTAGTGGTGTCGGCCACCACCTCGCGGAGCGCAACGGCCTCCTCCACCGGCGTCTCGATCTCCGGAGCTGCGCGCGCCGGGTGCCGCTCGGGCGCGGCGGGCGGCGCCAACGCCCCGGTGACCGCCGACGGGCCGGCGAATTCCGCGACTTCGTCCGTCGCGGGTCCAGCGCCGACCGCCACTACCAGTTTGGCCTCCCAGGGCAGTGCCGGATCGGGGGTTCGGTCCCAGTGCACGCGCGCCAGCACCACGACGTGGACCACCGCGGCAATGGTCAACGCAACCGCCCAGTGGTGCCAACGCAGCTCCATTCAACCGCTCGGCAGGGTCGTCAACAGTAGCAGGCGACTGACGCCTTGGTCGCGCAACAACTCGCTGAGCGCAATGACGTCGTGGGAATCGGCATCGGCGTCTGCTTTGAGCTTGACCACCGTGGCGGGGTCGGCAGTCAACCATTCAGCAACGATGTTGCGCAACTGCTCCACGGTCACCGTCTCGCCTTCCACGCCGAGTTCTCCTTGCCGGGACAGCAAGATCACAGCGTCGCTGCTCCCCCCGCGGGTACGACTTTGCGAAAACGGAGGTTCGATGCGAAAAAGATCCGGTGTGGTCAGCTGGCCAGCGAGCATAAAGAAGATCAACAATAGAAATACCACGTTCACCAGCGGCATCACACTTTGCTCGCTGTTGCGACGCGAATTCCTATTCAATTTGCGGATCATAGGTTATCACTTCACCAGCGACACATGGCGTGTTCCGGTCGCCGACAGTTGATCGAGTACGCGCACGACATTTTGCAAAGGCACGCCGGATTGAGGTTGCACCAAAACGCGTACATTGGGCGACGTCCGCACGAGGTCTCGCAAGCGGAACCGTAACGTCCGCTCGTCGACCGCCAGCCCATTGAGGTCCACGGTTCCGTTGCGCTTGATGCGCACCAAAACCCCCCTTACCTCCGCATTCGGCCCGAACGCAGTGCGCGGTACCTCGAGCGGAATCGCGCGCCAATCCAGAAAACTCGACGCAAGCATGAAGAAAATCAAGAGTATGAACACGACGTCGATGAGTGGCGTCAGGCCGATGATCGGTCGTCGGCGGTGACGTGTCATGTCAGTCAAACAGACTGCGCCGCGCTGGAGCCAAGTCCGGTTGTTCGGAACTGTCCGTTGAATGGCGGAGCTCGGTGGTAAAAATCCGCGTCACGGCGCTGTCCATGTCATGCTCCAGTCGCTCGACGGAGCGTTCGAGCCAATTCAACACGGCCACCGTGGGGATAGCGATCGCGAGACCCGCGGCGGTGGTCAACAACGCTTCCCAGATCCCTCCGGAAAGAATCGACGCACTGACTTGGTTGCCCGCCTCCTCGAGGCGCCGGAACGCCTCGATCATTCCGAGTACGGTCCCAAACAAGCCCAACAACGGGCTCAACGTGGCGATGACCTCCAGTCCACGCAGGTACGAGCGCAGACCCTCCAATTGATCTCCGGACTCCCGGTCCACCTCCTCGCGCACCATTTCGTAGGTTACGTCGCGCCGCGTATCACCGGCGATCGCCACCTCGAGCACACGTGCGAGCGGATTGCGTTCCTGGCTCAGCGCTCTCAGCGCGTGCTGTACGTTTCCGACGCGATAGTGTTCTATGACCGGATCCACGAACCGCCGGCTCCCGGTCCTCAACATCCAGAACTGAAAAAGCTTGAGCAGAATAATAGCGAGCGCGACCACGGACATGGCCAACAGGATATACATCACCGGGCCGCCCAACTCGAGCAGATCCGGCAACGTCGACATTGTCGATTCCGCGCCGGCGGAACCGGCAGCTTCAAGTGTTTCGTTCATTGCAAGTCAGATGCTGCTACTTGAAAAAGGAGACCTCGTTACGCGACGATGTAGAAACGCGTTCCACACAGTCTTCATGTTCGCCGGCGTCGTCCCGGCAACTGATGACATCGTTCAAAAGAATTCGACTGATTCCCGTACACGACAGGGCGCTGATCTCAAACAGTTTCACGCTGGTCTTCCCGGCCGGCAGGGGACCGCCTTCCACCGCCAAGCGCCGGGTAATAATGCCATCGGCCCCAAACATCACCAGATCCAGCTTCAGCGATGCGAACGCGCTCGGGCTCTTGTTTTCGAATACCAGGTAAGCCCGGCACGCGTCCTGCGCTTCCTCCAGCTTGTTGAGTTCCACGGTCAACCCGGAATCCTCCTGCGCCCACGTCGGACCGAGCGATGCCGCAAGAGTCAGAACCACTGCTATTCCACCCCGAAATCGGCGTCCGGTGCGAGCCACCGCATGGAGGTACCCACCACGGGTTTGCGCGCTACCGATCGCCCGATACGCTGCTATTCTCATTGTTTTCGACCTCGCCCTGGCACGGGTAATATTCGGCGCCTGCCCTCAACTATATCGCCAACGGCGGCTGTACTGCCAACGAAATACGGGAATCAGGGGGGATGGTGCGGGAATTCGCCGACGCCGAACGCACTCCGCGTACCCAAACCTGCGGGTTTCGCGGATACTATGGGCCATCAACCAGTCGTACGCCGAGGATACCCGCAATCTCCACCGAATCCACCCACACACCGCTCGCCGATCGTTTGCGGCCCACGCGTCTCGATGAGATCGTGGGGCAGGACCACTTGCTTGGGCCCGGCAAACCCTTGCGCGTAGCCCTGCAGTCTCAGCGCCTGCATTCGATGATTTTCTGGGGCCCTCCGGGAAGCGGGAAAACCACGCTGGCGCGGGTCATTGCAACCCAGACCGACAGCCAGTTCATCGGTCTCTCCGCCGTACTGAGTGGGATCAAGGACATACGTGATGCGATCTCGGCGGCGCAGCGTGCACGCGACACCGTCGGCCGGGGCACGATTCTGTTCGTCGACGAAGTGCACCGTTTTAACAAGTCCCAGCAGGATGCGTTTCTGCCCTATCTGGAAGACGGAACGGTGGTATTTATCGGGGCTACAACGGAAAATCCGTCCTTTGCCTTGAATGACGCGCTGCTGTCGCGCGCCCGCGTGTATCCGTTGCGCGCATTGAACACACCGGCCTTGGAGCAGGTGCTCGACCGTGCGCTCTCCGACCCGCGCGGGTCGACTCCGCCTGACACCGGCATCGACGGGCACGTGCGCCGGCGCATCATCGCCGCCGCCGACGGCGACGCGCGGCGCGCGCTCGGCATCCTGGAGACCCTGCTCGAGATGCGCACAGAGGTGGCGGGCGCGGTACAACCGCAGTGGGTGGACGAAATCGCGGCCGGGGGGCGACGGCGGTTCGACAAGCACGGTGACGCGTTCTACGATCAAATATCGGCACTGCACAAATCGATTCGCGGCTCGTCGCCGGACGCGGCCCTCTACTGGCTGGCGCGTATGATGGACGGCGGTTGTGATCCCGCTTACTTGGCGCGGCGACTGACACGCATCGCTTCGGAAGACATCGGTAGCGCGGACCCCCGCGCCCTGTCGGTGGCGCTGGACGCCTGGAACGCATATGAGAGGCTCGGTAGCCCGGAGGGCGACCTGGCGCTCGCACAGGCGGCCGTGTACTTGGCGTGCGCGGCGAAGAGCAACGCGGTTTACAACGCGTATCGGGCGGCCCTGGAGGACGGAGAGAAATTCGGCTCCCGGTCGGTCCCGCCTCGACTGCGCAATGCGCCGACGACGATGATGCGGCAAATGGGATTCGGGAAGGATTACCGATACGCCCACGACGAGGAATACGGCTACGCCGCCGGTGAGTCATACTTTCCGGACGACATGCCTGAGCGCCGATACTACCGGCCCACCGAGCGTGGATTGGAAAAGAAAATCGGCGAGAAACTGGCCCATTTACGTAAGCTGGACCGGGATTATCGCGAGCGGCAAGAAAAACGCCCCGCAGAGCGGGGCGCCGATCCGAAACTGGGCTCACAGCCGAACCAAAAGAGGAGAACTTGACTTCAGTCCCCTAAAGTGTAGACCGCCATGCGGCCGACGGCCAGCCCGTCTGCAGAGCGTTTACGTTTGTTTAAACACGCGCCGCAGACTCATGCATCGAGGCGTGCCCCCCGGTGCTAGTCCAGATAGCACTCGTAGTCGATGTCGTGGCGCTGCCAAGACGTTTGGGTGCGGTCGGAAATGCGATGCATCACCGACATATCGTTGGGCACTTTCACGCTGAGTTCGACTTCGCCGTTCTCGCAGCGGGCGATCCGAATCGTAATACGATCGCCGACCACGACGGATTCCCCGTTCCGACAGGTCAGATTAATCATTCGACACCCCCAGTGTCTTTAGATCAGATTGTTTTTCGCCGTCCGCCTCGCACGGGCCGACTCCTTTCAGTGTAGCCCATTATTGGCTTTGTGACACCTCTGTCGACTGGCTTGTGCAATAACGGTAACCCAGTGGATCCCCGAGATCGTGGACTACGCCTGGGACCCGCGCACCGAGCAGGCCGCGTTGCCGGCGGATCAGTTCCCGCACTGGCCGATCGGTGAACTCCTCGCCCGCGGGAGGTCTTGGCACCGCGCGAATGGTATCGAACAGATGCGCGCCGTGCAGCGCGATGCCACAGGCACGCAACTCCTCGGCTCGGGTCAGGGTGAACCGACCGGCGGCCTTCGGTAACAACTCCCGAACCGCGAACACCCCCATCCCGAGCCGATTTAGACGGACTTTGCCAGCGTTCGCGGTCGCCCACACGTTGGCCTGCGTCACCGGCGTGAGCGCCACCACGTCGAGGCAGTGCTGCTGATAAACGGCGTGCAGGCAACGCAATGCGCCCGGGCTCGGAAGAAACAGGTTGTCCGGATAAACGACCGCCACCGGACCGCTGCCGGCGCGGGCCTCGGCGCACGCCACCGCATCCGCCTCACCGGCCGGATACGGTTGATAGACGAATTCGATCGACGCTTCGAGTCGCTTCAGAAAAGCCTCGAGCTCCGGCTTGTCGGAACTGAGCACCACGATGATCTTGTCCGCGCCGATGTCCAGACCTTCGTCGATGGCATACTGGATGGCCGGCTTGCCCCGCACCGGTAACAATTCCTTGGGACGCCGCGGGTCCACGGCGCGCATGCGCAACCCGCGACCGGCAGCCGGGACCACCAGGGTGATTCCGCTCGTCATCACACGGTGACCGCCATTAAATCCTGCGCCAGCGTAACGCGCCCGTCCCACGCAGCCCGCGCTTCCGCCAGGCGCGTATCCTTCTCCGGGGGCACCGGATACAGATGTGACAGAATCAGGTGTTCCACCTTGGCTTCCGAAGCGACGCGCCCACATTCCGACGCACAACAGTGACCTTCAATTTTCAACGCATCCGGAAACGAGCAATCGATCACCATGACCTGCGCATACGCACTGAAGCGCACCAAGGCGGCGTCGAAATCGCAGTCACCGGTGATCACCAGCGCGCGATCGGCGTGTATGAATCGATACGCCACACTGGCGAGCTGTTCAGAGTGCACCGTAGGCGCGGTCAGCACGTCCAAATCCCGCCACGGCTGGGAGGCACCGACGTCGTGCACCCGGATCTCGAAATGTCGGGGCGGACGCGCGACCGGTGTCACGCGCGATCGGTAGTAGTCCTCGAACCCGGGCGGACCGAACAGATCGAGAGGCCGCTCACGGCGTGCGTCCCAACCGATTTTGAGGGCATGAATCATTGGAATCAGATCACCGATGTGATCCGGGTGAGTGTGGGTGACAAATACCGCGTCGATATCGCTGCACGACTGCCCCAGGAGCAACAACTGGCGCAAAGTCCCGCTACCGCAGTCGACCAGCGCCTTACTGCCGCCGGCCTCGAGAAGATAGGCGGGCGAACTCCTGTTTACACAGGGCACCCCGGTCCCGCTTCCAAGCACCGTGAGCTTCATTGAGCCGTCGACCTGAACAGCGGAGCGGATTCGGGACATTGCAAAACGGTGTGTAATGCCGGAAGATCGATCATGGATGACGCTACTTCACTTTGGGAGTGGATGCAATGTCCATACCAATGCGTTGCTTGATTTACTTGGGGCTTGCTCTGTGCCCGTTCACCGCTCTGGGTGAAGACGCCGTGATCGTGGGCGTCTACGAGGACTGTAAGCTCGTGACGAGCACGGTGATCGTCGATCGGCCGCAACTATTCGGCGCGCGGGCCCGCGCCGAATCGGCGGCCCGCGGTTTGGGGTTCGAGGAGGGAGTAAGCGCTATGATCCGCGAACTGGAAGCCGGCGGCGCGGAATCCATTTCCGTTCAGCGCCGGGGGTTTGCGGGATGCGCGCCCGCCAGCAGCGGTAATTTCGTCGAGGCCGTCGCCACCTATTGCGCTGAACGACTGATCAGCGCCGAGGTACGCGTCGACCGGGTGGTGTTCGCGCAGACTCGGGCTACCGGGGTGTCGTTCGAGGATTTTGTGCGCAACACCCAGCGGCGGCTGCAGCAGAGCGGCGTCTGGGACACACCGCGCATCGTGATTCACAGTAACGAATGCGGCGCTGCACAACCGGGACAGTCGCGCCCTTAGTCGCCCTATCTGTCGAAAAAAAAAACAAAAAGCCCTGCCGTCAAGCAGGGCCGAAATACACCTAGTATCCGGATTCATCATCCAGATCGAAATACGAACCGTTCCTACTGTAACGATGCGCCGTCGGCAAAGCAAGCATGACGCGAGCTGCACGCCACGCCGGGCCCATTCGTCTGCTACACTTGGTAGAACACCCGCAGGGACTTCAGGCACAGGAGGAGGAGGCTGACTAGGCCATGTTGAGGTATCGCCTGTGCATATTGGACTCAAGTCGGCGTGCGCACCGTTGCTTGCCAGCGTGCTGAGTGCCGCGCCCGTCGTTTCCCTGGCCGGGGATGCCCCGCCACCGACTGGGTCGCTCGTCGACACCGGGTCGGGCAAACTCCATCTTCGGTGTATGGGTTCGGGCGGACCCAGTGTGATCTTCGAGGCGGGACTGGGTGGCTCCAGCCTGGAATGGGACACGATTCAAACTTCGCTCCAGCGGGTCACGCGTACCTGCGCATATGACCGCGCGGGCCTGGGCTGGAGTGACGCCACCGACAAACCGCGTACCAGCTCGATGATGGTCGATGAGCTGCGGGGATTGCTGCACGCCGGCGACGTCCCGCCGCCTTACATCATTGTCGCTCACTCTTTCGGGGGGTATAACGCGCAGCTTTTTGCCCGCCGCTATCCCGAGGAAACGGTGGGTGTTGTACTGGTGGACGCTTCGCATCCGAATCAAGTACACCGATTTCTGGCCCCGCCCATCGCCGTTAACACGGCGCCGAGTAATCATCGGCGCTTTCTGGTTCTCGCTCCGGTGCGTCCGCCGAACACCCTGCCGGCGAAACTGAGAGCGGTCGCCACCACACTCGCGTTGCAGCGCAAAGCTATCCATACAGCGAGCCAGGAGCTACTGAATTTTCGTCGTAGCGCGTCAGCGATCACCCTGGCCCGACCGTTTCCCGACATACCGCTGGTGGTCATCAGCCGCGGTGTGCGGATGTGGCCGGACAGCCGCCGCGGACGATTGATGGAAGAACTGTGGCGAACGCTGCAGGTCGAACTCAGTGCGCTCAGCCGTCTGAGCGCGCACTTGATCGCTAATGAAGGCGGACACCATGTTCATCTGGATCAGCCGCGCCTAGTGTCCGACGCGGTACGTCTGGTATTGAACCACATCAGCGACACCCAGAGTTCCACGGCCAGACACAACTACGATCTGGGACGCCGCATCACCAAGGCCCCCCGGCCGCGCTTCCGCGACGCCACTTGGATTGGGAATTCCCTGACTCCGACTTACGCCTGGCTGCATTAAACGAAGGGGATTCCCAATCGAGCCGACCGTCGGGCGTGTTAAACTCCGCGGCGAATGAGAAGAGCGCTTTAACGGCGGTCGTTCACCCTGACCCACCGACCATGGCCAGAAGCATGCGTTTATCGGAACTCTACGAGCAGTATTCCGCTCAGAATTTATTCCTGGCACGGCACGGCGAAGATCGGCTGATCACCGGCATAGCGCCGATCGAGGCTTTCGGCAGCGACGATCTCGTGTTCGTCGATCGCGAAGCGCTGGTGGCAAAAGTGCAGGGCAACATCCCGGGCGGTGTGGTCACCCGTCCGGAGTTGTGCGACGCGCTTCTCGCGGTACCCGGCATGGGGGTCCTCGTTTGTGAAAACGTCAAGCTGGCCCAGGCGCTGCTGGGACAGAAGTTTCACGACCCCTGGCTGGACCGAGACGAATGGCCGCGCGTGCACCCGAGGGCGGTGATACACGAAACAGCAACGGTACCCGCCACCGCAACGGTGGGTCCCGGCGCTGTCATTGGGAAGGACGCAGAACTCGGAGACGGAACGATCGTGATGGCCAACGCGGTAATCGAACACCACGCGCGCATCGGCGACCGTACCGTCGTGTCAGCGGGCGCCGTCGTTGGGCACCATTGCGTGATCGGCAATGACGTCATACTGAAACCCGGTTGTGTCATCGGTGCCGAGGGCTTCGGTTTCGCATTCGACGACCAGAAGCGCACCCATCGAATACCCCAGGTGGGCATCGTAGTGATCGAAGACGATGTGGTGGTGGGCGCCAACTGCACGATAGACCGCGCCACTTACACCGAGACGCGCATCCGGCGCGGGTGCAAACTCGACGCCCTGTGCCATATCGCGCACAACGTAGTTTTGGGTAAAGACTGCGTGATCGTTGCGCAAACCGGCATTGCGGGTTCGACGCGCTTCGGCAATCGTGTCATCGCCACCGGCCAGACCGGTACGCTGGATCATAAAATCGTCACGGATGACGTGGTCCTCGTACACCGCTGCGGGGTCACGGAAGACATTACCGAACCCGGCACCTATGCCACGACGCCGCCGCAACCGTTCCGTGAATACACGCGTAACATCGCGACGTTCCGAAAACTGTTCGAACTGCGCCAGCGGCTTAAACAGTTGGAGAAAATGGTCGAAGGGCTATTGAAATCCCGAACTCCGTGAACAAGTTGTTGCTGGCCGCGGTACCTCAAGCTTTCAAGGGCTTCATCAACGCCGTCATGCTTACGTGCAAAATCAAACGCGTGGGTACCGACCATCTGGAGGGTTTACGGGCCAAGGGAAGGCGTTGGATCTACTCGGCTTGGCATAACAATACCGCGGTAGCGGTCTGGACTGAGAAAAACCGCGGCTTGGCTATGCTCGCCAGCGACAGTGCGGACGGCGAACTGATCGCGCGCGCGATTGCCGCGCTGGGTAACGTTCCGATTCGGGGTTCGAGCTCGGCGGCGGGTGAACGCGCGGTGCGGCACATGGTGCGGGCGTTGCGCAACGGAGGGAATGCCGCATTGACGCCGGATGGGCCCCGCGGGCCCAAGTACCACCTGCAAGCGGGAGCGCTCTGGATCGCCGCCCTGTCGGGTTGCGCGCTGGTGCCGTATCATATCGAGTCCACGCGGCAGTGGGTGTTCCGCAACAGTTGGGACGGTCACAAGATACCGAAACCGTTCTCCACGGTTTACGTGTGCATCGGGGAACCCTACGAAGTCAGCCGTAGCGCTATCAAGAGCGAGCCGGAGGCGATGCGCCGCGAGTTTGAAGCACTGATGATGCAGAATGCGGCGCATTGCGCGCGGTTAGCCGGCACCGACCTCTAGACGCCTGTTCCGGCGTTGGGGAGAAACCAGCGCGTCAGATCCCGGATTTCAATAAAGTACCGATTCCCGCATCGGTAAAAATCTCCAGCAAGACCGCGTGCTCAATTCGACCGTCCACGATATGCGCGCTCTCTACTCCACCCTGAACCGCGCGCAGCGCACACCGAACCTTGGGCAACATTCCACCGCGTATGACGCCGAGCTGGATGAGCTCATCCACCCGGGTGGGCGTCAGGCCGGTGAGGAGGTTCTCCGATTCGTCCATTACGCCGCGAGTGTTGGTCAACAGTATCAGCTTTTCCGCCCCGAGCGTAATCGCCAGCTCTCCGGCTACCGTGTCCGCGTTGATATTGTACGTCTGGCCCGTGCCGTCGACACCGATCGGTGCTACGACGGGAATGAAATCCCGATCATCCAGGACCGCTACCAGGTGTGGATCTATGCGGTCCACCTCGCCGACGTGACCGATATCGATGGCTTGCGAATCCGGCAGTTTCTCGGTGGAGCGCACCTTCAACTGTCGCGCACGAATCATTCGCCCGTCCTTACCCGACAGGCCCACCGCCTTGCCGCCCTGGGAATTGATCAGGTTGACGATCTCCTTGTTCACCAAACCCCCGAGTACCATCTCAACGACGTCCATGGTCTCCCGGTCGGTCACCCGCATCCCTTCGATGAATTCGGTTTTCTTACCGATACGATCCAACAACTGACTGATTTGCGGTCCGCCACCATGCACCACGACCGGGTTCATCCCTACCAATTTCATCAGTACGACGTCGCGCGCGAAACCCAGTTTGAGCCGTTCATCGACCATGGCGTTTCCACCATACTTGATTACCAGGGTCTTACCGTGAAATTTCTGAATGTATGGCAGCGCCTCGGTTAAAACGTGCGCGATGGTCTGAACGGAACCGGAGGAGATTGTCATTCTTCTTTCCCAAAGCCGATGTACCGACCTACTATACCAGCGGGCGGCAAACGCGCAATGCATCTGCCGCTGCACGAAAAAGGGCCGCTTAAGCGGCCCTCGTTTGTGTTGCCTGGTTCGGGAGTGCGAAATCAGCTCACCGAAACATCGATTTTCTTCGGCTGGACACTCGCAAGCTTCGGCAGAGTCAAAGACAGAACTCCATCCTTGTAATCAGCCTTGACGTTTTCCGTGTCCACATCGTCTCCGAGACGCATGGATCGCACGATCTTCCCATACTGCCGCTCCTGGCGAACGATGCGACCTTCCTTTTTCTCCTCTTTCTCGTATTTCGTCTCCGCATTGATGCTCAACACACCGTCCTGGATACTCACATCCAGATCGTCCTTGCTCACGCCTGGTAGTTCCGCTTTGACGTGATATTCAGACTCGGTCTCGGTCACGTCGATGGCCGGCACGATCGCGCCGCTTCCCGCGCCTTCCCAGTTGCGAGGCGTGCGAATAAAGCCATCGAAGAAACGGTCCAAGTCGTTGAAAAGATCCCAACCGGGGAGCCGATCGGAGCGCTTGACTATCGAATTCATTACCGTACCTCCGTTCAATATCTGTAAGTACACGTTAACCTGATTCCATAGATGGGTACGGAGACACTGTTTTTCAAGGGCTGTAGCACGAGATTTCACCTCCCGGGTGCGTCAGTGCGGGCAACGTGCGCCGGCCAGCGACCTCGGTTCGAGTCGTCCCGCCGGCGCATCCACGGTCGGTGTCGCGCGGCGGGTGGGACTGGAACGTTACCGAAGGGGGCGCAGACCGTCGGGGGGTGACAGGACCGTTTGCAGCGCGCGGTACACCGGCCGATGCACTGCGCTCAAAATTCGGGCAAGATGTCGGCGAACGCGTCGGCGATAACCCCATATCCGGCCGGGTTCGCATGCACATTGGGACCCACGGGCGGACTCGCGCACATGTAGGTCCACTGGCAGATCAGCGCGACGTTGATCGGCACAAATCCGTGCGGTGGCGGGAAAGGCACCAGAGTCGCGAAGTCGTTGGACTGAAAGGCGCCGGCCACGTCTGCCACCGGAACTCCGAAGTCGCCATAGATGGGACCGAGGACGAAAGTATTCAATATCTCCGCGAGGCCCGCCGAAACTATCGCCAACGCCTGACCGTCAGCGCCGGCGAGCCATGATGCCAGAAATGGGTTGTAGTAGTTCATTCCAACAATCGGAGTGTTGGGATGAGCGGCTTCCCGCAACGCTGTCAGAATGACGGGTAGATTGGCAACTACCTGGTTGATGGCGTCCAGAACACACCCCTGATCCACATCGGTACCGACGACGCAACCGGCAAGCAAAACATCGTTCACCCCCATATCGAGGGTCACGAGCGCCACCTTTTCTTTGTGGGCGCGCAGGAACTTGACCGCTTCGGTGAGTTGCGAACCCTTGGGGTAAGCGCAGATCCCGCCTTCAATCATCGTTTGCGACGTCTCGCCCGGGCAGCCCAGTTTGACCAATCGGATCTTGCGAAACCGGTGTGCGATGCGGTCGAACAGCTGATCCGCGTAACCGTCGTCGGTGCGCAGGTTCGTGCCGTCGGCGTCCGGCTGAATTCCTACCGACAACGAGGTTCCCAGCGAAACAAAATAGCGAACCCCGTTGTTGGCCACACCGTCCGCCGCAGGGATGACCAGCAACAACACCAACAACCACTCGTAACGAAGCCCTTTCTTTTTCACCATCATGGCACGCACTCCTTTGTGTTCTTCATATCGGTGATTCGGGACACCGAGCTTCCCCGCGTAGGCGCTGAAAATCAACCCGGAACGTGTACGACCGGCGGAGAAACCCCGCCGGACTGCTCACCGGGGAGGCCGTGCTTTGCGGTTCGATGTATACGGCGGCGCAGCCGCGGGGGTTAACCGACTAGAGAATGTAGCGCGCCAAATCCTGGTCCCCGATCAGGTCCTCGAGGTGTTCGTCGACATAGGCCGCATCCACGGTAATCTTTTCACCGCCGCGATCCGCAGCCTCGAAAGACACGGTCTCGAGCAACCGCTCCATCATGGTGTGCAGGCGGCGGGCGCCGATGTTTTCGGTCTGCTCGTTTACGTGCCACGCCATTTCCGCGACCCGACGCACACCCCCCTCGGCGAATTCGAGACTAACGCCTTCGGTGGCCATCAGGGCGGCATACTGCTCGGTCAACGACGCATCCGGTTCGGTCAAGATACGCACGAAATCCTCCGTGGACAGAGCGTCGAGTTCAACCCGGATGGGTAGGCGGCCTTGCAGCTCGGGGATGAGATCGGAAGGTTTGGTGAGTTGAAACGCTCCGGACGCGATAAACAGGATGTGATCGGTTTTCACCATCCCGTATTTAGTGGAAATGGTGCTCCCTTCCACCAAGGGCAACAGATCGCGCTGGACACCCTCGCGCGACACGTCGGGGCCGTGCACATCTGAACGCCCGACGATCTTGTCGATCTCGTCGATGAACACGATGCCGTCCTGCTCCACCCGCTCCACGGCCTTGATTTTTATGTCCTCGTCGTTGATGAGCTTGCCGGCCTCCTCCTCGGTAAGCAGCTTCATCGCCTCCTTGATTCTGACTTTCCGGGTACGCGTCTTTCGTCCCCCGAAATTCTGCATCATGTTCTGCAGTTGGCTCGTCATTTCCTCCATTCCAGGCGGACCGAATATCTCCACACCCACGGACGGCGCGGTAACATCGACCTCGACCTCTTTATCGTCCAATTTGCCTTCGCGGAGCAACTTTCTGAATCGCTGCCGCGCGGCACCGCCCTCGGATTCGATCGGTGACGGCTCGCCGGCCGCGACGTCTCGCGCGCGCGGCAGGAGAATGTCCAAAATGGTCTCTTCCGCCGCATCCTCGGCACGCGGTCGCACGCGCTCGATTTCCTCTTCACGAGTCATTTTTACCGACATATCCACGAGGTCGCGCACGATCGAATCCACCTCCCGTCCAACATATCCGACTTCGGTGAACTTCGTGGCTTCGACTTTGATAAACGGTGCGCGCGCGAGCCGCGCAAGGCGGCGCGCGATTTCCGTCTTCCCGACACCGGTGGGACCGATCATCAGGATATTCTTGGGCGTAATCTCGCTGCGCAGTTCCTCCGACGCCACCTGCATGCGTCGCCACCGATTGCGCAGGGCAATCGCCACGGCTCGCTTCGCCGACATCTGGCCGATGATGTGCTTGTCGAGTTCTTCGACGATTTCTCGGGGGGTCATGGACATCGCGCGTCAGGACTCCAGCTCTTCGACGGTCAGATTTTGATTCGTGTAGACACAGATATCAGCGGCGATCTGTAACGCCCGCTCCACGATGGACTTCGCGTCCAATTCGGTGTTTTCGAGCAGGGCGCGCGCCGCCGCCTGCGCGAAAGGCCCCCCTGACCCGATGGCCATCAGGCCGGCCTCCGGTTCAATGACATCGCCGTTACCGGAAATGATGAGGGACGTCCCCGCATCCGCCACTGCCAGTAGCGCCTCCAAACGACGTAAGATCCGGTCGGTGCGCCAATCCTTGGCAAGCTCGACCGCCGCGCGGGTCAGGTTTCCCTGATGCTTCTCAAGCTTGCCTTCGAATCGTTCAAATAGGGTAAACGCATCCGCGGTACCTCCCGCAAACCCGGCGATCACCTTGTCCTTGTACAGGCGGCGGACCTTGCGCGCGTTTCCCTTCATCACCGTCTGCCCGAGCGACACTTGACCGTCACCGCCGATCACGACGCGGTTGCCGCGGCGCACCGACAAAATCGTGGTACCGTGTAAAGTCTGCATGGAGGGGCTCATGGGCATCGTGACGTATAACTGCTAGATGCGGGGCGCCGGTGCCGATTTCAACCCCGCCCCAGGGCTCACTTCACCAGGGTCAGGTGCGGCCGTGTCGGGTCCGAATCGGGTTCCGGTTCCGGCGGCGTGTCGGGTCCCTTGAAGAATATCCCCTGGCCATTTTCCTTGGCGTAGATGGCAAGTACAGCCTCGACCGGGACTACCACCTCGTAAGGCGTGCCCGAGAACCGCGCGGAGAACTCTAGTCGCTCGTTATCCATCACGTGCATCCGGATTGCATCACCGCCGATGTTCAAGACCACCTGCCCATCCTGGACCGCGGTCTGAGGAACGTCCACCCCGTCCATGCCGGCGTCCACCACGATCTGCGGCGTCAGATGATTGTCAATGGCCCAGTCACGAATCGCACGCACCAAATACGGTTTGGTGGAGATCATGACGAGACCAACTCACGCTCCCCTTCGCTGAGACTTGCAGCAAATGCAGGCCGGTCAAACAATCGGCGACTGTAGTCGATAACCGGTTTGGCTTGTTTTGGCAATTCGATCCCGTACACCGGTAAACGCCACAACAGGGGCGCCAGAAAACAATCGACCAGACTGAATTCCTCACCCAACATGTAATCCTGATCGTTGAACAGGGGCGAAATCGCGATCAGGCCATCCCGTATCGTATCGCGCGCCGCTTCCGCGGCCTGCGTGTTGCCCGACGTCATGGGTTCGATCAGATCGAACCAGTCCCTCTGCAAACGCATCATCATGAGGCGTGCCCGCCCGCGGCTCACCGGATCCACGGGCATCAGCGGCGGATGAGGCAAGCGCTCGTCCAGATATTCGTTGATGATGCGCGGACCGTATAAAACGAGGTCCCGGTCCAGCAACGTGGGCGTTTCGTTATAGGGATTCAGTTCCGCGAGGTCTTCGGAGGCATCGGCGGGATCGACATAGATGATCTTGCACTCCACTTCCTTTTCAAACAACACGATCCGGCAGCCATGGCTGTAGATACACGTAGTTCCCGAATAAAGAGCCATAATCGGTTTACGGCCCGTGGGCATTGCCATAAAAGCCTCCGGAAAGATCTTCAGTAATGGTTAAGGCCACAGATACCCATCGCACAAGTCCGGGGCTCCCGGTCTCGATCAATGTATGTCTTTCCAGTACTCCTTCTTCAGGAAGTAAAGCAGCACCGTCAACACAACGAGGAACAAAATCACGAACACGCCCATGTGGTACCTGTCGAGCTTCGCGGGCTCGCCCATATACACTAGAAAATTGGTGAGATCCCGCACGGCATCATCGAATTCGGCGGGGTTCAAGGCCCCTGCCTTCACCAACTCGAACTGATCGGTGGCGCCACCGTGTTCGCTTTCCGGATTGTCCTTGTTCGCTTCCGATGCATGTTCCTTGAGGACCTGAACACCCTGGAGTTCGTACAACACGTGGGGCATCGCGACGTTGGGAAACAGGGTGTTGTTCCATCCCGACGGTGTGGATTCATCGAGATAAAAGCTGCGCAGGTACGTGTAAATCCAATCGGGTTTGTGCACGCGGGCGATCACCGTCAAATCCGGCGGAACCACGCCAAACCACTTCTTGGCCGCGTCCCTGGGCATTGTCGTGATCATGAGATCACCGATTTTCTCGCCCGCAAACAACAGATTATCCTGCACCAAGTCTTTACTGATACCCAGATCGGTGCTCAATCTTTCATACCGCATATACGCCGCGCTGTGACAGGAAAGGCAGTAGTTCACGAACAGTCGGGCGCCTCGCTGCAGAGAGCCGCGATCGCTTAAGTTTACATATACCTCGTCGAGGTGTGCGTCCTCCACGGCGGCCGCCCAAGAACCGGGCGCCGCGAGTAAAAATAGTATAGCGACGATCGTTCTCATTTTTCGGTCACCCTGTCCGGTTCTGGTTTGGTCTTTTCGATCTGCGTGAAAACTGGCATCAGAATGAAGAACGCAAAGTAAACCACCAGACATATCTGCGCCCACGTCACGTTCTGAAAGAGGATGAGATCCACGCGTGCCGGATTCTTGGTGCCCAGGTAACCGAGAATTACAAATGCAATCGAAAACAAGATCAGCCCGAATTTATACATCCATCCTCGATAACGGATCGACTTGACCGGAGATCTGTCCAGCCAAGGCAAGATGAAGAACACTACGAGAGAGAGGCCCATCATGACGACGCCCCAGAACTTCGCTTCTAGCGTGTACAAACCCGCGATTACGAGAATTCCCGTCACAGCGCCCGCGGCCTTGGGCAGGAAATCGCGCGCGGCGAAAAACGTGACGAGCACCGTGATGACGGTCAGGACCACGAGCACGATGATGAAGCTGTCCGTCACCGCCCGCAAAATGGAGTAATACGGTGTAAAGTACCACAGCGGGACGATGTCAGGCGGTGTTTGCAGCGGGTTCGCCGGCAGGAAGTTGTCTTTCTCGAGAAACCAGCCGAAAAACTCAGGCACGAAGAAAATCACTGCAAAATACAGGACGAGGAACACCCCGACGCCGACGAGATCTTTTACCGTATAGTACGGATGGAACGGTATGCCGTCTTTGGGCACGCCGTTCTCGTCCTTGACTTTCTTGATTTCGATTCCATCCGGGTTGTTGGAGCCGACCTTGTGCAACGCCACCAGGTGGAGGAACACGAGCAGCGCCAGAACCAAGGGAATCAAAATAACGTGGAACGCGAAGAACCGGTTCAATGTGGCGTCGGAAACGACGAAGTCCCCGCGAATCCATTCGGACAGCCCTTCCCCGACATACGGTATCGCCCCGAACAGGGAGATGATCACCTGGGCCCCCCAGTAGGACATATTCCCCCACGGCAGTAGATAGCCCATGAATGCCTCGGCCATCAGCGCGACGAATATCACACAGCCGAGAAGCCAGACCAGCTCCCGTGGCCCACGAAAGGAGCCATACAACAAGCCTCTGAACATGTGCAGGTATACGACGATAAAAAACGCCGATGCGCCGGTCGAGTGCATGTAGCGGATCAGCCACCCCCACGGTACGTCGCGCATGATGTACTCCACCGAGGCGAACGCCGTGGCGGCATCAGGCTTGTAATGCATGGTCAGGAAAACGCCGGTAACGATCTGTACGACCAATAACAGCATCGCCAGGGAACCGAAGTAGTACCAGAAGTTGAAGTTTTTCGGTGCGTAGTACTGCGCCAGGTGCTCGTTCCAGACCTTGATCAACGGAAAGCGGTCGTCGATCCACGAGACGAGTTTTTCCATTATGCCGCCCCCCCATCCTCACCGATGAGGAGCAAAGTGTCCGACAGGAACTTGTACGGGGGAACCTCGAGGTTGGTCGGCGCCGGCACGTTGGCGTACACACGACCGGCGAGGTCGAATTTCGAGCCGTGACAAGGACAGAAAAATCCTCCCGTCCAGTCGGCGCCGAATTCCGAATCCGGGCCGATCGCAAATTTCTCCACCGGGGCACAACCGAGGTGCGTACAGATTCCAACCAACACGAGAATTTCCGGCTTGGTCGAGCGGTATTGGTTCTGGGCGTACTCCGGTTGTTCGCTTTCGTTCGAAGCCGGGTCAGCAAGCTTGGGCTCGACGGTCTTCAAGCCGGCCAGCATCTCCGGAGTGCGGCTTATCACCCACACCGGTTTGCCGCGCCATTCCTCGGTAATCATCTGGCCCGGTTCGAGTTTACTGATGTCGATTTCCACCGGTGCGCCCGCCGCCCGCGCCCGCGCGCTGGGAGTCATGCTCAGTACGAACGGGGTCGCGGCTACCACGCTTCCGGCAAGACCCACACCGGTACTGACCTGCGTTAAGAAACGGCGTCGCCCCTTATCTATACGATGGTCGGCCATGTAATCTCCTAACAGAAGAATTTGAGTTACCGTTCCCGGACGAAAACGGCAGTTTTTTTGACCCTCTAGGCTCCCGACAGAGGCACAGTATTGATCCGGCGACCGCTTCCCCGGCCACTTGGAGCCGATGGATTATATCAGACCGTTAACGTTTGTGGGGAAGGCGGCGGGGGACTCCCACCGGCATCACGGGGCATGCGCACTGAGTGTTTTAACGTTGCGCCCTTGCCGGTGCAGGTAAAGCGGCGAGCATCGCACCGATGTGCGTGGCGAACCAGAACGGTTGCTCCTGCACCAACCTCTGGCTGGCATTTAGAGCACCAAGTGCCTGTTTTTTCAAACTTTCATCGTTGAGATGAAGGGCGAGTTCGAGACTCACGCGGGCGATCACGCCGGATGGTGACGGCATGGGTCCGTCCGCCAAGGCATCACGCGTCGACTCTGCGGCGATCAAAGACGCTTCCGCCAGACGCCAACCACTCTCCCCGTAGAAACGCCGCCATGCTTGGTCGACCACGGTGCGCGCGAACGCGTAGTCGGCGTTGTTCCCCGTCAGTCGTGCCCACGCCCACAGCCCGTCAGCGACGTACGCGTAATCCTCGACTGCGGCGCGTCCGATCGCCCGCTGGCCGGATACCGCGCGCCGCAGGGCCTGACCGTCCCACAACGTGTCCGTGATATAGTCACGAACCTGCTCTGCGGCCGACCGGTATCGCTCGTTGTCGGTCAACCGGCCAGCGTCGGCGAGCGCCGCCAGCGCCAACCCATTCCAGCCGGCCAGCAACTTGTCGTCAACCGGCAGGCCGCGCCCGCTCCGCAACATCAACAGTTTCTCTCGCGCGGCAGTCAGCACGCCCGCTACCTCGGACTCGACCAGGCCCACTTGCGCGGCGATTCGTGACGGATCGTCGCCGCCGAGCGGTAAATAGCCGCTATCGAACGGCGGCGCATCCGTCATTCGCCACGCCAGCCGCAACACCTTCTCCGCCTGGGGATCGAAGTGCCGCGCGAGTTCCGCCTCGCTCCAGAGATAGAAACCGCCTTCCACGTCGCGGTCATCAACCGCCGAAAACGACGCTACCATGGCACCGGCGGGAACCCGCATGTCCGCAATCATGAAATCCAGGGTCCGGTCCGCCACCGTCGCGAACTCGGGGCGGTCCAGGACCGCCGCCGCGCGCCGGTACAAACGCGACAGCAACGCGTTGTCATAGAGCATTTTCTCGAAATGCGGTGTCTCCCAACCGGGATCCACGGTATAGCGAAAAAATCCACCCCCGAGGTGATCGATGAGGCCGTTCTGAGCCATCTGCTCCAAAGTCAATACCAGAAACGATTGTAGCTCCGGGTCGGGTTTACGCACGTACAGGTCGAGAAGCAGCTCCAGTTGCGGAACCGACGGAAACTTGCTCTGGTCCCCGAACCCGCCGTGTACGTCATCAGAGATCTGCTGCGCTTGCGTGATGAACCGGTTCACCGAAACAGTGACGTCCTCTACCGCCAAGTTCGCCTCCCCGGGGCCCCTGCCACGCGCTGCTTCGGCGCGCGCGAGATTACGCAGATTCTCCTTATCACGGGCCCATACCTGGTGTATCCGCTGCAACACTTCCATGAAACTGTCACGCGGCAGGTACAACGTCGCGTATAGCGGGTAGCCGTCCGGGGTCAGAAACACGTTCAAAGGCCATCCTCCGCGGCCCTGCGTCGCCTCGACGAACTCGATCATGCGTTGGTCCAACGCCGGTTCCAGCTCCCGGTCTACCTTCACCGGAATGAAATTCGCGTTCAGAAATTCGGCGATCGCTTGATCTTTGTAGCTCTCCCTCTGCATGACGTGGCACCAATGACAGGAGAAATATCCGATCGACAGATAGATCAAGCGTCCCTCGTCGGTAGCCCGGGCGACTACCGATTCCCGCCAGTCCTGCCACGCTACCGGGTCCGAGGCGTGTAGCGCGAGGTACGGAGACGGATGTTCTTCTAACTGATTAGTGAGTGCCGCACTGCCGGAGACCGCTGCGCATAGCAGAGATAGTGCCACCAGAATACGTGTCGATAATCGGACGCGCATTAAGCAGAATCCGGACCGCGTTGAGAAGTAATTTAGTAAGACCGTAAACGGCAAAAAAGTTCACGGTGTCCTCACGACGGAGATGAATTGTCCAGATCTTCGAATTCTCGTTCAGCTCGGTAGAACTCCTTCTCCATCTCCGTCTCGGTAAGCGCATCGGCGTCGGTATCTGGCACCTTGGCGAATTTGAAATACCGCGACAAGTACAACCCGAGCTCAAACAGCACCCATACCGGAATTGCGAGCATGGTCTGCGAAAAAATATCCGGCGGCGTCATCAGCATGCCAACGACGAAGGCCCCGACGACGATATACGGGCGTTTGGCGGCGAGACTTTTGCGCGTAGTGATGCCCGCCTTGATCAACAGTACCGTGGCGATGGGCACTTCGAATGCAAGGCCGAACGCGAAGAAAAGTTTCAACGAAAAGCTCAAGTACGCGTTGATATCCGTCATCACCGCCACCCCCTCTGGGGCGGTGCTGGTAAAAAAAGCGAAGATGATCGGAAACACGAGGAAATAGGCGAATGCGACGCCCGCGTAAAACAGCAGCGTACTGGAAACTAGCAGGGGAAGAACGAGCCGTTTTTCGTGTTCGTACAAACCGGGGGCCACGAACGCCCATAATTGATGAAAAACCACCGGCATGGCCAGCGCCACCGCCACCGCCAGCGCGAACTTGAACGGAACGAAGAACGGCCCGTGAGGCTCGGTCGAAATCATCGTGTTGCCTTCCGGCAACGCCGCCATCAAAGGCGCGGCGAAAATTTCGTAAAGGGTATTGGCGAACGGTGCGCAGATCAGAAACAGAACGAGTATCGACAGGATCGCTCGCAGCAGCCGGTCTCTCAGCTCGAGGAGATGAGATACGAACGTATCTTTATTTGTTTGTTGCGGGCTGTTCATCGCCGGTACTGCTCGCTGTTTCGGCCGGCCCGGGCTCTTTCAGCACACGAGCGGGTTGATCGGGCGCCTCCGTCGGCTTGCTGCCATTCGAAGTGAGATTATCGATATCGTCGACGGGTTTGTTGAGGGCCTCTCCCGCTTTGCTGAAATCTTTACCGGCGTCCCGGATCTCGTCGCGCAGCTCGCGCACTGCGCTGAGTTCACCCTCCCGCAGTTCGCGATCGATGTCGGCCTTGACGTCCCCAAGAAAACGACGAGCGCGCCCCATCCACAGGCCAGCGGTACGGGCCACCTGAGGTAACCGCTCGGGACCCAGGACAATCAAGGCCAATACACCAATGAGACAAAGTTCCCAAAATCCGATGTCAAACATGGGTCGAGCGCAAAAACGTCGCGCCTTGAGTCTGTACTTACGCCTTGTCTTTCTGCGTCGAGGACACGTTCCCTTCGATGACGTCGTCCGACTTCACTTCCAGCCGTTCACGTTCCTTGTCGTTTTCATCATCCTCCTCGCGCATCGATTTTCGAAACGTCTTTATCGCACCACCCAGATCCGACCCTATGTTGCGCAATTTCTTGGTCCCAAACAACAGCACTACGATCAATAATATGATCAGTAATTGCCAAATACTGATACCGCCGAAGCCCATTAGCCTTCTCCTCTGTCATTTCCGCGGCGTTTGCGTTCTTCGAGGCCGGAAGTGCCAAAGCGCCGCGCCAGTTCCCGCAGCACATCCTGGGAGGACAACCCTTGGTGCGCGAGCATAATCAACGTATGAAACCACAGATCCGCGGTCTCATAAACCAGTCTGTCCGTTTCACCGTTTTTCGCCGCAATGAGGGTCTCCGCAGCCTCTTCGCCCACCTTCTTGAGGATCTCATCGAGACCCGCAGCGAATAACCTCGCGGTGTAAGAGTCCGCAGGCAGTTCGCGGCGCCGGCTTGCGAGCACGGCAGACAGACGCTCAAGGATAGCCGCGTCGACGGTGGTCTTACTTCGCATAGATCAGCTCGGGATCTTTGAGCTGACCCTCGACCGTCTTCCAGACCCCGTCCTCCAGGCGTTGGAAGAAGCAACTGTGGCGCCCCGTGTGGCAAGCGATGCCGCCACGTTGCTCGACCTTGAGCAATACCACGTCGTTATCGCAATCGAGGCGTATCTCGCGCACAACCTGCTCGTGCCCGGACTCTTCGCCCTTGTGCCACAGCTTCCCGCGTGAGCGGGACCAGTAAACGGCTTTACCCGACTCGGCGGTCGAGCGAAGCGCGTCGCGGTTCATCCACGCGACCATCAGTACCCGATCTCCGCTCGCCTCCTGTGCAATCGCCGGAACCAGTCCGGCATCATTCCATTTGACGTCGTCGAGCCATGCGTCATTGCTCATGATAGGCCTCCTGTTACCGCCCTCTCACTAGAAACGCGCCTAGCTTAGCAGGTGGCGGCGGCACGCCACCACGGCGGCCGAACTTCGGGAAGTGCCGGATACGCGGCGGATCGGCGCCCGGACCTCCGGCTCGCGTGCGACTGTTCGTCTAGAGCCGTACTTCCACGCCGGCTTCGGCCATTTCGCGTTTTGCCTGCTCAATAGTGTACTCGCCAAAATGAAAGATGCTGGCCGCGAGAACGGCGTCGGCATGGCCGACAGTGACGCCCTCCACCAGGTGCCGTAGTGTGCCCACGCCCCCCGACGCGATCACCGGAATGGGTAGCCTGTCGGACATCGCGCGAGTCAAATCCAGATCGAAACCAGCACGCGTGCCATCGCGATCCATGCTCGTCAACAAGACCTCTCCAGCACCGTATTCGGCCATGCGTCGGCCCCATTCGAGGGCATCGATGCCGGTGGGTTTACGACCCCCATGGGTAAAAATTTCCCAACGCGGCTCCCCGTCGGCCGCGACCTGCTTGGCGTCGATCGCCACCACGATGCACTGCCCACCGAACCGGTCGCTGGCTTCCTTGACAAAATCCGGGCGCCGCACGGCGGCGGTGTTGATCGAGACCTTGTCGGCCCCGGCGTTCAGCATACGACGAACGTCCTCCAGCTCGCGAATCCCGCCGCCCACCGTCAGCGGAATGAATACTTGTGCCGCGACCTCCTCGACGACATGCACCAGGGTGTCGCGGTCGTCCGAGCTGGCCGTAATGTCCAGAAACGCAATTTCGTCGGCGTTCTGCTCGTCGTAACGGCGTGCGATTTCCACCGGGTCACCGGCGTCACGAATATCGACGAACTTCACGCCTTTGACGACGCGCCCGGCATCGACATCCAGGCACGGAATTACACGTTTCGCCAGACCCATCGACCGTCTCGTCTCAAGCGTATTGTTCCGCGAGCTTTACCGCGGCGGGAAAATCCAGCGTACCTTCGTAGATTGCACGGCCGGTCACCACTCCCAGCAACCCCGAGTCCGCGACCTGGCACAAACTCTTGAGATCGTCGAGTGTGGCGACACCCCCGGCTGCGATCACGGGAACGCACACGGATTCGGCCAACTCGCGGGTGCTTTCCACGTTTACGCCCGTCAGCATACCGTCGCGCGAGATATCCGTATACAAAATCGCCGCGACGCCATCGGATTCGAAGTGTTGTGCCAGGTCGATCACATCGTGTTTGGAAAGCTTGGACCAGCCATCTACGGCGAGTTTACCCTCTTTGGCGTCCAGTCCGACAATCACGTGGCCGGGAAACGCGACGCATAGATCGCTGACGAAGTGTGGTTCCTTTACCGCCCGGGTACCCAGGATAAGAAACCGGACACCCGCGTCCAAATAGTTCTCAACCGTGTCTTCGTCGCGTATGCCGCCACCGACCTGGATCGGGATCGAGCTGTGTGCCTCGGCGATTCGTTTGATGATCGGCAGGTTCACCGGCTTACCGCTGACCGCGCCGTCCAGGTCTACGATATGAAGTCGTTTCGCGCCCGCCTCGACCCATCGATCAGCCGCATTCAACGGATCGTTATCGTAGACCGTCACGTCCTCCATACGACCCTGGCGTAAGCGGACGCATTTGCCGTTTTGTATGTCAATCGCAGGAATTACAAGCATGTCGATGATCTGGATGGTTAACCGCCGTCCCAGCGCACGAAATTACTGAGTAGACGCAATCCGTGGTTCTGACTCTTCTCAGGGTGAAACTGAACGGCGAACACATTGTCGCGGCCGACCGCCGCGACAAACGAACCACCGTAATCAGTCGTACCGCATGCCTCCGGGGCATCCGTGTTCACCGCGCAATAGCTGTGGACGAAGTAAAAGCGCGCGTCATCCGGGATATCCCGCCAGAGGGGATGATCCCGGGTTTGACGTACGTTGTTCCAGCCCATATGCGGGATTTTGCGGACCACACCACCGGCGCTGAAGCTCTCGAAGTGACGCACCTGACCGGCGAAAACTCCGAGACCCGGCGTACCGCCATTTTCGTCACTGGACGTGTACAGTACTTGAAGGCCGAGGCAGATGCCGAGAAACGGCTTGTCGCGAATCGACGCGAGCAATGCCGATTTCAACCCCAGGTCCTCCATCGCCGCCATACAGGCGCCGATCGCTCCCTGTCCGGGAAATATTACCCGATCTGCGCGCTCGATGACCGACGCGTCACTGGTGACGGACACCTCCGCATCCGGGGCGACCCGTTCGGTCGCTTTTCCGACTGATCGGAGATTGCCGGATCCGAAATCGATCACTGCGACGCGCATGCTGTTACTCTCGGTACCGCAGGTCCTGAACGGGGCGGTGTTTACAGTGTCCCTTTAGTGGAAGGCACGACCGCGCCTTGTCGCTCGTCGCGCTCCACCGCCATTCGCAGAGCACGGCCGAACGCTTTGAAGATGGTTTCCGCGATGTGGTGGGCATTTCTGCCCTTCAAATTGTCGATGTGCAGTGTGACCTGGGCATGGTTGCAGAAGCCCTGGAAGAACTCCCGGATCAAGTCCACATCGAACTCACCCACCCGCGCGCGCGGATACGTGACTCGGTAGTCGAGCAGCGGTCGCCCGGAGAAATCCACGACCACGCGGCTGAGCGCCTCATCCAGCGGCACATAGGCGTGCCCGTAGCGGCACACTCCGCGTTTGTCTCCCACGGCTTCGGCAAACGCCTGACCCAGGGTAATACCAATATCCTCTACCGTGTGATGCGCGTCGATCTCGAGATCACCTTGTGCACGGAGGTCGATGTCAACCAACCCATGCCGCGCCACCTGGTCCAGCATATGTTCAAGGAACGGCACGCCGGTCGCGAGCCTGCACACACCGGTACCCTCCAGATTCACACGCGCCGTGATCTGCGTCTCTTTGGTATCCCGGGTAATTTCTGCCGAACGTCCGGACATGGTACCGAGTACAGAGTTAGGATTTTCGAAAGCGCCGCATCGTATCAGCTCTACCTGCAACGCGCTAACCGGTTTACGAATTTAACACACCCGTCAGCGCGCCCAGGAAAAAGTCGTTCTCTTCCTGGGACCCGACGGTCACTCGCAAACACCCGGACAGTGGCGTGTCCGGCCGGTGCAGATTTTTTAACAGGACGCCGCGCTCGAGAAGGCCGGCGAATATTCGATCCGCGTTCCGGCAGCGAAACAACAGGAAGTTCGTCGCCGACGGATACACGGTCACGCCCGGCAACTCCGCCAACCGCACGCTCACCCGCTCGCGCTCGGCACAAATCTTCGCCACCTGTTCCGAAAACACCGCCTCATTAGACAGGGCAAACTCCGCGCTGATCTGTGTCAGGGTATTGATATTGTACGGCAGTCGAAGTTTCTCGAGTTCACCGATCCAGGGTCTGGCGCCCGCCAACAGCCCCAGGCGCAAACCCGCCAGCCCCAGCTTCGATATCGTGCGCATGACCAGCAGGTTTCGCTGTGTCGCGGGGTGGCGCAGAAAACTCCGATTTGCGAACGGATGGTAGGCCTCATCCATGACCACCAGCCCCGGCGCCTGGGCAATCAGCGCTTCGAGCGCATCCCTGTCGAAGAGATTGGCGGTGGGATTGTTGGGGTACGCGATGAAAACCACGGCCGGCTGATGATTCTGAACCGCACTGATCATCGCCTCGGCGTCGAGATCGAAATCGCCATTGAGCGGGATGCCGACGTACTGCGAACCGGTAGCCGCGGCGATCAATCGGTACATGACGAAGCTCGGTTCCGGAGCCAGCACGGTCCGACCGCTGCCGCCCACTGCCAGTTGCAGCAACTGTATCAACTCATCCGAACCGTTGCCGAGCAGCAGGCCGAGCTCTTCAGGAATGTCCATGTACTCACGCAAGCGGCGTCTTAAATTGCGTGCGCGGGGATCGGGGTAGCGGTTCACCGTCACTGTGCGCAGAAGATCCAGCCACTCGGCCCTCATGGCCGGCGGCCAGGGGTACGGGTTCTCCATGGCGTCCAGCTTCACCAGCCCGTCGGCATCCGGGACCGCATAAGCCTGCAGGTCCCGCACGGCCGGACGCAACCATCGGTCGAGGTCTTCGCCGACAGAGCGCACGGGCACGTCCGCCCCGGCGCGAAGGTCACTCACCGATTTTCCCGCGCCCCTTGCCCATCCGGCATTCCGCGGACCGTGCATGCGCGGTCAGGCTTTCGGCGCGCGCCAGGGTGGCGGCCACCGGCGCCAGCCGGGCCGCCCCCTGAGCCGAACAGTGAATAATGCTGGTGCGCTTCTGGAAATCGTACACGCCCAACGGCGAGCTGAAGCGCGCGGTGCCGGAGGTCGGTAGCACGTGATTCGGGCCCGCGCAGTAGTCGCCCATCGCCTCGGCGCTGTACGGCCCCATGAACACCGCGCCGGCGTGCCTGATGTCGGCCAGCAGCGAATCGGGATCCGCCACCAACAGCTCGAGGTGTTCGGGCGCTATGCGGTCAACGACGCGCGCCGCGACCTTCAGGTCCGCGACGTGAATCAGAGCGCCGTGGTCGGCAAGCGCCCGGGTTACGATCGGGGCGCGGTCGAGCGTGGGCAACAGACCTCCGATGGCCACCTGCACCGCGTCCAGGTACTCCGGATCGGTGCTGATCAGTATCGATTGCGCCAGTTCATCGTGTTCGGCCTGCGCGAACAGATCCATCGCCACCCACTCGGGATCCACACTGCCATCGGCCACGACGACCACTTCCGAAGGTCCGGCAATCATGTCGATGCCGACTTCACCGAACACGGATTTTTTGGCCGCCGCCACGTACGCATTCCCGGGACCCACGATCTTGTCGACGCGGGGAACGGTGGGGGTGCCGAACGCCAGCGCCGCGATGGCCTGCGCCCCTCCGATACGGAATACGCGGTCGACTTCCACCAATGCGGCGGCGGCATAGACGAGCTCGTTAATCTCGCCGCCGGGCGCCGGTACCGTCATGATCAGCTCTTCCACACCGGCGACGCGCGCTGGCGCCGCATTCATGAGCACCGACGAGGGATAGGCGGCTTTGCCGCCAGGTACATACAAACCCACGCGCTCAATCGGGGTGACGCGTTGCCCGAGCCGCGTTCCGTCGGCTTCCAGATAGTACCAGGAATCCTGCAACTGACGTTGGTGGTAGTCGACGATACGCTGGTGGGCGTGCTCTAGCGCGGCGCGGGCCTCCTTGTCGATGTGCGCCAGCGCCCGTTTCAGTTCCGTGGCCGGCACCTCCAGTTGCGACGCCTGACGCACTGCGAGTCCGTCCAGTTCACGAGTGAACTCGATCAGCGCAGCGTCCCCTTCGGCCCGCACGCGCGCGACGATGTGGCGCACGCGCTCGCTGATTTGTGGGTCGTCACCGCTTTGACGGCGCAACAGTTCTTCCAGTCGGGCGTCGAATTCGGGCGCCGCCGCGTCGAGGACACGGACCCGTCCGTTACCATTGCTCGTCACTATTCGCTCCCCGTGCAGCCCGCCGTGCGGTCGGACTACCCTTCCGACCCCGTGCGCTGGTACGTGCTCCATAATGCCCCGGGAACCCGGCGGATCCGTGCCCCCAACTGCGCCAGCTTCTCCTCGATACACTCGTAGCCACGGTCGATGTGGTAGATCCGATCGATAACGGTTTCGTTTTCCGCGACCAGGCCGGCCAACGCGAGACACGCGGACGCGCGCAGGTCTGTCGCCATCACCGGCGCCCCGCGCAAATGCGGAACACCCTTGACCACGGCAGTGTTGCCCCGCATTTCTATATCCGCCCCCATGCGCTGCAATTCCTGAACATGCATGAACCGGTTCTCGAACACCGTCTCCGTGACCGTCCCAGTGCCGTCGGCCACCGCGTTCAGGGTGACGAACTGCGCCTGCATGTCGGTGGGAAACGCCGGGAACGGCGCGGTGCGCACGTTCACCGAACCCACGCCCTCCCGCATCGCCAATGCCACCCAATCTGGACCCACCTCGATCCTGGCACCCGCCTCCCGGAGCTTCTCGAGAACCGCCTCGATCAACCGCGGATCCGTGTCGCGTAACTTGACTTCACCCCCGGTAATCGTCGCAGCGACCAAATAGGTGCCGGTTTCGATACGATCGGGAATCACACGGTGCGACGTACCGTGCAGGCGATCCACGCCTTCGATCGTGATTTCATCCGACCCGGCGCCGGTGATTCTAGCGCCCATCTTATTCAAACACTGCGCCAGATCGACCACCTCGGGTTCGCGAGCCGCATTCTCGATCACCGTCGTCCCCTCTGCGAGCGCCGCCGCCATCATCAAATTCTCAGTGCCGGTCACCGAAATGATGTCCATGAAGATACGCGCCCCGCGCAGGCGCCCGGCATGCGCCTTGATATAGCCCTGATCGATGTCGACGGTGGCGCCCATGGCGCGCAGCCCTTTGATATGCAGATTGACCGGTCGCGATCCGATCGCGCAACCCCCCGGCAGCGACACCTCCGCGTGACCGAACCGCGCGACCAGCGGTCCGAGCACCAGCACCGACGCGCGCATCGTCTTCACCAGCTCGTATGGCGCACGCAATTGGGTCACCTTGCTCGCGTCGGCCTCGATCGCCATTTCTCGTCGATCTCCAGCACTACGCCCAGCTCGCCCAACAGCTCCAAGGTGGTGGTGATATCGTGGAGATGCGGAACGTTACTCACCCGAATCGGTTCGTCGGTGAGCAAGGAAGCAATCAGTACCGGAAGGGCGGCATTCTTGGCTCCGGAAATCCGGATTTCACCGCGTAACGGCTCGCCCCCGTTTACAATCAGTTTGTCCATCTCGAATTCCGGCTAAACGAGCACAAAGCCCGTGCGGTCGCGTGACCGGCTTCGCCGCCGCCCTTGGGGTTTACGCGGCCGCCCCGCCCAGCTTTTTCTGCAGCTCCCCGTTTTGGTACATCTCGAGCATGATGTCGCTCCCCCCCACGAACTCCCCTGCGATGTACAGTTGCGGCACGGTTGGCCAGTTGGAGTATTGCTTGACGCCCTCGCGTATCTCCGGGTCCGCCAGGACGTCTACGGAGGTAAAGCTGGTGCCGCACGCCTGCAACACCTGTACCGCGCGCCCGGAGAAGCCACATTGCGGGAAATCCGGCGTTCCTTTCATGAACAGCACGACGTCATTCTGCTCGACGGTTTGTTTAATTCGCTCCTGAATGGTCATTTCACTACACCTCTATAACGCTGTGACACTAGACCCGCTGCTGCGCCGCCCATTCCTCCGGGGTGAGGGTACGCATGGAGAGGGCATGGATTTCAGCCTGCATTTTATCACCGAGCGCCTGGTACACCAGTTGGTGCTGCTGAATTCGCGTCTTTCCGGAAAAGTCCGGACACACGATTACCGCATTGAAATGATGACCGTCGCCATCGATCTCAACCCGGGAGCCCGGCAAACCGGCCTCGATCCATGTTTTGACGTCTTCTGGGGTTACCATTTGACCTGCCGTAGAACCGTTGCCCGGCAGAGAATAGCCTATCTGCGTGGTAGGAGAAAGCCCGCCACGGTGTGCCTCACTTCGACCCGATTCAGAATCTGAGCTTGTACCCGCGTTGCAACATGATCAGCAGCAACCACGCCAACACTACGAGAAATGCAGCCACAACCACCACACTCGTGGTCACGGAAATATCGGACTGACCGAAGAATCCGTAGCGAAATCCATCAATCATGTACAAGAATGGATTGAACTTCGACAATGTTTGCCAGAACGGCGGTAGCGAGTGAATCGAATAGAATACGCCGCTCAGAAAAGACAGCGGCATGATGACAAAGTTCTGGAACGCCGCGAGCTGATCGAACTTGTCCGCCCAGATTCCGGCGATCATACCCAGCGTGCCCAGTACTGCACTACCCAAAGCGGCAAAACCGACGATTACAGCCAGGCTATATACCGGAACCTTCACATACCAGATCGCAACCACGAAAATTCCCGCGCCCACGACCATCGCGCGCACCACGGCAGCCCCTACGTAAGCGGCGAACAGTTCGACGTGAGACAAAGGGGTTAGCAACACGAACACGATATTACCGGTGACTTTCGACTGAATGAGGCTCGACGAAGTATTCGCAAACCCGTTTTGAATCACGGACATCATCATGAGTCCCGGTATCAGAAACGCCGTGTATTCGACGCCTTCGAACACTTCCACGCGACCGGTCAGGACATGGGAGAAAACCAACAGGTAAAGCAAAGCGGTAACGATGGGCGCAACAAGGGTTTGAAACGCGACTTTCCCAAACCGCAGCAACTCCTTATAGAACAGCGTGAGTGCGCCGTGCATACGCCCAGCCTATTGAATCTTGTGCCCGGTCAACCGCACGAAAACATCCTCCAACTTGTCGTCCTGGAGCTGAATATCCAAAGGCTCTATACCCGCGCTGCGTAGCGCGTCGAGGATCGTCATGAGCGAATCGCTTTGCTTGTCGAGCTGCAATTCGAGATGGTTGCCCTCGATACCCACTACCCGCTCGCGCAGCGCATCCGGAACCCGGGTGACCGGCCGCGTGGCGTACACGTGCAAACGCCGCCGTATACCGCTGGCCAGCAGGCCGACCTTCGAATCGAGCGCGACGATTTCACCATGGTCGACGATGGCAATGCGATCACACAAGCTCTCCGCTTCCTCCAGGTAATGCGTAGTAAGCACGATAGTATGGCCCTCGCCGTGCAGCCGACGTATAAACTGCCACAGCGACTGCCGAAGCTCGACATCCACGCCCGCCGTGGGTTCGTCCAGAACCACGACCGGGGGTTTGTGCACCAACGCTTGGGCGATCAACACCCGGCGTTTCATACCGCCCGACAAGGCGCGCATATTCGTGTCCGCCTTGTCGGTGAGCTTCAGCTCGCTGAGTAACTCATCGATCCAACCGCCGCCGCGGCGCTTGAGTCCGAAGTAACCGGCCTGGAATTCCAGCGTTTCCCGAGCGGTAAAAAACGGGTCGTAGATCAGCTCCTGTGGCACGACCCCCAACATCCTGCGCGCCTGCCGATAGTCGGAAACCACGTCGTGGCCCATCACCGCCAAACGGCCGGTATCGACCTGCACCAGACCCCCCAACGCGTTGATCAGGGTCGATTTTCCGGCTCCGTTAGGTCCCAGCAGCCCGAAGAACTCGCCGGGTTCGATTTCCAGATTAATGCCGGCGAGGGCGTGCAGCCGCCCGAACCGTTTATGCACGTCGCGTATGGAGACGGCGGTGGGTGGCAAAGTACTACAGGTCGGCGCCTATCACCGAGTCCGATGCAATGACATCGTCCAGGCCCGTGACCTCCATCAACGAATTTAGCTGTTCCGGGATGTTGGTAAACCGCAACTGGCAATTGTTACGCCGGCTGCCGCGCAACCACTCCAGCAGCAATGCAAGGCCGGCACTGTCAACCCGCTCGACCTCGGACAGGTCGATGGTCAGCTCTCCTTCGTCCACGAAATTCAGAGTCGTTGATTCGTACAGCCGCGTAGCGGTATCAAAGGTCACCGCTCCCGATAGCTGGTACTCCCCGGCACGCACCAGCGTCACCGATGGTGTCATTGTGCGTTCAGCGCCTGATTTCGTTCACCCAGAGAATCAATCAATGCGTCCAGCCCTTTGCTCTGAATGGCTTGGCCGTACGCCAGCCGGTAGTTGGTCACCAGGCTGATTCCGTCGATGTTGATATCGAAAACTTTCCAAGTGTCGTCTTTGTTCTTCTGAAGAGAGTAGTTCAAGGGCACGTTTGGGGCATCCCGGAGCTCGATTTCAGTTTTTACGACTGTGCGCTCGTCCCCCTCCTTCATGCGGAAAGGTTTATACAGAATTCGTTGATCGGTGTATTCGAACAAGGCGGTGGCGTAGGTCCGCACCAGCAGATTCTTGAATTCTTCTACAAACCTGGTGCGTTGCCCGGCTGTTGCGCTCCGCCAGTGCTTTCCGAGCACCAAGCGGGACATGCGCTCGAAGTCGAAATGTGGAAGAACAATACGATCGACCATGGCATAAAGTCTCTGATGGTCGTTCACAAGCATTTCGCGATTCGCTTTCAGTTCGCTCAAAACTTCGTCCGTCGTGCTTTTGACCAACGCGTCGGGCTTGGAGCCGGCCGCTTGAGCGGCCACGCTCAAAATCACCACCAGCCCGAATCTCAACAGCCTTTTCATGAGCCGCCCTCTCCTTCCGCGCGGTTGAACAACAATTGCCCGATGAGGTGTTCCAGCACGACCGCCGACTGGGTAATTTCGATCTGATCACCGTCGACGAGAAACGCCTCGTCGCCCCCGGGTTCCAACCCGACATATTGCGCGCCCAATAACCCCGCAGTGAGGATCGACGCACTGGTATCCTTGGGCAGGTTGTCGTATTCGGGTTCGATACTCAACTGTACGACCGCACTGTACCTGTCTCTGTCGATCGAGATCTGCGACACCCTGCCAATACGAACTCCGGCCAGGGTCACCGGCGCTTTGACCGTCAAACCGCCGATATTTTCGAAACGGGCATTGATCTTGTAGGAATCGCCGCTGTTGGCCGTGCCCAAATTCCCGACCTTGAACGCCAAGATTGCGAGCGCACCGATTCCGGCGAGCACAAAAAGCCCAACCGTTAGTTCCAAAGTACTTCGATTCATACTTACCTCATTCAAACATCAAGGATGTCAGGACGAAGTCCAGTCCGAGTACCGCCAAAGACGACCCCACCACAGTCCGGGTCGTGGAGCGGCTTACGCCCTCAGAAGTCGGGGTCGCGTCATAGCCCTCGAATACTGCAATCCAGGTTACCACAAATCCGAATACCAGGCTTTTGAGCACGCCGTTGAAGATGTCATCGTAGGCATCGACGCCCTCCTGCATCGAAGACCAGTACACCCCGCTGTCGACGCCCAACAGACCCACACCCACCAAATGCCCGCCGGCCACACCGACCAACGTAAACAGCGCGGCGAGCAGCGGCATGGACAGAAAACCGGCGAGAAAGCGCGGCGCAATCACGCGCTCGATGGGGTCCACCGCCATCATCTCCATGGCCGCAAGTTGTTCGGTGGCCTTCATCAGTCCGATCTCCGCGGTCAATGCCGACCCCGCGCGGCCGGCGAACAACAGTGCCGTTAGTACCGGCCCCAACTCGCGGGTCAATGTCAACGCCACCACTAGCCCCAGTTGGGACTCGGCGCCGAAATCCACGAGCGTGTTGTAGCCCTGCAGAGCGAGCACCATGCCTACGAAAAGCCCGGATACGAGGACGATAACGAGGGTCAACACGCCGACTGAGAACAGTTGTTGAACAACCAAGCCGAAACGCCGTAGCACAAGGATGACTGCCGCCAGCGTGTGCGACAGAAAAAGGCCCGCACGACCCCATCCGCCAACGACGTCGATCACCCAGGCACCGAGATCGCGCACCCAACTCATCGGGGTTTTTCGCCGAACAGTTCGTCGACATAATCCGGTGCGGGATAGTGGTACGGCACCGGGCCATCGGGCAGCCCGTTCATGAACTGCCGTACATCGGGAGAATCGGATTCCTGCAGCTCACTCGGCGTTCCGTGGTCGATGACGTTTCCGCCACCGATCAGGTACACGTAGTCGGCGATGCTGCATCCCTCACGCACATCGTGGGTCACCACCACCGACGTCATGCCCAGAGCGTCGTTGACTTGGCGGATCAGCTTCACGATCACCCCCATGGAGATGGGATCGAGACCGGTGAACGGCTCGTCGTACATCACCATCATTGGGTCCAGCGCGATCGCCCGCGCCAGGGCGACGCGCCGCCCCATGCCCCCGGACAGCTCCGCAGGCAGGTGGTCGCGAGCGCCGCGCAGACCCACTAATTGCAGCTTCAATAGCACCAGATCGTGGACCAGCGCTTCCGGAAGGTCGGTGTGTTCGCGAATCGGAAAAGCCACATTTTCGAACACGGAAAGATCGGTCAACAATGCGGAACGCTGAAACAGCATGCCCATTCGCTTGCGCAATGCATACAGTTCCTTGCGCGAAGATCGGTTCACGGTGACGCCGTCGACGATGACTTCGCCGGACCGGGGCATTAGTCGCCCACCGATGAAGTTCAAGAGCGTTGATTTACCGCAGCCGCTGGGTCCCATGATGGCGGTAACCTGACCGCGACGTATGCTCAGGTTGAGGTTCTCGAAAAGCGTGCGGTTGCCGAACGCGAAATGGACGCCCCGAATCTCGGCGAGTGTGGTGGAATCAGGACTGGTTTTAGCCGTACTCACGGTGCGCAGTGTGAGATCTTTAAGTGTTTGCAAAGGATCGGCGATTCTAGCAGACCGTACGATAAATGCGTCGTGTTTGGACCGCGGTTCCGGACCGGCGGTAATCGAACGGACATGGCTGCGCTGCATGGGCACACAAGCGACCGGCATTGTTCCGGATTTGCTGTTCGCCGGGCTATACTGCCGGCCTCCCAAGCGGGTAACGCCCCAATCGTGAACGATTCCTCCATTCAACGGCTAGCGCAGGAAGTCATCGAACTCGAGGCCGCCGCGGTCTCCAGTCTGACCGGACGACTCGACGAACGCTTTCATCGTGCCTGCGAGCTGTTACGCCATTGCGAGGGTCGAGTCGTCGTGGTGGGAATGGGCAAATCCGGCCATGTGGCCGGCAAACTCGCCTCCACGTTCGCGAGCACGGGTACGCCCGCATTTTTCGTCCATCCGGGTGAGGCCAGTCACGGCGATCTGGGGATGATTACCCCGGTGGACCTGCTGGTCGCGATCTCCAACTCCGGCGAGAACCCGGAGATACTCATGATTCTGCCGATTATCAAACGCATGGGGGTGAAACTCATCGCACTCACCGGCAACCCGGAGTCGACGCTGGCGCGCCAGGCCGACGTGAGTCTCGACGTGGGGGTGGAGAAGGAGGCGTGCCCTATGAACCTTGCCCCCACTGCCAGCACCATGGCGGCGATGGCGATGGGCGATGCGCTGGCGATGGTGGTCTTCAAACTGCGTGGGTTTACAGAGAAGGAATTCGCCCGCTCGCATCCCGGAGGCATTTTAGGACGGCGTCTGCTCCTGTACGTCTCCGACATCATGCATCAGGGTGATGCCATTCCTCTGGTCCGTGATAACGATACCCTGGCTGCCGCGTTATTGGAAATGTCCGGCAAAACTCTAGGCATGACCGGAGTGGTCGATGAACACAACCGTTTATGCGGGATTTTTACCGACGGAGATCTACGGCGTACCCTCAGTCGCGACGTCGACGTCAAGACGTGCCGCATCGCCGATGTCATGACGCGTAATCCCAAGACCACGGGGCCGGACACCCTGGCTGCCGAAGTGGTAAGAATGATGCGCACCCAAGCCATCAACGGCATATTCGTGATCGACGATTCAGGCGCCGTCATCGGCGCCCTCAACATGCACGATCTGCTGCGTGCCGGAGTCGTGTAGTGGCTGGCGATTGGGACCCCGAATATCTGCCCGGCGGCGCCGTGATGGACAAGGCGGCGCGTATACGTCTGGTGTTGTTCGATGTTGACGGCGTGATGACCGACGGGAAACTGTATTTCGCCGCAAACGGGGAAGAGTCCAAAGTTTTCAATGTCTATGACGGTCACGGCATCGTGCTGTTGTCCGGTGCCGGCATCGAGACCGGCCTGGTTTCCGCGCGGAGCTCCCGTGTCGTCGAAGAGCGCGCCCGCGAACTCGGCATCCGGCACGTTCTGTCCGGCTGCCGCGACAAGCTCGCCGGATTTCAGGATCTGCTGAAACGAAACCGCGTTCCCGAACAGGCCTGTGCTTATGTGGGCGACGACTTGGTGGATCTCCCGGTCATGCGTCGCTGCGGTTTGGCGCTCACCGTTCCGAATGCGAACCATGTAATCAAGCGCGCCGCGGACTGGATCACGCCCAGCAGCGGCGGCAACGGTGCGGTACGCGAAGTGTGCGAGTTGATCCTGTGCGCGCAGCGAAAACTCGATTCCAGCCTGGCCCCCTACCTGCGCTGACCGGCACTGCCTATCTTTATGAAAATTATAGAGAAACTGACGATAATTTCGGTGTTTGCGGCAATCGGATTACTGAGTCTGTGGTTACAATTCGGTATAATCAACGACGAACCGGTGGCCGGCGGCGACGAGATACGACACGACCCCGACTACTATATCGAGAATTTTACCGCCACCGGTATGGATGAGTTCGGTCGCCGGCGGTATATGGTAGAGGCGGAACGGATGGTCCACTATCCGGACGATGACACCGCCCTTTTGGACAATCCGCATATTGTCGAGTACCTGCCCGATGCGGCACCGCGACACACTTATGCCGAGTCGGGGTGGATGTCTTCGGACGGGAATGAAATTTTGCTGACCGGGAACGTTCGCGTCATCCAGGGCAAGGGCGATCAGGGCGCCGGTGGTGTCATGACTTCGGAAAGAATGAGAATCCTGCTCGACAGAGATCAAGACAAGAAGGCTGACAAAGAGCAGCGTAAGAACGCCAGCGGTAGCAGCGATCTACCGGGTTGAGCACTAACGTATCGGGATTCAGCGATGTCAATCACACTCGTTATTAAATCGATCGGATTCGCCCTGTTCTGCGGCGCGACTGCGGCGTACGCTCTCAGCACCGATCGCGACCAACCCGCGGTCATCGACGCCGACGAGGTCGAGTTCGATTTCAAAACCGGTGTCAGGACTTACAAGGGGAATGTATCCGTGGTTCAAGGGACACTCCGGATCAACGCGGACAAACTGGTGGTGCAATTCAAGGATGGCAAAATGGAGACCGCCACGGCCTGGGGTTCTCCGGCCAAGTTCCAGCAACGCCCCGACGGAAAGGACCACGATGTCATCGGTATCGGTAAGACCATCGAGCTCAACGAACCGGCGAACACATTGACGCTTATCAGTAAGGCGAGCCTCAAACAGGGCCAGGATACGGCGCGCGGCGCCCGTATCGTCTACAACATGGCCAAGGACACGCTGAAAGTCACCGGTGGCAGCCGTATCGAATCGCGGCCGAAGGCGGTGAAACCCTCCGCATCGCCTGAGCCATCGGCGCAGCGGGGACGCGCGAAGGTGGTCATTCCGGCGAAAAAATCCGGCGACAAGCCCTGAGGTCCGTTCATGACGCTGGTTAACGCCGGTTAAATGAGCACGCTCGCCACGTACGGCCTGTACAAACAATATAAAGGCCTACGAGTCGTCGACCACGTCGACGTGGAAGTCGAGAGCGGCGAAGTCGTGGGTCTGCTGGGCCCCAACGGCGCCGGCAAAACGACGTGCTTCTACATGATCGTGGGGCTGATCCGGTGCGACGGGGGAGAGATCATGCTCGACGAGCAAAGCATCGCAAACCTCCCCATGCATGAGCGCGCGCGCCTGGGCATCGGCTACCTCCCCCAAGAACCTTCAGTGTTTCGCAAACTCAGCGTCGAGGACAACATCGAGGCAGTGCTCGAAGCACAACCGGATCTAACGAAATCCGAACGCCACCAGCGGGTCGAGGAGTTGCTCGACGATTTCGGCATCGCACACAAGCGCGAGTCCCTCGGTATCAGCCTGTCGGGGGGCGAACGCCGCCGCGTCGAGATCGCCCGCGCACTGGCCCTGCAACCGTATTTCATACTCCTGGACGAGCCTTTCGCCGGCATCGACCCGATTTCAGTGGGCGATATCCAGGAAATCATTCGCTATCTGCGAAACAACGGCATCGGCGTGTTGATTACCGACCACAACGTGCGTGAAACACTGGGAATCTGCGACCGCGCCTACATATTGAGCGAGGGGCGCGTATTGACCTCGGGCACGCCGGAGCAGGTCCTGAACCACGCAGAAGTTCGCGATGTTTACCTGGGTGCAAACTTTCGGCTTTAAGTCAAGGCGAAATGCGGTGAAATATTCGGCTAAAATTGGATTAAACGGTGTCTGTGCGAATCCACCACCCCAACAGCGAAGCGCGCGTCACCATTATCGGTATGCACACATCGGCAGGGCACAGGCGGACGCACACAAGAGGGTGATTTATCCGTAGTTTTATGAAGCAGTCTCTCGAATTGAAATTTGGGCAGCGTCTCACCATGACGCCGCAACTGCAACAGGCGATTCGCCTTCTGCAGCTATCGGCTTTGGACCTGCAGACGGAAGTGCGCGAGGCCCTGGAAGCGAATCCTCTTCTGGAGGAGAAGGAAGCCGAACTCGACGATCTCGAGGACACCGAAGACCAGCACAACCGGGTTCGGGAGGAAGACCGGGAGGCCAGGGATTCTGACCTCGAGCTGAGAGACGGAACCGCGCTCAACGAGGCTTCGGACATGCCAAGCGACTGGGCCGAAGAATTCGAGTCACCGATCACGACCACGGTCCGTAATTCGCATGACGAGATAGCCGCCGATTACGACGTACGCAACAGTTCGCCGATCACTTTGCGCGACCACCTCGAATGGCAATTTGGAATGATACGCTGTTCGGAAACCGACCGGCTCATCGGGCAAGCGATAATCGATTCGCTGAGCGATGACGGTTACTTGTCGTGTGAGCTCAAGGATATCCAGCACGCGCTGGCCGGCGTCGTCGAAGTGGACATCGATGAAATCGAGGCGATGCTGCACCTGATCCAGAACTTCGATCCCGTCGGCATCGCCGCTCGCGACTTGAGTGAATGCCTGACCATACAACTGCGCCAGTTCGCAGCGAATACTCCGGGCCTGAACCTCGCGACGCGTATTGCAGAGCAGTATCTGGAAAGTCTGGGTAAGCGCGACTTCACGCACTTGAAGCGCGCTCTCAAGACCGTAGAACCGGACCTGCAGAAAGCGATCACCCTTATCCAAAGCCTCAACCCGCGTCCCGGCAGTCAGATCGACTCGGCGCCGCCCAGTTACGTGGTTCCGGACATCCTGGTGAAGAAAGTAAGTAACAAGTGGCACGCCGAATTGAACGGCGATTCATCACCAAATCTGGGTATCAACCGCATGTACCAATCGATGATTCGGCGCGGCGACACAAGCGGTGATAACCGGTACATTCAGGACCAGCTCCAGGAAGCAAGATGGTTTATCAAGAGTCTCCGCAACCGTAACGAAACCTTGCTCCGCGTAGCGCGTGCGATTGTCGAACGGCAGACGGAATTCCTGGACCGCGGGGACGAGGCAATGAAGCCGATGGTTCTGTCCGATATCGCCGAAGCGCTGAGCATGCATGAGTCGACCATTTCCCGCGCGACCACGCAGAAGTACATGCTCACACCCCGCGGAATCTTCGAGCTCAAGTACTTCTTTTCGAGCCGCGTGGGTACGGTGGACGGAGGGACGTGTTCGTCGACGGTCATACGTTCGCTGATCAAGAAACTGGTGGACACCGAACCGCCGACGCGCCCCATCAGCGATAGTCAGATCGCAAAACTTCTGGCGGACAAGGGTTTCACGGTGGCGCGGCGAACCGTGGCGAAATACCGGGAAAACATGAACATTCCGCCTTCCAATCAACGCAAGTCTCTGGTCTAAACCCACAACGTCGGAGGATCGCAAACGTCATATTGGCCCAACAAACTCAATCGCCCCTGTCTTGGACGATGAGAGATCTCACTTCTACGGAGGTTATCTATGCAACTGACTATAAGCGGGCATCACCTGGAAATCACGAAGCCTCTCAAGAGTTATGTCACAGAGAAGTTGATCAGGCTAGAACGTCATTTCGACCATGTGTCCAACACCAGCGTCGTACTACACGTGGAAAAAACCCGCCACCTCGCTGAAGCCACCGTCGCCACGAAAGGTACAACTCTTCATGCGAACGCCGAAGCCGACGACATGTATGCCGCAATCGATGCCTTGGTAAGCAAACTAGATAGCCAGGTACGCAAACTCAAGGGAAAACAGACCAATCACCACCGCAACGGTGGCGCTCTCAAGGACCAGAAATTAAAATGATCGAAGCAGCCAAACTCGAAAGATTCATTTTGAACGACTTTGCAATCAGCGATTACTTGAACACTCAGCGTATTGAGGTCCGCTGCCAAACCTCGAGTAAGAAGCGGCTCCTGGAGAAGATGGCGGGGTTGTTACTGAAGGGCCATCCGGAGTTGGATAAGAAAACCGTATTCCAGATCCTCACCGAAAGAGAACGCCTGGGCAGCACCGGAATCGGCCATGGAGTGGCGATCCCGCATGGTCGCGTGAACGGACTGGCGCACCCCATCGGAGCGCTGGCGATACTGGTTACACCGGTGAATTTCGACGCCATCGACCAGGAACCCGTGGTGCTGTCTTTCGGGCTGCTCGTCCCCGCGGAGGCGAATGAAGAACATTTGCGCATTCTTGCGTCACTGGCACACCTCCTCAATCAAAGCGAGTTGCGCGACAGGCTGATCGCGGCGACCAGCGCGCAGGAAGCTCTGGACCTGCTCGTATCGTGGCCTGAATAGTTGCGCACCGCTCGCAATTTCCCAAGGTTGCCGAAGTTGAACCGATCGAGGTAATCTCGAGATCCGCGTTGAGTACCCACCCAAACCTGCAAGTCGCGTTTATGAATTTCTTCATCGTGAGCGGGCTGTCCGGCTCTGGAAAGACTCTTGCCCTGCAGGCGTTGGAGGATCTCGGTTATTACTGCATCGACAACTTACCTGCCGTTTTACTGCCTCATTTCGCAAGGGAGTTTCTGGGCCAGACCGAAAGTGGATTTACCAATTGCGCGGTGGGCATAGACTCCCGCAACCGGGGGTTCCTGGGATCGCTGCCGGATAACCTGCGCGCCCTCGGCGATCTGGGGCTGGATTACAAGATCATCTTCCTCGAGGCCGAGGAGTCCATCCTCATTAAGCGTTACAGCGAGACGCGCCGGCGCCACCCGCTTACCGATCGCGATACTCCGCTCCTGGAAGGCATCAGGCGCGAGAAGACGTTCCTGGCACCGCTGTCCGACGGTGCCGCACGCCGCATCAACACGTCGAACACCACACCACAGGAATTACGCGGCTTGGTTCGGGATTTTGCCGGCGGGGAGATCGGGCCGTCACTGACGTTATTGTTCGAATCATTCGGCTACAAACACGGTCCTCCAGTGGATGCGGATTTCGTTTTTGACGTACGTTGCCTGCCGAATCCATACTGGAAACCCGAATTGCGGCCATTCAACGGCCTGCAAACCGAAATCGTCGGGTTTCTCGAAGGCCACGAGGACGTCGTATTGATGATCGATCACATTCGAAACTTTATCGAGACCTGGTTACCGCGCTTCAAAGCCGAGAACCGGAGTTACATCACCGTGGCCATCGGCTGCACCGGCGGTCAGCACCGCTCGGTGTATGTGGCGCACAAACTGGCGGACTACTTTCGCGCTCAACCTCTGAATGTACAGGTTCGACATCGCGAACTGGCCTGATCCCGGCGCGTGTCGGCCCGAACTTGCAGGGTGCGATACGTATTTCGTGCGCGCGGCACCCTTGAATTCCCGGCCAGCGCTGTTGAACAGGTTTGGGGGGCGCTCGGTCTCGCCGGGACCGAACGCGGTCGGCGGCGCCCGATGGTAAAAAAGCACCTGACCATCGAGAATAAACTGGGTCTGCACGCGCGCGCAGCAGCCGAATTCGTGAAAACCGCCGGCCGGTTCACGAGTTCCATCCAGGTGACGGCAAACGGCAACACTGCGGACGGCAAGAGCATTATGGGGATAATGATGCTGGCGGCGGTGCGCGGCACCGGAATACAACTCGAGGCGAACGGGGAGGACGAATTGGAGGCGATAAATGCCCTCGAGACCTTGGTCAATAACCGGTTCGGCGAGGACGAATAGGGGTGCTCTCGTTGAACGGAGCCGGTCTCGGTCGCGGAATCGCGATCGGTAAAGCGTTCGTGCTGCAAAGCACGGAGCCGGATGTTCCACAGTATGAGGTTAGTGACGACCAGCTCACAGCAGAGATCGAGCGCTTTCACAAGGCCATCCAGGACGCGCGTGCACAACTGCTGGAAATTCGCGCCCATATTCCCGACAACGCACCACCGGAGAGCGCGGGGTTCATCGATACGCATCTGTTGATGCTCGACGACCCGTTGATTAGCGAGCATCCGGCGGTCACGATCCGCGAACAGGGCTGTAACGCGGAGCAGGCGGTACGCATCAACGCCGACTCACTGGTCAGCGTGTTCCGGAAAATGGAGGACGAATACCTGCGCAGTAAAACTGCGGACATCGAGCAGGTGGTAAACCTGATCCTGAACAATCTGCTCAATATCCAGCACAACACGCGCGAAAAAATCGTCGGAGGCTTGGAGGGCCGTATCATCGTAACGCGGGATCTGTCGCCGGCCGATACCGTGCTCCTGAAGCACCATCGAATGGCCGCCTTCGTTACCGATCTCGGTGGGCCCATATCCCACACCGCCATCCTCGCGCGCAGCCTGCAGATTCCGGCGGTCGTCGGCCTTCACGGCGCGACCCGCTTCGTACGGGACGGCGACATGCTGATCGTGGACGGTAAGCACGGCACGATCATTGTCGATCCCGACAGCGATTTGATCGACATGTACCGGCTGCGCATCCGGATTCTCGAGGAACGCAGAATCGAGCTGGAAAAACTGCGCAATAGTGATGCCGTAACCCGGGACGGAGAACGCATCACCTTGCTGGCCAACGTGGAACTTCCCGAGGACATCGACGCGACGACAAAGTTGATGGCTGAGGGAATCGGTTTGTACAGAACCGAATACCTGTTTATGAATCGCCGCGATCCGCCGAGCGAGGCGGAGCAGTTCGCCGCCTACACCCGAATTCTCAAACGTTTGCAAAGGCCGGTCACTATACGGACCCTGGATCTCGGAGCGGACAAACAAGTGGATGGCGGACGACGGGGGGTCGATACCGCAATCAACCCGGCCCTCGGACTGCGGGCCGTTCGATTGTGCTTGCACAACCCTGGCCTATTCAAACCGCAACTGCGGGCGCTGCTGCGCGCTTCCGCCTACGGAGATTTGGAAATCATGATACCCATGGTATCCAGTTTGGCGGAAATGGATCAGGTGTTGACGCTCCTCGAAGAGACCAAACTGGATCTCAAGAAAGAGGGGTTTCCTTACCGGCGAGATATTCGCATCGGCGGTATGATCGAAGTCCCCGCGGCCGCGGTGGCGGCGGACCTGTTCGCGAGCCGCTTCGACTTTCTCTCCATCGGCACAAACGATTTGATCCAGTACACCCTGGCGATCGATCGGGTGGACGATGCGGTGAACTATCTCTACGACCCGCTCCACCCTTCAGTGCTGCGCTTGATCAAGATGACCATCGATGCGGGGAGAAATGCCGGTATTCCCGTGTCCATGTGCGGCGAGATGGCCGGCGACGTCAAATACACGCGACTCCTGCTCGGCCTCGGACTGCGCATATTCAGCATGGAACCGGCGGCGCTGCTCGAGGTAAAGAAGGTCATCCTGGACACGGAACTCGACAAGGCGCAGCGGATCGCCGACCTGATATTAGCTACCGACTCCCCCGCCAGCTTACGCGAACTGGTTGAACAGCTAGACGCTAGCGACTGAGACCGCGCGCAGCGCGTACGGTCGGCCGTGTATTTGTGTTAATTTCCGCGCTCGCGAAAACGACGGCGGACCGGCGATGACTCAAAAACAAACCGACCCGAACGACATGGAAGACCTGCTGGAATCTTTCCAGCAGGGGCACACCGGCGATGTGCGCGCGTCGCTGGCCGATCTGCATCCCGCGGATGTGGCGCGGTTACTGGAAGCGCTTACCCCGGAAGAACGCCCCGCCGTGTGGGGGGAACTTTCTCCGGCCACGTTGGGCGAAGTGCTGGTGGAAGTCTCGGAAGGCGTGCGGGAACAGCTGCTCCAGGATATCGACAAAGATACCCAGGTCATAGCAATCCGCAATCTGGATATCGACGACATTGCGGACCTGATTCCCGATCTACCCGATGAAGTACTGGCCGATGTCCTGTACGCCGTCGACCGGGAAGCGCGCGCCGGACTCGGGGAGGTGTTGGCCTATCCAGAAGACACCGCCGGCGGACTAATGAACATCGACGCGGTCGTAGTGCGCGAAAATATCTCGTTACAAGTGGTCCTGCGCTATTTGCGCCTGCGCGGCGAAGTTCCCGAGTACACGGACAAGCTGTTCGTCGTCGGGCGTGATCAGCGGTTGAAAGGCGTACTGCCAATTTCAAAACTACTCACCGCCCCGGCCGCCGATCGCGTGCGCGAACACGTGGATAGAGACCCATTCCTGTTCGACGTTCTGGAGACCCAAGAAGACGTCGCGAAAAGCTTCGAAAAATACAACCTGATTTCGGCGCCCGTAGTGGATGACGCCGGTCGAGTCTTGGGCAGGATCACCATCGACGACGTCGTCGACGTAATTCGTGAGGATGCCGACCACTCGGTGATGGCGCGCGCCGGTCTGAAACAGGAGGAAGACCTTTTCGCGCCGGTGGCCAGGAGCGCCCGCAGCCGCGCCCTGTGGTTGGGCGTTAATCTGATCACCGCCATTGTGGCTTCCTGGGTAATCAGTCAGTTCGAGGATACGATCGAACGCCTGGTGGCATTGGCCGTTCTGATGCCGATCGTTGCGAGTATGGGGGGCAATGCCGGGACACAGACGCTCACGGTGGTGATTCGCGGGCTGAGTTTGGGCACGATTACGCGGACAAATCTGGGCCGCGTACTCAAAAAGGAGTTTCTGGTCGGCGGTCTGAACGGGTTGATCTGGGCGATGGCCGTGGCGCTGGTCACCACCCTGTGGTATCGGGATATCGAGCTGGGCGCCGTCATCGCGCTGGCGATGATCATCAATCTGGTCGTAGCTGCGGTTTCCGGCGTTCTACTGCCAATACTGATCTCGCGCTTGGGTATCGATCCGGCGCTGGCCGGTGGTGTGGCGCTGACGACGGTCACCGATGTGGTCGGGTTCTTCTCGCTGCTGGCGTTAGCGGCGCTGTTTCTCCTCTGAGGCCCAACGCTTCGTGCCGATCAGCCGCGCGCCGATCAACCCCAGCAAAGCGAGCACGAGCACGGGCACGTTACCAAAGCGCACATACGGGGTCACGCCAGTCATCGGTTGGACCACCCCGTCCACTCTCGTCGTCACGAACTGGTCGGATTGCCGGACGACGCGCCCGCGATGATCGATGATCGCGCTCGGCCCGGTGTTCGCGGCCCGCAACATCGGCCGACCGCTTTCAAGCGCGCGCATGCGCGCTATCTGCAGCCGTTGGTGCGGGGCGAGCGAATCGCCGAACCACGCGTCCTCGCTGACATTCACGAGTAATTGGGCGGCCGGTAGCGCTTTGCGGACCTCTTCGGCGAACGCATCCTCGTAGCAGACCGTAATTCCCAGGGTCAACCCGGCCGCGGTGGGCGGCGTTTGTGCTTCCTGCCAACTGCTGAAGTCGGCCATCGGAATGTGCAGATAGTCCAACAGCCAGCCGAGCCACGACGCAAACGGTAGGTATTCCCCGAATGGAACTAAGTGCACCTTGCGATACACCGCATTCCGATCGGACACCGTGAGGACACTGTTATAGAACTCGATCACCGCCCCGCTGCGCCGGCGTTCCAACACCCCGAACACGAAATCTGCAGGTTGTTCACGCAACCATCCCAGGAACGCGGGACTCAACTCGTCGATATAGTAGGGGATTGCGGATTCCGGCCACACCACCAACTCGGCCTGCGAGTCCCGACTGAGATCGACGTAGGTTTCGCGTACCCGGGATCGGCTTGCGGGGGCCCACTTGACCGTCAACGGTACGTTTCCTTGTACCAGGGACACCGACTTGGGCGCTCCGTGCGGGCGCGCCCATTCCCATTGTTCCAGTTGCTGACCCCCCGCCCACAACAGCCCCACGACGATCACCGCAGCGAGCAGGCGCGTGGGGCCGGGCTGCCGGGCGAATGCAGCCAGGACACCGGCGCTCACCGCGACCGCGGCCGTCACTGTGTATACGCCACCGGCCGGTGCGAAACCGGACAGCACGTGGCCCATCTGCGTGTAACCGAGCGCCAACCAGGGAAAACCGCCCAGGACCCAGCCACGCGACCACTCTGCGATCAACCATAACGCCGGGATCGCAACCGCTGCTCGCCACCATCCCTGAGGACACCAACGCGCCTGACACCAACCGGCGAATGCGGGGAAAGCGGCGAGCACCGCCACCAGCAGAGATACGGTAAACGCGGCCAGCAAGGGCGGCATACCGCCGAAATCGTGCAGACTGACGTACACCCACGAGACACCGCCCCCAAACAGGCCCAAACCGAAGAGGAAACCCGATATTGCGCCTTGACGCGGCGAGCCGCCGAGCCACAAGTAGAATAAGAGGGCAGTCGTGCCGTAAGCGATGAAATACCAGGAGAATGGGGCAAACGCGCACACCGACGCTGCGCCCGCCAACGTTGCGACGACATAGCGCATGATACTTACGCGTTGGACGATGAAGAGTCGCCGGCCTCCGGCGCATCGACAATCTGTGCTTTCAGCAGATGCACGCGGCGACTGTCCGCATTCAGCACATCGAATCGAATTCGATCCAGTTGAATATACTCCCCGCGTTTCGGTACATGCCCGAAGCTCTGTGCCACCAACCCACCGATGGTATCGCTACTCTCGGTTTCGTACGCGGTGTCGAAAAACTCGTTGAAATCCTCCAAGGGCACCAGGGCTTTGATGATGTACTCGTTGTCGCCACGGTGCAGAATCATGCCTTCTTCCTCATCGGTATCGTGCTCGTCTTCGATGTCTCCCACAATCTGCTCGAGCACATCTTCGATGGTCACGAGTCCCGCCACCCCCCCATATTCATCCACCACGATCGCCATGTGATTACGGTTGGCGCGAAACTCGGTGAGCAAAACGTTGAGGCGCTTACTCTCTGGAATAAACACCGCCGGGCGGAGCAGGTCCCGCATATTGAAGGTGGGGCTCGAATCATGAAAATGCCGCAGCACGTCCTTGGCGAGCAGAATACCGATCACTTTATCACGGTCTCCATCGATCACCGGAAATCGTGAATGTGCGCTCTCGATCAACACCGGCAGAAACGCCTCCGGCTCGCTGTCGCGGTCGACGACGACCATCTTGGGGCGCGGGATCATGATATCGCGCACCTGAAGATCGGACACCTGCAACACTCGCTGGATGGTGTCCCGGGCATCCTGATCCAACAACCCGGCGGACTGCGCACACTCCAGAGATTCCAGGAGTTGTTCACGCGTCATCGGCCCGCCGCCAAGGACTCGCTTTACTCGCGTCGTCAAACGCGACAAGAGGGTATTCTTTTGCGGGCTATCGCTCATAGGGATTCGCAAAACCCAGTCGTTGCAGAATCTCGCCCTCCAGGTCTTCCATACGCCGGGCCGCTTCTTCCTGCTCGTGGTCGAGCCCACACAGATGCAGAACCCCGTGCACGACCATGTGCGCCCAATGGGCGTCCGGATCGATACCGAGTCGTTGCGCCTCGCGGGTCACCACCGGCGCACAGATCACGACATCGCCCAGGATGCCGGTGTGCACACCCGGCGGATCTTCAAAATCGAAGGCCAGCACGTTGGTCGGTTTACGGGCGCCCCGATAGCGTTCGTTCAGGGCCCGCATTTCCGTGTCGCCGACGATGCGCAACGTCATTTCGGACGCGGCGACACCCCCATCGAGGCACGCGCGCACCGCCCAGCGGCGCAGCGAATCCCCAGCCGGTACAGCGTCTGCGGCGGTGGCAAGTTGGATCACGATTTCCAGTTCTAAACGCTCAGGATTTCGTTGGCGACGGCGACCGCTGGTCGCCGTGCGCGTCATAAGCTTCGACGATGCGCTGAACCAGCGGATGCCGGACTACGTCGCGGGGGGTAAATCGGATCACGTCGATTCCCTGGATCCCATCCAGCACGTGTATGGCATTTTTCAATCCCGATACGGAGCCCTTGGGCAGATCGGTCTGGGTAATATCGCCGGTGACCACCGCCTTTGAACCGAACCCGATCCGGGTCAGGAACATCTTCATCTGCTCGACCGTCGTATTCTGACCCTCATCGAGAATCACGAAGGAATTATTCAACGTGCGCCCGCGCATGTACGCAAGTGGAGCCAATTCGATGATATTACGATCGATGAGCCTGGCGACCCGATCGTAACCCAAAAGTTCATACAAGGCGTCGTAAAGCGGGCGCAAATAGGGATCTACTTTTTGTCCGATGTCGCCCGGCAAGAAACCCAATCTTTCGCCGGCCTCGACCGCAGGACGGACCAGAACGATACGCTGCGCTTCATCCGCCACCAGCGCCTGTACTGCGCACGCTACCGCCAGGTAGGTTTTGCCGGTCCCGGCGGGCCCGACGCCAAAAATAACGTCCTCTACCAGAATGCTGTTCAGATACTGGCGCTGTCGTGAGTTCTGCCCCCGTACTACACGTTTCGGTGTACGGACCGTGACATCTTGTTCGCCGCGGCCGCCCGCCGCAGCCTTGCCACCCTGCAAGTAGTGGTATACGGTTTCGCTCGTGAGGTCCGCTTCTTCCGCCGTGCGTTCGTACAAGGCCTGCAACACCTGTTCCGCGTGACGCGCCGATTCACGCGCACCGTTCACGCTGAATACCGCACCGCGATTACTAATCCGTACACCAAGATGCCGCTCGATCTGCCGTATATGCGAATCGTGTTGCCCGCACAAACCCACGAGGCGCGCATTGTCGGCGGGCGACAGCGAGAACGTCAATGCTGTGGTGGGATCGCTCAATGGAACCGAAAGTTCGCAGACGTTCGCGTGGCGGTGTCGCGAACCAGGAAAAAGTGAACGTCCGCGCGCCTAGGCATGTAGTAACCTGCCGCGCAGGGAGTTGGGCAGTGCTTCGGTGATGACCACTTCGGTAAAACGGCCGACGAACGAGGACGGACCGTCGAAATTGACGACGCGGTTATTTTCCGTGCGCCCCGTCAGTTGACGCGCCGACTTGCGGGCGAAACCCTCCACCAAAACGGTTTGCCGCGTGTCGATCATCGACCGGCTGTAGTCGGCCGCCAGCGCCTTGATGCGCGCCTGCAGAGCGCTCAGGCGCTCGTGTTTGCGTTCCGGCGATACCTCGTCGGGCAGGTCCGCCGCCGGCGTACCCGGTCGGGGGCTATAGACGAAACTGTAGGACTGGTCGAACCGCACCTCTTCGATCAGCGCGAGCGTGTGTTCGAAATCGGCATCGGTTTCGCCGGGAAATCCAACGATGAAGTCAGACGAGATACTGATAGCCGGGCGCCGCTCCCGCAATCGGGCGACGATCTCGACATAGTCGGCGGCCGTATATCCGCGCTTCATCAACGTCAACACCCGATCCGAGCCGCTCTGCACGGGTAGGTGAACGTGATTCACGAGCTGCGCCACGTCCCCGTACACCTCGATCAGATCGTCGTCGAACTCCAGCGGATGCGACGTCGTGTAACGAATCCGATCGACGCCTTCGACTTCGGCGACGTAGCGAAGCAACATGGCAAAACTCGCGACGGTGCCATCGTGCCGCGCTCCGCGGTACGCATTCACATTTTGGCCGAGCAGTATCACCTCCCGCACTCCCTGTTCGGCCAACTCGTAAACTTCCGTTAACACATCGTCAAAAGGCCGGCTGAACTCCTCGCCCCGGGTATAGGGTACGACACAGAAGCTGCAATACTTGCTACAGCCTTCCATCACTGATACGTACGCGCGCACCCCCTGGGTCCGCGGGGGAGGCAGGCAATCGAACTTCTCTATTTCGGGAAACGAAATGTCGACGCTGGGCCGGCGGGAAACGAGCACTTCGTTCAACATGCCCGGCAAGCGGTGCAAAGTCTGAGGACCGAACACCAAGTCAACATACGGCGCGCGGCTCAAGATGTTCTCGCCTTCCTGACTCGCGACACAACCGCCTACGCCGATGATCAAATGAGGATTGTCCAATTTCCATTCACGCCAGCGCCCCAACTGCGAGAACACCTTCTCTTGCGCTTTCTCCCTGACGGAGCAGGTGTTGAGCAACAACACGTCGGCCTCCTCAGGCGTCGTACTGACCTCGAGGCCGTGTGATTCGCGCAGTGCGTCCACGATACGCGCAGAGTCGTACTCGTTCATTTGGCAACCGAATGTCTTGACGAATAACTTGCGGGTCACGACAGGCGCGTGAAAAGGATCAGCGAGCGCACAGAGGGAGCGCGGCAAGAACCAGACTTGAACCCTCCCCGGGGGGACGGATCATTCAGGTGCAATCGTTCGCGTAACGCATAAAACAAGTCTAGCCGAGCTTTGCCGGCAATCTCAAGAAAACCGCGCTGTGGCTGACGCAGGCGCCGTGTGTGGTAAAGATTTCAGACACTTAGGAAGCACCCGACGACGCGCCGCGAAACGGCGGAGGTTCAACATTCGATCACATTGACCGGTACTTCCAGCACGTTCACCGCCAACCCGCCACGCGCCGTTTCCTTGTATTTCGATTTCATGTCGAAGCCGGTGTCGCGCATGGTTTTGATCACCTTGTCGAGCGACACGAAATGCTCCCCATCGCCCTTGAGCGCGATACGAGCCGCGTTGATGGCCTTTACTGCGGCCACCGCATTGCGCTCGATGCAGGGTACTTGAACCAACCCGCCGACCGGATCGCAAGTCAGCCCCAGGTTATGCTCCATGCCGATCTCCGCGGCGTTCTCCACCTGCGCCGGCGTGCCTCCCTGGACTTCGGCCAAAGCGCCGGCGGCCATCGAGCACGCCGAACCGACTTCGCCCTGACAACCGACTTCGGCGCCGGAGATCGACGCGTTCTCCTTGTACAGCGCGCCGATCGCGCCGGCGGCCAGAAGAAACCGCACAACACCGTTGTCATCAGCACCGGGGACGAAGCGATGATAATAATGCAGCACGGCCGGCACGACGCCCGCCGCACCGTTGGTGGGTGCCGTGACGACGCGCCCCCCGGCGGCATTCTCCTCGTTTACCGCCAACGCGAACAGGTTGACCCAGTCCATGACCGCCAGCGGGTCCGCCGATCCCTGTGCTTCCTGCTCGGTCAACTGGCGGTACAACTTCGGCGCACGGCGCTTCACTTTCAACCCCCCGGGGAGCACGCCCTCCCGGTGACACCCGCGCTGCACGCAATCCTGCATGACCGACCAGATTTCCAGCAGCGCGCCGCGAATCTCGGGCTCGGTACGCCATGCCAATTCGTTACGCAGCATGAGGTCACTGACCGAAAGACCCTGCGCGGCACACGACTCCATGAGCTGCGCCCCGGTGGTGAACGGAAACGGTACCTCGGTCGTGTCCGGCGTGATGGGATCGTCGCCAGCGGCCGCCTTGTCGTCCACGACAAAACCGCCGCCCACCGAATAGTAAACGGCGCTGCGAATCTCTTGATCGTCCGCATCGAAGGCCGCAAACCGCATGCCGTTGGGATGAAAAGGCAAGGATTTGCGCTTGTGCATGACGAGGTGGTCGGTTTCGCGGAACACGACCGGGTGCTTGCCCAGCAGTTTGATCTCCTTGGCGCTGCGGATCTGCGCCAGACGCTCAGGCACCGCGTCGGTATCGACCTGCTCCGGTTCCTCTCCCTCCAAACCCAACAGCACGGCTTTGTCGCTGCCGTGTCCCCTCCCGGTAGCGCCCAGCGAACCGAACAACTCCACGCGCATCTGCGTGATGTCAGCGAGCCGGCCCTCTTGCTCCAAATCCCGAACGAACCGCGACGCGGCACGCATCGGACCGACGGTGTGTGAACTCGACGGCCCGATACCGATTTTGAACAGATCGAATACGCTGATCGGCATCAACTCCCTCCGTTCACGATCGACCCGCGGCAACGCGCCGGGACGAGTACCGACCCCGCTCCGGGCCTTGACCGGACGCCGGGCTCAGTTCCGATACACCGGGAAACGCGCGCACAACTCGAGAACCTGTTGTTTGACGCGATTGATGACCTCGGCGTTTTCGTGGTCGTCCATCACATCGCACATCCACCCGGCCAGCTCGCGAACCTCGGCCTCGCCAAAGCCGCGCGTGGTCGCCGCCGGAGTACCGACACGAATTCCGCTGGTCACGAAGGGCGATTGCGGATCGTTGGGAACCGCATTCTTGTTGACCGTGATGTTGGCGGCGCCCAGGGCCGCATCCGCCGCCTTGCCGGTCAGACCCTTCTCGATCAGATCGACGAGAAACAGGTGATCGTCCGTGCCGCCGGATACGATTTTGTAACCGCGGTCCAGGAATACCTCGACCATGGCGCGGGCGTTGTTCAGCACCCGCTGCTGATAGTCCTTGAACTCCGGTTGCAGGGCCTCCTGAAACGCCACCGCTTTCGCCGCAATCACGTGCATCAGCGGTCCGCCCTGGGTGCCGGGAAATACCAGAGAATTGAACTTCTTGTGCAGGTCCGGATTGTCACGGGCGAGGATCAGCCCGCCACGCGGTCCGCGTAGTGTCTTGTGCGTCGTAGTGGTCACCACGTCCGCCACCGACACCGGATTGGGATACAAACCCGCCGCCACCAGCCCGGCGACGTGCGCCATGTCCACGAACAGATACGCGCCGACCTGATCGGCGATAGCGCGGAACCGATCCCAATCGATGACCCGGGAATAGGCCGAAAAACCGGCCACGATCATTTTGGGTTTGTGCTCGGTAGCCAGCGACTCCACCTGCTCGTAATCGATCTCGCCCGTGGACTCGTCGAGACCGTATTGCACCGCGCTATAGATCTTACCCGAAAAGTTCGGTTTCGCGCCGTGAGTCAGGTGGCCGCCATGGGCCAGACTCATGCCCAGCACCGTTTCGTGCGGCTCCATCAAGGCCATGTAGACGGCGGCGTTGGCCTGTGAACCGGAGTGCGGCTGTACGTTTGCGTAGGCTGCACCGAACAATTTCTTGGCGCGATCGATCGCCAGGCGCTCGGCCACGTCGACATGCTCGCATCCACCGTAGTAGCGCTTGCCCGGATAACCTTCGGCGTACTTGTTGGTGAGTACCGAGCCTTGTGCTTCCATTACCCGCGGGCTGGTGTAATTTTCGGATGCGATCAGTTCAACGTGTTCTTCCTGTCGCTTCTGCTCGGCGACGATGGCCTCCCACAGCTCGTCGTCGAATCCGGAAATGCGGTCTTGTTGCGTAAACATGATGTACGTACCCTATCTTTAAGTTGATTCGTCAAGATGTATGTCCACCATCAACTGGTCCGCAAGCCCCTCAAGCACTTCGCGCAACGCTTCGGTGGACACACTCGGCGGAACTTGTAAACGGGCGCTCGCCTTAAACAAGGTCTCTCCCGACATGGAAGCGTCGAAGCACTCGGTGGTCAGTTCTTCAACGTTGATGTTCAGGCCCGTCAACGCGTGCGTGATATCGTGGATTATACCTGGGCGGTCCTGCCCCAATAGTTCGAGATCGACCCGGTGGTGCGCCTCCAGGCCCGATTCCTCGCTGCGTTCCACCATCACGCGTAATCCCTCGGATTCGTGCGCGAGCAACGCGTCGACCAACGCCTGTTCGCGATCGGTGGGGACGCTCAAGCGGAGTATTCCCGCGAACTTACCCGCCAACTGCGCCATACGACTCTCCATCCAATTGCCCTGATGGGCGCCGATGGTCTCCGACAGCGCCTCAATCAGCCCCGGGTGATCGTTGCCGAGCACCGTCAATACCAAAGATGTGCGCATGTATAGCCCTCCGGTTTTTTACTAGGCCGCCTGATCCTGATCCTCGGACACGAACGGTGGACACGAGCAGAACAACACTCGGTCTCCGTAGGCGTTGTCGATGCGTCCTACCGGTGACCAATACTTTCCACGGCGTAACGACGCGACCGGAAACGCCGCCTGCTCCCGCGAGTACGGATGCGTCCATTCTTCAGCGGTGACCATGTCAACGGTGTGTGGCGCGTTCTTGAGTGGATTGTCGGTCGCGTCCGCGGATCCGTTTTCGACTGCGCGTATCTCTTCGCGGATCGAGATCATCGCCTCGCAGAAACGATCGATCTCGCTCTTCGGTTCACTTTCCGTGGGTTCGATCATCAGCGTGCCGGCTACCGGGAAGGACATCGTCGGCGCGTGAAACCCATAGTCGATGAGGCGCTTGGCGACATCGTCGACGGTGATACCGGTGGCTTCCTTCAGCGGCCGGAGGTCGATGATGCACTCATGGGCAACCCGGCCGTGCGGTCCGGAATACAGGATGGGATAGTGGCTTGCTAGACGGGTGGCCACGTAATTGGCGCTCAAGATCGCCACCCGGCTGGCTTCAGTCAACCCCGCATCGCCCATCATGGCGATATACATCCAGCTGATGGGCAGGATGCCGGCGCTACCCCACGGCGCCCCCGATACCGGACCGACCCGCTCCGGTCCCGGCGACTCTAAAACCGCGCGCGACGGAAGAAACGGCGCGAGATGGGCACCGACACCGATCGGGCCGACACCGGGACCGCCGCCACCGTGCGGTATGCAGAACGTCTTGTGCAGATTGAAGTGTGAAACGTCGCCGCCGTAACGGCCCGGGCTGCACAATCCGACCTGGGCGTTCAGATTCGCGCCGTCGATGTACACCTGTCCACCATGGCTGTGGACGATCTCACAGATCTCGGTGACCGCTTCCTCGAAAACGCCATGCGTGGAGGGATAGGTGATCATAATCGCCGCAATGCGCTCGTTGTATTCCTGCGCTTTGGCGCGCAGGTCGCCGACATCCACGTTTCCCGCCTGATCGCAGGCAACCACGACCACCTTCAGTCCGGCCATTTGCGCGGACGCAGGATTCGTCCCGTGCGCGGAACTCGGTATCAGGCAGATATCGCGCTGCCCCTCACCGCGCGATCTGTGATATGCCCGAATCGCCAACAAGCCGGCAAATTCGCCCTGGGAACCTGCGTTCGGTTGCAGGGAGACCGCATCATAGCCGCTCAGCCGACACAGCATGTCTTCCAGCTCGGCGGTCATTGCGGCGTAACCGCGCGTCTGATCCGGCGGCGCAAACGGGTGGAGGTTACTGAACTCCGGCCACGACACCGGCGCGAGTTCGCTCGTCGCATTCAGCTTCATGGTGCAGGAACCGAGCGGAATCATCGCCCGGTCGAGGGCGAGATCCTTGTCGGCCAGGCTGCGCAAGTAACGCAACATTTCCGTCTCGGAGCGATGGCTGTGGAAAACCGGATGGGTAAGAAACGCGCTGCTGCGCCGCAGGGCTTCGGGAATCCGGCTCGGCATTTCAGCATCGATATCGGCCACCGTGAATTGGGTGGCACCGCCGGCGAATACCGACCATAGCCGCTCCACATCGGCGCGCGTCACGGTCTCGTCCAACGCGATACCGACGCGCGACGCGTCCAGGTCGCGCAGATTGAACCGCTGGCCGCGGGCCGCCTCGTGAATCGTGACGGTACGATCGCCGGTGTGTACGGTGAGCGTGTCGAAGAACGGTTCGTCGCCGACCGAAAATCCCAGTCGTTCCAGCCCCGTGGCCAGAATGCACGCCAATCGATGCACCCGCTCGGCGATCCGGGTCAGGCCATCGGCGCCGTGATAGACCGCGTACAGACCAGCGATCACCGCCAACAGGGCCTGCGCCGTACACACATTGCTGGTGGCCTTTTCCCGGCGAATGTGCTGCTCACGGGTCTGCAGCGCCATGCGGTAGGCGGTGTCCCCCCGGCTGTCCACGGATACCCCCACCAGCCGCCCGGGGATCGCGCGTTTGAACGATTCCCGGGTCGCCAGAAACGCCGCGTGCGGCCCGCCGTAAAAGAGCGGCACGCCGAATCGCTGCGCCGATCCGACCGTCACGTCGACATCGAACTCACCGGGTGGCTTGAGCAGCGTCAGACTCAACAGATCCGCCGCAACAGTCACCAACGCCTGCTTCGCGTGGGCCTGCGCTACGGTCTGGGCATAGTCGTAGACCTGCCCGCCGGTCCCCGGGTATTGCAGCAGCACGCCGAAACATTCCACCTCGGTGAGTTCCACGCGCGGGTCGCCCACCACGATTTCAATGCCGATGGGTTCGGCGCGCGTCCTCAGTACCGTGATGGTCTGTGGATGGCAGTCCGCGGCGACGAAAAACCGCGTGCTGGAACTCTTACTCATTCGCCGACACAATGCCATGGCTTCGGCCGCCGCCGTGGCTTCGTCCAGCAACGAGGCATTGGCGAGCTCCATACCCGTCAGGTCACACACCATGGTCTGAAAATTGATCATCGCTTCCAGCCGCCCCTGCGAAATTTCCGCTTGATAAGGCGTGTACGCGGTGTACCAGGCGGGATTTTCCAGCACGTTGCGCAAGATGACACCGGGCGTGTGGCAGTTGTGGTGCCCCATCCCGATCAGCGACGTGTACGCTTCGTTCTGGGCGGCCATCGCACGCAGCTTGTCCAGCGCCTGCACTTCGGTCAGTCCGTTGCCGATACCTGGCGGTGAGGCATCGCGGATGGTGGCGGGCACCACCTCATCGATCAACGCGTCCAGCGAGCCGACACCGAGGACCGCCAGCATTTCCTCCCGATCGGTGGCGCGCGGGCCGATATGACGGCCAACAAACTCCCCGGAGTGCTCCAGCTCAGTGAGCGGTCGTCCCGATTTCATAGCTGTCGTCTCCTCAGTCGAGACTGGCCTGATAAGCAGACTCGTCCATCAAACTGTCGAGCTCGGCCGCATCGCTGACCTCGATCTTGTAGAACCAACCTTTGCCGGTGGGCTCCTCGTTGACCAGGGTCGGACTCTCCTCCAGTTCCTTATTGACTTCCACGATGGTACCGCTCACCGGAGAGTGTAGTTCGCTGGCCGCTTTGACCGACTCGATCACCGCTGTGTCTTCGCCTTTGGTAACCTGTCGCCCGACTTCGGGTAACTCTACGAATACCAGCTCTCCCAGTTGCTCTTGCGCGTGGTCGCTGATCCCGACTACGCCAACGGAGTCATCGTCCATACGTATCCACTCATGATCGGCAGTGAATTTCACAGCCATGTTTTTTCCTCCTGGCGGTTTAACCGCGATAGTAACGATGTTCTACAAACGGCAAGCCGACCACACTGACCGGGTGCGGCTTGCCGCGCACGATCGCCTGCAACGGAGTACCGGCCACCGCCGATTCGATGGCGACGTATCCCATCGCCACCGGTCCGTCCACACTGGGCCCGAATCCGCCGCTCGTGACCCGGCCCACCGGCTGGTTGGCGTCATCGACCAGTTCCGCGCCCTCGCGCACCGGCGCACGGCCGGCCGGCCGAATACCGACACGCCGGCGCGGCGCGCCTTCTGCGAATTGTTGAAGGATCACCGGCGCCCCGGGAAACCCTCCGGCACGGGCACCCCCAGTGCGCCGGACCTTCGGGATCGACCATTTCAAGTCCGCTTCGACGGGGGTGGTCGAGGTATCGATATCGTTCCCGTAGAGACACAACCCCGCCTCCAGCCGCAGTGAATCGCGCGCCCCCAATCCGATGCACTGTACCACCGGGTTGTCCAGCAACCTGCGCGCCAGTGATTCCGCCTGCGCCGCGGGCACGGAAATCTCGAAACCATCCTCGCCGGTATACCCCGAACGGGCGACGAAACAGTCGATACCCGCGATGGTAACGGAACGCACATCCATGAACACCATCTCGGCCGTCACCGGCGCGAGGGCTTCGAGCACAGCGCCCGACTCGGGCCCCTGCAACGCCAGCAGACCGCGGTCTTCCACCTCCTCAACTTCGCAACGGTCGCCGATGTGTGTGCGCAAACGCGCGATGTCTTCGGCTTTGCACGCCGCATTGACTACCAGAAACAGGTGGGCACCGGCATTGCTGATCATCAGGTCGTCGAGAATTCCTCCCTGGTCGTCGGTGAACAATGCGTAACGCTGTCGATATTCACCGAGCCCGGCGACATCGGTGGGCACTAGGGTTTCCAGTGCCTGGGCCGCCTCGGCACCGGTGATACGCACCTGCCCCATGTGGGAGACATCGAACAAGCCGGCCTGGCTACGGGTGTGCCGATGTTCGGCGATGATGCCGGCCGGATACTGCACCGGCATCTCATAACCCGCGAACGGTACCATCTTCGCACCGAGCTCCTGATGTAGCGCGTGCAACGGTGTTTGTTTCGACTGGGACATGTCGAATTACTCCTTGATCGCCGAATCAGGCGCTCGCCACGCCGCCCGGTTCTTCGCTGGCCCCACCCGAAGCGAAGAACTCGCGCGTCAATTTAAACACTACCGGGCTCAACAACACCAACGCGACAAGGTTGGGAATCGCCATCAGTGCGTTCAGCGTGTCGGCCAGAAGCCAGATGAAACCCAGATCCGCCGTCGCACCCAGCGGTGCCGCCAGGCACCAGAGGACGCGGAACGGCGTGATCGATTTGACGCCGAACAGGTATTCCACGCACTTCTCGCCGTAGAACGACCAGCCGAGCATGGTCGTGAAAGCGAAGATCGCGAGCGCGATGGTCACCATGTAGCCGCCGAAACCCGGTAGTGTCGTTTCGAACGCGTGCGAGGTGAGCGACGCCCCGGTCTCTCCGGAAGTCCATGCACCGGAGGTGATGATGGCGAGACCGGTAATGCTGCACACGATAATCGTATCGATAAACGTACCGAGCATGGCGACCAGCCCCTGATTCACCGGACCCTTGGTTCGCGCAGCCGCGTGCGCGATGGGCGCGCTGCCCAGACCCGCCTCGTTGGAGAACACGCCGCGAGCGACCCCGAAGCGGATCGCCGCCCATACTGCCGCGCCGGCAAATCCGCCCGTTGCGGCAACCGGCGAGAACGCGTGCTTGAAGATCAAGCCGAACGCCGCCGGGATTTCCGCCGCGTTCACGATGAGCACGATCACACCGAACAGGAAGTAGCCGATCGCCATGGCCGGAACCAGCGCCCCCGCCACGTGCGCGATGCGCTTGATTCCGCCGAGGATCACTGCACCGACCAACACCAGCAGGACGATACCGGTCACCCAGGTGGGAATGCCAAACGATGAATTCAATACGTCCGCCATCGAATTGGCCTGCACGGTATTACCGATACCGAAACCGGCGATGGCACCGAAAATGGCGAACGCCGGGGCGAGAAACAGCCACTTCTTACTCAGGCCGTTCTTGATGTAGTACATGGGCCCGCCGACGTGGTTGCCGAGCTCGTCCACCTCGCGGTAGCGCACGGCGCAGACCGCTTCGGCATACTTGGTGGCCATCCCCACCAAGGCCGTCATCCACATCCAGAACAACGCCCCCGGGCCGCCGAGAAAGATGGCGGTGGCCACACCGGCGATATTCCCGGTACCGATGGTCGCCGACAGTGACGTCATGAGCGCGTTGAAAGGCGAAATCTCGCCCTCGCCGCCGGCGGCAGGTACTCGCCCGCGCCACAGCAGGCCGAAACCGAACCCCAACTTGCGGATCGGCACGATCCGCAAGCCGGATTGGAGATAGAGCCCGGTACCGAGAATCAGGACCAACATCAACGGTCCCCAGACGACGCCGTTAACGGCGTTAACTAAATTGGTGATTGCTTCCACGTGCTGTCCTCCCTCGTGGTTCGAGTCTTGAACTGTGTAACGCGGACCGCACGCGAAACCCCGCGCCGGCGCGCCCGCTCGTCGCAAACCTCACGATTGTTCTCTAAAGCTTGGAAAAATAATTTCCGAAAGGAAACTTTATCACAAACTGGAAACCGCGCCCAGCCTCGGTACCGGGATTTCCGACGAAGGGTGTGAAAAACAGGTGTAAAGGGCGCCGACGCGCGGGCACAGCTACGGCATCAGGCGCTGAAGATCGTTGGACGGCGTACAAATCCAGAGAATTTGCGCGTCGGTGTCACCCACCGAGACGCACGCATGGCCCATCTCGCTGTCATAGTACGCGCTGTCGCCGGGTTGCAGTTCCACCGGCTCGTAGAATTCCGTGTACAAGGCCACGCGGCCGGTCAGTACGAACAAGAACTCCTCGCCGCTATGTCGCACCCAGCCGGCGAAATCCGTGAACGCGCGCGCCCGGATGGTGCTGCGGAAGGGAATCATCTTCTTGTTGGATAACTCGGTGCACAACAGCTCGTGCTCATAGGTGGCGGTCGGATGGCGCCGGCCGGTGCCCCCCCGGGTAATTGTGCGGCGCCCTGAACTGCGCGTGTCTTCCGCGGAAACAAAGAGTTGCGGCACGTCGATGCCCAAACCGGCGGTCAGTTTCTGCACCAGCTCGAAAGACGGCGACAGTTTCTCGTTTTCGATTTTCGACAACGTCGATTTGGCCAGACCGGTACGGCGGCTCGCTTCCTCCAGCGTCCAGTTGCGCTCAAGGCGAATTGCGCGCACCCGTTCGCCGAGCCTGAACGGCTCGAACACCGACTCACCGTTTTCCACGGCGAGCTTTGGACGTACACGCTCATTCACCGGGCGGCATCCCGTCTAACCATGACATCATGTTTCCCACGATAACAAAATGGCGTCGTATAGGAAACCGTGTTTCAGAGCGCATATCGGTCAGTGCGCGCGTGTCTGTGACCCATTCACGCGCTGGCGCGGGCCTTTGCCGCGGCGCACCCGCAGCCCCAGTCGGACAATGCCCGCTACCGTCCGTCGCGGCGGACGGTCCGGTGATGCTTCATTTCCACGACCCGGCGCATTACGATGGCGAAAGCAACCGAGGGAAACCGACGGCACGGGAGGACGAATGGACAGCGAGGAGAACGGTAACGACTTTGCGGTCGACGACCGCTTGACTGACTGGGGACGCAGGCACAAGGTCCGTATGGAACGCGTCGTGGCTCCGACCGGCGAGGCGGAACTTTCAGACGCGGTCCGCCAAGCCGCCGCCGACGGACTCAAGATTTCGTTGCGCGGCAGCGGACACAGCGCCGGCGGGCACTCACTGTGCGAAGGCGGCGTGATGATCGACATGCGGTCTATGAATCGGCTCCTCGACGTGGACGCGCAGGCGCGCACTGCCACCGTGCAGTGTGGCGCTGACTGGGCGGTCATGACCCGCGCGCTGGAGCCGCTGCGACTCGCGATCGCGACGAAGCAGGAATTCGACACGTTCACGGTAGGCGGTTCGCTGGCGTGCAACGTACACGGCAAGACCATCGACTACGGTCCGTTGATCGAAACCACCGAGTCATTTCGGCTGCTGACCGGCGATGGCGAGATCAAGAACGTAAGCCGCAGCGAGAACCCAGACCTGTTTCCCGCCGTCATTGGCGGGTACGGTCTGTTCGGCATCGTGATCGACGCCACCTTTACACTCGTGACCGATCGGGTCGTCGAGAAGACGGAAGTCGTCTACATGAACACCGAGCCGCTGATCGGGAGCTATATCGAGCGTCTGGCACGCCGTCCCGCGCTGTGTTACGGGTTTTTGAACGAGGACTGCACACGGGGCTATTACGTGACCTATGCCGCGATCCGGGACCCGGGGCTGAACCTCGATGAGCTCAAGCGCGATGAGCTCAACCCGAAGCTTTTCAACAAATTTATCGCCATGCAACGCCACTCGAGGCTACTTCGCGAACGCGCTTTTCACTTCATGTGGGCGGGCAGCAACAAACCCGAGGTCACCCTCGAAAGCCGCCGCCTGCTTTTATGGGACCGGGGACCGCGCGCCTTTGACGATATGCTCCTGCAGAAGTATTTCGTACCGCTGGCAAACTTCGAAGCGTTTCTCGGCGAGTTGGGACCGTTATTCGCCCGCTACAGTGGCGAGTTGCCGCTTCTGACCAATCACTTCCGTTACGTGCCCGGCAACAGTGAATCGCTGTTGCCGTTCGCTCCCGAGGACGCGATCTGTCTCATTCCGTGCTATCTGGCCAAGAAGGACAGTCCACACTGGTATGCCAAACTGGCGGAAGCCACCGAGCAGATGATCGACATCGCCCTAAACCACGGCGGCACCTACTACCTGACTTTTGACAGTATTCCGTCCCGTGAACAGTTCCGACGCGCGTATCCCAGGTATGAGGAATTTTTTGCATTGAAGCGAAAGTACGATCCGGAAGAGCGCTTCGACAGCGTGTTCTATCAGCGCTACGCGTAGTGTCGCGGACGAGACACTGCGCTGACCGGAAGACGCGTTCGACGCGGGACGCTCGCCAGGCGCCGACCCGGTAGCGGGGTGTGAAGCCACGCCGAGCAGAAACGCGGCTCAATCATTTCTCCGAAACATGCACCCGATATAAATCCATTCCCTCTTTAAAGATCGGAATGATGGTGTCGTCGAAAGCGCGATTGAACAAGGCCTCGGTTTCGTCGTCCCAGACTTCATCCGGACAAAATTCGGCAATGCTTTCGAGCAACACGTTACGAAAGTTCTCCAAATCCTGTTGTTCGAGATTCAAGTTCCTGTGTGCCTGCGCGACCCGCAACAGGTACGGCCGAACCATAGGAATATCGTCGGCGAATCGCGCCACCGCGCGCATCATGTCAACCATTTTCTCCATCTGCTTGTCCATGGACGGTGGAAACAGATCCCGATAATGCGGGTACCTCTGGAACAAGCGTTCGTAAAATGTTTCGATCAACGCTCGGCGCCGACCTACCAGCGATTTCCAGACTCGTGCAACTTTGTCGGTTTTCGGCATTCGTCCTGCTCCGAATGGTGACGCCGCCGGGTTCGGGATACGATGGGTACCGTCCCGGCACCGGCTATAGCTTGTGCGTGTACAAAAACAGCGCCGACCAACCCATGCACCATGTCGGCGGCCTACAGGTTAACCCGCCGGGACGACCCGGTCCATACGGAAGGCGGCGGCGGTCGTGTGAACACGCAGTGCCGCCCAATATTTGATGCCGGTCAATTCCTAATCAGGTTGGAATTGCTATTTTGCCACTATGTTCGAGTCCGTCTCGCCTCCCCCCGAACCCGATTTCAGGCGCGCGTTTCCCGACCTGAACCGGCTGACTCCCGAGCGGAGCCGGGTCCTGATCTCCGCTTTGCGATCGGTGCACGTCGCTGCCGGAGTGCCGATCGTCGAACCCGGCACCGACAACGATACGCTTTACTTCGTCTTTGCCGGCTGTGTCCGCGTAACGTTGGAAACGGAACGCGCCACCTTAACCCTCGGGGAGCTCGGAGCGGGTCACTGGTTCGGTGAAATGGCGATGATCGACCCTGCCCCGGCAACGGCTACCGTTCGTGCCGCCGACGAGAGTACGTTGCTGGCGTTGGACCACGAGAGATTTTTGAGATTGCGCAGAAAGCATCCGGACATCAGCAGCGTTCTCTTGTTGACCCTCTGCAACCGCTTGACCAGCCGGCTACGGGAAACTCTCCAGCACCTGGAGTCGGGCCGCGAGTCGCCGGAACACCGGGGTGCATTACTGGATGCGGCACGTCGTTTACTCGGCATCGCGGCCCGGTCGGTGACCTAAATGAACATCGACGAATTTCTCGAAACGTCACCCACTTTTTCCGACTTCACACGCGCGGAAATCGATGTTCTGAGCAGAGCGTTGAGTGTGTCCACGTACCCCGCCGGGCACGTGTTTTACGAAGAAGGGCGTCGGGGAGGCAAGATCTATATCGTGATGGACGGTGAGGTGCGCGTGTCACGGCGGCGCGCACGAGGCCAAGGCTATCAATATCGCAATAGCTTACGCGCCGGCGACATCTTCGGTTTGCAGTCCCTGATCGATAACCGCGGCCGCTACACGACCTGCCAGGCGGTCACCGATGTCACTGTCGCGACACTGCCGAAGACCGCGTTTGATGTTCTGTATCATGCGCACATCGGCATTGCCGAGCATTTTCAATACATCGTCGCGCGGCAACTGACGCGCGAGTTGCGTGAGCTGGACCGGCAACTGAGAGACGCGCTGACATCGGGTACGATAGACGGACTGCTCAGCGATCGGGCTTGAGCGCCGAGCGCACCGACTCTGGTCCGCCCGGCACCGGGCATTCATACGGGCATCAGTCCGGATACCGCCATGGTAAATCGTTTCTTCGAATCGAGCAGTGGATGGATTTTCAGGTTTAGTACATCCGCCAACGCTTTCACCAGTGACAGACCCAACCCCGCGTGGTGGCCGCCGCTGCGCGCCTGATCCTTGCGCCAGAAGCGCTCGAAAATCAGCGACAGATCGCGTTCGTTCAAGTCCATGGCGAGATTCGACACCGCCAGCACGATACCGGTATCTGTGTGCTGAGCTTCTATGGATATTTTCGAGCGCTCGGCGCTATAGGTCACGGCATTGGACAACAAATTGACCAGAATCAAGGTCAACTTGTCTTTGTCGCTGCGCACGGTGAGTCGACCGCTGATGCGGTTGTCCAGTTCCACGTGTTTGCCATCGGCGTCGAGACGCAGGCGTCTCCAGATCTTGTCCAGTAACTGAGCGACGTTGATAGCTTCGAGTTCAACCACCTGGGTCCCGGCATCGAGTCTGGCCAGCATCAACAGATTTACGACAGTACGCTCCATATCGTCGGCCAGATCTACGAGATCACCGAAAAATCCCTCCACCATAGCGCGTTCGTTCGGCCACTCCTTACCCACTTCCGCCAACGCGCGCAGTTCGGCGATCGGGGTGCGCAGCTCGTGAGCGACGTTTCCGGAAAAGCGTTTCTCGCGCTGGAACGCCTCATCGAGACGCCCAAGCAAATGGTTCAGTTGCCGCGTTATCGGGCGCAACTCGTCGCTGCCGGGATCGGTGGTCAACCGCACGTGCAGATTGTTGGCGTCCAGGCCCTCGACCTCTTTAGCGATACGCTTCAAGGGTTTCAAACCCTGGTTGACCGACACACGCGCCAGAACCGCCAATGCCGCCATCAAGGACAAGAACGCCACCGCCAGCGTGGTCCGCGTCACGACCAGCAATTGATCGAGCTCCCCGCGTCCCTTGGCCAGCACCAGACCCGCGCTGCGCTTGACGTACTCGCTTACCGGTTCAGCCCCCGGGGCTGCGTCAGCCGCTTCTCGCCCGGCGGCCTCGGCATCCTCCTCATCTTCGTCATCCAGATCCTCGCGCGGTACGAACAGGATCTGCACCGATTTTCCCGCGCGGCCATCGGGAAGCTCGACATGGGCGAACACCGGTGAGGCATTCGCGGACGGTGAACGCGTGAGCCCGGCATTCTCGCCCAGAGACCCGGAGCGCGCCAGCGTGGATCCATCGTCAAGCCACAGTTCGAAATACTCCTGACGTTCCGCGTCTTCGCCGAACTCGGGCATGAACTCCTCACTGAAATCGAACTCGACCACCCCCCGCTCCTGATCGGTGAGCGATACCAGCGTCATGGCCTTGGCCAACAGGTTTCGATCGAACTCCGACTCCAATTGCTCGCTCAAGACGCGGTCGACGGCGATCCCCGCAGCCACCAACAGCAAAGCGGTCCCCGCAACGATGTAGACCGTGAGTCTCCCTTGTATGGACTTCATGGGTGTCGAACGTTCAGTCTATGTAATAACCGAAACCGCGTTTTGTCTTGATGAGCTGGTTCACTCCGGCGGCGGTCAGTTTCTTACGCAAATTACTCACCAGTACCTCGACCACGTTACTCACGGCTTCCGAATCGGCGGTTGACAGCCAGTCTTTGAGTTGGCCTTTCGGAACCACGCGCCCGCGCCGCACGGAAAGGTACTCCAGAAGGTTGTATTCCGCGGGCGTCAGGCTCAAAGGCATGCGTTTCGATCTGACCTTGACCTGACGTTTTCCGCTGTCCACCGTAACGTCGCCAATCTCGATGCAAGGCGTCTTGACGTCGTGACGGCGCCTGCCGAGCGACTTGATGCGTGCGACCAGTTCCTCGAACGCGAACGGTTTGACAAGGTAATCGTCGGCGCCCAGCTCCAATCCCTGAACCCGATCTTCGATCAGATCTTTCGCGGACAGGATCAATACTTGCGCCTGGTTGTGGGCCGCCCGCAACCGTTTGAGTAAAGTCAGACCGTCGAGGCGCGGCATCATGATATCGAGGACGATCACGTCGTACTCGGACGCATTCGCGTATTCCAGGCCCTGGCGGCCATCGCAGGTCAGGTCCACCACGAAACCCGAACGGCGTAGCCCCTCTCCCAGCGCGCGCCGCAGTCGTTCGGAGTCCTCTACCACCAGTACTTTCACGCGTATCCCCACACGGCCACATACAAAGTCTAGCAGCGCCACGTTAATGTTACCTTAATGAGCCGGCACGGGATTCAGCAAATATTAAGGATACTCTGTTGCAATGCTGCGGCAGGCCGGGTGACCGCGTTGGCCAATGCACGCATTCGGCACGGTCCTGCTCGCACGAGAATTGCAAAACCCCATGGAGCATCACCATGTCCGCCAGCATATCCGGAGTACCGTGCCGACCGCGGCCCGTCGCTTGCCGTCCGTCACCGGCGAACCCCTCCGAGGTAACCGTCGGGGTTAGTGCTATATTGCGACCATGACCGCAAATCCCCGCGCACCCGCGACCTTCCATCCGCACTGCATTGCCGTCGCGCCTTCTCGCCGGGTCCGCGGCGCGCTCATCCTGCTCGCCGGTTTCATCGGTGCACCGCCAGCCGTAGCCGTGGACGAAGAAGAAGAGTCGGTACGACTGTATCGAACGCGCGAAGAACAACGCGAGACCGGGCTGCAACACGAGTTGACCTCCTGGCTGACCGTTTCCAGTCTGATCGAAGCGGAGGGCACCAGGGAGCGGATCAGCGCCGACGGCGTCGCCAACACGCGCCGGTCGGAAAGCAATGCGACGCTGCAATTCGGCGCTGTGGCGGAACCGCTGGAATACCTAAAAGCCGAACTGCTGCTGGAGTACGAAACCGATGTCGACAAACTCAGAGCGGACGAGTATTTCGTTACCGCGCAGTGGCGGGCGTTCGAACTCGAGGTAGGCAAGCTGTACCTGCCCCTTGGCGAATACTTCAGCCGCTTTGTGACCGGGCCCTTGATCGAGTTCGGCGAGACGCGCGACACCGCGGCGACTCTGGCCTACGAAATCAGCGATCGACTGGACGTCTCTGCCTCGGTGTACCAGGGCGTGGCCCGTGATACGGACGGTGGGGGGGATATCGACGGAACCCTGGCGCTGGAGTCGTGGCCACGGGAAGATTGGTCGTTCGGCTTGAGTTTGCAGACCGATCTCGCCGATTCGGACGAACGCCTGTTGGCCGATGAGAACAATCGTTTCGAACGCAAAGTTCCGGCGCTGAGCGGCTACTTGTTGTGGGTGGGGAGTAATTCTGAGGTGACTTTCGAGGCGCTGGGTGCGCTGCGTTCGTTCCGGGAGTTCGAATCCGACCGGGACCAGCCGGTGGCATGGAATGTCGAGGTAGCGCTGTTTCCTCACCCGAAATTCGACCTGGCTTTCCGTATCGAGGGCAGCCGTGAGCTGGAAGATGCGCCGCGCACGCAGTTCGGCGCCGCCGTGACTTTTCTTTTGCATCGCAACGCCACGTTGACGCTAGAACTGCTGCGCGCAAATTTCGACGGAGACCTGGCCGCGGATGACGATGACAACCCTCTGTCCCATGCCTACCGCGTCGGTGCGCAGTTGTCGGTGATTTTCTAGCCACGCCTTGAGATGATGGAACACCATGAAACTGGCGATTCTGGATGATTACCAGCACTGCGCACTGACCCTTGCCGACTGGTCGTTACTCGACGGGCGTTGCGACGTGTCCGTTTTCACGGATCATCTTCCCTATGGCGAGGCGCTGGTCGCAAGACTCCAGGTGTTCGACATCCTGTGCGTGATGCGGGAACGCACCCCCCTGCCGGGCAGGCTGCTTGAGCAACTGCCGAACCTCAAGCTCGTGGTCAGCTCGGGGCGCCGCAACGCGGCCATCGACGTCCAGGCGGCCGACCGGCTCGGCATTACCGTCGCCGGCACTACGCTGTCGGGCCATTCGACCGCCGAGCTGACCCTGACGCTGATCCTCGCCCTGGCCCGGGGGCTGTTACAGGAATACGATTCGATGCGCGGCGGCGGCTGGCAGCGGGGACTCGGCCGCGACGTCGCCGGCGCCACCTTGGGGATCCTGGGGCTAGGCCGGCTGGGCGGCGAGGTGGCCCGGTTCGGCAATGCGCTCGGCATGCGATGCCTCGCCTGGAGCGAGAACCTCACCGACGCGCGCACCGCGGAGGTCGGGGCGCATCGGGTCGACAAACCGACGCTTTTCGCCGAATCGGATTTCGTCACCATCCACCTGCGTTTGTCGGACCGCACGACCGATCTGATCGGTGCCGCTGAGCTGGCGCGCATGAAGCCCACCGCGTACCTGATCAACACCTCGCGTGGTCCCATCGTCCACGAAGAGGCGTTGATTGCCGCACTCGATCGCGGCGCATTGGCCGGCGCCGCAATCGACGTCTATGACACGGAACCGCTGCCCGTCGACCATCCGTTCCGATCGCTGCCCAATTGTCTGTGCACGCCACACATCGGTTACGTCACTGAACAGACCTACACCGGGTTCTACCGGGAAATGGTCGAGATCGTGGCCGCCTATCTCGACGGTAAGCCGGTCCCCGCACTACACTGATGCGCGTAACCCGAGCTGCACCGCGCGCTATACCCGTAAAACCGACATGCCGCAGACCTGGAATCCCCGCCAGTACGAAAAATTCACCAACCAACGTCGACGTGCAGCATTGGATCTGCTGGACCGTATTCCGCTCGCTGCCCCATCGTTGATCTATGATCTTGGTTGCGGCCCCGGGGACATCACGCGCACCATCGCCGAACGCTGGCCGCAGGCCGCGGTCGTCGGTATCGACAGTTCCGCGGCGATGATCGATCGCGCCGTTGCCACGCCGAGCATCATTTCGTGGCGGCGGCAAGACCTCAGGGAGTGGACACCCGACGAAAATCCGGCGTTGATTTTCTCCAATGCAGCGCTGCATTGGGTCGACGGGCACGCCCCGCTGCTCACGCGGTGGATGGATTGCCTGCGGCCCGGAGGGTGTCTCGCGGTACAGATGCCGCTGACCTGGCACGAACCCTCACACCGCCTGATGCGCGACACGCTGGCCGACGGCGGGCCACACGGCACGCCGCTCGGTTCCGAGTCGCTGCGTCGTGAGGTGGCGCAACCGCCGGTCGCGGCAGCGCGCAGCTACTACGACCTGCTCGCCGGCGCCAGCCGTAGTCTGGACATCTGGGAAACCCGCTACCTGCACGTCCTGGACGGTAGCGACCCGGTACTCGAATGGGTAAAAGGCACCGGACTCAAGCCGGTCCTCGACGCACTCGACGACCGCGAACGCGATGTGTTCCTGGCCCGCTACGCCGAGCGACTGCGCGTCGCCTACCCACCGCGGCCCGACGGTCACACGCTGTACCCTTTTCCGCGCCTGTTTATCGTCACGGTTCGTTAGAACGATCGGTGAAGGCGGCGCGCTGCCCGCTCCGCCGCTTGCGTTCACGCGCTTTGGCGCGCGAGGGGTTTGTGTCACACTGCGATCGACGCGATGGATACCCACTACGACGCGATAATCATCGGCACCGGACAGGCCGGTCCGGCACTCGCTGATCGCCTGCAGCGGGAGGGCTGGCGCATAGCCGTGATCGAGCGCGCGCGGATCGGCGGCACCTGCGTGAACGTCGGTTGCACGCCGACCAAGACGCTGGTCGCGAGTGCCAAGGCCGCGTACCTGACAAACCATGCGCAGGACTTCGGCGTGGTGATCGACGGCTCAGTGCGTACCGATATGCGCGCGGTGAAAGCACGCAAAGATCGGATTGTGGGTGATTCGACGCGCGGATTGACCGAATGGCTCGAGGGCATGGAAAAGGTCGATTTGATTCGCGGACACGCGCGCTTCGTCGGCCCCGACGCGGTGACCGTCAACGGCCGGGTTCTGCACGCGGACAAGTTTTTCATCGACACCGGCGGCCGCGCGCGGGTCCCCGACTGGCCGGGCCTGGACCAACTGCCCTATTTGACCAACTCCAGCATCATGGACATCGACTTCGTGCCGGAGCACCTGATCATCATCGGCGGCAGCTACATCGGCCTCGAATTCGCGCAGATGTATCGGCGCTTCGGCAGTCGTGTGACGGTGGTGGAGAAGAGTCCGCGCGTGATCGCGCGCGAGGACGCCGACATCTCCGATTGTGTGTACGAGATCCTATCCGGCGAAGGCGTGGAGTTCCGTCTCGAAGCGGAGTGCATCAGCGCCCAGGCGCATCCCGCCGGTGTGGTGGTCGGCGCACATTGTGAAGGCCCGAATGAAATCGTCGGTTCCCACGTGCTGCTGGCGATCGGCCGGCTGCCGAATAGTGACGATCTGGGACTGGAGGCGGCCGGCGTCGAAACCGATGAACGTGGCTACATCATCGTCGACGACACGCTGCGCACGTCGGCGGCGAACGTTTGGGCGCTGGGTGAAGTGAACGGTCGCGGCGCGTTCACCCACACTTCCTACAACGACTACGAAATCGTCGCCGCGAATCTGTTCGACGATGACCAGCGCCGAGTCACGGACCGCATCCCCTGTTATGGGCTATTCATCGACCCGCCGCTCGGGCGCGTCGGGATGACGGAGCGGGAGGCGCGTACGGCGACGCACAACGTACTGGTGGGCCGGCGCCCGATGGAACGGGTCAGCCGCGCCAAAGAGTTCGGCGAAACACGCGGGTTCATCAAAGTGCTCGTGAATGGCGACGACGGCGCCATTCTCGGCGCTGCGATCCTCGGCCTGCACGGCGACGAAGTCGTGCACAGTCTGCTCGACATCATGTACGCGCGAAAACCCTATACCGTGATTGCGCGCGCCGTGCATATTCATCCGACCGTCACCGAATTGATTCCCACCGTACTGCAGAACCTGGAGTCGCTGGACTGAACCCACTCGGGGTGCGAAGCAGTGGTTGGGTGATATCCCCCTTATCGGGGTTTTTGCCCCACCCACCCCGCTAACCGGATCCCGGGGCACCTCCCCGGTGGTCACAACCCTCTGATTTCCTGACCGATATCCGTTCACACCGGAACTGGCACGCGGCTTGCAACTTCACTTTGCCTGCGGTTCGCTTATCGCCACGCGTCTGTTCGGTGGCCGGGTCCGCGGACCGATACGAAACGCACTGGCCCTCGACCGCTGTCGGATAGAGGCCAACACGGCCCTGATACAGAATTCTTAAAGGAGTTTACAGATGTCAAACACGAGAAAATTCACCACTGGGCTGGCGGTCTGTGTGGTCGCCGTTACCGGTTTGCTGACCGCCGGCCCAGCGAGTGCCCGCGAGGACCGGTGCCTCGCCCGGTTCGATTTTCAACCGCAGACCGGCCAGGATGTGAGCGGTCGGGTCGAATGGCGCGATCGGCGCGGCGGTCTGGTGGACGTCGAATTCGAGGCGCGGCCGCGCCTGGGGCTTGCCGACAGCGACACCGTGGCGCGGGTACGGGCGACCAACGCCAACGGCAACTTGGTGCGCTTGCGCTGTACGTTCGTCGATGGTGCGTTGCCGGGCGACGATGACATCTGCGAAGCCCGGCGCGCGCGCCGCGGCAATCTCTCGGGGATGAACATCACCGTGCGTATCCCCGGAGTGGGCCGGCAAACGCGAACCTGCGTCCCGGATTAAGGTTACCCCCCCACCCCCCCAAGTCGGATCGGCAACGGTGCACTCCCACCGGGGCCGATCCGCATCTTTTTTCCCGCGACATCGAACGCCCCGCTCGGGCGGCCCGTCAAGCGAACCGATACACCGACGTCGGCAGTGCGCCGCTGCCCAAGGCCTCGGCGATGCGCAGGCCTTCGTTCCACTTCGCCATGCGTTCGGAACGGGCGAACGCGCCGACCTTCAATTGCTTGACGCCCCACCCCACCGCAAGGTGTACCACCGTCACGTCCTCGCTTTCCCCGGAACGGGCCGACACGATCGCCCCCCATCCCGCCGCGCGCGCCGCGTCCAGTGCCGCGCGCGCTTCGGTTAAAGTGCCGGCCTGATTGGGTTTGATCAACGCAGTATTGCCCGCACCCCGGGCCGCCGCCGCCTGGATACGCTGCGCATCGGTGCATACCAGGTCATCGGCGACGATTTGCACGCGCTCCCCGACTGCGGTGGTGAACGCGGCAACCGCTCCCCAATCGTCCTCGGCGAATGGGTCTTCCATTGCCACGATCGGGTAACGGTCGAGCCACGTGCGCAGTAACGCATCCAACCCCGACGCATCCAGCGCGAGGTCGTCGCACGCCATCCGGTAGCGGTTCCCGCCGCCAAATTCGCTGGCCGCGATGTCCAGGGAAATGGCGACGTCTTCACCCGGCGAAAATCCGGCGCGTTCGATGGCGCGGAGCAGAAAATCCAGCGGTTGCTCGTTATTATCGAACACCGGCCAATACCCGCCTTCGTCAGCGACCCCGTACAGTCGTCCGGCCTCATCTAAAAGCACTCCGGCGGCGCGGTATACCTCCGCTGTCCAGTCCAACGCTTGTGCGTACTCGTCGGCGCCGATCGCCACGACCATGAAGTCCTGTACGTCGACCCGCCGCCCCGCGTGCGCGCCGCCGCCGAAGATCTGGATCTCCGGCAGCGGCATGGCAACGGGGCCGGCGCCGGCCAGATAACGCCACAAGGGCTGACCCGCCCCCGCCGCCGCGGCGTGGGCGACCGCCATGGACACGGCCACCGTGGCATTGCCCCCGAGACGGGCTTTATTTTCCGTGCCGTCGAGCGCGATCAGCGTGTGATCCACCGCCGCCTGGTCCTCGGCGTCATGACCCACCAGCACGGCCGCGATCTCAGACAGGGAGGCCAGCGCGGAGGCGACGCCGTAGCCGCCGAAACGTTCGCCACCGTCCCGCAGGTCCACCGCCTCGGCGCGGCCGGTCGAGGCCCCGGCGGGGGCGATCGCCCGGCCCACGGCACCCCCGGCAAGACGCACCTCCGCCTCCACCGTCGGTCGTCCGCGCGAGTCCCAGACCCGTCTGCCCCGTACCCCGGTAATGCGCATCGTCATCCCGCCAGCTCCTGCCGCCATGCGTCGCGTACGTCATCGAGCCTCGCGGGGGGTGCGCGCAACAGACACCGCGCACAGCGGCGCACGCGATTTTTATCGCTCTCGTCGGTCAGGTACTCGACCGGCGATTTTCCGTCCACTCGCGCCAGGAACAGTCCCGGCAGCAGATGCGCCGCACGTTCCTCCAGCGCGTCCCGCGGCTCCCAGTCCACCCCCCCAAGGTACGCGGTGGTGAATGCGGTGAACGCGCTCAAGAAGCGCTCCCGCCACTGCGGCCGCCAGCAGCATTTCAGTAACAAGTGGTTCACGCAAAACGCCATATCGAATGCCGGGTCGCCCACGCACGCGCATTCGGCGTCGAGGAACACCGGTCCCGCGGGCCCGAGCAAGATATTTTTCGGGCTCACGTCGCCGTGGATCACCGTACGGCGCGTCGCGGCGGTAATCCGACTGAGCGCCAGCAACTGATTGCGCACGTCCGGGTGCCGCTCAGCGGTGGCCTCCAGATAGGGTTCCAGGCGAATCACCCGGAAAATATCGCGGCGCGGGAAACGTTCGCGCCACCGCGTGTCGGCGGCGGCCACGGCATGAATACGTGCCAACCGCTCACCGACCGCGGCAGCCTGTAGCGGATCAACCGCGCCGTCGCGCAAGGCATGCTTCCACAGCACATGGGCGACCGGGTCGAGATACTCCATGGCGAACAGGAGCGCGGCCTCATCGACCGCCAGCACCCGTGGTGCGCTACCCGGTACGGCCTGATTCGCCAACCCGTACCACACCGCCTCGAACCGGTTGCGCTCCACGGGCGCACACCAACGCGCCGCCACCTTGAGCCGCGGCAACGCGCGTTTCACGCAGAACACGTCACGGGTCGTCTCGACCTTCCAGATGTCCGACGATACTCCACCGGTCATGGCCGTGTAGCGCGCGTCGCGCTCGAAGAATCCGAGGCGTTTCAGCGCAGCGAGCATTTCGTGGTCCGGGTGCTCGGGCCGATCGTGTACGCTCACCGTCCACCGCCTGGTGATGCCGGTATCGCAGTGCCTTCGCGCGCGCGAAGCCCGGGCCGGGCCCGGCCCACGCGGTGCAAGACAACCGCCGCCGACACATCACGCGCCGGACCGCGGACAAACCCCACCACGGATACCAGGGGCACCCTCGTCAGCGACTCCGGGTTTGTCCGCCGAAGCATGCGGGTCGGCCACCGGCAACCGGTCATGGGGTCTGCACACATCATCTGGTCGATAGTACCAAGGGCGGGCGTGTGAAACGCATAATTCCAGCACCCACGACGCCGAAGGCATTACCCAACGGTTCCGGAGCTGGGTGATAATGGGCCGCGCGTGGGCACCACTGGGTTGCACAGCGCGACGTCGTCGCCAGCAGGGAGGATTACGGCGTTGGAAAAAACGCGGGGTATACGATGAAAGCGGCCGGCAAGGTCATGCTGGTCGTGGTGTCGGTCGTCTTCGCCCTGGCGGTCGGGGAGCTTGTACTACGCACCTTCGATCTCGGTCCCGAGGTGTACGCCGTCTCGTACGACAACTACCGATTGTCCGAAAACCCGGTGCTCGGTTACGAGCTCCTACCGGAGTCCCCGGACGGTCGGGGCTCCATCAGCGAACAGGGACTGCGTGACCGCCACTACACCACGCCGAAACCCGACGGCGTGTTCCGCATCGCGGTGGTGGGCGACTCCATTACGTTCGGTTTGCGGGTGCCGCGCGAGGCCAACTATACCGAACGCCTCGAGTACCTCCTCAACGCGCACTTCCGGGACCGCCACACCCGTTACGAAGTCCTGAATTTCGGCGTGACCGGTTACAACATCACGCAGATCGCTGAAACCGTCCGCGTCAAACTGCCTGAGTTTCAACCCGACTTGATCGTCTACGGGTACTGCCTCAACGATGCTCAGGAATACAGCCTGGAAATGCAAAGACTGCTGTACGTCGCCGGCGAAGGACGTCACCACCCGGAGTGGCGGCGGGAACTCGGACGCGCTCTTAACGGCGCGCGCGTTTTCGCCCTGATCGCGCAGGCCTATCACCGCCACATCGGGTGGTGGCGTGCCCGCGCCGCTCCCGAGCAGCGGATCCACTGGCGCAATGATCCACAGTTCGCGGCGATTCTCAAGGGCGACCACGCCGACTATTTCAGCCGGCTTTACGCCGAGGACGGCGACTGGTCGCGGGTGACCACGGCGATGGGGCGTCTGTCCGCGTCGCCAGCCCCAGTAGTCGGAGCGATTTTTCCATTGTTCGTCAATCTTCAGAACTATCCGCTGACCACGGTGCACTACAAAATCGCGCGGCTATTCGCCATGAGTGCCGCCGGAGCGGTGGACCTACTGGAACCGTTTCAGCGCCTGGCGCAGATCGGCAACCCGGTCAGCCTCGACATGTTGCACCCCAGCGTCGTCGGTCACTGGTTGGCGGCGGCGGTGGTCGCACGGTATCTCGCCACCCAAGGCCTGTTGCCCGGCGTCGGCACCGAGACCAGCGCGCGCGTGCTGGCCGACCCGAAACTGCGGTCGCTGTCCCTGGATTCCGTATTGCGAACCACCGGATAGCGTTTACAACCCATTGGCGCCGGGTCAGCGGGAAGCGGGTTGCAGTCGCGCCAACACGCCGTCGCGTTCGTCGGTGAGCAAGTAGATGAAACCGTCCGGCGCGGCGCGCACGTCCCGAATGCGACCGAGGACCCCCTGCAACAGACGCTCTTCGCCGACCACCCGCGTTCCGTCAATCTCAAGCCGCACCAGCAGTCGGTCCTTAAGCGCGCCCACGAATAGATCGCCGCGCCAACCGGGAAACCGACCGCCGTCGTAAAACGCCATCCCCGATGGCGCAATTGACGGCACCCACTTGTGCACCGGCTGCTCCATGCCGGGTTTGTGCGTGCCTTCGCCGATCCGGGTTCCGATCCCGTAATTGCGGCCGTACGTGATCACCGGCCAGCCGTAATTCACCCCGGGCCGCAGTACATTGATCTCGTCCCCGCCCTGCGGGCCGTGCTCATGCGCCCAGACCGTGCCGCTACCGGGCTGCAGGGCGATACCCTGCACATTGCGATTGCCGTAGGTAAAGATCTCCGCGCGGGCGCGGCGGCGACCAACGAACGGATTGTCCGCCGGCACGCTGCCGTCGTCGTGTAGCCGGATGATGGATCCGGCGTGATCGTTCAAATCCTGCGCGCGGTCACGATCGCGTCGATCGCCGAGTGTGACGTACAGATGTCCGTTGCCATCGAACAACAAACGGGAACCGAAATGATAACCGCCGCCCGACTTGGGCAGTGCGCGAAAAATCACTCGCAGTCCTTCGAGGCGCAGGCCGTTCAAGCGCGCACGCACCACCTCGGTACCGATTCCGCCGTCGCCGGACGCCGCGAACGAGAGATACACCAGCCGGTTCTCGGTGAATCGCGGATGCAGCGCGACATCCAGCAGTCCGCCCTGGCCGACCGCCGCCACCCGGGGGACTCCGCGCACCGGTTCGGGGTGCAGTGTACCCTGCTCGACGACGCGCAAGCGGCCCGCACGCTCGGTCACCAGGATCCGGCCGTCGGGCGCGAATGCCATCCCCCACGGATGCCTAAGCCCCCGGGCCACGATGGCGAGGGAGAAACGTTGTTGTTCGCTGTCGAACTCTTCGATGTGTGCGGTGGCCTGGAGGTCACCGGCCCTGCCCCCGATCACCAGCGCCAACCCGACCCCCAACGCCCGTGCCGCACGCGCGGTGCGAACCACGCTGCAGCGCCGTTGCCGGTTTTGACCCGCACCGCGCGCGCACCACGGTGTCGTCATCCTCATCGTGACGACGGCGGCGCCCTAGCGCGCCGTCGGCGGGAGCGGCGCGGGGCGCGTAAACACCCAGTTATTGTCCTTGACCGGGGTGTGGCAGCCCATGCACTCCGCCGCCACGTCGGCGTCGCCGTAAGGTTTTTGGTCCTGTCCAACCCAGCGTGCCCATCCCCAGCCGCCGGTGTCGGCGTACCGGGCCGCGTCGCGAAGCATGAACTCCGCGTGTACGAATGTTTCCGGGGATTGCGCCTGTGGCCACTCCGGGAGCGTCCCGTCCTTCCACACCACCTTGCCGAGGACTGCCCCGTCCGGCCACGGATTGGTCTCACCCCGGCGCGCCGCGGACACGGCCGCCTCGTTACCCAAAATGACCCGCAGAGTGTTGTTGTCGGTGCGATGTGACACCGCGATTACCGGCCAGTTCTGGTAGCCGGCCGGAAACGCGATACCGTTCGGCGAGGGAAGCACATCCCCAGCGTACGTCATCACTGCTCCGGCCCCTAACACAAGTCCCGTAACGGTGCTTAAAAGTCGCGTCATAATCGATCTCCCTGTTTCGTCGGACGTGCAGCCGTCCGTGCGGCGCACGGGGGCAGTATAAAATCGCGCAGAGGGTGTACACCAACCCGGCGGACGCGACGCACGCGCCGGCCGACGGCAGGCGGAGGCGGCGTGCCGTCGGCCGCCCCATGCCGAATTCAGATACGAACCGACAGCGCGCCGTCCAGCAATCCGAGTCCGAGACCCCAGGCAAGCAATCCGAACGCCAGGAACAACAGGGCGGACGCGCGGTGTACCGTGGCGCGGGGTATTCTCGTCAACAGCGTGCGACCCGCCACGACGCCGATGAGCGACACTCCCCACAACGCCGCCGTACCCCCCACCAGCACCGCCCAGGGATCTCCGCTCCCGGCGGCCAGCGCGACCATGGCCAACTGGGTTTTGTCGCCCAGCTCGGCGACGAAAATCACCACGAAACTCGTCACAAACACGCTGCTCGCGCGCGCCAAAGGCACGATTGTCTCGTCGTCGGCTTTGGCATCGCGCCAGGCGCGAATCGCGAAGAACACGAACAACGCCCCCCCCACCAACAGTACCATGGGTCTCGGGACGACGCGGAACACCGCCTCCCCCGCCCACACCGCAAGCAGGTTGAGAGCGAGAAACGCCGCAAACACACCGCCGATCACAGGGGCGGCGCGATAACGGTGCGCCAGCGTCATGGCCATCAACTGCGTCTTGTCGCCCGTCTCCGCAACGAACAACAACGCGAAGGAGTAACCCATCATGGCGGTGTCCACGGCGTTTCGAAACTGGCCCGGATACGGCGGCAGGAGACTTACAGATACTCGGACAGCAGGGTGTGAATTCGCGCCGGCGTCTCCCGGGTCAGCGCTTTAGCGACAAACGCGTTCACCGCCCTGCCGGTCGGCGTACTCAACCCGGCGCGCAACACACCCAGAAAGCGCGGTGGGGCGGCGACGATCAGCCGGTCGAACCGATGCCGCTTGCGGGCGTCGTCCAGAAACGCGCCGAGTTCGACGGCAAACTGTTTCGCCTCCTGTTCCTTGGTGCCGGACTCCGCGCCTATCGCGTGGCGCCCTTCACCATGGCTGTCGAATACGCGTCCGGGCAGGTCCCCCGTCAGTTCCCGGGCCGGCAAGCGGCTTTCAGGATGGGCGAACGCGTCGAGTTCCTGAACGTCGCCTCCGGTGATTTCCAGTATACGGGCGCGGCTGGCGTCCGCCACCAACACCCAAACCGTCTTCATGGGGCGTTACACCGATCAAACAAAATTCCACTTCACCACTTTCGACGATCCGGAGGTATGACGTGGGTCAAGATTGCGCCACGCGGTCCGCGGTTTTCCGGGTGCGGTAGCACCGACGTGGTGCACGCGGTTACCACCGATAGTGCGGTCCCAACATCTCGATGAGCTCGTCGTTCGCATCTTTGAAGTAGTCCTCCAGTTCGCGGCGTACGCGATCGGAAAGCTCCGGATAGCTACCCACCTCCTGAGCCCGAATATCGTCCGGATAGGTCTCGTCGACGCCCAAAAACTCGTACACTTCTCGCAGCGATTTCTTCGGAGTTCGAAACAAGTCTTCGCTCTTGACGAACAGAAACTGCTCGCGGTCGAAATGCTTCAGCCAATGCCTAAGATGCTCGGCATAGCGCCCGCGGTACAGATACAAACGACTTTGTTCACAGCCCATGTCCGGATTGGCGATCGCTTCCTCGAACGTCGGGAAACCATCCGGGTCATTCTCCTGTCTCTTGTTCATGTTATAAGCCGAGTAGGCGCGGTCAATAGGGTTTCTCAACAGCACAATCAGCTTAACGTTGGGCAGGTCGCGTTTGATTCTCGCCGGCACGTTTTCGTCGAACAGGTAGTACGGGGACGCCTCCCCGGTGATCGCATGCCGGCTCTTTATCTTCAGCGGAAAAAAACTCCGATACCAGGACAATCCCCTTCCGCGCAGGGCGTAATAGTTGTAGTAATGGATTTCTTTCAAGGCCGACATCCTGATCGCGGGATGTTGCGCAAGATAGAAATACAACGAAGAGGTCCCGGCTTTTTGTGCGCCGATGACGATAAAGTCGGGCAGTCGCCGGAACCGGCTGGTCGATCTGCGATACCAGTCGGCCAGGCGTTTGCGAACTCTCAAGGATAAGACTCCGAGGGGCGGCATACTTCGGTACTTGATCTGCGTTCCGCGGTCGCGGCAGTATATACCTGGTGCGTGGCGCACAGGCAACTCGGACTCCGGTTGAACCCCGCAGCGCGCGGCGCACCGGACCGAAACACCCTGCGAACAGACAATGGAGACGGTCATATGTCAGCCTTCACCTCTAAATCTTGGCTTGCCGGCGCGTTGCTATGGTTGGCGGGCGCCGCCTGGAGCGTCCAGAGCGCCGGTCTCGACGACCGTCAGGCGTTGTCCCTGAACGACGAGGAGCGGCGGTTCGTACTGACCGAGATGCAGAATTACGTGATCAGTATTCAGCGCATCGCCGCGGCACTATCGAACAACGACCTGCCGGCAGTGGCCACCGCCGCTCGGTCCATGGGTATGCAGGCGATGCAGAACGCCCCCGCCACATTGATGGGTAAGATGCCGGCCGAATTCCGCAAACTGGGCATGCCGACACACATGGCGTTCGATCAGATCGCGGACGCTGCCGAAGACGGCGCGGGTGTGGACGTCATCCTCGCCAAACTGGCCGGGGCGATGCAACAGTGCGTGGCGTGCCACGCCGGATTTCGAATCGAGCACACCGCCCCTTAACGCCGATCTTCCCGCCCGGCGACCGAGCGCGGCGGCGCCTCCCGACGCGAGCCGCAGCCGGGCGAATCCGCGCGGTGATCCCGCGATGCGAACCGGCACGACGAGCGTGCCCCCGTGGGTCTGCTTGTGCCGGCCCTGCACCGGGACGTGTGACAGAAAAATGATGGTTTGTTGACAAAAGCCGGAGAGAATCTTCGCCGGACCGCGCGTCAAACCCCTCGCCAACTATCATCAGGAGGAACTCCCATGAAACCGCACTTCATTCGGTTTGCTGCGGCATTTTCGCTGCTCACCGCAACTCCGGCGCTTGCCGACCAGTTCGAAATCAGAATCACCAACCTCACCCACGGTAGCTGGTTCACGCCGCTGCTCGTGGTCGCACACAGCGCCAAGGGCGACTTGTTTACCGCGGGCAGAAAAGCCAGCGAACCGTTGGAAAAAGTCGCCGAAGCGGGAGACGTCACCGACCTCAAAGCGTTGTCCGAGAGCTTGGGCGGTAAGACCGCGGTGGCGAACGACACGCCGCTCGGTCCCGGACGGACCGCAATCGTGAAACTCGACACCGGCGATCAACCCTTGCTGTCCATCGTGGGCATGATCCTGCCCACCAACGACGGTCTTGTGGGTCTGGACGCGTTTCGCTTGCGATCGGTGGGCAGGCGAGAAGTGTTGTTTCTCGGGAGTTACGATGCCGGCACCGAGATCAATGATGAGCTTCTGGTGCCCGGCGCAGGATTCAACGTGCCCGGCATACCCGGGGACCCGGGCGGCAACTCCGGTAGCGGAGGCACCGGCAGCACTGCCATAGAACCGAACACGCGCATCCACACCCACCCCGGCATCGTCGGCGACACCGATCCGACCGGTGGACCGAGCGATCTCGATCCAGCGGTACACCGCTGGCAGGATCCGGTGGCGAGGGTGGTCATCCTACGCCGGCCTTAAAATACCACTCGGGCTCATGCGGCCCGCCGCCCGGCCCACGACCGTGCGGCGGTGCTGCACACCCGGATTCGCATATAATGTCGACGGGTACCTACGTCCGAGGCCAGTATTGCGCATGATCCGTTCGCCGCGTGAAAGCACGCACGGTACGAACGCCGGGGTCCCCGTCTCATGAATGGCCCCGGCTCAGAACCCGCCGAGCGTCTGCGGCGGGCGCTGGTCGTCGAGGACAATCCCGACATCAGCCGATTGGTACGTCTGCATCTCCGCGATCTGGGGTTCGAGTCCGACAGTGCGGAAGACGGTGTGGTCGCGCTGCGCCGGTTCAACGAGGGTAATTACGATCTCGTCATTCTCGACCTGATGTTGCCGGGTATGGACGGCCTGGAGGTCTGCCGGGAGTTACGCAAGCGCGCCGGTTACACGCCGATTCTCATGCTGACCGCGAAATCTACGGAGCTGGACCGGGTGGTCGGCCTGGAAACCGGTGCCGACGACTATGTGACCAAGCCGTTCAGCGTTGTCGAACTGATGGCGCGCGTCAAAGCACTGCTGCGCCGGGCCGACGCTATGGCCCAGGACCATTCGGGTCACGAGACCCTCGCCCACGGCGGTCTTGAAATCGACGTACGAAGAAGACAGGTGAAGATCGACGGCCGGGCGGTGGAACTCACCGCCAAAGAGTTCGACCTGCTTCTGTATTTCGCTCGTCAGCCGGGCACGGTCCACAGCCGCTCGGAACTGCTGCGCAACGTGTGGGGATATACGCACGACGGATACGAACACACGGTAAACTCACACATCAATCGCCTGCGCGCGAAAATCGAAGAAAACGCCGCCGATCCACGGTACATCCTTACCGTGTGGGGGGTCGGCTACAAGTTCTCCGAACTGGAGGCCTAAGGTCTTGTTCAAGAGCCTGTACGCGAAGCTCTCCCTGGCGCTTGCACTTCTGCTCGTAACGGTGATCATTGTGTGCGTGGTGATCAGTTTGTCCGTCACCCAGCGTCACCTGGATGCGATCAACCAGACGCTGAACCGCGATCTGGCTGAAACCCTTGTTGCGGACCGGAATCTCGTACGTCAGGGCGCACTCGACGACACCGCCCTGAAAAAGACGTTCCACGACTACATGCAGATCAACCCGAACATAGAAATCTATCTGTTGGATTCGGCGGGAACGATCCTTTCATTCTCAGCGGACCCGGACAAGGTCGTGCGCGAGCGCGTGTCATTGGCGCCGATCGAGGCGTTTCTGAACCAGGAATCGGAGGGTCCCGTGCTCGGGGACGATCCCCGCAGCCCGGACCGTCAAAAGGCCTTCTCAGTGACGCCGATTCCATCGGCGGAACGCGTCGACGGGTACTTGTACGTCGTGTTACGTGGCGAGGCTTTCGACGTCGTGGCTCGCGCGCTGCGCGAAAGCTACTTGTTGGGGTTGAGCGCGTATGCCGTCGTGATCGGCTTGATCGTCGCGCTCGTCGCCGGTCTGTTTATTTTCTGGATGCTCACGCGCCGGTTACGCCGGCTTGCCGACGCCATGGAACGTTTTCGCAGCTCGGATTTCGCCGCCCATGCGCCGGATCTTTCCCTGCCCGCGCGCCCCGACGGCGACGAAATCGACCGTCTCGGACATACCTTCGCGTTGATGGCCACGAAAATCGCCCATCAGATCGAAATGTTGAAGTCGAAGGACGCCGCGCGGCGCGAGATGGTGGCGAACATTTCTCACGATTTACGCACCCCGCTGGCTTCCATGAATGGTTATCTGGAAACCATGAAGCTCAAAGCCGACCAGCTCGACGAGCAGGAAACCCGGGAATACCTCGACGTGGCCCTGAAATACGGTCGCCAACTCGCCGGACTGGTGGAGGATCTGTTCGAGCTGGCCAAGCTCGAAACGATCGACCCGAAACTGAACAAGGAGCCGTTCTCGATTTCCGATCTCGTTCAGGACGTGTTGCAGAAATTGCGGTTGCAGGCGGACGAAAAAGACATCCACGTGCAGGCATCGATCGATGCCGACGTTCCGCTTTCGTTCGCCGACATCAGGCTGATCGAACGGGTACTCGAAAATGTGCTGATCAATGCGCTGCACCACACCCCACGAGGCACCGAGGTACGTGTCCATGTTCTCAAGCATAACGGCCACGTGCGCGTCGAAATCAGCGACAACGGGGCGGGTATCACCGAGGGCGATATCCCGCACATCTTCGACCGCGCCTTCCAGGGTTCGGCTTCCAGCGCCAAGCACAAGCACGCCGGATTGGGACTCGCCATCGCAAAGCGCATCATGGAACTCCACGGTCAGAGTATCTCCGTGACCAGCACCCCCGGCGTCGGTGCAACATTCGCTTTTGAGCTTGCCGCGTATCCAGGCGGCTAACTGCGAAACCCTCACCCCCCCCCGCGGACGGCGGTCGCTCGGGTTGACGTGCCGGCATCCGGCACTCCCCGCATCATTTCTCGATACCAGCGCCGCCCGCGTGCGCGCGGCGGGATACCCGCGCATACTCCGCACCGTATCTCTCAACCGTGAATCTCCGCCTCGCCCATGAGAATAGTCACCGTGCTCACCGCCGCGTTACTCACCGGCTGCCAAACACTGGTGCAAGAATGGTTTTTACCGAACGACGGCGTGCGACCGCGCGAATACCGCGTCTTCAAATACGAGGAGCAGCTGTTGACCGCCGACGGCATCCCGCTCGTCGCCGATGTCTACCGGCCGCTTACCGACGCACCTACGCCGACCATACTGGTGCGCATTCCGCTCAGCGACAACTTACCCAATCGGTGGCGCGCCGGTGCGGTAGCCAGATATTGGGCAACGCGCGGTTACAACGTGGTCATTCAAGGCAGTCGCGGTCGTTACAAGTCCGGCGGTGACTACTACCCCTTGCGCCATGAGCGGGCGGACGGAATCGAGACCCTGAGATGGTTGAACGAACAGTCGTGGTTCGACGGACGCCTAGGCATGTGGGGCGGGTCGACCTTCGGTTATACGCAGTGGGCCATTGCCGATCAACGCCGTCCCCGGATCGGAGCACACCATATTCACATCGCGAGCACAAGCTTCTACGACATGTTTTACCCAGGCGGTGCGTTCTCGCTTCAGAGCGCGCTGCGTTGGGCGCTGCAAAGCAGCGGGAAGAAGGACATCGAACCCACGCCCGAGCGCCTGCGCGCCGGTTTCGAAGGCTTTCCTCTGATCCGCGCCGACGACCGGGCCGGACGGAACATCGTCTTTTTCGACGACTGGGCGATGAATACGAAGAGAAACGGGTACTGGAGAAGTATCGATGGCGAGCACCGCGCCGCAATGGCCGGCGCACCGGTACAAATGCTCGCCGGGTGGTTCGATCCGTTTCTGCCTACGCAGCTTCGTGACTTCACGACACTTAGAAGTCGCGATGCCGATCATCCCGCGTCAGGCTCTGAAATCATTATCGGCCCTTGGTCCCATGCCCGGGAAATCCGACTCCCCGGCGGTACCGCACTCCCGGATTACCGGCGCACCAGCATCAGGGAAGGACTGCTTTGGTTCGATCGGCATCTGTTGGGCTTGGTGAAAATGGATAGACCGGGCGCCGTCAAGTTGTTCGTCATGGGCGCCAACACCTGGCGCTACGAGAACGAATGGCCATTGGCGCGTACTCGCTACACCGAGCTGTACTTCTCGACCGATGGAAGCTCCGGCGCGCTGGTCTGGCACCCACCTAATACAAGCGGAGAGGATCGCTATGTCTATGATCCTCGCAATCCGGCTCCGACACGCGGGGGCGCTATGCTGGGGCCGGGGGCCGGTATGGCCAGGCAGAACGACATCGAGGCGCGCGACGACGTGCGGGTATACACGAGCGATACGCTCGAATCCGATCTCGAGATTACCGGTCCGCTTACCGCAACCCTGTATGTGTTGACCAGTGCCCCCAACACGGACTTCATCGTCAGGCTGGCCGATGTGCATGAGAGCGGTGATTCGTACAATGTTTCCGAGGGCATTCTCAGAACCGGTTTCGCGGCGCGCGGTAAAGATTGTCGTGGCGCGCAAGAGATCTCCATCGAATTGTGGCCGACGAGCTACGTATTCAAACGCGGCCATCGGCTCCGGGTGCATGTCACGAGCAGCAGCTTCCCGCGTTTCGACCGCAACCCGAATACCGCGAACTCGATCCCACACGAGACACAACCGGTGGCGGCCCACCAGAGCGTCTGCTACGGACCCGAGTTCGCGTCCCACCTCACGGTACCGGTGATACCGGCGCGCCCTGCAACGCGCTAAAGTGGCGGGGGCGTGGAACCAACCAGCGGCGTACAATTTCTAACGCTCACACCGTCTTTGCGAAACGTCGATCAACTTGAACAGTGATTCCGAATACCGCACGCCGGCTCTGATCTTCCCTGCGCCGCCGGCGGTCGCCGATCCGGGATTCGCACGGCTTGACGAGTACCACCGCGCAGACGAAACACGGGTGGTCGATCAACTCATCGACGCAACGCGGGTGGCGGCCGACAGCCGCACGCGGATTGCCGCACACGCGCGACGTCTGGTCGCGGCGGTACGCGACGCACGCCTCACGAAGGGCGGGTTGGACGCGTTCCTGCACGAGTACGGCTTGTCCAGCGACGAGGGCGTAGTACTCATGTGCCTCGCCGAATCGCTGCTCAGAATTCCCGACGCACACACCGCCGACCTGCTCATCCGCGACACGCTGGGCGACGCCGACTGGGAAGAACATCTGGGGCACAGCGAGTCGCTGTTCGTCAACGCCTCGACCTGGGCGCTGATGCTCACCGGGCGCGTGGTCGCCTTGAGTGACTACCGGGGACAGACCGTTGGTTCGGTGCTGGGGCGTCTGGCATCGCGCTTTGGCGAACCTCTGATCCGACGCTCGGTGCGCCAAGCGATGCGCATCATCGGCAGACAGTTCGTGTTGGGCCGACATATCGATGAGGCGCTGGAACGCGCGGCCGAGGAGCCCCTTGCGCACTACCGGTTTTCTTTCGACATGCTCGGCGAAGCCGCGCGCACGCAGACCGATGCGGACCGATACTGGGACGCCTACCGGCACGCCATCGACCAGATCGGCGCGGCGGTGCCGACCACGGACCCGATCCGCGGCGCGGGGATTTCCATCAAGCTGTCCGCCTTGCACCCGCGTTATGAAGTCGCCCAGCGTGATCGCGTACTGCACGAGCTCACTCCGCGACTCGCCGCGCTCGCGGTGCAAGCTGCGCACATCGGCATCGGACTGACGGTCGACGCTGAGGAGGCCGACCGGCTCGAATTGTCACTGGAGATCCTCGCCGCAGTCAGCGCCGACGGGCGTCTACGCGGTTGGGACGGGCTCGGTCTCGCGGTGCAGGCTTACCAGAAACGGGCGCTGCCGGTGCTTGCCTGGCTGCGGGACCGCGCACAGCGCGATCGTCGGCGGTTCATGGTACGCCTGGTCAAGGGCGCCTATTGGGACACGGAGATCAAAGTCGCCCAGGAGCGGGGATTGAGAGGATATCCGGTGTTCACCCGTAAAGCGGCGACCGACGTATCGTTTCTCGCCTGCGCCAGGCGACTGTTGGCCGCACCCGACTGCTTCTATCCCCAGTTCGCGACGCACAACGCACATACGGTCGCCGCCGTCATGGACATGGGCGGTCCGCGCGACGACTTTGAATTTCAACGTCTGCACGGGATGGGCGAGGGGCTGTACGAGGCGCTGATGCGCGAGGCGGACGATCGGCCGCCGTGCCGGGTCTACGCCCCGGTCGGCAGCCACGAGGACCTGCTTCCCTACCTGGTGCGTCGGCTGCTGGAAAACGGCGCCAACAGTTCGTTCGTAAACCGCGTCGTGGATGCGCGCGTGCCGATCGAGCGCATCATCGTCGACCCGGTGGAGACGCTCCGCCGTACCCACCCCAAACCCCACCCACACATACCGCTGCCGCGCGACCTGTATCCGGACCGCCAAAACTCGTACGGTATCGACACCAGCAACCCACGGGAACTGGCGGTCCTCGCCAAACGCATGCACGCCGCCGCGGCGCGGCCCTGGGAAGCGTACCCCCTCGTCGGCGGCGCGCAGCGCGACGGTGACCATGTCGCGGTGCGGGATCCCACCGACACTCGCCGGGTGATCGGGACGCGGATCGACGCCGACCCGCGCGCGGTCGCCGACGCATTCGATCTGGCGTCGGCCGCGCAAGCCCGGTGGGACGCCACCCCGCCCGCCGAGCGCGCCGCGTGCCTGGAACGCATGGCCGACGCGCTGGAAGGCGATACCCCTCGATGTCTGGCGCTGCTGGTCCGCGAGGCCGGTAAAACCCTCGCCGATGCCGTCGCCGAAGTGCGCGAGGCGATCGACTACTGCCGTTACTACGCGATGCGCTGTCGCGCCGATTTCGAAGCACCGCTGGAACTACCCGGGCCGACCGGCGAGTCCAACCGCCTTTCGCTGCACGGGCGCGGAGTGTTCGCCTGCATCAGCCCATGGAATTTTCCGCTGGCGATTTTCACCGGACAGATTGCCGCGGCGCTTGCCGCGGGCAATGCGGTGCTGGCCAAACCCGCCGAACAGACCCCGCTCATTGCCGCCCACGCCGTGCAGCGGTTTCTTGCGGCCGGCGTCCCTGCGGAGATCCTGCATTTACTGCCCGGCGACGGCGCCACCATCGGTGCCGCGCTGGTCGCCGATCCGCGCGTCGGCGGGGTCGCCTTCACCGGCTCGGTCGACACCGCGCACCGCATCCACCGGACGCTGGCCGGCAAACCGGGGCCGATCGTTCCTTTGATCGCCGAGACCGGCGGGCAGAACGCCTTGCTCGTCGATTCGTCGGCCTTACCCGAACAGGTTGTCGCCGACGTACTGGCCTCCGCCTTCGGCAGTGCCGGTCAGCGGTGCTCCGCGCTGCGCGTGTTGTTCGTTCAAGACGACGTCGCCGACACGCTACTGCGCATGCTCATCGGCGCCATGCAAGAATTGGTCATCGGCGATCCCGGCCTGCTCGCTACCGACATCGGTCCGGTGATTGATCGCGAAGCACTCGACGCCCTGAATACGCACGTGCGATTCTTGAACGCACACGCGCGGCATCTGTATACCTGTGAGTTGCCGTCGACCTGCGCGTACGGCACGTTCTTCGCGCCGCGCGCCTTCGAGATCGAGTCCATCGACTTCCTCGATCACGAAGTGTTTGGTCCGATTCTGCACGTCGTCCGCTATCCTACCGACGCGCTGGAACGCGTTATCGACGCCATCAACGCGACCGGTTACGGCCTGACGCTGGGCATCCACAGCCGCATCGACTCCACCATCGAGAAAATCCATCGCCGCTTGCGTGTCGGCAATACCTACGTGAACCGCTCGCAGATCGGCGCCGTGGTCGGGGTACAGCCCTTCGGTGGCGAAGGCCTGTCGGGAACCGGGCCCAAAGCCGGCGGCCCGCACTATCTGCCGCGCTTCGCCACCGAACGCACGTTGACGATCAATACCACCGCGCAGGGTGGGAATACCAGCTTGCTGTCGTTGCAGGAAGATTCGTAGGCGCCGCGGCAGACACCGACGCGGTGTGCACCATAACGGTGCGCGCCGCATGCCGAACGGGCGCGCTCGCGCCTCGACATCGGCCGTGCCGGTCACCACCGCTGATAAAATCCGACGACGTAGATCTGGCATACAAACTGCTTGCCCATGCTGGCATGACCGGACCGCTGCCCACCCTATCCCGCCCTGGGGCGCCCGCATCACGACGGGCGCGCTACGAGCGTCGGGTCGCCGGGCTGCTCGAGCGGTTGTACGAGGAGGAGACCGCAAAGCGGCTTGCCGGAGTATTGATCGATCTGGCCCGCGCGCCGCAACCACGCCGTCCCGCCCGACGTCCCGGGTGCCTTCTCATCAGCTACGCGGATACCCTGCGCGCCGAGGACGAGACGCCGCTCAAGACCCTCACGCGCTTCGTCCGCCAGCACCTCGGGGACGCGATCCGTGGTGTACACATTCTGCCGTTCTTTCCCTCGTCATCGGACGACGGGTTCGCGGTCGTTGAATACCGGCGCGTCGATCACCACCTGGGGAGCTGGGAAGACGTACAGGCGCTGTCCGCCGACTACGATCTCATGTTCGATCTGGTCATCAATCATTGTTCTCGGGAGAACCTCTGGTTCGTGGATTTCGTCAGCGGACGCGAACCGGGGAAACACTATTTCATCACGTTGCCGGAAGATTTCGACACGTCTGCGGTCGTCCGGCCTCGCAACACGCCATTGATTTCGACGGTACACACCTATACCGGCATCCGCCACGTGTGGAACACGTTCAGCGCGGATCAGGTGGACCTGGATTTCTCCAACCCCGACGTGCTTCGGGAATTCGTCGACATCCTGTTCTTCTACGTCGCGCAAGGGGCACGCCTGATCAGATTGGACGCCGTGGCCTTCTTGTGGAAAAGGCTGGGTACGTCTTGCGTCAACCTGCCGGAGACGCACGCGGTGGTCAAGATCCTGCGTTTGGCTCTGGACTACGCGCGTGCGGAAGTCCAACTGGTCACCGAAACCAACGTTCCCCACAACGAGAATGTGGCCTATTTCGGAACCGGGGACGAAGCACACGTCGTCTATCAGTTCAGCCTAGCGCCGTTACTCCTGTACAGCTATGTATTCGGTGACGCCACCTACCTGACGAGCTGGGCGGCACAGCTGGACCCACCTCCGGCGGGTTGCACTTATTTGAACTTCTTGGCTTCACACGACGGGATCGGCTTGCGCCCCGCGGAAGGCTGGGTTCCCGAATCGGAAGTAACGCGCCTGGTCGAACTCATGCACAAACGCGGCGGTTTCGTGTCGTTGCGCGACGTCGCCGCAGGCGAACAGAAACCTTACGAGATCAATATCGCATTGTTCTCTGCGTTCGGCGGCCGGGTCGAGGATCTGCCCGCGTATCTGGCGGCGCACACGCTGCTGATGAGTTTTCAGGGCCTACCGGCGCTGTATATCCACGCCTTGCTCGCCACGCAAAACGATCTCGAGCTGGTGGAGAAAACCGGTCGCACGCGGTCCATCAATCGAGGCTATTGGTCCGCCCACGACCTGGAAAAAGTCCTTGCCGATGAGCAATCCATCCAGTTTCAGGTGCTCCACGAATTAAAGCGCATTATGGCTGTCCGCGACCGGCAAGCGGCGTTTTCGCCGACGGCCGCGCAGACGGTGTTCTCCGCCCCACCGGGCGCCTTCATTATGCGCCGTTCCAGCGTTGACCAGACCATCGTCGTGGTGGCTTCAGTATTCGGACGCTCGCAGACCGTGTCGCTTGCGCATATCGACATGTCCAAGGGCCTCCATACCGACCGGCTCACGGGTCAATCGGTGGACGTAGGCGAAGCCCTCGAACTAGACGCCTATCAGATCCGCTGGCTCGATCCGGCTTGATTCAAGCCACGGCGGCCGCCGACACTGCGGGCCGTGACTCACGCGCGTGCTCGCGGTAGTCTGCGGTGACTGCCGCCAGCAAGTCTTCGTACACATCGCCGTACACACTGGTCACCCGCTGCCAGGACGGTATGAACGGTGTTTCTTCTCCACATTGCAGATACGCCTCCCCCGCCTTGAGTATGTTCGCTGCAAACAGTTCCACGGCTTGCTCCTCGGCATGCCGGTCGAACTCGAGACCGTTCATGGCGGCGTCGTTGGCATACGATTCCATCAGGTCCAGCGCAATGCGGTAGAAGCACGCCTTCGCCGTACGAACCGTTCCGGTATCGAACACCGCGCCGAAGGTCGCCAGCTTCTTGAACAGGGCTTTGGCGATGTCCAGACTCATGCGCGACAGGCCGAGGCTTGCGTCGTCCGCGGACAATGGCTGGTGTTTATGATCATAGCGACCCGCGATCTCAACCTGACAGATGCGGTGAGTCGAGTAGTTGCGGAACATTTCCGACAGCAGGCCGATCTCCAAAGACCAATCCGAAGGAATGCGCAGATCGGTGAGAACATCGGTCTGGATGGCAAACTCTCCGGCCAGGGGATACCGGAAACTGTCCAGATAGTCGAGATACGGGTGTCCTTTGAGTCGAACCTTCATCGTCCGGATCAGCGGCGAAACCAGGAGCCGGCTCACACGACCGTTTAATTTCTCGCCGCAGACCCGCGCGTAGTAGCCCTTGCAGAACTTGTAGCCGAACTGTGGGTTGGCCACCGGATAAACGAGGCGTGCGAGCAAAGAGCGATCGTAGGTGACGATGTCGCAGTCATGCAACGCCACGGCCTTGGTGCGTCCGGAAGCTAGTACGTAGCCCAGGCAATACCAGACGTTGCTACCCTTCCCGCGTTCGCTGGGGGCGAGTCCGTTGGCGGCCAACTCGCGGTGGAGACGTTTCAGACGCGGCCCATCGTTCCACAACACGTGATGGGGCTGTGGCAGCACCGAAAAATATTCGAGTGCGTGCCGATATTGGTCCTGTGAGGCGCGGTCCAGCCCGATGACAACTTGCGTGAGAAACGGAACTCTCTGTAGCTGGACCAAGATATTCGCCAGCGCGGGGTTTTCCAGTTCGGAATACAAGCATGGGAGCACCAGTGCCATCGGACGCTCGCGGGAAAATCCGCACAGCTCCGCTTCCAACTGTTCAGTGGAAAGATCGCACAAATTGTGCAGCGTGGTAATGATGCCGTTTTGAAAGAAATCACTCATAACGCTAAAACCCTCCGGGTTTGGAAATCGATGACACGCGACACGGCGGTGAGCCAGACTTGCGGCCCGCCCTCCGGCGCATGCGTCACGCGCGTGCTTTCGGGCAGCAGGTAACCGCCGCCGGCATCCGGGAACACCAGGGCATAATCCGCGCGTTCCAGCATTTCGAGGTCGTTGGGTGCGTTACCGCAGGCGAGCGTCGTCACGCGGAAACCGAGACGACGCCAGAACAACCGCTTGACGCGTTCGATTGCGCGCGCTTTGCTCACGCGCGACATCACGTGATAGAACTGCCCACCACGTTCCAGGGTCAAATCCAGGTGCGCGAGTTCGGCGCGAAACGCCGCGAGCGCTGCCGCGTCCCCGTGCCACAGAATCGGCTCCGAACCGTTGCGCTCGCGGGCCGCAGCGGCTGCATCTTCATTGAGACCGGTCAGCGCCGCCACTTCAGCCGCGGTCATGTCCGTGAAGCCGCGAAACCGGTAACGGGGGTTGCGCCGCACGTGTTCGAGTTTGTCGCGCAGTTCGGCATACGGTTGACCGAAACGGTCCATCTCATAACCGCCCCAGGTCATCGCGCCCCGCCGATTGAGTGCGGGCAGGCGCCACGCCATTCCGGTGCCGTTCTCGAATATCCAGATGGGATCACTGGTGCAACGGTCCGCCAGCGCCGCCATTTCGCGCGCGGTCTTACTCGACACCAACACTACGCGCACATCCGCCGACTCCCCACCCACGGCGTCCACCGCGGCCGCGGCCTCGTCCAGGGCATAGCGGTCATCGAGCAGGGTGCCGTCCAAGTCGGTTGCGATGAGCCAACGCATGGCACTTATTCCTTGCAAACGTCGGGCCACATCCGCACCGCGCGAATTTACCAAGTCGCGCACCGCCGCAGCGTCTGCGCACCGAATCGGGGCAGCCCCTGGACGCGTTTGGTGCATCGCGTCTGCCGCTTCGGGTCTCCGCCCGGGAACCGCGCGCCGGGCTTCCACAATCCGTCCCGGCGCTGAAACGGTTGCCCGGCCGCCATCCGGTGAGACATACTGAATAAACGGTAGCGCGTGCCGCCGGCAGGCAAACGGGTTGCATCTTACCGCACGCATCATGACTGGCAGACCGCGGCACCCGCGTCCAACATCACTGTTCGGAAACCGGGCCGGGCCGAAATGGTTCGATTTCGGCGCCCGGAACCCGGTCGTTCGGCGCGATCCACGTTCAGCCTCCGATCGGCTGGCGATCGTGCGCCGGGGGCGTAAAGGCGCAACGGGAACCCCCATGACGAGCAGGCCGATTCACGCGCGACGGAAACGAAGAGGTCGACATGTCCGAGAGTCCTAAAGAAACGCTGCGCAAATCCTTGGATTTTTATCACAGCGCGACGCAGCTCCGTTTCGATACGTGGCACCGACTGGAGCACTACACCGCCCAGCTCAGCGACCGCTCTGCACGAAAAGCCGACATCGCGCGATTCCGCAAAGCCGCTCAGGATGCGATGGCCATCCTGGAAACCATCGAGGACTACACGGCATTCCCATCCCGCGACGACTTCCGCATGCTGCGCAAGATTTTCGAGCGCGAAGACTACACGACGCTGGCGCGCATGGTGGAGCGGCTCGTGCGCGCGATCACCAGTCATTCGTACCGGGGCAAAACGTTTGCGTCGATCCGCCGCTTGGCTGAAGGCGACGAATCGGCGTTAGACAGCGACGAGGACCGTGCCGAGGACGAGTCGGGCGTCGCCAAGCCGTATTTCGAAGTCCTGTTCGTCGAAGACATTACTCCGGCGGAGGAAAACGCGTTGCGCGCCGGTCTACGGGAAATGCGTCGCCCGGAAGACCAATTCATCTACGAGGTGATTTCGGTTCCGACGTTCGAAGATGCGCTGATTGCGATCCTGTTCAATTACAACATTCAGGCGTGCGTCATTCGCTACGGATTTCCGTTCCGCTCCAAGAACCACCTCGCGGTATTGCATCGGTACCTGGCCGGTATCGACGAATCGGAAGCCGAAGAACAACCGGACACGGACCGTGGTCCGATGCTCGGCGCGATGATGGCGGAACTGCGCCCGGAGCTGGACCTGTATCTGGTGACCGATGTTGCCGTGGAGGAGATCGCCGGCAACATTGCCGACAAATTCAGACGGATATTTTACCGTCAAGAGGACTACCTGGAACTGCACCTGGCGATTCTGCGCGGCATCTATTCGCGCTACGACACCCCGTTTTTCAGCGCGCTCAGGGACTACAGCCGCAAACCGACGGGCGTCTTTCATGCCATGCCCATTTCGCGCGGCAAGTCGTTGACCAAATCGAAATGGATCCGCGACATGATGCATTTTTACGGTATGAACGTGTTCCTCGCCGAGACCTCAGCCACTTCCGGGGGACTGGACTCGCTACTGCAACCCCACGGCCCGATCAAGAAGGCCCAGGAACTGGCGGCCCGGGCGTTCGGCGCGCGCAAGACCTACTTTGTGACCAACGGCACGTCGACGTCGAACAAGATCGTCGTCCAGGCCCTGATTCAACCCGGTGACATCGTGCTGGTCGATCGTGACTGCCACAAGTCCCACCACTACGGACTGGTGCTCGGTGGCGCCCGCGTCTGTTACCTGGACTCCTACCCCTTGAACGAACTTTCGATGTATGGCGCCGTCCCGCTGCAGGAGATCAAACACCGTCTCTTGCAATACAAGGGCGCCGGCCTCTTGCCGCGGGTCAAGATGCTGCTTCTGACCAACTGCACGTTCGACGGTGTCGTGTATAACGTCGAGCGCGTAATGGAGGAATGCCTGGCTATCAAACCCGATCTGATCTTTCTTTGGGATGAGGCCTGGTTTGCGTTCGCCGGTTTTCATCCCACCTACCGCAAGCGCACCGCGATGTTCTGCGCGCGGAACTTGGAGCAACGCTACAAGAGCGACGCGTACCGCGAAACCTATGCCCAGTTCCGCAAGACTCTCAAAAAGCTCGAGTCCAAGGATGACCAGGCGTGGATCGAGGCACGGTTGATGCCGGACCCGGACCAGGTACGGATTCGCGTGTACGCGACCCAGTCGACTCACAAAACGCTTACTTCTCTACGGCAAGGCTCGATGATCCATGTCTACGATCAGGAGTTTCGGCACAAAGTCGAGGAGCCTTTCTCGGAAGCGTTCATGACCCACACCTCCACCTCACCCAATTACCAGATTCTCGCTTCCCTGGATGTGGGTCGGCGCCAGGTAGAACTCGAAGGCTACGAACTGGTGCAAAAACAACTCGATCTCGCCATGGCGCTACGCGAACGTGTAACCAGCCACCCATTACTGAGTCGCCATTTTCGCGTTCTCGTCGCGAGCGACTTGGTGCCCGAGCAGTATCGCGCCTCCGGTATAGACTCGTATTTCGATCCAGAGACGGGATGGCGCAACCTGAATATGGAAGAAGCCTGGGCGAAGGACGACTTCGTCGTCGATCCGACGCGTCTTACGCTTTACATCGGCGATACGGGCATCGACGGCGACACGTTCAAGAATCGCTACCTGATGGAGAAATACGGTATCCAAATCAACAAGACTTCCCGCAATACCGTGCTGTTCATGACCAACATCGGCACTACGCGCAGTTCCATCGCCTACCTGGTGGGCGTGCTGGTAAAAATCGCCCGCGATCTGGACCGCGAATGGGACGACAGCAGCCCACGCGAACGCGGCATCATCGAAGGACGTAAGCGTTCCCTGACCACCGAACTGCCGCCCTTGCCGGACTTCAGCCGGTTTCACCCGATGTTCTGCCCCGGCAAAGAGCATGGTACGCCCGACGGAGACATCCGCGTCGCTTACTTTCTGTCTTACGACGAACGCTTCTGCGATTATCTGCGCATCGACGACCAGTCCATCGATCGCGAGCTCGCCCAGGGGCGCGACGTCGTTTCCGCGGGGTTCGTGATCCCCTATCCACCCGGCTTTCCGATCCTGGTGCCGGGACAGGTCGTCAGCCAGGAAATCTTGAAATTCATGCGCGCACTGGACGTCAAGGAGATTCATGGCTATCGGCCGGAACTCGGACTGCGAGTGTTCCGTGACGAGGCGCTCGCCGCGCGAAGCGAGAGTGCCAACCGGGTTACCATCGCCGACATCGCCGCCGGCATTACCCCGGCCGCTGAAAAAAACTGATACCGCCAGAAAGAGGAGGCGCCGTGAAGAAACTCAAAAACATATCCGACATCCGCCGCTATTTTCACCGCAACGAGACACCGATCTATTTCGTCAGCGCCACCAACTTCAATCTTCTCGGCATCAGTGAGTGGGTGCGAAATTTTCATTACATCAATTACATCGATTGTTTCGATGCACGCCATCCCAGCGTATTCATCCCCAGCGAATCGCCGCATCGCGAATTCGAAGGAATCGAGGACATCAACAACTACCTCCTGCAGCACAAAGAAGTCGTCGACTTCATCGAGAGCCGCGGTCCCGGCGGTAAGGCCGTGTTTTTGATGTTTGACGACGAAACCGAGGCATTGTGCGCGGAACTCGGTCTGGACATCTGGTTTCCATCAGCGGAGTTGCGCAGCCGCGTCGACAACAAGATCGAAACCGTGCGCATCGGCAACAAGGCGGGCGTCCCGAGCGTACCGAACGTGTTGTCCAAAGTAGACAGCTACGCACACTTGCGTGAGGTGTCCGACGAGTTGGGTGAACATCTGGTGTTGCAGGCGGCGTTCGGTGATTCCGGAAAAACCACCTGGTTCGTCTCCAGCGAGGACGATTACAACAAGTATGCCGAGGACATCGAGGCGGAACCGGAGATCAAGATCATGAAGCGCGTCAACGTTCGCGGCTCCGCCATAGAGGCGTGCACGACCAAGCGCGGCACGATCGTTGGACCGTTGATGACCGAGCTCGTCGGCTTCAAGGAGCTCACGCCCTACAAGGGGGGCTGGTCGGGCAACGAGATTTTCGCCGATGCGTTCGCCCCGGAGATTCGCGACAAAGCCCGCGACTACACGTTCAAGTTCGGCGAGGCGCTCCGCGATGAAGGATACCGCGGCTATTTCGAGCTGGACTTTCTCATCGACCAGGATAACGGCGAACTGTATCTGGGCGAGCTAAATCCACGCGTCACCGGCGCCAGCACCATGACGAACAGCGCCGCATTCGCCCACGCCGACGCACCCTTGTTTTTGTTTCATTTGCTGGAGTTCTCCGACGTGGACTTCGATCTGGACGTCGAAGAATTGAACGCGCGCTGGGCCGATCCCGACAACATCGACAGTTGGAGTCAACTGGTGCTGAAGTTCACCGAAGATCGCGTCGAATGGGTCAGCGCCGCCCCCGAGTCGGGGATCTGGCGACTTGAGGACGACGGGCGCATGGTCTATCGGCGCTTCGACTACCATCGCCGCGGCATCGAGAGCGAATCCGAGGGCTTCTACCTGCGCATCGTCGGCGCGGGTGATTACTTTTACAAAGGGGCGGATCTGGGAATCTTGATTACGCGCGGGCGGTTGATGAACGACGACTTCACCTTGAATGACCGCGCGCTGCGTTGGATCCGGGATTTGCGCGGGTCGTACGCTTCACAACCGCTGGATCAGGTCAAGCAGGAAAACGTCCCGGTCAGCCTGGAGGCCGGCGCGTTCAAGATTCTGTAGAGACGCGCTTGAATGCGACTGCATTTCGAAGCGCTGGCTGAACACGAACCGGGCTCCAAGTGGACTGGATTGTTCGAACGCCACTGGGCCGAGTATCAAGCCTGGTTCCTGTCCCAGGGCGACGCAGCGCGGCCGACATACCTGGAGTCCCGCCGCATGCTGCGCAAATACATGCCGGAGCTGGTGCCCACTTACGAGCGGCTCGTCGATCTCGCCGGGGGTACCGATCTGGCCGCCCGGTTTCTCAGCCTATACCGCCCGCCACCCTACATCTCCGGTTGCTCGCAAGCCGTGTGGCCGGATCCACGCCAACCCCTGTTGGTACGCAACTACGATTACAGTCCGAGATTATGTGAAGGCACTTTGCTGGCGAGCGGCTGGAACGGCCGGCGGGTGATGGCGATGAATGACTGTCTGTGGGGGGTACTCGACGGCCTCAACGAGGCCGGGCTCGCCGTTTCGTTGTCGTTCGGGGGGCGTCAGGTGGTCGGCGACGGCTTCGGTGTGCCCATTATCCTGCGCTATGTCCTGGAGTTCTGCGAAACCGCTGACGAAGCCACCGCCGCGCTGGAACGCATTCCCACGCACATGTCATACAACGTCACCGTGCTCGATCGCGGCGGGCGTTTCCGTACCGTTTTCCTGGCCCCGGATCGCGCCCCGGTGGTGCGCCAGTTGCCGGCCGCCACCAATCATCAGGGCCACATCGAGTGGCATGAGCACGCCGAAGCCACCGCCTCGCTCAAACGCGAGCGATACCTGCTGTTCCGGCTCGCGGACAGCGAGGAGACGGAAGACGGTTTCGTGCAGTCGTTCCTGCGCAAACCCCTCTACTCGACGGCATACAAAAATGGGTTTGGCACTTTATACACGGCAATTTACCGGCCCGTGGAGGGCACGATGGAGTTGCGCTGGCCGGGTACGCAAAAACGGCAGTCGTTTGCCGCGTTTGACGAATTTTCGCGAACCGTCCGGTACTTGACGACGGCCGATGAACCGCGCGCGGGCGGTCGCATCGGCCGCCCTATCCCGTTCTGAGGCAGGGTAGGGCCGTGCCCGCGCCGGGCGAGCGCCGGACCGCGTTTCAACGTCGTCGCTGCGCAACGCGTTCGGTTGACAGCGGCGGCGCGCGATGATGCATAATCGAGGCCGGCCCAGCTAACAGGCCTATACCGGACTCCCATCACGGCAGGAGACACAGCGTGATCCCATTCGGCATCGCCGGCGTACAAATGAACGTTCCGTTGAGCGGCGACAACATCGACGCGATGGCACATCGGCTATCGGTGTTGGTGCACAGGTTCCCGTGGGTACAAATGGTGGTGTTCAGCGAGCTCGCGGCCTTCGGCCCGTCGCCGTCCAAGGCACAGCCCATGCCGGGGCCCGCCGAGCAGAGGTTCTGCGAGATGGCCGAACGTCACGGCGTGTGGCTGTTGCCCGGTTCCATTTTCGAAAACGACCACGGCCAGTTGTTCAACACCACGCCGGTGATCGATCCGGGCGGCCAGGTCGTGGGCCGCTACCGCAAGATGTTTCCATTCCGACCCTACGAGACCGGCGTCGAGTCCGGCGAACAGTTTCTGGTCTTCGATGTCCCGAACGTGGGCCGCTTCGGCGTCTCGATCTGCTACGACATGTGGTTCCCGGAAACCAGCCGCACGCTCGTGGCCATGGGTGCGGAAGTGATTCTGCACCCGTCGATGACGGACACCATCGACCGCGACGTCGAAGTGTCCATCGCCCGCGCCACCGCGGCCATCAATCAATGTTATTTCTTCGACATCAACGGAGTTGGCGAATGCGGCAACGGCCGCTCCATCATTGTCGGACCGTCGGGATACGTCATTCACGAGGCGGGCAGCGGAGAGGAAACGATGCCCGTTGAGATCAATCTCGACCGCGTGCGTCGCGATCGCGACGGCGGTATCCGTGGGTTGGGTCAACCCCTGAAAAGCTTTCGCGACCGGCGCGTCGACTTCACGATCTACCGCGCCGGTGAGTTTGACCAGGGCTACCTGCAAAGCCTCGGAGAACTGTCCAAGCCCTCGCGACCGGTCGACACACCGGCGGCGGACGGCGGGCCGGAAGAGTCAGCGGTGATCCACCGTGAGTTCGCCAAGAAATGACCGTCAGACAGGGCGTTCCGCGGTCGCACCACTCGTGAGAGAGCCGGCGCCGGTCGGCGCCAGCCCACCGGGCGCCGCTGAGGTTGCGGTCGCCCGCCGACGGCCGGTGGCACCGTGCCGGAACGCCCCCTCTCCGTAAAGGCTGAACGCGAACTGGCCGCGGCTGCAGCGTCTGTGGTCGGGGCGATCGGCGGCGCGGATTTCCATGCGCGGTTGGCGCGTTTCTTGCGCCACCGTGTCCCCTGCGACAGTCTCGTGCAACTGGCCTATCACGCCTACTACGCCCCCGAAGTGCTGTTCGACGATCTCGCGCCGCGTGACGGAGAGGCGCTTTACGGCCGCTACTTCCAGGGCGCTTATCTACTGAGCCCGTTCTTCCTGCGTTGGCGTGCGGCGCCCGGCGAAAGTGGGATATACCGGCTCAAAGACATCGCGCCGGACGGTTTTTTCGACAGCGTCTACTATACCGACTACTACGGCCGCTCCGGATTGCGCGATGAGGTCGGGTTCGTCGTCTCCACCGGCGGCGAATCGGCCGTACTCGTGTCGCTTGGGCGCACCGCAGCGCTCAACGCGTACACGCGCGGCGAACGGCAGCGCCTGCAGGCGATGGAACCGCTGGTGACGAGCGCCGTGCAGCGGCACACCGACCTCATGGCCACCCTGCCGGGCCCAGGTCTGCGACAGCACCTGAGCGACGCGTTGGCGGGATTCGGCGCCGACCGCCTGACCGAACGCGAACGACATGTCGTGCAGTTGATGCTGCGGGGACATTCCTCCAAGTCCTGCGCGCGGGAACTCGGCATCTCCCCCACGACAGAACGGGTACACCGCCGAAACATCTACGCGAAGCTCGGCATTTCCTCCCAGGCGGAACTGTTCTCCCGGTTTTTCGAGGCGCTGACGGCGGATGACCGGCCGCCAGTCGCCGACCCTGCACGGCCGCACTAGCCGCTACTGCAATTGCAGTATTGCCGGCGCGCGCCGCCGCACCTAGTCTGCGGGGTGTGAAAATTCATCCGGATGTACGCCATGGCCTACGCAGAACGTAAGACCGAAGCGGGTGTTCTCGCCGACCCCGACCTGTTACGCAGCGCCTGTTATGTCAACGGCAAGTGGACCGTTGCGGACGGTGGCGGTCGTTTCGACGTCACCAACCCGGCCACCGGCGAAGTGATCGCATCGGTACCGGACGTCGGCGCCGCGGAATCTCGCCACGCGGTGGCGGCGGCGGCGGCCGCTTGGCCGGCCTGGCGCGCGCGGCCGGCCAAGGAACGTGCCGCCCTGCTGCGCCGCTGGTTCGAGTTGATCATGGCGAATCAGGAAGACTTGGCGCGACTCATGACGCTGGAGCAGGGCAAACCGCTCGGCGAAGCGAAGGGTGAAGTCGCGTACGGCGCGTCGTTCGTGGAATGGTTCGCCGAAGAGGCGAAGCGCGTGTACGGCGACACCATCCCGGCGCCTTTCACCGACCGGCGAATCGTGGTCGTGAAACAGCCGGTGGGGGTGGTGGCGGCGATCACGCCCTGGAATTTCCCGATTGCCATGATCACGCGAAAATGTGCACCGGCGCTCGCCGCCGGCTGTCCCGTGGTGGTCAAGCCCGCGGCCTTGACGCCGCTGTGCGCCCTGGCGCTCGCCAAGCTGGCGGACCGCGCGGGCATCCCCGCAGGGGTGTTCAATGTCCTGACTTCGGCGTCGGGGTCGAAGATCGGGCGCGAGCTGACCGAGAACCCACTGGTGCGCAAACTGTCGTTCACCGGCTCCACCGAAGTGGGCAAGGTGTTGATCCGGGAGTGCGCCGACACGGTGAAGAAGGTGTCCATGGAACTCGGCGGCAACGCTCCGTTCATCGTATTCGACGACGCCGACCTCGATGCGGCAGTGGCCGGCGCGATGGCCTCCAAGTACCGCAACACCGGACAGACCTGCGTGTGCGCGAACCGCTTTCTGGTTCAGGACAGCGTGTATGACGCGTTTGCCGAGAAGCTCAAACAGGCGGTGGCCAACCTCAAGGTGGGTAACGGCCTCGATGAGAACAACAGTCAAGGGCCGCTCATCAATGCCGCGGCGGTGGAGAAAGTGGAAAGCCACATCGCCGATGCATTGGCCAAGGGCGCGCGGGTGGTGTGCGGGGGTGAGCGCCACGCCTTAGGCGGCACGTTTTTCCAACCCACGGTGCTGGCCGACGTCACGCCGGACATGGCCGTGGCGCGCGAGGAAACCTTCGGGCCGGTGGCGCCGCTGTTTCGGTTCCGCGACGAGGACGAAGCCGTCGCACTGGCCAACGACACCGAGTTCGGACTGGCGGCGTATTTCTACAGCCGCGATATCGGCCGCATCTGGCGCGTCGGTGAGGCCCTCGAATACGGCATGGTCGGCATCAACGAGGGCATCATATCCACCGAGGTCGCGCCCTTCGGCGGGGTCAAGGAATCGGGCTTGGGGCGTGAAGGGTCCAAATACGGGCTCGACGAATTCGTCGAGGTCAAATACTTGTGCATGGGCGGTCTGGACCGCTGAACCATCAGGAGACGAATCATGACACTCACCGCAACAGTCCACGCCGACACGGGGGCCACGAGCAACGCCGGATTACAGGCGCGTAAAGACGCGGCGTTTGCGCGCGGCATGGGCAACCTCGCCCCGGTGTACGTAGATCGCGCCGAGAACGCCGACGTGTGGGACGTCGAAGGCAACCACTATATCGACCTCGGCGCCGGGATTGCGGTGGTCAATACCGGCCACCGCCACCCGAAGATCCAGGCCGCGGTACAGGCGCAACTGGCGCGCTTCAGCCACACGTGCGTCATGGTGAGCCCGTATGAATCGGCGGTGGCGCTCGCGGAACGCTTGAACGCACTGGTCCCGATTGCCGATGCCAAATCCATGTTCGTCACTACCGGCGCGGAAGCGGTGGAGAATGCGATCAAGATCGCCCGCGCCCACACCGGCCGGCCCGGCGTGGTGGCGTTCGGCGGCGGATTCCACGGCCGCACCAATCTGTGCATGGGGTTGACCGGAAAGATCGTACCCTACAAGGCCGGTTTCGGGCCGTTTCCGAGCGACATTTACCACGTGCCGTTCCCCGTCCCGTACCACGGCATCACGGCGGCGGACTCCCTCAAAGCGCTGGATGAGCTTTTCAGAGTGGACATCGAACCGGAGCGCGTCGCGGCCCTGATCGTCGAGCCGGTCCAGGGGGAAGGCGGGTTCTATCCAGCGCCGGAAGGCTTTGTCGGCGCGTTACGGGAAATCTGCGACCGGCACGGCATTGTCCTGGTGTGTGACGAGATTCAGACCGGTTTCGCGCGCACCGGACGTTTGTTCGCCGTCGAATACGACCACGTCGAACCCGACATCATGACCCTCGCCAAAGGACTGGGTGGCGGATTTCCGATCGCGGCAGTGGTCGGCAAGGCCGCCATCATGGACGCCCCCAACCCGGGCGGGCTGGGCGGCACCTATGCCGGATCGCCGGTAGGCTGTGCGGCGGCGCTCGCGGTGCTCGACGTGATTGAGGAGGAAGGGCTGGCTGCGCGCGCCCTAGCGATCGGCGACACCGTCGCCAGACACCTGGGCGACCTCAAGAACCGGTATCCGCAGCGGATTGGGGAAGTGCGGTACAAGGGTGCGATGATCGCCATGGAACTGGTGAAGAACGGCGACCCCGACGAACCAGATGCCGACGCGGCCAAGGCCATGGTCGCCGAGGCCGCCAAGTCGGGCCTGATCCTGCTGTCGTGCGGCGTGCGCGGAAACGTGATCCGCATTCTGCCGCCGCTCACTATTTCCGATGCGGTGCTGGACGAGGGGCTGAAGCGGTTCAGCGACGCGTTCGCGCGTATCGCGTAAGCGGCGGTTCGCCGCCGAGCAGCGCGCGCGGCCCTCCGGCGTTGCGTCGCCGGGTGAGCAGTCTGCCGAGTCCATACCAGCGCGGGCCGGGCATCTCCTCCAGATCCGAAATGCGACCGGTGCCGCGAGGGTGACCTCATAACTTAAAGGGTCTGAGGGACCCCACCAAACGTCGGCGCCACGAGGTCGCACGCCGCCTTTGGGTGGGCAACGGTACCGGCCCCCCTCTCGTCGTCTGGATAGCCGGTTTGGTATTTTTTCGCTGAAGTTGCGGCCCGCTTTGGGATACGCTGTTCGGGTTCCGGACCACGACGCAAGGGAAGACATGGTGAGGACCCGGATGCCGAACATGGAGACACCGCCGTCGCGGGGGCCTGCCCCCCGTCGGTCTGCGGGGCGGCGCGCCGTGCTGCTGGGGCTGTTGCTGTGGACCACCGCCACCGCGGCGGCGCAGATCCGCGTCGCGGTCGTGGCGCCACTGACCGGCCCCGTGCCGGAAGTGGGCCGCCTCATGGTGCGCGCTGCCGAGATCAGCGCCGAACGCCTGCGCACCGGCGAATGGGGGGCGCGTTTCGACGTGCGCCTCAGCATCCACGACGACGGCTGTGACGCACCGCGCGCCCGCGCGCTGGCCGCGCGGCTGGCGGCCCAACGCTTCGCCGCGGTCATCGGTCACTGCCCCTTCCTCGGTGACGCCGTGGCCCCGGTGTACGACCGCTACCGCACACTCTTCATCGCCACCCCGACCTGGGACAGCGACGCGCAACCGTGGCGATTCTACAACGGCGTGGTGTTTCGCCTCGGCGCCGGCGAGCTCGAGCGCGACGCCCACGCGGATCGGGGAGAACGCTGGAAAAGGCGCAGCCGCGACGCGGTGCAAGCGGCCTTCGACCTATTGTTCGGCGCCATCCGCATGACCGGGACCACCGAGACACAAACTCTGGCCGACGTCTTACGCGCGCGCGAACACAATACCGCGCTCGGCCTGCTGCGCTCCGGCGAGAGCGGGCGAATCCGCGGCCGCCCCCGGGGATTCGACCGCGAAGCCACGACCGCATCACGCCCGCCGCGACCCACCGCCGCTCCGGCCCCATCCGGCCCGGCGTCGGCCCCGGTGATTGCGGCGCCGCGCCCGGTGCCGAGGCCGGATGAGAATGGCGCCGCGGCGGCACCCCCGCCCGATCCGGGATCGCGACCCGTAATCGCACACCGCCCACGACCCCGGCCTTCCGCCCCCGATACCGTCGGCACTGCAAATAGGATAGAGCGGCCGAGCGTCGAATCGGTGCCGCAGACCGATCGCCGCCCGGACAATCCGGACAACCCGGACGTAGCGGCCGCCGCGCCGGAAATGCCGGTGGAAGTCCCGGCCGGGGCGGCCCCCGGCGGCCCCGCCGCCGCCCCGGCCCCGCTGCCGCGTCCGGCCGAGCCGCAATGGAACAGCTGGACGGTGGGACCCGGATCGAAGGACGCCGCGGTGCTCGACGTCGACCCCGACCTGACCTATGAATTCGTGCTGGACCTCTCGCCGTTCGATTACCGCCGACTGCGGATCGCCAGCGTCGCGCCGGCCGGTGTCGGACCGGTGTTGAACGACAAGATAAAGACGCTTCGGGAACGGGACATCGACGAACTGCGGCTCAAAATTCGCCCCCTCGTACTCGGTACCGAACTCGAAATCATCGACCCGCAGCCGAGCGGTTACGAGCTCAAACTCGATCTCACCAAGCTCACCCCCACGAGCCAGGCGCAGCGCAGCGCCGCCGCGTTACGGGATCGGGTGTTGGGGGGGGCGGCCACCCTCGACGACTTCGCCCATTTCGTGCAGGCCGGCGAGATCCGCTTCCAGGTCGCCGCCAACCGGCCCGGCTGCGCCAACATCGCGTTGTCCGTCTGGGACCGCCGTGGCCTCGTCCCCTACGACCACCTGGTGCGCACGGTGCCGGTGCGAGCGCGCGGCGGACCGACCCCGGTGTGCGGAGACCGGGCGCTGCGCGGCGGGTTCAAAACCCTGCTCGGCACCGCGCTCACCCACGCGCAAGACAACCCACCGCCCGCCGACGTCGCGCTGCATATCTTCGAGTTCGCGCACCGCGGCCGAATCCGCAGCGTGGCGGTGTTGGCCGATCGCGCGGATCTGGAGGCGTCGGGCGCCGGCTCACGGGGGGTGTATGCGTGGGAAATGAAAACGGCGCTCACCGACTACGTCTTGGTCCCCGCGCAATTGCAAAGCCTGCTCAAAGCGGCGCGCGACCGGGCTGTCGGGGGCCGGCCTTATCCTTACGCGGCGCTCGCCGCCGAGCTGGCCCAGAAGATCTTCCCCGCCGATGCCGAGCACGCGCAGCTAGCGCTCGCTACCCTCAAGCGGCGCGTGGCGGCCAGCGACCGGCGTCTCAACCTGTTGGCGCGCATCGTCTCCGCCGAACAGCAACCGATCTATCTGCCGCTCGGGCTGCTCGCGGCGCAGGCGCCCGCCCCGGTGCTGGCCAAACGGGTAACGGTCATACAACCGCTGCCGCGCGAGCGCTACGCGACCCGCACCCAGTGTATCGAACCGTGGACGTTCACCATCCCCAAGCAGCTGCAGGGTGTCGCCATCGATCTCGCCGCCCTTGAACGCCCCCAGAGCCGGTGGTCGCGATGGCTGGACACTCTGAGCTCACTCAGGGACTACCTGACCGGCGCGGCGCCGGCGGCAGTCGCCGCGCGCGGCGAGGGTTTACTGCTGCTCGCCCACCACGACGGCGGCGTGCTGTGGTTCGATAAACCCCAGGAACGCGCAATCATCGAAGACTTCCGGCGCACGTTCACACCGGGCAGTGCGGCGATCCTCGCCGCCTGCTCGGCGACGGGGGTGAAACCCGAGAACCGGTTGATCACCCGGGAGCTCAACCGGCGCGGTATAGACGCGTTCATCGTCTCACCGTTTCAAATCCGCGCCGACTACGGCGCGCAGTTCGCGGTCGAATTCGCAGCCGCCGTGCAAGAAGTTCGCGACGAAAGACGTGAGGCCACGCTCGTCGAACTGTTCGATATCGCTGCCCGGGAAACCGCGAAAGTTTTTCGCGACCAGGACAAGAACCTCGACGAAATGGCGCTGGAATTCATGGTACTCGGCGATCCGAACCTGAGACTGTGCGCCGCGCAACCTTGAGGGCAAGCCCGTGCCACGTATCTGCCTGACGACTTCGATACTCATCGGGACGTTGTGTACCCCGGCTTTGGCGCAGCCCACCGATCGGCTGCTGGCGTTCATCAGTGACCTACACATCGGAGTGGGACGCATCGACGGGGAATGGGACCGCAAAGAGGATTTCCGCTGGCCGAAGGCGCTCGCCGGTCTACTGGATCACGTCTCAGCGGCCGGCAGCGACCAGGTCGACCTGGTCATCGTCGGCGACTTCCTCGAACTTTGGCAACCACCGGCGGACATCGACTGCGCCGGACCGTCGGCCGAACTCGGCTGCACGGTAGAACAAGTCAAGTCCATCACCGAGCGGGTGATTGCCGGTCACCCCGACGCGTTCGCCGCCCTGCGCGACTTTGCCCGGCGCGGCGCCAACCGCTTGCACCTGATTCCGGGCAATCACGATTCGGCATTGTTGTTTTCGCCGGTGTGGGAGGTCGTGGCCCGTACACTCGGCAATCAGGATCGTGTCGCGCTCGTCGCGAATGGAGTGTGGACCTCCGACGACGGCCGCATCGTCGTGGAGCACGGCCATCAGATCGGTGCCGACGCCAACCGCTACGACGACTGGTCGCAGGGCTGGCGGGGTATCTCCCGCGACGAGGGCGGCGAAACGTACATCATTCGGCCGTGGGGAGAGCGTTTCGTGCAGCGCTTGTTCAACGAGGAGGAAGACCGTTACCCCGTGATCGACAACCTGAGCCCGGAAGCCGCCGGCGCACGCTACCGGCTGTCCGACCGCGGCCTGTGGGGCTCGATCAAGGATCTGGCGCGATTCGTGTCGTTCAATCTCTGGGAAACATCGCTGAACCAAAAAGGCCAGTTTCTCGGCCGGCAGCAAGACGAGACCGGACGCCCCATCTGGAGCGTCAAGATCGCCCGCCAGCTCGGTCACAAGTTGATCGCCGGTGCGCTCCCCGCCGATGACCCGTTTCGCGCCGAGCTGCTGGCGGACAACGACGACGCGGCGGCGCTGCGCGCGGAAATGGACGCGCTGGTCGCCGACGCCGACCGGTTGAGCGATGAGGAGGCCCGCCTGTTGTGCGACCTGTTGGCCATTCGTCGTTCCGCCGACACCTGTGACGATCCGACCCTGGGTTACACCTTGGAGAAAGCGCTTATTCCCCGCGAATGGGTGATCCGTAAGCATCTGGAGGACCGTCTCGGCCAGTACCCGCGCATGAAAACGTTCATATACGGACACACCCACAAGTACGAAACGAAATGGCGTGTCGACGTGACCAGCCTGTCCGCGATTCATGTGATGAACACCGGCGCATTTCAGCGGTTGATCGATGACGAGGAATTCGTCGCGCTGGCGAAGTCGAGAGACATGACCCCGAGCGAAGGTCTACGGGAGCTGTCCCCGGACGACCTCAAGCCCTGCTATACGGTGGTCCTGGTGCCCTACCAGGACGGATTTCCGGAACCCAAACTGCATCGCTGGCACATGCCCGAAGACGGGACCGGTCGACTCCTCGAGCCGGGCACCGGACCGTGTCGATAACGCTGATGTGCGCATGACCCCCTGCTTGAGGCGGCGCGCGCCACTTCGCTAGCGCGCTGACGCGGTACGATCGCGGGCCTTGCTTCTACGGCGCGCCGGTCTCCGCATCGTCGCCGGTCGCATCCGCTTCGTCATTCTCGTCGTCACCCTCTTCGTCGTCATCCAGGTGCGCGACGCCGAGAAACGTCGCCAGCGGCGGCAGCCCGGCCGCCGGCCGGCCACCCGCGCCTACTGCCGGGATGTCGATGATGTGGTCGCACGCCGCGCTGATTCCCCGGCACGTGGTCCCATCGTGCGGTGGTTGGCCATCGGTAACCCGCAGCTGGGGGTGATCGAACGGCGCCCGCTCCTGCCGCACGCGCTCGTCGGTCAGCGCCAACAGAAATCGCACCAGCGGTGCTTCGTCTTCCTCCTTGAGTTCGACACGCACCATGTCGCCGTCCAGATCGGCAAGGTTGGCGTCGCTGAAATCTCCCCGCCGGTCGTAGAACTCCACGGCCTGCTCCAAGGACACCATGCCCCCGTTGTGAAAGTAAGGACCGGTCAATTCGACATTGCGCAGACCCGGTACTTTAAACGCCCCATCCGTGGCCACGCGCCCATTCTGCGGGCACGCCGCCCGCTCCGGCGTGCCACAATCCGGCAACGGCGCCGCACCGACGCGGTGGGCCGCCCGGCGCACGAAGGAGAGTGGCCGGCCGGCGTCGTCTTCGCCGCCGCGCCCGGGGTCTTCGCCCGTAGGACGTACCCCGATGTTTGCAAACCCCCGATCCCGGTAAGCGGTTTGCGCGCCCGGCACCAGGCCCGCCGTACCGCGCGCCGGCATCGCCACGATCTCCATCAACGCCGGACGCCCCCCCTCATACATTTGGCTGACCGCTGCGCTGGTCAGTTCGGGACCGCTGTGGCACGCGACACAGTTGCCGCCGTCTTCGTCGATGAAAATCTCGAGACCCCGTAAAGCCTGGGCATTCAGCGCATCGTCGTCGCCGAGCATGAACCGGTCGAAAGGAGTCTGGTCGGACACCAGCGTGGACTGATACATCTGCAACGCGATGCCGAAGAACAGCGCGAAGTTGCTTTCCATCGTCGAGTACGCCGGCTCGGACAGCAGTGTCGAAGAGGACGCACCCCGTCCGTCGCCCGCCGTCCAGAACTGCGGGCGGAACGCGCGCCGTATGAGCGCCGCGTAGGTGGTGCGCAGACCCGGGGCGCCCGCCAGCCGGTTTCCCTCGACCCGCACTTCGGCCAGGGCGCCGAGCACGCTGTCGGCGGGATGGACGTGCTGCAACGCGAGGACTTTGGCGCCGAGCAGCTTTCTGCCAATATCCGCGAACCGCCGCCCGGCGAACGACATTTCCAGGTCGCTCACGGGCGGCACGACGGCCTGTGAGGCGAGACTGGCCGGATAGAGGACGATCTTCCGTGCGACGGGCTGGCCGTCATCCACCACGAGAATGCGCGCACCGTCGTCGCGCGAACCGAATCCGGTCACGCCATTGAACCACGCACTGGCGCGCCCATCCCAAAACTGAGTGAAATTGAATACCGCGTTGATGACCGTCGGCGTGTTACGCGGCTCCACGCGGCGGGCGTTGACACCGGCGACCTGAAAGACCGCGTCCGCGTGCGGGGTCCCGAGATCGGCGGCCACCCCCGGTTCGATACCCGAAAAGCGCGCGTAGCGGACGCCGTGGGAAGACACGACGTCGTCGCTGTCGAACAATACTGCCGAGCGACGCGCCTCGGGGTCCTGCAACCGGTGGAACGGAAAATCGCTTTCGCGCAACCGGTAGTTCGGGCCACCCGGCGCGCCGGAACCCGTGTTCTTGAAGCGCGTTCGTGCTGCCGGGTCGCGGTTTTTGGAACCCGGATTCAACTGGTTCCGCGTGCGGTTGTCCGCACCGGCGTGAAAATGACAGGACGCGCAGGCGACTCCATCACTGCCCACTTGCATGTCCCAGAACCACGCTTTGCCCAGACGCACCGCGGCGCGGTGCGCGTCGCGACCCGGGTTCAAGAACTCATCCAAGTTTGCCGGCTCCGGGATCGCGACCGTCGAGAGTGCACCGAGACCGGCCTCTTGCGCGGCGCGGCGAATCCGTTCTGCGTCCCCGTTCTGAGCGCGTGCTATCGCCGGTCCGCCCAGTGCGACGAGCCCTATCGCGGCCCCGAGAACACAGCGCGCGACCACGCCCTGGTGCACTGCGGATCCCCGATACGCTTGCACGCTTCCTCTACCCGATTGGCTTACCAAAGGGTGTCGATTATAGTCGCGTGGGTACAGCGTGTCGCGGCGGCACGCTCGTTCATGCACCGTGCCGCTTTATCGTGCAGAAGTCATCGCAATCATTCCGAACACCCGTGGGTGACGACCAGGCATCAAGAACGTTCTCCCGCAAACAGCGGTTACGCGCGCAGGCGCTCTGGGCGTTCGTCATCGCAGCGATCGGGCTTGGGGTGACCCTGGTCGGCCTGGTTCAGTATCTGGTCGGCGGCACGATCTCGGTACGTCCAGGCGTCGAACCGCTCGCCGGTGAACAGGCTACGGCAGCCTTGACGATACTGTTTTCGGTAAGTACGTCGTTCGCCGCCGCCGGGTGGGTGTTGAAACGCAGGGCGAACCGCGCGGCGCAAACATGACTTCTTACCGGGTCCTGAACTCCAACACGCCTCCTGGCCAATGTCGCGACGCTTTGGGTTCAGCGCGCAAACGCATTCCGTTACAGTAGGCAGCATTGGCGAGCGCCGACCATGGTTGACACGGACCGTTTGACAAACACGATCGAAAACTGGCTCTGGGCGCCGGCCGCGGACGCGTCCCCTCAATTCGGACGCTGGTTCCGGTCGGTGTTCCGCGTCCTGTACCTCGTTGCGCGTGATCTCATGGAAGGAACATTAACGCTACGCGCGATGAGCCTAGTGTACACAACGTTACTGTCCACGGTGCCGTTGCTCGCGTTCAGTTTCTCGGTCCTCAAGGGATTCGGTGTGCACAACCAGCTCGAACCGGTGTTGTTCAATGTCCTCGAACCGCTCGGCGAACGAGGCGAGACCCTGGCCGGCGAAATCATCGGTTTCGTCGACAATATGGACGTGGGGGTACTCGGCGCGGTGGGTCTCGCCTTACTTGTTTACACCGTCATCTCACTGATGCAGAAGATCGAGGCCTCGTTCCACCAAATCTGGCGGGTCAGCACGCGACGAAGTTTCGGCGAGCGGTTCAGCGATTACATGAGCGTGCTGCTGGTGGGCCCGGTGCTCGTATTCGCCGCTCTGGGCGTGACCGGTTCCATCCTCCATACCGACTGGGTGGAACGGATCGCGGCCGTCGAACCCATGCGCACCCTGGTGGTCGTGGGTAGCGCGCTGGTGCCCTACGCGCTGGTCATCGGCGCGTTCACGTTTGTTTATGTCTTCGTCCCGCACACCCGCGTCCGATTTCGTTCCGCGCTGGTGGGCGCGCTGGTTGCCGGCGTGCTGTGGGAAACCGCGGGTTGGGGCTTCGCGTCTTTCATCGCCGGCTCCACCAAATACACGGCGATTTACTCCGGTTTCGCGATCATGATCCTGGCCATGATTTGGATCTACTTGGCCTGGCTTATCCTACTGATCGGCGCGGGTATCGCATTCTACCATCAGTATCCCCAGTACCGAGCGCGCCGACCCGGCAGTCTGCGCCTCAGTATCCGCGCCACCGAACGGCTCGCGATCGCTGCTCTGGTGGCGATCGGTCGGCATTTCGTGTCTGGTCAAGAGCCGCTGTCCGTGCGCCAGCTCGCGACTGATCTCGCCGCCCCCTTACCGGAAACGGAGTTTGTGCTCGGCGCACTCGCCGCGCACGACCTGGTGCGTGGTACGTCGAACCAGCCCCCCCGATTTGTGCCGGGCCGTCCCCTCGACCTGATCACGTTAGCCGACGTATTGAGCGCCGTGCGACGCCATCCGAACGGGACCGACGCGGGCGGCGAAAACGGCGACACCCCGCACCTGACACGGATGCTCGATGCGGTCACCGACATGGAAACCGCGCTACCGCAAGCGAAGACCGATTTGCGGCGTTTGCTGGCGGAGCTAGACGAGCACCAAGTGGAAATGCAGCGTGCATCGGTGCCACAGGATCACGGGCGGTGAAGTCCCGCCATGCGCCGAACCGGACTCGGCCACCCTCGCGCGCGGATTGCAAAATTGCCGCGTTTGCCCCGCGCATGCATTGCAACGGGCACCTGGTCTAGGGACGTGTGCCGAATCCAAGGTTCATGGAATTCCCGAGCGTGCCGCCCCCGCGGTGCACTTGGCACAGCGAGCGAAGGCGACGTCTGAGCACCCGCGCCCAGGCAGCCGATGCCGCTTGTCCGCGTTATCGTTCGTCGGCCATAAATTTGCGGCGCACGAAGTGGTCCAGCGATATCTTGCCGGGTCCGTAGAAAACCAGTACCGCCAACATTAATCCCCAGACCTGGTGGTCTTCCACGCCCGCAGGGTTCAAGGTCGGATAGGAGATGACCGCCATGATATTGAACACGAATAACACGACAGCGGCGAAGCGTCCGCCCAATCCCAGCGCCAGCATCGCCGGAAAGATCAGCTCTATACCGGTCGCGAGCACCGCTGCAGTGCTCGTATCGAATATCGGAACTTGATACTCGTGTTCGAATAACAGCAACGTCGTGTCCCAGCTCTGAAACTTGTTGACTCCGGACTTCCAGAACACATTGGCAACCCACAGTCTCAGACCCAATAAACCGACAGGCGCCAGATATTCGAGGCCACGGATGATCGAAGCGATGAGAGAGGTTAGAGAAGACATGATTTTCAAACGCTCAAGGGTTGTTTGCCCGCAGCACAGTACGACTCGTCGTTGCTGCGCCCACGATGATGGCGTTAGTGACGTGGGTGACCAGGCACGCATCCAGGTCAAAATCGGCATTTGATTGCCACGCCGCCCGGCTGGCGTCACCCAGACTCTGACCCTTTTCAAGCGCCGAGAGAAACTCGTACTCGGCCGCTTCGAGGGCGCGGAATTCGATGTCCCAGTCCCGCCGGTAAACCAGCACCCGCGCCCCACCGGCGTCCAGATCGACCACCGGCTCGTGCGGATAATCGGGCTGATTGACTTCCCATATCCGCAAGATCGGATAGCGGGAACTCACCAACCGCACTGCGGGATGGAGCGCGAATACCAGCGTATCGTAGTGCTCGGGGTCGACGCGGCCCAGCGTCGCGAGGTCGAGCGGTGCATGGTCGGCGGCGTGGTACGCGTCATGGTACGCCCACTCCAGACGCGCCACGTCGGCTAAATAGGGAAATCCGGCGCATGCCGGGTGGGCGGCCAGAAGACCACCGAAATCGTCGCCGAATTCGTGAAGATTTCCCACCCGGTTCGGCGTGTTTCTGATGTACTGGTGGGCGATCGCCTCGAAGAACGCCTCGCCGGTCAATCTCTCGATCACCGGATATACGGCGCGTAATGCTTCGGTGAAGCCGGTGAAGACATTGTTTCTGTACACCTGCAGCCGGCGCGCCCCGGTAAGACCATTGGCGCGTATGAGCGCCGTGACCGACGCCGCCTGCGGATCGAAAATTCCCTCGCTGAACCGCTCCTGTAGTTCACGCAGCCTTGACATCGTGCTTCTCCAAAAAACGCTCGGCGGTGGCCGCCTCCCGCAGCAGGACATCCAAGTCGGGAAGATCGGTATCCCACTCGATCAACGTCGGCAACGCACCGAATCGCTTCAACGCCGACTCGAACAGGTCCCAGACCGCCTCGCACACAGGCTGGTTGTGAGTGTCGATCAACAGTTGCCCGTCTTCGAGGGCTTTGACGGTGTGTCCCGCAAGGTGAATTTCACGCACCGGCTCTATGGGAATGCTTTGCAAAAACCGCTGTGCGTCGAAACCGTGGTTTACCGCGTTTACGTAAACGTTGTTGACATCGAGCAAGATTCCGCACCCGCTGCGGCGGGCGACCTCGGTGACGAATTCCCACTCCGGTAATGTACTGTGTTCGAACTCCAGGTAACACGAGGCGTTCTCGACCAGGATTTGCCGCCCCAATCGCTCCTGCACATCATGAACCCGGTCAACCACGAGTTGCAGTGACTCTTCGGTATACGGCAGAGGCAACAGATCGTTGAGATGGCGCCCGGCGACGGAACTCCAGGACAGGTGCTCGGAGATCAACGCCGGCTGATAGGTATCCGCGAGTTCCTTAAGCCGCGCCACGTGCCTGCGGTCAAGCGGGTCAGTGGAGCCGAGCGACAAGCCGACGCCGTGAAGACTCAGTGGATAATCGGCCCGGATGAGCGCAAGGATTCGATGGCGGGCACCGCCGGAGCCGAAGTAGTTCTCGCTGTGGACCTCAAAAAAACCGACGTCCGGTTTGGTGTCCAGAACGGCGCGGTAGTGCGGCGTGCGCAACCCGATCCCGGCACACGCCGGGATCGGGTCGTTCGCAAATTGATTTCCGCTCGCGCTCACGAAGTGGACGGTTCGAGACTACCGCCGACCAGTTTCTCACACGTGCCCTTCGGTACGCCGAGCCAGGCATCTTTCTGACCGTCGGTCTTGGAAGTCCCGGCACAGGATGAGTTTGCGGTCTGACAGTCGTTCTTACCCGCTTTGGCGACGCCGTAACACTTCTCGACTTCCGCCGCATTCGCGGAGAGACTCAAACCCGATGCGCCCAAGGCGAGCACGCTACAGATTGCAGTCGAAATCAAAGTTTTGGATTGACTCATGTGATGCTCCTTTGTGGTTGAGTGAGTGACTGTATTGAAATCCCCAGATCGCCGTCAACGAATCCGCTTCTACGCTGCCGCACGTTTCGTTACACAGGCGAGCGGTATCGAGTGGTTCGGATACACGGTATTGTGGCTTTCAACGCACGATGAGACTCGCGCGCGCACCTAAAGTTTCACCCTGAACGCGCCGGCCGGTAACTCCAAACCCGCCAGTTGACAAACGTTTTATCGATTCGCCAGGAGAGCAGCCTGGATACCGCGTGTAGCGTGCCGGGCGCCGACAACGGTAATACATTGATCTTCGGGCATCGGGTAGCCGTGCGCGGGCGTCGGCATGCGGCGCAGACACGGAACTCTGTCCCCTTCGCACGCGGGTTTTTACAGAAATGTGATCTTCATTGTTATGAAATTGTGATCTTTACAAACACGTCACCTCAGTCCTTGGGGGGGCGCGCCATCACCTGGTTCCGGTAACGGCGCAGTCGGGCGCCGAAATCGCGTCGACTTACCGACTGTGCAAGCGCTGCCCGGTCTTCAATGCGCGTATCGTAAGTCGTCGCTGAACACAATGCTGCGGCTGCATCCGGTGCGAGCTTTTGCGCCTCGTTCGCCGCCTGCGCAATGCGCTGTGGCCACCTCTCCGGTTCAGTGACTTCGGTAACAAACCCGTTGGCGAGCGCCTCATCGGCATCGAAAACGGCGCTCGTCGACAGCACACCGTACGCGGCATGGGCGCCGATACGCTGCACCAGCATGCGCGTCCCCAGGACAACCCCGAATTTCAAACCCGGCATGCAGAACAATGCCTCCGGCGCCGCGATTCGCCAACGGCACGCGCAGAACAGGTCCGCACCGGCCCCATACGCGGCACCCTCGGCGGTGGCGACCGTGAGGTAAGGCGCGTACTGCACCTCTTCAAGCAATGCCTGCAACCGCAGGAAACGCAGCGCGAGGTCGCCATCGCTCTGCTCGTCGAGGCCGGAGAGATCGAAACCGGTACAGAAGCGCGCACCACTCGCCTCGAACACCACCAGCCGTACCCCATCCGTAGCCGCACCTTCCAGCGCCGACAGCAGGGCCTCGACCAGTTCGGCGTCCAATGCGTTGCTGCGGTCCGGGCGGTTCAGGCGTAAACGCAGGAGGGCCCCGCTGCGTTCGACCAACAGCACACTCATGACCGTAGCCGTTCGAGCATCCGAGGGACGGGAGGTCTGTTCGCACGAAACCCGCTGAAGGCCAACCCCCGGCGCTCACCCGTATTACCGTTTCCCTTGTCGATCATGACTTCGAACCGATTGTCTACCGCAGCATTATCCCACAACCGGTAACCCCTGCAGCTCGCACGCTCAAACCAACAACGTTCGAGAGGGGTGCGATCGGCGACCGACACGTCGCACGGTTTCGCAGCCGGCGGGATGATTGATCTACCGCAAATCTTTCCCACTCGTACATGGTTTTTGCCGGATTTGTGTGAGACATTGCCACGTTCTGTGTCCGGACTCGTGAACTTGGAGGAGCGAACGTGAGCGACACACTCGATGCCATCCGCGCAGACCATAGGAACTTTTGGCGTGTACTAGAGGCGATGGGCAATGTGATCCGGGGTATGGGCGACAGTCCGACTCGCAAGGAACTGGACGTCGTCTACGCCGCGATCTATTACATGCGGGTCTATCCCGACCGCCACCATCACCCCAAAGAAGAAAACTTTCTGTTCACGGCACTACGCGCCGCCTACCCGGCGAGCGCCACCCTGCTGGGCGAGATCGAAGCGGAGCACAGTGAAGGGGAGGCGCTGCTCCAACGCGTGCAGTCCGAACTCAATCACTTAGAGGAAGGGGTACCGCAAAGCCGTGCAGCCCTGCAGGCGGTCGCCGACGAGTATATCCATATGCAGACGCAGCACATCAAGCGTGAAGAACGCGAAGTGTTACCGTTAGCGGAACGATATCTCGGAGAGTCGGACTGGGTTCGCATCGACGCCGCGTTTCGTGCCGACAACGACCCGCTGTTTCGGAACGCCGTGGAACGCGGCTTCGAAGCGTTGACTGCACGACTGTTGTCGCTCGCGAGCGACGTGGCCCGCGCAGCCACCGTGCCCTAACGCACTCGAAAGCCGGCCGGCGTCTTGGCGCGCGAGCGCGTCTGGAACCGCCGCACGAGCGGTGGGTTGCACGGTTGACGGCTCCGGTTTGGGTGGGTGCCGGCACCGGCCTGCAGGCGCGGAGCCCCCAGTGCCCATGCCGAGAGACCGCGACCCTGACCGGGACTTGCGACCCCGGCGACCGTCGATCAGCGCGCCAGCAATCTGGCCGGGTGCCGCCCGATCCTCTTCGCTCCCGGGCCGGGCGTGGGCAAAGCGGCAGGCGACACCTGTGCGCCGGACTTCGACAGCACCTTGGTCGGCGCCGCCACCGCAAACCATGTTCGCTGGCTTGCGCCCAGTCCGTGTACCTCGACGAACTGCCGGCCGGTCCGGCTCGGCGTGACGGCGTACGCCAGCGTCGCTCCACCACCCGGCGCCACAGAGCCCGGATTTCCCACCGGCTCAACCTGGCAACCCTGGCAGCGCACGTCTAACCCCGGTGGCGTACCTGCCGCCTTTCCGGTGTTGCGCACCTGCGCCTTCAACATAAACGCCTGATTTACCGCAAACCGCCCCGTCAGGCGGACGTCTTGCAGCGCGAACCGCGCTGCTGCGTGCACCCCAACCCGCTTAGGCGCCGCCGCGACGGAGGTGGATGCCATCCGGGCGCGCCGCCCCGGCACGTCGGCCGGGCGCTTCGCGGTGCGGGGAACGGGGGAAATTCGGTGCTCGGTCGCGCTCGTCAAAGACCGCGTCGTCAACGGCGCCTTCGTCACACCCTTCGATGACGCCCCGAGCGCCGGGGCCGCAGGGCGCGCCAGCGATCGCCGCCGGGACATGTCGATCGTCGTTGCCGACCACTGGCCTGCGGGTGTCGCTCCCTTGCCTTTAGCACGATTCATGGCCTTCGCATTGAAGTGTCCCGGCGCGACCGACAGCAACCGAGCGCCGTCACCGTTGTTACCGGTGTCGAGCGGCGAGGTCAGCAGCTTGAACGCCTCGGCGGCCGCGATGATGGTCTGTTCACTCTGCGGCAGATCGAATCCCGGATCGCCGATCTGGAACTTGACTTCGCTGGACCAGCCGTCGTCAATGAACTTCCCGCGCACGCGCACTTTGTAATGGCCCGGTTTGCCGGCGAAGTAATTCGCGAGCGACAGCGGAAAATCGGACCACTGCGCCAAGGTCGGCGCCGGAAACGACAACGGCTGCCACCAGTGGGTCTTGTCAGCCGGCATAGCGATATCCCCGACCACCGTCGGGGTTTCTTCGAGCTGATGCCACTCGATTTCGAGGGTCGCCGGCACCATCGCGTTATTGTCGCCGCTGGTGGAATCGACATCGAGTTCGAAACCGGTGGCGTTTTCGGGAAACACCTGCACCGGGAATGTTGTCGGGCTTACGACCTTCACCTTGGGCGCGGGCTGCGGCCCGCCCAGGGGGTCGAAGTCGGCGAGTAACGATTCCGTTGACGGCGTTTGTTCCCAGTTTTCGAGCGACGTGCGCAGCGAGTGCGGGATGCGGTATGCGGAAACCGGGAACGGCCCGTTGACCACCGTATGCGTGTTGTTCACCACCGGTTGCGTCAACGAGCAATCCGGGAAGTGGGCCCAGGGATTAGCACTGCAGGTCATACTGACTTCGAGCAGCACGTCCGGCCCCAGCCAGACCTGCTCTTCGGTCACGCCGGTGTCGTAGTTGTAGCGACCAAAAATCGCGACCCGTTTCCAATCAACCGGGGTCCAACCCGGAATACCGTCGGCGGGATGCGCCCCGCACCAAGCCTCGAGCTGGATCTCGAAATACGGCTTACCGCCCGCGCCTTTGAAGTCAAAACTGTTGTGACAGGTGTAGTACGGCGGCGGGGGTAGCTTACCCTCACGATCAAGGGTCACCGCACCGGCGACTCCGTGCCACAATAGAGCGAGCGCCACAGTAACGGGCGCGATCCACCGATAACCAACCATAACGACCTCCCTCGGGTTGTAATGCCTATCCCTGAGTCGGTGGCGCGGCGTTGACGGTTCATCCGGATCGGGGTGTGTGCCGCTTACTGCCGAGCGCCGCCAGTGACGCAAGAGCGGCGGCCGCCAGAGCAACCAACCAGTCCCCGTACCGGGCGTAGACACTGTCGCCCCGGCCCAGCGGCACGGCGACGTGCAGCCAAGTGGATTCGAACAACCCGGTCGATGGACCCACACGCCGCCCGCGGTCGTCGTAAACTGCCGAGGGTCCGGTGTTGGAGGCGATAACGGTGGCGACCCGGTATTCGACGGCGCGCAGCACGGAGGCGGCGTTGTGCTGGCGCGGCTGGCCGGTCGCTCCGAACCAGTTGTCATTGGTCAATTGCACGACCAGACGCGCACCGGCACGTACCGCCGGCCGAAACAGATCGGCGAACAAACTCTCCCAACAGATGAATGGCGTCACCGGGACCCGCCTCGCCAGAAGAAAGATTCGGTGACTGTCCCCGGGCTGCGTGTGGAACGGCTCCGGGAGCAGGTGGCGCGGCCAGGTAATGAAATCCGCCAGCGGTACGTATTCACCGAACGGGACCAGTATCTGCTTGTCGTAGGGCGGCACGCCCGGCTGCTCGGGGTCGATCAAAAACGCCTGGTTGCGGACACGAGTTTGGATACGCGCCGGATCATCCGGGGCGCGAAATTTCTCCACCGCCGCGCTACCCACGATCAGCGGCGCGCCAAGGTCGCGCGCCAAGCGTAGCAATCGATCCTTGATTTTGCGGTTCGCGCCGACATCGGGAATCGCGCTTTCCGGCCACACCAGCAAGTCGACCGGCTCTGCCGTCGCCGCGCGTGACAGCGCCTGGAGACGCGCGTAGCGCTGGTGGGGTTTCCGTATCCGGTGCAGTTCCGCGACCGTGAAGGCCGGTTGCACCACCGCCACACGCAGACGCTCATCCGCTGGCGGGGCGCGTAGGGCCAACGCGCCGTAGGCCAGGGCCGACGTCCACACGGTGACGACGAACGCAGCGGCGCGCACACTCCCGGGACTGCGCAGCAGGAGAACGGCCAACGCGGCGTTCACCAGCACAATCAGTCCGCTGATCCCGTATTCTCCGGTGACGGCGGCAATTTGGAGCGCGACTGGGAACTCGGCCTGCGAATGCGCGAGTGTCGCCCACGGGGCGGCCAGGAACCCGGCGTGGGCGCGCAGATAGTCGACCACAATCCAGGCACTGGAGACACCGACGATGAACGCCGGCGCCCGGCGGTGGGACAATACCGCGGCGATCGCTCCCCAGACGCTGAAGTAGATCGACAGGTACGCGCTCAGGATAAGCGCGTGGGTTAAATTGAATGCGTCGATCTCGAAGATCCAGCGGTATGTGCCGAAGGCGTGGACCACGCCGAACCACGCGCCGACGAGCGCGCCGGCGCGCCCGGTACTGTGGTGGACCGCCGTCAACAGCGGTACCAAAGCAACCCACGCGAGGATACCGAAACCCGGATCCGGGTGACACAATGCGACCAGTACGGCGCTCACAGTGGCGAGAAGCACTCGCAACCAGCCGCGGTCGAGCGCCCCGCGCCCACCAATCGGACGAGCCGCGCTCATAGGATATACCCGCCGTCGAGCGGGCACCGGCGACTCGTGGCGATACATACCGCGCGCCGTCGCGCTTGCGCGCCCCAGCCCGTCGCGGCGTCGCTGTTTCGTCTGCACCGGCTGCCCGCCGGGGCGAATTCTGTCCGCGCACTCGTTGAACCCGGTCGCCGCGTGGCCGCGCGCATCGAAGGTCGCGGTAGCGGGGACGCGTTCAGTGCGGTGCCGGCACGAAGGGTGCGTGCCCCGCGCGCATCGCCTCGAGTGTCGCTGCCAGATTCGCCACCGTGGCGTCACGGTAAATCACGCGCAGCGGCACGACCAACCCCAGCTCGTCCTTAAGACGCGTCAGAATGCGCATCGCGGCCAGCGAGTGCCCGCCGATATCGAAGAAATCGTCGTGCCGCCCGATCTGGTCGCTATTTAACACGTCGCGCCAAATGTTCATCAACGCATTTTCGAGCGCCGACTGCGGTACCGTGTCGCCCGGCGTCGTACCGCGTGCGGACGCCGGCAGCGCCTGATAGTCCACCTTTCCGCTGCGGGTGCGCGGCAACACCCCCAGAAATGTGAAGCCGCTCGGGATCATGTAGCGAGGCAATCGTGCGCCGAGAAATTGGCGCAAGTCGGCGGACGTCGGCGGCCGATCGCCATTCCGCACGACAACGTAAGCCACCAACTCCCGTACCCCCTGCGGCGTGTACGGGGCGGTGATGGCGACCTCCTCGATCGCGTCGTGGGCGGTCAGACACGCCTCGACTTCCCCGATCTCCACCCGAAAACCGCGGACTTTTATCTGCCCGTCGAGCCGCCCCAAAAACTCGATAATGCCGTCATCCCGGAAGCGAGCCCGGTCGCCGGTACGGTAGAGCCGGTCCTCATCCGCAAACACAAACGGTCCGTGCGGGAACCGCGATGCGGTCAGATCCGGCCGGTTCAAGTAACCGCGCGCCAGACCGTCGCCGGCGATACACAACTCGCCCGGTACGCCCACCGGAACGGGGCGCAGATTTTCGTCGACAATATAGATTCGCGTATTGGCGATCGGCCGACCGATGGGGACGTGACCGGTCCCGGCGGGCTCTTGGTCGGCGGTAGGCTCGTAAAGCGTCGCCGAAATCGACGCCTCGGTGGGACCGTACGCGTTGATCCAGCGAACACGATCGCCCACCAGCGACCGCCATTCACGTAACCGCTTTCCGCTGGCGGCCTCGGTGCCGGTGACCACCGTGTGTAAACATTCAGGCAGGTGCACACCGGCCTGCAAATACCCCACCAGTTCATGCCACAGGGCGGTGGGCAAGCCCACGATCGTGATACCCTGCTCTTCGACGAACTGCAGCACACTGCCGGGGTCCGGATCCCGGTCCGGCGGCCAGAGGACGATCGCCGCGCCGAAAACGAGCGGCGTCAGCACTTCCGACACCGCGACATCGAAATCCAGCGCCGCAAACTGCAAGCGCCGGTCACCGGGGCCGAGATCGAAAACGCGACCCAGCGCCAGATTGTGGTTGACGAGCCCGCGGTGCGTGAGCATGACGCCTTTTGGGGCGCCGGTGGAGCCGGAAGTATAGATCACGTAAGCCAGGTCGTCGGCGGTCACCGCCGGCGCGGGCGACGGCGAATCGCCGGCGTCGTCGTCGGCGGGACAGAACACCGGAACCGCGACGTCGAAACGCTCGCGCAGCGCCGCCTCAGTCACCAGCGCACCAACCCCGGAGTCGGTAAGTAGGAAACGGAGCCGTTCCGCCGGCAGACCCGGGGACACGGGCAGGTACGCCGCACCGGACTTGAGAATACCCAGTATCCCGACCGCCATTTCCAGACTCCGTGTGACGCACAACGCCGCCAGGGTGCCGACCCCGATACCGGCGGCGACGAGCTCCCGTGCCAGGTTATCGGCACGACGGTTGAGAGCTGTGTAAGTGCATTGGCGCACGCCGTCGACGACGGCGATGGAATCCGGCGTCTCACGGCACTGTGCCGCGAACAGCTCATGGATACCGGCGTCACGCGGATAGGGCGCAGCGGTATCGTTCCATTCCATCACGACGCTGCGCCACTCTTCTTCCTCCATGAGCGGCAACTCGGCGAGTGCACGGTCCGGGTGTGACGCAATGCCGGCCAGCAGGGTACGAAAATGCCGCGCCAAACGCCGGATCGAAGCGATCTCGAACAAATCGCTGTTGTAGATGAAAACGCCGGCCAAACCATCGGGCTCCGGCGTGATCTCGAGGATCAAATCGAGGATCGCAGAACCCTTGTTATTGAAGGAGAGCCGCTCCCATTTGAGGGTATCGGCACGATCCGGGGTTCGCGGGTAGTTGCGTAACTGAAACAGTACTTGATATCCCGCAGGGCGGCTCGAATCGTGCCGCGCACCGATCCGCTCCAGCACTCGAACAAAGGGAACGTGGGCGTGATCGAGGTCGGCAAACCACGCCGTACCCAGGCGCTCCAGCAATGCGCGGAAACCCAGCAACGGGGAGAGCTGGGTGCGCACCGCGATGGTTTCGATAAAGCACCCAATGACCGCTTCAAGGTCCGCGTTTCGGCGCCCGGCTGCCGGACAGCCCACAACGATGTCGCGTTGATTCGTATAGCGGTACAACAATACATTAAACGCGGCCAACAATACCTGGAACAAGGTCGTGTTGACGTCGTTGGCGACCGACTGCAGCGACCCGGTGAGCGCCCGCGGCAGGTGAAATTCTAACTGTGCGCCGTTGAACGTTTGTACCGGCGGTCGCTGATAGTCGGTCTGCAGATCCAGGGGGACGGACCCCGCAAGGCGTTGCTGCCAGTGATCGAGACTTCGCTCCACTTCCTCATCGTGCTTCGCACTGCGCGTCGCGCGCGCGTATTCGGCGAATCGCTGCACCGGCGGCGCCGCCGGCAGGGCGACGCCACGCGTGAGCCGGTCATAGTAGTCGAACAATTCACCCAGAAAGACCTCGCCCGACCAACCATCGAACACCAAATGGTGGACGGTGATGATGACCACATGCTGGCACTCCGACACGCGCGCCACTGCAAACCGAAACAGCGGACCGCGCTCGAGGTCGAACGGCAAGCGCGCCTGGCGGCGCGCATACAGACGCAGTTGGTGCTCGCACTCACCGGAGTCCAAGCCGCTATAGTCCATTCGTTGCAGGCGTATCGAAGCAAGCGGTTTGATCACCTGGTGCGGCTCACCGGAGTCCGTGCGGACGACCATTCGCAAGGCATCCTGCCGCGCGACGATGTGTTCGAGCGATTGGGTGAGCGTATCGAGGTCGAGATCGCCGGTCGCGCGCACCGCGAGTTGGGTATTGTAGGCGGGCACGTCGGGTCGCAAGCGCGAGAACAGCCAGATCTGCTCCTGCATGAAAGTCAACGGCGCCGTCACCGCCGCGTCGATACGGTCGCTCACGGCGTGCTTCCGCCGGCACGGAACGGACCGTGCCGCGCGTAGGAGGGGTACCGGACATCGGCAAGCATGCGCATCAGTCCCAAGCCGTCGACGCGTCCACGATATCGCGGGCGAGGATCCCGGTGGCGCATCCGATGCCGCCCGCGCCCTTGCGTAACTCCGCCACCCGCGCCTCGACCACCTCCACGCCGTGCGCCTCGTAAATCTTCCGTGTGCGCGGACAGTCATCGGGCATCACGACCCGGCGCGGTCCAAGAATCGTCACGTTCATGGCTTGAAGATGCGTGACCTCGTGCGTTTCTTCGAGAAAGAAGACTTCACCGATTTGCCGCGTCACCTCTTGAATGAGCTCCTCGGGCGCCAGTCTTCGCATCACTGCGAGGTCATGATCGAGTACCTGCAGCACCGCCAGTAAATGCTGGGTCGCGTCGCCGGACCACCGGTACCGGCCCGTGACCTTCAAGTGGTCGCTCGAGTTGACCAGCACCTCGTCGAGCGCCTCGACGGAGGAACGATTACCGTGCCGGAATACGAGCCGATTCGGACGCAGAAAAACCGCGTCGGCGGCCTCGAACACGCCGCGCGTCACGGCGTGCATGGGTATACCCAACTCCGCCAGCAACCTCGCCACCACAACCTCTTCACCGGCGCGCACGTCGGTGGCGGGGCGGGCCAGGAACGTGAGATCCGGTGTGGCGAAGAACAGTTCGCGTAGGTACAGCAAGTTGGGCTTGTCGGCGCGCGCGGTCAAATAATGCACATCGACCCCAGCGGCCCGATAGATGTCGGCGAGCGCCGTCAGCTCCTCGTTGAGCGCGCTCGGATCGGGGCGGCGAAGGAACTGGACGCCGTCCGCATCTTCGATACGCGCAATTTCATCGCCCGGCATTCGCAGGACCGCTGCACGCAGCGGCGCGTATTCCGTATTGTAGCCGCCGCGTCGCCAGATTACGCTGGCCTCTCTTTCCTCACGAAAAGTCGTGCTGCGCTGTATCCGATGCCAGTCGCCGCCGCCGTAGGCGGTAAACGTCTTCAGGTCCACGTCCCACCTTCGTCGAGTTCGCGAATCAGGTCCGGGTCTATGCGGCGTATGGCGTCGGCGATCTTCCCTTCCCGACGTTTCCAGCGGTTCGCGTGGGGCAGCTCGGTCGCCATGACCACCGGCATGCGACTGACTGTACGCCGGAACAGAGCCCCCCCGTCGCCGATACCGAGAAGGCCGCATAGCCGATCGATCACGCACCGGCGGCGATCGGCACTCGCAGTCAGATCCTCAAAGCGAATTCGAAACACTCTCTCCCCGGGCAAGCTGTCGAGGATATGGCGATGTGCCTGCGCCCACTGGTTCGCACAGACGAACTCCAGCGATTCATTGCGCTGCGCTTCCCAGTTGGGAGGCAGATCGAAACACCACAGATCTCGGTGGAGCGGGTGCCGCTCGCTGTATCCCGATATCGACAGGCCGCCTACCCGATGAGAATAAAATCCACGCGTTGTACGCCAACCGTCCATGAGGCCATTGATGCTGTCGGCCGGCTGCCGGACCTCATGAATAAAGGTGAGCCTGGAATCGCTGAACAACCGGGTCAACCAAGCGATCCGGTAAGCATCCACCGACGCCTTCAGCACCACTACCTTGGTGTCCAGGTCGGCGTCGGACGGCGTCGTTCGGTACAGGCCCGGCAGCACGTATGGCGGTTCCTCGACCGTTTCAAAGCGCGGTGCCGGCGCCGCTCGCGGCCGTTCGTTGACGAACACCGAATCGCAATCGTAGTACACTGTATCCAGGCCGTAGTACCGCAACACGGCGTTCAAGCGAGCGACCAACTCCGCCTCACTGCGAGCCCCTGCCAGGCGATGTCGGATTTCGTGGTAGTGAAAACGATCGCAGGACTGTAACGGCAACCGCAGGAGAAACCGATCTATCCAGTCGTCGACGCTCAGGTCGTCACAAGGTCTGGCAACGAACGCGGCGATCAACCGGAGCAATTGCCGTCGCGCTAGCGGGTAGTCCGGCTCGACTCGGTCTGATCTCAACCGTGGGTACGTGAGTCCCACCAGCTTGTAAAACGGTGTGTGTTCTCCATCCAGGGACACAACGTTTTGATGATGACTCAACAGCGTATGCAGCAAAGTCGTGCCTCCCCTGCTGCTGCCGAGAATGAGCGCGACGTTTCGCGGTGCGAAAGAAACGCCAGCGACGGCCCGTCTCGCGTTGCCCACCGCTTTCCACGCTACGCCCAACGCGCGCCAGGTACGCTGCTCCGGGCCCTGCGACTGTGTGTACTCGTCAAGCAAATTGCGACTCTCCGTGACACTGTGGTGGAGATCGGAAAGACACGCGTTGTTAGGCGGTGTATATAGCTTACCCCAAGGGCTCCAGATCCCGCTAAATCTCGCGCGAGTGGTGGAACACTTAGGACGAACGCCGGCACAGCGGTGTTCGTCGCGTCGCGGCGAGGGTTCACCGCAGTCGCACCGCGCCTTTCGCGCAGTGCGGAAATATCTTTCCGCGACGGTTTCGGTTACAGTGGCCGTCTCGAGCAGCCGGCCGGATCCGTGGCCGATCGCCGCTCGTCATCTCACACCGGAAACCACCACCTGAATACCGCTACCCTCGACATCATTCTGCCTTTGTTCGCGATCATGCTCGGCGGCTACCTGGCACGTCGTTTCAACGTGTTGCGCGACGGCGCGAGCGAAATACTGAGCCGCTTTGTGTTCGTGGTATCGCTGCCGGCGCTCGCTTTCGTCTCCTTGTCGCGCGTACCGGTCGCGGAGTTCTTCAACTGGCCGTTTTTGGGCGCGCTGGGGGGCGGAATGCTGGCCACCGCGGTGATCAGTATGACGGTTGCGCGCATGGCGTTTCCCGACACGCTAACCGCGTTAGGTCTGCACGGCTTGACGGCGATGTTTTCCAGCACCGCCTATATCGGTTTACCTCTGCTCCTGGTGTTGTTCGGTGAGGACGCGTTGGTCCCGGGCATTATCGGCGCAGTCATCACCGGGGTGGTGTTCATGCCAATCGCCATTGTCGTGGCGGAAATCGATCAGCACCGCGCGCGCCGCGGCGCACTCATCACCGCGCTGGCGAGCGTCATGCGGATTCCGGTGCTGCTCGCTACCGCTGCGGGCCTGGGGGTATCGGCCGCCGCCATCGCGTTGCCCGGTCCCGTGGTCGCCTTCTGCGAGCTATTGAGCGGTGCGTTCATTCCGTGCGCGTTATTCGCCGCGGGGCTGTTCATCGCCGGGTGCACCGTGAAAGGGGACATGGCCGAGATCGGTTGGCTGGTAAGCGTCAAATTGTTATTGCACCCGCTGATCACGTGGTGGCTGGCGTACCACGTGTTCGCCCTGGAGGGAATTCTGCCGGCGGTCGCGGTTCTGCAGGCCGCCCTGCCCTGCGGCGTACCGGTGTTTGTACTGGCGCAACAATACCGGACGTTCGTGGCGCGCTCGAGCGCGGTGATCGTCGTATCCACCGCGCTGTCGGCGCTGACTTTGTCGCTGTTGCTGATCCGTTTGGAAACCGGTTAGCGAGGGCGGATCACCGCGCCGTATGCGCGTGCATGACGGTCGGGCAGTCGCCTACTCGAGAACACCCGGCCAGTTCCGGTTCGCTGCGCGGATACGGTCGGGAATGTCCTTGCTCCACACCTTCTGAACCGAGGCGCTGTAGTTGAGATACAACTTGCCGTCCACGATGCGCCACGCGTCGGGCACGGTGCTCGCCGTGTAACCTTCGGAGACCGCGTAAGCGCAGTAACCGCCGTATTGCGGCGCATATTTCTCAGGGTTCGCGACAAACAGCGAGCGGTGTTTCGGGCTCGCGAACTTGAACGTCTGTCCTTGCCACTCGAACGCGTAGCGGTCGCTGCCCGGGACCGGTTTGCTTTCGGTGAAATACGCGACGGGATCGTAACCGCGCAGCGCGCCCTCGGCGGTCGCAAACACCGGTGGTTTGCCGGCCCAAACGGTGGCGGCGAACAGGAGTGCGGCCAGCGCCAGTAACGGTGTTTTCATCAAGATCTGCTCGGGTTGTCACAGGGGGTAACCGTTCAGACCGGGCACAAGCAGGAAGTTCCCGGTGAGACGCCCGGTCGAGACCTGGGGGCGCCCGTACGCCGCCCGGACCCCGGATTGGCGTTTCCGGTGCGCCACCGGCGTCCACAACATGGAGACCAACGGTACTTTTTAACAGACACTCGGCGTATTGCCCCGGACGGCTCTGCTACATTGATTGAAGGGGGCAGTGAACCGCTACAAGCGGGGTGTCAAGACAATCTCGATTCGCCAATTTCGAGGTGCAGGAAGCCATGTGTTTTTCCCATTTGTTCGCATTTTTCAAACACCCGAGGCCACAGCGACTGATCCTGACGGTGTGGGTACTGGCGTCGCTCCCCGGGTGCGCCGCGATCGCGCTGACTGCCGGCGGTATTGCCGGTTCGGTGGGCGTGGACCACACGCTGAGCGGCATCGCCTACAAAACCTTCACCGCGCCCATCGACAACGTGGAATCCGCAACGCTGGCGGGCCTGAAAGAGATGGAGATCGGCGTCGAACAAAAACAAAAGACCGACACCGGATACTCGATTCTGGCGGCCGCCTCCAACCGGCACATTCAGGTGGAGCTGGAACAACTCACGCCGAAAACGACGCGTATGCGCGTGGTGGCAAAAAAGGACGGAGGTATTTTCCGCGACAGTGCCACGGCCACGGAGATCATTATCCAGACCGCGCAGAATCTACCGCAGTAACCATTCCCCCACCTGCGTCCGAGACCGGATGCGGGTGGACACGACGAGGTCTTACCGTTATGAAACTATCACCCTTCCTGTTGTGCACCGTCATGCTCGTCGCCGGCACCGCGGCGGCACAGACCCTTGGATCGAGCGACGACGCGTCGCCGTCTTCCGGTACGCTGACTTTGAACGGGTCCGGCCCGGACACCGGCTCCGCCGTGACGCTCGGCAACGGTACGCTCGGTGACGACAGTATTGTAGAGGTTACCACCACGGGCAGTGGGGGAGAGACTGCAACGAACGGAACCGCGAATGACGGACCGCTACCCAATGGGCCGTTTGCACGACTTTCACCCGGCAACCAAAAAATCGCCAAGTCACTGTTCGACGCGCAATCCGCACAAACCGCCACCGGTGCCGGTGACGGTGGTACCACCGCATCGACCGCCGACGGTTCCGGCGGCGCCAACTGGACCCTCGACGAGATTGCCGTCGCCAAGCAGGGCACCGGCTGGGGGCGGCTCTTCAAAGACATGCAGGACGCGGGCGCGATCCCCGACGACGTGAAGAATCTCGGCGAACTGGTGAGCGGCCGATACCGACCGAGCGACGGGACGTCGGAAAACCCCACCGTCACCCTGGGCGATGGCACCACCAACGGCGATGAGGGCGCCGCGGAACTCACCGACATGGACCACGGCGGAGACACTACGACCCGCGGCGACGCACCGGCACCCGACGGCCCCTATGCGCGGCTGTCGCCGGGAAACCAAAAAATCGCCAAGTCACTGTTCGACGCGCAATCCACACAAACCGCCACCGGTACCGGTGGCGGCACCACCGCATCGACCGCCGACGGTTCCGGCGGCGCCAACTGGACCCTCGACGAGATTGCCGTCGCCAAGCAGGGCACCGGCTGGGGGCCGCTCTTCAAAGACATGCAGGACGCGGGCGCGATCCCCGACGACGTGAAGAATCTCGGCGAACTGGTGAGCGGCCGATACCGGCCACACGACACCGGGTCGGAAACCTCTGGAGTCACCGCCGGCGAGGTCGGTGATGGAATTTCCGCTGACGGGACCACCGCGGTACACCCTGCCGACCGCATCAGTCATCCGACCGTCACGAAAGCGAAGTCCTCGACCGGCAGCGGTGCAACATCGGTCGGACGAACCCAAAAAGGTGGCGCGTCTTCCGATTTGGTGATTACCACCGGCAACGGGCGCCAGGTGTACATCGGCGGCAGCGACAAGGGTACCAAAGCGGCGGGGGTATCCGATCGTCGCGGCGGCAAGGGCAACGCAGTCGGCGGACCCCGGCGATACACCGACACGACGGTGGTGACCACCGGTTCGGGCGCCCAGGCGGCAATCGGTGCCGGGCGCGGAAAAGGCCTCACCGGGGGCGCCGGTCGCTCGTTGGGCGGCGGACACGGCAAAGGTGGCCGCATGCACACCGGCAAGGGGTCCGGCAAAGTCGCGGTCACCACCGGGCGCGGGCGCAGCAAGGGAATGGCGCACGGCCGCGGCGGCGGGAAGGGCAAAGGCAAAATCAAGTAAGCTTGCTCAATGTGCACCCCGACACGCTGCGGGCGGGGTGCCGGCGCCGAGCGGGGCGTTAGCGGACAACCACGCAGGCGTCTGGCGGGGCTGTCCGCCCGCGGCCGCCTGCTTCATTCGAAGGCACGTTCGATACAGGCGCGATTTACCTTACCCCACGAAAGGAAATAGTGCCCACCCCTTGCACAGCCAATCCGCGGCCCGTACCAGTCATGATTCGATGAGCGGGACTCAACCCGCGCAGAGAAACGGTTTATAGTGGCAGCCACCAGCCGCGTTGCTCGCGGAACAGGAGGCGCACACATGTCTGCACAAATGAAAGAGACTTTTTACGGCGGTTGTCCCCACGACTGCCCGGACACCTGTTCGATGGTCTTCGAAGTCGAAAACGGCAAGCTCGCTCGCGTGCGAGGCAACAAAGATCACCCGATGACTCACGGCGGTTTGTGCGTCAAACTCAAAGATTATGAAAAGCGCCATTATCACCCCGACCGCGCGTTGTACCCGCTGCGCCGTTCGGGACCGAAGGGCGCCAAACAATTCACGCGCATCTCGTGGGACGAAGCGCTCGACGAAATCGGCACGCGCTGGCAGGCGATTATCGATGAGTACGGCCCTGAGGCGATCATTCCCTACAGCTACCTGGGTCATCAAGGATTGATCCACGGTTTGAACGGCGGTGATGCGTTCTTCAACCGGCTCGGAGCCACCGTGTGCGAACGTACATTCTGTGGTGAGGGTTCGGCGACCGCCTGGCTGCTGACCAACGGGCCCACCAGCGGTGTGGATCCGGAAAGTTTCGTACATTCGAAATACATTGTCATTTGGGGCTGCAACAGCGTCAGCACAAACGTGCACGCCTGGCGTTTCGTCGAGGACGGTAGAAAGAACGGCGCAAAGGTGGTGGTGATCGACCCCTACCGTTCGCGCACCGCCAAATTGGCGGACTGGCATATCCGCGTCCGTCCCGGCACCGACGGCGCGCTGGCGATGGCGATGATCAACACGATCATTACGGAAGACCTGATCGACCGCGATTATGTCGACAACCATACGGTGGGTTTCAACGAGCTGGCGGAACGCGCTCAGGAACGCACCCCCGAATGGGCATCCCCGATCACCGGCGTCTCCTCCGAAGACATCCGTACCCTGGCGCGCGAGTTCGCCGCCAACAACCCGGCGGCGATTCGCATCGGCGTGGCGGTGGAACGGAACTGGGGCGGCGGGCAGGCGATCCGCGCGATCTGCTGTCTTCCGGCGCTGACCGGCGCCTGGCGCGAAGTGGGCGGCGGCGTGTACCAAATGACGTTCTGGGAGCATCCGTATAAGTTCGACGTGATCTCACGGCCGGACTTCATCCCGAACGGTACGCGGGTCATCAACAACCTGCAGATCGGCCGTGCGCTGACCGGGGAAATGTCGCTCGATCCACCGATCATGTCCATGATGTGCTGGAACTCCAATCCGGTGACGCAGGCGCCAGAGGGAGACAAGATCGTTGCAGGCCTCAAGCGCGATGACCTGTTCATGGTCTCAGCGGAACACTTCATTTCCGATACCGCGGCCTACGCGGACATCGTCCTGCCGGCGGCGATGGGCGCGGAAATGGAAGACATCATCCTATCGTGGGGACACAATTATCTAACGTACAACACCCATTGTGTGGACGCGCCGGGCGAGGCCTTGTCCAACGGCGAGATCTTCCGGCGCCTCGCGGCGCGGATGGGGTTTACCGAAGAACGATTCAAATGGTCCGACGCCGAGTGCCTGGCGCACTTCATCGACTGGGACTCGCCGGCCTGCCAGGGTTTCGACCTCGAGCACCTGCGCGAGCACGGTTTCGCGCGGCTGAACATTGGTACACCCGACGACCGTGCGCCGCACCGGGAAGGCCACTTCCCCACGCCGTCGGGCAAATGCGAGCTGTTTTCACAAGCGGCGGCCGACGGCAACTTCGTCGTGCCGCCGATGCGGCAGATGTACGAGGACATGCAGCCGAATCACGAACCTCTCGATTCGCTGCCCGACTACGTGCCGTCCAAGGAATCGCCGGATACCAATCCGGAGTTGGCCGCGAAATATCCGTTGAACGTGATTGCCCCCAAGAGTCACGGGTTTTTGAACTCCTGCTACGCCAATATGGAGCACAAGATCAAAGGGCAAGGTGAGCAGTTCGTGCTCATCAGTGAAGACGATGCGCGCGCGCGCAATATCCAGGACGGCGATCGGGTGCGGGTGTTCAACGACCGCGGCGGTTACGAAGCCCTCGCGCAAATCACCGACGACGTGAGTCCGGGACTGGTGGTGTCGACACTCGGTTACTGGCGGCAGTTGAACAATGGCACGGCAAACGTGGTGTCGTCGGCTGATTTCGCCGACATGGGTCACGCGCCGCGGGTCTTCGACAGCCTGGTGGAGATCGAAGCTGTGTAGCGGCGTCGTCCCGGCCGGGGATCGGGACAGCGGCAGGCGTATCGCGCGGTGCGGCATATCGTTGTGCGAGCCGCAGGCCGCCAAGCCCGGCAGCCGACACCCGCTCAATGGCCCGTCCCTCCGGGGGCCGGCAGGGGTTGTATGGGAACGCAGATACAGGCGGGCAAGCCGCTGTCCAAAGCACGCTTGAAGGCGCCCTCGAGGTCTCCCGCGTCGCCTACCCACTCCCCGTAGCCTCCCAGACCCTCGACGGCCAGGTCGTAACGCGTCTCGAGGAGATCGGTGGCGAACCGGCGATCGACGCCGTAGTCGCGGAGTTGGATTTGCACTTCTGCGTTCCAGCGCGCGTCGTGACCGACCACCGTGATGAAGGGGCTGCGACAACGCAACGCGGTTTCAAACTCGGCCAGATGAAACCCGATGGTACCGTCCCCCATCATCGCGATGACCGTCGCGTCGGGGCGGCACATTTTCGCCGCGATGCCATAACACAACGCGCCGCCGATCGCGCCGGACGTGCCGTTAATAATGCGTGTCGGTGCGGATACGCAAGCCTGCGCCCATTGACCGAATTCGCCGCCGTCGCAAATCAGAATGGGGTCGTGGGCGGCAGCCAAGACTCGCTGGACGGCGCGACCGAGCACCGCCGGGTGGATACCGCTTTCCCTTGCGTGGTCCGTCGCGTCCACCGCGCGCGCGGCGATCGCACGCGCGAACCTGGCTCGCCATGCGCGACGCTCTTGGGCTCGAACGCCGATCTCGGGTCCGGGTTCGCACAGTGTTGCCGCCAGCACCCCGACATCGGCCTGCTCGAGGAGCAGCGCACGGCTTCCGAGCGCACGTTTCGCGCGCTCGAGGAGGGCGGTCTCCGGATCGACGACCAGAAAACGGCAGTCAGCGTCAAACGTCGGTGTCTTTGCAAAGTACAGGGTGTGATCGATCGGTTTACCCAAACAGAACACGAGGTCGGCCTCACGGATGAGGCGCCCGAGGTCGCCCAGGGACGGATCGGCGAGCCCGCGCGGGCTCTCCATGCAGAGCACCGGAACCGCCAGTTGTTCGCCGAGTCGGGCCGGCAGATCACCCGCGCGCGTGGCACTCAGTGTCGGACCGGTGATCACCACCGGCCGTTTCGCCCGCGCCATCGTTGCGCCGATTCGTGCGATCAGTTCCGGATTCGGCGTGTCGATGACCGGCTCGAACTGGTCGCGCGCAGGGCAAAAGCCCCCCTCTCCCAAGGATTCGTCGACCACATCGAAGGGCAGCGCCAGGTGCACCGGACCGGGGCGTCCCGAACGCGCGACGCGCACCGCGCGTGCGAGGTCTGACCCCACCGACGTGGCATTCGCGGAGCGGATCGACAGTTTGGTCAAGGGACCGGATATCGTTTTCTGATCCAGCTCCTGAAAGGCGCCGCGGTCGTCCAACTTCACGGGGGAATCGCCGCTTAACAGTAAAACGGCGCTCTCGGCGCAGCGCGCCGAGTACAGCGGTGCCAGTGCGTTGGCGAAGCCGGGCGCGGCGGTTACCAGTGCCACGCCGAGGGTCCCGGTGAGCTGGAACCAGGCGTCGGCCATGAACACCGCCGCCGCCTCGTGCCGGGTATGCACGATCTCGATCTGTGCATCGATACAGGCATCGTAAATGGGCATGATCTGGTTGCCGGACAGGCTGAAGATCTTCGAAACGCCGATCTCCGCCAATGTTCGTACCAGATGGTCCGCAACTCTCATCGAAAGGGGGACAGATCCATTTTCTTGCCGTATTTTCTCGCCGGGCCAAAGCCCTAACAGGACCGGAGGTGAGTAATGTAAATACCTAAGCGCGAGAAATAAATCTATCCGGCCTTAACGCGTTTGACAGAGGCTGCGCACGGCGACACTGAATTCGTCGAACGGGGGTTCGCGACCGTGCGTTTGTAGATAACGCGCCTGTAGCCGGTAGGCGGTCCGTTCCAGGGCCGCGATGCAGGGCGCACGGTCGGCGACGCCCTGCCGATACTGGACGAAATGGACGAGCTCGTGAAGCAAGGCGGACTTTCCGTACACGGTATCGGGATCGATGCTCTCTCCGAGGTAGATCGTCCGGTGTTCGTTGTCGTAATACGCGACGATCACCGACTCCAGGGATTTGAACTCGCTCGCTCCCGTTGTGCGCTCTAGAATCTGCCTTGCGAGCTGCCGCTGTTCGAGGCGCACGACGGCGGGCAAACCGTCATCCACATCGTAATTCAGGCCGGTATTCTGATTGATCCACAACAGCAATGTGAGCATGAGTTCTTCCATATGCCCGCCTTCGCATAAGCGTTCTGGAGAGACTCATCGTAGACCGCACGCGCCAGCGAAAGCTGTGAGGAATGTCACAAGACTGAACCGCGACTTTACCCGGTACCTGCCCTAGGTCGATGGGGACGACGGGATCAACGACACGGGTGTAAATTTCGGGGCGACGCGATCCCCCGATATTCCGCTACCCCATGCGCCCGCTTAGTAACCTACCAGACTGTGTACGGTGTGGCCGGCTAGGCGGTCCCGGCCTTTCAATGCTTCGAGTTCGACGACAAATGCGCACCCGACCACCGCAGCGCCCAACCGCTCGATCAACGCCACGCTAGCCGCCGCGGTCCCGCCGGTGGCAATCAGGTCGTCGACCAACAACACGCGGTCCGTCTCGTCCAGTGCATCGATATGAATCTCGAGCGCGGCAGAGCCATATTCCAGGTCGTAGGAGGCCGACTGAATGTCGTAGGGCAGCTTGCCCGGTTTGCGCAACGGTACGAAACCGACGTCGAGTTCCCACGCCACGAGCGAACCGAAAATGAAACCACGCGCCTCCATGCCGGCCACCGCAGTCATGTCGTCGTCACGAAACGGCCGCATCAGTTCGGCGACCGCGAGCCGCAGGCTGGGCGGGTGCTTGACCAGCGGCGTGATGTCTTTGAACTGGATTCCCGGTTCGGGAAAGTCCGGGATATTGCGAATACGTGCGGTAAGTCTTCGCGCGGTGCTGTTGTCCATAGCCGGGGTCCCGTCGCTGGCAGGCGTGAATGCGCAGCATAAAATACCGCCGACCCCAGCGGCAACGGCCGTGAAACGCGGCGCAATATCCCGCGCTCTCACCGCGCGCGAACGTTCCTCGACCGGCGCACGGGTTTACAAACGCGATGGGCTCCTCCGTGGTCCCGTCATGGCCTGCATGTCGGGTACCGTATCACCAGGGTGATGTCATTCCAATTTCGGAGCGGTTCGTCGTGGGTCGCCCTTGGCGAAGGGAGTGGCCGGCGTTTCGCACCGCACACCGGTTCCGGCAGCGGCACACGGACGACGACTCCAGGCTCCGCCTCGCCCGGCACGGCGATCTGCGTCATACTTCCGGGTTTCGTTGACACCGACACGGGCCAGCACCGCATGTCTGCCTTGATAAACATTTCCAACTTGACCAAGACCTACGCCGGTGGCTTCACCGCTCTGGAGAATGTCGATCTCGCCATCCACCGCGGTGAGATTCTCGCGCTTCTGGGTCCGAACGGCGCCGGAAAAACGACCCTCATCAGCATCGTGTGCGGGATCATCAATCCGACCGCCGGCAGCGTCACCGTGGACGGCTACGACATCATCAGCGAATACCGGAAAACCCGCTCTTTGATCGGCCTGGTGCCGCAGGAACTGGCAACTGAAACGTTCGAAACCGTGCTCGCGACAGTGGCTTTCAGCCGCGGGTTGTTCGGCAAACACCCGGATCCCGGTCATATCGAAAGAATTCTGATCGACCTGTCCCTGTGGGACAAACGGAACGCGCGTATCAAGGAGCTGTCCGGCGGCATGAAACGGCGGGTCATGATCGCGAAGGCATTGTCCCACGAGCCCCGCATCCTGTTCCTTGATGAGCCCACGGCGGGCGTCGACGTGGAGCTGCGCCGCGACATGTGGCGGTTGGTAAACGCCTTGCGCGCGTCCGGTGTCACGATCATTTTGACCACGCACTACATCGAGGAAGCCGAAGCTATCGCCGACCGGATCGCGATCATCAATCACGGACGCATTATTCTGGTGGAAGAAAAAGCCGAACTCATGCGTAAGCTCGGCAAGAAAGAACTGGTGCTCGACCTGCGGCAAAATCTCGCCGCAGTCCCGGAGGCGCTCGCCGCGCGCCACAATGTCTCGCTCGCGGCAAACGGCGGTCGCATGACGTATACCTTCGACAGCAATGAGGACTGCGAAACGGTCACCCATTTTCTCGAAGATTTGGCGGCGGCCGGCATCCAATTCAAAGACTTGAAAACCGAACAGAGTTCGCTCGAAGACATCTTCGTGAGCCTGGTGAATGAAACGCGATGAACATCCACGCCATCAAGGCCATCTACCGTTTCGAGATGGCGCGCACCCGGCGCACCCTGCTGCAGAGCATAGTCTCGCCGGTCATCTCGACATCATTGTATTTTGTGGTGTTCGGATCGGCGATCGGTTCACGCATCACCGAAATCGACGGCGTCAGTTACGGTTCGTTTATCGTACCGGGGTTGATCATGCTGTCGCTGTTGACGCAAAGCATCTCCAATGCGTCGTTCGGCATCTTCTTTCCCAAGTTCACCGGCACTATCTATGAGCTCTTGTCCGCGCCGGTGTCGTATTTCGAGATCATACTGGGGTACGTGGGCGCAGCCGCCACCAAATCGATTATCCTGGCGTCGATTATCCTCGCCACTGCGAGTCTGTTCGTCCCGCTCAACATCGCTCACCCGATATGGATGATATTGTTTCTGGTTTTGACTGCGGTCACCTTCAGCCTGTTCGGCTTCATCATTGGAATCTGGGCGGAAAACTTCGAGAAGCTGCAACTGATTCCGCTGCTGATCGTGACACCGCTCGTATTTCTGGGCGGCAGTTTCTATTCCGTGAACATGCTGCCGCCGCTTTGGCAGACAGTATCGCTCTTCAACCCCGTACTGTATCTGATCAGCGGCTTCCGCTGGAGTTTCTACGAGATTGCTGACGTTACCGTGACCACCAGTCTGGTCATGATCACGGTGTTTCTCACGATCTGCATCGTCTTAGTCTGGTGGATATTCAAGACCGGCTATCAGATGAAGGACTGAGTTCGTGGATCCGCCCTATGCGCAGCGCCGCGGCGCCCCGATGCGTAGTGGTCAAGGCGCCGCTGTGTGGCGCACAGCGTGACATTTTCCGTGCCCTGTATGAGAATTCTACTTAAAAACATAATGTTACGATCACGAGACGCTATAATTTCACCGGCCGGAAGCATCGACATCCGCGCACACCCGGCACAGCCCTAATGGTTCGACATTGCGTATGCGCGGAGGATTACTCGCTATCACAGAGCTGAAGACCCAACCATGAGTCACGTCGCACGCGCTCCCGGCACGTTCATCGACAGCCTCGCACTACTTGCACTGGCGGCGTTCTCGGTCTGGCTCGGCTGGAGCGGTTATCACGGGGTCGACGCGTTACCGTACTCCATCGCCGCCGGGGAGTGGGTATCTCAAGGTCCGCATGTGGGCACCAACCACTGGGCGCTGCGGCTTCCCCATGTGTTGCCGATCGCGGCCAGTTTTTCGCTGTGGGGCACCAACGACATCAGCCTGGTGCTGCCCACGATGATCTATTTCTTCACTCTGGTGCTGATCACCTATGTGGCAGTCAGGGGCGGCATCGATCGCGCTACCGGGGTGATCACCGCCGCGCTGGTGGCTGTCACTCCCGGCTTCGCCAATGGTGCATCGCTCGCCAACCCGGAATTGACCGAACTCTTTTTCGCCGCCGGCTCCGTATGGTTGTTTTATCACGCTGGTCGGCAGTCCACGCCGCACTGGCTGCTATTCGGCGCCGGCGTCGCCGCCGGGCTCGCGTGGCTGACGCGCGAAACGTCCGCGAGCGTGTTATTGCTGTACGGGTTACTGTTTGTGTTTGGTTATCGGTTTGCCCGCCGCCACTACATATTGCTGGGCGCGGGGTTTTTGGTCGTCGCCGGCAGCGAGATTCTGGCCTATGCGGGGTTCACCGGCGATCCCCTGTACCGGTTACACACCGACCTGGCGCACGGCGACTGCACGCCGGCCGCCGGCACACTGATGACGACTGAGGCCATGTCGCGTGGCTTCAGCGCGCCTTTCGGCGCTCTGGTGAACGCAGGAACTGCAGTCTTATATATCTGCGCAGTCGTCGGTGGTTCGTGGCTGGCTCTGCGTCGCAGCGTCTCACCGCCACAGAAGGCGGCGTTGATCTTGTTCGTTCTGCTTGCGCTGATTCATTTTCTGTTCATCGGATATGGCCTGGGATTCAAGGTGTTGTCCCGGTATTACCTGGTCTCCACCTACGGCGCCGCAGTGCTCGCCGGAATCGGACTCGGCGCGTTGTACGGCAGCCGCTCGTTTCGGCCGGCGGTCGCGGTCATCGGACTCGCTCTCATCTCGACCGGGCTCTTCGTCACCGCGCTGCGCGGTTTCGACCGCGCCTACGGCGCCCGCGCGCTGGCGCACTGGGTCAGCGAACACGACGCCCCTGTTTACACGGATCTTGCGACGCGGCGGGTAAGCACATTTTTCTTTCTCGATCGCCCCGCGCTCACGCGCCGGGTACGCAGCGACCCGCCTCCGCAAGGCGCGCTGTATTTTATGAACGGACCGCACGCGGTAAAGAAAGCGCTCGGTCGCGCAGGCGCGTTGATGTTGCCGGACCCGGCCGAAGCGGGCTGGACGCAGGTTTGGCGCGCGAACCCCGATCCGGGTAAGGGCGTGCGGCTCATCGAATCACTACAAATGGAATCCCTGCTGCCGGCCAAGACCTTAGCGTGGTTGCGGGCGCGCCGGGCGCCGGTGGTGGTCTACCGAGTGTCCGCCACCGCCCTTTCCGCCGCACAGCTCGGTCGGCAGTGGGAGTCGGACGACACCGCCCGACCCGCGCGTTGCGATCCCTGGTTGACCGTGAACTAGATACCCCGATCCGCGCACATTTCCAATTGGGAACAACTTTATTTTTCTCCCGCCAAGACGTTCCTCAAATCGGGAACAAACCTATTTGTGATCGTGGTTACCGCGACCCGCCTTCAAGTCCAGCAGCGAGATCCCACAAAACGCTGACACATATTGGTCAGGCTGCCGAGGGGGCCGGAAAAATAAGTCGGTCCCCATCTCAGCGATGCTACAGAAGAAATCGGGTCGGTCGGTGGGGGAAAAATAAATCTGTCCCCGATGCGATGATGTACACTGCGTGCTGGCGGGGGGTAGAATGCCCGCCGACGCGTCGTGGCGCGCACCGTTCGCACCGGGGCGGCGCCTCCAGGGGGTAACGTGCACACCGATACACACCGTATGCTCATGATCGATGTCGATTCAGCGGACATCGACTTCATCGAGCGGCATCTCGATTTCCTGCCCACCCTGCGGCGCTTGTTCACCGACGGAGAATTCAAGCGCCTCGAATCGGACGGTGGTGAGCTCGGTGCATCGGTGTGGCCCTCATTCTTGACCGGACGCCGCCCCGGAGACCACGGGCAGTACTTTCCGCTGCAGTGGGACGCCGATGCCATGAAGTTGGCGCCGGTGGGCGAGGACTATCGGTTCCACGAACCGTTCTGGTACGAGATTGCACGCGCCGGTAAACCGGTCATCGCGTTCGACGTACAAATAGCATTCGAGAGCCGCCTGCCGCTCGGCTTCGAAGTGCACAACTGGACCGCGCAGTCGTTCACCGATCTGCGTACCAACCGACCGGAGCTGCTCGACCAGATCATTCGGCGCTTCGGTCGCCACCCTATGGGTGAAGATATTCCCGCCGACTGGAGCACAGCCGAGCGTCGCAGGATGAAGGCGCGGATAACGTCAGGCGTACGCCAGACCGGGGAAATCATTCGCTGGTTGATGCGGCACCACGAATGGCGCTTGTTCATCACCAGTTTTGTCGAAAGCCACCGAGCCGGTCACTACCTCATGGCCGAGGACGGGGAACGTCTTACAGAAGGCGCGCTACTCGAGATCTTCGTCGACATCGATCGGGAGCTCGCCGCCATCTTCGGTGCCGCGGATTTGTCCAACACCACGGTCATCGTGTTTTCCCTGGAAGGCATGCAGCCCAGTTGCTCACAATTGCACTTCATGCCCGTACTCATGGATACCATCAACCGCACGTATCTCTCGCGCACCACCGGCGCACCGGTGCCGCGACACAATCAGCGCAATGTCATGAAGCTTTTGCGCGAGCGGGTGCCCTCCGCCTGGCAGGGGCGCGTCGGTCGACACACACCGAGTCGCGTCCGCGACTGGGTCGTCGGCCGACAGTTCAGCGCTGGGCTGGATTGGAACACGACGCCCGGGTTCGCGTTACCCTGTGGCGGCGAGAGTTTTATCCGTCTCAACGTCCAAGGCCGGGAGACGCGGGGCGTACTCGCTCCCGGCACCGGCGAGATTGAGGCCTACTGCGCCGTCGCAGAGGAAGTCCTGCGCTCGTTCCGGCACGCGGCGACGGGCGCACCGCTGGTGAAGGACATTCTCTATACCCGCGACGTCTTCCCCGGCGAGAAGACACACCTGCTCCCGGACGTCATTGTCGTCTGGCAAGACCAACCGCCGGCGCGGGAAATCACCTCCGACACCCACGGACCGTTGACAGCCCGCTACCTCACCGGCCGGCAGGGCCTGCACTGTTCACGCGGGTTTGCCACCGCACTCGGCGCCAAGGCAGCACCCGGTGTCTTTCGCGACACCGCACACATCTCCGACCTCGCCGCACTGACCCGCACCCTGCTGGCGTCCGCTTGAAACACGTATGAAAACGTTGGCAGTCGTCGCCGCTGCCGGGTTGATTGCCAGCGGCGTGTCGTATTCCGTACTGCGCGCGCCACCGGCGATGCCGATACCGGAACCGGGGCTGGTGCTGCAAAACGTCGTGCTGATCGATCCCGGCGCAGGCAGGCGCCATGCGGAACGCGTCATGGTGCGCGGCGATCGCATCCAAGAAATCCGGACCGCGGCGGCGCCTACCCCGGGGGTGGGGGTGCGATATGTGCTGCCCGGACTGACCGACATGCACGTGCATGATCCGGTTTTGCCGCTGCCCGGACACGATGCACTGTTCGCGTTCCTGTATCTGTACCATGGTGTGACAGCAGTGCGGAATACCGGCGAATCATGGGGGTTGCGCGAGCGCTCGGGGACGGTTGCCGAATTTCCAGCGCCCCGGGTTTTTTCCTGCGGCCCGAAGATCGACGGCAAGAAGCAATGGTGGCCAGTCACCCTCTCCGCCACCAGCGCCGAGGAAGCGCGCGCGGTGGTCACCGATCTGGTCCGTCACGGCTACGATTGCGCCAAGGTCTACGACGACGTCGACGCGGAGACCCTGGACGCGCTGGCGGCTGCCGCACGAACTGCCGGTCTACCCTTGATCGGCCACGTTCCGTGGCGCATCCCGCTCGACGAAGCGCCGCTCGATGACCTCCAACACCTGCTGGGTTTCGACGTCGTCCATGCCGACCGTCCGCCCATGCGCCCATTTCGTATGTTGAGGCTCGCGACCATGCGCGACGCCGACCTCAAGCGGTTCGTCAATTCACTACGCGAGCGCGGCGCCGCGGTGACACCGACATTGATTACCTTGAAGCGCAAGTTTCAGCTCGCCGACGCCGGCAGCCTGCGCACGTCGGCGACGGCACGCCTGCTGCCTGCGTGTTACCGCGACGTGTATTGGCACGCCGAGGACGGGCTGACCGCCCAGACGGTGCTGACGCCCGAACAGGTCGACGCGTTCCGCCGTCTGTATCCCGCTGCGGAGCGACTGATTCGAGATTTGGCCGCCGCGGGGGTGCGCCTTCACAGCGGTACCGATACACCCACCGAGTTCGTAATTCCCGGCGCCGGTTTGCTGGAAGAGCTCGCGCTGTTGGAGGACGCCGGTTTATCTCGTGCGCAGGTCCTCGAAATCGCCACACGCGGATCCAGCGCTTTCTTGGAAGTGCCGGCACTCGGGACGCTGGTCGCCGGCGCGCCGGCCGACTTCGTGGTCTATACTCGCGATCCGACCGTGAACTTGTCGGCGTTACACGATATCGAAGCTGTGGTGCGCGGCGGGCGTTTGTATACGCGCCAGATGCTGGATACCCAGCTTGATGTCTACCGGCGCTGGTACGAATCACCGGCCTACGACTGGATGACCAAGAGTCTGTTTCGCATCGCCATCTTCGTGCGCAACCTTCTGGCGTAGGGTGCTACGCCCGTCCTCTCGACACCCCCTCGTCACCATGTCCACCGCAACGCCCGATTCCGCCACCCGCGTTCGTCTCGCCGCCGGCATCGTTATCGCGTCCGTGGCGGCCTATACCATCGCCGTTTTTTGGGCGGGGTTGCCGGACGTTCTCGCCGCGCTCGGCCGCCTAGACGGCGAGCTCTACGTCCTGCTCATCGCACTGACAGGTATCAACCATGCGTTCCGCTTCCTGCGCTGGCGCTGGTTGCTCGCTGCGTTACAACCCGCACCCCCGACTCGGCGGATGGCCGCGGTGTATCTGTACGGCCTCGCGTTTCTCGCCACACCCGCGCGCGCCGGAGAAGCCGTTCGCTCTTGGTTTCTCAAGAAAGACGGCATACCGTACACCGACAGCCTCGCCGTGCTGTTCCTGGAACGCATCTACGATGTGCTGACGATGGCCTGCCTGTCGGTGCTGGCCTTTCCGTACGTCGAACCGGCGGCTGCAATGATCATCGGCTCAGTCGCTCTCTTACTTCCGCTGTTGTTGATACGTGTGAACCGGGTGTTCGATGTTCTCGTACGTGCGGCCACTCGCTCACCACTTCGCAGGCGCGTGGATCGACTCGGCGGCTTCCGCACCGCCATCGCCGCGTTACTCGTCCCGCCACGCCCCCAGATCGCCGTGCTCACGGGGCTCGCGGGCTTCACCCTGCCGGGCGTGGGATTCTACGTCATCGTGACCGCGCTCGGCGCCGATGTATCGCTGTGGGTTGGCGTGGGTATTTACGCGCTCAGCGTCACCATCGGTTCGTTTTCGTTGTTGCCCGGCGGTCTGGGCCCGACCGAAGCGGTGATGGGTGCGCTGTTGACCTTGCTCGGAATGGCGGCGCCCGACACGGTCACTGCCATTGTCCTCTCACGGCTGACGACGCTGTGGTTCGCGGTGGCCGCCGGCGCCGCGGCATTCGCCGTACGGCGGTCCGCCGTTTGACCGGGGTCGGCGCACCGGACGCGTTCGCGCTTCGATCGATCGCGCGGGTTGCACGCGGTTGCTGCGATCAGTCCTATGGGCGTCGGGTCGTGCATCCCCACTCCTGCCCCTCACCGTGATGGAACGATATAGATCGGATCAGCGGAGTAAGGATTGCCCGCCCCAAACGGATTATTGATGCTGTCAGGAAAATACGGGCTTCCGAAACGCCCATAGGGATTCGATGCCTGCGCGGTACCGGTTGCCGACACGCTCATGGTCGAAAGGGCACGCGGCAAGAACACCGTTGGCGAACGAGCCCGCCAGACCAATTCCGACCGATAATTTGGCCATATTCATAATCTGATCCCCATCGATGGATCGGCGTCAATAGTAAGCCTACAGCAGACCCTGGTTTAGTGAAGCGGCTCAGCGATGTTTTCCGTTTCGGCTTCAGCCTGCTTGGCCTTGGCCTGTTCCGCCTTGACGACCTCGTCGGGGGAGGGCGGCAGGGCGGCCATCAAGCATTTCCTCTGCACGGCGTTGCTGTGCAGCGCATCGTACTGTCCCTTGAGGTGCGCATACTCGGTCGCTTCGGGCCCGTCACCGCCTTCCAGGAAAAACAGCGTCGGCCAGAACAAGACCAATCCCACACCCATTTGCCACGAGTCGGCGTCGGCCTCCTTTTTTAGGTTCCGGTATAGTTCACCGGTACGGCGGGAGACATGCTCCATTTCCATGGCGATTTGATCGCAATCATGATCCTTGTAGGTCAGGGGTGAGACATAGGTGGCGCTGATCTTCTCCGGGCTCGTGGCACATGAGGTCAAGGATACCGCTAGCACGGCGATGCAAGACTTGTAGTTCATAGTGTTACTCCCCTTTTTGTTGGTATGCGTCTTACCATGTATGAATAATTTCGAGCTTCCTGAAACCCCCTCAGAAACGGGTACGGAAAGTCGAAAATACTGCCACTCGGTCATCCACGGTGTGCGTGTGATACGGATTGTGCTGATACAAAAACTGCGTATCCAACGTGAATCGCCTGCCCAGTGGAACGCGGTAGAAGAGTTCGACGTCCGTTTCGGTGGCGGCTGGCGTGAGATTCACGCGTTCTTCGCCCCGCAAAACGTTGCCCGGAATATCGCGCGCTCGCGGTACGCTCAGTGACGCCGAACCCGTCTTTACGCGCAACGGACTGTAAACGGCGACGCCAAAACGATCACGCTTAGTGAACAGATCACGGCCCAATAGCGCCATCCCGTAGGTACGGCTGCGCAGATCATCAAGGTTCCTGAGGAGGCTGTTGGCCGATTCATCGACCGCCGTAGACCCTTCGGAGTACCGGAACGCCAGTTCGAAGTTCGAACTCAACCGGTAACGCGCGGACAGCCCGACGAAATTGGTCTCCGCGGTGTCGACGGCAAACACCCCGCCGGTGGTCCCGCCGTACAGCGAGCCCTGCTCGACAGTACGGCCAGCCTGCACACCCAAATTCAGGCGGTCGGTCGCCTGGTATTCCGCACGCAGGATGTCGGACAGACTCTTAAGACCGTGAGCGTCCGACTCATCGGTCAGATCGGTACCGAACCGTAGCGTGAACTTGTCGTTCAGACCGTAACCCACACTCATGCTCGTCGAGTTCTTCGCGAAGCTCAAGTACGGTGCGTCGAACACTCGGTCGGAGAAGAGAAGCGCGGTTTCATGCAAACCGGCGCTTCCGAATCCCGCGCCCGACCGCGCGTTGGTGTCGAGGCGAAAACTGATCGCGTCGATAACGCCGAACAACGACAGACTGAGATCCTCGAAAGAAGTTCCATAGTCTTCGTCCGGATACGCAAACAACTCGGTAGGTGTGGCGGTAGGCGCGTAGCGCAGGGTCAGCTTCGAGTGACCCAACGCGAGATCCACCGATTCGAAAAATCGGCTGTTGATCAGATCGTTGAGTGCGGTGCGGTTTTCGGCAACGTCAATAGTCGTGGCGAGATCCATGACGAAGGCGCGCTTGTACTCGTCCAGAATCATGGTCTCGCCGAGCAGATTACTGCGATCGAGCAGCGCATATGCAAATGCGGGGCTGCCACGCAGCGTCTGCGCAGACAGAGTGACGGCACCGCCATCGACCGAATCGCCGCTGGCGAGGCGGGTCGCACCGACCGGTGCACTCAGCGCCGCCAGCGTAACCAGCCCGTGCCCGTAAATCGCATCCACACCCGGCGCACCGAGGTCAATGGTGGTGCGCTTTATAATCGATGCGAGATCGCGCGCACTTAAGAATGGTGACTGCTCTAGCAAGAGTGCTGCCAAACCAGACACGACAGGGGCGGCAAACGATGTACCGGTCAATAGCTGACCACCCAACCCCGTAAATCCGTCGGGAGCAACAACATAATGATCTTTTAACCTCCCAGCTCGTGCGCTGTAAGGTCGCAGATTCCCATCCCCACCTATTGCTCCAACTGCCAACCCGCGGCCCTTGAGCAAGTGGACGACACCGGCTGGAAAGTCCGGGTCTGGCCGGCTGGAATTTCCCGCGGCCATCACAACCAACTTCCCACGGTTCACCGCTCTCACCAGAGCATCCACCGTAGGAACGTGAAACACCGCGTCAATCCAACTAAGATTAAGTATTTTGACGCGAGGGTCTGTTGACGCGAAATCGATGGCCTTAGGTTGGTTTATGATTTTTCGTACCTTCACCGGAAGTATTCTTGCCGTGAAATCCGAAACGGCTACAGCTACGAAAGACACTTGCGTACCATGAAGGTCCGGATCATCATCTATCGGCATCCCCCCCGTATCTACATCAATACCGCCGGCCTCGATGAATGGAACGGCTTCCGGAAACGGTAATACGCCACTGTCCAATACCGCGATGGTGGCGGCGTGTGACGATGCGGAAATCGTGAGTGTAAAGCTGAAAAAGAACGCGCTGCTTTTCATTGTTTCCCCCCAGGGTCGCGCTATCACGACCCTTGAATTTCGATATCCCCCTTAGACGACATCCCCGGTGTCAAAAACGTCCCTGTTGTGCTGCTCCAACTGCGGAGCCCCACCCCGTCCTTCTGCACTCCAAGGACGACGCACATCCGGTAAACGTCGCGTTGTCCCGACACCCCAAATACCCTCGGACTTCAAACGCTCCTTGCCGGGGCGATGGTCTGACTGAGTGTCAAATAATTTCTACAATTCGTCGTCCGGCTAGTTCAAAATAGCAAAAACCCCCAAAGCAGTTCGAGGCGACCTAACAAAAACTAATAAAACATGACAAAAACCAATACAGCGCTGGCGGCATAGCCAAGGAAGTCTCTTATACTCGCAGTCTCATCGATGAACTTTATGCCTGCGGCGTGCCAGGCAGCCAGACAGGGACGGACTAGGAAACGAGGGCCAGAATTGCAAGATACGCCGGTATCGATCCACATACCGATTTCGAGACGACGACGGCGCGCACACTTAAGAACCAACGCGATCGACAGTGACGAACCTGCGTCGCGCCGGGGTTCGGCGCGCAGCACGCTGCAGCGTGGTGTGCGCTTGGTCGGACGCTGCCTCATGCACGGTGCTTTGTTTGTTTTGGTCCTAGCAGGGCCGCTGGCGCACGTGCCGGAGTCGCCGGCCGCAGGCTCGTTCACACGCGCGGAAATTCAATCGGCCTATCTGTATAACTTCCTGAAATTCGTCACTTGGCCCGCCGCGACGTTTGCTGACGGCACCACGCCATACACAATCTGCCTCGCCGGCGTCGGATCACCGCCTACCGCGTTCGACGGCTTGAACCAGCTCACCGCGAAATCACGCGGTGTGGAAATTCGTTACTTGACTGAAGGCGGGGATCCGGACATCTGCCACGTGCTGTTTCTGGACCGTGTCACGGACGATCGAACCGAAAAACTCTTGGCACAGATGCAAGGCAGGCCGGTGCTGACGGTCAGTACTGGGGCACGCTTTGCGCGCGAGGGCGGCATGATCGGGTTGGTGTCGGAGGGACCGCGCATTACGTTTGAGGTCAATTTGCGCATGGCAGAGAGGGCCGGTTTGAAAATCAGTGCCAACATGTTGGAGGCGGGTGACGTTGTCGACGAACGGTAGCTCAATTCCATCCGCCGCTGCGGCCGTGCGCCGACGTGGCTCGATCCGCAATGAGCTCATCAAGGTGACGATGACCACCGTGTGGGTCGCATTGCTGCTCGCCGGTGTTGCACTCATCGCCAATGAGGTGCTGGCTTACCGCGAGCGCACCATCGACTCGCTTGAGTCGCTGGCCCTGGTGGTGGCGGACCGCTCGACGGGCGCAATCGCATTCGACGATCCTGAACTCGCCAACAAGAATCTGTACGCGCTGCGCTCGAAGCCGGACATCACTACAGCCTGCATCTACAAGATCTCCGGTGCGCTATTCGCCGAATTCGTACGCGGCAAGGACGGCGATCCCGGTTGCGGAAGTCGCGCCGGCACGCTGCGCGGTGCCGCGAAGGCGGACAGCCCCATCCCGGTCTCAGATCTAGCGGTCAGCAGTTTGATTTTGCTCGACGACAGTCCAATCGGGCACATCGTTATCCGTTCCGAGCGGTTGAACTTGTGGGCGGAGATCGCTCGCATTTCACCAACACTGCTGATGATCCTTCTTGGATCGTTGATCGCCGCCTATTTTCTCGCGACTAAACTCAACCAACGTATCGCCGACCCCATCATCGCGTTGGCGGATACCAGCAAACAGATCTCACTCGCTCATGATTACTCCCTGCGTGCAGCGGCGACCGACGCACCGCAGGAGGTCGGAGACCTGGTACGCCAATTCAACGAAATGATCCGGCTCATCGAGGAGCAAAGCAGCGAGCTCGTGAACGCCAAGACGAATCTGGAGAAAACCGTCTCCGAGCGCACCCGGGAGCTGGAGGTGGCGCGTCGCCACGCGGAAAGCGCGAACGAGGCGAAATCGGCATTCCTCGCCAACATGAGCCACGAGCTGCGCACGCCCCTGACATCGATTATGGGTTTCTCGGAACTGTTGGAGATGGATCCCGCGCTCACCGAGGGTCACAAAGAAAAACTCCGTTTGATCGGCCGCAGCAGCGACCATCTGCTGGAACTCATCGACGACGTACTGGAGTTATCCAAGATCGAGGCCGGCCGTGTCTCCTTGGAATTCGCCGAGACCGCCGTGGGCGAACTTTTCGAATCGCTCGCCGGCACATTCGCCGAGCGGGCCAAACGGCGGGGGATTGAACTGAGGCTCGACAATCGGATCGATGCGGACAAGCGGTTCCAGGGCGATCTGCGCAAGATTCGCCAAGTCCTAAACAACCTGGTCGACAACGCGATGAAGTTCACCAAGACGGGCCACGTGGCGGTGGCGGCGCTGGACGAGGGGCCGGCGAATGCGACCGGCTTACACCGGATCGTGTTCCTGGTGAAAGACACCGGTGTCGGAATCGGCGAGGACGAGCTGCCAACCGTCTTCGAAGCGTTCTCGCAAACTGCGTCCGGACGCGTCTCGGGCCAGGGGAGTGGACTGGGCCTGGCGATCGTACGCCAATACGTGGCGCTGCTGGGGGGAAAGATCAGCGTTGAGAGTCGCCCCGGTGTCGGTACGACGTTTCGCTTCGAGGTACCACTGCGGGAGATGGCGCGGCACATCGAAACCGATTCCGGCAGCCCGGCGCGTCATCGCATGCTGGCGCCGGATCAACCCCACTATCGGATGCTGATTGTGGACGACAATCCCCAGAACCGCGTGTTGTTGAAGGAAGTCCTCGAAACGGCCGGGTTTCCCGTGCGTACCGCGAACAACGGCCGTGAAGGCGTCGCCGCTTTCCACGACTGGCGCCCCCACCTGATCTGGATGGATATGAAAATGCCGGTACTGGACGGTTACGCCGCGACGCGCGAAATCCGCGGCAGCACAACAGGCAACGACGTCGCAATCATCGCGTTGACCGCCAATATCGCCGGGGAATACCAAAACGGGATCTTCGAGGCCGGTTGCGACGACGTTGTCCGCAAACCGTTCCGGGTTGCCGACGTGTATGCCGCCATCGAGAAGCACCTCGGCGTAACGTTCACGAATAGCCACTGATAATTTGCAAGAATCTGCATCAATGCGGGGGGAACAATGAAAGCAGAAAAAACCATGCCGCGCCTGCGTCGCGGTAAGAGGGTATAGCCATGGACGAATCCGCCAACGTCTTGGTTGTCGATGACGACCCCGAGATTCGCAAACTGGTGTCGGAGTACCTCACCAATGAGGGGTTTGTCGTACAAACCGCCAACGACGCCGATGAAACCTGGCGGCGGCTCGGTCGCTTCAAACCCGATGTGATCTTACTCGATGTGCGTCTGCCGGACGACGATGGCATGTCGATGATTCCCAGGCTGCGCGGCAAAACCGACTGCGGAATCGTAATGCTGACCGCCAAGACCGAAGTCGTGGATCGGGTGATGGGTCTCGAAAGTGGCGCCGATGACTACATCCCGAAACCATTTCACCTGCGCGAACTGCTTGCGCGGGTGCGCAGCGTGTTACGCCGCCGCGCCCGCCAGCAGGACCGCGCTAAACTCGGATCAGTCGTGAGTTTTCACGGTTGGACTCTGAACTTGCGGGCGCGCGAGCTGTCGTCCCCGGACCGCCGTGCGGTTGAGCTGACCAGCAAAGAGTTCGATCTCTTGAAACTCCTTGTGGCGCATGCCGGTGAGACCGTCACCCGCAACGATATCGCGCGTCATTTCGGCAGCAAGGCCTGGAATCCGCTCGCGCGCAACGTCGACGTGCTGATCTTTCAACTGCGCTCGAAGATCGAGTCAGACCCGCACAACCCAGCGCTGATCAAAACGGTGCGTGGTGCGGGTTACACGTTCACGGGTACGATTGACGATCAGTAGCAAACGGCACAGGCGGGACGCGGGCGGACCGTACGTCGCGACTTAGAAACCACGTGTGATCTAGCGCGCTGCCCCGGGCTGCCAGCGTAGACCCACATAGAATAGTCGCTCGTCGGTGCCCAATGTGCCGGTCCACGGTCGACTGGGTGTGGTGTTCAGCGGCGGCGTATCGTCATCAAAGACGTTCTTACCGATCGCGAACGCGGTGAGATTGTCGCGAATCCGGTACTGCAGCATGGCGTTCACCCGTGTGAAGTCGTCGTCGAAAACCGGCTCGCCGCCGAGCGTCTCGTCGGTGTCCACCTCGCTCTCGTAGAGCGCCGACAGCGCCAGTAGCCATTTTCCGATCCGGTATTCGAAACCGGCTTTGACCTGATGCTTCGGGTAGACACTCCATTCCGAACGCGATGTGTTGGCGATTGCGAGATTCAGGTTGGTCTCTTCGGACAAACCGCTCGGAACCGAGTAGGCGTATCCCAAGGTGGTGCGCCAATTCGGTGTGGGATCCCACAGTATGCTCAATTCGCCGCCCACGGAGGCGAAACTGTCTTCGCTATTGATGTCCAAACCCGATACCTGACGGGGTATGGCCGCCGACACTTCCGGAGGAACCAATGGCGGATCGACGCGGATGTTGCGAAAACCGATCAAATCCTCGTACCGGTTGTAATAAAGGGTCAGTCGCGCGTTGACCCGCGAGGCGGGAAAACGGCTGTTGAGACCGATCTCAAAGCTTTCCACCGATTCCGGTTCGAGGCTCGGCAACGGGTCGCGACCGAATGCCTCGAGCACATTGTTCACCGCCGCCGCCCGCGGGTACTGCGAGATATCCGGGTAACGGAACCCCTCCTGATAGGAGAGACGCACCGTATGATTTTCGTACAAGTCGTGGGTCAGTGCGACTCGGGGACTGGTATGCGACACATCGTCGGGCTCGAAAGTGATGTTCGGAAAACGATCGATCTCCGAAGTGAACTCGTCGAAATTCGCCCAGTCCCGGCGCAAACCCAGCGTGAGGTCGGTGCGGTCACTCAGCTCGATGCGATCCTCCGCAAACACCGCGTATTCATACCAGTCACCGTCGGTGAAAGTGATATTACGGTTGGGATCCGATGAGAAAACGTTCCGCAGGCTGGTCGAGTCGCGCGCGGTATACACGACACCTACAGCAATCTTTTGCCCGGAGAAACGCTCGGTCTGATAAATCGCCTTGAGTTCGCCGGCCCGTTCCGAACCGCCCCCCTCATCGTCCTGCACGCCCGGCGAGCGCGCTCTGCGGACCAACGCTTTGTCGAACCAGGTGAGGCTCGGCGCGATTTCGAGAAAGTCCGTATGGTTCAATGCGTGCGTGTAGCGCGGTTGGATCGACAACAGTGTTTTTTGATCGAACGGTTCGAACTCGGCGATCGGCGAGTTGGTGTCGACCTCCTGGTACTCAAACAATACTTTCACGTTCAAGCGATCGTGGGTCCAGTTTCCCGACAGTTTATAGCTTGGCCGATACTCGAAGACCTCGTCACGCGGATTCGCGGCAAACGCCCGGCGTACCGGTTGCAGACTCGCCGTCGCACCGCCGAAGTCATCGCCAAATGGAAATCCGTCGGCCTGCACATAACCACCATACAGATAAAAATGTTTGTTGTATCCATAGCGTTTGCCGTACCCCAACTGCAGTTTCACGAGATCATCGTCCAGTCCCAGATCGACTCGCGTATGAAAGCCTGGATGGTCGAACCCCGATTTGGGTACGAAATTCACATAGCCGTTCAGCGCGCCGGTCCCGTGGACGAGCGAACCCGGACCCAGCACGAACTCGATTTGTTCAAGATCCCCCAAAAGATGGGACGAATAGACGGACATGTTGCCGAAGTTGTTGCGCTGGTTGAGGCTGTGCCCGTCCCACATCACCAGAGTCTTGGCGCTACCGCCGCGAGCAATACCCCGGACTGCAAAATGATGGCCTTGCGAATTGTGGCTGGATAGATGCGCTCCCGGGACATACATCTGCACAATATCGTTCAATGTCAGGGCGGGCAGACTGTCGATATCTTCGTGGGTGATGACTTGAATATTGCTCGGCGAACGAGCCAAAGAGGTTTCAAAGAAATCGACCGAGCGTACGGTGATCTGGGAGAGCTGTTCGAGCGACAAGGAGAACAGATCGGTCCCGGCTGCATGTACCGGCTTCGAGGCAAGGTGGCATAGAGTCGTGAGAAGGAAGACGGCGGTTACGTGACCGCGATACATCGACAGCCGAAATGGCCCTGTTCCCGAGCCACGCCCCCAATATACGAACGGGTGTATCAACGTTACCACCCTCCCCGATGGTTTTTATTTCCACACCAATTCCATAGCTACTGGAACAAGCTAGCGTTTTTTAGGACGGACTTCAAGCAACCAAACCGACCGGTTTCTTGATATACGTCCGGTATTTCAATCTTATAACGGTTATCGGCTGCACCCACCATCAATCTAACAAAAACTAACACTTCGTAAGCGTGGGTAAAGGAACTTTAACCAATCAAAATCAATCACCATGCGTACGATAGGGCGGAATAAAAGCGGCAGAGGCCCGCTTTCGCGATCTGGTTCGTGGGTTGCCCTAACGGGCACGATTGCAGGAGGTAGTGCAACGATTATTTCGCTTTTTTTGAGCGATGGTCTCGATCCAGTTCATGCAATGGCCACGTCAGCTTCGAGCGGCTCGTTCAATAACTCCATCTTCAGATAACGTCTTGTTCCCCATTTGGTGGTGGCAATATGCCGTAGCCTGGCGGAAACCAGCATCAGCGCCGATTCGCCGTCAGGAAAGGCCCCGACCACGCGTGTACGCCGGCGAATCTCGCGGATGATCCGCTCCAAAGGGTTGTTCGTCCGGATCCGCCGCCAGTGCGGTGCGGGAAAGCGGTAGAAAATCAGTGTTTCGTCGATATGTTTTGCGACCAGCTCCGCCGCTTTGGTCAGGCGCAGCTCCTTGAGTTTGGTCACCACTGCCTGGGCCTTATCTTGAGCCGCGGCCAGGTCTTCCGACGCATGGATCGCCTTCAACATCCGCGCCACCGCTCGGACTTTGCCACGCGGCACATGACTGAATACGTTGCGGTAGAAATGCACCACACAACGCTGCCAGCGCGCCTCGGGAAAGTGTTCGCTGACACTCTCGACCAGGCCCATACAGGCATCCGAGACCACCAACTGCACACCTTTCAAGCCCCGGGTCCTCAGGTGCTCAAGAAATCCCGACCAGCCGGCCTTGTCTTCCTTCGCCCCTTCGGCCACGCCCAGTATCTGCCGGTAACCGTCCTGCGCCACCCCGATCGCCACCAACACCGATAAATTGCGCACCTCACCGCCCCAGCTGCGCTTCAGCACCACGCCATCCAGGTACACGTAGGCAAACTCATCCGTAATCGGCCGATTCCGCCAACGCTCAATATGGCTGTAGATCCGCTTGTTCAGGCGGCTCACCGTCGAGGCACTGACCCGTGTGCCCCACAGCGCCTCGGTGATCGTCTCCACACGCCGGACCGACACCCCCGCCAAATACATCTCGATCAGCGATTCCTCCACACTCGCCTCACGGCGCCGATAACGCTCAATGATCGCCGTCTCGAACGTCGCTTTCCGCAGCTTCGGCACCTTCAGCTCCACCTCTCCAGCCCCGGTGTGTAGCTTCCGTGTGTAATGCCCGGCGCGCGTATCCATCCGCTCCGGGGAACGACTGTACTTCGGCGCATTGCATAACTGGTCCGCCTCCGCGTCCAGCAGCTCGTTCAGCGTCTTCTCCACGCTGCCTCGCACCAGCTCGCTCACATGCCGCTCAATCCGCCCTTCGTCAATTCCAATCACCTTCCCCAGCGGCTTTTTGGTATCTTTACTCATGGTGGTCTCTCCTATGGTCTTGGTTCATTGGTCTTCGCAATTCCAATTAAACCAGACCGAGACCACCGCTTCACAAAAGCGAAAAATACGTTACGTTATCTTGCAGGAAGGTCAAACGAAAGACGATGTTCATGAGGAAAATCGCTCATCTGGATGCTCGCCACTGCTGCAGCCTACTTCCCTATTGCAACCATCACTTTGACCGTTTGCGCGACTCCTAAGCGTACGACTTCCCAGTCCCGCGAGTGTGAGTTAACGGTGGCAAAGGCATTGATGGCGATTACCCGGTCGCGTATGTCATCGCCTGGATCGGATACGATCTTGATAAAGCCGGACAACGCCTACTGACTCTCGCCAGATCTTGCCAAACCGCCGCGAACCTCTGAGTGGCAGCAGGACCGGAGGCCGTACTAAAGCGGCGTAGCCATGATGTGGTGATACCGCTCAGATGCCAGCGTCAGGTATTCGTGGTTCATGCTGCTCAGCGCTTCGAGCTGGCCTTCCAGCGCCGCCGCGTCGTGGTCGTCCAAAGCCGTGAGCACCGCGGAACGGACTACGTCCCATTGCTTGTACATGCCCCTGATCTTCTCTTGATCGTGTTTCTTGAACACCTTGACGAGCGACTTCTGGTCCATCAATCCGCGTGCCGCCGCCTCGCTCTCGATATTGCGAATCGTCTTCCGGATGCTACCGAATGCCGAGTCGGCTTCTTCTCCCGCCAAGCCTTCGAGTTCACCCCGATACTTCTCTAAAAGCTCGTACTTGAAACGGGTCGCCATCACCAGCGAAGTGAGTAGCGCCGCATGATACTTCGGTACGTCGTCGAGCCGCCACGAGATGTCCTCTTCGAAAAGCACCTTGAAAATCATCGAGCCATCGGCCAGTTCGTCGACCCGGTAAAGGCTCGGCCGGTACACCTTCTCACCACGTTGTGAATAGAACAAACCGTGGGCAGCCTTCGGCAGGTTACCCTTACTGGCGACATACACGGCCTCGGCGAGCTCGTCCACCCACCGGTCATCCTCGCTCGCGCGTGCGTTCGCCTCGAGCTTGTCCCAGGTCAACCCTTCCGTCGGCGCGCGGTCGAAAAGTTCGAGCGTCTTCCCATTGGATATGATCGGTGCGTCGCCCGGTATTTCTCCACGCTGAATCTTTTCCGGCTCCTTGACGTGGATGAACACGTACCTACTGAAATAATTCGTTTGCACGGGTTTGCGATCGATGAGCGAGGCAATTTCTTGAGCCGCACCCTCGACCTGCTCGGGAGCCTTGGCCAACCACGGCGCGATGGGCTCCTCCAATTGGGTCAGGTCCGTCTTTACGAACAACTGCTCGACGAACGTACGTAGCTTTCCCGGCAGGGCTGGAAATGCCTGCAGGTGCTGCAGCGGGTCTGGCGGCGTTGCGGTCGAGCTGTGTAGACAGATCACTCTTCGGTGATGATTGTCGTCGAGCCTGTCGAACAGGCCCGCCTCGTACAGGCACCAGTCCCAGGACTTGGTCACGTCGGTGAAAAGCAGCAACAGCAGATTGGATTCGACGAGCCGCGACTTGATCCATTGATACCAGTTCGCGCCCCCGGGGATTTCTTCGGATAGAAAGAACTTCAGCTTCTCGCTGTTTTCATCGTCGAAGTTCTTCAGAATGTCTTTGATGCCGCTGGCGGCGAGCTCATCCTCGTGCTTGTGGCTGATAAATATACTCAATTGGTCAGTCATCGTTTTCCCCTCTGCTCGACCTTCCATCCTCGTCAACGCCCCCGCTTGCGCATTTTTGGTCGTCCCGTACACGACCGCTCCTGACCGCCCCGTCGGGGCGCGAGCAGTTTGTCGTGGCCCCGGGGATCCGACCCTCGGGTTCAGGTGCCATCCCAGGAGTATTTCTACGCCGCCCGAGGCGAATTTTCCGTGACATTTCGCACAGATTTCTCCGCGCCGAACGCGTGTGCGAACCCATACCGGTCTCGAGAAAGACGCGCTGAGACCCGGTCTGTGACGGATTTCACAGAATTTCCGGCGTGTTTGATGTCACCATCGGGGACAACCCACCGCCGGCACAGCAATCCATCCATCGCCGGCTGGGAGGCAAGCACTCAATGGCGGACGAAAAAAGTGAGTTAGTCGCAAATCTCGACAATACGGTCGTTGCGGTACCGCTGCTCAAGAAACTGAACGAAGACAAGGAGGGCGACGCGGTCCACCGCATCATCGTGGAGCTGAATTTACTCCACCGCAGCGGCCGGCGAGAGACGAAACAGCACGTCGAGGAGATGATCGTCCAACTCGCCGGAGAGGATGCGGTCAATAAACTTTTATCTGATGATACCGATCAGTATGTGTTCGCCAGCCTGACCTCTGCACAGATTCGAGAGCTGGCGCATCAAAATGAGTCACGTCGCGTTGAAGATGCGGACCAGCCGCCGGAGTCGCGCGCGGAATACAAGACGCGAGTGTATCGTCCGATCTATAAGATCTGGCCGGACTTCGAGGTCGAGCTACTGCTGAACGAGACCGTAACGACGGTCAAAGCCGATGCGGCGCGGGCGGCTTTCGCCGCCGGAGGCCGCGCGATCGTCTGGGCGGTCATCGATTCCGGCATCGACGGCACGCACCCCCATTTCCAGAGGCATGAAAACCTGAAACTGCCCCCACCCCTGACGCATTGGGACTTTTCCGGCGCGCAACCGGTGTCTATCGAGTCCGTCGACAAACTGACGGACGACAACGGTCACGGCACGCACGTTGCGGGAATCATCGCCGGGGAAAATGTCGCCGGCGAGGGTGCTGAACCCGTCCGTGCCGTGGTGCGCTGCCGCGACGAAAAGGACTCGATCAATTACGAGGAAATCGAACTGGACTCCATTCGCGGAATCGCGCCGGAGTGCAAGATTGTGAGCTTGAAGGTGGCGGACAAGGACGGATGCCTGCATACCAGCAACATCATCGCGGCGCTCGGTTACATCCGCCGCGTCAACGGAGACGGGCGCCTGCCGCATATACACGGGGTGAACATCAGTCTCGGACACCCCTTCGACCCGGAGTGGTTCGGCTGCGGACAGAGCCCCCTCTGCGTAGAGGTCGACAGACTGGTGCGCTCCGGAACGGTCGTCGTGGTCGCCGCCGGCAATGCCGGTTACGGAAAAGTACAAACGAAGTTCAAAGGTGCCATCGACACCGGCTTGACGGGAACCATTCGCGACCCGGGAAATGCCAATCTCGCGATTACCGTGGGGTCTACCCACAGGTACATGCCACACGTATACGGGGTTTCCTACTTTTCCGCAAAAGGACCCACCGGAGACGGCCGCCTGAAGCCGGACATCGTCGCGCCCGGAGAGCGGGTCATTTCCTGCGCAGCGGAGGCCAGAAGAGGGAATTCGCACGACTGCCTGTATATGGAAGACAGCGGTACGAGTATGGCGGCGCCTCACGTGTCGGGCTGCATCGCCGCTTTTCTGTCGATACGGCGGGAATTCAGGAACCAACCCGAGCGGGTCAAGGAGATCTTCCTGTCGACCGCCACGGATCTGGGACGGGAACGCTATTTCCAGGGCAGCGGTCTAGTCGATCTGATGCGCGCCATCCAGTCCGTCTAGTCAACGCCGATCCCGGCGCAGCCAGGACCCCGTCTTCCCACTGGTGGCCTCGTTATCGCCTACGCAACCTGCAGGTCCAGACTCCAGGCCACGAGTCGTCCGACGTCGCGCTGTGCGCGATCGACGACGTGCAGCGACCATTGGCCGCCGACGCTGACACCGCCCTGGACGAGGCTTGCGAGCGCCGGCGTATCCGTGGGGCGGAAGGTTCGCTGCAGATTGCTGCCCGCCTCACCGGTCGCCCCTTTGAGTAACGCACTGAAGTTGCCCGGGGCGATCAGCGTGAGCTCCAAATCTCCGCGCCAGGTGTGGGTGATGTCTACGGTGACGGCGATATCGGTAAGCGATCCGCTGCCGGTAATGTTGATGGCGCTCACGACGCCCGCCGGCTGGTTATCGGGAATCAACAGATCCGGCCGCACCTCGCCGTGGATGCCGTTGCCGGGCGTCGGCACCGGCGCGGGTGCCCCTGTCGGGCATGGGCAGTCCGGTTCGCCCGCGTAGCAATACCCCAGCGCCCGATGGTCGAGCACGGCGGCCGGTGTGACCACGTCGGTTTGCGGATACTGCGGAACCAGGTTTCCGACCCCGGCGAGAGTCTGCGACGCCCCGCCGTCCCAGGGCCACATGGGGTCGTTCAGGCGGTGGCCCGGGCCGCCGGTATTGAGGGGATTGTAATTCGTGCTGCCCGGGTGATCCGCCTGCCACAGGGCCCAGATGCGGTCCACCTGCGCGTGGTGGAGAAAGAAGATCGGGTCGTTCGGTGAGGTCATCTGCGACATGTCGCGTCCCATCCGGACATGCACGACACCGTGCGGAGGCCATTCGAGCTCCGGGCGAAAGGTGTTGTAGGAGCTCAAAGCCAGCAGATTGCCGACCGCGGTCGCCGAAGGCCAGCCGGCACCCAGGCTCGGATCAAAAGCGGTCGACGTATCAAGCACCGTATTGCGTTGCAACGCCGAGCCGAATACGCGCAGCTCCGGGCGAATGGTCCAGCCCATCGGGTTAAACGAATTGGGGGCCGCGGCGAAGTAACCGCTCATCACGTCGAACCCGCTGGCGCCGCCCGAGCCCATGGGCCCCATACGATTGTCGGCGAACAACGGAATCGTTTCCGCATCTCCGCCCAGACCCCAGTTCCAATAGGGAATGCTCACGCGCGGGTCGACGGATTGGAGCGCTTGTTCGAATCGTTTCAGGTACTCGCGATGCCAAGGCAAAAAGGCCGGCCCGGCGTGTCCACCGTCGACGTTCTGAGCACCGGTGAGCTGGGTTACCCCCAGATGAATGGCCACGAATTGATCGTAAACGCTCACCGTGGAACCGGCCGGAAACGTGTGCTTGAGCGTGATAACGGCGTTTAAGAATCGATCCCACTCTTCGCTGGTCAAAGCCGCGGCATTTTTTCGAACGTGCACGTTGAGATCTCCCTAAATAGTGAACGTTTGGTGGTAGCTCCTCCCGTCACAGACCGGTCGGACCTTTAGTCTGATTCGCTGTCGACGACCCCCTTACCGGCCTCCTCGAGCGTGGCGAATCGCAAATACGGCGCGCCGGGAGTCGAGTAAAATCCGGTGTCGGCATCGCGCTTCACCGGCACTGCGCGACCGTCGACCTCCAGCGCCGGAGTGACCCGCCCCTTAACGACCTCGACGGTTCGACCTTTGTATTTCAGGGCTGAAATTACCGAGGCACTCTTTCGTGCCCGCGAGGTTTTCTTCGCACCGCTTTGCTTCGTTGTGGCTCGTTTCCTGACGGATCGAGTTTTCTTCCCGGGCGCGCTTTTCTTCGTGCTTCGTGTGGCTTTTGCGGTTCGTTTCTTGCGCGCCGTTTTCTTCCTCGAGGTTTTCTTCGCAGCCATAACACGATCTCCTTTGTGGTCTTAAGGCGTGCGCACGCCTCCTCTCTAGGTAGCAATGTCTATTTGGATGTTCGGTCAACCGAAAGTCCAGTAAAACCCGTCGATTCGACACGCTTACATGACCTGTGGCCGTACCGCATGGTCCCCTACACCCGGATCGCGGAGCGAGGCTCATCCATCTCCGCCGGAATGCGACCACGGGCGAATGCGGTGTTCACCGTTAACGGTGTCCACCAGACAACGCGCCGGCCGTGCTGAAAACGACATAACGCACCGCGACGCCGGGTAGCGGCGCCGACAACGATGTCGTCGCAGAAAGCTATACACCTGGGTTGGTAAATCGAGCCCAGACGCTCGTGGCCGGGGAGCCCGCGAGCCCCTTGGTGATGCCCGCAACTTGTTGAAATGCCTTGATAAACGTAGGCTATTGTACTGTGGCGCTGAATTTAGGTATGCTGCATTGCAGCAATTTATAGGATAGACGTCATGAACGATCAAACCCACCGTGCGAAACGCACCGACGAGTTGCTGGCTTCGGCGCGCGCGATCAGCGGCCTGGCGCTGGCCCTCACCGAACACCTGCGCAACGTGCAGGTAGACGGCGCGCGCGAGTACGCTCTTGCCGTATTGAGATCGTGGCGGGATGCGCTGGCGTTGACGGACCTCGCCAGCGTCAAGCAGTACGTCGAGCAACAAAGCGAGACGGCCCAGGAGCTGGCTTGGAAATTGATGAGCGGGGCCCAACTGATACGCGAACTGGGTCAGTTTTATGTCCACGAAATGGGCAAGGTCGTAACACACAGTCTCGCCGCAGCGACACGGAGACCCGCTTGAGCTCGGCGTCGACCATTGCGGATCCAGTATGCGCCGGTGGCCGCGAAAGAAAGTCAACTTAGCCCTCCAGGGTGGCGGCTCCCACGGCGCCTTCTGTTGGGGTGTCTTGGAGCGGCTGTTGGAAGAGCGGGGCATCGAACTCGAGGGCATCAGCGCCGCCAGCGCCGGTGCAATGAATGCTGTCTGCGTCGCTCACGGTCTGGCATCCGGCGGACCGGAGGCAGCGAGGGAAACTCTGGACACCTTTTGGCATCGGGTGGCCGACCAGATGCCGCTGGAAGGGGCGGCGGTCAATCTGCTCGGCACGGATGGGGACAGTATTGAGGGCGGTGAGCTCTCTCCCACCTGGAAAGCGTTTCTGAGACTCACCCGCGCGTTGTCACCGTACCAGTGGAACCCGTTCGACATCAACCCGCTTCGCGATATCGTCGAAGAGAGTTTCGACTTCGCGCGCATCCAACAGTGCGACCAGGTCAAACTGTTCATCGCTGCCACCGAAGTCCGCACCGGCAAGTTGCGCTTGTTCTCCAATCGCGAGATAACGACGGACGCCTTGCTTGCCTCGGCGTGTTTGCCGTCGGTAAACCAAGCGATCATCATCGATGATCGCGCTTACTGGGACGGCGGCTTCGTCGCCAATCCAGCGATTTCTCCATTGTTCTATAAATGTCGCTCCGCCGACATCATCATCGTCTTGTTGAACCCGCTACAGCGGCCCGAGCTGCCCAACACTCAGGAGGAGATTGCGCACCGTGTTGCCGAATTGAGCTTCAACTCCGCATTCCTGCGTGAAATGCGGGCGGTGGCCTATGTCAAGCAGCATCTCGCCGGCGCGCGTGTGTTGATCGGGCGCCTTGAGCGCCGCTTGCGCAGGCTGCGTTTTCACATGATCGAAGGAGACGACTTGATGGTACAGCTACCCCATGAAAGCAGAATGAATATTCACCGTACGTTTCTCGAGATGCTGCGCGATCAGGGCCGGCAGCGCGCCGAACGGTGGCTGGACGCCAATGCTCGCCACCTTGGAAAGCGTTCATCAATCGACCTCACGGAACTGTTCATGTGAGATCTACTGCCCGGCTGCACGCCGTGCTGCGCCGGGGACGGCAAAAAGCTACTGGTGTTCGGCGCGCGCCGGCGCGGATTTCCGCTTGAACAGATCTCCCAGCCAACGGCAGACGACGTAAAACACGGGCGTGAACACCAGTCCAAAGAAGGTCACCCCAAGCATCCCGAAAAACACCGCTGTACCGAGCGCTTGGCGCATCTCGGCACCAGCGCCTTCGGCGATGACGAGCGGCACGACGCCGAGAATAAACGCGAAGGAAGTCATCAGGATGGGTCGCAGCCGGGTGCGGGCAGCGGCAGCGGTCGCCTGCAGGCGCTCCAGACCTTCATCTTCGCCCTGTTTTGCGAATTCGACAATCAGGATGGCGTTCTTCGCCGCCAGCCCGACCAGTACGATCAGCCCGATCTGGGTCAGGATGTTGTTGTCCATGCCCCGGAGCCAAACCCCGGTAATCGCCGCCAGAAGACACATGGGAACAATGAGTATCACCGCAAGCGGTAACACCACGCTCTCATACAGCGCGGCCAATAGCAGGAATACGAACACCACCGCTAACGCGAACGCGAACATGGCCGTGTCGCCGGCAAGTTTTTCCTGTAGCGCGAGTTCGGTCCACTCGAACGAGAACCCCTGGGGCAGGCGTTTAGCAGCCAGACTCTCGATCGCCGCGATGGCTTCCCCGGTGGAGAAACCGGGCGCCGTCGCTCCCTGTACCTCCGCTGCCGGGTACAAGTTGTAGCGCGACACGCGCTGTGGACCGGTGATGTAACGAAACGTGGCCACCGACCCCAGCGGCACCATGTCGCCCGAATCCGAACGCGCGCGCAGGTCGGCGACGTCGGACAAATCCTCCCGGTATTGACCGTCGGCTTGCGCGGTGACGCGGAAACTGCGGCCGAGAAAATTGAAATCGTTGACGAACGACGAACCCAGGTACACTTCCAGCGCTTCGAACAACCGCTCCGGCCGCACGCCCAGTTGTTCCGCTTTCACGCGATCAATCTCGGCATAGATCTGCGGCGTCCCGGTATTGAACAGTGTGAAAACGCGCGTCAACCCGGGAGTTGCGTTCGCGCTGGCCACCATTTCTCCGGTAGCCGCCTCCAGGGCGCCGAGCCCGCGGTTGCGGCGGTCCTCCACATAGAGCTTGAAACCGCCGCCAGTGCCGATACCACGCACCGGCGGGGGTGCGACGATGAACACCACTGCCTCTTTGATCTGGAACAGGCTGGCCTGCACCTCGTTCAGTACGCGTTGATAGTCGTAGCCGTCGTCCGCGCGTTCCGCGAACGGTTTAAGGGTGAAGAAAATCGCCCCCGCATTGGGCGCGTTGGTAAACGTTGCGCCGTCGAATCCCGCGAACCCGGCGGTATGCAGTGTGGCCGGATGACTGAGGATGATTTCCGTGGCCCGTCTCACGACAGCGTCGGTACGCGCCAGCGACGAACCGGGCGGCAGTTGCACGACGGTAATGAGGTAACCCTGGTCCTGGTCGGGGATGAATCCGGTGGGCACGCGGGCGAACTGGTTCCAAGTCAAAAACAGTAGTCCCGCATAGACGAGCAGGACCACGGCGGAAATGCGCAACAGGCGTCCGGTGAGGCGACCGTAACCGCTGGACAAAGCGTCAAACGCCCGGTTGAAACCGTTGGCGAACTTGCGAAACGGCCAGGCGAGGACCGCCATCGGCCCCCGCTGACCCGCGCCTTCGGCGTCGTGCCCGCGGAGAATGAGCGCCGCCATGGCCGGCGACAGGGTCAGAGACACCACCGCCGAGATCAGGGTTGCGGCGGCAATGGTGATCGCGAACTGGCGGTAGAACTGACCGGAAATGCCAGTGATGAAGGCGGTGGGAATGAATACCGCGACCAGCACCAGAGAGATGGCGATCAGCGCGCCGCCCACTTCGTCCATGGTGCGGTGCGCCGCCTCCCGCGGCGTCGCACCCTGGCGTATGTGGCGCTCCACGTTCTCGACCACGACGATCGCGTCGTCTACGACAATGCCGATCGCCAATACTAGACCGAACAGGGACAGGTTGTTGAGCGAGAACCCGAACGCGGCCATGACGGCGAAGGTGCCGACCAGCGAAATGGGAATGGCGATGATCGGAATGAGGGCGGCACGCCAGGTCTGCAGGAACACGACGATCACCACGATCACCAAAAACACCGCCTCGAAGATCGTGACGTAGACCTCGTCGATGGACTCGGCAATGTATTCGGTGGGATTGTAGATAATGCTGTACGCGACGCCGCGCGGAAACGCCGCCGCCATCTGCTCGACCGTGCCGATCACCTGATCGGCGGTTTCCAGCGCATTGGAGCCGGGACGCTGGAAGATCAGGATGGGCAGCGCCGTGTTCGTGTCCAGATAACCGTTGGTCGTGTAGCTTTGCGCGCCCAGCTCGACGCGTGCGATGTCCCGCACCCGGGTGAGGCGCCCGTCCTCGCCTGTCTTGACCACGATATTTTCAAACTGCTCCGGATGCACCAATCGCCCCAGGGTCTGCACGTTGAGCTCGAAGGCCCCCGGGTCCGGGACCGGCGGCTGGTTGAGCACGCCCGAGGCCACCTGCAGATTGTTCTGGCGCAACGCCGTCACTACCTCGCCCGCGGTCAGGCCCCGGGCCGCCGCCCGTTCCGGGTCCAGCCACACCCGCATCGAGAACTCGCGCTCGGCGAAAATGCGTGCCTCCCCCACCCCCGGAACGCGCGCCAGTTGATCGATCATCTGGGTCTTGGCGTAGTTGGACAGATACAGATTGTCGCGTGAGCCGTCCGGTGAGCTGATGTGGATCACCATCATCAGATCCGGTGAGTTTTTCCGTGTCGACACGCCGAGACGCCGCACCGTCTCGGGCAGGCGCGGCTCGGCGATGGCGACCCGGTTCTGCACCAGTACTTGCGCCTTGTCCAGGTCGGTACCCAGGTTGAAAGTAATGGTCAGTACCAGGCGCCCGTCGCTGGTGGCTTGCGAGAGCATGTATAGCATGCCCTCTACACCGTTGATTTCCTGTTCGAGCGGCGTGGCCACGGTATCCGCCACCACTTCCGCCGAGGCGCCCGGATAACTGGCGCTGACTTGGATGGTCGGCGGCGCGACCTGCGGGTATTGGGACACCGGCAGGTCGAGATAGCTGACGACGCCGACCAGGGTGATGAGTATCGAAACGACGCTCGCGAAAATCGGTCGCTCGATGAAAAAGTGAGTGAGACGCATGAACGACGCGCCGTTACGACTCGCCGGCGGCGACGTCAGCGGTGTGCGCTTCGATGGTCACGGCATTCGGCGCCACCTTGCCGCCCGGCCGTGCACGTTGCACGCCGTTGACGATGACGCGATCTTCCGCGCCCAGTCCCTCACGCACGATACGCAGGCCGTGTGACATCGGCCCTAACTGGACGCGCTGGACGGACACCGTTCCTGCTTCGTCGACCTTGTACACGATGGTATCGGACTGGTCGTAGAGAATCGCCGAATCGGGAATCAATACCGCCTCGTAACGACCGGAGCCCGGTAGCCGCACACGGCCGAATACGCCGGGGGTCAGAAAACCATCCGGATTCTCCAACGCCGCGCGCGCGCGCATGGTGCCGGTATTCGGGTCGAGTGCGTTGTCGACGAAGTCCATACTTCCCTTGTGCGGCCATCCGCTTTCGTCCATGAGCCGAACTTCCACCGGGTTGGCGACGCTGCGCGACGACGGTCGCTTACCCTCGCGGCCCAAGCGCACATACTTGAGGAAATCCGCCTCCGACGCATCGAAGACGAAATAAATCGGGTCCATGGCCACAATCGTGGCCAGCATCGTAGAATCGGAGGTACCGCCGGAGACGAGGTTGCCCACGTCCACTTTTCGATCCGAGATCCGGCCTTCGATCGGTGAGCGGATGCGCGTAAATTCCAGATCGAGCTCCGCACTGCGGATGCTGGCCCGCGCCGCCTCGAGCTGCGCTTGGGCGGCGGTCATCTCGGCGCGACGTTCCTCCACCGTCTCCTGCGAGATGGCATCGGACTTCAGCAGCCGCTCGCCGCGCCGCACTTCCCGCACGATGTTGGCCAACTGGGTCTCGATCCGCCGCGCCTCGGCTTCAGCGCGGGACAGCTGCGCCTCGAAGGGACGCGGATCGATGGTGAACAACAACTCCCCGCGGTCGACGATCTGCCCATCTTCGAAATGGATCTCGTCCAGATAGCCAGACACGCGGGCGCGCAGTTCGACGTATTGGCTGGCTTCGAATCGCCCGGTGAATTCGTCCCACTCCACGACTTCCATCACCAGCGGCGCCGCCACATCGACCGGGGGCGGCGGCGGGGCCTCCGCCGCGGCGTCCGACCTCCCAGGCTGCCCCAGTTCGCAGGCGCCGGCCAGCAGGGCGGCCGACAACGCGAGCGAAACGCCCGCAGTACGGCGACAAGTCATCGACATCTTTATGGTTACTCCATTGCAGTCTTGAGACAAACCCCGGCCTTCAATGGCGCGTAAACCGTGCGCGCCGGCGTCGACAAACGTCGGTGCGGTGGGTTCGGCGCCACAGCGAAACTGGCAGGGCGGTGCCGACATTATATCTAGGACCACTGTCGACGCGGACAGTGCCGATGAACCCCGGATTCGGCGCGACAGACCGCACCCCGTCCGGGGGGGCGGCGCTTACCTACTCGCGCCGCGCACCGGCATCGCAGCGCTTTGGCGCCGATCCCGCCCGCACCCACAGACACCCGACGGTCTCGCCCGCCGTCCTCATCGTGGACGCCCGGGCACATCAGGAAATGTCGGCCAGGCTATCTATACTTGATGAACCAAGAACTTACGGAAAACGTCAACATGTTCGTCGCTATCGCATCGGTATTACTGCTACTGCTCGGTGTCTGGTTGGCCCGCAAACACACCTACCTCGTCAAGGTCTCCGCCAACCCGGAAAAAAACATCAAACTCAACCGCTATATCGGCTTCGCCGCGATCTTGCTGGGGATCGTCGGCTTCATTTCCCGTTCCTTCGTCATCATCGGCGCCGACAGCGTCGGTCACATGCACCGCGTGTATACCGGCACCGGAATGCAGCCCGGCCAAATCGTCGCTATGCCCGGGCAGAAAGGCCCGCAAGCGAAGACGCTCCCGCCGGGGTTTCATTTCATTCCGCTCGTCAACGTATTGTATCGTGTCGAGGAGAAACCGGTGATCGACATTCCGGAGGGCGCGTACGGCCTTCTCATCGCCAAAGACGGGAAACCGTTGCGCGATGGTCAGTTTCTCGCCGATCGCTGGCCGGAAAGTGAGTTCACAAAGATGCTGGACGCGTCGTATTTTCTCTCCCAGGGCGGCGGACAAAAGGGTCCGCAACTGACCGTGCTCCGCCCGGGCCGCTACCGCCTCAACCAGTACCTGTTCAATATCAAACGCATGAAGGCGCTGGACGTACCGACGGGTCACGTCGCGGTGATTCGTTCCAATGTGCAAACCATGACAGACTGCCCGGATCCCATCGTGCGTTTCAAGGGCGAAGGGGGCAAGGAGCTGTCCATGCCGCTGGTGACTGAGGGATGCGTCGGCGTATGGGAGAAACCGCTGCCCTCGGGGCGCTACTATCTGAACGCGCGCGCCTATGTCGCCACCATCATCCCCACTCGCGTGCAGACGTGGACCTACAAGGGGGGATACGCCACGCGCAAGATCAACCTGGTTGTCGAAGACGACGGCTCCATCAAGCAGGAAGTCCAACATACCGACGAACTGGTACCCGACGACGCCGCGGACCGCGCCATCAATGTGCGCGTGGAGGGCTGGACGATTCCCGTCGACATGCGCGTAGTCGTGCAGGTACATCCCGACGACGCGCCGAAGGTCGTGGCGTCGGTCGGCGACCTGCAGAAGGTCGAAGACAACATCATCACGCCCGCCATCCGCGACATCCTGCGCACCATCGGGGGACACCCCGATCGCCGGGTGCTCGACTTCATCGAAAACCGCGACACGATTACGGCGCTTGTAGAGAAGGCCATCATCTCGGAGGGACGGAAAGCGGGCGTTACGATTCAGGAGGTGCGCATGGGAGAACCGGCGATCCCGCCGGAAATGCTGGTGGCGCGCTTGAGAAAACAGCTCGCCACCCAGTTACAGGCCACCTACGCCGAGGAACAGAAGGCACAACAGCAGCGCATTACCGTGGAGCGCGAGCGGGCCACGGCGGACCAGCAGTCCACGCTGGTGCGCGCCGAAATCGCCAAAGCGGCGGCCGAGCACCGCAAACAGCAACTACAGCTCGAGGGAGAGGGCGAAAAGCTGAAGTTGATCGAGATCGCCCAGGGGCAGGAGGCACAAGCCGGCGTGCTGGGTAAAGACCGGGTCATGCAGTTGCAGTTGTTAAAGGAAGTCCTGGCCGTGGCCGCGACGAACCCGGAAATCATCAAAGTCCCCACCGTGCAGGTCGGTACCCAAGGGTCGAGCCTGGAGGGGGCGGCCGCAGTACTCGGTGCCTCGAACTTGGTGAAAATGCTGGACGCGACGAAACCTTCAGCGCCCGATACCGGACCCAAACGAGCCCCTTAGGACGAACGCCGCTGGCGATTGCCGATGCAACCGGGTTCGCTGTGGCGGGGCACTGTGCAACACGGCCGACCTCTGCACTCAGTACCTCCCTTATTAACGCAATAAGCGGTCGACCCGGAGAAGGGTCGACCGCTTGGTTCGAAACTCAACGCGCGTGGCGGGATACTACGATTTCGGCATGATCACCGTGTCGATGACGTGGATGACACCGTTACTGGTTTCGATGTCCGCCTTCACGATCTTGGCGTTGTCGATCATGACCCCCGACTGCGCATCGAAGTTCACCGGCTGCCCCTGGACGGTGGTCGCAGACGTCATTTTCGCCACGTCGGACGCCATCAACCTGCCAGGCACCACGTGATAAGTCAGCACCTGGTTCAACGCCTCCTTGTCTTTCAACAGTGCATCCAGGTCTTCCGGGGGAATCTTGGCGAACGCCGCATCGGTGGGCGCGAACACCGTGAATGGTCCGTCACCCTTCAAGGTCTCCACCAGACCTGCCGCCTTCACAGCGGTCACCAGGGTATTGAAGGACCCCGCAGCGACGGCGGTATCGACGATGTCGGACTGCGTTTTCGTCTCGGCGTGAGCCGCATAGCCGACCGGCCCGGCGAGAAGCATGGTGACGACGCTCGTCATAAACAATTTGCGTTTGATCATTTTCTAAAATCTCCTTGCTGTCGAATAAATGTGAGGCGCGCAGATTAGAGGACGCGCCGTGAAGGCGGCGTCATGTCCCTGTGATGGGCGTGTGAACGCCAGGACTTATTGGAAAAGCTCGTTGCGTGCCGACTCGGTAATTACCGATACCGCAGGGTGCTTGATACGCCGTTCGGCGGAGATCGCGTAAAACCGCTCGGTGACGTCGGTCGTGCGCCCGATCACGCGTACGCCGTACTTGTCCAGCACGTCGTCTTCGATCGCAGTCGGTGACGTGAACACGCCGGCATCCGCCTCGCCGAACGCTTTCATCAGCGCGCGATCTTCGAACTCGGCGACGACCGTGGGCCTGATCTCGTTGCCCTCGAACCACAACTCCAGGGCGCGGCGTAGCGCGCTACCCGCCGACGGCATCAGGAAAGGCGCCCCGTCGAGCGAGCCCGGGAACCGGGCGGCGTAGCGACGGGCCTTGGAGGGCGCAGCGAAAAAGCTGATACCCGATTCCCCGAGTATATGGTTGAACGCCCGTATGTTGAGCGCCGGATTGATGGGACTGTCGGCGAGTACCAGATCCAGCTTGTGCACAGACAGATCCCCCAGCAGATCCACGAGCGGCGCCTCATGGCAGACCATGCGCACCGGGTCCTCCATGCTCAAGACGGGCTCCAACACCCGATAGGCGACGAGTTTCGGCACGACCATGGCGACGCCGACATTCAACGTCAGCGCCGAGCCCGGCGCACGCCCGGCCAGCACGTCCTGCAGCTCGTTGCCGAGACGGAACATCTCGTCGGCGTAGGAGAACACCAACCGCCCCGTGTCGGTCAGTACCAAGTTACGCCCCACTTTTCTGAACAGCTTGGACCCGATCTGTTCCTCGAGCTCTCGCAGCTGACCGCTGATGGTCTGCGGCGTGAGGTGCAGCAGTTCCGACGCCTGGGCAATCGTGCCGTGCGAAGCGACCATCCAAAAATAGCGCAAGTGTTTGGGGTTGAGCTGTGGCATGGAACGCGTGTGTCCGGTCGCGGGCTCGCGAAGCCCCTTCTACCGGCGCATGGTATAACACCTTAACGCCGCATTGTCGCTGTTTTCCGCTGCGTCCGGCGCACCGTCGTTCGCGTTCCGGCACCCCGCCCACGCATGCGCGTGGACGCGCATGTCTGGCACCGACCCGATGGGTACCCGATACAAGCGTCAATCCACTCGTTCCGGCCGAGCGGTACGCCGCGCCAAGAGAGTGACCGGCGGCAAAGTTCAGCGCACGGGTATCGGCCGGGGATTGTGACTCCGTTGACGGTCGAGGAATTGCATGGACAGGCGCCTGGCGAGAGTGCGGCCCGCGCGGCCCGCAGCGCGGTCGATCGCGGTATACAGATCGGACTGGATGTCCTCCACGACAATGTGGCGCTTGCCGAGTACCTGCACCTTGATCAGGCAGCGCTTGTCGATGCCGCCGCGCGGACCGTTGATGTCCGACAATTTTACGTCCACACGCTGGATACGGGAGCCGCAGCGGCCCAGGGAAAAACTGAGACGTTTGCGAACATGGCCCCGTAGTGCCCCGGTCAGCAACACGCCACGGGATTGAATCGCGATCACCATCATTCGGTCTCCGGCTGTTTCGAATACGGTTAATTTAGCGGCGCAAACCCACATGGGTAAATTCGAAAATGCCGTGCTTGACAGTTCGAAAAAAACGAAAGGTTCGCTTGGCCATATTTCAAAAAAAGAACGCCGTGCCAATCCGGCACGGCGCACATCAACAAGGGGAGGGGATTAGGGTGCCATCACGATGCGGCATTCCGGCGCGCCTGCTCCAGGTACTTCAGCATAATGCTGCGACTCGCCTGGGTATTCCCGAGCTCCGCCGGCAGGCCGGGCTCCGACGCGGTCTTATCGAAATAGATCACCACCGGCGGTGCGAGCGCGGCGTCCGGGTGTCCGCCACCTTTTTCCTTGAGGAGATTCAACAGCTGTCCACGCTCCCAGGGTTGTTCATGGACGGGTTGGGCGTCGCCGTGACCCGATGCTTCTCTCTCCTCGACGAGACCGAGAATGTGCCCACGCTCCCACGAGTGCTTCATGAAAGGTGCGGTCTCGCGGTGTTCGGTCTGTAACTCGGCGCTCTGCGCACCCGTCTTGCCGGCTGTTGCCGCTCCGGCAATCAGCGTCGTCATCGCAGCGAAGGTCACTAACTGAGTCGTACGTTTCATAGATCAAGATCCTCGTTTGATTTCAGTGCGCATACGGTAAGGCAGAATATAGACAATTAAAAACTGAATTTTTCGGCATGATATTTCGATTTTTACGAACGTTTCAGACCGACATGACACCGGATTCCCCCGCATGCGAAGGGGTTTCCGTGTGCCACCACGACGGACGGTTTCCAGTCGGTGGTCCGACCTGCCCGACCACGGTTCCGGGTGGATAAAACGCGAAAAATCCAATATGGTCGCATCCTCGCTGGCAAACACCGAACGGGTTCGACTTCCCGAGACAAAGATCCATGTTGTACGGCGTTTCGTATGTCGCCGGCAGTACGCGGCGCGGCCTCGCTGCGCTATGTCAACGCTGGCTAGGCCGGGGGTATAACGCATGACATTGCCGTTGATCGTGCTGTTGCCGATCGGGGGGGCCTTACTGGTGGCCTCGATCTCGCTGCGTGGCAGGCTCGCTTACGCGTACGCGGCAGGCGCCATCACTTTGGCCGCGGTGCTAATGCTCGGACCGCTCATAGGCGCCGTCATGGATGGCGCGACGCTGTTCTGGGAGCACCCGTGGATACCCGGCGCGGATTTGAAGCTCATGTTTCGGATCGACGGCCTCGCGCTTCTGTTTATGCTGTTGATTCTGGTCGTCGGGCTGCTCGTCATTCTCTACGCGCGCTATTACCTGTCGGAGCAGGACTCCATGCGTCGTTTCTACGCGTACCTGCTGTTGTTCATGGGAGCCATGTTGGGCGTCGTCGCGTCGGAACATCTCATCCAGTTGCTCGTCTTTTGGGAATTGACGAGCATCAGTTCTTTTCTCTTGATCAGCTATTGGCATCACCGTGATGATGCCCGTCAGGGCTCACGCATGGCGCTTGCGGTCACCGGGGGTGGTGGACTGGCGCTGTTCGGCGGTGTCCTGGTGCTCGGCGAAATCACCGGCAGCTACGAACTGTCCGTGATCCTGCAGTCCGCCGAACGCATCCACGCGCATCCGCTCTACGTGCCCATGCTGGTACTCATTCTTCTCGGCATATTCACCAAGTCCGCCCAGTTTCCGTTTCATTTCTGGCTCCCGCACGCCATGGCCGCGCCGACACCGGTCAGTGCGTATCTGCATTCGGCCACCATGGTCAAAGCGGGCGTGTTCCTCCTCGCGCGGTTGTTTCCCGCGCTCTCGGGTTCGTCCGAGTGGACCTGGATCGTCAGCCTGGCCGGAATCGCCACGCTGTTGCTGGGCGCATACACGGCACTATTCAAGCACGATTTAAAGGGGCTGTTGGCTTACTCTACGATCAGTCATCTCGGTTTGATCACCCTGTTGTTCGGCATCGGCACGCCGCTCGCCGCCGTGGCCGCCGTGTTCCACATCATGAACCATGCCACATTCAAAGCCTCGTTGTTCATGGCCGCGGGCATTATCGACCATGAGGCCGGCACTCGCGACATGCGTCGTCTGAACGGGCTGTGGAAGAACATGCCTTACACCGCCGTGTTGGCCATCGTGGCGGCGGCCGCCATGGCCGGCGTGCCGTTGCTGAACGGCTTCCTGTCCAAGGAAATGTTCTTTGCGAAGACCGTGTATCTCACCAGTGAGGGCGGCGCCACCTGGGTGCTACCGCTGGCGGCCACCCTGGCCGGGGTGTTTGCCGTCGCATATTCGCTGCGTTTTATCCACGACGTGTTCTTCAACGGCGATCCCATAGACCTGCCACGCACGCCGCACGAGCCACCGCGGTGGATGAAAGTGCCGGTGGAGATCCTGGTTCTGCTCTGTGTCGCGGTGGGCATTGCACCATCTCTCACGTACGGTCCGTTACTAGCGGTGGCGGCCGGCGCAACTTTGCAGGGAGAACTGCCGGAGTACAGCCTGGCGGTCTGGCACGGTTTCACGCCGGCTTTGGGCATGAGTATCGTCGCGATGATCGGCGGTCTGATCATCTACTATTTCCGGCACTTCCTGTTCGACTGGCACGACCGCACTGTCGGCCGGGTGGACGCGGCACTCGTCTATCGAAAGGCCGAGGCAGGGTTGTTTGCACTGGCGGCAAAGTTGGACCCGTGGCTTAACTGCGCGGCACTGCAGCGCATGGTCTTCACGGTCCTGACGACCGCCTGCCTTGCCGTCGCCGCCGGGCTTTGGGGAGGCGCCCCGCTCACCGGCGACCAGGACCTCACTCCGCTCGATCCGGTGACGTTGGCGGTATCGGTGTGCCTGGTGGTCGGTGCCGTGGGTACGGCGTTCGTGCACCGGCGGCGCTTCATCGCACTGATGATGTTGAGTGTCGTCGGCTTGATCGTGGCGCTGACTTTCGTCAAATTTTCCGCCCCGGACCTGGCGTTGACCCAGCTCACCGTCGAGGTCGTCACCGTCGTGCTGCTTCTGCTCGCCCTGTATTTCCTGCCCGATTACAGCGTCGCGGAAACACCGCGGCGCCGCCTTTTTCGCGACTTGACGATCGCTGTCCTGGCGGGCAGCGGGGCGAGCGCGCTGACGTGGGCGGTGCTGACACGTCCGTATCGCTCGATTTCGCCGTACTTTCTGGAAAACAGCGTCCCGGGCGGCGGCGGAACCAATGTCGTAAACGTGATCCTGGTGGACTTTCGCGGTTTCGATACTCTGGGAGAGATCACGGTGCTCGCCATTGCCGCCATCGGTATCCACACCTTGTTGGAAGGCGTCAGATTGCCGGCGCCGAAGCGGGACGAACTCGGGCGCCCGTGGAATTGGGACACGCATCCGATGATGATGGCGGCGTTCTCGCGCCTGCTGCTACCGCTGGCCCTGCTCGTCGCCGTATTTATCTTGCTTCGCGGGCACAACCTCCCCGGCGGGGGTTTCATCGCCGGGCTAATCACCGCGGTGGCGTTGATCATGCAATATCTCGCCAACGGGATCGCCTGGACACGGACTCGGCTGCGCACCCGGCTGCACCCCCAGGTCGGGATTGGGCTGTTGCTTGCGGTCGTAACCGGTTTGGCGAGCTGGGTATTCGGCTATCCGTTTCTGACTTCCGCCTTCACGCATCTTCACTGGCCCTGGGTGGGTGAGTTCGAGATTGCCTCGGCGATGCTTTTCGACCTCGGTGTATACCTGGTGGTCGTCGGCGTCACGCTAGCGATTCTGGTCCGGTTGGCGCGATTGCACGACGCGAGCCGTCCCGTCGCAGCGTCCGACGAATCGGTGGGTAAGTCCTGATGGAGGTCCTGGTCTCGGGGGCGATCGGTGTGCTGACCGCCAGCGGCGTGTACCTCATTCTCCGCGGTCGCACTTTCGCCGTGGTGCTCGGTTTGACGCTCATGTCCTATGCGGTAAACCTGTTCCTGTTCGTCATGGGCCGGCTGACCATCGGCGCCGCACCCGTGATCGAGGCCGGTCGGGATCACTACGCCGACCCGCTGCCCCAGGCTCTGGTGCTGACCGCAATCGTCATCAGCTTCGGGATGACCGCGTTTCTCGTCATACTGTCTTTGCGCGCTCGCGCGGAGTTGGGCAACGACCACGTCGACGGCCGGGACTCAGCGCCGTGAATCACATCGTCATCGCCCCCCTTCTACTTCCGCTCGTGACCGGCGCGATACTCGTACTGCTGCCGGGATCGGCGACACGACTGCGACGTGCAACCAGCGTAATCGCCACACTGGGGTTGGTAATCACGGCGTTGTTATTACATATGCAGGTCGCTGACGGGAAATGGTTGGTGTACGAGCTCGGCGACTGGCGTGCACCGTTCGGTATCGTCCTGGTGGCCGATCGGCTCGCCGGCACGCTGGTCCTGGTCACCGCGGTTCTCGCGCTGTGCGTCGTGCTCTACGCGGTGCGGGGAAGCGATCGCGCCGGACGCCAGTTTCACACCCTGTTCCATTTTCAGCTCCTCGGTCTCAACGGCGCGTTTTTAACCGGCGACCTGTTCAATCTGTTCGTGTTTTTCGAAGTACTCCTGATCGCGTCCTACGGACTCTTGTTGCACGGCGGCGGGCGCGCGCGTTCACGGGCCGGACTGCACTACGTGGTCCTGAATCTGGTCGGCTCGACTCTATTCTTGTTTGCCGTGGGGGTCCTGTATGGTGTGCTCGGCACTCTGAACATGGCCGATCTCGCGGTACGCGTCGCGTCACTTTCGCAGGCCGACCTCGGCATCGTACGAGCGGCCGCGCTGTTGCTGCTCGTGGTGTTCGGTTTGAAGGCCGCCCTCGCACCGCTGCAGTTGTGGCTGCCCGGCGCCTACAGCAGCGCCAGTGCTCCGGTGGCCGCGTTGTTTGCCATCATGACCAAGGTCGGCGTCTACGCCATCCTGCGCATCTACAGTTTGATCTTCGGTGCCACGGGCGGGTCCTTGGCGGGCCTGGCCGAGCCCTGGCTGGTGCCGCTGGGCCTCGTTACCATCGTGCTCGGAACCCTGGGCGCGCTCGCGAGTACCCGCCTTGCCCAGTTAACCGCGCACCTGGTGGTGGCCTCGGCCGGAACCCTGTTGACCACTTTCGGCATGGGCAACGCGGAAGCGGTGGCCGCCGGGCTGTTCTATCTGATCCATTCGACCTTCGCTGCCGCGGCGCTGTTCCTCCTCACGGATTTGCTGGCGCGCACCCGCGGCGCGCACGCCGATCGCTTTCAGCCGGGGCCGCCGCAGAGTGCTTTTCTCGGGGCTCTGTTCCTGCTAGCGGCCATAGCGGTTGCCGGCCTGCCGCCCCTGTCCGGTTTCGTCGGCAAGTTTCTCGTCCTCAAGTCGAGTTTTGTTACTCCTTGGGTCGCAGGGGTGCTCCCGGTGGTACTCGTCACCAGTCTGTTCGTCGTCGTTTCACTGGCGCGCTCGGGCAGCCGCCTGTTTTTCCAGTTTGAGCGGGGGGCGAGCGCACCCGTGCGTCTGCGCGCCGGCGACGTATTACCGATGCTTGCGTTGGTCGGCCTCGGCGTCGCGCTGGTGGTATTCGCCGGAACGGTACACCAATTCAGCCACGCTACCGCCGAACAGCTCGTGTTACCGACGGGCTACGTCGAGGCCGTCCTGCAAGGGCTCAACAGCGGGTCACCTCTATGAAACGCATCCTGCCGCACCCCCTTCTGTCGGTCATACTGCTGCTGATCTGGCTGCTGCTGGCCAACGACCTCTCCGTCGGGCAGCTTCTCCTCGGCAGCGTACTCGCTTGGTGCGTGCCCCTGTACACCGCGCGGTTCTGGCCTGACGAAGTCAAGGTGCGAAATCCGCGCGCGCTGCTGCGCTTCATCGGCGTGGTCCTGAGCGATGTCGTAGTCGCTAACATTGCGGTGGCACGTCTCGTGGTCCAAGACCCTGGACGAGTACGACCCGCCTTCGTGGAGATGCCGTTGAGGCTGCGTACCGAGGTCGCCGTCAGCATGCTCACCAGCACGATCTCGCTGACTCCCGGCACGGTGTCGGCTTTTCTGAGCGCCGACCGTCGAACCTTGATTATTCACAGTCTGGATACGGGCGATCCGGAGGCGCTGATCGCGACCATCCGCGAACGCTACGAAAACCCCCTGAAAGAGGTACTCGAATCATGTTGAAGGTGACCCTGTTTTTAGCCTTTGGTCTGGTCAGCATCGCGCTGCTCATGGCCTTTTGGCGTCTGGTGACCGGGCCCACCAAACCGGACCGGATCCTGGCCCTCGACACGCTGTATATCGACGCGGTGGCTCTACTCGTGCTGCTGGGAATCTATTTCGCGAGCGATCTGTATTTTGAGACCGCGCTGCTGATTGCGTTGATCGGTTTCGTCGGTACGGCGGCGCTCAGCAAGTATCTGCTACGCGGCGATATCATCGAGTGAGGCCGTGATGCTCGAGTTACTCCTCTCCGTGCTCATCATCGTCGGTGCGGTGTTCACCCTCATCGGTTCGCTCGGCCTGCTGCGTCTGCCAGACTTCTTCACACGTCTGCACAGTCCCACCAAGGCCACCACCCTAGGGGTGGGCAGCCTGTTGATCGCCTCGTCGATTTTCTTCAGCACGCGCGGCGCAGGCTTGAGTCTGCACGAGGTGCTGGTCACCCTATTTCTTTTCATCACCGCGCCGATCAGCGCGCACCTGATGGCCAAAGCCGCCTTGCACTTGCGCCTGAGCTCGATAGCCAGACTGCCCCCTGATGCGGTACTCGAGGCCGCTGCGGACGAGCAGCCCGGCATTTCGCCCGACCGCGAGCCGCGTTGAGCGGCTACGGCCGGACGTTATGCCGCCGCCTTGACTGAGGCGGGAAACCTGACCCCTGTTAATCTCTCTCTACTGCGCTTGCGTAAATACCGATCCAAACTCCGAGTCGCCTTGGCAACCGCACAGAAGACAGCGGCCAGAACATTGGAAGCGCGATGTCGTGCCACGACCCGCAGGCGCGGCAGCGCAACCGTCACTTGACAATGCATCAGTCGCTTACCGTGCGCGAGCGATTCGTCCGTGACGTGCACGGACACGGACCTGGCGCGGGTCGCGAAATGTCCGAGCATGGACTTAACCCGCCGCACCAACCGCACTTGCCGCGACGCGCTCAAGTCGATACCCGGTGTATGAACAATCAGTCGCATGTTGTGTGTCTCCGTTCGGTTTGTATTGAGCCCACTATGCGCGGCCATCACGGGAAAAAAAATGCGGAAGTTTCGTCGGATTGCTCGAATACTCCGAAGTATGGTGCACTTCCGCCACCGGGACCGGCGCCGTCCTTTCAAGCCACATGAGTATCGAGCACACCGACCGCCAGGTAGGTGCCGTAGCCGATGAAGCTGGCCAGCAGCACACCGCCTTCGAACCGGTTCACCCGCCCCGGACCGCGAAACCCATAGGCCAGAATGAACAAAAATAGGGTCAGGCCGCCCATCGCCACCCAGTCCCTGGACAATACTTCCGGCGGGACGGCAGCGGGTTGGATAGCGGCGGCGATACCCACGACGACCAGCGTATTGAAGAGGTTGGAGCCGAGCACGTTACCGAGCGCGATGTCGTGCTCACCCTTGCGGGTGGCCGCCAATGCCGATGCCAGCTCGGGCAGAGAGGTCCCGATCGCCAGGATCGTCAGTCCGATGATGAGGTCGCTCACCGCAAATGCGCGGGCCGTTTCCACCGCACCCCAAACCAAAATCCGCGCACTCAAAACCAGTATCACCAGGCCGGCCAATAGCCAGAACCAGGCCCGCCCCGGTGACCTGCCGGAATGTGCGAGCTCCCGTTCCATCTCGGCCGCCAACGCGTCGCTGTGCGCGCGCCGTCCCTCGTGAATCGTCCAGCCCAGAAGGCCGGCGAATACGGCGAGCAGCACCAACGCGTCGAGGCGGGTGAGCCGGTCGTCCATGAGCTGGTATCCGGCGAGCAGGGTCACCGCGCTCAACACCGGTAGTTCTTTGCGCAGCACCCGCGAGTGCACCGCAATGGGTCGCACCAGCGCCGTCAAGCCGAGAATCAGGGCGATGTTCGCGATGTTCGATCCGTACGCGTTGCCGAGCGCGATCCCGGTGTGACCCTGGGCCGCGGCGCGCGCCGAAATCGCCATTTCGGGTGCCGAGGTTCCGAAGCCGACCACGATCATCCCGATCAAGAGCGGCGGCATGCCCCAGTAGCGGGACACGGCGGCCGCTCCGTCCACGAACCGCTCGGCACTCCAGACGAGCAACACCAGACCGCACAATACTGCGACGAGGGCGAGGGTCATCGATCGGTGGGTTTCGAAGGCAGCCCGGGGCACGGCTCGACCCCCCCGGTCCGCACCGCCATGTCGCGCCGTCGGGGAGTGCAGCATGACCGCCGCGCGGCCTGCGGCAACCGTTGTCGCGAAACGGCGCGCCCGCTATGCCGCGGCGCGGTCCGCCGTGATCGTGTTTTCGATCTCGCGCGCCAGGCCGGGGGCCAAACTGAGCTCGAGAGCCAAAGTATCCAGGTAGTGGCGCTCCGCCGGAGAGGGAGGAGCGACGGTCAGCACCGCGGCCGCATACACTTCGGCCGCGTGTTCCGGAGATGCGACGTCCGCCGCCAGGGCGCGCACATCGAGCGGGCGGGTATATTCTTCGAACAAGAACGCCTTGTCTTCGGCGGGCATCTCCAGGCTGTTGATCTGTGCCAGGATCTGCTGATTCTCCAACGCGTCAATCTGCCCGTCTGCCTTGGCCGCCGAAATGATGGCGCGCGCCAACAACAGGTTTAGCGCGTGAGCGGCCGTAGAGTCGCGGTTTGCCGGCAGAAAAGCACTCCCTTCCGGGGGGATCGGCGTGCCGGCCGGTAAATGCTCCTCCGGTCCCTGTTGATACTTCTGCCACGCCTTGTAGGCGAGCCCGCCGACGAGCGCGAGGCCGCCGAGTTGTAATGCCGAACCGGCGACTTTGCGCACCTTCTTACGCGACAGCGTTTTAGCGAGCACGCCGCCGGCCAGCCCGCCGGCGAAACCGCCGGCGACTCCGCTGCCGACGAGTTGATCGAGCAGTCGTTTCGAATCAATCATGTCCGGTTTCTCCTTTAAGAAAAGGTTTGTGAAAAAGTTCGCGTCGTCTTCCGCCGTTCGAAAACGCCGTCATCGCAGCGTTACTCCAGGCCGGGGGCACTGGTGCGCAAGATGTGCGCAGCCAGGCGCATGACGCGGCGCGCGTCCTGATGTTGGCCCAATACGGTCAATGCCCGCGCCTCGGACAGCAAACTCCGGTAATCCTCGTACTGATTGTCGGTGAGCGGCACACGCGGCGTGCACAGCCGCGGCAGGATGCGCTGACGCCCTTCACTGCGCACCGTCGCGTTTGCCTTAATCCCCCGCCGACGCGACCACGCCGCGCCTGCACCCAAGATCCCGGGTGACCCCGGTAAACGTTTCACGCCATACATCTGTATTTCCGCCTCATCATCAGTCACACATTCAGTTGTGCGGCCGGTCGGCACCGCGTTCCGGTAACGTCCGGGGCGGACCGGGCGACCACGTTCGGCGGAAGATGATAGGGGCGAACCACCATTCTGATAAGTCGATTTATGAACCTTTTTAATTCGGTTTTGACGAAGTGTCAGGAGGGGCGATGCACAGCGCGCAACGTCCCGGTCGGTAGCGTTCGCTTCCGCGCTCGAGAAAGGAACTTTCCTCGTCCGTACTGCACCAACAGGAGAGTGGTTACGCACAAAAAACTCTTTTCCGGCCTCACCGCTCTCGCACTCGGCCTGACCGTGGCACACGCCGGTGAGCCGCCGGTCTTCGCCACCGGCGACGGCGCCCTGCGGGGCTACGACCCCGTCGCCTATTTCACCGCCGGCAAACCGATGAAGGGCCGCGATCCATATCAGTTCGAGTGGAACGGCGCCACGTTCAAGTTCGCGAGCGCGGAGCACCTGGCCCTGTTCGAGTCGGACCCGGAAAAATACGCACCCCAGTATGGAGGCTACTGCGCCTATGCCGTTGCCAAAGGTGCGACTGCCAGCACCGTACCCGAGGCATGGACCGTCCACGACGGCAAGCTCTATCTCAATTACAGCCTGAGTGTCCGCGAGCGCTGGCGCGAGGATATTCCCGGACACATCGCGGCGGCCGACAGGAACTGGCCCGGCGTACTCAACTGAGGGCGAAGTCGGTCCCGGAACATCGCACCGGTCTAGTGATGCCGGGGGACAAAAACCGGTACAATCGACAGCGGGTTGGCATCGAGCGAGGGGGACATGCGCGCGGGGTGGGTGAGATGGGCGGTAGTTACGGGTGCGACGCTCGTCGCGGCCGCAGCGCAGGCCAACGGCCCGCCGATCGCCCACGATCAGACGGTCCACACCGTACGCGACACACCCACGCGCATCACCCTGACGGGCAGTGATCCGGACAACGACCCCCTAACCTGGCTCGTTACCACCTCGCCCGTGCAAGGCCGCCTGATGCACGTGTCCGACGCGGTCGGGGAGCACGTGGATGCATCGTGGTTCGCCGCGCAACTGATTGCGGACGCGGATCTGTGGAACGGCGGCACCGGCAATCCGCCGTCCACAGGCCTGGGGACGTATCAGACCGGCTGGGACGGATTGTTTCGCGCGTATCTCAACCGCCGCTTCGAGCCGGTACCGCCTGTCAACGACTCGATGACGCTGATCTCGCAAAGTCGGGGCATTGTGATGAACGCGGCGGGATATCATGCGGCGGCGGCGCCCGATCGAGACCGATTTCGTGAGGCGGTGCAGAAAGCCGCGGATTACCTGCTTCAGCACGCCCCCGACCCGCTATACGGAGGGATGTTTTATCGGCTGGAGGCGGACGGCACGGCACCGCCGCAAGACACCACCAAGAGCGTGTATGGCCACGCGCATGCGCTACTCGCCCTGGCGCACGCCTACCGGGTGACCGGTGACGCCGACCATCTCGCCGGCGCCCGCAGCGCATGGAACACCCTGAACGTTCATTTCGGCGATCCCCGACCCGGAGATCCACCCGGGTCGCCACGCGCTTTCGGCGTTGACAAAGATCGAACCCTGACCGACGAGCTCACCGGCGAGCGACGCAACTCCAACTATATGCTGCACGTCTTCGAGGCGCTGCTCGTGCTCTATGATGTCAGCACCGCAGCCGAGCGCGCGCCGTTGGCCGATCAGATCTCCCGCGTCGGCGATTTCATGGCGCACACGATGTACCAGGATGAGCCCGGTTCCAGTCCGGCGCGGGGCTATATACCGCATTTCTACCAAGCCGACTGGTCGCCGGTGACGGCACCCAGCTCCCGTGACGGCGCGTTTGTCAATACCGGCCACGCCGTGGAAATCGCCGTGCTTCTGAGCCACGCCGTGGCGCGCGGCTTCGGCGACGCGTCGTGGATCGAGCGCGGCAACCGGTTGATCAACTTCGTGCTCGAGCACGCCTGGGACGCGGTGTCCGGATCGCTGGCGCGGCGCTTCGTCGCCTACGACGGCGCACCGTTCCAACCGCTGGACGCCGAGGTCGTGACCTGGTGGCCGCAGGCGGAGATGGCCCGGGCGTTGCTGCATTACGGCGCCTATCATCGCGACGACCTGTGGGACGAGTTCGACGCCACAATGCAGCTCATCCGAAACCATCAGATCGACCCCGTGTACAGCGGTTGGTTTTGGGAACTGGGTATCGGCGATCTTTCTCCGACGCGCTTCCAGAAAGGCTCGATCTGGAAGGTCAACTATCACGTCAGCACGTTCTATGCCGAAGCGCTCCACCTGGTGCGCGACTTGGACGCACGCGGGCCCGAGGTGACGTACGTCCCCCGTGCCGGTTTCGTCGGTACCGACAGCTTTACCGTCAAGGCCAACGACGGGTTGCTCGACAGCAATCCGGCCACCGTCTCCATTATCGTCGACGAGAGCGGCTTTGCTGCCGAGGACCTGACGATCAACGAAGAGGCGGAGACGGCCCGGGTGCGAGTAGTGCTGCAGCCGGCGCGCAACCACACTACGTCCGTCGGCTACGCGACCCAGTCGGATTCCGCGGTCGCGGGAGAAGATTTTTTACCTACCAGCGGAACCTTGATCTTCGCTGGCGGCGAGACGAGCAAAGTCATACCGGTGACGATTCTCGACGACTTGAACCCCGAATCCCCGGAGCGGTTTCTGGTGAACCTTTCCGACCCGGCGAACGCCGCGATTATCGATGGGCAATCGATCGTCACGATTCAAGACGGTAGCGGCGCGTTGGGGGATTTCGTCTGGGACGATGCAAACGGCGACGGGCTGCAGGACGCGCACGAAAACGGCATGGCGAAGGTCGTTGTCGTACTTCGCGATTGCGCCGGCAACGATCTCGTGGCCACCACCAGTAATTCGAAAGGACGCTTCCGCTTCGACGGACTCGCCGCGGGTCGTTACCAGATCGCGTTCGTGGCGCCAGCCGGTTTTCGTTTCAGCCCGCCCTTGCAGGGTACGAAACGCGGCCGCGACAGCAATCCCGACGCGGCCACCGGAATCACGTCCTGCATTGCGGTCAAACCGGGGCAAAGTAAACTCGGTATCGATGCAGGACTGATGGCGGACGCCGGCACCGGCCGGATCGGCGACCGTGTGTGGCGGGACCTCGATGGCGACGGCATCCAGGACGCGAGCGAACCCGGATTCCCGGATGTGGGCGTCGTACTCCTGGATTGCGACGGGTTCGTGAAAGGCACGACAGCAACCGACGCGGTCGGCCTCTATGCGTTTGGCCACTTAGCGGCGGGCCGATATGGCGTGGAGTTCACGCCGCCGCCCGGCTTCCGCTTGAGTCCCCGGCGGCAAGGCGACAAACGCGGCAAAGACAGCGATCCGTTTCCAGCGACCGGCCGCACCGCGTGTATCCCCTTATTGGACGGCCAGGCGAAAAACGGCATCGACGCCGGGATCACGGAGTAGACACAACCGGACCCGACGGCGTGGCCGACGATGGTTGGCGCCGCCCGCAGACAGTCCGGTCAGTCGCACGGAAGCTTACGCTGTGTGCGGTCCGTCGTAGAATCGCTGCACGGTTCCGTCCCCGGCAGCGCGAAATGGGCACGGTACAGCTCGCCGAAGGTCACCCACCCGTTTCCGTCGAAGTCCATTTCCGCAAACGGCAGCGGCGATGTTTTTACCAGGGACAAATACACCGCGCCCGTCGACACGATAATCGAGACGCCGCTCAAGGCAAGCCAGAAGTGGAGCCTCGCGGGCCGCCAATTACTGTGTGTACGTCCCGATGGGTTCGGTGGTGGTCCCATGCTTGGCCCGACTCCTCATTGTTGAGTCTCTCGGGGTTGGCGACCGCTTCGGTTTGCCCGCCGTGGCCTGCCCGCCCACGGGCGCCGGTGGTCGAGGATCTCCGGGCGGCGTACCTGCGAACCTCATGGAAGCAGCGCGATGATGCGCAGCGGCGCTCCGGACCCCCCCTTGATCTTCATCGGCAGCGCGATCACGTAGGCGCCGGCTGCGGGCAGGGCGTCCAAGTTCGCGACGTTTTCGAGCGCCGGAATGTTCGCATTGAACAGATTCTGGTGCGCCTCGAAAAGCTGCGACTGTCCGTAATCGATACTGGGCGAATCGAGCCCGATCGCCGCGATCTTTCGTTCGCGCGCCAGCCATGTTGCGGTATCCGGATGCAACCCCGGGAAATGCAGTTTCGGCACCGCCTGGGCCCCGCGTTCGGCGGTGCCCATATAGCGCTCCCGGTCGGGCCAGTAGCGGGCGAACCCAGTGTGCAACAGGACCATGGCGCCGTCGGGGAGCGTACCGTGGACCTGCTCCCAGTTCTGGATGTCCGCGATCGTGACCTGGTAATCCGGGTTGCCGGCACTTTGCTTGGTGACGTCGATCACCGCGGCGGGCCCCATCAGATTGCCCAGCGAGATCTGCTCCACGGTCCACTGGCCCGCAGCGAAATGAATCGGCGAATCCAGATGCGTACCGCCGTGCTCCGCGGGGCTGAAGCTGTTGGCTTCGTAGTAGTAGCCCTTTTCCGTATAGCCGTGGAAATCCGCGTGCAGCTCGAACCCGCTCGCGGTCGGCCAGTAGACGGTGTGTTCGTCGTAGTTGTGGGTCAGATCCACAACCTGGCGGTAGTCGCCCGGCAACGTCCCGGCAATTGCCGCGTTCGCGACGGCGAGTGCCAGCATGGCACCGGAAGCGCCGATTTGCAGCCTACGCCAGCGGCGCTTACCTGTATTCATACCTCCGCTCCTGTGTCGGTAGACCATCTGTTCTCCAGCGCGCGCGCCGGACGTCGTCGCCGCGCCGCTGATACCGCGCAGACCATACACGGGATTCGACCCGGCCGCGACCGGCCGATGATCTGAGTCCCGGCGCGGGTACGCACCTGCCCCGGGTTCATGGTTCCTTCGCCGTCAAATTCCGTGCCGCTTTTCAAATGTATATCCGGCCGGCACGCGTTTTACGACAAAACGCCTGCCATCGCCGTAGTACCGGTATTCGAACTTGTCCTCCGTGATCGATATTATCTGGTAGGCATCTCTATATCCGGGCCCCACATGCTCTATCGGCACAAACTTCCCTTCCCTTATCCATCCCTTCGCAATGACAAAAAAGACCGGCCCGGAGACACCCCATTCCCCGACCTCTACGTTCTCCTTGAAGTTGCCTTCCTCGTCGTAGTTTCGGTGAGTCAGTTTGAATCGTCCGTAGGGGTCTCGCACGACGATCCAATCGTAGCGCCCGCCGTCGGCTTCCGGTTGTGACCCGAACCAGGTACCGACCAGATGCGACCATCGCACTATCTCACTCTCCGTGGGCGACGGTCTGTCGCTTTCCACCCGTTCGTGCGAGGTGAAGCCCGAAGCACAACTCACCAGCCCATAGGTCGAGACTGCGATGACGAACAGCCTTTTGATAGGACCCGCTCGCGGGTGCGAAAGAATGCGGCGTTTCCGCTCACCGGGCAAGAGCGCGCCCTTTTCTTTTTGTCCCGAGCATCGGCCTGCGCGTGACTCCGGATGGATTTTACGGGTTGCCGTGCGAATTGCACCCGACGTGCTCTTCATGATGGAAATTCTCGCGGTAGTTCCCTGTTGGGGTTAACGGAATGCCTCGGTTGGAGGACGCGTTTTGGGTTTGTTGAGTATGATACCAATCAGTGTTGACATCGACCGCCCTTGAGCACCTTGCGAGACCCCCTCGCGCCCGCGAGATCGGCGTACCGCGTGGGCAGTGGGGCGGCGGATCATCCAATCCGGGAGAATGACAATTGGCCCACACTCTTTCAGACCGTGACGGACGCGCCGCGGCGGTACTCCGCGCGCTGGGATTGGACGCGCTCAATCCCGGCGCGTGCGCCGGCCGTGATTGGGCGCCGACCGGTGACCGCGCCGCGCTCGAGTCCATCGATCCGACCACGGCTTCGGTGCTGGCGTCGGTCGCCGGCGCGACCGCAAAAGATTACGAAACCATCGTCTCCCGGGCGCACGAGACGTTTTCCGCCTGGCGCGACGTACCGGCGCCGAAACGGGGCGAAGTGGTGCGCGCGGTGGCCGACGCGCTGCGCGCCAAGAAGGACGCACTCGGCAGTCTGGTGGCGCTGGAAATGGGCAAGATTAAGGCGGAGGGGGACGGCGAAGTGCAGGAGATGATCGACATCGCGGATTTCGCGGTCGGCCAGTCGCGCATGCTGTACGGCAAGACCATGCACTCGGAACGGCAACGGCATCGGCTGTATGAGCAGTGGCACCCGCTGGGCGTGGTGGGCGTGATCACCGCGTTCAATTTTCCGGTGGCGGTGTGGTCGTGGAACGCCTTCATTGCCGCGGTGGCCGGCAACACCGTGGTGTGGCGGCCCTCACCCAAGACGCCGTTGTGCGCGTTGGCGGTGCAGAACATTTGCAATGAGGTGTTCGCCTCCGCCGGTTGTCCGCCGGTGTTCTCGCTCTTTGTCGAGGGCGAACCCACACTCGCCCAGCGCCTGGTCGACGACCGGCGCGTCGCGCTGGTTTCGTTTACCGGTTCCACCGAAGTCGGCCGGCGGGTGGGTGAGCGCGTCGCCCGGCGTCTCGGTAAAAGCCTTCTGGAACTGAGCGGCAACAACGCCGTGATCGTCGACGCGAGCGCCGATCTGGGGCTCGCGGTCCCCGCCGTCCTGTTCGGTAGCATCGGCACCGCCGGCCAGCGCTGTACCACCACGCGGCGCCTGTTCGTGCACGACAGCCTCTACCACGAAGTGCTGCGTCGCCTGGTCGACGGTTACCGGCAAGTGACCTTGGGCGACCCGCTGCAACCTTCCGTGTTGCTGGGGCCGGTGGTAGACGAAGCGGCGAAACAGGCGTTCCTGGCCGCGGTGGCAGCGGTGCGCCAGGCCGGCGGCAGGATTCTGACCGGTGGCCACGGCGTCGAGGGGCCGGGTTACTTCGTCGAACCGACGATCGCACAGGTGGAAAACCATTGGGAGATCGTGCAGCGCGAAACCTTCGGGCCGCTGCTCTACGTCATGAAGTTCAAGGACTTCGGCGAGGCCGTGGCGATGCAGAACGACGTCCCGCAGGGCCTGTCCTCTGCGCTCTTTAGTAACGACCTGCGCCACACGGAGAAATATCTGTCCCACGCCGGCAGCGATTGCGGAATCGCCAACGTCAACGTCGGTACGTCGGGTGCCGAGATCGGCGGCGCATTCGGCGGTGAAAAGGACACCGGTGGCGGCCGCGAGGCGGGGTCCGATGCCTGGCAGGTCTACATGCGGCGCCAAACCAACACCATCAACTGGGGCGATGCGCTGCCCCTGGCGCAAGGCATCAAATTCGGCGTCGACGAGGGCGGCTGACCACGGAGTCGGAACGACCACCGAGGCAGTCGTCGATGTCGAGGCCACGACCCCGTGCCTGTCCCTTGATCAACAATCGGGCGGCTTGATTCAGTCGCACTACCCGTATGAGCGACCGTATACGAAACCCCGCCCGGGAATGGGGTTCTCCTGGCGTGCTTCGGTGGCGACCCGCCTCGCCCGCCGTGAACCCGCGCGCGGAGGCGGTGTACGCGCGCCGCCCCAGGAGATGTGATGAATCGTTCCGCGGCCGGCCAGACCCGCCGTCGCTCCGATCCAACGGTATGTCGTCCCAAACGACCGCTCACGCGGTACCCGGTTGAACTGTGCCCATGGACGGAGGAATATGGGATTCGCCACAAGGGGGGCCACTTGAGGTCCAGGATCCGGCCAGTTCTGGAACCGGATCCATCACAGGAGGAGAGTCATGCTGGAATTCTTACCCACCCCACAGAAACGCTCGGCCGTGCCGTCATGGACGCGGATCAGACATATCGTCGGCGGTGCGCTGGTCGGTGTATTGCTCACCACCGCGACCGCCCACGCCGATCGCAACCCCTCGCTCGGGGTCCCAGGCGTACGCGGCGGCGTGGTTACCACCAGCGAGCCCAACGCGGCTCGCGCCGGCGCCGAGATACTGCGCAACGGGGGTAACGCCATCGATGCCGCCGCTGCCGTCGCGTTCGCGCTCAACGTCGTCGAGCCGCAATCGGCCGGTATCGGCGGTGGCGGGTTCATGGTGATTTATCTCGCCAAGCGGAAGTTGACGGTGACCGTGGATTCCCGCGAGAAGGCCCCGGCGGCGGCGACCCCGGACATGTTCGTCCCATTCAGCACGGGCGGCTTTTCCGTGGCCTCCACCAGCGGGCTGTCGGTGGGTGTACCGGGGATGATGCGAGGCATCGAACTGGCACTGACCGAGTGGGGCTCCCAATCCCTAGCCGAGGTGCTGGCGCCCGCCATCAGGCTCGCCGAGGAGGGTTTCCGGGTCGGACCGCGGTTGGCCGACAGCGTGCTGAGTTCGCGACTGCAGAACGAATTGGGGGATCCCGCCTACGACGAAGCGCGTCAGATCTTCATCCCGGGCGGGACGCCGATCGCCGAGGGGGAACTGCTGGTGCAGCCGGACCTCGCGGCGACGTTGAAACTCCTCGCGGCCCAAGGCGCGGATGCGTTTTACACCGGGCCGCTGGCGGCCGCCATCGTGGCGACCCAGCTGGCGACGCGTTCTGCCGCCGGGGCCGACGGTGTCGGCCGCATGACGCTCGACGATCTCGCCAACTACGAAGCCGTGGTGCGTGAACCTCTGGTCGGCGAGTATCGGGGCTTCACCATCAAAGGTATGGGCCCGCCGTCCTCGGGTCCACTCACGATCGTCCACGCACTCAAATTGATAGAGCGTTTTCCCATCGGAAATCCCGCCGCCGGATTCGGCTTCGGGACGACGCGCACGCTGAACACTTATATCGAGGCGATGCGCCTGGCGTTTGCGGACCGCGCAGTCTGGATGGGTGACGCCGATTTTGTTGACGTGCCGGTCAACGGTCTATTGAGCGACGGCTACATCGCGCTGCGCAGCGCATTGATCGACCCCGACGTGCGCCAGGGGATAGTCCTGGCCGACGATCCACGTCCCTTCGATGTCGCCTTCACGGGCCAGAAGATGAAAATCGCCGCGCTGGCGGCCGGGCCGGACAAGGGTCTGAACACGACCCACTTCAGTGTGGTCGACCGCGACGGTAACATCGTCAGCTATACCAATACCATCGAATCGGCCTGGGGGACGGGCTTGATGGTGCCCGGTTTCGGGTTCCTGCTCAATAACGAGCTCACGGATTTCAATTTCGTGCCGGCGGCGAATCCCGACCCGAGCAACTTCAACCCCGGCGCCAACGACGTTGCCCCGAACAAACGGCCGCGATCCAGCATGTCTCCGGTCATCGTGTTCGACGGCAAGAAACCCCGCGCCGCGTTCGGTTCCCCGGGCGGGTCGACCATCATCAACTCCGTGGCCCAGGTGGCGATGAACCTGATCGATCACCGTTTCGACGTCCAGGAAGCGGTGGACGCGCCGCGGGTCGCGCAGACCAGCGCCAATGGCACCGTGGGGCGCGAGATCGGGTTCTCAGAGGCGGTCATGACGGCGCTGGAAGGCCTCGGCCACACGCTGCGTTTTCCTGCGGATATCGGCTCGGTGCAGGCGGTCGTCATCGATCGGCGCGGGCGGCGTCAATACGGCGCCGCGGACCGGCGCCGGGTGGGTGGCATCGTGACCCTGCAGCGGAGCGAGGTGCCCCGCTAAAGGCCGGTCCCTGCGCCGCGGTCTTAAGGAACGGCGAACGACGATGCCCGTTCTAAACCTTCGTAAATCGATCCCCCGCCGCACAGGCGGGGGATCAGCGCCGCGCCGTATCGGGTAAGTCTTTAAACCGTTGACCGCAGCGGCGCTGAGCCGTGGAGACGTCCCAAATCCAGGTCTCGTGAAAATCAGCGATCGAGCTTGGTGAACTTCGAACCTTCCAGAGTCAGGTTGTACATCAATCCCTTGTTGCTGAATACGAAGCCGACGATCGGGTCTTCGATATCGATGGTGTTGATATCCTCACCCACGCCCCATTTCACCACCGCGATCGATCCGTCGACACCGGCTTTCCAACCGCTGCTGCTGCGGAAGTTTTCAAGCGCCGGCTGCTCCAAGAACACCAGCACGACTGTTTTGGATTGGGCGCCGATCTGGAAACCGATGGAGGCGGCGGCGGTACTGTAATACTCCACGCTGCTGCCACCGATCCGCAGCGCCCCCTCGCCGTACTCGCCGCCGATACCGAGACCGGCCTTGATGACGCTCGGAAATACCAGGACACCCAGCGCCCTCTGCAGGAACTCGCTCGCTCCAGATACTTCTTTCTTGAACCGCGCGAGCGCCGCATCGACTTTGATGTCGATCTCCTCGGCCGAAGCCGCGATGGCGCGTTCCGTGACGATCGACGACAACAAAGTAACGGCGAGGGCCAATACGCTTACGCCCAGGTATGTACGCACCCTCATCAGCCACCTCCGATTGTTATTTGATGACTTATGGACAAGTATAGAGTTCTTCTTGTTTCGACCCAATGGTTGCGGCAACGATCCGATTTCGTTAGATAGCGCGGGATCGGCTGGCACGTGCTCATGGTACCAATCCACGAGCATTGCTGCGTTTAGAGCCGTATACGTTCGAGGAATCGAACGCAGGCCTCCATGGTGCTCTCCCCGCCGATCGAACCGTCTTTGGTCGCCACTTGTACCATCGAGACGTCCGCCAACACGAGCGGTGAGTGAGATGACATCGCCAATAACTTTGAACCCGGAAACACATAAGCGCCACCGGTCAGCCACGAGCGTGCCTTTGTACAAGGTCGGCGGTCGCTGTTACTGCAACCGATCGACACCCAATTTATCCAGCACACGACACTGCGCACGGCGGTCGAGCCGTGAGGGATCTTGCGGCCACCAGCAATAGATGAGCTTGTTGTTGCTGGTCGCGATCCAGACGGCGTCCTTATCACCCGTCATACCGACTACGTTCACTTTCTCTTCCGCCGACACGGCAGGGTTTAGACACAGTATCAATAGGAGTGTAGCGAGGCGAATGAGTGGCTTCTTCAGTGGCATGTTGTCCTCCGTGAGGTTGTTGAGTTCAAAAAACGCACCTCGGCCGCTGGCGGCACCGCCGCCCACGGGCAGTGAGATCATTAGGCGCTAGACGATCGCAAACGTAATACAATACGGCTTTACGGTGGTGATCGTACAATGCACCTGCGTGCCAGACGCCTATCCTGCGTGCAAATGGAAGACCTTGTTCATGATCTTCCACGCGCCATCGACTTTGAGCAGGGTAAAAAAATCCGTAAATTTGTGTCCGGTCCAGTTATCCAGTTCAAGGCGAACTGTGGCAATACTTCCCTCGATATCAACATTTGCGATCCGTGCCTCGAGTTCAGTCGCCGCACCATTTTGGTCGTTCCAGTCAAACAACTTTTGAATTGGCCCGGCGAAGAGATCATCACCGATATAACCGAATATCGTTGCATCGGCATAGAATGCCGGTTTCATATCGTCCCCTTTTCCGGACCGCGCGCCATCGATGTAGTATTGCACGGTTTTCTCGATCATGTGACGATCGCTCGTGTTTGTGGTTTCGCTGCTCATTTACCCACTCCTGTTCAAAAATAATCGCACGAATTTGAAAGTACCTATACCGCCGAGTCACCAGCCCTTGTTGCGCTGAAAAGATACGCGCCCTCTCCGGTACCGAATGTCGCGCGGCAGAAAACGAAACACGTCGCGCTAAGGCTTCTTTGGCGGAGGCGGCCCGCCGCGCCTCACCACGCCATCGAATGTTTTTCCCGGATACACCGGCATCCCGGTCACCTGCTCGAACTCGGGGATGGTCTGCATGTGCGCGAGCATGCGGTCGCGCATCTCTGCGTCGGGTAATGGACCTTTCAGCGCAGCGATGTTGTCGGCCTGATGTTTCGGGTTCGTGGTTGCGGGAATCGCACACGTGAGCGCCGGGTGTGAAACGATCCATTTGAGAAAGAACTGTGCCCAGGTCTCGCACCCGATCTCGGCGGCGAAATCCGGTAGCGGTACTCCTTTGGTGATTTTGAACAACCGTGCTTTCTCGAACGGCATATTGGCGATGACCGCGGTACCGGTGTCCAGCGCAGCGGGCAAGATACGTTTCTCGGCGTCGCGCGTGGCCAAGGAATACCGCACCTGTACAAAATCGAGAACACCTTTCTCCACCCACGGTGCAATCAGCGGAAAGTAGGCAGGCTGATGGTGGGTGACGCCCAAGTAGCGAATCAGACCATCTTTCCTCCAGTTCTCCATCACGCGAATGACGGTGCGTGCATTCACCAGGCTGTGGCACTGCATCAGGTCGAACTGATCGCGCCATAACCGTTCCATCGAGCGTTGGAGCTGGCGTTGCGCGTGACTGTCATCACCGAGCCATTCTCCGGTGGCCCAGATCTTGTCGGCGATGAACAGCTCGGAATTAATGCCGAGCGCCTCGGCGTGGTCGCCGATCGTGACCTCGGCAAGTCCATAAAGTGGAGACGTGTCGATGAGCCGCCCCCCGCCTTCGTAGAACACCCTGATCACTTCCTTCAAATGGTCGCGCGGTTTGCCGGGTTTGACGTCGAATGCCATGTGGGTGCCCAGGCCGATGGCCGGCACCTCCTCTCCGGTATGGGGGATGGTTTTCATAATGAGGGCGGCGGTGTCGCCCCGTGCGGCGGCGGGGAATACACCGTGCGCGGCGATGGCCGCGGCACCGAAACCCAACGCTTTCAACGTGTTACGGCGTTGTTCATCGACGTAAAGACTGCGCTTGGCATCGCTCATGGTGGCTCAACCGGACGAGGGCGACGACCGTCAAGCTTAGAGCAACTCCATCGCCGCCCGCAAACCGGGCGCAGCGGCGCGCCGTGCGGTCGGGAACGTCCGCGCGCCCGTTCCCTAGCCGCTAACAGCCAGGCGCATGATCCAGGGGGTTGGGGCAGGGTGCGTGACCCGTACCGCCCGGATCGTCAGTACCGCCCGAGCCCCCATCACTGATCGTGCCCGGCAACATGTCCACGCTCGACACGTACCCATCGGTGGCGGCATTGTCTGTCCCGTGAACAGCGAAATTGTGCGGTCTCCTGACCGAGTGGCCGAAGCCAGCGTCTCGCGCCGGGGCCGGCTCGTCGAGAATCAGAATCCTGGGCTTGGTGACCATCGCGTTACGCGTAGACCGGGATCCACTTGTCAGAACGCCGTTGTGATTGACCCGTTCCAGTTGGTAGTGGGGGCGGAGAAAAAATTTGGCGTGGTATGTACCCGCCTCGCCCTCGTTATCCGGGGCGACGCGGCCCGTGCGCAAATAGAACTGGGGGCGGTAGTTGCCGAAAAACGGCGTATGGCGGCCACCCTCTCCTTTCGTTTGCGACTTTTTCTTACCGCCCCGCATCTGGGACGCGGCCGGGGTATCCGCCCCTCCCAGACCGATCTCGAACAGCGCGGGTTCGTCGGCCGCTTTGATCGTGTGGGTGACGAATCGGGTGTACCAAGAACCGGTATATCGGGTCGCAGGACGAGAGTCCGCCGCACCGCTGGTCGACCACGACTTCACCGTGGCCCTTTCCAGCTTGTACTTGAAATAGCCGGGCTTGCCACCCGCGGGCCTGCCGCGGCGCATCCGCTCATGCACCGACTCGCGCCGAGCGGTGCCGCGCAGCGTGGCGGATGACGATCGTGCGCTGTTGAGGATCTTGACCGTGTTGTGCGCCATCCGGGGTCGCTCCTGCCGAGTGTGACCAACAGCCTGCCCGTGCGTGGCTTTGCCGGGTGTCCCCCTACTCGGGGTTTCTACGCGGTGGACACGCGGGCGCGCGCTTCCGAGGGCCACGCCGCCGGCGGCCTGGACCCGTTCGCTCGGGGAACCGGTGTGCGACCGCGCTCCACCGGCTCGCGTGCTTCGCCAACGGGCCTCCTTGGCAGCGACGCGCCGATGGGTACGCGTTTGCAGAGCGATATTTTTACGTTGGGCCTGGTCAAGTACGGCGGGTTTGCCCGTCGGCACCGACGCCGGCGCGGCCTGGGCAGGTCCGCAGAACCCGCACGGCAGGCCGACAAGGGCGAGGATCGAAACGCCGTATCCCAGGTTGATCTTGGTGATGGATTTTCTGGCCATGAGTCTCCTCCCCAGTGGTCGGGCAAACTTGTTCAATATTGTGTCTTTCCCATGGCTATGGGTCGTGGCGGGAGACGCGAAGGTTCATGGGGGAATTCCGATCATGTCCCCATGGGCTCGCCCCACCGGCGCCGCCATTGAGAGCAGCGCTAATCCGGTAAATTCCTAATAGTCAATAGGTTATCTGCGTCGCGACCGCGCAGCCGGCCCGCCGGTTGCCTACCCGCGGCATACCGGGAAGTCGCGACCTCGACCCTCGCCGCGACTGATTCGGCGAGCGGCTCGGTCAGCCCGTTACCGAACCCGCGGGATCAGGGCCGGTTAGACCAGGGCACGATTGCCCCTGCGCACCGACGCCTCGCGACCACAAACGGTCTTGACGACCACCATGATCCCGAACGTCCGGCCCCAGAGATGGTCGACGGGTATGCGAAACACGGTGCGGGGCGGAACTTCTTTAGTCGCCGGATTGTAGATTTTTTGTTCCCCAATCCACCCGCCGTCCGGAAGGAGAATCGCTTCCGGGCGCTGGAAGGTGCTCCCATCCTCGAGCGTCACAGCGACCAAATCGTATACGTATACCCAAACCTCAGTGATGCCGCAGGGATCGAGGGCATGGATCTTTATTTCGAGGTTGTTTCCTCGAAGGTTGTCTTCGAGGAAAGTAATGAGCGGGTGCGGCGGTGACGGCAGACAGCAATCGAAGTGTTCAGGCGCAATGGCGGCTCGTTCTACCGGCCCCGTCAACGGAACACGGATTTCCAAGGGGTCAGACCTGATCAGTTTACCTTTCTTACGCGTCGGTTTTCTCTTCGCCATGCTTAAGCCTCCTGTCAATGGAGAATCGCTTACTGATTAACGGTCAGTCTCGACGAAAACGGTTTTCGTTAAATCTATCTCTCCTTATCCGTCTGACAAGTGGTGAATCACTGGATAACAGGTGATGCCGCCTGCCGCGGATCTCACGTATACCGGGAACACTGGGCATGATGAAACTCGTGGCGGAAAATGGCAAGCAGGCGTCTCTTGACGAACCGGGTCATTACACGGGACACGAGAGTCGGGACGCTACACGGCGATCGGCGAGTAGGGCGGTCCATTCCGCGGGCGGGTTCTTCGATGAACGGAAGGCGCCCGACACGCATTCCGCGCCAGGGCGAATCCCGGTTGGCAGCGCCCGCCAGGCCGAGCCCCCGGGATCGCCGGGTTCACGGCGCGGCTTCGCGATCCACTGCGACCCGGTAAAAGGGCGGCACGCGCTCCTCGTCGTGGGATGTCTGCGACACGAGCACGTACACGGTCGCGTTCGGCGGCAAGGATTCGAAGCTCCGCCCCAGTTCGTCGCCGTCCGGGATTTCCGTGCACGCCTGCTCCAGGAGCAGCGGATCGGTATCCACGTCCTGGGCCAGGTACACCTTATATTTAATGTCTTTCCCCTCGGCGTAAACGCGGACACCATCGAACGGTGCCTCCGGATTCTCCGGATCGGAAAAGGTAATCTTGACGAGCTCGGACTGCAGTCCCAACAGCGAACCGTAACCCTGGTCGTCTTCGGGATAGGTAAATTGGACCGGCGTGGTGACCAGCCCGCCTTCGAGGCGACAGGGGTCTTGCAGCACGCCGTCCAGCGTCACGTCGGTCTTCTCCACTGCCTGATTCTTCACCCACGCCCAGTATTCGCGGCCCAGATCGTCGAACGCGAGATCGGTGGGATCCGCCAGAGACCGCGCCACCGAATCGGTGGTCGCGCCTTCCTGCAAAAACGTATCCAGCACGCCCAGATTGAAATTGCGTTTGATGCCGGAGGCGTTGGTGGAGCGCAACAGGTGCACCCAGAAATCCTGCGCTTCGTAGGGCAGTACCGAGCTGCTCCCGTTTTCGATGCGCTTGTGCGTCAAGCGTTCACTGACACTGCGCAGGTCACGGTCGGTCGTTCGAAACACCGCGTCCTCGGATTCGACCGCCACCTCCGCCATACCCTCGACCACCCAGTCGCTATACGGCTTGCCGCGAACCTGGTCGTACGCAAACTGAACCGCATGAAACAATTCATGGGAAACGGTTCTTGCCAATTCATCGTCCGGGGGGAGTCCCACCGCCGGATCGATACACAGCGTTAGGGTGCCGCCGCCAATGTACGGGTCGTAGAATCCCAACACGGATCCTTCAAGGATACAGACTGGATCGGTCTTGGCACGAATGTAGATCTGTTTGAACGCCGGCCGCGTCGTGATCGCCTGGAAACCCGACGTCGGAATGAAAATGATCGTCTCGTCGTCCAGCGCCGGCGGCGGAAACCCCTGCCCGTCGAATCGACGGTAGGCATCCTTGAGCTTCGCCGCGACATGTTCCTCTTCCGCCGCATCGCAACCGCTTGAGAATCCGAAACACTGCACGACAAAAATCGTGTCATCGACACTTTCGGTCGCCACGCCGGAGTGCGCCGCCTCAACGGGTTGCAGATCGGGTTGCGCAATCAAGACCAGGGTGTAGCCGGTCTCCGGCAGCGCGCCCAACACAATCATATACAGGCGCGCCTCGGCATCGTGGCTGCCGGTCACCGGCAGCCAGAAACGTCCGGCCTCCGGCCCATCCACCAACGTGCCTTCCGGCGCCAGCACCGCAACCCCGAGTGTGGCGGGGTCGGCATCGTCGGGCACCGGCAGGGCGACGACGAACGGTGCATCCAAGGGCGCGACGGTTTCGCATTCGGCGCCGACATTATAAAAGGCGCTCAGCACTTGGGCGTTCTCGAACAACGGTTCAGCGGGTGGGGGCACCTCGTGTACCCAGACCGCCGCAGCGCCGGCGGCACCCACCTGTGTGGCGCCGAGCTGCACGCCGGAGGCGTGCGTGACGACGCCCGTTTCCGCGAGATCGCTGGTGCTCGTGAATGACGGTGAACAAGGATCATCCGGCCCAGCCGGTACCTCCGACTCGTGCAGATACACCGCGCCGCGCCTGCCCAAGTAACCGTGCGCGCCGACCAGGTTGAGGTTTTCGGAAAGCGCCACCGACTCCCCGAAGTTCGTGCCGTCCAAACCATCGGTGCCGGTGAGTTTTTCGGTTTTCCCCCAAGCGTCCGGGCCGCCGGTGTTGCGGTGGAACACGTAGGCCGCGCCTTGATGACGCGCGTCGCTTACCGTCTCGTAAAACGCGCCGACTAGCAGGGTGTCGTCCGACAAAGCCAGCGCGCTGCCGAAGTTTGCGCCCCACGAGATGTCGCTCTCCTGCAGTTTACGCACGAAATTCCACTGGTACGGGTCCTCGCTGTCGCGCCCGAAAAGATACACTGCGCCGACCAGATCATCGGAGTCCGCCTGTTCGGCGGTGGGTGCCCCAACGGCAAGCAGGTCCTGGTGTAACGCCACGACCTCGCCAAAACCGTCGTGACGGGTATTGATATCCTCCGAGGCGCAGCGCTGTGCCTCGATGCGCTCCTCGGCGGTACTGCCGAGAGAAAACTCCGACAGCTTCAATCCGTTGACGCATTGATCGGCGCCCGGCGCGATGATACGGCTCATATAGTCCCACTGATCCGGGTCCTCGGCGCTGCGCCGGAACACATACGCGGCGCCGTCATTCATGTTGGTGAAACTCACCGACGTGCGCGACGAACCGACGATCAGCTGATCGCCCTGCAACAATACCGCGCTGCCGAAGTTCCGCGCGTAGCCGGCATCGTCGACGGCACTGACGAAGTTGGCGTAGCCGTGCAACGTGGCGACGTGACCCCATTGATTCTCACCGCCCCGGTGGCGCTCGAAGACATCCACACGCCCGTGACGATCCAGACTTTCCTGCGGCGACCCCACGGCCAGCAGGTCGCCGTCCAGCGCCACACTGGTGCCGAAGTGGCCGTTGGAACCGACGCCGGCGTTGACGAGTCTCGCGGTTTGCGCCCAGTTTCCGTCCGCGTCGGACTCGAACACGTACACCGCGCCTTCCTGGAACCGATCGATATCGGCATACGGTGCGCCCACCACGATGGTGGTGCCGCGTACGACCAGCGTCATGTCGAGGAAGTTGTCCTCGAAGTGCCCTTGCGACGGGACCAACTGCTGGTGCTCGCGCCACTCACCCGTGTCCGCGTCGCGCAGATAGACGTAGACCAGGCCTGATGTCCCCCCTTCACCGCTCCCGGCGTTGGGGGCCGCGATCACCATCACGCCACCGTCCACCGCGACCGCGGCGCCAAACTGGTCGCCTTCAACGCCGTTGTCGGCGAGAATCTTGCGGTCCACCGCTACTGCAGCAGGCGCGTCCTGGGCGTAGGCGATGGGGAGCTGAAACGCGAACACCAGCGCGGCGACGGTCACCGACCGGCAACAGGGTCTCCACAACGTGGATTCGCACATGGTCTCCTCCCTCGGGGCATAGCGCGCCACATCGCGCGGCCCTTTGAGCAACTGCCCGGGATAACCGAGTCCCACCGGCAGCCGCGCGCGGAACACGAACAGCGCGTGATCGTGACATACCGAGATACGCGATGTCTGTGAAAAATCCCCCGCGAGCGCGGGTATGGCGTTTGTGGCGCACTACGGGGCAAGAACAATCCCGGGCGCGCCGTCCAACCGGAGAGGCGATCGATACTATTCCTCCAACAAGTGCGACCGGAGAGATCAACGGCGATCAGGCCTTGCAGCAAGTCTCGGGCGGGCGCTGCGTCTGGTTGGAAAATTCGACGTAGCAGATCGAAGTCACCGTGACGCAGACAGCCAGAAACCGAGTCTACATTTTTCAGCTGTATTCTGAGGGCACGATGTCGCACCTATGCAAGTTCGAGTACGGCCCAGAGCGATTTTCCTCGCCCAGGATTGCTTCGGTTAGTGGTTTTGGATAAAACTAGCGCTTTCTTTCATTTCAACGATTCTCCACTCACTAAGGGCTTAGTACGACAAATGACAAATACCCGTCTTTTGGCCGATTTAGAGAGAGCTCTTCAACTCTTGGAGCAGGTGGATGAAAGTCAGCTGGGGTTCAACCCGGACCCGAACGTCTCCCCTGATATTCACCAGCTAACGGGTATAGACGAGTATCCCACACGAACCCATAAAGAAAACCTAAAGGCCAGAATCGCAGCCGTTATAAAAGCTGGGGATCGCTTAGAGTCGCGCGATGTATCCGCGTACGTGTCGAGGTTGATCGTCGCTTGTGTAAGGCTTGCACCACCAAGCGATGATTAGAGTCTTAACCGATCCCCGAACTCAGTCTACGACCTCGACCTTGACTTGAATGCCGGTTTGGCGGCCGGTATTGGTCCGCGACCCGGACAGAATTCCCCGTTGGCGGTGTTGTTGCGTCTGCGTCGCTCCGCCCAGGGAAATCCACTCGCCCAGTTGTCCGGAGACGACCGTGTTCGCGCTCTGCGTGTCGACGATGTTGCCATGGCGCGTCAGACTCTCGCGGTACGGACTGATCTCCAAGTTGACACGATTCCCGTTCAGGCGGGGCGCGACATAGAGCCCAGTACCGATATTCCGGCGCTCGGTGCCGTACCGGGATCCACCCGGATAATGGGTGATCGAGGGCGCATAAAGCGCCTTGCCGGCGTGAATCTGAGCGACACCGCCTTCGAGCACGCGCACCCGCTGTCCGACCTGCGCGCGGTGGTGACTCTCGTCGTGGCTGAGTTGACCCGCAATCGCGCCACCACGGCTACTCGTGTAAGCAGCATCCAACTCAGCATCGCTGTGTTCGGACCGAATGTCATCCTCATGCCGGACCGTGATCAAAAGATTTTTGCGCCCGGTATCGATCTTGGCCAACATGCGCCGCACCCCCGCCACCGTTTGCGGGCTGGCGCGCAGAATCAGTTGATATCCCGTGCCGGTGATCGCCTCCCCGGGCTTGATCAGCGGTTCGACGAGCGGGATGACCTCCGCTGCCGGCCGATTGTGCAAGTCGATCACCTCGATCGTGTCCGCGAATGCGTACAGTGTTGACAATAACAGTGTTATTACGACGGCTGCCCGTTTCATCAAATCATGTCCAACCCACTCAATCCTATCCCTATTATAGGTTCAAAAATTCGGTTTGCCGCGGTACGGGACGAAGCGCTCACAGCAAGCTTCCCGCTCGCCCAACAGTCCCGCCGGTCGTGGAGAACTTCGAATAGAGGCCGCGCATCGCTGTGCAAATTTGCGTGTGTTAAAATAGTACTTTTCTGGACAGTAAGGTGTCAGAGGTTTAAGTGTGTTGGAGATCGAGTATTCATCTCCTCAGTCGCGTTGGTGTTGTAGGGTAAGCTTAATCGCGCACTCGAGTAGGAGGCGTTTCATCGCGAACGCCATCCCCGGGAGGGCGGCTTGAACTGCGATCCTAATCAAACCTAGGCTTTCTGAAATCGGAATCGCGCTCAAACCGGCACGTGAAGATCATGTTAACCGAAATTCCCGCACGACCCGAAATTCGCCTCATATTGAATAGCGTGCAGTACGGCGCAACTGAACGATCCGATACGATCGACCTGGGCGCGTGTGACCCAACCTACTTGACACGTACCGCTTGGCGTAACGGTGTCGTACCGCTCGTTTGTAAGTTCCTGACCGATACCAATTCGGAGTGTGTACAGTACGATGTTTACGGTGAACTCAAAGAACAATACGGCCGCATTTCACGGCGGAATCGCGGTCTCGCTGCGGAACTTGATAACGTCGTTCAGTTGTTGGAGGCGAAAGGGATTCGCCCCGTTCCGTTCAAAGGCCCAACCTTGGCTGTCTTGGCCCATGATTGTATAACCCTACGCCAGTTCTGGGACCTGGATATACTCGTCTGTGACCGCGATGTCAGTGCCGCCAAGAACTTTCTCGAAGCGGAGAACTACCGCACCTCTTATTGGGGCTCGGTAGGCACCGGCGAAGAGCTCAGCACCCATCAGTTGAAAGCTCATCTTAGGAACTATCATGAGTGGGAACTGCGCGGCGAAAACGGCATCAATATAGATCTTCATTGGCACTCGGCACCTCGCCGATACCCATTCAGGTTGAGGCCCGAGTGGCTATTGTCGGATTTGCAGAGCGTGTCTATCGAGAATCGCATTTTCCATACTTTCGCAATCGAGCAGCTCATTTTGTTTCTTTGCGTGCATGGCGCCAAAGATGGGTGGAAAAAGCTCGTAACTATTGTTGATCTGGATCGACTAATTCGTCGATCTGAAGATATAGATTGGCAGATCATCTTTCATCAAGCACGTGTAGCGCATGCTGAGCGGGTACTATCATTTGGTCTTTGGCTAACAACTAATCTGTTAGGAACGCCTCTACCTAGCGAAGTGGCGGTGAGGCTGGGATCGACCCACTCGTTTGAGAGCCTCAGCAAGATAGTTTTGCGGTCGCTTTTCCCGGCACGGTTCGTGGATCGCGAACGTGACATTGCTCGTTCCGTTCCTCTGAAAAGGGTCGGATTAGGGTTGTGTAAAGGCATCTCAGACAAGTCGATTTATATTTACCGCTCGGTGACGACGCCGCGTCCGTGGGTATGGTCGCGGGTACGGCTGCCAGACAGACTGTTTCCCCTTTACAACTTCATTACACCTTTGCTTTTTTTGTCTCGGTTTGTAAAGACGTTGCTACGCAGCGGCCAAGATCGCTCCGGACACTTCGTGAAGAAATGTGTAAGCAGTTTTTCGAAGACGGCTGGTTAGCGCGGGGCTCGATGTACGGCGTACGATATGTTTAACTCGCGTGTTGTGAGACGACACTAAGATCCTTTGCTGTATCGTTGTGCGCCGAAACCGCACGGCGCCTGTCTCCTGCCGGTAGGCGGAGCAAGCACAACGAGAACCCATATGGTTTGGCCGGCGAACGATCTCCGCGGTGGTCTATCTTGGTATCGTACAATAACAACTGTGCTGTATATTTGACGTTTGGTAGGCGACCGGTAACACACAAGGCGGACGAAAATGGCTAATGTAGAAGGCACCGTTCGGTTTTCGGCCCGTGAGGGCGTTCGAGAGAAAGAATTCAACAAAGTATGGACGCAGGAACTGGACGAGGTTTTTGCGGATGTCGCGGAATACTATGACCGAGCGAATCACGTTGCGAGCCTAGGCCTTTGGGGCTGGTTTCGTAACCGGTTTTTGTCGACCATAGACGCAAGCAGCGGCCAAAAGGTTCTGGACGTATGCGCCGGCACCAATGCTATCGGGATAGCGCTTCTGCGCAAACAACCGGATCTTGAAGTCTCGGCGATAGATAGAAGCGAAGCCATGCAAAACGTGGGGCGCAGATCGGCGGCCCGCCAAGGCCTACAAATAGAGAGCATAATTGGCGATGTGCACACATTGCCGTTCCCGGACGATCATTTCGACATAGTGACACTACAATACGCATCCCGGCACCTGCGAATCATGGATGTCGCAAGAGAAATCATGCGTGTGCTCAAACCCGGCGGGCATTTTTATCATTGCGACATGTTACGGCCGGACAACAAACTGGTGGAATATCTCTACTATGCCTATCTCCGGGCGTGTCTCACGTCTACCGCCTGGATATTCCGTAGCGGTTCGGCCGCATTGGGCTGCCGGGAGTATTTTATTGACGCGCTGCGTATGTTCTATTCCGCTGACGAGTTGTCGCAGTTATTCAGACAGGTCGGATATCGGAAAGTATCTAGCGAAACGTTACTCAGCGGTATGGTGGGATTCCACAAAGCGCTGAAATAATCGCAATTCCCAAATCTAGCGATACAACGGGTGCTCCTTGCGCGATGTCTCGCCATGGAAATACTTGTATCGGAATAGACCATCGAGACCGTGGCAGTCGGCGCACAGAAACGACTCACTGTTAGCCAGCCGTAGAAAACTAGTCTGGGTATCGCCTTCGGTATTCTTTCCCGGCCCTAGAGATGTATGACGTGGATCCCATTGATGGGGATCATGACAGCTAGTGCAGGTCACAATCCCACGTAAGGCCTGCTGTCCGTCACCGTGATAAATAGGCAAAGGGGCCGATGTACGGCGCCCCAACTTTGTGCGAATCTTGTCCGACCAAACGGTAATGTCCTCCGGATGGCGGCTTTTAACCGGTAGTTTGTTTTGCGCCACCTGGTCTTCGGCGTGGCAACTGCGGCACAACTGTTCAGCCATGTCCGGCGCTTCGCCGAGCACACGGGCCCACAGATGTAGGTCCTCCGGCGCATTATGGACCGCATGGCACTGGCCACATACACCGGACTGCGCTACCGTTTGCCCGCGGCCGTTCACATCCAAAGGTGCCGTGACGCCCAGATCGTGGTCGGTTTTGGCAACTATTTTTTGTGCGTCGTGACAGTCCGCGCACAACGGCGCACTACCCGACGCGGACATGCGCAGAAAACTGTTACTGGCGTCCCCCTCTACTTTCGGATCCGCCCCACTGGTGGTCATCGCATCAGTCGGACTCCACTGATGCGGGTCGTGGCAAGTACCGCAGTCCAACTGGGCGTGTTCGTGACCCTTTCCCACGTCCGGATAGAGCGGCAGTCGGGTCGAAGCGTCACCGTCAAGGCTCACCCGCACGGGATGCGAATGCGGGCCGGTAAGCCGGTCTCCCGCCACCCCGTCGGCTTGATGGCAGCTGCTGCACAGCACTTCAGACGCTCCGGCGCCGGGTCCTGTGTCGCGCGCCCACAGGTCCTCCCGCGCGGCATTGTGCGCTACATGACAGGTACCACATGCGCCACTCTGAGCCGGAGTCTGTCCCAGTGCGTTGGTGCTTTTGACGGCCGAGATCGTCAAGTTGTGTTTGGTTGGAATTACCGGGCCTTTGTCCACGTGGCAATTCGTGCATAGTCGGCCATCCTCTCCCGCGGGCAGACGCAGGAAGCTGTCGCGCGAACCGCCCTCGACCTTGCGTGGGTCCTTGGCTGCGGTACCGGTCGGCGACCAGTTGTGGGGATCGTGGCAAGTGCCGCAACCCAGTCTCCCACCGTGTTGTTGTGTTTGACCGCGCTGGTCATAAAGGGGTAGAGGCGTCAATCGCGTAGCTCGTCCAGCCCCATGCCGGCTGGACCACCGTGCGGCCGTCGCTTCGATTCCTACTTCGGAAACTTTGACGTTGAGAGGATGGTTATGTCCCTTAATGCGTTTGTCCTTGGCCAATCCACCCTTGCGGTGGCAACTGAAACACCGAGACGCGGTTGGATCCACGCCGGTTGCGATTTCGCCGGCCCATAGATTCGGACCCCGACTACCATGGGGAATATGGCACGCGCCGCACGGCCCGGAATCCTGGGCGCTCTGACCAACGCGATTGAGCGCATCCGGCTGCATCACACTCAAGTCATGTTTGGAATTCACCAGCTGACGTTGATCCTCGTGACAGGCGCTACATAGCGCAGCTTTCCGATTACTGAGCACGAGCAGATTCTTAGCCTGACCGCCATGAACGCGGTGACACGATTGACAAACCACGCTTTGATCGCGGCCAAACTTGGCGCCCGCCTTCTCGAGTTTGCCGGACCACTCCCCAGCGGGTTCGAAAAGGGGATGATTGCCCTCGGCTTGGCCGGTACTTTGATCCAGATGACAAGTCACACACAGGCTGGATTCGATGTTTTTCGCGCGCAGAAACACCGGCGATTCTTCCTGTCGCCAGTCGACTCCATGGGCGGTGTGGCAGGTCCCGCAATAAAGCTTTCCCTCTTCGTTCAAGGGGAAGATTACTTTGCCTTCTTTGGTAGGGAGCCTGACCGTGTCCGAGGGCTTGATTCCGACAGGATGGTCGTGCTGCTTCTTCAACCAGGCGAAACGTGAATCCAGCACAAAACCATCATGGCAACTGAAACACATCCGCGGGGTGCTCGATACGTCTTGCCGACCGGTCGGCTCTTTGGGACGGGGATCGTAAGGGACGAGCGGAATGACGTCGGTACGCTTGAAGTCCGTCACCCACATGATGTGGCAGATTGCGCATTCGCGCTTCGGCGACATTTCCAGGGCCTGGGCCTGATTTACACCGAACGCTGTAGCGACTACGCTCACCCATGCCACTATGAGAGTGCGTGAACCGCGGACGGATGAAGGACGTCGCATGAGTGCACGCATAGGCATTATTTGCTCAAAAGAAATACTGAAACTTTATTCTCGAGCACTTCGGCGACATAAAGGCGGTTTTGGGCGTCGATGGCAATACCACCGGGAGCGGTAACCTTGTACGGCTTGCCGTCGCTGCCGAGTACGTGCTTGAACCGATGAGCGCGGTCATAGACTTGAATCAAGTCCAGATAGCTGTCCGACACATAGATCTGTCCGAGCTGATCCGCAGCTACGCCTTTGGGTCGAAACAGTTGTCCGGGAAGGACCCCCCAGTCACCCGTATTTACGATGTGCTCACCGGTCTTGTCGAATACCTGCACGCGAGTATTCAAGACGTCGACCACATATACGAATCCGCTGGGTGCGACGATGATACTCGCCGGATAGCGAAACTCACCATTGCTCGGACCTTCGCCCCCCCACGTTCTGGCCAGCTTACGGCCCTGCAAAACCATGACCGCGTGGTTGTTGTTTCCGGTTACATACAGTACATGGCCGTTGTCGTCAGCCGCCACATCGATTGGCCTTACCGGTGTCCCCTGATGGACGAGATCGATCACATATTTGAACGAACCGTTGCCATCGAAAGCCTGAATGCGGTGATTGCCGGTATCGGCTACATAAACCCAACCCTTGGAATCGACGCCTACACCGACGGGATCCCTGAATCTACCTTCGTCGGCACCGGCGCCACCGATACTAAACAGGTATTGACCCCGCTCGTCGAACGCGACCACGCGATGGTGTCCTCCATCCACCACATATGTGCGACCCTCCTCGGATACCGCAACGTCCGTGGGCAGCGCAAAGGCAACCTCCCCGTCACCGCGAATATCGTAGAGGTGGGTGATCGACGCCGTAGCAATGGGAGGTGGCGTGGCTGCCGACAGGCTGGCCGCTGCCAACGCAAGACCCACAACCAACACGCGGCCGTGGAACTCCCTAGCCGTCATTCTTCTTCGGCTTATTGTCCTCTTGGGGAGAACCGCTGGCCTCAGGATCATCATAGGTCTCTCGCCACCAGGCGCGCGGATCCTGGCGCATGTCTGGGCCCGGAGCCGGCTTTTCCGCCTCTGTTTCCGGCGTCTGCCTGTTTGCAGCCCCGGGTCGCGACATCGTGGGCAGGTAAAATTCCTCGTACTTCTCAATGAGCCCAAGAATATTCAGATTGGTGAGATCATCGATACGCTGATCGGAAAAACCCAGTTTTCGAAAAGGAAGATAGCTATCGGCTTCCTGCGTGTGACAGCGATCGCAGAACGGCCCCTTGTCGGCCACCAGCTTGTGAAATCTCTTCTTCACCAGCTCGCGGTCGGAATCGGACAATTGTCCGTGAACTTCGGCGAAATCCTTGGCCTCCTGGACATCCGGCGTGACCTCGAGCAGTTCCTCGTCGTTCCGATAGGGTACGATTTTCGAGTAGTAATCGTCCGTGCGCACCAGGTCGCCGGTGTCCGGGTCCACCTCGATGCCAAACGGGGGCCCCGCGACCTCTATGCCGGAATAATTCACCCAGCGAAACGTGAGTTGCTGCTCCGGTACCTGCTTTGGATCCACGTGACAGGTCATGCACCCTATGAACTGCGAATGCATGTTGAGCAACGTGCGCACCATCGGTTCCTTGGAATGCGGGAAATCACCATGGCAGAAGAAGCAGACATTCTTATCACCCAGCGTAGCAAGACCCTGTTCCGGCAGATTGTGGAAACGTCGGATGCGCTCGGCTTCCCGCCCCTTGGATATCTGGGTAAGAAGTTTGGGCGGCTCCGGCGCGGCCAGGATGGGGAACTGCCCGAGAATGGCGGCCGCGAGCTCGAATATGAGAGCCAGAATGATGGCCAAAAGGATAAGCGCCGTGATAAACGCGATATAGGGATGTTCGCGGCGTAATCCCCGAATACTGAACGGATCGCTCGTGAAACCACCCGGCAAACGCGCTTTGTGATCGATGATGATAACCAGGGCCACACCGACGAAAAAGAACAGCACAACGGCTATGACGATTAGAACTGTGCCGATTGAACCTATTGAGTGCATTGCAGCCGCCCTTCACACTCAGTGGTCATGGGTCAGAATAAGCCAGATCGCGTGAAGACCGAACGCCGTCCAACCCAGGATAATCGCCAACGTCGTGTAAGCAATTATCTTCTGGATACGAGTCATCGGTTTGATCACGGATAGGCCCTCCTAATCAACAGCGGGTTCTGCACCTTCCGGCACCGCCTCTCGATTAAACAAGTCGCGTTTTTGCAGCGTTTCACGCAGGATCTTACGTTCCTCCGGAATCTCCACCAAGTTCCTAAGGTATTCCAGGAAATGCTCTTCGATTTGATGTTCGCGTGTAATCTTCCCGGTGAGAAATGTCCACTGCATCGGGAACCGACCGGGCGCCAGATGTACGTTGTACCAATGCCAGAATGCGATTACCAGGAGCGCAAGAAGCGCTTCATGCGGATGAGATAAGCGCATCAGCTCCTGCCAGTATGAGGCGTATTCGGCAGGGATAATCCTCGCCCATATATCGGGAAACATGAAAGCCGAACCCGAAACGATCATCACCATGTTGCCGAAGCCGGCGGCAAAGTAGTGAAGCTTTTGCTTGTACATGAATTTGTCCATTTCCGGTCGCTGATCACGTCTACCGGCGAAGTACTGCGCATCGTCCTTGAAATCGCGCAGGTCCTTTAACAAGGGTATGATCGTGCGCCGAATATCGAACTTCCCTTGCATGATCTGGCGTGCCGGGCCGAGGAAGATGGTGGCGAAATGATAAAGCATCGACAGAATCATGATCACTGCAAGCGTGCGATGGATTACACGCGTGACTTCCACACCGCCCAACAGGATATTGAAAGGCTCAGCCCAGAACGCTTCGATAAAATGAATGGGAAGCCCGGTGAACGCAAGGGCGAGAAAGGTGACGAAGGTGAACATATGTTGCAGGCGTATGTGAATCGAGTATCTATCGATGTCGCCGATGGGATTGGACTCCACATTCTTGTACAGAAGAACCCGGTCATCCGGCATTCCCGCGACTAGCTCTTCGATCTCGGCGCGCTCTTGTGCGGAGACCTTGTTCTGTCGCATCGATCTCTCAAGAACGCTACGCGCCTCGTCCGATAACTTCATCGTTTTGCGATCCTCATCACCGTTGAGCGAATGTTACGACACCCGGTCGCGCCCGCGCCGACTCCGCCGCCGCCAAGAGCTGCCATACTTTAGTCGCCAGTTCGCGCCGTCACGCCGCCGGCCGTACGTCTCGAACAGCGACAGCCCGACCAAGCCGAGGATTACGGTTATGCTCATCCCGTTGTAGATGGTTTCCGCTGTGTGGCGAAACGGATTGTCCTCGACGCCAGTAGCTGGATGCGGATCCAACTTTGCATAATTGGCGTCCGCGTAAACATGACAGCGTTGACATGTTTCAACCCGCCTATCCGCGCTCACGGGCGATTGCGGATCCCGGGATGGCCGAAGTTCGTGCACACTGAGAAAATAGTTGTCTTGGTTGGCATGGCAGTCGAGACAGGTGGGGGCGAGATCGAAGCCGTAGCGGATCATCTTACCGTGGAAACTCTCCAGGTACGACTTGGCCGCGATAGGAAACTTGCGTCCCAACTCACGATCTTCCGCCTCGGCCGCCCGCACGTGGTGCTCCACCAGGTCTTCGTCTAGATGGCAGGAGGAACATAACGCGACGACTTCGCCCGGGGTACGCTTCACCTCCCGGATGCGTCGCGCTGTATGGCTGTACCAGCGTTCGACAAACTTACGGTCCTCGTGACAGACCACGCAGCGGTCTACGATGTGCACGGGCAGTTCGGGCTCGGCCGGATTGTATAGTGGATTCGTGTGACACGTTATGCAGTATGGTTTGTCTGCATCGAGGCCAGTGGCCTCCTTGACACGCCCGTGCACACTTTCCTGATAGGCGTTGTACAACGCCTCATGGCTGAACGGTTCGCCGGTAGCAGGGTTTTTTACCGAATGACATTCAGTGTTGCAGGTCACGCCCTCCTTCACTGGATCGTGGGGTAATTTTTCGATTTCCGTGTGGCAGTCCCGGCATGGAACATTACGATGTACAGTGCGGGAAAAGGTCGTGGGAACGACATAGTACGATCGCAGGATACCGTCTTCGGTAATACGTCCCATCATCGGATACTTATGACAAATGAGACATCCTTCCTCATCATCAAAGCGCGATTCGAGACCGCCGCCAGTGGATTGTGCCCCTGCAGCCGAGCCGATCAGCCACGCAATCCACAGTACGCTGAGTCTGGTTTGAATAGTCACGTGCCTTGATTCATCGTCTCGCAACATCTTCGATTATATTCGCAAGCCAGGGGTCATTCCTACATGTCATGGCACATAATGCAGATCTCTTTGGCACGCAGCCGGTGTTCAACTTCTTCGTCACTACGACGCAGAGTTCGCAATGCACCCCGCTCATGGGGATCATGGCAGGTACCGCAAAATATTCGTCCGGTCGTCGGATCCAATGGCAGCTCGATGTCGCTCTTGGTCTGAGTGCGCTGCATGTGCTGGGCCACCTCTGGAGACGGGGCGACCAAGTGATCCGGCGGTTCTTTTCCCGAAAGGGAAACGCTGGCGGGATGAGGAATCCACGGGTGACACACAGTGCACATCTGGGAAAGATCGGCGTCTACGACAAAATCCAGCGTCGCGATGCCGGTTGCAGCCTGCAACTGCGTCGTCGTCTCATGACAGATCAGGCAGCGTGCTTCCATCACTTTCCCGTTGTCCGCAATCTGTTCATGTGCGTTCAAACGATCGTAGTAACTCGGGTCATGGCAGAAGTAACACAAATCACTGCGCGTCCGATGGGGCGCGTTCCAGAAAAACAGCGGGTTAAGCGCGCGCTCACGCTCGCGCTCGGCGAGACATTGAGCGGGCACGTCGTGACACGCAATACATGTCACTTTACCGCCGCCGCGCTCGATAGCAGCGCGAAACTTGGGGCGCATGCGTTCAACCATTCGTTCCGGGGGCACCATCCCGACCGGGTGTATGTAATCATGCTCCGACACTGCCGAGTGGCAGGTATTGCACAACGCATTGATATCGTTGTCTATCAACTTCAAATCGCTCCTCGACGGCGTGCCGCGATGACATGCACTGCACGCCTCGCGGCGCCAGTGTGGATCCGGGACATCCTCGACGCTGATCCGTTTAGTCGTGAGCAACTCCGGAATCTTGAGCGGTTCCAGTAAGAGTTGCTCCTCGCTCACAGCGGCGGTCCGTTTCTGGACCTGGCCCAGGACTTCACCGCAGCCGACCAGCAGAACGAGTCCGGCCGTCGCTAACCTGAGCAAATGCATGCGACCCTTTACCGGCATGGACATACATGCTGAGGCCCGATCCAACCCTATCCGTAATCCTCGTAAGTCGTGATGACCTGCGTCAATGTCTACCTCAGTGGCAGCCGACCCGCCGGACCTGTTCCGGAAAAGCCCCGGCGGGTGGTCGGCGTTTAGCGCCGTCCGCGTGACCCACTCACTGCCGGTGGTCGCGGGCCTTCGCGCCTGGATTCCCTTCACCGGTGGCTTGTCAATATGTCCAACCATCGTGATCGACTCCATGACAGTTGACGTAACACCTGCCGCTGAAAGTACCGCGGTCCTCGAACTGCAGCCGGTTGGAAGAGCTCGGCGTCACGACGGAGATATCGAAATTGATTAAGTGCGTGTTGTTCACAGGGGTACCTTGGGTCAGGGAAATCCCGTGCGGGTCGTGGCAGATGTTACAGGGGGCGCGCTCGTCGGACACGTGCTTGCGATGGTGTGGGAAACTCTGATCGCCGAGTACGCTGCTTCGATCGTGGCATTTGTAGCACAGCGCATAAGCGGCAGCCTGTTCCGCGGTGTTGTCCAGCGTCACGTACTGACGCTCCAGTATCGGGGCAAAAGTGGACCCGTGCGGGCCGCCCGGCCCGGCACCGCCGCTCTGTGGACCGGAATCGTTATTGTGGCAATCGCTACAACTGATCGTGCTTGCAGTGGTGAGCGGTGCGATGAGGCTCGGCACATTGGAGTTCTTACCGGTACCGGCGACCGGGTGAAACGAAGGATTGGAGGTGTTGAATTCCAACCTCACGTTAGTCTGCACGATTTGCCGTGACGTGCGGGGCGCAGGTTTGTTCGTGCTGTCCGCGTGGCACCGGAAACACACTTCATACTCCTGAGAGGCCGGGTCTACCTCGGCGCCCGTGATGTTCACACCGCGAACACCAGTGAGAGCACCGGATATGCCCGCCCCGCTCGTTTTGGCGGCGTGTGGGTTGTGACAGTCCGCACATTCTGCATGACGCTGTGAGACGATCGCGGGCTCTTGGGGGTCGTGAACCCCCGTGGTTTCGGTGATGGGGTGCGACGAAGCCTTGTCGAACTCCGCCATAACATTAGCGGACGCCACGTTTCCGTTATGGCAGGCAGCGCAGTTGTCTTCCTCGCTGGCGTGGTGAAGTAAACGTTCGCGGCCATCAGCGGAATGAGGTTGATGGCAGTTCTCGCAAGCGTTGTCCGCTACTGTGGTTCCATCCGTAGTCGGCCATGGATCGGTGCCCACGCCATTCCAGGTCGCATTGGAAACCGCGTGGGACGACTCCGTCCAGAATTGTTTCTGATGACAGGTCTTGCACAGTGCGGACGCTGAGTTGGGCATGACCAGAAACTTTCCGAATGGATCGTTGTGGGCATCGTGGCAGGTCGTACACTGCAGTTGACCCGATGCATCGAGTCGCACCAGTCCGGTAAGGGTGCTGGGCGCGATCAGCTCGCCGGACTGGTTAGCCAGGCTTGCAGTATAAGCAAATGAAATCGGATGATCATCGGAGAGGTCGGTACCGAGCCGCCCCGGGCCGACAGGGATAGTCGTGACACCTCCGGCGAAGGGAATAGGCGTGTCGCGGCTCAGCACATCGCCCAACGCAATAGTGCCGTCGTGGCAACTCAAGCAGAGAATCGACGCCCCGGTGGGCTGGCCCGGTGTGGCGATTGCGGTCGAACTCGAATAAGGCGTGTAGTTACTCCCCGAAGCGCGGCGGTTCCACAGCGGTACGCTGGGCTGTGCATTGTGCGGTGTATGACAGAAGATACAGATGCGGGTTTCCGTCGCCGCCTTGAGGGCGCCCGGGCCGCTGATTGACAGATTATGCTTAGTCGTCGCAACTCCGGCATAAGCGACGCCGGCGAACATCGTGAGCATGAGGACTGTACCTGCGTGTCGACTCATCTGCCACCGCCAACGTACTGAAATACCTGTACGCGCCGATTATACGAATCCGCGACGTAAATCTTGTCGTCCTGGTTTACAAAGATTCCGGTGGGCAACCAAAACTCGCCCGCCGCGCGCCCGTGATCACCCACCGCCAGCAGAAATGTACCGCCCGAATCAAAGATCTGGATTGCGTGAAACAGCGCGTCAACGACATAAATATTTCCGCGTTTGTCGGTCGCGATCCCTTTAGGCCGTGACAAATCACCGGAACCGTCTCCGGGCCGGCCGAACTTGTGTCGAAATTTTCCGACAGCGTCGAACTCCTGGATACGGAAGTTGAGCGAATCAGAAATCAACACTGCGCCGGTAGCCCCGCGCCAGATCATGGTCGGGTAGTTGAACTCCCCATCCGCGATGCCCCGCCCACCGAACCGCCCCACAAGCGCGCCGTTCTCGTCAAACATCTTCACTTCATGAGAAGTTGTATCCACCACGTACACCCAGCCCTGGTCGGGAGATATGGCGATACCGGTCGGTTGAGACAGATCGGCGGCCAGCGCGAACGGTCGTGCATGCTCCGCTCCGGCTTCGATACGAAACACCCCGCGCAGCGACGAATCCGTTACCCATACTTCCTCTCGCATGCCCAACGCCAGTCCGATCGGAGAGGGCAGCGGCCGATTCTTGGCACGGCGGATCAGCGCGTGCTTATGGCGTTTTAAGTCGAATCGGTGCACACCCTTGACTCCGGGATCCGCCACATATACCGCATTCGCTGTCGCCACCACCGCCGTCGGACGGACTAGCTGAACCGGCTCGGGACCGGTAAAAAGCTCCGCGAGCCGATGAAACCAGCCCCGGCTGATGCCCAGATCCTCCGGGGCCGAGAAACTCCGCAGATATCTGATGCGTGGCGCGGCGGGCGCGGGCGGCCACGTCAGTGTCGGCTCGGGCTCCGCGGGCTTGGGTTGCGCGCAACTGCCGATCGACAACACGTATACGATCCCTACCAGGATTGCGGTGAGTTTGGAGCTATTGCTTGCCATCAAAAATCCCGCCTGATCGTCGCTCGAACCTCCGAACGCTCGTTGTCGAAATCATCCTGCCTTTCGTCGACCGCGCGGACCCTCAGAGCGAGGAGCAAGCGCCGAATACGCCATTCGGCACCGAGTTGAAATGTATCCCTACGGAGTTCGACGGTTCCACCAGTATCTTTTTCGGTGGCGACTTCGGCGCTAAGCGTGGCACGATACCACGGTCGCGAATGCAACAATGCAGCGTAGCGCTTCAGATCCACGTCCTCCGGTGAGCCCTCGTTATCCACCGTGATGCGTTTGGCCGTGAGCCGCAATCTGCTCAGAAAGAACGGAATCGGCAGCTGCACGTAACTGCTGTAGCTGTGCCGCTCGAAAGGTGCTATGTCCTCCTCTTGGTCTTCGAACTCGACCTCGCCCCCTACCGTCCAATCCCACCACACGGGAACGTCAGCCCGGGCTCCATAAGTCACATTCTCGATAGAGTTCAGGTTCACGGTAGGCACTCCAGAGCGCAGGGTCTGATCGAGATCGCGATACCGCACGTAAAGGTTATAGTATTTAAACAGCGAAAGATTGGCTTGGTAATTCTGACTGAACGACGAAAACGAAAACGTGCCGCCCACCTCAAAGGCGTAATCCACCAACACCGTCTGGCCACTTAGAATATTACCACCTGCGAGGCGCCGGATTTCGGTTCGGGCGCCGATGACAACGAGTTGATAGTCAAGACCCTCAATGAAAGTCTGAGTGCGTGTGAGATTGTTGATCGTGACCGACGGCTCAATAACGAACTCGTTTGCGAGCGGAACCAGTGTAGTTCCAGACAAAACGATACGCTCGCCGAAGACATTCGCCTGTGTCGCCGTCGCATCCTGATCCTCAACGTCGTACGCCATCCCGGCGCCCAACTGCAAGGACCCCCATTTGACCGGCCTGGTGTAGTTGACCGAGCCACGTGTGCCGTAGCGCTGCAAGTCGAAACGGGTGGTATCTTGGTCCTCCACGTGCACATCCGCCGACCCGCTCAACGTCTCCGAAGGCCAAAACGTCAAACCGGCGACCGCGTTCTGGCTCGTCGCCTCGTCCAATTCCTGATCGGTATCCTGTAAGGTGTATCGATAGAAAGACTCGAGCTTGCTGGAATGATTCCAGCGCAGGTCTGAGAACAACCGCAGGTCGTCGCGGCTTGGAAATTCCTCCTGGGTCGTGTAAGTCACGGTATTAGTGAGTCGATACTGGTTTCGCGATCCGAATACAAACCGTGAGTCGAAGTTTGCCGTATCGGTGCTGATCGTTGTCTCTGTAATCGGCAGGCCGGGACTACCGGTACGCGATTCCTGGCGTATGGCCTGATAAGAAAGCTGCGCGAAACTCCCCGGCCCCAACGCCTTATGGGCACGGAGTATCGCCTGGTCGATCGTGTCATCGACCACGACATCGATGCCATCTCCCTCGGAGCGGGAGCGGAACGCCTCAAACGAGAGAGATACGGGTGAAAACGGCTCTCGCAAGTAAAAGTTAACGCCGTACTTTTCGTTGGTTTGAATGAACTCGTCGACCAGCCCAACCGAGACGGAAGGGTTCAAACGCTCATAGAACAACTGGAATGGATACGGTTTGTTCTCAAGAAAACGCAGGCGGGCAAGAAAGTTAAAGAAACTGTCATTGGAATCATTGGAGTCGTCATTGGTCTCCAAGTCGCTTTGCACAAACAGTGGTCCACCACCGATATCCATGTTAAGCAGATTGGGGTGGTATGCATATGCATGGGCCAAAATAAAAATGTCTTGCTTAAACGATGTGCGCGTTTCCCGGCTTTTTTCCGTGCCACGCTCTCCAACGGTGCGCTCATCGGAGTCATAGCGCACTTGCACATCGCCCTCGATACCGGTAACACGAAATGGAGCAATTTCCTGGGCAGCTGCCGAAGCGGCTATGCTGCAGACTATAACCAAGCCAGTACTCAGAGTGCCCAGACGGAGTCGAGGGAATAGGCGCATTGCTGGAATCCGATGATCTAAGACGCCGTTCTAGCCAATGCCTGTGGAGCAAGCGCGATTAAACTTCTCTCACACCGTTCTCCGCGATGCGTCAGCGTTATCTTTGGATCAATTCAGCCTCAGACCCAATCGAATAATCCATATCTACCATCGTCCCGAAACCGTACACATTGACCTTGCTGTCGCCGAACTGACTTGCCACGAGTATTACGTACTCCAGTTCGAACTTTGGGTCTGCGTAGCGCTGGAATAGCTGGGAGTGGTCATAGTCGATAACCACATCGGTCGGCATGTTTATGTTTTCCGGATCATTTCCTGGTCCGCCAAAGAATAACAACAGATTTCCCGCCGTATCAAAGACTTGCACGTTCTCGAAAGCGGCATCCACCACGTACATCAAACCGTTACGATCTACGCTTACCCCTTTGGGCCGTGCGAAGTTACCGAAACCGGTGCCCACCTCGCCATAACTCCTCACATATTGTCCATCGAGTGTGTATTTCTCGACACGGAAATTTCCGGTATCGGTAATGTACAGGTGCTGGTCTGAAGAGACGGCGAGGTTCGTGGGATAGAACAACTCCCCCGGTTTCGAACCGGCTTTGGCAAAAGCAAACAGCGTCTCTCCCGTTCGTTTGTCCAACACCTCGATACGGTGGTTTTTCATATCGGTAACGTATAGACGGTCATCGACGATCGCCACATCGCCGGGCTTGAACTGCCCTTCCACGCCATACGCCCGCACATAGCGGTCACCGCTGTCGAACACCAAGATCTGCTCCCGTTGGGTGTCGGTGACGTATTTGTTTTCGTCCTCATCAATAGTCATGTTGATGGGCTTCTTCATTTTCCCACCGCCGGACCCCGGCACCAGTTTGAACTTATTCCGCGTCAAGTCGAATACTGCGTATCCAGGCCCCCGCGTGTCCACGACGTAAAGCTTACTCTTGCGTATGGCTACACCGTAGGGCTTGCGCACGAGCGATGGTTCCGTCGAGTCATCACCGAAGATAAATCTGGCGAGGCCGGTTTGCGCGCCGACCAGGTCCTGGGGTTTGGAGTATGTGGTGAGATACTGGATACGAGGGGGATTAGGTAAAGGCGGGTAAAAAACCGGACCTCGCTGCGCTTCAGGCGCATGTACACAGGCGTGCAGCGAGGCCGCGACCAGCAGGGTAGGGAAAAATCTACCTAAACCCGAGGGCACCCACTTTTCATGTCCTGTTTTCCGAAGACGTAGCACGGTCACGCCTCTGTGATGGCCACTATAAGACCCCCCACCCAGGCTGCCTGCACGCAATGCCCGGCGCCATCAGCAACCGGCCGGTATTGCCGAGGACGATGTCAAGAACTCCACGTTTGCCGCTATTTGTCGTGACAAGTCAGACACAGCTGACTGCCGGCAATGCTCACTTTGAGTAAGTAGTTTGTCATATCACCCGGCGCCGGCAACGCGGTAAAGTTATTATGGACGTCATGGCAAGAAGCGCATTGCAGGGTGCCATTGAACAGCAGCAAATTGCTAATTGAATCCGGCCCCTTGGTTTTATCTCCCTCACCGATAATCACCTGCGTAGTGGCGGGATCGTGCAGTCCGCCATCGAGGTTGGCCAATGCCGTATCGTAGGTGAATGAAATCGGATGGTCGTCGGTAAGGTCTTCGGGGCCGGCACCCACCGCGGGATCGCCCGTCATCACGAAGGTCCCACCGGGCTGTCCGCCGAAGCTGTCGACCGCGACCGTCCCGTCGTGGCAGGACAAACACAGTTTGGACGACGCACTCGGCTGCAGTGGTATAGCGTCCAATGTAGGACTGCTGTAGAGCTGATAGACTTTTTGCGTCAGCGTGTGGTTCCACAGCGGTGCCTCGGTAACTGACACATCGGCGTTATGTGGAGTATGACAAATCACACAGATCTGACCGCCGGTGAATCCCGAGTTGGTGAAATCGTGTCGCGAGCCGACGATTGTGCCGGCACCTGCGGACCCTATTAACGAAATGGCTAGCAAACCCACCACCGGACACATCGACGCCCAGGTCGATATTTTTTGTCGGTTCATTATTTGGTCCCTCCTCAAAAAAAGCCCAGACATTCTTATACTTAAGTTTACACCTTTTGCGTCCATCCCTCTATAAGCCCTATATGAAGCGGTCAGCGGACTACTTGATTTAAATCAATTTCTTGCGCCGCTTCTTGAGAACCACACAGACTTGGTGGTTTTTAGACCCCGTTTGCCAGAGACTCCTGTGGAGCGCCGGATCAAACTGACGATGCCGGATGAGAGGAGGGGCTGGTCGTCGGATCGAGTGGCCCGGGTGCCCGTGTCGCGTCCCGCTGCGGGTCACGGTTTTGACCGATGTTGCGACTTGGCGTGGATTTGTTTACGCCGCCCCCAGGACTCTGCACGTGTGCTGTCGATGATTGGACCGATCTGATTCCACACCAGCGACCGTGGGACACAACAAGCATCGATCCGCCGCCTTTCTTCCCAAGCCAACGAAGTCTACACTTTTCTCCACACCCCAAAGACAACGCCGAAAAGGGTTGTACAGGTGAGAATGTTTATCTGCGATTGCGTGGTCCGTTTACCAGATCGGTCGCCAAGAATCGCGAACTCTCGAATACCCCGGGGGGGACAGGATATGTATCATGCTTCGGACTCAATACAAACTTCCGACTATTGGGCGCCTGGCAAGGCGGAGCTTCTTGATCAAACCGAGTCAAATATCGCGGCTCTCCATGGGGTATAAAAGATCTTCAGGTGGGCGTGAGCAAGCGCGACTGCGACTGGCGGCGAATCAGTTGAAACGCGCAAGACGCGTCCTGGTGTTGGGATCCAGCGGCTCGGGGAAATCCACCCTTACGGCAGAACTCAGCACGCTCCTCGACCTCGAACCTATTTATCTGGACGCGCATTTCTGGAAAGTGGGATGGATCAGAACGTCGCCGGGCGAGTGGGAAGCGCGGGTTAAAACCTTGATAGAACGGCCGCAATGGATCATGGACGGCACGTATGAAGGCACCCTACCGCTTCGATTGCCCGCCGCGGACACGATCATCACCATCGAGGATTGGCGTGTCGTCTGTCTGTATCGAGTTCTCAAGAGAAAGTTGACAGTCGACGACAAAAACCGGCCAGATGCGCCTCCTGGTCAAAAAATCGATCGCGCATTCTTGAAGTATATCTGGCGATATCCGACCCTCACCCGACCCTACGTCTACCGTTGTGTCGAAGACTCTGACAGATCACAGAATCTTATAGTTTTGCGCGGATTGAGGGATGCCTCGCGATTATTACAACAACTCAAGGCAGAGACGTGATGACTAGACGCAGTGGTTGCCGCTTTCTCCGCGCGACGCTATAATCGCCCGCCCTTCCGAACCGGTTTCCCTGCCTACCCAGTGTCCGTGCGATTTGTGATCCTAGCTGTACCCAGAACCGGAAGTAACCTGTTGTGCACGTTGTTGAACTCACATCCCGAGATCTTATGTCACCACGAAATTTTCAATCCCCAAGGCATATTCTTCGCGCTCGAACATCGCGACGGTTCGCTGGATCTGGGCTCCATGACGCAACGAGACAGTGACCCGCTACGATTTCTTGATCGGGTTTGGAATCGTTCGTTTGGTTACGCCTGCATGGGTTTCAAATTTACCCGTGACCAAAACCCTATCGTGCTTGAACACCTGCTTGGCGATCCTTCGATCAGAAAGATCTTGGTGCGCCGCTACAATCGTGTCCGAACATTCGTGTCTGAGCTGCTAGCGACACAGACCGGGGTTTGGGAGGCGTATGCCGATGAAGATTTGGTCAGTGAGTTGCCGCAAGTTCAAGTCAGTCTCGATGAATTGAGATCTCACATCGCAACCAACGAGCGCTTTTATACCGGTGTCTACACTGCACTTGCGGGCTCGGGGCAGGATTATGTTGAACTGGTTTATGAGAAACTATTGAATCCAGAGGAGCAGCGGAAAGCGCTTAATTTCCTTGGTTTTTCTCACATACAACCTAAACTGGAAGCAGCCAGCGTCAAGCAGAATTCGCGGCCGCTTCGGGAATTGATCGCGAATTTCTCCGAACTTGATGCGCTGTTGGAGGACGGTGAATATCATGCCGAACTCCACGAACTGGGAACTGACTAGGTGGATTCGCAAGCTTGAGGAGTGGACATGATTTCAAATAACGCATTGGTCGATAGAGACTTCATCAAATCGTTCATTACGGCGGAAGATCCGTGGTGTTCCAGCCACGGAGCGGCGAAAGACTCCGACAAACTTGGTGCAGGCATGCTGTACTACGGCCTTGCCTACTCCCTGAGAGCCAAGACCTGTGTATGTCTCGGCTCAGGCGGCGGCTTCGTTCCGCGCTTGATGAGGCAGGCACAGCGAGACCTCAACATAGAGGGCGGGCGCACCCTGCTCGTCGATGGCGCAGGGAGCGTTCCACAAGCCAAGAAGGATATTTGGGGGTCTCCAGACTGGGCCGCTGAGGGTTCCTTTTTTCGTAAGAACTTTCCCGATGTCGAACTCGTATTCAACCTTACTGAGAAAGCATTTCATGAGTTTTTCGTACCCAACGGAATACAGATCGACTTCCTGCACATCGATGCGGACCATCACTACGAAGGCGCGAAAATCGACTGGGATCTGTACAGCACGCTGGTCCCGGAAGACGGCATTATCACGTTGCACGATACCGTCAATTATCGCGAACCTTGCGGGGTATACATTCTTCTGGATGAAATACGCGAGCAAGGTGACTATTCGGTCATCAACTTCCCGATCGCCTATGGGACGGCAATTGTGCAGAAGTCGAAGCCGGCCGGCCCCGGGAAAACGACCGACGCAAGATGAAAGTTACACCGTCCAAGGTGACCCACCGCAGTCGTGCGGATTGAACAAGGGTGGGTGCGGATTCGTTCGATTATCGTGTTGATCCCCTAATCCGGCCGCTCGAACGTATTGTGGGTTCCGGTACTAAAGGAGGTTTGACGGACGGCCGGGGTCTCTCGGCGTGTGCTCGATCCAATCCGGGAGGCGGGTATCCGATAGCTGGTAGCGCGGTAGGGCCGAGGGTTCCGGGCGCTGTCCGGCCCGGTCGCAAAATCCTCCGCCGGGTTTGAAACTTCGGCGATTTGAGCCACAATAACGGGTCAAGAACGGGTTAATTGTCGTGAAAAGGCGTTTTGTCTGACACCCGTGGCCCGCGCGGCCACGCGCGAATCTGCGTCTTGACTGCCAAATCCCCGGTTGATTTCGGTCAATCTCTTCGCCGCGGAGGCTTGCCATAATGCTCTTACAGTAGCATTATTGTATATCTTGGGTGGTGGTTAAACTACGGGAGGTGCATGTGGATAATCTATACGGCACTCGAGCGGGGGGCGTTACTTTAAGAACAGAGGGTGCCCAAACAGATCATGGCGAATCATCTGCTGGACAATTGTCCACCCCCGCCGATCTACCAACGAAACACGGGCAATTCACGATACGGGCTTTTCGGGACACGGCCGGGCTCGAGCACGTAGTCGTATACAAGGGTGATCCAGCGGAGAGAGAGAATGTACCGCTGCGCATCCACTCTCAATGCCTCACCAGCGAGGTCTTCCATTCGATGCGTTGCGATTGCAGCCAACAACTTGCGGCTGCTTTGGACTACTTCGAGCAAGAGGGCATCGGCGTACTCATCTACCTTCGCCAGGAGGGTCGCGGCATTGGCTTGTTCAATAAGATTCAAGCCTACACGCTTCAAGACAGTGGTCTGGATACTGTCGAGGCGAACGCGAAACTGGGTCTCCCGGACGATGCGCGAACCTATGAAGCCGCGATAGAAATATTGCGCTTATTGAACATCCGTTCGGTGCGCCTGATGACGAATAATCCTCTGAAGATCGATGCGCTGAAAGGCCACGATTTCGAGATGACGGAGCGAATTCCCATCCATGTGGAGCCGAATAACTTCAACGTAGCATACCTGAGAACAAAAAAAACCAAGATGGATCATTTGCTCTGAGTCCACCCGCGAAGTTTGGAACAGAGAACGGATATGGACGCGTGTCAAACGAGCCCCCTGGTAGAGGGGGATGGTTCGGCAACGGTTAACCGCGTTCGGCATCTGTTGGATTCAGTCTGCGCCCAACGCCGCCCGAGCCGTCCCTGCCTAACGCTGACGTACGCCCAAAGTCTGGATGGATGTATCTCCGCAAATCCCAGTACCTCCACCCCCATCAGTAACCATGCATCTCAGGTGATGACCCATCGGCTGCGGGCGGCTCACGATGCGATATTGGTCGGCATCAACACAGTTCTCGTCGATGATCCGCAACTCAATGTACGCTACGCGCGCGGCAAGAACCCACGGCCCATTATCGTGGACTCCCTCTTACGGATCCCGGTGGAGTCCCGACTGCTCAATAGGCCAGACATCTCTCCAGTTATCGCGACTACTGATCACGCGAACGCCACTCGAGAGGCTGAGCTTACCGGTCTCGGAGCGCAGGTCGTGCGGCTGCCAACAACCGCAGATGGCCGCGTGAATCTGCGTCATATGTTTCGGCGCCTGGTAGATTTGAATATCCGTACCGTCATGATCGAGGGGGGCGCGCAAATTATCACCAGCATGCTGAAAACGCAGTTGGCCGATCAATTGGTGCTCGCCATTTCGCCGAAGATCCTTGGAGGTGTTCGCGCCGTCGAAAGCCTGTGTGACGTGAACTGGGAGGCTAGACCGCGATTGACGAACGTGCATTTCGAGTCCGTCGATGGCGAGATGGTCATTCATGGCGAGTTTTCCAGGGAAGAAATATGACGGAAGACGACAACATCGTGTTCGGCCTCCTCGACGTTTCCGCGGGGGCGTGCGACTCGAGGGTAGCTGCAAAGTACAGAGATCTTACGATTTCATGGTCGCGCTATGTCTACCGGGGACCAATCATCGAGCGATGCAGCGTCGATGAGATTCTCGCGGAGGCGGTGACGCTCGGTTATCGATACTGCTTCATCCAGTCGTTTGGACATATCATCCGCGAGCGCTGGGCGCCGGAACGCTCGAGCGAGGACAACTTCCTTTCAGCTCTCAAGGCATGGATTAATGAAAATGAGTTTTTTGTGGTCGGCCACATCATCCACGAAGAAGGCGGCTGGTTCGGGGTCGAACAGCGCTGCCTGCTGGTAGATCTTGCACACTATGCATCGCTCGGACGGCCGGAGTTTATGCGCCGTGCTACCGAACGGATCGAACTTCCCTGGCCAACGGTGCAGCGTGACGAGTCGACCATCTCTGAGTTGCGTCCGTCCGGTAAATTTGCCGTCACTGAGCCGTCCGCTCCCGGGTGGAATTTCCTGGCTGCCAGCTTGAATAGTGGGATTTCCGTACTGGGCCTGGCCAGGATTTTCGTCGACCATTGCTTGTTTCTTGATCCCCAAGATGCGGACCGAACCGCGGCATTCTCTGAATTTCTCGATGATCGTATTGATGCGTACGAGAACGCCGGCCGTCAAGCGAAGCTCGGCGATGACCAGACGACTTTCCTTGGGGACGTCAATCGCCAAACTTCCAGCTCTCGACAAGGCGTTTTTCTGTGGAATGTCGAGCCCTATACAGACGTGGATACCCCACCCGAAGAATTCGTCAAACCCGTGTCAACACTATACTCCGTGGCCGCGGGGTTCAAGCCCAATCGAATCCTCGAGACCCATGGCTACGACGATCGCACGAGCGTGGTGTTCTTTGACTACAGCGAACGGGCATTGGAGATACGGAAGGAAATCGTCGAGAACTGGGATGGCGAGGATTTTCCCGCGTTCGTTCGTTACCTTGTAGACAAATACCCACGGTCGGAAACGTTTTATCAGCTCTGGGAGGGTCTTTCATCCCACGACCGGCAGTGGAAGGATGTTGGGCGGCGCTGGGACGACGAGCTCAAGCGGTGGGGCGGAGCGCAGGCGTTCAAGAGCCACTGGCAGAACTATAGAGCCCTTCGTCACGAGTATCTTCACTGCAACATCCTGGCGGATTCATCGAAGCTCTTCGAACGTATTGCGTATGAAAAAAGCGCGGTTATTTGGTTTAGTAACGCCTTCTTTACGATGTACGCCAATTGGCATTACACGGCGGAGCAGCGTAAGCAACTGTATGACCGGTGGATAGAAGGAATCGCGGAAGCGAATCCTTATCTGTTTCTGTACGGTTCTGACTATAACAATATCAATGTGAACTGCGTCCAGGCAGACAGATACAGGGATCTCTATCGAGATTTCGGGGACGACTATCTCGTACCGTACAAAGTGAATCGCTATGAAATACGGATGTGATTAATTAATTGTATTCGTTTTCCTGCGGCGCAAATTTTCGATGCGTGGACGGGAACCGGATTGAATATCGGGAGTAGAAAGATGAGCACAACTAAACAAGACCTTTTTGTTCGCCATAGGGGGCCCATTACCTGCGTAGCTGGTATACCCAATTCCGACTTGGCGGTAACCTCCGGCTACGACGGCGCCGTAGGTATTTTTGACTTCAGCAGTAAGAAAGGAGAATTGCTGGGGTACCACGAGCACCTGGTGAACCGAATATCCGTCAACAAGGCAGGAACCAGGGCCGCATCATCTTCTTCCGACTATACGATATATATCTGGGATCTGAACGAGCGCCGGCTCGAACGGGTACTGCGTGGCCACAGCGATGATGTAGAGGATTTCGTGTTTGTGAGTGATTCGGTGGGGGTGTCGGTTTCGCGGGACTGGCGCATTATAGTCTGGAACCTCGACACCGGCGGCATCATGCGCATCATCGACGGCCATGAAAAGGACGTATTGTCGATCGATTACCACAACCAGGAGTTATTCACTTCTGGAGACGACATGACATTGAGGGCATGGGATCTACAGAGCGGCGAACAACACAAGATGTGGGGTCCGTTCGATACTGAAACCGACACCTGCGCAATAGACCGTATCCATAATCGCGCGGCGCTGGGCTGCGACGACGGTCACGTGCGGGTCTTCGATATACAGTCAGGGGAACTGGTGGGTGAAATCGACGCGCACAGTTCGGGAATCAAGAAAGTTGCTGTGTCGCCGGCAAACGGCGACATATTGTCCGCCGCCTATGACCAGAAAATACTGATCTGGGATGCGGAAAGCCTCGAGAACAAGTGCAGTCTCGAACACAAACCGGCGTTGTGGGAACGTTCGTTCAATTGGTCGCCGGACGGTCGCCGTATCCTTGCCGGCACTTTCGACGGAACGGTTTTGGTCTGGGATGCGCAGACCGGAAAGTGCCTCGATGAGATTGGCAAACAAGACACGCTGCCGGGTAACGCCTGTCTCAACGATGTGTCCGCCAACGGTGCGGGAGAGATCGCGCTTGTGAGCGACGATGGCCTCGTGCGACTCGCGCGGCTCAGCGCGACGGACGCTGCCTGCCTGACGGAGGTCGCGCCGACCTCCGGAAGAATACTGATGAACGCCGTGACCATCGACAGCGCTCACGGTCTGGTTGTCGGCGGTGCACACGACCAGAAGCTACATATATTCCAGATCTCGGACAACCGTCTTACGAATGAACGTGAAGTGTTTCTGGGAGAAGGACCGATCAACTGCGTGCGCGTCGCCCACCACCCGGGCTTCGAAGGCATGTCTTTCGTCGCCTGCTACAGTGGCGCTGTCGTACGGGTGACGAAGGATGGACGCATAGATGGCAAGTTCCGGCTTCACGAGAACGCGGTCAAGGCGTTGCGGTTGCATCCCAACAAACCTCTCGGGGTGAGTTGCAGCGCCGATGGTATCCTCGTTTCCTGGGATCTCGATGGGAACCTCCTCAACCGTTTTCCCGGACACACGGCGATCATCGATGACGTGGACATCGACCCGACTGGAAAGTACGTTGCCAGCGCAGGGCGTGACTTCACATTGAATGTATATCGCATCGATGACGGTCAGCTGCTGCACACCGTACTGCTTGGCCGGCGGTCGCCGAAAGGAGTGTGTTTCGTCGATGAAAACACCGTGGTGGTGACCAATTATTGGGGTGAGCTGCTCAAGGTCACGCTGCCTGACGAAAAGATTTATCGCAAACAGATAGCGCACAACGGGATCAGTTCGATCGCGAGAGCGGGTAGTGACTTGATCGCCGCTTCCTACGATGGCGGCGCTTATCTGGTGCGAGCGGACGATCTCTCGACGGTCCAGACTTTGAGGCTCATGAACCAGCGGGTGACAGCCAACGCAGCTTAAAACAAGAAGCGAAGGTCGGCTTGCCTCGCCGCGTCCGATCGGGCGGGGTGACTGACCCCGCCATCGAGCCGGGTTGACCGTCCCGGGGTAAGCGGCTCGCACAGGTCGGGCCGCCAAGTGGGGGTATGCGCGTGCGCCACGAACGCGCACCGGGGCTATCGCGCCCAAGCCCGTGCTGCGGGGGATGGCTACCTGCATTGGGCACCGTTCACGGGGTGTGCGCGCGCAATACCGAGACAAATTGAGACAATCAGACAGTATGAAGATCCTACTGCTACAGGATAAGGTATACCTGCCTTCCTTTGGGGGCGGGAACAAGGCGAACCGGCTGTTGCTAGAAGCCCTGGCGCGGAGCGGGAATGAGTGTGCCGCGGTCAGCCCCGCCCTAATCAGCCGTGCAGGACCGTCGAATGAGGCGGAATTTCACGCGGAAATGGCCGCGCGCAACATTAGCGTCGAGTCGCCGCAACCAGGCATGTTTAGGTATAACTACCGGGACGTACGCGTCGATGCGATGAATTTTTCCACTACCGACCATTATCGTGACTTCGCGCTGAGGCGTATCTCGGAGTTTCGTCCCGATGCGATACTGGTGTCGGACGACAAGGAACGGGTCCTCCTGGAATGCGCGGTGCAGACTGCGTGTGAACGCGCCGTTCTTCTACTGCAAACCATTGTGCATCTTCCGTTCGGACCGCTGTCCGCACACGAGAGCGAAAGGCAGGCGCGGCTGATCGGAAAAGCCGGGGCCATCGTCGTCATCAGCCGGTTTCTGCAGGAGTACCTGGAGAAACACGGGGGCCTGTCGTCGCACCATATTCCGATGCCGGTGTACGGGGAACGACCTTTTCCGGATCTGGGAAAGTTCGATAGAGGGTTCGTGACCATGATCAATCCGTGCCCGGAAAAGGGGCTGGCGATTTTTCTTGCCCTTGCCAGGGAATTCAGCAGCACGGAATTCGCCGCGGTGCCCACCTGGGGCGCCGATGACGCGGTGCTGCGGGCCCTCGAGCAGATGCCGAACGTGCAGATCCTTCAACCCACGGATGATGTCGAAGAGATTCTTGAACAAACCCGGATACTGCTCGTACCCTCTCGCTGGCCGGAGACTTTCGGGTACGTCGTTCCCGAAGCGATGGTGCGGGGTATACCGGTATTGGCCAGCGACATCGGCGGCCTCTCGGAGGCCAAGCTCGGGGTGGACTATCTGCTACCGGTACCGTCTTTGGAGCAACAGGTCGTGGAAATTGGACCTTGGTCGAGCGCGCTTAGAACGTTGCTATCGAGTGCGGAGGTCTATCGACGCTGCAGCGCTGAGTCGCGGGAGGCGGCGCTCGAGTTCATCTCCGGCGTGAGTGTCGCGCCATTCGAGGCGCTGTTGAACGGTCTCGGGCAACCGCCGCTCGAGTCCGGTACCGGTTCCCCATCCTGACGACCCGCCGGTTTAGTGATAGAGACCAGTCATGAAAGAGAATATCGCGGTAATCGTCGATCCCTACTCGTCTGGTGCGCTGCTGGCGCCGGAGCTGAGTGCACGGGGGTACGCTTGCCTCATGGTTCAGACCACCAGCGAGGTCCCGGCGGCCTTCCAGTCGTCGTTTCGCCCGGACGAGTTCATCGGGGTTGTCCGATACGAGGGCGACGTGGACCGCCTGCTTGCACAACTTGCGCTCTACGACGTGCAGTTGGTCCTCGCCGGCTTTGAGACCGGCGTGGAGTTGGCGGATCGGTTGAGTGAGGCGATGAGCCTACCTTCAAACGGTTCCAGGTACAGCGCCGCGCGTAGAGACAAATTCCTCATGTTAGAAGCGGTGGGCAAATGGGGGCTTAGTGTGCCGCACCAGTTCCAATCGAACCGGCTGGAGGAGGTCCTGGAAAGGATCCGCCGTCAGTACACGTGGCCGGTGATTGTCAAGCCGGCAACGAGTTCAGGGTCGGACAACGTCTCTTTGTGCCGCACGGAGGCCGAGGTCGAGCAGGCCTTCGACCGTATTGTTGATCGAGAAAACATGCTCGGACTCATGAACGGCGCGGCGATAGTGCAGGAGTATCTGGAGGGAACGGAATATGTCGTCGATACAGTGAGTTATCGCGGAGAACATCAACTTGCGGCATATTGGAGATACGGAAAGCCAGGGGAAGATTCGACGTTTGTCGGATACGACTCCATGGAGCTCCTTCCCTCCGAGGGAGATGTCCAGGACAAACTCTTCGCCTACGCCACCGAAGTGTTGGACGCGCTCGGCATACGATATGGACCGGCACACTGTGAACTGATGTGGGTCGACAATGCACCGATGCTGGTGGAAATTGGTGCACGACTCAGCGCCGGTATTAATTCGGTGATCGGCCGGATCTGCGGCGACACTTGTCCTCTGGATCTGACCATTGAGGCGTATCTGGAACCCGAGCGGTTTCTTGATCGCCCTAAGACGTCCTATGAGCTTAGGAAGACCGCGGCGAATTTCTTTCTCATGCCAAGACGTCAGGGCAACTTGAAGGCGCTTAGACACCTCGACGAAATAAAGAAACTGCGCTCGTTCCATAAGATGTCCGTAGGGGCCAAGCAAGGCGAGCCGGTAGATAGAGTCGTAGGTCTGGTAACGCTAGTTGGTCCCAGCAGTGAAATCATTCAAGAAGACATTGCACAACTCAGGTATCTGGAGCGTAATGGGTTATACGTGTTCGAGTAATGCAACCGGATAAGAGCATGCCACAAGAATTCTCATCAAGGCCGACTACGATGGATAACCCTGCGATGGGACCGGATTCAGCGGTACCGGCGCATTGGTTTAGCCACTTTCCCGATTTATCTGAAAAGCGAGTACGAGCGCAGGGGATATTGCGGGACAGCGGTACCCCGGTATTTCTGGCCGACGGAGACGTCCTGATCGATAGATTTACGACTCTTGATCGCTGTGTATCCGAATGCTGGGGCCGCCATGCGATCGGTTACTCCTTCAAGACGAATTACCTGATCGCCGAGTGCGGCGTGTTACAGGCGCAGGGCGCATGGGCGGAAGTGGTTTCCGGCAGAGAGTATCGGATGGCGAAGGGGCTCGGTTATGAGGGCGGCCAAATCATTTTCAACGGCCCCTACAAGACCGATGACGACCTGCGCACTGCCCTCGAGGATGGGGCTATCGTCAACATCAATGATCATGACGAATTGAACCGGCTTGTCGAGATTGTGCGCTCGACCGGCAACGTTCATGACATCGGCATCCGGCTGAGCGCCACGATTCCCCACTTTGGCCACAGCCGGTTTGGGTTTTCCGTGGAAACCGGCGAGGCTGAGCTAGCGGTCGGCAAGATCAGCGATACACCCAATCTGCGCCTGATTGGATGTCACACACACATACATGGTGATGCGGATGATCCCGAGTGCTTCAGAGAGTCCGCCCGCAAATACGGCGCCTTCATAAGAGAGAATGTTCCTGACTACAAGTCCACCATTAAATTCCTGGATTTGGGTGGTGGTTTTCCGGCCCATGGTCCAAAACCCCACAGCAGATCGTCTTGGAACCCGCTCCCAATCGAGACGTACGTCAACGCCCTGACGGATGAGCTGACGCCGATGTTTCCGAACCAGGGTGACGATGCGATGTTGATCCTCGAACCCGGCAGGTATCTGGTGGCCGATTGCGCGGTGTTCGTGTCCCGCGTAATCAGCCGCAAGGAAACAGACGGTCACCAGTCCGTGACATCGGACGGCAGCATCGCGATGATGCCTCTGACCCACTACTGTCCTCAGGTGATTCGCGCCTATACGCCCGAACTGACCGAAAAGAGAGAGCCGGTAATTTCCAGCATCGTCTACGGGCCGACGTGCAGAGAAAACGACATTTTATATAAAGGGCATTTTCCGCAAGTCGAGATTGGTGATTATCTGGTCCATTACGCCTCCGGAGCGTATAACTCTAACCTTGATCCGGGTTTCATTTTCGAAAAGCCGGTATTGAGGCTCCTGTGATGAGGGGCATCGTAATGATGGTCGGTGTTCGCGGTCGAAACGTTCGTATCGGTCCCGCTCTCCGACAGTGGGCGCTTGGTCGTGGCCGTTGCTCGGCCGGGTCCGTTTCACCGGAAGCATATTTCAAGAGGCAGTCGCTGTTGAACCTCACAAGACCTTCCGAGATGCCCGCGCTGTTCAGACGATACGGGCTGAATATCAGAATGGTTTTGTCGCCGAAGTGAACAACGTGCGCACGGAACCGGCGGCCCTTTCGGGCCGGGTCAGAGAATTCGCCGTGCGAAGGACCTTGAAACGATACGCCGTCAATATGCACCTCAAGACAAAATGGATCGATCGCCGGATCTACGAATATTTCGCCACCAATATGGCGCCCATCCTTGGTCTATACGAGAGACCGGTGCTCGTTTATCAGATGGGCAAGGTGGGGTCGTCGTCGATAAGAAACTCCTTGTTCAGATCCTCTGCTCCCGAGACCGATTTGGTGCTGATGAGCCATGAGTTTTTCCCTATTCGAAACCGGAGTATCGACAATCTCACGGTTGACGAGAGCGATCGCGGCGCTGCGCTGCGGGAAATCGAACACGATCGTGACGTCTTCAACCGCTTTTCCATTCGCAAACGGCTTGGTTGGCGATTCCGCGAAAAGTTCTACACCGAGAAGATCCACAAGAACTATGTCCGATCCGGTCGCCCGATACGAGTCATCACGCTGGTTCGTGAACCTATCGCCAACAATGTTTCGATGTTTTTCCAGATTTTGGATCACTACGCAGGTGTTCCGTACGAAAAAGCAAACCTGAGTACGGAACAATTAATAACCATGTTTCTGGATCGCTACATGCACACGCGGCCGCTAACGTGGCTTGATGCGGAGCTCGGAACGATGCTCGGTATCGACGTGTATGCATATGAATTTCCCAAGGACAAGGGTTACTTAGCGATAAAGGAAAACAACATAGATCTGCTTGTTATGAAATGCGAACTCAGTGATCGGGAGAAAGAATCTGCTATAAAATCGTTTCTGGATATTGATGAATTCGAGATCGTTCACAGCAATGTCTCGTCGAATAAATCCTATGCGAAGCAGTACGAGGAGTTCAAAAGAAGCATTAGAGTTCCTGACCGGTTGGCCGACGAGATGTACACTTCCAAGTACGCGCAACACTTCTACAGTGACACGGATCTCGCACGTTTTCGGGCGCGGTGGCAAAAACTGAAAACCGGCGCATGAACATGAAGGGTTGGTCACTAATACGGGAGATTGGAATCGAGCGCGCGCGGTCCAGCGATAGTACCGGCGTGTCACTTTACTATCCCGTAGTGGCGGAGCAGTTAGACGAGGGCACCTACTTGATCGTCGACGAGGTCGGTGTGAATCGGGGCATACCGTTCCGCATGCAATGTCGCACTTTGCTGGTCGATAAGGCGCAGAATATTTTGTTCGATACGCAGTCGTTGGGGATTGAGGATGGACATGGCTGCCTCATTGACAACAACCGGATCGCCGTTCTTCGGCGCACGCATTGGGATATTCTTTTATGCTCACGTGACGGGGCTATCGCAAAGCGCGTCGATTTGTCGAATGTGAGCAAGTATTTGCCCAGAACTATATGGTTCACCTATAGAAAAACATTTCTGATCGTATTTCTCAACCGGAGCACGGAGCTGGATATTGCAGAGATAGATCAAAACGGAGAATTGCTTCGGTATCTGTCGGGACGCGAGTCACAGCTCGGGGTTCCGGGTAGTGTTCAGCTCCTCGACGACGGCAGGATCGTGGTAGCGGATGCGTTTCTCCATGTCATTTCGGAATGTGGGACTGATGGCTCAAGACGAACCCTGTGGGGAGAGTTACGGTGTCCAGCACCCGATCCAAATCATCTTTCGGCTCCACACTCAGCGCAAGTGCTTGGTAACGGAGGATTGCTAATCGCGGATACGCACAATCACCGTGTGCTCTTGGTTGAAAGCGACGGTACACCTAAGGTGCTTGCCGGCGGTGGCGACCTGAGCTCTCCCACGTTCGCACGGCAACTCCCGAATGGACATATCCTTCTTTGCGACGGCGGTAACGGTAGAGTCATAGAACTCGATAGAACGTACCGGCAGGTGTGGCAGTACGGAAGATCGCCTAACGAAAGGCGCTGTTTTTCGTTCCCTCGCTCGGTGGAAATAGACCGTCACGGCAACTATCTCATTGCAGACACCGCAAACAATCGCGTCGTGCGTGTACAGCGCGATGAAATTGAGACATTGCCTTTTCGTGGATCGACACCCTTATTTTGGCCGCGAGCGGCGACTAGATCGGGCAATGGCTCGGTGCTGGTTGCGGATGGGCGGAACTCGCGAGTTCTCGAGATCTCAAATGAAGGTGAGGTAAGGCATGAATTATGCGCTTTGGAGTCCGGGCTAACGTTCAGTGATCCGCATGACATCGTTGCGGTATCGAACGGACGTTTCTTGGTCGTAGATCCCGGGGCCGGATTCGTTGTTGAGACAGATTGGATGGGGAAAATATACCGTCTAATCGGAGCGGAGAGTCAACTTGAGTTGGACGACCCCCACAACGCCCAATTACTGCCGAATGGTGATATTCTAATTTCCGATTCCGGTCACCATCGATCGGTGCGTGTAGACGAACATGGCCGTGTCGTGGAAGAGATGTCCGAGTTTCGTAACGGGGTATCTCGCTATCGATTCAATCGACCTCGTTACGTTGGGATGTCTCCAGATGGAGTGATGATCGTCGTGGACACTGGGAACAATCGTATTCTGGCGGCTGACGCATCCGGAAAGTTATTGTGGAACTTTCACAGTCTGCCCGAATCCCCAATCCCGGTACTGCTCCATCCCCGGTGGGCGTATCTTATCGGACACGACGAGCTTCTCGTTACCGACCATTTTCATCACCGGATTTTGCACCTTAAGCGTGATCCGACATAGTACAGACGAGCATTCCTCGTTGCAGCGGTCTGCGTGGCTGGCGGACGTGATGTTTCGCTTTCAGGCCTCGGCCCACCCTCCGGTCAAGACTTGTTACCGGCTGGTGCTTCCCGGGACCGATATTGCAGCGCCCCGATCCAAAGCGGTCTTACTTCGAGCAGGTTTCGGGCTGGTGACTTTCCCATGCTAAATGAAGACTATTTACTAATCGGGCTAGATGGCCTGAGCCGTGCGCACAAGGGCGACTACTTTCGGGACGGTCACCTCGGTGCGTCGGTCGTGGCGGCATACTACCTGTGCCGGGAAAACGACCTGGACCACCGCACGCAAGACCTGATGAAGTCCCATATCGATCGGGAACTTCGCGACGACGCGTTGTTTCTGCCTGCGCCGCCCGAGGAGGCGGATGCATCTTTGGTCGCAGACTTGTTGGACGTGTTGTCGGCCGGTGTTAGCGACCTTCGCGAAGTGGGTCACAACGTCATCTTTGCAGCGGCCGCGCTAAAGGCGTTTAGAGACCTGCCGCAGTCAATCACTCCGTTCCGTGTCGAGGGCATTTGCAAATTGATCGCCGCCTTCGATACCACGCAGAATGTTACCGTGACCGAGAACGATCGAATTCCGGAAGCACCGCCGGAAAAACCCTTGATTGAGTTTATCTTTCATGAGTACCTGAGGGCCGTTGCCCAGTATACGGGTTATGGTCAAGGCTGGGCAGGACACTTGTTGACGTTTGGACACGCCGTGATCGAGTTGTCCCGGCTCGGATATCCAGAACTTTCCCTGAGAGCCCATAATGCGTACCGAATGTACATTAAGACTATGCGACAGGGACCCACGGAGAAATCCCGGCGAATCCGAGAGCATTCGCCCTCGAGCGTGACGCCCTTGGACTATGAGTACTGGGCGCAGAGAAAGTCGGTGCGCTCCGGGCTTGGTCACGCCTTCAAGTATCCTTATAGCTTCTATAATCTTCTAGCACAATTGGATGACGCGGAGTTGCGACAACGCTGTCTCGCACAAGGTTATAGAATTTTTTGACAAAGAGGGCGCTCAGCACCCAAGTGTATTGCGGTTCAAAGTAGCAATAGACGAGTAAGGAACGTTCTGCCGGGGCCTGGGTGCGGCTAACCCCGATTCGCTTGGCGTTCTGCCAGTCTGTTTGAAAATAGGGCAAATCAACAGGGGACAATTGAAGTCGAACCTTACAGCAGTCTCTGAGCTGCGCGTCAAGCTTTACGTATCGGACTTCGCTGGACGAAGAGCTTTTTATGCGGAAGTTGTCGGATGGCCGGTGATCGAGGAATGGAATCACGGACCGAACCAGCGAGGGGTGATGTTTGATACCGGTTCCGGTGTTCTGGAGCTGCTATACGAGCGGGGTGCCGGACCGCACGCGACAAACTGCGATGTCTCGCTGCGTGTGCCGGACGTATGGCAACTATGGCAGGAACTCAGAAACGACGCGCAAGTGGTCTTTCCGCTGCGCGACAATGCGTGGGGTGACTCATCATTTTGTATCGCCGATCCAGGAGGTTTCCGGCTGACTTTCTTTACCGTTACCGGTGACGCCAATTAGTGTTCCCGGTACCACGTGCCGTATTGGCGGTCCTGGTTATTGATCCAGCTCAAAGGCTACGCGCCAGTCCGGTGGTATGGTATCGACACTATGGCTCGTACCCCATGAGCGGCTGCCCAATATGAGTTCCAAGCAAACTCACGGACACGGAAAGAATGGCCAATCGAATCAGTAAATGCTTGGCCATTTCCGGTATGTGCTTGTGCGTGATTAGCGCGACCGCTCAAGAAAGCGGCTCTCCAAGTTCGGAGAGGAACGTCGTCACTACGAAATGGAAAGAAGTGCTGCGCACTACGGCGAACCACGTTCTGCAGGTCGATTCCTCTGAAGCAAAACCTGGACGATCGATAGGTCTTATGGAACAGCGCGGCCGCATACTGCAAGACGGGGACGTAGGCACCCTCGCCGCCTGGCTCACCTATGAGGACCACGACGGGTCGGTTTCATATAAAGGCTACGTGCGATACAGGTTTTCTGATGGGGCGACCATGTTTGGTGCCCTTACGGGAGACGGACAGGCGCCTGGAGATCAACAGGGGACCATTTCCCTTGTTGATGGGACCGGGCGATTCAAAGGCATACAAGGGACATTAGAGTTTACTGCCGCTTCCCCAAGCCCAATTGTGCTCGACGGGAGATACATCGTCGATGTCGCGGGGCAGTATAGTCTGCCGCTCCACTGATCGGCCGTTCAACAGTCTTCGACCTCGGTTCATTCGTATCTCAGGCTTCGTTCTCCGCAGCCTGCAGCCTCCAACATCAGCGCTTACACATCTGTCAAAGCCGGTTATTCAAGAATTCATGCATGGTAGGGCCCATGCATACAATCAATTCAGCGAGTAACTTGCGCCCCTTTTCCGCCGACGCCAACGACGGGAAGCCTATGATACCGGACTGGGTGTACGCTCCGATGCCGCGCAAATGCAATAAAGGACGTTCGTCCGCCCGGTGATCGGAAATCTCCTGCGCTCGTATGCTACCGGGGCAGGCGTGCATCAAGATAGACGTTTCACTTTCTCCGCCGTGCATATCCTCGTCAGGTGTTTTTTCACAGCCAGCCCGAGTGAGTGCCTCTTGCCACTGTTGCTTCGTGGGCAACAACAATACGTGGTGCCGATCAAGATTCTTTTCTTGAGCGAAGTTGTTGATAATGTAGTTCCCTCCATGGGCATTCATAACGATCAGCTTTTCAATGCCGGAATAAGACAGTGAACGCGAAACATCGTCAATCAAAGACCATAGCGTTCTAGCGCTGATCCAGGTACTACCGAAAAACCCGTGATGCTCTTGAGAACATGTAATGGGTATTGGAGGAAGTAGTAAGCCGTTGTGTTTTTCGCAGAGTCGACGCGCTAGTTCCCCTGCAATCAGGCTGTCCGTAGTCATGGGTAAGTGCTCGCCGTGTTGCTCGAATGCCCCTAAAGGCAGTACTCCGAATTTCGGCTGCCTGCATTCCAGCTCCTTATAACTTTCAAGAGGAAAGAGATCCATTCTCGAAATTAAACACGGTTGATCTTATTAAAACAAGAGTAGTGGCTCGAACCGCTACGAAAGCAGCGTTGCCTTGCACCGTATGCTCACGTTCGGCTGCTTACCATCAATGGCCCACACTTCGCGGAGAAAATAAAGGTCAGTTCCCTCGTTTCAGTGCATCCCTAACGGTTCCCGCACCGGTGCATCGTTGAATAAGCGTTGCGACCGGTTCCTTATTGAAAGGGGAGGCACGTGGCGCGGGTAAGTGCATTTCATTCAATGCACGAAAGGTTTATAGTTACAGCCGTTTTGTGTCGTAGTTTTGTGAGAATGAAAAGTCCGTGTAAGGACCCGATGAGTTCGTCAGGAGGAGTCGCTGCGAAACCTACCTCGATACGATCCGCGGCGCACCGAGGCCTGATCCGCGGCGCGCCGGCAGCGGCTTCGCGCAGCTTGAGCCGGTCAGCCGGAGCGCGCCAAACCGTCCCCCTGCTCGCCGTGGTGATGTTTGTCCAGTTTCAAGGCCCCGCTTTCGCGGAACGTGCAGTCCACGATGGACATGCCGACAACCCATCGCCTCAAGCGGAAGCCCGGTCCGACGCAACGACGACACTGGCTGCTGTACTGCGCCGCATAGCCCGGCGTGAGTACCGCATCAGCGAGAACAAGCTGGGACTTCAGGCGCCCAGCCGCCGTCACGCGTTGCGTACCTACTTCGAGCCGACCGGTATCCGGATCGTGGACCGCGTTGCCGAGGGTGCTCCACAGTTACTCACACTGCGTTTGCAGCAATTGGGCCGCACGCATCTTCTTGCACGGGTTGCACCCGGGAAGGTTGTGAGCGAAGGAAATCGTGTCGAGATCCGCCGCGGGGCGCTTGTGGAATGGTACGTGAACAGCCCAGCCGGTCTTGAGCAGGGGTTCACGGTATCACAGCGCCCCGAAGGCGAGGGTGCGCTGATACTCGATCTCGCGCTGGAAGGTGCCGAGGCGCGGCGGGGGGAAGGCTCGGTGCAAATCGCGACCGCCACCGGTCGCGAGCTGGCTTATGGACCGCTGAAAGCCATTGACGCCGTCGGAGTCCCGCTGCCGGCGGAGCTTTCGACGCCAACCGCTAGCAGCTTGCGGCTTCGGGTGGATGACAGAAGCGCCGTCTATCCCATAGTGATCGACCCGTTGTTGACGGCCGCGCCGCAAACGCTGCTTGCGTCCGACCAGATCGGGGCCTTTTTCGGCTTTTCCGTTGCCGGCGCGGGTGACGTCAACGGCGATGGGTTCGACGACGTCATTGTCGGGGCCTGGCGTTACGATGCGGGGGAAACCGATGAGGGCGCGGCGTTTATCTTCCACGGCGGGACCGGCGGCATCGCCAATGCAAAGCCTGCCACTGCGCACACCCAGCTCGAGGCCGATCAGGCGGGCGCCCGGATGGGTGTATATGTCGCCGGCGCGGGTGACGTCAACGGCGACGGCTACGCCGACGTCATCGTCGGCGCCTCGCACTACGATGCGGGCGAAACCGACGAAGGCGCGGCCTTCGTGTTCCATGGCAGTGCCGCAGGCGTTCCCAGCGGCACCCCGGCCACCGCCCAGTCCCGCCTCGAGTCCGACCAGGAGTCCGCGGAGATGGGGGCGAACGTGGGGGGTGCCGGCGACGTCAACGGCGACGGTTTCAGCGACGTCGTCGTCGGCGCCTGGCGCTACGACGGGCACGAGATCGATGAAGGCGTCGCCCTCATCTTCCACGGCAGTGCACAGGGGATTGCCCACGGCAGCCCCGCCACCGCGCACACCCGGCTAATGGGTGAACAAGCCGGCGCCCAGATGGGTATCTCGGTGGATGGTGCGGGCGACATTAACGGCGACGGATTCGCCGATGTCGTCGTTGGCGCACACACGTTTGACGCGGGCGAGCGCGACGAAGGAGCCGCCTTTGTGTTCTTGGGCAACGCATCCGGTATCGCCGACGCCACTTCCGCCACGGCCCATGCGCGGCTCGAAAGCAATCAGGCCGAGGCATGGATGGGAGTCAATGTGGGCGGAGCCGGAGACGTCAACGGGGACGGGTTCGCCGACCTGATCGTCGGCGCGCGCCGCTACGATGCAGGGAGCGGCGACGAGGGAGCGGCATTCATCTACCACGGTAGCGCGGCGGGCATCCCCAGCGGCAATCCGGACACCGCGCATACCCGTATCGTAGGGGACCAGGCCAAAGCGTGGATGGGTTACTCGGTGGACGGCGCGGGCGACTTCAATGGCGACGGTTACGGCGACGTCATCGTTGGAGCGGGGCGCTACGACGCCGGGGAGGTCAATGAGGGCGCCGCCTTCCTATTCATGGGCAGTGCATCGGGTATCGCGGACACCGGCCCTGCCGGTGCGCAGGCGATGTTCGAGGGCGATCAAAAAAGAGCCCTGATGGGCAGTGCTGTGTCCGGAGCGGGCGACGTCAACGGTGACCGTTTCGACGACGTCATCTCTGGGGCTTGGCGTTACAATGCAGGCCAGCACGAGGAGGGAGCCACCTTCGTCTTTCTGGGCGGTGACCTGACCGGCCCTCAGTGGCGGCCGCGTGGTGATCCGGGACCCGGGTCAACGCGAGGCTTTATCATTGGGTCGATCGCCGCCGCGCTCCTACTCATCATCGGCCTCATAGCACTGCGCCGGCGGCGCCGAGGAAAGCCTTCTTCTTGACCGCATAGCGCAACAGCAGGTCGGAGTGCGATCGCAGATATCACGCAGGTCTGCGGTTACAACGACACCGGGAGTCAGCGCGGAATTCGGCACGTCCGAGTTACCTCGCAAAATCTCGCTTATCAGTGAACTGCCGGGTTATGTTGTTGCGTGGATTCTTGCGAGCGGGTCAACTGATATTCTCTTAGGTTACTCAACCCGTCTCCATCCTCGTCGAGACCCGCATCAGCGCGGTCCAGTGGATTCAGTTGGTTTTCCACCTCGTAAGCGTCCGGCATGCCGTCATTGTCATCGTCATCGTCACAAACGTTGCCTGCCTCATCCCCATCGGTATTCAACTGGCTGCTGATCACATCGCCTGGAATCAGCGGCCCGTTCGGATCCCGCGCGCAATTGTCTTTATAGTCCGGAACTCCGTCAGCGTCTGTGTCAACCGGATATAAATCAGGAATTCTCTTGCTTCGATAGACCTGTAGTCGGGCGAGGGGCGCGGGATCATACGCCAGTATGTCGAACACTTTGTCGGCTGGTGTCTCGGCGCTAACCTCAATGATTCTGGTAGAGATCGCGCCCAGTCCGAGTTCGGAGGTGCGCACGCCGCCAGTATACTTCGTTCCACCGAAAGTGATCAAAGTGTTACCGGTGGTATTCATGCGATTTGCATCTCCGATACGGCCCGCATACAAGGTCTCCGGGATTCCCTTTCCATACTCCCACACCTGCCGTATTTCCATATTTTGCTCATCGATTGCGTATTCGACGGCTCGGCTGTAGTTCTGCGCCTCCGTGATCCTCGCTTTACCGTCAAAAGGGCTGGCGCGGTCATTGCCATTGTCGAACACCAAGATCGTTCCCGAGGAGGTAATCTCCGCGGCATGCTGGTGATATTGCCACTCAAACGGCTCACCCACCGGCGTGAGGAGGAACCGTCGAAATTCCGGTGACCAGTTGGCGTGGGGTCCGAGAATCCATATCAACTCGCCTGTCGATCGGGAAAACTTCACCACCGCATCCTGGTGCCGGAGTGATATGACTATCGAATCGTCGCGTGGATCATGAACAACGGAGTTCGCATGTACCCAGTCATAACCAAGGCCGCCGGGGCGTGACGTTAGCGAGCCATATCCGATCCGTGTCGTATCGAGCATATCTACGAGCGACCACATATGCAGAAGATTTCCTTGCGCGTCGAATTCCACTATCGGATTGTCTTCCACGTTGGCAGTCCGTCTGGGAGCACTCGGATCAGTCTCCGAAGTAGGAAAATTATCGACAGTTCTTTGTTGAATTGTGATGCTTAGGAAAGTCTGAAGGGTCGTCGGGAACATGTCATGCGACAACAACACCCCAGGGTCATCAAGTGTGATGCGACGCTTTTCATTGCCGAGCATGTCAATTGTGACAACGTCTGATCCAATCCAGTATAACAACGTCCCCTCTTCCATTTGATAATTGGTCAAGTTACCCAGAGGTGAATACCAAACTACATCACCCGCGTTATCGACGATGATCGTGTAGGTGTTATTGCTACAGGTCCCCCATCCCTTTGCCCAACCTATTGCCCAACATATCCACTCCGATAGTGTCGGGTTCAGCTCGGCAGCACTGGGTGAAAAAAAGTCCCGAAGCGACCGAAGTAGTTTCCTGTCACCCCCTGCCCGCATAAATCTGGCCATTATGGTATATCCGGGTTCCATACGGGCAGGTTCGCTAACCAGCACTTTAATACTGGGAAAATCATCCGGCAGCGGTTCTGTCGTCAGCTCCAATGCGCGTGCCGCGATCAACTGCTCGTTGTTCTGATCTGTAAGTCTCACTTCTACCCCATACGTTTTGGCTGGTTTAAGGCCCAAGAGGGGGAGCGAAAACTCGGTCTTGAATTCGGCGAACTCCAAGGTTCGATTTGTCGTCCCATCACTGACCTCGAGCGTAACCCGTGCGGGCACATCCGTACTCAGGTCGACAACCGCTGCAAGAGGTGTGCGTCCGTGCGGATCCAGGGTCAAAGTCGGACCGGACGTAACCGTGAGCGACCATGCCGATGGACTACCCAGTAATGCGGCAAGGAGACTTATTGCGAGCGGAAAGGATGTTGCTAGTAACGGACGGGGTGAATTATCGCTAAGACCATAATCGCTTTTTAACATACCGAAACCGTTTTGCCGGCGAGCACCGACCCCCGACTGGACACCTGTTAAGAACAGAGGGCGTGATAGCATAAATCGACATCGAGCCGCAACCGATACTTCATCAGACTATTGTCGAATGGTTTTATCTGCGGCTGGCCTACCCCGGATTTGACGAACGCCTGGACTGGCCGCACATGTGAGCCCCACCCCTCCGCTCAACGCTTCCATATTGTGCCGTCAAACAAGGCTATGACGATCCTTCCCTCAAGACCACCGCCCGGCGTATGATCGTCGGAACTTCCCAGCATCTTGACTTGCAAAAGCTTCGGTAAGAAGCGCGGTCCGCCCTTACCGACCACCTCCCCGCCTTCGCACGCCATCCGCCGTGGCAAATGACATTGTTGGTGACCTTTACATCCTCGGTCCGTAGCCCATCATAAGCTCGTGCGCAGTCTATCTCGTGGCGAAATCAAACCCCGAGCCGCTAGTTCTTGTCCTTTTGCTTCTGTGCCGCGCCGAGATTCATTGTCACGACGCCTTTTTTGACCGGAAACCTTACGAAGTAGACGTCGAACCACATGCATTGTTTTTGTCTCGATATTCCTACACGCATTAGCATGGGCGCATACAAGCTCGGCTGCTGGCTGTGCTGCATCAACGACCAACTGTCTTTCGGAAACTCCCAACGCAAGCCCAACAGCAATTGCTCGACGAGCGAATCTGCCCAACCGGTTTCCTTCGTTGTAGTTTTCGAGACCCAATCTTTAATGACTTGATCCAACGAAGTATTCTTCTCGAACTTTCTCGTACCAATAAGCTGTTTCGCATAGCTATCCGCGTCGGTTTCACCGTTGCAAATATAGCAGCGCTCGAGCAATAGCCTCCTGGCTTCCTTGTGTTTGTCGTCGCTCCAATGTTTCTTGATGCGATCGACGTCTTCACACCCTATCGAAAACCGGATATACGGCCAGGCGGGCCATTCCTCATCACGCTGCTCGACCCTGAAAGGCGTTAGTTGTTCGAAAAGCTTACTGGCGGCGTCTCTTATTTCCTCGCTCTCCTCCGAGAACTTCGTTATGGGCCGCTTAAGTCTTGGAAAGAATTCCTCACTGGTGGCGAAATCTCGCACGAATCGCGTCACACTGTTTTCATCGTCCAAGCGCACCCGCACGGAGTCACTCAATGGCGCCGGCGCATCCATTCCACATTGCATTACTATTATTCTCGTATCCTCACGGCGTGGATTGTACGCCACTCCACATTCCCACATGCAGTAAGACCAGTTTTCATCGGGCACGGTGTAAAGCAACAAAACGACCTCGGACCGGTCCAATTCCTCGCCCAGTTCCTTGGAAAGCACTCGGCCAAACTCCGGCCCGGAGCCTTCGTATGTCGTCTGGTAAACGTCAACAGCCCCGGCTGTCGTACTTCTTATAAATTCACGAATAACGTTCGCAAGTTCTCTGTCATCATGACGATGGCTTATAAAGACCTGCGGCTTTTGGCTTTCATTACCAGCGATCGGTTCTGTCATCGGGCCTTCTCCCTGTTTCCCAGCGGCAACAGACACCGCTTAGACCGTCATCGCAAGCATCTGAGCGCTCCAACGTGGCGATGGCGGTGTTACGCATCCCGCAAAAAAGGGAGTGCACTATTTTCGCCGTTCTGGCGATTCTGCCATTCGCAGGTATTCGGCATCTCTGATGCTGCCCGTGTCTTCCCCCTCGCCCAGGCTGGTTGAAGAACACCTAACAAGCCCTTCCCCATGGTTACTTCATGATCCGGAGAACAGCGACGTTGTACGAAAAAATGCCAATGTGTACGACTCCCGGCGCGTTCAGGGGGTGCGATCCTGATTGTATACCGGGACTTCGTTTCGGGTCTGTGAATCTTTTCACAGAAGATCTCCCCCCAAAGGGAGCAACCACAAAAGGGTACGGTGGTGTGCGCAGCCCATAGACTCTCATTGCGTAGCGCGCCGCCAAGGGGCGTGTCAGACTCTCGCGGTACGGGCTGATCTCCAGGTTGACACGGTTCCCGTTCAGGCGGGGCGCGACGTAGAGCCCAGTACCGAAAACCCGGCGCTCGGTGCCGTATCGAGATCCACCCGGATAATGGGTGATCGAGAGCGCATAAAACGCCTTGCCGGGTGGGTCGAGTACCCCATGCTAACGGAACTCTCAGGAGCGCCGCGATCCGCCCGATGGGCGATCCGACATGCCGCGTTTCAACGCGATGCGTGCGGTGACGGGCTACGGGAACCGGATGTTTCTCGGCCGCGGCGAGGAATTGGAGTTGGCGCCTTTCAACGATACGGTTGCCCGAACCGGCTGGTCCTGGGGAGCAACCACCTGGGACTTCGACAACGACGGCGACCGGGTCGAAAGGTCGGCATCAATCACGGTTGTTACGTCGAATCCGACCTGTTGTAATGCAGCGCCAGGTGGCTGTACGTCGTTAATCGGATTCTTAGTTCGCATGCAACTACTTGGAACCATTGTTCGGCTGGAAACGAATGAGTCATAGGCCGCTGCGCTTCTGCATGCTCACCACGTTCTATCCACCCTACAGTTTTGGTGGGGATGGCGTTTTCGTCGAGCGACTTTCCCGTGAACTGGCTGATCGCGGCCATCACGTCACCGTCATCCACTGCGTCGACACTTACCGGCTTCTCGCGGGCCACGAGCCCACTGGCAGAGATACGCCGCATCCCAATATCAATGTCGTGGGTTTGCGTAGTCGCGCAGGGTTCCTGTCTCCCTTGATTACACAGCAAACGGGTCGGCCGGGACTCAAGGCCGGTAGACTCAAGGCGGTACTGGAACAGGGATTCGACGTCATCAATTTTCACAACATCTCGCTGGTCGGGGGACCGGGGTTATTGGCGTTCGCGGCCAAACTGAGCGACTGTGTGAAACTGTATACACTGCACGAGTACTGGTTGGTATGCCCGACCCACACCCTGTTCAAGTTTCGCCGGCACGCCTGCCGAAACCGCCACTGTTTGGCGTGCGTATTGTCTTATAAACGTCCGCCCCAGCTTTGGCGCTATACAGGACTCATACAACGCATGGTGCGGTACGTGGACACGTTCATCACGCCCGACCGCTTCACCGCCAACCAGCACCGGCGGTTGGGGTTGGAGCTCTCCACGTGCTATATCCCGCATTTCGTGCCCTACGATGCCGCCGCGCCGGAACCGCCGCGCTCGGATCTACCGCCGGTCGCCGGGGAGGGGGACTATTTTCTCTTTGTTGGACGTTTGGAGCGATTGAAAGGTCTGCAAACCGTGATCCCCTTGTTTGCCGACCTGCCGCGTGCGCGATTGCTGATCGCCGGCACCGGCGAGTACGAAAAAGCTCTGCGGCGTTTGTCGGCACCTCTGGAAAATGTCGTGTTTCTGGGTCATCGCGCCGGATCCGAACTGCGCGCGCTCTATCGCCATGCCGTAGCGGTCGTCGTACCCTCCATCAATTATGAGGTGGCGCCGCCGCTGGTCATTATGGAGGCGTTTCGTGAGGCGACTCCTGTTATCGTGCGTAATCTGGGGGCGAATCCGGAGCCGGTACTCGAGAGCGGGGGCGGGATTGTCTATGAGACCAACGAACAGTTGCTGGAAGCGATGAATTGTCTACAATCCCAAAAGGATCGCTGCCGCGATCTGGGACGTCGCGGACGCAAGGCGCTGACCGAAAAATGGTCGGCCGAACAGTATCTGCAGCGATATTTTGCCCTGATCGACAATATTTCCAGGCAGAAGAACCTCTAGCCGATGCGCATACTCGTTACCAACAGCCAAGCTTGTCAAGCCTACTGCATCATCCGTGGACTGCGTGCACACGTGGAGCGCATCGTGGTGACGTTGGACGGCACCAATTGGTTTAGAGCGCGCACGGCTCACGCCGCAAATTCGCGCTATGTCGATGCTCGTTACCACGTGCCGCGACCGGATTTGGACTGGCACGCGGGTCGGATACAAGCCGAGAACACCGAGCAGGAAGAGCGCTATATCAAACGTATCGAGGAGATCTGTGAGCAGGAAGCGATCGACACGATATTCCCCTCTTACGATCCGCAGGTATATGTGTTCGCCAAAAACAAAGACCGTTTCGAGCGCAACGGCATACTCGTTGTCGGGCCGGACTATCGTCAGGTGCTGACGCCTATGGACAAGTACGCCAGCGTCAATGCCGCAGAGGAGGCGGGCCTGCCGGTGCCGCGGACTTTTCTCCCGGAGGATGACTCCGAACTCGATGACATCGCCGCGCAGATGGGTCCACCCTGGGTGGTGAAACCACGTTTTACCGCGAGCAGCAAGGGCCAGGTGTTCGTCACCGATCGCGCGAAGCTCAAATCGATATACAATAAAACCAGCGCAAGTCATCATCGCCCGATGATTCAGGAATTCATTCCCGGTAGCGGCAAGTCGAATTTCTACGTCATGGCAGACCGCGACTCGAAAATGATCAGCTTTTTCTCACCGATCGTCCTGCGCACGTCGAAGCGTCTCTTTCGCAACTCCTGTGCGGCGGCAGTATCTTCCTCGGATTCCGAGTATCGCCCGCAGGTCCAAAAACTACTCGAGTCGCTGGGCTGGTGGGGCGGGTTGACGATCCAGAACAAGATCGATGCTCGGGACGGGCTTCCGAAGCTCATGGAGTTCAATCCGCGACTGGGCTCGCGCCTGTGGCTGCGCACCGAATTGGGCGTCAACGAACCATTGACCTATTTGCAGTTGGCCCGGCAGGAGCCAACCCAGCAATCCGCGTTTCCACAGGATGTACTGCTCTTGGAACCCCTGGACGACCTGTTTGGATTGCCGTTTGAGCTTATCGATTTGATGTGGTACCGCGTGCGTACCGGTCTGTTCCGAGCCGCGCCCACTGACCCGTCGAACCCGCCTCTGCCGCTGCTCAAGATGCTGAAAGGCTATACCGGCAACTATTTGTCCGCGCAAAAAAAGGTGTTCTCGCCGCATACCCGGTATCTGTTCAGCGATCCTTTGCCATGCCTGCTCTGGTATTACGCGTTCATGGGTTATTCTCTGAGAAGTCTCAAGCACTTGGGAAAGTGAGTATTCGACTATCGATGAAATACGGTTCTTTGTTTTTCGCATTGTTGTTCGTTAGCCTCCCGGCGATGGGCGCCTGCCCGTCGCTGGAAGGGGAAACGATTCGCTTCGTGGTGCCAAACGCGGTGGGTGGCGGCTACGACCGGTATTCGCGGCTGCTTGCGCCCTATCTCGGCAAGCGCTTACGCGCCACGATCCGGGTACAGAACGTCGAGGAAGGCGGCGGCACGGTCGGTGCCGCGGCGATCCGAGACGCTGCAGCAGACGGGCGCACCCTCGGTATACTGAACGGGCCCGGGTTGATGATTGCCAATCTGGTCGGTCAAACACAGGCACCGAATCCCGCTACCGAGTTCACGGTGCTGGCACGCATAGCGCGCAGCCAACACGTCTGGGTCACGGCGGCCGATTCACCGCTTCGCACCATGGATGACGTATTCGCTCTGACCAAGGAGCGGCCGCTCGTCTATGGGACCCGCGACGTCGCCAGCATCAGCTTCTTAAGCGTCACGATGGGCGCGCACATCCTGAACATTCCCGTAGAAGCTGTGGCGGGTTATTCGGGAAGCAGTCAGGAAACGCTGGCGCTGCTGCGCGGCGAAATCGATGTGATATCGGTAAATTTCAGTTCCGCCTTCAAGAAGATCGAAGCCGGGGATGTGAGGCCGCTCTTGCAGATCGCCGAAACCCCGATTCCCAACCCGGGCCTGTTGGACGGCGTGCCGACGATCGGCGGCGAGGGGGGCCTCGCGGCCACGCTCTTCGGCGATGAGCCCGCTACCGTAAACGCACTGGTGAACTTCACCGGCGCCGGGCGGTTGATTGCGGCACCCCTGACTCTGAATGAAGATCTCAAGGGCTGCTTGAGGGCCGCGCTGCTCGCCGTTCTCACCGATCCCGAGTTTGTGGCGGCCGCAAGCGAGGCGCGCCTGGCACTGAATGTCGCTCCGGGGGATGAGGCGACTGCAGGATTACGCCAGGTCGGCGAGGAGAGCAGTACATTTCGGGACGTTGTCGCGCGCGCGGTGGAGCGCCTGAGACAGTAGAGCTTGAACGTGGCGCCGGGGGATAACGGGGCGAACGTCTGATGATCGCACCCGTGTTGGAAGCCGCCTGGGAGGGGTGGTGGCTGGTGTTCGCCTGGCCGAACATTCTTTATCCCGTAGCAGGCACCCTGGCGGCGATGGTGTTTGCGCTGCTGCCCGGACTGACCGGCGCAACGCTGATGGCGATTGCTATCCCGTTGACATTCTACTGGGATCCGTTACCCACCATGTTGATCTTCGGTGCGCTCGTCGGTGGTTCCACGTTTATGGGGTCTGTCACATCCATTCTATTCAACATCCCTGGTAGGACTTCTAATGTAGCGACCATGTTTGATGGTCACCCGCTGGCGCGCGAGGGCCAGGCGCGTACGGCGATTGGTTGCGCGGCCAGCGCCTCGGCATTGGGATCCACGTTCGGCGTCGCGATACTTGTGTTGTTGATTCCATTCATGCGGGAAACACTACTATCGTTTGGGCCCGCGGAGTTCCTGATGCTTTCGATATGGGGGTTGACGACACTTGCGATCCTGTCCACGGACTCGATGATCAAAGGCCTCGGAGCGGCGGCGTTGGGACTCCTGCTCTCCTTCGCGGGTTATGACCCACGCACCGCGGAATTGCGCTTCACCTTCGGCAGCGAATACCTGCAAGACGGTGTGGCGCTGGTACCCGCGTTTCTCGGTTTGTTCGCACTCACCGAAGTCATACACTTGATGCGCTCGCGGCGTCAGACCATCGCCGGCCCGCTGTCCAGGGCGGCCCTCGGTGGGAGCGTCTGGCGCGGCGCACTCAGCGTGTTTCAGAATTTTGGCCTGTTCATTCGCAGTTCCATCATCGGCACGGTGATCGGCATCATTCCCGGAATCGGTGCGTCGGTCGCGAGCTTCGTCTCATACGGCCACGCCGCGCAGTGGCGCGGGAGCGGCACCAAGGCCTTCGGAACGGGAAACATTTGCGGCGTGATCGCACCGGAAGCCGCCAATGATGCCAAAGACGGGGGATCGCTGGTGCCCACCCTGATGCTTGGCATCCCCGGCGGCACCGGCACCGCCATGCTCCTCGGCATGCTCGCGGTACACGGTCTCGACCCCGGGCGGGAGATGCTGGAGCACAACCTTTCTCTGGCTTTCGTTTTGATCTGGTCGTTGTTTCTCTCGAATTGGCTGACATCGTTATTGGGGGTAGCCACGGTTTCCCCCCTGGCGCGGTTGACCCACGTACGTACCCACTTGTTGCTTCCCGTCATTCTTATGCTCGCGCTCGGTGGCGCCTATGTCTACAGGGGTCGCATCAGCGACGTGTTGCTGGCCTGCGCGTTTGGCTTGCTGGGCTACGCGATGAAGAAATACGGGTGGCCGCGGGTCCCCATGGTCATCGCCCTGGTTCTCGGACCGCTGTTCGAACAAAGTTTCCATTTGACGTTGCGGCTACAGGAGCTCGGTCGTATCGACTTTTTGACACGGCCAATCGTCCTGGGATTGCTGGTATTCACCACAGTGAGTCTCCTGGTGCCGGTTTATCAGGGCCTGCGCGCACGTAATCGATCGGAATAATGGCGACGCTGGGAAGAATCTCTCTGTCCGGAATGTTGTTGGGCGTTGCGGTATTGTTTTTCATGCTCAGCATGTCGCTCGGCCCAACCGCACGCTTGGTGCCGATGGCGGTAGCCATACCGACGTTGGTCCTGCTATTGACTCAGTTCTGTTTCGACCTGTTTCCCAAGTCCTCCGAAACCGCGGATCACTATTTGCACTTGCGCCTACAGGGGGTGGAGAAACTGCGCGCGCAAAGTGGATTAAGAAAATCGCAAACCAACAATGCGCTGGGGCCAGTGCTGGCGTGGTTCACAGTCGCTCCGCTGTTAATAGTGTTACTCGGATTCCTGTTGGCAACCCCTTTGTATACCATCGCGTTTCTACGTTTTTATGCGCGCGAGGGGTGGCCGAAAAGTATCGCAATAGGCGTGGCGATATCTGCGGTGATCTCCCTATTACTGGTGGTCGCCATCGGTGACGCGGTCGTGGATGGGTGGCTGATCGAACAGCTAGTGAATTGAAATGAGTGCTCCCGCCCGATGCTGGCGTCAGCTCGAGAAAACTAGGGGACCCTCTTACTGGGGGCGCTTACTTAGGGGCGCGGTTTGGCCGAATTGTCGTTGCTTTTATGAGAGGAGAGCGGTTCGCATGATGAATAACACTGTTTCTCGGTACTTGATGGGTGCTGTCTTGTTTGCGTTCTCGGCGGGCGCGGCGCAGGCCGCCGGTCCCGCGTTTATGCAGCTTCTCGAGGTGTTGCGTAACAACGGAACGATCAACCAGGAAGCCTACGAGATGCTCAAGCGTGCGGCGCTGGATGAGCCCGGCTCGAAGGACCCCGCGTTAGCGAGCGATCGGAGCCCGGTCAAGGAACCGCAACCAACAAAGCAAGCCGGAAAGACCACCAAGCCAAAGGACAGGGGGCGCAAGATGCGCGTGGACGGTCGTTTACATGTCGATCTAGCAAGTTACCGAGAGGACGAAGCCGAGCTTGGGAGTGGTGGCGAAATACGCCGTGCCCGCGTAGGTGCCAAAGGAACACTTTGGAACGATTGGGACTTCCGCGCCAGTGTCGAGTTCGCCGGGAACGAGGTCGACCTCAAGAGCACATACATTCGCTACACGGGTTTCGATGGCAAAGGAATCACGTTCGGCAATTTCAAAGAACCGTTCAGCCTCGAAGAGTTGTCGAGCTCGAACTACAACACGTTCATGGAACGCGCGATGGCGACGGAGTTTGCGCCCGGCCGGAACATCGGTATCGGGCTCAATACTTATCGCGACAAATGGGCCTTCAACGTAGGCGGTTTCCGGGAAGGCGGCACCTCGGAGGGCGAAGCGGACGAGGGCTGGGGCGTGACCGGTCGCCTCACCTTCGCGCCGATGCTCACCAAGAGCCGCATCTTACACTTGGGTGGTGCGGTCTCTTATCGTGAACCGGGAGATGACGATACGGTTCGGTTTCGCGCGCGCCCGGAGTCACACGTCACGGACGTACGTTTGGTGGATACCGGAGACATCACCGATGTAGACGATATTGGACGACTGGGGGCTGAAGCGGCTTTGGTTCTCGGGCCATGGTCCTTACAGTCTGAATACATTGCTACTGAGCTTGACCGCAAGAATGATCTCCCCGCGTTGGACTTCTCGGGGTGGTATGCCTATGCAAGTTGGGTTCTCACCGGCGAGTCACGTTCCTATGACCCGGTGAAGGGCACATTCGGGAAAATCAAGCCCAAAGGCATTCTCGGCGTGGGCGGCTATGGCGCCTGGGAATTGGGGGCGCGCTTCAGTTCGATCGACTTGACTGACGACGATGTGATCGGCGGCAGCCAAGAAAACTTCACCTTGGGCCTCAACTGGTACGCGACGCCGAACATTCGTTTCATGCTCAATTATGTAAATGTATTGAGTGTTGACAGACCCGGCAGTTCAACCGATGACGACGAACCGGAAATCATCCAATTTCGCGGTCAAGTCAACTTATAGCCGGCCCGATATTCCGCGCGACCGAGCTGATTCGAAGTGCGGACGCTCTTGAACCTTCCGGGCTTACCGCCTCCCGCATGAAGCGGGTGAAAACTCGCGCTTCGGTCGCTCCGAAAGCACACCGATGGACGCGCAGATCCCGCGCCTGATACGAAACTTTGGCTGGCTGGCGCTCGCCGAAGTCGGCAGCCGATTGATCGGCCTGGCTGTCGCGATCTATCTGGCCCGTGTTTTGGGGGCTTCGCTGTATGGGGCGGTAGGGCTTTCCATCGCCTTGGTGGGTATTCTCGAGATCGTAGTTCGTGCCGGCACCGGTCCGCGCGCGATGCGACAGGTAGCGCTGGAGCCGACGTCCGTGCCGAGGGTGTATTCCGAGGTCGTCGGACTGCGCATCACAATCGGGTGCGCGTTGATAGTCATCGTCTACCTGACCGCGCCGTCCGTATCGGCAGCGCTCTCGATACCTGCCGACCTTCTGGTCCTGTACAGCTTCGCTCTTGTTGCCCCTGCGCTGACCACGGCCTGGGCGTTTCGCGGCCTGGAGCGCATGCACGTCGTCGCATTGGGAAGTACATTGCGCCGGCTGATCGTGCTGCTTGGTCTCCTTGGTTTCGTCACAAACGGCGCCGAAGATCTGTTACGGATTCCCGTCATCGAGGTCATCGCGGCATTGTGCATGGTAGCTGGATACTGGGTAATGCTCCGACGCGAGTACCGGCCGCTGGCGGTGCGTTTTTCGGTCAAGAAATGGCCCGCCATCCTGCGCGAGGCGCTGCCGGTGAGCCTCGGCGCGCTGCTCGGGTTGGTTTACGTCCACGGCGACGTACTGTTGCTGGGCTGGCTCGCGGACAGCGCCAGCGCCGGTCAGTTTCTGGTCGCGCATATGATCGTTCTGGCGTTTTCGACCTTGATCGAGATGCTGAACAAGGCCGCGTTTCCGGCAACGAGCCGTCTGGCAGCCGGAGACACCGCCTCAGCGCTTCGCCTGCACGCGGATTTGTATCGTTGCAGCATGCTGGTGATCGCTCCGATTGTCGCCTACGGCGCTTTTTATTCGAACGAGATCATCACCACTTTGTTCGGGCATGATTTTACTGGCGCGCATAGGATTTTGACTTTGCTCCTGATGACGCTGCCGATCGTCGCCTTGAATCAGAGCTTGCGGCATATATCGCTGGCGCTCGCCCGGTCGAGCCATCTCTTGATCGGCGTGGGGCTCGGTGCATCGGTCCATGTCGCGCTGGCTGTCGTGCTTATCCCTAAGAGCGGGCCCGCCGGTGCCGCGCTGGCGTGCCTGCTCGGCGAGGCGGTGAGCATGGTTGCCCTGCTATTACTCGTCCGGACCGCGGTGCGCGGTGTGCCGTTGAATTACCGGTCGTTCGCGCCGTTTTTGGCAGGCGGTGCGCTCGCCGTCATGCTGATGCTGATCGACCCCGCGTATCCCGTGGCGAGGTTGTTGTTGTCCGCGGCGGCTTACCTCATCGTCGTATCCATGCTCAAAGGCATAACAAAAGACGATCTGCAGGTCGCCCGTCGCCTATTTCTGTCCGTGGCGAGCCCAAAACGCGGGCTGTGAGGGGGGAACGATACCTTGGGCCTCACGGTTGCGCCGCCGACCGGGGTGTGTACAGAAGCGCGGATTGGCTGGACTCGAACCACCGACACCGGCATTATGAGAACAGTATGAAAGTCGTAAGTCTCTGTATTAATTAAGTAATATCGGGATGCTCGTTGCCGGTTTTGCACCATTTTGCCTAACCACACAGGACCGCTCACGCACAGTCCCGCACCGGTTGGACCGACTTCCGCTGGTCACCAACGCGGCCCACAAGACCTGCTACTTGCCTTTGCGCGCAGCAAGGTGCATGATCCGGGCACAATCTATGTACCGGCTTGCCTTTCTGCTATCCGCCCGATCCCGGGCGGCTTGAATCAAAGACACCCAACATGACCAGATTGTTCGACACGCGCCCGATTTGCGCGCGAAATTATTCTATGGAGGCCAGTATGGCTATCGGAACTGTGAAGTGGTTCGACCCCACCAAGGGGTTTGGTTTTATTCAACCGGAAAACGGTGCGAAAGACGTGTTCGTGCACATCAGCGCGGTAGAACGCGCGGGCCTTGGGACATTGGCGGAAGGTCAGCGTGTAAGTTACAACGTAATCGAAGAGCGGGGCAAGAAAGCCGCTGCCGACCTCAGAACGTTATAGTACCGTGCTCGTTACCAGATATTGATCTTACCGAAACGCCCCGCTGCGGCGGGGTCGGAAAGAGTGATAAGCTGGCCGCTTCCCCCAACAATTACCCCCGTAAATAATACTTATGAAGATCAGTAACCAATGTGTAGCGGCAATTCACTATACTTTGACCGATGACGAAGGTACTCAACTTGATTCCTCGCAGGGACAGGAGCCACTCGTATATTTGCATGGCAGCGGTAATTTAGTGCCAGGCCTCGAAAAGGAGTTGGAGGGCAAGGAAACTGGCGACACCTTTCAGGTGGCCATAGAACCCTCCTCCGCTTACGGTGAGGTCGATTCACGACTGATTCAGGACGTTCCTAGATCCGTACTTGCAGACATCGAGGGCCTGCAGGTTGGAATGAGGCTGCAATCTCAAACTCAAGATGGTCAACTACAAACGCTTGTTGTGGATGCCATCGGAGAGGAGGCCGTTACGTTAAACGCCAATCATCCGTTGGCTGGCATGACACTTCATTTCGATGTCACTATTGAAAGCGTCAGGGAAGCCACGGAAGAAGAGATCGCGCACGGTCACGTGCACCCTGGTTGACGGCTCGAGCGGCTGGCGGATGTATTAAAGCTCGCTACAAGATTCGATATATGGCTTCGTGAATGCGCTCCGCCATAACGCCAAACATTTCATCGAGATCTTTAGCACGATTCCAACGCGCACAAAGAAAGCCTCTTACCACGCTTTGACTCCGCCGATAAGGCGATTTTCCGGGCCGCGCACAGCCCCCGCCCGCTGCCGCCAGCTCGGGGACCGGGCGCGCGCCCGTGACGAGCCCCTACGAGATCCCGAGTCGGAAGCGGGCAGTTCCAGAGAACCCTATCAGCGGTGAGCGCGGCGCGCTGCGCCGAAAACTACCTGTGAGTTTCGTCTACTCCAGGCATCTCGTGGTTCAGGCCGTGGTTAGATCAACGCGCTTGGCTGCAAACGTTGCTGCGTCATACCGCGCAGTGTGTTCTGCACACTCAAATCGTCCGACCGCACGAGGTACGCGGCACCGTCGTAGCAGGACGCCACAACTTCGTCGCCAGACCTCGTGATGGAGCTGATGCCGTTTTTGCCAATCGAGCGCCAGAGCGTTTTCTCCGTTTCGAGATCAACCCGCAGCAGTTGTCCCCAGTAGTTAGTAACAATGACTGTCCGCGGATCGAAGAAGCACACAGCCTTGGGCGACCGGCGGCCCAGCGAAACGGAATGAAGCATCCTGCCATCATCCAGGCTGAATACCTTCATGGTGAAATCCCGCGAGACACTCGTGATCATCTTGCCGCTTGGGTCGATGTCGATATCGTCCACGATTCCCATGTGTCCTATCAGCCGGTGGACAAGGTTTCCCTCAAAATCCCAAACCAATATGGAACCGTCAACACCACAGCTCGCTCCGACCGTCTTGGTCGGATGAAGTCTGAGCGCCTTGATAGCGACTTCGCCGTGAAGACGATTGGTTCCAAGAACAGCACCCGTACGATCGACTCGGACAATCGCCCCGTTGTAGCAGGCAACGAATACCTGGCCATCGTACCCAGGATGATGCGCTACGCGCACACAATTGATTGGCCCTTCTCCAAGGCGCACCTCGATCTCGTTCTCGAGCGAGTCAGTCGTTTTCTCGAAGATGTGGAGCTTCTGGTCATGTGCGCCCGCAACAACCATGGCGCAGGCATCATCGAGTGTGACGGCGTTGGCGAGCACACGACCGGACTCGGGCTCGACCTTGCTCACCCACCTGGCTTCGTTCGACGTTAAGCGTCCCAGCCTGACAAACCCATCGTCGGCCACCGTGGCGAGCTCACCGTCTTCGTTCGCGGAAATGTCATTCAGACAGAAGTTGCCAGTGCCACGTTCCCCGACCTCATCTAAGAATCGTCCAGTTTCGGCATTCCATACCAGTACTGTCCCGTCAAAGGTGCCGGCAAGGAGCTGCTTGCCGTCCGGGGACCAGTTGAAGGAACGCTCCCACGTCGTCTGCTTGTGATCCAGCTCCACCTTCCGAGCAAAGCCCTCTGCGTCCCAGATGAGGATCTTTTGGTCATACGCCGCCGAAAGAATGTCTCCGTTTACCGGCGAAGTAGCTACCTTCTTGATCCCGGACTTATGTGCCTCGATCTCAGCCACAGTTTCGTCGGTTTTGACATCGAAGACACGAATGACGCCGTCATCGCATCCCAGGACGGCTCGCCCATGGACCGTATCAATCGCACAGGTATCGGTTTCATTCTCGAAGGGACCCCACATCTTGACTAGATTCCCCGTCTCCAGATCCCAGACGCGCAACGTCATATCGTCGCCGGACGTGTAGATCAGGCCGTTGTTGTGCACAACGGAAAGGACATCTTTCTCGTGCCCGTCTAGCACGTGCAAGATAGCACCCGTATCGAGATTCCAGACGATTGCACGCCAGTCGCGCGAAGCGGAGATTCCGACATGGTCGTCAACAAAGGTGAAGCACTCGACGTCGTCACTGTGACCGCGCAAAACCAGTTCGCGTTGGCGCCTGGTGAGGTCCCAAATGTAGATCGTATAGTCCGCCGCGGTCGAAGATGCCTTCTTGCCGGACTTGCTGACAGCGACCGTGCTGGCCACGTGGTCGTGGTACCCCAGCAGTTCGACCGACCGCGCTTCCAGGTCAAAGTACGCTACCGCTCCATCATACGCGCAACTGACAGCGGCGTTCTTACCCGGTATACCGGCGACACATGTGACCGGCCCCCGGTGTCGGACAAACGCGCCGTTGCCATTTTCGCTCTTACTTGTGTTCATCATGGATCACCTCATATTACTCTTCCGGTTCATAGTGAATTGCTAAAGGCGAGCTAGAAGCCAAACCTCGTGAGATTCCAACGGAACGCTTCGCGCAGTTGTGCCAAGTTGTTGGCAACCGTGAGCGCATTGCTGAGAACCGCGTCGGTCAACTGATGGTAAGGGAGGGCCTCTGGCTCCAGGCTGTCGAGGAAGTTCTTGATCAGCAGCCCAAGTTCGGTATCGCCATGGGTTTTGAGCTGCCGGCGGAAGAACAGTGTATCGGCGTCCTCCTTTCGCGTGCCCAGCAGTAAGAAAGCATATGCTGGGCCTTCGATAGTGACGTCGGGGACACTCGTGGGTCGGTCGGCGGCGATTGCGTCGTGGTGCAATCCGATGGAGAAATCGACACCAGCATCCGACACGCGTATGGCCATGTAACGATCTCGCAGGAACTCCAACTCACCGTTTTTCAGGGCCTCGGCGAACAAAGTATTAAGGACGCGCTCGATCACGGCGATCTTGACAAAAGTAGGGGCGAGCGCGATCGGTAAGCGGAAAAGGCGCGGTAACTGTGGAAGTGTTGCGGTAGTCACGCGCTGACCTCGAACGCGCAGCGTTTGAAATGATTCCACAACGAGACATTAGATAATGCCGCCAGCGATAATCGGATGCGATACGCGTGCATGATGCCTTTTTCGCCGTTAACCAATACCCAGTTCCGACCACAGCGCATCCACCCTCTTGCGCACGTCGTTGGTCATCCGGATGGGCCGACCCCAGGTACGGTCGGTCTCACCGGGCCACTTATTCGTCGCATCAAGACCGGTCTTGGAGCCCAGACCTGAGGTGGGACTGGCGAAGTCGAGGTAATCGATTGGTGTGTTTTCGACAGTTACCGTGTCGCGGGCAGGGTCCATTCGTGTCGTGATCGCCCAGATGACCTCGGGCCATGAGCGAATATCTATGTCGTCGTCGGTAATAATAATGATTTTCGTGTACGTGAACTGGCGCAGGTATGACCAGATACCGAACATGATGCGTCGCGCGTGCCCTTTGTATTGCTTGCGGATTGCGGCAATAGCCACACGGTACGAGCAACCCTCCGGCGGCAGGTAGAAGTCAACAATCTCGGGGAATTGTTCCTGCAGGATGGGAATAAACATTTCATTAAGTGCTGCGGCGAGTACCGAGGGTTCGTCTTCGGGCGGGCGCCCCATGTACGTACCCTGGTAGATCGGGTCTTGCCGATGGGTGATGCGCTCGATCGTGAATACCGGAAACTTTTCGACCGAGTTGTAGTAACCAGTGTGATCGCCGAACGGGCCCTCATCCATCTCTTCGTCGGGGTCGACATACCCTTCCAACACAATTTCGGCCGTAGCCGGTACCCGCAGGTCATGAGTCAGGCAACGTGCCACCTCGGTCTTGGCGCCCCGCAACAATCCTGCGAACTGGAACTCGGAGATTGTATCGGGAAGTGGCGTGACGGCAGCAAGCGTCGTCGCGGGGTCGGCCCCGATCGCGACGGCGACTGGGAACCTGCGACCAGGGCGCGCCTTCTTCCACTCCTGAAAGTCGATAGCCCCGCCGCGGTGGGGTAACCATCGCATGATCACCCGGTTGCGGTCCACGACTTGCTGCCGGTAGATGCCGATGTTCTGGCGCTCTTTATAGGGCCCACGCGTGATCACCTGCCCAAAGGTGATGAGCGGGCCGGCGTCCTCAGGCCAGCAGGTCTGAATCGGAAAGCGCGCGAGGTCGATGTCTTGACCCTCGATAGTGACCTCTTGGCAGGGTGGCTCCGATATCACCCGCGGATTGACGTACATGAGCTTGCGGAAGCGGGGCAGCTTCTGTATCGCCTCGCCTAGGTCGGCCGGAAGAGACGGGGTCTTCAAAAAGGCAAGCTGACGTCCGATTTCGCGCAGGTCGCGAACCCCTTTCAGACCAATGGCATGTGCCACGCGCGAACCCGTGCCGAATACGTTGCATAACAGAGGCATGCTCCCGCTTGTAGGGCGTTCAAACAGCAGCGCTGGTCCACCGCACTTGAGGGTACGGTGGCAGATTTCGGTGATCTCCAGTCGCGGATCGAGTTCGACGGCGATGCGTTTTAGCCCCCCCCCCAACTCGAGGTCGGCCAGGAACTCCCGCATGCTCGGGTACGCCGAAGCCCGCGATTCACCCAACCTTGAAGGGGGTTTCCGATGTCGTACGCCAATCACGTACGGCATGTCTCCACGTTACCATCTAGAGTCCCTCCGCCCATGCCTGGGCCACCGAACCAGTAACCATCGCACGAGTTGACCGGGATCACCGCATTAAGCTCCTGACACGCCGACTTCGAGTCAACGGATCCGTGTAGGCACGCATGGAAAAGCTCGACGACACGCTCGGTACCGGTAGACTGTGGGCTGATGCGGATCACATCTACGCCTAGCTCGCGCAGATCGTCAATCTCACCCAACAGACTAAAAGTACGCGCCGATTGGGTCTGGATGCCATTCAATACCAAAAATGGCTCCTCTTCTTGGGTGTATAACAGCATGCCATCGGGATAGTCGAGGCAACGGAAACCACAGTTGTCCTTTCCCGTCCCGTGTACGCGTGCCGTGAAACAGCGCGCAGAATGCGCTAAAGGCAGACGTCCGTAACCAAAGACCTCGCTTTCTACGCCCTCGGGCAGATCGCTGAGAAACTCGATCAACGTCTCGCGCGACAGCTCAACGGGCATGGCCCAGCGTTTCAGCCCTAATTCAACAAGCGTACTTAGGGCGCGCGTGTTGTAGATATTAATCGTGGGACCGGCGATAAACTGACCGCGATCGGCCAGAAGCTGCACGGCGGACATTTCATTGGCTTCCACCATAAAACGCCCGTTGTCGCACAGCCGTCTAAGCGCCCCAAGTTCGGAGCCGGACTCTAACAGCGCCAACGAAGAGAGCACTACCTCCTTGCCGGCGTTCGCCAACCGGTCAGCCAACGCCAACCAATCCTCGCTGCGCAGCTCCTGGCGTTTGGCGCACACCGCCTCGCCTAGATAGACAATGTCAACCGGCCAGTAACGCACTTGCTCGTAAAACCCGAGCAGGGTCTCCTTGGGCCAGAAATACAGGACCGGTCCAAGGGACAACCGCGCTCGGTGATTCGGATTGGTCATTGCTTCCTGCACTTGCCAGCTCTTATTGCCAAGGTCGGTGATAAGCACCGAGCGTTGTCTGAGTGCCCTCGGACTGCGCGTTGAGCTGCACCAACCATTCGGGATCCGGTGTGAAGTGATCAGGATCGCGGACACAAGCGTCGATGGCAGCACGCAATACTTTGGTTACTCGTGCAACATAAGCGGGGCTACGCTGGCGACCTTCGATCTTGATGGCGGCCACACCGACACGGTGCAGTTGAGGCAAGATCGTCAAGGCGTTGAGGCTCGTGGGTTCTTCGATGGCGTAGCCAACACGGCCTTCGATCTCAAAACGGCCTTTGCAGATCGTTGGGTATCCGGCGTTCTCATCAGAGGCGAAATGATCGATGAGCACTCCATTCAGGCGTGTCTTTAACCCAGCGGGGGTCTCCTCCCAGCGCACGTGGCTTGCCGGCGAGCAAGCGCCAAAGGTGTTTGGACCCTTGCCTGTGACGTATGAGGACAGCAGACAACGCCCTTCGACCATCACGCACAGGCTACCGAAGCCAAATACTTCGACGGGTACCGGGCTGCGCGCAGCGACCTGCTGGACCTGGTTCAGGGACAGTACCCGAGGCAGGACCGCCCGCCGAATTCCGAAATTGTCCGCGTAGAATCGAATCGCCTCGTGGCTCGTGGCTGAAGCCTGTACCGACAAGTGTAGCGGTAACTCCGGACAACGCTCGGCGGCATAGTCCATTACTCCAATATCTGCCAAGATGAGCGCGCTGACACCGAGCTCTGCCGCGCTGTCGACTGCTGCCTGCCAGCGTGGGAAAACCGAGGGGCGAGGGTAGGTGTTGATGGCCACGTACACCTTCACGCCCCGCTCTTGTGCGTAGGAGATACCGTTATCGGCGAGCCGGTCATCGAAGTTCAAGCCGGCAAAGTGGCGGGCGTTGGTGTCATCGCGAAAGCCTATGTATACGGCATCCGCGCCGTTGTCGACTGCTTCCTTAAGTGACGGGAGATTCCCTGCGGGACAGACGAGTTCCATCACTTACCGTGATCCAAGCTCTAAAAAAATGGCTAAATAGCGGACGACGAAGTCCAAACATCGAGATTCATCAATACACCATACCTGAGAATCCAGCCGAGCAAACTTGATCTGGATCAAATCCGCAGTACGTCAGGCTTTGCTGAATGTTGTCCGTCTACTCGCAGTCATCCGGCCAGGTGTCATGTGGATACGCTTAACGCCCGGGTTGCCGCGTTGGTCGAAGCAGGCCCCTCTCCCAGCCGACCGGTAGCCGCGACCACAGTGGACGCCCGATCCTGTACTATAAAAGTAAATGGGAGGGGGCTTTATAATCTAGTTGGAGTTTGGCGGGGAGCACCAGATGTCCTTCTTTTGGCGCTGTTTCGTGGCCATACTATCCACCAGAAAAGACCTGAAAGATTTCGACGCATCGAGTCGCGAACGCACCAGCCTGCACCATACAGATCTATGCCGCGATGGACGGGCCTAGTTGGGGTGAGATTTGGCGTCATAATTACTTGTAGGGCTTAATGACCGGTAGCGCCATAACTGCCGTGACGGCGCCGCCACGTCGCGAACGCGTCTCCCAGCCGTCCAGACTACCCTGGGAGAAATCTCCGTTACGCAGGCCGGGAAAGCCAACTCGGCGGATCTGTATCGTCGAGCCCGGTGGGCCGACTAGGTCAAGGTCTATCGGTATTTGTTTCGGAAGCTTGTAACCCGGCCGCAGCCCTTGCACGTCAATCGGCATGGTCGTCGTCGAGAACTTCTCAGCGGGCATCGTTGGGGCTGTGATACGAGCCACTTCACGACCCATGACGCTCAGCGCCAATTCGCCCTTTGGTGTGAGAAAGCGCAGATCCACGCTCAGCGTGGCGACCTCACTCGGCGCCGGCACTGCCTGGCTTACACCCGCCCCTGCGCCCGCACCGGTCGAGAGCTGCATTGTCCCCGACGGATCGGTCGGCAATGTCGGTCCCAGCGGGTCAGCGCGCATGATCGCGGTACTGCCATCAGTGAACCGCACGTGAAGCGCGACCTGGTCTCTATCGTTCAGGCCCTCCGACCCAATCGTGGCGGTTTCGACGGTCCGCTCCCCGATCCGATCACCGGTTCCGATCACGCGATGGCGCATCGGATCCGGCCCAACAAAGATCCCCGTCCCGCCTGCGGCATCGAGCTTGGCGTGGAAGGCTACCGTTCCCCGATTGTTGATCGCCGGGAAATCCAGCCAGTCATACTGACCCGCCGAGTCTGCTACCGTCGTGATGGGTCCGCCCGGGCCGATCGGCCCGCCGGGGCTGGTGAAAACTCCACTCACCCCGTTTTCGAGCCTGCCGTCGAAGGCCGCGACGCCCGAATCGTTGACCGAAGGTGTTCCCGTGTGCCAGAGGATCGACACCGAAGTGAACCCGTCAAACTCCTCGTCCACGATCTGGCTCATCGACGGAGGTTCCGCCGTCGTGAGTACGAAGATACGAACGACAGAGCGCGCTCCGCCACCAGACCCTCTCCTAATGATCTCCAGAAACGCGATGTCGTCGTTGTTGTTGAGGTTGAACCCGAGCGGTCCGGGCACGCCGGCGCTCTCTACCCTGACCGCCGTGACCGCACCGCCCGAACCCATGAACATACCGCGGTCGACAGCAATCGGCGACGCTCCATCCGTTGCGTAGGAGCCGAACAGTACGGTCCCGTTCTCGTTCAGCGAGACATGGTCGTTGAACAGATCCAGCCGCCCAAATGGCCCCGTGAAATGGAACGGGTTCGCAATTTCAATCGTCGTGCCGTCCACGACCTTGAACACGCCCCTGTCGTGCGTCGAGAAGGCCACATCCCCCTTGCCGTTGATCGATGGTTGGTTGCCCAGATGCTGGCCGAACACAGCGCTGGCTGTATCAGCGATGATCGTCAGTGGTCCACCGTTGCTGCGCAGGATACGCTCTGTCCCGCCGCTGGTCTCGGCGTGAAACGCCACGAATCCGTCGTTGTTGAGGGCGGGAAAACGACCGAAGCTTGTCAGCTCCGCTCCGGTTCGCGCGATCTCCGTAAAACTGTAGAAGACGGGTGAGTCAGCCGGTGCCGGCGAAGTCCCGCAGAGGACGAGCAGGATCACGACATTGATAGCGCGCGCCGGCAAGCCGACCACTACCTGGTGTGGACTTTTCATTGCTCCATACCTTTCTCCGGGACGGTGTTTACAGAGTACCTCCCTCCATGCAATCAAAGAACCCCAGGCGTCCGCCTATTCTGAATGGAAAAACATCATTTTCACCGGCTTCACCTATTTTCTCAAAGTTCCGCCTTATAGAATTTCTTACCAGGGGCTGCCGAGCTCGAATCGTCAGCCCCCGTTTTCGATGACTTTCATCGATTCCTACAGAATAGAGTGAAAGCATGATTGGGCCATGGCGCGCAATAGAAAATATAACACCCACCCGCTCGCTAGCCTGGGTCCTCAAAAACGACAGCATTATTGTGTTCATCGCATTCCGTGATTGTTTGTTCGTAGTCAGCCTGAACCTCTAATTTCGCTGCTGGAGAATACACCCAATACGGCAAATTAAAAGTGACGACCTTCGCTTCACCCGCTGCCAGCGGGTGGAGTGAACTTGCCGCAGTGAATTTCCCATTGCCGTGTCGGGGCGCATTCAGATCCCACAACCGTGTCATACTGGAGCCGGCTGACCTATCACCAACGTTTCTGAGTGACGCCCGTATTACTGATCGTTCGTTGGCCGCTTCCCAGATTGGTTTCTCAATGTACTCGACAATGAGGTCGGCGCAACCATCAGTGCGTTCGGGCTCCACACGCTCCGTATGGAGGGTCTCAACGTGACCGGAAGTCTTACCAGCTGTATACACAGAAACTACGTCGAGTTCCGCTGGAGATTCAAGAATTATAAATCCATCGACGAATCGGGGCCGGGGCGCGGATACATCGCGACTGATCTCTCTGCAATCTATCGCTAGGGTCTGGTTCTTGTTGAGATAAAACTCGCGAAACTCCGAGACGGAACTGTCCCGACCCCTCGACGTTACGGTAGTCAATTTCTTCTTAACCCGCACTCGTATGCGTGTAGGGTTGTGTACATTGATCACTGTAAAGTAGGTACCTTTTGAAACAACTTCTTCGTCTGACTCTCCACAGATAACCTTGACGGCGTATCGAAATGTAGGCGGAACATCGAAAGGCGCATACGCATCCCGACCGGCCTTACGCTCGTCCGCATCGCTCACTCCGTCCCGGTCGGTATCGGGAACAACTTCAATGGTCGCTTGAGCGGTTTGCTCGTTTTCATCACTATCACGTCCGACGAGGCGAATAGTGTGAGTTCCGACCGCAAGCGGAGAAAGGACAGGCCCCAAGGGTGCCCGCTGGGTCAAATTCTGCAGGCTGCCCGTCCGGCCTGTTGCCAGCATTACCGAGTCATCGAGCACCCACTGTAATTGTGCTCCACTGAGCGTCCCATCCTCAGCATCAAACGCGGCCCCACGCAATTGAATAATCTGCCCTTGGGTGTATGTTTTCCCGTCGGTCGGCAGCAAGATCTCAACCAACGGCTTCTTCCCCCGCAGCGAGAATGCCGCTGATACGGCTTCCGCCTCGTGTATACCGTCGTTGGCAACTACCCGGATAAGCGCATTCGCGCTGCCCTCGGAAAGACGATCGTCCCAAAGAAACTCGGTACCGGTCAGGCCGGATGCTACTGGCGTGTACGTTTCCCCACCATCCGACGAGTAGAGAACGGAATAGGTCAGCGAGTCCCCATCTTCGTCAAAACCGGCCCAGGTGATCGATACCGGTGCGAGCTCGGATACTTCCACGCGCACGTCCTGGACTCGAGGGGGATTCGCGCTTCGATGCAAAGTTGCGAGAACCTCGTCTACATATCTGATCTCGACCCGGGCAGCGCCCTCCGGAAACACCCTTGCGAGATCGAATACGCCGCTTTTGACGTTCTTATCGGCGCGCGCGTAGAACGGCGTCGACAGTGCGAAGCCTCCCTGCGACAGCACTTCACCCCGATCGTTCACAAAGACCAACGAGTAGTCAGATATCTCAACAGGAGTGGTTGCAAGATCATCGGTTGTAAGATACGAAACATCGATTTTGGCGATGTGCGCCTCATCGATTGACCCAGAGATTACAAGTGTCCCGGTCTGCGCCATCACGCCTTTGGCCAAAGACGACAACGCTTCTGTCTTCAACGCTACCTTCGTTTTGTCGAGCGCATCAAATATGTCGTAGTAATCGAGTTTTACGCCCTTGTTAGTCCTGCTCTCGAAATAGACGTAGTCGTCCAATCCCGGACCCGCGGCCATCATGGTGTAGACCTGGTCCCCGGGCCACAGCTCGTCGATCAATGCGCTCCAGGCGGTTATCGGCGCTCCCTGCTCCTTATCCAGCCTGCGATTTATGCTATGACGGTCATCTTTGGCTTTGTCATAGTTGGGCTTGCCTTTCTTGACCAGGCCATAACTGTGTCCGACCTCGTGCGCTAACAGACCCCCGTAGTCATAATACTTTCCCGGTTTGGTCGCCGAGAAGAATGTCACAATCTTGTACGGATCAGAACCGTAATTTATTCCGAACACCATCTCTTTAGTTTGGTTCAGATCCCAGTCCAAAATTCCGATTGCGTGGTCGGGCTTGAACAAAGAATTCTTCTTGAACAGGTCGGCGAGGTTCTTAACATCACTCCCTATTTGCCCAAGCTCACTGTCCGTAACACCACCTGGGATGTAGTTCTTATATTGGGCGGTCGCGAAATGCACATTTATACCGTTTGTAGGGACGGGAAAGGTTCTCGACAACGTATCGATGCCATAGAGAAACGTTCTCGTGTCAAACCAGGGAAACGGGTCTTGGGAACCCCACAGATGGTTCTGCACGTCGGTATATTTTACGACAAGAAGATTCAGGCCCTTTCTATCAACAAATGACTTGGAATCCGAGAACGTACGCTTCCAATGTGGTGATCTGGCCACAGTTACGTTGAAGGAATACTTTCCCGCCATATCCACTTTGTCAGCCGGCAGATGGTAGTGGATATAGGTTTTCTTCTTGTCGTAGTCGTACGTATAGTGGTCAGCGTCTTGCTCGAAGATCTTGCTGGCGGGCGTTGTCACCTGCAACTTTGCCGAATCGCGGACCGGATGGCCGAAGATGCCGTTTACTTTTGCCCAGACTAAAGTGTCTTTGTTGGTAATGAAGGGGTAGGAGCCCAGCCCCTGGGTCGGTTCAACCTTTGCTACGGACAGCGTTGGAAGACTTTCCAAAACGAAGAAACTATCGGCGGACTTCGCAGATTCCTGCTGACCCCACGAGTACCGGCGCTTGACGGTTATCGGGCCGGTCTTCGCCCCGGCCGGCACGCGCACCCAAATTTCGGAATTTTGCGGCAGCGTGTGCACCTTTATGCACTCGCATGCATTCGATCCGAACGTGTCCGTGACGTATATCCGCTTGTCCTTATCGATGGTCCTCAAGGGCGGGTTCGAGAGATTGGGCGAAGGAATTACGGTGGCAGCAGGGTTTCCCGACTTATCCAGCTTTACGATCCCGCTATCCCCCAAATCGACATAGACCGTACCCTCCCAGTCGACTACCACCCGCCCAACGGTCGAGGCACCGGGGAATTTCCATTTGTCCAGCAACGGCACGAACGTATCGTACTTATAAACCGCCTTATTATGCCTGTCACTGATGTAGAACACGTGGCTGGCCGATTTTGGCCCGATACTCGGATCAACGGCGATCCTAAGATGGGAGCCCCAGAATGGATCAGAGAACGAGAGCTCGACCTGCCCAGCCGCGTCGAAAAGAAAGAGTTTTGGAACGCTGGGACCGGTTCGATAATCCAACACATAAAGGTAACCCCTATCATCGATACCGACGTCGCCCGCTCTTTTTATGACACCTTTACCTATTATTCGCTTTAATGCGAAGTTGGCTTTCTTATCAAATACCCCGACACCCTCTACGGCCGGTGTCTTGAATTCGCCTGAAACGTAAACATTCCCTTGCTTGTCTACTGCGATACCCCGAGGAGTATGGACTGATGCAGCGCCGAGTTGACGTACAGGTTTGCCCGTCTTGTCGAACACTTCGATTCGACGATTGAAGATGTTGACCACATAGCGGTTGCCATTGTCGGGATCGATCGCAATCGGGCCGACCCCGTTCAACTCGCCGAGAGCGCCGCCGGGCGACCCGAACGCCGTGTCGTAGGCGTAATTGGATCCGCTGGGGTTGGTCCCCTTCACGCTCGCCTCAACCGGCGGTGCGCCTGGAGCACCACTGAACAAAACTGTGTTGTTTGTGGACACCGGGTCAAAGTTCTTACCTTCCAACTTTACCAGGGTTCCGCTGTTCGGTTCGTTGGCCGTGGCCGCCCAACCAACCGAAGGACTAAAACTCTTGATCTCGACTTCGTATTGAGCGCCAACATCGGTAACTGCCAATGCGCAAAGCAAGCCGACAAAAGCATGACCCACGCTGGGTGGAACAACACGACGTTGGCGGCGTCGGACATGATCTAGCTTGATATCGTATCGGTCCACCTCAGTAACCCGCCTCGGCCGAGAACAAGACGCGTTCACAATTCGAGGCTGCGGTGACGCGTTTTCAGCGGTTAGAAATCAATCCCCGCAATCAACTCCCTGGTCTTGGCATTCTTGATACTGTGTATCTCTGGGCTTGATCGCCAACCACTAACTACGATGCCGAGATGTGATCAATAAGAACGAATCCCTCATAAAGGGGCATTTTCTTGGCAGGCAGGCTCGATTTTGCCCACTCCCCCTTTATGCGGATAACCAAATTGTGCAGCGTCATTCCTTGACCAAGCGAAAATGGCGCTTTGATCTGGACCCAAGCGGCGTGCTTCAACTTGCCGCTTGCGACTTTGACATTCTGATATGCACCATTGATCGAACCGCTAGCGAAAATTTCAGCGCTGATATGATCTCCTGTTGTCGAAGCGTCATCCCAGAACCACGCCTCGATATTCTTAACTTTCTGCCACGGATCCGATGTAATAAGGCTAGGTGAGATCACATCTTGGTACCAGTAGTCACTCCCCGATGGGAAGTTGAAGGTCTTGGCGAATGGCCCAAATTGCCCGACTTGGACGACCAAAACGCCATAGGGCGGTGCGCTGCCGGGTGGCAGCGGAAACGGCTGTTTATATTGTGCAAGAGGGAACTGAGAGACAGGCATCGGGGGCCCATATGGCACGTCCTTGTCGTCACGAAAGTAGTTTCCGGCGAAGCCTTCCGCAGATCCCGACTTATCAAACTCGAATACGGCAGGCGGAGGTGGCAGCGCGGTGGCCAGTTGCAGCGGGAGCCCCGACCAGATCGCCCCCGGCAATCCGTAGTTAAGTGCGTTCAGCCACTTTGGATCGACTTCGAAGTTCATTCTATGTCCCTCCTTATTGAATGTCGCCACACGGGGCCACCGGCCTCCCGATTCCGTAACCGGCCTCGATCAGCGATTAGTCCACAACAAAGGTAACCTTGAGGTCGACCCGAAATTTCACAACCTGGTTGTCTTCCACCACGACCTGCTGCTGGTTCACCCACGCACCTTTGATGTTATGCACCGTTTCACCGGCCCGTTTGATGCCATCGCGAATGGCGTCCTCGAAGCTATCCGTCGACTCCGCTGAGATTTCAATGACCTTTGCAATCGCCATAATGTTCCTCCTGACAAGCTGAGATACGCGATAGATAAGCCCCTGAAGGCAGGATCTCGCGGTTGTTTATATTTAACACAAAGTGGTGGAAGGGGATTTGACCCATGTCACCGAGATCAAAGCTTGTCAGACCTCAACAGTGACAAATTGATCCTGTAGGTCGACGATTGCCGGTACGCAAAGGGTTCGCCATTCTGGTGACTGCCAGCGAAGTACGGTCCCGAGGCGATGCTAGATCCATCAAATAGGAGTGACCGGCCTCTAGGCTTCGTGCAGCAGTTCTAACGCGCGATAAATTGAGTCAAACTCATCGATAATTTAGGCTTGCACACCGTATCTTAGATAGAGGCAAATATCCGATAATTGGTTTGGATCAACTGTGGAACCATCCGGGGCCGAGAGTGATTCAGGGACATTGTCGATTGCGATCATTGGTCATTGACCGTGGGATCGGAACACAAAGAAACTAAGTTTTCACTGAACGGCTGCCCCCCAAGTAATTTCTTCACCCCACTCAACATCATCCCTTTCGTCTCTTCCGAACGTGATCGGATTCGATCCGTCCACCGGCATGGCGAGTTCTTCTACTTTTTTTCCTTCGGGGTATTTAAGATCAGTATCGCTTCATCAAATCGGAGAAAAGTCCTGCACCTGTTTGGACTGGCCTACGGCACTTTTTTGTCACAGCTCGTTTTCGATGATTTTCATCGATTCCTACAGAATAGAGTGAAAGCATGATTGGGCCATGGCGCGCAATAGAAAATATAACACCCACCCGCTCGCTAGCCTGGGTCCTCAAAAACGACAGCATTATTGTGTTCATCGCATTCCGTGATTGTTTGTTCGTAGTCAGCCTGAACCTCTAACTTCGCTGCCGGAGAATACCCCAGTGCGGCAAGTAGGACCTTCGCTTCACTAGGGTGGAGCGGACTTGCCACAGTGAATTTCCGATCGCCGCGTCGAGACGCACTCAGATCCCATAACCGTGTCATACTGGAGCCAGCCGACCTATCACCAACGTTTCTGAGTGACGCCCGTATTACTGATCGTTCATTGGCCGCTTCCCAGATTGGTTTCTCAATGTACTCGACAATGAGGTCGGCGCAACCATCAGTGCGTTCGGGCTCCACACGCTCCGAATGCCGGTTAGTGGCCTGCGAAGATACTTCGACTCGTTCTGTGCGCGCCCTATATCAGCGAGAATAAACTGTAACTTATTCCGATAACGACAGAAACGATGACGGTGCAGACCGCACAGCTTGTGGCAATGGTCTTAAGCGTACTTTTCATAGTGAGGGTTTTCCTAATAGGAGATACTGTTTAGATTCGTGATTGCGAATGCCAATACAAGTGGGAACAGTATGGGGGGCGAAGGTATCAGGCTGATTTCAGAGAGGGCATTATTTGTTTCATTTGTAACGGGTGAGCGGGGAATTCGTGGGTTCGTGCCGCGGGTCGCAGAGCGGTGAGCCAGTACTTTGCGACACGCGTCGCGCCTGAATGGAAGGTGGAAGCATTCCGCGTCCAGCAATGGGACGAGCAGCCGTCAAGCATATGAGGGCGCCCAGAGCTTTATAACGTATCTATACTCAACCAATTACATGCGCCGATCCCACGCGTTTTTGACTGAAAGTGACTGGGGTAAGTCACGACTTGGTCACGGTCTGATTTGATGCGATACGTCGCCTAGTAGAACACTTTGCGTATGTTAGACGTGGTATTACAAAAGTATCGGGCTACGTGGCTGGATGCGAATTGGCGCCACCGTATAGTTGCGCAACCTCGGTAGCCTTACGCTGTTTGGACCAATTCTTTAGTGCTAACTCAAGCTCTTCGCGGATGTCGGTGGGGTTACTTAGATCATACTCATAATAGTGTGCTCCTTGAAAGTCGGCGGGCAAGTCTTTGATTTTGTCTTTCAAGAAAAAGATATCCTTACCGAGAGCCACGCAGAGACCAACCTCATAGAACACATTGGGATTTGGTGCCGTAACGTCTGCGATCACCAAACCCGCGCCGGCGATTTCTACCCACACACTATCATTGAGATCGCCGACACGGACTGTCTTGTCTGCGCGGGTATGGGTCATATCTACACCGTCCGCTTCAAAGGCCGGCTTTACCGCTTCCTGGTACACCGTTTCGTAGGGATCTGAGTACGGCATGATTACAAACGCAGACGGGTGATCGACACGGAAGTCGCCAAGTCTCCCACCCTTATAACCGAGTGTGCATACCTCAAGGATTTTTCGCGTAGCGGCCGTGAGTTCGAAGTTGCTACCGTCCGATTTGGTTACGCCTGCCACCGCCAGTGGGTCGATTGCGTCAGCGTCGCAATCCACACCAGCTTCCCAAAGCCTTTCATAGTGCAAACCAGGCTTACCGTACAAATACAGTAGGTGGATCATCTTCCATTGACGTCGCGCGGGGTCGCTCTTCCACTGTACATCGTTCGGTTCGGTCATTCGGACATACCTCCATGATTTGGTAGGGTACAGAAAACTGTGCGCGTTAGAGTCGTTACAGTCCCGCCGGCAGCTCAAGAAAACAGTTTCTCTCCATGGTCATCGGCAACCGCGCAAGACCTGCGGACGCGAGATAACCGGTCACCTGCGATCGTAGGTAAGGCGACCAGGCTAGAGACTTGGCTGCTTTGGTCGATCCGGGGTACTGACTGCAAAGCGTGATACTCAAGTGATCCGAAACGTCCTCGAGAAGCCGTGATCGGTACTGCGTAGGCCATGACATATTTCCGCAATCTCCTACGTGGCTTAAACATGAGACACTAATGCGATACAAGGCGTTCACTTCCTACAGTCACGCAGCCGATGAAACTCTCGCTCCCGCATTGGCCAGGGCACTTCGACGGTTCGTTAGGCCATAAAACGACCGGTATCGGTGTTTCGAGACCAGCCTGATCTCAGTGTCAGCCCGCACTTGTGGAACTCTGTTGAGAAGCCCTGAGCGAGTCAGAGTACTTTATTCTTATGGACTCGCCGCGAGTAGCTGCGTCAAAGTAGGTCCGCCGCGAGATTGCTTATTGGCGGAAGAACAGGGCGTCCAACACGCTTCTCCTGATTCTTACGGAGAAATCTTCCGGGATGAAGTGGCTGGCAACTTCGATTGGAGACACACTACGCCCTTCGGACGAAGTCGCGGCGCCACAGTGGCTTGTCTTAAGCAATACAGGAAATTTCGTAAGGTATTGACATATTTCGTGTATATCGATGGAGTACGGCACTGCCGGTGTCATTATGAGGGCGCCCTAGCCTCAATAGCTTTATAATTTTCAATCAGTTACGCGCGCCGATCCACACGTATTTGACTGAACGTGACTGAAATGGACAGGACAGAGACTGGGCATCACGATTTGGTAACGCTGACATTATTGCGAACAACGCGTATCCTTTCATCTTCTTCCCGGGTTGTTCACATCTTGTTCACACAGCCGAATTTATATTGCGACGGCTCGATTTCCTTACTACTACCTGCAACAGAGCGATGATATAAGATCTGGCGGCGACTACACTTTTGTGCCTGTACCGTCCGCTCCCGAATGGTCCCGTAAGCCCCCTATTGCGGCGACTAATGGTATTCAGGATCGTCAACAGCCAAGTACGTTCCACAAACGAAATATGGGTTATTGGAGGATTTCAATGAAGACCGGTATCCGAAACACTACGTTGGTGGTCAGCTACATGCTGTTGGTGTCGACACAGGCGCTCGCTACCGACGCTGGCACGATCAATCGCGAGGTCATCGAGGGAGTGTATCCCGGCAAAACCTATTCGCCCTACGCGAAGCGGCCCTTCCCGAGCAAGGTTTACTGGGGCGATACCCATCTCCATACCGGTCTGTCGCTCGACGCTGGTCTGTTCGGGAATATTCTCGGCCCCGACGAAGCCTGGCGCTTCGCCCGCGGCGAGGAAGTGGTCTCCTCGACCGGGTTGCCCGTCAAGCTGGCGCGGCCGCTGGACTGGATGGTGTTGACCGACCATACCGACCTGATGGGGATCGCGCCTGACATCCAAAATGGCTCACCGAACATTGTCGCAAACACTAAAGGCAAGGAGTGGCATGAGGGCTTCAAGAAGGGCGGCAAGGCCGCGGGCGAAGCCGCCTTCGACCTGATCACCAATTTTTCACAGGGCACGATACCCAAGGAACTGGTTAACGACTATTCCCCCGGCTCCCCGGTGTTCAACAGTGTCTGGGATCGCATCGTCGACGCCGCGGAAAAGTACAACGAACCTGATCGCTTCACCGCTTTCATCGGTTTCGAGTGGACCTCGGTGCCGAAGGGTTTCAACCTGCATCGCAACGTGATCCTACGCGACGGCAAGCTACGCGCGAGCCAAGTCATACCGATGACCACGATGGCGCCGCTGGGATCCACCGATCCTCTGGAGCTGTACAAGTGGCTGCAGAACTACGAAGACAAGACCAACGGCCAGGCCCTCGCGCTGGCGCATAACGGTAACCTGTCGAACGGATGGATGTTTCCGATCGACAAGACTTACCACGGCGGCAAGGTCGACACGAATTACGTGGAGTTGCGCGCACGCTGGGAACCACTCTACGAGGTCACCCAGATCAAGGGTGACGGCGAATCGCACCCGTTCCTGTCGCCAGACGACGAGTTTGCCGATTACGAAAACTGGGATATCGGTAACCTCGACATCACCCAGCTCAAGAAAAACGAAATGCTCGCCGGCGAGTATGCGCGCGAGGCGTTAAAACGCGGGCTAATGCTCGAAAGGAAACTCGGCACCAACCCGTACAAGTTCGGCCTCGGCGGCGCCACCGACAGCCACACCGCACTCACCACCGCCGAGGAAGAAAACTTCTTCGGCAAATCGGTCAGCGTCGAACCGTCCAGCGAGCGTGTCAGTCACCCGTTCATTAAATCGAAACTCGGCGAGATCCCGGGTGACTTGTCCGTCGCTTCCGGTTACCAGGGCGTATGGGCCACCGAGAATACGCGCGCAGCAATTTTCGATGCGATGATGCGAAAGGAAACCTACGCCACTACCGGTCCGCGCATCCCGGTGCGGTTTTTCGGCGGCTGGGATTTCAACGACAATGACCTGCGCAGCCGCGCGCCGGCATTTGCCGGCTATGAGCGAGGCGTACCTATGGGTGCCGACCTGCGGCCTGCCCCCGAGGGCAAGCAGTCGCCGACCTTCATGGTCTACGCGCTGCGCGACCCGATCGGCGCCAACCTCGACCGCATCCAGATTATCAAAGGCTGGCTGGACCAGGACGGCAAGACCCACGAGCGCGTCTACGACGTCGCAGTGTCCGACGGACGTAAGATCGATTCCGACGGCCGCTGCCGCACGCCGGTCGGCAACACGGTCGATATCAAAGCCGCTAACTGGACCAATACGATCGGCGCATCGGAGCTGGGTACGGTCTGGACCGATCCTGAGTTCGATCCGAAACAAAGCGCGTTTTACTACGCCCGCGTGATCGAGATCCCGACGCCGCGCTGGGTACTGTACGACAAGGTGCGCCTCGGCGCCGAAGTTCCGGAAGGCGCCAAACTCATTGGCCAGGAGCGTGCTTACACCTCACCTATCTGGTACACACCCTGACACGATCGAGTTTTCGGTTGAAATAACGTTTCTCGCGATGTTCGAACGTATCAAGAGCCTGTGGCGCGAGCCGTTACTGCATTTCCTGCTGCTCGGCTTCGCGCTGTTCCTGTACTACGACCTGGCCGGGGACAACACCGAGGTGCCGCCGAAGCGGATTCACGTCGAGCGCGGCCAAGTGCAGCAGCTCGCGAGCAACTTCGAACGCACCTGGTCGCGCCCGCCGACGCCGGCCGAACTCGACTCGATGGTCGAGGGCCACGTGCGCGAGGAAGTGTTTTACCGCGAGGCACTGGCGATGGGTCTCGACCGGGACGACCCGCTGGTGCGTCGTCGCATGCGCATGAAACTCGAATTCATGCTCGAGGACCTCGCCTCGCAGGATGTTGAAGACGCCGTGCTGCAAACCTGGCTGCGACAGAATGCGGATAATTTTCTTGTCGAGGCGCAGGCTTCGTTCACCCACGTCTACCTCAATCCGGACCGCCGCGCGGACCTGGATGGCGACGCGGCGCAACTGCTGGCGCGCCTACAGGACGGCGCCGATCCGAATACCCTCGGCGATCCGACACTAGCGCAGCGAACCTATCAGCTCGCGAGTGAAAGTGAAATTGCGCGCGATTTAGGCGATGAATTTGCCCGCATCGTGGTGTCGCTGCCGCCCGGCAACTGGAGCGGACCGCACTACTCGCCGTTTGGCGCGCACCTGGTCTATGTCGATGCGCATAGTGAGGCCCGCCAGCCCGAGCTGGCGGAAGTTCGTGACCGGGTGCTGCGCGAGTACCAGGCGCAGCAGCGCAAGAAGCAGAAAGACCTGGCTTATCAAAAGCTGCGCGAAACCTACGAAGTCACGATCGAAACACCCAACGATCAGAATAACGCCAGCGCTGGCGTGGTATTCGATGCCAATGCGAGAGAGACGCAATGATGCGGCGCATAGTTTGGTCAGGGCTGCTGTTGTTGTGTTCGGGCCTTGCGACCCTGGCATTCGCTCACGAATTGCAGCCGAGCTCGCTGGAGCTGCGCCAGCTAACGCCCGAACGTTTTGAGGTCATCTGGCGTGCGCCGGTGTATTACCGCAAACCCCATCCTGCCCGACTGCAGTTGCCCGAGACCTGGCAAGCCCTGGGCGAGCCCAAGGTGACACAATTGCCAGACTCGGCGCTGCACCGCCGCCTTGTCGAAATACCGCCCGATGCGATCGATGGCGCCGTAATTCGTTTTATCGGCCTTGAGGCCACGATCACCGACGTGTTCGCAAGATTCAAATGGCTCGACGGCACGGAAACCACCGCGATCGCGCGGCCGAGCCAGCCGTGGATCGAGGTCGTCGCGCAGCGCGGCGCGTGGCAGGTCGCGTGGGATTACACCCTGCTCGGCATCGATCATATCCTGTCTGGTTTCGATCACCTGATCTTCGTGCTCGCGCTGCTGCTGATCGTCAACGGCGCGCGCCGGTTGCTGATCACGGTCACGTCGTTCACGCTCGCGCACAGTATTACGCTCGCCGCGGCGACGCTCGGGGTCTTGTGGGTACCGGGACCGCCGGTCGAGGCCGTGATCGCGTTGTCGATCCTGTTTCTCGCCAGCGAACTGGTCAAGCTCAACCGCGGCAAATCCAGCCTGACAGCAAGCTACCCGTGGATCGTAGCCTTTGCCTTCGGCCTGCTGCACGGTTTCGGCTTCGCCGGCGCGCTCAGCGACATTGGTCTGCCGCAAAACGAGGTACCACTGGCGCTGCTGATGTTCAACGTCGGCGTCGAGATCGGGCAACTGCTGTTCATTGCGGCGATACTCGTCTTTATTTTTATGCTACGTAAACTGCGTAGCGAGTGGCCTTACTGGATGCAGCAAATACCGGCCTACGGTATCGGCAGCATCGCCGCGTTTTGGCTGATCGAGCGCGTCGCTGGGTTCTGAAGCCACGGCTTTCATGATTCATCATTCAATGAACACAAAAACATCGGCGCAAGGACCGGTAGGGAAACGGTGATTAACCAGCACGCGCTGCCCTGCGACAAAATGGATCTAATGCGCGGGGCCACGCCTTAGGTCAACGCGACGATTTAGCGGACGATGTCCATGGGATAGTGGCGATGCCCTCGCTTAACCCGATAGGTCTCAAAATCGTCCCGATCTATCGTAAATATCTTTCGCGTGCGAAGGACTTCTGCGGCAACAACTAGAGACGCATCGGCTAGATCCATAGGATGGTCTTTGTAGCGTTTCATGAGCTCGAACGCCCGATCGAGTGTTGTGTCATCAAAATACCAGACCGACAATCCGCCCAACCCGATAAATTCACGCAGCTTATCGGCGCCCTGACTCGCTGGAGCAAGCATATGAAATGCCTCGGTCAGCACAGGTACGGAGCTAACCAACGGCTCCTTGATTCCCCTTAAGAGTTTTCGACACCGCGCATGTAACTTTTCCGCCGGATCGAACAGCGCAATCAACGGACCGGTGTCGACCAGGATCAACGGCGTAGTTTCCGTTCTATTGACCGCTTGACGCCTTGTTTAACCTCGGACGACGGGGCAGTCGCATAGCCGCCAGGACCCAAATCGAGCTGTTCGTAGAGTTCGTAAGGAGTCGTTGACCTGTCTCGATCGAGGTCTTTACGAAAACTCAACAGACCCGCTTTGAGTACGCTCGAGATCGACAATCCACTCGATTTTCGAATTTCAGCAAGTATCTTTTCGGACTCCTTGTCCAATCTGACAGTTCTAGTCCCCACAATTCGTCCCTCATGATGATAGATATGTATTACACAATGTATTACAATCGTTCGTAAACTGCAAGAGCGCGATCTGGTAACCGAACGTAATGCGCCGTTATTGGTATATCCCGTTGAACTTCAGGCGTTCGTTGAAGTCCGCGTCACATTGCGTCACATCGGACTTCGCGCTGGCAAGAAAGATGTGGGTTAAGTTGTTGATTTTATTGGTGGCTATGGGTGGACTCGAACCACCGACACCGGCATTATGAGTGTTAGGCGCGCCCCAATTTATTTTTGTTAAATCAACAGGTTGTAGTGGCGGGTATCTATTTTGATACTCTGGGGCTACCCATTATTTGGACAATTGCACCACTGATCTAGCAATCTACTTTTTATCAGGTAGGCACTTACCAAAGTTACCGGAAAAGGAAGCCCTGTTGACGCGGTTATCAACGCATCAGCCACGGCGATCGCTACATCCGTTTGCTCTAGCCTACCTTTTTTGCGCCGATCACAATAACTGATATCTACGCATATTCTCTGATATACGACATCTTTACACTCTGTTAGTAAACCGTTGACATACTTAGTCAGCTCCTGTTTCAACTTGGTGTAATCATCGACCCCCCACATTTCCTCGTGCTCCCTGCCTTGCCCCCCGTCCGGGCTTACACCCAATCGCTCAGCTATATTTTCTTTGACATTATTCGGAATTGAGTCATGCAGCACTTGCTCTAAAGTTACAACCTCTAGCGACAAGTATTTCCTTATTTCTTCCGTCTGTCCTTGGTTGAGTTGGTTACCGCCGCCTACCATAGTTGAACCGCCTATGAATATTATCGGTTAGCATTTGTCCAGCATCGTTCACTGTTGTCCATCGGCGCCTTTGAAAACTCTGGCCCAATAGCACAATTGTATTTCCCCGAATAAGCAACACGATCGCTCGTCTCGAAAAGAAGAATCTGCGCTATCTTGTAGCCGGGGTATACGATTATTGGTACTTCTCCGCTGTTTATTATTTCCAGCGTAAGACAACCTTTATAACCTGGGCACACCGCGGTGGCAGTAGCTATAAATAGACCCAACCGACCCCACGATGATTTTCCCTCGACGCTAGCGGACATCCTCTTCGGAATAGATAGATACTCTAAAGTCGCTCCTAATATTAACTCCCCCGGATGCAAAACTAATCTCTGACCCCACGACTTTCGTATTCGTGTCTGGACTTCATGTAATCTGGTTTCCCACGGTGCTTTCGTATCACTGGTATCTATACACTCCAGCGAAGAACGACTGAACGCTATGAACTCTTTTCCGAGCCTTACGTCTACAGATGCAGGTTGTATCTGATTTTCTTCCATGAGCGGCGTGATAACCAACGGATCATCCTGCCGGTTCATAGCTGATACTATGTCGCTTTTAACTAGAATTGACATTTCATTAACTAGGTGAAGAAAAAGGATATCGCGATTTTAGATCGGCATCCTCCCAGGATTTCAGAACCAATTTGCGGCCCGTCCTAAAAGCTTCTTGATGTTTTATGAAATCGCCCTCCTCTGAAACGGTTTCCAAAATGCAAGTCCATCCGGCCAATGCTATCGCTGATATTGACGCAGGCTGCCCGAATATTTTACCGGACTGACGAACTTCACCAGCCGGTACTTGCATTTTTAGACGCGCAATATGGTTAGGGATCTCGCTCAAATGCGAGATCCATCGTATATTCCGATCTTGGGTGTAGTTCTTAGCAAATTCCCAAGCCTCCGATAACATCTCTTCCACTAGGGGTGGTACGACGCTCATTAGAAATTCCTCTGGATCCGATAACGTTTCTGTCGGCGAGGAACTACGCTCCGTACTAACAATAGCGCGTATCTCTTCGAGTTCACTTGAGAGTATGCTAGAACTGGTATCGTTAAGTTGCTCAAGTAGTGCCTGAAAAGCCTTGGTTTCTTCCGAATCGTCGGCGCAGTATTTGAACAATCCTTCCAACCTTGCGATCAAAGGTGGATGGTAATCCTTTGGCCTTAAGCCGTCCTGCGTGCTAATCAACATCGAAAAGTCATGTAGAGCGAAGATTGCTGCCGGTCCAAACATGGCGTAGCACGCAAAGTCGCAAACGAATTCTTTGATACTCCCCTCCCAAATCTGTACACCGTAATGCACAACTTTGTCTATGCGAGGTTTCGTAAATAAGGGTATATCCGATGATTCTTTCACCCATGCGGTTGTTTTGTCTCGTATCACTTCTCGAACGTGCGGTTTTCGAGACAGAAAAAAATCCGGTGCTATTGGATGGAATAGCTCGTGTGCAACAAGAATGTGGAAGTAACTGTTTAATCGATGCAGATAGGGGATCTGCAAAATGTCGTACGCGTCAGTCTTATTCGCACTGCCGTCAATCGCGTACAGTATCCTATAACATGGTATCGAGGATCCGACTGTAAGCACCTTTCGTTCAGGTGCTAAGTCATTCGCAATTCTTTCGATACTAGATATAAAACTCCACGGTACCCTTTGCGTTCTTGCATTTTCAAGCCAATCTACGGCATGGGCTAAGACGTTTATTTTCCTTTCGTTGTTTCGAATAGCCTCGGGTACGCCTTCAGGATCAACATCTACTAGCTTTCTTGTTTCTTCGACCTCTTCCCGTAGTCCTTTGATGTCTGCAAAGAAGTCCGAGATAAAGGCAAGAGCAACGTCACTTGGGTAATTCGCCGCTCCAAGTTCGTTTAGTCGAGACTCTAAAGCATCAAGTTGCGAGAAAAGTAGGAGGAAACCGCGTCGATGTTTTCCACCCATTCAAAAGGCGCTCCAGTAACCGCGCCTCTCATTTTCCTCATACATGTTTGCCTCCGCACGTATACCAAGCAAGCGCCCGAGAGCACTGAAGAATACGACAACTTCGTCGAGATTTCTTGGGTTTTGCGTCCCAGCTTTTAGATCTCTAAGCGCTGCTTCAATATCCTTAAGATAGCTCACCACATCTGCGTAAAGGTTTTCCGTGGTTTCGTGCTGCTGGCCATAGATATCGGTCGACCACTCCAGTGGCTCAAGCGTTTTTGGCTGATGCAGATTTTCGGTTTGACCTTGGACAAAGCCACCACCGTTCTTGGCTTCGTCAATAAATTCTATTGCTTTGTCGACAAGTGGATAACTCTCTTTCTTGTAACCACTACGATACTGTCTTGCAAGACTGGCCACTTTGGTCGCGAGATCAGATACATCGATCAAATGCTTAACTTCTCTAATATTGTCTACTGTCATCAGACTGCCCCCTCACTTGGAAAACGGCTCTAACGTTTAACTGTCAGAATATTTTCCCTAACCATTCGCTCAATGCCGCTTACGATGAGGTACTTGGCGACTTCAGTCTTCGTAACTCCATGAATACCTATGTTTGCGAGGCATTCCAAATGCTCGTGGTTTTTTTCGGAAATCCTTATCGTCAACGGAGCTGACTTGGTGTCGTTAGGTTTTCGGCCCATCGTCATTATAGTATAACCATTGTTGGGTATTATTGACAGTCAAATAAATGTCAAATAACAGTCATCAAAATACGCCGATCAGGCGAAAGCCCCAGTTGGAGAATCCAACGTGCCAGGGCAGGTTGTTGTTGAGAAAAGTTCTGATAACGCGTGAGGAACTGTTTATCCGTTGCGATCTGGCGCAGCGACAGCTCGGCTGCCATACCGTGGGAATGGTCTCACGCTCAGCCGACGTCAGCGCCTACGATCGCAGATGTCGCGCCGCCGGCGCAATCCCGCCGTACCGCTCGACTACACCGAACACCGAGACGCGTGCCTGCCTGGCGCCCGACCAATATCACTCAGCGATTCCCCTTCCTTCCAGCGCGTCCACAGCTCGGCCTTCTGCACCGCACTTAATCCAGGCCGACCAGTTCGTGCCATTCGCGACATCTTGCTGATTCATCGTCGAATTAGTGTGTCGCAATGACCGGTTAAACGCACCGCTACGTGCTTTGCCAAGACATCCGAGTGGAGTACGCATTCATGCGCGACATCGAGGAGAGTTTCCAGTTCGTTCGATGTGTGGCGTTCTGCGGGTGCACCCGGGTCGTTTCTTGTCTGGGCTCAAAAAGCCATTGTCGTACCGAACGCTTGAGCCGCCTGCCCAAGCCCAAGCAAAAAGTCGTGATGGAAATGCTCGACGGGGTGCTCAGCCAGGCCAATCGACAAAGACCCCCAACGCCCCTTTCCACCAAACCAGCCCCGCAGCACGGGACTTGGGTGGGGCATTCTCAATTATTTACAAGTCACCACGTTTTTTGAATGCATAAAGACGGGACAGGATGTAATACCCAAAATCTGCAAGCTCCTTCTCATCGAAATCTAGCTCATCAAAACGCTTCTCATCGTAATCTTTCGATGTGACAAAACAGTCCGTATCCCAATATGACGCGTCACCGTTCTTTCTCGTGACATCATCTAACGTGATGCGCATAGATCCATCATCGGATTTTGCGGCGCAAACAAGCAAACCTCGTCTCGGTCTTTTGTCCTTCATCGATATCGCGCTCATCAGTTAGTAGGTATCGCCCCACGGCGGTAACGGCGCATCAATACCGTCATCCCTTCCAGACAGGCAGTTACTGTATCTCAGCATCGCCTGTTGCTCGCATACTCTGTACGCTGCTTTGCCACCTCTCTTGCCAAGTGCCCTGCAGGTTTCTAAGTCACGTTCCAGATTCTCTTCGCAACGCTTCTCCCGTTCTTGGTCGCTTTCAGTGCACATGTCATAGATCACTGCCCCAGCCAGAATACCCAGACCAATCAGGTCTCCGATTGGCAATGGACCGTCCGCAGCAGCCGCACCACCCGCAAAAGGTAATGCTCCTACAACTGCGCTTTCACCCGTAGGATCGATATATCTAACTGGATTTGCGTTCCCGTAGAGATAGGTATTCAACCCCCCGTCTAGTCCAATCGGATCACTCGTGATGTATCGGCCGGTGTTGGGGTCGTAGTAGCGGTTCCAGTTGTAGTATAGCCCGGTTTCGGAGTCCCGGTACTGGCCCGGGAAGCGTAGATGTATCCAGACGTTGCTGCCGTCGCCATCCGGGTCGGCATCGGGCTGTTTGATCCCGAACGCGTCGCTGTCCCAGCGCCAGACGAGGGCCTGGGCGGGATCGGTGCCGATCCGTGGCGTGCCCAGATGGTCGGCCAGGAGATAAGTGCTGGTCGTGTCCTTGACCACGCCGGAGGCGTTTTTGAACACCTGCAGATGCGCGACCGGCAGCCCATCGGCCCAGACATAGTCCTTGATCGGCTTGCCGTTCTTGTACTCGGCAATCAGGTTGCCTGCGGTGTCGTACAGATACACAAAGGTCTTGCTGCCGGCGACTTTCCGGGTGCGCTGGCCGTTGGCGTTGTAGGTGAAGGTGGCCTTGAGGACCGCACTCTCGAACACCTCGGTAAGCCGCCCGGCGTCGTTGTAGCTGAAGGTGCGGGCGCCGTTCTGGTCGCTGATCAGGTTGCCGGCCGGGTCCAGGCCGATGTCGTCGGTGCCGACGGTGTCCAACCGGTTACTGATGGCGTTCTCGTAGGCATAGGGCGTAATTGTCCCATTCTTGTCCAGGCTCGTGCGGTTGCCGTTGCCGTCATAGCCATAGCCGTAATCGGCAATGGACGCGGTGGCCAACTGGGCGATATCGATGGTGAGACGATCCAGGGGGTCATAGTCGTAGTCCCGCCCCTCGGCCGGCTGATTGCGTTTCTTGACGTTGCCGTTGGGGTCGTATTCGTAGGACCAGTTGACGAGACTCCCCAGGGTCTGGGTCTCCAGCCGCCCCTGCAGGTCGTGGCCGCGGGTTTCGACGAGCCCGTTGCCGAAGGTCTGGCTTCTGATCAGCCCGTCGGCCCGATAGTCCCGGGCGGTGAGGATATTGAGGGTGCCATCCAAGACACTGGTGATCGCCTCGATGCGGCCGATGGCGTCGCGCTGGTAGGTCAAGATGCGCCCATCCGGGTAGGTGAGGGTCAGAATCCGGTCCCCGGCGTCGTAGCTGTATTCGGTGACGTAGGTCACCCCCTGCCGGAGGGCGGTCTCTTGTTTGACATTCCCCCACACGTCGTACTCAAAGTCCGTGGTGCCGCTCTCGTCGGTGATCTGGCACAACCGCCCGGTGCCGTTGACACAGGTGTCGTAGCCGAAGGTCACGTCCTCGTCCGTGCCCGGGTAATCGATGCCGGTCGGCCGGTTCAGGGCGTCGTAGCTGAAGTAGGTCAACACGTTGCGGGCGTCCTTGATGCGGGTGATGTTGCCCGCATCGTCATACTGGTAGTTGACCGAGCCCCGGTCCTGGATGATGTCCCACTGCAGATCGCCCAGATCGTCGTAGCTGTAGCGGGCCTTGGCGCCGTTCGGGGCGATGACCTTCTTGACGCGGTCCTGGATGTCGTAGGTGTAGTCGGTGGTGCCGCCCATCGCGTCGAGGGTCTGCGCCACGCGATGCAGGGGGTCGTATTGATGGGTGGTGGCCGGGTTCAGGTTGGGGTCGGTCTCGGTTTTGAGGTTCCCCACCGCGTCGTGGATGAGCTGGGTCAGGGACCCGGCGGTATTGATGGATTCCACCCGGTCGCGCAGGTCATACGCCGTGCTGACCGTGCGCACCAGGGTGCCGTCCGGGTCTTTCGTGTCTTCCTGGCGCCGGTTGCCCTTCAAGTCATACAGATAACTCACCTGGTTGCCCAGATTGTCGGTGATGGTCTTGAGGTCGTGGGCGGCGTCGTAGCCGTAGGTCAGGACAATGCCGTCCGGGGTGGTGACGGTCTCCAACTGACCGACCGGGTCGTAGGTGTACTGGGTGACCCGTGCCGGGCCCTGGCCGGCGGGCGGAGTCTGGGTGACGGTCTTCAGCCAGCCGCGGGGGTAGTAGTCATAAGTGGTCACCACGCCCACCGGATCGGTCATCTGCTTGAGCCGCCCGTTGGCGTCGTAGGTGTCGTAGGTGGTGGGGTGCCCGAGGGCATTGGTCACCGACTGGATCTGGCCGCATTCGGCGCCGGTGGTGCACTCGTAATAGGCGATCGTGGTCAGGTCGGCGACGTCGGTGCGTGGCCCGTCGATCTCTTTGACCTGGCCGGACGGGTTGTATTGAAACGAGGTGCTGCGCGAGACGGCGTTGCCGTTGTCCTTGAAGCCGTTGATGGTGATCGATTGGACGGTCAGATCCGGGTTGTAGACCGTCACCGTCTCCTTGTTGAGGCCCGGCGCCACGCTCGGTTCGATTACCTTGGTGATGAGATCGATGTCCGGGGACTGGTACTCGTAGGTGGTGGTGCGCGCCTCCGCCGTGCCGAACGCCTCGGTCATCGAATCGCGCTGGTTGGTGGGGTTGTAGCCGTATTGGGTGACCCGCCCCTCCTCGTCGGTGCGCTCTTGGAGGTTGTTGTTGGTATCAAAAACTTGCGAGATGCCCTTGCCGTCGGTGTTGCTGGTCTTGGAGAGCAGGTTCTTGACCCCGAGGTTCTCTTCAAACGTATAGGTCCACACCTCCCCCACCGGGTCGGTGACCGTGGTGGTGGTCGTCTGCGCCCAGCCCGGCAGCGCCAGGGCCCCGGTAAACAGAAACAGGGCGAATCGCGATCGCAGCACCCTGAAGGCATCCCAGGGCAATGTGTGGCACAAACGGTGGGCGGAGTCAGACAAAGTCGTTTCCATGCGTCGGTTCCTGAATACAGTGTTCTTGAAAGGGCGGAATGGCGCGGACAGGGTTCGCATCGTCATCACTGATACCCCAGGGTGAATTTTTCCTGTGGGCCGGCGTTGTCGGTCACCGCGTGTTCGGTGGACTGCGCCCGGCCATTGGCGTCGTAGGCAAACGTCGCAAACCGGTCCCCGTTCTCGTCGGTAATGCCGGTTAAGAAATCCGGGAAGTTGGGGTCTTCGTAGTGATAGATCCGTTTCGGATTGTCCGTGTTATCCCCAGGGGTCTCGTCGGGGTAGATGACTTCCTTGAGGTTATTGTCGATGTCGTATTGGTACGTCAGCGTTGTGTTGTCGGGCAGGGTGACCGTTTCGAGGAAGTGCTCCGTGTTGTAACCGAATCCCAGCGCATGGCCGAACGGTCCCGTCACCTGCGATAGACGACCCTCGGTGTCGTATTGATAGGTTTCGCTTTGCCCGTTGGACTGCACGATGGCGGTGAGCCGCCCACTGGGGTCGTAGCGCTCTTCGGTGCCGTCGGCTTGCGTCAACGTGTAACCGTTCGCGGTATCGGTGAAGGTCTCGGTCAGATCGGCATCCGGGATCCAGGCGCCCCCCGACAGTTGGGTAAATTCAATCAATTGCCCGTTGGGCCGGCGAGCGCGGGCTACCGACACCAATGAAACACCTTCCACAACCAGATAGCGCTCAAAATTGTGGCGCCACCGTGCCCCCAACGCCGGCCGGGTTCGCCCCTCTTGGATTTGGCTGTTGTAGTACCGGGTGAACGTGAGTCCGGGGCCCCGGAAATCGGTCTCGACCTGTATTTTGTTGCCGGTGGCTGGATCACAGGGATTGCCAATCCCGCATTGTTTCCCAATCGTTTTGTCTTTCTTAGCCAGCGTGCCGGTCACCACGCAGAACTCCACATGGTCGACCGGATCCCAAGGCTTATTGTCCACGGTCGGGTAATAGCCCCAATGCGAACCGGAAGTGTTCCAGATTTCCCCGACGCTGGAACCTTTGGGGCACAGGTAGAGCTTGCGGATCTGGTGCGTCGCGTAGATGCCTGGTCGGGTTCGGTGTTTGACCGCCCAAATCTCACTATTTCTACTGCCAGGCTCGAGGTAAAACGGCGGTCCCTCGTAGTTGATGTGGTTCGGAATGTATCCCTTCAACTTGAAATAGCAGGTGGCCGCATCGCGGGAGGATTGTGCGTTGCATTCGTTGTAGTTATTGGCGTGCCAGCGCCAAAGGGATGCCGCCGTAATCGGTTTCGTGGATGCTGGAATGCTTATACCGCCGTGGTTAGAGTGGTGAGCCAGTGCCTGTCCGGAGAGGATGACTCCCGCTGCTAGAACCAGTCCCAATGCGTATGGGAAAAATCGAATGGACGGTGGTCGTAGTTTTATCATTGCCTGCATAATCAATAGCTCAACTGGTATTTTTCCTGTGGGCCGGGGTTGTCGGTGGTGGCGTGTTCCGTCGAGATCGCTTGACCGTCCGCCCCATACGCAAATGTCGCAAACCGGTCCCCGTTCTCGTCGGTAATGCCGGTCAGGAAATCCGGGAAGTTGGGGTCTTCGTAGTGATAGATCCGTTTCGGATTGTCGGTGTTGTCACCCGGGGTCTCGTCCGGATACGTGACCTCGCTCAAAACGTAGGAACTGCCTTGAGTCGTGTACTCATAGCGGTACACGTTGCCGGCCGGATCAGTGAGGGTGTCCAACCATCCGTTGGCGGGGTCGTAGCCCAACGTCAGGCTGTGACCAAACGGACCGGTCACGGTCTCTAGGCGCCCGTTGGTGTCGTAGGCGTAGGATGTGGTCAGCCCGGCGGCCGTAGTGTCTGAGATCAACTTACCATTGAGGTCATACCGTTCGATGCGGTCGTCCGGCATGGTGAGGGTATAGCCCGCCGCGTCTTCGGTGAGCTGCAGGTTCGTGTCGGGATCACCGGTCCACGTCCCGGCATTGTTGACCCACGGCTCGCCCCGACCGTCGGCCTGTCGAACCGTCAGACTCGTGCCACTCAGCTCCAGAGAGCGATGCAGGTTCGAGGTCCAACCGACGCCCAAGCCCCGGTTCTGGGTGTCCTGGCTGTTGTAGTGGCGCACAAACGCGAGCCCATTCGTCGCACTGTAGTCCGTCTCGGACTCGTATTTGTTGCCGGTCGCGACGTTACAGGGGTTGAACTTGTTATTGCAGCTCCCACCGAGCTCCTTGGGATTACCGTCCACGGCCAGAATGACCTCAGTGACCGTGATCACGCAAACGCTACCGGACGGGGTGTAGTCCGGCGGGCACGCGTTCGGAATGTCCACCTGAACAACGCGCAACAGGGGAAACCCCTTTACACGATAATAAACACCACTGACGAGACAATTGTTGAACCCGGCTGTTGCGATCACCAAAGGATCGGGAAACATGTGATCCAAACCGTACGTATAATGTTGATCACCGGGACCGAATCGGGACTCGACCACGCCGGGCGTCCATGCGCTACAACTTCCGCTACCTCCAGAAGGACCCGGATTCTGGAAGAAAGGCAACCTGTGGGCGTAGTATCGCCAAATCTTACCGTCGATGATTCCCTCTTTGTATTGCTGCAAGTCGTCTGAGACGATCAGGTTCGGATGAGCCCAATGCCATCCTGGCGTGGCCGCTTGCTGTTCGGTCCAGGCCAGGGCTTCGTCAAACGTTTGAAACGCAGCGGACTGCTCTCTGGGCCAACCGTTGCTGTAAGCCCCGCGCACCCGTTCCCCCTTCCATCCCAGTCCGGGTTGTGTTGGTACGGGCGGAACGGAATAGTGATAGGTATTACCTTGTACGGATTCCAGCTCCAGATGTGTTGATTTGCATTTAAAACTGACCCACTTTGGGTAGGTATTTGCATTTAATTTTGACCCACGTGTAAACCCGACTCCTGCTGATTGTGCGGGAGATATGAGGAGTGATAGACGTGGCGTTAGTCAGTGTGATTCGGCGCTGGTATTTTCGTGAAGGTTTATCGATTCGCGAGATCACCCGGCGCACGCAACTCTCCCGGAACACGATTCGTAAGTATTTGAAGGACGGGCAACTGGAGCCGAAGTATCCGCGGCGCAAGAGTCCGAGCAAGCTGGATCCGTACGCGGAGGTGCTGGCGTCGTGGCTGGAGCGGGAGTCGACGCGGGGCCGCAAGCATCGGCGGAACCTGAGGCAACTGTATGGCGATCTGGTGGCTTTGGGGTATCGGGGTTCGTACGACCGGGTTTGTGCCTTTGCCCGGTTGTGGCGGCAGCAGCAACAGGAGGCTGCCCGTACGAGCCGGGGCACGTATGTGCCCTTGGTGTTCGCGCCTGGAGAGGCGTTCCAGTTTGACTGGAGCGAGGACTGGGCGGTCATCGGTGGGGAACGGATGAAGCTTTCGGTGGCGCAGTTCAAGCTCTGTCACAGCCGGGCGTTTGTGTTGCGGGCGTATCCGTCGATGACCCACGAGATGTTGTTCGATGCGCACAACCAGGCATTCTCCGAGCTCGGCGGCGTGCCGAAGCGCGGGATTTACGACAACATGAAGACGGCGGTGGATCAGGTCGGCCGCGGCAAGGCCCGGGCGGTCAATGCGCGGTTCCGTGCGATGACCGGGCATTTTCTGTTCGAGGCGGAGTTCTGTACGCCGGCGGCGGGCTGGGAGAAGGGCCAGATCGAGAAACAGGTACGCGATGCGCGCCCCCGGATCTGGCACGAGGTGCCGAAGTTCGCCGATCTGGCGGCGCTGAACGAGTGGCTGACCCGTCGCTGTCTGGCGCTGTGGGATCAGATCCGCCATCCGGAACAGACCGACCGCACGATTGCCGAGGTGTGGACCGACGAACAGGCGCACCTGATGAAGATGCCGCCGCCGTTCGACGGCTTTGTCGAGGAGACCAAGCGGGTCTCGCCGACCTGCCTGGTCACCTTTGATCGCAACCGGTACAGCGTGCCGGCCTCGTTCGCCAACCGGCCGGTGAGCCTGCGTGCCTACGCCGACCGGGTCGTGATCGCCGCCGAGGGCCGGATCATCACCGAGCACGCCCGGGTGTTCAGTCGCGGTCGGGATAAGCCCGTGCGCACGATCTACGACTGGCGCCACTACCTGGCGGTGCTGCAGCGCAAGCCGGGGGCGCTACGCAACGGTGCGCCGTTCACCGAGCTGCCCACTGCCTTCAAGCGCCTGCAGTGCATCCTGCTCAAACGCCCGGGCGGAGACCGGGAGATGGTGGAGATCCTGTCCCTGGTGCTGCACCACGCCGAGGACGCCGTCGTTTGCGCGGTGGAACTGGCGCTCGAATCCGGGACAATCTCCAAACCGCATATCTTGAACCTATTAAGCCGGCTGCTCGAAGTGGAAGCACCACCGCGGATCGATACACCTCCGCGTCTGACCCTGGCGGAGGAACCGAAGGCCAACGTCACCCGCTACGATAACTTAAGAGGTCGGCGCCATGTCGGCTGACGCGATGATCACCACCATGAAGGGTCTGAAGCTCTTCGGCATGGCCCAGGCCGTCTCGGAACTGGCCGAGCAGCAGGGGCCCGCCTACAAACGGGCCGAACCCCTACTCAACGACCTGATCAAGGCCGAGGTCAGTGAGCGCGAGGTGCGCTCGATCAACTATCAGATGAAGGCCGCCCGGTTCCCGGCCTACCGCGATCTGGCGGGCTTCGAGTTCCCCGAGAGTGCCGTCGACGAGAAACTGGTCATGGCACTGCACGGCTGCGACTTCGCCGAACACGCCCATAACGTCGTCTTCATCGGCGGGCCCGGCACCGGCAAGACCCATCTCGCCACCGCCATCGGCGTCCAGGCCATCATGCACCACCACCTGCGGGTCCGGTGCTTCTCCACCATCGAGCTCGTCAACCAGCTCGAACAAGAAAAAGCCCATGGCAAGCCCGGTCACACCGCCAATCGGCTCGTCCATGCCGACCTCGTGATCCTCGACGAACTCGGTTATCTGCCGTTCTCGCAAACCGGCGGTGCGCTCCTGTTCCACCTGCTCAGCAAACTCTATGAGCGAACCTCGGTCATGATCACGACCAACCTGGCCTTCTCGGAATGGGCCTCTGTCTTCGGCGATCCGAAGATGACCACCGCGCTCCTCGACCGGCTCACTCATCACTGCCATATCGTCGAAACCGGCAACGACAGCTACCGCTTCAAACACAGCTCAACCCAAAACCAACAGGAGACGAAAACTAGAAAACGATCTAAACCCTGAGCCATAATCCGGCTCTCAAACCGGGTCAGTATTCAATGCAACTCCCGGGTCAGTTTTGGGTGCAAAACAACACTCAAGGGCGTTTACTGCGCCAAACCAATCAGCTAGGTCTTGTTCTCTAATTCGACCGGACCGCCGAGATTCCTTGTTCCAGACCCGCTTATGCGACAACTGGCGAACCGGGTTATCGGGGAATTGGGATTTACCTTCGTCGTCAAGGTACTCTCCCGACGCGTACTCGAAAATCGCCCGAAGTATGCGCATCACTTTATTTGCGGAGGTTTCGGATTTTTCTGAGTTTCTGCGATGGCGCCTAGCTACTCGTTCGCGTGTTATATAGGCCAACGGTCGATCTAACCAATCGCCCAAGTACTGAGTTACTCGGTCCCGATACATTTTCTCGGTTGCGGGGCGCAGTTTACGGTCGGCGCAATAGTCATCGAGAGCCTGACAGAGAGTCACGCCTCGATCTCGTTCGGCACGTCGTTCCTGGACCACATCGATGCCGTCCGCTAATTTTCCAATCACGCGCACTGCGTGTTTTCGTGCTTGGGAAACCGTCATTCCGGGGAACCGTCCCAAGGTCACCCGTTTTGGTCGGCCTTTGAACTTCTTGTAAACCTGAAATGACCTTACCCCCGAAGGAGATACAGAGACCAACAAGCCATTCACACTTTCCGCGTGTCCTTTGTCGTAGACGTAGTACCGCGCCTCCTTGGTCGGCAACCGGGCAATACCGGTTTTGGTGAAAGGGATTTTCTCTGGTGATACCCTGGTGATACCTGCCATAGTGAAACCTCATGAGGAAAGAGGAATTACGCGGAGGTCAGAGTAGCACTAACTATATGGAAAATATAGAGATAATTAGAAACAATGAGGAGAGGTGTGGTGGCTATGGGTGGACTCGAACCACCGACACCGGCATTATGAGTGCCGTGCTCTAACCGCCTGAGCTACATAGCCACGGGGAGCGGGAAGATACCGGAGAACCGGGCGCGGCGCAATTTGGTCGTCTTTGGAGCCCGGCTCACACGTTGAACCGGAAATGGACGACGTCGCCGTCCTGGATGACGTAGTCCTTGCCCTCGAGCCGCAGGCGGCCGGCTTCCTTGGCGCCCTGTTCCCCGTTCAAGGCCACGAAATCGTCGTAGGCGATCACCTCGGCGCGGATGAAGCCGCGCTCGAAGTCGGTGTGGATGACGCCTGCCGCCTTCGGCGCGGTGGCGCCGATCGGCACGGTCCAGGCGCGCGCTTCTTTGGGGCCGGCGGTGAAGAACGTGTGCAGACCGAGCAGGGCGTAGCCGGCGCGGATGACGCGGTTCAGCCCCGGCTCTTCGAGCCCCAGTTCATCCAGGAACTCACGCCGGTCCGCGTCGTCGAGTTCCGCGAGTTCCGCCTCCACCGCCGCACACACCGGCACGCATACGGCGGACGTCTTCTCCGCCGCCGCGGCAATCCGCGCGACGATCCCGCCGTCGCGCAGCCCCGCTTCGTCGAGGTTCGCGATCACCATTACGGGTTTGCCGGTCAGCAGGCACAGCGGTGCGATCAGCGCTTGTTCGTCCGCATCGAGTGCCAAAGCGCGCGCAGGCGTTCCCTGATCCAGCGCGTCGCGCACCCGCGTATAGAGAACGCGGCGTTTGATCTCTTCTTTGTCGCCGGCCTTGGACGCCTTGTCGGCGCGCGCAACGGCGCGCTCCGCGGTGTCGAGGTCGGCGAGCAGGAGTTCGGTGTCGATCACTTCCATGTCGCTTTCCGGGTCGACGCGGCCGGCGACGTGGGTCACGTTGTCGTCGGTGAAACCGCGCACCACATGCGCGATCGCGTCGACCTCGCGGATGTGGGCGAGAAACTGGTTGCCGAGTCCCTCGCCTTTCGCTGCACCGGCGACCAGCCCGGCGATGTCGACGAACTCCATGGTCGCCGGTACCACGCGTTGCGGCCGCGCGATCCCGGCGATGCGGTCCAGCCGCGGGTCCGGCACCGGTACCTTGCCGACATTCGGTTCGATGGTGCAGAACGGATAGTTCGCCGCCTGCACGGCGGCGTTGGTGAGCGCATTGAAGAGCGTCGACTTGCCGACGTTCGGCAGCCCGACAATGCCGCAGCGAAATCCCATGACTTAGAGCAGCCCTTATTTATTTCAGACAGCGGTCAGTCGCCGCCGTCGTTGTTGTCCCGCGTGTGCAGCACGTTCATCGCGCGGCCGAACTCACCGGCGATGATGTGCGGCAGTTCCGTACGCGCGGCCCGGATCGCCGCGTCGATCAGTCCGGCTTCGTCCGCAGTCGGCGGCTTCAACACGTAGTCGCCGCCGCGCGCGGTGCGCTCCGGCTTGCCGATACCGATGCGCAGGCGGACGAAATCCCGCGAGCCCAGGCCCTCGAACAGACTCTTGAGTCCGTTGTGCCCGCCGTGGCCGCCGCCGACTTTGAGGCGCACGGTGCCGGGCGGCAGGTCGAGCTCATCGTAAGCGACGAGCATCTCGGTGACCGGAATTTTGTAGAAGCGCGCGAGCTTCGCCACCGCCGGCCCGCACAGGTTCATGAAGGTATCGGGGGCGAACAGGCGCACCGCGCGCCCGGCGAGTGTGCCGCGCGCCAGCCGCCCCGCGAAGCGCGATTCGTGACTGAACGTGGCGCCGAGATCGCCGGCTACAGCGTCCAGAAAACGGAACCCGGCATTGTGCCGGGTGTTGGCGTAACGTTCGCCGGGATTGCCGAGCCCGACGATCAGACTGATGGCCGTCTCCACGCTCGGACTCCGACCGCGGGGGTGGCCGCCGACTGAACAGCGGCCGCCGCACCGCTTAGGATCAGTCGGAGGACTCCTCCTCGCTTTCCTCGGCCTCGACCGCTTCGCCGGCCGCCTCGAGTTCCTCGGCCTCGAGCTCTTCGCCTTCCACCTCTTCTTCCTCGACCACCTTCGGCGCCAATACCGACACCACCGGCTGGTCTTCGCCCCCGTGCGCCAGGGCGGTGAGCTCGACGCCCTCGGGCAGTTTGATATCGCTCAAGTTCAGCGAGTCGTGCAGGTGCAGGCCGCTGACGTCGATATCCAGGTACTCGGGCAACGCGCTCGGCAAGCACATGACCTCGACGTCGGTCACCATATGCGCCACGATTCCGCCTTCGAGCTTCACGCCCGGGCAGTCGTCCTCGCCGACGAAGTGCAGCGGCACGTTGATGCGCAGCTCCTCGGTTTCGCTGACACGCTGAAAATCCACGTGCATCACCACCGGCTTGTAAGGGTGCATCTGTATGTCGCGCACGATCGCCTTCTGTACGCCGTTGTCGGTCTTGATGTTGATGATCGCGGAATGAAACGCCTCCACCGCAAGCTGGTGCTTCAGCTCGTTGTGGTCGAGCAGCAGGTTCTCGTTGTCGCCCCCCGCCCCGTAGATCACCGCCGGCACCTGGCCCGCGTGGCGGAACCGGCGCGCGGCCGGCGTCCCTTTTTGGTCGCGATGCCGCGCTTCCAATTCAAAATTTATACTCATGACATTCTCCTCTGCGGCGCGCTGCGTTGGCGTGCGCGCCTGATCAATCCATAAACAGCGAACTCACCGAATCCTCCTCCGCGATGCGGCGGATGGATTCGGCCAACAGCTCGGCAATGCTGAGCTGACGGATTTTGGTACACGCCCGCGCGTTGTCGCGCAGCGGAATCGTATCGGTGACCACGATCTCGTCCAGCGCCGATTCGCTGATGCGTTCCACCGCCCGACCCGACAGCACCGGGTGGGTGCAGTACGCCGACACACGCTCGGCGCCGGCCTCTTTGAGCGCCTCGGCCGCTTCGCACAGGGTGTTGGCGGTGTCCACCATGTCGTCGGTGATCACGCAACAGCGACCGTCCACCTCGCCGATAATGTGCATCACCTTCGCCTCGTTGGCGCGCGGCCGGCGCTTGTCGATGATCGCCAGATCCGCGCCCATGTGCTTGGCCATCGCCCGCGCCCGCACCACGCCGCCGACGTCCGGCGACACGATCAGCAAGTTATCCGGCTCGTGGCGGTACAACTCACCCCACAACACCAGCGACGCATACACGTTGTCGGTCGGGATATCGAAAAACCCCTGGATCTGATCGGCGTGCAGATCCATGGTCAATACCCGGTCGGCGCCGGAACCGTCGATCATGCGCGCTACCACCTTGGCGGTAATCGCCACGCGCGCGGTGCGTGGCCGGCGGTCCTGGCGCGCGTAGCCGAAGTACGGCAGCACCGCGGTGATGCGCGCGGCGGAGGAGCGGCGGATCGCATCGATCATAATCACCAGCTCCATCAAATTGTCGTTCGCCGGATTGCACGTCGACTGCACCACAAAAACGTCGCGCCCGCGCACGTTCTCCATGATCTCGACCATCACCTCGCCGTCGCTGAAGCGCCCGACTTGCGCTTTGCCTAACGGCACGCCGAGATGCTTGGCCACACACGCGGCCAGATCCGGGTTTGCGTTCCCGGTGAACAGGGCCAGATTGTCGAGCGGCAAGAGCGTTCCTCGCGTGCGTCGTTCTTGTTCAGATACTGATAATGGCTGGGGTGGCAGGATTCGAACCTGCGCATGCCGGAATCAAAATCCGGTGCCTTACCGCTTGGCTACACCCCAACGGAGTCGTTCGAATCCCGGTTAGCCTCGCCCTACGGAATACGTCGAAACACAAGGCCTCGGTCGCGCGAAAACCGCGTATTTTGAGCGGGCACCGGTGCGCCTGTCAATCGCCTCCGGACAGGCGCCAGGCCTTGATGGCGAGCTTGACCGTCACCTCCGCAGCCGGCTGCCCGCCGGGCGCCGCGGACGAGAATTTGAGCGTCATTTTACGCGGCAACTGGTAGTCCGCGGCCGTGCGGTAGTCGTCGTAGCGGATGCGCCAGCCGGCCTGTTCGAGGGTGCGCAATCGTCCATCGGTATCGAGTTGGTGGGTGTACGGCGTCGCCGGCGCCGGCAGTCCGCGCACCCAGTAGTGCATCTCGGCAAACGGGATGCGCCAGCCGGTGGCGTCGAGCAACGCCTGCTCCAGGCTGTCGGCGGTGAACACCGCATCGCCGTCGCGCACTTGCGCGCCGTCCGCGTCGCGGGTCAGCACCACGCGCCCGGAACCCAACGGTCCGAAAACGTCGATGCGGTCCGCGGCGTCACTCCGTTCCCACACCATCGTGCCTTGGCCGCTGCGTTCGGGCGCGCTCACGCCGAGCTTGGTGTTGATGCGGAACGCTTCGATGTCGCTCAAGCGCGCGGCGCGGATACGCCACGTCTGCTCGGGGGGGGTCTCCGGGGGCGCGCGATCCGGTGTGACCGCGCAGCCGGTGAGCACCAGTCCCAGTGCCAGGACTGGTTGCACCCAGCGTTTCGGAATCACTTCTTGAGCTTCCGGATGGTGCTCAGCAGCGTCTCGTTTTCCGGCGACTTTTCGAGCGCCTGTTCCCAAATTGCCTCGGCGCGCTTCTGTTGGCCCACCGCCCACAGCACTTCGCCGAGATGCGCGGCGATCTCGGCGTCCTCGCGCTTGGACAGCGCTTTTTGCAGGTATTCGATGGCCAGGTCGTAGTTACCAAGCCGGTACTGAATCCAACCCATGCTGTCGAGAATGAACGGATCCTCGGGACGCAGCGCCAGCGCTTTTTCGATCAGCGTATAGGCTTCCTGATAGCGGTCGGTGAGATCGGCGAGCGTGTAGCCGAGCGCGTTCAGCGCGTGCGGGTTCTCCGGGTCCTTGGCGAGCAGCTTGCGCATGTCGCGCTCGTGCAGATCGACCATGTCGAGCTGTGCGGCGATCAGGCCGCGCGCGTATAACAACTCCGTGCTTTCGGGAAAGCGGTCCAACCCGTCGTCCAGCACCACCTTCGCATCGGCCAGGTTCTTGGTCTCGCGCAACACCTGTTCCTGGCGCAGGATCCATTGCACGTGCTGGTCTTCGCTGTCGGGCTGCAGGCTGCGCAGGTGCTCGAGCGCTTTATCCGAGTCGTTCTGTTTCGCGTACACGTCGGCGAGCAGCAATTGCGCCTCGAAGAAATAATCGCCGCCCTTGATGCGCTGGTACCAGCTTTCCGCCTTCTCGAAATCCTCGCGCTCCACCGCAACCTGACCGAGATACAGGTGCACCTGGTCGTTCCCGGGGCGCAGTTTCAGATTCTGCTCGAGCAGTTGTTCGGCCTCCTCCATACGGTCGAGTTGAATGCTGATCAACGCCGCGGCAAACATCGCGTCGGAATTGGCCGGTTGCTGCTCGATGACGGTTTTGAAATTCGCCAGGGCTTTCTCTTGGGCGCCTTGTTCGACCAGAAATCGCGCGTACTGGATGCGCAGCTTGTTGGCGTTCGGATGCGTGGTGAGGTAGGCCTCGGAAAACGCCATGAGCTCCTCGGTCTTCTTTTGCGCCAGCAGGTGCGCGGCCTTGGCGAGCGCCGCATCCTCCCAATCCGGGCGCAGCGCGAGCGCCCGGTCGATCGCTTGCACCACCAGTGACGGCCGTTTCAGGCGGTCGGCGAGATACGCTTGTGCGTAGTGCGCCTCCGCGTCGTCGGCGTTCAGCGCCACCAGGTCGTCCATCAACGCGAGCGCGCCGTCGGCGTTGGTCTGGCGGCTCAACAGATCGGCCGCGCGCCGGTACATGGCGCCGACGTTGGGTTCGGCGCGGCGGATCAGCTCGGTGAAGGTCTGTTTCGCCTCGCTCAAACGGTTGCTCGCCACCTGCGCGACGGCCATCGCTTCCATGGCCGGCACCGTGCCGGGCTGCAACTCGTTCCACAGGGTCGCCACCTCGAACGCGACATCGAAGTTTCGCGCGCGCATGGCCACCTGCATGGCGCGTTCCGCGAGACGATAATCGCGCGTGTTCGCCGCGGCGCGCGCGTACGCCTCCGTCGCCACCGCCAACTCGTTGCGCCGTACCGCGATTTCGGCCAGCAGGATGTCGTACAGAATCTCGGCCGACAGCGCCACGGCCGGCAGCGGTTCGGCCGATTCCGTCACCGCCGGCTGTGCGGCATGATGGACGTCGACCGGCAGCGTTGCCGGCGCATTCAAACGTGCGCAGCCCGTGGCTCCGACAAGAGCCGCCAGCGCGCCGGTTAGGACGATTTTTCGCACAATAATCTCGAGGTTTCAGCCCGGGTTTCGAAGTTTAAGACAGCAAAGATCGGAAATTTGCTTCAATACACCACAATGTGTAGGTGAAAATTGCCCGGACAGTGCTTAGATTATAGGATTTTGCGCGTGAAAGACCATCCATTGACGACATTTAATAAGACCGTGACACCCCTTGACGGCGACCGCCGCGCCGGTCCGACGGCGGTAGTGAACGCGCGATGATCACCGTGGTCCTCATCGTGCTGGCGCTCGCCGTTTTCGTCATGGGCTTTCGGTTCTACGGTAAGTTCTTGACGCTCGGCGTGTTCCGCCTCGACCACAACGCCCCCACCCCGGCCTCGCACCGGCACGACGCACAAGAATTCGTGCGTTGCCCGCCCGGCGCACTGACCGCACACCACATCGCCGGTTCGACCGGGTTGATGACCGTCGTCGGTATCGGGGTCGCGGCAGGCTGGGGTTGGGTGCCGGCCTACCTGTGGGTCGTGATCGGTGCGGTGATCGGCGGCGGCACCCTGGCGCTCGGCAGTCTGTGGTTGAGCCTGCGCTACCACGGCGACACGCTGCCGCGCATCGCGCGCGAATTTCTTGGCTGGTCGGGGGCGTTGCCGCTGTACGGTCTGGCGTTGATGCTGCTCATCGGGATGGCGGCGCTTTCCGTGTTGATGATCGGACGTCTGCTGGACACCCAGTCGGGCGCGGTGTGGGCGTTTGCCGCGCTGGCCCCGGCGGCGGCCGCACTGCGCCAAGGGGCCGCGGCTTCGGCGCCACACGCCGTTTTCTGGGGCGCGCTGGCCGCGGCGGCATGGCTCGGCGGCGGACTGACGCTCGGCCAACTGTTTCCGGTCGTGCTCGGCGGCGGCTTGACCGTGTCGCTCGGCAATGACCGCATCATGTCGCTCGGCGGCGAACTGCCGTGGGGCCTGCTGGCGCTGGCCATGGCGGCGTTCTCGCTGAAGATGCCGGTGGCGCACACCGCCCGCCCGCGCGGGCTGATCGCCGCCGTGCTCCTCGCGGTGAGCCTGTCCGGCATGGTCATCGGTCTGATGGTCGCCACGCCGGAGCTGGCGGCACCGCAGTTCACCGGCGAAGGACGCCCCAGCGTGTTCGCGTTTCTGGTACTCATCGTCACCGGCGGCGCGCTGGCCGGTTTTGTGGCGCTTCTCGTCACCGGCCCCACCGCGCGCCAATTGAGCCGCGTGCGCGACGCGCCGGCGGTCGCCTACGGCGGCAGCCTTACCGATGCACTGCTCGGCGTCATCGTGGTGCTGCTTTTGAGCGTCTCGGTCGGCGCTGCGGATTCCTGGGAACGCGTGTACCCCGCCTGGCCGGACACGGTCGGGCTGTTTCGCTGGCTCGATCTGTTCGTGGTGCGCGGCGCGCAGTTCATGGCGGTGCTCGGTCTACCGCTCGCCTGGACCGATGCCCTGGTGGCGCTGGCCCTCGCGGCGCTGGTGTTGTGCGGTCTGGAAACCGTGCTGCGTACGCTGGGGTACGTAGTCGAGGAACTGGGCACCGCGATCGGTGGGTCGACGCTCGCCGCCAAGTCGACGCGCGAGCGCAGCGTGGTCGGCGGCTTGGTGGTGGTGGTGATCGTATTCGCGCAAGCGCGCCTGAGTGTCGACCACTGGCTGGCGCTCGGCATTGCCGGGCAGACCTTTGCGATCGGTGCGTTTCTCGTCATCGGCCTCGCGTTGTTGCGCATCGGCCGGTCGTTGTTCCTGGTCGCGGTGCCGCTCACCCTCGTCGCCCTCGGCGTGTTGCTCGGCACCGGGGCGGCGCTCGTGGATTGGGCGCAGGAGGGGCGCTGGGCCCTGTTTGCCATCGGCGCGGTCGCGGCCGCGCTGGGGGTCTGGGTCGCGGTGGCCACCGGGCGCGAGGCCGCGCGCCTGAAACGCCAGCGCAGCGCCGGTTTGCCGGTCCAGGGCACGAGCCTATACTCCCGCTACGTACCGCCCAGCGAACCTTGAAATCGCCCTGGTTTCCCGTGTTGAGCGCCCAGGGAGGCGACCCGCACATTCGGGACAGACGGTCCCGTTGACGGTGATACCGTCACCGAGCCGGCGGGGTCCGCGGGCGAGTTTTGCTAAAATCGCCGCTTAAGAAACGGGCATGGCGCCCTATCCGTAACGACATGCATCTCCTCACATTGGGTCTCAGCCACGCGAGCGCCCCGGTGAATATCCGGGAACGGGCCGCAGTCACTGCGGAACGCCTGCACGACGCGCTGCGCAACATCGTCACGCGCGGCGCGGTGAGCGAGGCGGCCATTCTCTCGACCTGCAATCGCACCGAGATCTATTGCCGGCAGGACGAATGGGACCCGCGCGGCGTGGTCGAATGGCTGTGCCAGTACCACGACCTTCAGGCGGCGGACATCGAGCCTTTTTTATATGAGTATCCGGATCAGCATGCGGTGCGTCACGCGTTTCGGGTGGCCGCGGGTCTGGACTCGATGGTCCTCGGCGAACCCCAGATTCTGGGGCAAATGAAGGAGGCGTTCTCCACCGCGCACCAGCTCGGCACCACCGGCAAGATCTTGAACCGCCTGTTCCAGCAAACCTTCGCGGTGGCCAAACGGATCCGCACCAACACCGAGATCGGCGCCGCGGCGGTGTCGGTGGCGTACGCGGCGGTGTGTCTCGCGAGCCGCATCTTCTCCCGCCTCGAAGACCAGACCGTGCTCCTGGTCGGCGCCGGCGAGACCGCCGAGCTGACCGCACGCCATCTGCGCGACAACGGTGTGCAGCGTATGATCGTCGCGAACCGCACCCTATCGCGCGCGCGCCTGTTGGCGGACGCCTTCGGCGCGGAACCGATCTCGCTCGCCGAGCTCCCGGCCCACCTGCATCTCGCCGACATCGTGGTGACCTCTACGGCGAGCACCTTGCCGCTGCTTGGCAAAGGCGCGGTGGAAGACGCGCTGCGCAAACGCAAGCGCCGGCCGATGTTCATGGTCGACCTCGCGGTGCCGCGCGACATCGAGGCGCAGGTCAGCGAGCTGGCGGATGTCTATCTCTACACGGTGGACGACCTGGAGCTGGTGACGGAAGAAAACATGGCATCGCGGCGCGCCGCGGCCGTACAGGCGGAGAAGATCATCGACGTGCATACCGGCCAGTTCATGCGCTGGTTGAGCAGCCTGGACGCGCTGCCGACCCTGCGCGCTCTGCGCGATCACGTCGACGAGCTGACCGTCAACGAACTGCAACGCGCGCGCCGGCGCCTCGAGCGTGGCGAGGACCCGCACGAGGTACTGACCTACTTTGCGCGCGCCATCGCCCGTAAATTCACCCACGCCCCGAGCAACGCCCTGAACACCACCGGCGCGGACGACGATTTGATGGAGGCGGTACGCCGGCTGTTCAATCTGGGCGGCGGCAAAGAATAAAGCGTTTCCATGAAAGGGTCGATCCAGTCGAAACTCGAGCACCTGGTCGAGCGGCACGAGGAAATCAGCGCGCTTTTGTCCGAACCCAAGGTCATTGAAGATCAGGCGCGGTTTCGTGATCTGTCCATCGAACTCGCGGACATCGGTGGGGTGGTCGAGCGTTACAAACACTATGAAACGCTCAGTAAGGAAATCGCGGCGGCGGAATCCATGCTCGCGGATGCCGATCCCGAGGTGCGCGAATTGGCCGCCGAGGAAAGCCGGCGTCTGCGCGACCGGCTCACGGATGAAGAGCGCGAAATCGAAAAACTCCTGGTGCCCAAAGACCCCAGTGACGAGCGCAACATCTTCCTCGAAATCCGTGCCGGTACCGGCGGGGACGAGGCGGCGTTGTTCGCCGGCGATCTGTTCCGCATGTACGCCGCGTACGCCGAACGGCGCCGGTGGAAAGTGGAAGTGGTCAGCCAAAGCGCCGGGGAGTACGGCGGCTTCAAGGAAATCATCAGCCGCATCGAGGGCAAAGGCGCCTATTCCCGGCTCAAGTTCGAGTCCGGTGCGCACCGGGTCCAGCGGGTGCCCGACACCGAAGCGCAGGGGCGTATCCACACCTCGGCGTGTACCGTGGCCGTGTTGCCGGAAGCCGACGACATCGACGCCATCGACGTCAACCCCAGCGACCTGCGTATCGATACGTTTCGCGCCTCCGGCGCCGGCGGCCAGCACGTCAACAAGACCGACTCGGCGATCCGCATCACCCACTTGCCGACCGGCGTGGTGGTGGAGTGTCAGGACGAGCGCTCGCAGCACAAGAACAAGGCCCGCGCCCTGTCCATTCTGTCGTCGCGGCTGCTCGAAGCCGAGCGCCACAAGCAGCGCGCCGCAGAGGCGGAGACGCGCCGCAACCTGGTCGGCAGCGGCGACCGCTCGGAACGCATCCGCACCTACAACTTCCCGCAGGGGCGGGTCACCGACCACCGTATCAACCTGACGTTGTACAAGCTGGACGAAGTGCTGGCCGGGGATCTGGACCCGGTGATCGATCCCTTGATCGCCGAACACCAAGCCGATCAGCTGGCGGCGCTCGCCGAGGGCGGATGACTCCGCCGGCGGCGGCAATGACCGCACGTGCCGCCCTGACGGCCGCGGCCCGGCAGTTGCGCGCGGTCACCCATGCGCCGGTGCTCGAGGCGCGCGTGCTGTTGGCGCACTGTCTGCACTGGACGCCGGCGCGGTTGCTCGGCGAACCGGAGGCGCCGCTCGGCGCCGGCGCCGCGCAGCGTTTCGCCGGGCTCGTGGAGCGCCGCGCGCGCGGCGAGCCGATCGCCTATCTGGTCGGGGAGCGCGAGTTCTGGTCCCTGCCGATCCGTGTGACGCCGGCGACGCTGATACCGCGACCGGAGACCGAGCTGTTGGTCGAGACCGCGCTCGCCCACCTGCCCGCGGGCGCCGCGGTCAGCATCGTCGATCTCGGCACCGGCAGCGGCGCGGTGGCGGTGGCGGTGGCGCGCGAGCGGCCCGGCTGCCGGATTACCGCCACCGATTGTTCGCCCGCCGCCCTGGCCGTGGCGCGCGACAACGCGCGGCGCCTGCACACCCCTAATGTCGAATTCGCCAACGGCGACTGGTACCAGGCGGTGCCCGGCCGCCGCTTTGCGATGATCCTCGCCAACCCCCCCTATGTCGCCGCCGGCGACCCGCATCTCGAGGCCGGCGACCTGTGCTTCGAACCGCGCGCCGCGCTGCCCGCCGGCGCCGACGGGCTGGACGCGTTGACCGCGATCATCCGCGGGGCGCCGGACCATCTCGAGCCCGGTGGGCGGCTGCTCGTCGAACACGGTTTCGATCAGGGCCCGGCGGTCGCCGCCCGCTTCGCCGCCGCCGGATTTCGCGACGTGCGCCTGCACCGCGATCTCGCCGGTCACCCGCGGGTGACCGCAGGCCGTGGTCCTTAGAAACAAAAGAAACAAATCTCGCCGCGCCGGGCAATCATTCAGAAACACTCGCGCGCCCATAATCGCGCCTCACACAAAAGTACACCCCGGGCACATCAACGTCCGCCGCATCCGTGCGGTGGCTCCCGTTCTTTAGAGGAGGCGAGGACCCATGACCGTATCCAGAACCGACAGCACCGGCTGCCCCGTGTCCACCGGCAACGCCGATGCCGTGGCGCTGTTCGACCAGGCGCTGTACCAGTTTCACAGCTATTTCGGCGACCCGGTCGCCACCATCGACAAGGCCCTGGCGCTACAGCCCGATTTCACGCTCGGTCACGTGTTCCGCGGCGCGATGCTGGCCATGTTGATGGAGAACCGCTTCGTTCCGGATATCGAGGCCAGCGTGAACCAGGCGCGCGCCGCCTGGCCGGCCGCCAACGAGCGCGAGCGCGGCCACCTACGCGCACTGCAACGCTTTCTGGCCGGCGACTTGAGCGGCGCCGGCAGCGCCTGGGAGCGCGTCGCGGCGGGCTACCCGCGTGACGCGTTCGCCGTGCAGTGCGGCCATCTCGTGGACTTTTATCGCGGCGACGCCATCAACCTGCGCGACCGCATCGCGCGCGTACTGCCGCACTACGATACCGGCCATCCGAGCCAGTCCTTCCTGTTCGGCATGCAGGCGTTCGGCTACGAGGAATGCCATCAATTCGAGCAGGCGGAGCGCTACGGTCACCAGGCACTGGACGGGGATTCCCGCGACCCGTGGGCGATCCACGCGGTGGCCCACGTCATGGAAATGCAGAACCGTTATAACGAAGGGATCGAGTGGTACACGGAGCGCGAGGAAGACTGGGCGCCGGACAACGGCTTCGCGTTCCACAACTGGTGGCACTTGACCCTGTATCACATGGAGCGCGGCGAATACGATCGCGCGCTCGATATTTTCGACACTCACATCTATCCCGGTGAAGTCGAGTTTATCTTAGGCTTGATCGACGCCACCGCCTTTCTGTGGCGCCTGCATGTGCAGGGCGTGGACACGGGCGATCGTTGGTCGGCGGTCGCCGATCAGTGGCAGGGGCTCGCCGCAACCGAGAATGGTTTCTATGCCTTCAACGACTGGCACGCCATGATGGCGTACGTCGGCGCGGGCCGCGAAGCGGCCGCCGAAGCACTGCTCGCCGACATGGAGCGGGCGGCGCACGCACCGGGCGAGAACGCGGCGATGACGGCCGGCGTCGGTCTGCCCGTGACGAAGGCGGTATGGGCGTTCGGGCAACGCGACTACGCCACCGCCGTCGGACACCTGTTACCGGTGCGCACCACCGCCCATCGCTTCGGCGGCAGCAACGCCCAACGCGATGCATTGAACCAAACCCTGATCGCCGCGGCGATCACCGCCGGCGAGCACGGGCTCGCCGAGAATCTGATGCACGAGCGGTTGATGCACAAACCGGAAAGTCCGCTGGCGTGGCGTTTCCAGGCCCGCGCGGCGGCCGCCGCCGGGGAATCCGCACGGGCTATGGAGGCGTCCGCCAAGTCCGATGCGCTGATCGCACCGCGCGCCGCCTGACGGCGCGTTTTACGACCGGGCACCGCAACCGGGGTGCGGTGCCCGGTCACTTTCCATCCCTATCCCGCCCCTACACCCGGGGATTAAGACTCAAATGAGCTTCTGCGACTCCAGGGTCTCGATGGTGAGCTCGATGACCGAATCGATGGCCTTCTGCGTGGCGTTCGGCTCGACGGTATCCGACTGCATGGACCACACGATATTTTCCGTGCCCGTATCGTACAGGTTGGTCTCCAGTCGCATGACCTGAAAACGCTCGTAATACCCGGGCTCGTAGACGTAATCGTAGACGTGCGAGTAATACGGGTAAATGCGGCGGTAGCGCGGTGTCGCGACCGGCCGATAGGTGGCCGGTTGGCGCACTTCTTCCTCGCGCACCCCGACTAAGTGCGTGACCAGGACCCCGTCGAAACCCTTACCCTCGATCGCGGCTTTGACGGTCTCCGGCGAGACCTTCTCTTCCACCGGCATGATCCGCGTACTCGACTCCGCCGCCACTCCGCGTTTTTGCAGCTCACCGACCAGCTTGTCTTCGAAACTGCGGCGCGCCACGGCGTCCTTCCAGATACCGATCACGAGCACCTTGGCGTAACGCTTATCGACGGCCGGGTCGCGCCATTCCGCGGTCGTGCGGGTACTCGAGCAGCCGGCGAGGCCGAGCACCAGGACGAGGGAGACGCTTAAGGTTTTTATCGCAATTCGCATGGACCGATCCTCATTGGTGGCGTGCATGATAACCCACAGCGGGGCCGGTTCGATACGGGTACGGCCGGCCGCCGCGTTACGCGGAGAACTCCGCACTCACCGGTGCGTGGTCCGACGGGCGCTCTCGTTTACGCGGTGCCGTGTCGATCGCGGCGGCGGTCAAGCGGGCCGTCAACGGTTCGCTGCACAGGATGTGGTCGATGCGCAACCCGCGGTTACGGCGAAACGCCGCAGCCCGATAGTCCCACCACGAATACGCCTGCGTTTGCGGTGCCAGGCGGCGAAACGTATCGTGCAACCCGAGGTCGAGCAGACCCTGAAAAGCGCGGCGCTCCGGCTCACTGAACAGCACCTTGCCGGCCCAGGCCTCGGGATCGTGCACGTCGCGGTCCGTCGGCGCGATGTTGAAATCGCCGAGGATGACAAACTCCGGATAGCGAACCAGCTCCGCGGCCACGTACTCATGTAGATGCCGCAACCACTCGAGTTTGTAGCGGTACTTGTCCGAATCCACCGCCTGACCGTTGGGCACATACACGTTCAACACCCGCAGCGACCCGAAGGTGGCGGCCAGCACCCGTTTTTGGTCGTCGTTGAACGCCGGCAGGCCGGCGTCCACGGCGTGCGCCTCGTTGCGGCTCACGATAGCGACGCCGTTGTAGGTGCGCTGCCCCGAGTAGACGACGTGGTAACCGGCCTCACGCAGCGCGGCTTCCGGGAACTGGTCGTCGGGCAGCTTGGTTTCCTGCAAACATAGGCAGTCGGGTTGCTGCGCCTGCAACCAGTCGAGCACGTGCGGCAGACGCACGCGCAGAGAATTGACGTTCCACGACGCGATTTTCATGGCCCTACCGTCTTTCGTTGTGATCGCTCGTACATTGCCCCGCCACACGCGGCGCGCGGTGGCCCGCAACCGGTTTTACCGGGCACCGCCGCTCCAATGCCGCCACCGCAAGACTCTGATACGCATGCGGGGTTCAGTCAGACGGTGCCGTGCTTAGCGGGAGTTCCATGGGAATGTAGCGGATTCCATGGTCCGTCGTCGATTCGCCGCACTCGCGAAATCCCATCCGCCGATACGCCGTCTGCGCGTACGGCGATGCGTGGACGGTCACCTTCGCGAGCGACGGGTTTATCGCGCGCGCTTTTTCAATGGCGTGACGCAACAACTCTCTGGCGATGCCTTGGCGTCGCAACGTGACGAATAACAGTGCCATACGGTCCGGCGGGGCGAACTCCAAAACCCCCACCAGGTTTCCCCCCTGTCTGGCCACCAAGACGAATCCGCCGGCGCACATCCGCTTTGCCATCGCGCTGGAATTCGCGAAACGCGAGAACTCCGCCTTCCCCTCACGTGTGCAGTCCGGCGCGACCCATTCATCGAACACCTGCTGCGCCAACGCGCAGACCGACGCCGCTTCTCCGGCCTTCATCTCCGCGTAGACGATGGGCTGCATCGGTGTCTGTTTTCGGTGCGCGCCCCCGGTGTCACCCGCTCCCGTTCCGGGGCGCCGGGGTTTCCGCTCTCCTTATACGTTCTTGCCACCGGCAACGCCAGCCCGTGCATAGCCCCACACCCCTTTTCACGGTGTGGGGCGCAAGACGAACCGGTGTCGAAATCTCCGGCTGACGCTTCGCTTGCTAGCCCGGGTTGCGCATGCGCCCGCCGCCTAAGGAGTTGCACCGGCGGCGTGCATAATGCGTTCCGACGACGGCAATAAGTCACCGCCGCGAACCGGCTTGGGTCGGTAAAAAAAGGACTCCCTTCATCATAATAACGCGAGGTGGCTTATGACTTTGTGCAAAAAAACATCGGTGAGCATGCTGGCCGCTCTCATCAGTTTCGGTTCCCACGCCGCAGAGGACCTTCCCACACCGTGGGTCTCCGATCCGCAGCAGTACGTCTCCGACGGGTTGAGCGACTACGGCGAGGATTTCCGCTGGCCGCAGGCCGAAGCGTCAGCGCAGAGCGGGCCCGAGGTGGCATTCCAGGCGCGCGACGAGTAGTGCGTGAAATCCACGCCATGCTGAAACCCTGCCGGGGCCGTTCACGGCCCCGGCCGTCACGGCCGTCGGCCGTGATTGTGGATCGCGGTGCCCTCGCTACCTGAGTGACGATTCACCGTACGGTCCGGTTGCAGCACACGCCTGATCCGCCCACAGGGGATTGTCTTCACCCATGGCCCACCCGAGACGCCGCATTGTGTCGGCGGTGGCCACAGGGTCCATGTGAATTCGCCGATGTGGTCTCGCCGACGAGACGGCGTGAGGCCCGGGCGAACTTCGCCATCGTACCCTAAGGACGGATCTCCGTCGGGACCCGTGCGGGCAACGTGCGGCGCCGACCGGCCTTTCAGTTCATACAATCGCCAAACCGCCGTCACGACCTCGACACATCCCTCTTCTCGTTTTCCCGGTCCGCTATATCCCAGGAAACGAGAGAAGAGGTTTGTATGAGCCACGATCACGACGACACGATCTCAGGGATGAGTACGTCCCCCGGACCGACGTACGCTGTACAGGGGATCGGCCCGAGATCTGAAACCCGATAGGGCCGCTTGGCACGCCCAGACCCAGGTCCAGGCGCGGCGTGGGCGTTACGGAATTGGGTTCTCGACGGTCGCGCGCTTGCCGCGCCGTTCGCTAGAAATTCCCGGCGGTGGTATCGGCGGGTTCGGCGACGACCTCCGGCGGCTCGTTTTCACCGTCTTCGACTTCCGCGTTCTGCGTCTCGGGCGCTTCCTCGAAGGCGGGCTCCTCGGCCGTGTCCTCGTTCTCGAGCGGCGGCAGATAGCCGGCGTTACGCAACTCCGCCTCGATACCGGTCGGGTTGTAACCGGCCAACGGCGTGTTGCCCACCATCAGCGTGGGCACGCCGAGCTGTCCGGCGGTGTCCAGCAACTCCTGCTGCGCATCGCGGTCTTTGGAAACGTCGATTTCCGAGAACGGTACCGCCCGCTTCTGCAAGAACAGGCGTACCAGATCGCAGGCGTCGCATTTCTCGATGGCGTATAAGGTGACGGGTGCACGCTGTGCGGCGGCCGAAGTCGCCACCCGCGGCGCCTCCGGGTCGCGGTACTCCTCCACACCCTGGGCGTCCTCGGGCGGGGGTTGGTCTTGGTAGGTGACGTTGCCGGCCTGATCCACCCATTTGTACAACTTTCCGCCCCACGCGCTCGGCGCGGTGACCAACGCCGCCAGCGCCATACCCAAACACAGCGATGAAGTGATCTGTCTCGTCATTTTCGGTCCGTGCTGCTCGTCTTTAGAAGAATGTGGTTCCGATTTTGGCTCCGGAGGACTGGCTACCGGGCCGGCAGATCGGCCATTGCTACTCAGAGTATAGTTCATTGTCGGGTCAGCGGCGGGGGGCGCACGTCGTCGGCTTTTGTCTGCCGCGACCGGTGGCGGACGCGGACCGCTTCGGGTTGCTTGCGCAACCGCGCGCTAGGCCTCCAAACCGTTGTGTCGTAGCAGCGCGTCGACGGTGGGCTCGCGTCCGCGAAACGCGACGAACAGCTCCATGGGGTCCCGCGACCCACCCTGTGCGAGAACCGTCTGACGGAAAGCGCGTCCGGTGTCGGGGTTGAAAATCCCCTGCTCTTCGAACTTGGAGAACGCGTCCGCCGACAACACCTCGGCCCACTTATAGCTGTAATACCCGGCCGCGTAACCGCCGGCAAAAATGTGCGAAAAACCGTTTTCGAACCGGTCGTAGGGCGGCGGCCGCACCACCGCGACCTCGTCGCGCACGGCCTCGAGCAGGCGCCGCGCGGCGGTCGCATAATCCTCATGGATCTCGGCGTGCAGGCGCATGTCGAACAACGCGAACTCGATCTGGCGCACGGTCTGCATGCCGGACTGGAAATTCTTGGCCGCGCGCATCTTGTTCAACAGCGCCTGCGGTAACGGCGCGCCAGTCTCGAAATGACCTGCGATGTGGTCCAGCGCTTCGCGCTCCCAGCACCAGTTCTCCAAAAACTGGCTGGGCAGTTCCACCGCGTCCCAGGGCACGCCGTTGATGCCCGACACCCCCAGATAGTCGACGCGCGTCAATAGATGATGCAAACCATGACCGAACTCGTGAAACAAGGTAGTGACCTCATCGTGCGTCAACAGCGACGGCCGGCCGTCCACCGGCGGGGAGAAATTGCATACCAGGTACGCCACCGGCGCCTGGACGCGCCCCCTTTGGCGCTTGCGCCCGATGCAGTCATCCATCCACGCCCCGCCGCGCTTGTGCGCACGCACGTAGAGATCGACGTAAAAGCGACCGATCGCGGGACCGTCGGTTTCGCTGATCTCGAACACGCGTACGTCATCGTGCCACACCTCGACATCGGCAACCGGCGTGATCTCGATGCCGAACAAGCGTCGCACGACGGTAAACAACCCGTCCAAAACCCGTGGTACGGGGAAATACGGCTTGACGTCTTCGTCGCTGAAGTCGTAGGTGGTTTGTTTGAGTTTTTCCGAATAATACGGAATGTCCCACGGCGCGAGTTCCGGGCAACCGTCGCGCGCCGCGAACGCCTGGACGGCGGCCAGTTCGCGCTCGGCGGCGGGCTTCGAGCGAGCCGCCAGTTCACCCAGAAACGCCACCACTTGGCCGGCATCGCGCGCCATTTTGGTCTCCAGAGAGACCGCGGCATAGTGCGCGAACCCGAGACAGCGGGCCGATTCATGGCGCGCCTTCAGAATCTCCTCGACAAGCGGCGCGTTGTCGAGCTTAGGATCGTGCGGTCCCTGATCGCTGGCGCGGGTCACGAAGGCCTCATACAGTTCCCGGCGCCGGTCGCGGCGTTCGGCGTGGCGCATGAAGGGCAGATACAGCGGCAGGTCGAGACTGAACTTCCACCCTTCGAGCTCGCCCTCGCGGGCCGCCTGGGCGGCGAGCGCGACGACGCTTTGCGGCAGTCCGGCCAATTCGTCGGCATCGGTGATGTTAAGCGACCAGCCCTGGGTCGCGTCGAGCAGGTTCTGCTCGAAACGCGTCGCCAGTTGCGACAAACGCTGCTGCAGGGCCTTGAAACGCTGCTTCTCGGCGTCTTTCAGGTCGACGCCCGAGAGGCGAAAATCCCGCAACGCGTTGGTGATGATTTTCCGCTGTGCGGCGTCGAACTGCGCGAAATCCGGGCTCTCGTGCAGGCGTTGATACGCGCGGTACAAGCCCGGGTTTTGCCCGACCTCGGTGTAGTAGGCGGTCAGTTTCGGCAGGCACGCCTCGTAGGCGTCGCGCAGTTCCGGGCTGTCGAGCACCGAGTTCAAGTGCGATACGGGCGACCACACGCGGGCGATGCGTTCGGCCGTGTCTTCCATGGGTTGGGCGAAGTTTTCCCAGGTCGGTGGCACGTCGAGCGCCGCTAAGCGCGCCGTTTCGCGACGACTGTCGGCGAGCACGTCGTCCACCGCCGGTTCTACGTGCTGCGGCTTGATCTCATTGAAGCGCGGCAGGCCGGACAGATCGAGCAGCGGGTTCATGACACGTCCATTCATGCGTCAGCGCGGACCCTGCGGGTTGAAAAACGGCAACTCTAGCACGTAAAGTCCGCCCCTCTTAATCCAAACCGGGCCGGTTTTCCTGAAACCCCATGGCGCATGACTTCGATTTGGTAGTGATCGGCGGCGGCAGCGGCGGTATCGCCGCCGCGCGCCGCGCCGCGGCTTACGGTGCGCGCACGGCGCTCATCGAGTCGGCACGTATCGGCGGCACCTGCGTCAATGTCGGCTGCGTACCGAAGAAAGTCATGTGGAACACGTCGCGGATTGCCGAATTGCTGCACGACGCCGGCGCCTACGGTTTCGACATCGAGCGTCGCGGCTTCGACTGGTCGACGATCAAGGCCGCGCGCGACGCCTATGTCGCAAGGCTGAACACTATTTACGATCGCGGGCTCGCGGAATCCGGCGTGGCCCGTTTCGACGGCCGCGGGCGGTTCGTCGATCCGCGCACCGTCGAGGTGGCGGGCAGCAGGTTGACCGCCGCGCACGTCCTCATCGCCACCGGCGGTCGACCGACCGTGCCCGACCTGCCCGGCGCCGACCTCGGCATCACCAGTGACGGTTTTTTCGAGCTCGAGTCGCAACCGTCGCGCGTCGCGGTGGTGGGCGCCGGTTACATCGCCACCGAACTCGCCGGGGTGCTGGGTGCACTCGGGTCCGAAGTGGACGTCGTGCTGCGCAAGGAACTGCTGCTGCGCACCTTCGACGCCACATTGCGCGAGACCGTGATGGAAGAGATGGAGACGGCCGGGATCAACATCCTCACCCGCGTGACGATTGCCGCGCTCGAGGGGGATGCGCAGGGCCGCATCGGCATTCGCCAGCATTCCGGGGAAGTGCTGGGGCGCTACGACGCGGTGCTGTGGGCGATCGGGCGGGCGCCAAACACCGAGGCCCTGGCCCTGGATCGCACCGGGGTCATCCGCGATGCCGACGGCTTCGTCCCCACCGACCGGTTTCAGAACACCAACGTCGGGGGGATCTACGCAGTGGGGGACGTGACCGGACGCGCCGCGCTCACGCCGGTGGCCATCGCCGCCGGCCGGCGCCTCGCCGACCGCGTGTTCGGCGGCCAACCCGACGCCCGCCTCGACTACGACGACATCCCGACCGTGGTCTTCAGTCATCCTCCGATCGGTACCGTGGGCCTGACCGAGGAGGCGGCGCGCGAGCGGTTCGGCGACCACGACGTGAAGGTGTACCAGAGCCAGTTTACCAACATGTACTACGCGGTGCTCGACCGGAAGTCGCCCACGGTGGTGAAACTGGTGACCGTTACGGATGCGGAACGCGTCGTCGGTTGCCACGTGGTCGGCGACTTCGCCGATGAAATCATTCAGGGATTCGCCGTGGCGGTCAAAATGGGTGCGCGCAAAGCGGATTTCGACAACACCGTGGCCATCCACCCCACCGCCGCGGAGGAGTTGGTCACCCTGCGTTAGGGGCGTACGGACGCAGCGCTGCAATCACCTGCGCCGTCTCGGGGGCGTGGCCGTGCCAGAGGGCGAACGATTCCGCGGCTTGCTCGACCAACATACCGAACCCGTCGGCGGTCCGCCGCGCGCCGTGCCCACGCGCCCAGCACAGAAACGCGGTCGGCTGGTTGGCGTACATCATGTCGTAGGCGAGCGCACCGTCGGCGAACACGTCCGCCGGCAGTGGCGGAACGGCCCCCGACAGACTGGCGGACGTGGCGTTGATCACGATGTCGAAACGCCGGCCGGCAAGCGCCGCAAATCCGCCCGCGCTGACCGCGCCGTGCGCGGCAAAGCGCTCGGCGAGCGCCTCGGCTTTGTCCACCGTGCGGTTGACGATCCACAGCGCGCACGGGTGTTCGGCCAACAACGGCCCGAGCACCCCCTGGGCGGCGCCGCCCGCCCCCACCAGGAGCACGCGCCGGTCGGCGATGGGCTGTGCCAAGTTGCCGCCGATATCGCGCACCAATCCCGCCCCGTCGGTGTTGTCGCCCAGCCGGCGGCCGTCGCCCGGCAGGCTGAGCGTATTCACCGCGCGCGCGAGGTCGGCACGCGGCGTACATGCGTCCGCCAACTGCCAGGCTTCGTTCTTGAATGGCACGGTGACGTTCACGCCGCGGCCGCCGCGCGCCTCGAAGTTGCTCACCGCCTGTGGGAAACCACCGGGGTCGACCTGAATCCGCGCATACTCCAACCGGATCCCGAACTGGCGCGCAAACTGCTCGTGGATCGGCGGCGAGCGGCTGTGTGCCACGGGATTTCCCATCACCGCGAAGTACTGCGGCGCCGGGGTAAAGTCAAAGATGTCAGTCATGCCAATAGCCGTTCACTATCAGGTTACAATGCGTCGCATGAGTCAAGCGCGAAGGTCCCCGTGGGCCGGCCCGTCCCGCTTCGTTACCGGTGTGGACTGTAGCCGCTTAGCGCGCGCAGCTTCAACCGGAGAGCGGCGCTCGTGACCTTGACGGAACTGCGCTACATCGTCGCGGTCGCCGACGAAGGGCATTTCGGGCGCGCTGCCGAGCGCTGCTTCGTCAGTCAACCCACGCTGAGCATTGGCGTCAAAAAGCTCGAAGATGAGCTCGGGGTACAGTTGTTCGAGCGCGACGTGCGCTCGGTCACGGTTACCGATGTCGGCGCGGCGGTCATCGCGCAGGCGCGCCAAGTGCTGGAGCACGTCCAACGCCTGAAATCCGCGGCGCACCGCGGCCGGGACCCCCTGGTCGGCGTCTTGAACGTCGCCGCCATCTACACCATCGGTCCCTACCTGTATCCGGAACTGATCCCGCGGCTGAAGAAACGCGCCCCCGACATGCCGCTCGTCGTCGAAGAAGGATACACCAGCGAGATCGCGCAGAAACTCAAAGGCCATACCATCGATGCGGCGATTCTGGCGCTGCCCTTCGCGGCGCCGGGCCTGGATGTCGTGCCGCTGTACGAGGAGCCCTTCGTGGTGGTGGCGCCCGCCCACCACCCGATCAACGAGAAGAAACAGATACGCGCCCACACTCTGGCGGGGGAGAATGTCATCCTGCTCGGACCCGACCACTGTTTTCGTCAACAGGTGTTGGACACCTGCCCGGGATGCATCCCGGCCCGTTCCCCGCAGCAGGGACGTCTCGAAGGCGGTTCGCTGGAGACCATTCGGCACATGGTGGCATCGGGGTTCGGGATCACGGTGTTGCCGTGCACCGCCGCCGGCGCGGACAAATACTCGCGGCGGCTGTTGAGCGTGCTCCGCTTCCAGGGGAAACCACCGACCCGCACTGTGGCCCTGGCGTACCGCAAGAGTTTTGGCCGCCTGGGTGCCATCGAAGTCCTGCATGCCGCGATCCGCGAGGGTGCGTCGAGCTGCGTGACGCCCCTGCCCCCGTCCCGCCTCAGACTCACATGACCGGCGCGGCCGACCCCGTCAAGCGGGCAGAATAGATTCCGCCGAGCACACTTCATCCAGAGTTTCGCGGTGCCGGATGAGGTAATACTCGTCGCCGTCGGCCATGACCTCCGCCGGGCGCGGCCGCGAATTGTAGTTCGAGCTCATCACCGCCCCGTAGGCCCCGGCATCGCGAATCGCCAGGAGGTCGCCCTCGGACACCGCCAAACGGCGCGCACGGCCCAATACATCGGCGTTCTCACAGACCGGCCCCACGACATCGAACTCGCGCTGCTCGGCACCGGGTACCTCGCTGACCGGGACGATGGCCTGCCAGGCATCGTACAGAGCCGGCCGCAGGAAATCGTTCATCCCGGCGTCGACGATCGCGAACTCCTTGGCGGGTGTCCGTTTGACATACTCGACCCGGGTCAGCAGTACCCCGGCACGGCCGACCACGGCGCGACCCGGTTCGACGATGATGGGCAGCTCGAAACCGCGCCCATGCATCGCTTCGATCAACGCCTGCACGTAGGTCGCCACGGCTGGCGGGGCCTCGTCGCGATAGCGGATCCCAAGCCCCCCACCGATGTCGAGGTGTTCGATGGCGATGTGCTCCTCCTCGAGGTCTTCCACCAGCCGCAGCAACCGTTCCAGCGCAGCGATGAAGGGAGCCGTCTCCACGATCTGTGAACCGATATGCGTGGCCATACCGGTGACCAGCACATTGTGCATCTTCGCCCCCGCGCGGTACGCCGCCCGCGCGGTGGTCATATCCACGCCGAACTTGGCATCGTGCAGTCCGGTCGCGATGTGCGGGTGGGTGTTCGCGTCAATATCCGGATTGACGCGGATCGACACCTGCGCCTGTTGCCCGAGCTCACCGGCGACGCGGTCGACGCGCTCAAGCTCCGCGATGGACTCGACGTCGATGCAACGGATGCGGGACTCCAGCGCTTTGCGGATTTCCCGCTCGCTCTTGCCCACCCCGGAAAACACCGTCTTCGCCGGATCGCCGCCCGCCCGCAGTACACGTTCCAGTTCGCCGGCGGAAACGATATCGAACCCGGAGCCCAGTCGGGCGAGCAGATTGAGGACCGCCAGATTCGAGTTGGCCTTCACCGAGTAGCAGATGAGATGCGGGTACTTGCCGAACGCTTCGTCAAAGGCGCGCCAGCCCTGCTCGATGGCGGCACGGGAATATACGTAACAGGGGGTACCGACCTCGCGCGCGATGCGTTCGAGCGCCACGTCCTCGCAATAAAGCGCGGTGTCGCGCCGGGCAAAGAAATCCACGGCGTTTAACGAAGTCGGACCGTCAGTAGCGTATGCCTTCCGGCGCCCGCTTGCCCTCGTCATCCGTACCGAGGTCCGTACCGCCACCGCGATCCTTGCCGATATTGGCGGCCGGATCCTGCGCCACTTCGCCCGCACCCCCGCCGGGGGCCGTGGCGGTTTCCTTCTCGGGCAGGTACAACGGCCCCTTCTGTCCGCATGCGGCCAGGAACAAGCCGCCTAACACCGCCGCCAACCACGCACGCTTACCATCGAAACGCATACTCGTTCACCTGTGTTTTTCAGTTGTCGTTCATTCCCGGTGTCCCGGCCGCTCCTGGGCTCGGCGGGGTTCGCCGCACTGCGGACACGCCAGTGCCACCGCCGGTCTTGGCTACTCCGGTTCTCATCGTAACAAACACTACACATCGAATCGCGTGTCTCGCCGCGGCGCCGCCCGACGGGAGCGCGTTATCCCGGTGGCCGGCCGCGCCGGCGGTCGATGCGCTGCCTGGCCGCGGCCACCGCGCCGCTGACCTGCTCCGGAGCGGTGCCACCGACGTGGGCGCGCGCCCGGACCGACCCTTCCAGCGTCAGCACCGGGGTCACGTCGGCACCGATCGCCGGATGGAAACGACCGAGTTCGTCGGCGCTCATCGCCGATAAGTCCTTACCCAGATCGATCGCATGTCGGACCGCGTTGCCCACCGCCTCGTGCGCGTCGCGAAACGGCACGTCGCGGGCGACCAGATACTCGGCCAAATCCGTGGCGGTGGCAAATCCACGCGCCGCGGCGGTGCGCATATTGTCCCGGTTCCAGGTAATCGCCGGCAACATATTGCGCAGCACGCGCAGACAATCCAGCACGGTGTCGGCGGTGTCGAACAACGGTTGCTTGTCCTCCTGATTGTCCCGATTGTAAGCGAGCGGTTGCGCTTTCATGAGCATGAGCAGACCGGTCAGGTGCGCCGCCACTCTCGCGCTCTTGCCGCGGATGAGTTCGGCCACGTCCGGATTCTTCTTTTGCGGCATGATGCTCGAACCGGTACAGAACGCGTCGCCGATCTCGATGAACTTGAACGGCTCCGATGACCACAGGATGAGTTCCTCGGCGACGCGCGACAGATGCACCATCAGTAACGCGCAGTGCCCGACGAATTCGACGATAAAATCGCGATCCGACACGGCATCGAGCGAGTTGCGACTGGGCGCGTCGAAGTGCAGCAGCTCGGCCGTGTACACCCGGTCGATGGGCAGGCCGGTGCCCGCGAGCGCCGCCGACCCGAGCGGCATGATGTTGACTCGTGCGCGCGCATCGTCCAGTCGCCCCCAGTCGCGCTCCAGCATCTCCACCCACGCCAGTAGATGGTGCCCCAGGGTTACGGGTTGGGCGACCTGCATGTGGGTGAACCCGGGCAGGATCGTCTCGGCTTCCTCGGCGGCCATGCCGAGCAGGGTCTCCTGGAGGTGCAGGATCTCGTCGCACACCGCATCGATCACGTCGCGCACGTACAGGCGCAGGTCCGTGGCCACCTGGTCGTTACGCGAACGCGCAGTGTGCAATTTCTTGCCTGCATCGCCGATGCGCCGGATCAGTTGCGCTTCGATGTTCATGTGGACATCTTCGAGCTGCGCGGACCACTCGAATGCACCCGCCTCGATGTCCCGGCCGATGGCCTCCAGTCCGTCGACGATCGCGTCGCGCTCCGCGTCGGTGAGAATCCCGGCGCGGGCGAGCATCCGCGCGTGGGCCACCGAACCGACGATATCGTAGCGGTACAGCCGCGCATCGAAACTCACCGATTCGGTGAACGATTCGACCAGCTCATGGGTCGGAGCGGTGAAGCGCCCCCCCCAGGGTTTGCGTTTCGACATGCTTTTTTGGGTTTATCTGGCTTTACCCGGAAAACGGCGCAGTATACATTAAGGGCCTGACGAGACGCGCAAATGAAACCAATAAGTTACGCCGGATCAGAGGGATATCGCCTGATCCGTTTGTCCGTTGTTAGCCTCCGCCTATCGATCTGAGATTGCGTGGTCTAGGGGGCTGACCTAGACTCATGATCACGTTAAACTGATTGGGCAAGAATATACCTGGTTCGGGACACCTTCCTCAGACACCCCCACCTAGTATCCGAATCAGGTCACCTCACCCCCCAAACTCGTTTGGGGGGTTTTTTTTTGCCCAGCACCCCTGTATCCAGCCTAATGCCTTGACTTGGTGTGGAATTTTGCCGTATTCCTCGGTTTTGCAAACCATACTCTAGATACCGCGCCCGCGCGCACAGCTCGACGTCAAAATGGCTCTAGAACTTCGTACCCAGCCGAACCGCAGCCTGCGGTTGCCGGATTTCGGCAGCGCTGTAATCACCTATCGCATGCTGATCGTGGCGTTTTGCATCGCCGTCATTCTCACCATCGCGCGCCACGCCGAATTCAATCATGCCGCGTGGAACGAGTTCCTGCTCATTGCCTCGTTTGCCCTGCTGATCGCCATCAGCAGCATTCTGGTTTTGAAGTTCATCGCCAAACCGGTGCGCAACCTGAATCTGGCGACCGCCGGTGTGATCGTTTTCCTGGCCCTACTGGCAGCAGCGGCGCTGGTCTGTGAGGGGTTGCTGCTGCTCCTCTACGAACTCAATCTCACCGCCGAGCGATGGCCGGAGTGGCACAATTCGTTGCTATTGCGCACCCTGATCATCACTGCGATCATCGGCGCACTGGCCTTGCGCTACATTTTCGTGTTTCACCAGGCAGAACTCGAGCGCGAAGCGCAACAACGAGACCGGTTGCAGGCCCTACAGTCGCGGATCCGTCCCCACTTTCTGTACAACAGCATGAACAGCGTGGCGAGCCTGATCCGCGCTGACCCGGAACTGGCCGAGAAAGCACTGCAGGACTTAGCCGATGTGTTCCGCGTGCTGCTCGCCGACGCCCGCAAGATGGTACCCATCGGGGTGGAAGGCGAATTGGCGCGTCAGTACTTGGATATCGAGAAACTGCGCCTCGGTGAGCGCCTGCAGGTCACGTGGACCGCCTCCAACGTGCCGCGCAGCGCTCAGATTCCGTCGCTCACCCTCCAGCCGCTTATTGAGAACGCGGTCTATCACGGCATCGAGCCGAGCTTCGCCGGCGGCACCGTCGAGATTGAGATGTGGTCGGAGCAGGACACCCTGAACGTCATGATCACCAATCCGGTTCCGGAGGTCACCAATCAGGCCCAACATCGAACCGGTAACCGCATCGCCTTAAACAACGTCGCCGAGCGTTTGAGCAGACACTTCGGCGGCAAGGCGTACTTGCAGAATTTCGAGCAATTGGGCAAGTACCACGTAAAATTGCGCATGCCCATCATTCGTGGTTGACCCATTGCCGGACTCGCAACTCCAGGCCCCGACGCACGCCTCCGCCGACGCCGCCGATTCCGGATTTCTGCCGGATTTCTGCAGCGGCGAAGTCATTCTGAACGTCGTCATACTGGCAGCCTGCCTGTCCATTGTGGCGACCATCATTACCCCGCCGCTTACCGCCAACCTGTTCAAGGATCTGTTCCTGATCACCGTTTTCATCGAGTGGATCGCGCTCATCAGCGCGGTGGTGCTGTGTACAGCGCGGCGATATCTGAACCGGCTGCCGGAGCGCCGTTCACTGCTCATGGCCTACCTGTTACTGCTGTGCGTCACCTGGGCGGTGAGCGAAGCGGCATTGTGGCTACTCGCGGCCTCGGGTTTCATCGATTCATCGCGGCCGGTGTGGTACGGATACTTCCACGGGCAGAATCTGACGGTAAGCGCCATCGTCAACGGTTTGGCGCTGCGCTATTTCGTTGCCCGCCACGAGGCGCGGCAAAAGACTCTGTCCGAAGCCCGCGCACGCGCCGAGATCCGGCGTCAGCGAATCCGACCGCACTTTCTGTTCAGCAGCATGAACATCATCGCCAGCCTCACCCAACGGGCCCCGGCGCGCGCCGAATCGGCGATCGAGGACATGGCGGATCTGTTCCGTCTGATGCTGGACGAGAACAAAGAGTTGATCGCCGTACACCAGGAGGTGCAGGTGGCACGCAAATATCTGAAGCTCGAAAAGCTCAGACTGGAGAATCGCCTCCACACGACCTGGCACAGCGAGAACGTTCCGCGCACCGCCAAGACACCGGCGTTGATACTGCAACTGATGCTCGAGAGCGCGATCCGCTACGGCATCGAGACCAGTCCCGAAGGCGGACAGGTCGAAATCGGGCTCGCGGTCAAAGGCGGTGTTCTCAACATCGACATGAGCGCGCCGGCGCCACCCCACACCCCCGACATCGACGAGGCCGAACGCGACGCCGCGCTCGCGAACATTCGCCGGCGACTGGCCGACTATTACGGGGACGCAGGTACGTTGTATATTGAACACAACGACGGTAGATTGGTGTTACGAGTACAGCATCCGGCTTTTGGAGAGCCCTAAATGAAGATTTTACTCGTAGACGATGAGAAGCTTGCACGGGCACGGTTACGGGAACTGATCAGCAAGATCGGGGAACATGCGATCGTCGGCGAAGCGATGAACGGAAACGAGGCCATCGACAAGACCATGTCGCTGCACCCGGACTGCCTGCTCATGGATATCCGCATGCCGGTCATGGACGGGCTGGAAGCGGCCATGCACCTGATGTCGATGGACACGCCGCCGGCGGTGATCTTCACGACCGCGTACGACCAGCATGCCCTGGAAGCGTTCGAGGTGAACGCAGTCGACTACCTACTGAAACCGATCCGCAAGGACCGCCTGGAAAGCGCGTTGGACAAAGCCAGAAAAGTCTCCGTCAAACAGCTGCGGCAGGTGAACCGCGCTCAGGAGGAGCCGGCGGCACGCACCCACATCAGCGTCCACATGCGCGGCCAGATCACCTTGATACCGGTGCAGGACATCATCTACTTCATGGCGGACAACAAATACGTCACCGTCAAGACCGGCAACGAACAGCACCTGATTGAAGATTCGCTGGTAAGTCTGGAGGAAGAGTTCAAGGATCGCTTCCTGCGCATCCACCGTAATGCGCTGGTCGCCGTGGACTACATTCGCGGTATCGAAAAGCAACCGTCCGGCCGCTGGCGGGTCCTGCTACGGGATACCGACGACAAACTGGACGTGAGTCGCCGGCACACGCCGGCGGTACGCCGCTGGACGCGGCGCTAGTCTGACCGTCGCGCGAGCTCGGTCTGCGCTGCGTCAATCGCGGCGGCCAGGTAGGCGGCGTAGAAGTCTTCCAGCATGAGTCCCACCATGTCCGGTACCAGAACAGCTCCCGAAGCATCGAAAAACCTGAGCGTCGGGACGAAGTCGATGCCCTGGGCCTGGGCGAATTGCGCGTGACTGGACCGGCGACCACGAAAATCGACGAGCGGCGCCGCGTCGTCGAGATTCACCACGCGCACCGCAAACCGCCGTCGCTCGTGCGGGTCTTCGACGAGCGGCGCCAGATAGGTATCCCGCACGACCTTGCAGTACGGACACTCGCCGGTCTCAAACATCACCACCAACGGCGCGCCACGCTTTTGTGCCTGGGCGGCGGCGGCGGCGAGGTCGTCGGCCGGCGGCAGGCCGCCGGCCCGGGCGGCCGTCATACACAGACCGATCCACAGCCAAACTAGGGCGCGTAATTTCATGATCGTCAACCTAGCACGAAACCAAACCGACAGACATATCCCGAATTGCCGACCGGGACCCCCCACCGCGGGCGGGGGCGCATGAAACCGCTGCGTATTGCCACGCGACAGAGCCCGTTGGCGCTCTGGCAAGCCGAGTTCGTACGCGGCGAATTGCTGCGCCATCACCCGGGACTCACGATCGAACTGGTGAAAATGACCACTCAGGGCGACCGGTTGCTGGGCGCCCCACTGGCCGCCGCCGGCGGCAAGGGCTTGTTTCTGAAAGAATTGGAGGAGGGGTTGATGGACGGCCGCGCGGATATCGCCGTGCACTCCATGAAGGACGTTACGGTCGAGCTGCCCGCAGGGCTCGCGATCGTGGCCATCTGCGAGCGCGCCGATCCGCGTGACGCCCTCGTCTCCAACCGTTACGCCACCCTCGAGGCGCTGCCCGCCGGCGCCCGCGTCGGGACCTCGAGTTTGCGGCGCCAGTGCCAGCTGCGTCACCGGCGGCCGGAACTCGACATCGTCAATTTGCGCGGTAACGTCAATTCGCGCTTAAAGCGTCTCGATGCCGGGGACTTCGATGCGATTATCCTGGCCGCCGCCGGCCTCGCGCGCCTCGACCTCGAACATCGAATCCGCGCCCCCATCGGTCCGGACACATCGCTTCCCGCCGTTGGCCAGGGGGCGGTGGGCATCGAAGCACGCCGCGACGACCAGCATATTGCCGCCCTGTTGGCGCCGCTCGAGCACGCGCCGACGCGCGCCTGTGTGACCGCCGAACGCGCCATGAATGCAGTTTTAGAAGGCGGCTGCCAAGTACCGATCGGCGCGCTCGCGTCGCTCGACCATGATGCGCTGGCGCTCAAGGGATTGGTCGGCCGCACCGACGGCAGCGAGATCCTGTATGCCGAAGCGCACGGGTCACGCAGCGACCCGCAGGCAGTGGGTACGCAGGCCGCGCAGCGGTTGCTCGACCAGGGCGCCGCGGCGATTCTCGCGGACGCCTTTGCCGCGCATGGATCTTGACGGGACCGGGGTGCTCGTCACCCGTCCCGCAGATCAGGCGGCGGGTTTGTGCGCCCTCATCGAATCCGCCGGCGGCCGGGCGATCGAGTTCGCCGCCCTGCGCATCGAACCGGTGACAGATCGCGCCCTGGAACAGCAGTTGCGACAGTTGCGCGATTACGACCTGGTGATTTTCATCAGCCGCAATGCGGTGGTCTGGGGGCTACGCGCGATGCGGGAATTCGGCATTGGTGCGGACACGCTGCACGGTCGCGTCGCCACAGTGGGCGCGGGAACGGCGCGTGCGCTGGAAGCCCACGGCCTGACGCCCGACGTGCGCCCGTCACACGGTTCCGGGAGCGAGGCACTGTTGCGCACGCCCGCACTGCGCGCCGTTCAGGGCCGGCGCGTCCTCATCGTACGCGGGGTCGGCGGCCGCGAACATCTGCGCAACACCCTGCGCACCAGGGGGGCGGTGGTCGACTACGCCGAATGCTACCGGCGCCGACCGGGCGGCGACCCGCAGCCGGTACGGCGCGCGCTTCGCGAGCGCACGTTGGGCGTAGTGACGCTCACCAGCGTGGCCGGGATGGACAGCCTGTTCGACGCGCTGGAATCCGACTCACAACGGTTACTCGTCGACACACCGGTGGTGGTGGTGAGTGATCGGCAGCGGCAGGCGGCCCTGGCACGGGGCTGGCGCGCACCGGTGCGGGTCGCCGACGACCCCGGTGACGCCGGTATCTTGCGCGCCGTGGTGGATCTCGTGACCCCACGCTGAGGGCGCGGAACGAATGTAAAACTGTTTCACGCCGAGGGTCGCCGATCGACGACATTATGATAAAGTCGCATCAAACCGGACCGTAACCCCCTTGCCTTCAAGAGAGATCCATGAGCGAGAAAGACACTTCTGCGCCCGAAACGCCCCCCTCCTCTGCGCCGGTACCAAGCGACGAGGTCGACGCGAAGGAAGTTGAACCACAGGCGGCGCCGGCTGCTCAGCCTCCCCAAGAAGCGCGCCGCGGCGGTGGCATGGTGGGCGGTGTGGCGTTGGTGCTGGCGTTCGCCGCGCTCGCTGCCAGCGGTTACCTGTGGTACCAGTTCGACCTCGAGCGCCAACAGGTGCAGATGCAACAGCAGTTGACGAGCCAGAGCGCCGACAGCGAGATCCAGTCGCTGGCGCAGAACCTGGGGTTCCTAAAAGAGCAGCAGTCGAAAATCGAGCAGCGTCAGAAAGAACTCGACGGCTCAGTACAGGAAACCCTTGAACAGACGGTCGCGCCACTCACCAACTCGCAGGCGGAGCTGACCGATTCGGTTGCCGAACTCAGCCGTTCGGTGGAAAAAGTCTATGCGGACTTGGACCGCAGCCTGGACTCCTGGGCGCTGGAGGAAGTCGAACAGTTGCTGCGCATCGCGCACCACAGCGTCACGCTGTCGCGGGACCCGTCCACCGCACTGGCCGGACTGGAACTCGCCGATCGGCGCTTGGAAGCGTTGGGCGACCCGAAACTGTCCGAAGTACGCGCCCTGGTGCTGGAGGAAATTACCCAGCTCAAAGGCGTGCCGACGGTGGACACCGCAGGACTCGCGCTGAAGTTGAAAAGCATGGCTGCGGCGGTCGACACACTCCCGTTGGCGAATCAGCCGGAGAAGACCGTCGGCGCCGGCGGCGGGAGTGAAACCGCGCCGCAGGAAAGCGGCGAACAGAGCGCCTGGATGAGTACCGCGCTCGAGCTGTGGAGCGACCTCAAAAGTCAGGTGCGTATTCAGAACACGGGCCAGCCGGCGAAGCCCTTGCTGGCGCCGGAGCAACGCTACTTTCTGACCGCCAACTTGCGCCTCATGCTCGAAAGCGCGCAACTGGCGTTGCTGCGCTCCGACACCGACACGTTTCGGTCCAACCTCGCCCAGGCTCAGAGCTGGGTGGAACAGTACTTCGACACCGGTGATCCGGCTGTGTCGTCGATGATCCAAGACCTGGGCGAACTCGCCGGGGCCGAACTGGCGCCCGAACTGCCGCGTCTGGACCAGTCTCTGGCCGCGCTCAAGAAGCTAAAAGATCGGACCTAGCGTCATGAAACTGCTCATATTGATTCTGGTCGCGTTGGGGGTAGCGATCGCTGCCGCCCAACTGGTGTCGACGACAGGTCCCGGGTACGTCTTGTTGAGTCTGCAGAACTGGACGGTGGAGTTGTCGCTGACGATGTTCGTCGCCCTCGTCGTCGGCGCATTCATCGTGATTTATCTGGCCCTACGGATGCTTGCGGGGATCTGGAAAACACCGAAGAAAGTCGGTCATTGGCGCAAAGATCGACTCAAGACCAAGGCCGCCCGTGCGCAGACCCATGGGATGATGGAACTGATCGAGGGCAACTGGCCGAAGGCGGAAAAACGTCTGTTGCGTCATCTGGATAATACCGAGAAACCGCTGCTCAACTACATCGGCGCCGCCCACGCCGCCCAGGAGCAGGGCGACCTGAAAAAGCGCGATGCCTACCTGGACGCGGCGCTGAAGCAAGAGCCGGCCCAACGTCTCGCCATCGGGTTGACCCAGGCGAAATTGCAATACCAGACCGGGCAGTTGGCCGAAGCGCGTAAGACGCTCAACAACCTGCGTGCCCAGGCGCCGAAGAACAAGCGCATCCTGACGCTATTGATTCGCGTCTGTCAGGAGCTCGGAGACTGGCGCGGGTTGCTCGACATCTTGCCCGCGGCGCACAAGCTCGGGGTACTGCCGGAGGAACATCTGGAAACCCTCAGACACCACGCGGGACGCCGCTTGCTCACCGCGGACGGCGCCGACAACCCACCGTCGGTGTGGGAGTCATTCCCGCGCGAGTTCAAGAAAGATCCGAAGCTCGTGGCCGCTTATGCCGAACAATTGGTGCAAAAGGAGCAGATGGACGAGAGCGAGGCGTTGTTGCGCAAAAGCCTGAAGCAGCACTGGGACCCGGACTTGGTGCGCTTGTACGGTCAGGTGCGCAGTTCGGACGTCGCCAAGCAGCTCAAGACCGCGGAGAAATGGGCTGACCAGCACGGCGACGACCCGCACCTGTTGTTGACGTTGGCGCGCCTGTGCATGGCGAACGAACTGTGGGGCAAAGCGCGTTCTTATTTGGAGACTTCGATTGCCAAAGGCGGTCCCGCGGAGGCCTATCAGGATCTAGGACGCCTGTTGGAGCAGCTCGGCGAACCACAAAAGGCGCTGTCGTACTACCGCAAGGGCCTGGAGACCGCGGCCCCCCACGAAGTCGAACCGCTGCCGATGCCCGATCCGGGGACGTCTTCGGCGCCGGTCCTCGACGCGCAGAGCGAGGAATCGAAAAGCGCGAATTAACGCCACAGGCTTTCGCGTGCCGCGCAAAGCCCAGGGGTGACGATTTCGCCATGCCCGAACTACCGGAAGTCGAAACCGTGCGCCGCGGTATCGCACCGCTGGTCACCGGACGGCGTATCCTACGGGTGGATGTGCGCAATGGCCAGTTACGCTGGCCGGTGCCCCGGAATCTGTCACAGGTCCGCGGTCAATCGATCGCCGCGGTACGCCGGCGCGCCAAATACCTGTTGATCGGTGCCGAAACCGGTACCGTCCTCATTCATCTCGGCATGTCCGGCAGCCTGCGGGTGGTGCCGGATCGCTCCCCGCCCGGCGCCTATGATCACGTCGATTTCGTCCTCGATGACGGTCGGCGCCTGCGCCTGCGCGATCCGCGCCGGTTCGGTTGCGTGCTGTGGGTGCGCTCCGATCCCGCGGAGCACCCGTTACTCAAAGACCTGGGACCCGAACCGCTGTCGCCGGCGTTCACCGGCGCGACCCTCTACGCCCGCGCCCGACATCGGCGCATTGCGGTCAAGCCGTTCATCATGGACGGCGCCGCCGTATGCGGTGTCGGCAATATCTACGCCAGCGAATCGCTGTTTCGCGCACGTATTCATCCGCATCGGGCCGCCGGCCGCATCTCGCGCGCGCGTTATGACCGCCTGGCCGACGCCATCAAGAACACGCTGACCGACGCGATCGCCGCCGGCGGTACCACACTGCGGGATTTCACCCGCGCAACCGGGCGGCCGGGATACTTCCGTCCCGCGCTGGCCGTTTACGGCCGCACCGGCGAGCCGTGCCCGCACTGCGCCACCCCCATCCAGCGCCGCCGGATCGGCCAGCGTTCGAGCTACCTGTGCGTGCGCTGCCAACGCTGAATGTCCAACTTAACCTACTGTTCTTACACTGTTTTTAGAAAACGTCCGGAACCGCTCACCGGGTTTCCTCGCGGGCAGCGAAATCCTCGGGGTTCCGTCTATAATAGAGAAAGAAAAACCATACAATGACGTGGAAGGGCGGTCTTTTGGGATCATGACTAATACCATTGAGCGCGAATTCAATGCTTACACCACATGGCGCGAGGGCGTGTACGGCGCCGTCGAGGTGTTTTGCGATTGGTTGGGGGCGCAGAAATTCGCGGACATTCAAACCGAGCAGCGCATCGAACAGGTGCTGTCCACGCTCAAGGACGACAAACTGTACGTGGCGTTCGTGGCGGAATTCTCGCGCGGTAAATCCGAACTCATCAACGCGATATTCTTCGGCGACCTCGGCAAACGGGTGGTACCGTCCGGCGCCGGCCGCACCACGATGTGCCCCACGGAGCTGCTTTACGAGCCCGGCACCGAGCCCGCGATTCGACTCCTGCCCATCGATACGCGTGCACTGGACACCACGATTTCCGAGCTCAAGGCGAGTCCCGAAGAATGGGACCGGGTGCCATTGTGCCCCGAGGATCCCGAGGACATTGCCCGGTCGCTGAAACACCTGACGGAAATCCAGGTCGTGACGCGCCCGCGGGCGGAAGAACTCGGTTTTACCGTGTCCGAGGACGAAGCGCACGAAGACGGAATGCATATCCGCGACGACGGTAGCGTCGAGATTCCCCGCTGGCGGCATGCGATGGTGAATTTTCCGCACCCATTGTTGGAGAAGGGCCTCGTCATCCTGGACACCCCTGGCTTGAACGCCTTGGGCGCCGAGCCGGAGCTCACTTTGAATATGCTGTCGTCCGCCCACGCGGTCATTTTCATGCTCGCCGCCGACGCCGGTGTCACTAAGTCCGACATGGCGCTGTGGCGCGACCACATTTGCGCCGGGAACGACCACTCCAGCAAGGGACAGCTCGTGGTACTGAACAAGATCGATGTGCTGTGGGACGAATTGCGGGACCGTCAGGATGTCAACCGCGAGTTGCAACGCCAGATCACCAGCACCGCGAAGACTTTGGGAGTGGCGGAACAGCGAATATTTCCGATCTCCGCGCAGAAGGGCTTGTTGGGCAAGATCAAAGGCGATGCGGACCTGGTGGACAAGAGTCGCATCGAAAGCCTCGAGGGGGCGCTCGCGAATCTGCTGGTTCCGGCCAAGAAGGACATCGTCCGCGACAACGTCCGCAGTGAACTCGACGAAGTATTCAAGTCGGCGCTCGCCGTTAGCCGGCAGCGGTGCGGCGACGTCGAGGACCACGTCGCGGAGCTGCAGGCACTCAACGGCAAGAACGTGGAAGTCATCGAGGACATGATGGACAAAGTGCGCGTGGACCGCGAGCACCTCGAAAAGAGTTTGCAACGCTTCCAAGCGACGCGCGCCATCTTTTCGCAACTCAACAAAGAGCTGTTTGACGAACTGAGCATCACCAAGCTGGACCATTTGATTGCACAGACCAAGAAAGACATGTCGACGAGTCTCACTACCGGCGGCTTGAGAACCAGCATGATGCGTTTCTTCAAACAAACCACCGAGTCCATGGACCACGCTACGCGAACGACTAACGAGATCCTCGAGCTCATGACCGGTGTTTACCGGACATTCCAGGAGGAGCACGGTCTACCGGACGTCAAGCCGAGGCGCTTTTCTACGAGCAAGTATCAGCGCGAGATGCGGCGCCTGATGGAGCGGCACGATCACTTCGTGCGCGGCGTGTCGATGGTCATCACCGAGCAAATGATCCTGACGCGGAGGTTCTACGCATCGGTGGTGTCAAAGATTCGCCAAATCTTCAAGCGCGCCAACCGCGATGTGGACGACTGGCTCAAGACCATCATGTCGCCGATGGAAGCACAGGTGCGTGAACACCAGGTGCAACTCCGGCGCCGGCTGGAAAGCATCAAACGGATTCACAAGGCCACCGACTCCATGGATGACCGGTTGCTCGAGCTTCAACACGTGCGTGACGGCATGCGCGAGCAGCAGGAGAAGCTGAAGCAATTGGTGGACGCCATCGACGCGGCGCTCGACCGGGAACTCAGTCCGCAAGTGCACCAACCGGTGGGCGTCAGCGCGTAACCCAGCCTCGCGCCGACGCGCGCGCCGCTTCCCTGACTTCAAGCATCACGACTTCCGCGCGGCCTTCGCCGCGCGGATCGCTGGCCGCATCTACCCTCCCATCCTGTTTGTCCCACACGATGGCCTGCATGTTCCCGTACCGATTCCGGTGCGGTTCGGCGATGTGCCCTTTCTCTCTTAGTGCCGCGAGCACCGGATCGGTGAACGCACCGGGCTCGAACGAAATCCGGTCCGGCAGATACTGATGATGAAAGCGGGGTGCCGCAACCAGCGCCGTCGGATCGCGTTCACCATGGGCGAAATCGAGCGCCGCGCGCAACACCATGGTAATGATGCGGCTGCCGCCTGGCGTGCCCAGGATCGCGACGCTGTCGTCGGCATCGAGAAACGTGGGCGACATACTCGACAGGGGCCGCTTCCCCGGCGCGATCGCGTTGGCGCTGCCGCCGACCAGACCGTATACGTTCGCCGCTCCGGGTTTCGCGGAAAAGTCGTCCATCTCATTGTTCAGTAACACGCCGGTGTCCGCCGGCATGAACCCGGAGCCGAACGCAAAATTGATACTCAACGTGGCGGCCACCCGGTTGCCTTGAGAATCCAGCACCGATAAGTGCGTCGTGTCGGCGCCTGCCTGCGCGGCGTCATCGAGGTCACCGCTCGGAGTCGCGGATTCGGTCACCGAGGCGATCTGTTGCCGGGCGTAGCTTTTGGACACCAACCGCGCGATATCGATGGTGACGTGATCCGGGTCGCCGAGGTACAGAGCCCGATCCCGATACGCCCGCCGCATGGCTTCCACCTGATAGTGCACGCGCAGCGCCGGATCGAGGCTCATCAACGGCCAACTCTCGAGCATGTTCAACATCGCCAGCAACACGATCCCGCCGGAAGACGGGGGCGCGGCGGTGGTGATGCGGACATCCAGATACGTTCCGCGCACCGGTTCGCGTTCCACCACTCGATAACGCGCCAGGTCCGCGGCGCTCCATACGCCGCCACCGGCCACCACGCCGGCCACCAGCCGCTCCGCGAGCGGACCGCCGTAAAATCCCTGATGGCCGCGTTCCGCGAGCGCCTCCAGCGTCGCGGCCAGATCCGGTTGACGCAGCACCGCACCCACCGCCGGGGTGACGCCGCGCGGCAGGTACACCGACCTGGCGTGCGCATTGAAGACTTCTTTCCGCCGCTCGATGAGGCGCCGCAGCCGCGGGGTGACGGCGAATCCGTGCCGCGCGGCGTGGATCGCCGGAGCCAGCGATTCGGACAGCGGCAGTTTGCCGTAGCCCCCGGCGATGTGTACCAGGGCGGCCGGTTCACCGGGAATGGCCGCGGCGAGCGGGCCATCCAAAGAGGCGCGCGGGATCACCGCGCCCTGCGCGTCGCGGTACATGTCCTCGCGCGCGGCCAGCGGCGCCCGTTCACGTCCGTCCACCATGATCTCGAACCCGTCCCGGGCGCGGTGCAGCAGGAAAAATCCCCCGCCTCCCAGCCCGGAACCCATCGGCTCCACCACCGCCAGCGCGGCAGCCGCCGCTACCGCCGCGTCGAATGCATTGCCACCGCGCTTCAACACATCGATGCCGGCGCGGGTCGCCACGGGATGCGCGGTGGCCACGGCCACCTGCGCCGGGGGCAGACCGCGGTCGTCGGCCCAGCCCGACACACACAACACCCACACGAGGACGCCGACACCCGTCGGCCACGCGCGCAGCGGCCGTTCAGGGCTCATGGTGTACCGGCCACCAGTCGCCGGTACTTGGCGCGCAGCCGGGTCTCACTTTCACGGTGCTGCGGATCGATCACGATGCAGTCCACGGGGCACACCTCGACGCATTGCGGGGTATCGAAATGACCGATGCATTCGGTGCAGCGCTGCGGTTCGATTTGGTAGATTTCGGGCCCCGGGTAAATGGCCTGGTTCGGACATTCGGGCTCGCAAACATCGCAGTTGATGCACTCGTCGGTGATCAGTAGTGCCATACTGAAAACACTTATGCGTTCGATCTGACCTTGTCGAGTATCGCGGCGTTGACCTCCGGATGGACGAAACTCGAGACGTCGCCGCCGTAGAGCGCGATTTCTTTGACCAGAGAGGCGGACGTAAACGTATGACTCTCGGAGGGCGTCAAAAACACGGTTTCGATCTCCGGGAACAAGCGGCGATTCGCGGACGCCAATTGAAATTCGAATTCGAAGTCCGACACCGCGCGTAGTCCGCGTACCACAACGTCGACCTGGTGTTCGCGTGCACAATCGACAAGCAGTCCCGCAAACCCGATAACCCGGACGTCCGACTGGGAAGCGCCGATCGCCTTTTTGACCAGAGCCAGACGCTCCTCGAGGGTGAACCACGGAGACTTGCCCGGGTTGTTGGCGATGGCCACGATCAGGTGGTCGAAAATGCGACCGGCGCGAAATATGAGGTCCGCGTGGCCGTTGGTGACCGGATCGAACGTCCCCGGATACAGGGCGGTGGTTGGCATGGCGGCTCCGTGACCGAAAGCCGGCAAGGCTAAAGCGCGATCGCCGGTGCGTCAACCGCGCCGCGCCAGGCCCTCACCCCGGGACGGTATACAACCGCACGCATACACGCCCGAATTCGCCCTCCCGGTACGGCTGCCAAGCCGGCGGTACCACCACGGGGTGCGCGGTTTCCGTTTCCACGTAGACGCGCGCCCCCGCCGCCAGCCAACCCCCTCGCTCCAGCGCCCAACATACCCTTTCGCGTATCGCGGACTGATACGGGGGGTCGATGAATACCACGTCGAACGGGTTGGCGGGCGATGCCGACAGAAACCGGAGCACGTCGTCCCGTACCACGCGGACTCCGGTCGCATCCAGGTCCCGGTACGTCGCGGTGAGATGCTCCGCCGCCTTTGCGTCCTGCTCTACGAATACCGCCTGTGCGGCCCCGCGGGACAACGCCTCGAAACCCAACACGCCGGTGCCGGCGAACAGATCAAGGCATCGCGCGTCGGACAACTCCGGCATCAACCAGTTGAACAGGGTTTCCCGCACGCGGTCCGGCGTGGGGCGCAGGCGGGTCGTGGGGGCAACGCGGATGCGTCGACCGCGCCATTTGCCGGCGATAATCCGGACCCGGTTCGCGGGCCGCCTACGCGTCGGGCCCTCCCACGATCACGCGCATCAGGCGTTGCGGGTCTACGCGGCGCTTGAACGCCTCATGCACCTCGGCGCGGGTCACTTTTTCGATGTTGTCTGTGTAGGTATTCAGATAATTCAGCGGCAGCCCGTAAAACCCGATATTGAGCACGTTGGCGGCCACTTTCTTGGTGCTGTCGAGGTTCAACGGGAACGCACCGGTGAGGTGCTTCTGTGCCGCTTCCAGTTCGGCTTGTGTGGGTCCTTCGGCGACGAATTTCTCCACCGTCTCCTGGACCACCTCCAGCGCCAGCGGCACCTGGTCGTTGCGTGTTTGCAGGCCGAGCAGGTACGGCCCGGACTGCCGCATAGGGAGAAAATAACTGTATACGCTGTAAGCGAGACCGCGTTTTTCGCGGATCTCTACCGACAACCGCGACACCAGACCGCTGCCGCCCAGGATGTAGTTCCCGACGTACAGCGGAAAATAGTCCGGGTCACCGCGCGAGACGCCGGGCTGGCCGAGCAGGACATGGCTTTGCGACGACGGGAAATCGATCGATCTTTGCTGGTCCCGTTCCAGGCTGCTGACCGCCGCCAACGGGGGCGGCGCCTCGCCGGTCGGTAAACCGCCGACGATCTGATTCGCAACGCGTTCCGCCTCGCCGCGCGACAGATCTCCGACCAGGGCCACGACGGCGTTGCGCCCGGTGAAATAGCGCTTGTGGAACGCCACCAGCGTGCCGCGCGTAATCGCCTTGATTCCGGCTTCGGTGCCGTCCGGAGGGCTGGCGTAGGGGTGGGTGGAGAACAGCGACGCGTAGAACTCTTTCTGCACAACCTGCTGCGGAGACTGCTTCTGCTGCGCGAGGCGTACCAGAGCGCGATTCTTCTCGCGTTCGAGCACCGCGGCGGGAAATTGCGGACGAACGAGAATGTCGGTGAGTACCGCGACCACCGCCTCGAGCGCTTCCGGCGCCGCGAGCGTCAACACTTCCACGACCGACATGTCACGGCCGTTCTGGCTCGCGAATCGCGCCCCCACTGAGTCCAGCCGCTCGGCAATCTGATCCGCGTCCAATGCACCGGCGCCCTCATCCAGCATCAGACTGGTGAGGTGCGCAACACCCGGATGGCTCACCGGATCGCGGGCGCTGCCGGCATCGAAGGCAACGGAAATCTGCACGATCGGAATCTCATGAGACTCGACGAGATAGATCCGCGCGCCGTTGTCGGTGCGCCAATGTTGAATCTCGGGCCCCGCGAGCGCAGCCACACTCGCCACGTACAGCATCAAACCGGTGATCGCTTTCAAAGTTTATGACTCCTTGGCGGGTTTTTTGGCGGCCGGTTGCAGCACGGCGACGGTCAGGTTGTCGTCCACGAGGTACTTGACCGCGACTGCTTTGATCTGCTCCGCGGTCACCGCGCGCAGCCGGTCCAGCATTTGCTGATCGAGCCGCCAGTCCAGTCCTACCGTCTCCAGGATGCCCAGTTTCATGGCTTGGTAAAACACCGAGTCGCGTTCGAAAACCTTGCTCGCCACCAGCTGCGCCTTGACCCGATCCAGTTCCTGGGTGGACACCGGTTCGGTCTGCACGCGCCGTATTTCGGCGCGAATCGCGTTTTCGACCTGTTCGATCGTCGCGCCGTCACTCGGGTTGGCTTCGAACATGAACTGGGTGGCGGCGCGCGCCGTCGTATCGTAACCGAGCCCGACCGATGAGACGATCTGTTGGTTACGCACAAGTTCGGTATTGAGGCGGGCGCTTTTACCGCCGTCGAGAATATAAGCGAGGATATCCAGGGCGTACGGCTCCCAGTCGTCGGGTTTCTGGTCGTTGATGACCGGCACCCGGTAGCCCATCAGCAGGTATGGCACCTGCGCCGGTGCACTGACGTCAATCCGGCGCGGGCCTTCGTGCGGTGGCTCGGCGGTGGCATCGCGTGGTTTGACGTCGCGGTGCGGAACGGGACCGAAGTGTTTCTCCGCGAGCGCGAACACTGCGCCGGGTTCGACATCACCGACCACCACGAGCGTCGCGTTGTTCGGGGTATACCACTTGGCGTACCAGTCGCGAAGGTCTTGGACGGTCAGTGCGTCGAGATCCTGCGGCCAGCCGATAATCGGATTTCTGTAGCTGTGCTTTCGGTATGCGGTCGCCATGAATTTCTCGTACGCCAGCGATTCGGGTTGATCGTCGGTGCGCAAGCGCCGCTCCTCCTTGACAACCTCGATCTCCTTTTTGAACTCGTCCTCCTCGATCCGCAAATTCTGCATGCGGTCGGCCTCGAGACGGAAGCAGATTTCCAGTCGCGAACTGGCGATACGCTGGAAATAAGCGGTGTAGTCACGACCGGTAAACGCATTTTCCCGCCCGCCGTTGGCGGCGATGATGCGCGAGAATTCGTTGGGTTCGAGCGTCTCGGTACCCTTGAACATCATGTGCTCGAGGACGTGCGAAATTCCCGTCAACCCGACCGGCTCGTCGCTGCTGCCCACCTTGTACCACACTTGCGAGACCACCACGGGAGCGCGGTGATCCGGCCTCACCAGGACCTTCAGGCCATTCTTGAGCACTTTCTCGACCACCTCGGGTTCGGGAGACGCCGCGGTCCCCGGCCCGACGAGCCAGAACGGTGCCGTCGCAGCGACGGCGAGCGTCAATACAAAACGTCGCACCATTTTTCGTTTACTCTCCGATCGAATCGAAAATAGTAGCAAGTTAACCGGTAACGGCAGAACCGATATGAACAAATTTTAAGGCTTCGGTGATTGCCAGATGCGACCGTAACTCCCGCCGCAAGTTCAATACGGAGGCAGGCGCTCGGCGGAATCCGACAATTTGCTAGGATTAGCGCACCGAAACCAACACTCAAAGGAGCGGCCATTGGCGCTTTTCAAGAGCACTCAGAGCGAGCAAGGCACTCGGCGCGCGGGCTTAAACGAGCGCCTGAAGAAAACCCGCGATGCGCTCGCGACGGGATTTAGCAACCTGTTTCGCAGCCAGCGCGGGTTCGACGACTCGCTGTTCGACGATCTCGAAGACCTGTTGATCACCTGCGACGTGGGCGTGGAAGCCGGCCGACTCATCGTCGAGCGGGCGCGCGACGCGGCGCGCGCGCAGAAAATCTCATCGCCCGAAGGGATCGTGGCCGCCGTCCGCGCCGAGATGGTCGAGATACTCTCCCGCGCCGCCCCCTTGCCGGCACAGGACGACGCCCGACCTTACGTTCTGCTGATGGTCGGCGTCAACGGTGTAGGCAAAACGACCACCACCGCCAAGCTGGCGAAACGCCTCATCGACGACGGGCGTACCGTCACGCTGGCGGCCGCGGACACGTTTCGCGCCGCCGCGGTGGAACAACTGCAGCGCTGGGGTGAGCGCATCGGGGTGCCGGTGGTGGCTCGGTCCTCCGGCACCGACGCCGCGGCCGTCGCCCACGACGCGCTGGTCTCGGCAAGCGCGAAGGGCCACGACGTACTGATCGTCGACACCGCCGGGCGCCAGCATACGCACCACGATCTCATGGAGCAGCTGAAAAAAGTAAGGCGGGTCCTGGCTAAGCTGGATCCCGGCGCACCGCATGAAGTGATGCAGACCCTCGATGCGGGGACCGGACAGAATGCCCTGTCTCAATTACAACACTTTGGCGACGCCGTCGGGGTCAACAGTCTGAGCGTAACCAAGTTGGACGGTACCGCGAAGGGTGGCGTGGTGATCGCGCTGGTCGAGAAGTTTCGCATTCCCGTTCGCTACATCGGTGTCGGGGAAGGATTCGACGATCTGCGACCCTTCAACGCCAAGCAGTTCGTCAGCGCCTTGGTCCCTGACTTGCCCCAAGAGTGATGCGCTAACCGGATGATTCGATTCAGCCAGGTTACCAAACGTTATCCGAACGGCCACGAAGCGCTGAAGAGGGTGAGTTTCTTCCTCGAACAGCAGGAGATGGCGTTTCTGGTCGGCCACTCCGGGGCCGGGAAAAGTACGCTATTGAAGTTGATTACGCTGGTGGAGCGCGCCACACACGGTCAGGTAATCGTGAATGAACATAATCTCGGGCGTCTGGCGAAGCACCGCATCGCGTACCATCGGCGCACGGTGGGGGTTGTGTTCCAAGACCACAAACTGTTGAGTGATCGCACCGTTTTCGACAATGTGTCACTGCCGCTGGTGGTGGCCGGTATGGGGTATCGGGAAATCGGACGACGCGTGCGCGCGGCGTTGGACAAAGTGGGATTGCTCGGCAAAGAGCAGGCATTGCCGATCACGTTGTCGGGGGGTGAACAGCAACGGGTCGGTATTGCCCGGGCGGTCGCCAATCGGCCGCCGCTATTACTGGCTGATGAACCGACCGGGAATCTCGACCAGGATCTGTCCGATGAAATCATGGACCTTTTTCATCAGTTTAATCAGTACGGGGTCACCGTACTCATCGCCACTCACGAACGCCGACACATTGCACGGCTGAACAAACGCGTACTGTCACTGGAGGAGGGCCGGCTTTCCGAGCCCGATAGCAGGTCCCCATGACGGGTTACCTGCTCCGCCATGTACAGGTATTGCTTTCCAGCATCGGCCAACTGGTGCGTACGCCGATCGCCACATTGATGACCGTCGGCGTGATCGGGATCACCTTGGCCCTGCCCGGCGGCTTGTACGTCCTGGTAGACAACCTGGAGCGGATCACCGCCGGTTGGGACCGGCATGCGCAAATCTCAATTTTTCTGAAACCGTCGGTCAAAGAGGACGAACTCCGCACCCTGGCCGAAGGGCTGCGCGACCGGCCCGACGTCGGCGCCGCCCGTGTCATCACCGCCGACCAGGCGCTCGCCGAGTTCAAACAGCAATCCGGATTCGGGGGTGCGTTGGACGCTCTGTCGGAAAATCCCCTGCCGCATACCATCGCCCTCGTGCCCGCCGACGGCCTGCAAGCCACTGAAGGCCTCGCGGATCTCGTCGCCGAGATGCGCGCCTTACCCCAAGCGGATGACGCGCAGCTCGATGTCGAGTGGGTGCGGCGCTTACACGTGCTGCTACGCCTGGCGCGCCGCGCAGTCTGGCTGTTGGCGGCGTTGCTGGGGATAGCCGTGCTTCTGATCGTGAGCAACACGGTGCGGCTGGCGGTCGCGAATCGACGCGACGAAATCGAAATCATCAAACTGATCGGGGGCACTGACCCGTTCATCCGCCGTCCGTTTCTGTACGCCGGCGTCGTGCAAGGGACGCTCGGCGGTGCGGTCGCGTGCCTGCTGATTGCCGCCAGCGTATCGGCGGTGGCCGGCCTGGTCGACGAACTGGCCATTCTCTATGGCGGCGGTCCGGGGCTGGCTGGGCTGCGGGGCCTCCAGGCCCTTATTCTGTTGGTCGCAGGCGCCGGTCTGGGCTGGATCGCGTCGCGCTGGGCGGTGGCTCGACATCTGGCGGAGATCGAGCCCCGCTAGGGAAAAACACCGATATTCCACATATTCGGGCACTTTTTCGTGCTTTAGCACTCTAATGCCAAGAGTGCTAGAATACGATGGTCAACCGTATTAGCAAATGCTAAAATACGAGTAGTGATTTGAGGAGATCCAGTTTATGACGACAAACCAAACCATGCCTATTCCCCTCCATGTACCGGGCGGTCAGGGTTTGGCGGGCTATATCCAGGCGGTCAATGCCGCCCCGTTGCTGAGCGCCGAGCAGGAACGCGAGCTGGCGTTGCGATATCGTCAACACGACGATCTGGACGCTGCGCGCGAGCTGGTGCTCGCGCATCTGCGCCACGTGGTACGTGTAGCGCGGGGGTTTTCCGGCTACGGTTTGCCGTTGGCGGATCTGATCCAGGAGGGCAACATCGGCTTGATGAAAGCGGTGAAGAATTACGATCCGCTACGCGGTGTGCGTTTGGTGTCCTTCGCCGTGCACTGGATTCGTGCCGAAATCTACGACTTCGTCCTGCGCAACTGGCGCATCGTGAAAGTCGCCACCACGAAAGCGCAACGCAAGCTCTTTTTCAACTTGCGCAAGTCCAAGACGCACCTGGGTTGGATGAGCGCCGACGAGGCGGAGTCGCTGGCCGACGAACTCGATGTCCCCGTCGATACCGTGCACGAGATGGAGCAGCGGCTCGGGGGTGCGGACGTACCATTCGACGGACCGGACGACGACGATGAAAGGGTTGTTGCGCCCGCGGGGTACTTGCCGGATATGCGCTACAACCCGGAGCGCTTGGCGAGCGCGGCCAGCAGTGAAGCGCTGCGCAGCGAACAGCTCGAAACCGCGCTGACCTCGCTGGACGAACGGAGCCGCGATATCGTGCGGCGCCGCTGGTTGGGTGAAGAGAAGCCCACTCTGCACGAACTGGCCGCGGAGTACGACGTTTCGGCGGAACGCATCCGGCAGATTGAGAAACGCGCGCTGGAAACGATGCGCAATCAGATCGAGGCGTGACGGTCGGGTTGCCTCGGGACCGAGCACCGAGCAGGCATAACAGCCGGGGCCTCGCTCAAGGGCCCGGTTAAGACGTCGCTGGCGTTACTGGTTTCCCGAGGGCGGTGAGACGACGCGCGTCACCGCTCTGGGGGTGGGTGACAGGTAAGCGGGAATCGGCGGCCCGTAGGTACCGGGCATGAAAAAATTGTAGTGCGACTCCTCGGTGGTCACATGGCTCACGATTTCTCCGCTCACCAACTTGCTGACGGCTTCGTAGCCTTGTGCGGTACGTGCGGTGAAGACGTCGTTCATCACGTACAGGCTGTCGATCTTCTTCAGTTGGAAGGGGCGCCAGAACGTGCCTTGCCGCTTGCTCGAGTGATAGCCGCTGATCTGATAGGCCACCATGGTCACGGCACCGTTTTGCGCACGGTACAAGAGATGCGGTTCGACGACCCGCGTGTGGCTGCGCCCGTCGTAACGCAGCAACAGGCGGCGTTTGTTGCGAATCGCGGAACTGACGATTTCTCGAATATTCGGTAGCATGGCCGGCAAGGACCCCCACGGTTCTTTTTTCTGTCTTAAGAATAACTATAAGTGGCGCCTGGGGACAGTCCATTTACACCCGATGAACGGTATTTTCAGCGGCGTTTACGGCCGTTTTTCTCGTATGGAAGGGATTTTCACCGTAATAACCCTGTTTCTTGTATGGTAATGGTGTGGGTCGCGTCGCGACGATTCTTGAGGACCAGCAGGTAGGCGCTGCCGTCGCCGGAGAATTCCGCCAATTCGAACTGCCCCAACGTCGCCGTGTGTGCGGCGAGCGCGCGCTGTACCTCGGTGGTGGTACGCGGATAATGTCCGGCCCCGGCGCGAAATTCCTCGAACGCACGGCGGGTCACCGCCACCACGGCATGGTTGTCGATACCGAGCGGCTGTGCCTCGGTGTCGTTGAGCGCCTTGAGGTTCGCTAACGCTTGATTGAGCTGGCTGACGCGGTCGGGATCGGCTCGGTTGGCGTCCAGCGCTTCGCGCAGCACCCGTTCGGCCAGTGCGGGCTGGCCGTTCAGCAGCCAACGCTGGGCGCGCGCGATGGGCAGGCGAAACTCAGCGTGTTCGGCGGCCTCGTGTTTGAGTGAGCTGTTGGCGGGCGCCAGCGCCGCCGCCTCGGCGAAGGACGCCCGCGCCGCATCGAAAGCCCCAGCCTGCAATTGATCGCGTCCGCGTTGTAAGGCGCGGTGCGCGGCCTTCAGATCGCTGCCGCCAGTCGACTCCGGTGCCGCGGGTGGCAACGGCGACGCTGCGAACGCGGTTCCCGCGAGCACCAGCATCATCGACCCCAGCCACACCGCGCGGGCAAGCGCGCCCCACCCCGGGCGTTGTCCGCTAAGCCAGCAGAAATTCCAGCAGCGCCTTTTGTGCGTGCAACCGATTTTCGGCCTGATCCCAAACCACACTTTGCTCTCCTTCGAGCACCTCAGTGGTGACCTCGTGTTCCCGGTATGCGGGCAGGCAGTGCATGAACAGCGCTTGTGCGTCGGCGCATGCCATCAGCTCAGCATCGACGCGATAGGCGATGAATGATTCGCAGCGACGGTCCTTTTCCGCCTCCTGGCCCATGCTCGCCCAGGTATCCGTGACTACCGCATCGGCTCCGGCCACCGCCGCGCGCGGATCGTCGGTGAGCGTCGCATACCCGCTGGCGGCCGCCACCACGTCGGCGTCCGGTTGAAACTCAGGCGGCGTCGCAATGCTGAGCTCGAAATCGCACAAGCGCGCCGCGTTGATCCACGAATGGCAAACATTGTTACCGTCACCCACCCATGCGATGCGGCGTCCACTGATCGGGCCCCGACGCTCGTGGAAAGTCTGAATGTCCGCGAGCAACTGACAGGGATGGAACCGGTCCGTCAGGCCGTTGATCACCGGCACATCGCAATGCGCGGCGAAGGTTTCCACCATCGTATGGCTGTAAGTCCGAATCACCACCGCGTCCACCATGCGGCCCATCACGCGCGCGGTGTCCTCCACCGGTTCGCCGCGACCCAGCTGAGTGCTTCCGCGGGACAGGAAGATAGCGCTGCCGCCAAACTGGTTCATGGCCACCTCGAACGACACCCGGGTCCGCGTGGAGGATTTGTCGAACAACATCGCCAACGTTCTGCCGCGCAGCGGTTCGTACCGTTCGCCGGTCCGCAGACTTTGCTTGAGTTGGCTCGCACGATCGACCAGCCGCCACAGGTCGTCACGTTCGAGATCGTTCAGGGTGATGAAATGACGCGTCATCGCCGCTTACCGAGTTGCCAAATCGCCTTCGTGACGGTCTCGATCATGAGGTCGGCCTCGTCCTGATTCAGAATCAACGGCGGTAACAGACGAATTACGCGCTCGTTGGTTACGTTGACCAACACGCCGGCGTCCATGGCCAGCGACACGATGTCGCGGCAGGCGCGCCGCAACTCGATGCCGATCATGAGACCCGCCCCGCGTACCGCTACGAACTCCGGCCACTCACTGAGCCGGCGCGTGAATTCTGCGCGAATATAGCTTCCCAGGGACGCGGCGTGCGCCACCAGATTTTCGCGCTCGATACACTGTAAAACCGTGAGCGCCGCACGACACGCGAGTGGGTTGCCCCCGAAGGTCGAGCCATGGGTGCCGGGCACCAGCACGTCCGCGGCCACGCCGCGTGCCAGACACGCGCCAATCGGGACTCCGTTACCCAGCGCCTTGGCGACGGTGAGCACGTCGGGCTGGATGCCCTCATGCTGGAACGCGAACCAGCGTCCCGTGCGACCCACTCCGGTCTGGATTTCGTCGAGGATCAAGAGCCAGTCGTGTGCGTCGCAGATTTCGCGCAGGCCGCGCAGATAGCCCGGACGCGGAACGACGACACCGGCCTCGCCTTGAATTGGCTCGACGAGCACCGCAACCACGTCCCTTCGGTGTTCGGCCACCCGCGCAACAGCATCCAGATCGTCGTAAGGAACCCGTTTGAAACCGCTGACCAGCGGTTCGAAACCGACGTGCACCTTGCGATTTCCGGTGGCGGTCAAGGTGGCCATGGTGCGTCCGTGGAAGGCACCGTCGGTCACCACAATGGATGGTGAGTCGATTGCGCGTTGATGGCCGAACCGCCTCGCGAGCTTGATCGCCGCCTCGTTCGCCTCCGCCCCGGAGTTGCCGAAAAACACGCGCTCCATGCCGCTCACGGCGCACAGGCGCGCGCCCAGTTCCGCCTGGAGAGGGACTTCGAAAAGGTTGGAGGTGTGCACCAGCTTCCCGGCTTGGTGCGATACGGCGGCGACGAACTCCGGATGCGCATGGCCCAATACCGCGACCGCGATCCCGGCTACCGCATCCAGGTACTTGTTGCCCGCCGTATCCCACAACCAGGCGCCCTGCCCATGATCAAATCCGACCGGCAGTCTCGCGTACGTCTGCATTAAGAACTGATCGCTACCCATAAAAGCAAAAGCGCCCCGGACAGGGCGCTGTGCATCATCGCGCGAAGTCTAAACCGATCAACGGTCGCTGCCAAGCCCGTGCGGGCGTCAAGACTGCGCGTTGGCCGGTCTTTCGGTCGGCGCTTACCCGAATATTCCGGCCTGGTGCGCAGGCGAACCGGCTACCATGAAAAACAGCATCGGGAACGACAACATCGTATTGGTGCGCGAAGCCAAAAGCGCGACGCGGGCCGCTCGCGGTTTCTCCTCGTCGCTCACCGGTACCAGCCCCAGCACTTTTTTCTGGTTGGGCCAGATCAGTACCCACACGTTGAACAGCATGATGGTACCGAGCCAGGCGCCCAACCCGATGTAGGCCGCCGACCCCTGCAGCGCAAACGCGCGTACGATACCGTTGGTTTCTTCCGTGCTGTGGGCCATGAGCAAATACAGCGCCCCGGTAATCCAGGTCGCCACCGCCGCCCACCGGAACCACAACAGGGCCCGCGGCGCGATATGCTTGGTGATCCCGGCGGCCGTACCGTCGGCCTTGGCGGCACCCAATCCAGGCACTTGCACGAAATTGAAGTAGTAGAGCAGGCCGATCCAGGTGATTCCGGACAGGATGTGCAGCCAGCGTTCAATCACAAATTCCATAACAGGCTCCTGGTGATCTAGCCCAGAAATCCGCGGGCGAACAGGTAGAGTATCAGTGTCAATACCACACCGGCGATGATGGTACCGGTGATCGTATCCAAAGGATTCTTCATGTAGCGTCCTCGACGCGCCCGGGCCGGCGCGGAACTTGAATCGGGAGGCTAGCCTATGACACTGCCAGGCTGAATTCAAGGCACGACAAGACTTCCCGTTGGTTGCCGATATGCGCCGGGCGATTCGCCCGTGTCGGCCCGTTGGTAATACTCCAATGCGGGGTTGACGTACGCTACGCCAACGTCCGCTCCTGCGCAGCACGCGGCAAGGTCGACCCGTGTTTTCCGACTCGGGCCCCGGCCCCCGCGGCGTTACCCCGGCGGTCGCAACGCGCAACGCCAACTCCGATCCGCCCACCCACCCATCGCGACGAGCTTGACCTGTCCGGCGGGTTACCAACATGATACGGCGCTCACCGCACCCCGTGTTGTCACCGAATTTTAGAGAGCCATCATGTCAGTGAAAAAAGTCGTTCTCGCCTATTCCGGCGGCCTCGATACGTCCGTGATTCTGAAATGGCTGGAGGAGACTTACCGCTGCGAGGTGGTCACCTTTACCGCCGATATCGGTCAAGGTGAGGAAGTCGAACCGGCTCGCGCCAAGGCCGAACAGTTCGGTGTATCGGAAATATTCATCGAGGACCTGCGCGAGGAATTTGCGCGGGACTTCGTATTTCCGATGTTTCGTGCCAATACGGTCTACGAGGGAGAGTATCTGCTGGGGACCTCGATCGCCCGGCCGTTGATCGCGAAGCGGCTGGTAGAGATTGCGGCGCACACGCAGTCGGATGCGGTGGCCCACGGCGCCACCGGCAAAGGTAACGATCAGGTGAGATTCGAGCTGGGTGCGTACGCCCTCAGTCCCGATATCCGTATCATTGCACCCTGGCGCGAATGGGATTTGACGTCTCGGGACAAGCTCGTTGCCTACGCAGATCGACACGGGATCCCCGTCGACAAACAAAAGAGCGGTGCATCGCAGTATTCGATGGATGCCAATCTCCTGCACATCTCCTACGAGGGGGGTCGGCTCGAGGATCCGTGGCAGGAGCCGGAAGCCGAGATGTGGCGCTGGACGGTGGCGCCGGAAGCGGCGCCGGATCAGCCGGAATACATGGAGTTGCGTTTCCAACGCGGTGACGTGGTGGCGGTAAACGGCAAGCCGACAACACCCGCTGAAGTGATGACGCAACTGAACGCGCTGGGCGCCAAACACGGTATCGGACGATCCGACATCGTCGAGAATCGTTACGTCGGCATGAAATCCAGAGGTTGTTACGAAACCCCGGGCGGCACGTTACTACTCAAAGCACATCGGGCGATGGAATCGATCACGCTGGATCGCGAGGTCGCGCACTTGAAGGACGGACTCATGCCGCGTTACGCAGAGCTCATCTACAACGGCTACTGGTGGAGTCCGGAACGCTACGCGTTGCAAGAATTGATCGATGCGTCGCAGGCTCCGGTCAACGGCGAGGTCGTTCTCAAGCTCTACAAAGGGGGTGTGATGGTGGCGGGCCGCAAATCAGACACCGATTCGTTGTTCGACGACCGCATCGCCACCTTCGAGGATGACGCGGGCGCATACGACCAAGCGGACGCCGACGGTTTCATCAAGCTCAACGCACTGCGCCTACGGATTGCGGCGCGCCGGCGTTCACCGCATGGCGGGAATTGACGCGCACGAGTCACTCGACCCGGGCCCCCTGCAGTTAACCATCATCGTCCCGGTACTCGACGAGATCGAACGGCTGCCCGGGTTGCTCACCGAGCTTCTGGATCTATCCGCCGCGCAGGTGGTGGTGGTAGACGGTGGCAGCCGGGATGGCTCGGTGTCGGTGTGCCGCGATTTCTGCCGCTCCCATGCCCATCGTTTCCGACTGGTAGAGTCGGCGCCGGGACGCGCCGTGCAGATGAACCGGGGCGCGGCGCAGGTGCATGCCGGATGGATTGTGTTTCTGCACGCCGATACCCGTCTGCCGGGCAACGCGTTTTCCGCGCTTGAGCGCGCCGCGCGATCCGGATGCGAGTGGGGGCGATTCGACGTAGACTTCGCCAGCCGGCACCTGGGTCTGCGGCTAGTGGCCTGGTCGATGAATATGCGCTCCCGTCTGACCGGGATCGCCACTGGCGATCAGGCGATCTTCGTGCGCGCCAAGACGTTTGCCGCGCTCGGTGGTTATCCGGAGATACCGTTGATGGAGGACATCGCGCTGGCGAAAATGCTACGCGCGCGCGCCCGCCCATGTCGAATTCGGACCCCGGTGGTCACATCGGCGCGCCGCTGGCGGCGGCGTGGTTGGTTGCGGACCGTGGTCACCATGTGGGCGCTGCGGTGCGCCTATTGGTTTGGCGTCGATCCCGGGCGGCTGGCGCGTCGTTACCCGCAGGTGCGTTAAGTGAACGCCGAGCCCACCTTGGTGGTGTTCGCACGTACCCCGGTGCCCGGCAGCGTCAAGACGCGCTTCATGCCGCCGTGCACCGCCGCGCAGGCGGCGCGGTTGGGAATCCTGATGACACGGCACACGCTGCGCTCCGTGGTGCGGTATTGGCCGGGCAGGGTGCGGCTCGCCGTGTGGCCGGAGACCGGTCACCCGTTGTTCGTCGACGCACAACGGGAACTCGGAATTCCCGTCGACCGGCAGACAGCGGGAGATCTGGGAGACAAGATGTTTCACGCGCTCGATACCCTGACCCGCTGCGGCGCTCCGGCCGCGGTCCTCGGCACCGACGTACCGCACTGTCCGGTGGCCGTATTGAAGCGATGCTATCGGTTACTCGAAGCCGGCCACGACGTGTTGGGGCCGACTCGTGACGGCGGCTACTATCTGATCGGCGTACAACGGGCGCAATGGAGTTGGTTCGCGCGAGTGCCCTGGGGCACGGATCAGGTAGCCACCGTAACCCACAACGCGGCGGCACGATCAGGACGCCGCTTCATTTTGCTGGAACCGCTCACCGACCTGGATACGTGGACCGATCTCCAAACCGTCGCAGACGGCTTCCCGCCCGCTCGCCGCTGGATGGACGAGCTGCGTCCCGGCCCACCGCTCACCGCCGCCCGGCCAGGTAGCTGATCTTGGCCGACAGTTCCAGCGAACAGATCCATTTATAGGCCTGCTCCAGGTCTTCGCCCCACGCATAGAGCCCGTGACCCCGCACAATCGCGACCGGATGCTCAGCGAGCGCGGCACCGACCAGGTCCGGCGATCGTGCGAAGTACTCGTCGTAGCCCACATCGATGACCGGCACCCGCGGAAAATAAAAATGACCCTCCAGGTCGACCGGTTCCAGGTCGCCGCCGGCGAGCGTCAGCGCCACCGCATAGGCACCATGGCCGTGCAACACCGCAACGGCGTGCGCGTTCGCTCGGTACACCGCACGATGCAACGCCAAATCCTGCGACGCCCGCGGACAGGGATCCGAGTCGAGCCCACAGCGCACCAGTTGCCAGGTTTCCAGCGTATCCGCACAGGCGCCGGTGGGCGTAATCCACAATCCGTCACCGTCGCGGACCGACGCATTGCCACTGTGGGAGTCGTTGATTCCCCGGCGTCGCAACAACCGGTAGTAACGCACCAGGTCCTCGGGACGCGTCACCCCTGCCCCCGATGGCTGTCGCCGTGCAGGAAGCGAACACCGAGATCCGGCTCCACCGCGGCCGCGGCGGCCGGGTCGGTGTCAAGCGCCATCAACAGCGGCGGCAGAAACAGAAAATCCGCGACCAATGCGATGGCCAGGATCAACGCGGTCAACAGACCCATCCCGGCATTGACTTCAAATGCCGACTGGGCGAGGACCAGAAAACCCGCAATCAGTACCAAAGACGTCACCCACAGAGCCATGCCGACGGTTGAAAACGCATACCGAACCGCGTCCTGGGAACCCACCTTCCGTTCGCGCCGGGCGCGCACATACTTGCTCAGGAAATGTACGGTGTCGTCGACGATCACGCCTAGCGACATCGCCGAGACCACTGACAGCGCCAGACCCACGCGGCCCACCAAAAGTCCCCACAGACCGAACGCCAATGCGGCGGGCACTAGGTTGGGAATCAGACTGATCAAACCCAACTTCAGGGAGCGCAAGGCCACGATCAGCACCAGCGAGATCAATACCAGCGCCACCGTGGTGCCGGTAATCATACTGCGAATGTTGCGCTGCCCGATATGTGCGAACATCATCCCGGGACTGGAACCCTGGGCAGCCGCCATAGCCGGCAGTCCATGCTGCCCCAGCCAGGCCCGTGCCCGCGCCTCTAGGTCCAGGGTCTGCTTGCTGGACAGGTTGATCGTCGTAGCGACTAGGCGCGTTGCCGATTTGTCCACGTTGATTTGGTCATTGAGGTCCAGTCCGTAGGGTAGTGACATCTCGTATAACAGCAGGTACTGAGCGGTCAGCTCCCGGTCGTCGGGAATTCGATACCAGGCTTGCGCGTCCTCGTGGAGATTTTTGTTCAACCGCTTGATGGTGTCGGTGAGCGTATTGACATGCAGCACCTCGGGTTGCTCGCGCAGCCACTGCGCGAATCGCTCCACGGTGGCGAGATACTCGGGCGCCGCGATACCCCCGGGTTCACCGGATGTGAGCGAGAAATGCAGCGTGTAGATCCCGGTCAGGTGGGTGGTGGTGAAATCCGACGCTCTGCGGAACTCGATGGACTCGTCGAAATACTTCAAGAATTCGTCGTTCAGCTCGTTACGCGGTATGAAAGCCAGTAGCAGCAACATCACGGGGCCGAGGACCCACAACAGCCGGCTCCGGTTTCGCACCACGAATTCGGCGAATGCCTCCATATGCCGACCGCCCCGCGTCGTCTCCTGTCGAGTCCGCACCGGAAACACCGTCACGAACGCCGGCAGAAAGGTCACTGACAACGCGAACGCCACCACGACCCCCATCGCGACGATATTTCCCAAATCGCGAAACGGCGGTGCGTCGCTGAAATTCATGCTCAAGAAGCCGATCGCCGTGGTGAGACTCGTGAGGAAGATGGGTTGAAGATTCAAGCGCAGGCTCTCGACCACCGCGCGATTTCGAGCTTCCCCTTTGCGCATCGCATAGACGAAATTGGTGAGAAAATGTACGCAGTCCGCGACGGCCAAAGTGAGAATAATCGTCGGCGACACTGCCGACGGCCCGGTCATTTTGATACCGGCCCAACCGGCGAGCCCCAAAGCACCCACCACCGACAACACGATCACGAACACGGTACCCGCGGTACCGGTAATCGAGCGGGTCGCCAGCATTAGGACCCCGATCACGACCAGGAACATGAGCGGAACCAGCGTCTTCAGGTCGTGTTGCGTCGCTTCGGGAAAGGCGACATTGAACATCACGACGCCGGTCACATGGATGTCGATGTCCGCATAACGGTTCCGGAACTGCTCCGCCAAAGCGCGCGCAAACTCCGCCACCTCGAGGGGCTCGGTATCGCGGTGTTCGCCCGGCGTCTGCACCGTCACGTTGACCCCGGTAAAGCGTGCATCGCGCGATACCAACCGGCCTACGAGCAACGGTTCGGCCAGCGCCACCGCCTTGATTTCGGCGAGCGCGTGATCGGCGAGCGCAGCGCTGTCGGCCACCAAGTCGGCCACCACCAACTCGTCCCCGCGCGCGAACGTGTGCTGAAAATTCGTCACCGAATCGACCCGTATGGAGTACGGAATCTGCCACGCTTGTTCGGTGAGCCAGGCCACCGCCGCCAGGGTCTTGGCGCTGAACACCTCGCCGTGCTTCGGCGCGAGCGCGAACAGGACATTATCGTATTTCGTGTACGTGTCCTGGATTTCCTCGAACGCACGCAACTGCGGATTGGTATCGCCGAAATACACGCGATAGTCGGATTCGAAAGTCAATCGGTTTATCCCGGTACCCGCCAGCACCGCCGCCGCCACCGACACCACCAGTACCGCCACCCGGTACTTGATCACCCAATGACCCAGCGAAGTGCCCATCGTCAGCGTGGTCCGGTCCGCGAAACCGGCTGCAGACCGAGCAGAAACTGCCTGAACGTATGCGCACAGGCACTCAGCATCTCCGGACTTTGCGCGTTCTTCGCCATGCCGAGACAACCTTCGATAGCGGCAATGATGAAGCTCGCGGCGGACGCCGCATCGACCTCCGCGCGCACCGTGCCCACTTCCTGGCCGTGCCTGAGGGCCGCCTCGAACCCGTGTCGCCAAGCGTCGAACACGCGGTTGATGCGGATGCGAAAAGCCGGATCGATGGGGGACATTTCCTGCGCCAGGTTGTTGAGTGCACATCCCAGCAGGATGTCCTCGGGACTCAAGCGTTCAGCCGCGCCTTGCAGCATTTCGACGATTTTGGTCACCGGGTCGTCGATTCCGCGCAGCGGCGACACCCAACGCTCGATGATGTAGGGTCCGATAACCTCGTCGATCACGGCGTATCCCAGGGCATTTTTATTGCGGAAATGGTGGTACAACGCTCCCTTGGTGAGGCCGGTTTCACGTAGGATGCTGTCGATACTGGCGGCGCGGAAACCGTGACGGTGCATCTCGCGGTTAGCCGCTTGCAGCAACGTAGTGCGAGTGGAGGCGCTATGCGAGCTTGGCGGCATACCGATCAGTATGTTACGTATAACTCACTCTCGTCAAACAATAACGATGATCTGTTGCAACATGACCACCGGGGGCCGACTCCGTCGTGCCGCACGGTATGACCATGAGTGAGCGATACCCGATGCGCTTCTGGCCGACTTGGCTGGCGGTGGCGGGATTGCGCGCCGCCAACCTGCTGCCCCGATCCGCGCTCGTGGCGGTAGGCGCCGCGGTCGGAGACCTGATTTATCGCAGTTACGCATCGCGACGCGCCGTCGCATTGACCAACTTGAAACTGTGTTTTCCAGATTGGCCGGCCGCGCAACGGCGCACCGTGGCGCGGCAGAATTTTCGCTTGATCGGGCAGTCGGCGTTCACTGTCGGCGTGAACTGGTGGGGAAGCCGGACGGAACTCGAACGACGCATTACCGCCGTGAACCGCGAGCATTACGATCGCGCCTTGCAGCAAGGCCGCAACGTCATACTGCTGGCGCCACATTTTGTCGCGCTCGAGATCGGCGGTCTCTACCTGTCGCGCGAACGGCCCATGGTCAGCATGTACCAACGCGCCAAGAACCCGATTATCGACCACTTTGTGCGACGCGGACGCGCCCGCTTCGGCGGGCAGTTGGTGGAGCGCAAGGCCGAAATGCGGGACCTGGTCGGTATGATCCGCGCCGGCAAACCATTTTACTATCTTCCCGACCAAGACGCGGGACGCAAGGGGTTGTTCGTGCCGTTTTTCGGCGTCCAGACGTCCACGTTCCCCGCGTTGAGCCGTTTTGCAAGGCTCGGCCGCGCGTGTGTCATCCCGTGCTACACACGGCAACTTGTCAAACCGGTGCGCTGGGAGTTGCTCTTCGAGCCACCGCTAGAGGACTTTCCGAGCGCCGACGTGCGGGCCGACACCGCGCGCATGAACAAGACCATCGAGGCCGCCGTACGGCGTATGCCCGAGCAGTACTTCTGGGTTCATAAACGCTTCAAGACCCGGCCGCCCGGCGAGCCGGGCGTTTACGTATGAGCGGTACGCACCCGCAACCGGCAGCGCACGCTCAGCTACGCCAAAAGGTGGCGGTAAACAATACGAGTAACGTAAACAACTCGAGGCGGCCGAGCAGCATGGCACCGGACAACACCCATTTTGCCGAGTCCGCCAGACCCGCATAATTGTCCGCCACCCCGCCCAGGCCCGGTCCGAGATTGTTCAGGCAGGCGGCCACCGCCGACAGAGCGGTGACCAAGTCTTGGCCCGTGGCCGCGAGCGCCAGACCCAGGAGGGCAAAACTCAACACGTACAGGGAGAAAAACGCCCAGATCGCGTTGATGACGTTGTCGGGCACAGGTTTACCGGACAATTTTATCGACACCAAGGCATTCGGGTGCACCAGCTTGGCCATCTCGCGTCGTCCCTGTTTGTAAAGGAGGATGATGCGGATGACCTTGATCCCGCCCGCCGTAGAGCCGGCACAACCGCCGATGCAGCTCAACATCAACAGCATGAGCGGCAGGAAGGACGGCCACCAATGATACCCGCCGGTGGTGAAACCGGTAGTGGTGACGACCGACACGACCTGAAACACGCCCTGCCGCGCGAGATCCCAGCCCTCGAACAAGCCGTAGCCGTGCAGGGTGGCGAGCGCCAACACCACGGCAACCAGCAGAATGCCGAGAAACACCATCGCCTCCGGATCCCGCATGTAGACATTGATGCTGCGGCGCCGCCAGGCGACGAAATGCAGCGAAAAGTTGATGCCTGCGATCAGCATGAACAGTATTGCGACGGTATCGATCAACCCGTTGTTGAAAAATCCGAGGCTGAGATCGTGGGTCGAGAAACCGCCGATTGCCACCGTCGAGAAACTGTGTCCAATGGCGTCGAACCATCCCATGCCGGCCACCCGATAGCTCAGCGCGCACACTACGGTCAATCCCAGGTATATGTACCATAAGGCCTTGGCCGTTTCGGTGATGCGCGGGGTGAGCTTGGAGTCCTTCATCGGACCCGGCGTCTCGGCCCGGTACAGTTGCATCCCACCGACCCCGAGCATCGGCATGATGGCCACCGCCAGGACGATGATGCCCATACCCCCCAACCACTGCAGCTGTTGCCGGTAGTAGCGGATGGAAATCGGCAGATCGTCCAAACCGACGATCACCGTGGCCCCGGTGGTGGTGAGACCCGACATGGACTCGAAAAACGCGTCGGTCAGCGACAACGCCGGCGTCGACGAAAGATAGAACGGAATCGCGCCGAACGTCGCCAGCACGGTCCAGAACAGCACCACCACCATGAACCCGTCGCGAAAACGCAGGTCGCGTCTTACCTTTGCGGTAGCGAGCCACAACGCGAGACCGGTCCCGAGGGTCGCCACGAACGAAATGGCGAACGGCATACCCGAACGATCTCCGAACCAGTGCGACACGGCCAGCGGGGGCAACAGCGTGGTGCTGAAGATGATCAGCAGTATACCGAGGATCTTGAGGACAACCGGGTATTGCATCTAGATGAACGTAACGTCCACTTGAAACAATTTCTCCACGGTCCGGATATGCCGCTTGTCCACCATGAACAGGATCACGTGGTCCTCGGATTGTATGACCGTATTTTTGTGGGCGATGAGAACCTCGTCGCCGCGCAGGATCGCCCCGATTCCGGTACCCGGCGGCAGCGGCAGGTCGCGCACGCCCCGCCCGATCACCTTCGACGAGTGCTCGTCACCGTGGGCAATCGCCTCGATCGCCTCGGCGGCGCCGCGGCGCAGCGAATGTGCAGCCACTACATCGCCCCGCCGGATAAAGGTGAGGATGCTGCCGACGGTAGCAGTGCGCGGTGAGATGACGACATCGATTTCCCCGTGTTCGAGCAAGTCCACGTAAACGGACCGGTTGATCAGCGCCATCACGCGGCGCGCTCCGAGCCGTTTGGCGAGCATGGCGGACAAGATGTTGGCTTCATCGTTATTGGTAACCGAACAGAACACGTCGACACTTTCAATGTTCTCCTGCAGCAGCAGCTCCTCGTCCGCCGCATCCCCATGCAGCACGACCGTGTCGTCGAGACGATCGGCGATAAATTCCGCCCGTTCGTGGTCGCGTTCGACGATTTTCACGCCGTATCTGTTGCGTTCCAATTCGCTGGCCAAACGGTAACCGATATTCCCGCCCCCGGCGAGCATTACCCGGGTAACGGACTTATCCGGTAATCGCATCTCGCTCATTACGGATTTGATGTGTTCCTTGGCGGCGACGAAGAACACTTCGTCGTCGGGTTCTATGATCGTATCGGCTTCGGGAATCACCACCGCATTGCGGCGATAGATGGCGGCGACCCGGGTGTCGATCATCGGCATGTGTTCGCGGATTTCCTTCAACGGATGACCCACCAGTGGTCCGCCGTGATAAGCCTGCACCCCCACCAGTTGAATCTTGCCGCCCGCAAAATCGAGAACCTGCAGCGCACCCGGATACTCGATCAATCTCTTAATGTGATTGGTGATGATCTCTTCCGGACTGATGAGTACGTCTATCGGTATTACATCTGAACCGAATAGTTCCGGGCAGGACAGATAATCGGTCGACCGAATTCGCGCGATTTTCGTGGGCGTGTCGAACTTTGCCGCGGCGACCTGGCAGGCCACCATATTCACCTCATCGCAGTTGGTCACCGCCACCAGCAGATCCGCGTCCTCGCCGCCGGCCTGTTCGAGCACCGAGGGAAACGCCGCGCTGCCCACCACCGTGCGGATGTCCAATCGGTCTTGAAGAGTGCGTAGATGTCGGGCGTTGAGGTCTACGAGCGTGACATCGTTCGCTTCGCTCACCAGGATGTCCGCCATAGACGTACCCACCTGACCGGCACCGAGAATAATTATTTTCATGCGCTTCGCGGGAGGGACGCAGTCGTGATCGTTTTATCGGGCCGGCGCGCTTTGAATCGTTCTACGAAGTCTTCACCGCTTTGGGATCAATGCCGTAGCCCTTGAGCTTGCGGTACAGATGGGTTCGTTCCATACCGACCATCTGCGCCAGCTCACTCACATTACCCCCGACACGCATGAGATGGTACTCGAGGTAGGATTTTTCGAACCGGTCCCGCGCTTCGCGCAGGGTCATCTCGAAGGCGGACTCGGGAAATTCGAACGGCGTGGCGCTCGGTCTACCGCCGAGCGCCAGTTCCACCTCGCCACCCGACACCTCTTCACCGCGGTTCAGAATCAACAGGCGCTGCACCAGGTTCTTGAGTTCGCGCACGTTGCCGGGCCACGAGTAGTTGCGTAGCGCGTTGAGCGCCGCGGTGGAGAACTTGCGGTACGGCAGTTTTTCCCTCTCCGCCGACCAGTTCAGATAGAACTCCACGAGCTCGGGGACATCCTCTACATGTTCCTTCAGCGGCGATACGTGGATCGGCACGACGTTCAAACGATAAAAAAGATCCTCCCTGAACTGTCCGTCCTCCACGGCTTGCCTTAAGTTCTGATTGGTGGCCGCAACAATGCGCACGTCGGCCTCGACGTAGTGCTGGCCACCCACGCGCAGGAAACGGCTGTCCTGCAAAGCGCTCAAAAGCTTTGCCTGGGTTTCCAGATCCATGTCCGCAACTTCGTCGAGAAACAACGTACCACCCTTGGCTTCTTCGAAGCGACCGGGCCGCACGACGCCGTCAACCTCGCTGCCGAACAGCTGCGGCGCAATGCTCTGCGCCGGCACCGCGGCCAGGCTGACCTCCACGAACCGCCCCGCCGCGCGCGGGCTCTGTCTGTGCAGGCTGCGCGCGACAACCCCCTTGCCGCTCCCGGGCTCGCCGGTAACGAGCACCCAGCTGTCGGTCTGCGCGACGCGGCGCACCTGTTCGCGCAGCTCCTGCATGGCCTTGCTTTTGCCGATCAATTCCGAGGCCGGCTCCAGACGACCGCGCAGGCGCAGGTTTTCTTTGCGCAACTGGTCGCTCTGCAGGGCGCGTTCGACGGTCACCAGCAGTTTCGCCGTGGACAGGGGCTTCTCCAGAAAATCGTAAGCCCCGTAACGTATGGCCTCCACTGCCGTTTCGACGTTGCCGTGACCGGAAATCATGATGATCGGCACATCCGGACCGCTGCCTTGTGCCCAATCCTTTAACAGGCTGATGCCATCAGTGCCGGGCATCCAGATATCCAACAGCACCAGATCGACCTCCTGCGTGGCGACGACCTGACGTGCGGCATCCGCGTTTTCCGCAGCAACTACCGCATACTCCTCGTCTTGCAGAAGATCACCGACGACATCCCGGATGTCGGGCTCGTCGTCGACCACCAGGATGGTTTGCCCCTTCATGCGATTTTCTCGCTCCGTGTGCCGCTCTTCACCAGCTTGAGGCCGGATTCGATCGGCGGCGTGGTGCGCATCTCGACACGCGGCAGGCGTACCGTCAACTGCGCCCCCCGCGGCATGCGATTTTCCGCCCACAGCGTGCCGCCATGTTCCTCGACGATGCGTTTGACGATAGCCAATCCCAAACCGGTCCCCTTTTCTTTGGTTGTGATGTAAGGTTCGAACAACCGGTCCAGCATATCCTTCGGTATCCCCGGACCGTTGTCTTCGACGGACAGTTCAATATATTCCATTTCGGCGTCGTTCACGCTTTTTGTCGCAATACGAATCTCCGGTTTCCCGGTATCCGCCAGCGCGTCCCGGGCGTTGATGATCAAGTTGTTGAGCACCTGCCGTAATCGATCGCGGTCGGCGCGGACCGGGTGCAGGTCCTGCGCCAGTTCGAGCCGCATGGAGATCGGGCGATCATCGCGTTTGTGCAACTCGGCCACGTCCTGCACGAGCTGATTCAGAGCGATCGGCTCGAGGCGCAAGCGCGCCGGCTGCGCGTATTTCGAAAACGAATTGACCATCTCCTTCAAGGATTCCACTTGCTGTGCGATCGTGCGCGTGGCCCGATCGAGCGTGACTCGGTCGGCGGGATCGAGCTTGTCCAGGTATTTGCGCCGGATTCGTTCCGCGGAAAGTTGGATGGGCGTCAACGGATTCTTGATTTCGTGCGCCAGGCGCCGCGCCACCTCGCCCCACGCTGCGTTGCGCTGCGCCTGGATCAGATCCGTGGCGTCGTCGAAGACCACCACGTAGCCGCCCCGCCAGATACCCTTGCCGGGCACCCGAGTGCCGCGCGAGATCAGGGTCTGTCGACCGCGGGCGCCGAATATCGCCACTTCGGTCTGCCATTCTCGCAGCCCGGCGCGCATCGCCGATTCGATGGACGAGAAAAACGGCTCGACACGCGGGAACCCCTGCTTGATGGCGTCTACCGACCGGCCTTTGGCATCCGCCAGTTCTGCACCGAGGATCTGTCTGGCCGTGGCATTCTGGGTCAACAGCCGGCAACGCCGGTCGAAGGACAGCACCCCGGAGGACAGGTGCCCCAATACGGTCTCCAGGTATGCACGCTGGTCTTCGGATTCCCGCTGACTGCGCTGCGCCTCGTTCTTGGCCTTATTGATCCGCCGCGTCATATCGTTGAACGACTCGACCAGCACCCCCAGTTCGTCGCTGCTCGTGACCGGAATTTCCTTGCGATAGTTCCCTTCCGCCACTGCGCGCGTCCCCTCGGCGAGCTCCCGCAACGGCGCCACCAGACGCTGCGACACGTAGATCGCGGCCCACACCGCGAGCAAAGTGGCGACCAGTGTGACCAGCGTGAGCGTCAGCATCAGACTGAATTTGAACGGACCGCGGGAAAACACCAGTTGTTTGAATTGCGCGGAGGCGGATTCCACGCTGTCGGCCAGCTTCGAGTAACGCAACGGCAGTGGCTTGAGCACCTGGAGCGCCCGCGCCTGTTCGCCGACGTCGCGCGAGAATACCGGCACCACGACGCGAAGCTGCTGCTGGGACTCCGAAATCGGCTCCAAGCTGGCGTGCACCTGTCCTTTGCGGATCTCCGACAACACCGATTCATCCGGTGTGTCGGGGATCAGTGAACGAGCTTCCTGGCTGCTGGACGCGATGATCCGACCGGCCTGGGTATACAGGCTGACTTCCGTGTAACCGGCCTGCTCACGGATGTCGTCCAGTATTTCTATCGTGGCGATCGACGTTTTCGCCTCCGCCAAACGACTCGCCCCGTCGAAAACCTGTTCTACCGCATCCTCTTTGATGGATTCGAGTGTCGTGCGCCCCAGTAACAGGGCGTCGTCAATGGCCTGTTCGACACGCACATCGAACCAACTGTCGATGCCCCGGTTCAGAAATTGAATCGAGAAGTAGTACACGACCGATAGCGGAACCAATACCAACAACGCGAACATGCCGACCAGTCGCAGGGTCATGCGCGAACCGATCGCGCGCGCTTGCCAACGCCGGTACAAACGCCACAGGTTGAATCCGATCAACGCAGTGAGGGCGAGAATCCCGAGGCCGTTGACCACCAGCAACGCGGCGTAAAACTCCGCCGATACCTCGCTGTTGTGCGCCATGGAAGTCAACAGGAACAACGCCGCCAGCAGGACCAGCGACAGAACGACCGCCGGGATCGGACCGAGTACATAGCGCATCACCGTTCCACCTCCCAGCGTGTCCACTCACCGCCCAACTGCCAGTCGCTGGACAGATAGGCGGTGGGTCTGAGCGGTGCCGGCAATGCGTTGATGTCCAGACGGCTGCGCACGTCGATCTCGCCCCGACGCACCGCGCCACGGGTAAACGACGGCCAGTCCAAAACCAACGCCTCAAGCGTGCCGATGTGTTCCAGTGCGTCTGCCAGCGAGCGGAAGGTCTCGATGCCCTCGGTGCCGCTGACATCGACGATGTAATGGTCCGACAGCGCATGGTAGCGCAGCCGTGCGCGCGTCGCGTGGCGCACCCGCCGGCGTTCCCACAACCAGCGTTCGTCGATCACCGCAAACTCGGTGAGCACCACCAGCGGCACCCCTTGGTTCACGGCTCGCTCGGTTTCCTCGGTGAGCGCCAGATCCAGCGACGCGTCGACGATCAGCCGGTCCGCGACACGCTTCGCGGCGACGTTTTGCACCTTGAAATCGGCGATGCCCGCCGTGCTCGACAGGCACAGCGCGGCGCTCGCGAGCAGACACTTTATTCGCAACCGTGACGTCTTCATCAGCCGTACCCGGGTTGAAACGCCCCCTTTAAGGCGGTAACCGTACCTAGCCCGCGGGGCGATATCATCCGCGCCCGCGGCGCTTGAGATTTCCTATTTTAAAACAAATTGTTGCCGCTTGCCGCTGGAATCCTCACTCGGGCTTTCGCAACACGGCGTAGAAAAAGCCGTCGAGCTCGGCCTCCCCAGGAAGTATCTGCACGCCCGAGCCGGTCGCCGTACCCACCGGCACGTCCACCGCGAGCGGTTGCGCCCCAGGGTACCGCTCGCGCAGCGCCGCGATCGGCATGCAGTTTTCGTCCGGCAACACCGAACAGGTGACGTACACCAGCTTGCCGCCGGGCTCGAGCAGCGGCCACAGTGCCGCGAGAATATCGGTTTGCACGCACGCGTAAACCTCGATATCCGCATCACGGCGCAGGTGCTTGATGTCCGGACGCCTGCGAATGACGCCGCTACCGCTGCACGGCGCATCAATGAGTATACGATCGAAGCCGCGGCCATCGTGCCAATCCTCCGGGCGCCGGGCGTCACCGGCGACGCAGCGCGCCGCCAAGCCCAACCGCCGCGCGGTGTCGGTGAGCCGTGCCAGGCGGGCGGCATCTTTGTCGAGCGCCAACAATTCGATATCCGGTTCCAGTTCCAGGGCGTGCGCCGCCTTGCCGCCGGGCGCCGCGCACGCGTCGAGAACCCGCTGCCCGGGTCGCAAGTCCAAAAGCGGGCCGGCCCACTGGGCCGCCACGTCCTGCACGGATACCTCGCCGGCGGCAAACCCCGGGAGTGCCGCCACCGGAACCGGCCGTTCGAGAATCACGCCCACGTTGGACCAGCGAGCCGGCCGCGCCGCCAGCCCCGCCTCCTTGAGCGCCGCGAGATAGGTGGCGCGCGATACGCGGCGCCGATTGATGCGCAGGCTGAGCGGCGGCCGAGCGTTGTTGGCCGCGATGACGGTGCGCCATTGATCGGGCCACGCGCGTTGCAGACGCCGTACCAGCCACTGCGGATGCGCCGTCTCCGCCTGCAAGTCGTCGGGCGCCGCCTGCGGCGCGCGGCGCAGGTAACCGCGCAGCACGGCATTCACGAGACCCTTGGTCCACGGCTTGTGTAACCGGGTACAGGTATTCACCACCTCCGAGACCACCGCGTGTGCGGGACGCCGAAGCTCGCGCAATTCGTAGATGCCAATCAGGATCAACCGCAGGATGTCGCGGTCGTGGCGGCGGATCTTGACGGTCAGTTGTCGCCGCGCCTCCCACTCCAGGGTCCAAAACCAGCGCAGCACCCCGTAACTCAGTTCCTGTACGAGCGCACGGTCACTCGCCGCCAACGAGGTGCCGGCCGACATGCGGGCCAACGCCGAGGTGAGCGAGCGGCGGTGGTCCAGGACCTCGTTCAACACGGCGACGGCCGCCGCCCGCGCGTCACTCATCGGCCACGGCCGCCACCCTGACCCGTCACTCGCAGCGCTCTCCCGCGCGCATCGGGTAACCATTCAGGAATTCCTCGACCGCCAACCGTTTGCCACCGTCCCGCTGCAGCTCGGTGATCCGCAGCGCCGCGCGCCCGCAACTCACCAGCACGCCGCTGCGATCGACCCGCAGCACCTCTCCCGGTGCCGCGGCGGCGGTACGCGGCGGCGCCACCCCGGCGCGCCAAACGCGGATACGGTTCCCGCGGTGATAGAAATGCGCCACCGGCCACGGATTGAAGGCCCGGACCCGACGCTCGATCAAGACCGCCGGGTCACCCCAGGCGATCCGCGCCTCACCGGGGGTGAGTTTGGCGGCGTAGGTGGCGAGCCGCGGATCTTGTGGGCTGCCGGTCAGCACACCCGACCGGCAGCGCGCTAACACCGCCACCAACGCTTCGGCGCCATGCTGGGCCAGCCGGTCGTGGAGCGTCGCCGCAGTGTCGTCGTCGCGGATCGGTTCGCGCCGCGCCGCCAGGATGGGCCCGGTATCGAGGCCGGCCTCCATCTGCATGACGGTAACCCCGGTGACCGCATCCCCGGCCTCGATGGCGCGCACGATGGGCGCCGCGCCACGCCACCGGGGCAGCAGCGAGGCATGAACATTCACACACCCGAATCGCGGCACCGCCAGCACCGCGGGCGGGATCAGCAGACCATAGGCGACGACCACCAGAACGTCCGGCCGCAGGTCGGACAGGGTCCGCGCCGCATCGCGCAGTGTGGCGGGCTGCCGCACCGGGATGCCGTACTCCCCGGCGACGCGCTTGACTGCGCCGACGGCCATTCGCCGACCGCGCCCGGACCGGCGATCCGGTTGCGTGAATACCGTCGCAACGTCGGCATCGCCGGCCACCAGCGCGTGCAGGCACGGCACGGCGAAATCCGGAGTCCCGGCGAACGCACAACGCAGCCCGGTGAGGCCGCTGCCTGGGGAGGAGTGCGCCAAAACGTCAGTTACAGCGTGACCGCTTCACCTTGCCGGGTCTGGGCAGGGGGCTGGTGGCGCAACTGCTTCTGCATACGCTTCTTGATCCGCTCCTGCTTTAAACGGGACAGGTAATCGACGAACACCTTGCCGTCGAGATGGTCCACTTCGTGTTGAATGCACACCGCGAGCAGCCCGCTCGCGGTGAGCTCGAAAGGCCGCCCGGTACGGTCCAACGCCCGCACGACTATGGACTCGGCGCGGTTGACCGGCGCGTACACGCCGGGCACCGACAGGCATCCCTCTTCGATCTCCTGGCTGCCGGTGAGACGGACGATCTCCGGGTTGATGAACACTTTGAGATCGTTCTTGTCCTCGGAAATGTCGATCACGATCACACGCTGGGGCACGTCCACCTGAATAGCGGCCAGACCGATGCCGGGCGCCTGGTACATGGTCTCGGTCATGTCGTCCACCAACCGCCGTACCGTGTCGTCGACTTCCGTCACTGGATCGGCGCGGCGGCGCAGGCGCGGATCCGGATACACAAGAATGTTTAACAATGCCATTTCGCTACACTCGCCGGGTGCTTAACTCCGACAAACGGTCTATGCTAATGGATATTCTACTCATTTTTCCGATCATGCTGAATAAACAATGGTTTTCCGTTGGCGTTGTGGTAGAGATCGGCTAGACTTCCGGGGTAAGAGACACAGAAATTTACACTCGACAAGTCTTTAAGGGATTCGACACTACAATAACAAGATGTACGAAGCGTCTCGCCAATGATCCATCGTACCCTCAAGACCATTTTTCTCATCGCCGCCCTCACCGCCAGTCCGTTCAGTGTCCGCGCGCAGGCCCCCGAACTTAAACCGGATCATCCGCAGCGCTACACGGTCAAACAGGGCGACACCCTGTGGGGGATTGCCGCGCAGTTCCTGACTAATCCCTGGCGCTGGCCCATATTGTGGCAGGTGAATCCGGGCATCGAAAACCCGCACTTGATCTACCCCGGCGACGTGTTGGTGATGACGACCGTCGATGGTGACCCACGGCTGAAGGTGTTGCGTAATCGAAAGGTGTCGCAGTTGTCACCCACGGTACGCGCCGAGCCGTATCGTGACGCTATCCCCACCATTCCGCCGAGCGCGATCCAGGCATTCCTGTCCTCGCCGCTGATCATCGACCGTGGCGAACTGGACCGGGCCGGATATGTAGCGATCGGCGAGGACAGCGCCATCGTACTGGGCAAGTTCAGCGTCTTCTACGGGCGCAGCCTGCCACCGGAACCCTCCGAGTTTTATCGAATTTTCCGCCCCGGCAAGACTTTCCTCGATCCACACACCGGGGAGTTTCTGGGTGTCGAGGCACAACACATCGGCGACGCGCGGATGATCAAACCCGGCGAAACGGCCAGGATGGAAGTCGTCCGTTCGTATCAGGAAGTCAGCCCCGGCGACCGCATGCTCCCCACGCCCAAAGAAATCGGTCTGCCGTATTACTTGCCCCGAGCGCCCGATAACGATGTTCGCGGCGCCATCCTGCACCTCCCGAATGGCGTCGCGGAAGCGGGCCCATATTCCGTCGTGGTGGTGAGTGTCGGCGAGCGCGACGGTATCGCGCCCGGGCACGTCTTACGTATACTGCATCACGCCCCACCGGAACGTGACCCGGTGACGCGCCGATTCTTCACGCCCCCGGAAGACATCAGCGGATTGATGATGATATTCCGCAGCTTTGAGAAAGTGAGTTACGCACTGATCCTGCAGGCAAAAAGACCGATCCACGTCGCGGATGCTGTCGCCACACCGTAACCGTTAACCGACAAATGAGGTTCTCGCGCTCATGGAAGAGCTCGCCCCGGCCCGGTTGGAAACCTGGCTGCGATTGATGCGCAGTGGCTTGAACGTACGCACGCTGCGCACCCTACTCGAACAATACCCCGATACAGACCACCTGCTGGCCGCCACAGCACGCGACCTTGAACACCATTTTCCTCACGCACGCGGCGTGACGCGCCGACTGCGCGCGGCCCAGCGTGCCGACGTGTCCGCCGATTTGGCGTGGTTGGCCGGCGCGGGCCGGCATCTGATCCACTTCCACGACCCGCACTATCCGCCGCGTCTGAAGGAAATCGCGGACCCGCCGCCAGCGCTGTTTGTGGCCGGCAGCCCGGCGGCCTTGTGCCACCCGCAGCTGGCGCTGGTCGGCAGCCGCAATCCGACCCCGTACGGGCATGAGATCGCGTTTCGTCTGGCGTACGATTTGAGCACGCAACTCGTTATCACCAGTGGGTTGGCGGTCGGGATCGACGCCGACGCCCACCGCGGCGCGCTGCGCGCCGGCAAGTCCACAGTGGCGGTGTTCGGTACCGGGCTGGACCGCGTGTATCCGCGCCGCCACCGGCGGCTGGCGGCGGACATTACCGCTCGCGGAGGCGCACTGGTGTCCGAATTCCCCACCACTACCCCGCCGCGGCGCCATCATTTTCCGCGCCGCAACCGGTTGATCAGCGGTATGTCCATCGGCACCCTAGTGGTCGAGGCCACACTGAAGAGCGGATCGCTGATCACCGCCTATCAGGCCGTGGAACAAAACCGGGAGGTGTATGCGGTACCGGGCTCCGTCGACTCGCCGCTGTCGGCCGGTTGCCACCACCTCATCCAGCAGGGGGCGAAGCTGGTCGGTTCAGCGGCGGACATACTCGAGGACTTCGAGCCCGCCGAAGGCGTGGAACCGCGGATCGCGACCAGCGCGCTTGAGCAAAGACTCTTGGACGCCATGGGCTTTGAGGCGGCCACGGTAGACGTCCTCGCGCTCAGAACCGGATTGACGGCGGAGCAGGTTTCATCCATGCTTTTACAGATGGAGGTCCGCGGAGCGATCTCACACTGCCCGGGTGGGGGCTACTTGAAACAAAAGAACGCTGTTGGAGAACATGAGAGAAAACGTGCTTGAAGTGCTGATGTACCTGTTCGAGAACTACCTGGCCGACGGTGTGGAGTACCAGCCCGACCACGAGTTATTGACTGCGGAGCTGGCGGATGCCGGTTTCGAGCACGGCGAGATCAGCAAAGCGTTCAACTGGCTGGAAGACCTGGCCGCGATGTGCGATGAGAGCGCCGCCGCGGGTGGTAGTTGCGTCGGTCTGCGTCACTTCAATGCAGCGGAAGAGGCGAAGCTGGGCACCGATGCCCGCGGACTGCTATTGTCGCTGGAACAAACCGGGGTGCTGGACTCACAGACCCGGGAAATGGTGATCGACCGCGCGTTAGCGCTGGAATCCGAGGAGCTCGCTCTGGACCAGTTGAAATGGGTGGTCATGATGATTCTGTGCAACCGGCCCGATCAGCAGAACACTCTGGCCTGGGCCGAGCAGCTCGTCTCCGACGGAGCCCACAGCCACCTCCATTGATGAGGACGCTCGCCGCGCGGATCAGCGAGATGTCTGACAGTCACTTCGTGGTAGAAACGGAAATCCAACCCTCGCACGCATGGCCAAGAATCTGGTAGTCGTCGAGTCGCCCGCCAAAGCCCGTACGATTACGAAATATTTGGGCAAGGACTTTCAGGCGCTCGCCTCATACGGGCACGTACGCGACCTGGTACCGAAAAGCGGGGCGGTGGACACGGAGAAGGATTTCTCGATGCGCTACGAGCTGATCGAGCGTAACAAGAAACACGTCGATGCGATCGCAAAGGCGCTGAAGAAATCCGACGCCCTGTATCTCGCGACCGACCCCGACCGCGAAGGCGAGGCCATTTCGTGGCACATATTCGAAGTACTCAAGGAACGCGACGCGCTCAAAAACATAGACGTCCGCCGCGTGGAGTTTTACGAGTTCACCAAGGATGCGATTCGGGATGCGGTGGAGAACCCGCGCGGGCTGTCGGACAACCTGATCCATGCGCAACAGGCGCGTCGCGTGCTGGATTATCTGGTGGGCTTCAACCTGTCGCCACTGTTGTGGCGGAAAATCAGTCCGGGCCTGTCGGCCGGCCGCGTGCAGAGCCCGGCTCTGCGTCTCATCGTGGAACGCGAAGCGGAAATTGAGAAATTCGAACCGCGTGAGTACTGGACCATCGAAGCCAAGACGGAGCAACAGGGTGAACCTTTCACCGCAAGACTGACGCATTTCGAGAACGAGAAACTCAGTCAGTTTTCCATCACCTCCGAGACGCAAGCGGCGCGTACAGAAGCCGTTCTGCTTGAGGGCGCACAGGGCGCGCTCAAGGTCATCGAGGTGGACAAGAAACAGCGCAAGCGGAATCCCGCGCCGCCTTTCACCACCTCTACGCTGCAGCAGGAGGCGTCCCGTAAATTGGGCTTCGGCACGCAGAGGACGATGCGCGTTGCGCAGCAATTGTACGAAGGAATCGAACTAGACGGTGAAGTGATCGGCTTGATTACGTATATGCGCACCGACGCGGTCAACCTTGCCAAGCAGGCGGTCGACGAATTGCGCGAGTTCATCGCCGGCCGATTCGGGCAGGACAATGTCCCCGACACCCCGCAGACATATCGGAACAAATCCAAGAACGCGCAGGAGGCCCATGAAGCGATACGACCGACGTCGGCATTTCGCGCGCCGGAGCAGGTGAAATCCGCGCTCTCAGAGGATCAACGCAAACTGTACGAACTCGTTTGGCGCCGCACCGTCGCCTGCCAGATGAGTCACGCCGTGCTCGATACGGTAGCCGTCGACCTACAGGCGGGCGCCGGGAACGTGTTCCGCGCCACCGGCTCGACGGTGGTCAAACCTGGGTTCCTGAGCGTCTATGAAGAAGGCATCGACGACAGGTCCAGATCCGACGAATCCTCCGGCAAACGCCTGCCGACGCTGAAAGTGGGGCAAAGCGTGCCGCTTGGGGACCTGCACAAGGCACAGCACTTCACTGAACCGCCGCCGCGCTACACGGAGGCAAGTCTGGTAAAGACGCTGGAAGCCTACGGGATCGGGCGGCCGTCGACCTACGCCTCGATCATCTCCACCCTGTTGCAGCGCGAGTACGTGGTGCTGGAGAACCGGCGTTTCACGCCCACCGACATGGGCCGTATCGTGAACGATTTTCTCGCCACTCACTTCGACAAGTACGTGGACTACGATTTCACCGCCCGGCTCGAGGACCAACTGGACTCCATCTCACGGGGTGAGGAGGAGTGGATTCCGGTGATGCGGGAGTTCTGGCGGTCTTTCAAGAAACGGGTCGAGGAAAAAGCGGAAGTGTCGCGCGAGGAGGCCGCCCAGGCCCGGTATTTAGGCGACGACCCCAAGAGCGGGAAACCCGTCAGCGTGCGCATGGGACGTTTCGGTCCGTTTGTGCAGATCGGTTCCAAGGATGATGAGGAAAAACCGCGGTTCGCCGGGTTGCGTCCGGGACAGAAGATGGCCGACCTGGACCTCGACTCGGCGTTGGCGCTGTTCAAGTTGCCACGCAAGCTCGGCGTCAGTCCGGAGGGCGAGGAAATTTCGGTCAGTATCGGACGCTACGGTCCGTACGTGCGCTACGACAACAAGTTCGTATCTATTAAGGACGAGGATCCGTACACCATCGGTCTCGAGCGCGCGTTGGAGTTCGTCGCGCAAAAAAAGGAGGCCGACGCCAACCGGGTGGTAAAAGTCTTCGAAGAACACGGTATCCAGGTGCTGCGCGGGCGCTTCGGTCCGTACGTCACCAACGGCGAGAAGAACGCGCGGGTACCGAAAGATACGGAACCGGAATCGCTGACGCTCGCGGACTGTCAGGCCCTCATTGACGCCGCGCCCGAGCGTCGCGCGCGCGGTAAGAAAGCGTCCAAGAAAAAGGTCGCGAAAAAAACCGCCACCAAGAAAACCGGGACCAAAAAAAAGCGAAAAAAATCCTCGCCGAAAGCCGGCGACGACACACCGCGCGCCGCGAAAAACACGGCCGGCAGCGGTAATTCGAAACGCCTCAAACGGTCCGACCGGACGGCCGCTGCACCGTCAGAGCGGGGCGACGCGTAGGCAGGATCAATCGGCGCAGTGCCGCCGGTCCGCAAACCATTCTTCGACCGTCTTCAAAGACATTCTTTGCATCGGTCTACCTTCGACTGGACACAGCGGCGCCTCCGCCTTGTCTTTGTGGGCGAAAGCCAGGATCTCGATGGCCGTCTCGCGTTCCGCGTAACGAAAACCCGGGATAGCCCGGATTCGATCACGAGGATACCGCATGCGCCGCTCGAAACATTCGTAGAAAATGCCCGATTCATCCAGATAAACCGCAACGTCCTCCGGCGTATCGGGGAACAGATGGATCTCGACCGGCGTGTCCCAGGTCACATTTTCGCGCACCAACGCACCGGCCAGCCGCGGGTCGAAAGGTGCCAGCCAGCGCATAGTCGTATGCGCGGCTTCCCGTAGCGCGCCCAGTGCGGCGGTGAACTCCGACCCGGTGAACAATCGCAACCGGTTGCCGAGCGCGCGATCGATCTCCCGGTTGCTGGGCAACGGCGCGCGCCGCTTGGACAATCCGAGCCGCTCGCGGGCTTTCTGTTTCGCTACCTGGAAGTCCCTGATGCACTCGTCGGCCATGATGCGTGCCGCCTCTTCGCACATCGCCATACGCAGTTGGTCGAGCTGACCGGGGCTGGCAGTGCGCGGTACTCGGGCTCGATTGCGGCGTGGCACGGCGGGTGATCCGACCGGTCAGAACAGGCCCTCGGGCACCGCCGAGGTCGCCGCCGCGGGTCGCGCGCCTCCAGGGTGTGCCGTCGGCGGCGGAATCGAACCCGCGAGGAAGACTTCGCGGTACGCGTTGGGATGGGACTCGGGCACCGGTCGTCCGGTCTCGCGATCGACAAAATTGAACACCACGTTATCGGGCATCGTGAACCACCGCTCCGGCGACCCACCCAGGGCCACCTTCATATAGTCTATCCAAATAGGCAGCGCGGCGCGCGAACCGGCCTCGCCGCGGCCGAGCGTCGTGGAACTGTCGAACCCCACCCACACCGTGGTCACGACGTCGCGATTGAAACCCGAGAACCAAGCGTCGCGGAAATCGTTGGTGGTTCCCGTCTTCCCCGCCAAATCGTTGCGCTTCAGGCTCAAGGCACGGCGACCGGTCCCGGTGCGGATCACATCGCTCATCATACTCGTAATGAGGAAATGCGTCCCCGGGTCGAGAATTCGCGGCGCCCACCCCCAGCCGGGGGTCTGCAGCGCTTCCGCGGCGCGAACCGTCCACGGCGACGACGCCACGCAACTGCCGCAAACCGTGCGCCGCGGCGGGCGCACCGTTCGCCCATCGGCGCTTTCGATCCAATCGATCACGTACGGCTCGATCAAGTACCCGCCGTTGGCGAATACTGCGTAGGCGCGTGCCATGGTCATCGGCGTTACCGCCCCCGCACCCAGCGACAGAGACAGGCCAGCGGGCAACGTCTCCTTGTCGAACCCGAACTCCTGCAAATAGTCACGCACCGCGCCAGCGCCCAGGGCCCGGACCAGGCGCACCGACACGAGGTTTAAGGACAGACTCAAGGCGCGCCGCAGACGCGTGGGACCGGTGAATTTCCCACTGTAGTTTTCTGGACGCCAGAGCGTTTCCTGCGCGTCATCCTCGACGACGATCGGGGCGCCGCTCACCAGGCTCGCAGGAGTGAAGCCGCGATCAAGAGCCGCCGCATAGATGAACGGTTTGATGTTGGAGCCCGGTTGTCGGGCCGCCTGCGTGGCGCGGTTGAATTTACTGGCGTAAAAATCGAACCCGCCCGTCAGAGCCAGAACCGCGCCGTCGTTCGGCCGCAACGACACCAACGCTCCGGCCACCGCCGGAAGCTGTACCAGTTTCCAGGTCTCGTTAACGGACGGGTGTACGTACACCACGTCGCCGGGGGCGAGGACGTCCGAGGCTTGCTGGGGTTCGGGCCCCTTGCGGTTTGGTCCTTGATACCGCCGCGCCCAAGACAACCCACTCCAGTCGAGCGTCACGATGTCGCGCGCCTTGGTGTACGCCGTCACCTGTCGGTGGTCGACGGCCAGCACCACCGCCGGTTGCACGTCGCCGCTCGCAAACACGTCCGCCAGGACCGTGTCCAGATCGTGGCTGGAGGTCGTGTCATTAACCGCGTGGCGCGCGACCGGACCCCGATAACCGTGACGCCGTTCGTAAGCGAGCAACCCATCGCGCAGGGCCTGATCCGCCGTCGCCTGATCGCGCTCGTTCAACGTGGTAAACACCTTATAACCCCCCCAGTACGCCTGCTCTCCGTAAGTATCGACCATATGGCCGCGCACCATTTCCGCGACGTACGGGGCATTCAATGCGCGTTCCGGCGTGTGATGTGCGGCGGTAAGCGGGCTGGCCGCGGCCTCCGCGTGGACGGTGGCGTCGATGTACTCGAGTTTCAGCATCCGGTCGAGCACGTAGTTGCGCCTCTGCCGGGCGTTCTCGGGGCTGGTCAACGGATTGTCCCGCGACGGCGCCTTGGGCAAACCGGCGAGCATCGCCATCTCCGGCAGGGTCAACTCGGCCAGCGGCTTGCCGTAATAGACGCGCGCGGCGGCCCCGAATCCGTAGGCGCGGTGACCGAGAAAAATCTTGTTCAGATACAGCTCCAGGATTTCGTCCTTGCTGAGAACCTGCTCCAGGCGAAACGCGAGAAGCATCTCCTTGAGCTTGCGGGTGTAAGTCTTCTCGCGGCTCAAGAAGAAATTCCGCGCCACTTGCATGGTGATGGTACTGGCGCCCTGCTCCCGGGTGCGCGCGCGGAAATTGGCGAGCGCGGCACGCGCTATTCCGACCGGGTCGATGCCGGGATGGCGGTAGAACCCGTCGTCCTCGGCCGCCAGCACGGCGTCGATCAAAGGCTGCGGAACGTCACTGATCGCGACCGGCTCGCGGCGCTCCTCACCAAATTCGGCGATCAGCCCCCCCTGCTGGCTGTACACCCGCAGCGGGACTTTAAGGGGGACATCGCGGAACGACTCCACGGTCGGCAGTTCCGGCAACAGGGACAAGGTAAACAGGCCCAAAGCCAGCGCCGCGGCGGCCGACACCGCGAACGCGAGGCCGAGCAACCAGCGGGCAAAACGCAACAGCAAAGCCACGGACAACGACATGAATTCAGACGATAGACTGCCGCGTAGTATACGTCCGACGGACGGCATGATTGAAATTTGTCTTTTTGAAATACCCTGACTATATTTGCTTTTATAACCTGAAGTCCGTTCCCATGATGCGTTTGTAACCCAAGGCAAGATAGGGAGAAAGGCGATTTTCTTCAAAAAGAAAAAGACGTCCTTGCTTGGCCTGGACATCAGTTCGTCCGCGGTCAAGCTGTTGGAGCTGAGCAAGAGTGGCGGTCACTACCGGGTAGAGCGTTACGCGGTCGAACCGCTACCGCAGAACGCTGTGGTCGAGAACGCCATCACCGACGTGGATCAAGTCGGCCAGGTCGTCGGCCGGGTGGTGAAACGGTCGGGATCGAAAACCCGCAGCGCAGCGGTGGCGGTCTCATCATCCCACGTCATTACCAAAGTGATCACTATGCCCGCTGGGCTGCGCGAGCAGGAACTCGAGTCGCAGATCGAGATGGAGGCCGACCACTACATCCCCTATCCGTTGGAGGAGGTCAATCTGGACTTCGAGGTGCTCGGGCCGTCGGAAGCCAATGCCAACGAGGACGAGGTGGTCATTGCCGCGTGCCGGAAAGAGATCGTCGACGACTACATCGCAGTGCTGGAAAGACCCGGGTTGATCCCGGAAATTATCGACGTCGACGCGTTTGCCATGGAAAGCGCATACGCGCTGATTGCGCAGCAGATGCCGGGTGGCGGTATGGAGAAATCGGTCGCCATCTTGGACTTTGGAGCAACCACCACGCACATGAACGTGATGCACAACAACCGGTCGGTGTACACCCGCGATCACGCGTTCGGCGGCAAACAGCTTACCGAGGAAATCCAGCGCCGCTACGGACTGTCGTATGAAGAAGCCGGTCTGGCGAAAAAAGTGGGCGGTTTGCCAGACAATTACCAAACCGATATTCTTCAGCCCTTCATGGAAGCGATGTGCCAGGAAACGATGCGCGCATTGCAGTTCTTCTACTCATCCACACCCTTCAATAGCGTGGACCAGATTCTGCTCGCAGGGGGATGCGCTCAGATTCCGGGGGTCGACGAATTGATCGCCAACCGAATCAACGTACCCTCCACCATCGCCAACCCGTTTTCCAATATGTCGCTGGCGTCACGCATCAAGACACAAGCGCTCGCCACCGATGCATCGTCGCTGATGGTTGCGTGCGGACTCGCCATGCGGAGTGTCGACTCATGACCACACGAATCAACCTTTTGCCCTGGCGCGAAATGCGGCGCCGCGAGCAGGATCGACGCCTGTTGAGCCTCGGTATTGGCGCATGGGTGCTCACCGCGGTCGGGGTGGCGTTTGCGGCATACCATGTCAGCGGCATGATCGAGCACCAAAATGAGCGCAACGCCTACTTGAAGAAGGAAATCGCCAAACTGGAAACCCAGATCAAGGAAATCAACCAACTAAAGAAACGCAAGCAGGCATTGCTGGCGCGTATGCAGGTCATTCAGCAATTACAGGGGGATCGCAAACAGATCGTACATGTTTTCGACGACCTGGTGCGTAAACTGCCGAAAGGTGTTTACTTCACCCAGCTGCACAAAAAGAAGAAGAACATCACGCTGCAGGGATTCGCCGAGTCGAACGCGCGTATCTCCGCATTGATGAGAAACCTCGATTCCTCGGATTGGTTTGCCAACCCCAACCTGGACGTCATCAACGTCACTCCGAAAGGCGGCAACCGCATCAGCAAGTTCACCTTACGGGTGGCCCAGGAGTCCAAACCCGACGAGCAGGCGGCCGCCAAACCGGCGAAGAAGTCTGCGGCAGACAAGGGGTAACGCGAGATGGCGCTTTCGGATCTGCAAGAACTCGACTTTGGCGAGATTGGCTCGTGGCCGACGTGGTTGAAAATCACCGGGATCGGCGTCATCTGCGCTGCCATCTTGGCGGCGGGGTATTACTTCATCGTGAAAGACCAGCTCACGTCTTTGGACCGCGTGGAAAAAGAGGAACAGGAGCTGCGGCAGACATACCTCAGCAAGAAAGCCCTGGCCATCAATCTGCAGGCCTACCGGGACCAGATGAAGGAAATGGAGGAAACCTTCGGAGTGATGCTGCAACAGTTGCCGGACAAGACCGAAGTGCCCGAATTGTTGATCGACATTACTCAAACGGGACTTGGCCGGGGCCTGCAGTTCGAGCTGTTCAAACCGCAGAAGCCGCGCCAAGCGGACTTTTACGCCGAATTGCCCATCAACCTCAGGGTCACCGGCTCCTTCCACCAACTGGGTGAATTCGTCAGCGATCTGGCCGCGCTGCCGCGCATCGTGACCATCGGCGACATTAAACTGTCCCCAATCAAAGACCGGAACCGGTTGCGCATGGAAGCCGTCACCAAGACCTATCACTACCTCGATGAAGAACAGATCGCGAGCCAACGACAGGCGAAGGCGAAGGCGAAGAAGAAACAGAGACGGAGACGCTGATGATTCGACAGCACGCGCTCATCGGAGTAGCCTTGGCATTAGTCCTCGGAGGTTGCGCCGACCAGCGAATGGATGATTTAACCCGATTTGTCAATAATGCGCATAAGGACCGGAAGCCGCGTGTCGAACCGCTGCCGCGCATTCGGCCGCACGAGACGTTTACCTATACCGCTACCAACCTCTCCGATCCGTTCGCACCCACCAACCTCGGACGCCGCAAGCCGGCGCCCGACAGCGGCCTGACGCCCGACTTGGACCGCCGCAAGGAGCCGCTGGAGCAGTTTCCGCTGGATGCGCTCACCATGGTCGGCACCCTGAGCCGCGCGGAAACCGCGTGGGCGATCATTCGCGCCCCCGACGGCACCGTACACCGGATTGCGGAAGGGAATTACCTGGGACAGAATTTCGGCCAAGTCAAAAAGGTCAACGAAGAAAAACTCGACATCACCGAACTGGTGCAGAACGCGAATGGCAGTTGGGTGGAACGACAGACTAACCTCGCGATAGTTGAGTAACGGGCAATAATTCAATTCGACAAATAACAAGCCAGACTCCTGACACGGAGCGACAAAATGAAAATGGCATTCGAGTTCTCCGCGCGCACAAGATCTACAATCATTGCGGTGGCCGGGTTCATCGCCTGCACAACGGCGGCACAGGGCGCCGAGCTGCAGTCGCTGACCTGGGACGCACAGGATCCCCCCGCCTTACTGATTCATCTCGACGGAAACGTTGACTTTCAAACTGCCGCCCTGGACGGCGGCCGGCGGCTGCGCGTGCGGCTAGCCAACACCGATCTTGCCGCATCGGCGGTGGACATCCCGGGCCAGGGAGAAGTGAAAGGAGTCTTCCCGTATCTCGCGGACTCTGAAGGCACCGTCCACGTCGACGTTCTGTTGCGGGAACCCGGATCGCTTGAGGTGCAGCCGATCGCCGGCGGTCTGCGCGTGGTGCCCGTGGTCGCCGGTGCGCCAGCCGCAGCGCTGGAGTCGGCACTGGTCGATGACCGCGGCGATGTCGCGGACGCGCCGCTGCTCGCCGCCAACGATCCGCCCCAGGCCGAGGCTGACGCCGCTGCTAGCGAGGCCGCTCCGGCGATGCCCATGGAAGAACCGGCGGTGCCCATGGAAGGAAACGTGTTGCGGGACATTTCCTTCACCGCATTGCCCGGAGGGCGGGTGCAGATCAACATCCACACCGAGAAACGGCCAGAGCAACCCGGTAGCTTCAGCACCAACAAACCGGCGCGGCTGGCGTTCGATTTTTTCGGTATGCGCAACGCGCTCGCGGAGAACGTGATTAAAGTGGGAGCCGGGGCCGTGGACAGCATCGCCACGGTGGAGACCGACGACCGAACACGGGTGGTCCTCAACCTGGTGCGCGCCGTCTCCTACGACACCGAGATCACCGACGACGGCCTGACCCTGGTGGTCGCCGGGGTGGACACTTCCGCGCGCGTCGCGACCAGCAAACCCACGCACTTTGCGGAGTCGTCGGAGATCACTACCGATCACAGCATCTCGCGCGTGGATTTCCGCCGCGGCGCCGAGGGCGGCGGCCGCATCGTCGTCGACCTGTCGGATCCGGCGGTTGGCATCGACATTCGTGAAGAAGGCGGCACCATTGTGGTCGATTTCTTGAACACCGATCTTCCCAATGAACTGGAGCAGCGCCTGGATGTAGTCGATTTCGCCACCCCGGTGCAGAGCATCGACACGTTTCAGCAAGGCAACCACGTGCGGATGATTATCACGCCTACCGGTCGCTACCAACACCTCGCCTATCAAGCGGGCAACGTGTTCACCGTCAACGTAAACCCGGTACTGGAGGACGAAGAGGAGCAGAAGGCGGACGAATTTGGTTACACCGGAGAGAAGCTGTCGCTCTCTTTCCAGAAGATCAGCGTGCGCGCGGCGTTACAGGTGATTGCCGATTTCACAGGCCTGAATTTCGTCACCAGCGATTCGGTCAAAGGCACGCTGACCTTGCGCCTGCAGGACGTCCCGTGGGACCAGGCGCTGGACATCATCCTGCAGACGCGCGGCCTCGGTATGCGGCAGAAGGGCAACGTGGTGTGGGTAGCGCCGGCTTCTGAAATCGCCGCACGCGAGCGCGCGGAACTGGAGGCCACCAAACAGGTGGCGGAACTCGAACCCCTGGTGTCGGAGTTGATTCAGGTCAACTACGCGAAGGCGTCCGACATTGCCAAACTCCTGAAGTCCATCAAGGCGGTGGATACCGGTGTGCAACAATCGTTGTTCGGCAGCGTCAGCATCGCGCAGGTGGAAACCGACAGCAACTCGTTGCTGTCGCCGCGCGGTAATGTCACCGTCGACGAGCGCACCAACACGATCCTCATTCAGGACACGGCGGGTAAGATCCGGGAGGTGCGCAAACTGATCGCCGAGCTGGACAAACCGGTGCGCCAAGTGCTCATAGAAACGCGTATCGTGGAGGCCACCGACGATTTCAGTCGCGTCCTGGGGGCGCGTCTGGGCTTCAGCCGCGTGACCACGGATGCACGCCTGCCCGGTATCAACGACTCGAATATCGGCGACGTGTTCATTTCGGGCACGATCGAGGACACCACGCAGATTCGCGACGAAGGCACCACCGACGCCACCGGGGGCGGTCTGAACGTGGATCTGGCTACACCGGGAATCGGCAACGACAACGCCGCCTCCTATGCGATAAAGATCGCCAAAGCCGGATTGGGCTTTGCACACATTATCGATCTGGAGATCTCAGCCTTGGAGGCGGAAGGCAAAGGCAAAGTCATCGCCAATCCGCGCCTGATTACCGCGAACCAGAAAGAAGCGCATATCGAACAGGGCCAGGAACGCATTTTCACGACCAGCGTGTTGGGCGTCGGCAGTGTGGTGACCAAGAAAGCCGTGCTTGGCCTCACCGTCACCCCGCAGATCACGCCGGACGATCGAATCGTGATGGACGTGTTCATCACACAGGACAACTTCGTTTCGCCTACCGACCCCACGATCAACACCAAGCAAATCAGTACGCAGGTACTGCTGGAGAACGGTGAGACCGTGGTGATCGGGGGTATCTATCAGCAGGATCAATCGAGCAATGTGTCCAAGGTCCCGATCCTGGGCGACATCCCTGTGCTCGGCGTGCTGTTTCGCAAGACCGCGAAACAGGACAACCGCACGGAACTCCTGATCTTCCTGACCCCGCGTATCATTAGCCCGGCGTTGAATCTCGGCTAACGACAGTCCGCGCGCTTCGAAACGCGCTCGACAATCGTCTGGTCTTTGGTGTACAAGAAAACCGGCGCTACCGCGCCGGCCGGATTTCGCGTTTAACCCACCGATTTCGGTGCGAGCACCGGAAACTACGACCCAATGACCAGCAATATTATTTTGATCGGCCCCATGGGGGCCGGCAAAACCACGATCGGACGCCAACTGGCCAAACAGCTCAACAAGGAGTTCGTGGACTCCGACCAGGAGATCGAACGCCGAACCGGTGCATCGATCAGTTTGATATTCGATATCGAGGGCGAGGAGGGGTTTCGCAAGCGTGAGTCGTCCATGCTCGAGGAGCTGACCCAACGCAGTAACATCGTTCTGGCTACCGGCGGCGGCGCTGTCCTGGCGGAATCCAACCGCCGCAACCTGCGCCGCAGCGGCACCGTGATTTACCTGCACGCGTCCGTCGACACCCAGGTCGAGCGCACGCGCAACAACAAGAACCGACCTCTTATCGAGGGTAAGGATCCGCGCGGGGAGCTGGAGTCACTGATGAGAATTCGCGAACCGTTGTACCGCAGCGAGGCGGACCTCACCATCGATGCCGAACACCGATCGGCGTCGAGCGTCGCCAAGGACATCATACGCAGACTGAAACTGTCCTAACCCCTATGCGCACCCTTTCTGTCGACCTCGGTTCCCGCAGCTACCCGATCTACATCGGCGCGGGTCTGCTCGATGACCGCGCCCTGTTTGCCCCGCATATCGCGGGCCGCCAAATCATGGTGGTGACCAACGACACGGTCGCCCCTCTGTACCTGGACCGCCTGCTGCGCACCCTCGAACCGTGGGACGCCCACACCGAGGTCCTGCCCGATGGCGAACGTTACAAGTCGGTCGACACCTGGCACGCCGTTCTGGACGCATTGATGTCAGTACCCTGCGCGCGGGATACGACGGTGATGGCGCTGGGCGGCGGCGTCGTCGGAGACATTGCGGGGTTCGCTGCGGCCTGCTATCAGCGCGGCATCGGCTACGTTCAGATACCCACTACTTTGCTCGCTCAAGTCGATTCGGCGGTCGGTGGGAAAACCGCCGTGAACCACGCGCGGGGAAAAAACATGATCGGTGCGTTCTACCAACCGGGCGCGGTGGTTGCCGACACACAAACCCTGGACACGCTGGCGGACCGTGAGTTGCGCGCCGGCCTTGCCGAGGTCATCAAATATGGCCTAATCGCGGACGTCGAGTTTTTCGCCTGGTTGGAAGCGCACATCGACGAACTTCTTCAGCGGGACGCGCGGTCCCTAGCGTACGCGATCGAACGCTCGTGTCGAAACAAATCGGCGATCGTCGCCGCCGACGAACGGGAGCAGGGCCGCCGCGCCATCCTGAATTTTGGGCACACGTTCGGGCACGCCATCGAGAACTGGGCCGGCTACGGCGCCTGGCTGCACGGCGAAGCGGTGGCAGTGGGGATACAATTGGCGGCAGACCTGTCCAAGCGGCTGGGACACTTGTCGGAAGATGACTGCCAGCGCATTGCGTCTTTGATCGAGCGTGCCGGACTGCCGACACAACCGCCCGCGGAACTCGACACGGCGACTTTTACTCGCCACATGGCCGTCGACAAGAAAGTGCGTAGCGGACGCTTGCGGCTCGTGTTGTTACGTGCCGTGGGCGACGCGTACCTGTGCGACGACTACCCACGCACGGCGTTCACGGACACGTTACGAGGCGCCCGCATCGCGGCAGAAACCCCAACGGTATAAAGGTTTAGCGTTGGCGGGTGGGATCAACAGCGGTATACTGCGGGGGCCTTGCCCGCGATTCGTCTCTGAAAGCGCCGCAGCGCCCGCGCGGCAATCTTAAAAGCCAACTCTCAAACTAGGGAAACGTACGTGGTCTGCGAACAACGCCGATCGGCGGGACTCTACCGCCCGAGCTTCGAAAAGGACAATTGCGGATTCGGGTTGATCGCGCAGATGGACGGCCGTGCAACGCATCGCCTGGTGCAGACAGCGATCGGCGCACTGGGGCGGCTGACCCATCGCGGCGCCATCGCCGCCGACGGCAAGACCGGCGATGGCTGCGGCCTGTTGCTGACGCTGCCGGAACAATTCCTGCGCGCGGTGGCCGAGGAAAGCGGCATCCCCACGACCGGTCGGTGGGCCGTCGGGATGGTGTTCCTCAGCCCCGATACGCAGCGCGCAGAGCGCGCGCGCGGAATTCTCAGCGCCGAACTGCAGTCCCAGGGTCTCACCGTGAACGGTTGGCGACCGGTTCCCATCGACCAGTCGGCGCTCGGCGAAGAAGCGCTCGCGACACTGCCGCGTATCGAGCAATTGTACGTGGGCGCGGCCACGCCGCTCAGCGACGACCACTTCGAGCGGCTGTTATACATTGCCCGGCGGCGCGCCGAAAAACGGATCGCGCCCGAGGACGACACGTTTTACGTGCCCAGTTTGTCGGCCCGCGTGATCCTTTACAAAGGCCTCGTCATGCCGGCCAATCTGACGGTGTTTTATCCGGATCTGAGCGACCCGCGACTGGCATCCGCGCTGTGCGTCTTCCACCAGCGCTTTTCCACCAACACGCTGCCCCAGTGGCGGCTGGCACAGCCGTTCCGCTACCTCGCTCACAACGGCGAAATCAACACCATACAGGGAAACCGAAACTGGGCACACGCGCGCAGTTACAAGTTCGCTACCCCCTTGATTCCCAATCTGGAAGACGTGCGGCCGCTGGTGTCGCGCGAAGGTTCCGACTCGGCGAGCCTCGACAACATGCTCGAAGCCCTGATGATGGGCGGCATGGACCTGTTCCTCGCCACCCAGATGATGATCCCGCCGGCCTGGCAGAATCTGGAAAACATCGATCCCGACCTGCGTGCCTTCTACGAGTACTATTCCATGCACATGGAATCGTGGGACGGCCCCGCCGGCCTGGTCATGACCGACGGGCGATTTGCCGCCTGCGCGCTCGATCGAAACGGGCTGCGCCCGGCCCGTTATGTGCTGACCAAAGACCGCATCATCACGCTCGCGTCCGAGATCGGCGTCTACGACTACCGCCCCGAGGATGTGGTCAGCAAAGGACGCCTGAAACCGGGGCAGATGATCGCCGCCGACACCGCCTCCGGAGAGTTACTGACCCCAGACCGGATTCAGGAGCGTCTGCGCGCCCGGCAGCCCTACAAACGGTGGCTGCGTGCCGGCAAACAGACCCTCGAAGGGGCGTTCGGCGAACGCGACGCGCATGTCGCACCCCTGAACCCGGCGTCGCTGCGCGTGTTCGAGAAAATGTTTCAGGTCACGCTGGAAGAACGCGACCAGATTATCCGGGTACTCGCCGAAGTCGGCCAGGAGGCGGTGGGCTCCATGGGTGACGATACCCCGTTGCCGGTGCTGTCGTTGCGGGTGCGCGCGCTGTACGACTATTTCCGCCAACAATTCGCACAGGTGACCAACCCACCCATCGACCCCTTGCGCGAACAGATCGTGATGTCGCTCGGTACCGAGTTCGGGCGTGAAAAGAACCTGTTTACCGAATCGCCGGCCCACGCAAAACGGCTATCCGTGGATTCGCCGGTCTTGAATACCAGTGAATTCGATCGCTTGCTGGTACTGGAAGATCCGGACTACGCGTCGGTGCGCATCGACCTCAACTATCCGCAGGATACGCCGTTGATCACCGCGATCGAGTCGGTGTGTGAGCGGGCGGTGTCGGCGCTGCGCAACGGTGCGGTGATCATCGTGTTGTCCGACCGCGACATCGTCAAGGGTCGGCTGCCGATCCACGCACTGCTGGCCACCGGCGCTGTCCATCACCGGCTCATCGGCGAAGGGTTGCGCTGCGATGCGAACCTCGTCGTCGAAACCGGAACGGCGCGCGACCCGCACCATTTTGCCGTGTTGATCGGGTATGGTGCGACTGCCGTGTACCCCTACCTGGCGTACGAAGTTTTGCACGACATGGCGCGCGGCGGCGAGATCGCGGGGAAAGACTTCGACCGTCTGTTGCGCGCCTATCAAAAAGGCATCAACAAAGGTCTGTACAAGATCACCTCGAAGATGGGCATATCCACGATCGCCAGCTATCGCGGGGCCCAACTCTTTGAAACCGTCGGCCTGCACGACGAAGTCGTCGAACTGTGTTTCCGCGGCACGACGAATCGTATTCAAGGCACCAACTTCGAAGACCTGGAGGCCGATCAGCGAGAACTGGCCCGGCAGGCGTGGGATCCACTGCACTCGGTGGCCCAGGGCGGGCTCTTGAAGTACGTGCATGGCGATGAATACCACGCCTATCACCCGGATGTCATCGGCGCCCTTCACGAGGCGGTGTCGACCGGCGATTACACCGCGTATAAAAAATATGCCGACATCGTGAACTCACGGCCGGCCACGGTGTTTCGTGATCTGCTTGCACTGCGAGAGGACACGGACCCTCTATCGCTGGAGCGAGTAGAACCGGTCGCGGACATCGTAAAACGCTTCGACAGTGCAGGCATGTCACTCGGCGCCTTGTCCCCGGAGGCGCACGAGACCCTGGCCGAAGCCATGAACCGTCTCGGCGGCCGGTCGAACTCCGGCGAGGGAGGAGAGGATCCGGCCCGCTACGGCACGATCAAGACCTCGAAGATCAAGCAGGTCGCCTCCGGGCGCTTCGGCGTCACCCCCGCCTACCTGGTGAACGCCGAGGTGTTGCAGATCAAAATCGCCCAGGGTGCGAAACCCGGTGAAGGCGGCCAGCTGCCCGGACACAAGGTCAACGAGCTGATCGCCAGGCTCCGCTATTCGAGCCCCGGCGTGGCGTTGATTTCGCCACCGCCGCACCACGACATTTACTCCATCGAGGATCTGGCGCAACTGATCTTCGACCTGAAGCAGGTCAATCCGAACGCGCTGGTCTCGGTAAAACTGGTTGCCGAGGCGGGCGTGGGTACGATTGCCGCCGGTGTGGCCAAAGCGTACGCCGACCTGATCACGATCGCCGGGTACGACGGCGGTACCGGCGCGAGCCCGCTCACGTCCGTGAAGTACGCCGGAAGTCCGTGGGAGCTCGGACTGACCGAAACACATCAGTCGCTGCGGGCAAACAACCTGCGCGACAAAGTGCGACTGCAAACGGACGGAGGCTTGAAAACCGGTCTCGACGTCGTGAAAGCGGCGATCCTCGGTGCGGAAAGCTTCGGTTTCGGAACCGCGCCGATGATCGCACTCGGTTGCAAATACTTACGCATCTGTCATCTGAACAATTGCGCGACCGGCGTCGCCACGCAACACGACGTGCTGCGCAAGAAACATTACGTCGGTACTCCGGAACGGGTCATCAATTATTTTCGCTTCGTCGCCGAGGAAGTTCGGGAGTGGCTGGCGAAGCTCGGCGTCGCCAGGCTCGAGGACCTGATCGGTCGCACCGACCTCTTGCGCCCACTGCCGGGTAACACCGAACGCCAGAGGCGCCTCGATCTCGCGCCGGTACTTTCCGCCGGCGGGGTACCCGCCGAACGGCCGCAGTTCTGCACATCAAAGTGCAACGCGCCCTTCGACAAAGGGGAACTCGCGGAAACCATGGTGCGTGACATGCTCCCCGCCATCAATGCGGGTAGCGGCGGGGAGTTCTCCTACGCGGTGTGTAACGTCAACCGCTCCATCGGCGCCCGGGTATCCGGTGAGATCGCCCGCGTGCACGGCAATCTAGGCATGGAGGCAGCGCCGCTCGTGGTGCGCTTGAGCGGTACCGCGGGACAGAGCTTCGGGGTATGGAACGCCGGCGGGCTGCACATGTACCTCGAGGGCGACGCCAACGACTACGTGGGCAAAGGCATGGCCGGCGGTAAACTGGTGATTTACCCCCCGCGGGGCAGCGCCTTTGCGAGCCACACCACCACGATCATCGGCAATACCTGCCTGTACGGAGCGACCGGCGGCACCCTGTACGCAGCGGGGTGCGCTGGCGAGCGGTTCGCGGTGCGCAACTCGGGCGCCTTTGCCGTTGTGGAGGGCGTCGGCGACCACGGATGCGAATACATGACCGGCGGCGTCGTCTGCGTGCTCGGTGAGACGGGCCTCAACTTCGGCGCCGGCATGACCGGCGGTCTGGCGTTCGTTCTCGACGAAGGGCGGCACTTTACCGACCGGTTCAACCGCGAACTGATCGATATCCACCGGCTTACGCCGGAACACATGGAAACGCATCTGAACTACCTGCAAAGGATGATTTCCGCGTACGTGGCGGAAACCGGCAGCGAATGGGGCGCCGAAATTCTCGAGAATTTCATCGACTATATACGCCATTTTTGGCTGGTGAAACCGAAAGCGTCGGACCTCGAAACCTTGCTCAGCACGCTGCTGCGAGCCGCCTAGTCCGAACCGTATTCGCATGAGCAAGCTGTTCCAATTTCTCGACCTGCCGCGACAAGACCCGGAGAAGACACCACCGCAAACGCGTATCACCGAGTGGCGCGAGATCTACGGTCACTACGACGGCGATACAGCGGCGGCGCAGTCGGCGCGTTGTTTGCACTGTGGAAATCCCTATTGTGAGTGGAAGTGTCCGGTGCACAACTACATTCCGAACTGGCTGAAGTTGGTCGCAGAAGGCCGGTTGTTCGAAGCCGCGGAATCGTCGCACCGCACGAACTCGCTGCCGGAAATCTGCGGCCGCATCTGTCCCCAGGACCGCCTTTGCGAGGGGGCCTGCACGCTGAACGATGGGTTCGGTGCGGTCACCATCGGTTCGGTGGAAAAGTACATCACCGACGAGGCGTTGGCGCGTGGCTGGAAGCCCGACCTGTCCATGGTGGCGGACACGGGGAAACGGGTGGGGATAGTCGGCGCGGGTCCGGCCGGACTGGCGTGCGCCGACGTACTGACCCGGCACGGGGTCAAACCGGTCATCTATGACAGTTACCCCGAGGTCGGTGGCTTGCTGACCTACGGGATCCCCCCGTTCAAGCTCGAGAAAGAGGTCGTATTCCGGCGCCGCCGGCTGCTCGAAGAGGCGGGCGTCGAGTTTGTACTCGGCACCACCATTGGCGTGGATGTGCCTTTCCAGGATCTGCTGGAGCGATACGACGCGGTGTTCCTGGGAATGGGGACTTATACTTACATGAAAGGGGGGTTCCCGGGTGAGGACTTGCCGGGGGTGCTGGAGGCGTTGCCGTACCTCGTGGCTAACGTGCACCGCGTCATGGGAACCACCGGCGCCGGTGAAAGTCCGGTTGATCTGCGCGACAAACGCGTGGCGGTACTGGGCGGCGGCGACACCGCGATGGACTGCGTTCGTACCGCGGTACGACAGGGTGCGTCGCGAGTCTATTGCGTTTACCGCCGCGACGAGGAAAACATGCCGGGCTCACGCCGCGAAGTGTACAACGCCAAAGAGGAGGGGGTGCGGTTTCTGTGGAACCGGCAGCCGATCGCGATCCGGGGACCCGGCCGGGCGCGCGCCGTCGAAGTGATACAAACGCGGTTGGGCGAGCCCGACGAGCGCGGGCGGCGGCGTCCGGAGCCGGTGCCGGGCACCGAGGAAATCATCGAAATCGATACCGTAATCATCGCGTTCGGTTTTCGCCCCAGCCCTGCCGCCTGGTTCGCCGATCACGACATCTCGGTCGACGAACGCGGCCGGGTGATCGCCAATGGCGGCCCCGAGTTCAAGTTTCGCACCAGCAACCCCAAAGTATTTGCCGGCGGTGACATGGTGCGCGGATCGGACCTGGTAGTCACCGCGGTCTGGGAGGGGCGCGAGGCGGCACAAGGCATACTCCGATACCTCGGCCTCTAGTCGACTCGCCAGGGAAAAACGAAATGACCGGGACCGGCTTCCAACCCGACCCCCGTGAAAGGCTGATCGTAGCGTTGGACGTGCCCACGACCGGCCATGCCCGGCAACTGGTCGACGAGCTCGGTGATCGCGTGTCTTTTTACAAACTCGGCCTGGAGTTGTTCATGGCTGGGGGTTATTTCGAATTCATCGACTGGCTCAGGGCCCGCGGCAAACACATCTTCGTCGATCTCAAATTCTTCGACGTCCCTGCCACCGTAGCGCGCGCCGTGGATCGGCTCAATGGGCGCGGCATCCGCTTTGCCACCGTACATGGTAACGACGGGATCATGCGCGCCGCCGCAGCGGCCAAACGAGACGTACGGGTTCTCGCGGTCACTGCACTGACCAGCCTCGACCAAGGAGATCTCGACGATCTCGGTTTCGCCTGTAACGTGGATGCGCTGGTGCTGTCACGCGCACGCCGAGCGGTCGCTTGCGGTTGCGACGGGGTGGTGGCCTCGGGCTTGGAGGCGCATCGCTTGCGCGAGGCGCTCGGAGATCGGTTTCTGATCGTGACCCCCGGCATTCGTCCGGTGTCCAACGACGACGACCAGAAGCGCGTGGTCACAGTGCGCGAGGCATTCGAGAACGGGGCCGACTTCATCGTCGTGGGTCGGCCGATCCGGGACGCCGAGGATCCGCGCGGTGCGGCAGCGGCGATAGTGGCCGACATCACGCAACACTTCACGCATCGAGGATCATGAGTGCACTGAAAAACGAACGACTGCTGCGTGCATTGCAGCGGCAAGCGGTAGATTGCACGCCGGTGTGGATCATGCGGCAGGCCGGCCGCTATCTCCCAGAGTACCGGGCCACGCGCCGCCGCGCCGGCGACTTCCTGACCCTGTGCAAGACCCCGGAACTGGCGTGCGAGGTGACTCTGCAGCCGCTCAACCGGTTCGCGCTGGACGCGGCCATTCTATTCTCTGACATTCTGACTATTCCCGACGCCATGGGTCTCGGTCTATCCATCGAAGAAGGCCTGGGCCCGCGGTTTGCGAACCCGGTGCGCACACGCCGCGACATCGACGCCCTGGGGGTCCCGGATCCGGCCGATGAGCTGCGCTACGTCCTCGACGCCGTTACGTTGATCCGCAAGGAGCTCGGCGGACGCGTGCCCTTGATCGGGTTTTCCGGAAGTCCGTGGACGCTGGCCACCTACATGGTCGAAGGCGGCAGCAGTAAAGACTTCCACCGAGTCAAAACACTCCTGTACGCGGAACCGGCCGCCATGCACCGCCTCCTGGATGTACTCAGTCGGGCGGTATCGCTGTATCTCGCGGCGCAGATCGAAGCGGGCGCCCAGGCGGTGATGATTTTCGACACCTGGGGCGGAGTGCTGACGTCGCGCGACTACCAACAGTTCTCGCTGGACTACATGGCGCGCATCGTCGCGGACCTGGCCGATACACCCGGGGTTCCGACGGTAGTGTTTACCAAGGGCGGCGGGCTGTGGCTGGAGACCATGGCGGCCTGCGGCTGCGAGGCACTCGGAATCGACTGGACCGTGGATCTCGGTCGCGCGCGGCGCGCCGTAGGGAACCGTGTCGCACTGCAGGGGAATCTGGACCCGAATGTCCTGCACGCGGGGCCCGCGCGCATACGCGAGGAAGTGCGCGCGGTTCTGGACAGTTTCGGCCCCGGCCCCGGCCATGTCTTCAACCTCGGTCATGGCGTTCAGCCACATACGGATCCCGAGCACGTGGGGGTGCTGGTCGATGCGGTGCACGAATTCAGCGCCGCACGCGAGTGACACCGACCGGGGCGCGAAACGGTCGTTACGGGAACAGCAGCGGCACGATATCGGCGAAGCGCGACACGTAGTGCACGCGGATCCCGGCGCGTACCGAATCCGGCAACTCGTCGAAATCGCGGCGGTTTGCCTCCGGCAACACAATCTCCTTGATTCCCGAACGCTTGGCGGCGATGACTTTTTCCTTGATGCCACCGACCGCCAACACGTGCCCGGTAAGCGTGAGTTCGCCGGTCATTGCGAGCCCCGTGCGAACCCGCCGGTTACGGGCCAGCGACAACAACGCGCTGGCCATCGTCACCCCGGCGCTGGGACCGTCCTTGGGCGTGGCGCCGGCCGGAACGTGCAAGTGGATGAACGCGCGTTCGAAGTATTCCGGCTTCGCGCCGAATTTCGCCGCCTGAGAGAGCACGTAACCGTACGCGATTTCCGCCGATTCACGCATCACGTCACCCAGTTGGCCGGTCAGCTTGAAGCCCCGGCTGAAACCATGCGTACGGGTCGCTTCGATACTCAAGGTCGCGCCCCCCAAGGGCGTCCATGCCAGTCCGGTGACTACGCCGACACCGCGCAAGCGGGTTTCCTTCTGAAACACGGGTTTACCGAGATAGCATTCCACGTCCCGGGCGCGCACTCGGACCCGCGCCTCGGGGTCTCCGATCACCTGCATCACCGCTTTTCTCACGATCCGACCGAGCAGCTTTTCCAGTTGTCGCACCCCGGCCTCGCGTGAATATCCCTGGATAATGCGACGATAAGCGGCGCCTTCGATGCGTAAACGACCGCGTTTGAGACCGACGCGTCGCATCAAGCGCGGCAGCAGGTGCCGCTTGGCAATCAATAATTTTTCGTCCGCCAGATAGCCGGACAAGCGAACCACCTCCATGCGATCGAGCAGCGGTGCCGGGATGGTATCGAGTTGGTTCGCGGTACAGATGAACAACGCCTTGGACAGATCGAAGGGCACGTCCAGATAGTGGTCGAGAAACGCGTTGTTCTGTTCCGGGTCGAGCACCTCCAGCAATGCCGACGCCGGATCGCCATGAAACGAGCTGCCGACCTTGTCCACCTCGTCCAGCATGATCACAGGGTTCGCCGATTGCACCTCCTTGAACGCTTGGATGAACTTTCCAGGCATTGCGCCGATGTAAGTACGACGGTGCCCTTTGATCTCGGCCTCGTCGCGCATGCCGCCCAGTGAGAAACGATAGAACTTACGGCCGAGCGCAGCAGCGATGGACCGACCGAGCGAGGTCTTGCCCACACCCGGCGGTCCGACGAACAACAAGATGGACCCGGCCACCTCGCCGCGCAGCTTGGCCACACCCAAGAATTCGAGGATGCGCGCTTTGACGTCCGGCAATCCCTCATGATCGCGGTCCAGAACCGCGGCCGCGTGGTCGATGTCCAATTCGTCCGGGGTGTGCCGGTTCCAGGGCAGCGAGGTCAGCCAATCCAGATAATTGCGGGTGACCGCGTACTCCGGGGAACCGGTTTCGAGTACCGAAAACTTCCGCAGCTCCTCCTCGACACGAGCCTCGGCAGCATCCGGAAGATCAGCCTCGTCGATGCGTTCACGCAATCGCTCCAATTCCGCAGTCTTGTCGTCCTTGGCGATTCCGAGCTCTTTTTGGATGAATTTGAGTTGCTCACGCAAGAACACTTCCCGCTGACGCGACTGCATCTCCTGTTCCACGTGCTGGCGAATCTCCATCTGCGCGCCGGCCACTTCGACTTCCCGTTTCAAGAGTACCAACGCTTTTTCCAGGCGCGGACGAATATGCACGGCTTCCAGCACTTGTTGCAGTTCCGCCGGATCCGCAGTGGTCATACTGGCGGCGAAGTCCGCGATCCGGCCCGGATTTCCGGGCTGAAAACTTTGCATGAACAGCTTGAGTTCTTCGCCATACAACGGATTGAGCGGCAACAGCTCTTTGATGGTATTCAGGATTGCCGTTACGTAGGCCTTGATTTCCGTGACATCCCGGTATTCGGTTTCCGGGTAGTAGCGCACCCGAGCCACAAACGGAGACCGACTCGATATCCAGTCCTCGATCCGAAAGCGTTGTTCACCCACCAAAACGACGTGTAACTTCCCTTCCATTTGATGGACCTGATGGACCCGACAGACGGTGCCGATGGCGTGAAAATCCTCCCAGGTGGCGTTCTCCGCCGTGTCGCTTCGAGAAAGCACGACACCGATCACCGGGTGGCCCGATTTTTGCACCGCCTGTAACGTCGGCGCCCACTGCTCCAGCGCCATGATCATCGGCATGACTTGGCCGGGGAAGAACGGGCGTACCGCGGTGGGCAACAGGTGGATGGCCGCCGGCAGGACCGCGGTGGACGGCGCCAGTTCGGTGTTCTTCGGCGACGGGGCCTCGGCAGCGCCGGGAACATGAATTTGGGGGCCGTCATCGGCCATAGAAGAATCCTTACTGTCGTGTTATTCCCCTGCATATATGCGGTTTCACGGCGACCTTTACAAGCCGTTCACCGTATTTGGGGAATAAATCCGCCTGCGCAGGGTCTCTAAAATAAGCGACCCGCGCAAGCGGTCTAACTCGACGATGAAACCGGTACACTACGGATCGAACCTTCTACTGGCGCTCGCGGGTCTGTGCCTGGGCCTATCTGGTTTGGCGCGCGCCGCGGTATTCACCAATGGTTTCGATCTCAGCGACACGCTGATTCCCGCCAATGAGATTCACCACGGCGGCCCCCCGCGCGACGGGATCCCGGCTATCGACGATCCGCGCTTCGTCAGCGCCGATCAGGCGTCGTTTGTCACCGACACCGATCGTGTGCTGGGTGTGCGGCATCAGGGTGTCGCCAAAGCGTACCCGATCCGGATTCTCAACTACCACGAGATCGTGAACGATAGATTCGGCGATGAGGGCGTGGTGGTGACGTATTGCCCGCTTTGTGGAACCGGCATGGCCTTTGCCGCGGAGATTGCGGGGCAGGAGCGCTCCTTCGGTGTGTCGGGACTATTGTATAACAGCGATGTACTGCTCTACGATCGCGAGACGGAGTCTCTGTGGTCACAAATCCTCGGCAAAGCGGTCAGCGGCCCTCTGGGCGGCACCGGCCTCGAGTTGTTGGCGACGAACCACACAACCTGGCGGGACTGGCGCGCGCGCCACCCCGATACCGTCGTGCTCTCGAAGGACACCGGTTATCGCCGCGATTACAATCGTACGCCCTACGAAGGTTACGAGACCAGCGCCAACGTTTACTTCCCGGTGAGTCACACGAACCGCAAGTACCACCCCAAGGAACTGGTCATCGGCTTGAACGCAGACGGGCAAACCAAGGCCTATCCGTTTGCCGAACTGGCCAGGATTACCTCGCCGACCAAGGACCGTATCGCGGGGCGCGAGATCACGGTGGAATTCGATTCGCGCAACCGTACCGGCCGGCTGCTCGACGCCGAAGGCCGGGAAATTCCGACGGTGATCGCCTACTGGTTTGCGTGGGTGGCTTTTCACCCGGACACCGGCATCTTCGACGCCGACGCGTCACAGGCCAAGTCCCGCTGATTCGCAAGCTCGAAAACGGCGGCGCCAAGCCGTCGCGCACAGCGCTTAGCGCCTGCGTTTCCGCAAATTTGTGCTACCTTTTGAGGCAAGCAATATAAAGCTTCAAAGGTGGGTTGGCTGGCATGCACATCGTCATCGGTCTCATCAGCGCGGTTGCGGGGTTGTTGTTCGCGCTCGCCGCTTTAGAGCGTGCGGGAGTGCGCTTGTCATCGCTGAATCCCTTCGCCTGGTATCGTCGCGCCAGTTGGAAAAGCAAGTACGGGGCCGGGCCGCTGTCTGGGCTGACTGATCCGCTGGATGTCGTTTCCGTACTCTTGGTCGGGATCGCCAAGTGCGAAGGTGACCTGAGCGCAGCGCAAAAAAACCGCATCCGGGAAATCCTACAGACCGAATTCGCGCTGACTGCGGACCGTGCCGATGACCAGCTGGTGGCCGCGACGTTCATGACCAAAGACCAGGTCTACCTGGTCGACAAACTGGATACTGTTCTGGCGCACGTCAAGAGCCACGCGGATGCACGCCAGAAACGGCTGCTGGTTGATTTGATGCATCGCGTTGCCGCGGTGGATGGCGCTGTGAATTTCGAACAGCAGAGGTTGCTCGACGAAACGCGCCGGCTGTTGCAGCGCTAAGCACCCCACGCGCGGCTTCGTTTATCGCAGCGCGGTCCACGGCGGGGTGTCGAACAGACGCCGTGTCGCCACAAAACCGGCGCCAGCAATCAACACCATCCCGCCCCCCAGTCCCGCCAGCCACAAACCGGCACCGAGGGCGTAGTCGGTTTCGAACAGGTACTCGGCCACCAACGCAGCCACGAGTCCTGCCGCCGTTGCTCCGACCGCACCGGCCAGCATGCCGAGCACACCAAACTCGGCCAGGGTGGCCGCCAGCAACTGCCGCCGCTCGGCGCCCAGGGAGCGCAACACCGCAATCTCCTGTCGCCGTTCCGCACGGCCGGCATGGACGACCGAATAGATCACGATTAGTCCGGAGACGATGGCGAACAGGAATACAAACACGAACGCATCGTTGACTCGGTTGATGATGCGCCTCACCTGATCGAGTACCGCGTCGATATCGATATCGGTGATGTTCGGGAAACGCTGTGTGAGCGCAAAGAGCTTGCGTACTTGAGCACGTGGAACGTAGACGCTGGTAATGTAGCTCTGTGGATAGTCGTCCAGAAGCCCGGGCGGCACAAGCAGGAAGAAATTCGGCTGTAGCGAATCCCACGAAACGCTGCGTAAATTTACGACTTCCACCGCCAGGTCGCGGTCGGCAATGCGGTAAACCAGCCGGTCGCCGATCTTCAATCCCAGGCTTTCCGCGTACTCTACCTCCACTGAGAGCAGCGCCCGACCCGTATCCAGCGCCTGCCACGACCGGCCCGCGACTACGCGATTGTCTGCCGGGAGGGTGGCCGCCCAGGACAGGTTGGCGGCGCGTTGCACAGCGCGGCGCGCAAAACCACCTGCAAACTGTTCCGGTTTCACACGCGTCCCGTTTATTGACACCAGCCGTGCTCGTACGATGGGACTGAGTTTCTCGACGACCACTCCGGCGTCGGTCAGCGCGGCGCGCACCGCATCGACCTGAGCGGGTTGAATATTGACCAGAAAATGATTGGGCGCCCCCGGCGGCAGGCGGCGGTTCCATTCGTCGATTAAGTCGGTGCGCACGATAGCGAGCAGGACCAGCCCCATCACCCCCACGCCGGCGGCCATCGCCTGGCCGACACTGGACGCGCGGCGCCGGCCCAAACTCGCCAAGCCATAACGCCACCAAGCCCGTGTACGGCCGCGCACGCGACCGGTGAGTGCGATCAAGCTCGCGCTTGCCACCGCCAGTACCGCAGTCGTCACCAAGCCCCCACCCAACACATAAGCAGTCAACCGCAGGTCTTTAGCGAGATACTCGGTGAGTAACGCGACGCCGGCGAGCGATACACCGTAGAACGCGGTGAAGCGGAACGGCGCCGCACTCAGATCGCGCCTGAGCACTCGCAGCGGCGACACGTCGCGCAGGCTCACCAAGGCGGGCACGCCGAACCCGAGGGCCACAATCAGTCCCGCCGCCATCCCCACCAACGCCGGAATCGGGGTCGGCCACGGCAGGTCACCCTGCACGACGCCGGGCAACAGCGACACCAACACCTGTTGTCCGAGATATCCCAGCAGGCCGCCGAACACGCTGGCCGCCAACACCAGAAGCAGCAGCTGCGCCGTATAGACCTGCACAATCTGCCGCTGCCGCACGCCCACACAGCGCAGCAGTGCGGCGAAATCGAGGTGTCGCTCGGCATAACGGCTTGCCGCACGGGCGACTGCCGCCCCCGCCAGCAACATGCTGACCAGTGTCACCAGGGAGAAGAGCCGTTCGCCGCGTGTGAACGCCGCCCGGAAACGAGGTCGCGCCCGCGTACTGTCGCGCACCGTCAACGTGGCCCGGGACGCGGTCTCAATCTCTGCGATTAGCCGCTGCAAGTCGCGCGCCCGGCCGGCCAGTAACCAACGGTAACGCACCAGGCTACCCGGTTGGACGAGTCGCGTGGCCGGTAGATCGGTGAGTCGCAACATGAGCCGCGGCGCAATGCTGAACATCTCTCCGCTGCGGTCGGGCTCGTAAGTGATGAGGCCTGCCACCTGGAACTCGTGCTCGCCGAGCGTCACCCCATCACCCACCGCCACTCCCAGACTGAACAGCAACTGGGCGTCCAGCCACACCGTGCCCACCGCCGGAGCCCGCTTCTGCACGCGGTCCGGCGTATCGACATCCGCTGCGGTGCGTAGCGTGCCACGCAACGGGTAACCCTCTGCGACCGCCTTGATTTCGGCGAGCTGGCTTCGGTCGCCGGCCGTGACCACACTGCGAAAAGTGATCGTCGACGTCTGCCGAACGCCGTACCGTGCGGCCAGGTGCACCCAGGTGTCGGGGATCGCGTCATCCGTTTCGATGACCCGGTCCGCGGCCAATAAATGACTCCCCTGGTTGGCGAGCGCTTGTTTCAAGCGGTCCGCGAAAGACGCCACCGAAACCAGACCGGCCACCGCCACTACCGTGGCCAATGCCATGACCCGCAATTCCGGAGCGTGACGTTCGCGACGCAACAATCGCCACGCCGTAAGCAACGAACTCAAAGGCTTTCTCCGTCAACCAGTCGGCCGGCTTCCAACTGCACGTGACGCTGGCAGCGTGCACCCAACTCCGGATCGTGGGTCACCATGATCAGCGTGGTGCCATTTTCGCGGTTGAGCTCAAACAATAGATCGATAATCTGCCTCCCGGTCTTGTTGTCCAGGTTGCCGGTCGGTTCGTCGGCAAACAGGATCTGCGGGTTGCCCGCAAAAGCGCGTGCGATCGCCACGCGCTGCTGTTCACCGCCTGACAGCTGGGACGGATAATGATCCAATCGGTCCTCCAGGCCAACGCGCCCGAGCACGGCTCGTGCGTCGGCTTCGTTCCCAGTGGCCAGGAGTTCCAGGGGCAGCAGCACGTTCTCCAAAGCGGTGAGGCTCGCCAGCAACTGGAAGTTCTGGAACACGAACCCGACCCGGCCGGCGCGTACCGCGGCGCGCTCGTCGTGATTGACCGCCTCTAAGTCCACCCCCAACAGCCGGACGCCGCCGCGCGAGGGAACGTCGAGACCCGCCAATAAACCGAGCAGTGTGGATTTCCCCGATCCCGACACGCCGACGATAGCGAGGCTCTCCCCCTGGGCGACCGTCAAGGACACGTCCTCCAATATGACCAGGTCGCCGCGTGGACTGGCGACTTGCTTGGTGACACGGTCCGCTTGCACAATCGCCTGGCCCGGTTGGAGGTTCATGTTACGACGCATCATAGTGGCTTTGACGTGGTTGGCTTGCACGACGCCGTGCGCCGCCGCGCCCACGATTCTTGTCATCGGCGATAGCCTGAGCTCGGGCCACGGCCTGTCGACCTCCGAGTCGTGGGTCACCTTGCTTCAGGTGCGCTTGCGTGAGCGTGGTTTCGCCCACCGGGTCGTCAACAGCAGCGTCAGCGGCGACACCACGGCCAACGGAGTCACGCGCATTCGCGCCAGTCTCGAACGGCACCGCCCCGCGATCGTGATTCTGGAACTGGGTGGCAACGACGGTTTGCGCGGTCAGCCGGTGGCGTCGATACGCGCCAATCTCGCCACGATGATCGAATCGGCCCACGCCGCGGGCGCGCAGGTGGTTCTGGCCGGAATGCGCATGCCACCCAACTATGGGGCCGTCTACGGGAACCGTTTCATGCGGCTGTATTCCGAACTGGCCGAACAATACGACACCGCGCTGATCCCATTCTTCATGGCGGGAGTCGCCACCGTACCCGGAATGATGCAACCTGATGGAATCCATCCCTCCGCCGCAGCGCAGGAGGTGCTCCTGGAAAACGTGTGGACCCACTTGCGGCCGCTGCTGGCGCCGCGATCCAGCCGCGGACCGGTCCCGGATCATCAAAACCCTTGCCTACCCTAGTGCCGGTTAGCCAAGTGCCGGACTCGATCTCGCGTGGCGCGACGGAATCCCAGAGCGAAAAGCGCTTCCGCGACGAGGAACAGCGGTGCGATGAAGATCTGCCACAGGTTGTCCACCAAGGCCGGTCGGCGGCGCTCGAAAACGTGACCGATCAATTGAAGTATCCAGCCCCCGACGAACGCGGTGCCCGCCATCCACCACCCCTCGTTGGTCGTTAAGTGCACCGCCAAGGTCTCGGTGAGCGCCAGCATCGCCACCATGAACACCACCATCGCCGTGGCCAATCCGACATCCAGCACGAAGTAATAGGCGAGTACCACGGCGACAAAAACGATCGCCAGGGAGATCTCAACGCCGAATATCGGTCCGCGCACCCAACCCATGGGAAGGAGAATGGAAAAAATGATGGTTGGCACCCCGATGAAATGCGTGACACGATTCCAGGGGTGGCGGTGGTAGGCGGCATACACCGCCATTTGCTGCTCCAAAGTCTTCATGGACGGATGCGTGAAATGCGTAGGCCTTTAGTATATCTTTTTCCGATCGTATCGCTTCTGCGACCGATTCTGTTAGATCGCAAAACCGTTGATAAATTTCAGTCCCATCGAGCGCGGACTATTTGTCGGTACCTGTCCGGGCAACGAAATCGATATCGAGCGCCTGTCGCGCGGACCTCGCATCACCGCGGTGCTGAACCTGCAAACGGACACGGATCTCCAGGAACTGGGCATCGACTGGGCGCACCTGGAGGATTGTTATGTGCGCCACGGTCTGCTGGTACGCCGCTGGCCGATCCGCGATTTCGATCCCGAACACCTGCAGAGCCGCATCCGCGGCGCGGCCGCATTGCTGGCGGAACTGCGCGACGCCGGTCACGAAGTGTACGTCCACTGTACCTCGGGCGTATCACGGGCTCCGTCTGTGGTGACCGCCTTTTTGGTCTGGCACCGCGGCTGGGATCTCGAGACCGCGGGTGCGCTTGTCATGCAGAAGCGGGCGTGCAGCCCCCATCTGGACCGGATCCGCGCCGCCGGCGACCCCGGCGCGCGATGATGTCCGCCGACGGCGATGTCGTCATTCGCGCGCGCGGCCTCGTCAAGCGATTCGACGGCGCCGAAGTGGTACGAAACCTCGACCTCACGGTGCCCGCCGGGCAGTGTTTCGGTCTGCTCGGCCCCAATGGCGCCGGCAAAACCACGACGATCAGAATGATTCTTGGCCAGTCGCCGGCGACGGCCGGCGAATTGTTGGTATTCGGTCAACGCATGCCGGAGCATGGGCGTGCGCTGCGCGCGCGCATCGGGGTGGTTCCGCAGCTCGACAACCTCGATCCCGACTTCACGGTGGCCGAGAACCTGCGGGTGTATGCCTCGTTTTTCGCCGTGCCCGAACCCACCTTGACGCGCCGTATCGATGAACTCCTGAGCTATGTCGGTCTCGCGGACCGGAGCCATGCCAGGTTGGCCACCCTGTCCGGCGGAATGCTGCGGCGCCTGACCATCGCCCGCGCGCTGATCAACGATCCGGAACTGGTGGTGTTTGACGAACCCACCACCGGTCTGGACCCACAGGCACGGCACATGATCTGGGACCGCATGCGGGAGCTGAAGTCCGCCGGTCGAACCCTCCTGCTCACCACGCATTACATGGAGGAGGCGGAACGCTTGTGTGACGACCTGATCATCATGGACCACGGTGGAGTATTGGCCCAGGGTTCGCCGGCGGCGCTGATCCGAGAATTCGTGGAGCCGCATGTGTTCGAGATTTACGGCGACTCCGGGGACGTCGCGGCTTCGCTTGATCGCCTTTCTAACTGCCGCACCGACCGCGTGGGCGCCACGATCTACGGTTATACGGACGACCCCGGGCGCGTGAACGAAATCTTGAAACGCCGGCCGGCGCTGCGGTTTCTGCACCGACCGGCGGACCTCGAAGACGTTTTCATGCGCATCACCGGACGCGAACTGCGTGAATAGACGCTGGGACCTGCGGTTGCCACTACTCAGACGCACTGCGCTCCCGGTGTGGCGCCGCAACGTACTCGTTTGGCGCAAACTGATCGGACCCAGCCTGTTGATCAATTTCGGCGAACCCTTACTGTACCTGATCGGCCTGGGCTTCGGTCTCGGCGCTTTCATCGGCGACCTTTCGGGGTTGCCTTACCTCACTTTTCTCGCCTCCGGAATCGTCGCCGCTTCGGCAATGAACACGGCGAGTTTCGAGGGCATGTACTCGGTGTACACGCGCATGGTGCCACAGCGAACCTACGAGTCGATGCTCGCGACGCCGCTGGACGTCGACGACATTATCGCCGGCGAGATGTTGTGGTGCGCCACCAAGAGCACCATCAGCGGCTCCGCGATTCTGCTGGTGGCGGCCCTGATCGGGGCCGTCCCGAGCCCAACGGCGATGCTCGCGCTTCCCGTGACGTTTTTGATCGGGCTGTGCTTTGCCGGTCCGGCCATCGCCATGAGCGCATTTTCCCGGAGTTACGATTTCTTCAACTACTATTTCACCCTGGTGATTACGCCGATGTTCGTATTGTGCGGTGTGTTTTATCCCATTGAGACGTTGCCCGACACGCTACAGACGGCCGTGCAGGCCCTGCCCCTAACCCACGCCGTAGCTTTAGTCAGGCCCCTGATCGCCGGCCAGCCCTTGCTCTCCCCGGAAGTGCATCTCGCAGTGCTCGCCGGATACGCCGGACTCGGATATTACGCATCAGTGGTCCTGGTACGTCGTAGGCTCATTATATGAGACAACGGCGGCGACGGACTGTACCCGGACCCCGGTCACTGTCCGTGGTCATTCCCGACGGGCCGCTACGTAACTCGGGTATTCGGCGTGCCGACGCGCAGGCGGCGCACCGCATCGGGTTTGCTACCCAACCGGCGGTGACCTGCCACGCATGTCGCGATTGAGCCCATGCGTCTTCCACCGTTGACCGATGGCCGAATCGTGCGCCGTTACCAACGGTTTCTCGCGGACGTGGAACTGCTCGACGGCACCCAGGTGACCGCCCACTGCCCCAATACCGGGTCAATGGCCACCTGCTGGGCGCCGGGCGCGCCAGCCCAGCTCAGCAGGAGCGATAACCCGCGGCGTAAGTATCCCTGGACCCTGGAGCGCGTCGACATGGGTGGCGGATGGGTGGGTGTGCATACTGGTCGCACCAACCCCGTGGTGGCGGAAGGCATCGCGGCGGGGCGCGTTGATGCGCTCGCCGGCTATCAAGCCATGCGCACCGAGCCCCCTTTCACGGTACCCGGACATCCCCGAGCCCGCTTCGACCTGCTGCTCACCGGTGGCCGCGCGGCGGACGCGTTCGTGGAGATCAAGAACACCACCCTGCTGGACGGAGATGTGGTGCGGTTCCCGGATGCGGTGACCGTGCGCGGGCGCAAACATCTGGAACTGCTCGCGGAGGCGGTGCGGCGCGGTTACCGGGGTGTCATCCTGTTTGCCGTCAATCGACCCGAGGGACGAAGCTTCGCGCCGGCGTGGGAAATCGACCCGCACTACGGTGCCGCACTACAGCACGCGGCGGCGTGTGGCGTGGAAGTACTGGTGGCCCGTCTCGCGCACAGCGAGACCGGAATCGATCTGCACGGCGCTGTCAGGCTGTGACCCTTCAAGTCCGCGGCCGGTCGTGCGGCGGCGATGCGGATATGCCGCGCACCCGCAAAGGAGGCGGGGTCACCACGGCGCCGTTAGATCGACCCAGAAATAGGGGTGGTCAGACACCCCGACGCCGGTCGAACCGCCGGTTGCCACGCGCAGCCCTTTCACCAGAATCCAGTCGATACGATCCGCCGGGTCCTGGTTGCCCAGACTGGCGCGGATTGCATCCACCACGTCCGGCTGGCCGAGCGCCTCCGCCAGGCGCGGATCGTCGCGCCGCGTGTTCAGGTCCCCCATCAGTACCGCCGGCGAGTACTGCGAGAAGCGCTGCAATACCGTATCGAGTTGTTGATCACGGGCAAGCCGCGGGTGCAGATGGGTAAACAGCACCCACACGGGACGCCCCTTGAGCTCAAGGGCCACAGTGGTCAGCACGCGAAAACTGTGGCCGCTGACGTCCACCAACGGTTCCCGATACCAGTAGGTGGCCCGCAGACGGCTGACCAAACCGTTGCCGCGGTACGCGCGATACCAGCGCGTGCGGGTCGGCGCAAACAACCATCCCAGTTGGAGTAATTTCCCCAGCTGCTCGACCTGCGCCGGGGTGCGAAAATGCGTGGCGCCTTTGAGTTCCTGCAACGCCAGTACGTCGACGCCGCGCACCACTTCGGCGGCACGGCGGATATCGCGAACCTCGTCCAGACCGCGTCCGCCGCGCACGTTGTAGGTTCCGAAACGCACGGTCGGCCCGCGCAACGGCGTCCACACCGCGGGCGGGTTGATGGTGGTCCCGCTCGCCGCCGGCGTGGGGTGGGCGACGTATGCACTCACGATACAAACACCGAGCAGCACTAAGCATATAATGAGGAGCAGTCCAGTCACCGGCAGATTCCGCAGGAAGTATGTTCGACAGACCGAATCACGGCCGTGCGCCGAAAGTATAACAGTCGGCCTTCGGACTCCGGTGAACGTATTGCCCCCTGATGCCGAGACGCTGGTGACGCTGAGCGGCGTCAGTAAAACGTACACGGGTTCCGGCCACCCGCGCACAGTATTGGCAAACGTCGACATGGACATCGATCGCGGTGAATGGGTCGCCCTCCTCGGACGCAGCGGCTCGGGTAAGTCCACGTTGCTCAACCTGATCGGCGCTCTCGATGTACCGACTTCCGGCGCTGTTTGCGTGAACGGCCGCGACATCACCGCGCTGGCCGAGCACGAACGTGCCCACTACCGGCGCGCCGACGTCGGGTTCGTGTTTCAGTTCTTCAATCTGATTGCGACCCTCTCGGTGGCCGAAAACCTGGCGCTGGTACTGGAACTGAACGGTTGTGCACCGCAAGCCGTGCGCCCGCGCATCGACGCCGCACTCGGCGGGCTCGGGCTCCTGGATGTCGCGGACCGGTTTCCCGATCGGCTGAGCGGCGGCGAACAACAGCGCGTCGCGATCGCTCGGGCCATCGTACACCGACCGCTGCTGGTGCTCGCGGACGAGCCCACCGGCAATCTCGATACGGATTCGGAGCGCGACATCTTGCATATTTTTCGCCATTTGCCCGAACGACACGGGGTCACGGTGATTACCGCGACACACAGCACGGAGGTGGCGGCCGGCGCCGACCGCGTTCTCGAGCTCAGCGACGGCCGCATCGAGGTAAGCCGCACGTGAACCGCACGTTCCAACGCCTGGCGTTGCGCGAGATCGCGGCACATCCGTGGTCGGGCGGCCTGTCGATCGTCGGCATCGCCTTGGGCGTGGCCGCGGTGCTGGCCATCGATATCGTCAACCACAGCGCGGAGCGTGCGTTTGGCGAAGCCACGCACCGTGTTACCGGCCCCGCCACCGACACCATCGTCGGCGGCCCGGCCGGGCTCGATGAACGCATCTACCGCGTGCTGCGCGTCGAGCTCGGGCTGCGCGATGCGGTACCTTTCGTGGAAGGCATTATCCGCCACCAAGGCGAGCGGGTGCGCCGCTTAAAGCTCGTGGGCATCGATCCCTTGGCCACCGACACACGCGCCGCGGCGCCTGGGGTCCCGCTGGCCAACGCCCTGGACCTGTTGCGGCGGACCGACAGCGCGCTCGTCGATGCGGCACTGGCGAGCGAGTTGGCGCTCAGCCTGCCCGCTGAAATCGAGGTGTGGGCCGGGGTCCGTCGCCACACGCTCAAGCTCATCGACGTGCTGCCCGCGCCGGCCGATACCGCTACCGGACTGCCCACCTTGTTGACCGACATTGCCACCGCGCAGTCGGTGCTCGACCGTCCGGGCACGCTGTCGGGGATCGCCGTATCGCTCCCGCGCGCGGAGCGCGATGCCGGGTTGGCGGCGCTGAATCGCCGCCTGCCCGCAGGCGTCTCGATGATTCCGAACCAGGCACGCGGCCAGGCGATGGCAGAACTCACCCGTGCGTTTCGTGTGAACCTGACGGCGCTCAGTCTACTGGCGCTACTGGTCGGTGCATTCCTGATCTACAACTCGATGCTGATCTCAGTACTCAGCCAGTACCGGCGCCTCGGTACGTTGCGTTGCCTGGGCGCCACACGCGGGCAGATCTTCGCGCTCGTGATGGGCCAGGCCCTGCTGCTGGGCACGATCGGGACCTTGATCGGGCTGGCCTTGGGATGGGTCTTGAGCCACGGTCTGCTCCGGCTGGTGGTGCGGACCATCAACGATTTGTACTTCCAGCTGGCGGTGAGCGACCCGCAGATCACGACACCGGTTCTGGTCAAATCCCTGTTCCTGGGGACCGCCGCCAGCGTCGCGGCGGCGCTCGCCCCCGCCTACGAGGCCACACGCATCGTTCCCGAACGCGTCTTGGCGCGCTCCGGCCAGGAGCAGCGGTTCCGCAGCTACGCACGCATAGGTTTTCGCGCCGGCATCGGCGCCGCCGTGCTCGGCATAGTGGTGCTGGCCATCCCGGCGCGTAGTCTGGGCGCCGGTTTCGCTGGACTGTTCCTGCTCGTCGCCGGCTTCGCCCTCGTTGCGCCGCGGCTCATTGCCGGTCTCGTGGCCAGCTTGGAGTACGGGGCCGAGCGCACCCTGGGCAGCGCCGGCCGGATTGCGGCACGTGGGATCTCCGCGTCGCTGAGCCGCGCCGGCCCCGCCGTTACGGCATTGGCGGTGGCCGTGGCCGCCGCCATCGGCGTCGGTGTCATGATCGAGAGTTTTCGCGACACGGTGGACGTGTGGTTACGCAATTACTTGCGCGCCGATCTGTACGTCGCGGATCCACACCGAAGCGGCAGCGGCATCGAGCCGCGGCTCATCGATCGGGTGCGTGACCTGCCGCACGTGCGCAGCGTCAGCGTTGGGCGTTGGACGCGCGTCGAGTCCGGCACCGGTCCGGTGCGGGTGTTCGCGGTCGGCCTCGATGCGTACGCGTTTGCAAGTTTCCAGTTCAAGACCCGGCGCGATCCGGACACCTGGCGACGCTTCACCCGCGAGGATGCCGTCATCATCTCCGAAACCTTCGCCTATCGTCACCGACTGCAGCCCGGCGACGCGCTGACGCTCAAGACCGCAAACGGCGACCGCGCGTTCCGGGTACTGGGTGTTTTCTACGACTACGGCTCCGATAGCGGTGTGGTGACGGTGTTTCGCGACGTGTACCTGCGCCACTGGCGGGACCCAACGGTCACGTCGTTTGCAATCTACCTGGACACACCTGCCGCGGTAACCGGCGCCCTGTCACGGCTGGAAGCCGAACTGACGCATACCGGTTTGGAAGCACGCTCGAATCTGGAGCTTCGCCGCCTGTCGCTTGAGATCTTCGACCGCACGTTCACGGTCACCGGCGTACTGCGCTGGCTGTTGTTGATCATCGCCGGCGTCGGCGTGCTCGGTGCCCTCACCGCGATTCAACTCGAGCGCCAGCGGGAGTTCGGCGTATTGCGCGCCCTGGGGTTCACCCCACGCGGGATCACCGGGGTGGTCACCGCGGAAACCGGACTCATGGGGCTGGTCGCCGGACTGCTGGCGATCCCCTTGGGGACGGTCCTGGCACTGGCGCTGATCTGGGTCATCAACCGCCGCGCCTTCGGCTGGACCATGCAGATCAGCGCCGACATCGAGCCGGCGCTGACCGGGTTGCTGCTCGCGGTCGTCGCCGGCGTCCTGGCGGGACTGTACCCGGCCGTCAGCCTGGCGCGTACGTCGTTGGCAGACGCGTTGCGCCATGAATAAGGCGTGGCGGCTCGCGGCCCACGTCGCCGGGTGTCTGTCCCTGGCCGGCGCCGGCTGCGGGGAAGACCCCCCGACTAGCGACCGCGCCGCGCCCGCATCGGTCACCGCGCTGTTGTCCGGTGCAAACGCCGACCCCGGTTTCGCGCGCGCCGAACGGGTCCGGCGCTTCGCGTTTCCGCGCGACCACGGGGCACACCCTGCCTTTCGCAGCGAATGGTGGTACCTGACCGGTAACCTCGAGTCCGCGGACCGACGCCGCTTCGGGTATCAGGTCACCCTGTTTCGTAACGCCCTGGCCCCTGGGCCTCCCGGAAACCCGTCTGCGTGGGCAACGCACCAGGTCTATTTGGCGCACGCGGCGATCACCGACGTGTCGCGCGGACGGTTCGTCAGTCGCGAGCGGCTGGCGCGGGGGGCGCTGGGACTGGCGGGCGCGCACGGGGAACCGCTGCGCGTGTGGCTCGAAAACTGGTCGCTCGCCGCACACGGCGCGCCCTCCCCGGACTGTACCGACTGCCTGCACGCGGTCTTGAGTGTGGTGGACCGGGCCTTTACGCTGGCGCTGGAACTGCGCGCAGCAAAACCGCCGGCGCTGCACGGCGATAGGGGGCTGAGCTTCAAGGGACCGACGCCGGGGAACGCCTCGTACTATTATTCCTACACCCGCCTCGAGACCCGCGGAACGATTTCCATCGATGCCGGCGACCCGGTTCCGGTGGACGGCTTGAGTTGGTTCGATCATGAGTGGTCCACATCAGCACTGTCGCCGGACCAGACCGGTTGGGACTGGTTTTCACTGCAACTTTCCGATGCCACCGAGGTGATGGTGTTTCGACTGCGCAGCCGCACGACGCGCCAGCGGGATTTCATCAGTGGAAGCCTGGTGGCGCCGGACGGCCACACCACGCCGCTCGCGCGCGCCGCCATCGAGTCGGTCTCCCACTGGCGCAGCCCGGTCACCGGCGTTACCTACCCCTCCGGCTGGCGGATTTCGCTCCCCGAGCAAGCGCTCGAATTCGAACTCGAGCCGCTCCTCGACGATCAGGAGATGAATCACATGTTCCGCTACTGGGAAGGTGCGGTTCGGGTCACCGGCCGTGCCGCGGGGCGGCCCGTCGAGGGTTATGGTTACGGCGAGCTCACCGGATACGATTGAATATACGACGCCATGGACGACTGGCCCGATACCAGTCCTGCTTGAGTCGCGGCAGTTGCGCGCGGGTCGTCTCATAACCCAGCTCGATGAGTTCCTGGGTATTGCGGAAATCGAACGCATTGTAATCGTCGAGGTTGGGGTGGATCACGGCGTCGGCGTACGCGATCGAGTCCTTGACGTTTTGTTTCGCTACCATGTTGGTGACCTGCATGATCAACTGCAGGAGATTTTCTGGAGGCTGGTACGCGTTTCGCGAGGGGCCCAGATTCACCGCAACCGTATACTGCTCGCCAAACGCGCGCACCGTCTCCACCGGCAGATATTGCGCCAGACCGCCGTCCACGTAGGGGCGACCTTCGATCTCCACCGGCAGGTAGATTTGCGGAATGCTGCAGCTTGCGCGCACCGCGCGCGCCACCGGCCCGCGCGTGAACACCGCCGTCTTGCCGGTTAGAAGATCGGTGGCGGTCACCGCGCACGGGATCTCCAGGTGTTCGAAACGTAGACCCGGCAACACCTTTTCGACGAACTGCTCGATGGGCGCGCTGGATACGAATCCCAGGCGGGACAACTTGATGCGGGCCAGTTTACGCCAGCTTAGTCCGGCGGCGATCCGTTCCATGTGCGCGGTTTTCGCTCCGGATGCCGCAATCGTTGCGACGATACTCCCGCCGCTGGTGCCGGCGATGAAGCTGATCGGTAACTTGGCCTCGCGGAGAGCACGTATGACGCCGACGTGTAGTACGGATTTGGCGGTGCCGCCGCTCAAGGCCAAACCGATGGGTAGCGGATTCAACGGTAACCGATTTTCCGTTCGGCTCTGGGACTAATAGGCGTTGTCGGCGCGCAGCACGATGTAGGCGGTCATGACCAGAATTTGCATGTCCAGCAATAGCGACCAGTTTTCGATGTAATCGATGTCGTATTTCACGCGTGCTTTCATTTTGTCCGGCGTTTCCGTCTCCCCCCGCAGGCCGTGCACTTGCGCCCACCCGGTCAGCCCGGGTTTGACGCGGTGGCGCGCGAAATACCCACCCACCAGAGCGGCGTAGTATTGGTTGTGTTCCACGGCGTGAGGCCGTGGACCGACCAGGGACATGGTTCCCTGCAGGACGTTGAAAAGCTGCGGTAATTCATCGAGGCTCGTGCGGCGCAGGAACCGGCCCACCCGGGTGACGCGTGGGTCATCGCGGGTCGCCTGCGGTACCCCCTCGTCCGGTGGCCGATCATGGTACATCGTCCGAAACTTGAATACGGAGAACACCTGATTGTTGAAGCCGTAACGCTGCTGGCGAAACAAGGTCGGCCCCTTGGATTCCAGCTTGATCGCGATCGCGATGAGCAGCATGAAGGGCGCCAAGAGCACGATCAGCAAGATCGACAGAACGAGGTCCTCGACATCTTTGGCCACCAGTTTCCACCCGGACAACGGCTTGTAGGCCACGTCCAGCATCGCGACACCGCCGAGCGAACTGTAGTTCCGTCCCGGGTACATGAACCCGACTAGATCGGCGCCCAGCCTGACGTGCACCGGCAATTCCTTGAGTCGACTGATGATGTCGCACAGGCGGTTGTCCGCATGCCAGGGCAGAGCGACGACCACGTCGTCGATGCGATTCTCCCGTGCATAACTCAACAAGTTCCCCACGTTGCCCAACACCGGGTAACCAGCGACTTGTTCGCCAACCCGCTGCGCACGATCGTCGAACACGCCGACGATCACGTTCCACGGCTCGTCGCTCTTCTCCACCTGATCGATGAGTCGTTTAGCCTGTTCGCCCCCGCCAACGATCACGATGTTGCGGGTCAATCGTCCGTTCTGCGCCTGCTTGCGCAGCAGTAGGTAAAGGCAGGTGCGCGCGATGCAAATCGTTACCGTGGCGCTGAAGAACCAGGAAAACGCCCATACGCGGGAAAATTCGGTGGAAATCTTGAAACCGAAGGTCACTGCGACGAGTACCAGAAAGACCGCGCAGCAGGTGAAGACGATGCGCCCGATACGCTGCGTGGGCCGGATGATGCTGTCGAAATCGTACAGATTGGCGACGTAGAAAGCAGTGACCGTGACCACAGTGGACACGGACAACGCCGCCAGGTACACGAACTGTTTGTTCCCGCCCCATCCCACATAGGCGAGGAACACCAAAAATCCACTCAAAAAAACCAGCACCGCATCCGTCAGCCCCACCAAACCGGAAATGATGGCGGGCGAAATGGCGGCACTGCGCCCCACCGGCGCACGCACCCGCGCTGCTTCTTTAGCCGAACCGTTCAACATCGGAAAACCGAACCCCCCTTCGGGTTTTTCCGCCACACGCGAGACCTCCGCGCAACCGCGAATTATGATTCGTGAACCACCCTCCCCGCGAGACTTATTATTATCATAGCATGACCACGGCGGATTCACAGCGCGGCGCCGGCGTCGGACGCCGACGCTCGCGGGCTGCGTCGGTTACGCCGCCACCGGGCCCGCCCGGCGCACCGCGTCGGACACATCATCGGAATACTTGGCGAAATTCTCGGCAAACTGTGCCGCCAGCACCTGCGCCTGCTTGTCGTAGGCGGCGGTATCCGACCAAGTGTTGCGCGGATCCAACACTTCGGCAGGCACTCCCGGGCACTCGGTCGGCATGTGGAGGCCGAATACCGGGTGTTCGGCGGTCGCTACGCCGGACAGCTTGCCGTCCAGCACGGCGTTCACAATCGCCCGCGTGTAGCCGATCGACATCCGCTCACCCGTCCCATACGGTCCACCGGTCCAGCCGGTATTGATCAGCCACACGTCCGACCCGTGCTGCGCGATTTTCTGACCGAGCATGTCGGCGTAACGTCGCGGATGCAGCGGCAGGAACGGGCCGCCGTAACAGGGACTGAAATTGGGGGTCGGCTCGGTAACCCCCTTCTCGGTACCCGCGACTTTCGCCGTATACCCGTTGATGAAATGGTACATGGCCTGCGCGGCGGTGAGTTTGGAAACCGGCGGCAACACGCCGAACGCGTCGCAGGTCAGAAAAATAATGTTACGCGGATGACCGCCGCGGCCCGTATCGCTGGCGTTCGGGATTTGCGCGATCGGGTAAGACGCGCGGGTGTTCTCGGTAAGCCGACCGTCGCTGAGATCGATTTCACGAGTGTCCTCATCGATCACAACGTTTTCGAGAACGGTACCGAAATGCCGGGTGGTGGCGAAGATCTCCGGTTCTTGCGCGGGCGACAGGTTAATGACTTTGGCGTAGCACCCGCCCTCGAAGTTGAACAGACCATTTTCTCCCCAGCCGTGTTCATCGTCGCCGATGAGCGTGCGCGAGGCATCCGCGGACAAGGTTGTCTTGCCGGTGCCGCTCAACCCGAAGAATAACGCGGTCTCACCGTTGGCGCCGATATTCGCCGAGCTGTGCATCGGGAAGACATCTTTCTGCGGCAGAAGAAAATTCATCACACTGAAAATCGATTTCTTGGTCTCGCCGGCGTAACTCGTGCCGCCGATGAGCACGAGCTTTTTCTCGAAACTCACGATGATGAAGGTCTCCGAGTGAGTACCGTCTTCCTCGGGTATCGCGTGAAAGCTCGGGATATTGATCACGGTAAATTCCGGGACGTGCTGCGCGCGCTCTTCGGCGGTGGCGGGGAGGAACATGTTGCGCGCGAACAGACTGTGCCAGGCATATTCATTGATCACCCGAATCGGCAACCGGTGCTCCGGGTCCGCGCCGGCGAAACAATCCTGCACGAATACTTCCCGATCGACGAGGAAGCGCGCCATTTTTTCGTGCAACCGTTCGAATTGGTCCGCGTCGTAGGGTACGTTGACCTTCGACCACCAGATGTCGTGCTCGTGGATCGGTCCCCGGGCGACAAACTTATCGTTCGCCGATCGGCCGGTATGCCTGCCCGTTTCCACCACCAACGGACCCCCCGCCGCCAGTAGACCCTCACCGCGCCGAATCGCCTGTTCATACAACGCTTCTACGGACAAGGACCAATAAACGCGCTTGAGATTTTTCAAACCATGCAGGTGCAAACCGTGGGGGCTACGGGGAGAGCCTCGCTCATCCATAATGAATACCTCTTTGAAAATAACAGACTGATAAATATTTAGTGATCCTGCAGCGGCGCCCTCCACAACCCGGTTGCAGGCGATCCTTACATGATAGCGGATTCTTCGCGCTTAGGCGCGCGTGGGGGGCGATAATACGGCTTGCGTCACTTCTGCGCCACCAAGTAGGCGACGTAGGACAAGCAATGTTCACCGTGTTCTTCGCGCGTGAAAATGCCATCGCCGCTTTCGCCGTCCGCGTCCGTACCCTCCCAGTAGCAATCGACGCTGCTGAAGCCGGCGTCGTTGAGAATATCTCGGATCTCCGCCAGCCCCCACAGACGCCAATGGTAGGAAAACGCTTTTCTCAAACGCGTTTTGTCTGGAAACTTGAAATGAATATAGGACTCACATTCCGAGGTGATCGGCCAGATCTTGTGCTGATCCCACACGTAAGTGAAGCCATCGATCTCAGTCTCCTCCTGCATTTCTTCCAACGATTCCGGTCCACCGTGGACGTCGACCACGAATATGCCGTCCGCGGCGAGATCCTTTCTGGCTTTACGGAAGTAATCCAACATTTCGTGACGGGACATGAACACCCAGTAAGAGAAGTTCTGCGCGCAGCGTACGTCCGGTGCCCGGTCGCTGGGTGCGCGGGCGTCCTGTAAATGCAACACCGCCCGGCGCGCGTCCTTCCCTAGCGGCTCGAGGTTGTGCTCGCGTCCCCAACCGAGCGGTTCCGGATCGATATCGAAGGCCTCCGCCGTGTAGGTCTTGCCCTGCGTGATCCAGTTCGCCGTCAGTAGGCACGTACCGCAGAAGTCTTCCCGAAAGTGCTTCGCTTTGCGACCCCGCAGCGAACGATAGGTATGCTGTAAGAACTCCACATCCTCGGCGGGCGACTGCACCGACAACTGATAAAGTTCGTACTTGTCCGCCGTTTTTGCCGTGTATCTGTGCTTTTTCCGGTTCTTGTTCTTGTTCGAATTCTTTGCCATGTTGTCAATACCGACGCCTGAAGGCTGCGCAGGATAGCGCTTTCGCGTCACCACGGACAAGTTTTGCCGTTTGGATAGTTTTTGACGTGGTATAGAATCGACCTAATATTGGGGGGAGGCGTTTGACGAAACGAGTATGAAGTACTGTTGTTACTGCGCCAGCCCGGTGGTCATCAAGATACCGGACAACGACACGCTGCCGCGTTATACCTGCGAGAATTGTGGGGCGATTCACTACCAGAACCCGAAAATCGTCGCCGCGTGCATCGCCGCCTGGGAAAACAAAATTCTGTTGTGCCGGCGCGCCATCGAGCCCCGCTATGGATTGTGGACCGTACCTGCCGGATTCATGGAAAACAACGAAACCGTAGCCCAGGCCGCGGAACGCGAAACTCTGGAGGAGGCCTGCGCTACGGTGACCGACTTGAACCTGCACGGCCTGTTCAACATCCCGCACATCAACCAGGTGTATATCGTGTTTACCGGCCACTTGGCGGAACCGGACACGCGCCCTGGCGCGGAGAGCCTCGAAGTCGAGCTGGTGCAGCAAGCCGACATCCCCTGGGACACACTGGCATTTCCCGTGATCCGCCGCGCGTTGGAGTTGTATTTCGACCAAACCGTGCCGACTGCCGGTCCGGTGCACGTGGGTGACATCGGCCCGCAGTGGGAGGCCCCTTGAGCGCGCCACCACGCCGTCACTAGCGCGCCGTTGCAGACGGCGCGCCCCCACGACGGGGAGGCGCGAACGCGTACAACGAGGCGGTCGGCGCAACTTTAAGTCTGACTCACCAGGCGTTCGAGCATCCCTTCCGCCTGGCGCAGGTAACCGCCACCGAACAGATTCAGATGATTCAACACGTGATAGAGATTGTACAGCTCGCGCCGGACGCCGTAGCCCGAATCCAGCGGCCACGACTCGTTGTAAGCCGCGTAGAAACGCGTGCTGAAGCCGCCGAACAATTGGGTCATGGCGATATCGGTCTCCCGGTCGCCGTAATACACCGCGGGGTCATAAATCACCGGGACGGCTCCCGCCGTCGCCGCCGCGTTACCCGACCACAGGTCCCCGTGCAGCAGGGACGGGCATGGCGTGTAGGTGGAAAAAAACACCGGCAGGGCGGCGAGCAGGGTGTCCCCCAAAGACTGCAAACGACCCGTGTATCCGTTGTCGGCGGCCAACCGCAACTGATGTTGAAGGCGCCGACAGCGCCAGAACTCGGGCCACGCGGCAAGCGGACCATTCGGTTGCGGCGTCGCACCCAGCACGTTGTCCCGCAACCAGCCGAAGTGCGCCGCGTGATGGCGATGCAGGTCGGCCAGCGCATGTCCCAACGTCGCCGTGGCCTGCTCCGTGAGGGGCTCGAGCGTCAAGTACTCGAGCACCAGGAACGCCGACCGCTCGTCGTGGCCAGTACAGACTACCTGCGGGACGCGTACCGCGCGCGCGGACGCCAGCGCCTCGAGTCCGGCCGCCTCCGCGGCGAAGGTATCGGCGTGCTCGGGATGGTTACTTTTTACAAAGAACGCGCCCGCCGAGCTGCGAATCGCGAACGTCTCGTTGATGCAGCCTCCGGCGACGGGGAACATGTCCTCGATGTCGACACGCACGCCACGCTCAGCGCCGATGGCCTGTCTGAGGATCGGTAGTGATACCGGTGGCGAGTACAATCTGGTCTAGCCTCCGTAGGCGTACGCGTGGCCGTCACAGCGACGGTAAGATTTTGACGCGTTTGTGTAAAAAAACTGGCTAAGCCCTTGAAATTTAATCTGCGGAATTTTGACCCATTCTCGTCCCGACGGGAAACTTATGCACAACCCGCGGGTGTTTGGCGGTGCCCGGTGCCGGCCGCCACCATCCCCCGAAGGCTTCCGGGCCTTAAACCGCAACCCCTTGATTTTTGGAAGAGAAATATCTTGATTAAAGAATAGGCAAACGCCGCCTTCGGCACCAAGTCCAGCGATGTCATATCTTCGACATAATTCATTCACAGAGTTATCCACAGTTCGTGTGAGTAACTTCCGATTACTTTGCCAATCAAACGGTTACCCCGGCAGGACGAAACCGAGCCGCCCGTGGTGAGCGGCGACCCGTCGTTTTTGCGCGTGGCGGTGCCGGTGCCGCTGCGCCGGGGCTTCGATTTCGTCGCGCCGGCCCCCGCGGCGCGCGGCACACGCGTGCTGGTGCCCTTTGGCCGTCGGCACAGGGTCGGTATCGTACTCGAAACCGTTCCCCGCCCCGCTGTCGCCGCGCACCGCATCAGACCGATTGTACGCCTCCTCGACTCGGGCCCGGCGTATTCCGAGGCCCTGTTCGACACGCTGTGGTGGGCGGCGGAGTATTATCACCACCCGGTGGGCGAGGTTCTATTCGCCGCGTTGCCACCCCCCCTGCGTACGGAACGCCCCCTACGGCCGCGGATACCGATGCAATTCCACCTGACCGCACGTGGCCGCGACGGCGATCTCGAGAGCTTGCAGCGCGCGCCGCTGCAGCAGGCCATCGTCAAGACCCTGCGTGAGGACGCGCGGCCGTATCTCGCCGGCGAGTTTGCGCCATTGTCGCGATCGTGGCGCCCGGCGGTATCCGCGCTCGTCGAGAAGGGCTGGGTACAGCCCATTCCCGCGCTGACCGTGACGCGTACCGCCCGCGACCGGGCGCCGAGCCCGTCCCTGACCCCGCATCAACGCACGGCTGCCGACGCATTGATCGCGGCACTCGGCGGTTATCGCTGCTTTCTGCTCCATGGTGTCACCGGCAGCGGCAAGACCGAAGTCTACTTGCGGGTGGTGGAAGCGTGCCTCGCGCGGGCACAGCAGGCGCTGGTCATGGTGCCGGAGATCGCGCTGACCCCACAGTTGGTGGAACGGTTCCGCAATCGCGTCGGCGCGCCCGTCGCGGTGCTGCATTCCGGCATTGGTGATGCCGAACGGCACCGTATCTGGTGGTCCGCCCGGAACGGCGAAACCCGGGTCGTGCTCGGTACCCGCTCGGCGGTGTTCACACCGTTCAGCGACCTGGGTGCGATCGTCGTGGACGAAGAACACGACCCGTCCTACAAGCAACAAGACGGGTTTCGCTACCATGCGCGCGACCTGGCAATCTTCCGCGCGCGACGCGAGAACACCCCGATCGTCCTCGGTTCGGCGACGCCCTCCCTGGAAACGCTGGCCAACGTGGCGCACCACCGCTTTCATCTGCTCGAACTTCCGGAGCGGGTGGCGGGGGCGCGCTTGCCGGAGGTACACATCCTCGACCTGCGCGGAACCACCGGCGTGGGGGGGCTGGCGGCGCCGCTGGTGCGGCGGATGAGCGCGGCCATGAAACACGGCGAGCAAAGCCTCATTTACCTGAACCGCCGCGGTTTCGCTCCGGTACTGCTGTGTACACAGTGCCGGTGGATCGCAAGTTGCGAACGGTGCGACGCGCGACTCACATTCCATAAACGCGACCGGGAGCTCCGCTGCCATCACTGCGGTCGTCGATCGCGCGCCCCGGAGCAATGCCCGGCGTGCGCCGCGTCGGACCTGGAATCCATCGGGGAAGGCACCCAGCGCATCGAAGAAACCCTGAACGAGACCTTCGCCGGCGCGTGCATCGTGCGCGTCGACCGCGACTCGGTGCGAAGCCGCGAACGGCTCACACAGACCCTGACGCAGGTGAACTCCGGGGCGGCCGACATTCTGGTCGGCACACAGTTGCTCGGGAAGGGTCACGACTTTCCGCAGGTGACCACGGTCGGTGTGGTGAACGCGGATCAAGGGTTATTCAGCGTCGACTTCCGCGCCCTCGAACACCTGTTCCAGCGTGTCATGCAGGTGGCGGGGCGCGCCGGCCGCGCACGGAAACCCGGCGTCGTGCTGGTACAGACCCGCTACCCCGACCATCCGTACTGGAAATTCCTGAAACGCCACGACTATCGTGCGTTCGCCAACGCGGCGTTGGCGGAGCGCCGCGCGGCCCATTGTCCGCCCTACACGCACTTCGCCCTGGTGCGCAGCGAATCGGTCAACCCGAAAGACGGCTTTAGGTTCTTGCGCGCCGCCCGGCGAGCCGGGGCCGACCTCGCGGCGCAGGTCGGGATTCGGCTGATGGACGTCGTGGCGTCGCCCATGGAGAAACGCGCCGGACGCTATCGCGCACAACTGCTCGTCGCAGGCGACCACCGTAAGCCTCTGCATGCATTTCTCTCCACCTGGATCGCGCGCATCGAGGTACTGAAACCGGCGCGCCGGGTGCGCTGGTCCGTCGACGTCGACCCGATGGACATGTACTGACATGCCGACCGCCGAGTCGCGGCCGCGCTGGCCGATCAATCTGCTGATTGTGCTCGCCGGCGTCGCTTACGTGGTCGGCGTGACGGCACCCATGCTCACGCTAACGAAACTTCTGTTCGTCAAGAATACGTTTTCGGTGTTGTCCGGCGTTGCCGGCTTGTACGCGCAGGGGGAATATCTGCTCGGCGCGGTAATCACTGCGTTCAGCCTCGTGTTACCGCTCGTGAAGCTGAGTTTACTGATCCTAATCTGGAACTCGGATCGTCACAACGCGCCCATGTCCCGGCGCCATTTGCATTGGCTCGCCGCGGTCGGCAAATGGTCAATGCTCGATGTGTTCGTCGTCGCCGTTCTGGTTGCCAGCGTCAAACTCGGCGCGCTGGCGACGGTCGAGATCCACTACGGCCTGTATGCCTTCGCAGCGTCGGTATTGGTGATCATGCTCACCACCCATCTGGTCCAGGCGCGGCACAGGGCCTTCTCCTAGTTCAAGGGTATCGGTAGAATCAGCGCCCCCGCAGCCTAGAAGCGCAATCTTTGAAACACGTCCTAAGAGAAATCTTCGCCCAGGCGGTGGCGCAGATGCAGGAGTCTGGAGTGCTGCCTGCCGGGGCCACACCACCGGTTTACCTCGAGCGTGCACGCCAGCCGGCGCATGGCGACTACGCCACCAACATCGCGTTGAGTCTGGCGAAGACCGCAAAACGTACTCCGCGTGAACTCGCTGAGCAGATCGTCGCGCGGCTGCCGGAATCGGCGCACGTCGACAAGGTGGAAATCGCTGGACCCGGGTTCATCAACGTGTTCCTCTCGCGGGCCGCCAAACTCAGCGTGATTCCCGAGATATTCGCGCAAGGCGCCGACTTCGGTCACTGCACCCTGGGCGCCCGCCGCCGGGTGCTGCTCGAATTCGTGTCCGCCAACCCCACCGGCCCTTTGCACGTCGGTCACGGTCGCGGCGCTGCCTACGGCGATGCGCTGGCGCGCATCCTGCGGGCGGCGGGATACGAGGTCGCCACCGAGTATTACGTCAACGACGCCGGCCGACAGATGGACATCTTGACAGTGAGTGTCTGGCTTCGCTACCTCGAGCTGTGCGGTGAAGAGGTCGAATTTCCCGCCGCCGCCTATCAGGGTGATTACATTTACGACATCGCCGCGCGCGTGCACCGGGAACACGGCGAGGCGTACCGCCGCAAAGCCGGTTTGAACGACGGCGAACCGGAAGGTGGTGACGAAGACGCGCGTCTGGATACACTGACCGAGCGCGTCCGCACGCTGCTCGGGACCTCGGCCTACAACCACATCTCGGCCATCGCCATACAGGTATTACTCGACGATATCCGCAACGATCTCGAACAACTCGGCGTGCACTACGACCGGTGGTTTTCGGAGCGGCGGATGATCGACTCCGGAGCCCTCAGTCGGGCGATCGAGACATTGGCAACGACGGACTTCTGTTACCGTGAGGATGGAGCCCTGTGGTTTCGCGCGTCGTCGCTCGGCGACGAAAAAGACCGTGTGGTAGTGCGCGACAACGGTGCCCCGACTTATTTTGCTTCCGATATCGCCTACCACATGGACAAATTGGCGCGCGGTTTCGACACGCTGATCAATGTGTGGGGCGCTGATCATCATGGTTACGTACCGCGCATCAAAGCGGTGCTCGACGCGTTGGGGCAGGACCCGCAACGCTTGATCGTACTGCTCGTGCAGTTTGCAGTGTTGTATCGCGGTCGGGAGAAGATTTCCATGTCGACGCGCGCCGGTGACTTCGTCACTCTGCGCGAGTTACGCAACGAAGTTGGCGCCGATGCGGTGCGCTTCTTCTACGTCCAGCGCAAATGCGAACAGCACCTGGACTTCGATCTGGAACTGGCGAAATCGCAGTCCAACGAGAACCCGGTGTACTACGTGCAGTATGCGCACGCGCGCATCTGCAGCGTTTTCAAACAAGCCTCGGAACGCGGTATCGTTACCGACGATCTGTCGGCGACCGACGTGTCGCCGCTGTGCGAACGCCACGAAGTGGAGCTGATCGACACCCTGAACCGCTACCGTGAAACCGTGGAAATCGCCGCAAAACAACGCGAACCGCACCACATCGCGTACTTTTTGCGTGAGCTTGCAAACGCCTTTCACAGCTACTACAACGCCCACTCGTTTCTCGGCGCCGCCCCAGCCTTGCGCGACGCACGTCTGGCTTTGATCGAGGCCACTCGACAGGTGCTCGCGAACGGCCTGGAACTGCTCGGGGTGGGCGCCCCGCAAGAGATGTGATGGCCCAAGCGCGAAGAAAGTCCCGCCGCAAACCCAAAAAGCGTAACGCCGGTTCGTCGCTGCCATGGATAATGCTGCTGGTGGGGCTGGTGTCCGGATCCGTACTGGCGACCCTGTACCTGGGTGCCAAGAGCGGCGACCAGTTCGACATGGGCAGCGGCTTGTCGATGCTTCTCGAGCGCGAGAAAAGCGTTGCCGTTACCGGTGATGCACGTTCGACATCCGCACCCGACGACCCACCACCGAAAGCCAACTTCGATTTCTACACTGTGTTGCCAGAGATCGAGCGAGTCATCCCGGATACTTACGACGACCCGGACACCGGCGCCGAAGATCAGACAACGAAACCTCGAGCCCCGGCACACTTCATACTGCAGGCCGGGTCCTACGCGCGACTGAGCGATGCCGACCACTTGAAGGCCCGTCTCGTACTCTCCGGGTTCGATACCACCGTGCAACGCATCAGCATCGAGGGTAAGGGTGTTTACTACCGCGTGCGTGTGGGGCCGTATTCGGATCGGCGCGCGCTCAAGAACGCCCGGCAACGCTTGCAGAAAATGGGAATCGACGCGCTCCCGCTGAAAGTCACCGTTGCCGAAGCACGGCAATGAAACCCGGGCGGGCCAAATTGCAATGCGCCCCGATCCCCGTTAATATTCGCCGCCCTACATCCACGGCACCGACGGCAAGTGCGTTGTACGACCGGAAGTGCACGGGAGTTACTGCTGGTTCAACTGACGGGCTTTTACCCGGCACCACCCGGGTCCCGTTCAACAACTGGGGAACTTGCCGATGCGCTCTCTCGGAAATCAGATCGTCGCTGAATTTTACGGTTGCCGCCGCGCAAACCTGAACGACGTTCAGTATGTACAGCGTGCTATGACCGAGGCTGCACACGCGGCCCGTGCGACCATCGTCTCCCGAACCTTTCACCATTTCTCGCCCCACGGAGTGTCCGGAGCGGTGATCATCACCGAGAGCCACCTGGCGATCCACACTTGGCCGGAGTTCGGTTACGCAGCGGTGGATCTGTTCACTTGCGGGGACCGGGTCGACGCGCAAGCGGCGTTTACCTGTTTGCGGCAAGCCTTGCGTGCAACGCACGTATCCACGGTTGAGATCCGCCGTGGGCAGATTGACATGATGGACTTCGCCGAAGCGCGCCCCGATACGCCTCCGTTGACCGCCGCGCAAGGCTGAAATGTTTCTTGCCACGCCGTCCACGCACACTTTCGTCACCGGTGCGAGTGAGGGTTTTACGCCGTTGAACGCCTTCGACGGCGCGCTTCTCGATGCCGGCATCGGCAATACCAATCTCATCAAAATGTCGTCCATCGTGCCCCCCCGCACGCGCGAAGTGAGGGTGCGGGAACTGTCGTTGCCGGCCGGCGCCCTGGTCCCGATTGCCTACGCATCCATGAGTTCGGATATCCCGGGGTCCATGATCTGTGCCGCGGTGGCCGCGGGATGGAGCGACGATGAAGATCACCCGGGATTGATCATGGAGTATCACGCACAGGGCCATCGTGAAGACGCGGAAGCAATCGTCCGATCGATGACGGAGCAGGGCCTGAAGGCCCGCGGCTGGAATATCGGCCGGGTGGAATCGGTATCGATTCAGCACCGCGTAGAGAAAATCGGCGCCGTGTTCGCCGGCGTCGTCTTGTGGGGTGACACGTGATTGTGCGCGCATGCGTCTGTCCAGCAATGGCCGGGGGTGCCGCGCTATGATCGACGACGCTCACTGGTTCACGGAATATTGCGCCGAGTCCGGTTCGGCTTTTTCGCTCCGGATCAAGCGCAAGCTACACGAGTCATCGAGCCCGTACCAGCGCATCCAGGTCTACGAGACCACCCACTTTGGCAATCTGTTAGTGCTCGACGGGTTTGTCATGCTGAGCGCACGCGACAACTTTATTTATCATGAAATGATGGCCCATCCCGCGCTTTGCACCCATACGCTTCCGCGCCGCGTTTTGATCGTGGGCGGCGGCGACTGCGGTTGTCTCAGGGAAGTGCTCAGACATACATCGGTTGAGCGCGCGGATCAGGTCGAACTCGACGAGCAGGTCACGCGCATCAGTGAACGGTTCTTCCCGGAACTATGCAGCGCAAACGAGGACCCGCGCGCAAACTTGCATTTCACGGACGCCGTCGAATGGGTCGCACAAGCGCCGCCCGGAGCCTATGACGTGATCATCGTGGATTCCACCGACCCGATCGGGCAGGCAGCACGATTGTTCGCCGCGCCCTTCTATGCCGCCTGTAGACGCGCATTGGGTGAGGACGGTCTACTCGTGGTACAAAGTGAATCGCCGCTCATACACCTGGATCTGATCCAGTCCATTCGCGACGCCATGCACGCGGCAGGGTTTTCTCACTTGGACACCTTGAACTTTCCCCAATGTACGTATCCATCCGGCTGGTGGTCCGTCACGCTGGCGAGCACCCGGGGCGCCCATGATCACGTTCGCGCCGTGCCGGAAGTGGCGGCGTGCCGCTATTACAGTACCGATATTCACCGCGCCGCGTTGACGCCACCCGGGTTTCTGCGCGACGCCATCGAGGAGCGCAACGATGGTTAGCGATAAACGCGTCATGTTCGTGTTTCCCGGCCAGGGCAGCCAGTATCGGGGTATGGGCAGCGATCTGCACGAACGATTCGCGAGCGCGCGGCAGGTCTACGAGATCGCCTCCGAGGTGCTCGGTTACGACATTGCAGCGTTGAGCTTTGCCGATCCGGATGGACAGCTCGACCTGACGCGCTACACACAACCCGCGCTGATGACTCATCACATGGCGTGCCTGGCGGCGTATCGCGAAGCCGTCGACCCGCCGCTGGAACCCTATGCCGCCGCCGGTCACAGCCTGGGAGAATATTCGGCGCTGGTCGCGGCCGGCGCGCTAGAGCTTGAGACGGGTTTGAGGCTGGTGCAGGAGCGAGGGAATCTGATGGGCAGCCTGGGGGAGGGCGAGATGCTGGCGCTGCAGCTCGAGGTGGCGCAAGCAAAACCGCTGGCCGACGAATTTTACTGCGGCATCGGGGGTCTGAATTTGCCGGCGCAGACAGTGGTAGGCGGTGCCGGCGCGGATCTCGATGCACTGGCGGCGGCCGTCGCGGACCGATTTCCGAAGGTCCGGCCGGTGCGACTGAAAACCGAGGGCGCGTTTCACACTTACTATATGGTCGAGGCGGCAAAACGTTTCCGCCCGGTACTCGCCGCAGCACCGCTGGCGGCGCCCGGCGTCAAAGTGCTTTCCAACTATCTGGGGCGTTATCACGACCCCGCGCCTGACGGTATCAAGTCCCGCTTGTTCTTCCAGCTTTTCCATCCGGTCAACTGGTGGGGTTGTCTCGAAACCGCATTCGCCGACGGCATCGATACCATTGTCGAGTTCGGCGGCGGCATCGGCAAGGGTGAAAAGCCGGAAGAAAAACGGCCCAATCTGGAAAGCATCGTGCGCCGCGCCGCCCGCCAGGGCGGCCACGACATCGACTACATCGCGGTCATCAACGCCGCCGTCCTCGACTCTGCGTAACGACGGTCAATCCGCGCCAGGTGCCGCCACGGCATAGGTCCCCGTGAAACTCGCCGCGCTGACGTCGGCCGCGACCACGGTGGTCGGAATCCGTACTTCGGACCTCCCTCCGGTACGGACTGCATCGACAAACCGCACCAGGTCGGCGGGATCTGCAAAGTGACTGCGCGCGCACAACGTGCCCACCACCGGGGCATGAAACACGATCGTGCTGTCCGCCAGGACGATATCGGGAGCGAGATCGCGCGACTTGAGCTCGATGTGCAACAGACCCCACGCAGCCAGCGCGCATAAAGAATACAGACTGCCGGCGAAAGCGGTACCGTGGATGTTCACGTTGGGGGCCGCCGCAGCGTGTAGTTCCACGGTGTCGCCGGTCACCCGCACCACTCGCACGGCCATGTGCGCAGTGAGCGGAATTTCCGTATTGAACAAATCCTGCAGATAGCGCTCCCACTTGTGCACCTCGGCGCCGCCGGCTCTTCAGAGGTCCGCCGTAGGCACATCGGTACCGATAAATCCGGCCACCACACGCTGGGCCGCCAGGGTCGCCGGGAGCCGCCCCGCGGCGATCTCCGCCTCGAGCTCCGCGATGCGCGCGGACGACGCTGGATCGTTACGCAACGCGTCGAGCAGATACTCCGACGTTTCATGCCAGAACCAGGCGCGCTCCTGCGCCTTGCGCCGCGCCTCGATACTCCCGGTCGTCGCATGCGCCTCCCAGTATGCTTCAATGAGCTGCCACGCCCGGTCGATACCGTCGCCGTGCGCGGCCGAGCACATCGCCACCGGCACCTTCCAACCCGCCGATCTCGGCTTCAATAATGACAAGGCGTGCTGGTAGTCGGCCACCGCTCGTTCGGCGGCGGCCCGCAAATCGCCGTCGGCCTTGTTGACGAGAATGAGATCGGCGAGCTCGATGATACCCCGCTTGATACCTTGCAAATCATCCCCGGCCCCCGGCAACAGAAGCAGCACGAACAGGTCGGTCATATCGGATACCGCGGTTTCGGACTGTCCGACCCCGACCGTCTCGATCAGCACCGTTTCGAATCCCGCCGCCTCACACACCACTAATGCCTCGCGCGTGCGACGCGCGACACCGCCCAGCGTGCCGCGCGTGGGCGTCGGTCTGATAAAAGCCTCCGGGCGGGCGGCCAGTTTCTCCATACGCGTCTTGTCGCCGAGAATCGATCCACCGCTGATCGTCGAAGACGGATCCACGGCTAGGACCGCGACCCGGCAACCCGCGCGGTCGATGGCGTGGTTACCCAGCGCCTCGATGAAGGTCGATTTGCCCACTCCGGGAACCCCGGAGATACCGATACGCATTCCCCCTCCCGCGTGCGGGGCGAGAATTTCGAGGAGCTCCGCGGCGGCGTGCCGATGATCCGACCGCGTGGACTCCACAAGGGTAATCGCCTGAGCTACCGCGCGCCGCTCACCGGCGCGAACCCGGTCCGCGAGTGCCTTGATTTCCACGTGTGCGTCGCTTCTTTGCAAGTTGATCCGTTAGCACCGTGCACCCAAGACCGACGCGGTCGCTGTGCCCGATCCCGGGATGTTGTCGTGCGGTCCTAACCCATCGCGCCGCGATAGTAGCATTGCGCCGGCGCGTGACGGAACCTGATCGCGCTCAGTGCCGCTCGCGTATCCAGTCGGCGATCGCCGGCGCCACCTGCTGTTGCGACGCGGCGCTGACATAGATTCCGATATGCCCGCCGGCGAATTCGAGTTCTTGGTAATCCGCGCTGCCGACGTGATCGGCCAAAGCCCGTGACGCGGAAGGAGGGACCAGATGGTCGTGGCGCGCGAACACGTTCAGGAGGGGCACGCGGACATCCGACAGTCGCACGTCGCGATCGCCAATGCGTGCCCGTCGTTTGACGAGCGCGTTGTCCTGAAAGAAAGTCGTTACGAATTCGGCGAACGCGCGCCCGGCCTGGTCGGGACTGTCCAGAATCCACTTTTCCATGCGTACGAAGTTGCGCGCCTTATCCGGATCGCGCAGCAGTTTCACCGCGTGCACGTATTTTTGACCCGCGAGGCGAAACGGCTTCAACATCAGGAAGATCCAATTCAAAAACTCACCCGGCACGTTACCGAAGGTGTCGACGATCTGTTCGACGTCGATGGTGCGAATCCAGTGACCGAGCAGATTATCCTCGGTATGGAAATCCACCGGCGTCACCATGGTGACGAGATTTTTCACCGTGTCGTGCGTCGCCGTGTAGCACAGCGCGAACACGCCACCCTGGCACACACCGAGCATGTTGACTTGTTTGCCGCCACTGTGCGCGCATACGACATTGACGCAGCGATCGATATAACCGTTCACATAATCGTCCAACGTCAAGCGTGCATCCCCGTCGTCGGGATACCCCCAGTCGATCAGGTAGACATCCAGGCCCTGCGCCAGTAAACCCCGTATCGTGGAGCGGTCGGGCTGCAAATCGAGCATCGTGGGTCGGTTCACCAACGCATATACGATCAAGACCGGCGGTCCCCCGGCATTGAGGGGGCGATACCGGTACAGTTTGAGCTTGTTCTCGGTGTAGATCACTTGCCTCGGTGCGGTGCCGGATTCGACGTCACCGAGCGCCGTGAGCGTGCCGAGACCGCGCGCCAGGTCTTGGGCAAACTCGTTCAGCTCCGCCGCCAGCGTCGTGTCGGTGCGCGCCGGCATGCTAGTCAGGCGGCGCGGCCCGAGGTGGGCTACAGCCCCCGGGCGCGGCATCGGTGACCGCCTTGAATGCCTCCGCGAGTTCCGCGATCTGCCGTCGCAGCTCGGACACCGACGCGTCCCATTCGTCGTCGTGAACCGTGCGACGTAGCACGCCGGCGGTCGCGCTGTGCACCTTGCGCAACATGCGGTCATGCTTACACAGGCCCACATACGCGTTAATCAAGTCACCTTGAGCGGCGGCGAATTCGGGGGTCCGGGCACGTTCGGCATACGCTTCCTCACTGACGTCGACCCACAGGTCGTACGCAGCGCGCAACGTGTCCGGCGCCGCGCCTTCGCAACGCGCGACGAAACACTGCCAGGCGGTTTTGGTGATTTCGCTCCAGACTCCCAGGTACGCGTGCAACGCGCGCAAATACGCTTCGACCGCGGCACGCACCTCGATGAGCCTCGGCGCGGTATCCGGGGACCGGGCCAAGTACGCGGCCCGCCCAAGCACCGCGTCGACGTCCAGGAACCAGGAATCCGGGGCACGGTACGCGCCCTCAGCCGTTCCCACCCCGCGGCCACCGGTCAGCGCTTCCACCCAGGGCGCGAGCAGTGCCTGCCACACCTGAGGAACGGGGGCATTCCGGCCGTCAACCGGCGCCGCCGTCCCCCGCTGATGCGCCGAATCGCCGTCGCCCGGACCGTCCCGCCACTCGTGACCAAGCCGCGAGAACGCGTCCGCGTGGGCCACCAAGTGGTCGAACAGTGGGCCGAGCCCCGAGTCTGACCCGGTACCGCCGGGGCGTGGCGTGGTCGCACGCCGCCCGCCTCCGGCACTCGGGCGCCGCGGGTTACGGTCCGGTCTGCCGCTCATGGCCACGACCCGGAAAGTCGAATCCGCCCACACACATCGCGCGCTCCAGTTTACTCCGAAAACACGTTGTCGAACGCAAAAGTTTGCTATACCCTGATACGAGACCGCATACCCCGTTTACCGAGGACGCCATAAGTCGAAAAGTCGAGGCATAGACAGGCAGGAGAGCGTGGCAGAAGAATCCCAGGAACCCCGAGTCATAAAAAAATACCCGAACCGGCGTTTGTATGACACCGAGTTGAGCCGCTACATCACGCTGGCGGATCTCCAAGAGCTGGTCATTGCCGGTGAACGGTTCGTCGTCCGCGATACCAGCAGCGGCGAAGACATTACCCGGAACATCATGTTACAGATCATCGCCGAGCGCGAGAGCGGCGGCGATCCGTTGTTTACCACTGATATATTGAGCCGTTTCATCCGCTTCTACGGGGCCTCCATGCAGGGTGCGTTCAGCGCCTATCTCGAGCGCAGTTTGAGCCTGTTCGATCAGCAACAGAAAGCGTTCCAGGACCAAATTCGGGAAGCGATGAAGATGCAGGGCGACCCATTATCGGTGATTTCCGAGATGACCCAGCGCAACCTCGAGATCTGGCAGGATATTCAGAACAGCTTCTTCAACGCCGCCGGTCTGTCGGGCGAAAAGAAAGATAAATCAAACAATTAGGCGCCGGCTACGCGCGAAAATCGGCGCGCCCCGTAACATGTTTTCACCGTTGGATCGATTGACAATCCGGCGGCCGCGGTGTATTTTTGCAGTGCAACAATGACGCGGCGCACAACGGGTCGCACCGGCACACCACGCGTCCCACCCCGCGCCATCCTGGTACGGCGAACCAACGAATAACAACCATTCGTGGGGGTAGTTATGAGCGTAAAGATTGCTTTGGTGACGGGCGGGATAGGCGGCATCGGTACTGAAATTTGTCGGGAGCTCTGTCAGCAGGGACGCGTCGTGATTGCCGGACACCTGCCGTCCGAACTGGAGAAGGCCAAACGGTGGCGGCAGGCCATGCGCGAAGAACACTGCCGCGCGGAAATCGTCGCCGGTGACGTCTCCTCGTTCGAATCGAGCGAAGCCATGGTGCGCGCGGTCGAGGAACAGTTCGGACCGATCGAAATACTCGTCAACTGTGCGGGGATCACCCGCGACCGGACGTTGCGGAAGATGGACCCCGGCCACTGGAAAGCGGTGATCGACACCAACCTGGACAGCGTATTCAACGTTACCCGGCACGTCGTGGCCGGCATGATCGAGCGCAAGTTTGGGCGCGTGGTCAACGTGTCTTCGGTGAACGGCCAAAAAGGGCAGTTCGGCCAGACCAACTATTCGGCCGCCAAAGCCGGCGTCCACGGGTTCACCATGGCGCTCGCTCAGGAGGTGGCACGCAAAGGCGTAACGGTAAACACCATCTCTCCCGGTTATGTGGAAACGACCATGACCAACGAGGTACCGGAGGACATTCGGCTGCAAATCGTCGAAACCATACCGGTCGGGCGCATGGCGTCACCGGGCGAGATCGCACACGTAGTGAAGTTTCTGTGCGACGACCGCACGACTTACATTACCGGCGCCAATGTCCCCGTGAACGGGGGTTTGTACATGGCGTAACCAACGCTTGACATTGCACCGCAACATCGGATATGCTGCAGTGCAACATACAGGCGGTACACAGAATCTTACAGGTGCCCTCTGGTGCGCTTCGGCGCAACCTCGACCCGCGCCCCAACGCATTGGGGTGCGGGTCACTTTATTGGGCCCGGTAACCGAGCGCCGCGCGCTTCGTTCTATCATTCCAGGAACGAATATCTCGAGGACCCCGCCGTGCTACACCGCCTTAGTCTCCCGCTCGCAGTATTAGTCATTGTCTGCCCGTCCCTGTCCGTCGCGGCCGACATTCGCTACAGCGTTACGGTATACAGCCACCCCAGCCACCGTCTCCCCGCCGCGCACCGGAATCCGAACCAACCGGTGCCGGGTTATGCACTGATCCGGCAGGAGCAAGACATTGCCCTGACCGCACGCGACAACGACGTCCGCATCGCCAACGTCGCCGCACACATCGATCCCACTACGGTGTCTTTCGTGTCTTTGACCGATGCAGCCGGAACGCGGGTATTGGAACAGAACTACGAATACGACCTGGTCAGCTCGGCGCGCGTCCTGGAACGATACATCGATCGCAAGATCACGGTTGAACAAACCGTGGGCGATACGATTCGCAGCCTGTCGGGGCGCTTGTTGAGCGCCGGTGACGGACTGACCCTGGAAACCGATGACGGCACTGTGCAGATCGTGCGCAATGCGACCCTCACCGCACTACCGCGTCTACCCGGAGGGCTGATCACCAAGCCCACCCTCACGTGGCGCCTGACCGCCGATCAGCCCGGCACGCATCGCGCGCGTATCAGCTATCAAACCACGGGCATGACCTGGTGGGCCGACTACAATCTTCTGCTCGTCGACCCCCCCGAGTGCAAACTGGACCTCGCGGCCTGGGTGAGTATCGTCAACGAATCCGGTGCCGGATATCCGCAGGCCACGCTCAAGCTCGTCGCCGGCGACGTCGCGCGGCTCACCGACTTCAGGCCGCAGGTCATGCAGGAGATGGACGCCCGACGCGTACAAAGCGCCGCCGCCGGCTTTGAACAGAAACCCTTTTTTGAATACCACTTGTACACCCTGGACCGCGCGACGTCGTTGCCCGACCGCTCAACCAAACAACTGGAACTGTTTCCACGGGCACACGGTATACCGTGCACAAAACGGTTCGTGTTTGCGGGTCTGCCCGGCTTGCTACCGCGAGCTTCCGAACCGATTCTGGATCGCGTCTATGCGTCGCACACGTCCCCCGCACCGGTATCCGTGTTTCTGCAGTTCACGAACGACGATGCTTCCAACTTGGGACTGCCGCTGCCGCAGGGCCGAGTGCGGGTCAACCAACTCGATACCGCGGACGACTCCCTGCAATTCATCGGTGAGGCCGCCATCGACCACACACCCCGCGACGCATCGATCGACCTGCGCCTTGGCTCTGCATTCGATGTACGCGGAGAACGGATTCAGACCGATTTTCGCATCGACCGCCGCGCACAGTGGATGGAGGAGACCGTACAAGTCCGGATTCGTAACAGTAAGGACACGCCGATCACGGTATCGGTGCAGGAACCGCTTTACCGCTGGAGTAACTGGTCCATCACTCAAACCAGTCACGATTACGCGCAACGTGACGCCCACACCGCCGAGTTCGCGCTGCCGGTGCCAGCGCGTAGCGAGAACAGCGTTCGTTACACGGTTCGCTATTCTTGGTGAATCGCTATCCGCTCGACGGCAACCGCCGCGTGGACGAGTACGGCCACCAGACTGGGCAAGCCACGTGGCGCGCCACGGCAGTCCCGTTCCAGCCGCGCCGCCGCACAATGTAAGCGGAGCGCACCGACATAGGCGGCCGCGCCCGCCAAGCGGTGCGCGCCGGCGGCGATTTCCAGCAGGTCCCGTCGCAAGAGCGCCGCCCGTAGCGCCGTCGTCTGTGCCGGCAGAGCACCGCCGAGCGTCTTCAGACTGCGCAGCCACAGCCCCCGGTCCCCGCACGCCAAACTGACGCCGCGCGCTTCGTCGATCAGCGCTGCGTCCGCGCGGGCATGGGTACGCAAAACGCGCCCGGGAAACTGGGCGCGCAGACACGCACACAGTTGTGTTTCGGAAACCGGTTTGGCGAGAAACCCATCCATGCCGGCGCGGAGAAACTCCTCGCCGCCATCGACAACGTCGGCCGACACACCCACCACGGGCATTCGAGCGCGGCTAGCGGCGCGTATGCGCCGCATGGTTTCGACACCATCCATTTCCGCCATGTGGATGTCCATCAAAATCAAATCCCAGCTCCGAAGTGCGCACTGGTGGACCGCCTGCGCACCGCTGCCTGCCTCGGCGACCGCGACGCCCATCTGCCGCAGCGCCTGGCACAGGTACTCTCGATTGATACGATTGTCGTCCACCACCAGTACCCGCAGATCCGCGCCTTGGAACGACCTGCGACCGACGGCGAACCGCTGGTCCGCGCTACGGTGGGACCCTGTTTTTGGCGCCGCCGCGGTGGGCAACGGCAGGCGCACCTGCACCCGCGTGTGACTGTGCGCTTTACTGTCGATATCGATATCCCCCCCCATCGCATCGACCAAGTTTTTGGTGATCGCGAGCCCGAGTCCCACGCCGCCGTGTCGACGTTTGCGCCGCGTATCGACTTGCTGAAACGGCGCGAACAGTCCGGCCAGACGGTTCGCCGGGATGCCGGCGCCGGTATCCCTCACGATCAGCGTGACGGTGCCGGAACGGGTGCGCGACAAGTGCACGCTCACTATTCCGCGCTCGGTGAATTTGATGGCGTTGTTCACCAGATTGGTCACGACCTGGCCGATACGGGTTGGATCCCCCAGTACCCAAGCGCGGGCCGATGGCGAGATCCTTAAACGCAACGCCAAGCCTTTCTGCTCCGCCAGTGGGCGCAACAGGTTGAGATGGGTGTTGAGCACCGCGGGGAGATAGATCGCTTCCGGGTCGATCGGGACGTGGCCGGACTCGATACGGGACAGATCCAAAACATCGTCGATCAGCTTGAGCAGATTAACGGCGGATTCCTCGACCGGTCGCAGCAGCCGACGCTGTTCGGCGCTCAGATCGGTTTTGGAGATCAATGATACGAAGCCCAGGATCCCGTTGATCGGGGTGCGGATTTCGTGGCTCATGTTGGCCAAGAACGCGGTTTTCGCCCGATTGGCCTGCTCCGCCGCCCGGCGCGCTTCGATCAATGCACGCTGCATGCGTTTACGCTCGGTCACGTCTCGCGCAATACCGTGAAAACCGACTATGCGCCCCGCCACGAATATCGGGCGCGAACCGATCTCGAACGTCTTCAGCGCGCCAGACTTGGTGTACGTGTCGAGCTCGAAATTTAAGTGCACCTCGCCGCGCGCATGGCGCCGCCACATGGCCGCCGCCTTGCCCATTTCGTAGGGGGCGACGAGTTTCGCCCACGTCAGCCGGCGCGCTTCATCGACGGTGTATCCCAACAGCCGCCTGACTGCCCGGTTCCCGCTCAGAAAATGACCGGACAAATCCGTCGTGAAAACGATATCGGTGGCGTTTTCGAACAAGTCGCGGTAAGCGGGCTCCGGCGCAGCCGGTGGGCGCGGCTTGTTGGCAAACCGAACACGGAGATCGGCACGCATTGCTGGCTCCTTTCCCTGGATGATCAGTGTGTCCTTGGCCGCCAAGCATACACCCAGGCCCGCCCCGAATACGAGCCTGCGCGAATACCTGTTACACTAACCACCGCTGGCGGACTCTCGCTTCTCGCTCTGGGCCTGACCAAAACACGAGAGTCCCAAGTATGCGTTCCACTCAAGTCGCACCACGTGCGCGCCTGCTGCTCGTCGACGACGACCCGGTGGTGCTGAACACCCTGTGCGAGGGTCTGAGACGAGCGGGTTATGATGTCGTGGCCGCCCCCGACCCGTGTGCTGGGTTGCGCGAGTACGTCCGGCAGACGCCGGATCTCGTAGTGCTCGACATTGGATTTCCCGGAGTGTCCGGTACGCAACTGGCCCAGTCGATGCTGGAGTACGTGTATCGGCCCATCCTCATCCTATCGGGACACAGCGGCGCCGAACACGTGCGTGAAGCGGTACGGTCCGGGGTAATGGGATACCTGGTCAAACCGGTAACCGCCGACCAGTTGATTCCCAGTATCGAGACCGCCCGCGCGCGGTTTGCGGACTTGCGGGCGCTCGTGAAGCGCCGCTGGCGTCAGGCCGGGAGCGAGGCGCTGTCCATATCTGCGGTGTTGAATCAGCTGGCATTCGGACTGCTGGTGGTCGATGGGCAGTTGAATATCGTTGTGCAGAACGAGGCCGCGCGCCGGCTTGTCGATGCGCGCACCGTGCTCGGCAACCATTGCGGACGCTTGACCGCGCTGGTGGCCAGTTCGCCGCCGTTATCCGCCGTCGTCGCGCACGCCCTTAAGCGCGGGGCTACGGCGCGCACGCGCGTGTTGCGGCTGACCGCACCGCGCGGCGTCACTCATCACTTAATGGTCTCGCCGCTCACGGAACCTGGTGCGACCGACACGGACCAGGAATATGCGACGCTGCTCGTCGTCGATCCACGCCGACCCACCCCCGCTCCGGCGCCGATCCTCAACGCGCTCTACGGACTGACGACGAAAGAAAGCCGGCTTGCGGAAGCACTGTTGAACGGTGAGACGCTGGAGCGGTTCTGTCGCACGCGCTGTGTAAGCGCGAATACCGCCCGTACCCAGCTCAAATCCATCTATCAAAAAACCGGCACCCATCGGCAGGCGGAACTCGTGCGCACGCTGGCGACGCTGTTCGGACCCCTGGAACTCAATGGGCCGACATGACCAAGCTGGGTTTCACCGGCGCAATCGCTCCAACCGCAGACGGTGCCGATCGTCGAACAAGAGTCTGGCGCCGAACGCGATCGCGACGAAAGCGCCCAAGCCGCTGCCCACGACGATCAGAAACATGATCAGGATTTGGTACTTGACCGCCTCGATGGGCGGTGTTCCGGACAAGATCTGCCCGGTCATCATCCCCGGCAAGCTCACCAACCCCGCTGCCGCCATCGCGTTTATGCTCGGCAACAGAGCGACGCGCGCCGCCTCCCGCCGCGTCGCGGCGATGGCCTGCGACCAGCTGTGACCGAGGCTCAAGCGGGCTTCGATGGCGGCGCGCCGCTCGAGTGCCGACTGAGTGACTCGATCCAGGCCGAGCGCCACCGCACTCATGGTATTGCCCAGCACCATTCCCAACAACGGAATCGAATAGCGCGGCAGATACCAGGGAACCGGTTGCACAATGACCAACAGCGCGAATACGGTGAGCGTGAAACTCGACACGAACATGGCTCCGGTACCGAGTGCGAAACCGCGCGCGCCGGCCAGGGGATGTTGCTGCCGCGCCCATACCTCGCGGCCGGCGACGACCAGCATGACACTGGCCACCAGCGTGACCCAACCGATACCGGCATGGGCGAAGAGCGCTTTCAGCACCAGACCCACCAGCAGCAGCTGTACCACCGTGCGCAGCGCCGCAACGAGCAGATCGCCGGTGATCCCGAGTGCCATGCGCAGCGACAGCCCCGCGAGCAGAACGACTAAACCGGCGGCCGTCAGCAGGTCGTAGTACGACAGGGCGATGACGTGGCCAGCCAGTTCAGCTTCCTTCATCGAGTCCGCCACCCCGGATTTCGAGGTACCGTCGCGCGACGCGCCGCGCCTGCCCGCTGTCGTGGCTGACCCAGATCACCACGCACTTGTTCCTCGCCCGGTAGTCGGCCACCACGCGCTCGACCCGGGCCGCGTTGTCGGTGTCGAGCGCAGCGGTGGGCTCATCGAGTAGCAACGCGCTCGGTTGACGCGCGAGGGCACGCACAATGGCGAGCCGTTGCCGCTCTCCAGTCGAGAGCCCGTCGACCCGGCGCTCAAGATAGCGCCGTGAGAGCCCCAGCGCCTCGAGAAACGGAACCTCGCTACTGTCGAAGTGGTCACCGACGCGCGCACGCCACCAGGCGCTTTGAGCGGCGACGTAACCCACCTGCCGCCGCCAGTCGGGGCCGCTGAACTCGCACCGTTCCCGATCGTTCAGATAGACCTCTCCGGTAACCGGGTCCAGATCGCTGATGGCGCGTAACAACAGCGTCTTACCGCTACCGGACGCGCCCGTTACCGATACCGTTTCACCTCCGTGAAACGCCGCGGACACGGCGCGCAGCGGATTCGACTCGCCGGGATCGAAATGGCGGGCGTTGCGCAGGTTGGCCAGGCGTAATCGCGTCATGGGTCGATACCGTCACACAGGACATACAACCGGGTTGCGGCTATCTTCTCCCGGTCACGCGCGGGTATTATTCCACGCGCGAGTGGAAAAGAAGACGGGGCGGCAACGCCGCACCCGGGCAAACCCCAACGATAGACCGACTGAAGAGGCAGACTGGAATGACCGCACCGATCGTAGCGCAACCCGAACCCTACGTCCTGGAGCTCGAAGCAGGCACTTACTGGTGGTGCCGTTGCGGCCGTTCACAAAATCAACCGTTCTGCGACGGATCACACCAGGGCACGGGTCTCGAACCCGAGCGCTTCACCGTGGACGAAACCAAGAAAGTCGCGCTGTGCGGGTGCAAACGCACCGCAAACCCGCCTTTCTGCGACGGCACCCACACGCGGCTCGGTGACTGACGTTAACCCATCAGATGCGGCACGGCGAGGCCCGATCAGGATCGTCTTTACACCCGGCGAGCCCGCGGGAATCGGGCCGGATTTGGCGGTATGGCTGGCGCGCCAGGCGCTGCCGTGCCGGCTTGCGGTCGCGGCCGATCCCGCGCTGCTGGCGGCACGCGCCAAGGCGCTGGGCGTGGCGCTGGAACTGCACGAGTGGCGTGATGCCCCGCACCGACCGGACGCCCTGCAAGTGCTGCCGGTACCGGCCCCGGACGCACCGGTCGCGGCGGGGCGGCTGGAGGCCGCCAACGCGCGCTACGTCCTGAGCACGTTGGACCGTGCGGCCGACGGCTGTCTCAGCGAGGAGTTCAGCGCCCTGGTGACCGGCCCCGTGCACAAAGGCATTATCAACGCTGCGGGGATCCCGTTTACCGGCCACACTGAGTACCTGGCGGCACGTAGCGGCGCGACCCAGCCGGTGATGCTGCTGGTCGCCGACACGTTACGCGTGGCGCTGGCCACCACGCATGTGCCCCTTTGCGAGGTGTGTACGCGCCTGCGACATATCGATCTCTGCGCGATCATTCGCGTGCTGATCGCTGACCTCAAGGACAAATTTGCCATCTCCACGCCGCGGGTCGCGGTCTGCGGCGTCAACCCGCACGCCGGTGATGGCGGTTATCTGGGCACGGAAGAGCAGCGCATCATCGCCCCGGCCGTCGCGCGCCTGACCGCGGCGGGTCTGGCCGTACGCGGCCCCATCCCGGCGGACACGGCATTCACCCCCGAAGCGCTGCGCGATACCGACGCCGTCTTGGCGATGTATCACGACCAGGGTCTGCCGGTGCTCAAACACCAGGGCTTCGGCCGCGCGGTCAACGTGACCCTGGGTCTGCCCTTCCTGCGCACTTCCGTGGACCACGGTACCGCGCTCGATCTGGCGGGCAGCGGCGCGGCGCGGCCCGACAGTCTGGATACCGCGCTGCGCCTGGCCATCGAGCTGGCGGTGCGGCGATCGCGCCGATGAACGGGGCCGATCCGATGCGCGACGCCCGCATGCCGCAGGCGCGAAAGTCCCTCGGCCAGCATTTTCTGCGCGACCGGGCGGTGGTGGAGCGAATCATCGCCGCCTTGGCGCCGCACGGGCAGGATCACGTCATAGAAATCGGTCCGGGTCGCGGTGCTCTGACCGAATATCTGAGCGACCGCGTCGCACGGCTGGACTTGGTCGAACTCGACGCCGTGCTGGCGGCCCGGTTGCGCGACCGTTTTTCCAGCCACACGGTGTACATCCACCACACCAGCGCGCTTAACTTCGACTACTGCCGACCCGCGGCGCATTCCGGACCGGTACGCATTTTGGGTAATTTGCCGTACAACATTTCCACGCCGATACTGTTTAAACTGTTGGATCACGCGTCGTGTATTGCCGATATGTGCCTCATGTTGCAAAAAGAAGTGGTGGACCGCATCAGCGCCTCACCCGGAACCAAAACTTACGGCCGCCTGTCGGTCATGGTGCAGAGCCGCTGCACGGTCGAGGAACTTTTCGACGTCGCGCCCGCTGCTTTCGCCCCCGCTCCGCAGGTCGAGTCTGCGGTGCTGCGTCTTACCCCCTACGATCGGCCGCCGCACGACATTCCCGATCGCGAGCGCTTCGCCGACGTGGTGCGCATCGCGTTCGGCCATCGCCGCAAGACATTGCGCAACGCGCTCAAACCGGTGCTCACCGAAGCATCGATTCGTGCCGCCGGCGTCGACCCGCAGAACCGCGCCGAACAACTGAGCGTCGCCGACTTCGCCGCCTTGAGCCGCGCTCGATGAGCGATTCAGCCGGGTCGGGTCGCAGACGTGGCAGGTGGCTGGCCGCCTTGGTATGCGGCATTTGCTGCGCACCGACATACGCCGGTTACTTTGACTGCAGCGTCGTGTACGACGAATTCGACAGCCTTATGAACAACCAGTTCTTGCTCACTCCGGACCGCTACGTCGCGACCGCGTCACCGACCCTGACCCGTAGCCAGTACGAGAACTTGCAAAAAAACCAGTTTAAGTTACATGAAGAGCGCCGGGGCATGGGTGTGATGGTGTTCCGCACCGACAGGAATGTGCACGGCAAGGCGTTGTATCGATTCGCCACGCCGGAAAGCGGCGCGTCCCCGGACCTGCTGTTGGAACACGTCATCGTCTACGGCCGCGCCGCCGACGGGTACGCGCCACGCTGGCTGCCGCCGGCGAGAGTCAAACCCGGCGGCTTCGTCGATCTCGATACCGGTGACACCGTCAACCCGGCTCTGGGTGCCGACCTGGAGACCCAGTCTGTGCCGCACTACGATTTCTACTACCGGGCACAAGGCGACGAATCGGTTATCGAGAGTGTCGCGCCGGCGCTGTTGTATTTCCCCATCGAGTCCCTGTGCCACGAACCCGGCGACGCCCAGGGTCGAGCACCGCCGAACCCCTAATGAGGATGCGCGCCCCGGGTCGTGCCCTCAAGGTCCGCCATGACGGTTTCTATCCACTCCTCGGTCTCCTTGATGACTTGCTGGGGGGCGCGACCGCAGGTCTCTATAGGGCGACCGATCACCACGTCGATCACGCCGGGGCGCTTGCGCCAGCCGCGGCGCGGCCAGAAACTGCCCGCGTTGTGGGCGACGGGGACGACCGGAACCCCGGCCCGTACCGCCAGCAGTGCACCGCCGGCATTGTAGCGCCGCCGCTCGCGGGGCGGCAGCCGCGTGCCCTCGGGAAACACGATGACCCAGCGCCCTTGTTCCAGGCGTTGCCGCCCCTGGGTGATGACCGCATCCAGCGCGCGGACTCCGCGGCGCCGATCGATGGCGATCGGGTCGGTGGCGGCGAGCCCCCAACCGAAAAACGGCACCCACAACAATTCTCGCTTCAACACCCAAGTTTGCGGCGGGAAAATCAACTGAAAGGCGATCGTCTCCCAGGCCGACTGATGCTTGGACAACACTACGCTCGGCCGCCCGGGGATATGTTCCGCGCCCGTGACGCGATGACTCAGACCGCAGGTCGCGCGCAGCCACCAGATGACCGCACGCGCCCACAGTGCGATGAACCGGGCGCGCGGCACGGGCGGCAGCGGATAAGCCAAGATCGCGAGCGGCGCAAACACCACGGCGGCGCCCAGTTGCCCGACGATAAAGGCGATCGATCCCAAGCCTTGCAACACGGTCTAGTCTTCAGAGACGCCCAGAGCCCGAATGCGTTGGTCGACTTCGCCGGCTAACCACGCATCGGTAAAACCGGCCAGATCCGCATAGACCAGCACCCGCTCCGCCGCCCCGCCCAGGGCCTTGTGCAGATCCGCCTCCGATACCGGTCTGCATCCGCTTTGTACCAGGATCGGTAGAGCGCCGACCGCGCTCGCGGCCTCGATATCGCGCAACGAGTCGCCCACCGCAGGGACTCCCCGTAAGCTGATTTTCAGGCGTTCGGCCACCTCTTCAAACATACCGGTTCGCGGCTTGCGGCAGGGACAGTCGGCATCCGGATGATGCGGGCAGAAAAAGATCGCGTCGATTTCGCCACCCTTTTCACGTACCAGTTCGAGCATCCGGTCGTTAACCCGATTCAAGGTGTGGATGTCGAAAAGCCCACGTCCGACGCCGGACTGATTGCTGACCACCACAACGCGATAATCGGCGCGACACAACCGCGCTATCGCCTCCAGGCTACCAGGCAGCGGCAGCCATTGGTCGGGGGTGCGTATATAGTCCACCGAATCCCGATTGATGACGCCGTCGCGATCGAGGATCACTACCTGCATCCGCCCGTCACTCTATTCGGAAAATTCGGACACGCGTATTCTGCCATTGATGTGGCGGCTATCGCGTGTTTCCAGTTTCCCCATCTTCGTCCAGAACGCGCGGTTCAAATCGAAATCACCGGCGATCGCGGTCCCCATCAGCAGAATCAAGAGATCCGCGCATTCCTCTGCCAAGGCATCGCGCGGTCGGCCCTTGGTGACACAAGCAGAGATTTCTCCGAGCTCTTCGCTCATCAACGCCACCCGATATACGAGATCTTCGCCGCCGAATTCCGCGAAGCGATGCTTGTCATGGAACGCTTGTATCGCTTCGGTCATGGTGCGGAATGAATCCGTATTCTTCATAGACAAACCCCGCAGTCAGTTCAGTCTCGAAATGTCGGCAGCGCCAAGAAAAAGATCGTTCAGACGCTTGAGCAGTGCCAACCGATTACGCCGCACCGGCGCATCGTCAGTCATCACCAGGACCGTGTCGAAGAAGCGGTCCACCGGATCGCGCAAACCGGCCAGTTGTTTCAACGCCGACTCGTAATCGCGCCGGGCGAACGCCAGGGCCACCTGTTCTGACAGTGCCTGAACACCGGTCGCCAGTTGCGTTTCCTCGGGCGCCTCGAGCCGTGCGGGATCCACTTCGTCCGGCAACTCATCGTCGGTCTTGCGCAGAATATTGCGGATCCTCTTGCTCGCCACCGCCAGGTCCGCGGCCTCATCGAGCTGCCGAAACACGGCGAGCGCTTGCAAGCGTTGATCGAAATCCAACGGCCGCGGCGTAGCACAGGCGATTACCGCCTCGATCTCGTCGGGTTTGAAGCCGCGATCCAGATAATACATACGCAGACGCTCGACGACGAACTCGAAGGCCCGGTCCGGCGCGCGCGCCAGCGCCGCCGGATCCAGATCCGCGGTTCGGTACAGCACCGCGGCGCGCTCGATCAACGCGCGCAAATCGAGATCCAACCGGCGCTCGATGATGATGCGCAACACACCCAACGCGGCGCGCCGCAAACCGTACGGGTCCTTGTCCCCGCTGGGCGCCTCGTCGGCGGCGAACACGCCGACCACCGTGTCGATCTTGTCGGCCACCGCCAGCGCCTGCCCCAGCGTGCTGTCGGGCAACGCGTCGCCAGCGAACCGCGGCCGGTAGTGTGTGTGAATCGCTTGGGCGACCGCCTCGGGTTCGCCGTCATGGCGGGCGTAGTAGCCGCCCATGATTCCCTGAAGCTCCGGAAACTCACCGACCATGTCGGTCACCAGATCGGATTTCGCAAGTCGCCCGGCGCGTGTACACTGATCGACATCGATACCGAGCTCACGAGCGAGCAGTGTGCACAAGTCCGCGAGTCGCTCGCTCTTGTCGAACACCGAGCCGAGTCGCCGGTGAAACAAAACATCGCGCAGCGCCGTACGGCGCCCGGCGAGCGTCTGTTTCCGGTCACCGTCGTAGAAGAACTGCGCATCGTCGAGCCGCGCGCGCAATACGCGTTCGTTTCCCGCGCGCACCCTGCGCACCGATCGCGGTTTGATGTTCGCCACTGTCACGAAGTAAGGCACGAGCCGGCCTTTCGCATCCACCACCGGAAAATACTTCTGGTGGTCACGCATCGAAGAGATCAATACCTCGGCGGGCAGCCCGAGAAAGGCTTCGTCGTACTCACCGACCAGGGCGTGCGGCCATTCCACCAACCCGGTGACCTCGTCCAACAGGGCCTCGTCGATCAGCGCGTCCGCCCCACGCCGGCTCGCCGCCCTTTGTACCTGGCGCCGTATTTCCGCGCGCCGCCCGGCAAAATCCACCCACACGCGGCCGGTACGCAGAACGTCCGTGTATCGATCCGGTGCCTCGATCGTCAGCGTCCGGGGACAGTGAAAACGGTGACCGCGGGTTCGGTTTCCGGCGCTGACGCCGAGTATGCGCGCGCGCACGGTACGCGTGCCGTGCAGCAACACGACCCAGTGGACCGGCCGCACGAACTCCGCATCTCCGTTTCCCCAACGCATGCGTTTGGGAACCGGCAACCCGTTCAGTGCCTGCTCGACGCAGCCGGCAATCAGTTGCGATGCGGGCCGCCCGCGCTCCCTAAACCGATGTACCAGCCGCACGGCACCACCGACGTCCGCGGTCTCGAGGTCATCGACCGCGACCCCGCAGGATCTGGCGAACCCGGTGGCTGCAGCTGTGGGTGCGCCGTGATCGTCGAACGCCGCCGCCACGGCGGGGCCGCGGCGCATCGTCACCTGATCGGGTTGACGGCGCCGCACCGCCGGGACCCGTACCGCCAACCGCCGCGGCGCGGCAAACCATTCGGCGTCGGTGGTCACGGGGGCAATCAACGCCGCTGCGTCCAGGTTGCGTCGCAGGGAATCGGCGAACGCACGTCCCAACCCGGCCAGCGCCTTGGGCGGCAATTCTTCGGTACCGATCTCGACGAGCAACGGGTCGCCCGGTGGTTTGCGGCCGGATCCGGTCACCGGGCGCGACCTGCCTCCGCGCGGCGCGGAAAGCCGAGGTCTTCGCGGCTCTGTAAATACGCGCCGGCTACTGCGCGCGCCAGAGCGCGCACGCGACCGATATAACGGGCGCGCTCGGTAACACCGATGGCATGCCGGGCGTCGAGTAAATTAAACGTGTGGGACGCTTTGAGCACCATCTCGTAGGCCGGTAACGGCAAGCCCGCCTCGAGCAAACGCCGGCTTTGGGTTTCGCAGACATCAAACTGCGCAAACAGGACGTCCACATCTGCCCACTCAAAGTTGTATGCGGACATTTCTTTCTCGTTCTGCCGGTAAAGATCCCCATAAGAAAAACCGTCCGTCCACACCAGGTCGAAGACGCTGTCCTGGCCCTGCAGATACAGTGCGATCCGCTCCAGGCCGTAGGTGATCTCGCCGGTGACCGGACGACAGTCCAGGCCGCCGACCTGCTGGAAATACGTGAACTGACTGATCTCCATGCCGTTCAACCAGACCTCCCAACCGAGACCCCAGGCCCCCAGGGTCGGCGATTCCCAGTCGTCCTCGACGAAACGCACGTCATCACGCGTGAAATCGATACCGAGCGCGCGCAACGATTCCAGGTATTGCTCTTGGATATCCATGGGCGAAGGCTTCAACACCACCTGGTACTGAAAGTAATGCTGAAGCCGGTTGGGGTTTTCGCCGTAGCGGCCGTCGGCCGGCCGGCGCGAGGGTTGTACGTACGCGGCGTACAACGGTTCCGGTCCGATCGCGCCGAGAAACGTGGCTGGGTGAAACGTACCCGCGCCCACCTCCATGTCGAACGGCTGCATCAGGACACAACCGCGCGCCGCCCAGTAGTGCTGAAGCGCCAATATAAGTTCTTGAAAAGTCATGATAACGACGTCGAGATCACGGACGTTATGCGGTTATCTGGGGCAAAGCGCGCGAATTATACCCGGCCGCGCGTAGGGCGGCGAACCACAGTCGCGGGGGCAGCGGGCCAAACATAGACATACCGTGGGTTTTGGGTTAAGGTCCGCACCACAGACGAGGCGTCTAACGCCCAAGTCACCGAGGAGGAGCAGGCTTAACCGGAGCCTGATATACCGGCAAGAGGGTCCCTGATGCGGGCCCTTTTGTTATTTGGGCGCCGGCGTTCAAGTGCGTGGCCGCCACCCTGAGTGCTCTCAAGCTTTGACTGTGTCTATGTCCTGCGAACGAAAAGCGGTCGCGCTGATCTCCGGCGGTCTCGACTCCATGCTCGCGGCGCGACTGATTCTCGCTCAAGGCATTTACGTCGAGGGGTTGAATTTCTTCACCGGCTTCTGCGTCGAAGGCCACACCCACGCGATCCGGCGCGAGCATCGACAACGCCCCAAACGCAACAACGCCTTGTGGGTGGCGGAGCAGCTTGGCATCAAGTTGCACTTGATCGACGTCATCGAGGAATACAAACAGGTCGTCCTGAACCCCAAACACGGCTACGGCGCCAATTTGAATCCGTGCCTGGATTGCAAGGGATTCATGGTGCGCAAAGCGCGCGAGTGGATGGAGGCCCATGGGTTCGACTTCATCATTACCGGTGAGGTCGTGGGCCAGCGGCCAAAATCGCAACTCAAGGCCAAGCTGCCGATTGTCGCCCAGGAATCGGGCGCGGGTGACCTCCTGCTGCGGCCATTGAGCGCCCAGGCGTTGGCGCCCACGCGGCCCGAACGCGAAGGCTGGGTGGATCGGGCCCGCCTTGCCGGTATTACCGGTCGGAGTCGCAAAGCGCAGATCGAGCTCGCCGGACGCTTCGGTATCAGCGACTACGCCCAGCCCGCCGGCGGCTGCTGTTTCCTCACCGACGCCAACTATTCTCGCAAGCTCAACGACTTGTGGGTATCCCGACGCACCAGGGATTACGACTTCGACGACATCATGATGCTCAAGGTCGGTCGACATTTGCGCGTGCGGCCGGACCTGAAACTCATCATCGCGCGCGACGAGGGCGAGTGCCGGTTCCTGGAGGGCTACCGTAATCGCCACGCCCACGTGCAGTGCGACGACCCGCCGGGTCCGGTGGCCCTGATCGACGGTCGACCGAGCGCCGCGGACCTGGCGTTCGCCGCCCGCGTCACGGCGCGCTTCGGAAAGGGACGCCGCAACCCGCGGGTGCGCATGCGCGTCAACGACGGACAGGGTGAGGAATATCTGCTCGACATCGAACCGCTGCGATCCGAGCAGATCCCGACGGCTTGGTACCTGTGAAGCGACAGGTGCTGGATGCACGCCACTTATTGTGTCCGATGCCGGTGATCCGCACTCAGGAGCAGGTACGGCAGATGCAGAGTGGTGAGGAACTGGAGGTATTGTGCACCGATCCCGGCGCCTTGCACGACATCCCCGCCTGGTGCCGGATCCACGGTCATCGGGTGCTGGCCGCCCAAGCGTGCGCCGACGGCTATCGGGTGCGCTTACAAGTGGTCTGAATCCACTCGCTGTCTGCACTATGATCGTGCAATAATGGGTCGAGCGCACTATTATGGTGCGTGACGGTTTCACATCGGGGGCGGGAAGCCCGGTTCCACGCGGCTCGCGGTAGCTGGCACAAATCCTGCTAAAACATACACCCGCCGCAGGGCTTCGGGCACCGCACGTTTCTCTCCAACAACCATACACTAAGGGGTAACACCAAATGTCTGCTGCAGACGTCATAAATCTCATTCAGGACCAGAATCTGGAATTCGTGGACTTCCGCTTCACGGATACCCGTGGCAAAGAACAGCACGTTACGGTGCCGGCCTCCAAGGTGGACGAAACCGTGTTCGAGGACGGCAAGATGTTCGACGGCTCGTCCATCGCCGGCTGGAAGGGTATCAATGAATCCGACATGATATTGATGCCCGACCCCGATTCCGCAGTGATCGATCCGTTCATGAACGATGCGACCCTGCTGTTGCGTTGCGACGTCATCGAGCCGACGACCATGCAGGGTTACGAACGCGATCCCCGCTCGATCGCCAAACGCGCCGAAGCGTACCTGAAATCGACCGGCATCGCGGATACCGCGTACTTCGGTCCGGAAGCGGAATTTTTCATCTTCGACGACGTGCGCTGGGACGTCGATATGAGCGGCGCGTTCTACGAAATCGACTCCACCGAATCGTCGTGGAACACCGGCAAAATATACGAAGAGGGCAATCTGGGCCACCGCCCCGGGGTGAAGGGCGGTTATTTTCCGGTCCCGCCCGTGGACTCCCTGCAGGACTTGCGTTCCGCCATGTGCAAGACCATGGAGCAGATGGGGCTGTCCATCGAGGTGCACCACCACGAGGTGGCCACCGCCGGCCAGGGGGAAATCGGTACGCGTTTCAACCACTTGGTCCGCAAAGCCGACGAGCTACAGATCTACAAGTATTGCGTGCACAACGTCGCCTTCGAGCACGGAAAAACGGCGACTTTCATGCCCAAACCGCTGGTCGGTGACAACGGCAGCGGCATGCACGTTCACCAGTCGCTGGCGAGGAACGGCGAGAACATCTTCAGCGGCGACGAATACGGGGGATTGAGTGAAACGGCGCTGCACTATATCGCCGGGATCTTCAAGCACGCGCGCGCCATCAACGCGTTCACCAACGCCACCACCAACAGTTACAAACGGCTGGTTCCCGGTTTCGAGGCACCGGTGTTACTCGCGTATTCCGCGCGCAACCGATCAGCGTCCGTACGTATTCCCTACGACCCGAACCCCAAGGGCCGGCGTGTCGAGATCCGGTTTCCCGACTCGGCTGGAAATCCCTACTTTACCTTCACCGCCATGCTGATGGCCGGACTCGACGGTATCCTGAACAAGATCCACCCGGGCGATTCGCTGGACAAAGACCTCTACGATTTACCGCCCGAGGAAGAGAAGAAAGTGCCGACCGTGGCGAGTTCGCTGAACGTGGCGCTCGAGGCGTTGGACAAGGACCGCGAGTTTCTCAAAGCCGGCGGTGTGTTTTCGGACGACACCATCGACGCTTACATCGAACTCAAAAGGGACGAAGTCACGGCGCTGCGTATGACCACGCATCCGGTCGAGTTCGAGTTGTACTACAGCGTCTAGACGGTGCATCCACGAGTGCGTGCCCGTGCCGTGTGCACTAAAACGGTGCACCGGTCTTCGGAGCGGTACCGCGGGTGCGCCACTGAGTCGTGACTCGTGGGCCCCGACTCCCTCAACCAACGGGTATTCGACAGTCTCGCCACAGGGGTGATGGTTTTGGACGGCGAATTGCACGTAAGGTCGATGAATCCGGCCAGCGAGGCGCTGTTCGGCGTCAGTGCCAATCAGTGCGTCGGCCGCGCGTATGCGCAGTTGGTGCACGGCGACGACGATCTGTTGGCGCCGGTGCGCCAGGCCTTGGCGGGCGGGCAGTCCATCACCGTGCATCAGGTGCGCCTGCCGACCGCACTCCACGACGTCACCGTGGATTATACGGTGTCGCCGCTGTCCGGACCGGCGCGCCGACCGCGGCGGGTGGTGCTGGAACTGACGCCCATCGACCGTCTCCTGCAACGCGTCAGCGAGGAGCAGCACCGCGGTCAGCACGCCGCCAACCAAGCGGTGCTACGCGGTCTGGCGCACGAGATCAAGAATCCGCTCGGCGGTTTACGCGGCGCTGCGCAACTCCTGGATCGGGAACTCGCCAGCCGCGAACTGCGTGAGTACACCCGCATCATCATCCATGAGGCGGATCGCCTGTCCGCACTCGTGGACCGGATCATGGGCTCGCACAAACCGATCGAGACCGCGCCGCTGAACGTACATGAAGTCGTCGAACACGTACGAAAGCTAATCGTGGTCGACGTGCAGGAAGGGCTGACCATCGATCGCGATTACGACCCCAGCCTGCCGGAGATCGCCGGGGACCGCGACCAACTCGTGCAAGCGGTACTGAACATCGCCCGCAACGCGGTACAGGCGGTGGAGGGGCGCGGCGCGATTCGGCTGCGCACGCGCATCGAGCGCAATCCGACATTCGATCGTACCCGACACCGCCAAGGCATTCGCGTGGACATCGAGGACAACGGTCCCGGTGTGCCCCGAGAGCTCAAGGATCAGATTTTTTATCCCCTGGTGACCGGTCAGGCGACGGGTACCGGCCTGGGGTTGTCGATCGCACAGGACATCGTCGCCAAACACGGCGGCTATCTCGAATTCGCGTCGGAACCGGGCCACACCCGCTTTTCTATCGTGCTGCCGATCCGGCGGGCCGAACGCCATGCCTAGCGCCTGGATCGTCGACGACGACGCCTCCATACGCTGGGTGCTGGAGAGGGCGCTCGCGCAAGCGGGACTGCAGGTACGCTGTTTCGGGGGCGGTGAAGACGTGATGAAGCAACTCGCCGGCGAGCGTCCCGACGTCATCATTACCGACATCCGCATGCCGGGGCTGACCGGAATCGAGCTGATGGAAGCGATACATGGCCGCGCTCCCGACGTACCGGTGATCGTCATGACCGCGCACACCGACCTGGAAAGCGCGATCGCCTCCTATCAGGGCGGCGCTTTCGAGTACCTGCCCAAGCCGTTCGACGTGGACGAGGCACTGGCGCTGGCGAAACGCGCCATCGCCCATCGCGCGTCGATTCCGAAGCCAGCGTCGCCGGCGTCCGCCGAGGCCTCACCCATTGTCGGCGAGGCGCCCGCCATGCAGGAAGTGTTCCGCGCGATCGGCCGGCTGGCAAAGTCGCACATCAATGTCTTGATATTCGGGGAATCCGGCACCGGTAAGGAACTGGTGGCCCGTGCACTCCACCAACACAGTCCGCGTGCAGCCGAACCGTTCATCGCTATCAACACCGCTGCGATACCCGCCGAACTCTTGGAGTCGGAATTGTTCGGCCACGAAAAAGGCGCGTTTACCGGGGCTCATACGCAGCGGATCGGGCGCTTCGAACAGGCTCACGGTGGCACCTTGTTCCTCGACGAGATCGGCGACATGCCCGCGGACCTGCAGACCCGGCTGTTGCGTGTACTGTCCGAGAACCGCTTCTACCGCGTCGGGGGGCGCGATCAGGTGGAGGTCAACGTGCGCGTGCTGGCGGCCACCAATCAAGACCTGGAACAGCGTGTCGCGCAGGGGCGGTTTCGCGAGGACCTGTTTCACCGCCTGAACGTCATTCGCATTGCGCTGCCGGCGGTACGGGAGCGCCGCGAAGACATTCCGTTACTCATCGAGCACTTTCTCAAACAGGGCGCGGCCGAGCTCGGGGTCGACGAAAAGCAGTTGCTGCCGGATGCCTTGGACCACCTCCGCCAGCTGGACTGGCCGGGGAACGTGCGCCAGATTCAGAACGTGTGTCGCTGGATAACCGTCATGGCACCCGGGCAGGCGGTCGCCAAGGCCGATCTCCCGGCCGATCTGCAGACCTCCAAGGGCGACGCCCCGATCGACGACGACTGGGAAAAACTCCTGCGCGCGGTGGTGGAGCGGAAGCTCGAGCGCGGCGAATCCGGTGTGCTCGCGGTGCTCGGCAGTCGGTTCGAGCGCGTGCTGCTCGAAACCGCGCTGCACCACACCGGAGGTCACAAGCAGAAAGCAGCGCGCAAACTCGGGTGGGGACGCAACACGCTGACGCGAAAATTGAAGGAACTCGGCTTGAGCGGTCCCGGCTCGTAGACGCCTGGGCCGCCACGCGGCCCACCAACCATGGAGTTCCGATGTGGGTTGATGCGCCATTAGGTGATAGACTTATTCGTTTAGCCGAAATCCCCCTCACGAGAGCGCGAAAAATGACCAATAGTTTCCTCTTCACTTCCGAATCCGTATCGGAGGGCCATCCGGATAAAGTGGCAGACCAAATTTCCGACGCCGTTCTCGACGCATTGTTGGCGGAAGACCCGGGCTCGCGGGTCGCGTGTGAAACGCTGGTCAATACGGGGATGGTGGTGCTGTCGGGAGAAATCACTTCAGCGGCATATCCGGATTACACGAGTATCGTACGCGAAACGATCAAAGAAATCGGTTACAACTCCTCGGACATGGGATTCGACTTCGCAAGTTGCGCGGTCATCGTGTCGATAGACAAGCAATCGCAGGACATCGCACAAGGTGTGAACGAAGGAGAAGGCCTCGACCTGGATCAGGGCGCCGGTGACCAGGGTCTCATGTTCGGCTACGCCTGCAACGAAACCGATGCGCTGATGCCGTTCCCCATTCTTTACGCACACCGTCTCGTCAAGCGACAGTCCGAGGTACGCAAAGGGGGGACACTCTGGTGGCTGCGTCCGGATGCCAAATCCCAAGTAACGGTTCGTTACGAGGATGGCGTGCCGACCGCGGTGGATACCGTCGTGTTGTCCACTCAGCATTCCCCGGACGTCGACCACAAGACCGTGTCCGAGGCGGTGGTGGAGGAAATCATCAAACCGGTGTTGCCGGAAAAGATGATCGACAAAGACACGCGTTTTCTCGTCAACCCGACCGGTCGCTTCGTGATCGGAGGTCCGGTGGGTGATTGCGGGCTGACCGGACGCAAGATCATTGTCGACACCTACGGCGGTTCCGCGCACCACGGTGGCGGTGCTTTCTCCGGCAAGGACCCCTCCAAGGTCGACCGTTCGGCCGCTTACGCGCTCAGACACGTGGCAAAGAACGTGGTCGCCGCCGGCCTCGCGGCACGTTGCGAAGTGCAGGTCGCCTACGCCATTGGCGTCGCCGAGCCGGTGTCGCTGATGGTCAACTGCTTCGGAACCGGCGCGGTGCCCGACGCCGAGATCGTGCGCTACATTCGCGCCCACTTTGACCTGCGCCCGAAAGCGATTATCGAAAACCTCAACCTGTTGCGACCGATATACCGACACAGTGCTGCCTACGGACACTTCGGCCGCACCGAGCCCGAGTTTACCTGGGAACATACCGACCGCGCCGAAGTGCTCCGCGATGCCGCCGGTCTCGACAAAGAAGCAAGAACCGCTTAACCGCCAGGAGACACGATGTCCACCCAAGCCGCCAAAACCCTGGAACCCGACTATAAAGTCGCCGATCTGTCGCTTGCCGACTGGGGGCGCAAAGAAATCGCCATCGCGGAGACCGAAATGCCGGGGCTCATGGCGTTGCGCGAAGAATACGCCGGTGAGAAACCGCTTGCGGGCGCGCGCATCGCCGGTTCCTTGCACATGACCATACAGACTGCTGTATTGATCGAAACGCTGGTTGCGCTCGGCGCAAAAGTGCGTTGGGCATCATGCAACATTTTCTCGACGCAAGATCACGCCGCAGCGGCGATTGCGGCGCAGGGGGTCCCCGTTTTCGCATTCAAGGGAGAGTCGCTGGACGAATACTGGGAGTATTCGCATCGTATCTTCGAGTGGGATGACGGCGGCGTTCCCAACATGATCCTGGACGACGGCGGTGATGCGACCTTACTCGTAACGCTGGGAAGCAAGGCGGCGCACGACCGCAGCCTGATCGAGCATCCCGCCAACGAAGAAGAGGTGGCGCTGTACGAGGCGATCAAGAAACGCCTCGACACGACGCCCGAATGGTACGCGGAAATATTGAAGAACATCCGCGGCGTCACTGAAGAAACGACGACCGGTGTGCACCGTTTATACCAGATGCAAAGCAACGGCACGCTGCCGTTCCCAGCTATAAACGTTAATGACTCGGTAACCAAATCCAAGTTCGACAATCTGTACGGCTGTCGCGAATCCTTGGTGGACGGCATTAAACGGGCCACGGATGTCATGATCGCCGGCAAAATCGCGCTGGTATGCGGTTACGGCGACGTGGGGAAGGGGTGTGCGCAGTCCCTGCGCGGGCTCGGCGCTACAGTCTGGGTGACGGAGATCGATCCAATCTGTGCATTGCAGGCGGCGATGGAAGGTTACCGCGTCGTCACGATGGAAACCGCCGCCGATCAAGCCGACATTTTCGTCACCGCTACGGGTAACTACCATGTCATCGACCATGGGCACATGGTGCGCATGAAAGACCAAGCCATCGTCTGCAATATCGGACACTTCGACAGTGAAATCGATATCGCCAGCCTGAAAAAATACCGATGGGAGAACGTCAAAGACCAGGTCGATCACGTTATTTTCCCCGACGGCAAACGCATCATCCTGCTGGCGGAGGGCCGCCTTGTGAATCTCGGTTGCGCCACCGGCCATCCCAGCTTCGTGATGTCGAACTCGTTTACCAATCAGGTACTCGCACAGATCGAGCTGTGGCGGCACGGTGATCGGTATCAACACCAAGTGTATGTTCTGCCGAAGCGATTGGACGAGAAGGTCGCCCGTTTGCACCTCAACAAAATCGGCGCCGAACTCACGACAATGTCCAAGGAACAGGCCGAGTACATCGGTGTCGAGGTGGAAGGGCCGTACAAACCCGAACACTATAGATACTGATCGCGGCCTGCGCTTAGTATTTCGACAAATGCCTTGCACGAGAGGGCGTGACGGAGAACAATACCGGCCGTCGACGTCACGGATCGAGGTAATCACCCCATGCTCGAGGATATTCCCTTGTTTGCCGACCTGCCGGAAAGCGACCTCCAAACTCTGACCGGCCACGTCACCACTCGCCGCTACAAGAAGAACACGATAGTGGTCACCAAGGGGGACGAGAGTGACTCGCTGTACATCATCCAATCCGGCCGCGCGCGCGTGTATCTCGACGATGAGCACGGGAACGAAATCACCATTCGGACGCTGGAACCCGGAGAGGCGTTCGGCGAGCTCGCTTTGTTGAGTGGCGAACCCCGGGCCGCTAATGTCGTGACTTTGGAGGATACCGAGCTTTCCGTGATATCGAAACAGGATTTCATGAATTGTCTGACCAACAATCCGGCGATTTCGATTCGCATCATCAAAGCGCTGGTGGAGCGAATACAGGCCATGACGGAGGACATTAGCAGTCTGGCGCTGTTGGATGTGTACGGGCGGGTGGCGAAAGTGCTCACCAAACACGCCCACGACCAGGGAGGCAAACCGGTCACAGAGCGCTTGACGCACCAGGAGATCGCGAACCTGGTCGGGGCGTCCCGGGAGATGGTCAGTCGCATCCTGAAGGACCTCCGCGCCGGCGGTTATATCAGCGTCGAGGACAAACGCATCACCTTGGAGCGAAATCTGCCGCGCGGCTGGTAGTCAGTGTGTGCTGTATCGTGTGAATATTTAACAGAAACGGGACGTGCCGCCGGTTAGAGTGTACCCATTCTGGAGAGTGGGGGACGGCAAGGACGCCCGCTTATTCTTACGCCCCACGGCCGGCGATCCGGCCCATTTGCCATCCGACCGTCGTCCATGCACAATGGCCGCCGCCCGCGCCGGGCATTCCCGCACCCTGAGGTACGCAACGCACGCTTGTGGCACACGCTGCCCGCTTGGCGACAAGACGGTTGGAGATCGGTGAAACAATACCTTGATACGGTTCGCGAAGTACTCACACACGGCACGCGCAAAGAGAACCGTACCGGTGTAGACACACTGTCGACCTTCAACATTAATTATGAAATCGACTTGCGCCAAGGTTTCCCGCTGCTGACTACCAAGGAGATTTCCTGGAAAAACATCGTCATCGAGAATCTCTGGTTTTTGTCCGGGGATACGCATATCGGTCTGCTGCGACGACACGGGTGCCGGTTTTGGGACCCCTGGGCCGACGACGATGGGCTGGTACCGAGTGCATACGGCAATTTCTGGCGTCATTTCCCGATTCACCGTAACGGCGAACCCACTTTCGCGGATCAAATCCGATGGGTCGTCGACGAACTCAAACGGAATCCGATGAGTCGCAGACTCGTCATCTCAGCCTGGTCTCCCGGCAATGCCCACACCAGCGCGCTGCCGCCGTGTCACTGTCTGTGGTTGCTCAACGTACAACTGGACGAGCAGCGCAACCCGTTTTTGTGTCTGCACCTTACGCAACGAAGCTGCGACGTTGCGCTGGGTGTACCGTACAACATCGCCGGTTATTCCTTCCTGCTCGAATTACTCGCGAAATTCGCCGGAATCCCGGCGGGAATATTCGCCCACACCCTGGTAGACGCCCACGTTTATACCGCGAAAGCAGACGGCTCCATGCGCGAATACGACCACGTACCCGGCTTACGGCAGCAATTACAGCGCACGCCGCGGCCACGACCGGTACTGGACATCGATGCGTCGATCGCCTCGCTGGATGACATCAATCCGTTGCTCGAAGCGGATACCGCGGAGATTCTCGGGAAATTTCGCTTGTCGGGCTACGATCCGCACCCGGCGATCAAATTCAAAGTCGCCGTATGACCGGCGTTGCGGGTAAGCCGGTGGGGCTCGTGTCGACGCGACAAAACGCCTGAATGCGCGGGATTCTCGTCGCCATGTCTCCCGCGGGCGTGATCGGTGTAGACGGCGGCCTGCCCTGGCACTACTCAGGAGACCTGCGCCGATTCAAACGCCTGACCTTGGGGCATACGATCATTATGGGGCGTCGCACCTGGGAATCATTGCCGGTTCGGCCGTTGCCCGGCCGGCGCAATGTTGTCATTACCCGCACGCCGATCGCCGGAGTCGACAGCTACCCCAGTATCGACGACGCCCTGAAGACGTGCTCGGGAGACGTCTGGTTCGTGGGCGGCGCGCGGATCTACGCAGAGGCGCTGGCGCATTGTGATATTATTGACGTGACCCACGTACCGGACCGCGCCGAGGACCCCGGCGCGGTGTATTTCCCCGCTATCGATCCAGGAGTCTGGGCGGCGGGGCCCCGGAATCGCCATCCTGACGCCCCGGGCCTCGAACATCAGGTGTACACGCGGCGTGGCCCGCAGATCGACGAGCCCGACGACACAGATACACGTTGACCGAAATGACCGTTCCCGATTCGTTGCTCCACGCCCTCGACGAACGAATTCTGCTGCTCGACGGTGCGATGGGCACCATGATTCAGGGCGTCGGGCTGGACGAGGCCGGCTACCGGGGCGAACGTTTTGCGGACTGGGCGTGTGAGCTGAAAGGCAACAACGACTTATTGGTGCTGACCCAGCCGCAACTGATCCGCGACATCCACCGCCAGTATCTGGATGCGGGCGCCGACATCGTCGAGACCAACACGTTCAATGCGAACCGCATCTCGTTGTCGGACTACAAAATGCAGGCGCTGAGTTACGAGATTAACGTCGCGGCGGCGCGACTCGCCAGGGAGGCGGCGGACGAAGCGCAGGCTATAACCGACACGCCACGTTTCGTTGCCGGTGTGGTCGGGCCCACGAACCGCACCGCTTCCATTTCGCCGGACGTCAATGATGCCGCGTTTCGCAACGTCACCTACGCGGAACTCGTCGACGCTTACTCGGAAGCCGTGCGGGGTTTGGTTGACGGCGGCAGCGACCTGATCCTTATCGAGACGATTTTCGATACCTTGAACGCGAAGGCCGCGATCTTCGCCGTGCAGGGTTTTTTCGATGAGGTCGGCCGGTCGCTGCCGATCATGATTTCCGGCACGATTACCGATGCTTCCGGTCGCACCTTGAGCGGACAGCTGCCGGAAGCGTTTTGGAACTCGACACGCCACGCCGAACCTTTGTCCGTTGGGTTCAATTGCGCGCTGGGGCCGAAGCAGCTCCGCGCGCATGTCGAAGAGCTGTCCAGCGTGGCGGATACTCGGGTCAGCGCGCACCCCAACGCCGGGCTCCCCAACGAAATGGGCGGTTACGACGAGACCCCGGACGAGATGGCGGCCGAAATCAGCGAGTGGGCGCAGGCCGGTTTTCTCAACATCGTTGGTGGCTGCTGCGGGACCACGCCGGACCATATCCGCGCGTTCCGTGAGGCCGTGGCGGGCACGGCGCCGCGCACGCCGCCCGCGCCTGTCCCGCGATGCCGGCTGGCCGGCCTCGAGCCGTGCAATATCGGCGCCGACAGTTTGTTCGTCAATGTCGGCGAGCGAACCAACGTGACCGGGTCGGCCAAGTTCCGCAAACTGATCAAGGAAGAGGATTACGATGCGGCCCTGGAGATCGCCCGCCAGCAGGTCGAGAACGGCGCGCAGATCGTAGACGTCAACATGGATGAAGGGCTTCTGGACGCGGAGGCTGCGATGCAGCGCTTTTTGAATCTCGTCGCCGGAGAACCCGACATCGCCCGGGTACCGATCATGATCGATTCCTCCAAATGGTCGGTGCTGGAAACGGGGCTCAAGTGTGTGCAAGGCAAACCGGTGGTCAACTCGATCAGCCTGAAGGAGGGCGAAGCGCCGTTTATCGAACAGGCGACGCTGATCCGGCGTTACGGGGCAGCGGCCGTGGTCATGGCGTTTGACGAGGAAGGCCAGGCGGACACTTTGGCGAAGCGGATTGCAGTGTGTGGTCGTGCATACCAGATTCTCACCGAGCGGGTGGGATTCCCCGCCGAAGACATCATCTTCGATCCCAATATCTTCGCCGTCGCCACGGGGATCGAAGAGCACAACAGCTACGCCTACGACTTTATCGAGGCGACGCGGGCGTTGAAGCGGGAGTACCCCCAAATACTGGTTTCCGGCGGCGTGTCCAATGTGTCGTTTTCCTTCCGCGGCAACAATGCCGTGCGTGAGGCGATTCACTCCGTGTTTCTGTACCACGCAATCCGGGCCGGTTTGGACATGGGCATCGTCAACGCCGGCCAACTCGCGATTTATGAGGAGTTGCCCGCCGAGCTTCGCGAGCGCGTGGAAGACGTGGTCCTCAATCGCAGTCCTGAGGCAACGGAGAACCTGCTCGCGATCGCCGAGAACTATCGCGGCGACGGCACCACGGCGACCGTCGGCGAGGACCCGGCGTGGCGTGAATGGCCGGTGGCCAAGCGCCTCGAACACGCCTTGGTGAAGGGTATCGCGGACCATATCGAGGATGATACGGAGGCGGCGCGCCGAGCGCTGCAGAATGCGCTGGCAGTCATCGAGGGGCCGCTCATGGACGGTATGAACGTGGTCGGGGATCTATTTGGCGCCGGTAAAATGTTCTTGCCGCAGGTGGTCAAATCCGCACGCGTCATGAAGAAGGCGGTCGCCTATCTGCTGCCGTTCATGGAGACGGACCAGGACGGCAACCGGGGAAGCGCGGGTAAGATCGTCATGGCCACCGTGAAGGGCGATGTTCATGACATCGGCAAAAACATCGTCGGGGTAGTACTGCAATGCAACGGATTCGAGGTCATCGACCTTGGTGTAATGGTCCCCGCCGAAAAAATTCTCGACACCGCCGAGAACGAGGGCTGCCAGCTCGTGGGTTTGTCGGGGCTCATCACGCCGTCCCTGGACGAGATGATTCACGTCGCCAAGGAGATGCAACGCCGCAGCCTGCAGTTACCGTTGCTGATCGGCGGTGCCACGACTTCCAAGGTGCACACGGCGGTGAAAATCGAGCCGGCCTACACACATCCGGTCGTGCACGTCATCGATGCGTCGCGGGCGGTGGGCATCGCGCAAAGTTTGCTGTCTGCGGCGCATAGCGGCGAATTCGCCGAGTCGATACGCACGGAATACTCGCAAATCCGCCGCGAACGGTCCGGCCGTGCGCCGCGGCGCAAAGCCCTGTCCTTCGAACAGGCGCGGGCCCGCGCATGGACCGCGGACTGGGGGGAGTATTCGCCGTCACCACCGAGGCTGATCGGCCGCGAGACATTCATCGAGTACGACCTCGACGCCTTACGCGCACAGATCGATTGGACGCCGTTCTTCCACGTGTGGGAACTCAAAGGTTCGTATCCCAGGATACTGGACCAGGCGCAGACCGGACAACAGGCGCGCCAGTTGTACGACGATGCCAACGAAATGCTGGAACGAATTTGTGCGGAACGGTGGCTCACCGCCAATGGCGTGCTCGGTATTTTCCCTGCGAACAGTGTGGCGGAGGATATCGAACTGTATCGCGACGACTCTCGTAGCGAGACCCTCATTCGCCTGCATCACCTGCGTCAACAGTCGGCGCGTGGCGCAAACTGCTATTGTCTTTCGGATTTCGTCGCGCCGCGAGAGTCCGCAGTCGCCGATTATCTCGGCGCCTTTGCAGTGACTGCGGGAATAGGAATCGAAGACCGGCTCGCCAAGTTCGAGCGTGACCACGACGACTATCAAGCGATTATGCTAAAAGCGTTGGCAGACCGGCTTGCCGAAGCGTTCGCCGAACATTTGCATCAACGTGTGCGCCGCGAGTTCTGGGGTTACGCCGCCGACGAAGCGCTCTCGAACGAGGCATTGATCGCCGAGGAATACCGTGGAATTCGGCCGGCACCGGGGTATCCGGCGTGCCCGGACCATACCGAAAAACAGAACCTGTGGGCGTTATTACGACCGGATGAAGTGGGAATCCGGTTGACCGAGAGCTTTGCCATGACGCCGGCTGCGTCGGTGAGCGGTTGGTATTTCGCCCATCCCGACGCGCGCTATTTCTCGATCACTGGCATCCAGAGGGACCAGGTCGAAGATTACGCCCGACGCAAGACGACCGACCTTTCCGTCATGGAACGGTGGTTGGCTCCCGTACTCGGCTACGATCCCGATACGATCAATTGACGTCAGGCTGGTAAGTCTGGAATAAGTTCGCTTTTGAGCCGAGCGATTTCGTCCTTGAGCTGGAGCTTACGTTTCTTCAGTCGTCGCAACTGCAGTTGGTCGACGTAAACCGCCTCCTCCAGGCGGAGAATCACGTCGTCCAGGTCCCTGTGCTCTACTTCTAGCTCGGCGATACGCTGATTTATCACTTCAGTGTCCTTGGTGGTCATCGCGTTACGCAGAAAAACCTAAGAAGCGGTTGCGACCGCCTCCCGGGGGCCCAATTGTACGTGACAAGGCTGTATATTTCCTCCCGATTCCAGTTAGTATTTTAGCCGGAGGCAGACCGTGGAGTCATTGGAGACCTGGGAAAAACTCGTACTGGGCGGCATGGCCGTGGCGTTGATGCTGCTGATGCGGCCGGGCCTGAAGGACCTGTTCCGTCGCAGCCACGAGGCGCCCAAGGACTGGTCGGGCCTCTTTTTGCCCCTGGGTTTGGTCATTTTCTTCGTCGTGGTGCTCGTGCTCTTGACCTGAACAAGCCCCGGTCCCTCTATCCAGATGCCGCAGAAGACATTCTATTTGCGGGACTATCGTCCCCTGGACTACCTGTGTGGAACGGTGTCGTTGCGTTTCGAGCTCGACGAACCCCTCACGACGGTTCGCTCCCGGTTGCGCATCCGGCGCAACGGCGATCACCGCCGGCCTCTGATGCTGGACGGTGACGGTATCACGCCGGCGGCGATTTTCCTCGATGGGCGTCCGTTGCCAACCGGTCGGTACACGCTGAGCGAGACCGCCCTCACCATCGACGAGCCACCGGACGCCTGCGTCATAGAAATCGAAACCCAACTGCGCCCGCAAGACAACACGGCTTTATCCGGTCTGTACCGCTCGGGAAACACGGTCTGTACGCAGTGCGAAGCGGAGGGCTTCCGGAGAATCACTTTCTTCCCCGATCGCCCCGACGTGCTGGCGCGATTCACGACTACCGTCAGCGCCGCACAGGCCGACTATCCGTTCCTGCTCTCGAACGGGAATCTCGTGGAATCCGGGCACTCTCGAAACGGCCGGCATTGGGCCACCTGGCACGACCCGTACCCCAAGCCTTGCTACCTGTTCGCACTGGTGGCGGGCGACTTCGGCGTCGTCGAGGATCGTTACGTCAGTACCGAAGGCCGCGCCGTGGAATTGTGCATCTACGTGGAACATCACAACGTCGAGAAATGCGATCACGCCATGGCTTCGTTGAAGAAAGCCATGGCGTGGGACGAGCGCACCTACGGTCGCCGTTACGAACTAGAACGATACATGATCGTCGCGATCGATGATTTCAACATGGGCGCGATGGAGAACAAGGGCCTCAATATTTTCAATACCAAGTACGTCCTGGCCAAATCCGAGACCGCCACGGACGAAGACTTTGACAACATAGAAAGCGTGATCGGGCACGAGTATTTCCACAACTGGTCTGGGAACCGAGTGACCTGTCGCGATTGGTTCCAACTGAGCCTGAAGGAAGGGTTCACGGTGTTCCGGGAACAACAGTTCAGCGCCGACATGGGTTCGGCAGGAGTGAAAAGGATCCGGGACGTTAATCTGCTGCGCACCCAGCAGTTTCGTGAAGACGCGGGCGCGATGGCGCATCCCGTACGCCCCGACTCCTATCAGGAGATCAACAATTTCTACACCGTGACGGTGTACAACAAAGGTGCGGAAGTGATTCGCATGTTGTACACGTTGTTGGGTGACACCGGATTTCGCCGTGGCACCGACTTGTATTTTTCCCGGCACGACGGACAGGCGGTTACCGTCGATGACTTCCTGGACGCGATGAGCGACGCGAATGACGTCGACCTCTCCCAGTTCCGTCTCTGGTATACCCAGGCGGGTACGCCGGTGCTCAAAGTCAGCGAAACCTATCATCCCGATGACGAGACCTTCGAATTGGTGATCGACCAATCCTGTCCGAACACCCCGGGGCAACCGCACAAGGACCCCTTTCATATACCGGTATCCGTGGCCCTGCTCGACGACCAAGGCCGCCCGTATCCATTCACGCTGCGTGGTGACGGCCATGCAGCCCGGACCACCGCACTTCTTGACCTGGGTCGCGCTCGGGAGCGCTTTGTGTTCGTCGGTATTCCACGCCGGCCTGTGGTGTCGCTGCTGCGCGGTTTTAGCGCCCCGGTAAAACTCGATTTTCCGCGCGAAGACCGGATTTTATATTTCTTGATGCAGTACGACGAGGACCCGTTTTGCCGCTGGGAGGCCACCCAACAGATCGGCATCCGCGTCCTGACGGATTTGATCCGAAACGGCGGAGACGTCGCGGACGAGTTCATTGCGGCGTTCGCGCGCAACCTCAACGCCGATGGCCTCGATCCGGCAGTGTCTGCCGAGCTGCTTTCGCTGCCCACGGAAATATACGTGTCGGATTTTTTCAATCCCATCGATCCCGAGGCCGTTCATCGCGCGGTTCGCCGCCTTCGCCACACCCTGGCGCGCCGGCTGACTGACGACTTCCTGTCGGCTTATCGGCGCCACGACCGCGCCGCCCGGGCGGCGCGCGGCAGCGTCGCCGCCGGTCACCGCGCAATGAAAAATCAGTGTCTCTCTTACCTCGCCGAGCTGGAAGACGCGCCGGTCTTCGAACTGCTTCGTGCGCAGCTCGACTTGGCGACCAACATGACGGACAGTGTGGCCGCCTTGAGCGCCCTGTCCAATACAAACAGCCCGTTCCGTGAGTACGCATTCAAAACCTTCTACGACAAATGGCGCGGAGAGCCCCTGGTGATCGACAAATGGTTTTCGGTACAGGCGTTGTCCCAATCCACCGATACACCACAACGTGTGGCGGAACTTAGCCGCCATCCGGCTTTCAATATATACAACCCCAACCGGGTGCAGTCCTTGCTGGGCGCATTTGCGCATCGGAACTTTGCAGGTTTTCACACTCGGGACGGGGCCGGTTACTCTCTGATCGCCGACTACGTCGTAAAGCTGGATCGAATCAATCCACAAGTCGCCGCGCGCCTGTTGAAAGCCTTCGACGGTTGGCGTCGTTTCGTTCCGCCGCTCGCGGACAAAATGCGGGCTGCGATCGAGATGGCCGTTCGGGCCCCGAACTGCTCACGAGACGTCGCCGAAATTGCGAACAAGAGCTTAAACAACAATGAGTAAAACCAAGCTTCTGGTGCTCGTACTCCTGGCCACCGCGGTGGCCAGTTTCTTTATATTGGACCTGGGACAGTATTTAAATCTCGAGTACTTCAAAGCGCAAAGGTCCAACATCGAGACTTATTACGCGACACATCCCTGGCGTAGCATCGCCCTGTACTTCGTCGTATATGTCCTGGTCACGGCTTCGTCGCTGCCGGGCGCGGCCATCATGACGCTGGCCGGGGGCGCGATATTCGGTCTATTCGTCGGCACTGTGGTGGTCTCTTTTGCTTCGTCCATTGGCGCCACGCTCGCCTTCCTGGCCTCGCGGTTCCTGCTCAAAGACTGGGTTCAGGAGCGTTTCGGTCAGAGCTTGAAACGGGTGAACGAGGGAATCCGCAAGGACGGCGCGTTCTACCTTTTCACGATGCGCCTGGTACCGGCGATCCCGTTTTTCGTCATCAACCTGGTCATGGGCCTGACTCCCATCCGCCCGCTCGTGTTCTACCTCGTCAGCCAAGTTGGCATGCTCGCCGGCACGGTGGTCTATGTGAACGCGGGCACTCAGATCGGCCAACTTGACTCGGTGTCGGGCATACTCTCGCCCGGGTTGCTGGCGTCGTTCGCGCTGTTGGGTGTATTTCCGTTGCTGGCCAAGAAAGTCGTCGACTTCGTAAAAGCGCGCCGTGTGCTCGGTGAGTACGCGAAACCGAAGCGCTTCGACCGAAATCTCGTTGTGATCGGCGCTGGCTCCGCCGGTCTGGTCACCGCGTATATCGCCGCCACGGTCAAAGCGCGCGTGACCCTCATCGAGAAGCACAAGATGGGCGGCGACTGTCTCAACACCGGATGCGTCCCCTCCAAGGCCCTGATTCGTTCAGCCAAGTATCTCAGCCACATACGACGCGCCGCCGATTTCGGCATGAAAACCGCTTCGGTGGACTGGGAATTCGCCGATATCATGCAGCGCGTACACCGCGTGATCGAAAGAATCGAACCGCACGATTCGGTGGAACGATACACGCGGCTCGGTGTGGATTGCATTGAAGGCGAAGCGCGGATCATCTCACCTTATGAAGTGCGTGTGGACGGACAGGTTTTGACGACCAAGAACATCGTGCTCGCCACCGGCGCACGGCCGTTCGTGCCCCCGATACCCGGCATCGAGGAGATAGACTATTGGACTTCCGACAATCTGTGGGAGATGCGGCAGAGACCGGCGCGGCTGGTGGTTCTCGGCGGTGGACCCATCGGTTGCGAACTCGCGCAGTGCTTCGCACGCCTCGGCAGTCAGGTCACCCAAGTGGAAATGCTGCCGCGGCTGCTGGTGCGGGAGGATCCGGAAATCTCGCAACGGGTGCAGAATCGCTTTGCAGAGGAGGGCATCAACGTACTCCTCAATCACAAAGCCAAATCGTTTGACAACAACGGGGCGGTCAAGGCCATGACCTGTGAACACGCCGGCGCGGCAGTGCGGATCGAGTTCGACGAGTTGCTGGTGGCGGTGGGTCGCAAACCGAATACCGAGGGATTCGGTCTGGAAGATCTGGGCGTGGCACTGTCCAGCGATGGCACTATCGAGGTGAACGAATACCTGCAGACCAATTTTCCGAATATCTACGCCTGTGGTGATGTGGCCGGACCTTATCAGTTCACCCACACTGCGGCGCATCAGGCTTGGTTCGCCTCGGTGAATGCGTTATTGGCGCCGTTCAAGCGTTTTCGCGCGGACTATTCCGTGATCCCCTGGGCCACGTTCACGGAGCCCGAAGTGGCGCGCGTCGGACTGAACGAGCTGGAAGCCAAAGAGGAGGGGATCGCCTATGAGGTAACCACTTACGGTATCGACGACCTGGACCGGGCCATTGCCGATAGCGAAGCTCACGGCATGGTCAAAGTGCTGACCGTTCCGGGCAAGGACAGGATTCTTGGTGTCACCATTGTCGGCGAGCATGCGGGCGATCTGATCGCCGAGTTCGTGACCGCGATGAAGTACAAACTGGGGCTTAACAAGATTCTCGGTACAATCCACATTTATCCCACGCTCGCCGAGGCCAACAAGTTCGCTGCCGGCGAATGGAAGCGCGCGCATGCCCCGCAGACCCTGTTGAAATGGGTGGAGCGCTTCCACACCTGGCGCCTGCGCTAAACATGGTATTCAGCTCCACGGTATTCCTGTACCTGTTCCTGCCGATCGTTCTGCTCCTTTATTTCGCGGCGCCTTACGCCTACCGCAACCTCCTGCTACTGATCGCCAGCTTGTTTTTCTACGCCTGGGGCGAGGGTTTCTACGTCGTCCTCATGCTGTTTTCCGTGGTATTGAACTACGTCGCGGGGCAGGCCATCTTTCGGTTACGCCCGCACCGTGGCGCCCGGGTCGCCTTGATCGCGGCGCTGGTCGCCAACCTCGGCCTGCTGGCGGTGTTCAAGTACGCCAATTTCGCGGTGGACACCCTGAATGCCGTGCTCGCACCGTGGGCCATTGCGCCCATTGCGCTGGATCCGGTCCACCTGCCGATCGGCATCTCGTTCTTTACCTTCCAAGCCATGTCGTACGTGGTCGACGTATACCGACGCGGTGACGCACCCGCTGCGCGCTTCGTAGATACGGCGTTGTACATCTCGTTGTTTCCGCAACTCATCGCCGGTCCCATCGTCCGCTACCACGATATCGCCAAGCAGCTCGTGGGCCGGCGCATTACGCTCAAGCTGTTCAGCGACGGTGTGATCCGATTCGTGATCGGACTGGGCAAGAAAATGCTGATCGCGAACCCGTTGGGCGAAGTGGCGGATCAAATTTTCGCCATCCCGGCCACCGATCTGACGGCGCCGCTCACATGGCTCGGCATCACCTGCTACGCGTTGCAGATCTATTTCGATTTCTCCGGGTATTCCGACATGGCCATTGGTCTCGGCCGCATGTTCGGGTTTCGGTTTTTGATCAACTTCAACTATCCGTACATTTCCCGCTCGATCCGTGAATTCTGGCGGCGCTGGCACATTTCCCTGTCGCGTTGGTTTCGCGACTATCTCTACGTCCCGCTCGGCGGCAATCGTTACGGCGCCTGGACCACACATCGCAATCTGTTGCTCGTCTTTCTGCTGTGCGGTTTGTGGCACGGAGCGAGTTGGAATTTCGTGGTTTGGGGCCTGATACACGGCTCTTTTCTCGTACTCGAGCGCAGTTTGGGGGTCGGCGCCTTTCTACGGCGTTTGTGGCGACCGGTGGCGCACGTTTACACGCTATCAGTGGTTACTCTGGCGTGGGTGTTTTTTCGCGCCGAGGACCTACCCTACGCACTGCATTACCTGGCCGCACTGTTCGGGATGGGCGCCGGCCAGGGTATCGATCATCACCTTGGTTTGTATTGGGACACCCAGGTCGGCTTGACACTGGTCGTCGCGGCGGTGGGAGCCACGCCGGTGCTGCCGAGCGTGGTGAATAGAGCCCGTCACGCGTTGCGGCGCTCGGCGGCGACACAGAAAGCGGTCGCCACGGCGACGGTCGCCGCGCTCGCCCTGATCATGCTGGGCGCCGCGATGCATCTCGCCGCGGGCACGCACAACCCCTTCATTTACTTCCGCTTTTAGGCATGATTCGACATCCGACCATACGTCGAGCGGTAATCGCCGTGTTCCTGATCGCCCTATGGTTACCGCTGTTGGCGTTTTGGGCGGGGCCCGAGCGCCGCGTATCCAACTGGGAGAAACGCGAACTGGCCGCGTTTCCGGAGGCGCGGCTCGCCGGTGAATCGCTGCGTCGTTACACCGAGGCGCTGGAGAAGTTCTACAACGATCATTTCGGTTTTCGTGAGACCCTGATCCGCTGGTACAACTACCTACAGGTGAAGGGCCTGGGCGTCACCACGTCGCCGTGGGTGGTGGTCGGCACCGACGGCTGGCTGTTTCAGGGCGGCGACCCGCATCTGCGAGAGATGCGTAACGCCTGGGCCTACGGACCCGGCCAGCTGGCTCACTGGGCGCGGGTGCTCAGTGCAAAACACCGGTGGCTGAGCGAGCGCGGCATCGCTTATCTGTTCGTCATCGCACCGAACAAACATACCGTCTACGACGACTATCTACCGGCATCCATCAATCGTGTCTGGCATCGTTCCCGTGCGGATCAGTTGCTGGCGCATTTGCGCGCCCACACCGACGTACCGGTGCTGGACTTGCGCGAACCCGTACGGAAAGCCGCCGCGCGATTACGCACACATCACAAGACCGATACCCACTGGAACGCGTACGGCGCCTACGTCGGCTACCGTGCGATCACCGCCGCGCTCGCGCGCGCGCACCCGAACATCGCGCCGGTGCACCTCGACTCTGACGATTTCGAAATCCGATGGGCAGCCGGCGGGGATCTGGCACAGACGCTGAATATGCAGGACGCGTTTCCTGAAGCGGCAGTAGAACCGCGCGAGCCCGTGCGAAAATGCGCGGTCGACTTGACCCTTCAGCCCAGCGCCGACGACCGAATACGCAACCAGCAGGCGTTCGCCACCGAATGCCCCGGTGCTCCGCACCGCCTGTTGATGTTCAGGGACTCGTACGCACTCGCGATGATGCCGTTTCTGTCGGAGACCTTCGGTTACGCGTATTACGTGCCGGCGAGTCCGGTGCCGCTGGCGGGTTTACAGAGACTGGTCGGCGAACACGACCCGGACATCGTTATCGAACAGCGCGCGAACCGATGGTTACGCTCACCGGAGGGCTGAGCATGCTCGCCCTAGAAGGCCACCTTCACGCGTACGCGCGAACCGTTGAAGTTGAATGTCGCGGGCCCGTAGCTACCGAGCGGCAAGCTCATGCGGGGCATCTGATCGACCGGTGGCGACTGGGCCGTGCGCGGCGACTCCGAGGCCAAGCAATGTTGCTGCACCAAGCAACGAGGCGGCAAGCCTTCCGAAAGGGCGTCGCTGTCGTGCAGGCGCAGGTCGACAAACTCCGCGCCCGCCCCGTGTGCAGGCACCGGGGCGGTCAGGACCCAGACCGTCGCCGCACCGCACAAACCCAGGGACCATCCTGCTTTCACACCGACCTCCGCGCTCTTCGGTTCAACCCGGTGTCGCTCATCCTACCCCGGGAAATCGCCGCGGGTCTGTGTCAGATTCACACCCGGTTGACCCGCGCCCTACCTTTTCAATGTATCGGTAAAATCTGCAAAATCCACGGTCCGAGAGACGACATTTCGCCACTTTTTCTGCACAAGTTTCACCGCCACGCACGCCGTCAACCGCCACTCGACAACAACCGTTCCTCCTATATCGATCCTGAAAACCGCCGGTGCAACAATGTCACACCAAGCACGCATGTCGCTTAGCCTATGCCTTGCCGGGCTCCTGTGCGCGCTGTTTTCGAATCTCGCGCGGGCCGCCGACGCGGTGGTACTCAAAGCGGACGACGCCATCAAGCAGGGTGCCGCCATCAAGAAGTGGGACAAATGGGTGATCTGGTGCGGCCATAACATCTGCGACGGATCGTACACCTGGAACTTTCCCGAGACCGGGACCTACCGCTTCGTATGGAAGGACGTCGGCCACAAATGTGCCGGGGCTTCCCCGTACGCCCTATACATCGACGACGAGAAAAAGCGCGCCGCCAAGATTCCGCAGCATGGAAGCTGCGCCGAGTGCACGCCGCAGAACATCGTCCACAACCCCGGCGGGCGCTTCGGCCGGCGCGCGGATATTGATCTCGGGACTTACCGCCTACGAAGCGATGCGAAGGTTACTCTGTGGGCGCAAAATGCGTTCGATTGTGGGATCGAAAATCCCGGCGCGTATGGCGGGCATTTTCTGGAAATCATCGCCGTGCCGACACGCTAAAACGGCTTTACCAGTCGTTACGCAACTTTCGCAACGCCAGGAACACCGTACGCGCGTCGGGCTCGTCGGGAAAATCTCCCAATACCTCCCGCAAACGCGCGATGACCGCGGCGCTGTGCAGGCGGAAAAACGTATTGACCTCCTTCTCAAGCGCCAGGTTCGTGACCAGCGCCCGGTCCGTATTCTGCTCCTCCACCGCCTGCAGCAGACTGCGCGCCGCCTCGTTGTCCGGCTCTCGATCGAGAGTAAAATTGAGGTTGTTCACGATGTAATCGTGGCCCGGGTAAACGCGCGTGTCGCCAGGCAATTTCGCCAGTTGCTCGGCGAACGTGTGGTACAGCTCTTCCGGGTGACCCCCGTTGTGGCAGTTCCCCGCACCGGCATTAAACAGCGTGTCGCCGCAAAACAATGCCGGCGGATCGGTGTGTGCGAAAAGACAAATATGGCTCATCGTGTGCCCGGGGGTATCCAGAACTTCGAGCTCGACGGTTCTGCCGATCTTCACCACGTCGCCGGCTCGCAGGCCGGTTGCGAACCCCGGTATTTTGTCCCGCGCGTTGTAGTGGCCCAAGACCCGCGCGTCGGTTGCGGCAAGCATGGCTTGGTTGCCGCCGATATGGTCACCGTGTTCATGAGTGTTCAAGACTTGCGTGATAGACCACCCTTCGGCGCGCGCACGCGCGAGACACTTCCGGTGGTCGAGCGGGTCTACCGCCAGTGCTTCTCCGGTCTCCGGACACACAATGAGATAGTTGAAATTGCGTAACGCATTGCCCGTCCAAATTTGTTCTACGATCATTTTCAGCCCCGACCCAACGTTACGCTGCGCTCGATTTTTGCATTGTGTAACAACTGATTGTAGCGCCAGGGGAGACCATCTCATAAAATAGCGCCGCCAACAAACACACATCAACAGCGAGGGTCGACCATGCCCATGATGAAGGAATTCAAGGAATTTGCGATGCGCGGAAACGTGGTCGATATGGCGGTGGGGATCGTGATCGGTGCGGCATTCGGGACAATCGTCAAGTCGTTCGTCGATGACGTCTTGATGCCGCCGATCGGATTGCTGTTGGGCAATGTGGATTTCTCCAACCTGTTCGCCGTCATCGGGGAAGGTGCCCCCGGAGCCCCTTACGCCAGTCTTGAAGCGGCCAAGGAAGCCGGCGCGGTGACGCTCAATTACGGCCAGTTTTTCAATACGGTGATCAGTTTCGTGATCGTCGCATTCGCAGTTTTTCTGGTCATCAAGGCGATGAACAACATAAAGAAGCAGGAAGAAACCCAAGACCTGGCGCCGGAACCGTCCAACGAGGAAGTATTGCTCGGTGAGATTCGCGATCTTCTGAAGTCCAGATAGCGGCAGGCGCGAATCAGTAAAGGCCTGTTCGGACCACGCCGATCGACTCCGCATGAGCTGAACACGGCGACGTACTCTTGGGGCACAGTGTCACGTTAAGCGAAACGTCGTGGACCCGCAGACTCTTGCCTACCAGGCGTTGACACCCGCGCAGATTCTGAACGCAGTAGAAGGTCTGGGATGGGTGTGCGACGGCCGGCTGCTGGCGCTCAACAGTTACGAGAATCGCGTGTACCGGGTCGGCCTCGAAAATCACGCGCCCGTGGTAGTCAAGTTCTATCGACCGCACCGGTGGAGCGATGCGGCGATCCTGGAAGAGCATGCGTTTTCACAAGCGCTGGTGGATCGGGAGGTCCCGGTCGCCGCGCCGTTGACCGATGACGATGGTGATACGCTGTATCGTTTCGAGCAATTTCGTTTTGCGGTGTACCCCTGCTACGGGGGGCGCGCGCCAGAACTGGACAATCCCGACCACCTCGTCCAGCTCGGCCGGTTCGTGGCCCGTATCCACAACGTCGCCGCAACGCAAAGCTTTGCCCACCGACCCACGCTGTCGGTGGACGAATTCGGCGAGCAAGCGTACCAGTATCTCTTAGACCACGATTTCATTCCCGGCGACCTGAAACTCGCCTACCGGACCCTCGCGGAAGACCTGATGGTACGAATCCGGCGGCGTTGTTCGCAGGCCGGCGACGTGCAATTCATCCGCTGTCACGGGGACCTGCACGCAAGCAATGTCCTGTGGTCCGATTCCGGCGCGATGATTCTCGACCTCGACGACGCACGCAATGGCCCGGCAGTGCAGGACCTGTGGATGTTGTTGTCCGGTGAACGTGAATATCAGACCGCGCGGCTGGCGGATCTGCTCTCCGGCTACGAACAGTTCCGCGCCTTCGACGCCCGCGAACTGCACCTAATCGAAGCGTTGCGGACTCTGCGTATCATCCACTACCACGCGTGGTTGGCGCGTCGCTGGGCGGACCCGGCGTTTCCGCGGGCATTCCCGTGGTTCAATTCGCAACGAACCTGGGAACAACACATCCTCACGCTGCGTGAACAAGCCGCCAACCTCGACGAACCACCGCTCGAGTGGCGCGACAGCAGCTATTGAATCCGACGCGCTCCGGTCCCAGCGTCCGTCGGCAAGGGTTTGCCGAAACACCGTGAGGTCCGCCCCCCTTGCGACAGCGACGGGCTGTCGTTTTCGGTGTCGGGCGCGCAGCTACCCTTCCTGGTACCGAAATCCATCCAGTGAAAGCAACGTGGTGGTTTGATCAAGCGTCTCGCGCGTGAGTGCCTGGGCCTTGAGGCCGACAGCCTCGTCGCGGGTTATTTGCACGACACCGTCGTAAAAGGCGAAGGCGCGATCCAGGGCGGCCAATACGCCGCGAAGCGGCGGCGCCTCCGCCGCAAACGCCTCATCGTCCAACAGCTTGTCAACCGTCGACACGATCTCACCGGAGACCGGTCCCGACTCCGCCATTTCCTCCTCCAGGCGCGTGACGGCGCCGCGTGCATCGGTGATGAGCTCCTGTAAACCCTCGTGCGTTTCCGCTATGGCTGCGAGCTGCGCCGCGAGGTGGCGTGCGATTTTTACGGCGGTATAGAGCAGGTCCGGCAGACTGCGGATCGACCCCGGATCGGGAAACCGGGCGGACGAACCTTTCTCGTTTTGTTCATGATAGGCGTTGCGGCGTTGCGCCCGTAACAGCGCCGCATGCGCCAACTCTTCCTGCGCAAAGGCCTCGGCATAGCGCCGCATGTTCTCGTCAGCGGCGGTCGCTGCCACATAACTGTAGAACCGGAAAGCCCGCTCCTCGTTCTGCACCGCGTACGCCAGTGCCTTGTACGGCGTCGAGGTGGCGGGCCTTCGCGCCTCATCCCTGTCCACGAACGATTCGGCAGCGTCGTCCCACATCGGCTGCGGCACCTCCTGTTCGACGCTAACCCCCTGCTGCCGGGCCAACCTTTCGACCTCCGCTGCGTGCTCTCCCTCCTCGTCAGCCAACCTGCGAAACAAGGTCGCGAGTTCGGTGTTGCCGTACTGTTCCATGTTGTGCGCCAGCGCATGGTACGCGCGCAAGGCGTTGCGCTCAGCGGCGAGCGAAACCGCGATGAGATCGGCCAGTGTTTCAATGGGCGGTACGGACATGTGACTCTTGATTCAAATCAAGGCGGGCCCGGGGGAACGCGCATAATGTTAACATCACTTGAACCCCTAAATATGCCCCGACTACGAACAATCGCGCTGCTCGCCGGCGTTGTGATGCTGTCGACTTCCGCACGAGCAGGCGAGCTGCTAGAAGGCTTCCTCGCCGATATTCCGCCTGCGGAGTTGTTCCCCGGCGCGGATCGAATCGGCGAGCGCCAGCGCAACATTCCAGTGGCTCCCGTTTTCAAACAGGGCAATAAAGTCGGCTATGTGTTTTTGAATTCCGACTTCGTCAACGCCACCGGCTACTCCGGCAAACCCATCCACATCCTGGTCGCGCTGGACACGAACGCCGTCATCGTCGGCACCAAGCTGGTGCAACATCACGAACCCATCGTTCTGATCGGCATACCGGAGCGCAAGATTACCGCCGCCCTGGAGGGGTATGTCGGCGCCAACATCGCGGAGCTGGCACGCGACGGTGTCGAAGACCGCACGGTGGATATCGTGAGCGGGGCCACGGTGACGATCATGGTCATGGATGACACGGTTCTGCATTCGGCGATGAGAGTGGCACGCACCTTAGGATTGGGCGGGCTCACGCCCGAACCGGACACACAGGGGCGCGTGGCCGCCAAAATCGACATGGAGCGCAGTGCCGTCGAACCCTGGGCGACTTTGATGGACGATGGTTCCGTGCGCCGCCTGAGGCTGACGGTGGACGACGTCAATCAGGCCTTCGAGCGCGCCGGCGACCCGCTGGCCGCCGACCGCCCCGAACCGGGTGCACCCGGCGACGTGTTTATCGATCTCTACACCGCCCTGGTTTCGGTGCCCACGATCGGCCTGAGCCTGCTGGGTGAAGGCGAATACCGCAATCTCAAGGAACGTCTGGCTCCTGGGCAGCATGCGATACTGGTCGCCGGCACGGGTCGTTACTCGTTCAAGGGGTCCGGCTACGTGAGGGGGGGAATCTTCGATCGTTTTCAGATTATCCAACAGGATAACTCGGTGCGGTTCCGGGATCGCGACCACAAACGCCTACGCCGTATCGAGGCAGCCGGCGCGCCGAGGCTCAAGGATACGGGTGTTTTCGTCGTTCCCGAAGACGTGGAGTTCGACGGGACTCGGTCCTGGCGCCTGGAGCTTTTGGTGGGCCGGGCCACCGGTCCGACGAAAAAGGCGTTTTTAACCTTCGATCTCGCCTACGAGGTTCCGCAAAAGTACCTCGCCGCGGTAGACCCGCCCCCCGCGGGGAGCGCATCGCGTGCTGCGGCTACTTCGGTACCGCAGGCGGGGCCGCCACTGCGTGAACCGCTATGGCGCAAACTGTGGAAGCAGAAGCTATGGATGATCGTTGTCGTATCGGCCGCACTGGCGTTTCTTACCTGGATCTTCTTTTTCCAAAACTGGTTGGTCAAACGTCCACGCCTCACCGAGTACGTGCGATTGGGCTTTCTCACCTTTACCCTTTTCGTCCTCGGCTGGTACGCCAATGCGCAGCTCTCCGTGGTGAACATTCTTACCGTATTCAATGCGCTGGTCAGCGGATTCAACTGGGAATATTTCCTGATGGAGCCGCTCATCTTCATCCTATGGGGCGCCGTGGCCGGCGCGTTGTTGTTCTGGGGCCGTGGCGCCTTCTGCGGGTGGTTGTGTCCATTCGGGGCCCTGCAGGAACTGCTGAATCGGATCGCGAAGGCCGTACGAATCCCCCAGGTGTCAGTCCCATGGTGGCTGCATGAGCGCCTGTGGGCGCTCAAATACGTCATTTTTCTGGCTCTGTTTGGCGTCTCGCTGCATTCCTTGAGCTGGGCCGAGCGGCTCGCCGAAGTGGAGCCTTTCAAGACCGCGATCATCCTTAAATTCGCCCGCGAGTGGCCGTTCGTCGTTTTCGCGTTGGGGACGCTGGCCATCGGACTGTTTATCGAACGCTTCTACTGTCGATACCTGTGTCCCTTGGGCGCGGCGCTGGCGATCCCGGGCAGAATGCGCATGTTCGAGTGGCTCAAGCGCTACAAGGAGTGCGGCACACCGTGTCAAAAATGCGCTCGCGAATGCATGGTTCAGGCGATCCACAAGGAGGGCAACATCAATCCCAACGAGTGCCTGTATTGCCTGCATTGCCAGACGGTGTATTTCGATGAGCAGCACTGCTACGTGCTCATCCAACGCCGGCTGAAAAGAGATCGCAGAACGACAGGATCGAAAAAACCGTCTCTCACGGATGTCATCACCGACATTCAGAAGATGGCGAGTTGAACTTGCGAAACCCATAAAGAGGACCTAATGATGACCAAATCCAACACCCACCACCATCCTGGTATCAGCCGTCGCGACTTTCTTGGCGGTTCCGCGAAGCTCGCTACGGTCGCCGGTGTTACCGGAGTCGCGGGACTCACGACCGGAGCGGCGTTGTCTCCAACGCAAGCGGCCGCGGCGGCCGCCGAGGCGCAGGTAGCGCCCGGTGACCTCGATGAATACTACGGCTTTTGGAGCAGCGGGCAATCCGGTGAAGTGCGAATTCTGGGCGTACCCTCCATGCGCGAACTGGCGCGCATTCCGGTCTTCAACCGCTGCAGCGCGACCGGCTGGGGGCAAACCAATGAAAGCCGAAAAATACTGACCGAAGGGTTGTTGCCCGAGACCAGAGAATATCTCAAAACGCGCGGCGGCATTTGGCACAACGGGGACGCCCATCATCCCCACATGTCGTTTACCGACGGCACCTATGACGGCCGCTATCTGTTCATCAACGACAAAGCCAACACGCGCGTCGCGCGCATACGTTGCGACGTGATGAAGTGCGACAAGATCATCGAGATTCCCAATGCCGCCGACATTCATGGGATGCGCCCCCAGAAATTTCCCCGTACCGGTTACATCTTCGCCAACGGCGAGCACCGCATCCCGCTCCCCAACGACGGTTCGGTCCTCGATGAACCCGAAAAATACCACGCCATCTTCACCGCCATCGACGGCGACACGATGACCGTGGCATGGCAGGTGATCGTCGACGGCAACCTCGACAATTGCGATGCCGACTACCAGGGGCTCTACGCGTTTTCCACTTGTTATAACTCCGAGGAAGGCGTGAAACTGGTCGAGATGACCGCCAACGAGCAGGATTGGGCGGTGGTGTTCGACATCAAGCGGATAGAAGAAGCGGTCAAGAAGGGCGATTTCAAGGAGATGCAGGGAGTACCGGTTCTCGATGGCAGAAAGGGGTCAGCGCTGACGCGCTACATTCCGATCTCCAACAGCCCGCATGGCTGCAACACCGCGCCGGACGGTCGCCATGTCGTCATCAACGGCAAGCTGTCCCCCACGGTCTCGGTCATCGATGTTACCCGGCTGCCGGATCTATTCAACGACAAAATTAAACCGCGCGATTGCATCGTCGCCGAACCGGAGCTGGGGCTGGGCCCGTTGCACACGGCGTTTGACGACAAGGGTAACGCCTACACGACGTTGTTTCTCGACAGTCAGGTGGCCAAGTGGAACATCGAGAAAGCGATCCAGGCCTTCAAGGGCGAACAGGTAAGCCCGATCATGGAAAAGATCGACGTACACTACCAGCCCGGACACAATCACACGTCAATGGGTGAAACCAAGGAAGCGGACGGCAAGTGGCTGGTATCATTGAACAAGTTTTCCAAGGACCGCTATATCAACGTGGGTCCGCTCAAACCGGAGAACGAACAATTGATCAGCATCTCGGGAGACGGGATGGAGCTGGTACACGACGGCCCCACCTTTGCCGAGCCGCACGACTGCATCATCGTTCGGTCGGATATCGTCAATCCCAAGATAGTCTGGGAGCGCGACGACCAGACGTGGGCAGAGGCGCGGGAGTGGGCCGAGAAGGACGGCGTGACACTGGAGAAAGACAGCAAGGTCGTTCGCGACGGCAACGCCGTCCGCGTGTACATGGTATCGATCGCACCGAACTTCGGACTGTCCGAGTTCACGGTGAAACAGGGCGACGAGGTTACCATTATCGTGACCAACATGGACCAGGTCGATGATCTGACCCACGGTCTTACGCTGGCCAATTACGGTATCGCCATGGAGATCGCCGCGCAGGCCACGGCTTCCGTGACGTTCACTGCCGATCGGCCGGGTGTCCACTGGTTCTACTGCCAGTGGTTCTGCCACGCGCTGCACATGGAGATGCGGGGCCGCATGCTGGTCGAGCCGAAGACCGCGTAGATGCCGGCCCGCAGGGGTTCGTGTTGCTTGACCCTGGCGGCGTTCGCCGCCGGGGTGTGCGCGCCGGCCCCCGCAGCGGCGAACGAATGGCTTCTGGAACCGGGCGCGAACCTACAGCAGGCCATTCACACTGCGCGACCCGGCGATGTCATCCGGCTGCGTGCAGGCACCTATCTCGGCACCGTGGTGGTGGACCGGCCGCTGGTCCTGGAGGGCGAGTCGGGTGCGACCATCGATGGGGCGTTCCACGGGCGCGTCATTACCGTCGACGCGCCCCACGTCCGCGTGCGCGGCCTTGTGGTGGTCAATTCCGGCGAAAGTCTAGCCAGCGAAGATGCGGGGATTTTCGTGACCGCGCAGGGCGACCACGCGGAGATCAGAAACAATCGCCTCGAACACAATCTGATCGGCGTATACCTGAAAGGGCCCGATGCTGCAACCGTGGCCGGCAATCAGATTATCGGCCGGCAAGACCTGCGTATGAGCGAACGTGGAAACGGCATTCACCTCTGGAACTCACCCGGCTCGGTGGTCGAACGAAACGAGGTTCGCTACGGCCGGGACGGTATCTTCGTCACCACCAGCCGCGACAACCGTTTCCACCACAACCGGTTTTTCGATCTTCGTTTCGCCATCCACTACATGTATACCCACGCAAGCTCGGTGACGGGAAACTACTCGCGCGGCAATCACATCGGCTATGCGCTCATGTACTCGGATGGTTTGAACGTCCACAGCAACGTGTCCGATGGAGACCGTGACCACGGTATCATGTTGAATTATGCGAACCGTTCCGAGATTCACGGCAACCTCGTGCACCCGCGCCCCCACAAATGCGTGTTCATCTACAACGCGAACATGAACCGGATCGAGCACAATCGCTTCGAAGGCTGTGAAATCGGTATTCATTTCACTGCGGGATCGGAGCGCAATCGGATCACACAAAACGCGTTTGTCAACAGCAGGACGCAGGTCAAGTACGTGGGCACCCGGCTTGTCGAGTGGTCGCACGGCGGGCGCGGCAACTACTGGAGCGACAACAGCGCGTTCGATCTCGACGGCAATGGTATCGCGGATCGACCCTACCGCCCCAACGACCTGGTCGATCAAGTCGTTTGGCGATACCCGTTGGCCAGGCTGCTGCTCAACAGCCCGGCGATGCACGTCCTGCACTGGGCGCAGTCGCGATTTCCAACTCTGCATCCGGGCGGCGTGATCGACCGTACTCCGCTGATGCAGCCACCCCAAAGACCCGGCGCAAAGGGCCGTTGACGTGGAAGCCCACCCACCAGCCGCCGTGCAGCTCGCCGGCGTGAGCAAGCGCTACGGTAGCCATGCGGTCTTGCAGGACATCGATTTCGCCCTCAAGCGGGGGGAATGTCTCGCCTTGTTGGGGCACAATGGCGCGGGCAAAACGACCCTTTTGAAACTTATTCTGGGTCTCACGCGAGCGGACCGTGGAGACATCACCTACTACACTCCCGACGCCACGATCGTATCCGCCACGCGGTGGCGTCGGGAGATCGGCGTGCTTCCGGAAAACGTCGCTTTCCACGCTGCAATGACGGGCCGCGAACTGTTGCGATTCTATGCGCGACTCAAAGGCGTGCCGCTCGACGAGTGCGTGGCGGTGCTCGAGCGCGTGGGGCTGACCGACGCGGCACGGCGCCGAATAGGGACGTATTCGAAAGGGATGCGCCAACGCCTGGGGTTAGCGCAGGCGCTCTTGGGAAGTCCGGCCTTGCTGTTGCTGGATGAACCGACCACAGGTTTGGACCCCGCTTCGCGACGCCAATTCTACGAGCTCGTCGCCGAGCGCCTAGCCGCCGGGGGGACCGCGCTGATCTCTTCTCATACCCTGAGCGAGGTGGAGCGCAGCGCCGAACGATTCGTCATCCTGAAAAGCGGTCGCATCGTCGCGAGCGGGACGCTCGACCAGTTGCGTACCGAAGCGCGGCTTCCGACTCGCATTCGAGTTCTGGTCGCCCCCGGCGAGACGGCAAACGTCGCGGAACGAATCGGAGGCGACGTGGACTTCCATAAGGTCAACGACCGCGTGATCGATCTGGCTTGTCTGGAGGTCGACAAGCTTCAGGTTCTACACAGAATCACGAGCCTTGCCGGACCGGTGCTGGATGTCGAGGTGACGCCCGCCAACCTGGAGCAGGTATACGCCCATTTTACGCAAGACGGCGGTAATCGATGAACGCGGTCTTTGTCATCGCAGTCAAGGAAATCCGTGACGGTCTGCGCAATCGCTGGGTCGCCGCCACGATCTTGTTGCTCGCGGGGTTGGCATTGTCGCTCTATGTCCTCGGCTCCATGCCGGTCGGGTCCGTCAAAGCCAGCGCCATGAGCGTGACGGTCGTGAGCCTTTCCGGTTTAACCGTGTATCTGTTGCCGCTGATCGCGCTGATGCTGTCCTTCGATGCGCTGGTGGGCGAGGTCGAGCGGGGCACCATGCTGCTGTTGTTGGCCTACCCGGTGCGCCGCTGGCAGGTGGTGGGTGGCAAATTCATCGGCCACGTCTGCATTTTGATACTGGCAATTCTGATCGGTTACGGCGGCACGGCGGTGATGATTGCGCTGACCCACGAGTCGCGCTGGCAGGACGTCGGCGTGTATCTGGCGATGATGGGCAGCTCATTGCTATTGGGAACGGTGTTCGTCGGGCTCGGCTATCTGGTGAGCGCCGTTGCCCGTGAGCGCGCGTCTGCCGCCGCGCTCGCCGTCGGTCTCTGGGTGGTGTTGGTGGTCGCTTACGACGTCGCCTTGTTGGGCTTCGCGGTGGCGGATCAGGGCCGGATGCTGGGACAGGATTTGTTCTCCCTGTTGTTGCTGATCAACCCCACCGACGCCTACCGCATGTTCAACCTCACCGCTGGCGACACCGTCAGCCAGGTCGCCGGCATGGTCGGTCTCCCGCACGGCTCGACCTTCGATCCGTTACTGTTGTTGGCGGTAATGTCGATGTGGGCCCTGCTTGCCGTTTCCGGCGCCACCTGTGTGTTGCACCGTCGGGAGCTATGAATTGATGAAGGGACTCCTGTTGCTCATCGCCGCCTTGCTGTCAGCGTGCGGGAGCCAGGAACGTGGCGGCCCGCCCCCGCCCCGGGAACTGACCAGCGACGCGATCGGGTACTTTTGCCACATGATTGTGGTGAACCACAAGGGACCCAAGGGGCACATCTTCCTCACCGATCGGGAGGAGCCGTTCTGGTTTACCTCGGTTCGAGATACGCTCGCTTTCACACGCCTTCCCGGGGAACCGAAGAATATCAGCGCGATTTACGTCACCGACGCCGGCAACGCATCCTGGGACAGACCGGAACCGGGTACTTGGATCGATGCCACGACGGCGTGGTACGTGGTGGGCAGCGATCGCGTCGGCGGCATGGGTGCCCCGGAGGTCGTTCCCTTCAAGGACCGAGACGTGGCCGAGACGTTTACCGACGAATATGGGGGACAGGTGTTCGATTACGCCGCGCTGCCTCCCGACGCCGTGCTCGACCCCGCGATAGCCGCCCCGCGAACCCAGCCACGAACGGTGCGCCCGTCTGGCGCGCACTTTTGAGGATTGTTGCAATGACCATGATGAATCACCCGCCACGCCGAATTACCCGACGACGGGCCCTCCAGATCCTCGCCGTTGGGGGCGGCGCTTTGGCGCTGTCGGGTTCGCGCGCGGTGTCGACCGCGTGCAGGGTCCCGGTGGCGTGGCGCGGCGTCGCCCTCGGCGCTCCCGCGTCGGTCACGCTCTATGTCACCGACCGCGATGATGGCCGAAGGCTGCTTTCGCAGGTGACCGCCGAGGTAAACAGATTGGAAAAGATTTTTAGTCTGTATAAACCGGATTCGGCACTTTCCTCCTTGAACCGACAGGGTCATATCGATGCACCACCCTTGGACTTGGTTCGCTTGCTGACGCAGGCACGCCGGTTCAGCGAGCTCACCCAAGGCGCTTTCGATGTCACCGTCCAACCCCTGTGGGACGTGTACGCGCAACACTTCCAGCGCCCCACCGATACCGGTGCGGGCCCGGAACGCGCCGTTTTGGACGCGGCGCTGGAATGCGTCGATTACCGTGCCGTTGAAGTCACCTCGCAGCGCATCACCCTGAAAAGACCGCGCATGGCCATCACATTGAACGGCATCGCTCAAGGCTATATCACCGACCGTGTTGCGGACCTGTTGCGGGGCGCCGGCCTTGAACAGGTGATGATCGATCTCGGCGAGGTCCGTTGCCTCGGCCGCCATCCCGACGGTCGTTCCTGGAAAGTCGGCATCAACCATCCCGCTGATCCGTCGCGCCTGATCCACAGCGTATCCGTACATGACCGGGCGGTGGCCACGTCGGCGGGTGAGGCCACCGCTTTCGACCGTCGCGGGCGCTATCACCATTTGTTCGATCCCCGCAACGGCCGCTCCTCGAACCGCTATCGAAGCGTTACCGTCGTTGCGGCGAGCGCCACCGTGGCGGATGCGTTGTCCACCGGACTCAGCCACCTGGGACCGAAAGAGGCTGCATCCGTTATCGCTGCGCTACGACCGGCGACCGTGTTCCTGTTCGATCACGACGGTGCCCTCACGCGGATCGGACAATCTGCCGTTTCGACTGCCCGCTCCGCGTAACGGTTGGCGCGTCGTTCCCATGCGCCGACGCGCGCGGGGTGCGCTGTGGACCTGCCAACCCACGACTCAACCGAACAGAAACGTCTCGACTGTCTGTACGAGGAATTCCGCGAACCGGTAAATGAATTGTTTAACCGAGGGGTCCGCGTAATGTTCCAGCACGAAGTAGGCAAGCGCCGCCGCCAATGCGAGCACCGCGGCTTTTTTCGCCAGCCGCAACGCGTACCGGCCCGCGACGCGCCACCGCCGTAGGCGACCTTGTTGCGTTGCCGCTGGGGTCGGGGTGCGTCGACGCAGCCTCGTGCGCTTTTCTATGAATCCGCACAACCGCTCCAGGTCCGCGTCCCAGCCCCGATCGGACATCGGTAATGCCTGCACCTGTGACAACCCCTTCAGCGGCGCGGGCAAATCGGAAACCTCCGGCAGTCGCGCGGACCCAACCAGTACTGGCAACACCGGAATTCGGCGTTTCAGTCCGGCCTCGATCTCTAACCGTACCCAGTCCCCGCCCTCCCACAAGCGGGATTTTCCGTCGTTCCCACTTGCCGACAGCCAATGGGGTCCGATGACCGCGAGCAGGACGTCGCAACGCGCGATCGCGCCGTTGATGCGTGCCGCGAAATCAACACCAGGTTCGATCTCGACGTCGCGAAACACGTGCTCCGCGCCGAAACGGTCCTCCAGGTCGTCGCCCAGACGACCGGCGAAACCCTGACTATCCGCGCGTCGATAACTGATGAATATACCCGACACGGTTACCGGTGTGCTTGGATCATGACGATTAACGCTCGAGGCGACCATCGCCCCAACGTAAAACCCCTTAAGATGCGCCCGTGGGGGCCCGGCACGGCGTTGCTGTCCCGCAGAATGTAGCCGTTATCAGCGGAAAAGACGAGAACCGGCGTCGATGCGACGCCGCGGTACCCCTGGCGGGTTTTGCAGTCATGTTGCGCATTCACTTATGATCACCGCTCCCCGACTGAAGGAAGGGGGGACTTTGGAGAGTCGAAGTATGTATAAAGACAACAACGCAGTACGGCTTCTTGTTGTGGCGTCCCTCACCGGCACCGTGCTCATCGGCGGCTGCGCGACGCACAGCAAGACTTCGACCGGCATGGATCCGGCCTACGCCGACGACCCGGCGGTCTATGATCCATGGGAAGGTTTCAACCGCCGCATGTTCAGTTTCAATGACGCCCTGGATCGCCACGTGGTGCGTCCGGTGGCGAAAACCTATCGACGTTCGGTGCCATCCTTCGCGCGCCGGGGCATCGGCAACTTCTTCCGCAATCTGCTCGAACCGACCAACATTGTGAACAATGTGTTGCAGGGAAAGCCGGGCCCGGCGATCTCCGATGTGTGGCGTTTCTTGATGAACTCTACCTTGGGGTTGGCGGGCTTTCGGGACGTGGCAACGTCGATGGGATTCGTGCGCCACGAAGAAGATTTCGGACAAACGCTAGCGCTGTGGGGGTTCAACGCGGGTCCCTATCTGGTGCTGCCGTTTCTCGGCCCTTCGAACGTACGCGACGGCCTGGGTTTACTGCCCTACTATCTGTATACCGACCCCCGTTTGTTCGTCGATGACCTGGCCACCAGCGCCGCGCTGATCGCCGTCGACGTGGTAGACCGTCGCGCACAGTTGTTGAGCACCAGTCGGGTCCTGGAACTGCAGCTCGACCCTTACGTATTCACCCGCGAGGCAGTGCGCCAGCGTCGACTGGATCTGATTTACGACGGGAACCCGCCCCTGCTCGACGAACAATTCCAGTAACCCCCCATGGGTAAGCTGTTTCCCGAAATTCAGCCAAACCAGACATGGTTCGTGTCGGCCGGCGATGGCCATGAATTGTACGTCGAGGAGTCGGGAAACACCGAGGGTCTACCCGTGCTGTTCGTGCACGGCGGCCCCGGAGCCGGATGCGAACCTTATCATCGCCGGTTTTTCGACCCGGAGATCTACCGCATCATCCTGTTCGACCAGCGCGGCGCGGGGCGTTCGCGGCCACACGCCAGTATCGACGACAACACGACCCAAAACCTGGTGGCCGACATGGAGTTGCTGCGAGAGCAGTTGAACATCGACCGCTGGGTGCTGTTTGGCGGCTCGTGGGGCTCCACCCTCAGCCTGGTGTACGCGCAAACTCACCCATCGCGCGTGCTCGCCCTGATCCTGCGCGGCATCTTTTTGTGCCGGCGCAACGAAATCGAATGGTTCTATCAGCAGGGGGCGAACCAGATTTATCCCGACTATTGGCAAGATTTTTTGGCGCCGATCCCGCCCGAGGAACAGCACCAGATGCTGATCGCCTACCACAAGAGACTGACCGGCAGCGATGAGATCGCTCGCATGGCGGCCGCCAAAGCTTGGTCCATGTGGGAGGGCCGTTGCGCCACGCTGTACCCGAACGATTCCGTGCGCCAATTCTTTGGCGATCCCCACGTGGCTTTGAGTCTGGCACGCATCGAGGCGCACTATTTCAAGAACGACAGTTTTCTCGCGCCGAATCAGATCCTGCGCGATGTCCACCGCATCGCGAATATTCCCGGCGTAATCGTGCACGGGCGCTTCGATATCGTCTGCCCGGTGAAAAATGCGTTCGAGCTGCATCGCCGATGGCGCAAGTCACAACTATTCGTCGTCCCCGATGCGGGCCACGCGGCGACCGAACCGGGCACGGTTGCCGCACTGGTACGCGCTGCACGAGACGTTTCCCGACTCCTGATGCGCGGCAACGCTTCCTGATGGCGCTCTATGCGATCGGCGACATCCAAGGCTGTCATGGCGCATTAACCGCGCTTCTTCAGCGCATCGATTTCGATCCGGACGCGGACCGGCTGTGGTTCACCGGCGACCTGGTGAACCGCGGACCGGACTCGCTCGCCACCCTCCGCTTGGTGCGCAGCCTGGGTGATCGGGCAGTCACCGTGCTCGGCAATCACGACCTGCATTTGCTCGCCGTTGCCACCGGCCAACGGTCTCCTGGACGCGCTGATACCTTGGCCGAAGTGCTGGCCGCGCCGGATCGGGACGAGCTCCTCGCCTGGCTGCGCGGGCGACCGCTCGCGGTCGACGATCCCGAACACGGCGTGTTTATGGTGCATGCGGGGCTGGCCCCACAGTGGACTTTGGACGTCGCCCTTAAGTGCGCGCAGGAGCTGCGCGAAATCCTCGTCCACGACCACACCGCGCGCGACTACTTTCGTCACATGTCCGGAGACACTCCGACCACCTGGAGTGCGCAGTTGACGGGCTGGCCGCGGCTGCGGGTCATCACCAATGCGTTGACCCGACTCCGCTATTGTGATGCATCGGGCGCGATGCGGTTGGGCGAAAAAGGACCGCCGCAGCGCTTAGGGCGGGGCTCCGTACGCCCGTGGTTCGATTGGCGAGACGGATACGACGATGCGCGTACTGTGGTGTTCGGTCATTGGTCGAGCCTTGGTCTGCTCGATACCGGCCGCGTGGTGGGTCTCGACAGCGGTTGCGTATGGGGGGGCCATCTGAGTGCCGTACGCCTGTATCCCGGCCCGCGACAGTATCACCAGATCCGTTGCCGCAACGGACACGACGCACAGTAATGATAGAATAGCCGGCGCTAGCGAGCCGTAAAAACCCAACATGGAAAAATACCGTATCGACGTGCGCGTCAAAACGGCGTTTGTGGAGGCGCAGTCCGATCCGCTCGCCGATCGCTATGTTTTCGCCTATACGGTGACCATCGTCAACGCCGGCACGGTCGCCGCGCAGTTGCTCACCCGCCACTGGATCATTACCGATGCCAACGAAAAGGTGCAGGAGGTGCAGGGTGAGGGCGTGGTGGGGGAACAACCGCACCTGGCCCCGGGCACCAGTTTTCAATATACCAGCGGTGCGGTACTGGAGACTCCAGTTGGAACAATGGGGGGTAGTTATCAGATGATCGCGGAAGATGGGACCGAGTTCGACGCCGAAATCCCGGTTTTCACACTATCGGTACCACGCACCCTGCATTAGTGCAAGTTCTGCGAATTTTATCGCCTTTTCGACGACGTTCGGCGATTTTGCCGCGACTTAGATGTCCAGATTGGCTACCGCGAAGGCGTTCTGCTGGATAAAATCGCGCCGCGGTTCGACCTGGTCACCCATGAGTACGGTGAACGTGTCATCGGATGACACTTCATCCTCGATGGCGACGCGCAGCAATCGCCGTTTGGCCGGATCCATGGTGGTCTCCCACAATTGTTCGGGGTTCATTTCACCCAGGCCCTTATAACGCTGCATATTCAGACCCTTGCGAGCCTGGTTCAGGAGCCAGTCGAGGGCTTCGCCGAAGTCGGTAATGGGCGCCGCACGTTCACCGCGCCATACCTGCGCATTCGCAGGGACGACTTGACGCAATTGGTCGCCGAGGATGCGCAGCGACTGGTACTCGGTAGACGCCAGAAACTCGTGGTCGATCACGATACGGGTCAAAGACCCGTGTTGGTTGCGCGTCACCGCGATGGCGTGGCGTCCGTCGTCGAGCACGGCGGGCGTGACCGCGTAACTGGCGCCGCGGGACAGATCGGGATCGAGGCGTGCTTGCAGGGTTCGGATGTACGTCGCGCGCGCATCGTCGTCCTGCAGCGCGGCCGTGTCCAGCGTCGGCAATACCGCCATGGTTCGTAATACGCGCTCGTCGAAGCGACGCGCCAAACGTTTGATGGTGGTTTCCACCGCCAAGAATTCCCGACACAGACCTTCGAGCGCCGTCCCTTCGATGGTCGTCTCGGTGCCGGCCGCGATGCGCGCACCGTCCAACGCGAGACCGAGGAGGTACTCCTGCAGGGCCGCATCGTCTTTGATATACAGTTCCTTCTTACCCTGGCCGATTCGATACAACGGGGGTTGCGCGATATAAATGTGGCCGCGTTCGAGCAGCTCCGGCATCTGGCGATAGAAAAACGTCAACAGCAGCGTGCGAATATGCGAGCCGTCGACATCGGCATCCGTCATGATAATCACTCGATGATAGCGTAACTTATTGATATCAAAGTCATCTTTCCCAATTCCCGTGCCCAGCGCGGTGATCAGGGTGGTCACTTCCTCGGACGTCAGCATCTTATCGAAACGCGCTTTCTCTACATTCAGAATTTTGCCCTTAAGCGGTAGAACCGCCTGGAAACGCCGATCGCGGGCCTGTTTCGCCGAACCACCAGCGGAATCGCCTTCCACCAGGTAGATTTCCGCCTGGCCCGGGTCTCGTTCCTGACAATCGGCGAGCTTGCCCGGCAAGCCGCCAATATCCAACGCCCCTTTGCGCCGCGTCATCTCGCGCGCACGCCGCGCCGCTTCGCGCGCGCGGGCCGCTTCAATGATCTTCTCCGCAATCCGGCGCGCGTCGCCAGGGTTCTCCAAAAGATGTTCGCTGAGCTTTTCGTTGACGATGGATTCCACCACGCCGCGCACATCAGAAGACACCAGCTTGTCTTTCGTCTGCGAGGAAAACTTCGGATCCGGGACCTTGACCGACAACACCGCAGTCAGCCCTTCGCGTGCATCGTCACCGGAAATCGCCACCTTGGCGCGGGCCGCGATGCCGGACTTATCGATGTACTGATTAAGGGTACGGGTCATCGCCGTGCGCAGCCCGGACAGATGTGTCCCACCGTCACGCTGAGGAATATTGTTGGTGTAACAGAAGATGTTTTCCTGATAAGAATCATTCCATTGAATTGCGAGCTCGACATCGATGGCACCGCGACGCCCTTGAATACGGATCACGTCCGGGTGCAGCGCGGTTTTTTTCTTATTCAGGTGTTTGACAAAGGCTGCGATACCGCCTTGATATTCAAAGACATCCTCACGATCGATCCGCTCGTCAGTCAGTACGATGCGTACCCCGGAATTCAAAAACGACAGCTCCCGCAACCGCTTGGTCAAGAGATCGTGATGCAGGTGATTGTCGGAGAATATCTTTGGGCTGGGTTTAAAAGTGACGCGCGTTCCGGACTGGTCGGTAGGCCCCAGCTTCTGCAAAGGAGTTTGCGGCACGCCCAGACGATATTCCTGGACGTATTCTTGACCGTTACGGTAGATCGTGAGCTTGAGAAAGTCGGACAGGGCGTTGACGACCGACACACCGACGCCATGCAGGCCGCCGGATACCTTATAAGAATTCTGGTCGAACTTACCGCCCGCATGGAGGACCGTCATGATGACTTCGGCGGCAGACCGCCCTTCTTCTTCGATGACCCCGGTCGGGATCCCACGTCCGTCGTCTTGCACGGTGACTGATTCGTCGCCGTGCACGGTCACCTCGATACGCGCGCAGAATCCGGCCAGGGCTTCGTCGATGGCATTGTCCACCACTTCAAAAACCATCTGGTGAAGGCCGGTACCGTCATCGGTATCGCCGATGTACATCCCGGGCCGCTTGCGGACCGCGTCCAGGCCTTTGAGAACCTTGATACTACTGGAGTCGTATGCGTGGGCTTTGGCCATGCGTCGTCAACTACGCCAGGTTACTGAAAAAACGCAACATTTTACCATAATTCGGCACTGCTGCGCGGTCTGAGTTTACACCGGTTCCACGTGGAACCGGGCACCCCGAGTTCCACGTGGAACCCTCTACAGCCGCATGGGCATCACCAGGTACAGGGTGTCTGCCCCCTCCAAAGCCTCCAACGTACAACTGCTATTGGCGTCCTGCAGACCGATTTCTACCTCGTCGGTGTCCAGCACGCGCAGCGCGTCCATGAGGTAGCCCACATTGAACCCGATCTCCAGGTCATCACCGTCGTACTCGATTTCGATCTCGTCCAGCGCTTCCTCTTGTTCCGGATTGTGGGCGGTCACTGTCATGCGGTTCTTAGTCAGGGCCAACCGCACGCCACGAAATTTCTCATTCGTGAGAATCGCTGCCCGTGCCAGCACGTCGTAGAAATTGCGACGATCCATGTGCAGGCCGATCGACAGCGACTTCGGAATCACTTTGTCATAGTCGGGGAAACGGCCATCGATTAGTTTGGTGACGAACACCAGTGCATCAGTCGCCAAACGCATGTGGTTGTTGCTCAGTGCGAGCTGCGCAGGCTGTCCGGTATCATCCAGGAAACGAATCATCTCCAGCACCGCTTTACGCGGAATGATCGCCTGTTGCGGCTTTTTTACCGCCTCCGCCAACGGCAATTCACTGCGCGCCAACCGATGCCCATCGGTGGCCACCGCACGCAACGTCTTACCATGGAGTTCGAGCAGCAAGCCGTTCAGATAATACCGCACGTCCTGTTGCGCCATCGCAAAGGCCGTGCGTTCCAACAGCCGTTTCAGCACCGGCGGTTCGATTTCGAATTCCTGCTCCCACTGATCCGTTTCAATACGCGGAAAATCCCCGGCCGGTAAAGCCTGTAAGGTGAACCGGCTGGTCCCGGCTTTGATGGACACCTTGTCTGTTTTTCCTTCCACATTAAGGGTGGCGTCCTCCGGGAGTGTACGGCAGATATCGAACAGCTTACGCGCGCCCACAGTACATTCTCCCGCTGTACCCTTTACATCGTCGATGCGGGTCGTCAGCTCGGTTTCGAGATCGGTGCCCACTAGCCACAACGCTCCCTTATCACTTTTGATGAATACATTGCCGAGAATGGGTAAGGTTTGCCGTTTTTCCACAATACCGTTGATGTTGGCGAGCGGCTTAGTCAAGCGATCTCTTTCTATTTGTATTTTCATTTTCTAGCTTAAGAACTTAATTACCTGGATGATATTTGTGGATAACGGTATATTCAGTTTTAAAATCAATATGTTAGTATACATACAACGGGGCCGCTATGGTCGGTATGAACGGCGGATATCCTGTGGATAGAAAGGCTGGGCAACAGCCGGTGACGACTTATCCACAAGAGTTGAGTCTTATGCACCTATCCACTGAGTAATTTTTGCAGGTTCTCGTAGTCCTCCTTTGTTTTCGAATCGGACTTGATCAACTCGTCGACCTTACGACACGCGTGCAATACCGTGGTATGGTCGCGGCCACCGAATGCATCGCCGATGTCCGGCAGGCTCAGGTTGGTCAACTCTTTGGCAAGCGCCATGGCGATCTGACGCGGTCGGGTGATTTGCCGGTTGCGTCGTTTGGAGTGCAGATCGGCGACGCGCATTTTGTAGTACTCGGCCACCGTTTTCTGGATATTCTGGATGGTGACCTGTCGCTCCTGGAATACCAACAGATCCTTGAGCGCCTCACGCGCCAGATCGATATTGAGCTCCTGGCCGGTGAAACGGGCGCTGGCCACGATGCGGTGTAGGGCCCCTTCGAGTTCGCGCACGTTGGAGCGAATCTGTCGCGCTACGAAAAACGCTACGTCGTCCGGCAACGATACTCCCTGGATGCGCGCTTTCTTGCTCAAGATCGCGACACGCGTTTCGAGTTCCGGCGTGTCGATGGGCACCGTCAGGCCGCTGCCGAAGCGTGAAATCAGGCGTTCCTGAACTCCGGTTATTTCTTTCGGAAAACGATCACTGGTGATCACCACCTGCCGCTGGCCCTCCAGCAACGTGTTGAAAGTGTGAAAAAATTCTTCCTGTGAGTGGCTCTTGCCGGCGAAAAACTGGATATCGTCGATGAGCAGTGCGTCCAGAGAACGATAATGTCGCTTGAATTCGTTAATCGCGTTGTGCTGCAGGGCCTTGACCATATCCGCCACAAAGCGTTCGGAATGGATGTAGGCCACCTGCGCGCGTTTGTTGTGTTGCACCATCAGGTTGCCCGCGGCCTGCATCAAGTGCGTTTTGCCGAGGCCGACGCCGCCGTACAGAAACAACGGGTTGTAAGCGCGACCCGGGTTCTCACCGACCTGGATTGCGGCAGCTCGGGCAAGTTGATTGGATTTGCCCTCCACATGGCTGTCGAAGGTGAAATCAGGGTTGAGCTTGCCGGGCGAATAGCGACTCGCGACGCTCGGGGTGCTCGCAATTCGGGGGCCGGTGGCGACCGCAAAAGAGGGTTTGACTTCGTGCGTACCAATCTCAAGACAGACCGCTTTCGATTCGTTGCCGAAGTGTCTAAGCAGCTCATCCAAACGTTCCATGAACTGCTGCTTTACCCAGTCACGAACGAAACGATTCGGCGCGAGTATACGCAGTCGTTCAGGCTCCTCAACGGCTTGCAGCGGTCGGATCCAGGTATTGAACTGTTGTGCGGGCAGCTCATCCTCGAGCGTGTCCAGGCACTTCGACCATATGGGCGGCGACGTCAAAACGCTCTCGTAAAAACTTTTCGCTGGCGGTTGCGGGACAGTGCAGTCTATCGCCCTTGGCGGACGTTCGACAACACGATTTTTGGCGCTTACCGCGACCGGGTTTGTGGTTGACAGTGATTGGCAAAATCTTTAAGTTGGCACGCCCTTTCGGGGGACTTAAACCGGTTTCTCCAAAACCTCCGAAATAATCCCAAACAGACAGGCCTTTGTGACGATGAAACGTACTTTCCAACCGAGTGAGGTCAAGCGGAAGCGGAACCATGGTTTCCGTGCCCGTATGAAAACCCGCGGCGGTCGAGCCATTATCAATGCGCGTCGTGCCAAAGGCCGAGCACGTCTGAGCGCATAGTTGAGCGGATTCCATCCGCCGAGTTGGTGAGTCGTCGACGACGCTATGGGCGCGACCGACGGTTAACCAGTACGCGGGATTTCGCACGTGTTTTCAAAAGCCGCAAACGATACAGTAATCGTCTCGTTACGGCAGTGGTTTTGAACCGCGGCGGCCGCGCGGCAAGGTTGGGTGTCGTGGTGTCGCGGAAAGTATCGAAGAAGGCGGTAGACCGAAACCGTATAAAGAGGCTCTTTCGTGAATCGTTTCGCCTGCACCAGGGTCAACTCACAGGCTGTGACATCGTTCTGCTCGCCGCGCCGAAGTGCAAATACGCGAATAACCAACAATTGCATGCTTCGCTTGTGGACATCTGGTCAACGATAGAAAAAAAATGCGTCGTTTGCTGATTGCCGTTATCCGTGGTTACCGCTATCTCCTGAGCCCACTCTTAGGTACACACTGTCGCTTTGTCCCGAGCTGTTCAGAGTACGCCTTGCAGGCGATCACCGAACATGGGTGCGGTCGCGGTGGTTGGCTTACACTGCGCCGCGTGGCGCGTTGTCACCCCTACTGCGAAGGCGGGTTCGACCCGGTCCCGGAGCCCCACGCGCGTGTTGCCGAGGCGCACGCCGGACGCTCCGGCGAAGGCGCGTAGATGGACATCCAGCGTCTCCTGCTGTTCGTCGCCTTGGCGTTCACGCTGCTTCTCATCTACCAACGCTGGTTGGAAGAGAACCGGCCGCCGACGCAAGCCCCTACCACGGCCACCACACCCACCGCACCGGCCTCGCCGCCGGTCGACGCTGCGGTACCGAGCGCACCCGAGTCGGTGACCGCCACGGCGTCGGTACCGACGCCCCAAAAGCCGCAAAGTGAAGAGGAAGGGGCAGCCGGCACCCGCATCGTCGTCACTACCGACCTCATCATCGCCGAAATCGATTTGCAAGGCGGCGACATTCGCAAGCTGTCGCTCATCGAGTACCCCACGCGACTCGACGAACACGACAATCCATTTGCCTTACTGAAGGAAGACGGGGTGGATATCTTTACCACCCAGAGTGGATTGATCGGTCGCGATCGACAACTGCCGAACCACAAGACCGTATTTCGTTCACCGGCCAAGCAATACGCACTCAAGCCGAACGAAAAAACATTGACCGTCCCGCTCACCTGGGTGGCACCGGACGGCGCGGAGTACACCAAGACATACACATTCAAACGCAACGCCTACGACATCGGCCTGGCATTTCAAGTGACCAACCAGACCGATCAGCCCTGGTCGGGATTCCTGTACGCGCAGTTTGCGCGCACGCAAGTCGTGCCGGAAGGCAGCTTCGGTATTTTCGGCGTCGTCCCGAGCTATACGGGCGGCGCCATCTACACCCGAGAGGACCGGTTCGACAAAGTCGACTTTTCCGATATGGACGACGCCGATCTCGCCAAGAATGTCGAATGGGGATGGGTGGCGATGCTGCAGCACTATTTCGTCGGGGCGTGGTTCCCTCAGGATTCCGCCAGCTACCAGTTCTACACCCATGTCCAACGCACGGGAGGTGGACCCCGCTATCATATCGGCTATAAAACCCTCGAACCGACGTTAATCCCGCCCGGTGGTCAAGGCACTCTCGCGACGACGTTGTATGCCGGTCCGAAAGAACAGGATCGATTGGCTGAAAAAGCCGAAGGCTTCGACCTCACCGTGGACTACGGTTGGTTGACGCCGGTATCGGCGCCCCTGTTCTGGGTGCTCGACCGGATCCATGCCCTGATCGGTAACTGGGGTTGGGCGATTATCATCCTTACCGTGCTCATCAAGCTCGCCTTCTATCCTTTGTCGGCCGCGAGCTACAAGTCGATGGCGAAGATGAAAAAACTCCAGCCGCGGCTACAAACGCTCAAGGAACGATACGGGGACGATCGTCAGAAACTGAATCAGGCGATGATGGAGCTATACAAGAAGGACAAGATCAACCCGCTCGGAGGCTGTTTACCGATTCTGATTCAGATACCGGTGTTCATTGCGTTGTATTGGGTGCTGCTGGAAAGCGTGGAGCTGAGACAGGCGCCGTTTGCTCTGTGGCTCCAGGATCTGTCGACGAAAGATCCGTATTTCGTGTTACCCATCCTGATGGGGCTCACCATGGTCGCACAGCAGTTTTTGAATCCGGCGCCGCTCGACCCGATGCAGAAAAAAATCATGATGGCATTACCGGTGGTTTTCACGGTGCTGTTTCTGTATTTCCCGGCCGGTCTGGTGCTGTACTGGCTGGTGAATAACGTGCTGTCCATCGCGCAACAATGGTATATCAACAAGACCCTGGGAGCGCCCACGACATAAGGCCGGTGTCCACGCTCAATACCGGCCTCCCCGCTTCCTAATGACGGACCCGGACACCATCGTGGCACCGGCGACGCCCGCGGGGCGCGGCGGCATCGCCGTCGTGCGTCTCTCCGGCCCCGCCACCACGCACATTGCGACTGCCTTGCTCGGCCGGGTACCGGCGCCACGCCACGCGCAATTCGCACCCTTTCTCGGCGCCGACGGCGCGCCCCTGGACCGCGGAATCGCCTTGTTCTTCCCGGCACCGTGCTCATTCACCGGCGAGGACGTGCTGGAATTACACGGCCACGGCGGTCCGGTGGTGGTGGATATGCTGATCGCGCGCGTGCTCGAGCTGGGCGCGCGGCTCGCGCGTCCCGGCGAGTTCTCCGAGCGGGCGTTCTTGAACGGCAAGATCGATCTGGTGCAAGCGGAAGCCATTGCCGACCTGATCGACAGCGCCAGCCAGGCCGCGGTGCGCGCCGCCATGCAGTCGATGAGCGGTGCGTTTTCCGCGCGCGTCAACGAGATTGTCGAGGCGGTCGTCGCGCTGCGGACGCAGGTCGAGGCGAACATCGATTTTGCGGACGAGGATATCGAAGTGATCGAAGACGCACAGATGCGGGCGGCGCTGGCCGATATTGCACGGCGCCTTGCCGCGTTGCTCGATGCGGGCCGCCAGGGTTATCTGATCAACGCCGGGTTACGCGTCGTGCTCCTGGGCGCGCCGAACGTGGGGAAATCGAGCCTGCTGAATTGCTTGTCGGAGTCGCAGCGGGCGATCGTGGATACCGCGCCTGGCACTACGCGCGACGTCATCGAGCAATCCATCCACATTGCCGGGCTCCCGGTGTCGCTGCTGGATACCGCGGGTTTACGCGACACCGGCAACCGGGTGGAGAGTGAAGGCGTGCGGCGCGCGCGTCGCGCGGTGGCGGAAGCGGATCATTGTCTGTGGGTGTGCGATGACACCCAAGAATCGGACGACGGACAGGACGCACCGATCTCGCTTCCCGATGCGGTGGCGGTCACCGTGGTGCGCAACAAGATCGATCTGTCGGGCCGCCCGCCGGGCGAGATCGGCGCCCGCCACCCGGTGGAAATCGCGGTGTCCGCGGCGACCGGGGCGGGCATCCCCACGCTCAAAGCGCGTTTGGCCCAAGCGGCCGGCGTACGGCCCGCCGCGGAGACCGGGTTCATCGCGCGCCGTCGGCACGTGGACGCTCTGGAGCGCGCGCAGCAACGCGTGCAGGAGGCTGCCGGCTTGTTTCCGCAAACCCTGGAACTGGTGGCCGAGGAACTGCGCCTGGCGCAACAGAGCCTGTCGGAAATCACTGGCACTTTCACCAGCGAAGACCTGCTGGAACGTATTTTCGCGTCGTTCTGTATCGGTAAGTAGTAACGGGTGTCGGTGTATCCGAGTGGGCGGTGGAGACAGCGTTAGAATCGCCACTGCACGGTAGGTGTCTCTATGTGGCACGCGAATCAAGGTGTATATGTCAGCCCGAATGCCTCTGCAACCCCACTATTAAGTGACACGCCATCAGTCCTTTTCTCTTACGCCACGGACTCGATTCTACACTCGCCACTGAACCATCTTGATCGTCTGTTAAAGCAGTAAAATTGACACTAGCAGGTCGCTGAAAGAGTCCGTCCTGGACTCTTTCAGTACGCTGCGCCGCGGCGCGTGTCCGCGGCTTGCTCCATTTTTCAAGCACTTGCGTGCTCGAAAACTGGTGGTACCTCCCTGTACCACACCGCAGGCTGTGAAAAACGGAGTTTTCATCAGCCTGCTAGAGGCAGTTACAAATCAGCATCTGGCCTCAGTGGTTGCTTTACCCACACGTCCGGTCGATCTCGCTTAAACCCTGCTATTCCACGCATAGTGATCCTTCCAGATTTCTCGAACATTTTTGAAATTTCGCGCAACCCTCAACCGCTCGTCACCAACCTCTGTATGCGCAAGACATAGTTCTACTGACTTTGAAGCGTCGCTTAGGGTGCTTAGGAATAGATCGCCAACTCGGTTTCCACCAACGTACAAACGGACGACAAAATCTTTATCTCTTCGCGAGTACGAGAGAAACACAAAGGTTTATCGAGCATGCGATGCGCCCCACCCCGTTTCCCGCATCTTCGCAGGTCGGCGGGGGCCGACAGACGCTTCGTTAATCGATCGTAGTCTTGCATCGGAGCTCCGCGTAAACAATCCGCGAAAAAGAGAATGGTTTGGCGCGGATTTACCGTAGGTGCTCGTACGAGAACACGTGCCTGAGATCGGTCAGCGGTGCGTGGCACGCGCGACATGCGTTTAAGTCTTTTTCCACCATCGAACCGTCGGGCTTGAAGGCCGCGAAGTCCCAGTCGCCGTTTTTCAACCCGTCGGGAAACGCCGCACCCCAGCCTTTCTGTTTTTCCATCACCGCCACCAGTGCGAACTGATCGCGGACGCGTCGCCCGAGACTGCTTTCGATGACCTGTTCCTGATCGTCTTTCTTGGCTTTGTAGATCTCCGCGACCAGTACTGAGCCGTCCGGGAACTCGCCGGTTTTCCTGACTCCCTCAACGGCAATCTCGTTCGCAAACAAGCGAATGACCTGATCCGGATTTTGCGTACGGTCCAAGCTCAAGTAGTTGGTGAATGAATTCGCGTATCCGCTCGGGAATGCGATACGGCTTTCTTCGGCCAGCACGGCCTGTACACCGACCGTACCGATGAAGCATGCTGTCAGTAGTGCGCGCATAGTGGGTCTCCTATCGCTGGGTAATCTGTGAATCAGAACGTTCAGTGTCATTGTGGCGCGAACGCCGGGGACAATACAATCGGGCCGGCCGCGGTTGCCGTGCGGCGGTCCCGGCCCGGTGGGCTGGCGAGCGACCGATGACCGCAGGTCCCGGCACTGGGCAAGACCCGCCTACCGACCGGTTTTGGGGGTTGGCCAGGGCTACGGGTGTCGCCGCTTTAGGTGCGCCGGCTTGGCGAGAACGCGCGCACCGCCACTTGCAAAGCTTGTGCGGCGCGCGGCGGTGGGGTGGCGGCATATCGGCAACGGATGTAAAGGTCGGTGATCAATGTCAGTTGCCGAGCGAGATCCGGCCGGGCCGCGCGCGCGCGCCGGCAGTAGTCGAGCGGGCCTTCGGCGGGTGCGCGCGGCAGGCCGATGCCGGCAAGCTTGCGCGTGTAGCGGCGATACGCGCTGACTGCTGGGTCGGGCCGCTCGCGGGGCACCCACAACAGCGCCGCCCACAGCGCCGTAATTGCCGCCACCGACGCGGACATTAGCGCTACCATCTCGCCCCAACCCCAGGATGCGAGGCCGAGCCGCGCCAAAAACTCGCGCTGGCGCTCGGGACCATACGCCATCACCCAGTTGTTCCAGGCGGTATTAATCGCATCCCATGTCAGGCGCACGTCCTCGACGGCGTGCTTCCACCACGACCCACTCATCAGTCGACGTACGGCGTCCGCGGGGAGCTGCCCGAACTCAGCGCCGCGAGCGCTCAATTGACGCAGTGCTTCGATGCCGAATTCGATACGTTCCGGGGCGACGACGGCGGTGGGATCAACCCGTGTCCACCCGCGCTCGGGGAGCCAGATCTCGGACCAGGCATGCGCGTCGGAGTGGCGCACGATCAAGTACTCGCCGGCCGCGTTCCATTCGCCGCCTTGAAACCCCACCACCAAACGCGCGGGTATGCCGGCCAGACGCATGAGGCTCGTGAACGCGGATGCGTAGTGCTCGCAATACCCACGGCGGGTGTCGAACAGGAACTCGTCCAGCGATCGATCGCCGAGCAGCGGGGGCGTGAGGGTGTAGGCGAAATCCTGCGCGCGGAAGTGATTGAGGGCCGCGTCGGCAATCTCGGCGGGATGCGCGGCGGCGCCGACCCAGGTAGCGACCAAATCTTCCACGCGCGCGCTGGTCGATGTTGCGAACTTGAGGTTGTGGCGCCGCTCGACGTTGGATAGCGGCCCGGAGCGGTGCCGGGGATAGGACGACACGGTGTAGCGAAAACGCTGGCGCACCGGCTTTTGCGCTTCCAGCAGAAAGCCGGAGCGCGCGCGGACGCGCGGCGGGACGGTCGCCGGCCAATCCAAAGCCACCAGCCAGTTCTTATCGGTCGGTTCGTAGCTCACCGTGTAGCGCTGTACCGCCCCGAGCCGTTCGAACTCCAGCCCGGCAACGCCGTCGAGGTAGCGGGGACCGCGCCGCCAACGGTGGCCGTCGGTCACACTCAGCACCAGGGAGCGCCAGTACAAGTCCGCGGCCGGCGGCGGCCGCCCGGCAAATTCCACGCGAAACGCGACTTTGTCGTTCTCGAGCAGCGTGTTGATCGAGCCCGGCGTGACCTCGTCGGTGAGACCGGTTTGCGAGGCGAACGCATCCTGCGGCAGTCCCCACAGGCTGCCCTGTATGCGTGGAAACAACACGTACAGAATGGCCACCAGCGGGAGCGCCATCACGACCAAGTGGGCCGTCAAGCGGGCACTGTGGCGCAGCGGCAAGGCGCCGGAATGCGACAGTTGGGTGAGCGCCACGGTCGTCAATGCCCCCACCACCAGCGCGTAGCCCCCGGCGGCGAGATTCTGCGAGAACAAGAACGCGCTCAGGGTCAGGAAGTAGAGCAGAAAAACGGTCAGTAGGTAATCGCGCAAACGCTGGGTCTCCAAGAGTTTCAATCCGGTCAGCGCGACCAGAAACCCAACGCCGGCATCGCGGCCGAGCAAGGTGCCGTATTGCTTTAGCACCAGGATCGCGATGACGACGGTGAGCAGAAACCGCAACCCCCGCCACGGTACCCGGTAGCCGTGGTTGTCGATCAGGTAACGCCAGGCGATGAGTCCCAGCACAGTGGCTAGCAGCCACACCGGCAAGTGCTGCACGTGAAAGCTCAATACGGCCAAGGCGGCGAACAACAGGCAATTAATGGCGTAGCGGCTCGGATGGTGATCCGGCGGACGAATACGACCGAACCTAAGCACGATCGCCGCCCCACAGCGCGAGTGCCGAAAGACAGCGATGCAAGTGCGCAGCGCCCTGTCCAAGCGGGATTTCGACCCCCGGCAGGCGCAGCCCGTATTCGGCGCCCGCGGTCTCCGCGTCCAGCGCGAAGCGGCACAATTGCGCGAGCCGCGCCTCCACATCGCGCTCCGGGACCGCGTGCCAATCGAGCCACACGCTGCCACCGCCCGCTCCGGCGAACTGCTTGACGCGTAGCGGCTGGCCGCGCGCCGCCGACTTCCAATGAATGTGGCGTGGTGGGTCGCCGGCACGGTAGCCGCGCAACCCGGCAAAATCATCCCCTTCCGGGTGCGAGCCCGGCGCTTGGTAGCGTGCCCGGTGCGGCGCGATCGGCAACGGCCGAGGCGGGCCGGGGGCCGGGTACACCAGACAGCGCCCGCCCGGGCGCTGCTTGCGCGACCAAGTGAAGAGCAGGCCCAGAGGATAGGCGGTGGACACGATGATCGGCGGGCACGCCAGATATCCACGCCGCGGTGCAGCGACGCTGACCGACGCGGTGCCGGCGGCCCCGGCGGGCAGGTCCATGTCGTGGGCCTCTCGATCGGCGAGCACCCACACCGCGAAACGCGAGCGCGGCGTGTGGTTCTTCAACACCACGGGGAAACTCGCGCGTTCACCCGCGAATACCGGGTCCACGGGACCCAGCGCGATGCGTAACCCGGACAGGTTACGGTGCGTGATCAGCATGGAGACGATGGCCACCCCGCTGAGCAGAAACGTAAACAGGTACGCCAAGCCGTTGTTGTAGTTGACTGCGGCGAGCAGCATGGCGACGAGAACCAGAGCGAAGAGGAGCCCGGCGCGGGTCGGTAGCATGTAGAGCTGGCGCCGGTCGAGTACCCGATCCATCGATCGTTCCTGCGGTTTATGGGATCGCGACTTCCCGCAACAAACGCTGGGCCAGTTCGCCGCCGTCCGAGTGAGCGACGGACTCTCCCGGCAGCAGACGGTGGCCGAGTACGGCGGGGGCGACGGCCTGGACGTCTTCCGGCAACACCAAATCGCGACCGTCCAAAAATGCCCAAGCGCGCGCCGCGTGCGTCAGTGCCAGACCGGCGCGCGGTGATAACCCATACGCCAGGTACGAGACACTACGGGTGGCATCGAGTAGAGCCTGCACGTAGTCCAGGATCGCGTCGGACAGTGTGACGTGTTCGATGCGACGTTGTAGCTGCGTGAGTCGCTCATCGTTCATCACCGGCGCGGTATTCTTGACGAGCGCCCGTCGGTCGCGCCCTTTCAGCAGGCGACGCTCCGCCCCTTGGTCCGGGAACCCCAGTGTGATGCGCATCAGAAACCGGTCGAGCTGCGATTCGGGCAACGGAAAAGTGCCGATCTGGTGGCGGGGATTCTGGGTCGCGATGACGAAAAACGGTGTTGGGAGGGGGCGCGTCTCCCCTTCCGCCGACACCTGGCGTTCTTCCATCGCTTCCAGCAGTGCGCTCTGCGTCTTCGGTGTGGCACGGTTGATTTCGTCGGCCAACACCACCGACGAGAAAATCGGGCCGGGATGAAACGTGAATCGGTGCGCCTCGCTGTCGAATACCGACACGCCGATGATATCGGCCGGCAACAGATCGCTGGTAAACTGGATACGCGTGAATGGCAGACCGAGGACGGTGGCCAACACGTGAGCCAGAGTCGTCTTGCCGACCCCGGGTACGTCCTCGATCAACAGGTGACCGCGCGCCAGCAGCCCGCAAAACGCCAAGCGCACCGCGCGGTCTTTACCGAGGATAATGGCGTTCATGCGCGCAAGCGCGCGCTCGGTCAGCGCGCGGGCGCCACGGTCGCCGGCTTCTGGTAGGGCGGCGGTACTCACGGGGTCTCGGGTTCCTCCTCAGCGGTAGTCGAGGCGCTCACGCGTTTCCGACCGCGACGGGCCGGCCCAGTTCGCCCCCCGCGATACGGACAACACCTTCATCCAATACGCAAGTTGTTGATTTATGGATAAAACCGAAAAACGCTCCGGTCTAGCGGTGCCAGGCTCACACAACCATGAATGCAAGACTTTCTTCAAGTGTAGACGGTTCGCGACTGGGCGGTATGATTCGATCGAGGGAAGTTTTAAGATTTCGCTTCCGTTTGAGAATTCGTTGATGGCGACGTGGAGATGACGAGTGTATCCGAAAATTACGATGTCATCGTAGTCGGCGGTGGCCACGCAGGTGTGGAGGCGGCGCTGGCGGCGGCGCGAGTGGGCGCGCGCACCTTGATGGTGACGCAGAATATCGAAACCGTCGGCCAAATGTCGTGCAATCCCGCCATCGGCGGTATCGGCAAAGGGCACATCGTCAAGGAGATCGACGCCCTGGACGGGATCATGGCGCGCGCCATCGACGAAAGCGGGATTCATTTCCGGACGTTGAATGCACGTAAAGGACCGGCGGTGCGGGCGACGCGCGCACAGGCCGACCGCACCCTTTACAAACTCGCGGTACGGCGCGCGCTGGAAACCGAACCCGGCTTGAGCCTGTTTCAGCAGTCGGTGGACGATCTCCTGGTCGACGGCGATCGTGCGGTGGGCGTAGCGACGCAACTCGGGGTCGAGTTCCGGGCGCGTGCCGTGGTACTGACGACCGGCACTTTTCTCGGCGGCCGCATCCACGTCGGGCTCACCCAGTATGCCGGCGGCCGCGCCGGAGAGGCGCCGGCCATCGTGCTCGCGGAACGGTTGCGCGCGCTGCCCTTGCGGGTCGATCGTTTGAAGACCGGCACGCCGCCGCGTCTGGATGGGCGCAGCATCGACTTCGCGGCCCTCGAACCCCAGCCCGGCGATGTGCCGATTCCTGTGTTCTCCTACCTCGCCACCGCGCACGACCCGCCGCGCCAGGTGGCGTGCCACATCACGCACACCAACCCACACACGCACGCACTGATCCGCGAAGCTTTGGACCGGTCGCCCCTGTTTACCGGCGCGATCGATGGGACCGGACCACGCTATTGCCCGTCCATCGAAGACAAGGTAGTGCGCTTCGCGGACCGAAATACGCACCAGGTCTTCATCGAGCCGGAGGGACTGGATACCACGGAGGTGTATCCGAACGGCGTTTCCACCAGCCTGCCGTTCGACGTGCAGCAGCGTTTCATCCGTACCATACGGGGTTTTCGAAACGCGCGAATCACGCGGCCCGGTTACGCGATCGAGTACGATTATTTCGACCCGCGCGGGCTCAAACCGTCGCTGGAGACGAAACCCGTCGGTGGCTTGTTCTTCGCCGGCCAGATCAACGGCACCACCGGCTACGAGGAGGCCGCCGGTCAGGGCCTGGTGGCCGGCATCAATGCTGCACGGGCGGCGCTCGACCTAGATCCCTGGTGGCCGCGACGCGATGAAGCTTACATCGGCGTCATGATCGACGATCTCGTCACGCGCGGGACCAACGAACCGTACCGGATGTTTACCTCGCGCGCCGAACACCGGTTACTGCTGCGCGAGGATAACGCTGACCTGCGCTTGACGGAGATCGGACGGCGTCTGGGCGTGGTCGGCGACCGTCGCTGGGAGGCGTACGGGCGAAAGCGCGACGCGGTGGAGGCTGAACGCCACCGGTTACGGACGACGTGGGTGCGCCCGGGTCAGATCGCTGACGCCGAATACGAACGGGTTCTGGGTCAGGCCTTGACCCGCGAAACCACGCTCCTGGATTTGTTGCGGCGTCCGGAGGTGTCGTACCGTGCGTTGATGAGCTTGCCCGGCGTGGGTAGCCCCAGCGGCGATCCGCGCGTCGGAACACAACTGGAAATCGAGGCCCGCTACGCCGGGTACATCGAACGCCAGCAGCGCGAGATCCAACGCCAGCGCCGCCACGAGGACACGCTACTGCCGATGGATATGGATTACGCTTCGGTGCGCGGCCTGTCGACCGAGGCTTGTGAGAAACTCTCCGCGTACCGGCCGACGACCGTCGGTCAGGCGGCACGAATTTCTGGCGTTACGCCGGCCGCGATCTCGCTACTGCTGGTGCACTTGAAGCGGCACGCGATCTCCAGCGCTGCCTGACGCCATGGGTTCTGAGACCGTACAGCTCGACGGACCCGCCAGACTGATCGCGCTGTTCGATGGTCGCGAACGACTCCTCGACGGACACCGTGTCGTACTGGGCAGCGCGTCCGACTGCGATATCCATGTTGCCGGCGCCGAAGTGGCGCCGCGGCACGCGATCATTGTTACACTCCCCGATCACGCCTATGTCGAGGATCTGGGCGCCGAAGTGGGCACCTACGTCAACGGCCGGCGCGTAATGGACCGGGAGCGGTTGCACAACGGTGACTGTATGGCCGTGGGTTGTCACGAATTCCAATACCTGTGCGGTGCCAAGCTTGCCGAGCATGAGGACCACCTGGCCGGGTTAGCGGCGGGGACCCGTGACGCGCGCGGCCTGGCGCCGCGTTCGGGCCTCAAGTTCGGTCGTTTAACGGTGCTCACCGGGCCGGCGCGCGGTCGCGGTTTCGACATCACCAAATCGAAGGTGACAGTCGGCCGCCCACGAGGAGAGGTGGCAGTCATTCGGCGGGATCGCGCCGGGTTCTTTCTGAGCGCCGGGGTGCGGTCGCCGGTGCCGGCGATCAACGGGGAGGCGCCGGGTGGCCCGAACCGTTTGCTGCACGACGGCGACGTCATCGAAATGGCCGGCGTGGAGCTCGAATTCGTGGAAATTTTCTAAAGCCGCAGGCGGTCTATGCGTCGCCGGGGCAACGGCCCGTATCGGGCCGTCAATGACCAACGTGTTTGCAACTTCAGTTAATTTTAAGGAGTGATCGGATGAAACGAAGTGTGGCGCTAACGGCGATAATCGGGCTTTTGTGCTTGTCCGGTCTGGCGACGGCGGACAATGGGTTGATGATCAAGCAGAGCGCTTACGGTGTGACGGAAACGCTGGACCGGCTGGAAGGCATTCTGAAGAAAAAGGGGCTTACCGTCTTTACGCGTATCGACCATGCCGCGGGCGCGCAGAAGGTCGAACAGGCGCTGCGACCCACTCAAGTGCTCATCTTCGGTAATCCCAAAATGGGCACCCCACTCATGGCCAGCCAACAGACGGTGGGCATCGATCTGCCCATGAAGGCGCTGGTCTTCGAGGACGCGGACGGCAAGGTGTGGTTGGCGTACAATCGCCCGCAGTATCTCGCTGATCGACACGCCGTGTCGAATGAGGCGGTGATTGGAAAAATGACCAACGCATTGAATGCGCTGACGGATAAAGCGACGCAGAAGGAGTAAGCTGAGCGGCCGTCAATCCGGCGCCGAGTGTGACCGTGGCGCGTCGGGCCGCGGCGCTGGAGCGGCTTTTGGCACGGGGCCTGGCGGAGATGGGCATGACCGTGGCGCGCGAGGTCCAGTCGTCGATGCTCGACCACCTGGCGCTCGTGGCAAAGTGGAATCGTGCCCAGAACCTGACCGGGTTTCGCGACCCGGAACAGATGGTGGTTCACCTGTTGCTGGACAGCCTGGTCCTTATACCCTATGTGCGAGGCCGCCGCGTGGCGGACGTCGGCAGTGGCGCCGGCTTCCCCGGTGTGCCATTGGCGCTTACCGGCCCCGATAGGCAAGTCACCCTGATCGAGCGACGTGACAAGCGCGCCCAGTTCCTGATCCATGCGAATGCGGTGTTGGGGCTCGGTTGCGAGATCGTCTCGCGGGACGCGTCGGCATACCGACCGACGGTGAAATTTGATACGCTTGTGGCGCGTGCTTTTGGGTCATTGTCCGGCCTCCTGACCAGTGCCGGCCACCTGTGTCGGCCCGGCGGACGGGTGGTGGTTCCCAAGGGTGCACACCCCGATAGCGAGCTTGCGCAGGTCCCCCGGTCGGCATACACCAAGGCAAGCATAGAACCGGTTTCAGTTCCGGGCGTCCACGCCCCACGTCACGTAATTGTGCTAGAGCTGCCAGACAGTCAGGCAAACAACGGATGAGGTCATGGGAAAAGTCATTGCGGTCGCTAACCAGAAAGGGGGCGTAGGGAAAACCACGACGGGCATCAACCTGGCTGCGTCGCTGGCACGCACCCGCCGCAAGATCATGTTGATCGACCTGGATCCCCAGGGCAACGCCACGGTCGGCAGCGGGGTGGAGAAGGGCGAAGTGGCGAAGACCATCTATCACGTGTTGATTGGCACTGCGGAAATCAGTGACACGAAGCTCGTCACCGACGCGGGGTTTGATCTGGTACCCGCGAATGCGGATCTGTCCGGCGCGCAGGTGGAACTCGTCAACGAAATCGGTCGCGAACTGAAACTGCGCTTGGCGCTGGCGAGCGTACGCGAGGCGTATGATTACGTATTCATAGATTGCCCTCCGGCCCTGAATGTTTTGACCATCAATGCGTTGGTGGCCGCCGATGCGGTGATCATTCCCATGCAGTGCGAATACTTCGCTCTGGAAGGCTTGACGGCGTTGATCACCACCATCCGGAAGATTCGGGAGACTTTGAATCCGCGGTTACGCATCGAGGGTTTGTTACGCACCATGTTCGACGGCCGCAACACGCTCTCCAACGAAGTATCCGATCAACTACGACGGCATTTTGGTGATAAAGTGTACCGCACCATTATCCCCCGCAATGTGCGGCTTGCGGAGGCACCCAGTTACGGTAAGGCGGTGATCGCGTACGACGAAAAGTCCAAAGGTGCACAAGCGTACCTGGCCCTGGCCGGCGAAATTTTGCGCCGCGAGCACGCCGCGTGACACCAACCCGCAAACCACGGTTGGGCCGCGGCCTCGATGCGCTCCTCGGCGAACACCGTGATCCGCAAGGTGGTGAAATCCGCGAGCTGCCGGTGGAAGCCTTGCGCCGCGGCCAGTACCAGCCCCGCACTCGGATGGGCGAAGAATCGCTCGCGGATCTCGCGCAGTCGGTCAAGACGCAAGGGATTGTGCAACCCATCGTGGTCCGTGAATTAACGACCGACGGTTACGAAATCATTGCCGGTGAGCGCCGCTGGCGCGCGGCTCAGATGGCGGGTCTGGACCGGGTACCGGTGATTGTGCGGAACATCGCCGATGAAGATGCGCTGGTCATTTCCCTGATTGAAAACATTCAACGCGAGAACTTGAACCCCATTGAGGAGGCGGGAGGGTTACGGCGTCTGCTCGACGAATTCGGATTGACTCACCAGCAGATCGCCGCCGGGGTGGGCCGTTCGCGGGCGGCGGTGACCAACCTGTTGCGGCTGTTGACGCTGAACCCCGCGCCGCGGCGCCTGTTGGAGGAAGGGCGTATCGAAATGGGCCACGCGCGCGCCCTGCTGGGATTGTCCGGGCCCGATCAGGATCTCGCCGCCAACGAAGTGGTGGCGAAACGTTTGTCGGTGCGCGAGACCGAAGAGTTGGTGCGCCGTCGCCAGGGCCGCGCACCACGCACCAAGGCGCGCGTCGCGACGCCCGTGGATCCCGACGTGCAGCGGCTGGAAGAGCGGCTGGCGATGGCGCTTGGCGCCAAGGTGTCGATACGCCACGGGGCGAAAAAAGGCCAGCTCGTCATTGAGTACCATGGTCTGGACGAACTCGACGGCATCGTCGAACGACTGTTGTAGATCACCAGACCGCGCGTAATAATCCTGGTTTATCCCCCTATATTGACCCGCCTATGGGTCTCTCTTATACTTCGCGGCCTTGTTGCAGCGCAGCCAAGCGATATGCGAGCTCAAGAGGCGGCCGCTTAGGCCGCGTCTTTGTCATAGGGACAGGAATTCGTGAGCCCCGATGCGCATCACCGCCAACAAAGCGCCCCGTTTCTCGCCTCTGAAAAACGTCTTGGCGGTTCAGTCGGCCGTGACTCTCGGGGTATCCCTGGCGATCGCCGTATTCGACCGCCCCGCCGCTTATTCGGCAGTACTGGGGGGGCTGGTGAACCTGGTTGCGACGACCTACGCAAGTTGGCGTATTTTTGGTTTCGATAACCAGGGGTCGCCGGACCGGGAGCTCGCCAACGTATATCGTGCCGAAGTCGGCAAGGTGGTGGTGATCGGCGGTTTGTGTGCGGTCACGTTCGCCATGGTCGAGCCGATAAATATCATCGCGTTTATCGGCGTTTTCAGCATCACGCTGGTCGCGGGCTTGATTGCCACGGCGGTTTATGCAGAGAGCGTTCCTACGAAAACAGACAACTAACGAACGATGGCCAGCGAAACCCTAACCTCCAACGAGTACATCAAGCACCACTTACAAAATCTCGCGTTCGGTCGGCACCCCGACGGCGGTTGGGGCTTCGCCCATTCGGCACAGGAAGCCAAGGAAATGGGGTTTTGGGCGATTCACGTGGATACCATGCTTTGGTCAATTGTTCTGGGGGCCGCGTTTCTTTGGTTGTTTCGAAAAGTTGCGCGAAGCATGCACAGCGGGGAGCCCGGGCCGCTGCAGAATTTCATCGAATGGGTGGTCGAGTTCATTGACGAGAACGTGCGCGGTTCGTTCACCGCAAAAAACGACCTCGTCGCACCATTGGCGTTGACCCTATTTGTCTGGGTGCTGCTCATGAACACCATGGACCTGGTGCCCGTCGACTGGCTACCGCTCACCGCGCAATTCATCGGCGAGCATGTCTTCGGCGCCGATCCTCACCACGTATTTTTCAAAGTGGTGCCCACGACGGATCCCAACGCCACATTCGGCATGGCGTTCGGCGTGTTTTTCCTGGTGCTGTACTACAGCTTCAAAATAAAAGGCCCGATCGGTTTCGCGTCCGAGCTGACCATGCAGCCCTTTCAGGCCGCCAATCCGGTACTGAAGATTCTGTTCATCCCGGTCAATTTTTTCCTCGAAGGGATCAGCCTGATCGCGAAGCCGGTGTCACTGTCGCTGCGTTTGTTCGGCAACCTGTTCGCCGGGGAAATGATCTTCATCCTGATTGCGCTGTTGTTCAGCGGCGGCTGGATTCTGGGTCTCATGGGCGGCGCCCTGCAATGGGCGTGGGCCGTATTCCACATTTTGATCGTGCTGTTACAGGCCTTCATCTTCATGACGCTGACGGTGGTGTACCTGGACATGGCCCACCACGAGCACTGATCGCATCGGCATCGTTGTTAGAAAAACCTCATTAGATAGGAGACGAGTATGGACTTACCTCAAGCATTGCTCTACGTAGCCGGATCTGTCCTGCTGGGTTTGGCGGGCGTGGGCGTGGGCGTAGGCGTGGGCGTGCTGGGCGCCCGTTTTCTGGAGGGCATCGCCCGCCAGCCTGAATTGCTGCCCATGCTGCGTACCCAGTTCTTCATCGTTATGGGTCTGGTGGACGCGATTCCGATCATCGGTGTAGCGATAGCCTTGTACATCCTGTTTGCAGTCGTGGGCGGATAAAGACGCTCGACTTGTTGCGACTAGCCATAGGACTCCAAGCATGAATATCAATCTAACGTTGATTGGCCAGAGCATCGCATTCTTCGTGTTCGTGTGGTTCTGCATGAAATACGTGTGGCCGCCGATCATGAATGCGCTCGCGGAGCGAAAGAAAACCATCGCTGACGGGTTGGCGGCTGCGGAGCGCGGCCAACAGGAGCAGGAGCTGGGGCAGAAGCGCGCCACGCAGATTATCGCCGAAGCCAAAAGCCAAGCGCAGGACATACTCAACAGCGCAGAGAAACGCCGTAGCGAGATCATCGAGGAAGCCAAGAACGAGGCGAAAGAGGAAGGCGAGCGCATCCTATCAGCCGCACAGTCCGAGATCGAGCAACAGGCGCACAAAGCGCGCGAAGCCTTACGTGGGCAATTGGCATCGTTGGTAGTCACCGGCGCCGGCCAGATACTGGAGAAGGAAATCGATGGCGGCACCCACGGCAAGCTGCTCGACGACCTGGTGACCCAACTCTGACGTCATGGCCGGTATAGACCAAATAGCACGGCCGTACGCTCACGCGGTGTACGAGTTGGCCCAGGACGCCGGAGACCTCGACGCTTGGTCCGAAGCGTTGGGCTTCCTGGCGCAGGTGGCGGGCGATCCTGCCATCGAAGCGCTGGCGCAAAATCCCAGGATCGATCGGCAGCAGATCAGTCAGTTGATCGACGATATCGCGAAAGACCGTGTCGCGGGGGAAGTTCGCAATTTTATCAGGCTCGTCGTCCAGAACGATCGCCTCGAAGCCCTTCCGGCCATCGCAGCGCAATTCGAAACATTGCGCGCCGCGGCGCAGGGTACGGTGGAGGCCGAGGTGGTCTCGGCCCAGGAGGTGACCGAAGCACAGCTGGCTAAGCTCGCCGCCGGGCTCGAGAAGCGGCTGGGACGCAAGGTCAACCTCAAGGTGCGCCGCGACGAGACGCTGCTCGGCGGCGCCATCGTACGCGCCGGAGACCTGGTAATCGACGGATCGGCGCGCGGGCACTTGCAAAAACTCGCCTCCAGCCTCGCGCGTTGAGCGGAACAGAACAACTTTTGAGGAACACGCTATGACCACGCAACTGAATCCATCTGAAATTAGCGAGCTGATTAAGGAACGGATCAAGAATTTTGAAGCCGTCGCCGAGGCCCGTACCGAGGGTACGGTGGTGAGCCTCACCGACGGTATCACGCGTATTCACGGTCTGGCGGACGCCATGCAGGGGGAAATGTTGGAGTTTCCGGGCGACACATTCGGTCTTGCGCTGAACCTCGAACAGGATTCAGTGGGCGCGGTGATCCTGGGAGACTACGAGCACATCACCGAGGGCGACACCGTCAAGTGCACCGGACGTATCCTCGAGGTTCCCACGGGGGAGGCACTGATCGGGCGGGTGGTCGATTCGCTGGGCTCGCCCATCGATGCGAAAGGCCCGATCGATACGCAAACCTCATCGCCGATCGAAAAAGTGGCGCCCGGTGTTATCGCCAGAAAATCGGTCTCTGAACCGGTGCAGACGGGACTCAAATCCATCGACGCCATGGTGCCGATCGGCCGCGGTCAGCGCGAGCTGATCATCGGCGACCGACAGACCGGCAAGACCGCGGTCGCCATCGATACCATTATCAACCAGAAGGGCAAGGACCTGATCTGTATCTACGTCGCCATCGGCCAGAAGGCCTCCTCGATCGCCAATGTGGTGCGCAAACTCGAGGAGCACGGCGCCATGGAACACACCATCGTAGTCGCCGCACCGGCTGCGGAATCGGCCGCTATGCAGTACATCGCTCCGTATTCGGGCTGTGCAATGGGTGAATATTTTCGTGACCAGGGACAGGATGCACTGATCATCTACGATGACCTCACCAAACAGGCCTGGGCGTATCGTCAGGTATCGTTGTTGCTGCGCAGGCCGCCGGGGCGTGAAGCCTACCCAGGCGATGTGTTTTATCTGCACTCGCGGCTTCTGGAGCGCGCGGCGCGCGTCAATGAGGACTATGTGGAAAAACTCACCGACGGGAAAGTCACAGGCAAAACCGGTTCATTAACGGCCCTGCCCATCATTGAGACGCAGGCCGGCGACGTTTCCGCGTTCGTGCCCACCAACGTCATCTCAATCACCGACGGTCAGATCTACCTCGAGTCCGACCTGTTCAATGCCGGCATCCGCCCGGCCATCAACGCCGGGTTGTCCGTGTCTCGGGTCGGCGGTGCGGCGCAGACCGGACTCATCAAGAAACTCGGCGGCGGCGTGCGGTTGGCCCTGGCACAGTTCCGCGAGCTGGCGGCGTTCTCGCAGTTCGCCTCCGATCTCGACGAGGCGACGCGCAAACAGCTGGAGCGTGGGGAGCGCGTCACCGAAATGATGAAGCAGCGGCAATATTCACCCTTGTCGGTCGCAGAAATGGCGGTGACGTTGTTCGCGGTCAACGAAGGCTACGTAGACGATATCGAAACCAACAAAGTCGTGGACTTTGAGGCAGCGCTGCTGTCCTACATGAAGTCGGAACATGGAGATGTGTTGGACAAAATGAACGCCGACAAGGAGTACAGCGAGGACATCGAAAAAGCATTACACAACGCGGTGAAGTCTTTCGTTCAAAACGGAACCTGGTAGACGAAAGGAGACCGGCGATGTCGGGCGCGAAAGAGATCCGCACCAAAATCAAGAGCGTACAGAACACGCAGAAGATCACCAAAGCCATGGAAATGGTGGCGGCGAGCAAGATGCGCAAGGCGCAGGACCGCATGCAGGCGGCGCGACCTTATGCTGACAAGATTCAGAACGTCATTACGCATTTGGCGCAGGCCAATAACGAGTACAAGCACCCGTTTACCGTGGAACGCGAAGTAAAGCGGGTGGGTTACATTCTGGTATCCACGGATCGCGGCTTGTGTGGCGGACTCAACGTCAACATGTTTCGCACCGCGATCGGCGCGATGGAAAAGGATCGGGAACAGGGTGTCGAGATCGACCTGGCGGTCATCGGTGCCAAGGCTCTCGGGTTTTTCAAGCGCCTTGGGTTGAGCGTGGTGTCGGAGGCAACGCACCTCGGAGACCGTCCGGAGTTGACCGATTTGATTGGCGCCATTAAAACCATGCTCGACGCCTACGACGAGGCGCGCATCGATCGTTTGTATATTATTCACAACGAATTCGTAAACACGATGACGCAGACGCCCACGGTCGTGCAACTGTTGCCGCTGCCGCCGGGCGATGACGAGCAACTAAAACGGCATTGGGACTACCTCTACGAGCCGGATGCCAAAGACGTGCTAGACACGCTGTTGGAACGCTACATCGAGTCCTTGATTTATCGTGCCGTGGTCGAAAACATCGCCTGCGAGCAAGCGGCGCGCATGGTGGCCATGAAGGCGGCGTCGGACAACGCCGGCAATCTCATTGACGAACTGCAGCTGATTTACAACAAGGCCCGGCAAGCCGCTATTACCCAGGAGATTTCGGAAATCGTCGGCGGCGCCGCCGCTGTTTAGGCCCCCAGAATTCAAAAGTATCGAGAGGAAGCAATCATGAGCACCGGCAACATAGTCGAAATCATCGGCGCCGTGGTGGACGTAGAATTTCCGCGCGGATCCGTGCCCAAGGTTTACCATGCCCTCAAGGTCGAAGACGCCGGAGTGACCCTGGAAGTGCAGCAGCAGTTGGGTGACGGCATCGTGCGCACGATCGCGATGGGCTCGACGGATGGTTTGCGGCGCGGCATTCCGGTGCAGAACACGGGCGCGCCGATCTCGGTGCCGGTCGGTGAGGGGACCCTGGGACGCGTGATGAACGTGCTCGGAGAGCCAGTGGACGAGGCTGGCCCCGTGGCCGCCGACCATGTTATGCCCATTCACCGGGACGCGCCGGCCTACGCGGATCAGGCGCCGGCGATCGAGATCCTCGAAACCGGCATCAAAGTCATCGACTTGATCATGCCCATCGCCAAGGGCGGTAAAGTAGGGCTGTTCGGCGGCGCGGGAGTGGGCAAGACCGTCACGCTGATGGAATTGATCCGCAACATCGCAATCGAGCACAGCGGATATTCGGTATTCGCCGGCGTCGGCGAACGCACGCGCGAGGGCAACGACTTCTATCATGAAATGAAAGAAGCCAACGTTCTCGACAAAGTGGCGCTGGTGTACGGCCAGATGAACGAACCGCCGGGGAACCGTCTGCGCGTCGCGTTGACCGGGCTGACGATCTCCGAATCCTTTCGCGACGAGGGCCGTGACGTGCTCTTGTTCATCGATAACATTTATCGCTATACCCTGGCCGGTACCGAAGTGTCGGCACTCCTCGGCCGCATGCCGTCGGCGGTGGGTTACCAGCCCACACTGGCGGAAGAAATGGGCGTGCTGCAGGAACGAATCACGTCCACGCGCACCGGGTCGATCACCTCGTTCCAGGCCGTGTACGTGCCGGCTGACGACCTCACCGACCCCTCCCCTGCGACGACTTTCGCGCATCTGGACGCGACCCTCGTGTTGTCACGGCAGATCGCCGAACTCGGCATTTATCCGGCGGTGGATCCGCTCGACTCCACCAGTCGCCAACTGGACCCCTTGGTGGTCGGCCAGGACCACTACGACACAGCACGCGCCGTGCAAAGCACCTTGCAGCGCTACAAAGAACTGCGCGACATCATAGCGATTCTGGGGATGGACGAGTTGTCTGAAGAAGACAAACTCATTGTCGCACGCGCGCGTAAGATTCAGCGGTTTCTGTCTCAGCCCTTCAACGTGGCGGAGACTTTCACCGGCAGTCCCGGAAAATACGTGTCTCTCAAAGACACGGTTCGCGCTTTCAGAATGATTGTAGACGGCGAAATGGACCAGTATCCGGAACAGGCTTTCTATATGGTCGGCGGCATCGAGGAAGTCGAGGAGAAAGCCAAGACCGTCGTGTGATCCAGGCGCGCATTTAAGGGTGACCACATTATGGCGATGACTCTGAAAGTTGAAATCGTGAGCGCGGAAGAAGAAATCCATTCCGGGAACGCTACCGTCGTGTACGCGCCCGCGGAAATGGGCGAGGTGGGGATCTACCCGCGCCATGCGCCGCTGGTTACGCGACTGAAACCGGGTGAAGTGCGTGTCGAAACCCCCGAGGGAGAGGAATTGTTCTTCTTCGTGTCCGGCGGATTGCTGGAGGTGCAGCCGCATGTGGTGACGGTGCTGTCGGATACCGCGATTCGCGCCAAGGACCTCGACGAAGCCGCGGCGCTGGAAGCGCAGAAAAAGGCCGAGCAGACGATGCGTGACAAAGCTTCCGAAAAGGAGTGGGCGCAGGCCAAGGCGGAGCTCGTCCAGGCGGCCGCGCAGATACGCGCGATCCAGAAACTACGGAAAGCCGGCCGCCGCTGACGCCCCACCGCGCTTTACAGATCCGCACACCGCGTACTCGAAATGTCGCGTCGCTACCGCCGTGCATCTGCGATTGGGTCGCCGTGGCAAAGCCGCCTGCCGTCGACGCGCGGCACTCGCAGCGGCCAACGCCGCGGCCGTCGGGCCCGGTCTCCGATATGCACCGTCGCCGATGATATAGTGTAAACCGTGCACACAATTCCGGTGACGTTGTCATGGCCTTAGAGGTTGTCATTCTGGCCGCCGGCAAGGGTACGCGCATGCGTTCCGAAACGCCCAAGGTGTTGCACCGTCTGGGCGGCGTACCCCTGCTGCAACATGTACTGACGACGGCGCGTTCGCTCGGCCCCGAGCGCATCCACTTGGTGTACGGCCGTGACGGAAATCGGTTGCGGGCGCTTCCGGGTAGCGAAGATGTCCACTGGGTGCTGCAGGGCGAACAGCTCGGTACCGGGCATGCGTTGCGTGTCGCGTTGCCGGGTATCGACGACGGGTCGCGGGTTCTGGTGCTGTACGGCGACGTTCCGTTGATCCATGCGGACACCTTGCGGCGACTGGTGGGGCCCGACGACGGCCTGAGCGTGCTCACCGCAGATCTCGAGCCCGCCACGGGTTATGGCCGGATCTTGAGGGATGGTCAGGGACGCGTGGTCGGGATCGTCGAGGAGCGTGATGCCAGCCCCGAACAGAAAGCCCTCACAGAGGTGAACACCGGTTTCTTGAGCGCACCAGCGCGGTCGCTGGCGGACTGGTTGGCGCGGCTCGAGGCGAACAACGCCCAGAACGAATACTACCTGACCGACGTCGTAGCGCTCGCGGTAGCCGACGGTGCGACGGTGTTGGATTTTCAGCCCGACGACACGACGGAGATCCTGGGTGTGAACACGCGCGGTGACCTGGCGCGTCTGGAACGGATTTTCCAACGGGGCTGCGCCGCCGCGTTCATGGACCAGGGCGTGACCATCGCCGACCCGAACCGGTTCGATGCACGCGGCCCTGTGGAGATCGGCGCCGACAGCATAATCGACGTCAATGTCATCCTGGAAGGCCCGCTCACCATCGGCGCCCGCGTCCACATCGGTCCCAACACGCTCATTGCACGCGCGATGGTGGCCGATGACGTCACGGTGCACGCCCACTGCGTCATCGAGGGCGCGGAGATCGGGCGCGCCGCGCGCATCGGCCCGTTTGCGCGCATCCGCCCCGATACCAAGCTGGGCCCGCAGTCGCACGTGGGTAACTTCGTCGAAGTGAAAAACAGTACGATGGCGGCAGGCAGCAAAGCCAACCATCTGAGCTATATCGGCGACAGCAGCGTGGGGCGCGACGTCAATGTTGGAGCCGGGGTGATTACGTGCAATTACGACGGGGCCGAAAAGCACCGTACCGATATCGGCGATGACGTGTTCGTGGGCTCGAACAGCCAGTTGGTGGCGCCGGTAAAGATCGGCGCCGGCGCCACCATCGGCGCGGGCTCTACCATCACACAGGACGTGCCGAAAGGCGCGCTGGCGCTGACCAGGACCGCGCAGCGGGTGGTTGCACATTGGCAGCGACCGCGGAAGAAGCCAAAGGTCGATCCATGAGCGGGCCGCCGACCGGCCCGGCAGAGGGCTGAAGGATGTGTGGCATCGTCGGCGCCGTCGCCGACCAAGATGTGGTGCCGGTACTCGTCGACGGCCTCAAGCGGCTGGAGTATCGGGGCTACGATTCCGCCGGGATAACCGTGCTCACCGAGGGCGCCCTCGAACGGGTGCGCGCGGTCGGTAAAGTCAGCGCGCTCGAGCAGGTGCTTGCCGACCGCTCGTTCTCGGGGGCGGTGGGCATCGCCCACACGCGTTGGGCCACCCATGGCGAACCCAGTGAAAAGAATGCCCACCCCCACATCTGCCGTAACCGCGTCGCCCTGGTACACAACGGAATTATCGAGAACTATGAAGCATTGCGTGAACGCCAACGCGCCGCCGGGTACGAATTTACTTCGGATACCGATACCGAAGTCGTGGTGCACCAGGTGCACCACCATTTGCAGGAGAACGGAGACCTGCTGGCGGCCGTCCAGGCGACGGCCGCAGAACTGGAAGGCGCCTTCGCCCTCGGCGTTGTCAGCACCGACGATCCGACCCGCATCGTGGCGGCGCGCCGCGGCAGTCCGCTGGTGATCGGCGTGCGCGACGGCGCAGCGTTTCTCGCCTCGGACATGGCGGCGCTGGTGTCGGTGACCCAGGACTATCTGATCCTCGAAGACGGCGACGTGGCGGAACTCTCGCCGGGCCGTGTTCGGGTGTACGAGGGGCGCGGTCGCCTTGCCGAAAGGCCCCTCCACAAGAGCCGTCTGACGGCCGACGCCGTGGAGCTCGGTGAATACCGACACTACATGTTGAAGGAGATCTTCGAGCAACCGAAAGCGATTGCCGATACGCTCGAAGGGCGGGTCAGCAACGATCGCGTCCTGGAGGCGGCGTTCGGGCCTCAGGCCCGGGCGGTGTTCGACGCCACCGATACGGTACAGATCGTCGCCTGTGGCACCAGTTACCATGCGGGTCTTGTGGCCAAGTACTGGATGGAAGAGCAAGGCGTGGGTTGCAATGTGGAGGTAGCCAGTGAGTTTCGCTATCGTCGCCACGTGGTTCCCGAGCGGAGCCTGCTGGTGGCGGTTTCCCAATCTGGAGAAACGGCAGATACTCTGGCGGCGGTCAACGAGGCGAAGGCCATCGGGTACCGACACTCGCTGGCGATCTGTAACGTGCCCGAAAGTTCCCTGGTGCGCGCGTGTGAGCTGGCCTTCATGACGCGTGCCGGTCCCGAAATCGGCGTGGCGTCGACGAAAGCGTTCACCACCCAGCTTGTGGCCTTCCTCTTGTTGAGCATCGTGTTGCAGCGTCGGCACGGTGTGACCTCGGGCCAGGAGGCCAAATGGGTGCACCAGTTGCGCGGTCTGCCGACGACCATCGAGCACGTATTGGGCTTGGACGGGACGATACGCGACGTGGCCGAACAGTTTGCCGACAAACACCATGCGCTGTTCCTCGGCCGAGGCGCACATTATCCGATCGCCCTGGAGGGTGCGCTGAAGCTCAAAGAAATTTCCTACATACACGCCGAGGCTTATCCGGCCGGTGAGTTGAAGCATGGACCGCTGGCGTTGGTAGACAGCGCCATGCCGGTGGTCGCGGTAGCGCCGAACAACCAGTTGCTGGAGAAGTTGAAATCGAACATTCAGGAAGTGCGCGCGCGCGGCGGCAGGCTGATCGTTTTCGCCGACCAAACCTCGGGCATGGAAACCGACAATGATCTGCAGGTCGTCGACGTGGCGCCGGTGGACGACCGCATCGCACCGATTATCTATACTGTCCCCCTGCAGCTTCTGGCTTATCACGTGGCGGTGATCAAGGGTACGGACGTGGACAAACCACGCAACTTGGCCAAGTCGGTGACCGTCGAGTAACCGGGCGCTTCCGGGCCGCCCCCTGATCTTGGCGAAATATTGCTGTATCTTCAATAAGATAGCCCTATGGACGTGTCACACATTTTCGACCAGCTGAACGACGCGCAGCGCGAAGCGGTAGCCGCGCCGGCGGGCCCGATGCTGGTACTGGCCGGCGCCGGCAGCGGTAAGACCCGCGTGCTGACGCACCGCGTCGCGTGGTTGGTGGAGGCACATCGGATCTCGCCACTGTCTATTCTGGCGGTGACCTTCACCAACAAGGCCAGTCACGAGATGCGTAGCCGCATCGAGGGACTGTTGGGGTTCCCGGTGAACGGCATGTGGATGGGCACGTTTCACAGCATTGCGCACCGACTGCTACGCGCCCATTGGCGCGAGGCCGGTCTCGAGCAGGGTTTTCAGATTCTGGACAGCGACGACCAGTTGCGCCTGCTCCGCCGCACGCTGAAAGAGTTGAATCTAGACGAAGGATATTGGCCGCCCCGTCAAGTGCAGTGGTATGTCAACGCGCATAAAGAAGAAGGTCGGCGGCCGCGCGACATCCCCGCCAGCGAGGACCGACAGCAACGGGAGCTATTGCGTATTTACCGCAGTTACGAGGAATTGTGCAAACGGTTCTCGTTGGTCGATTTTGCCGAGCTGTTGGTGCGCAGCTTCGAGCTGCTTACCGAAAATGCGCCGTTGCTGAGTCGCTACCGGGAACGCTTCTGCCACATTTTGGTGGACGAATTCCAGGACACGAACGCCATCCAGTATCGTTGGCTGAAACTGTTGGCCGGCGACAATCACAATATTTTCGTCGTCGGCGACGACGACCAGTCGATCTACGGTTGGCGTGGCGCACGGGTCGAAAACATTCTCAAGTTCGAGAAGGACTTCGACGGCACCAGAGTCGTGCGTCTGGAAGAAAACTACCGTTCCAGCGGGAATATCCTGAATGCCGCCAATGCGGTCATCAGCCACAACCGCGGTCGTTTGGGAAAAAAACTGTGGACCCGGGACGATGCCGGGGAGCCCCTGAAGTTGTACGCCGCGTTCAATGAAACCGATGAGGCGCGTTTCGTGGTCAATCGGATCGAACGCTTTGTGGATGCGGGTAACGCGCGCAGTGAGGCGGCTGTCCTGTACCGATCGAACGCGCAGTCGCGGGTGTTCGAAGAGGTGCTGGTGGACGCCGGGATGCCCTACCGGGTGTACGGGGGGCTGCGGTTCTTCGAGCGTGCGGAGATCAAAGATGCGCTGGCGTACCTGCGGCTGGTCGCGAGCCGCCAGGACGACCCGTCATTTGAACGGGTCGTCAACGTGCCGACACGCGGTATCGGGAACAAGACCCTGGATCAGGTCCGCGAATACGCGCGGGTGACCCAGGTCAGCCTGTGGGAGGCGGCGCGTGTTTTGTTACACGACCGGACGCTGCCGTCGCGGGCGATCCTGGCGTTAACGCGCTTTGTCGACCTGGTCGAGGGCCTTGCGGAAACCTGCCGCGATCTGACGTTGGCCGACCAAGTCGAGGCGATGCTCAAGGCCAGCGGTCTGATCGCGCACCATCAGAAGGACAAAGGCGAGAAGGCACAGGCGCGCGTGGAAAACCTGGAAGAGTTGGTCTCCGCGGCGCGCCATTTCGAACACGACCCGGAAGACGGTCAGGACCCGCTGGCTGCATTTCTCTCCCATGCGGCGCTGGAGGCTGGCGAAGGCCAGGCCGGAGAATGGGAGGATTGCGTGCAGTTGATGAGTCTGCACAGCGCCAAGGGCCTGGAATTTTCCCTGGTCTTCCTGACCGGTCTCGAAGAGGGGCTGTTTCCGCATCAGCGGTCGCTGGAGGAGCCCGGACGACTTGAGGAAGAACGCCGCCTTTGCTATGTGGGCATGACCCGCGCAATGCGCGAGTTGTACCTGACTTACGCGGAGGTGCGCCGTCTGCACGGGCGGGAAACGTACACGAGTCCATCGCGCTTCGTAGGAGAAGTACCGTCCGAACTGGTCAGCGAGGTGCGTGGCGGTTCCGTGCTGGGGCGTGGCACCCGCGCGTACCGGCCCCCGGCGGCCGAGAATGCACCGATGCCGGGCATGCGTTTGGGGGGCCACGTCAAACACTCGACTTTCGGCGACGGCGTCGTATTAAATATTGAAGGGCGCGGAGAGTACGCGCGAGTACAGGTCAACTTCGAGACCGTCGGCAGCAAGTGGCTGGTGCTCGCCTACGCCAACCTGGAGGTTGTGTAGGCGGACCGTGCGCGGGAGAGCCAGAATGACACACGACCCGGGGAACGCACTGGAGAGAGTCAGGACTTTCAACAGTCCGCGGGCCGGTGGGCCAGCGGACGGCGGGTCGACGGGTTGGCGCGCCGGGACCACCGGTGCAGATCTCGACGGTCGGCATGTCCCCAGCGACACCACGGCGCGCCGGCGGCGCACTCACCGGCCCTTTGTGCACGGGTCACATTGAGCGACGTTATGTCCGATTCCCGGGTCAGGATTTTCATCGTGGGTCTGTCCACGTTCGTTGCCACGCTCATCGTCCTCGCGGCGGGCGCCACATGGGGGTCCCTCGTGCAGGCGGGGGTACTGACCGTGCTCGTAACCACGTTGTGCGCGGTGGTGTTCGCGACACCGCGCTTGGCGCGCGAGACTCCGGACCCCGAACGTGGATCGGCCGCCCTCGATGAACGGGGTATCACCATTAAGTTACTGGAACTGATGGCGTTGTCCGGTCGGTACGGAAACCCGCTGTCGGTAGCGCTGGTGGGCGTTGACCATTACGCACACCTCAAGGAACGGTATGGCGGCGATGTGGCGGACGCGGTGGCGTCGGCCATCGCTGAGATCGTTACCGAAACGTTGCGTATGCCGGACCACGTCGGTCGCGTCGAAACGCATCGGTTCCTGGTGATTCTCCCGGAAACTACGCTCCGGGGCGCGCGGCAGATCGGGGAGCGCATCCGGCTCGCGGTGGCGGGCGCGGAGATTCCGGTCGACGAGCGTCGGCGGGTGTCGCCGACGGTCAGTATCGGCGTTTCCCTGTTCCGCGATGGCGACGATTTGGAACAGCTGCTCGGTCGCGTGGGCAAGGTGCTGGCTCAGGCGGAAACGCAAGGACGCAATCGGGTCATCGTCGATCTTGCGGCGTGACAGGTACCGATGTATTACTTTGCGTACGGATCGAACCTGCTGACCCGCCGGTTGTTCACACGCGTCGGATCGTGTGCCGTGGAAGGGCCGGCGCGGGTGGCGGGATACCGCTTGTTGTTCCACAAACGCGGGGCGGACGGCAGCGCTAAGGCCGACGCCTACCGCACGCGCCGATCCGACGACGGCGTGTGGGGGCTGGTGTATCGCCTCGATGAGGCGCAAAAACGCCTGCTCGACGAGTTCGAGGGCCGGGGATATCATACCGCGGGCGTGACCGTGATCGCAGCCGGGGTTCCACGGCGCGCGACCACCTACCTCGCCTGTGCCGACCACATCGACGCCGCGTTGGCGCCCTACACGTGGTATCGGGATCTCGTGGTCGCCGGGGCCCTGCAGTGGGGTTTTCCTCGTGATTACATCGACGTTCTGGAGAAGCACCCGGCCGCGTCGGATCCAGATCCGGACCGCGAGCAACACCACCGAATGATCCTGCGCGCCGGCCCCGCGTGACGTCCTCAGGCCAGCATCGCCTCCACCACCGCGTTCCAACCCAACGCTAGGTTGGTGCGGTTGTACCCGCCGCCCCCCATGGCAATGATGCGCCCGTCGCAGAATTCATCGGCCAACCGGCACAACGACCGCGCCGCGTGCCCGTGCGCCGCGGGGGAGAAAGCCATGTGCGTGATGGGATCGTTCTTGATGCTGTCGGCGCCGGCCTGAAACAGGATGAATTCCGGCTTGCCTTGGCGTACGAACGACTCTACGAGCGGCCAAACACGAAAAAACGCCTGGTCGTCGGCCCCCGGCGGAAGCGGTACGTTGAGTTTCGTCCCCGCGGCAGCGCCTTTGCCGGTTTCCTCCACCGCGCCGGTGCCGGGGTACAAAAAGCGTCCGTCTTCGTGAATATCGGCGAATATCACATTGGGGTCGTCTTCGAACGCATAGAAGACGCCGTCACCGTGATGCGCGTCGATATCGACGTAGGCGATGCGCTGCAGGCCGAAACACTGGCGCAGGGTTTCGATGAGAATGCCCGCATCGTTGAAGACACAGAAACCGGCGGCGGTAGCGCGCCGTGCGTGATGCAGTCCGGCGATGGGTACGAACACGCGGGGCGTAGCGCCGCGCACCGCCTGCTGCACACCGTCGAGGTCCGAACCGACGACGAACGACGACGCTTCAAACATGCCCGGAAAGGCGGGTGTATCGCCGTGGTCCAGAAAACCGCGTCCGGTCTTGGACAGCGCTTTCACGCGCGCAACGTATTCAGGACGATGAAAACGCAGGATTGCCTGTTCATCACAACATTTCGGCACACCGACCTGCACCCGTTTGTCGTGCCCCTGCTTCACGCTTTCCGACCAGAATGCGTGAATCCGGTCCGGTCCGAACGGATGGCCGTGACCGAACCCGTAACCGGCCAGGGCCTCGCCGAAATACACGCATACCGGGCTCGAAGTAGTCACCGGGCCGGGCTCGTGGACCGTGCCGGCAGCGGTTCACAGGCCCAGGAACGCACTTCCGAACCCCGCGCGCCGGCCGGGAACCATCGCGCCCCCTGGGTGAACTGCGTCACCGGATCTTTTTCGCGTTTCCAGCTTACCCGTACTTCCGATCCCGTCGTGCAGTCTTTTTCCGCGAACAGCGTGCAGGACTTGAAACCGATTTGCGCCGCGCGATAGACGCGTGTCTTGAGCAGGAAATTGTGGCAGCCCGGCTCGTCGTCCCCGCTTACCAGGGTAACGCGGTCCTGCTGGAGCTGCTTATTGGCCTTGTAAAAACGAATTTCCGTTTTCATCCCCGCCAGCGCCACGCCGATACTGGCGAGCCAGACGGTGAATAAAAGAACGCAACCCGCAGCGTTCTGGCGATGTATGTAACGCGGTGCACGGCTCACCATTTCTTGATCAGCCACATGGGGACCGCAACATCGTTCTCCAGATCGGTCAGGCGCGTTTCAAACTGCCCGTCCCCGTCGCGATCGAGTAGGTAGTAAGGCACACCGTGCTTCGGTGTGACTTTGACCATCACCAGTTTGCCGTTTACCCGGTGTTCTTCGAACGTGGTATCGCCTTCGGTGCGAATTGTCACCTCCGGCTCCAGGTCATCGGGTACTGCGGGACCGGACGGTTCTACCGGGGCCTTCGCCTCCGCCGCGGGCTCCGCATCCGGCACTTCGGCTTCCTGCGCCTGGGCTGCGGATAAGGCGACCGCTAAAGCGGTAAGTATGATCCAACGCATCACGAATTCCTCTGATAAAATCGGCAAATTGCCGGGACCGGCATGCCGGTCCCGGCAGTGTAATCCGTGCCCGTGCAAAAGCAAATCCGCCCGGGGAACGTTGCCGTCGATCCGATGCCGTATACCTCGCGTGCGGTCTAATCGATCGCCGCGATCGCGAGCATTCAAGAATCCGCCCATGAAGAAAAAACTGGTGCTTATCGACGGTTCCTCCTATTTGTACCGGGCGTTTCACGCCCTACCGAATCTTTCCACGTCCGACGGTCAGCCCACCGGCGCCGTGTACGGCGTCATCAATATGGTGCGCAAGCTTATGCAGGATCAGGCGCCGGACTACGTGGCCGTGGTGCTCGACGCCAAGGGCAAGACCTTCCGCAATCAGCTCTACCCGCGCTACAAGGCAAACCGTCCGCCGATGCCCGCCGAACTCGCCGGTCAGATTCCGTGGTTGCACGAGCTGGTGGAGGCCCTCGGTTTGCCGTTGCTGTCGGTCCCCGGCGTGGAGGCGGACGACGTGATTGCAACCCTGGCCGCGCAGGCGCGCGACGCTGGCATGAAGACGCTGGTTTCGACCGGAGACAAAGATCTGGCCCAGATCGTCGGCCAGGACGTCCTGCTGATCGACACCATGAAGGACACGGTGTTCGATGAGGCCGGGGTGCGGGACAAATTCGGGGTCCCCCCCGAACGCATCATCGACTACCTCGCGCTGGTGGGCGATGCGTCGGACAACGTCCCGGGAGTGCCCAAAGTCGGCCCGAAAACCGCCGTGAAGTGGCTCACCGAGTACGGCACCCTCGATCGGCTCATCGCCCACGCCGAGGAGTTGGGGGGCAAAGTCGGTGCCAATTTCCGTGAGGCGCTCGAGCAGTTGTCGATTTCACGTGAACTGGTGACGGTCAAGCGCGATGTCGAACTCGAGGTCGGTCCTGCGGACCTGGTGCCGGCGACACCGGATACGGAAAAACTCAAAAAACTGTACGCCCGACTCGAATTCCAGGCGTGGTTAAAGGAGCTGGGCGGTCTGGAAGACGCGGCAACGCCGGGCCGCGACGGGTACGAGATCGTCCTCGACCGAACGGCGCTCGAGCGCTGGCTCGCACGCCTGGAGGCATCGACACTGATCGCTTTCGATACCGAAACGACATCCTTGGATGCGGTGTCGGCGCGGCTCGTCGGCATGTCGTTCGCCACACAGGCCGGGACCGCCGCCTATGTGCCGTTCGGACATGACTACCCCGAGGCGCCGGCGCAGTTGTCGCGCACCGAGGTGCTCGATGCCGTGCGCCCGATTCTCGAGGATCCCGAGCGCGAGAAAGTGGGACAGAATCTCAAGTACGATCACTGTGTGCTGCAGGGTGAAGGGATCTCACTGCGCGGGATCCGTTTCGACACCATGCTCGAATCGTACGTACTCGACAGCGTCGCGACGCGCCATGATATGGACAGCCTGGCGATGAAGCATCTGGGCTACAAGACCATTTCATTCGAAGACGTGGCGGGCAAGGGAAAAACGCAGGTGACCTTCGACCAAGTTCCCATCGATCGCGCGGGGCGTTACGCGGCGGAGGACGCCGACGTGACGCTACGCTTACACAACACCTTGTGGCCGCGGCTCGAAAGTGAGCCACGTTTGCGGTCGCTGTTTGACGATATCGAAATACCGCTGGTGACGGTGCTGTCCAGGATGGAGCGCACCGGGGTGAAGATCGACCGCGACATGCTGGCGGCGCAGAGCCATGATCTGGCGCTGCGTATCGACGAGCTGGCGAACCAGGCGTACGACGTCGCCGGAGAAGAGTTCAACATCGCGTCACCGAAGCAGATCCAACGAATTCTGTACGAGGAACAGAAACTGCCGGTGCTCCGTAAAACCCCCAAGGGACAACCGTCCACAGCGGAAAACGTGCTGCAGGAACTCGCCCAGGATTACGAACTGCCGCGCCTGATTCTCGAACACCGGGCGCTCAGTAAGCTCAAATCGACGTACACCGACAAGCTGCCGGAAATGATCAATCCCACTACCGGCCGCGTACATACTTCGTACCACCAGGCGGTGGCGGCCACCGGCCGCCTGTCCTCCGCCGACCCGAACCTGCAGAACATCCCGATCCGCACGCCCGAAGGCAAACGCATCCGCGAAGCGTTCGTTCCCGCGGACGGTTTCCTCCTCCTGGCGGCCGACTACTCTCAGATTGAGCTGCGCATCATGGCACATTTGTCCGGCGACGATGGGCTACGGAACGCGTTCGCCGAGGGGGCCGACATACACCGGGCCACGGCTGCAGAGGTCTTCGGTGTGGCGCCGGATGCGGTCACCGCCCAGCAGCGCCGACACGCCAAAGCGATCAACTTCGGGTTGATCTACGGCATGTCGGCGTTCGGTCTCGCGCAGCAGCTCAGAATTCCGCGCGCCGCAGCGCAGGACTACGTGGACCTGTATTTCGCGCGCTATCCGGGTGTGAAACGTTTCATGGACGAGACGCGGGCGCTGGCACGGGAGCGCGGTTATGTGGAAACGGTGTTCGGCCGGCGCCTATACCTGCCGGAGATCAATGCCGGTAATCACGCGCGCCGTCAGTACGCGGAACGGACCGCCATCAATGCGCCGATGCAGGGCACTGCTGCGGATCTGATCAAGAAGGCGATGATAAATATCGACGCCTGGCTCCAGAGACGCGACGATGTGCGCATGATCATGCAGGTTCACGACGAGCTGGTTTTCGAGGTCGAGGCATCGGGTGTGGCGGTAGTGACGACGGCGATCGCCCAGCGTATGACGGACGTCGCGGACCTGACGGTGCCGCTCGAGGTGGACGTCGGAAGCGGACCGAACTGGGCGCAAGCGCATGCTTGAGCTGCCGGCGACGAACGGCGTCACACCGAATGGAGCCCGGGGCAGGACTCGCGCCGGTTAGGACGCTCGAACGGGTTGTTGTATTGGGGGGACGCCCTGCCCCGGACATTCGGCCCCCGTCCGGCGTCGATTATCTCCGCTTACGACCCTGTCGGCCTACGGGGCCGGAACACTGTTAACCTTTGTTCACAAAATGGGAACTCTATGCGTGGCGCGGGGTCTATGTATATGGGTCGACTGGGAGTTGACCCCCCCGCTGCACACCTCCCTTTGGCGGGGTGGTTCTGCGAGATGCAGAACCGGTACTTGGCAGCCCCGGAGAACTCCTCCCTTTTCGTCCGGGGCTTTTTTCTGCTTTGTTTTTCTTCAAGGCGCGTCCAACCAGCGTGCAACTTGCGTCTGGGCGGCCTCGACTCCGGTTCGGTCTACCGCGGAGAACGGAACCACCGCTGTGTCGTTGGCCGTGGTCCTAAGCGCGTGCCGGACGCGGCGCGTCGAGTCGGCCAACGCTCCGCGCCCCAACTTGTCCGCCTTGGTGAGTAGTACGAAGGTGGGTAGCGTCGCCGCTTCGCTCCAAGCCAACATTTGTTCATCCAGACGAGTCAGCGGGCGTCGTGCGTCCATCAAGAGGATCAACCCTTTTAGTGCCGAGCGCGAGGTGAGGTACGTTTCCACCGTGTATCGCCAGTGCTCCTTGAGCGCATTCGGCACGCGCGCATAACCGTAACCGGGAAGGTCCACCAGATAACGACCCGGACGCAGGCCAAAAAACACGATGTGTTGCGTGCGGCCGGGCGTCTTACTGGTCCGGGCGAGACCGCGACGCTGCGTGATCGCATTGATGGCGCTGGATTTCCCCACATTGGAGCGGCCTGCGAAGGCGACCTCGGCCACCGAGTCGGTCACCCACTGGCGGGGCAGGTGGGCGCTTGTGACGTATCGCGGGTCGCGCAATATCGCGGGTATGGGTGACTGACGCTGCATGGCGATTGTTGGACCGGACCGGGCGGTATTGTGACCCAAGAGGGGCCGTGTTATAAAACCGGCCTGAATTTTCGCTTTCCGGGCTTACCAGGCGCCGTATGCGCCGAGCCCCTGGCCTAACTCCCGTTCGCAGTACAGCGTGGGTAACGCGGTTGACCCGAGGGCGCGCGACTATGGAATCTGGAGGTTAACTTGAAACACTTTGTCCACGTCCTCTTGGGGGCGATGATCTGCGCATCGTCTTTCGCGGCCGGCGACGTTAAACGCGGTGAGGAAAAATCGAAGGCCTGCGTCGCCTGTCACGGCCCCGACGGAAACAGCACCGCCCCGACGTTTCCCAAGATCGCCGGCCAAGTGCCGGGGTATATCGCCGACCAGCTGGCGCGATTCAAGTCCGGCGAACGAGAAAGCGCCATGATGGCTGGAATCGCACAGCCCCTGTCCGAGGAAGACATGGTCGATTTAGACGCGTATTACGCCGTGCAGGCGCCGAGCCCCGGCTCGATTCCCGAAGATGAGCGCGAACTGGCGCAAGAAGGCGCAAGGTTATACCGCGGTGGGTACGCGCAGAGGCAGATTGCCGCTTGCATGAGTTGCCACGGCCCCAACGGGCACGGCGTTCCGCCGAACTTCCCACGCGTCGCCGGGCAGTTCCGGGAATACGCGGAACAGCAACTGTTGGCGTTCAAAGCCGGTAAGCGCGCAAGCCATCTCGACATCATGAACCAGATCGCATTTCTGATGTCCGAGCGTCAGATCAAGGCGGTGTCGGCCTACATGCACGCACTGGAATAGCCGCGGGCGGGACCGGCACGGCGGTACCATTAGACGGAGCGTGGTGAGCGGCAACGGTCGCACGCGGGCGCTGTTCGACGCGCCCTTTAGCGAAACACGAATCGATGTCGCCGGTGTCCGGATCCATCTCCGGCACGGCGGTAGTGGGGCGCCGTTGCTGTTGCTGCATGGTTATCCGCAGACCCACGTCATCTGGCATCGGGTAGCCCCGCGCCTCGCCATGCGCTTTCATGTCGTGTGCGCTGATCTGCGCGGTTACGGGGACAGCGATAAACCGGCGTCGTCGGAAGACCACGGCGAATATTCCAAACGTGCCATGGCCGCGGACATGGTGGGTGTCATGACCGAGCTCGGGTTCGACCGGTTTTTCGTCGCCGGCCACGACCGCGGCGCGCGCGTCGTGCACCGCATGGCGTTGGATTTTCCGACGCGCGTGGAGAAGGCGTGCGTCATGGACATCGCACCGACCCACCATATGTACACCAGCACCGACCTCCGTTTCGCCACCGCGTACTACCACTGGTTCTTTCTCATTCAACCCACTCCGCTTCCCGAGCGACTGATCGGCGCGGATCCGGAGTTCTATTTGGACCGCAAGCTCGCTGCCTGGAGTGGTCGAGACGCTTCGTTCGACGCGGCGGCGCGCGCCGAATACCGGCGCTGTTTTCGCAATCCCGCCACCATCCACGCGAGCTGCGAGGACTACCGCGCTGCGGCGAGTATCGATCTCAGGCACGATGAAGTGGACATGCACGTGAAGATCGCCGCGCCGCTGCTCGTGTTATGGGGCCGGCAGGGATTCGTCCACCGCGCCTACGATGTTCTCGCCGTATGGCGGGAACGGGCCCGAACGGTCACCGGGCAGGCGCTGGACTGCGGGCACTATCTGCCCGAGGAATGTCCCGACCGGGTGGTACGGGCGCTATCGGAGTTTCTTGCCGATTGACAGCGGTGGCGCTCCTTAAGCGCACTCGGGAGTGGTTTTCAAGCGCAAGCGGCGGCGCAACCGTCGCGACAGGGCATCCACTGAGATGTTCAATATCGCAGTGATCAGAATCAGCACCAGGGCGCGATCCAAACGGATGTCCTGGATGGCGCTGTCAATGTAAAAGCCGAGAGTGGCGACGCCGAGAATTCCGAGTATCGCCGTCTCGCGCATGATGATTTCCCACCGATAGAACAAGAACGCCATGAACTGCCCGTAGATACGAGGCACGACCTCAAAGCCGTATAAATTCAGTCCACGCGCATGATCCGGACGCAGCGGCAGCGCATCCGTATAACGCCCCAGCAAGTGGCCGATGATGGCGCCGTTGTGCAGGGCCAGCGCCACGACCGCCGGCAGCATGGAGGGTCCCCACAACTGCAGGAACACGAACGCGAGAATGTATTCCGGGGTGGAACGCGCGACAACCAGCGCCAGGTGCCCCAGCGTGCGGCCGAAACGACCGAAAAACTGGGTCGAGATGAACGGAAACGTCACCAAGGCGATGGCGCCGGTCGCTACCAGCGCGATTTGCGTTAGCACCACCGTGTCGAGCAGCCCGGGTAAGGCCTGATGGAGCATCAGATCGGACATCCAGGCCCACAGCTCGGCGCCGCCGCCACCCGCCCGCAATGGTGCCGGTACGATGTCCTCGGTCAGGAACCGCAGTACGTTGTCCCAGTTGATCGGCGCGCCGCCGCCCAGCAAAAACGGCGCCACGCCCACGTAGACCGGTAGCAAGGACGGACGCGCCCACCACCTGAGCGTGGCGATCAGGGCGAAGAACAAGAACAGGAGCGCGGCGACCTCGTGGTAAAGGCCTTCCATGAAAGCCGTATGCAAGTAGTAGCCCAACGTCGGTAGACCGACAAAGCCCAGCACCGCGCTGGAGCGCAGTCCGCATTCCAGCCGGTACAAGGTGTACGTTTTGAAGTGCGGCCAAGCGTCCGGCAGCCGCGCGAACAGAAACCCCGAGACTGCCGAGGTGGCTACGGGTAGCGTCGCGAACGGGCGCGGGTCGCCCTCCTCCAGAATCTCCGCATACACCTTCGCGAATGTGCCGGCGTAGGGCAGCGCGATGGCCAGGACCCCCGTCAGGGGGTGAAAGCCAAGCGCCTGCAGGAACAGGAGGGCCCAAAACAGTTCGTGGATCGCGCGCACGAATGCGCAGGCCAACCGGACCCCGCGCCGGTGGAACAGCAAAGCCAACCCGAACCCGCAGATGCTGCCAAGCGCCACGCCGAGGAACGCGAAGGCGACCGTCTTGAGCAGCGCATCGGCTAGGGTTCCGAGCGAAGCGAAACTCGGATTGAACACCCCCGCCAGCATGCGCGCGAACTCCTGCCACGGGTCCAGGGTATCGATGGACAGATCGGCCCACACCAGGCACGCGGCGGCGATGGCGACGAACGCCAGGCTCGCGCCGCGCATGGTCAAGAGCCGTTCGGTCATGGGCCGTACAAATGCGCGAGCTCCCGGGAGTTGAGCCCCGCCGAAGGCGCATCCATGACCAGGCGGCCCTGGCGGATGCCCACCACCCGATCGGTGTACTGAAGCGCCAGCGCGACGTCGTGCATCGCCAGCACATAGGTTGGATAGTGCGTTCTGATGTTGTGCAGCGCCACGTGGGACTGGCGCTCGTCCAGCGCCGACACCGGTTCGTCGCCCAGCAGCACACGCCCCCCCTGGCGGATCGCGCGGGCGATCGCGGTGCGTTGCTGTTGGCCTCCGGACAATTCGCCGACGCTGGAAAACATTTTCTCGGCGATACCCAGCGCCCCCAGAAGCTCGCGGACCTCGGACCTTTCCCTGCTGAGGGGCCACAGGAGATTGACCAGGTTGTACCACGAGGGGTACCTGTGCAATCGACCCATGTAGACGTTGTGGAAGACGGAGAGATTTCTGACCAGGCCGAACTCCTGGGGTACCAGGGCGGCGTCGCGCGCGCGCGTTTCGAACAACAGCTTGAGCAGCGTCGACTTACCCGCCCCGCTGCGCCCCACCACCGCCACCCGCTCGCCCTCGCGAATGCGCAAGGTCACATCGTGCAGCACGGCACTGTTGTTGTACGTGGCGCGCGCCGACTTGAGGTCGAAAATCCGGTCGTCTCGCGCAGCACTGCCGTCGGGCGGTACGTCGCGTGTGTCACCGATTCTCATTCGGCTCGTGGTTCCTTGAGTTGCGCATATCGACGCAGTCAGTCGATCAAGCCGATGGCCTTGCCGGTGTCAACAATCGGTTGATAATCGTCGTTACCGGCTGGGATAAACCCACGTCGCGGAAACGAGGCGAGCAGGTCTGGATCGTTCATGTTCAGCAGCGCGTGCTTGACTTTCTCCTTGAATCCAGGCCCCCAGCGGGCGTCCACATCGCCGCGGATCGTCCACTGATAATCCGGGTACGGCGGCGTCACCCAGATGATTCCCACTTTGGCTGGATCGACGCGGCCCGCTTTGAGTTCGTTGTCCCACACTTTGAAGTTCACCGCTCCCACCTCGTACGCGCCGGACTGCACCAAGGCGATGGTACGCGAATGATTGCCGCTGAATCCCACCCGCGAGAACACCTCTTCCGGGGGGGCGTCGAAATGCTGGCGAATGTAGTGCTCCGGCATCAGCCGGCCGGATGTGGAGCCCTTGGAACCGAATGTGAAGGACCGATTCTTGATCCCGTCGGGGAACGTCTCGGTGCGGGTGAGGCCGGTTTGGGCATGGGCGATAAAGTAGGTGCGGAACTCAGTGTCCTCGACGCCCTGGGCAATTGCCTCCGAGTCCGGAACCAGGAGCCGGGCGCGCACGCCGGACAAACCGCCGAACCAGGCCAGCTGCACTTGATCGTTACGGAAAGCCGTCACCGTCGCTGCGTAGGACTTGACCGGGACGAACTGCACATCGACCCCGAGCTCTGCGGCCAGGTAGTCGGCAACCTTGTCGAAGCGCTCCTTCAGGCGCGACTCGTCTTCATCGGGAATCGCGGAGAAGGTAAAGGTGTTGGCATGACCTACCCCGATCGTGAACAGAAACAACAGGACGACGCGAAGCGAAACTATTTTTGACACAACTTCTCTCCTTTGGGTTGTTGGTGGGTTAGCGATGGTGTGCGCGAGTCGGGCGTGCGCGGCGGCGCGGCTCAAACTGCGCAGGTACGAAAACCGGCGAACGTATCGTAGCGCTCCGGACCGTAGTAATTCCGCCAGGTGTTGCGAATCAGACGACTGCGAGTGGCCCAACTGCCGCCCCGCAGCACGCGGGTAGCTCCGAACAGCGGTTGCGAGTAATCGCTGTACATGTCCGCAGTGAATCCCGGGTAGGGGCCAAAGTCGGTGGCGGTCCATTCCCAGACATTACCGATCATCTGCCGGCACCCCCACGCGCTGTCGCCGTCCGGCAACGCTGCGACGTCGACGACCCCCAAGGCGCGCCCATCCAGGTTGGCCCGTGCCGGCGTGGGTGGCACGTCGCCCCAGGGATAGTGGGTTTTCGCGGTGTCCAGGCCGGTGCCGTCCCGCGTCGCTCGACCCGCTGCCGCCACCTCCCACTCGACCTCGGTCGGCAAGCGGCGCCCCGCCCAGCGGCAAAACGCGTTGGCCTCATACCAGCTGACATGGATCACCGGACGGTGCGGTCTGAGCGCGTCCCAACGGTCGAAATGTCGCTCCGACCAGGACTCGTCCGCCGTCGGCCGCCAGTACACCGGGTGCTCGAGGTCCAGCCGCGAGCGCCAAGCCCAGCCGGAATCGCACCACCACTCGCGTCGCTTATAACCACGATCTTCCACGAAACGGCGGAACTCGTCGTTGGTGACCGGCGCTTTGGCGATGCGAAATGGTGCCACGTCCACCGGATGCGTCCACTTTTCGTTGTCGAAGCAGAACTCCGTATCGCGCTCGGCACCGAGCATGAAGCGTCCGCCAGGAACCATGGCGTCGCCGGGCCAGGGTCCCGCCTCGACGACACCGCTTGCGGGGCCGAGGTCCGGCGCTGGATAGCCGAGCGTTTGCCGGGTGTAGGTAAAGGCTTCGGTATGCATGTCCTCGTGAAACGTGGCGTAGCGTGTCAGGTACACGTCCTGCGCGGTCAACCGGGACCGGCGACAGAGCCGCGCGGCGACCGCATCCAGAACCTCTTCCATGTACCGGTACGTCTCCTCCATCGGCAGCAACGGCAGATCCCAGCGATCGTCGTGAGCGATGTGAATGGAATCGTACAGAGCGTCCGCGTTCGGCAACAGCGACGCGCGCCCGTCGAGATGACGTAAAATCCAGTATTCGTAGAAATACGCCACGTGTCCGATTTCCCAGCGCAGCGGATTGACGATATCGAGCTTGGGGCCCAGCAATTGCTGCGCGCCGAGGCCAGCCACCAGTGCCAGGGTGCGGGTACGGGCGTCGTGTAGGTCGGCGACCAGCCGATCGATTTGCGTTGGAATTGATGCCACGATTGGGTACTCTGAAGCGCTTTACACTGTAATCGAATCCGACCCGGTAATAAACGACTCATGCACATCGTAATGGTGACGCCGGCGCCGCCGCGTTCGCGCGCAGGGAACCGCGCCACGGCCGTACGCTGGGCGCGCCTGCTGCGGGAACTGGGTCACCGCGTGGAGCTTCAGGTTGCGTACTCCGGTGTCCCCTGCGATCTGCTCGTCGCCCTGCACGCCTGGCGCAGCGCCGATACTGTGGTCCGATACCGCGAGCGATTCCCCGGTGGGCCGTTGGTGGTGGCGCTGACCGGCACCGACCTGTATCGGTTTATTCGCTCACATCCGCGCCCTACGCTGGCGTCGATTGCCGCTGCCGACCGACTGGTGACGTTGCACGCGCTGGCCGCGGCGGCGATTCCTTCACGTTACCGGGCAAAAGTGCGCACCATCTATCAGTCGGCGCCGCCGTTGGCGCGACGGAGATCGCCGCGCAAGCGCACGTTCGATGTCTGCGTCGTGGGGCACCTGCGCTACGAAAAGGATCCGCTGCGCGCCGCCTACGCGGTGCGGCGACTACCCGCCGCGAGCCGCCTGCGGGTCCTGCATTACGGTAAAGCGCACACCGAGCGTTGGCGCGAGACCGCGCGCAACGAAATGAAGCGCAATCCACGCTACCGATGGTTCGGCGAATTGCCGCGTTGGCAGGTGCGCCGCGCTTTCGCGCTGTGTCGCGCGCTAGTGATGAGCTCCAATATGGAAGGTGGAGCCAACACCGTCACTGAAGCGGTGGTGGCCGGCCTGCCGGTGCTGGCGTCGGACATCCCGGGCAACGTGGGGCTGCTGGGGGAAGACTACCCTGGCTACTATCCGGTGCGCGACACACGTGCGTTGCGTGCGCTTCTTGAGCGCGCCGAATCCGACCCCGGCCTGCTCAAAGAGCTCGCGGAACACGGCCGCCGGTTGAAGCCCTTGTTTACGGCCAGCCGCGAACGCAACGCTTGGCGCGAACTACTCGCCGAGATCGAGACTCGATGAAGGGCGTTCGCGGTTATACCAGGTAAACGGGGGCCAGCGATTCACCGCGTTCGATGACGCGACCGACGACCGTCGACGCCGAATAACCCCGCGCAATGAGCTCGGCCACGCACCGCTCCGCGTCGTCGGCGGTGACGCTGGCCAGCAGGCCGCCGGAGGTTTGCGGATCGAACAACAAGGGATAGTGTGGGTGGTCGCGTGACGCTCCCACATCCTCGATGGCGCGCCGCAGACGCACGTTTTCCGGCTGCAGGGAGCTGAACAGGCCCGCGTGTACGGTTTCCAGCGCGCCGTCCAGGATCGGCAGCGCGTCGAGCACGATCTCCACGTCGACGTCAGACGCGCGGGTCATCTCCACCAGGTGCCCCAGAAGGCCGAACCCGGTCACGTCGGTGCACGCCCGCGCCCCGTGGGCGCGCAACGTCTCAGCGGCGCGCCGGTTGGACGTCACCATTTGCTCAATGGCGGCGTCGATCCAATGGCCGTTTGCCCGGTAGCGCATATCGGCGGCAAACAGGGTGCCGGTCCCGAGCGGTTTCGTTAACACGATCCGGTCGCCCGGTCGCATGCCGCCCTTGCGCAGCATCGCATCGCGGTCGATCAAACCGGTGACCGACAGACCAAATGCCAGTTCCGCGCCCTCGCTGGAGTGCCCGCCCACCAAGGCAGCGCCGCTTTCGTTCAATACTTCTACCGCGCCCGCCATCATCTCGCCCAACTGGCGTTCAACGGCCGCTTCGTTCCCGTGCGGAACGGTGGCAATGGCCATTGCTGACTGGGCCTCAGCGCCCATGGCGAACAAGTCACTCAGACTGTGGTTGGCGGCGATCTTGCCGAACAGATAAGGATCGTCGATGAAGGCGCGAAAATAGTCGACACTCTGGACCACCAGCTTGTCCGCCGGTACCACGGTGACCGCGGCGTCGTCCGGCTCCTTTAGCCCGACGAGGATGTCGTGGCGTTCCAGGGTCGTGAGCTGGTTTACCACGCGGCCCAGCACCGTGCTGCCCACTTTGGCGCCGCAACCGCCGCACCGCATCGCCACGGCGGAGATCGCCTTGAGCGAATCGGCGCCGCCGGCAAGCGGTGCGTCGATGTCCACTTGCGGGTCGTCCATCGCCGGCAGAACCCGATACTTGTCCATGAACCGCCGGTCGATCCAGTCCTTGATTTTCCACACCCAGGCGCCCTCCACCGACCACGGGCCCCGCGAGGCGACAGCATAGCGATCACCGGTGCTGATCAGGCTCAAGAACTGGCTCTGGGGCTGAAACGGTCTGAGCGCCTGCGAACGCGCCGCACGCCGCAGGTTCTCGGCCAGTGGCGGACCCTGGCGCACCGCGAACACGCCCGATTTCGGACGCGGGTGCGCGACCACAGACGCGACGTCTCCGGCGGCAAACACCCGATCGTGCGACACCGACTGCAGGCACTCATTCACTTGCACGAATCCTGCGGCGTCGGTATCCAGCCCGGCTTTGCGCAGCCAAGGTTGTGGGGTGGCGTGGGTCACCCACAAAACCGCATTCGCACGAACGATCTCGCCCGTTTCGCACTCGAGACCCGCGTCGGTGACCGCACGCACTGCGTGTTCGGTATGCACGGCGATACGGCGTTCCTGCAACACACGTTCGAATTTTGCCCGCACTCGGCGATTGTGCGTGGGCAGAATGCATGACGTGTCGGTGAGCAGGCAGTGATCGACCATGTCACCGTTTTTCCCTGCGCGTTCGAGTTCCTGTCGTAGACGATGCCGGGTGGCGAGCGTCAACTCCACACCGCCGGCGCCGCCGCCGACGGTCGCAATTCGAAAGCGGTGTTCCGCGGCGAGCACCCGCTCTACCAACGCCTCCCAACCGACGATAAAACGGTCGATCGGCTTGACCGGCAGAGCCCGCTCGCGGGCCCCGGGAATGTCCCACATATGGGGTCGCGAGCCGATGTTGATGGACAGGATGTCGAAATACACCGGCGGTCGATTGGTGCAATGTACTTCGCCGGCGGCGAGATCCAGTCCCTGGACTTCACTGTGGTAGACGCGCGCGCCGGCGAACTGGGCCAGGCGCCGCAAGTCGATGTGACAGTCGTCGTGCCCGTAGTGCCCGGCGATGAACCCGGGGAGCATTCCCGAGTAAGGCGTGTGCAAGTCTCGCGTGACCAGCGTTATGCGCAGGCCCGGCAACGGATTCATGCCAAAACGTTTGAGCACCGCGACGTGACTGTGGCCGCCACCAACCAGCACCAGGTCCTTGACCACCAACGATGAACTCTTCATTCAGAAGGACGACACAGAGATTTGTGCAAGAAAGGGGCACTGCATTTGAGTACTATACCGCACTGACATGAAGCAAGAATCGATTCGACTACACTGGTTTTCGCCGCAGGAGTTCCAGGTGTTGGTGGAGATCGCGATCCGCGCCGGCCAGGCCCGAACGCCCAATGTCACCGGTGCGCCGCCCGCAGGGCCCAGCCCGTACGCGAGAGCCGCCGAGGCGTTGCGTCGCCACATGCGCGAGGAGCCGGAACGCTGCGCGAGCGCGATAGCGCGGTTCGTCGCGTTGATGTATTTGTTTACCGGCGATCGCCTGCGGGCGTGGGTGCGCCCCAGCGCCGACTGCCGGCGCGCGCACGACATTCACCCTGCGGTGGTACACGTCGCGGCGGAAATGGCTCTGAATCGCAAGGGCAGATTTCCGGAACGCAAGTTCTTGGCGGCGGTGGCGGAGACGGCGGATCGTGTGTACGCGGGGGGCGACGCGCTGCGCCGCGACTCGTCGCGGTGAAGCGCCGCGTGATGCACCGCTGACTCCATGTCCGCCAATAGTGCGCCGCGTATGCGGTTGTTCGGCCTGGTATTGTTCGCCGCCGGATGCGTCGCGGTGTGGATAGTGGTTGGTGGCGTGTGTCACGCGTGGTTGACGGGTGCTCCGACTAAACCGTCTTTCTCGGTGGTCTGGATCGTGTCGTTGATCGGTGGGCTGAGTGCCGTCTCCGGCGCGATCGTTTTTGTGCGCCTGAGCCTTGCCTCGGGCGTACCCCCACCGTCCGCGCCTTGGCGGTCGGCCCCGGATCGGGAGCTGCGCCGCTGGTGCGTCGCCATGCACGCCAGCGCGCTGATCGGATACGTTCTCCCCTTCGCCCATCTGGTTCTGCCGGTGTCGATCTGGTTGTCGAAAAGGCATCTTCATCCATTCGTTGACGCCAGCGGTCGTGCGGCCTTCAATTTTCAGATATCGATAACGTTGTTCGCCTTGGTTGGCGTGCTGATGAGCGTCCTGGTGATCGGTGTCCTGGTGATCTTCGCGGTCGTGCTGTTACATGTCGCCATGACGGTGGCGGCAGTGAGAAGCGCTGCGCGCGGTGAGCTGCCGGCCTATCGGCTCTCGATGAGCGTGTTTTAATCAAGGGCTCGACGACCGACTAGACCAGCGCCCGATCCACCGCTGCCAGTGTCGCCTCTATTTCGGTCTCCCCGTGGGCGGCGGAAACGAAGCCGGCTTCGAAGGCCGACGGTGCGAAATACACCCCTTGCGCCAGACAACGATGGAAGAATCGCTTGAAGCGGTCGATATCGCACGCGGTGACGGCCGCGAACGACGTCACCGTTCCGAGCTCGGTAAAAAATAACCCGAACATCCCGCCCACGTGCTGGACACACGCCGGAACCCCGCGGCGCGCGCACACCTCGGACAGGCCACGTGCCAGTTGCTCCGTGCGCGCGGCGAGCCGGTCAAAAAAACCCGGTTCAGAAATCAGTTCCAGGGTCTTGAGACCGGCGCTCATGGCCACCGGATTCCCCGACAGGGTCCCCGCCTGGTATACGGGTCCGTCCGGGGCGAGATGGTCCATGATGTCACCGCCCCCGCCGAACGCGCCCACCGGCATACCACCGCCGATGACTTTGCCGAAGGTCGACAGGTCCGGGGTCACGCCATACAAGCCCTGCGCACCGGTGAGGCCGACGCGAAATCCAGTCATGACCTCGTCAAAAATCAGCAGCGCGCCAAACTCGTTGCACAGCGCGCGCAATCCCTCCAGAAAGCCCGGCACGGGCGGCACGCAGTTCATGTTTCCCGCCACCGGTTCCACGATCACGGCCGCAATTTCGGGGCCCTTTTCCGCGAACATGCCCCGCACCTGATCGAGGTTGTTGTATTCCGCGGTCAGGGTATGGCGCGCGAGGTCGGCGGGGACTCCCGGCGAGGTGGGAACGCCCAAAGTGAGGGCGCCGGATCCGGCTTTGACCAGCAGGCTGTCCGCGTGCCCGTGATAACAGCCTTCGAACTTGAGGATGCAGTCCCGCCCGGTGAAGCCACGCGCCAGCCGGATTGCGCTCATCGTCGCTTCGGTACCGGAGCTGACCATGCGGATCTTGTCCAGAGACGGGATGAGTTCGCACAACCGCTTGGCCAGCGCAGTCTCTACCTGCGTCGGCGCGCCGAAGCTCAAGCCGTCTTCTGCGGTGCGTTGTACGGCGTTGATCACTTCCGGGTGCGCGTGACCGAGCACCATTGGACCCCAGGAGCCCACATAGTCGATATAACGGGTGCCCGCCTCATCCCACATGAAGGGCCCCTGAGCGCGTCGGATGAACACCGGTTCGCCACCGACGCCCTTGAATGCCCGCACCGGGGAGTTGACGCCTCCGGGGATGTAGTTTCTGGCCTGTTCGAATAGAGAAGTCATGAAGTTCTTCGGTTGTCGGGATTGCGGAACAGCGTGGCGAACGAAGCGGCCGCCGCCTGCGGGTCGGGTGCGCCAAACACCGCACTAATGACGGCCAGCGCGTCGGCGCCGGCGTCGAGTAACGCGGCGCCATTCTCCGGTGTGATGCCGCCGATTGCAACTATCGGGATATCGAGCGAATCGCGTGCGCGGTGTAGGAGCTCCGGAGTCGCGCGCACGGCGGCGGGTTTGGTGGGCGACGGGTAGAAGCTGCCGAACGCCACATAGTCGGCGCCGCGCCGGGACGCATCGCACGCCCGCGCGAGCCGGTTGTAGCAGGATACCCCGACCAGGCGTCCGCCACCGAGTCGCGCCCGGGCCTCGTCCACTGAGCCGTCGTCGATCCCGATATGCACACCGTCGGCGTCGACGTCGGCCGCCAGGTGCACGTCGTCATTAACGATGAAAACGGTCCCGGTACGTCGGCACAAAGCGGCCAGTGCGGCGGCCTCGTGGATTTGCCGGGCCCGATCGCCGTCCTTGGCCCGGTATTGCAGCACCCGCGCGCCGCCGTCAATCACCGCCGCCGCCACCGTCAGCAGGCGATGCGCCGGGACGTGATCGGTATCGGCGATGGCGTACAGCCCGCAGATCGCGTTCACGGCGTTGGATTGACGGCGAAGAAGCGATTGGGCACACGCTGTCCGCTGCCCGGAGCCAGCGCGCGGTCTATGGACCGCCAGGTAAAGTCGAGCCCCCGTTCGACGGCATCGTCCAGGCTGACGCCGCGGCTCAAATACGCGGCGACCGCTGCCGCGAGCGTACAACCGGACCCGTGGAAGCGGCCCGGCACGCGTGGCCAGTGGGACAGTTGCGGGGCCGCCCCGCGCCGATACCAGCGGTGCACGATGTCGCCTTCGCGGGCGACATCGGTGCCGGTAATCAACACGCCGCCGTCGGCGCGGACCCGAATCCGCGCCGCCATCGCGTCCGGATCGTCGGCACCGCTCAACGCCCGCGCTTCATCGAAGTTCGGCGTTACGACGCTCGCCTGCGGGATCAATTCGTCGTTGAGCGCGGCGGCGAGGTCGGGCGCCGCGAGACTCGCTCCGTCGCCGGCCGCCAGTACCGGGTCGACGACCACCGGCACCGATCCGAGCTCCTCGACCACGGCGGCGACCGCTGTGACGACGCCGGGGGTGCCCAGCATGCCGGTTTTCACCGCGCGGATGGGAAAATCGCGAACCAGAGCCCGCGCCTGCTCGGTAATCCACTGCGGATCCAGCACCGAAAACCGCTCCACACCATGGGTGTTTTGTGCGGTGAGAGCGGTAACCACGCCCACCGGGTAACAGCCGAGCGCCCACAGGGTAGCGGCATCAGCGGCGAGACCCGCCCCGGAGCTCGGGTCGTGACCGGCGAAGGTCAAGACGACGCTTAAGTCACTCATGGACGGACCGGAACCAGTATAATTCCGCTGCGCCGCAGCGCGGCGTAGCGCCTGTAAAGAAGGTCGCCTCCGCGACTGGAGTCCGCGGAAAAACTGCTAGAGTAGGGAGCTGTGGAATACAAGATATACATATGTGTAGTATGCGGGTTCGTGTACGACGAAGAGAAAGGTCTCCCCGAGGAAGGTCTTGCGCCCGGAACCCGTTGGGCGGATGTGCCGGAGACCTGGCAGTGTCCCGACTGCGGAACGACTAAAGACGACTTTGAAATGATCGAAGCGTAACCCGCCCACGCCTAATCCGACTCGTCGATGCCGTAGCGCCGGAGTTTGTAGTGCAACGTGTTGGGGCGTATTCCCAGTAGTCGCGCGGCCTTCGATTTATTCCCGTCGCACTTCTCCAGGGTCGCGCGGATGATGCGCGACTCGAACTCGGTGGTTAACTCATCCAGCGAACGCTCCCCTGTCGTGAGGTCGATGTTCTCCAACACATCGACGCCCTCGTCGTCCTGTTGCGCGCGACCGGTGAGGAACCCGATCGTCGCGAGACGCAGCCCGTCCAAAGTCCAGTCCGCCGGCTCATGCAGTTTGAGCGAACGGACTTCCTCGTGTGTAAGGTGGGCGAAGGTCCCGGAGTTCAAGTTGAACTGCAGGGTGAAGTAATGCACCAAAAGGGGGATATCATCGCGCCGCTCGTGCAGCTTGGGCTGGCGCACGATGAAGTCGGGCACCATACCGAGGTTCTCGATCAAAGACTCGTTGCGCGGTTTGCGAAACCCGAGCAACAGGCGACAAGCAAATTCGGCCTCATCCGGCAGCCGGGCGATCAGTTCCGCCTGACGCGTGGTTCCATAGTCGTCGATATCCAGACACACCACCAAGTCACCGCGGCCGCGACGACCCAGTGCATCGGAGAGCCTTTCGATGCCACAGAACACAACCTCCCCGTCCGCGGCGCTTTCGTGATGGACATAACGCGCCGATTCCTGAGCGCAGGCGAGATCGTCGTAGTGCAGATAGAGCGTCTCCCGGAATCCGGCGAGCATGCGTAACCGCTTGAGGTAATTGGTGAGCGACGGGCTCGTACCGATCAACGGGTGTTCGGCGTCCCCCAGCCAGTAACAGTGTTTGTGTAACTGCAGAACACTGTGTAGATGGCGCAACAGGGTATCCTGCCCGACCCCGTCCGGGACCACGTCCACCAGCCGTGAGCGCAGCAAATCGCGGTGCTGTCGGGCAAACTCGCGCGCGCCGGCGCCATAGATCACGATGGCGCTGGAGTCTCGCCAACGGGCCAGGCGTTTGGCCAGCGGACCGGCGTATTTTCCCACCCGGCACACCAGTGCATCGGGGGGATCCGAGCGGTTCAGCGCTGCCGAGCCGGGCCCCACGTAGGTCTTGACTTCCCTAAACTCGGCGCGCAGCTTTTCAAGCAAGGGCTTGTCCCGGCCGAGCAGGATCACTGAGCTCCCCAGCGCTTGGTTCGCGGCCTGCGAGGCCTGGATCACCGGTCGCTGAGACGGGTCGGCAGAGGGAGGCTGCGTTCGCAAGGCCGACAGGGCGTGTTTGAGCTCGTGGTTCTCCCGCGCCAGTTGGTCGTATTCGTGGCGCAAGTTACGGATTTGCCGATTCGCGGATTTCAATTGCGCGCGCAGTGTGACGACCTTGTCGAGAAACAGATCGGACATCTTGCCGAACAGTTCCTCGACGAGACGAAAATCCATCGGCGAGTAGACGGTTTCGTTGAAACCGTCTCCGACCAAAAGCCACCCGGACACGCTTTCATTGTGCGGGCGAAACGGCACGACCGCTCCGACGCCGTGCGTCTTCAGACGGTGATACGTGAGCGGATCGCGGTGCGCAATCTCGTTGGCGACCACGATCTGATCGATTTGTTTGAGATCGGCAGTATCGAGGCGCGCCATTTCGGCCGCATTGCCGGCCATTACCGGTCTGTGCAGACCGAGAATCAAAGCCGGACAACCCAGGGTTTCAGAGATGCGCTCGAGGGCTTCCTGTACTGAGGGAAGGTCCGCGATCTCGGCGATCAGTGCACGGATTCGATCATGGAAGGCGGTTTTGCGCTGCCGTAGTTTCGACCACGGGATGAAGGTGTGCACGTCGAAGATTCGATACTGGTATATGGCGTAAGCGCATACCACGAGGAACACGGTCTCGGCGAACGGCAGTATGGTCGCCGGGTTTACCGTTTTGATACCGAAGTGGAGCAAGCTGACGATGCTCACCACCACACACAGCGCGGGAGTAATACCGGTCAGGAGCAAGGCATTCTGGGCGCGCCGCTGCGCGGTAACCTGATGAAAACTGCCGATCGCGAACAGGCCGAACAGCCCCAGCGACGTGGCGACCGCAAATATTTGAAACAAGAAATACCAGGGCCCCGGAACGCGAGTGGCCACATACGTGTTGGCCTCGAAGCCGACGATCAGTTGCTCGCCGGTCACAAGTAGTAGTCCGAGCACGATTCCGTAGGCGTAGTGGCCGCGATACAGCCAGCGCGACCAGGACCCGGCGATGTCCTCCAGAGCCAGCCCCACCGCAAGGTGCCACGAAAGCATGAGCGCAGTAATTCCCGACAGGTACCAAAGAGACAGCTCGACGCTGGGAATCCGACCCGCCGCCAGGGCGAAAAAGTGCGCGATCTCGGCGAGATTTTGTACCCCCAGGGCCAGAACGCACAGCAGGAATATTGCGGTCAGGCGGTTGCGAACCGGGGAGCGACGTGCGAAGACGAAAATGCCGACCTTTACTGCTAGCGCGATCGCTGCAGGCGTTGCATTGACAACCGGACTGAGATCCATCTGTAACCCCTAGGCGCCCCTGCCGCCCATTTTACCTAAGGGTATCCGGAAACGCAGCCGTGTCCCGGGCCGCCGACGCGGCGTTTACTTGGCGCGCCCGTACTTCTGCTTGAATTTACCGACGCGGCCTTCGGTGTCCATGATTTTCTGCTTTCCGGTATAGAAGGGGTGGCAGTGGGAGCAGATTTCCACGTGTAGGTCGTGGTCCAGCGTAGACCGCGTGCGGAAACTGTTTCCACACGCGCAGGTCACGGTGATTTCCTGGTAGTTTGGATGAATGCCCTGTTTCATGATCGCTAGATGGTGTCTTCCGGGGCGCGGAGTGTAGAGAAAAAGTCTCAATAAAGCAAGGTCTTACCGCTTCATGGACTTGAAGAATTCCGCATTGCTCTTGGTTGCACGCAGCTTGTCCAGCAGAAACTCGATCGCTTCCGAATCGTCCATGGGATGCAGCAGCTTGCGCAGCAACCACACCCTCTGCAGCTCGTTGGGGTCGGTGAGAAGTTCCTCGCGCCGGGTGCCGGACTTGCTGATGATAATCGCTGGGTACACCCGTTTCTCGGCGATGCGGCGGTCCAGGTGGATCTCCATGTTACCGGTGCCCTTGAATTCCTCGTAGATGACATCGTCCATTTTCGACCCGGTTTCAATGAGCGCGGTGGCGAGGATTGTCAGGCTGCCGCCTTCTTCGATGTTCCGCGCGGCGCCGAAGAAGCGCTTCGGCCGCTGCAGCGCATTGGCGTCGACACCGCCGGTCAGTACTTTCCCCGACGCCGGTGCGACGGTGTTGTAGGCGCGCGCCAAGCGGGTGATGGAATCGAGCAGAATGACGACATCCTTTTTGTGTTCCACCAGTCGTTTGGCTTTTTCGATGACCATCTCCGCGACCTGAACATGGCGGGCGGCGGGTTCGTCAAACGTTGAGGAAATTACTTCACCGCGAACCGATCGTTGCATCTCGGTGACTTCCTCGGGCCGCTCGTCGATGAGTAGCACCATCAGAATGCATTCGGGATGGTTGGCGGTAATCGAATGCGCGATCTGCTGCAGCATCACCGTCTTACCGCTTTTCGGTGACGACACCAGCAGCCCACGCTGCCCCTTGCCGATGGGTGAAATCAGATCGATCACACGCGACGTCAAGTCTTCCGAAGATCCGTTCTCACGCTCCAATCGAATGCGCTCATCCGGATGCAGCGGAGTGAGGTTCTCGAAAAGTATCTTGTTCTTGGCTTCGTCCGGCGTCTGGAAGTTGATGGTCTCGACTTTGAGCAGGGCGAAGTACCGTTCCGACTCCTTGGGCGGCCTGATGAGGCCGGTGACGGTATCGCCGGTACGCAAGTTGAAGCGCCGAATCTGACTCGGCGATACGTAGATGTCGTCGGGCCCCGCGAGATAGGAACTGTCGGCGGAGCGCAGAAAACCAAACCCGTCCTGCAGAATTTCGACGACTCCTTCGCCGACAATGTCTTCGCCTTTCTTGGCTTGTGCCTTGAGGATCGCGAAGATCTGGTCCTGCTTGCGCATCCTGCCCAGGCCGTCGAGATCCATGGAACGCGCGATCTGCGCCAGCTCGGTGGGCGGCTTTTTCTTGAGTTCTGCTAGGGATAAGGACATTAATTAACCATCACAAACGGATTGGGCGCCCGGGTAGCACCTCGGATCAGGGGGCTAGGAACTAGTTGGTGGAGTTGAGAGTAACGAAGGTTATTCGTTAATCAAAGACGATAGCACGTGTTTTGGTCTTCGTCCAGCGCCGCGGGCTATAAATTTCCGTCGATGAAAGCGGTCAACTGGGATTTCGACAGGGCGCCGACCTTGGTGGCCTCGACGGTACCGTTCTTGAACAACATCAGAGTCGGGATGCCGCGTATGCCATACTTGGGAGGAGTATTGGGATTGTCGTCGATGTTGAGTTTCGCGACCGTCAGCCGACCCTCGTATTCGTCGGCGACTTCTTCGAGCACCGGGGCGATCATTTTGCAGGGTCCGCACCATTCCGCCCAGTAGTCCACCAGAACCGGGTGGTTCGATTTCAGTACTTGGTCGTCAAAATCATCGTCGGTGATATGAACGATTTGAGACATCGCGGGGTTCAACCTCTAAGTTTAAGGAAGTGAAATGACAATCAACGGCGTTACTCGGGGTGAAGCCTATTTGAGCCCAATACCCGGGGCAATGCAAGTACGCGCCCGCGGGTCACCGAGCATCCGACCCGCATTCCTGGTATCCTCGCTGTATGAGCGAAAAACACCTTACTAACCAATCTTTTACTGATTTGAATTTGCCCGAGCCGTTACTCCTGGGAGTGCGCGAAGCGGGCTTTGAGTACTGTACGCCGATCCAAGCCGAAGCGCTGCCCCCGGCGCTCGCGGGTCAGGATGTGGCGGGCCAGGCACAGACCGGTACCGGCAAGACGGCGGCGTTTCTGATCGCCGCTTTTACGTACCTGTTACGCAATCCGGCCGACGAAAAACGCACCATCCGCCAGCCGCGCATGCTGGTGCTCGCACCGACACGGGAACTTGCCATCCAGATACACAAAGACGCCCAGGTATTGGGTGCACACACTGGCCTGACCCTGGGACTCGCGTACGGGGGTACCGGTTACGAGAAACAGCGCTTGGAGCTGGAGCAGGGGGTGGACGTGCTGATCGGCACTCCGGGGCGGCTCATCGATTACTTCAAGCAAAAAGTGTTCAATCTGCGCGCGATCCAGACACTGGTTCTGGATGAGGCCGATCGTATGTTCGACCTGGGATTCATCCGCGATATCCGTTATCTGCTGCGCGCCATGCCTCCCCCCGAACAGCGCCTGAGCATGCTGTTCTCCGCGACCCTGTCGTTGCGCGTCAACGAGCTGGCCTACGAGCACATGAACAACCCATTGGTGGTGAAGATCGAATCGGAACGCCTGACCGTCGATCGGGTTACGGAGAAAGTCTACTTTCCGTCCAACGATGAAAAAATCGGTTTGCTGCTCGGGCTTCTGAACGCCGGCGAGGCCACCCGCACTTTGATTTTCGTCAACACCAAACACGGCGCCGAACTGGTGGATCGTTGGCTGTGCGGCAATGGTTACGAGACCGGCGTGTTGTCGGGCAACGTGCCGCAGCGCAAGCGCGAGCGCCTCCTGCAGGATTTTAAAGACGGCAAGGTTCCGATCCTCGTCGCCACCGACGTTGCGGCTCGCGGTCTGCACATCCCCGACGTCAGTCACGTCATCAATTACGATCTCCCACAGGACCCCGAAGATTACGTGCATCGGGTCGGCCGTACCGCGCGCGCGGGGGCCAGCGGTGACGCGATCAGTTTCGCTTGCGAGACCTACGCGTTTTCGCTGGCCGACATCGAGGATTACCTGGGCCATAAGATCCCCGTCCAGGGACTGGAACGGGACCTGATCGTGTCGCCGCAACCACCGGTGCCGGCGCGTCCGGCGAAACCGCGTGGCGCGTCGAAGCGGGGCGGCGTGAAATCGGGTGCGGCGCGCCGTGAACCGTCACGATCCGGTCGCAAACCGCAGCGCCAACAGACTAAGTCCCGACCGCCCAAGGGACATCAAGCGGGCGCGGCGGCCGAATCGGGAGCCCGCCGCCGTCCCGGCAAGCGACGACGCTCCTCCCGCGAGACCCCTGCCATCGGCTGACGCCCCGGTCGTGCCCACCGCGGAGAACCCCGAGCGACCCGCATGCGTACAGCATTGCGGGTTGCTGCTCGGCGGCGGCGGCGCGCGCGCCAGCTACCAGGTGGGGGCCCTGAAGGCGCTGGCCGAGATCGTTCCACGCGAATGGAGTTGTCCCTTCCCGATCATCTGCGGTGCCTCCGCCGGCGCCATCAACGCGACGGTGATCGCCGCGTATGCCCGGGATTTTCACGAAGGCGTGCGCCGACTGGTGGGGGTTTGGGAGAATTTCGCCACCGATAAGGTGTTCCGTGCCGACCTGGCCGCGACCATGACGCGCCTGTTGCGTTGGGGCTCGGCGTTCGTATTCGGCGGTGGCAATCCGCTCAACCCGGTGTCGATCCTGGACAATCGCCCGTTGCGCAATCTCATCGAGCGGCACATCCCTTTCGAGCGCGTGCAGCAGGCCCTCGATCAAGAGCAACTGCGTGCTTTGTGTGTCACGGCGTGCAGTTATACCACCGGGCACTCGGTGTCGTTTTTCCAGGCCCAGCGTGCGACCCAGCCCTGGGCGCGCGCACGGCGGGTCGGCTGTCGGCAACGTATCACCATCGATCACCTGATAGCGTCCACCGCGATCCCTTTGATATTTCCCGCAGTACGGCTGGATGGTGAGTTTTTCGGGGACGGCTCGATGCGCCAGACGGCGCCCATCAGTCCGGCCATCCACTTGGGTGCGCGCAAAGTACTGATCCTCGGTGTGCGCCGCGAACACGGCGTGTCTCTGGATACCCAGTCCGAGCCGCTGCCGTATCCGGGACTCGGGCAAATCGCCGGTTACGTGCTGGACACGTTGTTCTTGAACAGCTTGCGAGCGGACCTCGAGAGGTTGCAGAGGGTCAATCGGACCTTGGCGCTGCTCTCCGAGAAGGAACGCCTTCATACGCACCTACGACCCATCAAGACCCTGTTGGTTTCCCCGAGCCAGGATATCGCGGAGATTGCGTTGCGTCACGAACACGTTCTACCCCGATCGGTAAAATACCTGCTATACCTGCTTGGCGCCCGGCGCGGCAGCGGGCGTCGGCTGACCAGCTATTTGTTGTTCGAACGACCCTTCTGCCGGGCGCTGATCGATCTCGGTTACCAGGATGCCATGGCACAAAAGGATCGGATTGCGAATTTCCTCAGCGACGAAGATGTGTAGGGTGGTGTTGGCCAGTGTGGTCGCGAGCCTCGCTGCGGCAAGTTGCGGCCCCTCGGGGTCGACGCCCGAGCAGGAAGTGCAACAGGCCATACACCGGGGTGAGGAGGCGGCGGAGGAGCGCGATATCTCCAAGTTTGCCGACCTGGTCGGCGACACCTATCGGGACGAATCCGGCCACGACCGTCGTTCGGTGGTACGTTTGGCGCAAGTTTACTTGCTGCGTCATCAGTCGATTCATTTGTTGACCCGCACCCAGTCCATAGAGTTATTGTCGCCGACGCGCGCGCGGGCGCGGGTTCTGGTCGCGATGGCCGGCGAGCCCATCGAGTCGGCCGATCAGCTCATCCAGTTGCGGGCTGATCTACTGGCATTCGACATCGAATTCGAGAAGACCGGCGCTGCCCAGTGGCAGGCGGTAAACGCAAGCTGGCGGCGCGTCGGGAGCGAAGATTTTCTTTGACTCCGGCGGGATGGCCTTGATGTTTTGTTATACCATCCGGCAATTCACCGATCACCGGATCCAGATTCGGTATCGCTCCCTTATTGAATAGCCCGGCGTTCGGTCCATGGATTTTCTTTTCAAATATCGCGGGTTGGCGGTCTGCACGGTGATTGCCAGCGTGGCGTTTTCGGTGTGGTGCATTTACGCCGACCCGATCATCAACAATGACGGGATACGGTATGTGCGGGCCGCTTCAGCATTTGCCGCCGGCGATTTCTCTACGGGCGCCGCCATCTACAAATGGCCGTTCTATTCGTTGATCATTGCCGGAATCAGCAAGACCGGGGGTCTCGACGTCGGAGTCGCGGCATACGTATTGAACGCCGTCCTGATAGCGCTGTTGCTCCTCGCTTTCCTCGCGGTCGTGTATACGCTGGGCGCGGACCGGACCGTTCTGATCGCGGCGGCGATCGTGATTCTAATGTTTCCGGAACTCAACAAGTACCGCTCGTTCGTTATTCGCGACATCGGATACCTCGCGTTTTATCTGTGGTCTTTGGTGTTTTTGTTTCGTTATTGGAAGGCGTCACGTAACCAGGAGCTGTGGAAGTGGTTCGCGTGCATCGCCGTGGCCTGTATGTTTCGCGTCGAAGGTGTGGTCTTTCTTGTCCTGATTCCAGTGCTGGTTTGGATGCGTGTTCAGGTAGGGGCGGTGCGACGGTTCGGCCAATACCTAGTGTTGGCGTTAGCGGGAGGCGCACTGTTCATCGGCCTGTCGATCTGGCTGTTCGTCTCCGAGTCCGGGGCGAGCCAGGCCGATATCCTGTCGCAACCCTGGCATACCGTGCGCACCGCCTGGGCCCAGATGGGAGACAAGCTTTGGTTGAAATTGACCGCCATCGAGGAAGAGGTGCTGACCGGCGTTTCCGCCGATTACAGCGCAATCGTTCTGGTCGCGGCCCTGGTGATTCTCATCGTGGTCGAGATTGTCCGCCGGCTGAGCATCGTATATGCACTGATTGTGGGGCATGCGGTGAGCGCCCGGTTGACTTTTCCCGAGCCCGACGCGAAAGAGCTTTGGTATCGCTTGATTGCGCTGAATCTCGGCATTCTTCTCGCCTTCGCGACCGTGCAATCATTCCTGGTCGGGCGCTATACCATGGGCACCCTGTTAACGCTGCTGTTGGCGGCACCGTTCAGTTTGGCCCATCTGTACAAGCGCTGGCGTTCGGGACAAGCGCGCAGAAAATGGCTGCCGGTGGCGACGGGAACGCTCTTGTTGCTGCTTGGCCTGGAAAGCCTCGACGTTTACACGGACAAGCGCTTTCTGCGCGATGCTGGCTTGTGGCTGCGCCAGAATACTGCGCCATCAGCGACCTTGTTTGCCGACAATCAGGCGCTCATCTACTACTCTGGGAAGACGGCGTTCCGCGATGGCGCCCGGTACGACTGGGCCGAGACGATGTCCACGATGTATCGTGAAGACTGGCGCCGGTACGATTATTTGGCGGTTCGTATCAGCCGCAGCGAACCACACCGTCAGGCGCGCATCGAGAAATTGCTGGGACGCAAACCAGTCAAAACGTTCGCCAACCGCAAGGGCGACAAAGTCCTAATCTACAAGACGTCGTGACGCCGAGATCCTTTTGAGCGACGCCTCGAGGTGTTGCGACAACTCCGGATACTCCTCCCAGTTCCTGAGAAAGCGGCTACGGTCGCGCTGGAAGGCGTGGTTGAATGCGAGACGAGACACGTGTCGGCGTGCCGCGTCGAGATCCAGCAGGAGCAACCCGTCGTCGCGAACCAGAATGTTGGTCGCCTTCATGTCACCGTGAGATATCCGGTTTCGGTACAGCGTCTCGAACAACTGCACCAACCGGTCTTTTACCGACTCCAGCATGGCCGGATGCGCTTGTAGGTATCCCAAACACGGTTCCCCCGGTTCGAACTCGTTGATGTAGTAACTGCGCTTCCTGACCGGACCCAGGCGCTCTTCGATCATCGCCACCGGGCGCGGAGTATCGATGCCGATGCGCGACAGTTCATAAGCCATGTCCCAGCTTCGCATCGCGCGCGTCCTTCTGGCCGCCCGCTTCACGACGTGCCAGCGGTTCCTGGTGTTGTACCTCTTCACCACGAGATCAAGGTGATCGCTCTTGACCCGCACCACGGTCGTCGTGGAGTCGTTCTTGAATACGTGCTCAGGCACTGCGCCGTCCATCACTCTATCGGGTGACCACAGAATCTCGCGCAGAAATGCACAATCGTGTTCGGCGTTATAAGCGAACAAGCGACTGCAACCGTGGTAGGACACGATAATGTCGGTATCGGGGACCTTCACCTAGTAATGCAAAGATCAGCCGAGGCGGCCGGCCACCGGGGTCTCGGTAGAGGAAACTTCGCTACGCGCCGCCTTTCGTTTCTCGGTAACGTACAGTTTACGCGCGCGGGTAACCACGCGGCCCCAAAAACGCCGCTCGCTACTCAGTAGTTCGCGCAGCGGCCGATTTCGGTAGGCCTTCATGAAACGAAACAAGTCTCTGGATGTGAGGTTCATGTCCATGCTCGAGTAATACAGACCGGAAATATCCTTGACCAGCCATCGAACCGGCGTTTTGCGCCGCAGTTGCATCCGGTGAAGATCTATGAGGTAGATGTTGCAAGGCTCCGTATCCGGCGGAATCTCGGTCGTGTCGATCAAAAAGTGACACAGATAGAAGTCCCGGTGGTTCGCGCCGTTCGCATGTATGGTGCGCGCTATATCGGCAAGGACGCGAATCAGCCAACGCTTGAACTTGACCTCGGCTGGACTACGCGCGCGCCGGTTGTGCCAGCGCACACAAAATTCCTCGAGGCTCGTGGTGGCGGGCAGCTCGTCGGTGATGATAAAAGATCGACGTCTTGCGGGATTGTTTCCCGTCGTTCCGTAACCCGCGACGCGCATGGTGTTCACGCCGAGGCGCTGCAGCCGGTGAATACCGTGCCACTCGTTGTCTGCGCCCAGTACCGGTCGCCGGAAATAACTCAGATTCTTCAGGATTTCACGCCATCCAACGCCTGTATGCGCTTTGAGGAAGTAGCGGCGCCCGTTTGTGGTGAAGCGCTGCGTACGGCGCCCAGGGGCTCTGCGAAACACCTGTCCCTCAATCGACATCACGTCTTCGAAGCGACAGCGTCCGCGTAGGCTGCGACGCAAATCGTCGCGCAGATACACGATAGTGCCGCCTCGCGACTCACACTCGCCGTGATCATGGATCGCCGGCGCTCGGTCTACATACTGCTCGATGATATTCGTGGCGGCTTCGGGCATGGCATACAGAGAGGGGTCGGTGCCGTACGCGAGTCCGTTTCGCGACCAGGTCGCCTGCTCGTCGGAAGTCAGCATCCTCTGAAGTTCCCGGTTCAACGTCTCTTGACAGAACGGCGACGGTAACACGACGCCGGCGTCAGCGGCTTGAACATGGGGCGAGTAGCCGCACACATCGGTGGTGAGGACCGGCAGACCAGCGGTGATCGCTTCGAGCAGAATAGTGCCCGCGGCTTCGTTGTACGCCGGGTGAATCAGCAAATCTCCGGCGTTCAGCAGTTGAGGTACGTCCTGTCGCCCGCCAAGAAAATGTACGTGTTCGGTAATTCGGTGCCGTAATGCCAGGCGCGCGAAGGGCGCCTTCTTGCCCTGACCCACAACAAACAGATGAGTACGGTCCCGCAGCCGACGCGGCAAGGCCACGAGAGCGCGGATGGCGCGGTCGAGACCTTTGGTTTTGAAGCCCGAACCCACCAGCAAGACCATGCGATCGTGATCTTCGAGCGCCAGTGCGCGGCGCATCGCCGCACGCAACTCGGGAACCCGTTGCGGAATTCGCCGCGCATAATCGAGTGTGGGCGGGAGCACATGAAAACGATGGTCGGGAATCGCGTAATACTCCTGGAACTCGGCCCTCTCACGCTCGGTAATCAACAGGATTTGGGTATTCGCGTCGTGGGCGAAGACGCTTTTCTCGAACGCCGCCAGGCAACGGTACCGAGGCGTCAACCGGTAGATGGGGCTGCGAAAGCGTGCCGCACGCGCCACGTAACAGTCATCCGCCGCATAGTAAACATCGAGGCCGGGCATTTTGTTGAATCCGACCACCGCGTCAAAATTCTCATTCGCCAATGTGCGTTGCAGGCGCCGGTGAAACGACGCCGCCCGCGAGTGATTGCTGATTCCGGTAGCGGGAACGAGTTCCACACGGACGCCTTGCGGCCGCTGTCCTTGCCATTCACGGGCGAACACCACAATCTCATGGCCGCGTGACGTACACTCGTCGATGATGCGCAGCATGTCGCGGGACAAGCCGCTGAAGGGAAAGTGTTTGTATAGACAGAACGCGAATTTCACTGAATTGCGGACCTCGATCAGCCGGAAGCCGCCAGTCTTGCCGACAGCGCCGCCTCCCAGGCAAAAGCGGTTCGGCAGATCAACTCCAGGTCATCCAGTTCCGGCTCCCAGCCGAGCACGGCACGAACACGTGTGTTGTCGGCCACGAGTTCCGCCGGATCCCCCAGGCGCCGGTCCGTTTCGACCGCCGTGAATTTCACGCCACTCACGGTGCGCACCGTTTCCACCACCTCGCGCACGCTGAAACCCCGACCGTACCCGCAGTTCAACACCTGCGACTCGCCGCCGTCTAGGAGGTACTGGAGTGCCATGACATGGGCGCGCGCCAAGTCTACAACATGGATGTAGTCGCGGATGCAGGTTCCGTCCGGGGTCGGGTAGTCGGTCCCGTAAATCTGGAGCTCGGCACGTTTTCCAAGCGCCGCCTCGCACGCCACCTTGATTAGGTGGGTGGCCTCCGGGGTTGCCTGGCCGATCGAACCGTCCAGTGCCGCGCCCGCCACATTGAAGTAGCGGAGCGCCACGTGGCTGAATGGAGAAGCGGTTTCGGTCTGATGCGCCAGACTTTCGGTCAGATCCCGCAGTACCCATTCGGTGATGAGTTTGGTCTTCCCGTAGGGATTGATCGGGGTGGTCGGTGCCTGTTCGGAGATGGGCACCGATTCGGGTATTCCGTATACCGCCGCGCTGGACGAAAAGATGAAGTGGGCGACCCCCGCCGCACGCGCGGCCTGGATCAAATTCTGCGACACGGCGCAGTTGTTGCGGTAGTACTTCAACGGGTCGACTACCGATTCGGGCACCACGATGTGGCCGGCAAAATGAATGATGGCTCGCACCCCGCGATCAACCATTAGGTCGCTGAGGAAAGTCGAGTCGCCGGCGCTGCACTCAACGAACTCGACGCCGTCCGGAATCGCCCAACGGTGGCCCGAGTACAGGTTGTCAACCACGATGACACGAAATCCGGCCGCCGTGAGTTGCCGAACCGTGTGTGAACCGATATACCCGGCACCGCCGGTCACTAAAACGGGAGGCGACATGACAGAACGTGTTTTACTCCGTGGTTTGCGTCATTTCTTGCTCCAGTATACTCCACACCCGCTCCGGTGATATGGCTCGATAACACCCGGGATAGACCGCGGTGGCACCGTCGAACCGGCATTCGCGGGCCAGGCACGGGGAGCACCGAAAATCGGAGGTCGCGTGGCGCTGGTGCGCCCCGCGCGTCCCGGTGCGGCGCGGGTCCGTGGCGCCGTACAAGGACACGCAGGGGGTGTCGAGGGCGGCCGCCAGATGCCCGAGGCCGGTATCCACCGCGACGGCACCGGCGGCGCCGCGCAACAACGCCGCGACTTGCGACAGATCGAGGCGCGGTAGGACGCTTGCGTGCGGCGCCGTTGCGACCAGGCGCTCGGCGCGAGAAAGCTCCGTCGCAGAACCCCAGGGCAGCAAGACCCGCAACCCGTGACGCCCGGCGATGGTTAGCAGCGCTTCCCAGCACGACTCCGGCCAGTGCTTGCTGCGCCAGGTCGTACCATGGAGAAATACCAAGTAGCGATCGCGCGGCTTCAGGTCGCCGGGTTCGGGAAGCCGCGTCGGGTCGATGCCGTAATCCAGATCGAGGTCGTCGAAACGATAACCGAGAGCGGCGGCGAACAGTTGCCGGTTGCGCGTGATTGCGTGTCGGTTTCCGGGTCCGTGCACGCGGTAGTGGTAGGCGCTGCTGGCGAGCCGCTCGCGCGCGCTGTCACGCGCCCATCCCCACCGTTCGCCGCGCGCCGCGCGGGCGATCAACGCGCTTTTCATCAGACCTTGGGCATCAATGATCACGTCGTAATGCGTGGCCCGTAAGGTACGCCAGAACTGCCGCGCTTCGGACCAGGCGCCGCGCGACCAGTCGCGGCGCCAGCGGCGCGTTGCGACCGGGATGCGGCGCGCGACGGCCGGATGCCAACCGGCGATATCGGCGAGACCCTCTTCCACGACCCAGTCGAGCGCGAGCCCCGGATAGTGACGGGTCGCGTCCGCCACCGCCGGCAACGTGTGGAGGACGTCGCCCAGCGAAGTGGTCTTGATGATCAACGCTTTCACGATTCCAGCGACTCCGCGGCGTCCAGAACTCGTTCCGGCGTGATGTCCTTAAGGCAACGCGTATGGCCCAACGGGCAATGCCTTTCAAAGCACGGGCTACATTCCAGATGCAGCCACAACACCTGCGCCCGGGGAGACAGTGGCGGGGTAAATCCCGGATCCGAAGAACCGTACAGCGCGATCAGCGGGCGATCCAGTGCTGCGGCGATGTGCATCAACCCGGAGTCGTTGCTCACCACCAACCGCGCTCGCGACAAGACGTCTATCACCTGTTCCAGGGTGGTACGCCCGGCGAGATTCACGCAATCGGGCCCGGTCAGGGCGCGTACCGCGTCACAGGCCTCACGGTCACGGGTCGATCCGAGCAGCCACACTTGCCACCCCAACTCGTGTTTGGCGCGCGCAACGGCGGCGAAATGTGCCACCGGCCAACGCTTGGCAGGACCGTACTCGGCACCCGGGCATAGCGCCAACACCGGACGCTCAGTATCGAGCCCCAGGGCGCTACAGGTATCGGCCGCACGCGCGTCGTCTGTACACAGCGCCGGCGCAGGCAGGGTGTCGGCGACCGGCGGTGGTGCGCCGCGTGGCGCCGCCAGCGCTACGAACCGCTGCACGGTCATGGGCAACGCTTGGCGATCCAACCGTCGGATGTCGTTCACCAGCCCCCAACGCTGTTCTCCCACGTAACCGGTGCGGCGAGGGATACGCGCAAACCAGGGGATCAACGCGGACTTGTAAGAGTTGGGCAGGATGATGGCGCGCCGGTAAGCGCGGGACTTCAGTGCGTGCGCCACGCGTCGGCGTTGACCCAACTGCAGCCGCCCGTGGGTAAACGGTGTCGTCACGGTATCGCGAACTTCGGGCATGCGCGCCAGTAACGCCGCCGACCAGGCGGGTGCGAGCACGTCGAGTGGGTGGTCGGGGGCGGCGGCTTTTAGCGTCTTGAACAAGCTCTGCGCCATCACCATGTCCCCCACCCAGGCGGGACCCACAACCAGCACTGGGCTCGGCGCCGTTTCGGCCACGGCCTCTGCGGCTACAGAAAAGTCAGCCACTCCGGGTGTGGATCGCGTCGTCCATGCACCTGGTCAAAGTACATCGTTTGTAGAGCTTCGGTGATGGGTCCACGCTCCCCGCCCCCGACCACGCGTCCGTCGATCTCACGGATCGGAGTGACTTCCGCCGCGGTGCCGGTAAAAAACGCTTCGTCGGCGGCATACAGCTCGTCGCGGGTGATGCGCTTCTCAGTGACCGACATCCCCAACTCGTCTACGAAATTCATGATTGTGTCCCGGGTGATTCCTTCGAGTACCGATGTGAGGTCGGGAGTGTAGATTTTTCCGTTCCGAACCAGAAAGATGTTTTCGCCGCTACCCTCGGCCACGTAGCCTTCTGGATCCAACAACAGCGCTTCGTCGTAGCCGCACGCCTCCGCTTCCTGCAGCGCGAGTATCGAGTTGTAATAATGACCGTTGGCCTTGGCTTTGCACATGGTGCTGTTCACGTGATGGCGAGCAAACGAAGACACTTTGACTCGGATCCCTTTCTCCAAGCCCTCGTCGCCCAAATAGGCACCCCATTCCCAAGCGGCGATGGCGACGTGGACGTGGAGGTGCGCGGCATGCAGGCCCATCCCTTCTGAACCGTAGAAGCAAATCGGTCTGATGTAGGCGGCGTTCAGGTTGTTCTCGCGCACCACGGTAACTTGCGCCTGGTTTAACGCGTCTGCATCGAACGGGATCGCCATGCCCATGATGCGCGCGGAACGAAACAAACGATCGGTATGGTCGCGAAGTCGAAAAATCGCAGTACCACGATCCGTCTGGTATGCACGTACTCCCTCGAATACGCCGACGCCGTAGTGCAGGGTATGGGTCAGCACGTGCACCTGGGCTTCACGCCAGGGCACTAGGCGACCGTCCATCCAAATTACGCCATCACGATCTGCAAAAGACATCGCTTTTCTCCAACTTTGTCCGGTCGTGGTTCACGGTAACGCACAGGGGCACTCGGTCAGGAAAATGTTTGTGCCCAGCAGTCCGTCACCTCTTCTCGTACCGACTTCAGTTCCGAGCTCGGAATGACCGACGGTTGTTCTGCCAATTTGCAACGGTGATCGACGGCCAAGTATCTTGAGTACGCCGATGCCAGGGTGCTTTCTTCGGGCGGCGCAATCAGCTCGAGCTCAACCAGACGGGCCAACAGATCCAGATTATTCCTCGGAATGGTCAGTTCCGGGTGCGCGTGCGCCCAACGCAGCACGTAATATTGAACTATAAACTCGATGTCAACAATGCCGCCGCGACCGAGTTTGAGGTCGAAATCGATGTCGGTCGACTGATCGTTCGCCTCCATCATCTTGTGCCTCATCGATACGATGTCCTCCCGCAAAGACTCCGTATCGCGCTTTAGTGTGAGTATTTCGCGACGCACGTCCTCGAAGGCCTCGCGTAGCCGCGCGGGCCCGGTGACCATGCGCGCCCGCACCAGCGCCTGATGTTCCCAGGTCCAAGCTTTGTTGAGCTGGTACTCACGATACGCCTCGAGGGAGGTCACCAGCGCGCCGGCACGACCACTGGGTCGCAATCGCATATCGAGATCATACACCGAGCCTGCGGCGGTACGCGTGGTGACCACATGTACGATTCGCTGGCCGAGCCGACCGTAATACTGCGCGTTCGGAATGCTGCGCGTACCACCCTCGGTCATGCCTTGAGGATCGGAGCCGGTGTGTAAAAACACGATATCCAGATCGGAACTGTAGCCCAGTTCCCGGCTGCCGAGTTTGCCGTAGCCGACGACCCCGAAGTGGACGCCCTCCACGGCCCCGGAACCCGCGCTCGGTGCGCCGACCTTCGCGCGTAGTCCATCGGCGACGCATTGCACGCTACGCTCCAGGATTATTTCTGCAATATGCGACAAACGAATCCCCACTTGCGTGGAGTCGATCAATCCGGATACGTCTGCCGCCGCCACGTTCAGCACGTGCGCATGGCGGACCTCCCGCAGGATGCGCATTTGCCCATCGAGGTCCTCGCTGTCTACCGCTGCCAACAACTGCGTAAGTTCTGTTTCCAATGCCTCAGCGGTACCGGTTTTTTCAACTGAAATGGGATCCAGCAATTCGTCGAGCAGGATCGGATAGCGACTGATCCAGGAACTGACCCATCGGCTTGCGGCGCACAGCTTGACGAGCTGGGTCAGCGCGAGGGGGTTCTCAACCAGAAGCGCCAAGTACGCCGAGCGCCGCCCAATGGATTCGATGAGTTGAATCAAGCGTCCCAAGGCCTCCACGGGAGCGTCGGTTTGAGCGCAAGCGCGGATTACGCGCGGCATCAAGCGATCGACCCGTTCACGGCCGTATTTAGAGTGTGCGTGATATGCCTTGCTGCGGCGAAACGATTCGATGACAGCGACCGCTTGGTCGGCGTCGTCATAGCCGCAGTCCCGCAGCGTGCGTAATGCCGCGGCATCGCTCAGGCTTCCTTGCCAGAGATCCTGGAGCGACGACTGAGTATGGTCCTCGCCGCGTTCGTCGCTACTGGTAAAGATATTTTCGAAGTGACCATGGACGGCGCTCATGGTGGTGGAAATCGCCGCCTCAGTCGCTTCCCAGGATGCGCAGCGGGTCGCCCACGCGACGCGCGCGCGCTGAAGGTCGTCCTTCGGTAGCCGGTGTGTCTGTTGGTCGGCGAACATTTGCAGGCGGTGCTCGACGTTTCGGAGGTGCACGTAGGCACGGCGCAAATCCGCACACACTTCGGCGGGCAACACCTTACGTTGTGCAAGCCGATCCAACGTCGGCAGCAGACGATTATCTTGCAGACCACGATCCCGGCCGCCCCGTATCAGTTGGAAACTCTGCGCGATGAACTCGATTTCTCGAATACCGCCTTTACCCAATTTAACGTTGTCCGCCAGCCCCTTGCGGGACAGCTCGCGTTCGATCAATAGTTTCATTGAGCGTATCGACTCTATGGCACCGTAATCGAGGTACTTGCGATAGACGAATGGCATCAGGCGTTCGAGGAGGCGGTAACCGGCTTCTACCGCTCCGGCCACCGGGCGCGCCTTGATGAGTGCGTACCGCTCCCAATCCCGGCCATGGGTCTGGTAGTAGTGCTCGGTCGCGTCGAACGACAGGACCAGTGGACCGCTGTCCCCGTTTGGACGTAGCCGTAGATCGACACGAAAAACATAACCTTCCGCGGTCACGGCATCGAGTGTTTGGATCAATGCCCGTCCCAGGCGGGTGAAAAATTCGTGGTTGCTGATCGGGCGGGCAGCGTCGGTTTCGCCCTCTTCCGCGTAGGCAAATATCAAGTCCACATCGGACGAAAAATTGAGTTCGCGGCCGCCGAGTTTCCCCAGACCCAGTACCGTCAGTGCCACCGGTTCGCCGGAGCCGCTGCCGATCGGGGCGCCCCGCTCACGGCAGAACCAGGTATGCAAACGATTAAGCGCGGCATCGATGCAGGCGTCGGCCAATTCGGACATGGTTTCCATCACCTCGTCCAGATCGGCCCAGCCAGCCAGATCGCGCCACGCCACGCGTAGCGCCTCGCGACGCCGGAACGCACGCAACTGGGTGTTCAGGGTCTCCGGGCCGGCGACTCCGGCGACGATGGCACGCGCCGCTTCCGCAAGTGTCCCCGGCGGATAGCGCCGGTGCAGGTCACCGCTGGACACCAGTTCGGCGAGCACCCCCGGCTGAGCAATGCACGTCTTGGACACGAACTCGCTGCCGCCGAAGACCCGGGGCACGCTTTCCTGCCAGTGCGGTCCCGGATCCCACGCACGCCAGTCCGGCGCCTGGTCGGCGAACATCCGCACCTCGCGCTCGACGATCTCGGCCAGTCGGGGTGGCAGGGCGGTCAAATTCAGGGATGGCTGGTGGGTCTGGTTGGAAGCTGCCAATCCGGTTCGCTTTGATCGATTATCATGGGCGGCTTGAGGCCGGCCGGTCCGGCGTACACCGCTATGCAAAGTTTTATTGGAGAAAGCCGATGATACCGCTTATCGACCCGAAACTGGAACGTTACGCTGCGGCGCACTCCGATGCGCCATCACCGCTTCTGGAAGAGCTTCAAGCATATACCTACGAACATTGTCAGAACCCGGAGATGGTGGTGGGCGCGTTGGAGGGGGCTTTTTTGCGGTTGTTGATTCGCCTTTGCGGGGTGCGCCGGGTTTTGGAAATCGGCTTGTTCACCGGCTATTCAGCCCTGTCGATGGCCGAAACGTTGCCCGACGACGGGCGGTTGATCAGCTGTGAAATCGACCCGGCGAACGCCGCCATCGCGCAATCGTTCTTCGATCGTAGCCCACACGGTCGTAAGATCGACATCCGCATCGGGCCCGCGCTTGACACCCTCGCGCAGCTTGACGGGACGTTCGATCTCGTATTTCTGGATGCGGACAAGGAGCTCTATGTCGACTACTATGAGGCAGTCGTACCGATGCTCGCCAACGGCGGTTTGTTGGTGGCCGACAATGTCTTATGGTCCGGGCAGGTGCTGGCGCCTGAACAGGACACCGACCGCGCGTTGGTCAGGTTCAACGCGCGCGTGCATGCCGATGCGCGCGTGCAAAACGTGTTGTTGCCGATCCGTGACGGCGTCATGCTGGCGCGCAGGACGCACGCCGGGGAGCGCGCGGCGGGATGAAATGAAAAAGCCCCGCGCGGAGGCGGGGCTTTTCTAACTCCTCGAACTTACGCGGCTACATCATGCCGTCCATACCGCCCATGCCGCCGCCCGGCATGGGGGCCTCCGGCTTCTCTTCCGGGATCTCCGCCACCATGGCTTCAGTGGTGATCATCAACCCGGCAATGGAGGCGGCGTTTTGCAGGGCGGTACGGGTGACCTTGGTGGGATCCAGAATGCCCATCTCGATCATATCCCCGTAGTCTCCCTGGGCCGCGTTGTAACCAAAGTTTCCCTTGTGTTCGCGCACCTTGTTCAAGACCACAGACGCGTCGTCGCCGCCGTTGGCCACAATCTGCCGCAAGGGTTCTTCGAGCGCCCGGCGCACGATGGAAATTCCCATGTCCTGGTCGTGGTTGTCGCCCGTGAGGTCGCCGACGCCGTCGATGCAGCGCACCAGCGCGACGCCGCCGCCCGGTACCACGCCCTCTTCCACCGCGGCGCGCGTGGCGTGCAGTGCGTCCTCGACGCGGGCCTTTTTCTCTTTCATTTCGACTTCCGTCGCAGCGCCGACCTTGATTACCGCCACGCCGCCGGCAAGCTTAGCGACACGCTCCTGCATTTTCTCTTTGTCGTAATCGGACGTCGCCTCCTCGATTTGCGCACGAATCTGTTTCACACGCGCCTCGATGTCCTGCTTGCTGCCCGCACCGTCGATGATCGTCGTGTTTTCCTTGGTGACCTGGATACGTTTCGCAGAACCGAGGTCCTCGAGCGATGCGCCCTCGAGGCTCATGCCGACTTCTTCGCTGATCACCTGACCGCCGGTCAGGATGGCGATGTCTTGCAGCATGGCCTTACGCCGGTCGCCGAACCCGGGTGCTTTGACCGCGCACACTTTGACGATGCCGCGGATGTTGTTGACGACCAGGGTCGCGAGCGCTTCTCCGTCGACGTCTTCGGCAATCACCACCAACGGGCGGCCGGCCTTGGCGACGCCTTCCAGTAACGGCAACAGATCGCGGATATTGGAGATCTTTTTGTCGTGAATCAGGACATACGGACTCTCCAGATCGACGCTCATGTTTTCCTGCTTGTTGATGAAGTACGGCGACAGGTAACCGCGGTCGAACTGCATACCTTCGACGATATCCAGCTCGTTTTCGAGTCCTGAGCCTTCCTCCACGGTTATCACGCCTTCTTTGCCGACTTTTTCCATCGCTTCCGCGATGATGCTGCCGATCGCCTCATCGGCGTTCGCGGACACCGTGCCGACCTGTGCGATTTCCTTGTGATCCGAGCACGGTTTAGAGATCGACTGCAGTTGCTCCACGGTGCTCGTCACCGCCTTGTCGATTCCGCGCTTCAGGTCCATCGGGTTCATGCCCGCCGCGACCGCCTTCAGGCCTTCGCGCAACATGGATTGTGCCAGCACGGTCGCCGTCGTGGTCCCATCGCCAGCCACATCGGAGGTCTTGGAGGCCACCTCCTTGACCATCTGCGCCCCCATGTTCTCGAATTTGTCCTTGAGCTCGATCTCCTTGGCTACCGAGACGCCGTCCTTGGTGACGGTGGGTGCGCCAAACGATTTTTCGAGCACGACGTTGCGGCCCTTGGGGCCCAAGGTCACCTTGACCGCGTCGGCCAACACATTCACGCCGCGCAGCTTCTTGCCACGCGCGGTTTCGCCAAACAATACTTCTTTTGCTGACATTGTTTCGTTCCTCGCTTAAAAATCGGTTCGGTTGTTCAGCAGGTTTACTCGATAACGCCCATAATGTCGTCTTCGCGCATGACGAGCAGTTCCTCACCATCGACTTTGACCTCGGTGCCGGAATACTTGCCAAACAGCACTTTGTCCCCGACCTTGACGTCTAGGGGGCGGATGTCACCGTTGTCTTGCAGCTTTCCGTTGCCGGCAGCGACGATTTCGCCCTGCATGGGTTTCTCTGCTGCAGTGTCCGGAATGACGATGCCGCCCGGGCTCTTGCGCTCGTCTTCGAGACGGCGGACCAGGACACGATCGTGTAGCGGACGAATAGCCATGGGTTCTACCTCCAAGTAACTATTTGATTAGACATAAAAATTGTGCTCACTTGCCGTTATTAGCACTCATCTCAAGTGAGTGCTAATAATATGGACCCGTGGTGGAATGTCAAGAGGGGCGCGGTTCAGCGGTCGAGATGGGTAAACTCACCCTCGATCGGCGGGCGGTGGCCCGGGGGTGGTGCAGGTTCACCCGGACCGGGCGGCGGCCTCTGCCACAGGCCCCGTTTTAGGGCATAGCGGATGACCGCATGCCGTAACGGGGGGGTCAGACAGGCGAACCCGACGGCGTCGGTAAGAAACCCCGGTGTCAGCAACAAGGCTCCGGCCACCAGCAGGAACACGCCTTCGAGTACCTCCATAGCCGGGAATTCGCGGCGCTCGAGTTGAGCCCGAATCCGATCCAGGGTGGCGAAGCCCTGCGCTTTGACCAGAACCGCCCCTAAAACGGCGGTGGCCACCACCAGAACTGCGGTCCAGCCGGCGCCGATGATGCCGCCTACGTGGATCAGCAGGTAGATCTCAGCCAGTGGAACCGCGAGAAACAAGAGTACCAGGGGCAGGGTTCGCATCGGTCAGTGCCCCGCGCGCGGAGCACCTGGGCGGACCGCAGACGGCTGCAGAGGGGCCGGCGAAATGATGTGGGAGGGTACGTGTTTTAGCAACGGCTGTCTCGCTAAAATAGTGGGTAACACATCAGCGTGGAACGGTTACCGCGGGCCAAAGGGGGCAGTCTATCATCCCGACTGCGGCGTTGCTTGGTGGCGGAACTGCTGCGGTACGCTTTATGTCATTGGCGGTATGGATAAACACACTCCCCACAGGAGCATTATCTTAATGAAAATCAGAAACTTAGGAAATTCGTTTTGGCAAACCCCGACTATCGGCTGGTATTGACCACCTGCGGTGATCCGGCAATCGCCGAGCAGCTGGCCGTGCGCCTCGTCGAGGAGAGGCTCGTTGCGTGCGTTAACATCGTCCCGCAGGTGCGATCTGTCTATGCCTGGGAGGGGCGATTGGAGCGGGCGCAGGAAAGTCTCTTGATCATGAAGACGACGGCCGAGCGGCTCGCCGTGCTGCAGGAGCGCGTATGTGCGCTGCACGACTACGAACTTCCGGAATTTGTCGCGGTCCCTATCAGCGATGGACTGTCCAGTTACTTGAGATGGGTCTCGGATACGGTCGCCATACCCTGACGCGGCTCGCCTGTGCATTGCCGGCGCTGCTGGCAATGGGCCTTGCCGTGGCCCAGGATGACGAGCTCCTCGAGCCGCACAAGGCGTTCGCCGTTACCGCCGACGCGGTGGACGCCGAACGCGTGCGTGTAACCTGGAAGATCGCCGATGGCTATTACATGTACCGGGACAAGTTCGCCTTCGCTCCGGCCGATCCTGACGTCACCCTCGGCAGCCCCGTGTTTCCCACACCCATTCGCAAGCACGACGAGTTTTTCGGCGAAGTCGAGATCTACGAACAGGAGGCCGCCATCGTGATACCGCTAGAGCGGGGGCGGGGTGCGGCGCAAACTGTAGCCCTGGACGTTACCGGGCAGGGGTGCAACGAACCGGTGGGCGTGTGTTATCCCCCCATCACGCAGCGGGTGAACTTCACGTTGGCCGGAGATCCCGTCGCCCGGCTAGAGGCGACGCGCGTTGCGGACGCCGCCAACGCACCCCCGACAGTGCGCTCGTTGAAAGACTTGAAGAGCCTGTTGGGCAACGTTGCCGAACCGGAGTTTTTACCCGTTGACGAAGCTTTCAAGCTCGACCTGCAAGCGCGTGACCGGGACACCCTGTCGGCGCGGTTTTCCATCGCCGAAGGCTACTACCTTTATCGCGACAAGACCGGATTCGAAAGCGCGACCGACGGGATCGCGCTCGGCGCGGCGGCCCTGCCGGACGGGATCGAGAAACAAGACGAGTATTTCGGGCGGATGGTGGTTTACTACCACGGTTTCGACACCCTGATCCCCATCGTGCGCAGGGTCGACGGTGTGTCGCAGGCGGACGTCAGGGTGACTTACCAGGGTTGCGCCGAGAAGGGCATCTGCTATCCGCCGGTGGTAAAGACTTTGGTCGTCAGTTTACCTGCCGACGCCAGTCCGTCGGCGGCGGCCGCAGTGCCGAACGTGCCAGGCGCCAGCTCCGGGGGTTTTTGGGGTTACGTCGCTGCGGCGTTCTGGACCGGCGTGCTGCTGACTTTCACGCCGTGCGTGCTGCCGATGATCCCCATTCTGTCGAGCGTGATCGTGGGCCAGGGGGGACACACCAGCAGAACGCGTGGCGGGGCGCTGTCCATAGCCTATGTGCTGGGCACCGCAGTGACTTATACGGTAGCGGGCGTGGTGGCCGGCGCCACGGGCGATCAACTGCAGGCGTACTTCCAAAACATCTGGGCGATCGGCGGCGTGGCTCTGTTGCTTGGCGTGCTCGCACTGTCCATGTTCGGTGTGTTCGAGATTCAAATGCCGGCCGCCGTACAGTCGCGCCTGCAAGCCCGCACGCACAGCTGGAAGGGCGGGGCGTTTGGCATGGTATTCCTGCTCGGCTTGGTTTCCGCGTTGATCGTCGGCGCGTGCGTTTCGCCGCTTTTGATTCTGGCACTCGGGGTGGCGATCGCGAACGGTGATCCGGTGCTCGGTGGCGCGATCATGTTCGCGATGGCGATGGGCATGGGCGTGTTCCTCATCGCGCTCGGATTCGGCGCCGCATTTCTTCTCCCTCGCGCCGGCGTGTGGATGGAGCGGGTGAAACAAGGATTTGGCGTGCTTCTGCTGGCCGTCGCCATCTATCTGCTGGGCACGATTCCGGCGGTCCCGGTGCTTTATCTGTGGGCCGCGCTGTTGATCGTGACCGCCATTTATCTCGGCGCCACCCAGGCGCTGCCGGAAGGCGCTCGCGGGTGGCGCTATTTCGCCAAGGGGGCCGGGGTGTTCATGCTGGTGTGGGGCGTATTGGCGCTATTGGGGGGCATGAACGGCAGTCGCGACATTTTACGGCCGGTGGTGCTCACTGCCGACCTGTCACCGTCCGCGCGATCGGTTGCCGAGCACGCCCTGTTTACGCGCGTGGCCAATCTCGAACAGTTGGATGCGGGACTCGACCGCGCCCGCGCTGCGGCCAAACCGGTGCTCCTCGATTATTACGCAGACTGGTGTGTGGACTGTGTGCGCATGGAGCGCGCGACCTTTCAACATACGGAGGTGAACCGGCTGTTGCGCGAAGATTTCGTAACCCTACAGGTGGACGTCACGGATCCGCATGATGGCGCCACCAAGGCGGTGCAGAAACGTTATGGGGTGTTTGGGCCGCCGGCGATGTTGTTCTTCTCGGCTTCGGGCGAAGAACGTCCCGATCTGCGTCGCTACGGGTTCATGGAGCCGGACGCGTTTCTCGATCACATCCGGCCCCTTACCGAGCGCACCGACCAACTGGCCGCCCGCGGGCGTGGCAAATAGGCGTTATGTCGTCCTCGCGGCCGTGATCGCGGGGTTGGCCGGGTTCTCGGTCGCCCGTTGGTGGGCAACGCCGCCCGCGGCCGCCAGCGTCGACGCGTTGTGGGAGCTACCGGTGACCGACCTCGAGGGGCGGGCGCGGACTTTGAGCGACTGGCGGGATCGACCCCTGACGCTGGTCAATTTCTGGGCCACCTGGTGCGCACCGTGCCGGGCCGAAATTCCCTTGTTAATGGGGATGCAACATACGTGGCAGTCTCGCGGACTGCGGATCGTGGGCGTGGCCGTGGATGACGCGGAGTCCGTGCGCCGGTTCCGCGATGAACTGGACATCCGCTATGTCATTGCCGTGGCGGGCGCGGACGCGTTGCGCTGGATGGCCGAGCACGGTAACCCCGCCGGCGCACTGCCTTTTACCGTGTTGCTCGACGCGCGTGGCGAGATCGTGGAAACCCGACTGGGTGCCTTTCACGCGGCCGAACTCGATGCGGTGCTGGAGCGCGCGGCGGCCACGCAGCAACCGAGGGCGAAACTGTAAGTTCTTCAAAGTTGCACTGAACGGCTTCCAACTGCTCCAAACTAGACATTTTTTTGCTCTGCAGGCAGACTACGGTCCGGCATTATCCGGACCGATCCCCTGGCCAAGATCCTAGTCATACATGGGCCGAATCTGAATCTTCTCGGTGCCCGCGAGCCGAACTATTACGGAACCGCACGCCTGGAAGAAATCGATGCGCGGCTTGCGGAGATCGCCGCGTCGAGCGGCGATGAGGTGCGGTGCGTGCAGAGTAACGCGGAGCATGAACTGGTCGAGCTCGTGCAGAATGCGTCCCGGGACGCGGTGGATTTCATCATCATCAACCCGGCTGCGTTTACCCATACGAGTGTCGCGTTACGCGACGCGCTGGCGGCGGTGGCGATACCTTTCATCGAGGTCCACCTGTCGAACGTGTATGCGCGGGAAGAGTTTCGGCGCACTTCTTTCTTCTCCGATATTGCCGTGGGCGTCATCAGCGGTCTGGGACCGCAGGGTTACGAACTTGCGCTGAAGGCGGCGCGCAGACAGTTGCAAAGTGAGTCGTGATGGATCTCAGGAAAATAAAAAAACTCATCGAGCTTTTGGAAGATTCCAACCTGGACGAACTGGAAATTCGCGAAGGAGAGGAGTCGATTCGACTAAGTCGCACCGGGACGCAGAGCGCTCCTGTGTTGCCGGTTGCACCGGTCGCCCCGGTGCACAAAGGTGGCGCCGTGGACCCAGAACCCACGGTCCCCGAGACCGAAACGGGGGGTCATGCGATCACCTCGCCCATGGTGGGCACTTACTTTGCTGCGCCCAAGCCGGAAGCGGCACCGTTCGTCAAAGTGGGCAGCAAGGTTGAGGTCGGCGATACGCTGTGTGTCATCGAAGCGATGAAAATTTTCAATCAGATCGAGGCCGACCGGGCCGGTACCGTGGTCAAGATAACCAAACAAAGCGGAGAACCGGTGGAGTACGGAGAAGTCTTGTTCGTCATCGATTAGTCCTCGCAAGCCCCCGTCATGCTGGACAAACTGGTAATCGCCAATCGCGGTGAGATCGCACTGAGGATTCAGCGCGCCTGTCGTGAGCTCGGAATTCGTACCGTCGCGGTGCATTCGCAGGCCGATCGGGACACTAAATACGTCAAGCTGGCGGATGAATCGGTGTGCATCGGGCCGCCGCAAGCCAGTGAAAGCTACTTGAATATACCCGCGGTGATCGCTGCGGCGGAAGTCACCGAGGCGTCGGCCGTGCACCCTGGCTACGGTTTTCTGTCGGAGAATGCGGATTTCGCGGAACGTGTGGAACAGAGTGGATTCGTGTTCGTGGGCCCGCGTCCGGAGACGATTCGCACGATGGGCGACAAAATATCCGCGCGCAAAGCCATGGAGGAGGCGGGTGTTCCATGCGTTCCGGGTTCGCCGGGTGCCGTGGGCGAGGACGATAAGTCGGATCTGCGCGCCGCCGCCGAGATCGGGTACCCGGTGATCGTGAAAGCCGCTGGCGGTGGGGGCGGCAAGGGCATGCGCGTCGTACACACGGAGGCGGCGCTTCTCAACGCGATTTCTCTGACCCGCGCGGAAGCACAGGCGGCGTTTGCCAACGATGTCGTGTATCTGGAAAAGTTCTTCGGGCGCCCTAGACACATCGAATTTCAGGTGCTGGCCGACGGACACGGCAACGCGATTCATCTTGGCGATCGCGACTGTTCGGTGCAGCGGCGCCACCAGAAGATCATCGAGGAGGCGACCGCCCCGGGAATCAGCGATAAGCAGAGACGTGAGTTGGGCGAGTTGTGTGCGCACGCTTGCCGCCGTCTCGGATACCGCGGAGCCGGGACATTCGAGTTTCTCTACCAGGAGGACGAATTCTACTTCATTGAGATGAACACGCGCATTCAGGTGGAGCACCCGATCACGGAGATGGTGACCGGCGCGGACATCGTGAAGGAGCAGCTCAAAATCGCGTCGGGCGAGCGCCTGGCTTTCCGCCAGGAGGACATCGCATTTCGCGGTCACGCCATCGAGTGTCGCATCAATGCCGAGGACCCCAAGACGTTTCTGCCGTCGCCGGGACGAATCGATCAATACCATCCGCCGGGTGGCCCGGGCGTGCGGATGGATACACACATCTTCAGCACTTATCGGGTCCCCCCCTACTACGACTCGATGATCGCCAAGCTCATCGTGTTCGGTGTAGACCGTAACGAGGCAGTGGCGCGCATGCGGCGCGCGCTGGCGGAGATCATCATCGACGGCATCAAGACGAACATTCCGCTGCACCAGACGATTCTCGACGACCCGGAGTTCCAGAAGGGCGGTGTTGACATTCACTACCTGGAGCGCCGATTTTCGGACTGAAGGGGTTTAGTGCGGCGTGGACTATCTGCGCATTCGGTTCCGTTGCCCGAGTAACCAGGGGGACCGCTTGAGCGCGGTGCTGGAAGCAGCGGGCGCGTTGGCGGTTACGATAGAGAACGGCGGTGAAGACCCGTACTTTGAGGTGGCGTATCCGGCACCGCCGAGTTGGAAAACCGTTCACGTTACGGGTTTGTTTCCGGGTGACGCCGACTGGCGCGACATCGAGGCCGCCGTGCGCAGCGCCGGTATTGGTGTGCCGGCAAATGTGGATACGCTGGCCGACCGCGACTGGCAGCGTGCCTGGCTGGCGGAGTACCGGCCGTTGGCGATTAGCGACAATCTGTATATCTGCCCGACCTGGTTGTCGGCGCCGGACCCGGCGGCCACCGTGGTGTATCTCGATCCCGGTTTGGCGTTCGGTACTGGCACCCATGTCACCACCCGGATGTGTCTCGAGGAGTTCGCACAACTCGATTGGCGGGCGAAAACCGTGATCGACTACGGATGCGGCTCAGGAATTCTTGCGATCACGGCCCTCAAGCTCGGTGCATGCCGGGCCACGGGGGTCGATATCGATCCGCTTGCACTGCGCGCGAGCGCCGAGAATGCGCAGCGCAACGGGGTGGCGGAACGGTTCACGGCCTGCGCACCGCAGCACCTGGACGGCGCACCGGCGGACGTTCTGGTCGCCAATATTCTGGCCGACGTGATCATCGATCTGGCCTATACTTTAGTGAGTTTGGTCGCCAGGCAAGGCCGTATCGTGTTGACCGGAATACTCACCTCGCAAGTCGAGCGGGTTCGCGCCGCGTTTGCGTACCACTGCACATTGGAGGTCAGGCACCATGATGGCTGGTCCCTGATCACCGGCCGTAGGGTCCGCTGACCCACGGAGCTCGCCGTGTTCGCACAATGTCCCGAATGTCTGACCGTATTCACGGTTTCGGAAGCGCAACTCACGGTGCGCCACGGCCGCGTCCGCTGCGGCGAATGCGCCAGTGTGTTCAACGCGGCGTGGCACCTGCTGGACGAATTGCCCACCGACGACGGTACGCCGGATGCGGGTCCGCAGAGCCCGGCGCCCGGGGTCGCCGGCGACCCCGCGCCGCCGGCGAAGCCCCGCGATTCACAGACACCGTCGCCTGCGACCGCACGCTCGACACCCGATCCGGTACCGGAAAAACCGCGTCCCGCCGACCGCGGCGCCACGCCGATCGCGCCCGCGGCGTCGACGCATGCCACCGTGACGCCGAGCGCGCGGACCGGCGGTGGACCCGAACCCACGCCGAAGGCGCCACCTCCTGTCGCGTCGACGCATGCCACCGTGACGCCGAGCACGCGGACCGACGGCGGACCCGAACCCGCGCCGGCGGTATCGCCCCCTTTCGAAGCGCCGCCACCCCCCGGCTGAGACCGCAGCCGACGCCTCGGATGTCGCACCACACGACGAAGACAACGGTGGTGCGGAGGAAATCCGCCTCTATCTCCCCGGTGGACAGGTGATCGAGGCCGACGGGCCCTCGTCACCGCCCGGTCACACGCGCACCGCCATGGAGCGCGGCAATTTCATCGAACTGGACTTCGACTTCGAAGATCTCAGTGACACCGCGACCGCAACGTCGGTGAGTGACGCCGACTCCGCGGCGACCGCCGCCGACGCGCAACCGAGATCCGAGTCGGCGGTCGATGCCGCGAGCTCGAACTCCGACGCCACGGTGACGCCTGCGCCGGGGGCACGTCCGGGGCAGGCGCAGTCCGACGACGACGGATCGGATGCGCCGTATCTGGAGCTCGATTGGGGCGGCGAAGCCATCGAGCCGCGCCAACGCGCGCCATCGGCGCCCGACGCGCCGGCGGCGGACCGGGAACCGGATCCGGCACCACTCGGATCCACACCGTCACCGGTCGCCGAGTCCGACGCCGCGGTGGAAGCACCGCATACCCCACCCCCGCCGGCGGGCGGCTCAGCGGCCGCCGACCCCGCTGCGGCGAACGACGGCACGACCGCCACGGCGGCGCCGCGGAGCGACTCCGCGCCGGATACGGTCGCGCGCGAACCGGCGGCAACGGCGTCCACCCTCCGGTCTCCTGGTGAGACGACCGCCGCATCGACAGCGTCGGCCCCGGCTGGTCGGGCACCGACCGTGTCGCCGGAAGAGTCCGATCTGTACCTTCCGGGCGGTCGCAAACTCGACGCGCCGACGCACGCCGAAGGGCGTGTGGTGGTCGAGGAAGTGGTACTCGATTTCGATGCGAGTGCGTTGAGTGCTGAGCCCGGGGACGGGACATCGTCCACCCCGAGCGAAGACGAATCGCCGGCGTCCCGGTCGACGCGCGATGTCGCGCTACCGGTCGCTGAACCCGCGGCCGGGGCCGCCAACGAGGACCCGGTGGCGGCGGAGGACGCCGTACCGGATCCAGGACCGCCACTCCAGGCCGGGGAGCCGATTCCGGCGGACCGGGGAACGTCGGCACCGGAGGGTGGCGGTTCGGACGTCGCGCCGCGCACCGCCGATCCACAACCTGCGACCGATGACCGAGTGGGGACGGCTACGCCGCCGATCGCTGAACCCGCGGCCGGGGCCGCCAACGAGGACCCGGTGGCGGCGGAGGACGCCGTACCGGATCCAGGACCGCCACTCCAGGCCGGGGAGCCGATTCCGGCGGACCGGGGAACGTCGGCACCGGAGGGTGGCGGTTCGGACGTCGCGCCGCGCACCGCCGATCCACAACCTGCGACCGATGACCGAGGGGGGACGGCCGCACCGCCGGTCGCTGAATCCGCGGCCGGGGCCGCCAACGAGGACCCGGTGGCGGCGGAGGACGCCGTACCGGATCCAGGAGCGCCGCCACCGGCGGTGGACCCGATTCAGACGGAACACCCATCGGCGGACCCGGCACCGGCCGCGAAACGCCACCGCCACACTGCACACGAGAAGCGCGCTTCGGTAGCCGGTCCAGCGCCCGGCGCAGCGGACCCAAGGACCACACCCGACGCACCGCAACCCAGCGCGGAACATGGTACCCCGTACCCGGTACCGGACGAAGAGATTGTGCTCGAATCGGTACCCTTGCCGCCGCGCAGGAACGATACACCGGTGGCCCGGGACACCGCCGACAGCGAGCGCGGCGCGGTAACCTCGTTGCGGTCAGCACTACAACGGAGTGCGACGACCGGCCGGTCCACGACCGGCGCCCGGCCCGCACCGCGAGCGTCGTCAACATTTCGAAAAGTCGCCAAGCTCGGTGCCTGGATCACAGGTTGTGTGGCGCTCGTCGGGTTACTCATGTGGCAGGGCACGCGTTTTTATATTCAAGACCTTGCACAGGTCGCGAGTTTGCGGCCCGTATTGCAAAATCTTTGCATCGTGCTTGCCTGCGCCGTACCTCCTCGCCGTTCACCCAAGCGCATCGATCTAGTCGGTACCAGCGTTTCCACACATCCGGAAATTCCAGGAGCTCTTCGCGTCGCGGTGAACGTGATCAATAGAGCGGAATTCAGTCAGGGTTTTCCGTACATCGAGGTGACACTAACGGACAAAGACGGGCGCACGGTGGGAAGGCAGAGTTACGAACCACAGATGTACGGACAGCGCAGCGGCACGGTATCCCTGAGTAATTTGGAACCGAACGTCGTGCAGCAGTTAACGTTGGATCTCGCTAGTCCACCCGACGACGCGGTCGGGTACGAGGTGCAATTGCTAAACCGTTAACGCGCCGCGCGCGTTAAAATTTTACAGACGTTGATATTCTCCCCTTTTCTATCTTTTGGGTGAGGAGTATCATGCTCCCCCTTTCCGTCCTCGATTTCAAACCACCGTCGACAATCAGGATGCGAATCGGTCCCTATACGCTGAAGAGCAACGTAATCGCGGCGCCGATGGCGGGCGTCACGGACCAGCCGTTTCGACGCATATGCCGGTCGTGGGGCGCGGGGTTGGCGGTGACCGAAATGATTTCGAGCAAGCCGGAACTCAAGGACACGAAGAAGTCAAGGTTGCGGCGCGACCATGAAGGTGAACCGAAACCGGTTTCCGTGCAGATCGTCGGCGCGGATCCGCGCATGATGGCGGAGGCGGCGCGCTTCAATGTGGATCACGGCGCGCAGATCATCGACGTCAACATGGGATGTCCAACAAAGAAGGTTTGTAACGTGTCGGCCGGTTCGGCGCTGTTGGAAAACGAGGAACGCGTCGCGCGTATTTTGGACGCTGTAGTCAACGCCGTCGATGTGCCGGTTACGCTGAAAATACGTACCGGCCCCACGCCACAAGTGCGTAACGCCGGGCGCATCGCGCGGGTCGCCGAAGCGGCGGGTGTCCGGGCGCTGGCGATACACGGGCGCAGCCGCGCGTGTCGCTTTCGAGGGACCGCAGAGTACGAAACGATTCGGCAAGTAAAACAATCGGTTAGCATTCCGGTGATCGCGAATGGGGATATCCGCTGCGCGCAGCAGGCGCGCCGCGTACTCCGGTATACCGGCGCCGACGCGGTGATGATTGGACGTGCGGCGCAAGGCGCACCATGGCTGTTTGGCGGCATCAGTCATTACCTGCGCACAGGAGAAATCTTGCCGGAACCCGACTTCGCCGCACAAGGTGCGATCTTATTGTGGCATTTGCGGGGCCTGTATCGCTTTTACGGGGAGACAACCGGAGTTCGTGTGGCGCGCAAACATATAAAGTGGTACACGGGGAAACAAGTGGGAGGAGAAAAGCTTTGGGGCATAATCAATCGGGTCAGCAGCTCACGACGGCAGTACGCGATGGTCAAGCAGTTTTTCCGCCGGCAGCCGGCCGCGGAGTGTCGGGTGACATGAGTGGTTCGGATCCTCTTTGTCTACACGTGCAGCGATCGTTGCGACGGTATTTTAAGGACTTGAACGGCGAGCAGCCCAGCGGTTTGTATTCGATGGTGATCGAGCAGACCGAGAAACCACTGCTGGAAGTAGTGATGGAACAAGTCGAAGGCAATCAGACCAAGGCGGCGCGGATTCTCGGCATCAACCGCAACACACTGCGCAAGAAGTTACGACTGTACGGCCTGGAGTAGCCTGCGCGTGCGCGGCGACTGATCCGCATTCGCTCATCTTTGTCGCAAAAAGAAAAAAACGTGGTTAAGATCAAACGCGCCTTGATCAGCGTGTCGAACAAAGATCAGGTCGTTGATTTCGCGCGCCGGTTGTCGCAGTCGGACGTCGAGATATTGTCTACCGGCGGAACTGCAAAATTGTTGCGAGAGCACGACATCGATGTGACCGAGGTGTCCGACCACACCGGATTTCCGGAAATCATGGGTGGACGGGTGAAAACGCTGCACCCCGCTATTCATGGCGGTATCCTCGCACGGCGCGGCGTCGACGACGCGGTACTCGACGCGCATGGCATCGTACCCATCGACATGGTTGTGGTGAATTTGTATCCATTCGCACAGACAGTGGCGAATCCCAATTCAGATCTTGTGGCTGCGATTGAGAACATCGATATCGGCGGCCCAGCGATGGTGCGGGCGGCGGCGAAGAACCACGCTGCCGTAGCGGTGGTGGTGGATCCGACGGACTATGACGAGATTGCCGCGCGCGTGGCCGCGCAGGGCGGGCTTGATGCGCCGGTGCGTTATCGCCTGGCAGTCAAAGCGTTCGCACACACCGCGGCGTACGACGGCGCGATTGCGAATTACCTGAGCAGTGTCGGCGGCGACGACGCGCCGCGCCGATTCCCGCAGGTGCTGAACGTGCAGCTCAAGAGAATCGACGTCTTGCGCTACGGTGAGAATCCGCACCAGCAAGCGGCATTTTATGCCGATTCTGATGCGCCGCCCGGAAGTCTGGTACGCGCCGATCTCATCCAAGGAAAGGCACTGTCATACAACAACGTGGCCGACGCCGATGCTGCCTTGGAGTGCGTGCGCGAGTTCGACGATCCCGCATGCGTCATCGTCAAGCATGCGAACCCGTGCGGGGTCGCGGTGGGGGAACCACTGCTGAATGCCTACGAGCGCGCGTTCCGTACCGACCCCACATCCGCTTTCGGCGGTATCATTGCGGTCAATCGGCCGCTGGACGCGAAAACGGCGCGCGCCATCATCGACCGGCAATTCGTGGAGGTGATCTTGGCGCCGGAGATCCCGGCCGACGCGCGATCGGTGCTGGCCACCAAGGAGAACGTGCGCGTCCTCGAGGTCGGGCCACGGGATGCGGCGGTACCCGGGCGCTACTTCAAGCGCATCGCCGGCGGGATGCTGGTGCAGGATCACGATACCGGTACTGTGACGGACCGCGATCTCAAAGTCGTGACTCGGCGCACACCCAGCGATGACGAGCTGGCTGACCTGTTGTTCGGCTGGAAAGTGGCCAAGTTCGTAAAATCCAATGCGATTGTCTACGCTAGGGCGCGCGCCACGGTGGGTGTGGGTGCGGGTCAGATGAGCCGCGTTTACTCGGCCAGGATCGCCGGGATCAAGGCGGCGGACGAGCAACTGGAGGTCGCCGGATCGGTGATGGCGTCCGATGCATTCTTTCCGTTCCGCGACGGAATCGACGCGGCGGCGCAAGCCGGTATCGCGGCGGTCATCCAGCCTGGCGGATCGATGCGTGACGACGAAGTGATTGCGGCGGCGGACGAACACGGGATGGCGATGGTGTTCACGGGCATGCGCCACTTTCGCCACTGACCACCGGGCGCGGCGCCATGAACGTACTGATCATCGGCGGCGGCGGACGAGAGCATGCGTTGGCCTGGAAAGCCGCCCAGTCGCTCGAGGTGGGTACGGTATTCGTGGCACCCGGCAATGCCGGCACCGCGCGCGAACCCGGCGTCCGAAACCTGTCGGTGGCTGCCGACGATATTCCGGCGCTGCTGAAAGCCGCCCAAGAGATCGACGCGGGCTTGACCGTGGTCGGTCCGGAGGCGCCGCTCGTGGCGGGCGTAGTCGATGCGTTTACCGATGCCGGCCTGCGTTGTCTCGGGCCGCGCCGAGGGGCCGCGCGCCTCGAGGGGTCGAAGGCCTTTGCGAAGGATTTTCTTGCGCGTCACGGAATTCCCACCGCGGCATACCGCACCTTCAGCAACGCGGATCAGGCACGCCGTTACATCGAGAGGCAGGGCGCGCCGATTGTCGTGAAAGCGGATGGCCTGGCCGCCGGCAAGGGCGTCACGGTGGCCGCCAGCCCGGAGATTGCGGTGGCCGCGGTGCACGAGTGTTTGCACGATCGTCGTTTCGGTGCCGCCGGAAGCACAGTGATCGTGGAGGAATGCTTGACCGGGGAGGAGGTGAGTTTTATCTGCATGGTGGACGGCGGTGCGGTGGTACCGCTGGCCAGTTCCCAGGACCACAAACCGCGGGACGACAATGACCGCGGACCGAATACCGGCGGAATGGGGGCCTACTCGCCGGCACCGGTAGTCACCGCGGCCCTGCACGAGCGTATCCTCGAAGAGATCATCGAACCGACGGTCGCCGGGCTGGCTGCGGACGGACACCCCTACGTCGGGTTTCTGTACGCCGGTTTGATGGTCGACGCCGAGGGGAACCCCCGCGTGTTGGAGTATAATTGCCGGTTTGGCGACCCGGAAACGCAGCCGATCATACTGCGGCTTGACACCGACTTGGTGGCGTTATGTCACGCCGCAACGGAGGGCCTGCTGCACACGGCGCGGCTGCGCTGGGACCCGCGTGCGGCGCTGGGGGTCGTCATGGCGGCCGGAGGTTACCCCGGTGCCTACCGCCAGGGCGATGTCATCCAGGGCCTGGAGGCAGTCGACTCGTCGGACGTGAAAGTCTTTCACGCTGGTACTGAAACGCACAACAACGATATTGTGACCGCGGGCGGCCGCGTTCTGTGCGTGACGGCGCTGGGTGACACGGTGAGTGCGGCACAATGCCGCGCCTACGCGGCGGTCCAGCAGATCCACTGGCCGGACGCTTTTTGGCGTACCGATATCGGGGGTCGCGCCGTGGCGCGGGAACGGCGACGAACCCACGAACAGACACAGAGGCTGACTAGTGATGGATAAATTTGTTGCGGTTCTGATGGGGTCTGACTCCGATCTCGCCACCATGCAGGCGACTCTCGATACGTTGGACGCGCTCGCGGTACCCTGGGAAGTAAAGATTACCTCGGCACATCGGACACCCGAAGCGACCCGCGACTACGTGGCCGACGCCGACCGGCGGGGGTGCGCGGTATTCATCGCCGCCGCCGGGTTAGCCGCGCACCTCGCCGGAAACGTCGCGGCGCACACCCTCAAACCGGTGATCGGAGTGCCGATTGACGCCGGTCCGCTGAACGGACACGATGCGTTGCTATCGACGGTCCAGATGCCCGGTGGGATTCCCGTGGCGTGTGTGGCGATTGGCAAGGCAGGCGCGAAAAATTCCGCCTATTTGGCGGCGCAAATCCTAGCCGGTTGCGATGCCGACCTGGCCGCGCGGCTGGCGACCGAACGGGCCGCCAACGCCGCTGCGGTGCAAGCGAAAGACCGCGATCTGAACGCGCGGCTGAAACAGGCCTAATCCGGTGCGAGGATGAATCGAGCCGCCTTGCGGGAGGCGGCGGCGATCATCGCCCATGGCGGCATCGTCGCCTACCCCACGGAGTCGTGCTACGGGTTGGGGTGTGACGCGCGGGACAACGCGGCAATCCGGCGATTGTTGCAGACAAAGCGGCGCGTACGGCAACTGGGCTTGATCGTAATCGGTGCCGACCTGGCCGCTATCGAGCCGTTTTTTGAACCGCTGGATGCCGTCCGGATGCAGCGCGTGACGGCCAGCTGGCCGGGGCCGGTGACGTGGTTACTGCCGGCGCAGCGTGGCGTGTCGGACTGGATCACCGGCGGGCACGACACGGTAGCGCTGCGGGTCACCGCGCATCCCGGTGCGGCGGCGCTGTGCCGGCATGCGCGCCGGGCGTTGATCTCGACCAGCGCTAACCGGCACGGGCGGGCGCCGGCACGCTCGGCGGCCGGCGTTTTGCGCCAGTTCGGCGGCCAGCTGGACGCGGTGCTGGAAGGCCGGCTGGGCGGGCTGGCGAAGCCCACCGAGATTCGTGACGCGCGCACCGGCGCGGTGGTTCGAGCGGCGTAACGTGGCGGTGCTTGACACACCCGAGATCGAACCGGTACATGGGTACCTCATCGCTCTGCAGGACCGTATCTGCGCTGAAGTCGAAACCCTGGAGAGTGCCGGCCACTTCCGCGAAGACGCATGGGAACACGGGCACGGGGGCGGGGGGCGGTCGCGGGTGTTGACCGGAGGCGCGGTGTTCGAGCAGGCCGGGGTGAACTTCTCCCACGTTCGCGGTGCCCAACTGCCGGCGGCGGCGACGGCCAAACGCCCGGACATCGCCGGGCGCGGATTCGAGGCATTAGGCGTATCGTTGGTGATCCATCCGCGCAATCCCTATGTGCCGACGTCGCACATGAATGTCCGCTTTTTTATCGCCACCGCACCCGAGTCACCTGCGATCTGGTGGTTCGGGGGCGGTTTCGATCTGACTCCGTACTACGGGTTCGGCGAGGATGTGAAGCACTGGCACCGCGTGGCCAAAAGCGCATGCGACGCGTGCGAGCCGGGCCTTTACCCTCGATTCAAGAAGTGGTGCGACGAGTACTTCTGGCTTCGCCATCGTGACGAACCGCGCGGCGTAGGCGGGTTGTTCTTCGACGACTACAACGCCCCGGGTTTCGCCGCCAGTTTCGCGCTGATGCAAAGTGTCGGTAACCGCTACACGGAGGCCTACCTGCCGATCGTTAAACGGCGTAAAGACCACCCCTATGGGCAGCGTGAGCGCGATTGGCAGCTATACCGGCGCGGCCGCTACGTGGAGTTCAACCTGGTCTACGATCGCGGTACGTTGTTTGGTTTACAGACCGGCGGCCGCACCGAATCGATTCTGATGTCGCTGCCGCCACTCGTGGCGTGGCGTTACGACTATCGGCCGCCACCGGGAACACCCGAAGCGGAACTCCTCGAACGTTATCTCAAGCCCCAAGACTGGCTCGGTACGTGAACGCCAGCCTGCCGTTGTACAAACAGGCCGTTTACTGCGCGCTCCTGTACGCTCTGCTGCCCGTGCTGTTGATCCGCCTGGCAGTGCGTGGTCTGCGTAACCGGGATTACTGGCGGAGGTGGCCGGAGCGCTTCGGTTTTACCGCTAAAGGCGAGCCGCCCACCGACGTTTGGGTACATGCGGTCTCAGTGGGCGAGGCGCGGGCGGCGGCGCCGATCGTTGAACACCTCCTCGGTCGTTACCCGAACATGCGCGTGCTCGTCACCACCATGACCCCGACGGGTTCCGAGCAAGTGCGGCAACTTTTTGGTGACCGCGTCGCGCACTGCTACGTGCCTTACGACTTTCCCGATGCCGTGGCGCGGTTCCTGAAGGGTTGGCGACCGCAACGAGCCATCATCATGGAAACCGAAATCTGGCCGAATATCGTATGCGCTTGCGACCGGCGCGGAATTCCTTTGGTATTCGCCAATGTGCGTTTGTCGGCGAAGTCGTTCGCCAGTTATGCGCGTGTTCGGTGGTTGATCGGGCCAGTACTGCGTCTTGCGGGCGCGTTCGCGGTGCAAGGAGAGCGCGACGCAGAGCGCATGCGTCGTCTGGGGGCGCCGCCCGCGGCCGTGACGGTGACCGGCAGTGTGAAATTTGAAGTGAAGCTCCCGCCGAGTCTCAACGAAGTGGCAGCGGTGTTGCGCCGTGAATGGGGTCAACGGCGGCCGGTGTGGATCGCCGGCAGCACTCATGACCCGGAGGAGACGCTCGTGCTCGAAGCGTTTCGTGTCCTGCGTCGTCGTCACCCGGATCTTTTGTTAGTGATCGTCCCGCGCCACCCGGAACGATTTACCGTCGTCGTCCGACTGTGCGAGCGGGCCGGCCACCAGATCCTGCGACGTAGCGAATCCGGTTTGCAACTGTCCCCGGAGACGGAAATTCTGATCGGCGACACGATGGGTGAGCTGACTCTACTGTATGCAGCGTCCGATGTGGCATTTGTCGGCGGCAGTTTGGCGCCGATCGGGGGTCACAACGTGCTCGAGCCTTGCGCGTTGGGGATACCGGCGATATACGGTCCGCACATGTTCAATTTCCAGGACATCAGTGCACTCGTGCTGGAAGCCGAGGCTGGTGTCATGATTGAAAGCGGCGCCGAACTCGCGGATGCTGTGCACGCCCTGTTGAGTGATCCGAATCGTCGTTTCCGCATGGGAGAATCGGGTAAACGTTTAATTGAAGAGAACCGCGGCGCCTTACAGCGCACCGTGGCGGTGCTTGAACACGTGCTGGGATTGCCCGACCACGCGTCCCCGGGCACGTGATTTCAGTGCAGAATAATATCGCCGGCGTCGGATTCGTCGACGCCCTCGACGCCGGCCTGCTCCCGGGAATCGGGGGTCGGTGACGCGTGGTGCAGAATCATCCGCCACCCGGCCGCGGTCCGCCGATATACGTTGGTGGCGAGTATTGTAAAACTGGGGTTGTCGTCGTTACCGACGTGGATGTGTTCGGCGACGTAGTGAACGGCCAGTGTTTCGTTGGCCACGACGCGGCGCCTACTGATTTCGAGACGGATGGGGGGCGAGCGGGTCAATATCTGTTGCCAGCTTTCACGAATCTGCTTAAATCCCACCAAACGCGGCCCGTGCGGATGAATACAGACCAAGTCGTCGCTTTCGTCGTGGGCCCACACCAACATCATGGCTTCGGTATCGGCGCTCTGAAACGCGGCGTAAAAGGCCGCCTCGGCAGCCACCGAAGTATTCCAATCAGCTTGACTCAGTCCAGCCACCCATTTACGTGACGCAAGTCCTCTTCGTTGAGCGTCCCTTCAACTTGCTTCAACCGCAGCCAGTTCAAAATGTAGTCGTAACGGGAGCGCAAATAATCACGTTTGGCGCGAAACAGGTCGCGTTGCGCATCCAACACGTCCAAGTTGGTGTCGAGACCGGCGGTAAAACCTTCGTTTTTCGCTTCCAAAGCGCTCTCACTCGCGGTAACGGCGCGACCGAAGGCTTCGACCTCACGAATGCTGGTAATGACATCAAGAAACGCGGCCCGTGCATTGCGCTCCACCGCGCGACCGGCGGCCTCCATGCGTTTTTGCGCCGCCTCCAACCGGTGCCCCGCTTCGCGAGCGCGCGAGACGACCGCGCCGCCTTCTAAAATTGGGACATTCAGCTGAAACAACGCGTCGGTAGTCCTTCGATCGGTACCGGGCCCGGAGATACTGCCGTCCGCGTCGACGTCATTATGCTGAACAACGAAATCGACCCAAGGGTAATGACCCGAACGCTGCCGCTCCAGCTCACGTTCGGCCACCTCTACGGCCTGACGACTGATTAAATATTCGAGATTGTTGTCGCGTGCGTTTTGAATCCACACGGCGATATCGAACGGATCCGGAGGATCGAGCGGGGTTTGCGCCTTCAACGGCGCCAGCACTTCGGACAATTCCCCCACCACCTCGACGAGCGCCTGGTTGGCGTCCTCCAATAAGTTTTGTGCGTTGATCTCCTCCGCCTCTGCGAGACTGAAACGCGCCTGAGCGTCGAACAAATCGGTAGTGGTCCCCAGCCCCACTTGCAGGCGTTCGTCGGCCAGTTCCAACTGGCGAGCGACCGCCTTGCGTTCGGCTACCGCGACGCCGAGATTGTCTTGACCCGCCAATACCGCGAAGTAGCGGCGCGACACACGAAGCAACAGGTCCTGGCGCGCGGCGTCGAACTGATACTCGGCGACCTGGGTGCTTGCCTGGGCTTGTTTGTAGCCGGTGTATTTTTGCCAATCGAACACCGATTGTGCGAACTCCACGGTGTACCGGTCGACGCCGAACGTCTCGCTCCCCTGAACGACGAACGGTTGATCCGGGGCAACCAGCTCGCTGCGTTGCCGACCCGCGGACGCGCTCGCGCTCAAGCGCGGCAACAGCGCCGCGCGGGCGGTGGGTATTTGCTGGCGCTCGGCTTGCAGGGTGCGTTCCTCGGCCTGAAACGATGGATCTTTTACGAGCGCAAGCTCATAGACCATCCACAGGTCGGCGCCGTGACCGGCGCTGCACATCGACATGAAATACACCGCCACCGCGACCCGCACGCTGCGTTTGCAGCCCGCTGAGCGCAGCGTCCGACGCCGTGTACCGTGTGAGCTAACCATCCCCCACTAAAAAACGAAGGTGGGGGGAGGTTCGGCGTTGATCAAAGGCGGTAGACTGGTATCGAACAACGAGGTAGTGATCCAGGCGTCGATCTTGGCTCGATCGACGCGCACGGCTTCCATGACCGGACCAACCCCAGCGATGGTGACCAGACGCCCCGCCGGCGAGAGGCTGTTCAGGTAACTCTCCGGTATCGACGGTACCGAGCCGGTAATGATGATCGCGTCGTAGGACTCGGCGGTATCCCAGCCCAGGGCCCCATCTCCGGTCGCGTAGGAGACATTGTGTAGGGCGCAGTCGTGAAGTCGCGGCTCCGCTTGTTCGACGAAATCCGCAAACAGATCGACGGTGTCGACATGATTGGCGACGCTGGCGAGCAGGGCGGTCAGATAACCGGTCCCGGTACCGATCTCGAGCACCCGATCCCGCGGGGTCAGGTTCAGGGCTTGTATGAGCCGCGCTTCGACCTTGGGCTCCATCATCACCTGATCGTGAGCGAGGGGAATCTGCAGATCGGCAAACGCCAAAGAACGATACGCAGCGGGGACGAAATCCTCACGGCGGACATCTTGCAATAGGCTCAAAACGCGCGGATCCACCACTTCCCAGGGGCGGATCTGCTGTTCGATCATGTTCGATCGTGCTTGCTCGACGTTCATCAATTGGTATGGGCCGAACGGAAGGATGAGACAGATTAAGCGGTTTACCTGTGTGGTGCAAGATTGATTGACTGCGTACCCGGCGCCGCACGCGCCTTGAATTGCCATACGGGGTAGAGTAGTGTGTTTCTCGTTGGCTAGGGGTGCTCGCTGTGGCGGGCTGAGAGAAACCCTCCGAACCTGATCCGCGTAACGGCGGCGTAGGGAAAGCTAGGTTGTTACCGGTTCGTCCCGTTTTCCACCCGCCCATCGGACCGCGCCAGCCCGACAACTCCACTGAGGTACACGAAATGAGTGCGATACCGCGACAGTTTCTGGAAAAAACCGCGCGCTTGTCGGCGGATGTCACACGACCGATTCCGGGTTCCAAGAAAATCTACGTCACCGGTTCCCCGGCGCGTGTTCGCGTACCGATGCGTGAGGTGACACAGTCCACGACATCTTCGAGTTACGGCACCGAGGAAAACCCGCCGATACCGATTTACGACACATCCGGGCCGTATACGGATCCGCGGGTACGCATCGATTTGCGCAAGGGCCTGCCCGGTCTGCGCGGCGCGTGGATTACGGCGCGCGGCGATACCGAGCGCCTTACCGGCCCCAGTTCGGATTACGGCCGCCGCCGGCAAGCCGATCCGGCGTTGTCTACGCTTCGCTTCGAGCACATTCGCAAACCCCTGCGCGCGCGGGCCGGTTGTGCCGTGACACAAATGCATTACGCGCGACGCGGCGAGGTGACGCCGGAAATGGAGTTTGTCGCCATCCGGGAGAATATGCGGCTCGACGAGTTGCGGGCCGATGACCGCTACCGCTCGCTGTTGCGGCAACACCCGGGTATGCGTTTCGGTGCGTCGATTCCCGATCGGATTACACCGGAGTTTGTGCGCGACGAAGTCGCCCGTGGCCGCGCGATCATTCCGGCGAATATCAATCACCCGGAGCTCGAACCGATGGTCATCGGCCGAAATTTTCTGGTCAAGATCAACACCAATCTCGGCAATTCGGCGGTGACCTCGAGCATCGAAGAAGAGGTTGAGAAGATGGTGTGGTCGGTGCGCTGGGGCGGGGACACGGTAATGGACTTGTCCACTGGTAAGAACATTCACGAAACCCGGGAGTGGATATTGCGAAACTCGCCGGTACCGGTGGGAACAGTGCCCATTTACCAGGCCCTGGAAAAGGTGGACGGTAAGGCCGAGGAGCTGACCTGGGAAATTTTCGCCGACACGCTGGTAGAACAGGCCGAGCAGGGCGTGGATTATTTCACCATTCATGCCGGCGTACGCTTGCCGTTCATACCGATGACCGCCGACCGGGTCACCGGAATCGTCTCCCGCGGCGGATCGATTCTCGCGAAATGGTGTCTCGCACATCATCGTGAAAACTTTCTGTACACGCATTTTGAGGACATCTGCGAAATCATGCGCGCCTATGACGTGTCCTTCAGCCTCGGCGATGGCCTGCGGCCGGGTTGCATCGCGGATGCCAACGACGAAGCGCAGTTCGCCGAACTTGAGACCCTGGGCGAGTTGACGCGGCTCGCGTGGCGACACGACTGCCAGGTCATGATCGAAGGTCCCGGACACGTCCCCATGCAGTTGATCAAGGAGAATATGGACAAGGAACTGGAAGACTGCTTCGAAGCGCCTTTTTATACACTGGGGCCGCTGACTACGGATGTCGCGCCGGGTTACGATCACATCACCAGCGCGATCGGCGCCGCGCAAATCGGCTGGTACGGAACCGCGATGCTGTGCTACGTCACCCCCAAGGAGCACCTGGGGTTGCCGGACAAGCAGGACGTTCGCGACGGGATCGTCGCCTACCGCATCGCTGCCCACGCCGCGGATCTGGCCAAGGGTCATCCCGGCGCCCAGTTGCGGGACAATGCATTGTCCAAAGCGCGTTTCGAGTTTCGCTGGCAGGATCAGTTCAATCTGTCGCTCGACCCGGACAAGGCCCGTGAGTTTCACGACGCCACGTTGCCCAAAGAAGCGCACAAGGTCGCGCATTTTTGCTCGATGTGCGGGCCGCACTTTTGCTCGATGAAGATCACCCAGGATGTCCGCGATTACGCCAAGAGCAAAGGTATCCACGACGTGGGGCGCGCGATCGAGGCCGGCTTGGAAGAAAAAGCCGAGCAGTTCAAGCGCTCGGGCAGCGAAATCTACCAACAGTCGTAAAGGGCCAGCATCGTGATGCGCCCTGGGGCTGCGTATTCGAGACCGCGATGAATCGAACAATCGTTCTGGTCTACGTTGTGGTCCTGATCCTGCTGGCGGTGGGTCTCACGGTCTTCGACTTTGTGCAACTCGACTGAAGGACTTGGTGAACGAACCGGCACACCCCATCTCGGTGCACTACCGTATCGACGGTGAGCCGGACGCGCCGGTCATCATGCTGTCCCACTCACTGGCGGCGAACCTCGATATGTGGGGCGCTCAGGTGCCCGCACTGGTTCAGGCGGGGTTTCGTGTCCTCAGATACGACAGCCGCGGACACGGCCGTTCGCCGGTCCCCCCGGGCCCGTATACGCTTGAGCAGTTGACGCTTGATGCGGTGGCGTTGCTGGATAAACTCGACCTGCGGCGGGTCGATTTCATGGGTTGTTCCAAGGGCGGCATGGTCGGCCAAATGCTGGCTGCTCGGTACCCGGATCGCGTCAACGCGCTGGTACTGACCGCGACCGCCGCGCACCTGCCTCCGGCCCAATTGTGGAACGATCGAATATCGGCGGTGCGTGCCGGCGGTATGGAGGCGGTGGTGGATGCCACCGTGGATCGTTGGTTCACCGGGTCCGGCCAACTGCGGCTTAGCGAAGCCGTGGATCGGATCCGGACCGGTATCCTGGCGACGCCGGCGGCGGGCTTCTGCGCATGCTGCGAAGCGATTCGCGACATGGATCAGCGGGAATCGGTTCGGACAATCACTGCTCCGACGTTGGTTCTGGTCGGTGAGCACGACCCCAGCACCCCGGTGGCGGCCGCGCAATTGATCCACGAGCGTATCACCGGGTCGAAACTCGAAGTGCTTGCCGACTGCGCGCATTTCACTCACGTAGAACAGGCTGAGACCTTCAATCGCCACTGTTTGTCGTTTCTTGCGAACGCTGCCGCCCGTTGACTCAAGCGTCGCTTTCCATCCAGGTAATGAATGCGGCGGCACTCAGTGTGCCAATCGCGAAGCCGACGGCTAGCCACCAAAAAAGCATCAGGGGCTCGGGAAGCGCCATACGCATGACCGCGTAGTCGGCCGCGCCGCACGCGAGCAGAAACGAAAAGAGTACAATGTGCGCCCGTTTCCAGACGGTAGGTTTCATGTTCGTGCATCAGTATCCGGTGAATATTCGCCCAGAATTATGGCGACGAAGTATTAAGTTTCGATGAACACAGCGGCAATGGGCTTCGTACTCACGTGCAACGTTTCGACGGTTTCCTGACGCACGTGTCCCGCGGCCCGGAAACCCTATTGATACTTCTCGCTGCAGCCGCCGCGCTGGCATTTTCCATGTGGCACGCACTGCTAAACAACTTCGCCGTGGAGCGCGCCGCATTCGGCGGTGTGGAAATCGGTATTCTGCAAAGTCTGCGTGAAGTCCCCGGTTTTCTCGCGTTCACGACGGTGTTTGTCCTGCTGGTCGTACGCGAACAAAGCTTCGCCTTACTGTCCGTCGCATTGCTTGGCATCGGAGTTGGATTGACCGGGCTCTTTGCGACCGAGTACGGGCTGTATATCACCACGGTAGTGATGTCCGTTGGTTTTCATTATTACTACACGCTGCAGCAGTCCCTAACTCTGCAATGGGTCGACAAGGCACGTTCGCCACTCGCGATGGGCCGCCAGTCGGCAGCAGCATCGATTGCTTCGCTTGCGGCGTTCGCCGCGGTATGGCTGGGTGTCGAATGGCTGCATATGGATTATCTCTGGCTGTACCTCATGGCCGGGAGTGCAACGGTTATTGCGGTAGTGTTGGCCTGGGTATGGTTTCCCGGATTCTCGCATGCGGTTCCCCAACGCAGGCATCTCGTAGTGCGCCGGCGATACGGACTGTTTTACGCACTCACGTTCATGAGCGGTGCACGGCGGCAGATTTTCGTCGTGTTCGCGGGCTTCCTGTTGGTGCAGAAGTTTGGGTTCACGGCGGCGGAAATTGCGGCGCTGTTTCTGGTCAACCACGCGATCAACGCTGCGTTGGCGTCGCGCATAGGAAAATTGATCGTCCGTTTCGGTGAACGGAGCGTTCTGACTTGGGAGTACGCAGGCCTGGTTGTGATCTTCGTCGCCTACGCGTTGGTCGAGGTGGCCTCGATCGCCGCTCTGCTGTACGTGCTCGATCACGTTCTGTTTGCGATGGCGATCGGTATTCGCAGCTACTTCCAGAAAATCGCAGATCCTGGGGATATCGCTTCCACGGCTGGCGTATCGTTCACCATCAATCACGTAGCCGCCGTTATCATCCCGGTCGTTTTCGGATACGTGTGGCTGATCTCGCCGGCGATTGTGTTTCTGGCCGGCGCTATCATGGCAGGCGTTTCTTTGCTGCTCGCTCGCTTGGTACCGACCGCTCCGGTTCCCGGGAACGAAGCGCGGCGGTTATGGACGAGGTCGCCCTTATCGTTTGGGTCTGCGAACAAAACGCTGCGCGGCTGAAGCGCATGGGCGCGTCGTTAGCCCGCGTCTCTGTGAGGTTGTCACCAAACGAATGCGGTGCGGGGGGGATATGGGCACGTGGGTATAGTTGATCTATGTCAGTACTTAAGGGAAACGAAACTGGTCTTATAGTACAGTGCGTGCGCGCGAGGTTGGTGACAGATGCGTCACAGTCACTGGGTGTGATGCAGAGTAACCACAACTACTCGTGCGAAGGATCTCTGCCGATCTTTAGTGCATTTACCAAATAGCCAATGACACGAACTCTTACTGCTGGTGGTTGTTCGATAGCGCGGTTCGATCTGCGGCGCGCTCGCAGCGCCGCATTTCGCGGCAAGCGGAACACGTGTATACGCGACGGTGGTGATGCGTCGCGCACGCGCGCGGATCGGCGTGGGCGACATGTGGCTTCCAAGGCTCTAATCGCGTAGGGTCGATAGCGTGGTGCCGCAACGTAAATGCGCGAAACTCGGTTGTAAGATCAAAGAGCATCTTGACGCGGGTAATTTGAGTGTTGCCGCGCTGGACGGTTTACAGCGCGTCCAGAAGACGTTGACGTATCGACGCGGTGAAACGATCTTCGTCCAAGGCGAAGACCCTGCCGGTCTGTATTGTTTGCGCAGCGGCAACGTTCTGTTGTCGCACGTCGATGCGTTCGACCACAGAACCGGTTTCCGCGTGGCGTCCCAAGGTGAAATCATTGGTTATCGCAGTTTGTTCGGCGATGACGTGCATGCGGCGACGGCGCGCGCGCTCGCCACAACCGACGTGTGCTTCTACCCGCGGGAAGTCGTTTTCGACACGATCGAGGAAAACCCGACGTTGGCGCTTAGTTTCCTGCGTACCGTGGCGCGCGACCGCGGTCCGCCGGATGGGTTGATATTACGAGGACAACACCTCCCTGTGCGGATTCGACTGGCCAATTTGTTATTGGTCCTGCGGGACGATTTTTCGCAAACTGACGATGCGGGTGTAATGACGTTTCAACTGCCGTTGACCCGCCGAGACATCGCATCATTATTGTCGGCGCGGCCGGAGTCGATTACCCGGGCGATTGCCGAACTGAAACGCGATTCGATTGCCGTTTTCAACGGGCGCCTGGTCTCGGTTCCGGATTTCGATCGTCTCTCGAAGCTGGCGAGCGGCGCGGCGTAGTCGGCAGCGATGCTCTCACCGTCCACGCTTCGATGACCTCATGCCGGCGAAAGCAACGCCGGGGGCACGCCCAGTCGCTCGGTTGCGGTTCCCAGGTGGTTTTCTATCGTCTCCGCTACCGCCACCAGCCGTCGATCGTCACCGTGCCGCGCGACGAGTTGGAGACCCACCGGCATACCGCTGTCGTCTAGCCCGACCGGCACGGTCACCGCGCACAGTCTCAGCAGATTCACTACTGCGGTATTGCGTAGCGCGCGCATGTTGGCGTGACGATACGCATTCGGTTCGGCGAGATCCGCCACGCGCGGGGGCGTCGCTGCAACGGTGGGAGTCACCAGTACATCAATACTTGCAAGGCGCTTATGGGCGCTGCGCGCGAGCTCGCCGAGCACGCGACGTCGGCGCAGGTACTCACGAGCGGTCACCGTGTCCGCATCCCGCATCCGCGCCGCCACATTCGCATCCAGTGTGGGCAGCCAGCTTGGTAGCTCGGAAGAAAGGAACTCGAGCAATTCCGGGGCCGCCAGATGACCAAGCTTGAACAGTTCCAACGCGGGGTGGGCTTCCGGTAGTTCGCAACGCACGCTGCGGGCCCCGCCTTTTTCCAGTTCACTCAGCGCTACGCGTACCGTTTCGGTGATACCGACATCGCACCCTTCCCAGAACAACGCGTCACCGATGCCGACCCGCAGCCCGCGCAGCGGCGGAGTGTCGTGCGCCGTGTCGGTGGCCGAGACCTTGAGCGTCCGATCGATGACGGTGAACGCGTAACGCACGTCGGCGACCGAGTCGGCGAGCAGACCGATGCTGTCGAGGCTCGGCGACAGCGGTACCACACCGCCCAACGGCCAGCGCCCGTAGCTGGTTTTCAAACCCACTACTCCGGTCATGCTCGCCGGAATGCGCACTGAACCGGCGGTGTCTGTGCCCACCGCCAGTCGTGCATCGCAGTACAGGCTGACCCCTGCGCCGGCGCTCGAGCCGCCGGGGACCCTGTGGGTGGCGCGATCCCACGGATTGCGCGGAACCGGCCAGTGCGGGTTGAGGCCCAGACCCCCGAACGCAAACTCCACGGTGTGCGTTTTGCCGATCAGTTCCGCACCCAATCGCTTAAGCGCCAACACGAAAGGCCCGCTTTCCTCGAAACGCTCCGGCAGGCGCTGCGGGGACCCTGCGTAGGTGGGCCAGCCGTTGATGCCGAACAAGTCTTTAATCGACACGGGTACCCCGCGCAAGCCGGCATTTTGCGCGTCGCCGGCGTCCCGGTTCGGGACTCGGTCCGGCGCGTGCGTGACATAGGGCTGGAGCCGGTCCGCATAGCGCATGTACCGAGCCCGCAATTCGGCGATGATGTCGTCGCCCTCGCCATGTGCGCGCTGCGTGGCGAGGTCGCGGATCGAGGGGAACGGGACGCGGGGGGTCACGGCGCGTATGATAGCAAACAACCCAACGTCGGCCGCGTGCGGACGACGCGCCGGCGGCGGTCACAACGATGATGGTCGAGAATGGGAATGGACGGTCGGACCAACCTTGCGCTTTCTGCCACGGTGCACCGCGCGCCGGCCTTGCGGTCTCCATAGTTGGGCGGGGAGCTAGTCGTTGCCGGGCTGGTCACCGCGGTGGCCGGGTTGATGCGTGGGTTCGTCGGCGTCGGTTCCGGTATGTTGATGGCGCCGATTTTCGCTATCCTGTTCGGTCCGGTGGCCACGGTGGCGATCATCGTGCTGATGGAAATCGTGGTGACCGTACAGTTGCTGCCGGGGGTGTGGCGCCATATCGATTGGCAGGTGATCGGTCCGATGGCCTTTGCCGCTATATTGTTCCTTCCCGTCGGCAGTCTCATCCTCACCGGGGTCGATCCCGACGCCATGACGCGGGCCATCGCCGTTGTGGTTTTGGTGCTGGCGCTGCTACTGATGACGGGTTGGCGTTACACGGGCCGCAAGCGGCTGCCGACGTCGCTCGGCGTGGGGGCCTTGTCGGGCACCATGATGGCGGCGACCAGTCTGGGCAACCCCCCGGTCATGCTGTATCTGTGGGCGAGCCGCGATTCGTCGACCACCCACCGGGCGAATTTCACCGGCTACTTTGCGCTCACGCTGACCGCGTTGTTGGCTTGGATGCTAATCCGTGGCTTGGTCACGCGCGAGGCCTTATGGCGCGTCGGCATACTGGTGCCGTTGTTCATGTTCGCGGCGTGGGTGGGCGCGCGTTTGTTTCATGCCACCAGCGAGACGTGGTATCGACGCGTCGCGCTCGCTCTGCTGGCCGCGGTGGGGTTGTATGGCGTGTTCCGCTGATCGTGCGCGAGCGCCTCACCACCCTCACTGGGCCATCTGTGCTACGGCGTCCGCCATCTCGGCTTCGCTCACGTCGCGAACGTGCGTCGCGAGATGCCAGGTATGTCCGAAAACGTCTCGCACCATACTCATTCGATCACCCCAAAACATGTCCTCAGGAGGGCTGATTTCCTGCAAGCCAGCCGCGACGGCCTGCCGATGCTGCGCGTCCACATCGTTGAAATACACATAGAACAAGGCGCCACCCGCGGTGTTGCGCGGCGCCACTTTACCTTGCTCGGGATTCTCGTCGCACAGGAACAGTTTCGAGTCGCCGACGGTCAGGCAGGCGTGCATGATCGTGGTGGTCCCCGGAAATAGGATACGGCCTTCTTCCCGGGCGTCGAAGGCCGCAACATAGGTGTCGATCGCTGCGTTGCCGTCCGTCACGATGAGATAGGGGGTGACGGTATGAAATCCTTCCGGGATGGTGCGCATAGTGGTCGCGTCCGAAGCGATGGTCGAAGGGGAATGAGGGTAAACACGCGGGATAATATGTTCAAGAACCTATTTTTCGCCGCGTATTACACTTTGCACGCGACTGCTAGGAGCCCCATGCCTTACCTCGCCGGGCACAAACAGGAAACCCGCCAGAAGATCGTGCGCTCGGCGCGCCCCGGAAAAAAAGCCCGCTCATTGAGCGGGCCCAAGTGTTGCAGAGGTTTTCTAAGGGATCGCTAGGAAAGAAGGTTCCTTCGGTCAGTAACGCCAATAGTGACCGCGGTGCCGCGGCCCGTGCCGGTGCCCATGGCGGTGCGGGCGATGGCGCTTGTAGAAGTGGCGATGTCGGTGCCCATGACCATGGCGGTATATGGGGTGGCCGCGATACCCGTACCACGGTGGGAAAAAGTAATGACCGGGCCGGTACACAGGGCGGTACGGGTGATGGCGGTGCGGGTCGGAATAACCGAAGTGAAAACCGTCTCCGTGAATGCTGAAGCGGAAACTGTCTGCGCTCGCGCCTTGCGCCGCGGTGAGCAGGATTACCGCTCCCAGGATCTGCGCACCGTGTTTCATGCGTCTGCTCATGACTCTCTCCGGGGTGTCGATCTGCGATATTGTGAGCGTCAGCATACCGCCCCGACCCTGAACCGGAACTGAACGTTTCCTGAACCGCTGCTGCATGACAACGGGCGGTTCGAGGCGCGCCGGCGGTGCGGGACGCCGAGCCCTAAGAAACGGGCGGCCGACGCAGGGCCGCGGTGAGACGCACGCCCTAGCGCGCGAGCCGCAGCGTCGCCTGGTCCCGGTCTATGGTCATGCGGTAACGGCTCAGCACATCCATCCCCAACAAGCCGTCCACGCTCGCGGGACCGTGCAGGTCGATAATGGCGGCTCGGAGCTCGCTCCACGGATCGTCGTGGCCGATCTGCAGTCGCTCGACAAGCGCAAGGGGGGCGTGGACAACCCCGTTTGCCGTAGTCAGACTGACGCGCCCGTGCCCCAGTTGTGCGCCGACCCGCTCCGCCGATGCCCGGCTCAACACCGTTAGGGAGGCGCCCGTGTCGAGCAACAGGCGTAGCGGGACATCGTTGACCAGCACCGACACAACGAAATGGTTCCCCAGCACGGTCAAGGGCACGCTGAATTGACTTCGCGCCGCTTCGCTGGGGTGAAGGCGCGCGAGCTCGTGACGTGCCCGTTCTCCCAACTCGCCGTCGAACTGAATGTAGCGCAGCGCGCGCCGGGCTTCGGATTCGTTGCCCTGTTCGAGGTGGGCTTCGGCCAAGCCCAAATAGTAGGGACCGTACCCCGGCTGTTGATGAATCAGTCCCTGATAGACAGCGATCATGCGGCTGTAATCGCCGCGCGCTGCCAGCCGTCGCCGGTGCTGGTCCAGGACCGTTTCGGTCTGTGACTGAATAGCGGTCAGGTCCGCGGGTGCGTGCGCAAGTTGGTATGCGGCCTTGAGCGTGCGTAGCGCGGTGCCGCTGTCCCCGAGCCGCTGCTGGCCCTCGGCGAGCAGTCGCAGCGCCGCCGAGTCGTAGAGGTAACCGCCGGTATACGCGAACAGCAACTCCACGGCGCGCGCCGGTGCGGTACGGAGATACGCGCGGGCGGTATCGAGGAGGCGGACCCTGAAGGTGGCGATCTCAGTGTCGGTGCCGCGACGGTATATGCGATCGAATATTTCCATCGCCTCGGTCCATTCGTAACCGTTCAGGTGGGCGACGAATCGGTCATAGGGGCGGATCGGCCCGGTCCGCGGTTCGGGGTCCGTACTTGCTGCCGGTGGTGCGGGGGGTGACGCGCGCAGCGGCGGCGGTGCGCGGACCGGTTCGTCAGTCGGTTCCGACCCATACCGGCCCAGTGCGAAGGCACCGATCAGACCGACGACGATGGCGAGTTTGGTGGCGGCATGCATGTGCGTGAGCTGAACCGTCACGGGTGGGGAAACCGGGACGGTCGCGACGTCGGATATTGTACGAAACTCACGTGCGCAGGGTCACGCGACGGATCCCACCGGTAATCCCAGTCAGTGCTAGAATCGGTGCGCCATGGTGAGCGAACCCGCTGATCCCGAAAAATGACCTTGAGCAGTCCGGCACGCGTGCCGGCGGTCTGCCCGCACGATTGTCCCAGCACCTGCGCTCTAGAGATCGAGCGTGAGAACGCACAGACCATCAAGCGCGTTTACGGCTCCGATGCCAATACCTACACCGCCGGGGTGATCTGCAACAAGGTCATGCGCTACGCGGAACGTCATCACCATCCCGAGCGCTTGCGTCACCCGTTAAGACGCGCCGGCAACGGTCGTTGGCAGCGGATGACGTGGGATGACGCGCTGGATGAAGTTGCGGAACGGTTCACGCGCGCTACCGATCGGTACGGGGCGGAATCGGTATGGCCCTATTTTTACGCCGGCACGATGGGCCTGGTACAACGCGATGGTATCGAGCGGCTGCGCCACGTGATGAAGTACACCCGGCAACACTCCACGATCTGCAGTACGTTGGCGGATGCGGGATGGCTAGCGGGTGTCGGCGTCAAACGCGGTGCCGATCCACGCGAGATTGCGCACAGCGATCTGGTGGTCGTGTGGGGCGGCAACCCCGCTTATACACAGGTCAATCTGATGCACCATCTGGCGCGTGCCCGCCGGTTGCGCAACACGCGACTGGTGGTGGTCGATCCGTACCGCACGGCGACCGCAAAGGGTGCCGATCAACACTTAATGCTGCGTCCAGGAACGGATGCGGCGCTCGTGTGTGCGGTGATCCATGTCTTGTTTCGCGACGGTTACGCCGATCGTCGCTACATGACTGCGTATACGGATTGCCCGGCCGAATTGGAGAATCACGTTCGTGGCCGGGGTCCGGAGTGGGCGTCACCAATCACGGGTTTGTCGGTTGCGGAAATCGAACGCTTCGCCGAGGCTTACGGGCAGACGCGGCGCGCTTACATCCGCTTGGGTTTCGGTTTTTCGCGTTCGCGCAACGGCGCGGTGAACGTACATGCCGTGAGTTGCCTGCCCGCTGTGACGGGGGCCTGGCAGTATCGCGGCGGCGGCGCACTGTACAGCAATACCGCGCTGTATGGCGTGGACAAGGAGCTCATCGAAGGGTTGGACGCGCGGGACGATCGGGTGCGGATTCTGGACCAGTCGCGTATCGGACCGATTCTGTGTGGTGCCAAGCGGGATCTTGGCGACGGTCCGGAGGTACACGCCTTATTCATACAGAACACCAATCCCGCCGTCGTGTGTCCGGAATCTTCCACCGTCAAGCGCGGATTGTCGCGTCCCGATCTGTTCGTTTGCATACACGAGCAGTTCATGACCGAGACCGCCAGACTCGCCGATATCGTACTGCCGGCGACGACGTTTCTCGAGCACGACGATATTTACATCGCGGGAGGGCACTCAACGTTGCAGGTGTCCAAGCAAATCGTCGATCCGTTGGCGGAGTCACGTTCAAACCACTGGGTGATCTGCGCGTTGGCCGAACGCCTCGGCGCATACCATCCCGGTTTGATATGACCGCGTGGGAATTGATGAATGCGACGCTCGAACGTTCCGGACTGCCGGATGCCGAGACCGTTTATCGCCAGGGCGGACACGACTGCAGTGCGGAGTTCGAGACCGCACATTTTCTGAACGGGTTCGAGACCGCCGACCGACGTTTTCATTTTCGACCCGACTGGTCTGCGGTGGGTGAGCACTGGCAGCGTCTCCCGCGCTGGCCGGACCATTACCCGGTCACCGACGAGGCGAGCGCCGAGCATCCGTTTCGCCTGGTGGCGGCCCCGGCGCGGACTTTTCTGAATACGACGTTCACCGAGACGCCCGGCTCCCGTGGGCGCGAGGGACGGCCCACGGTGCTGATACATCCCGAAGATTGTCGTACGTTGCGTGTCGGCGACGGTGATGCGGTGCGACTGGGGAACCGGCTGGCGAGCGTAGTGGTGCACACCCGGACTTTCACCGGTGTGCCGCGGGGTGTCGTGGTGGTGGAGAGCATCTGGCCGAACGCGGCGTTCGTAGAGGGTTTGGGGATCAACGCGCTGGTGAGTGCCGACCCGGCGCGCCCCAACGGGGGAGCCGTGTTCCACGACACGGCGATCTGGGTCCGAGCGATCGGCGACACCGAGCGATGAGTGAGTTCGATAAGCGCGCGCGCGACTGGGATAACGATCCGATGAAAGTGGAGCGCGCCCGCGCGGTGGCCGATGGGATTCGCCGCCGCGTGGCCTTGGGTCCGGAAATTGCCGCCCTCGAGTACGGTTGCGGCACCGGCCTTTTGAGTTTCAACCTCCGTGGGGAGCTCGGACCGATTACGCTCGCAGACACATCCTCCGGAATGTTGGACGTCCTGCGCGCGAAGATTGCGGCGGAAGACGCCCACGAAATGACGCCGCAGCGCCTGGATCTGCTGCGGGAATCGGTGGGTAACCGGCGTTTCCATCTGGTATACACCATGATGACGTTGCACCACATTCCCGATACCGCGGCCATCCTGACCCGCTTTCGCGAGGTATTGGACGAGGGCGGCTACCTGTGCATCGCAGATCTGGACCGCGAGGACGGTTCGTTTCACGGTGCCGGATTCGACGGCCACCGGGGTTTCGACCGACCGGCCCTGCACGCACTGGCCAGGCGTTGCGGCTTCCGCGGTATCACGTTCGACACGGTGTATCGAATTCGAAAACTCGTCGGTACCCAAGTCCGGGAGTTTCCGGTATTTCTCATGACTGCCAGGAGAATGGCTTGAGCCTCCATGCTTCTCCGCCGTTGACCGTGGCATCCGGGTCGTGTCGAATACCGAAGTGAAGGGGACCGCGGTCGAGGTGTGCGTTTGAAATTCAGTGTCGAAGAATTCAAGGCCTGGGAGAATAAGAGCATTACCCTGTTGGGGATGTCTGGGGTCGGGAAGACATACCTGTCCGCCATGCTGCGCAAGCACCATTGGTTTCACTACTCCGGAGACTACCGGATCGGAACGCGTTATCTGGACGAACCGATATTGGATAACATCAAGCAGCAAGCCATGCAGGTGAAGTTCCTGCGGGATCTGTTGCGCTCCGATTCGATCTATATCAGCAACAATATTACCGTGGACAATCTGGAACCGGTGCTGAGTTACGTGGGAAAACCCGGGAATCCGGAGCAGGGTGGGCTCGCGCTGCCCGAGTTCAAGCGCCGTCAGGCCATGTACCGCCATGCCGAGATCGCGGCCATGAACGACGTGCCGGAGTTTATCAGGAAGGCACATGAGATCTACGGTTACCGCCATTTTGTGAACGACGTGGGCGGCAGCCTGTGTGAACTCGACGACGCGCGGGTTATAGATACCCTGGTGGATCACACACTGATCCTGTACATCGAGGTCAGCGGCTCGGATGAGGCCAAGCTGATCCAACGTGCGGAAGCGGATCCGAAGCCGCTGTACTACCGCCCGAGTTTTCTGGACGAACAACTGGGGGTCTACATGCAGGAACGCGGACTGGCGTACGCCGCGCTGATCGATCCTGACGAATTCACGCGTTGGGTGTTTCCGCGGTTGTTCCGCGCGCGCATCCCCCGCTACGAGGCCATCGCCGGGCCGCACGGGTATACGGTCAGCTCCGAAGAACTCGCGGCGGTGAGCAACGACCGTGAATTCCTGGAATTGCTCGAAACCGCCATTGATCGCGGTGGGAGGCGGGTTTAGTCATGCCGCTGGTATCTCACAACGATCTACCGACTTTCGAGCGCTTGCGGCACGAGGGCCAGACCGTTCTGTCGCCGGAACGGGCCGCGCACCAGGACATCCGCGAGCTCCATATCGGGGTGCTGAACATGATGCCGGACGCGGCGCTGGCAGCCACCGAGCGACAGTTTTTTCGATTGGTAGGTGAAAGCAATCCGATTGCGCAGTTTTACATGCACCCGTTCACGCTTAAAGAGCTGCCGCGCAGTGCTGAGGCGCGCCGTCACATTGAACAGTACTACGAACCGTTTTCGCAGCTGCACGAACAGGGGCTCGATGCGCTCATCGTGACCGGGGCCAACGTCACCGGTCCCGACCTTTCCGACGAGCCGTTCTGGAATCCGCTGAAAGAAGTGATCGATTGGGCTTGCGATAATGTGACATCGATTTTGTGTTCGTGCCTGGCCACGCACGCGGTACTGGAGTTCAGACACGGCCAGAAGCGCCGCCGGATGACGAACAAGCGTTGGGGCGTATTCACGCACCGGGTGCAGGATCCGCATCACCCGCTCGTGCACGACGTCAACTCGTTGTTCGACGTGCCGCATTCGCGGTTCAATGACGTATCGCGCGCGCAGTTCGAGGCCGCCGGTGTGCGCGTGCTGGCGGAGAGCGACGTTGCGGATGTGCATCTGGCGGTCAGTGGGGACGGTTTCCGGATCGTGTATTTCCAGGGCCACCCGGAATACGACACGATCAGCCTGCTCAAGGAGTACAAACGCGAAATTGGGCGATTCGTGCGTCGTGAGCGGGACGATTACCCGCCGTTTCCGGACAATTACTTCGGTGCCAAGGAGCAGGCGATTCTCGATGAGTTTCGCGCGCGCGCGGAAGCGGCGGCAAGAACCGGGGCGCGGCTCCCGGAGTTTCCGGAGAGGCTAGTCAGTGCCGGCATCGACAACACGTGGCACGATACCGCCGAAGCGATCGTTGGAAACTGGATCGGTAAGGTCTATCAACTCACCCATCGGGACCGTAAGCGGCCATTCATGGAAGGCGTGGACCCGGACAATCCGCTGGCGCTCTAGATGGAGCGGTGGGTCGTTCCGGGAGCATGCTGGCCGCTGCGGAGATCAACAGGAGCTAGGGGAAGTCATCGATGAATCTCGGCATCAAGGGCCGCACAGCGATTGTCTGTGCGGCCAGCAAAGGTCTGGGCAGGGCGTGTGCCCACGCGCTCGCCGCCGAAGGAGTACGGGTTTACATCAATGCGCGCACCGAAACTGTGTTACGACAAACCGCGGACGAGATCGCTGCGGCTACCGGCGCCACCGTACATGTGGTGGCGGGAGACGTGACCACGGAGCACGGTCGAGAGGATCTGCTCACCGCATGCGCAGAGCCGGATATTCTCGTCAACAACGCTGGCGGACCGCCGCCCGGGGATTTTCGCGACTGGGGACGCGAAGATTGGATTCGCGCGCTCGACGCCAACATGCTGACCGGCATCGAGCTGATACGCCGTACCGTGGACGGCATGACCGCACGCCGGTTCGGTCGCATCGTCAACATCACGTCCTCGGCGGTGAAGGCCCCGATTGCCGAACTCGGCCTGTCAAACGGCGCGCGCAGCGGACTCACTGGCTTCGTCGCCGGACTTGCCCGCCAAATCGTGCGCCACAACGTGACCATCAATAACTTACTGCCCGGCCCTTTCGATACCGACCGCCTGCGAAAGACCATCGCCGCGATGGCGGAACGAGAGGATTGCAGCGTGGAAGAGATGCGTGCCCGGCGTCTCGCCGCACATCCGGCTCGCCGCTACGGCAGCCCCGACGAATTCGGCCGATTGTGTGCATATTTGTGCAGCGAGCACGCGAGCTACATCACCGGTCAGAACGTCTTGATCGATGGCGGCGCTTATCCGGGGACGTTTTGACGCACCGGGTGCCGATTGCCCGTGCCTATACCCGGGGCGACGATCGTATTGCACCGAGTCGCCGGACGTCCCGGTCGATCGGTAGGTGCCGGACCCGTCCGCAGGCGAAGCGTGGATATTTGTTGTGCCAAGGCATCGCGGGATTGCGACGACCGGTGACAGTGACACGGAAATTTCTATACCATGGGCCATCTTGGCTACCCTGAAACCCATCACCACGACCCTGCTCGACGCACTCAGTGGCGAAGCGCAGCGGTCGCGCCGGCTACGCCGTAACCACAACCTGCATCCGGATCTCGCCGATCCGGTGCAGCGCCTGTGCAATGCGTTGGAGCCGGGGACCTATGTGCGCCCCCACCGCCATCCCGGGACTGACCGGTGGGAACTGTTCCTGGTGCTGCGCGGTGCCGCTGCGGTGCTGATATTCGATGATCGGGGAACCGTGGTCGAACGGACGGAACTGGTTGAACGCGGCGCCGTGCAGGGAGTCGAGATTCCGCCACGGACGTGGCACACTATCGTGTCCCTGCGTCCGGGTACGATACTGTTTGAGGTCAAGCCCGGACCCTATTCGCCGACCACAGACAAGCAGTTTGCGGATTGGGCTCCCGACGAGCGGGACCGCGAGAGCGCAGCAGAATTCGCCGCTTGGTACCGCGCGGCCCGCGTCGGTGCGAAGCCGCCACCGGTGAACCGGGGCCCGGGAGAGGGCATGCATGACAGATCGGCATCGACGTAGGATCGCAGTAATCGTGGCGGTCACTGCGGCGCTCGCGGGGTGTAGCGCGGGCGCCTGGTACGAGGGTGCCCGCCAGTCCGCCCAGCGAGAATGTGCCAAGGATCGGGAGGCGTGTGAAGCGCCGGCCTACGAGGAATATCGTCGCGCGCGGGAGGGCCTGATCCGCTGAGTCTCGCGCAGAGGCCGGACGCGAACAGTCGGGGCAGCGACAGGAGCGCCATGGTCACAGGCAACGTCGTCAGACTCGATCATGTTAATCTCCGCACGCGGCAGCTCGGCGCGATGGTGGAGTTCTACACGCGGGTGATGGGCTTAACGGTGGGTCCGCGACCCGATTTCGGTTTCCCGGGTTGCTGGTTGTACTGCGGCGGGAGCGCAGTAGTACACCTCGTGGGTGTAGACGAAGACATTGAAACGAAAGGGCTGAGAATCGAACACTTTGCTTTCTCTGGACAGAATATGAGCGAATTTGTCGCACGCCTTGAGAGGGAGAAAATCCGCTATCGGATTGCCACCGTGCCGGGCTGGCCTCTCGTGCAGGTCAACCTGTTCGATTGCGATGGCAACCACCTGCACGTCGATTTCACACGGACAAAGCGATGATGAGAGTAGCGCGACTTCGTTCGCGGGCGTACGGTGCGGTGATTGCCGTAGGTCTATCCATGACCGCGTGTACCGGGCTGTCGAACTGGAAACCGGGCAACGATAATCCGAACCCCCCGGAGCTGGTTCGCGCCGAGCAAGGGGACATCGAAGCGCAGTACGAGACCGGCCGCTACTACGCGCAGCGTAAGCGTAACGACGAGGCCATTTACTGGTTGTGCAGCGCCGCGGTGCGGGGTCATCTCGACGCGCAACTGACCTTGGCGCGGCTCTATGAGTGGCATGGGACGGGGACGGCGCCGACCGCCAAGACCCGGTTGACCAACCGCGGCAGCGCCTACTTCTGGTACACCGCGGCGGCGGTGCAGGGCAGTGACGAGGCGCTGCTCGCACGAGATGCGCTGGCGCGCAAAATGGACGACGCGCGCGTTGCCGAAGCGCGCCGGCGCGCCACACGCTGGAAACAGGCACGCTGTATACGCCCCTAACGCGCTTCGGGCGGTTTAGTCGTCCGGTCCGGCGACGCGGATCAAACTGAATTGCCCGCCGGGCTTGGTCGGCTCGCTATCGACGCCGATACGCGTATACCACCATCGGCCGTGCGCTTGAGAAAAATCCGCCGACAGCGTGAGCTCGAATCCACCCTCGCGATCGTTGCCCGCCTGATGCCAAGTACCGGTCCAGCGTCGACCTTCGATAGCGCCGGTCTTGAAGACGCCCTTCTGCCATGGATAACGACCGTTGCCGTGTTCGTCAATACGAATGACATACGCGCCGCTACGGTCCTCGTAGCGCCAACTGCCGGCCGGTTGGAACACCGAAGGTGGTGGTTCGACCGGGCGCGGTGCACGCATTGCGGGGGCGCAGGAGACCAGGCATACCGACAGCGCTAGACCCAAGTTCAAGACTCGCAGTCCGTGGAACGTGTGTACTGCCGACCGGGCCATGGCGCACAGCCTATCGAAAAACCGCAAAGTTGCAAGGCGTGGACAAAAATAACCCCGCTGGGGAGGCGGGGTGCAAAGGGCACACAACGTGTAGGGGAGCGTTTATACTAGTGCGCCGGTGTTACCGGATCATGACAGCGCCTCGGTTGCGGGCGCACTCAGTTGAGGGGAGAACATGGCTGTAAAAACCGGTTGGCGCGGCCGTTTCTACGAGGACTTCTGTATCGGCGACGTCTACCAGCACGCCTTGGGGCGCACGGTGACCACGACCGACAACCTGTGGTTCACTCTGCTGACCCAGAATACCGCCCCCATTCACTTCGACCATCATTACTCGGCGCAGACCGAGTTCGGTCGCCCGCTGGTGGATTCCACCTTTACGGTCGCTCTGGTGACCGGTCAGAGTGTGAGCGACGTGTCCCAGAACGTGTTCGCCAACCTGGGGTGGGACGAGATTCGCTTGCCGAATCCAGTATTCGAGGGCGACACGGTGTACTCGCGGTCCGAGGTGTTGAGCAAACGCGAATCGAAGTCTCGTCCCGAGGTGGGGATCGTCGCGGTCAAGACGACGGGATACAACCAGGACGGAAAAGTGGTGATTACGTTCAAACGCACGCTGATGGTATACAAGCGCGGGCATGAGCCTCAGATTGTCGCCCCGGAACTCGACAGCTGACACCGCGAACTCGGCGTCCGCACAGTTGGCCGGGTTCGTGTCCGGCCTGACGTTTGCGGACCTGCCCGACGAGGTGGTCACCCGGACCGAAGAACTGTTTCTCGACTGGTTAGCGTCGGCGTTGGCCGGTTCCGGCGCGCGGCCGGTGCGCGCACTCGAGAATTTTTGTGCCGCGATGGGGCCGGCACACGGAAACAGCGAGGTCCTGGGAGGTCGGCGTTTCGGTTCACCGTGGACGGCGGCGCTCGTGAATGCGGCCGCGTCCCATGTGGTCGAGCAGGACGACATCCACAACCGCTCGGTGGTGCATCCCGGTACCGTCGTGTTCCCGCCGGCGCTGGCGGTCGCCCAGGCGCTCGGCCGCTCCGGTGAGGAGTTGATTACCGCGGTGGCGGCGGGTTACGAGGTCGCGTGCCGGGTCGGGGCGTACTTGGGGCCGACCCATTACCGCGTGTTTCATTCCACCGGCACCGCCGGCACCCTCGGTGCGGCCGCCGCCGTGGCCAGTTTGCTTAAGCTCGACGCCCGTGCGGTGCGCGATGCACTCGGTTCGGCCGGTACGCAGGCGGCTGGATTGTGGGAATTCCTCGGCGATGCCGCCGACTCCAAGCAACTGCATACCGCCAAGGCGGCCGCCGACGGGTTGTTGGCTGCCTACCTTGCCGCCGAGGCGTTCACCGGGGCGCGGGAGATTCTCACCGGGACGCGTGGCATGGGAGCCGGGCTGTCCGCGCAGCCGCGGGAGCGGCATCTGACCGCGGGCTTGGGTGCGCGTTGGGCGGTGCTCGAGACCAGCTTCAAGCTGCACGCCTCGTGCCGGCATACGCATCCGTGTGCCGACGCCCTGATCGAAGTCATGCATCGGCACCAACTCGCGGCAGAAGACATCGTACGGGTACGTGCGCACGTTTATCAGGCGGCGTTCGACGTACTGGGTGCCGTGTCCGAACCCCGTTCTGTCCACCAGGCGAAGTTTTCCATGGGGTTCGTCCTGGCGTTAATCGCGGCGCGGGGCCAGGCATCGGTGACCGATTTTGACGCTGCGGCGCTTGACGACGAAGGGTTGCGCGCGTGGGCGCGGCGTGTCGAGATGGTCGTGGATCCAGACATCGAGGCCGCCTATCCGCGCCACTGGATGGGCGAGGTACGGGTGGACACCCGGTCCGGCGCGCTCGTCGAGCAGCGGGTGGTGAGCCCCAAGGGCGATCCCGAGAACCCCTTGACGCGCGCTGAACTGGAGGCCAAAACGCGACGGTTGGTGCGCTACGCCGGCGTCGCCGATGACGCGCAGACCGAGGCCTTGATCACTGCGGCCTGGTCGTTACGCCGGACCGCTGTGGTGGGCCCACTGTTGGCCCGGCGCCGTACCGCGGGGACGCGGATCGGGCATGAAGCCGGGATTGGACCATCGTGAACACCGTGATTGATGAACCGGGACATCCGGAGCTGCGCGACGCCATTCGCCAGCTATGCGCACGTTTCGGCGACGAATATTGGCGCCGCACAGACCGCGAACGGGCCTATCCCGAAGCCTTTGTCCAGGCCCTCACCGAAGCCGGATGGTTGGCGGCGCTGATCCCTGAGGAGTACGGCGGATCGGGACTGGGCATCTGCGAGGGTTCGGTGATCCTGGAGGAGATCAATCGAGCGGGCGGAAATGCGGCGGCGTGCCACGCCCAGATGTATACCATGGGTACGCTACTGCGCCACGGGTCGGCAGAACAAAAACGGGCGTATCTGCCGAAGATCGCCGATGGATCGCTGCGTTTGCAGGCGTTCGCCGTGACCGAACCTTCGGCGGGCACCGATACGACGCGGATTCGCACTACCGCCAGACGTGTGGGTGACCACTATGTCATCGATGGCCAGAAGGTATGGACCTCGCGCGTCCAGCATTCAGACATGATGCTGCTGCTCGCCCGCACCACGCCGCGCAACCAGGTGGCGAGAAAGACCGACGGTCTGTCCGTGTTCCTCGTCGATCTGCGCCAGGCCGTGGACAACGGTTTGTCGGTGAAACCGATCGAAGCGATGATCAATCACGAGACCAACGAGTTGTTCTTCGATCGGTTGGAGGTGCCCGCCGAAAACCTCATCGGCGACGAAGGTAAGGGATTTCGCTATCTGCTCGACGGGTTGAACGCGGAGCGCATCTTGATCGCCGCGGAGTGTATCGGTGACGGCGACTGGTTCGTAGAACGTGCCGCGCGCTACGCCCGGGATCGTGTCGTGTTCGATCGGCCGATCGGGCAAAACCAAGGGATCCAGTTCCCGCTCGCGACCGCTTATGCGCATGTGCGTGCGGCCGACTTGATGCGCTACCGTGCGGCGCGGCGGTTCGACGCCGACCAGCCGTGCGGTGCGGAGGCGAACATGGCCAAGCTCCTCGCCGCCGACGCCTCGTGGGAGGCGGCGAACGCGGCGTTGCAAACCCACGGCGGTTTCGGCTTTGCGCACGAATACGACGTGGAACGCAAGTTTCGCGAAACCCGCCTGTTCCAGGTCGCGCCGATCTCCACCAACCTGATACTGTCGTACATCGCTGAGCACGTATTGGGTTTACCGAGGTCCTTCTGATGCTGCCGCTGGCCGGCGTGCGTGTGGTGTCTTTGGAGCAAGCGGTGGCGGCCCCGTTCGCGACTCGCCAACTCGCCGACCTGGGCGCGACCGTCATCAAAATCGAGCGTCCGGGCAGCGGCGATTTTGCGCGCGGGTACGACAAGACTGTCAATGGCTTGTCGAGCCATTTCGTATGGCTCAACCGTTCCAAGAAAAGCCTCACCTTGAACGTCAAACACCCGCGGGCGCAAGCGATTCTCGATTCGCTCCTGCAGGGCGCCGACGTGTTCGTGCAGAATCTCGCGCCCGGCGCCGCCGCGCGCCTGGGGTTGTCGGGCGCACAACTCACAGCGCGGTTCCCGCGCCTGATCGTCTGCAACATTTCCGGCTACGGTGACCGCGGGCCGTACCGCGACAAGAAAGCCTACGACCTACTCGTGCAGTGTGAGGCCGGACTGGTGTCGATCACCGGCACGCCGGAAGCGCCCGCCAAAGTCGGTATCTCGGTCGCGGATATCGCTGCCGGGATGTACGCGTACAGCGGCGTGCTGACCGCGCTGTACCGGCGTGTGGAAACCGGCACCGGCACGGTTCTCGACGTGTCCATGTTCGATGCGCTGGGTGAGTGGATGGGGTATCCGGCCTACTATGCGGCGTACGGTGGGGTGGCGCCACCCCGCACCGGAACGCGTCACGCCACCATCGCCCCTTACGGACAATTCACCACGTGCGACGGCGACGCGGTGCTGCTCGGAATTCAGAACGAACGCGAATGGACGCGCTTCTGCACAGCGGTTCTGAAACGCCCGGAGCTGGCGCAAGACGCCCGGTTTGCCAGCAATGACGCCCGCGCCGCCCATTACGCGGAGCTGGAATCGGCCATCGGCGCGGTGTTCTCGACGCTGACCGCCGAGGACATCGTGGCCCGTCTCGACGAGGCACAAATCGCGAACGCGCGGGTGAACGACATGCGCGAGTTCTGGGCGCACCCGCAGCACGACGCTCGCGATCGATGGCGCCATGTCGAAACCTCCGCCGGCCCCGTACAGGCGCTCCTGCCACCGGTGGTCATGGCCGGTGCGGAGGTGCAGATGGGCCCGGTTCCGGACCTCGGTCAGCACACCGGCGAAATCTTGCGCGAAGTGGGGTTCGGCGAGGTCGAAATCGAGGCGTTGCGGTCGGCGGGGGCGATCTGAGCTGGTCGCGACCACTGCGCGGGCCTTACAATAGGGGCCCCCGCGTGGAGTGCGCGGAACGCGAGAAACCCATGGCGAAGTTCTTTTATCTCCTGTTGTTGTGCGCAAGCTGCGCGTGCGCCGATCTTTACAAATGGAGCGAAGGCGGAAGCATTCATTACGGGGATACCCCGCCCGATGATCGCAGGGTCGAGCGGGTCCGCGTCGACGACTGCGCCACCGTGGAGTGTGAACAAGAACGGGAGCGCCGCCGGGAAGAAACGCGTGCCGCGTACCGCGAACTCGAGGCCTGGTTGGCACGCCGCGCGGCCGAGCGTGCCGCCCGTCAGACGGCAGCACCGACGGTGCCGATCGTGGTTCCCGGTTCGTTCACGTACGTGGTCCCGGTGCCGCTTGTGGAAGTCGGGCGTTTCGGCGTCCACCCGAAGTCACCCGTGCACCGCCGCGCCGGGCACCATCGTCACCACCGGTCACCGGCCGCTCCGCCGGCGCGCCATCGGGTGCCCACCGGCGAGATCTTACAGCCGCGCTAAACCGGGTTCGGCGAGCCGGCAGGCGTAGGTAAAGCCGCCTGCCGAACCACGCATGACGCGGACGATTTGGCCGCTAAAGCCCTGCGCCACGGTACGATCGTCACCCACGTCGAGATCGATTTCGACGCGCGCACCGAGATCCAGACTGCGCACGGTGAAAAACCGGATTCCATACTCGCTTAAGTCCAGCAGTACGCCGTTGTCGAAATCGGGCCACTGTTCCGCACGCACACGCACCGATGCCGACAGATCGCGACGCGGCCGGCGCCGTCGTTCCAAACATTGTGTCAACATGTCTCGACACCCCCATTGTTGTTGTATCGCCGAAACTGTTCCCGCGCCGCAGTATACCATGCGGCGCGCGCGCCCAACGACCGGCCCTCGCCAGTTTAACGATGCAGCTCAGCGGGATACGGTACCAGCGGTGCTTACGCGATGGGCCAGAACAGCGGAATCACTGACACCGCCAGGAACCAGATCAACAGGCTCAGAGGACCGCCGAAGAATAGGTAATCAGTGAACCGGTAGCCGCCCGGGCCGAGGACCATGAGGTTGGTGGGGTAACCGATCGGCGTCGCCACGGTGGTGGCAGAGGCCACCATCACCGCGATCACGAACGGCATGTAGGAAACGCCGAGGTCCGCCGCAGCGACCAGGGCGATCGGCAGTACCAAAAGCGCCGCCGCCTTGGCGGTGATTACGCCTGCGAGGACCATCGTCAGCCCGTAGATGGCCGCCAGCATGGCCGTCGGGCTATTCCCCACCGAGTCGCGCAACAGCTCACCCAGTATTCCGGCCAACCCGCTCACCTGCATCGCTTTGCCGAGTCCGAGCGCGGCGGCGATCACCAGCAGCACCGGCAAATCCACCGCGCGCCTCGCCGTGCTGGCGTTCACGCAGCGGGTGATCAGCATCAATCCGGCGGCGATCAGGGCGGCCTTGAGCATGGACAGCACGTTCAGCGCGACCAGCATCACCATCAGGACCAGGACGCTGATCGAGATCCAGGCACGATGGTGCTGGATCGGAGGCGAGCCGGAAATGGCGCTGACCAGATAGAAGTCTCGACGATTACGCTGTTGTTCTAGAAAGCTCGGCCGCGCCTCTAGGAGTAGAGTGTCTCCGGCGCGCAGCCGTATGTCGCCGATCTTGCGGCGGATCTGGGCGCCGTTTCTCGCCACCGCGATGACCGCCGCGTTGTACAACGTGCGAAAACGGCCTTCGCGCACGGTGTGGCCGTTGAACGGCGAGGAGTTGCTGATGACGGCCTCGACCAGGATGCGATTGGTGCGCTTTTCACTGAATTTGAATACCTGGTCGGTGGCGGGTCGTAAGCCGCGTATCGCTTGTAGATCGACCACGGAATCGATCACCCCGGCGAATACCAGTCGGTCGTTTTCCTTGAGTCGCGTATCGCGCGACACGGCGGACACCAACTCTTCGTCGCGGTCGATTTCGATCAGATACAGTCCGGGAAGGCTGCGCAAGCCCGCCTCTTCTACGGTTTTACCGGCGAGCTCCGAGCTCGGTTCGACGACCATCTCGACCGTATACCGGCGTAGATCAGCACCGAGATCGAGCGGCGGTTTGCGTTCGGGCAATAGCCAGCGATAAGCGACCAGTATGTACGTGCACCCGACCACGGCCACGGGAACGCCTACCCAGGCGATGTCGAACATTCCGAGACCCGGGTGATCCGTCTCGCTGATCAACCAGCCGTTGACGATCAGATTGGTGCTCGTGCCGATCAGCGTACACGCGCCGCCGAGGATCGAAGCGTAGGACAGCGGCATGAGCAACTTCGAGGCGGACAAACTCTGCCGCTTGGACCATTGATCGATGACCGGCAGCAACATGGCCACGAGCGGCGTGTTGTTGATGAAGCCACTGGCCACCGCGGTCGGCCAAACGATGCGGTTTTGCGCCGCCCACAGCGTGGACGGACGACCCAACGCGAACCCCGCCAGCCAGTTGAGTCCCCCGGTGTCGCGTAGTGCTGCGGCAACGACGAACAGCAATCCGATAGTGATGACGCCTTCATTCGCGAGTCCGGCGAATGCCTGCTCGACGCTGAGTACGCCGACGCGCCAGCCCTCCGTGGACGGTACCGGCGCCACGACCAACAGCCCCAGACCACTCCACAATATGGCATCCGGGGCGCGGCGCGTGAACATCAGCAAGCCCAGGACAAGTACCAATACACAGAGGGTGACTACCGCGTCGCCGGTCATCCGTGGCGCATGAATAGAAAGAACTTATGCAGGAATCATTCTATTTTATGTCAGTTTCGGTCGTCGTCAAACGTCCCACGCCCGGTGGCGGGCGTTTGCGCGAAGCGACTCATGCGTATCAGCGCCCCGCACGGCACCGCAAGAAGTACCCGCCCAAGGGTCGCCGGCGGTGCCAGCAGGGTTGCCGCCAGCCCCAAAACCGCGCCGCCGATCGCGTTCTGCACTTGGGTGCTCTCAACCGGAAGCCCATGCACCGCACGGACGAAATGTTCGCAGTTGCGTGTCAACAGGTTCCAGGTGATCTCCGGCCGGCCGATGCAGGCGCGCGCACGGGCCACGACCAACCATCCAGGCAACGCTCCCCGGATGTTGCTGGCGTGCACGTCGCGCCCGCGAGCGACTGCCGACCACGGTTCCTCCGCGACGCGGCCGGTGCGCTGGGAGAGGCCAATCAGCGTGGGGCGCCGCGGGGACCCGCGGTCCGAAGCGATGGCGTAGTGCTTATACAGTGAAAACCGCACTTCGACCACCGTGCCGGGGACGAACCTGCGCTCGTCGGGTTGATAATCCAACATGGTTTGCTGCCGCGTTCAACCGTTCGATAGGATAAACTAAAATGTTTCGAATCCAAGAGCATTCCCGACCACGCGTCCCCCGGGCGTCACTCGGGAGTGCGTCAAGACGACAGGGGAATGCCATGGCTACGCCGATGCACGCGATCGATTCCACGCTCGAACACTACTGGATGCCGTTCACTGCCAACCGGGACTTCAAGCGACGTCCCCGTTTGTTCGTGCGCGCCGAGGGCGTTCATTACTGGAACCAGAACGGCGAGCGGATCCTCGATGGGTCTTCCGGCATGTTCTGCAGCGCGCTGGGCCACGGCCGTCAAGAGATTGCCGACGCCGTGGCGGAGCAACTGCGTCTCCTAGACTACGCGCTGCCGTTCCAGGGTGGGCACCCGGCGCAGTTCGCGCTCGCCGAGCGCGTGGCGACACTGACTCCGGACGGTCTCGATTACGTGTTCTTCTGCAACTCGGGTTCCGAGGCGGTCGATACCGCGATGAAGATTGCGCTGGCCTATCATTACGCGCGCGGTGAGAGCGGTCGTACGCGCTTTGTGTCTCGCGAACGTGCCTACCACGGGGTCAACATCGGGGGCACGTCGTTGAGCGGCATGATCAAGAATCGTGTCGCGTTCGGGGTAAGTATCCCAGGGGTCGTTCATATGCGCCACACCTGGTTACCGGAAAACCGTTATCAACCGGGGCAACCGCAAACCGGAGCCGAACTCGCCGAGGACCTGCAGCGTGCGGTGGATACCTATGGTGCACACACCATCGCGGCATGTTTCGTCGAGCCCATCGCGGGGTCGACCGGTGTGCTGGTACCGCCGCGCGGGTACTTGGACCGCTTGCGCGAGATTTGTGATCAGAATGAAATCCTCCTCGTATTCGATGAGGTGATTTGCGGATTCGGGCGCACGGGGAACGTGTTCGCAGCCGACAGCTTCGGCGTCAAACCCGATCTCATCACCATGGCGAAGGCCTTGACCAACGGCGCACAACCCATGGGCGCTGTCGCGGTCGACGAGAGGATTTATCAGACCATCGTCAACGCCGGAGCGGACTGGGCGGTGGACCTGTTCCATGGCTACACGTATACGGGTCACCCGGGCGCGTGCGCGGCGGGATTGGCCACACTGGACATTCTGGAGCGCGAGAAACTTTTCGATCGCGCCGCCGAGCTCGCGCCGTATTTTCTGGAGCGCGTGTTCGCACTACAAGATGTGCCCTTGATTACCGATATCCGGGGTTACGGTCTGTTGGCGGGTATTGATCTCGCAGTCGACGAAGTGCCGGGAAAACGCGGTTACTGGGCGCAGGTAAAACTGTTCGAGGCTGGTCTGCACGTCAAGTTGACGGGCGACGCGTGTATTCTAGCCCCCCCGTTTATCGCCGACCGCGAGCACATCGACCAGATGTGTGACATCCTGCGCCGGGTGTTTTCCGCTTAGTCGCGGTGCCCAAGCGCAAGTTGGCGAGTCGAGGCAACAGTCGCAGGTCGTAGTCTGAGTGTGACAGGGTAGGAGAACGCATTTGAAGTATTCGTTAGAAGATCGCCGTGTGGACATTCGTGGCCGCAAGAATTTTGTCGCGGACAGCGCGGTGCTGATCGGATCCGTGATTCTGGAAGAGGAAGCCAGCGTGTGGTTCAACGCCGTGTTACGGGGTGACAATGACGTCATCCATATCGGTGCGGCATCGAATATTCAGGACGGGTCCGTATTGCACACCGATACCGGGTTGCCGCTGACCGTCGGCCGCGGCGTCACGGTCGGTCACATGGCCATGCTGCACGGTTGTACCATCGGCGACAACACCTTGATCGGGGTTCATTCGGCGGTTCTCAATGGCGCGAAAATCGGCGCGAACTGCTTGATTGGGGCGTATACGCTGATTACCGAAGGCAAGGAGGTTCCCGACAACTCGCTGGTCATCGGGCGGCCCGGCCGTGTGATTCGGGCAGTGAACAAGAACGAAGAAAAGATGCTTCGCTATTCCGCCGACCTGTATGTCAAGCACATGCACCGGTACTTGACGGGACTGGAAGAACAAAGCGACGCCCCGCTGCACGAGGTGCGGCGCGTGGACGACTACCGGGACTAACGCACCGACCGGCGCCGGCGAGCGGTAAGAGACGCGGCGGCGTCGTGGGGACGACTACTCGTAAAACAGGTGGTTGCCGATCACCCGCACCAGGATCTGCTCTTCCGCCCAATGTGGCCAGACGTTGGACGCATGGAAATAGGTGGCCTTATCGAGTGGCGTGGTTTGGTGGTGCGAATCCAGCGCGCTGCGTGCGATCGCCAGGGCATCGGCCCACGCTTTGCGGTCCGCCGGCTTGTCGGGATGTTGGTCGTGGGTCCAGCTGAATTGGCGCGGCTGCCAAACGACTTCGCAGACGCTGTCCGGAAACAGATCGCTCTTAACGCGGTTCAAGGTGACCCGCGCGACGGCGAGTTGCCCCTCGGCATTTTCGCCGCGGGCTTCGTGATACACGTTAAGCGCCAGGCAGTGCCACTCGACCCCGTTGCCCGCTTGGCTGCGCTCGACGCCGACCACGTTGAGCGCCACGAATAGTGCCGCCACCCACACTCTGCTACGACTCATAACCTGTTTCCGCCTCATGGTGCCCCCCCCTGGAAATTGTGCAGTGCAGCATACCGGCTACCAAACCGGCCGTCAAGTATACCGAATCCGGAGTACGCCCGATGCTGGAAATATTCCCGGTTTGATCTCGCCGCCGCCGATTTAGTGCTTCTTAAACAAAAACTTGCGAGAATATAAGCGCTTGGCCGACGAGTCGTAGAAAACCGTTGAAGTGGAACCCTGGCGATGCCCGCAACGCGGCACCAACGCAGCGTCCCCCGGCTCGCGATCAGGGGTCGGTCACGGGTTCTCGACCGCCTCGCGATCGGTGTAGTAACGGATGTCTTCCGGCGCCACGGCACCGCCGGAGACGATGAAATTCATGGCCTCGTCGATCGTCCAGTCGGTAGATACCAGCCTTTCAACCGGAACGATCTCGAGATATCCGGAGGTCGGGTTCGGGGTAGTCGGTACGTAGACGGCAGCGAGCTTTCTGCCGTTTTCGGAATCCTCCAGGGTACGCGTTACCAGCCCCACCGCTTTCATGTCCCGCGACGGGAACTCGACCAGTACGACCCGTTGTACGTCAGTGGGCTTCTGTTGCAGGGCCACCACCATTTTTCGTATCGCGCCGTATACGGTCTGCACGAACGGCAGTCGACTGAGCAGGGATTCGAAGGCGTTCAGAATGCGGCGCCCGAGCACGCGGGTCACCGCCCAGCCCAGCACGTACAATCCCACCAATGTAATCAGCACGGCGAGTACGTTCTGAAACCACGGCTCCAAGATCCATTGCGCCAACGCCGGTGAATCTTCACGGATGTTTCCAGAAAGTACGCGCGCCCAGGGCCGGCCCAATCTCGACAACTGCCGGACCACCAGGTCGAACACCCACCAGGTCACCCAAAGGGGGATTACTGTGATAACGCCGCTGACCAGGTATCTGCGGATATTGAAGAGCGAGATTTTCATTGGTGTTGTTCCTGGAGAATTTTCACACCGCGCACTGTACCACGGCGACTCGCGGGTACCGATAAAACCCTAGCCGCGCGTTTGCCGGTGTACTAATGTGTCAGCCGCGCCGGTGGCCGCCCTCGTCCGGGCACCGCGTGGATTCACGTGTTGATGCGGTTGTTACGGAGCCCGGGACTGTGTCCAAGATCATCGCCATGATGAACGTTCGCCAAGGTGAGGCCGTCGCCCTCGCCTGGGGCTTCATGTATTTCTTTTGCGTCTTGTGTAGCTACTACATACTGCGCCCGATTCGTGACGAAATGGGGATACAGGGGGGCGTGGAAAACCTGCAGTGGTTGTTCAGCGCGACGTTCGTCGCGATGCTCGTCGCGGTTCCCTTGTTCGGGACCGTGGTTCAGAGGTTGCCTCGCACGCGGTTGATTCCGTTCGTATACGCGTTCTTTATCGCGACGCTCCTGTTGTTCTTCGTACTGATGCGCGTGGAGTGGCGCATGGATTGGGTGGCGCGTGCCTTCTTCGTGTGGATCAGCGTTTTCAATCTCTTTGTGGTATCGATTTTCTGGAGTTTCATGGCCGACGTGTTCTCCAACGAACAGGCCAAACGACTGTTCGGCGTCGTGGCGGCGGGCGGCAGCGCCGGGGCCGTGGCCGGACCGGCGCTGACCGTTTTGTTGGTGAACTGGGCGGGGGTTGCCAACCTGCTCTTGGCCTCGACCGGGCTTCTCTGTGTGGCGGTGCTGTGCGCCGTGCGCCTGACTGACTGGCGAGACCGCAACGAGTCGGCGCGCGCGGATCGCGCCGACGCAGAGACGGTCACGCCGATAGGCGGGCATCCGTGGGCTGGTCTCGTGCACGTGTTACGGGTTCCGTACCTGCGTGGCATCGCCCTCTACATCGTGGCGTACACGGCGGTCGCGACGTTCTTGTATTTTATCCAGGCCCACGTGGTGCGCGATGCTTTCGACCTGCCGGAAAACCGGACCGCTTTCTTTGCCGGCATCGACCTGGCCGTGAACGGCCTGACGGTGCTGGTGCAGTTGTTCCTCACCGGGTGGGTGGTCACGCGCCTGGGGATGACCGCTGCTTTGATCGTACTGCCGCTGTCGATGTTGGTCGGTCTTGCGGCGCTTTCGATGGTGCCGATCTTGGGTGTGATCGCGATCGTGCAGGTCTTCCGGCGGGTGTTGAATTACGCGCTCGCGCGTCCGGCGCGCGAGGTGCTGTATACCCTGGTGGATACGGAAGACAAATACAAAACCAAGAATGTCACCGACACTCTCGTATACCGCGGTGGAGACGCCGCCAGCGCGTGGTTGTACGCCGGGTTGGCGGCGCTGGGGATGAGTATCGCGCACATCGCCGTGGTGGGGCTGCCGATCGTCCTGGTTTGGGCCTGGGTCGGTCGCTGGTTGGCGCGCCGTCACGATGCGACGGCTGCCGCCGTGCGGGCGCCCACTCCTGGCTTTGCGGCGGAACCCGAGCGGTGATCCGTCGCGCTGGCGGTGGTACCGGCGTGCGCATAGCGCTGCGTCGCGCGGCGTTCCCCCCTCGCGCCGGAGCGTGATCGTGCCGCAAAGCGCGACGAGGCGCGTGCGCCGGGCGTTGTGGCGGGGGCTGGGCTACAGCGTACTCGCCCTGTTGGTCGCTACCGGTGGTTTGGTGTTGGCATTACGCTGGATCGACCCCCCCACCAGTGCATTCATGGAACTGGCGCGTCGGGCGTCTCCCCGGGCAAACATCGCCCATCAGTGGGTTGAATGGGAACATTTGTCACCCAATTTGGTGGCCGCCGTGGTGGCGGCCGAGGACCAGCGCTTCGTCATGCACCACGGATTCGATCTGTACGCGATTCGGGACGCTCTGGAGGAATCGCGCGCGGGAGGGCGGTTACGCGGTGCCAGTACAATTTCGCAGCAGGTGGCCAAGAACTTGTTTCTGTGGCCGGGGCGGAGTTATTGGCGTAAAGGTCTGGAGGCTTACTTTACGGTGTTCATCGAGCTCTGCTGGAGTAAGCGCCGAATCTTGGAGGTGTACCTGAATATCGTGGAATTCGGACCCGGATTGTTCGGCGCCGAAGCGGCCAGTCAGCGTCACTTCCACCGCTCCGCGCGATTGGTGAGCGAAACCGAAGCCGCGTTGCTGGCCGCGGTTCTGCCGAGCCCGCACCGCCATGATCTCGCTGCGCCGTCCGCCGAGTTGCGCGACCGTGCCGCCCGTATTGCCGCGCAGGCGCGCCGCTTGCAAGGAACTCAGTACCTGAATCGGATCTAGCGGCGAGACGGGCTTTCGCGGGTCCTGTATTCCTTTAAAATCGCTTGTCGATTAGACTTTCGGCTGCGAGCAATCACACAACGAGGACCCAAGTCATGACCACCCCGTTACCCGAAGATTCGGTCCTGCGCCGGCACGCCATGCAACTGCAAGAGGCGGGCATCGTGGTTTCGGCCTCGCGCAGGCCCGAAGCATCCCAGGCGCCCGCCGGTTCGTCCGCGGTTCAGGCTTCCGCCAACTACACGGCCGGCCGGGAATCGAAGGGGTTTTTCGGTCGCCTGATGGACAAGTTGTTCGGCGGCTGACCGGCGCGGGCGCGGGTCTCGACACATCACAGCTTCCCCAGGCAAATGTGAACACTCCCGCCGACCAGTTGCCGGGCCGGGGACGGTTTGTTTGCGGTGGCGCTGCCTCGATTGGGCGCCGAACGGTCGTACCGCGGCGTGATCACAGGCCAACCCGCAAACCACGCGCCGTTATCGCGAGGACGCCTCCGTGGACAGGGTCCGTCTAGCGCTCGGCGCGACGATGCTCGCCGTGGCGATAGTGTGCACAGGCGACGAACCGGCCTCCGAGTACGTGGAGTTCTCCTACGATTTCCACAGCGAATGCGTGGCTCGCAACGGGAAGATGGTGTTGGTGCGCAACACGCACCCGGCGCGCACGGTGAAGCTGTATTTGTATCGTTATTTCGCTGACAAACGACAACCGGGCCGCGCCGTGCATACCTTGCAACCGAACGCAGAGGCGGTCGCCGTGGGTTGCACGGTCGTGCAGGGCCTGGCGCAGAAGTGGGAAGTCGCCAAGGCCCGATTTTTGCATTAGCGGAGCATTCGTTGGTGCTGGTTACCCGCGCCGATGAACCGTTCAGGCCGGGTCCCGGCCAGCTAGCGACCGGAGTCGCTCAGGACGGCAACCAGGTAGCGCCTGGGAGCGACGACAAAGTGGTCATGTATTGTTTTGCCCACCCAGTCCATCGTGCCGTTGGGCCGCGCCTATATGCCTGAATCGGATCGGACTCACGCAAACCCGCACTGGGGCTGTCGGCCCGCTCCAACGGTGCGCAAAGGTATTTTGGTCCCTTTTTCAATGTTGCGAGTGGTTCGGTCCAACAGGACAACGTGTGGTGGCAACGCCAAGGCTCGATCTCGGTGCGCGATAGGCGCACAGATGGTCCTGAAGGGCCGTTTAGGTCCTTGGAGGCCAGCGCGCCGAAGGAAAAACGACCCAACGAATGTCAGCGCTGGGTCTTGCCTTTTTTCTGACGCTGTTCGGTCATCCAAACTGCCGCTTCTACCCGCGAGCGTAGGTTGAGTTTGCGCAAGACGTGCTTGACGTGCACTTTAACCGTGCTTTCCATGATGTCCAGTTCGCGCGCGATGCGCTTGTTGCTCAGACCCTTGGCGATCAGTGCGAGGGTTTCGTGTTCGCGTTCCGTCAGATCGGCCTCATCCAGTGATTTCGGCTTGGCCTCATGGCGTAACGCCAAAGCGACGCATTCTGTAATTTTTTCGTCCAACACGAGTTTACCTCGAGCGGCATCACGCAGGCTGAGCAGGATGTCTTCGGGTTCCGCGTCTTTGAGTAGATATCCATCTGCACCGGCCCGCAGCGCGGCGACGACATCGCCCTCATTGTCCGAGACTGTCAGGATAACGACACGGCTATTGAGGTCCATGTCCTTTATGGCAGCGAGTGTGGTCAGCCCGTCCATGCCTTTCATGTTGAGGTCCAGAAGCACAAGATCAGGCTGCTGGCATTCCACCAGCATCAGCCCTTCTTCACCGCTCGCTGCTTCTCCCGAAAACACCAGAGATTCCTCCATGGCGATCAGATCCGCGGCACCTTTGCGGAACAGCGGGTGATCGTCGATGACGACGACCGTCGTAGCGGTGTTCGTATCCATCAGCCGGCTGCTTTAAGCAGGCGCTCCTCGCCCCTGCGATGGGTCGGAGTAAAGGACAACGAGACACACGCGCCACCCAGCGGTGACTTTTTAAACGCGAGATTGCCGGTCAGGCCACGTGCCCGTTCTTCAATAATCGTCAGTCCATAATGTTGCGGTTTGGCCGGCGCCTGAGGAAAGCCTTTTCCGTTGTCATCTATCGACAGTATCAAGTTACCGTTGTCCTGTTGTTCCAGAGACACTCTACATGCACTGGCATTCGCATGATTGACGACATTGGACAAGGCCTCGCGAACGATATGCAGAAGATGGATTTCCTCATTGGCGCTTAGGGTGTTGTGTCTGAGGCGGTAGTCGAGGGTAATGGTAGTAGTGCTGCGTTTGGCGAATTCTGTCACGGTCGCCTCAAGGGCGGCGGCCAAGTCTTGTTCGTCCATGCGCAGACGAAAGGTCGTCAGCAATTCACGTAACTCTTGGTAGGCGCTTCCGAGACCTTCGCGTATTTCCCGAATAATAGTACGCGTTGACGAATCGTGGTCCGTATCGGGCAGCAGCGAATTTTCGAGTCGCGTAACCTGTATTTTGAGATAAGAGAGCGCCTGCGCCAGCGAGTCGTGTAGTTCGCGCGCGATTACGCCACGTTCTTCCAGCAACGCCAGCCGGCGATGTTCGGTCGCTTGCCGTGACAAGGTTAGCGATATACCGATATGATTGGTGACGGCCTCCAGAAGCCGGCGCTGCCAATCCTCTAACTTACGTCCCTCCCGCAGTTCCATCAACAGGACCCCGTATCGTTTGGACTGATCGCAAATAGGGATGGAGATCATGCGACGTACGACCCCGTCTATCCCTTCGAGATTCAACATCTGTGTATCGCTATCGCTCAAGCAGGCCCCGCAGTTGGTCGATTTGCAGGTGTGCTGTTGTTCATAGTCCTGCACAAATGTGGACGCGAGGGTGCTCGCGCCGCACTGGGGTTGGTCGGCCAGGCAGATCTTCCCGGGTCCGGTGTCGGCCAGCGCGGCGATGTCTTGAAGTAAGGTCGTATAAGTTGTCGGTTGGTGCGCGGACTCATTGAGACTCCTGACGGTGCGATACAAAAGTTCCAACGATTGCTTGCTGCGCGTGAGGTCGGTGGTTTTTTCTTCTACCCGAGCCTCGAGATCGCGATACAAGCGGTCGAGGTCAGCGGTCATCAGGTTGAAAGCGTGACCGAGGCGGCCGAGTTCATCCTTACCGTGGTACGGGGTGCGGGTGGAGAAATCTCCGCCGCCGGCATTTTCAGCCAGACCCAATAGGATATTGAGTGGTGTACGGACTTGTTTGTGAATCAAACACAAGGCAAGGATGACCAGCAGTAAGGTTACGAACAAGACAACAAGTTGATAAACGCGTAAACGATCGAAGTTGGTCTCCGCGTCTTGCGCCAACAAGTTCACGAATTCGTCGATGTCAGCGACAAACCACGGCATCATTTCGAGGTAACGGGCGCGTAGGTTGGTGCGCGCTTCGAGCGAAATCGCCGCGTTCGTCGACGTGATGCCCGCCAGATAGATGTCGAGAAGCGGTTCGATTTCGTGCTGCCAGCGATTCCTTACTTTTTGATGGGCGGCGCGGAGCGGATGGCTCGGATCGTCAGGCAGAATGTCGACGAGTTCATCGCTGTACAGATCCTGCTCGAAATCCGCCACCAAGGTGCTTGTTTCGTCACGGTAACTTTGTATATCGATGTTGTTGTCATACACCAGGTTGGTGGCGATGCGGTATGACTGCATGCGTAGCGAACCGGCGATGTCGACACTGACGGCTTTTCCTTGGACGGCGTCGGCGGTCAGTAATGCGCTCGCCGCGCCAAGAATCGCGAACACGACAATCACCGTCATTACGATACCAAGCCGGAAAAACAGTGAGTGCGCCCAGTGCTTGTACATGGCGGTTAGCGTACTCGACCGCGGTGGAAGGAAGCAATGACTCGACGGCTGGGCTAAGGGGGGTAATCCTAAATATCCGGCGGCACGCAACCCATGCCGTCGGGCGTGCCGAGGAGCCGGCTATACGTATAGATATCAGTAGGTTCAACACCGTATCCCGCTACCACTTTGGTGGTAGTCCTCGCTCCTAACTGCGGTTTTCGGACTATTGCCGTACGTTTTCGGCTGTTTCTATACTCGTGGACATAGGCATTTCGCAAAGTGTGGCGAAATGTGGTCTTGGCCTGCGGGTGGGCCGAAGGCCGGTGACACGATGGTGGCGGCGGTTAAGATAACTGGAGGCGACGATGCGAAAGAACAATACCTTGGCGTTATTGTTCGCGGCACTCATGGCGTTTGCGGCGTCAGTCAAGGCGGCTGGTGATGATGACGCAGACGGTGAACAGCTTTTCGTTCAAAACTGCGCGGTCTGTCACCAGGCCGATGCCATCGGCAAGCCGGGGTTCGCCCCGTCACTTACCAATCCGGAACTTCTCAGTATCGGTTCGGACAAGTTTTTCCTAAGTACGATTCGAGATGGGCGCGCCGGCACCGGCATGCCGCCTTTCGCGCACCTGGGCCGGGCCAAAATCGAGGCGATCGTCACCTATCTGCGTTCTTTCGCTGAATTGCCTGACCGCGCGACTGAGGTCGACGCTCAGCCCGAGGCGCACGGCGACCCGCGCCTCGGTAAGCAGTGGTATGAATACATATGTTCAACCTGCCACGGAATCGCCGGTGATGGATATGCTGCCGGCGGCACCGGTACTGCGATCGGGAAGGCGGGTTTTCTCGGCAAGGTCTCGGACGGTTTTATCCGCACGACGATCAAGGAAGGACGGTCCAATACGCGCATGCTCAGTTTCAGCGGCGCTGACGGATTGGCGAACCTGTCTGATCAAGAGATCGATGACATCATTGTTTATCTACGCAGCCTGCCGAATCAATAATCAGGAGGGGAACGATCATGAAGCGAATTAAGATGAGCCGTCGGGATTTCCTTAAGAGCGGCGCCTTCATCGGTAGTTCAGCGGCGGGCGCCGGGCTGATGGTGGGCACCAATCCGGAGCTCGAAGCGGCGCCGGCCCCAACGGACAACGCCTCCACCACCCGCACTACCGCCCTGGGGCAATGCCCGTACTGTGGTGTGGGCTGCGGCACGATTATTCAAGTCGAGAACGGTAAAATCGTTTCCATGCGTCCGGACAAGGACCACCCGACCAATTACGGCCTTCAGTGTATCAAGGGCCTGACGGCGGCCGAGCCCATGTATGTCGACCGCATGGAGGGCGACGCTTATGTGCGCAAGGATGTGTGGGAGGAATGGAGCAAACCCGATCACGGGGACCTCGGCTACACGTCCAAGACCAAGGGTAATTTCGACGATGACAAGTTTGTCCGGGTACCCTATCACGACGCCTCGGATATGGTCGCGCACAAGACCGCTCACCTGGTCAAGGAATACGGTGGCAACAGTATCGCCCTATACGGTTCCGGGCAGCTGACCGTGGAGGGCCAGTACCTGGAAAACCTGTTCATGAAGGGTGTCCTGGGTTCCAACACGATCGAGGCCAATGCGCGAATGTGCATGACCTCGGCGGTGACCGGTTACTTCGCCACGCTCGGTTCCGATACGCCGCCGTTGGCTTACGAAGATATCGAGCTGTGCGACATGATCATGCACTTCGGACACAACGCGCGTGAGTCGCATCCCATTATCTTCTGGCGGGCGGCGGATCACAAGAAGAAGAACGATATTCCCACGGTCATCGTGGATCCGCGCCGCACGGGCACGGTCATGGGTTATGAAGACATCAACCCTGACAATACCGTGCATGTGCCGGTTCTGAACGGCGACATCAGCTTCCTCAACGCCATCGCCCACGTCTTGCTCAAAGAGCATCAGGACGTGATCGATTGGGATTTCGTGAAGGAGCATACGACCGGCTGGGAGGAGTACACCGAAGGGGTGCTCGCGAACTACAGTCCGGAGCAGGTTCAAGATCGCATGGGCGGGCCGGATCACGACGTTTCGCCGGAGTTGATCCGCAAAGTGGCCGGTATGTTCGCTGACGCGACGCGCAAACGGCTGGCGCGTAGCAGCGGCAGGCACACCGGAGGCAAGACCGGCGTACCCGGGGGCGAAGGCTACGGTGGCGTCATCATCATGTGGGGCATTGGTTACAACCAGCACGTGCACGGCCAGCATAATGTCATCTCTATCATCAACCTGCTGACCTTGACCGGCAATCTGGCCAAACCAGGCTGTGGCCCGTTCTCCATGACCGGTCAGCCCAATGCCATGGGCGAGCGTTTCACCGGTGGTTTGACGGGGCGCCTGCCGTTCAACGAACCTCTCAGTAATCTCGAGCATCTGTTGCACATGGCGAAGCATTGGCGCGTACCAGAAAACAACCTCAAGAATGCGCTCAACTCCAAAAATCCGGGTTATGCCGTGGGGATGATGGAACGGGCGCTCAAGGGTGAGGTGAAAGCAATGTTCCTGGTCTACGCAACCCATATCGATCTGCCGGATCAGGAGAACCTGGTCAGACCGGCGCTGATGGGAACATTCAACGTCGTCCAGGAAATCTATCGCCATGCGCCGAACAATCTGTATGCCGATGTCATCTTTCCGGCCGCCACATGGGGCGAAGTCGAGGGCGTCTACATCAGCTCCGAGCGGCGTATCAACATTTGTCAAAAGGCGGCCGATCCGCCGCCGGGGTGCCTCCCGGATCTGGATATGGTTATCGACAAAGCCAAGGAGATCGGCACGTTGCTCGGCTATGACATGGAAAAAGCACTACCGTACCAGCGCAACGAGGACGGTTACTACGAGGCCGAAGAGGTCTTTCGTGATCTGGTCAAGGCCTCAAAAGGCACCGATGCCGATCTTTCGGGGATACTCGAAGTCGAGAAGGTGGATGGCAAGTCACCCTATGAACAACTGATCGAGAAGCGCGGCATACAATGGCCGGCGCCGACGTATGCCATCGCCAAAGACGGCGGCACCAAACGGCGTTATATGACCCAGGAAGGCGACTGGCCGAATCGACCCTATGGCTATTTCCGCACCAAAGACGGCAAGGTGCATATGAAACTGTGTGAGCAGGACTATACCGACCGGGAGAAATGGACGAAAAAGCTGATGGAGTTCGGTACCAGGAAAGATCTTTATACGATCGATCATATGGATCTGATCAACCTTGCACGGGACCGGGCGCTGACGCCGGATCTGCCGGACGAAACGTTTCGCGGCACCCATTGGAAGGAAGTGCCCAAGGACAAGTATCCTTACTGGTTTGGCCTGGGCGTGGTGTACGAACACTTCCATACCGCCAAATCCAACCGCAGCCCGACCACGCGCCGGCTTGTGCCCGAGATGTATGTAGAAATGCATCCGGACGATGCCAAGGATCTCGGTATCGAGGACGGCGACAAGGTGCGTGTGGTGACCCGGCGCGGGTCTCTGGAGGCGCGCGCCCAGGTCGGCACCAACAGTCTGGTCAAACCGGCGCGTAACGGTGTGCCCCGAGGTTACATGTTCGGGCCCTGGAATCTGTCCGTCGCGGATAGTGCCGAACCGGAGAAGAACAAGTGGCTGGCCAACCGGTTGACCAGCCGTATCTGGGACCCGGTCTCCGGACAGGTGGATTTCAAGAAGTCGGCCGCGCGTATCGAGAAAATCTGACAGGAGCAGGGGCAGATTCTAGCATTTGTCCTTACTTTGTCATGAAACGGCGGGAATTCTTAAAAGTGCTGGCGACCGGGAGCGCCGTGGCGCTGGCTCCGTTGCCGGCCAGCGCAGCGGCGGGCGGGTCGAGTCGGCGTTATCTGCGTCCGCCGGGCGCTCTGCTGGAAGAGGATTTTCTGTCTCACTGCATTCACTGCGGTCAGTGCGGTGAGGTGTGCCCGAACCGTTGCATCAATTATTTCAGCTATGAGAACGGTGTGGCCTCGCTGGACACGCCGTACATCATTCCCCGTGAGAAGGCCTGCATTCTATGCATGAAGTGTGGTGACGTCTGCCCGAGCGGCGCGATTCAACCCGTCGACCGTAACGTCGAGGCGATTACCAGTGGCGTTAAGATGGGTCACGCGGTCGTTGACACGCAGCTATGTCTCTCCTACCAGGGAAAGACCTGCGGTGTTTGCTATCGCGCTTGTCCACTACAGGATGTCGCGATAACCACAGGGATGCTGGAACAGCCCCACATCACCGACCAGTGCGTAGGTTGTGGTTTGTGTGAGCGGTCTTGTATTCAGATGCCACAGGCCATCCGGATCATCCCGAACCGAGCCTAGCTCTCGCAAGCGGATGACCGTATCAACCCGCAAGCCATTCCTGTTCCGGCGCCATCTTAACAAGCTGCGTTGGATAACGCTGATTCTGGTGATGGCGTTGCTGGTGTTGCTGCCTTTCGTTCACGTTTATCAGACTTACGTGGCAGCGCATGCTTACGATCTGCTCAACCCTGCGGAAAAGCGGCTCTACGATGTAATGGAGACGTTGACGTCACCTTTGACCGATGATCCGGCCGAAGATCTCGATGCGATCAAGGGAACCGTCTGGTCCGGGAACCTGTTCGGGCTCAAGCTCAGCGATCCGCTGGCTTGGGCAGGACAGGCGGCGGCCGGGTTGAAATCGTATTGGCCGTTGTTTGTCACGGTATTGATCCCCGCTGCGGCGACGGTACTGTTCGGTCGCTTTTTCTGCGGCTGGATCTGTCCGGCAACCCTGTTGTACGAATTGAACAGTAATCTCCGCCTGTGGCTGAAGTCGTTGGGGTTCAAGGTTGGAAATCGCCGCTTCGACCGGCGTTTCAAGTATCTCGTTCTGGCGGTGGGGCTGGGGTTGTCGGCGCTCAGTGGATCGGTGCTGGTGGCAGCCATCTATCCACCTGCAATCATTGGCCGCGAACTGTACTACGCGGTGGCGCTCGGCGGTTTCGGGGCGGGGGCGTTGTTTTTCATACTAACCCTGTTATTCGATTTGCTGGTGGCGCGACGCGGCTTTTGCCGTTACCTGTGTCCCGGCGGCGCCCTGTATTCCCTGCTCGGGCGCTACCGGCTGGTACGGATTCAACGAGTGGTGGGGGACTGCAACGATTGTGCGAAATGCAACGCCGTGTGCGAATTCGGACTAGATCCGCTGCGCGACGAGTTCGGTCAGGAGTGCAACAATTGCACCGCGTGCATGGCCGTTTGCCCCACCGATGCGCTGACTTTTACGGTTAAAGTGGCGGACATGCCATACCAGGGGCCGGGGCACCTCGGGCGCCAGTATCGTAAGCTGCACGTATGTAAGGCGGCGTGATGGGGCGGCGCAGTTTCCTTCGTTGGTGTGGGGTTACTGCGGTAGGCGTTGCCGCCGGCAGCATGCCCTACGGCGTGTCACGACTTGCGGCCCCTGCCGACACCTACGATCCCCGCAACCATGTGCGGCTGCCGGGTGCGCTCAAGGACGAAACAGCTTTCACCGCTGCGTGTATCGGTTGCGGTCTGTGCGGAGAAGTCTGTCCACCGCGTTGTATCCGTTTCCATAAAGGCGACGGTGGGTGGGCGGTGAACACCCCCTACATCGACCCAGAAAGAAGGGGTTGTATTCTGTGTGGCAAATGTATGGAGGTATGTCCGACCGAGGCGCTGACCGAGACGCCGCGTGAGGATGTCGATATGGGCATCGCTCAAATCGATCGGAGCGCCTGCTATCCGTGGGTGGACCAGGGCATCTGCGGCGCCTGCGTCAGTATCTGCCCGCTCGGTGACAAGGCCATCAGTTTCAAGCTGTGGAACCAGTATCGACCGGTCGTGAAAGCTCCCTGTGTCGGTTGCGGCCTATGTGTGGAGGTCTGTCCTCATCCATCGCTCCCGATTCGCATCGTGGAGCGCTCGCAAGGGACCGTGACCCGGCATTGGGCATGAACGCGATACAACACAGTGGGGCTAAGTTGTTTATGCTGTTCCTCATCGTGTGCGTCGGTAGCCCGGCGCACGCCCACCACATTCTGGGGCGGCCGTCGTACAGCCTGAACGAGGACTCCAATACACCGTCGAGCCTTCAGGTCGAAGCCCAGATCGGCGATTACTTTGTGACCTACATGGTGTTCCCGGCGTTTCCACGTCCCAACGAACCGGGCCGCATCAATTTGTATGCAAAACATATCGACACCGGCGCGCCGTTTACGGGCGACGTCGCCTTTACGGTTCGGGATGATGGTTGGTTCTCATCAGCGGTAGAAAATCTCGGTGTGCAACCACCGGACGATAATGTTTATCGCCAGGGGTTCGTATTCCGGGAAGCGGGGGAGTACATTATCACCGCGTGGTTCGAGGCCGGCGGTGAGCCGTATGTCATCGATTTCCCACTCCGTGTCGGTGCGCCGGCACCGATCGGTCTGCTCGGGATGGTGGTGGGTGTTCTCGTAGTGCTGCTGCTGGGGGTTAAACTGTTGCAACGCAAGCGTCTGCAAAGTTTGCGAATACGCGGCGCCCGCGAAGAACACGGCCGATGACGATGACCCATCCAGGTCTGCCGGAAAGTTGGGGCTGGTTCATCGTCGCGTTCGTCGGGGTGACGAGCCTGTGGGTTCTATACAGGCCGTCACCGGTAGCGGCCGGGGGATTGACCCTAAGCCTGGCGCGGTTACCATTCGTCGGCAAGGCCCTGCAGCGCCTGGTCGTGAGCCGGTGGTTTCTGGTGATCCTGAGGCTCGTGACGGTTGCGCTATTCCTGACCATCATTGCGGCCGGACTGTTCGGTACGCCGATCGCGGAGCGCAACATGGCCACTGTATTGACGTGGAACTTGTGGTGGGCGGGCTTGATATTTTCCGTGTTCTTTTTGGGCACCGCCTGGTGCGCGGTGTGCCCGTGGAACGCGTTGGCGCAATGGCTTGTACGGCGGCGCTTGTGGCGTCGCGCAGAACCGAACAATAGTCTCGATCTGCGGGTGCCGCGCCGGTTGCGCAATATCTGGCCAGCCCTGTTCCTGTTCGTCGCCCTGTCCTGGCTGGAGCTCGGGCTAGGGATCACCACCAGCCCGTATGCCACCGCGCTGGTGGCTTTGCTGATGGTCGTTCTCGCGACCGTGTCCCTCTCTATGTTCGAGCGCAACGCGTTTTGCCGCTACTTCTGCCCGGTGGGGCGCACCGTAGGGAGTTATTCGCAACTGGCGCCGATCGAGATGAGGCCGACCGACGCCGATATTTGCGCAAGATGCGAAACACTCGACTGCTACCACGGCAACGAAACTACCGAGCCTTGTCCGACATGGCTGGTCATGGGGCGCCTTAAGCAGAACAGTTACTGTACCTCTTGCGGGAACTGCGCGGAGAGCTGCCCCCACGACAATGTCACCTGGCGTTTGCGTACACCCGGCGTCGAAGCGCTGGGGGGCGGCCGTCCGCACTGGGATGAGGCCTGGTTTATGATTGGATTGCTGGCGTTGACCAGTTTACACGGTATCACCATGATGCCGTTCTGGGAGGGCGGGATGAGCGCGGTCGCCCGCTTTATCGGTGATTCGGGCCGCCTGTTGTTCAGTTTCACTCTAGGGTTGGCCGGTTGGCTCGTCGTGATAGCCGCGGTCTATGCTTTGTTGGCGCGCCTGACCTACCGTTTGATCGGTACCGATCTCTCTTTCCGGCGTTTCTTTGCGGCGCAGGCGTTTGTCGCGCTGCCCCTGGCGTTCTCCTATCATCTGGCGCACAACCTCAGTCACCTGGTCCGGGAGACCACCGCGCTGACCGAAGTGAGCAAGAACCCGCTGGGTATAGGTGCCCAGCCGTTGAGTATGATGGAGAAGCACCAGCGTTATGCGGACATGCTGCTGTCACAGGAGACACTGTTCGCTGTACAGGCATTACTAATGGTATTCGGTTTTTGGCTGGCCGTTCAGATCACACGCCATCGCAGCCAGCGATTAATGCCGGAAGGGGCGACCGTGACCGGCTGGCGCTTGGCTCCATTGTTCGCTTTCGCCATCGGAATCACGGGGTTTCACCTGTGGTTGCTGATGCAGCCCATGGTGATGCGGATGTGACAACGGATAGCACTTTTTCCACCGGACGCCGGGCCTTTTTAAGGCGCGCGGCGCACAAGACCGGTGAGGCGATCGTCAAACACGCGGACGCGCACGCCGCCAACCGCGCTGCACATTGGATTCGTCCGCCGTGGGCCCTCGACGAATTGGAGTTCCTGCTGGCCTGTACGCGCTGCCGCGCTTGTCTGGAGGCCTGTCCTCATTCCGTGATATTCGGCTTGCCGGCGCGGCTCGGAGCCCAGGTTGTGGGCACGCCAGCCCTGGATTTGGTACACCGGGGCTGTCATCTGTGCGAGGATCTGCCCTGCGTCACGAGCTGTGAACCGGGTGCGTTACGACCGCCGGCGTGTGAAGATGTCGGGGGGTCGCGCCCCCTTCCGCGGTTGGCCCGCGCCGCGATCGATACGTCGGTTTGCCTCGCCCATCTTGGCCCGGAATGCGGTGCCTGCGCTGAGAGTTGCCCGGTGGAGGGCGCACTGTGCTGGGAGTCGGAAAAACCGCGGATCGATGCGGAGACTTGTACGGGCTGCGCATTGTGCCGCGAGGCATGTATTGTCGAACCCAAGGCCGTGCGCATCGAGTCCCTGTATCGCCAATAATGAACGATCGTATACCACGCGCCCATCGAGATCACCGTGTCAGGCGGTGATGGTCTGATGCGTGCTACTGCTAGTTGACCGGCCGTGTGCATGACCGTGCACGGCGCATTCGTGTTGCGTCACGTGGAAAAGCCGTCATGCCGTCGGTCACGTAGAGCATCGGGGGTGTCCCAGTCTTTAGAGTACCCGCGGACGTCGCCGCTTCGCATAGGTAAAGAACTTACGATACCGCGCCTCGGCGAGGGAACATTGATCTTTGACAATAAGGGTGTAGGCCGTGGAATCCGGAGAAACCCGGTTGACCGCAAGGTGCGGGAGGTCAGTGGGAGATGGAGGTATGAGTAAGTGGTCGGCGAGGTGGCACGACCGACTGTTATTCACGGTTGGTCGTTTTCCGGTGCTCACGGTGCTGGGTTTGTGTATAACCGGCGTTGTTTTTTGGGGTGGTTTCAATACCTTGATGGAAGCGACAAACACCGAATCATTCTGCATCACATGCCACGAGATGCGCGACAATGTTTACCCGAAATACAAAAGGTCCATTCACTATATGAACACATCCGGTGTTCGGGCGAGCTGTCCCGACTGCCACGTGCCGAAAGATTGGGCGCACAAATTTGTCCGTAAGGTCACCGCAACCAAAGAGCTCTATCATCACGTGACAGGTAGTATCGATACGGTCGAAAAATTCCGCGACAAGCACTTGTATTTGGCCCAGAAAGTGTGGAAGACGATGCAAGAAACGAATTCCCGCGAATGCCGGAACTGCCACGAGATGAGCCAAATGGATATGGCGAAACAACCGCGGAAATCGGCGATCTTCCATGAACACGCACAGGAGAAAGGCAAAACCTGCATCGACTGTCACAAAGGGATAGCGCATCAACTACCCAATGGCTATGTCGACGAAGCGCTCGAAAAAGAGCTTGATGAAATGCACGTTGTTTTCGAGGAACGTAAGGAGAAATGCCATGTGTGTCATGAGGGCATGGCACATAGCGAATGGTAAGATTGGGCCTAGGTTAATTATTGTATGGACATCGTTCTTAATGGCAGATCAGATAACGCGTTCGTTATAAACCTCGGTGGCGAGTTGTGTCGCGAATCCGGGACCTAAGTTAACCCAGTGGAGGCGATAAAATAATCGCCTGGGTCCAAGGTGAGATGGCCAAGGCCCGCGCCGCGCCTAAGCACTGTCTAGGCTACGCCAGAGATACCAGCTTGCCACCGAACGGTAAGGACGCCACCGCTCACCGGTACGTCTGAGTTCGTCGGGGGTCGGCAGGTGTCGCAGACCATAGATTTGCATCAAACCCTTGCGCACGCCGAGATCGGTCGCTGGCAGCACGTCGGGACGTGCCAGATAGAAGATCAACAGCATGTCTACGGTCCACGGACCGATGCCACGAATCTGCGTCAGTCCCGCTTGTATCTCCGCGTCGGACATACGCTCCAAGCGCCTCCGGCTGGGTACCTTGCCGGATACCGTGCGCGCAGCCAGGTCTCGTACCGCCGCCACCTTGGCCCGCGACAAACCGGCGCCACGCAGCTCATCCTCGGGCAGCTCGAGCAATGCCGCGGCGGTGGGTCCACGTTCGAACAACGCGGCCAGCCGCGATTCGATGGCGCGCGCGGCGTTTCCGGAGAGCTGTTGGTGGATGATCGACCGCAGCAGGATCTTGAACGGCGTGGCCTGGCGCTGCACGGCGAGACCAAACGGTCCGACGCGGCGCATCGCGCGGGCCAGACGCGGATCGTTTCGTTTCAGGACGCGCACCGCAGCCTTGGGATTGAACGGGTAATCGCCTACCATATGTCGAGTCAGGACGGCGGGCCCCGGTCGGCTGCGTTCGTCCCGCTAATATTCACTTTTGTCGGCAGAAAGTAGTATAGAATAAACAGATTGTTCTAGGTTGAATTAAATGTTCAACCTAAACACCGAAGGGGGCGTCGCCCGGACGGCGGTCGCGCCCGCCGCAGCGGAGGAGTTCACGAATGTCAATGTGGAAGAAAAACGAGGGTAGTGATATGTCGATAGAATCCAATCCGAAGGACCCAGCCGGCCAGCCTCGCCCGTCATCGAATCCGGCGCCCGCCAAAACGTCGACGTCCGCCATCGGACCGTCGTTGAGCGTCAAAGGCGACATCTCCGGTTACGAAGATCTGGTAATCCATGGCCAGCTCGAAGGTGATGTGAATCTCCAGAAGAACAACATTACCGTGGGCCAGGACGGCAAGGTCAAGGCTACGTTGGACGCCGTGAAAATCACGGTGGAAGGTCAGGTCACGGGTGACCTGAGTGGTAGCGAACGTGTCGTGATTAGAAACTCTGGAAAAGTGGAGGGCAACATCACCGCGCCGCGCGTCGTGCTTGAGGATGGCTGTCGTTTCAAAGGTTCCGTGGAAATGAACTTTGACGAGAAAACCAAACCCGCCACCAGCGGCCCCAGCGTACCGGCGAGAGAGGAGAATCGGGTGTCCGGGGTAACGACCGGGCCGAGTCCGGCCGTTTCGCAAGCCAAGTAAATCGATCCATTGCCCTTATCGACGTTATCCGTTAGTCGTCAGGACCCGAACGCGCAAACCGTACCCCGGACCGCCGAGCTGCAGTCCGGGATGCTGCCCATGATACGGGAGCATCTGCGCAATCGGAAACAGGCTACGGTGCTCGATCTCGGACCGCCCACCAAGAACAAGCTGGCCTACTTTTCCGGTACCCACTGCCGCTATTACTCGAACAACTTTCCGGACAGTTTCTACGGTCGTTTGAGTTACGCAGCGCCGGCAAATGGATTTTCGGAGCTTGATTTTCGCGAAATGATGCCGGGTTGGGAGTCTCTGGAATTCGATGTGATCATGGCTTGGGACTACTTTGACCATCTCAGCCGTGAAGCGCTCAAGCTGTTCGTTGCGCAACTGGCACCTCGCTGCAAGCAGCATGCGTTTTTGCACTTTCTGATCACGCAGACCGCGCACATGCCCAAAACGCCGGCGTTGATCGATCTCGGAGAACGCGATCGCATTCGTTATGTGTCCGGCACCGAAGTACTGCCTGCGGCACGCCATCCCGCGAAAGTGCTGGAGGAACTCATGCCGGGTTTCTCGATTCGCAAGTTGTGCTTATTGCGCAACGGTTTGCAAGAACATCTGTTCACGTTCAACCGCGACGCTTTAGCGCTAGATTCCGGTCCCTGACCTCCGTATGTGCGGTCGCTTCACGGGGCAGCTCCCGGCACACTCCGTCTTCCCCGCATTCCGGCGCTCAGGCGCGACCGGCGCGTTGCGCAGCAAGTGGTGACTGCTACTCGCGTCATCGTCGCCGGTGCCGTCGTGGTCGCCTTGGCCATGGGGGTCCGGCAGAGCTTTGGTTTGTTTTTGTCCCCGGTGTCGCTGGATCTCGAGCTGACGCGCGGGTCGTTCGGACTGGCGATCGCCGTTCAGAACCTTGTTTGGGGGATGTTACAACCGTTTGCCGGAATGGTCGCGGACCGGTACGGCAGTCGGCAGGTGCTGGTGGCCGGGGCGCTGCTGTACGGGGGGGGTCTGCTGGTGATGGCGAATGCGACGGCCGACGGTGGGATGCACCTCGGGTTGGGAGTGCTGGTCGGCCTGGGCCTTAGCGGCACGACGTTCGCGGTGGTGCTCGGCGCGGTGGGTCGAGCGGTGCCGGCGCGCCGGCGCAGCGTCGCCCTGGGTCTGGTCAGCACCGGCGGATCGTTTGGCATGTTCGCGTTGATACCGGGTACGCAACACCTGTTGGGTGAACTCGGATGGACTGTCACCTTGCAGATTCTCGCGGTGTGCTTCTTAGCCGTACCGTTGTTGGCGCGTTTGCTGGACACGCCGCCAGGGGCCCCCGGCGACGTGGAGTCCGAGGCGGGGTCCCTGTCGTGGTCTTTGCACCAGGCTCGTTCCCATTCGGGTTTCTGGCTGTTGAATCTTGGATTTCTGGTATGCGGTTTCCACGTGACTTTCGTCGCCACACATTTCCCGAGCTATCTGACCGATCAGGGCGTCACTGCCTCGGTGGCGGCGCATGCCTTGGCGTTGATCGGGTTTTTCAATATCGCCGGTACCTACGCGTGCGGCGTGCTCGGCGCGCGTTATCGCAAGAAGTACCTACTCTGCGCGCTCTACGGCGGCCGGGCGGCGGTGATGGCGCTATTTCTGTGGCTACCGTTATCGAGTTCGAGCGCTCTCGTTTTCGCCGCCATGATCGGTATTCTGTGGCTGGGTACCGTACCGCTGACGAGTGCGCTGGTGGCACAGATATTCGGTGTCCGCTATCTTTCCACCCTGTTCGGCATCGTGTTCCTTAGTCATCAGGTGGGCAGTTTCCTGGGTGCTTGGTGGGGCGGTTATATGTTCGACATCACCGGCTCTTACGAGGCGGTGTGGACGATGTCCGTGGGACTGGGGATCCTGGCGATGGTCCTGCACTGGCCGATCGACGATGCGCCCCTGGACGTGTCCGCCCCGCGCCAGCCGGCCGACGCGCGAGGCTGAACTTGATCAATGCGGAAAGCGGTATGGACATGAAAGCGGTAGTCATCGACGCGTTCGGTGGCCCCGAGCAGCTGGCGCTGCGCGATTGTCCCATGCCGCAGCCGGGTGCCGGCGAGGTTCGCGTTCGGGTGGCGGCCGCCGGAGTGAATCGTGCCGATCTGTTGCAACGGCGCGGCCGCTATCCGCCGCCCAAGCCCTTTGACCCCCGGTTTCCCGGTCTGGAGTATGCCGGCGTGGTTGACGCCTGTGGTGCGGGGGTCGAGCGGCCGACGGTCGGTGACCGGGTCATGGGGCTCATCCCCGGCGGCGCACAAGCGGAGTACGTCGTGGTGGCGGCCGACGAAACCCTGCCGGTCCCGGAATCCCTCGACTTGGTCTCTGCAGGCGGTGTGCCGGAGGCGTTTCTTACCGCCTTCGACGCGCTGTATCTGCAGGGTGCGCTGGGTGAAGCACAGACCTGCCTAGTGCGCGGCGCCAGTTCGGGGGTGGGGATCGCCGGCTGCCAGCTGGCGCGAGGGTTCGGTAACCCGTGTATCGGCACCACCCGGTCACCGGACAAATGCCGCCCGCTGATCGAGTTGGGCGCAAGTCATGCGTTGCTCGATTCCGAACAGTTGCCGGAGCAGGTCAGGGAGATTACCGCCGGTGCCGGCGTAGCGGTGGTCATGGATTTGGTGGGTGGCGCGGCGCTCAATTCCAACGTGGCGATGTTGGCCTTGCGCGGCTCGGTGGTATGTGTGGGTCTGTTGGGCGGGACCGAATCGGCATTGAACCTGATGACGTTACTGGCGCGGCGCGCACGCGTGATCGGAACCGTCATGCGCAGCCGACCCGCCCAGGAACGGATAGAATTGGTCAGCGTGTTTCGTCATCGGGTATTGCCGCTGTTTGTCGCCGGCGCGTTACGACCGGTGATCGCCGACACGTTTCCGATTACGGACGTCGCGGCGGCGCATCGCGTGATGGAAGAAAATCGTCACTTCGGCAAGCTCATACTACGCGTCGCCGACCTCGATTGAATCACCCTTGCCCCGGCGTGGTAACCGCAGACTGGCTTGCAGCCCGCCTGCGGACAGATTTCGCAGTTGGATCTCTCCGCCGAGGCTGCGCGCGACGGTGTGCGCAATCGCGAGACCCATGCCTGCACCGCCGGTGTCGCGGCTGCGGGATTTTTCGACGCGATAGAACGGTTCGAACACGCGCGCGATTTCGGCTTCCGGAATCCCCGGCCCATCGTCGATAACTTGGATCTGCAGTTCGTCCGGTGCATCGATGACCCGCACCACAACCCGTTTTCCGTACTTGAGAGCGTTGTCGATCAAGTTGAGGATGCAACGCTTCAAGGCGGTCGGCTGCGCCGGGTAGGTCTCGGGTTCGGCGTCCATCACGAGCTGAAACTCGCTGCCGCGCGCGCGTGCGTCCGCCTCAAGACTCTCCAGTAATGCGCCAACGTTCACCGCTTGCACCGGTTCCCGATCGGCGATACCCCGGACGAATTCCAGGGTTTCATTGATCATGATTTCCATCTCCAATAGATCGCTTTCGAATTTTGTTCTCAACCCCGGGTTGTCCAGCATTTCGGTACGCAGGCGTAAACGCGTGATCGGCGTCTTCAAGTCATGCGAGATCGCCGCGAGGAGATGAGACCGCTCGTTGATGGCTTGCTGAATACGGCGCTGCATGACGTTGAACGCGCGCGCGGCACGCTGCACCTCGCCTGGGCCGGTTTCCGACAGTGGCGGTCGGTTGATGTTGCGCCCCAGCTCTTCGGCGGCCGTCGCCAGGGCGTGGAGCGGGCGGGTTGTCTGCCGCACGGCGATGAACGCCAGTACGATCACCGAGGCTAGGAAAACTCCGATCCAAACCAGCAGGCGTACCGGACGACCGGCGTCCTCCCGCGGCAGACGGAACCGGAACTGCACCGCGGCCCCATCTGCGAGCGCGACCACCGCGCCGAACGACGCCGCACGCGGCACCGATTCCCCGGCGTGCTTCGGCCACGCCGGTTGCCCGTCGTCGGGCGCGGCGGAGATGCGGTGCGCTACCTGGATCGCCCGGTCGCCGTGCAGATGCCGACGCAGGGCGGTGCTCAAGAACAGGGAAATGCCCGTGGTCTCGTAGTTGTCGCGAGGCAGCGGGCGGAACGCGTCGAGTACACGGATCTTCAGCCTCGGTCTGGAGAGACGTCGGACCAGGCGTGCTCGTTCGGCGCGCGGCAGCGGCTCCAGCAGTTCGATGGTATCGGCGATCCGGTGCGTGAGCTCCAGACCCGCGGAACGGTCGACGGCGCGACCGCGGTCGCGCCAGAATATGACCACGCTCACGAACTGGGTCACGATCAGCCCGATTACGAGGATGATGACCAGGCGCCCGAACAGAGAACTGGGCCACAGGCGAATCACGGACCGCGTTCCACGTTTACCGCAAGCACGTAGCCCTGGCCGCGGACCGTCTTGATGATGCGCGGATCCTCCGCCGTTTCGTCCAGCCGCTTGCGTAGGCGACTTACCAGCATGTCGATGCTGCGATCGAACGGCACGGCGTCGCGGCCGCGGGACAAATCGAGAAGCTGATCGCGGCTCAACACCCGGTGCGGGTGCGCGACAAACACTCGCAGCAACGCGTACTCGGCGCTGCTCAAGGGTACGACGACGCGTTGCGGCGAGATCAGGTTCCGGCCTTGGGGATCGAGCTCCCAACCGGCGAACCGCCACGCGCGCCTTTCGTCGTCTTCCATGTCCGGCGGCAGCGCGCGCGTGCGCCGCAGCACGCCTTTGATGCGGGCCAGTAGTTCTCGCGGGCTGAACGGTTTGGGCAGATAATCATCGGCGCCGAGTTCGAGGCCGACGATGCGATCGGTCTCTTCGCCGCGGGCGGTGAGCATGATGACCGGAACCCGCGACCGGCTGCGCAGCCGGCGGCAGATCTCCAGTCCGTCCTCGCCGGGCAGCATCAAGTCGAGCACGATCAGGTCGATGCGATGTCGGTCGAGCAATGGCCACAAAGCGCGCCCGTCGGCCACTGCCGTCGCGCGGTATCCGTTGCGCCCGAGATAGTCGGTCAACAGCGCACGAATTTCCGCGTCGTCATCGATAACGAGAATGTGATCCCCGGTCTCCATCCGTATTAGTTTCAGGCAACGCGCGGAAGAGGGGTTAGAAAAATATCGTAACACACTGTAACAGCGCCCCCGTTTGTGACGCGCCGTTGCAAAACGGGGGTGCGGGGACACACTGCTGTTACGCGGCTGTGTTCGAATGCGAATCTCCAAATCATAACCCTCGACTGGAGTAAACCGACATGAATAAACGCAGCAAGACCGTACTCACCGCCAGCGCGCTGGCGGTGACGCTCGCCGGGGCGGGACTGGTATTCGCGGACCGGGACACCGATGGGCATCACTTCAAGGACACCGAGCGGTGCGACCGCGGTGGTCACCATCGTCACACCAAGCGCTGGTTCGGTTCGGCCCGGTACCTGGAAGGAAAGCTTGCCTTCGTCAGGACCGAGTTGCAGATCACGCCGGAACAAGAACCGGCGTGGCAGCGGTTGGAGGCGTTGCTCAAGGACCTGATCGCACAGCGGTCGGCCGCGCGTGATGCATTCGCCGAACAGCGAGAATCGGGCGTGCGGAAAGACCTCGTGACGCGCCTCGACCGCCGCATCGCGATGATGGAATCGACCATGGCGCAATTGCGCGATGTGTCTGCAGCGGTCAAGGACCTGTACGCTGAGCTCGATCCCGAGCAACGCGAAATTGCCGAATCGCTGTCCGCCCGGCGCCGTTTGTAATCCCCGGCGTATTGCGCCGGCGGGCGGCGGGACCGCCCGCCGGCGGTGGGGTCGCCGGGGTTCGCGGTGTCATACCGGTTCGCCAGTGGTTGTGAAGCCGTGTACACTTTAGTAACGCTCCCACAATGCGGAGGAATGGCGCGTGGCCATTCTCGTCGTCACCAACCGCAATATCGCGAACCGCAACCGGGAAGGCGCTGACCTGTTCGGCGACCGGGTCAACGACAAGGGACCGGGAGAAATCCGGCTGGCCTGGGCGGAACGACGCCGCGGAGGCTGGAACCTTGACTTGATTCCCGAACCGGACCGCTTGCGGGAGAACAATCGTCCCAGCCGCCAAGTGTTTGCCGCGTGCCGCGAGAGCCTGAGCACCACCGGTCGCCACTGCCTGTTTTATGTGCACGGCTACAATCAGGCGTTTAGCGACAGTCTGAACCAGGCGCACGACTTGCGCGAACGCTACGGTATCGCGGTGGTGTTGTTCTCCTGGCCGTCGAATCCCGGCGGCTTCTTCTTAAGCGAATATGAACAGGCGCGCTCGATCGCGAAGATATCCGCCACCGCGCTGGCGCGCACTCTCGATTTGCTCGCCAGATATTTCCGCGCTGCCGACGTCGAGGGCTGCACAACCTCGTTCAATTTCATCGCCCACAGCCTGGGAAACCTGCTGTTCGAAGAATTCGTGCGTATCCCGATTTTTCCGGCGCGAACGAGAATTTTCGACAACGTCGTCCTACATCAGGCGGACGTAGACTTGGATGGGCACGCACAGTGGATCACCCGCGTGCGCGTGGGGGGGCGTGTGTATGTGACGATCAACGAGCGAGACAAGATCCTGGATTTGTCCGATATCATCAATCCCGACCGCCTGGGAAATACGGTCCGCGACCTCGCCGCCGAACGCACGGTGTATGTCGATTTTACCGATACGCCCGAGGTGGGCACCACACACAGGCTGGTCATTGAGGCGGCGCGCGCCAATACGGCGGTGGCGACGTTTTTTGACTCGGTGCTCAAGGGGGGTAGACCGGAGCGCAGCGCGATTCTGAATTACGAACCCCGTTTCAACACCCATACGGTGGTCTAGCTATCCGTCGCCCCTTGCGTCGCTACGGCGTCGAATTTGCCGCTCACCCTGACGGCAACCCCGGTCCGCAATGCGGCCAGCGCGATCACCGAAACGCCGGCGCCGAGTGCCTTGAGTTCGGTAAATGCCCACCCGCTCAGCACGTCGCCGAGTCGATACACGACCGTGTCTGTTCCGGTGTGACCACGGTGTATAGCGCATTCGCAGTGGGCATAGTGATGGCGAACGCAGCGCTGCGACGGAGGATCTGCACGGTCGCGAGCACACCCAGTGCCGGCGAGAAACCCAACGCCAGCAGGCCGATCGGGGTGACCAGCGGCAAAGTGTCGGGCGTGCCGAGAAACGCGCGTATGTGGCCGGTCAGCAGCGCGTTGCACGGGCCGGCACAGATTGCAACCGCCCCGCGCAACACGAGCGTGCGCGGGGCGGACTCGCGCTCGCTTAAGCCTTAGGCGGGCACGAAAGTCAGTGCCAGTCCGTTATTGCACCACCGTTGACCGGTGGGTTCCGGGCCATCCCTGAATACGTGCCCTTGGTGCCCGCCGCAGCGCGCGCAGTGATATTCGGTACGCGGGTAGATCAGTTTGAAATCCGTCTTGGTCTCGATATGCTCCGCAACCACGTCGAAGAAGCTCGGCCAGCCGGTCCCGCTGTCGTATTTCATGTCCGAAGTGAACAGCGTCAGCGCGCAACCGGCGCAACGGTATTCGCCCTTGCGGTACTCGTCGTTCAACACACTGGTGAACGGCCGTTCCGTGCCTTCTTCGCGCAGGATATGGAATTGTTCGGCGGTCAGGATCTGCCGCCACTCGGATTCGCTCTTGCTGATTTTCGCGATCTTACCCGCCGCCGTTTCGCCGGTATCGCGGCCGGCGCCGACCCAGCGTGGGAGAGTGAGCGTAGCGGCACCAAGGCCGCACAGGCCGAGCAAAAAGTGACGTCTTTTCATAGTGGTTTTGCCGTTCTAAGGAATTGGAATTGTCGGGACTTTTGACCGAACCGGCGCGTCCCGGTTCGGCTCGTGATGGAATTGTGATGAACAGTGGGTGCCCCGGTTCCCGCCACGGGGAAATGGTGCATTGCGCAATCGCCCGGCGCGCGGTCGGTTCACGACTACGGCAGATGGCCGCGCGCCAGGTAATCGTGGGACTGCATCTCGGTAAGCCGACTGGCGGTGCGCCGAAAGTCGTGCGCGAGGCGCTTACCGCGATACAGACGGTCGGGGCCTGCGGCCGCGGAAACGATCAGTTTGACGTTGCGATCATAGAACACGTCCACTAGGTGCACGAATCGGCGCGTCGGATCGTCCGACTGCGAATCCAGGATCGGAATGTCGGCAATCAACACGGTGTGAAAACAGCGTGCGATCTCGAGGTAGTCGTTTTGTGATCGGTGCGCGCCGCAGATCACCGAGAAATCGAACCACACGACGCCGTCGGCATGCCGAACCGTCTGAATATCGCGGCCCTCGACTTCCAGTACGACGTCAAGGTGGCCCGGTTCGGGCGCTACATGGGTGAAGTTGTAGGCCAGTCCCTCGGCAGCCTCGGGTCCGAGCGGCGTGAAGTAGGTCTGTGCAGTGTCCAGAAATTCGAGGCGAAAGTCGCGCTCGCCGTCGACATGAACGACTTCGTTGTGGGTTTTCAGCCACTCGATCGCGGGTTTGAACCGGTCGCGTTGCAGGCCGTTCTTATACAGATCGTCCGGGTGAACATTGGAAGTAGCGACCAATGTGACGCCGTTGTCGGTGAGCGATCGCAGCAGCCCGGACAGAATCATCGCATCGCCGATGTCGTTGACGAAGAACTCGTCCAGACACAAAAGGCGGTATTGCGAGGCAAAGCGCTTGGCCAGCACGTGCAGCGGGTTCTGTTGCTCGCGAAGCTGTTTCAGCTCCTGGTGTACTTTCTGCATGAAGCGGTGGAAGTGCGTGCGCTTTTTCTCCACAAACGGCACGCAGTCGTAAAACATATCGACAAGCAGGGTTTTTCCGCGGCCGACGCCGCCCCACAGGTACAGGCCGCTCACCGCAGCGATCTTCGGTTCGCCGAGTTTGCGCTTCAGTCGGCCGAACCACCCCGACGGTTCATGGCGGGTCGCGACGAGCGTACTGAACAGCGCATCCAGATGCGCCATCATGCGTGCTTGGGCCGGATCGTTTTCGAGGACGCCCCGATCGAGGTCGGCGCGGTAACGCGCGAGCGGAGTCATCACTGTGACACGGTGTTTCTTGGTTTCCATCAGGCTGTCGACCCGGGGAGTTTACCCGAGTATTCGCCGCGCCGATCGGCGCACGCCCCCTTGTATACCCGCCGCGGGCATCGCTGGCGCCTGGGGAAGGCGCGCCGGGCGCCAGTGGCCGTGCAGCGGAACGGTTTTCGTCGCGCATACCGGAGCGGGTGGCACGGACTTAAAATCCGGCGACGTCAAGCGTGCGGGGACAGACTTCGCGCGGCGGCGACCGTCGCCTGACCGAGCGCCAGGCCCCCATCGTTGGCGGGCGTGCGGACCGGCGCCAGGACCTCGATGCCCGCCGCACGCAGGCGTTCACTGACTCCGTTCAGCAGAAGCCGGTTCTGAAATACGCCGCCGGAAAGCACCGCGGTCTGCAGGCGGTGATCGCTGCACAGCCGGCAGGCCAGCTCGGCGACCGCGTTGATGAGGCCGCGATGGAAGCGCGCTGCCATCGATTCCGGTCGCACGCCGGCATCGAGGTCCGCAAGAAGCGTGCGCCAGAGGGGCGCCCACTGAAGGGTTTTCAGACCCGCGTCACGCTCTGCTGCCACGCGGTAACCGTAACCCGGCGATGGGTCCCGCCCGGTGTCGGTACACGCCAGGGATTCCAGCTCGACCGCGGCCTGCCCCTCGTAGGACACCCGGTCGCAGCACACGCCGATGGCGGCCGCCACCGCGTCGAACAGCCGTCCGCAGGAGGAGGCCGGCGGGCTGTTGAGGTTGCCGGCGGCCATCCGTTGCAGGATCGCCAGCGGTTTCGTCTCGATCAGGCGGATGATCTCGAGATGAGAGAACTCTTGCTGCACCCACTCCCAACCCAACGCACAGGACAAGTGGGCCCAGGTATTGCGCCAGGGTTCGTACACCGCACGCGTCCCCCCGACCATGGGCACCGGCTGAAAGCGGGCCACGCGGCGAAAACTCCGGTAGTCGGCGATCATGAACTCGCCGCCCCATAGGCTGTTGTCGGTCCCGAATCCGAGACCGTCCAGCGCCACGCCGAGCACCGGTTCGGCGTCCGGGTCCCGCCCGTGCTCGGCCAGGCACGCTGCGATATGTGCGTGATGGTGCTGGACGGCGATCAGCGGTACGCCGCGCGTGCGCGCCAGATCGCGCCCCCGCTGCGTCGACAGATAGTCCGGATGCAGATCGACTGCGACGAGCGCGGGTCGGTGAGCGAAGAGGTCGCCGTACAGCGCCAGGTTGCGTCGATAGTCTTTGAGGGTCAGTGCCTCCTCCAGGTCACCGATGTGCTGAGAGACGATCGCGCGCCCGTCGCGCAGCAGGCAGAACGTGTTCTTCAACTCGCCGCCCATGGCCAGTACGGCAGCGGCGTCTGCGAAGCCGGAAGCCAGCAGCACCGGTTGCGGCGCGTACCCGCGGGCACGGCGCAGGAATCGCGGCGCATGGTCGGCGACGCGCACCACCGAGTCGTCGAGTCGGTTCACGATGTCGCGATCGTGCAACAAGAAGTAATCGGCGATGGAGTTCAGCCGTTCGTGTGCGTCGGCGTTGTCAATGGCCTGGGGTTCGTCGCTTTGGTTTCCGGACGTCAATACCACAGGCCCGGGCATATCCTGCATCAACAGATGATGCAGGGGCGTGTACGGGAGCATGAAACCCAGGGTGTGCTGGCCCGGCGCCACGCCGGGCGCGAGGGTGGCGCCGGCGGCGGCGAGGATCACGATCGGCGCCGCCGCGTCGTTCAACAGCGCCGCTTCGACATCGGTGACCGCAGCAAAACGCCTGATCATGTCGAGGTCCCGCGCGAGCAGGGCGAACGCCTTACGATAGCGCCGTTTGCGGCAGCGCAACGCGTCCACCGCATCTCGGTGGCCGGCGTCGCAGGCCAGGTGGAATCCGCCCAGCCCTTTGATCGCGACGATGTGGCCGGCGCGGATCAGGCGCGCCGCAGCGGCCATGGCATCCGCGTCGCCGTCGTGGGACAACACTTGACCGTGCGCGTCTTCCAGCCACGCCCGCGGACCGCAAACTGGGCACGCGTTGGGCTGGGCGTGGAAGCGGCGATTGCCCGGATCGTGGTACTCCGCTTTGCATTGGGGACACATGGGAAACGCCGCCATGCTGGTATTGCTGCGGTCGTACGGAATCGACGTCACGATGGACAAACGCGGTCCACAATGCGTGCAGTTGGTGAACGGATAGCGATAGCGTCGGTCGGCGGGGTCGTGGATTTCGGCCACGCACTGGGAACACGTCGCGGCATCCACCGCAATGCCGGTGCGCGCCTGCCCCTCACGGCTGTCGACAATCCTGAAATCGCGCGGCGCGGGTGGCAGGTCTTGCAATGCCGAGCGGACAATCGCCTCGATGCGCGACAGCGGCGGAGACTCAGCGCGCAGGCGCGTAACGAGCTGCTCGAGTGCGTCCTGTGCGCCCCATGCGTGGATCAGTACGCCTTCGGCGTCATTCCACACGCGGCCGGTGATTCGGCATTCTTTGGCGAGCCGCCAGACGGTGGGTCGAAACCCCACGCCTTGCACGGTGCCGGTGATACGGATGCGCTCTCCGACCTTCAATGGACGGTACACACCATGCACGGGTCGAACGAGCGCACGATATGCTGCACGGCCACCGGTGTGTGTTCACCGCGACGTACCGGGGCCCCCACCAGGGCCTGCTCTAGCGCGCCTGGATGGCCGTCGCTGTCGCGCGGCGAAAAGTTCCAAGTCGTCGGCGCCACGATCTGATAGTTGAGAATGCGATTGTTCTTGATGAGCAACCAGTGCCCCAGGCTACCGCGCGCCGCTTCGATCAATCCGCAACCCCGTGCCTCGTCGACCTTGGCGGCGTGGTGACAGAACGGCTCGCCGGGCCGCACCGCGCGCGCCCATTCTTCCATGGCCGTCACCACGCGCCCGATTTCCAGCACCCGGGCGATCACTCGGTTTCGTACGTTGCCCCCCGAGCGGCGCACCAGGTCGCGGACCAAGGGGTGTCCGTCCACGACTTGGCGGGCCAGCGCCCCGACTTCGACCACGCGCCGGTCGAGACGCGGCGCCTTGCACCAGGTATAGCCCCCATCGGCTTCGGCGTCCGGTTCGGTGATGCCGGTATACGGGTGTCGGGGTTCGGCGGGGCGGGACATCCAGCTGTGCGTAAGGTCCTCGGTGATCAGGTCCGGGTCCAGGGCGTTCCGCGTTTGCTTCCCCCATACACCGCGTGCGAACAGGTGTCCAGTTTCGGAGAGGTAAGCGCCGTAGCTCATGAAGCGGTCGCTGGCGCGGCCGAGCGCATCCAACTCGAGGGTGTCCGCCGCGTGCAGAAACCGGCAGAAATCGGAGTGGGTCGTGGGATGTCGCGCCGCCCACGCGCGGAGTTCGTCCTCCGATTCCAGCGCCAGCACGTTTTCGAGCGTGTCCCCATACAGGGTCGACTCGAGAAAGCGACGGAAAGCGTACAGAATAGCGCCGATTCTGGACCGCTCGTGAGTTTCGATGGGGCGCGTGGTGCCGCCAGGCTGGATCGCCAGGCTATGCGGCCACTTGCCGGCCAGCAACCCCATCAGATGCATGAATTCCGCACGCGCCGGCAACACCTGCGCGGGCGCGGAGCCGCTCACCGCCTTGAAACGCGCCACCATGTCCGCGTGCCAGGGTTGGTCGGCGTAAACGTCACGCGCGAAATCCGGCATGAAAAAGAAATAGAAATGCGTGAGGTGATCGGCGACGTTCTCGTTCGCCAGAATCAGGTTCACGGCCGCCCGGCCATTGGGCGGCATCGCCAGCCCCTGGGTTTCCGCCAACGCCGCGGCCGCCGCGACGGATTGCGATACCGAGCAGATTCCGCAAATACGCGGCGTGTAGACCAGGGCGTCCCGCGGATCCTTGCCCTGCAGAATCTGTTCGAAACCGCGGAACAAGGGTGATACGACCCACGCGTCCCGAACCTGGTCAGCGGCGATGTCCAAATGTACTTCGAGGTCGCCCTCGACCCGGTTGAAGGGCCCCACGACGCGACGGCTCATGACTTGGTCCGCGTATTGTTCCCCGGTGATATGCGTATGTGATCGGAAACGGCATTCTCTTTCAACCGCTTCGGGGTCGCCGCTTTCGACAGCGAGGCGAGCGCGACGAACCAGGCCTTCGGCATGTCGGTGGGCAGGCCGATCGGGATACCGGCGACCTTGGGGGTTTCACTAAAACTGTGACCCGGTTCCTCAAAACCGGGTGCCGTGCAATTTACACAGGCGTAACCGCCGCGTAGACAAGAGCCTGTGCCGTTCCACAGTCGGGTGTTGCAATCGGCGTGCGCCTGAGTGCCGAGGCAACCCATGTGTTCCATCATGCATCCCAGATCGGAGGGCTTTTCAGCACTTGCTTTGAACTCGTAATACTCGTTGCGCGGACAGCCGTGGTGCACGAGATGATCGGCGTAACTGCGGGGTCTGCCAAGCGCATCGATGCCCTCGTCGCTGAGCTCATCGCGCGCGATTTGGGTCAGCGTATCGGTGACCCAATTCGGATGGGTTGGACAGCCGGCGATATTGATCACCGGCATGCCGTTGCGGGTGCGAAATTCGGTGCCCAAAAACCCGGTCTTGTCGGCGCCCCGGTACTGCAGGCCGCAGGCTTCGCTGGGGTTTCCGCCGCCGCTGGTAATGCCGCCGTAGGCCGCGCAACTGCCGACGGCGACGACGTATTCCGCGACCCCGGCGAGAGCCTCGATGCAGTCTTTCATCGGCTTCCCGGTACCGGCAAGCATGTGAAACCGACCGCTGCCGCCGGGCCCCGTGACCACCGCACCTTCGAGGCACAGTATATCGAGAGCGAGGTTGCCAGCGGTGATCCGTTCCAGCAGATCGAGGAACTCGATGCCCGACTCCTCGCTGAGCGAGGGGTGCCAGAGCAGTTCCACGCCGGCCGCTTCGAACGCGGTCAGCAGGTCGGGCGACTCGGCGCAAAAAAGCGACAGGGTGCAACCGCCGCATCCCCCCGATTGCAGCCACAGTAGATTTTTCCTGCGCGCCGTCATTGCGTGTTACCGTCAAGCGGCAGCGTCAAACTGAACACGGCGCCCCCCTGCGGATGATTGTCCGCCTTCAGTTCACCACCGAGATCCACCGCGAGCCCGTAACCAATGGACAGTCCGAGACCGGTCCCTTTACCCACCGGTTTGGTGGTGTAAAACGGATCGAACAACCTGGTTAAATCTTCTTCGGCGATACCCGGACCCGAATCGTGCACGCTGATCACCGTATCGGCCTCGCCGGTTCGGCAACGGATAGAGATCTGCGGGTGTGCCTGACCCTCGATCACGTCAGCGGCGTTCTGTACGAGGTTGACCAGGATCTGCTGTACATGGCCCCGGCGCCCCACCACTACCTGGTTCTGCGGCATGTCGTAACACACTTTTGGTTTGATCCGACACGCCTTGGTGACCCAACCGACGGCGGTGCGGATAACCTCGACGAGGTCGAACTCACAGGTCGGCTCTTTTTGGCTCGTCGAATAACGACGCAAGTCCTGGACGATGTCACGTACGCGTTCTGCACCCTCGAGCGTACCGTCGATCAATGAGTCCATGTCATCCATGATACGGTCTATTTTGAGTTCCCGACGCAGACGCGACAAAGTTCCAGTGTCGAGACCCTCGACCGCAGAGAGGTAACGGTGTATGCGGTCGCCGTAGTCCTGCAGCGCATGCATGTTGCCGAACACGAAGGAGATCGGGTTGTTCAATTCGTGCGCCACTCCCGCCACCAATCTTCCCAATGACGCCATTTTCTCCGAATGGACGAGTTGCAGCTGCGCCTGCTTCAGTTCCTGGTGCGCTTTGTTGAGCTCGTTGTAGGCGCGACGTAATTCGCCAACTGGCCGGCCGATCAAGACTTTACCGACGAGGCTGCCGTCGGCGTCGTAGCGATTCGCACCGTTCATGGACAATGGTATCGGTGCGCCGCGCCTGTCCAGCAGGTTGACCTCGCGATCCACCAGATTCTCGCCACCGGTCTTTTCGGTGATGTTTTCCAGATCGGTTCTGGATGCGGCGGTAAACAGGGACACCAGCGGACGGCCCAGAAGGTCCTCACGGCCCTTGCCGGTCAAGTCCTCCAGAGCCCGGTTCACCTGCTGGATACGACCGTGGAGATCGCACACCAGCAGGACATCGGTCATCGATCTCAGCACGCTGTGGATAAACTGTTGCGCTTCTTCCAAAGCCGCGTTTTTCTGTTCCACCTCCACCTGGGTGTGTACGAGGTCGGCGTAAACCGACTCCATTTTCTGGATGACCTCGATCCAGGCGACTTCAGTCGGTGGGCTCAATACCAGATCTTGCTCGACACCGGCGTTGCGCGCGAGGCTCTCCCGCGCAGGGTCCGCGGTCGTCGGCGACACGCCGCGTTCGGTCACACCAGCGCCCCTTCGGACTTGGCCGGGCCGTTCCCGCCGGACCGTTCCAACCCGTAGCGTTCGAGCTTGCTGCGCAACCCGACGCGCGATAGCCCTAACTCCCTGGCTGCCTGGCTCTTGTTCCAGCGGTGTCGAATCAGGCTCTCGCGGAGTATGCTCACTTCCAGACACTGTATACGCTCCTTGAGCGTCCCCTCCAGCCCGGCGAGGGCGTCGATCGCCCCTTCGTCCTCTTCCGGTATCGCGTGCAGAACCCGGGAGGACAGCAGATCGGCGCCCAGTTCGGCGCCATCCGCCATGACGAGCATGTGCTGTATCTCGTTTTGCAGTTCGCGCACGTTGCCGGGCCAGTGATAGTTCTGCATGCACGCGAGGGCTTCATGGGTAAACCCGTTGACTGCCTTGCCCAGGTGCTGCATCGCCCTATTCAACAATGACTTCGCGAGCGCCGGGATGTCCATGCGCCGTTCGCGCAGGGGCGGCATGCGCAGCGTAACCGGTGCGAGGCGGTAGTACAGATCCTCGCGAAACCGGCCGGCGCGTACGTCCGCCTCCAGGTCCCGGTTCGTGGCCGCAATCACGCGCACGTCCACGCGCCGCGTCTTTCCGCAGCCCAGGGGACGGATCTCGCCCTCCTGCAGCACGCGCAGCAGTTTGACCTGGAAGGCCGGGGACACCTCGCCGATCTCGTCGAGGAATACGGTGCCCCCATTGGCACGCTCAAACAGGCCGATGCGATCCTCAATCGCGCCGGTAAACGCGCCCTTCTTGTAGCCGAACAGCTCACTCTCCAGTAACTCGTCCGGGAGGGCGGCACAGTTCTCCACCACGAAAGGCCGCTCCCAACGCAGGCTGTTGTAATGCAGGGCACGCGCCGCGAGTTCCTTGCCTGTTCCGGATTCACCCATCAGTAACACCGATACATCGTAGGGCGACACGCGCCGGATTTTTTCGCACACCGAATTCATACTGCTGTCCCGCGTCCTGACGATCCCGTCATCGCCGCGGAAATTGTCTCTCAAGACCCGCCGCTTTTGCGCCACCGTGTTCTCGAGCCCTTGTGGCGACCGTTTGAGTTCCACGGCCAAGAGTTCGTTTTCCCGCTGTAGCTGAAACATTCTGGCAGCGTTCTTGAGGGTCAGAATCAGATGATCGGGATGCCAGGGTTTGGTGACATATTGATAGACACCGGCATCATTGAGCGCGCTGATGATGTCTTCCGAGTCGGTGTAGCCGGAGATGATCATGCGGATCACGTCCGGCCACTGGTCACGGACTTTCTTCAAGAACTCGACGCCGGTGGTGTCCGGCATGCGCTGATCGCACAAGAGAATCTGTATCCAGTCGGTTTCGAGCAGCCTTTCGGCCTCGCCAGTATTCACCGCCGTCTTGACATCGAAATCGTCCGCCAGGACGCGCTCTAGAGATTCCAGGCTTCGCACCTCGTCATCGACGATCAACACCGCGGTCCGGTCGCTCATGATACTTGCCTGACCGTGGCGGCGGACGCACGGCGATGGCGGGCGATGGTTACCGGCGTTCGCGACTTGGGGACTTTGTAGACGAAGTTGTAGCGCGCCACATGGTAGCTGGGATCGAAACCGTAGAAATTGAGCCTCATCTGTTCCAATTCCTCCTCGCGGTAACGTTTGAGGGGCTTTTCGGCTTCGTCGTCGAGCCGTTTGCGCCGCTTGTTCGACAAGAGTGCGGCGCAGTGCCCGGCACGTGCGATCGTCGCCGCTCCGGCCATCACCCGATCCATGAACGCCTCCCCGCAAGCTTCGATGACTTCGTCCACCAGCCCCAACCGGTGCGCCTCGCGGGCCCCCATCGGCAGGCGTGCGTGCACGATTCGATCCGCCCGCGACCGCCCGACGTGGCGCGGAAGCAAATAGGTCCAGAACTCCGAGCCGTAGAGATTTCCCATATCGCGATAGTGGGGATTCAGCACCGTGCCGGCGCGCGCCCACACATAATCAGCGCAACGGGCGAGAAACACGCCTCCAGCGCCGGCGTTGCCCTGCAACGCGGCGATGGTGAGATGTGAGGTGGTACCGATGATCGCCTCCGCGAGATCATCGATGGCATTGATGTTACGCCAGGACTCGTCCGCGGCGCTGTTAGCCGCCTCGATCAGATTCAGGTGCATGCCGTTGGACCAGAACTCCGGCCCTCCGAGCAGCACAATGACCCGCGTATCCTGCTGTTGCGCGGCACGGTACGCTGCAAGCAGACGCCGACACTGGTCGGTACCCATCGCGCCGTTATAAAAAGGGAAGTGCAGGTAACCGACGCCGTGGCGTTCTTCGTACCAAATATCGCGATAACCGGTATGGGCCCCCGGCGCGATCTCCGGCAACCCTGCCACCTGGTCCGCAAGCACGGTGGTCGCGGGCAGCTTGAACGGGTGTGCAGCCTGCCGGTCGCGCAAATGGCCGATCCACACCGCTCCGTCGACGGTGGCGCGACACACGGCGCCGCCGCAGCGGGCGATCAACGTGCCGGGGGTTCCGGTGAGCTTGGGCTCCGCATGGGCATCGTAGAGAAACAGTTCGCGCCCACACAAGCGGTCACGGACGCCCGGAAAACCATCCGCGCTCGCGATCTTGCGCAACACCGCAGCCGTATCGTCGCGGCGCCAATCGATACGCCGGTCGTGCTGGCGCATGAGGGGGCGTGCGATACCGCGCTCGCAGGACTCGGCGTCGCCCGGCGGGCGCGGCGAGAAATCGCCCTGTTCGTAACGCGTCACCGCCAGCAATACGGCTTGCACCGCGGCTTCGGTGACTTCCCGACGATACAGACTCGCCTTGCTGGCGGCGCGCAACGGAAACTCGCTGTGGGCCCAGATCGCGCCGCCGTCCATGACCGCATTGGCCTGCAATACCGTCACCCCCCACTGGCGTTCCCGATTGAGGATCGCCCAGTCCAGGGCGGACGGTCCGCGATCGCCTGGGATACCGGGATGGACGACCAGGCACAGGTGGCGCGTCCATATCGCCCGTGGGATCGCCCGCTTGAGATACGGGGCGACGATCAGGTCCGGTTGAAAGCGGTTCACCGCGTCGATGGTCACGGTGTCGTTCACGTCGAACTCCACGGACACCGAGTGCCCGCCTTCGCACAGTTCAACGTACAAGCGTTGCGCGAGACTGTTGAACGCATGGGTGAGAAACAGGATCCGCATCGCTAACAAATCCTCGGCAATTGCTCACCGGCGATCCAGTCCACAATCCGTTGGCCCCCGAAGCTGGTCGCCATCTGCACGAAGCCGTACTGGTCTTCTACGACCTCACCGATGATGGCGGCGTCGCGGCCGAGCGGATGCGCACGCATCACCTGCAATACGCGCGGCGCATCGTGCGGGTCGCAAATGCACACCAGTTTACCCTCGTTGGCCACGTACAAAGGGTCGAGTCCGAGCAGCTCGCAAGCCGCCGTAACCTCCGGCTTGACCGGGATTGCCGCTTCGCGCACCGTCATACCGACCCCGGACTGGCGGGCCAGTTCGTTCAGGGTGGTGGCCAGGCCGCCACGGGTGGGATCGCGCAGGCAGTGAATGCCCGGTGCGGCGGCCACCATGTCAGCGACGAGTCCGTGCAGCGCGGCGGAATCGGACTCGATGCTGGTCTCGAACTCCAGGTTCTCGCGGCTCGACATGATCGCAACGCCGTGGTCACCGACACAGCCGTTGAGCAGAATGACGTCTTTCGGTCGCGCTCGATCGCCGGAAATGTGCACGCCCTCCGGCACCACTCCGATGCCACTGGTAGTAATGAAGACGCCGTCGCCGTTGCCCTTTTCGACAACTTTTGTGTCTCCCGTCACTATCGGCACATGCGCCGCGCGCGCGGCTTGCGCCATGCTGGCGACGATCCTTTCCAGGTCCGCCAGGGGGAACCCTTCTTCCAAAATGAAAGCAGCGGACAGGTACAGCGGCCGGGCGCCCGCCATGGCCACGTCGTTGATGGTGCCGTGGACGGCAAGCGATCCGATGTCGCCGCCCGGAAAGAACAACGGTGAGATGACGTGTCCGTCAGTGCTCATGACCATGCGCCCCTCTTTCACCGCGAAGCTCGCCTGGTCGTTCGCCTGGCGCAGCAAATCGTTATCCAGGTGTTGGAAAAAGAGTTCCTCGATCAATTGCGCCATAGCACGGCCGCCCGCGCCATGCGTCATGTCCACGGCGCCGCGTTTGACGTTGAGGTGCACCGGGAAGGGTTTCGCTGCGCTGTTCACGCCGCATGGTCCTCGCGCGGTCTGCGAAAGCGTCCGTAGCTCCAGTAGGCGGCACAGGCCCCTTCCGAGGACACCATGCAGGAGCCCATGGGGTTGTCCGGCGTGCATACGGTGCCGAAGAGTTTACAGTCGGTGGGTCGCTTCACGCCGCGCAGAATTGACGGACACTCGCACCCCTTGATGTCCGATGCGCTGATCGGGCCAATGTCGAAACGGGTTTCCGCGTCATAGGCCGCGAAATCCTGCTTGATTTTCAGCGCGCTGTAAGGCACCAGTCCCAAACCGCGCCACTCGAAGGCGCGCCTGAGCTCGAAGACCTCGGCCACCAGCGCTTGGGCTTTGAGGTTGCCGGTACGCGTCACGACACGGGTGTATTCGTTCTCCACCTCGTGCCGCCCTTCGTTGATCTGCCTGATCAACATCAGCACCGACTGCATTACGTCCAGCGGTTCGAAGCCGGCGATCACCACGGGTTTTTGAAACTCCTCGGCAAAAAATTCGTAAGGACGGGTGCCGATGATGGAGCTGACGTGCGAGGGACCCAGGAAACCGTCGATGGACACGGCACCCATGTCGCGCACTTCGGGTGACTCCAGGATGTTTTGAATTGCCGCCGGGGTCAGCACGTGATTACAGAACACGCTGAAGTTTTCCAGGTTTTCACTATGCGCCTGTTTGATCGCCACCGCGGTTGGCGGTGTCGTGGTCTCGAAACCGATGGCGAAGAACACCACTTGGCGATCGGGATGTTCGCGCGCGATGCCGAGCGCGTCCTGTGTGGAATAGACCATGCGGATATCCGCCCCCGCTGCCTTGGCTTGCAGCAGATTTTTGCGCCCACTGGCCGGCACCCTCAGCATGTCACCATAGGTGCACAAAACGACGTCGTAACGTTCCGTCAACTCGATGGCGTTATCGATGCGTCCGATCGGCAGCACACACACCGGGCATCCCGGACCGTGGATGAACTGCACGTTGGGCGGCACTAGATCCTGAACGCCATAGCGAAAAATGGCGTGTGTGTGGCCACCACAGAATTCCATGACGTCGTAGCGGCGATCGGCGCGCGCCTCGTTCGCGATCGCACGCGCGAGCCGCCTTGCCAGATCGTGCCGGCGAAATTCTTCGATGTATTTCATGCTTCCACCCCTGCCGCCAGGCCCGCCTCAGCGAATATCGCAAGGGTTCGCTCGGCCTCTGCGCGGCTGATCTTGTTGAGTGCGTAACCGACGTGGATCAGCACGAAATCTCCGATCTGAACGTCCTCCACGAGCGCCAGAGAAATCTCTTTTTTCACCCCGCCCACCGAGACCGTGGCGACATCGGCAGCGGCGTCGACGGCAACCACTTCGGCCGGTAGCGCGAGGCACATGATCAGCGTCCTATCGACGCCAGCTGGCTGGCCGCCTTGATCCATGCATACCAGGTCTCCATACCCGCACCGGTCGCCGCCGACACCTGCAACACTTTGATGCCGGGATTCACCCGGCGCGCGTTGTCTATACAGACGTCCACGTCGAAGTCGACATACGGCAAAAGGTCGATCTTGTTGACGATCATCAAGTCCGCGGCGTGGAACATGTCGGGGTATTTGACCGGCTTGTCCTCACCTTCGGTGACCGACAGTATCGCCACTTTGTGCGCCTCTCCCAGGTCGAACGCGGCCGGACACACCAGGTTGCCGACGTTCTCGATGAACAGGACGCCGGCCGGCGCGGGCGTCAGTGTTTCCAGCGCATGACCGACCATGTGGGCGTCCAAATGACAGCCCTTGCCGGTGTTGATCTGCAACGCCTGCACCCCGGTGGCGCGGATGCGTTCCGCGTCGTTCGTCGTCTGCTGATCGCCTTCGATGACCGATATGGGGAACGTCCCTTTCAGGTCGTCGATACTGCGCGCCAGCAGAGTGGTCTTGCCCGAACCCGGGCTCGATACCAGATTCAAGGCCAGGATGTGGCGCTCTCCCAACCAGCGGCGGTTGGCGGCCGCGTATTGGTTGTTCTTACCGAGAATGTCCTGCTCGATTTGCACCATGCGCGACTGGCTGAGTCCGGGTGCGTGTGCGTGCGCCGGCCCCTGACCGTAATCGTGGGTGTGGCCATGGTGGTGTTCGTGATCCACGTCGGGATCGTGGACATGATGCGCGTGGGCCGGGTGCTCGTGCGTATGATGCTCATGGGCATGATGTTCATGATGTTCGTGGGCTGGATCGCGGCCGTCGATCGTGGTCTCGCCTTCGCTGCAACCGCATACCGTGCACATTATTCCACCTCCAGTTCTTTGATCGTCATATCCTGCCCGTCGGTCACCTGCAACTGGTAGGAGCCGCACTCTGGACAGGCGTCGAAGCGCTGTGTGACCGGCACCGTCTTGGCGCAACCCAGGCACCAGGCGCGCCCGGGAACCTCGATGATCTCGAGTCGGGCCCGATTTGCCAGTGTGCCGTGGGTCACCACGTCAAAACTGAAACGCATCGCGTCGGCTTCCACACCGGCTAGTTTACCGATTTCCAGCCACACCGTTTTCACTCGCGTAAACCCTTTCTCTCTGGCGTTGTCTTGCAGGATCTGCAGTACCGATTCGCACAGCGCCATTTCGTGCATCAGTGCACCTCGATGGCGGCTTCAACGCACGGATCCACCGCGTTGACCAGCAGTTCGGCCTGCCGCCGCAGGGTCGCGCTGGCCGCCGAACCCAGGGACTCCAGTGCCCGCGTCACGACGCCCTGCGGATGGAAATTCCATTCGGTAGGCGCCAGAATCTGATAACGCCGCACATGACCGTCGTCGAGGACCACCCGATGCACGAGATGCCCGCGCGCCGCCTCGACTTCGCCGATTCCCACGTACGCCGGTCGTCGGCGCGGGACGCGGGCCGGATCGTCGCACACCAATCGGGCGGCCAGAGCGCGCAGGTCGGCGGGCAGTCGCGCGAGCTCGACGAGGCGTGCCGCTAACCGCGTCAACAGCCCGTTTCCGTAAACGTCCAACAAGGAGCGAATCAACGCCGTATCGCGCTGCCGGGCCAGCGGGGTGGTCTCGCGGGGCCGCCGGCGCCAGGTCGGCGCACCAATAAAATGATCAGCATCGGCGGCCGCCAGATGCTGGTGTAAATCGTTTTTGGGCAGCGCGGGCAGAAACGCGCTGTTCACCGCTCCGAGATTCTGCCAGCCCTGGTCCACGACGTGCTGTAACAGTCGCGCCGCCACGGAATCGGCGGTGGCCAACCACGCGTCCAGTTCGCCCTGATCGGTGATGCGTAACCAATCGGCGGCCGGTCGGCGGAACACGGTGGTAGCGAGCGTCTCGTCGAGCCGATCGATGCGCCTGAGCAAAGCGCTCTGGTCTACGGAGAGATCGGCGTGCAGGGCGAAAGCGCTCCCGGCTGCAAACAGTGCGCTGCGGGTCTCGCTCAACAGCGACTGCAAAGATCCCGCGGGTCGCGGATCGGACGCCTCACCCATGAAGTCCGGCCAGTCGATCAGAATCCGCCACACGTGTTCGCGCGCGGTCTCCATATCGACCAACAGCTTGCGCGCATTGTTAAGCGCCGCGTCGGCGGGTGTGGACAGGGCGTCCTCGAAGGCCTGCACGGCGGCGGCCGACTGTGCGGTGCGGCAGACGCTGAACAGAAGCGGCAATGCCTCGAGCACCTGTGGGGGCGTTTTGCCATGAAAAACCCGCGCCGCCGTCAACGGTCGGGTCGATCGAATCGCCACCCGGTGAGTCGGTTCCGAATTCGGATACAGGTCGATGTCAAGACGGCCTTCGAGCGGCACGGCGATCACTCCTTTGCGACCAAAAACGCGCCGCGGATCAGGTCGCGACGGCTCATCGGCTGATCAATGCGCGCCGACGACCTTGGGGACCCGCGCCCGTCGACATCGGCGGCTGCCGTCGCCGCGGACGCGCCGCCCCACACGCCCATCGTGTCCTGCGTGCGGGTCGGGCCGGGATCGCGATGGGTCTCGTCCATCAAGTGTTCCATGACGCTGCGGGCAGTGGCTACGGCGGTCGGCAGGTCTGGAAACTCGAATACCGGAGAAAACAACGAGCACATCTGATAACTGCCGATGTCCGTTTCTCGGGCCAGTATGAACGGGTAGGCACCGGAGGGAAACTGGCGGATCCGCGTGGATCCGGGTTGTAGCGCGGACCAGGCGTCGTCGTCCTGCGGCAGCCACATCAGGTTCATGAACCAAGGGGTGATGAGTACCCCGACGAAGCCCTGTTGCCAGGGTGTGAACCCGACCGACCGCACTTCGAGCGCGGGGTTGAGCAGCGGCACGCCGGCCATGCGTTCACGTTGGATACGGCGGAAAACCGTTTCGAACAGACGTGACGCTTGTGCGGCGTTGCGCACGATCAGGCCGACATGACCATGAACTCATCCTTGTTCCCGTCGCACTCCGGGCAGGTCCAGTGATCCGGCAACATCGAGAACGGCGTGCCCGGTGAGATCTGCCAGAACTCGTCGCCGACCGCGGGATCGTACACGTACCAGCAGATCTTGCACTCCAGCCGTGCGTCGTCGTCGATCTTTCTGGGATCTCCGCCGTATGAGCCCGGAATGTAGTGCGTGTTCATCCGTAGATCTCGAGAATTTCCCCCAGACGCTGAGCGCTGTCGTCGATGTCTTCCTGTGCCGCACAGGCGACCTCGGGCACCGCGATGATTTCCAGAGTATTGAGAATCAGCGTGTCTTGGGAGTTGAAATACTGTACCCACCATACGTTGCGCGTACCGGTACTGCTGATGCGGCAGTTGCCGTAACCGCGCGACAGTATGACCACCGGACCATCCCCCAGTTTGGCGACCAGGAAACCGATGTCGTCGTCGGTATGGGGCAGCAGCGACAGGTTAATGACGTGGGGCACGGAAGCGGCGGCCGCACTCGCCAGCCGGTCGTTGATTTCGGTCAGCAAGGGTACCGCGTTGTTCACCGAGTCCGGCACCTCCAAGGCGTCCAGCGGCACGGTCGCTGGCGCGGCGGCGAAACTGGACTCGCCGACCAGGCGTGGGATATTGGCGATCTCCACCCAATCCCGTTCGACGCTGCCGGCCTCGTCGAGGCACTGCACGCGCCAGACTCCGGCCAGGACCGATTCCTGGATTCGCACCTCGGTTGCCGCACGATATTTGATACTGACTTCGCCGCTGCCCAGCACCTGATTAACAAGTTCAGTATTGCGCTCATCCAGATGATCCAGCGACAGCGCCAGAGGCGATGCACCCACGCGGTAAGTGGTGAGCGCGGCGTGGATCCGGTGCAACACGGCGAGGGCTTCGTCGGTCCGCACAAGTTCCTCCGGTTCGGGCAGATCGGGCATGGCATACGTCGCCATCCCCGACGGCATGCGCAGGTAGTCGAGCCGCAGCCCGTCGTCATCGGCAGGTTGCGAGCCCGGACCGACGACGATTGGTATGTCGATCTTGCGCATCACTCACCTCCCGGCGCGTGACACGCGGCGGGGTGGGTGGGCAGCACGTACTCAGGGGGTGCCGACGGCGCCGACGCCAATATCCCCTGTACTCGATCCAGATAGACCCGCCAGTCCTGCACCCGCGATATAGCACCCAGGTACTCGCCGCGACGCAAGAATACGAGGGTGGGCCACTGCTTGAAACCGTAACGGCGCTGCAGCTTGCGCTGATCGCTGGCCGCGACGACCGCGGCCTGAAATCGACCGCCGAAAGCGTGCACCAGTTCCGGCAAGATCATGGCGACATCGTCGGTTTCGGGAAACACCTCGGCGTTCTCGGCGAAAAACAGCACCACCTCCTCGTGGGATCGGACCAAGCTGTCCAGACCCGCAGCGTCCACCACGGGATAGTTGTGACGGGCAATCATGGTGTTAACGGGTGCTGAAAACATCATCGGTCTCCTTTAGCGGTTCTAGCCGCCAGCGGCGGCGCGGTTTGGGGCCGCCGGGGTTCACGCTCCACCAGGTCCGCGAACAGATGATCGACGTCCTGTTCGCCCTCCATGACCAGCGCGAGGGCGGTGACGGCATCGGTGATCTTGGCCGCATCCTCGCCCGACAGCACTTCGCGCGCACCGCCAAGAAAGGTCAACAGCCAGGTGCCTACGGGCGGGTCGCCGACCAGACGCGTGTCGATCTTGCTGCGCCGGCCGAGCCCCTCACACCATGCGTAACCAACACCGGTTTCGACCACCCGCATGGGGATCCCGATACACATCAGTCGACGCTCCGTTGGTCGACATCGACGCGCAAAGCGCCACTCTGCACGGGATGTGGCCGATACGCCACGCGGTACCGGCGCGAGCCCAGTACGCGTCCGTCGCCGACCCGACAAGCCTGGTCCGGCGGTGGTCGGTGCGCTTCGTAGTGTTGCATCTCGATTTCCACGCCCGCAATGGATTGGCTTTTCGGCAGGGGTTGTGCGCGCAGTGTGGCCTGGATACCCCGCGCCTCGAGCCAGGTCAGGGCCGCGCCTAGGGCGGGGTCGATGCGCGCTTTGACCTCCGTGCTGAGACTGCCGCCGTAGTCTTCGAGCCGCACCGGTTGCACGCCGACCAGGAGGAGATGCCGGGGATAGTCGCCCAGCATGTCGGCCAGGGCCAGGACCTCTTGAAAACCGGTTTGGTGCAGGCTGACTTTCTTTGCACCCAAGTATTTAGGCACCGCGTGACCTTCGATCAGGCGCAATGTGCCCGGCGCCTCCCCGTAATCGATGGCGTCGAAGACCACCAGGATATCGGCGCATCGAACGTGCTGTACGAGGTAGATGCCCTGCGTGCCGCCGTCCATCAACGTCACGTTATCGGAGAAGGCGTAACGCCGGTGTAACGCCTCGACTGCGCGGACGCCGAAGCCCTCATCGGCCCACAGAATGTTGCCGATGCCGAGTACCAATACCGAGGTCGGTGCTTGCACTGTGTCTCTTCCTCCAGGCGAACCTGCGGGCCGGCGGCCACGCTCGCGGGTGGAAAGTGGCTTTCCTTGATCGCGTGCCTTACCCCAGGGGACGATGCAAAGCCGGTGCCAAGTCGAGTCTTCGATGTAAGCCCTGAATTTCAAAAGGAAAACTTGCGCAGCGCGGAGTTCTGCCGGGAACTAGATGTAAAGCGTTATTCCAATTTAATGCCAATCTGGAAAGGTATTATACATCTCAGTACGCCGTCCGGCGCGCGCCTCCTACCGAAACGAACCCTTGTTCCAACCAAAACGTGCGCGCGCCGAGGATTGGCCGGGGTTTCACGCCGGTCGCCGGTGGACGTGCTCACGGCAGCGTGCCCTGACCGGTAAGCATGATCGTCAGGGTACGCATCAGCGGCTCCACGGGAGCGCCGACCCAGTGCGTGGCCAGCGCCATTACGGTCGCGATAACCGGCCACAACAAAGGCCCGGCGAGCCCCGCCACAACCGCCGCTACGATGAGCAAGAATCCCCAGGGCTCGATGCGCGACAACCGGTCGCCGAATCGCCACGGCAACAGACCCGCCAGGATCCGACCGCCGTCCAGGGGCGGAAGAGGGAGTAGGTTCAGCGCCAGGAGCACCGCGTTGACGAATACGCCCGCCGCGCCCATGCACACCAATATGAGCCCGGTCGCCGACTGCGATGCGCCGAGTAACAGGCCCACGTTGAGCGCGCACGCCCACACCAGGGCCATCACGAAGTTGGCGAGCGGTCCGGCTGCGGCCACCAGAACGAGGTCGCGCCTGGGGCGGTTGAGGTCGGTTACCGTGACCGGTACCGGCCGCGCCCAGCCGAACACGAAATCGGCGACCAGTAGCAGGACACCGGGCACCAGGAGCGAGCCGATGGGATCGATATGCTTGAAAGGGTTCACACTCAGGCGCCCCGCCCGGCGCGCGCTGGGATCCCCGCAGTAAAGAGCGACCCTGCCGTGCGCCCACTCGTGAACGGAAACCGCAAGCCACACCGGTGGCGCCCAAAGCAATACCCGTTCCAGTAAAGTCAGCGCGTCCATGCCGGCGTACCGGCGTGGTGGCGGTCGCTCATGACTTGTGTGGCGCCGCGAGCGCGGCACCGGACCGCGCTCGTGCCGGGCAGCGTCGATACGGGTTAGTGTCCGTCATCCACCTCGCGGTTGTCCTTGAACATGCGCCAGCCGCTGATCATGGTACTGATCAGGCTTTGGCGGGACATGATGTCTTCCCGCACCGCCACGTAAACGTGAAACATGACGAAGATCAAGATGTACCACATGCCCAGATGGTGCCAGGTATGCACGTCCTGACTCTGGCCGAACAACGGTATGAGCCAGGAGCTGAACCAGGTGTGCTGCCAGCTGCCGGCCTGGGCGCCTTCACCGTACAGGGCAAGCCCGGTAAAAATCATGAATAACGTGCCCCACACCAACATGAAGTGCATGAACAGCACTGCCAGCGGGTTGTGGCCCGTGTACTTGCGCGGTTCCTTGGCGATGAACGCATACCATTTGATTTCGTGCCAGACGCCTCCCCACCATGCCCGGTCAAAGAGTGGTGGCAGGAACATTTGGCGGGCATGATGGTTGCCTGCGAACGCCCAGTAAATGCGGAACACGAACCCGACCATGAACACGTACGCCGCGGCAAAGTGGGCGAAGCGGATGTACCCCATGAGGAAGTTGTCGCTCGCTTCGCCGGGCAACGTCGGCAATGGGCTGCCGATCAACCAACCGGACACGGCGAGCACGACGATACTGAGCGCGTTGATCCAGTGCCACAGCCGTAACGGTGCTTCGTAAACGTAGATGGCCGGTTGTGAACTAATCGCATTGGTGGTCATTTCGCATCCTCCGTCCAGGTACCCGGATCAGGCGCCGAGCAGCAGCCAGACGCCGGCGCTGCCGGTGAGCACGCCAAAGCCGCGCAGCGACCAGAGTTTGCCGGTCTCCCGAATCGCACGCGCCAGACGTATTCCGGTCACGTGCAGGCCTAGAGTCACGAGCGAGAACCCCAGGGCAAACGCGAGCGGGATTTCCGCGCTCCGCATCGCCGCGCCGTGTGCAGCGCCGTGCAGCACCGCAAAGGTCGCGATGAGCGCCACACCGAACCAGGTCGGTGCCCGCACGACGGTGGCCACCAGCAGACCCATGACGAGCAGTGAGACGGCAATTCCGGTTTCGCCGTACGGCAGTACCGGGCCGGCCAACGCGGCACCGAGAACCATGAAAAACGGGAACGTGAGGATCGGTAACACCACGTGCGGTCGCGCACTCGCGCCCGCCCAGAGCCCCACGGCGAGCATCGTCAAGACGTGGTCGAGACCGGCGAGCGGATGCACCACACCCGAGATCAGGCTGCCGGTGTCGGGGGTGCCGCCGGGATGCGCCAGCGCCAGCCCGGAAAGCGGAAAAACGCACAACAGGGTAATCAGTCGAATCGATAGATGTCTCATAGTCTGGGCCTCCAGGGTCGCCTCAAGAGCCAACGGGAGCAGTGTCGATCCTAGCCAGTTCCGTGCCGTCCTCACTCATGACGTGCGTGGAACAGGCCAGACAGGGGTCGAAACTGTGCAGCGTACGCAGGATTTCAACCGGTTCATGCGCCACTTCGACACGCGTGTTCATCATCGCCGCTTCGAAAGCGCCGATGTTTCCAGCCTCGTCACGCGGCGAGCCGTTCCAGGTGGTCGGGACGACGCACTGGTAGTTCTCGATCTTGGTGTCTTTGATCTGAATCCAGTGCGCCAGGGCGCCGCGCGGGGCCTCGGTAAAGCCGACCCCCTTGGCCTCTTTCGGCCAATCCGCCGGATCCCATTTTTCTCCGTTGTGGGTGGCGATATCCCCGTTCTTGATATTGGTCATCAGCTTGTCGAAGAAATACAGTTGTTTCTCCGCCGCCCACTGGGCCTCCAACGCGCGTGCCGCGGTGCGGCCGAGCGTCGAGAACAGGGCATCGACGGGGACGTCGAGCGTCTTCAGCACCAGATTGATCTGCTCGGTCATTTCCTCGTGACCGCTGGCATAGGCGATCACGTAGCGGGCGAGCGGACCCACCTCCATCGCATGGCCACGCCAGCGCGGAGCCTTGATCCACGAGTATTTGGCGTTCTCGTCCAACTGCTCGATGTTGTTCTTGCTGCCCTTGGCGGTACTGACGTCGAAATTCGGGTCGGTGACACCGTCCCACGGATGCAGGCCGTTGACGCCGTCCGGATAGTCGTACCAGGAGTGCGGGACGTATTCCTGGATCTGTTCCGGATCGCGTAGATCCACCTCGTGAATCTCATCGAGGTTGCCATCAATGATGGCGCCGCGCGGCATCAAAAGGTTGCCGGCCGAGTAGTCGTTGGCCCGGTCAGGAATGTCGCCATAGCTGAGTACGCTCTTACCGGACAGCCCGCCCCCGTACAGCCAGCCCTTGTAAAACTGTCCGACCGCCAAGATGTCGGGAATCAGCACCTGGTTGATAAAGGTCTTGGTATCCTTGAGGATCTGGTGCACCTGGTTGAGGTTGACCATGTTCAGGCCCCCGACGCCGCCGACGCCGTCCACGTTGATGGGAGACGGTGTGCCGCCGACTGTCCAGTTCGGGTGCGTGTCCTTGCCGCCGAAAATGGTGCGTGTCTTCATGATTTCCTTCTGAAAGTCGAGCGCTTCCAGGTAGTGGGTGACTGCCATCAAGTCGGCTTCCGGGGGCAACAGATACGCCGGGTTGGTCCAGTACCCGTTCCGGAACGGGCCCAACTGACCCGATTCGACAAACTTCTTCAGCCGGTTCTGCACGTCCCGAAAATAACCCGGCGACGAGTTCGGGTGATGCGGGGATACTTGCTGCTGCAGCGCCGAGGTGGCCCGGGGATCCGCTTTCAGCGCGTTGACCGGATTGACCCAGTCCAACGCATGCAGATGATAGAAGTGCACCAGGTGGTCATGCACCTGCAGTGACAGTTGCATGATGTTGCGGATGCAGTTGGCGTTCTCGGGGATCGTGATACCCAGCGCATCCTCCACCGCGCGTACCGATGTCAACGCGTGGGTGCCTGTGCACACGCCGCAGATGCGCTGCGTGAATGCCCATGCGTCGCGGGGGTCCCGGCCCTTGAGGATGACCTCCAGGCCTCGCCACATGGTGCCGCTCGACACCGCGTTGGTAATCACATTGTTTTCGTCGATGTTGACCTCGGCGCGCATGTGCCCCTCGATGCGGGTCACCGGGTCGACCACCACGCGCTGGCCGGCGTCGTCCAGAGTAAAGCCGTTGGGCGTCGTTTTGATGCTCATTGATCCGGGTCTCCTTTGTGTTGGGCGCGCTTGATGGCGGAAACCGCGGCGTGGGCGACCGTGGCCGCACCGACGACGGCCGCCGCGGTGCCTCCGACGCGGTCGGCGTTGGACTCGACGCCGAATTGGTGGATGTTGGTCAGTCGATCGTAGAAGCTGCCCTTGTCCCAGAAACCGTCCTCGGAGCACCCGATGCACGGATGGCCCGCCTGAATCGGAAACGACAACCCGCCGTTCCAGCGTACCGTGGAGCAGGCGTTGTAGGTCGTCGGGCCCTTACACCCGACTTTGTACAGGCAATAGCCCTTGCGTGCCCCCTCGTCGTCGAAGGCCTCGACGAACTGGCCGGCGTCGAAATGGGGGCGCCGGTAACATTTGTCGTGGATGCGCTGGCTGTAGAACATCAGCGGCCGCCCCTGGCGATCCAACGACGGCAGTTTGCCGAACGTCAGGATGTAAGTGACGACACCGGTCATGACTTCGGCAATGGGCGGGCAACCGGGCACTTTGATGATCGGGGCGTTACCGATGTCGGGGACCTTGTGGATCGGTGTGGCGCGCGTCGGGTTGGGCCGGGCCGCCTGAACGCAACCCCAGGAAGCGCAAGATCCCCAGGAAATGATGGCCATGGCGTCTTTCGCGGCGCGGCGTAGCTGCTCGGTGTAGGGCTTCCCGCCGATAATGCACGACATACCCCCGGTCTTGTCCTCGTCGAGACCCGGATTTCCTTCGCACGCCAGTATGTAGTTGCCCTTGTGCTCCTCGATGACCTCGTCAACGATGACTTCGGCCTGGTGACCTGCGGCGGCCATGATCGTGTCATCATAATCGAGCGAAATCATGGAAAGGATCACGTCCTTGGCCAGCGGATGCGCCGAACGGATGAAGGACTCCGAGCAACACGTGCATTCCAGGCCGTGTAGCCAGAGCACCGGGATGCGTGGTTTGGTCTCCATGGCGTGGGCGATTTTCGGCGCGATGGTGGGTCCGAGCCCCATTGCCGCCGCCGTCAGGCTGCAGAATTTCAGGAAGCTGCGACGCGTGATTCCCTGGCGACGCATGACGCTGTAAAACGTTTCGATCATATCCCGGGTCCTCCTCTGGCAAGGCGGGTGTAGGGCCGCGAAGCAGTGATTGAGTCTCTCGGTGCCCAATGCAACCGCCGTGCCAGGAACAAACTTCGGTGATTTATCAGCGAGTTATGACTTCGATGGGCGACCAGCCGCGGATCGGATCGGAAACCCAGGTGCGAAACGTCGACCCCCAACTGGAAACCAAGTTTCCATGTTGGAGGTCGCGGGACCGCCCGTGCGGCGACGTCTGCCGGGCGTCGCTAGCGGTAAGGGTGGGCGGCGTCGTCGCGGGTGTTGGGTGCGCTTGTGGTGCTGGCGTGCGGTCGCGCCACCGGCATGATGTCACTGAAACACCGCAGGGTGGGAAACTCCTCGCACTCGGTGCCGGGTTGTGCCGAATCCGGCTGGTAGACGGTCAGCACGCAGCCGATTCCGAAGTCGCGGGCGGCGCGCAGTACGGGTACGCTGTCGTCGATGAAGAGCGCGCGCTGCGGGTCGAAAGGATGTCGCGCAGAAAGCCGGAGCCAGAACTCGGGGTGCTCTTTCGGGGTCCCCAGCGTATGCGCGCTGATCATCATGTCGAAATACCGAGCGAGCGCCGACTCACGCATTTTCAGTGCCAGCGTCTTCTGGTGAGCATTGGTGACCAGGCGAATATTGAGGCCGCGTTCGCGCAACTGAACCAGAAAGCCCACCGCATTGGGCCTGACCCGGATCTTGTGGGATACTCGATCCTTGAGCGCTACGATATCCAGATTCAAGGTGCGCGACCAGTAATCCACACAATACCATTCGAGCGTACCCTCGACGGAACGATAAATCGGAAACAGACAATCCCGCGCGCTCTCGATATCCAGGTCGTTCTGGCAACCAAAACAGTAGGGTACGTAGGTCAACCAGAAATGATTGTCGAAACTGAGGTCGAGAAGCGTGCCGTCCAGGTCCAGAAGAACCGTATCGATTGTGTTCCAGTTTATCATCGTCGCCACACGCCGCCGGTGCAGGTATTTTTATAGCACGCGGTCCGGGCCGCTCGCCACCGAACGTCGTTCCCACCGATCATGAAGAAGAAACCGGTTCTGTTGCGTCGCGAGTGGGTCGCCAGAACCCGCGTGTTCCGTATTGAGGAGATCGAGTTGGTGTTCGCCAACGGGCAGCACGTACAGTATGAGCGGCTGATCGGTTCCACGACGGGAGCGGTGTTGATCGTTCCGCTCCTGGATGCAGGGACGATTGCTTTGGTGCGCGAGTACGCGGCCGGCGTGGAACGGTATGAGCTCGGCTTTCCGAAAGGTTTGATGGACGAGGGCGAATCCCCGGAGCAGGCGGCGGATCGGGAACTCCGGGAGGAAATCGGGTACGGGTCCGCCAAGCTCACGCTGATGAAAACTTTGTCGGTGGCCCCGGGATACGCTAACTTTACCACCCACGTCGTACTTGCCGAAGACCTGTATCCCGCCTCGTTGCCCGGCGACGAACCGGAGCCCATCGAAACGGTGCCGTGGAAGCTCGACGATCTCGATCGTCTGCTGGCGCGGCACGATTTCGTGGAGGCACGCAGTATTGCGGCACTATACTTATTAAACCAATTACACAAGAAAAAGGCCGATTCGTGACGAACACCCAAGCGCTGGCAGCACTCATTCCCGACGTTGTCGCACTGGCCAGGCAGGCCGGAACTGCGATTCTTGAAATCTACGAGGGGGGTTTCGATGTCGAGACGAAATCCGACGGTTCGCCCCTGACCAGAGCGGACGAACGGTCCCACCGGATCATTGTGTCCGCCCTACGACGGCTGACGCCCGACATTCCCATTCTTTCTGAGGAGTCGGCGTCGATTCCCTACGCTGAGCGCAGTACCTGGGAGCGTTTCTGGTTGGTGGATCCGTTGGATGGTACGCGTGAATTCGTCAAACGTAACGGCGAATTCACCGTGAATATCGCGCTTATTGAAAACGGGGCGCCGGTGCTCGGGGTCGTTTATACGCCGGTAGAGCAACGTTGCCACTACGGGTATCGCGAAGGTGGCGCGTTCCGTGTCGACGGCGATGACGCACCGCGGACGATTCACGTGCGCGACTACTCCGGGGGGGCGGCGACGGTGGTGGCGAGCCGCTCGCACGCGCGCGGCTCGGTGCAACAGTTTCTCGACCGCCTGCGGGCCGCCGAGGGTGATTACGAGGTCGCCAATATGGGCAGCGCACTGAAGATTTGTCTGATCGCGGAGGGCGAGGGCGACATTTATCCCCGGTTGGGGCCAACGAGTGAATGGGATACCGCCGCCGGTCAATGTGTGCTGGAATGCGCGGGCGGTAAGCTGGTCAACTGCGATGGGTCGCCGTTCTTATACAATAAGGAGTCGGTCCTAAATCCGTGGTTTCTGGCGCTCGGCGGGGGTGATTACGACTGGTACCGGTTACTGGAAGGTATCCAAGACGACTAGCCGGCGTGCAACGGAGGCGCTTACCAGGCACGCCGGGTCGAACGCCCCGCGTCGCCGGTCGGCATCCGGTCGATGCCGTCGAACCCCGCCGGTGCGGTCAGCGGCGCACCCAATCGCCGCTTGCCACCGTATCGGCGTCCGAGTCTTTGGATCGGTACAGGTATATCCAGGCGTCGCCGTAACGGGTGGAGATCCGTCGGCGGTCGTAGGTGAGCGGGTAATCTTCCCATTGATCCAGGCGCTCAAGCATGCGGTAACCGATGGCATACACTTCGCCCACTACCGCGGTCACGCCGCCGCACACGACGCCGGGATAGGGGCCCAGATCGAGCATCGTGAACACCGGTTCAGTCGTGTGTGTACCGAGGAACGGGGCATCGCCGAGCAGCCGGTGATGGGATTGCCCGCGCCGCAATGACCCGTACACGAAAACGCGCTGCGCCGGGGTGTCGGGGTTACCGGGGTTTGGCGCGGCCATGAAACGCGTTCCGGAACCCGAACTGATGGACCGCGATCCACAGGTCGAGGCCTACGCGAACGCCGATTTTTCCGAGCCGAACGAGCGCTTTTGCGCCTTGTTTCGGCAGTACGTGACGGGGTTTGACGGCGGTTGCCTGGTGGATCTCGGCTGCGGTCCGGCGGACATCCCGGTGCGCCTGCTGCGCGCGGACCGGCGCTGGCAGGCGTACGCCGTGGACGGTTCGGCACCGATGCTCGAGCGTGCTCGGCGCCTGGCCGCCGAGCACGGGGTCGAAGAACGCATAGACTGGTGCTGCTGGCGCATCGGCGGGGCGCCGGTCCCGCGCCGTTTGTGCGGTGCCGGTCAGGCGGTGATCAGCAACAGCCTGCTGCACCATCTCGCCGACCCACAGGCGTTGTGGCGCGCGGTGCGTGCGTGTGCGGCGCCGGGAGCGGCGGTGCTGGTGATGGACTTGCGCCGGCCGACCAGCCGGCGGGCGGCGCAACGACTGGTCGATGAGTATGCGAGCCAAGAACCGGCGGTACTCAGACAGGACTTCTTCAATTCGCTGCTGGCGGCGTATCGGGAGGAGGAAGTCCGTGCGCAACTGGGTCAAGCGTCGCTCGCGTACCTCACCGTGGAGCGGGTGAGCGACCGGCACTTGGCGGTGTACGGGCGCCTGCCGTGACACGATCCCTCAGTCGTCGCGTTCCGCGACCGGGCGCTGGCGCCATCGCATACGCATCTTCCGCCACAGGAGGCGTAAATTGACGTGCGCCCGCTTGGCCCATTCAAAGTCCACCGACAACAGAATCAAGCCCAGGGGCAGCATCCAGAACCCGAGAACCGGTAACACCCCGAACAGACCGCCCACAATCAATAGCACGCCCGCGGAGATCCTGAGCGCACGGTTGGGGTGGTTCTTCAAGGCGTTGAAGCGCTTGACGATGGACTCTTTCATGCGAAATGGGTTCTGGACGTGAGGGTTACTGCTAACATACCGGTCGAACCTCGGACCTTTTGACCTCCGACTATACCGATTTATCCCTACGATGGTATTCAAATTCACAAAAATGCACGCACTCGGAAACGATTTCGTTGTCATCGACGGCGTGCGTCAGACCGTGTCTTTGTCGCAAGCCGACGCGCGGCGGATTGCCGACCGGCATTTCGGGGTCGGTTGCGACCAGATCCTAATTGCGGAGCGTGCGTCACGACCGGGCGCGGATTTTCGTTTCCGTATCGTGAACGCGGACGGCGGCGAAGTGACACAGTGTGGAAACGGGGCGCGTTGTTTCGCAAGGTTTTTGATCGACCAGGGTCTCACGGAAAAGCGTCACATCACCGTGGAAACGCTCGCCGGTCGTTTGGAATTGGAGGCGCTCGACGACGGTGACGTGCGGGTCGCCATGGGAATACCCGTTTTTGATCCAGGTTCGGTGCCGTTCGCCGCGCCAGGCCGGCAGGAGCGCTACTTCGTGGTGGTGGGGGACCGCACGTTGGAGATGGCGGTACTCTCCATCGGTAACCCCCACGCGGTACACGTGGTACCGAACGTCGAGCGCGCGCCGGTGGCGGAGCTCGGCGAACGGCTGCAGCACCATGCGTCGTTTCCGGAGCGGGTGAACGCGGGGTTCATGGAAGTGGTGGACGAGCGCCACATAAAACTGCGAGTATTCGAGCGCGGCGTCGGTGAAACTCTCGCCTGTGGCAGTGGCGCTTGTGCCGCGGCGGTGGCCGGTCGCCAATGGGGCCTGCTGGACCGTGAGGTCAGCATAGCGCTTCCCGGCGGTCGGTTGCGCACCGCGTGGGACGGTGAAGGCCATCCCGTGTATCTCACCGGCCCGTCCGCGACCGTGTTCGAGGGGACGATCCCCTCGCCGAGAGTCAATTAACGGTATGCCTTGTGACACAATGATAAAGACCATGGATGCCAGCGAACTCGAAAACAACGACCAAGAAGAACTCGTCGTAACCTATCTCACGGCCCACAAAGATTTCTTCGCGCGCCATCCGGAACTGCTCACCGCTCTGTCGATTCCGCACCCCGAGTCCGGTCATTCGGTATCGCTGATCGAACGCCAGGTCGGCGCGCTGCGCGACGAAAACTCGCGGTCACGCCGCCAGTTGCAGAAATTGTTGTCCACCGCGCGCGCCAACGAAGCGTTGACGGAACGTTTGCACCACGCGTGCGTGGCACTGTTGGAGGTTCGTGACAGGGGTGAGTTGGCGTCCGGGTTGCCGATGCGGCTGGCGCGGGTTTTCGACGTCGCGTACGTCAGCTTGAAGATCGCCCGCGCCGACGACCACGTCGAGCGTGCGGAAGAAGTCGATAAGGACGATCCCCGATATCGCAAACTGTATGATCGGATCGCCCACGGACAGAGCGTGTGTGATGATCGCCTGGCAAGGGATTCGTTGGAGTTTCTATTCCGTCAGGACGCGCCGCGCGTGGGGTCCTGCGCGTTGATACCGATAGGCGGGCGGGACCCGGCCGGTATCCTGGCGTTGGGCGTTGAAGAGACGGACCGGTTTCGGGCCGACCTCGGCACGCTGTATCTGGACCGACTGGGAGAGATCATCGGCGTGACGTTGAAAAGGCTGTCTTACTAAGCAATAGCGGTGTGAGCGCGCGAGCCGAAGACTGGGTACGGCGTTATCTCGACCATCTGCGCGCCGAGCGGCGCCTGTCGCCGTTCACTCTGAAAGCCTACCGCCGCGACCTCGCAAAGCTCGCCGACTTCGTGCAACGTCAGGAAGCGCTATGTCTGCCGGACTTGCAGACCCATCATGCGCGCGCCTTCGCGGCGCATCTCAAGCGGTCGGGGCTGACCGGACGCAGTATTCAACGCGTGTTGTCGGCCACACGCGGGTTATACCGCTACTTGCAGCGCGAAAAACTGGCGTCGGCGAACCCGTTCGCCGGGATCGCCGCGCCCAAAGACGTCAAGCGCTTGCCGCGCACGCTCAATGTCGACCAAGTGTCGCTGCTGCTGGCGGTGAAAGACAAAAGCCCCCTGGCGATTCGCGATCTGGCGATGATGGAATTGATGTACTCGTCGGGATTGCGGCTTGCCGAAGTGGCCGGTCTGGATTTGGCGCATGTCGATCTTCACGACGCCCTGGTGCGGGTAACGGGAAAAGGCGCGAAAACGCGGGTGCTGCCGGTTGGGAAGTTCGCCCGATCTGCGTTGCAAAACTGGCTGGCGGTGCGTGGCCAAATGGTGACTGGAGAAGAGCAGGCAGTGTTCGTCTCGCGGCGCGGACGGCGCCTCTCGTCGCGTTCGATTCAGATGCGCGTCGCCTACTGGGCGAAAGTCCAGGGTCTCGGCGTGCACGTCAGTCCGCACACGCTGCGCCACAGTTTCGCCAGCCATTTGCTGGAGTCGAGCGGGGAGTTGCGCGCCGTACAGGAACTCCTGGGCCACGCCCATATCCGCACGACACAAGTGTATACGCACCTTGATTTTCAGCAGCTCGCGAAGGTTTACGACCGCGCTCATCCACGTGCGCAGAAGCGCGATTGAAGCTCCGGGCACCGGGAATCGGCGTCAGCCGTTGCGGTGGACTTCTTCCTGTGCGGGCACGTCTGCTTTTCGGCCCCGGGCGGGGAGCGCGCAGGGAGCGCGGATCTGAAGGGGTTGCGGCACGCCCCGTCGGCGACGAGAGGGCCCCGGTCCCACCGTTACGGTGACTTTGTCAAGATTCGCGACCTGATACGCCGATAAAAGTACGTTATGATAGCGCGCCATTCGGTGGATCGGGGTCGGATGGTGCAGTTAGGGAAGAACAGCAAAAAAGCAACCGATCTTTAGAATAGTCAAAATCAGGGACGGTCAATCTCCCCTATTGTTCGGAGGATTCAGGAAATCATGTCGTTTGAAGCGTTAATTCCCACGCTGTTGGGTATCGGGGGCCTGTACGGTGCCTACCGGATTTTCCAGATGGTGAAGGCGTACCCGGGCGGTTCCGGTAAAGTGGCCGATATCGGTAGCGCTATTCACAACGGTGCCATGGTGTTCATGCGCCGTGAATACAAGATACTGGCCATATTCTGTGCGGTGGTGCTGTTTCTCATCGTTGTTTCGCCGCTCGGGTGGGGTACGGCGTTCGCCTTTCTGGTCGGCGCCGCGTGCTCGGCGAGCGCCGGTTATATCGGCATGTACACCGCGACTCAAGCCAACGTCCGCACGACCACGGCGGCCCACGATCACGGTGCGCCTACCGCGTTGACCGTGGCGTTCTTCGGCGGATCGATCATGGGCTTGAGCGTTGCGGCGATGGGGCTGCTCGGCCTGGGTATTCTGTATCTGTTCTTTGGCGGTGACCCGGAGCACGCCCATACCATCCACGGTTTCGGTATGGGCGCCTCGTCGGTCGCACTGTTCTCACGTGTGGGTGGCGGCATATTTACCAAGAGCGCGGACGTCGGCGCGGACCTGGTGGGCAAGGTCGAGGCCGGGATTCCCGAGGACGATCCACGCAACCCCGGCGTCATCGCCGACAATGTCGGTGACAACGTGGGTGACGTGGCAGGTATGGGGTCCGATATTTTCGAGTCGTATTGCGGTTCCATGATCGCGACCATCGCGATCGCGTCGACCATGAGCCCCGCTATGTTGGAACAGGTGGGCGCCCGCGAGACCTTGATGTTCCTGCCGCTCGCAATGGCGTCTTTGGGGATACTGTGCTCGATAGGCGGAATCTTCCTGGTGAGCAAGTATTCCGACAAATCACCCGAGGTGGCGTTGCGTATCGGTACCATCGGTGCGTCGGTGTTGTTCATCGTCGCGTCCTTGTTGATGGTCGCGGTCGTTGACGCGCGTATGGGCGTCTGGGGCTCGGTGTTGGTCGGAGCCGCCGGCGGGATCATCATCGGGTTGGTGACCGAGTACTACACGGCCGGCAAGCCGATTCGAAACATCGCCCAGGGCGGGGAAACCGGTCCGGCAACCGTGATCATCGCCGGTATTGCGGTGGGTATGCAGTCGGTCGTCATTCCACTGCTGACGATCAGTGCGATCATATTGATCTCCAGCCAGTTGGTAGGGCTTTACGGAGTGGGTATCGCCGCGGTCGGCATGCTGGCCACGGTGGGTATCACCATGGCCATCGATGCATACGGTCCGGTGGCGGACAACGCCGGCGGTATCGCCGAGATGGCGGGGCTTGGTGAAGACACGCGCAAGATCACCGACTCGCTGGACGAACTCGGTAACACCACGGCGGCGATCGGCAAAGGGTTCGCGATCGGTGCCGCGGCGCTGGCCGCGCTGGCCATCATCACTGCGTATATCGAGACGGTGTCGGTGCAGGTCGATGGATTCAGTCTGCAGATCAACGACCCGCGAGTACTGGTGGGCATGTTCATCGGCGGCATCTTCCCGTTCTTGGTGGGCAGCATGACGATGACCGCGGTCGGTGTGGCGGCGTTCGATATGATTAAGGAGATACGTCGCCAGTTCAAGGAGATCCCGGGGTTGCTGGAAGGGAAGGCGGAGCCGGATACGGCGCGCTGCGTCGAGATTGCCACGAACGCGGCGCTACGACGCATGGTCCCGCCGGGGGTGCTGGCGGTTGCAGCGCCGGTGGTGGTGGGTTTTGTGCTGGGCCCGGCGGCGCTGGGCGGTATGCTCGGCGGTGCATTGCTCGGATGCGTCCTGCTGGCGCTCACCATGGCCAACGCCGGGGGCGCCTGGGACAATGCCAAGAAATACGTGGAGCGTGGACACCATGGCGGCAAGGGCTCGGAGACGCACACGGCGACCGTGGTCGGCGACACGGTGGGTGATCCGTTCAAGGACACCTCGGGCCCATCGATGAACATTCTGATCAACGTCATGGCGATCGTAAGCCTGGTCATCGCGCCCTTGCTGCATTGATGCTCGAGCTCGGTAACTGAAGCGAGAATGCGGAAAAGCCCGTGCTGAACCACGGGCTTTTTTGCGTCCCAATACCGGAACTGCGGGCCGCGGGACGCGAACCATGCGCATGGGGTGCGGTCCGGGACTCACGAGTCGAGGCTACGAGACCGTACGGTCGTGTGCCGCGACCGCTGCAGGTCACGCGTATCCGGCGACTTGCGGGTCGAGAGCGGTGAACAACGCTACTAGATTTCGAATTTGCGATTCAGCTTTTTCGCGACCGGCGTATTCTTGAGCTGCACGTACTTGGGCATACCGTTCTCATAAGGCGGATAGTCCTCACCGCGAATCAGCGGCTCAAGGTATTGCCGGCATTTCTTCGTGATGCCGAAGCCGTCCCGGGAGATGAAGTTCTTCGGCATCATCTTCTCTACATTGGCAACCCGCGACAATTTCGCTTCACTGATTTTCCAGCGGTAGGGCTTGTTCGAGGTGCGTTGTATGGCCGGCATGACGGCGTTTTTTCCGGCTAAGGCGAAGTCGACGGCGGCCTTGCCGACCGCATACGCCTGATCGACGTCGGTTTTGGAGGCGATGTGTCGCGCCGCGCGCTGCAGGTAGTCCGCCACCGCCCAGTGGTACTTGTAACCCAGTTCGCGTTTGACCAACTGGGCGATGACCGGTGCGACGCCACCCAGTTGGGCGTGCCCGAACGCGTCGCGGGTGCCGGCATCAGCGAGAAACCTTCCGTCTGCGTTGCGGACTCCCTCGGATACCACCACGGAGACATAACCGTAACTTTCTACCTTGTTGCGTACGACACCGAGGAACCGTTTCTCATCAAACTCGACTTCCGGGAACAGGATGACGATCGGCAGATCGTTGCGCGCGTCGGCCGCCAGCCCCCCCGCAGCGGCGATCCATCCGGCATGGCGCCCCATCACTTCCACCACGAACACTTTGGTCGAGGTTTTCGCCATGCTGGCCACATCGTAACTTGCTTCGCGGGTGGAAACCGCGATGTACTTGGCCACCGATCCAAAACCCGGACAGTTGTCGGTGATCGGCAAGTCGTTGTCGACGGTTTTCGGAATGTGTATCGCCTGTATCGGGTAGCCGAGCGACTGGGACAGTTGCGAGACCTTTAAACAAGTATCCGCAGAATCACCGCCGCCGTTGTAGAAGAAATACCCGATGTCGTGGGCGGCGAAGACTTCGATCAAGCGTTCATACTGGGCGCGATTCTCATCGAGGCCTTTGAGTTTATACCGGCACGAACCGAAGGCGCCGGAAGGTGTGTGTTTGAGCGCCGCGATGGCATAACGGCTTTCCTTGCTCGTATCGATGAGGTCTTCGGTGAGCGCGCCGATAATCCCGTTTCTACCGGCGTACACTTTACCGATCTTGTTTTTCCGTTTGCGCGCGGTTTCGATTACTCCGCATGCCGAGGCGTTGATCACCGCGGTTACGCCGCCCGATTGGGCGTAAAATGCATTCTTAACCTGTGTCATACTGCTCGATCCTCCCTATGGGTACTGTTCATCGTACTTTGACCGACCACCGGCAGAGTGAGGTCCAGGTACCGGTAACCCGAGTTATCCGGCGCGCGCATGCCTGATCGGACACTCGGTGCTGCGCAGCTCGGTTTCGGAAAAATCGGGTATTTCGGTCATAATCGCTTTCCGATCGAGCCGCGGATTGTCCCATATTCTCCCGCGCCTGCAAGGCCCGGGTCATGCGGACGATTTGAATTGCCGTCGGTATTCGAAAGTCGACAACGCATAGAAATGGTCGCGATTGTATGATTGAGTATCCACGAACCCGCATGCGGCGTATGCGCCGCCACGCTTTCTCGCGCCGGTTGATGCGCGAGAACCACCTCACCGTATCGGACTTGATTCAACCGCTGTTCGTCATGGAGGGCGAAAACACCAGCGAAGCGGTGCCCTCGATGCCGGGAATCGAAAGACTCACCGTGGATCGGTTGGTGGCCCACACGGCTGAGTTGCACGCGCTGGGTATTCCGGCGGTCGCGCTGTTCCCGGTAGTCCCGGCGGCGCGCAAATCCAACCACGCCGAAGAGTCCTACAACGAGGACGGACTGGCCCAGCGGGCGATTCGTGCCGTGAAAGCACAGCTCCCCGAGCTCGGCGTGATTTCCGACGTCGCCCTCGACCCGTTCACCACCCACGGGCAGGATGGCTTGATCGACGCACACGGATACGTGGTGAACGATGAGACGGTGGATGTGCTGGTGCGCCAGGCGTTATCGCACGCTGCTGCAGGGGCCGACGTGGTCGCCCCTTCGGACATGATGGATGGCCGTATCGGGGCGATTCGCCGCGCTTTGGAAACCGAAGGCCATACGAACGTGCGAATTCTGGCGTATTCTGCGAAGTACGCGTCCAGTTTTTACGGACCGTTCCGCGACGCAGTGGGGTCGGCGGCCAGCCTTAAGGGAGCCGACAAATTCAGCTATCAGATGGATCCGGCGAACTCGGACGAGGCGTTGCGCGAGGTGGAGCTCGATATCCAGGAGGGCGCGGACCTGGTCATGGTGAAGCCCGGCATGCCGTATCTGGACGTCGTGCGCCGCGTCAAGGAGCGATTCGGTGTACCGACTTGCGTGTACCAAGTGAGTGGCGAGTACGCGATGCTCAAAGCGGCGGCGGAGCGGGGCTGGTTGGAAGAGCGCGCCGTGGTCGGCGAAGCGCTGCTGGCGTTCAAGCGTGCGGGGGCCGACGGAATATTGACCTACTACGCGGGCCAGATGGCACGGTGGTTGGTTGGGGAACGGTGACCGCGGTGGGTGGAGCGCTGCGTCCGGGGCGTTATAATCCGCTGCCCGAATCCACCAGGCCACGTTATCGATGAACGATCGTACCCCCAAGCCCACCGACATCAAGCTGCGCCAGAAACAACGCGTGCTCGAGGTGGTGTTCGACGACGGCAGCCGTTGTGAACTGCCGTGCGAATACTTGCGTGTTTACTCGCCGTCTGCCGAGGTGCGCGGTCACGGGCCCGGACAGGAGGTCCTGCAGGTGGGCAAAGAACGCGTGAATATCGTCGCCATCGAGCCCGTAGGCACGTACGCGGTCCTGTTCCGTTTCGATGACGGTCACGATACCGGGATCTATTCTTGGGATACCTTGTACGAGCTCGCCGTCAATCGTCGTGACTACTGGCAGACCTATATTGCGCGACTTGCCGAAGCCGGTCACCGGCGCGCGCCCCAGGAGTACGACGGCATGATGTCCGGGGCGGATTGAGCATGGGCCGCACGCATTTCGGTTTCCGCGAGGTCCCGGAAGTGGAGAAAGCCGACCTGGTGGGCCGCGTCTTCGATTCCGTCGCCGACCGCTACGATCTGATGAACGATCTCATGTCGTTCGGGGCACATCGTGCGTGGAAACGGTACACCGTAATGCGCAGCGGTGTGCGCCCGGGACAACGGGTCCTGGACGTCGCGGCGGGTAGCGGCGATTTGGCTGCGCGTTTCGCCGCGCGGCTCGGAGCCTCCGGCCATTTGATAGTAACCGACATCAACGCGGCGATGCTCGCGCGTGGCCGCGCCCGGTTGGTGGACGCCGGGCAGGTGGCGAACGTTCAATTCGTGCGTGCCGATGCGGAGCGTTTACCGTTCAGCGACAACTATTTCGATTGCGTCAGCATCGGCTTTGGATTGCGTAACGTGACGCACCAGGAACGCGCGCTGGGCTCGATGTTTCGCTGCTTGCGGCCTGGCGGGCGGTTATTGGTCCTGGAGTTTGCCGCGCCGACCTCACGCATCCTGGCACGCCTGTACGACGCCTACTCATTTTCAGTGTTGCCCCGGCTTGGTGGCCGGGTGGCGGGGGACGCGGACAGCTATCGTTACCTGGTCGAGTCGATCCGCCGGCAACCGCCGCAGGACGTCCTGCAACGCATGTTCGAGGATGTGGGGTTCGAGGACGTGACTTACCACAACTTAACCGGCGGCATCGTGGCGTTGCACGTCGGGTATAAGTATTGAGCCGCCCGAGCGGCCACTTGTCCCGCCATCGAGTACAACACTCCACGCCGATGTCTACCGACCTGATCGAAGACCTGGTGAACCGCCTGCTGACCTTGGACCCGGAGGCAGCGCCCAAGCTACGTGCGCTTGAGGGTAAGGTCCTCTGTTTTGAGGTCTCCGGCGCCACGCGTGTGTGCCTGGTCGTCACCGAAGGCGGGCTCGCCTTGACCGCGGAGGACCGGGCGCCGGACGTCACCTTACGCGGGTCGCTGCCCGCTTTTGCCAGGCTGGTCGCGGGAGACGGCCTCGCGGTGTTTCAGGAGCGGACGATCGAGATTCAGGGGGACGTGGAGGTCGGACGCGCGTTCCAAAAAATCGTCCGCGAATTCGACATGGATCTTGAGGAACCGCTGGCAAAATACGTGGGTGATACGGCGGCTTATCGAGTGCACGCGGCCGTGCGTCAGCTGCGTGCGTGGTCGCTGCAGGCGGGCGCCAATCTGGCGCACGATTTAGCCGAGGCCTTGCAGGAGGAGCACCCGGTTCTGGCGCGACCGGTACAGGTGCGGCGTTTCGTCGCCGAGGTCGACGAGCTCCGCGCTGATGTGGAGCGCCTGGCGCAACGCATTGCGCGTCTCGAGACTGAGTACTGATGGCTGCCTCGTTCAAGCTCTTTCGCCTGCTGCGCATTACCCAAGTCCTGATCAAACACGATCTGGATGATTTCGCGACCGCATTGCACCTGTTTCGCCCGTACCGCTACCTCGCCTATCTACGACCGTCACGCTGGCGGCGGGTGCCCCGCGCCCCGCGCGGGGTACGCGTGCGCCGTGCCCTGGAAGAGCTGGGGCCCATCTTCGTGAAGTTTGGACAGATGTTGTCCACACGCCCGGACCTGCTGCCCGAGGACATCGCCCGCGAACTCAGCAAGCTTCAAGACCAAGTACCGCCGTTCCCCGGGACCGTCGCGGCGGCCGCCATCGAAGCGGCATATGGTGAACCCCTGGCGTCACATTTTTCCGAGTTCGCCACCGAACCGTTGGCTTCGGCGTCGGTGGCGCAGGTACACCGCGCGCGGCTGCTGGACGGCACGGAGGTGGTGGTCAAGGTGCTGCGCCCGCAGATCGAAACGATCATCGAGCGCGACCTGTCGCTGCTCTACACGCTCGCCGGTCTCGCGGAACGTTACTGGGACCAGGGGCCGCGCCTGCGCCCGGTAGAGGTGATCGACGAGTTCAACAAGACTCTGCATGACGAGCTGGACCTGCGGCGCGAAGCCGCCAACGCCAGTCAGTTGCGCTCTAATTTCCTCGGCGCTGAGACGATCTACGTCCCGGAAATCTACTGGGACCACACGCGCCAGAGCGTCATGGTGATGGAGTTCATCGACGGTATCCCGATCCGCGACGTCGCGGCGCTCAAGGCGGCGGGAATCGATATGCGTAAACTGGCCCATGACGGTGTCGAGATCTTTTTCACCCAGGCGTTTCGCGACGGTTTTTTTCACGCGGACATGCACCCGGGCAATATCTTCGTGTCCCCCTCCGGCCAGTACCGGGCGGTGGACTTCGGTATCATGGGCACCCTCGGGGAGGGGGATAAGCGTTATCTGGCAGAGAATTTTCTCGCCTTCTTCAACCGCGACTACCGGGCGGTCGCCGAAGCCCACCTGCGCGCCGGGTGGGTTCCGCCGCAAACGCGGATCGAAGAGTTCGAAGCCGCCGTGCGTACCGTGTGCGAGCCGATCTTCGCCAAGCCGCTCCACGAAATTTCGTTTGGCCGTCTGGTGATTCAGTTATTCCAGACCGCGCGCCGTTTCGAAATGCCGATCCAACCGCAGCTGGTGTTGTTGCAGAAGACCCTGCTCAACATTGAGGGACTCGGCCGCCAGCTGTACCCGGAGCTGGATCTGTGGGAGACCGCGAAACCGTTCCTGGAGCGCTGGATGAGTGAACAGGTCGGCCCGCGCGCACTGCGCGCGGGACTAAAACGGGAGCTACCGAAATGGGGCCGCATATTGCCGGAAATTCCGGCGCTCGCCCATGGACTGTTGCGCAAAATGCACGACGAGACGGCGGCGGAGGATTACCGGGCGCGCGAGATCGCGCGACTACGTCGCACGCTGGTTGCCGGCCAGCGGCGGCAGTTCATGGCGGCGATCGCGGTGGCGCTGATTCTGTCGGCGTCCGTGTTGGCGGCCTTGGACGGTTACGCGCCGCGTGTCGTGTATGGGGCCCCGTTGAGCACCTGGGTGCTGGGTGCGCTGGGCGTGGCGATACTGGTGTTGGCTTGGCCGGGGGGGCGGCGCTGATCTAATCTTGACTGATTTACTCGGTTTTTTTATTCTATTCCCGACTAACGTGCTCAAGAATTGGTCGATCCAATTCTTAAAACCGAGGAAATGACTATGAGACTCACGACCAAGGGTCGTTATGCGGTCACCGCCATGCTTGATCTCGCGATTCACGAGCGGTCGGGGCCGGTGACGCTAAACGAAATCGCGGCGAGTCAACATATCTCGCTGTCTTATCTGGAGCAGCTCTTCGCGGCGCTTAGAAAAGCGGGTCTGGTGCGTGGCTTACGCGGGCCGGGCGGCGGCTATCGGCTCGCCAAACCGGCCACTGAGATCTCCATCGCGCGTATTATCGCAGCGGTCGACGAGAAGGTGGACGTTACGCGTTGTGGCGGCGACGAGAATTGTCAGGACGGCGAACGGTGTTTGACCCATACACTTTGGTCGCAATTGTCGCAGCAGTTGTATGATTTTCTGGACCGCATTACTTTAGGCGAAGTGATTCAGTGGCCGAGCGTCAAGGAAGTCGCGGCTCGGCAGGACGCCTGGAATGGACGCAGCGGACAACACACGGTGACGGCACCGGTGGAGCCGCGCACGAAGAACATGCTGGAGGTCTGATGAGCGCGAACACGAAGGCCATCGATTCGCTGGTCAAGCGCGACTATAAGGAAGGTTTTTATACCGACATCGACGCGGATACCCTCCCGCCCGGACTCGATGAGCGGGTGATCGAGGTGATTTCCAGGAAGAAGAGTGAACCGGAATTCATGCTCGAGTGGCGGCTCAACGCTTACCGCCGCTGGCTGAAGATGTCCGAACCGGTCTGGGCACAGGTGAAATATCCACCCATCGACTATCAGTCCATCAGCTATTATTCCGCACCGAAGAAGAAAGACGGCCCCAAGAGCCTGGACGAGGTAGATCCGAAGCTGCTCGAGACCTACGAGAAACTGGGCATTCCGCTCGAGGAGCAGAAAGCGCTGGCCGGGGTCGCCGTGGATGCCGTGTTCGATAGCGTCTCCGTCAAGACGACGTTCCGGGAAAAGCTCGCGGAAGCAGGCGTGATATTTTGTTCATTTTCCGAGGCGCTGCAGGAGCACCCTGAGCTGGTAAAGCAGTACCTGGGGAGCGTCGTGCCGGCGGGCGACAACTTTTATGCCGCCCTGAACTCGGCGGTATTCAGCGACGGTTCGTTCGTCTACGTTCCCCCGGGCGTGCGCTGCCCGATGGAGCTGTCGACCTACTTCCGCATCAATGCGATGAACACCGGTCAGTTCGAACGCACCCTGATCGTTGCCGACGAGGGCGCCTACGTCAGTTACCTGGAAGGGTGCACGGCGCCGATGCGGGATGAGAATCAACTCCATGCGGCGGTCGTCGAGCTGGTGGCGATGAAGGACGCCGAAATCAAGTATTCCACCGTACAGAACTGGTATCCGGGCGATGCCGAGGGTCGTGGCGGGATCTACAACTTTGTGACCAAACGTGGTGCGTGCCGTGGTGCGAATGCGAAAATTTCCTGGACCCAGGTGGAGACCGGTTCGGCCATCACCTGGAAGTACCCCAGCGTCATCCTGCAGGGAGACCACTCGGTGGGCGAGTTCTACTCCGTCGCGCTCACCAATAATCGGCAGCAGGCGGATACCGGAACCAAAATGATTCATCTCGGCAGGAACACGCGCAGCACGATCATATCGAAGGGGATTTCCGCAGGCTACGGGCAAAACGCCTACCGCGGGTTGGTGAAGATTCAAAAAGGTGCCGACAACGCGCGCAATTATTCCCAGTGCGACTCCCTGCTCATGGGCGATCGGTGTGGTGCACACACGTTCCCCTACATCGAGGTGCGCAATCCCAGCGCGCAGGTGGAACATGAGGCGACGACTTCCAAGATTGGTGAAGACCAGCTGTTTTATTGCATGCAGAGGGGGTTATCGGAGGAAGACGCGGTATCCATGATCGTCAACGGATTCTGTAAGGAGGTGTTCAGGGAACTACCGATGGAATTCGCCGTGGAGGCGCAGAAGCTTCTGGATGTCAGTCTTGAGGGTGCCGTGGGTTAGCGCGCACCGCATGCCACCCGCACCGTTCTCCCTGTGCCGCGTCGAGCGGGGCAAAACGCAGATGTCGGAACCTTAATCTTATGCTCGAAATCAACAATCTACACGTCACCGTGGACGACAAACCGATCCTGAAAGGGATCGATCTGAACGTGCAGGCCGGCGAGGTGCACGCCATTATGGGGCCCAATGGGTCGGGGAAAAGCACGCTCGCAAACGTACTCGCCGGTCGGGACAACTACGTCGTCACTCGAGGATCGATCACCTACGCGGGAAAAAACCTGCTCGAACTCGCCACCGAAGAGCGTGCCTGCGAGGGGATATTTCTGGCGTTTCAGTATCCGGTTGAAATTCCCGGTGTCAGCAACGTGTACTTGCTGAAGGCAGCCATCAATTCGATACGCAAGTACCGTGGGCTTAAGGAATTGTCCTCAATCGAGTTTCTGAAGCTCGTCAAGGAAAAACTCAAAATGGTGGAGATGAAAGAAGAGTTTCTGCACCGGTCCATCAACGAAGGCTTCTCAGGGGGTGAGAAGAAGCGTAACGAAGTCTTGCAAATGGCGGTCCTGGAACCCCGGCTGGCGATCCTGGACGAAACGGATTCGGGACTCGATATCGACGCTCTGAAGATCGTGGCCAAAGGGATCAATGCGCTGCGCGCCGAAGACCGTGCGATCCTGCTGGTCACCCACTATCAACGATTGCTCGACTATGTGGTGCCCGATTTCGTCCATGTCCTGGCTCACGGGCGGGTCATCAAATCGGGCGATAAGAACTTGGCCTTGGAACTCGAAGAACACGGCTACGGTTGGATCGAAGCGCACAGCGGTGCGCACACCGGGTCCGGCGCATGAGCCGGGCGGAACCGCTTCAGGTATACCTGGACGCACAGGCCGATTTCGCGGCCCGGGTGCCCGCCGGTCGTGAATCGGTGGCCCGAATCCGCACGCGGGGCCGGGATCTCTTCGCCGCACTCGGCTTTCCCACCACCCGCGACGAGGACTGGAAGTACACGAGCGTGCGGCCGCTGCAACAGGAGACCTTCAATACCGGTAGCGCGCAACTGAGTGACGCAGAGCGCGCACGGCTCGCAGACATCGTGATTCCCGGGCTAGATGCAGTGTGCGCGGTGTATGTCAACGGTGGGTTTGCCCATGATGCCGGCGACCTCGAGGACCTTCCGGACGGCGCCTTCGTTGGCGGACTCGGGGATATCCCCGACGCGTACGCCGAACGCATTGATGCGGTCCTCGGCCGCTGCGCTTCGGCCGATGCGCACGGCTTTGCGGCCTTGAACGGTGCGTTCCTGCACGACGGTGCGTGCGTCGTCCTGGCGCCCGGAACGGTGGTGGAACGACCCATCGAACTTCTGTATGTCACCGCCGCGGAATCCGAGGCCTTATTGGCGCAGCCGCGCAACGTGATTCTGGCGGGCGCGGGCAGTCGGGCGACGATCGTAGAACGCTACGTATCTCTCAACGACCGTTCCGAACTCACCAATTCCGTGACCGAGCTGGTGGCCGAGCCGGGCGCTGTGATCGATCACTACAAGCTTCAGGAAAGCAATGCAAGCGCCTTCCACGTGGGCGGTCTGTACATTCGCCAGCAGCAGGACAGCCGGGTCAGAAACAACAATATTGCGCTTGGCGGCAAACTCGTACGCAATGAGATCCGTTCGGTTCTGGAGGCGCCCGGTGCGCATTGCGACTTGCTCGGATTGTATCTGGCTTCCGATCAGCAGCATGTCGACAACTTCACCCACGTCGATCATTCGGCGGCACACTGCACGAGCCGTGAGTATTACCGCGGCGTATTGAGCGGCCGTGGACGCGCCGTATTTCGGGGGCGTGTCGTGGTCCATCCGGATGCACAACACACCGACGCCGAGCAGGAGAACAAAACCCTCTTGTTGTCGCCAAATGCGGAGGTGGACGCCAAACCGCAACTCGAAATCTACGCGGACGAGGTCAAATGCTCGCACGGCGCCACGGTCGGTCAGTTGGATGAGGCCGCGATCTTCTACCTGCGGTCGCGCGCCATTGACGAAAAAGCGGCGAAGAGCCTGCTTGCTTATGCGTTCGCGAGCGAAATCATCAGTCGGTTTGATCTGGCCCCCCTGCAGCGCCGCCTGGAGCAAATGCTTCCGGATCAGTTGTTCGGCGCAGCGGCTGCCGGCGAGGTGCGTTGACGCATGACTGCGACACGCGTCGTTCCGCTGAACGACCAGGGGTTCGATATCGATCGTGTACGGGGCGAGTTCCCGATTCTCCACCAGGACGTAAACGGTAAACCACTCGTGTATCTGGACAACGGTGCGACGACGCAGAAGCCGGCAGCCGTCGTAGAGAAACTCGAACGTTACTATTTTTTGGACAACGCAAACGTGCACCGCGGTGTGCATGAATTGAGCCAGCGAGCCACTGCGGAGCTCGAAGGAGCACGCGACAGGGTGCAGGCGTTTCTGAATGCGGCGGATCGTTCGGAGATCGTATTCGTAAAGGGCACGACCGAAGCGATCAACCTGGTCGCCCAGTCTTATGGGCGGGAGAACGTGGGCGCCGGAGACGAGATTCTCGTCACCGAAATGGAGCACCACTCCAACATCGTACCGTGGCAACTCCTGTGCGAGCAGATCGGCGCAGTGTTGAAGGTGGTGCCGATTCGCGAGAACGGTGAACTGGAAGGTGAGCGATTTCCGGAACTCTTGAGCGAGCGAACGCGAATCGTGGCGTTCACCCACGTCTCCAACGCGCTGGGGACGATTAACCCAGTGAAGCAGATGGTGCGCCAGGCCCACGACGTGGGTGCGGTAACGCTGGTCGACGGCGCCCAGGCGGTCGCCCATATTCAGGTTAACGTGCAGGACCTCGATTGCGACTTCTACGCGTTTTCCGGCCATAAACTTTACGGTCCTACCGGTATCGGAGTGTTGTACGGCAAGCAGGCACTGCTCGACGCCATGCCGCCTTATCAGGGGGGCGGAGAAATGATTAAGCACGTCAGTTTCGAGCGCACCGTCTATAACGATTTGCCGTACAAGTTCGAGGCCGGCACACCGCATATTGCGGGAGGGATCGGTTTGGGAGCGGCGATCGACTATGTGCAGCACCAGGGTCTTGGCGCGATTTCAGCCCATGAGCGAGGCGTCCTACAGTACGCGACCGAACGCGCCCAGCAGGTCGAAGGCTTGCGGGTCATCGGCACGGCCAAGTACAAATGTAGTATTTTGTCGTTCTTGCTGGGGGAGGCGCACCCTTCCGATGTTGGAACGATTTTAAACATGCAGGGAATCGCGATTCGTACCGGGCACCACTGCGCCATGCCCGTGATGCAGAAATGCGAAATCCCAGGTACGGCGCGCGCGTCGTTCGCCATGTACAATACCCGGGAAGAGGTGGATGCGCTGTTCGCCGGCATCGCCAAAGCTCGTGAAATGCTATGTTGAAACCGATTCGAAGCCCGAGTATGTCAGAGTCTCCATCCACACCCGCAGTTGAGTCGCACGTCGCTTGCGATGACACGCTCCGAGAACACATCGTCGCTGCATTGAAGACCGTGTACGACCCCGAGATTCCGGTCAATATCTATGACCTCGGGTTGATCTATGCGATCGACATCGACGATTCGGGAAACGTCAAAGTGGATATGACCCTCACCGCGCCCGGGTGTCCGGTGGCGCAGACTTTTCCAGGTACCGTCGAGGATACGGTGCGTGAGGTGGAGGGTGTGGTGGACGCCCACGTCGAGCTCGTGTGGGATCCTCCCTGGACTCAAGACATGATGACGGAAGAGGCACGACTCGAGCTCGGACTTTTCTAGCCGATCGCTGACGTGTAATCGTAAGTCCGAGCGTTTCGATACCGGCTCATCGAGCGTAATGGAATATTCCAGATCGATCTCAGTGTCGGTGGCGATTATCGCTACCGTAGTGGTGTTTTACGTGCTTGCAGTGGGCAAGAACTTGCTCGTGCCATTCGCCGTAGCGGTCATGATCTGGTACATCATCAACGCGTTGAGCCGCTGGTATGCGCGGATCTTCCGTCTGGCGGGTAACCGCGTGAACTGGGTGACATTGCTGTGTTCGGTAGTGACCATTACCGTCGTCACCGCCTTGATTGTGGACATGATCGAGAGCAACATCGCCGACATCGCCGCCGCGGCGCCGGGTTACAAAACCAACCTAGACCGCCTGATCACCAAACTTTCCGAGTTGTTCGGCCTGCAGCAGGTGCCCACTGTGGGCCAGCTCGTCGAAAAAATAGATATCGCACCCGCTATCACCTCGCTCGCCGGTGCGTTGACCGGCATTATCGGAAATATCGGTTTGATTGTGATTTACATCGCGTTTCTTTTGTTCGAACAGCACACCTTCGATTTGAAGATCGCGACGTTGTTTCCGCAGCCCGCGCGACGGCAGCAAGTACAGCGCCTGATGGAGCACCTGCAAGCAGAGATTCAGAGCTATATTTCGATCAAAACTACGGTGAGTATTACTACCGGTGTGCTTGGTTATGTAGTACTGAGGTTGGTGGGTGTGGACTACGCTGAATTTTGGGCGTTCACGATTTTCCTTTTCAATTTCATTCCCACGATCGGGTCCATAGTGGCTACCGTGTTTCCGGCGCTGTTGACACTGATCCAGTTCGATACCTTCACGCCGTTCGTCATTGTCGCAACGAGTCTGGCGGTGATCCAATTCATTCTCGGTAATGTGATCGAGCCACGGCTCATGGGCAGCACGCTGAACCTCAGCCCTTTGGTCGTGTTGCTGTCACTGGCCCTGTGGGGCAGCATTTGGGGGATCGCGGGAATGTTCTTGTGCGTACCGATAACTGTGATCGCACTGATCATCCTGTCGCATTTCGGGCCTACTCAGCCGATTGCGGTTTTGCTGTCGAGCTCGGGTACGTTGAAGAACTCCGCTTTCACGGACTCCGACGACTAACCGCTCTGTTGCGAACGAACGATATTCACGCCCTTCAGCAGATTCAATGCCTCGCGTACCTGAAAATCCTCATCCACCGACGGCGCTACGCCGGAGGACTTTGCTTCCGGCTGCCCATCCCCGTCGTCGGTCGCTTCATCGGGATTGGTTAGATGCCGGGCGAGATCGGCTTCGCGGACGCGCGACGCCGACGTAGCTTCATCGCGGGTAAACTTTAGATCCTCCACCACGACGTCGGGCGTGATTCCGGAAGCTTGGATAGAGCGGTCGTTCGGTGTGTAATAGCGGGCCGTGGTGATTTTAAGCGCCGCGCCGTTGTTCATCGGCAGAATCGTCTGTACCGACCCCTTGCCGAACGTTTTGGTCCCCATGATCACCGCGCGTTTGTGGTCTTGCAACGCTCCCGCCACGATCTCCGATGCCGAGGCGGAACCCTCGTTGACCAGCACGACCATGGGTGCGCCATCCAGATAGTCCGCCGGGGTGGCGGTGAACTTCAGGCGCGAGTCGTCCACTCTACCTTTTGTGGACACGATCATACCCTTGGTTAAAAATGCATCGCTCACCGCGACCGCGCCGTTTAACACGCCGCCCGGGTTATTTCTCAAGTCCAGTACCAGACCCTTGAGTGTACCGCCGGCTTGCTGTTTGAGTTTATTCAACGCTTCGCGCAGCGCGTCTGCAGTCGCCGATTGAAACTGAGTGATGCGCAGGTAACCGTAGCCCTCTTCGAGGGTGTCGCTCTTTACGCTCGTGATGCGAATCACCGCGCGGGTGATCACGAACTCCAGGGGTTGAGGTTCGCCCTCGCGCACGACGGTTAGCTTGATGTCGGTATTGGGTTTGCCGCGCATCTTTTTTACCGCTTCATTCAGCGTCATTCCCTTCACCGGCGTGTCGTCGAGACGCGTGATCAGATCGCCGGCCTTCAAGCCGGCGCGTTGCGCCGGCGTGTCGTCAATCGGTGCCACGACCTTCACAAAGCCGTTCTCCATGGTCACCTCAATGCCCAGACCGCCGAACTTGCCCTCGGTCCCGATACGGATCTCCTTGAATGATTCGGGGTCCAGGTACGAGGAATGAGGATCGAGGCCCGCCAGCATTCCATGAATGGCGTCTTCGAGGAGTTTCTTGTCGTCGATCTCCTCGACATAGTCACTTTTGACTTTTCCGAATACCTCGGCGAAGACTTTCAGCTCTTCGAGTGGCAGCGGTGCAGCGGCGGCCTCGGGTCGCTCCGCGAGAACGGTGCGTTCCAAAGTAATTCCGACGCCGACGAATACCCCCATGATCAGGACCAGGGTATAGCGGCCGATGGTGTTCATAACGTGTGGTTCTCCAGCTTGGATCGCGATGTTGGCGGCGGGCCGGCGCGGTTAGTTGTCGTTGCGGCCGGTAGCGACCGTCGCACCGGCGTTACACCATAATAGTGGATTTTGCGGTTCTCCGTTGTGTCTGATCTCAAAATACAGTCCGGGCGCGTCCAGACCGCCGCTCGTTCCGGCTTGGGAAATGGATTCTCCGGTCTCCACCCAGTCCCCGACCTGCTTGTGCAGCGCCTCGTTGTGGCTGTACAGGCTCATGTACCCGTTGCCATGGTCCAGGATCAATAATAACCCAAATCCGCGCAGCCAGTCGGCGAAAGCCACACGGCCGTGGAATACGGCGCGCACCTCGGCGCTCTCGGCGGTTTCCAGCAACACGCCGCGCCAGCGCCCGGCACGACTTTTCGAGTCACCGAACCGCGCGCGGACTTTGGCTTTCACAGGTAGCCCCAGGCGCCCCCGCATCTGCGCGAAACTCGTTCCCGCCGGGGTTTCCAGCGGCAAGTCGCGGACCGCCGCGCTGACCTGATCGATGAGTTTCTCAAGCCGCGCTTCGTCCTGCTTCAAACGTTCGAGTTCGGCCTGGCGCGCTCCCATGCGCCGTTCCAGGTTCGCCAGCGCCGCGCGTCGTTGTGCCTGTCGCTCGGCGAGCACCTGTCGTTCGTGTTCTTGGGCAGCCTGCAACGCTTCAAGTTCCCGGCGTTCCGTGGCCAGCGCGTCCCTGAGCGTCTGGTTTTCCCGCAATGTGACCCCAATGGCTTCGATCTGTGCTGACCGCGCCTGTGCCAGGTACCGGTAGTAGGCCAGCATCCGACCCAGTTTCGCCGGGTCGTCCTGGTTCAAGAGCATTTTCACGAAGTCCCGTTTCCCCATGCGGTAGTTCGTCCTTACGAGCCGTTCGAGTGCACGCCGCTGGCGGGTCAGGAGCTCGGTTTGCCGACGATAAGTGTCGGTCAGCCGGCCCAGGGTGTCTCGTTTGGCGGCGACGCGCCGACGTGTGTTGCGAAGCGCACGGTGACCCTCGCTGATGTCGCGCTCGAGCCTTTCCAATTGCACGCGTAGCCGGTCGCGTTTACCGCTGTCGCGTCGAAGTTCGGCGCCCAAGGCCCGCATTTTCGCGCGCAGGGCGTCGAGTTTGTCGCGGTTGTCCGCCGCCGTGGGAAGTGGCGGTGCCGCCAGGGCGGACAGAGCGATGGAAACGGCAATGAAGCGGGATCTCAGGGCCACGCGAGTTTCGGCTGTGTTGTCGTGGATTTATATTAGTGTATAATGTTAATCTAATAGATTAAGCTTCGTATCGAGCCGGATTGAGTGGCCACACAGTGCGTAAAGGAGCCAAGAGAATCGACCGATGAGCAGTTCACAGTCAAACGCCGACCCGGGGGGCAGTGCGGCCGAAATGTTTCTGGCCAGCGAGTCCGATATCCATCATGCGTCGCGATCGCTCAAAGCGATGGCCCATCCGTTGCGGTTGAAAATTCTGTGTATCCTGGGCGGGGCCGCGGAAACCAGCGTCCAGGATCTGGTCGACATGGTCGGTACCTCGCAAAGTAACATTTCTCAACACCTCTCAATTCTACGCGACAAAGGCATACTGGAGTCGCGCAAAGATGCGAACAAGGTGTTCTATCGCATCGGAGATGAGCGCATCCTGCGACTCATGGAATCCATGCGTCTGGCTTTCTGCCCCGGTAACGAAAGCCATTAGCATTCGTGGCGGCCTCCGTTCGGACCGCCTTTGACTCCGGTTGCCGCCGACTATAAGAAGCGTTAACCTCGCCCCTCGTTCAATTCGATCATTCCTACGCCCCATGAGTTTCGATTTCGTCGCTCGCAACTGGTACTTGTTCGCGATGCTGGTCGTAATTGTTGTGTTGCTCGCCATGGATCCCATACGACGGCGCGGGAGCGGTATTCGCTCGGTGGGCCCGATGCAGGTGCCCAAACTCACGCGGGAGCCGCATTTGATTCTCGATGTCAGTGAGCCCGCGGAGTTCAAGGCCGGCCACATTCCCGAGGCGACGAATGTCCCGCTGAAGAAACTAGACCAGGAGGCGGGGCGACTTGCGAAGCACAAGGGGAAAAACGTGGTTGTGACGTGCCGGTCCGGAAACCGGTCGATATCTGCAGCGCGGACGTTGGTTAAACTCGGGTTCGAAAACGTCTACACGCTCGAGGGCGGGCTGTTGTCGTGGCAGAAAGAGAATCTACCGGTGCAACGCGGTTAGGCCCCCTCCCAACACGACTAGCGAAGAAATACGATCATGGCCGAAGACTCAGCTGCGCAATCCAAATTTGAAATCCGAAAACTGTATGTCAAAGACGCGTCGTTCGAGTCTCCCATGGCGCCTAAGGTTTTTACGCAGGAGGAAATTGCGCCGGCCATCGATATTCACCTCACCATTGAACATAACGCGCTCGATCCCGACAATGGCTTTTATGAGGTGGTGCTCGGCGTCACGGTAACGGCCAAGGCGGGTGATACGACGATGTTCTTGGTCGAGGTGCAACAGGGCGGCGTGTTTGAGATCAAGGGCGTACCCGAAGCGCGTTTGCCGCTCGTGTTGGAGATCGGCTGTCCCAACGTACTGCTGCCTTTTGCGCGGGAAGCCGTTGCCGATTTAGTGGCCAGAGGCGGATTCCCGCAACTGCTCATCAATCCGGTGAATTTCGAGGCGTTGTATCAGCACAAGCAATCCCAGGCCGAACAGGCGGTGAAAGCGCCGGCCGACAACGGAAATGGCGCGGATCGCGCCGCCGGCGGAAGCGACTAGACCAGCGTAACTCTGACCTCGATGAGCGGCGCCGAGACGATAGCCGTTCTGGGAGCCGGGTCCTGGGGTACGGCACTGGCGGTTCTCGTAGCGAATAACGGATTCCGCGTTCGACTTTGGGGTCATAACCCGAAACACATCGACGCATTGCGCAAAGAGCGCTGTAATCGCGCATATCTGCCTGGCGTCGAGTTTCCCGAATCGCTGCACGTCGAGGCCGACTTGTCGGTACTGGCACAGGCGTGCAACGACTATTTGGTCGTGGTGCCGAGCCCCGCGTTCCGCCAGGTGCTCAATGACTTGGCCGCCGGTCGGGCGGCGAGTCAGGAACCGCTGACCCTGGCTTGGGGAACCAAGGGTTTCGATCCGCAGCGTTCCGCGTTGTTGAGCGATGTCGTAGCCGATGTGTTCGCACACCGTGCGGCGCGCGCGATTGTGTCCGGGCCGACGTTCGCCAGCGAAGTGGCGCGTGGATTGCCCGCCGCGTTGACGGTGGCCGGCGATGATCTGCGGGTTGCCGAGCGCGTGGCAAGCTGGCTCAGGAACGAGCGACTGCGTGTTTACGTCAGCGACGACTTGGCCGGAGTGCAACTCGGTGGGGCGATCAAGAACGTCATGGCCCTGGCCGCCGGGATCAGCGACGGGTTGGGCTTCGGTGCCAACGCGCGTGCCGGCCTGATTACCCGGGGTTTGAAGGAAATGATGCGACTCGGCGTTGCTCTGGGTGGCAAGCCTCAGACCTTCATGGGCCTCACCGGAATCGGCGACTTGATCTTGACGTGTACTGACGACCAGTCGCGCAATCGCCGGGTGGGCCTGGGTCTCGGGCGCGGCGAGCCTCTCGACGTGGTATTGCGGCGCGTCGGTCAGGAGGCGGAAGGCGTGAATTCGGTGCGCGAGCTATACGGTCTGGCGCGGCGTCTGAACGTGGAAATGCCCATCACCGAACAAGTCTACCGCATCGTGTGGGAGGGGTATTCACCGTCCCGCGCCGGCGCGGAGCTCTTGGGACGCGAGCCAAAAGCGGAGTGACGCCCCACGGTCGGAGGTCACCGCGCGCCGGGAAAACCGGCCTGGCGCCAGGCTTCGTACACGACGATAGCGACGGTATTGGATAAATTCAGACTGCGATTGTCCGGTCGCATGGGCACCCACAGTTGCCGGTCCGGCGCCACCGAATGGCGTACGGTCTCGGGCAGACCACGAGTCTCGGGGCCGAACAGGAACGCATCGCCGGGCTGATACTCCGGCTCCGTGTAGCACCGTCGGTGGTGAGTGGAGAACGCGAATACGCGCGGCGGCGCCACCGTTTGCAGGAATCGCTCATAGTCGGTGTGCACGGTGACCCGCGCCCAGTCCCGGTAGTCGAGACCGGCGCGTCGCAGCTTCCGGTCATCCGGTTCGAACCCCAGGGGTTGGATGAGATGCAGAAGGCAACCGGCGTTGGCGCACAGTCGGATGATGTTGCCCGTGTTCGGCGGAATCTCCGGCTCGTACAATATGACCTGGTACATGGCCGGAATTGTATCGGTTGTCCGGGGCGATGAGGATGACGAAAGAGGCGCGAAACCGCGGCTCCGCTTGGGAGTCGAAGCACGAGTTCCACGACCCGGCCTACGTCCGCCAGTGGTCGCGGCACGCGCTGCGTCGTACTCCGGTACGCGGCGAATACATGGCGTGTATCGGCGATCGCGTCCGGAATGCGGCGGGTCCCGGATCCACCGTGCTCGAGTACGGTTGCGGACCGGGGTTTCTCGCCGCGCGCATTCTTCAACGCACCGAGGTGTCCTGTTACTGGTTGGTCGATTTCTCGCGCCCGATGCTCGATTTATGCGCCGCGCGTCTCGCCCGTTTCCACTGCCGCACGCGCTACGCACGACGAGACTTCACGCGCGACGACTGGTTGTCAGACCTGCCCTGCCAGCCGGATATCGTCGTGTCGATGCAAGCCACTCACGAAGTGCACGGCGCCCGACAGATCGCGCGGCTGTATGCGCAAGTCTACGACGCCCTGGCGCCGGCCGGGCGCTTCTTGATGTGCGATCTGATGGACGATGCGGAGGTCGCGCGGGATCCCTCTCTGTTCCCGGCTATGCCCGGACATCTAGACCTGTTGCGGCGGGCGGGTTTTGTACCGGTTCGGCGCGTGCTGGCAAAAGCGGGCCTGGGGCTTGCGCTGGGGATCAAGCCCGTCAAAACGGTTTGACCACCACCAGAATGACGATGGCAATCAACAGCAGGACGGGAAATTCATTGAACCATCGATAAAACACATGACCATGGCGATTGCGGTCGTGTTTGAATTCCGTCACCAGTTTGGCGCACCACAGATGATAGGCAATCAGCACGACGACGAGCGCCAATTTCGCGTGTAACCAGCCGCCGGAAAATCCGTATCCCCACCATAACCAGACGCCGAAAATCAAAGTCAGTACCGCGCCGGGCGTCATGATCCCATACAAGAGCTTTCGCTCCATGATTTTGAATCGTTCGATGCTCGCGGTATCGCTGGCCATGGCGTGATAGACGAACAGCCGGGGCAGATAAAAGAGACCGGCGAACCAGGTGACCATGAAGATGATGTGCAGTGCCTTGAGCCAAAGCATGGCGGGAGATTGTACCCGCTGAGCGGTGGCCCTGACACGAGCCCGCGGCGATCGGCGGCGGCGCCGATTCGGAAACGCGAACGTCGCGGTTAGGAACGCGCGGCCGGCGTGCCGGGCGTGGATGCCCGCGGCGCGGGCAGAAAATAACGCACCACGTCATCCAGGAACCGATACCCCAATTCGGTGGTCACGAGCCGCTCGGTATCGGTGCGCAACCATCCACGCCGCCGAAGCTCGCTCAGTCGCACCCCGAGATGCTCGAGTGTGCGGCCGGTGCGGGCGACGAAGGTGCGTGCGGAAACACCGTCTTTGAGACGCAGTGCATTGAGCATGAATTCAAAGTCCAGCGCCGCGCCGTGGATCCGAGAAGCCCGGGTGAGCGGCGTCGCGGCTGCGCTCCGGAGATACCGGTCGGGCACATTCGGCCGCTGCCAGCGCAGCACCTCACTGGCAGTGGTGACTTTTGAGTGGGCTCCGGCGCCGATGCCGAGGTAGTCGCCGTACTCCCAATAATTGCGATTATGCCGGCACTGGGCCTGCGGGCGCGCGTACGCGGAGACTTCATACTGCGCGTAGCCGGCGCACGCGAGCCGGTGGGCCAAACCTTCCTGCATTTCCCACACCCGGTCATGATCCGGCAATCGCGGTGGTCGGCGATGAAACCCGGTGCCGGGTTCGATCGTCAGTTGGTAGCAGGAGAGGTGGCTCGGCCCCTGCGCAATGGCGGTCTGGACGTCGTCGAGCGCCTCGTCGACGGTTTGACCCGGGAGTCCGAACATCAAGTCGAGGTTGAAGTTCGAGAACCCCGCCCGCCGCGCCGCATCGGCGGCCCTCAATGCCTCGTCCGGTCCGTGGATTCTTCCCAGACTCGCCAGTTTGTCGCCGTTGAAACTCTGCACGCCGATCGACAGACGGTTGACGCCGGCATCGCGAAACGCCTGGAATTTTCCCATCTCTGCGCTGCCTGGATTGGCTTCCAGAGTCACTTCCGCACGCGGTTCTATGGCCACCCGCGCGTGGATTCCGGCGAGCAACCCGCGCAGCGACTCGGGGCCGAACAAACTGGGGGTACCGCCGCCGAGGTAAATGGACTTCAGGGTGCGGCCGCCAGCACTGGCGAGCGCCGCATCGAGATCCATGAGCAGCGCGCACACGTATTCGGTTTCGGGAATCGGCCGCCGCCGCACGTGGGAGTTGAAGTCGCAATACGGACACTTCTTCTCGCACCAGGGCAGGTGGATATACAAAGACAGCGGCGGCGGTTCGGAAAAGGTCGACATGCGGGCCGTTCACCGGTCAGTGGCGGCACGCGCGCGAAACGCGCCTTGAGCTACCACCGTCCGCCAGCTCATGTCCTGCGCTTGAACTCCCGCAGCCGGCGCTGGACGCGCGCGGTGGGCCGCCGGTGTTCGTAGTCGATCTGGGTCGCGGCGCTCTTCAACTGCAAGGCTAGGCGGGCGCGGTGGTCTTTGCTGGCGTCGGATTCGGTATACAGGGCCCGGGCTTGGGGGGCTGAGACCCGTCGCTCGGACAGCCCATCCACGCGCACCTCGAACGTGTAAGCCCCGCGGGTAATCGTCAGTCGATCGCCGGGTTTGATGACTTTGGCGGGCTTGCTGCGCACACCGTTGGTGCGTACTTTGCCGCCCCGAACGGCCTCGTTGGCGAGTTGTCGCGTCTTGAAGAAACGCGCCGCCCACAACCAGCGGTCCAGGCGCTGCGCCGAATCGCTCATCCCCCACGCGCCGTGTTCATCCCGGTGACCTCATCCATCCAGTCGCGAAAAATGATCGCCCAGCGTCGGAAATCGATTTCCAGGGAATCGCGATCCAGAACTTCTCCCCGCACCCAAAGCTCACCGATACCCGAATCCGCGGCGCGAGCGAGCACCTCATCGGTCACGGAATCCTTCAGTTCGCCAACCAATGTAATACGTCCCGGGGCGGCGTCGAAGCGATAGCGCTGCAAGGCGGGTGGGATGTCCTGGTCGGGTGCGACGGCGGACAGGTCGATGAACTCTACGTGCACACGCAGTGCGTCACGAGCTGGAGTATCGACCACCGGATAGACCCCCCGTAACGCCTTACGCATGGCTTGCTGGAACAGGGCGTCGATGGTCTGCAGTGCTTGCGCATCCGGGCCCCGCCCCGGTGGATACCAAACGCTGATGCTGTCGATCAAAACCGCGTGGTAAGCGGAGAAATCAACGTTTTCTTTAAGGTAGACGCGTTGCAGGCGTGCGTCCCCGATTTCCTGATACACCTCGACGCGCGTGCAACCGGCGACGAGCAGGACAGCGCACACGGCAACCGCGGCGCATACCCGTCGCAACACGCCCGCGGCCGCCTGGCCCGCACCCCAGCATAACAAGCCGCCGGGTGCCCGGGCCGTGGACACGCCCCGCGCGGCACGGGGACGATGCCGACAAGAAAGTGGCCGGTCGGTCAATGCAGCGCGCCTACGTCGATGGGAGACGGTGCCATTATAGCGGCTTTCGTAAGAGCCTCGGGGGCAATAAGGCGCGTCGCGAGGGAAACCGGCACTGCGTTTCCGCGGTCAAAGAGCTGGATTTGTACGGTCAGCGCGGATACGATGAAAGGCTGTCGTTCAGGGTGGTGATCCCGGCGGAAGCGGCCGCAAATGGGGCGCTCCTGCGTCTTTTCAACGGTATGGTAAATAACCTGCATCGGTATGCGGTGTGCGTGGCAGCCACCGTGGCGATCTTGATCGTCCCACATGCTTTCGCGCAGAACGGCGGTCCACCCTCACCGCCGCCCGCACTGGTACAGATCGATACCGCGCGGGAGACGGAAATGGCACCGACGGTGTGGGCCCCCGGCACCCTGGTCAGTCGCGACGACGCACGCGTTGCGGCCGAGGTGGACGGACGCCTGGTCGCCGTCGCAGAGATCGGTACCCGAGTGGCGGCGGGTGAATCGCTGGCGCGTATCGACGCTACGGAACTGAACATCGAACGCACCGAGGCCGAGGCGGTCGTGTTGCGGGAACGGGCGCGGACCGAGTTCGCCGAGCAGGAGTGGAACCGACTCAAAGGGCTGGCGGAAAAAGGGCTGGTCACCAAGAACCGTCTCGATCAGGCGTATTCCGCATTGAACGCGTCACGCGGCGAGTCGCGGGTGGCGAGCGCACGTTTGAATCTGGTGCAAGACCGCTTGGCGCGTACCGTAATTAGAGCGCCGTTCGCCGGCGTGGTGGCGAACCGCTACCACCGTGTCGGGGAGCGCGTCGACGAAGGGGACGAGGTTCTGCGTTTGGTCAGTCCCGATTCGTTGGAGGTGCAGGTTTTCATCCCGCCGGCGACCCTCCCGCACGTCACACTCGGCACCGCGGTCACTGTGGCTTCCAACCCCGCCGAGCGCGTGGCGACGGTGCGTTCGCTGGTCCCTATCGGGGATGACCGCTCGCGACTGTACGAAGTCCGATTGTCGCTCCCGGAAAGCACCAATTGGCCGGCGGGGACCTCGGTGCGTGTGGCGGTGCCCACGGCGACACCGAAGACCGTCACGGCGGTGCCCCGCGATGCACTGGTGCTGCGACAGGAGGGCGTCCTCGTGTATCGGCTGAGCGCGGACGACACGGCGGAAAGCGTACCGGTGGAAACCGGCGTTGCATCCGGTCCGTGGATCGAAGTCACCGGCGCGATCCGTCCCGGCGACCGCGTGATTGTGCGCGGCGGTGAGCGCATCCGTCCCGGCCAGCCGGTGACGATCATGGAACCGATCGGCCCGTCCTCATGAATCCGACCCGGATGTCGCTTTCGAACCCGGTTGCGGTGTTCGTGGCGGTGCTGCTGACGACGTTGTTCGGGCTGATCAGCCTGTCGCGGTTGCCCATTCAACTGACCCCGGATATCGAGCAACCAGAAATCACGGTTCGTCAGGATTGGCGCGCCGCGGCCCCGGAAGAGGTCGAAGCGGAATTGGTCGAGCCGCAGGAGGAAGTCTTTCGGGGCACTCCGGGCGTGACCAAAATCGTCTCCCGGGCGCGCCGCGGCCAGTCCGAACTGGTCCTGACCTTCGATGTCGACACCGACCTGGAGCGCAATTTGCTCGAAGTGCTGAATCGACTGAACCGCATCGCCAGTTTTCCCGAGGATGCAGACGAGCCGGTGATCAGCGCCGTGGGCGGCGACGCACGGCCGATCGCATGGTTCATCATGAAAACCGGACCGAATAATCCGGCCCCCATCGCTTCCTACCAGGACTTCATCGAGGAGGTCGTGCAGGCGCGTTTCGAGCGGGTCCCGGGCGTCGCACTGTCGGAGGTGTACGGGGGTCGGGACACCGAAATTCGCGTGACTTTCGATCCTTATCGCGCTGCCAATCTCGGCGTGATACTGCCGGACGCATCGCGCCTGGCGGGCAGCGGCCGGGACGTGACCGGGGGGTTCACGGATGTGGGCAAGCGGCGGTACACGGTGCGGTTCGCCGGCCAGTACCCGATTCAGGAACTGGAAGACATGGTGATCGAGTGGCGCGATGGTCGGTCGATTCGACTACGCGACATCGCGCGCGTCGAAAAACGGCTCGTCGACCGGGAAAGTTTTGTCATCAACAACGGTCGGGCGTCGGTAGCGGTCAACGCAAGTCGTGAGCAAGGCGTAAACGTGCTCGATGTCATGGCCGGGTTGCGCGCCGCGGTGGGGGAGCTTCGCGCCGGCCCATTGCAGCGGGCCGGACTCACTATCGATCAGGTGTACGACGAAACTATATACATCGAAGGATCGATCACCATGCTGCGCAACAACCTGGGATTGGGCATTCTGCTCGCAGTGGGTGTCCTTTGGTGGTTCCTGCGCCGGTTTCGCGCCACCCTGATGGTGGCAGTGGCGATCCCGATGTCATTGATGTTCGCCTTCATACTGATGGACGGGCTCGGTCGGACGCTCAACGTTGTGTCTCTGGCCGGGCTCGCCTTTGCCGTGGGATTGGTGCTGGACGCTGGTATCGTGGTGTTGGAGAACGTGATGCGCTTACGTGAGGGCGGCGCGACGCCGGAACGCGCGTCGGAGCGCGGGGCGCTTCAGGTATGGGGCGCGCTGCTGGCGTCGACGGCCACCACAGTCGCGATTTTTCTGCCGGTGGTGTTTCTCGAGAATGAGATCGGGCAGTTGTTCGGGGATCTGGCGTTGGCGATCTCCGCCGCCGTGGTCGCGTCGCTAATCATTGCATTAACGGTGACGCCTACCGCAGCAGCAGTATTCATCCGTGGCGGTGAGATCAAAGATCCCCATCACCATTGGTGGGATGCAGGGACCCGCTTCATCATGTCCGCGACCGCCAGCCCCGCGCGCCGCTGGGCCTGGGTAGCATTGTTGCTGAGCCTGCCCCTGGCGGTGACCTACTGGTTCGTGCCCAAGGCGGACTATCTGCCGGAAGGGAACCGTAACCTGGTTTTCGCCTTCGTGTTACCGCCTCCAGGATCGAGTATCGATTATATCGAGAAGGAGATGGGACAGATTCTGGCTTCACGGCTGGCGCCTTATATGGCCGGCGAGAAGCAACCCAAGATCAAGAATTACTTTTTCGTCTCGTTTTTTCGCGGCACCTTCATGGGCGCGCGAACCGAGGATCCGGAGCGGACCGCGGAACTCGTTGGTGTCGTCGACGAAGTATTGCGCGGTTTTCCCGACACCATCGCCATCGCCAAGCGGGCTTCGCTGTTCGGCGGTTTGTCCGGCGGAAACGCCGTGGACGTCGATATTCAATCGCGCAGCGTTCCGAGTCTGCTGCACGCCGCGCTGTCGGGACTGCAAGCGTCGGCGCAGGGTTTGCCCGGCTCGCAAGTGCGACCCCTGCCCGGGGTCGAGTTGGCGGAACCGGAACTGCGCTTGATTCCCGACGAGCGCCGCATCGCGGAAGCGGGCTGGGATCGGGCTACGATGTCAGCGGTAACCCGGGCGTTGGGCGACGGACTTTTCGTCGGCGACTACTTCGACGGCGAGAAGAAACGCGACATCATTCTGCGCACCGAACCCTGGGAAACACCGGAAGAACTGGCGGCGATACCGCTCGCCACCCCCAACAGCGGAATCGTGCCTTTCGGCGAGCTGGTGGCGGTAACCCGCACCGTGGGGCCCAACGAGATACGGCGCGTAAACCGGCGACGTACGGTGACTCTGCAAGTGACGCCGCCGCCCGGTATGCCGCTGGAGACTGCGATCGCGGATCTCAAGCAGTACGTGGCACCGGTCATCCGGGCCACATTGCCCGAGGACGGCGTGATCAGTTACTCCGGGTCCGCAGACAAGCTGGATATCGCCATGCGTACCATGGGCGGCACGTTCGTTCTGGCGGTGGCGATCCTGTATTTGCTGATGAGCGCTCTGTTCCGCTCCTTCCGCGACAGTTTGTTGGTGGTCATGGTGCTACCACTGGCCACCGTAGGCGGTGTGCTGGCGCTCTCGGCCGTCAACCGGTTCGTGTCCCAGGCGATGGATCTGTTGACCATGATCGGATTCATTATTCTGCTGGGCCTGGTGGTCAACAACGCAATCTTACTCGTCCACCAGACGCGGAGCGCCGAACGGGAAGGAGTGCCCCGCCGCGACGCGGTCCAGGAAGCGGTGCGGTTGCGTCTGCGGCCGATTCTGATGAGTACGCTCACCAGTTTGTTCGGCATGTTGCCCTTGCTGCTGGTACCCGGCCCGGGCACCGAGCTGTACCGCGGTTTGGCCGCAGTGATCGTCGGGGGGCTGGGTGTCAGTACCGTGTTCACCCTGATCCTGCTGCCGAGCCTGCTCAGGTTCGGCGAACAATCCCGGGTTGCAAGCGCCCGTTCCGAGGCGGCCACCCAAGGGTGAGCACTTACCCGCCGGAGCACACGTTTGCGGTATAATCCGCGATCGCCATGTACGGTTCGGAGACCGTCCCGCACATGGCGCCCGCGCAATAATTATTATAACCGAGTAGCTTTTTAAAACTTTATAGAGTGTCCGTTACGCATAGCCGGATCGCCAGTCTGCGGTTCGGTATCGCCATTATCGCTTTTTCAACGCTGGTGCTGGAACTGGCGCTGGTGCGGGTGTTCGACGTTATTTTGACGCCGACCATGGGGTACGCCGTGATCACCGCTACGGTGTTCGCGCTGGGGTTGGGGGGGATTTACCTGTATCTGTTCCCGGTCGACCGCGAGCGCGTGTTGCGTTTGTTGCCGATGCTGTACGTCGGGTTCGCGGTCAGCGCCGTCTTGCTGTTGCCGGCCTTGAATTGGTTGCCGTTCGACCTGCAACTGCGCGGTCACTCATTGCTCTATCACATGTCGGCCTGGTTCGGAATGTACGCCGTGTTGACCGTGCCGTTCTTTATCGCCGGCGTCGTCATCTCCATTCTGCTCACCCACTACTCCAAAGACGTACACTCGCTGTATTTTGCCGACCTGTTGGGTGCGGGGATCGGCTGCGCCATCGTGGTCCCGCTGATCCCACCGTACGGTCCAGCGGGTCTCCAGTTCATTGCCGCCGGAGCCGCGCTGGCGGGCGCCGCGTTGCTCGGTCGGCGCGGCTGGCGCGCCGGCCTGCTGCTCGCCGGTGCCGCGCTTCTGATCTTCGCGCCGGCCGTCAAAGACGGATACTTCGAGTACCGCGGGCATGCGAATAAGCGTGGGGTGGACGACTGGCGGGCGCAGGGTCTGCGCGATTACGTCAAATGGGACCCGGTTTCCAAGCTCGAGGTCTTTCGCTCCAGTCCGAAGGCCTACAACTTCGCCATCGACGGTGGCCAGCAAGGTTCATGGTTGCAGCAATTCGATGGTGATCTGGAGACGCCGCGCCGACAAATCGACACGGCGTTTTTCGGCATCAACTCCGCGGTGCATTATTTTCTCCACGGTCGGGCGCCGGAAGTGTTGGTCATCGGTGCGGCGGTCGGCAGCGAGACTCGGGCGGCGGTGCTGTTCGGGGCGCGTCATGTCGATGCCATCGAGCTCGTGGGAGCGATGGTCGACGCGGCCAAAACGCGGTACGCCGAGTTTAGCGGCGACATCTTCAATCATCCAACGGTGGATTACCGCGTCGGTGAAGGGCGCACGTTTCTGCGCGCGTCGAATAAGACTTACGACATCATCCAGATGTTCAGTAATCACACAAGCTCGAGCATCGCCGACGGTTCGGGAGCGATGTCGGCGGCATATCTGCAGACGGTGGAGGCCTACATCGAGTACTTCACGCGCCTTAAACCCGATGGGGTGATGCAGATAAATCATCACATCTATCCGCGTATGCTGACCACCGCCGCCCAGGCCTGGCAGCGCATCGAACGCAGAGACTTTTCGCGGCACGTGCTGGTTATCGAACGGTGGATCGCGCGCACTCTGCCTACGACGCTGATCAAAATGACTCCCTGGACCGCGGCGGAGGTAGAGCGCGTTGTCACTTACTTGAATCGTTCACCGGCACCCGAGTTGGGATTGCCCGGGAGCGCCCGACCTTCACCGCGCGTCTATCACGGTCACCCGTTTACGGCAAAGATCCAGGCGCGTCGCCGGAATATGGACGCGCTGCACATCTGGGTAGGGACCTACGGGCAGAATTCGCTACCCTATGACGTCGCGCTTCACATCTACGATGAGGGCGGTCGGCTGTTGCACACCGGGTCGATACGCGGTGCGGATTTCTCCGACAATCGCGCCGTACACTACCGTTTCCCCGCGCTGCAAAACAAGCGAGGTGAGCTACTACAAATCGTCGTCGAGTCACCCAACGAAGATCACGACAAAGGATTTTCGATCTGGATGACCGGTGGCGGCGAGCCCATTATCGAGACACGCAGTCGACCCGCCGCCCACGTCGTGGCGTTCGATCCGCTTCATCCCGACGACAATCTGATTCCGTCGCGATTCCTCGACCAGCCGTTTCCGCACCAGCTCGCGGCCCAAGCCAGCTACGACCTGACACCGGTGACCGATAACAACCCGTATTTTGCGATGATTCGAAAACATGGGGGTTACGCGGTTCCGGCGACGTCGAAATACATGGATCACGGCACCGCGTATTTTCTCAACTTGCAGCAACAGCGATTTCTGCCTTCGGATTGGTTTACGCTGTTCCTGGTGGGCACTATTTCACTTCTCTTCTCGGTCGTCTTTATTTTCGTTCCCTTGTTCTACTCGCATCACGGGCGTGCGCGTTGGCCGCGGATGGGGTGGTACTTGGTCTACTTTTCTTGCCTGGGCGCCGGATTCATCGTTATCGAGCTGGTATTCGTACAGCTCTTCAAGAAATTAATCGGATTTCCCACCCACACTTATGTGACGGTAATTTTCTCGTTGCTGGTATCCGCCGGTATCGGCAGTTTGCTGGCCGGCCGGTGGCGCATCGACGACAACGGCCGCTGGCGATTCGTGTTTCTGGGGATACTGTCCACCGGGTTGTTGTTCCTGGTTGCGTACAATTCATTGTTTCACATCTTTCTCGCGCAACCGCTTGCCGCGCGTATTCTGGTTGCGGTGTGTTTATTGTTCCCCATCGGGTTGCTCATGGGCATGCCCCTGCCGTTGGCGGTGCACCACCTTGGTGGCGTCGAACCCCGTGGTATTCCGTGGGCATGGGGAATGAACGGGTTCTTCACCGTGTTCGGCGGTTTTCTTTCAATCGTGTTGTCCTATCTGATTGGTTTTCAGGCCACCCTGGTCGGTGCGTTTTCGGTATATGCGCTCGCGTTCTACTGCTATTCCAAAATCCGCGCCCCCGGCCCGGCATGATGGTCATCAAACCGATTGTGGTCCGACATATAATCCGGCGTTTGCGAATCGGCTCGAAACTCAACGCTTGAGGTCAATATTCTGCACGTTTCTCTCGTCAAACTCCGTTTAAGCATCGGCTTAATCGCATTTTGCACTTTGGTTCTGGAGCTGACCCTGATCCGGGTGTTCGACGTGATTCTGACTCCGTCCATGGGATACGCGGTCATTACCGCGACCATATTTGCACTCGGACTGGGGGGTATATATCTGTATCTCTTCCCCCTCTCGAAACCAGGCGCTTTGCGGATCATGTCGCTGTTGTTCGTCGGATTCGCCGGCAGCGTTCTGTTACTGCTTCCGGTGATCAATTTCCTGCCGTTTGAGCTGAATGCCGGTCAGGGCCCGTTCTTCGAGCAGGTAGCGGCCTGGGGGGGGATGTACCTGATGCTGATCATCCCGTTCTTCATTGCCGGTGTGATCATCTCGCTGATACTCACGCATTACTCGGAGCACGTGCATTCGTTGTATTTTTCGGATCTGGTCGGTGCTGGCATCGGATGCGTCGTGATGATCCCGCTGATCAAAGTATACGGACCGGGCGGGATCCAGTGGTTGGTGGCCGGTCTCGCGATCGCGGCGGGGGCGCTCCTGGCGGGCAAGCGCGTGACGCAAGGGTTTTTGATTTTGTTCTCGTTGGTGGTCGTCGCCTATCCCCACACCACGGAAGGTTATTTGGAGTACCGTGGCCACGCCAACAAGCGCAACGTCGATTCGTGGAAGGCGCAGGGGTTGCGGGACCACGTGGTTTGGGACCCGGTCTCGAAGCTCGAGGTATTCCGCTCCAGCCCTCGCGCGCTCAATTTCGCTTTGGATGGCGGCCAACAGGGATCCTGGCTACTGAAGTTCGATGGCGACTATTCCCGGTTCGAGCGAGAAATGGGCAAGCAACCCAGTGAATACTATTATGGCTTGAGTTCCGCCGTGCACTACTTCAAGCGCGGCACCCAGCCGCGGGTGTTGATCATCGGCGCTGCGGTGGGGGGTGAGACCAACGCGGCGATCATATTCGGCGCGCGCCATGTAGACGCCATCGAGCTGGTCGGTTCGATGGTGGACGCCGCCAAAACTCGCTATGCGGAGTACAGCGGAAACGTTTTCAATCACCCAAGTGTCGATTACCGGGTCGGCGAGGGGCGGACGTTTCTGCGGGCCAGCGATGTGCGGTACGACATCATTCAGATGTTCAGCAATCACACGAGTTCGAGCATCGCCGACGGCTCCGGCGCGGTGGGCGCAGCATACCTGCAGACTGCCGAAGCGTACGAGGAGTACTTCACCCATCTGGCTCCAGACGGCGTGATCCAGGTCAATCATCACCTGTATCCGCGAATCCTGACCACCGCAGGGCTTGCCTGGCGGCGCTTGGGGATGCGCGATTTTGCACGTCACGTCCTGGTAATAGAACGTTGGGTGCGCGACACGCTGCCGACCGTGTTGATAAAAATGACGCCCTGGACGCGGGATCAGGTGGATGAGGTCGCAGACTATCTGAACCGGCAACCGTTCGCCGGCGGGATCGCGCCCGGCGCGCGGCCGTCCGCACGGGTGTTCAAGGGCCACCCGTTCGAGAGCCGGTTCGTACCCAAACGTCAATCCATTGATCGGGTGGCGCTGTATCTGGGAACTTACCGGCAGCCGCACCTCGACTATGACGTGGTGATGGAAATTCGAGACGCCGATCAGAACCTGTTACGCAAACGCGTCATTGCGGGCGCCGACATCCGGGATAATCGCAGACTGGTGGTGCGTTTCAATCCAATAGCCGGTGTTCAGGATCGGGGTCTGTGGTTGGTTTTGCGTACCGGAAACGAAGACACGGACAAGGCGTTCTCGGTTTGGACCAAAACCAACGGCGATCCGTTCATCGATTTTGCGCGGACTCCCACCTCGTTCGTAGTGGCTTTCGATCCGGTCGATCATCACGACAACCTGATTCCCGCCGCGTTCCTCGAGCAGCCGTGGCCGGCGCGCGACGCCGGTGCCGCGGACTACGATCTTTCACCGGTCACCGACAACAACCCCTACTTCGGCATGATTCGCACGCATACAGGGGTCGCATCGGCACTGAATTCGAGGTACATGGACGAGGGAACCGAGTATTTTCTCAATATCCAGCTCCTCCCTTTTCTTTCGTCCGACTGGTTGAACCTGTTTCTCGTTGGAGTCATTTCCATCGTCTTCTCGATCGTGTTTATTTTTATTCCCTTGTTTTTCTCCACCCACGGTCGTGCGCAGTGGCCGGGAATGGGCGCATATCTGTTGTATTTTTCGTGTCTCGGCGCCGGGTTTATCATCATCGAGCTGGTGTTCGTTCAGATATTCAAGAAACTCATCGGTTACCCCACCCATACCTACGCAACGGTCATTTTCTCGCTTCTGATCTCCGCAGGGCTGGGAAGTCTGCTTTCGAAACCCCTGCGTATCGCCGAGACACGGCGCTGGATAGGGATGTTCACGCTGCTGTTGGTTCTTGGAGCGCTGTTCGTCACGACTTACGAAGATCTGTTTCACGTTTTTCTGGCTTATCCTCTCGAGTACCGTATGCTCGCGGCCGTCGTTCTGTTGTTCCCGCTCGGGTTCTTGATGGGAATGCCGCTGCCCATAGGTGTGTACAAGCTGGGTCTCATCGAATCCAAAGGCATTCCCTGGGCGTGGGGGATGAATGGGTTTTTTACGGTGTTCGGGGGTTTTCTGTCGATTCTGTTGTCCATCAAGTTGGGCTTTGAAACGGTGCTCGTTATCGGGTTTGCGATTTATCTTTTGGCGTTTGTTACCTTTTCACGAATCCAAAAGACGTCGTCGTCCTGAACGCACGGGCGCAGGGTAAACTGCGGCAGTGGAACTGATCGCTATCGACACATCCGTCTGGGTGTTGCTGTGCATCGTCGTCGCGGCGGCCTTGTACTCGTCAGTGGGACAGGGAGGCGCATCCGGCTACCTCGCGGTCATGGCGTTGTTCGGCGTCGACTCCGAGCTGATGAAGCCGGCGGCGCTGATGATGAACGTCGCGGTCACTGCGGTCGTATTGTGGCGCTTGCAGGGACGCGTAGCGCTGGATCGCACATTGTTCAAGTATCTGGCCCTGGCATCGATACCGGCGGCATTCTTGGGCGGCGCGCTACAGCTCGATTCCGGGACCTACCGAATGGTGGTAGGTGTGGTCCTGTGCCTCGCGGCGGTGCGTTTGATCGGTTGGCGCCCGGAGGTTGAGCGAGCGTGCCGGCCACGTCGACGATACGCATCGCTGGCCGGTGCCGCCACAGGCTTTCTGGGCGGGCTCACCGGGATCGGTGGCGGTGTATTACTGAGCCCGCTGCTGCTACTCATGCAGTGGGCCACCAGTCGCGAGACCTTGGTGCTGTCGGCAGGCTTCATTTTCGTGAACTCGATCGCCGGTATCGCCGGTTTCGTCGCCACCGCACCGAACTGGCCGTCCGGAGTGATACCGATGATCGGGGCGGCTTTGCTGGGTACTCTGGCGGGATCGGAAATCGCCGTACGTGTAGCTACACCGTGGGTGATGACGCGACTGCTCGGCGCGATACTGTTGGTTGCTGCGCTGCGCTTGTTTCTCCCGCAACACCTATAATAGGTCTCGGATGTTTACGATTTCCGAGATTCGTGCGCGCCTCGCGAATTACGAGGCAGATGAATTGACGGTCGACGCGAGCCGTCAAGCCGCGGTGGCGATGTTGTTGCGCGAGAGGCGCGACCGGTTAGAAATGCTTTTCATCGAGCGGGCGCAGCGGGACGACGATCCCTGGTCGGGACAAATGGCGCTACCTGGGGGCATGGTGGAAGTGGGCGATACCGGGCCCCGCGCGGCTGCGGAACGCGAGACGGAGGAAGAGGTGGGTCTACGCATCGGACCGCCGCACTATCTGGGCCCGCTCGGCGAGCTCCAGGGTCGGCATGCGGGCAGGCCGATTCCGATCGTGATTTCCTGTTTTGTCTACCATGCGATGGAGTCCTTCGCGGCGGTGCCCAACGAGGAAGTGCGGGATGCCCTTTGGGTGCCGATTGACGTGTTACTGGATCGTGCACGCGCGGTGGATGTTCGGCATCCGACGGTGCCTGATCGCCCGTTCCGCGGTATTCGGGTTTCGAAAGCCGATCACCAGATCGTCTGGGGTTTGACTTACCGGTTTCTACACCGGTTCTTCAACGTTCTGCAGATACCGTTTCCGGTTTAAAGCCCCAAGTCAAGAGCGGTCGCGCCACCGGAACGCACGCCGGTTAGGCACCTTGCATTTGCCGCCGCTTGGTGTTTTTATCAATGGTTTGCCGAACTCGAACGTTAAGGAGCGTCGCATGACTCTCACGCAGTCCACGATGTTACCTCTGGGAACTGAGGCGCCCGATTTCACACTGCCCAATACCAATCCCGATCACGGCGGTGAACGGGTCTCTTTGGATGACTTTGCCCACGCCAAGGTCCTGCTCGTCCTGTTTATCTGTAATCACTGCCCGTATGTCATTCATATTCGTGAGCGGCTAACGGCGATGATCAATGACTACCAGTCCAAGGGATTGGCCGCGGTCGCAATCAGCGCCAACGACGTGACGACACATCCCGCCGACGGCCCCGATAACATGACCCGGGTTGCGGGAGAATTCGGTTTTACCTTTCCGTATCTGTACGATGAGGATCAGTCCGTCGCCGCGGTTTACGCGGCGGCCTGTACTCCCGATTTCTTCTTGTTTGACGAGAACCGCAAGTTGGCGTATCGCGGTCAGTTCGACGATTCGCGGCCGCGGAGTGAAGTGCCGGTGACCGGCAAGGATCTTGGCGCCGCCATCGAAGCGTTGTTGGCCGGCCGGGAAGCGCCCAGCGAGCAGCGGCCGAGTATGGGCTGCAACATCAAATGGAAGGCGGGCCGGGAGCCGGAATACACGGCGGCGGTCGACTAGTCGAGTCCGGGGTATGAGCTCGTTGTCTCAGGGGGCGGTTCGAGCGGCGTCTCGCCATCAGGGGCGGGACGTGCCCCCGCGTGCCGATCGTGCATGACAGCTCAATCATATTCTCGATTTTTCTTATTTTTACCGGCGCGGCGGCGTTTGCCACCGTTGCCTTGTATGCTCGGCAGGCCCTGATTATCGGTTATATCGTCCTCGGCGTGCTGGCCGGCCCCTGGGGACTGAAATTGATTTCCGATCTGTCGCTGATCGAGGACATCGCTACGGTGGGAATCATCTTCTTGCTGTTCCTGCTCGGACTCAACCTCTATCCCCAAAAGCTCGGCGTTCTGCTCAAGGAGGCGACGGTCGTCACTTGCGTTACCTCGCTGATATTCGCCGCTTTGGGATGGGCGGTCGCATACGGATTCGGATTTTCGGCAACCGAGTGCATCATCATCGGCGTGGCGACCATGTTCTCGAGCACCATAATCGGTCTAAAACTACTTCCGACCACGGTGTTGCATCACCGCCATGCCGGTGAGGTCATTATCAGCGTGTTACTTCTCCAGGACTTGATCGCGATCGTCACGTTGCTGGTGCTCCACGGTCTGCAGCGCGGCGACCTGCCGTGGCTAGACGTAGGTTTGCTGCTCGTGGGGTTGCCCCTTCTGGTCGCGGTCGCTTACCTGGGCGAGCGGTTCGTGCTTCTGAAACTCATCCAAAGGTTCGACAAGATCCAGGAATACATCTTTCTTCTCGCACTCGGTTGGTGTTTAGGAGTCGCCGAACTCGCCCATTTTCTGGGTCTTTCGCATGAGATCGGTGCGTTTGTCGCCGGAGTCGCGGTGGCGACCAGCCCGATTGCCCGCTTCATCGCGGAGAGCCTGAAGCCGCTTAGAGATTTTTTTCTGGTCATGTTCTTTTTTGCGCTCGGCGCCGGCCTCAACCTGGGTATGGTGTCGGAAGTCATTGTGCCGGCGTTAGTGTTGAGCGCCGGGGTATTGGTGGTAAAACCACTCACCTACAAGCACATGCTGATTCATCAGGCCGAAAATCCAAAGTTCGCCTGGGAGATCGGATGGCGCCTGGGTCAGATGAGCGAGTTTTCGTTACTGATCGCGCTGGGCAGCCTGAGCGCCGGGTTGATCACGCCGAAGGCCGGTTATCTGATTCAACTCGCAACGCTGCTCACCTTTGTCGGGTCCTCCTACTTGATCGTTTTGCGCTATCCGACGCCGATCGCGGTGTCGGAACGGCTGCGGCGTGACTGAAGCGAGCGTGGATAGAGCGTTCATCGTCGGTTGTGGCGACATCGGTTCGCGCCTCGCGCGGCGCTTGGTCGCCGAGCATCGGCAGGTGGCGGCACTGTGTCGCACCGCGGCCCGGGCCGCGGAGTTACGGGACCAAGGCGTGCATCCCGTGATCGGTGATCTGGATGACGTCCTCAGTCTGCGTACCCCGGCGACCGCCGGAGCCTGTTTGTTCTATCTCGCGCCGCCGCAACCGGAAGGTGACAACGATCTGCGAATTCGCGCGTTCCTGGGTGCGCTGAACGCGCGGGCGCCTCGCCCGACAAGGATCGTGCTCGTGAGCACGACCGCCGTGTACGGCGACTGCGGCGGCGGCTGGGTGGATGAACGATCTGTACCGCAGCCGAGCGCCCCCCGCGGGCGTCGTCGTCTCGATGCCGAGCACGTGGCGCGTGCCTATGGGCGGACGCACGGCACCGCCGTCGTCACGTTGCGCGTGGCGGGCATCTACTCCGCGGATCGCTTGCCGGTGCATCGCCTGCGGCGGGGCGATCCGGTCGTGCACGCGGAGCAATCGCCGTACACGAATCGCATTCATGCGCAAGACTTGGTACGGGTGCTGGACGCCGCGGCGCGCAGGGGGCAGGCGGACGCGGTGTACAACGTGGCGGATGACGAGCCGATGCGCATGACCCATTACTTCTTCCGTGTGGCCGAGGCTCTCGGATTGCCGCACCCGCCGACCGTGACGCTCGCGCAAGCGGCAGCGCGGGTGAGTCCGGCAATGTTGAGCTACCTCAAGGAATCGCGCCGGGTGAGCAATCGCAAAATGCGGCGCGAACTGGGCGTGGAGCTCGAATTCCCGAACCTGCAAGCGGGACTCCACGCACTCAAGTTCTAATCACCGCGGGAGTCGACGTAAGACGCGGCGCGGAACAGCGCCGCTACCGTTTTCGCGTCGCTGATGGCGCCCTCGCGCGCCATTGCGAAAGCGTCGGAAAACGGGAGCCAGTGCACCTCGATCACCTCGTCGTGGCCATGATCGGGGTTTACCGATTGCAGTTCGCGCGCCAGGTACAGGTACAACCGTTCATTGCAGAATCCGGGTGTCGAGTAGATGGCGCCGAGATCGGTCCAGTCGGCGGCGATGACGCCGGCTTCTTCACGGAGCTCGCGGCGCGCCGTCTCGCTGGGTGATTCGCCCGAATCGATCGTGCCCGCAGGTAACTCCCAGATCGTACCGCCCGCCGCATATCGGTATTGCTCGAGTAAACACACCCGGCCGGCGGCGTCGACGGCGACGGCGACGGCACCCCCGGGGTGCGAGACGATTTCGAGCTCGATGCGTCGGCCGTCGGGCAGCACCGCGGTTTCCAGCGTCAGGTCGATGAGCCGCCCGTGGTGGAGTACGCGCGGCGCCGGGTCCCGGTTCGTCATCAGGTGGCGGTCTGGTTCGCCACTTCGCTGACGGCCGACTCAAGCTGGTCATCGCTCGCCAGGTAAAAGTGATTCGTGGCCCGAAGCTCATCGTCGAATTCGTAGATCAAGGGAATGCCGGTGGGGATGTTGACGCCCATGATCTCCGCTTCACCGATGTCGTCCAGATATTTGACCAACGCCCGCAAACTGTTACCGTGTGCAACGATAATCGGCTGCTTACCTCGTTCCAGCCAGGGTACGATCTTTTCTCGCCAGTACGGGACAACACGCTCCAATGTGTCGGCCAGTGATTCGGTGCCGGGCGGGTCGGCCAGGACCCGGTAACGTGGATCGTGGCACGGGTGACGCGCGTCGTCCGTGTCCAGAGCCGGGGGCCGTACGGCATAACCGCGCCGCCATTTTTGCACTTGTTCCGGTCCGTGTTTTTCGACCGTTTGTTTTTTGTCCAGACCCTGGAGTGCCCCATAGTGCCGCTCGTTCAGTCGCCAGTCGGTGTCTACCGGGATCCACATCAAGTCCATCGCTTCCTGAATCAACCACAATGTACGGATAGCGCGTTTCAGATAAGACGTGAAGGCGACATCGAAGGTGTAACCGGCGGTTTTCAGGGCCTCCCCGGCCTGCCGCGCTTCCCGAACGCCGCGCTCCGACAGGTCCACGTCGGTCCATCCCGTGAACCGATTGGCCAGGTTCCAAGTGCTCTGTCCGTGCCGTACGAAAACTGCTTGTCTCATATTTCCAACGCTCTCCGAGGGAGGCCCGGCGATCTCAGCTGGCCGCACTCGAGGTAGAAAAATGTGCTCTGAGCAGCCGTAAAGCCTGGGCGCGGTGACTGATACGGTTTTTCTCATCCGCCGGCAACTGCGCCGCGGTACAGCCGTGCGAGGGTACATAAAAAATCGGATCATAGCCAAAACCGTTCGCGCCGGCGGGAGTAGGCGCGATCCGACCTTCCCAGGTACCTGGACAAATGACCGGCATGGGGTCGTCGGCGTGGCGCAGGTAGACGATCACGCAGTGGAACCACGCGCCACGCTGTGGGGCCGGAGTATCGTGCAACGCGGCGAGGAGTTTACGGGTATTGTCGGCATCCGCGGCGCCGGTGCCGGCATAGCGCGCGGAATAGATGCCCGGAGCACCGTCCAGCGCCGCAACGGCCAGGCCTGAGTCGTCCGCGATCGCCGCGCGGCCGGTGTGAGCGGCCGCGTTACGGGCCTTGATCAGTGCGTTTTCAACGAACGTATGGCCGGTTTCCTCGGCCTCCGGGACGGATAAAGTATGCTGCGGGACGAGCCTGATGTCCGCATCCTCGAGCAGCGACTGAATTTCTTTGAGTTTCCCGGAATTACCGGATGCCAGCACCACTTCCCGCATCGGTTCAGGCGCTCAAAGCCCGGCTCTGCAACGAAAGGATTTCTCGTATGCCCTGGCTCGCGAGTTCCGTCATTTGCTGTAGCTGTTGCAGTGTGAACGACCCCCGTTCCGCGGTTCCCTGCACCTCGATGAATTCACCTCGTTCGTTCATCACCACGTTCATGTCGGTCTGCGCCGCGCTGTCTTCCTGATAGTCCAGATCGAGTACCACCGTGTCCCGATACACACCTACGGACACCGACGCGACCTGACCGCGTATCGGGTCCGTATTGATCAGCGCCACCCCTTCCAACCATCTGATCGCATCCACGAGAGCGACGTACCCCCCGGTGATGGAGGCGGTTCGGGTACCGCCGTCCGCTTGCAATACGTCGCAGTCGACAGTGATCGTGCGTTCTCCCAACTGCGCGAGGTCAATGACCGCCCGCAGCGATCGACCGATGAGTCGTTGGATTTCCTGGGTGCGTCCCGACTGCCTACCGCGTGCCGCTTCGCGCTGCATTCGTGACCCCGTGGAGCGGGGCAGCATGCCATATTCCGCAGTGATCCAACCCTTTCCGCTGCCGCGCAGAAAGCCCGGTATGCGGTCATCGACACTCGCCGTACACACGACGCGCGTATCTCCAAACTCGACCAGCACCGCGCCTTCGGCGTGCTTGGTGTAACGCCGAGCGATACTGATGGGACGCAGTTCGTGGGGCTGCCTGCCGTTCGTTCTGATCACCGCGCTGGGGTCTCTTAAGATACAGGCGCCGACCTTAACCGGTGAGCGGATCGCGACGCAAGCCAGGCTCAGGGCTCGCGAGTGGGCAGGCGCCGGTCGATGGTATCAATAAACGTTTCTATTTCTTCGATCGAAGATTGAATGGAGTCCCTGCGCGGAGACTTGCTCGATGCGGATCCGTTTTTGACCGCCGTTTTTACCGGCACGGTCTTGCGGGCACGACTCTTGTCCTGGCGGCGCTTCCAGAACTGTTCCTGATCGACGTAGGGTACCGTGCAACCGTACAGGGGAGCGGCCGTGGTCAGTGCGTCCTCCCAGCGAAAGATCACGGCGCTGATATTGTCGCACACCGGATAGGCATCGCGCTCAGCGTGGATCAACAGGTCGACGACGGCCTCGTCGAGCTTGTCGTATGCGGCATATTTCGCGAGCTGCTGATCGGTGAGCGATCGCCACACCCCATCGGTGCACAGTACGATCGTGTCTCCGGTCCGCAACAACGTTTCCGCCCCGAGCGCCACCTCCGGGCGTTGGTCCGCGCCGACACAGCGCAACAATTGAGCATTGGCCGTGCGCAATTGTTTTTCGTCGATCATACCTTTGGCGAACGCGTCTTGCGCAGTGGAATGGTCTTCCGTGCGTGCCAGGCACCGGCCGTTGCGAAACAAGTAAAGCCGGCTGTCGCCGACGTGTGCCCAGTAGGCATACCCGTTCTGGATGAGGCAGGCGACGCAGGTCGTCTTTGGTTGACCGACTTCGAACCCCTGTTTGCGCGCGCGGCGCCGCACCATGGTATGACCGTGCGCCAGGGTCAACACGAGGAACGCGGCCGGCTCTTCGACAACGCGCTGTTGCATGTTCTCGAACGCCGACGTAAACGTGTCCACCAGCGTTTGTGCGGCCATCCCGCCGCCGGCATATCCCCCCAACCCGTCGGCGACCACCAGTAACACCGAGTTTTCACGCTCGGTGCAGGCCAGCCGGTCTTGATTTTCGCGCCGGGTCCCAAGCATCGTTTGGTGAGACAGTGAATAACGCATGTTCAGTCTATCCGGTCTTCGGTCATGGGCATGGGTGCGGCCGCCGGTGTGTCACGTAAAAACTCGCGCAGAAACTCGCTGACGTTCTTGGGTCTCTCACGGTGATCGAGCTGGGTCGCCCAATCGATGGCGCGAAGGATAGGCTTGGAAAACTTGCGGGCGTGAGACTTGCTAACCGGAATGACGGAGTCTTTTTTGCGCCGTTCCAAAGACGGGGGCGGGTGCTTACCCGTCATACAGGTGCGCATGGTCATTCCAATTGAATACAAGTCGGACCACGGTCCCATCTGTCCCTCCTCATACTGCTCCGGCGGAGCGTACCCGTGCGTCAGCGTCTGGACGCCGCGCAATCGATTGCCCGGCTTGATCTGTTGAACCGCGCCGAAATCCAAAAGTACCGGCACGCCGGAGGCGCGCAGCAGGATATTTGCGGGTTTGATGTCGAGGTGCAGAAACTCGTGTGCGTGCAGGGTACTCAACCCTGACAAGATTCTGGGGAATACCGAGAGAATGAATTCCTGGCTCAAGCGGCCCTTCGAGCGTTTGATGAAATATCTGAGATCACGACCCTGTTCAAACTCCATCACCATGAATACGGTTCCCGATGAACGAAAGAAATTGGACACCGCGATGATGTTCTCGTGTTTGAGCTTGGACAGTGCCATCCCCTCGCTGAAAAAACGCTTCATCCCCATCTGAAACGGCGTACGACAGGCATCATCACGCGGAAAAATACGCCCGCCCGGCATCCGCGATACGAGGTCGTGGGGAAAGTATTCTTTGATGACGACCTTGGTTTTCGTCCGTATGTGGTAGGCAAGATATACGAAACTGAAACCCCCGCCCCCGATTACCTTCTCAATACGGTAGCCTTCGATGATGTAGCCGCGGGGCAGCGCGTACTTGAAGTCGGGCATTTCGGTCGGTCAATACGGTGTCAGTCCGTCCAGAGGCAGGAGTTTAGCAGAAATGGCCGAGACCGCCGTTATCGGTCTGTCACCCGGGATACGCTATAATAGCGCCCGCCTATATGACCGGAGTGACACACGGTTGATGCCGGTATTTCACTACTCCCGATTCCTGTAGGGTATCGAGATACCGGACTGTCCACCGGCCGCGGACACTCGGTTCCTTCGTTTGGCGCTAGGATAAGCGTCACGCACTTCGGCAACCGGATCTCGACGTCTATGCCACACAGTATGACCGCCTTCGCACAATGCTCGGAAAAGACCGAGTGGGGGGAATTGGCGTGCGAACTCCGTTCGGTAAACCACCGCTACCTGGATCTGAATTTCAGACTGCCTGAAGAGATTCGCGTATTCGAACCACAGTTGCGCGCGCGGATTTCGCAAAGCTTTGCTCGTGGCCGGATCGATTGCACCATGCGGCTGAGGCTGTATGAGTTGTTCGCAGAGGAATCGGAGGTTGACGAACCCCTGGCGCGCCAGGTGATCGGGTTGGCGAGGAAGTTCACGGAGCAGGCGCCCGACCTGGCGCCGCTGCAGGTCATCGACCTCATCCGTTGGCCCGGCGTGTTGCGCACCCGGGAAGTGGATGTGGAGAGCTTACGATCCGTAACGCTGAACCTGCTGGAGGCGACCGTCCTTGAAGTCGAAGAGGAGCGCCGCCGTGAGGGTCGTCGGCTCACGGAAATCGTGGAGGAAAAATTGGGCGCCGTGGCTGAGACGCTGGCGCGGGTGCGTTCCGTGTTGCCTCAGGTCGAGGATGCGTTTCGTGCTCGTCTGGATGAGCGCCTGGAGGCGCTTAGAGAGGAAGTCGATCCGAATCGATTCGAGCAGGAAGTCGTGTTTTACCTGCAAAAAAGCGACGTCACCGAGGAACTCGACCGGTTGGGGGTTCATTTGCACGAAGCCACCGACCTGCTGCGGACCGACAAACCGATTGGGCGACGGTTGGATTTTTTGATGCAGGAGATGAATCGCGAAGCGAATACACTGGGAGCGAAGGCGATCGATTCGGGACTGACGGGCGTTTCTGTGGAGCTCAAAGTGCTCATCGAGCAGACGCGTGAACAGGTACAAAATATAGAATAGAATAAGTCGTTTACGCATCCGAAAACACCGCTCGTTCCAGACGCTATACACTATGCGTGACGGCAAATTATTCATTTTGTCGGCGCCTTCCGGCGCCGGTAAGACCACCCTGGCGAAAGCGCTCATCGAGTCGGCGCCCGATACCGTTCTGTCGGTATCCTATACCACCCGCGCACGCCGCCCTGGTGAGGTCGACGGTGTGGACTATTATTTTGTGGACGAGGATGAATTCCTTGCCATGGTGTCCGCCGGAGAGTTTCTGGAGCATGCGCAGGTGTTCGGTAACTGGTACGGTACGGCCTTCGCTGCGGTGGAGAAGTTGGTACGTGAAGGAAAAAACGTCATCCTGGACATCGACTGGCAGGGCGCCAGAAAGATCCGGGAGCGCACGCCGGCGGTCAGTATTTTCGTACTGCCGCCCGATCTCGATGAACTCGAGCGGCGCCTGCGCAATCGCGGACAGGACTCGGACCTGGTGATCGCCCGGCGTATGCGGGAGGCGGCAGAGGAAATGCGCCACTATCGAGAATACGACCACGTCGTCGTGAATGACGACAAAGAGGCCGCTCTCAACGATCTGCGCGCGATCATCGAGGGCCGGATAAAAGCGATTCGGCCGCTCGAAATAGAGATGCACGGTTTGCTGCGCGACTCGGTATCGGGGCAGGGTACAATCTGAAGTGAAAGAGCAAAGACTTACATACGTAACAGATGAGGGATAAATGGCAAGAATTACCGTAGAAGACTGTCTGCAACATGTGGACAACAGATTTCAACTCGTGCTCGTCGCGACCAAGCGCGCCCGCCAGCTCGCCATGGGAGCCGACCCATTGGTGGAGTCGAAGAACGACAAACCGACGGTGTTGGCGTTACGAGAAATCGCCGATGGCCTCGTGACCAAGAGTATTCTGGAGGATGAGCCCGGCGAGCTAGGTATGCACGAAGAGTTGGATATCGAACACACCGAGGACCCGCTGACGGATGCAAATTCCGGCCCTGAGGAGGAAGCGTCCGCCGAATAAAGACGGTTGGACATTCTCTTCCAAACATCCCAGGAAACCCGCCGCCGCACTGTGTAACAAGCTTCGCGAGTATCTCGACGAGGCGGCGGTCGAAGACGTCTATAACGCGTACCTTTTCGGTGCCGCGGCACACCAGGGACAAAAGCGTCGGAGTGGCGAAGCCTACATTCATCATCCGCTGGCAGTTGCCGATATTCTCGGTGACCTGAAGCTGGATAGGTGCAGCATCGTCGCCGCGATACTGCACGACGTAATCGAGGATACGCCGACTGCCAAAGAGCAGATCGCGGAGCTGTTCGGGGATGATGTTGCGCATCTGGTGGACGGTGTAAGCAAGATCAGTCAACTCGAGTTCGAAAGCCGTGAACACGCCGAGGCCGAGAACTTCCGCAAAATGCTGATGGCGATGTCGCAGGACATTCGCGTGATCCTCATCAAGCTCGCAGATCGACTCCACAACATGCGTACGCTCGATGCGCTCCCGCCGACGAAACGCAAGGCGATTGCCCGCCAAACTCTCGACATTTTCGCCCCCATCGCGAATCGACTGGGTCTCTACCAGTGGTGCAGGGAATTGGAGGACTTGAGCTTTCAGCATTTCTATCCCAAGCGCTACCGTGCGATCACCAAGGCGTTGACCAAACGGCAGGGCAATCGCAAGTCGGTAGTCAAGAAGTTGCGCGACTCGATACAACGCGAACTCCGGCAGGCGGGCGCCAGTGCCGAAGTGATTGGGCGTAAAAAGACGGTTTACAGCATCTACAAGAAAATGTTGCGCAAGGGCAAGTCGTTCGAGGAGTTGCACGATATCTACGGCTTCAGAGTGATCGTACGGTCCGTCGACGATTGTTATCGTGCGCTTGGAGTAATCCATAACTTGTACAAACCGATACCCGGCCGGTTCACCGACTACATCGCCATTCCCAAGACCAACGGTTATCAGTCCTTGCACACGGTGGTGTTCGGCGCTTTCGGGGAGTCGCTGGAAGTACAGATCCGCACCGAAGAGATGAACCGGATCGCCGAGTCCGGCGTGGCCGCGCACTGGATATACAAGTCCGACGTCGCAGACGGTGTAAAGCCGCGCCAGCTTGCCCGCCAATGGCTGCTCGATCTTCTCGACACGCAGCGGGAGACCGGAAACCCGGGTGAATTTCTCGAACACCTAAAGATCGACCTTTTCCCCGACGAGGTTTACGTGTTTACACCGCGCGGCGATATCAAGAAGTTGCCACGCGGTGCCACCGCGTTGGATTTCGCGTACGCCGTGCACAGCGACGTCGGCAATCGATGCTCGGGCGCCCGGGTGAACCACGAGCTGGTTTCGCTTCCCACGGTACTCAACAATGGAGACCATGTGGAGATCATTACCACCGATACCGCGCGACCCACGGTGTCGTGGCTCAGTTATGCGGTGACGGGGAAGGCGCGGGCTGCGATTCGGCAATACCTGAAACGACAACAACGGGATGAAGCGGTCAAGTTGGGAAAACGGCTGCTGGAGAGGGCGATTCGCACGCGCCGTTTCGGCCGCAAGAAACTCACGGATGCGCAGAAACGGGAACTGCTGGCCACCTTGGATGTCTCCGATTGGGATGATCTGCTGGCCGATATCGGACTCGGCAAACGACTGCCCAACATGGTCGCGAAACAGCTGTTGCCCCCTTTGTCGAGGCGCGACCGAGAGCATCAGGAGAGCGAAAATCCGCTGGCTATCCGCGGCACCGAGGGCATGCTCGTTTCCTACGCCAAATGCTGCCACCCTATTCCGGGCGACTCGCTGATCGGTATTTTCACCGCCGGTCGTGGCGTGGTCGTGCACACGGCGGACTGTCCGAATACCCTGGGTTATCGCAAGCACCCGGACAAGTGGGTGCACGTCGACTGGGATAGCAAGGTGGTGGGGGATTTCGCCGTGGTGCTGCGCGTTGATGTGACGAACAAACGCGGTGTGCTCGCCAGGGTTGCCAGCATCATCGCGGAACAGGAATCGAATATCAACAACGTTGCGGTTGAAGATCGCGATGCGCGATTCTCATCGATTCGGTTCACCATCGAAGTGAAGGATCGCACTCATCTTGCCCGCCTCATGCGGAGCATCAGAGCGGCGCCGATGGTCTCACGAGTGATCCGGATCAAGGGCTAATGCCGCTACTTGGGTGTAGAGCAGTCAACAATCGGGGTAGAAACAGATGACAAACAGAACCGTCGTTGCGACTGACCGCGCGCCGCGCGCTATCGGCGCTTACTCACAAGCTGTCAAGGTCGGCACTACTGTGTATCTGGCTGGACAAATCCCTTTGCATCCGGATTCCATGGATATCGTGGAAGGCGATTTCGCCGCACAGGTGAAGCGCGTGTTCGAAAACCTCCGTGCGGTAGCCCAAGCCGCGGGTGGCGGTTTGGATGATGCGGTCAAGCTCAACGTTTACTTGGTCGATTTGGGTAACTTTGCCACCGTCAACGATGTGATGGCGCAGTATTTTTCCGAGCCTTATCCGGCACGCGCCGCGATTGAAGTGGCGGCGCTGCCAAAAGGGGTGCAGGTAGAGATCGACGGGGTTCTGGAGCTCGGCGGCTGATGAATGCGGTAGCGGGGTGGTGCCCAGCAAGGTAAACACCGATGCCATCACCGCGCTGCCGGTCACAGCGGTCAGGGGTGTCGGCGCGCAGATTGACAGCAAGCTGCGGCGCCTCGGTATCCTGACGGTACAGGACCTGCTGTTTCACCTCCCGATACGCTATCAAGATCGCACGCGCGTCACCCGGATCGGCGCCGCCTGCCCAGGGACCGAGGCGGTGATCGTGGGTCGTATCGAGCTGACCCAAGTGACCTATGGTCGGCGCAGAAGCTTGTTGAGTCGTATCAGCGATGGGAGCGGCGCACTGACTCTCCGACTGTTTCATTTCTCGAAAAGCCAACAAGCGAATCTGCTTCGCGGCCGGTGGGTGCGCTGTTTCGGCGAGATCCGGCGCGGTCCCTCGACACTGGAGATGGTGCACCCCGAGTATCGCATCACCGATGCGCCGCCGGAGGTCGCCGCAGAACCCCGCCTCACTCCCGTCTATCCGCTCACCGAAGGGATCGGCCAAGCGGCGCTGCGGCGCATCGTGGAGCGCGGAATGACGGCATTCGGGGAGCGAGTGGTGGAACTCCTGCCGCCCGACGTGCTCGCGGACCTCGGTTATCCGACCCTGCGCGAGGCGCTTGCGCAGGTGCATCGACCGCCGGCCGACGCGGATCGAGCGCGTCTGGCCAACGGTGCCGACCCTGCCCAGCAGCGCTTGGCGTTCGAAGAGTTGCTGGCCCATCACTTGAGCCTGAAAACGATCCGTAGACAGCGTCGCACCTATCGTGCGCTGCCGCTAACACTCAGTGAGGTGGAGCTGGAAAACTTCTGGTCGCGGCTCGGTTTCTCACCCACCACGGCCCAGCGTCGGGCGACCGGCGAAATCCTCGCCGACCTGGAACGACCGCAACCGATGTTGCGGTTGCTGCAGGGCGACGTCGGGTCGGGGAAAACGGTGGTCGCCGCGGCCGCCGCGGTGGCGGCGGCGCGGCGCGGAACGCAGACCGCGGTCATGGCCCCCACCGAATTACTGGCGGAGCAACACGCGCACAACTTCCGACGCTGGTTGGCGCCACTTGAGATCGAGACGGGTCTGCTCATCGGCCGCACCGCGGCGGCCGAACGTCGCGCGCTGCAAGCGCAGCTCGGGGCCGGGCGGCTGGCGGTGCTGGTGGGTACGCACGCTTTGTTTCAGTCCGACGTGGAATTCACGCGTCTGGGATTGGTGGTGGTCGACGAACAGCATCGTTTCGGTGTCGACCAGCGCCTCGCGCTGCGTGACAAAGGGCGCGCCACACACCGCCACCCGCACCAATTGATCATGACTGCTACGCCGATCCCCCGGACCCTGACGATGACCTTCTACGCGGACTTGGACGTTTCCAGCATCGACGAGCTGCCGCCCGGTCGCCAGCCGGTGGAGACGGTAGTGGTGCCCGAGACGCGGCGAGAAGACGTCGTGTACCGGGTGCGGAGTGCGTGCCGGCAAGGCCGGCAAGTGTATTGGGTATGTCCCCTGATCGACGAGTCGGACACCCTCGAAGCGCAGGCGGCCACCGACCTCGCCGGGCGCTTGTCCCAGGCGCTGCCCGAAGTGCGTGTGGCGCTGATCCACGGGCGCATGAAGGCCGCCGAGAAGGCCGGCATCATGCACCGGTTTCGCGATGCCGACATCGATGTACTGGTAGCCACGACGGTAGTCGAAGTCGGCGTCGACGTACCCAACGCCAGCTTGATGATCATCGAGAACGCCGAGCGCCTGGGTATTTCGCAGTTGCACCAGTTGCGCGGGCGGGTCGGCCGCGGGCCGGTGAACGCGTGCTGCGTTTTGATGTATCGACCCCCGCTCAACGCCACCGCACGCAAGCGGCTGACGGCACTCAAGCGCACCGGCGACGGATTCGAACTCGCACGCCACGATCTGGAGCTGCGCGGTCCGGGTGAAGTGCTGGGTACGCGCCAGACCGGCCTCAAGCAACTGCGTGTCGCCGATCTGGTCCGTGATCGGGCGCTGATACCGAAGATCGAGGATGTAGGCCGCCTGCTGCTGGAGCGTTATCCGGAACGCGCAGCCGGTTTGATACGACGCTGGCTGGGTGACGGCCGCGAGTACGCGCATGTCTGAATTCGCCGAGCGGATGTCGCTGTACGCCACGCTGATGCGTGTCGACCGTCCGATAGGGACGTTTCTGCTTTTGTGGCCGACTCTGTGGGCGGTGTGGATCGCCGGCCAGGGCCGTCCCGATCCACACGTCCTCGTGGTGTTCCTCGCCGGCGTGTTCGTAATGCGGTCTGCCGGTTGCGTCATCAACGATTTCGCCGACCGCGGGTTCGATCCGCATGTGGAACGCACGCGCGAGCGGCCGATTGCCGCTGGCAGGGTCACGCCGCGCGAGGCCCTGGCATTGTTCACAATGCTATGTCTCATGGGTTTGGCACTGGTGTTGACACTCGACCCCGGAGTCCTCAAGTGGGCGGTGATTGGCGTCGCGGTCGCTGCCGTTTATCCGTTCATGAAGCGCGTTACTCACCTCCCGCAGTTGTGGTTGGGCTTGGCGTTTTCATGGGGCATACCGATGGCTTTCGTGGCGCAATCCGGCCAGGTCCCGGCGAGCGCCTGGTGGTTGGTGGCGGCGAACGTGAGTTGGACGGTGGCCTACGATACGATCTACGCGATGGTGGACCGCGAGGACGACCTCAAGGTAGGAGTTAAATCGACGGCAATCCTGTTCGGTCGTTACGATCGCGCGGCGGTGGCGATGTTTCAGGCCCTGACGTTGATCCTACTCGGCGGCATCGGTGTGATTCTCGAGCTCGACGGCTACTTTTTCGCCGCACTCATCGTTGCCGGTTTGCTTATGGGATACCAGCAGGTCTTGATCAAACAGCGCCAGCCGGCGGCTTGCTTCCGTGCTTTTCTGAACAACGCCTGGGTGGGGGCAATCGTCTTCGTCGGTCTGGTCTTGAACTACCTGTAGGGCGTCGGGTGGTAAGGGTGACCCTAAAAGGTTATCCTCTTGGTTCGAAAAGAACTAAAAAAGGGCTCGCGTCCCAGGAGCCGGAGGTGTGTGTATGCGGTCGATTCTGGTAGTCAACCCAAAAGGCGGCTGCGGCAAGACGACCGTCGCGACAAATCTAGCCAGCTATTACGCGGTTTGGGGTGTCGAGACCGCATTGGTCGACTTTGATCCGCAGAAATCCAGTTCCGAGTGGTTGGCGGCACGCCCGGACAAGGTCGAACCGATACAAGGCGTATCCGGAGCGAGCGGGCACTTCACCATCCCGCGGGGCGTGCGGCGCACCGTCTACGACGCGCCGGCGCGAACCAATATGGCGCGCGTCATCGATCTGATTCACAAGTCCCAAGTGGTGGTGATTCCGGTGCTGCCGTCGGCCATTGACATTCGCGCTGCGGCGCATTTCGTCGGCGAGCTCATGATCAAAGCGCGCCTCAAACAGACGAAACGCTTGGTGGGGGTCGTGGCCAATCGTGTGCGGGAGAACACCATCGTCTATCATCAGCTCGAGAAGTTCTTGAAAAGTCTCGATATTCCGTTCGTGACGACGTTACGCGACACGCAGAATTATATCCGCGCCGCGGAACGCGGGATCGGGATTTTCGAAATGGCGCCGTCGGCGGTGGAACCGGATCTGAGGCAGTGGCGTCCCTTGATCAACTGGATCGAGGGCAAGAACGTCCGCACCCGTTAGTACCAGGATTCGGTGGTGTAGCGGCTGACCGTCAGAGTCTCAGACCAATAATTCTCAGCCAGGCCCGCTTTACGCTTCAGTTGACGGACAAACTCCTCCGCGCCCGGCAGCGTCTCCCAGACCGAGGGCAGAAAGGTCCCGCTGCACTCACCGTCGGCCAGAATCAGGCCGTCGATACCCGGCCGCAGCTGACGCAACAGGTCCGCTTCGCTCGCAAACCGCATCGGTTCGGGCGGCGAAAGGAGAGAGATCCCCACCTCCAGAACAGTGAAGTCGGCGACGCTTACCGCGTCGAACCGCGGGTCCCGAAACGCCGCCGCAAACGCGTTGTCGGCGACGCTTTGCGCCAGCGCCGAACGGGGCTCGAGGTGGCCGATACAGCCGCGTAGTTGCCCGTACTTGCGCAGCGTCACGAAGGTGGCGCGCTTCTCCGCGAGTTCCGTCGCAGCGTCATCCACGGGTACGACCATCGGTACGCCGTGCTCCAGTCCGTGGGCGATCGATGCCCGCCCGATCGCCGTCAGGCGCAGGCGCAGCGTACCGTCAAGCATGTCGGGTTTCGTAAAACGCGTAGGCCCCGTATCCGACCACGCGGTCTTTCGGTCCCGCGGTATCGCCCGAGTTGCGCACGTCCAGGGCGGCGGCGGTCAACCGACGGTCGGCCGCAACCCCGAGCAGTCCGGCGATCGGCGTAACGCCACAGGCGTGTTCGGAGGTCAAGCCGCGCGGATCCAATGCGGTAATGCATGCGCTGGTAAAACCGTCCAAGCGGCGCGCGGCATCGTAGTCGTGGTAGTGGCTCAAGTCGGAACTCACCACCACCAGTGTCTCCGGTCCGCCCCACACTCGTTTGAGGACCGTCGCCACCTGTTCCGGCGTGGCGTCGCCCACCGCCAGCGGGACGAGCAGGAAATGGGACAGGACTTCGGTGAGAAACGGCAGATGCACCTCCAGGCTGTGCTCCAGGCGGTGCGCAGCGTCTTGGATGTGCACGAAATCGAAGTGGGCGACGAGTTCGTCGATCGCCTCCGTATCGATGGCGACGTCGCCGGTCGGAATACGGAAACGCTCGGCGCTCGTGGCGGCTATCCCGGTCACGTACACGCGGTGCGCGGGTCCCAGCAGCACCACGCGTTCAACCTCGGACCGTCGCGGCTTGAGTGTGCGATACGCCGAACCGGCCACCGGTCCGGAGTACAGATAGCCGGCATGCGGCGCGATCAGGGCTTTCGGGGCGCGGTCGATCGGATCGGCGTCGTTCAAGAAGGCGGCGATTTCGGCGCGCAGGGCGTGCGGCTCGGCAGGATAAAACGTGCCGGCAACGGCCGGTTGTCGGACTGTACCCATCGGTTTTCGGTGCCGCTGCGGCCTGGCGGAACCCGCGAGCGCGGCAGATTGAGGGTACTTGAGTGGTCGACCCGGTTCAAGCACTGCTTACCGTCGGCGACCCCGATCGCCGCGGCGCGTCTCAGGTCCCGCTGTAGAGCGGCGGTGCGCCCAACTGCTCGTGAATCCGGTTGCTCGTCTCCGGTGCGATGCGCAACCCCTGGGCCAAGGCGTGCAGGTATTCCGCTTCCGGGTGCGTGTCGAGATCGATAGCCAGTACCGAAATCGCGTATACCTGCTGTTCCATACCCGGTGGCACTTCACGCACGAAATCCCGCACCGCGAGCGGACGTGCGAACTCACGGCGCAGGAATTCCGCTTCCTGCTCGTCGATGTCATCGCCGAGCCGCTTAAGGATGTGTTCCTGTTCCGCGCTGTCCACGCGGCCGTCCGCTTTGGCCGCGTTGATCATCGCGCGAATCAGTACCTCCGCACCCCGGTTGGCCTGGTCATGCTTCATCCCCTCCGGGACCGACGGTGCGGTGGTGCGGTTTCCTTGCGCGAAATGCTGAAGCGCCGCCTCGGCGAGATCCCCCAGTATGCCCGGCCCGGAGCCGGAACCGCCGCCGCCCAGCGCGCTGCCAAGCAGAGCCCCCAGCCCCCCTGAAGAGCCCCCCGAGCCCCCGCTCAGCAAGCCTTTCAGCACTTGGGCGCCGAGCGACGACGACACGGCGTTGTTGCCCATTAAACTGCCAAGAATCTTGATCGCGTCCATCGTTCGGTCCTCCGGTCGGCGCCGCGCCCATGCGCTGTGCGTTCAGAGGCACTGTAACACCGTTGATCTACGGCGGCGGGTCGCAAAATGTCAACAATTGAGAAATCAGCCTAGTGGTTCAGTTTGAATTTCAGGCCACTACCGAAATCAGGACGCTTTTTTGCACCGGGGGGTTTCGGCTACACTCCCTCGACGTGACGTATCGAAGACCGCCTGCGGGTCTTAACTAACGCCCCACAGCGCTTGTGATGCACGATACGGGGGATTGGCGGCGCCGCGTTGCGCTTACGACGAGCGATAGATGAGCGCTGACTGTGCGCCCCGCGGTCCAATCCGACGATCACCCATCGACACCGGTTTGCGCTGCGCAGCGAAGGTGGGCAACCTCCTGCACATTAAACCGCCTCGGGTCCGTGCACAACGCGCGGTAGTATCAGCGCCTGGCTGAAGACAGTCCCCGCTAACAGCATGGTTTGAGATAAAGCATATGGGAAACGAGGTCATAAAAGATCCAGTTTGCGGCATGACGGTGGACGCCGATTCACCGCGCAGATATCGGCACGGAGATACGGACTACAGGTTCTGTAGCGACCATTGTCTGGCCAAGTTCAGCGCCGATCCAGAGCGGTTTGTGGTGGCACACGCCGCTGGCGCCGAGCGCCGCGATCCGGTATGCGGCATGCGTGTATCGGCGGACTCGGAACTCCATTCCGAGCATCAAGGAGCGACGTATTACTTCTGTGGCGCCCATTGTCTGCGCAAGTTCGAGGAAGACCCGGCCCGCTACCTGGAACCCGCCGAACCGGTGCCCCAGGTCGCGGGAGCGGTGTACATCTGCCCCATGGATCCGGAGGTGCGTGAAACCGCGCCGGGCAGTTGTCCGATCTGCGGCATGGCGCTGGAGCCTGAAACTCCGTCCGTGCCCACCACGGTGACCGAGTACACCTGCCCCATGCATCCCGAAATCGTCCAGGACGCGCCGGGCGATTGTCCAATCTGCGGCATGGCCTTGGAACCCCGCACCGTGGTTCCCGAACCGGACAATCCCGAGCTCCAAGACATGACCCGCCGCCTCTGGCTCGGTGTCGCGCTGGCGGGTCCGTTGTTCGTGCTGGCGATGACCTTCGATCTGATGCCGAAATGGATTCCAGAAGGCTGGTCGACGCGCGGTATTCAGTGGCTGCAGTTCGCCTTGGCGACACCCGTCGTGTTGTGGTGCGGTGGGCCCTTCTTCCAGCGCGCCTGGCAGTCGGTGGTCAATCGAAGCCCCAATATGTTTACCTTGATCGGACTCGGTATCGGGGCAGCCTGGGGTTACAGCACGGTCGCCGTCCTGTTCCCGGAGGCATTTCCGCAAAGCCTGCACCATGCGGACGGCACGGTACCGGTTTACTTCGAGGCCGCGGCGGTCATCACCACGCTCGTACTGCTCGGGCAAGTGCTGGAGTTGCGTGCCCGCAGCCGCACCGGGGCGGCCATCAAACTGCTGCTCGGATTGGCACCGAGTACCGCGCGGGTGGTGGATGAGGACGGTAGCGAGCGGGACCTTCCCCTGGATCAGGTCCGAGCCGGGGCCTTGCTGCGGATCCGGCCGGGGGAGAAGGTCCCCGTGGATGGGGTCGTCGTCGAGGGGGTCAGCGCTGTCGACGAATCGATGGTGACCGGTGAACCGATCCCGGTGCACAAGACCGGTGGCGACCAACTCATCGGTGCTACCGTCAACGGCAACGGCAGTCTGCTGATGCGCGCGCAGCGGGTGGGCGCGGACACGCTGCTTGCGCAGATCGTGCGCATGGTCAATCAGGCGCAGCGGAGCCGCGCGCCGATCCAGAAACTCGCCGACACGGTCTCCGGATACTTCGTTCCGGCGGTTGTGCTCGTTGCCGTGGTGACGTTCGTCGTGTGGGCGGGGCGGGGCCCGGAACCGGCGCTGGCTTTTGCGATCGTGAACGCCGTGGCGGTGCTGGTGATTGCCTGTCCCTGTGCGCTGGGTTTGGCTACGCCGATGTCGATCATGGTGGCGACCGGGCGCGGTGCGACCTTGGGCGTGTTGATCAAAAACGCCGAGGCCTTGGAGGTGCTGGAGAAAGTCGACACCCTGGTCGTCGACAAGACCGGGACCCTCACCGCGGGGCGTCCGGAACTGGTGACGGTGTGCCCGGCAGCGGACTTCGCGGAGGCGGATCTCCTCCGGTGTACCGCCGCTTTGGAGCGCGCCAGCGAGCACCCGCTTGCGGAGGCTATTGTGCGTGGTGTCAGCGAGCGCGGCGTCGAGATCGGTGAACCGCAGATGTTCGATGCCATCACCGGTAAGGGTGTCGTCGGGCGTGTCGACGGACGCACGGTAGTGGTGGGTAACCAGGGTCTGCTCGAGGACCACGGTATCGATCTCCACGCACATGACATGGAGCGCGCCCAGGCGCTACGCAGCGCGGGTCAGACCGTCGTATTCACCGCGGTTGACGGTCGCTATGCGGGTCTGATCGGGGTCGTCGATCCGATCAAAACATCTACCCCCCAAGCGCTTGCCGACCTGCGTGCGGCGGGGCTGGAGGTGGTCATGCTGACCGGCGACAGTCACACCACGGCACAGGCGGTGGCGCAGAAGTTGGGGATCACGCGGGTGGAAGCGGAAGTCCTGCCGGATCGAAAAGCGCAGATCGTGACCCGCTTGCAGGACGCGGGCCGTACCGTCGCCATGGCCGGCGACGGTATCAACGATGCACCGGCGCTGGCCCGAGCGCATGTGGGAATCGCCATGGGGACCGGTACCGATGTCGCGATCGAAAGCGCCGGCGTGACCCTCCTCAAGGGGGACTTGCACGGCATCGTACGTGCGCACCGGTTGAGCCGTGTCACCATGCGCAATATTCGTCAGAACCTGTTCTTCGCGTTTGTCTATAACTCGTTGGGGGTTCCGGTCGCCGCCGGGGTGCTGTATCCGTTCTTCGGTGTGCTGCTGTCGCCGATGATCGCCGCGGCCGCTATGAGTTTCAGCTCCGTGTCGGTGATTGCCAACGCCTTGCGGCTACGCGCGATCTCCGTGTAGCTCAATTGCGCCCGGAACGGTCCGGCCGTTCGGTGCGCTCCGGGCGCTCGGCGCGTTCCCCACGTTCCGGACGCTCCGGCCTTTCCACCCGCTCCGGTCGCTCGACGCGCTCCGGCCGCTCGATGGTTTCCGGTCGTTCCGGGCGTTCGACGCGCTCCGGGCGTTCGACGCGCTCCGGGCGCTCGGCACGCTCCGGTCGCTCGGCGCGTTCCGGGCGTTCCACGGATTCTGCCCGCGCGGGTCGGTCGGCGCGTTCCGGCCGTTCCGTGGACTCATCCCGCGCGGGTCGTTCGGTGCGCTCGCTACGATCGCTGCGGCCAGACCGGTCTTCGCGCGGGGCGTCGGGGTCGAGGTCCGGTCCGCCGATTTCTTCGTCAGTGGGGCGCGTGGCGTCATTTGGGGTCACCGCGGGGTTCGTCCGGGTCCAATCCAACAATCGGGGGCCCACGGTGACGCGCTCTGCGGTGACGCGATCCGTACCGGCCAGGCGGCCTTCGACCACCACTACCCGGTCGCTCTGCACACCGCCATCGCCGCTCACGCGCGACTGCGGTGACAGGGTGATCGACAAGTCGCCGATACGCACCTCGGTGTCGCTGATCCGACGCGGTATGCCCTGTACGCTCACCCGCTCAACGCCGGTAAATGGGACGGTTTTCTGGGCGGTGACGCGCGTCGCGCGAACTCGGTGGCCGTCCCAGGTGCCGGCGACGCTGACCCGGGTCCCGGCGTTCAGCGGTGCCCCGGCGGCGCCGGAGGTATCGACGCGCACCCCACGCACCGTCTGCCACCCGCCGCCGGTGGTGACAACCGGACCGGTGATTCGTACCCGGTCGTCACGCGCTGCGGTTTCCAGACGCGTGGCGATCAAACCGCCGGCCGGTTGCCACAGCCCCCCCACGCGCACCTGTTGACCGGGACGCACCTCGTGCAAAGCGAGCCGTCGCGATCCGTCGCGCAGACGCGTTGCAGCGCCCACCCACACATCGTTATTGAGGACCCGCAGACGTCCGGAGGCGCGATCCACGGTTTCGACGGGGCCGACCAGGGCGTCATTGACGACGATGTGTTGGGCGTGCAGGCGTCCGTCGCGGCGCGCGGTCTCGGCGGCAACGTGCTGTCCGATCGCCAGCACCTTTGTCGAACTCGGTTCGCCGTTCAGCACCACGACCGTACCTGCGTCGAATTCGATTTCCACACCGTTGACACAGACACTGCCAAAACCGGTGATCACCCCGGTCACCCCGGTGCCGCCAATGCCGCCCGGGTCGGCGTGCCCGGTGCCCCCCACCCCCGACTGATCGCCGCTGCGCGCTTGCAGGCCGGTACCGCCGACTCCGGAATCGCCGGTGCCTCGGCCGTGTACACCCGTCCCTCCCACACCGCCACCATTCGGTGTGATCCCGGTGCCGCCAATGCCGCCCGGGTCCGCCTGCAGGCCGGTACCGCCGATTCCGCTGCCGGCAGGCGCACACACGATGCTCGCCAGCCCCGGGAGCGGGCCCAGCGACAGCGCCGTGATCGCCGCGGCGAGCAGCGGGGTGCGCGCGCGATCAGCGATCGTCGTCGGTTTCATCCACCGCCGTCTCTGCGTCGGCATAGAAATAGGCGCCAAAATTGACTCGTTGGGTGGCATCCGGTTTTCCCCGGTCCCGCTCCCGCAGCGCAACCGCCCGGCGGTGTACGTTCTGCAGCGCTTGCATCGCCTGTTGTTCGGCGTAGGCGGCGAGTTCGGAGACCGAGTCTTTGGTCAGCTCGCTATTATAGGCGCTCCGTTCCAGAAACCGCGGTTCGTGGCCACTCACGTTATGTGCGCCGGCAGCGATGTGGTCGTGTAGGTTGCGTCCGAAGAAATAGAGTTTCTCGTCGACGCCGGTACTTGGGACGAACGCCTCGCGCACCAACCGCACGTCACCCGCAGCATCGACCTGTACGAGACCCAGGCGCACGAGTTCGTCGAGAATGGCGCGTGGGCGCAGGTCGGTGGTGACCGCGCGGACCAGATCGTCGAAGGACACGCCGCCACCCTCGGCGGTGCGCGGCAACCGCAACGGATGTTGGTCGTGGTCCAGAAAACGCTCGTCGCTCAGCCAGGTGCCGATCAATTGCCCGCCGATCGATGCGTTGGGCGGAATCACCAGCTCCTCCCGGACCTCCTCCCGTAGCGCCTTCACATAACGACGGTGGATACCGGTCAGCAGTGTGACCCGACTGTCGGTCTGAGATTTACCGGGGATCCGAAACTCGCGATCGGCCACGTCCACGTACACCGAACGCACGAGTTTGATGAATTGCGGATACGTGACGCCATGCTGCAGGAACAGGCGGATGAGCGGTCGGATCAGCACCGACACCGCCACGCTCAGTTTGTCGGCGAAAGACTGGTTCATGAGATCGCAGGGGACCCGGGTTGCTGAGAGAGCCGGAATATTATAAATTGACGTGGAACGATGTTCCACATATATTTCCTTGTCCGGCGTGTGGTAGAGTGGCTGGGCCACACGCATACTGAGGAGGATAATGCCGTGACCGCACAGGAGCTCGGCGAACAACCGTTCAATCTGTTGCGCCGCTTCGCGGTGTTGAGCCTGGTTTCCATTGCGCTGATCAGCGTCGCCTCGTCGTGGGTGCTGCAACGGTACATGCGCTCACACCTCATCGAGCGGGATGCAGTGGTGAGTATGGATTTTATCCAAAGCGTGGCGACCATTAACGATCCGCGCGGATATTTCCACCACCGGGAGCCTGCGCAGAAACGCCAGTTCGAAGAATTTTTCCAGCATATCACCCGTTTGCCCGATATCCTACGCGCGACGGTGTACACCAGGGACCAGACCATCATCTGGTCGAACGATCCGGAACTCGTCGGGCGCCGGTTTCTGGATAATGACGAGTTGACCGAAGCGTTGGCGGGCAAGCTGGTGTACGAGTATCAAACCGTCGACGCGTACCAGAAGATCGAACACGCGTTCCTTCCCGAAGATACCACGCAGTTTCTCGAGAACTACATCCCCGTATGGGATGCGGAGCAAAACGAGGTCGTGGGGGTGATCGAACTGTACAAGAGGCCGACCGCCCTGTTTGCCGCGCTCGCCCGTGGGCGCAACCTGATCTGGGCCAGTGCTTTGGTGGGCGGGCTGTTTCTGTACGCGGTTTTGTTCTGGATCGTGTGGCGCGGCGAGTACCTGATTGAGAAACAGAAACAGGCCCTGATCGAGTCCGAGAAACTGGCGGCGATGGGGACCATGGTGGCCTCCGTGGCCCATAGCATTCGCAACCCGTTGGCGAGCGTTCGGTCCTCGGCAGAGCTCGCGTTGGAAGAGACCGGCGGTGCAACGCGTGAAAACCTGGTCGATATTCTCGCCGAGGTCGATCGGTTCGACGACTGGATTCGCGAACTGTTGACCTTTACCAGCGAAATCAACGAGTCCGATGGTAGCGCTCGGGTCGCGGAGATTCTGGCCGCCAGTATCGAAAGTTTCGGTGACCGCCCGGGCCGCCAGGGAGTACGCGTGAAGCTCTCGCTACCACCGCAGCTGCCGCTAGTGAAAGGTGAGGCGGGTGTGCTGGAAAAGGTGTTCAACAGTCTGATCGCCAATGCCTTGGAGGCGATGCCCAATGGTGGCGACTTGGACTTGTCCGCGGTGCTCACCGAGCGGGGGGTGCGGGTGAAAGTGCGGGACACCGGGGTCGGTATTCCGGAAGAGCGTCTGGCCGAAGTGTTCCGCCCGCTCACGAGTTCCAAGGCCCATGGTCTGGGGGTCGGCCTGACCCTGGTACGCCGCGTGCTGGAAGCCTACGGAGGAACCATAGAACTCGATAGCACGATCGGCCGCGGCACTACTGCGCAGGTGGGTCTGCAACTGGCGCGCGCGGCATGACGCACTCGATATTGATCGTCGACGACGAGGCGACGCTCGCGAAAAACATCGCGCGCTACCTGACGCGGCACGGCTACGGCGCCCGCTCGGTGCTGACCGCGGGTGACGCGCTCACCGCACTCGCGGACTATCGTCCCGACTTAGTACTGTTGGACTATAAGCTGCCCGATCAGGACGGCGTATCCTTGCTGCGGTACATTCGCAAGCGCGACCCCGACGTCAAAGTGATGATGATGACCGGCAACGGTAGTGTGGAGACGGCGGTGGAAGCGATGAAGGAGGGCGCCGTCGACTACCTCACCAAACCTCTGATACTGGCGGAACTCAAGTTGCACCTGGACCGCATCATCGGTCACGAGCGGGTCGAGGAGGCGCTCGCTTATTACAAGAACAAAGACGCGGACCGTAGCGGGCTTGACAAGTTGATCGGTGATTCGGACGCGATGCAGGCGGTGAAACGGCGCGTGCGGCAACTCCTCGATGCCGAGCGTCAGTTGTGTGACGGTCAGCTCCCGGCAGTCCTGATTACCGGCGAAACCGGTACCGGTAAGGAGCTCGTCGCACGCGCGTTGCATTACGATGGACCGCGCCGCGATGCAGCGTTCGTGGAGTTGAACTGCGCGTGCCTGCCCCAAGATCTGCTGGAAGCAGAACTGTTCGGTTTTGAACCCGGTGCGTTCACCGGCGCCAAGAAGCGCAAGTTGGGGCTGATGGAATCGGCCCATGAAGGGACGTTGTTTCTGGACGAGATCGGCGATCTCGACATCGCTTTGCAGGCCAAGTTGCTGAAAGTCATCGAGGAACAGCGGGTACGACGTTTGGGGGGTCTGCGCGACCGCGAGGTGGACGTCAGGATTATTGCCGCGACCAATCAGGAACTCGATCAAAAAGTGGAGTCGGGCGCTTTTCGCGCCGATCTCCTGTTCCGATTGAAAGTGATGCACATCGATCTACCCCCGCTTCGACATCGGCACGGAGACGTGTTGGTGCTGGCGAGCGAATTCTTGCGCCAGCAGGGCGAGCGCTATGGAAAACCCGGCTTGCGATTCAGCGCTGCGGCGGAGCGGGAATTGTGTGCCCATACTTGGCCGGGTAACGTGCGCGAATTGCGGAACGTCGTAGAGCACGCGGTCCTGCTGTGCCCCGCCGACAAGGCCATCACCCCGGACTGCCTCGCGATCGGCCCCCGCCGGACCCACGACCGGCGCAAACAGGGAAACGGCGCGGCGACGCCCCGCCTGCAGGAGGTGGAAGTGGCGCTGCTCCGCGAGGCGCTCCACAAGACCGCATGGAACGTTACCCGCGCTGCCGACCTGCTCGGCATCAGCCGGGACACCCTGCGTTACCGCATGCAGAAGAACAACCTGCGACGCCGTTCGTAAGACCCTAAACCCGGGGATCTCGCTCCTTACTACTCCTCGCCGCGGCGTGCCTGCGCCCGCTGGGCCAGCGCGCGTCCCGCACGGCGATCCGAGGCGGATGTGGGGGATTTGGCGCGCTTGCGGTGGGGCTTTTCCCCCACCGTGGCGGGGCGCCCGCGCGCGGTTCGGGCGATTGTCCGGAAAATCCGGGCACAAACGCCGTTCTCGCTACCCACCTAAGGACTGGCATGCGGATTGCAAACCCGACAAGTCAGTTGAGGATCGCGAGAACCCGCTGTGAGCAGACAAGTGTTGATCATCGAAGACGAGGCGGTACTGGCACGCAACATGGTGCGGTTCCTGACCCGGCTTGGGTTCGAGGTGCACACCGCACCATCGACCTTCGATGCCGCACACGCGCTGCGCAAACTCGATGTCCACGCCATCGTGATCGATATCAACCTCCCCGACGGCGACGGGCTGGCATTTTTTCGCGACATCCAGCCGCGGTTTCCCAATGTCGATGTGATCGTGATCAGCGGTCACTTGAACGACGAGCAACAACGCTGCGCCGAAGAGCTCGGTGTGAAGGGTGTCTTGATCAAGCCTTTCGCGCTGGCGTCGCTGGCTGCTCTGCTGGCCGAAGACTGCACCGCCGACCGGTACCGCGATGAACCGTCGCCCTGTTCGTTGAACTGCTTATGACACAAACAGTCGAGTCCGCTTCGTGGTCCCCGTTGCCCGGCGACTCCGCACTGGCGGCGTCTTCGGCCGTCCATCCTCACACCACGCGGCCGTCTCCCGCGCATCCACCGCGTGTGATGCTGTATTCCCACGACACGATGGGTCTTGGTCACATGCGCCGCAACCTGTTGATCGGGCAACGGTTATCGCGGTCGCCGATCGGTGCAAACGTGCTTCTCGTTGCCGGAGCGCGCGAGGTGAACCAGTTCACGCTCCCGCACGGGGTGGACTCTCTGACCTTACCGTCACTGTACAAGTCGGTTTCCGGCCGCTATTGCTCACGGCGGTTGCAGATGTCCACCGAGGACCTGATCTCTTTACGCGCCCGCACCTTGGAGGTGTCCGCGCGTGCCTATGATCCGGACATTCTGATCGTCGACAATGTTCCCCGAGGGGCGGTCAACGAGCTCGACATGACTCTGCAGGCGCTCAAGGAACGGGGCCGTACGAAATGCGTGCTCGGGCTGCGGGATGTGCTGGATGAACCTGCTGCAGTCCGGCACGAGTGGTCGTCGCGTGGTTACGCAGATACCGTAGACCGGTATTTTGCGCAGGTCTGGGTGTATGGCGACCGCGGCGTTTACGATTTTCTGGATGCTTACGGTTTTGGGGAAGACATCGCCGACAAGCTCACCTATACCGGCTATCTGGATCCCGCGTGTCGATTGACGACGGGTACGGCGCGTACCCAGGAGATGCCCTGGGCGGACGGCGAACCGTACACCTTGTGCATGGTAGGGGGCGGTCAGGATGGTGTGCCGCTGGCGCAAGCCTTTGCGCAGGCCATCGTCACGCGTGGGGTGAACGGGCTGCTGGTCAGCGGGCCGTGTATGGATGAGGACGACCGCGCGCGGTTGCGAGGCCTGGCCGGGAGGCATCGGAATTTTTTCGCGATGGATTTCGTTTCCGAGCCTTTCGGGTTGATGCAAGGCGCGGAGCGGATCGTTTCCATGGGGGGGTACAACAGCACGTGCGAAGTACTGCGTTCAGGCCGGCCGGCATTCATCGTGCCGCGTACCCGGCCGCGCAGGGAGCAGTGGGTGCGCGTCAACCGGCTGCACGACCTGGGACTGGTGGAAACTTGTTCCCCGGCGGAGGTGACTGCGGCACGCTTGGCGAACTGGATTACCGGGCCCGTACCGCCGAGCGCGGCTTCCCACCGAATAGATTTCGGCGGCCTGGATCGCGTCGCCGTGCTGGTCGCCGAACTGCTCAACGCCATGGATCTCCCGCCCCGCTGGAGCCCCCTGACATGAAACCGAAACTCGGATATGTCGTGAAACGCTACCCGCGTTTTTCGGAGACGTTCGTCGTCAACGAGGTGCTGGCGCACGAGCGCGCCGGGGTGGAACTGGTGATCTTCGCCCTGCGGGCGCCCGAAGATACCCATTTCCAAGATGGCATATCCCGGGTACGGGCGCCGGTCGTGTACTTGCCCGACCGCGTGCAGAAGGCCTCGGAATTCTGGGCGTTGTTGCGCGAGGGTGCGCGGTGTTGTCCGGACACGTGGCCGCGCCTGTCTTTGGCGCACACCGAGGACGCGCGCGAGGTGCTCCACGCGGTCAGCCTGGCGAACGCTTGCCGGCAGCACGGGATTTCCCATCTACATGCCCATTTCGCCACCTCGGCGACGACGGCGGCCCGCCTGGCGGCGAAATTCACCGATATCCCCTACACCTTTACCGCCCATGCGAAGGACATCTTTCACGAGAGCATCGACGCGCAGGACCTGTACGCGAAGGTCACAGACGCCTCCGCGGTGGTCACCGTCAGCGATTTCAATCGCGCATACCTGCGTCGGCGGTTCGGCGCAGTCTCCGCGCGTATCAAGCGTATCTACAATGGCATGGATCTCTCCCGGTTGGCCTATCGTGACGCACAATACCGCGAACCAGTGATTGTCGGAGTGGGGAGGCTGGTCGAGAAAAAAGGCTTCATCTACCTCGTACGTGCGTGTCGCAGGTTGCGCGATGCGGGGGTCCAATTCAAGTGCGAGATTATCGGTTCCGGACCGGAAGCCCGCGGTCTGCAGAACGAGATTCGCGCCCTCGGTTTGGAGTTGTACGTGAAACTACTCGGACCCCGCCCCCAGCGTGAACTCGTGAAGATGGTCGCTCGCGCCTCGGCGCTGGCGCTGCCGTGCGTCGTGGGTACGGATGGCAACCGGGACGGGTTGCCCACCGTGTTGCTCGAGGCGATGGCGTTGGGCACGCCGTGTGTGTCTACCGATGTCACCGGCGTGCCCGAGGTCATCAAAGACGGTGACACCGGATTACTGGTTCCGCAGCACGACGCCGTACAACTGGGTCAAGCACTGGCGCGGTTATTGCACGATAGTGGCACCCGCGTCGCGCTGGCGCGCGCCGCGCGCCGTCTCGTAGAACAACACTTCGATGTCGATCGCAACGCCTGCGAGTTGCGCAAGCTGTTCGTCGGTCTCACGGCGCCGCCCTCGCGCGCACTGGAAATGTCGGCATGAGAGTGGCGTACGTATGCACCGACGCGGGGGTCCCGGTGTTCGGAAACAAGGGATGTTCACTGCACGTGCGCGGCGTCATCGACGCCATGCTCGAGCACGGAATGGTCGTCGATCTGTTTGCCAGCCGCCTGGATGGTACGCGGCCACGGCATTGGGACGCAGTCGCCGTTCATGAGTTGCCCGCGCCCGCCGGTGCGCATGGGATCACGGCGCGGCGGGAGCGTGCGGCGATCAGGGGTAACGCCCTACTGCGCCGGGGATTGACCGACGCCGGTGGTTTCGACCTGGTTTATGAACGTTACTCCCTGTGGAGTTACGCTGGCATGGAACGCGCACGGGACTGGGGGGTACCGGGCGTGCTGGAGGTCAACGCGCCCTTGATCGAAGAGCAGGCACGCTACCGGGAGTTGGTACACCACGCAGCCGCCGAGCGAATCCTCAGGCGTGCCACCGGCGCGGCGTCTCTGGTAGTCGCGGTGTCGGCGCAGGTGGCGCAGTACGTGCGCGCGCATACCGACCCCGCCACCCGCGTGGAGGTCGTTCCCAACGGCACCGACATGCGCGGGTTTGTAACCACCCGCCGGGTACGCGAGTGTCGTACTCGCGATCCGTTCACGGTCGGGTTTGTCGGCACCCTGAAACCGTGGCACGGTACCGGCGTGCTCGCCGAGGCGTTCATTCGTTTGCACGGCCGTCTTCCGGGGAGCCGGTTGTTGATCATCGGCGATGGACCGGAGCTGGCATCCCTTCAAACACGACTTGCCACCTTACCCCATGACGCGGTGCATTTTACCGGTAGCGTGCCGCGCGCGCAGATCCCGCAGTGGTTGCGGTCGGTGGATGTGGCGGTAGCTCCCTATCCGGCGGCTCAGGACTGCTATTTTTCGCCGCTCAAGGTGTTCGAGTACATGGCGGCCGGTCTACCTATCGTCGCCAGCGACACCGGGCAGATCAGTGACATCATTCGTCATCGGCAGGAAGGCGTCCTGGTCGAACCGGGGAATCCGCGGGCGCTCTGCGAGGCGCTGGTGCGCATACGACAAAACCCGGAATGGGCCGCGCGGCTGGGCGCGCGGGCGCGCGCCAAGGCGCGGCGGGAACACACCTGGGCGCGCGTGTTAGAACGCATTGTCTCCGCTGTGGCGGCGCCTGCAGCGATGCGCCGCGCGGCGTGCTGAAGCGATGTCGCGCCCGCAATCGATACGCGAGAGCTGGCCGGGAATCATTCGCTTCTCGCGTCGTTTCTGGCCTTACCTGCGCGATCAGCGCATGCAGATCGGACTCGCGTTCGGCGCACTATTCGCTCAGACCGCCTTTTACCTGATGGAACCCTGGCCGCTGAAGTTCATCGTCGATCGCGTACTCGGGAGAGAGTCGGCGATCGCCGCGGCGGGCCACGACAGCCTTGCGGCGCTCGATTCCACGACCCTGATCACCGTCGCTGCATTGTCGCTGGTCGTCATCACCGGTTTGCGGGCGTTGGCGGCTTACCGCAGCACGGTCGGATTCGCATTAATCGGTAACCGTACACTCGCGCAGATCCGTGAAGCGCTATTCCAGCACCTGCAACGCTTGTCCCTGGCATTCCATCATCGTGCGAGCAGCGGCGACCTGACTCTGCGGGTCGTCGCCGACGTGGGTATCGTGAAGGAAGTCGTGGTGACCGCACTTCTGCCGATGCTCGGAAACCTGTTCGTGCTGGTGGGCATGGTCACGGTGATGCTTTGGATCAATTGGAAGCTCGCGACCGTCGTACTTGTCACCCTGCCGCTCATCTGGTGGGTGACCTTGAAACGCAGCAGGAAGATACAGGAAGTGTCGCGCAAGAACCGCAAGCGCGAAAGCGCCATGGCGGCCACCGCGGCGGAATCGATGACTGGAATCAGGACTGTGCAAGCATTGTTGCTGCACGACACTTTCTGCCAGAGGTTCGCCAGCCAGAACAACAAGAGTCTATCCGAGGGAGTGCGGGCAAAGCGCCTCGCAACCGGGCTGGAACGTTCAATCGATTTGTTCGCAGCGATCGCGATGGCCGTGGTCTTGTGGTGTGGGGCACGACTGACGCTCAGTCATGAGCTCACCCCCGGTGAGTTACTGGTTTTTCTTTTTTATTTGAAACGATCATTCAAACCCATCAGGGATTTCGCCAAGTATACGGCGCGTCTGGCCAAGGCATCGGCCGCGGGTGAACGTGTGCTGGAGATTCTTGAAGCCGAACCAGAGGTGCGTAACCGGCCCAATGCGGTATCGGCGCCGCGGTCACCGGAGGTGATAGAGTTTTCCGGGGTCGGATTCGCCTACACTCCGGGTCACGAGGTTCTACGCGGGGTGAGCTTTCGCGTTCAAGCCGGAGAACAGGTCGCTATCCTGGGACCATCGGGGAGTGGCAAATCGACGCTCGCCAGCCTGCTATTGCGTTTGTACGAACCGACGCACGGCGCGATCATGGTCGATGGGCGACCGCTCTCCGATTTCACCCTGGAGTCCTGGCGGGAGAGCATCAGTACCGTATTGCAGGACACCCTGCTGTTTGCAGCGACGATAAAAGAAAACATCGCCCTCGGCTCGCCCAAGGCGGATATGGACGCGATCATAGCGGCGGCACGATTGGCGAACGCGCATGATTTTATCGTCGCGCTCCCGGAAGGGTACGATACGCAAGTGGGCGAACGTGGGGTGACGTTGTCGCGGGGACAAAGACAGCGCATCGCCATCGCCCGCGCGGCGATCAAAAAAGCGCCGATACTGTTACTGGACGAACCCACCACGGGTCTCGACCGGGCCAACGAACGGTGCGTGAACGAGGCGCTGGGGCGCCTCGCCACACGACGCTCCACACTGCACATCACCCATCGCCTCGATTCGGTCAGTCGCGCTGACCGGATACTGTATCTCGTAAACGGTTCACTCGTTGAGCAGGGCACGCATCGGCAGCTCGTCGGGCGCGACGGTCACTATGCGAAATTGTTGCGCGCTGGCGCGGGTCCGCAGCGTGACAGGTTGGGCGTGCCATGCTGACCGCTGGCGAGCTCCGCCTGATCCGCGAAGACACCGGGTTGCCGGGACTGGCGGTGCTTCTGGATACCCGCCGCTTTGCCGATTTCTTGCGCGCACGGCTTCCGGTAGACGCGGTCTCGGTGGCGGCGAAGCGATACATTCGCTACAAACCGCGAACCAACTGCTTGGTCGGATACGACGTGGAGTTGAACGGATCTCCGGTGTTCGTCTACGCGCGCGCGCTTGCCGCCAGCGGGCGCATCAAGCTGGCGAAGGTGGGGACGTCCCGCGGCGGTGTGAAATCGGTGGACGGTCTCGCTGACTGCAGATCGGGAATCGAAGTGTCGTTTTTCCCCTACGATCGCAAACTGAAATCGCTGTGGCGCCTGTTTGACTCCGCGCGACGTGATCGTCTGTTGCGCGAGGTGCTCGGTGACGACACCGAGTTCCAAGGCGGGCGTGTGGAGACATTGGCCTACAAGCCGTTGCGCCGTTTCGTCGGCAGGCTGGAGGCCGCCAACGGGCGACGCGCGGTGGTCAAGGCGTACACCCCACACCGATATCCGACGGCGTCCCGCAACGCGGTGGCTTGTCGTTTTCAGGGTGTAAGAATGGCGACGTCTCTGGGCAGTTCGGATGCACGTCACATCATCGTCTTCGACTGGCAGTGCGGACGTCCGCTGTCGGAACTCTATGGTGAGGAGGGCTTCGATCCGCGCTGGGTGGGGGCGGTGGGTGAGCACCTGGCGCGCCTGCATCAATCCGACCCAGGGGCGTGGCGAAAACAGCTCCCACCGGGTCTCGAGATCCAGGGGGTTCATGCCCGCGGCCAGAATCTGGCGTTCGTGTTGCCGACGCGACGGCGACTGATAGAAGCGATCCACCTTGAGTTGGCGGCCAAACTCGAGCTTTGCCCGCCCGCTTCCACACTCATTCATGGGGACTTCTACGCGAAACAGGTGCTCGTCTCGGCAGGCCGGGTTTCGCTGTTGGATGTCGACGATCTGCGCCTGGGTGATCCGGCCTATGATCTGGGTTTGTTTCTTGCCCACCTGGAGCGCGATGTGCTCCGCGGGCGGCTCTCGGAGCGTCGACGAGATATTTGCCGATCGCGACTGTTGTGCGCATACCAGGCAGCCGGTGGCATCGTGAACCCCTATCGTGTGGACTTGAGAACCGCACAGGGACTGGTGGAACTGGCCCACCACCCTTTCCGCTTGTGTGAGCCGTACTGGGAGGCGTCCACCGAGGCGCTACTGACGATGAGCCGGAATTATTTGCGGGCGTCTTGCAGTGCGCAGTATCGAGGGGTGGATTCGCCCGCTGCGACGACGGTGATCGGAGAGTGACCGCGACCGATCCCCCCCTGTCGTTTCTCGCCGCGGCCTTGGTCCCCGAAACCGCCAATGTGCACGTGTTGCCACGCCTGTGTACGCGATTGGTCAACGCAGGCACGGCGCGGGTTACCGACGCCCGCCTGCTGCGACACAAACGCGGCCGGCGATGTGTGATCGAGTACCGATTGCGCCTCGGCAAAACGGGAGACGAGGCGCCGGTTTTCCACTCGTTGATCGGCAAGGCACGCGCCCGCGGCACGGACTATCGCACCTACACGTTGAATTACGCACTGTGGCACGGCGGGTTTACGCCGGAGGGTGACGGCATCGAGATTCCCGAACCCCTGGGCGTGGTACCGGAATTCAACATGTGGCTGCAGAAAAAAATGCCGGGGCGTACCGCCACAGAGTGCTTGGCGGAATCCGGCAACGGTCGTGTCGCCATGGTGCGCGCGGCGGAGGCCCTATACAAGTTGCATCACGCCCCGGTGCGCGTGCCGCGGCGTCACACCATGCAGGATGAGCTGTCCATCCTGGCCCACGGGTTGGCACGCGTGTCCGGCCAGCGGCCCGTGTGGCGGTCACGACTGGCGGTGTTGTTGGACGCCTGCCGCCGGGAGGGCGTACGCCGCGTGTCCGGATCGAGGACGACGATCCATCGGGACTACTACCCCGATCAAGTGCTGTTGGGCGGCGAGGGACGCATCGTTTTGCTCGATCTCGATCTGTGCGCCCAGGGGGACCCGGCGATCGACGTCGGTAACTTCATTGCCCATCTTACCGAGTGGGCCTTGAGGCACACCGGGGATCCGCTGGCACTGGCGGAACTCGAGGACGCGTTTCTCGATCGTTACCTTGAGCTCGCGGGAAGTTCGATGCGAGCGGCCATTCGCGTGTGCACGACGCTGTCCCTGGCGCGGCACATCTATCTGAGCACGCAATTTGCCGGGCGTGTCGACACCACCGAGGCGCTGCTGGAATTGTGCGAACGCCGATTGTCGCGGACCCCTTCGTCAGAGTCCGGCGCCGGCGTATTGGTCGCGGCGGCACACACGTGATCAGGGCCGTACGTGTTCTGCTACGCGGCATGCGCACCGCACTTTGGGGGTGTATGGCATTGGCGGCTTCGGGGTGGTCTGCGGCAACCCCCGACGTCGGGACCCAAACCGCCGTCACCCCATCGGAGGCGGCGGTACGGTCGTCACGCGGAGATGACAAACGCCCGGCGGATCAATTGACGACCTGGGTGTTCGGCCGGCCCCTCAGAGTCGGTGGAGAGTACGAAGTGGTGTCGCGCAACCGCAAACATTTCGACCTGGACGACGACGAACTGTCGCGCTTGGACCAGGAAGTCCAACTGGAATTGCTCTATACCGCGACAAAAGAGATCCACATCTTCCTGGAGGGAAAACTACAGCGCCGGGATATCTTGTCCGCCGAGAGCGGTCAGCGTGCGTCGGACACGCGCCTGTCGCGCGGCGAGACGTGGCTGTATGTACATCGACTTTTCGCTTCGCGCTTCGATCTACAGATCGGTCGGCAGAACTTTCGCGACCGGCGCGAGTGGTGGTGGGATGCGGACCTGGATGCGATTCGGGTGCACTATGCGCAACCGAACGTGAGTCTCGAACTGGGTCTCGGAGAGGAGCTGGGGTTTCACTCCACGGCAGAGGATATCGATGCGGAGGAGAAGCACATTCGCCGGATTCTGGCGCACGCAACGTGGAAATTCACGCCCGGTCATCGACTCGAAGCGTTTGCCCTGCGGCACACCGACCACTCGACAACCCCGCTCGAAGGGGCCGTCCTGAGGGCGGCCAACGAGGACGAAAGCGACGCCGATCTGACCTGGTTCGGCGTGCGTGGTACGGGTCGATGGAAATTGAAACCGGGTCGGTTCCATTACTGGTTCGACTACGCGCGCGTGTCCGGACACGATACGGTGATCGACTTCGACGACGCGGCCGAAACCGGTCTCATCGAAGTGGATGATGTCGACCGCTTCACGGTCCGGGGGTGGGCGCTCGATCTTGGCGTCACTTGGCAGGCCCGCCGGGAATCGCCCTGGGCGGTGACGCTGGGCTACGCCTGGGGGTCCGGTGATGCGGATCCGAACGATGGAATTGACCGCTCGTTTCGGCAGACCGGGCTGCAAGACAACAATGGGAAATTCCGCGGCGTCGATCGGTTCCGTTACTACGGCGAGCTGCTACGCCCGGAACTGTCCAATCTGCGTATTTTCACCATGGCGGTGGGCCGGCGCCTGTTCTCGAACAGTTCGGTAGAACTCGCGTACCATACTTACCGGCAGGTCGAACCGGCGCCTTTCCTGCGCGACGCGCGCATCGGCATCCGGCCATCAGGGTTATCGCGGTCTATCGGTCGCGAACTGGATCTCGTCGTCGGCCTTGAAGAATGGACGCATTGGGAGTTCGAGCTCGTGCTGGCGGTATTCGAGTCGGGGGACGCGTACGGGGAACATGCGGGCGACCGGGCCTACGCCGGAATCGTCAAAGTAAACTACAATTTCTGATCGACATCGGTCATGCGGCGTCTTCCGAATGCGTGAATTCGGCACTTCCCTCGGACTCACCTTCAAGTTCGAGACTCAAGCCGCCCCCTTTCTTCTCCGGTAGCGGAGCCTCGTCCGACATCCCGATACGCACGCGCAAGTTGTTCTGAGAGTCGGCGTTGCGCATCGCTTCCTCCAGTGAGATTCGCTTTGCTGTGTATAGCTTGAACAGCGCCGAATCGAAACTCTGCATACCCGTGCTTTCCGATTTGTCCATGACTTCCTTGATTTCGGCGACTTCGCCGCGGCGGATAAGGTCGCGGACCCGCGGTGTACCGAGAAGCACCTCCACCGCCGCCGCGCGCTTCTTATCCACGGTAGGGATCAAGCGTTGCGAAACGATGGCCTGCAAATTCAAGGAGAGATCGGTCAGCAGTTGTTCGCGCCGATCGATGGGGAAGAAGTTGATGACGCGGTCCAACGCCTGGTTGGCGTTGTTGGCGTGCAGCGTGGAAATGGCCAGATGGCCGGTTTCGGCAAACGCAATGGCGTGTTCCATCGTCTCGCGGTCGCGAATTTCGCCGATCAGTATCACGTCCGGCGCCTGGCGCAGAGTATTTTTCAATGCGTCTTCGTAACAGTCGGTATCCATCCCCACTTCACGCTGATTCACGATCGACCGTTGATGAGAATGAATGAACTCGATCGGGTCCTCGATGGTAATGATGTGGCCGGCGGCATTGCGATTTCGATAATCGATCAGCGACGCCAGCGACGTGGATTTTCCGGATCCGGTCGCGCCCACGAATAGAACCAGCCCGCGCTTTGCCATGATCACATTCTGCAGGATGTCCGGCAGACCGAGGGACTCCATGTTGGGGATTTCGGTCTTGATATGACGAATCACCAACGCGACTTCGTTGCGCTGTTTGAACACGTTGACGCGGAACCGCCCCAACCCCGACTCGGAAATGGCCAGATTCATTTCCGGTTTGGTTTCGAATTCCCGGGCCTGTTCCTCATCCATCAGTTCGTAGGCGATCTCTTTGACGCGCCCGGGGGGCAGGGGGTCCCGCTCGAGCTTGCGCAACTGACCGTGGATTTTCACGCTGGGGGCGGCGCCGGTGGACAAGTACAGATCGGAGCCTTCCTTCAATACCATGATCTTCAGATAGTCCTGAAACTTCACGCGTGTCCTCCGTGAGCCAGTGAATGGGTCCGCCGGGCCTCGAATGCCGGCAGTGTATATATATAGACGGTAATCGACGCCTCGCCAGCGCAACGGGTCGAGCGCTTGACGTGGAATATCGTTCCACGTACACTTCAAAACGTGGAATATAGTTCCACGTATACCCCCCCCACCCGTAGGGATAGCCGGGCCACCAGGCCCGGCGTCCCGACTTTCCGGGCGCGTCGCGCGTCCGAAGGTAGGACGAGTATGAAACGTTTGAGTCTGTGGATTGGCGTCACGGTGAGCGGCCTCGCGGTGCCCGCCGCTGTGCTGCTGGCCGCCGACGCGGGTGCCCCGGTGGGAGCCGCCGTCGCAATGGATCACCGGGCCGCCGAACTGGGTGCCGGCGACCGGTCCGGCGACATTGGGGTCGACGGTATCAAGCGCCGCGGCGACGGCAGTGTCGACGATACGCAACCACTCGCTTCCGGGCGTGTGCGGCAGGACGTCGACCGGGCCCCGGGTGACAGTGTCCGGCGGCGCGAGGAATCGGTATCCGGCATCGATCCGGTTACCGGATTACCGGTGCGAAAGCGCGATGTGCGCGCGCACAATGCCGATGGTAGCCGAACCAGAACGCGCTTTAGCGACACTACCGATCCGTCGACCGGTGTGCGCCGCCTGCGTACCCGTTCCCGCGAGCGGGGTGCCGACGGCAGTGAGACCCGGTTTCGCGAGGAAGTGTTTATTGACCCAGAGGGTAATGAAATCGGTCGCCGGGTTCGCCAGCGACAGCGCCCCGCGCGGGCGGTGCGTCCACAGCGGGTAGATCGCCCCGAGCGAACGGACCGGCCGGAGCGTGTGGAACGGCCGGGTCGGGTCGAGCGCCCACAGCGGATTGAACGCCCGGGGCGCGTGAACCGGCCGGAACGGGTGGAGCGGCCGCAGCGGGTGGAGCGGCCGCAACGAGCGGAGCGTCCGAATCGCGTCGAACGCCCGGAACGCGTAGAGCGGGCCGATCGGCCGGAGCGGTCCAACCGGTAAGAGGCCATATGCGCGGCGACAAACCTGCCTTATTATAGATCCCGTCCGCCGACGGGACCTGTACACTGTTGGCGCCGATCGACGAGACACAACACAAAGGGCAGATATGAACGCATGCTTCTGGCGCGTATCCGCGGTCGTCGTTGCCGTTATTCTGGTGTCACCGGCGGCCTGGGCCGGCGACCCCTTGAGCGGCGAATGGCGAGTGAGTACCGGGTTCGACTACAGCACCGGCGACTACGGCGAAACGGAGGATACCGACATCTACTATGTCCCGGTCACCGTGCGCTACCTGAGAGATCCGTGGCTCGTCAAGCTGACAGTACCGTGGATTCGCATCAAAGGCCCGGGTGGAGTCGTGGGCGGCGGTCCCGACGGGCCCGTGGTCACCGGCGGTGAGAATCGCGATCGGCGCGCCGAGTCGGGCCTTGGAGATGTGGTGGCGAGCGTCAGCTACACCGTGCCGGCGCTCATGAAGCCGGGGACGTTCGTGGAGCTCACCGGCAAAGTGAAATTCGGAACTGCGGACGAAGACAAGGAACTCGGCACCGGCGAGAACGATTACACGCTGCAGGTCGACGTCGCTAAACGCTTCGGTGACGTCACGCCATTTGCGACGCTGGGTTATCGCTTCACCGGTGAGTCCGATGAGTTCGACCTCGACGATGTATTCTTCGTGTCCGTGGGCGGCGCGTACCGGCTGTCGGCCAAAACCAGCGCGGGCCTGATTTATGATTACCGCGAAGCCGCGTCTCGGACGTCGGACGACCCGCAGGATCTGGTGGCGTACCTTACGCATAAGTTGACGGGTGAATGGGGGCTGACCGCGTACGCGGCGGCCGGGCTGTCCGACGGCAGTCCGGACGCGAACGTCGGATTTCAGGTCTCGTATACCTTCCCGTAGCGCGCCGCCCAGCGTCGCCTTCGTGTCTGTGCCGCAGCACGCCCGATCTTCCTCACTCACCGTCATGGGGCGAACAGCGCTATTCGGCACCCTCATCGCTGCCGGGTTTTTCGCCCTGGCTGAACTTGCCCTGACCTTTGGCGGGGTAACTCCCCTGTCCGAGAGTCGCGATCCCTTCGTGGGGTTTGATGCGCAAAATCCGGTGTTCGTGCCCGACGGTACCAGTGGATTTGTGCACACCGCGCCGAACAAGCAACGCTTTTTCAATGCGCAACGCTTCGCCATTCGTAAACCGGCCCACACGTACCGGATTTTTTGTCTCGGTGGCTCCACGACCTATGGACGCCCGTACAATGACGCCACCTCGTTCTGCGGCTGGTTGCGTGCACTGTTACCGGCGGTCGATCCGACCCACGACTGGGAGGTGATCAACGCCGGCGGTATCAGCTACGCCAGTTATCGCCTCACCACGGTGGCGAACGACCTGAAAAGTTTCCAACCGGATTTGTTTCTGGTCTACACCGGGCATAACGAGTTTCTCGAGCGGCGCACCTATCAAAGTATTCGCGATAAGCCGCGCTGGGTACGGGAGGCGGATGCCGCGTTGAGTCGAACCCGGGTCTATAGTGGCCTGAAGCGCTTGCTGGATCCGTTCCTCGTCGAAAAGCGCCCGCGGCTGCCGGGCGAGGTCGACGCGGTGCTGGACACGGTCGGTCCCGGGGCCTACCGGCGCGACGATGCGGGTAAAACCCAGGTGCAGGCGCATTTCGAGGCCAACCTGCACCGGTTGGTCGACACCGCCCGCGCAGCGGGGGCCGATTCGCTGTTCATCACGCCGGTGGCGAATCTCAAGGACTGCGCGCCGTTTAAGAGCCAACACCGCGACGGATTGTCCGACCGTGAATTGAGCGCCTGGCGCCACGCGATGGATGTCGGTATTCGTGCACAACGAAATGCACGCTGGTCGGCTGCGGAAACGGCGTTCCGGGAAGCGCTTGCGATCGACGAACGTTACGCGGAGGCCCATTATCGCATCGGTCGCGCGTTCCTGGCGGTAGGCCGCGTCGAGGACGCGCGCGCCGCACTGGTGCGGGCGGTCAACGAAGATGTGTGTCCATTGCGCGCCTACCCGGAGATGGCGAATCTGGTGCGTCGCGTCGCCACGGCGCGTGGCGCGTCCCTCGCCGATTTCGCGACCCGGCTCGCGGCGGAGACGGCGTCGCACACCGGCCATACCATACCCGGCGAAGAATTCTTTCTCGACCATGTACACCCCACGATCCGCGGTCACCGGTTGATCGCCCTCACGGTCATCGACGAACTCGTGCGGATGCGGGTCGTGAACCCGCAGCCGGATTGGGGCGAGACGCGCATTGCGGAGGTCACCGAGCAGATCGAGAACCGTGTAGATCGCACGCAGCACGGAATTGCGCTCCGTAATCTGGCCAAGGTGTTGAGTTGGGCCGGCAAGACCGAAGACGCGGCACGGGTGGCGGGGCGTGCCGTGACGCTGCTTGGGGATGACGCGGAGAGCCGCTTCGTGTTGGGCAGCCTGGCCCTGGAACACGAAGCGTGGCCGACCGCGGTCGATCACTATCAACGTGCGGTAGAGTTGGAACCCGATTACGCCAAGGCTTACAACAACCTGGGCATCGCGCTGGTCAAACTGGAACGCTACGGTGAGGCGGTATCCGCGTATCGGCGCGCGCTGAATTTGATGCCCGACCATGCGAACGCGCATTACAACCTCGGTAACGCATACCGGAAATCCGGTGATCTCGGCGCCGCCATCACCCACTATCGACTCGCCCTGGCGCGCCGCCCGGACGATCACGACGCGCGTTACAATCTGGCCGGGGTATTGCACGACGTGGGTGACCTGCTGGCCGCGCGCGGCGAATATCGGCGGCTTTTGGAAGCGGTACCGAGCGACATCGAGGCGTCCCGGCGGTTGGCGGCGTTGGACGCGGCGCTCGAAGCGTTGCCCGGCGCCGACCCTTTGCCGCCCGGTGCGCCCGTGGTTTCCCAGTAAGACCGAACGTTCGGTCGACGCAGCCGCCCCGCGCCCGGTCGATTGACTTTTCAGCATGCGGTCTGTAGGGTAGGGATCGGGTGGGTGTTTCACGAATTGGGCGGTTCCTGGGCGCATACGTGCTCATCCGGCAACCGTGGCTATAATCTATAGCGATGAGAATCCCCTCCAGCCCGGTTACGGGCCCGTTGCGTATGGGCACAGTTTGTTAAGGAACGATTCGGCATGATGGACAGCGGTATCTTGAGATCGATCGTCGGGGTCGCGGCCATGAGTATGGTGCTCGCGGCTCCTGCGGCGGTGCGTGATTACATTCTGGGGGCCGGTGATCAAGTACAGATTTCGGTGTTTCCGGGAGACATCCCGGAAACCGTGACGCGGGTCAGCGAAACCGGTTTGATCTCGTTTCCGACATTGGGTCAGGTACGCATCGGCGGTCTCACGGAACGACAGGCGGAAGCGAAGATTCGCAAGGCGCTGGCGGACGGCCAGATCGTCCAGTCCCCTCAGGTGGTGCTGTTGATCCAGGAACGTGTCAGCCATCAGGTTTCCGTGCTGGGCAAGATCGACAAGCCCGGGAAGTATGCAATTACGCCCGGGGCCACGGTGGTGGATGTGCTGGCCGAAGCCGGCGGTATCACGACCGACGGCAGTAATGAAGTCGTGGTGACGCGCCAGGTCAAGGGAGGGAAAAAGACGATGACCGTGGACATCGGCTCGCTTCTGCAGTTGGGTGAGGTGAACCGGAATCTGGAACTTGCGGACAACGACATCGTTTACGTTCCTCCCAAAGAAGTTTTTTACATCTACGGCGAAGTGGCCAACCCGGGTGTATATCCGCTGCAGAAACACATGACCGTCATGCAGGCGTTGTCGGTGAGCGGGGGTTTGTCGGATCGGGGCACGGAACGGGGACTCAAAATCAAGCGTCGCAAGGCGAACGGATCCGTGGATACCGTGGACGCGCGGCTCGAAGAGGTGCTGCGGCCCGACGACGTGGTGTTCGTGAAGGAGGGTCTGTTCTAGAGAGCAGCAACCTTCCGATCCTGATGACTATATGGCGGTATTGAATATGAGAAATGACGGCGCAATGACGGTAGAGCACGCGCTGCGCGTGTTACGTGATCGTTGGTGGATTATCGCACTCACGGCAGTTCTGTCGGTGGCGATTACCGCGGTATTGACTATGCAACAGCCGAAAATTTATGTTTCCACCGCTACGCTGATCATCGATTTTAAGGAGCCGATCAATTCGAACAGTATTTTGCCGGCGAATCTGCAGGCGGATTACATGGCCACCCAGGAAGGCATTCTCAAGAGCCGAAAGGTGGCCGGGCGCGCCGTGGATGTGCTCGGGTGGGCCGAGCAACCGGAGGTCATCGAACGATTCAATGAACAGACCGGCGGCTACGGATCGATTCGCGACTGGCTCATCGAGGGTATCCAGGGTGGTTTACGGGTAGTGACCGATAGTGAACAGGGACGTTTGGTGAAAGTGCGCTATTTCGGTGAAAATCGGACTACGGTCGCGGACATCGCCAATGCTTTCACCCAGGCCTACATGGATACGGTGCTGGAACTGAACGTCGCACCCGCGCGCAAGAGCGCGGCGTGGATCGATGAGCAACTCGCGGAGTTACGCGGCAAACTGGAGCAGGCGCAGAAGCGGCTGGTCGAGTATCAGCAGGAGCGCGGTATACTCGGCACCGACGACCGGCTGAATCTGGAACTGGAGCAGTTGCGCGCATTGTCCGACCAGGTGGCGGCGGCGCAGTCAGACGTGGAGAGCCTTCAGAGTCGTATCGACCAGTTGGAGGGGCTGGGGCCCAATGATCCCCGCCTGCACAGTCTCCCGGACGTGGCCGGTAACACTTATGTACAAAACCTGAAGAGCGACCTGCGCCGCAAGGAAGGAGAGCTCGCGGACATTTCCAGTCAGGTCGGCAAGAACCATCCCACCTATCAGCGCATCGTCGCCGAAATACGCAGTCTGCGCGCTAAGTTGAACGACGAGGTCGGCAACGTCGCGCGCGGTATGCAGAGCCAGCTCGCCGCCGCCCGGGCGCGGTTGAAGTCGTTGCGTGCAGCGCAGGATGAACAGAAAGAACAACTGTTGGGGGTGCGCAGAACCAGCGACGATCTGCCTGCGTTGTTGCGCGAAGTCGACAGTGCGCAGAAAAACTACGATGAGGCGTTAGCAAGCTTCCAACAGTACTCCATGCAAAGTCGTGTGAATCAGACCAACGTGACGGTCCTCACACCGGCTCGGATTCCGCTGGAGGCGTGGGGGCCGCGCTCCCGACTGAACGTCATGATGGCGGGATTTCTGGGCTTCGTTCTGGGCGTTGTGATCGTGGTCGTTCTGGAGATTCGGGATCGGCGCGTGCGCAGCGAAACGGACGCCGCGACTATCGCCGGAGTGCCGTTAATTGGTACGATAATACGAAGCTAGGAATGACCGTATGGTTACGGTGGCGCGCAAGAGATCACACTACCGCGGTAGAAATCGCCCTCCCGAATCCCCCGAGCATGTCGATCGCATGAAGTTGGAATCAGAGGTAGAGCAGATCGAGAAAGAGCTCGAGTCGACGACGCTCGAGCTGGCCAAGGCCGATCTGGCTTCGGGGCTGCCGGTTTCTAACAAGAAGATCGGTGAGATTCTTTTCGCCGAAGGTTTGTTGACGGCGGACCAGGTCGAGCGGATCCTGGCCGAACAGAGGCGCACCCGCCACCGGTTGTTCGGCGAGATCGGGATCACCCTGGGGTTGATCGATCGCAAGGCCTTGGAGAAGGCCTTGAGCGCGCAGTTCGGTTACCCCTGCCTGGTTACTGACCAGGACCGGCTCCACGCGGATCTGGTAACGGTACAAAAGCCGTTTGGAAAAGAGGCGGAATCGTTTCGCGGACTACGGAGTCAGCTCCTGATGCGATGGTTCGATATCCAGCGCAAACCGTTGGCGATTGTCAGCACGGAGCGTGGCGAGGGACGCAGTTTCATCGCCGCCAACCTGGCCGTAGTGCTCGCTCAGTTGGGCCGTCGCACGCTGCTCATCGACGCAGATTTCCGCAATCCGCGTCAGCACTCCTTGTTTCGCGTGCCGATCAATCAGGGCTTGAGCACTGCGTTATCCGGACGCACCGTGGAGTGTTTGCCACATCAGATCAGCACCATTCCCTCGTTGTTCGTGATCTCCACCGGTCCGGTTCCTCCGAATCCGCAGGAACTGTTGAGTCAACCGGCATTCACCTTTCTCCTGCAACAAGCCTGCGAGTACTTCGAGAACGTGATCGTGGATACTCCGGCGATGAGCTTATGCGCAGACGCGGAAATTGTCGCTGCGCGCGGTGGTTCCCTGATCGTGGCGTGCCACGGATTGACGAAACAAAAGAAGTTGCGCGAGCTGTCCAACCGCCTACGCGATAACCAGGCAGAGATGGTGGGCTGCGTGTTGAACGAGCAGCGCGAGAGAAACTGAGCGCCTCCGACCCAGCCCCGGGTGGCCGCCGACTAGAATCGCCGACTAGAATCGCAATGTGGCGCTACCGGTAAATTCGTTGAAGGTGTAGTCTAAAGACTCGCGGTTGCTGTCCCGGTCACCGGTGTTGTAACCCAAGCGAATAATGATGTTGCGGCGCGGCAGGTATTCGAGTCCGAGCTGCAGCTCGGCGACGTCGTCTTCGCGTTCGTTTGGAAGAACCACAGTGATCTCTTCAGACCTGCCTTCGAAGTCGCGGTTCTCCCACGTGGCGCCCAAGTCGAGCTTGACCTTACTGGTGATCTCCCAGTCGATGTTCGTGCCGATGCCGTTCACCTTGGCGAAGTTGGCGATCTCGTCGCTGAGCGCGCTGACTTCCCGCCACACGAACGCCGACACGGTGGTTTTCTTTCCCGGTGACCAGAAATAGGTGAATCGACCGGTGGGGCCGTCGAAATCATCGCGACTGATATTGTCCTGTTCCCGGTCGGTGTAACCGGCGCGCACTTCGATGCGTGAATGTGTCTGTACCTGCCACCTCACCACTGCGTTCAGCTCGGTCTGCTGATAGCCGTCATCGGTGCCGCGAACGAAATCCACATCGCGGTTTGGAAACTCGGCATCGGTTACAGAAAGCTCCACCCCGATGCGATTGCGCTTGCGGCTGACGTACGCGGCCCCCAGGGTGCCGCGCACTTCCTCCCTCGCAATCTCGTCGCGTTCGCTGAAGTCCACGTCCTTGTAACCGGCCCCGGCGTTCACTACCCAACGCGTGGTGACCTGCCGTTCGGCATCACCAAACAGGCGGTGCGTGTCTTTTAGGTCACGCGTGATGGTGGCGCGTTCGGTGAAACTGGACAGCGAACGGCGGTAGTCGTAACCCAGTCTGCCTGACCAAAGACTGCCGCGACGCCATCGCCACTGGGCGCTCGCCAAACCACCGGTGTAGTCGAGATCGTCGAATCGGTCGTACGCGGTACGGTTGACGTCGAGATCGAAGACAAACTCCTGCCGGCTGATCGGCCAGCGCACGTCCACCCCGGCCCCGGCCTGGTACCAGGTATCGGATTTGTCGGTGGTACCGATGGTCTCCAGGGCCTCCTGGCTGTTCTCGAAACGGAACAGGTTGTCGTCGTGCCCGACACCGGCGGTCACGTAAGGCGTAATGTCCGGCGGAGCTGCGGTTACCGAGGGTCCGGCAGCCCACACCGTGGCCGCCATCAGGGCGCGGTACAGGCCGCGCGGCTTCTTTTCGGAAGGCATCGCATCGTCTTCTTGTTGGTTTATTCTCTCAATTATAGAGAGGTTTATGCCAACAATGTAACCGAATTTCTCTAAAAATGCGCGGATTATCCGGCGTGCGTGTCATCTCGGTCCAGATAGCCCTCCCGCACCAGATAGAGAAAAATATCCTGGGCCGCTTCCATCGGGCTCATCGCCGTCGTATCGATACGCAGCTCGGGGCGCGCCGGCTCTTCGTAGGGATCGCTGACTCCCGTGAATTCCGGAATGATGCCTTTGCGCGCTTTGGCGTACAGGCCCTTGCGGTCGCGGGCTTCACAGGTCTCCAGCGGGGTCGCGACGTGGATCTCGATGAACGCGCCGCCTTCTTCGATCATCGCGCGCACTGCGCGGCGGGTCGCTCGATACGGCGCGATGGGGGCACAGATGGCGACGCCCCCGTTTTTGGTGATTTCGTTGGCCACGAAACCGATCCGTCGAATGTTCAAATCGCGGTGCGCCTTGGAGAATCCGAGTTCGCTCGACAAGTTCAAACGTACGATGTCGCCGTCCAAAAGCGTGACGGGTCGGTTACCCTCCTCGATCAATTTAGCGTAAATGATTTTGGCCAGCGTCGACTTGCCCGATCCCGAGAGGCCGGTAAAAAACAACGTGAAACCCTGTTTGCCTCGCGGAGGATAAATTCGCCGCAGCTCGTCCACGACCTCCGGATAGCTATACCATTCGGGTATCGCTTCGCCCCGTGACAGGCGCCTGCGGAATTCGTCGTGCGAAAAGCCGGCGCTGTCCAGATTCTGTTCTTGAATTTCCGACACCGGCAGGAAACGCCGTGCGCTGGGAACGTAGCGCCGCTCCTCGATCGCCACCGGCTCGATCTGGAGTTCGTCGGCAAATTGACCGACGTATTCCTGCGCCGCGTAACTCGGATAAAAGGATTCGCCGCCGTTGGTACGCGGTGGCGAGCCCTCATCGGGCCCGATGATGAACTGCGAGCACCCGTAGTTCTGGTGCACGATGGCGTTCCATAGCGCCTCGCGCGGACCGGCCATTCGCATCGCGAGCGGTAACAGGGACAGCATCGCCAGATTGTGCGGGAAGTGTCTACGTACTGCCTGATAGCAATGAACCCGCGCGTAGTAATTGAGGTCGCCCGGCTTCGTCATCCCGACGGTGGGATGCAATAGGATGTGGGCACCGACTTGTTTGGCGATGTCGAGAATGGTTTCGCGGTGGATTCGGTGTATCGGTTTACTGGTCTGAAACGCCAGCACCTTGCGCCAACCGAGTTTGGCAAACAGATTGCGCAGCTCTTCCGGCGTATCCCACAGGGTTTCGAACTCGTGATGAACGGGCAGTTGGATTCCTTCGATGGTGGCGTCGACATAAACGTCGTTGACGTGCTCAAACAGAAACTTCACGCCGGGATGTGCGGCCGCGTTCGAGGTGCCGTACACACTTTCCGCCTCGTGGGATTTGTCGGGCTCCCAGGTTTCACCCACGGTGGCTACTGCGAGCATGAAACCCTCGCCGTCGCGGAGCGCGAGCTTCTGGCCGGGAACGAGTTTTTCCGCTGCTTCGCGGGACACGTCGAGCACCACCGGGATGGGCCACAATGTCCCGTCGGCCAAGCGCCCGGAATCGACCACCGCTTGGTAGTCGGCGCGATTCATGAAACTTGAGAGCGGCGAGAACCCCCCGTTCATGAGCAGCTCCAGGTCGCAGACCTGTCTCTGGCTGAGGGTCACGGACGTGATGTCCACCGCCGCGGTGCGGAGGTTTTCCGCCTCTTCCGGGTCCACGATCAGATCGGTCAGCGCCCCGCCGTGGGGTATGATGGTATTCGACATCCGTTTTGCGTCCTTAGGCTTAATCGGGTTTTCGGTATTGTTGGTGGAGTATTCTAGATTGGATCGGCCGCCGAGCGGCGGTTCGTTCTTAAGCCCCATGGCTTACTTCTCCTTTTTAATTTATGAAACATATCAAGAGGCGACAGCTCCCGCTCGAAGCCGGACGCTTCCAGACCGTCTCGATCGCTAAAAAATTCGAATCGGTGCCGACACGGGCGACAGCCCGTGCACACCCCCACAAATCTCAGACCGGCGTTTAATACACTATAGCCGTCCCGAAAGTCAAACGCCCGATTCGCCGGGTGGTGGCCCAGCTTGGTGACAGCTGCGCCGCCACCATTCCCGATGCGGGGTCGCAATTCTCAGTAAAAAACTGTATCTTAACGGGTTGCGCACAACGCCGATTCAATTCGGAGTCAAGGCGTCCGGGACGCTGGCAGGGGTGCCGTTTGTCCGTCGCACCGGCCCACCCGTAACCTGATTCTTGAGTTTTTCGGCGCGTTGTCTAATCTAGCGCTGCCCATACTTGACTATGCCACAGAAGGCGAGAACAAAGTTTCAAGATGGGGTGGGGATGTAAGCGTTCTAAGACGGAAACCCGCTTGCATATTTGTCGTGGTTGTCTATACCAAGTCGTACGCGAGCACATTTATGTAGGTACGAGTGTTGCTCGCCGCGGGCGTTAACGCGCTCCGATACAACCACGCATCGATTGGGTTGATCGATGCGGCGGTTCGAAGGTTGGACGTCGTGTCTTGGTATCAGTCAACAGATAGATAACGCCTTATTCCCCGGAGGTAAAATGCAGTCTCAGTTTCTCAAGCACCCCGTCCTGTCGTGTTTGGTGGGGGCCGGGCTACTCGTGTCGAACCCCGTTGCCGCCGACCACCGCGTGTACCTGGATGACGCCGACACTACGGCGAGCCCCCCGGCCCAGAGCCCATCGCTGCCCAACAAGTTTCCGCGTGTGGGCGTCCATGAAATGGACAAGGGCATGTCGAACGACGCGTATCGAAAGTATCAGATTATCTACGGTCACGGGAATGTGATGAAGCGCGTGGCCGATATCCAGGCCGTCAGCTCCGACGTCATGTTCGTGCGCCATATTTCGGGGCGCGCTTACCAGAGCTACAACCAGAATTTCTGTACGATCAGTTCCGGCATCGCGTTCGAGTCCTCGGGGCCGACGACGCAGGGCGGGCCGTCCGGAGACGGATGCTCGATTTACGCCGGCCACTGGCTGTACAAGCCTGGCTCGACGTTGACGCAATCCATCAACGCCACGACTACGACCTTGAAAGTGGCCGCGGCGAGCAAATTCACCGTCGGCCAGTATGTCGTCATCTACGACGCACCCGCGGGTTCGTTCAAAAACGCCGAGCACGCCAAGGTCAGCGGACGTAACTTGTCCACCAATACCCTGACCCTGCAGTCGCGCGGTTACAAATCGAGCGCCAAGTCACACCCCTCAGGCGCGATCGTCGCGCAGCATGTGCTGGGGCAGGGCGGCGACCCGCGCCTGTGGGCGTTCAATATGTCCAACAAAAGCCCGAAAGACGGCAACGGCAGGACCTTTGCACAGGCCTATGCCGTGTGGTTGAAGAAGAATCTGAGCCGCTACAAGGGCGGCACTGACCCGGGCGCCAATGTCTCGGGCATCATTTTCGACGCCGATTTCTACTACGATTTCAAGGGCACCGATGCGGACAACAATCTGGTCTTGGACAACGGTGTCAGCAACTCAGGCGTGAACTGGTTGGGCGACGGTCTGGATGCGTTCTACGCCGATCTGCGCAACAAGTTCCCGAACAAATTCATCCTCGCCGGTACCCCCAATTCGCGCGGTTATCCCTCGCTGCAGGGCACCCAGATGGAGAGCTTTCCGGATCACGGCAACGGCGATTTCAACCCGAATCCGATATATAAGAATCTCGATGATCAGATCTCGACCTATCTGTTCCAGATCAACCAGCGGGGTGTGGGTCAGCCCCACGTGGTGAACCTGACCAAGACTCCGACCAACGAGTATCCCGGCGACGCCAGTCCGCGGCCAGCCAGGAACGACGCGTTCCGCTTCGCTTTCGGCATGACCTTGATGGAAGACGCGTTCTTCGTCACCCACACCAACCATGTGCCGGATGCCTGGTGGGACGAGTATTCGGTGGACGTGACCCCGGGCTCGAATAACTACGGCAAAGCGATCGCCAAGAACAACATCTCCCAGGTGCGTCAACACCGCGGTTGGTTGGGTACGCCGTTGGGCCGGCACCGTCGCGTTTATAATGACCCCCAGTTTGCGCCGAGCCAGTCCCTGGTGCCGAACGGTACGTTCGATTCCAACTTGAACGGCTGGACCGGCTCCAAGGTGACCCTCGCCCGCGATACCGCGAGCACCCAGGACGGTGCCGGTTCGCTGCGTGCCTCCGCACCGAGCACTTATCAGGGCTCGTTTTCCGGCGCTTCGATCAAGGGACCGAAAGTGAACATCGTCAAGGACCGTGAATATACGCTGGCGTTCTCGGCGCGCGCCGACAAGATCCGTGAGATCCGTGCGAACGCCGGAGGCGGTGCGGAGAAATTCATGATCGGTCCGAAATGGCGCCGCTATGCGCTTACCTTCAAGGCGGGCAATACGGCTTCCAAACCGGTCACGTTCGACGTGGGCAAGGAAATGAGCCGTGTCTGGGTCGACTCGGTGTATTTCTTCGAGGGCAATGCCAACGTGTTCCGGCGCGACTTTTCCAACGGCATCGTGGTGGCCAACGCCACCCATTCTCTCAAGACCGTTGACCTGAACGGGACCTTCCAGCTCATTGACGGCACTCAGGACTCGGTGAACAGCGGCCTGCAGGTCACCAGTGTCACGTTGCGCCCGTTCGACGCGCGCCTGTTGGTCCGCCTCGACGGTCAGCAGGGCGGCGGCGGCTCCGGTGGGGGCGGCGGCGGTGGTGGCGCCGGCACCGGCCAGATCGGCGACTACGTGTGGAACGACGCCAACGGCGACGGTATCCAGGGCAGCGGCGAGAGCGGCGTGTCGGGGGTGACCGTGCGCCTGCAGGACTGCAACGGCAACAACCTGGCCTCCACCACGACGGATGCCAGCGGCGCTTATCTGTTCTCCTCGCTGGACGCCGGCAGTTACCAGGTGAAGTTCGTGCAGCCCAGCGGTTTCAATTTCAGCCCTGCGGAGCAGGGCACGCAGAGCGGCCAAAACAGCGACCCCGATCCGACCACCGGCGTCACTCCGTGTCGGACGCTTTCTGACGGTCAGTTGCGCCTCGGCGTCGACGCCGGCCTCATCCCCACCGGCGGTGGTGGTGGCGGCGGAACCGGTACCGGCCAGATCGGCGACTACGTGTGGAACGACGCCAACGGCAACGGTATCCAGGGCGCGGGCGAGAGTGGCGTGTCGGGCGTGACCGTGCGCCTGCAGGAGTGCAACGGCACCAATCTTGCCTCGACCACGACCGATGCCAACGGCAATTACCTGTTCGACGCCGTGGAACCCGGTAGTTATCAGGTGAAATTCGTGTTGCCGAGCGGCTTCACGTTCAGCCCCGCCAACCAGGGCACGCAGAGCGGTCAAAACAGTGATCCCGACGCGAACGGTGTGACGCCGTGCCGGGCGCTGTCCGACGGCCAGTGGCGCCTCGGTATCGACGCCGGCTTGGTGCCCACCGGTGGTGGGGGCGGCGGCGGTAACGTCGACGTGTGCGGGCAGCCCGGTAATTACAATACGCGTCCGGGTCTGTTCGTTTGGCAGAACTGCAGCACCGGGCAGTGGCATGTGCGCGCTGCCGGCGGCGGCGCCGCCACCGCTCAGGAGTTCGACGGCCGGGTGGTGTCGGATCGTCCGATGACCAATATCTCGAACTTCGAACTGGATCCGGTGGACAGTGTGACCCGCGAGCTCAACGACAAGCGGATTCGGTTCGACCTGTTCGTCATCGACTTCGGTGAAGACGGATTCAGCTTCCAGGCTGCGGGCGCGGCCCTGAAACTATGCCTCAAGCTGCCGGTCGGCGGTCCGGTGTTCCTCGGTAAAGACGGAGCCCAGATGACCGCACCGGTGAATCTGTTGGATCCGGGTGCTGCCTGCCCGTAAAGCTTCGGATTTGCTGCACCGCGGTATCGATACGCCCGGGGGCGCTCTTGAGCCCCCGGGCGTAGCGCATTTCTAGCGAGCTACAACTTGACCCTACCGACGCCGGGATGTGAGGATCGGGCCGGGTGGGGTTTTTTGACGGGCCAAAGAGGAGCACTGAGGAAGTTTCATCATGAACCAAAGCAGCAAAAATATCCGTATACGACCTGCACTACTCGGGCTGATCCTGGCGGGCTGGGCCGGCGCCGCCACCGCGATCGAATTCGAAGACGTGACCACGGTGGCCGGTATCAGCGGCAAGAGCCGCAGTTACGGCGCTTGCTGGGGTGATGTGAACGGCGATGGTTGGCTGGACCTGTATGCCGGTAATCACTCTGATGCGCACTCGCTGTATGTGAACCAGCAGGACGGCAGTTTCGCCGAGGTCCACGACACGGTGATGCCGTTCGATAAGCGCGATGCGCACGGTTGCGCATGGGTGGACTTCGACCGCGACGGCGATCAGGACATGGTGCTTCTGAGCGGCGGCAACGGCGGTCGCGACATCATCGAAAACAACTTCAACCAGTTTTATGTCAACGACGGTGGCACATTCACCGATCAAGCGGGGTCGTTCGGACTCGAGTTCGGTGCGGCGCGGGCGCGCACGCCGCTGTGGTTCGACTACGACCGGGATGGGCTGCTCGATCTGATCCTCACCCACGTCTTGGCGCCTGACGGGACCGGCGAGAGTGTCATCATGCGACAGACCGCCGGTGGTTTTACCGACGTCTCCGCGCAGGTCGGGTTTCAGTTGAACAGAACTGTCCGCTTCGCGCAGCTGGCCGACTTGACCGGGGACGGCGTGCTGGACCTGCTGGTGTGGCAGGGTCCGGGCGGGTTACGCGTGTTCGACATTCAGACCGTGCCGTTCCAGGACATCAGTGGCACGATTTCCGGGTCCGGCTTCAGCTCCGGCCGCGATGTCGTCCTCGCCGATTTCGATGGCGATCTGCGGGTGGATTTTTACTCCACGGCGGGGAAGACTGGCGGCGGCGAGGTGCTGCAGCCCAATCCGAAACAACTGCGCATGGGGTTCGGCACCGCCGACGGGTCGTCGTCGACGGTGCGTTTCGCCACCGTTGGTGATATCGCCGTGCAGCTGCAGGGTTCGTTTCTCAATTTGAGTGAAGTCTCTGTCGGGGCCAGTGGGTCCCGCCCGAGCGGCTGGAATTTCAGTTTGTCGCCGGGTATCGGTTTGCCGAGCTTCGATCCGGGCGTCGATCGCGGCATCTTCATCGGCCACGACAGTCAGGCCGACGAATGGGTGTTCACGTTGAGCGACCCGGGGTCGGCGCAGGCCGCCGGGGCGTCTTTGAGCGCGATCATCGACTCGCAGAATAACATCGGTTCGGTGCAGAACAGCGGCTTCAATGCGGACGGAGTTTTTCTCGCCGACAACGTCAAGATCAACACACCGAACGGCATCCGCGACCGGTCCTCGATCTGGTTGCCCGGCCCGAAACATCCGTCGGCGGGCGCGGTAGCCGGCGATTTCGACAATGATGGGGACGTGGACGTCTATGTGGTCAACAGTTTCAACATCGCCAATCATCCGAATACCCTGTACGAAAACGTGGGCGGCAGCTTTGTGGCGGTGGCGAATGCCGGCGGTGCCGCCGGTAGCACCGACGGGGTCGGCGACAGTGCGGTGGTTGCCGACTACGATCGCGACGGTTTTCTCGATCTGTATGTCATGAACGGTGGCCGCAGTCCGCTGTTCGGAAACGCCGCGCATCAGCTGTTCCGTAACAAGGGCAACGCCAATCACTGGCTGCAACTGGACCTTGTCGGAGTGGCGTCCAACCCGCACGGCATCGGCGCGCGCATCGTGCTCGAGGCGGGCGGCGTCAGCCAGGTCCGCGAGCAGGGTGGCGGTATGCACAAATACGAGTCCGATGGTCACCGGGTCCATTTCGGCCTCGGCACCAACACCGTCGCCGACCGCATCACCATTCATTGGCCCGGCGGTCACGTGCAGGAACTCCTGGATGTACCGGCGGACCAGATCCTGGCAGTGGTCGAAGATGGCAGTGCGCCGCCCCCGCCCCCACCACCAAGCGGCGATGCGCTGTGGGGGGACACCGTGTGGGCGGACTTGGACGGCGACGGGATCCAGAGCACGGCGGAGCCCGGCGTGGCCGACGTGGCGGTGAATCTGTATGTGTGTGCGGACGCCTCCCTGGTGGCGTCGACGACCACCAACGCCAACGGTAGGTACACGTTCCAGGATCTCGTCCCCGGCGACTACACCGCCGAGTTCGTGCTGCCCGCCGGATTCGTATTCAGTCCCGATCGGCAGGGAACGCGGCGCGGCCGCGACAGCGATGCCGACCCGGCCACCGGATTCACCAACTGCCGCACGCTCGACGCGGGTCAGACACGGCGCGGCGTCGACGCCGGACTGATCGCGCAATAAACGCACCGCCTCTGCGTACCCGTGCGGTGCGCGGGTACGCAGAGGGCCGGCTTTTGTAAAATATTCCCCATGGTGAGTATTCCCCTGTCAACCCGGGCTGGTTTTTGTTAGCCTGGGCTGTAGAGTTCCGCGGTACCAGGAGGGGGACCCAAACCATGGCCAAACGGTGTATTTTGGCCGTCGTTCTAGCCAGCACCTCACTGCAAGCGCACGCTGCGATTTCTTTTCAGGACGTCTCGGCCGCCGCCGGCATCAATGCGAACGCGGAGACCTACGGTGCGTCATGGGGCGATTTCAACGGCGACGGCGATCAGGATCTGTACGTCAACGCGCACCGCCAACCGGCGTATCTGTTCTTGAATCAAGGCAACGGCACGTTTGTCGATCAGGCGGCGTCGGTGTTCGTGGGCCATCCATTGGATACCGACATGCACGGGGCGGCGTGGGGCGATTTCGACCGCGACGGCGACCAGGACCTGTTGCAGACCACCGGCCGCAACCATCCGAAGCACTTGTTCGAGAACGACGCGGGTTTGCTGACCGATCAAAGCGCCGCGCTCAATATCGGTCACCTCAAGCACCGGGGACGCACGCCCCTGTGGTTGGATTGGACCAACGACGGCTTGTTGGATTTCGTATTGGCGGGATTTCGCTTAAGCCCCGGTGAGGGAGAAACGGAAATTTTCGAGCAGACCGCCACCGGTTTCGAGCCGCGCTCGCCGGAGACCGGTTTCGACTGCACCGACAAAACCTTGTTCGCCAACCTCGCCGACTTGTCCGGTGACGGGGTGCTCGACCTGATCTGCGGGTTTGCAACGTTTCCCACCAAGGTGTACGACATCACCACCGTACCGTTTACCGATATCACCGCGCAGTTTCCCACCGCCAACCTCGCCCACGACGTGGCGCTCGCTGACTTCGACGGAAACTTGATGACCGACTATTTCGTCTCCCGCATGCGGCGCCCGTATCCGGACACCACCATCGCCGCGAAGATCTTTTTTCAGACCGCCGCGGGTTTCGAGGACCGCACCGCCGGTTCCGGTGTGGATACGCCGCTCGTGTGTCATTCGGTGGTGGCCGGGGATTTCGATAACGACGGGGACATCGATCTGTACCGGGTATGCTATCAGTCCGGTGCGTCGGCGAACGTGCTGCTGGAAAACCAGGGCGACGGTACCTTTGTGACCGTGTCCGGGGCGGGAGGCGCGCCGGGGTCCAGCCAGGGGCTGCCGGACACCGGAATCGCTGCGGATTATGACGGCGACGGTTTTCTCGACCTGTTCGTGGCCAACGGCTGGTGTGCGCAACCGGCGTCGGTCTGTGAGAGTATCGTACACGGTCCGTTACAACTGTATCGCAACACCAGCGGCGATCCGGGTGGCGGCGCGCAGGGGAACCACTGGGTTCAGATCAACCTTCAAGGCGTAACTTCGAATCCGAACGGTATCGGCGCGCGGGTGCTGGTGACCGCAGGCGGTGTGACGCAGCTGCGCGAGCAGAACGGCGGCGTCCACGTTTACGCCCAGAATCAGGCCCGTATTCACGTCGGCCTGGGGGCGAACGTGACGATCGATGATGTCACCGTACACTGGCCGAGCGGCGTGGTGCAGACGGTAACCGGTCTGGCGGTCGATCAGGTGCATACCATTGTCGAGAATACCGGGCCGCTGCTCGACATCGACGACGTCACCGTGAACGAGGACGACGGCTCGGCGCTTTTGACCGTAACGCTCACCCCGCCCACCAACGACACGGTGACCGTGGACTATGCGACCCAGAACGGCTCGGCCCTGGCGGGCAGCGACTACACGGCGGTGAGCGACAGCTTGACCTTCCTGGCGCAGGAGACGACCCAATCGGTGAATGTCGCACTGCTGGACGACGCCGATCCCGAGCCCACCGAGACGTTTACCGTCGTGTTGAGCAATGCGAACAACGCGGGCATCGGCAAGGCGTCCGGCGCGGTGACGGTACTGGATGACGACGCCCCGGCGGGGACCAGTGGCATCGGTGATTTTGTCTGGGACGACGACAACGGCGACGGTATTCAGGACGCCGGCGAGTCGGGACGCGCCGGGGTGACGGTGAACCTGTTGGATTGCGGTTTGAATCCGCTGGATTCTAAAGTCACTGACGGCGCCGGCGGGTTTTTGTTTGACGGTTTGGCGGCGGGCGACTACACGCTGGAATTCGTTGCGCCGGCGGGGCTCAATTTTTCCCCGCAAGGGGTAGGCACGGGCGGTAAGGACAGCGACGCCGACCCGGTGACGGGTTTGACCAACTGCCGCTCACTGGCGGTCGGTCAGGTGCGGCGCGGCGTCGACGCGGGGTTGACCACACAAGGGCCGCCGGGGGGGACCAGTGGCATCGGTGATTTTGTCTGGGACGACGACAACGGCGACGGTATTCAGGACGCCGGCGAGTCGGGACGCGCCGGGGTGACGGTGAACCTGTTGGATTGCGGTTTGAATCCGCTGGATTCTAAAGTCACTGACGGCGCCGGCGGGTTTTTGTTTGACGGTTTGGCGGCGGGCGACTACACGCTGGAATTCGTTGCGCCGGCGGGGCTCAATTTTTCCCCGCAAGGGGTAGGCACGGGCGGTAAGGACAGCGACGCCGACCCGGTGACGGGTTTGACCAACTGCCGCTCGCTGGCGGTCGGTCAGGTGCGGCGCGGCGTCGACGCGGGGCTGGTGGCGCCGTGACCGCCGCATGCGCTCCGCGAATGCCGTCGGCGCGGCGCGCAGGGAACGTCTGCCAGGGGCGTAAGTCGTTGATATCGATCTGTAAGGTGCGATCGCGGCCGGTCAGATTCGCATTGACGACGGAACCCTCACATGACACAATACCGCGTTCAAGGTGGGGTGTTATGCAAGTGTGCCAAAATCTATCTGCTGTCCACCGAGCGCGCGTCCTTTCGAGGCGCGGGATCGATAACTGCTAGGGGTTATCGGAAGACCAACATTAATTCTTTGGAAGGTGTTAATGATGAAAGATCAGGGTGCTTTGGGGCTAAGGAACAAACGTCGGACCCGGTTGCAAGGGTTCCGTAGTCTGGCCATCGCGGCGGCGGTGGCGACGCCGATTTGTGCGCAGGCACAGATTCAGTTCAGTGACGAGACGGCAAACGCCGGGTTGTTTTACGTCGGCGAAACCCGCGGCGCGGCGTTTGTGGATTACAACGGTGACTTGTTCGCGGACATATTCCAGCCCAACCATCGTCTGCGCTCGAATTTCTATCGCAACAACGGCGACGGCACGTTTACCAATGTCATCCTGCAGATCGACGGTTCACAGACCTGGACCGGGTTGCTCAAGGGCAACGACACCCACGGCGCGGCGTTCGCCGATCTCGACAACGACGGTGACCCGGACGTCTACCATTCCACCGGCACGCCCAATCTTCCGTACTTGATGATCAATCACAACGGCGTGTTCTTCGACGAGGCGACAGCGCGCAATATCGAGGACGACCAGGGCGGTTGGATGGGCACGTGGTTCGACTATAACCGCGACGGGCTGCTGGATCTGATGACGCTCAGCATCAACATCACGCGCATGATGCGCCAGAATGGGGACGGCACTTTCACCAAAGTCAATGGCACCGACGCCAGCGGGTCGTGTCCGGGTTCGGACTGGGCGCACGTCATGGATCTCAACGACGACGGGATCGAAGAGATCGTGTGCATGCAGACGCACTTTGCGGAAAAGATCTTCGACATCGTGCCGACCCCGTTTACCGACATCACCGCGACGCAGCCCACCGTCGGCTTAGTGGTGGACTCGATCACCGGCGACTTCAACAACGACCTCCTGCAGGATACGTTTCTCGTGCGCGGCCGCGTGCAGCCCGCCGAAGCGGTGGCGATTTCCAACGACGAGGCCGAGGCGTATCTGACCGTCAGCAACGACGACACCGGATTCACGGTCAAGACCACCGGCGATCTCACCGTCACGATCGATACCAAACAGTTCAATCCGCAGAAAGTACGCATCGGCGATCCGCCGAGCAGCCCGGCGAGCCTCGAGAATTTCACGGTCACCACGGCCGACGTCGGCATCCCCCCGTATACCCCCGGCGTGGAAGTGGAGCGCGGCGCCTACATCGGTTATTTTCCGACCGAGGGTGAGTACCGGATCTTCCTGAATCCGGGTACCAAACCGACGCGCGCCTATTTCATGGTGCAGTCGAGCGCGCCGATTACCGAGGTGACCGAAATCGATTTCAATTCCATCGACGGCCCGCATACGCCGCAGCTGTTGATGAACGTGGCCGGCGTATTACAGCCCGAAGCGGCGATTCGCGGATTTACCGAGAAAATCGACTGCAAGAGCGTTTCCACCGCCGATTTCGACAATGACGGCGACCTGGATCTGTTCGTCGCCTGCGGCAAGAGCGTGTCGAACCTCGCCAACCGCTTGTACGAGAACGACGGCAACGGCAATTTCACGGAAGTGGTGAATTTCGGCGGCGAGGGGGTGATCGGCGCCGGCGTGGCCTCGAACGTGGGAGCCGCAGATTCGGTAATTACGGCCGACTACGATCTCGACGGGTTTGTCGATGCGCTGACCATCAACGGCGCACGCCTGCGCCCGACGAATTTCGGCGGACCGGACCAACTGTTCCGCAATACCACGAGCAACAACAACGAGTGGATTCAGGTGCATCTGGTGGGGACCGTGTCGAACCGTGATGCGCAGGGCGCCAAGTTGATCGTCACCGAGGGTGCGTCGTCGCAGCTCCGCGAACAGAACGGCGGTTATCACCGCTGGTCGCAGGACTATACCAAGCTCCTGCATTTCGGCTTCGGGAATCTCGGCGCCAACCCGTCGATCGACACCGTGCGCGTCGAATGGCCGAGCGGTTTCGTCGACGAATTCCAGAATGTGGCGGCAAACAAGTTCTGGCGCATCACCGAGGGGGCGACTTCGGGGACCGGTACCATTGAAGAAGTGGTGCCGGGGCCGGTGGTCGGGTTTCCCGCACCGCAGCCCGGAGACGAGTGCGGCCAGACGGCGTTCGATCCGGCTCAGGACGCCGGTATTTATCTGACCCGGGATTGCACCAACGACATCTGGCGCATCGAAGTCACCGCCGGTGGCAACCCCACCAACGTGATTACCAGCGGCATCGTCGACTCGGACTCCGGTTTCAGTTTCGTACAAGGCGTCAACCTGGAGGCCGCGGACAGCGTCGATGCGAATCCCGACCCGGAGATTCTGGATTTCACGTTCAAGACCAAGAACAAAAACGTCGACGAGCTGGATTTCACGGTAGCGCCGGGCGCCACGGAAGTCTGTCTGAGTCTGACGTCGCCCGCGGGGACCCAGGAGGTCTACGTGGGTCCGCTGCATCGCGCGGCACAACTGCCGCTGAACCTCATCGACTTCGGGGCGTGCACACCGCCTGCGGGCAGCGCGGAAATCGGCGACTACGTGTGGGAGGACCTGAACAGCGACGGTATCCAGGACGCCGGCGAGCCCGGTCGTGCCGGGGTGACGGTGAATCTACAGGATTGCACCGGCGCGCTCTTGGATTCCACGGTCACCGACGGCAACGGTAAGTACCTGTTCGGTACGCTGCCGGGCGGCGACTATCAGGTGGAATTCATCGCTCCCGCAGGGTTCTTCTTCAGCCCCGACAAGCAGGGGCCGAAGCGGGGTCAAGACAGCGATCCGGATCCCGACACCGGGGTGACCAAGTGCACCACCGTTGCCGAAGGGCAGAGCAAGAAGGGCCTCGACGCGGGGCTGACCACCCAGGCGCCGCCGAGCGGCGCTTCGCTGGGCGATTTTGTCTGGAACGATACCAATGGTGACGGCATCCAGGATGCCGGTGAGCCCGGCCAACCCGGCGTCACCGTCAATCTGCAGGACTGCGCGAGCAGCGTGCTGGACACCACCGTGACCGGCGCCAACGGTGAATACCTGTTTACCGGGCTCGCCGCCGGGGATTACGTCATCGAGTTCGTACTGCCCGGCGGCTTCGTCTTCAGTCCCAAGGGGCAGGGACCGAAGCGCGGTCAAGACAGCGATGCGGACCCGGTGACCGGTCTCACCGGCTGCAAGACGCTGGTCGAAAATCAAGACAAACTGGGCATGGATGCGGGTTTGGTAAGTTTGTAAACCGTATCCGGTAGCCCATCCGCTTTTTTAGCGGATCGCTGCTTTGCAAAGGAAGCCGGGAGAGGTGCCCGGCTTCCTTACCAACTCAAAAAAGGGGTGTATCCAATGACTCATCAATCACGGTCATCGCGCCGGTTTCTGTTTGTCGCGGCCACTGCAGGTTTGGCCGCCGGTGCGGCGGCGTCGGCCGGTGCACAGATGTTCGAAGACGTGACCGCACAAGCGGGAATCAACCGCAGCGGAGAGAGCTGGGGCCTCGCGTGGGGTGATTTCAACGGCGATGGTTTGCCCGACGTGCACGTGAACGCACACCGTGATCGCGACGAGTTGTACCGCAACAATGGGGACGGCACGTTTACCAGCGTCACCCTGCAAGTGGACCGGTCCGGCAGTTGGACGCTCAACGGCGGACCGCTGTACGGCGACTCGCATGCCGCGGCCTGGGGCGACCCGGACAATGACGGCGACCAGGACCTGCTGGCCACGATGTCGAACAATAACCCGGTGTCGGAAGCGATTTTCATGGTCAATCAGGGCGACAGTACCTTCGTCGATCAGGCGGCGGCGAGCGACCTGACCAACGACGGCGCCGGCCGCATTCCGGTGTGGTTCGATTTCAACCACGACGGGCGCCTCGATGTGGCTTTCATGAGTTTCGGCACGAGCCCGATCAACGTGCAGGACCCGACCCAGTTTCTCGATTTCGACCCCGCCTCCGGCACCGGTTGGGACTGCAGCAGCGACCATAATGCGCTGTTGACCGACGTCAATGTGGACGGCGATCTGGACGTCATCTGCGTGCCGCGCCTCGGTGCCTATCCGGAGCGCGTCTATGATTTCAGCGCCTATCCCGGTCAGTCGTTTCAAGACATCACTGGTTTAGTACCCTCGGTCGGCGCTGCAAACGAAGTGGCGTTGGGGGATTTTGATCGCAACCTGCGCGTCGATCATATCGCGTTGCGGGGTCGCACCCGACCGAGTCAGGCATTACAGATAAATAGTAATCGCGTCGAGGCGTGGGTGGTCTCGAACGATTTCTCCGACAAGGGGTTCAACTTTCAAAGCAACGGCGTCATTACCGTCGACACGTCTTTTTTCGGAGCTGAGGAAAACAGTGTTTTTATCGGCAGTGGCGGGTCCAACCCGGCAAGCGTACCTTTCGACCTCGACCCGAACAACGCCAGCCACCAGGGTCTGAGCGGATCCGGGACCCCGGGGGTGTATATCGGATACAACGTCGCGCAGCAGCGTTGGGATGTCAGTGTCCGTTCGCAATCGAATGACCTGCGGGTATACATGTCGATCGATACGACGGCGGCGGTCTCCAATTTGAATCAGGTCGGGTTCGATGCCATCGATCTGGCGATGCGCCCTCACTTGCTCATGAATTTTGCCGCAGGTTTTCAGGAAGTCGGCCAGACCAGCGGTTTGAACGAACAACTGTTGTGCGTGAGTGTAGCCGTCGGTGATTTCGACAACGATATGGACGAAGACCTCTACATCGCCTGCCGGGGCTCGGTGGAAAATCGTCCCAACCGTTTGTTTCTGAACGACGGTAGCGGCAATTTTACCGAAGCGACATCGTTCGGCGCCGAAGGTATCGTCGGGGCTGGAATCGGCAGCGGCACGGGCACCGCGGACAGTGCTGCGGTCGCGGATTTCGATGTTGACGGTTTCCTCGATATCATGGTGACGAACGGTTTGCGCCTGCAGCCACCGGATGTGGGGGGTCCGGATCAACTGTTTCGTAATCTCGGTAACGCCAACCATTGGATAGAGCTGGATCTGGTCGGCAGCGGACCGGGGGGCGGTTCCAATCGCGACGGGGTGGGGGCCAAGGTGTTCGCTACCGCCGGCGGTGTGACCCAGCTCCGCGAGCAGGGCGGCGGTTATCATCGCTGGACGCAGAACCATAAGCGTATCCACTTCGGTTTGGGCGCCAATACCCAGGTTGACATCACCGTCGAGTGGCCGAGCGGGCAGACCGACACGTTCACCAATGTCGCGGCCGACAGTTTGTATCGGGTCAACGAAGGCGGTGCCATCGTCGCGGTCACCGCGGGACCGGCAGTCGGGTCACCGGTACCGCAAGCCGGTGACGAGTGCGGCGCCACGCCCTACAACCGCCGCATCGACGGCGCTTTCTTCGTGTGGAAGGATTGCACCACGAACCGCTGGTTCGTACGCGCCGCCGCGGGGGGCGACCCGACGAAAACCCAATATAACGGCACGGTATCCGCCGATCAGGGTTTTTCCAGCGTGAACGCGTTCAGTCTCGAGAACAACGATTTCGTGGATACCACGAATCCGCAGTCGATCTCGTTCAAGCACGTGGTCAAGAACAACGCCGAGGATGGATTCGACTTCGTGCTCGTCGACGACAACGGTGCGGAAAACTGCTTGAGTCTCGACGCACCGGCCGGGGCGCCGATTTTTGTCGGTCCGCTCGCTTGGCCGGCGCCGAACCCCGTCAATCTCGGCGACCTGGGATCGTGCAGCAATGTCGCGCTCAGCATCGACGACGTGACGGTGGTCGAGGACCAAGGTGTGGCCACGTTTACCGTGAGTTTGTCGGCGCCGAGCAATCAAACCGTCAATGTGGATTATGACACCGCCGAGGACTCCGCGACCGTGGTCGTTTTCGAGGACGACTTCGAAACGGCAACCGGGTGGGTCACCAATCCGTCCGGAACCGACACCGCCACCACCGGGCAGTGGGAGCGGGCGATTCCGGAAGCCACCAACTCAAACGGGCCGAAGCAACTGGGCACCGCGGCCAGCGGACAGTTCAACCTGGTCACCGACGGGACGGCGGGAACCGGCGTCGGCAGCTTCGACGTGGACAACGGTGTGACATCGATTCGCTCGCCGGATATCGTACTGCCCGGGTCGGGTCCCATCGATCTGTCTTTCAACTACTACCTGGCCCATACGAGCAATTCGTCGTCGGACGACTTTCTGCGCGTGACCGTGGTCGGCACAGGCAGCCAGACCGTGTTCGAAGAGCTCGGCAGCGCCGACGATGACGACGCGGCGTGGCAGATGTTCGCCGCCAACCTGGACGCGTTCGCCGGCCAGACCGTCCACCTCCTGATCGAGGCGGCGGACAACGCCGCCGGCAGCATCGTGGAGGCGGGGATCGACGACGTGGCGATCACCGGTCCCGGGGGCGGTGGTGGGTTTGCCACCGCGGACGTGGATTTTCTGACCACGTCGGGCACCCTGACGTTCGACCCGAACGTCACGACTCAGACATTCGATGTCCCGATCGTGAACGACGGCGTGCCCGAAGGCGCGGAGACGTTCCTTGCGCTGTTGAGTAACCCGGTCAATGCGTTGATCGGTGACGGCACCGGCGTGGGGACGATCCTCGATCCGGGTGCCGGCAGCGCCGAGATCGGCGATTTTATCTGGGACGATACCAACGGCGATGGCATTCAGGACAACGGGGAGCCGGGGCGCACCGGCGTGACGGTCAATCTGCGCGACTGTAGCAGCGTTCTGCTCGCGTCGACCACCAGCGGAGCCGGCGGTCAGTACAGCTTCAGCGGTCTGGCAGCCGGGGGCTACGTGATCGAGGTGATTCCGCCCGCGGGGTCCTTCCTGAGCCCGAGTAAGCAGGGACCCAAGCGCGGTAAGGACAGCGATCCGGATCCGGTGACCGGGCTGACCAACTGCGTCAATCTCAGTGACGGACAGATTAAACTCGGTGTCGACGCCGGCCTGTCCGGCCAGGCGCCGCCCTCCGGTGGATCCATCGGCGACTTCGTGTGGGACGATTCGAATGCCGACGGAATTCAGGACGCCGGCGAACCCGGCCGTAGCGGCGTCACAGTCAACCTGCTCGATTGCGGCGGCGGGGTTCTGGATTCGACGGTCACCGACGCTGACGGCAAGTACCGGTTTACCGAGCTTGCAGCGGGCAGTTACGTGGTCGAATTCATTGCGCCGGCCGGGACGATCTTCAGCCCGTCCGGGCAGGGGCCCAAACGGGGCAAGGACAGCGATGCGGATGCCGGGGGGCAAACCGGCTGTAAGGCGCTCGCGGAAAACCAGGACAAGCTTGGACTCGACGCGGGACTAATTACGCCGTAGTGTGTGGGGCGTTCCCCGGCCGGGGAACGCCACCGCCGCCTCTCGCCGTCGGTCCTGGCGGCAGTGGTGTTTCGCGGCGCCGCCGGCGCCCAGTTGGATTTGCGCCGGCTATACTCTATATTGCGGGCCACACGCCCGATACCGTAGCCAGCCGTGGTGCGTTGGGACGCGCGATCATCGACAACGAGTGAGATCAATGGACGAACGGATATTTCCCAATGTCATTATTGCCGGGACCAACAAGGCCGGCACGACCTCACTATTCCGTTATCTGTCCGATCATCCCGACGTGTGCCCGTCGAGTATCAAAGAAGTCACATTCTTCTCGGGCATTCAGGGCCCCCTTACGGCGGAGGGACTCGACGAGTACGCGTCGTATTTCGATCACTGCACCACCGATTCGAAGATACGCCTGGAGGCCAGTCCCAACTATCTCACCGGCGGTCGCCGGGTTGCTGAGCTGATACACCAGTGCATTCCGGATGCGCGACTCATATTTATCCTCCGCGAGCCGGTCAGTCGTTTGTTGTCGAATTTTCTGCGCCGTACTCAACGCTTGCACACGAGGTTCCGCAACATGACGGCCGAAGATTATGTGCAGGCGCTGATCGATTCCGCACAAGGCGAAGACGGCGGGCTGGTCGGGGAGTTCCGATCGGTCGTATACGCGACGCTTCTCGCGGAGTACCTGCAAGTGTTCGACAAGGCACAGATCAAAGTCATGTTTTTCGATGATTTGGCAACGGACACGCCAGGCTTCGTCACGTCAGTGTGCGAGTTTATCGGCATCGACGCCTCACACTATGACGATTATCGGTTTTACGTGGAAAACAAGACGCGCCTGTATCGCTCGAAAAAGTTACAGAAACTGGCCTTTCGCGCGAATATGCGGCTTGAACCCTGGTTGAACCGGTTGCCAGCGGTGCGTCGTGGACTGCGAGATTTCTACAACCGGATCAACGAGGCGAAAACGGCGAAAGACCGTGCGTCTCAACTCCGCCCCGCGAGTGCGGACCGGCTGCAGGAGTTGTTCGTCGAATACAACGCCGAGTTGGGGGCGTTGCTCGCCCGGACCTACCCCGATCTGCGGTGTCCCAGTTGGGTGCCTGCCGGTGATACAGGCGGCAGCACCGAGTATCCGGAGCCGGAAGCGGTCAGCCACGGCTAGCCTTCGTTCGCCGGCTCTTCAAGCGAAACGCATGGCTAACAAGGTCATCTTTGTGCAGGGTACCGCGTTCAGCGGGTCCACGTTTTTTCACCTTACGCTCGCTAACGACCCCGGCGGCTTCGCCTGTGGGGAAGTGCACGGCCTGTTTCGCCCGCACAAGAGGAATCATGTAAACCGCGTGTGCACATGCGGTTATAGCCCGTGCCGGACCTGGCCGGCGATTTTGGAACGTGGCGAAACCCATCTGTACGCCAGCATTTTCGATCTTTACCCCGAAGTACGGTTCGTCGTCGATTCGAGCAAGCAACCGTTTTGGATTACTGCGCAGAACGAAAACCTGAGACGGCAGAACATCGAGTTTCACAACATGCTCATCTGGAAGAGTCCTCTCGAATTTGCCCGCTCCAAGAAACGCCGCGGCCAGGACGATTGGGCGCGCGTGTGGTTGAACACCCACCGCCTGTTTCTCACCTGTATGCCGGGGATTCGTGCGGTGCGATATCGAGACATGGCCGCAGAGAACAGCGTCTTGCCGCTGGTATGCAGGCACCTGGACATTCCGTACTTCTCCGGTAAGGAAAGATATTGGGAAAAATCGCACTGCGTCCTCGGCGGCAGCAACACGGCGAAATTTCATCTTGCCGATCGCGACCAGGCGTCACAGATGTACGAAGGGGTAGCGATGAGCGCGAGCATCCCGCACCGAAGCGTCGAATATGTACCCGTGAAAGACGACGACCTCGAACGTGAAGTGGCTGAGGTGTTGTCCGCTGACCCTCGTTTTGGTGAGATCGAGCGGCTGTTGGAATACAGCGACGTGACTAACGATGCGTACGAGCCGCAAGAGGTTCAGAGCCGCATCGGGGCGGTCCGGATGCCGGATGTCGTGATCGCACTGAAGCGCGCCAAGTACGGGTTCAAGACCACAGCCGGAAAAGTCCGCTACCTGAATGCGCCCCGTTTTCGCGATGCGCCGCCCGGTTGATCGCGTTGACCGTGCATTCGCCCCGGGGTTCGCGGATCGCACCGCGGAAGCCCGTGGCTGACGCCAAACAGTTTGCGCGCAAGACCCTGCGCAGTTGGCATGAACGTGCGCGCCTTCAGGCGCAACTTGCGGGTGCGCGGTTGGCGTTGCATGAAACACCGGTGTTTCCGAATTTCATGGTCATTGGCGCTCCGCGCGCGGCGACCACCTGGCTGCACGCCCGGCTGCTCGATCATCCGGATATTTACCTTCCAAAGATCAAAGAGTTGCACTTTTTTGATGAGGCCCCAGCGGAACCGTTGAGACAACCGTTGGGTCTGAGTCTGAAGCGCCGCTTCTATTTCGACGTCGACGACCCCGTCCACCGTAGTTGGTATGCGTTGCGTTTCAAGCCGGCGCAAGGCCGCATTTGTGGAGACATCACGCCCGTCTATTGTGCGTTATCCGAGACCCGGGTCAGGTTGATTGCGGAGTGGATGCCCGATCTGAAGGTCATCTATATCCTGCGTGATCCGGTGGATCGGGCGTGGTCGGGGCTGCGTCGAACGTTGTGGTGGCGTAAGGCCGTGCAACCGAAGGACTTGGCGAATAGCGAGGGTCTGCGGGAATTGGCGTTGCATCCGGAATTGTTGAAACTCGGCGACTATGCTCGCGCGATACGCACTTGGGAAGGCTGTTTCGGGGAGGAGGGCATCTTATATCTGTTCTACGAAGACATCAGCGAAAACCCACGCAAAGAACTGGAGAAAGTGTGTCGATTTCTCGGCGTTAGTGCGGAGCATGTACCTCCCGAAGCGCGCGCCGGGAAACGCGTCAATGTGGCGCCGGCGAGCGAAATTCCGCAGGACATATACGCAGCGCTCGTGGAGCGCTACGCCGCGCAGCGACCTTTCCTCGAGAAAAAATTCAACCGTGATCTGTCGCACTGGTATCGTTAGCCGGCCGTGCGTCCAGGTAACCCAGTTGTTCTAGCAGTGGTCCTTGAATTTCCTGCACGACTTCCAAGTCGTGATCCGACCACTTGTCCTGCCAGCCCGGCGGGCGGCGTGAAAGCTTCAGTGAGTCGACCAGACGCCGATAATCGGGCGAAGTATTGAGACCCATGAATTCCAGCATCTTTTCCAGTTCCACCAATGGTTGTTCCAGCAAGGATTCATAGCGCACCTCGATCTGGTAGGGCGTCGGGACCCGCGCAAGTCCTCGACAGGCTTGGTCGACCTCTTCGACCCAGTTGCGCGCACAGACCGCCAACGGGTGCATGCCGTTAGCCTCGAGTTCCGGGGGTGTGCGGCCTGCCCAGAACACCACGTTGTCCTTCCACCAATGCACGCGGGACAACGAGTAGGCCACGTCCCGGCCGTCGCGGATCAGATTAATGAACCGAGCCTCGGGAAACGCGTCCAGGAGCAACGGTATGCGCCGGTTGTTGGCCGTGCGCTTGGTCAATAGGACGGGCAGTCCGCTCAGTTTGCGCATACGCGTAAAGCGCCGCCGCAGATTGGTCGCCGCGGAATCGGAACCGGCGTCCGAACTGTGTAGGGGCACTCCGCAACGTGCGTATATACTTTCACCTTCCGCCGGGGTGGGAACGATTTTCTTAAACAGCGTGCGATGCAGGAGATAGGCGTTGCCACCAGACCCGAACCAGCTCGCGAGCTTCAGGTCCGGCCAGCGGCTGATCAGTCCAGTAAGCGCGCTGGTCGGGACCAGAGACGGCAGCCGCGCGTCATAGTTGCTGACGAACGCGACATCTGAGTGCAGCGACAGAAGTTTGTACAAGAGGGTGGTCCCTGAGCGGCCCGCCCCCACGAGAAAAACGACAGATTCATTGATCATTTTGTAACGGTAGCCCACCTTTAAGGGGTATCGTGACGCCCTGTACGCGCTCACGGAAGCGGATTACGGGTGATTTTTTCGCATACCCACCGGCGCCCCGATCCGCTATAATTTTAGTATACACGTCGACGCGTGGGGGTGTCGGTGTGGGCCTGACCCAAGCCCGCTGAGCCGGATGACGAGCGCCGATCAGGAGCTCGCAAAAGGACGCGCTCCCCGGGCTGCACATGGATTCCTTGTATACTATGTCAAATCCGTGGAAAACGGCACTGCATTATCGACACAGTCGATACGTGGTTCTCGGTTTGTCACAAGCGCGCGCGTATGCATGATGTTCACATGACCCGCTACGCCTCCCGGTCGGTGTCCAGCCCCTGGGGGGTGCTGGGCGTAATCGGGCTGGTAGTCGGTATCTCAATACTGGTGGGTTTTGTCTCGAGTGCGGGCAATTGGAAGCTCGCCGCGCTGATGGTGGGTGCGCTGGTCGGGATCCCGCTGGCGATGTCGTCCAAGGTACTGTTATGGCTGGTGATCGGTATCGGCATGATTATTGCGGGTTTGGCGCGACTGTACCTGCCCGATGCCCAGTTGATACGCTGGGCTGTCGTCCCCGCCGCGTTGTTGCTGGCCGCGCACGGCATCGTACACCGCTTCCTGGGCCCCGTCCCGCCCGGCGGCCGGGTGATTCCATCAACGGTATGGTGGGCGCTCGGTTTCGTGTTCGTCGCGGTCGGCTCGACCGTGCTCAATTCCACCAACGTGCTGACTGCGGTCACTGGGTTCAAGGGTTACTTTCAGGTTTGGGGGTTGCTGATCGGCTTGGCGCTGGTGAAATGGCCGCAGGACATCATTGACCGTTTACCACGCGTGATGTTGGCGATCGCCTTTCTACAACTGCCTTTCGTTTTGCATCAGTACTTTGTCATCGTGCCCACGCGGACCGGTCTGGGGGGAGGAATCGTTCCGGTGGATATCGTATCGGGCACCTTCGGCGCCGCTGGCTGGGAGGTGGTTCCAACTCAGCGCTTTCCGCATTCCTGATTTCCGTTATCGCGTGTTTGGTCGCTTTGTGGCAACACGGCGCCTTGTCGGGAACGCGCACGTTGCTGTTGTCGCTGGCCCTGATTTGGCCGGTGGCGTTGAACCAGTCGAAGATCTCGGTGGTGTTTTTGCTGGTCGTGTTCCTGGTGCTCTTCGGGCGCGATGCGTGGCAACGTCCAGGTCGCTTTGCCGTGGGTTTGAGTGCCGCTGGTTTCGTGTTCATGGTGATGTTGGCGGGCTACGTTGCGCACGCACCGGGCGGCGTGTCCACTTGGAGGGAATTAATCCAATACACGTATCAGTCGAACATCGAGAGCTCGGAAAACTATGCCGGACAACTCAGCCGAGGCGGTGCGGTAAAATATTGGATACAGAAGCATGGCGTCAGTGACATTCCCGGAACCCTCATCGGCCACGGCGTGGGTACGGCCCGGATCGCCGAAGGCGTCACCGGCGCCGAAGGTGAAACCGTCGATCCATCGCTTAAGATCGGGCGTCTGTCGGCGTTGGCTGTGCTCTGGGATTTCGGCGTTCTCGGATTGATTTTCGCGCTCGGTATGTATCTGTCGACCTTTATCGCCGCCGGAAGATTGGCGCGTCATTTCTCCTACGATCCATGGCGGGCGGGGTTGATGCGTGGCATGCAGGCGGCGGTCGCCATCACGATGGTAAGTTTCGTCAATAAACGATTTTTTGTTTTTCATGTCGGTTACCAGACGTTTCTGATGTTCGTGTTCGGTTATTTGGCGTACTGGACGAACCGCGTGGCAGGCGAGGGACGAGATTCGAGCGCGCTACGAGAGAGTCCCCAGCAAGATCGAGATTGACGGAACGTTTCACTGATCGACGTGGACGAGACTTTAAAGAAGCACTACGGGTTTGGCGCGATTAGTCGAAGCCTGCGCCATTTTTTCGTCGGCAAGGGTTTCAAGGTCGTGTCGTCACTGGCATTCGTCCTGCTTCTGGCGCGCTACCTGTCCCGCCCGGAGTATGCCGCCTACATATCCTTCAAGGGCATGATTCTGATCGTCGGAGCGCTGGCCTCTGTGGGGATTCAGCCGGTGATGTTCAGGTACATCCCGGAGCTACGAAGCGAAGGCAACAACCGTATGATGTACCGGATGTTGGCGGTAGGCATTTTGCTACGGCTTGCCATCGTGTCGCTGATGATGTTCGTCGCCTACTGGTTTCTCCCCGGTCTGGCCTCCATATTCAATTTTGAGGAGTGGTTGTGGATTGCCCCCTGGTTCATGTTAGTGGGTGTCATCGATCTGACCGCGTATACGATCTCGCAGTCGCTCGAGTCCCTGCTGTGGCAAAAAGAGGCACAGTACAGCCTTGCGACCGGCAGCATGATCAAACTTGTGGGACTGCTGTTCGTGGTGGTAAGCGACCGGTTGGACCTGGTGAGTCTGGTTATCGTCGAAGGCGTCGGCGACGCTGTCATGATCGCCCTGCTGTTATTTCGCGCTTGGCGGCGCTATGCGCAGGATCCGGCGCGTTCGGAAGGCTCTTTTGCCTGGTGGGGCAAGAACCGGCGGCGCGCTTTACGTTATGGTATGTGGGGTTTTCTGGTAAACCAAACCCATACTCTGTACGGCAGCGGACCCAACCGCTTGCTCACCGCTCACTTCATGCCGACTGCGGAACTCGCCGTGCTCGGGGCGGCCGACAGTCTGCTGCGCCTGGCACGCCGTTCTATGCCGACCCGGCTTCTGTCCGGCATGATCCGTCCCGTATTCATGGCGCGATTCTCGGCTACCGGTGAGTTCGACGGCCTGGGACGCATGACGAACTTGGTGTATCGGCTCAACATGTTGATCTTCTGTCTGCCCATTGCCCTGTTGTTTGTCGTCGGTGAGCCGTTCTTCGACTGGTTGACCGACGGTAAGTATGGGGCGGCGGGGCCGCTCTTGGGCGGCTTTCTGATACTGATGGTTACCGAAGGGATGCGGGTTCTTCTGGGTCTGTTACTGCAGGCGGTGGAAAAGAACCACGTGTTCCTGTTCGGCAATCTTGTTCAGTCGGTTTCCATCCTGTGCGCCATACCGTTGTTTCCCAAGCTCGGGTTGTGGGCGCTGGTCGTCGCCAACACGGCGGGAACGATAGCCGCCAACGTCATCGCGATTCGTTGTTTGAAATACTATGGGTATGTATTCCGCCTCGATTGGGCGCTGGTTCTGCTCATCGCGGCGTACGCGGGCGCTGCTGCGCTGGTTGGCTGGGCGGTAATGCACTATACGGGTTCTGTATTCGCAGCGGCTGCGGCGATGATCGCGGTTTACGGAGGCTTGTTGGCGGTCAAGATCCCACTCCGAGGGACCGAACGGTCGCAGATGTCCAAGCTTTTCAGAAAGGCATTTAGAGGGGAAGCTGCGAGTGCCGCGTAATAGGCACCATGCGTGGATTACCGCATCTTATCGGTGGGTGATTGCCGCGCTGGCGATGTTTCTGTGTGCGGCGCACGCTGCTCCGAAGTCTAAGACCGCACTGTGGGAGGTACGCTCCGCGCAGACCGTCACCATCACCGTGCATGCCGATCGGGTAGTCCGGGACGCGTTACCCGACACCCTTTTTGGATTCAATATCAACTATCGCCGTTTCCAGGAACAGTTGGCGGTGCCGTCCCGCGTGGACCGGGCGATGGCTGTGAAACCTGGGATCGTAGAGTTGCTCGAACCGTTTACGGGGGCGCTGTACCGTTACCCTGGCGGCCTGGTCGCCAACAATCTGGACTGGAGGGAGGCGATCGGAGCGGTCCGGACCCGGACTCTCCACGATCCACCCTACGGCGGCAAACCGGTACCGGTGCTGTTCGGTATCGACGAGTACCTCGAGTTCCTGGAGCAGGTAGACGGCAATCGGTGGTACGTCTTGAATCTGGGTTTCGCGCATTCCGCCCCGTTTCGCGAGCTCGATGTAGCGACCGCCGCGCGAAACAACCGAGAATTGGCGGAATACCTGCTCGCCAGACCTGGAAACCGGGATTTTCCCCGCTATTATCAGTTAGGTAACGAGTTGGACCGGTTTAGGTACGAGTGGCCGACCGAGAAATACATCGAGCGGGCCAAGGCGACGATCGAGGCGATGCGCGAGGTGGACAAGGATGCCCGGTTCGTCGCTTTTTTTCGCGATTTCCGGTGGCGGTACAAGGCTGACCCGAGCCGCGGGTTCAGCGACCAGTGGCAGTTCATGAGAGACGTGCTCGGTGCGTTACCTATGATCGAGGACTATTCGATTCACCGTTACTACGACGGGCGCGGCAAAGATCGCACTTTCTGGTTAGAGCGGTTGGTGCGTAGCGTCAAGGTCTACAAGTCGGTGCGCGGCGGCGCCGCGCCACGTATCTGGATTACCGAACACGCGCGACAACGTGGCGGTCGTGAGGACAAGAGTGACCGAAGCAATCTGTCTGCCGCAATCAGCGTCGCGGACTATTTGACCGGACTTGCGCAGATTCCGGAAGTGCAGGGCACGTGTCTGCACGCGGGCGGACCGTGGTCGCCATTCGGAGAAACGGGGGACGATCCCGGGCCATTGTACTGGGCGTTGCGGGTTCTCAGGAGTCAGCCCGGACGAACGGTGTTGGCGACGGAGTCGGCGAGCCCCAACTCGAGCGGCTATGTCGGCGGTTACGATGTGCGGGCGGTGGCGTTTCGCGACGGCGATGCGCTGGGATTATGGGTCGTAAACCGCGCTTCCACCCCATTTGACGCAACGGTGCATTTCCGGCCGTATGCCGGTAAGGCGGTCACTGTCACGCATTCGGTGTTATCCGGCAGCGAGGGCGTGGACCCAGACCACACCGGGCAAAAGACGGTTAAGAACCTGTCGCCGGATCCGCTGCGCACTGAGTTTTCGGACTCCGGCGACGCGGTGCTCAGAATTCCAGCAGCTTCCGTTTCGAGTTTCGTGTTGCGAGAAGGACATCCATGAGTGACGATCAGACCACGATTCCTTTGACTGCGTCCCCCGCTTCGGTTCCGGTGCTTGACGAGTGCCGACCGATATTCCTCACCGGAATGAACGGTTCGGGAACGACCATGCTCCGCGAATGCTTGGGCAGGCATCCGGACATCTACGGGTTCCCCCGTGAGACCCGCCTGCTCCCACATCTGATCGCGACGCTAGATGCGCTCGGAGACTTGGACGCGGATGATAATTTCAGAGCGCTTTGGAACCGAGTTCTCGAGATCCCTGCCTTCGTGATGCATAACGGCGGGAAACCACCCCCGCTGCCGGACAATTGGCGAGACTTTCCGCGCCGTTTGCAGAGTGTGGTGGACGCGGTGATGCGCGGGTTCGCGGCGCGCGAGGGTAAAACCCGATGGTGCGAGAAGACCCCGCAACACGTGCAGCACCTTCCCGAGCTGCACGTCGCTTTTCCGGGGGCTTATTTTATCCACATTACCCGCGACGGTCGTGACTGCGCGGCCTCGTTCCACAGACGTTGGCGCCGCAGGCCGGAACTCACCATCTATAGGTGGAAGAAGGTGGTGGCGCAGGGCAGGAACGATGGCCGGGCGCTGGGAGATCGATATTTCGAACTCAAGTACGAAGATCTCACTACCAACCCGGAGATCTGGATGCGGTCCATCTGCGAATTCATTGACGTGCCTTTCGTCGAGGACGTGCTCGTGTCCGCCTACCCGCACCAGAAAGACAAGAAGGGTAGCTTGGGTCGCATCGAGCCCAATACCGGCAAGTGGCGCGCCTATTTTTCCGCCGCACAAGTCCAGCGCCTGGAGCGTATCGCGGGCGCTTATCTGGCCGAACTCGATTATCCGTCGGTGACTACCCAGGGTTCGCAGGATCCGCCGAAAACGGTTCTGGATTACTGGAGATTCATGAATTACCTCAAGCAGTATTGGATCGAACTCACGGGCAGGGCGCAGGGCAAGACGCAAAAACGCTGGGGCAGTTTGATTCGCATGCCCTTGGTGGCGCTGCGTCAGTGGCGCACGAACAAGTACTGACTACGGTCGGTGTGGAAGCGGCGTGTCGAACGAAGATCGATCGCAGTCCGTGTCGTGCGTAGGGCGGATTGTGCGCTCTACGCCTGAGGCGTCGCGGACTTCGCTAATCTTCGTTACCGGCGCTTCGCGATCGGGAACTACCATGCTCAGTCGTGTTCTCGGTGCCAACGATCGTGTGCATCGCCTGCGCGAGTCGCACTATTTCGGCGGGCTGTGCGACGTTCATGGGTTTCTAACCCCGCTCTCGGAGGAGAAATTCACCGCTCTCGGCGCGGCGTTTTTCGCGCGTCAAGCGCGGGGTATCTGGGGTTCGGGACCGGATGAGAAGGATCTTGAAAGGGCTCGCGAGTTGTGCACGTCGGTACCCAGCGGGATGCGTACCGGAGCCGAAGCGTTTGTCGGCGTTACCGGGCAGTTGTGTGCTGAGCGAAACAAAACCATTCCCTGTGAGCACACTCCCCGCAATATTTATTACGCTGCCGAACTTCTTCAGGCCTATCCGGAGGCGCGTATCGTACACGTCGTACGCGACCCTCGCGCCGTGCTGGCGTCACAAAAAAGCCGCTGGCGCCAGCGCAGTATGGGGCGCTCGCGCATCCCGATTTCAGAGACCATCCGCGTTTGGGCCAACTATCACCCGGTCACGATGACCCGTTTGTGGGTGGGAGCGAGTCGTAAGGCGATAGCCATGGAGTCCCACGATCGCTTCATGTGGACGCGATTCGAGGATGTCGTTTCCAGGCCGACGGAACGGCTTCGTGAATTGTGCGAGTTTCTGGGGATAGACTTCCAGGAGAACATGCTGGACGTACCCCAAATCGGATCCTCCCATGCCCAGAACGTCCAGAGCGCGGGCATCTCGAAGGAGGCGGTAGACCGCTGGCGAAAGGTCCTGACGAAGACCGAAATCCGCGTTTGCGAAAATATTGCCGGGGATTTACTCGAGCATTTTTCATACCCGCGGCTTTACCCGGACACACGGCTTCCGATCGGCGACCGGACACGCATGTTCATGCGTTATCCGCTCCACGTCTGCGGAGTGATCGCCTCCAACCCCAGGCGCGCATGGGTACAGATGAAAGCTTTGCTCCGCCCGCATGCGTGGTCGCGTCCTGACGACACCACCCCGGACCGATGAGCGCCCGCGGCAGACTGCTATCACTGAACACCTACCACTATCGACGCGGTGGATCGGACGCCGTGTACTTCGATCACGCCGAATTGTTTGCGCGTCACGGGTGGGATACCGCGTTTTTCGCTATGCAGCATCCCGACAATCAACCATCGCGTTGGGAGCCGTATTTCGTCGACGAGCTCGAGTTCGGCGGAGACTACGGGCTGCGGGATAAGCTGGTTATGGCGGGCAAGGTTATTTATTCCCTTGAAGCACGCCGGAAATTGAGCGCACTGTTGGACGACTGGCGGCCCGATATCGGCCATGCGCATTGCGTGTATCACCATTTGTCGCCGTCTGTCCTCACCCTTTTGCACAGCCGGGGAATCCCGACGGTGATGACTGCGCACGATCTGAAGCTCGCGTGCCCGGCGTACAAAATGCAAAACGGCGGCGGTGTGTGTGAAAAATGCAAGAATGGAAATTTGATCCACGTGGCGCTCAATCGATGTATCCATGATTCCCTGGCGGTCAGCAGCTTGGTAATGGTCGAATCTGCGATTCACAAGCTCTTTCGGCTGTATCGGAGGAGCCTGGATCGAGTCATCGTCCCGAGCCGGTTTTACGGCGCGAAGCTGGAGCAATGGGGCTGGCCGTCGGAGCAGATCGCGTATGTCCCGAATTTTATCGATGTGGACGCGTATACGCCGGATTACGATGGCGGAGATTACGTTTTGTACTTTGGTCGTCTGGCCGCGGCCAAAGGGGTCGATACCTTGATTCAGGCTGCGACACAGGCCCAGGTGAAGCTACGCATCGCGGGCACCGGACCGCAAGAGCGCGAGTTGCGGGAACTGGCGGCCCGCCAGGCTGATAACGTTGAGTTCCTGGGATACTGCGCGGGTGACCGATTGCACGCCCTGATCCGGGGTGCGAGAGCGGTCGTCCTACCGTCGCAATGGTATGAGAACGCGCCCATCAGTATTCTGGAAGCCTACGCGTCGGGGAAAATTCTCGTGGGCGCGCGGATCGGCGGCATTCCGGAGATGATCGTAGAGGGCGAGACGGGGTTTCTTTTCGAAAGCGGTCATGCCGCGGAGCTGGCTGACCGTTTGCGCAGCGTGATCAAACTCGACAACGCCACGGTGAGGGAAATGGGGAAACAGGCACGACAATTCCTGGTATCCCGGTTTACTCCGGCGCATTATTTGCGCAACATGCTGGAGTTGTACGGACGGCTGGGTGTACCGGTGTAACTGGAGTTTCCGGAAGCTCCAGGCCCGATTCCTCGGCGGGTCTGCGTTAGGCCTGTATCAGGGCCGCCAATGCTTGAGATCGCGGCCGATGAGTGTTTCGAGCCGCGACACCTCGTCCGCGAAGTAAGCGCGCAGTTCCACCAACGTTTCCTCCTGGATCGGCGGGATTACCGCCTCGCTGGGCGTTCGATTGATGACACTGTACAGTCGATGCGAGCCCAGGCGGCTTGCGGCGCGCAGCACGGCAGCGAGACCTAGGCGGTCGGCGAGGTTATGAATCTGAATACGCACGTTCTCCAATCTTCGGGAACGCACGGCGTGGCTTGGGTTCGACTGTTTCTGGAGTGCCGCCGACTGGTGTTCGGTATCGACCCCTAAAAACTCGTAAACCCGGCGTGCTGTGCGATCGCGGTCCTGGTCGATGTCCTCCAGCAACAGTATCAGCAGCCGGTCGCGGGGAAAATACTCCAACCACCTTTGCAGGTGGGTGGCGTACAAACCCTGCTGCAGGTACGTGGGATTGTTCGAAAGTCCCTTTTCGAAACTCAAGTCCGGGCCGCTGAAATGACCTACCCGTACTTCGTGCCTGTGGTTGGAAAGAGCGCGTTCCACCGGGTCCCGTAGCGAGACGATAATCCGGCTGTCCGGAAAATGCGCCTTTACGCGTGCCGGTACTGCCGGCTCGTGGAAATAGGACGGCGAGATTTCGCCGGCGGCGCGGGTGGCCGGGGTCACAAGCGGAAACTGGCTAAGATACCATTGTATACCGCGATCGTAGTGATAGGAAAAAAAGTCGATTTCCTTGACCGCCGTGACGGCTACCTCCGGATGGTCAGCCAGGATGTCGTAGATCCATGTCGAGGCGCATTTCTGCGCGCCGATGCCGATAAACGTGAGGGATGGCGAAGTCATCGTGGCGGTATTCCCGGCGCGGATGGCGTTCTATATTAGATGCTCCAGATAGCGACGCAGACGGTCGGCCTGCATTTCCCAGGTGTAACTGTCGCGAATGATCTCGATACCTGTGGCGCCTTCGGATTTCAACTTGTCCTTGTTCCGGTACAAGCCCTCCATAGCGGCCGCCACGCGCTCAGGCGCATTGTCCTGCACATAGTATGCGCACGGCGCGTCACCGATCACATTACGAAAGCAGGGCATATCCGTGCAAATGATCACCTTTCCCATGGCCATGTACTCCAACAGTTTTATCGGATTGTTGCTGTTCCAGTACTCGATGTCCGGATACGCCATCACCGCGCCGTCGCACGCGCTGACATACTTGGGGATGTCACCGTGGGGCACCGGCGGGAGAATATGAAACCGATCCTGGACGCCCAGCCGCTCAGCTTCCGTCAGGAGTTCCTGTTTGATGTCAGTACCGGGTAACGAATCGCCCAAAAGTACCAGATGAATGTCGTGATTTGCTACCCTGCCCAATGCTTCGAGTGTTTCGAACAATCCCCGGTCATACGTGAACGAACCGTGCTGCATCACCGTAAATTCTCCGGGAAGTAGATCGGTGTCGGGCACCGAGACGGAATCGAACAGTTCGATGTCCACACCGGAGAACCAAACCCCAACACGATTTTCGTCGACACCAATGTCCCGACACACCCGTTGTTTGTAGTACTCATTGATTACCGTCAAACCTTCAAAGAAACGCCCGGCTAGCTTGTAGCTCGCAGTAACATACGCTGATGTCAGTTTATTTTTGAGGCCGGACTGCTGATACATGTCGTCATGCGGGGTTCGATTGTCCAAAACGAACGCGGCTCGGTTTCGCTTGGGTAAGAAGACGAACGGAATACTGAACCAGATGCTGAATATATCGAGGATGACCACGTCCGGTCTGAACGAGAAATACTGCTTGATGAACGTGTAGTACCCATGAATCCAGAACGACAGTATTCTGAGGAACTTCGCCCTTATCACGGCGACCCGGACGTACGGAACTTCCTGGAGCACACCATCGCTGTCTTTGCCGACTATGGCCAGTCTTACGGTTACACCCTGTTTCGCCAGGCATCTGTACATCTCACGCCAGGTCGTGATATGCAGTTTATCGACGTCGGTCTGTATTCTAGGAAACCAGAACAGCTTCATAATGGGGCTCAGTCGCTATTGCTTGTCGACACCCGGGTCGAGCGCGATGTCGACCCGGATAGTGTGAGTTCAGCACACGTTGTTATTCTAAGCCGCTGAAAACAGTTCGATGTGCTGGTCTACCACTGCGTCCCAGCTGAATCGCTCGGTGGCTCGCTTCTGTGCGGCGTTTGCATTCTTGGTCAATTCGTTCGGATTGTCCAAAGCAAACCGAAAAGCGCGCGCCAAATCGGCGGCATCGCCCTGCTTGAACGTGACCGCCGTATCTCGAACCGCGTACAGATTTTCCTTGATATCACTGCATATGACGGGGGTTCCGAGCCCCATATTCTGGAGTATCACCGGGGAAAGACCCTCGACGTCCGACGGTTGGACGTAAGCATACGCGTTCGCCATTAACACGTTCACGTCGTCACCGTAAATGAACCCCGCAAATACAACGCGTGGGTCCTTAGAAGAGGTAATCTGTTTCTCGTAATCGGATGGATTCGGAGAGCCGCCGACCAGCACCAGTTTCTTGTCCGTGTTGGTCCGTTCAAAAGCAGGCAAGAGATAGTGTAGCCCTTTGTCGGGAATGAAACGCCCGACGAACAAAAAGTATTCCCCCGGCGAGATATTCAGCGACTTGAGGATCGTCTGATCTGCTTTCTTTGCTTCGATTTCGCTTCCGAATGGGATGAAATCAAACTGCTTGCGAAACTTCTTCTCGAACAATTCCTTTGCGAATACGTTGTCAAAAATTACTCGATTCGGCACGAAGGCGGTAATGAAAGAAGAGACATACAAGTAAAGTTTGCCGTACCAGGGCCATTTGTCCCGCTTCCAATCAACCCCGTCCTGGCTGATAAAGACCTTTTTTCCAAACAGGCGGAGAAACAGCGCCCAGATACTGTTCCCGCCGTTCTGGATGTGGACCACGTCTCCGGTGTTGTGCGTGATGATGTGATACGTCGCTTTCAGCGAGTGAAGCAGCGTATCGAATCCTTTCTTGCTCACGGTCTTGAAGGAGACGATGTCCACGCCCTTGTAACCGGGCACCGGCTGGTCATCGGATGGATACAGCCGGTTGTACGCGGTCACCGAATATCCTCTAGCGACGAGGCGGGGAAATAGCTCCTCGGCGAATTTGTCGGCGCCGGCGCAGCCATCCCCGGGGGGCAGGCGACGAAAACCGAATGCGGCAAGACGCTTGCGGTCTACTGACATGAAGAACTCGGGTCGGTGGACCAGCGGTTACAGGTAACCTTGATAGTAGTCGGAAATATATTCTTCCAAAGCGACTTTCCAGTCTCGCATGGTGTCGAGGTCAAGCAACTGCAGTTTTTTATTGACCAGACGCTCCGAATCGGGCCGCGGAGCGAAGTATTCCTTCTTGAAGAAATCGGACGATACCTCGTTAATTTTCACGTCGTTCGCGAGACCGAGCACGTTTATCAAGTGCTTGGCGACCTCGAGGCGGCCGGTGGTGCCGCGGCACACCATGTTGTAGAGGCCCCACAACTCCGCCTGTATCAAACTCTTTACGTTCTTCGCGAAATCGTGGGTGTAGGTGGGTGTACCGAGCTTGTCGTTCACGATATTCAATTCACGCTTGCCGTCTTTGATCTGGCGTAAGAGCTTTTGTATGAACTTCTTGTCTTTTTCCGGGCCGCCCCCCATCATCCATCCGGCGCGGCACACAAGATAGCGGGCCGCGGTATTCTGAACGCACACTTCTCCGGCGTACTTGGAGCGGGCATAATGACCCAGTGGATTGGGGGTGTCCCAGTCGTCGTAAAGCTCTTGGGCGCCGTCGTAAATACCGGCGGTGCTGATATACAGAATCGGTATACCGAGCTCGTTGGCCTTGTGCACGGCCACTTCGACGGGGAGGGTGTTCGTGTGGTAGGCGTCGTCGGGGTTGTTCTCGCAGTACTCGAGATCGGTGTGGGCGCCTAGATGGAACAGATAATCCGGCGCGAAGTCGGTGATGTCCTTCCGGTACGCCTCAGTGTCCCTGAAATCACAGTACGAAAGCCAGGAGGCATTGACGTCCTTGTCCGTACACTTCAACTCGTACGCATCTTTGAATTGGGTATAGAACGCCTCGCCGAGCATCCCACCGCAGCCAGCCATGTAGATCTTTTTCACAACGGAATCCCTTAAAAAAGGCCGATTATCAACCTTGAAAGCAGTTTATAGGCGCCTGCGGCGCGCCCTTATCCTGCTTGCGCACCGACCCCCACGCCAGTTTATGAGGCTCTTGCCTCTGGTCAAGTATACACGATGTGGACGAAATTTCCGGTGCGTCCGGGCAGTGAGGCCCGCACTAAAGGCGCGTGGCGGCTGGGGGTCGAAGCGCTTCACGAATGAGCCGGTTCAGCCGCTCGTGCAACAGTGAAATGTTGCCGAGGTACTGCGCGGTTTCGGTGCGGACGCGGGCATAATGCTCGTTCTCCGAGCTGTGATCGAAAAACAAGCGGTCCTCCCGTTCGTCGTAGGAATAATAGTCGAACGTGCGCTCCATGCGCTCAGTGAATTGATCCAAGCGTGTCCCCACCTCTCGATAAGCGTTGATCAGTTCCGCGAATTGTTCACGGGCGCGGACCACGCTGTCCAATATCCTGGACATGGACCGGTTGTTCGACAGCGCGGGGTCGTCGGGGGTATCGAGTCGGTCCTCGAATGCGCGGATATGCCGCGTAACGTCGGCGTCGAAATTGGCGATGGCGGTGGAGTATCCGACCGCGGTGCGCCGCGCCGCGGCTACCCGTTCCGCGTCGGCGAACGTCCCGGGGCTCAACAGCAGCTCGACGTCGGTCTTGGACAAGGTCGCGAGATGCCGATCCAGCACAGTCTTGAGCTCGCTGAAGAAGACGCTATCTACCCGTGCGTCGCGCTGACGAGAATCGGGTGCCGGGGCGGGTGCGTCACGTTGCACGATGTCGGCGTCCGGTACCGGCGCCGGACCGATGCGCGGAGCGGGCGCACGCGTCGCGGCAAGGTCGGTCGTCGGCTTGACGCCGTGCAGCGCAAAATACGCGCCACCTCCCAGCGCCCCGATTAGCAGCGCGGTTGCGGCGGGTAAACGCCACCTGCGGCGTGCACGCGCGGGCATTTCCCGGGCTGACGACGACGCCGTCGCCGTGTGGTCGGGCCGTGCGGCCGGCGTCGCCTCAGCGGTCTCGATACCCGCCGCAATGCGGTAGGCCTTGATGTGTCGCGCGCTGGTCCAGACTTTCCTAACCTCATCGAAGATTGGCGTCTTCTCATCGATGATGTCGTACTTGATCAGCAACAGCAGTTTGCGCGGTGAGCGGATCCGGTGTTTGTGGTTCTTCGCGTCGTAGAAGGCGTACCGGAAAGCGCCCGCCGGCCGCCGCGTCGGTTTGTTGGCGTCCTCCATCGCGTCGGTGGCTGGTGCTTGCTGGGACATGGGTGGAAGTCTGGGTACCGATAGAGGGACACCCTAATTATATAACGCGATTAGAAAGTGCCGGTGAGGACGCTCGATTCGTCGATTGGGGTTGTCCGTTCGTCGCCAAAGGAGGAAAACCCCGGTGGGGGCGACGATAATTGGGGTTGGGCGGGATGGGTTCATAGACCTAAACCCTGAGGCCGTTGAGATCATGCCATCACTGCAGTTGTCGCCGCCCGCCCCCGATCCCGTGCGGGAACTCGACCGTATCCGCGAATCGATCGAGCGGTTGCGTGACTACGTGCGAATGAAGGGGCTCGCGCCGACCCATCCGGACGTTCAGGAGATAGAGGATATATGGTGGCGTACGAAGCGGTTCATAGAGCGCGTCGATGCCCGGCCCGGCGACGAGTCCGACTCGCAACCCGACATATACCCTCTGTTTAGTAAACCTTGAACGGCGACGCGCGCCGCCGACGAGCGGTTCCTTAGTGGCCGGCGCCGCTGACGAAGATATAGCCCGCGCCGCGCACGGTCTTTATGATTTCCGGTTTGCTGGGATCCCGTTCAATCTTACGGCGTAGGCGGGTGATGCGGATGTCGATACTGCGGTCATAAGGGTCCCAGTCTCGATTGTGGGCGAGGTTCAGCAGTTGATCGCGCGTCAGCACCTTGTCCGGATTGTCCGCGAACGCCTTTAACAGGTCGAATTCCATGCTCGTGATCCCAATCTCCACCCCGTCCTGGTCGAGCAACTTGTGTGCCCCCGTGTCCAGAATAAATCGGCCGAATGGAAGTTTTCGGTCCTGCGCGTCGAGTTTCCGATTACGTTGGTCCGCCGCCGCGAGTCGACGCAAGACACTTTTGATGCGCGCCAGTAACTCCCGCGGTTCGAACGGTTTCGTTACATAGTCGTCTGCTCCCATCTCCAAACCCAGTACCCGGTCCACGACTTCGGACGCTGCGGTAACCATCACGATTCCGATCTTGTAGTGCTCGCGCAGGAATCGGGCGAGACTCAAACCGTCTTCTCCGGGCATGGTGACATCGAGAATCACGAGGTCGAAAGGCTGGGACTTCATGATGTCCCGCATCTTGGCACCGTCCTCTACGGTTTCCACCGTGAAATCGTGTTTCTCCAGGTATTTGCGAATCATCCAGCGCACGTCGGAATCGTCATCAACAACCAGGATTCGGTTCATCTCGGTCATCTGTCTGCCCTTAAGCGACGAGGAGCTCATTGATTTTCGAGAGCAGCCGGTCAAAGTCGACCGGTTTGGAATCGAAGTCATCACAGCCCGCCTCGCGGGCCCGGTTTTCGTCACCCGGCATTACGCAGGCAGTGAGAGCAATGATCGGAATCTCCTTCGTCTTCGGGTCCGCTTTCAACCGGCGCGCGGCTTCCCAGCCGTCCAGTTCCGGAAGTACGAGATCCATGATAATCAGATCCGGCAATTCAGCGTTGGCGGTGCGCAATCCCTCGACGCCGTCTCTTGCCACCAAAACGTCGTGTCCCTCTTTGGCGAGGCGTTGATGAAGCATGTAGACATTGTCCTCGTTGTCCTCGACATACAGGATTCTGGCCATGCCAAGCCCCCCAATAAACGGTGCCGGTTGGTTCAAAGCAAAGCATATCATGCCGGGGCGATTCCGGGCGCGCCGGGTATTTTTTCGCGTTTCGGAACCGCGCTTCCTCCGGCGGCGAGCCTCGGGCGGTGCACCGCGAAGCGGAAGCGGGTATTCGACGCCCGGGGTACACCACCGCCGCCGCGTCGCCCCTGTCAGGGTGCTACGTACATGCGTTACCATGCGGTGATGAGGAGACCCCCGCGTACCCCGAAGTCTGTGCAACACGGTTTGGCGGAGATCGTAACCGCTTTGGGCCAGGATGCCGTGCTTACCGCCGCCGCCGATCTGGAACCGCACGTGACGGAATGGCGCAGGATACTCCACGGCCGCTGCGAAATGGTCGTCAAACCGCGCACTACCGCCGAGGTGGCCCAATTGATGGAGATTTGTTATCGGTATCGGATACCGGTGACGCCGCAAGGGGGCAATACCGGAATGGTGGGCGGCGCCATTCCCCAAGGCGGAATCGTCGTGTCTCTACAGCGCCTGAATCGAATTCGTGATTTGGACGCCGACAATGCGCACATCACCGCCGAGGCGGGCTGCTTGCTGGTCCAGGTACAGGATGCCGCCCGTGATGCGGGTTTGTTTTTTCCTTTGAGTCTGGGTTCGGAGGGAAGCTGTTGTATCGGCGGCAACATCGCCACCAACGCCGGCGGGAATACCACCGTCCGTTTCGGCAACATGCGGGATTTGGTGCTGGGTCTCGAAGTCGTGCTGGCGAACGGGGAGATCTGGAACGGGTTGTGTGCATTGCGGAAGAACAACACCGGGTACGATCTGAAACAATTGTTCATCGGCGGAGAGGGCACGCTCGGCGTGATTACCGCCGCGACGCTGAAGTTGTTTCCTGGCCATGCGCGCCGGGACACGGTGCTCGCCGCGATGGCCGATCCGTTCGATGTCTTGCAACTGTTCGTCAGACTTCGGGGGCGCTTGAACGACCATGTTTTGGCGTTCGAGACGTTTCCGGAATTCGGTATGGATCTGGTCGTGCGACATGTTCCGGGGGCGCGAGATCCGTTCACGAGCCGCTATCCCTGTTATGCGCTGGTGGAAACTTACAACCAGCGCGACGACGAGACGGTCAGGGACGCATTGACCGAAATGCTCGAACAGGCGATGAACGACGGTTTGGTACTGGACGCAGTAATCGCGCAGAGCGACACGCAATCCCGTGACTTGTGGCGTATCCGCGAGACGATACCCGAGGCCCAAGCGGTGGAATCGGTGGCCGTCAGGCACGACGTCTCGGTTCCCGTGTCTCGGGTTCCCGAGTTCATCGTGGAAGGGACGCGCAAAGTCGAAGCCGAGATACCCGGAATACGCGTGTTGGCCTTCGGGCACATCGGCGACGGCAACATCCATTTCAATCTGTTGCCGCCGCCCGCCGTGGCGGGCGACGAATTCCTTGCCCAGATGCAGACGCTGAACCGGTTGGTGCACGACTATGTGATGTCGCTTGATGGGAGTTTCAGCGCCGAGCACGGAATCGGCGTCGTGAAACGGGCGGACATGCGGCGCTATCGTCAGCGCACCGAGATCGATCTGATGCGCCGACTCAAGTCGGCGTTGGATCCGCACGGCATCATGAACCCCGGAAAAGTGCTGCCTGAGTAAGACATGGCCGGTGATCGCGTTTGGCGATCACGCGATTGCATTCGCTGTTCGGAAAATAAGCACGGTTGACGGTAACAATAAGAAAACGCTGTTGATCGCGGTGAATAATCACAGGATGATGGGCGCGCCTGCACGAGACCGCGGTTGCCCCGAATTTCCACCCCGACAGACGGCGGTCCGGTCCACCTAAGGAGGAGATATGAGTCACACCCGATACGAACCAGTCGCGGTTCGATTGCAGCGCAGTGAGTTGGCGGTGCCGGGTTCCAACCCCACGATGTTCGAAAAAGCACTCGCCAGCGACGCCGATTACGTATTTCTCGATCTCGAGGATGCGGTGGCGCCGACGGATAAGGACAAGGCGCGGAAGAACACCATTGAAGCGTTGCATGACCTGGATTGGCGTGGCGTCGGAAAGACGATTTCGGTACGCATCAATGGCATCGATACCCACTACATGTATCGCGACGTGGTGGAGGTTGTCGAACAGGCGGGCGCGCGGTTGGATACCATCCTGATACCCAAAGTCGGGGTGGCGGCCGACGTATATTTGGTTGACGCCCTGGTGTCGCAAATCTGTGCGGCGCGGGGATTCTCCAATGAGATCGGTCTGGAGGTGCTCATCGAGACGACTCTGGGAATGGCCAATGTCGAAACCATCGCCACCTCCAGCAAGCGTCTCGAAGCCATGCATTTCGGCGTAGCGGATTTCGCGGCCAGCTGTCGGGCGCGCACAGTGAGTATCGGCGGCCTCAATCCGGATTACCCGGGCGACCAGTGGCATGCCTCGCTGTCGCGCATGTTGGTGGCGTGTCGGGCCTATGGACTGCGCGCGATCGACGGTCCGTTCGGCGATTTCAGCGATCCGCAGGGTTACACTGCCAGTGCGCGGCGGGCGGCGGCGCTGGGGTACGAGGGCAAGTGGGCGATTCATCCTTCGCAGATCGCACTGGCCAACGACGTGTTCTCGCCGCCCGAAGAGGAAGTGGCGCACGCCAAGGGGGTACTCGCGGCGCTGGCAGACGCGGAGCAGAGTGGTAAGGGTGCGGCGCAGCTGAACGGTCGCATGATCGACGCGGCTTCCGCGCGCATGGCCGAGAACATCGTGGCCGTGCATGAGGCGATCGAAGCGCGCCGTCGATAACGCCAACATTCTTAAGCTACCCAACGGGAATCCGGCATGGACATCCATGAATATCAAGCGAAAGAGCTGTTGAACGAATACAACATCCCGATACCGAAGGGCGGTTTGGCGTACAGTCCGGAGCAAGCCTCATACCGTGCCTCCGAGATCGGTGGCGACCGCTGGGTGGTGAAGGCGCAGGTGCACTCCGGAGCACGGGGTAAGGCGGGCGGTATCGTGGTGTGCGACGATGTAAAGCAGGTACAGGACGCCGCCAATTCTCTACTCGGACGGCGTCTGGTCACCAACCAGACCGGCCCACAGGGCAAAGGGGTGTATCGGTTGTACGTGGAAGAGGCGATGGAGATCCAAAAGGAGTTGTACCTGGGTTATGTGCTGGACAGATCACGGGAGCGGATCGTGGTCATTGCATCGTCAATGGGCGGCATGGCCATCGAGGAAATTGCCGCGGAACACCCCGACGCCATCGTGCGTATTATGGTGGAACCGGCGGTCGGTATGCAGGCGTTTCAAGCGCGTGAGCTCGCGTTCGCATTGGGTTTGGGTACCCAGCACATGAGCGCTGCGGCGCGATCTATTCTCGGCTGCTATCGGTTGTTTCGCGATCACGACGCTACGCTGCTCGAGGTCAATCCCTGGGCGGTCACCGCCAGCGGACAGCTCTTGGCCTTGGACGCTAAGATTTCGTTTGACGACAATGCATTGTTTCGCCGCCCGCGTATCTCTGAGTGGCGCGACAAGTCGCAGGAGGACCCGCGTGAGATGCAGGCCTCTGACCGCGGTTTGAGTTATGTCGGTTTGGACGGAAACATCGGTTGCATGATCAACGGCGCAGGTCTCGCCATGGCAACTCTGGACATGATCAAGCTCGCCGGTGGTGAACCGGCTAACTTCCTTGACATCGGCGGCGGTGCGAGCCCCGAGCGCGTCGCCAAGGCGTTTCGAATCGTCCTGTCCGACGGCAACGTGGAAGCGATTCTGGTTAACATCTTTGCCGGGATCAATCGTTGCGATTGGGTCGCCGAAGGCGTGATTCAAGCAGCCAAGGAAGTCAATCTCGAAGTGCCGCTGGTCGTGCGTCTGGCGGGAACCCACGTCGAACAGGGTCAACGGCTCCTCAAAGACAGCGGTCTGGAGATTTTGGTTGCCGATTCGCTGGCCGATGCCGCGGAGAAAGTGGTGGTGGCTTGGCGCGGCCATCAGGAACGACGTACGGCGAACGGGGCGGTGCAATGAGTATCCTCCTCGATGAGAACACAAAGGTGATCGTGCAGGGCATTACCGGTTCCATTGGCAGCTTCCACGCGCGGGAGATGCTTGAATACGGAACCCGGCTGGTGGGCGGAGTGACTCCGGGTAAAGGCGGTACCGACCACCCCGAGCTCAAGATCCCGGTCTTCAACACCGTCAAGGATGCGGTAAACGCAACCGGCGCACAAGCGAGTGTCGTGTTCGTCCCCGGCCCGTTCGCCGCCGACGCGATCATGGAGGCGGCGGACGGCGAGATCCGGTACTGCGTGTGCGTTACCGATGGTATCCCCGCGCAGGACATGATGCGCGTGAAACGGTACATGCGCCGTTACAAAAAGGAAAAACGTATGTGTCTCACGGGCCCGAACTGTGCGGGTACCATCAGCCCCGGTAAGGCGATGATGGGTATTATGCCCGGGCACATTTATCAGCCGGGCCGAATCGGCGTCATCGCGCGCTCCGGGACCTTGGGTTACGAGGCGGCGGATCAGCTGCGCGGTTTCAGCTTAGGCATCAGCACCAGTGTCGGGATTGGTGGCGACCCGATCAATGGCAGCTCGTTCACGGATATCCTTGAATTGTTTGAGCGCGACTCCGAGACTGACGCGGTACTGATGATCGGTGAAATCGGTGGTCCGCAAGAAGCCGAAGCCGCGGGGTTCATCAAAGATCACATGTCCAAACCGGTCGTCGCCTACGTGGCCGGGTTGACCGCACCGAAAGGCAAGCGCATGGGGCACGCGGGAGCGATCGTCACGACTTACGGAGAGAGCGCGGCGGAGAAAGTGGAAATCCTCAAGCAGGCCGGGGTGGCGATCGCACCCACACCCGCGGAGCTGGGCGCCACCGTCGCCCGCATGATCGCAGCGTAAAGGTCGCCGCGTCCTAAGGAATACCGAGGCGCGCGGTCTGCAGCAATCGGGCGAGTTCGGCCGCGATGTGCCGGTGACCGTCGGGGCTGGTATGTGCGTCCAGAGGAAATAGAAACAGCGCGCGCGGGTCGCGGGTGCCCTCGAACCGGGCGGTTAGATCCACAAAAGGAATACCGAGCTCCGCCGTGACCCGCGCCAAGAAAGCATTGACGTGTTGCCGGTCGGGCTCGTCGATTTGCGATGCGTCGGGAATGTACGCGGTGACGAGCGGGATTTCGTGCTTCGCGGTAATCTGCGAGAAACGATCCAACGCGAGCCGGAAACGTTCGTATAGGGCCTGGTCGGCGTTTCCGGTTTGGACTGCGTAGTACTCGTTTCCCGGTCCGATGTGGCGCTTCCTGTCATCAATCCCTTTTAGATATTCCTGCCCGGTGCGGTTGTAGCGGTACTTCATTTGGAAGACACGGTCCATGTTGCGTATCAGATTCCACAGATATGAACCGTTAAACTCGTCTCGCACGGCCTCTTCGAACGGGTTTTTGGGTTTCCAGTCGGGATCGGTTTCGTAGGGGGGGGTCGGTGCCAGCACGTCGTCCAGGAAAAAACCGATCACGATCAAGTCCGGCCGATACGGCAGTACTTTGCGCTCCAGCAGCGACAGGTACTGCCACATCCCGTATCCAATCACACCAAAATTCAAGACTTCGACGCGAATGTCGCCCCGGTTCAGGAGGCGTTCGAGTTGTTTCACATAGGCGTCTTCCAGAGCGACCGCCATGCCAAAGGTAAACGAGTCACCGAGAACCGCAATTCGCAAAGTCCCCGGGGGTTTCTCATGCACCCATTCACGGTCGCGGAAACCCGCCGAGTTTATTTTAATGATCTCACCTTCCTTGCCGACGCCGGCGGCTCCCGGTATCAGTTCCCAGCCGTACACCGGAGAGGCGCGATGTATCTGCGTCAGGTTTGGCTGCGACAGCGGTGCGTCCATGAACCGCAGAACGGCTTCGGCGCCCGCTAATGCCAGCGAGAGAGAGATACAGATCAGCACGAAATTGGACCATCCGTAAGCGAGCAGAAGTCGCAGCAGGATGAGAACGCAGAGTAGGCCACCGGCATTGATTAGACTGTGGGATTTGAGCCTGAACGGACCCAGTTCGACGCGATAGCCGCCGCTCAAGACGAGCGCCAGCAAGGCGATCAGAACGATGGCGATGAGGACGTCAACCAGGCGCCGGTGGGTCGCCGACATCGTCAATCACTACGACGGCGGGGGTACCGCGCGGTCACGGCCCGGCGCCGTGGGTTTTCAGTCGCAGCTTGATGCAATGCAACCGATACCGTGTCACATTGAACGTATGTCCAGGAATGCACCGGACGGATGGTCTAGGAGCTCCGGCAGACGCGCCGATATCTGCACGGCGGCCTCGTCGGGTGTGGGCATGGCCTGCGTACCGCGCGCACGACGGAGCTTAACCACCGACGGATAGCATTGCGCGTCGACTTTCTCGTTGTCGCACAGATAATCCTGCATAGCCGTGTCGACGAGCCCGGGAGCGAGTGCGGTGATGTGGGTGTCCGGGAACTCGTATGCATACAGTTTCGCCAGCATGTTGAGCGTGGCTTTGGACAACGAGTAGCTGCCCCAGCCCCGGTTGCCGTTAACGGCGGCACCCGATGAGATCATGACGATCTGGCCGATTCCCATTTCGGTTCGAAGCAAGTAATCGAGAATCACCTTGTTGGCCCACACGTTGATATCCATGACGCGCCGGAGATCCGTGAGCGGCGTATCGGAAAGGTCGCGAATTTGTCCTAGGACGCCGGCGTTCAGAATCACCAGTTCCAACCGTCGTATGCCACTGAGAAGGTGATCGAGCGCCTGGGGAATCGAATCCAGATCAGCCAGATCGCAGCGTACGTCTTTAAGTTTCGGGCCGGCCGCGCCGTAACCGCGGCGGCTCAACCCGCACACCTTCCAACCGGAGGCCAAATATCTTTCGGTTAACGCCCGACCGATGCCGCTGCTGTTTCCGGTAATGAATACCGTGCCTGCCATAGAACCGTATCCCCGTGTAACCTGATACGATCATTGTGCACAAAACACACCGCTTCGAACACCTTCGAGCGGGTGGCCGGTCGCGCCGCCGCCCCCTGGTCCGCGGGCGGTTCATCAGCCCTGCGCGAAATTCGCGGGTATATGGGCTACGGTTTCTGACTGGCAAGCAGCGTTGATGTTAGTATTCTCGGACGGTTAGGAATCGAGTGGTTTGCGGCGTATGCGTATCAACTGGCAGAACTACGACCCCAAAGAGTTTTATGACGAGATAGTCAGTTCGCCGGGTTATGCACGTGTCCCGGCCCGGGGTTTGGCGAAGTATCTGCGCTCCTTGACCGAGCAGCAGCTCAAACGGCGGCAGCGAGCCGCCGACCTCGCGATCGCCGAAATGGGGGTAACCTTTACCGTGTATAGTGAAGGACAAAACATAGACCGGGCGTGGCCATTCGACATCATACCGCGCGTTATTTCTGCGAAAGAGTGGGCGCACGTGGAGCGCGGCCTGGAGCAGCGCATCGTAGCACTGAATAATTTCATCGAGGATATCTATAACGACCAGAAAATCGTCGCTGACAAAGTGTTTCCCAAGTCGCTCCTGCGTGGCTCGAAGAATTTCCTCTCGCAATGCGTCGGCATGCGACCTCGCTACGGGGTCTGGGCGCATATCTGTGGTTCGGATCTGGTGCGTGACAAGGACGGCACCTTTTATGTTTTGGAGGACAACTTGCGTGTTCCGTCGGGTGTGTCGTACATGATCGAAAACCGCAGTGTGACGAAGCGGGTATTTCCGGAGCTGTTCGGCCAGCACGAGATCCTGCCGGTAGACGATTACCCGACGCACCTGTTCGATATGTTGGCGTCACTCTCACCGCGGCCGATGGACTATCCGGAAATCGTGGTGATGACGCCGGGTATCTACAACTCGGCTTACTTCGAGCACGCGTATCTCGCGCAAAGAATGGGCGCTGAGTTGGTGGAAGGCAGTGACTTGGTGGTGGATAACGATGACTGCGTGTATATGCGGACCATCGACGGACTGCAACGCGTGGACGTGATCTACCGGCGTATCAACGATGAATTTCTCGATCCGGAAGCGCTGCGGGAAGATTCGGTGCTCGGCGTGCCCGGGATTATGCGCGCCTGGCGTGCGGGAAACGTGGCGCTGGCCAACGCGCCCGGTGCGGGTGTGGCCGACGACAAGGTCGTATATACGTTCGTGCCGGAGATCATCAAGTACTACCTGGGAGAAGAGCCCATTCTTCCCAACGTGCCCTCCTATCGCTGCATGGACAAGGGGCACCGCGACTACGTGTTGAAGAATCTCTCCACGCTCGTGGTGAAGCCGGCGAACGAGTCCGGCGGTTACGGGATGCTCGTCGGACCGCATGCGAGCGCCGCGGAGCGAGAGAAGTTTGCCGGTTTGATCAAGCGTAATCCGAGGAACTACATCGCTCAACCCACTCTGTCGTTGTCCACCGCACCGACAGTTTGCAGCGGCAAGCTCGAACCGCGCCACGTCGACCTGAGACCCTTCATCCTGCACGGCGATCGCGTGTTCGTGACTGCCGGCGGCTTGACTCGCGTGGCTTTGCGTAAGGGTTCGCTGGTGGTGAATTCCTCGCAAGGAGGAGGCAGTAAGGACACCTGGATCGTGGATACGGGCGCCCGCTGATGCTGTCGCGTGTGGCGGAACGCCTGTACTGGATGGCGCGTTATGTCGAGCGCGCCGAAAACACCGCGCGCCTGGTGCACGTCTATACGGATTCCATGTTGGATTTACCGCAAGGTGTCGGTTTGTATTGGGGGCAGTTGCTGGAGATTACGGGTAATCACGAGACGTTCGGCAAGAATTACCAACGTGCAGGGCAAGGTCGGATCATAAAATTCATGCTGGCGGGTCAAAATAACCCGGGTTCGCTGCTGTCTAGCTTGAGTGCGGCGCGCGAAAATACCCGCACCACGCGGGATCAAATGCCCAGCGAAGCATGGGAGCACATCAACGAGCTGTATCTGTTCGCCAAGAAGCGTCTTTCGCGCCCCGTCTCGCGTATTCGGTTGCTGGAGTTCTTGTCCGAAGTGGTGATGCGGTGTCAGCAGATCGCAGGATTGTTGGCCGGTACCATGAGCCACGGTTACGGCTACCAGTTTGTCCGTTTAGGGCGCAACCTGGAGCGTGCCGACATGACCACGCGGATTCTCGATATCGGGTCCGCGACCCTCCTGGCTCAGGAGGGGGAGGTGGGGCGGCTGGAAAACCGGCTGTGGATCAATATCCTCCGTTCGTTGAGTGCGTATCAGATGTATCGGCAGAACGTCCGGCGCCGGGTGCGTCGCGACGACGTTATCCAGTACCTGCTTAAAGACCTTCGTTTCCCGCGCGCCGTGGAGCATACGCTGGGTGAAATGCAGGCATGCCTGGAGTTCTTGCCCCGGAATGACGCCGCCGCGCGCGCTGTAGCGAGATTGCAGCGTCTCCTAGCGGAAGCGAAAACCTCCGAGCTGGCCCGCGAGGGACTACACGAATACCTGGATACGCTTCAGTGCGAGTTGGGGCAGATCAACGCGCTGATCGTCGATACCTGGTTTGCGCCCGCTGCCCATGAGGCGGTTTAGTTGTTCATGCGGACAACGGGTATTTTTCGAAAATACCCGTTGTCTGGCTTGCGGCGCGGTTCTGGGAATCGATCCCCATCGTTTGGAGATGTTGGCGTTTCCAGGCGCGGGCCCGGTTGCGGGGTGGATAGAGACCGGGGATGGGAGCAGTTACCGCCACTGTGAGAATCGCCTCAATTACGACAATTGTAACTGGCTCGTGAGCTATCCGGATCCGGACGCTTACTGCGTCTCCTGTCGTCTCAATCGGACCATACCCAACTTGTCGAGCGAGTCCAATCTGGCCCATTGGGCGGAACTGGAGCGAGCGAAGCGCAGGCTGGTGTTCGCGTTACTGGGTTTTCGCCTGCCGGTTCAGAGCAAGGTGCGTGGCTGGCCATTCGGGCTCGCGTTCGATTTCATCGAAGACCAGCGCAGTAACCCACTGGTTGAAGAAGAGCACGTGAGTACCGGTCACGCAGGCGGCGTGATCACGATCAATGTTTCCGAGGCCGATGACGTAACACGGGCGATGGCCCGCAAGCAGATGAACGAATCCTATCGCACGTTGCTGGGTCACTTCAGGCATGAGAGCGGTCATTACTATTTCGGATTTTTGGTCGATAGTGAGCGCTGCGGCGAGCGGTTCCGGGAATTGTTCGGTGACGCACAGAGCGACTACGATACAGCGCTCGCCGAGTACTATCAAAACGGACCCGTGGACGGCTGGCGAGACCGATACATCAGCGCCTATGCGTCAGCCCATCCCGCGGAAGACTGGGCTGAGACCTGGGCGCATTACCTGCATATGATGGACAGCCTGGAGACGGCGGCGGGCAACTGTACCTTGGGACTCGGAGTCGAAACGGACGACCGTTTCGCGTCACTGATTGGACAGTGGATGCACCTCACGGTGGCGCTCAACGAACTCAATCGCAGCATGGGATTGCGCGATGCGTATCCGTTTGTAATCAGCGAGCAGGTCGCGGCAAAACTCCGATTCATCCATGATTTGCTCGAGCCTCAACGAGCTGCCAGTTGAAGTGTGTCAGTTCCGAGAACGCCTCTTTGATCTTACGGTCCCAGGCGCCCTTCAACTCCAACAAATATGGATTGTCCTCGTTAAACACGAAATGGCGGTCGAACTCTAACCGATCTTTTTCGTAGACCAGGACTTCTATCGGCGGACCGACAGTTGCGTTCGAACGCATCGTTGAGTCCATGGACACCATCGCGGTCAAAGCGGCTTGTTCGAGGCTCGTATCCTGGGTAATGATACGGTCTAGTATCGGTTTGCCGTACTTCATTTCACCAATCTGAAGATACGGAGTGCCCGTCGTCGCGCCGATAAAGTTTCCCTCCGGGTAAATCATGAAAATCCTTGGGTCACGTCCGACGATCTGGCCCCCGAAGACAAAACTTGCGCTGTTATCGAACTTTTCTCCCTCCGGGCCGCCCGGTCGATGTTTCTTCTGTTGCTTGAGGCTGATGTCACCGATGTACTCGGCCCCTTCGGTGGTGCTGCCCACGGTATGCAAGTTCGTAGGCGCATCGTCGCGAATGTCGGATTCGATCTGGGAAATCACGGCCTGTGTCGTGGCCAGGTTCCCCGACGCCAGCACACTGAACACGCGTTGGCCCTGAATGCCGAAAGTAAACATCTTGCTGTAGATACTCAGCAGGTCCATACCCGCGTGCGACCGCGAGTCGGAGGCAAACACGAGGCCGTCTCGAACCTTGATTGCTAGGCAGTATGTCATCGTTGGTCAGTGCCGCCAGTCCAAACGCCAGGGGATTGCGCGCCCTCTCGTCTCGTGCCCCGCTGCGCGCGGCAGCGGTCGGGCCCGCCGGGCGGAGACGGTGGGGTGCACCCTTAATCGAGCGGAAGTTTGCGCCGCCGCGGTAGGGCAAATCAAGCCTCGGGAAGAAAAACCCGGATTTCTCCATGTCCGCAGCCTGTCATAAAAAATTCACAGTGAATACAGTATCTTAAGTCCTGCAAAAATTCTTGGAAAATTGTTGCATCGCACAAAACCGTATGCTATGCTGCGCTGCAACAAGTAGAGTTGATACTGTTAAAGATTGAACTATATATATATTTCCTTTTAAGGAGGAAACAAATGGCAACGAAAAATCCGATTCAAAAACAGGCCGAAGACTTTCAGAAGCAGGCCGCCGATTTTCTGGCTCCGGTAAAAGCGCTGAACGAGTTGGCTTTGGCGAACACCGAGCGTCTCGTCGAAATGCAGGTGCAAAGCTTTCGCGAATACGCGGATGTCGCTTTGGACAACTGGAAAGCCGCCCTGGCGGTGAAAGACATGGACGGCGCCCAGAAGTATTTCGCTAAGCAGAACGAAGTGGCCCAGGAAGTGGCAAAGAAGCTGGCGAGCGATGCAAAAGTGGTCGTGGAGCTCGGACAGGAGTACATCAGCGAAGTGCAAAAGGTGGTAACCAGCAATTTCGAAAAGGCGGCCAAGAAAGCGGCTTAACGATACAAGCTGAATAAACCGGAAAACCGCCGGATCGCCGGCGGTTTTTTTTTCTCTAAAACGGGGCGGTGCGTTGTCTCGATGGCGGTTCCGGCTTCCGTTCCAGGGCGTTTGATGCGAGTACGCTCTCGAGTTGGCAAGCGGGGTGGGGCCGTACTATACTTGCTGCACCGCAACATTTTTTTCGACCCACGTGCTCTTAGGAGGTGACACGCGTGCACTCGGCGTTACGCTTTGACATCGCTTACCGGGAAACCGTAGTGCTTCCCGGGGGGGAACGGCTGGTGATACGGCTGCTGAAGCCGAGTGATCGCGCCCGCCTGCGTAAGGCGTTCGACACCTTGTCGCACCGCACCCGTTACCTTCGATTTCATCACGCGAAGTCCGAACTCAGCGGCGAGGAACTCCATTTCTTTACCAATATGGACGGCTGGCGACACTTCGCGCTGGCGGCCTGTCGGTGCTCGCCGCTCGGTCGGGAAGAACTGGTGGCCACCGCTCGTTTCGTGCGCAGTGCCACGGATGAGACGGTCGCGGAAGCGGCGTTAACCGTGGTAGACCCTTGCCAGGGCAAAGGTCTGGGCGAAGTATTGCTGGATCGACTCATTCGCGCGGCCGCGGAACGCCGTATCGAGCGGCTGCATTTCTTTTTCCTGAACGAGAACGTACCGGCTTACCGTTTATTGGAACAGTGCGGTTACTATGTGACCTTTGGACACCTGGAGTCGAAGATCGCCGCGGAACTGCACGTTCCCCATGAAAACCGCTACGCCGGATCCCGGTACACCGGTTCCCGGCCTCGCCGGCGAAACTCCGCGACGGTCACGCCGATCTTAACCCCCGCCTCGTTGGGATTGACTGGTTTCGAGTCCGGGACGCGGCAGACGCAAGACGTGCTGGCACTCGTTGAGCAGTGGCGGGGCCTTTTGGACGGGACGACGGGCGCGGGCGACGCGGACTGATTTTCGGACTCGTTTCCGTTTCCGGCACCGACGGTGTTATCCCGTCGGTTACCGCACACGCCCTAGCCGTGTCGACGGCTAATCGTTGTGCTTGCTGCGAATAATGATGTAGCCGCCGGATTTGTCGTCGTATTCCAGTTGTACCAGACCCTGTTCACGGGCTTGCTCCAACAGTTCGCTGAAGCTGCTGAATCCATGGTACGACTCACTAAAGCCAGGCCGCCGCCGTTTTATCGTCTGCTTGACCATAGAGCCCCATAATTTCTCCTGCTCGCCCCGTTCACCGAACAGATCCTCCACGGTCTCCATCAGCAAGTCGAACGCCGCCTGCTTCTTCTCGTCTTCGGTCTTCGCTTTCTTGCGCGTACGCGTTTTCTTACCTGCGGTTTTCTTACGCTGCTTACGTTTCTCGCTACCGCGCACGAGATCATCGTAATAAATGAACTCGTCACAGTTCGCGGTCAACAGCTCGGAGGTTGAATTCTTGACGCCCACACCGATTACCGTCTTGTTGTTCTCCCTGAGCTTACTGACCAGTGCGGAGAAATCCGAATCACCGCTGATAATTACGAAAGTGTCGAGGTGTGCTTTGGTGTAACAGAGATCCAGTGCGTCGACTACCATACGTATGTCGGCCGAGTTTTTCCCGGACTGTCGTATATGCGGGATTTCGATCAACTCAAACGCGGCCTCGTGCATCGCCGGTTTGAATTCTTTATAGCGGTCCCAGTCGCAATAGGCTTTCTTTACGACAATATTGCCCTTTAACAGCAATCGAGCGAATACCTTTTCTATATCGAACGCAGAGTACTTCGCATCGCGTACACCAAGCGCGATGTTTTCGAAGTCGCAAAAGACGGCCATGTTCTGAGTGTTTTCGGTCATAAGGTCGATCCGCTCCAAACGGACAATGAGGGCTCTTTTGGGTATGTGGCCGGGGCGCTGTGCGGTGCCGGCGATCGGTCGCGTATTCTAGCATGACCTTACATACGCCATGTTCTTCATATCGGTGTTGATCCGCGGGGAAACCGCGCGGTGCTATCATCGCCGCTTTTCGACAACGCATTGATTCCGGAATCGATCGTGAAGCGGGACGTTCTCTATCTATCGCTTTGCCAGGCCCTGTGGATGTCGGCAAACTCGTTGTTGACCGTCGTGTCGGCGTTGATCGGTTTGTCGCTGGCACCGTTCCAACAGCTTGCTACGCTGCCTTTCGGTTTGCAGTTTCTGACCGCCATGGCCACGGCGTTGCCCGCGTCCCTGCTGATGCGCCGCATTGGCCGCCGCGCCGGTTTTGTGACCGGACTCGTGGTCGGGTTGGCGGGGGCGATAGTGTGTTACTCGGCGGTGGTGAGCCGCAGTTTCGCCGGGTTCTGTGTGGGGTCGGCGTTGATCGGCGCCTGCAACGGGTTCGCGCAGTACTACCGTCTAGCCGCCGCCGACGTGGCCACCGATGAGTACCGCGGCCGCGCGATTTCTTTGGTCCTGGCCGGCGGCGTGGTGGCGGCAGTGGTCGGACCGAACTTGGCGAATCTTACCAAGTCATGGATTCCCACGGCGCTGTTCGCCGGCGGATTTCTGGGTATCGCGGCGCTCTATCTCGTCTCGATCGCGGTGCTTTTCGTGACCCGGCTACCGCGACCAACGCACGCGACACCCCGGTTTACGGGCCGACCCATGTTTGACATCTTGAGACAGCCAACGTTCCTGGTTGCCGCGTGCGCGGCGCTCGTGGGTTATGGGGCGATGAATGTGATGATGGCCGCTACACCTTTGGCGATGCAGGCGCACGGACACGCCGTCTCCGAGACGGCGTTCGTGATTCAGTGGCACCTCATCGGTATGTTCGCGCCGTCGTTCTTCACCGGACACCTCATCAGGCGCTTCGGAGTTACCGAGGTGATCGCCACGGGTGGAGCCCTGCAGTTGTCGAGCGTCGCCATAAATCTCATGGGTAGCACGGTGCCATTTTTCTGGGCAGCGTTGCTTCTGCTCGGCGTCGGTTGGAACTTTCTGTTCGTGGGCGCAACGCTCTTGCTTACCGAAACTCACACCCCGGAAGAGAAGGCCAAGACTCAGGGCGTCAACGATTTTATCGTCTTTGGGGGCGTGGCCATCACTGCCATGAGCGCCGGTTGGCTACATCACGAGTTTGGGTGGACGACGATCAACTGGATAATCATACTGCCCGTTCTGGCAACCTGCTGCGCCTCGTTGTGGCTACGGTCGCGCCGGGCGGCAGCGTCTTTGGCGGATCTTGGTGCGAGTTCGTCGCATCAGGAAACGGCTGGCCGCTGCGGTTCGCGCGCGTGTGGGGAACAGGGTAAAGGCACCTAGGCGTACTCGTAGCCCATGGCCGCGTAGTCCAACACGTCCCTGACTCGGACCAGACCTTGCGTGGCGACGAAGGCGTTGAGCATATCCATCACTTCATCGTTCACTGCGACGACCTCATAGCCGCTAGCGCCGTCTACCCACGGCCACATCGGGTCGTCGCGGCGATGACCGAACGGGGCTGGCTCGCCGGTAATGGGCGAGGTTTCGTCCTGCGCCGGCCAATGGTCGATGGGGGAACTGCCGGGCTGCGCCTGCAGTCGGTGCCCTTGCCAGTTTGCCCAGATACGGTCCACATTGGCATGGTGCAACCAGAACAGGGGATCGTTCGGTGAAAACCCTCTTCCCATGTGTCCACCGACGAAATTGTGGCCGGCGTTATGCGTCGCCGTGGTCAGGTCCGGATGACCTTGTTCGAGGACCAACCAAAACACCCAGAGCGGATGAAAGTCCGGGCCTTCCACCACCAGACGCTCCACCGCATCGATCGCGCCCGCGCTCGGTGGCCAGGTGCCGCCGGCCGTACCGCGCGTCAGCTGGAAGCCCAGTCCGTCGCCGAGCGCACCGTAGACGGAGAAACCGTCGACGTCATCCGGCCACCACACCGGACGCTCGTCAACGGGCACCGTTTCGCGCAGCACGCCGTCGACCACCGGTCGCGGGAACCCGGCGTTGAGCGAACTCAGGAATTCCGGGGTGAACAGGAAGTTGACCGCATCGGGATGCTCGGTCCAATCCCAGTACGGCAAAGTCACGCCGTCCACCTCTTCTTGCAGGGCGAGCTCGAATTGCCGTAGATACTGACGGTGCCACGGACAGAAGCCGATGTTCCAATGCCCGAAATTGACCGGGTCACCGCCCTGCGGGGCCACCACTCCCATGACCGCGCCGTGTAGGGCGACGAACACGTCGTATACGCTGACTCCCGGGGGTGTGTCCGGTGCCGGCTTGTGCTTCAATCGGATGAGTGCTTCCAGAAAACGGTCCCGCTCATCCGCGGTAAGAGCGATGGCGCTTTTACGAACGTCCACGGCGACCTCCTTTCTTCTTGACCCGTTTGCCTGATTTGCCCTGAGTTACGGCCTTTTTGGCAGCAGCGCGTTTACGGCCGGGCGCCAACGTGCGCCGTCGGGTGGAGCTTCGCGCGGCCGGCTTGGTCTTTTTCTTGGCTTGCTTTTTGCGCTTGCTAGCCGACTTGGCAGCCCGTTTCTTCTTTGTCGCCGGTTTTTTTCTGGTACGTCGTTTACCGCTGACCGGAGCGGCGTCTATTTTGGTGATCCCCGCCTCGGGAATGACGCTTTCGGTCGTTTCGTGGTGGTGCACCGCGTGCGGGTCGGGGCCGTCGCCGTGCGGCGTATCGTGCGAATGCTCCATGTGCCCGCTAGCGACAACGCCGTGCAGCGCAGCCAGGTACGGGCCGCCTCGGCCGCGGTTCAATATCCGATCGATCAACGTCGCGAATGTCTCGCCGGAAGTCGTGCGCAGGACGATCTCGCTTTGATACATGCTCGGCGGTCCGACGCCGATATCAAGCGCACCACCGGTGCGGTACTGGTTGACGGTAATGTCGACGCGTTGGATCCCGGTACCGCCGCAAAACACATGTCCCTCGATGCTGGATGCGAGCACGCGCAGTTGAGAAAAGCTGCAACCGTCCAGGATCGACAGAGAAGTGAGCAACCGTAGCCCCGCAAACAACATGCCGGGTCCGGTCACAATAATGTTGAGCTCGGTGGCCGGTTGCCGGAGATCGATAAGCGTGGGTCCGCCTTTGTGCAGCAGGTGACGGACGACGACGGTATTGCCCACAGCGGCAGCAGGCGCGGGTGAACTCATGTGTTGTCCTCCTCTCCTGGGATGATGCGCAATGTGTTGTGTTAGTGTTGCGGCCCAAATCACCGGGCGGTCACAATGCGTACGCAGGCGCAAATAGTGTACCGCAACACCGACGGCGCGGGTGGTGAATATTCCCGCTTACGCGGTTTGGCGCCACATTACCCACATGAGCGCGACAGCGCTACCGGCGATGATCCCGCGCGGCATGCGTAGCATTACGTCGAGCGCGATCCGCAACAGGGAGGCGGTTGCGATCCCTGTGAGCCGCCCTATCAGCGCACACCCGTACCACAGGGCGACGCCGCTGGCGGCGGCCGCCGCCGCGGCGGCGACTACCCGCCCGCCCGGCTCTCGCGCGTAGAAAAGGTACGCCTCGGCGTAGAACCATTCCGATCCCCAGGCGACTGGGGTTTGTTTGGTCTGCCATTCGAGCCAGGTGGCCGCGTGCATGAGGGCGAGCCACAACAGGGCACCGACGACCGGCAGCAGGAGAACCAGTACCAGGCGAATCCACAGCACGCGCGTAACGGCGAGCAGTTTCATCATCGCGTTGCTAGTGAGCACCGACACGGCGGCAACGGCGACCGCGGGGGCGACGAAGTATCGTACTCCATGCAGGAAGGGCTCCGGCGTACCGAGCTGCCAGGTGCCGAGACCGAGGATCAACCCGGCCAGTCCCAGGTTTACCAGGAGGCCGACGGCCAGCGGCCGAACGCCGAACCACGATGCTGCCGGGCCGCCGGCGGCCCAGGTTTTGAGCCCTGCTACGCCCGCGGCAAGCAGCGTTCCGCAGGCCGACGACCGGCGCGTGTAGCGCGCCAGGCGCAACGACCAGGATCGTGCTGTGTGGCGCAAAGCCAAGTCCAGCACTACGCCAAGAATGGCGAGCAAGGTGAGCAGGTGTCGGATCACTGAATCGGACGTTGTCGTGCTTCAATGGCTGTGGATCATGGACACGGAGCGCGGCCGGTTTTCGCACACGAAGCGCCGTCGCGCGGGCCACGATTCGACCGCCACCCCAGGATGAGGGTGAGGGGTAAGTAATGACGGTTTGCGGTGACCTGCCGCGTGCACACTGTGTCCCGATTTAGCGAATGACAATGCGCCGTCAAATACGACGCTGTGCGATGTTAATGTCGCACGATTCGAACCGTACATAAACGCGGCACCCGGGCTCTGAATGGTACGCGTCAGTCGATGCGAGCCCGCTCCAGGCGCGGTGTGCGCGGAGTAGGCCGCCGCAGCGGTACAATTCGGCAGCGGCGGGATGATCCCGTCCAAGCGGCGATTGTGATTGTGGTGGTCTTGAGGTGGATCAATGAAGGGTGGCGGTTGTCATTTTGACGTCGCATACTGGCTTTGGTAGGCCAGGGGGAGCGAAGAATACGAATGGTGTTGCGAATCATTCGCATTTATTTTAAAGTTTCCGCCATCACCTGTTGACCCTGCCACCGGTCCCCGGCGCCGCGCCGCCGGATCCGGTGACATCGACGCCACCCTTTTGTTCGTTCTTGTTCGTTAAGGAGTGACCATGAAAGTGCGTTATTCGGTAGCTTGCGCTGCCCTGATGAGCCTCACCGCAGCCACAACCCTGGCTGCGGACCCGGTCGTGAACGTGTATTCGTATCGCGCCCCCCAATTGATCAAACCCTTGTTCGAAGCGTTTACGGCCAAGAGCGGTATCACCGTAAACCTGGTCAACGCGCAAAAAGGTATGTTGGAGCGGCTCCAGCGCGAGGGGGTCAACAGCCCGGCGGACTTGATGTTTACCGTAGATATCGGACGCCTGTCCGATTTGAAGCGTGCCGGGCTGACACAGGCCGTTGCCTCGGAGGCATTGGAACGCATTCCCGCACACATGCGCGATCCGCAGGGCCATTGGTACGGCTTGACCGAACGCGCCCGCATCATTGTCGCTTCCAGGGATCGAGTCGCAAGCGGGGAGATCGGCCGCTACGAAGATCTCGCCGGCAAGAAATGGGCCGGTCGGGTTTGCACCCGTTCCGGGAAACACCCCTATATGGTGGCGCTGATCGCGTCGCTGATTGCCCACCACGGTGAACCGGCCGCGGAACAGTGGTTGACCGGCGTGAAAGCGAATCTGGCCCGTAAACCGCAAGGCAATGACCGCGCTCAGGTCAAAGCGATCAAGGAGGGTGTTTGTGATGTGGCGGTGATCAACCACTACTACATGTATCAGATGTTGCAAAAAGACGATCAGCGCGAATGGGCGGAAGCGGTTAATATCGTGTTTCCCAACCAGGATGATCGCGGCACCCATATGAACGTCAGCGGTGTAGCGCTGACTAAACACGCCCCCAACCGAGAAAACGCGGTCCAGCTCATGGAGTTTCTCGCCTCGCCGGAAGCACAAAGAACCTACGCCGAGGTCAACGGCGAATATCCGGTCACGCCGGGCGTCGAACTTTCCTCGCACCTGAAGGCATGGGGCGATTTCAAACAGGACACCATCAATTTGGAGTCGGTGGCGAACCAGCGGTCGGCGGCGATCAAGATGGCGGACCGAGTCGGGTATGACGGTTAGTCGGATTCCGCGCCCGGATTGATGGTCGCGGTCAGCATTCCGGTGGTACGGCGGCGCGTCGATGTCTGGCGCACCGGTACTTTTGTGATTGCCACCCTGGCTGCGCTCCCGGTTGCCGCGATCCTCTATCTCGCATTTTTTCCGGAGGAGAATATCTGGCCGCATTTGATCAGCACTTCACTACCTCGCTATGTCTTCAATACCGTCGTGCTGATGACCGGTGTAGGAGTGAGCATTTTCCTGACCGGCGTCACGACCGCGCATCTGGTCACCGGTTACGAATTTCCTATGCGCCGGGTCTTTGAGTGGCTGTTGCTGCTTCCGCTCGCTATACCCGCGTACGTGATCGCGTATCTCTACACCGATCTCCTGGAGTTTGCCGGGCCTGTACAAAGCGGTCTGCGTGCGTTGTTCGGGTGGCGGCTGGCCGGCGACTATTGGTTTCCGGAAGTGCGCAGCATGGGCGGCGGCATCATGCTCATGGGCCTGGTGCTCTATCCGTACGTGTATCTCATGGCGCGTGCCGCGTTTCTGGAGCAATCCAAGTACTTGATCGAGGTAAGCCGTCTGCTCGGACGCGGACCGGTGAGAACTTTTTTGCACGTGTCGCTACCCATTGCCAGGCCGGCCATCGCTGTTGGGGTGGCGCTGGCCCTCATGGAGACGCTGAACGATTTCGGTACCGTGGATTTTTTCGCCATTCAAACTTTGACCGCCGGGCTGTACGACGTGTGGCTGGGGATGGGCAACCTGGGCGGCGCCGCGCAGATCGCGAGTATCATGTTGACGTTCGTAATCGTGCTCATATCGCTCGAGTACATCGGGCGTCGCAATCGCAAATTCTACCAATCCGCACGTCGATTCCACGGGACCGAGCGCACGCCGCTGGTCGGAGTCTATCGTTGGATCGCTTTCGCTCTGTGTGCTCTGCCGGTGGTAGCCGGATTTCTCATTCCTTTGGCGCTGTTAATGAAACATACGATCAATTACTTTCACGTGTCCTGGACGCCTGAGTTCGAACGATATGCGTTAAACAGCTTTCTGTTGTCCGCCGGCGCTGCCGTGATCGCCGTGACTCTGGCCACCGTGATCGCTTACGCGCGCCGACTCGCGAGCGGAAGAGCGCTGTTAGTCGCCTCTCGTATTGCGTCTCTCGGTTATGCAGTGCCGGGGGCCGTATTGGCGATTGGCGTCATCATTCCGTTCGCCGCATTCGACAACGCACTGGATGCGCTGGCGCGGGAAACTTTGGGTGTTTCGACCGGTTTGCTCTTGAGCGGAACGGTTTTCGCGTTGATTTTCGCGTATGTGGTTCGCTTCATGGCGGTATCGATTGGGTCTGTGGAGTCGAGCTTCTCGAAAGTGTCCGAGTCCATGGATATGGCGGCGCGCACGTTGGGACACAACGCGCTTTCGACATTGATCAAATTCCACTTGCCGCTCCTCAAGGGCGGCATTCTGACCGCCGCCCTAGTGGTATTCGTGGACTGCATGAAGGAGTTACCCGCCACCTTGATTCTGCGGCCGTTCAATTTCGAGACGCTCGCCACCCACGTGTATCAGTTTGCCTCCGACGAAATGATCGAAGAAAGCGCGCTCGGGTCACTGGTCATCGTTCTGACCGGGTTGATTCCGGTGGTTGTGCTCAGCCGTACGATTACCGCGTCGCGAAATTTACCGCAGCTTGAAGAGGGTGCGGAGCATAGCGTATAAACGGCGGTAGTCCGTTCTGTGGTACGCCGCACCCTTTGATACCGCTATTACAAGTCAACGATATACGTTGCCGTTACGGCAGCACGCCGGCGGTAGACGGAACCACGTTTTCGCTTCGGGAAGGTGAGTTGGCGTGCCTGCTTGGTCCCAGCGGTTGCGGTAAGACCACCGTGTTGCGTGCTATCGCCGGGTTCCAAAAACTCGATACCGGGACCGTCGTCATGGACGGAAAAACGATTTCCAGCGTCAAAGGCAATGTGGCGCCCGAGTTCCGTAACGTGGGGATGGTGTTTCAGGATCACGCTTTGTTTCCACATCTGACGGTAGCCAGGAATGTGGCGGCCGGAGTACTGAGACGGCGAAGCGCGGATCAGGTTCGAATTGTCGAGCAGACGCTGGAGAAGGTGGGATTGGCCGCTTTGAGTAACCGGTATCCCCACGAGCTGTCGGGTGGGCAGCAGCAACGGGTCGCCTTGGCCCGGGCGCTGGCGCCGGGTCCGCGCCTGCTTTTGATGGATGAACCGTTTTCCAGTCTGGATGTGGAGCTCAGACAGAAGCTCGGTCAAGAGGTGCGCGATCTACTCAAAGAGACCCGTACGACGTGTATCCTCGTAACCCATGATCAACAGGACGCATTCACGTTCGGTGAGAAAGTCGGCGTCATGCGGCACGGCGCCATCGAACAATGGGACAGCCCCTACAGGCTGTATCACGAACCCGGGAGTCCATTTGTGGCCGACTTTATCGGTGAGGGCGTGTTTCTCGATGGGATTGTCATCGATGGAAAGCATGTGAAAACCGAGTTGGCGACCCTGCGCGGCAACGTATCCCACCGGCATCCCGCCAACACGCCCGTCCGCGTTCTGGTGCGCCCCGATGACATCATCCATGACGACGCCAGTCCGATGACCGCGCGGATAAAGAAGAAAGCGTTCCGTGGGGAGAGCTACCTGTATACGCTGGAATTGCCCTCCGGCCAGGAAGTGTTGTCATTGGTGCATTCGCACCATAATCACGACGTGGGATCGCCGCTCGGGATAAAAATCGAGATCAAACACTTGGTCGTGTTTCCGGCGACCGAGCCCGGGATAGCGTGATCCGCGTCGGCGCGGAGCTCAGGAAGCGAACCGACGACGTATGAACTGAGCGGCCTGCTCTTTGCCGTGCTCAATGAGCTTCTTTATCAGTGTCGGGTGACGATCGATCTTCGAATAGTACTCAAGGTCGCGCTGCATCGCGATACGCTCTATCGTAATGTGCCTGTATTTATCGGTGTTGAGGAGTTTTTTGTTCACCAGTTCATTGATCTTTTCAATGAAGAAAATCTCCTGCTCGAGAGACAGGTTTCCCGACAGCTCGTTACGCCGATCGGAGATGTCCTCCACTGATTTCGGTTCGGCCCGCCGGCGCTGTGGGTTCACCTGTATCACCCAAATCTCATCCGGTCCGAAGTCGGTCAAGTCCCGGATCGGGGGATTCTGTGAGAACAGACCATCCCAGTAGACGCTGCCGTTGATCGGCACCGCGCGAAACAGCGTGGGAATGGCCGTCGACGCAAGCAGTGTCTCTGGTGTGATCTGTCGGTCGGCGAAGCTCGTGAAGTCACCGCTCAAGACGTCGACCGCGCCGATAATGAGTCCCGGGCTGTGCGGGCCGATAAACGAATCGATGCGTGCGAAGTCGGCGTGACGCTCGAGTAGCTCGCGGAGTTTGTCTTGCCCGAAAGTGGGCAGGTCATAGGGGCTGATCTCGGGGAAAGGCAATACGTGCCGCCACCGCGCGGCCCACACCATAATTTCGTTGACGACGCTGTCCCACGCACCGTTGGCCGCGTTGTCGTGCCAGAAACCGGTCAGTCGTTCGCGCGCCGCCCGGATATCGCCCTCCAACAGCCCATACCAAGCGAGAAAAGCGCAAATGGCGCCGCCCGACGTTCCGCTGAGTGCCACCAGATCGTAACGGTGACCGTGTTGCTCGAGAATTCTGAGCAACACGCCGGCGGTGAAGGCGGTGTGGCTGCCGCCTCCCTGACAAGCGATGGCGATGCGCGGCGGTGTTCGGGTCGCTTGCGAATCCATTATCTTAAGTCCCAATGCGCGCGAGGATACGGAAAAAGCCGCATTGTAGGGGTCTGCCGCGAAAAAGTCGCCCGCTGCGGGAGCCGCGTAGGGACGGTGATCGAAAAACCGCACCCGGGAGCGAAGAATCCGGCCGGTATGCGTGGTCGTCGGCCTGTCTCGCTGGCTCTTCTGATCAGGGAGCAACGCCGCCCGACGCGGATTCTTCGAGCGTCCAATCGTCACTGTCCCGATACCAAGGCAACTCGAAGGCCCGAAAGGCGTCCCGCAAACGCCGTAACGAATGTTGGTCGATGCGTTGTCGCCAGACATCGACCATCCGTAGGCTGTCGCGCATCGTGGAATAGGCGTCCGCCGATCGGGCGTTGGAGCTGCTGCTCGCCGAGACCAGCGTCGCCACGCGCGCATCCCAGCGCAGACCGCAAAGCTCGAAAAGTGTCTTGTAATTGGCGACGGGATTCAGACAAAGATCCTCGTAAGCGACGATTAAAGAATCGTCATGCGCGGCCACGACCTTGAGCGCGATATACAGGCTGGCACCCTGGAGCGCGCCTTGGGCGGACCAGAAATCGTCACAAGCATTGATGTGATCACGCCAGGGACTGAGGATCCCTTCCGTGAGCGCATGAGTCGCGTTGCGCAGTGCATTGACGGTGTCCACCCAATGCATTTGGTACCAACTGGTTGCGACCGCTGCCGGGTGTCGAACCAGTAACACCAATTTCGGCCCGAATCGCTTTTTGAACCAGGGCGCGGCGAGGGGATTGACTTCTTTGACGACGAGCGTTCTACGCCAGCGATCGCGCAGCCTCCACTGTTCGGGATACATGACAATTCCGGCATGGAAGGCCGGGATGCCGGAAAAGGCCAATGTCGCACTGCGCGCGTAGGCGGGCGGTGGCGCATCCCGGGATACGTGGAAAACCGTGTACGCTGCGCCGGCGTCGAAGTGCGCGAGGTTGATTGGTTCGCGCAAATAAGCGGCATTGGCCGACGCGCCCAGTATCGATCCGACCCAACTGGAACCGCTGCGCGGAAACGAGAGGACCAGCACCGGTTGCTGCCGAAATACGAGCAGATGCGCGGCCAGTGTACGCAGACTGCGGTATCTTAACCACCAGACCGGGTTCGCGTATTTTTCTGGTTCTGAATGCATCGTTTGATCCACGTCCCGGACCGGCGCTTGTGCACAAGCCCGTTCCCCATGGTACCAAGTGGGCGCGAGTATATCGCCGCGCGGAGTCGTGCGCGCATCGCGCGGGAGGTACGGCGCGAGCGATGCGGTCGGGTGGCTTCGAGACGCAGGCCGGCGTGGCGACGTGCGCGAGGGGCGGGGTTCAGTGCGGGGTGTCCGGATCGGCGTCAGCCGCCTGCCCCAGCCGGGTGTTGGTGCCGCGGGTGTGGCCGCTGTCACTCGCGACCGGCGCATGCGGGTGACGCGTGGCCGTGTCCGTCAAGATCTCGATGGTGAGGGCGCGTAGCGCCGGGTCGGGATTGTGCGCTACCGTTTCGAGCGCGCGGACGGCGCCCGCATCGTCGGCGTCTCCCAGGGCTTCAGCGGCGGCGCGGCGAACGCCGGGATCGGCGTCGCCCAGCGTGTCGGCGATCAGCCGCAGCGCCGTGTCCCCGCCGATAACGCCCAGCGCCTCGACCGCTGCTTCGCGTACGGTGGCGCTGTCATCACCGAGAAACGCGGCGAGACCGTGAACGCTTTCGTCGCCGGCCCGCTCTTCCAGTTCCGCCACCGCAGCCAGGCGTGTGGCGAGATCGTTACTGTTGGCGGTGTCGCCCGGCAGCGGGACTGGCTCGCCGCCGGGCGTGCGGCGATCGCCGGCTTTTCGCGAAGGTGGGGATGGAGCGGCGATGACCGCCGCCGCACCCCAGGCGGGCGCGCCCGAGTCCGGATAGATCCATAAAGTTGCGAAACGCCCGCGACCCGGGCCCGACGGGACGGGGCGATAGCGCAGGACGAAGTTCTTGCGCTTGAGCAGCCGGTGAATGACCTCCGGCAGGCGACGGTTGCGGACGTCGACGCTGACGCGCTCGTCCAGGCGCGCATAAGATTTTACGGCCAGTCGCGCGTGGCGCGTGATCGCGGTGAGGATATCGCGGATCGGAACATCGACCGCCCGCAGCGTAATCAGGCCACCGGACGTTTCGAGGTTGAGGGCAGGGCGGCCGTGGGCGCGGTCACCGCTCGCCAGCAGGGCGAGCCCGGTGGCGAGGCCCAAGACGCGTACAGCGCGGCCCCATCCGGGGCGGTTATCGGTACGACGGAAAATCGCCTTCATGCGCCCGTGGCCGGGAGTAACCGATACTCCCGCCCGCCGGGGTGCGGGAGCATCGGACATTTGCCTTAGATCAGACATTCGCTTTGGATCAAGCTTTCTCGAAACAACTTTCGATTGCGGTCTGGTTGCCGCTCGCTTCGCGCACCAGTATTTCAAACTTGAATTCCTCGCCGAGGTTGATCAGCTCCCGCGGCACGCGGACCCGGGTCCGGTTCGGGGGCAATTCCATGGAGAAAATCAAGGGCGTCGGTTCCTCGCGCTCCACGACGACTTCGTACTGTACGATCTCGATGGGCGCAGTTTTACCCAGATCGGGATGCGAGGTGGTGACCGGATCCCAATCGATAATGACCGGATGACTCACCACCGGCAACGGATCAGCGTCGCAGTCCTCCGCGGCCGGTTGGCCCGACAGGAGAACGTTACCCGGCGGGGCCGGCATCACGTGAGTGACTTCGGCTTCGCTTTCGAGTTCTTGTCCGTCCAGCGTCAAGCCTTCCACCTCGTAAATGCCCTCCGGAAACCGCTGGAAAAACTTCTCCGGCGGAAGCTCGTCGAAAGTCGGTTCCGCACTTTCGAAAAAGAGTTCCGACATACCCTGACGGCGTAGCCGACCGGAGTTGCGAACGACCAGAATCCGGTTTTCATTGATGTCGTAGATCTCGATCTTTCGCCACGGTCCACCGTCGATCAATGCGTGTATGCCGAGATCTCCGTCGGTGTTATTCAGCTCGAAGAAGACTTCAGCCTCATCGAAGGGAATCTCTCCATCGTCCTGCGCCCAGGCGGCGGGCGCACAGAGCAAAGCGAGTGCGGTACACGCCACCGCGCCGGAGTATTGGAGATGCAAGGTTTGCAGACTGGGAGTGTTCATGATGTTCTCCATCTCGTCGGTTAGAGTGGTTACCAACCTACCCGGCCAACCTTAAGCCGTGCTTAATGGAGACTAGAAAATTTACGTGACCGTAAGCGCCGTCGGAGGCCTACACTAGAACCGCGCGACGGCGCGCCGGGAAGCGCCGCGATAGATGCGAATGAACGGTACGCAGGGGGGCTTGAAGCGGACACCGCGAGCCGCGGCTTCAAATACTCGATTCGATGAAGCGTACCAGGTCGTCCAGGTTCAGCGCGCCCGCCTGGCGCGCGATCTCCTGACTGTTCTTGAACACGATCAGAGTGGGAATACTGCGAATACCGAATCGTGCTGCGATCTGCGGTGCGGCCTCGGTATCGAGTTTCGCCAGCCGGACGCGCGGCTCCAGACGCCCCGCCGCCTGTTCGAAAAAGGGCGCCATCATCTTGCACGGCGCGCACCACGCGGCCCAGAAGTCCACCACTACCGGCAATTCCGTCTTGTTGATCACCGCGGCGAAATTCGTTTCGTTCAATTCGACCGGTTTACCGGTAAACAGCGGCCGGTGACAGACGCCGCACCGCGGGTTCTGGTCCAGACGGTCCGGCGGTATGCGGTTTACGCCACCGCAGTTCGGGCAAGTCACGTGCAGGGTCTTATCCACCTTCTTTACGTGGGTCTGTGACCGGTAAAACTCAAGAGGCGGGCGCACGAAAAAAAAAGACCGGCACCGCACGATTGATGCGGGCCGGCCGTTCAAGACACCCCCCAAAAGGGTGCGAGGAGGAGTCGCAACGCGTCCCTGCGCCACTTCGTGATGCTGCCGGTGTGTTCGTTCAATGTTCAGTCGCCCAATACCGCAGGAAGGTTCAAAACGATTTTCGCTATGCCCCGGCGGTGGACTGCGGGTACGCCGCCCACGACGGAGCCGGCCGAGAGAACATGCCTCGCGCACCGGCGCACCCATTGGACCGGTCGCGCTATCGGGTCAAGCCGGGTAAGCGCAAGGGGTCCGGCTGCGTCGCGGACGCCGCCGTCATTCCGGCGTCCGTGCTCTGCAAACCCTCGCGCACGTTGCCGCCGCGCGGAGGCACGGGCCGGTTTTACGAACGTTTCAACTTGCCGCGGAGCTGCGCAACTTGCCAAGCGTGAAGTACACGGGACAAAAGCCCGTGAAGGCGCTTTGCAACATCAGTGCCCCGATCGCCGCCGGTAGCCACGCCCAGGCCGGGTTTGCAAAGATCGCCAGCAGCGCCCCGAGCAGCACCAGCCCCCCGGCGATCCCATCATGTACGCGCGTGTTCTCGCCCATTGCTTGACCCTCCTGATTGACTGCGAAGTGGTATCGTATGAAAGACCGACCGCATTCGCGAAAGTTCGCCCCGATAAAAGCCGGATTTCCGAGGGTTCTCTCCCTGCCTATACACGGTTTCCGGTCTCGCGACGTGTTCGCCGCCTGGGTGCGATCGAAACGTTCGACTGGCGTGCGATACGATGTTTCAATATCTGCACACGCCACGGAGCAAACTCATGCCGGACTTCCGCCGCCGTACGTTCATGCGCACAGCCGTCGAGTTGGGGTCGGCGCTCGCGGTTGCGCCGGCGCTCGCGCGGGCGGAACGATCGGCCACGCCCGTGTATCGTAAGCCGATCCCCGCGACCGGTGAGACGCTGCCGGTGATCGGTATGGGGACCTGGCAGACCTTTGACGCCGGCGACGATCCAACCACCAGGGCCCGCCTTACTCAGGTCCTGCAGGTATTTTTCGATTACGGTGGAGCGGTGATCGACTCGTCGCCGATGTATGGCTCCGCGGAACAGGTGGTCGGAGATCTGCTACAGAAAGTCCGCGGTAAACAGGCGTTGTTCGCGGCCACCAAAGTCTGGACCCGGGGCCGGCGGTCGGGCATCGAGCAGATGCAACGCTCCATGCGCCGCATGGGGGTATCGGTCTTTGACTTAATGCAGATTCACAATCTGGTCGATTGGGACACCCACCTCGAAACGCTGAAAGCCTGGAAGGCGGAGGGCAAAGTCCGTTATATCGGAATTACCACGTCCCACGGCAGGGCGCACGTGGAGCTGGAACGTATTCTCGTCACCCAGCCTTTCGACTTCGTGCAGTTCACCTACAGCATCGCCAACCGCACGGTAGAGAATCGTCTACTGCCTTTGGCGCAGGACCGCGGGATCGCAACCCTGATTAACAGGCCCTATCAGGGTGGGTCGCTGTTTCGACGCGTTCAGGGGAAATCACTGCCCGACTGGGCGCATGAATTCGACTGTGAGACCTGGGGCCAATTTTTCTTGAAGTTCGTGGTCTCTCATCCGGGTGTGACGTGCGCGATCCCGGCGACTTCCAAGGTGCACCACATGCGCGACAACATGCGTGCCGGCATCGGACGATTGCCCACGCCGGAGATGCGCGAGAAAATGCGCGCCTATGTCGAGTCTTTGTAATCACCAACCCGCATAATGACACGCACTGCCTGGGGCGCCTAGTTCGTGGATTGCTCACGTCCACGATCGACGCACACAGATCGATCTCGTATACGGATAATACGTGCCGCCACGGTGTCGTGGCCGGGACGCGGACGACGGGAATGCATTACACGGTTATAAAATTCGTACACATGGGTTGCGTCGCACTGACCTTGTTCTTGTTCGTTTTACGCGGCGCCCTGGTAGTGGCGACGAACGCGCGCTTGGAATCGCGTCTACTGGTCGTGGTCCCTCAGGTCGTGGATACCGTGCTGCTCGCCAGCGCGATCGCCCTCAGCGTCATGCTGCAACAGTATCCGTTGGTGGATCCGTGGTTGACCGCAAAAGTGGTGGGATTGGTGGTCTACATCGGGCTCGGCCTGGTGGTCATGCGCTTCGCAACGCGCCGATCGCAGCGGTTCGTCGCGTTCATCGGAGCGCTCGCGGCGTTTGGCTATATCCTGGCAGTGGCCGTGACCAAACGGCCGTTTCCGTTCGGATGATCGTCTTGCGGGGTACGAGGTCGATGCCGAACCGCGGGTACTGGACGTGCCGCGGTACAGATCCGGCACCGGGACGCCGGCGCTGATGGCCACCGATCTCGGCTGGGCAAACTGTTTTCCGGAGCTCGAGGCGAGCGGCGACCCGGTCATCCGCAAACTGATCGAGCAGGTTGAGATGGTGCGACTGTCGCCGGCCACGGGCGTTTTCTCTCCGGGGGCCGCATGCGACAGTTACGTCCTGGTGGTGCGCGGGACGATACGCGTGCAGCTGCTCACCGAAGGCGGGCAGGAAGTGCTGCTGTACCGCGTGCGCCCCGGAGAGTCCTGTGTACTGACCACTTCGTGCCTGATATCGCACGAGCGCTACCCCGCGGCGGCGGTCACCGAAACCGAAGTGGAGGCCGCGGTGGTGGGGCGCGAAGTCTTCGACGACGCTCTGGAGCGCTCGTCGGATTTTCGCCGTTTCGTTTTCGCAAGTTTCGGCCGCCGTCTCGCGCAGGTCATCGCCAGGATGGATGAAGTGGCCTTCGGTCCGATCGAAGGGCGCCTCGCGAGGCTCTTGGACTCCGGATTTCCCGTGGTGCGTACAACGCACCAACAACTCGCCGGAGAGCTCGGCAGTTCCCGCGAGGTCGTCTCCCGGTACCTCAAACGTTACGAGGCGCGGGGTTGGATTCGGCTCAAGCGGGGCGCGGTGGAGATTCTGGATCGAACCGCCATTCGCCGACTCGCTTCGGGTATGCAGTCTGTGATCGGATCACAGACCACAAACGGGCCCATCGAGAAAAATACCCCTACGTGAACTGTAGGAGACAACCATGAAAGCGAATGTAGGTTCTATCGATCGCGCTCTGCGAATCGCCGTCGGCCTGGTGCTGATCGCCCTGGTCTTTGTCGGGCCGCAAACCCCGTGGGGGTGGATCGGGGTCGTACCCCTGGCCACCGCACTGATCGGATGGTGTCCGGCGTATACGCTGCTGGGTATCAAAACGTGTAAAGCGGCGTGACGAGAAGTGCACGCCCGGCCGCGTAATAATACCGGCCAGTCGCGGATATCTACGCATTTATTTCCAAGCGGGTCATCGTTACAGTGGGAGCGACGGGCTCTCATTGCCTGATTTTCGGGAGGATACGATGCCGACGAGTTTGTTTGACCGACTGGGTGGGACGGCCGCGATGAACGCCGCCGCTGAAAAGTTGTATGGCCGTATTATGGTTGACAATCGAATCAACCACTTTTTCCACAACATCGATGTCGAGCATCAGACCCGCAAGATGGCGGAGTTTATGGCCTTCGCGTTCGGCGGCGCCCCGCAGTGGACCGGCGCAACATTGAAAGATGCGCATGCCGGGCTGGTCACCAACGGGCTGAACGACGATCATTTCGACGCGGTGGTGGAGAATGTGGGCAAGACGCTGGAGGATCTCGGGGTTCCCGAGGATCTGGCCGCCGAGGTGCTGGCGGTGGTGGAAGGCGGCCGGGAAGACGTACTCGGCCGAAACTGAGACGCCGGGCGTTGCGGGCCACCGCTCACAGATACGTTCGGCGGGTCGTGGTCTAACAGGTCGCTGAAAAAGTCCGTCCTGGACTCTTTCAGTACGCTGCGCCGCGGCGCGTGTCCGCGGCTTGCACCATTTTTCAAGCACTTGCGTGCTCGAAAACTGGTGGTACCTCCCTGTACCACACCGCAGGCTGTGAAAAACGGAGTTTTTCACAGCCTGCTAACAAACGCGGGCCGCACTGGTCAGGCGCGTCGAATAGCGAATTGGCTCGGGCCGTCGTCAGCCTTGTGTAGAAATTCGTAACCTTCCTCGGTGACGAATTCATCCACCGCGATGTACACGCCATGAAGGGCGTGCTCTGGATCCGCCCCCCAGTTGTCGCCGGCGATGACGCCGTCGGGTTTGACTTTGGTCTTCAACAGGTGCAACTCCCGCTTGGTGTTCTCATAGGTGTGCGAGGTGTCCAGGTATACCCAGTCGAAGTCACTATCGGGAAGCGTCGGTAGGACATCGAAGTCGTAACCGATATATAAAACGATAGATCCCTCTCGCCAACTCGTTCTCCAGCGAGCGCATGAGGTTGGTCAATGCTTTGACGGTGGATTTGTTCCCGAGCGCCCAGGGCCACTCCGCTGAGTAGCGTGACCCAGTTTACGGCTGGCAAGCATGTCTATGCGTTATTCGACTTGTTTCTCTGCATAAACTCACAAGGGGTTAAAGTATAGCATTCGCCTCCGGGGAGAACCGGTTACACAGCATGTCGACGAGCGCCGGCGAGTGAAAGGTGCTGCTGGTACGCATCGGGGTCGGCTATACTCCCCTGTGTGTCGCGGTTGCGTTTTGAGATAGGAAGCCTGGTCGGGAATGTGGCTGTTCCTCGATTATTTTTTTCTTTTCCTACACACCGGTTTGACTCTGTTTAACCTGCTGGGTTGGATATGGCGGCGCACGCGGCGTTGGCATTTGGTGTCCATCGTGGCGACTTGGGCGTCCTGGTTGGGTCTGGGCATGCTGTACGGATTCGGATACTGCCCGTGCACGGACTGGCATTGGCAGGTCAAGCGCGCCCAGGGGGAGACCGACCTGCCTTCCTCATACATCAAGTATTACCTGGACCGGATCAGCGGCGCAGATTGGGACGCGGCGACCGTCGATATCGGCGTAGTGGTGACCGCGACCGTCGTGCTGGGGTTGTCGTTGTGGTTCGCGTATCGGGATCGAACCGTGAACCGCTGATTCCCCGGGCCCTTGCGTCCACGCGGGTCGAGGTCGGTGGGGGAAAGGATTTTCCGCGGGGGCCGGTCTTCTCCGGTATGCGCATGAAACCGGGGGTGCTCGGGCGATTCGCGTGGGCGCTGATTCTCAGTTGCGGGCCGTTGTCGAGCGCCGCGAGCAGCCCCTCTCCGTCCGCGGCGGTGGAAATAGCCGTGTCCGACATCCTGGCCATCGTTCAGGATCCAACCGCCGACCGCCACGCCAAGTCGCGGCGCGTCAGAGCCTCGCTGGTCGACAGGTTCGATTTCCGGACTACGGCGAAATACGCCCTCGCACAGAGCTGGCGGACTTTGAGCGAATCCGAGCGGCGTCGTTTCGTTGCACAGTTCTGTGAACTGCTGATATGGGGTTACCTCGATACGATCGAAGAGTATGACGTCGACCCTGCCTCGATTCGCTACCAGCGCGCGCAATTCGATGGACCGGGACGCGCAACGGTGAGTACGTTCATCGCGTTCAAAGCACACTTTCCGGCCGGCGCCGGCGGTCGTCTGACCCTCAGTTATCGGCTCAGGCACGCGCGCGACCGGTGGCGCATCTATGACGTGATGGTAGGGGGACTCAGCGTGATCGCTCTCTACCGCCGCACCCTGCGTCGAGAGATCGACCGGGCCGGTATCCCCGGTCTGTTCGAGTACGTGACCGACGAACTTCGGAACCTCAAAAGCACCGCTGCCGTATCGGTTCCACCTCGCCCGCCCCGCCGTTGATCGGAAGCCGTAATCGGCTAGCGGCCGGGTGCGATACGGCCGGATGCCGGCCCGATATGACAGTGTGCATGGGTGTGCGATAATCGGAGGCCCACTAGGCGGTGCTCGGGAGCGAAACAAGCGTTACGCCAAAGACCGGATACTTACGCCTATGGACCGGACGCAACAGACGAGCCTTACCGATCAAGCCTACCAACGGTTGGAGGAATTGATCGTGACTCTTAAGCTCGAGCCGGGGGCGGTACTCTCGGAGGCGGCGCTGGCCACGCAACTCGGATTCGGGCGCACCCCGGTGCGCGAGGCCCTTCAACGCTTGGCCCGCGAGGGATTGGTGCTGATTTTACCGCGTCGCGGTATCCTGGTTTCTGAGATCAACATCGAGAAGCAGTTGATGCTCCTGGAAGTCAGACGCGAACTGGAGCGGTTGCTGGCACGCAAGTCGGCGCAACGCGCTAGCCCTGAGGAAGCCCGTCGCTTTGTCGAACTTGCCGGAGAAATGCGTTCGGCGGCGCGGAACAACGATGACTTGGCGTTCATGCGGTTCGACTGGGAGCTGAATCACCTGATCTCCAGGTCCGCACGCAACGAATTCGCCAGTAACGCGATGAGTTTGCTGCATGGATTGTCACGCCGGTTCTGGTATCTCCACTACCGGCGGGTCGCCGACCTCCCGTTGTGCGCGCGTCTGCATGCCGATTTGGCCGAAGCGGTGGGGGAACGGGATCCCGAACGCGCGGCTGCCGCGTGCGACCGGTTACTGGATTACATCGAGGACTTCACCCGCGCGACCCTGGGATCGATTGCACGACCGCGGATGAGCGCGCCGGGACGCTGACCGGGGGCGTCCGGAGCCGCGTTTTTCCGCTGCTCGATTTGCTCATTGCGCGTGCCATTCCAACACCGACACCTGCGTCGCCCCGGCGCGTGCGGTTTCGATGCGGAACACCGCCCTGAGCGTAGCGCGCACGCCGGACGGCAGGTGTGCCTCGGCGACCAGGCGGTAGGTGTGGTTGGGGCTCGCGCGTTGGGTGTCGGTTTCGGAGCGCGACGCGATCAGGGCGTCCACTTGGCCGGCGTCGGCGCCGGGCAGCGCGAGCAGAACCTCGCGGGGGGCGGTGTGAGTATTTACGCTCGCGGCGGTGTGTACAGTCAGCCAGGGTTCCACCCTGCGATACAATGCCGGCGACACGCCCGGCACCAATAGCAATTCGGTCACCGAATCAAACGGCGCGTCCTTGGCGCCGTATTCCATCCCCGCCCGCCGATAATCAGGGTCCTCAACGCCGTGCAGGCGGCGCAGGGAATCGGCGTCGCGCCAGTCGAGAATCGCATCGATGAGCAGCGGTCGCGCCGAGTCCTCGATGCCCGCCACGCGCAATAGGCCGTCGAGCAGTCCGGCCGAGGCCGTATTCAAATCGATGAATCCCGATTCATCGTGCACGGCCACCCGAACCTCCCCGGGCGGTAGGGGAAAGCGATACACGGTGCCGTCGGTGCGCCAGCGCCGCTGTGGGTCCGGGTGGCTCAACGCGTATATGCCGCGCGCCACACCCGCCTCGGCCAGGTAGCGCGCCCGCGCCGTGTCCACGACATTGCGCGCCAGCCGGGCTTCGGTGCGCGTCGAATACGCGAATTCGGTGGCTACCACCATCAGCAGGGCCAGGGTCCACAGCACGATGACCAATACCAGGCCGCGCTGTCGGTGTGGCGGTGACCAACGTTTCGCGGGCGGGCTCATGAGCGATTCCTTGAACCGCGACCCCCACCGCCCACGAGCGCCGGGGTGTCGCGCAGCGCACCGTCCACCATCGGCACTACCATGAGCTCCGGCCAGCGGCGCCGCGCATCCTCGAACTCCGCGCGCACCGAGATGCGGTGCGGCAGACTTTGCTGGTTGACCCAGTCGTCGTGCCACGCCGGTCGCTCTTCGCTGTCGCGGGTACCGTAAAAACGGAACCTGAGCGTCTTGAGCCCGTCGAGCAGGACGCGCCGTTCCGGAACCCGTTCGGAGAACGTGGGCGGGTCGGGATGGAACAGGCGGTGCTCCACGTTCAGAGTGGCGGTTTGCCGGGTATCCAGCACGGACAGCGTGATCCAGTCCAGACCGCCGCCGCCCAGGTGCGCCGGCAGCGGGGCGACGAAGCGCACGTAGTCCGGGGTGCCGGTAAACGCGACGAACCGCTCCCCAGGCTGTTCTTCGATCAGCAGCGGATGGGCCTGGATCAGATAGCGGCGCAACCAGTCGCGCGCCAGGCGGAGTTCGTTGATGTCCCGGTTCTGAACCCCGTGCGCCTCCCAGACACGCACGGCGAGACGCAAACCACCGAACAACGCAGCCACGATGAATACCGTCAGCGTCAATCCGATGAGCAACTCGATGAGCGTGAAGCCGTGTTGCCGGGCGCGCCCGGCGCGAGCGCGGGGCGCGTTCACGGTGTGGACCACAGCCGTACCGTGGCCAGTTCCACGGAGCGCTTCCGGCCGCCCTCTTCCCAGTGCACCCGCAGACGGATCTCGTAAGGTTCCAGCGAGTGCAAGGCGTCGCCATCCGCCTGGTGCCACTCGGGCACGCGCACTTCGCGGGTCCAGGCATAGGTGGCGTCGAATTCGCCGTCTTCGATGCCCAACGGCGGGACGCGCTCCCCGCGCAGGGCCGCAAGGTGTGCCTCGGCGAGCGCCGTGGCGTGGCTGTATTCGTCGCCGCGAACGCTGGTCCTAAGCCCGGTGGAGAACACGGACAGTATCGCCGACAGCGCGATCGCCAGTATCGAGAACGCCACCAGGACCTCGATGAGCGAGAAACCGGGCGCGAACGCTCCGCGTGTTCCTCCGCTAGTCATCGATGGAGACCCGGCCGAGCAACCAGTCCACTTCGACCGCCAGAGTCCGTGCGCCGCGCGCCAGTGAAATGCGACCGCCCGTGGAACTGCCATCGGCAAAGAAGCGAATGCCACCCGTGTCCTCGTCGGGGGATTCGGAAGCCGCACCGTAGACCTTGAACTCCACGTCGGCGGGTAACGTGTGTTGACGCTGGGTGCCCGTGACGCGGTAACGCCGGGTGCGCACGTTCAACGTCAGCGCCGTATCCTGACTGCGTGCGATGGCGCGGCTGCGTGCGTGGCGCAGTGCGCTCGCGAGCTCCCGGGCGGCACCCTTCAACTCGGCGGTGGCCGTGGCCGAGGTCAGGATCGGCGGCACGACCGCAAGTGCCATTGCCAGCAACGAGATCACGACGAGCAGTTCCAGCAGCGTAAACCCGCCGCCGCGGGCGATACCGGCGGCAAACGAACGCGCTCGGCGGGCAATCACGGGCGGACGCTACTGCCAGCCCAGGACGTCCTGATTTTCCCCCTGACCGCCTTCCGTGTTGTCCGCACCCAGCGAGAACAGGTCGAACTCGCCGTGCTCTCCCGGGGACCGATAGCTGTAAGCGAAACCCCAGGGATCTTTGGGCACGACTTTCTTCTTGAGGTAGGGCCCGTTCCAGTTGATGGCTTCCACGGGCGGGATCACCAGCGCTTCGAGGCCCTGCTCGGCGGTCGGATAGTTTCCGACTTCGAGGCGGTAGAGATCCAGGCTGGCGGCGAGGTCCTCGATCTGCAGGCGCGCGGTCTTGGTTTTCGAGGAGCCCACGTACTTCATCACCTGCGGACCCACCACCCCGGCGAGCAGACCAAGAATAACGAGTACCACCAACAGTTCGATCAAGGTAAAACCGCCCGCGGCGGAAGGTCTTGTGTTCATCTCATGAGTCTCCATTTATTCCGTGAGCTTGCATCTCAAATCACCAACTGATTCATACCGAGTACGGCGATGAGAATGGAAAAAATGATGCCGGCAATGACCACGCCCAAGCCGACGATCAGAAGGGGCTCCAGGAGGCCGAGCACGCGTTGTACCGTGGACTTGGTTTCCTGATCATAGACGTCCGCAAGCCTGAGTAGCATTTCGTCGAGCTGGCCGGAGTCCTCGCCAACGCGAATCATCTTGATCGCCAGTTTGGGAAACCGCCCGCCGGCTGTGAGTGCCGTCGCCAGCCGACGGCCGGCCTGCAGTTCGTCCGCGGTGCTATCGACGTCGCGGGCCAACGCTTGGTTGGAAATGCTGCCGGCGACGATGCGAATAGCGCGCAACAAGGGCACACCGTTGTTGAGCATTACACCGAGGGTGCGGGTGAACCGCGCGACCTCGAGCTTGGTGACCAGATCGCCGAAAAGCGGTGCGCGCAGGAGAAAATCGTGCCACTTGAGGCGGCGGCCGGGGTCCGCGAGGAGTCCCTTGGCGAGGAAGGCGGCGGCCAACGGCAGCACCGGCAACATCCACCAGTAGTGGCGTAGCCCGTCCGCGGCGGCCATCACAATTTGTGTGGGCAGCGGCAGCTCGGCCTGCATGTCGTCGAACATCTGCGCGAACTGCGGGAGTACGAACACCAGCAATAGGATTACCGATACGGCGGCCACGAGGGTCAGGATTACCGGATAGGTCAACGCGGACAGCACGCTGTCGCGAAGTTCTTTCTGACGCTTGAGGTAATCGGCCAAACGCGCCAGCGTCGCGTCCAGCGCCCCGGCCGATTCGCCGGCCCGCACCATATTGACGTACAGACTGGAGAAGGTGTCGCCCTGCGCTTCCAGAGCGGCGGAAAATTCCGCACCGTCACGCACACGCTCGTGGATGCTCGTCACCAGGCGCTTGACCGATTCGCTGTCGGCCACCTCGATCAGCGTCTTGAGCGACTCGTCCAGCGGTAATCCCGCGTGCAGGAGCGTCGCGAGTTCGCGGGTGAACAAACCCACATCGCGCGCCGATACCCGTTTACGGGAGAAGTGCAGGCCGGGCAACAGGGGTGCGCGGCGTTTCGCGATCGCGCGCGCCGAAATCTGTATCGGCACGTAACCGGAGTCTTGGAGCTGCGCGATCAGCGCCTTTTGGTTCGCGGCCTCCATCTCGCCGACCTCGGTAACCCCCTCGCCGTTGACCGCCTTGTACCAGAAGTTCGCCATCGGGTCAGAATTCCTGGGTGACCCGCAGTACTTCCTCGATGGTGGTGGTGCCGTTCAGGGCTTTCAGGATGCCGTCCTCGTGCATGGTGCGCATACCTTGACGGCGGGCGGTGCGCAGCATCTCGGCGGCTTCGGCACGCTGCAGAACCAGACGGCGAATGTCGTCGTTGATGACCAGCAATTCCAGCACCGCGGTACGCCCGCGAAAGCCGACTCCATCGCACTCCTGGCAGCCGACCGCCCGGTACAGGGTCACCGGATCCCGGTCGCTGAACTCCCGCAAGCGCAACTCCTTGACGGTTTCCGGCAGTGCCGGATAGGGTGCCCGGCATCCCGGGCACAGGGTTCGCACCAGACGTTGCGCCAGGATGCCGTTCACCGTCGAGGTCAACAGGTAATCCTCGACCCCCATGTCCAGCAATCGCGTGACGCCGCTCGCAGCGTTGTTGGTGTGGAGCGTAGACAGCACCAGGTGTCCGGTGAGTGCGGATTGCACCGCGATGCGCGCAGTTTCCAGGTCACGCATCTCACCGATCATGATGACGTCCGGATCCTGGCGCAAAATGGAACGCAGCGCGGCGGCGAAAGTCAGACCGATCTGCGGTTTCACCTGGATCTGATTGATCCCCTGCAGTTGATACTCGATGGGATCTTCGACGGTCAGGAGCTTGCGTTCCGTCTTGTTCAGCTTGTGTAAAGCGGTATATAGGGTCGTGGTCTTACCGCTGCCGGTGGGACCGGTGACCAGCAAAATCCCGTGCGGCGCGGACAGCAGCTCTTCGTAGCGTGCGCCGATCAGCGTGTCGAAACCGAGCGGCTCGAAATCGAAAATCACGCTCTCCTTCTGCAAAAGACGCATGACCACGCTTTCGCCATACAGTGTCGGCACCGTGGAAACACGCAGATCCACGTCCTTGCCCAATACTTTCAACATGATGCGTCCGTCCTGCGGCAGACGGCGCTCGGCAATGTTGAGTTTGGCCATGATCTTGACGCGCGACACCACCGCGGCCGTGAATCGTGACGGCGGCGCCTCGACTTCGCGCAGGACCCCGTCGACGCGGTAACGGACGGTCAGCGCGTCTTCGAACGGCTCGATATGAATGTCCGATGCGCCGGCTTCCACCGCACGCTGAATCAACAGATTCACGAGCCGGATCACCGGGGCTTCGCTTGCCAGATCCTTTAACTGCTCGACATCGACATCCGCGTCGCGGTCGACGGTTTCGATGTCTTCCACGAGTTGTCCGAGCGAGGATGGGCCGCCTGAATAACAACGTTCGATCGCGGTTTCGATATCGGACGGTAATCCCAGCCGCGGGACCACGGACTTGTCGCAAGCCACCGCCACCGCCTTCTGGACGTCTACAGCGCGCGGATCCGACATCGCCAGTTCGACACGCTCGTCGTCCTCGCGCACGGGGACGACTTTTGCGTTTTTCAAAAAGCGCACGGACAATGGCGCCTGGTTCACGGCCACCGCCGGATAGTCGGTAGACTTCAGAATTCGCAGGTTCAACATCCCGGCAAGCCCGGCGGCGACGTCCACCTCCGAAACGAGTCCCAGCTTGACGAGCAGATGCGCCAGCGACTCGCCGGGCTTCAAGAGCGGCATGACGCGTTTGAGCTCGTTGGCGCGCAGCTTACCGCGGTCCACCAGGCGGTTGCCCAGGGGATCCAGCGACAGGACCTCACTCGCTGACGGGCCGTGGTCCTTGCCGAGGGCCTGCGGACACATAACGACCTCCTTAGAAGAGCAGTGCAAAGCGTGCGCCGAACGGCGGGATAATAAGGCTACTTAAAATCCGCCGCCGATCGAATTGGACTAACGGGCAGATTTGAACTGGACGAGAGGACAGCGTGGGGCCGGCCGGACGGTTTTATGCTTACTGCTCGAGATATTTTGGCGGCAAACGGCGGCACGCATGGGCCCTAAAAATGGATAAGGACTGGGCGTGCCACGCGATCCGCGGGAGGGCGAACTGATGATGCTTGATGACGTCAAGCACCCCGGCCGTGAGGTTCTGGATCTCGCCCGGCGTTTTTTCGCGTGGTGGGGTGCAGAGCTCAAAGCCCTGGTGCCCGACGCGTTTGCCCGCGCCGGCCGCGCCGGCCGCACCAAGCTCCTGCTGCACCTCGAGGGCGCGGGTCGGGAGCTGGTTGCCTATCGTGGCGAGAACGGCGCCGCGACCGAGGTGGCGCGTCGTGCCAGCGAACCCTGGGAAGCGCCGGATCCTATGTTTCAGGCGGCCGTCAGTCGCGCGCGTGGACCGGTAATCCTGTGTCTGCCACCCTGGCGTGTGTTACGCCATCTCGTCGTCCTGCCCGGCGCGGCCCGCGACAACCTGCGCGAGGTGCTGGGATTTGAAATGGACCGTCAGACGCCGTTTGGCGTGGACGACGTGTATTACGATTTCCAAGTGCTCGACCGACCGCGGCCGGACGGCCAGTTGTTGGTGGATCTGGTGGTGACGCCGCGCCGCATCGTCGACGACTGGATACGCAAGCTGCAGCAGCTCGGCGTGACGCTTGCCGCCGTCACCGTCGGGCGTTCGGATGATCACGACCTCAGCGGCGGGGAGCCGCGGTTCAATCTGCTGCCCTCCGAAAGCGCACCCCGCGCTACCGGGCGCTCGTTCAGACGTTTGAATACTGCCCTGGCGGCAAGCGCGGCGGTGCTGGTGGCCGTCGCGCTCGCGCTGCCCTTGATGAACATGCACCGCACACAAGTGCAACTGCAGACACAGGTCGACGCCGCGCAGATCGAAGCGGAGCAGGTAAAAGGATTGCGTGACGAGCTGCAAACCCAGGTCGGATACGCGGCCGTCATCAACGCCCGCAAGCAGGAAAAACCGCCGGTCGTCGAACTGCTGGCCGAACTCGCGCGCATTTTACCGGACGACACCTGGCTGACGACGGTAAACCTGCAGTCCACGAAGCTCAGTATCCACGGGGAATCGAGGACCGCCTCGCAGTTGATCGGCGTGCTGGAATCCTCGCCTTTGCTGGCCGAGCCGGCGTTCGTCTCCTCGGTGATCCCTAACCCGGCGACCGGTTACGAACGGTTCCAGATCTCCATGACCCTGGATCCGGGGAGCTAGCCGTGCCGGTTTCCCGCACCATGTTGAGACGTACTGCAGCGGTCGGACTGTTGTTACTCACCGCTGCCTTCGTGTATTTCGGACTGGCAAGCCCGTACCTGGACGCCTATCGTGGTTACCGCGACCAGAACGCCACCCTCACTGAACGCCTGCAGCGGCTCAAGGCCATTGCTGCCACGCGCGGTGACGTCATGCAGCGTACGCGCCAACTGCGCGCGAGCCGCGAACTCAAGCAGGGTTTCCTGAACAGCAAGACTCCGACCCTCGCTTCGGCGGAACTGCAACAATACGCGACACGCGTAATCAACCAAAGCGGCGGTCAGCTCTTGAGCACACAGGTGGTGCCGCCTTCGGATGACGGCGGACTGGTGGCGGCGACGGTCAAGATCGGCATGCGCGGCGACAGCAACACGGTACAGAAATTGTTCTATGCCTTGGAGCGCGGAACGCCGGTGGTGGTGGTGAACGATTTGGCGGTGCGCAACCGTGCGCGGCGCGGTGATTCCGAGGTGCTCGATATCCGGTTTGCCTTGACCGCCTATGTACGGCCCGCCGCGGCGCCGGCGTCGCCGAAGGTTGAATCGTGACCCGCGTGCGCCCCGTCACCTTACTGCTGTTGGCCGTCATTACGTCGCTCGGACTCGTGATCGGCTGGCAGGCAGACCACGAACCGGCGCTCACCGCCACCGCGCCGCCGACCGGTCGACCCGCGACCCTGCCGGCGGTGCCGAAGCTGGCACGTCCGTTGCCGGCGATCAGCGCGTTCAGCGACATCGCCGAGCGGCCCCTGTTCGTGGAGGCGCGCCGCCCGCCGGCACCCGCGGTCGAGACGGCAGCCAAGGGCGAGCCCGCGCCGCAATGGAATCTGGTGGGGACCGCCATTACCTCGGGGGGTCGCGCCGCCTTGTTGTTCGACGAGCGAACCCGTGAATTTCTGGTGATGCGTCCCGGTACCCGGCAGGCCGGGTGGGCGTTGGCGGACATACAGGCGGAGCGGGTGGTACTGGAGAAAGGTCAGTCAAAACACGAGATCGAGTTGCCCCGCTTCTGATTATTCGCTAGATATTGTGGTAAACTCGGGTTCGGAGAAGCTTTCTCCAGACTATAATAAGAGACCATGGTTGAAAAGTGCCCCGCCGGCTGGCGCAACATGTTCGTCGTGTTGCTGGGGGTCGTTGTCGGCGGATTGGGAGGATGCGCGTCGTCCCCGAATGCGCGCGAGCTGATCACCGATGCGCCGGAGCCGTTTCCGCGCCTGGTGGCCGGGTCGCGGGGCGCCGCGCCACCAGCGCCGCCTGACGCCAGGTTGCCGTTTCCTGACGAAGTGACACCGTCCGGCCGTGTGTCCCAGATCTATCCCGGTTCCGGGTCCTTTGTCGGTCCGTCGCAGGTGATTCGCTCCGGCGCCGAGCTCGAGGGCCAGGAAAGCACCACCCTGAATTTCGAATCCGCCGATATCCGCGAAGTCGCGGCCATCGTTCTCGGGGAACTCCTGAAGATCAACTACGTCATCGATCCTGCGGTCAAGGGGTCCATCACGCTGCGCACCACGCAGCCGCTGGAACGCACCACCCTGCTTTCGATTCTCGAGGTCGTGCTGGAGGTCAATGATGCGGCGTTGATCCGTTCCGCGGAAATGGTGCGCATTGTCCCGACCGCCAAGGCGTTGAGCGGCGCCGGTACGCCCACGGTCGCGCGCTCACTGGGAGCGCCCGGCTTTCAGGTGCAGGTGATCCCGCTGCGGTACATCGCGGCCGACGAGATGGGCAAGATTCTCGAACCGCTCGCCAAGAAGCAGACCGTCGTGCGGGTGGATCCGCGACGGAATCTCATCATCGTTGCCGGTGCGGCCCCGGATCTCGCGCGCGTGAACGAGGTGGTGTCCCTGTTCGACGTGGACTGGTTGCAGGGTATGTCGTTCGGTTTGTTTCCGATTCGCTATACCGACCCGGATACCATCGCCGGCGAAATACAGTCCGTCTTCGAACATCAGGAGGAAGGCTTCATCGGCAAACTGGTGAACCTGATTCCTGTGCGGCGCCTGAACATGTTGATGGTGGTGAGTTCGCAACCGCGTTACATGAGCGAAATCCAGAAATGGATTGCGCGGCTGGACATCCCCGGTGAGGGCGAGGGGCGACGCCTGTACGTGTATCGCGTGCAGAACGGCCGTGCGGAAGACATGGCGGATACGTTGCGGGAACTGTTCGATCTCGAAGCGACCCGCGCGCCGGCGGCCCCGCCATCGACGCTGGCGCCCGGTTCCGTACCGCGGTTGGTGGAGCTGCGTCCCGGTGACAGGGACAGCGCGGGGGCCGAGAGCCCGGCGGCCGACGTCATCGAACGCCCGGCCGCACCGCCGCCCGAACCCACCGCGACGCCGTCCGCCGGCGGGGAAACGGTGGTGGGGCAGGTGAATATCGTCGCCGACAAGAGCCGCAATGCGCTCCTGATTCTCGCCACGCCCAACGATTATTCGAAGATCGAGTCGGCGCTCTTGCAACTGGACGTGCGGCCCCTGCAGGTGCTGTTGGAGGCCACCATCGTCGATGTCAACCTGTCCGGCGAGCTCAGTCACGGCGTGCAGTGGTTTTTCGAGCACCGTATTCCGGCGAGCGAACTGACCGACAATCGCCGCGATTTTCGCGGCGAGGCGACCGTCGGGTTGCCGCTCGGATTCCCCGGCAGCCTGTCGTATTCGATCGTCAACGCGGCCGACGAGGTGCGCGCGTTGTTGAATCTGTTGGCCACCGAGGACAAGCTGCGGGTGGTGGCGTCGCCGGCGGTGTTGGTGCTCGATAACGAGACCGCCTCTATCCGTGTCGGTGACCAGCAACCCATCTCTACCTCGGTCGTGACCGAAGGCGGCGTCGTGGCGAGTTCCGTACAGTTCAAGGATACCGGCGTGACCCTGACCGTGACGCCGCGCGTCAATGCCGGTGGACTGGTCACCCTCGACATCAGCCAGGAGCTGACCGATACCGGCGCCATCGACGACGCCACCGGACAGCGCTCGTTTCTGCAGCGTAGTGTGGACAGCCGCGTCGCGTTGCAGAGCGGGGAAAGTGTCGTGCTGGGTGGGCTGATTCGCGAAAACAACACGCGCTCGGAGAGCGGCGTCCCGTTTCTGCACAAGATCCCGGTGGTGGGATTTCTGTTCGGCCAGAAGGTCAATACAGTGGATCGCACCGAGCTTCTGGTCGTCCTGAACGCGACGGTGGTGAGAGACGGTGGTGATATGGGCGGCGTCATCGACGAGTTTCGCGAACGGATGCGCGGAATTTTTCCAGATACCGAACCCGAAGAATCCGAGCCGGAGGCAGGGTCCGCTGCGCCGGAGGCCTCCAGCGTGTCGCCGGCCGCCCCTGCCGCTGCCCCCGATATCCGGGGTGAAGGTGCCGCACCCCCGATAGCCCCGGCCGCTGTTGCGAGCGAGCCGCCGACCGTGGAGACAGTCCCGAGCATGGGTCGTGGGGCGACTCCGGCGGATTCCGCCGCATCCCCGGTTGTCCCCGCCACCGATCCCGATGTTCAGGGTGAAAGGCAGACCACCAGGATTACCCCGTCCGCCGTCGCGAGCGAGTCGGCTGTGGAGACGGCACCGAGCACCGGGCATGTGGCAAACCCGTCGCCTGTCACACCGCGTGTTGCGATCGAAAAGCCCGCCACTTCCGGTTGGAATCTGCCTCCGACGACGGCGCGTCATCGCCGCCCCGGCGAGCCGGCGACGACCGCCCGATTGGCAGACTCGTCGGCCGGCGGTGTGCCGCTCGGCGAGCGGGTTGCCGACCAGCCGGTGGTGCGCCGCTCACTACGCCCGGCGGTATCCGACGAGCAACCGACTACCGCGGCTGACGCTTCCCGGCAGAAAGGTCTTTCAGAGCACCGCACGTTGCGGGTATCCTCGGCATCGAAGCGCAGCAAGGATAAATCCGAATCCGCGCGACCCGCGGTGGGCAACAAGGGTCCGTCCGGCGCTTCTGGGTGGAGGTTTGGAGAACGCAAGCAGAGTCTGGACCCGCGGTGGCAACAACAGTCGACTCGCCTAAACGCCGGCGGCGCTCCCTCGGCGACGAACTAAAGTTTATCGTCTACCTGGTTAGTGGCGCAGCGCTGCTGATGGCGGGCGTGGTGTACGTCGCGTACCAGGCGTTCGCCCTGTATTCCTTCGCGGTCAACGACCTCGAGACCAATGCCGATGCAGTGGCCGCCGATGTGTCCACGGCACTGGCCGCGGGCGATCGGCACAAGGTGAACGGCGCTTTGAAGCGATTGACCGCTTCACCGTTCCAACGCACCGCCAGCGTGTATGGCGCCGACGGGTCGCTGTTTGCCTCTACCGCCGATGCAGCGCAGGCGCCCGCTGCCGTGGTCAGTTTGTCGGACCTTTCGCCGGGAACCGATTTCACGAACGGTCAATTGAAGCATAGGCGCCCGTTGCAGATGAACGATCGCGTGGTCGGCATGTTGCAGCTACGCTCGTCGCTGTCACGCTACTACGGAGATTTGTACCGCAATATCGTCGTCGGCGCCGCCGTAGTCGCCTTGGCGTTCGCCCTCGCCTTCCTCGTTTCGCTCAGATTGCAACGGCGTATCACACGCCCGATCACCGCGCTACTCGCGAAAGTCCGAACCACCGACGAGGATGCGCCGTTGACGGTCCTTGGAGACGATATCGCCGAGCTGGCCGAGCTGAATGAACTGTACAAGGCGTTGCTCGCCCGTATCGAGGAGCACACGACGGCGTTGGACAGGAACACCAACTACTATCTCGCGGTGGTCAACAACGCCGTGGATATCATTGCCATATTGAACCCCGACGGCAGTATCCGCTACGTCAACGACGCGGTGAGCCGACTTTTGGGTTACGCGCCCCGGGAGATGATCGGTCGGTATCCCACCGAGTTCGCCGACCCCGGCGACTGTAGCCCGTTGACCGATGTGATCGTCGGGGAGCATGGACTGGCGTTCGGCGAACACCTGGTTTTCGAGGTTCACGTAAACCATAAGAACGGCGATATCTATCCCTTCGAAATTACGGTCACGAACCTCACCGATGATCCGGTCGTCAAAGGCCTGGTGTTGAACGCCAGAGACGTGACCGCGCATAAGAAAGCGCTGGAGGAACATCGGGAAACGCGCGAGTTTCTCGATGCCGTGTTCGAGAATATTCCCCACATGATCTTCGTCAAGGAGGCGGAACAGCTCCGGTTCGTGCGCGTCAACCGCGCGGTGGAGAAAGTCACCGGCTACCCGGCGGACGTATTCTTGGGCAAGAACGACTTCGACTTTTTTCCCGCCGAGCAGGCGAAGTTCTTCACGCGAAACGATCGCAAGGTGTTATCCGGAGACGAGTTGATGGATATTCCCGAGGAACCCATCACCCGTCGCGACGGATCGCTGCGTACGCTTCACACGAAAAAAATCCCCATTGCCTTGCGTGACGGGCAGGCGCGTTATCTGCTCGGCATCGCCGAAGACATTACCGAGCGCCAACGGAACGAGCGGGAACTGATTATCAACGAACAGCGGTATCGGAGCGTCATGGAGCATGCGGCCGATGCCCTGTTTCTGCATGATATGGAAGGGCGGTTCGTAGACGTAAATCGCCAGGCATGTCGCAGCCTCGGTTACACGCGCGAAGAACTGCTCAACATGTCGGTACCGGATGTGGAACTGAACTACAACCCGGTAAAGTTCAGGACGAAGTGGCGCGATTTGCGCCAAGATAAACCGCAAACGATTTCCGGCCTCCACCGGCGCAAGGACGGCACCACGTTCCCCGTCGAGGTTCGGTTGCGCTTGATTAGGTTCGCGGATGAGCAGCAGGTGATCGCCACGGCGCGCGATATCAGCAGTTTTCTCGAGGTGCAGGAGGAATTGCGTGAAGCGAAAGAGGCGGCGGAGGCCGCCAATCGGGTAAAATCCGAATTTCTCGCCAATATGTCGCACGAAATACGCACCCCCATCAATGCGGTGGTGGGAATGACCGACCTCTTATTGCGTACACCGCTCGGCCCGAAACAGCAGGACTACATGCGTGCGGTACGCAGCAGCGCGGACCTGCTCACGACGCTCATTGACGACATTCTCGACACGTCCCAATTGGAGGCGGGTCACTTGAGCCTGCAGATCGGGAAGTTCTCGCTCGAAGATCTCGTGGAACCGGTGCTCGACATGCTCGGTCATCGCGCGTACACGAAGGGTATCGAGCTCGCCTGCCGGTATCCGGTGGGCCGGGGGCTGCAGATGTCCGGTGACTGTACGCGCATCCGCCAGGTGCTGGTCAATCTGGCGGGCAACGCCATCAAGTTCACCGATAGCGGCTGGGTGATCATCGGTATCGGTGTTGAAGCGGAAACCGATGACGAGGTATCGCTCAAGTTCACCGTTGAAGACACAGGAATCGGGATCGCCGACGCGGAAAAGGAGATCCTGTTCGCCCCGTTCACGCAACTCGATACGGCCGTTAACCGCACCCACGGGGGCGTGGGGCTGGGACTGTCGATTTCCAAACGCCTGGTGGATTTGATGGGTGGTGAGATCGGTATCGAAGACGCCCCAAACCGGGGCACGGTGTTCTGGTTCACATTGAGACTGACGAAAACCGAGCCGCCCGGTCGCGAGCGCGAAGCAGGCACGGCGCCCCCGCCCCGCGTTCTGTTCGTCGACGACACGCCGGAAATCGCGAACGCCACGCGTGACTGTTTCGCGGTCGATGACGTACAGGTCGATGTCGTCAGCTCGGCGGACGTCGCGATCGATAAACTGTCGACGGCGTCTGCGGACTTGCCCTACGCGGCGGTGGCCATTGATGTGGAACTGGCGGACGGCGATGGCGTGGCGCTGGCGCGCCGGATTCGCGATCTGCCGACCGTAGACCCGGACATCATCCTGCTACCCTCCATCGCGCGGCCGTTAACCCCGGGGGTCGTCACCGAACTCAAGGCCCGCTGTGTCAACAAGCCGGTTGTGCCCCGTCTGCTGCTGCGCAGCGTCCGCGAGACCCGGTCGGTCGGGGCGTTGGCCACCGCGATGTCGACCATCGTCGATGCGGTCGATGGCGACGCCCCGCCCCGCCTCTTGGTGGCGGAGGACAACCCGATCAGTCAGGTCGTGATGCAGGATATGCTGGAGGTGCTCGGTCGTCCGGCCGACTGTGTGTCCGACGGCGAGTCGGCGCTGAAAGCGTTGCGGGATACCGACTACGAAATCGTACTCCTCGATTGCCAGATGCCCGGTATGGATGGCTTCGAGGTCACTCGGGAAGTCCGCAAACGCACTCGCAGCGCGCTGAAACCGGTCATCATCGCAGTGACCGCCTACGCTTTCGAAAGCGACGTCAAACGCTGTATGGAGGCGGGCATGAACGACGTGCTGAACAAACCGGTGCGGCTGGATTCCTTACGACAGGTGTTGGACCGCTGGTCGTCGCTGGGCGCGAACGGCGGGCGGGCACAAAGCGAAAGTCTCGATCCCCAGGTGTGGCGGGATCTGCGCGCGCGCGCCGACCGGGACAAGGCGTTCCTGGGTAGATTGATTGAGCTCTTCAACAGTGACAGCGAAAAACGTTTGTCCGAGCTGACCGCACACGTACGCGCGCGGCGCTATCATCAGGCGGCGCGGGCGGCGCATGCGATGCGATCCGGCTGTCTGCAGGTCGGGGCGCGACGCATGGCGGAATTGTGCACCGCATTAGAAGAATTCGCCGCGCAGGAAGCCCCGGAGCAAGCCAGCGAGCGCCTGGACGCACTGACGACCGAATTCGCCCGCGTGCGGGAGCTCCTGGGCAGGGAATTCGGCACCCCTTGAGCCCCGGCTCAACAAATTTCATCGATTTCTGATTCATATCAGTGTCTGTTCGTGACAAGATCACAAAAGAACAGGTAGAGTGGCCATTGGGACAGTTGAGCGCTGGCCGTTGGGGTTGCTAGGGTAATCCCCTGTTTGGGTCACCTCTCTGAAGTGATTAGAAGTGCTCACTGCGGAGACCCTGGGACGGGTATACTTAAGGGGGGACTGGCGTTGACGGTAAACCAAACCATATCTTTGTTGGTGGCGGATGACCATCCGGTCGTGCTCTTTGGCCTCTGTCGCCTGCTTGATGACGAGTCCGATTTCACCGTAATCGGTGCGGCCGAGAGTTGCCGCCAATTGTGCGAAGCGCTCGATAACTGCGAGCCGGACATCGTTCTGCTGGACCTTGAGATGACCGACACGTGCGGCATCGATACCCTGGTACGGGTGCGCGACCGGTATCCCCACGTCAAGGTGATTATTTTCACCGCACATGCCCAGGAGCATTACGTACTGGACGCATTGCGCATCGGTATTCAAGGGTATGTGGCCAAAGGGGTGACCAACGATCGGTTGTGCGAGGCGATCCGCGTGGTCAGCCACGGCGGGCTGTACCTGGACCCGGCGGTGGCGGACGCGATTCAGGATGTCCGGAGTGACGTCGCCGGGGTGCCGGTTTCAAGTCCCGAAAGTCTCACGACTCGGGAATCGACGGTGCTCCAATACGTGGCGTCGGGTAAGCGCAATAAGGAGATCGCCCGCGAACTGTATATCAGCGAGCGCACCGTCAAGTTTCATATCAGTTCCGTCCTTTCCAAGCTCGGGGCCAAAAACCGGACCGAGGCGGTGAGCATCGCCGCGCACCAAAAACTCATCAACATGTAAACCCGACTCACCTGGCTCCTCACTGACCGAGGGTACAGCGTCGCTTTGTTCCATCCGGACAGTTTCCCCGCGTTCCGCGGGTGCATAAGCTATGCCTGCTGATTCAGCGAAAAGAGTCGGCCCGGACTGAGGCCGGCACACCACGTATCCCGCAGCGGAAGCACACTATGAAACCCGGAGACAAACACAAGTATGGAAAGGAAAGGGTCGGACAGGTGGCGGCAGACCACGGTAGAACCCATGCCGCCGGTGTCGGTACTGGTTGCGGATGACCATCCTCTCGTGCGTTTTGGTGTACAGAGTCTCTTGGCCTCACAGCCTGGCGTGGAGGTAGTGGGGGAGTCCGCGAGTTACGACGAAACCCGCACCGCCGTTGAAGAGTTGTCTCCCAGCGTCGTGCTGTTGGACCTGGAGATGAAAGACGTCACCGGTTCCGAAGCGATCGAGAAGCTGCGCGCACGGTTCCCGACTCTCAAGATCATCGTGTACACCGCGCGCAGTCAACAGTGGTTGATTGTGCAAGCCATCAAATGCGGTGTGCGTGGGTATGTGCTCAAGGAGTCGGCGAACGATTGTCTGCGTGACGCCCTACAGACCGTTGCGCAGGGCGGTATGTACCTCGACCCCGCGGTCACTGCATCGGTGTCCGAGAAGCTGGCAGCCGGCGATGAGACCGAGGCAGATGCCGAGACGCACAGTCTCACGCACCGGGAAACCGCGATCCTGGGCCATATCGCCGCCGGTAAGCGCAATCGGGAGATTGCCGACGAGTTGTTTATCAGCGAGCGTACCGTGAAGTATCATGTCACTTCGGTGCTGGCCAAGCTGCGTGCCAGAAATCGCGCCGAAGCGGTCAAGATTGCGACCACCCGACGCCTTATCTGTCTGTAGCGTTCTGACGGTAGCGCGGTGCGGGAGTTGGGTGTGGAGGCGGACTTCGAGACGCCGAGAAACTGCATGTTTCCCTTGTGTACCTACCGGGCGTAGTTTGAGGGTATCGGTATCTGCCCACTGCACCGGGCATAATCCAACGTGGCTGTAAGGACCTTAGTGACCGGGTCGGGTTCCGGGATCGCGATGACATGACCAGCGGCCTTAAGGACGTCGGCGTCGAAAGTACAAACGGGCTGTACGAACGGACATGCCGCCATACCTCCCCCGTACAGGTTAATATCCACAATCTTTTTGTAACAATGCCCTTTTTTGATGCAAGTCACGCGTTGTGATGGCGTCGGGTGTTAGGCTCGGTGGACGGGAATGGGGGCCGTTGATTGGTAACGCGACGAAGTATTAAGTCGCTGCGGAATGAGTTCCTGGGAGGCACAAAATAATGATGTCGTACACGTTGAGGCCCCGGCGTGCGGCCGGTATATGGGTAGGTTTGTGTTTTTGGTTCAGTGCTGCGAGCTGGAGTCAGACGCCGCCCGAGTTTGATGCGCAGTTTTTGTTTCCGGGGTTTCCCTCGGCGCTGAACGAGCGGGGTGATGCGGTAGGCTGGGCGACCGTTGGGGGCGTGAGCCGAGGCTGGGTGGCGGTGCAGGCTGCGGGCGGGGTGGACGCGCGGCTGCTGCCGCTGCCGGCGGGGGTGGCGGAGAGTTACGCGAACGACATCAGCGCGGACGGTATAGTGGTGGGTCAGGCGGGGGCCGACGCGGCGGTGTGGCTGCCGCCGTATGACGCGGCGCCGATTATGCTGGGGCGGCTGCCGGACACCGTGCAGTGCGAGGCCACGGCGGTGAATCAACCGTTGGATAGCAATGGTCACACCCGGGATGTGGTGGGTTACTGTGCGTTTGCCGGATTCATGAGCGGTCCGGCGGTGTTGTGGAGTCAAGTCAATGGTTCGCCGGCTTTTGCGGGTTTGGTGCCGCTGAACTTGACCAGTGCCGCGGGCATGGTGGGCGTTGAGGATGTCAACGATGCGCGCCAGGTGGTGGGGGAATCGTCGGTGTTCGATCTTGACGACCTGAGTACCAGTCCGACGAAGACGGATTTGGACGGCAATCTGCCGCCGGAGTTCGTGCGCTCGCTGCTGTTTGCGATCAACGAGCCGGGGGCTGGAGGGCCCTTCGGTCAAGTGGCGGGCTTCGCCCGGCTGGGTACGAGTCAGCAGGCGGATCAGGAGATCGTGCGCAACGACAACGGCACCTGGGAGGTGTTGAGCGGTGCCGGGGTGTACAACAATGCGTACGGTATCGCCCCGAACGGTGATCTGTCGATCGAGTATACGACGGTGTGCGGCGCCGGTTCTGCCGCGGTGATCGCGGCGGGGGTCTATCTCGACGGTTTGGACCGGCTGTTCTGCCTGGACGATCTGTTGGCGGCCGGTTCGCGCGACTGGCTCCTCGATGCGCCGATATTCGACAATGATATCGTTCTGGATCCGGGTACCGGCAGGCGGCGGGTGTTGGTGGCGGCGACCAATCCGGCGAGCGGTCAGAGCGGCACGGTGCTGTTGACCGAGACGGGGGCGTTGTCGGTACCGGCGCCGGTGGCCGATTTTGCCTGCCGGCCGTCCAGCGACCCGTTGGGGATATTCTGTGACTGGACGCCGACCGACGATCTTGCCAACCGTTACGTGATGGAGCGCAAGGAGTCCGGCAACCAGCAGCAGGCTTTCTCAGAGGTGTGCCAGACCACGGTGCCGCAGTGTTTCGATCTGACCACCGCGCCCGGCATGACCTACGAATATCGCGTGCAGGCCGTGGGCTTGGCCGGCGCCTCCGACTGGCAATACACCACCGCCACCGCACCCGATACGCCTCCACCTCCGGCGGTGGACGACCAACCCCCGGAGGTGACAATCACCAACCCACTTGGCGGTAGCACCGTATCCGGTACCGTGTCCGTGACGGCAACGGTGACGGATAACGTCGCGGTGTCGACCGTCACCATGACCGTTCAGCGGGTCGGCAATTCCAGCGCCACGATCCTCTGCACGCTCCACGATCCGTCGACCCAAGTGAACTGCGATTGGAACACGCGCAAGGCGGAGTTGGGCGACTACACCGTTTCCGTGCGTGCCAGCGACGGCGTCAATCTGACGGCGCAATCCGTGACCGTCACCGTTGTCGAGAAGCAGAAAGGCAACGGCGGTGGTAATGGCGGCGGAGGGGGCAAGGGCAAGGGCAACAAACCCTAACCGATGACACCGGGGTGGGGTATGCGTGCATACCCCGTCTGCGCGCTGTTGGTAGGTTTCAGATCCGCGTTTGCGGGGTATGGCCCGGGAGTTGGGTGTGGAGGCGGACTTCGAGACGCCGAGAAACTGCATGTTTCCCTTGTGTACCTACCGGGCGTAGTTTGAGGGTATCGGTATCTGCCCACTGCACCGGGCATAATCCAACGTGGCTGTAAGGACCTTAGTGACCGGGTCGGGTTCCGGGATCGCGATGACATGACCAGCGGCCTTAAGGACGTCGGCGTCGAAAGTACAAACGGGCTGTACGAACGGACATGCCGCCATACCTCCCCCGTACAGGTTAATATCCACAATCTTTTTGTAACAATGCCCTTTTTTGATGCAAGTCACGCGTTGTGATGGCGTCGGGTGTTAGGCTCGGTGGACGGGAATGGGGGCCGTTGATTGGTAACGCGACGAAGTATTAAGTCGCTGCGGAATGAGTTCCTGGGAGGCACAAAATAATGATGTCGTACACGTTGAGGCCCCGGCGTGCGGCCGGTATATGGGTAGGTTTGTGTTTTTGGTTCAGTGCTGCGAGCTGGAGTCAGACGCCGCCCGAGTTTGATGCGCAGTTTTTGTTTCCGGGGTTTCCCTCGGCGCTGAACGAGCGGGGTGATGCGGTAGGCTGGGCGACCGTTGGGGGCGTGAGCCGAGGCTGGGTGGCGGTGCAGGCTGCGGGCGGGGTGGACGCGCGGCTGCTGCCGCTGCCGGCGGGGGTGGCGGAGAGTTACGCGAACGACATCAGCGCGGACGGTATAGTGGTGGGTCAGGCGGGGGCCGACGCGGCGGTGTGGCTGCCGCCGTATGACGCGGCGCCGATTATGCTGGGGCGGCTGCCGGACACCGTGCAGTGCGAGGCCACGGCGGTGAATCAACCGTTGGATAGCAATGGTCACACCCGGGATGTGGTGGGTTACTGTGCGTTTGCCGGATTCATGAGCGGTCCGGCGGTGTTGTGGAGTCAAGTCAATGGTTCGCCGGCTTTTGCGGGTTTGGTGCCGCTGAACTTGACCAGTGCCGCGGGCATGGTGGGCGTTGAGGATGTCAACGATGCGCGCCAGGTGGTGGGGGAATCGTCGGTGTTCGATCTTGACGACCTGAGTACCAGTCCGACGAAGACGGATTTGGACGGCAATCTGCCGCCGGAGTTCGTGCGCTCGCTGCTGTTTGCGATCAACGAGCCGGGGGCTGGAGGGCCCTTCGGTCAAGTGGCGGGCTTCGCCCGGCTGGGTACGAGTCAGCAGGCGGATCAGGAGATCGTGCGCAACGACAACGGCACCTGGGAGGTGTTGAGCGGTGCCGGGGTGTACAACAATGCGTACGGTATCGCCCCGAACGGTGATCTGTCGATCGAGTATACGACGGTGTGCGGCGCCGGTTCTGCCGCGGTGATCGCGGCGGGGGTCTATCTCGACGGTTTGGACCGGCTGTTCTGCCTGGACGATCTGTTGGCGGCCGGTTCGCGCGACTGGCTCCTCGATGCGCCGATATTCGACAATGATATCGTTCTGGATCCGGGTACCGGCAGGCGGCGGGTGTTGGTGGCGGCGACCAATCCGGCGAGCGGTCAGAGCGGCACGGTGCTGTTGACCGAGACGGGGGCGTTGTCGGTACCGGCGCCGGTGGCCGATTTTGCCTGCCGGCCGTCCAGCGACCCGTTGGGGATATTCTGTGACTGGACGCCGACCGACGATCTTGCCAACCGTTACGTGATGGAGCGCAAGGAGTCCGGCAACCAGCAGCAGGCTTTCTCAGAGGTGTGCCAGACCACGGTGCCGCAGTGTTTCGATCTGACCACCGCGCCCGGCATGACCTACGAATATCGCGTGCAGGCCGTGGGCTTGGCCGGCGCCTCCGACTGGCAATACACCACCGCCACCGCACCCGATACGCCTCCACCTCCGGCGGGAGGCAGCGGCGTGATCGGCGACCTGGTGTGGGAGGACGCCAATGGCGATGGTGTCCGTGACTCCGGCGAGCCGGGACTCGCGGGTGTGATGGTGGAGCTGTGGCAGTGCGACGGCGGGAGACTCGCAAGCACGAGCACTGACGCGGGGGGCAAGTATCGTTTCGACGGGCTGGCCGCCGGCAGGTATCAGGTGCATTTCTTCGCCCCCGCCGGTTATACGTTCAGTCCGCAGCGTCAAGGGTCGAAGCGCGGCAAGGACAGTGATCCCGACGCGAACGGAACCACAGCGTGCATCAAACTGACTGACGGTCAGCAGAAGCTCGGCATCGATGCCGGATTGGTGGCTGACGGAGGTGCCGGCGGCACCGGCCAGATCGGGGATTTCGTGTGGCAGGACAACAACGGCAACGGCATCCAGGATCGGGGTGAACCCGGTATCGCCGGGGTCACCGTGCACCTGGAGCAATGCGGTGGCGCAGCGCTCGCGAGCACCGTCACCGACGGTGGCGGGCGTTATCTGTTCACCGAGCTGGCCGCGGGCCGCTATGTGGTGCGTTTCATTGCGCCCACCGGTTACGTGTTCAGTCCGACGCGGGACCGGGGTAAGCAGGGCAAGGACAGCGACCCCGATGCGACGGGGGTGACTGGTTGTATAAGTTTGTCGGACGGCGCCGTCAAGCTCGGGATCGACGCCGGCCTCGTGCCCCGTTAAACGGAGGTGCGGCCCAAGCGCGCTCCATACGCACCCGTCGCGGGCACATGGGTGCGTACCTGACCGGCGCATCGTTGAATCCGTGGCGGGTTGATCTAACGGCGAATACTTCTGCCCCGGCGGTAGCCGGGGCCGGGGGTTGTGTCGGTAAATGACCCTCTACCAGCGGCGCGTGACCCATTGAAACCCGGGGCGCGCTGCTGTCGCGCTACCCGCGGAGATTACCTCGGAACGAAATGCGCTCAAACCGGGTCCCAGTGCGTGCGCCAACGCCCTTCGCCATGATCGCTTGGGAGGAACCGGATGTCTCGCAGGGGCGGGTCTCGAAGCCCCCGGTCGGGCGGTATGTGAAAACCCATTCAGGATTTCGTACGCGTACACTTTAACCATCAACCGCCCCACGAAGGTGTACAAACTCGAAACGGCGCTTTCTTGACCTCACCGCGGCTACGTCGCCCCGGTTGTCCCTGACCTACATCAAGTTCTCGGCATCGTTTATCGACGCGCCGCGCGTCCGGTTCTCGTCGGCGGGTTCGCGAAGTCCTTGTTTAGTAAACGATCGCACCGATCGGCCAACGTGTGGCTGTTCCAAGGGACAGGACACAGTCCATTCTCCGGGACAGTTACGTCCAAAAGAGACGGGACGTACCCTCTACAGTGTTCTAAACCGTAGGACACCCAGGCCGAGAGGTCCCGATGGGGGCCTCGAAGGCGCTGGGCGGGCGAGGGTGACGTCCCGTGCGTCAGAGCATAACCACAGGAATGTGGTGTTGCAACGGCGCCGGCGTATGCGGGTAGCCGAAGAGAACCGCGGCGCCGACGGGCATCCTCATTTGCTGAGTATGAGAAGGCGAGGTGTTGCAATGAAAGTGCCCATAACAAGCAGTCTCAAGGATTTCGCTCACACCGTATTCGTGGCCCCGTTGGCCGTATTCGCGCTCCTGGTTTCCGGCAACGCCACGGCGCAAACGTGCGACAACGGAACGGTGATTGCCAACGTGGTGGCACTGGACACGGTGATGATCCACAACCGGCTGGGCCCACAAAACCCGAACTGGTTCATTTATGCGCTGCGCCGCGACGTCGTACAGGGCGTCGGTGCACAGAATCCGATCGGGGGTCCGCCGGCGGCGGATCCATTCGACGGATTGCCCGAGGCAGCGGGCGGCACGCTCACCCCCGGCAACGTCTCGCTCAGACCGGACAAGCGGCCGCGGCCGCTGACGTTGCGCGTGGCGGCCGGCCAATGCCTGCAGATCAACTTCGAGAATCTGCTGGCCCCGCAGGCGAACCCGTTCAACGCATTTCAGGATGCACTGATCATCGACGATCAGGTAAAAACGCGGTTTGCCGGCGCGCACGTGGCGGGCATGCAGCTCGTCAACAGCATCAACGACGATGCGAGCTTCGTCGGCGCCAACGCCAACAGCACGGTCGCCCCTGGCGGCACCGCCACCTACACCTATTTCGCCGAGCACGAGGGCAGCTTCAAGATCTCCAACCCGGCGGCGGCGATCGGGGGTGAGGCCTCGGGCGGCAACAACGGCCTCGGCATGTGGGGCGTGGTAGCGGTGGAACCCGCTAATGCGCGCGTCTATCGCTCGCAGGTCTATGAAGAAGAGCTGCGCCTGGCGGCGGACGCCGATCTGGACGGCCTGGTGGATAACACCACCACCCAGGGCCACCCGATTATCGACTACGAAGCCATCTACCCCAACCAGGAGCCCTGGATCTCCGAGGGCAAGGCGGGCCTGCCGATTTTGAACGCGAATTGCACGGCCGACACGCTGGCGGCTGCGGCGGCGGCGGGAGTGGTTCCTCCGCCTTGCGTACTCGGCGAGCAGGTTCACTCCGAGATCAACATGATCATCGCCGGCCCGAATGCCGACGGCACTTTCCCACCGAGCACCTATCCGCTCGAGAGCGTCGGCCTGCGTAACCCGACGGTGCCGAACCGGCTCGAAGCGTTCCGCGAGTTTGTCTCCATCTTCCACGACGAAACCGCCACCGCCCAGGCGTTCGACGCTTTCTTCGAAGATCCGGTGCTCAGCCACACGCTGCACGGCGTGCGCGACTCGTTCATGATCAACTACGCGTCCGGCGGCATCGGTTCGGAGATTATTGCTAACCGGCTGGGTGTCGGCCCGATGTACGACTGCCTGGGCTGCGCCTACGAGGAATTCTTCCTGACCTCGTTCACGGTCGGCGACCCCGGCATGCGCGTCGACGTACCCGCCAACCTGGGTCTCGAGCAGGTCACGCCCGCCCAGGTGGCGGCACAGGACCCCGCGCTCGTCCCGTTCGTGGGCCCCAAGGCCACCGTCGCGCTGTTCCAGGACGATCCGGCCAACATTCATAACAGCTACACGGGGGATTTTGCCAAGTTCCGCAATATTCACGCGGGGCCGAAGGAGCAGCACATCTTCCATCTGCACAATCACCAGTGGCTGTTCAACGCCAACGACGATCGGGCCAACTACCTGGACGCCCAGGGAATCGGCCCGGGCTCAAGCTACACCTATGAAATCAACTTCGGCGGCTCCGGCAACCGCAACAAGACCGCCGGCGACGCCATCTTCCACTGCCATTTCTACCCGCACTTCGCGCAGGGCATGTGGTACCACTGGCGGGTGCACGACACCACCGAGACCGGCACGGTGCTGGAGGCGAGCGTCGACACCACGCATCCGACCGGGCGTTATCATGACGACCCGTTCGAGCTGGGCGCCAGCAACCCGGCGCTGGTGGCCGACACCAACGCCGCCGGCCTGACCAACGTGGCCGGTGCCCCGGTGGGTGCGCGCAACCGCGCCCATCCGGACGGCGAGATCCTCGCCGGCGTGCCGATCACGGCGACCGTGCCGTTACCGGCCAAGCCGATGGCGCCGATGCCCGGAGATGTGGTGCTGGTGACCAAGGACTCCGACGGCGACGGCGCCGCGGACTCGAGCCAGAACTACGTGGTTCAGCGCGACCGCAACCCCGGCTATCCGTTCTGGATCGCCGGCGTGGATTGCGGCGATGAGACCGGTGCCTTCGATCCCAACTGTCCGTTGGCAGTCGTTGGACAACGTCCACCCACGCCGCCCATGGACATGATGACGCAAGCCGAAGCACAGGATCTTGCGGACAATCCGGAGCCCGTGCAGGTGGTGCTGTCCGACGGCAGTCTGCATGTCGAGAATATCGGTGCGCATCCGGGCTTCGTGAACGGTGCCGGCGGTTTCGACGGCGGCCTGCCGCGGCACTCCATCGGCGGTTGTAAGGATTCCCAACCGGCGGTCGGCGGCGTCCCGCAGGTGCTGAGTTGTACCGCGGCGCCGGCGCTGCATGCGGTGGGGGATCTGTTCGCCTCCGCGCAGACGCGTCTCGACTTCCACAAGGAGGTCCTGAAGGCCAAGCCATTCATCTTCCCCGAGGCGGGTACCGATCTCGAGAAGGTAGCGATGGCGACGCACGCCGTGCGCGAGCATCCGAGCACCGCGCTCAATCTCGACGGCACGACTGCCCCCGGCAGTTTCGTCCTGAACGGGGCACCGCCGGTACCTGGGGCGCCGTACAACGAACCCTGCGTCGACGATGACGACGGCAGCCTGCTGATCGGCAGCGGTCAGTTCTTCGCCGGGGCGCCGGGCACGTTCTTCCAAGGCCCGATCGCCAACGATCGCGACGCCGACAGCCCGTTCGTGTACGCCGCGGCCAACATTCAGATCGACGCGGTGTTCAACAAGGCCGGCTACCACTACCCGCAGCAGCGCATCATCGCGCTGTGGGGCGACGTGCTGCCGACCATCAACAAGCAAAAGGCGCCTGAGCCGTTCGTCATGCGCCTCAACACTTTCGACTGCGCCAAGTACATGCATTCCAACCTGGTGCCCAAAGAGTTCGAAGTGGACGACTACCAGGTGCGTACGCCGACCGACATCATCGGTCAGCATATCCATCTGCCGAAGTGGGATCTCACCACTGCTGACGGTGCGGCCAACGGCTGGAACTACGAGGACGGCACGCTGTCCCCGGGCATGGTCCGCGAGCGCATCGAAGCGATCAACACCTTCAACGACCTCCACGATCCGCAGCCGCATCTGGTCGCCGAGCCGCATCCGGCGCTCGGTAGCGGTGTCGGCGGCGAGTGGGACGGTGGCCGCGTGACGTTGCAGCGCTGGTTCGCCGACCCGGTGGTCGATCGGGACGACATCGACCGCGGTCTGGGCATCATCTTTACCCACGACCACTATGGTCCGTCGACCCATCAGCAGATCGGTCTCTACTCGACGTTGTTGACCGAGCCCGCCGAGTCGACGTGGGTGCACAACGAAACCGGCGTGCAATTGGGTTCGAACGTCGGCCGCGTGGGTGCCGCGGGTCAGGCGATCGTCGACGGCGGTCCGACCTCCTGGCAAGCGGCCATTCTGCCGGGGGCGTTCTCCTCCGGCCAGGGTGAGGTGGCGTTCCGTGAGTTCTATTTCGAGTTCAGCGACTTCCAGCACGCCTATGAAGCGGGCGTGTACGTGGGCGCCGGACCCGACGGGCGGCCGCACACCGGCAACGGTGCGCCAAGTCACGATGCCAACGGCATCAACACCGCCTTCCCGGTGACCGCGGATTCGTTCCGTAACGCCATCAACCCGTCGTTCCGCCAGCAGGCGGCGCCGGTATTCCCGGACATCCTGCGTTATCCGCCGGTGTGCCCGGGTGGCGTGCCGCGGCCGTGTCCGGAAGCCATCACGGCTGACGATTCGGGCATGTTTGTGGTCAACTACCGCAACGAGCCGGTAGGTCTGCGGGTCTTCGATCCGAACCGACTCGGTCCGGACGGTGAAGACGGCAGTCAGGCCGACGGCGAGGCCGGTGATCTGGCTTTCGCGTTGCAATCCCGCGACGACCGCGCCTGCCCGTCGATGAACGTGCAGCCGGCGGCCGGGGACGTGGCGGTGCCGTGTCTGCCGGTCTTCAACACCGGCACCTTGGTCGACACCGAGTTCCCGCCGCCCATCAACGTCGGTGGTGTGGACGACGGTGATCCGTTTACCCCGCTGTTGCGCGCGTTCGACGGCGACCTGGTGAAAGTCAAGATCCAGGCCGGCGGTCACGAGCACGAGCACAACGCCACCATTCACGGCGTCAAGTGGCAGCAGGGCAACTCGGGCCACGGTCCGGACCGGCTGTCCGGCGGTTGGCGCAACGCGCAGTCCGACGGCATCTCCGAGCAGTTCAACTTCTCGATGCCGGTGGTGCAGAACCTGGGTCAGGTCGGCAACACCGCGGACTACGCGTACAACCTAAATGCCGGTCAGGACGGCTGGTGGACCGGGGTGTGGGGCATCCTGCGCTCCTACGCCGGCAACCAGGGTGATCTGTTTGCACTGCCCAACAACGATCCGCAGGGCCGTGGTATTCAGTTCGCCAACGACAACGAGTTCGTCGGCGTGTGTCCGGCGGCGAATCCCAATGCGCCTCCGGGGCAACGCGTGGCGGCCAACCTGCGCGAGTATGACGTGACTGCGGTGCTGGCCAACGAGGTGCTCGGTAACGCACTGGGCGTCGCCATCGTGCCGAATGACGTCGGGGGTCTCAACTCTGCGAACATGCACGAGGGTGGACCGCTGAACGGCCAAGGTACGTTGGTGTACAACCCGCGTCCGCAGGCGCTCACACAGCCCGATGGGACCGCGGCCAATGCCGGACCGCTGCACGATCCGACGGCCATCCTGTATGTCAGGACCGAGGACGTCGTGTTCGGGCCGGGCACCCGTACCGAGTTGGGTGATCCCATCGGTCTGTTGCCCGGCACGCCGGTCGAGCCGCTGGTCTTGCGCGGCAACCCGGGTGAGTGCATCCAGGTGACGCTGCGCAACGCCCTGCCGCCGTTCGAGACCGACGGTCAAGGCGAGTTCCTGCGCTCCACGGCGCCGGATCTGGCGGGTTACAACACGCTGCTGCAAGTGGTGGTGCGCGACCGCGCGCGGCTCGGCCAGGGCGTGCTGAATCAGGTGACCTTCAACAACAACCTGATCCGGCCGTCGAGCTTCGTCGGCATGCACCCGCAGTTGGTCGAGTATGACATCACCCAGAGCGACGGCGTGGTGGTCGGCCGCGGTAGTCCCGGACAGCAGATTGTGGCGCCCGGGGAGAGCAATACGTACCAGTGGTACGCGGGCGATCTGTTCGCCGATCTGGTGGCGGGCGGCACCGGCAACTGCCGGGGCAACCCGAATAACCAGCGTTGCTTCGAGCTCTTCGCGACGCCGGTGGAACTCGGCGGCTCCAACCTGAGCTCGGCGGACAAGCTGAAGCACAGCGAGAAGGCACTCGTCGGCGCGCTGGTGATCGAGGCCGACGGCGCCACCTGGGACGACAGCCTGGGTGCGTTGCAGCAAGTTCCCAACCGCCAGACCGGCGGCCAGGGGGCGACCATCGGTACACGTGCCGATATAGCGATTACCACCCCGGGTGGTGGCTATGAAGACCTGGTGGTCATGGCCGAGAAGGGGCTCAATATGCGCTTCGTCGATGGCGAGCCGGTGCCCAACATCGCGGCGGAAGGCCAGGGGATCCCCGAAGACTCGCATGACGCGGGCCAGAAGGGCGTCAACTACGGGACCGAGCCGGCCTGGTTCCGCTTCGGCGTGGCGGCGGATGCCGACTTCGGCAACGCCGGTGCCGGCGGGACGCTGGGTGCGGTCGACGCGGAGCTGATGTTCAGCAATCAGTTGACCGGCGGCGCCGATCCGTGGACCCCGGTGTTCACCGCCCCGGCCGGTGGCGAGACGCGCATGCGCGTACTCAATCCGCACGGCGGTGCCGGACGCGGCAGCACCTTCGACCTCCACGGTCACGTCTGGCAGCGCGACCCGTATGTCCCCGAGGGCGGCAATGCCTGCCTGCAGGGTACCGGGTTGGGCGACGGTCGTACCCCGGTGGCGGCGGGCGGCTCGAACTGCGGCCTGGGGTCGGTGGCAATCGCGGACAACTTCCTCGGTTGGTACTTAGGCGGTCAGGAAAGCTGGATGCCGCAGGGGCACTTCGACGTCGTGTTGGAGAGCGCCGGTGGCGTGAACGCGATACCGGGTGACTACCTGTTCCGCGACCACGGCTCCTTCGGCTCGACCGACGGTATCTGGGGTATCGTGAGAGTGCAATAAGACCCTCCACGCTTGAGGAGTATTACGTTGCTAAAAGAGGGGGAGGCTGCGGCCTCCCCCTTATTTTCTTGAGAATTCGGTATGTCCCTCGGGGCAGGCCGCGGTGGACAAACAGACGCCGTTTTTCTGTTCTTCAGTACAGCTAAACCGCGGACACCCCGGCAGTACAATCGCTTGCAAACCGGGTGAACCAATGGAAGGGCGCGGGACGTTCGCCAGTTACACACATCTACGCGTCCGGACCCGACCTGAACCGGCGGCGCCACAAATATCGGGTGGTCAGCGCCGCCCGGCACCCGCTCAAGCCCGAGCAGACAGGAGAAACCGACGTGTGTAACGCTCTATCCAAACCCCGTCCATGCATCCACCGAGCCGCGCGCGTATTGGCGATCGGAGGGCTGCTGCTGGCGGCCTTCGCGCCACGCGCGGAAGAGTCCGACCCGCCGTCCGCTGAACCGGTGGCCGCCACCGCGGCGGTATCGCCCGCGACCGAAAACGCGTCCGACCCCGCCCATACGATGGGCCGGAATGCGGCGCAAGCGGTGGCCCGCGAGGGCCTCAACGTCCAGTTCCAGGTGTCGCCGGTAGCCTCCGCGCTCGCTACCGGTCAGCTCACCGAGGCCGACCAGGCCGAAGTGCGTTTCACCATTACCGACGAAGCAAGCGGCGAACCGGTGTCCGGCCTCTATCCGGTGGTGTGGATGGACATTGCCGAGGCGTTCGATGCGCTGCACGGCAAGGGGGGGCAGACCATGAGCTGCCGCGACCGGGTCGGTATCTATCTCCAGGGCATCGTTGGTGTGCGGCCGTTGATCGATCTCAACAGTTATTTCGTCATGGTCTTGAACCAGGACCCCTCCATCACGGTGATCGATCCCATCATCGGCGTACAGGGGCGCACCAACATGTATGCGCAAATCGTGCTCAAGCGGACCGGCGCGGACTGGGTCAAGACCGACGATGAAAAGCGCATGTTCGTGAGTATGCCGGTCGCCGACATGGTGGCGGTGGTGGACCTCGAGCAGTTCGGCGTCACGCACAACATCGCCGCCGGCGACAATCCGCAGCGCGTGGTGTTGCAGGCGGACGAAAAGTATTTGTGGGTCGGTAACGATTCGAACAAGTCCGACCGGAGCGGCGTCACGGTGCTGGACGCGGAGAATCTCAACTTCGTCAAGACCATTCCCACCGGCGCCGGCCACCACGAGATCGCCTTGTCGACCGGCGACCGCTACGCTTTCATCAGTAATCGTGCCGACGGGACGGTGACGGTGATCGACGTGGCCAAGCTCGAGAAAGTCCGCGACATCGACACAGGCCCTAAACCCATTGCACTGGCCTACAGCGACTTGAGCGAAGCACTGTACGTGGCTGACGGTGACAGCGGCGAGATTACGGTTGTCGACGGCCAAAGCCTGGAGACGGTAACGCGACTGGCGACCAAACCCGGCCTCGGTCCGATGCGATTCTCCCCGGACGGACGCTGGGCGGTCGCCGTGAACCCCGGCGCCGACGAGGTATACGTGGTCGATGCGTCGAACAACAGTATCAAGCACACCATCGCCATGGAGGGGCGGCCGTTCAGCGTCGCGTTCAGCGACGCGTTCGCCTACATCCGTTCGCTCGACACGGAAATGGTACGCATGATCAACGTCCGGGAACTGGCTAAGCGGGACACGCCGCTGGTGACCCGGTTTACCGCCGGCAAAGCGGCGCCGGGACAGGCCCGTGACCTGCCGATCGCCGACATGATGGTGGCGGCGCCCGGCGAAGCGTCGATGCTGGTGGCGAGCCCCGCCGACCTGACCGTGTACTACTACATGGAAGGCATGAACTCGCCGATGGGCAATTTCCGCAACTATGGGCATCGGCCGCGCGCGGTTAACGTTGTCGACCGCACGCTGAAAGAGCGCGCGCCGGGCCAGTATTCGGCCAAAGTGAAGATCCCCGCCGCCGGGAAATACGATGTGGTGTTCCTGCTCGATTCGCCGCGCCTCTTGCATTGCTTCGAGGCGGAAGCGGTGGCCAATCCGCTGCTGGCGAAGAATTACCCGCCGCTCGCCATCGAATACCTGACCGAGGAGCGGCGCGTCCGGCTCGGTGAGACCACCAAGGTGCGCTTCAAGCTGACCAAACCCAAGACGCAAGAACCGCGCAGCGATCTCGAGGATGTGCAAGTCCTGTACTACAACACCACCGGCAGTCAGCGCGTGGTGGTCCGCGCCGAGTCCGTGGGCGATGGGGTTTACGAGGTGGAGCTGCGCCCGGAGCATCCCGGCGCCTACTACGTGTGGGTGTCGTCACCTTCGCTTGAGGTCGGTTATCAGGACCTGAAGTATCTATCCCTGATCTCGGTGCGGGACCCCAAACCGTCGCTCGATCGGAGTAAGCCCGCCGCTGGCGTGACGCGCGCCCGTCATGTGACTTTGAAGGAGGAGGCACAATGACAGACCTGGCCCGTATGACGAAATTTTCTGGTCCTGCCGCGCTCGCGGTGTTCCTGGCTGGCGCGGCGCCGATGGTCCCGGCCGCAGACAGCTCCAGCCACCATCACGGCCATGCAGCCGAGTCCAACGATCCCCACGCCGGGCATGCTCAGGCGCCGGATCCGGCGGCCGCGCAGGATTCCCACGCCCACCATCACGGGCACGCGGCCGACGCCAAGGATTCGCACAGCCACGACGGCCATGCGGCCGAGTCCGAAGATCCCCATGCAGGGCATGCTCAGGCGCCGGATCCGACGGCCGCGCAGGACCCCCACGCCCATCACGGGTCCGCTGCGGGGGGGAGCGATCCGCACGCCCGGCACCGCGAGGTGTTGGCGATGCCGCGACCAGACACCGCGCACCCGGTCGATCTCACGGTGTACGAGGTCGATTTGGTAAATCAACACGGTGCAACGGTGAATTTCGCGCGTGACGTCATCGGCGACAAGGTCATCATCATGGACTTCGTGTATACCACTTGCACGACGGTGTGTCCGGTGCTGTCCGCGGTGTTCACGAAACTCCAGGACCGGCTGAGCGACCGGTTGGGGAGCGACGTATTCATGGTGTCGGTGAGCGTGGATCCCACCACCGATACGCCGGCGCGCCTGCGCGCGTTCGCCGCCAAACACGAGGCCCGGGCGGGGTGGGACTGGTTGACCGGTGAAAAGCGCGCGGTGGAAAAAGTGCTCACCGGCCTGGGCGCGTACACGCCCGATTTCACTCAGCACCCGGTGATGGTGCTGGTGGGCGACGGCGGGACCGGGGAGTGGCGGCGTTTCTACGGATTTCCGAATCCGGATCAGGTGGCGGCGCAGGTGGAGACCCTGCTCGCGAGCCGTACGCACAACCACGCGGCCGTCACCGGCCATAGTCATTAATCGCTGCTCGGAGGGTGTTTCTACCGTGAACAAAGTAAATGGTACCGCGTGCGTCGCCCTCGTAGCGGGGCTGGTATCCAGTGCGCTGATGGCGCATGGCAAGGACGGGCACAGTGAATCCCGGGTAGCGGCCACCGCTCCGCCGGCTCAGGCCGAGGTGCTCAAGCCGAGGGGCCCGGATGAGGAGACCACGCGCAACTACTTTACCGACACCACCCTGATTACCCAGGAAGGTAAGCCGGTCAAGTTCTACACCGACGTGCTGAAAGACAACGTCGTATTGATCAGCACGATCTATACGAATTGCGAGGATGCGTGTCCGCTGATTACGCAGAAACTGACCGCGGTCATGGACCGGCTGGAAGGCGACGTATTCGGCAAGAAGGTGTTTTTCGTTTCCATCAGTACCGATCCCGATCGCGACACGCCGAAAGCGCTGACCGAATTCGCCAAACAACAGAAGGCCGACGAGCCGGGGTGGGTTTATCTCACCGGCGAGAAGCAGAACCTGCGCGTGGTTCTAAGCAAGCTGGGCGCGTACAACCCGAACCCGGAGGCGCATTCGACGCTGTTGTTGGCCGGTAACGTGGGCACCCGGCACTGGATCAAAATCAAACCGACCGAGCCGCCCATGGCGATCGCTTTGAAGCTCGAGGAACTGGCGGCGGAACGCTGAGCCCCGCCGGTTGGCCGTTCTGAAAGCGGCCAGTGTCCGGGATCGGTGAGCACGGGGATTGGCTATGCATCATAACCTCAGGCAGCGCGCACCGTGGCGGTTCGGTGTCTGGCCCCTATGGGTGTCGCTGATGTCACTGGCGGCGCCCTGTGCGGCGGAGTTGCCGCCAGAGGCGGTGCGCGGCAAGCGGATCTTTACGCAAGGCGAAAGCACGAGTGGCCGCGAGATCACGGCTTACGTCGGTCAGGCCTCGGTGCCGGTGCCGGCGAGTTCGGTACCCTGCCGTACCTGCCACGGACCGGACGGCCTGGGCCGGCCGGAAGGCGGGGTCGTGCCTTCGAACATTACCTGGAGCCACCTGACGAAACCCTACGGTTCCGTGTCCGCCCATGGTCGTCGTTTTCCGCCCTACGACGAGGCGGCGCTGGCGAGAGCGGTGAGCACCGGCGTCGATGCGGGAAGCACGACACTGAGCAAGGCAATGCCCCGCTATGCGTTGGACGAGCGCGACATGGCGGACCTGATCGCCTATCTCAAGCACATCGAATCCGATTGGGACCCCGGCCTGGGCGCGGACCGCATCGTCGTCGGGACGGTGGTGCCCAGCGGCGGATCCAACCGCGGGCTGGGTGAGGCGGTACGCCGGGTGTTGGCGGCCTATTTCGAGGACGTCAACGACGCGGGTGGCATCTACAAGCGCAAGCTTGAGCTCGTGGTCGCCAGCGCAGATTCACCGTCCGCAGTCGTCGACCAGGCCGTCCGGTTGGTCGAAGAGATCGGCGTGTTCGCTCTGGTCTCGTCGTTTACCGCCGGCGCCGATGGCGAGTTCGCCGATCTCGCCGAGCGCGAAGCGATCCCGGTCATTGGCTCGTTCACTCAGTTCCCACGCAGCGAGGACCGGCTGCCCCGCTACAGCTTTTATCTGTACTCCGGGCTGACCGATCAGGGTCGCGCGTTGATTCAATTCGCGTCCGACGGTTTACTGGAAACCAGCGCGCCGCTTGCCATCGTGCACGCGCGGACGCCAGCGCTGACCCGGGTGGCCGAGGCCCTCGAGCAACATGTTGCCGCCGCCGGCGACGGACGCCCCGTCTTGCGGCGCGCCTATCCGGAGGCCGAGTCGGGCGTGGCGCCCCTGGTCGAAGAACTCAAAACGCAAGGTGCCGCCGGTTTGGTATTCCTCGGCGCGGGCGACGCGTTCAGCGCGCTCACCGCGGAAGCGGCGGGCGCCGACTGGTTTCCCTACGTGCTGGTGTCCGGGTCGGTCACCGGTCGCGATGTGTTTGCCGCGCCGCGCGCTTTCCAGAATCGCCTTTACGCGGCCTACCCCACGGTTCCGGCCGATCATACCGAGGACGGCCGCCGCGAGTTCAACGATTTTCATCACCGGCACGCGCTGGGACAGGATCACGTCGCGGCACAAATCAGTGCGTATGCGAGCGCCACAGTCCTCGTCGAAGCACTCAAGGGGGCGGGGCGAAACTTGAGCCGCGCGCGCTTGGTATCGGCGCTTGAGGGGCTGTACAACTACGAGACCGGTCTGACGCCCAAGATCACGTACGGGGCGAATCGCCATGTCGGCGCGCTGGGCGCCCACGTATTGGCACTGGACTTGGAAACGCGTCGCTTCGCCGAAGCCCAGTGGGTGGTGCCGAAATGATTCGCGCTTCATGGTGCGCGGTCGCAGCGGATTGACCGTGAGATGGGTTTGGCGATGAAATCCCGGTTGGGGGTGGGCGCACAAACGACCTCCGCGTCGGCGGCCGGCACCACCTGGGCTGTGGCCAAGCGAGACCGATGGGTGTTCGGATTGTTTTTCGTGTCCGGTTTTACCGGTCTCGTCTACGAAGTGCTGTGGATGAAAGAGTTGGGCTTGCTGTTCGGGAACACCGCGCATGCGGCCGCCACCACGCTGGCGTCGTTTTTCCTCGGGCTCGCAGGTGGGGGTTACGTGCTCGGCCGGCGTATCGCCGCTTCCGCAAACCCGCTTAAGGTCTACGCCGCTTTAGAGTTCGGGGTCGCGGCGAGCGCGCTCGCATATTTCTGGCTACTCGACGCCTACCATGCGCTGTATCCGGCGCTGGTCACGACGTGGGGTATCGGTTCACCGGCGGTGGTGGCGGCCAAGTTTCTGCTCGCGGTCATCGTGCTGTTTCCGCCCGCGTTCTTTATGGGTGGAACGTTTCCGGTCATGGCGCAGGTCATGGCGCCGCGTACCGAAGGCCTCCCGCGCACCGGCCCGGCGCTGTACGCGGTCAACACTTTCGGCGCGGCGCTGGGGGCCTATGCGGCCGGCTTTCATCTGCCCGTGTGGTTCGGCTTTAGCGGCGCCTACGGCGCCGCGATTGCCCTCACCGGTACGGTGGCGCTCTGCGCTTGGCGGATCGCGCCGCGGTGGCCGTCCAGCGAAGCGAGCAACCGTGCGCCTAACCCCCCCGGGGCAGTCTTGCGTGCCCCCGGGTTGGCGGCGCTCGCATTCGCGTCGGGTTTCGCGGCGCTGGCTCTGGAAGTCCTGTGGACACGCCTGTTCGCTCAGGTGTTGCAGAATTCCGTGTACACGTTCTCCGTGGTACTGGTGTGTTTCCTCGCGGCGCTGGCGATCGGTGCCGCGCTGGCCGGGGCGCTGGCGCGACGCGCGGGCGATCCCCGCCTGACGCTGTGCGGTCTGCTCGCCGTCGCGGCGGTCGGGGTCGCCGCCACGCCGCAGCTTTTCGTGTGGGTGACGGGAGGCATGACGTACTTGGGCGGGCAGGTCGGTTTTGCCGGCTATGTCGCGCAGGCCTTTGGCGTCGCGGCGGCGGTGATGCTGATCCCCGGCGCGCTTCTGGGTACGGTGTTTCCGTACCTGATGAAGATCGGTGCGCGTCTCGGCGCCGGTACCGGACGCACGGTCGGGGATCTGGCCGCCGCCAACACGTTGGGCGCCATCGTCGGTGCTACCGCGGCCGGTTTCTTTCTGTTGCGCGGTTTCGGTCTGGGGACGAGCATCCTCCTACTGGCGACCTTGTATTTGGCCGCGGCGTTGGCCGTCGCGTGGCGCACCGCGGTACGTGTATCACTCGCGGCGGTGGGTGCGTCGCTGGCGGTTGCATTGGTCGTGCTCGTCGGTCTGCCGCCCCCGGTGCGCATCGATCCCGCTACCGAAACCCTGCATGAAGTGTGGGAAGGCAGCGCCGCTACCGTCGCCGTCGTGGAACAGCGACGCACGCGACGGGTCACCGAATTCGGCGCCGGCGCACGGCTCGAGCGGACCACGTCGCGGCGGATCAAGATCAACAACCACTATCACGTCGGCGGTACCGAGTCGCGCCAATGGGAAGCATGGCAGACCCATCTACCGCTGTTCCTGCATCCGAACCCGCAGCGCGTGTTTTATCTCGGCATGGGTACGGGAATCACGGCTGGCGCCGCCCTCGAGCACCCGGTGAAGCGCGTCGTGGTGGCGGAGATCGTCCCCGAAGTAATCACTGCCTCGCGCCGCTATTTCGCCCCGTACGTCAACGGTCTCTTCGAGGACGCACGCGCCGAAGTGCTCGCCGAGGACGGTCGCCACTATCTGCACGCGAGCCGCGAGCGGTTCGACGTCATCATCGCCGACCTGTTCATGCCCTGGAAGGCGGGGACCGCGAGTCTCTATACTCGTGAACACTACGCGACGGTGCGCAACCGCCTCAGTGATGACGGGTTGTTCGCACAGTGGCTGCCCCTGTACCAGATGTCCCAACAAGAGGTTGGAATCGTGGCGCGCTCGCTGCTGGACTCGTTTCCGCTCGTCACCGTCTGGCGCGGCGATTTTTTTTCCCAAGCGCCGGCCATCGTATTGATCGGCCACGCCCGTAGCGGGGCTTTGTCGCGGGAAGCACTGGCGGCGCGCTTGCGTTCGGCCCCGGGGCCGGCGCGCGCCGACACCCCGCTCAAGCATTTCGTCCCGGAGGCCGAATCGCGGCTCGGGCGGCCGGGCCTGGCGGGGCCGGCAGCGCGATTCATGTTGTATTACGCCGGTAATCTGACCGTGGCGCGGGCGATGTTCGATGCCTACCCGGTGAATACAGACGATCGGCCGGTGATCGAGTACCTGGCGCCCATGACCGAACGTCGGCAGACCGTCGGTCAATCCGCGTGGCTGGTAGGATTCGATCTGCTATCGTGGTTCGAGGACGTACTTCGCCACGCGCCGCCGACGCGTGACCCGTATCTTAGCAGGCATCCGGTCGCCGCGATGTTTGCGGCGGCCGGTCTGGATTTTTTCCGCGTCCAGGTATGGGGATATGCTGACAATCAGGCGCGGGCCCGGCCGGCGCTCGAACGGTTCACCGCCACCGTATTCGGCAACCTGCACGGCGGCGCGGGCTTTTATGAATGATTATTGTAAGGAGAAACCCAAGTGATGTTGATTCGAAAATTCGCGGCCACCGTGTTGGTCGCCACACTGGCCCTGGAGGCCGTCTCCGCGGCTGACGGAAACTTTGCCGCAACGGTCAACGGCGAAGGCATCGAGCGAGCAAGACTGCAAGGCGCAGTGGATTCGATGCTGCAACGTACCGGGGGAGCCGCCGCCCTGCGCGATCCGGGTCATTATAAGAACGTAGAAACTCAGGTGCTGGACGTCCTGATTGGCCAGGAACTGCTTTGGCAGAAGGCCCAGGAGGACGACGTTGTGGTTTCGGATACCGACGTCGATGCGGCGCTGGCGCAGATCAAACAACGTTTCAAAAGCGAGGAACAGTTCACGAGCGAGATTTCGCGCGGCGGATTCACGGCCGACACCTATCGTGAGGACGTGCGCCGACGATTGTCGGTGCAGCGCTACATGGTGGAGAAAATCGCCCCCGGTGTGATGATCGGAGATCAGGAGGTTGATGAATTCTATGCCTCCAATCCGGAGCGTATGAAGCAACCCGAGGAGGTTCGGGCACGCCATATCCTCATCAAAGTGAATCCGGAAGTGGTTGGCGCTGATCAAGCGGCCCGCGAGAAAGTCGAGAAACTGCGCGCCGAAATCGAGGCCGGCGCCGATTTCGCCGAACTTGCAAAACAACACTCAGAGGGACCGAGCGCGCCGAATGGGGGAGACCTGGGATTCTTTACCCGCGGGCAAATGGTGCCGCCGTTCGAGCAGACCGCCTTCGCGCTGGCGTCCGGCGAGGTGTCCGACGCCGTGAAAACCCGGTTCGGGTACCACATCATTCGCGTCGAGGAACGCCGCGGTGGTGGAACCATTCCTAAAGAGCAGGTGGCCGAGCGGATTCGCGAATATCTCAAACAGCGCAAGGTGCAGGAGAATACCCAGGGTCTGGTTCAGGATCTGCGTGCCGACGCAGACGTGGAAGTCCTGTTGCAGAAGTAACCGTTGCCGGCTCGGTGGCGGTATCCGGGCGGTGCGTGCGGACGGTGCGCAGGTTCAGTCGCACGGCCGGAGTTTCTCGTACCACGGCTCGATGAAGTCGAGCAAATTCAGGTCGTGGTTGATCAGGCAGATGTGGCCGTAACCTCGCAAAATGTGCAGCTCGGCGCACGGCGCGCGCGCGGCCATGTAGCGGGCTTCGAACACCGACGGCAGGAGCCGGTCGCGATCGCCGGCGAGAAACAGCGTAGGGGTTTCGAGCTCTTTGAGCCGCGTGCGAATATCATAATCGCCCAATAACTCCAGGCGGCGGATGTAACCCTCCCGGCCGATGGATTTCGAGCGTTCGTGAAACTCGCGCAGGTCTTCGGCGTTCGTGTGCGGGCTGTGCAGGCGATTCTCGGTGAAACGGCGTACCGCGGGCATCGCCGCCCAAGGGAACATTCGTAAGAGCATCGGTGCCGCGCGCAACCGCACGCGGCGGCGGATGACCGGAAACGAGTTGACGATCACCAGCCCGCTGACGATGTCAGGGTGAGCGAGCGCCAGACTCATCGCCAGCGCGCCGCCGAACGACTCCCCGCACAGGATGACTTCCGGGCCGGCGGTCTGTTCGATCGTTTCGCGCAGCTCCGCGACCAGATCCGCCATGGTGTGGACGGGGTCGTCGCGCAGCGGGAACGCCACCACGTTGAAACGCGTCGCAAGCAGGGGAATCTGCCGGTAAAACAGAAGCGCCGTGCCGTCCAGCCCGGGTACCAGCACTACGGTCGGGGCATGGGTCGCGCGTGCGCGCGCCGTGAGTGAATGCTCAGTGTGCATGACGCGCCGAACCGCGACGTTCGCGGGTGCCCGAGGGCCGGTCGAGCTTGTGCACCGGGATCCCGACGTAGGTGGCGTCGGCCTCCAACCGGGCATATTTGGGCACCACAGACAGCGCGCCGATCTGACAGCGCGGCCCCGCCTCGACGCCGATCTCGATGTTGGCGTTGACGCCGACGGTCACCCCGGATCCCAGCCGCACCGATGCGGTTTTCAACCGTCCGTGCTCGACCGTATGGCCGGACAAGTGCACACCGGCGCCGATGACGACGTCGTCGCCGAAATCGAGCAGGTTGTGATCCATCACGTCGAGACTATTCACCCACACCCGTTTGCCGAGCCGCGCCCCATTCAGGCGCATGTAAAACGTCCAGAACGGCGTCGTGCGCAACATCGTTCCGGCCAGCACGCGCACCAGGTGGGTGGAGATCGAATACCGCACCCAGTTGAGCAGCGCCCAGTCGCGGTCGCGTAACTCGAGCTCTGCGTGGATCGGCGTGCGCCAGCCAGTGATGCGCGTGGCGCCGGCGGACAACACCATGAACGTCAGGGCGAAGACGAGATATGCGGGCACTAAGGCGAGCGCGGCGACGAAGACGTCCCACGCATGGGAAAGCGGATCGCCGCCAGAGAGTCCGCGCCACAGCGCATATGCCGGCAGCGCCGAGAGGGCGAAAACCAGACACTCGACAACGAACACCGAGACGATCGCCCATGCGGATCGAAGCGTCGCGCGTCGCCTGGCCTGCCTGTGGGTATCCGGGTGCATCGGTCGCTCAAATCCAGCTCACCATACCGCCCAGTGTCGCGCAAGCGAACCCCGGGGTCGGTGACCGTCGTCAAGACTTGCGCCGATTCCGCTTTTGTCGACCGCTAACCCTTCCGCTGCCTTCTCCCGTGGCGCGACGCCCCACCGGCCTGGGCGAGGGCGCCCCGAACCGCTCGCCATCCTGGTCGACACCTCAATCGAATACAAGCCCGGTAGTTTGGAAACTTGCGTGCGCGGCATGCGGGCGTTGCGCCGGGGGTTGTCCCGCGGGGGGCTCCGGTGCTCGGGCAATCGTATCCGGTACGCGTGTGTGGAACGTAGAGGTTCTCTGGCTTCGCACCGGATCCCGGTGTCGGGGCCTCCGGCTGTGGGGCGTCGGTTGCGTTTCGCCCGTCCCGGAGCCGCGGCGGCGTACGATAATCGCGGGCGCGGGGTATCGAGTGTTGGCCGGCCTCCAGATGAACCGAAGCGGCCCGCGGCGCGACTATTCTAATGGCCGTCGAGACACGCTGCCGGTCTAAGGGCGACCGGTGATGCATTCCCCGTTCCGGGGGCGTATCGTGGTAGCGGCTGATCCGGCGATGGCGGACGATGCACTGTCGAGGCGTTCCACCCCGGTTTAGCCACCGCGCGGCCGCCAACCACCTCGGTCCGAACCGGAGCGGTTGATAGGTCTGTTTCTGGTCTGTGAGGGTGAGCGTCATGGAATCGTTACAGAAGTGGCTGTTAGTACTCCTGTGCCTGACCGGATTTTCCGCCCAAGCGGCACAGAAGATGAAACTCGTGTTGTCTCCCCACGGCGGTGATTACGTTTGGGACAGTAAATCGCAGATCACGGTCAACCGGTTTCCGCACGACCCCTGCGACGCGGCATCGCCCTGCGGCGACGTGAAATTGCGGCTCCAGTTTCGCTGGTGTCCGCACGAATTCCAGGACACCGCGTTTGTCCATGGAGTGGCGGAAAACTGTCACCCGGCGTCATCCTGGACCTGGTATTACGGACCCGGAACATCCAGCCCCGGCCCTCTGGATTCGCTGAGCGTGAAACTTCCGGCCTCGATGTTGTTGGCGAAAACCGGGTCAGGCTATTTCTCGGTACGCGGCGCCTACGTCTACGATACGTCGGTGATCCCCAAGCTCGCCGCGGGTCCCAGTGACTGGATACGGTTCGGAATTACCAAACAAACCGTCCAGCCGAACGTGGTCGGTTCGGCATTGAAAGTTCAGTTCCTGGCACCGAGCTATTGGGGGACGGTAGACATCAAAGCGAAGACCTCGTTCGCCTTGCAGTTTCAAGACGTCGGCGGCGCGTGCGGTAACGGTAAGACGGTGCAGCTGCACTGGAAGCATATTCCCGCGCCCTCAGACGCCGATCCCAACGTATTGGGGGGCGTGTGGGGACCTGCGATTCCGAGCGCGTGGCCCACCGCGGCGTCGTGCTCCGGTAAGGTGACGACGGTGAACGTTCCGGTGGACGCGAAGACGCACCCGGGCAGCTACGCCGTGAGCCTGTCGCTTGCGAACGCCGATCCCACGAAGTTACCCATCGGCACCCAGGCGCATTACTTCAAGCTGGTGCGGACGAACCCCACGGTGGACAAATCTCCGTCGGCGTCGGTGGGCGCTGCGTTTGGCAGCAAGGTGCCAGAACCCCTGGTCGTGCCGCCGACCACGCCGGCCGGCGGATCGACTACCGAAGATCGGCAATTCGGCGCACTGCCGCGCGCGCCGGGAGCCGTAACGCCGGCGCCGCAATCGCTGCCGCACCACGCCCCCGCGACCAAGCCGGCGCTCCGTACCCCGTCGACGCCGCGCGCGGTGCCCGCGCCCCCGGATGCGCGTGGTGCGCAGAGCCGCGAGACCATCCCGCCCGTGCAGTCGACTGCAGCGCCAAACCGTGCCACCGACGCGAAAGTCGCACCCGGTCCACCGCGCGCTCCCGCGGCGCGTCCCGCAAAGCCGGCGCCACCGCCGCCGTCCCGCCGTGCGGCGCCGGATCCAGCACCGCCCACCGCCCGAAGCAAGCAGGCGGCGAAGGCGCCGCCCGCAACCCAACGGTTCGCCCACCCCAAACAGGGCCGCCACCGGTTGGACTGGTGTTTGTACTGGGGTCGCGAGTGCGGCGCCCCGGCGGCCGCGGCATGGTGCCGAGGTAAGGGGTTTGCGGACGCTCAGTCCTTTACCCTCGCTCAAGGCGTCGGTCCCACGTTCGTGCTCGGCGACCGCAAAGTGTGTACCGATCCGGCCTGCGACGGCTTCACCGAAATCGTGTGCGTTAGATGAAGCGAGACGACCGGCTCAGGTGTGGGGCCTCGACGTGTTTAGCGCAAGGCGTTGCCGTATGCCTTGGATGCGATTTCCAATAGTCGAACGCGTTGCCCGTGGCAGTCCCGCAAGGTAATGTCCCGCAATTGTCCCGAGTTACCGAAGCGAACATCGGGGTTCGTGTCGTCGTACCAGTCCCTGACTGTTGTCGCGCTCACTGCGCAGTAGTCGAAGTTAGCCACTCCGTGGATGGCCAGGAGGCGAAGACTGCCGTTTCGGGAAAAGACTGCGGCCGCGGTGCCGGGGATTCCATGATTTGACAGGCCGACGAATAAACTTTCGTCAGGCGACGCGATCACATGCTTAAAGTTGAAACCCGGATATTGCGCAAGAAGTTTCTTGCCTGTGTAAATCCGGACGTGAAAATCGGGTTTCTGGGTGCTCTTGCTCGCGTCGGTCGTGACTACGAATCGCGTCCCGTGCGAGAACGTAAACTCGTGTTCCGAGCTTTTGAATGACCAGTTATCTGCCGCCGCTATGGGAGTAATGGCCAGTAGCGCGGTACCGAGCACACAACGATGCGACCAGGCACGAACCCTTAGTGCGGGTTCTCGATCTCTTTCTATCGGTGATTCAAGGCCTAGTGTTTTCAATCTATACCCAACCGGTTGGCGCGGGCCGGCTCATCTTATGGAGACAGTCGTAACCCCGTCGTATATCGTGGGTCGAATTTTAACCTTAGGCGATTAAGTCGTCGATAGAACATCAATCGCGTTGACGAAAGCGATAAAAGGGGACAGATAAAAGGATAAGATAAAAGGGGACAGATCTATTTTTTTCTGTTTTTCTACTCGAAGCCGCGAAACTCCGTGATGCAAAAATAAATCTGTCCCCTTTTTCGTTTTTCTCCTTTTTCTCTTTTTCTCGAATTTGTGCGCTAGGCCCTTGAAACCTAACCACCCCACCCACCGCTACAAGATTGGCCGGCAAGACAGCAGGTTCCGCCGCTATTGATGGACGCCGCAGGAGGAATCCATATCGAAGCTGACCTTGACGCTCAAGGCCTTACCTTGGTCTTCGCTTTTTCCTTGCAGATCCGTCCCCTCCATGATACCCACTATGCGGCGGTTGTCGGGATCGGCCTCATGGGTCGTCAACGTCATCGTGCCGGGCCCGCGAAATTCGCGTTGGATGAAGTCGTTGACCGTGGTTTTGCGAAGGGTCACTTCGATGTAACGCAAATCGAACTCACCGGTCTCACCCGTTCCGATTTCGCCCTCGGAGTAGTTCGTCACCCATACTTCATCGTATTCGTCGCCACCGGGCATGGTCAGCATAAAGTTGGCGAAGGTGCTTGGGTTGCATAGCCCCATCAAACCGGTGTCTTCGTCCGACTTGGAGCCGGTGAATGTGCTGCTGATCGCGCCGTTGGTTTCCACTTGCACCGAACGAACGACACGCGCGCGCGCCCCGAGGGGAGGTCCGAACGGTCCGAGCTTCACGTCGTCGTCCGCAGCAGTTTGGGAGGGTGGATTTTCCGCGTCGCCGCAGGCGGCCAGTAACACGGCGCCTAACGACACGCAAACCAATCTACTAAAGTATTTCACGGCGACCATAGGCTCTTCTCCAAGGCTGTCTAATCGGTTTTGCACTCACCTAACCGCACGCCCGTGAGGGTGCCGGTGGCCGTGGTCTCGATCTTGCCGGATACCGTGCGTACGTGACTGAACGTTCCCTCCATGCGGTCTTCCTCATAGGTGTTCTCGTAGTTCGTTTCCGTGACACTGTCGCCGTGCTCGCAGCGGACCGTGAACGTCAACCGGTTGCCCTGGGCTTCCTTGTGTAGAATCTCGCATCCGGCTTTGTCCATCTCCGGGGTCTGCATGACCGGGTTATTTCGCGTTATGCACGACGAAAATCTTGTCGGAACAGCGGGTAACGCAATCCCCAAGCCTCTGATTTTGGTCTTCATCTTGTACTTCCACTCCCCCGGGCTGATTTGTGGATCGGCGGCGACGCTATTGAGGGGAAGGAAAAACATCCCGGTCAAACAAGCGGCTATGGCGAGTATGGGTGCTCTCACTTGCTCGTCCCTTTTTGAAAACGCTGCGGTGCGTGAGTATCTTATCTCGTTCACGGCGTTGGGGGGTATACACGGTTGATGGAGTGAGACGCATTGCGGTTTACATTTTCAGCGGCGATTGAAGCGCTGAAAACATTTTGTCGTCGCGAGACACGAGACTTCAATCGATCGCAGCGCTACACAATCCGAGATGCGAGTCGGTCCTTACCTAATGTTTCGAGCCCACGAATTCCCATTGAACCGTATCGGTCGACGACGCGACTCCACAGTTAAGGACACGATGATGTGGGATACGGTAGTGTTGGTATATGCTTCGGCGTCAGGGAATCGGAGGCGTGGAAACGCGGACCCTCGGCGTCGTCGTTGCGCCTACTCTCGGTTACCGCACTGGTGACAGATTCCGCCGAATCTCCGAAATTGCCGGTATCAACCCGGCTCACAAGACGTTGCGGGCGACAGACAGGCGCAAGCGCGCAAGAAGCCGGTCCAATGACTTCTCGCACCCGCGCATCGCAAGCCAAGGAGGAACTATGGATCTCAATGTGTCTCGCGGATCGAATTCGTTACCCACTCTGTTAATCGCCCTCGTTCTGTTGGGCGTGTCGGCACCGCTTGGTGCGCAGAACGATTTCAACCTACCGGGTGTTCCGGCGGCCACCGTGTCCACCGGAGTCGTAAAACTCAGCCGCAGCCTGTCTCCCGAAGGTCTCGCCGGGCGGCCGGACAGTGACGTCCTCGAGTTGTCCAATGGAAGTCGCGTGCGCCTCGGCGACGTACGGCGGTTGTCAGCGTTGGCCACCAGGCTGCGTACAGCGTCCCAGGACCGGCTGCCGGGCGCCCTGCGCGCCAAACCTGCGGCGGCAGGGGTGCGGGTCGACAACGCGTCCAACCTTGCTGCCGCTCTTGAGCTCAAGGGCGAAGAAACCGTCCAACTGCCCTCGGGCCGGCGCACCACCGTGGCACAGATCGAGTTCGTACGGGCCGACGTCGAGGCGCGTCTGGGGCGCAGTCTCAATACGTTGACCGCGCGTCCGAGCCTCGCCGGTGCGGCCATCCGGGTAGATGCGAAGTCGGATTGGAAAGACTTGCTGATACGCCCGGAGGCCACGGTGTTGGAAGCGCCGGACGGGACACGCATCACGGTCGGTGAACTGAAGCAAGCCCTGGCGAGCGACGGTTCGGGCCGATCCCAAGCGTTGCGGCGCTGAAGGGGGGCTTATGCACAGAACCCGATCTTACTTGCGATACCTTGGCTGTCTGGCAATGGTATGTCTGTGCCTGGGAACGCCCGCCGCTCACGCCGACGTCTTCGACGATTTTGCCGGACTCTTGAAAAAGCTCGAGGACGCCAATGTTTCCCTACCGGTGAAGAGTGCCCAGGTGAAGGAGTCGAAGGCATTCATCAAGTGTCTCGAGAACGCGAACAACGATCTCGATACCGCCCATTGTATCGATGATTTCGAGAAAACCGACGTCGGTAAGCAATCGGCCGGGCAAACGGGTGTTCCAAGCTGGGTGTTCGACATGCTCGACGCGTACATCATGTTCCGCGAAAAAGACTACTGGGGATTGGTGGCGAAGTTCGGCAAGGCGGCGGTCTGCATCATCGCACAAGTGCTGACCGGCGGCGGTGTGGATGTCTGCGGTTTGATCGAAGAGTTGGTGGCGCTTGGCAAGGATCTCTTGGATGCCGGAAAGGCGATCGCCAAGTTTTTCGAATCGGTCGGTGAGGAGGCGTGGGGCGCGGTCAAAAGTGCGGGCTGTGCGTTGGGGTTCGGCGGCTGCGGCAAGAGCTCACCGCCGGAGCAGATCGCCTACGCATGGATCTTCCAGCCGAAAGTGGTACCGGAAGGGCTGAACGCGAAAAAATCCGTGAACCCGTCGGCGTACCCGGTACTGAGGCAACAACTCGTGTCCAATGCATTGGCCAAACCCGCCAAGTGGAGCAAAGCGACCATCAATTTAAAGATGGAGTTTACGCCGTCGATCGTCAACACCGCGTCGAAGGTGTTCGACGCCGCGGTGGACAACAAGTGGTCTGAGGATATGCTCAAAACGGTGCTCCCGGCGCTGGTGGCAAAGCGCAATGCGTACGACAGCCCAAATCAGGTGGCGGCCCTGGCAGGACCGGCCGCCCAGAGCGGCGCCCCCGTACAATGGGTGGTCGATCGATGCACCAACGATTTCAGTAAATCTTTCGGCTTTGCGCATGTTGACCGCTGGATTTCGCAGCACAAAGACCTGTTGGCCAAGGCGGGTAGTCCCAAATCGCACAAGCAGTGGTGCGGGAGCTTTTGGGCCAAGAACCAGAAAGCCTTCGCCGGGCATTTCTTCGACTATGCCAGCAAGAACTTATGTGCGGCTAACGGCGATAAGCTCCAGTGCCAGACATTGGCAAAATACGAGGCATGTCGGGCGCTTCTCAAGGCGGTCGGAGGCGAAAAACAGTGCAGCGGGAATCATCCCCAGGTACGCTGGGAGATCGCGCAAGAGATCCAGGCTCACTTCGCCAAACAGGGCTCGAAGATTCCGTGCACGATCCTAACGGAAACGAGTCCAATGCAATTCCAATGTCAGCGCTGGCCGCAGCGGCATGCGTGTGATCAGTTTTACGGCGATAACTTCGGTCATTTCCCGACGAAACTCGTCAGTTGCACGATCAAGGAGAAAGCCGATTACAGCGCGCTCATTGCAGCGGTCGCGAAAGCCAAACCGAAACTAGAGAAAATCGCCGGGTATTCGCCGGGGGCTTTCGGTATCGACAAGATCGACCCGTTGGTCGTGCACGTGCCGGCGAAAGCCTGGTATGCCCTGCCCCACGAGAAGAGTTTCGGTTTCAAGAGCCCGAGCAAGAAACCGGGGTTCGACTACGAGATGGGCAAGAAGTCTACGATTGACGGTAAGGACACGCCGGCGGTGGTCGCCGAGGTTGAAGTCCTTGTCGTGACTCAGTCGCCAGAGAGCGCTATTCAGCAAAAACTGGATCTCGTACGACCTGGTGATCCGGACCCCCAAGACCGAGTGGGTGTGACACGCGCTTTGAAACCCGCATTGAGCGCCGACCGGCAGCGGCAGGCGGATCGCACCGATATAGCGCAGCCGAGAGCCGGCGGTTTCGGACAACGCGCCCGCGCGTTGATTCAGCAACCGGGTTTGGAGCGACAGGGGCTCGATCCCAAGGTCTCGCCCGCGCCTGGCTCGGCGATCGGCCCGTCCATGGCTCCGGACATCGCCGCCGATCGAAAGCAGGTCGGCGGGCGGCTGCCAGCGGTCCAGTCGACGCCGCGCCCCAACCCGGGCGGGTTGAGCGCGGTACCGCACAAGGCGGCGCCCGATTTGCGGGATCGTGGTCCGGAGCTTGGAGAAAGCGTACCGCCCAAACCGACCATGCTCCAGCAGCCGTTGTCCGCGCCGGCACGTGACCACCCGTCGACGGCGTTTTCCTCACGGTTGACCGCAAGGTCGGGCAACGCGCGATCGGCGCCGCTGACCACCATAAACCGGACATTGCGCGAATCGCTGAAAGAGATGCTGGAGACTCAGAAATACTGGTTGACGAAGCTCGAGTCTCGAAACCGCATCCGAGAACAACTGCTTGCTTATCAAAGCGCACTGGCGGCGGCGTCCCGTGAACTCGGCGCGCAACGTGGTGAGGATGCCCAGATTTTTCCACGCATGGCATCGTCCTTGGCGCAAACCGTAGCCGGGGTCGAACGTGTGATTGCGGGCAGTGACGCGGCGACGCGAACGAAATTCCAAGCTCTGGCTCGAGCATTGGCGGAGGATCGACAATTTTTCGCGAAACTGCCGACTGTCGTCGCGCAAACGCTACGGCAGGCCCCCTCAGCAATGACGGCCGGACCCATCGCCACCCCGCAGCCCGTGCCGGAGACCCGCGCTCGGCGCGCCCCAACGCCGTCCCGCCGTGCGGCGCCGGATCCGGCACCGCCCACCGCCCGAAGCAAGCAGGCGGCGAAGGCGCCGCCCGCAACCCAACGGTTCGCCCACCCCAAACAGGGCCGCCACCGGTTGGACTGGTGTTTGTACTGGGGTCGCGAGTGCGGCGCCCCGGCGGCCGCGGCATGGTGCCGAGGTAAGGGGTTTGCGGACGCTCAGTCCTTTACCCTCGCTCAAGGCGTCGGTCCCACGTTCGTGCTCGGCGACCGCAAAGTGTGTACCGATCCGGCCTGCGACGGCTTCACCGAAATCGTGTGCGCCAGATAAATGGGGACAGATTTATCTTCTTAAGGGGAACAGATCTATTTAGGTTCGGTTGACGGGGGCGATTCGATTGCCCGGTAAAAATAAATCTGTCCCGCATATTTGTTCTGCGCGGTTTAACCCATGGCTTTGATGAAAGCGTCGGCCTCGGCGATGGCGCGTTCCATTTCCGCAATCAAGGCTGTGGTATCTCGCTCGATGTTGGCGAGTTCACTGCGCAGCGATCCGATCGCGCGTGCGTTGAGATTGTGCTTGAGGATCAGTACCTGGTCCCGAAACGAGCGCAGTACCGGATCCATCGCTTTTTCTGCACGGCGCATCGCGCCGACCAGTTCACCGTAACGAGTACGGGTATCGCGAAGCAGTCGTTCGCTGTCCCGCCGCAGGGCCGCGTCCGAGTATTGATCGAGCTCGTCGGTCCATTCCGCGAACAGCGCTTCGGCCACGGATTCTACGGAATCGATACGTTCGCGGACCACTTCGGCGCGCGCTTCGCTGCGCTCATATTCCTTGTTCAACCGGTCGTAGGCCGGCTCCAATTCCCCGCCGTCCACGTCAACGACGCTGCGGAAGCGTTCGAGCGCCGACGCGAACTGTTCCTTGGCGGAAGTTTGCGCGTCGCGCGTTTCCTCGACGCGATCGACGAGGATGTCGCGTTTATCGAAACCTATCGATTCCATGGCGTTGTAATAAGCCTTCTGGCAAGCGGCGGTTCCCCCTACCAGAAACATGAGGATAAAGGTTGCAAGCTTGTTATTGGGGAGCATGTTCGATCTTCCTTACAAAACGGCGAACCAGGAAGTATACGTGATAGGGTAGGCACCGCCCGGTTCAAAATGGGGGCAGATTTATTTTTCTTGCACGACATACCAAGAATAGATCTGTCCCCCAAGCTTCGCCATGGTCCCTGTTTCTCTGCCGGCCGTGCCCGGCTTATCACTGTGAAGGGGCGGGGTTAACCGGGGTGAGCCCCCAACCGGCGCCGGACAGCCGCCCGTCGACGCGCAGTACTCCGCCATGGGAGAACTTGAGTGACGGTTCGCAGATATCACGTTCCAGCAACCAGGTGCCGAAACCGCCTTCCTGAGCGAACAGCGCGTCACCGGCGTGACTGGCCACGGTGAGACCGGCACGCGTGAGTAGGCTGGTCTCACCGACATGCGCGCCTACGATAATTCCTAAACCGAGCGAGCGGGCGTAATCCGCGGTCGCGAGCGCACGCAGCAGGCCGCCCATCTTCGAGATGCGGACATTGACGAGCCAACGTTCCGGGTTGTCTGCAAAGCGCGCCAGTTGCTCGCGAAACAAAACGCTCTCGTCCAGTACGATGCGGGTGTTCAAGTCTCTCCCCAGCGCCTCCAACTCGGCGTAGTGAAAGGCGCGCAGGGGCTCCTCGATAGCGCGGAAGGGCACCCCGAGTTCGACGAAAAAACGCGTCGCGTGTTTTGGGTCCGACCACAGATTATTGGCGTCGCAGCGCAGCGATAGATTCGGCTGTCCAATGAGGCAGTCGAGCTTCTCGCTGTCGCGCACCGGATCTCCGGACAATTTGACCTTGTAGTCCTTAAAGCCGAGTGCACGGTATTTCTCGAACTGGGCGGCGAAAGTCTCGGGTGCGGAGTCTCCAAGTACGGCCGAGTAGTGGAATTGTGTGTTCAGCGGCTCGATGGATAAGAGCGCTTCCATGGTAACGCCGCGTTCGCCGGCGAACAGATCCAGCAACGCGAGCTCCAGCGCGCACCACGCAGCCGCGTTCAAGTTGATGGCTTGGGCACGCCGCTGCGTCCAGGCTCGCAGGCTGTCCAGGTCATACACCTGCCCGAGCAGTTCGCGCCGAACGGCTTCGTGGAAACGCTTCGCACCAGCGACCGTCTCGCCGGTGACGTACGTCCTGGGGCAGGCTTCGCCGTGACCCGTATGGTTCCCGCGGCGGGCTTCCACCCAGATGCTTTGGGTTTCGCCCCGTTCGGCGGAAGCGTGTTTGAAGGTGGTGTTGAACGGGATGTGCAGTTCGCGGAAGGTTAGCTCCTCGATCGGGGATCGCCGTTTCACGCCGGTGACTCCTTATAGAGGTGAAACGGGAACACAACGTCTTTTTTCCACTGCAGCAGCAGTGTCTTGAATTGACTTTCCCGCTGGCCGTTATTTACGCAGAATCGCTTGTAGGCCTCCGCGGCCCCGCTACGCAATATGGAGATTTTCAGCGGGCCGAGGCGGCCGCTGAGTCGTTTGGCGCGATACTCGATGTTCAGCTCCGCCAGCTTTTTGTCGATCAGACGGCCGAGGCTGTCGAGGTTGTGATACGCCGTTTCCACGAGCAATTCGTACCGCCGCGTGATCTCATCTGCGAGCATCATGAAGAATGCGGCTTCGCAGGGAAGACTTTCGGTTGCTGAACTAACCGCACGGATGACCTGATCTTCGCACAATTTTTCTCCGGTGATATTCGTCGTGCCCTTTCCTTTCTGGACGAACTCGAGAAGCGGCACACCGCGCCGCATGTCGGTCACGCGCACGATGTCGTTGATGAAATACCGGTATAGACCGTTTTGTGCGGTGACGATCAGGTAATACTCGCAATCCGGAAGCACGTCTTTGATCGTGACGGTTTCCCGGTTGCCGGCATCCCACGAGTGGCGCTCGCTGAACTCGTAGAAATGATCAGTAACCAGGGGTAGGCCGCCGCGCGCAGCGCCATCGACGGGCAAAGTGGCGCGGAACTCGGTGGCGAGGAATCCGAGATCGGTGATTGTGATATCCGGCGGCAGTTTCTTGCGCAACGCGCCGAGCGCCAGACCGCAGCTGCCGGACGTCCAAGTGGCGAGCAGGCGGATCCCTGGCCACAGGTCGGTAAAAGAGACGTCGTGTTTTTGCAAGACTGCTTTGAGCTGGGCGGCGCGCAACGGGTTGGGAGTCATGCGGGTCGCGAGCCGTCGTCGAATCTCCCGCGGCACACCATCGAACGCATCGAACCCTCCGTCCGCGAGACTTTCGATCAACGCCTGCTTGTGCTCGCTCAGCACTTCCAGCAGACGCAGAAACGACGTCGGGTTCGCGCCGGCGAGATAGGTGATGTTGGGTTCGGTCAGCGCGAAGCGCAGAATCAGCCGGTACTTCAGGTCATAGTCGGTGATCTGAAACACCTCCGCGGGTACTACGCTGTTCGTGCGCAACAGTCGCGGCGAGCACTGATAAATGTGCCCGGAGACGGACCCGCACGGCTGTCCCGTTTCCAGGTGCTCTTCCACGGCGGGGCTCACTATCGATAGGCCTTTACCGGCAAATGCTTCGGGACAGGTGCGGTATTGGCGGTACAGAAAGAGTTTCTGCTGCTCGCGGTATTGCTTGAGGGTAGAGCCGAGTACCGGAATCAGTTTGGGCGCGTCGGTGGTACCGCTGGTGCGCCCGTACATCACCGGCGCCTCTGCGGTGAGCGCCGGTACGCCGGTGTACCGCTGGCGGTCAATATAGGGCCGCAACGTCTCGTAGGTTTGAATCGGCACGCGCCGTTTGAAGTCGGCGTACGTGCGTATGCGCGCGAAACCACGCTCGCGGCCGAATTGCGACTCGGCGTTTACTTCGATGAGGCGTTTCAACAGCCGCGCCTGAGCGCGACCGGGGTTACGTAAGCGGCGCTGAAACGGCCGCCAGTAACGGCTGCCGACGACGAGGCCGATCAAACGCAGCGCTGCACGTCGCAGCAGTTGTCTGCCGGTCATAAGGGGCACCTCGCGGTGAGTGATATCAGGGGTAAACGGCGCGAGCATCTGGTTGCGGAACCCGGTGGGATAACAGCGGTTGATCAGTCCCAGGTGGCGCACTTGCCGCTGCCGCGGCAGGTACCAGGTACCGAACAGGAGGTCCCACAGAATCACGTTATTGCCGAAATTGCGATTCGACTCAGCGGGGATTCGCGAATGATGCCAGCGATGCAATTCGGCGCTCGAGACGACATAGTTGAGCCAACCGAAACGCAATTCGATGTTCGAGTGCTGGAAAAACCCGTTGATGGCGTAGAACACGAAGTAGGCGGCGAACACCGGCTCGGTGACCCCGAGCAATACGAAAGGCAAAGAATCGACCGTGAACTGCAGCGCTTTCTCGAGGGGGTGGAAGCGTGCGGTGTTCAGCCAGTACAGGACGGCGGGCGAGTGGTGTACGGCGTGCAGGCGCCACAACGCCGAAACCCGATGCGCGGCGCGATGCAGCCAGTAACGGAAAAAGTCCGCGATCAGCAACATGAGTACCGCCTGCGCGGCCACCGGCAGCCCGTGCGGCCAACCGATTCCGGCATCGGCGATCCCGGTGCTGCGCGCGCCGGTCAAGGCCAGCACCGTCGCCAGGGCCAGCGCTTGGGGCAACAGGATCTGCACCCAGGCAACGAACAGCAGATCCTCTTTGACGGCCGACGTCGTGGGCCGCCAACCCGGTCGATGCGGCCAGCGCCGTTCGGCGATCGCAATCCAGGCGGCCGCCACCGCAACGGGCAGGTAGGCGCTCAAAAAGACGGATGCGCCGAACGCCGAAAGCGTGGCGTACGCCGCGAACGCCCCGACCAGTGTGGCCGGGTAGATGATCCAAGCCGTGCTACCGCGGCTCATCATGGGTGGTCCCGCGCATGTAGATGGTCCCCGCCACCAGGAGAAAACCGGCCAGCACACAGTGAAATACCGTGGGTAGCCAACGGGTAAACCAAGTCGAATCCGCAAACAGCGACGCGCCGAGAAACAGGCGCGACAGCATGACCAGCAAGTAGGCGCCGCCGACCACGCGCAACCCCTTCCCGAGCCTGGGGCGGGGCGCCACCGGGCGCCGGCCGATGCGCCACGCCAGGACGCACATGCTCGCGATCAGGATCAATTGCACGCAAACGAGCAGCGCATAGGGCAACACGCCGCTATGCCAAGTTTCGAAGGCCGGTAGGAATTCCACCGCTCCGGTCGCACTGACGGGTTGCGCCACCACCCTTAGGACAAATGCGGCGAGCAGGATCCACAGTGTGGTGGCGGCCCGGCAGTGGGACACGGGCGTGAGTGCGCTTGGGTGGATAGTCATAATCACGCAGTGTACGGAAGGTACTGCTTTATACAACCCAAACGTGTGATGTACTAATCCGTGGATCGATAAGTATTAACATATAGTACTAAGGTGGAATGGAGGCTTTATGCGCCGCCAGGGCCGAGGACCGTCACAGCTCCAGACCGGCGCGCACGGGATCGGCACCGTGCACGAATATGCAGCCGGTATGGCGGTCGGTACCGTCAGTGGTGTATTCGAAGCGGTAGGTGCGATGCCAGTGGGGGCCGCGGTGGTCGAGGCTGACGGAGAGGCGCCGCAAGGCGACGGTGTCGTCCAGAAATTGCAGGCCCTGCTCGGCGCACAGTTGTCGGGCGCCGCCGACCGCCCGTTCCCGCGCGCGCATCGAGTCGTACCAGAACCACATCCCCACGCCGGTGGCGGCGATGAGCCAGATCATGGTCCCCGTCGACATGGATGACCCGACCGCTTCGGATTACCGGTCGGTACGACGCCGGTCGATGTCACAGGGACGACGCGCCGGGGGCAAGCTCAGGGCACCCGGCACGCCTCACCGGCGTTGTCGGCGCATTGGGATCCGTCGAACCACAGCGCACCGTCGAGCTTCGCGTTTTCCACGTTGGTGCGGGTCGTCAGTCCTTCGAACTCGAACGCGCCGGGGTCGGCCTGCCGCAGGTCCGCGCCGCGTAAGTCCGCACCGTGGAAGTTCGCGCCGCCAATCCGGGCCTCACGCAGGGTGGCTTCGGCAAGGTCTGCGCGCGACAACTCGGCGCCGCGCAGGTCGGCCCCCTCGAGCGTCGCATTCCTCAAATTGGCCTGTGTTAAGTTGGCCCATATCAGATTGGACCCGGTAAGCTTGGTGCCACTCAAGTTGGCCCCGAACAGGTTGGCGAACGACAGGTCGGCGCCGCTCAAGTCCAGATCGGCCAGATCGATGAACGGTTTGGCCGAACGCTCCAGGGCCCGTTTCGGCCTTTGCGTCAGCGTGGGATCCATTTGCGACACAAAGCGCACTACCAGGGCGCGGTCGCGAGGTGTGGAAAGACGGTTGAGCAGCGCATTGGTGCGCGCAACGATGATCCGATCGCGCACCTCGCGGTTGGATTCGTTCATGAATATCGCACCGACGCCCTGAAAATAGGCATCGATGGTCTGGGTCAAAGTCAGCCGTTCCTGGCGTTGGAAAAGCTCCTCCGCGGCCTGGCGCTGGCGTTTGTCGATTCTGACATCCACCCACAAACTCACCCCGGCAATCACCACGGGGATGAACACGATACCGGCGATTATCAACAGCGGGTTGTTTTCTTTCAGGTTGCTGAACATGGTCGGTCGTCACACCGCTCGCGAAGCGGCAAGTATCGCATGAACCGTCCCGGCGGCGAGCGCCGCGGCGCTGCTTCCTCGGACGTACGCCGCCGAGGCGGCGGGGATGGGTCGCCGGTATGCCGATATCGACGGTTTCGCGCGCCGGCTGGAAGGTGCGGCGCCGCCGGCACGACGGGCGGTCGTCGAACGTGCATCGAATCCGGTTCCGAAGGCGGTTAGAATTCGACCCTGACTATCGACTGGCGCCGCGCAGACCGGAGGGCAGGCACTGGCATATGGAGACCATCGAAACACTGAAACCCGCGTTTCACCGAGTGATCGAGAATCCGGAACTGGGTCTCCGGGGTTTCGTGGTGGTCGACAACTTTCTCGGCGGATCCGGCAACGGCGGTATCCGCATGAGCGAGGACCTTTCTCTCGATGAGATCGCGAGCCTCGCACGGGAGATGACATTGAAGTACGCATGGTTGAATGTCGCGCGGGGCGGCGCCAAAGCCGGAATCATTGCGCCGGCAGACGTGTCCCGCGAGCGGCGCCGGCAATTGTGCGTGGCCTTCGGTGAGGCGATCTCCGACCTGGTGCAGGAGCGAAAATTTTTCCCCGGACAGGACCTCGGTACCGGGCCCGACGACCTCGAAACGATCCTAAAGACGGCGCGCGCCACGCCGCGCAAGGACAATGCGCAGCTCGATTCGAATTACTATACGGCGATGACCGTGTTCACGACCCTCGACGTTCTGTTGTACTCACGCGGCCGACGTCTACCGGGCGCGACGGTGCTGATCGAGGGTTTCGGCAAAGTGGCGTCGCATCTGGCCGGCCTGTTGTCCGAGGCCGGGGCGCGCATCGTCGGTGTTTCGACCGCTTGCGGCGCGGTCTACGATCCCGCCGGGCTGGACCCGGCGTTACTCGTAGATCTCAAGGCGAAGTACCAGGACGCCTGTGTGCAGCACGTGCCGGCGGCGCTGCGCCTGCCGCGCGAGCAACTGTTGCTGCAGGAGGCGGACTTGCTGGTCCCCGGGGCGCGGCCCGACAGTATCCATGCGCACAACGTGGCCGCGATCCGCGCGCGATTCATCGTACCGATCGCCAACATTCCCGCCGACACCGATGTCGAACTGCAGTTGTTCGATCGTGGAATCCATTACGTGCCCGGGTTCGTTGCCAACTGCGGTGGAATTTTTTGCTGGGTGCTGTCACGGCTCACGGAGAGTGCGCGTAAAGACACGATCCGCTCGGGTTTTGCGCGCAAGGTGGAGAGACTCATCGCGCGTGCGGATCGCACCAGGATGAGCATACCGGCGATTGCGCGCCGGGACGCACTGTCGAATCTGGCCCGCATGGCGGCGGAAGAGCGCGGCGGGATCCGGGCGCGCCTTTCCGGTCTCAAGCGGAAACTGGCGGCAAAACGGGTCGGGTATGTGGTTGGAAAACGGCTCTTCGGACGCGACTGGAGCAACCGGGCCACGCGTCTGTCGCACTGGTATTTTGACTCAAAGCATTTTGGCTGAAGGCGGCCCGCTGCAACGCAGGAGGGATATACACCCCGTTTCGCTCACCGACCGCGGCGGTGCGCGACCCCGTACACCCATTGCGAGGCGCACCGTTATGAATACGCGGGGATTCAATGACACCGGACCGGGATTGCCAGGAGTGAAGTCATGAGCGAACGGAGCACGTCACACACCGCCGGCAGGCGTGACGCGTCGCGACCACGCCGCTGGCCTTTATTACTGTTGGGTATTGTCGCAGTGCTTTTCGGAGTGTTGGCGGCAGCACCCACGTTGCTGTCCACCGCGCTGGGCCGCGACTTATTGGTTTCCGCCGTGAACGAGCGCGTACGGGGCACGGTCGGTATGGATGCGCTCAGTCTGGGCTGGTTGAGCGGTCAGCGCATCGACGGGCTGACCGTGCGCGATCCCGAGGATCGGCCGGTATTGCGCGTCGAGTCCTTCACCTCGGAGCTGACGCTGCTCGAAGCGGCGCGTATGCGCCTCGATCTCGGTGTTACCCGTATCGCGGGTTTGGCGGCGGACATCGTCGTTGATGCGGACGGCAACAATAACTTGGGCCGCGCGCTGCAAGCGCGCGACGCGTCGCCAGCCGAATCCGCCGCCCCGATCGTAGTTCCGGTGACCACCAACTTCGAACTGGCGCCGGCGCGGGTCAGCGTCACCGCGCCGGGCATGGACCCGGTGGTCTTCGAGCCGTTGACCGCGACGGTAAAAATGCCGGCGCTGGGTCAACCGATAGAGATCGATGTCCGTGGAGAAAGCCGTCAAGGCGAGTTGACCGGCGCATTCTCACTGACGGGGGCGGTTTCCGGACTCGTCGGTGCGAACGGGCGCCTGGATCTGGAGGCGGCGCGGGGCGCGCTTACCGCCGACGTTCGCGACCTGCCGGTCGACGGCGTTGATCGACTTCTCGGTCTCAAAGGGCTCGCTACGGCGGCGCTGGGCGAACGCGCCAACCTGCAGGTCCTGGCGTCGGGCACTGCCGCCGAGCAGACACTGACGGTGACCGGCGGCAGTCCGCACAGCGCGATCGATCTCAAGGGGCGCGTAGCGCAGACCGTATTCGCCCTGACTGAGCCGGCGACGGTGAAGCTCAATGTCACGCCCGCACTGGTGGACGCCTTGGTCGCGGTCGATGCCGGCACTGCCGCTTCCGGTCTGCGCGAAACCTTCGGGCTCAACATGACAGTCGATCGTCTGCAGGCGCCGCTCGCCGGATTCGATCCGTCCGCGATAGCGGTGGCTTTGAAGCTGGATACCGACCGGCCGGTTCGCCTTGCGGGCGGGGATCAGTGGGGTGAGGTGGTCCTGCGCGAAGTGAGCGCGTCACTGGACGCCGAACGGCTGACGGAGCGGGTGACGTTCGCATTGGGCGGCGACGCCGTGACCCAGGAGTCGCCCGGCCGGTTCTCGCTGACCGGCAGCGTGAGCGACCTGTTCAGCGGCGCGGGGGTGTTACAGCTCGACAAGCTGCGTATCGACGCGCAAGCCGAATTACGCGACGTCCCCACCGTGGTCATCGATCGGTTGGCGGCCCAGGGCGGGATGCTGGTCGATCTGCTCGGCGACAAGCTCAATCTGGGGTTGGCCGCAACGTCGAGCGGCGGCAACCGTATCGACGCCACTTTGGATGTGGACGCCGGTCCGTTGCAAGCGCAAACCGTGGCGGTACGCGTGGAGGACGATATTGGATTGTCACAACCGGCCCGGTTGCAGTACAGGCTCTCGCCTGCAGCGGTGCGCCGCGTGTTGGGTACCGAGTCGGCCGTCGCTTTGCAACGACCGGCGACCCTGGCGCTGGAAGTGGGCACGTTGACCCTGCCGCGGCCCAAGGCCGGCGAGCCGGTTTTCCAACCGGGAAAAATCGCGTTCAAGGCGACGCTCACCAGCGATCCGCTGATCGTGGACGGGGTTGTCGAGTCCGGGCCGGTACAAGTGGGGGCAGTGCGCGCGGAGCTCGATGCCGACACGCTGCGCGCGCTCAGGCTCGGTTTGAATGCCGAAGTGAGCGAACCGAAGCGCGGCGTGTTGGCCGATCTCGGTGCGGCACCGATCACGTTGGCGCTCACCGGAACCACCGGTGTCACCGCGCAGGGAGGTCTTGAGCCGCTTGTGGGGCGGGTTGAACTGTCCGGCCCAGGGCTCGCGGCGAACGTTCCGTTCAACATGGCTGCCGACCTGACGGCCGTGACACTCGCCGAACCCGGCGAACTGCGCTGGTTGGTGGGCCCCGAACTCCTGCAGTGGTTCGGCGTCGGCGGGCGGGGTCAGCCGACGCTGGCCGAGCCGGTCTGGGTCGCCGCCAAGCTCGACGCGCTCGAGCTCCCGCTGGCGCCATTTTCTTGGACCGGTGTCGAGGCCCGGATTGACGCATCGGTGGACGAGTTGTTGCTTGACGGTACCCCCGCAGCGCGCGGGGTGGCGTTGCGCGATACTGTGCTGAGCGCCGAGTTCGCCGGCGCGCGCAACCGGGGCGCCGTCAAGCTCCATGCCCAAACCACGGCCCCCGGGGGCCGGGCGGCGGGCACGGTGGCCGTAGACGCGACGTTCGAGGGGCTGATGAAGGGCGATGCCCTGGACCTCGGCGGTATGAAGTTGGACGGGCAGGTCAACATATCGCAACTGCCCACCGCCTTGGTCGAGGCGCTCAGCGGACAGGGCGGCTGGTCGGCGCTGGTCGGCGATTCCCTGGACGTCGCCGGCACCGCCGCTACCCGCGGCCAAGCGGAAACGGCCGCGGCGTTGACAGTGACCGCTGCCCGTCTGAACGCGGAGCTCGGCTTGAACGTCACCGACGCCGTCACGCTGACGAAGCCCGGCCAGCTGCGCTTGACGCTCACACCCAACGCCTATGCCGGATTGATGAATCTGAGGTCCGAGGCGCCTGCAGGCGATACCACGGCGTCGTGGGCGCTCGCCGAGGATGCCGTAATCGAAGCCACCGTCGAGCAGTTGCGTTGGCCCCTTAAGGGAAGTGCCGAAGGGGGATTCGATCCGTCGCGTGCCGGCGTCGTCGCCGACTTGCGTTTGCCGCGTTTGGTGTTGCGCGATACCGCCAGTAAACGCACGGTTGCCGTCGAATCCCTGCAAGCCACGGTGTCTGGCCAGCGCCTGGACCAGCCGCTGGCGGTCGCGGTGACCGGCCAGGTGCGTGGCGCCGAAACGGGCGGCGGTGCGCCAGGAAGTGTGTCGGTAACCGCCCGCGCCGCGGACCTGTTCAGCCGCAGCGGGACATTCAACACCGACGGTCTGTCGATCGATTTGGACGGACAAATTCAACAATTACCGGTCGCTTTGATCGACGAGTTTCTTGCCGCCGGGGGCTTGTCCGGTGCGACTCTGGGTACGACGGCGGACTTGCGGGTACAGAGTCGATTGAAAAATATGCAGGGTCCGTTCAGCTTGACGATGCGCGCCGACAACGCAACGTTGCAGCTTAAATCTAAAGTTCAGGCCAAGACGATCGTCTTGATCGAACCCTTGACGGCGGAGGTCAAGGCGACGCCGCTGCTGGGAAAGCAGGTGCTCGCCAAAGTACATCCGATTTTCGAGACTACGGACAGCGGCGAGCAGCCAATCCGGTTGGAGGTCCCCCACGACGGCGTGCGTATTCCGATCGACAATTTCGATTTGAAGAAAGTCGTCGTGCCGCGTATCAGTCTGGACTTCGGCAAGATTACGCTGCAAAGCGGGTGGTTACTGAAAGGCATCGTCGGTCTCGCCCAGCAGTTCGACGCGCTCGACGGCGCGGGCCGGGAGCAATGGCAGGTGTGGTTTACGCCGGCGTTGTTGGAGTTGCGCGACGGCCGTATCCGCTATTCGCGGCGGCTTGATCTGCTCCTCGATCAGCGCCTCCACCTGGCGACCTGGGGCGTCGCCGATTTGGCGCGCGACCGCGCCGATCTGGTGCTCGCATTCATGCCGGATACCCTCGAGCGGGTTTTCAGTCTTACCGCGGCGGAGGGCGATGCGCTGCGCATGCCTATCGAGGGACCGCTGTCGAGTCCGAAAATGGATTTCAAACAGGCGGCCGTAGAGCTCGGTCGCCTGCGTGCGCAAGAGCGGCTGGCTAAGAAAGAGCCACTCGCCGGCGCCCTGGCCGGAGCGCTGACAAGCAGGGTTACCGGCGGCGCGAGTGGGACGATCCCTGCGGCGTCGGTAGAGCCGTTACCGTGGGGGCCGTTACCTCAATCCGAGCGCGCGCCCGACACCCAGGCGGATCGCGCCCCGGCTGAGGAACCGTCGTCGGCCCCCGAGAAACGCAAAAGTACCAAGGAACAAGCGATCGAAAGTCTGATCGATCTGTTGCGCAAACCGAAGTAGCGAGGTGGGGACGGCGCCCCCCGCTGGCGCCCTATCGCGCGAGCCCGTGGCGGGCGTAAATGTCAAAGGTGGCCGGAGACTGAAGGAAATCGAGCAACCGTGGACCCCATTGGTCGGTACCGGTAATCAGCCCTGCACTGTACCGCGTCACCACGTTGCCCGCCGCCGGCTGCGCGTCGGGGGCGCCGGGCAGGGGCACGTATTCGAACAGATGCGGAAAGATTCGCACATATCGCAGTGCCAGATGGTGGTATACGCACGCCACGTCTGCGCGACCCTCGGCCAGCGCGGCGGGCGCCTCGCGGTGATGGATGCGCGCGCCGAACACGGTGTTCGGTGCGGAGCGCGACAATAAGGTGTCCACCGCCGCCTTGTCGAGATGCTGGTGCGCGGCGATATTCCGTATGGTCTGCGCGTAGACGTTGAAACTCGTCCCCTCGGTATCCGGGTTGGAGATGAACAGACGCACCTCGGGTCGCAACAGGTCATCGACGGCGACGATGCCCAGAGGGTTGCCGCGGCGCACCAGCAGGACGTTGCCGCGACTTTTCATGAACGGAACAACCGAGGTCACCCACTGCTGCTCGACCGCCCGTTGTAAGACGTCATCCGGGCCGATGAAGACCTGTGGCCGCACCGACAGACGCAGATTTCCCAGCCACAACCCGCCGTACTGCAGGGCATCCATCAGCACGCCCGGCGGCGTCGTGGCATAAAACACGTCGTCGAGGTCGGTATGGCGACGGACAAAGGTTTGCAGCGTCTCTTCCAGGGCCATGTGGTGGTTACCGTCGGAAAACACGACCAGCTTGGCGCGGGTCGGATCACCATGGAAGTCCAGACAGATATTGGACCCCGCCTGATACCAGCGGGGATTCGATGCCGATCGGGCGGCCGCCTCGAGAGGCCAGTCCAACATGGATGCTCTCCGCAATCGAACCGTTTCTATTCGGGCCGGTCCCGCCACCGCGAACACGACGAAACGGCCTGCTTGCGCACGCTGCCGCCGGTCACTTTAGCACCGGAATCCAGCTCCTCCAAAAAAGGGGACCAGATTTATTTTACCGGACGACCGAATCATGCCCGTTAAGGAAACCAAAAACAGATCTGTCCCTTTTTTACTCTTTTTCAAGAACACTCTGTCTCGCGATCCTTTTTTTGCCGAAAGTAAATCTGTTCCCGTCCACCGGCTGTGGTACGGTAGGTAATCGAAATCCGGTCCAGGACTTTAGGGCAAACTGACAATGCTAGTGACTTTCGAGACCCGCGCCTATGCCAACATCACCATGTTTGGTGACGTTGCGGTCAAGCTGTTGAAACTCATGGGCCACAGCGGCACCGTCCCCAGCGCAATTCAAGCGCAGGACATCCCGGCGGCGCTCGAGCGCCTGAAGCGCGGGCTGCAGGCCGAGGAGGCGGATTCCGCCGAGGCGCCCGCCACCGACGAGGACGAGGAAACCGTGAGCCTGTCGCGTCGAGCGATGCCCCTGATCGAATTGCTGGACGCTGCGGCGGCACAACAATGCGACGTCATGTGGCGTCAATGAGGGCGTCGAAAATCGCCTTTGGTACGTAACCCCGGTAACCTCACATCGATCGGGTTCGTAGGTCACCAACCACGTTCTTGTGTGCGACGCGGCAATGCGACCACAGTTCGACATGCGAGCGAGGCAGGTAGTGAAAATTCAAGTTTGTCTCGACCGTGGTCGCGAAGCGATGGCGCGTGCGCCGGTTGACCGGTGTGACGCGTAAGCGGACGTCCATGCGGTTGCGATCGTTGCTCGCGATCGCGATCGTGACCATTGCGTTGGCCGAGATCAGTCTGCGGGTGCTGCATCGTTTCCAACCGCAATTCATCTTTTACGACGATTCGTACAACCGCTGGCGGCGTACCCCCGGCGCCCAGGACATGGATATCAAATTGAATACCCTGGGATTCAAGGACGAGGAGTTTTCCGCCAAACAGCCGGACGTGTACCGGATCGTTGCGTTGGGCGACTCCTTTAGCTACGGCAACGTCCCGCATCGGTACAACTTCCTGACTGTACTCGAAAACCGGCTTTCGCCCGCCGGCCGGGCCGAGGTGTTGAACATGGGCATACCGGGGACCGGCCCTTTGGACTACCTGAATCTATTCGCGAAAGAGGGACTGCCGCTTGACCCGGATGCGGTTCTCGTGACGTTTTTCGTGGGTAACGACATCGTTGAAGGCGCGAGCCGCGAGCGGCCGGGTTTCATCGCCAGGCATTCGTATCTCTGGGCGACACTCCGCTATTTGTTCTGGGTGCGTCCTTTCGTGCGCACCCCACCGCCAATGCCGGGTCGCGATACGAACTATACCGATTATTGCGATACCTGTCCGACCCTGGAACTGGGCAGGTTTCTGCAGATCGAGACGCAGCGGGCGGTCATTTTCTTCAACAACCAGAGCGATACCGAAGAGAAAATTGAAAAAGCGCTACAACCCGTATTCGCGCTTGCAGATCTGTGCCGGACGCGCGGCATCGAGTTCGCCATTGTGCTCGCGCCCGACGAAGTCCAAGTCAACACGGAATTGGCGGCACTGGTGATGCGGCGTGGTTACGAGCCGTATCGCGACCATTGGGATCCGGAATTTCCGCATCGCATACTGAGCGAAAAACTCAGCAGCAGAGAAATTCCGGTTCTGGATTTGTACCCACACTTCGCGCGCGCGGCCCGCCACGCGTCTCTTTACATTCCGCAAAACACACACTGGAACATACGCGGCAATCGCCTCGCGGGCGAAGTCATCGCCCGCTGGCTGCAGCGCTCGGCGATCGGATCGGCGGTGGCCAACGGGGGCTGGTGAAGCCGACGGTTCTTCCCGCGCGCAGGATTCGGCGCAGAAGTGGCACTGCGGTTGGTCCTGCGAGGCGACACTCGCACTAGCCGTCATCGTGGAAGCCGCGCCATGGAGGGTCCTGTCTGTCCGAAACAGTGGGTTCGCGCGCGGTGGAGCGAGCCGTTCGTGTTACCCCAGTGTGGCAAAGGGTTCATTTCGCACCCCGATCCGCGTGCGCAGTCATATTCCAGTAACGATTCACCAAATTGTCATTGGATACATGGAGAATGCCGCCATCCGGGCAACTTCCGCGAACGACGCCATTGATCGAGCTCCGCAATGTAAAAAAACTTTTGGCAACATCACCGCACTGACGGACGTGAATTTCGACGTGGAAGAGGGTGAGATGCTCGCATTGATCGGGCCGTCGGGCTCCGGGAAGTCGACATTACTCCGCCTGATTGCGGGCCTGGAAAGCGCGGACCGCAAATCCGAATGAGAATCACCGTGAACAACAGGACTTCGCAGGAGGCTGGCCGTTTGGGTCCGGGTATCCGGTTCACCCGTTCGCAGATGGGGTTTATTTTCCAGCAGTTCAACGTGATCGTACGGCTGCCTGTTCTGACCAATGTGCTGATCGGGCTTCTGGGCCAGGTCCCACGCTGGCGAGGCAACCTTACTTGGTTCACTCACGAAGAAAAGCACCAGGCGCTTGCGTGCTTGGAGCGCGTAGGATTGAAAAATTCGCGAGACGACGTGCTTGCGAGCTTTCCGGAGGGCAACAGCAGCGCGTTGCGATCGCTAGAGCGCTGTTGCAGAGGGCGAATGTAATTCTGGACGACGAACCCATCGCGTCGCTAGATCCGAAATCGGCGCGGGACGTAATGAGTATTTTTAGGCACCATCAATCTCGAGGAAAAACGACGATCCTGGTGTCGTTACACCAGGTGGATTACGCACGACGTTACTGTCGGCGCGTCATCGCACTCAAGGAAGGGTGCATACAGTTTGACGGTCCCTGTGCGCGATTGAATGACGCCCGCCTCATGAGTCTCTACGGTGCGTCGGTGATCGCGGATAACGAGGTCGCGCCGAGACCGGTAATGGAACCGGCCCTGGCGTTCAGTGAAGCTTCTTCGTTACGCGAGTTGGCCGTGTGATCCGACCCGCTACCAACAAACTGGGAGATGCCCTCATGCTCAAGTCGTTGATCCATAAGTCGTTTTTTGCGGCGATACTGCCGATCTTGCAGATCGCGAGTCCAGTACACACCGAAGTGTTGAATTTCGGCATCATCTCGACGGAATCGACGCAAAACCTGAAAACCATCTGGGAGCCGTTCTTACAGGACATGGAAAGTGAGGTCGGCATGAAAGTGAACGCGTACTTCGCTCCGGACTATGCCGGCGTCATTCAGGCCATGCGTTTCGGCAAGGTCGATGTAGCGTGGTACGGCAACAAGTCCGCCATGGAAGCGGTAGACCGCGCCGGGGGCGAAATATTCGCCCAAACCGTGGATGTCGACGGCAATCCCGGCTACTGGAGCCTCCTCGTGACGCACAAGGACAGCCCGACATTCTCGATTACCGGCATATGAAGCGGAACAACCCCAAACGTTACCAAGCGATGCGGTGCGCTGTGCGGGAGAAAGTCGCGCGCAACAACGACTGGGATACGGTTCTACGCCGCCTGTTCGAACGTGAAACTGCGCACAAGTACACCTACACCGAGGCAAGCGCAGCGTAGCGTCTTACGTGGGCGAACGAAACCAAACGCCCCCACCCGCGCGGGCGGGGGCGAGCGCCGTCACTGCGGTTGCGGAACGATGCGCATGTAGGGAAGTGGTGCTTGCCATCCTTGTGGAAACCTTTGTCGGGCTTCGTCGTCGGAAACGGCGGTAACGATGATGACGTCGTCTCCCTGTTTCCAGTTAACCGGGGTCGCCACCTTGTGATTCGCGGTGAGCTGGCACGAGTCGAGCAATCGCAGCACTTCGTTAAAATTACGACCCGTGCTCATCGGATAACTGATCATCGCCTTGATTTTTTTGTCGGGCCCGATGACGAAAACTGATCGTACCGTCTGATTGTCCACGGCGGTACGTCCCTCGGAGCTGCTCCCCGATTGCGCGGGTAGCATGTCAAAAGCCTTGGCGATCTCCAGAGTAGGGTCGCCGATCAGTGGGTAGTTCACAGCGTGGCCCTGGGTCTTCTCGATGTCTTCGGACCACCTTTTGTGGTCGTCAACCGGATCCACGCTCAAGCCAATGATCTTACAGTTGCGTTTTTCGAACTCAGGCTTAAGGCCCGCCATATACCCGAGCTCGGTGGTGCAAACGGGAGTGAAATCTTTCGGGTGGGAAAACAGAATCACCCACCCGTCGCCGATCCATTCGTGAAAGTTGATATTTCCCTCGGTGGTTTGTGCTTCGAAATTAGGTACTTCGTCGCCAATTCGCAGTGACATAGTCGTACCTCCGAATGTGGAAATGGTGGTGCCGGGCACATCCCCGGGGGTGCAGTATATCTCACGACCGTTCAACAGCGCGACGGCCACGCCGCAGCAGGATCCTGTCTCAGGTAGGGGTTAGTGCGGTGGGTAACGGCGGGCTCGGGAACCACATCAGGGCGGTGACCCCACAATCTTTGTGGCATTTGTCCTGGGGATATCGGCGCATTGTGCACGGGCGCTCGATGATCTCGAGTGGGATTCGAGGCGGGTCGTATCTCCAGCGAGGAGTATGAACGCCGGAAGAAGGACATAGAGAAACGTTCGGTCGTGTACTGCACGCCGAAAGGCGGCCACGCGAGCGATGCCGCGGGGGCGGCCGTTCGGCACCAAGATGGGGGTAACGCGTGGTGTACCCGGGGTTCGGTCTTGAGTAAGCTGGCAAGACTCGCGCCGTACAGTGCGGTGATGCTTCGTGGAGTAGATTGTGGTAAACCTCGTGTGAAACACCACTCATCGGATATCCTCGTGCTAGCGTCCGGGTCATCGATTCGCGGGTCATAACGAGTGACGTCGCGGCACAGGCAAACGCAAATTCTACGGAGTCGACGAGCGCGACCGCCACCGCAGTCGTGACGCGCTGTAGAGGCTTGCAGGTCGTAAAGAGGCGTAACGGATGGGTAGACTGATGAATGGCGAGTGGCGGGATGAATGGTACGACACGGAAAGTACCGGCGGGCGATTCGAACGGGAGGCGACGCGCTTCCGCCGTTGGATAACCGCCGATGGGACACCGGTCGATGGCGTGGACGGAGGGAGCTTCAAGGCTGAATACGGGCGCTATCACCTGTACGTGGCATACGCGTGTCCCTGGGCCCACCGCACGCTTATTTTTCGCGCCCTGAAAAACCTGGGTGACGTCATCAGCGTCTCCAGCGTGGCGCCCCATATGCTCGAAAACGGTTGGGAGTTCAAGAGCGGCACGGAATACGCGGATCCGCTCTATGGGTCGAGTTATCTCTACGAAATCTATACGCGGGCGGATCCCGGATATACGGGTCGAGTCACCACGCCGGTTCTGTGGGACAAGCAGGAACAGACCATCGTGAACAACGAATCCTCCGAGATCATCCGCATGCTCAACTCGGCGTTCGAAAAGTATTCGAACGATCAACGGGACTTCTTCCCGCAAAGTCTTCAGGCTCAAATCGAGGAGATCAACGCCTACGTCTATAACAAGATCAACAACGGCGTCTACAAGGCGGGATTCGCCACCACACAGAGCGCGTACGAAGAATCGGCTGTTGCGCTATTCGAGGCGCTGGACCGCATCGAAGAATTGCTGAGGGAACAACGGTATCTGACCGGAGGTCGGCTGACCGAGGCCGACTGGCGCCTGTTCACCACTTTGGTCCGTTTCGACGCGGTGTACTACACGCATTTCAAGTGTAACCGAAGACGGATTCAGGATTATCCGAATCTCTTTAACTACACGCTGGATCTTTACCAGCATCCCGGTGTGGCGGAAACGGTGGATTTCGAGCATATCAAGCAACACTACTACTACAGCCACCGGACCATTAACCCCCATCACATCGTTCCCATCGGGCCGGAGCAGGATTTCGATCAACCCCACGACCGCGCGCGACTTTTCACAACCTGAACGGGCGTCCGGGTACGGCGCCGCGATGCCTGACGCGGAGTTCTTTGGGCGCCGGGGCCCGGTTTACAAAACTACAGGCCGCCTAACGGTTGCCTGAAATAGTTGAAACAAAAAAGCCGGATCGACGACATCAAGATGAAACACTGCAGCCGTAGTCTGTGCGCCCGCAAGAAACTCAACCATCACCAACAGGAGAGAAGGAGCACACTATGGCCAGCACTCAGACTGCGACCCAAACCCACACCGACAACGGCATCAATATCGATGCGCTGCTCGGCGCCCGGGAGGCCCTGACCGAAGCGCCGGATGCGGCAAAATTCCAATGGCGCGCAACGTGTCGATGGATGCGCGGCACGCACAGCCAGTCGTCCGTTAAGGGGTTTTTCGGCTTGGGCGAAGAGCAGCGTCACAAAACCGAGTTTACGTTCGACACCGACCACCCCGAGATTTTCGCTTCCGAAGATCACGGCGCGACCCCTGTGGAGCTGGTGCTCGCCGGGCTCGCGGGTTGTCTGACCGCCGGGATCGCCGCGGTTGCACAAATGCGCGACATTCCGCTGCGTTCGGTAAAGGCCACCCTCGAAGGTTCTATGGATCTGCAGGGTATACTGGGCATCGACAGCGATGTGCGTAACGGTTTCGACGGCATCAAGGTGTGCTATGACATCGACGCCGACGCTACCGACGCGGAAATCAAGGCGCTGGTGGCTCAGTCCCAGAAACGCTCCGCGGTCTACGACATCGTCACGAATCCGACCCACGTTACGGTCGAGGTCAACTGAGGCAAGACCGGAGCGGTTGATCGTGCATACCACCACAGTCATTATCGGCGCCGGCCATGCCGGGTTGGCGATGAGCCGTTGCCTCGCCGAGCGCTCGATTGATCATGTGATCCTCGAGCGCGGCGAGGTGGCGAACTCCTGGAAGACCGAGCGCTGGGATTCGCTGCGTCTATTGACACCAAACTGGCAGAGTCGTCTACCCGGTTGGCACGACGAAGGTCGGGACCCGCACGGTTTTCGAACCCTGCGTGAAACGATTGCGTTTATCGAGGCCTATGCCGCCGTGACAGCCGCACCGGTGCGCACGCATACGCGGGTCGTATCGGTGCGCCGCACCGGTACGGGTTACCGGGTCGTCACCGACCGGGGAGACTGGACCTGCGAGGCCGCGGTGCTCGCCAGCGGCGCGTGCAACAAACCGCTGCTGCCCGCGGTCGCCGGTGCGGTACCGGCGTCGATCGCCACACTGACATCGCTCGACTATCGAAATCCACAGCAACTCGATCCGGGCGGTGTGCTGGTGGTGGGTGCTTCCGCGAGCGGCACACAGATCGCCGACGAGATCCGGCGTTCGGGTCGACCGGTCACTCTCGCCGTCGGAGAACATATCCGCGTGCCGCGTACCTATCGCGGCCGCGATATCGAATGGTGGATGGACGCCGCCGGAATTCTGGATGAACGTTACGATGAGGTGGACGACGTGGCGCGGGCCAGGAACGTGCCGTCGCTGCAATTGGCCGGTTACCCGGATCGGCGGACGCTGGATCTGAACTCGCTCAGGGCGCAGGGCGTGAAAATCGTGGGCCGGTTAGCGGGTCTTCGGGATACGAAATTGCAATTCTCCGGCTCGCTCAACAATCAATGCGCATTGTCCGATCTCAAGATGAACAGGTTGTTGGATACTCTTGACGAATGGTCGGCGGCACACGGTATGGACGACGCCGTCGCGCCGCCCTATCGCCTCACGCCGACGCAGGTGGACGCTACCCCATGTCTGGAGGCGGACCTCAAGCGCGGCGAGATACGCACCCTCATCTGGGCGACCGGATACGCTCCCGACTACTCATGGCTCGACGTGCCGGTGTTCGATCGCAAAGGCCGTATCCGGCACGACGGCGGGGTGGTGTCCGCTGCTCCCGGTCTGTATTTGATGGGGCTACCGTTCATGCGGCGCCGCAAATCGAGTCTGATCGACGGCGCGGGTGACGACGCGCGGGAACTCAGCGCGCACCTGGCGTCGTATGTTCGGGCGCGGCGACGGTTGACGGGTAACGGCGCGTTGGCCGGGAGCGCGAGTCTGGGTGCGGTGGCGTAAGCGCACACGGCCTCATCGCCCCACGCCGTTTGGTACGAATCCGAACGCCTGGTGAAAATGGGGCCGCGCGTTTCGCCGGCAATCGTTCAAGCGACCCAAAGCCCTTTTGATTCTCGACCGGTGCGCCGCCCCGTGCGGCGTTGTTGCGCGAAGGGCATCGATTGCACCGTTGCGGCGTACAACGTTGCATCGGGACTGACCAGAAACAATCCCGGTTCGGGGAAGTGCTTTGGATCCGAAACGCGCGCCGCTGGTGAGATATACAGGCCCCAGGCGCGGGCCGCGTCCAGACTCAACCCGTATCCGAGGCGGACTCTGGAGAGCTTCCACGCTTCGCGACTGCGGCGGGCCCGGCGCCGCGAATCGCTGCTCAGCGCGATGCACTCCACACCGCGTTCTTCGAACGCACCGGTGTATTGATCCAGTGCCCGGAGTTGGTCCCGGTACGGCGTGGAGTGCCAACCGCGGTATACGACTACCATCGTAAACAGCTCCGGAGATTGGTCATGGATGTTCCACTCTCCGCTGCCGAGCAGATGGCCACGCAGATCCGGGACTCGTTGCGGGGGCCAGATCATGGCGGCCTTGGGCGCCCCGGTGCTGAATCGGTTACCGCATCGTGGCGGTACGCGCCCATGGGTAAAACCTGGACCCGCTCGTGTTTGGCCGTGGCGCCGAATACGCCGCGGCCAAACACCATTTCACTCTCCCGGGCGTTGCGCTCGAGCACCTGCCCGGGTTATTGCTTTTTCTGGGTAGCCGTACCGCTCGCGGGTTCGCCGCTCCCGGTTTGCGCGGCGGGTGCCTGGCTCTCATCCGACTGCTGGCCGGCTTCCATGGCCGCAAAATCGCCTACTGGACGGTCACCCGGCAACCCGACGTGTCGGCTTCCGTCATAGGTCGACATCGATTCCAGCGCTTCCTTGGAGACCGCGGAGGCGAGGATCAGTCTCTCGTCTCGGAGTTCGAGCTCGTCCAGGTTGGCCAAGATTTCGGTGCCGCCGAAGCCAAACAGGCCACCAACCTGGATCACCGCATGGACGGAGTTCTCGCTTCTATCCACGACGATCCTTTCCACCTCGCCCAGAGACTCGCCCGTGGCGTTCACGACTTCCAGGCCGACGATGTCTTCGGCTTTCATACGGTAGAGGGGGTTGTCGGGTTCTGTGGCGCGTGACATCTGCTCCTCGGCGGATTTCGGAGTGTCGCCCGCCTGCGATGCCTGGGAATCGCCGGTTTGTTCTTGTTTATCGGTCTCCGATGCCTGTTGATCGGCTCGATCGGCGGATGGCGTCGTCCCGGACAATTTTGGATCGTCGCTTGGCATCGGTTTGTCCATATCCGACGGTTGCGTGCCCGCCGACTGGGCCGGGTCCGCCGTGGACCGCTCGGCGGGACCGGCGCTCGGTGTCGTCTGTTCTTTCGCCGCTGTCTCGGACTTGGCCGCATCGGGCTGTGGCTTCGCGCTCCAAGCCGGACCCGAAATGAATGTGAGTATCGCGGCGCTCGTCAGCGTGCCGGCGAGTGCCTGTTTCATATCCCTCAATTCCATCGTCTCTACCTCGTATTGATCGTCTGTTCACTGGGTCGGCGGGGTTGTCGCAACCCGACGCCGTCTCGACCTCCGAAGCATTATCCGTGCCAGCGCACGGTAGGGGCCGCTAACGGCGAATAGGTTATTGAACGCGCCCTCGCTGCTTCCGATGGCGGATGAACGAGGGTCCGACACCGTGAAAAATTTACGCAAATTGAAAAAAGGGCCCGCCCACGCCTGGTAAATCCTGCCGCGTGGTTTGTCGCGCGATCGACTCCAAACCGCGTAAATCCACGTCTTACCCACAATCCGGACCGGGGGCATTCCCCGCGTTCGCGTTACCGGATAATGGCACGGCCCTTGCAACCTTGTGGCCTGACCGTGGAGACCGGGAGATCCCTCACGCGAGACTTTTTAACGACTTCATTAACTTGAGGAGAGACTTATGAATACGAAGATTGCCGTCGCCGTGGCACTGGCTTTGGCTTCGACCGGCGCCGTTGCCGGTGAAAAGGCCGACAAGGCCGGTTCGCCACATCCTGCCGTTCAGACCACCGAGCAGGAACAATCCGCTGCAGAGTCGCAAAGCATGGCCGCCGAGCAGGGTCAGCCGGAGTTCAAGGACTTGGACAAGAATGGTGATGGATACATCAGTGAGGACGAGGCGAGCTCGGAGTTGAAGGACCAGTGGGCGGAGCTCGACAAGAATACGGACAACCAGTTGGACGAGGCCGAATTTGCTGCGCTCGAGCAAGCCGGTGACGGTGGCAGCCCCAGCGGTGGCGTGACCCCGAAGCAAGGGTCGAAATCCGAACCCGGTATGCAGGGCAACAAGAAGACCTACTAGACTTGTAAAGAAACCCCACACCTTTGGCAAGGCCGGCTCCGGTACGGGGCCGGCCTGACTCAATCCACCCTATAAGGGCTTGGCGCAGTTACTCAATTGCAGGGTGGGAGGCTCCAACGAAACGGAAAAAGGCGCCGTTTTCTTTAGAACGCTGAGCCCCAGCAGGCCCCGCGAGACCTTCGGCAACACGGCCACTTCCACGTCTTCCACGGTACAGCTGCCAGCGATGGTAATTTGTGAAACCCGATACACCGGAACCACCATACGCTTTTCGTTGGCCAGTACGCCGTAGATCTCCCCGACTCGCGTCGCGAGGCCTTTGCGTTCCAGAATGACGCGCGTATTGTCGCCGATCGTCATGTAGCTGGCCCCCGTGTCGACGAGATAGTCGTGCGTGCCGGCTTCTTCGATGTCGACACTCACGTAGTAGGTCCGTTTACCGCTGTCGAAAATTGGCACGGAAGTCAGCGCGTCGCCGGCACTTGCAGGCAGCCAGAGCACGAACAACAACATGCCCAATGCCGCTTGGGACCTTGCAACCATGACCCACCCCTCTTTGTTTGCCATGTTTTTTTCTATTCTAGCTCAAAGACTTAACAACGCAAATCACGCATTCGCCCGGCCCGGCGCAACGCTGAGCCGATCCACAGGTGAGGGCTCGGACCCGCACCGGACACGATGCCCCGCCAGCGGAGCCATGCCGACGGTGTGCGCCGCGCACCGGCGACTCCCACCGAAAACCCGGCTGGACCCCCTCAGGTCGGCCCGCGTTCGTCCCCTATGACGACCGCAGCCAACGATTGCGCGTAGTGACCCGTCTCAGTATTCTTGAAATCAGGCTTACGCCGGATTCTCGTTGGCCGTAGCCGAGATTTTTAGAACAACGTAGAACTCCACAGCCCTATGACTTGCTTCGACCATCGCCGAGCCGATCCGTGGCTGGCCGTCGCTCTGCTAACGGCCATCCTTGTCCTTTTCGTCGCGCCCGTCGGTGCGCAGTCACCGGTCGAAGATGCGCCCCTGGCACCGCTCTCGATTCGCAAAGCGCCGGTCGTCGTCGACGGGGAGCGGCTTTTTTACGTCGCCGGCACCTCCACTTTTCCGGCGAAACGACGCGCACAGGAGGTCGCAGAACGGATCCGCGATCTGGCGGAGGACCCGGATTTCGATCCCAAAACCGTCACCGTCAAGGATAAAGACGACTTGACCGAAATACTGGTCGGGGATAGACGCGTAATCGGTGTGATTGATGCCGATGCCGAGCTCGAGGGCGTGTCGCGTGACATCGTAGTCCGGGTTTTCGTTACCCGAATCAGTGAGGCGATCGAGAAGTACCGCGTTGACCGCACTATCGGGGCGCTGCTCATCAATGCGGTGCGCGCGGTGGTGTGGACACTGGTTCTGCTCGCGGCGCTGTTGGCCGTGAATTGGACGTTCCGGCGTGCCGATGCCTATTTGAAGGAGCGCCTGCACCACCGGATCGAGTTGCTCGAAACACGCTCACTACAGGTCTTGCGAGCCGAGCAAATCTGGGAGCTGGTGCGCGGCGCACTGCGTGTCACGCGCATCGTTTTAGTGCTATTTCTGGTCTACGTGTTTCTGAACTACGTACTCACCCTTTTCCCCTGGACGCGCGAGCTGGCTTACCTGTTGTTGGAGTACGTTCTGGGACCGATCAGAACCATCGTTGCGGCGATCGTCGATTACATCCCCAGCCTGATATTTCTTGTTTTCCTGGTCCTGATCGCCCGTTACATGCTTAAGCTCCTGCGTGCGTTTTTCGATGCGCTGTCCGTGGACCGTTTCTCGATCCAGGGTTTCGAGAGAGAGTGGGCGATTCCCACATACAGACTAGTACGCCTGACCGTAATCATACTGACCATCGTCCTGGCGTATCCTTACATTCCCGGTTCTGATTCGGCGGCCTTCAAGGGGGTCACGATATTTCTCGGCGTACTCGTGTCGCTGGGTTCGACGTCGGCAATCGCGAACATCGTGGCGGGCCATACGATGACATACCGGCGCGCCTTTCGCGTCGGCGACCGGATTCGGGTCGGCGATATCGAGGGGCAGGTGACCGAGATTCGTTTGTTGGTGACCCACGTGTGTTCGCTGAAGAACGAAGAAGTGATCGTGCCGAATTCCACCATCCTGAATACCGAGATCATCAACTACAGCACCATGGCCCGCCAGGAGGGCATCATTCTGCACCCCCGTGTCGGAATCGGCTACGAAGTGCCATGGCGTCAAGTAGAGGCGCTGCTCATCATGGCCGCCGAGCGTACCGCGGGTGTGGTCTCCGAACCGAAGCCGTTTGTTCTGCAGGTCGCGCTCGGCGATTATGCCGTCACTTACGAATTGAACGCCCATTGCAAGGACGAAAAGCGAATGCAGGTGGTTTGCTCCGATCTGTACAAGAATATTCAGGACGTGTTCAACGAGTACGGAGTGCAGATCATGACGCCGTCCTACGAGGCCGACCCGCCTGAGGCAAAGCTCGTGCCCAAGGAAAAGTGGTATGAAGCGCCGGCGGAGCCGCCGGGCGTATAACACCCGCCGCCGTTTTGCCGGGCACGCGACGCGGGAACCGGTAATCGCGCATTCGAGCACCAGGGATTCGTTGCTACGCTCAATGCGGCGCCCCCGCGCGGCGCCGGTCCGCAGCCGCTCGCCTGCCGTAGCATCCCGAAGCGCCCAATGCCCGGTATACTTGGACGCGTGACGCGCAAGATATTTCTGTACTTCTTACTGCCGCTCATTATCGTGGCGCCGATGATGGGGATGTATTTTTCGGGAGTTGAAATTCTGCGCGACATCATTACCCCGGCAATGCCCAATCTTCACGAAAACTCGGAACGTGAGTTCGGGTTACTCGAAAACGTTCAGAATGTCATTCTGCTCGGTATACTGGGGGTAGCCATCTTCGCATATCGAAAGAAGTGCAGTCTTCTGGATCGTGCGGCAATGGTGGGCATCATCGCTGTGACGCTGTTCGTATTCCTCGAAGAGATAGACTACGGATTGCACTACTATGAATATCTCATTGGAATCGAACGCCATGAGGCGGTCGAAGTTCGCAACTGGCATAACGAAGGGGATCGAGCTCGTTGGTTGAAAGTCGGGTCTGATGTGGTGATGGCGGTGCTGTTCGTCATCGCTCCGATTTTTTTCGTGCACAGCCGCTACCGGGTTCTGCGGCACTTTACCCCGGACCGCTATTCCATACTTACCGTCGTACTGGCGCTCGTGGTACGCACGGTGGCGCACGAGCTGCAGCGCCGCGGTTACAGCGAAGGAGGCCGCATCGAGCGCAACATCTCTGAGTTCCGCGAGGTAATCACTTACTACCTGTTCCTGATGTATGTCATCACGATCGGCTTGCAGCGTCATCTGCACGAGCCCGAAGACGGCACCGGGTAGCCCCAGAACCGGGGCCGTTTGGAACGACTCCAGACCGAATCCCTCGCTGCGTGTGAACCTGCGACGGTGAACGCGACTTCATCGCAGGAACCTTTTTGGTGGCTCTAGCGTCCTTGTGGCAGGAGCATCCCGAAAACCTTAACTGTTCACGTGCGAGGAGCGACAAATGAGCGAAAAGTATTTGATTCATTGTACCTACGGTGCCGATAATCCCGAAAAGGCGACGATCGCTTTCATACTGGCCTTTACCAGTTCGAAAACGAACGAAACCGCGGTGTTCGCGACTTCGGGCGCGGCCGATCTGTTCATCGAGCGCCAAAGACCGCAGATCCAGGCTGAGGGTTACGAACCTTTGCAAGGGCTGATCGACGGATACCTGGAAAACGGCGGACAGATCTGGTTGTGCCCCGCCTGCGCAAGAGCCAAAGGCATCACGGAAGACGATCTGATCGACGGTGTGGAAATCGCCGGCGCACCCAAGGCGATGGAGTTTCTCGCGCGCGGCGGAATGACACTGGCGTGACGGAATCACGGCGCGGGTGGGCGGCGTTACCCGCGACCGGTCTAATCTTCGTAAACGGCGCTTCGTAACCGCCGTTGGGGGAGAAAACGCCATAAAAACAACGATGTACAACGATGGTTCTGTTGTGGGAACCAAATCGAGGGGTTATGCGTCCTTGCCAACAGGTACTCGTGATAGGCACGCACCCCAGGTCCGATGGCGAACGCATTCCACGACCCAGTCATCGCAACGAACGCCGCGCGTCCGGCGGGGAGCGCCGCGGTGACGGTTGATCAAGCGAACGACACACGCGCTTTCTTCGAAACCGGTGTTACGCGTTTGATGGATCGTCTGTATGGGGCGGCCGTGCGGTTCACGCGCAACCCCGCAGACGCCGAGGACCTCATGGCCGACAGCTTGACCAAGGCGTGGAATTGCATCGACAGCTTGGACGACCGGGACAGGTTCGATGGATGGATGATGCGTATATTGACTAACACGTACATCAGCCAATGGCGGCGGCAAAAAACTCACGATGCCATTTTCGAGGATGACATCTGCACCGACGATCTGGACGACACGCAAACCTTGTACGCGCGACTCCACCAGCCATTCTTGCTGTGGTGGGGGACCCCGGAACAGACGTTTTTGAACAACTTGCTGAATGAGGATATCGAGCGCGCGCTCGACAGCTTGCCGGATGGGTACCGAATGGTGGTCGTGATGGTCGAGGTGCTGGGTTTCACCTATGAAGAGGCTTCCGAAGCCCTTGAAGTGCCGGTAGGTACGGTTCGCTCCCGTTTGAACAGGGGTCGACGGCAACTTCAAAAAGCCCTTTGGAACAATGCCAGGGAGGCGGGAATTGTTGGAGATGCACAGAAAGAGGGAAAGTCATGACGAACAAAATGAGTTGCGAACAAGTCCTTGCCGAATTGTATGCCTACCTGGACGAAGAGGTGGATGCGATGACGGAGGCGGATATCGAACACCACCTGCACGATTGCCGCGAGTGTTTCAGTCGTGCAGAGTTCGAGAAGAAACTCAAACGGAAAGTTAGTGGTGCGGGGGCCGTGAAGACGCCTGCGGAGATACAGCAGCGCTTGGGTTCTTTGATGAAACGGTTTTGATCGAAAGTCCAGAAAATTGGGGGGACGGAGATGGTTGCGATACTCGGTTTTTCGAAAGAAGAGATCCGTGCGGCGGTACAAGACATGTATACGGTTGTGGCAGAGCGACCCCAGTCGCCGCTGCACTTTCCCGTGGGCCGTCAGGCCTGTGAAACGGTGGGTTATTCGGCGGATCAACTCGGGGCCCTGCCTCCCGAGGCGATTGAGTCTTTTGCCGGAGTCGGTTGCCCGTTCCGGGCGGCGGTGATCAAGCCTGGCGACACGGTGTTGGACGTGGGATCGGGCTCGGGCACCGACGTCACACTGGCATCCAAGCTGGTCGGCGATTCGGGTAAGGTCTGGGCACTGGACATGACTCCGGCAATGCGCGAGAAACTCGGGCGGACCCTCGAGAAATACGCCATTACCAACGTTGAGATCCTGGAGGGTGAGGCGGATCGGATTCCGTTGCCCGATCATTCGGTGGATGTCGTAACCAGCAACGGAGTGCTGAACCTGGTGCCGGACAAACGTAAGGCCGTGGCGGAGATTTTCCGTGTCCTGAAGCCCGGGGGCCACGCGCAGATCGCGGATATCGTCATTGCCAACCCGGTAACCCCGGATTGCGAGGACGACCCGAAACTGTGGGCCGAGTGCGTGGTGGGTGCAACGGTAGACGAAAACTATCTTACCCTGTTCCGGGACGCGGGATTCGAAGAAGTCGAGGTATTGCGCGACTACGACTATTTCGCGCACAGTCCCAGCGCCGATACGCGTCAGGTGGCCAAACAATTCGGTGCACACGCTTTCGAGCTCCGTATGCGCCGCGGTCCCAAGGCGCCGTCTAAAATCGTGCAGTGGGCGAAACGTCTGAGTCCCAGCCGGGTCATCGGAAACATACAGCGCCGCGGCATGTGGGGGATGGCATCGTTGGCCATGGCCGTACTCGCGTGTTACGGGACGCTGGCCGTGGTGGCACTGCTGTCGTTACTGGGAGTGTCGGTAGCCGTGCACGGTGGGATGTGGGCGGGAGCAATCATCGCTTTTGCCGCCACAGCCACCATCGTGATCGCACTGGGGGTGCGCAAGCACCGTTCCCTAAAACCCGCGGCGATCGCCCTGCTTGGCACCGCACTCCTGACCTACGCGATGTTTGTAAATTACAGCCTGGTCGTCGAAGTCGTCGGGTTCCTGCTATTGGGCGTCGCCACGTATCTCGATTACGACTTGCGGCGCTGGGCACCGGTGCCGGGCGGTAAACAGGGTGCGGCGCGCGCGAAACGCGTACGCTCGGCGGGCGAGGGGGCGTCCGCGTAAGCGAAGTTCAGTTCGATCCACCGGAGTCGCGGGCATCGTCGCGCAGAGGCGGATGCGCCGACAATCCCGCCTGTTTGGATTCGAATCCGGAAATATTCGCGTCGAGGTCCACGCGGTAGGGTACCTTGCGGTACCATACGGTGGCCACTTCGATGCCGAACGCGCGCTTCACCGAGTACACCTTGCGGAACTCCCGCTTGAGCTTCTCCGCATCATACTGCGGTCTGTAGATCGTCCCGCGCGGGTTCTCCACTCCCCAGCCGTGCTTGATATCGCTGTTGATGGTGGTCACCACATAGTTCGCTTCGTCGATACTCACGTCGTCCCGAAACCCGTACCGACTAACGAAAGGGGCCTGTTCCAGAAAACGGTAGACGATGTGAGTCGATAACAGATAGAACACGAGTCGTTCGCCGGGTGGCACATGCTCCAGCACCCAGCACCACACCTGCTCCACTCCGTCCGACGGGGTTTGTACAATGCTGCGGTAACCGATCGTGGAGCGGCCTGCCAGATAGCGTTCCCCGACCCACTGATAACCGTTCAGATGAAAATCTGGATAGGTGCGGGCCAGGTCGACCGCGAGTGCCGCCCCAGCGAATATTCCCGCGACCGAGGTCGCAAGCCGATAACGTGGCCAGAATTCGATACACAGATCGGCCAGCAGCAGGGTCAGGATCGGAAACAGGGGCAGCATGTAGTAGGTTTGCGCCCACGGCATTTTGAAGATCAGAAACAAAAAGTAAAACCCCAACACCACCACTAACGGACGCAGTTCCGGGCGCCGGCGCCATTGCCCGACCGCCACTGCCACGGACACCCACAATGCGAGCCCGATGGGCAGGCTCGGTTTCAAAAGAATGACCAGAAAATGGAACGCAGCGGCCTCGGCCACGAACGCCCAACTGAATGACGAATTGCTGTCCGAGAACGCCGTCCACAGCGCCGTGACCACGGCCGGGTTGGTGGTGTGCACCGGGGGCACGGCAAAGAACGTGGTCAGCGCGAACCCGCACACGAGTGTGAGTTGTGCACGTGCCCCGATCTCGCACCGACGATGGCGGTAGGCGACCCCCAGGGCGGTTCCCCAGGCGAGGCACACCAGCGCATAGTGCACGATGGCCGCCGCCAACGGTTTTGCAGCGTAAGCGGCCGGCAAGTCCGCGACGCTTTGGGCGCCGGCGTACGCCCATCCGAGCGCGACCGCGAGACCCCCGGCAGCGAGCAGGGCGTAACTGACGCGCACCGGTCGGGGGACGGTGGTCTGGCGGCGGGCCCGCGCACCGTACAGTAAAACCGCGGCGGCGGGGAGTAGCGCGAGCGCCGAGATCTTCGATGACCAGGCGAGACCGACGAAAACGCCGGTCAGGGCCGCCCATCCCAGGCGGGGAGATCGCCGAATTCCGGCGAGGCCGACCAAGGACCAGACCACGAAGCAAGTGACGAACACGTCGCCTTCAGTCATGGCTACTTTGGAGAAAGCGAGAAAATACGGGCTAGTGGCGAGCAGTAGACACGCAAGCGCGCCTTTCGCCGCGTTCAATTCGCGCACGCCGTAAACGAACACGCCGAGCAGGGTCAGTACGCCGAACAGGCAGCTCACGAAACGCGACCCGTGAATGGGATGGCCGTCGGTGAGCGGCAGTAAAAGTCCCGAGACGTACATCGGCAGGCGCACGTTGATGGCGTCTAGCGGCGAGCCCCGCAACACGCCGCCCGAGTCGGCCGCATAACTCTGGGCGATGAAGAGATCGGTTTGTTCGTCAAAGGAAGTACCGTGTTGGGGCACGGTGTACAACACCAACACCAGATACAGCAGTGTTGCGAGGACGTATACGACATAGGGCCCTCGATATCGGTCTGACAGCGACGACATCATTCGGTGGGTAGCGGTTGTTCGATCTCGATTGGCGGTGGAACGGGCGATCGGGCGGAGATTATAAAGGAAATGCTCGGGCTTCGGTCACCCGCGGCGGGGCTAGCATGCGGTTTGGGGCGGCGGCGCGACGGCACCGCGCTGTGGGCGCGGTGCCGATCTTCGTGGTACGCTGTGTCGCCGAGGGGGCGAATTCATGGGTTGCGCGAGTCGAAAAGCCGGATTCATTGACGCAATTATCGTTTCTAGCGTCGCGCTGTGGGGTGGGCACGTCTGGGCAGCGAGCCACTCCGCGCATCCGGATCCCCTGAACGGATGGCAGTTCAAGGGGGAAACCGGTGAGCAGGGCAAAAACGAGCATCACGAAGACGTCATTACCTTCAAGGACGGTATGTTTCGTTCCCTGGACTGCGAGGAATGGGGTTTCGGCCCGGCGCCGTACACCGTCACGAAAGAAGGGGAATCGTATCGCTTCAGCGCCGTACTGCCGAGCCGGAATCGGGGTACGCTCGAGTGGCAGGGAACCATCACCGGCGACTCCGCTACGGCCACGTTTCGCTGGTTGCACAAACGATGGTATTGGACGATCGACCGTCAGTACTGGTTCAAGGGAAAGCGCCATTTAACCGACTGACGCAGGGCGGAGATTCTTCCCTCTCGTTCGTGAACAACCACAGCCAAACCGCCGCGAGGCTCGTATTACTGATCAAGCTGCTCGCGGTAGTGATGCTGGTGTTCCTGTTGAATGCCAGTGTGTCGTGGCTGATCGACAGGCTAAACATTCAGATTTGGCCACAACATCTGGAGATCGTCGATCGGGCCGTATTCATCGGGTTGATTCTGTACATCAGCTTGATGTCGATACCGTTTCTACCGGGGATAGAGATCGGGCTCGCCATGATGATCATGCTCGGTGCGAAGGGTGTATTCGTGGTTTATACGTGTACGCTGATCGCGCTTTCGATAAGTTTCGTCCTCGGCCGGCTTTTCGCCATGCATGCGCTCGCTTCACTTCTCAGATGGTTGAGGCTGAAACGTGCGGTGAACCTGCTTGAAAAGTTTAACGCTACCCCGGCCGAAGAACGCCTGGAGTTCCTGGCCAGTCAGGTTCCCACGCGGGTTGTGCCGGCGTTGCTGAAGCGCCGGTATCTGTTGTTGGCGTTGTTACTGAACCTGCCCGGCAACGCGCTTATCGGCGGCGCGGGAGGAATCGGGATGATGGCCGGCATGAGTCGTCTGTATCCTTTCGCGAAGTATGGTCTGCTGATCGCCGCGGCAACCCTGCCCGGACCCGTCATCGTGATGCTGTCAAAATATTTCCAATAACCGGTGCGCCCGTTCTACCGCGGCGCTGTTCGGCCACCGCCCGGGACGGCTTTTCAGACGCGGCATCAACTCTGAGACGAGCGGGAGCTGGCCGGCTTGGGTTTCGCGGGGCCGCCGCCGTTGCCGGAACGATCTGTGTTCGCGGTGCGGCGATCGCGTTGTTCCACCCACTCCAACGCCCAGACGGTGACCGCCGGCAGGAACGTCAGGGTTACGAGTGCAGCGCCGGCGAGGCCGAAGAGCACGATGGCCCCGACCCCGCGGTACAGCTCAGTCCCTTCACCGGGAATGAAGACCAGCGGAGCGAGTCCGCAAATGGTAGTGATCACCGACATCGCGATCGGTCGCAGCCGCGATTCCACGGCTTCACGCACCGCGTCGGCCGCCCGCATGCCGGCCTTGCGCAGGTTGTCGGCGGCGCGGTGTACGATCAGTATCGGGTTGTTGACCACAGTGCCCATCAGGATGAGAAAACCGAGCATAGAGATCATATCGAACGGCTGGTGCACGGCTTTCAATCCCAACGCCGGCAGCCATGCACCTACCGCATTCATGAGCGCCAACCCGGCGATTCCGCCCGCCACCCCCAGGGGAATGGTGGTCATGATCAGCAACGGATACCCCCAGTGGGTAAATATGGCCACCATCACCAGATACACCAGGATGAGCGCCACCAGATAATTGCCGCGCAACGCCTCTTGCGTGGCTTCGAGCTGGTCGCTGGCACCGGTGATATCGATGCTGACGTTCGCCGGTATCCCTCCGGTTTCGCGCAGGTAGCCGAGCACGTCCCGGCGAACGATCTCAACCCCGGTTTCGAGTGCCACCGAATCGGGGGGAATCACGTTCAAGGTCACAGTACGGCGGCCGTCGACGCGGCGTACGCGACTCGTGTCCACGGTCTCGACGACACGGGCTAGACTCGATAGCGGCACGACACCGCTACGCGTGTAGACGGGCAGATCGGCGATCTCATCCAGGGCGGCGTTCTTTCCAGCGTTGCTGTATAGGTACATGTCGATCTTGTCGTCGGCGAGAAAAAATTCATCGACGAACGCACCGTCGGTGAGCGCAGCTACGGTGAATCCGATGTCGCCGGTATCGAGCCCCAGCTCCGCGGCTCGATCCCAGTCCGGATGTATTTCCACCATCGGCTGCGACAGCGACAGGGTCGGCGGCTCGGCTTGTATACGCGGATTACCGAACACCGTTCTGGCTCGGTGATAGGCGGTGGTCGTCGCATCGTAGATGTCGGCCAGTTCCGGTCCGGAGATATCCAGATTGATGCTGCGCGTGCCCCCGTCGTTGCTGGTGATGATGGAACCGCGGGTGGTGAAAGAGCGCATCCCGGCGTACTCGGCGTACTTGGTCTCGATCGCATCCATCAAGTCGTCGACCTGAGCGATGTCCCGGGGCTCACAGATGATGCGCATCCCGCCCGTATCGATGGACAGAATGAAATAACTGATCGCCGGGACTTCGGTTTCACCACGTGTGAATTGCTCAGGTTCGTGGTCTAAGTACGGCAGGAAATGTTCCTGAACCTCCAGACCGATCTGACGCATCGTTGCGAGGTTGTATCCGGGCGGCGCATTCATACGCGCAAAAATTTTCGGCTCTTCACCGGGCGGGAGGTATTCGGCGGGCGGGGTCAGCCCCCAGATGATGCCGGCGCTGACTGCCACGGTCGAAATCGCACAGGTCAACCGCCGCCCCCGCGAGCCGATCAGCCATGCCACGAACCGCAACGTGCGCCTGCGAAGACTCGTCTCCCGCGTGCTGTGTGCCGCAAAATCGGCGCCGGACCGGAAGGCGAAATGTGCGGCGGCGGTTGGGATCACCGTGATCGCCACCAGCATGGATACCAGTATGGACGCCGACACGCCCACCGCAATATCCGAGTACAACTGCCCCGCCTCCTCACGGATGAACACGATGGGGGTGAACACCAGAACCGTCGTCAGCGTGGACGCCAGTACCGCGGGCCATACCCGCTGCACCCCGGCGATCGCCGCCCGCAGCCGGTCGAGACCGCGGCGCCGCTCCCACTCGATGCTCTCCAGCACCACGATGCTGTTGTCCAGGGTCATGCCGATGGAAAACGCCACGCCCGCGAGTGAGATCACGTTGATCGTGCGGCCGGTCAAGAGCAGGCCGAGAAATGCGGCAATGGTGCAGATCGGAATGCCCATCACACCGACGAGCGTGACGCGGGGCGAGCGCAGAAACAGAAACATCACGATAGTGGCAAGCACAGCACCAAGCGCCAGATTACGCCAGACGGTGGCAATCGATTGCTCCACGTACACAGTGTCCGTAGCGCTCAGGCGCAGCTCCATACCGGCACCGTAAAGCAGCTCCCGATTGATGCGTTCCACCTCGACCAGCATGCGGTCCTTGATGTCGATGACGTTCGAGCCGAGTTCCCGATTCACCGCCAGAAACAGGTTCGGTTTTCCGTTCGTGAAGTTCTCGCGCCGAACGTCGAAGTGATCGAGGCGCACGCGCGCCACTTCGCCAAGGCGCGTGACGGTGTCGCCGCGGCGTGCGAGTATCAGATCGTCGAGCGACTCGAGGTCGTCGAACCGGCCGATGGTGCGCAACAAATAACGCCGCTTCCCAGCTTCGATCTCCCCACCGGTCACGTCCCGGTTGCGCGCTCGCAGCGCGTCACGCACGTCAGTGACGGTCAGGCCCCGTTCGGCCAGGCGCGCAGGATCCACCAGGATTTGAATCTGTCGATCGGCGCCGCCCCACACCTCGACGCTGGACACGCCGGACACGGTCTCCATCCGGGTGCGTACGTGGTCGGATACGAAGTCCCGCATCATGTCCATGTCCAGCCGGCGCGGATTGCCGTCCAACGGCGCCACCCGAAAGTACATGAAGGAGTTGCTCGAGAACGCCTCGGCAAAAATGCGCGGCTGGTCCACCGTGTCGGGGTAGGAGGGTACCTGTGAGAGCGCGTTGTTGACGCGAATCAGCGTCTCGTTGATGTCAACGCCGTGAGGAAATTCGAGCTTGATGCGCGCCGAGCCCGAAGAGGCGGTGGCGGTGATCCGCTGCAGGCTCGGAATGCTGCGCAGGTATTCCTCCTGTTCGATCAGGATTTCCTTTTCGATGTCCTGGGGGGTCGCCCCCGGCCAGGACGTGCGCACCTGTACGGTACGGATGTCCAGGTCGGGAATCATCTGCACCGGCACCCGCAATGTCGCCGCGATACCCAGCACCACGATGATACCGACGATCACCGACATCAAAGTACCGCGTTTGACGATTTTGTCGAACACGAGGGTCAGTCCGCGGTACCGACGACGGTCGTGATACGAACCGCCTGCCCTTGTTGCAGCGACTCGTTGCCGCGCACGACGACCGGATCACCTTCTTCGAGCCCGCTGACGATTTCGATCTTGCCGTCGAATCCGAGACCGGTTTTCACCGGGCGCTCGCGTACCGTGCGTTCTTCTCCGTCGCCCGATACCCCCCAAACCACGGTGCGGCCGTCCGGATAACGGATCAATGCATCCCGCGGTACGACCAGGCCATCGCGCCCGGTCCCGATCCGCAGACCGCCACGCACGGACATTCCGGGTGTCATGCGCAATTCGGTATTGTCCAGGTACGCGCGCACCGGGAACGTGCGTGCATTGGGGTCGCTCACCGGAACCACGTGTGCGATCGCGGCGCTGAACGTTTCGCCCGGCAGTGCGTCGAGGGCGAGGGCGACCGGCGTGCCGGGTCCCACGCGATGAAAATACGTTTGTGGCACCTGTAGATCGAGCTGCAGGCGATCCACCGCAACCAGGCGTACCACCGGCGTATCCGGGCCGACCCGCTCACCCAGGTCGGCCAGCCGCGCGGCGATGACGCCGTCAAACGGCGCTTTGAACGTATGACGCATCAGGATTTCGGCGGCGTGGGCGCGCTCCGCCACGAGGCGGGCGAGTACTGCCCGGTGGCGTTCCACCTGCGCGGCCAAGCCCCGGGCTTCACTCTCTGGAAAGCTGCGTTTTTCCACGAGTTCCTGAACCTCCCGCAAGCGGCGCTCGGCGTCAGCCAGATTCGTCCGCGCTTCCCGTTCGGCGGCGACCGCCTGTTCCATCTCGAACCGGGCCAGCTCGTCGTCCAGGCGGAATAGAAGGTCGCCGGTGGTCACGCGGTCGCCCGCGTCCACGCTCAGATCGACGATACGACCCTCGACATCGGGAGACAGTTGTGCGGAGTTCGGTGACGTCAGGGTGCCGGTGATGTTCAACGTCTCGACAATACTACGCCGCTCGGCGTGCGCGAGCTCCACCGGCGCCAATCGCTGGGCCGATACGCTGGCGGCGATCGAGAGGGCCATCGCGCACGGCAACGCGACACCAAACCGCGTTTTGTGGACACTGATATGGTGGCGCATACGTCGGTTTATCGTTCAACACACGGTTCGAAAATCGATTGTCCCAGCCCCGCTCAGTTCAGGTCAAAGACATTGTTACCCGTTTCGATACCTGTGCGGCGAATAAGGTTCCTCGATAGGGCTGCCAGCGGCCGCGTGTGACTCACAGCGACGCGGGTCGGCGTGGATTGGCTGCTCCCGTGAGCGACCGGAATTCCGTTCACGAGTCGCGCCCTCGGCTCCGGTTACCGCGACGAACATGGCCATGGAGAATTCTGTGAATTAGTTCCTGGTGTTGCACCGCAGTACGTGGATACTCCGCTGCTGGGACACCGGCTTCGACTTCCGTTCGGCAGTTCGCAATGCACGTTGGTCGATGCGGACGAGCTCGCTGGCCGGTACCGGGAGTAGAGTTTTTTGAGGACGACGCTTGAGGTGTATGCTGGATGAGGGCAGGAGGATGGGAGGCCGGTTTGGGGCCGGCAAATCCCGTTAGCGAGGAAGACGGAAAGGACGAGTCGTTCTCCCATCCGGCTGTGATCGCCTTGCCGACTGGCGGCGGCGCGATTCGCGGTATCAGCGAAAACTTCAGCGCCAACCCGGTCACCGGCACTTCGTCGCTCAGCGTTCCATTACCCGTCTCCCCGGCAAGGGGTTTCGAACCCCCGCTGGCCTTGAGTTACGACTCGGGAGCCGGAAACGGTCCCTTCGGGCTCGGGTGGTCGCTGAAACTCCCGAGCATCGGTCGCAAGACTGAACAAGGGCTGCCGGTTTATCGCGACCAGGAAGACGCGGACACTTATGTCGTCGGTGGAATCGAGGACCTGATTCCGCTGCTCGAATCCCACGGCGCCGACTGGCGTGAAGTGACCACCACGCAAACAGTCGGCGGCGTCGACTGGGAAGTAAAGCTGTATCGGCCGCGCCTCGAAAGGGCGTTCAGTAAGATCGAACGCTGGCGAAATCCCGACAGTGGAATCATCTGGTGGCGTACCATCACCGGCGGCAACCTGACCTCGGTGTACGGTTACGCGCAGACCGCACGGATTGCAGATCCCGCGGACCCGACAAAAATCTTTCGCTGGCTGCTCGATTGTACCTACGACGACAAGGGCCACTACACGCGGTATGTGTATAAGCCGGAGGACCACGCCGGTATCGACCACGGCTTGTCTTTTGAGGCGCATCGCGCAGACCTCCCGCCGGTGCAGACCTATCTGAAGCGCGTGTTGCACGGGGTCAAACGGCCTTACTGGAATCTTTATCCGGAGACGGACGAGATTCTCGAAAAACCCTTCACTGAGAACGACTTCCACTTCCAGACGGTTTTCGATTACGGCGAGCATGCGCAAGCGGAACCGGGTCCCGAGGAAGTCATAGACTGGGAAACGAGGCCGGATCCGTTCTCGAACTACCGGGCCGGGTTCGAGATCCGCACTTACAGACGGTGCAAGCGCGTGCTGCTGTTTCATCGGTTCGAACAGGAGCTGGCCAATGCGAACGAGCCGGTGAGCGCGGTGTCATTGGATTACCGCGACGATACGGGCTTTAGTTTCCTGACGTCGATTACGCGCACCGGCTACCGGCGCGACACGGGCGGCCGACTGTCGTCGCAGTCCTTACCGGCTATGATCTTCGGCTATCAGGAACATACGTGGAGCACTGCGCTCAACAGTGTCGACGCCGACAGCCTGCGCGATCTCCCCGAAGGTATTGGCGGCGAACGCTACCAGTGGGTCGATTTGTACAGCGAGGGATTGAGCGGCGTGCTCAGCGAACAAGCGCGCGGGCTGTACTATAAACGGAATCTTGGGGACGGGCGCTTCGCCGAGGCCGAGCCCGTGTCGCCGCGGCCGTCGCTCACGGGGCTCGCGACAAGCGCGTGGCGCATCCAGGACCTCGGCGCCGACGGCGTCAAGTCGATGGTGTCGCTGACCGACGCCGCGAAAGGTTTCTACAAGATCGACGACGCCGGCGTATGGCAGGGTTTTCAACCGTTTACCGGGATGCCGAACGTCGATTTTGCGGATTCCAATTTGCGCGTGATCGACCTCACCGGAGACGGCAAAGCGGACCTTCTGGTTTCCGAAGAACACGCGTTCCGCTGGTATCCGTCCAGCGGGGAGGCGGGGTACGGAAAGGCCCGCGAGACACCGAAGACGCGCGACGAAGATCGCGGTGCGGCGCTGGTGTTCGCCAATGAATCGGAGTCGATATTTCTCGCCGACATGTCCGGCGACGGCTTGCAGGATATCGTGCGCATCCGCAACCGCGATATCGCGTACTGGCCGAATCTCGGTTACGGCCGTTTCGGCGCGAAAGTCGCGATGGGGCAGGCACCCGAATTCCATCATCCGGATCTGTTCCGGCCCGGCCACATCCGGTTGGCCGACCTCGACGGCTCCGGCACCACGGACCTCGTCTATCTCGGCAGGAACGAGTTTCGTTACTGGTTGAATCTAGGCGGCAACCGGTGGGGCGATCCGTATTCCACCGTGAATCCGTTTCCCTACGTGGACGATCTGTCGACGGTGTCGGTGGTCGATCTGCTCGGGACCGGAACCGCCTGCGTGGTTTGGTCGTCGCCGCTGCCAAAGTACGCGGGGGCATCGATTCGTTACCTGGACCTGATGGGAGGCGTCAAACCGCATCTGTTGACGAGGTATGAGAACGGTATGGGTAAAGCAGTCACCCTGTCGTATACCCCCTCCACCCGGTTCTACCTAGAGGATAAAAGCAGCGGTCGCCCGTGGATCACGAAGCTGCATTTTCCCGTGCATTGCCTGTCGAAGGTGGAGACCTTTGACGCGGTGACGAGCGCGCGGTTCGCGAGTTCTTACACCTACCATCACGGCTACTACGATCACGCGGAGCGCGAGTTCCGTGGTTTTGGGCGGGTCGATCAGACCGATACCGAGGATTACGAACATTTCGTGGCGGGTGACTCAGCCAATGTGGTGGAGCGGGTTCTGCATCAACCCCCGGTACTGACCAAGACCTGGTTTCATACCGGCGTGTATCTCGACCGGGAACGCGTACTCGATCAATTCGCGGCAGAGTATTTTCAGGCGCCGGAGCTCGATGGTCTGGAGCTCGAGGGCGTCCAACTACCCCAGGACTTGAGCGCCCACGAGTGGCGCGAGGCGTTGCGCGCCTGCAAGGGCAGGGCGCTCAGAAGCGAAGTATACGGATTGGACGGTACACACGCCGAGCACACACCCTATTCGATCACCCAAACCACGAACCGAGTCGAACGCGTTCAGGCCCAAGGCGGCAACCCCTACGCGTCTTTTCAAGTCGTCGACGCACAGACTTTGACCCTGCATTTGGACCGCAATGCGCAAGACCCGCGCATCACTCACGACATGGTGCTGGAAAGCGACGCTTACGGTAACCCGGTGTTGTCGGCGACGGTCGGCTACCCGCGGCGGCAGGTGGATACGGCAGCCCCCGCATCCGTGCAGGACGTACAAGGTCGCACGCATATCGTCGTGGCGGAAACCCAATTTACGGAGGATCGCTACGGCATCTTCGGCAGTTTCGATATCCGGGGGCAGACCTACCGGCTGCCGGTGGCATGGAAATCCAGTGCCTACCAGCTGTACGGCGCGCCGGCGCCCGCCGCACCGCTGTATGTCGCAGAGGAGTTGTTGCACGTCTTTAAGGAAGCGGTGCTTGCCGGTTACGAGGACGACACCAGCACCGGCTTGCACAAACGCCACCTCGCTGACAACGAGACGCGGTTCGCCAACGAAGCGCTGGACGGGCCGGCGGCGGCCGGCGAGCTGGGTGCGCGTGGAATGCCGTGGCAGGCGTATCAGCTGGCGTTTACGCCGCCGTTACTGCTCTCTCTCTACGAAGAGCGGGTGGACACCGCTTCCTTCGAGGGCGGTTACGTCGATTTGAACGGCGACGGTAATTGGTGGGCGCCGTCCGGGACCGCCCTCTACGGCACCGATCCCGCGTCGCGGTTTTACTTACCGGAGGGCGCGCGCGATGCGCTGGGCCATACGTCCTGGACAACACTCGACGATTATCTGCTGCTGCCGGTGCGAAGCCGCGACGCCAAGGCCAACGAGACCGTCGTGGTGAATGACTATCGCACCCTGCAACCGGTCTTCATGCGCGATGCGAATCACAATTGGTCGGGCGTGGAATTCGATGCGCTGGGTAGGGTGGTGAAGACCGCGGTCATGGGCAAGGTGCCCGGACTCGCCGAGGGCGAAGCGCCGGCCCCCGATGCGGCGACCGAAGCCGACAACCTGGAGCACCCTTCCACCGAACTGACGTATCAGTTTTATGATGCGAGTACCGGGCAGCCCGCGTTCGCGTACACGAAGAGTTATACGCGGCACTATTTCGGCGCAACGGCGCCGCGCACGGATTTCCTGCAGGAGTACGCATACTCCGACGGTGGGGGCAATGTCGTGATGGTGAAAGCGCAGGCGCGCCCGGGGGTGGCGCGGCAGCGAACGCCGGACGGGCGTATCGAAGAGGTCGATACCGGCGACGAGGTACGCTGGGTCGGGAACGGCCGCACGGTACTCAACAACAAGGGCAATCCGGTCAAACAATACGAACCGTATTTCAGCGTCACGCACGAGTACGAAGACGATCCGGCGCTCGTGGAGGTCGGGGTGACGCCGATTTTGTTTTACGACGCGGCCGGTCGTAACGACTGCCAGCTCAACCCCAACCACACGTACTCGAAAACGGTATTCAGTCCCTGGCAGCAGGTCCACTGGGACGTCAACGATACGCTGTTTCTTACGCGCGACGACGGATCGGTCGATGACGATCCGGCCAACGATCCGCATGTCGGACATTATTTCGCGGGCCTCGCTGCGGACGAGTACCGGCCGACTTGGTACGCGGCGCGCATCGGCGGTGGATTGGGCACCGAGGAGCGCCGGGCTGCCGAGAAAACCGTCGCCCACGCGGACACGCCTGCCGTGGCTTACACCGACGCACTGGGCCGCGTGGTTTGCTCGCTCGAAGACAACGGCGATTTCGGACACTACGAGACGCAGAGCGTATTGGATATCGAAGGCACCACCCTGACCGTGATTGACGGCCGCGGTAATACCGTCATGCAGTATGCCCACAACATGCTTCCGCCTGCCGATGAGAAAACGCCGAAACCGGCGCTGCGCCAGTACAGCATGGATGGCGGCGAGACGCGGATGCTGCCGGACGTACTGGGTAGCCCGGTACGGACCTGGGACGATCGCGGTCGGATGTTCACGCGTAAGTTCGACGCACTGAACCGCCCCACCGAAAGCTGGGTCACGGAAGCGGGCGCGGACAAACTGATCGCGGTTCTGAACTACCACGACAGCGACGGTGCGGATGCCGCCGATGCCCGGGCCCTGAACCTGATCGGCGCGGCTTTCGAAAGCTACGATCAGGCCGGACGGATCGAGATCCTTGAACAGGATTTCAAAGGCAACATCTTGAGCGAGCGGCGCACCCTGGCCGGCGAATACCGGCACACCCTGGATTGGAACAGCGCCGATCGTGACGCCCTCCTCGAATCGCAGACGTTCGAAAGCGCCGTGGAATACGATGCGCTGAATCGGGTCACCCAAAGGGTGGCGCCACACAATCCGGATAATCCCGGCTCGCAAACCTGGTCTCGCTATGACGAATCGGGAGCGCTGGATGCGGTGGATGCCGCCGCGCACGGCGGTCAGCGAAAACCGTATGTTCGCACGATCGAGTACGACGCTAAAGGCCAGCGGCGGCGTATCGAGTACGGCAACGGGGTGGTCACGGATTACGACTACGAGCCGGACACGTACCGGTTGATGCGCCTGGCCAGCGCTCGGGGTGTGGACGACCCGCTACAGGATGTCCGATTCAGTTACGATCCGGCGGGACACATCTCCGAGATCCGTGACGAGGCGCAACAGACGCATTTCTTCCGTAATCAGGTCGTCACCCCGCATTCCGACTATGTCTACGATCCGATCTACCGCTTGATCGAAGCCAACGGGCGCGAACACGCCGGACAGGGCGCCTCCCCGTCGCCGGGCGCCGGTTGGCGACCCGAACCGCACCCGAACGACGGCGGCGCCATGCGCCGTTACACGCAGACCTATACGTATGACTCGGTCGGGAACATGCTGAGCATGGCGCATCGCGCCGGCGGCCAAGGTTGGACGCGCCATTACCAGTATGCGCCGGACAGCAACCACTTATTGGCGACCACGCTCGGCGATCCGGCGCTGCCTTTCGATGAGTCTTACGCGCACAACGCGCACGGCAGTATGACCCGCCTGCCGCATCTCCGGCAGTTGGATTGGGACTTCGCCGAGCGTTTGCAGCACGTGGATTTGGACGGCGGCGGGCACGCGTACTACGTTTACGAGGCCGGCGGGCAGCGCACGCGCAAGGTCGTCGAAACGAACGGCTCGACGGTCAAAGAGCGCATCTATCTGGGTGAGTGGGAGATCTACCGCGAGCAGGTGGCGGGCGAGATGCGGCTCGAGCGGGAAACTCTGCACATCATGGACGACCAGCGTCGCATCGCGCTGGTGGATACGCAAACCGTGGCCGACGGCGAACGCCTGGCGGAGCCTGAGTCCCTGGATCGGTACCAGCTCGGTAATCACCTGGGTTCCGCCAGCATCGAGCTGGACGGCGACGGCGTCATCATCGCCTACGAGGAATTTCATCCCTACGGCACCACCGCTTACCACGCCGGCACCGGCGTGGTCGAGGAGAGTCCGAAACGGTATCGTTATACCGGCAAGGAACGCGATGAGGAAAGCGGGTTCGATTACTATGGAATGAGATACTGCGCCGCCTGGCTCGCCAGGTGGTGCGCCGCCGACCCACAGGGAATTTCCGATGGCGTGAACCGCTATCTGTTCGTGCGCGGGAATCCGATCTCGAACGTCGACCCCGACGGGCAACAAGCGAGATGGTTTTTGTTGTGGTTCTTTATGAGCCACGACAACGCGCACGCGCCGGAAACCCCCGACTACGTCCCGCCGCCATCGACGAAAAACATCGCCGATGCGGCGATGCTCGCCCCGCTCGCGCCGGCGGCCGGGGTGTTGATTGTGGAAGAAGCGGCGCTCGTGGGTCCGGTGCTGGCAGCGGGCGGCCGGCAGGCGTTCACCTGGGCGATTACGCATCCGGCTGAGTCCTCGCGTTTGGGGCTCGCGGTCACCGGCGGGGTCGCCGAACTCGTGACCGGCGCGGAGCTGGCGCCGGGATGGGAGGACATCCCGGTGAAAGGCGGTCGCATGTTGTCGGCGGCGTCGGAACTGGTCGAGGAAAGCGCGCGACGCGTCGACGACGTCCCGCTCGGGCGTTCCGGGGCGACCGTTTCGCAAGTCGAAACCCTGAGTGCGCGCGGCCGGGGTGGAGGCTCTCCGCCGCCCCGGGGGGCGGCGGGCGGCGGCACCGGTGGTGGTGGCCCTACCGGCAGCGGCGGCGGCGGTAGCGGTGACCCGCCCTTCGTGAATCCTCTCCCGCCCGATTTTGTCGACGACGTTGCCGAGCAAGCGGGCAGCTTTAACCCGAGTGTTGCGAGAAGACGGCTGCTTGAAAGTATGCCGCCAGACACGCTGACGCAGCGCGCCCGCGGCAATCCCTATACGCCGGTGACCAGCCCGGAAATTACTCTTTTCGGCCACGGCGAAGTCCTGCCCGGCTTGGCACCTGTGATCGTTCCCGAGAACACCTGGTTGCTGAGGTATGGACCACTATTCCGCACCATCAACCTCACCAGGGGGCATTTGATATCGCGGGGGTTGCTGAATCCAATGCGGGTTTACGGTCCGGGAGACATCGTGCCGGAAATGCGTCTCACGCCGCCGTACGCTCCTCGTCCCTGGGTCGATCGCGTGCTGTTCCCAAGTGTGGGCGATCCGATATCCGTCCATCCGGCACGGCCGCAAGGCGTGCTGCTGTCCGAGATTCTGGTCCCCAATATGGGGCCGGTCAATTGGGCGGCCTGTCTCGAGTTCAGCCCCAGGTAAACCGGCCGTGAAACGGGGACAGATTTATTTTTTGCGGAATCACGAAAACGAATCGATGCATCAGCAGTGACGATCTGAATCAGCCCGCGCATCCGACGAAGCGGCGCAGATCTCGCGGAAGAGTCAAGGACTGAAGGAGGCCCATTATGAAGACTATACGGTTTCGTTTGCGCTATGAGGACAACCGGCCGGTTACGGAAGCAAAACTCCGCGTGTCGGTGAGGCGCAGGAACGGCGAGCTCTGGGAAAGCAAAGAGCAGGTCTCCGACCGAAGCGGGGGAGTGCGTTTCGAGATTGCAGATCGTCTGCACGATCGCCTCGACTGGTCCAGCGTTGAGCCGTCGGTACGCGTTGCCGACCGGCCGCTGGAGGTGGTCAGCGTGGGTCTGCCCCGCGCGACGCGCACCGGTTCGGCGATCGACATCGGCGTCGCGCAACCGGATGCCGCCGGAGTACCGTCCGGTCCCGCCAGTGTACCCGCGGACGGCGGCGGTATACCGTCCGGGCCGATCGGCGTCCCGGCCGACGGCGGTGACGAATCGGTGCGACTATTCATCTACCTCACCCATTCACGGGGCCGGCCCGCCGCCGGGGTGCGGTTGGTGCTGACCTACGTGCTGCCGAATGGTCAAGTCTGGACCAGCGATGCACGCGTGTCCGGTGCCCAGGGGATGGTGGCGGTGCGGATACCGGGAGTCACGCGCGCAAATTGGGACGCGCAGCGCATCGGGTACCAGGTTTCGATCCGGGGGCGGCCTCTGGAAGTGGTGCGGAGTTCCGATTTCGATCCGTCCGATAACGGTTTCTCCGTGATACTGGTGCTGCGGCGGGCCGCAAACGGGCTGCCGGGCCCGGACCCTGACGATCCGCGCTGGTGGGTGCGCGGGCGGCTGACTTCGACAACCGGTGAACCGGGCAGTGCCACGGTCACCGCCGCCGCCGTCAGCCTGAGCGGTGCCGAGCCGCTCGGGGCGGTGCGAACGGATGACACCGGCCGCTACGAGATCGGCTATCAATGGGACTCCCAGTGTCCCCCGGACCTGCAGGTCACGGCCCGCACGCGCGCGGGGATCGTCGCCCAGTCAGCCCTTCATTTCGCCGTGGGCAGGTCGGTGCGCATCGATCTGGTGGTCGGTAACGAGGCGTACGCGGGCGCGACCGAGTTCGCCGGCACCGAACAACGGGTGCACAAATGTAACGAAGACTTCGACCCGCGAAACATCGACGACCGGCAGTTCGAGTATCTACTCGGCAAGACCGGCCTGCCCCAGGACAAGCTCGATCACTATCTGGTGAGTGCGCGTTTCGCCTCGCGGTCCGGCGTGCCCGCGCCGCTCTTTTACGGTCTGTTCCGCGCCGGCCTGCCGGCCACGGTTCAAGGCCTGGTCTGGCAGCGGCCCGAGGTCCTGGCGCAGGCATTGCGCACCTCGATCGAGCGCAATGTCATCGACCGGCAGTACGCACAGCAGATCGACGCGCTCCGCGATGGGCTGCGGCAACTTGCGATCGGCGGTGCGCTCGAAAGCAATCCGGAACTGGACCGCACCGGCTTGGGAGAGCTGCTCACCGCCGTCAAAGTGCCGAAGACGGCGCAGAAAAATCTGGTCGACCTGTATTTGTCCCACGACGGCGACGACGCTTCGTTCTGGACGACGCTCGAAGCCGATCCGGCCGCCGGTCGACACGCGTCGCGGGTGAAGCTGGCCCTGCAGGGGGGCGTCTTGGCCTCTTACCACGTTCCGACCGTGGAAGCGCTGGTTCGAGAACTCGGTAGCGGTGGACAACTCGGAACGTTGGCCTACTGGCAGGATGCGGACTGGCAGCGCTTCGCGAAATCCCTCGATTCGGTGCCGGATTCGGTGGGCGGCACCCGCAAGCCTGACCGGGTGCGCAAGCACGTGGAGGCGATGCGCCGAACGGTGACCCGTGCGTTTTCACGCGAACACACCACCGCAAATATCCTGCGCAGCGACACCTTTGCCGAGCCCGTTCTGCACGACTTTCTCAAGGCGAACCCGGACTTCGACTATGGTGCGGCCTCCGTGCCCCGGGCGCTGAATGACGCCGGTATCGTCGGCGACGATCGCGGTGCGCTGGAGGCGACCTTGAAGGGCATCCAACGGCTGTACCGGGTCGCGCCTGCGGACCGCCGGTTCGATGTGGTGGAATCCCTGTACGCGGACGGCCTGAAGTCGGCGCGGGAGGTCGCCCGTCTGGGGCGCGCCCAGTTCGTGGATCGGTACGCCAAGAAACTCGGAGGTAGGCGCGTCGCCGAAGACGTGTTCGGCAATGCGGACAAAGTCGCAGCGGTGTCGACCAACGTGCTCGCTGCCTACGGCGACGTGCAGGGCGCGCCGGAGATTTACGCCATCGGTGGCGGTGTAAATGTGGCGGCCGATGACGACGCCGACGACCTGGCGATACCGACTTACCGTGACCTGTTCGGTACGCAGAGTTTCTGTGCCTGCGAGCACTGCAGTTCGGTGTACAGTCCCGCCGCCTACCTGGTCGATCTCCTCGAATACCTTGGCAAGAGCCTGGTCACGAGAGAAGTCGGCGGTGGGGGGTACGTCAAGATTCCCGGTCCCGGGGGGGCGGTACACAAGACCGGTCTCGACGTCCTGTTTGCACGGCGTCCGGACATCGGCGACATCCGGCTGGATTGCCAGAACACCAATACCCTGATGCCCTACATCGATCTCGTCAACGAGATCTTCGAGCGCGCGATTGCGGGCGAGACCGACGACAGCCGGTACCAGACCTCCTGGACGGAGGCGGAACTCAAGGCGAACCCCGAGCATGTCGTTGCGCCCGCGTACGAGGTTCTGAGCGAAGCGGTATTTCCTTTGAATCTGCCGTTTCGGCTCTGGAACGCCGAAGCCGATCATTATCTGGAGCACATGGACGTGCCCCGCTGGCGGCTCATGGAAACGGTGCTGAATATCCCCGGCGTGTCCGGCGCCGGTTTCGACCAGGTTTCCAGCGCGCACCTCGGGCTTACCGAGGCAGAGTTGAAGCTGCTCACCGGCCCGGCGGGCACACTCGCGGAAGTGGGTCGCAAGTGGGGGTATACCGATACCGGCTGGCGCGCCGAGCTGGCGCGGGTTCCGGCGTTTTTGCAGCGCAGCGGTCTGACCTACGATGACCTGCGACAACTGCTCCAAGTGGACTACGTCCAAGCGGCCGAACGCATCGGTGTGGATTTCAGTGATGCGGAGTCGGTGTGCGATATCGAAGGGGCGGTTCTGCGCCCGATCGACAACGCCGTGTTCGAAAGGCGGCTGTTATCGAAAGAAGCCTTCAATCGCATGCAGCAGTTCCTGCGTCTCAAGGGCAGGACCGGTTGGTCGATCTGGCAGTTGGGACGCGTACTCAGCGGACTTGCCGTCGAGCGCATCGACCGCCTCACCCTCTCCCAGGTTTCGGCCCTCAAGCGGGTGTGCGAACGTCTAAAGCTCGATCCCCTGGAAGCGATAAGCTGGTGGGCCGATCTGGATACGGCGCTGGATGAAACGGACCCGGACTACCGTTCGTTTTACGAATCACAGTTCGTGAATCAGGCGGTATTGAATCCCCCCGAGGAAGCGTTTGTGCTCGACGAAACCGACCGCACACAACTGGCCGTGGAGGCGTCCGGCGGTGCGCTGATCTCGGAACATCTGGCGCCGATTGCCGCTGCACTGGAGGTCACCGAACCGGAGGCGGGCCGGCTTGCCGAAACCCTGCTGGATAACGCCGGCGTCGTCGACGACGCCTTGACTCTGACGAATCTCAGCCGCTTGTACCGGATTGCGTCGTTGTGCCGAGCGCTCGATCTGACTATCGACGACTATCTTCTCGCGGTGCGTCTGATCGGCGAGGACCTGTGGTCGGCGCCGAGACCGCCGGCGCTCCTTGATTTCGTGGATGCCGTCGCACAGGTGCAGGCATCCGCGTTTTCCATTTCCGAACTCGGTTACTTGCTGTTGCACGAATCGCAGAGCGTCGACCGGGAACAAATGCCGGCCGCCACCATCGGCGAGCTTTTGGCTGAAATCCAAAGTGCGGTGCGCGGCGTCTGGGCGCAGTACGAGTTCACCAGCACCCCGTTGATCGATCAGCTGACCACCAGACTGGCGGAATTTGTCGACCAGAGCGAGATCGAGCCGGTGTTGGACTTGATTGCGAGCGAGGACCCGCTCACTACCGACGACCGGGAATACCTCGAAGACCGCTTGTATTTCCTGTCCGCGTCCGCACTGCGCGATGCACTCGATCCGGCGCTTGGCGTGGAAGACCGCTATCGAAACCTGCTCGACCTCTTGAACCGCTACGGCCGGGATGCGAGCAGTGTCCAGGTCGTTGCACAGATCGTCGCCCAGGCCTGGGAGCTCGATTTGTCGGTCGCCGACACGCTGCTCACCGCGATCGTCCCGCGTTCGGATGGGTCTGGAGACTATGTGATCGAGGCGTTTCTCGATCCGTTTTATATTGAAAGCGGTAAGGAGAAACTGGCCGCGGCGGTGCCGGCCGAGCACGTCCAGGAGGCGTTCGCCCTCATCGAAGGCGGCTCCGCTTTGCCAGAGGAGGAGCAGGAGGATTTCATCGAGACGCATTTTGCGTTCCTGGAGACGAACGAGGCGATCGACCGCTTGCTCGGCGACGACGCCCTCACCGATATCCTGGCCCGCTACCGCTACGTGACCGAGCCGCTGGATGAATCCCAGTTCGAGATCACCGAAATCACGTTCGCCGAGCAGTTCTCATCCGTCAGGCGCGTGCAAAAATCCGCGCTCCTCGTATCGAGGTTCGCCGTTACGCACGCGGAACTGCCGCTACTCGACGCACACGCGCACAGTTTCGCGCTCTTGCGGCCGGCGGGTTTTCCGTTCGCGGAACGCGCGGAGAACCTGCAGGGATTTCTGAGTTGGCAGCGCCTCGCGCACGTGCTCGATATGCGCGATTTGTTCAGCGATTCCGATGCGGATCTATTCTCGCAGCTGGAGAAGATCACGAATCCCGACTTGATCGATGTCACCACGGAAAACGCGGAGATCGACGACTTGATCGCAAGCGGGGTTTGGAACGAGTCGGAACGCACGCTTCTGGTGTTTCTCTACGACTGGGCCACCGCCGCGGACTGGTCGTTTGACGAATTGCAGTACGCCGCCGGGGCGGAACTGCTCGCCGCGTCGCTGGACAGTTTGGCCGATACCGACCACCTGGTGTTCCTGCGTGCGGTGGTGGAAATGGCGCGGGACCTGGGCACCACGGTTGCGCGCTTGAAGGCCTGGTCGGTGTTGGACCTCGAGGCCACGGATGGCGCCGACATCAAGCTCGCGGCGCGCGGCCGCTACGACCTCGAGCACTGGTACGAGGTGGCCCCCGAGCTTCGCAACGCCCTGCGGGAGAAACAGCGGGATGCCCTGACTGCGTACATGCTCTATCAGCGGGATTTCGCCACGACCGTGGAGCTCTACAATCACTACCTGATCGATGCGGAGATGTCGGCGTGCATGTCGACCTCGCGGCTCAAGCTGGCGCTCAGTTCCGTGCAGTTGTTTCTGCAGCGCTGCCTCTTGAATCTCGAGCGGGAGTTTGTCGAGGTCGACAGTCCCCAGGAATGGGATTGGCGCAAGAACTACCGTGTGTGGGAGGCCAACCGGAAGGTCTTTCTGTATCCGGAAAACTGGATCGAGCCCGATCTCCGGTTGGCGAAATCCGAATTGTTCGCAGCGGCACAGAGCGTCCTACTACAGAGCGAGGTGACTCAGGAGGCGGCCGAACAGTCCCTGCTCCGGTATCTGGAGCAACTGGACGAGGCCTCCAACATCGAGGTCGTGGGTTCCTATCGGGAGCTCGAGGACGAATCAGGAGGTTCCGAAGGCGTCGACCGGCTTCATGTGGTCGGTCGAACGCGCGGCATTCCGCGCAAGTACTTCTATCGGTTGCGCGACGGGTTGGCGTGGTCGCCGTGGGAGGAGCTCGACGCGGAGATCGAGGCTGACCAGGTCCTACCGATCGTGATCAATCGGCGCCTGCACCTGTTCTGGCCCGGGTTGGTCGAGAAACAAATGGCCGGCACCGACTACTTCGACGCGCAGGCGCAGAACGAACAGGTCGAGGCGTATCTCGAGCGCACCGCGTGGGAAGACTACCTCCACTATCTTCTGCATTTCGACTACGGCTTGTTCGGTGAGTCGGAAAGCCTGTACCTGGAAGGCTATTCCTCGGTTCAAGAGTGGGCCGATGTTCTCAACGCCACACTCGACGACACGATCGAGTTCATGGTCGACACCCTGGACGCGGATTCGTGGGAGCAGTATACCGCCGAGCTCCGTGAGCAGGCCGAGGAAAGTCTGACCGGAACATTCAACTATTTCGAAATCACCGGTTTCTTGAGTGAATACCAGAACGGCGGCTGGACTACGGCGCGGCGGTCCGAGGCGTTTCTGCAGTCCGATCTGCACCGCTCGGCGGTGGCGCTCATCGAGGATGACCTGCCGCCTGCGGTCCCGGGAGACTTTCACTTCTACTCGACCCTCAAGAGCGACGTCATCACTGTTGAGTGCATACAAACTCTGCACTACACGGACGGCAATACTTATCATTTCAACGAGGGCCGGTTCGAATACAACATATTGAGCAAAAACATGTCCGCGATCGAGTCGCAGGACATCTCCGGCTGGTTGGAATTTCTCGCGGGGCTGCTGGGGATCGCGGATTATCGCACCATCACCGCACCTACGGACACGTCGTTATTGGGGAATGCTTACGTCGAGGAGGGCACCGCACAGTTGGAAATCCCGGAAATCGAAGCGGGCGTCTCTACGCATTACGTGTCCTTGCTCGCCAGCACACCGGGAACGTTTCGCGTTCCGATCCAGCACCAGTATGAGCAGTTTGCGGCCCACGACACTTTCTTTTACGGCGATGAAGAGCGCAGCTACCTGGTATCGCCCGTCTCGGCGGGACTCGGCGTCGCCACCGACCGGGAATACTTGGGCGTACTCGACAGTTACCTCATCGATGTCACGCCGGGGGTCGGTATTTATGACACGCTCGGCAGTTCGGTACAAAGCGCCGCGCACGGGCTCACCGGTCCGATCACCGTAAGCGCCGGTCAAGCGTTTCCGGCGACCAGAGAGGCCACATTGGTGGCCGGACGTGCGCTGAATGGCTCCCTCGTCGACAGCGGAATCCTCCTCGATACCGCGATATCGCAACCCACGGAGGTGACGCAGTTTTATCCCGTGATGCAGCGGAATTACCGATTCGACTCGTTTTACCACCCCTACGTCGGCGAGCTGATCAAGAAGGTGAACGGCGAAGGTATCGGGGCGGCACTGGCGCGGTCCCTGCAAAGCGAAAGCGAGGACTATTTCTCGGCGACGTACGCACCGAGCGGGCGGGTGGGAGCGCGCTATCCCAAACGGTCTTTTTCGTTTTCAGATACCGACGCTTACGGCTTTTACAACTGGGAGTTGTTCTTCCACTTGCCGCTCCTGATCGGGTCCATGCTGAGCAAGAACCAGCAGTTTCAGGAGGCACAGACGTGGTTTCACTATGTCTTCGATCCCACCTCGCGTTCATCGGGAAACGGCGCACAGCGATTCTGGCAGTTCAAGCCGTTTTTCGATCTGTACGAAAACGAGGTCGGGCATCCCGCCGACTCGATATACGATATGTTGAGTGCACTGGCCGCCGACCCGTCAGAAGCGGACGCAGACACGCTGGCCCTGAAAGAACAGACCGAGGAACAGATTCGGATCTGGCTCGAGAATCCGTTCGATCCCCACGCCATCGCAGCGTTGCGTCCGGTCGCCTACATGAAGGCGATCGTGATGAAGTATCTCGACAACCTCATCGCCTGGGGCGATTATCTGTACCAGCAGTTCACGATCGAGTCCATCAACGAGGCCACGCAGTACTATATCCTCGCCTACCAGATTCTCGGCGATCGTCCGGTTGAGCTGCCGCCGTTGGAAGTTCAGGCGCTCTCCTACAATGAGCTCGGGGATCTGGATGCGTTTTCCAACGCCGTGGTCGAGATCGAAAACGTGCTGAACCTGTCGTCGGCGTCCGGGGCGGCCGGCGGCTCGTTACCGCCGCTGTACTTTTGTATTCCGGGCAATCCGAATTTGCTGAGTTATTGGGATACGGTCGAGGACCGGCTGTTCAAGATCCGCCACTGCATGACCATCGAGGGCGTAGTGCAGCAACTGCCGCTGTTTCAGCCCCCCATCGATCCCGGATTGCTGGTTCGCGCGCGCGCCGCGGGCGTGGATATCGGTTCCGCCCTGTCCAGTCTGTCGATGCCGGCCCCGCATTATCGCTTTACCTATCTGCTACAGAAGGCGGTCGACTACTGCATGGTGGTCAAGGGACTGGGTGCGCAGCTCCTGTCGGTGTTGGAAAAGCGCGACGCCGAAGGGTTGGCGTTGATGCGCAGCGAGCACGAGGAGGCCGTGCTGAAGGCGTCCACCGATATCCGCAACCTGCAGGTCGACGAAGCGCGACAGAATCTGACGGCGTTGGAAAAGGCCAGGGATCTGGTCCAGGAGCGCATCGACTACTACGCGAATTTGAAAAAACGCTCGGACAAGGAAAAAAGCGCCACCGACAAGCTTTCGGAGAGCGAAAAGAAACGGAACAAGTCCGGCGTCGTGGAGCGACGGGCATCGAACTTGAACATGATTCCCAACTTGAGCTTCAGCTTGAGCGGTCCTCCGCAGAAGTTTGGATACACTTTCGGCATCTCCTTCGGCGGCAGCAATCTGGGTGCTGCCGAAGGTGCGAAGGCGAGCCGGTTCCGCAACGAGTCCGCCGCCTTGAGTTACGAAGCCAACAAGCTCAGCGTGGACGCTCAGCATGAGCGACGTTGGGACGAATGGAAATTCCAGGAGCGGGCCGCGAAAAAGGAACTCCAGCAGACCGAGCAACAGATATTGGCCGCCGAGATTCAGGTGCAGCTTGCGGAAAAAAACCGCGACAGTCATCAGCTCCAGATCGAGCAATCGAGAGAAGTCGTGGATTATATGGTGACCAAATTCACCAGCGAGGAGTTGTATGGATGGCTGGTCTCCCAGATTTCTTCGATCTACTTTCAGAGCTACCAGCTCGCGTATGAGCTCGCCAAGCGGTGCGAGAAGGCCTACCAGCGAGAATCGGGAGAATATGCCTCGGCGTTCGTCGCGTACGGGTATTGGGACGGCCTGAAAAAGGGAATACTGTCCGGGGAACGTCTGCACCACGACCTGCAGCGACTGGAGGCGGAGTTCCTCAACAACAACAAGCGCGAATACGAACTGAAGAAATTCGTGTCACTGGCGCAGCTGAATCCGCAAGCCTTGATCGTATTACGAGAAACCGGGGAATGTTTCATCGAGATTCCCGAGGCCGTTTTCGATTTCGACTATCCGGGGCATTATTTCCGGCGCATCAAGAACGTCAGCGTGACGATTCCGGCGCTCACCGGACCGTTCACCTCACTGTCGTCGACGCTGACGCTGCAAAGCGATCGTATCCGAGTGGTTCCGGAGCCGGGAGAGGAAGAGGAAAAATTTCAGTGGAACCTCGGGGCCGTGGAGTCGATTGCGATGAGTTCGGCCCAATCGGACAGTGGGCTGTTCGTGCTGGAATACCGTGACGAACGCTACTTACCGTTCGAGGGTGCGGGCGTGATCAGCACGTGGAAGTTGAAACTCAATAAACCGGAACTCGCGCAGTTCGATTATTCCACCATCAGCGACGTCATCATCCAGGTGGGTTATACGGCGAGAGATGGCGGCGATGCTTTCAGGTCGGAGGTCGAACAAGCGCTTTCCTCGCAACTGGAAAGCTACTTCGATTCCGGCGATCCCCTGAATACGCTGATGAGTGTCAGGCACGCAATGAGCGACGAGTGGTCCCGGCTTTTGAATCTCGGCGGGGAGGAAGCGCACAGGATGACGTTGTCCCTGGGTGTCGAGCAGTTCCCTTACTACGTGCGCTCACGTGGCGTCACGGTCACCAGCCTGAAACTGGTCATCGCGGACGACGTGGATACGCAGAACTGGGATGCCGTCGAGTTGCCCGACTTGAGCGGCCCCGGTGGGGTCCTGCCCTATACGGCCGCGTTCGTTTATGATGCCGCGCTGGATGCGGCGTCGGCCCATTTCGAGACTGCGCTTTCGGTGGGTGCTGAATCGGTGTCCGTTGCCGTCGACCTGCCCAAAGAATTGGTGGCGGCGGCCGGCGAATCGGTCCATGACATTCTCATACTCGTCACTTATGAAGTGATGGCGCTGGATTCGGTGGCGTAGAGCCGCCGCCCGTGGCGGATACTGCCCGGGTGATCGGTGTACGGGGGATTGCAGTACGGTGTTACGCCGGCGGTCGCCAAGTCGGAACGACTTGAGATAAGGTCCGGCGCATCAAGAAGTTGGCTATGGAGGGAACGCTTATGCCCACGTATACCTGTACCGCGGTCCGCGGGTGGCTGAGGTCGGACCAGAAGTCGCGGATCGCTGCAGCCGTGACGCGTGCGCACGCCGATGTCACGGGCGCCCCGGCCTCGTTCGCGCAGGTCATCTTTCAAGACGTGGCGCCCGGCGATCATTTCATCGGCGGAGTGCCTTTGGCGCACGACCATGTATTCGTTTACGGACGCATACGTGCCGGACGCAGCGCGACGACGCTGAACACTTTGATCGAGCGCTTGACCGAAGACGTGGCGACGGCGGCCGCTGTGCCGGTGTTCTCGGTGTGGGTGTACCTGCTCGAACTGGCGCCGGAGAGGATGGTGGAATTCGGGCGCGTCCTGCCGCCGTCGGGTGCCGAGGCGGCATGGTTGGACGAGTTGCCGGCTGAGGACAGGGAGCGCTTGCAGCGGCTCGGTGGCGAGCGTCTACCCTGAGGCGGTTCCCGGCACTCCGGCGCATTCTGCGCCGGAGCGGCATAACAACGCAGCTACGTCATTGCCGAGATCTCGACGACTTCCACCTCGAGGAAACCGTCGCCGCGCGGCCAGGCAAACGTGTCGCCCACTTCGCGGTGGATCAGGAGTCGGCCGATCGGAGACGCCCAGCTGATCCGTCCGGCCTCGATGTCGGTTTCATCCTCGCCGACCAGCGTAAAAACGTACTGCGCGTGGTTCCCGTCCGCCAGCGTGACGGTCACGCCGAACTGCACCCGCTGCGGATTTTGCGGCACTTCGGTGGGTATCGTGCGCCGCAGGCGTTCGCGCAGATAGCGCAAATCGCGCTGGCACTGCCGCAGTCGGTGGTTCGCCGACAGTCCCTCTTGCTCTGCGAGTTCGACGCACTCGGCCTCCAGCCGGCCGATATCGCGGGCGAGTCTCGTCAGTCCGGCGGGCGTGATGTAGTTGGGCAGATCGCTGTGCACCCGTTCCGGCTGATCGTCGGCGACCTGGTCCCCATCCGGTTCCTTCACAAATGCCCTGCTCATCATCGCGCAGTCTACCGCCGCCGCGCCATGACGCGCCAGCGCCCCGGCCCGCTCGCCAACCATCCACGCCGGCGAAGGGCCCTTCGTGTGCCGGCTCGCTGGTGTCCGGCCGCGGACCCGAGCGGCGGACGGGGTTCAGAGTGACCCTGCGGCCCCGTCTTTGGCGCGCCGTGCCGAGGCGTAGTCGGACACCGGCGCCAAGTTCCCGCCGTCCCGCACTCGCGATTCGATTTCGTACCAGTAAAACGACGGTTCGGCGCTGATCATTCTTTTGAGCCTGATCGTCCACGCGCCGTTGTCGGAACAACCGACGACATCGATGTCCGCGTCGTACAACTCGGTCGCCGGGATGATAATGGATTCAGGTGAGGCGGTTGTCGCAGGCAACAGCAATGCGAGAAATGACACTCCCTTCGCGCCTTTCCACGTGGTATAGGAATGAATCGAAACCGGCCGGGCGTCCGGGGAAAGCGTGCGGACACCGATTTCCAGAACCCGGTTTCCATCGATTCTCGCCCATTGCACGAAACCGGTAAGCCAGTCTTGGGATCCGTCCCGGGGTTTGACTGCCACCAGTTCGTTGACTTGTATCCGTGATTCTTGTGAGCTCGCGAAAGTGAGCCGAAAGCCGTGGTCTCCGGAATCGCGAATCTGCCAGTCCCCGGACACCTGGAAAACGTTTCGATGCCGCGCCATGCGCTGTGAGAACCCGGTTTGTTCGATGTCCTCACTCAACACAATGTCGGTCGGTTCGCGCCGCACGTTGTCGGCTACGGTCCGAATGGCATGGGTCACGGACAGCGTACCGATGGCCAGGTCGCAGCGCGCATGGTGGGCGGTTCGCTTCGAGGAGCGAATTTTGTGCGAACCCCATCTCTTGACCAGGAGCCGCAGCGTCTTCACCTCTTCGAGTTTTGCGAGCTGCTCGATGCTTATGCCGCTGTGCTGGCTGGTGTCATCGGCGAGCGAGCCCAGACGGCGACGAAGGTCGAGCGCCAGATTGAAGGTTTCCAGAAACAGGTACTCACGGAATCTGGGAATTCCGGTGTCGGATAGCAACGGGATCGCCGGCGCATCCAGTAAAGCGTCGATCAGGAACACACACCGGTTCCTGACCGACGTCAGCCGGTCGGACAAGGTCGCTTTCTTGAGCCAGACCGACAGAGTCTTGTCGATCTTGTTGATGGCTCGAAACGGCAGGTGAAAGGGGTTGCTCAAGCCGAGAAGCACCGTATGCTTGTAGACTTTCTCGATAGTCAAGTCTGCTGTGCCCGGAACACGAATATACTCGAGGTCCGACGTGCGGATCTGTTGGTATGTGTTGTGTATCTCCCGCCAGATGCCTTCCGGTTCCATGCGATAGTTTTCGTAGGCGATAAGGAGGGCCTGCTTGTGATGCACGAGCGCACCGTAGGCGGCCTTCAGCCTCGGTGCTATGGCGTCTTCGTCCAACGGTGTGTCGCCCGCGAGCAACCTGAAGGTAATGCGGTATTGTCGAGCGATTTCTCTGTGCAGGTCGATCAAGGAGTCTACGAGCGACTCCGGGTCCCTGGATTGGGAGAGTGAGTTCTTCGGGTAACGATTTCGGTAAGCGGGTCCCAGCTGCTGAATCATTATGCGACCGAGGCGGTCGGTGATTTCGAGTTGGTGAGCAGGTTCGATTCGGGTAGTTTCCAGTTTGTTGATCGTGGATCGTAGCAGCTCGACCCCTTCGTGCAGTTTGGAAGATAGTTCGGGTTTGGAAGTCGAACCGGCCAAGGTATCGGATCGCATACTTTGTATTGGTTGTGTGGTTTGTTGACGATCGGTTGAGTAACTTTCGGTTCTGCTGCTCCGTTCGTGGTCACTGCGCGGCGGTTACCGCCGAAAATCGTAGAGTAAAACACTCGCCGGCCGGAGGAAACCGGGAACCACCCGTCGGCCAATCGCGCGGCGCCCGCATTTTGCAGAAACATCTTGACAAGTCATGAGTAAGTCATTGTTTCCGGGCCGGCAAGCAAGTTGTACCACGCCGGCCATCCCGAACGCGCCCGAACCCCGGCTCACGCAGTGGAACGCCGTGTTGGGGACGATGGCGCCGTCTTAGGTCGGACCCCGCTACTCGGGCAGCGGGATAAACTCGTCTTCGTCGCCGGGAATTTTTGCGAACCTGCCCGCTTTCCAGTCCTGCTTGGCTTGGTCGATACGCGCTCTGCGGCTGGATACGAAATTCCACTCGATATGTCGGTGTCCGAGACGCTCACCGCCGATGATGGCGATGCGCGCTTGTGTGCCGGCTGTGAGCACCACACCCGGGCCGGGGCCGAACACCGCCATGGAATATTCGGGGATCACCGCGCCATCCGCTTCGAGATTGCCCGCGGCCACATAGACGGCGCTTTCTTCCGTCTCCGGCACACTCACCGTCTGGCCCGCCTGAAGGTGCGCCTCCACATACAAGGTCTCGGCATAGACTCGGACTGGAGACGTGGCGCCGTAAGCCGTCCCCATCATGACCCGTATGGGTACGCCGCCCACGTCGACCTGGGGGATATCAGCGGCGGGGTAATGGTAGAAAGCCGGATCGGTCTCCTCGTCGCGCTCGGGAAGCGCCAGCCACAACTGCAGACCGTGCATACGGTGCCGCGTACCGCGCACTCCGCTGCGCTCGCGCTCGGAATGGACGATACCCGTGCCGGCTACCATCAGATTGATATCGCCGGGCCGGATCGTTTGCACGCTCCCCAGCGAGTCCCGGTGCAGAATTTCGCCTTCGAAGAGATAGGTCACCGTCGCCAGATTGATATGCGGGTGTGGCTGCACCTCGACGCCGCAGCCGGCGGGAAAGTCCACCGGCCCCATGTGATCGAAAAAAATCCACGGCCCGACCATGCGCCGGCGGGCTACCGGCAGAACGCGGCGCACCGAGAAACCGCCCAGATCTCTTTTGCGCGACTCGATGAGCAGCTCGATCGCGCTGCACGGCTGACCCACGCGGCAGTCCTGCTCCACACGCTGCGTTATGTTACTCAACGCTGTCTCCCATTCGTGCGTAGAGGCGCGCGTCCGCTCACGGCCGCGTGGATGCCGCTGTCGAGTGCGCTCCGCATCAATGCGCGATGTGGCCGAATCGGCCCCGGTTGAAATCGGTGATGGCTTGCGCGATTTCGGCTTCCGAGTTCATCACGAACGGACCATGGCCCACCACCGGTTCCATAATGGGTTCGCCGCAGAGCAGTAAAACGGCGGCGTCGGCCACGGCGGCCAGTGAAATCCCTCGCCCCTCGGGGCCCAGGATCGCGAGTTCCGCATCGCGCACCGGGTCTTCCTCACCGTTTACCTGCACGCTGCCCGTCAGCACCGCGAGTGCCGCCGGGCGACCCGCAGGGAGCGCAAACTCGGTCCGGCCGCCGGCGTGCAACTTGAGGTCCCACACGTCTATGGGTGTGAAGGTCCGCGCGGGCCCGGCGTGGCGTTGGCACTCGCCAGCGATCACCCGGACCACACCAGCGTGGTCCGGCAGCGCAAGCGCTGGAATGTCGCGGTCACGCAGGGTCTGATAACGCGGGGCGCGCTGCTTGTCCCTGGCCCGCAGATTCACCCAGAGCTGCACCATCTCGAGCGTCCCACCCCGGCGCGTGAATTCCGGCGAATGGAACTCTTGATGCAGAATTCCCGACCCTGCGGTCATCCATTGGACATCACCCGGACCGAGGTGACCGCCGTTGCCGGCCGAGTCGCGGTGATCCACTGCTCCCTGGTATACGATGGTGACCGTTTCGAATCCGCGGTGGGGATGTTCACCCACGCCGCGCGGGGCAGTGGCCGGCGCGAACTCGGCGGGCCCGGCGTAATCGAAAAGGAGAAACGGGCTTAAGGCCCGACCGTGATCGCGGTACGAGAACAGCGACCGGACCGGGAAGCCGTTGCCCACCCAGTGCATCTCCGGTGGGCGGTGCACACTCAACACGCTCTTCAAGCCGTTCTCCCCGCAGATCAAACTCTTACAGACAACGCCGGGCGGCGAGTGTTCCGCGTGCGCGTGGTCGAACCCGCTCCGCTACGCCCGGTGGCGCGTGGGTACGGGAGCGCGGGCGAAGCGATCCGCCCCCGTTCTACGGGCGGATGGGGTCCAGTCCCAGTGCCACGCGCCCGCTGAAGACCTGTTGCCGTCGCGCCGGCAGCGGATGAAAATGCATGGCGCGGATATCGCGCACAATTCGTTCTATCGGGTGTCCCTGAAAGAAGCCTGGTCCACCCACCAGCTCCGCGGCAAGTTCCACCGTTTCCTGCACGGCACGGGTAGCGATGGCCTTGCGCACGAACACCTCGTTGGTGTTCTCGACGTTCGGTGTGAAACCGTGATTTCTGTTCAGCCGCGTCATCTCCGACAACGCCATCTGGGCGATGGTCAATGTGTTGACCATCTCGCCCACCGCAGGCGCCAGATCGGCATGTTTCGCTTTCGCGGCCACCCCGGCGAGGCGTGCTGCCTCTTCCGCGAGTCCCACGTACGCAGCAGTAATCACTGGTAGGGCGGTGGGTATCACCACGTCCCACATGGGGTGCCAGACTCCAGCGGGCCGACGGGCGACAATGGCGGCGTCGGGAACGAACACGTTCTCAAGCGCCACGTCGTGAGAACCGGTCCCGCGCATACCGATGGTGCGCCACGTTTCGACGATGCGCACACCCTCTGTGGTCATCGGGATCGCGAAGTGCAGCACCTCGCGACCGTCGTCGCCTTCGAAATTCGCAGTACTGGAGAAAACCTGTGCTCCCGGGGCGCCGCTCACGAAGCGTTTGCGCGCGGTGACCCGATAGCCATCCGCCACGCGCTCGGCGTTTCCGGATGACTCCAGCCAGTCGTTGGCGCCGGTGTTGGCAATCGCCAGTTCATTCGCTGCGATCTTGCTGAGCGTCGTTTCGGCCTTCTCATCGCCGCGCAGGTACTTGTACACATTAACGAGCACGGGATGCGTGTGCATGGAAAAGGCCAGCGCGGTCGAGCCGCAATGTCGGCCCAGCTCACGCACAACGTCGCAGAGCTCCTCATAGGTGGCGCCGCCGCCACCGAGCTCGGCGGGTACGCCGGCTGAAAAGAATTGGTGCTCGCGCAGCGCCTGATAGTTCTCGGCGATGAAGGTCATCGTCTCGTCATAGTCGGCGGCGCGCTCGGCAAACTGTGTGCCCAGCGCCCGCGCCAGATCGAGCCAGTCTCGCGATTGGTGTTGTATGGTCGGCTTCGCTGCGGTGATGTTCATGATGACCTCCTTCGGTCGGTTGTATCCAGTGATTCGTCGTTGTGCGGTGTTTTCGTATGCACGATTCATTACAAGACTATTTATCTAGTGTGTGATTCGCCTCGGCCCCGTCGGTCAGTGCCAGAGGTCCGGCCGACCGTACGCGCGGTCGGAGTAAAGCAAGGGACTCCCCCGTCCACACCGGACGGCCACTACCTTGCCGACAAAAATGGTGTGGGAACCGGATTGGGTCGCCGTTTCCAGTATGCAGTCGAAAGAGGACACGGCGTCGACGAGATACGGTACGCCGCCCGTACCCGTCTCCCAGTCCGCGGTGCGAAAATCGTACGCCCGGCCTCGCGACGACCGGCCGGCAAAGACCTCCGCGATCTCACGTTGGTGCGTCGCCAGCAGGTTGACGCAGAATGCGCCGTTTTTCTGCACCGCGACGCAGACGGGACTGCGCCGGTTTATACACGCCAGGATCAGCGGCGGGTCGGCGGATACCGAAGTCACGGCACTTACGGTGAGCCCATAGCACCCCGCCCGACCCGCAGTAGTGACCACCGTCACGCCGGCCACGGCGTTGCGCATGGCGGCCACGAATGCGCCGCGATCTGCGTTCTCCGGGTGCCGGTTTCCTCTAGCGCCGCGCAGCGGGGGCGCCGCCCTGCCTGGGCGTGGCGGCCGGTTTTCGTAATCCAGTGTCGTCATGGTGTTCTCCTCGTTCGGTGGGGCAGGGTGAGCGTGCGTGTGTCGATGGCATCATTGTCAGATCGAGAAGCCGAACCCGCTAGTACAACTTTTGTAGCTCGAGAAACGCGCCTGGTACGGCGCGGTCCACCGTATGCGCGTTGGCAAGTACAACCCGGCGCGGTGGCTCGCTGCGCGCGCGGCAACTTTCGTTCATGATTTCAGGGGGTTATGGTACGGCGTTAGTACCGGGGCGCGTCTTCGGCGGGTGCGCGGTCCGTGCCGCTGGTACAATATTTGTATCGGTCTTGGGCTACCGCGTATTGGGGGATTTGCATATGAAAGGGTACGGACAGTTCTGCCCGATCGCCAAGGCGTCGGAAGTGCTTGGTGAGCGCTGGACGAATCTGGTGATTAGGGAGTTGATTGCCGGAAGTGACAGCTTTAATGACCTGCGCAGAGGTTTACCGCTGATTTCCCCTTCGCTTCTGTCTTCACGCCTCAAATCCCTGGAACGCGCCGGTGTGGTCGAACGCGAAGAAACGCGCGACACGGTGACATACCGATTGACGGAAGCGGGCGAAGAGCTGAAGCCCATTATTATGCAGCTCGGCGTGTGGGGACACCGCTGGGCGCGTAGTGATCTTTCCAAGCAGGACCTCGATCCATCCTTGTTGATGTGGGATATTCACCGCAACCTGGACACAGATTTTTTCGAAGACAAGCGCACGGTACTGTTGTTCGAATTCACCGACTACACGTCAAAGTACCGTCGCTGGTGGTTGGTCGTCGCCGACGGTGATGTCGATGTTTGTCTGAAAGATCCGGGTTACGAGGTAAAGCTTCACCTCTTGACCGATCTCAAGACACTCACCGGCATTTGGATGGGCGACCTCGGGTTGGGCCAAGCGATGAGGAACAAATCCGTGATCGTAACGGGCGCGCCGCACTTCAAAAGGAACATATCAGCCTGGTTGGGCACCAACTATTTCGCTGACGTCAGACCTGCCCGCCGTACGGGCTAGGCCTGCATGGAGTCCCGTGCGCTTGAGGCGCGTGAGCGGGGTTGTCACCGGCGCCGCTCAGTGATCGAGGTACAGGTAGTTTTGCCAGCTTTTCATTCTGAGCAGGATCTTGCGCATCACCGACACGTGGTGGAAATGCTCGGAGTAAACCGCGACCTCCGCATCGCTGCCCGCGGGCAGCTCGTATGCGCTCAGATCGTCCTTTAGGCGCAGCTTCACGGCCACGCGGCCGCTGCGGGTCAATTGGTCGGTGCTGATGGTCGAGCCACCCGCCTGAATTTCACCCTCGCCGATGGTCGGCAGGACTTCCACTACCTCACCTTTGAAGGCGCGGCCCGGGATGCTCGGAAACAGGAATTCTGCTTCGTAACCTGCTTTCAGACGTTGAGCGGAGTTCTGCCTGAAAGCGCCAATGAAAAACTGCTCTTCCTCGTGTACGAAGATCATCACCGGTCGCAACGGCAGGGGTACGGCCATCATGCCCGGCCGTAATGCGACCTGTGTCACGTAGCCGTCGGTCGGTGCACGGACCACGGTCTCCTCCAGATTGAACTCAGCGACGGCAAGCTGTGCGCGGATTTCAGCGACTTTGGGATCCTCGCCACTGACATCCGATTCGCTCGCCTGCTTGGCGCGCTTCTCGTCCGCGATCGCCGCGTCATGCGCCGACTTGGCCGCGAGGTATTGCTGGCGGCGGTTTTCGTATTGCTGTTGCGGGACCGCACCTTTCTTATAAGCCTGTTCATAGCGCTTATACTCGCGTTCAGCTCGGTCCATCTGCGCTTTGGCTTGCAAGCGCTTGGAGGTCGCCACTTCGACCGCCGAATCGAGCTGCACGTCTCCGGTCTCGGCGCCGGCGAGCGCCGCGCGCAGCCGCTTGACTTCCGCCGCGTACACTGTGGGCTCCACCACAAACAGCGGATCCCCCTGTTTCAGGGATTCGTTGGCCGTGACCGGCACCTCGAGCACACGTCCCTGTACGGTGGGGACGATCGGAGTCGTGACGTACACCTGTTTGACGATGCTACTGAACGGATGGTTGTAGTTCATCACCAGTATCAGTGTCGATATGATGACCACGCCACCCAGCACCGCAGTAGGTACGGTCCACTTGTTGAGGGGTATCTTGAAGATTCGAAATGCGGCGACGCAGAGCGCTGTATAGGTCAGTATCAGCAGCAGATCCATCAGTCGGCCTCCGTGGCGGAGGCGCCCGTCGCCGGGATACGTCGAACCTCTCGCTCAAGCGACGTTATGCGTTCAGCGAGCAGCGTCACCTGATGTTCGAGATCGTGGTGTTCTTCCTGTAGCTGCTGAAACCCCCAACCGCGGTCCGCGCGCCACAACGTTGCCCAGATCCACAGAAAAGGCCAAATGACGTGCAGTGTGAACAAGCTTATCCAGCCGGCGACGTGAATCGCATCGCTGTGGGGGTGGTTGCGCTTCACCGCGATTTCGTAAGGGATGTCGTGGATGACGATAATGCCGTAGAACAAAACGACGGCCACAAAAACAAGAAGAAACAGTGCAATGTAGTCCAGAACCATACTTTTCCGCCCAGTCCGTGTTCGACGAGTTATTCGGTTACGGGAAAGTGATCGCTTGCTCCTCGAGGTCGGCCGCCCGGTTCGATCCGGGTTTCGCCTGAGAAGTGCCACGGAATTATGACGAAATCTCGCCGATATTACACGACCCTTTTACGCACCGGAGACCACCATCGCCGTGCTGGGCATGTATCGGGGACGGGTATCTTCGGCCGATCGGACGGCCGCTGTTAACAAGAGCGATATGATCGGCGCCGGCCGTGTGCCCGGACCGCGCCTGGTCGAATGCCAGTGTCTCTTGGGTCTCCGCTAAGCGACCATCGACACGAGCTACAAACCGTACCCGCTTCTACTCGGATTCCCGAATACGTAAATCGGTGAGCAATTGCGCGGCCGGCACATAACCGGGTTTCATGGTACCGTCCGGAAGGACAATCGCCGGCGTACCAGTCACGCCGACCTGTTGTCCCAGCATGTATCCGGCGTCCACCGCGTTACCCGCATCGCAGTCGCGCGCCTCGATCTGGCCCGGTTTGGCGCCTTTCACGATGTCCATGGCTGCGGTGCGGTCCGCTGCACACCACACCGATCGCAGGTCCCGGTAACCCGGACCCTGGGGCCCGCCGCGGGGAAAGGCGATGTAGTTGACACTGACTCCTGCGGCCTGCAGCTGCGGTACCTCGGCATGCAGCTTTCGACAGTAAGGACAAGACGTATCGGTAAAGACGGAGATGGCCGCTCGCTGTTCGCCCGCGGCGGAAAACACCACCCTGTCGGTGCGGGGAAAGTCCTCGAGTAACGTCAACCGGTCATCGGCACGTTGAGACTCAGTGAGGTTCTCGCCTGTCTCGAGATCGATCAGGTCGCCCACCAACGCGTAGCGACCATCGCGACTCAGGTATAGGTAGCGCGAACCGGCCTTTATCCGCAACCACTCCGCGACCGGCGTAGACTCCGGGATGCCCAACGCCGCACCCGGTATACGCGCCGCGAGACGCGCGAGTACCTCTTCGCCTGCAGCACTGGAGGAGTTTCTTGCGGCCGGGGGACCGGGGTCATCGCCGGATTGGCGGCTCCGCTCCAGCCAGCGCCGGTAAATTTCGTCCGACCAGAACGACTGGAAGTAGGCAATGGCGGCATCGATGTCATTGTCCTTAAGCTTCGTCGCGAAACCGGGCATCTGGCCGCCGAGTTTGATGCCGCCCTCGCGAATCGTCCGCCGCAGAACGGACCGCGGGTGATGCCAGGCGTGGGCCGTTCCGTTTAACGGTGGAGGCGGGTATTTTCCATCGGGCCCTGCTTTTGCCCAGTCTTCGGCCAGACCCTGCGCTTGCGCGCCGTGACACTCCGCGCAATGCGCGTCGAACACGATACGTCCATGTTCTGCCTGGTCTGATGTATACCAACGCTCCTGCGCGTGACCGGTAGTCAGCCCGCATAACACTAGAATCGGAATACTGAACACTGTCGTGGATAAACGCATAATCCAATTCTCCTCAAGCGACAGGTATGCGGCCCGCTGCCGCGTGGCAAGGCACCAGGAAGCGTCCGGCCACCTCGACAAGGGATGGGTTTACCACCGACAAAAGAAGCGCACCGATCCGCGGCACGATCGTCAATGCTTGTGGTGGGTGTCAGTCTTTTCCGGCCCGCGCCCGTGGTGTTCATCCGCGTGGGTGCCGTGACCGGAGGCCGTGTGAAAACCACCGTGCATTTTTTGGTGGACGTAGGTCAGCACTTCCCAGCGTTGCTGCGGGTCCAGGATTGATTTGAATGCGGGCATGGCGGACTTCTGGGAGCGGAAAGGCTCAACGGTACCCCCCTTACTGACGCGCCAGAACAGGTAACCGTCCCCATCTCCGGGTGCGCGGTGAAAGTGGTTCGTGAGGTCGGCCGGAGCGTGGGCGAGCCCTTTGGCCGCCGGCCCGGTCCCGCGTCCATCTTCACCGTGGCATGAGGCGCAATGCTGCTCGTACAAGGCTTCGCCACGTTGTGCCGCGGATGTGTCATCCCAACCGTCCCAACGTTTGGTCGCGTAGTCTTGCGGAGGCGCTACCCAGGAATCATGGCGATGGGTGCCATGGTGCTCTACCGGTTTCGCGTTATGCATCTCGTGGGGTTTTTGGGCACGCTCGTCGGTGGCCTTGTCGCCATGGGCATAAACGGTAGCGGCGGTGATCGACAGAGACAAAACGGCCGTCAGGCCGCGGAGGGACATAATGTGAATCATGATTCTTACCCTTTGGTATAACAGCACGATTAAAACCAGGCCCGAATACCGGCGACGAATTGCACATCCGATGTGGACTCGCCTTCCTCGCGGGCGAAGTCGGCGGTATCCCCGAAAGTCTTTTCCCAGTTGACGCCAATATAGGGCGCGAACTCGCGACGGATCTCGTAACGCAGCCGCAGCCCGAGTTCGATATCCGCAAGGCCGGACCCGATTCCCCGCTCCGGGTCGTCCTTGCCGAATAAGTTGAACTCGACTTCTGGTGACAGCACCAGGCGCTGGGTGAACATCAACTCGTACTCCGCTTGCAGCCGCAGCCCCGTGCGACCTTCGTCGCCGATGAAAAGCGACGCATCCACCTCGAAAAAATACGGTGCGACGCCCTTAAAGGCCAAAGCAAGCCAGTCCCGATGGGGCCGTGGCCGGAACTCGTGGCGCCAACCGGCCTGCAAGTCCCAATAAGGAGCGATCGCGCGGCTGAACAAGAGCTGCGTCTCCGCTTCCTCCGTTTCACTGTCGGTGTACTCGCCTTCGGTCTTTAGCCACAACTTGTTCAGGTCGTAGCCCGCCCAGGCGTCCGCCTCCCACACCCACAAGTTCTCTTCATCGCCGTTCCGGTACTCGACTTGATCGATCATGGCTTTGAACAATAGGGGGTCGTCCTCGGCCCCGGACCACACGGGAGTGGCGCACACCAGTAGCCCGGCTAGCAATAAAGTTCTTCTCATTGTTTCACTCCCCTCTCAAGTCACGATGACGGTTCGGAACATGCCTGGCATGTGGTACAGCAAGTGGCAGTGATAGGCCCAGCCACCGCGCGCGTCGGCGGTGACCAGATAACTGATCATCGCGCCGGGCTGCACGATGACCGTGTGTTTGCGCGGAATGTGATCACCGTCTCCCGTCTCCATGTCGCTCCACATCCCGTGCAGATGGATGGGATGATTCATCATGGTGTCATTGACCAGGGTGATACGCACTCGCTCCCCGTACCGGAGTTCAAGAGGCTCCGCGTCCGCGAACTTGATGCCGTTCATCGACCACATGTAGCGACTCATGTTGCCGGTCAGATGCAGTTCGATCTCGCGCTCCGGTTCGCGCGGATCGGAGGTGGAATCGAGATTGCGAATGTCGGCATAGGTCAGCACGCGCCGGCCGTTATCGCGCAGGCCCACCCCCGGATCGTCCAAGCGGTATTGTTGGGCTTCGGCGCGCATGTCCACGTGCGGGCCGAATTCGCTCTTCGCGTGCGTAATCGGCCGGCTGCTGCCATAACCCGCGCGCCCCGAGCCGATCGCCGGACGCGTTGGCACCGCCTTTTTCATCTGACCGTGTTCCATGCCGGTGTGCTGGCTGTGGTCCATACCGGAATGCTGGCTGTGGTCCATACCGGAATGCTGGCTGTGGTCCATACCGGAATGCTGGCTGTGGTCCATGCCGGTGTGCTGGCTGTGGTCCATGCCGGAATGCTGGCTGTGGTCCATGCCGCCTTGTTGACTCTTGTCCATGGTGTCGTGACCCGCGTGCCCGGCGCCGTGCGCCATCCCCATATCTCCATGCGTCAGTACCGGCGCCGGGTCCATGACCGGGACTTCGCCCGTCAAGCCCGGATTGGGCGTCAGGGTACCGCGCGCGTAACCGGAGCGGTCGATGGCCTGCGCGAAAACCGTGTAGGCTCGATCATCCTGTGGCTCGACCAGAACATCGTAGGTCTCGGCCACCCCGATACGGAACTCGTCCACCGAGACCGGTTCCACGTTCTGACCGTCCGCCGCGATCACCGTCATCTTGAGTCCCGGAATACGCACGTCGAAAAACGTCATCGCCGCCGCATTGATGAAGCGCAGTCGCAGTTTCTCGCCGCGTCGAAACAGGCCGAGCCAGCCTTCGGCCGGTGTCTGGCCGTTCATCAAGAATGTGTAGGTGTAACCGGTGACATCCGAAATATCGCGGTCGCTCATGCGCATGTCGTTCCACATGTCGCGCTCGGCAAAGGTCTGTTGTACACCCTTGGTTTTGATCTCGCGCCACAGATCGCCGAACGTGCGCTCACGGGTGTTGTAGTAGTGGCTCAGCTTCTTGAGCTTTGCATAGACGCGATTCGGATCTTCGTCGGTCCAATCCGAAAGGACGACCACATAATCGCGGTCGTAGGCAAAGGGTTCCGGTCCTGGTGGATCGACAATGATCGCGCCGTACATCCCGGTCTGTTCCTGGAACCCAGAGTGACTGTGATACCAGTAGGTCCCGCTCTGAGTGACGGCAAACCGGTAAGAGAAGGTTTCGCCGGGTTTGATGCCGGAAAACCCGTCGCTGATGTGCGGCACACCGTCCATCGCGCTTGGCAGGATGATTCCGTGCCAGTGGATGGAACTGTCATCGGCCAGATTGTTGGTGACGTTCAGGGTTACCGTGTCGCCCTCGCGCCAACGCAACACCGGTGCCGGCAGCGAGCCGTTGATGGTGGTGGCATTGCGCACCGCGCCGGTGAAGTTCACGGGCTGGTAACCGATGCTCAGATCGAAGCGATTTCCGCGCAAGGTCTGCGGGCCTCCGCGCGCGGTCGCGGCATTGGCGGTTGATATCCCGGCGGAGAGACCGAAACCGGTCAAGACACCACCGACGGCGAGTCCCTGGACGAATCGTCGGCGGGACCAGGAAGCGCTGCCGCGGTGCAGCGTTGGCTTATTGAGTATCACGGGCATTTCCTCCACACCGAACGGCCAGCGCCGCTCGATGGCATCACTTCAGCAAACGTAGGTGGGTAGGTGGTTACTTACGGGAGGGTCAGCCGCGTGGTGGGCGCAACTGGGGATGGGTGAACGATTGTGTGTAATGGTGAAGGAGAACGGCTCGGTGATCGGTGCGTGCCGGTATGGTGCCCGGCTCGGTACCGACCATCAGCCCCTGAACGCACGCGTCGCAACACTGATCGCCGTTGTGGCAGTTGCGTTCGCCGTCGTGACACACCGGCGGAGCGCTTATGTCGCCCGCGGAATAGCCGGGAACGACTGCCGCGGCGGTGTGTGTGTGTCCGTCGCCAGCCACGAAAAAGCCCGCATCGGTCATAAATGGCCCTCCCCACACCATGCGCGGCACGGCGACGAAAAAAACCAGCAGCAATGCGAAGTGTCGGTTCGTAGAGGGCTTCATCAAGCGTTATTCCGCCTCGGAACCGTAATGTGTGGTCCAAGGTCAGGGATTGTCCAACTGGTCTAGACCTGGATACGCGGTAAAAGTTCATGAGGCTGGGGCGAACCTCCAGCCTCGGGACGAAGTGTATCACGAATCAAGCGTGGGGCGGGCGGTTCCCCAAACACTCCGCGCCGCGCGATGGTGAGTGTATACGCCGTTGCAAGAGTCGCCGTCAGCGGTCACGCCGCGTCAGTGTTTTCAACAGAGCAGAGGCGGAAACATCAATTCGGTAAGAACTCGGACTATTACCCCGCGTCCAGAAAAGCACGCCCGCCTTGCAAACAAAAGCTTACATTTCCCAAAACACCTTAACAGAAAAATGGCTTACAGTTTTCTCGCACCCATGATCAACGCGAATGTAGAGTTCGCTTTGGTTTTCGGGTGTGGTCTCGAACCACCGGGGTAAAAAGCATGAAACTGAGAAGCAAGCCGTTTTCCGTTTGTACTCCGCAAGAGGGTAACCGCTCTCGCGCTCCTGTGCCGTCCCACGACCGTAGCGAGTTACGACGCGACTTGCGCGGTGATCCGGGGAGGTCGATGGTTCTTGCGTTTCTTATTGTCGTCGGATGCCTGGTGCCCACAGTCGCCGCTGTACCCGGCAGCGCTTTTGCTCACGGGGGTGGCTTGAACAGCGCGGGTTGTCATCACAATCGAAAGACCGGGGATTACCACTGTCACCGTAGCTCCTCACGATCTGCGTCGTCGCGGGATTGGTTTTCGTATTCGCGCGGTTTGGTGGGAGCGCGAGCGTTTCGTAATTGCGCGGAGGCCAAGGCCGCCGGCGCAGCCCCGGTGCGCCGCGGCGAGCCGGGTTTCGGTAGGCACCTGGACCGAGACGAAGATGGGGTCGGCTGCGAGTAGCATTGAGTGCGCGAAGCCGCTGTAGGTTGCGTGTCGCTGTTGCGGATTTTCTTGTGTGACGGAAACTGCCTCTTGAAACAAGCGCCGCGGTACGAAAGAAGCGTTTTTAGTCGTCTAGATCACGCGTTCTTAGCCAAACTGGGGGTACAATGAGCGGATCGATGCCGCCGACAGGACAGATCGAACATGCCGGGAGCCGGCACACGCCATTCAAGCATTGCACGTTGTCGTCAGGGTCGGAGCAGCGATGTCAACGGATAAGGACTATCAATGCCAACACGACTTAATCTCATGCGCCACGGTGCCACTGACCTGATGGTCTCGGAGCATTTGCCGGAGCGGCGATTTCAGCGCAGGTCGTCGCGGTGGTGGAGTTTATGACCGGGTACGCTTTCGGGCGGTTCGATCGGTGGTTCATTGTCATGACGACGACTGCGCTGCGGTTGGTCGGCGCCGGGTTGCTCGCCACGGGTTTGGTCGTCAGTCCGGCATGGGCCGCCGCAATCGGGGATTTTGTCTGGGATGACGCCGACGGGGACGGGAGCCAAGAGGCGGGTGAGGCGGGTTTCGCGGGGGTCGCTGTGAGCCTCGAGGACTGCGGCGGCGCGTCTTTGGCGGCGACGCAGACCGATGCTGCCGGCAAGTACCTGTTTTCCGGGTTGGCGGCGGGTAACTACCGGGTGCGGTTTGCCGCGCCGGCGGGGTTTGGCTTCAGTGCGCCGCGCCAGACCACGGGCGGCAAGGACAGCAACGCGGACCCGGCAACGGGACTCACCGGTTGCGTGTCGATGGGAACCAATCAGACGCGGCGCGGGATCGACGCAGGTTTGATCCGGTCCGCCGGCAGTGCGGCAATCGGGGATTTTGTCTGGAACGATGCGAACGGAGACGGAATTCAGGAGTCGGGTGAGGCGGGTCTCGCGGGGGTCGCCGTGACCCTCGAAGACTGCGGCGGCGCGTCTTTGGCGGCGACGCAGACCGATGCTGCCGGCAAGTACCTGTTTTCCGGGTTGGCGGCGGGTAACTACCGGGTGCGGTTTGCCGCGCCGGCGGGGTTTGGCTTCAGTGCGCCGCGCCAGACCACGGGCGGCAAGGACAGCAACGCGGACCCGGCAACGGGACTCACCGGTTGCGTGTCGATGGGAACCAATCAGACGCGGCGCGGGATCGACGCGGGACTGACCCCGAGCAGCGGCGATCCCCCGAATATTCTTTTCGTCCTTGCCGATGATCTGGGGGCGGAGGCGTCACGTCTGTACCCGGCGCTCGCCGGCGACAGCGGACAGGTGGCCACGCCCAACTTGGAAGCGTTGGCTGCCGCCGGTATCGTCTTTGACAACGCCTGGGCGAATCCGGTCTGTACGCCCACCCGTGGGACACTGATCAGCGGTGAGTACGGGCACCGGACCGACGTCACCAACAACGGGGACGTCCTGGATCCGGCGACGACGACGTCGATTTTCGAGTACCTCACGTCGGGCAGTCCGGCGAACTACGCGATGGCCGTGTTCGGTAAATGGCATCTCGGCGATAACGTCAGGGCACACGGCGTGCCGGTATTTAAGGGCTTTCTCGGCGGACTGATCAACGACTACTTCAACTGGACCTATGAAGACGTCGACGGCAACCCGACCAACACGACGACCTATGCCACCACGGCGCTTACGGATTTTACGATCGAGTTTATTCAGAACCACCGCCAAACGAACCCCTCGGATCCGTGGTTCGTATTCCTGTCGTACAATGCGCCCCACAGCGTCCAGCCGCTACCGAACATCGGATTCCAAGTGCCGCCGGATGAGCTGCACTCGGTCAATCTCGGCAACCTGCAGCCCGGGGATATCGCAACCAGCGTGCCGGTTTATCAGGCGATGATCCAGGCCATGGATACGGAGATCGGCCGGTTGTTGGACGCCATCGGTGCCCCCGGCACGCCGGAGCGGGACAACACGATCGTCATCTTCATGGGCGACAATGGCACGCCGCGCGCGGTCAAGGACAGCAATACCGGTCTTAGGGGGGCGAAAGCCAACGTTCAAGAGGGCGGAGTCCGGGTGCCGTTGGTCGTGTCCGGCGCCGGCGTCACGCGCAGGAATGCGCGGGAGGACGCGGTCATCGTCGCCGCAGACCTGTACGCCACGATTGCCGAGCTGAGCGGTATCGCCGTCAGCCAGATCCATGACAGTTGGAGCTTCGTGCCGTTGTTGACCGGCGCGGGCGCCGTGAACGGCAGAGAGTATGGATTTGCCGAACGGTGCAACAACAGAACGCGCTACACAATCCGGGATGCGCGGTACAAGTTGACGTTCGACAACGGTACGTGGGAGATGTACGACCTGGTCGACGACCTGCTCGAAACGAGTAACCTGTACAACGATCCCGGATTCGCAGTCCCACAGAGCGTCCTTGAAGCGGAACTCAACGCGCTCAAACAAAGCGCCACGAGCGGATGTTTCCAGTGAAGATATATTTTCTAAGGCCCGGTCCGATTCCGCGAGTCTAGTTCGCTCTCTTGCGGGTTCGGTGTATCACAAGCGTTACCTGTTGTTTCAAAAGATCAAGAAGTCGGAGCAGGGACGTTGAAGAGTAGTTCGATTTTAGTGTGGGGGAAATTGGCTAATTCGGCTGACGGGGACAGAGAGACACCAGCCTGATCCGTCAATCACGTTAGCGACTCGAGGGACACGAAGCCGGTCAGGAACAGCACCGGCACCGGCGCCGTGGCGAATGCAACGGTGAGCAGGAAACCGCGCCAACTCTGCGTCGTGGATAACCCGCTCAACAGAGCGACTCCGCCACCGCCGCCCACCAACGAATTCCCCGGGAGGTTGATCAGCAGCGCGGTGCACAGGTAGGGGGCCGTAGGGCGGTCGACGATCTGGGCCGTTAGACGCGCACCCATGCGTGTGGCGCACAGAGCCCTGCAAGTATTTTCGTAGCGCGAACCCAGACCGGGGTTCGCTCGCCGCAGGCGACGTCCCGAGGCGAAAGCCATCGCGAGTCCGGCCACGGTACACGGATACACGACCAAGACGCCTTCCGGACCGGCCAACACCATCAAAGCGAGTCCAAGCTCCAGCCCGGGAATGAACGGAATACTGATCAAGAGCGCGTATACTACGCCGCCTGCCAACAGCAGCGCATAGACGGCAACGCGGTTTTCGTCGAGCCACCGGCTCGCGGCGACGACGTTCTCGGTGATTCCGTGCGCAGCGTAGCCGAGCGGGTCGAGTTCGGCCGGGAGACTGGCGGCAATCGCGCAAAGTCCTACCACCACCCCGATGCCTGCCCAGGTCTGCAAGACGAAGAGAGGTGCGGGGCGGGTGTCCGCCCCCGGCGGTCGGCCATCGAAACCACATTTGAGCGACATCGTGCTAACCCTCGCAGACAATGCTGCGCTCCTCGCAGATCACGCACTGAGCGTGTTGTTGGCCGTGGCGGGCCACTTGACCTGCAGCTCCACACCCGCATGCGCCTTCACCGCCAGGACACCGTGATGTTCCGCGACGAACGACGTACCGGCCGTGATTTCCTCACCGCGGGGGTCGTCAAGCTGTTGCGCCCGGGCGCGGCCCGAGTGCACGTACAAAGTCATACCGGGCACCGTCTCGAGATAGATCGGATCGCGATCGATCAAAGAAAAACGACCGGTCACCTTTTCGCGCGATATCAGTACCGGAGGGGTGCATGCCCCGGAGGGGGAATATGCGCTGGGCCGTAAGACGATCGGTTCTTGTTGCGCCAGGTTGCTTGCGATTGCGTTGTACATGATATGTCCTCGTTGGTGGTTTAGTGGCATGCCCGATCAGCACTGCCTTCATGGCCAAGGACGCACCACCCTGTGGTTTGGTTCCCGCGAGGAAGAGAATTCTTCATCCGGCGCGTCAGCTTGCCGCACTGCAATACGCTCGCGAACACCGATCGCAGCGGTCGTGCGAGCCGAAGATATCGCCAAGACGTAAAAGACAGAAACGAGCCGCGCGGTAAATCTTTAGGTGATGGCGAGCGAGTGTTGCAAGCACCGACCTCCGGTCAACGCAGTTCCCTTGGCTGACCTTAGTACCTCTGATTCGATACTTAAGAATGCAGTTTCAACAGCAAACGCCCGCGCCGAGGCGACGACGAAATACGATAAGATTTACGAGGGAATTCCGACGAGTAAGGCGCGTTGCGAAATCGGTGGTTCGAGGCCTTCCGTCGGACTAAACCGGTCTGTCATCGTAGGAAGGGCAGCCTGGGGATGCGAGAGACTGCAAGGTCAGGCATATAGTACTCCACGTACGACTTTCAACGGGAAACCAAGGAGGATTGGTGCTATGCGTAGACTTTGCGCTCTGTCTTTTTTCGTTCTGTTTTTCAGCTCCGTAATCGCGCACGCGCAACAACGTACCGCGACGGTGGTATTGATGCCCACTCAGGACGGTAACGCGACCGGCGTGGCGCACGCATCCATCTCGGATAACGGAAACCGGCTCGTCATTCTTATCGAGGTCAACGGTTTGGATGAGCGCGGACCGCATGCGACCCACATACACGAGGGCTTCTGTCCGCCGCCGGTAGGACCGTCCCCCGATGCGCAAGGCCCTATCGTGGTGGATCTACGGGACACGGTCCAACAGTCCGTCGAGCTCAGTGGTCGCGACACGGTGACCCGGCGATTTGCCGGTCAACTGCCGACGCGTCCCGGTGGGCTCGTGAGTTTCGAGGAACTCTTGGATCCCAGCCGAAATTTCTATATCAACGTGCATCTGCTCTCGACGGCGGACGGTACCGGCCCGGGTCAGTTGTGCGGGCGGCTGGAGTTCTAACCACCCGCGCCGTTTTTCGTATCGAGGAAAACGAAACCCCGCATACGCGGGGTTTCGTTTAAGGTCCTGCTGAATTCTGTCCGCGGCGGCCACCCCCTCCGGGCGGCTCAAGCTGCATCAGCCATTCGGAGAGGCTGCAACGCGTTTTGCGGAGAAAGGTCTCGTCAAGTTGGTGCCGATCGAGGGAGTAGCGAAACCTTGGTCGGTTCCAAAAATAATATAGCTTGCCCCGGCGTTTTCAAAACCAGGAGGGCCGTCGGCACCGCTTGCGCCGACAAAGATATCATTGATACCGTCTCCGTTCACATCGCCTAAGATCTTGACACCTGTTGTGCTGTCTAGACTCGTCAAATCAAACAGCGGCGGAAAACCCTGATCACTTCCGAAGATGACGTAAGCTGCTCCCGAATAAGTACCGTTGAAGCCTGCATATTCCGATCCAACAATCACATCATCAATGCCATCACCGTTCACGTCACCGACACCCGATACTTCATGCCCCGTATAATCTCCTCGTACCTCGCCGATGAGCTTGAAACCGTTGGTGCCACCGTTGATCTTATGTCGCCAGGAACGGATCGAACAGCCGCGGCGCGGGTCTGTCCCTTGCATCGGAATCTTTACGGTAAACTTGCGTACCCGGCGATATTTTGGGGCGGCTTATGAGTATCTATTCGGCAACCCTGCTCTTGTTCCTCGTCATGGATCCGCTGGGAAACATTCCGTCGTTCCTGGTGGTCCTGAAAAACGTGGACCCGACGAGACAGCGACTGATCATCATCAGAGAGTTGGTGTTCGCGCTGGTTCTACTCGTCACGTTTCTGTTCGCCGGTCAGTTTTTGCTGGAACTGTTGCAGATCTCGGAGCCCTCACTGAGTGTGGCCGGTGGCATCATCCTTTTCCTGATCGCAGTGAGAATGATCTTTCCTGGCCCCGAGGGTTTGTTCGGCGTGGAGATCGAGGGTGAACCTTTTGTTTTTCCCCTCGCCGTGCCTTTCATCGCTGGACCCTCGTCGATGGCAGCGGTGATGTTGATCATGAATCGGGAGCCGGACCGGTGGCCGGAGTGGTTGTCGGCGCTGACTTTGGCCTGGTTGGCGTCCGGCGTGATTCTTTACTTTTCCGGTGGGTTCAGCCGGCTGCTGGGGCCAAAGGGGTTGGCGGCGGTGCAGCGATTGATGGGGATGCTGTTAATCGCCGTCGCGGTACAAATGTTCATGTCCGGAGTGAGCTTGTTTCTCCGGGACACTTATTGAAATCGGCGACCGCCGGACCGATGTAGAGCGGTAGTAGGTGTGTTAGCAGGCTGATGAAAAACTCTGTTTTTCACAGCCTGCGGTGTGGTACAGGGAAGTACCACCATTTTTCGAGCGCGCAAGTGCTTGAAAAATGGAGCAAGCCGCGGACACGCGCCGCGGCGCAGCGTACTGAAGGAGTCCAGGACGGACTTTTCAGCGACCTGTTAGGCGGAAAACGGGCGAACGGGGCGGTGGAACCGGCGGGAAAAGTTTATGTGTCCCGGTTCGACTGCGGTACGGAGGCAAAGGCGTGAAGCAATTTGACAAGAAAACCCAGTTCAACATCTGGTACTTCGTAATCGCGCTCTTCGGCGTGATGCTCATCCAGGATTTGTGGCAAACCCGCCGCGACGTCGAAGCGATCCCCTACAGTCAGTTTCAAACCTACCTCAACGAGGGGACGATCGAGAGCGTGGAGGTGGGTACGCAATACGTTACCGGCAGGTATAAAACACCGCGGCCCGATGGGCAGACGCGATTCGTCACCACCCTCGTGCAACCGGACATCGCTGAGATGCTTTCCGAGGCGGGCGTGGAGTACACCGCCGCCGTGGAGAATACGTTTCTCCGCGACATCTTGTCGTGGGTGCTTCCGGTGCTCTTGTTTTTCGGTCTCTGGGTATTCTTGTTTCGACGCATGATGAATCGGGAGGGAGGATTCATGGCCGTGGGCAAGAGCAAAGCGAAAGTGTATATGGAGAAAGATACCAAGGTCAGCTTCAACGACGTGGCAGGAGTCGATGAGGCGACGAACGAACTGCAGGAGATCGTAGAATTCCTCAAGAGCCCGGAGCAGTATGGCAGGCTCGGGGCGCGCATGCCTAAAGGCGTGCTGCTGGTGGGGCCTCCCGGAACGGGTAAGACACTATTGGCGCGCGCCGTGGCGGGGGAGGCGAGCGTGCCGTTCTTCTCCATCAACGGGTCGGAATTCGTAGAGATGTTCGTCGGCGTCGGTGCCGCGCGGGTCCGCGATTTATTCGAGCAGGCGCGCAAGAATGCGCCGGCCATTATCTTCATCGACGAGCTCGACGCCCTCGGCCGCGCCCGCGGAGCGTTCCCGGGAGTCGGCGGGCATGACGAGCGAGAGCAGACGCTGAATCAATTATTGAGCGAACTCGATGGATTCGATCCGAGTCAGGGCGTGGTGTTGCTGGCCGCCACCAATCGGCCGGAGATCCTCGATCCGGCGCTGCTCCGCGCCGGGCGGTTCGACCGGCAGATTCTGGTGGATCGGCCCGACAAGTCCGGCCGGGTGGCGATCCTCGACGTCCACGTCAAAAAGATCAAGCTCGCCGACGATGTCGATGCGCAAAAGATTGCCGCCCTTACCACCGGTTTCAGCGGCGCGGATTTGGCCAATCTGGTCAATGAAGCGGCCTTGCTGGCCACGCGACGCAGCGCGCGGGCCGTGTCGCTCGACGATTTCACCCGCGCGATCGAGCGCATTGTGGCCGGTCTGGAGAAGCGCAACCGGTTGTTGAACCCGAAGGAACGCGAGGTCGTGGCCTACCACGAAATGGGCCATGTACTGGTGTCGCTCGCGCTACCGGGCACCGACGAAGTGCACAAGGTATCGATCATTCCACGCGGCGTCGGGGCGCTCGGCTACACGATCCAACGCCCCACCGAGGACCGATATCTGATGACCAGCCGCGAGCTCGACCATAAGATCGCCGTCCTGCTCGGGGGGCGCGCGGCGGAGAAGCTGGTGTTCGATCATCTCTCCACCGGCGCCGCCGACGACATGGCGAAGGCCACCGACATCGCCCGCAGTATGGTGACCCGCTACGGTATGGATGAAGACCTCGGCTATGTCACCTATGACAAACCGCAGACGACGTTCCTCGGCCAGCAGGCGCTACCCGGTGAACGCGAGTTCAGCGAGCGTACGGCGCAGGCGATCGACGATGCGGTGCGCGGCATCGTGAAGCGCAACTTCGATGCGGCCTATGAAATACTGCGCGACAATCGAGACGTGCTCGACCATTGCGCGCGCGAGTTACTGGCCAGGGAGACCTTGAGCGAGGAGGAGCTCAAGGCCATGACGCGAACGATGCACGACCATGAGCCGTCTCGTACCGTGTCCGGCACCGCGTGAAAGACGTGCGTCGCGGAACCCCATAGGGTTTCTTCGGTGCCGGCGTGCCGCTGTGCTCCGCAGTGCTACAACGGACCGAATACCGTTATCGGGTCGATCGTACACTCACCAGCCGGAGATACGGACGCCGTGAAACTGATTTGAAACTGGTCTCCGGTCGTATGCGTTAGGACGGTATTGACCGCAGTGTTCTGCCCCGGCAACAACGTTTGGTTGACCGCCGGGTTCGGCGACCAATTGGACCCGGCCGGGCTTGGAACCTGAACGCTCGCGGACCCCACGTTGCACGTAAAACGGACGATCGCGTTGACTCCGTCGCCGGGGTTGCACACAGGCGGCGGTGGCACCAGAGTCTGGGCATTGGCCGGGTCCCCGGGGTTGAGGGTGAACGATGTGGTCGTGCAGAGAAAACCCGTGGGTGGCGGATTTGAGGTCTGGGCGTGGGCGGGGAGGACAACCGCCTCCACCAGAGGTGTCGACCATCGTTTGGGCAACCATTGTTCGACGGCGACGGCGGCGGTACCGAAACCCAGTGCCGTGAGAAGACGCCTGCGGCCATCCGAAACGAGCGACTTGTGGCATCGAGGAAGTGGCGGCTTACGCGTGTTCATATTCTTTTCGTTCGATTACTCGGCAACCCAAGACACTTGATTAAGGATAAAGTGTCGCCGTTGTTTGAAGCGTATCCGATCTCGCGACCAGTGAGGTCGCGCGCAGTGTTGGATCTCTATACCAACTCGTGTATATATTCCACAAGCTTTGCGCGGTAATTTTTACATTCGTTTACCAACTTGCCAGATCTCGCCCCCGCGTTCGTGTCCCCCGGATCGGCGGTCGATGGATGGATTAACAGATGTATCGACATGTTCGCGGGTCCGCCCCCTTTCCGCGCAAAAAGATGAATCTGTCCCTTCACCGCCCGCTCCGCGAGCCGGTCCAAGCATTGTTTTAGTTGTTGCGGGCTACCGCACGTGGGGATGATGACCGATATGAACGGCCGAGCTCGATTGGGGGGTCAGTGGTCGGGGCGGCCGAACAGGTAGCGAATCCGGCTGGGCGCATCCTCGGTCGCGCGTGCGATCCAGACCAGGTGGATATTTCCCGCCGGGTCGATAGTGAGGCTGGGGTGGGATTCCTCCGCGGACTGCGAGGCGCCGGGTACATTCAGGTCGTCGGACCAAGCGTTCGACTCGTACCATGCCAGCCAGATATCCGACGACCCGTCGCGATCGTCGTCCCACGCCACCGCCAGGTGAGCGCCGTTACTCGCGATAGCCGGATGCCACTGTTCGTAGCCCTCCGCGAAACCGTCCTGTACCAACACGTTTTCGCCGAAGCGCCCACTGTGGCGTGCCGTCGCGGCGTAAATGTCGTAACCGAACTCGAACTTCCGTTTGTCTGCCCAGGCGGCGACCACCCCTCCGTCGTGGGCGGTGACGACACCCCGGGCGACCCCTGATCCGCGTCCATAACGTCCCGATAGGGGTGTTACCAGCGCATTCACCTGCATCGGTATCGAAAAACGCCTTGCGAAGGTGCCGATGGCCGACAGCAACACAGTATTGTGGTACCGCCGGTCCTCCCAGACCACGACGAAAGCGTCGAGCGACTCGTGGAAGGCGGCGACCGGATAGGCTTGATCTCCGCGGCAGGGCACCGTATCGATCCACACCCGTTCCCCGACTTGGGGCCGATCGCTCGACAGGCGGAGCGCCGCCCCGCGAACGCGCATAGACCCCTCGTCCCGTTCGGCCCAGAATGCGTGCGGAGTACCCACCGCATCCATGGTGAGGCTGACCTGGGTCGCGCGTTCCGCCAGTTTGACCGGCGCTCCGCCGGTCCGCGCGCGAAAGGTTCGCACCCAAACCGCCTCGCTCTCCTCCCAGGAGATGAGAAACGCATCCGCGCCGACCGCCAGGATACTGGGTTCGTAGGCGTCTGCCGGTCCACTGACCTTGACCGGGGGGTCGAATCCTTCTCGCGATACGGGTCGGGTGACCACATATGCCGCCGGTTGCCCGCTGCTGTTGTCCTCCCAGACGATCGCCAAGCGATCCCCGGATACCGCGACATGCTGGCGGCCGGGCGAATCCAGATGATGAAAAACGCCCGCTTGAGGCGGTGGAGTGAGGTCGATGGGCGGGGTGAACGACCAGGGCTGGGCGTAGCCCGACGCGGGGATCAAACACGCGCACAGCCACACACCCCACCTAGTCATTTCGGCTTGCGAACTGATCAAACGACTGGGTCCGGTAGTGCTCCCCGTGTATGAATTGGTCATACAGCAAGAGTTCTTCGGCGCTCTGAATGCCGATGCGTTTGAGTAGCTGAGATCCGTCCGCCGCCAGAAACACGAACACCGGCGTAACGAAGGCATTGAAACGCGTCCCCAGATCCCTTTCGGTGATGCGCTCGCCGCTGGGTAAAGTCAGTCGCCGTCCGCTTTCGGCGTCCACGTACACCAGCTCGTAGTGGGTGTTGAATTTCTCGTGGACCTCGGCGTCGGAAAACGCGTTCTGGTTCGTGAAATCGCAAAAACCGCAACCTTCACGCCCGAAATATAGAAACACGGGACGGTGGGTTCGGGCCGATTGCGCCAGACCCTCATCATAGGATCGGAAAGTATAACCATCGGGCGGATCGGCAAAAGTCATACCGGGTAACAATCCAAGGCAAAGGCCCACTGCGTGTAGCGCCGCAACAACCTTGTTCCTATGCATACTGATCATCCGCACGGAAGCTATTCTACGCCATTTTGCGGGTGGGTCAGATCGCTCCAGAAAACCGACAGCACAAACCCTCGCGGCCCGCCTCGGTTTTCTCGGCGCGCCCCGAAATTTCACACGCGCTGCGAAACCGCCTCGAGGATTATCTGGCCGACGATGTCAATCAACTTCGCAGGTGACCGGCAGGCGCTTCGAACATTGGTCGCTGTAAGCGGGAACCCGCGTAGACGTTATTCACACCCGCGGGCTTCCCGGCGCGACGGTCACCATCGCCACGCCCGCAACGACTATAGCCATGCCGATGAGACCGTATCCATCAAAGCGCTCGTCGAACAATGCCCAGGCGATGAGCGCCGTGGCCGGCGGCACCAGATAGAACAGGCTCGCTACCCGCGCCGCGGCACCGCGACGAATCAACCACAGCAGCAGACTGATTGCGCCGAGTGACAGCACCAAACACAGCCAGCCCAGGGCGAACGCGAATTCTCCGGTCCAACTCACTTCCATGGTTTCCGTGACCCAGGCCAGCGGCAGGATGATCAATGCCGATACGCCAAACTGGACGACCGAGCCGCTACGTACGTCGATCGAGCCGCCGTGGCGCTTTTGATACAGGGTGCCCGCGGTGATCCCGAGCACGGCGATGACGGCGGCGACTATCGCCCCAAAGTCGCCCTCGCCGACACCGAGCTTGCGCTGCACGACCAGTGCCACGCCGACGAGGCCCAGAATCAACCCCATCCACTGCCGCGCCGTAATCCGTTCGCCGAGGTACGGTCCCGCGGCGATCGCGGTGAGCAGCGGTTGCAAGGCGGTAACGAGCGCCGCGGTACCGGCCGGCAGCCCGCGGTGGATAGCCACGAAAACGCCACCCAGGTAGATCGCATGAATGAGTATCCCGGCGGCGGCAACATGGACGAGATCGATCCCCGTCGGCCACTTCGCCCCGGCGGTCAGCGCGGCGGCGCCAAACAAGGCAGTGACGATGGAAAAACGCAGCAGTAGAAACGTGTACGGTTCGGCGTACGGCAGGCCGTATTTCGCGCCGATGAAACCACTGCTCCATAGCACGACGAAGACCGCCGGGGCGGCGGTCACAAGGAGCGGGGCGGCGGCCATTTCCGATCTGGGCATGATGGGACGATGAGGAAGGTCTCGCGCTTTCGCACACGCGCGGCGATGGTAGCCGATTCGGTGTCGCGGGGACAGCCGAAACCGTCATGCAAAACGGTGCGTTATATAGCCGGGGATCGCGCGGTTGTTGCGCGATGCGCCGATAACGCCGGACTCTCCGGCCTAAGTTCGCGGCTCAACCCGACGGGGCAAGAGCGCTTGCCCGGGGAGTTACCCGCACTACTCGCTCCGATGCAGCGGTCTGCCGTCGACGCCGGTTATGGATAACGGGCGGGTGCAATGCCGCCGCCGTGCGTACCGCCCGGTTGCCGTGCCCCGGCGCCGTCGCGACGTCTCTGCACGGCGCCGTTACCGGTTTGGCCCTGCATCGGCAGTTGCGGTGCTGTCTGGTTCTGCGCCACGCTGGACAGGTGTTGGCCGTGGTGCGGTCCAGCGTCCAGCGTATGCCGCCGTGGTCGACGAAGGAGAAATCACCGCTGGTGGCTCGGGCATCCCGAGCCACCAGCGCCTGCATGGCGGCTTGTTGCGAAGGATACAGTGATACGCTTATCGTCCGTACCGTTGACACTCGCCCTTCTTGATTTTCGCGGCAGTCTCGAGCTCACCGCGCGCGACCTTGATCAATTTTTCCGCGGAGTCTGCATCGGTTGTCGCTGCCACCTCGAGTTTTACCAACGCCGCGACTTCTTTGAGTATCGCCTCCTCGAGCCCACTCTTATCTTGTGACGATGCATCCCAGTGAACGATACGGGACTCCCGGCGAATCGCCTGCTTGATGGCCGGGATCGCACCGAGCACCGAGCCCTCATCGAGCTGCCGCAAGGCCAACTCAAGCTCTTCGATGGACAGCGCACAAAGCTCGTCTGGTTTCAAGTCGTCCCGAGGTACGACGTTGACCGTGGTATCAGCGGTAATCGCATTCGCCGGATCGGGAATTCCCACCGTGAGCAAAGTTTCCCCGTAGGGCGTTTGAACCGGCACTTGAATATCGAAGCTCGCCGTTCCCGACTCATCGGTTTCGGTCGCTACTGCCACTGCTTGGTCGCCGAAGAACGTCGCAAGCTTGGACTTCGCCGGCATGTTACGGACCGTCACGGTAATGGTCTCGCCCCGCGTGACTTCCTTGGGAGCTTCTGCAGTGGGAAACACGACTGCCGGGAAATCGAGTACGGCCGGCTCGCTCGGTCCCAGGTCCAAGGGACCGGCCCCGGGACTAAACGCGGCTGTCTGCACACGTAAGCCATCGGGAAACAGACGCCCTTGATCCGGTAATCCGAGCGCGAACAGCACCTTAGCGGGAATAGGCACACTGAACTCGCTGAAGATCGGCCTTCCTTTGTCGGAAATCGTTTGATCGACCGGATCGCAAATGACCTCCTCCACCGTGCGCATCCGAATGTCCCGATCAACATAGACTTGAACCGGGCGGCCGTCGATGTCCGCCGTCAAAGTAAGTTCGCCACGATCGGCACCGCGCTCACCGAAGCGAATGACACCGACAAGCTCCGCCCCGACTATACTCATCTGTTCGACGATATCGCTCGAGCTCATTCCGGTCTTCGGATCGTTGTCGGTATCAAGTGCGAAGGCGTACGAAGTATCCGTCTGGAGCGGTTTATACAGTCCCGCAACAGCCATGTGTAGCGCGAAATCCCGCTTTGATGCGGTGTTGTCGACGAGGACGACCTTGCGGATATCGAGATGCGGGACTTCCGCATCCTTCGGTGGGTCGTAGAAGAAGTCAACCAAATCGGTCGGCGTCGCGTTGTCCGACGGCGGATCGAGTATCGTGTTATCCGCCAGATACTGGCGCGCTTGGTCGATCTCTCCGTCGGTAAGCGTTGAACCGGTACCGCCTGTCTGCATGAGTCGTCCGTTGACGTTGACGTGGCCCAAACTCAGGATGTGTCCAGCCTCGTGGGCGAGGGAGCGTTCGTTCAGTTGTTGCAGGTTCTCCTGATCCGCGATTGTCAGAAAAGGCATGGTGATGCTACCCGTGAACGCAATGCCCCGGGCATCGACATTGCCGTCCTCATCGATCAGACGACTGGCATTGATGGCGATCAAGCCCTTCGGCTGGTCGGACCACTCCATGTCGCATTGCTCGTAGATGGCCATGCGCTCCGAACCGGCGTAAGCCTCATCTACGCGCACGTCTCCAGGATTACCCTCGCCGGTATCGGGGTCCGCGAAACTCGTGTAGTCCTCTTTTTGAATCGCGCCGCCTGAACGCAGGGTGATCTTGGCCTGGGGAATCCAGACACACTCGCTCGCCCGCTCGTGCCGGCGCCACATGGCCGTCTTGAAACTTGTCTGACACATGAGGCTGGGATCAGCGACGGTTAACGACTCGGACAGACCGCACCACTTGACCGAGACTGAAAGCAGAGCGTCGCTCGAGGTGGTGGCCGGTTTTGTGCAAAAGTCACAGTCGGGGTGGATGGCCTCGCTGTCAAGTGGCCAGCCGACCACGAGTAGCAGCACGATCGATGACAGTTGAGGTAGGGCGCTGATCTTCATGACCCGTTTCGACTTAAACATGGTGCACCTCCATAACAAACCCCACCCACCTCGCGCGAGCCGGTCTTGCGTATGGCCCGGAGAACCAACCGAACCAGCGCCGCGAGCAGGATCGACTTCGTTTCGACTACGAATGGGAAATGGTTGGAAAGGCGTCGGGGACTTACAACGATACTCAACGCCAAGTGATTCCCATGACCATACGGGCACGATGCTTGGCCTGGGTTGCGAAGACGGGTTTCTCGCTCCGTTAATCCGCCGGGTCTTGATCCGATCTGTTCAACCATGGATTCCACCGCGCCGCCCCCATGGCCTGGATTGGCGTGGATGGAAACATAGCAGATCCGCAAAATTATTCTGTGAGAAATATCACAATTGACGATGCCGCACGCCGAATACTACATTTCTGGTGATCGGCGGCGCTTAGAATTGTCGCCACCTGCACTTGAGGGGGCGGCCGACTGCGTGAGGTGGGACTGACATGCCTGAATTCATTGCCGTCAACGGTCGCTGCTACCGTTGGCCGCGCGACCCGGTAGTGGTGGTATGTATCGACGGCTCCGAGCCCGGTTACGTCGAAGCTGCGGTCGCGACGGGTCAAGCGCCGTTTTTTGGCGAGATGCAGAGAGACGGCGCCAACCTGGTGGCCGATTGTGTGGTGCCGAGCTTCACCAATCCCAACAATCTGTCCATCGTGACAGGCCGGACACCGGATGTCCACGGTATCTCGGGCAACTATTTCCTCGATCCTGACAGCGGCAACGCGGTCATGATGAATGACCCGCGGTTTCTCCGAGCGCCGAGTGTGTTTGCGGTTCTTCAGCAAGCCGGGGGTCGTGTCGTGGTGGTGACCGCCAAAGACAAGTTGCGCAAGCTGTTGGGTCATGGACTGACCTTCAACGACGGCAGCGCGGTGTGTTTTTCATCGGAGAAGGCGGACCGGGCGAACCTCGCGGAAAACGGAATTCGGGGACTGACGGAGTTCGTGGAGATGGCCGTTCCGAACGTCTATTCGGCGGCGCTGTCCGAGTTCGTTTTTCGCGCCGCGGTCAAAATTATGGAACAGCGGCCTCCGGACGTGATGTATCTATCCACCACCGACTTCATACAGCACAAGTATCCACCGGGCCACCCATCGGCGAACGACTTCTACGCCATGATGGACGGTTACTTGCGGCGGCTGCACGACCTGGGTGCGGTCATCGCGGTCACCGCCGACCATGGCATGAACGACAAACACGATCCGCAGACGAAACAACCCAATGTGCTGTATTTGCAGGACCTCTTGGACGGCTGGTACGGCAGCGATACGTTCCGTGTGATCCTGCCGATCACCGACCCCTATGTAGTGCATCACGGGGCGTTGGGTTCGTTCGCCACCTTTTACAGCTTAGGGCGCGGAATAGAATCGGCCGCGGCGCGGCTGCGCGACCTGGCCGGTATCGACGTCGTCCTGACCCGTGAGGAGGCCTGCGAACGATACCAGCTACCCGCCGACCGAGTGGGCGATCTGGTCGTCATTTCGGTGCAGGATCATGTGTTGGGGGCGCGCGTCGACGAGCACGATCTGTCGGGGCTCACCGAACCGCTGCGCTCCCACGGCGGCATTTCAGAGCAGAAAGTACCGCTGATCCTCAACCGAAAGGTGCGCGGCATCGAGGGTCGCCGTCTACGGAATTTCGATGCTTTCGACCTGGCGTTCAACCACGTTTGAACAAGTCGACGGCATTCGCCTCGATGGCCTGCCGTGGACGAGTCGAGGGTGCGCACGGTGACCAGCGAGGCATTTACGTCAGGCGAGAATCCGCTCAACACACCAGAACGCCGCCAGCGAGGCGATGGCCGCTGAGCCGCCATTGACGATCACGGATCGGTAGTACAGCGTCGCGGACAGCCCGTAGAGCACCGGTACCGCCGCCAGCAGGATGGCGGCCTGTCCAGTTTCCACGCCCACGTTGAAACTGAACAAGGCGACGGCCAGCGTGCCCGGCGGTAATCCCAGGTCGGTCAGCACGTTCGCGAAACCGAAACCGTGGATCAACCCGAAGCCGAACGGGAACAACCAGCGCGAGTCCCGGTACAGAGGCTTGAGATTGTTGACGCAGGCGACCACGACGGAGAGGGCGATTCCCGCTTCCACCCAGCGGGGTGGCAGAGTGACGATCTTAAGGACCGCCAGGGACAGCGTCAGGGAGTGCGCGATGGTGAAAGCAGTGACGACGGCGAGCGTAGAGACGAACACCGAAGCCAGACTGCGGCGCGCGCCCCCACTGGACAAGACGAGGGGCAGCAACAAGCTGATCAGAAACAAGATGTGATCGAAGCCGATCCAGATGTGCCAGACGCCTTCTTTCCAGTAGGCGCGCGCGGTGCGCCAAGGCTGCTGGGCCTCCGCCGCCAGGGCGAGGCGGGTTTGATCCGGCGAAAAGACGGTGGTGTAGGGCGATTTGTTGCGGTGTACGGTCAGCAGCCCGCGGTGCGTCGTGTCGAGATCGAAGAACAGGCGATAGTCCAGCGTGTCGGGAAGACGGGCTTCACCACAATCCACGGAAAATCGGAACACGGCGTAGGTACCGTCACTGTGGCGGTCCACAATGGGTGTGCGCGGAACGGCGGCGCACGGGACCTGTTGAGCGGAGATTTCCAGGTGCGAGAAAACGTAACCGGCGACCTCTCCCCACTGTACGCGCAGTTCGCCCCAGGTGATGTTTCCATCGCGGTTGGCATCCACGCCGAGCGCGTACTCCAGATCGCGCAGCGCGACGTCCCACTGACCGGCGGTAGCGCCATCCGTCGCGATCCACAAGGTCAGAAAGCTGTCGCTCGATTTGTGTGGCCAGGCCGGGCCCGCGACGAACATCAGCAGGCATCCCGCCAACAAGCTCGCGGCACGATTCACAACTGCTCCTGCAGCCGGTGCAGCGAGACGCGAAAACGATTGTCCTGCAGGCCGGTCGTCTCGAGCCATTGCAGAAGGGGGCGCACCGCATCGGGGCGGTTCGCGGCGAGCGCCGCCGCCAGCACCAGCCGGACGTCCTTCGGTTCCCGTTGGCGAGCCCAATTCTCGAGAGCAAGATCAAGCGCGTGCCGGGGCTGGTTCAGCACCTCGAGCGCAAACCGGGCCTCAAGACCCAGATGCGCAGAGGCTCCCCGGCGCCGCACGGCGGCGATTCTGGCTTTCAGCTCGTGCGCACGAGGCACCCACTGCGGTGATCCCAGTTGTTTGAGCGCCAGCGTCTCGCGCAGCAATAAGGCGTCGCTCAAGGGTACTGATGCCCGGGCGAGTAGCGCGAGGACCTCGGTCGGCCGGCCTTCGTCGAGCAGCAAATCCGCATAAGACACCAGGAGACCGGGTTCCGCTTGACCAAGCGCCAGAGCGGCGTCGAAGTGGCGTTTCGCCGCCCTCGTCCTGCCCAAACGCACGGCGATATCCGCCAGTATACGCAAGACCCAGCGGCGCTCACCGACCGGCGCCGTGGGATGGTCGGCGAGGGCGCGCGACAGTAACGTATAGCTTTCCGCGGCCCGCCCGTTCAAGCTTGCCGTACCGCTCAGGCAGGCGGTGCTGGCCAGGGTGCTGGACAGTCCCAACATTTTTAGACAACTGGTGCGGGCCGCCTGGTATTCGCCGCGCACTTGATGAATCACCGCGTGCGTCAACCAGGCCTGTGCATTGCCGGGGTCATCAGTGAGTACGCGATCCAGATCGCGCAGCGCGGCGTCGAATTCATGGCGGTTCTGGCGCAACACGGCACGCAGGAAGAGTACATCGGAAGGCGGGTCGTTGTTCTCCGCCCAGGGTTTGAGCAGTGCCTCGGCGCGACCGTAGTAGCGCGGATCGCCGGACGTGCGACCCAGATCGATGTAGTCGCGAGCCGCGGCCAACGCGCTCCGAAGCGTCTGGGGCCGGCGGTCTGAAACCCGGCCTTTGGCGGTGCGCGTCGTCGCCATGCCGCGCTCGAGCACGTAGTCGTCACGATCCGGCACGAACGGCGCGGCGTGGACCGGAAACGCAGAGCTGAACAGCATCAGTACGCCAAGCCCCGCGGCGCCGCGCCGCGGGGTCTTGACACGTAAGTCGTGAAGCGACCGCATTACTCAGCCGCAGGGGTTGGCGCCGGTTTCGTCGCAATCGATATGGCGCCGGTTACGTCCGTCGTGGGGGGTCGGCAGAAACGGAAACACGGTATAGATGCCGTTGCTGGTCACGTTGCTGCCGAAAGCGCCGATGTTGAAATTCACACCGTCGCCCAGCGCGGGTACCGAGCCGAGCAGCGCGCCCGCAAGGACCCGTAACGCGATATCCGTGACATCGTCGTTTGGACGCCGCCCGTTGGGGAAACCGGCTGGGTCGCCGGCCAACAGCCCCAGGCGTTTCTGCGCCGCAGGCGGCACCGGGTCCACGCCGAGGTTCAGGCGCAGCAGCTCGGCGCAGCGATTGGCGTTGTTGCACTGGCTGGGATCCTGTCCCGGGTATTTCAGCAGCGCCGCCACCAAATCGGTGCGGTCGGTGGTGGGGAAATTCGTACCGAATACCAGATTGATCACCGCGGTCAGCCGCGGGTTGAGATAAAAGTCCAGAAATTGTTTTTCCTGCCCGGGGTTCGTCGCATTCCAGCGGTCCTTCTTTCCGGTACCGATAACCAGTTCGTTCACCAGCGGATTGGCCATGCGCGCGACCTGTACTTTCCTGCCGCTCGCCGTGCGGGTACCGTCGCCATTCAAAGCGGTCAGCTTGCGCCGTGACGTGGACGCATACATGCCGATCACCGCGTTGGGGTCGTTCGTGATGTCCGAGATCGGCACTTCTATGGCGATCGTATTGACATTGAATCCGGAAAACATGTCGTTGCCGAACGGGTTGGTGCCGTCGTTCCCATCCTGACCGGGGTCGAGGACCGGTGGGGCTCGGAAGTTGAGGGTGTCGAACGTGGCGCCGAGATCGATGTAAAACGTTTCGTCGCGCTGCCCGGCAAACACCCGGCCGCCGTTGCTCAAGGGGTACACCCCCTGCGCCGCCAGATTCTCGTAATCCGGCATTGTGCGCGGTCCGAGGTTGGAGGGAACGGCATACATGGTTTCGGTGCCCAGATTCGTACGTTCGTGCGTGCCGTTATTGAACCGCACCTCCTGAACGGTGTATCGCTGACGCAGCCCCAAACCGGCGGAGCCCCCGCCCTTGAGCGCAGTGATGCCCGGCGGTAAACCGCTCTTACCGTCGGCGCCGGCGTAGGCGACCGGCAGATCGTTAAACGGCGGCCGAATCTGAGTGTTGAAGCGAAATTTGTATGCGATATCGTTGGCGACGCCGTTTTGGTCGGTATCGATATGCAATTCGTAAACCACGTCGTCGTCGAAATTGAAGTAGTTGGGCCCCGCACTCGGTTCCTGGGCGGGAATGACGTTCATGATGAAAACGACTTTGCTCGGGTCGTTCCAGTTTCTGAACGCGTACACGTCCGTGATGTCTGCGGTGGGATCCAGCGCGATCTGCGGCGCTTCCCGGTGGCTCGCCGCTTCGCTGCCGGTCGCGACCGACAACGCCAGGCCGGCGCCCGCCAGCCCGATGTAGACACTGCTATACCTCATGACTGCCTCCTGCGATTGATAGGGTTGGTCCAGGTAATACGTGTCTGAGCGAAAAGAGTTGCACGGGTCGTGCGAAAATTTATCCCGGCGGGTCCACGTAAAGGGCGGCGCCGCGATGCGCGGGAGTCACTAAGCGCGACGCCGCCGGGTAACCGTTCCCGCGGTGCGGGTCCGGGGAAACCCCTCGGCACCCCCGAACCTGTACCCTTCGGCCAGCGGTGGACACGTTGCGCAGCGAGCGCGAGCGGCGCACGGCGCGGGTTATCGTTACGCGATGTCCCGCGGGACGACGGTCAGCGTGTCGAAGCGCGCGTAAAGGGGGGCGGTCCAACGCGGCGGGGGAAGAATCCGCCTCCCGGCCGCGCGCCAGGGATCGTCCGGGGGGTCTACAGCTCGGCGGGATACAGGGTGCCGTGCAACGCCGGTCCGGTCGGTTTACCGGTCTTGGACCCGCCTTCCGGCTCCAGACTGATACCGTAGGTGGCGGTTTGTAGCACCGCCGGTTCGAATTCGCCCAACGACTTGCGGGTCGGTTCCGAGCCGGCCTTCAACAGGCCCAACGAACGTGGTGCAGGCCCAATCTCGTCGGAGGCGATCCATAACTGGTAGGTTTTGCCCGGATGCTGTTTGGCGGCGATCGGGCGGATCGTGAGCTCGCGTTTCTCGAGGTCGATGGCGAGCAGGAATCGGGGCGGCTGGTCGTCTTCCTGGAACACCGCCACATAGCGGTGTTCCTCAGGAGGGGCCAACGCCTGGCCGAACAGGAGGAGACCGGCAAGGCCCGCCGCCAGCGCGTAGCCGACGATCGCCGCGCTTCGCCAACCGGCCACGCGGCTTTGCAGACGCTTGATATCGGCAGGCTGGGTGGCGGAAGTAGATACGTCGAGCGCGACGCGCGACTCGATGCGCGGCAACACGTTCGCCGGCGGCGTGACTTCCTCGACCAACTCGTTGAGGGGCGCCAGTCGCGCTTCCCATTCCAATATCGCTGCATCGAGCTCGGCTTCATGCAACCGGCGAGCGCCAACCGTGTCGCGCTCCGTCTCGTCAAGCGTACCGAGCACATATTCGGCCGCCAACATGTCGAGTTCCCGTTCAGTCATGATCCTAGACAGTCTCTTAGCTGTTTCAGGCCACGATGCAGCCAGGATTTGATGGTCCCGATCGGTTGACTGAACCGTTCCGCCAGTTGTTGTCGCGAAAGGCCGTCCAGATAGGCCAGTTGGATGGCGGCGCTTCGGTCGGTATCCAGGTCATCGAGGCAGCGCAGCAACCGCTCGAGCGTTTCGCTCGCTTCATGATGTTGCGCGGGCGACGCGCTCGGGTCCGCGACATCCGGGATGTCGACGCCGTCGCCGGCCGGGACGATATGGCGTTTGCGTACCTCGTCAAGCGCCCGGTTTCTAGCGATCACCGACATCCACGTCATCGCCGAAGCCTTGCCCGAGTCAAAAAGCGACGCGCGTTTCCAGACTTGCGTATAGACCTCCTGCAGCGTCTCCTCAGCGAGATCGCTACGCCTCAATATACGTAGAATCACGCCATAAAGTTTCGGTGAGGTCGAGCGGTACAACTTCGAAAAGGCGGTGCGATCCCCCTGGGCGACGCGGCTGAGAAGCGCGGCCAAGTCATCGGCGGAAGCCGGTAACGAGCGGGCTGCGGGCGTCATGTTGCTCGAAAATAGCGTGTCATCGCGGTTCGGGGATTCTAACAGGTGTCGCCGCCGGCGGAGGTGCCCATCCGTCGTCTGTCGATCGACCGCCCTATCTCATCCACTTTCACGGGCAGTGGCCAGCCGAAATCGCCACCAAGACGTTCGATGCGGTGTCGAGTGCGCGGCCCGCGGGACGCGGTGGTCGGCGCCGGCGGGTCCGGTAACGTCGGCCTCCTGCGGGTGCGTCGGCGGCGCGCGTGGCACGCATCTTGCAATTCCAGTTTCGGATTTTTACCATCGCTCGCGGTCCGCACGCACCGGGTTTACCCCGTGAGACAGTGGTGAGCATCGCCGTCTGCCGCCGAAACAATCGATATTTGCGGCCTGCTTTCAAACGCGGCTTCAAAGGAGATATTTGATGAACAAGTACAAGTCTTTGTCATACAAGAGATCACGCGAACGTTCCGGAGCCCTCGTGTTCCTGTGCGCGTTAGGGTCTATCGTCGCGTTCGCGCTGCCGACGACCAGCGCCGCGGATAAATCGATGCTGGAACTGGCGGCCGACAAAGGTTGTTTCATCTGCCATTCTCTAAATCGGGACAATAATGTCCCAATACCGCTCGCGCCTTCCTATCATGACATTGCACAACGGTACAAAGACCATAGCGATGCGGCCGGTTATCTCGCCGCCAGAATCCGCAGCGGCACCGTCTATTCGGAACAGAACTGGGAAGGCGACGTGAACATGCGCTTCATGCCGCCCAACGTGAACGTATCGCAGAGAGAAGCCATCGAACTCGCGGCGTGGATCGTATCGCTGCACGCCAAGACGCCCGCCGCCGCCGACGTCGAGCATGAATCGATGCTGGCACTGGCCAGTAACGCCGGCTGTATGACGTGCCACGACACGAAGCGCAGCGCCGACCACCGTTACGTCCCGCTGGCGCCGTCGTTCGCCGATATCGCCGAACGTTATACGAACGATTCCGAGGCGCCAGCACAGCTCGTAGACGCAATCCTGCACGGAACGCTCAATCGTGAGAAGGCGTGGGAGAACGTGAACATGCGTTTCATGCCGCCGAGCGTCGCCCTGCGCAAAGAGGACGCCCAGCGTCTGGTGGACTGGATCTTGCAGATTCGCTGAAGGCTGCGGTCCTGCGCGAGCACCCTCGCGCGGGTGCAACCAATGCACCCGCGCGCTGGCCATGTTACTCCCGCAGCTTAGTTTCCAGACACCGGTTCTCCGCTCGTCTGCCGGTCCTCATTGCTTGACGTTTTGCGGCCCGAGAGTGATTGCGATGGCCCGTCGGTTCTTCCGCCGTCCCTCCAGCGTCGCGTTGTCGGCCACCGGCCTTGACTCTCCGTAACCGATAGTCTCGATGCGAGCAGGGTCGATGCCGTAGTCTTCGGCAAACTTTTCCTTGACCGCATCGGCCCGGCGCTGCGATAGACCCTGGTTGTACTGCTCGGTCCCGATCCAGCAGGTGTGGCCTTCCACCATCAGTGTCACGTCCGGATTGTCCTTCAGGACCTGGGCAATCTCCTGAAACTGCGGTTCGTATGCGGACTTGATCGCCGACTTGTCGAAGTCGAACAGGACCTGCAACTCGTAGGTCTGGATGACTTCCCGCTCGACCGGTGTGGGAGCCATGGATTTGGGTTCCGGTTCCGCTTTGGGTTCGGGCGCTTGCGGTGCCGATACAGCGGCAACCTGCGGTTTCCGGAAATGCCAGATCAAGTACGCGCTGTATTCGTGGTCGTGTTGACTGTCCCCGCTGATCGTGAAAGCGCTCTGATAGCCCAGGCGCAGCTCCAAATTCCTGTTCAGATCGCCGGATACGCCGAAGCCGATCTGCGCCTGCTCCGTAGAGTCATCGATGGCGCGATCGTCCAACGAAAAACCGCTCAATCCGGCTGACACGAACGGTTGCCAATTGCGGGTACCGAAAAACCGGTAGCCGTTGACCGCAAACACATCGGCATCGACGTTATCGAATTCGGTGCCGAGCCGCAGATCCACCGCCCACCGATCGTTGAACTGATAACCGCCCAGTATATTGACCAGCTTCGACGAATGGCCTGGCGAGGACGTCGCGACAAAAGGGACCCGGTCACTGTCGAGGGCCAAGGCGCTGGCGCCAAACCCGAAATAGAAATGTCCTTCAGCGTCCGTCTCGCCGGGCTGCGCCTGCGCACAGTTCCAGGTTAACGCCACACCCAGGACGAATACACAGGTGAGCCTTTTCATTCTTGTCTCCTTGAGAGTTTTCTATGTCGTATTTTGCCAGAAGTCTCGAACAATGATAGCGCTTACTCCTGTCGATCGAGAACCCGTCTCGGAGTCATCAGTCGGTCCTCCGGTCGCGTGGGCCCGAAAGTTTTTCTATGGCCCCAAAATCGCTGCATTTTTTTCGCCGCGGTTCTTCACGTTGATCGCGGCGCGAGGTCCTCAACCAGCCCTGCGTATCGCGCTGGCCGGCGAAACGGACTCAAAAGGGGCGACAGCGGCGGGAAAACACGGCATATCTGCCGTTCCCGGCTTCGATTTGCCGACCCGCGCGAACATCGGCCGACCTCCTGTGTATTTAGAATGTGTGGCGAAGTGTTAGGTTTTGTTAGGTCCCCGGCCGTATTTGATCTATGTCATACCACACGATGCCAGGGCGTGGGACGCTGCGCTCATCAGTGGGGAAAAGGGAGACGTAAACGATGTTTCATCACCAAGCGAATATTGGCATAAGGCCGCTCCACGATTTTTGGAAGCCTATAGTTGCGGTGTGCGTACTTGTCTTGCTCGCAGGATGCGCGACGACGGCAAGTGTCAAACAAATCGACCGCCTGGATGCCGTCGGTGAGAATCCGAAAATCCTAATCATCACCCCCGATGTCAAATACTTCTTGTTAACGGCAGGTGGCCAAGCCCAACCGCATGCAGAATGGACGAAAGCGGCCAGGCGAAACTTTGCCGATTCACTGAAAGCTCACGCTGATGAGCGCAACATCGAAATAATAATGCTCGAAGAAGATGATCAGTTGGGTGATACCGAGATTAAGTACCAAAAATTATACTCGGCGGTTGGGGCGTCAATCCTGGCCCACCATTTCGGTACGATGAAGTTGCCCACAAAGCGGAACTCTTTTGACTGGTCCATGGGGCCCGGCACCAAGGAGATCGGCGAGAAGTACGGCGCGGACTACGCGTTGTTCAGTTTCTATCGCGACTATCAGGCTTCGGGTGGGCGCGTGGCGTTCGCCCTGCTGGCGGCTGTCGTCGGCGTCGGTATTTCGACTGGGGGTGAGGGCGGTTTCGCTTCCCTAGTGGACTTGCGGACCGGTGATATCGTTTGGTTCAACCAGGTGGCTTCGGGAGCGGGCGAGCTGCGGGAAAAGGACGGAGCGAGAGCGGCTGTAGACGCTCTATTCAGGGATTTGCCGGGTACTTGATGAGTTTTTGAAATGAGGTTCGACCTGCTGCTCGCGGCGTTCGCAATGGTCTGTACGTGCAACACTCTCTCGGCCGGTCGCGATCTCACGCCGAGAATTGCGCCGGGCTATTCGCCCGCAGACGCCAAGACCGAGGAGGGTATCTGGATGGAGTTAAAGGATTACGAAAGGGCGATTAAGCAATCGGCGTTGTTGGTCAAAGATGAAAGTCTCAACGAGTACGTGAAGTCGACCGCCTGCCGGATCGCGGGTGACTACTGTGACGACTTGCGGGTTTACGTCATTAGAAATCCCAACTTCAATGCGTCCATGACAGCAAACGGTATCGTGCAAGTCTGGACGGGCCTGCTCGTTCGCGTGTCCAGCGAGGATGAGCTTGCGGCGGTACTCGGACATGAGCTCGCTCACTACACTCAACTTCACACGCTGGAACGGCTACGTAGGATCAACAAAAGCCTGACCGCCGGCTCGGTTTTTGACCTGGGTCTAGTCCTGCTTACGGGTGCAAGTATCCCGGTGGGGCAAATGGTGGCAGTGGCCAGCGTAATGGCATTCAGTCGTGATCAAGAGGAAGAAGCGGATTTGCTGGGGGTGAAATTTATGGCGCAGGCAAACTACGACCCCCGTGCGGCGGCACGTCTGTGGAAAATGATTGTTGAGGAAGAGGCGAATGCCGCGGTGAAAAGACGCGAACCCGATATTTTTTCGCAAACCCACCCCAGTTCCGAGGACCGCGTTGATACGCTCGAGGAGTTCGTGCAGGAGCGGTATTCACAATCCCTCACTGATCCGCAGGGTGGGCAACGCCATGTGGAAATGTTGAATCGTCACTACATGTTGCTGATGGAAGATCAGTTGGACACCAATCGGTTCGGCCGGACAGAGGTCTTGTTGCGCAGGCACGAGGAGATTGGCGTTCGCCGGAATCTGATTCAATTTTTTCAGGGCGAAATGTATCGCCAGAGGGGCGGGGACGGCGATACACAATTGGCGAAAGACGCTTACCTCCGTGCGGTAGACGGAAAGACCCCGGTAGCGGATGCCTATCTCAACCTCGGTTACATGTACCTCAAGGAAGATGACCTATTCCACGCGCGGGAAAACTTTCGCCGATATCTGGAGCTGAAGCCGGATGCGGATGATCGCGCGATGATCGAATTCTATCTACAAGGGGATCGACAATGAAGACACGCTTGACGCTGGCGGTTTTGATTATGCTCATAGGCGGCTGTGCCTCATATTCCGCCATTGGTCCGGGCGCTATGGATTACAGTGGATTGAAGATCGCCACGAGCCAAGCGTGGAACCTGGCGCCACCGGGTCCAGCGATGCGATCCGGTTCGAAAGTATGGACCCAGGATGGAATTTTGTTGGATCGAATCCTGTTCATCCCCGAGGTGGCCAGCGGTGAGTCGCTATTCAAGCCGTTGTCCAGCGAACAGGCCCTGCCTGTGTTCAAGGACGACATGCTTCCGAATGAGATAGAGGAGTTGACCGAATCGTCCGTAGTCAAGTTGTTTGGCGAGGATGGGGTGGTGGTAGAGGCGACCAATCTGCGTCCGCACCGATTCGGCGATCAAAGCGGATTTCTGTTCGATTTGGCGGTGACGCTTTCGGATGGGCCCGGCTACAAGGGTGTCGTCGGTGCGTTCGTTTTCACCGAGAAACTCTTTCTCATGCTATACCTGGGCGCCGAACCTTACTATTACGAAAAGCATCTGGACGAAGCGCTGGTTGTCATCAAGGGCGCACACGTGTGAAACGATGGGCCCGTCGCGAGCGCGGTCAGGTTTGTCGGCGAACGACGGAAACGCCATAAAACGCGCCGGTCTCCCGAGCAAGTACGTGGCGCACCGTAATCGACGCCTTCGAGACGAGTTTTGATGCGAGGTCGTGCAAAGCGGTCTGCAGCACTCGGGGGCGGGCGCGCTTTGCAGCGCCCGCCCCCGGCGTTGCGCTACCGGGCGTCGAGAATCGGGGCGTAGAACTGGGTAAAGACCATGTTGGTCGTGTTGGCAATGTGGCAACCGGCACAGGCGTCCTTTGGCGCCGCGGCCGCCGTTTTTGCGTAAGGCGGCGCGTGGTGCCCGAAGTTGAAGAAACCCCAGCCGTTCGTGTCCTTGAAGCGCCGGCTGTCCTTCACCGAGATATCGATGCCGTTGCGCGCGCCGGGAAAGAAACCCCGGCCCGATGGCTCTGTGCGCGAACCGTCGGCGTGGGTCCCCGGCGTCGTCAGTTGCAGTTCCTTGAGCAGAATCGTGCCTTCCGGAAACTGGCCGGATTTGCGATAGGCCCGGAAGGCTTCCGGATGGATATACACGTTGTGGTACTCGGGGAAACCGGCCTGACCCTCGTTCAAGGCGTTCGGCGTGAGTGGCGAACCCAGGAACACCCAGGTGTGGTAGTCGGTCGGCAGCTTGAGTTCGCCCTCGGCTGTCCATTGCGGGCCCCAGGACGGTGTCGAGTCGTCGGCGAACGTTGCGGTCGCCGCGGCAGCGCCGAGCAGTACCGCGCTCGCCAGTGCCCTGACCGGGCCGCGGCGGCGGGGCGCGATGCGCTGTTGGAATCGGTTCGTGGAATGCCTTTCGATTGGGTTCATGGTTACTCTCCTGTGAATGACCGGGTCACCCCGCGGTCTGGTTGAATTCGTGCGGTTCGTCGGACCCCAGCGGACATCACGCCGCGTGCTGCAGCGAGACCACCGGGAAATCGATCTCGGTGCCGGCAACTTTGTTGAGGTAGTTGGTCAGCACGTTGAGTGCGACGTGGGCGATGATCTCGACGATGAGACCGTCGTCCAGGCCGGCCTGTCTCGCCGCCGCCAGATCCTCATCGCTGATCTCCGCCCGCGAACGGGCAACCTCGAGTGCGAACTGCGTGATGCGCCGGTCTGTTGCGTCGCTGGCTGTGCCGCGGCGCGCACGCTCAACGTCTTCATCGCCGAGACCGGTACCCCGGCCGATGGCGGCGTGCGCACTGAGGCAGTACTGGCAGGCGTTCTCCTGCGCGATCGCAAGCGCGATCTGCTCACGCTGTCGTGGCGTGAGCCGGCCGCCGGCCAGCGCCTCGTTGAGCTGGACGTAGCTGTGCAGCGCGGCGGGTGATCGTGCGAAGGTGGTGAAGATGTTCGGCAGGGCACCGAGCTTTCGCTTCACCGCATGAAGTGTGGCGGCAGTCTTGGCATCGACCGCTTCCGGGTTGACCGGGTGAATTCTAGGCATGGCCGTTCCTCTCTGTGGACTTCGTGGTTGATGGATGTCTTGTGGACAGGGCGAGAGTGTGGCAGATTGAACGATACTTCACGTATCATTACGTATTCATTTATTGACTTGGAGTATCAATCATGGGCGATAGGCTGGTTTCACTCCTGAACTGGTTCGAGCTGCGCGCGCGCGTCTTCCAGGCCGGCCCCCTGTGCCGCTCGACCCGCTACGACGCGGGCGCCGGCCTCGGCTACATCCACGTGCTGCGCGCCGGACGCCTGCGGGTGGAGCATCCGGGCCGGACGCCCTTCGAGTTGGCGGACCCCTGCCTCGTGTTTCACATGACACCGACGACGCACCGACTGCTGCCGCAGGACGACAACGTCGATCTCGTCTGCGCGTCATTCGAGTTCGGGGCCGGTCTGCACAACCCGCTGGTGGTGGCGCTGCCCGAGATCGTGCTGGTCTTATTGGCCGATCTCCCCAGTCTCAGCGCCACGCTCGATGTTCTTTTCAAGGAAGCGGCGGAAGACCATTGCGGTCGTCAGGCGATCCTGGACCGACTTTCCGAGGTCGTCATCATTCAGTTGCTGCGTGAACTCATGGATCAGGGTCGGATCGAATCCGGTCTGCTGGCCGGACTGTCCGATCCCCGCCTGGCGAAGGCGATCAATGGGATGCACGCTGATCCGGCACACGCGTGGACGCTCGAGGAACTCGCCGCATTCGCCAACATGTCGCGCGCCCGCTTCGCCACAAGGTTTCGTGAAACGGTCGGTACCACGCCCATGGTCTATTTGAGCGAGTGGCGCTTGAGCGTCGCCCGCTCGCTGCTGCGCCGGGGAAGATCCGTGCAGCACACCGCCGACGCCGTCGGTTATGGCAGCGCCAGCGCACTGTCCCGGGCATTTACCGCGCACAGCGGGATTTCGCCCAGGGAATGGAAACAACAGCAGGGGGCGGTCGCGTGAAACGCCAGTGGCGGGTTAGCGCCGCTGCCCGCGCCCGGATCCGTTGAGTTCTGCGAGTTCGGACGTGCCGATTGCAATTACGACCGCGCCCTGGCGCCGTTCCGCCTCAACCCGCCGGTGTGCATCGGCCGCCCTGTCCATCGGGAAGACTTGGTCGACAATGGACATGAGCTTCCCGGCTTCGATCATCTTCTTGAGCGCGGCCAGTTCTTCCTCGGTCTCCCGGGCAAACGCGAAACTCGCGGTCTTGCTGGTGAAGCGGGTGGTCAATAGCGAACGAATCATCACCGAGAGACGCGGATTCCCCGAGAGATAGCGTCCGTGCGAATTGAGCAGCTTGATGCACGCCGAATAGGCAGATCCGGGCACCATGTCAAAGATCACGTCGTACGTGCGGCCGCCGGCGGCAAAATCTTCCTTCGTGTAATCGACAAAATGGTCCGCACCGATACGACGCAGCAGGGCCTCCTTGATCGTGCTGTCCACCGCTGTGACCTCTGCGCCCATGGACTTGGCGATCTGTACGGCGTGAGCGCCAATACTGCCGCCTGCACCATTGATTAGCACCTTCTCTCCGGGCTGAATATCGGCGCGCCGCATGAAATGGAGCGCGTTCAGTCCGCCCAACGGGACGGCTGCCGCCTCGACAAAAGTCATATTGGCGGGTTTGGCCACGATGGTTTGGGTCTCAGACAGCGCTACATATTCCGCGTATGCGCCCATTCTTAACCCGGTCGCGCCAAATACCTCGTCGCCGACCGAGAACCGGGTGACGTCTTTTCCCACCGCCGCGACGACACCGGCGTAATAACCGCCGAGAATGCTCCGCCGGGGCCTGATCACGCCGGCGGCGATGCGCAACGGTATCCAGAACCAGTGTACAGAAAACCGGAAACCGCGCATCTCGCAGTCGGATTTGGTCGCTTCCGCCGCACGGACTTCAATCAGGATTTCGCCGTGCTGCGGTTCGGGCTTGTCTACTTCCCGCAGTTGCAGTACGTCCGGCGGCCCATACGCAGAGTAGGTGATCGCCCGCATCGTTTAAGTCAACCTCTCTTCCCGTTGCTGATCGGATCTAGTCCACATTCGATCGAATACAGTGAAGTCTATGTCAACCTGGTGGTTAGCCCGTCGCGTCGGCGCTCTTTGAGAAAAGTGGTTTCAGCGCCCACAGTCCAAGGACGGGCCCGGGGAGAAGCACCAAGAATATTGTTTCCGGCCCCAGTATCGGGAACAAAGAATTGACCGTTTGAATGCTGAATACGGTTACGAGAAAACCGATACAGTTTGCAATAGTTAGGGCGGAGCCCACGTATTCGCGTGGCGCGTTTTCCGCGTTCAGCGCTGAAAGCTGAGGCGAATCGCCGACGACGGTGATTCCCCAAACGAGGAGAAACGTCATGAATAACAAGGAATCCGCATGAAAGAACAGGGGTGTAAGCATGCAGCAGGCACCCGAGATGAATAACTGCACACCGGCAACCTTGGCGCTGCCCAATCTTTTGGACAGTAAACCACCTCCGACGCTGCCAATGAATCCAGCGGCAATAATCGCAAAGGACCAGGCGGATACGTTGAGTGCGATATTCATTTGTTCTGCATAGGCGAGTAACCACAGCGGTATGAATGCCCACAGCGTATACAGCTCCCACATATGTCCGAAGTACCCAAACGCGGAGGCGCGAAAAGAGGCTGATTGAAAAATGGCGGCGAGCGCACGTGGGTCAAATACAGTTCCTTTGGGCAGATGGGGACCGTCCTGTACGAACAGCAACATTAACAACCCGCCGCTCAGTGCCAAGGCCGAAACCCCCACAATGACTTGCTGCCACGGTAATTCCGCTCCCATACTTCGCAGAAGGTGAGGAAAGGCGGTCCCCAAAACGAGTGCGCCGACAAGATATCCGAGCGCCCGTCCCAGTCCTTGTGCATACCACCCCGCCGCGATCTTCATGCCCACCGGATAAATGCCCGCCAGGAAAAATCCCGTGGCGAACCTCAGTACCAGCAACCCCGACAAACCCTCGGGGCTGACCAGCACGAATAGGTTTGCTGCAGCACCGGCGACGGAACACCAGAAAAACACCCAGCGCGGGGAAAAGCGATCTGCAACAGCCAAGAAAGCAAAGACCAAAGTGCCGGTAATGAATCCAAGCTGTACCGCCGACGTGATATACCCCACGCTATCTTGGGTCAGCCCCCAGTACCGCTGCAGGTCGGCGATAACGGCGTTCCCAGCAAACCACAATGAAGTGCCCGCAAACTGTGAATAGATAATGATCGGTAAGACGCGTGCCGGTCTGTTCACTCACCCTCCGCCGTTTTTTTTAAGATTCGAGGCCGGTATATGTGTGTTCATGAACGGCCTCAATACACGCTGCAGACTCGCGCTCGTGTCAAGGTAAGGTTTGCCCGCGCTGCGTAGCGTTGCTCCGCGGTCACGTTTGGCAGGACTGGAAGACTATCAGACGGGGGAATCCATACACATGCCGAAATGCTGATGAGTAAGTCGGTGAAACCCGTGAAGGCCGGGCAGGCAAGTCATTAAGCGCCCGCTTTGATCACCATGGGGAAGCCGCCTCCCGCCGTGGCCGCGACATCGCGTTGAAGGCGCCCGGTGGTGCGAAGCGCAGCCACAGTTCCCCGGAGCGGGCGTATTGGGTCCCCACGCAGGCCGCTGGAGGCGCAGGTCGGGCGGGTCGCGTTCCGTGTGCGGGTCAGTGGGAGCGGCGCACGAAAACGAAGTCGCCACCCTGATGGCCGGCGTGGCGAATCGCCGCGTACTCGGGAGTCTGGTCCACATCGAACACGACGCGTTCGCGCAGGAGCGTGAACAAACGCGATGCCTCCAAGGGACCGGTATTTTCGTGCAACACGTCGAGAAACGCCCGGGCGAACACCGAGTGATCACCCCCACCGGAGTCCAGCACCGGTTCCAAGCCCCCCGACGACAAAACGGTGCGCGAACGCTTGGCGAGCAGACGTTCGATCAGGGCACGCCGTTCGTCGACCGTCGTCAACACCGGCCCGTGAGCACCGCGCGACAGGCTGCCGGAGAAGCAGGAATCGGCGACGACCAGGGCGTGTTTTACGCGCATGCCGTTTAAGGCATCGGCGACATCCGCGGTGGACAGCCAGTTCGCGTAGTTGTCCTGTTCCGCATCCACCGGCAACCAATAGCCGCGTGCGGTTATCTCGTCCAGATAACCGTGTCCGGCATAATAGATCAATAGATTGTCGTCTTCTTTCAGCGTTGTGCGCAGCTTGGACAACGCGCTGACGATGGCGTAACGGTCCGCATCGACCAATTCGCTGACGCGGAATCCGTACTCGTCGCGCAGCAGTTCGGCCACGCTGCGCGCGTCTCGAATCGCGGTGACCAGTCGCGGAAATTCCCGGTAGTCGTTGTTGCCAATGACCAGCGCATGATACCCGCCCGCGTCGATACCGCGGGTGGGTCCGGCGGCCGCCACGTCTGCGACGGCGGGCGAGCCAGAGAGAAATGCGGTGTCCAGCAAGCCGGCGCGCCGGCGGGCAAACTCTTCGCCGTCGATCAATCCTTTCTCGCGCAGGGTGATCAACAAGTCCAGACGCTCGACCACCACCGCCGACAACGGCAAGCCGGGCGTTTCCGGGTTGGTACGAATCGATGCGGCCACGGCCGGATGGGCCGCGGCGGAGTTCGGCACCGCCTCGGTTCCGGCGGCGGCGTCCACCTGGTCGACGTCACGACAGGCGGCGGTATTGCGCGCAGCGCTCAAGTGTAGACACTTGATCGCGGCAATCCGGCGCCGCACTCGCACATTGTCGGCGAGTGCCGGTTTCCGTACCCGCCGCCGCTCTTCCAAGTGACTGAGCGCCAGGGCACGGCGCCGTGCCAGGGATTCGCGGCCGACGCCCACCTTGAGACCTTCATCGTAGACATTGACCGCCGCCGCGTAGCGGCCCGCCGCTTCCAGGCGCGCCGCACCGGACAAGAGCTGGTGTGCGTCGCCGCGCACGGCACGTGCCCAACGCCGACAGGCATGGCGCGCGGGCGCCCCGGTTTCAGCGAAACAGGTCCGGGCATCGGCACTGTCCGCAAGTGCCGGCCCGCCCGCCACTGCCGAAGGCGCGATGAATATCGCCCCTATCACCAACGTCATGCCGGTAAATCGCTTCATCATCGGGTAGGTGCCCGCCCACGCACAATCGGTTCACACCGGTGCCGACCGGGGCGCGATCCACGTCACCCGACCGGCAAGCATGCGCGCAAGCCGGGCGGTTCCGACGCGGTGGTGTACGCCAGCGGGGAATTCGATGAGCTGCACGACTTGCTCTCGAACGCTCACGATGACCGCGCGGCGCCCGTTGGCGAGGCGCACCAGACCCAGCGCGCCCGTGCGGGTGCGGTGCGCGCCTTCGCTGAGCAGGCCGGTATCGGTGCGCAGTCCATGCGCCGCGGCCCAGGCGGAAAGATTCGCCACCGGGCCCGGGGTGCGCCAGCGCGACCGAACGAAGCCGTGGTGCCGGCGCACATAGCGCAATACGGGCGCCTCTGAGGTGAACGCGGTGGGGCGCGCTATGATCGGTGTGGCGCTTTGTAGATGGTGCATGCGCACCGTATGGCGGTGCTGCCACAGGTTGCCAATCAGGACCACGCCGAGTGCGGCCACAGCCGCGATGCCGCTGCTCAACCCGGGCGCGCGCGCACCGCTGACGGACCGTCCCGTGCCGGGGCGCCGGATCGCACACGCCGCCAGACCCAGCGCGAGGCCGGCGATCAGCAGCGACGCGTCCACCAGGTGGCCGACGCGCGTGTACAGCGCCTGTCCCGGTGCGCGAATTGGCCCTGTCGCGGCGGCCACGGTAAACATCGGCAGCGCGGCCGCCAGTCGGCCATCAGGCTCGATGATCGCCGATTTGCCGCCGTTACTGGCGCGCACTACGGTGACGCGGTTTTCCACGGCCCGCAGCCGCGCCAGGGAAAAATGAAACGCATGAAGCAACGAGGGACCGTGATAGGCGTCGTTACTCATGACCGCCAGCCAACGCGCGCCCGCCGCCACCAATTGCCGCGCGAGATCGGGCCGCGCCGACTCGTAACAGATCAAAGCCCCAACCGGTGGCTCGAGACCGGCGTGCACGGTCACCGCCGGGGCGCCACGGATACCGGTTTCCGCCACCGGCACCGGCAACACCTTGGCGCTCGTGCTCACCGGCCGGGCGCCTCCAGCGAACACCACCACGCGACTTTCGCGGGCCTCCCGGACGCGTGCGTAGGCCTGCACGATGGCACGCTTACCGGCTTTCATCACCAGCGCGTCATCCGCGACCCCGGTCCACGCTCCCGGCATCGCCGATTCCGGCCACACGGAAATGACCGACTCTGGGTCGGGTGCGCGCGCCAAGTCGGCGTGCAGCCGGCGATGCTGGGCGACGATTTTTTCCAACTCGCCGTTGGCGGCCCGGTCACGCCACAAACGTGACGATATATTTGTCTGCACGGCGGCGACAGTAGCCAGCGCCGGGTCGGTGCGCGCCAGCATCGCTTCGCCATGGACGAAAGCGCCGACCCCCGTCGCCAGGGTCAGCGTGCACCAGACCCCGGCGGTACGCCAGGCACGCGCAGCGAACGCGTGCCCGGCGATAAACAACGCGGTTTGCGCCGCGAGCAGCAAGGCGCCCAACCCCCAGGGTCCCACCACCGCAACCGGTTGCAGCAGCGGCAAACTGTCGTCTAGAGCCAGCGCAAACGCAAACGGCAGACCGAGGCGGTTCACCAGTTGTTCCCCTGCGGTCCATACCAGAACGCCGAGCACGATCGGCCAACGCTTTCCCAGCAGGAACAAACGCATGTGCAGCCAGGCGCACAGCGCGAACAGAACCACACACAATCCGATCGCGAGCCCGTACAGGGCCGGCGCCTGCGCACTGACGCCAAAATAGATGTAACCGCCGAGCATGCCCCCGAGTAGTCCAAATTCGCCGAGCACCCGGTACCCGTGGCCACGGTGATGTTGCAACCCGCACAGTACCGGGACGAAAAACAGCAGACCCGCCGCCGCGTACGACAATGGAGGCAGCGCAGCCAACACCAGCAGAAAAGTGGCGACGGCGTACATGGTCGAACGGGGCCAGGGTCAAGGAGTGCCGACGAAGTTGGACAGATCGCGCAGTAAGGACTCGACGCGACGATCGTGCGGCGTGTTGGCGTCGCGCTGCAGGTGATAGCGGTGCAACCCGTCGTACGCGCGTTGCAGATAGATCATGGCCAGGTTGTAGGTGGCGCGCGGGTGCCCGGGTGAACGTCGTAGTGCTTCCTGAAAGCTGCGCTCGGCGGCGGCGCCGTCGCCGGCACGGTATTGCGCGGTGGCATCACGCACCAGACCTTCGACGTCCAAGCCGGGCTGGTAACGACCCGATGGCACCGGCCGCGCGCCAGCCGTTGTCGGCGCCAGAATTCGGGAACGATCACTCGCGGGCGGCGGACCGTAACTGGCACAGCCGCTCGTCAGCAGGGATGCCGCCAGGCACAGTCTGCCCAGTCGTACCGCACGATGTGTGGTCATGCGTCCTCCGACTCCCGGATCGCGAGGCGGTCCCCCGCCGCCAGCCGATGCCGTCTGATCGGTCCGGCGGCCAGTTCCAGGGTAGACGCCGTAGCGCGCGGCGCCCAGACAACACGCCGGGGGCGCACGCCGCCATGCGCGGCGAGAATGTGCAGTTGGCGGTTCAGGAACAAAACATCGATCGTAAACCGCATGCCGAAGGTGTGTATGCTGCCACCGGGCTTGAGCCACAACGCGGCGTCGGGCTCGATTGAACGACGTCCGATCAAACCGAGGGCGCGTCGCGGAAACGAAGACGCGCTCACGACGCGATTCGCAATCAGCACCGGTGTATCGGCGCGCGAAGCACCGTGCGCGATGAGGTAAAGCGTGTAACGGTTCATTGAAACAACCCCGACTCGGCCAGTTGTTGGTAAATGGGAAAGGCAATGATCATGAACGTCACCGGAAACAGAAACGCCACCAACGGGAACAGCATTTTTACCGGCGCTTGATTCGCGAGTTTTTCAGCGCGCTGAAAACGCTCGCGCCGGCGTTGCCTGGCTTGTTCGTTCAGCGCGTTGGTCAGGGACCCACCGCTTTCCTCCGCCTGCGCCACGACCGCGACGAAGTTGCTCACCGAAGCCATGCGGATGCGACGCGCCAGGCGCTCCAGCGCGACGCTGCGACTCAAACCGGTACGCACCTCGCGGATCAACCGGGACAGCTCTTCTCTCACCGGTCCGTTCGGCAACTGGCTCGTGGCCTGTTGGATTGCCGCCGGAAACGCGAGACCGGCCTTCATGCTCAGCGCTACGATGTCGAGAAAGAAGGGAAACTCTTTTTGAATCTTTTGGTGTCGTCGCTTTACCGCGTCGCGCAACCAGATGTCTACATAGAAGTAAGCAAGCGCCGGCACAATAAGCAACGCCACGACCGGAAACGGCTCGCGCACGCGGTACACGAGCAGAATAAGTAGGGCGACAAGCACGCCGATCCCGGTCAGCACCCAACGGAACACGACGATCTCGTCGGGCGTAACGGAGTAACCGATCCCCGCAGCATTGAGTCGATCCTGCAAGGTGCTGCGTTTGTCTTTCGACAGGGTTCGCCCGCCGGGCAACGGAAACCGGCCCGCAAACTGACGCACGATGCGTATCAGGAACGGTCCCTCGTCACGCCAGCTTTCGTCGCTCTCGGCGAGCTGTCGGGGAAACGCTTTAGGGAGCAGGATGGGCAGACAACTCGCGCTGGCGCTAGCCAGTGAAGCCGCCGCAACGATGATCCAGGGAGACAGCGCGTCAAACATCGATATTCACGATTTTGCGGATCATGCCGATCGCCATACCCATCATCACCACAATCACGGCGAGGGTGACCCAGCCGTGTAGTTCGGTGAACAGAGGTTTGATCTGATCGGGATTGATGAAGTACAGCGCGGCGCCCATCACCACCGGAACCAAGGACACCACCCAGCCTTGCAGTTTGCCCATGGCGGTAAGCGATTTGATCTTGCCCTCCACGGCCAGTTTTTCGGTCAATGTCGTCGCGAGTGACTCCAGAGTGTCGGCCAGGTTGCCGCCGACGCTGCGCGATATCTTTATCGCCCCGTTCATGAGATCGAGTTCGGGGCGATCGATGCGGGAGCGCAAGTTGTCCAGCGCCTCACCGAGCTCGCGGCCGATCTGGTACTCCGCCAGTACCAGACCGAACTCCTGCGACAGGGGCGCCGGCTGCCAAGTCGCCAACTGCTCCAGACCTTTGGGGAGATTCACGCCCGAACGCAGCGAGGAAGACAGTGCGTGTAGCGCGTCCGGGAGTTGGTAAATGAATTGATCGGTGCGGTATTTCTTCAACCACCGGAGCGCACCGCTCGGCAACGACAAGCCGAGGCCAATTCCCACTACGACGCCCAGTGGGCCGAGCAGCAGATGGCCGAGACTCGCGATGACCAAGGTCACCATTAAGCTGGCGACGAACAGCAGCGCCACGTCTGCGGTGATAAAACGAGATTTCAGTTCCGGCCCGACGCGGGTCGTGAAATAGTGGCGGTACGCGTGCAAGAACTCGGACAGGAACCGGGAACTGGCGACAAATCCCACTGCTCCGGCGACGAAGAAAATCGCGGCGATGATCAGCATCGACATGGGGCTTACGTGGCCAGGTTATTTGAGCACTAAGCGCTTGAGCGGTTTGAATACGGCGCGTCGGTTGACCCCCGCTTCCGGGTTGTCGCGATCGTGCAGATCGTGCTCGCCCTTACCGACGACGACCAGCCGCTCCGGGTCGATGTAGAAACGATCGATGAGGTAGCGCTTGATGGCGCCGGCGCGGCGCTCAGACAAGGCCTGGTTGTAACCGGCAGTGCCCACGGCATCGGTGTGCCCCTCGATGACGATTGCGCGGCGTCCCACGCGGTTCAAATCCATCATCCTGCCCACCGAATCCAGCATCAATTCAGACTCCGGTTTGATGTCGGCGGAGTCGAATTCGAAATTGATTATCATGCCGAACGCATCCTCGCCCGGCGCTCCCGGATGGGCGCCGCGGTAGCGTGGCGGGAACAATATCTCGGCGAGCGCCCGCGGATCCGGCGCGTGGTCGAAAATGCGAGGTTGGGTTTGGTCGCCGACACACTGCGGTGCTGCGCCCAGTCCGCCGAGTAACAACGCGGGCATGACGAGGAAGGTGGTCAGTTTCTTGCGGTCCATGTTGCCTCCGTCAATGACGTCTTACCCCATAAGTACCCCGTGGGAAGAGGGGGGTTCACGGCTGCCCTGAAGGTTCACGAACACTTGGTATTGAAGATGTCCTTGATCGTGTCCGCCACACTCGGGAAGAAGCAACTGAATACGTCTCCCGCCGCGACCCCGCATTTGGCGCAGGCTTGACGACTGCGGGTAAACAGGCAGGCGGCGCAGTCGCTTCCAGCCCCGGCGTTGGTAGCACCCTTCTCGATCAAACACTGTTCGGTTTCTCCGTCCACAAGCGGTATGTCGACGGCTTCGCAATACTGCCCGTTACGCAATTCCGCGCGCGACATCATCAACGGGTTGCGAAACGCCGGTGTTTGCATGCGCACGGTGGCTGATGCGACGATGGGCAGGCGGGTTTTCCGCAACAGGCCCTGCTCGAACTCCCCGTAGTTTCCCGTCGCGAGCAGTGTGGCGGCGATCAATTGACCGACGATGGGCACGCGCATCGGTGCGCCGTAGGTGACGAACACCTTCAGCAGATTGGCGTCTTGCACATTCACGCCGCTCTTCGAGCCGACCTCGGTAGACAAGCGGTACAACTCGTCATTGGGTATCTGGAACTTGCCGCCAATGACGAATTCGCCGAAATCCGAGAACGCTTCCACCGTGGGGTTGATAATGCGGATACAACCGTTCACCACGACTTCCGGCGTCGCCTCGCACACCAGGGTTCGGCCGACGCCGACGAGATCCTTCGACGGCGAGAATAAGGGCAGCAAGCCGCGGGCGAGCCCGAGTTCCAGGGATTCCTGACTCGCGTTGTCTACCATGCCCGCGCGCGCTGCCTGCAGCGCCGCGTGATTCAACGTGGATTTCGCTTCGAACAACAGGCCCAACTGAATCGCGCCGCCGATAATGAGCCCCAGCACCGGTAAGGCGATCAGCGTGGCGACCGTTGCCGTGCCTTTCTGAAGCGATTTTAAACGGCCGTGCATTCCGGGCGCGCGGTGCCATCATCACCGGCGACGTCGAAGATGGAGCGATCCAGTTTTACGCCGGTGCGCTCCAGGTCCGAGTAGAACCGGGGCGTGCATTGCAATGCGACGAATTCCCCTTCTACCTCACCGTTCGGGCTGATACCGCGTTGCCGAAATTCGAACAGTTTCTGCAACAGGATGACATCGCCTTCCATACCGTCCACTTCCACGATATCGGTCACGCGGCGCTTTCCGTCTTTGAAACGCGACTGCTGTACAATGACGTTCACCGCCGACGCGATCTGTTCGCGGATCGCACGGACCGGCAAATCCATGCCCGCCATCAGCACCATCACCTCCAGCCGCGAAAGCAGGTCGCGCGGCGTGTTTGCGTGTCCGGTGGTCAGAGAACCGTCATGTCCGGTGTTCATTGCCTGCAGCATGTCGAGGGCTTCGCCGCCGCGGCACTCGCCGACCACGATGCGATCCGGGCGCATGCGCAGCGCGTTGCGCACCAGGTCGCGAATCGTTACTTGCCCTTTGCCTTCCACGTTGGAAGGTCGCGCCTCGAGCGAGATCACGTGTTCCTGGTTGAGACGCAACTCCGCGGCGTCTTCAATCGTCACGATCCGTTCCGTGTCCGGGATGTAGTCCGACAATGCGTTGAGGAACGTGGTTTTTCCGGAACCGGTACCCCCGGAGATCACGATGTTGCGCCGTTGCTCGACGCATACTTTGAGAAATTCGGCCATCGCCGCGCCCAATGAGCCGATTTCTACCAGCCGTTCGAGGTCAAACCGTTTCTTCGAAAATTTACGGATGGTGAGCACCGGCCCCGTCAAGGACAGGGGTGGGATGATCGCGTTGACCCGCGACCCGTCGGACAGTCGCGCGTCCACCATGGGCATGCCTTCGTCGATGCGCCGGCCCAGGGGGGTGACGATACGTTCGATCGCGCTCATCAACGAGCGATCGTTGATGAACCGCACTGCAGCGCGGGACAACCGGCCACTGCGTTCGACATACACGTGTTGGGGACCGTTTACCATGACTTCGGTGATGCTTTCTTCGGCGAGCAGCGGCTCGATGGGTCCCAGACCGATCGCTTCCGCCACTACTTCATCGATCAGCCGGTCCACGTCCACCGCATCCGGAAGCGGTACCGCGCCGCTGGTGATCACCTGCTTCGCCATCTCCCGTGCCTCGGCGCGCAGGTCTTCCGCGCTCATCTCGGAAATGACATTACGTTTGTACAAATCCAGTTGCGTCTGCACTTCTTCCTGGACCGCTTTACGCACCGGCGTCAGCGCGGCGTAGCGCCTGAGCTCCGCAGAGTCGGTGTCGGCCTCGATAGGTCGCGCCGGCGTCGGGTCAGGCAGCATGGCGGCGGCGCCCGGTTCAATCGCGCGCTGCCCGTCCCGCTTCCCCTCGATCAGAGAGTGGCTTACCGACAGGGTGCAGTCTCCGATACGAAAACGGCGCCCCAGGCGTAACGGCGCGTGACCCTCGACGCGTTGTTCTTCGAGATAGACCGGGTTTTGCGGGTGCAAGGGCTGTAAAACCTGACGTTCGGGACTCACCTCGATGGCCGCGTGCTGTTTCGCCACCGATCGGTCCGGTACGCGAATGTGGCAACCCAGGCCCCGGCCGATGAGAAAACGACCCAGCTCCAGCGTGTGTTCGAAGCGCCGTTCATCAGCGGTGATGATCTCGATTTCCAGCATGTTCTTCAGTCCAGGAGTTTGAACTTGACGCGGTCCGCAGACTCTTGCGCGAGGCGCTCGAAATTGTCCCGATAGGCGCGGTTCTGCGCGGAGGCCGCGTCGATGATTTCGGGGGTGATCAACACCACCAGTTCGGTCTGTTGGTTACGGAATTGGCGCGACTTGAACAGCTCGCCCAACACCGGGATCTGTCCCAGCAGCGGTACTTTGGTCACATTCTTTGCGTCCTCGTGACTGACCAACCCGGCAATCACCATGGTCTGGCCTTCCGCCACGTTCATTTTCGTGTTGGTCTTGCGCGTCGCGAACCCGGGAATGCCGAGCACTTGAATCCCGGGATCGACGGAACTTACCTCCACTTGGAGATCGGTGTGGATAAAACGGTTCTCGTCAGCGAGCGGTGCAAAACGTAGGATGATGCCGAACTCCTTGAACTCCACCGTGGTGGTTCCGTTCTCGTCGCGCACCGGGATCGGCACTTCACCGCCGACCAGGAAATCCGCATTACCCCCGCTTACGCACGCCAGCGTCGGCTCGGCGAGCAAGCGCGCGTCGCCGTTTTCCATCAGGAGGTTGATCGTCGAAGACAGACTGGTGGAGATGCCGGCGAACCGCTGGGTGCCGGCGTCCAGCGGCAGGTCGGCCGCCGCGCCCCCCGGGGCGTCGGTGAGCCGAAAGAAGGAATTGGTGGTGAAGTCGGAGAGATACCCGAACACCGGACCGTTCAGAAACGTGTCCCAGGAAATGCCCAACTCCTTCAACGCGGTCCGCCGCACCTCCAGCAGTCGCGCCTGCATGAGAATTGTCGGCTTGTGCTCGAACTCCGGTGGCTCGACATAGGCGTACACCGTAGGATAGCGTTCACTCACCGCATTGATCCGGTGGAGATCCGCCTGCCGCCGGGCACGGCCTTGGATGACCACGGTCTTGCCCAGGGTCTTGACCTCCACGCCCGCGATGCCCCGGAGTAATTCGCGCACTTCCTCCACCGACACGTACTCCAGGTCGCCGTGTACCTGCACCAGATAGCGGGCCGGTTCCGCACCGCGACTCCAGAGCCTCAGATCGGTAATCCCCGCGCGCCGCGCAATCAGCAGAATTTCGTCGCGCTCCTTGAGCACTTTCACCTCCAGAAGTTCGCCGTCGCCCACGGCGACCCGCGTAATACCCTTGTAACCCAACAGCAATGACTGGCCTTCGGGTACGGCGAGTACATCCTCCGGCGGCGGCGACGTGGCAGCGCGCGAGACGTCGATGCCAGTCAAACACAGCCACAGTCCAACCGCAGTACACAAAGCCTTCCATCGTTCGTGGTTCATTGCTGCAATGTCCCCTGGCCGCCCAATATGACTTCGATGTAACGCTTCGCCCGCACCGCCACCGGTCTGGGTTCCGCTTCGCCCAGAAGTGCCGCCAGGGTGACGCGCTCCGGCCAGTCGTCGGTCTCGTCGCCCGATGCGCGCAGCACTACGGTGAGCGTGCCGACCTCGCGAGCGTGGACCACCCTGGCAGCCTGCTCGGTGGTGACTAGTATGGTGACGGTGTTGAAGCGCTCCGGCCCCTGCGCACGGTACGGGCGCGTGGATTCGTCGTCGCGCCGAAAACCGGTTGCCAGAACGGCGATGTTTTTCAGAAACGGAATCGTGACGGGTTTGCCGGCGCGCTCGACGGTGAGCAGAATGTCCACACGGTCCCCGGGAGTCAGCATCCCGGAAATGGAAGAGATCTGATCCACTGGAACCGTCAAGGCGCGTGTGCCCGACTCCAGCGAGTCGGCCAGTGCTTCCGCCCTCGGTGGGCGCAGTTGGGAAAGCAACACCGGTGCCCCGCGGGTCAGCGCGGTGCGCGCCGTGCGCCCCGCATAACGCGGCCATTGACTGACGGTAATCGCGTCTCGATGTAGAAACGCTTTCGGAACCTCCCGACTGACGACATTGCTTGGGTCCAAAATCGAACCGGCTGCGACATCCTCCGCCGCCACCACCACCTTGATCTTTTCGTACCGCGCGTCGAGCTCTGCTCGGTACCGCGCCACGGCGTTCTCGATGTAGGAGCGTGCGCCGAACGCTGCCGCGGTACCCGCGAGCAGTGCGATACATAGCAAGATGAGAGTGAGTCTTTTCAGTTTCATCGTATCTCAAAAAGGCACTTGCAGCGCTGAGGAAAATTCCGTGTTGTGCTCCCTAATGAATCCCAGCACCCGTTCCAGCCCCGTCCACACGATTAGAAGCCCCAACAAGACGGCGATGTATTCGGTAAGTACTGAACCGCGCTGGCGAGGTTCAACGGATGCGAAGCTTTTCTCAATCATGGTCATCCTCCGTTTCGAATGCCGTGGCGAACGCCAGCGTATGTCTGTCCCAGCGGTGATGCCGGGCAATGAACACCCGCGCATAGCGCCTGCCGTTGCGAAGCTCCAGCACATAGCCATCCGGCAGCGTCTGCGCCGCCGTATCGCGCACAACCCGCCAACCGTTACGCTCGAACGCACTGACGAGCGCGATACGTGCACCAGTCACGTTTTGTCTGCTCAGCAGGGTCACGGTTTCCGCGCGCCGTCCCCGGTCGACGAACTCTTGACGCCCGAGCAGCAGCCACGACGGCGGTACTGGTAGGTTCCCCGACTGAGGCGCGGTATGCGGGTCCGGCACCTCGGACACCACGACCACACCCTCCACGCCGTCACGCATGGCATGCACGTGCACCGACAAGAAATGATCTTGATCGCGGGTGGCAACAACCCGCCAATCTCCGTGCCGCCGTACCACCGCGCCTGCGCCGCGCTGCCAGGCATCCCGGTAGTGAGCGACCACACGATCCGTCTCGCCCGGTCCCCGGAAGGATCGCAACGAGGCACGCACACCGTTCAAGCGCAGATCTTCGGCGATCCACTGTCCCGTGAAGCCGTCCGGTAACGGTACCTGGGGCAAGGAGGCAACCGGTTCGGAACCGCCTCTGGCCGCGGGCGCCGAAACAACGCACAGCACTGTCGCGGCGACCCACAACGCACGGCCGATAATTTTGTATGGCTGCATTGTGCGGTGGTCAGAATTGATTGAAGATCTCGTTGAATTCCGGAAACAGTTCCACGTATTTGCGCGGCACCACCGTCGTTTCGGATTCGAGTTCCGGATCTTTTCCTTTGCTTCCTTCCTGAAACAACAGGGTGTTGCCGAACGTAAGCGTGCCGGGCAATACGATGAGCTGCAGCGCTTCGTCGGTAACCAGACCGTCGACCCGATCGCTGAAATTGTCTTCACTGCCCGGGATCCAGGCGTCGGTGAGCACTGCCGCGTCGTTGCGCATGCGTATCCGCGGTGCATCGTCGGTCGGAGGCCGGATGTCGACGAACGCGCCGTCGTAGTCGAACGCCGGCAACGGCGCAATAGACAGGGCGGTGTCGCCGGCGGCAAAGCTCTGCGCGGTGAGCCCGAGACCTAAATCGAAAGCACCACCCACGCTGCCGAAAGACGGCAACTCTCCGAACGCCAGGGCGGTGACGGCGGGTCCGTGCGCGACCGGCGCGGCCTGTTCTTTCAGACGCGCGGATGGTTCGGTTGACGGGCCCCCTGCAAACGATTCCAGCGCGATCAGCTCGCCCCCCCGATAATCGCGCCACAGCGGGTTGCGCGACCCGGCCGGCGGCACCGCGGAGGTCAGAATCGGTCGGCGCGGGTCACCGAGTATCCGGGCCCCGGCGGCGCGAATGATCTCATCGTCGCCTGCCCGGTTCTCGTCGGCGCCCCAACTCGCCGCAGGATCGCTCCGCACCGTGCGTTCCCAGACCAGATAGCGGGCGCCGGCAATGGTCTTATCTTTGATGTCGAGATACTTGCCGATGTAAGGCAACAGCACGAACAATGGAACCAGGAACAGCAGCGAGACCAATGTTTCCGTCGTCGCCTGCCCGCCTTGTGTGTGGATGGGCATATTCGTATTCAGTCAAAGTCGGGCAATTCCACGTCCGGGAACGCGGTCGGCAGATCGAACAAACCGGCGCCGACCAGCCGCGCCCGCCAAAACGGGTTGTACACGTTGGCGTACTCGCCGCCCTGAGTGATCCTGCCGAAAAATCCTCCGCCGAGACTCAGCGGTTCGAAATCGTTCTCAGGACGCTCGTGTTCAACTTGCGCGATCGCGAGACCCGACAGCGGGATGGATTCCGACTCGAGCCCGAATACGTCGTGCGTTTTGACGCGTGTCTGATCCTTGCTGGCATAGGCCAGTATCGGCAGTACCGGATGGCCGGTGTCTTCGTCGCGCAAGTTGTAGTAGCGCCTGATACCACGGTAACCGTTTGAGAATTCGCGGGCGCTGGCCTCGCCCGACGCCAAAGTGATTTCCGGGCCCTTGCCGAAAAATTCCCGCACTACCAGTTCGTCGGTCGCCTCCCAATCGGTCAAATCATTGGTCAGCGTGTGGTCGGTGGTGAATTTTTTCTCTACCTCCCGGGTGAAAAGGTCCAACTCGTAACCACGGTCAAGAAGCCACTCCGTCGACATGCTTCCCTGCGGCTCGAAGAATCCGTTTTCTGCGCCATAGCTGTTTTCCACCAAGCGCACCAGCTCGCTCGACCGGTCGGTGGGTTTGAGCGGGGCCACGAAGCGCACAACATTGATCGATTGCAGGGCCAGAGCCGTCACGATCGGAACCGAGACCACCGGCGACAGGTCTGTGAGCGCATCGGAGTCATTGATTTCAACCGCCGGGTCATAGCGCTTCCCTGCCTCGTTCATGATCTCGTCGATGCGCTCCGGATTCATGAACGCGTGCGCCTCGATTTGCGCAGCGCTGTAGAACGCATTCAATCCATCCACTGCAGGAACGTATATCTTGCCTTCGGCCTCCGCCAGCTCGCGCAGCACGGTGGCGAATTCCTCCAGCGCCCCGGAAATCGCATTGACAATCGGAATAAACTGAGCGACATCGTCGACGCGCTCGGCCACTTGTTCCACATACCGAATCCAACTCATATAAGCCACGAAATGTCCGACGCCGATGTGGTTGGCGATCATCGCCCGATTCGTGTAAGCCATGAAATTGAGCTGGCGGGCGACCCACGTAGCGCCGCTGTACGCCGCGGCATCGGCGGCGTTTACGACGATCGATTTTTCCGTGACCTTGTTACCCACATTGGCGAGCAGGACCAGGATCACCGCGGCAAGCACGACGCCGGCCAGAGACACGGGCAGCACCTGGCCGTTTTGACCGACCAAAACGCCGCGTGCGGATCCGGATCGCGGAGGGGCGAACTCCGGACCGCACGAGCGCCCAGCCCCCCTAGTTCTTGTTGACATACTCACTCAGATCGTTGGTGGCGTTGGCGTCCGCCACCGCGTTGCCAGCCTGCGCCTGGGCCTGCGCGGTGTCGCCTTCCTCACCCGCCAATTCCTGAGCAATGGCCGCACTCTGCTGGTGAATCACCCCGCCGAGATGACTGAATACGCCGATTGCCGCCACGGCAATCAAAGCGACGATGATGATGTACTCCGCCATACCCTGGCCACGTTGCCAGCGAGGCAGCTTTAGATGTGGTACCAATCTCATGCGATGACTCCTATGGTCTGTTAACGAAAGCAGCCGGCGTGTTCAAACGTACGCCGCTGTTCGTTGCGTGTGTCCGGAACGTGCGCTGAAGAGTTCAACCGTTCGTCAACTTTCTCAAAACCGCGGACGCGGCGTTGGTTGAAATCATCGACCACACGGCTGTGAGCGGTTGCACGACGGCGCGCAACAGCAACTCGTGTCAGAGATCGATGCGGGACTCCGCAGCCGGTCGGCTACAGAGCGAGGAGTGCTCAGGCGCGCGTCGCGCCTAGTATGTGCTATAGCCGGCCCCGTCCGGCTGGTCGCTGTCGAACTGGTAATCCCAACGACCGTTCGGTAAGCGAATCAGTCCGAGCAGGTAGCGTCTGCCGATGGGATGGTAGGGCGGGTTCTTCTCATCGTGAACCATCTCGGAAAGCTGTTTTCTCAATTGCACCAGTCCGCTCTCTGCGGGCGTCTTGTCGATGACGCCGTTTCCGTTCACGTCGTTTCCACCGATACACTCACCGAGCAGTTGTTCCAGCTCACTGGTGAGACCGGGCAGCTCGGTATCTGAAGACTGCCCGGCAATCTGCGAGACTTCGAAAGCCACCTGCAGGCGCTCGAGCACCGACTTTCCGTGACGCTCGAATACCGCCGCCGAACGCTGGATATTGTCGCTCGCATCTTCGGTTTGCGCGGCGTAAGTGATGTGGTCCAGCGAACCCTGTAGCGCACGTATGGCGCCATAACCCAGTCCGCCAGGACCTGGGCCGGCGTCCGGGTTCAGGGCATGCACCACTCCCTGGAGGTGCCGGCGCGCCTCCTGCGGCGTGCTTCGTGCTGCCGCGGCGGCATGTTTCCGCGCGGATGCGGTTTCTTTTTCAGCAATGACGAACAAGCCCTGCTGGTTCGGTGTATCGCGCCACGCGGTCAGCGAGTGACCGATGTGCGCGTGGGAGATCAACGGGAGATTGCGTTGACAGCCGCCGATAGCCAGGACGGAAAAAATCACTGCTGTGATACCGATATGCCGTTTCATAACCGCCTCCGAGACATCATGATATCTATACGTTCCCTTATCCTGAAATAGGTTCAATGCTCGCTCGCGGCCGTGTTTGTCGACCCGTGAACCTTTTGCCCGGCGTTGGAACATACCGGTTACACGTGGTTGAATTAGAGTGGACGAATATGGGAACCGGTACACACGCAGTGCGCGACGCCGACGTCTTACCTTCGCAGGATAATGATCTTTCCCTGCTCCAACGCATCGCCGCCCGTGATAGGCGGGCGCTGGAGCGCCTGTACATGCGATATCATTCGCAACTGTATCAGTTTCTGTTCCGGATGGTGAACAGCCCACATACCGCCGAAGAGCTGATTAATGACGTGTTCTTTGTTGTCTGGGACAAAGCCGGGACGTTCAAAGGAGGTTCCAAGGTATCAACGTGGATGTTCGGAATCGCTTACCGCAAGGCATTGAAGGCGAATGACTACCGTCGCCGCCGCCCCGATCTCAGCCATCCCGAAGAACCCGACAACCTCGTCGGCCGGGAGCGGGAACAGCCGGAAACGCGGGTGTATAACGAGGAATTCCATCGCCACTTGAAGACTTGTATCGCAGAACTGGCAATCGAACATCGCAGTGTGGTGGAACTCACGGCTCTGGGGTACTCATACAAAGAAATCGGCAAAATTGTTGAATGTCCGGAGAATACTGTAAAGACGCGCATGTTTTATGCACGTCGCGAGCTGCAGACGCGTCTTGCAGAACTTCAATCGTCCGGACGGTCTTGATAAATCGGGGGCTAATGAAGTAATGAGCGAGCACTCAACATCGACATTGCACCAGGACGTCTTTCTGCTCCTGCCGTGGTACGTAAACGGATCACTGGAGGCCGGCGAGGTGCATAAGGTTATCGCCCACGTCGGAGAATGCGAAACCTGCCGGCGGGAAATCGAGTTTCTGACACACATGGGAAACGCCACCGCCGATGACGATAACGTACAAGTCATCGCGCGCAACGGCTATGCGCGGCTTGTTGAACGTATAGACGCCGCCGATACGGCGCGCAAGGGGATGTCGGCGCCGAACAACCCCATTGGCACCTGGTTCAAGCGGTTTACCCAGTCTCTGGGTCCCTACGGATACGCGGTATCGGCGGCCATGGCGGCGGTGGTAATCGCGCTCATGGTCTGGTTCGTACCGGGCGATGACCCGGCGTATCGCACGCTGAGCTCCGACGACCCGGCCGCTGAGGTTGTCGCATTCCGTGTCGTCCTCACCGATGACTCGGCCTTGAGCACCGTGATCGAGCAGATCGGCGGTTCACCGGAGACTACCGTCACGGTGTCGCGCTCTACAGATAGTGATTACCTATTTACATTACCGAAAGAAGCGAGCACGAAGACCATCACGGCAGTGTTTGAGAGTTTGAAGGGCAATGCGAACGTCAAAACCGTCGAAATGTACATGGAGTAACCTGGGAAGGCTGCGCGCTGCCAGTCGAGGTGCGGGTGCCTGCGCGGTGCTGTTGACACTGGCCGGGTGCATCGGCACCCCGGTCGCCGACGGTATGGACCCGATCCGCCTCGAGCCCATGATGAATGGAATGGACATCAAAGATGGGGTCGTTACCTTGGAGGATGCCAACGCGGTGATTGTCGTTACCGTCACGCAAGGCGCCCACGACGAATTGACCGGCGGCAAACGTATCCGGCCGCTCAGCGCCGAGGAAGCGCCGGGCTATATTCTGCCCGCCGGGTACCGCGCCTATCTCAAGGAATACGCCGACCGCTACGGTCTCGAGCGTATCGCCGATTGGCCGTTACCGTCTCTCGGGGCGCGTTGCCTGGTTTTCACGACTTCCGGCGCCATGCCGCGGGATGAGGTGCTGGCGCAATTGGCCCGCGACCCGCGGGTGGAGATCGCACAGCCGTTAAACCTATTCGCCACTCGGGCAGACGGTTACAACGACCCCTACGTCGAACTGCAACACGGTTTTCGCAGTCTGCAGATCCAATCCTCACACCGTTTCGCCACCGGCGCCGGAGTCGTCGTAGCGGTCGTGGATACCGGCATGGATATTCGACATCCGGATTTGCGCGATCGGGTCGTCGGTGCGCGCAATTTCGTGGACCGGGATGACGAGAACTTCATCGACGATGTACATGGCACGGCGGTAGCCGCCGTGATTGGCGCCAGCGCCAACAACGGCGCCGGTATCGTCGGGGTGGCGCCGGACGTCGGGCTGCTGGCGCTGAAAGGCTGCTGGGAACGGTCCACCGCGGACGGCGCCGCGCTGTGCAGCACGTTCACTTTGGCGAAGAGCATCGATTTCGCGATCACCCAACAGGCCGATATCATCAACCTCAGTCTCGGCGGTCCGGCCGATCCGTTACTGGGGGCGTTGGTGGAAAGGGCGCTGGCTAAGGGGTTGTTGGTCGTGGGCGCGTATGACCCACAGCATCCTGACGGGTTCCCGGCTCACGTTGCCGACGTGCTATCCGTATCCGAATCGGAAAACGGCAACGCAGCCGGTCGGCACAGTATTACCGCGCCTGGGCGTAAAGTATTCAGCGCCAAACCCGAAGCGCAGTACGACTTTTTCTCCGGGAGTTCTCTGTCGGCCGCCCACGTATCCGGGGTCTTGGCCCTCATGCGGGAGCGCCGTCCGCATCTGTCGGCGCGCGAAGTCGGAAGTTTATTCGCGGCTCCATCCGCGGTCACCCGGGGAGTTTCGGATCCGTCCGGGAACCACATCAATGGCTGCCGGCTGCTGACGACGTTGATCGGCGCCGGGGACTGCTAGCCGTTGTCAGGTTCCGGAATTGACTTCGTCGGCGTTCGCCTTGAAGAACTCTACGAACTCCGCCGCCGGTAGGGGCGGAGAGAAAACCCATCCTTGCGCCATCTGGATGCCCGCATCACGTAACGTGTTTCTTTGAAATTCCGTTTCGACGCCCTCGGCGATTATGCGCACCGGCGTAGCGCGCGCAAACGCGATCAGACCATTCATCGACTCGAGCGACCAATCCGGGTTGCGCATGGCATCGGCGAACGATTTGTCGAGTTTCATCATGTCGATGTTGGCGCGCACGAGCAGAACCAGGTTTTCGTCGCTGATACCCACATCATCCAGACACACTCGTATGCCCCGTTTCCGGCTTTTCTTGAGCGCCGTGATACCCAGTTGATCCGGAACACCGCGCTCGGTCACCTCCACGACCAGTTTGTCGAGAATGTCCGACATTCCGCACTTGGTTGCCACGTACGACAATCCACCCCTACCCAAAATCTCTGGAGGCACGTTTATGCTTATGAGTACGTCCTCCGTGTCGCGAAGCCAGTCCCCCAGTTCGTGCGCTACGGTCTCCATGACCCAGTAGGTAACCAGACCGGAAAGCGGAGTGTTCTCTATGAGTGGGACAAAATGCTTCGGCAGCACAACCTGCGACTGACGTCGCCAACGAATCAGCGCTTCGGCCCCCACGCAGGCCCCCGTGCTCAGTTTCACGATCGGCAGGTACTCGAGAAAGAAATGCCCGCCGGTCAGGGCTTCTTCGATCTCGTCAAGGTTGATGTCCATGTCGGTTGGATCGGGGTTGACTAAATGGGTCGACCGTCGGTACGCAGAAGCCGCACACCCGGACGCGCAGCGCGTCTGGGCACTGCGGGGTCGGCCCCCGCCACGGGCGGCTGCTCAGGACAATGACAGATCCGGCGTACGAATGGAACCGTCAAGCGCAAAGCGCACCGACGAGGTACGGTTGATCGTGCCTCAATCCCGGCATGGTCATGTCTATTGCGGTGCGGCAGAATAGGGCATCCCCCACCGGGTCATGCCGCCGGCGGGCGTGGGTACCGGTGCGTGGGCGCGACGGAGGCGAACCGACCCCAGGTGTGATCTGCCATGAAGACACTCAAGCGCGTTTCGATGGTGCTGTTACTCGCTGCTGCCGGGGCGGCGCACGGGCAGGTGAGGGCAGGCTGCCCGGATCCGGACCTCATCAGCGGCGGTGCGCCGGGGACGATTCGCGTCATGGAAACGGATCCGACCGGACACGCGATACTCGCATTCAACGCCCACTCCTCACACAATGAGCGGTCTCAGACGGAGAATTTCAGGATCGTGGTGGTGGGGCCGGACGGGGGGCTGGTGCACGAGCGGGGATTCCGGTTCAGCAGCGAGGATCGAGTGACCGCGATCGCGACGGACGGCGCGGGGAACATCACGGTGACGGGTACCACCCTGCTGCCCGCGCCGGATGCGGAGCCGTTGGGGGTTGCCCACGGAGCCGGTGTCTGGGCGCCTCGCCACGCGTTCGTCCTCAAACTCTCCGCGCAATTGCGGCGACTCAAACTGGTGGTGATCAGTGGCAACGGCTCGGACATTGCGAAGAAGATACTTGCTCACGATCACGGCTTCTATCTGATCGGGCATACTTCATCGAGCGATCTGCCCATTACACACCGCTGGGGCGGGAGCGCGACGAACACCCACGCAGGCCGGTATGACTACGGTTTCGACGGTTTTGTGTACGCGCTCGACGGGGACTTGAATATGACGCAAGGCGCCCTGTTCGGAGGTCCCGGTGATGAACTGGTTTACGATGCGATGACCGATTGCCGCGGCAATATCGCGGTGGTCGGAAACACCAATTCGGAGACATTCCCCACCACCGAGCAGGCCTTCGACCGCACGCTGAACGGCAGCACGGACATATTCGTATCGTTGATCGCTCCGGGCATGGACGAGCTGGTCGCCTCCACGTTTCTCGGTGGACCGCGCCTCGACTACGGGCGGGCGATCGCTAAGGACGAAGCTTGCGATATCTACGTCGGTGGACACACTGCCAACGATCACAACGGGATTTTCGTCGAGGGCGGATACCAGTGGTGGTTCGATGGTGGAATCCTGGACATGGTCCTGTTCAAGCTGGGACCCAGTCTCAAAGAATACAAGGCTGCCACGTTTCTCGGTGGGCACAACGAGGAAATGCTCACGTCAATGCAGATCATCGGTGGCGGGGTGATGGTGGCGGGTTACACCGCATCGACGGATTTCCTCGCCAGCATGGTCGATCTGAGGCACTCCGGCGGACTTTACGACGGTGTCTTCGCGGTCCTGTCCACGGACCTGCGCTCGGCGCGGCACCTCGAGTTACTCGGCCGCTCCGGCAACGACGTCCTGTACGATTTTGTCGTTCACAAGGACGCGATCTGGCTTGCCGGCGTGGAGAAGCACCGGCGCATCCGGTCCGGGTTACTTCGTTGTATCTCGGCGACCCTCGAGCAGCCAGGCAACAAGCTCCACCAGCACGATAAGATGGCCGATGTAGAACGCTAGCAGTGGGGGATGTAGGTATCGGTCGATTTCTTCGGAATCGCCAAAATAGCCGAGGAACGAGCCCAGCAATCCGACGCCAATGAGGGCGGTGCCCACGATTAATCCCGGCCTTTGCGCCGCCAGTGCCAGGGCCGCCAAAACGGCGATATAAACCAGGTCGATCTCGAGCACCAGGCCGCGTAACAAAGTCAGCAGGCGGTCGAGGGCGTGAAAGATCAAACCGCCGGGGGTTTTGTCGAGAGCGGCGAACCGATGCGCGTGCTTTTCGAGTCCTTCGCGAAACGACGTCCAGGTTTCCGCCGGGGCATCGACAAAAAGATACGATACCCAGGCCCCGGGGCCGTAATCGCGGATCCAATCCGAGAAACCGTATTCGTCGTCCGTGACGCGATATTGACGGGTCACGTAATCTCCGGTGTAGATGATCTGATGATCGAAGCAGGGAGAGTTCACGTTGGCGTCGTATCCCACGCAGGTCGTCAAGAACGGCCCAGTGGGCATGTGGTACTTGGTGACGAACAGCGCGACCTTCTCCGGGTAGGGCAGGATCCTGGAGAGAATATTGTCGGCCGCATTAATCTGTTTGGTGGTGTCGCAGCAATGGACGTTATAGATGGCCAGAGCCGAGGCCAGTACGAGAACGCTCAGTGCGGGAAGGGCGGCGCGTGCGTACTTGATCCGCCTCGCGAGCAGGAGAAACAGAACGATCTCAGCAATCGCGACAAACGGTGCGACGTTGCGTGAGAAAATGAAGACCACGCCGCAGGTCACCAGTAGGAGGCTGCGGTAACGCCACCGATACCCCCACAACAGCACCGTAAAAATGAGCAGAAAGGAGGCAAAGACCGACTCGCTCAAAGGCGCATGGGCGTACCAGACGCCTTTGTCCGACCAAAGGATGCACGCCAAGAGCAGCGCGTATGCCAGATTCTGTATCCAGCGATCCGTGCGGATACAGAAAAACAGCAACGCCAGTGCGGCGGCGCGCAGCAATACGTGAAACGCGCCGATGAGTTTGAGGTCGTTGCCCAACAGGTAGAAAATGGCGCGCACGGACTGGGAGCTGGCCTGGAAAAAATACTTGTTGATCTCCGCATGTTCCCACACGTACCGGAAACTGTCCGGTCGGGTCAGCATCTCCAGGTGCAGTATCTGGTAGCCCGATCCCAAGGCGAGAAAAACGAGCAGCAGAGAGGCAGGGCCGCGCTCGGTAAGCACGCGGAGTGAGCCATTCATGGTTCTGAGTTCCGCAATCCGTCTTCCGGTCAGTCCATTTCGGGGGGCACCCATGCCGGTGCCCGAAGCGCACACCGATTACCGTGGACGTACGCTGGCCGTTTAGTTTACACCCGCCGCCGCTTCTTGATAAAAGTCGGGCTCCGTACTTGTGCGTTGGCCGGCCGGGGTGGCATGCGCGGGGAACAGCGTGGGGTCCGGCGCGCAAAGCCGCGCGGCGGTTCTCATTCGTTGATCTGTCCTGCGTCCATTTCAGTCGCCCGCTTCAGGGCAGGCCGATCCTTGAGCCGGTCCCAATACGCTTGCAGCGCCGAGTGTTGTGGGAGGGTCTGGAACTGCAGGCCCCAGCCCACATGGGATCCGACGTAAATATCGGCAGCCGAAAATTGTTCTCCGCCCAGGTACGGAGTCGTTTCCAGGCCTAGGACGAGCGTATTCACGCAGGTGTCATAGTTGCCGTAGCCCACCATGCGTTCTTGGTCCGCGCTCACCGCCATGCCCAGGCGGCGGTTCGTGATGGCGGCCTCCAACGGTCCCGCAGCAAAAAAGAGCCACCGGTAGTAATCAGCCCGGTCGCTAAGCGGCGGCGCCAGTTGGGCATCCGGAAAGACGTCTGCCAGGTATGCGCAGATGGCCGCGCACTCGGTCACGGTTTTCCCCCGGTGGACGATGGCGGGCACTTTTCCCATCGGATTGATCGCCAGGTATTCGGGGCTCTTCATCGTCGTCCCGTATTCCAAGACGTGGTCTTCATAAGGCGCAGCGACCTCTTCGAGGGCCCAGCGCACGATACGGGAGCGGGATTGCGGGTTGCAGTAAAACAGGATCGGTTCAGACACGGCGCCTCCACGGCACTCTCAATTCCAACCCACCGTACCTCATTTTCCGGCACGTGGCCACGGAGGGAGGACGTGCCTTCGCGCGTCAGCAGGTCGTGAACCGTACCCTGTTCTGACCGGTTAGAACTACTGAGATTTCCACTTCAGCCCGGGCATGCACGGGCGACCATGTGCCAAGCACCGGAAACCACGCCCCGAGCGCTCGCACTGTTCCCACTTGGTTTCGGCAATCGACCAGTTGGCCCATTGGAAGCCCCAGTAGTCCGTGACTTTCTGCGACCAATCGGTGATCGCCTGTGCTGCGGCCTGGTTCTTCGAGGCTGCGGTCGCCTGGCCGATAAACGCCCAGGACTTACAACTCTTGGCTGCAGATGCCGGTTGCGGGAGTGCGGCCAGGACCGTGATGACAAATAGGGCGCCGGCGAGTTGGGACTTGTGGCGGCATGACGACATGATCGGCCTCCTTGAGTGGGCTCATATCGTTCAGTCGCTGGTGACACCGCACGGGTTCAATCCGAACCACACGTCGAAACTTAAGTCGCTGGTTCCATGAGAAGCCGTGGGTTTTTTGCAACTCATAACGGCTCAGTTCTCTCACTCAGGATCTGTATATGACGATCATATTCAAACAGAGAAATGAGTCGGGACAACCCGGACCACGGGCTGGAAGCAACACACCTTAAAACGATTTCGAGAAGAATGGCCCCCAAGCGAGGGCTGCTGCGAACAACAGGGCGACGTACGTCCATACTATCGTCCCGTATCGGTGTTCTCTCTCGTTGGTGGGCATGACGACGCGGCTCATGACGATATCAAACAGCACAACGAATAACAGAATGGTAAGGAGCGCCGGCGCAACCACAGACGGTATTACGCTCCATCCCGAATACGTCGATTGATCCTCGGCAAAGGGTGCCATGACGATCAGAATAATCAGGGTCCCAACGAACAATGCTCGAAGGACCCCCAAACGGCGAAAATAACGGACCGGGCGCGGCAAAGGTGTTGGACTAGCGCGGTCTATCTATCATGAGGCCAAAGACAACCGCGGTCAGGTGCCTGCACGAAGCCAGGTGAACGGGTGGGGTGGTTCGATATGGTAGCGATCTAATACAGTGACACGTTTTTCGTACATCCGTTCTTCGACCTTTAGCTGCCGATTGATTCTGCAGTGTCAAGTATACAGCTTGCCGCGCCGCATGAGGTAGCAACCGGCCACGAGCGGACCTCCAAGTTACCTCTCGCGAACTTCGCCGTAATACTCACAGCGGTCGTTTGCGTACTGACAGCGAATACGTACTAACAACCACAGCATCCGGACTTGGCAAAAAGGATGAACGTCTGTGCTCATCAAAAGTGAACTCCTCATTTGTACGTCGCTGGTGTCAATAGGCCTACCAAGATTTGTGATAACTCGTCTATTTGACAATCAGCCACTGAACTAAATTCATGTTCAGGGTGGCCGTGTGGGTAGCATCGCCCAGTATGATGAGGCTCAAATTTTGGGTACTGTTTCCAGTAGGAACGAATTGGATCTGTAATAGCCTGTGGGTTGCGCTTTTGGAGTCCTCGAGAAAATCCAATTCGTACAGCCTTAAGCAGTTCAAGACCCTCCGGATCAATACTGATTCGAAAGATACCTAGGCAACGCTCATCATGTTCCTGACAGTTGCCTCGTGGATGAACGAAGTCGAACCCGAGAGCTATATCAAGCGCTTCAAAAACTGCAAACCTCGCTCGCTGTTGGTGTGCATCTGCTAATTCCAGTTTATTTATTTGCTTGACTATTTTGGCATTCGGCAAACCTCTTTTCTTTGTCGGGGATTGATATGCCTCAAACCAAAGATCTATCGCATTTGCTACCAGAGACAACTGAAGATCGTTGAAACCAGGCAGGTTGTTCTCGATGCATCGTCCATCAAATTTTCCACTATCAATACAGTGGGGATATGCTGTCTTGCACCTGTCGTCGCCACCAAATATTCGACAGTCTTTAGAATAATAACAATTGCAGGCCTGAATAGCGGAAAGCCCGTCGTCCAACTGAGCATGTGTCGCAGGTATAGAGACGAACATAATAACGAGGCAACACAACAAAACTGTGGCAATGTGTTTCATATCACATCTCCCAAAGAATATTTTGAAAATTACATCTTGTGAAGGACATGCAATTGTACGGATATAGAGTGTCAAGAGGTTGAACTGTCGAATGCATTGGAACGAATCACCATGTTAGAGTTGTCGCTACCGTCGTCCAACGGGTGAGTGCTGAACGACGGCTAAGGGCCGTAACCCGAGATGCAATCTCCCGGTACAAGAAGAACTTTAGTGCGTCGCAGCTAACTCGGTTCACGACCAAGACCGGTCAAACTAGATAGAGAGAGACATTCAAATCAACGTCTACGTATCACTCGCGAGCGTCAGCTCGGCAGGTGCACGCGCAAGTTAGGTGGCCCGGCGTTTCTCGCGGCTTACTTCACTCAACACTGTCACTCTATAACGCGCACCATGTCTAACTGTTCTCTCCGTGAAGTTTCCTCGCCGCTGCACGAAGCTGCTCCAGGATCGTAAGGAACAGTTTGTAACGTTGCTCCTCTTTGTCAAAGTGGGCGGCCATAGTGACACCCTCCTTAGCCTCTTTGGGAATGACTTGCGTTGACCTAATCCACTCAATTGACTTCCAGTCGCAGGGAGAAAGAATGACCGGGATTATACGCACACCTTCATCTTTTCTTCGCTGCAATGCCCGCTCGATCTCCACGTTTCTGATGTAGTCGGAGGTAATAAAGGATTGACTCACAAGCGCCAGCACTATATCGGCACCCTCTATCTGGCGCCTAATCTCGGCATCCCACTCGTCCCCGCCAATCAGGTGCTCGTCGTGCCAGAAGTCCACAGCCTCATCATCCTCAAGGCTCGCAAGGTACTTCAAGAGCTGGGTCTTATACCCCTCATCCTCGTGGCTGTAGCACACGAACACGCGCGTGCGCTCAGCCTGGCGTCGGTGCTCAGGCTCCGTGAGGGCCACATAACCGGCTGAAGCGTACCCTGCCTTGGCTGAATAGAAAGCGCGATTTAGTGCCGCTATCTCAGCCTTCAGATCGCCGATGCCGGTCTTCAATTGCCACGTGACCGCAGCTCGTGCTTCCTTGTCGACCCCGACCATCGCGTACACCGCGATCCGATCTCCGTCACCCACAACTTTTGCTGCCTCTGCACCGGGATTCATCGAATTGATGGAGCATCCCGGTGGCAGGACGAGCACCAGCATGAGTCCCGCGCCCCTGACTTTCTGTATCCATCCGTAGGTGAGGTCTCCAAGATTGTCGGCCTCCCCTTCGGCCAATTTCGTTTCAAGATCAGGATGATCGTGAACGTAGACCACACCATTAGCTACGGAGAAATACCCTTGTGGCGGAGCCTTGGATGCCCAGCTAACGGCCAGCCAATCTTTGACTGGCGCATCCACCCGCGTCATCGCAAGGCGCAAGTCGTCGCCCTCAAATGCCAGGTCCAGAACAGTGAGCTGTCCAGGTTCTTCAGGTGCCATGGTCAAGCATCTCCTGGATTAGCCAAGCCTCTCGTTGATCCGGAGCGGCGCCCAAAAGGTATAGACATTGAGCGCCTGCGCTCGGCGGCGCGCGTATCCGTTCGGCAGCGCGTCGTTACGGACGTTCCGGCTTCCGGCGCTCGCAGTGCAAGATCTCACATCGTCCCAGGGTTGCGACGATAGGGCAGCGCAATATTCGTATTAGCTGCCGCTTGGTGATGACAACGTCCGAGCGGGGCGCAGCGCATGCTTCCGCGACGACTTTGCGATCTTCACTTTGGAGTACCTTTTTCGAAGCGACCCGGTAACGGCCTCCAGACCAGCGCTGTTCCCGCTGAGATGAACTGTGGTCTGACCTTTCTCTACCAAAACGCTTTCCAGCCTGACAGGGGCCGCTTCAGGCGCGGGGTCCTTCGCGATGTCGCGTATCGTGGTCGAGAGGGTCACCAACAGCCGCTTTTCATCCAGCTTGCGGCCGAATTTCACCTGCCGAAATTCACGAGTAGTAGCCATGGTGTTCTCCTTGCTAGATATTTATCGTCGGACTCGCCACGTGTTGATCGACCTCCCAATAGTCCGCTTTAGCGGAAACTTGTGCCGCACCTCCTGGGTAGTTCATCTCCACCATGATCCCAGCCCACCCAGTCGGAACGCGACCCGAACCGAAGAAGAAGTCATCCTGGTAGTGCCATGTATGCCAAGACGATCCATTCCACACCACACTAAGGATGATGTGGTCGATGATAACAACGTGATCACCGCCGCTGTTATTTGCGTAAACTCGCAGCTTGCCACCGGAGTGCGAAACAGTCAGTGAAATCGCCATGTAGTCAACTCTCCTATATTGATGATATCGACGTCAGTTGTCAGGCATAGAATTCTATTCTCTTCCCAGAAAAAGCGCCAATTGTCGGTGCGTAGATCCGGATGGCTTCCGGCTCGGTCAGGCGCAGGTCACCGCTGTCATTGTCGCCCGCCCTGGATGATTCAACCGAACCGAAAGCTGCTGAATAGAACGCAATGCCTTCTTCCAGGTCTGGGACATCGATCAAAACTGATCACTTCATAGGTCAACGATCGTCCCGAACTAGCGCAGTCGTAAGCGCTTACCCTTTCGCTTGACGATATTCTTATAGTCCCACTGAATCACTCTCGATTCCTTAGGCCACTGTTTTGGTGCTTTCTTGTCTATCTGCGATACGTCGGTGTAGCGTACTTCAGCTACCTCGAAACTACCTTCAGGAGTTAGTCCAGGCGCTTCGAACTGGTGCTGAAACTGGAAGAAAGAGGTTGGGGTGATTACATGCGCCGCCCCATAATATGCCGGTGTAACCATCTCCTTAGGCGCCATACACATTTGCATCAGCCAGTTCAACTGCTGCTCGGGCACACCGAATTGGAGAGTACAGTGCGATATCTGGGCATCGAAGTTGATGACGCCCGGGAAATGGCGGAGTAGACTGAGGTGTAAACGCTAGGGGTCGGGAGCGCCTATCAAATAGGCGCTTACCGGCCGAGACGAGTCAATCGAATTTTGAGAAGCCGTCGTTGGTCCAACGACTTGGTAGACCGCAACTTTCCGAAGCAATTCCAACCAACAAGAATCCTACTTGCCCATAAGCGTTTTGACATCATTCGCTCTGTTTGTATGTGCCCACTTCTCAAGCTCCAACTGAAGCATCGATTTCCCTGCGTCGAGCTCATGTATGTCGTACTCACGATAAAGCTCACCCGCGAAATCCGCAGGAACTTGAGTATCTCGACGCTTTAGGAGAATGGACTCCTTGCCAAGCGCATGAATCATACCTAACTCATAGAAGACGTTTGCATTTAACTCGGAAACGTCGGCTACGACAACGCCCGCCTTGAGGATTGAATTCCAAATGTTTTCCTTGATCCAACCAATTTGTGCGCTTTCATCCGCGCGGACACACGTGAGGGAAGCTCCGCTAACAGCGGGTTCTATCATGAGCTTATAAACGCGATCCGACCAGTCTTCGTTGTAGGGCATTATTACAAATACAAAAGGATAATCGACCCACATATTTGTGCCCGACCACTTTCGATGGCCGACAGTGCATGTGTGGAAGATCGTCGCGGCGGCGCTAGAAAGCACAAATGTTCCATCAACTTCTTCAATTACACCCGAGTTGAGCAATCCTGGAACTGTATCCACATAACAATCTATACCGGCTCTTTCGAGCATGTCATAGCTCGTCCCCGTTCGCTCCCTTTGAGATACGTAGAGAAGGTGCATGGCTTTCCACACATCACGCGTGCTCATAAAGTTACCTCCGGCAATGAGATGGACTACTCATGATTTCGGCAAACACGGATCATGTTATCAGAACTCAACGGGCCAAAACGTCCGTCGGGTGTCGGCTTTACGACACCTGCACAAACGCTTCGGATCGAAGGCGGTCTTCGGTCAAAAGTAGCCGATAGAAATTTAGAAAGCGGGCATTTGTTGCCACATTGCGATCAGCCGCACCGCGTTGTTATTCATCAGCATCGGCAGTCAGTCGTAAGCCGAGATGCGATCTCCCAGCACAAAAAGAACTTTACTGCGCCGCAGCGAATCTCGGTACACGGCCAATTGCGGTCATATTGCGCACCAGCAAAGTGATAAATGCCATATTGGTAACAGCGATTGAGGTGATAGAGTCGTTCGCGTTTCTCGAACGTCAAGTTCACATCGCGTTTGTTTCAATTGAGGAGCATCACATTAGGAGTGTTCAATGTCACAACAGACACCGCTCGCGATACTCACTGGCTTCCGTCGTTGTTGCGTCTGCAATCATCGGCGTTGCTAGCGATACGCCAAGAGAACGGGGTCAGACCTCGGTAAAGGTACACTCTTCCAAAATACGTTACAGGCCATTCTGTGGAAAGGAGACACATATGTTCAAACATGCGAGAGCGATTTCCAGGGCGGTGGGAGCTTTGATCGTTTTGTTTGCGATCAATGCGGGTCCAGCGTTCGCAGGGCCGGCATTCTACTGGTGGCATATGGAGTTGGGCATTCCACACGCCGAATGCGCAAAGCGCGCAGGCGTAGTGATTGCGTCTGAGATCGTGGTGGATAAGATCGACAAGGGGGCGAACGGAGCCACGGCATGGAACAAGAACACCTCAATGATCATCTATTGCACATCAAAAGGGAGCAAAAAGAGCGAGGCCATCATTTTTGCGAGCGGGTTTAAAAATAAGGAGGCCAAGGAAACGATGCAACAGCTACGGGACAGCATGAAGAGTGCTATACATGAGTAACGCCCCATGCATCGATTGGGGTTGCATCATCAACTAAAGAACGAACTCCGAACGGGATCTTAACCGGGAAAGTCTTCTTAGCGCTCTTGGCGGCTGTAGCCGATATAGGCCGCACGACTGAGACCCATTTTTTTGGACGCAGTCAGGTTGCTGACGGGTGTGAATGGGGCCTGTGACCCCCCAGCAGTGGACTCGTTTTGGTCGCTTTCTCCATTCACTACCATGCGATCGGGCATCGCGGGGACTGAGGTTGACGTTACTCCCAGTCGACAGCGTACCGTTTGAACCCACTGGCGAGATGTGCCGACTTAAGACAGTAACGCCCGATCGTTGGGGGCGCTAAACGTCTGAAAACCTTATGGAGGTCGTGATGCAACACGCTTCGGTTCAGTCGTCACATACGAGCGGTCATTCATTAGACCTCGGAACGACATTTAAACCGGGGGAAACGAAAATGACCCGAACGGCAATCACGGCAATCTTATGTGGAGTTGTGCTGGCTTCGGCAGTCAACTCGGCAAGTTACGCTTGCGGTAATACCAATCCCGCCATGCCCATGATGGACGATCCGATGGACATCGTGGCATCGGGCTCAACGGGTTCAGGTGGCTGCGGCCCAGACCCTGATCCACCCAAGGACGTCCCCCCGGCGATGACGTCGGGGCAGGGCGGATCGAGCGCGTCTGAGATGCACATGAACGAGGCCATGAAGCGTTACGATCGAGCCCAGAAGGCTAGAGTCGAATGACCTGCAACACAATTACTGCGGCTGTGGGTAGCGTTCTGGTGACCGCAGCCCTGGTTACATCGAGCTACGCTTGCGACAATACCAATCCCGGCATGCCCATGATGGACGATCCGATGGAAATCGTGGCAGCGGGCTCCTGCAACCCAGACCCTGATCCGCCCAAGGACAATCCAAAGCTGGGAGCGCAAGTTCCGGCGAACCAGAACGATAACATTCAATACAATCTCTACCGAGATCGGGGCGGCTTCGGGACGCGGCTATATGGTGGTCAGTCTAAAAATAAGGGGTTATAAACGGTCAACCGCCTGGTGTTCGTCCTGTCAGGTGAAGTCCGGAGAGCTGTATGACACAACCTAGTTTTGAAGGTCCACCCGCCCGATCAATTTGAGTCAATGTAGCAAAGTGATGGTGCTCGTTTTGTCGATCTCGCGATTGAATCCGGCCTCTTGGGTTGCGTGTGCTTCGATCAGTATGGCAATCCTGGTAGCGACCTTGCGGCAAATTGGATTGTAAACGCCAGCACTTGAGATTGTTGTAGAGCGCGCGTTGCGCATAGCCCGGCAACGACCGCCTTCGGGAGCCAGTAGTTCAAGAAGACCCGGATAGTATTCCAAAACTATTCTACATATGGAAATGTCTGTGCGGGGCGATACCGCCCATAAGCACCGCCCTGACTGAATTCAAACGCGCTCCCGTATCTACCGATGGCGTGGGCGATATTCACATCCTTCTGCGGGATATCGATGCAGCTTGTCAGAATCGTTATCCGTATGTCCGATTCCGGAGACCAGCGAAAAAGACCGATGCGATTGCCTCCCTTATCGGTCAACCAGACAGATATCCGAAAGCGACTTGGCCCACATCGCATGGCATCTATGCACCAATGTGGTAACGTAGGGATAAGCGACAATCTTGTCACGTTCAAAGTAAGGTCCGCATGCCAGAAGGGTCTCGTCGGCTCTTAATCACGTAACCGGAGTCATCATGATGGACGCACTTGACGGCTCATATGAAAACCTGTTGATTGCAAAACTGCTTGCCGCCTGCATCGCTCCGGAGGCGCTGGCGAACGCCGCCGAAACCGCGCGGGCGCTGTGTGCACAGGTGGGTCCGGTCAACGGTTCGGCTCTTACCCCGCGCAACCATCTCGATTTTCAGCGCCTGTTCCAGGAGCTTGCCGGAAAGCCGCCGGCATGACGTCGCGGTTCCGGTCCATTGAGGCACTGCGGGCGGATATCAGGTCGAATCCACCCGCGATCGCAGATTTTGTTGCCGATGCGCTGTTCGGTCTCGACAGCAGCGGCCGCGCGCTCAACGCGGTGGCGCACGTTGCGACGAATTACGCGCTCGAACGGGTTGCTTACCTTGAGGAACACGCGCACCGGTCCGGCGGTAACGCCTCCTCAGAGTTATTCGGCGTACCCCTCGCGCACAAGGACCTGTACATGCGGGCAAGCTGGCCATGCGAGGGGGGCTCGAAAGTCCTGGCCGGGCATCGCGCCGACCGAACCGCGTACGCTGTCGAGCAGCTCGATCGTGCCGGCGCCGTCGACTGCGCGCGCCTCACGTCGGTTGAATTGGGGCTTGGCACCACCGGGCATAACGAGTACGCGGGCACGCCGCTCAATCCGTGGAACCGGGCGTATATCTGCGGCGGCTCGTCGTCGGGTTCGGCAGCGGTGGTGTCCGCGGGTATCGTACCTGCTTCACTGGGTTCCGACACCGGCGGTTCGGTGCGCTTGCCGGCGGCGGCGTGCGGTCTGGTCGGGGTCAAGCCCACCCACGGCCTGATCGGCCGCAGCGGGGTGATCGCCCTGTCACCGACACTCGATACGGTGGGACCGCTGACGCGATCGGTGCGCGACGCAGCAATCATGCTCAACGCCATCACCGGCGCCGATGGTGACGACGCGGTCTCGATCCGCGTCAATCCGCCGGACTACCTGTTAGGTATTGAGGATGGCATCGACGACATCCGCATCGGTTGGCCGCGCAACCATTTTTTTGAGGATGCCGATGCATCTGTCGCCGACCACGTAGCCAGCGTGTTCGCACTGGCCGGCCGGCTCGGCGCCCGCTGTGGCGATGTCGAGGTTCCCGGCATCGAGACCGCCAACGCGATGACCATGCTCATCATTGCCGTCGAGGGCGCTGCGCTACATGAGCAGGCGATCCTTGAACGTCATGATCTGTTCAATGCGCAGTCGCTCGCGCGGCTGCTGGTGGGCGCGTTTATCCCCGCGCGCCACTACCACAACGCACTCGCTAATCGCGGGCATGCGGCGCGGCAGGTTCTGGACGAGACATTCCGTCACGTGGATGTGTTGGTCACGCCGGTGTGGCCGTATCCGCTGCCGACCATCGCGGACAGCGACGTCGGCGTGAGACCCGGTGCCGCCGCCATGGTGCTGCGTTCCGGACACAACACCCGTCCCATCAACTACCTGGGATTTCCCGCGGTGAACATCCCGACGGGCTTCGACGCCAACGGCCTGCCGATGAGCGTACAGTTGATTGGGGCACCGTTTTCCGAGGCGCGGCTACTGCGCGTCGCCCGCGCGCTGGAACGAGAACTGGATTTCTGGAGCGCGCGCCCGGAACTGGACACGCTCACCGAGTAAGCGGCACGCTCTCGCGCAGTTTCAGGAACGTCCAGATCCTGCGGATCAGGATGTTGCGGTTGCTTTTCAGGCGATGCAGGCGAATGTCCAAGTCGATGGCAAGGTCCTCCCCGCCGGCCCACGCTAATTGCTTCGCATCAATGTCTGGCTCGACCAGGCTATGCGGCAGCCAAGCGACACCCAGTCCGTCGCGGGCGCGGATGCGCAACGCTCCGCCCATCGAGTCTTCGGAGATCGGTGTCAAGCGCGAGATGAGATTTCGTTTGGCCAGGATCGGCTCGACGTGCCAGCTGATCGGCGCGGACTCGCGGAACCGGAGATATGGGATCATCACTTTTGGATTATCATCGATGCGGAACATCGGCTCGCCGTTCGGCTCCGCCTTGCAAACGGGAATCAGACGGTCGCGGCCGATTCTCAGCGAGTCGAAGTTGCGGTCGCTGCCGATGCCGGCGGCGTGCTCGCTCTCATAGGAAATCACGAAGTCCACATTTCCGCGTTGCAGGTCGTCGATGCAGTTGGGCAGGTTGTCCGCCCGCAGCCGTGACATGATCGGCCCGAACTGCTCCTCGAACGCCTGCAACCAAATCGGGTAGAAGCGCCAACCGATGGAGTGTTGCGCAGCAAACTTGACCACGTATTCATCGGGCTGTGCGCGCATGCGGCGAATCTGCTCGCGCGCGGACTCGACGCGCGACAAGGCCTGCAGGCCCGCCTCGAGCATCTGTTCGCCCGCCATGGTGAGCTTCACGGGGTGTTGGGATCTTTCCACCAGCGGCACGCCCACCCAGTCCTCGAGTGCCTGGATGCGGCGGCTGAACGCGGATTGGCTGAGATTGTTGAGTTCGGCGGCCTGCGAGAAATTGCCGGTGTTTTCAAGGCTGGCAAGGCTCTTGAGCCAATGGATGTGCATGGTTCGTCGACTTATGCAAAAACCACATAATGTGTCGCAAACATTAAATTGCCTTTTTCGGCGCACCACGTCAATCTCTAGCGTCCATCCGGCACCGAACCGCCTCGGGAGGAGCTGCGCGAATGCTGGATTTAGAGCAATTTCCCCGCGTTCCGCTGTGCCACCGGCCGACCCCGCTGGAAGCGATGCCGCGGCTCACCGAGCACCTCGGCGGTCCCAGCCTGTGGATCAAGCGCGACGACTGCACCGGTCTCGCCACCGGTGGCAACAAGACACGCAAGCTCGAGTTCCTCATCGGCGACGCGCTGTCGCAGGGCGCCGACCTGATCATCACGCAGGGCGCCGTGCAATCCAACCACGTGCGGCAGACCGCCGCTGCCGCCTGCCGCTACGGCATCGCCTGCCACGCGTTGCTTGAGCGGCGCGTCCCGCATCCCGAGGCGTCGTACGAACAGACCGGCAATATCTTGCTTGATCAACTGTTTGGCGTCACCCTCGAGTACCGTGAACCGGGGCTGGACATGAACGCAGAGGCCGAGGTGGTCGCCGAACAATTTCGCAGCCAAGGCCGCCGTCCCTACGTTATACCCGGTGGCGGATCGAATGAGACGGGCGCCCTCGGTTACGTCGAATGCGCGCGGGAACTCGCCGACTCGTCGGCAGCCGGGGTCGCGTTCGACTGGATCGTCATGGCGACCGGCAGCACCGGAACCCAGGCCGGCCTCGTGGCTGGTCTGTATGCGATCGGCGCCAGCATCCCGGTGATGGGCATCAGCGTGCGCCAAAAGCGGGAACCGCAGATCAAGGCGGTACACGCACTCGCGCGACGAACGGCGGACAAGTTGGGGGCGTCGCCGGCCCCGACGAGCAAGGTGCTGGTCAACGATGAATATGTCGGCGAGGGCTACGGGATACCCGCGCCTTCGACCCTCGAGGCGATCATGCTGGCGTCGCGATTCGAGGGCCTGCTGCTCGACCCGGTGTATTCCGGCAAGGGGTTTGCCGGGCTGGTTGGCCTGGTCCGTGCCGGGTTCTTTAAAAACGACGATAACGTGGTCTTCCTGCATACCGGCGGCGCTTCCGCGCTGTTCGCCTATCAGCAGGCACTTTCCACATACGCGGCGGCAACCGAGGCCGAGTCCCTTCCGACTGCCGCGATGCACCAAGACCAGAGGAGTGTATAGAGATGACGAAAAAGTTCGATTCAATTGATCGTGATCGCCGTGACTTCCTGCGCAAGGCGGGCATCGCCGGCGCCGCAGGTGTGGCGAGCACCGTGCTGCCGATCGGCACCGTGAGCTGGGCCAAGAGCGGCGGCACGCTGTCGATGCTGATCCAGCCCGAAGTGCCGACACTGGCCAGCTATCTCAGCACCTCGATGCCGGTCGGCCAAGCGGCGAGTAAAATCTACGACGGGTTGCTTGAGTACAACTTCGACCTGAGTATACGTCCGGGCCTTGCGGAAAGTTGGGACGTGTCGCCGGACGGCCAAACCCTCACCTTCAAGATCCGTAAGGGCGTGAAGTTTCACGACGGCAAACCGATGACCGCCGAGGACGCGCGCTACAGCATCATGGAGGTGCTGAGCAAGTATCACCCCCGTGGCAAGGGCAACTTCAGCCTCATCGAGAAAGCCGAGACGCCGGACAGCCACACCCTGGTGCTGAGCCTGTCGAAGCCGTCGCCGTCGATGATGATGGCGTTCTCCGGTTACGAATCGCCGATCCTGCCCAAGCACCTGTTCGCGGGCACCAATATCGAGAATCACCCTAACGCCAACGCGCCCATCGGCACCGGCCCGTTCAAGTTCGTGGAGTGGAAGCGCGGCCAGTACATGCGCCTCGACCGGAACCCCGACTACTGGTCGCCGGGCGAGCCCAAGCTCGACCGCATCGTGATCCGCACCATCCCCGACTCAGCGACGCGGTCCGCGGTGCTCGAAAAGGGCGAGGCCCACATTGCCGGATTCGGCGCGGTGCCCTACAACGACGCGGCGCGTTTGGCCAAGCTGCCCAACGTCAACGTCACCAAGCAGGGCTACGAAATGTTCTCGCCCATCGGTGAACTCGATTTCAACACCAAGGCCAAGCCGTTCGACGACAAGCGGGTGCGCCAGGCGGTGGCGTATGCCATCGACCGCGAGTACGTCGGACAAAACGTCTGGTTCGGTTTCGCCAGGCCCGCGACCGGCCCGATCAATTCCAACTTCGCCGCCTCCGGTTTCTACACCGACCAGGTGAAGCGCTACGATGTCGATAACGGGATGGAACTTGCCGAGGCACTGCTCGACGACGCCGGTTATCCGCGCAAGGCAGACGGCACGCGCATGGAGATTATCTTGGACGTCACCCCGTATGGCGAGGAGTGGCAGCGCTTTGGAGAATACACCGTGCAGCGCCTGGCGAAGCTCGGCATCAAGGCCACCATACGCTACGAAGACGTCGCCACCTGGCTGAAGCGAATCTACACCAACTACGACTTCCAGGTCACCGCCAACTGGCTGAACACGTTTGCCGACCCGGTGCTCGGTGTGCACCGCCTGTACCACTCCCAGGAGATCAAGCCCGGCACCGTTTTCAAGAACGCGTCGCGCTGGTCGTCGCCGCGCACCGACGAGTTGATGGATATGGCCAAGGTCGAACCGGACGCCGCCAAACGCGCGGAGTACTATCACGAGTTCCAGAAGATCCTGTGCGAGGAGGTACCGGTCGCCTGGTGCGTGGAGATCCTGTTCCCGACGGTGGTATCCAAGAGCTACCAGAAGGTCATCGACAGTGCCATCGGGCTCGCCGGCAATTTCCGCAGCGGCGAACTGGCGTAGCGGGCTGCGCAAGAATGAGGGCGGCGGTGCCAGCGCCGCGCCCAATTTTTGCGGTCCCGCTCGATCCCGCAACCACTTAGGAATACGGCGAATTCGATGGGCGGTTTTCTGAGGACGCGACTGGTTTTCATTCTGCGGCGCCTGCTGCAGGCGATACCGGTGCTGATCGGCATTGCGGTGCTCAACTTTATGCTGGTGCATCTCGCGCCGGGCAATCCCGCTGACGTGCTCGCCGGCGAGGCCGGCTCGGCGACGCCCGAGTACATGCAGCAGCTGCGCGCCCGTTTCGGTCTCGACAAGCCCTTGTACGTACAGCTGTTCGACTACATGAAGAACCTGTTCGCGTTTGACCTCGGCTTTTCGTGGCGGCACAACATGCCGGTGTTGGACCTGGTGCTCGACCGGCTCGGGCCGACGCTATTGCTGATGGTCACCACGCTGTTCCTCTCAGTCGGCTTCGGCATCCTCCTGGGACTGCTGGCGGCCACCCGTGTGGGTAGCTGGCGCGACACCATGATCTCCATTCTTGCCATTATTTCGTACGCCACGCCGCTGTTTTGGGTCGGGCTCATGCTGATCCTGGTGTTCTCGCTAAAGCTCGACATCCTGCCCGCCACCGGGATGGAGAACGTCATCATGTTCTACGAGGGCTGGGACCGCGTGGTGGACATCGCCCAGCATCTCGTGCTGCCGGCGATCACCCTGTCGCTGTTTTATCTCGCCCTGTACACGCGGTTGATGCGCGCCTCGGTGCTGGAGCAGCACGGCGCGGACTATGTGGTCACCGCGCGCGCCAAGGGGGTGAGCGAGCGCGGCATCATTTACGGACACGTGCTGAAGAACGCGGTGCTGCCGGTGGTGACTATGGCCGGTTTCCAGATCGGTGCCATGCTCGGCGGATCGGTGGTGGTGGAGGCGGTGTTCGGCTGGCCTGGACTCGGCCAGCTCGCGTTTCAGACCCTGTTCGCGCGCGACTACAACCTGCTGCTCGGGATCTTTTTCCTGTCGTCGGTGCTCGTCGTCGTCATAAACCTGATCGTGGATCTGTTCTATACCTTCCTCGATCCCAGGATCGAGGTGCGTTGACGTGGAACGCGGCGAGGACTTAAGAGAATTCATGCGGCGTTTCGCCCGCAACAAGGGCGCCGTCATCGGGCTGGTGCTATTGGGCGTAATCGTGTTCTTCGCCCTGGCCGCGCCGCTGCTGTACCCGGGTGACCCATTCGGCAGTGTCGGCGACCCGTTCGAAGTGCCGTTCATGGCACACCTGTTCGGTACCGATCAACTGGGTCGGGATGTCGCCGCCGGCGTCGTCCACGGCGCGCGCACCTCGTTGCTCGTCGCTCTGATCGCCACCGTGATTTCGATCCTGGTCGGCACCACCATCGGCTGCTTCGCCGGTTATTTCCCGGGTTGGGTGGACAACGTGTTGATGCGCATCACCGAGTTTTTCCAGACCATCCCGTCGTTCGTGTTTGCCATCGTGCTGGTCGCGATCCTGCAACCGTCGCTCAAGAGCATCGTCATCGCCATCGCGGTGGTCACCTGGCCGCCGGTGGCGCGCCTGGTGCGCGGCGAGATGCTGGCCATGCGCCGGCGCGAGTTCGTCGAGGCCTGCATCTCACTGGGCATGCGCGACGCGCGCATCATATTCCAGGAAATACTGCCCAACATCCTGTCGCCGATCATCGTCACCGGCTCGCTGATGGTCGCCACCGCGATTCTCATCGAGTCGGCGCTGGCGTTCCTCGGTCTCGGCGATCCCAACATCATGAGCTGGGGATTCATGATCGGCGCCGGGCGCAGCTTCCTGAGAACCGCATGGTGGCTGTGCGCGATACCGGGCGGCGCCATCCTGCTCACGGTGCTCAGCATCAACCTCATCGGTGAGGGCCTGAATGACGCCCTCAATCCGCGATTGCGGAACCTGTGATGGCCAGCGGCGATCTTCTGAGCATCTCCGGCCTGTCGGTGCGCCTGCCCGAACGCGGCGACCGCATGTTCGCGGTGGAGGACGTCAGCCTGTCGCTGGCTCGCAACGAGGTCTTGTGCGTGGTGGGCGAGTCCGGTTCCGGCAAGTCGATCATGGCCAAGACCGTCATGGGGCTGCTGCCCAGGCGGTTGAGCGTCGCGGGCGGCACGATCAATTACGAAGGCACGGAGCTGTTGGAACTCTCCGAGTCCGCGCGGCGGGAAATGCGCGGCCGCGCCATGGGCATGATCTTCCAGGAGCCGATGAGCGCGCTCAACCCGCTGCACACCGTGGGCGACCAGATCGGGGAGGTGCTCAAGGTGCACACCCGCGCGACCAAAGTGGAGCGCCGCGATGCGGTACTGAACATCCTTGAGGGGGTCAAGCTGCCCGAACCGAACAAGATCGTGCACGCCTATCCACATCAGCTTTCCGGCGGTCAAAGGCAACGGGCGATGATCGCCATGGCACTGATCCTCAAGCCCGACCTTTTAATCGCCGACGAACCCACCACTGCCCTGGACGTGACCACCCAGGCGGAGATCCTCGGGCTCATCAAGGAACTGCAGGCCGAGCGCGCGACCGGGGTGCTGTTCATCACCCACGACATCGGGGTGGTGGCCGAGATCGCCGATCGCGTCGCGGTGATGAAAGACGGCCGCATCGTGGAATTCGGCACCAGTGATGAGATCCTGCGGCACCCGCACGAGCCCTATACACGCATGCTGATCTCCGCGGTGCCGTCTTTGAAGACCGTCGCGCCGGTCGCCGGTGATAAGGCGCGCGAGGACGCCCTCACCCTCGACAACGTGGTCAAGACGTTTCGCACCGGTGGCATGTTGACCGGCGCACGCGTCGTGCGGGCGGTCGACCGCGTGTCCCTGCACGTGCAGCGCGGCAAGACCCTCGGTATTGTTGGCGAATCCGGTTCCGGCAAGTCGACACTGGCGCGCTGCGTTATCCGGCTGTTGGACCCCGACGGCGGGACCATCATGTACGACGGCCACGACCTCGCGACGCTGGGCCGCGCCGAGATGCTGCCGCTGCGCAAGCGCATCCAGATGGTGTTCCAGGACCCCTACGGCTCGCTCAATCCCCGGCTCACCGTGGTTAAGATGGTGGCCCAGGGGCCGATGCTGCACGGCACGCCACCCGCCGAGGCGCGTAAACGGGCGCTGGAACTCTTGAAACTGGTGGGGCTGGACGAGTCCGCCGCGAACCGCTATCCCCACGAGTTCTCTGGCGGGCAGCGGCAGCGTATCGGCATCGCCCGGGCTCTCGCGCTGCAACCGGAAATCCTGGTCGCCGACGAGCCGGTGTCCGCGCTCGACGTGTCGGTTCAGGCGCAAGTGCTCAAGCTCCTTGCCGACATCCGCGACCGTTTCGACCTGACGATGATTTTTGTCACCCATGATCTGCGCGTGGCGGCCCAGGTGTGCGACACACTGGCGGTGATGCAGCTCGGTAAGGTCGTGGAGTACGGCACCACCCACCAGGTGTTCACCGCGCCGCAGCACGCATACACGCAAAAACTGTTCGCCGCCGTCCCAGGCAGGGACTGGGATGACGTCCTCGCCGCCTGAGACCTTCGCGGCCCGCCGCATCGTCACCCTGGATCCGAGCCGCCCTGCCGCGACCCACGTCGCGGTGGCCGATGGCCGCATCACCGCCGTCGGCGACGCCGACGCGGCGGCGAAGTGGGGCCACCCGGTGAACGATTGCTACGCCAACTGCGTACTGACGCCGGGATTTGTCGAGGCCCACGGCCACCTGCTCAGCGGTGGGATCTGGGACTTCGTTTACGTCGGGCCGCACGATCGGCGCGACCCGGACGGGCGGCGGGTTATGGGGTTGCGCAGCAACGCCGGGGTGGCCGCGCGCCTGCGCGCCGAGGGGGCACCGCGCGGTGCGGTCGTCGGATGGGGTTTCGAGCCGGTGTTCGTCGACGGGCCACGATTATCGCGGAGCGATCTCGACACGGTGGCGGCCGATCGGCCGGTCGCGGTCCTCCATCTGAACCTGCACCTGATGACCGTGAACTCCGCCGCGCTCTCGCTCGCCGACTTTCGCCGCGACAGCGACATTACCGGTCTGGTGAAAGACACCGACGGCGAGCCCACCGGCGAGCTGCGCGAGTTCGCGGCGATGTTCCCGGTGATGCGCCGGCTGGAAATCGATTTCGGCAACCTCAGCAACTCGGTGCGGGCGATGGAGCGTTACGCTCGGCTCGCGGTGCAAGCGGGCGTGACCACGATCACCGACTTGCTGAACGACCTGCCGGCGCCCGCGGTGGCGATGATGCATGAGTTTACCGCCCGCGGCGACTGCCCGATTCGCCTGGTCCCGGCGCTAAACGCGCTCGGCGGCACCCCGGAAGACGTCGCCGACCGCGCCCTGGCGCTCGCGCCGACGTCCACCGACCGCCTGCGCTTCGGCGCCGCCAAGGTCATGACCGACGGCTCGATCCAGGCATTCACCGCCCAGCTCAAGGCCCCCGGCTACCACCGCGGCGCCGGTGACCCGATCTGGAACATCGCCCCCGAACAGCTGGTGCGCCTGGTCGACGTGCTCCACGCCCGCGGCGTGCAGATGCACATCCACACCAATGGCGATCTCGCCAGCGAGGTGGCGATTGATGCGTTGGAACGCGCTGTCGCCGCGCACCCGAAGTGGGATCACCGCCACACCTTGCAGCATTTTCAGATGGCCGATGCCACCCAGATCCGCCGCCTCGCGGCCATCGGCGCCGGTACCAATCTGTTCGCCAACCACTTGTACTACTTCGGCGATCAGCACCACGACATCACCCTGGGACCGCACCGCGCCGCGCGCATCAATCCCTGCGGTACCGCGCTCGCCAACGGCCTGCCGATGGCGATCCATTCCGACACCCCGGTGACACCGATTGCACCGCTGTTCACCGCAGCGTGTGCAGTGAACCGCACTACCGAGAGCGGCCGCGTACTCGGCGCCGGAGAGTGCATTGCGGTCGACGAGGCGCTGCGTGCGATCACGCTCGGCGCCGCGTGGACGCTGAAGCTGGAACACGAGATCGGCTCGATCAGCCCCGGTAAGCGCGCCGACTTCGCGGTGCTCACCGAGGACCCACTCATGTCGGCGCCGTCTGAGCTCGGCGGTATCGAAGTGCTCGGCACCGTGTTAGGCGGCATTCCTTTCAGCGCGTGACATGGCGATCCCGCTGACCGTGGTAAGTGGTTATCTTGGTGCCGGCAAGACGACGCTGATCAACCGTATCATCTCCGGTGCGCAGACCGAGCGCCTGTGCGTGATCATCAACGATTTCGGCGACCTGAGTATCGACGCCGAGATCCTGCGCCGCGGCGACGGCCTGACGCTGCCGCTTGCGAACGGCTGCGTGTGCTGCTCGGCGGTGTCCGGTCTGTACGTTGCGCTCGATGCCGCACTCGCGGCGACGCCGGAACGCATTGTGATCGAAGCCAGCGGGGTGGCCGACCCGGGGCGGCTGGCTGCGGTGGCGGCGGCGGAGTCCGAGCTCGACCCGGGTGGTGTGTTCACCGTCGTCGACTGCACGACCTTTGCGGCGGACGTCGGCGATGCACTTAAGGGGCCGGACATCCTGCGCCAGGTGTGCGCCGCAAATGCCATATTGTTGTCGCGCTGCGATGTCGCCCCCGCGAGTGCGACCGCGCGCGTGCGCGAACTTATCTCGGTGCTCGCGCCCGGAGTACCGGTGCGACGGTCGGATCGCGTCACTACGTTTGCGCCCCGGGCCGCGCTGCCCGCCGGCGGCGGCTTCGCCACCGACGATAGCAGTGAGCACCACGCCGACGGGCGTTATGCTTCGTGCTCGATACGCTGTGGTGAGCTGAGCGACCTGGACGGTTTGATCGCGGCAGTACGCACGATCCAGCCCCAGCCCCTGCGGCTCAAGGGCCTGTTACTTCTGCAAGGTGCGTCCGAGCCGGTGCTCATGAATTTCGAACACGGTAGAGTGCACTGCGAACCGGTAGCGCTAGCAGGTTCCCTGAAGCAGACGGTGATTACCGCAGTGTTTGCCCGCGCCCGCAGCGGTAAGACGGTTCTCGAATCGCTCGTGCAGCGCCATCTTTCATAATCGTATTCGGGGACCAAACACTTAAATTCGATGTGCACGTTGGTCCGCATGGAATAGACCGGACCCACCTTCGATCGATGCGGTATTACGCTCATGTTCTCGCCTGATTCGCTAGCGGTTTGGCGAGACACATTTGGTGAGTCCGCAACAAGATGGGACACAATCAACAATGACCGAACGCAACCGCGCCCGGGCTGCACGCACAAAAAAGAACTTTGCTCCGCCGCAGCTAATCTCAGCTCACGGACCAAAAAGCGGAAGAACAGATGGGATGGGGCTTCGCTCCCTTCCGCTTAATACTCATTGCGGTCATTGGGGCAGTCGCAATCAATCCCATTTACGACCCTACCGGTATAGTTAACCTCTAAGTTTCGCTTCCGCAACCAATACCTTCAAAATCGACATTTCATCGCTGTAATGTGTCGGTCCAAACTTCGCTACATACGGCCGGTGGCTGAAGTCGCGTTAGACTCACGGGGAGTCATGGTTAGTCGGTTGAGGTCATTATCGGACATGTCGTCCACTTAGTTCGTCAGAGGCGAACCAATATTAAAAATATTCCCACCTCATTATCCGTACTGTGATATTTGCCACATATGCCAATCGCAAAGATAATACATCTACTTACGAGGAAAGCGCCATTGCTTAGATACGAGGTTCAAGTGTGAAAAAAATATTCCTGACAAGGCAAAACGTCCTGAAAGATATCAATCGCCGATTTCCAACAAACTTTTCGCCGACCCTGACGACTTCGGCGCTAGATTGATCCAGCGACAACTCGGCATACATCTGCTTCAGTCGTCGGTTCTTCTCGTCTAGCTCCTTGATCCGCCTCAGATCCGACGCTTCCATGCCACCGTACTTCGACCGCCACTGATAGAACGTTGCCGGCTTCAGCGCACCAACAATCTGGTGCTCGTCCGGTAATTGGTATAGAAAGACAGATAAATTGGTTGATAGTCTAAACTCGCAATTTGTTGCTGTATTACCGGTGTTTCGTTTCTCAACGAAACAACGCTTCTCATAGTGATGACCCGATTTGCTTTCCGCGGATCTCTGCCAAAATATCGCCGATCCAGGTGCAGAACGAGTAACCGAAACCAACGCCGCCGGTTCTGCCAGCATGTAAGCAGATGAAGTCGCCCGATTCGCTATCGAAAACAGGAGCACCGCCAGCGCCGCCCGCGGTCGCGTGGTAAGAGATAATACTTGAATAACCATACAAAACAGACTTGCCGACAATCTTGGAAATGATAAAAATTAGTCCTTTTCCATGAATGTTTGCATATGACAGCGCAACCTTGTAACTAGACGCTACGTCGGCGGAAAAGTGATTCACTTCCCCGGCAGGTATTTCCGTTAAATCGGTTAAGTATTCCATATCAGAAAATTTCTCTACCATCACGACATCCTTGGGTAACTCAGAGTTAAATCTAACAACGGTTACCCCCAAGGAGCGTTTGCGTTTGTCTTTGGATACCCATAACACGTCTCCCAAGCTATACCGAGCATTCTGATCCAATGCAGGAAATTGAATTTCATATTTATCCGACAGTGTGTCTTCACTCGAATTGGCAATCATAGTCAAGAGCACTGGCTCATCGACCCAATCTGACCGTAGTGCGGAGGCCCTCGCAACGACCCCACTTCCTCTTATTCCGCTCCGATCGACAAGAACTGCAGTCGCGCGACTGAAAGTGTTTGCGACAGAATACCAGTTTGCTCCAACGCTTGTGGACGGTGCCTCGTTTACTGCGACATACAATGGCCGGCTTGCACTCAACTGTTTATTGATCTTCTGAAGTTGTTTCGCGCTACGTAGTGCGACATTCTTTGCGGTCCGTGCGTCATCACGTGCTATCAGTGCTTGTTCTTTAGCATAGTTAGCCACGCGTTGTTGCCACGATACGTAACCTACAAGAGCAATTGCGACGACTACTAGCACGCTTAGGCCCACGCGCTGTCTTTCGAGTTGTCGTGAACGTTTCTTTTCGCGTTCGAGGTCCTCATAGGAAACACCGCGTTCACTACTGCGGATCCCCTTAACAATTTGAACGTGAGTGTTGCTTTCTTCTTGTTCTCTGTCCTTATTTGACAAATTCTCCCATTTGTCTGGCCGCACTAACACTCGCTGAGCGTTAGGCCACTTCTTCATTACCTCATCCGGTATCCAACGCTCACCTTCGCCGGTTGAATCTATGACGATCGGCGCGGAGTCACGGTTATTAAGCCACCATTCCAGTTCTCTATGCACCCAGTCATCCTCTCCTACCCTATGCTTAGCGCCTGGAGAGCACACCATGAGGAAAGCCTTCGCACGCTGCAATGCAGGTTGGTGGATCTCGGTCCAGTCTTCGACGGCAGGAGCGGTCTGATCGAAGTAGACGTCAAGGTGGGGCGCCTTCGAAAGACCCTCCGGAATGACCGGTAAGGTTGAGCCGTTCAACCTGGCATACAACCACTGGGCTGCCTCCTTCCCGTCGGTCTGGCGGTAGCAAATGAAAACCCCCCACTTTTCTGACGTATTTTCGCCCATTGAGTTTGCTCCCACCGGTGACCCGCCATTATTCACTGCATTATTTTAGTTCATGTGCCGACCTAATTTAATGACCGGTTTGGGCGCACTGCCGTCGTCCAACGGGTGAGTGCTGAACGACGGCTACGGGTCGTAAGCCGGGATTCAATCTCCAGTACAAGAAAGACTTTGCTGCGCCGTAGCCAATCTCGGCTCACGGCCAGCACTGGGCGTTCGTTTAGAGCTGATAAGCCCGCAGCGAGTATTCCCCCTATCAATGCGGCGATTGCGGTTATCCTGATCGGAGCATTCGTAAGCGATACGGTGGATGGTACGCGAAGAAGAGAGATCTAAAAAAGCAAGTCCGGGCTGCGCGTGTCGGGCAAGAGATTGCAAGGTATCTGCTCAACGCGGTAAGCGATAGGCTCAATAATCCGGTTAGGCTTGCGCTGGTTGGCGGGAAAGATGCTGAGGATTTCTCGTCGTTGCAAGAGCAGGGGATTGATACCGTGTTGGAGGTCACGTTACAAACAGTGGTTTTGGTGGAACAAGATTCCGAGCAATTTAGCGTCCTGATGGGTGCGCACTCGAGACTGATTACCACGCAAGACAGTGCGGTGATCGACGAGAGGGATTTTCAGTATCAGGGTCCGGCGCGCGAGATGGTCGACTGGCGGAGCGAAGACTCGGAATCATTCCGGGAGGCGCTCGACGCGGCCGAGCAAGATCTGGCCAGCCAGATTGTGGACAACATATTTGAGTTAGACGCTGTGCGGGCAAACTAGCGAACGCTCAGATGGGCAGCGCATTGCTTACCTGCGCGTGGGTCGCAGCTACCGTTACCGCAACCGAACCCGCTGGTTCATGCTCCGCATTGATTTTCTGGGTGTCACGTGAACAGTGCTCTGCAATGGTCTTGTCTGTCCGCGGTCGAGCACGGCCGCTCATCAAGTAGTCACCCTGGTCCAGATTCTTGTATCATCAATTGCTGGTCCGGCCCACGCCGATTCCAGGAATAGGATCGAGAATCCAAAAGAACGAACTGGGAAATGGCAATGAAAGAACGAAAAGCGATGATTCTGGCGGTCTCTCTGTCAATTCTGTGCTCCGGCGTCACCTTGGCCGGCGGCGCAGCAAGTGGCGACGCGCTTGCCGAAAAAGTCCACGCGGCGATCTCTGCCAAGGATGCGGAAGCGATCTCCGCTCTCTACAACTGGGAGGGCGTGCCACCCGAGATCTCCGGCCAGCTGAAAGAGGCCGTGCAAGGAATGACCCAGGACCCGGTACTGAGGGTCGAAGTCCGTCCGCTGCCCAAAGACTTCCCCATGGTGCAGGAGCTCGGTGAGCAGAAATTCGTACATAACGTCGACCTCGAGGGCGTGGTCGTACTGATCTTCACCGAAGACGGCACCGTGACGGGGACCATGCCCTACGGGACTACGAAGGACGGCACGTACTACTTCAGCGCACCTGTTCCCCAGTAATCTGGTTCGGGCGCTTGGTGTCGTGCGTCCCGATTCAGGAGGCAGTTCCCCTGGTCGTCTTCTCCAGGGCCCTCTGGCGCTTACCACAGCGAATCGACGGTAAATGAATTTTCGCTTTCGCAGGATAGCAACTCTCTGAATGATTGGTCGACCATAGCTCCGGTCGTCGTTAGGCTGGAAGCCGGACGGTGGCAAGAGGTCGGTTGCAGTAATACAGGGATCATCTCGCGACCGGCAGCTACGGCTCGACACGAGCATTCGGCGTTCGCTCTAGACCCCGAGGCCTGCCTTCGACGCTCTTTCGCTAAGTTTGGTCCGGGGGATCAAGGGTACTTTTCGGCCCTGCACAGACATCAACACCCGCCCCTGGAAGTGCGCCTTCAGGGTTTTGTCCACCCGGTGATCTACACTGCAATGACCCGGACTGACTTGAGAAACGTTCATTCCAGTGAGCTCGTTGGCGACATGTTCCGTATCTTCCAACGCTCTGAACTTCAATCTCGCGCCACCCGTATAGTGAAAGATTGGCTGTCCGATAATTTCAGTAGCCTTTGCTACGATTCTGGCAACACCAGTATGTGAGCATCCAGTCAGCAGATAAGGACCCTGATCAGTTCTCATTACCAGCGATAACTCGTCGCTGATGCCACTGGTGGGTGAGTCAGTATGGGTGCGTATTGCATAAAGGTTGGGTGTAATACGTTCAAGATCTTCAATACGGGTCACCGGATGATTGTCGATTTCTTGTCCCGGGGCAGCATAGACCACCATATCCGGGTTGGTTTTTCGAATATAGGATATGCCCCCAATATGATCTCGGTGGTTGTGCGATAGCACTAATACGTCAATAGATTTGGGATCGATCTCTGCTGTCTTTAGGTTCTGTTCCAGTGCTTCGGGCGTAACACCGGTGTCGAACAAAACACTCGCGCCTTCAAAGCGAACAAATACTGAATATCCGAACTCCTGCTCATAACCTTCTTCTGCTTCAAATGTGGTGTCCGTGATGACCTGATAATAATGCTCAGGTGTAGCGAGACTTTCGCCCCAAGCGCTCGGTCCGGTGACTAAAGCTGTCGCAAGTAAACTCAAGCGTAATTTATGCACGATGATCTCCTGGACGGTTCTTGTGTCGTCATGGTCTCCGCTTTTTGGGGTCATATCTTACACACATGCTTACCGGAGTACGACGGGTTGTTTCACTCGTTTGGTAGGGTGATTCGTCGTCTGAAAACCGGCCATTAGTTATCCCTAGAATTTCATCGTGATTGTTGTCCCGCACACACCGGCCGTACGCTCAAGGCAGCTGCAATTGTGGTGTTTCATCGCCGCTTTGCTCTGAATAGATGATGACCTTGAATGGATTGATGAACTGATACTTCTCTTTGAGCTTCAGATAGGCAAGCCGCCGCAGAGATTCCGTTTCCGTCGAATCAGGCCAAGCGGCCCGGCCCCAGCGCGCCACACGAGCGGCGAGCGCATAGTCGCCGCGATCGATCATGTCTCGGACAAGTGCCGCAACCGCGTTTTCCTTCAGCCCGAGGTATCCGCCAAGCAAGGCGCCGTAATCGTTGTCACCCAGGTAGTCCATTCCCTCCAGGTCGTACTTCCAGTAGCCGGTCATTTGGTCGTAGACGCGGTTGATGAAGTTCTCTCGCATTACCAGGTAGGTGAACTGTACATCCGGCTGCTCGAGCACCACCGGTGCGATCAGGTTCAGCGCGTGAATATCCGCGCGGCCGGCGCCGCCGGTATGGGCCTTGTAGGTTTCCTGTTTTAGCCACTGGAGGGCGGATTTCAGCGCCACCAGCGTTTGCGGCGGACCAAAGCGACGCGTCAGTGTTTCGTGCCCGTGCAGAACGTGTTCGGAGCGCAGTCCGGCCAAGATATCGATGGCGTCGAACAACCCATCCGGATTACCTTCGGGCACGAATGGCGCGCCGACAAATGGCATGATGAAATCGCCCACGAAGGTCGTCGAATACTCTGGCACATGGACGAACAGGGCATCGCGGGTTTCACCACCGTCGACCGGGATAAGCTCGAAGCGCGTCCCACCAATGTCGATCGCTGTGCGCGCAGAGACCGTACGGTCCGGCCGGTAGCCGGCGATGTTGTCCGGTGTGTAACGCGTCCCGAAGAACCACTTGAAGTAACCCGGTACGAGTTTCATCAAGGCCAACTCCGCCTCATAGTTATCTCGGGATACAAACTCGACGCCGGGGTTAAGTGTGCGGAAGAATTTGTAGCCGCCGACATGGTCCCAGTGCGCGTGGGTAACCAGCACGGTGGTGAGTGGAGGTAAGCCCGGATGCTGGGAGACCAGGGCCTCGTAAACGGCGCGTGCCGCGTCTGGCCGGGTGCCGGCGTCGATCGAAACCAGTTCCTTTCCATTAGCAGTCACGACGAAGTAGTACTCGGTGAATTCGTAACCACTAACGATGTAGACCTTACCCGGGACAACCTCGCGGATCACCGGTGGGTGGAACGTATGCCCCGTTTCCGCGTTTACCGCGAATGAGGTCGACAGCTCAATGGAGCGCTCGAAGTTCTCGAAACCGCTAAGCGCGAGGAAACGTTGTGCCTCCTGCGCGTTGTCGCTGGCCTCGTGCAGGCGCGCAAGCTGGAAGTACGCCTCACGAAGCATCCCCGGCTCTGGCAGCTCCACGGTGTGGTCCAGCACCCATAGTAAATCGTCCAGCGCTGGTTGACGTTGCTTGAAACGACGCGGCAAGCGGGCCAGTACCGTGCCCCGAAGCCAGCGCAGCGTGATGTCCTTGTTGCCCACCTGCGTATTGGCGGTGTTCAGCATGTCGACCGAATCGTCTACCCAGGCGATGCGCCGCAGCAGCGGCACCTGGTCGGCGTGGGCCGCGCGCAGCGCGCCAAGACACGCCAGATACAGCGGATTCTGCGCAGCGTTCGCAACCAACCGCTCGAAGAAGACAACGCCTTCTCCGGTGCGCCGGGCGCTGATGAACTCCGACATCAGCATCAGCGTGAGCGCGCCATGGCTGACGTGGCCGTGCTCATGAATCGAACGCAGATAGGCGAGCTCGGCGTTGTAGGTGCGTGGCGCCGAATCCTCGCCTTGCGGCAACGTCGCGCAGCCTGTGGTGAAGAGCAGGGTTAGGACAGTCAGCGCCCGCCTACATTGATCTCTCACTCCTCGGGGATGGCGGGCAGAGCCTGGTCGGGGGTCGACAATGTCATGGGACATGGGATCCTCCTCTGGTGAATGCAGAAAGGAGCAGCAAACAGTTAAGGGTATATACCCCTTATTGGATAAAATCAAGAGCGCGGGGGCGATGCACCGGGACCACCGGTTGCAGGATCAGTCCGCTCGATCGACGGTGGCCCTCAGCGCATCTAGCGCTTCTCCGAGTTGCTTGAGCGTGGTCGTGGATAGTCCGGCGAGTACCCGGGATTGTGCCTGGTCCCACAACGGTAGCGCCTGCCCCAGCTTACGCCTGCCCATCGCAGTCAGAGTGACCACCCGCGTGCGCCGATCTGCGCCAGGACGGATGCTGACGAGCCGCTGCCGCTCGAGGATTCTCAGATTGCGCGCCAGCGCGCTACGTTCCATTTCCATCAGCTCCGCAAAGCGGGTGACGGTCAATCGCTCGGCAATGGCAAGGGGCACCAGCAAGTTGAACTGGGTGGCTCCCAGACCGGCTGGCCGCAAGGCCTCGTCATAGTGGCGATTGAGGGCGCGCGCCGTTCGCCGCACCCGAAAATTCAGGCATGTGGATGCGTGTTTCAAGCGATTCTTTGAAATGCTCATATCCGGTCAGGGGCTACCCGAGCCTCTTGTACATGTGCTTGCGCTGACAGCCTTCCTCAGTTCGACACTGCGCTTTGAGCATAACCTCAAAAACCCCTCCGGGCCCAGCGGCCACCGGCTCGACGGTCCCTGTCCGGCCAAAACCGGATGTACAGCCGACGGAAGTCTCACCCCGTGCGCACCGCATGCAGAGCGGCATCCAGGGGTCCGTCGACGACTGATGCGAGTCTTGACACCAAGGTACCTATGTATCAATATACTTGCATGGCAAAGGCAATCGAGCGTGTTCAGACCGGCGTTCGTATTGAGAGGCGGCTCCTTAAGGTGCTCAAAGCGCTTGCCGAGCAACTCGATATGTCCTTGGGTGACCTCCTCGAAGGTATGGCTCTCCACTGCTTCGAAGGAAAGGCACCGTTCTCACACGAAACGCTTAGTAAAATCGAAAAGCTGAAGGATGTTTACGAACTCGATCTGATTGCGGCGGACAGTCATAAGCTTGATGAAAGAAATGAGTAAACGTGCGCAAACAAGCGCTGGCGATCCGCCTCTGGCTTTTCGTGGGTCTAGTCTCGTGGCCGGATGTGGTACGAACTTCAAAGAGTTTGAGGCTGTCACCATCAACCGCAGCGGCTCATTCGAGCTCGACATATCTATGGACCGTGCGCTGCCCCTTTTCACAGCACTCGGGGAAAAGCTTTGGATTTCAACCTGGGATCCCGTCCTCTTGCACGGTGATGGATACGAAGAAGCAACGGTCTGGGTTACTACCAATCATGGGCAGACGACCTACTGGTATGTGGCCACTTACAACACCACGGCCAGACGAGCTCGATACGTTCGCGTCACACCGGGTGCCGACATCGGCACAGTGGATGTATCCCTTGCGCCAAATGGCAAGGGTGGCTCAATAGTCACGATTACGTATCAGCTAACTGGCCTAAGCGAAGCTGGAAACGAAAACATAGCCAAACTGCATAGCGAGAACGAATACGCGGTGATGATGGAAGACTGGCGCACCATGATTAACGAAAACCGGAACAAGATCGATGATCACTTGGGCCGGGAAGCCGTCGTCGGGTATCGCGTTACAGCAACGGCGGTTGTGGGTCGGTAAGCGCCCATTCAGCCTGGTAAATAAGGGGTTCTTTCCCGAAAGACGGAGGAAACCCCATGCATCATTTCGCCGACCACCCAAAACGACACATTCCGTGGAACAAGGGCAAGCTGATCGGTCAGGAACCACCCCTCAAGCTCTGGAAAGTCTGGGCGATTCGGGTTCGGCTCCGGATGTTGAACCACATTCGTAACCTGACCCTGTTCAATCTGGCTAACCACAGCAAATTACGCAGCGGCGTCCTGGTACTGGTGTGAAATGACCGAAACCGATTACCTCGCAGACATATTGATCTTGTTAGCGGTGGCGGTTATCGCCATTCCAGTCTTCCAACGGCTGCGCCTCGGTTCGGTGCTGGGTTACCTGGCTGCCGGCGTTGTCGTTGGTCCCTGGGGGCTTGGTTTTATTGACCAGATCGAGGAAATCCGGCACATCGCCGAGTTCGGCGTTGTCTTCCTATTGTTCATAATCGGTATAGAACTAAGACCCGCACGCCTGTGGGCCATGCGACGCATGGTGTTCGGTTTGGGTACCGCACAGGTGATGGTGACCGGGCTGGTTATCGCTGGCCTCGCCCTATTGTTCGACCAAGCGCTCAGCGTCGCCGTGATCGTCGGTTTCGGTCTGGCGCTCTCCTCGACAGCGTTTGGCCTCCAAATCTTGACCGACCGTGGTGAAATGGGAACAAATCACGGTCGTACCGCATTTTCCGTGCTGCTGTTGCAGGACCTGGCAGTTGTGCCGTTGCTGACACTGGTGTCACTGCTCGATGGTGAAACCCCACTGCTGGAAGGCATCGAGTTCGCGATACTGGAAGCCGTGCTCGTTATTACCTTCGTCATCCTCGTGGGACGGTTTTTCCTATCTCCTATTCTACGTCTTGTGGCGGCCAGCAGGACGAAGGAGGTATTCATTGCCGCAGCCGTGTTCGCGGTGCTCGGTACGGCGTGGCTAACGAGAGAGGTCGGCCTATCGCTGGCGCTGGGGTCATTTCTCGCCGGACTGATGATGGCGGATTCCCACTACAGGCACCAAGTGATAGCCGATATCCAGCCGTTTCGAGGCATCCTGCTCGGCTTGTTTTTCATGGCCGTTGGAATGTCGATCGATTTTGGACTGCTTGGCAGTCGAAGCATCTTGATTGTTGGGCTAGTGCTTGGCCTGTTGCTGCTCAAGTCGGCGATCAACTGGGGGTTGTGCCGAATAATGGGGGTCGGCAAGCCGGATGCAATACGAGTATCGCTGCTGTTATCACAGAGTGGGGAATTCGGCTTTGTGCTGTTTGGGCTGGCGACCATGAGCGGCGTGCTGCCCGAGGATCTTTTCCAGATTCTGACACTGTTGGTGGCGCTGACCATGGTCACCACGCCGTTGATGGCGGATCTAAGCGAATACCTCAACAAATACCTGACCGAAACGGCAGATCGGCATGATGTCAGTACTGACCATATTGATGCCAATCGACCGCATGTCATCGTTGCCGGATTCGGCCGTGTGGGACGCCGGATAGCAAGGATTCTAGAGGCCAGTGAAGTACCCTACGTAGCAATCGAAAGTAATGCAGACCGGGTGCTGGAAGGAAGACAGGAGGGTTTCTCGGTATTCTACGGCGATGCGAGTCAGGTCGATGTGTTGAAGGCGGCAGGTGCTGGACAGGCTGGGGCGTTGGTATGCACGCTTGACAAAGCCGTGCCTGCCGTGCGGCTGGTTAACATCCTGCGACAGCACTACCCACGCATCGCCATCCACGCCCGAGGGCGTGACCAGCATCACTGCGATGAACTGTTGAAGGCCGGCGCAACCATCGCGATTTCAGAATCATTGGAAGCAAGCCTGCAGATTGGTGGGGCGGTGCTCAATAGTATGGGTATCTTTGAGGAGGATGCCGCCGCGCTGATCGAGTCGTTTCGGAAGGAATATTATGGGTAGCCCCACCACCGGTTGCCTTCTACTCTAGTTTAATAAAAGGCGGCTATAGGTACGCTGCCGTCGTCCATCGTCCAACGAGTGGTGCTGAACGACGGCTACGGATCGCGATTCGTCTGTTAGGAGATACTGATATTGCCGACTCGCGATCGGTAATCGACCGGCGGGTTTGAGCCCGAAAGCAGGCGCGCTTCAGGCTGCATCCTTTCGTGTATACGTGCTACGTGCCAGGCACCGAAGAAGGGCGCTTCGAACGAACGATGATTGTTGGTGTAGAGGCGACTTCTACGCTTGACAGTATCCCGCAGTAATACACAAAGCGCGTCACTACGGCTAAAGCTGGGTAGTGACGCGCTGAGAAACCTAAGTCGTGCGTGGCTCCGGAGGGGGAAATTTCACCATCTCTTGCTCCAGGTCAATATCCGTCCGTGTCAGGTACGGCAGGCTGAGGTAAAAGAATCTTGGGAGAGCGGGAGTGTTCAAGACGATTCTGGCCGCCATCGACGGATCCCGGCATTCGATGCATGCGGCCATGGTGGCGAGTCAGATCGCCCACCGGTACGGCGCCGCATTGGTTTTCGTGCACGTCATGGGTCAAGGACCGATGCCCAAGGTGGAGCTCGACGAAGCGGAGTTCGGTCATCTCAGCATGGGGGAGCAGGGACGCATACACGCTGAGAAGGTGCGCGAAGTCCAGCGCGCCGAAGGCGCCAAATTGCTCGAGCGTGCGGCGCACGGGGCAGAGGAAAAGGGGGTAAATCCGATCGTCCACGAGCTTGCTGACGGCAATCCGGCGGATGTGGTTCTCAGCCAAGCGAGTCGCCACCGCGCCGACCTGATCGTGGTGGGAACCCGCGGGCTATCGGAAATCGGCGGCCTGCTGCTGGGCAGCGTTTCACACAAGGTGAGCCAGCTTTGCAAATGCGCCTGTCTAATGGTCAGATAACGATCAACCGGGGGTTAAGGAGGATATCCAGTGTTCAAGAGCATTCTGGTAGCCGTTGACGGGTCGGCGCATTCGATGAATGCGGTTGCAGCCGCCGCCGATATCGCGCAGAAATTTTCCTCGCAGGTGATCCTGCTTCACGTGTTAGGGCGTGGAGCTCCTTCCGAGCTGGAGATTCGTGAAATGGATCGAGAGCGCCTGGTCAAGTCGGCGCAGTCAACAGCGCCGAGTGTGGCCGATGCGCCGGTCAGGTTGAATCTGTCACGGCGTGATCCCGATCAAGCCGAGCGGATTCGCGACGTGCGTGAGTCTGCAGGCAAACAACTCTTGCAACAGGCCGAAGAACTTGCGAGATCCAAGGGTGCCGAGCGGATTGTGCAGAAGCTGTTGGAAGGCAGCCCGGAAAAGCGCATTCTTGAACAAGCGAACCACCATGACGTGGATCTGATTGCCATGGGCGCGCGAGGATTGTCCGATATAAAAGGTCTGTTGCTCGGCAGTGTATCGCACAAAGTCTGTCACCTGGCCAAGTGCGCCTGCCTGACCGTTAAAGCATGATCGCGTACAAAACCCCGTAGCAATCCACCCCGATTCATACAGCCGTATAGCATACGCGACCATCGAAAGACTCCGTCTTTCGTGACGGGCACCCATACAAGTAAAACCGGTGCGAGAGCTCATTGGCACAATGGGAAAGGCGGTGATTTTCGATGGAATCCGGCACCGCAATTTGCCGTGCCGAGACAGTAAAATCCTCGCTACCGTGGTATAATTTCAAGTTCAGCGCGTGGGGGGGTCGGCCGCTCGTTGCGGCGATCATTGCGTAACAATAATCATAATCATCCGCGTCCCCCGTCAGCGTGTGGCCGAGCCAATCTAATTCTGGAGTGAGGGGCCGAAACGCCGAGACCGATGACCGAACAGCCGGGAAACGTCCACAGATTCCTCGGTATCGCCACCGGGTCGCGACGTCGTCGAAGTACGGCTCACCGTCCACCGGTGGCCCTGTTGCTGGAGGCCGATCGCCAGCATCGTCGTAAAGTCAAAGGCGCTGCGCGCAAGAAGGTCACGACCAAACTGGTATTGCGGGCGCCGCACGGCAAATGGCGATTCGTCGCGCGTCATGACGGCCAAGCGGGGTGCGTTGTGGTCTATTACCGTGCGTCCGGCGAGCGTGAGTTTCGCGGTCGACGGGTGATGACGGCCGACCAGGGGCCCTTGAAAGGCAGACGCGTAGTCCGCGGACGGATCGTCGAATGCCTGAAGTTCTATAACATCGAGCCGCCGTCGGCGGTGCCCACCCTGATCCACACTGCGTCGTATGCCGCTGCGGCTGCCGCGGCGGCGATCGCACCGATGATTTTACCGTTCGTTACCGCCGTGGACGACGAAGGCAACGACGAACAGGAGATCGTAACCGCCGCACTGGAGAATGACTTCGCCGCGGTTGATCAACCCGCTTCCGCGCCCGCCGCTCCCGGGGTTGCGCCGAATGTGGTATCCAAGCGTTCCGGAATCATCGACGGGTCTCCGTCCGGTGCCGGTGAAACACGCGTCGCGCTCACGCACGTCGCCTCTGAATCGGGCCCGAACGCCACCTCGATGCAAACGCCGCAGCAGGCGGCGCACACGCCCGGGCAAGCGCGTAATCGGACGGTCATGCCTGTGCCGGTTAAGCCTGTCGCACCGCAAATTGCGCGCACATCGCCATCGGTACCGGTCGATCAAAGCGCCGCTTCCGTATCCGCACCCGCGGTCGCGTCCGTCGCCGCCCGGCGGTCCAAGCAAGCAGGAAAGCCGGTAACGCCGGTGGTAACTCGTCCAGCGGTTCCGGTACCCGATGACGATACCGCCCCGGTATCGGGACCGAACCGGCGTGGGCAGAAGTACACCAACGTGTGGGTCGATACACCCAGTCTGCCTGCCGCCGACACACCGCCGGTACTCGCGCTCAACGCAACGAGCGACCAAGCCCCCGGTGAGCGCGAACCCTCGTTTTCCATCGAGACCATGTTCAATGAACATCGCAACGCGAATCCGGGAATCAATTTCGATCCCGAGCAATTTGATTCGTACTGGCAAATGAACTTGCAATCGCTGATTGCAGGGAGCTTGAAGTTCAGCGGACAACTCGCGTTCAGCTCTTTTGATCCCGAGAACGAGGATGGCTTTGGGGACGATCAGTACCGGGCGATGCGCTTTGCTTTTCAAAACTCACAGGGCAAGTTTCGCTATGGCGCCCGATATCGTTCGGCCGGCAAAGAGTTTGTCAAACATAAAAAGGACAAGAGTAAATTCAAGGAGGACCGGGAGATCTGGGAGACCTGGAGTTCGCGACGATTCGGCGACGTAGGAATTAAGACGGCGTACATTCAGGAACAAAACAATTTGCAGGGCGATCCGGAGAAACCGCGCTTGAAGGACCAGGAGGCGCGCGTGACGTTCAGCCATCTGCTATCGGACTGGCCGAGCTACGGCTATTCATTGAGCTACGGCACCGGAACCCGCGAAAGCGCTGACGAGCCGGCGGGGTATGCGGCGTTTCGTGGCCCGATGAAACGGCTTGGGGCCTCGTTGTACTACGCATCCGATCGCTGGAACGCTTCGCTCAACGCCTACCAGATCACGGCCGGGGACAATCAGGTAGGCGGGCGGGACAGCACGACGCGCGGCTACGGCCTGAGCGGGTCTTATTATCCTTCCGATAAATTCAGTCTTTCGCCCTGGCTTGGTTTTACCGACGAGTATTATGAGAGCGATCAATCGCATACCCACCGCGAGTACTTGGGGCTTGCGGTGAGCCGGGCGTTTCGGCAGAACAACGTACGATTCAATGCGTATGGGTCCTACTACAACGAGCGTAATCCGACCTGGAATCTGGACACCGCGGGCGTTTACGGCCAGGCTGGTCTAGTCTGGTCGCTCAACAAACGTGGTCGCGATTCGAATTCGGTGGGGCTGTACTTCACCTATAACCGCTACGACGACCACGTCTATTTGGGCAGCAATACCGAAGAGGCGGCGGTGTGGGCGGTTTACAAACTCAACGGCGGAGCGCTGCCGTTTTACGGCCCGGATGACTTTCCACTTTTTCGCTGATTTTATTGTTAACGAGGTCGGCACAGTACGTCGCGGAAACTGAATTTCGCTCGGCCGCCGCAGTACCGCGCGAGCTCATCGCACGAGCGGCATCGGCTCGTCGCTGTATATCTTATCCAATTCGAACAACCGTAGAATTCGGTTCATACGGCTTACCTGCTGTTTGTTCGCGTGTCGGAGCCAACCGACTACGGGATCGGCACCCGTCGTAATCGCGCTGTCGGCGACACTCAATCGCGACGGCTGTTTGAGCTGGTGAAGAACTTTGTCCTCGAACTCATATTCGAGAAAGTTGAATAGACGACGACTCTCGCCCTCCGGGTCACTCAGCAGCTTCTCGTAATATACGACGTGTATCTCATCGGCCGAAAACTGCCGCAAGGGTATAGAGTTTTCGATACACCACCAATACACGTTGCACTCAAAGTCGTCGACGCAGCTACCGATCTCGTTTTTCAGCGGACCCAGGTAATCACGGACGAGCTCCTCTTGTTTGAGCAGTTCTTTGGGGCGCATTCTCCAGCCCAACCGTAACTGAGAAGTAACCACGGAGTAGGGATGCCTAATGATGAAGACGATGCGAAGTTGTGGAAAACGCGCATGCAACCAGTAGAGCAACAGGTTCGCGCGGATATCCTTAATAAGCGTCTTCGGGTACGACGATTGCCGGCTAAACTGGTCGACCCAATCGTTGTGCACAGTACCACCGAGAATTCGTCCAGCGATCTCGTAGGCCCGCGGATTGTCGTCGGTTACGCGCAGATATTGCCAGTCCCTGAACTTCTCCCACTCACGAACCCGCTTTGTCCAGAACGGTTCAAACACCACGCGGTGGTCATGTTTAAAGTTGATCGTTTGCTGAAGCCACGTCGTACCGCTGCGCGCCGAGCCGGCCACGAAAACGGGCCGGTGGCCGCCCAAGGCGCTGGACCGTCCTTGATTCAGGTCGAGTATGCGCATTTTGCCTTTATCGAGCGTAAGCCACGCTTGCAAGGAACCCTGGAATTGGAAGGTGATCGCCGATGCTATGCAAAGTGCGCAAGCTCACACAGCGAATCGTAAACACTTTTGGCCGACGCTCCCGGATTACCACGATCGGTGGATCGTTTTAGGGTTCTATCGGCGAACCGACAATCGACGGGTGCTTCCAGAAATTTCTCCAAGCGCGGAATCGCACGCCCACTGAGAATCTGGTCGTAATGCAGGAACAACCACTCCCCCTCACGGCGATGTATTTGGAGGATGTGGCGATACATTAAAGACCACAGCTCAATCGCCTTATCAAAGGTAAGTTTGAGGCCGTGGAGATAGACCCCGCGTTCGCAGGTTTTGACTATACTTTCGGCGGTCCTCGATGGTTCCCGGAACACGCAGACAAATACGGTATCGGGCAAGTATTGCCGCCAAACCGGGAGCGTGTAGCAAAACCGGGGATCTTTGAAACAAAAAGGCGCGCGCGATAATTGATCGCGTATTCGCGCTGTGAGCGCGTCGCTGCATGGAATCCGTGTCCGGAGAGGAACCTCCGCGAGCCAACGCCAGCCCCAGCGAATCGTGTCGTCATCGGTGCTGTCCGCATTCGGGGTGCCGGCAGTCACTTCGGCGAGCAACGCTTCATTGATGGAGTTTATCTCGCGGTCCTCGTAGAAACCTTTGGGATTATCCTCACTGGGCGGAATAAGTCGCTCACCCATGTAGTAGCCGGCGTCCCGCAGCGACCCGGCGAGCAGACTGGTGCCGCTGCGTCCGGACCCGAGAATAAAACAGTTACGCATGCGCATGCGAAAATGCCATTACCACGCCTGGTTTGTCCTGCCGCCCAATCACCCACGACCTCTACGATGCCTTGATCGACGCCGAATGATTCTTGTGAGCACAGTGCGCACCATTCCGCTCTACCGTATGAACGGATCTATCCGCGGGTGTTCCGCCGGCTGACTCGGGATTGATGCAGATGTTGCCCGCTCAACGAGATCCGACAGAACGCGTTGCGAGTCAAAATACCGCTCGACAACATGTCTGGCTGCGGCACAATGTCGTTCATATCGAGCACTGATGGATTCAATACCATCGAGCGCTTCTTGTGGGTTAGAGAAGGGTATGACGCCCCCTTCGGTTTCGAGCCATGTTGAGAAACCCGTATCCTGGACGATGACGGGACGCCCGCAAGCGAGATAGCAAGCGCTCCGCTCACTGAACCACCCGCTGCGCGCCGCCACATAGCCGTGCTTGGCGACACTAAACTCGGCCCTGGAGTTCCGCAGGTATTGTTGATAGGTCCAAGGATCGCGCGTGACCTTCAATGGATCGCGGACCCGCCAGCCCTTGCGTTGCAGTAGATCGCGGGGGGCGTGCGAGCTGCCGAGTGCGAGCTCAAGCTCGCATCCAGTTTGGCTCGGCAGATCGAGATAGGGATCGAAAGATTCGGATTTCATGCCGAATGCGCGGTGGTCATATTCGCGTTTCGCGTAACTGTCCCACTGCATCACGGTTGTGTATCTACCCGCACTCGGTCCTCCCGTGACCGGCCAGGCATCGAGCACGATGGGTTGCCTGGTGGGTTGCCAGAGATAACCGTCATTGGGGATCGAGCAACCCTTGGCGCCGATATTTTCTCCGAACGTCATGAACGCGGTATGTCGACCCGCCAGCGCGTCGGCGCGCTCATCGGTCAAGTGGCGGATTTGCGTGAATACAGGATCGGTGTCGATGAGCACGCGGGTGGGTATACGCGCGAAGACATCGCGTATCGGATTCACGCCGGATACATTCAGCAACAGGTCCGTCGATGCACCGATTTTTTTTATGTCCGCGGCGCGCGGCCCCCGCCAATCCGATCGGTGTGCGTCGTAGTAGGTCCATCGTTCAGACAGCCCGACCCGCTCAAACACCTCGCCGATAAACTTCAGACCGTATGTCGGATCCGTACTCGTGACGTGTTTTTCCGGATCGTAGCAGGCCGGGTAGTCATCGCTGTCCTCGACGAAGTAGACGTCATGGCCCAACTGCTTCAATCCGAGGACGTATTGCAAGTGATGCCATGCGAACCCCGCCAGCGGCCCGCGGACGATATAGCCGAGAACGATGATGCGTAGACGACTATCGGCATGCATCTTTGCGATCCAGCGCCATTACCGAGCGGTCTTCGGCGATGGCATCGTCAACCAGTTTCGAGAGGACCTTACGCGAATCGAAATATTCCTCGGCGACGGCACGGGCCGCTTTCGCGTGTCGCCGATAGTCGGCTTGGACCCCGCCGATTGCCTCGACCGCTTCTTTCATGTCTGTGAATGCGAGGACGCCCTCGCCAACCGGCAGCACACAACCAAATCCGGTATCCTGTACAACCACCGGCCGGCCGGCTGCAAGGTAGCACGCGGAACGACAACTGAACCAGCCGGATCGCCCCACGACGTAGCCGTTCTTCGCCACACTCCACTCGGCTTTCGAGTTTTCGATGTAAGCGCGGTAGCTTTCGAGGTCCGGACACACCCGGTCCGGATCGACCACACGCCACCCCCGGCGCCGCAGACGATCGCGCGGAGTCCGCCGCGTCTTTCCCGCATTGACGGCGATCTCCAAAACGGCGCCCGGCGCGTGCGCGGGCAGGTCCAGGAAGCGCTCGAACTCGATGTCCTTTTGCCCGTAAGTCTTGCCCGCGTAGCGGATCGGCTTGTAGCTGGTCCAGTTCATGACAGTGGTGAACGCATCGCGGTGCGGCGTGGAAGCACGCCATTCGCTGAGAACTATGGGCTGCCGGGTGGGGCGCCAGTAATGCACGGTCTGGGGCGTCGCCTGAGACGGGCACTCGCCGAAGCTGAAGTGGACGTCGTGACTGTCTATGATGCGACAAAAATCGAGTTGTCCGCGCGCGAGTTTGAGTTGCGTAAACACGGGATCGGAGTCGATATATACCAGCCGGCGGACGCGCCGGTACTCCTCCGGATTCGCCAGCGTGCCTGAGACATTGATGAGCAGATCGGCGGATTCAATCAGTTGCGCGCGTTTTGCGTCGCTCAGACCGAACCACTGCGATTGCCAGGGAAAACGGTAGGCCCAACGATCCGACAGGTCGAATCGGTCCATGACCGAGGCGAGATAACCGACGTTGAAACTGCAGTCCTTGGCAACGCCACCCTCGATCGGGTTGTACGGCCACTGGCCCGTGTCTTCCAGGTAATATACGTCGTGGCCAAGCCGCCGCAAGCCCAGGACGTACTGGACGTAATCCCAAGCAACGCCACCTAGGGGGTACTGGGCGATTAAACCGGTTACGACGATGCGGAGCGATGAATTCATGTTGTCCGTTACCCGAGGCGCCTGAAAGCGTAGCGTCAGATCAACTGGAGACGGGACGCGAGTTTTCCCAATTCGCGAACTCGGCGAAGCGCATTCTCGTTAGAGGTCCATTCCAAGCGGTCGCCGAGCCAACGAAACAACAGGTACAGACGGGCGACGGCGAGCCGATGTTCGAATTTGTCGGGTATGTCTTCCCCCCATCGAGCATGGGCATATTCGAGGGCGCACTTCTGTGCCACATGCGCAGGCCAATGTTCAGTCAGGCTGGCGAGATCTATTTCTCCTGCGGCAATTGCCGCAGACTCCCAGTCGACAGGGTAAATACGGCCGCCCCGGTAGAGAATGTTGTTGGGATAAAACTCACCGTGAATGACGGTTAACGGTGCTTCCAATAGAGTGCTCACCAGCGTATTGAAGCGCTGGCACGACATGCGTAGCCAGGGAAATCGATGATGCCACCGTGCGCCGAATAGTGCGGTTCTCTGTGTCCAGCCCGTGTAGTATGCCGAGTCGTAAGATTTCAGGTGACACCACGGGGCTTCGGTAGCCCGGTGTTGGTTCACGGCATGGAAGCGCCCCAACCATGCAGCGGCCTCCAGCATCCCTGCCGATCCGGCGACCTTGCTGGCGCGCGTGCAGTTGTCGAGAAATGCGAGGGCTAGCCAAGTCCGATTCGATAACGGTTCGGTGTAGGAACCGTAGCAACGCGGGAGGGAAACGCCCGATGTCGCCAGTATCCGCTGGTACACGGCCGCTTCATACGCAACACCGCCCCGGTGACCGTGCGCGGAATGATTGACGCGCGCCGAATACTTGCAGAAAAGCCTTAAACGACCCAAGTCGTTTACCAAGCAGGTGACGATTTCGCTGGGAAACGTGCTGGCGTGCACGTTCGGTTCGCGTTCCAGCACGACGACAGAATTACCGCCCAGTCCTTGCTGGGCAAAAATATCGGTTAAACCGACTGTCAAAGCATCCAGATCCGGATACACCGCCACATCCGGTCGCAGGCACACAGTCATGATGTCACCGGTATTCGCATCTCGCCGCACATCGACATCGGGGTGTCGGGCGGGTCGGCGACGCGCCATCTCAGGATGACCACGGCGGTCGCGGGGCGTGTGGAGAGACTAGCCATAAGCCCGGTTCGGACCGCGCGTTACGGATGGGTGCGGTTTGCGTCGCGCGGCGACTTCGGCGGTCACCGTAGCGAGCCTGCCACCCTCCATTTCCAGTAGTAGATCGCAGTTCTCGAGAGTGCCCACGCGGTGCGTAACCATGAACGTCGTCCGTCCTTGCATCAGGCGGTCCATCGCGTCCATGATCAGCGCCTCGGTCTTTATGTCCACGGAGCTTGTCGGTTCATCGAGCACCAATATCGGCGCATCCTTCAAGAATGCGCGCGCCAGGGCGATACGCTGACGTTGCCCACCTGACAACTGCAGTCCACGTTCCCCTGCCTGACTTTCGTAGCCATCGGGCAGGGTGCGAATAAACTCATCAACGTGAGCGGCCTGAGCGGCTTCCACGATGTCATTGGCGCTGGCTTCCGGCCGCGCGTACGCGATGTTCTCCGCGATACTGGTAGCAAGCAGAAGCGGTTCCTGTAAGACGATCGCGAACTGGTCGCGTAAATCCGCCAACTTGTAGTCACGAATATCGACGCCGTCGAGAAATATCCGGCCCGACCCCGGGTCGTAAAACCGCATCAGCAGATTTATCAGCGTCGATTTGCCGGCCCCGGTCCGGCCCATGATTCCGACCCGCGCGCCTGCCGGTATGGAAAACGAAATATCGTGGAGAACGGGATTGTCTATATGGTAACCAAAGACGACCTTATCGAACTTGATGTTTCCCCTTGCCCGCTCCAGGGAGACCGCATCCGGTTTCTCGGGCACGTCCTGTTTCTCGTCGATAAGCGCAAACGCGCGCTCGGCGCCGGCCAACCCGCTTTGCAACTTGGCCATCTGCTGACCGAGAGCCTGCAGCGGTTGGTAGAGCTGAGCGAGGTAGGCCATCACCAGCAGTAGCTGTCCCAGAGTCAGAATTTCTGCCTGCACATGCGTGACCCCGATGTACAACACCGCGGCGGTGCCCAAGGCGATGGTCAATCCGACGCACAGATTGAAAGCACTTTCCTTGACGATGACGCCTATTCGCGCCAACAGTCCCTCTTTGGAACGATGCAAGAAGCGCCCGTGTTCGCGCTCCTCCTGCCCGAATGCCTTGACTACGCGCAGGGCACCCAGCACTTCCTGAACGATGGATAGGGCCGAGGTCTCGAGCTGCTTGACTTCGCGCCATTGTCGCCGCAGACGCTTGCGAAAGACTTGCGTCAGTACGAAGATCACCGGCGAAACGGCAAGGGCGACCAATGCCAGTTGCCAGTCGATCCTGGCGGTTACGTACAGCATGCCCAACAATGTGAAGGATGCGGTAACGAAGGGGGTGATGCCGTAGACCACGACCCATTGGATTGCCGGTGCGTCGTACTGGATTCGGTAGATAGCGTCGGCAGTGCCTTTACCGTCGTGGTAGGCCAGGGATAAACGTTGCGCGTGGCGCAACAAGCGCGCGCGAAACCGCAAGGCCAGTCTCTCTCCGGTATAAGTCTGTAGCAACCAAGTGCCGAGGTTTTGCACGCGGGTCAGTAGGGCGAAGAGAACCACGAGCACGGCGATCAAAATCAACAGTGCGCCGTTCGATTTTTCGATCTCGTCGGGCGTGATGGCCGATAGGACGGCGGGTAAGGGCTCGGACCCGATCACGCTGTCGACGGCCACCATCAAGGGCAGCGGCGTGAGCAATGCGAGCGGCGTGGCCAGCAGGCCCAGCCCGAAAATCAATCCGACGTGCAGCCAAAATGGCCGCGCCTCCGCGAGCAGCCGCTTGAGAATTCGTAGATCCGAAGCGTGTTGGGTTGCCACCTGCGTTGATCAGAGTTTACTGATCGCCTCGGCAGTAGCTTTCGCGGCGGCGCCGGATTCGAACAGCGAGCGCAGCGCGATCGTCACGGCCCCGGCTCCCAACACGGCGCTGGCAAGCCATGCATTGTCCAACGCCGCCCACCACGACAAACCCGCAAACAACGCCACACCCGCCACGGCGCGCCGCTTCCACGTCGGCCAGATGCGGAAGCGCAACATCTGCCGGCCGGCGCCGTGCTCCTCATTGGCCAACAGCAGGCGTGCGCGAGCCAGCGGTCCGGCGCGAGCCTCGATATCCCAGCGGTCGTATTCGTCGCCGATGTTCGAGACCATGCCGCTGTCGAGCAAAATGCCTTCGAGCCGGCGCAGCGTTTGTACCGGGTCTTCCCATTGTTCGCGCCATACGGACATCTCGAACCGCAAGGGCTGCTTCCAACCGCGAATTCCACGCCGCCGCCACGGTGTCAGCCCATGTTGGAAGCGACCGATCAAGCGCGCCATGGGTTGTTGCAGATGCAGAAAAGCGGTCACCGCGTAGAACCTCAATCGTTGGTACCGGGCCCCCTGATACTCGGCCCGGCGGGCGCTCAGCACCGCTTGCGCAACCGGCATCCCCAGAGCGATGCCGAATAGCGGAAGCGACCACATCAGCGGCGCCCACCCCATCGCCAGCAGCGACATCGCGCCCAGTACCGCGGTGAGCAGATACCACTCGGGCATTAACGGTAGCGCCGCGGCCAGGTTCGGCGCCGGTTCATAGAGGGATTGAAACGGGGCGCTCCCCCAGACGCCCTGATAAATACGCGCGTTGCCGGCATTGACGTGCAGGGTGATCCCTTTTCCATACAATCTGCCACCCCAGCTCACGTGGCCGAACGCGTTATATTTCTGCGGCCATTTTTCCTCCAGTAAGGCCTCGGCTTTGCCGTAGCCCCGTTGCTGACGCCAAAAAGCGCGCAACGAGTTGCGGCGATGGTGCCAGACCATCGCGGCGGGACTGAATCCGATCTGCCAGCCCTTTTCCTGTAAGCGCCAGCACACATCGACGTCGTCACCTGCAGTCCAATAGCGGGGATCGAAACCGCCGATCGCCATCAAAGCCGTTTTCTTGAACGCCATGTTGCAGCCGGGAATGTGTTCGGCGATACGGTCGCAAAGCAAAACGTGCACCGGTCCGCCCGGCGCGTTGGCCACACAGTCGGCAATCCACCCGTCTCCGGGGGGCGCCAGATTCGGTCCCCCGACACCGACGTAATCGCCGCGCAGAAAAGTCAGCGCCAGGTAATGCAGCCAGTGTGGATCAGGATAGGCGTCATCATCGATGTAAGCGACAATCTCGCCGCTGGCGGCCTCCATGCCGGTGTTGCGCGCGCTGCTCAGTCCACGGTTTTCGGTGTTGATCAGGGTGACCGGATACTCCGATACGATGTCGGGAAGACGATCTGTGGAACCGTCGTTCACCACGATCACCTCATATTCAGGATACTCCAGCGCTTGCAGCGCCTCCATGGTATCCCGCACCGTCGGCTCCCCGTTGCAGCTGCAGACCACCACCGAGATGCGTGGCCATTCGATGTTTTGTGGAAACGGTGTTTCAGCGAACGCCCGGGAAACTGCACCCAGGGCGTGCTTGGGTGAGCGGTCGCGGTGTGTTAGCCCAAAATCCCAGTCCTCGATGTCGTGTCCGCCGCGGTACCACTCGTCGGTCCATGCAAATACGAAGGCTCCGCAGCACCCTTCTTCGAAGATGGTCTGGATCTGCCAGTCCAACACCAGTGCCTGGGCGGCTTCGCCGTTGCGCTGGCTGTCAAAGCCGATTTCCGCCATCACCAGCGGGCGGTCGCCGCTCAAGTTATGCAGGCGCGCCAGGTAGCCCTGCAACGACTGCTTGGACTCTAGGTACACGTTGAAGCACACGAAGTCGAGGAACGGAAGTTGCAGGTATTCGGTTGTGGGGAAGTTTACGTAGGTGACCAGCGCAGAGGGGTCCTCAGTCTTGACCGCCGTGTAAAGCCGTTCGAGGAAGTTCTCGATCTTTCGGCGACCGTGCCAGCGCACGATCGACGTGGGGATCTCGTTGCCGATCGTGTAACACAGGACCGCGGGGTGTTCCCTGCAATCCCGTACCAGGTGGCGCACACGCTGTTCGATGAAGCGGGCGGTGTCCTGCTTATCCAAAAAAGTGACGTGCTGCTCCCAGGGTAGACCGACCATCACGCGCAATCCGTAGTCGGCCGCCATGTCCAGCAGCCAGCGCGGCGGTACGGTATAGGTGCGAACCGCGTTGAAGCCGCGCTCGACCATCATCCCGAAATCCTGACCGACTATGTGCGGCGGGGGATATTCGTTGCCGTCGCTGTCCGGTCTGAATGTGCCGTAGGTGACGCCCTTTACCCAAAACTTCTCGTCACCCACATACAGGAACTTGCCCCTTGCGACCGGACGCTGCGTGACCTTCGGCAGTACTAGCGCTTGCGGTTCGGTCGTAACTTCGTAAAGGCGTGTAGCCAAAGGTATAGCGAATGACGCCACCATACCCAACCCCCTAGGTTGTGATTTTCAATGTATCTGTATCGCTGGGCCCGGATTTACGGCCCAGGCAAACTAGGTGTGACCTTCCCCGCCACAAACATAGCACAATTCATGACGTATTCTCGCAGTGCCCGAAAAGGCAAACTACTGTACTAAAGGGCGCACGCGAACTTATTGAAACATTGCGGAATTGCGCCGTCGCGGTCGCCAGGTTCACGACCACCCAACGGCGCTATCCTGTCCTTATGGACAGGGCGTGACAAACGGCACAGCGACCAAGATTCGCCCCCGCATACCCCTGGCAAGCGTGCGAGATGCGACGACTGAACTCGCCTAGTTAGGCGTGACTCCCCGGGCCTTACGACCGATCGGAATCGGCGACAGGCCCGACCGAATCATTTCGTAGCACCCCTGGGGATAGCCGGCCAGCCGTTTCCGACTGGCCGGCTTCATGATCCTTTGACAGTATCCTTGAGCGTCACCTGTTCCGTTCGGGTTCAGTCAACATATCAACCCCGAGTCCCATGCTGGCGCACCAGATCCGACCTTGCCACCTGCCTCGTGGTCCTTGGGATGGCGATGATCTGGTCCTGGGTGTAGCGCTTGCGTTCCATACAGAGACCTTCCTCCGGGCAATTCTACGGGATATCTTTCAATCAAATCGGATACCTGTACGGGGAATAGATCATCTTTAACCCGCAGACGGCCCTGGTCGAAGTCCACGTTAAATTTCACGGGGTGTTGCGTTAGTCGCAAAAACTTGATTGACTCATGCTGGCGGTAGCCATTCTTGGCAGGAGATCGAGATTGAAGAACGGTAGGAAACGCCTCAACGGTAAGCATGGTTTTCTCGAAAAACTAAAGAAGCGCATATTGGTCGGTACCTCTAGAAGGAGTGTCGTTGCAGTAACCCCTGAAGTTCCATGTGATCGCTGTCTGCTCGATCAAGGTGTTTTAAATGAGGATGGAACTGCGAAAGTATACTGTCCGCACAACAGATGTGGGGCTGTTTTTGATGGTCAAGTATGGATAGCCTTCAGTCCTATACAGGGAGAACAGTGGCCAAGAGTGTTAGCAAACGCACAAAGCGTCTCTACTAACGAATAAATAAAGATACGGTAACTGTCCACCAACTAGCCATAAGCCTCGTCTGAACCCAGACTCAGTTTACTTTTTCTGAATATAGTCGCGCAAAGCCTCAAGCGTCTGTTGAAGAAGGCCCACAATAGGATGATCTGTCACAACTTCCCTTTCAGGGTTTGGCATTGTTGAAGACATCGATTTAGCCAAAATCAACACGGACGCACCAACAAAGATACCTACTATGATGGGATCTTTCAGACTGAATGCGACACAGAGCGCGGAAAAGCCGAAAACAACGGAAAAACCAACTGCAAATTTGGAAATGTGCTTGCGCGAGACAAAGCGAAACCTTTCCTCAGCTAGAGAGAGATCAGTTTTTTGTTTGTCGGCTGGTGAAAGTTCGCCACCAGCCATATCGTTATTATTTTCTGTCAAACAATTAGCCCAAGATTCTTGAGCCTGTATTTCATGGCCACTTGAGACACAAAAAACCGATCAGCTAACTCTTCCACATCATCGATTCCCTTATGTCTTACCATGTTTTTGACAACGTTTTTAGGCATCAGTAACGAGGCGGCGAACTGATTGGCCTGAACCTCCCTATAATCAAGTTTACCTAGGGTGAAATTAGTCGCAGGATCACGCATCGCCCGGCCATGGCCAAGAACGTAATGTCCTATTTCATGAGCAATAGTAAACCGCTGCCTGACAGGAGCCTCGGAACTGTTGTAATAACAGACAGGCGTACCATCATCGTACTCGAACTTGCCACTAAGGATACTGTCCGCGCCTAGCGGATCAAGCTCTCTGACCGCCATGTCCAAGCTATAAGCGACTTGTTTTGGATCAACAGGAATGATGCCGTCCCACGCAACATGTAGAACTTCTTCCACCGTTTTGGGCTTTTTAAGTTCAGTAGCTAACATCGAACCCATCTCGCATGCGCAGCTCTCCGCGCAATGTCGGAACGTCGTTTGCTAGACAGTTTGGACGCACGAGCAGCACCGCCAGCCTTGCCAGAGGTAACTCGGCCGCTCCTACGATTGTCAGGGATCTCGCCCGTGGCTATCTTAGCTACCATCACAGCAATTCCAATAGCGTCAGCCGGGCGCTTTTCGCCATTTGGACCCTTAGGCATCACTCCCTCCAGGATGAGATGGGCTGAATTGAAGTATACACACGTGTTTCCTCGTAAGCTTGAACACAATATATAGCGGGTGACAGACGCGATACCCACTACATATGGTGGTAAAAACACAGCATATCTGTGTCTTAAAATATGGGCGCCAGTTCATCTCAATTCAATGGGAGGTTGGCCCGTGACGCACAAGATATCTTTGACCGATTTCGTAGATATTGTTCACCGTGCCGGTACTTCCAAAGCTACACACGCCCAAAGGATTTTGGGGCGTGGCGAGTACAGACCCTTCCAAGACTATTACAGACCTTTACGAGAACATATCGTAGAAGTGCACGCCAATGACCAAGGCAAAGCCGCTTTACAAGCAGTGTTGCTCGGGGTCTCAGATAACAAGCAAGACAACTATGCAAGACTCGTCGAGTCCTATTCCTCATGGTGGGGAAACAAGAGGTTATCTTGGTTCCAACCACCAAGGGGTGGCTACACCCACAGCGGGATAACTGTTAACATCAATCCAGAACTCGGGCTCCGTATTAACGGCGTAGACCACGTTATCAAACTCTACTTCAAGTCCGAGAAACTTGCCCAATCTAGGGCCAATATTATCCTGGGCCTTATGGATAAAAGGCTAAAAACCGACGCCACTATGTCCGTTCTGGATATCTCAAGAAAAAAACTGTTCAAGCCAACTATTCCCATTCCGAATCTGAAACAGATTGTGAATGGAGAACTTGCCTACCTGGCCGCCTTCCTTCCCGCATAATACTTCCCTCAAACTCCGCCATCTGATTCAGATTAACGGGAGGCAGATTGACCCCGCGTTCCCAGTATCCTCTCAGCTCCGTATACCTTTCTTTCGTAATCATACACAACCCTCCATAATTTCAAACTGAGACACTACCGACGAATGTGCTAAGTGCGATGATCGGTGGTCCCTGGTCCGACAAACACTGTCTCAATTGAATCGACCTTTCTCGAAAGCCGACGTGCATGAAACTGCAGACCCTCGTTGGTGAGTGACCCAAATCGGGCAATCGCGGTTATTGCGGGAAACGGGAAATTAGTACTTCGAGTGTCCGGTCTGCGCTTCGTTCGCGTCATCCGCAATTTTTAACTAGTTTCAGGCGCCATCCATGAGTGGCCAACTCGTAGTGCCCCGAGTAAAACATCTGATCCCGATCGATATTTACGTTTTTCTGGAACGTATGTGTCCCCTTGACGTACGTACCTGTCGGGGCATACCATGGCCCACATGCACGCATGGTGGCGTTCAGCTTGGTTGTTTGTCTGGGAGACATGTACGCGGGCATGGTGGTTGTTGGGTGTCATTTTTCTGGATTTTATTGGATTTTGGGATGCTTACGTGCGCCCTCGTCTTCCCCAAGAGTATACTGACATGACGGTGCCCGCCGTTGTCTTCTGGCCAATCGTTGCTCTGGGTTTCTTGTGGGCCGCAATCAGCACCTACCACAACGAGAGGAAACGCTCGGGGTCGCCTTTCGATGATTTGGGAAACTGGGTGTTGATTTGCATTTAAAACTGACCCACTTTGGGTAGGTATTTGCATTTAATTTTGACCCACGTGTAAACCCGACTCCTGCTGATTGTGCGGGAGATATGAGGAGTGATAGACGTGGCGTTAGTCAGTGTGATTCGGCGCTGGTATTTTCGTGAAGGTTTATCGATTCGCGAGATCACCCGGCGCACGCAACTCTCCCGGAACACGATTCGTAAGTATTTGAAGGACGGGCAACTGGAGCCGAAGTATCCGCGGCGCAAGAGTCCGAGCAAGCTGGATCCGTACGCGGAGGTGCTGGCGTCGTGGCTGGAGCGGGAGTCGACGCGGGGCCGCAAGCATCGGCGGAACCTGAGGCAACTGTATGGCGATCTGGTGGCTTTGGGGTATCGGGGTTCGTACGACCGGGTTTGTGCCTTTGCCCGGTTGTGGCGGCAGCAGCAACAGGAGGCTGCCCGTACGAGCCGGGGCACGTATGTGCCCTTGGTGTTCGCGCCTGGAGAGGCGTTCCAGTTTGACTGGAGCGAGGACTGGGCGGTCATCGGTGGGGAACGGATGAAGCTTTCGGTGGCGCAGTTCAAGCTCTGTCACAGCCGGGCGTTTGTGTTGCGGGCGTATCCGTCGATGACCCACGAGATGTTGTTCGATGCGCACAACCAGGCATTCTCCGAGCTCGGCGGCGTGCCGAAGCGCGGGATTTACGACAACATGAAGACGGCGGTGGATCAGGTCGGCCGCGGCAAGGCCCGGGCGGTCAATGCGCGGTTCCGTGCGATGACCGGGCATTTTCTGTTCGAGGCGGAGTTCTGTACGCCGGCGGCGGGCTGGGAGAAGGGCCAGATCGAGAAACAGGTACGCGATGCGCGCCCCCGGATCTGGCACGAGGTGCCGAAGTTCGCCGATCTGGCGGCGCTGAACGAGTGGCTGACCCGTCGCTGTCTGGCGCTGTGGGATCAGATCCGCCATCCGGAACAGACCGACCGCACGATTGCCGAGGTGTGGACCGACGAACAGGCGCACCTGATGAAGATGCCGCCGCCGTTCGACGGCTTTGTCGAGGAGACCAAGCGGGTCTCGCCGACCTGCCTGGTCACCTTTGATCGCAACCGGTACAGCGTGCCGGCCTCGTTCGCCAACCGGCCGGTGAGCCTGCGTGCCTACGCCGACCGGGTCGTGATCGCCGCCGAGGGCCGGATCATCACCGAGCACGCCCGGGTGTTCAGTCGCGGTCGGGATAAGCCCGTGCGCACGATCTACGACTGGCGCCACTACCTGGCGGTGCTGCAGCGCAAGCCGGGGGCGCTACGCAACGGTGCGCCGTTCACCGAGCTGCCCACTGCCTTCAAGCGCCTGCAGTGCATCCTGCTCAAACGCCCGGGCGGAGACCGGGAGATGGTGGAGATCCTGTCCCTGGTGCTGCACCACGCCGAGGACGCCGTCGTTTGCGCGGTGGAACTGGCGCTCGAATCCGGGACAATCTCCAAACCGCATATCTTGAACCTATTAAGCCGGCTGCTCGAAGTGGAAGCACCACCGCGGATCGATACACCTCCGCGTCTGACCCTGGCGGAGGAACCGAAGGCCAACGTCACCCGCTACGATAACTTAAGAGGTCGGCGCCATGTCGGCTGACGCGATGATCACCACCATGAAGGGTCTGAAGCTCTTCGGCATGGCCCAGGCCGTCTCGGAACTGGCCGAGCAGCAGGGGCCCGCCTACAAACGGGCCGAACCCCTACTCAACGACCTGATCAAGGCCGAGGTCAGTGAGCGCGAGGTGCGCTCGATCAACTATCAGATGAAGGCCGCCCGGTTCCCGGCCTACCGCGATCTGGCGGGCTTCGAGTTCCCCGAGAGTGCCGTCGACGAGAAACTGGTCATGGCACTGCACGGCTGCGACTTCGCCGAACACGCCCATAACGTCGTCTTCATCGGCGGGCCCGGCACCGGCAAGACCCATCTCGCCACCGCCATCGGCGTCCAGGCCATCATGCACCACCACCTGCGGGTCCGGTGCTTCTCCACCATCGAGCTCGTCAACCAGCTCGAACAAGAAAAAGCCCATGGCAAGCCCGGTCACACCGCCAATCGGCTCGTCCATGCCGACCTCGTGATCCTCGACGAACTCGGTTATCTGCCGTTCTCGCAAACCGGCGGTGCGCTCCTGTTCCACCTGCTCAGCAAACTCTATGAGCGAACCTCGGTCATGATCACGACCAACCTGGCCTTCTCGGAATGGGCCTCTGTCTTCGGCGATCCGAAGATGACCACCGCGCTCCTCGACCGGCTCACTCATCACTGCCATATCGTCGAAACCGGCAACGACAGCTACCGCTTCAAACACAGCTCAACCCAAAACCAACAGGAGACGAAAACTAGAAAACGATCTAAACCCTGAGCCATAATCCGGCTCTCAAACCGGGTCAGTATTCAATGCAACTCCCGGGTCAGTTTTGGGTGCAAAACAACAAACTGGGTAAAGGTAGACGGTATTTGGCCCTATCGGCGCGTTATGTCCATTTCAGAGGCTGCGCGCATTGCGTATCACAAAACGCCTACCTCTCAGTTAGCCGAGGTCGCTGAAAAACCTCAGTGGATGATGGGGCCAATTCGTTACTATGCCAAATACATGCTCACACAAGACTATCCTGTGTATGGGATTTCTCCGCCGAAGATGAAGTGGGAGCGGATTTCTAACGAGGATAGAACCCAGCTTAGTTTACTAAATGATGACAATCTAGAAGAGCCCTTAGCGGTTGGCCACCCATATAGATACCAAAAGGTGTCCATTTTGAAATCCGATTTACGAGCCCGCATAAAAGACATAAAGCGATTCACAGGTTCTAGTTAAATGGTTACTAGGTTTAGTACTACTGCGCCAGAACCTCCGGTTGATGCCGATTTCGCGTTGTATTTTGAGTTTGAGAAGGACACCGAACACCCGGAACGGATATTCCAGGCAGCGGACCAGGCCATTAGATCATTTAGGAGGCTGGATCACATCCTTTGTGCCACCGTTGACTCCAATATCAAGCCCGTGCTGGTTTTGGAGGAAATTGAAGCCGGCAGTATCAAGGTTTGGTTGAGAAATATACTGGAACGAATCGATGACGACGCCCTCAAGAATCTTGATTGGAAACCGGCAGTAGGCCGTTATTTAGTTAAAGCGAAATACGCGATCATTGATTGGAGCAACGGAGAAATCGACCTAAACAGCATCCAACGAGTCAGGGAGCGAGTGAGAAGGTTGGCCGAGGAGACCGGAATTAAAAGACTGCCTTTTTATGGGGAGCTTTCTACCAAAGATGTTGTTGAGGCTGCGGCGAGCATTGACAAAACAAAGAGGCTATTAGAAAAAAGCGACTCACTAAAATACGTAACGCGTGAAGATGAGGTTGAGTTTAATATGGAGGTTGACATACACCCAGAGACCATCCAGGAAATCATAACGCGAGAAACCATTTCTTCTGCTGATAATCTAATGATCTTGGCCGTAAAAAAGCCCGATTATTTAGGGAACTCCATGTGGGATTTAAGGTATGGAAACAAAACCATTTCGGCAACGATAGAGGATGAGGCATGGCTAAGAGATTTCCAATCGAGAAAAACGGATGTAAGGCCGGGTGATGCTTTAAGGTGTTCCGTGAGGATAGAGGCGCGGTATGGTCATGACAATGAATTGCTTGGGGAGTCGTACATTATAACGAAAGTGCTAGAAGTTCTTGAAGACAGCATTCATAGACAAGCGGATATTACCGATGAATCTTAAAGATGCACAAAGGCGCGGGCAGCTACGCAAGTTCACCGAAGAGCGACGACAGCAGCCCCCGGGAGACGGCAGTAAGGTTCACGATGTAATCCGAGCGATGGCTAAAACGCCTGAATCAACCGGTCGAACATCGCGCCGGAAACGTCGCGGCGCAGGTTGAATCGGAACTCGAACTCGCCAAGGTATTTCATCATGTGCTTGCGGGAAATGCTGCGATGGGTGCCGAGCATGCTGTTTTTGAAATGCGACCAAAAGCCTTCAAGGGTGTTGACGTGGTGAACACCGTTTACCCATTGTTCGGTTCCGTGGTTGCATGTTCCATGCACGTAACCGCGTTCCGCCAGTTTGGTGTAGGCGTGCCATTCGTCGGTACTGAGAACGGTTCCCTTTTTCACATGCAGTTCAACAAGCGGCTGGATCGTGCGGCGCTTGGCGTCGGGAACGACTTTCGCCATGACTTTTCCATCGCGTTCGACCATACCCAAGACCACGGTTTTGCCTTTCGCGCCGCGCCCCCGCCTACCGGGGCGCTTGCCGCCTACGTAGGTTTCATCTACTTCTACATGGCCCGACAGATCGTCATCGCCGTCTACCTTGGCCATATACTTGCGAATCTCATGACCCATGCGCCACGCAGTTTTATACGTTACGCCAAGCTGGCGTTGCAGTTCCTTAGCCGATACGCCATGTCTGGTAGTGGTGAACAGGTAGATCGCATAGAACCACAGTTGCAGGGACGTACGGGACCGCTCAAATGGGGTTCCGGCCATAGGGTGGATGTGATGACCACACCACGGGCAGGAATACGCGGGCATTTTGCGGATACGGGCGAACCGCCCGTGTTTGCCGCACTTGGGACAATCCTGTTCCTCACCATAGCGAAGGTGCATCAAGTGATCCAGACAAGCATCATCGTCTGGAAACCGTTTCATGAAGCCTTGAATGGTAAGTGTCTGTGCCATGGGTAACATCATGACACAACCACTTACGTACGTCAAGGGGATACATACGTTCTGGAAATAGAACTGTAATCAGTCTCAGCACGTCCCTGTGCCCAAAACACATTGATGAATCAAATGTTGATTTTTCTGCTCCGTTGGGCGCGGACCAGGAAATCCATGTGCCTTAAATCAACGGTATCTAGACTAAGCGCGTTGTCGGCCCAAATTTCGACAGACTCCAACAACTCTTCGTAATGAATTGGGCTGGAAGACAGCATAGTTCTGCGCAACGCCCACTCTCCCTTGGACTGTTTACCGTGGCGGCGAACATAGTCCCACACGGCCTGTTCACCTTTTCCGGTATCGACCAAAATATCCACGAGTCCCATTGCGTGTAACTCTTCCGCCGAGTAGGTGCGCCCGCTCTGGATCAAGCGTTGAGCTTGGACGGGTGGCAATCGCTGCGCCAATAATTGATAGGCACCCATACCTGGAAACATGTTAAACACCACTTCTGGTAAACCCATGGTACTTTGCCGTTCCGCGATGAGAACGTTGGCCGACAGCGCAGCCTCAAAACCACCGCCCAGAGCGGCGCCCTGAACAAGAGCGATGGTGGTTACCGGACAACTGTAATTCGTGGCGTTGGTATAAATTAGATCTACGCATAGTTGTCCGAATTCTACGAGCGCATCTCGATTGCGCGCTCGAATAAGCTTCGCCACGTACTCTAAATCTCCTCCCAGGTTAAAGATCGTTGGGTGCGCAGACGCGAGCACCTGGTACTGGATGCCATTTCTGTCCCCTCTACCAAGATCAGTACGGATGCGGCGTTCGATTTCGACTTGTTCTTCACGGAGAGCTTGAACAAGCTGATATGTCATCTTCGTGGCTGTTTTCGGGTCAAGTGTTATCCATTGAACGCCATAGCCCCTGCTAAAATAACTGTGAAACAGAGAATTCGAACGTTTCTGATTGAAATTAGGTCTATCTAATTCAGTCTTTGTCAGAAGCCGCGCATTCGCGGGTGGGGTAGATATTTCGTTTTCTCTTAGCGATACAGACATTGTGTTGATCCTCTAAAGCGAGTTATACAAAACCGTGTAAGAATAAGGATAATTTACGCTCATAATACTCGTCCGTCGGTCCCGATAAACGGTTGGAGTTGGGGGATAGGTGCGCTAGGAGAAAGCGTAAATTTAGGGTAAAGGCTGTTTAGCCTTAAGTCTATGGCACCAAAGTACAGGTGAACCTTGCCGTTCGATCGAGGCACGACTGTGTGAGGTACGGGACAGAATCACCGAGACCTGCGGAGGCGAGAGATAAGGGAGCATCGATTTCGCTGACTTAATCACACCTTAATTGTTTGAATTATTTGGCTTCCAGGGGCGAGGGAAATTTAGGGGGCGCATGGCGGACGATCAACTGAGAAAAAGCATTGAAGGGCGGGTGATCATGGTTGCGGTTGAAGTCTTGAATATCCAGGAGCCCATCGACCTAAACAGCTCAATAGTAAACGTACTAGCGCCTGAGTCCTTAGATCAGGTAAGGCTATTTATGGCGCTCGAGGATGAGTTCGAGGGCACTATTCCGGATGAAGATTTGGAACGCATAGACACTCTTAACCAAGCCATAGATTATATTGAAACAAGATTTCGCGATTTGGGCTGATGGAAACCAGGCGTGTCGTAATAACAGGATTAGGTGCCATTTGTTCCATCGGCAAAAATGTAAATGAGTTTTGGCGCAGTTGTTTGGAGGGACGAACCAGAGTAGAGAGTATTCCAAGCAGTTGGGAAAACTACGCCGAGTACAAATCTAAACTGTGGTCACCTCTGCCTGCGCTTGACCTAAATGCCGCAGGTATAAAGCGAATCGAACGTCTTGAAAACGACGAGGTGAGCTTGTATACGACCGCTGCTTTAAACGAAGCCCTACAGAGTGCCGGATTTGTCCTAAACTTAAAAGATGAGAAGACGAACAGTTACATAGTGTCTGGGCTTGACCAAGAGCGCGCGGGAATTTTTATCGGTACGGCCAGTTTCGGTGTAAAAAGCTTTTTAGACGACTATTCTTATCAAGTCTTGAGTAATAGAAAAAAGGAGTTGACGAAGCTAGCAGAGGGCGCCGCAGACTTGACTGAAAAACGTGCTCTCGAAAGTGTTTTGGAGAAGTTGAAACATCCACGTCGATTTAGCCCTTTCGCAGTGTCGCGAATGATGCCGAATGCCATGGGGGCTATGTCTGGAATTAGATATTCAATAAACGGACCCAACGTCACGTACGCATTGGCGTGTGCAGCTGGGACCGCGTCGATTGGCCACGCATTTAGGGCTGTTAGGGACGGTTACGTGGATACTGCTCTAGCAGGAGGTTGTGATTATTGGGACGATCAGTATGGAGCGATATTCCGCGGTTTCGATGTAGCGAATACGCTTGCGCAAAGACCTCAAGTGGGGAGTGAGGCGAACTGCCCTTTCGATGAGTGCCGCAGTGGTTTCCTCTTTAGTCAGGGGGGGGCGGCAATGATGGTTCTAGAAGAATACACTACAGCTGTTAATAGAGGCGCGGAAATGATTGCTGAGGTGAAGGGATATGGCGAGACATTCGATGCGCATAGTATGATGAGTCTAGAGCCTGATGGAGTGTATGTGGAGAAAATGATACGGCGCGCACTTGTTGACGCAGATGTTGGGCCGGCCGATATTGACTACGTTAATGCGCACGGCACAGGAACGCTACAAAACGACGAAATCGAGTGCGCGGTCATAGATAGGGTTTTCGGTAGGGAAGTCCTGGTCAATTCGACCAAATCGTTGCTTGGGCACACGTTTGGAGCGAGTGGGGCGCTTGAGGCTGTCGTGACAGCCCTTAGTATAAAACATGGCACCACGCATCTATGCCTGAATCTGAAAAACCCCTTGCGACCACTGAACTTCGTTCGGGAAGTAAAGCCATTTACCATCCGAACTGCTCTAACGCAGTCATTTGCTTTTGGTGGACATAACGCAGGGTTGGTCTTCGCGCGGGTTGAAGGTTAGCAGTTCAATGAAAAGTAACGAATCTAGAAAGAAAACGAAGTTAGAGCAACTTCGAACTAGGTTTCGAAAGGCGCCCGACGCAGATCGCGAGTTGGCGCTGTTGCGCGTAACTATTGGTGCCGTAGTAATTGTTTATCTTTCTTGGCATGGGGCGTTTGGCGCGGACGCTGGCGTGTTTTTGTCCCGATCTATGGGGTTCCTGTACGCATTTTTAGCGTTGGGAATATTGATTGCCCTCGTCGTTAGGCCCGTGGAATCGGTGGTTCTGCGATTGTTCGGCATGGTGTTAGATCTCAGTTTCTGTTCATACATCCTCTATGGCACGGATGCGTTGGGAGCTCCGTTGTTTTTCCTCTACTACTGGGTCACGGTTGGGAATGGCTTCAGGTGGGGTGTCAACTACTTGTATGCCGCGATGGTTTTTAGTCTCGTGAGCTTCGGGACAGTTTTCCTTTTAAGCGACTATTGGTCAAGCCAACCGACTATTGCGGCTGGCGTGGTGCTCGGGTTGATTGCTGTTCCAGTCTTTGTGTCGAAATTGATTATTAGGTTGAACGATGCGATCGATAAAGCGGAGAAAGCAAATCAGGCGAAGACCACGTTTTTAGCCAACATGAGCCACGAGATTCGAACGCCATTAAACGGTGTTATCGGAATGACGGGCTTGTTGGTTGACACTAAGCTAAGTAGAGAACAGAAGGACTTTGTTCAGACTATCCAGGCGTCGGCTAACGCGTTGTTGTCGCTAGTAGAGGATATTCTAGATATTTCAAAGATCGAAGTAGGGAAGATCGATCTCGAACGAATAGAATTCGATCTTCCGATGCTTGTACGTAGCACGGCAAAGATGCTCGAACCGCAAGGCATAGCAAAAGGCCTTGATATTAAGGTCGATATTTCTAGGGATGTGCCGATGTTAGTAGAAGGCGATCCGCAGCACCTACGGCAAGTCATGATCAATTTGATAGGCAACGCGATCAAATTCACAAACGAAGGAAGCGTTGAAGTAAGAATTTCAGCGCTCGAAAAGAGAGAAGATGACGTCTCTGTTCGATTCGAGGTCATAGATACGGGAATTGGGATACCGCTAGAAGCGCAAGAGAAAATATTCGAGACGTTTACGCAGGCGGATGAATCAACGACTCGCCGTTACGGTGGTACGGGCCTGGGTACGACGATTAGTAGACAGTTGATCGAACTCATGGGTGGGGAAATAAGGGTACAAAGTGCACCTGGTCATGGTAGTCGTTTCTGGTTTGTGCTCGATTTTCCAATTGCCGGTGTGCGAACAGTTGAGGATTCCGGGTACATCGTTAGCCGAAATGTACTAATTTTGGGTTCGGCGGGGCGCGGGAGAACTTCTTTGGAAGCGACTATATCCGGTTGGGTTCAAGACGTTGAGACCACAGATCGGGTAGAGGATGCAGTACAAAGGCTTCGGGAAGCTAATAACAGTGAAAATCCGATTCGGTCTTTGTTGTTCGTTTATCCGGTACCGAACGTAGATCCTATACAGTTTGCATACGATCTGCTCGATGAAGAGGAGATTCAACCGGTTTCTCTGATAATCGCTGGAGAATCCTTCGACTCGTTGTATAAACACAATCTGTCGGGGGCAGGATATTCTGCGATTTTGGAAACTCCCGTCGACAAAACACTTCTGTTTAACGCTTTGCATCACGAGAGTACAGCGCCGAAGCAAGTTGCCAGACTAATTGACTATTATCCGAAATCGGAAGGGGGCGAACCGCTACGTGTGCTTGTCGCGGAGGACAATCCTGTAAATAGAAAGGTGGTAACAAAGATACTTGAGCGCGACGGTCACGAGGTTTGTTTGGTTGAAAATGGGGAGGAGGCATTGAAAGTGCTTGAAGAGCGCGATTTCGACGTTGGTATTGTGGATATGCACATGCCGGTTATGGGCGGTATTGAAGCTATAAAAATTCACCGATTCGCTGCTGCGAGCGAAGGTGATCGCATGCCTTTCATCGTTTTGACGGCTAATGCAACAAAAGAGGCGATGGTCGAGTGTCAGAGTGCAGGCGCCGATGCTTACCTCACAAAACCGATTCAGGCCCGACAGTTGTCGGAAACTGTGCGGCGGGTCGTAAAGATGAGGCCTACGTCTGCGCCAATCGTTCCGCCGTCGGTGGTCGTGGGAACATCGGGTGGACGCTCTAAGGCCAAAAAGACGGGGGTAGTTCGCACTAAGCTAGGTGAACTAAGAGCCTTAAGTGCTGACGAAAGCTTTCTTATAGAGCTGGTAAACACATTCGTTCAGGATGCAGACATCCTGATAACCAAATTGCAGAATGCTTATCGGCGCGGAGATTATCAGGAGCTTCGTGAAGTCGCGCATGCGCTAAAAGGTAGCGCAGCTAGCATAGGCGCTAACAAGTTGTTTGAGATCGTGAAAGATGTGTTTCATATCAAAGACGCAGATATGTACGATGATGTGCCTCGGTTATTAGTCGAAATACAGGACGAGTATAAGCATGTGAAGGACGAGTTAAGTTCGCATATTGGTGACACAACCAACCATTCGAAGCCAGCATCAGACTGACGTAGAGCATCTAAAGCCGGGGAACGATTAATTGATGATCCGGACTAAATAGTGCCGTACACCTATACTTGCCATTTGTGCGCACTGTTCCGTGGAAAGGGTCCGGTTGTTCGCTGATGTGCGCGGCTGCATGAGATTGCCTGATTCCTGCGAGTGCGAGCCGTCGTTTGTGAGCACGTGAAACAATTCGTGGGCGAGGGCGATATCAGGATCGGACGTGTCCTGCGCCAACCAGACAGTGTTAGTCAGCCACGGGCGTGTGGTGCTGTTGGCCAGTCCGAACGCCTCGCCGTCGAACGGGATCTCCATTTTCGAGTCACGCACCAGGTAAACGGTCGGTCTGGGGACATCGTACCGCTGTACCAGGGTGCGCGACGTACCGGTGGAAAAATCCAGCAAATAGTCCGACGCGTCGAGCACGTGCAGGGTCGGCGCGTCGAGCAGCACACCGCACTGGGCGTAGATCTGCGCCGCACCCGTCAGCATGTCCTGAACTTCCCCGAGGCTCCATCCGGCCCCGTTTAAAAGCACGACCTGTAGCGCCACCTTATGCGTCGGTGGGGTGTCCGATTCGACGCGCGCGAGTTCGAGCCGGCGCGTCTCGCGGTGGTCGACGCCGGCGGTGTCGGCGAGCGGGTCGGTGAGAAAACCGACCCGTACCCGCGGGTCGTCGCGGGTGGAGGTGTCCGCCATCGCGTAAATAGCGCTAATTAGGTCCGGCGCGGACCAGTGCGGGTGTTTTCGTTGCAAGCGGGCCGCGAGCGCGACCACTCTGGAGACCGCATAACTCGACCCCGAGGCCTGGATCGTGCGGCCTGCGAAATCGGTGACTTCGATCCGCTCCGCGGGGACCAGGAGATCTACGGATCGTGGTCCCCAGTTGCTGCCCCGCGCCGGGCCGCCGTAGTCGTCCGCGGAACTGACCACGACGGCATTCTCGAGGGGCAGCGACGCGGGGAACACCGGAGTGCGGTCGATGTCGCGGCCGTTGTTGCCGGCGGAGATCACGAACAACATGTCCGGGTGTAACCGGGCGGCTTCGGCGAATGCCTGCCAATCGCTGTCGCGGTTGCTGCCGAGTGGCATCCCGACAATGCCGACACCGTGCGTGGCGGCGTGATCGACGAGCGCTTTCATTCGGTGCATGTCCGGACGCGGATAGCGGTACGGAACGAGCGCAGCGAGCCGCGCTTCCTTGACCACCAGGCTGGCGGTGCGGGTTCCGTGCCGTTGCGGGAAGAAGGGCGAGCGCGCGGGGTTGGAATCAAACGGCAAAGCGTCCATGTCCCAATAGTCGAATCCGATGACCGCGCCCTCGGCGTCGCGCGCCAGACGCGACGCGAAAACGTCGAGTGTATAGTTGATGCCGGAATCCACCATCCCCACACGAATGCCGTCGTTAGCCGGACCGGGCGGTAGGAGAGGCTCCAGCGGTTCGCGTCTTATCGGGTCAAGCCGGGGGTCCAGATGCACGATCTCCGTCGCCTTACCGCTGCCGTCGTAAACGAGGCGGCGCGCCGCGTTCATTGCGCAATCGGGCCCGGTCGCGACAAACAAGACCGGTTTGGAATCCATGTCCTGTTGTACTCTGGCACTGCGAAAGACGCCGTTCGGGGCAATCCTGTCGAGCCGGAATTGCCCTGCGCCTGTGCCTTCAATCCATCGTCGCCAGCCGGTGAGCCGGCCGCGCACCTGCAAGGGTTCCTCGCGGACCGAATCGGCGACCGCGAAAAAGGTTTCGAGGTCTCTCACGGGCGTGTCGGCGCACGCGGCGTCCAGTAAGAACTTGATCGTTTCGTAGGTTGGAGGCGGGGTCAGTGGATCGGAAGCCACGAGACCCAACACCAGCGCAACTGTCTTCATGTCGCAAAGTCAGTGTGGGGTTTTAGCGGTCGACGATCCAGCGCGATAGAAGGGTCGGGATTCGTGATATTATCCTTGCAGCGCAGCGCCTCGCCAACTCGTTTACGCATCCGTGTCGAACCCCCCTACTGATCTCATCGACTTGCTCGAAGCGCGCTCCGGCATCGTTTGTTTTACCGGTGCCGGCGGCAAGAAGACGACAATGTATCGGCTCGCCGGCCTGCACGGGGGTAAAGTCGCCGTCACGACGACGGTGCATACCCCGCCGTTTCCAAAGCGCCTGCACGCCTGGTCGGTGGTTGCGCCCGAGGACGCGTTGTTGCAACAGGTGGTGGCGGGTGCGGCCGCGCACCGCCGCGTCGCCTATGCCACGCCGTCGGACAAGCGCGCGCGCCTCGGGCCGGTCGCGGGCCGGACGGTCGACCGGCTGCACGTGTCCGCGGGGTTCGACGTAACGCTCGTGAAGAGTGATGGGGCCCGGCTCCGGCAGATCAAAGCGCCTGCGGAGGACGAGCCGGCGCTGCCTGCGGGCGTGACCACGATCGTCCCGGTCGTGTCGATTCGTGTGGTGGGACAGCCTTTGACGGAGGAGATCGCTCATCGCGTGGACTTGATATCGCGCGCCGCCGGTATGCGGCGCGGCGAGACCATCACCGCCGCGCACGTCGCCCGGTTGCTGGCGAGCGACGCGGGGGGACACAAGGGCGTCGGGACCGTACCGGTGGTGCCGGTGGTCAATATGGTCGAAACCGGTGCCCAGAGAAGGGTGGGACGGGAAATTGCCGAACGTCTGCTGGAACTTCGCCCGCGCCTGAAACGGGTGTTGCTGACCGCGATGACCGCCGCGGAACCGGTGGTATCGGTAGTGTCCTAAACATCCATCAGGCCTTTGTTTTTGCGCCCGGTGGGAACATAATTTGAGACCATGAGCAGTGCAGTGACGGAAACGAGCGCCGACCGACTCCCGAAGCGGGGTGCCGATGCGGATGTGCTGGCCACGTCGGCGGTGCTGATCGTCGACGACGAACCGGGAATGTGCCGGTTTTTGCAGCGCGCGCTCAATAAGCGGTGCGGATTGGTGGAGATTGCGGATTCCGTGGAAACGGCCGAGGAGATTCGCAAGCGCGCCCATTTCGACTTGATGATCGTGGACATTCGACTGCCGGACCGGTCCGGCGTCGAGTGGCTTCAGGAGTTGCGCCGCCACGGCAACCGTACCGAGGTGATTTTTATCACCGCCTACGCGGATATGGACGTGGCCATCCAGGCGCTGCGCGCGGGAGCGTCCGATTTCATCATGAAGCCGTTTCGCGTGGAGCAGATCATGACCGCGGTGACTCGCACCCTGGAACGCCGTCAAGTGCTCCGCGAAAACCTGCTGTTGCGGCGCGAGATTTCCGGGCGCGCGCGGGAGAAGCGGATCATCGGCAACAGCGATGCGATGCGGGATCTGTGCCGGATTATCGGGCAGATAGCGCCGAGCACTGCGACGGTGTTGATCGAAGGCGAGACGGGCACGGGCAAAGAGCTGGTTGCAAGATCCATCCATGAGCTGAGCGGCCGGCACGGATCGTTCGTGGCGTTGAACTGCGGATCGATCCCGCCTGAGTTGATCGAGAGCGAATTGTTTGGGCACGTGAAGGGCGCGTTTACCGGCGCGCACCAGTCGCGCGAAGGTTTGTTCAATTACGCACACGAAGGCACATTGTTTCTCGACGAAATCGGAGAAATGGCGCTGTCCATGCAAGCGAAACTGCTTCGCGTTTTGGATGAAAAGCAGATTCGGCCGGTGGGATCCGAACGCCAAACGCCGGTCAACGTGCGTGTCGTCGCCGCCACCAACCGCCGGTTGTCCGAAAGGGTCGAGTCCGGCGATTTCCGCCAGGACCTGTATTTCCGGTTGGAGGTCGTGACCATCACTGTTCCGCCTTTGCGCGAGCGATCGGAAGACATTGCCGACCTGGCGGAGCACTTCGTGACGACGCTGTCGACGGAGTTGGGTGTGCCGCCGCTGCCGCTGTCCCACAACGACATCGCGTTTCTGCAGAAGTACTGGTGGCCCGGCAATGTGCGCGAACTGCAAAACGTCATCGAGCGTTTTCTGCTGCTCGGGCAATTGCCGAACGATCTGCAGTATGGCCGCCCGCCGCCGGGCCCCGCATCGACATCCGGGTTTCCGGCCCACTGGTCGCTCGCCAAGGTCGAGCAACATCATATTTCCGCGGTGCTCGAAAGCGCGGGCGGAAACAAGTCGGAGGCGGCGCGGCGTCTCGGCATATCGCGCAAGACCTTGGAGCGCAAACTGCGCGATTGGGGCATCGGCGACTGATCCGAACCCAGGTCCCGGCGGATGATCCACGAGACCCGAAAGCGAGTGAGTGCGGTTCGATGTTGAAATCGATTCGTGATCTGGTGGCGAGAAGCTTCCGGTACAAGCTGTTACTGCTCGTCCTGTTTCCCCTCGTCCTCTTGTTGCCCGCGATTCTCGGACTCAGTATCTATTGGTCCCAGCGGTACACCTACGACCAGCTTTATGCGAAGGTCAATACCGACCTGAGCGTCGCGCACGACGTGTTTACGCGCCTGCAAAAAGAATATCTGTCCCAGCTCAAAAGCCTCGCGGAGTCCTACCATTTTCGCGTCAGCCTGGAGGCGGAAGACTGGAACCGGCTGGAGCAGCAGCTCGACGTATTCCGGAAAACGACGAAGTTCGACTTCCTGCACATCACGGATTTCACCGGACGCTGGCGCGAGCTTCAGGAAACGGGAATGTTCGAAAAGAAGGGCAAACCCTCACCGCTCCTGGTAGACGCCTTGCGCGAAGGGCACCCGGGCGTGGGTGTGGAAATCTTCAATCGTGAATCGCTGCAAGCCGAGGGCGCCTCGATGGCGGAGCAGGTGCGGTTGCCGCTGGTGTACACACCGCACGCGGAACCGACCTCGCGGACCATCGAAGACCGGGGCATGGTCGTGCGTTCGGTGCACCCGGTCCGCGATGCGCGCGGCCGGGTCATCGCCGCCCTGGACGGCGGAGTGCTGTTGAACAACAACTTCAGCTTCGTCGACCGGATCCGCGACCTCGTCTACGGGCCGGGGAGCGTTCCCGAGGGCGGGTGGGGAACGGTCACGGTGTTTCTCGACGACGTCCGCATCACTACCAACGTGCCGTTGAGCCGCGGGGAGCGGGCGCTCGGCACGCGCGTGTCCCAGGTGGTGCGGGACCAGGTGCTCGGCCGCGGCGAAAACTGGGTGGATCGCGCATTCGTGGTCAACGATTGGTATATCTCGGCCTATGAACCGATCGTCGATGTCTACGGCGAACGCGTGGGGATGCTGTACGCCGGCTATTTGGAGGCGCCGTACCGCGGCGCCTACCTCAAGGCGATCGCGGTGTTGAGTGTCGCCATGCTGGCCGTCGTTTTGCTCGCCGGTTGGGTGGTCGTGCGCGGCGCGAAATCCATCTTCCAACCGGTGGAAGCGATGACCGAGGTGGTGCGGGCGACGCAACGCGGCGAGCATCGAAGTATCGGTAGGATCGAGTCGCAGGACGAGATCGGAGAACTCGCCCGGCAGTTCGATTCGATGCTGGAGCTTTTGACGGAACGAAATCGCCAAATCGAACAAGCGGCCGAGAATCTCGAAATCAAGGTCGAGGAGCGAACGCGTGAACTCAAGGAAAAGAACGTGCACCTGCAGAAAACCATCAACCTGCTCCGCCAGACGCGCCAACAACTTGCCATCGCGGAAAAGCTCGCGGCGCTGGGTGAATTGACCGCCGGCGTGGCGCACGAAATCAACAACCCCACCGCCGTGATCCTGGGAAACATCGACGTGATCAAATCGGAACTCGGCGAGCGTGCCGAATCGGTCGACACCGAGATCGAGTTGATCGTCGAGCAAGCCTATCGCATCCGCAGCATCGTTGACCGGTTACTGCAGTACGCGCGGCCCGTGGAGTATGCGGGTTATCTCGACGATGTGGATGTCAACCAGGTGGTCGAAGACACCCTCGCCCTGGTCAAACACGAGCTGGAAAGCAAGTCCGCCCAGATCCGCATCGACTATCGCGCGTGCACGCCGGTGCGCATCAACCGCCAGGAGCTGCAGCAGGTGCTGGTCAACCTCCTGATCAACGCCAGCCACTCGATCGCGAAGAACGGGATGATCGAGATTTCGACGCGCGATGCGAGTCGCGACACGGTGGCGATAGCGGTGCAGGATTACGGCGCGGGGATTCCGCTGGCCGACGTGGGCAAGGTGTTCGATCCCTTCTTCACACGCAAAAAATCCGGTACCGGGCTGGGCCTGTCCGTCAGCTACGGACTGATCCGCCGCTATGGCGGGATGATTACGGTGGACTCCGAGGAGGGTCGCTGGACGCTGTTTACCGTTTTCCTACGGGCCGAACCGGTGTTTGAGGACGGCGAAGAGGCGCTGCAGCGCTGGGTGGCGGACGCCGGTTAGGAACCGTCGCGATCGCTTACGTAGACGAGCGGTTTCGAGTTTTCCCAATCCGCGCCGCTGGGGATGAATCGCTTGAACCGTTCGGCGACGCCATCCTCCTTGAGTTCCCGCTCGACAGCGATCACCGTATTTTCCTCGTAATCGCACAACGACTCGGCAAAGTGCAGTTCTTCGGCAGCGGCCGCCGCCGCAGCGGATCGATCCGGAGCCCCGCAGCGGCGCACCAGATTCTCGGCCAAGTCGTCGAGCGCGTTCTGAAAGTCGCTTTCCGCGACGTAAGTAATCGCCGCCAGCGTGCTGCGCCCGAAAGTGCGGACACCGAGAAAGCCCGATTGAAAGCCCTGTCGCTGTTTGCCGGTCAGTTGCTCCGCGCTGGCATCGAGGAACTCGAAGCCGCCCGGGACCACCCATTCGCCGGGTTCCGCCGGCACGGTAAAGACCTCGAGATCGGAATCGTCCAGGCGCACCGCGCGCAGCAGTTTGCGTGCTCTTGCCGTGTCGGTCACGGGTTATCGGGTCCGTGTTTCGGGTCGCGGGATTGTGTTGTAATGGGTCTCTGCCTCGCATTCTCTCGAGTGACTTTCCGGCGCGCGGCAGGACCGTAACCCCCCAGTGTGAGAGACCGTCATGAACGAAGAGAAAGTGAACATTGCGATACGCAAATTCTTAAAGAAAGTCGGCATCAACGCGCAGCGCGAGATCGAACGAATTATCCGTGAGGAAGCGGACGCTGTGCAAGACGTGCATGCGATGCGCGTAAAGATGACGCTCAATATCGAAGGCAAGGATATTCAGACCATCGAAGACGCCATCGACATCGGTTAGGTGACGCCCACCGGTGGCGATCACGCCGACCATACGACGTGCCCGGAATGCGAGAAGTCGTAACCGCCCAGATTTTCGGCGATCCGCTGGCAGTCGGCGCGCCGCATGATCTCCAGCAGTTTCTGGAACAGGGCCCGGAAGTACACGCCCCGGTCCAGTGCAAAGTCGTAAGCCTCCCATCCTATGGGCACGAACTCGAGACCGAATTCCGTCGCCACGGCCTGAGTGCCGGGCACCACGTCGACTTCGTCCCGGGCCACCAGAGACGCGGCATCCCGTTCGTTTTGCGCGCGCGTGATGACGCGCAATCGGGCGGGGTCGATGTTGTGTTCGGCGAACAACTCTTTCAGTTGCCGCTGTGAACTGGCGGCATCGCGGCGCATCGCCCAACGCACGCCGGGCGCAAACAGGGCTTCCCGATCGCCGGACGTGTCGACCAGGCCGGGCACCGTCATCAGCCCCTGGTGGCGCTCGCAGGCGCGCACCAACACCCAATTCTTGTGCGGCGCGTACTGCTGAATGAGCGCCGTATGCCGACGCACGCTCTCCTGCGCCGGGCCCCAACGCACGCCGCATACGTCCGCGCGGTGCCGGGCGAGCAGCGACAATCCGAGTTCGGTATCGGCGTACGTGTAGGTGACCAACGCACGGCCCTGCAGTTCGCGCACCAGTTGCATGACCGCGTGCTGCAGCAGGGGGTCGTCGCTGCCGGTGATCACCAGCCGGTCGGTGAGCAGTCCGCCATGGCTCGATTCCATCAGCCAGCGGTCGATCAGTTTGCGCGGGAACAACCACTTGCCGGTGACTTTGGTCGCCGGAATCTTGCCCTCGGCGACCAGCGCGTAGACTTTTTTCGTGTTGATGTTGAGATAAGCGGCGACCTGTTTGACATCCAGGAAGGCGGGCCCGCCCTCCGGCACCGCACCGTCTGCGCCCGGTTTTTCGGCCGCCGTCGACATACCGGCTAGTCGGTGCGCCGCACGCGTCCCGGGGTGCCGACTTTAGGCGGCGGCGGCGCGTCGAACACCACGCGTTCCGCCCCACTGTAGACGAGAAAGTGTTTGCCCTTGGCGCGCGCGATCATGAGGACGCCCAGATCTTCGGCAAGCTCCAGGCCCATGTGCGTGATGCCGGAACGGGACAGCAGCACCGGAATGCCCATGTGCGCTGTCTTCATCACGATCTCCGAGGTCAGCCTACCGGTGGTGTAGAAGATCTTGTCGTTACCCGGTATCCGATCCAGCCACATGCGTCCGGCGATCGCATCGGCGGCGTTGTGCCGGCCAACATCTTCGACGAAGATCAGGACCCGGTCACCGTGGCACAACCCGCATCCGTGCACTGCGCCCGCGCGCTTGTACAGCTCGTTGTATTCGTTGATGGAATGCAGCAAGGCGTAAATCGTGGACTGGTTGAGCTGTACCGCGGGCAGGCGCACGTCGTACAGTTTGTCGAGGGTGCAGCTGAATACGGTGCCCTGTGCGCAGCCCGTCGTCACCGTCCGCCCGGTCAACTTCTGTTCCCAATCGATGATTCCCTGTCCGTGGGTGGTCCGCACCAACACCTGTTCCCGCTCCCAGTCGACGGACACCGAGCGAACTTCTTCGATATCTTCGATCAGCCGCTGGTTGCGCAGATACCCCAGCGCCAGCTCCTCCGGGTGGGTGCCCAAGGTCATGAGCGTGACGACTTCGCGCGCGTCGACCTTGAGGGTGAGCGGAAACTCCCCGGCCACGTGGAGTTCGCGGGGATTGCCGAACTCGTCGGTGGCCGAGACCGACTGGGTCGGAGCCAGACCGGCGCGGGTCATCTCGGGGCGGTAAGGCAAGGGTTTGGTCATGTTGGTACCTCGATCTTGGACGGAAGTTGCGACCGAAAGATCCCCGCGATCGGTGTCGGCTTCCGGGAGAATCTTACCGAATTCACGGCCGGACCGGGGCAATTTTCGGCGCGGGTGGGTCATTACCCGCGCACTTTGCAGGGAAATCATCCGCCCAAGTGGTACGCGCCACCGGTTTTCATTTACCCTTAAGGGCTGCCGTTTTCAAAGCGAGGGCATATGTCAGACGCGGAAACCCACGAACGCTTGGTGTTCCCGGTGTCCATCATCATGGAGCGCCGCACCGTGATGCGCGGGGACTGGTCGTGGCCGGATTGGCGCGTGCACGGCGTTCTCACCGCCGATTCCCCGCAACTGCCGGCGCATCGGCAAGGCACCCGGATTCACGCCGATAACGACGTCGAGCGCTACCTGTGGACCGGCTTGGCGATCTGCTTCCATCGCGACGCCGCGGAGAACTATTGGCAAAATCTCAAAGGACAGCAGCCTTCGGTATTCGTGGTGTGCCGGCCCGAGGACGACGAGGATGCCGCATCGCCGCAGGCGCCGTTCCTGGTGACGGTGGATCAGTACGAGGCGGAAGCCTACATGGAGGGTGACGATGCGGTGTTTGCGATCCCCATCCCGCCCGAGGTATACGGTCCGCTGGAGCGTTTTGTGATGGACCACTATCGGCCGGCGGAAAAACGCAAGCGGAAACGAGCCAAGTGGAGCGACACGCGTGACCAGAACCCCCCGCCCCGACACTGACGAAGGGTTTCTCGCGCGCTGGTCGCGCCGCAAGCGGGGGGATCCGGAACCGCCAGCGGAGACCGCCCCGGCGCCGCCGCCCCCCGCCGCAGAGGAGGCCACCGAGCCGCACGCGGAGATGCCGGTGGCGCCCAAGACCGACGCGGACATGCCGCCTGTCGAGTCCATCGGTGAGGCGACCGACATGCGCGATTTCTTTTCCCCGGAAGTGAGCGAGGGACTGCGGCGCGTGGCGCTGCGTAAGCTGTTTCACCTGCCCAAATTCAATGTGGTCGACGGGCTCGACGACTACGACGACGATTTTCGCGATTTCGCTGCCCTGGGAGACATCGTGACCGCGGACATGCGGCATCAGATGGAGCGCGCCAAGGAGGAAGCCGAAGCGGCGTGGCGCGACGCCCCGGACGATCAGGCGGCGGAGTCCGCGGCGCGATCGGAATCGGACCCGGAGGACGGTGAGGCGCTCGATGAAGCGGAGGCGAGCGGCGCGGAAGATCGCGATCCCCCCGCCGACGGTGAGGCGGCGCGCGCGGACGACCCGGTTACCGGGGGGGATGCGTGATGACAGACGGTGTGGAGACCGAACACGAATCGATCGTGTCCATGCTCAGCGCCGCGACGGCCGACGGCGCGGCACGGCGTGCGGCGATGAATGCGCTGCGCGCGGAATCGGGACCACCCACGACCATGATCTCCTATGCGTCGCGCGGCACGGTATTGGTGATCGGCGCGCGCGATGCGGCGCACGAAGCGGCCGCCACGCTTGCCGAGCGGGGTTTGCAGGCGCTCGTGCTGTGCCCGGGCGCCGCCCCCCTGGCGGTGCGCGCGCAGGGCGACGGAACCACCACGGCCGAGGCGACACTGTGTGCGCTGACCGGCCATCTGGGAAATTTCGTGGCGCGTGTCGCAGGCCGGACCGACCCCATCAATCTCGCGCGCGAGGCCGGCTTCGGGCGCGACGATTTCGACCTGGTGTTGGATCTCGCCACGCCGCCCGCCATCACGCGCGAAATTCCACCGCCGGGTTACTACGCGCCGCAGGGGGACGACGCGGCGCTGGCGGCGGCGCTCGCGGAGCTGCCGGATCTGGTGGGCGAGTACGAGAAACCCAAGTATTTCACCTACGATGCCAGTATCTGTGCGCACAAAGCGCGCGGTATTGTCGGTTGCCGGCGGTGCATCGACGCGTGTCCCACCGAAGCCATCACCTCGATCGCCGAGTCGATCGAGGTCGATCCGTATCTGTGCCAAGGGGGTGGGAGCTGCGCGACGGCGTGCCCGACCGGCGCGATCACCTACGTTTACCCCACCGTGCCGGTATTGTTGGCCAACCTTCGTGCCGCACTGCGCGCCTACACCGAGGCCGGTGGACAGCGCCCGGGATTGTTGTTCTACGACACTGACGCGGGCCACCGCTATCTCTGCGAGGCCGGGCACGCCATGCCCGAAAACGTCATCCCCGTGGAAGTGGAAGAAGTGGGATCGGTGGGGATGGACGTGTGGTTGGCGGCGCTCGCTTATGGCGCGGCGTGGGTCGCCTGGCTGGTCACCGAGGCGGTTCCCGCATCGGTGGTACGCGAGCTCGAGGCGCAGCGGGAGTTCGCGAACGCGTTGCTCGGCGGGATGGGTTTTTCCACCGACCGGTTACGGGCGGCGCACGCGGCGCCGGCCGCGTTCAAGGATTTGGCGGACGCTGCCGAACCGCTGGTACCGGCGGCGGGGTTTGCGGGATTCAGCGAAAAACGCACCACTCTGCGCCTGGCCCTGGACCACCTGTACCGTCACGCACCGGCGCCCAAGAAAGCCGTGCCGCTGCCCGACACTGCGCCGTTCGGGGCGCTGAAAGTTGAGCGGGCGGCATGCACGCTGTGCATGGGGTGTGTGGCGGTATGTCCGGCCTCGGCGTTGTCCGATGGCGAGGGCGTGCCCCAGCTCAGATTCATCGAGGCCAACTGCGTCCAGTGTGGGCTGTGTGTGCGCGCGTGCCCGGAAGACGCCATCACGCTGATACCCCGTTACACGTATGACGCGGGTGAGAGTCTGCGGTCCCAGGTCCTGAACGAGGAGGAGCCGTTCCTATGTATCGAGTGCGGCAAGCCGTTCGCCACGCAGACCATGATGCAGCGCATGCAGGAAAAGCTTAAGGACCATTGGATGTACCAGGATCAAGCCGCACTGCGGCGCTTGAGCATGTGCGAGGACTGCCGGGTGAAGAGCGTCTACGCCGAATCGGGGGGGCTCGAAGTATTCCCGGGACGGAGACCGGGAAACGGTGGGTAGAATTGGGGCAGTGGCGCCTGCGGATGGGTTATTTTGCGCCCCCCGTCGGTCGAACTGGTATATCGTTGCGACTATAGGTCGTTATTGGTGAGAATATTCCTGTTGCTCATGGCATACTCCCTGCACCACAATAACCATGCCGGAGATCAGTACCCGCCGCTCAGAGGGCACAATGAGTAGCGACGCACCTGCCACCGAGAGAGACGGGGACCGCGATTTGGAGTCGGCGCGGGCCAGCGCATATCGGTTGTTGGCCACGCTGCTTGCCCGCCCGCCCACCCCTGGTCTGCTGGACACGCTGAGTCAGATCGACGCACATGCGGAAGCGCAAGGCGCGGTACTGGCGCCGGCATGGCGCACCCTGGCGCTCGCGGCACGCAGCACGAGCCCCGAGGAGGCCGACGATGAATACCACGACTTGTTCATCGGCATGGTGCGCGGCGAGCTGGTCCCATATGGATCGTGGTACCTCACCGGATTCATGATGGAAAAGCCTTTGGCGCAGCTAAGGCAGGACCTGAAGCAGCTGGGGTTCACCCGGCAGGAGGATGTGAAAGAGCCTGAAGACCACGCGGCGGCATTGTGCGAGACCATGAGTCTGGTGATCGCCGATCCGGACATCGCAGCCGTCGCGCAGCGCCGCTTCTTCGAGGAACATTTGGCGACGTGGATGTTCAAGTTTTTTGAAGATTTGCAGAACGCCGCGTCCGCAAAGTTCTACAGCGCCGTGGGAGTCTTCGGGGCCGAATTCATGGAAATCGACCGCCAGTACCTGGGCATGGTTCCGCACTGAGCGGGTCGGTTTCAGTAAAACGAGACGCAAGCAAACAACGTTAAACGATTGACGGCCAATGCAGCCTCACCTGGAGGAAAGCCTTATGAGCATGCAACAACGGGAAACACGTCGAAGTCGGCGTGCGTTTCTACGCAACTCGGCGGTAGCCAGCGGCGCCGCGGCGATGGCGGCGTTCGCGCATGGCGCGATCGCCACGACGGGTGCGCGCGAAGCGCCCGCGCGGCAAGAGCCGCCCGCGCAGGGCTACCGTGAAACCGCCCACGTCCGCAAGTACTACGAGAAGGCGCGCTTCTAAGTGCGAAAGCGTCTCATCAGTTAAACCTTAAGCGTTGTCTTGAAGGAGATCGAACGATGAAGTTGATCAAGAAGCGAGGCACCAGCGCGTCTCACCATACTGGCTTCGGGGAAGCGATCGATCGGCGCACGTTCCTGCGCCGTTCGGGAGTGACCCTCGGTGGCGCCGCGGCCGCGGGTTTGTTGCCGTTGTCCATGATGCGCAAGGCCGAAGCGAAAGCCACCGGTCCCAAGGAGGGCGTCGAAACCGAATTACGGCGCTCCGTATGTACCCACTGCTCGGTAGGGTGCGGGGTGATCGCCGAAGTGCAAAACGGCGTGTGGACGGGCCAGGAACCCGATTTCGAGTCGCCGTTCAACCTGGGTTCGCACTGTGCGAAAGGCGCATCCGTGCGTGAGCACGGCATCGGCGAGCACCGCCTCAAGTATCCGATGAAGCTCACCGGCGGCAAATGGAAAAAGTTGTCGTGGGACGAAGCCATCAACGAGATCGGTGATCAGTTGCTGAAGATCCGCGAGGAGTCGGGACCGGATTCGGTGTTCTGGCTCGGCTCCGCAAAGCACAGCAACGAACAGGCCTACCTGTTCCGCAAGTTCGCGGCGATGTGGGGGACGAACAACGTCGACCATCAGGCGCGCATCTGTCATTCAACCACCGTAGCCGGTGTCGCCAATACCTGGGGCTACGGGGCGATGACGAACTCCTACAACGACATGCACAATTCGAAGGCCATGTTCTTCATCGGCAGCAACGCCGCCGAGGCGCATCCGGTCGCGATGCAGCATATCCTGCGCGCCAAAGAGAACGGCTCCAAGATGATCGTCTGCGACCCGCGCTTCACGCGCACCGCGGCCCACGCGGATCACTACGTCAGGTTCCGCCCGGGCACGGACGTGGCGCTGATCTGGGGCGTGCTGTGGCACATCTTCGAGAACGGTTGGGAAGACCAGCGGTACGTCAGTCAGCGCGTGTGGGGCATGGATCAGATTCGCGAAGAAGTGAAGAAATGGACGCCCGAGGAAGTAGAGCGGGTGACCGGCACGCCGCCCGATGTGGTCAAGCAGGCGGCGCAGATCATGGCCGAAAATCGACCCGGCACCATCGTTTGGTGTATGGGCGGCACCCAGCACACCAACGGCAACAACAACACGCGCGCATACTGCGTGCTGCAACTGGCGCTCGGCAACATCGGAAAATCGGGCGGCGGCGCGAACATCTTCCGCGGCCACGACAACGTGCAGGGCGCAACCGATCTGGGCGTGCTGTCGCATACCCTGCCCGGTTACTACGGTCTGTCCGACGGGGCGTGGAAGCATTGGTCGCGCGTATGGGATCTCGACCACGAGTGGGTGAAGGGCCAGTTCTCCCAGGAAATGGTGGAAGGCGACAAGGGCAAACCGGTGCACCCGATGAATTACAAGGGTATTCCGGTGTCGCGTTGGATCGACGGCGTTCTGGAAGATCCGCAGAACATGGGGCAGAAAGACCGTTTCCGCGCCGTTGTGCTGTGGGGTCACGCGGTAAACAGCCAGACCCGCGGTCCGGAGATGAAGAAGGCCATGGAAATGCTCGACATGCTGGTGATCGTCGATCCGCATCCGACCCACGCGGCGGTCATGAACGATCGCAAGGACGGCACGTACCTGTTGCCGGCCGCGACCCAGTTCGAGACTTACGGTTCGGTCACCGCGTCCAATCGGTCGATACAGTGGCGCGACAAGATCATCGATCCGGTTTGGGAGTCGCTCCCCGACCAGACCATCATGTACAAGTTCGCCAAGAAACTCGGATTCGCCGAACAGATGTTCAAGAACATCGAAGTCAAAGGCGACGAGCCGGTGGCTGAAGACGTGACCCGCGAGATCAACCGCGGTATGTGGACGATCGGCTACACGGGCCAGAGCCCGGAACGGTTGAAGCTGCATGCCGAGAACCGCGGGACGTTCAACACCACGACGCTGAAAGCCGAGGGCGGGCCGGCGGACGGGGATTACTACGGGATGCCGTGGCCGGCGTGGGGCACGCCGGAAATGAAGCATCCTGGAACCCCCGTGCTCTACGATCCGAGCAAGCCGGTGGCCGAAGGTGGGCTCACGTTCCGGGCGCGGTTCGGTGTCGAGCGCGACGGCGAGAATCTTCTCGCTGAGGGTTCGTACAGCGCCGGCTCGGAGATCCGCGACGGGTATCCGGAATTCACTGCCGATCTGTTGAAGCAACTCGGCTGGTGGGACGACCTCACCGACGAAGAAAAAACGCTGGCGGAAGGCAAGAACTGGAAGACCGACTTGTCCGGCGGTATCCAACGGGTAGCGATCAAGCACGGCTGCGCGCCGTTCGGCAACGCCAAGGCCCGTACCGTGGTGTGGACGTTCCCGGATCCGGTGCCGCTGCATCGGGAACCGCTGTACACGCCGCGCCGCGATCTGGTGGCGGATTATCCGACGTATGAGGACCGCAAGCGGTTCTACCGTCTACCGACCCGCTACGCGTCGATCCAGGCCAACGACTACTCCAAGGATTTTCCGATCATCATGACCAGCGGACGGTTGGTGGAGTACGAAGGCGGCGGCGAGGAACAGCGCTCCAACCCGTGGCTCGCCGAACTGCAGCAGGACATGTTCGTCGAGATGAATCCGGTGGACGCCAACAACCTCGGGCTGCGCGACGGTCAGATGGTGTGGATAGACACGCCTGAGGGCGCCAAGATCAAGGTGAAGGCCATGGTCACCAAGCGCGTCGGGCAAGGAGTCGTGTTCACGCCGTTCCACTTCGGCGGCTGGTTCCAGGGTACGGACTTGAAGGACAAGTATCCCGAGGGTACCGCGCCGTTGGTTCGCGGTGAGGCGTGCAACACTGCGATGACCTACGGCTACGACTCTGTAACGCAGATGCAGGAGACGAAAGTCACCCTGTGCCGCATTCGGTCGGCTTGAGGAGGTCTGAACGATGGCAAGAATGAAATTTCTGTGTGATGCCGAGCGGTGCATCGAGTGCAATGCCTGTGTGACCGCCTGCAAAAACGAGCACGAGGTGCCATGGGGCGTGAACCGGCGGCGCGTCGTCGTGTTGAACGACGGTGTTCCGGGCGAGAAATCCATCTCCGTGGCGTGCATGCATTGTACGGACGCGCCATGCGCGGCCGTGTGTCCGGTGGATTGTTTCTACACCACCGACGACGGCATCGTGCTCCACGACAAGGACCTGTGCATCGGTTGCGGGTATTGCTTCTACGCATGTCCGTTCGGGGCGCCGCAGTATCCGCAACAGTCCGCGTTCGGTGTACGCGGCAAGATGGACAAATGTACGTTCTGCGCCGGCGGTCCTGCGGCGGACAATTCGGATGCCGAATATGGAAAATACGGTCGCAACCGAATCGCCGAAGGCAAGTTGCCGCTGTGCGCGGAAATGTGTTCCACCAAAGCGCTCTTGGCCGGTGACGGCGACATGGTGGCCGACATCTATCGGCAGCGGGTGCTCAAGCGCGGCGGCCGGCCTCAGACCTGGGGTTGGGAGTCCGCGTACGGCGCCTCAGGGTAGTCACTGGAGACGGGGCCCGGACCAACGGGCCCCGTTTTTTCGAGCGCTAGGGTGTTTGGGAGCACGTATCGATGACGATCAAAACGCTGGGAATCACCGTGGGCACCGCCTGTCTATTGCTGGCCGGCTGCTACGAAGCCGCGGACGTGACCACCCACGAACCGGGTGTTTACAAAGGTCCGCAGGATCCGCTATTGCAAACCGACGCGGACGCGCGAGCCGAGGTGCTGCAGAAACGGTTCAATATGGTTCAGACGGACCGTTAGGCATCGCGGCGGGCCACGCGAGCGCACTCGTGTTGACGGGTTGAAACAAGAGGTGGAGGCTTCATTATGAAAGAACGTATCAATCGCCACATGCGCCGCATAAAAGTGACGCTGTGGAGCGTGGCGTTGCTGGTGGGTGGCGCGACCTTACTGCCACTGACGGGCTACGTGTACGTTGACCTGGTGTCCGCACAGGCAGCGGATACCGACCCCAGTAATCCGCGCGCCAACTATTGGCGCTCGGTGCGCGAAGGAAACGCCGGGTATGTCGCCTCGCGGGGCCCGTATACGACCAATGTCCTGATTCAAAACGGCGGGCAAAACTGGCGACAAATTCGCAACGGACCCATCGCCACCTACGCGCCGTGGGTACTGGCCACGGTTGTGGGATTGATCATCCTTTTCCATATTTTCTGCGGGCGGGTCCGCGTGGAGTCCGAACTTTCCGGTCGTACGGTGGCGCGCTGGAGTTCCGGAGAACGCCTGCTGCATTGGTACACCGCGGTCCTGTTCATCATTTTGGCCATCACCGGTTTGAGCCTGTTGTTCGGGAGAGCGGTGCTGATTCCGGTTCTCGGGCCCGCCGGATTCGCCGCGTGGGCGAACTTGGCCATCGCCGCGCACAACTACCTCGGTCCGTTCTTCGTCGTGGGGATTCTCCTGGAAATCCTCGTGTGGTTCCGATTCAACTTACCGAATAAACACGACTTGGAGTGGATCAAAAAGGGTGGTGGCCTGTTGCGCAAGGGGCAGCACCCGCCCTCCGGTCGTATGAACGCCGGTGAGAAACTCTGGTTCTGGATCATCGCCACCGTCGGTGTCGCCGTATGTGTGACCGGCTTGATTCTCGACTTCCCGAATTATGAGCAGACGCGTGAGACGATGCAGATCGCAAGCGTGATCCACACGATTACCGCGCTACTCTGGGCCGCGATCGCCATTGGTCATATCTGGATCGGAACCTTGGGTACGGAAGGATCGCTGCAGGGCATGACCACGGGACGCGTCAGCTCGGAGTGGGCGCAGCAGCACCACAATCTGTGGTACGAAGAAGTGAAGCATACTGAAGAGATGGATACGGGTGCGGGAGAGCCTTCGCGGGCGGCGGATCAACCCGGCTGAGGCTTTACTCACGGAAGTGTGTCGGCACCGAGCGTGCGTAAGAACGCACGCTCGGTGTTTTTTTACCCATGTTTAACCTGATGCGTGAATTTCCTTTGTCCGTCCAGCGGTCCATGCGCCGGAGTGGCGCCGCCGCCACTTGCGTTCCCGTCAAGCTCGATTCGCCGGACTGGGAAACGGCATTTTTCGTCCACGTGGCCGGTCCGGAATGCAAACAAGATCGGCGCACCTTGAAAACCAGTCCGAATGTGGCCGTGGCCGTGGAAAGCGAACTCATGACACATGCGCGGGCTTCGATCGTGCTCCTGCGGCTCGAAATCGGTACCGTACCCGCAGATCCCTTGTCGTTCGAAATTCTGCTGGCGCCCGGTCACGTCACGGGGCATTTCGAGGCCCTGAAGCTGTTGAGCACGCAGCCGCGTCTGACCTGGTTTTTCGGCGACGGCGATTATCGGGTTTTGCGCACGCTCCAGCACGACTTGTCGCAAGTCCAACAGCGCGAATTCGATACGCTTTGCAAGGACGCTTTTTCACACGATGCGACGCTGCGCATGGCCGGGCAGTATGACGCCGAGGCCGCGCTGGCGGAGATCGTCGCCCATTACACCCCGCGTGAGGGGCTCGTGCACGGGGAGAATCCACATTGACGGCGCCCCCGATGCGGCACCGCGGGTGGCGAATCGTGGGCGCGGTGCTCCTCGGCGGATGCCTGATTTCCCCGACCGCCGCCCAACCCCCACTATCGCACGACGACCTCGACGCCATGAACGCCGCGGCGGATGCGGTGCACCCCAACGGTAAAACGGCGTTGATGTTGGCGGCGAAACAGGGACGTCTACAGCGCGTCAAGGCGCTGCTCGCCGCCAAAGCCGACGTCAACCGTACCAACAACAACGGCGGAACCCCGCTAATGTATGCGGCGCTGGGCGGCAACACGGAGATCGTGGAGCTGTTTCTCGACCGGGGGGCCGATGTGAACGCCGCCGCCAAGAACGGTTGGTCCGCGCTCATGGTTGCGAGCGCAAAGGGGCACACGAAAGTCGTCGAGCTGCTGTTAGCCGCCGGCGCGGATCCGAACTCCGGGGACGTCTACCGTTGGACGCCGATGATGCGCGCGGTGTACGAGAATCGACCGGATATCGTCGAATTGTTTCTGCGCCAGGGGCGCATCGATGTGAATCGGACCGGCGAGAACGAGATGACGGCGCTGCATCTGGCGGTCAGCCAGGGTTATACGCGCATCGCACGAATGCTGGTCGAGTCCGGGGCGCGCGTAGATGCGCGTGACGCGGCCGGGCGGACCCCGCTCGACATCGCTATTCAGAAGGATCATCCCCAGGCCGCTCAGGTCTTGCGGCCGCGGCCATAGATTCAGCAGAAAATCTTGTTCGAGCAGTACTCGTCGATAGGCAGGACTTCGGTGACCTGCGCGGTTCTGTCGTCGATGTCGGTCAATCTGTATTCGAGCTGAATCCGGTGACGAAATTTTTCGAAGAACTGGTTGAACATTTCCCCCCCGCGTGTGCCCAGCGCGAAGAACCGGTCGTTCGGTTCGTCATACTCGATTACGATGGCGGCAAGCGGCTGTTTGGCCGGACCGCCCAGCACGCGAGCGCCTCTCCGGGCGTCGTACACACTCCTCTCCGAGCAACAGAATATGACCTGCGATTGCTCCCGCTCCCGCTCCTTCTTGTCTTCGTAGCGAACCCGCTCGTGACGGTAGTTGATGAAGCTCACGGACTTGGCGGGATGGGTCATCTTGTGCGCACAGATCGCGGAAAAGGCCACCACTGAACCGGCGGGCCCCACGCCTCCGGGAGTTGCGTATGCCTTCCCATTCTCGGTCTCCAACACCTCCGACGGCCTGGTCGCTTCGCCGAGATTGATCAGAAAGCACGGCGTGGTCACGAACGGGTAGTGGAAAATGTAGTTCTCGCCCACGACCAGGTCGGCATACCGCAGCGGATTGTTGCGCGAGTCGACCAGCAACGAACGGGCGTAGAGGCGGGTCGCCGCCTGCGGGTCCGGTTTGGCGAAAGCGGCCTGTTGCGCGCCGACGGCCATCGCGCTCATACAGAGTTTGACGAAGTCGCGTCGGCCGATCGAGGTGCCGGGAGGGGTGGGTTTTTTCATGGTCGAACCCTCACGCGCGGTGTGTGCACAAAGGAGTTGGCGACTGCCAAGTCTAACAGCGTGCGCCGCAAATCAGAACCTGACGACCCCTGATCGTGTTGCGGTCCGTGCGCGTCGGCGTTCGGTGACAACCGCCAGTGGGGGGAACGCGAGGTCCTTCAGCCTCGCCCCCGGGCACGCGCCGCGCGGAGCGTCGTCGCAACCGGCAGCGCCCAATCACCGCTGCGCCGGGGCAAAGTCGGGGCGAAAGAAATCGGCCAGGCGTATCTTCTCACCGCGGGTCGTATCGGGGCGTAACAATAGGGAACCCTCGTGATCGATATTCTCGAAGCGCCCGCGTTTCGATTCGTTCGCCAGCGTAATCGTGTGTGGCAACGGATCCCCCGTGCCACGCACTTGCCAAGCCTTGCGAATGACCTCGAATCCCTCGTTGGCCCAACGATCGCCCCAAGCGAGAAACTGGCGACAGAACGAAACCGCCAGCCGCGTGCGATCATGCATTTCGAATCCCTCGCCGCGCATACTGGCGGAATCGAACCCCAGGCTCCCGGGTTGTTCCCAAACGTTGACGTTTACCCCTAAGACCAGCCATTCGACGCGGGCATCATCCCGCAATTGACCGCTGAGCGTGATGCCGGCGACTTTGCCGCGATTCAACAAGACGTCGTTGGGCCATCGATAACGTAATTCGCTCATCGGCTCGGCCTGCTCGGCGAGCGCCGTTGCGACGCACAAGGTGGCGACCAGACTCAACTGACAGACGACGTCATACGGGTCATCCGGGCGCAGGATCGTGGCGAGATGCAGATTATTGGTCCCCGAAAACCATTGCTGTCGGTTTCTCCCCAGCCCTTCATTTTGCGATTTCGCCCATACGATCGTGCCTTCCTCGGCCCCCTGAGACGCCAGCCGTTCGGCGTGGGCTCTGGCACTGTCGGTGCGCTCCACCACGACCGCCTCATACAGGGACGGGGGGTTAAACGTTTCGCTCATCGCTCCGCCGTGCCGCCCGCTCCAGCTTCTCGATATCGTCGGGCGCATTGAGGTTCAAGAACATGGTGGGTCGGTCGGAAAAGTCCGTGATCGCGACGCGGTGACCGGCAAACCACTGATCGATCTTTCGTTCACCCCGTTCGAGATAGTCGAGAGCACTCGGCAGGAGGTCGGTGCGCACGAGGGCAAACACCGGGTGCAGGCGGTGACCGTCATGGGCGACGCTGATCTGCGCGCGCTGGGCGACCAGGGCCTCGTGCAGTCGGGCGACCAGGTCGTCACCAATCAACGGTGAATCACACGGTACGAAGACCACGAGTGGGGTTTGCGCGCGCTGCATACCGCTCGCCATACCCGCCAGCGGGCCGGCGAAATCGCCGACGATATCGCTGACCACCGCATCACCATACCGGCGGTAACGATCCAGGTTTCTGTTTGCGTTGACGATTACGGTGCCAACCTGAGGGGCCAGCACGGTGCTCACATACTCGATTAGAGGCCGGCCCAGATACTCGACCAACCCCTTGTCAATGCCGCCCATCCTCCGGGCTCGGCCACCGGCGAGGATGACGCCTGAGACGTCAGTTCGAGGTTCGGTGGAGGCGAAGGACAATGGACTTGCGTGTGGCGGCCACTCACTGAGTCGTGTGTGTTAGTGTATCATCCGCGCAGAAGGGCCGATAACGGTGCCGCGGTATGGGTGAAGAACGCATGCGGGTTACAGTCAAACTTTTCGCGGGCCTGCGGGAGAGGCTCGGATACTCGGACCGGGAAATCGAGTTACCGGAGGGGCGTACCGTCGCTGACGTGTGGCAGGCGGTGGCCGCGGACGAGCCCCTGTCCGGAAACGTGCTCATGGCTGTCAATATGGACTACGTGAAGCCGGACGCGCCGGTTTCGGACGGAGACGAAGTGGCGTTTTTCCCGCCGGTCACGGGCGGGTGATTGACGGGGGTGGGGAAGACGTCGAGCGCCGCGACCGCGGACGGCCCTCGTTGCGTGGGACACCGGGTCGGTTTGGACAGTGTCGGTATCGTGGCAACGGTTGAGGGGTGTGCATCGGTGCCGGGGGGAAGTATGAACGATCACGGCCGAGGTCGTCGGCGTGCTGCGGCAGCGCGGTATCGATACCGGCCGGGCGCGTACCGTCTTGCCGGGGCGATCCTGGCGCTGGTTTCCATCAGTGGATGCGGCGCCCTGGGACTGGCCCCCAGCGTCCCGGACCCGCCGCCCCCGGCGGAGAAAGCATCAATCCCGGTTACCCCTGAACCGGAGGCGCAGGTTGCGGCGCGCGCGACGGATCACGACCGCGACACCTATCGGACGATTAATCGTTATCGTGCCGCCAAACTGGCGCGCGACGCGCGTCGGTTGCAAGACGCCCTGGAGCGTGCCGAACAGGCATTGACGGCCGACGGTTCCAGCGTGGGATACACGAGCGCCGACGCGATCTCAGCGCTTGCCGAGGCTCAAGTTCAGGTCCAAGGAGAGGCGGCGCAGGTTCCCTGGCGGCGACGCGAATTCAGTCAGGTCAAAGAACATCTGGCCACCGCAAAACGACATATCGATGAGCGGAATTATTCGGCGGCCATGTATTTCGTTTACCGGGCCAACCAAACCATGGAGGAGATTCGCGAGGAAGCCCGACTCGTACGGGGCAACCCAGCGGTCCTGTATGTCAAGGGAAAACGCGTCAACATGCGCGCCGGGCCTTCGACCGACGAGCCGGTGATTACCGTCATACCCCGCAATGATCCGGTCTTGCTGGAACAAAAAAGCGAATTGTGGCGCCTGGTGAGAACTCCGGGTGGATACCTGGGCTGGATATACGCACCGTTACTGGTGACTAAACCGGTCCCGGAATAAGACGCGCCTCAACCGCGGCGCACACAGTTTCTGCCCGCGCGTTTCGCCGCGTATAGCCCCCGGTCGGCGTCGGCGAAGAATTTGGTCACGTCGCCGGTGAATTCCGAAATGCCCACTGATACGCTCAACGTCATAGTATCTGTGCCTGCCGGCTTATCCACGAGGTTGGACGCCGCTGCGCATAGCTTCTCCGCCAGCACGCGCGCGCCGGCAAGGTTGGTATTGCGGGCCAGCACGACGAACTCGTCGCCGCCGTAGCGGGCGAGAAGATCGGATCCGCGAATCGTTCGCGAGATCAATTTGGCCACGACACGAAGTACGGTATCGCCGCGTTCGTGGCCGTAGCGGTCGTTCCAGTCTTTGAAGTGATCGATGTCGACCAGCACCAAAGACAGCGGTTCAGCGGACGCCTTCGCTTTCACCGCCTCGTCTTTCAGGGCCTGCTTGAACGCCCTCTGGTTGTACACGCCGGTCAAGCCGTCGGTCTTGGACAGGTGCTCCAAGCGCTCGGTTCTCGATTCGAACCTCGCGACGGTCGCGTTGATGGCTTCCGCCAGCATGCCGACCTCGTTGTCGGCGGCGTCCCATATCGCCGCATCCGGCTTACCCTCCGCGAGGCTCTGCACTTTTCTCGCCAGCGTACCAATGGGGCGAACGATTGAGCGGGCGACCAGAATCGCTCCGAGTCCGAACACGAGCACGATGGACAGATTGATCACCAGACTCTTATGGAGTATCTGAGCGACGGGATCGAATACGCGGTGATACGATTCTTCCAACAGCAGGAGTTGACGACTCGCTGGGATGAACCTGCCGGCGCCAATGACCTTGTCGCCATTCGCGTTCCGGTAAGCCATCAACGCGGCAATATCGTCAAGCGTGCCGATGTCCGACAGCGGGTAATTCAAGGGGTCGACGGGAGGCGTATCGACGACGACCTCGGACCGCACATCCACCAGTACCAGCCGGCCGGAATCCGACAAACCTTCGGCTTTGAGGAGCGGCAATAGGGATTCGGCCTTGAAAACCGCATGGAGCGTGCCGACAGGCGGTCCCAGTTTGCGTATCGGGGCGGAAACGACGTGTATCTGCGCCGATTCCACGGACACGATATCGCTGATCCGGGCCAACTGGAGGTTACTCAAGCTAAGCAACAGCGCCGGTGGCAGGGTCAACCGGTCGCCCGCCCACCCGGTCACGCGACCCGCGGTGTCGAGCACGAAAATCGCCACCAGGTCCGGCAGGTTGCTGGCGACGTTGGTCAGGTACTGGTCGACGTGAACGCGATCGTAGGTGTCCGTAAACAGACTCTCGTGGAGCACCGCTGATTCGGCAAACACCTGGATTTCGTTCAACCGCGACTTGAACCAGGTTTCGACGCGCGCCGCGGTGACATCGAGCTCGTCACCCAACTCCTTTTGCACTTTGTTGTTCACGAACTCCTGGACCAGATGCACGGAAACACCGGTCACCGCCAGCGCCGTAGCCAGCGTCGCGGAGACAACGAAAACGAGAATTCGTGTGCGTAGGCTGAGAAGCGGTTTTCGTAGAGCGCCTGCGGAACGGCGCAATACGGTGAGCGGTCCCGAGTCGTTCGCGGTACTACCAGCTTCCGCGCCCAGGTCGTGCAGTGCGGAGCCCATGGGAACACCGGAAATGTTGAATGCCGTTAAGTCTGGCAGAAATTCGTCGAACCGCCAGAACGACACCGACGACCGGCACCGTGAGGCCTGCTTGTGTGCGCTTAGCGCCGGCGCCCTATCCAGAAGGACTGCGGCGCTGGATTGGCCGCGTAGTCGTTCGTGTCGATGCACTCCCAGGTGTCGAAGTGGGCCTTGAGCTCGCCGGCGCTCAACACGTAATGCTTTGAAAAACTGGGATTATTCTGCAAAAAGCCGGTATTGAACGTTTTATAGACGAACAGTCCGCCGACTTTTAACGCGGACTTGAAGCGCTCGATACGCGCGCGATTCAAGTAGCGGAAAACGACCACCAGATCGAACCGCGCCGGTGGCAGCGGATAGACGTCCAGGTCGGCCACCCACCCGTACACGTTGACGCCCCGCGCACGGGCGCGATGGACGGCCGCGGTCATGGCCCGCGTGCTGCCGTCCACGGCGAAAGCATCATAACCGAGTTCGGCCAGGAAAATGGCGTTGTCCCCCAAGCCGCTTGCCAGATCCAGGGAACGACCCGCGCCGGAAAACAGCCCGCGATGACGAATCAGCAGGGGATCGGGCACGACCTTTTCCGGGGTAGGTCGGCGCTGGTATTTTCTTTCCCAGCGTTCGATATCGGCGCGCACGGCCGGTGCCCGCTAACCGCCGCGATCGCGTGTCCAGTCCCCGGATTTTCCCCCGGACTTTCGCACCAGTCGGATACCCGACATCGTCATGCCGCGGTCGACCGCCTTACACATATCGTAAATCGTAAGCAGCGCCACGTTCACCGCGGTCAGGGCCTCCATCTCCACTCCGGTCCGTCCGCGCGTTTCGACGGTAGACCGACACCTCACGTGATTCGTCTCCGGATCGGCGGTGAGATCGATTTCGACTTTCGACAGCGACAGTGGGTGGCATAGCGGGATCAAATCCGCGGTACGCTTGGCCGCCATGATCCCCGCGATTCGTGCGACGCCGAGCACGTCCCCTTTTTTATGGCCTCCTTGTAGGATCAAATCCAGGGTCTCGGCCTGCATATGGATCGTACCCTCGGCGCTCGCCACGCGGTGGGTGATGTCTTTCGTGCCGACATCCACCATATAGGCTTCGCCGGACTGGTTGAAGTGCGTCAACTTACTCATCGCAACGGCGGTCGTTCAGGTTGTGGTGTAGTGCTTGCGATTTCTGCCACGACGGTCGGTTTTTGCGACCGCGCGGCCTTTGATGGCTTGGAGTTCGCTGAGCTCGACGACCGGATACTGTGGATTGAGCGGTTTGAGTTGCCATTTGTCCGCGTCACGCCGTAATTGCCGGAACAGATATTCGTTTTTGTGAAACGCGATCACGTAGCAGCCGTCTTCGACCGCTCCGCCGGGTTCGAAGATAACGACGGAACCGTCCTCGAATTCCGGCTCCATGCTGTCGCCGAGTACGCGCAAAGCGAACGGCTCGCTACCGGCACACGATGTCACGCGCTACCCGGCCCCGATCGCCAACCGTCTTGCGAGGATCGCTCTTGTTGGTACATCGTTAACGATATTAAGGCCGCGAATTTGGCGTGTCCAGCGGGCCCCGGCCGGAACCGCGTTCCGCGTCTTCATCGCGGCGGCGCGGCGGTCGACGTCAAGCTGGGGCGAGAAAGATGGCATCCTTGTCGATGCGGACCTGATAAATGGGTACCGGGTCCACGGCGGGTTCTTCCAGGGGCTCGCCGGTGCGCAAGTCGAAGCGGCTTCCGTGCAGCGGGCACCGCACGCAGGTGCCGCTGAGCCTGCCCTTGAACAGAGACGCGTCCTCGTGCGTGCAGCGATCGCCGACCGCGAAAACCGTCCCCTCCACATTGGCCAGCAAGACGGGTTCACCGTCCAGGAACACGCGCAACATCCGACCCACCGGCAGATCCCGCATCCGTGCCACCTGGATATACGTTGGCGTACCCATGCTGTTACGCGTTGGATGGCGCCGCGGTGGGTTCGGGGTGAAACCAGGCCAGTTTATCCTGGAGTCGTACGACCTCACCGACGATGACCAGAGTCGGCGCCCGTACGTTCGCCTCATCGACCAGCTTCGGCAGCGTGGCGAGGGTTCCGGTCAGCACGCGTTGCCGAACCGTCGTCCCTTGTTCGACGAGCGCCGCGGGCGTGGTGGCCGACAGGCCGTGCCGGATCAGTGACTCGCAGATGATCGGCAGTCCCGTCAGACTCATGTAAATCACTACCGTTTGATCGGGCTGTGTCAGTGCGGCCCAGTTCAGATTCACGGAGTGATCCTGAAGATGCCCGGTAACGAATACGCACGAGTGCGCATGGTCGCGATGGGTCAATGGGATGCCGGCGTAAGCGGCACATCCCGACGCGGCAGTGATGCCGGGCACCACTTGAAATGGAATTCTCTCCTGCGAAAGGCGGTCGATTTCTTCTCCGCCGCGGCCGAAGATGAACGGGTCGCCGCCTTTCAGCCGCAATACGCGTTTTCCTTGTTTGGCGAGTTTGACCAGCAGGTCGTTGATTTCCGGTTGCGGCACGCTGTGTTCGGAGCGCGCTTTTCCGACATAGATGCGCTCCGCATCGCGCCGGGTCATGTCGAGTATCTGCGGTGCCACTAACCGATCGTGCAGGACCACATCGGCTTGTTGCATCAGCCGCAGGGCACGAAAGGTGAGCAGGTCCGGATCTCCCGGGCCAGCACCGACCAGGTAGACCTCGCCGGTGGGTGTTTGTGACTCGCGTTTCTCCACGAGCTGCCGCAGCGCTTCCCGGGCGACGTCCTCGCGTCCGCTCAGCAGCATCTCGGCGATCGGCCCCTGCAGCACCTCCTCCCAAAATCGCCGCCGTTGTCGAGTGTGCGGAAGCCGTTCGCGGACGCGCCGCCGAAACCCGGCGACCAGATCCGCGAGTCGTCCGTAAGTCGCCGGGATCAGCGTTTCGAGGCGCGCGCGCAGAAGCCGGGCCAACACCGGCGATGCCCCACCGGTGGAGATGGCGACCGTCACCGGCGACCGGTCGACCACGGAGGGAACCGTAAACGAGCCCAGTTCCGGGTGGTCCACGACGTTGACCGGGATGTTGTTTTGTTTGCCGAGCGCAGCGATTTCGGCGTTCAGTTCGGCATCGTCGGTGGCCGCCACGGCGAGTGTGACGTGCGCTAGGTCGGAGGCCTGGAAACGCCTCGCCACCACCTCGAGCGTCCCCCGGGCAGCCATTTCTTCGAGCGCTGTGCACACCTTCGGCGCGACCACGACGATGCGGGCGCCGGCGCTTTCGAGAATCCGCACCTTGCGTGCCGCGACGTCGCCACCGCCGACAATCAGACACCGGCAATCGTGCAGATTCATGAACAGCGGAAATTGTTTCATTACAGGTGTGTGATGGTGGCGGCCACGAGTGATCAACAACGGCGTTCGCTAAGTGTCATGATAGATGGATGGCGGCCGTTTTGATCCGCTCCGCGGGTACGTTCGCATCGACGAGCAGCGCTTCGACCAGCGCGGGAACGGGATGGGGTGCGGCGATGTATATCGAGCTGTCCGCTGATGGCAACCGGGCCGCCAACGGTGGGTCGAACGCGCGCGTAAAATCCTCGCCCCCGCGGTTGATGTCGCCGACCGCCTCGTGATGCGAAAAGGGCAGCAGTACGGGAGCGTAATGAAACTGATCGAACGCGTCGCTCCATGCACGAATGACCTGGGCCAGATACGGATCACTGTCGTGGGGCAGCAGGTAGAAAAGGTACATCTCGTTGTCGAGTTCCTGCTGCATGGCGTGCTCGATCAGGCTCTTGATCGGCGCAAATCCGATATCCCAGGCGATAAAAACCAAACTTTGGTCGGCGACCGGTCCGAGCGTGAAATCGCCGCTCGGTCCTTCGATGACGACGGCGTCTCTGGCGTTCAGTCGCGCGACTTCCCGCGCCAGTGTATTGTCGGGTTCGACGCGGAAATGAAATTCAATGTTGCGATCGTCGCATGGGCAGCTCGCGATCGGATAGTCGAAGCGCGCGCCCGAGGCCAGTTCGAGGGTCACGTACTGCCCGGCGAGAAAGCGCAACCGATGTGTTCTGGGGGTCTGCAAACGCACGGAAATCACCGCGTCGTCCAGACGGACGATGCTCTTGAGCCTCGCGGTGATGTTCTGACGGGGAATATGCTCCGCGTCCGTCGCCGCGGCCGCCTCTACCACGACATCCGTTACCGGGGCGTAGGAGCACAACAAAAAAACCCCCATGGATTTTTCCGCATCGTTGATCACGTAGTCGTGGTGGCGCACGCGTTGGACGTCCCCGGATACCAGGCGGCCTTTGCATTTGCCGCAATTACCGTTGCTGCACCCGTATGCCAAGGATAAACCGGCCTGCAACCCTGCATCGAGGATGCTGTCTTTACCCGCCGCGAAAAAAGTTTTCCCGCTGGGCATGATCCGCACTGTGCCCGCCATTCACAATAGGTCTTTGGTAACAAGGCCCGTTTATATCATAAGGGGTAATCGCCTGGACACGAACCAGCGCCGGTCCTATTATCGGCCCAGGTAGTCGTTCCCGTCCGCATCGACACACACGAGTATGCGCCCCGCAGAAATATTGACGATCCTCGATCATGAATTCCTGAGTGCCCGCGCCCGGCATCACACACCGGTAATGTTGTGGGGGCCTCCCGGCGTCGGCAAATCGGAAATGGTGGCGCAGACCGCCAGAAAGCGAGGCGTGCAGATGATCGACATTCGACTCTCGCAACTCGAACCCAGCGACTTGCGGGGGATTCCGTTTCGGGTCGGGGATCGAGTGGAATGGGCGATTCCGGCGATGCTCCCGGATGCGGATCGGCATGGCGATGCCGGGGTGCTGTTTCTCGATGAGATCACGTCGGCGCCGCCGAGCGTGTCCGCCGCCGCCTACCAATTGATATTGGATCGTCGCTTGGGAGACTACCGGGTCCCGGACGGATGGGCCATTTTCGCGGCCGGCAACCGGTACGGGGATCGTGGCGTCACTTACACGATACCGGCGCCGCTGGCGAACCGCTTCTCGCACTTCGAGGTCGAGGTGAATCTCGACGACTGGGTGACGTGGGCTTACGCCAATGCGATCGACGACCGGGTGATCGCATTTTTGCGTTTCAAACCCGAGCTGCTGTTCGACTTCGATCCGGCGCACAATCCGGTGGCCTTCCCGACGCCACGATCCTGGGAGTTCGCGCACCGCGCCTTGAACAAGTTCGCCGATGTCGACGATGTGTTGCTGGGCGCCTTACAGGCTTGTGTAGGCCCGGCGGCGGGTGTAGAGCTTTATGCGTTTGTGCAGAACCTCGAGAACCTGCCGGACGTCGACGCGATTCTACGCGGAGAGGACTCTTCCGTGCCGGCGGAGATAGACCTTCAGTACGCCGTGGCGTCGGCATTGGTGGGGCGCGCCGTGATTGCCAAGGGAAACGGTGAAGCCGGGCAGACCTATGGTCGTATCATCGATTACGCCGGTTCGTTTCCCGATAAGGAGATGGGGGTCATGCTCGTCTCAGACATGCACCGGGCGGTGGGCCACGAGTTGTTCTCCGTTCCGCAGTTCTCCGCCTGGGCCAATGACGTCGCCGATGTAATGTTGTTCGACGTTTGAGAGAGAGTAGCAATCTGTTGGGTGTGTATCGTCCGGGACGCACGAGCGTGGCGAATGGATGAGGTCAGACGCAAATTGGTCGCCGCGCGCACGCGCCTGATTCTGGAGAAGCCGTTTCTTGGTGCGCTGGTCTTGAGGTTACCGGTCAGGGAGGCGGCTACGTCCTGGTGTAAAACCACGGCCACGGATGCGCGCGCTTTCTATTTCAATCGGCATTACATCCACAGCCTGAGCCTGGCGCAGACCCAGTTCGTTCTGGCGCACGAGGCGTTACATTGCGCACTCTCGCATTTCGCCCGCCGCCAGCATCGCGACAAGCGGCGCTGGGACGTGGCTTGCGATCTCGCCGTCAATCCGCTGTTGATCGACGACGGTTTGGCGCCGCCACCGAACGCATTGTATCTCGCCGAATATGCGGGAATGGCGGCGGAGGAGATCTATCCGCTCATCGATGACGACAACGACCAGCGCCCCCAGGATGATCACCTGTACGATGGAGACGACGCGGCCTCCGGAAGCGCAGGCGGGGCCGATTCAGGGAGCGATGAGTCCGATCAGGGTGTGGCTCGACCGCCGCCGCTCACCGCCGACGAGCGCGCACAACTCAAGACGCGGTGGCAGCAGCGGACCGCCGGCGCTGGCCAGCAAGCCCGGCTCGCCGGCAAGCTGGCCGGGCTCATGGCCCGCATGGTGGACGAACTCATGCGTCCTCAAATTCCCTGGCGCAGCCTGCTCGCGCGTTACATGACCCTGTGCGGTCGTGAGGACTTCAACTATGCACGGCCGTCCCGGCGGGAGGGCGACGCCATTTTTCCGTCGCTGAAGAGTGTCAGGTTGGACGTCGTAGTGGCGGTGGACACCAGCGGGTCGGTGTCGCAGGACGAAATCACGCAGTTCTTCTCCGAAGTGGAAGCGATAAAAGCCTCCGTGCAGTGCCGCATCATTCTGCTCGCCTGCGATACTGAGCTGTCTGCCGGTGCACCATGGGTCTACGAGCCCTGGCAGGCGTTGACCCCCCCGATGGAGTTGAGGGGGGGCGGCGGCACGTCGTTCGAGCCGGTGTTCGGTTGGGTGGCCGATCACCACGGCCGCCCGGACCTATTGATTTATTTTACCGATGCGATCGGTCGCTTCCCGGAACGCGAACCGGACTACCCGGTGCTCTGGCTGGTCAAGGGCAAAGCCGACACACCCTGGGGGGAACGCATTCAGTTGAACTGAAATCAGCCCTTTTCGTCGAATCCGGCTTTTCGATACCAGGCACGCGCCTTCTCCATATCCTGCGGCACCAGTTCGCCTTGCTCGTACAACATGGCCAATGTCGTTTGTGATCCCACCAGTCCCTGATCGGCGGCGCGCGTGAACCACTTGACCGCCTCCGCGCCATCGGCCTCGATACAGTCGCCCTCCATATACATGAATCCCAGACCATGCTGCGCGAGGCCCAGGCCGCTTTCCGCCGCGCTTCGCATGCAGCGGTACGCGCGCGCTTCGTTACGCAGCACGCCGAGACCGTTCTGATACATGATCGCCAGACGATACTGTGCGTCGGGATTGTTGGCTTGAGCGAGCGGTGAGAGGAGCTGCAGAGCGCGCGAGAACTGTTTCGACTCGAACGCCAGGATTCCACTGGCGAGATCGGTGTCCGAGCGATCAGGCATGATGAATACCTGAAACTCTTGTCATGGCATGGCTCCGTGCGATGTTGCCCGTTGGGATATTGGGCATTATAAACCCGTCTTGTACACTCGGCTTTGAGAACCCACTATTTTATGCGCCATGTCAGCATCCTATCCTGAAGCCTCCGATCGAGCTCCTAAGAGTTCTCTGCACTCGGTACTGCAGCGTATCGCCACGGGACCGGAACTCAGTAAAGACATCTCATTCGAAGAGGCGAGGGACGCGATGCGCCGTATTCTCAACCGCGAGGTGGATCCCGTGCAGGCGGGCATATTCCTGATCGCACTGCGCATGAAGCGCGAAACCCACGACGAGAACCGCGGTGTTTTGCAGGCGTTGATCGACGCGACCGACCGGGTCACCGCTGACGTCGCGGAGGTCGTAGACGTGGCGGACCCATACGATGGTTACGCGCGCGGGCTGCCCGCTTCGCCGTTTCTCCCGGCGGTGCTGGCCGCGTGCGGCGTACCGGCCATCTCGCAAGGGGCGGAATCGGTGGGTCCGAAGTACGGCGCCACGCACCGCAAGGTATTGCGCGCGGCAGGGTGCGACGTGGACTTGAGCTTATCCGCGGCGGCGGCGCGCCTGGCCCGCGACGATTGCGGGTGGGCGTATGTCGATCAGCAGAACGTGTGTCCGCCATTGCACGACTTACTCGGTTTACGGCAGTTGATCGTGAAACGCCCCTGTATCACGACTGTCGAGGTGCTGCTACGTCCCATCAGCGGTCGTGTAAGCACCCACCTGATGACCGGTTATGTTCATAAACCGTACCCACCCATTTATACCATGTTGGCGCGCCATTCCGGTTTTACCTCGGCGATGGTCGTCCGTGGCGTCGAGGGTGGCGTCATTCCGTCTTTGACGCAGCCGGCAAAAGTCTATCGGTACCGGCGGCCGGGCGTGGATGAGGAGTGGCGCATTGAGCCGGCGGACGCCGGAATCCACGCGACGGACCGCGCGGTACCGCTCCCGAAGTCGTTAGGGCCGCGTTTGGGCGTCGTCGACGACGTCGAGGCGGACACCGATATCGCTGCGCTGGCGGCGGCTGCGGCGCAAACGGGGTTGGCGACGCTGAACGGAGCCGCCGGCCCGATGCGCGACAGCTTGATTTACGCGGGGGCGCTATGTCTCAAGCATCTCGGTCGGGCGGCGAGTCTCGAAGCTGCGGCGGCCAGCGTACGCCGGGCGCTGGATTCGGGGGCGGCCAAGCGGCGGTTCACTGCTTGATTGGGGACAACCGCCGCGCGGTTTCCTCCTTTTTCGCACCGTTTCCGTGGCCCCGCGCCTTCAAAAACGGCGCTTAGCTGCTATGCTCAATGAAGAAACCATAACCGCTCGGTCCCGGGCGGGATTCTCCATTGTCAGGAAGGTGGGTTTATAGAACAATGAGCGAGACGACCAACCCTACATCCGTAGTGACGTCAATTCGATCCGAAGACGGCTCGGCACCTACCGATACCCAAGCCCAGATCGGTGGCGACCCGGTACGCTATATCGGCCAGGTACTGGCTTATGCAGTGAATCGGAAAGCCTCCGATATCCACCTGCGCGCCCGCACTCACCCGGTCATTCGCGTGGACAGCGTTCTCCATCAAATCACGGAATTTCCACAACCGTCGGTGGCGGAGATGGAGGAGCTCGCGAGCAAGATCATGACACCGCGCCACTGGGAGATTCTACAAAAGGACTATCAGGTGGATATCTCCATCGGGATGAAGGGAATCGGACGCGTGCGTGTCAACGTTTATCATCAGCGCGGCACGATCGCTTTGGCGTTACGTGTTATCCAAAGTACGGTGCCGAAGCCCGACGAGATCAATCTGCCGTCCATGATCAAGAACTTCGTCCACTTCGAGCGGGGATTGGTGTTGCTCACCGGAGCAACCGGATCGGGAAAGTCGACCACCATTGCGTCGCTGATCAACGAGATCAACGAGCAGTACCCGAAGCACATCATTACGATCGAAGATCCGATCGAGTTCTTGTTCACCGATGCGAAAAGTATCATTTCGCAGCGTGAACTGGGCGTGGATGCGACGACTTTCTCGATGGCAATGACAGCCGCACTGCGCGAGGATCCCGACGTCATTCTGCTTGGTGAGATGCGCGATTCCACGACCATGGAAACCGCATTAACCGCGGCCGAGACAGGGCACTTGGTGTTTTCCACGCTACACTCCCCGGCGGCGGCGGAGACCGTCACCCGAATCATTTCCTCCTTTCAACCCGAAGCACAGCCCACGATACGATCGAAATTGGCGCAGAATCTGCGCGCGGTGGTGGCACAACGGTTGCTCCCCCGCGCCGGCGGCGAGGGTCGTGTGGTGGCCTGCGAGGTGATGACGGTCTCACAGCGCGTGCGCGAGTTGATTCTGGATCCGCTCAGAGTGAAAGACATCGCCGATCTGGTAAAAAAGGGGGCCACCGTCGAGGGGATGTTGTCCTTCGATCAGCATTTATTCGAGCTGGTCAGGACCGGCCAGATCACCGAAGACATGGCGTTACAGCACGCCAGTAGCGCCACCGACCTGAAACTCAAACTCGACGGATTCTAATTTCCGCGCTATCGGCGCGGATACGGCGGCACGGCGTTTGGGCGTGTCCGCTCGGTGGCAGCAAGTCGGTTCAGGCTTGAGATTTTGGGTGAAACAGTGGTAAATGCTGTTTCCATGCGGCATTCTCATTTCATGCAGCGCGTCTCAAGCGTCTGCCGCCGTATTCATGATTCCACACGCTAATGGCCGATCGAAGATTACAGGTCTTTAACACCGTCGCGCGGCTGCTCAGTTTCACGAAAGCCGCCGAGGCGCTGCACATGACCCAGCCGGCGGTCACCTTTCAGATACGTCAGCTCGAAGAGTATTTCAATACTCGCCTGTTCGATCGTACCCACAATCGCATCAGTTTGACCGAGACCGGCGAGCGGGTTTTCGGGTACTCGGATCGCATCATTGCTTTGTACAACGAAATGGACAATGAAGTCCGCAAACTCACCGGCGATGTCATCGGCGTTCTGGTCGTCGGCGCGAGCACGACGATCGCCGAGTATCGCATCCCGGCCCTGCTGGGCACCTTTCAGCGGCGTTACCCGGACGTCAAGCTGCGGCTCAAAGTGTCCAATACGGTGGGCATCGTGCACATGGTGGAAAACAATGAGATCGACGTCGGGATCGTGGAAGCGCCGGTGCAAAACAAGAATCTGGCGCTGCGCGTATGCTGGGAAGATCAGTTGAAGGTCGTCTGTCCACCTACGCACGAGCTGGCGAGGCAGGAATCGGTGGCCGTGGAAAACCTTCTGGATTTTCCGTTCATCTGCCGCGAAGAAGGTTCAGGCACGCGTGACGTCATCGAGGGTTACCTCAATGCGCGCGGCCTCAATCTGAGCGATCTCGACCTGACTATGGAATTCGGCAGCCCGGAGTCCATTAAAGCCGCCGTGGAAGCGGGACTCGGAATAACCATCATCTCCGAATCAACGTTGGCAAAAGAACTGAAGCTCGGTACTCTGGCGGCGGTGCCCACCGACCCGCCGATGACCCGGCCTTTCACCATCGTCTATCAGCGTCAGAAGTTCCGACTGCGCGCGATGGAGGAGTTCCTCGTTTTCGCTGAGGAGCACTGCGACCAGAACACCACCGATTAGCATTCGTCGCGCAGACTCATCACCGGCCAGCCTCGGTCGGTGGCGATTTTACGCAGTGCTTCGTCAGGATCCACGGCGACCGGGTTATCCACGATCTCCAAGAGCGGCAGGTCGTTATGGGAATCGCTATAGAACCAGCTATCCGTCAACGTTTCCCCGCCGTCATCGACCCATTGGCGCACCAGTTCAACTTTTCCTTCACGAAAACTCGGTACCCCACTCACCCTGCCCGTAAAACGCCCGTTGACGACTTCGGGTTCGGTGGCAATTAGAACCGGTATGTCAAAAACTTGGGCGATGGGTTGCGTGATGAAGCTGTTTGTTGCGGTCACGATAAGGAGCGTATGTCCGTCGCGCCGATGTTTCTCCACCAGCCGCCGGGCGGATTCGGTAACCATGGGGGCGATTTTCTCGGTCATGAATTCAAGACGCAGCGCTTTGAGAAGTGCCAAGTCGTGTTTCGCGAGCGGGGCGAGCTGGAACGCGAGAAACTCATGGATGTCGAGTACGCCCGCTTCGTACTCGGCGTAAAATCGATCGTGTTGGGCGGCGTACCATTGCGCGTCGACGATATTTTTCTCCGCCAGGAAGCGCCCCCAGGCCACGTCGCTGTCGCCGCTGAGCAGGGTGTTATCGAGATCGAACAGGGCCAGTGTCACGCCGAGGTTGGCTCCATATAATTATTTAAAAACAGTGAGTTATATCTGCACCCTCGATCCGTTGAGTGGCCCGTCGGCGGTCCCCGTTTGCCCCTGCAAATTGTTCATGGAAAAATGCCCATCATGTCCAACAACACTTCGAAGCGCAAACTTACCGACGATGGTTACCGACCCAACGTCGGGATAGTGCTGTTGAACCGGTACAATCAGGTGTTCTGGGCACGCCGCGTGCGACACGACGGCTGGCAGTTCCCACAGGGGGGTATGCAGCGAAATGAAACACCGGAACAGGCATTGTATCGGGAATTGTACGAGGAAGTGGGACTCACCGAATCCCAGGTCCGCATCGTAGCGCGCACCAACGGTTGGCTGCGCTACGATCTCCCTACCAAGTACCGGCGCAGGCCGGGACGCGGTAAGCAGTTCCGCGGCCAGAAGCAGATCTGGTTTTTGCTCAAACTTTTGAGTGACGAATCCGAGGTGCGACTGGATAACTGTGAGCGACCGGAATTCGACGAATGGACGTGGATCGACTACTGGACCGCAGTAGAGGAGATCGTCGAGTTCAAAAGAAACGTCTATGAAATGGCGCTGTCCGAGCTGGAGAACTATCTGCCTGACCTGTCGTTGTTCAGGCCTTACTGAGCGAGGGCGTATCGATGCGGCGTGCGGTTTCCGCGTACGCCGTTCGCCGGTTCAACTACCGTCGGGCGCAACTACTTTTACGGTGCGCAACGCGCCCTGGGCGAAACCGAACTCTATGCCCTTGCGTGCGTAAATCAGGGTGTCACCGGTGTTTCGATCAGGCGGGCCGTAGATCGAAACCACCTGATACGTCGCCATCCCGAAACGGGCTCCTTCTGCGGACCGCAATTCTGAATCGTAAGCGGCCTCTACCTCGATCGAGCTTACTTGCTTGCGGCCGCGCAGAATCACTCGTGTGCCGTTTCCCACCCGGTACTCCCAGGTCTTGCTGAAGAGTTTCGACCGACGCTGCGTCGGTGGACCCCAGGTGCGGGCGACGTGATCGAAGCTGTGTCCGAGGCGAATCTTGCGGAATCCTACTCCAGGCAGTAACTGACGGTCTTGCTGCAGATGGCGAATGACCGTTTCAGCAGTAATCGGTGTCGAAAGCGCGGTACTCTGCGCGAGGGCGTTGCCTGAGAAGGCGATCAGACTGAATCCAATAGCCCACAGAAAGGATCTGGTCATGTGTATGTGGCGAAAGTGTGCCTGGGTTTGATTATAGCAGGACCGCCGAAGAGTTTTATTTCCGTTAAGAATCGAGTTAAGGTATGCGTATGCTGCCGGCGCGCGTAGTCAAGAAATAACGTTTCGTCGTCGATAAGGGTCGAGGCCAACTGCTGGATGATCCGAGTTGTCCATGCCGATATTACGACTTTGGCCGTAGACGCGATCGTCAATGCGGCGAATACCACACTGTTGGGCGGCGGTGGCGTGGATGGGGCTATCCATCGCGCCGCGGGTCCCGGCCTGTTGCAAGCGTGCCGCGACATAGGGGGTTGCCCGACGGGACAGGCGAGGATCACGCCCGGTTTCGAATTACCGGCGAGTTTTGTCATTCACACCGTGGGACCGGTATGGCGAGGAGGGGAGCAACGTGAAGCGGAGTTGTTGCGGTCTTGTTACACGGAGTGTTTCGCGCTCGCGCAGGCGCACGAGGTCAGGACCATTGCGTTCCCGGGTATCAGCACCGGGGTGTATGGATATCCCAAGGATGCCGCCGCCGGGATTGCCGTGTCCGTGATGAGGGACGTGGAGCACGCGTTTACCGAGATTGTCTGTTGCTGTTTCAGCGGCGAAGACGCATCGATATACAGGAACGCGATCGACAGTACCCATGGCGAGTAGATCCAGATATCGGGGACTGTTTGCCGGCGCGCTGGCGGTCTACCTGGCGGTGGTTCCCATCGAGCCCGGCGCGCACCGGGCTACTCCCGCCGAAGTTCCGGTTCTCGAACGAGCTGACGTCGCCGAGCTTCTGTCCGAGCGCGTAGCGCGTAACGAGTTTCCGGACCGCGTGATGGTTTCGTTGCCCTACGGAGATATCGAAACCCGGGTCACGTATACCCTCGAGGAGCGGCTTCAACAGGAGGCGGAACGCCTGTACAGGCGCTACAAACCGGATTACGGTGCGTTTGTGGCGGTGGACGCGGAGACCGGGCGGATTCTGTCACTCGTGAGCTACGCGAAGCACGGCACGGACTTGGGAAACCTGGCTCTGCATGCGTCGTATCCGGCGGCCTCGGTGTTTAAGATCGTCACCGCGGCAGCCGCCCTGGAGAAAGGGCGGGTCGAACCTTCGACGATCGTACCGTACAACGGCAAATCGACGAGTCTGTATAAGCGGCAGGTCCTCAGGCACCGGGACGGGAAGTGGACCAGACGTGTGACATTTAGCGAGGCATTCGCAAAATCGGTGAATACCGTATTCGCGCGTCTGGGCGTCTTCGAGATCGGCGCCGATGTTCTGCACGATTATGCGGAGCGGTTCGGATTCAACCAAGCGATCGGCGCCGACCTGTTTTTTGATCAAAGCGTGGCGCCGCTCGCGGCCGAAGACGATTGGACTCTGGCGGAAGCGGCTTCGGGTTTCACCAGATCGAACACCTTGAGCCCTCTGCATGGCGCGATGATCGCCGCGGCGGTGGCCAACGACGGGAAAATGTTTCGGCCTTATCTCGTAGCTGGGCTCGCCGATGTGGACCAGATGATCGAGTATCGACCGCAACCGGATCTGATGAATGTTTCAATTCGTCCGGACACCGCGCGCAAACTCCGAACCTTGATGGCGTCCACGGTGAAGAAGGGTTCCGCACGGCGTTCGTTCCGTAAGTTCTTTAGCGGCGACTTGCGCGAGGTTGAAGTCGGAGGTAAGACTGGTTCTCTAACCGGATCTTCGCCGCGCGGGCGGAACGATTGGTTCGTGGGTTACGCGAACCATGCCGGACGTAAGGTTGCGTTTGCGTCGCTGACGGTGAACGAAAAAAAGTGGACGGTCAAGTCCGCTTATGTCGCACGCAAGATGATCGAAGCCTACTACCACGAGCTATAACCGTCACGGCAACGACTTGAGTTTTTCGGCCAGTGCCGTGGTCGAACGCGGATATCGTATCGCGATGGACCTCACTTGACCGCCCCACGCACGGACTTCCGCAGCACCTGCGATGGAATCCGGCGGCCAGTCCCCACCTTTCACCAGAATGTCCGGGCGTATCAGTTTGATGATCTCGACCGGTGTGTCTTCGTCGAACCAGGTGACGAAATCCACGCATCCGAGACCCGCCAGGACCGCCATTCTGTCGTCCAGACTGTTGATCGGTCGGCCGGCACCTTTACCCAGCCGGCGCACCGAAGCATCGGTGTTGAGCGCCGCCCACAAGGCCTTTCCCAACGCCGCCGCTTCCTCGAGATAACTCACGTGGCCGCGGTGCAGGATGTCGAAACAACCGTTGGTGAACACGAGCGGTCGCGGCACAGTCTCGACCACGGCACTGATCCGCGCCGGCTCGACGATCTTGCCGGCGGACTTCAATCGGTATACTCGAATACCTTGACGATGCGCACAATGCCGCCGACTTGGCTGGCGGCGTCGGTAGCAGCCTGGGCTTCGGCTCGCGACAACAATCCCATCAGGTATACGTTGCCCCGCTCAGACACGACCTTGACGCGATTGGCATCGAATTTGGTCTCGTCGAAAAGTTTGGTTTTTACCTTCGCGGTCAACCAAGTGTCGTTGGTGCGGCTGATCATCGCCGTCTTGCCGGCCGTGGTGACTTCGTTTACCACCTGCCTTACGCCCTCGATGCCGCGCACGTGGGAGACGACCCGGTTGCGCAGCTCAGGGGTAGGCGCTTCTCCGGTCAACAACACGATACCGTTCATGCTGGTGACGTTGACGTGCGTGTCTTTCCTGATGTCATCGTTGGTCAATATGAAGTGCTTGGCTTTCACCTCGATGGCCGCGTCATCGACGTAGGCGCCGACCGTGCGACGGTCGTGAATGATGTCTACCGAGGTCACACCGACCGCGCCGGCGGTTCCCACGGCGGCCGCCACACAACCCGTCAGAACCGTCGCGGCAAGCACCAGCAATAGCGTAAGTTTGGCATTGATGTTCATAGTTGTCCCAGTAGCTGGCGATCGATCAGATCGCAAAAACAATGAATGATAATGCTGTGCACTTCCTGAATTCGAGCGGTCGAAGGGCCGGGAACGAGAATATTTACATCTTCCTCGCTTAGGTGCTCGTTCAACCGCCCGCCGTCGCGCCCGCTCAAAGCGATGCAACGCATATGCCTTTCTCTACCCGCTGCCACCGCCCGAATCAGGTTGGACGAATTCCCTGATGTCGTAATAACGAGAAGCACATCGCCCGGTTGACCGATGGCGAGCACTTGCTTGCCGAACACATCACTGTATTCATAGTCGTTCGCAATCGACGTCAGGGTAGACGTATCGGTCGTCAGTGCGATGCCCGGCAGTCCAGGCCGCTCCATATCGAACCGATTCAACATCTCCGACGCAAAATGCTGCGCATCGGCGGCTGAACCTCCGTTGCCGCATGCCAGTATTTTTCGGTCCGCGAGCAGTGCTTCGGTCATGGCGGCGGCCGCGTTGTGGATCAGGGGTGCGACAGTGTCGAGGGCCTGACTGATCGTATCGATGCTTTCGTTGAATATCTGAACGACGCGATCTGTATTATCCATGGATGATGGCCTTGCGTCGTGCCTTCAGAAAGCGTTCTTTATCCACTGTATCGTGTTCTCCTGTTTGTCCTCGATGCCGATCACGTCGAACCGACACGGATTTCTTGCTGTTGAGCTGTGGGTTTGGCGGTAATGTTCGGCCGCCCGCCGCAGACGCGCCTGCTTCCTGGCGTCGACGGAAACGAGGGCACCGCCGAAGCGCGCCGACCGTCGGTAGCGGACCTCGACGAAAACGAGACACCTGCCATCTTCCATGATCAAGTCGATCTCTCCGAGTCGGCATCGATAATTGGACGACACGTAGCGTAGCCCCTGACCCTGAAGGTAGCGCAGCGCCCTACGTTCCGCCCACGCGCCGAGTTTCAAGCGTCGGCGTGATTCCCGGTCGCTGGGCATCGAATCTCCTTTCTTCCAGTATTGCGTCCTGCACTACCGGTACTCCTTCTTCGAACCGCGCCCATGTCAATCGGCGGTTGATATGACCGTCGGATGAAACATGAAGCCGCGCGGTGGCGCCGCTGATTTCCGCTATCGGGTTGCGCCGCAAGTACGCCAGCGAGGGAATAATGGTATACGCGTCCATCCCCAAAGCGTACAGGCGGTCGAGCGGGGTATTCCGGTACGCGGCGGTATGTGGTGGAAACGCGCTGCGCCGCGCGACCGCCGCCCCCTCGTTCAGCAACAGCCAGGGCATATCCCCGAATACGATTCCATTCAAGTCCGCATCGTTTACCGGATCCGGTTGTGCCGCGTAAACGTGTGAGGTGGCATACACGGGAATATCGTGGGCTCGAAAGTAGTTGATCTGGGGTTTCACGAGACGCGCCTGGGCCGCGCCGCCGGCGAGAAAAATACAATCGATGTCCTGGCGGCGGCGCGCCTGAAACTTGAGCGGTACGCCGAGGCGACCGGCCAGAATGTCCTTGCGCGCTTCACTGCGGTCGACGTTCAACAATCGTTTTACCGCCAACGACGGATCGCCGGCGTGGTACGGCTGGGTGTTGACGATCACGCCGCCCAGTTGCTCCCACCCGTTGCGGAACGCCGTCTGCACTCTTCGCCCCCAGTCACTGTCGGGATGGAGCACGGCGGCGACCCGGTGTCCGTCCAGGTAAGCGCGCTGTGCAGCTTCTTTCGCCTCCTGTTCGGGAGACAGGTCGAACTGGTATACGTCCGCGTCCGGAAACGCGGTGTCGGGAATGGTGCCGAGCAACAATATCGGTACTCGTGCCGGCTCGCTCGACGCCACCGCACCGGCCGCCTCTTTGCCGAGCGGACCGACCACGAAATCGGCGCCCTCATTGATCGCCAGCCGGTAGTAAGCCGGGGCCAACGAGGCCTCTCCGCCTATGTCGTAAACGACGACATCGGGCTTGATCGACGCGGGGTCCGCGGCGTGCATAGCGAGAAATCCATCATGGACCGCTTGCGCGGCGCGCCCGTACCGGGATGCCAGTGGCAGGAGTAAGGCAATCCGGCGCACATCGGCGGTGCGTTGTGGGCCGATCAATGCGGGGGCCAGGGTGGCCAGAAACGTCGGTGAGGCCGGGTGCTGGGGATAGCGGTGGCGCCAATCCCGCAGCTGGGCGTCGTAATGATACGCATCGGCGCCATAGCGATCGCTGATCAACGCCAGATCGAACCAACCGGCGGTCACTGCATCGCTGGTAGCGGCGCGCCCCTGCTGAATCTGCGCCGCCGGGATGGTTTCCAGCACACGCCAAATCTGCTGTTGATTCTTGAGCGTCTGCTGCTCGCTCTCGAGCCAACGGCCGCGATCGACGAGTGCCTGCACGGCGGTCAAGCGATTACCCAGCGCCAGCGAAGCCTGCGCCAGCAACCCGAATTTGCGCGCCTGCAGCGCGGGCGTGTTCAGTCCCTGCAGGGCCGACAGCGCACGCATGGCATCGGCGGATCGATTCTCGCGCAGGGCGATTTCTGCACCCAACAAATGCATCCGCCAGCGCGATTGGACCGTCATTGCGGCGGGGTCGATATCCTTAAGCACGCGCTTCGCCGCGCCTGGCTGTCCCGCTTCGAGCAGCAGGGCGGCCGCGCTCAAGATGAGCTCGCCACGCTCCGATGGCGGTGCTTCGCGTGCTCGTTCGAGGTATTCTGCTGCGACGCGCGACAATTCCTGGGGATTCCTGGGCGCCGTCTCGATGACGGGTTGCGGTTCGACGGGATGCGTCGTTACCACCGGCGGCGTCGCGGGTGGGGGCGACTCGGTGGACGGCATCAAGGGCAGGCCGCACCCGCTGACGAGCAGCCAGGCGATAAGCGAAATTTTTTTCAACGGGTCGGGCACGTCTGCGAATCGGGCTTGAAGGAGTATAACGAGTGCATGACAAACGAGGCAAAACCGGTACGCTTTATGTCGTGGCGACCCCGATCGGCAATCTGGAGGACTTCAGCGCGCGCGGGGTCCGGGTGCTGTCGTCGGTAGACGTGATCGCCGCCGAAGACACGCGCCGCACGCGGACATTGCTTGATCGGTACGGGGTCAAAACACCAATGATCGTTTATCACGATCACTCGCCGCCGGCCCGGCGGCATCGGTTGCTGGAACGTCTCGCGGGCGGCGACGACATCGCGCTCGTCACCGACGCCGGCACGCCCCTGATCAGCGATCCTGGCTACCGTTTGCTGCGGGACGCGGTCGCCGCGGGCGCGCGGACCGTGCCCATCCCCGGCCCCAGCGCCGTGCTGGCGGCGTTGTGCGTGGCGGGGTTGCCGAGCGACCGGTTCGTTTTCGAAGGTTTTCTGCCGCCTCGCAAGGCGGCGCGCAAGGCGCGGCTGGTCGAACTCCGCGCGGAACCCAGGACTTTGGTGTTCTACGAGTCCGCGCACCGGATTTTGGGGACCGTGCAAGACTTGGCCGAAGTGTTCGGTGCGCGGCGGGAAGCGGTGCTCGCGCGCGAACTGACCAAGGAATTCGAGACCGTGCTGCGGGGGGATTTGGGTGGCTTGGGGGAGCCACTGCGTGCCGATGCGGCACAGCGGCGGGGCGAATTCGTACTGGTCGTGAAGGGCGCAGAGGAGGCACCGTGCGCGCCGCGCCTGACCGCGGAAGAGGTGGCCGACGATCTGGCCGAGGTGCTGCCGATCGGACGGGCCGCGGAATTGGCCGCGCGCCTCACCGGTGCGAAACGCAACCACATCTACCGTTATCTGCTCGCTTCGCGATCGTCACCGGACGCGGAATGAACCGCCCCTTGTGCGGGTTTGGGGGACGGCGTATCGTGGGTGGTGCGGGAGTCGGTCAGGCAGCCGCTGTCGCGAGGCGGGAGAATTTCCGGTTCGCGGCGGAGGAAAGTCCGGGCTCCACAGGGCAGGGTGCCAGGTAACGCCTGGGCGGCGCGAGCCGACGGAAAGTGCCACAGAAAACAGACCGCCCGGCGTCTTCCCGGCGGGAAGACGCCGAGTAAGGGTGAAAAGGTGCGGTAAGAGCGCACCGCGCCGGTGGTGACACCGGTGGCAGGGTAAACCCCACCCGGAGCAAGGCCGAATAGGGGCCCCAAGGTGTCGCCCGCACCGGGCCCGGGTAGGCCGCTAGAGGCGCGCGGTGACGCGCGCCCCAGATGAATGGCTGTCCGCGACAGAACCCGGCTTATCGGCCGACTTCCGCACCTGGTTTCCTCGCTGTAAAACCCTTTTAAATCAATATGTTAATCACTAGGTAGGCGGGGCCACGCCAGTCCCGGTCGGGTCGGGGCCGGGTGGCGGTCGACGGCGCCGGCCAGTGGGGGCCGGATTTTCGTCGGCAGTGTCGCCGGGCATGCGCTAACCGTTTGTCGAATAAGGGAGAATTTTCATTTCCGATCCCGAAATTTGCTTGACACTGCGCGATTTCCCTAACTATAGTGTCATTCAGTGGGGGATAGTGGGAAAAAATGGGAGAGATACGAGGGCATTAAACGGTGTTTCGCGGGGTCAATACGCTCAATTTGGACGCCAAAGGCCGGTTGGCCATCCCGACCAAGTACCGCGACGGGCTGGTCAGCGATGGGGACGGTCGCATGGTGGTCACCGTCGCCGTCGGTGAGCGGTGCCTGTGGTTGTGCCCCTTGCCCGAGTGGGGGGAAATTGAGCGGAAAGTCGTGAACCTGCCGAGCTTCGATCCCGCTGCACAACGCCTGAAGCGCCTGCTGATCGGCCATGCCAGCGACTGTGAGTTGGACGCCAGTGGCCGGGTTCTGCTGCCGGCACCATTGCGTGATTTTGCGCATTTGGAAAAACGCGTCGTGCTGATCGGTCAGGGCAACAAATTCGAGATTTGGGACGAAGACACTTGGACCGCACGTCGCGAGGACTGGTTGTCGCAGGGCGCCAGTGGTGAGTCGCTGACGATAGAGATGGAGTCGTTGTCGCTGTAAATACAAAACGGTGCGCGCGGCTATTGCAGATTCATGAACATGCGCCGGTCTTACTGAGGGAGGTCGTGAACGCACTGAGCGTAAAACCGGGCGGGAATTATCTGGATGCCACTTACGGGCGGGGTGGGCACGCGAGCGCGATTCTCAACCGGTTGGGGCGCGACGGTAGGCTGCTCGTCACGGATCGCGATCCGGCGGCGGTGGCGGCGGCACGTGCGGCGTACGCAAACGACAGGCGGGTTTTGTGTCGCCACGCCGCGTTCGACCGGATGGACGTGGCGGCGCGAGAGGCGGGCCTCGACGCGAAACTCGACGGCATTCTGATGGACCTCGGCGTGTCCTCACCGCAGCTCGACGATCCGTCGCGTGGGTTCAGCTTCTTGAACGACGGACCACTTGATATGCGTATGGACCCGACCGAAGGTCCGAGTGCGGCCGACTGGCTGGCGCAGGCGTCGGAAACCGACTTGGTCCGAGTGTTGCGCGAATTCGGCGAAGAGACGCAGGCGAAGCGCATCGCGCGCGCGGTCGTTACGGCACGACGCGCGCAGCCGATCGAAACGACGCGTCAGCTCGCCGACGTGGTGGCCGGCGAAATCGGACATCGTCGCGATCGGCACCCTGCGACGTTGACCTTTCAAGCGATTCGTATTGCGGTCAATCGCGAGCTGGAGCAGCTGCGTGCGGCGTTGCCCAAGGCAGTGCAATTGTTGCGCGGCGGCGGTCGGTTGGTCGTGATCAGCTTTCATTCCCTGGAGGACCGCATCGTGAAACGCTTCCTGCGCGAGCAGACACGCGGTGATCCTTACCCGCCGGACGCCCCGGTCACGGCAGACCGTTTGCAGCCGCAGCTCAAACTCGTCGGCAAGCCGGTGCGGCCGGGGGCCGACGAGCTGCGGGCCAATCCGCGTGCGCGCAGCGCGGTGATGCGCGTAGCCGAACGCAGTGGAACGACGCATGCGTAGTCTCCAGGCAGCGCTGGGGTTGGCCGTCGTCCTCAGTGCATTGGGGGTCGTCTACGTGCGTCATCAGCACCGTGTCGAGTTCGTGGCGCTACAGGCGACGTACCAGGAGCGCGACCGTTTGAATACCGAATGGCGGCAATTGTTGGCCGAGGAGAGTACCTGGTCTTTTCATCATCTTGTGGAGAAGAACGCGCGCGCTCGCCTGGCGATGCACGCGCCCGAAATCAGTGATGTGGTGATCGTGGACACCGCCGGCCGATGACGCGCAAAAACAGGAAACCGCCGTTTCAGGGGCGCCATTGGTTCGTCGTCGGCCTGCTGACCCTGGGGCTGGGGTTGTTGGGGGCGCGGGCCCTGCATCTGCAGGTTTTCGCCGCGGACTACCTGAAGGCTCAGGGGAACGCGCGTTACCTGCGGGTGGTGAAGGCGGCACCCAACCGGGGCATGATCCTTGATCGCAACGGCGAGGTGTTGGCCGTCAGTACGCCGGTGGATTCGGTCTGGGCCCACCCGGTCACGTTTTTGGCCGAAGCGCACTCGGTGGCCAAACTGGCAAAACTCTTGAACACCAAACCGGCGCGAATTCGGCAACTGTGCCGCGATAATGAACACCGGGAATTCGTTTACCTGAAACGCCACCTGGCGCCGGAATTGGCGAGCCGTATCATGCAGCTCGAGATCCCGGGCATCGACGTGGTCCGGGAGTATCGCCGTTACTATCCCGCCGGTCCGGTAACCGGGCATGTGCTCGGTCTCACCGACATCGATGATCGCGGTCAGGAAGGGATCGAGCTGGCTTTCGACGGGCACTTATCGGGCGCGGAAGGCCAGACCCGCGTGTTGCGTGACCGTGTGGGTCACATCGTCGAACACGTGGAAAGGTTGAGCTCCGCGGTGGACGGGCAGAACCTGCGCATCAGCATCGACGCGCGCATCCAGTACCTGGCGTTCCGGCATCTTCAAGGCACCGTCCGCGAACACCGGGCGGCCGGTGCGTCGGCGGTCGTGGTCGATGTGCAGAGCGGAGAAATTCTGGCGATGGTCAATGCGCCCAGTTTCAACCCGAACAATCGTCGCGATCGCGACCGGAGCAAGTTTCGCAACCGCGCGGCGGTGGATCAGTTCGAGCCCGGCTCCACGATCAAGCCGTTCACGGTGGCGATGGCGCTCACGAGCGGCAAGTGGGGTCCGGACAGCCGTATCGATACCGCGCCGGGCGTATACCGGATCGGCGGTCACCGGGTGCGCGACACGCGGGACTACGGCTTGTTGACCGTCACCAAGGTGTTGGCGAAATCCAGCAATATCGGGGCGGCGAAAATCGCCATGAGCATGCAGCCGCAGCGGCTGGTGGCGACGTTGCGCCGGCTGGGTTTCGGGCAGCCTACGCGCGCCGATCTGCCGGGTGAAGCGGTGGGTGTGTTGCCCGACCGCCAGCGCTGGCGGCCGATCGAACACGCCACACTGTCGTTCGGCTACGGTATGTCGGCCACTGCCCTGCAGTTGGCTCGGTCGTACACCGCGTTGGCCACCGACGGACGCCTGTTGCCGCTGTCCGTCGTTCCGGTCAACGAAACACCGAGGGGTGTGCGGGTGTTCGAAGCGCGGGTCGTGGATCAGGTGAGACCGATGCTGGAACTCGCGGTGAGTGACCAGGGCACCGGCAAGCGCGCGCAACTCGAACAATACCGGGTGGCGGGCAAAACCGGTACGGTGCACAAGCTGGTCGCCGGCAAGTACGCCGAGGACCGCTACCTGTCCGTGTTTGCCGGGATGGCCCCGGTCGAGCGGCCGCGCGTCGTGATGGTGGTCGTGGTGGACGATCCGCGCGGCGACGAGTACTACGGCGGGGCGGTATCGGCACCGGTGTTCTCGCGCGTCATGAGCGGTGCGCTGAGAATCCTGAACGTGGCGCCGGACCGGCCTCAGGCGCCGCCGCCCCTGCGGCAGGCCAAGGTGCCGGGAGCCGACGTGTGAGCGGTGAACGTGTGACGGCGCTGCGCGCGCTGCTCGCCGGCTTCACCGAAGCCCCGGTGCCGGATATCCGCGTGTCCGGGATTCGCCTGGACAGTCGCGCGGTGCGTGCGGGTGACTTGTTCTGCGCGTATCCCGGGTCCGCCGTCGACGGTCGCGATTACGTCGACCAGGCGGTAGCCGGTGGCGCAGCGGCCGTCGCGTACGATCCGGCGGGCGAACCGCGAACCATCTCACACCCCGCGGCGGTGCCGGTGGCCGGATTGCGGCACCGCGTCGGCGCCATCGCGGCGCGGTTTTTTGGCGCCCCGTCCCGTCGCCTACAGGTGATCGGCGTCACGGGCACCAACGGCAAGACGACGTGCACCCACCTGTTGGCCCAGGCGCTCGATGTCCTCGGCGCGCGGTGCGGACTCATCGGCACCCTGGGCGTCGGGTTCCTCGATCGGCTGCGCCCGGCGACCACGACGACTCCAGATCCGGTGACCGTGCACGCCGAGTTGCGACACATGGCGGACGCCGGCGCCACCCACGTTTGCATGGAGGTGTCGTCCCACGCGCTTGATCAGGGGCGCGTCGCCGGGGTCGATTTCGACGCGGCGGTATTCACCAACCTCAGCCACGAACACCTCGACTACCACGACAGCATGGATGCGTATGGCAACGCCAAAGCGGCCCTATTCGCGTGCGAGACGTTGAAATGGGCGATTCTCAATCTGGATGACGCGTTGACGTCCCGTATCCGGGCGCGGACCCGGGCTCGCGTGTGGACGTTCGGCTCCCGGGGGGGCGACGTGCGGACCGGCTCGGTGCATGTCGGCGACACCGGGATCACCGTACTGCTGAAAACCCCCGGCGGTGTGCTGTCCATTCGCTCGGCGCTCATTGGGCGCATCAACGCCATGAACCTCGCGGCAGTGGCGGCGGTGTTGCTGGCGTACGGCCGTGAAACTGACCACGTGAAGAGCGCCCTCGCGGGGTTGCGGCCGGTGCCCGGACGTCTGGAACTGTTCCGGTCTGGTCGCGAGCTGCCCTTCGTCATCGTCGACTATGCGCATACCCCGGACGCGCTGCGCCAGGCATTGATGTCGCTGCGCGAGCACTGCGGTGGCGCGCTGTGGTGCGTGTTTGGTTGCGGCGGTGACCGCGACCGGGCGAAACGGCCGATCATGGGTGAGGTCGCCGAGGCGCTCGCCGATCACGTGGTCCTCACCGACGACAATCCGCGCAGCGAATCCCCGCAACGGATCGTCGACGCGATCGCCAGCGGGATGCGCCAACGACCGACGGTGATTCACGATCGTCGCGCTGCCATCCAGTGGGTGATCCGTAACGCTGCGCCCGGAGACTGGATTCTCATCGCAGGAAAAGGTCACGAGACCGAACAGGTGCGGGGCTCGGAACGCGTCGCGTTCAGCGACCGCGCGGTGGTCCACGAATCGCTCGGGGTGGCGGCGTGATGAGTTTGCGAACCGTAGCGCAGGCGGTAGGGGGAACGCTCGTCGGTGGCGACACGATGATCACGGGAGTCGCGATCGACACCCGCACCATTCAGGACGGCGAGCTATTCGTGGCACTTCGCGGGCCGCATTTCGACGGTCACGACTTCATCGACGAGGCGCGGGCGCAGCATGCCGCCGCCGCACTCGTCAGCACTCCGATCGAAACCGGTTTGTCGCATGTGCGGGTGCGCGACACCCGGTGCGCGCTGGGTGATCTCGGAGCCTACTGGCGCGCCCGTTTCTCACTCCCGGTGACGGCGGTGACCGGCAGTAACGGCAAGACCACAGTCAAGGAGATGCTCGGGTCGATTCTCGGCAACGCGGCGCTCGTCAACGTGGGAAACCTGAATAACGAGATCGGCGTACCCCTGACCCTATGCCGGATTCGCGACGGACACCGATTTGCCGTGATCGAGATGGGCATGAATCACCTCGGCGAGATTGATCGGTTGTCGCGCATGACGCGGCCCGATATCGCCATCATTACCAACGCAGCCACCGCCCATCTCGAAGGCGTGGGCACGCTTCACGATGTGGCGCGGGCGAAAGCCGAGATCTTCAACGGGATGCGCGAAACCGGAGTCGCGATCCTGAACGCAGACGATCCGTTTTTCGCGTTCTGGTGCCGCTGCGCCCAACCGAGGCGGTGTGTGACCTTCGGCCTCAGCCCGGACTGCGATCTGTGGGCCGACATCGCGCAGACGTTTCCGCAGTTGCGCGCCACCCTGCACACCCGGGTCGGGGAGGCCGCCGTGAGCCTGCGTTTACCCGGTGCGCACAACGCCTACAATGCGCTCGCCGCAACCGCCGCCGCGCTCGAACTCGGCATCGCTCTCGACCGGATTCGCGAGGGGCTGGAGCGCTTGCCGCCGGTACCGGGGCGGCTGGTCCCGCGCCGTGCCGCTTGCGGTGCCCAGATCTACGACGACACGTACAACGCCAACCCGGCGTCGCTGCATCAGGCGCTGGAAATTCTGGCTGCGGCACCGGCGCCGCGCATCCTGGTACTCGGCGACATGGGCGAGTTGGGGGGCGGCGCGGCTTCGTTGCACGCCGAAGCCGGGCACCGGGCCCGCGAAGCGGGGGTGTCGCAGTTGTTCGCCATCGGGCCGCTGGCGCGTCACGCCGCCGAGGCGTTCGGACCCGCCGCCCGCCACTTCGAAGACCCGGATGCCTTGCTCGAGGCGCTCCAGCAATCGGTCGACGCTAGTACCGCGTTGTTGATCAAGGGTTCGAGGTTTATGCGCATGGAGGACGTGGTCGCGGCGCTCGTCGCCGACGCGTCGACACCGGATACGATCGGAGGCGCACCTTGATGCTCTTGTACCTGTTCGATGCTCTGGCTCAAGAGTTCACAGTGTTCAACGTATTCCGGTACCTGACGTTTCGCGGCATCTGTGGTGTGCTGACGTCGCTGACAGTGTGCTTCGTTCTCGGCCCGACGATGATCCGCAAGCTGAGCCACTATCAGATCGGGCAAACGGTGCGTCAAGACGGGCCGCCCACCCACTTCGACAAGGTCGGTACGCCCACCATGGGCGGCACCTTGATTCTGATCTCGGTACTCGTGTCGACCCTGCTGTGGGCCGATCTCACCAATCGTTTCGTCTGGGTGGTGCTGTTCACGTGTCTGTCGTTCGGAATCATCGGCTGGCTCGACGATTACCGCAAACTCGTCGACAAAGACCCGCGCGGGATCGGGGCCGCGAACAAGATTCTCTGGCAAAGCGTGGCAGGTTTGATCGCCGCATTGTTCCTGTACTTTACAGCCCAGTCGCCGACCGAAACGGCATTGATCGTTCCGTTCTTCAAGGAAGTGGTCATCGACATGGGGCCGGGTTTCATTCTGCTCACTTATCTCGTTATTGTCGGTTCCAGCAACGCGGTGAACCTCACCGACGGACTCGACGGCCTGGCCATCATGCCGACCGTGCTGGTGGCGGGAGGGCTCGGCATTTTTGCCTATGTCACCGGCAACAGCATTTTCGCCAACTATTTGGCGATTCCCTACATTGCCGGTACCGGTGAAGTGCTCGTGTTCTGCGCGGCGCTGGTGGGTGCCGGGCTTGGATTTCTGTGGTTCAACACATACCCGGCGCAGGTGTTCATGGGCGACATCGGCGCGTTGGCGCTGGGCGCCGCGATCGGGACTGTCGCCGTGGTGGTCCGCCAGGAGATCGTGCTGTTCATCATGGGCGGCGTATTCGTCGTGGAAACCGTGTCGGTCATCCTGCAGGTGATGTCTTATAAGTTGGTGGGCAAGCGCATCTTTCGTATGGCACCCCTGCACCATCACTTCGAGTTAAAGGGGTGGCCGGAGCCGCGGGTCAGCGTTCGGTTCTGGATTATCAGTCTGATCCTGGTACTGGTGGGATTGGCGACGTTGAAGATTCGTTGACGTGGACATTACCGCCGTTCAATCGATCACACGCGCGTCGTCGGCGCGGCGCAGAAGTCGAGGATCGTTGGCAATGACAAGGGCTGAGGCAAACGCATTGGTTGTCGGTCTCGGGATCACCGGGATGAGCGCGGTGCGGTACCTGCGTCGTCGCGGTTATGCCGTGAGCGTGGCGGATTCGCGTGCGCATCCGCCGAACGCGGACCGGTTGCAACACGACTTCCCGGAAGTAGGTCTACACACCGGAGATTTTGCCACGCCGGCATGGCGTTCCGCCGATCTCGTCGTCTTGAGCCCCGGCGTGTCGCCTACCGATCCGGCGCTTCCCCGGGAGCGCAATCCGGATGCGGAAATTGTCGGTGACGTCGAATTGTTTGCCCGCGAAGTGACGGCGCCGGTAATCGCGATTACCGGGTCCAACGGAAAGAGCACGGTCACCGCCCTAGTGGGAGAGATGTGCCGCGCTGGCGGTGCCTCGGTGGAAGTGGCGGGCAACATCGGCGTGCCGGTGCTGGACCTCGTTTCCGGCTCCGCGGTCGACCCGGATCTGTACGTGCTCGAACTGTCCAGTTTCCAGCTGGAGACAACGTCCAGTCTGAAACCGCTGGCGGCCACGGTGTTGAACGTCACCCGCGATCACATGGATCGTTATGCGTCGGTTGCCGACTACGTTGCCGCCAAACGCCGCATCTATCGGGGCTGTGCACGCGCAATCGTGAATCGCGACGACCCGTTGACCCGAGTGTTGGTACCGGCGTCGCGCGAACCCGTGACGTTCGGCGCGGGACCGCCGCCGCGGGATGTGGACTACGGGTTGTTGGCCGACGGCGACGGGGTATGGCTGGCGCGCGGTGCGCACAGACTCGTGAACACGGCCGCGCTCGCGCTCAACGGTGCACACAATCGGGCCAACGTACTCGCCGCCATGGCGTTGTGCGAGGCCGCCGGAGTACGCACCGACGCGATGGTCGATGCGGCGATCCGGTTTCGCGGACTGCCCCACCGCAGCGAGTTGATCGCCGAACAAGACGCGGTGTCGTGGATCAACGACTCCAAGGCCACCAACGTGGGGGCGACGGTCGCAGCACTGGATGGGATTGATGCGCCGGTGATTCTGATCGCCGGCGGGCAGGGCAAGGATGCGGATTTTTCCGCGTTGTGCGACCCGGTGGCGCGGCGCGCACGCGCGGTAATCGTGTACGGCGAGGACGCGGAGGTTCTCGAGCGCACACTCACCGGCACGGTGCCGGTGTGCCAGGTGGCCGATCTCAGTGCCGCCGTGGATCGCGCCGCGGAGCTCGCCGAGCCGGGAGACTGCGTGTTGCTGTCGCCGGCGTGTGCGAGCTTCGACATGTTCCGGGGTTTCGCACACCGGGGTGACGAGTTTCGTCGCTTGGTCCGGGAGCGGCTGTCGTGACCGTCTTGAGCACGCAGGCACTGCGCGCCGACGCTGAACCGCGTCCGCTGCCCGTCGACCCGTGGTTGGCCGGGGCGTGGATCGGGTTGTTGGGGTTCGGCCTGGTGATGGTCTACTCGGCAACCGTCGCCGCAGAAGGGCGGTCCTTGTCCACCCATTTCGGTCACCTACTGCAACACGGTCTGCACATCGGCATCGGCGTCGCCCTCGCGGCGCTGGCGGCGTCGAGCCCGCTTCACTGGTGGGAACGCGCCAGTAAGCCGGTGTTGGCGCTGGGTCTGGTGCTGCTGGCACTCGTGCTGGTGCCCGGTATCGGTATCGAGGTGAACGGCAGTCGCCGGTGGCTGTCGCTGGCATCGATACGCGTCCAGCCCTCGGAGCTGGTGAAGGTTTGTATGGTGGTGTACGCCGCCGGGTATCTCACCCGCAAGCGCGACGCGCTCGGAGATTTCACGCAGGGCGTATTGATGATCGGTCTGGTGCTGGCGGCGGTCGCCGTACTGCTCCTGCTCGAGCCGGATTTCGGCAGTTTGGTGGTCATTGCGTGCACCGTGTTCGGCATGCTGTTCCTGGGTGGCATCCGCGTGTGGCATTTTCTGTTGTGCATCCTGGTCGGTGGTATCGCGATGGTGGCCTTGACCGTGTTGTCGCCATACCGGATGGCGCGTGTCATGAGCTTTGTGAATCCGTGGTCGGATCCTTACGACAGCGGCTTTCAACTGGTCCAGGCGTTGATTGCGTTCGGTCGCGGCGACTGGCACGGGGTAGGACTGGGTGCCAGTATTCAAAAACTGTACTACCTGCCGCACGCCAGCAACGATTTTCTTCTCGCTGTGATTGCCGAGGAACTCGGTGTACTGGGCGTGCTTTCGGTGGTGCTGCTGTTTGGCGTGATCCTGTGGCGTGCATTTGCCATCGCCCGCCGCGCGGACCTGCTCGGCGCCGTATACGCCGCGCGGCTGGCGCAGGGGATGGGCCTGTTGCTGGTAGTGCAGGCGATGATCAATCTGGGCGTGAACATGGGGGTGCTGCCGACCAAGGGCCTCACGTTGCCATACATGAGCTACGGGGGTAGCAGTATGTTATCCGCGTGTCTGGCGATGGGGCTGCTGTTCGCCGTGGATCGATCGACACAGCGTAAACGGAGGCCGTCCCGATGAGGACGTTGCTGATCATGGCCGGCGGTACGGGCGGACACGTATTTCCCGCCCTCGCGGTGGCCCACGATCTGCGCGCGCGCGGTGTGGAGGTAGTGTGGCTGGGCACGCAAAACGGCATCGAGGCGCGCGCCGTGCCGGCGGCCGGTTTCGACATGGAATGGGTGACCATTCGCGGGCTGCGCGGGAAGGGTCTGTGGGGCCTGCTGCGAGCCCCGGTGCTGGTGGCGATTGCAATGATGCAGACCTTCAGCGTGGTGCGGCGGCGGCGGCCGCACGCGATGCTCGGGATGGGCGGTTTCGTCTCCGGTCCCGGCGGGTTCGTCGCGTGGCTCGTGCGCCGGCCCCTGTTGATTCACGAGGCCAACGCCATCGCCGGGTTGACCAATCGTTTGCTTGCGCACCTCGCAGAGCGGGTGCTGATCGGTTTTGACGGTACTTTCCCTTCCTCCCCCAAGGTCCAATGGGTGGGGAATCCGGTGCGTGACGCTATCGCCCGTATCGCCGCGCCCGAAAAGCGTCTTGCGGGCCGTCGCGGACGACTGCGGCTGCTCGTCGTCGGCGGCAGCCAGGGTGCGCGAGTGTTGAACGAAACCGTGCCCGCCGCCGTGGCGGCGCTGGACGCGAGTACAAGGCCGGAAGTCTGGCACCAGTCGGGCCGCGACAATGCCGCGACGGTCGCCGCGGCGTATCGCCAAGGCGGTAGTACGGCGCGCGTGAGCGAATTCATCGAGGACATGGCCGACGCGTATACGTGGGCGGATTTGGTGGTGTGCCGCGCCGGGGCCATGACCGTGGCCGAAGTGTGCGCAGCCGGGCTGGCCGCTCTGTTTGTGCCCTTCCCGCACGCGGTCGGTGACCACCAAACGGCGAATGCCCGGGTTCTGGTTGAGCAGGAGGCGGCGCTGATGTGCCCGGAGCGCGATTTGACGTCGGAGCGGCTGCGCGACCTACTGCACAACTTGGGCGGAGATCGCACCCGGATCGAGGTGTTGTCGCGCCACGCACACCAACTGGGCCGACCGGATGCCACGGCGCGGGTCGCCGACATCTGTTTGGAGGTACTGAGTGCGTGACTACGTACAACGCATCCATTTCGTCGGCATCGGAGGAAGTGGGATGAGCGGCATCGCCGAAGTGCTGCTCAATCTGGGGTACCAGGTCTCGGGATCGGATTTGGCGGCGAGTCCAGTGGTGGAGCGCCTGCGATCGATCGGCGCCGAGGTGCACATCGGTCATGACGCACGGTGGACCCAAGACAGCGATGTGGTGGTCGTGTCCACTGCGGTGGACGCGCGCAATCCGGAAGTCCTGGCGGCGCTGGACGCGAAGATACCGGTGATACCGCGCGCCGAGATGCTCGGCGAGTTGATGCGCTTCCGCAAGGGTATCGCGGTGGCGGGCACGCACGGCAAGACCACCACCACGAGTCTGGTCGCGCACGTCCTCGGACGCGGCGGCCTGGATCCGACTTTCGTCGTCGGCGGTCGGCTCAACAGCGCCGGCGCCAACGCGCGGCTGGGCAGCGGCGAGTACCTGGTGGCGGAGGCGGACGAGAGCGACGCGTCTTTTCTCCGGCTACAGCCGCAACTGGCGGTCGTGACCAACATCGATGCCGACCATATGGCCACCTATGACGGGGACTTCGCGAAGCTGCGCGATACGTTCGTCGATTTTCTCCACAACCTGCCGTTTTACGGCTTGGCCGTCTTGTGTGCCGACGATCCGGTGGTGCGGGAAATATTGCCGCGCGTACGTAAACCGGTGGCGACCTACGGTACCGGCGCCGACGCCGCCTACCGCGCCGTCGATATCGAGCCCGACGGCCTCAAGACCCACTTTCGGGTACAACGCCCCGGGCGCGCGGAACTGGCCGTGACGCTGGCCCTGCCCGGTCGCCACAACGTGTTGAACGCGTTGGCCGCGGTGGCGATCGGCGATACGCTGGGTGTTGCGGATACGGCAGTGGGTAGCGCGCTCGCGGAGTTCGAGGGTATTGACCGGCGGTTCCAGATACTCGGCGAACTCCAAACCCACGACGGCCGGGCGTTGCTGGTGGATGACTATGCCCATCACCCGCGCGAGATCGAGGCGACGCTCCAGGCGGCGGCGGCCAGTTGGCCGAAACGGCGTATCGTGGTGGTATTCCAGCCGCATCGTTACACGCGCACCCGCGATCTGCTCGATGATTTTTCCGAGGTCCTGTCGCGCTGCGCGCCGCTGGTCATCACCGAGGTCTACGCAGCGGGCGAAGCGCAAATCAGTACTGCAGACGGGCGTGCGCTGTGCCGCGCGATCCGCGCTCGGGGGGTCAGCGAGCCGGTGTTCGTCGAACACCTCGACCGCCTGTCCTCGGCGCTGACGGCCATCGTGAAAGACAACGATATCGTGCTCACGCTCGGCGCGGGTGACATCGGCCGTGTGGCCCCCGAATTGCCGGCGACGTTCGGCGCCGGAGAGCCGTCGTGATGGCCGCGGCGGCAACCGGGACTTCGCGTACCCCCGCCGTACGCGGTACGCTGCGGCGCCACGAGCCGATGGCGAAACACACCAGCTGGCGGGTCGGCGGCCGCGCCGATGAATTCTTCGTGCCCGCCGACCGCGCCGACCTGGTCGCTTACGTGAGCGCGCTGCCGCCGACCGTTCCGGTGATCTGGACCGGTCTCGGGAGTAATCTGCTGGTACGCGACGGGGGTGTGCGCGGTACGGTGATCTGTACTTATAAGGGATTGGCGACCCTGCGACTGGGCGACGCCGGCATCGTGTATGCGGAGGCCGGTGTGCCGGGCGCCAAACTGGCGCGGTTCTGTGTACGGGAGGGGCTCGCCGGCGCAGAGTTTTTCGCCGGTATCCCGGGCACCCTGGGCGGCGCGCTCGCGATGAATGCCGGTGCTTTCGGCGGCGAGACCTGGTCGGTCGTCGGGCGCGTGGACACGCTGGACCGCCACGGTCGCGTGCACACCCGCGCGCCGAATGAATACCGGATCGGTTACCGCTCGGTCGAAGCGCCGGCCGATGAATGGTTTCTGAGCGCGGAACTGGCGCTTAAGCCGGGTGATCCCGCGGCCGGCCGGGCGCTGATCAAGTCGCTACTGGCCAAGCGCATGGAGACGCAACCGATCGAAATTCCCAATGCCGGTTCCGTGTTTCGCAATCCTCCCGGGCACTTCGCCGCGCAGTTGATCGAAGCCTGTGGCTTGAAGGGGTTGACACAGGGCGACGCTCAGATCTCGGAGCGCCATGCGAATTTCATCGTCAATCGGGGCCGCGCCACGGCCGCGGACATCGAGGCGCTGATGGCCACCACGCAGGCGGAAGTCGAGGCGCGGTTCGGCGTGCGTCTGGATCCGGAAGTGCGCATCGTGGGAGAGCCGCTGTGAGCAGGGATTTCGGTCGAGTCGGCGTGTTGATGGGCGGTCCGTCCGCGGAGCGCGAAGTATCGCTGGCGAGCGGGCGTCGGGTCCTTGCGGCGTTGAAAAGCGCGGGCATAGACGCGGTGGGCATCGACGCGGATACCGAAGTCCTGACCCGTCTCGAGGAGTCGCGTGTAGACCGTGTTTTCATCGCATTGCACGGTCGTTGGGGTGAGGACGGGGTGATCCAAGGCGCTCTGGAAGTGGTCGGGATTCCGTACACCGGCAGCGGTGTGCTGGGTTCTGCGCTGGCAATGGACAAACTGCGCTCGAAGAAAATCTGGATGGCGGCGGGTATCCCGACGCCGGAGTTTGTCGAGCTCCCCGACGACGTCGCCGTGAAAGACGTGAGCCGCGAGTTGGGATTTCCGGTGTTCGTGAAACCCAATCGCGAGGGCTCCAGTCTGGGCGTGACGCGGGTCGACAGCGATGCCGAACTCGGGAAAGCCTGGCGCGCGGCCCGCGCCCTGGATAACGAAGCGTTCGCGGAGCGGTTTATCGACGGCACTGAGCTCACGGTGGGTATTCTTGCCGATGACGCCCTGCCGACGATCCGCCTGGAAACACCCCGGGTGTTCTACGACTATCACGCCAAGTACGTCGCCGACGATACCCGCTACCTCTGTCCTAGCGGTCTGGAAGAAGCGTTGGAAGGACAGCTTAGAGAGCAGGCCAAGCGGGCGTTCGCCGTGCTCGGTTGTACCGGGTGGGGGCGCGTCGATCTGATGCTGGATGCACGGCAGACCCCGTACTTCCTGGAGGTCAACACGGTACCCGGGATGACCGATCACAGCCTGGTACCGATGGCGGCGCGTGCGGCCGGTTTGGATTTCGAGGCGCTCGTAGCGCGTATCCTGGAGACTTCATTATGAGCCGGCGCGCCCTGGCAGAACTCGAATATCAGGCCAAGCGCGCGAAGTGGCGCTGGTTTCGTCATTCCTCGGTGATGATCGTCGGTTCGTTGCTCACCGTCACCGCCTTACTCGCAGTCGCCGCCGACCGGCTGTTCCGCCCCACCGCGTTCCACATCGAGAACATTGCCATCGAGGGTGAATTCAAGCGCGTCGACCCCGATCGGTTGCGGGAGGCGGTCGTCGAGCACGCACGCGGCAACTTTTTCGCCGTCGATTTGCACCAGATCGAGAACGCAGTGCGGCAAGTGGACTGGGTGCGGCGCGCGACCGTGCGGCGCACCTGGCCGCGCGGCATCCGGGTGCGGGTGGAGGAGCAGCGCCCGGTCGCGCGATGGGGGGAGAATGCGTGGTTGAACGAAGCGGGGCGGCCGATACGGTTTGCCGGGGTGGGCGATGGCCCCCCGGGTATCGTGCTCAACGGGCCCGATGAGGCCGGTCCGCTGGTATTGAAACGCTACCGGGAATGGGCGCCCTTGTTGCAGCCCATCGGACTCGAGGTCATGCGTGTGGATGTGTCGCCGCGCTTCGCGTGGACGATTACGGTGCGCCCGAACGGCCGGGACCCGGCGTTTGAGCTCGTGTTGGGAACTCAGAGTATGGACCTGCGCCTGGCTCGCTTTATTCGCTCGTTTCCCACTTCACTGACTCCCGATGTGGCGCGTATTCGGCGCGTGGACCTGCGTTACACAAATGGGTTTGCGGTGTCCTGGCGGCCACAGACAAGAACTGAAAACGATGCGTCATGAGGCGACATAACAATGACAAAGAAAACTGACGACCGATTGATTGTCGGCCTGGATATCGGCACGTCCAAGGTGCTGGCAATTGTCGGCGAGATATCGCCATCCGGAGAGGTTGAAATCGTCGGTGTGGGCCACTATCCGGCGCGGGGTATGCGCAAAGGCGTAGTGGCGAACATCGAGTCGACCGTGCAGTCCATTCAACGCGCCGTGGAGGAAGCAGAGTTGATGGCCGGGTGCCAGATCTATTCGGTGTTCGCCGGCATCGCTGGAGCGCATATCAACAGTTTCAATTCGCACGGCGTGGTCGCTATTCGCGACAAGGAAGTGGCGTCCGGAGACGTGGACAGAGTGATCGAGGCCGCCCGGGCACTTGCGATTCCCAATGACCAGAAAATTCTCCACATCCTGCCGCAGGAGTTCATCATTGACGGTCAGGAGGGCATCCGCGAACCGATAGGCATGAGCGGGGTACGCTTGGAGGCCAAGGTCCACATCATCACCGGCGCGGTGAGCGCCGCGCAGAACATCATCAAGTGCATTCGACGCTGTGGTTTACAGGTGGACGACGTGATTCTCGAGCAACTGGCTTCCAGCCAGTCCGTGCTGGCCGAGGACGAGAAGGATCTCGGTGCATGCCTGGTGGACATCGGCGGCGGGACCACCGATATCGCGATTTTCACCGACGGCGCCATTCGCCATACCGCCGTCATCCCGATTGCCGGCGACCAAGTCACCAATGACATCGCCGTGGCGTTGCGCACACCGACGCACGCGGCGGAAGAAATCAAAAAGAAATATGGCTGTGCGCTGATTCAGTTGGCGCATGGGGACGAAACCATCGAAGCTCCCAGCGTGGGTGACCGACCGCCGAGAAAGCTGGCTCGGCAAACGCTCGCCGAAGTGATCGAACCGCGCGTCGAGGAACTGTTCGAGCTCGTCAAAGGCGAGTTGCGGCGCAGCGGTTTCGAGGAACTGATGGGATCGGGCGTCGTACTCACCGGCGGCAGTAGCAAGATGGAAGGGATGGTGGACCTGGCGGAGGAGGTGTTTCACATGCCCGTGAGACTGGGTATGCCGAAGTATATCGGGGGCTTGAGCGAAGTCGTGAAAAATCCGATTTACGCGACCGGGGTCGGGCTCATCCAGTTTGGGCACCTGAATCAGAATCCGAAGCTCAGCGATCAATCGCAGAAGGCCGGACTCAAGGCGGTCTTCGAGCGCATGAAGAGCTGGTTTCAGGGGAGTTTTTGATGGCGGCAGGACGGTGTTCTGGCGTGCAGTTGGGCGAGGGAAAAACAAAAACGCGCAAGCGGTTCTTATCCAATTAGGAGTGCAAATATGTTTGAGTTATTAGATACGGTAGGTCAGCAGGCGGTAATCAAGGTGGTCGGTGTGGGCGGCGGCGGCGGAAACGCCGTGGACCATATGGTGGCGGCAAACATCGAAGGGGTCGATTTCGTCAACGCCAATACGGACGCTCAAATGTTGACGCGCTCCAATGCACACACCATCCTGCAGCTCGGCGCCAATCTCACCAAGGGCTTGGGGGCGGGGGCCAATCCGGACGTGGGGCGGCAGGCGGCGATGGAGGACCGCGATCGAATCGCCGAGGCGCTCGAAGGCGCCGATATGGTGTTTATCACCGCGGGCATGGGCGGCGGCACGGGCACCGGTGCCGCACCCATCGTGGCCCAGATCGCGCGCGAAAAAGGCGCATTGACGGTGGCCGTGGTGACGAAGCCGTTCCCCTTCGAGGGCGGAAAACGTATGTCGATTGCCGAGCAGGGCATGCGCGAACTGGGCGAACACGTGGATTCGCTGATCACGATACCCAACGAAAAGGTCCTCGAAGTCATGGGCAAGCAGGCCTCGCTGTTGGAGGCGTTCGCCAAGGCGAACGAAGTACTGCTGAACGCGGTGCAGGGTATTTCCGAGCTCATCACTCGCCCGGGCTTGATCAACGTCGATTTCGCCGACGTGCGCACCGTGATGTCGGAAATGGGTATGGCGATGATGGGTTCGGCCAGCGCCACGGGAGTGGATCGCGCCACCGCCGCCGCGCAGGCCGCCGTTTCGAGTCCTCTGCTCGAAGACATCAACGTCGCGGGCGCGCGCGGTATCCTCGTCAACGTCACGGCCGGCATGGATATGGCGATCGGCGAGTTCGAGGAGGTGGGGAACACGGTGCGCGAGTTCGCTTCCGAGGACGCCACGGTGGTCATCGGCACGGTGTTGGATCCGGAGCTTCAGGGCGAACTGCGCGTCACCATGGTGGCGACCGGAATTGGCGAACCGAAAGCCCAGGCTCACCCGTACAAAGTCGTGCACTCGGTGCAAAAGGCGGTGAATTATGAGGATTTCGACGCGCCGACGGTGATTCGCAACCGGCGCAGCGACGCCGATTCGCCGGCGATTCCGGACGACAAGGGGATGGATTACCTGGACATTCCGGCGTTCCTGCGGCGCCAGGCGGACTAGTCGGGGCGCACTCCCGTGCGGGTCGAACACGAGGTATGGACCGGTGCGGCGACGGTCGCCGCCTCACTACCCAACCCAGGTCTAATAGTGTACGATTCCGCCACGTTTGGGAGGTGGTGCCCTGACCGACGGCATCGCTCGGCCGCAAAACCTATCAGGCCACAATAATCCAGACATAAATAAAATGATCACACAACGAACCCTGAAGAACGTCATACGGGCGACTGGCGTGGGTCTGCACACCGGCGAAAAAGTCTACCTGACGTTACGCCCGGCGGCGCCCAACACCGGTATCGTGTTCCGTCGCGTGGATCTGGATCCTCCGGTGGAGGTGCCCGCACGGTCCGAAAACGTGAGCGATACGCGGCTGTCGACGACCCTGGAAAAAGACGAGGTCAAGATCTCCACGGTCGAGCACCTCATGTCTGCGTTTGCCGGTCTCGGGGTGGATAACGCCTATGTCGATCTTACCGCTGCCGAGGTGCCGATCATGGACGGGAGCGCCGGACCGTTTGTGTTTCTCATTCAGTCTGCGGGCATCGAGGAGCAGGCGGTTCCGAAGCAGTTTTTTCGCATTCGCAAGGCCATTGCGATCGAAGAGGGAGACAAATGGGTGCGCTTCGATCCGCTCGACGGCTTTAAAGTGTCTTTCGCCATCGATTTCAATCACCCGATCTTCAGCAATTCCAGTCAGCAAGCGAGCGTCGATTTTTCGACCACGTCTTTTGTCAAGGAAGTCAGCCGCGCACGGACCTTCGGTTTCATGCAAGACCTGGAAGCGCTACGGGACGCCGGTCTGGCGCGCGGCGGCAGTTTGGACAACGCCATCGTGATGGATTCCTACCACATTCTCAACGAGGACGGATTGCGCTACGAAGACGAGTTCGTTAAGCACAAGATCCTCGACGCGATCGGCGATCTCTATTTACTCGGACATCCGCTGATCGGGGCGTTCAGCGCCCACAAATCCGGGCACGAGCTGAACAATCGCCTGCTCCGTAAAACACTTAGCGATGAAAGTTCGTGGGAGTTGGTGTCGTTCGAGGATGCCCAGCAGGCGCCGGTTGCCCTGGTGCGCACGGTACCCGTGCCGTCTTAGCCGATCCGTTGTACAATCCCACCGCCGCGGCGCGATGCGCCGTATCGGGCCTAGCCGTGCAGCGTTCGATACAAACGCATCAATGCCGCGCTGAGATCGTCGTCATCGACACCGCGTGCCGCACTTTCGATGGCCTGCGCAGCACTCGCAGCGAGCGGCTTGCGAACGACTGTTGATCGCTCGTTGCCCACGGGAGTCATTACGTGCACGGTGAGGCGTGCGATGGGCAAGCCCCTATCGCGTAGCGCCTGAACGACGAACGCGTTTCGATGCCGCAGGTTGTGCGCCCATACCGGTGAGTCGGCGCCCACGTACAGTACGTTGTTCCGCCAGTCCAGCGGGCGCGTGTGGGTGGGTAAGGGTGGCTCTAGAACAAGCGGCCAGATCGAGACGGACTTGGCCAGTTTCTGCATTTCTGTTTTGAGTTCGGGGCGCCACCGCAGGAGGGTGTCGGCGAGACGATCGACCGATACGAATCGATGGCGCGGGTCCACCGAGTTATGGAGTCACGAAGAGCAGAGGGCGCGACATAATGCGTATTATCCTGGTTCCAGACCACAAAACCAATCGGCCCACCCGTACCTTCCAGGCGCGCAACTTATTGATTGTGGCCGGGTGTCTAATCGGTCTGCTGCCGGTACTGGTGGGATTCGGGGCCTACCACATCAGCACTGCGCTGGACCGGGACCGGGGCGTCGATGCGCACAATCACGAACAAGTGCGGCGTGCCCTGCGCGATCAACAGCGTGAACTGGCCGACGCGCGCAGCCACGTCGACCATCACCTGAACACGCTAACCCGGCAACTGGGGCGCGTACAGGCGCAGGTCACCCGTATCAACGCGTTGGGACAACGGGTGGCCGACACCCTGGGTCTCGATCTGGAAGAGTTCAGCTTTGGCCGGGAGCCGGCCGTCGGGGGGCCGGAAACGCCGACGAACTGGGAAGAGCGCGTGGAATCCGACCTTGCGGAATCGTTGCATCGCCTCGAAGGAGAGGTGGCGGAAAAGGAAAACGAGCTCAGAATTCTGGCACAAATGCTGACCGACCAGAAATCGCGACGCCACCGCTTTCCCAGCGGTCTGCCGGTCAAGGGGGGTTGGATCTCATCTGCATACGGTTACCGCAACGACCCGTTTTCCGGGCGGCGAGCGTTCCACGGGGGAGTGGACATCGCGGGACGCGATGGCGCGCCTATCGAGGCGGTTGCCTCGGGGGTGGTCATCCATGCCGGGAGGAAACCCCGCTACGGTATTACGGTCGAAATCAACCATGGCGGCGGCTACGTGACCCGATATGCCCACACCAAAGAAGCGCGGGTTGTCGCCGGAGAGCGGGTAAAGAAGGGCCAGATCATCGCGCTCATGGGCAGCAGTGGGCGTTCCACTGGACCGCACCTACATTTCGAAGTTGTGAAAAACGATCGCACCGTCAATCCGAAAACGTATTTGCGCGCTTCCCGTTAAGCCCCATATTGATCTTGCCCCGGGCGCCCGCCGGGCCTCGCTTTCGCGACCTCAGCCGTCCGTTGCCACGCCCGCCGAACGGCGCGGCGTGATACGATTGCGCTCACGAAAAGTCCCGACCGTGGGCGTCACCCGCGAAACGAACTCAAGATTACAAGCGAAGGTTGGTTTTTAGATGTTTGGATCGGTAATGAAAAAGGTGTTCGGCAGCCGCAATCAGCGTTTGGTGAAGCGTATGTTGCGGACGGTCCAGGAGGTCAATGCGCTGGAAGCCGAGATCAGCGCGTTGTCCGATGGCGATCTGGCCGCTAAGACCGAAGCGTTCCGGTCTCGCGCCGCGGGCGGCGAGACCGCGGACACCCTGCTCGCGGAGACGTTCGCCGTGGTTCGTGAGGTCGCGAAGCGCACGCTTGATATGCGTCACTTCGACGTGCAAATCGTCGGCGGTATCGTCCTGCACGAGGGCAAGATCGCCGAAATGCGCACCGGCGAAGGAAAGACGCTGGTGGCGACGCTGCCGGCGTATTTGAACAGCATCCTCGGTAATACCGTCCATATTGTCACGGTCAACGACTATCTCGCGCGCCGCGACGCGGAGTGGATGGGGAAAATCTTTCAGTTTCTCGGTTTGACCGTCGGCGTCATCGCCAGCGGTCAGGACCCCGCCGCGAAGCGGGAAGCGTATGCGGCGGATGTCGTGTACGGCACCAATAACGAGTTCGGTTTCGATTATCTGCGCGACAACATGGCGTTCTCCGCCGAGGATCGTGCGCAGCGCGGACTGGATTTCGCCATCGTCGACGAAGTGGACTCGATCTTGATCGATGAGGCGCGAACGCCGCTGATCATCTCTGGCCCCGCCGAGGAGAGCACCGATCTGTATATCAAGATGAATCGGATCATCCCGCGGCTGACGCGTCAGGAAGAGGAAGACGGGCCCGGCGACTACAGCATCGACGAGAAAAGCAAACAGGCTTATCTCACCGAGGAGGGTCACGAGACGTGCGAGAAATTGCTTGCTGAGGCGGGGCTGCTACAGGAGGGAACCAGTCTTTACGATGTCATCAATATTTCCCTGTTGCATCATCTGAACGCAGCGCTGCGGGCCCATACCCTGTTTCAGCGCGACATCGACTACATCGTCGCCGACAATCAAGTGGTCATCATCGACGAATTCACCGGGCGCATGATGCCGGGACGCCGTTGGTCCGAAGGTCTGCATCAGGCCATCGAGGCCAAGGAGGGTGTCAAGGTGCAACAGGAGAACCAGACGCTGGCGTCGATCACTTTTCAGAATTATTTTCGTCTCTACGACAAGCTGGCCGGAATGACGGGAACCGCAGACACCGAGGCCCCCGAATTTCTGCAGATCTACGGGTTGGAAGTCGTCGTGATCCCCACCCACATGCCAATGATCCGCGACGACCGCGCCGACCTCGTCTATCGGACCATCAACGAGAAGCTCGACGCAATTGTCGAGGGTGTGCGTGAAAGTCACGAGCGCGGTCAGCCGGTTCTGCTGGGGACCGCGTCGATCGAAATGTCCGAGGTGCTGTCGGATCGCCTCAAGCGCGCCGGTCTCCCGCACGAGGTCCTGAACGCGAAACAACACGAGCGGGAAGCGCTGATCATCGCCCAGGCCGGGCAGCCGGGCGCCGTGACCATCGCCACCAACATGGCGGGTCGCGGCACGGACATCGTGCTCGGCGGTAACCTCGAGATGGAGCTTTCCGGTATCGAGGACGAATCGCGTCACCCGGCGGCCCGCGAAGCGTGGCAGGAGCGGCACGACGCTGTTGTGGCAGCCGGTGGTTTACACGTGATCGGCACGGAACGCCACGAGTCGCGGCGCGTGGACAATCAGTTGCGTGGCCGTTCCGGACGCCAGGGAGACCCGGGTTCGTCGCGGTTCTATCTGTCCCTGGAGGACAACTTGATGCGCATCTTCGGTTCCGACCGGGTATCCGGGCTGATGCAGAAACTCGGCATGGAGGAGGGCGAGGCCATCGAGCACCCGTGGGTGACGCGCGCGATCGAGAATGCGCAGCGCAAAGTCGAAGGGCGCAACTTCGACATCCGCAAGCAATTGCTCGAATACGACGACGTCGCCAACGAGCAGCGCAAAATCGTGTATGAGGAACGCAACCGCCTGATGGAGGTCGATGACATCTCCGAGAATATCGAAACCATGAGGGGCGAGGTCGTCGAGAGCGTCAATGATCGGCATATTCCCCCGCAGAGTCTGGAGGAGCAGTGGAACATCGAAGCGCTCGAGAAGGACCTGGAGGCCGAATTCGGGCTCACCCTCCCGCTCGCTCAATGGCTCGAAACGGAATCGGAGTTGCACGAGGAGACGCTGCGCGAACGGATCGCGGGTGAAATCGCATCGGCATACCAGCGCAAGGTCGACGAGTACGGCGCGCCGGTGATTCGGCACCTGGAAAAATGGATCACTTTACAGGTGCTGGACTCGCAATGGAAAGAGCATCTGGCCGCCATGGACCACCTGCGCCAGGGTATCGGTCTGCGTGGTTATGCGCAAAAGAATCCCAAGCAGGAATACAAGCGCGAAGCGTTTGAGATGTTTCAGGCACTGCTGGCGGGTGTGAAACACGAGGTCATCACGCTGCTGTCCAAGATCCATATCCGTACCGAGCAAGAAATCGAAGAGATGGAGACGCAGCAGCGGGCGCCGCAGAACGTCCAGTATCTGCACCCCGGCGTCAGCGAGCCGCAGGCCGAGGAAGCGCAGGTCGACGCCGAGGCGCCGCCGATGGCGGTGGCCGCCGGCGGCGGGGCCGGCGGCGCGCGCGCCCCGCAACCGTTTGTCAGAGAGGGCCGCAAGATCGGCCGCAATGAACGGTGCCCCTGCGGGTCGGGGAAGAAGTACAAGCATTGTCACGGCCGCCTGTCGGGCTGACCGTTGGTGTCCATGGCGGTCGGTCTCGCTCCTCCCCGTGGGCTCGCGCCGGTTTCCGGAGTCCGGCTGGCCGCGGCGCGTGCCGGCATCCGCCGCAAGGGCGGTGCCGACGTGGGGGTGATTGCGCTGGAGGCCGGTGCGCAGTGTTGGGCGGTATTTACGCGCAATCGGTTCCGCGCCGCACCGGTGCGTCTCGCCGCCGAGCATCTGGAACACGCCACGCCGCGCGCGCTGATCGTTAACAGCGGCTGTGCCAACGCGGGCACCGGCGAAGCGGGCTACCAGGATGCGCGCCGCGTGTGTGCCGCCGCCGGACAGGCGCTGGGGATTCCTGCCGAGACTGTCCTGCCGTTTTCCACCGGCGTGATCGGTGAGCGCTTGCCGGTTGACGCTCTGGGTACGGCCGCCGCGGAGTGCGCCGCGAATCTGAGTGACGACAATTGGATCGCCGTCGCGGAAGCCATGATGACCACCGACACGGTGGCCAAGGGCGCGTCGCGCCGCGTTGCACTCGGCGACACGGAGATCACGGTGACCGGAATCGCCAAGGGTTCCGGGATGATCGAGCCGCACATGGCGACCATGCTTGCGTTCGTTGCCACCGATGCGCCGCTTGACGCACCGGTGCTGCGCCACTGTCTTACGACGTCGGTCGACGCCAGCTTCAATCGGGTCACCGTCGACGGAGACACGTCGACCAATGACGCCTGTGTACTGATAGCGACCGGCCGGGCGCCGATCGCTCCGCTCGAGGCGGTCACCGATGCTCGCTATCAAGCCGTGAGTGCCGCCGTTAGCGAAGTAATGATCGAGCTGGCGCACGCCATCGTGCGCGATGCGGAGGGGGCGACCAAGTTCGTAGCCGTGGAAGTCACCGGGGGTGCATCGGAGTCGGATTGCGTGGCGGTCGCCGGTACCGTAGCGCGGTCGCCGTTGGTGAAAACCGCATTGTTCGCCTCGGACCCCAACTGGGGGCGCATCCTGGCCGCGGTGGGACGTGCTTCGGCGGCCGAGCTCGATATGGCGCGGGTGGCGCTGGTCATCGGCAACGTCGGCGTGTGGAAGGACGGGGAACCCGACCCGAGCTACTCTGAGGCGGCCGCAGCGCGGGCGATGCGCGACGGGGACATCCGGATCGGTATCGATCTGGGTGTCGGGGCGGCACGCGCCACCGTATGGACCAGTGATCTGTCCTACGATTACGTCCGGATCAACGCCGAATACCGAACCTGACGACGCCGACATGCGCGTACCCGTCGTCGCCGGGATCATTCGCGATGAGCGCCGGCGGGTGCTCGTCGCCCGCCACGAAAAGCGCGATCGGTACCACGGGCAGTGGGAGTTTCCGGGCGGCAAGGTCGAAGGGGACGAATGCCCCGAAGCGGCCCTGGCCCGCGAGCTGGCCGAAGAGTTGGGTATCGTCGTCCGCGACAGCGAACCTTTGATCGAGGTGTACCACGATTACCCCGACATCCGGGTGCGTCTGTGTGTGAGGGAGGTCACGCGCTATGCCGGTGTACCGGTCAGCCGGGAAGGCCAGGTGCTGCGCTGGGCGGCCGAGCGGGAGTTGCCGCGCATCGACCTGCTCGCCGCCAACCGGCCGATCGTGACGGCGGCGCGCTTGCCGGACCGTTATGTTATTACCGACGCCGGGCGCTACGGCGCCGACGCGACACTCGCGCGTTTGGAAAGCTTGCTCGCGGACGGACTGCGGCTGGTGCAGGTACGCGAGAAGCACCTGGCGCGCACGGGATTCGCGACGTTCTTCGCGGCGGTGGCGAAGCGGACTCGGCGCTACGGCGCGGTGGTGCTGGTCAATGGCGAACCGGAAACCGCGTTGGCGCTGGGCGCCGACGGGGTGCATCTGGAATCACGGCGGCTGCGCGACTTGGCATCGCGCCCGCTGGATCCGGGTCTGTGGGTGGCCGCGTCGTGCCACGATCGCGAGGAAATCGAGCACGCCGGCCGGATTGGCGTCGATTTCGCCGTGCTGGGGCCGGTAAGGTCGACGGCCAGTCATCCGCAAGCGCCGGTTCTGGGTTGGACGCAGTTTTCGGCGCTGTGCCGGGGCGCGAACTTTCCGGTGTACGCACTCGGCGGACTCGCGCCGGGCGACCGGGATCGGGCGCGCGCGGCCGGTGCGCAGGGCGTGGCCATGATTTCGGCGGCGTGGAACTCGAAAGCGCCGGCATGAATCGGAGCTCGGCGGATCTCTCGCTGCGCTCGGACGCGGGTTGCAGCGAGTCGTGCCCGGATCAGCGCCAAACCCTGACCCGAAATCGTTTTAGGCCGGTCGCGCGGATCAAGCGCTTTTCGACGTTGTCGCTACGTGCAATCCGGTCAAACCCGTGCACTCGTGGTCGAAGCGAAGCATCTACGGGCCGCAGTCACGCGCGAGCCGTCACGATGGTGAGCGCGTGCCGGGCAGGAAACCGGTGCGCTCATCATGGACCAGTGCGGCGCACCTCTGTCACTGTCGCGCGAAGGGGCGCAAGCCTTAGGCGGTCAAGAAACGTTGGTCAGACTTCAACCGCCAGGCGCCGGTATTCGCGATCGAGCGCGACAACCTTGCGCTGCAACTCGTCAATACCGGCATCATTGACCAGTACATCGTCGGCGGCGGCCAGCCGTTCCTCGCGGCTTGCTTGAGCGGCAAAGATCTGTTTGATGTCCGCATCGGAGAGTCCGCTGCGCCGTTTGATCCACCGCACGCGGTCATGGGTATCCGCGTCGACCACCAATACTCGGTCGACGATGTCGCCAAACCCGGTCTCGACCAGCAGCGGCACCACGACGATGCAATACGGCGCCTGCAATGTCTCAAGCTGGCGCGCCACTTCACGACGGATACGGGGATGCAGGATGGATTCCAGGCGGTGTCGTAGACCGGGGTCGTCGAACACGATATCGCGCAAGGCAGCGCGGTCCAAAGACCCGTCCGCGGCGATGATGCCGGGTCCGAACGCGGATTCGATGTCCCGCAATGCCGGTGTGCCTGCAGCGACCAGCTCGTGGGCCAGCACATCGGTATCGATGACCGGCGCGCCGAGCGCAGCGAACTGGTCGGAAACCAGGGTCTTGCCGCTGCCGATACCACCGGTCAGTCCGATGCGGAGCACGATCAGGCGAGTCCGGTATAGCGCAGATAGGCGTGTGTCAAATCATGTCCCCACAACATCGCTACCCAACCGGCGATGGCCAGATACGGGCCAAAGGGAATGGGAATCTGCCGATCCCGCCCGCCGATCAAGATGGCCAGGCCGCCGATGACCGCGCCGGCCAGCGCGGCGAGCAGGATAATCAGCGGCAGAAGCTGCCAACCGAGCCAGGCGCCGAACAACGCGAACAACTTGAAGTCGCCAAACCCCATGCCTTCCTTCCCGGTGACGAGTTTGAACAACTGAAACACTACCCACAAAGACAGATAGCCAGCGAGCGCACCGATGACGGCCGACTGCAAATCGGTGAACACGCCGAACAAATTCACGAATAAACCCAGCCAGATCCCGGGAAGGGTGAGGTTGTCGGGGAGGATCTGGTGATCGATGTCGATGAAACTCAAGGCAATCAGTCCCCAAGTCAGGATCAATGCCGCCGCGGTGGCTGAGCTTACCCCGAAATGCACGGCCACCCCCAGTGAGCAGAGTCCGGTCAACGCTTCCACGATCGGGTAACGGGGTGAAATGCGCACCCCGCACGCCGAGCACTTACCGCGCAGCAGCAGGTAACTCAGGATTGGGATGTTTTCAAGCGCCGTCACCGTGTGCCCGCATTCCGGGCAATGCGAGCGGGGGGTCACGATCCCCGGAGGGGCGGCGTCCGGTTCCGCGTCGAGCTCGAGCCAGTCGCGGCATTGGGTGAGCCAGGCGTGATGCAGGACCTTGGGGAGTCGGAAAATGACGACATTGAGAAAACTCCCCACCAGCAGTCCCAGCACCAGGATCGCGCCGGCGAAGAACGCGGGATTTTGTCGCAGAACCTCAAGCACCGGTTTGTCGTTATGTCCTTATGTCGGGTGCCGGCGGCGCGCCGGTACCGCCCGGAAAGCCGGGCAGGGGGTTTCTAGAACACGGCCGCCATTTTGAAGATCGGCAGGTACATCGCCACCACCATGGTGCCAACCGTCATTCCGAGAATGACGATCATAACCGGCTCGATCAAGCTGCTCAGCGCCGCCACCGCGTCGTCGACTTCGCGCTCGTAAAATTCGGCGATCTTGAGCAGCATCAGCTCCAGTTCACCGGATTCCTCACCGGTTTCGACCATCTGCATCACCATGCTGGGAAACAGGCCGGTCTGCGCGAGCGTCGGCGCCAGGGCGCGGCCGGTGCTGACTTCGTTGCGCACCTGCAGAATGGCTTGCGTATACACGCGGTTGCCGGAAGCGTTGGCGACCGTTTCCAGCGCGTCCACGAGCGGCACGCCGGCGCCGAACATCGTCGACAGGGTGCGCGCGAAGCGGGCAATGGTGGATTTCTTGAAGATCGGGCCGAAGATCGGCAGCCTCAGGCTCACCCGATCCAGGGCGAACTGCAATCGCTCAGACCGTTTGTACGTGTAGATCGTCAGGCTAATGACGCCGATCAGCACGCCGAAAAACAGCCACCAGTTGGACTGGAACCAGCGCGACAATTCGACCACGCTTTTGGTCAGCGTCGGTAGGTCGCCGCCGAAGTTCTGGAACAGGGACTCGAACTGGGGAATAACGAAGATCAACAGCAGGGCGGTGACGATAATCGCGACGAATAACACGGCCGTCGGATACAGCATCGCCGACTTGATCTTACTCTTCAGAGCCTCGATTTTTTCCTTATACGTCGCCACCTTGTCGAGCAGGATGTCGAGCGTACCGGACTGTTCGCCGGCGTCCACCAAGCTGCGGTACAGGAGATCGAAGTGTACCGGGTAACGCGCTAAGGCGACGCTCAAATTGGTGCCGGATTCGACGTCCTGGCGGATGGAGGAGAGCATCTCCTGCATGCTGGGATTCTCGTGTCCACGGGCGATGCCGTCGATGGCTTGCGCCACCGGAATGCCCGCCGAGATCATGGTGGCGAGCTGGCGGGTGGCGAAAGTCAGATCACCGGTGGTGATTTTCTTCTTGCGCTGGAACAGCGGTGAGGGCTTTTTCCGGACTTTTGTCGCGCGGATTCCCTGGCGCCGCAACTGCGCCCGCACATAGGTGGCGCTCGGGCCCTCTTCGTCGCCCTTGACCTTGCGGCCCTTGTTGTCGGTGCCCTCCCAGACGAACTGGATGACTTTCTGCTTCGCGGGTCTGCGTGCCATACCTATAGGTTAGTCACTCTTTCGACTTCCTCAAGGCTGGTGATACCGCGCTGCGCCTTCAGGAGCCCGGACCGGCGCAGGGTGCGCAGTCCCTCCTTGGCCGCCTGTTCCTCGATGTCGGTCTGCGTGCAGCCGCCCATGATGAGTGCTCCCATGGTCTCGGAGATCGGCATGACTTCGTAGACACCGATGCGGCCCTTGTACCCGTCGGTGCACATATCGCAGCCCTGCGGGCCGTGCAGCTCCAGACCGTCATTGATCTGGGTCTCGGAGTAACCGGCCTTCAAGAGCGCTTCGTCCGGGATCTCGATGGGTTGCTTACACGTCCCGCACAAGCGCCGCACCAGCCGCTGGGCCAGAATCAGGTGCACCGCGGAGGCGATGTTGAACGGGGCGACGCCCATGTTGAGCAGGCGCGTCAGGGTCGAGGGCGCGTCGTTGGTGTGCAGCGTCGAGAGCACCAGGTGACCGGTCTGGGAGGCTTTGACCGCGATGTCCGCGGTCTCGAGGTCGCGAATCTCCCCCACCATGATGATGTCCGGGTCCTGGCGCAGGAAAGCGCGCAGGGCAGTCGCGAAGGTCAAGTTGGCGCGCTCGTTAATGTTGACCTGGTTGATGCCGGCGACGTTGATTTCCACCGGATCCTCGACCGTAGAGACGTTGCTGCCGGGCTTGTTCAGCATATTGAGGGCGGTGTACAGCGTCACGGTCTTGCCGCTGCCGGTGGGGCCGGTGACCAGCACCATACCGTACGGACGGCCGATTGCGTCCATGTACACCGCCTGCTGGTCTTCGTCGAAGCCGAGCTGTTCGACGCCGAGCGTCGTGGCGCCGGCGTCCAGGATGCGGATCACCACTTTTTCCCCGTACAGCGTGGGCAAGGTGCTCACGCGGAAGTCGATGGTGCGGTTCTTGGACAAGCGGAGCTTCATGCGCCCGTCCTGAGGGACGCGGCGCTCGGCGATATCCAGCCGCGAGAGGATCTTCACTCGTGCGGCGATGCGGCCGGCCAGGTTGAGCGGCGGTTGGGCCACTTCGTGGAGCACCCCGTCGACCCGAAACCGGACGCGGCAGGTCTTTTCGTACGGCTCGATGTGGATATCCGAAGCGGCCCTCTTGATGGCGTCCAGCAGCAGTTTGTTGACGAAACGGACGATCGGGGTGTCGATCTGTTCGACGTCGGCCTCGCTCTTCGGGGCCGAATCGTCGTCTTCGGAAGCGACATCGATGTCGTCCAGTCCCTCTTCGGAGCCCACCAGATCGGACAGTGTGGTGTCGTTGGCCTCCTGGACGATCTCGATGGCTTTCTTGAGCTTGGCGCCGTCGGTCAGGATGGCTTCGATACCGAGACCGGTATGAAACTTGATGTCGTCGAGCGCGCGCGTGTTGGTGGGGTCGGTGATGGCGACAAACAGCTTGGTACCGCGCTTGTGCAGGGGCAGTATGCCGTGTGCTTCGATCAGTTTGTCCGGGATGATGCCGACCGGGGCACCCTCCAGATCAATGGCCTCGAGATCCAGCAGCGGTACGCCGAATTCTTCCGAACCGATTTCGGCGAGCTTCTCCGAGTCGAGTGATTTGTTGCGGATCGCCTGGGTGAAAAACGACCGGTTCTTTTTGGCGGCGTCCGCCTGAATCTTCTCCACGGCCGCTTCGTCGAGGACGCCCTCCTCGATCAGCCGCAGCGCAATGCCGCTCATTTTCAACTGCGTACTTGGCGTTGCCATATGTTCCGCGTGCCCCAGCGTGGTTTACGTATTGTTATTCCACCCAGTTCCAATATAGCAGAATTGCACGATCTGCAATGGAGGATAGGCGCCTTTTTTCAATTCTTTGCCGATTTATTGCGAGGTCTCTTGACACGTTTCCCGCGTGGACTATGTTCATAAATTATGAACAAAAAACGCGCAGAAAATGGGACGATTTTCGATGGTTTGATCACCTCGAAGACCAAAATCAGGATCCTGATGCGCCTTTTTCTGAATCCCGGGGAGAAATCGTACATCCGTAAAATGGCCGCAGAATTCAGCCTGTCGCCCAGCATCGTCAAGGAGGAACTCAACCAATTGGAGCGCGCCGGGCTGCTCGTCAGCGAGCGCGCCGGCCGACAGGTCTTGTACCGGGCGGATACGGGCCATGCGCTGTTCCCGGAACTGCAGTCCATGGTCAAAAAAGCACTGGGCATGGACCGCATCGTCGACAGCATCCTCGCGCGGATTGGTGACTTGGAGCTGGCACTGCTCTTGGACGACTACGCCGAGGGCAAGGACTCCGGGCTCATCGATCTGGTGCTCGTAGGCAATGTCGATCGACGCAACGTGGACGATTTGGTGCGCAAGACCGAGAAGTACATTGACAGACGGATTCGCTTACTGATTATGAGTTCCCGTGAATTTCGCAATACCCAAGCGATGCTAAAGGATCGACCGAATCTGGTTATCTGGCAAAAAGATCCTGAAAAGCGCACGTCGGGGGGTGTAGAAAAATAATGGCTACCGCGCCGAGCAACAGGGCGGTTACGCGTATCCGACCCCCCAAGAAATGGGCGGTGATCGATTTTGTGGAACTCTGGGAGTATCGGGGTTTGCTCTGGACTTTAGCGCTTCGCGATATACAAGTACGCTATAAACAGAGTCTCCTCGGCGTGGCGTGGGCGATTCTCCCTCCCCTGTTTACGATGCTGGTATTCAACGTTCTGTTTGCAATACTCATGGGTTCGGAGGGCCGTCCCACCGTTGAGGGCATTCCTTATGCCGTGTCGACATTTTGTGCGCTGGTTCCATGGCGACTGTTCGCCGATTCCGTGGAGCGCTCTGGAAAAAGTCTGGTTGCAAACCGGGCTTTGATTACCAAAGTCTACTTCCCGAGAATCATCACCCCGCTGGCACCGATCATATCCGTATTACTCGATTTCTTGATCGCTCTTGGATTTCTGTTCGTTCTGATACTCGGTTATCACTTCTTTACCGACTACGTTTTTGCCCCGAACTGGCGATTACTGGCGATTCCGTTGTTAACCTTATTTGCGGTTTTAGCGGCGTTATCATTGTCGCTTTGGTGCGCGGCTTTGAACGCTATTTACCGGGACGTTCAATATGCAGTGCCATTCGCTTTACAAATCCTGATGTTTGTGACCCCGGTGATCTATCCCGCCCAGACCGTTCTGAAGCATCTACCCGACTGGGCAGCGATCATTTACGGGCTCAATCCGATGGCGGGGGTCACCGAGGGTTTTCGATGGATCCTCCTCGGTGCCGAAGCACCGTCGGCCCTACTCATGGGGAGTGCATTGAGCATGACGCTCTTAGTCCTGGTAGGCGCTGTTCTGTACTTCAGTCGCATGGAAAGCCGATTCGTGGATGTGGTGTGAGCGTGTCGGATATCGCTATCCAAGTTGACGCTCTCGGCAAGCGATACCGGTTGGGGTCTCAACTCAAATACCGGACGCTGCGCGAGTCCTGGAGCAGTATGTTCGCCGGGCGCAAGGAACGAACCGAAGACGAGTCAATATGGGCGCTGAGGGACGTATCCTGCGAAGTCAGGAAGGGTGAAGTTGTCGGCGTCATCGGTCGAAACGGCGCTGGTAAGAGCACGTTGCTCAAAGTTTTGTCGCGAATCACTCGGCCGACGGTCGGCAAGGTTGATATCTATGGTCGAGTCGGCAGCCTGTTGGAAGTTGGCACCGGTTTTCATCCCGAACTCACGGGTCGCGAGAACATCTTTTTAAACGGTGCAATCCTGGGCATGTCGCGTCAGGAAGTTCGCGCGAAATTCGACGAGATCGTTGCGTTCTCCGAGATTGAGCAGTTTGTCGACACGCCGGTGAAGCGCTATTCCTCAGGGATGTATGTGCGTCTCGCCTTTGCGGTAGCCGCCCACCTTGAGCCGGAGATACTGTTGGTGGATGAGGTGCTCGCCGTCGGCGATGTGTCGTTCCAAAAGCGTTGCCTCGGAAAGATGGGCGAATTGACGGGACAGGGAAGAACGGTGCTGTTCGTGAGCCATCAGATGGCCGCGGTTCAAGCGCTGTGCAAGACGGCTATGTGGATCGACCACGGAACGGTTCGAGACGTCGGGGGGGCAACCAACATCATCGAAAAGTACTACGCCGACTCCAGCGATATGCGGGATGAGGATCTAGGCTCGCGTGAAGATCGCAAGGGGAGCGGGCGAGTCACGTTTACGAAGGTCGAGTACCGCGGTGAGAACGGGCGGGGGTGCGAATCATTGGTGACGGGCAGAGACGGAAAGATAGTGCTGTGTCTTGAGAATCATTCTACGGCCAACGTGAGGAATCTGCGTATAGGCGTTGGTGTCGATACCAGTCTTGGACAGAGGATAACCACTCTTAGCAGCGACATGTCTAACGGGGATTTGGGCGAGATCGCGCCGGGCGCGTCCAGCGTAACGATCGATTTAAGCAAACTCGCGCTAACTCCAGGCGAATACATTCTTACACTTTTTTGCTCCGTGGGAAACGAAGTATCAGATTGGGTGCAACAGGCCGCCAACATGAAAGTTGAGTCCGGAGATTATTACGGCACCGGTCGCGTGATGGAGCCAGGTATGGGAACCGTGTATTTGCCCTACGACATGAAGGTTGAGGATTAATGGTAGAAGATACGCCGCGAAAGGTGGATGTTTTTGACTATATTCGCTCGGCCCGCACAGGTCCTACCCGCACCGTTGGCATTGAACAGGTATGGAATTTATTTCGGTTTTACCGTGCATGGAGAGCGAGTCTCACCGCGGATGCGTCTCCGGTAAAGGATATGTCGCCATGGATGACGTTCGCTGCAATCGAATACCTTGACAAATTCTTGGATGAAAATAAGACGGTTTACGAATATGGATGTGGCGGTTCGAGTCTTTTTTTTGCGCGCCGGTCGAAGAAGGTCATTAGCGTGGAGCACGACCCGATCTGGGCGAAAACTGTAGAAGAGGAAATGAAAAAGGCGGGTTATGAGAACTGGGAACATCGGGTAGTGGAGCCAACCCGCTTTAGTGGTAAATGCGGCTCGGGGTACCTATCAAAGGCCAAGGCCGCGGAAGACATGTCTTTCGAAGGCTATGCGAAAGCGATCGACGCGTATCCGGATCGAAGCTTTGACGTTGTCGTTATTGACGGCCGTGCCCGGGTCGGGTGTGCGAAGCATGCGCTGAGCAAGGTTGCGGCAGGCGGTTGCTTTGTTTTGGACAATTCTGAACGGGATTGGTACGCCCCCATACATCAGCTCGTAAAGAACGAGGGTTGGCGGAGTCATGATTTCGTTGGCCCCGGCCCGTATAACCGTTATTTTTGGGCCACGACGATCTGGCGCAATCTAGGATAGGGCGCGTGAATCTCAAAAGTGTGAAACGACTGTTCCGCGGGAAGGAGTCCTATGCCCTGAACGAACTCGATATTAAATTGAGCAAGTACCTAAAGCATAGAAACGGAACATTCGTGGAGGTCGGTGCAAACGACGGCCTGAAGCAGACGAATACGCTGTACTTCGAAAAAAATTACGGTTGGCGGGGGTTGTTGATAGAGCCGGTTCCCGATCTGGCCGACCAATGTAGAACAAATCGTCCGAACTGCATCGTGGAGAACGTTGCCCTCGTGTCAAGCGACTTCGAACACGAGTCGGTTACGTTGCGTTACTGCAACTTGATGTCGGTCGTGGCGGGCGCAATGAAAAGTCAAGACGAGGAGAACGAGCACATCAGAAAAGGCTGCGCAGTGCAGAACGTGGAGACGTACGATATTGAAGTGAAGGTAGCAACGCTGAGCCAGATTCTGGACAAGCACAACTACACAGACATCGATCTCTTGTCCCTAGATGTGGAGGGGTACGAGGCAAACGTATTGAACGGGCTGGACCTTGAGAGACATGGGCCTGCCTACATCTTGGTCGAAGCGCGCTATAGGGAAGATGTCGAGCGGGTGTTGCACCCGCGCTATGAGAGCATAGCGCAGTTCACCGAGCACGACGTGTTGTACCGTACCGTCTAGTTATTCCGAACGATGAACAATTCAAGAAAGACGTCGAGAATGCCCGGGTACGCGACATGCGGTTAGTTCGTCTTACGACCAACTACCCCGCATATTTGCGCCAACACTATGCAACCCGCCCGGAGCTGCTGGACGGGACCTATCGGGAACAGCATGCGGCGCTCATGCAAGACTGCTTCGGCTGGGTTGATTACTGGAAAAACGCGTTGGAGAGATATGGGTACACAGTATGGGACTTGATCGGCAACGCGGAGCCGTTACAGAAAGCATGGGCAAAAGAATACGGAGTCAAGTATACGGGGGATAACTGGTTTAATGACATCGTCGCGGCGCAGATTAAGCGCTACAAACCGGATGTGGTTTTCATAAACGACTACAACGCTTACACCCCGTCGTTTGTGCGACAGATCAGACAGGAGTGCCCGTCGATTAAACTGGTTTACGGGTGGTGCGGTGCACCGTATCGAGATGCCGGCGTGTTTAGTGAATGCGATATGGTTCTATCGAATATCTCCAGGGTGGTAGACGATCTGTACGGTGCGGGTCTGCGTGCGGAAAAGATGCACCATGCTTTCGCGCCGGTATTGCTGGATCGGTTGGGGCGTGAAGGGAACTCCCAGTTGGACTTTGTATTCATAGGGTCCGTGTTCCTGAAGAGCGAGTTCCACATCAGGCGGGCCCAGACCTTGGCGGAGCTTCTGAACGCTACGGATTTGGAGATCTGGGGGCACGTTGGGACGGCGAGTCACAGTAGGTCTGGAAAGAAGCGGGGAATAAGCGGTTTTATCGGGAGGGCGTACGCCGCTATGTTCGGAAAAGGGCGCAACAGCGAATCGGATCAGGACAGACGAAATCTCACGTACTTGCGTGACCGCATCAAGCCGCCGGTCTATGGTTTGCGAATGTTTGAAAAGCTTAAAAATACAAGGATATCCTTCAACTCCCATATAGATCTCTCGTTAAACGAGTCGAGCAATATGCGTATGTTTGAGGCGACCGGCGTGGGCAGCTGTCTGTTGACAGAGAGGTCTAGAAATATCGATGAGATCTTCGAACCCGATACGGAGGTCGTCACCTACGAAAACGCGAATGATGCGGTGGAGAAAGTCACTTACCTGCTGGATAACGAGGACCTCCGTAAACGTATAGCCGGCGCCGGGCAGCGACGTACGTTGCGAGACCATACCTTCGACGTGCGCGCAGAGGCAATGCATGAATTAATCAGGGCTAGGCTTCCCTAAGTTTTTATCCGTGGAACAGATCAGAAAGACATGTCCGATTAGCGGTGAGGTAATGGGTGTAGCCTTTAAAGAAAAGGTATTGAATAAGCATTCTGTGACCTATTTCTATTGCAATAACTGTGGCCTTCTCCAGACCGAAACACCCTACTGGCTTGAGGAAGCTTACGGCAAGGCGATATCCGACCTCGATACCGGGGTCATTGCTCGGAATCTGAACAATCGCCGGCTGATCGAACCAATTTTGCACATGTTGTTCGGTGACCGCGTAAAAGTATTGGACATTGGGGGAGGGTACGGTTTATTCGCGAGACTCCTCCGTGACATTGGTTACGATTGCTATTCTTACGACAAATACTGTGAAAACTTGTTCGCCAGACCGTTTGAGCCTGGGGCTGGGTTCAAGGCGGACGTTTTGGTTGCTTTCGAAGTCATGGAGCATATCGAAGACGCAAGCCATTTCCTGGAGCAGATGTTTAGCAGCTACGGCGCAAAGACCATCATCTTTTCAACGCTAACCTTCGCGAGAGAAGTACCAGCGAAAGATTGGTGGTACTACTGTTTCGAGTCGGGTCAGCATATTTCGTTCTATCAACCCAAAACGTTAGCCACGCTAGCCGATCGATTTGGTTGTAAATATGCCCGTCTGGGCCATGATCTACACATCATAACAAACCGCAGGATAAGCAGAATACAGCTATATGTTCTCCGGCGTAGCAGGCTTTTCAGGCTTTACGGTCATTACGTGCGCTTCAGACGGAGAAGTGCTAGCAAAACCTGGAACGACCACGTTGAATTAAAGCACAAACAGAAATACGAAAATTAGCTGAGGTCGTGTGAGCAATATTATTCGCATTTTGAAAGGCGGCGCACAAAGCCAGCGGGATCGGCACAGAGCGCATAGGTGGTCGCCTAAACAGGGCTGCAATCGAGAGTAACCAGTGGAATGATTAATCCGGCTCGGAGTGTAACTAGCGTGAAAAATATGATTCCGGTATCAAAACCCGCACTTGCCGGTAATGAGATGAAGTACGTCAGGGACTGCCTCGAGTCAACATGGATTTCTTCGGTAGGCGGTTATATCGAACAGTTCGAGTCGGCGTTTGCGGGGTTTTGCGGAACCGAGCACGCCATTACTTGTTGTAATGGTACAGCAGCGCTGCACTTGGCGCTCGCCGCGCTGGAGGTGGGGCCGGGAGATGAAGTACTCGTTCCGGCGCTGACTTACGTCGCAACCGCGAACGCGGTTCGATATTGCGGCGCTACGCCTGTGTTCGTCGATTCCGAGTGGGACACATGGAACATGGATACGCGCCTCGTTGAGCCTCTCATCACGACGCGTACGAAGGGCATAATAGCCGTACATCTTTTCGGACACCCGGCGGATATGAACGCCCTTAACGCGCTAGCACTAGAGAAGGGTCTGTTCGTGATTGAAGATGCGGCGGAGGCGCACGGCGCGGAGTACAACGGAAAACGGACCGGCGCGTTAGCGGATGTGGGCACATTCAGCTTCTATGGAAACAAAATCATATCCACCGGAGAAGGCGGGATGCTGACCACAGACAACGAGCAACTGGCAAAACGCATCCGGTTGCTGAAAGGGCAGGGGATGGATCCGAAGCGTCGCTACTGGTTTCCCGTGCTCGGTTACAACTATCGAATGACCAATATAGCGGCGGCCATAGGTCTCGCGCAAATGGAAGCGATCGAGTGGCATATGGAGCAAAGAAGGCGCGTCGCGCACGAGTATTACAGACACCTGGCGGGTCTCGACGGCTACTTGCTACAAGTCGAACAGCCCTGGGCCAAACACGCGTACTGGCTGCCAAGTGTTGTACTGCCGGAGACCTGCCCGCGCTCAAGGGATGAGGTGATGTCGAAAATGTTGGAGGCTGGCATCGAGACTCGACCGTTTTTCGTTCCGATGCACAAGTTGCCGATGTATGCTGAATCGACGCAGCGTAGGTCTTATCCGATCGCGGAGGAACTCGCATCAAGAGGCATTAATCTTCCATCTTATGCGGAACTGAAAAACGAAGAGATATTGCGCATCTGCGATGCGTTAATCGAGTCGGTGACTTAAGTTATATGGCTTTCTTCTGCTTTGGCTCTTCTTCCCGGGGATTCCACTTCGATAGACAAGGTATCTTCGAGCGATCGCAACGATGTGCGAAAGCCCGGGCGATGTCGGTGATTTCGGACATTAAACCCGCTTCAAGTGTGATCGGTTGCAAACCAAGTTCCAGCAACGATTGGTTGTCGACGCGAAGTTCATTCTCGTCCGCCTCGTTGCGCGGGTTGGGTACGTATTCAATCTTGGCCCCGGTCATTTCCGAAACAAGTTTCGCCAAGTCCCGTACGCGGTGGGTCTCGGTCATTTGGTTCATGATGCGCACGCGGTCGGTACTTTGTGGTGGATTCGCGATCGCCAATTCAACACATCGGACGGTATCTTGGATATGAATGAAGGCTCGGGTTTGCCCGCCGGTACCATGTACGGTGAGAGGATAGTTGATGGCTGTTTGCATCAGAAAGCGGTTGAGAACCGTTCCGTAGTCGCCGTCATAATCGAATCGATTAATGAGTCGGTCGTCCATACTGGTTTCGTTGGTTTGAGTGCCCCACACGATGCCTTGGTGGAGGTCGGTAACCCGGACATTGTCGTTCTTGTTGTAGTAAGCAAACAAAAGTTGGTCCTGGGTTTTTGTCATGTGGTAAATGCTACCGGGATTCGCGGGGTACAGTATCTCTTGTCTTACCTGGTCGCCGTCCTCGGTCATAACGTTCACTTCCAAGTAACCTTCGGGAATCTTTATGCCAGCGGTGCCGTAGCCGTACACGCCCATTGTTCCCAGATGTACGACGTGGGTATCAACTCCCGACTCAACGATCGCAGCAAGCAGATTGTTGGTGGCGTTGATGTTGTTGGATACCGTGTAGCGCTTATGCCATGAAGACTTCATCGAATAAGGAGCCGCACGCTGTTCGGCGAAGTGAACCACAGCATCAGGCCTCAGGTCTTCCAATAAGGTAAGCAGACGGTGATAGTGTTCTGCGACGTTGAAGTTTAAGAAGTCTATGTTCTTACCCGTTGCTTCACGCCAGGCCCCGAGACGAGCACCCATGGGTGCGATGGGCGTCAACGAATAGGCCTCCAGCTCATTATCAATGTTGCGACGCACCAAATTGTCAACGATTGTTACGTCATACCCAAGTTGTGAAAGATGGAGAGATGTTGGCCAACCACAAAATCCATCACCACCCAGTACTAGTACTCGCTTGCCCATGGTTTGGTCCCTTTGCTTGAAAATGTCAGGAATCACGTCAAGTAGATGCCGTCCTTACTTGTAAATCTTATATATGGTTGCTATTAAATCAAGGAAATATTTCGGCACCCGGATGCGGGGCGTTGGCGGGCTATATCGAATAGCGAAGAGCCTTTTCACGTCTGTGCAGGTACGAGTTTCTACGCACAGCGGTGAACCGAGATATCACACTTGTATTGGTTTCCAATTTCTACTGACTTCGGCCCATCTATATTCCGCCGTGGTTCCTGGTGGGTGTAACGGTATGTCCGGCTGCGTAAAAGGTAATCGTGGGAGCATCAACGGCCAATATTGAGTGTGTGTATACGATATACGAGGAGTGAAGACCAAATCGGCGGCGTAAACCGCGGTGTCTCCCAACGGTTTTGGCCATCGGGAAAAAAGGAAGCTTGGGTTTCAAGTCGAACCGGAACTAATCGCAACAAGAGGACGTAAGATGGAACGTGTACTCGTGACAGGTGGCGCTGGATTTATCGGTACCAACCTAATTCCGCGCCTTGTCGCGGAGGGACGGTATAAGGTGGTCGTGTTGGACAATATGACCAATGTAAGTGGCGACCTCGAACCCTCGGATCGGGTCGAGATTGTCGAGGGCGATATCAGAGATGTGGGTGTCGTGGATCGCGTGGTGAAGAACGTGGATGTTGTAGTGCACCTGGCCGCACATACCCGCGTCATGGACTCCATCGAAGATCCCGTCCTCAATTTCGATATCAACGTGCTAGGAACCTTCAACGTGCTGGAAAGCATGCGACGACAAGGGGTCGAAAGGATCGTCAATGCGTCTACGGGCGGTGCGATTCTGGGCGAGGTGCCTCCGCCGGTCAACGAGGAGATGGCGGCAAAACCTGCGTCACCATATGGCGCCTCGAAACTCTCCGCGGAAGGTTATTGTTCGGCGTATGCACAGTCCTATGGGCTTAGTGCGGTTAGCTTACGTTTTTCCAACTTGTATGGACCCCACTCGCGTAACAAAGGCAGTGTGGTAGCCAGGTTCATCAAAGACATCGTGAACAAGGGGGTAGTGACGGTCTACGGTGACGGCAGCCAGACCCGTGATTTTTTGTATGTCGATGACTTGGTCGACGGGATCGGCAAGGCTATCGAAAAGCGAGTATCAGGCGTGTTCCAGCTGGGCCAGGGAAAGCCCAATTCCGTGAATGATGTGTTGGAGGTCGCTCGATCCGTTGTAGGCAGGGAATTCGAGGTGAAATTCGAGGAATTCAGGCCAGGTGAAATAAGACATACGTACTGCGATATATCGAAAGCTGCAGAGGCGTTTGCTTATGCTCCGACCGTAACGCTGGAGGTAGGGTTCAAGAAAACCTGGAACTGGTTTCGTAACGATGGGGCTCGATAGTATCCGCGTTCTCCACGTTTGTCGCTCCGAAAGTTGCGACGGCGCGGGAATCGGGGCCTATCGCTTACATCGCGCTATGTCTAAAGTGGGTATAGATAGTCGCATGTTGGTAATCAATAAGCGGCGTGATGATCCGAGAATAATACGACTCGCTCCCGCTAATCGTGCGGCTCTGCTGGTGTGGCGGGTGTTGTCGCGTCGCCTGTTACAGTTGCAGAGATCATCAAATACGGTCTATCACTCGCTGAATATTTTCCCAACGGGCACGCACCGGATCATAAACAGATTGGGGAGTGACATAGTACAGTTTCATTGGGTCGGGGCCAGCATGATCAGCATTTCGGAGATTACGAAGGTGCGTAGTCCGATTGTGTGGAAAATGCCCGATATGTGGGCGTTCAGTGGGGCCGAGCACTACATGCTACCCAATGATCCCAAACGCTTCATGGAGGGATACAAAAAGGAAAATCGACCGAAGACGCAAACCGGAATTGACGTAAACCGGCTGGTTTGGGCGTATAAGCGGCGTTGTTGGCGAGGCAGCCGGTTCACCATTACCTGCCCGAGCAGGTGGATGGCCGAATGCGCGTCGCAGAGCAAGCTATTTCACGACTACCGAGTCGTCAATATTCCCAATCCGATAGATTCGGAAAAGTACAGACCGATTCGCAAAAAGCTGGCGCGACAAACATTTCGGCTGCCGAATCGGAAGCGGCTCATCCTGTTCGGCGCCTTGAATGCGACCAGAGATCGCCGCAAGGGGTACCAATATCTTCCGGATACGTTACGAGTCCTTGCGAAAAGTCACGATCCGGATCAATGCGAACTCGTCGTTTTTGGTGCAGACGGTGACCGCGATGCGGTTCTGCATGGCTATAAAGTACATTTTTTAGGCAACCTGGTGGATGAAGGCGAGCTTGTATCGGCTTATTGCTCCGCGGACGTCGTGGTGTTTCCCGCCGAAATGGACAATCTTCCCAATATCATCAAAGAGGCCACGGCGTGTGGAACGCCATGTGTCGCCTTCAATGTGGGAGGAATGCCGGACATGATTCGGCACAAGGACTCCGGGTTCCTGGCCACGCCCTACAAACCGGAGGAGCTAGCGGAGGGAATACGCTGGGTGCTTGGTCAACCCGCAGAGTCTTTGTCGAGGAAGGTGCGCAAGTACGCTGAGGAATTACACGATGAAAGAAATCGTGTGGCGGACTATCTGAACGTCTACCGGGAAGTTCTGCAAGAGTCGGCTGCCTAGGGGAGGCTTGCTCGTTACGAACTGGGGCCGGTCACTGCGAACGCTGGTTTGGTACGAACCGAGGACAAGTTGCGCAAATTCAAACAGTTATTGGTAAACCAACCGACCTTGCGGTGTTTGACGTGCGCAGTTGCTCCGGAATTTGGATTTCAACGCCTAACGAAAACAAATGACGCTACACGAAACACGAGTCATCACGTTCGGCACCTTTGACGTTTTTCATGTCGGGCACCTGAAGCTTTTAGAGCGGGCCCGGAAGCGTGGCGGTAGTCTCGCTGTCGGGGTTTCATCCGACGAATTGAACTATAAGAAAAAGGGCCGTTATCCGGTTTATGATCAAGAGGAACGCATGCTGTTGATCAGTGGGTTACGGGTAGTGGAAAACGTGTTTCTAGAGGAATCGTTGGAGAAGAAGAGACAATACATAATCGAACAGCGCGCCGATGTTTTGGTCATGGGCGATGATTGGGCGGGAAAATTCGATCACCTTAGTGACATTTGTGAAGTGGTCTATTTGCCCCGGACGCCCGCCATCTCGACCACTGCGGTAATCGAGAAAATTCGACGCTAGACGCACGGTTGTTGCGGTGAAAATCGACAAAGCAAACCCAAGGCATTGGTTTTATCTGTTCGTTTTCGCCACGAACGTGTTGGCCGGTGTGCTGTGTCGATGGGCGGTAAGAGACCAGCAGAGACGTTTAGTTCTGTATGGCCACAAGTTTAATGGAAACCTAAAGGCATTATATCGCTATTTGGAAAAGCAGAAGCTCGAAGGGTTCGAAGTATCCTTTCTTGTTGTTGATCCGGTCTACCACAGACAACTGGAGAAAGCAGGAGTGAATGTTTTAAGTGGCCTGAACCTTAAAGATGCTGTCTCCGTATGTAGGAGCGCGTGCGTCGTTTCGGATCATGGACCGCACGCCTTGTACTTTCTAAAGAAGTTAACGAAGGTCAAATTCATAGACGTATGGCATGGAATTCCATTTAAAGGATTCGATCAAGCGGACTTTCACTGGTTGCACGGTTACACGGCGACTTTTGTAACTTCGCCTTCGATGAAAGTAATGTACGAAAAGCGATTCGGTTTTACCCGGGAGCAGGTGAAGGTGACTGGATACGCACGCACCGATGCGCTTGTAAACAACGAGTACGATCGTCAGGAAATACTGTGCGATTTAGGTATTTCCGAGGCAAACAAGAAATTAGTATTATTTGCACCGACATGGAATCATGGTAGTAAGGCGCACTCTCATATACCGTTCGACATGGCGCCGGCGGAATTCTTCGGTGGCGTAAGCCAAATAGCCGTCCGGTCAGATTTCTACATCGTGTTTCGGACCCATCTGAACACGGCGGCGGGCGAATACGAAGGATTGCCTAACGTTAAGTTTGTCCCGCCATCCACATATCCGGATACCGAAGCCCTGCTCTACATCAGTGACGTTTTAGTCAGTGACTGGTCTTCCATCGTGTTCGATTTTCTCGTGCTGCGTAGGCCGACTATATTTATTGACACTGAAGTGCCGTTTTCCAAGGGTTTTTCTTACGGGCCGGAGTACCGTTTTGGACCTATTGTGAGCGACTTTGAGCAGTTAGGGCAGAACATAATCCGCGGCTGTGAACGCCCGGAGGAGATACTGCGTGCCTACGGTGATCACATGCGTCGCGTTACAGCCGAGGTATATAGTGGCTATGCGGACGGCAGCGCGGCGAAAAGATGTATCGGAGAGATCGCCCGGCTGATCAATATCCCGCGAACATCGCACTCGCTCCATGGCTGACGGTAAATGGTATGTATTTATGAGGATAGCCCAAGATCGAGCGATCGGATGAGGGCTGAGACTTAGTGAGTAACCCTTTCTTGTTGCCCAACGCGTAACCACATTGTGAAAATACTTCTTGCCGCGTTTTACACGCCTGGTGTAAGGGCGATAGAGCATCTACTGAGTATCGGTATACAGCCGAGAAGCATCAAACTATTGAGCCATGCAACGGGTCGAAACAATTTCCTGCTCGATTACGCGAAGCTACACGGAATCGATACGAAGACGGAATCTATAAAGACAAATCTCGTACATAGGTGGGTCGAGGAATTCGAGCCCGACACGTTGTTTTCTCTGTATTATCGAGACATTGTGCCCGGTTCGATATTGAGGCGAATTCCGTTGGCGTCAATAAACCTGCACCCATCCCTTCTTCCAAATTATCGAGGAACGTTCTCTGCACCGTGGGCAATCATAAATGGGGAGGAGGAGACAGGTATTTCATTTCATGTGATGGAGGAAGAAATAGACACCGGCGCGATTGTCTACCAGGAATCCGTCCCCATTCTTGGACAAGACACCGCTTATTCGCTTTACCATCGCTTGATTGATGTCGGTATGCGAGCCTTTGGGTCCGTGTTTGAAGCGGTGTCATCCGGAGAGTTGGCGGAGGTGCCACAGATAGGCGCGGGGAGCTATTACCCCAGGCGGGTTCCGTATGATGGATACATCGATACCAGTTGGCCCAGGACAAAGGTCGAGAGGTTCTTGCGCGCCATGCATTTTCCGCCTTACGCAGGCGCGAAGATTAGGATAACGAACGGCGAAGAAAGGTGGATAAGCACCATGGACGAGTATGACGCAATCCTGTCAGATCAGCCGACCGCGTCGGGGAGGGCGGACATCGGTGAGTGATGGCATCACGGTAGGTGTTAACGCACAATTGTCACCAGGCGCCGGCAGGGGTGGGATCGAAACGTTTCTTGCCGCACTAATACACGCACTCGGCGAACTGGATGGTCCGGAGGAATACCGGATTATCACATCGGGGAAGGATCCGTCCTGGCCTGAAGGCATTATCGGACCGAACCAAAGAATTGTGGTTGCGCCGGAGAAGCGTGAGACTGGGGTGACCCTCACGAAGCTGGAAAAGTTGTTGCGTCTTTTCCTGAAGCGCGTCATACAAAGGGAGCTCGCAAGCCGAGTGTCGTGGCCGCAGATTCCTGTTTCCGACGGATTCTACGAGGAGCTCGGTTGCGATGTCATACACTTTCCCTATCAAAATTATGTGCTTTGTAGCGTCCCGACGGTTTATAACCCCCATGACCTTCAGCATCTGCATTTCCCATCCAACTTCGACGCCCGAACCCTGGCCTGGCGTGACGCCATCTATCGCGCTGGTTGTCGTTTATCGCATACGGTAATTACCGCTTCTGATTGGATCAAGCAGGATATAGTGAAACATTTCGCGCTCACCAGCGAAAAGGTCTGTGTAATTCCCTGGGCGCCCCCCACGGCAACTTATGACGTGCAGGGTACCACCCGGTCCATACGTGAGAAGTACCGGTTGCCTGATGAATTCTGTTTCTATCCGGCAATGATGTGGCCGCACAAAAACCACGTCAGGCTGCTGAAAGCTTTGGCAGCCGTCAGAGACAGAAGAGACATCAAAGTGAATTTGGTGCTTACCGGCGATCTGAAACAGCGAGGGGGGGTTATCCAGGATACCGTCGATCAACTAGACTTGCATGAGCAGGTGAATTTCGTCGGCTTGTTGTCGAATGAAGAGATGGTGCATTTCTATAGGAACGCCCAATTCGTCATTGTGCCTACACTTTTTGAGGCGGCTAGCGGTCCGGTTTTTGAGGCGTGGCAGGAGAAGGTAGCGGTGGCCTGCGCCAACGTTACCTCCTTGCCCGAGCAGGTTGGCAGCGCGGCTTTGCTTTTCGACCCTTACTCCGTCGAATCCATCTCACAGGCGTTGGAGATAATGGCGACGCAGCCCGAAAAGCGCAAGGAACTCGTCGCCCTGGGTGAGAAGCGGCTTGAAGATTTCAGTTGGGAGCGTACAGCAAAGGCCTACCGCGCCGTGTACAGGCGGGCGGCAGGGGCCGAGTTGACAGGCGAAGACGAGCAGCTGCTGGGGTGGGACTGGATGAAGAGTTCGGCGAGACCCGAGAAAACCGCATGACAATGCGGGTTAGGACGTGCGCTTTAGCTTCAAGCGGGCTTGAGACGTATTCAGTTGCGCACCAAGTTGTTGTGGTTGGTGCGGCCGGGTTCTCTATCGGCTGTTGTGGCCGGTTAAATGATTGAAAACTGAAGCGGCGGAAATTCTCTGGTGGAAAACAGTACGACAAGAAACTTAACGGGAAGGATTCCTAGCACCGACAACCCAGGGTGCTGCGGTAGATACCTGCAGCACCCGAAGTCACAGCCAAATAGCGAGGAAGGTGGACTCCGCTTGGCGAAGCGGTACAAGGAATCGCGCGCTGGAAAGCCGCTCGTAACGGTAATTACCGTTGTATATAACGGCGTCGCGCATATAGATCAATGTATCGGGTCGGTACTGGGGCAAACGTACGACAATATTGAATACATTGTCATCGATGGTGCATCGACGGATGGAACACTCGAGAAACTTCGGGGCTACGGCAACGAATTGGACTATTTCCTCTCGGAACCAGACGCAGGTATTTACGCCGCGATGAACAAGGGGCTGAGTCTCGCCTTTGGCGACTACATCATATTACTCAACTCTGACGATTGGTACGAAAAGACCGCGATCAGCGATTTGACTCACACGGCCATGCTTAGCGGTGCGGACGTTACCCACGCCGACGCGCAGGAAATAGATAAACACGGCCGAACGATCAATGTCCTTCGGGGTTGGCTGCATGACGGTATATTTACCCGAGGCACGCCGATTCGTCACGAAACAATGTTGGTAAAACAGGATGTCTACAACAAATACGGCTACTATGACGAATCATATTCGATCTTGGCTGACTATGTGTACATCCTGGGCCTGTACCAGGGCGGTTGTACTTTCAAGCACGTCGACAAGCCCTTGTTAAATCACAGAAATACGGGGGTTTCTTATACGTCTGAGGACCAAAGGCACAGAGAGCGGGTACGTCTGTTCAAGGAGATGTTTCCTTTCTTGGACGATGAAGATCTGGACTTGATGAAGATGCGGGGAAAGCTGACTGTCGATGCCCGCTTAAGGCTCTTGAAGAAGCATTCGGAGAAAAGTGAGCTCTTTACGAGAAGCATGGAGTGCAACATTGCGGACATGGCGAGCGAAGCACAAATAGCATCGAGCGCGAGCCCCCGACGCAGTCTGCGGAAAAACCTACAGGCACGGATAAGAAAGATTTTTGGCGCCAGTCCCAGATAGGACGATAGGGCATGCAAACCACTCCCGGGAAAAGCAAATAGATATGGAAACACCGGCTGTCAGCGTAATCATTCCAGTGTACAACGTGGAGGCGTTTTTGCCAGAGTGCCTGGACTCAGTCGTGAATCAATTGTTGTCCGATATTGAAATTATTACCGTCAACGATGTAACGCCGGACAACTCACAGACGGTCATCAATCGATACGCTCATTTGGACGGCAGGTTCATTCAACTGCGGCACGAAGTGAACAAAGGCTTGGGTGAAGCGCGCAACACCGGTGTGCGGCACGCGCGGGGTGAGTATGTCTATTTTCTCGATTCCGATGACTATTTGGTGGACGAGTATGCACTACAGGCATTGTACGACATCGCGTCAGCCAACAATGATGACATAGTGTTTGGCAAGGCAGTATCAAAATATCCTGTAGATGGAAAACACATTTTGTGTGAGCTCAGAGGAATAAATATCGCAAATTATCCGTACCTCGTATATAACCATTCCGCATGGAATAAGTTGCTAAGGCGAGAATTCTTGTTGGAAAACGAGTTCTTCTTCAAACCTCCGCGGTATGCCGAGGATATAATATTTTCAATTAGGACTAATCTGCGTGCCAAGTCTATATCGATTACCAACAGACCCACGTATTTCTACCGTTGGGGTAGGCAGGTCACGCACGCGAATAAGCAAAAAATATACGACGCCCGAGAGAACCTTATGGAGGCGCTCGCTATTGTGGAGGCGGACGGGCGCCGGTTTGTGCTGGAGGAAATGCGCCGAAAAACGATAAAAAATGCCTACGGCAATCTAGTTCGAGCCGAAAAAGTGCTTGATCGTAATGAGTTGCACAATCATTTCAAGAAGTGGAAAGGAGTGTTTGATGCCATGCCGGACGACATATTTGGTACGGTGCCGAATAAATATGAGACGTTTTGCCGGCTCATACAGGACGAGCGATATGACGATGCGTTGAAGTTCTGGAAAAAAACGAAATCGCGAAAGGAGATGTCGGACATATCCCCTGGAGAGGCTTACCATCGGCTACGCAACATGTATGCCTCACCGGTATGGAGAGCGAGCGCCCCCCTGAGATGGATTTTGAAAAGAATACACGTGATTTAGTTCACATAGTGGAGCGGGGAGATTGGTTCGAATCGTAAGAGCGGCTTACGATCGAATGTATCCTTCGGTAGGGGAGGTAGAGCACACGAAACAGCTTCTGCGCGGCCCGCCAGAGTGCGTTTTTTTCGTTGAAATCCTGCACCCGCATTTCCTCTTTAATGCGCCGATATTTCTCCGTATCGCTGACCCCTGCGCCGCGCCAGACGGCGAGCGGGATGGTGCCTTTACAGAACGAGGCGTTAGCATTCATGCAGCGATAAAAGAAATCGTAGTCCATGGATATCTTTAACTCATCGCGAAATAGACCGATGCGATCGTACATGCGCGAGTGCACGAAAGTCCCTTGATGCGGAAAGATGTTCTTAAAGTGATAACGAAGTCTGGTGTATTTGCGTGGACCGTAAAGCACTTTCCTGCCGTTCTGGTAAATCACGAAGACCGGAAAGCTGTAGATGTCGTACTGCTCATTTCGAAGAAGCTCATATGCACGGGCGAGGACGTCATCGCCGTAGAGGAAATCGTCCGCCTGTATTATCAGAATGTATCGCCCTGTAGCGAGGCGGATCCCCTTGTTTAGTGCGTCGGAGATACCCTGGTCGGGTTCGGAAGACCACCTCAGGTTGTATTTGTCCTTGAAAGAATTGAGTATACGGAGCGTATCGTCCTGTGAGTCACCGTCGATAACAATATGCTCTACACTATCGAAACGCTGAGTGCTGACTGAATTCAACGTGTCGCCCAGCGTCGACGCGTTGTTGAGGGACGCTGTAACGATGGAGAAAAACGGGCGCTCAGCGCCCATGCGTACGCGCTGCACGGAACGAACTTGATCGCGCGCTGAAAGACACAATAGAGGAATGAGCCGGGAGGCGCGTCGAGCGAAGTGGGGGTAATGGGGGTGGTTCCGGTCGCATAAAGTAAAGATATAGTAGAAATGCTCAACGGAAACAATGCCACGGTAATGAATGCGAAGCAAACGTCCGCAAAAAGCGACTTGTGCACGTAAATCGTTGATACAGTAAGTAGAGGGCCTAAAGATAGCCGGGACAGATCGGACACAGCGACAGGACGGCAGCGCACTGGCTATGTCACGGCTGGGAAAGGGCATCCGGGCGCGGTCGAATCGTAGCCGGGGGCGTCATAGAAAAGGCGTTCGAATGCGACGTCTATACTACTTAGAGACACTACTTAGGGACGTTCTGGTGGGGGCAATTTGCAATGGCGGCGATGTGTGCATGGAGACAGGCGGTCATTCTGCGTTGCATTCCCGGAACCGGGTCAGCTGAGTGAAAGCGTAGTTGCGCGCACCGACCGGCGAGTCGTAGCAATATGCGTTCTCGAATCACGGTGCTAAAACGGAGTGAAATGAGCCAACGATTGGAGGCTGGACGGGATACCCGGATTTCGATATTCATCGGCACCAAAGCGCAGTTCATAAAAATGGTGCCGATCGTTCGCGAATTCGAACGGCGGCACTGGCCGTATCGGCTCATCGATACCGGTCAGCACGGCGCGCTGGTGCGGAAAATCATCGAGGAGTTTGGCGTCAGGGAACCTGATATTCGCTTGTTTCCCTCCGACAAGGGCGTATCGACGCTCACCGAAGGGTTGCGTTGGATTCTGTATCTCACAAAGCGGTATCTTCTTAACGGAAATGCGACGCGCCGTGCGGTGTTTGGCGGTGTACGCGGCATCGGCCTCGTGCATGGGGACACGATGTCTACGTTCCTGAGCACGCTGATCGCGAGACGCGCCGGCCAGGACGTGGCGCACGTAGAAGCGGGTTTACGGAGCTGGAACTACTTCCACCCGTTTCCTGAAGAGATCGTGCGAATCTGGGTCATGCGGATGTCGCGGGTCCTCTTCGCACCGTCGCGGACGGCAGCAGCGAATCTCTCCCGCATGGGCTTGGGCGCGCGAACGCACGAACTGTCCGCGAACACGTCTATTGATGTCGTCCGACACGACTTGTCTCGGCCCGCCAAAGAGCTGCCCGGTACGCCCGAGCGCTACTCGGTGGCGACGATCCACAGGCTGGAAACCCTGTACAACAGAAAGCGCCTGAATCGCGCGGTGGACCTCATCATCAAGGCACAACAGCAAACACCGGTGTTTTTTGTTCAACATCCACCCACCGCAAAACGGTTGGCCGCCGCGGGGTTGACCTCGCGGTTGGCCGAAGCGGGGGTCATACTGATTCCCCTGCTGGATCACGTATCGTTCCTGCACCTCGTGTCGAAGGCACGCTTCATCATCAGTGACGGGGGCAGCATTCAGGAGGAAGCCTTTTATCTGGGGGTGCCCTGTCTCGTGCTGCGGGAGACCACCGAACGCGACGAAGGTTTGGGGGAGAACGTACTGCTGTCCGGCTTTGACGATACGAAAACCGAGCGGTTCCTGGAAAACCCCGAGACCTATCGGCGCAAACCTACGCTGGCTGCCCAAGAAAGCCCCAGCGCGCAGATCGCCGATTTACTAGAAAAGCATTTGGCTTAACGGTTTCTTGTCGACGCCTGGCGCGGCTCGGGCGCGCCGATTCGGAAGTCACTGGCCCGGGTCCGCACGTCGGTCGAACGCCGCCGTTCCTCCGAGTACCGATAGTGAAGCGCGGAAATCTGTTCGGAAATGATCCCGAACAGGAAAGTGAATAGAGAAGACAGGTACAACACCGCGCTCATGTTGGTAAAACGGTTCGCGGTGAAGTAGGTATATCCGTAATAGCTGGTGGCGACGAGGAAAATCACAAAGCTCAACGGAAGGAAGAACCGCATGGGGGAGAACAGGGTACCGATCCGCAGGATGATCACCAGGAACTTTAATCCGTCTCTGAGCACCCGAATCTTGCTCTTGCCCAGGCGCTGGGCCGCTTTGATCGGTACGTAAGCCACCGAATAACCGCAGCGGAAAAAGGCCATCGTACTGGTCGTGGGGTAGGAAAACCCGTTCGGTAGCAGGTAGAGAAAATTTTTGAAAGCCTTTGTGCGCGCCGCCCTAAAACCGGATGTGAGGTCCGCGATTTTGAAGCCGGTCAACGCAGACGCGAAGCGGTTGTAGATGTAGTTGGCGATCGACCGCCCCGTGGAGGCCTGGCTGTCGACGCCGCGGGCCCCGACGACCAGGTCGTAACCCTCCGCGAGTTTTCCGAGGAGCCGCACGATATCGCCGGGGTCGTGTTGGCCGTCGGCGTCCATGAATACGATAAAGTCCCGGGACGCGTGTCGGGCGCCGGTCTTGATCGCTGCCCCGTTGCCAATGTTGTACGGGTGGCGCAGTATGACGGCGCCGTCCAGTTCCGTAATCGGCGGCGCCGAACCGTCGTCCACGACGATGATTTCCGCCCCGGGAAGCGCCTCGTTCAACCGTTTTGTGATATCGGCAATCGATTGATGCTCGTTCAAGCACGGAAGAACAACGCTGACGTCATGCGGGTCAATGGCCACGATGCGGCTCTCGCTCCTTTTGTTCCATTATAAACGCTCGCCAAGCATCGATGTCGCGCTGGCGGCGGGAAATTCCGAACAAGGGGCTGCGATCCCAGGCGCGCGCTTTTTCGACCACGCGCAAGGCCGCGTCGTAATCGTGCATGGCGACCAACACGCTCGTCTTCATCAGTGCCAGGTCGACATTACGGACGTATTTCAGTGCATTCGTCAGCGCGTCGGCAGCGGCGGCCGGATTCCGCCGAGCGAGGAGGCTGTCCGCTTGCACCTTGTACAAATGCGCGGCCATTGCACGCCGCTCGGTGAAAGACGGGTTTTGCAACGCCGTGGCGATCAGCTTATCGATGTCCATATACGTCAATTCCGGACACCGGTTTTCACGCACGCGGCGGTCGAGCCAGGCGATCGTCGTATGCACGGCGGGATCGGCGATACCTTTACTAAGCCCTTCAAGGACGCGCCGATATTGCCGGCGATCTACCGGTGCGTCCATGAGGCAATCCATCTGCATCAGTTGTACGTAAGCGCTGGAATGCCGGGGGTTCGCGGCCAGCAACCGTTCCAAACGGGTTTTTGCTTTCGAATAGTGTCCCAGGCGAGACCAGAGGTCGGCCGAGAATTGCTGCGCGCGGGGCGAACGCGGGTGTTCGTCGGCCCAGACTTCGGCCATCACAGCCGGGTTTCCCCACAGGGTCGTGTTCTGCCAGGTCGCGACAGCGCTCAGGACGAGCAGACCCAGTCCCGCTGCATAACCGACACTGCGAAGGGTTACCGGTAACCGTGTCAGTCCGTACACCACGGCCAACAGAGGTCCGATCATGGGCAGGTAGTTACGGTGCTCGAAGTAGAGCTCCAGCGGCAATACCCCGGCTTCCAGCGCATGTCCCCCCAGAAACCAGAACACCGCAAACGTGACGAGCGGCTCCCGTCGACGCAGCATCCAAGCGAGCGCCACGATTGCAACCAAGCCGCCGACCGCCAAGAGTGTTGTCCAGGGATCGAAGAGCGAATGCGAAATCGCAAAGTCGTCGTGGAAGATTCCGGTCCCGAACCGTCGTGGGATCAGGATATTGCCGAGATAATCCCACAGCACGCGGGCTTCGGTCAGCAGGCGTTCGACCAGGGTGAATGGGCGAATGGCAAAGCCATTGCTGAGCCGTTCGAAATTCAGGACATGCCAACCGACCAGCCCGGCAATCGGTGTGGCCAGGAAAATAGCGGCCCAAGGGCGCCAGTGTCGGGGACGCGACACCCCGTAAGTGCCAAGTAGCGTGTATTCGAGGACGGCGGCGTACACGGGCAGCAAGACGGCGTTTTCCTTACACAAAACGCCCAAGCCTCCACCGACGACAATCCCGACACTCATCAGGGTCCATCCGGCCGCGGGACGCGTCACACTCGCCAGGCGTCCTTTGACGTAACAGACGAGCCCGGCGAGGGTGAAGAACGCCGAAAGTTCGGTCATGCGTTGGATGACGTACAGCACCGCGGAGACATTGAGCGGATGCAGCAGCCATATGCCCGTCGCAGTCAGCGCCACGAAAGAGCGCCGCCGGGCGTCCAGCTTGTTCATCAGGCCGGTCAGCGACCACACCAACCAGAGCACCAGTGCGCCGTTCAAAAGATGCAGCATCACGTTGGTGTATTTGAACGGCTCGGGGTCGCTGGGCCAGGCGTAGTCGTTGATGAGGAACGAGGCGAGTGACAAGGGTCGCCCGGTCGGGCCGGAGAGCCCCGAGAGCACGAACTCGAACAAACGTTCTCGGTCGGATAGGTTCAGATGCCGGCCGAGATCGCGCAGGTTCGGGTGGTCGTCGAGCATGAAGCTACCGGACTGTCCCGGCCAGTAGACAAAAAGTCCGATAGCCAGCAAAACGAAAAGCCCTATTACCGTCAGTGTGGTAATTCGAGTCTGGTTGTCCATCGAATAGAGAAGGCGGCTTCTTAAGGCAATGTAGAGACAGAGTACTCGTGTCTCGACGCAAAAAAAAACCCCGGCACAAGGCCGGGGTCTTTATTGCTCAGGTCGAACGGACGTTACGAACGACAGTTGGCCGGACGGTAACGCGGAGAAACGGTGCTGCCGGTTACGCAATCCCAGGTGATGGAGCCGCCGGTCGTAGTCGGCGTCAATACCATCACGTCGCCCTCGATCTCGGTCGGCGCGTCCACCGTACCGCCATCGTCATACAGGATGGTGATCACACCATCGGTGCCGACGGTTACCGACAAGGTGTAGTTGCCGTAGATGCTGGCTGCCGTGGCGACGCCGGCTTCCGCATTAGTCACGGGCCAGATACCCTCGGATTCGACGTATTCGGCAACGCCGAGTTTAGCGGCCGCGGACAGCTGCACGCCTTCCGACACCTTGGCGCGGATCGTGTAGTCCTTATACGCCGGGATCGCGATCGCGGCCAGGATGCCGATGATCGCCACCACGATCATGAGTTCGATAAGAGTAAAACCCTGTTGCTTCTTCATGGATAAAAAACCTCCGTTAAGTTAAAACCTTCAAGTCGCGGAAAAGCGGCCAGTCCCTTGGCCGGGTTTTCCGAGACACCTCAGACCTCCCCACTGAGCCGGCCGAGCCGCCAGCGGTGAATCCGTCAGTTGTCCCCCCAAGGTTTAGCAGATAGCGTGCCAGTTTCCACCTGTCCCGCGGAAAAAATATGATAATGCGGAAAATCAATAAGTTGCGGTTCAATCGGGTGACAAAAACGAAGGCGCTGCCCGGCCGGGGTCGCGTTATTCAGGGCCGCCATCTGCCGACCTGCGGCAGGCCGGGTGACGTTGTACGGCAGTTGTCAGTCGATACCGAGCTTCTCGAGCTTGTAGCGCAGCGCCCGGAACGAGATACCCAGCAGCTTCGCCGCCGCCGTCTTGTTGTGGTCGGTGCGCTGTAGGGCGGCGACCAGGGCGTCGCGCTCGACCCGCTCCAGGTAGGATTCCAGGGGTTCGGAACCGGGCACGAAGCCGCTCGCTGCAGGAGTCTGCACCGCGGCGTCCCGCAGGCCCAGATCTTGCGCCTCGATGGCGTCTCCTTCGCACAGCGCCACGGCGCGCTCCAGCGTGTTTTCCAATTCCCGCACATTGCCTGGGAAGGGGTAGGCTTTGAGCGCGCCCAGGGCCCCGTCGGACAGGCGCAAGCCGTCCGTACCCCCGGCCATACGCTGCAGAAAATGCTCAGCCAATAACGCGACATCGGCGTCCCGCTCGCGCAGCGGGGGCACGGTGAGCTCGATGACGTTGATCCGGTAATACAGGTCCTGGCGGAATCGACCGTCGGCGACCAGCTCGCTTAAGTTCTCCTGCGTGGCGCTCAAGATGCGTACGTTAACCGACACTTCCGTCTGTGCGCCGACCGGGCGCACCGCCCGCTCCTGGATTGCGCGCAACAGCTTCACCTGCATCGACGCCGGCAGTTCCGCCACCTCGTCCAGGAACAGTGTGCCGCCGTCGGCGGCCTGAAACAGGCCCGGTTTGTCCGATACGGCGCCGGTGAAGCTGCCTTTCTTGTGACCGAAAAACTCGCTTTCCATCAGTTCGGAAGGAATCGCCCCGCAGTTGACCGGCACGAAGGGATGATCGGCGCGCGGACTCTTGTCATGAATCAGGCGCGCCACCAGTTCCTTGCCGGTGCCCGATTCCCCACTGATGTAGGCGGGCGCCTGGCTGCGCGCCACCTTGGCGATCAAGCGGCGGATATCACGCATGGCCGGTGAATCGCCGAGTAGGGTATAGCGGCTGCGCCGGTCCACCGGTGCGTCCGCGGAGAGCTTGAGCGCCGCGGTCACCAGGTTGCGCAAGTCTTCCAGTTGTACGGGTTTGGAGACGAAGTCGAATGCGCCGGCCTTGAGCGCTTCGACGGCGGTGTCCACACTGCCGAACGCGGTAATCACCGCCACCGGCAGATCGTCGTGATGTTTTTGGATGTGCCGGACCAGCTCGATGCCGCTGCCGTCCGGCAGGCGCATGTCGGTGAGGCACAGGGCGAAAGTATGGTCGGCGAGCTGGGCGCGCGCTTCGGCCACCGAACCGGCCAGTTCGCAGCCGGTACCCATGCGCTCGAGGGTGACGGCGAGGAGCTCGCGAATGTCGGGCTCGTCGTCGACCACCAGCACTTTTTGCTCAGCGCTCATCACGCGTTCCCGGGTGCTGTGCCGCACAGGCGGCGGTGCGCGAACTGCACCCGGAACCGGCTTCCCGGCAGGCCGTCATCGACGTAATCCAACCTTCCATGGTTGTTCTCGCAGAGCTCTCTGGACAGGTACAGTCCCAAACCGGTGCCTTTGCCTTGCGCGGTGGTGAAAAAAGGTTCGAATATCTTATCCCGGTTTTCGGGTGGGATGCCGCTGCCGCGGTCGACGACGTCAAGATAACCGATCTCGTCCGCCTCGATCCAGCCTGGCTGCAAACGGATCAGCGCCTCGCCGTTGAAGTGCGGGCTGTGCCGCAACGCATTGTGGCACAGGTTGGTCAGCACCTGGTGAAGCTGATCCGGGTCCGCGCACACTTGGATGGCCGGCTCGCGGATCTCGATGACCTCCGGCGGGAGGCGGTTCAGTTCCGCAAACGAACGGCGGAACTCGACCAGCCAAGTGTCGAGCTGCACCAACACCGGGGTCGCGGTGCCCGGTCGGCCGAGCTGCAGAATGCCCTTGATGATCTGGTTGATGCGGTTGCTCTGCTCGGTGACGATACGGACCAGACGCCGGTCCGGTGGGGCCAGATCCGGTGATTCGTTCATGAGTTGTCCGGCGTGGGAGATGGCCCCCAGGGGATTGCGGATCTCGTGGGCGATCGCCGCGGTCAGGCGCCCGAGCGCCGCGAGTTTCAACTGCTGGGCGTGCTGTTCGGCCTGCGAGAGGTCTTCGAGGAACACGGCCGTGTCGGCCGCCGGGTGCTCGCCGGTGGCGATGAACCGGGCCGCCAGGTACGGACCGCCGTCGATGCGAAACGGTCTGGCCTCGGCTTGCCGGTCGGCTTGCCATTCGTCGTACTCGGCGCGCAGCGGCGCCGGCAAATCGTTCAAGTGCTTGGGAGCGCGGTTCGTGCCGCCGAACATCTGTTGTGCCTTGTCGTTGGCGAGCTCGATGGCGCCGTCCTCGGCAATGACGAGCACGCCGGTTTCCAGGCGCGCGACCACCAGCTCGTTCAGGTGCGCGAGCGTGACCAGGTCCTCGGCGCGGCTGTCGGCCAGGGCTTCGGTGCTGCGGATGCGGTAGGCAACGAAATACAAGACCAATCCGGTGCTGAACAATCCTAAGCCCAACAGCCCGAGCTGTGCGAGCGAGCCGGTGCTGTACTGGTAGAACACGCGGCTGACGGTGTGCTCGACGAGGCTCGCGATGGTGGCGAGCGCGGCGAAGAACAGCGTCATGCGCCCGGACAGCACGACGCCGCCGGCGGCCACCGAGACGATGAGCAGCAAACCGAAACCACCGGTCACGCCGCCGCTGGCAAACGCGAGCACCGTGATCAGGACGATATCGAGGAAGAACTGGATGTGCGCCTGGCGCCGGAAGCGTGGCCGTCCCTGGGTGATGGTCACCATGTTGACGAGCGCGACGACCAGCATGGCGAGGCTCGCCAGCAGGAACAATCGCGGCGAGCGGGCGCCCAGGTCGACCATCGCGGCGCCGCCGACGGCGAGCGCCGAGAGACCCACCGCGAGCATGAGTCGATACAGATTGAAGTAGTACAGCGCGCGCCAGTATTCCGGGCCCCAGGGGTCGGCGGATTGCGGCGAGGCGGCCATGGGTGACGGGGGTTCGCGGATCAGCCCTGGACCCACGCACCGCGGGCGCTGTTCGGTCGCCGGCGCGCGGCAGCGGCGGTGGTCCGGAGCGGTAGGCCGGCGTGTCGTGCGCTGACTTCCATAGCGGGTATTCTAGTCCAAGCGCTACGCGGCTAGGCGCGCGCCAGGACCCACACCTGCACGTGCCGCGCCCCGGCGCGTTTCAAGGCGCGCGCCAGGGCGTCGGCAGTTGCACCGGTGGTCATCACGTCATCGACGATGGCCGCGCGCCGGGCGTCGAAGTGGGGCGGGGGGCAAAACGCGCCGCGCACGTTGGGTCCGCGCAGCGCGGCGTCCAGATCGGCCTGTGGCGGCGTGTCGCGCCGCCGAACCGCGAAACCGATCGGTAACCGCAAGGCCCGCGCCAACGGGCGCGAGAGTTCCAGTGCCTGATTGAAACCGCGTTGCCGCAGTCGTCTGCGATGTAAAGGCACCGGGATCAACACATCGGGTCGCACGACCAGGTGCGGCGTTACCCGGTGCGCCAGCAGGCGGCCGAGCGTCGTCGCCAGATCCACCCGTTGTCGATACTTGAGCGCGTGGATCAACCCCGACAGCGGCGGCGCGTAGCGAAACGCGGCGTACGCACCATCAAACGCCGGAGGTGCACGCAGACAGGATCCGCAACGCGCCAGCGCCGGGGTGGGGTGGGCGCAGACCGGACACGCCCACACCGCACTCGGCAGCGATCGTTCGCAGCCGCGGCACAAGCCATAGTCCTGGTCAGCGATCCCATCGCAGATCAAGCACCGCCAGGGGTACAGGTGGGTGAAAAGTGTTTGGACGAAGTTGTCAATCCATGGCACTCTATGCGGTTGACGCATCTCCCTAACTCCTTGGAAAATCAAAAAAATGGCCGCTCCTATCGACTCTGCGTCAGTACCCGTCAAGCGACGCTTTGAAGTGGACGCCGTAGCGGCGCTGTTCGCTACGCCGTTCAACGACCTCGTGTACCGCGCGCAAGGCGTGCACCGCGACCACTTCGACCCCAATAGGGTACAGCTTTCCACGCTCTTGAACATCAAAACCGGCGCGTGCCCGGAAGACTGCGCCTACTGCCCGCAGAGCGCCCGCTACGATACCGGACTCGCGGCGGAGCCCTTGATGGACGCAGACGCCATCGTGGCGGCGGCACAAGCTGCGAAAGACCGAGGCGCGACGCGTTTCTGCATGGGCGCCGCGTGGCGCGCGCCGAAGGCCAGCGATCTAAGGCAAGTGGCCCACGCGGTGCGCGGGGTCAAGGCGCTGGGCCTCGAGACCTGCGCGACCTTGGGCATGCTGGATGCTGGCCAGGCTGCCGAGCTGAAAGCCGCAGGCCTGGATTACTACAACCACAATTTGGACACCTCGGAATCGTTTTACGGCGAAATCATCACCACCCGCGGCTACCAGGATCGACTCGCGACGTTGGCCGCGGTGCGCGCGCAAGGGATCAAAGTCTGCTGTGGTGGCATCGTCGGCATGGGGGAAAGTCGTGACGATCGCGCGGCGCTGCTGGCCGCGCTGGCCAACCTGCCCGAGCCCCCCGAGAGCGTTCCCGTCAACATGCTGGTTCAGGTGCCCGGCACGCCGCTCGACGGGGTACCCGCGCTGGATCCGTTGGAATTGGTGCGCACCATTGCGGTGGCCCGCATCACGATGCCCCGGTCTTACGTGCGTTTGTCAGCCGGACGTGAAGCCATGACCGACGAACTGCAGGCGCTGTGCTTTCTGGCCGGCGCCAACTCGGTGTTTTACGGCGAGAAATTACTGACCACCGGCAATGCGCCGGCCGACCGTGATCGGGATCTGTTCGCCCGCCTGGGACTGGTGCCGGAGGCGGGCGGCGCATCATAGCGGGTCGTCGATTCATCCGCCGGAGTGTTGTGGGATGACCTGGAAGCGTGTCCTCGAGGAGCGGTTGAGCGCACTCGACGCCGAGCAGCGATTCCGCCGCCGACGCTCGGTCGCCGGTCCGGTCGGCGCTTTCGCCGACGTCGAGGGCGAGCGCTTGTTGAGCTTTTGCAGCAACGACTACCTGGGGCTGGCCAACCATCCGCGCGTCGCCGCGGCGTTCACGCGCGCCTGTACCCGATTCGGTGTCGGTGCCGGCGCGTCGCATCTGATCAGCGGCCACACTTGTGAACACGATGCGCTCGAAGCAGAGCTCGCGGAGTTCGTGAGCGCCGAGCGGGCGCTATTGTTTTCGACCGGTTACATGGCCAATCTGGCCGTGGCGCAGGCGCTCCTGAGCCGCCACGATCTGATCGTCGAGGACCGGCTGAACCACGCTTCACTGATCGATGCGGCGTTACTGTCACGGGCGCAGCGGCGTCGCTACGCGCACGCCGATGTCGACGCCGCCCAGCGGCTACTGGCGGCGCCCCGGCGCGGGCGCGCGTTGGTGAGCACCGACGGCGTGTTCAGTATGGACGGCGATGTGGCCCCGCTCGCCGCGCTCACCGATGTGTGCCGCCGCCACGATGCTGCGCTGCTGGTGGACGAAGCACATGGCCTGGGCGTGCTCGGTGCGCGCGGTGCCGGCGCCCTGGAGACGGCGACGGTACCGATACGCTGGCCGGTCATCATGATGGGGACCCTGGGTAAGGCGCTCGGCGTGTTCGGTGCGTTCGTCGCCGCCGACGCGGCGGTGATCGAAACCCTGATCCAACGTGCGCGCACCTATATTTACACCACCGCGCCACCGCCGGCGATCGCCGCCGCCGTGCGCGCGGCCTTACGGGTTCTGGCGGACGAACCGGAGCGCCGCCGCACCGTGCACGCGCACGTGCGCCGATTCCGTGCCGGCGCCCGGGAGCTCGGTCTGTGCTTGCTCGACTCCGAGACGCCGATTCAGCCTGTCGTAGTGGGAGATTCCGGCACCGCATTGGCGATGAGCCAGGCGTTGCGCGAGCGGGGCATTTGGATTCCGGCGATCCGGCCCCCTACGGTCCCGGCCGGTGGCGCGCGTCTGCGCGTGACGTTCTCCGCCGCCCATGAGACCGCGCAGGTGGACCGCCTGCTCGAGACCCTAGCGGCGGTCACGCGGTTGCCGGCGGCCGCCGGGCTGGGGTCATGTTGAGTGTCTTAATGCGTGCCCACTAGAGGAGGTTGAGGAGTTGACGGTCGGCTGGCCCCGCTTTGACAAGCGTCTGGTGCAACGCAAATTCGACCGCGCCGCCGCCGAGTACGACCGCGCCGCCACGGTGCAGCGACGCATGGCCGACGAGGTGGTGGAGCGTCTGGAATTCATCAAGCTCGTCCCCGAGCGCATCGTGGACGTGGGCTGCGGCACCGGCTATCTAGTGCGGTGTCTGCAGCGGTCGTATCGGCGGGCCACGATTCTGGGACTCGATCTGTCCGTCGGGATGCTGGCGCAAGCCCGCGCCCGCGAGCGCCGCTTCCGGCGCCGTGCGCGCTGGGTCAACGCGGATGCGGAAATGCTGCCGCTCGCCGACGCCTCGGTCGATCTGGTGGTGTCCACCGCGACCCTGCAGTGGTGTGACCTGGTGGCCGCCTTGGGGGAGTTCCGCCGCGTACTGCGGCCCGGCGGCCTCCTCATGTTCGCGAGTTTCGGCCCCGATACGCTTAAGGAAGTGCGTCGCGCGTGGGCCACCACCGATGATGGCGTGCACGTGCACCGGTTCCTGGACATGCACGATGTCGGCGATGCCCTCCTCATGCAGGGATTCGCCGATCCGGTGATGGACGTGGACCGCTTGCAGATCGAGCACGCCAACGTTGCCGACGCGCTCGGTGCGTTGAAGCAGATCGGCGCGACGAACACCGACGGCGCACGGGCCCGGGGTCTGACCGGCCGTGCCCGGTTTCAGCGCTTCGTCGACGCTCTCGAGGCAGCGCGCCGCGACGGGCGATTGCTGACGACTTACGAGGTGGTGTACGGGCACGCCTGGTGTGCTGCGGTGCAGCCGGGCGCCGTGTCGGACACGGAAGTGGCGATTCCTCTGTCCTCCATCACGCGTCGATGACGGTAGCCGGCGTGTTCGTGACCGGCACCGATACCGAGATCGGCAAGACGGTGGCGGCGTGCGCGCTGGTCGCGGCCTGGGTGCGCCAGGGTTATCGGGTGGCCGCGATGAAGCCCGTGGCGAGCGGTTGCGACGCCACCGAGTCGGGGCTGCGCAACGCTGATGCGCTGGCGTTGCAGCAGGCCGCCAACGTCCACGCCGCCTACGAGCTCGTCAACCCGTACGCGTTTGCGCCCCCCATCGCCCCGCACATCGCGGCTGAGCAGAGCGGTACCCGCATCGATCTGGATCGCGTCGGTGCGGCCTTCGAGGTGCTGGCAACCCGCGCTGACCGAGTGGTGGTGGAGGGCGTAGGCGGATGGCGGGTGCCGCTTGACGAGCGCGCGACGGTCGCGGATCTGGCGGCGCATCTCGGGCTGCCGGTGGTACTGGTGGTCGGGGTGCGGCTCGGCTGCATCAATCATGCGCTGCTCACCAGCGAAAGTATCGCGACGGGACCGTGTCGTTTCGCCGGCTGGATCGCGAATCACTGCGACCCGCAGTGCGAGGTCACGGCCGATATCGTGGCGTCGCTGCGCGCGCGGCTGCCGGCGCCGCTGTACGGCGAGCTGCCGTGGCTGGGCGAGCCGCTGACCGAAGCGCAGCATTACCTCGGCAATGTGCGCTAACACGGGGCGCAAGGCCGCCTATCTCCTACAGGTCGCTGCCTTGCAGGGTCCCGACGGGGTATGCTAATTTGCGGCACCGATTCGAGCGCCACAGCGCGAAGGCATACCAAGAACCGAGCGGCGGGAGGACTTGGAGCTACGGCCCATGCGTGACCGCGTAGCCACATCTTCTCCCGGGGAATTCAGGGCGCTGATTCGTCCCAATTGTTCCATGTCGCCGCGCGCCGCTGCGGTCGTGGTGATTTGTTTTGCTGTGCTTGCGCTGGCCATCGCGCTCAGTTTCGTAACCTTAGGGTTGTGGGTGGTTTTTCCGTTTGCCGGTTTGGAAATCCTCGCCCTGGGGTTAATCTTCGCGACCGTTGCGAAACGCAGCGAGGATTACGATCTGGTGATCGTCGACGCGGAAACGGTGACTGTTACCCAACACCGGGGCGGGGCGGAGGAGCTTAAGCGTTTCCAAAGACATTGGACGAGAGTCCGCTTCGAGCCCGGCGCGACGCGGTTTCAGATACCGCGCCTGTTGATCGGCTCGCACGGCGAATTTGTGGAGATCGGCGCTTCCATGACGCAAGACGCCAAGGAGCGGCTTGCAGACCGGTTGCGTCATGCAGTGCGCGCGGATCGAGTGGAGCGGTCTTAAGGGCAATGGTTTGAAATCTGACAATTCGGAGTAGCGATATGATGATGTCGACACAGCGTCGGTGGGTGGCGAGGCTTTTGGGAGGAAGCCTGTTCGCCGCGTCGATGGGCGCGCTGGCGGAGTGGGGTGTGAATTTGCCCGCGCCGGTGACCCCCATCGGCGAGGAGATTCTAAGCCTCCACAATATGATCATGCTGATCTGCCTGATCATTTTTCTGGTGGTATTCGGCTTCATGTTTTATTCGGTCTACGCGCACCGTAAGAGCAAAGGCCACCAGGCGGCGCAGTTCCACGAAAGCACCACCGTCGAAATCGTCTGGACCATCATCCCGTTTTTGATTCTCGTCGGGATGGCCATCCCGTCCACGGCTACCCTGATACGCATGGAAGACACTACCGAGGCGGATCTGACCGTCAAAATCACGGGTTACCAATGGAAGTGGGGTTATGAGTACATGGGGCACGACGTCAGTTTCTTCTCCAATCTCGCTACGCCGGCCGATCAGATTCTGAACCGCACGCCCAAGGGCGAGCACTACCTGCTGGAAGTCGACAAGCCGCTGGTGTTGCCCGCTAACCAGAAGATTCGATTCCTGCTTACCGCAAGCGACGTCATCCACGCCTGGTGGATCCCGCAGTTCGGTGTGAAAAAAGACGCGATTCCCGGATATATCAACGAAACCTGGACGTTCATCAAGGAACCGGGCACGTACCGCGGGCAGTGTGCCGAGCTGTGCGGCAAGGATCATGGTTTCATGCCGATTGTCGTCGAAGCAAAGACGCCCGAAGACTTCGAGGCGTGGCTGAACGAACAAAAACAGGCGCAAGCCGCCGAGTCCGGCGCGCAACCGGCGTTGATGGAGAAGGGGGAGCTGCTGAGCCGTGGCGAAGACGTGTACCGGAACTGCGTCGCGTGCCATGGGGCGGAAGGCAGGGGGGTACCGGGCATATTTCCCGCCATCCACGACAGCGAAGTGGTCAACGGCCCCGTGGAACAGCACCTCGACGTTGTCATGAACGGCCGGCCCGGAACCGCCATGCAGCCGTTCGGGCAGCAGCTCAGCGACCTCGACATCGCTGCGGTCATTACCTATCAACGCAATTCGTTCGGCAACGAGACCGGTGACGTAATTCAACCGTCACAGGTTCACGCTCTGCGCTAAGAGGAGAAGTGGATATGGCAACGGCAGAAGCAGGCCATCACGAACACCATCAACCCGGCGGGATAATGCGCTGGATCATGACCACCAACCACAAGGACATCGGCACGCTTTACCTGGTCTTCTCGCTGGCGATGTTTCTCGTCGGCGGCGCAATGGCCATGATCATTCGCGCTGAGTTGTTCGTGCCCGGTTTGCAGGTCGTGAATCCGCATTTCTTCAATCAGATGACCACAGTGCACGCGCTGGTGATGGTGTTTGGTGCGATCATGCCCGGCTTCGTCGGATTTGCGAACTGGATGGTGCCGATGATGATCGGTGCGCCGGACATGGCGCTGCCGCGCCTGAACAACTGGAGTTTCTGGATACTGCCCTTCGCCGCGACCCTGTTGGTGAGCAGCCTGTTTGTCCCTGGCGGCGGCCCGGCTTCCGGGTGGACCCTGTACGCGCCACTGACCATTCAGGGCGGCATGAGCATCGATATGACGATATTTTCCGTGCACATGCTGGGAATCTCCTCGGTGCTTGGCGCGATCAATATTATCGTTACGATTTTCAACATGCGTGCGCCGAATATGACGTTGATGCGCATGCCGCTGTTCGCCTGGACCTGGTTGATCACGGCGTTCTTGCTGATCGCGGTGATGCCGGTGCTCGCCGGCGTCGTGACCATGCTGCTGACCGACCGGCATTTCGGCACCGCATTCTTCGACCCGGCGGGCGGCGGTGACCCGGTGCTGTTCCAGCACATTTTCTGGTTCTTCGGCCACCCTGAGGTTTACATCATGATCTTGCCGGCGTTCGGGATCATTTCCGAAATCATCCCGACTTTTTCGCGCAAGCCCTTGTTCGGCTATTCGTCGATGGTGCTGGCCACCGCAGCGATCGCTTTTCTGTCTTTCATCGTATGGGCGCACCACATGTTCACCGTGGGGATGCCGCTCGCCGGTGAGCTGTTTTTCATGTACGCGACGATGCTGATCGCGGTGCCTACGGGGGTCAAGGTGTTTAATTGGGTGTCCACCATGTGGCGCGGGTCCATGACTTTCGAAACGCCGATGCTGTTCGCCGTGGCGGTCGTGTTTCTGTTCACCCTCGGCGGATTCTCGGGGTTGATGCTCGCCATTACGCCTGCTGATTTCCAGTATCACGACACCTATTTCGTGGTCGCGCACTTCCATTACGTGTTGTTCTCCGGCTCCGCGATGGCCATGATGGGCGGTGCGTACTACTGGCTGCCGAAATGGACCGGCCACATGTACGACGAAAAACTCGGCAAGCTGCACTTCTGGCTCACCACCGTGTTTTTCAACATTGCTTTCTTCCCCCAGCACTTCCTGGGATTGGCTGGCATGCCGCGTCGCATCCCGGACTATTCGCTGCAGTTCACGGAGTTCAACGCGATCTCGAGTATTGGCGCGTTTGGGCTCGGGCTCTCGCAGTTCTTGTTCGTATACGTGGTCTACAAGTGCGTCAAAGGCGGGGCCAAGGCCACGGACAAGGTATGGGATGAGCCGCGCGGTCTCGAGTGGACGATTCCGTCGCCGGCGCCGTATCACACCTTCGAAACCCCGCCGACGCACATCCCGAGTCGCACGTGAACGGACCCAAGCACATCGCTGCCGCGCGCAAACCGGGTGCCAACGCTTGGTTGGCGTTGGCGCTCGGCGTTTTGGCTTTGGCCTTCTTCTTGTTCAGCTTTTTCCAGGATTGGTCGTGACCCGTAACGGAAAACTGATCAGCCGCCTGACGTTGGTTGTCGTGGCCATGTTCGGGTTCGGCTACGCGCTGGTACCGCTGTATGATCTGTTCTGCGATATTACCGGACTCAACGGAAAGACCGGTGTAACGACCGCGGCGGCGGTCGACGAGCACGGTGTCGACACCGGACGGTGGGTGACGGTGGAGTTCACAGGCAGCACGGCCGGCGGGTTTGCCTGGGAGTTCAAACCGACGGTGGTCAAGATGCGCGTCCATCCTGGCGAGATGGCGGAGGCGGTGTTCTACGCCAAGAATACGTCGAGTTATTCGTTGGTGGGCCGTGCGATCCCCAGTGTGACCCCGGGCAAGGCCGCGGCGCACTTCAAAAAAACCGAATGCTTTTGTTTCACGGAACAGCGTCTGGCCGCCGGTGAAGCGAAACATATGCCGGTGCGCTTCGTTGTCGAGCCGGATCTGCCCGTGGAAGTGAATACCATTACGTTGTCGTATTCCTTCTTCAACACGGAAAAATACGTGGATGACGGAAAAACCGTCGCCGTGCAAGGGCAGGATCGGAATGGGTAACGAACAAAGAAAACTGCATAGAGGATAGAGAATTATGTCGAGTACATCAGGGGGGTACTATCTCCCGAATCCGAGCGGGTGGCCGATTGTCGGATCGATCGGTCTTTTTACGCTGGCCCTCGGTTTTATACTCTTCTTGCACGAAGGCGGTATCGGCCCTTACCTCATGCTGATTGGCGCTTGCGTGCTCATTTTCATGTTGTTCGGTTGGTTCGGTAAAGTCGTGCGCGAGAGCGAAAGCGGCTTGTACAACGACCACGTGGGTCTGTCGTTCCGCATGAGTATGATGTGGTTCATCTTCTCCGAAGTCATGTTTTTTGCCGGTTTTTTCGGGGCCTTGTTTTATGCGCGTACGTTGGCGGTCCCGTGGCTCGCGGATACCGATCTGTTGTGGCTCGGATACGAAGGCGGCTGGCCCACCGCCGGACCCAAAGGACCGGTGCCGATCACGCCGGACACGGTGGCGGGCCCCGGTCAGTTTTCCACCATCGGGCCGTGGGGGATTCCGTTCTGGAACACGATCATTCTGTTGAGTTCCAGCGTTACTGTCACCATTGCTCACCACGCGTTGAAAGCGAATGAGCGGGGTAAACTGATTCTCTGGCTGGCGGTGACGGTCGTCCTGGGGTTTCTGTTCCTGTATTTCCAGGCCTCGGAATACATGCACGCGTACAAAGAGCTGGGTCTTACCCTGGGCACCGGCGTGTATGGCGCCACGTTCTTCATGTTGACCGGGTTCCACGGTATGCACGTCACCATCGGGGCGATTATCCTTGCGGTCATCCTGGTGCGCTGCATTGCCGGACATTTCACGCCCGAGAACCACTTTGCCTTCGAAGCGGGTGCGTGGTACTGGCATTTCGTCGATACCGTGTGGGTATTCCTGTTCATATTCGTTTACGTTTTCTGACTGTTTCGGACAGGGGGTTGTGCAGGATGCCGGCATGCCGGGCGGCATCTTGTTGATCGGGGGGGCGACGTTTCATCGGCACCGCAGGATAACAACGGCCGCCGGTGTCTATTTCGGCGCGGCGGATCAGTGGGTCTGAGCGGTCGGCGGCGGTCGGAGGGAGTTGCTGGGTGTGATCCATCCCGCGTGGATACTGAGGTATAGGAACGCGAACAGCACGACCCAAAGCGAGATGCGGGCAGTTAACGCTTTCACGGTGCGGGTCCCCTGGCCGCGGTCGCGATACAGGAAGTACAACGCCGAAAACAGGCTGTACACCATGAGCACCAGCAGAATCAGGATGACCAGTTTTGACAACACGAGAAAAACCGCGTCCAAGGGCTTCGACGAGTCATGATACCAGATTCATCGAGGGTGCGGATGCGCCGCGATAACCGTGGTCGGCGGCTATCCGTTGCGACGTTGGGTACCGAGTCTTCTCGTGGCGCTGCTCGCGGTGGTGCTAGTCCTGCTTGGGTTCTGGCAGCTCGATCGCGCCGATCAGAAGCGCGAGATCCAGCTGCGCGTCGAGGAGCGTTCGCAGATGGCGCCGGTTTCGCTGACCGGGACTCCGTTGGAGCCGGAGCAATGGGATTTTCGCCGCGCCGTCGTCACCGGCGAGTACGAGGGGCGCGGGCAGGTCTTCCTCGACAACCGCGTGTTCCGGGGTCGAGCGGGTTATCATGTGCTGACACCGCTGAAAATCGACGGGTCGGAAATGCGGGTTCTGATCAACCGCGGCTGGGTAGCCTGGGGTCCGGATCGCGGACAGTTGCCGGAAGCGCCCGCGGCGGCGGGAAAGGTCCACCTCACTGGCCGCTTGCGCCGGCCGCAGACGGGTTTTTTTACGCTCCAGAAGCAAGCGCCGGACGAACCGGCCGGTGTGTGGCAAACCCTGGATTTGGAGCGGTATCGGACACTCCTCGGTACCCCAGTCTTGTTGCTGGTCCTCGAGCTCGACCCCAACGCGGCGGATGCGGCGGGGTTGGTGCGGCGCTGGCCCGAGTACCGCGACGACTGGATCGCGCGCCACGAGGGATACGCGTTTCAGTGGTTTTCGTTGGCCGTGGCCTTGGTCGCGATCTATTTGATCGTTACACTACGACGCCGCAGCGCCGGCCGGAGGTCCAAAGGGACGAAGTCATCGAATGAACGCGATCACTGACAATCGCGCACTGCGGTCGCGGGCCAGGGGGTGGGTGAAACTCGCCGCGTTGGCGGTTTTGTTCACGGCACCGATTCTGGTGGCGTTCTGGTGGACGCCCACGGGTTTCGTCAATCACGGGGAGCTCGTCACTCCGGCTCGTCCACTACCGGACCTGGAGTTCGCCACGCTGGACGGTGCCCCGCTTTCTTTCAGCGCGCTCAAGCGCAAATGGACTCTGATGTACATCGGCATGCCGGCGTGCGGGGAGGTGTGCAAGAACAATCTCTACAAGATTAACCAGGTGCGGCTCGCGCAGAGCAAGAACGCTTATCGCGTGCAGAGCGTTTTCGTCATGCCGGAGACACTGCCGGAACGGGCGGCGGACGCGGTGTTGACCTCCTATCCGGGGATCATCGCACTGCGCGCAAACGCCCGAACGATGGCAGTGCTCAAGAGGGAGTTTACTCATCAGCAAACCCAGCCGCCGGAGGCACGCCGCGTGTACGTGGTCGATCCACTGGGGAACCTAATGATGAGTTATCCGGCCGACGCGGATCCGACGGGGATGCGCAAGGACTTGAAACGGTTATTGAAGGTCTCGCAGATCGGATAATGAAGAGCCGGCAGTAACGATGAAACCGCGTATCCCTGGCGTGGCCGCACAGGCCGCACCGACTCCGATCAGCGTCCAGATTGCGCAGTATTATGCGCTGACGAAACCGCGCGTCGTCTCTTTGATCATGTTCACGGCCATTGTCGGCATGTTCCTGTCGACGCCCGGTATGGTGCCGCTGGACGCACTGATGCTCGGCACCGTGGGCATCGGGCTCGCCGCGGCTTCCGGTGCAGCGATCAACCAGATTCTCGACATGCGCGCCGATATCGTCATGGCGCGCACGCAAGCGCGGCCGCTGCCGCGCGGGCAACTGAGCGCGCCGCAGGCGCTGACGTTTGCCGTAGCGCTGGCAGCCGTGTCGATGTTCGTTCTGACGCTGTGGGTGAACGCGCTGACCGCGATCCTGACTTTCGCCTCTCTGATCGGATATGCAGTTGTCTATACCGTGTACCTGAAACACTGGACGCCACAGAACATCGTTATTGGTGGTGCGGCGGGAGCCGCTCCCCCGGTGCTTGGCTGGGCCGCGGTGACCGGCGAGGTCACTGCCGACTCGCTGCTGTTGTTCTTGATTATCTTCTGCTGGACCCCGCCGCACTTCTGGTCGTTGGCTCTGTATCGCCGGCACGAGTACGCCGAGGCCGGTATTCCCATGCTGCCCGTGACACACGGCGAAAAATTTACGCGCCTCCACATCCTGTTCTATACCGCGTTGCTGGCGGGTGTGACTTTCATGCCTTTCGCCACGCGCATGTCCGGCTGGATCTACTTGTTCGGCGCGGTGCTCTTGAACGCGCGGTTCGTGTTCCTCGCGGTCCACCTGTATCGGGACTACAGCGACGCCCTCGCGCGGCGAACTTTCGGATACTCGATCCAGTATCTGGCCATGCTGTTTGCACTGATGTTGATCGATCACTACCGTGAGTTCTTTGCCTACTGGGTCGGTTGATCGCATGCACGCCAAGTTTGGGATCGGTGAGCTCGTGTACCACAAGTTGTTCGACTATCGGGGTGTGGTCACCGACGTGGACGCCACGTTCCAGGGTAGCGACGAATGGTACGAACAGGTGGCACGATCCCGACCGCCGAAGGACCGTCCCTGGTATCACGTTCTGGTGGACAACGCCACGCACCAGACCTATGTGGCCGAACGCAATCTTGAACCGGACACCAGCGGCGCCCCGATTAATCATCCAATGGTGAATGCGATTTTTGCCGGGTTTCGCGACGGGGTTTACGTGCGACGTACACAGTCGAACTGAGTTCTTTATTTAAATCAACCACTTAACACCCCATGTCGCGGGCTTTTGTGTACTTGTGCCGAGCGGGGTCACTTCTTATACTAGTACCTTGCGGGGAGGGGCTTGCGTTTGACGCACGAACTTCTACAGTGAAGGTGAAGATGGACAAAATCGCCACATCGGGGCACTGGACCGCATGCGGAAGGCGCCGCGCCGTTGCGGCGGCCCTCTTGTACTGCACCAGCGCCGGCGCGGTTGCCGGTCCCTCCGACCCCAAGGAATACAGTGCCGAGCCTCCGGCACCGTCACGTTTTTCGGCCCCCGATTCGCCCATGACCGTTGCCGCCGGTCAACCGTCGCTGTTGCGGGCCATCACCCGCCAGACCTACGCCATCTCGAGTGGGTTGGAATATCGGTTCAGAGAAACGTTGTGGGGCGACCGCCGTTTCGATACGTTCAGCGCCCTCACGGTGGCCCCGCTGCTCGATCCGCAACCGCGCACCACGATGCACTTGTATCAGGGTTTCACGCGTGACGACGTTTCGGAGATGGGTTACCGCTACCAGCCGCCGAAAGCCGCGGACGTGTGGCGGACGGGATTGGCGCAGATCTGGAATCTGCCGGCGTGGCAGGCCGAAATCGTCCTAGGTTACGAGTTCGAGCAAGGTCCCAGCAGCGAGTTTTCCGACGGTTTGCAAGGTCATACCTTGAATCTCCGTGGCCGCATTCCTTTGCGCTGGGGTTTCGAGGCGAGCCTCGAGGCCGGTGTCAGTCGTTTTAATTATCCCGAGTACGTCGGCAGTTGGGATCTGGAAAGCGACCGCCGAAGCATCCGTGCGGGCGTCACCCGCTCATTTACCGAACAGCTACAGGCGGATTTCCTGTTCATGTACGCCGACGAGGCGTTCGACGCATCGCCGCTGTCGTACCGCAGCCATACCTGGGGCCTCAACCTCCGATACGATTACTGAGCGTCTACCGACGTCACGGCGCCGGATTGGGGTGCGCGGTGTGGATGTCCTCGATGCCCTGCAGAACCGCGTCCCCGAGTGTCACCTCCGTGCTCTCGATATTCTCTCGACATTGCGATTCATCGGTGGCACCGATGATGGTGCTGGTCAGGAACGGACGCGAGTTCACGAAAGCGAGCGCCATCTGTGTCGCGGAGAGCCCATGGCGCTCGGCGAGCGTTGCGTAGCGCTCCGTTGCACGCATCGCCGCCGCACCGGTATAGCGTTGAAACTGCGGAAACCGGGTGAGACGCGCCGCCGCCGGTCGCGCATCGTTTCGGTACTTGTCGGTCAAGACGCCGAACGCCAGCGGTGAGTAGGCAAGTAGACCCACCCCCTCGCGATGTGCGATCTCGGCCAGGCCGATCTCGAAACTGCGATTGAGAAGATTGTACGGGTTCTGAATGCTCACGATACGGGGCAATCCCCGGCGTGCGGCAATATGCAGAAAGCGCATCACGCCCCACGGTGTTTCGTTGGAGACACCGATCGCGCGTACTTTTCCCGCCGTGACCTGCGCAGCCAGCGCGTCCAACGTTTCCTCGAGCGGGGTGCCGTCCTTGTCAGGGTCGTGCGTGTATCCGAGTCGCCCGAAAAAATTGGTACGGCGTTCTGGCCAGTGGAGTTGGTAAAGATCGATATAATCGGTTTGCAGTCGTTTCAAACTCTCGTTGACCGCCGATTCAATGTTGGTCATATCGAATCGAGACCGGCCCCCGCGGATATGTTTTAACCCGTTCCCCGGTCCGGCGATCTTCGTGGCGATTACGACTTGCTCGCGCGAACGCTTCTTCAGCCACGCACCGATAATTGCTTCGCTGCGACCGTAAGTGGCGGCGCGCGCCGGGAACGCATACATCTCTGCGGTGTCGATGAAATTGATGCCGCAATCCACAGCCATGTCGAGTTGTCGGTGCGCCTGGGCTTTCGAGTTTTGTTCACCCCAGGTCATGGAGCCGAGGCAGATCTTGCTGACCCGAATTCCGCTGTCGCCGAGCGCTGTCATTTGCATGTGGAGTTCGCCGTACTGGTTTGCAGGCCGCCATTATACGGGCCCGGAAGACGCATCGCGCGGTGCGCCCTCGCGACGTGGCGAATCCGGTAAAATGGACATTCGTGCGCATTGGAGGAAAACCCTATGAAGCGCTCTGAACTGTTGGACAAGATCGTGGACGCCGCGCTCGAGCTCGGCGAAACGACATCTTGGGAAACGGTGCGTTTGCACCGGATCGCCGCACACCTGGAGATTTCGCTTACCGAAATACAGTCAGTGGTGCGGGAAAAGGAAGACCTCATCGATGCCTGGTTCGACCGCGCCGACCGGGCGATGCTCGCTGCTTCGCGGCAAGCCGATGTTCGGGAGGCGGATCCGAACGCGCGGTTGGTCGCATTGATTATGGCGTGGTTGAACGCGTTGAAACCGTATCGCCGGGTAACCCGGCAAATGATCGTCGGCAAGCTGGAACCCGGCCACCTGCACTATCAGATGCAGGGGGCGCTGCGCGTCAGCCGTACCGTGCAGTGGCTGCGCGAGGCCGCCGGGCGGGAGCACACGCTGCCTTTGCGTGCCATCGACGAGGCGGCCCTGACGGGGATTTACCTCGCCGTCTTTGCACGCTGGATGTACGATTCGTCACCGGACTCCCGGTATACACGGCGGTTTCTGGAGCGCAAACTTCACTTCTGCGACCGTTTTCAGCACTGGTGTTCGTGCGCGCCGCGCACACGCCCCGCGCCGCCCAAGGCACACGCATCCTGAGGCCGAGTGGATCCATTCACGCACATTCTAAGCGGCGCGGTGGCCGGCCGCGCCACCGCGACGCGGAGTGGTAGCGGTCCACTGAGCCTCAATCAGCGCATGGTCTACGGCGCCGTGGCGGTGGAGTTCCCCGACATCGATTTCCTGGCCTCGGCGTTCGGCACGCTGACTTACCTGAACGTGCACCGCAGCATCACCCACTCGTTCGTGATGGCGCCTTTGTGGGCGCTGTTGCTCGCAGTGTTGTTCGCCGTCGTGAATCGTTCCGAACTCAAGGTCAGAGATTTTTATATACTGTGCCTGTTGTGTCAGTGCGTGCATATCGTCGGGGATCTCATCACCCCGTACGGCACCAAGATCTTTTATCCCCTGTCGGATCATGCGGCAGCCCTGCACACGACCTTCGTCATCGACCCCATCGTTACCGGTATCTTGGCGCTGGGTCTCCTGGCGTCCTGTTACCTTGCTCGCCGGCGACCGGCCGCGGTAGCGGCGGCGCGCACGGGGATGCTGCTGCTTGCGGTTTACGTCGGTGCTCAGGGGGTGCTGCACCGTCAGGCGCTCGCGTTGGCGCACGATTACCGGGAATCGCAAGGGCTGTCGACAGCCGAGGTCTACGCTTTGCCGCAACCTTTGTCGCCGTTTCACTGGAAACTTTTGCTCGTCGGTAAGAATGCGTATCGGGAAGCGCGGGTCAACCTCGCGGGTAGCGAACCGCGCCAGCCGGTCGCGGAAGCGGGGATGTTAGTGCGTATCTGGACCAGCTATCAACCGCCCGCCACCGCACCCTGGCGTGTGGTGGCCCGGTTTGGTGAAGACAACCATGTGGTGGACGCGGTGCGCGCCGCCTGGTACTCGGAACCGTTGGGCGATTTCCGTCGCTTTGCGCGTTTCCCCGCGTTGTATCGAATCGGCGGGACGGAAGGGGAATTCTGCGCGTACTTCGTCGATCTGCGGTTCGTGATGGAGGCCCGTTTGCCGCCGTTTCGATTCGGCGCGTGCCGCGCCGCAGGCGGGGGTGAATGGGTGCTCCGTGAGGACGCGAGTCCTGGGCGAACCGGGTGAAGGCCTATTCCCCCGCGTGCGAGCGCAATCGTGCACCGATCCTGACTGTGTTGCGCGATGTGCTGAAGGACGGCACGCGGATACTCGAAGTCGGCAGCGGCAGTGGCCAGCACGCGGTGTATTTCGCGCAGGCGCTGCCGAATGTGATCTGGCAACCGACGGATATCGCCGCCAGCCTGGCCAGCATTCGCGCTTATCGCGATGAGGCCGGGCTGACGAATCTGCGCGCACCTCAATTGCTGGATCTCGGCAGCGATTCCTGGCCGGTTCATGAGGCGGACGCCATCGTGTGTATCAACACCGTACACATCGTCGCCTGGGCGCACGTCGAGCGTTTGTTTGCGCATGCTGGGAAGATACTGCCGGATGCGGGGGTGCTTTTTCTGTATGGCCCGTTTCGCTACCGGGACGCGCCTCTTGAGCCGAGTAACCGCGACTTCGACGGCTGGCTGAAGGCGCGTGATCCGGTGAGTGGCATTCGCGAGTTCGAGGCGTTGGATGCGCTGGCCTCTGCGGCCGGTTTGATCCTGGAGGGCGACGTGGAAATGCCAGCCAACAACCGTTCCATCTGGTGGCGTAAGCGCTGAACACCGTGCGCGATCGGTGAAGTGATCGCCCGCGCCGTCGATTACCCTTACAAAGCGTCCAGAAACCCGGCCACCGCATTCCACAAGGCATCCCCCCCGGTGACGAACAAATCATTGTGTCCGGCATCCAGCGGGAAGCGCGTAACTGGCGCGTTCGCGATGCGTTCCATCTCTTCGCTCATCCGATACGGAACCACGGGATCGTTGCGCCCGTGGCAGAGCAAGATCGGGCAGGCGACTTGAGGGAACGTGTCCAGCGTATCGAAGTGAAACGGCATCGCCTCCTCGATGATGACCTGGTCCGGCGGGAATACGTGCTTGACGACATCGATCATGTTCGTGACCGGCGCAAACAGCAGCAATCCTTCCACGTTCCTCGTGTGTGCGAGGTAGGTCGCCACTGCGGTGCCCACCGAAAAGCCGGAGACGGCGATGCGCGATTCCGGATGGGCTTTCCGCAGCCAGTCGTAGATCGACTCCGCATCGACGTAAAACGCTGACTCCTTCGGTCGTCCGCGACTGGCGCCGTATCCGCGGTAGTCGAACATCAAAACCGAAAACCCGCGCCCGCGTAGTTGGGTAAACACATATTCAGCGGATTTGAGCGTTTCATGATTGCCGTAGAAGTGGATCACGCACAGATCCTTGTCGGATTCTCCGGGTGCGAAAACGCCCGCTATCCAATCTCCGTCGCCGTCTTTGGCGGTCATCCAGATCACGTCGCTGCGCGTGATCGGCGGCGGTTCCTCGTAACTGTTTTGGGCTCCGGGAAAAGCCTGCTGCTCGACTTTACTGAGGCTCGTGAAATTTTTCATGGTCGGTTTGTTTTCTTATTCAGGACGCGCAGCCTTGACCGCCGTCGCCAGATCCGGAGCGTGCAACTGCGCCATCCTGCGGCACAGGCCACGCACGATGTCAACCACGATGCGCGGTCCTCGGTATACAAACCCGGTGTAGACCTGCAGTGCATCGGCGCCAGCGGTCAATGTTTCCCACGCGTCTTCGGCGGAAAAAACACCCCCACCCCGATGATGGGAATCCTACCACGTAAGTGGCTGTAGAGGTCGCGAATACACGCCGTCGAGCGGGAATGCAGTGGCGCGCCACTGAGTCCGCCGGCTTCCGCGGCTAGCGGAGAACGGAGCGGTAGGTCGCGGGCGAGGGTGGTATTGGTGGCAATAATGGCGTCGATTCCGTGACCGAGTGCGGCGCGCGCAATATCGGCGAGTTCCGCTGCCTGTAGATCCGGGGCTATTTTGAGCGCGACCGGTACCCGGCGCCCGTGCCTGATGGCACACTCCTCGCGCACGTTGGAAATCGTGCCGAGAAACGTATCCAGATAACCGCGGTGCTGCATGGTGCGTAACCCCGGCGTGTTGGGTGAGGACACGTTCAGCGCGAAATAGTCGGCGAGCGGATAGCACCGGCGCAGCCCGAGCACGTAGTCATCGATGGCGTGCTCCAGCGATGTCGACGCGTTCTTACCGAGGTTTACGCCCAGGGGTCCGTAGCGGGGGAGCGCGGACAAGCGCGCTGCCGCAGACTCGATACCGCCGCTGTTGAACCCCATGCGATTGATGATGGCGCGATCTTCGCGCAAGCGGAATAAGCGCTTTTTCGGATTGCCGGGCTGCGGGCGCGGCGTGACCGTGCCGACCTCGACGAAGCTGAAGCCGAGCGCGCCGAGTGCTGGAAAACAGCGCGCATCTTTGTCGAAGCCGGCGGCCAGGCCTACCGGGTGTGGCAGATCGAAGCCCATGATCCGCACCGGCAGGGCCGGGGGTCGCGGCGCCATACGTGCGAGAAGGCGGAGCCAAAAGCGTCGACGAGAAGCCCGAGCCAGGACGGTCACGGCGAGTTCATGGCTGGTCTCGGGATCCAGTGCGAACAACAGCGCGTGTAAGGGGTTGAGCCGGCCGGACCACTGGGGTTCCGGTTCGTGGTTCTTCAGAATCGTTCTCCCGGTTGGAGATAGCGCCATGTCTGCTCCGGCAGTCCGGCCAGTCGAACGGCGCCGATCCGCACCCGTTTCAAGCCGGTGACCGTCAACCCGACAAGCTCGCACATACGGCGGATCTGGCGCTTGCGACCCTCAGTCAACACGAAGCGGAGCTGGTCCGGGTTCACACTCTCCACGTGCGCGGGTTTCAACGGTTTGTCGTCCAGGACCAGTCCGGAACGCATCCGCGCCAAAAGCGCTTCCGTAAATCGACCGCGCACGCGCACCAGATACTCTTTCTCTACCGCCGAGTTCGGTCCGATCAGCCGGCGCGCGATACGACCGTCCTGGGTATAGACGATTAGTCCCTGTGACTCGATGTCCAGGCGTCCGGCCGGCGCCAGTTTGTGCCGATGCCGGGTCTGGTAACGGATACCCGATCGATCACCCATTGCGCGGTTGGCCGGAACCAGCAGGCTCACCGCCGACCGATAGCGACCTTCGCCGTCGCCGGACACGTAGCCGACGGGTTTGTTGAGTAGGAACGTGACCAGGTGTTGCTGGCGGCGGGACGCCTGGGGTGCTAGAACAATGTCGCATTCGGGGTCGACCTTGGTGCCGAGAACCACCACCGGTTCGCCGTCGACTTTGACCAGTCCCTGTGCAATGTAATGGTCCGCCTCGCGCCGGGAACACAGCCCGCGTGCCGCCATGAGTTTGGATAGCCGTACGCGGTTCACTGTCATCGCCCCCTGGGTGTGATCGAAAACGTTGCCGAGGGTGTCGCGGAACGCGCGCTACCGCAACCGGCAGCCGCTATTTCCGGCTCACAGCCCAAGCGTGGAGAGTCCGGCCACCGGCACGCTGTGCGCCCACATCTCGTCGAAGCGACGCAACAACTGGCGACAGCGGGCGCGATCGTTAAAACAGGCGTTTAAAACCGGCTTGTCGATCACCGGTTGATGTGCGTACCCGACGTCGTCGACCACTACAACCAGTTCGCCGAAGGGCTGTTGATGTTCCGGGATGCGATGTGCGTTGACATAGGTGTTGAAGCGGCGGCACAGATGAGTCAGACGCGTATTCTTAGCGAGGAAAAAGTCTTCGTCTTCGACGAGCAGCCGAATCGCGTTTCGTGGGTGTGCGGCGGGCAGGTGAGACAATGCCGTGTAAAGCGCCTCGGACATGAACACCGGGTGTTCGAAACGCGGCGCGACCAGCGCCACGTGTCGCCGGGCTTGTGACACCAGTTGCAGGACGATATGCCCCGATTCGGTGCGGTCGGTGGTGTGCAGAGCGGTTTCGCTGACTCCCAACTCCCGCTCGGGCGTATCTTCGGTCATCGATTCCGACTCCGTACCTGCTGCCCTGCATTGCCGACGTAAGTCGGCGGGGTCAAGTCGAGCAGCGCGTCGCGGGCCTCATCCGGCAGCCCGAGCCGGACGACGAATTCCTGTAACGCCTCTCGGTCTACGTTTTCGTGGCCGCGTGTCAACGCCTTCAGTTTCTCGTAAGGCTCGGGAATTCCGTAACGGCGCATTATGGTTTGGATCGCTTCTGCAAGCACCGACCAGTTGGCGTCCAGGTCTTCCCGTAATCGCGTTTCGTCGACATCGAGTTTGCTTAGACCTTTCAAGGTCGACTGGTAGCCAAGCAACGCGTAGCCGAATGCGACCCCGGCGTTGCGCAGCACCGTGGAGTCCGTCAGGTCCCGCTGCCAGCGACTGATCGGCAGTTTCTCGGCAAGGTGCGCGAGTACCGCATTGGCGAGACCCAGGTTGCCCTCCGAGTTCTCGAAATCGATAGGATTGACCTTGTGCGGCATGGTCGACGATCCCACTTCACCCGCTACCGTGTGCTGCCGGAAATAACCCCACGCGATGTATCCCCATACATCGCGATCGAAATCGATGAGGGCGGTATTGAATCGGGTGACCGCGTGACACAGTTCCGCCACGTAGTCATGAGGTTCGATCTGTGTGGTCAGGGGATTCCATTCGAGATCCAGCGATTCGACGAACTGTTTCGCCAGCGCCGGCCAGTCGACCTCGGGATACGCGGCCAGGTGCGCGTTGAAGTTGCCCGTGGCGCCGTTGATCTTGCCGAGAATCGGCGTCACGCGCACCTGCCGGACCTGGCGCTCCAAGCGTGCGGCGACATTGGCGAACTCTTTCCCCAGGGTGGTGGGAGAAGCCGGCTGGCCGTGGGTGCGTGCCAGCATGGGCAGGTCGGCGTAACGGTCCGCCATCTCGTTGAGCGTCGATACCAGCTCTTCCATGAGTGGAAGCAGCACCGCGTCCCTGGCTTCTTTGAGCATGAGCGCGTAGGCCAGGTTGTTGATGTCCTCGGAGGTACATGCGAAGTGAATGAATTCCTTGACGTCCGAAACCTGATCCAGGCGCTCTTTAAGAAAATACTCCACGGCTTTCACGTCGTGATTGGTCGACGCTTCAAGCGTCTTGACCCGCGCGGCGTCGGCTTCGGAAAATTCCCGACACAACGCGTGCAGCGCTTCGATCACCGTCGTCGTGAACGCCGGGACTTCGATGATCTCGGGTTGCCGCGACAAAGCGATCAACCAGCAGACCTCGATCAGGACGCGGCGCTTTATCAAGCCGTATTCGGAGAAGATGGGCCGAAGCGGGGTTGTTTTGGCGGCGTATCGTCCGTCCAGCGGGTTTAGAGCGGTAAGCGGGGATAGGGTCTGGTCGGTCATGGTGCTGGTCAGCGGTGCGCGGCGGATATTACCATACCCCTATGATTGTTCGCAGATTTTCCGTGTAAAACGATGCGCGAGTGGCGTGGCGCGTCGCCCCAGCGCCTCAAGGAAACCGCGCACCGATGGTTTCGCCGCGGCGGCGGATCGCGACCTGATGTGGCGTTGGTGACGGTCGGTGACCGGCAAGCGGTACTCAAAGACCACGACGGCTGCGATCGTTGGTTCGGCACGTTGCTGGGCCCGGTGCTCGCCTGGCGCGAAGCGCGCGCCTTGCGACGCCTGCACGGCGTCGCCGGCACGCCCGAATTGCTCGCACGTGTCGGTCGCCGCGCCGTGCTGCTCGAGTATTTGTCGGGCACGCCGGTCACCAAGGCGGGCCCGCGCGACTGGGAGTCGTTTTTCGCGAAGCTTGAGACTCTGGTCGCCGCCATGCACGAAGCAGGAGTCGCTCACTGCGACCTACGCAGTCCGACCAACACGCTGATCGGACCGGACGGTGAGCCCTACCTGGTCGATTTCGTGGCGAGTGTGACGAACGCCGCTTGGTGGAACCCGCTCGGCCGCTGGACTTTTTCCAAGTTCCGGCAGGCCGACCGTGACGCCGTGGTGAAGCTCAAATCGATGGTCGCCCCCGACCGCCTGAGTGCCGATGAGCAACACATTCTGGAGCGCCGGCGCGGGGCGCTGGAGCGCAGCGCGCGATGGGTGGGCGCCAGCGTTCGCGATCTGTCCCGTAAGTTGTTTACCGGCGCTTGAATGTCAGGCGGCGCGCGCCAGCGCGTCGCTGGACACGATGGTCCCGCCGCCCAGACACACCTCGCCATGGTAGAAGACCACCGCTTGGCCGGGTGTGACCGCGCGCTGTGGGCGCTCGAACCGGACCTCGGCGACGCCGTTGCTCACCGTCTGGATCGTGCACGTCTGCTCGGGTTGCCGGTACCGCGTCTTTGCTGTGCAGGCGAGCGGGAACCCCGGCGGTTCGCCCGCCAGCCAGTGCAGCGCGTCGGCCTGCAGACAGCGACTCATCAACGCAGGATGATCATGGCCCTGGACCACGTACAGTGTGTTGGAGGACAGTTCTTTGGCGGCGACGTACCACGCCGCCCCGGCGCCGCCTACACCCAGCCCGTGGCGCTGACCCAAGGTGTAGAACGCCAGGCCGTCGTGTTCACCGAGAAGTCTGCCGTCGAAATCGCGGATTTCACCCTTGTGCGTCTCGAGGTAGCGGCCGAGAAAGTCCTTGAATCGACGTTCGCCGATGAAACAGATTCCGGTACTGTCGCGCTTGTCGTGGGTCGCGAGTCGGACGGCGCGCGCCAGCGCGCGCACGCGCGTCTTGTCTAGGGCGCCGATCGGAAACAGGGTTTGTGCCAATGCGCGCTGTTCGAGGGTATACAGAAAATACGTCTGGTCCTTGTTGGTGTCGTATCCTTTGAGCAAGCGGTGGATCCCGTCGCAAGTGTCGGTGCGCGCGTAATGTCCGGTGGCGATCCGGTCCGCACCCAGGCGGCGCGCCTGATCTAAGAATTCCTTGAACTTGATCTCTTTGTTGCACAGCACGTCCGGATTGGGAGTATGGCCGGCCGCGTATTCACCGAGACAATAACTGAACACGTGTTCCCAGTACTCGTGGGAGAAGTTGACGGTGCGCAACGGGATATTCAGGTGGTCGCACACGGCTTCGGCATCGGCAAGATCGGCCGCTGCGGCGCAATAGTCTTCGGTGTCGTCCTCCTCCCAGTTTTTCATGAACAGGCCGGTCACCGTATGGCCCGCTTCGCGCAGCAGATGGGCCGCCACCGACGAATCGACACCGCCGGACATACCCACCACCACGTGGATGCCGGACGCGGTGCTCAAGGCGCGGCGGCTGCGGCGGTATCGCCGTCAGCGGCGGCAAAGAAATTCGGCTGGATCATCTCGATGAACTGCTTTGCCTGGGGCGTCAGAAACTTACCGCGACGGAGCACCACCCCGTAACTGCGCACCGGGAAGTAGCGATCCAGGGGGATGCGCGCGATGCTGGTATCCGCTTCGGTGATACAAATGCTGGTGACGATCGAAATCCCGAGGCCGAGCTCAACGTATTTCTTAATGACTTCCCATCCGCCCGCTTCCAAAGCGACGCGGTAATTCAACTTGTGTTGTTGAAAGATCAGGTCGACCAGACGCCAAGTGGTCAAGTGTTTGGGTGGCAGGATGAGTCCGTGCGGGCTGATGTCTTCCAGTGTTACCGACTCCTTTTTCGCCAGAGGATGATCCAATGGCGTTATCAGCAACGGCCGGAAATCGAAGATCGGGTGATAGTCGATATATTTGGGAACTTCCAGCATCGAACCGATGGCGAAGTCCACTTCGTCGGCGCGCAGCATGCGCAGGCCGTCGCGCCCGGTGACGTTGTGCAGTTTGAGCTGTACGCCGGGGTACGCTTGCGCGTAGCGGCGCACCGGCTCGGGCAGGATATACAGGATCGTGGACTCACCGGCGGCGATATTGAGTTCCCCGCCCTGCAGGTTGCCGCAATGGGCCGCGAACGTATCGGCCAGGCCGTCGATGGCGCGTACCATGGGCCGGGCGAGCTCGAAGAGGATTTCTCCCTCCGGCGTTAGGCGGATCTGCGGGCCGCGGCGTTCGAAGAGCGGCGTATCCAGTTCACGCTCCAGCGCCTGGATCTGCAGGGACACCGACGGCTGACTCAAGAACAGCTGTTCCGCCGCTTTGGAGATCGATCCCGCCTGCGCGGCATGGCAAAATGCACGTAACTGCTTGAGCCGATTACGTTTATAGTAGACGGACGGGGACGGGCTGGTCATTCGGGAGCGTCGCTTTATTGAGGGCGCTAATAGTAAATATTGAAATAATTGCTTTGTCAAATACATGCGTCCCACTAGAATGGACGGCTCGGCGGATCTGTCGGATGCCGCTCAAGGTGTGTGTCGGTCAGCGATCCACACAAGACGGAGCCGGCAAATATCAAGCAACGCATGCTACGGGGCCGGGCACCGCTCGGGGCATGAGGAATTGGTGAGGTACACAACTGATGAGTAAAAAAGAAGTCACAGCGCTGCAACAGGAATGGGAATCGAATCCTCGTTGGGACAGCATCGATCGCGGTTACGATGCGGCCGACGTCGTGCGGCTGCGCGGCAGTCTGCGGATCGAGCACACGCTGGCGCGCCACGGTGCGGAAAAACTGTGGGCGCGGTTGCATAGCGAGGACTACGTCAATGCGCTCGGTGCGTTGACGGGGAATCAGGCGATGCAGATGGCCAAAGCCGGTTTGAAGGCCATTTACCTGAGTGGATGGCAGGTCGCCGCCGACGCCAACAACGGCTTTCAGATGTATCCGGATCAGAGCCTCTACCCGGCCGACAGCGTGCCCTCGGTGGTGCGCAAGATCAACAACACGTTCCGCCGCGCGGATGAAATTTATCACGCGGAAGGGAACGGGGACGTGGACTGGTTCGTTCCCATCGTTGCCGACGCCGAAGCGGGGTTCGGCGGTGTGTTGAACGCTTTCGAATTGATGAAGGGCATGATCGAGGCCGGTGCCGCGGGTGTACACTTCGAGGATCAGCTCGCGTCGGCGAAGAAGTGCGGACACATGGGCGGCAAGGTGCTCGTGCCAACCCAGGATGCGGTGCAGAAACTGGTTGCCGCGCGGTTGGCGGCGGACGTCAGCGGCGTGCCCACGGTACTGTTCGCGCGTACCGATGCGGAGGCAGCGAACCTCCTGACCTCCGACGTGGACGACCGGGACAAGGAATTCTGCACCGGCGAGAGGACTTCGGAAGGCTTCTTCAGGGTACGTAACGGGCTGGATCAGGCGATTGCGCGGGGCTTGGCGTATGCGCCGTACGCCGATCTGATCTGGTGCGAAACCGGCAAACCGGACCTCGAGTTCGCGCAGAGTTTCGCCGATGCCATCCACAAACAGTTTCCGGGCAAATTACTGGCGTATAACTGCTCGCCCTCCTTCAATTGGAAGAAGAACCTCGACGATGCGACCATTGCGAAGTTCCAGCGTGAACTCGGCGCGATGGGTTACAAATTCCAGTTCATCACGCTGGCTGGATTCCACGCATTGAATTATGCGATGTTCAACTTGGCCGACCGCTATCGCGAAGAAGGGATGACCGCGTACGTGGAACTACAGGAAGCGGAGTTCGCCGCTGAGAACCGTGGGTACACGGCGACTAAGCATCAGCGCGAGGTGGGCGCCGGATATTTTGATGACGTGACGCAGACGGTATCCGGAGGCCGGTCCTCGCTGACCGCCATGCACGGCTCGACCGAAGAGGAGCAGTTCGAGGAAGACGAAGAACCGGCCCAGGTCGCGGCCAACTGACCCGTTCCTTCAATGCATGTACAAAACCCGGCCGCTTGCGGCCGGGTTTTTTTGACCCCGCGGCGAGATTGTCCGGACCGTCGTGAACTCGCGGGCTGCGCGCCCGCGCAAAAACAAAAAACCCGGCCAAACAGCATGGCCGGGTTTCGCGATAATGGTGCGGTGTGTCAGGAAGCAGGCGTGCGTATGCTCGCTGCTTTGGGTCCTTTGGGTCCTTGTTCGATTTCGTATTCTACTTCCTGCCCCTCAGTGAGGGTTTTATATCCGTCCATCTCGATAGCGGAATAGTGCGCGAACACGTCGTCCCCGCCATCGCTGGGGGAGATAAAACCGTAGCCTTTAGCCGCGTTGAACCACTTTACAGTTCCCCTGGACATACATCTATCCCCTTTGATGTGAAACGTGTTGGCCCTATCTCTAGGGCCTGTTTTTAGGGCGGAAACCAGGCCCGATACGGGCGGCGCCGCAGCGGGTCGATTGTCCGTCGAGCTAGTTTTCCTGAAAAACCTGCTTCGGGTCAAGCCGCGGTGACCCTCAAGTGGGGCGAAATCCGCCCTTGACAGGGGTCCGCGGCGGTCAAATCCGGCTTTCAATTGGGGTTGAAATTTCGCAATATAACCGCAGAATGAGGAGAGGGAACCTATGTAGAGGCGCTGGTGTCTGGATATTCGATGGCTACCAATCCGAAATCCGTTCCGGATGACGGGCTCGCCGTACAGGAAAGCAAGCCCCGGCTAAAGCGGCCCAAGCTCTATAAAGTCTTGCTGCTCAACGACGACTACACACCGATGGAGTTCGTCGTGATCATTTTGGAACAATTCTTTGCCAAGCCGCGGGAAGTGGCAGTGCAGATCATGTTGCACGTGCACCAGAAAGGCATTGGTGTTTGCGGCGTGTATCCCCGCGACATCGCCGAAACCAAGGTGCGGCAAGTGATGGACTTTGCCAACGACCACGAACATCCCCTACAGTGCACGATGGAGCCCGAGTAGTTGGGTAGCGACTGAGAAATGTTATCGTCGGAGCTGGAAACCTCGCTGAACCAAGCGATCCACGAGGCGCGGGAATCGCGTCACGAGATGATTACCGTGGAGCACCTTTTGATGGCGCTCCTCGACAACGCTTCGGCCGCGAAAGTCATTCGCGCGTGCGGCGGTAACATAGACCAACTCCGTGAAAGCCTGGCGCAATTCCTCAAGGAGCACGTCCCCAACCTTGCCCCGGGAGACGACAACGACACACAACCGAGCCTGGGCTTTCAACGGGTCATCCAGCGCGCGGTATTGCACGTTCAGAGCGCGGGTAAGAAAGAAGTCACCGGCGCCAACGTGCTGGTGGCGATCTTTGCGGAGCGGGACTCGCACGCGGTGTATTTCCTGCATAAACAGGACATCACGCGATTCGATGTCGTGAACTATATCGCGCACGGCATTTCCAAGGTCAGCGATCTGCACAGCGGTCTACCGGCGCCGGAGGAAGTCGATGAAGCCGGCGCCGAGAGCGAGGGCCAGAGCGCGCTGGAATCGTTCGCCATTAACCTGAACGATCAGGCCAAGAACGGCCGCATCGACCCGTTGATCGGCCGCGAGAACGAAGTCGAACGTACCATTCAAATTCTGTGTCGGCGCCGCAAGAACAACCCGCTCTACGTCGGCGAAGCGGGGGTGGGCAAAACCGCGATTGCGGAGGGCCTGGCCAAGAAGATTGTCGACGGCGACGTGCCGGAAGTGCTGACGCAAAGCATGATTTTCGCCCTGGACATGGGTGCGCTGCTCGCCGGTACCAAGTACCGGGGGGATTTCGAGCAGCGCCTGAAAGCCGTGCTGGCGGAGCTCAAGAATACCGAGCACGCGATCCTGTTTATCGACGAGATCCATACCGTGATCGGCGCCGGGGCTGCATCCGGGGGGGCGATGGATGCATCGAATTTGCTCAAACCGGTACTCGCCTCGGGCGACCTGAAATGCATCGGCTCGACGACTTATCAGGAGTATCGTGGAATTTTCGAGAAGGACCGCGCGTTGTCGCGTCGCTTCCAAAAGATCGATGTCACCGAACCGAGTGTGGACGAGACGGTCAAGATCCTCCGCGGGTTGAAGTCCAATTTCGAAGAACACCACGATGTACGCTATACCCATCAGGCGCTGCGTAGCGCCGTCGAGTTGTCAGCGCGCTACATCACGGATCGCCACTTACCGGACAAAGCGATCGATGTGATCGACGAGGCCGGAGCCCACCAGCGCTTGCAACCGGTGAGTCGGCGTAAGCGTACAGTCGGGGTCGGCGATATCGAGCGCATCGTGTCGAAGATCGCACGCATCCCGCCGAAGTCCGTATCGCGTTCGGATAAGACCGCGCTGCGCACCTTGGAGCGCGATCTGCGGCTGGTGGTGTTCGGTCAGGACGACGCCATCGATGCCCTGGCCTCGGCGATCAAGTTGTCGCGATCGGGACTCGGTAATCCCGACAAGCCTATCGCGTCGTTTCTGTTTTCCGGCCCGACCGGCGTCGGAAAGACCGAAGTGACGCGCCAACTGGCGCATATCCTCGGCATCGAGCTGATCCGCTTCGACATGTCCGAATACATGGAGCGCCACACCGTTTCACGATTGATCGGTGCGCCGCCGGGTTACGTGGGCTTCGACCAGGGCGGTCTGTTGACCGACGCGGTGAACAAGCATCCGCATGCGGTCCTGTTGCTCGACGAAGTCGAGAAGGCACACAACGATGTGTACAATCTGCTACTGCAGGTGCTCGATTACGGCACGCTGACCGACAACAACGGTCGACGCGCGGATTTTCGCAATGTCATCATTGTGATGACTACCAATGCCGGCGCCGAACGGATGGCGCGCAATTCCATGGGATTCACACAGCAGTCCCATACCGGTGACGATCTGGAGGAAATAAAGCGGCTGTTCGCGCCGGAGTTCCGCAATCGTCTGGATGCGATTATTCCGTTTCAATCCTTGAGCGCGGAAACCATTAGTCATGTGGTCGACAAGTTTATCCTGCAGGCGGAACGCCAGCTCGCGGATAAGGGTGTGAACCTCGACGTCGACGAGCGGGCGCGATTGTGGCTGGCCGAAAACGGTCACGATCCGGCGATGGGCGCGCGCCCGATGGAGCGCCTTATCCAGGACCGGATCAAGCGGGCACTGGCCGATGAGTTGTTGTTCGGGAAGCTCGCCGACGGCGGCGAAGTGACGGTGACCGAACGCGAGGGCGATCTGGTATTCGAGATTCGCGCGGCCGATTCAAAGACGCATCGAAGCGGTGCGACGCGTCCCGACACCGCCTGACAACGGCGGGCCGGGGCGCGACTACAAACCTTGTACCGACTGGAGCACCATCGTCACGACGCGTGACTTGCGCTTCTCCACCATTTTTACCGGCAGGTTGTGTTGCGACGGCGCGAGCCAGACGATCAGGCGGCGGGTGGGATTGTCGGTGCGGCGTTGTTCGATGCGCACGCTCGGTATCTTACCGAATGGGGTCGTCAATTCTTCCGTGGTAACCCCGATATGCTCGAAGTTTCGGATCCGTTTGCCGCCGACGATGTGCAGGGCGGTCCCGCGAAACCGTTTCGAGCCGCCGAGCATGAACGCGAACGGGACGCTGCAGTTGTCGAGAATGTAGCCGTTCGGAATCTCGGCGGTTTCGCCGCTGCTGAAGGCGACCTGATTGGAGAGCCAGCGGAATTCGGCGTGGCGGCGATAGCCGCGACTGCCTTCGCGCTCCACCTCGTAGCGCAACGGGCGGACCTGATCCGCCTCCACCTCGAACTCGCAGCTCTCACGCAATTCTCCGCCGAGCAGAATCGCGGCCACGCCTTCGGCGCGGGTTTCCGACTCGACCTGAAACCTCCGCTCTTTACGGGTCAGCTGCGTGAGCAGACTGCCGAGTTCGGCGCTACCGAGGCGCACCGAATAACGCAAGGTCAACTCGTCCGGCAAGCCGTTCGCCGCACCGACGATGGTCGCCGGCAAGGTCACGGCGCACAAAAAAATTGCGAACAGGCGCATGGGGTGGTTAACGGTTCGCGGACGAATCCGTTAGCCGTCCGTGAAGGCCGCGGCCTTGATCAGTGCGCCCGGCAACGTCGGCTCGCCGTCCAGCAGTACCGTCCCCTCGGCGATTTCAATCCGACGTTCGGCAATCCAGCGAATGGCCTGGGGCAGGATGCGGTGTTCCTGTTCGTGCACGCGTGCGGCCAGGGTCTGCGGCGTGTCGTCCGGCCGCACCAGCACCCGCCCTTGCACGATCACCGGCCCCGCATCGAGCTCCTCGGTGACGAAGTGTACGCTGGCGCCGTGTTCGACGGCGCCGTCCGCAAGCGCGCGCGCATGGGTGTCGAGACCGCGGTAGGCGGGGAGTAGCGACGGGTGAATATTGATGATGCGTTGCGGATAGTGGGCGACGAACTCCGGGGACAGGATACGCATGAATCCTGCCAGCACGATCAGCGTGGCCCCGGCGCCGTCGATACGCGCGCGGAGCGCCGCTTCGAACTCGCGGCGACTGCGGTACGCGGAACGTTCCAGGCACTCCGCTTCCACCCCGGCCTCCCGCGCGCGGGTCAACCCATAGGCATCGGGTTGGTCACTGGCAACGAGCACCACGCGCGCCGGCAGGCGCTGTGCCGCGATTTCGTCCAGAATGGCCTGCAGGTTGCTCCCGAAGCCCGAGACCAGGACCGCGATGGGCAACAGGTGGCGCTCAGTTGACGATGGACACATCGGGAGAAGTCGGTCCGGATTCGATCGCGCCGATCACGAGTGCGTTCTCACCGCCGCGCGCGAGCCGGGCGAGCGCAGCGTCCGCGGCGTCCGCGGCGACCACGGCGACCAGTCCGATCCCGCAGTTGAAGGTGCGGTACATTTCGTCGCGGGCCACCGACCCGAACTCCTGGAGCCAGTGAAAAATGGGCGGCCAGCGCCAATGGGAGGCAGCGATCACCGCACGGGTCCCGGAGGGGAGAATCCGTCGTACGTTGCCGGGTAAACCGCCGCCGGTAATGTGCGCCAAGCCGTGTACCGGTACCGCATCCAGGAGGTCCAGCACCGGTCGGACGTAGAGACGCGTCGGTGTGAGCAGATGGTCACTCAAGGGTTGCCCGGCGAGTATCGTGTCGAGGGCAACCCCGGCGTGGGCCACGATGCGCCGAATCAACGAATACCCGTTGGCGTGTGGTCCCGACGACGGCAGGGCGATGAGTATGTCGCCGGGCCCGATGGCGCTGCCGTCGAGAATTCGGTCACGCTCCACCGCGCCGACGCAGAACCCGGCAAGGTCGTACTCGCCCTCGGCATACATGCCCGGCATCTCCGCGGTTTCGCCGCCGATCAAGGCGGCGCCGGCTTCCCGGCAGCCGGCGCCTATGCCGGCGATGACCGCGGCGGCGACCTCCGGACACAGGCGGCCAGTGGCGAAGTAATCGAGAAAAAACAGGGGCTCGGCCCCCTGGACCAGGACGTCGTTGGCACACATGGCGACCAGGTCGATGCCGATCGTGTCGTGGCGATCGAGCTCGAACGCGTACTTCAATTTCGTGCCCACGCCATCGGTACCGGATACCAGCACCGGGCGGGTGAATTTCTCGGGGATCTCGAACAGACCGCCGAACCCGCCCAATGCGCCCAAGCAGCCGTCGCGCAAGGTGCTCCGCGCGATCGGTTTGATCGTATCGACGAGCGCCTCGCCGGCCTCGATATCGACCCCCGCGTCTCGGTAGGTGAGTGAAGAATTCGACACTGGTGTTCCTCGCTGTACAGATCGGCGACGTCCGCGTGCGCTTCCGTACCGCCGGCTTGACGCACGCATCGTGCCCCAGCGCCTCGTGCGGCCGTAGCGCTATTCTACCGCACTTGCGAGCGAGTCCGGCGCTGCGGTGTCCCCTGCTTGGCGAAAACCTCGGCTTACGGTATACCTAGTCCCAGAGACCACCGACTTCAGCGCTCCCGTGTCGTACATTCCCAATCTGCTGACCCTGCTCAGGATCGCCGCCGCCCCGGTGCTGGTGGTCCTGTTGAGCCAGCGCGCTTACGGGTTGGCGTTGACGATTTTCCTGCTTGCGGGCATTTCCGACGGGTTGGACGGCTATATCGCCAAGAAGTATCACTACGAGACGCGCCTCGGCGCCATTCTGGATCCGATCGCGGACAAGGTCCTCCTGGTGAGCACCTACGTGATGTTGACGCTGCTCGATCTCCTGCCGTTCTGGTTGTTGGTGGCCATCGTCTTTCGCGATCTGTTGATTATCGGCGGCTACCTGGTGTTGGTCATCCTGCACGGTTCGGTACAGATGCGCCCCAGCATCGTGAGTAAATTGAATACCGTGGTACAGCTCATGCTCGTGCTGGTGGTGCTGGCCGCACAGGCCGGAGTGCTCGATGCTGCACTACTGACCGACATCCTCATCGTCGTGGTAGCGATCACCACGATAATGAGCGGGGCGCACTATGTGTGGGTCTGGGGCATCAAGAAAGAGAACACCGTCGAGTCCGCGTCCACCGACGCCACGGCGACGCCCGATCGAACGGCACACCGCGGATGAGTGCGCAGTTACCGCTGGCGCTCCAGTTGCCCGATTCCGCGTCGTTCGAAAATTTCCACGTCGTGCCGCGAAACCGGGAACCGGTGGCGGCGCTGGCGGCGGCGGTCGCCGAAGCGGGCGGGGAAACACGGGTTGTCGCGCGCGCGCTGCACCTATGCGGGGCTGGTGGCGCCGGCAAGACGCACTTGTTGTACGCATTGTGCCGGCGGGCGCGCGCCGCGGACACGCCCGCCTTGTATCTCTCTCTGACCGATCCGCAGGTGCACCCCGAACACATCGAGTCACCGCCAGGTACTGGGATCGTATGTATCGACGATCTACACGCCGCGGCCGGTCATCCGGACTGGGAACGCGCGTTGCTGATGTTGTTCGAGCGGGCACGGCACGCGCCACTGACGCTGGTGACCGTCGCTCGGTACACCCCGTCGGCGCTCGGTTTTACGCTCAAGGATCTGCTCAGCCGCGCGCAACGCAGCGTGGTCTACCGCCTGCAGCCGCTCGACGACGCCGGTAAGGCGGCGGCGCTGCGCTTGCGGGCGTCGCAGCGGGGGTTGGACCTCTCCCCCGAGGTGGTGCGCTATATGCTCGAACGTTACGCGCGTGATGAGAAGTCCCTGTTCCATCTGCTGGATCGCATCGACGCCGAATCGCTCGCGGCGAAGCGGCGTGTGACCGTGCCGTTTTTGAAAACCCTGGAGGACTGAGCGGGCGCTATGCCGTTGCGCCGGCGCGCAGCGCGACCGCGGTGGTGGCCAGGCGCCGTCCCAGGGCTATACACAATTCCTGCTCGTCGCGGCTCACCGGCTGCGTGTTGTCGGCACCGGCGACGTGGCTCGGGCCATAGGGTGTGCCGCCGGTGGTAGTGCGGCCCAGGGCGGGCTCGGCATAGGGCAGACCGACGAGCAGCATACCGTGGTGCAGCAGCGGCAGCATCATGGACACGAGCGTTGTTTCCTGACCGCCGTGCAGGGACGATGTGGACGTGAACACCCCGGCGGGTTTTCCGGTCAGGGTCCCGGACAACCACAACGCACTGGTGGTGTCGAGAAAATACTTGAGCGGCGCGGCCATGTTGCCGAACCGGGTAGGGCTGCCGAGTGCGAGCCCGGCACAGTCCTCGAGATCGCCGTGCGTCACGTAAGGGTCGCCGGTTTCGGGGATCGGTTCCGCCACCGCCTCGGCCACCGTCGAGACCGCCGGCACAGTGCGCAAGCGCGCTTCGGCCCCGGCGACCGACTCCACGCCCCGCGCCACGAGGCGTGCCAGCGACTGCACCGAGCCGTGGCGGCTGTAGTACAACACCAGAATCTCCGCGGCCGCTGCCACCTAAAGAATTTCCAGTACGTTCTCGGGGGGGCGACCGATCGCTGCTTTGCCGTTGGCCACCACGATCGGACGCTGCAAAAGGATCGGGTGCGCGACGATCGCGGCGATCAGTTGCGCGTCGGTCAGCGCCGGATCGTCCAGTTTCGCTTCGCGGTAGGCCGCCTCGCCGGTGCGCAGCACCTCGCGGGGAGTGGCCCCGAGCAGGGTGATGATTTCCGCGAGCTGTTCGCGCGTGGGCGGGGTTTTCTGGTAATCGACGATATCGGCCGCGACGCCGCATTTTTCAAGAAGCGCCAGGGTGGCCCGGGATTTCGAGCAGCGCGGGTTGTGGTAAAGGGTCACCGCCATGACGGGGTCTCCGGAAAAAATCGAAAGCGCATGGTATGCGCTCGACGGGGCGCGTTCAATGGGTCGGCCCGCGGCCCGTGCGCCGTCCGCTGGCGTGGCGGTGCGCGCAAACGCTACACTTGCCGCCCATGGGTAGCGGATGACGGCGAGTTCGCAGCGATGAAACCCCTTTCCCCGGCCTGGCGGGAAACCACCGATCGGTGGCGCCGCTTCGTCGGTACCGTCGCCCGGCGATTTTTAGACGACCGCTGCCTGCGCAGCGCGTCGGCCCTGTCCTTCGCGACCGTATTGTCCCTGGTACCGCTGGTGGCGGTGGTCTTCGGCAGTCTGTCCATGTTTCCCGTGTTCAGTCGCTGGGGTGAGGCACTACGCGATTTCATCTACCGAAATTTCGTGCCCACCGCCGGCGATGTCATTCTCGGCCATCTGGAACGTTTTGCCGGGACCTCGGGCCAGCTCACCACTGTCGGCCTGGTGGCTTTGGTGTTGAGCGCACTGATGTTACTGGCGACCATCGAAGAAGCGTTTAACGACGTGTGGCATGTGCACCGCGGCCGCTCCCTCGTGCAGCGCGTGCTGGCGTACTGGACGGTGTTGACTTTGGGGCCATTGCTGATGGGGGCCAGTCTCTCGTTGACCTCGTATCTGCTGTCGGTGTCCTTGATTCCCGATCAGGCAGTGCTCGCCAAGGCGCATTCGGTATTCTTGCGCGTGCTACCGTTCATCTTCGAGGTACTGGCCTTCATGCTGCTGTACCTGGTGGTGCCAAACTGCTCGGTGCGACCCGCGCACGCGCTGTTGGGCGGCGTCGTGGCGGCGATATTGTTCGAGATCACGAAACGCGGTTTCGCGTTGTTCGTATTGAACTATTCGAGTTACGAAATCATCTATGGGGCGTTGGCCACGATTCCGATCTTTCTGATTTGGATTTACCTGTCCTGGCTGGTGATACTGATCGGCGCCGAGTTTGCGGTCACCGCCGCCGGCCGCACGCCCGGGGCGCGGTCCTCGGAATCCACCCCTTAAGGCTAGTTGCGTCCGGCGTACACCCCAGTCCACAATGATTCGCCGAGACAATGGAATGGGCAGCGTGACAAGAATCCGGGTATTCGTCGGTATCGTATGCGGGCTCCTGATGAGCTGGCCGCTCAGTGGGTTGACGGACGCCATGCGCGATCCGACGGCACATTTCTTCCATCAGTCGTTCGGCGACCTGCAGGAAGAGCTCGGTACCGCACGTGAGGAAGGGAAGAAAGGCGTGCTCGTGATGTTCGAACAAGACGATTGTCCGTGGTGCAAGAAAATGCGGGCACGCGTGTTGAATCGGTCAACCGTGCAGGAATTTTATCGCCGGCATTTTCGCATCCTGTCCGTCGACACCGAGGGCGATACGGAGATCATCGACTTCAGCGGCGAGCCGGTGGCGGAAAAAGATTTCTCACTCAAACACAATCGCGTACGGGCGACGCCGGTATTCGCGTTTTTCGCGCTTGACGGACGGCTGATGTTCAAGTACACCGGCGCCACCCGCGACATCGATGAGTTTCTGTGGCTCGGCGAATTCGTGGTCGCCGACCTCTATAAGACCCGGAGATTTTCCAAGTATAAACGTGAGCGGCGCGCGGAAGCCCGAGCCCAATCCTGATTTCACCCCGACTGCCCCGCCGCGCACCCGCCGTGTGGCTGTGCTCTTGTGGGCGCTCGCCGTCGTCGCCGGTGGCGTCGGTGCGACCGACGATACTCCGCTGCCAGCACCCCTGACCCTGGACGCGGCGTTGTCGTTCGCCGACGCCCCGCACCCGGACATCGATAGCGCCCGCATCGCGCTGGAGCTGGAGCGCGCGCGCCTGACGGCGGTGCGCGCCCGCTACGGCCTGACCGCCTACTTCGATCTGGTGCCGCGCTGGAGCGACCCCGCGGCGGAGCCGGGTCACGATTTCGTCAACGACTCATTCGCGTCGCTGGTGGTGTCCAAGGCGCTGTACGATTTCGGGCGCCGTCGGTCGCTGGAAGACTCCGCGCAGGCGCGGATCGCGGGGCAGGAGCACCGGATCGTGGGTACGTTGAAGCAACGGCGACTGGATATCCTGCGCGGTTTTCTCGACGTGCTGCTGGCGGATCTGAGGTTCCACGTCGACGATGAAGAACTGGCGCGCCGCTACATACGCTTCGACGATGCCCGCGAGCGCGCCGATCTCGGGGAGATCGCCGACGTGGACCTCCTCGAGCTCGAGACCCGCTATCGGGAGGCGTTGGACATCCGCGCCGAAAGCGAAGCCCGGCAGCGCTTCACGCGCGAGGTGTTGGCGCTCCTGTTGAACCGGCCCGGGCAACCGCCCGCCGATCTGGTACGACCCGCGTTTCCCGAGCTCGACCGGCCGGTCCCGGAGTACGGGCCGATGTTGAACGCGGCCATGGAGGCGGCCCACCTCAAAGCCCTGCGCGCGGGGGTGGACGCCGCCCGCAGCACCTTGGGGGCGGAGCGCGCCGCGCGACGCCCGGTGCTGAGCGCCGAAGTCGAGGCCAACGCGCTGGAGCGTGAGATTGGCTCGCGCAACGAAGTGGTGGCCGGGTTGACGCTGCGGGTCCCGCTGTATCAGGGTGGCCAGGACGACGCCGCCATCGCGCGTGCCGCGGCGGTACTGCGGGACCGCGAAACGCGCCTCCAGGAGGCGGAGCTGTCCACCCGGCGCCGGGTGCTGCGCCTGGTGCAGGCGCTCGACAGCCTGCGTATCCGGCGCGAGACGGCGCGCATCAGGGAGGACTATCACGGACTGGCGGTCGATCGCGCGCGCGCGTTGTTTGAGCTCGAGGTGCGCACCAACCTCGGCAAGACGATGGTGGGGCTGACCGAAGCGCAGTGGCGGTTGGCCCAGACGGAGTTCGACAGCGCCCTCGCGTGGGCGCATCTGGACGCGTTGACCAATCGCCCCAATCCGTGGCTCGATGCGGGGCGCGTACCATGAGCGGTCGGGTACGGCGGTGGGCGGCGATTGCGATGCTGGCGGGCGCCGCCCCCGCGGCGGCGGGATCGTTTCCCGCCACCGTCGCGCGGGCCGAGCACGTGAACCTGAGTGTCCCGGTGTCCGGGGTGGTGGCGGCGGTGACGGCGCGCGTCGGTGATCGCGTACGCCGGGGCGACGAACTGCTGCGTCTCGAAGCGACTCCGTTCGAAGCGCGCGCCAAGCGGGCCAAGGCGCGGCTGACCCAAGCGCAGGCCCGCTACGCCGAACAGGAACGCGCGCTTAAGCGGGCGCAGGAGCTGTATGACCGCGGTGCGCTGTCCACGGTCGAGCTCGACCACGCGAAGCTCGCGCACGTGGAGGCCGCATCGGCGCTGCAGGAAGCGGATGCGGCGCTGGAGATCGCGCGTTACGAGCTGGACAAGAGCCGGCTTATCGCCCCCTTCGACGCATTCGTAGTGGTGCGCGACGTGCACCCGGGTGAGATCGTCAGCAGTGCGCTGGCGCCACGGACGCTGGTGACGGTGGCGCCGCTCGGTGTGTATGCGGCGCGGGGTCTGGTGGCGCGCCCCACCCTGGCGGCACTCCCCCGGGGCCAAGCGGTGACGGTGCGTATCGGCGAGCACGATTTCTCCGGCCAGGTACACAGTGTGGGCGGGGCGCCGCAGAGCGGTGACACCGAGCCCCGCTATCCGGTGGAAATCCGTTTTCGCACCACGGCGAATCTCGTCCATCCGGGTGATGCGGCGATTGTCGAATGGCCGTGATCTGTAAACGTTACACGATCACCGGTCGCGTCCAGGGAGTCGCGTTCCGCGCTGCGACACGCGCCCAGGCGCACCGTCTCTCGATGTCCGGTTGGGCGCGCAATCTCGCCAACGGCGACGTCGAAGTGCTGGCTTGCGGCGACGCTGCGAGCCAGGAAGCGCTCCACGCGTGGCTGCGCCGCGGGCCCCGCTATGCAGAGGTCCGTTCCGTCAGCGCCGAAGGCGTTGACGACGCCGTGCCGCCACCCGGTTTCGCGATCCGTTAGTGCGTCAGCGCTTAGCGCGCACCGAGCGCCACGTAAACCTTGCGCGGATACTCGGTGTGGCCGAACGTCCCGTTGTAGTACGCGAGTGCATCGGTGAGGCGGTCGCCGGACAGATCCAGGTAATAGCGCAGGATCTTGCATCCGTACCGCAAGTTGGTTTCCATATCAAACAGATCGTCGTCCGGATGGCCGAGCTCCTTGATCCAGAACGGTTTCACCTGCATCAGGCCGAGTGCGCCGGTCCGTGACACCGCTTTGCGTGCGTACGCGCTTTCCACATGGATGACCGCCAGCACCAAATCGGGATCGAGCCTCGCGCGGCGCGCTTCCCGGTAGATCAGCGTTAACAGACGGATCCGGTAGTGGAGGTTAGGGACGAATCGCCGCAACCGGGGGGAGGTGCGCATCACCCATTGCGACAACCGCTCAGGGTCGGTAATGCTGCCGGTGTAGGCCAGCGTGTTGCTTAACGCCGATACAACGGCCTGATTACCCGGGCCGGCGCCGAACGCGGGCGCGACGAACCCCACGAGGCACAGCCCCGTGCACAGCTTTTTTATTATCATTAATCAATTTTCGGAAATGGACTCGCGCAACGACGCCAACGTTTCAATGATGCTGTCTACTGGCAGCTCCTCTACGTCGCCGCTACGCCGGTTCTTATATTCGACAATGCCTTGTTTAAGTCCACGATCACCGACGACCAGGCGGTGCGGTATACCGATCAGTTCGGACTCGGCAAACATCACGCCCGGGCGTTCGTCGCGGTCATCGATCAAGACGTCGATGCCCGCTTTGCACAAACCCTTATAAAGGTTTTCACAGGTTTTTTCCACCTGTTTCGATTTACGTAAACCGATCGGCACGATCACCGTCTCGAATGGCGCGATCGCGTCCGGCCAGACGATGCCGTTTTCGTCGTGGCCCTGCTCGATGGCGGCGGCGACGATTCGCGAGACGCCGATCCCATAGCACCCCATCGGCATCACCACCGCGTTGCCGTGTTCGTCGAGGCAGGTGGCGTTCATCGCTTCGCTGTACTTGGTACCGAGCTGGAAGATGTGGCCGACCTCGATGCCACGCTTGATGACCAGTCGGGCGCCGGCGTCGCCCGCCGGCGCGTCGACCGTCGGACATGGATCGCCGTCCACCACGTTGCGGATGTCGGCGACCTCGGGTTCGGACGCGTCGCGCCCCCAGTTGACTCCGGTGAGGTGTTTGTCGTCCTCGTTAGCGCCGCACACGAAATCCGCGAGGCGCGCCGCGCTCTCGTCGGCGATTACCGGAATGTCGAGCCCGCGCGGGCCGATGGAGCCCGGCTCGCAGCCGGCCGCTGCCTCGACCTCCTCGGCGGCGACGAACTCCAACGGTTTGGCCACTTGGGGCAGTTTTTCCGCTTTCACCACGTTGAGCTCGTGGTCGCCCCGCAGCACCAGCGCCACCACGCCGCCGACACCGCGCACTAGAAGGGTTTTGACCGTCTGCCGGGGGTCGACGCCGAGAAAAGCGGCGACGTCGTCGATGGTGTGCTGTCCCGGCGTGTCGACCTCGCGCATCGGCGCCCCCGGCGCCGCCCGCTTGCCGAGCGGTGGTAGCGCCGGTGCGTGCTCCACGTTGGCGGCGTAACCATACCCTTCGCAGATCGCAATCGCGTCTTCGCCCGACTCCGCCAGCACGTGAAATTCGTGGGACGTGCTGCCGCCGATGGCGCCGGAATCGGCTTCCACCGAGCAGAACCTGAGCCCCGCGCGCGTGAAGATCCGTGCGTAGGTATCGTACATGAGGTCATAGGTTTCCTGCAGGGATGCCTGGTCGATGTGAAAGGAGTACGCGTCCTTCATCACGAATTCGCGGGCGCGCATCACGCCGAAACGCGGACGGATTTCGTCGCGAAACTTGGTCTGGATCTGATAAAAGTTCACCGGCAGTTGGCGATAGCTCTTGAGCTCGTTGCGCACCAGCGCGGTGATTACTTCCTCGTGAGTCGGTCCGAAACAGAACTCTCGTTGATGGCGGTCGTGGAAACGCAGAAGCTCCGGGCCGTATTCCTCCCAGCGCCCGGACTCCTGCCACAGCTCCGCCGGTTGTACGGCAGGCAGAAGTAGTTCCTGGGCGCCGGCGCGGTCCATTTCCTCGCGCACGATGTTTTCGACTTTGCGCAATACACGCAGACCAAGCGGCAGCCAGTCGTAAATGCCGGCCGCGACCTTACGGATCATGCCGGCGCGCAGCATGAGCTGGTGACTCACGATCTCGGCGTCGGCCGGCGTTTCTTTGAGCGTGGTGATCAGGAATTGGGATGCGCGCATGGATTCGTGTCGATTGTCGGTGGCGTGCACCATTTTGCCATAGCATGCCGCGCGGCGGCACACGGGCATGGTGTTGATGGGTTGCCGATTCTTTGGAACCGGTGCGTCGGTTCCTGCGGCTCCGCCTAACGCCGGAACCCGGCGAGCGGATTAAAGAGCCGCAGCCGTTTGTCCTTGAAGAACGGAATCAACACCATGCCGGCGATGAATCCACCGATGTGGGCACGAAACGCCACCCCGCCGCCTTCGCCGCTCGAGAACAATTGACTCAGAAGCTGCATGGCGAACCACAACCCGAGTACCCAGCCGGCCTTCAGACGCACGGTGTGCAGGATGAAGCCGAGCGGAATGACGACCAGGACCCGCGCGTGGGGATGCAGCAGGAGATAAGCACCGAGCACTCCGGAAATGGCGCCGCTCGCACCGACCATGGGAATCTGCGACTGGGGGGCGGGCAGCGCCTGGGCGTAAACCGCCGCGATCCCGCACAACAGATAAAAGATCACAAATTTGACGTGACCCATGGCGTCCTCGACGTTGTTACCGAACACCCATAGGTACAGCATGTTGCCGATCAAGTGCATCCATCCCCCATGCAGGAACATCGAAGTAAACATCGTCGCGGTAGGGGGGACCCAGGCGAGTTCGGGGGGCAGTTCGGCGTGGTCGAACAGCACCGCGGGAATAACGCCCAGGGCATAGACGATTGCCTGTTGCCCCTGCTGGCTGTGCGAGATCTGCCACAGGAACACCAGCCCGCAGGTGACGATAAACGCGACCGTGAGCACCGGTTTGATGCGCGTCGGATTGTCGTCGTGGATTGGAATCATGACGCGCCCATTGTAGCGCACATCCCGGCCGTGCCCGCGCCGCCCGTTACGACGATCCCTGGTATTTTTGTAAAAGGGTCCGCTCCCAGCAACGGCTGTCACCAGATCTCGAACGCCCGGGTTCGGCGCGGGGCTGTCGGCACCGTTCGATAGCGGCGCGGTGGCGATCCTTCCGCTACCGGGTCCGGTAAGACGCGATTCATTAAGGAATATCGCGCCGCTGTGCTTCTAACCAGACCGTTAAACGCGCAAACCCAGCGCGTTTAGCCAAACCAATAAACTCCCAAACTCCACTTAAGTTCCTGATTCCAGGAATTACTCTATAATTTCATCTACGCTCATTGATTTTAATGAGAGGGCCGACGAGGTCCTCTCATTCAATAGTTAGCTGGCACGTGCTAGGAGAAGAGTCTCGATGAAGAAAGGATGGCTTGAAATCTATGCGTTGGCCGTATGCTTTTTTGCGATTGCGTGCTTCGTTATCGTACTTGGAATCGGCATCTGGGACATCGTCAAAGTGGCAGCGCCAGACTTTACAATGCATAGTGCGAACTGGGAGAAACATCAAACGGACGAGGCGTTTAAGGAAGCCCTTATTCAGGCTAGTCGCTACGACCCAGATAAGGAAACCTACGTTCCTCCTGAGGGAGCAGCCTTAACAAAGGCAAGGGAGGAGAGCTACGCGCGAACAATTCGTTCCGAGAGGCGCGACGGATTTCAGGGCATCGTGCGCAATTTGATAATTCTCGTGATTGATATTGTGGTTTTTCTAGTGCACTGGATGGCAGCTGCCCGTGCTCGCCAAACTGCCAGCTAACCATTCGCCCCAGATGGACGCTTCGCGCCGCTGGGCTCCAACGTTATGCGGCAAGATGACCAACGGAAACACACGTGAAAGTCAAGGAAGCGACAAAAATCGTAGAAGATGCTGGATGGGAGCTGGTGCGGACGAAAGGTAGCCACCGTCAGTACAAGCATCCTACGAAGTCTGGTCTCGTTACGATTCCAGGAAAAATGAACGATGACCTAGCGCCTGGGACGGTAAATAGTATACTTAAGCAAGCGGGGTTAAAGTCATGAAATACCTTATTGTTATCGAACAAACGGAAACAGGGTTTTCGGCATATTCGCCGGATTTACCGGGCTGCGTATCAACGGGCGCCTCGGTAGAGGAGACGGAAAGCAATATGCGCGAGGCCATCGAATTCCACATTGAGGGGCTTCGAGAAGAAGGATATGAGATTCCCCGTCCTTCCAGTAGATCTAAGTACGTCGAAGTCGCCGCATAACAAGTCGTCAGTCAAGTCGCTCGCTGCGCTCGCTCGGACGTCCCGCACTCCGCGCCTTGTTGCGCAAACGGCGCTCCGTACGGACCACCGCTTACCTCGGCGTTAAGTTGCAGAGATGAACAATCCTTCACGATTAATGCCGAAGATTGAAAAGAGCTATATAGGCTGCAGGGGTGGCTTAGCGGTAATGGTCGCGATATCGGCATGTCTATACCTAATATCCCCATGGTTGATCGGCTTAGTACCAATATTCGTGATTGTTACCGCATATGATTGGAAGAGGCAGGAGAGGTACTTTCAAGAAATACTTAAAGACCGAAACGGAGAATCTATATGTCAGTTCGCTCGTTCGTTTCAGAAGGTGCAAATCGACCCGTGGGTCATCCGCGCCGTTTATGAAGAGTTGCAGGAATATGTGGGAGGGAAAAACATATCGATTCCTATAAGAGCGAACGATCAATTAATCGATGATCTGAAAATAGACCATGAAGACTTCGATTCGGAAATTGTTCAAGATATCTCGACAAGATGTGGCCGGGCACTGGATGGCTATGAACAAAATGTACACTACAAAAACATATACACAGTCAAGGATTTAGTTCTTTTCCTGAATGAACAACCAAGAACGCTGTGGCTCTGGAAGGCATCGGGAACAAAGACGCAGCCGAAAAAGCGAAAGAACGTTCTGCTGAAGTAAAGGAAAATGCAGAATTTTCCATTACAGATAGAACGCCCTATGGTTCTGTTTTCACAAAGAGTGAAAGTTAATCACTCTAACAAGTCAATCCAGCAGACGGGTAAACCCGCCGCTGGTTTCGAACGTTAGGTGAAAAATGAGCCTCAAGACAATATTCACAGTAAATTTGGTTTTGGGTGTAATTGTCTGTCTGACTCACATACCAGTAGTCGCATTTAAACTGTCGGGCGCAAGCGGATTTGAGTCAGTCAATCTTTGGCAGGTTATACCTTTAATACCATTTGATCTTGTTCTTCTTTTGGGGGCAATCGCTGCACTAACCGGCTCCGAGGAGCGCAAAACTAAAATGTTACCGGTGCATGCCGTAATCTTAGGCCTGCTTTCTATCCTCATCGTAGGCATGCTGCTTTGGGTTATTTTACTTGGCCTCCCTGAAGGTAATTTCATTTGGTCGCTTGGTTTTGGTTCTGCATTCGTAGGCTACACGGTTCACGTATGTAAACGTGCGTTTTATAAAGGCAATAATAGTTTTGTGGTAAATGCCGGCTGGTACTCGGCAGGCATAGTTTTTTTGATTGAGCTGGCACTAATGTATAAATTCCATGTTGTGCACTTCACCTAACAAGCAAAGGCAGCATCCGCGTTACGGGCTGAGACATTAAACGGCAGAAAGGAAATCGAACAGAAAACTGGCGGTCTTGGTCCTATGTGCATCGTTTGGGTCGTTCCTTCTTTTCGGGGAATACCTTGCGATAAAGGCATTAACGGGGGGCGATTTGGAAAGAAGTAGAACGTTGTTCGGGATTGTTGAACCTTGGACACACGTAGTCGTGTTAGTGGGCGCGGGAGTACTACTTTTTATTGTGTACCGATTTTGGAGGACCGCGTAGTCGCTGACCAACATACTATTTGACAAGCAAGTGAAATTCGTTCCCTTCGGTTTCCAAGACTCGTTACGCAACAAGCCCGTCGCTGGGTGCAGACGTGATGCGCTAAAGACCGAATGTTGAAGAAATATTTGAATGAAGTCGTATACGTAAGGGTCTTGAAGAATCAGTTTCGAGTGCGACATGTGGTAGATAAGACGGAAGTAAAAGTCTCTGCCCTCGACCCGTTTACAACAAACAGGCTCCTTGTCGGAGAGTTTTTTGTCGCGGAGAAGTATTTGAAAGAAGGCATAGAGCAGGTCGTTAAAAGGCGCTGGTTACCCCATTCGCCCACGATTGTCATTCATCCTCTGGAATTGGTCGAGGGGGTTTGTCCGAGGTTGAGGAGAGGGTGTTAATGGAATCGGCGTCTGGCCTAGGCGCGCGAAAGGTGGTCGTCTGGGTTGGTCGAGAGCTAACTGATGAAGAGGTGGTGCGACGTGCAGAAAACGCATAGCAATGCCATGAAGCGCCGAACATGCGACATGCCCGCGGCGAGTTATTCAGAACGTTAGGTGATCGTAGAGCAACCCGGACGTAATGGATGCAAACCTGCATATAAGGGAAGCGACCGCCGAGGATGCTGAAGCTCTTAAGAAATGTATGGAGTCGGCGTATGCGCCTTACCAGGAACGCATGGGTGGAAAACGTTTGCCGCCGATGAATGTCGATTACGCAGCGGAAATCGAAAACTACCCCGTCTGGATTGTTGATTCAAGGGGGCGTGTTCTGGGTGGGTTGATAATGGACTTTGAGAATGGGAAAGCTTCGATTGCAAACATCGCGATCAGTCCCGATTTCCAGGGGCGGGGTATGGGCGGAAAGCTCATACAATATGCGGAGGAAAAAGCCAGGGAGCAAAACTTTTCTGAATTGCATCTCGCCACGCATGTCTTGCTCGATGAGAACATATCCTTGTTGCTGCAAACTCACAGTGCTCGGCATCCGGTCCTGGTTATAGAGGTCGGCGGTCGGGTGGTCGGCTGGGCGTCCCTGACCCCGTGGTCTGATCGAAAGGCGTACGAAGACACGGCGGAATCGACGCTCTATATCGACCCAAAGTACCAAGGTCACGGTTTTGGCTGCCGGCTCACTGAGGAAATCGTCAATGCAGCCCGTAGACTCGGTTTTCACACGCTCATTGCGCGCATCGCGGAGGGTAGCGATGCGAGCGTTCGTCTGCACGAGGGCTGTGGATTTGAGCGTATAGGTACAATGAAGGAAGTCGGTCGAAAATTTGACCGACTGCTGGATGTATACGTGTATCAGAAAATGCTCAAATGAAGGTGGGTACCGAATAACCTGTTTATGTGATTTGAATGCTAAGAAGCTTGTTGTCACTGGTGTTGGGGTTGTTTGTGGGCAGTACGAACGAGGCCGTCGGAGAGCGTGAGCCATGACGCTCAAGAAGTTTGGGCATTTTTGCTGGCCGACAAGTTGGGTCCTAAAGATCATTATTGCTTGCGTTTGCGACACGCGAAATATAGCGCGGGACAACTGAGAGCAAATTTGGAGAAATTGAAAGAAACGAATTTTCATTCGTTGAACCATGTTGGCGTCGATGGCGCGGCGAGTGCGTTGGATCGCTTTTCTAAAAGGGTTGACAAACCCATGCAATATAATTGCGAAGACCGGTAACAAAGGATGTGGTCGCGACAAGAAATTTCAGCGCCGCCTTTGTGGGGCGGATTCTCACGTTAGCGCTTGATGGGATACACATGAACCTGAATTACCGGAGCGCGACTGAAAGCGACGTTCCGGGTCTTGTGAATCTGCTGGCGGACGACATTTTAGGGGCGCGGAGAGAGGATGTGTCGGTGCCGACAAACCAGAACTACTGTGACGCATTTCATCGCATCGAAACGGACCCAAACAATGAACTGATAGTCGTGGAATCCAATGGTCAACTGGTTGGAATGTTGCAATTGACATTCATCCCCTATTTGAGTCACACAGGCTCGTGGCGATGTCTAATCGAAGGAGTGAGAATTGCAGAATCGTACCGGGGAAAGGGGCTGGGCAAACGGGTTGTGAATTGGGCAATTAATCGGGCCAGAGAGAGAAAGTGTAGAATCGTACAGCTTACGTCTGACAAAAAGCGCCCGGATGCACTCCGATTTTACGAATCCCTTGGTTTCAAGGCGACGCACGAAGGGCTCAAACTACTACTCTAAGGTGCTCAGTCATGCGGGTACGCGGAGCAACAAGTCGCGATCGAAACTGCGTTCGTGCTGTTCATCGGTCTGCCTTCTCTGAAGGCGAGCGGGAGATGGTGGCGAAGCTTGCCATTGAGCTTTTGTCAGAAGACGTGACCCCTCGGGTAGTCTCCTTGGTGGCGGAGATTGAAGGGCGCGTGGTGGGCCACGTAGCTTTCAGTCCCGTGGCCGTAGATGGCGAAGCACGCTTTCAGGGCTATATTCTGGCTCCGCTCGGTGTGAGACCTGATTATCAAGGCCGTGGGATTGGCTCGCAACTCGTTGAGAATGGCCTGCGCAGAATGTTGGGAGTGGGTGTGGATGTGGATGTGCTCTTTGTCTATGGAGACCCGACGTATTACCGTAGGTTTGGATTCAGTGTCGGCGTGGCGGAGCGTTATGTCCCACCTTATGAGCTTCAATATCCGGCTGGGTGGCAAGGACTGGTCCTCAAAGAATGTCGTGCTGGCAAGTCGCCTGTCAGAATTTCGTGTGTCACTGCTTTGTGCGATCCGGCGCTTTGGTAGATGGGCTGCCAACAGCACGATGCGCGCGGACCCGCCGACAGGACGCGTCTCATACGGAGAAATCGAGTGGTCCCGTCTAGAAGTGTAAAGCTCGAGAATCGGCTCATGCGCTTCCCCAGCGCGGTACCGCGAGATCCGGACATCGAGATTTGGATCAGGGAGCACTCGGACGGGTTGGGGGCGATTGCGGAGTACTGGTTTGCTGTCATGCGTGACTGTGGAGACGATGTTCGGGAATTGTTGCACGACGGCCATCCGACGGCCTGCGTAGGTGACGCGGCATTCGCCTATGTCAACGTCTTCAAAGCTCACGTCAATGTCGGGTTCTTTCGTGGTGCCGAGCTTCCAGACCCGGAATGCCTGCTGGAAGGCAGTGGCAAGTTTATGCGTCATGTCAAAGTCATGCCCCAAAGCAAGATCGACGCCGCCGCTCTATCGAAGCTGATCGAACGCGCGTACGCCGACATGAAAAGGCGCCTCAACGCGGGGTAGTCGGTGCGGGCTTCAGATAGACTGGGGTCCGTGCCGGTAGGCAAAGCCCCGCATGACCGCTGCCGCCGACGGCGAACCCGGTTGGCTGTGAGTGAGCTGGGTCGGTAACCGGCGATGGATGTCGAATCACGACTAGTGGAGCTGGGGATTGAACTGCCGGAGGCGTCGGGTCCGGCGGCCAATTACAGCAACTGCGTGCAAACGGGCAATCTGCTCTATGTCTCCGGAAAAGGGCCGGCGGCTGTCGGCGCGGAGGTGCCGAGGGGCAAGTTGGGTCGCGAGTATACGGTGGAGGAGGGCTATGCGTGCGCGCGCCGCGCTGGGCTGGATATTCTGGCGGTGGTGAGGCTGCACCTGGGTTCGCTGAATCGCGTGGCGCGAGTCGTCAAAGTGCAGGGTTTCGTGAATGCCACCCCGGAGTTCGAGCAGCACCCACAGGTGCTGGACGGGTGCTCCGACCTGTTCGCCGAAGTGTTCGGTGAGTGCGGGCTGCACGCCCGCTCGGTCTTCGGCGCCACCTCGCTTCGTGGGAACCTGCCGGTCATCGTCGACTCGATCTTCGAAGTGGAAGCAGGGGAGGCGGCCCGGTAGGCGCGGGACGCACGTCGGCCGCCCCTTGACGGCCGACTCGGCGGATTGCGCTACCGCTCCAACAGATCGACTGCGGCACATGGACCTCACACCGATCGATTACGACAGCATCGCGGATATCTACGATCTGTATACGACTACGGACTACGACGTGCCCTTTTTCCTTTCCGAGACGGCGCCAATCGACGGTCCGGTGCTGGAACTCGCCTCGGGGACCGGTCGGCTGTCGTTACCATTGATCGAATCCGGCGTAGCATTGACCTGTGTTGACCGATCTGCGCGCATGCTCTCGGTGCTGTCGGGGAAATTGCGCGACCGTGGATTGAAGGCGCGAATTGTTTGCGCCGATGTCTGTGAGCTCGATCTACCGCAGAAATACGAGGTGGTGTTGTTCCCGTTTCACTCTTTCATGGAGATCGTGGGGGCGGAACGCCAGCGCGCAGTCTTGTCAGCGGTGTACGCATGTCTCAAACCCGGCGGACGATTTATCTGCACGCTACACAATCCCGCCGTCCGCCGGCGCCAGGTCGATGGGGTGCAGCGTCGGGTTTGCCGGGTTCCTTTTGGAACCGGCGCTCTGGTCGTGTCCGGCATCGAGACCGGTGGGGATCCGGTGGTTCAGCGACTTCAATTTTTCGAGTTCTTCGACTCACAAAGCAAGCGCAGTGAAAGGAAGGTGCTGCGAATGGCGTTTCAATTGGTCGAATACGAAGAATTTGTGTCGCTGGCCTCGTACGCGGGTTTTGCGGTCGTGGACGTCTTCGGGGATTACGGGCGTGGGGTTTTCGACGCTGCCACGAGCCCCGCGATGATCTGGATACTGGAAAAACGCGCGAATCGTTGAGCGTGTTTCAGTGCCAAGGCGTCAATCGTCCGGGTCGGCGCCCCTTTGCGGGCTGCCGGTATGGTATTCTTAGCGCCCCCACCACCTAGTAAGGCAACATTATGGATCTGGATAAAATACCGGTAGGAGACAATCCGCCGGTGGATGTCAACGTCGTAATCGAGGTGCCGTTGCGCTCCGATCCCATCAAGTACGAGTTCGATAAGAAATCCGGTGCCGTTGTCGTGGACCGGTTTCTTTACACCACGATGTTTTATCCCTGTAACTACGGTTTCGTTCCGCACACGTTGGCGAACGACGGCGACCCGATCGACGTCATGGTGGTTGGACGGATGCCTGTGCAACCCGGAGCCCTGATCGCGGCGCGTCCGATCGGCGTTCTCGAGCTGGAGGATGAAGCCGGCGGTGACGAGAAGATACTGGCGGTGCCGGTGAAACGAATTACGCGGCTTTACGACCAGGTCCAGAGCTGGAGCGACTTGCCGGAGATCGACTTGCAGCGCATCCAGCATTTCTTCGAACACTACAAGGACCTGGAGCCGGAAAAGTGGGTGCGCGTCGGCAAGTGGCTCGATACCGATATGGCGCATCAGCTCATCAACGAAGCTGTCGAGCGCGCCAAGACCGGCTGACTCGCGGACCCGATCCACGGCGCGCGGCGCATAGACGATGTGCGGCGCGGTCGGACGGTAGTTCCCGATTGCGGGCTGCGTGGCGGATGGGTATGCAGGGCCGAACCGCACGATCGCGGAGATGAATCGAAACAGGGCCGCCGACCAACGTCTGCGGCGCGACAACGATGTCACCGCCACACAAGAGGGTATGGGGCCGGAGTGCGGCGCGCGCACCCGCACGGCGGTGGACACGGATTTCAATCGGCGCCCGCGGCGGCAGATACCGGCGCCCGGTGTTTGAACCACTGGCCATCATGACCATTGCCGGCGTCTTCCTGCTTGCCGGCGGTGTCAAGGGGGTCGTAGGGCTGGGGCTGCCGACCGTAAGCCTGGGCTTGTTGACCGCCGTGTTCGATTTGACCACCGCAATGGCGCTGCTGATCGTACCCTCGTTCGTGACCAACGTCTGGCAGGCGGTGGCTGGCGGCCACGGGCGTGCCTTGGTGCGGCGCCTCTGGCCGTTCCTGCTCACGGCGACGACCACCGTGTGGCTGGGCGCCGCGGCGCTGACCCGCTGGGACCTGGCCTTACTGTCCGCGTTACTCGGCGCGGTGCTGATGTCCTACGCGGTATTCAGTCTCGCCGGTGTGCATCTCGCGGTTCCGGCGCGCCGGGAGGTCTGGGTGGGTTCCCTGTGCGGGTTCGCGAACGGTATTCTCACCGGGATGACGGGTTCTTCCGTCGTGCCGGGAGTCATGTTTCTGCAGGCGATCGGGTTGTCGCGCGACGCGCTCGTACAGGCGATGGGCATGTTGTTTGCCGCGTCGACGCTGGCCCTCGCGCTGGCGCTGGAAACCCACGACCTATTGACGGTGGAGCTGGGTCTCGCCTCTGCGGTCGCGGTGATCCCCGCGGCGGTGGGCATGTTCGCCGGTCAACGCTTGCGCCGAAGACTGCCGGAGGCTCGTTTCCGCCGCGTCCTGTTCGGCGCCATCTTCGCCCTCGGTGCCCTGGTGTTGGTCAAAGCTGCCGTCGGCTGACATGACAGGGCGGCATCAGTGAACGAGGCCGTACAAATCCTGGTGTATACGGGGTGCGCGGGCGCGTGTATTCCTCTCGGCGCGTTGCTGGCGAAGGTCGAGAGAATCCGGCCGCGCTGGCTGGAAAGCGAGTTTCGGCACGCGGTGATCGCGTTCGGCGGCGGCATCCTGGTGGCGGCCGTGGCTCTGGTCCTGGTGCCGGAGGGGACTGTCTACGTGAATCACGCCGTACTGAGTGTGGTGTTTCTGCTTGCCGGTGGCTTGGGTTTCTTTTTGGTGGAACATTTCCTGGGTGTACGCCGTCGTGAGCGACCGCAACTGACGGCGATGTTGTTGGACTACGTGCCGGAATCCCTGGCGCTCGGCGGTGCATTCGCCGTTGGCGCGAAGTCAGCCCCGTTACTCGCTTTGTTCATCGGACTGCAGAACATCCCCGAAGGATTCAACGCCTATCGGGAACTGTGCGCCGGGAAACCGGCCGGCGGCCGGGCGGTTCTAGGGGTCATGGCGCTGTTGGTGCCGGTTGGACCCGCCATTGCGCTGGTCGGTTACTGCTGTCTGAGTGACCACGTCCGATTGTTGGGCGCCGTCATGTTGTTCGCTTCCGGTGGGATTCTGTACCTGATTTTTCAGGATATCGCCCCCCAGTCGCGCATGCGGCGGCACTGGGCTCCACCGTTGGGTGCAGTGCTGGGGTTCGCGGTGGGGGTGTTGGGCAGCAGCTTGACCGCGGGCGATTAGTGTGGGTCCGGCGCCAGTGTGCATTCCGCGACGGCTCCCCATTCACTCGGCGCCCGTGAATCGATGCTGACTGCAAGCGGTGCCCTGGCCCTGTTCGGCGCCCTGATCGCGCTCGCCGTGGTGCCCGGTCCCATCGATTTGGCTTTGGTCTCCCGGTCGATCGCGTCCGGATTTAGCCACGGTCTGATCATGATCGGCGGCATCCTGTGCGCCGATCTGGTCTTCATCGTGGTGGCCATTTACGGTCTCAGCGCGCTGGCAGAGGCGGCGGGTGGATTGTTTACCGCCGTTACGAGCGCCTGCGGCGCTTATCTCATCTGGCTTGGCGCCGACGCGATCCGGCACCGGTCCAGCGCCCTGCAGGCGAACGGCGACACGCGAGCGTCGCCCTTGGTGAGCTTTGCGAGCGGTTTTCTAGTGACCATCGGCGATGCCAAAGTCATCGTGTTCTATGTCGGACTGTTTTCCCTATTCGTCGACGTGTCACGGATCACCGTGAGCGGTACGATGGTCATCGCAAGTCTGGTGGTGCTCGCGGTGGGCGGAATCAAGCTCGGTTTCATCTGCGTCGCCGACCGGGCGAAGCGCCTGTTCACGGACTCTGGGCGCCGGGCCGCGCTGCATATCGCCGCAGGAGGGGTGCTGATCGGAACCGGCACGCTCTTGTTGTTGAGCAGCCTGCGGGCGCAAATGTGAGTGATCCGACCCAATTGGGGGTACGAGAAAGCTATGAAAGTCAAGCTGGCCACAACGGACTCGGATTTACTGAGAGCTGGCCGCGTGCTCGTCCAGCTCCGTACCGCGTTCGATTTGCAAACCCTGGTCGCGCAAATAAGATCGCAGTACGCACACGGTTACCGTGTCGTATTCGTCGAAGAGAACTCCCAAGTCTTGTGTGTCGCGGGATACGTGGTCGGTCATAAGCTCGCCTGGGGGAAGCACATCTATATCGACGATCTGGTGACCGCGACGGCATACCGTTCCCGGGGTGCCGGCCGGTTTCTCATCGACTGGTTCAAGGAACACGCCAGGGAAATCGGTTGTGCGCAAATACACCTGGATTCCGGGGTACAGCGGGAACGCGCCCACCGGTTCTATGAGCGCGAGGGTTTCGTTTTCACCAGCCGGCATTTTTCTATTGTCGGTATCGGGGAGCAATAGTTACAGTGTCGTTTCTCCAACGGACTCCATCGTCGTTGCCGTTCCGAAATTCCTTACCTACTATGTCGCGATCGGGCGACTGGAGAAAGGAGAATGATCAAGCGGGCGATGTTCGTGATTGCGGTGTCCGATCTGGCGGTGTCCGCGGCTTTCTATCGCGACACGCTGGGATTCGCCATCCACGAGATCGGTGATCCCGGTTGGCGAATGTACCTGCGCGATGACTGTCGGATCATGGCTGGGGAATGTCCGGACGCCTTACCCCCGTCCGAGATCGGTGACCACTCCTATTTCGCCTATCTGGTGGTCGAGGACGTGGACGCCTATCACGCGGCGGTCAGCGAAGCCGGCGCGAAGGTTATCAAAGCGCTGCGTAGCGAACCGTGGGGCATGCGCGAGTTTGGAATTCGCACCGTGGATGGCCACCGCATCATGATCGGCCAGGATCTGAACGCGTAACGTGGACGCGAGCGACGTACAGAGCTATCTGGACACCATTCCACAGTCGCGCCGCGCGCGTTTCGACTTGTTGCGCGAGTTGATTCGAACGCGCCACCCGGAAGCGGTGAGTCTATGCGCTATAATGCCGACTTACGAAAACGGCGCCGGCTGGGTGGTGATTGCGAATCAAGAGTTGTACCTGTCGGTGTACACATGCTCGGCGGGGCACATCGCATCGTTCAAGCAGCGTCATCCGAAAATAAAAACCGGAAAAGGATGCATCAATTTTCGTGAATCGGACCCGATACCGCGGCGCGACCTCGAAGACGTGATCCATAGTGCGTTGACGAGCGCGCATGCCTGAAATCGCGCGACGTGTGTGCGACGTCGATTGGTCGGAGACAAACGCGATCGGGCGCGCACCGACCATTTTTGGTACTCTCGCGGCCTGGTCACTTTGGAGCCCGCGTTTTCCGCCCGCAATCATGTACACTCCCAGGCCATTCCAGGTCACCGATCGTGACGAACTGCTGCGTTTCGTGTCGCAACACGCTTTCGGTCAGCTCATCTCCGAGGTCGACGGAGAGCTGTTCGCGACCCACATTCCGTTTATTCTGAACGCTGAACGGACGGCGCTGTTGGGCCATGTAGCGAAACAGAACCCGCACTGGCGCGGAGCGTCGGATCGGCGAGTGCTATTGACGTTCTTGGGCGAGCACGGATACGTGTCCCCGTCCTGGTACGCCTCGCCCGGCGTGCCGACCTGGAATTACCAGGCGGTGCACGTGTACGGCCGCTGTCGGGTTTTTACCGACGCCGAACGGCTTCGTGACCTGTTGGCGGCGCTGACGGAGCGGTACGAGTCGGCATTCAGCACGCCGTGGCAGCCGCGATATCCGCCACAGGCACTGTCTGCAATCGTCGGTCTGGCAGTCGAAATCACCACGATCCAGGGCAAATACAAACTCAGTCAGAACCGCCCGGTCGAGGACCGGCGGCGCGTCGCCGAGAAGTTCGCGTCGGAAGGCCACCCTGCGCTCGCGCGCGCTATGCAGCAGGTGCCGTCGTGAGCGCCGATGCGCGGACGCGGACACGCGGCGTAGTGGTACCGGCGGTCGGGACGCCGACCCCGAGGTACGAAGGTCCTGACCATACCGGCGACCACTCATTCGGGAGGGTTCATGTTTGACTCGATTACGATTCCGTTCGGCGCGGTCATGTTGTTCAATGTGGTGAAACTCAAAGAGGGCGTCACACCGGAAGATGTCGAACTGGCGCTCGGTGAAATGTGTAACGTCGTCAAGAACACTTACGGAGATGCGACTGGAGGCTTCGTCGCCGGCCAGGTGTTCCAGTTCAGCGGGTTCATCTCCGAACAGGGTTCGTTCGATTCTACGCGGACCACCGAAGACCATCTGGCCATCGCCACGTATTGGAAATCTTTCGAACAGCACGAGCGCTCGCATGCGGACCGTGTTTTCAAGGAAAAATTCGAGGCGCTGGCTGAGTACTGCTCGGAGACTTACGAGATCGGTTACAAGATGTTGTGGCAGGGGGTTCCCGACTAAATACTCCCCGAAGTCCGAGTGCCTTGCTTTCAGGAGGAGAGATTATGCTGGCAGTGATCTTTGAGGTGAGTCCCCGGGCCGATAAGCGGTCGGCTTATTTCGACGTTGCTGCGTCGCTGCGCTCGGAGCTCGAGCAAGTGGACGGGTTCATCTCCGTCGAGCGGTTCTCGTTGTCCTTCTGGCGCGACGAAGCCGCGGTTGAAGCGTGGCGGAACCGGGACAAGCACCGCGCTGCACAAGCCGAGGGCCGCAATGAAATCTTTCAGGACTACCGCCTACGGGTGGCCAGTGTGGTGCGCGACTACGGGATGTCCGACCGCGCACAGGCGCCGGACGACAGCCGCAGGGTACACCCCTAATGCGTATTGGCGCCGGTGCGCCGGCCAAAGACCCACTCGCCGACCTGCGCTGCGCTGCGCGTCTGTAGCGGTGGGTGCACGGACTTCGCACACCGACCGGCCATGTATGACATCCACATCAAGCGGGTCTACGACACGCCCGCCGACGCGGACGGCTACCGCGTACTCATCGACCGACTGTGGCCGCGCGGCGTCTCGAAACAGGCCGCACGGATCGATCATTGGGCGCGATCCATTGCGCCTTCCGATGCGCTGCGCCAGTGGTATCGCCACGACCCGGAAAAGTGGCCCGAGTTCCAGACGCGATACTTCGCCGAGCTCGATGCCAAACCCGCGGAGATCGACGATCTCCAAGCGCGGCTGCGGGGGCGCCGTGTGACTTTTGTGTTCGCCTCCAAGGAGACGCGCCTCAACAACGCTGCGGCGCTGAAGGCGTATATTCTCGCGCGTGCCGGTTGAGGGTGGACGTGTACTGTAGTTCCGAGTGGTACGGATTGGCACGCTCGCAATCCGTGCATGCCGTACGTGGGTGGGCGGATCCGGCCCGGGTACGGGCGTGCAAAATAGGGTTACGCGAAACGACTCGGGTGGGCCCCGTGAACGCTAAGAGGTTTATCGGATGATCGAGTTACTGGCAGATCCTGAGATCTGGATTGCTTTCTTTACTTTGACCGCGCTGGAATTGGTGTTGGGTATCGACAACATCGTATTTATTTCTATCCTGGTCGACAAACTACCCACGCAGCAACGTGATCTTGCCCGCCGTCTCGGACTGTTCATGGCCATGTTCATGCGCATCGGTCTGCTGTTCCTGCTGTCATGGATGGTGGGTCTGACCGCGCCGGTCTTCACGATTCTCGGGGAAGCCTTCTCGGGCCGCGATCTGATCCTGATCGGCGGCGGTTTGTTTCTGCTGTGGAAGAGCACCAAGGAGATTCACCAGCTTCTGGAGGGGGTCGAGGGGGAAGCCTCATCCGCGGTTCGGGCTACGTTCTCGGCAGTGATCGTTCAGATTGCGATCATCGATCTCGTGTTTTCGCTGGATTCCATCATTACCGCGGTCGGCTTGGTGGATGAGATCGCAGTCATGGTGGCGGCGGTGGTCACCGCGGTAGTGTTGATGATGGTGTTCGCCGGCCCTATCGGTCGATTCGTCTCGGCGCACCCGACGGTGAAGATGCTGGCGCTCTCGTTTCTGTTCGTGATCGGTGTCGTGTTGATCGCCGACGGGTTCGATCATCACGTACCCAAGGGTTATGTGTACTTTGCTATGGCGTTTTCGGTCATCGTGGAGATGCTCAATTTACGCATGCGTAAACGAAAGCGCGGCGTTGAACCGGTTGATCTTCACGAGCCCTACAGCCGTGCACCCGTGACTGCGGCGAAAAAGGTGCGCGCCAGGCCGTCGACTTTCTAGCGCGGGTGGTGAGATGAGTCTGACCATCAACGACGCCCCGGCGCCGTCACTGACCACCGACGAGCTCAACGCGTGGCGGGGAATGCCGGCGTCGATTGTCGGCGACGAGCTGAATCGCGGACAAGTCATGCACGCGGCGATCAAGCCGGTCGCCCCGGAAATGGCGACCGTCGGGCTGGCGGTCACCGTACGTTGTATGGTGGGCGACAACCTGGCGCTGCATCACGCGGTGGCACGGGCTCCGCGGGGAACCGTGCTGGTGGTCGACGCGCGCGCCCACCAAGATACCGCGGTCTGGGGGGAGATCCTGAACGTCGCGGCCAAGCAGCGCGGTATCGCCGGCGTAGTGATTGACGGGGCGGCGCGGGATGTCGATGCATTGCGGCGGTGCGAGTTACCGGTGTTCGTACGGGCGGTGGTACCGTCGGGTCCACATAAAGGGTTCGGCGGCGAAATCAACGTGCCCATTCAATGCGGCGGCGTCCCCGTGGCGCCGGGAGACTTGATCGTCGCCGACGGAGACGGGGTGGCCGTGGTGCGGCCCGGACAGCTCGGTGGACTACTGGAACGGTGCCGCGCGCGCCGGCGCCGTGAGGCGGACGTCATTGCCCAGGTGCGCGCCGGGGGGACGACCGTGGATGTGCTCGAATTGCCGGGGCCCGACGAGCTGACCGATTGACGGACGCCGGACCAAAAGGCGCGCACCCCACGCCGTGTACGTACAGCGCGGTTTATTCGCCGGTTTCGTGGTAAGCGAACGTGGTTTCGGTGGCCGCTGCGGATTCGGACGCGGATGGGGCGGTGGCGACCTCGGCCGTCTCTTGCGGTGCCGATTCGACCGCCTCCTTGATGCCCACGCTGATACCGCCGAAAGCCGCAAGCAAAGCGACGCCGATGCCGATTGCGAAAAACCCGCGCTGCCGATGAGGATTCGAGTTCTGATTCATCACTGGGTGCCTCTCAAGGGTTGCCATAGGTGAATACGGTATTGTTGAACGCGCGGGAATGGTAAAACGCGCCGCGTTTCCACCGTGTGTCGGGCGAGCGGGATTTTGTTTCAATTATTTCGACGAACTTGTGAATTATTCACACACTGGATCTGATGCAAGACCAAGAGCGAACGCGGAATTCGCGCGACCGGCTCCGCTCCGACCGGACGGCTTGGAACCGCCGCCCGGTGCGCATGCGCGGCGGGTTCTTAGCGGATCACATCCGCGATTACGGTCGATCGACCGGTGGCGGTACAATCGACGTGAAGCCGCTTCGGCGTTGGTACGGAAAATCGCTATGACACGTCATACCCAAGTCGCACCGTCGTGGGTATTCAACCTGCACGATCCGTCGCAAGGTCTTGCCCGCACTTTGGCGAAAGGCATTACGACGCGGATATTCGCCGGCCAACAAGCCATGTTGTCGGTCGTGCGGATTGCTCCGCACTCAACCGGGCAAGTCCACAGCCACCCGGAGGAACAGTGGGGTGTGCTGCTGGAAGGCGCATGCACTCGTGTGCAGGGGGATGAAGAACACGACATGCAAGCCGGTGATTTCTGGCACACGCCCGCCAACGTGCCGCATGGCATTCGCACTGGCGCATCGGGGGCGGTGATTCTCGATGTGTTCAGTCCGCCGCGCGAGGAGTACCGGCGTGCGGGTCAAGGATTCGGTACCGCTTGAACGCAAAACGGCCGGGCGTTTCACGCCCGGCCGCCTGGATCGAGTCTCAAGAATTCGATTTACATCATTCCGCCGATATCGATTTCCTTCCCATCGACTTCGACTTTCTCCGGCAGGATTACTCCGCCGCCCGCGTCTTTGCCTGTGACTTTGGCGTCTTTCGCCATGTAGTCGGCGAACTTGGCGGCTGGGGCCGACAAGACGTGCATTTTACCGTCCACCAACAGGGCGACTGGAATGCCCATGTTCGCGCACGCGGTGGCGCAGCCTTTCATTGCACCCCCCTTATGGTCGTTGCCGGTGTTGGACGGGTCCATCGCCATACAGCGCGTGTCAACCAGTTTCCCGGACCATTCGCCGGCCTGTGCGGCAAACGGGACGACCAGGGCGGAAGCTAGGGCTATCGTTAAGACTTTTCGCATCAGACTTGTCCTCCTTTGGGGTTACCTACGGCGCCGTGAGCAGACCGGCCACGGCGTGTTGCTGCTGCGTGTTTGACGCGCCGCGGGGCGGTTTTATTCCCGCCACCGCCGGTGCGGCAAGCAGCTCCTTGATAAACTGGGCGGTTTCGGGCAGCTCCCAGATCGTGGGATCCGTAACGATCAAGTGTACTTTTCCGTTGCGCGGATCAGGCACCGGGACTAGAAAACCGTCGCGATCGATCAAGAAGGTCTGCGGCACGGTATCGACGTCAAACGCTTCGGTAGCGGTCTGGTCGGTGTCGAAAAGCAGGTGAAAAGAAAACTGATATCGATCCTGAAACGCACGGGCGTCGTCCAGCTTGTCGTAGGCGGCCACCGCCACGACTTCGAAGCCGGTATCGCGGAATCGTTCGTACAACGCCTGGAAATGGGGCATTTCGTAACGGCACGGATAGCACCAACTGGCCCAGAAATTCAACAATACGACGCGACCGTTGAACGACGATAACCGCAACGGACGCTCGTCGTGTAAGGACGGTGCGACGAAATCGGGACTCGGGAGTTTCGTCAGCGGGGTTTCGGCGAATGCCGTTGCGCTGAAGAGCAACAGCCACGCCAGCACGGTGTGCCTCAGTGAAGCCATGGCCATCGATTTTCGTTGAGTGTGCCCGCGTTTGACTCCGGGGCGCGAAAATAGTTTCCTTGTATCGGGCGGCGGTTGTTGTTGGCCTTGGTCACACGCAGGTTAGTGATTGTATGATGGGCAGGATCGAAGTCCTCGGAGGCGCACACGTGAGAACAGTCCGACGAAGACCGGCATCGAACGACGGCGACCAGGGCGCGTGCGGCGGGGCTCGGAAAACCGGCGCCGCGGGGCTCGCGTTCGCGCGGTGCGGTCCCGCCCACCCCGCTGCTGTGCCCACGACCCGGGATGATGCGGCGTTTCGGGATAGTATCGCATGAACGCGGACTACGGCAGTTGGGACGCCGATGTGTACGCGCGAAACTCGCGCTTCGTCTCCGAATTGGGGTTGCCGGTCGTGGAGTTGCTCGACCCGCGGCCCGGAGAACGGGTGTTGGATCTGGGCTGTGGGGACGGGGTTCTGAGCCGCCACCTCATGGATCTGAACTGCGAGGTGCTGGGCGTCGACGCCAGTGAGAAGATGGTGACAGCGGCACGGGCGCGCGGCGTCGAGGCCTGGGTCATGAGCGCGGCGGAGCTCGATTTCGCGAACGAATTCGACGCCGTGTTCAGCAACGCCGTGCTGCACTGGGTGCCTGATCCGGACGCGGTCCTCAACGGCGTGCGGCGGGCGTTGAAACGGGATGGCCGGTTCGTGGGTGAGTTCGGCGGCTCCGGCAATGTCGAGATACTGCGCCGTGCGATACATCAGGCGCTCGTTGAGCGGGGCATCGATCCGGACCGGGCCGACCCCTGGTACTTTCCAAGTGTTGCGAGTTACCGGGAAAAACTGATTCGCAACGGATTCGCGGTGATCTATATCGAATCGATCGACCGTCCAACCCCACTGCCGACCGGGGTCAGGGGATGGATGGAGTCGTTCGCCGGGAGTTTCATCTCGGCGCTACCGGAAGAAGATCGCGAAGAATTTATCGCCGATGTGACCGAACGGGTACGGGAGCCTCTGTACCGGGAGGGTCGTTTCGTCGCGGATTACGTGCGGTTGCGGTTTCGCGCGCAGAAAGTTTCGCGCTCCGGTGACTGAAGGGTAGGGTACGAAGCGGTGCGCGCAGCGCAGATGCGATCCACAGGTTCGGCTACCAACGATACTTGTCCCACAGTTCCGGGTTCGCCCAATCGCTGGGGTTCAACCAATCCGGCGTCGCTTTGTAGGTGGCGATATCGTATTTGTACATGTGCCGGCCGTGCTCGTATCGGTTCACCAATACCATACCCAGACCCACGAAATCCTCCGCCGTCCAGCGGGCGGTGGTATCGGATTTTGGCGCGTCGAGGTTCGCCACGACGCAGAACCGGGCGGTATGGACATCGCGCAGGCGCGCGATGAGGTGAACACCCTGTTCTTTGTCCAGGTGTTCGAGCGTATCGAGGACGATGCCGAGCTCGAATCGATCTACTGTGTCCAGACCCGCCGCGACTTGGTTCGGCAGCAAGGTCGTGACACGACACGGACGACGCAGGAAAGCGCGCTGTTCCAGGTAATCGGCGATCGGCGCTTGTGGGTCCGGTCCGATCGACAGAATCGAATCCGGGCGCGAATCCGCGAGCAGCGTACCGATGTCGAATAGATAACTTTCGAGCAACGCAGTCTGTGCTCTGACGTGGCGTATGTTCACTATAACGTAATCACACCGTTAGACCGCGGATAAATCATGCTGTTACACATTACCAACGGCGACCACGCTGCGGATCTGATCGACGAGTCCGGGCTGTCCGGGGACGTTCTGCCCTGGCGCGACGTGCTGCACGAAGGCCCGGTCCCCGCCGGCTTGTCGCTGGAAGCGCTCGCTCCGGTGCGCGCCCGGTTCGGCGCGCTGCACGGTTGGGGCGCCTACGAGGAGATCCTGAAAACGTTTCGCGCGCGCAACGCTGCCTTATCGGAATTTCGCCGCTGCGACGAAGTAATTCTCTGGTTCGAGCACGATCTGTACGATCAACTGCAGATCCTGCAACTGCTCGATTGGTTTTGCGGTCGAAAGTTGGGCACCACGCACTTCAGTATGATCTGCATCGGCGCGTTTCCGGGAATCGCGGATTTTCGCGGCCTCGGGCAGTTACAGCCTGCCCAGTTGAACCGCCTGTTCGGGTCCCGGATCCCGGTCACGTCCGCGATGTTGGCTCTGGGGCGTCGCACGTGGTGCGCCTTTACCGCGCCGGATCCGACCGCGATCGTCAGCCTGCTGGGGGAAGAGGCGTCACGGTTGCCGTTTCTCGTCCCGGCGCTCTATCGTTACTTCGCCGAATTTCCCGCGCTCGACACCGGGCTGACTCACACCGAACGCACCATCCTGCGCTTGGTGGCGGCGGGAGTGACCGATCCGACGGCGGTGTTTTCCCGCAGCCAGGACCTCGAAGCGGCGCCTTTCATGGGCGACTTGACGTTCTGGAACCGTATCGACGCGTTGTGCAGCGCCCCGTCGCCGCTGCTGACAGCGTCTGTCGAGTCGGTGCGGGCGGCGGCGGCGGATGATGCGCTGCCGGGCATCGCGCTCGCGGTGACGGCGCCGGGTCACGATGTCCTCGCCGGCCGCGCCGACCGGATCGCACTCAACGGCATCGATGAGTGGCGCGGCGGGGCGCATTTGGTGACGGCGCACCACTGGCGCTGGGATGCCGACCGGCAGGTACTTGGCGCGCACGCCAACTAGGCCGATGTCCGGCCGGGCGCACCGGGCCACACGAAACGCTAGACATCGCCGGCGGGCGGCCACAGCTCGGCCGCGCCGCGCACGCCCGAACTGTCGCCGTGGTGATTTTTCAGCAGTGGAGTGCGCAGCTCATCGTTGAAGACGTAGCGCGCGAGTTGTGCGCGGCCTTCTTCGTACAGGCCTGGGATGTTGGACAGACCGCCGCCCAGGACCACGGCATCGGGATCGACAATGTTGATCACCACCGCCAGGGCTTGACCGAAATGGTGAAAAAACGTGTTCATTACGGCGGCCGCGCGCGGTGCGCAGTCCGCCGCCATCGCCGCGATGCGTTCCGGCGGGGGCGCCTCCCGGTCGCCGGTCAACTCCCGCCACGTGGCCTTGAGCCCCGGTCCGGACAGATAGGTTTCGACGCAACCCCGGCGGCCGCAGTAACAGGGCCGGCCATCGGGAACCAGGACGTTGTGACCCCATTCACCGGCGATGTGCTGCGGGCCGGAGTGCAGGGTGCCGAAGTGGACCAACCCCCCCCCGACGCCGGTGCCCATGATGACCCCAAATACGAGGCCGAAGCCCGCTGCGGCGCCGTCGATGGCTTCGGACAGCGTGAAGCAATTGGCGTCGTTCTCGATCCGCAGCGGTCGCGCGAGACGCGTCTCCAGATCCGCTTTGACGGGTTGGCCGTTCATGCACACCGTGTTCGAGTTCTTGAGCGTCAGATCACGCCCGCGTAATGCGCCCGGTGTACCGATACCGACGCGACACGTGTGTCCCGCGGATGCGTCCAGCATTTCGACGAGCTCACAGATCGTGTCCAAGATGGCGTGATAGCCGGCCGCTACCGGGGTGGCGCGGCGTTGCCGGACGAGGATGCGCCGGTCCTCGTCTACCAGGACCGCTTCGGTCTTGGTGCCGCCCAGATCGATGCCGATTCGCATCACGCGCTTGGCGCCAGCCAACGGTCGTAGACCGCATCGGCGATACGATGACAGGCAGCGACGCGACACTCGAGGTCGTGGACGATTTCCGTTTCGGATTGCACGGCATCGGCGCGCGGATGCAGGTCGGGGGCGTAGCGCTGCGTCCATTCGGTCACCATGTCCGGTTGGATTTCGAGGTGAAACTGCAACGCGAGCGTGGCGCCGAGTTGAAAGCCCTGATATCGACAGGCATCGCTTTCGAACAGGTGCGCGGCGCGGCCGGGCAGCGAAAAGGTCTCGCCGTGCCAGTGGAACGCCTCGAATTCGCGCGGCAACCCCTGCCAGTCGCCGTCCGCGCAGCGGCGCACCGGCCACCAGCCGATTTCTTTCACCTGGTTGGCAGTTACCGTTGCGCCCAGGGCGCGGGCGATGAGTTGCGCGCCCAGACAGTGTCCGAGCACCGGTAATCCGCGCGCGTGAGCGGCACGGATCAATGCCAAAGTAGCCGTGATCCAAGGCCGGCGATCGTTGGCGCTCATCGGTCCGCCCATGAACACGAGCCCGCGCACAGCGTCTATACTGGAAGGAATGGCGGCGCCGCGATCGACTTCGATGATCCGGAACGGCACGCGGCGTTGCTTGAGATACTGACCCAGGTATCCGGGTCCCTCACAATCGATGTGCCTGAAAATCAAAATTGGCGGCATGTCTCGTCAACGCGGCACGAATGAAAAGTTTGCAGGTATTGTACCGGTAATGACTCGCGCCCTTATTGCCTTCCTGGTCGGTTTGGGTGCCGCACTCGTCGCGGGTAACGCGCTGGCGGTCAAGAAACTCAATCTCCTGGCGCTGTTCGAAGGTAAAGCGATGCTCTACATCGACGGTGAGCGGCGCATGCTGTCGGTCGGGGAAACCAGTCCGGAGGGCGTGACGCTGGTCCGGGCCGACGTGGAATCCGCGCTGGTGGAGATTGCAGGCCGTCGTGAAGACTTGCGATTGGGCATGGCGACCACGCTCATCGACGATCGGGAACCGGTGGCGGATGACGCGAGCTATGGCTCTGCCACGGTCTCGTTATGGGCGGACCACAGCGGCTTTTTCCATGTCGACGGTATGATCAACGGATTTCCGGTGCGGTTTCTGGTCGACACGGGCGCCACCACGGTGGCCATCAGCGGCGACCTGGCCGCGCGTATCGGCCTCGACATTTCCCAGGGTCGGCGCGGCGTCGCCAGCACCGCGGGCGGACTGACACCGATGGTGGGGGTGAGCCTCGAGACGGTCAGCGTCGGTGACATCACACTGCGCGATGTCGACGCGGGCGTGATCATGGGCGCCTTTCCGGAGACTCCGTTGTTGGGAATGTCGTTTCTCGGCCAGCTCGATATGGTGCGCGAGGGCAATCGCATGGAACTCCGCCGGCGATTCTAATTCGCCCATCGCCGAGGCACGGCGGCGACGAGGGTCAATCGTCGTCGCGTTTGTCTCGCGAAATATAGGCGTAGGCCGAGTGGTTATGAATGGATTCGAAGTTCTCGGACTCCACCGTGTAACCGTCGATGCGTTCGTCTTGGTTCAGACGCGCTGCGACATCGCGCACCATGTCCTCCACAAACTTCGGGTTATCGTAGGCGCGCTCGGTGACGTACTTTTCGTCCGGCCGTTTCAGTAGCCCGTACAATTCACTGCTCGCTTCCGCTTCCACGAGCTCGATCAATTCCTCGAACCAGATCAGTGCGCTGGTACGCACCGCGACGGTCACATGAGACCGTTGGTTATGTGCTCCGTAGTCGGAGATTGCCTTGGAACAGGGGCACAGGCTGGTGACGGGCACCACGACTTTGACTTGTGTCGTCGCGTGCCCGCGGTCGATTTCGCCAACCAGCGTCACCTCGTAGTCGACCACGCTGCGCACGCCGGACACCGGGGCACGCTTGCTGACGAAATAGGGAAACGTCATTTCTATGTGCCCGCGGTTTGCCTCCAGCCGGTCCGTCATCTCGTCCAGCATGGTGATAAAAGACGGTACCGAGATTTCCCGCTCGTGTTTGTTCAGGATTTCCACGAACCTCGACATGTGTGTGCCTTTGAAGTTGTGGGGCAGCTCGACGTACATGTTGAAGCTGGCAACGGTGTGTTGTTCGCCACCGCCGCGTTCCTGCACTCTTACGGGATGGCGGATGTCCTTAATTCCAACCTTGTCTATGGCGATATTGCGCGTATCGGGTCGACCCTGCACGTCGGCGATGGGGATCGGTTTAACCTTGTTTGCGTCAATGACTTTCATGGACTCTGTTGGAGCAGTCGTTCGAGGATGGACGACCGGATAGGTGATCGGCGCGCTCAAGTGTAAGCAGTTTCAACCGGGCGAGCAAGGCGGTTCGGGCCGCGGCCACGCGCCCCCGGGGGCCTGGTAACCCTGCTTTCTGTGAGTGTAATCGAGACCGCCAAATGACGATCTGGCCTGCCCGGCGAACGCCGTTGTCGCGACCTATCGTTAATGGGTACGCTCGATCACTAACGTCGCCAGGTGTTTGAGGGCGGCGCTGCGCTCACCGAGCGGCGCCAGCCACTGTACCGCCTCGTCGCACAACTCGCGGGCGAAGATTTTGGCGCCATCGACGCCGATCAACGCCGGATAGGTCGGTTTGCCCGAGGCGCGGTCGCTGCCGCTGGGCTTTCCAAGGGTCGCCGTATCACTTTCCTCGTCCAGAATGTCGTCGACCACTTGGAATGCCAGACCGATATTGCGTGCGTAGCGTTCCAGGTTCGTGCCCCAATCCGCGCCGCCGTCGGGGCTCGCCAATGCGCCCAGTTGTACCGCCGCTTGAATCAACGCCCCGGTCTTCAGTGTGTGGACGCGGTCGAGCTTAGTGCGCGGTAGGGTGCCCGTGAGCTCGATGTCCAGCGCCTGCCCCCCTACCATGCCTTCCGGTCCGGCGCTACTGGCCAGGATTTCGATCATGCGCAGGCGCCGCTGCGCCGGAATCAGTGCCGAGTCCCGGGCCAAGATATCGAAAGCCAGGCATTGCAGGGCGTCGCCCACTAAAATGGCGGTGGCTTCGCCGTACTTGACATGACACGACGGTTTACCGCGGCGCAGCTCGTCGTCGTCCATCGCCGGCAGATCGTCGTGCACCAACGAATAGGCGTGTATCAGTTCGACCGCGCAGGCCGGGGTGTCGAGCGCCTCCGGTTGCGCACCCAGGGATTCGCCGGCTGCGTAAACCAGCATCGCTCGCACGCGTTTACCGCCGTCTAAGCAGGCGTAACGCATCGCGGATTGGAGGTTCTGGGAGGCACCGGGAGGTTCGAGCAGTGTGTCGAGCGCGGTTTCCACGCGTTCGCGGTAGCGTCGGCTCACGGTCTCGAAGGGTGTGCTCACTCGTCGGGAGTCAATGGTTCGGTAGTCGTCGTGTCGCCGCGATTCACGAGTTTTTCGACCCGTTGTTCGGCATCTTTGAGTGTCTTTTCGCACGCCTTGGACAGCGCCATACCGCGCTCGAAGTCCTTGAGGGATTGTTCCAAGGTCTGATCGCCGCGTTCCATACGCTCGACCAACTGCTCCAACTCGGCGAGCGCCGATTCGAATTCAGCCAGATTCTGGGGTGTCGATTTCTTGGGCACGTTGAACGGTTCCTCGAAGCCTGTGCGGGTTGTGTGCGCGTCCCGGACCCGGCGGCTTTAAGATTGACAGGCTCGCCGGGATCCATTTAGAATGATTCTAAATAGATCGTGAACCGGTTGCGGTTCAGGTCGGTCAACTCAACTCAAACCGGAGTAACAAGATGGACTTGAAAGGTAGCAAGACAGAGCAGAACTTGAAAGACGCTTTTGCCGGCGAGTCGCAGGCGAACCGCAGATATCTGTATTTTGCGGCCAAAGCCGATGTCGAGGGCTACAATGACGTCTCCGCCGTATTCCGCTCCACTGCAGAGGGCGAGACCGGCCACGCGCACGGCCACTTGGAGTATCTCGAGTCGGTGGGAGATCCCGCCACCGGTCTGCCGATCGGCGGCACGGAAGACAACCTCAAGGCGGCGATTGCCGGTGAGACTCACGAGTACACGGACATGTATCCCGGTATGGCAAAAGCTGCTCGGGACGAGGGCTTCGACGAGATCGCCGACTGGTTCGAGACGTTGGCCAAGGCCGAACGTTCCCACGCCAATCGTTTTCAGAAAGCGCTCGATTCGCTGAGCTGACGACCGCGCGCGTTTCGCGACACGGGAACGCCTCGGTCGTAGACGGTCAGTCCCACGCAGGGCCGGGACCAAACCGGCCCTTTTTGTTGGTTAATGCGAAAACCGTGGAGAGTTATGACGGGCAAGGGTAACGAAGGGCGGCGGGAAGGCAGCCTTGAAGCGCCGGAGCGACATCCGATCCGGTGGCAGGACACCGAGTATTACGATCGAGAGTCTTTGTTCGCGGAGCTGGAGCGGGTTTTCGATATCTGCCACGGGTGCCGGCGTTGTTTCAGTCTTTGCAACGCGTTCCCTGCGCTGTTCGACGCCATCGACGAATCGGAGACCATGGAGCTCGACGGTGTCGCCAAGGAAGTCTATTGGGACGTCGTGGATCACTGTTATCTGTGCGACATGTGTTTCATGACCAAGTGCCCGTACGTGCCGCCACACGAGTGGAACGTCGATTTTCCGCACCTCATGCTGCGCGCGAAGGCGGTCAAGCACAAGAGCGGGGCAACCCGGTTGCGGGATAAAGTGCTGAGCAGCACCGACGCCATCGGAAAACTGGCCGGGATACCCGTCGTGGTGAACGGCGTCAACGCCGCAAACCGTAACCCGGCGGCACGCAAACTCCTCGCTAAGGCGCTCCGCGTGCATCCACAGGCGCGGCTGCCGGTCTATCACAGCAAGACATTGCGCAAGCGGGTATCACCGTCCGGCGCGCACGAGCCCGACCCCGATCCGGTCACCCGAGGCAGGGTCGTATTGTTCGGCACCTGCTACGGCAGCTACAACGAACCCCAGATCGGGGTGGATCTGGTGGCGGTCTTCGAACACAACGGGATTCCCGTGCGGTTGGCCGACCGAGAACGGTGTTGCGGTATGCCGAAGCTCGAACTGGGTGATCTGGGAGCCGTGGCGCGGGCCAAAGACGCCAATGTTCCGGTGCTCGCCGCGCTCGTCGACGAGGGTTGGGACATCGTCGCGCCGGTGCCGTCGTGCGCGCTGATGTTCAAACAGGAACTACCGCTCATGTTTCCCGATGACGCGGTGGTTGCGCAGGTCGCCGACGCGATGTACGACCCGTTCGAATACCTGATGCTTCGCCACAAAGCGGGCAAGTTGAATACGGAGTTTCGCACCTCGCTCGGTAAGGTGGCGTATCATGTGCCATGCCATCTGCGGGTGCAGAACATCGGCCTGAAGACCCGCGACCTATTGTCACTGATACCGGATACCAATGTTGAAACCATCGAGCGGTGTTCCGGTCACGACGGCACTTACGCGGTGAAAACCGAGTTTCACGAAACATCGATGAAGATATGCCGCCCGGTGGTCAACCGGGTGGAGAAATCCACTGCCGATCACTACGCCAGCGACTGCCCGATGGCGGGTCATCAGATCGCCAATGGGTTACGTAACGACAGCGAACCCGAGCACCCCATGACCTTGCTGCGTCGGGCTTACGGAATTTGATTGGCTAGAACTTGAAAGAGGACTTTTCAAATGGCAAACGAAGGTTACCACGAACCCTATGAGAAGCTGAGCGACGACACTCGCGACATGCACCGTGCCATTGTTTCCCTGATGGAGGAACTCGAGGCGGTGGACTGGTATCAGCAGCGCGTCGACGCGTGCACCGATCCCGAGCTGAAAGCCATCCTCGCTCACAACCGGGATGAGGAGAAGGAGCACGCCGCCATGGTGTTGGAGTGGATACGCCGGCGCGACGCGAAGTTCAACGACGAGTTGAAAGACTATCTATTTACGGAAAAACCCATCGCCGAGCTGGAACACGAACACAAATCGTAGATTGCGATGGAAAAGCTCACCAGACAGGACTTGTTGTCGCTCGAAGATTACAGCGAGCGGCGGGCTGAATTCCGCGGCCGGGTGATGGAGCACAAGAAAAACCGCGTGATACGGATTGGGCGACACGCGGGAGTATACTTCGAAGACCGACTGACGATGCGCTACCAGATCCAGGAGATGCTGCGCGCCGAGCGCATCTTCGAAGCGGCGGGGATCGACGAGGAATTAGAGGCGTACAACCCGCTGATCCCCGACGGTGACAATCTGAAAGCGACGTTCATGCTCGAATACGACGACGTCGAGGAGCGCAAACGTGCGTTGGCTGAATTGCTGGGCATCGAGGACAAAGTGTGGATGGCGGTCGCCGGTCATGAACGCATCTGGGCGATCGCCGACGAGGATCTGGAACGCGATACGGAGGACAAGACCTCATCGGTCCATTTTCTGCGGTTTCAATTTACTCCGGAAATGATCGCCGCGGCGCGCAGCGGTGCGGCGCTGCGTATCGGCATCGATCATGATCGGTACACGGCGTCAGTAGAACCGCTGCCGGATGCGGTGCGCGAGTCGCTGGTCGCAGATTTCGATTGAATTCGGCCGCCTCGACGCGCTTGCGAAACCGCCCGCGACACACGAATGAATCCGAATTAGAATAGGGGTAGCCTCCGCCGGATAACGACAATAAATGAGTGCCGTCTACGACTCGTCAGCCATCGAAGTACTCACAGGGCTGGAACCGGTGCGCAAACGCCCCGGGATGTACACCCAGACCGAACGACCCAATCATCTGGTAGCCGAAGTCGTCGACAACAGCGTGGACGAAGCAATTGCCGGCTACGCTGATACGGTGGAGGTCACCCTGCACCGGGACGATTCGATCACGGTGGCCGACAACGGGCGCGGCATGCCGGTGGATCTACACAAGGACGAAAAACTCCCGGGCGTGGAAGTGATCCTCACGCGCCTGCATGCGGGTGGGAAGTTTTCCAGTAAGAATTATCGCTTTTCCGGCGGTTTGCACGGTGTGGGCGTGTCCGTGGTCAATGCCCTGTCGAAAAATCTCGAGGTCTGGGTACGGCGCGACGGCCGGGAATACAACATGGGTTTTCGCGACGGTCAGAAACGGTCTGAACTCGAAGAGGTCGGTAAGGTCGGGCGCCGCAATACCGGCACCATCATCCGTTTCTGGCCGGATCCAGCATTCTTCGATACGGTCGCGATCCATGTTCCGAGGCTCAAGCGGCTGCTACGCGCCAAAGCGGTCCTGTGTCCGGGGCTGGATATCGGATTCTGCGATGAAAACGATCCGAACAACGACTGCCGCTGGCGTTATGAAGACGGTCTGCCCGACTACCTGCTCGCCGCGCTGGAAGGCGCCGAGCCGATTCCCGACGCGCCGTTCATCGGCCACTTCAAGGGCAACGACGAGGAAGCGGATTGGGCGGTGGTGTGGTTGCCGGAAGGCAGTGATCTCATCGCGGAAAGTTACGTCAATCTGATTCCTACCCCTCAGGGCGGTACCCATGTCAACGGTTTTCGGACCGGCCTGACCGAAGCGATTCGGGAGTTCTGCGAGTTTCGGGGTTTGCTGCCCCGCGGAGTGAGGATCGCGCCGGAGGACGTCTGGGCGCGCTGCGGATACGTCCTGTCGGTGCGCCTGAAAGATCCTCAATTCACCGGGCAAACCAAGGACCGGCTGTCGTCGCGAGATACGGCGGTGTTTGTCGCTGGAGTCGCCAAAGATGCCTTCAGCCTGTGGCTAAACCAGCACGTCGCCGACGCGGAACGGATCGCGGCACTGGCGATCGACAGCGCGCAATCGAGGTTGCGTGCCGGCAAACGCGTCGAACGCAAGAAGATCGCCTCCGGTCCGGCGCTGCCGGGGAAGCTGGCCGATTGCACCAGCCAGGATCTGGACCTGACCGAGCTGTTCCTCGTCGAGGGCGACTCCGCCGGTGGCTCCGCCAAGCAGGCGCGCGATCGAGCCTATCAGGCGATCATGCCTTTGCGCGGCAAGATATTGAACACTTGGGAGGTGGACGCCACGGAGGTGCTGGGTTCCCAGGAGGTGCACGATATAGCGGTGGCCCTGGGCGTGGACCCGGGTTCCGAAAACCTGGACGGTCTGCGCTACGGGAAAGTGTGTATTCTGGCGGATGCAGACTCCGACGGTGCGCACATCGCAACCTTGTTGTGTGCGTTGTTCGTGCGCCATTTCCGGCCGTTGGTGGACGCGGGGCGGGTCTTCGTGGCGATGCCGCCGCTGTACCGCATCGATGTCGGCAAGGAAGTGTTTTATGCGCTCGATGACGACGAGAAAAAGGGCGTGCTCGATCGCATCGAGGCGGAAAAACTGCGCGGCAAGATCAATGTGCAGCGTTTCAAGGGACTGGGTGAAATGAATCCCATGCAGCTCAGGGAGACCACGATGGATCCTGATACCCGCCGACTGGTGCAACTCGAAGTGAAGCGCGGCGACAGTACGTTGAAGACCCTGGACATGCTGCTCGCAAAGAAACGGGTTGCGGATCGCAAAACGTGGTTGAGCAAGAACGGCGATCGCGTCGAGGTGAGCGTTTAGCGGTGTCGGGGGAGCAAGTTCTTGGCGGGTAAGCAAACGGGCAGTTCGCGAACCGGCCGCAAACGGGGCGATCCGGTGACCCCGTTGCGTGCGGCGGGTACGGTGGACCCGGAACGGCTGCCCATGGCGACGTTCGCCGAGCGCGCCTATCTGCACTATTCCATGTATGTGATCCTGGATCGCGCGTTGCCGTATATCGGTGACGGTTTGAAACCCGTGCAGCGCCGCATCGTTTACGCGATGTCGGAACTGGGACTGCACGCCGCCGCCAAGTTCAAGAAATCGGCGCGCACGGTGGGCGATGTACTCGGCAAGTTCCACCCGCACGGCGATACCGCTTGTTACGAGGCTATGGTGCTCATGGCGCAGCCTTTCAGTTACCGCTACCCGCTTATCGATGGCCAAGGAAACTGGGGTTCTACGGACGATCCGAAGTCGTTCGCCGCCATGCGCTATACGGAAGCGCGGCTGACCCGTTATGCGCAGTCGCTGCTCGCGGAACTGGGGCAGGGCACGGTGGACTGGATCCCGAATTTCGACGGCACCCTGGACGAGCCCCGCACACTACCGGCACGATTGCCGAACGTCCTGTTGAATGGTTCTTCGGGCATCGCCGTGGGTATGGCCACCGACATTCCGCCGCACAACATCCGCGAAGTCGTTGCTGCGTGCGTGCGCCTGCTCGAGGCGCCACGCACTACGGTTGCGGAATTGTGCAAACATATCCCGGGACCGGATTACCCGACTGGGGCCGAACTGGTGACGCCGAAATCGGACTTGCGCGAGTTGTACGAGACCGGCTCCGGATCGATACGACAGCGCGCGGCCTGGGAACGCGAGGGTGACGGTAACGTGATCGTGTCGGCATTGCCGCATCAAGTGTCGGGCGCCAAGGTAATGGAACAGATCGCCGGTCAGATGCAGGCCAAGAAACTGCCCATGGTGGCGGACCTGCGCGACGAGTCGGACCACGAGAATCCCACGCGCCTGGTGATCGAGCCGCGCTCGAACCGCGTTGATGTGGAAGCGCTGATGAATCACTTGTTCGCGACGACCGATCTCGAACGCAGCTACCGCGTGAATATGAACATGATCGGGCTCGACGGACGCCCGCGTGTGTTCAATTTGCGCGAGCTGTTGAAGGAATGGCTCGCTTTTCGCACTCAGACGGTGCGGCGCCGATTGGAGTTCCGGCTCGAACGGGTCGTGCAGCGCCTGCATATCCTGGACGGCTTACTGGTCGCGTACCTCAATATCGACGAGGTGATCCGCATCATCCGCACTGAAGAAACGCCAAAACCGGTGTTGATGAAACGATTTAAACTGAGTGACGCGCAGGCCGAGGCGATCCTGGAACTGAAACTGCGTCATCTGGCAAAGCTCGAAGAAATAAAGATCCGCGGCGAGCAGGAGGAGCTGGCCCGCGAGCGCGATGGCCTCCAAAAGACGCTGCAGTCCAAGGCGCGTTTGAAGCGTTTGATTCGCGACGAACTGCTCGCCGACGCCGAGGAATTCGGGGACCCGCGCCGCACGCCCATCGTCGAACGGCAAGCGGCGAAGGCGATGGACGCGGCGCAGCTGATCAGTGCCGAACCGGTCACGGTCGTGCTTTCCGCACAGGGATGGGTGCGCGCGGCCAAGGGCCATGAGGTCGATCCGCGCGGTTTGAATTACCGTTCTGGAGATGGATACCTGCACGCCGCACGCGGCAAGTCCACGCAGTCGGTAGTGACCATCGATTCGACCGGACGCACGTATACGTTTTCCGCGCACTCCCTGCCGTCGGCGCGCAGTCAGGGAGAGCCCCTGAGCAGCACGTTGAGTCCGCCGCCGGGGGCCACGTTCGCCGGGCTCATGATGGGCGAGGACGGCGACTTATACGTTCTGGCCAGCGATGTGGGTTACGCGTTCGTTGTTCCGTTGGGCGAGCTGTACACGAAAAACAAGAAAGGCAAGGCGACCCTGAAGGTGCCCACCGGTGCCGGTGTGTTGATTCCTGGGCGGGTTCGGGACGTCGAAGAGGACTGGTTAGCGGTCGTGACCAGTGGTGGTTATCTGCTCGTGTATGAAGTCGGGGAGCTGCCGCAACTCCCGCGGGGCAAAGGCGTCAAGATGATTAACATTCCCGCCAAGCTCTTGAAGCCACGTGATGAGACCGTGGTCGGAATGGCGACGTTTCAGGAGGGCGAGGAGCTTTTGGTGCACGCGGGTAAGCGGTACCTGAGGATGAAGCCCGCCGATATCGATCACTACGTGGGGGCGCGGGGGTTGCGCGGTCGCAAATTGCCGCGTGGTTTTCAGCAGGTGCGGGGAATCGAAACCGCCGACTGAACGCTTTGTCTTAAGGTGCGGTTTCGTTCTTCCGCAAGTCGTCGAGAAATTCGATGACGTCTTCTTTCTCCTCCACCGGGACCATGTCGTGCACCGGATTTTCCGAAGCCGCGGTGGCTTGAATGGCCTGTTTCGCGGAATTGAACTCGATGATGTGGCCCGCCCCCTTCCCCGGAAGCTCCGATTCGGTCCCAGCGGGCGGTGGTCCGCCGTACAACGCCTCATCCGGCATCAATGCCCCGCCCATCAGCAGGATTTCCTCCCACGTCTCGTCATCGATCTTACCGCGTCGTTCAGAGAGATATAGCGCATGTTCGTGAAAGGCGGCGTCCTCGCGCCCGGCATGCAAGATTTTCAAGAGATAGACGCGGAAATTCGTTTCGTCGGGGAATAGGTTGATCAACCGTCCGAGCAAGGTCTTCGCTTGGGCATACTGGCCTTTCGCGATGTACGCTTCCAACTCGTCGATCGGGTCGGTCTCGCTGAAATCGATATCGCCTTGCGCGAAAGGCCGGGTTTGCAGTTCCAGGTCGACGTCGTCGGCGCCGAGCGGGTCCGCGTCGGTGTCTTCGGCCGCCAGGGGAACCGTGGTTTCCGCGGACGATAGCTCGGAGGCGACGGACATCGTGCTCGGTGGCGCGAGCGCTTGATCCGTGTCGAGGACGGGTCGCCATTCCGGATCGAGGTAACTTTCAGCGTCCGCACGGCGCGCGCCCCACCAGGCACCGGAAAAGAACAGCAGCGTGCCGCAGACGAGCAGACCGGCCACTACCCAGGCGTCGGGTACCGCCGGGGCCCGGGGTGGGGGTAGGGACAGTTTTTGCATGCGAATTTCATTCTCCAGCAGGGCGATCTGCGCGTTCCGTTCGGCGAGTTGGCTGCGCAGTGCGTCGCTGTGCCGATCCAGCGCCGATACCCGTTGTGCCAGCGCTTCGAGGCGATCAGACGGCACAAGCCGGTCCTCCGCCGCCGGCAGCGCCGGGCGGTCGACCGGCACGGTATCGCGCGCAACCTCCGGGCCCGCGGCGTGCGCTGCGCCGGTGCCACCGGCTGGGGGACTCATGCGCGTCGCGGTGGTGTCGGTAGCCACGGAGCGTATCATCGCCGCCGGCGGTACGCTCAGCACGGCGCCGGCGCGCAATCCGTTCACATCGCCCTGGAATGCCCCGGGATTGGCCTCGTACAGAGCCCCTATGACCTGGTCGATGGTGGCGCCGGTGTCGGCGCTCAGACTTTGGGCGATGGCGCTCAGGGTCTCTCCCGGCGCCACGGGTCCGTAACGCGCTCCCGACCCCGAGCGCGGCGTCTCCACAGACTGCACAGCGGCATACGCACGGGCCGAGTCGTCAGCGCCGCGATACTCCGGCGGATTGAGCAAAACGGTCACCGGGACCGTGCGGTGCGCGTCCGGCGACGAGAGTTCCACCGCCATACTGACGAACGGCTCGGTCACGGCGGTCGTGGATCGAATCTCGATCATCCGGTCCTGCAACGAGAACGTGACTCCGCCTAGGACGCCGGTCACCTCGGATGCACCGTGTACCGTGAGTGTGGATAAAGCATCGACGGGGGCGAGGATCGGGACCTGGATCAGGAGCGGCTCACCGAGGCTGGAACGGGCGACCGGTCGACCGAGCTCCCACGCGCGTGCGTCGGTCGAAATACCGAATACGCATACACACACACAAAATCGGAGAATCCCGTTCAAGAATCGGGTCATCATCGGGTTCGCCCCCAGGCCCCCGCCTGTGATTACCTGCCTTTACTGAAAGTATAGGCGTGGCGCGGGGATAAGCAATGTAAAAACCGGTGCTTTGTGGCTCGTCGCGGGCGCGGGCAAGGCGCCCGCGACGTTGTTTCGTGCGCCCGGCGTGCCCGTGCCGCGCTTGGGGCTTAGCAGTACCCCCGGGCGTGTCGGAACGGCCGCCGGCGGCCGGCGCTCATGGGGGGGTTTACGATGACACGCCTTGGCGCAACGTCGATGCACCGACACCCTTCGAACGACACGCTACGGACGGCTTGTCGAACTGCGACGGCGTGCGCGTTTCTCGTAACTACTGCGAGTCAGACAGGACGGCCTCCAAAGGATGAGCATGATAGACCGCGAAAGTCTCGAGGATCGACGGGCCGCGACGCGTGTCCACAAAGTTACAGTTTGTCGCGCGAATTGTCATGGCTGGGTTACAGGTTCGCGCACCGATGGCGTCCGCTTTCCCGTGCCTAGGCATGGATGAGGAATTATCTCATAATGCGGGATCAAGCTGGCGCTGACTTTGGAGAGTGCAATGACGACATTCGTAACCGAGAACTGCAACGGTTGCCGCTTTACGGATTGCGTGACGGTGTGTCCGGTGGAATGTTTTCACGGGGACGACGAGATGCTGTACATCGATCCGGAAGTGTGCATCGATTGCAGCGCATGTGTGGAGGAATGCCCGGTACAGGCCATCTACGAAGGCGACGATTACCCGCCCGAGATGGAGAAATGGATCGCCATCAATGCGGAACGGGCAGCGCAGCTCCCGGTTATCGACGATAGGCAGGACCCGCTACCGGGTGCCGAGGAACGCAAAGCAGAGCTCGGTTTCTAAGCGAGGCTAAACGCGTAGAACGTGTGTGACGGGCCTTCAATAAGCGCTGGCGGCGCGCACACAGCAATTCAACGGGAGGGAGAGCGATGGCGGAGGAGAACGCGCGAGCAGCCCAAGAAACGCCGCTGCGCGTTGCGGTGGTGGGCAGCGGACCGAGCGGTTTTTATACCACCGAAGCCTTGATCAAGTCTGCGCATCCAATACGCGTCGATCTTTTCGAGCGGTTGCCGGCGCCCTATGGACTGGTTCGTTACGGTGTTGCGCCGGACCACCCCAAACTCAAACAGGCAATTCAGGTTTACGAAAAGATCGCTCAGTCCTCCGACTTCAGTTTCGTGGGTAACGTTACGATCGGCCGGGATCTCAGTGTTGACGAACTGCGCGACGCGTACCATGCCGTGGTGCTGACGTGTGGTGCCGAAACCGATCGGCGTTTGGGCGTGCCCGGAGAGGATCTGATCGGCAGCTACACCGCCACCGAGTTTGTGGGTTGGTACAATGGCCACCCCGACTATCGCGATCGGGAATTCGATTTGACTCATGAAATCGCGGTCATCGTCGGGCAGGGTAATGTCGCAGCGGATGTTGCCCGCATCTTGAGCAAGACCGTCGACGAACTGCGCGGCACCGACATTGCCGCACACGCTCTCGACACCTTGGCCGAGAGCGCGATCCGCGAGATTCACGTGGTCGGTCGGCGGGGGCCCGCGCAGGCCAAGTTCACGCCGAAAGAGCTGCGGGAGTTCGGTGAACTGGCCGATTGCCAGGCGCGCGTCGATCCCGCCGAGCTCGAGTTGAACGCGGCCAGCGAGGAGGAACTGGCGGATAAGAGCAACGCCAACGCGAGAAAGAATCTGGAACTGTTTCGCAAGTTCGCCGATGCTGCGCCGAACGGCAAACGTCGGCGCTGCCAGTTCCGGTTCCTGCGCAGTCCCGTCACGCTCCTCGGCGACGATCGCCTGGCGGCCGTTGAATTCGAGAAGAATTGCCTGTCCGGAGAACCATTCTCACAATCGGCGCGCGGCAGCGGAGCGTCGGAGACGTTGGAGTGCGGGATTTTGTTTCGCAGTATCGGATACCGGGGTGTACCCCTGCAGGGGGTCCCTTTCGACGAACGCGGTGGCGTTTTCGCGAATCGCGACGGCCGCGTCCAGGACGGCGATACGGTTGTGCCGGGACTGTACACCGCAGGTTGGATCAAGCGTGGCCCGACGGGGATCATCGGTACCAACCGCGCGGACAGCGTCGCGACTGTCGGTGCGTTGCTCGAGGATTGGGACGCATTGCGCAGCCAGGACGCCAAACCGGGATTTGCGGCGTTGTCTCCGGTCTTGCACGAACGCGGCGTGCGGGTCGTCAGTTTTCCGGACTGGGAACGAATCGACGCCGCGGAGGTCGCCCGCGGTGCGCCGCACGGCAAACCGCGGGAGAAATTCACCCGTGTGCAGGAAATGTTGGAGCAGCTGTGAACGACGACGGCGGATATCGGTTGTCGCTATCAGGCGATTGACGTTCTCGATTTGACGCCGTGGCAAACGTGCGGATAAATATCTGATTTTTAAATCACTTCAATCGAGGCACCGGTGACAGAGACCATGTTTATCATTCCCGGGCGCTCCCAGGCGCAGGGCACGTCGTTGAATGGCGGGAAACTCGAGCCCGAATACATGGAGGTGACGTCCACGGTGGAGATGAACGGTACCGACATGAAGCGGATGGGGCTCGCCGACGGGGACGAGGTGCGTATCAGTAACGCCAACGGCGCCGTCGTGGTGCGCTGTAAGGGGCGTGATCCCCAGGACTTGCCGGCGGGGTTGATGTTCATGCCGTACGGCCCGTGCTCATCCCGGCTGATGGCCTCCGACACCGGCGCCAGCGGCATGCCGATTTCGAAGAACATCGAAGTCGACGTGGAGGCGGTGCGCCAGACGGGAGAGGTGGCGACAGATGGGTGACAACATACGAACCGTTGAAAATGCGACGTGCACGTTCTGCGGGTGCGTCTGTGACGACATGATTCTGACCGTGGACATGGACGAGAAGCGCATCACGAAAGCCAAGAACGCCTGCGTGCTGGGCCGCGCGTGGTTTGCGAAGCACACGATTGGCACCCATCCGGCGGCGTTGATCGACGGTAAGGAAGTGAGTGTCGAAGAGGCGGTGGAGGAGGCGGCGCAGATCCTCGCCGACGCACGTTTCCCCATTATTTACGGATTGAGCGATGTCACTTGTGAAGCACAACGCCAGGCGGTGGCCATCGCCGATCTGACCCGCGGTAATATCGACACGACCACATCGGTATGTCACGGCCCGTCCGGGATGGCCTTTCAAGATGTGGGGGAAAGTACGGCTTCCCTGGGTGAGGTGAAGAATCGCGCCGATCTGGTGATTTACTGGGGTGGCAATCCCGCCGAATCACATCCGCGCCACTTCACGCGCTACGCGGTGACGCCGAAGGGAATGTTCATACCGCGCGGCAAAAAAGACCGCACCGTTGTACTTCTCGATGTACGCAAGACTCCGAGCACTCCCGTGGCAGACATTTTTATCCAGGTCAAACCAGGCAAAGACTTCGAAGTGGCGTGGGCGTTGCGGGCGTTGGTGCGTGGTGTGGAAATCGACGCCGGCATCGAGCAGGAAACGGGCGTGCCGCTGGAGGTGCTTTCGGATCTGGCCGCACGCATGAAAAACTGCCAGTACGGAGTCCTGTTTTTCGGTATGGGTCTCACCATGACCCGCGGGCGCCATTTCAATTCCGGTGCGGTTCTGGCGCTCGCCACCGACTTGAACGAGTACACGCATTTCGTCGCCAAGCCGGTGCGCGGCCATGGAAACGTCACTGGCGCCGACAGCGTCGTTTCGTGGCAGACGGGATTCCCGTTTGGCGTCAATTTCAGCATGGGTTATCCGCGCTTCGGACCCGGCGAGTTTACGACGGTGGACGTTCTGTCTCGGGGCGACGCCGATGCGGCGCTTATCATTGCCAGTGACCCGGGGTCCAATTTTCCACACAAGGCGATCGAGCATTTGCAGAGTATCCCGGTGATTTGTTTGGATACCAAACCCACGGCAACCGGTAAGCTGGCACGGGTTGCCTTTGCGACGTCTACGTACGGGATCAATACTGCGGGTACCGTATATCGGATGGACGATGTGCCCATTAGTTTGCGCGCCGCGTTCGAATCCCCGTACCCGGACGACCTCGAGATTCTCACCGCAATTCGCACCCGGGTTGCCGAGTTGGTCGGCGAAAACCGCGCGCTGAAGGAAGCCTCTTGAAGAACGTGGTTGCCGACCGCACTTCTTGGCCTTGCGATCGACGCTCATGAGCGGCGCGCTACATATCGTCAACGGGCGGGTTTACGATCCGATAAACGGAATCGATGGCGAGGTCAAAACGCTGTTCGTGAGCGACAGAAAAATCGTCGACACCCTGCCCGACGGCGCGCGACGGATCGACGCCCAGGGCATGGTAATCATGCCCGGCGGAGTCGACATTCACTGCCATATCGCCGGCCCGAAAGTGAACCTGGCGCGTAAAATGCAGCCGGAGGATCACCGACGCGACGTACACCCGGCAACCGAGATTACCCGCTCCGGTACGGGCGGCACTGTGCCCTCGACGTTTGCTACCGGCTATCGTTATGCATCTTTGGGGTACACGACCGCCATGGAAGCCGCCGTTCCCCCGCTGGGCGCGCGGCACACACTCGAGGAATTTGAAGACACGCCGGTAATCGATAAGGGATTTTATGTGCTGCTCGGCAATAACGTCTTTCTGAATCGGTTGCTGCAGGAAAACCGCATCGATGAATTCCGTGAGGCGGTGGGTTGGTGGGTGAACGCGAGTAAAGCCTACGCCGCCAAGCTCGTGAATCCGGGCGGCGACGAAATGTGGAAAGGCCGCCGCAACTCGAACATCAAAGGTCTGGATGACATCGTTCACGGTTTCGACATCACGCCGCGCAAAATCATCAGCTCATTCGTCGGTGCAGTGGACGAACTCGGCCTGCCGCACCCGCCGCATGTACATTGCAATAATCTGGGGCACAGCGGGAATTACGAGACGACGCTCGGCACCATGGAGGCGGCTGAGGGGCGTCGCATCCACTTGGCGCATATCCAGTTCCACAGCTACGGAGGCGAGCTAGGGAAGAATCCGGAATCGAAGGGGCGGGAGATCGCCGAGTACATTAACAATCATCCCAACGTGACCTGCGACGTGGGGCAGGTGATGTTCGGAAAATCGACCATCATGACCGGTGATGCGCCGATGGCGTACCTTTTGAGGAAGATGACCGGAAACAAGTGGGCGAATGCGGATACCGAGTGTGAGAGCGGGTGCGGAATCGTGCCGTTCGCGTATCAAGAGCATGTGTATACCCACGCGCTGCAATGGGGAATCGGCCTTGAGCTGTTCCTGCTCTCCGAGGACCCGTGGCGGATCATCTTGTCCACCGACCATCCCAATGGCGGTTCGTTCATGAGTTATCCGAAGTTGATCAGATTACTCATGGATCGAACGTTCCGAAACGAGGAGGTGCGCAAGGTCAATCAGAGAGCGATGAGGAAGACCATGCTGCTGGACGATCTCGAGCGCGAATACACGCTCAACGAGATCGCCATCATCACGCGCGCGGGTCCCGCGCGGGCGCTGGGGTTGAAGAGCAAGGGTCATCTGGGGGTCGGTGCCGATGCCGACATCACGATCTACGACGATCATGAAGACAAGGAATACATGTTCAATGCGCCGCGCTATGTGATCAAGGACGGCGAGTTGATTATTGCGGATCATGAGTTCTGCACCGACTATTACGGAAGACTTCTGCACGTCGCGCCGGATTACGATGCGGACATCGAGGACGTGATTCGCCCGTTCTTCAAGGATTACTACAGTCTGGAATTCGATAACTACGAAGTCCCGGACAGCTACCTCCACGATCACGAAACCGTTCCCACTGCGAAAGCAGCCGATCGCGAGACGGCCGAGGACGCCTGACCGATGCGTATCAGGACTACCGAGGTGGTCGATACTTTCGCCGAGGCGTTCGAGATGTGGGCATCTCGAGTGATCATCACTGCGGATACGGCCGCTTGGGCACGGGCGGCGGCGCGGTCGATGACCGGTTTCGCCACCTCCGTGATCGGCTGCAAATGTGAAGCCGGGGTGGAGGCCGAGCTCGCGCCGGAGCAGACACCGGACCGGCGCCCTGGGGTCAGCGTACTGCTGTTTGCGTTTGACCCGGAAGGCGTCGGTAAGCGACTGACCGAACGTATCGGCCAGTGCGTGATGACCACGCCGACGACCGCCTGCTACGATGGCCTGCCTGCGGAGCAACAGGTCGCGGTGGGCGGCCAGTTGCGTTACTTCGGCGACGGATTTCAGATCTCGAAGAAGCTGGGCGAGCGCCGTTTGTGGAGAATTCCAACTATGGACGGTGAGTTTTTGGTCGACGAGAAGTTCGGCGTGGCACCCGGGGTGGGGGGCGGTAACCTCCTCATTCTGGCCACCTCGGCGGCGAGTGCGCTCGGCGCCGCAAAGGCAGCGGTGAGAGAAATGCGTTCTACAGCCGGGGTCATCCTGCCGTTTCCCGATGGCGTGGTGCGTAGCGGCAGCAAAGTGGGATCGAAATACAAGAGCCTGCCCGCGTCCACCAATGACGCATTCTGTCCGACCTTGCGTGGCGTGACGCGCAGCAGTCAGTTGGCCAAGGACGTCAACTGCGTGTTGGAGATCGTGATCGACGGTTTGAGCGTGGATGCGGTCAGGGATGCCATGCGGCGGGGCATACACGCGGCCGCGCGGCGCGGGATCAAACAGATATCGGCGGGTAACTACGGCGGCGATCTCGGTCAGTTTCACATCCGCCTGCACGAGTTGCTCGGCATAGAAGGGTCGGGGCCGTGACGCTGTCGCTGTCGCTCGTGACCGAACCTACGGTACCGCTGGAAGCCCCAGCGTTGACGCCTTCGCGTCTCGCCGGGTTGGAGGCGTCAAAAGTCGCGGCGTTACCAATGGTGCACGGGAACCGCGAGCTCCAAGTCGGAGATTTCTTCGCGGTGCACGGGAAAAGCGATAGCGAGTTCCGCCTGGAGGGGGATCTCCACCGCGTCAAGCGGATCGGTGCCGGCATGACGCACGGACGTCTGTACATCGAGGGTAACGTGGGCGCACACCTGGGCAGCGGGATGTCCGGCGGCGAAATCGTGGTCACGGGCGACGCCGGCGACTGGCTGGCTCCGGAGATGTCCGGCGGTCGTGTGCTGGTTCGCGGTAACGCGGGCCACATGGTCGGCAGTGCGCACCGCGGGGATCGCGTGGGAATCCTCGGCGGCGAGATCGTAATCTTGGGAAACGTCGGTAACGAAACGGGAAACACCATGCGGCGCGGGCTGATTGCCGTCGGCGGCAGGGCCGGAGATTTCACCGGTGTGAACATGATCGCCGGTACGGTGATCGTGCTCGGCGAGCTCGGCATACGTACCGGCGCCGGGATGAAACGCGGTACGATCGTGGCGATGCATAAAGCGGATTTATTGCCGACCTTTCGCTTCGTGTGCACCTACCGACCGAACTTCCTCGTCCACTACCTGGATCACCTCGCCGGAATCGGACTGCCCGTGGACGATGTGCCGCGCGCCGCACGCTACGAACGGTGGTGTGGTGACGCGATCAAACTCAATCTCGGCGAGGTGCTGTTCTTAAAGTAGCGCACGCCCTTGTCACCCGGGCACGGAGACACTGTGTCACGGCCCTGGTTCAAACCACCGCCTTTACTTGATAAAGTTTCCGAAAATCAACAATCCACGTCCGGCACGGTAGTTGCTTTGTGAAGGTTATGAACGATCCCGGGAATTCGACGATGGTCACGGTGGCGGCTCCGGCGCGCCTGCATTTCGGGTTTATCGATCTCGAAGGGGGTTTGGGTCGCCGATTCGGCAGCCTCGGGTTGGCGCTCGAGGGGGTGGCCACCGAATTGCGCTTGCACCGGGCCGCCACGTTTTCGGCGTCGGGCCGCGGCGCGGGACGGGCGCTCAAGTGGGCGGAGGCGTTCTTGGAGCGGTTCGGTTCACGGTCCGCAGTGCACATTGAGGTATCGCGTTCCATTCCGTCGCACGCCGGACTCGGATCGGGGACGCAACTCGCGCTGGCGGTGGGGACCGCGCTCAATCGGTTGTTCGATCTCGGGCTCGACTCCCGCGCGGTGGCGCGGTCGCTGGGACGCGGTGCGCGTTCCGGCATCGGTATCGGCGCGTTCGATCACGGCGGATTTCTCGTCGACGGTGGCGTCGGCGGCGCCGGCGAACCGCCGCCGTTAACGGCGCGCTTCGAGTTCCCGGCGCACTGGCGCGTGGTGTTGATTTTCGACGAACGCCGCCAAGGTCTTTACGGGGAGCGAGAAAAGCAGGCGTTCAGCGTGCTACCGGCCAGTTCCCCCGGTCAGGCGGGCGCGCTGTGCCGACTGGTGATGATGAAAATACTCCCGAACCTCTGTGAAGCGCGATGGGTGCCGTTCGCCGAGGGGATCGGCGAGCTACAGGCCGTGGTCGGCGATCACTTTGCCGCGGCGCAAGGGGGGCGCTATACGAGCGCGACGGTTGCCGAGGTGCTCGACTGGTGCCGCGCGTGCGGGTTCCAAGGCGTCGGTCAGAGTTCCTGGGGCCCGACCGGTTTCGTCATGGTGGACAGTGAGACCCGCGCCCACGCGTTGACGCGGGAGATTGCCGCGCGGTTTGACGATCGCGGGCTCAGCTGGCGCATCGCCGGCGGCCGCAACCGGGGGGCGGAGATCAAACTGTCCGACAGCGCACGCAGCACGGCAGAAAGCATAACCTGAAACCTACTGATACCAGCGAATCGCAGAGGATCGAAATTTGGATAAACCACACATCATGCATCTCATCACACCGGAAAAGAACGCCAGTCCGTTCGACGTGAACATGGCCTACGACGCGGGGTGGGATGCGGTCGTCCCTTACGCACACGTCGAGCTCGACGATGTCGCTAACCTGATCCAGGACGCGATTTTTTCGCGCGGCCCCAAGGGGGCGAAGCGCACCGGTATCTTCATTGGCGGCCGGGACATGCAGCTCGCCGTGGACATGCTCGAAAACGCCCAGGAGGCGATGGTGCCGCCGTTCGAGGTCTCGGTGTTTGCAGACCCGAGCGGAGCGTTTACCACCGCCGCCGGTCTGGTTGCGGCCGCGGCTCGGCAGTTGTCCACGACCCACGGCACCAATCTCAAAGACAAACGGGTCGTCGTATTGGGCGGTACCGGGCCGGTGGGCGCCACCGCGGCCGTGCTCGCGGCCAAAGCCGGCGCGGAGGTGGTGATCATGGGTCGGCAGAAGGACAAGGCCGATCGGGTCGCGGCGCTCTGCGCGCACAGCTTCGGTGCGGACTTGAGCGGCATCAAAGGCGATGCCAACGAGCACAAGACCGATCAACTGACCGAAGCGGATGTCGTGTTCGCCACCGCCAAAGCCGGTGTTCAGGTGCTGGATGCCGAAGATATCGCGCAGGCGAAAAAACTCAAAGTCGTGGCGGATGTCAACGCCGTTCCGCCGGCGGGGATTGAAGGTGTAAACGTAAAGGATGACGGGGCGCCGTTGGCGGGTTCGCAAAGCGGTGCCGTCTCCATCGGTGCCCTCTCGGTGGGCGATATCAAGTACCAGGCCCAACACAACCTGCTCAAGCGCATGAAAGAATCGGACACGCCCCTTTATCTGCACTTTCAGCATGCGTTCGAGTGGGCGATGGAGAATGATTGACAACCGGCGCCGACTGGTGGTCGTGGCGGCGTCGGCGAGGGGCCTCGTCGCGTCGGCGCGGCGCGGCGGTTTCGCGGTGACGGCGGTCGACGGTTTTGGCGACACCGATACGCGTCGTCTGGCCGATACCTGTCACCCGATCACGATGGCCGAGCAGGGATTCGACCGAGCGGCACTGGTGCGCGTGTTGAGTCGCTACCGGGGGGCTGCGCTCGTGTACGGCGGCGGTTTGGAATGGACACCGGACGTGTTGACCGTAGTGGATGGCGATCTCGAACTGCTGGGAAATTCGCCTGGCACACTCGCTCTGGTGACTGATGCGCGGCGTTGGTTTGACGAACTCGAGCGGCTCGACATCCCGTATCCCGATACGACGCGGGCGATCCCGGACCGCGATGGATGCTGGTTGCGCAAGCGCGCCGACGCTTGCGGCGGGGCGCATGTACACGAGTGGCGGCGTGGTGAGTGCGCCGCCGGAACCGGATATTTTCAGCGCCGCGTGGCAGGCGCGGTGTATTCCGTCGTTTTCCTGGCGGACGGTAAGTCGTTCCGGATCGTGGGTTGGAATCGGCTCTTCGACGCTGACCGGCGCGGTGACTTTCGGTATCACGGGGCGGTGAACCGCGCCGACGCCCTCGCGGCGGGGCACCGCGCGGTGGTGCGGGAGTGGATAGCTCGGCTGGTGGCGGCGCTACGGCTGGTCGGCGTGAACGGCATCGACCTGGTAGTGTCCCGCGACGGACCGCTACTCCTCGACTTGAACGTGCGTCCGCCGGCGACCCTGACCCTGTACGACGCGGAGTTTCCGCGCGGCCTGATCTACGCACACGTCCAAGCCTGCCGCGGGACACTGGCCCCGGTTCCGGTGCGATTCGCGGCGCGTGCACAGAGAGTCGTTTATACACCGCGCGCAGTCACGATCCCGGCCGGATTTCGCTGGCCTGCTTGGTGCAGCGATATACCGGGGTCCGGCGCGCGGATCGCGCGAGACGCCCCGCTGTGCACGGTATGTGTCGACACCGACGCACCTCGGGCGGAGGAACGGTCGGCACTGCTTGCGCGACGGCTACTCGCGCAGCTGGCGCACGCCGGCTCGCCGGCGGCGCTCGCCTCATGACCGCCTCCGTGGCGCAAGACTGGCCGAGCCTCGCCACGCTATCGACGCCGCTGGTCGACGCGCTGTTGCGTGATGCGCAAGCGCTCCGATTGAACGTGGCCACCCTGGACAACGGTTGTACCGTTGTGGATGGGGGGATCGAAGCGGTCGGGGGCCTGGACGCAGGAGTGCGTATCGCCGAGATCTGTCTCGGCGGACTCGGGCGCGTTCAGCTCTCTAGCGCCGGCACCGTGCCCGATTGGCCCACGTTCCTGACGGTGCACACCGCACACCCGGTGCTCGCCTGTCTGGCGAGTCAATACGCCGGGTGGAGCCTGTCCGACGGTGAGGGTAAGAATGCGTTTCACGCCCTGGGGTCCGGCCCGGGACGGGCGCTGGCGGTCAAAGAACCGTTGTTTGAGGAGCTGGGATACCGCGATCGAGGACCCCGCGCGTGCCTGGTGCTCGAGGTAGACCGGCCACCGCCGCTGGCGCTCACCGACAAGATTGCGACCGCGTGCTCCATTGGCGCCGAGGGACTGACGTTGATTTTGACGCCGACTACCAGTTTGGCCGGCAACGTACAGGTCGTCGCCCGGGTTCTGGAGGTAGCCCTGCACAAGGCCCACGAGCTCAAGTTCCCCTTGGCACACATCATCGACGGCTGTGGCTCGGCCCCCCTGTCGCCGCCGGCGACCGACTTTTTGCACGCGATGGGCCGGACGAACGATGCGATCCTGTTCGCCGGCACGGTTCAATTATTCGTGTGCGGGGAGGACGCAGCGGCGGGTGCTTTGGCGGAACAGCTACCGAGTAGCGCTTCGCGAGATTACGGGCGGCCATTCGCGGAGGTGTTCAAGTCGTACGACTACGACTTTTTCAAAATCGATCCGATGTTATTCAGCCCTGCGCGGGTGCTGGTCACCAATCTGGACACGGGCAATACGTTCCGGGCGGGACAAATCGACGTGGGGCTCTTGCACCGGTCGTTTGGTCATCGTTCGTGAGCGGATCGATCGCCATCGCGACCCATGAGCGCGGTTGGCACAGCGAACGGCTGCAGCGCGCCTTCGCGGCCGGCGGCTATCCGGCGCGCACAGTGTCACTCGCGGATTGTCGCCTGTGTCTCCCGCATCCGGGTGGCACGGGGTTGCATATTCCGGGATTCGCCGATGCGCTGCCGCTGGGCGTGCTGGTGCGAGGCGTCCCCGGGGGCACCCTGGAAGAAATCGTTCTGTACCTGGACGTACTGCACGCCCTGCACGAGCTGGGAGTTCCGGTCCACAACAGCGGGAAAGGTATCGAGCGCGCCGTGGATAAGGGAATGACCAGTTTCTTGTTGCACCGCGCGGGCGTGCCCACACCACCGGCCTGGGTGTTGCGCGAACCGGACGGCGCTCGCCAGATCGCTGAACGCGAACGGCGCGCCGGCCACGCCCTGGTACTGAAGCCCCTGTTCGGTGCGCAGGGCAAGGGGATCATCCGTGTCGCGGGCTCGCAGGACATCCCGGCTCCGGAAGACTATCAGAACGTCTACTATCTGCAGCGGTACGTGGCGCCGGCCGGTTCCCGATGGCACGACTGGCGCGTGTTCGTCGTGGCCGGCCGCACCGTCGCGGCGATGCGGCGGGAAGGAAAGACTTGGATCAACAACGTGGCGACCGGTGCGGCCTGTTGTCCCGCGGTTCCGGACGCGACGATGTGTCGGATTGCCGAGGATGCGGTGCGGGCGTTGGGTTTGGATTACGCGGGGGTCGACGTCATTCGCGACGCTCACGATCGGTTGTCGGTGGTCGAGGTCAACAGTGTACCCGCCTGGAAGGGTCTGCAAAGCGTCTCCGACGTCGACATCGCCGAGCGCGTGAGTGGCAGATTGATCGCCTCCATCGCGTCGCAAAAGGAGCTCGCGGCGGTATGAACGTTTTAGCGGAACGAGTTGAACGGGCCTATGTGCATGCGTGCCGGTTGGACGTGGCGGCGTACAAACCCGGCAACGTCAGTCTCTACGCCGCCGGCCATGGCATGCACGCAGATGATTTTTTGGCCAGTGCGTCGGCGAGCGCCGCGGCGCTGGCGGATCCCGCGATACCGCTCGGCGAGCGCGTGTTCCGCGCGGTGACCGCGACCCAGGAGGCAGTGGGCTGCAATACCAATTTGGGAATCGTACTGCTCGCCGCCCCTATGGCTCAGGGTTTGTTCGACACCTCCGGCACGGGCTCGCTCGCCGACCGCGTAAAGCGTGTATTATCGGGAACCACTCGGGAGGACGCGGAATGGGTATATCGGGCCATCCGCCTGGCCAACCCGGGCGGGCTCGGGCGCGTTGCGCGCCATGACGTGGCCGCCGCGCCTGCGGTATCGCTGCGCGAGGCGATGCGGGCCGGGGCCGCGCGGGACCGTATCGCGCACCTGTATGTCACGGATTTTTCGGATATATTTCAGTATGGTGCGGCGCGCTATGTCGAGTTCCAGGGGCGCTGGCAGGACGACGGATGGGCGACCACGGCATTGTATCTGGACTGGTTGAGCCGGGTGGCGGATTCGCATGTACTGCGCAAGCAGGGACGGGCGGCGGCGGACTGGGCGGGAGCCCGGGCCAGGCGACTCGGTGCGCGGCTATGGCGCAGTGCGCATCCTCAGAGCCTGCTTAAGGATTTGCACGAGTTGGATGCCGAGATGAAGCAGGCTGGGATCAATCCCGGGACCACGGCTGATATGATCGTGGCGAGTATTATGGCGGTCGAACTCGAGCGACTGTGCGGGTCGGGCACATCATCCGCACCCGAATGGGATCGTGGAGATCGCGACACTGCAAGGTGGCGCGATGCTACGTTTTAATCACTCACTTCTGAAGGAGGAATAAGAATGGCTGTAATTAACAAGACCTTGGTTGGCGAGTCGCTGGTAGGCGAGGGTAACGAAGTCGCCCATATCGACTTGATTATGGGACCCCGTGGGTCCGCGGCGGAAACCGCGTTCTGCAACGGATTGGTCAACAACAAGGACGGGTTCACCAGTCTGTTGGCGGTGGTCGCCCCCAATCTCGTGGCTAAACCATTCACCATGATGTTCAACAAAGTCACGATCAAAGGCGCGAATCAGGCGGTACAGATGTTCGGTCCCGCGCAGCGTGCAGTAGCGATGGCGGTGGCGGACAGCGTCGAAGACGGGACGATACCGGCGGATGAAGCCGATGACGTGTTCATTTGCGTCGGCGTATTCATTCATTGGGAAGCCACGGACGACACCAAGATCCAGGACTACAATTACCAGGCGACGAAAGAAGCCATCCAGCGGGCGGTTGCCGGAGAACCGAAGGCCTCCGAGGTCGTTGCGCAAAAGGGCTCAGCGGCGCATCCGTTCGCTGCGCATTCGTAAGCGATTCGGCGGTCGACGGCGTGGTCGAGACCACGCCGTCCGCTCCGCCTTCGCGTGTCACGCCGGATGATGTGTGTACACGCCGTCTCCGGTGAAGGTGTCCGGGCCGAAGCGTCCGGAATAGATCGCGGATCCTACCAACGCGCCGGCCGCTCCCGCGTCGGCGAGGCGTGTCAGATGCTCAGGTTGATTCACCCCCCCTGCGGCATACACCTCAACGTCCGCGCGTCGCGCCCGGGCTTTGAGCGCCGCAACACGCGCGACGTCGGGCCCGCGGGGGGTTCCGACTCGATCCAGGCTCATCACGACGATACGACTCGGCCACGCGTCGCTGCGGTCGGCAATATCCGATGTGCCCAGGCAAACATTACCGCGATAGTCGAGGGACAGGATCAGCCCTGCGACATCGGTGTCCACGAGCGCGGTGTCACGGAGGGTTTCGCTGCCGAGCACCGGTGTACCCGCGTCGAAGGACAGGAATTCCTCCAGGCTGCGGCGGTCGGTGATCCCGGCGTCGACCCACAACTCAATATCGGGAAAGTCCGCGCGCAATTCGAGAATTCGTTGCCACTGGTGTGCGCCCCCGGCAATGGCATCGAGATCCGCAATGTACACGGCGCGAAACGCGGCGATGCAGCACAAGCCTTGGAGGACGTCACGTGGATCGCTGGAAGCCGCAATCGGTGAGCGCAGCGGTCGATAGCGGTCGCGGTCGCCGCCGCGAGCCCAGACCACGCGGCCGCCCATGAGATCCATGACCGGAATTACGAGCACTCGTCACGCATGAAGGTATTGGTGTACGAATATGTTACTGGTGGCGGGGCCGCGGGTGAAACGCCGAGTCTGTCTCTGGTTAGGGAGGCGGACCTGATGGTCCGGGCCTTGGTTTCGGATTTGTGCGAGGTATCGGGCATCGAGGTGTGTTATACGCGCGATGCGCGTCTCCCGAGCCTGGGTTTGCCCGGTGAACGTCGCTGGGATGATCCGCACCGTTTCCCGTGGATGGACAGTGGCGACATCGATGCCGTGTGGCCGATCGCGCCAGAGACGGGCGGTATACTGGAGCGCGTGACGGACGCTATCGTACACAGCGGGCGAGCGTTGCTGGGCAGCCGGCGGACGGCGATCAGGACTTGCGCCAGCAAGTACGCTACCGCACGCCGGCTCGGCGCGCACGGTTTGCCGGTGGTCCCGACCTACCGGTTGCGCGCCGGTTTCGTGCCCAGCCCCGGTCGCTGGGTGCTGAAACCCGATGATGGCGTGGGCGGCGAGGGAACGCAGCTGTGCGACGACGCCGACATGCTTGCGGCCGCTTGGGAAGATCTGGGCAAACCGGCCGGCTGGGTAGCGCAACCGTATGTCGACGGTGAGTCCGCCAGCCTGAGCCTAGCCGCCAGCGACGGGACCGCCGCCCTGCTCACGGTGAACCGGCAGCGCATCGTGGTGCGGGGCCGGCGCTTTGTGCTGCTGGCCTGTGACGTCAATGCACTGGGCGCTTACCGGAAGGGGTTGCGCGACCTGGGGCCCCGAATTGCCGCCGCAGTGCCGGGGTTGTGGGGTTATGTCGGGGTAGACCTGATTGTGCACGGACGTTCGGCGACGATCCTCGAGGTGAACCCACGCCTCACAACGTCGTACGCCGGACTGAAACAGGCGTTGGGGACCAATCCGGTGCCGGCGATTCTGGCGCGCGGCGCACACGGCGGCGCCCGGACCGAGCTGCTACCGGCCGCCGTACGACCATGAATACGAATTCGACAGGGGTGTTGGGCTGGGATCTGGGCGGCGCCCACACGAAAGCGGTGCTCGTTACGCCGGGTCCGAGCGTCGCACACGTCGCACTCGAGCCCTGCCCCCTATGGCGCGGACTGACGGAGCTGAATGCCGCCGCCGAGCGGGTGTTGAGCGCGCTGCCCGCAGTGCCCCGTCGGCACGCGGCGACCATGACCGGCGAGTTGACGGATGCGTTCGCCAATCGTGCCGCCGGTGTGGCCGCACTCGTTAGCGGTTTGCAGCGCCGCCTGCCGCACGGCGAGCTGCACATCTACGCCGGGCGCGCCGGGTTCCTGACGCCGGCGGTGTCGCGCACACGCGCCGATGTCGTAGCTTCCGCGAACTGGATGGCGAGCGGCCTGTTCGCAGCGGCGCGCGTGACGGCCGGTCTGTTCATCGATATCGGCAGTACCACCACGGATATCGCTCCGTTCGCCGAAGGGCGGCTGCGCGCTGTGGGTTACCGCGACCATGAGCGCTTGCAGCACGGCGAGCTCGTGTATACCGGCGTTGTGCGTACCCCGGTGATGGCCCTGGCCCGCAGCGTGCCCTTCGCCGGGAGCGCGAATCCGCTCATGGCCGAGCACTTCGCCACGACGGCGGATGTGTACCGGGTGCTGAATCTACTGCCGGAGCAGGCCGACACCGCGCCCACGGCGGACGGCGGCGCAAGAACCCCCGCGGCAAGTGCGGTGCGGCTTGCCCGAATGTTGGGTCGGGACGCGGAATGGGAACCGTTCGACGCGTGGGCCGGGGTCGCGCGCCATTTGCGCGATGCCCAGCGCCGCGTCCTGGAAGCGGCGTGTCGACGCCTGCTTGCCGACCGCTTGCACGGTTTGCGCGCGACCCTGGTGGGTGCGGGCGTGGGGCGCTTCCTGGTGCGGGAGCTGGCGGATGTGCTGGGTCTGCCCTATGTCGATTTCAACACGTTCTTTCGCGTGCAAGGCATACACCGATTTACCGCAGCCGACTGCGCCCCCGCCGCCGCGGTCGCCGGACTGCTGAATGGCGACTAAGACGCCGATGCTGAGCGAGCTTCCGTATCAGGAAGACAGCGCGCGCTTGTTCGAACGTATCGTCGACCGGCCGTGGTCCGCGTTTCTGGACAGCGGTCATCCCGGGAGCGCGCAGGGACGTTACGACATTTTGTCTGCCGAACCCATGTTGACGGTGACCACGCGTGGCGGCGACACGGAAATCGTCGACGCGTCCGCGGGTCGGCGTCACGAGTCCGCGGACCCTTTCGATTTATTGCGCGACTGCGTGCGCGTGACACCGACTTCGGCGACGGGTTTGCCGTTTGTGGGCGGCGCGATCGGTTACTTTGGCTACGATCTGGCGCGCCGTATCGAGCGGTTACCGGTCCAGGCCAGCCACGCCGACCCGTTACCGGAAATGGCGTTCGGCGTGTACGACTGGGCGGTGGTGGTGGACCATGCCGCACATCGGGCCTGGCTCGCGGCGTACGGGCGCGATCCACGCACCGCGGAGAAATGGGCGTCACTCAAAGCCCTGTTCGAAATGCCGAACGTGGCGGTGCCGCGTCCGGGCTTCACCGTGAACGGTCCCGCGCGGGCCAACCTGAGTTGGGAGGAGTACCGCCGACGGTTCGCCCGGATTAAACGCTATATCCGCAACGGCGACTGCTACCAAGTGAATTTCGCCCAGCGGTTCTCAGCCCGCGCACGCGGCGATCCCTGGACTGCCTACCGCGGCTTGCGGCGACTGAATCCGGCGCCGTTCAGCGCTTATCTGAATCTGCCTTACGGGCAGATCCTGAGCGCCTCGCCGGAGCGGTTCCTGCTGGTGCAAGACGGACAGGTGGAAACCAAACCGATCAAAGGCACGCGGCCCCGCGGCGCGGATCTGGCTACGGACCGGCGGTTCGCCGAAGCGCTGCGCAACAGTCGCAAGGATCAGGCGGAGAATCTGATGATCGTCGATTTGCTGCGCAACGACCTCGGTAAGTCATGCCGCAACGGTACGGTCAAGGTGCCCGCATTGTTCGAACTGCAGAGCTTTGCCAACGTTCACCACCTGGTGAGCACGGTCACCGGTATCTTGAAGCCGGGCCTCGACGCGTTGAATGTCGTGCGCGGCTGTTTCCCGGGCGGCTCGATTACCGGCGCCCCCAAGGTGCGGGCGATGGAAATCATCGAAGAGCTGGAACCGCACCGGCGTTCCGTGTATTGCGGTGCAATCGGTTATCTGGGTTTCGATGGGCGCCTGGACACGAATATTGCGATACGTACGATGATCCACGCCGACGGCCAGGCACATTTCTATGCCGGCGGCGGAATCGTCGCCGATTCGGAGGCGAGCGCCGAATATCACGAATGTTTCGACAAGGCGGCGCCGGTGTTGGAGCTGTTCAACGAGCTGGAACTCGCGCGTGTGGGTGATTAAGCTCGGCGGCAGCCTCATGGGGGCATCGGAGCTTGCGCATTGGAGGGCGATGCTGGCCGGCGCCGGTCGCGGGCGGGTGGTGGTCGTCCCCGGCGGTGGTCCGTTCGCGGACCGGGTACGTCGTGATCAGAGACGCGTGGGATTCGACGACCGGCTTGCGCATCGACGCGCCCTGGAAGCGATGGACGAATTCGGCCGCCTGGTGGCCCGGGGGTACCCGCAGTTGGTCCCTACCGCCGAGTTCAAGGCGCTCAATCGAGGATTGCAAGCGAGGCAGGTACCGGTGTGGATGGCCGCTGCGGTGGCGATTCGAGAGCCCGCGATTCCAGCCACCTGGGCGGTGACATCGGATGCGCTGGCCGCGTGGTTGAGCGCGCGTCTCGGCGCCTCACACCTGGTGCTGGTGAAATCGATTACCCACCCACCACGGCTTGCGTGTCTGTCCGCACTCTGCGCGTCGGGGATCGTAGACCCGGCCTTTCCGGCTTTTCTCGCACCCGGTACCCGCGTGTGGCTGACCGTGCGCAGCGGGTATCGCGATTGCGGCGCCGCGCTCGCGACCGGCGTTCCCGCCGGTGTGGCGGTGAACACCGCCGGTTAGAACGGTCGCGGGTGGGGAACCCGTACCGGTCATGCCGTGGCTGCGCTCGGGCGCGCGGCGTGACGCGGAATCCCGTTGCGCACGGCGCGAAAGGCGGCGGCGGAAATACACCCGCCGCGCCGCCGACCGGCGCACAGCGCGCTGCGAAAGCCCAGGTAGTCCGGGGCGAGTGCCAGTAGGGGTGCGACATCGGTGATCTTGAGGGAACCGGCGAGTCCGGTCATGAGGCCGAGATTCTGCGCCCGGCCGACAAACCGGCGCAATACCGGCAGCGGTTGATGGTGGGTCAGGCTGCCGACACGCTTGTCAGCGGTGTCGAGCATCGCCCCGTGAAATCCGGCCGCCGCCATCTCCCTCAGCAGCGACCAGTCCGGCGCTTGATCGGCGAACAACACGCCGATCAGCCGCGTGTCCGGCGCCGACGCCCGCAACGCGCGGATACAGCCGCGCCAGTCGCCGTCGCCGAGACACCCGATTTTGATGTAATCGACGCCGGTGAGCCCCATCCGGTCGACGGCTTGGACGACGTGCGCGGTCACCGGCGCCAGATCGCCCACCGTCGCGCTCACCGGTTGCCGACCGCCCACCGCGACTACCGCGTCACGCACCACGGGCTGCGGCAGCGCCCCCAGCGCGCCGTGGGACGGATCCTTCAGATCGATGATGTCCGCCCCAAAGCGCAGGGCCACGAGCGCTTCCTGTGCATCGGTGACGCTAGCCAGCATTAAGGTCATGAGTAGGTTCTCCGCTACTGTGATATGCGGCGACTCGCTCCATCAGCCAGCCCCAGGCGGTTCTCTCCGTCGGCCCGGCGGTCTTCTCCACCGCAATTTTGAGATAGGCGAGCTCCGTTTCGACCTTCGAGCGCGGCAGCCGGTCCAGTCGGCTCACCAGAATCGCGGCCTCTACTATGGCCGCCTGCGCACGATTGAAACCGCGAAAAGGGGCGTGCGTGCATTCGTAGACCACGCGTCCATAGATGCGCGGCCGTACGGCATCGTCGTCGATACGCTGGACGTTCACTTCACTGTGCGCCAGCGTTTGCGCGAGGCGCCAGCCTGCGATCCGCGACGACGCGCACACCGGCCATTCGTGATGCCCGGTGAGGGCGCCGGCAAATACCCGCACGTCGTCGGTGTAGTTGACCACCGCTGAGCGCTCTCGCAGCAAGTTCTCCAGCGTCGTTGACGGTCGAAACGGCATAAAGACGAGTTCCTCACCCTCGATATGAATCCCCATGGGGGCGATGTGGACGCCGCCGTCGGAGTTGCGGGTAGTGACGATGGATTCCCGAATCACGAGTTCAGCGTCTTCTGGTTTTTGGGTCCTTCAACGTCGTTCCCGGTGCATGATACCGGCTTGTATCATCGTCTTCACGATCCACCACGCACCCCCAACGCAGTTCCTCATCCTGCACATAACGTTTACCCAATTGCCAGGCGATCTGCGCGCGCGCGAGTTCGACCCCCAGGTAAAAAGCGTGCGCCCCATCGTCCGCGACGGCGAGCGACGGAAACACATCGAAAGGGTTATGCGCGGTGGCGAGCCCCTCGCGATTGTAGACATGAATTCCCTCGCTGCTGACCTGGATGCGAAAGCTCGGATCGCGCACCGCTCGCGAGAGCGCGTGAATTTCCGCGAACGAATACGGAAACGGTTTACGTTCGTGGAGCGCGGTTAGACCTTCATCGATCTGTTTTGGCAGGCTGTTGTCGGCACGCGCGCGGTACATGATGCGGCGCGACCGATCGGCTTCGCGTATCACCGTGCGGCAGTGGGGACTGACTTGGGTGAGCAGAATATGATCGATACGCAACTCCGACACCAAACCCATGAGTAGAGCGTTGATGCCGACCGTATCCGCCTCGGTCAGCTCCGTCAGGTTGCCGATGCCCATCATGATTGCGGCGTCCGGATACTCGGACCGCAGTTGGTGATAACGCAGGATGGAGTCAACGAACCCGAAGTGGATGGGTTCCAGTATCGCGTCAGCGATGAAACGTCGGCCGGTGCGGCCGAACGAATCCATGGCGCGAAACAGGGAGTCCGAATCGTGCGGGTTGCGCGGAATCAACACCGGGGTCGATGCCACCTCATCGGCCACCCACAGTGTTTCCTCGTTCAGGCTCAACAGATAGTCAGCCCCCGCTTGCCCGCCGGCGATCAGATCTTCCGTTCGCAGCGAGTCGACGCTGACCTCCAATCCCAGATCCTTGAGCGCGTGTACGGCGTCTTGTAGGTGGGGAAACGGCGTCTCCGGGAGGCATCCCAGATCGATCACGTCGGCACCGTCGCGGCGGTGTTCCTCCGCACGCGTGGCGATCTCTGCGATCGTGAGATCGGGCGCGTCGACGATCTCGGCGAAGATGGCCACGTCGTAGCGCGACAGGTCCGCCGGCTCGCGTTGCCCGCCGAAGTAGACCGGCAGGTCTTTCAGTTCCTCCGGTCCGCGCTCGACCGGTAATCCGAGCCGCCGCGACAACGCTTCGAGATCCCCACGACACCGACCGGGGACCAGGATTCGGTCGGCGGAATACGTTTCCTTGAGCCGGCGTGCGATCATGTCTGCCGTCATGAGCCCTGCGACACTGATCCCGAGCTCGTGAATTGTCCATTTGAAATCAGAAGGTTGCATCTCCGCCAACGTGTATCGGAGACTTTGCTCGGCGAGTTTGCCGGTCAGAAAAAGTATGTGTTCCGGCATCGGGGACGCAGTCGGGAGGTTCCTGTGAATGAGTTCGACCGCGCGCGGGACGCGGCATCGACGGGCGTGGCGGACAAGCGTGGTCTGGGCCGCAGCGTGATCAGCGAGGCGGTGTGATCGTATACCGTTTCATTTTCCGGTACAGCGTGTTGCGGCTGACGTTCAATTTTTTTGCCGCCTTGGTGACATTCCAATGCGTTTCTTCCAACGTGGCCAGAATCGTGTTGCGCTCCGCATTGGCGAGCGGAGCTTCGGGGGGGTGGATCGGGTCATCGGAGCGGCGAACCCCGCATCGTATCGTGTCCGGAAGGTCCTTCAGACACAGGCTATTCTTGTGGCTGAGAACCACCGCGGTGCGCAGGACGTTGCGGAGTTGTCGGATGTTGCCGGGCCAGTGGTACGACTCCAGGCAATGGGCGGCGTCTTCGGCCACCTCGATACGCCGAGGACCGAACTCCAAGTCCAGGAGATGTCTGATCAATGCCTGCTTGTCGGTACGGTCTCTGAACGCGGGCATGGTCAGGCAGATACCGTTCAATCGGTAAAACAGGTCCTCGCGGAAATCACCGTTGCCGATCAGTTGTTCCAGATCACGATGCGTCGCACTGATGACACGGACATCGACGTAAACCGTTTTCTCTCCGCCCAGCGGGGCGACTTCTTTCTCCTCCAAAACCCGCAGGAGCCGGGCCTGTAGGTTCAGCGGCATATCACCGATCTCGTCCAGAAACAGGGTCCCGCCGTTGGCCTGTACGACCTTGCCGCGGCTGCCTTGGCGACTGGCCCCGGTGAACGCTCCCGGTTTATACCCGAACAGCTCGCTTTCGATCAGCGTTTCGGGGATCGCTGCGCAATTGATCGCGACGTAGGGCTTTTGTGCACGGGCGCTCGCCATATGCAAGGCTTTGGCGAACACGTCTTTACCGGTCCCCGTTTCACCGCACAGCATGATGGGTATATCCTGATCCAGGATTTTGGATGCACGCAGCGCGTTGTCGGCGACCCGGGGATCTCCGCACGACAGGTCTTTGAGCGTCAATTCGCGGGGTCTTTCCTCGGCCGGCGTACGCGCCGGCCCGTGCGCGCTGTAGCCACCCACAGCGCGGGTGCTCTGCTCGGCGGGCTGGACGATGGCGAAGAAACGGCGTCCGTCTTTGGCAACCCGGATCGGTGCCGGATGAAAAGCCTGGCTGTGGCTGTTTTCGAGCAGGGCGGGCGTTCTGACGTCGAAAATCTGTTCAATGTTCTGACCGACCGCGAGCTCCGGCCGGTTGTGCCAACCCAGTTGGAACAGTGCGTTGCGGTTTGCCGCCAATATTTTTCCGGAGTCGTCGAACGCGACGATACCCTCGCCGAGGGTGCTGACGAACTCGGAGCGGCTGTGGAAACGCAACAGGTGGGATTGAGTGAAAGTGCTTAAGAACAAGCGGTTCTCGATCGCTTGTGCGGACATGTTCAAGAGGGCGACGGTATGTTGTTGGGCGAGCCGCGACTCGCTTGAGGCATCCAGTACGCCGGCCAGGTTGTGATACGGATCGAAGATCGGTGCCGCGGAGCAGGTCAACCCGGTGTTACGCGGTAAAAAGTGTTCGTGGTGGTGGACGACGAGCGGCTTTTGTTCCACCAGGCAGGTCCCCATACCGTTGGTGCCTTGAACTTCCTCGTTCCAGATCGAACCCACCTGCAGACCCGCCCGGGCGGCGGTCTTACTGAACCGCGGATCGCCGACGTAGTGTAGAACGGCGCCGTCCATGTCAGTGAGAATGACCCCGAAACCCGAGCCGGCGATTTGTTGATAAAGGTTCGCCATTTCCACGCGCCCGATACGCAGCAGCTGTGCGGCGCGGTCCTGTCGCTCGGTGATCTCGGTCCGCGACAGGACATACGGGTCCGGGTTTTCGCTGGGATTGAGGCCGTAATCGACGAGGCAGCGCTTCCAGGAATGCACGATGTCGCGATTGATGGCGGTGTCGGGGTTTGCCTTGCCCTCGACCATCGCGTATACGAACTTGGCGTGATTGTCTGCGGTCAGACGCATGGATAGCCGGCCCTCGGAATGGAACCGCCGATTATCGCAAATATCTTGTCGAAAAGTCTAAAATTCAGCCTTAAAGTGACGTAAACAGGTGGGTTTCTCAGTTTTTGGCCGGCGCACGGCAGGCGCGGAACCCGCAAGCGTACGGACCCATGACCGGTAACGTAACCCGACTGTATCCCCAGCCCTACGAAGAGGTGCCGGTGGCAGGTTTGTATCTGCGCGAGAATCTGCGCAGCCTGTCGCGTGTCGGTCGGCCCTTCATCTATGCCAATTTCGTGTCGAGTCTCGACGGACGAATTTCGTTGAGCAGTTCGGCGACCGCCATGCCGCAACTGCCGTCTGCGATCGGCAGCGACCACGATCTGCGTTTGTTGTTCGAATTGCAGGCCCAGGCCGATTGTTTGATCACCCACGGCGGATATCTGCGGTCGCTGGCCTCCGGTCGGCTGGGCAACGTTTTGCAAGTGGGTGCCGATGCGCGCTGGCCGGAACTGGGCGACTGGCGGCTGCGCCATCGGCTCGCGGCGCAACCGGATGTGGTGATCGTCAGCGCGAGCCTGGATTTTCCGTTGCCGCAGGCACTGAACGACTGTCCCCAGCGCAAGATCATTGTCACCGGTGCGGATGCGGATCGGCAACGCATGGCGGCCTGGCGTCGACGGGGCCTCGACGTGCTGACCGCCGGCGCAGGCGAAAACGTCGAGGGAGCGCCGTTGCGTGCCGTGCTGGCGGCGGCGGGATATCGAACCGTTTATCTTCTCGCGGGACCCACCTTGTTCTCAGCCCTCCTGCGTGACGGCTGCCTGTCGCGTTTGTACCTGACCGTGACGCATCAGCTGTTGGGGGGCCAGTATTTCGACACCCTGACGCGCGGTCCGGCACTGGGCGCGGGGCTGAATCTACGCCTGCGCGAACTGTATTACGACGCCTCGTCACCGCCGGGGGCCGGACAGTGGTTTGCGCAATTCGCGCCCCGCGACTCGTGATCCGGTGGAGCGCTTGCCGTTCAGTCCTCAATCCGATGAATGCCGCTCGTATCGCATCGATCGCAGAGCTCCGCGAGCGGCACCGAACCGGGTATCGTGAGCGTCGGCGCGATGTCGTAAAGGGGTAACAGGACGAAAGCGCGCTCGGCGATGCCCGGGTGGGGTACGGTCAGTCGCGGTTCGTCGATGATACGCTCGCCGTACAGCAGCAAGTCCAGATCCAGGGTGCGCGGACCCCAGCGGCGACCGTCCCTGACGCGACCGTGCCGACGTTCCACGGCGAGCAGCGCGTCGAGCAGCGGCAGGGGCGCCAACCGCGTATGGAGTTTCACCGCCGCGTTGACGTAGGGGGGTTGATCCGCGGGCCCCATCGGCGGCGTGCGGTACAGCGGGGAGACTTTACTGACCCGGCAGTGGGGCACGGCGTCGAGGTCGAGAAAGGCGCTGCGAACCTGGTGTACCGGATCGGCGAGGTTGCTGCCGACCCCGATGTAAGCGATGTTGTCTTGGGTCGTATGCATGAGCACGGGGGTCCGGTTGCTTATCGTACCCCGCCCCGCGGGGGCTTCGATACAATGACACAATCATGCCCGCATCGTCGCTTCGCCCGTTTATCATGGGGATACTCAATCTCACTCCCGACAGTTTCTCTGACGGTGGCCGGTACCCGGACGTCGACGCCGCCGTTCGGCACGCCGCGCACATGGTGGAGGTCGGGGCGGACGCCATCGACGTGGGCGGGGAATCGACGCGACCGGGTGCGGCGCGCGTCGGTGCCGGTGAGCAACAGTCGCGGGTACGCGCGGTGATTGCGGCCCTGGCCGACCGGTTGCCGGCGCGGGTTCAGATCAGCGTGGACACGACCCGCTCCGAGGTGGCCGCAATGGCGCTCGCAAGCGGCGCGCGTATCGTCAACGACCTCTCCGCGGGGACCGAGGATCCGGCAATGTTCGATCTGGTGGCAGCACGGGGTGCCACGGTCATCGTCGCCCACGCACCGGGCGTGACCGGCGGCGAAGAAGGTGCCGATTACGTCGATGTCCTCGCCGAGGTGATGGATTTTCTGCAACGCCGCACGGCGGCGGCGCGGCGCGCCGGCATTCCGGCTGATCGCATCTGGGTCGATCCCGGCATCGGGTTTCGTAAACGCCGCGGTGACAACCTGCGTTTGCTGGCGCACCTCGGTGAAATCGGGTCTCTCGGATATCCCGTGCTCGTGGGCGTCAGCCGTAAGCGTTTCATGGGCAGTCTGGTGGGCGAAGTGGCACCCACCGAGCTGGTGCCCGCGACCTGCGCGATTACGGCGCTGGGCGTGTGGGCGGGGGTACGCGGATTCCGGGTTCACGACGTGCGCGAGAACCGGCAGGTTGCCGACGTGATCGCCGCCATCAGGCGAAGACGATGACCGGTGTCGGCGCGGTGTTTGGACTCAACCCGCCGCGGACCACCCAGCGACGGACTGCGTGGCGTCGCCATACAGGCGGTTCTCGCGGGGTTCGTCGACCGGGAACAGGAGCAGGCTGCCCCGCGATCGTTGAGCGTTTAGCGTCGTACGCACGGGGGCCATGGCCATGCGGCGGAGGTCACGCGGCAGTGTCGATCTTCTCGATGCGTGACGCGCAGAATTTGAACTCGGGAATCTTGCCGAACGGGTCGAGCGCCGAATTCGTCAACACGTTGGCGGCGGCTTCGGCGTAACAGAACGGAACGAAGACCACGCCCTGGGGCACTGCCGCGTCGCAGCGCGACTTGAGCTCCACCGCGCCCCTGCGCGTCACGATCCGGATCGGATCACCGGCGGAAATACCGTGTTTCTCGAGTTCCATTGGCGACAGACTCGCCACCGCCTCCGGTTCCAGGGTATCGAGAACGCGAGAACGGCGGGTCATCGCGCCGGTGTGCCAGTGTTCGAGCAGACGCCCGGTGGTCAGAATCAGAGGAAACTCTGCATCGGGTTGTTCGGCCGGCGGCAGCACTTCCGTGGGCACCAGCCGCGCCCGACCGCTCGCGGTCGGAAAACCGTCTGCGAAAACGATCTCGTGACCGGGCTGGTCGGGACCGTCGCAGGGATAGGTGACCGAGTGTTCGGCGGTCAGCCGTTCCCAGGTGATGTGGTTCAACGACGGCATGAGATCCGCCATCTCGCGATACACGTCGCGCGGGTGGGTGTATCGCCAGTCCAAACCGATGCGGTTCGCGATTGCCTGGATAATCCACCAGTCCTGACGCGCATCGCCGGGCAGTTCGAGCGCGCGCCTACCCATCTGTACCTGCCGGTTCGTATTGGTCACGGTGCCGTCTTTTTCCGGCCATGCCGAGGCGGGCAGGACGACATCCGCGTACATCGCTGTTTCGGTCAGAAACAGGTCTTGCACGACCAGATGTTCGAGTTTGGCCAGCGCTTTACGCGCGTGTCCCACGTCGGGATCGGACATCGCGGGGTTCTCGCCCATCACGTACATTCCTTTGATCGTGCCGTCGTGCACGGCATCCATGATTTCCACTACGGTCAGCCCGGCATGAGGATCAAGCGTGGTGCCCCACGCGTTTTCAAACTTGGCGCGGATGTCGGCGTCGTTCACCGCTTGGTAATCCGGGTAGACCATTGGAATCAACCCGGCGTCGGAAGCCCCCTGCACGTTGTTCTGACCGCGCAGCGGATGCAGGCCGGTCCCCGGCCGTCCCACCTGCCCGGTAATGGTCGCCAGCGCGATGAGGCACCGCGAGTTGTCCGTACCGTGGGTGTGCTGCGATACACCCATGCCCCAAAAAATCATCGATGCCGCCGAGGTTGCGTACGTGCGCGCGACGGTGCGCAAAGTGTCTGCGTCGATTCCGCAAACCGGGGCCATCGCCTCCGGGGTGAACGGCGCGATGCGTTGTTTCAAATTCTCGAAACCTTCGGTGAAGCGCTCGACGTAGGCAGCGTTGTAGAGCTCTTCGCTGACAATGACGTTGAGCAACGCGTTCAGGAGTGCGACATCGGTGCCCGCGCGAAACTGCAGCATGTGCGTAGCGTGGCGTTTCAATGCGGTGCCGCGCGGATCGATAACGATCAGCGTTGCACCACGCCGCGCCGCTTGCTTGAAATAGGTGGCAGCCACCGGATGATTCTCCACCGGATTGGCACCGATCACGACGATCACATCGGCGTCCTTGCAGGCGGTAAACGGCGCCGTCACGGCGCCCGATCCGATTCCCTCCAGCAGCGCCGCCACCGATGAGGCGTGGCAAAGTCGCGTGCAGTGGTCGACATTATTGGTGTGAAATCCGGTGCGTACCAGTTTTTGCACCAGATAAGCCTCCTCGTTCGATCCCTTCGCAGAGCCGAACCCGGCCAGCGCCCGGCCGCCGTCGCGGTCCCGGATGCGGCGCAGCCCCGATGCTGCGTAGTCCAATGCCTCGTCCCAGGTCGCGGTGCGGAAGTGCGTGAGGGGGTCAGCCGGATCGATCCAGGTGCCGGCCTCCTTGGGCGCGTCTTGGCGACGTATCAGCGGTTGCGTCAGACGGTGCGGGTGGCTGACGTAATCGAACCCAAAGCGGCCCTTTACGCACAGGCGCTTTTCGTTGGCCGGCCCATCGCTTCCTTCGACGGCGACGATGCGGTTTTCACGCGTGCGATAGGTAATCTGGCAACCGACGCCGCAATAGGGACACACACTTTGCACGGCCGCCAGGGGTTCGCGTTTGTCCACGCCGTCCCGATTGACGAGCGTCGCCTCCATCAGTGCCCCCGTGGGGCACGCTTGCACGCATTCGCCGCACGCCACGCACGTACTGGTCCCCATCGGATCGTCGAAATCGAACACAATTTTCTCGTGATGGCCGCGGTAGGCCATTCCGATCACGTCGTTCGCCTGTACTTCGCGACATGCGCGAACGCAAAGACTGCATTGAATACAGGCGTCCAGAAACACCCGCATCGCCGGATGGCTGGCGTCCGGCTCCGGCATAGGGCGGCCTGGATACCGGCTTTCGCTCAGTGCCAACTTGTCGCTCCACGCCCACAACCGGGAATCGTACTCGTGCGCGTGATCTCGCGCGGGTTGATCTGCGAGCAACAGTTCAAAAACGCCGCGGCGCGCCGCAGCGGCACGGTCGCTGGCGGTATTGACGCGCATTCCCGGCGCGGGCTTGCGAATACAGGAGGCCGCGAGGACTCGCTCACCTTCGATTTCCACCATGCACGCGCGGCAGTTGCCGTCCGCGCGATACCCCGGTTCCGGGCGGTAACACAGGTGAGGAATTTCAATACCGTGGCGCTGCGCGACTTGCCAGATCGTTTCGCCCGGACCCGCTTCGACTTCGTTGCCGTTGAGGATGAACGTAACTGCGGTGTCGCTCATGATTCGATTTCCTCCGGGAAATACTTCAACCAACACTGCAGCGGATTCGGCGCCGCCTGTCCGAGACCGCAGATCGACGCATCCGCCATGACAAACGCCAGATCCTCAAATAACGTTGGGTCCGGTGAACCGCGCTCCAGTAATGTGACGGCCTTCTCGGTACCCGATCGGCACGGCGTGCACTGACCGCAGCTTTCGTCGGCGAAAAACCGCATGAGGTTCAGCACCACGTCTTTTATGCGGTCGCGATCGCTCAACACGATCACCGCATGGGAGCCGACGAAACACCCGTACTCATCGAGCGCGCCGAACTCCAGCGGCACATCCGCTAGCCGCGCGGGCAGAATACCCCCCGACGCGCCGCCGGGCAGGTAGGCTTTCAGCGTGTGCCCCTCGAGCATGCCGCCGCAGTACTCGTCGATCAGTTCGCGCGCCGTAATGCCCGCCGGGGCGAGTTTCACGCCCGGCTCACGGACGCGGCCGGACACCGAGTAACTGCGCAGACCTTTACCGCCGTTCCGGCCCTGGGCGGCAAACCAGTCCGCACCGCGGATCACGATATCGCGAATCCAGTACAGCGTCTCGACGTTGTTGACCAGCGTCGGGCGACCGAACAGCCCGACTTCGGCCACGAACGGCGGGCGGTTGCGCGGCAGCCCGCGCTTGCCCTCGATCGATTCCAGCATCGACGATTCTTCACCGCAAATGTACGCACCGGCACCGCGGCGTAGTTCAATACGGCAGTGATCGGCGAGGCCGGCGGCCTCGAGTTTCTCGATCTCGCGCGCAAGCAATGCCAGCACCGCGGGATATTCGTCCCGCAGGTAGATGTATACGGTATCGGCTTCCACGACCCATGCGGCGATCAGCATGCCCTCGAGGAACCGATGCGGATCGTTTTCCAAGTAATGCCGATCCTTGAACGTGCCGGGTTCACCTTCGTCCGCATTGACCGCCATCAGCCTGGGACCTTCGAATTCACGTACGATCTGCCACTTCTTGCCGGTGGGAAAACCGGCACCGCCCAGGCCGCGCAACTCCGAACGCTGCAACACCGCGAGGATATCGTCACGCTCGCGCTCGTTTCGTAAGCACGCTTCCAGCAACCCATAGCCGCCCGACTCGCAGTACTGTTCCCAGCTTACATACGGCGGGATCACCGGGGCCACACACCGATCCGCCACTGCTTCAGCGACCCGCTCAACCGTGGCGTGATCCACGTGATAGTGACCGACCTCGACAGTGGGCGCGGTATGGCAACGACCCATGCATGGCGCGCGCACGACGCGCGCCGCCTCGTCCAGCCGGGCGGGGAGCGCGTCGAGAAGCCCGCGGGCGCCGGACAACTCGCAGGTCAAGCTGTCGCACACCCGGACCGTGATCGGCGGCGCCGGTACGCCGTCCTCGACCACGTCGAAATGCGCGTAGAACGTCGCGACTTCGTAAACTTCCGTCAGAGCGAGCTTCATCTCATGAGCCAGGGCGGCCAGATGCGCGGCGCTCAGTTGCCCATAACGGTCTTGAATGAGATGAAGATGCTCGATGAGCAGATCCCGTTGCCGAGACCGGGAGCCGAGCAGGTCGCGAATTTGCGTCAACGCGAGGGACTCGACTTGCCGGCCTTTGGTGACGGGTCGGGCGCGCCCTTCGCCGCGTCCGGGGTGATTGCGTCTGGCTACGGTTGTCGCTGGCATGGATTCTCGTGCATGGGTGGCCGGGCCGCATACGTTAAGGAGTCGCGGCACGGGAGTAAAATTGTGTTTGCGAATGGCTCCATAGGCAAACCGGATTACGTGGTCGGGTGGCGGGTGACCGTGAATATTCCCGGGTCCAGATCTTCACCAACCTCGAACAGCGCCTGTGCCATCGGCGTGGCGGGTTCGCGATCCGGGGCCACCAGTCCAATGGTGTGCGCGATATCGGGTTCCGTCAGCGTCAAAGCGCGGACGCCTTCCGGCCTACCGGCGACTGCCAAAAAGCTCGCAGGCAGTATCGTGGACAGATTTCCCAGCCGCACCTGCGCGAGCAGATTGACGATCGAGTTGGTTTCGACCTCCGGGATCGGATCGCAATGCACTTGGCGGAATACGCCGTTGATGATACGGCGATTCTGCATGTCGGGCGTCAATAGGCACAACGGCAACGCCGCCGCCTCGGTCCAGGTGAGGGTATCGGTATCGAGTTCCGGGTGGCCGGTCAGGAGCACGTAGCGTTCCTGATAAAGGGGCAGGCGACGAACGTTCGTGAGCGGCTCGTTATCCAGGTAGGTCAGACCGGCTTCCAGGTTGAAGTCATCCAAGCCGCGCTGAATCTCATTCGAGTTCATGGAAATGACGCTCAGGCGCACGCGCGGATGTTTATCGCGAAACGGTTGGGTAATTCGCGGGACCAGGTGTAGCGCGGACGGAATCACTCCCATCGGCAGCATTCCAGTCAGCGCCTCGTGCATGACGCTCACGTCCTGCTTCATGGCGTCGAAGTCCGCCACGATCCGCTGCGCCCAATGCAGGACGCGTTCGCCTTCGGCGGTCAGGCCGTGGTAACCGTGTTGATCGCGCTCGGCGAGCAGCACACCGAGCTCTTGCTCGAGTTGACGAATGCGCGCCGACAGCGTGGGCTGGGAAACGAAACAGCGCTCTGCCGCTCGCCCGAAATGTTGTTCGCGGGCGAGTGCGATGAGGAAGCGAAGCTGCTTAATATCCATGCTCTGGCAAGTTTTTCGCGTTGCACAACCGTGCTCAGGTGGATTACTTTACCAAAAACCGCTTAACGAGAATGCGAGAGGTGACGACATGGCCAAGTGGCGAACTCTGGGACCCGAGGAAACCTACGACGAAGAGCAGGTGAAAGAGCGTTTGCAGGACGAGCTGCCCGCCTGGTATTACGAAGACGGTTGGATCCGACGCAAGTACAAGACCAGCGGTTGGAAGGGAACGTTGATGGTCATTAACGCGGTCGGGCATTTGGCGGAGGCCGCCTTCCATCATCCCGATATTTCCGCATCTTACGCCTTTGTGATCGTCAAGCTAATGACGCATTCGGCAAAAGGGATCACCAACAAGGACTTCGAACTGGCGCGCAAGATCGAGGAGTTCGTGTCCTGGCAGCCGGGCGCCGAAGGGGGTGCCTTGGAAGGCACGCCCGACGACCCGCGCTTCAAATACATCCGCTACGACTGAGCGGGCTGAACGGGCGGCCGGTTGGTGTGTTGCGGCGGTTAGAACCGGTAACTCTTCTCGAGGTCATCGCGCGTTAGCACGCCGTATATTCTGTTTTGCGCCTCACCGTGTGTGCCGGTCACGTAGACCGCCTCGGTACCGGACTGGGCCAGAATTTCGTGCGCTTCCTGCAACGTAGCCAGGATCGTCGTAGCGGCCACGTCGCGGCGATGCGCAGGAATCGCCAGCAGATCGATGTGCTCGGCGTCGTCGTCGTTCAAGTAGTGCGCCAGGTCGGCGGCAGGTAGCAGGGCAATCGTCGAGGAAGCGTCTCCGATGAGCACCCAGCGCGGTTCGTCACGCAGAACCTGCATGGCCGCGTCACGAGTGCTGCGGCGCGGCAGTCTCGCGATGTCGCGGTCCATGACGCTGGCCACACCAATGCGTCGCATCGCCTGCGAGATCGGGTCGTTGCGATAGTCCAGCCCGCGGGCCTGCATGATGAGACCGAAAACGGAAGTCTTCCCGAATGCCACGCGCGAGACGAGCGCTGCGGAGATGACGGCAATCATCCCCGGCAGGATGATCTTCGGGTTGGCGGTGAGCTCCAGTAACGCGACCAGCGCCGCGAGCGGCGCCTGCAGGGTGGCCCCCATCATCGCGCCCATTCCGAGCATGGCGTAGAATCCCTGATGGGCGGTATCACCGCCGAACATCTGCGCCACGGTGCCGGCGGCCCCGCCGGCGGCGGCGCCGATGACCAGGGTCGGGCCGATCAAACCCCCCGGTAGGCCGAGTCCCAACCCCGCCGTCGTCGCCAACATTTTCGCCGCCACCGTCAACAGCAGCACCCACAGCGTCAGTTCTCCGAACAAGGCGGCCGCAACCGTGTCGTAACCCACGCCCATAATCGCCGGTGCCGGGATCGCCAGCACGCCGATCACCAGACCGGCGAGGGAAGTGCGCACCCAGATGGGCGTGTCGAGTCGAAACCGCGAGAAGCGTAACAACAAATCGATGAACAAGGCGGCCAGCGCGCCGATGACGATCCCCATCACGAGTACGTAGGGCAACTCGAGGATCGAAGTCCATTCGAAGTTCAGCACCGAGAAAGCGGGCGCCTCGCCGAACACTGCGCGCGTCAGCATCGTCGCGCTGACCGCCGCGAGGATGATCGGCGTGAACCCGACGATGGTGTACTCCATCAACACCACTTCCATGGCGAAAATGACCCCGGCCAGTGGCGTGTTGAATCCTGCCGCAATAGCCGCCGCCACCCCGCACCCGACCAGCGTGCGAATGCTGTTGTTGGGGAGTCGCAGCCGGCGTCCGAACAGGCTGCCGGCGGCGGCGCCGAGATGAATGCTCGGTCCCTCGCGGCCTACCGAATGGCCGCTGATGATGCTGAGCGCGGCGCCGAAGAACTGCACGACGGCGTTGCGGAAAGGCAGATAGCCCTGATGGTACTCGAGCCGCTCCATGACGTGTACCACGCCGACCTGTCGCGCGGCGGTGGGTATCAGGTGCAGGACAATACCGATCAGCACTCCGCCGCCGATCGGAATGAGAAACCGGTAGGCCGCCGACAGACTCTCGTAGGCCTCGTCGGTCCCGCCCGGAAGAAAGCTCGCTTGCGTGTTTTCGATGATCATGCGAAACACGATGATCACCGATCCGGACGCGAGTCCGCATACGATGCCCGCAAGCGCGAGCTGCGGGACCGCCTCCAAGTGCGCCGTGCGCAGGCGCTGTGTTTCAGCGAACTGTTTGACCCGCCCGGCGAGCCGACGGGCGAAGGAACTGCCGGTGGATTTCGTCGGATCCGTCATCGGGCCGCCATGGACGACCGACACTGCGAAAGACGACAGGAGGGGTCAAAACGGTACACGGAGGTGGGGCCGGGTGTCGGTAATCAGGCGCCGGAACTGATCTTGAATTCTCTCAAGCGCGGCGCGATTGTCCGCTTCGAAGCGCAGCACCAGAATCGGGGTCGTGTTGGACGGCCGGACCAGACCGAATCCATCCTCGTAATCTACGCGCAATCCGTCGATGTGGCTAACCGAGGCCCCGGGAAAATCGGCGCGATGAACGAGTTCGTCCATGAGCTCGAAATGATTGCCGCCGTCCATTTCGATGTGGAGCTCGGGGGTATTGACGCTGTCCGGAAGCCCGGCAAACACGTGTGCAGCGGGACGCGGGTCGCGGGCCAGCAGCTCCAGCAGCCGAGCGCCGGCATACAGGCCGTCATCGAATCCGTACCAGCGTTCTTTGAAAAAAATATGGCCACTCATCTCGCCGGCCAGCGCTGCGCCGGTCTCTTTCAGTTTGGCCTTGATGAACGAATGGCCGGTCCGGCACATCAGCGGGGTCCCGCCGGCGGCGGTGATCGCGGCAGGCAGGGTGCGCGAGCACTTGACGTCGAAAATGATCTGCGCGCCGGGGTTGCGGGCGAGGATATCCCGTGCGAACAGGATCATTTGCCGATCCGGCCAGATCACCGTTCCGTCCGCGGACACCACACCCAGGCGGTCGCCGTCGCCGTCGAACGCGAGACCCAGATCCGCGCCACAATCCCCGACCACCCGAATCAGGTCAGTCAGGTTGTCCGGTTGGCTGGGGTCGGGATGATGGTTGGGAAATGTGCCGTCCACCGCACAATAAAGCTCGGTGACCGTGCAACCCAGCGCGCGGTACAGCGCCGGCGCCACCGCACCCGCTACGCCATTGCCGCAATCGACGACGATGTTCATGGGTCTTTTCAGCGCGACATCGCCGGTCACTCGGTTGAGGTAGGCCTCGGCAATGTCGCGCCGCGCGTAAGCGCCCGGTTCGCCGGTATGGACGCGGCCTTCGAGGATCCGTTGCCGCAGCGCCTGGATACGATCGCCCGACAGGGTCTCTCCGGCCACGACCATCTTCAGACCGTTGTACGCCGGTGGATTGTGGCTGCCGGTGACGCACACTGCGGACTGGGTGGCGAGACAGTGACCGGCAAAATACACCAGCGGCGTCGGCACCGAACCGACGTCGATCACGTTGCAGCCGGTGGTCCGGATTCCTTGAGCCAGGGCGCGACTCAAGGCGGGTCCCGACAAGCGGCCGTCCCGCCCGATGATGATCGCTTGCTGGCCGCGCTCGCGCGCCTCGCTGCCAAGCGCCTGGCCGATTCTCTCCACCACTTGTGGAGTGAGACTGTCCTCGACTACCCCCCGAATATCGTAGGCCTTGAAAATATCGGCGGGCAGTGTGTTCATCGCACGAAGTATAGCCCTCGGGAGTTGCAGCGCGTCGCGCGCCGCCCCCGATCCGCGCTCTCAGTTGGATTTGTGAATCGCGCGCTGATGCACCGACAGCGCCGCTTCATGGACCGCCTCCGACAGCGTCGGATGTGCGTGTACGGTGCGCGCCAGATCTTCCGCGCTGGCGGCGAACTCCATGGCAACCACCGCTTCACCGATCAGCTCCGAACCGTGCGGCCCCAGAACATGGACGCCCAAAATCCGGTCGGTTCCTGCGTCGGCGAGAATTTTCACCCGCCCGGCGGGCTCTTCCATGGCGAGCGCGCGCCCCGTGGCAGCGAAAGGGAATACGCCGCTTCTGTATTCCAAGCCGGCCTGCTTGAGTTCCTGTTCCGTCTTACCCACCCAGGCGATTTCAGGGGCCGTGTAGATGACCCAGGGAATGACGTCGTAATTGACGTGCGCGCTTTGTCCGGCAATACGTTCGGCCACCGCGACGCCTTCCTCAGAGCCCTTGTGCGCGAGCATCGGACCCCGTACCGCATCGCCGATGGCGTAAACCCCGGGCACCGTGGTGGCGCAGTGGTCGTCGACTTCGATAAATCCGCGGTCATCCCGCGCTACCGAGACGCCCTCGTCGATCACGTCTTCCGTGTTGGGTCGCCGCCCGACGGCGACGATCAATCGATCCAGCTCCACGGAGTGTTCGGACCCGCCAGCTTCGTACTCTACGCGCACGCCGTTGCCGTTGACGGCGGCCCCGGTCACGCGGGCGCCGAGTTTGATATCCAGGCCCTGTTTCTTGAACACCCTTTGCGCCTCTTTCGCGATCTGCGTGTCCACCGTGGGCAGGAAATCGTCGAGCGCTTCCAGAATGACGACCTCTGAACCCAGCCGCCGCCACACACTGCCGAGTTCCAGCCCGATCACGCCGGCGCCGATGACGCCCAGGCGCGGCGGCACGTCGAGAAACTCCAGCGCACCGCTGGAGTCGACGATGCGGTCGCCATCGACCGGTGCGACCGGTAGATCTATGGGCAGCGAGCCGCAGGCGAGGATGATATGGTCGCCACTGATTTCCAGGGTCTCGTTATCCGGTGTGCGTACCGCGACGCGTTTGTCGGCGAGCAGGCGACCGTGTCCGAGCACGGGCGTCACCCCGTTCGCCTTGAACAGCATCGAGATCCCGTTGGTCAACGTGGCCACGATCTTGTCCTTGCGCGCGATCATGGTACTCACGTCTATGTTCACCTCACCCGCCGCGATTCCGTGGGCGGCGAATTGATGCTGCAGACGATGGTACTGTTCCGACGAATCCAGCAGCGCTTTGGAGGGGATACAGCCGACGTTCAGACAGGTCCCTCCCAGGGAGGGTTTCCCTTCCCGGTTCTGCCAGTCGTCGACGCAGGCGGTGGACAGTCCCAGTTGAGCGCATCGTATCGCGGCAACATAACCCGCGGGACCGGCGCCGATTACTATCGCATCGTAATGATCGGTCATCGTCTGATCTCGGATTTCTGTTCGGTTATGGACAACGGCGGTTCCAAGCCACTGGAACCGCCGTATCAAGGATTTCGCTAGACTTCCAGAAGGAGTCGGGCGGGATCTTCCAGCATCTCCTTTATGGTCACCAGGAACCGCACTGCTTCGGCGCCGTCGACGATGCGGTGATCGTACGTCAGTGCCAGGTACATCATCGGTCTGATGACCACCTCGCCGTCTTCCGCCACCGGGCGTTGCTCGATTCGATGCATGCCCAAGATCGCACTCTGCGGAGGATTAAGGATGGGTGTCGACAGCATCGAGCCGAACACACCGCCGTTGGTGATGGTGAACGTTCCACCGGTCAGTTCCTCCATGGTGAGGGTGCCGGTGCGGGCCTTCTTACCGTATGCCGAGATCTGTTGTTCGATTTCGGCGAAACTCAGCAAGTCCGCGTCGCGGATGACCGGTACTACCAGACCGCGGGGGGAGGCGGCGGCAATTCCGATATCGTGGTAATCGTGATAGACGATGTCCTTGCCGTCGATATACGCATTCACCGCCGGGAAGCGTTTCAACGCTTCGATACTGGCCTTCACGAAAAACGACATCATACCGAGCCGCGCGTCGTGCTTCTCCTCGAACATGTCCTTGTACTTTTTGCGCAGCGCCATGACCGACCGCAAATTGACGTCGTTGAACGTGGTCAACATCGCCGCCGACTGTTGAGCCTGTAACAGACGGTTGGCGATAGTCGCCCGCAGTCGCGACATGGGTTCGCGCCGTTCGCTGCGCTCGCCCCCGGTGCGCCGCGGCGCGGCAACCGGAGCGCTGTCCGGCGGCTGGGGCGCGGGGGCGGGCGCTTCCGACTTACCGCCGCGATCCAGGAATTTCAGAACGTCGCCCTTGGTCAGGCGGCCGTCCTTGCCGGTGGCCGGGATCTGATTGGCGTCCAGATTGTTTTCCGCGAGCAACTTGCGCACCGCCGGGCCCGAATCGTCGGCGGCGGTTTGCGATGCCGGCGTGGAGGGTTCGGCATCGGTTGGCTGTACCGCTTCGTCCCGATCCGCCGCCGGTTTTGCCGGCGGGGTTTCCGCGACTGCCCCAGGCTCGATGATGGCGATCAGCTCCTCGGCCAACACCGTGTCCCCGTCATTCTTGACCAGCTCTTTGATGACACCGTCCTGCGGCGCTGGCACTTCGAGCACGACTTTTTCGGTTTCGATGTCGACCAGATTTTCATCGCGTCGCACAGACTCGCCCACCTGTTTGTGCCAGCTCAACAACGTTGCCTCGGTTACCGACTCCGGCAAGATAGGTACCTTTACCTCAACTGACATGGCGCTTTTCCCCTATGGCTTCTTGGTCTCGGTCCGCAAACGATGAGAACGCATCTTCGATTACTTGCTTTTGTTGTTTTACGTGCAGCGAATAGTATCCCGCCGCGGGAGACGGCGACGGCGGCCGGCCGGCATAGATGAGCGCCTGATCATGCCGGATGCAGGCGCGTAAATGGTGCTGAATCTGGTACCAGGCGCCTTGATTGCGCGGCTCTTCCTGACACCAGAATACTTCGTGGGCGTTGGGATACCGCTCCAGCTGTGCGACGACCCAATCTCTGGGGAACGGATAGAGCTGCTCGATTCTGACGAGTACGATGTGGTTCAATTCACGCTTGCGCCGCTCTTCCAGCAGGTCGAAGTACGCTTTCCCGCTGCACAGCACGACGCGCTCGATCTCGCTGTCATCGTGTTCGTCGATTTCATCGATCACCACTTTGAATTCGCCGGTGGCGAGCTCGTCCAGCGTCGATGCCGAAAGCCGGTGGCGGAGCAGGCTTTTGGGCGTCATCACCACGAGCGGGCGACGGTAGGGGCGGATCGCTTGACGACGCAGCATGTGAAACATCTGCGCCGGCGTCGTCGGTACACACACCTGCATGTTGAAATCGGCGCACAACTGCAGATAGCGTTCCAGGCGCGCGGAGGAATGCTCCGGTCCCTGGCCCTCGTATCCGTGCGGCAGGAGCAAAGTGATTCCGCACAGGCGGTTCCATTTTGCTTCGCCACTGCTGATGAACTGGTCGATCACGACCTGCGCACCGTTGGCGAAATCGCCGAACTGCGCTTCCCATACGACTAGCGTGTGTGGCTCCGCGGTAGCGTAGCCGTACTCGAACGCCAGCACCGCTTCCTCCGACAGCAGCGAATTGATGACCAGAAACCGGGGCTGACCCTGACTGAGGTTGCGCAGCGGTACATAGACTTCGCGGTTCTTCTGGTTGTGTACCGCGGCGTGACGGTGGAAAAACGTGCCGCGCGCGGAGTCTTGACCGGAGATCCGCACCGGCAACCCGTCCTCCACGATGCTTGCGTATGCGAGCGTCTCGGCCATCCCCCAGTCCAGGCGCAGGTCTCCGGCCATCATCTTGCGCCGGTCGGCCATAATTTTGGCCACCCGCGACTGCAACTCGAAATCCTCCGGAAGGCGTTGCAGACGTTCGGCGAGATCGCGCAGCCGGTCGGTCTCGACGCCGGTTTTTACGCTGTGTGTCCATTCGGTGTTTTGATACGGGCTCCAGTCGACGGCGTATTCGTTTTCCGAATCGGTGAGGAAATCCTCGACCACGACTTCCTGCCGTTCCAGGGATTCGCGGTACTTTTCCACCATGTCGACCACCTGTTCTTCGGTCAGAACGCCTTCTTCCACCAGCTTGCTCGCGTAGAGCGCGCGCGTGGTGGGGAGTTCCCGTATCCGCCTGTACATCTCCGGCTGCGTGACGGTGGGCTCATCGGCTTCGTTATGGCCGTGACGACGGTAGCAGACCAGGTCGACGACGACGTCCTTCTTGAACTGCATCCGGTAGTCGAGGGCGAGCTGGGTGACGAAGACCACTGCTTCGGGATCATCCCCGTTGACGTGGAAAATCGGCGCCTGCACCATCTTTGCCACTTCCGTGCAGTAGAACGTCGAACGCGCATCCAGCGGGTTGCTGGTGGTGAACCCGATCTGGTTGTTGATAATGACGTGCACGGTGCCCCCGGTGCCGTAGCCGCGCGCCTTGGACATGTTGAACGTCTCCATGACCACGCCCTGGCCGGCGAATGCGGCGTCGCCATGCAGGACGATCGGCAATACCTGTTCGCCGAATCGGTCCTCACGCCGCAGTTGTCGGGCCTTGACGGAGCCCTCGACCACCGGTCCGACAATCTCGAGATGCGATGGGTTGAACGCCAGCGCCAAATGCACAGGTCCGCCCGGCGTGCGCACATCGGACGAGAACCCCTGGTGATATTTCACATCACCGCCACCCTGATTCTTGACGTCGTGTTTGCCTTCGAACTCCGAAAACAATTCACCGGGCGCCTTGCCGAGCACATTGACCAACACATTCAACCGTCCGCGGTGGGCCATGCCGATCACTATTTCGCGGATACCGGCCGCTCCGCCGCGTTGGATGAGCTCGTCCAACAGCGGAATCACGCTTTCCCCGCCTTCCAGAGAAAATCGCTTTTGGCCGACGTATTTGGTGTGCAGGTACCGCTCTATGCCTTCCGCTGCGGTCAGTCTGCCCAAGATCTCGAGACGCGCTTCGGCACCGTACTCAGGCTTTCCTTGCGCCGGCTCCAAACGCGCCTGGATCCAGCGCTTTTCCTCCGTATTGGTGATGTGCATGTACTCGGAACCGACGGTTCCGCAGTACACGCGCCGAACCAGCGTCAGGATGTCTTTGAGCTTCATGCGATCGGCCGCCGCCAGGGAACCGGTATTGAACTCCTGTTCCATGTCCGCTTCGGTCAGCCCGTGAAACGCCGGATCGAGGTCCGGTATCGGCTCCTGGTCGAACAGCTCGAGGGGGTCGATATCAGCCTGCTGGTGGCCGCGTACCCGGTAGGCGTTGATGATCCTCAATACCGATCCCTGTTTTTCGAACGCCGAAGCGCTGACCGGGGCATCGGTCACGCCCGCGGGCGTCGATTCATCCAGGGACTGGAAATACGCTCGCCATTGCTCGTCGACGGTGTCCGGGTCGTCGAGGAAGCGGGCATACAGTTCGTCTAGAAACGGGGCGTTGGCGCCGTTTAGGTGTGTGGTGTGTTCGATGTCGGGAGAAATTTTGAGTGGACCGATCATGAGTATCTAGGCTGGTTACGGGTTGACGGGCGACCGCTCCGGAATCGGCTTTGCGTGGGCCGAATTATATCCCGACCGGTCCGGCGCAGGTAGCACAAACGCCAGAATTCGCCGCTCCGACCGCGGCCGGCGCGGATTCAGTGCAACACTTCGGAAGTGCTTTGGGCGGGAGGCGGAGGACTGGTGAATTTCGTCGGGCGACAAATCTTGGTCTGATTCCGACCGTTGTCCTTGGCCCGTATCAACGCCTGGTCGGCGCGCCACAGCACCTTGTCGTAGGCATTGTCGAAGGGGTCGGTCACGCTCATACCGCCGGTCCAGGACAGCGGGTGAAACAGGTTGTCGGTCAACTCGATCACCGACGGCAGTTGCGCGCGCAGACGCCCGGCAAGAGAAGCGGCGATATTCAAGTCGGTTTTCGGGAAGACAACGCAGAATTCGTCGCCGCCTAAGCGCGCGATCAAGTCGTAGCGGCGCACCCGGTGTTTCAGTAGGTGGACGAAGCTCTCGATCACCCGGTCTCCCACCTGATGACCGTATTTGTCATTGATTTCCTTGAAATGATCGATGTCAATTAGCAGCACCGAGACCGGTGCCCCGGCTTCCGGATCGTTGTGAAAGTCGCGCAGCCATTGCTCCAGCGCACGACGGTTTCCGGCTTTTGACAAATAATCGGTGAGACCCAGATGCACGAGCCGTTCTCGCTCTTCGCGCACGACCTTGCACAGCGGCGCGAGTTCGGCGGTGTAGATGGGACGTCCCGACTCACGTTGTTCGTCGCCGACCATCCGCGCGAGGGTTTCCGTATCGTGATTGAGCGCCTCCAGCCATCGCCGCCGGGCACGCAAATTCAACCATACCACCAGCCCCACGATAGTGAGCGTGCCGATGGAAACCTGCGTCAGCCTGTTGAACGACAGTCCGGAGACGAACAGCAAGCCGATCGAGACTGCGCACAGGGCGAGCACGATCAGAGAAGTCAGTATGATCGTGATCAAAGACGACTTGCGGAGGTTGGTGGTCATCGCGTGGGCCAACTCGAATCGACTTATCCCGTGAGTTGATCACGACTAGTATAGGAAACCCTCGGCATATGTTGGGGTTCTGGCCCGGTTAGCCGACAAGGTGGCGTGAATACCTTACTAATGGACGCCGGTGTGCCCGAAACCGCCACCGCTACGCGGGGAAGGTGCGAATTCGTCGACAATCTCGAAATCGACCCGTTTGACGGGAACGAACACCATTTGCGCAATACGGTCGCCCGGCTCGATGACAACATTGCGCGTGCTCCGGTTCCATACCGAGATCATCACTTGCCCCTGGTAGTCGGAATCGATGAGTCCCACCAAGTTGCCCAACACGATCCCGTGCTTGTGTCCGAGCCCGGATCTTGGGAGCAGCACCGCAGCCAGTTCCGGATCCGCGATGTGAATCGCGATGCCCGAGGGGACGAGCTGCGCCTCGCCGGGAGCGATGCGCAAGTGCTCGTCTAGACACGCGCGCAGGTCCAGCCCCGCCGAGCCTTCGGTGGCGTACTGCGGTAGTGGGAATTCGGTGCCAATGCGTTTATCGAGAATGCGAACTTGTATCTTTTTCGTTGTTTTGGGCATGGTAGCGTGCGGCGATTTCCTCGATGATTGTTCGTGCCAGTCTGAGTTTCGGCATCGGGTCGAGCTCCCTGCTGCGTTGGCGGTCGATGATCACCGCCGCATTGTCGTCGCTGCCGAAGCCGAGCCCCGGTTGGCCGACCCGGTTGCCGATAATCATGTCCAAGCGCTTGCGCACCAGTTTTTCCCGCGCGTGTTTTTCCAGGTCGTGTGTTTCGGCGGCGAATCCCACTACGAACGGCCGCGGGTCGTGCTGGGCGACGGCGGCGATGATGTCCGGGTTCTTGACCATCTCGATTTCGATCCGCTCCAGGTCCTTCTTCATCTTTTGCGCACCGGGTTGCGCGGGCCGATAATCGGCGACCGCGGCGACGCCGCAAAATACGTCGCAATGTCCCATCTCCTTCAATACCGCCGCGTGCATCTCTCGGGCCGAGGTCACGGCAATGCAGGTGGCGCCGGCGGGGGGGGTGAGGTGCGTCGGTCCCGAGATGAGCACGGTGTCGGCGCCGGCGTCCAAAGCCGCCTGTGCGAGCGCATAACCCATTTTTCCAGAGCTGTGGTTGGTGACCGCGCGTACCGGATCGATCGCCTCGACAGTCGGACCGGCGGTAATCACCATCCGTATCCCCGTCAGAGCGCCGGAGGACTGGGCCTGGTTCAGGGCTTCCACCAGGGCCGCGGGCTCCATCATACGGCCGGGACCGATCTCGCCGCACGCCTGATCGCCGTGGTCGGGCCCGAACAATTGGACCCCCCGCGACGCCAGGAGCGCCACATTGGTCTGGGTCGCCGGGTTGGACCACATTTGCTGGTTCATGGCCGGTGCCACGAAGATCTCGGCGGTGGTCGCCAGACACAGCGTGCTCACGAGATCGTCGGCAATCCCCTGTGCGAGACGGGCGAGGAAGTTCGCGCTCGCCGGCGCAACCACGATCAGGTCCGCCCAGCGCGCCAGTTCGATGTGGCCCATCGCCGCTTCGGCTTGTGGGTCGAGGAGCTCGGTACGCACCGCCGCACCGGAGAGCGCCTGCAGAGTCAGCGGCGTAATGAACTGTGTGGCATTGGGGGTCATGGCGACCCGCACCCGGGCGCCGGACTCGAGCAGCCGGCGTACCAGATCGGCGGATTTGTACGCGGCGATTCCGCCGGTGACCCCCACCAGGATCTGTTTGTTGGCTAAGCGTGACATCATCAAGTAAAGTCTACCCGCGCGAGGGTACGCCAGAAACCCTCTTTGTGCCACGGCTGTCTTCAAGGAAGGAGGTTGGGTATGGCGCTCAAGGACTGGCCGCGGGCGGAACGCCCGCGAGATAAGCTGTTGCAAAGCGGAGTGCGCGCGCTGTCGGATGCGGAACTGGTCGGTGTGCTGTTGGGCACCGGTACGGCGGGTCGCACGGCCGTCGACCTGGCGCGGGACCTGTTGGTCCAATGCGGCGGGATTCGCGGCGTGTTGGCCCTGGAGCTGCGTCGTTTTTGCGCGCTGCCCGGTCTCGGTGAAACCAAGTACGCACGGCTGCAGGCGGCGGCCGAGCTGGCACGGCGTGAATTGGCGCAGGACTTGGTCCGCACCGACGTGCTGACCTCTCCGGAAGCGGCGCGCCGTTTCGTGCACGCACGGTTGCGGGACCGACCCTATGAAGTGTTCGCCTGCCTGTTTCTCGACAGCCGGCACCGGGTGATCCGTTTCCAGGAAGTGTTCCGGGGTACCGTGGACAGCGCCGCGGTGCATCCCCGCGAACTCGTCAGGGAGGCTTTGATCTGCAACGCCTCCGCGGTCATCGCGGTGCACAACCACCCGTCGGGCATCGCCGATCCGAGCCGCGCCGACATCGATATTACCGCGCGTTTGCAGCGCGCGCTGTCCCTGATCGAGGTGCGCCTCGTGGATCACCTGGTGGTCGGCGACTCCGGCATCGTCTCGCTGAGCGAACGGGGGTATTTGTGAGCGGGGGGTACGGCTATCCAAACGAGCGGAATTTTGTTATAAATCGGCCCCCGATTTGGGCCTGCCGGGCAACCTACTGTCCGGCGCGCGCAAACGGACCACCAAATGCTTAAGGTTCGAGAGATGTCCAGAGTCTGTCAAGTCACCGGGAAACGCACGATTCGGGGGAACAACGTGTCTCACGCGAATAACCGGACGCGACGCAGTTTCGTACCGAATCTCCACTACCGCCGATTTTGGGTGGAAAGCGAGAAGCGCTGGGTGCGTTTACGGGTTTCCAGGAAGGGCTTGCGCATTATCGACAAGATGGGCATCGACCGGGTCTTGAAAGATTTGCGCGAGCGCGGGGAAAAGGTCTAGAGGGGCCAGGAGAGCAATGCGAGACAAGATCAAATTGGTATCCAGCGCCGGTACCGGCCACTATTACACGACAACCAAGAACAAACGGACGACGCCCGACAAACTCGAGCGCAAGAAGTACGATCCGGTGGTCCGCAAGCACGTCATTTACAAAGAATCCAAAATCAAGTAGCGACGTGTTCGCCCCGCGGTTTTGCGGGATCCGGCGCGTTTTACCGCCTGTGCTTCATCAGCCCGTGGATGCGTGGTGTCAACACGAGTTCCATGGCCAGGCCCATTTTCCCGCCGGGAACGACGATCGAGTTCGGTCGTGACATATACGATCCGTGCAGCATCTGCAGCAAGTAGGGAAAGTCCTGGCTGCCGTGCGTGCGGAATCGGATGACCACGGCGCTTTCGTCGGGAGTGGGGATATCCCGTGCGATAAACGGGTTGGAGGTGTCTACTAGCGGCACGCGCTGGAAATTGATGTCGGTACGTGAGAACTGCGGGGTGATGTAAGTCACGTAGTCCGGCATGCGCCGCAGTATCGTATCGGTGACTGCTTCCGTGCTGTAGCCGCGCTCCCCGGTGTCGCGGTGGATTTTCTGTATCCATTCCAGGTTGACTACCGGTACCACGCCGATCAACAAATCGACGTAACGGGCGATGTCGTGATCGCCATCTACCACGCCGCCGTGCAGGCCTTCGTAGAACAACAGATCCGTACCTTCCGGAATCTCGGTCCAATCGGTGAACGTTCCCGGCGCCTGCTTGTAGGGGGCGGCTTCTTCGTCGTTGTGCAGGTAGCGGCGGATGTGACCCCCGCCGTGCTGCGAATAGTCGCGGAACAATTCCTCCAGCTTGTCGAACAGGTTGGCCTCCGCGCCGAAATGGCTCAGGTAACGGCCCTCCGCCTCGGCGACCTTGATGGCTTCCTTCATCTCGACGCGGTTGTAGCGATGGAAGCTGTCCCCTTCGACAATGACCGGGTTGATATGCTCGCGACGAAAAATATGTTCCATCGCGGTTTTGACCGTGGAGGTACCCGCACCCGATGACCCGGTGACGGCAATAATCGGATGTTTTTCAGACATGTGCTAGCTCCCTGACGCTTGAGTTCGGATCCGCGTTACGGCTGCCGCGTATCCGGCCGCGGGTAGAATGTATCCTAACGACCTGGTCGAAAGCCAGCGGAATGCGGATTACGACCATAAGTATTGTGAAGCATGGTATTAGCGGCTTTTCTCTGATTTAATGCACGTCCAGACAAGCAGTTCCGATACCACCACAACAAGCAGAAGCGTTACAACGACAGCCAGCGGGGTGCTTGAGTTCGATACTGGACCGACGCGAGAGCTTTAGCGATGTACTCTCTGGATCACCAAGTGTTACGCACGGATTTGGCGGGTATGCCTATCGATTGGGTGACCTATCGAGAGGCGGTTCGCTTGTATCATCTCGATCAGGTTCAGTATGCCTGCGGGGTCTTACTGTACCGTATTCACGGGGGAATCAATGGCGCCTCCGGGGTGCGTAGTGTCATCGAGGTCAACTCGATTATCGCCACGCGCGGCGAGAGCCACGCCTCTTTAAAGGCCCACAAAGACTATGTACCGCCGCTCAGCAATGAGGCGTTGTTCGCCCGCGACGCCCGCTTGTGCCTGTACTGCGGCGGCAGGTTCAGACACCGGGAACTCTCCCGCGACCATGTGACGCCGATCAGTATGGGCGGTACGGATACCTGGAACAATGTGGTGACTGCGTGTAAGCGGTGCAACAATCACAAGGCCGGTCGTACGCCGGAGCAAGCCGGCATGAACCTGTTGGCCGTCCCTTTCGTGCCGACTCATGCGGAGTACGTGTTTCTCAGGGGCCGCAGAGTGCTCGCCGATCAAATGCAGTTTCTGCTTGCCCACTTTCCGCGCACCAGCCCGCTGCACGAGCGGCTGCGTCGCTAGTTACGCCGGTGCCGCGCAGGCCTTAGGTGCGCATCGGGGACAGTTCGTAGCGGCGCAGCTTTGCCGAAAATTCGCGCAGCGCGTCGATACCGGATGTCTCCGCGGCCTGGCACCATTCTTCCAGCGCCTTGACCAACTGTTCCTGCTTGGATGCGGACAGGCTCCAGATTTCCTGGAGGCGCTGCTTCATGGCGTAAACCTTTTTGAGCCGCGGACTCAAATCCAGGGCGCGAGAAAGCTGTAAACGCCCGGTCTCGGAGAGCAGGCTGGATTCGCGGCACATCAGGCGGCGGGCGCGCTTCAGCAAGGACCAGTGTTCGCGGTTGTGATTCTCCGCTTGCCGCATTTCGTCACTCCAGACGTGGTGGATTACCTCTTTGATGAAATTCGCCATCACCTGGAACCGGTTATTGACCACGGCGCGTACCGACTCCAGGTCGATACCCTGTTTCTCATCGCGTATCACGAGTTCCGGCGGGAGTTTCTTGACGCGCACCAGTCGCAGTGCGGACAAAAGGCGTATATACCCCCAACCGGCATCGACCTCCCAGGCCTTGATGGAGAACTTTGCGGAACTGGCGTATGCGTGGTGGTTGTTGTGCAGTTCCTCACCGCCGATCACCACGCCCCAGGGGACGATGTTCTTACTGGCGTCGGGCACTTCAAAGTTCCGGTAACCCACATAATGGCCGATGCCGTTGATGACGCCCGCCGCCCAAAAGGGAATCCAGACCATCTGCGTCGCCCAGATCGCCACGCCGGGAAGCCCGAACAGGACCCAGTCCCCCACCAGGAGCAGACTGATGCCGAGGGTCGAATGCGCAGCGTAGAGGTTGCGTTCCAGCCAGTCGCCTGGTGCGCCGTAACCGTATTTTTCGATGGTTTCGCGGTTGTGGGATTCACGATGGTAAACCCAGGCGCCCAGCCACAGAATTTTGTGAATGCCTTGTATCTGAGGGCTGTGTGGGTCCTCCGCGGTTTCGACGTGGGCGTGGTGTTTGCGGTGAATAGCTACCCACTCGCGCGTGACCATGCCGGTCGTCAACCACAACCAAAAGCGAAAGAAGTGGGAGACCGCCGGATGCAAGTCGAGCGCCCGATGCGCCTGACAACGATGCAGATAGAGGGTCACGCTGATAATCGTCACGTGGGTCAATGCCAGGGCCACCAGGACGTAGCCCCACGGCGGCAGATCGATCAGGCCTTGAACGTAGAAATTTCCCATTCCCGCTCCCTATTTCGAGGTGTGGTCTAAGGCGTTAGCGGCGCGGCGCACGCGCTCCGAAGCAATTGCCAAGTTGCTGACCGAACTGATGTTTCTCTGTCGTAAGCGCCGTGTGCGTACCGTTTTGGTTCAATTCGCCCGCGCGAATCAAGCCTAGCACGAAATCCGCGGATTGTTGTAGCCGCACCGCCCGGGGCCAATCTTGTTATTCGCGGCGCGTGCAATTAACATCGGCCTGTTACGTTAGGGGCGTCCAGATCGCAATGTTTCAGGGCAGTATGGTGGCGCTGGTGACGCCGATGCACGATGACGGCTCGGTGGACTACACGGCGCTTCGTTCGCTGATTGATTTCCACGTGGAAAACGGCACTGCCGCCATCGTCTCGGTTGGCACCACCGGCGAATCCGCGACGTTGGATTTCGACGAGCATTGCGAGGTCATGGCGCGGACCAAGGAGTACGCGCAGGGGCGTATTCCGGTCATCGCCGGCACCGGGGCTAACGCGACCGCTGAGGCGGTAATGTTGACCCGCCGTGCCCACGAAATCGGTGTCGACGCGTGTCTACTGGTGACTCCCTATTACAACAAGCCGACCCAGGAGGGTTTGTATCTGCATTTCCGGGCTGTGGCGGAAGCCGTACCGATCGCGCAGATTCTGTATAACGTACCCGGGCGCACCGCCTGCGACATGTTGACGGACACCGTCGACCGGCTGGCCGACATCGACAACATCGTGGGTATCAAAGACGCCACCGGGGACTTGGAACGTGGTAAAGCGCTCGTCGATCGGTGTGGAGACCGGATGACCATCTACTCGGGAGATGACGGTACGGCGTGTGAGCACATGCTTCTTGGGGGGCAGGGAGATATTTCAGTGACCGCGAACGTAGCACCGAAATTAATGAGCGACATGTGTGCGGCGGCGATATCCGGGGACACCCCACGGGCGCGGGAGCTCGACGCGAAACTTCGCGATCTGCACGCGGCGTTGTTTGTGGAATCCAATCCGATTCCCGTCAAGTGGTCGGTGTGTGAGTTGGGTTTGGCCGGGGGCCACTTGCGGCTGCCGCTCACGCCGCTGTCGGAACGTTATCACGACACCGTCCGTAGCGCGATGCGCAGCGCGGGTATACTGTGAAGCGCCGCGAGCGGGTTGGCGGTAACCACGCCTTCAGGGGCGTCAGCCGGACTCAAAAACACTAAGAAGAGCTCTCGCTATGCGGACCATTCATCCTCGTTGGCTCGTCCCTGTAACCCTGGCGGTCGCGGTGAGCGCCTGTAACACGGTGAAGAGTTTCATGCCGGAGCGGCGTGCCGACTACCGAACCGCCGAGACGCTGCCGCCGTTGCGTATTCCACCGGAGCTGGCGCGCGGATCGACCCGCGGCGCCGAGCCGGTGGCGGTACCCACTGAGCGACGCGTCGCATATCCGGAGTCCGGCGCCGTGGAACGCACCCCGCGCGGTGGCGGGCGGCGCGAAAATGCGCTCCGGCAATGGCTCGTAGTGTCCGGCGAACCAGTGCAGCGCTTGACCGACGTGCGCGAGTTTTTCGAGACCAGCGGCCTGCCGGTTTTGGTGGCGGATGCGGAGACCGGAATATTGGAGACCGGCTGGATCGGCTCGGATACGGAGCTCAACACGGATTTGCGGAGTCTGTTCGCCGCGCGCGGACTGGGTGGCGGTGCCTCGCGTGACAAGTTCGAAGCGCGCGTGACGGCCGGGGAGGAGCCCGGTACTACGGCGATACAGATCACCCATCGCGGATTGACGCAAGTAGAACACGCGTCTGCGGCGGCCACAACCTGGGAGCGCCGGGACTCCGACAATGAGCTGGAGGCCGAGGTGATGGGTCTGTTGGCGACCAGCATGGGGGCCGAACCGGTGCTCGCCCGCCGTGCGGACACCACTGCCGCGCCCGTGATCCCTGCCGAACGGGTGACGCTGCGCCGTTCATCCGACGGCGTGCCCGCCTTGACGGTGCGCGATCCCTACGATCAGGTCTGGAAGCGCGTCGGCGAGTCGTTGGGCCAGTTAGGCGTGACCGTCGAAGGAGAAGACCCGGATGGAGGCATCTACTACGTGCGGTATCCGGACCCGGACCGTGCGCCGAAAAAGAAGGGATTCTGGCGCCGAATCATCCCGCCACGGGGCGACGATGAGGAGGAATCGGGGGAATATCAAGTGAAACTGACCCCCGCCGGTACGGTGTCGCTGGTGACCATCCGCGATGCCGACGGGTTGCCCGATCGATCTGAAACCGGTGAAAGGATATTATCGATGCTGCACGAGCAATTACGCTAAACTACGCACGTCACTCAATCGGTAATACTTGTCTGTTGGCGCGGCTTCACCGCGCTTTTATTTTTGGCGGGCCAGTCCTGTCGTTGAGCAAGAACGGAGCGAAACAAAGTCATGCAAAAGGGTGAACAGCTTTACGCGGGCAAAGCGAAATCCGTGTACGTGACCGACGATCCGGATACCTTGATTTTGCACTTCCGCGACGACACGTCGGCGTTCGACGGCGAGAAGGTCGCCCAGTTGGATCGCAAGGGTATGGTCAATAATAAGTTCAATGCGTTCATCATGCAGAAACTCGAGGAACAGGGGATAAAGACGCATTTCAAGGAAGTCCTGTCCGATACCGAGTCGGCGGTGACGCGGTTGGAGATGATCCCCGTCGAGTGTGTAATTCGCAATATCGCGACCGGGTCGCTGTGCAAGCGCTTAGGCGTCGAGGATGGGCTCGAGCTGGATCCGAAAGTGTTCGAATTTTTCTTGAAGGACGATGCGCGTCACGATCCAATGATTAACGAGTATCACATTCGCGCTTTCGGCTGGGCCAGCGATGCGGAAATCAAGGAGATGACCGAACGGACATTTGCGGTGAATCGGATCTTGTTCGAGTTGTTCGCAGCGGGCGGGATGATCCTGGTTGATTTCAAGTTGGAATTCGGCCGTTCCGCCAACGGCTTGCTGTTGGGTGACGAGTTTACCCCCGACGGGTGCCGGATCTGGGACGCGGAAACGCGGGAAAAGCTTGACAAGGATCGATTCCGCCGCAATATGGGCGGGGTTGTGGAGGCCTACGAGCAAGTGGCGCTGCGCCTCGGAGTCGATGTGAATTGACGCCGCGCCTTCTCTAAAGGGACAGCTTGAAAGCGCTTCTGAAGCTGCGCGGGGGCACTGCGTTATCTCCGTTTCGGATCGATAAACTTCTTGCGGACGCCCGCGCCCAGCATCCGGACGTGACCGGTTTGTATGCCCAGTACTGGCATTTCGTGGACCACCACGAAGCCTTGTTCCCTGAGGAGATGATGGTGTTGCAGCGCCTCCTCGATTACGGACCGGGGACGGATCCGGACCCGCAGGGCGGGTTGAGGTTTGTCGTCGCGCCGCGCATCGGTACGATTTCCCCCTGGTCCACGAAGGCCACCGATATCGCCCAGCGCTGCGGATTGCAGAAAATTCGCCGTATCGAACGCGGTACGGTGTGGCACGTCACCACGCGCAGCGGGGCGACGGCCGAATCGAGTCTGGCCGCTCTGCTCCACGACCCGATGACCGAGTCGGTGTTCGCAGACCTCGAGTCGGTGGCGCGTTTGTTCGAGCGTTCTCGACCCGGCCGGGTCACGACTGTGGGGGTGTGCGAGCGGGGGCGCGACGCCTTGGCGCATGCCAATCGGCAGCTCGGTCTGGCGCTGGCCGACGACGAGATCGACTACTTGGTGCAGCGCTACCGGCAAGCGGGGCGCGATCCCACCGACGTCGAGTTGATGATGTTCGCGCAGGTGAACTCGGAGCACTGTCGTCACAAGATATTCAACGCCGATTGGCACATCGACGGTGAGCGCAAGAACGAGTCGTTGTTCGATATGATCCGCGAAACACACCGGCACAACGGATATGGCACCTTGATCGCCTATGCGGACAACGCGGCGGTCCTCAAGGGTCACGAGACGAACCGGTTTTATCCGGCGCCGGACACCGCCGAGTATGTGCGTCATCGCGAGGCGGTGCATATCGTTTGTAAGGTGGAAACCCACAATCACCCTACCGCGATCTCCCCGTTTCCGGGTGCCGCCACCGGTTCCGGCGGTGAGATCCGCGACGAAGGCGCCACCGGCCGCGGGGCGAAACCGAAAGCCGGAATCACGGGTTTTTGCGTCTCACATTTACACCTGCCGGGAGCGGAACGACCCTGGGAAGGAGAGGAGCAACGCCCGGAGCGCATTGCGTCACCGCTTGACATCATGCTCGACGGACCGCTCGGAGGGGCCTCGTTCAACAACGAGTTTGGACGCCCCAACATTGGTGGTTTTTTTCGTACTTTCGAGCAAGCCCTTCCCGGGGGCGGCGATAGCGAGCGCCGCGGATATCACAAACCGATCATGCTTGCCGGGGGGCTCGGGAATATCCGCGCTGCCCATGTCGACAAGGAACGCCTTCCGGCGGGTGCCTGCATCGTCATTCTGGGTGGGCCGGCGATGTCGATCGGGTTGGGCGGCGGCGCCGCTTCCAGCGTGGCGACCGGAACCAGCAGTGAGGAGCTGGATTATGCATCGGTGCAGCGGGGCAATGCGGAAATGCAACGGCGTTGCCAGGAAGTCATCGATCGCTGCTGGGCGATGGGGGAGCGCAATCCGATCGTGAGTATCCATGACGTCGGTGCCGGGGGGCTGTCCAATGCGCTCCCCGAGCTCGTGCACGATGCGGACCGCGGCGGCCGGTTTCAGTTGCGGGACATATTGAGCGATGAGCCGGGCATGACGCCGCTGGAGATGTGGTGTAATGAGGCCCAGGAACGTTATGTTCTGGCGGTGCGCACCCAGCGCTTGCAAGAGTTCAAGGACCTGTGCGCCCGCGAACGGTGTTTATATTCGGTGGTTGGCGAAACCACCGCCGATCGTGAGCTGCGCGTGGAAGACCGGTATTTCGCCGACGAAGGGGGCGCGGCGGCGGTACCCATCGACATGGCGCTTGACACCTTGTTCGGCAAACCGCCGAAAATGGTCCGCCGCACCACCCGGTGCAGCACGCCGCGAATGCCCGTCGATCTGTCGGGCATGCGGCTCGAAGAGGCAGTGGACCGGGTATTGACCATGCCGTGCGTGGCGGACAAGACGTTTCTCGTTACGATCGCCGACCGCAGCGTCGGCGGGCTCGTCAGCCGCGACCAGATGGTCGGCCCCTGGCAGGTGCCGGTGGCGGACGTGGCGGTCACCACGGCTGGATTCACCACCTGCGCCGGCGAAGCGATGGCGATCGGCGAACGCAGCCCACTGGCGGTCATCGACCCGCAGGCCAGCGGCCGCATGGCGGTGGCCGAGGCGTTGACCAACCTCGCCGCCAGCCGGGTCCGGGATCTGCGCGAAGTCAAGTTGTCCGCCAACTGGATGGCCGCCGCCGATCACCCCGGTGACGATGCGGCCCTGTTCGATACCGTGCGGGCAGTAGGCCTCGAATTGTGTCCGCAGTTGGGAATTTCCATTCCGGTGGGCAAGGATTCGATGTCGATGCGCACCGTTTGGAATGCGCCGGACGGCCGTCGGCACGCGGTCATCGCACCGTTGTCGTTGATCGTCACGGCGTTCGCGCCGGTCGCAGACGTCCGCGGTACCGCGACGCCGGTTCTCGAACGCGAAAAGCCAACCCAACTCCTGCTGATCGACCTCGGTGCCGGCCGCTGCCGGCTCGGCGAATCGGTGCTCGCGCAGGCTTTCGACCAGGTTGGCGAATGCGCTCCGGACGTCGACGATCCGCAACGGGTGCGCCGGTTCTTCCTCGCCATGCAGGCGTTGCATGACGGGCGTTTGGTCCGCGCGTATCACGATCGCTCTGATGGCGGCTTGTTCGTCACGCTGAGTGAGATGGCGTTTGCCGGTCGCTGCGGTCTCGAAATCGATATCAGCGGTTACGCCGAAGACGCGATCCCCGCCCTATTCAACGAAGAACTGGGCGCCGTAATTCAGATCGATGTCGCGGATCGGGAACGGGTGCGACACATCCTCGAGGAACATGGCCTGGATGCACTGTGCCACGAAATCGGCCGTCCGACCGCCGGGGATCGCGTGGTGATACGCAGCGGCGGGGTAACCCTGTTCTCGGCACCCCGGAGCGCCTTGCACCGGCGCTGGTCGGAGACCACCTGGCGCATGCAGGCGCTGCGCGATCATCCGGAATGCGCGCAGCAGGAGTACGACCGGTTGCTCGATGATGACGATCCGGGTTTGAGTGTCAGCCTACCCTACGATCCGGAGCATGATATCACCGCGCCGTTCGTGGGTTGCGCAGCGCCACCGCGGGTCGCGGTGCTGCGCGAGCAGGGGGTGAACGGTCAGGTCGAGATGGCGGCCGCCTTCGACGCGGCCGGTTTCGCCGCCGTGGACGTGACCATGACCGATCTGCAGGAGGGTCGGGTGACACTGGCCGGGTTCTGCGGGGTGGTGGCGTGCGGCGGCTTCTCCTTCGGTGATGTGCTCGGCGCCGGGGAGGGTTGGGCGAAATCGATCCTTTTCGATGCCCGGCTCAAAGACGAATTCGCGGAGTACTTCACGCGCACCGACGCCTTCACACTGGGTGTCTGCAACGGCTGCCAGATGTTGTCGAGCCTCAAGGATCTGATTCCTGGTACCGACCATTGGCCGCGCTTCGTACGGAATCGTTCGGAACAGTTCGAAGCGCGGGTGGTCATGGTCGAAGTGCTGGCGTGCCCGTCGGTGCTGCTGTCGGGCATGGTCGGGGCGCGCTTGCCGGTGGTCGTCGCGCACGGCGAGGGGCGCGCGGAGTTCAGCGCACCGGACGGGCCCGAGCGGTTGTCCGAGGCCTCCCAAGCCGCAATCCGTTTCGTCGACAACCACGGTCGAGTGACCGCACGTTACCCGTATAACCCGAACGGGTCCCCCGGTGGAATCACCGGTCTCACCAGCGCCGACGGCCGGGTCACCGTCATGATGCCGCACCCGGAGCGGATGTTCCGCTCGGTGACGAATTCCTGGTTACCGGCGGGCTGGGGGGAAAGTGGACCGTGGATGCGGTTGTTTCGCAACGCACGAGCCTGGGTGGCGTAAGGGGGACGGCGCGACCGACGAACCGTGCAGACTTTTCTTTACACTTGAATAAGGGCAGATTCGACAACGATGGCACACACGCAAAAATTCGGATGGGGTCAGTACCTGACCCGGCTCGCGGCGGCGTTGACCCTGGTGTTCGTCACCTACAACCCGCACGGCCTTTCGTTCGTAGACTGGGTTTACCCGGTCCTCAAAGGCGAGGCGGATTTTCAGGTGCTGATGGCTTTTGCCGGCGTCGTCCTCCTCATCGCCTGGGTCATTTTTTTGCGCGCGACGTTGCGCTCACTCGGTATGTTCGGCACCCTGCTCGCCGTTGCATTCTTCGGCACCTTGCTGTGGCTGGTCGTGACCTACATTCCGTTGCCGCGCGACCGCACGGTCACGACGTATCTGGTGCTTGCCGGTCTCGCCGGCGTCCTGTCGGCGGGCATTTCCTGGTCCCACGTCCGGCGCCGCATCACCGGGCAACTGGACGTGGATGAGACGGACATTTAATCATAATCAGCAGATGCGGCTTCGCGCGTGCCAGCGGGCACAGGCATTGGGGATCGATGTTCCCGCTGCAGTTCCCACATATCCGCGTAGAGGCCTTTGGCATCGAGTAGCGAGCTGTGTGTGCCGCGTTCCATGATGCGGCCGTGTTCGAGCACCAGAATTTCGTCGGCGTCGACCACGGTGGACAAACGGTGGGCGATGATCAGGGTCGTGCGATTGGCGGCGACGGTCGCCAGAGCGGCCTGGATCGCCTGTTCGGATCTGGAGTCGAGCGCCGAGGTGGCCTCGTCGAGGATGAGTATGGGCGGGTTTTTCAACAGTGTGCGGGCGATCGCGATGCGTTGTTTCTCACCGCCGGACAGCTTGAGTCCGCGTTCGCCCACGCGGGTTTCGTAGCCGTCGGGCAGCGACGAGATGAAGTCGTGCAACTGTGCGTGCACCGCTGCATCGCGGATTTCCTCGAACTCGGCTCCCGGTTTGCCGTAGCCGATGTTGTAGGCGATCGTGTCGTTGAACAGCACGGTATCCTGCGGCACGATGCCAATGGCGGTACGCAGGCTGTTGAGGGTGACTGCGCGCACGTCTTGGCCGTCGATCACGATAGCGCCTGCGCATACGTCGTAGAACCGGAACAGCAGACGTGCCAGGGTCGACTTCCCAGCCCCGCTGCTGCCGACCACTGCCAGCTTTTTCCCCGCCGGAATACAGAAACTCACATTGTGGAGAATCGGGCGATCGGGACGATAGGCGAAATCCACATTGTGGAACTCGACATATCCGGCGTCGACGTGGAGTGTTCGCGCTGCCGCCGAATCTTCGACTTCAGGGGTGACCTCGAGCAAGTTGAACATTTTCTCCATGTCGGTCAGGCAATGCTTCACCTCGCGAAAGATCGTGCCGAGAAAATTCAGCGGGATGTAGAGTTGGATCAAGAATGCATTCACCATGACGAAATCGCCCAGGGTCAACCGCCCGGCTACGACGCCGCTCGCCGCCATGATCATGAGAATGGTGAGCCCGGTGCCGATGATCAATCCCTGACCGACGTTCAACAGCGCCAATGAAACGCGGCTTTTTATCGACGCCCGCTCCCACTTTTTGAGATGGGAGTCGTAGCGGTCCGCTTCATAGCTTTCGTTACAGAAATATTTGACCGTTTCGTAATTGATCAACGAATCCACCGCTGCGGTATTGGCGCGCGAATCCAGCTCGTTCATCTGCACGCGAAACTTGATTCGCCATTCGGTGACTTTGTACGTGTATACGAAATACGCGGTAACTGTCACGAAGGTCACGACCGCGAACCAAATCTCGAACTGCACGAGTAGAATGCCGCACACCACGACAATCTCGAACAGGGTCGGGAGAATACTGAATACCAGATAACTCAGGAGTTGGCTGATGCTACGGCTTCCGCGCTCCAGATCCCGCGATACGCCGCCGGTTTGTCGATCAAGATGAAACTTCAGCGATAGGTCGTGCAGGTGGCGAAACACCTTCAGAGACACTTCGCGCACGGAGTTTTGTGCCGCTTTCGCGAATACCGCATCGCGCAGCTCTTGAAACAAAGACGTGCTGAACCGCAACACGCCGTAGCCGACCAACAGAAACAACGGAATGCTCAACAGCTTTGCCGTGGTACTGATCTCCAGTTCGTCGACGATCAATTTGAGCGTGACTGGTACCCCGATGTTGGCGAGTTTCGCGATCGCCAACAGCACCAGCGCGAGACCGATTCGCGCCCGGAACCGCCACAGGAAGGGCACCAGCGTAACCAATGTCTTCCAGTCGTTTCGGTCGTCGGACGGCAGCGTGGTGCGGGTCTGTCGCACTAGGGTCCCCTTCGTGGGTTTGATTGCTCGGATGTCCGCGTCCGTATCCAGGCGCGGGCGCACCGCCGGTGACGCACGGCTATCGATGCCGGGTCGGGCGAGGTTGCAATGTTGCTGTGCAAGGTGGTCGGTCGAGCTGATCGGGCTCAGGGGCTCAGAACAATAACGGCGTCGTGCGAGGAGCGCGGGTTCGCCTGCCGGTGGGCTGCCCCCTACCGCATCGGGAGCCCGGGGTCGAACTTACCAGCCAATCCCGCCGCACGGTATATTACCGCCCTCGTCAAAGCACCTGGGATCGATTGCGATTCCGTAACCAGCCCGGATTTTAACCGACAATGAGCGATTTGTTTTATACCGATCAAGGCACCGGCCCCGTGGTCGTCGTACTGCACGGTTTGTTCGGGTCGAGCACCAACTGGCGCGCCTGTGTCCGGCAACTGGCGGAGGATCACCGGGTCATCGCCGTGGATCTGCGCAATCACGGTCGGTCGCCGCACGTGAATAACATGTCTTACCCGGGGATGGTCGCCGACCTGATCAGCCTTTTGGACAAACTCGAGCTCGACGCAGCAGCGGTTATCGGTCACAGCATGGGTGGCAAAGCGGCCATGTTGTGGAGTCTGACCTATCCCCAGCGCGTCTCCCGCCTCGTGGTGGTGGATATTGCCCCCGTACCCTACCGCCACGACCACCTGGGCTTTATCCAGGCGATGTTGAACTTGAACCTCGACACCCTGAAGTCGCGTGCCGACGCCGACCGGCGGTTGGCCGGCGACGTCCCGGATGTCGGCACCCGCCTGTTCCTGCTCCAGAACCTGGTCTCCGAACGAGATCGGTTCCGTTGGCGCCTGAATCTCAAGGCGCTGCGCCGGCACATGGACGACATCATGGGGTTTCCCGACCCCGGCGACCGGTCTTACCCCGGCCCGGCGTTGTTTATCGCCGGCGAGCAGTCGGACTATATTGCCCCCGGCCACCACTCGCTGATCGCGAACTGGTTCCCAGAGGCCCGGCACGTCTCCATTCCAGGTGCCGGCCACTGGGTACATGCCGACGCGCCGCAGTTGCTGGTGGACGCGATCCGCGATTTCGGGTTGTAGGTGGTGCCCGTTCGGTGTGCGGCCGCACTCCACGCCAGCCGCCCCACCGTCCGGTGAGCACAGGCCCCGGCGATACGTTCTGAACTCGGTCCCAAGTTTTCTGGTCTTTTAGAGTATCGGACAGATAAAGGCGGAAATATGACGTTTCCGGGTAAGGAAATTCCGGCTGCGCCGGTCTCAAAGACTATGCGGGGATCGAAGCAGAAGAAGTTCGCCGTATTGATCGAGGGCTTGTCCGCCGAGTTGTACCGCTATGCGTACTGGAAATGCCGGGATCGGATCCAAGCGGAGGAACTCGTGCAGGAAACCTACTTGCGCGCGTGGAAGGGGCTGGATTCGCTGCGCGACGCCGGGTCGGCGAAAAGCTGGCTGTTCACGATCTTCCGGCGCGAATACGCGCGCCAATTCGAGCGCAAGCGGCACCCGGAGGTGGAGTTCGATGAATTGACCGAATCCCCGGCGGCGCCCCCCACCTACGACACCAGCAGCGAGGCGTTCGCGCTGCGCCGCGCCTTGGCGGGCTTAAGTGAGGAGTACCGGGAACCCTTGGTTCTGCAGGTATTGGGCGGCTTCAGCTGCGATGAAATCGCCGGCATTCTCGACATCAGCAGCAGTGCGGTGATGACGCGGGTGTTTCGCGCGCGCAAGCAGATGCGCGAACTATTGACCGACGACAAGGCGAGTGCCAGCGAGGTACGGGCATGAATTGTCTCGAGTTTCGTAGAATGTGTTTGAGCGAGCCGGCGAGCGCGGCGACGACGTACCTGGCACACCGAAAAGCGTGCGAGGACTGCCGACGCTTCGCAGAAGGTATCGACGTGCTCGACGGCAAGCTGCGCTCCGCGATGCAGGTGCCGGTACCCGAGGACTTGACCAGTCGGATCAAGCTGCGCCAGATTCTCGGCGACGAACATCGCACTCGGGGCGCGCGCCCCTGGCAGTGGGCACTGGCCGCCAGCGTGTTGGTGACCCTCGCCCTGGGCGGGTTTTTCGCTTACCAGATCCGCGCCGCCCATCAGCAGGTCGCGGCGATGCAGACTGCGGCGATCGAGCATGTGGAAACCCACCACGAGCACGTGCTGCTGGTTGCACAATCCGCTGCGTTGTCCCCGGAGGCTCAGTTTCGGCACGTGTTGGCGGCGTTCGGCGGCCGGGTTTCCGGCAGCGTCGGACCGGTCAAGCGAGCATTCGTGTGCGGGATGAACAATCGACCCATCGCGCACGCGGAACTGTCCGGAGTACGTGGCGACGTGACGGTCCTTTACGTCACCGGCGAGCGGATCGCGGATGACACCGAGTTCAGCGGCGACGCCTACAAGGGCATACTGGTGCCGGCTGGTGCCGGGGTTCTGGTGATCCTGGGTTCACCCGCCGAACCGCTTACCGATCTTGCCAACACCCTGAAACAATCCATCCACTGGGAGATCTAACCGGGTCACGTCTCCACCGGCGTGTCGGTGCGGTTGCCCCACTCGGACCAGGATCCGGGATACCCCCGCACCCGTTCGTAGCCCAGGTGCTTCAGCATGATGTAACTGTGCGCGGAACGGTGATGGGTGTGGCAGTAAGCGACGATCTCGCGGTCGGCGGTGAGGCGGCGGTCGCTGAGCATTTGCTTGAGCTCGGCATCGGGTTTGAACCGATAGTGCCGCTCGGCGTCGAGGGTGTCCAACCAATTCAGGTTTGCAGCCCCCGGGATGTGTCCGCCGCGCGCCGCGCGCGCTTTCGTGCCGTCGAATTCGGCGGGCGTACGCGCATCCAGCAGCGCGAGCTGCGGATGGCCGAGCCGCGATCGGATGTAGGCGAGATCGGCGATACCCCGGTCGCCGGCGATGACCGGGTAATCGCTGCGCTCGGGGTACACGTGCTCGGAGGTCACGGGATGACCGTCGGCGGTCCACGCCAGGATGCCGCCGTTCAACAACGAAAAGCACGGATGACCGATGACGTCCAGTGTCCACAGAAAACGGGCTGCTTTACCGCCGCCCTCGTCGTCGTAGGCCACGATCGTCGTCGCCGGTGTAGCGCCCACCGATGACAGTAGCCCGGTCAATCGGTCGTCATCGGGAATCTGGCCCGGCGTGGGCTGCTGGCCGGTGACGAGGTGCCGGTAGTCGACATGCACGGCGCCGGGAATGTGAGCCTGGGTGTAGTGTTCGGCGGTACACAGATCGATTACCAGAAGCGCCGTATCGGTGTCGAGTCGCGTACGCAAGTCCTCCGGTTCGATGACCGGTGGCACGTCACAGGTTGTCATCGTTTGGCCTCGTTCGGTTCTAGGGTTCGGGAGGGGCGGCAAGCACCGGTAGTTCCGTATCGATGCTTCCAGCGTCGGCAAACTCGATATGCAGTGGCACCGCTTCGCCGCGGGTCAGGGGAGCATCGGGCTGTAACAGCATGAGATGCAGGCCGCCGGGTACGAATTCAAGGGTACGGTTTGCCGGCACCACGAGATTCGCCTGCGGGGTCATGCGCGCAATGCCGTTTTCGATTTCGGTCCGGTGCATCTCTACCGACGCGAAGCGCGGGCTTGAGACGCGGGTGATCGTGAGATCCCGCGCGGTGAGATTCTCCATTGCCATGTACCCGGCGTACACCGACACTGAGGGCGGCCCCGCCCGCACCCATGCCCGGGAGATCGAGACCGGATTGTCGGCGACGGCGACGGCGACGGAGGCCCACAACGCCGCGGCCAGCGGTACCCACTTCACGAACGTCGGTCCTTGATTTTTAGAAAATCCGCAATCATGGGCTCCGCGTGATGAGGTGCAGCGAAAATGGCCCGCAGTGACGCATCCGGGTCGACCAGCAGCACCGACGTGCTGTGGTCCACCAAATAAGCAGCGCCATCGTTGCGCTCGGTACGCAGGTGCAGGATACCGAGCTGCCGCGTGAGGTTTTCGATAGCCTGCATCTCTCCCGTCACACCGAGAAAACGGGAATTGAAATACGCGACGTAGTCGGCCAGCGAATCGGGCGTGTCGCGGGACGGGTCTACAGAGACGAAAACGAACTGGGTCGGTGTGTCTCGGTGTGCGTCGAGGCCCCGATCGACTTGATCCAGCACATGCAAGGTGGTCGGGCATACGTCCGGGCAATGGGTGTAGCCAAAGAACAGAAACGTCCAGTGTCCGGTGAAGGCGCTTTTTGTGAATGGGCGTCCGTGGTGATCGACGAGGGCAAAGTCGGAGATCGGCTGTGCCGGAACCAGCACCGTGGCGACATTGGTAGCGACGGAACGCCCGGACTGCGTGTCGCGCGACCCTAGCCATACCCCGGCCGCCAGTGCCGTAAGCGCGACGGCCATCATGACGGGCACGAGGAATCGCGACTTCGATTCGGTTGCGAGTTCATTCATGGGGGCGCTATGCTACCTCATGCTCGGCGGCGATGCATGGGGCGGATCTCCGATGTCTGATGATTGGGCACATGCCGGCGACGCTCCCCTTGTCGCCGGTAACATCCGTCAGCGGTGCGCGGATTTCGCGGTGTCCGAAATCCTCGGGTTCGAACCCGACGGTCACGGCGACCATCTCCTGCTGTATGTTCAGAAACAGGGCATAACCACTGCGGATCTCGTCTCGCAGGTGGCCCGTTATCTGAGGATTTCCCGGCGCGACATTGGCTACTGTGGAATGAAGGACCGGTGGGCGGTGGCCCGCCAGTGGCTGAGCATTCCGCGTACCGCTCAGTCCGGGCGCGGGACGGGCATGGGTTCGGTCCCACTCACCGTGCTCGCGCGCGCCCGGCACCGGCGCAAGTTGCGGCGTGGTAGTCACCGCGGCAACGCCTTCCGTATCACGGTCCGCGACGTCCGCGGCTCGCGGCAAGCGCTCAAGGCATGCCTCGCGCGCATCGCCTGCGAGGGCGTGCCGAATTACTTCGGCCCCCAGCGTTTTGGCCATCGGCAACAAAATATCGAACGTGGGGTGGCGATGTTGCAAGGCCATCTGCGGGTTCGCAACCGCCATCTGCGGAGCATGTATTTCTCGGCGCTTCGAGCATGGTTGTTCAACGTCGTGCTTTCGGAGCGGGTCATTGGGTGCAATTGGAACCGGCTGCTTGCAGGAGACTGCGCGATGCTGGACGGCACGCACAGTGTGTTCAAAGTCGGTGACGTCGATGCTGAATTGGTCGCCCGCGTGTGTGCCGGGGACGTGCATCCCACTGGACCCTTGCCGGGCGCCGGAGATCCGTTAGTGCGATCGCCGGCCCGGGACGTCGAAGCGGCGGCGTTGGCGCCTTTTGCGCAGTGGTGCATCGGTCTGGAGCGTGCCGGGCTACAAGGCGCCCGGCGCGCCCTGCGCGCGCGGGTGCGCACGCTCAATTGGCAATGGGAATGCACATCGACGCTGCAGGTGTCGTTCACGTTGGATCGTGGTCAATTCGCGACCAGCGTGCTGCGTGAGTGCCTGCACGCGCACGACCTGCGGGGCGCGCATGATAGAAAAATGACACCGGTTCGCTAATCTTAATACACTGATAATTGGATCGTTTTTCTTGGGAACGGCGGACCGCGTCATAAAACTGTCATAATAATGGCTTGAAATACGGCTCATCTTTTTCAGTAGCTACACGCGAGTGTCAGTATGACGACGGTATTGATTGTCGAGGACGACTTAGCGATCAGGGAAATGGTGGTGTCGTGCCTGTCCGCTGCCGATTTCACCGTGCATGAAGCGGCGGACGCTGCTACCGCCGTCATTCTGCTCGGTAACCGCCTTCCGGATTTGATTCTGGTGGACTGGATGCTGCCCGGTCAGAGCGGAGTGGAGTTCGTGCGGCGCCTCAAGCGCGATTCGGGCACGCGCGAGATCCCACTTATCATGCTCACCGCGAAGGGGGAGGAGCAGGACAAGCTCCGCGGTTTCGAGGCGGGTGTCGACGACTACGTCAGCAAACCCTTCTCGACGCGCGAACTCATTGCCAGGATCCGCGCGGTGCTACGCCGGGTGCGGGTGCACGGCGGCGAGCACCCGGTCAAAGTTGGCGAACTCCAGCTGGACCCTGCGGGGCACCGCGTCTCGGTCGGTATCGAGCCGGTGAAACTGGGTCCTACCGAGTTCAAGCTTCTCAACTTTTTCATGACCCATCCGGAACGCGTATTCGACCGCGCGCAGTTGCTCGATCGCGTGTGGGGGCGGAACGTATACATTGAAGAGCGCACCGTGGACGTACACATTCGCCGCCTACGCAAGGCGCTGGCGCCGCACGGTTACCACGCCTGTATACAGACGGTTCACGGTGCCGGGTACCGGTTTTCGGAGCAGGTGGACGCGTGAATCCGTGGTGGCGCTCCGAGTTGTGGCGCCTGCTCGCGATCGGCGGCGCTTCGGCCGCCGCCGGGGCCGCGTTGGGCGAACCGTTGATCGGGTTATTGGTGGGGCTAGGGAGTTATCTCGTTTGGCACCTGTACCACGTTGCGGCTCTGGCCAACTGGCTGGGGAACGATCCGGACGCCGAACTGCCCGACGGTCAGGGGATGTGGGCGGATGTGTTTCGCCGGCTCCATGGTGTGCGTAAGGAGTACCACGCGGAGATCGAGCGTCTCGAGGGGTTGCTGGAGCGCTACCGCCAGACCACCAAAGCGTTGCCCGAAGCGGCGGTAGCCCTCGGTGCCCACGGTGAAATCGAATTGGTCAATGAGGCGGCGCAGACGCTGCTCGGGGTTCAGGACCCACAGGACTTGGGCAGCCGCATCACCAACATCGTGCGGGTGCCCGAGTTTGTCGATTTCATTCAGAAAAATCGAGTCGATCGGGCGCTGGAAATGGTGTCGCCGCAGGACAGTCAAACCATGCTGTCGATCCGCATCGTCCCCTATACGGGCGTCGACAAACGTCTGTTGTTGGCGCGGGACATTTCCCGCTTGCACAAGCTGGAACAGATTCGGCGCGACTTCATCGCCAACGTCTCGCATGAAATGAAGTCCCCGCTGACCGTGATCAAGGGTTACGTAGAGTCCATCTCGGACGACGAGAGCGAATTCGCGGAGAAATGGCGCAAGCCGTTGACGCAGATCGATCAGCAGACCGAACGACTGTGCCGCATCGTCGAAGATCTGTTACAGCTGTCGGGCCTCGAGACGTCACCGATCAGCGACGATCCGTCGCCGGTGGATGTCTTCGCATTAACGCATTCCATCGTCGCGGAAGCCAGGGAACTGAGCGTCGGCCATCATGACTTCGACACCGACATCGAGCCGCGGCTGCATCTGCTCGGCAATTTCAACGAACTGTACAGCGCGTTCTCGAATCTGGTCTTCAATGCCGTGCGCTATACGGAGGCCGGTGGGAAAATAAAGATATCCTGGTCAGTGGCCCCGGACGGTGCCGCACACTTCCGCGTTGCGGACACCGGTATCGGGATCGCGGCCGAGCACATCCCGCGGTTGACTGAGCGTTTCTACCGTATCGATCAAGCTCGCTCCCGGGAACTGGGCGGCACCGGCCTGGGGTTGGCGATCGTCAAGCACGTGCTCATCCGGCATGGGGCCACGCTCAAGGTGGAGAGCGAACGAGGAAAAGGGTCCGTTTTCACCTGCCGGTTTCCGGCCGAACGTGTCGTGAGCAAACCGCGCACGGCGCGGTCCGCGTAACAGAGATCAGCCGAAGCGCCCGGTGAGATAGTCCTCGGTGAGTTTATGCCGTGGATTGGTGAAGATCTGAGAAGTATCGCCGACCTCGATCAAATCGCCCAGGTGAAAGTAGGCGGTGCGCTGCGATACCCGCGCCGCCTGTTGCATGGAGTGCGTTACGATTACGATGGAATAATTCTCGCGCAGTTCGTCGATCAGTTCTTCGATTCTGGCCGTCGCGATGGGATCGAGCGCCGAACAGGGCTCATCCATTAAAATGACGTCCGGGCCCACCGCGATGGCGCGGGCAATGCACAGGCGCTGCTGCTGGCCGCCGGACAGACCCGTACCCGGCTCGTTCAGGCGATCTTTGACCTCCTCCCACAGACCGGCTCTCTCAAGACTGGTGTGCACGATTTCGTCGAGCTCGCCCCGGGTGCGCGCCAAGCCGTGAATCCGCGGCCCATAGGCCACGTTGTCGTACACGGACTTGGGAAACGGGTTGGGTTTCTGAAACACCATGCCGACCCGCGCCCGCAGCGTCACCACGTCGGTGTTTTTCTCATAGATGTCGTGGCCTTCGAGTTTGATCTCGCCGGTAACGCGGGCGATATCCACGGTATCGTTCATCCGGTTCAGGCAGCGTAGAAAGGTCGATTTCCCGCAACCGGACGGCCCGATCATCGACAGCACTTCGTTGTAGGCGATGTCGATGCTGACGTTGTTGATGGCGCGCTTGTCACCGTAGTATACGTCCACGTTTCGCGCGGTGATGATCGGCCGATCTACCGTCACGCGACCTACAGTCTTGATCGCCGCCGAGTCCGTGGTGTCCCCGGCGTCATTCACGGTTGACTCAGCATCGTTCGAAGTGTTCAGTTCGTGTGCTTCGGCGTAATCGAGCATCGGAGTTTACCTCACTTCGGGCGTACCACTACCAGCGGCGTTCGAATTTCTTACGTAACCAGACCGCGAGTGCATTCATCAGCACCAAAAACGCAAGCAGGACCATAATCGCCGCCGACGTGCGCTCCACGAATGCGCGTTCCGGACTGTCCGCCCACAGGTAAATCTGCACCGGCAACACGGTGGACGGGTCCAGGGGGCCCGAGGGAATATCGACAATGAACGCCACCATGCCGATCATCAGGAGCGGGGCGGATTCGCCCAGCGCCTGGGCCATTCCGATGATGGTGCCGGTGAGCATGCCGGGCATCGCCAGCGGCAGCACATGGTGGGCAACCATCTGCATCTTCGACGCACCCATACCCAGGGCCGCCTCGCGGATGGACGGGGGAACGGATTTCAGCGCCGCGCGGCTGGCGATGATGATCGTGGGCAGGGTCATCAGCGTCAATACCAGGCCGCCGACCAGCGGCGCCGAGCGCGGCAGGGTGAAGAAATTGATGAACACCGCGAGGCCGAGCAGCCCGAACACGATTGAGGGCACTGCGGCGAGGTTGTTGATGTTCACCTCGATCAGATCGGTCCATCGATTCTTCGGCGCGAATTCCTCGAGATAAACCGCGGCGGCAATCCCGATGGGGAACGACAGGAGCAGCGTCACGAGCAAGGTGTAGAAGGACCCCGTCGCGGCGCCCCAGATGCCCGCCAGTTCCGGTTCGCGCGAGTCCCCGCTGGTGAAGAAAGTGGTGTTGAACCGCGTCTCGATGCGCCCGTCCGCGGCCAGCGCGTCGATCCACCCCACCTCTTGGTCGTTCAGCCGGCGTTCGGATTCCGGTTTGTCGCGGTCGATGTGACCTTTCACCAGCATGTCGACGTCATCGTCGGCGAGTACCCACACCGAGCGCCGCGTCCCGATCAGCGTCGGATCTTCCACAACCCGGTTGCGGAGTTCGAAATCCGCGCCGCTGCTCACCAAACGATCCAGCTTTCTGAGGTTACGCCGCCCGGACACCTCCGGAAAAAGGCCGCGTATGGAGTCTTTCACCAGCCTCCCGTAGTTGGCTGACGCCAGCGTGGTGGGTGACCGGTTGCCTTCCGGGTCGATGACGCTGGCGTCGAACTCGATGTCCAGTTTGACGTACGTCTGTTTGAACGCGGTGTAGCCGTTACCGACGATGCTGATAAACAAGAACGACAGGAACGCCAGCGCCAGCACGACGGAGAACAGACCGTAGAAACGAAAGCGTCTCTCGGCGCGATACCGGCGTTTCAGTCCGGCCTCGACCTTCGCGGCGTTACTCATACTGCTCCCGATACTTGCGCACCACGTGCAGCGCAATGACGTTCAGGATCAAGGTTACGATGAACAGCATCAATCCAAGCGCAAACGCAGCCAGGGTTTTGGGACTGTCGAACTCCTGGTCGCCGATCAACAGGGTGACGATCTGTACGGTGATCGTCGTGACGGTGTCCAGCGGATTGGCGGTGAGGTTCGCGGCGAGTCCGGCGGCCATGACCACGATCATCGTTTCGCCGATGGCGCGCGATACCGCGAGCAGCACGCCGCCGACAATGCCCGGCAGTGCGGCGGGCAGAATGACTTTCTTTACCGTCTCCGAGTGGGTCGCGCCGAGACCCAGGGATCCGTCCCGCATCGCCTGGGGGACCGCGTTGATCACGTCGTCGGACAGCGAAGAGACGAACGGGATAATCATGATGCCCATGACGAGACCCGCCGCCAACGCGCTCTCCGACGACACGTCGAGCCCGAATTGGGCGCCCCAGCCGCGGAGCAACGGGGCGACGGTCAACGCCGCGAAGAAGCCGTATACGACGGTGGGCACGCCGGCCAGGATTTCCAGCAGCGGTTTGGCCACCCCACGGATGCGCGGGGTGGCGTATTCGGACAAATAAATGGCCGACAACAAGCCGATGGGAACCGCAACCACCATCGCGATGGCGGAGATTAGCATGGTGCCGACGAACAACGGCACCGCGCCAAACGCGCCCGAGGAGCCCACTTGGTCGCTGCGGATGGCGGTTTGGGGACTCCACTCCAACCCGAACAGAAAGTCGAAAACGTTCACCGTCTGAAAAAATCGGATCGATTCGAACAACACCGAGAGCACGATTCCGATCGTGGTGAAAATCGCGATCGTCGAACAGACGATCAACACACCCGTCACGATCTGTTCGACCCGGTTGCGCGCCCAGAAACTCGGTTTGATCCGTGTGTAGGCGAACCACAGACCGGCGAGCGCGACCAGGACCAGAGCGACGGTCTGGGCGGTCTGGCTGAGTCCGACCAAACGTCGATAGTGATCGGCGGCGGCCTGCATCGCGGGATCCAATTCCCGCGACACGATATTTCCCGCGACGTGATTGCGGATGTCGTTGATGAGAAGATTGAGCTGCCCGGCGTCCAGGTTCTTGAGTTCTTCGGGTAGGCCGGCGATCACTAGTTGCGTGACAATGCTCTGTTCCAGCGCCACCCACAATCCAAGCACCATCAGCGCAGGTAGTGCACACCACAGTGCGGCAAACGACCCGTAATAGCGCGGCAGGGAATGCAGTCGCCGCAACTGCCCCCCCGAGACCTGAAGCGCGCGGCGACGGCCAAGCGCGAAGGCGGCGCTCGACAGAGCCAGCAGAATCACGATCAGAATCGGTCCGGACATGGCGCGACTTGTTGACGGGGATGAACAAATCGGCAGCCGTGGGGGGCTGCCGATTCATTGTCGGATTATACCGAATCCTACATCTGCAAATTATTGAGATCCTTTACATCACCGGCAAACTTCTCGCGTTCCTTCGCCGGCATCGGAATCATACCCTTGTCGGCCAGATATCCCTCGTCGCCCCAGGCTTTGTCGCTCGTGAACTCGGCGAGATACTCCTTGATCCCGGGAATCACGCCGATATGCGCTTTCTTGACATAGAAGTACAGCGGCCGGGAAACGGCGTAGTGGGCGTCGGCAATGTTTTCGAAGGTCGGTTCCACGCCGTCAACCTGGGCGCCTTGCACTTTGTCCGCGTTCTGGTCCAGGAAGCTGAATCCGAAAATGCCGAACGCATCCGGGTTCGCGTCGAGTTTCTGCACGATCAGGTTGTCGTTCTCACCGGCTTCGACAAACGCGCCGTCCTCGCGAATCGTGTGACACGTCGCCTTGTATTGGTTCTTGTTCTCTTTCTTCATGGCTTTGATCCAGTCGATCGACTTGCAGCCACCCTCCATCGCCAATTCCACGAAGGCGTCGCGGGTACCCGAGGTCGGCGGCGGACCCAGCACCTCGATCTTGGTCGCCGGCAGCGCGGAGTTCACGTCTTTCCAAGTCTTGTACGGATTCGGGACCAGCTTTTCGCCGCCGTTCGGGTCCGGAACATCCTTGGCCAGCGCGAGAAAGATGTCTTTGCGGCTGACTGATATCGGATCGGCTTTTTTGGAGTTGGCGAGCACGATACCGTCGTAACCAATTTTTACTTCGATGATTTCCGTCACGCCGTTTTTCGCGCACATGTCCACTTCGGACTTCTTGATGCGGCGCGAAGCGTTAGTGATGTCAGGATGTTCCACGCCGACACCGGCGCAGAACAGCTTCAAGCCGCCGCCGGATCCAGTCGACTCGATTTTGGGCGTCTTCATCCTGCTGGTCTTGCCGAACTGCTCCGCGACCACGGTGGCAAACGGGTACACGGTCGACGAACCGACAACGCTCACGTAATCGCGCGCCGTAGCCGCGTACGCTGACGTACCCGCCGCTCCGGCTGCCAGAAGAAGTATGAGTTTGTTTCGCACGGTATTGTCTCCCAATGGGTGATTTGACGTTAAGCACTTTGCTGATCAACGACCGCCGACGGTTCCGCGGCCGGGCGTTACCCATCCACGCTATGGGGACGCGGTTTAAACCCGGCAAACCGACGACAGCACGAATATCGGTTGTACCGTTGAACTACGACGGCGTTATACGGCGGGACTATTACCAAAATGTGACAATCTGCCGGGGTGCGGGCCCTTTTGGGACGTAACTCACTGATCAAGGGCGATAAAGCCTCCAAACGTGAAGGTAATGGACGACCCGCGGGGCGAAATCCGTTCGGGGGTAACAATTTTGACATATGTCCGCACTACCTTTAGCGTCACTTCCCCCTTAGACGACGAAGCATGGACATCATGGAGCTCGGCAAACATACCTCCCAGCGATTCAACGCGGAACTCGAAGAGGTGCGCACCAAGGTACTGCGGATGGGCGGCATCGTCGAGAAGCAATTGTCCGACGCCATCGCCTCGATCAACGAGGGTGACAGCCGCCTCGGTGAAGCGGTAATGACCGAAGACTACCGCATCAACGCGCTGGAGGTGGAAATCGACGAGGAATGCGCCAAGATTCTCGCGCGACGCCAACCCGCCGCCAGCGATCTGCGGTTTGTGGTGGCGGTCATCAAAACCATCACCGATCTCGAACGGATGGGTGACGAGGCCGAGCGCATCGGTCGGATGGCCATGCATCTCGCGGAGCGCGAACGGCCGTCGAGTCAGTACAGCGAAATCCGCCACGTGGGCAGCCTGGTCAAGCGCATGGTCCACGATGCGTTGGACGCGTTTGCGCGCACCGACGTGGAAGCGGCGTTGCGCACCCGCGCCATGGACAGCGAAGTCGACCGGGAGTACGAATCGATCATGCGACAGATGATCACATTCATGATGGAAGATCCGCGCCATATTCCACGGACTCTGGAGATCATGTGGTCGGCGCGGGCATTGGAGCGGATCGGCGACCGGGCCGGCAACATCTGCGAATACGTGATTTATCTGGTCAAGGGTCGAGACGTACGCCACACCAGTTGGGACCAAGTGCAGGCCGAACTGCGGCACGAACGCACCTGAGACGTGCCGTGCACGGCGCCGCGCCGGGCCGGGTGAAGATCGACTAACCGCCCGCGCGCAGGCCGCGCGCCAGTCTCCGGTTCAGTCATCCCGTCGTGGCAGCGCGGCCCCCGTTTAGTTTGCCGCCCGGCGGCAAGCTCGCTCCCTCTGTGGTTGACTTGGTTTGCGACCGTGCCGGCCGCATTGTCTCAGGACGACCTAAGAGTATATTTATCGCCATGGTGTCCGGTATCCAAAGTACGGTCCGAGAAGCCGAGCTGCCGGCTCAGCTGCCGCGCTGGCTCGAGGATGTTTGCCGCCGTCGTGCTGCGAAGGACTGTGCGGTCGTCGAACGCGCGGCGCGACGCGCCATCGCCGCCCATGCGGGACAAACGCGCGCATCTGGTGAGCCGTTCGTGACCCACGCATTCGCGGTGGCTTCGATCTTGAACGAGCTGGACCTCGATCATGAAGCGATCGCCGCCGCGCTGTTGCACGACACCGTGGAAGATACGGATCTCACCTTGGACGCGGTGCGCGAGGAGTTCGGCGACGCAATCGCGCGTCTGGTGGACGGGGTGACGAAGATGGATGTCATCGAGGAACTTTCCGGCAAGAATCGGGAGGACCTTGATCGCAAGGAAACCTCGCGCGCGGAGAGTTTGCGCAAAATGCTGCTCGCCATGGTGGAGGATGTGCGCGTCGTGCTCATTAAGCTGGCCGACCGCCTGCATAACCTGCGCACGCTCAAACCGCTGCCGCGGGAGCGGCAAATTCCGATCGCCCGCGAAACCCTGGACGTCTTCGCACCGCTCGCCAACCGATTGGGCGTGTGGCAGCTCAAGTGGGAGTTGGAAGACCTCTCGTTTCGCTATCTGGAGCCGAAGATTTACCGGGAACTGGCGCACAGGCTCGCCGAGCGGCGTGTGAATCGAGAAGCCTACATCCGTGCGTTCACCGCCGAGCTGACGCGTGAGTTGCGTGAAGCGGGGATCGAGGCCGAAGTGCAGGGGCGGCCGAAACACATTTACAGCATCTGGGCGAAAATGAACCGCAAGCACATCGATTTCGATCATATTTTCGATGTGCGAGCGGTGCGCATCCTGTGCGACTCGGTGCGGGACTGCTACGCAGCGCTGGGCGTGGTCCACACGCAGTGGCCACCGATTTCCGGTGAGTTCGACGACTACATCGCGACGCCCAAGGAAAACCAGTACCGTTCCATACATACGGCGGTGATCGGTCCCGAAGGTAAGACCGTGGAAGTTCAGATTCGCACCCACGAAATGCACGAGCAGAACGAACTCGGAGTCGCCGCTCACTGGCGCTACAAAGAAGGGGGGCGCAATGTATCCGAGTTGGACGGCAAGGTGCGATGGTTGCGCCAGTTGCTGGAGTGGAAGGATGAGGTGGCGGATGCCAGCGATTTCATCGACCGCTTCAAGGCCGAGGTGTTCGAGGACCGGGTCTATGTCTTCACGCCGCAGGGGAGCATCATCGATCTCCCGAAAGGGTCTACACCGATCGATTTTGCTTACGCTATCCACACCGAGGTCGGGCATCGGTGCCGCGGAGCGAAGGTAAACGGGCGTATCGTACCGCTGACCTACGCGCTCAAGACCGGCGAGCAGGTCGAGGTGCTGACGGTGAAGAAAGGCGGTCCCAGCCGTGATTGGCTGAGTCCGCACCTGGGATACATTAAGACTCCGAGGGCCCGCTCACGCATCCAGCGCTGGTTTCGATTGCAGCGCTTCGACGAGCACGCCGCTGCAGGGCGGCAGATTCTGGACAAGGAGTTGCAGCGTATGGGTTTGGCGGAGGTCAATCACGACAAGCTCGCGCGCCGGCTTCGCTACCGGAAACCCAACGACATGTACGCGGCGATTGCCGAGGGTGATCTCAAGCTCAACCGGTATTTGACCGCGGCGCAATCCTTGGTCGCTCCGGAAGCGCTACCGGTACCGGCGGTTTCGCCACCCGTGCGCCGAAAACGCAAGCGGGATCGGGATCATTTCAAGATTCAGGGTGTGGGGAACCTGCTCACACACCTCGCCAACTGTTGCAATCCGCTACCCGGTGACCCCATCGTCGGGTACATTACGCGCGGTCGCGGGGTGAGTATCCATCGTCAGGATTGCGGTAACGCGTTGCGTTACCGTACCGATGCACCCGAGCGTCTCGTCGAGGTGGAGTGGGGCGGCAGCGATGCGACCTATCCGACCGAACTGTTGGTGACCGCCTACGATCGGCAGGGGTTGCTCCACGACATCACCGCGGTACTGGCGGACGCCAAGATCAACGTGCTCGCCGTCACCACCAGCACCGAGAAAGACCGCCACACGGCGCGGCTGGCGCTTACCGTCGAAATTTCCGACATCGACAAATTGAGCCGCGTATTATCGAAAATCAGTCAACTTCCGAACGTCATCGACGCACGCCGCCAGGTCGCGTGACCGGCAGCGACGTCAGAGCCGGTGCGCGGTGCGCGCGACTCGGCTTGTGGTCGCCACGGCTGGGCGGAGATAATGCGCGCATGGTCTCCGACGCCGAGAATGTGGTGGGGTTCTGGTTTGCCGACAGTCGTGCGCACCCCGAGACATTTCGGGAACGGCAATCATTCTGGTTCGCGGCCTCCACGCGCAGCGATGCGTTAATTCGCCGGCGTTTTGCCCACGCTGTACGCCGGGCCGCCGAGGGCGACTTGGACGCATGGGGCGGCCATCCGACGGGCGTGTTGGCATTGATCCTGTTGCTGGACCAGTTTCCGCGCAACATTTATCGCGGCACGGCACGCGCGTTCGCCAGTGACGGTAAAGCGCTGCACTGGGCGCGCGCCGGTATCCGCCGTCAGTACGACGCGACGTTCTCGCTGGTGGAGTGCGGGTTTCTCTACATGCCCTTTCAGCACGCCGAGGATTCCGAAGTACAGAGCGAGTCCCGACGCCTTTACCAGCACCTGCGCCGCCGCGCCGCAGGAAGCGAACAGGCGGCCGCGGAAAGTTTCTATCAGTCGGCTTTGGAACACCAACGGATTATCGATACGTTTGGGCGGTTCCCGCACCGAAACGAGATTCTCGGTCGCCCTTCCACGCCCGCGGAGCGCCGGTATCTGGGTGCGGGTGGAAAGCGCTACGGTCAGCATGGATAGCGCGATCAATACGGGTCCGTCGGCGGCGGACCCCGGGTCGGCGAACCGGGCGCGGCGCATACTCGAAGAACTGGTGGCGTTTCCCACCATCAGCCGGCGCTCGAACCTGGATCTCATTGATTATGTCTACGAATACCTGGCCGGGTTCGGCGTCACTCCGCATCTGACCTTCAATCGCGAACGAAACAAGGCGAATCTCTATGCGGTCATCGGCCCGCAAGGTGAATCCGGCATCGCGTTGTCCGGACACACCGATGTGGTGCCGGTCGAGGGCCAGGAGTGGCAGCGCGACCCGTGGCGTGTGAGTGAATCCGACGGGCGCTTGTACGGGCGCGGTACCAGCGACATGAAAGGGTTTCTCGCGGTGGCGCTTGCCAAGGTGCCGGAGATGGTGGCGCACGAGCTGAAACGGCCAATTCACCTGTGTTTCTCCTACGACGAAGAGGTGGGGTGTATCGGGGTCCGGAACCTTTTGGAGTATTTGGCGGGCCGCGACGACCGGCCGATTGCCTGTATCGTCGGCGAGCCCACGGCGATGCGCGTCATCAACGGACACAAGGGTAAGTTGAGTGCGCGTTGTCAGGTGCGCGGATTTGCGTGCCATTCGTCCTTGGCGCCGCACGGCGTAAACGCGGTGCAATACGCGGCCCGGTTGATCGCTCGAATGACGGACTTGGCCGCGCGAAAAAGGGCCGAAGGTCCTTTCGATCACGGGTTCGATGTGCCCTACACGACTGTCCATACCGGTACCGTCCGGGGTGGCACCACGGTCAATATCGTCCCCAGCGAAGCGCATTTCGATTTTGAGATCCGCAACCTACCGGTTGACGACCCGGATACCCTGCTGGCGGAGGTACGCGATTACGCCCACGGTGAGCTCGAGCCCGAGATGCGCGCGGTGGCGCCGGATACCGGGTTCACTTGGATGGAACGCGCGCGCTTTCCGGGCCTCGACACGGCGCCCGATGCTCCGGTCGTACGAATGATGCAGCAACTCCTGTCGCAAACGTCGCTCAGGAAGGTGAGCTTCGGCACCGAAGGCGGATTGTTCGCCGACACCGGAATTCCGGCTGTGGTGTGCGGTCCCGGCTCGATCGAGCAGGCGCACAAACCCGATGAATATATCGAGCTCCGACAACTCCAGGCCTGCGCACAGTTCATACAGCGATTGATCGAGGATTCAACGCGTTAGATGGTGCGGCGGGGGTTGTTGGAACCGAAGGTGCTTTTTCGGTAAACTGCGCCGCCGTTCGCCCGTAAAGCGAACCGCGTGCACTTTGAGGGCCAACCGTCTGATCGCGCAACACTGCGGGTATACGGCAGCCGACCGCAACCCCCCTGGCGTTGATCGTTCGAATATCTAACCAAGAGGATGGATCGATGAAAGACCCGGTACGCGTCGCGGTCACTGGAGCCGCAGGTCAAATCAGTTACGCCCTTTTGTTTCGCATCGCATCCGGATCGATGTTGGGGCCGGATCAGCCGGTAATCCTGCAATTGCTGGAGATTCCTCAGGCCATGGAGGCGCTGGGTGGTGTAGTCATGGAACTCGACGACTGCGCGTTCCCCTTGCTCACCGAGGTAGTGACTTCCGACGACCCTGAAATCGCCTTCGGCGACGCCGACTACGCGCTGTTGGTGGGTGCAAAACCGCGCGGCCCGGGAATGGAGCGCAAGGATCTTTTGCAGGAGAATGCGAAAATCTTCTCCGCCCAGGGTAAAGCGCTCAACGCCGCGGCCGCGCGTTCGGTGAAAGTCCTGGTGGTCGGTAATCCGGCGAATACGAATGCCTTGATCACACTGAGCAATGCCCCGGATCTCGATGCGCGCCAGTTCACCGCCATGACCCGCCTCGATCATAACCGAGCCGTGAGTCAGCTTGCCGCGAAATGTTCGTGTGCGTCGACGGATATCCAGCGCATGATCATCTGGGGAAATCATTCTGCTACGCAATATCCGGACATCCACCACGCGACGGTAAACGGCCAACCCGCCGTGGCTCAGGTTGACGAGCAGTGGATAAAAAGCGATTTCATTCCCACCGTCCAGCAACGCGGTGCGGCGATCATTAAGGCGCGCGGGGCGTCGAGCGCGGCATCGGCGGGTTCCGCCGCGATCGACCATATGCGTACATGGTCGCTCGGCAGTGCGCCGGGAGACTGGGTAAGTATGGCGATACCGAGCGACGGAAGTTACGGTATCAGCGAAGGCCTCGTCTATTCGTTTCCCGTTACTTGTCGAGACGGCGATTACACCATCGTGCAGGACCTCGAGATCAACGATTACAGTCGCGAGCAGATGCAGGCCACTGAACGAGAACTCGTGGAGGAGCGCGACGCGATCCGCGATCTGCTGGCCTGATCCGGCCACGACACGGATGCGCAGGGGGACGTGCGTGGGACCGGGAAAAGGGGGCGGGAGCTGAACGCCGTCCTCTTTTCCCTTTTCGTCTAAGGACGTTCAGGGCGCGCGCATTGCCGGCGACGACGCACCGACCGGCCACCGGTCGGCGGACGCGCGGGTGAGACCCGGTCCCCTGGCTTGTTGCGTTACACTCGACGGTCCTTGTAGGTAACCGGAGGTTCGCGATGCCGAGTAAGACTTTCCGTTTCGCCGGGACCGGCGGCACCCTTGATGGGCGACTTGAACTTCCCGACGGCGAACCTGTGGCGTATGCGCTGTTTGCGCACTGTTTTACTTGTTCGAAGGAGACGGTGGCCGCATCGCGGGTCAGTCGCGCGCTGGCGCGCCTGGGTATCGCCGTGGTGCGCTTCGATTTCACCGGGTTGGGGGGGAGCGAGGGAGATTTCGCTAACACCAATTTCACCTCGAACGTGCAGGATCTGTTGTGTGCAGTTGACGAACTGCGGCGACAGGCCAATGCGCCGGCATTGCTGATCGGTCACAGTCTCGGTGGGGCGGCGGTCCTGAGCGCAGCGCCGTCGGTTCCGGAGGCGCAGGCGGTGGTTACCATCGGCGCTCCCAGCGACCCTGGTCACGTCGCGCACCTGTTCGGTGATGAACTCGAGGCCATCGCGACCGAGGGTGAGCGCAAGGTGACACTGGCCGGTCGTGAATTCGTAATCCGCCAGCAGTTCCTGGAGGATATCGCCGAGCAGCAATTGCGCGAAAAGGTAGCGGGAATGCGTAAAGCCTTGCTCATTATGCACAGTCCGGTGGATACCGTCGTGAGTATCGATCATGCCGCCGAGTTGTATCAGTTCGCGCGTCACCCGAAAAGCTTCGTCTCGCTCGACCAGGCGGACCACATGCTGTCGCGTGCCGCGGATGCCGAATATGTCGCCAACTTAGTGAGCGCTTGGGCGTCGCGTTATATCCCGGCGTCCGAGGTCGACGCTCCCCGGGATGACGATCGACCAAGAACGGTCTTCGTTAGCGAGGCGGCGGCAGGCGGCAAATACACACAAAATGTACGCGTCGGCCCCCACGCGCTCACGGCCGATGAACCGATATCGTTTGGCGGTGATGACCGGGGTCCGTCGCCGTACGATTTCCTGTTGACGGCTTTGGGGACGTGTACGTCGATGACATTGCGCATGTATGCGGAACGTAAAAACATTCCGTTGCGCACCGTCGGCGTCGAGTTGAGCCATGAGAAAATTCACGCACGCGATTGCGAAGACTGCGAGACGCGGACCGGTAAGGTAGATGTGATCCACAGGCGCTTGTTCCTCGGCGGTGCGTTGACCGCTGAACAGCGCGCGCGGCTGCTGGAGGTTGCGGATCTGTGCCCCGTGCATCGCACCATGCACGCGGAAGTGCGCGTCGAGACTGAGGCTGCGGCCCCGGCAGCGTAACCGCCGCACCGGGGGTCGGTCCGATGTCCATCGCGCCCGACTACCGAACGGTCCGACGAGTGGCATAAAAAGTTCTTATCGTTGCGCCAAGGGCCGACCGGTACGGGGCGGGTGTTGTGTAAATGCGACAAGAGCTCGGTCCTCTGTGGCTAGGGGTTTCCTTCGATTTCCGCGCGGCACAACGGCGCATTTGATGCTTTTTGCCAACAAGCGGCGGCGAAAAGCGGGGCTTGATCGGGTCACAGCGCGCTCGTTATGCTGTCGGCCGGTAAGGAAGCCGCCTTTAGCGCGCTCCTGCAAACACCGCGAAGTTGTTGTAATTAAAATAAATTTCAATTCGCTGTGAGGTCGGTTATGGAACGTGCCGAGATACAGAAGATGTGGGCCGCGCGAGGCTACTCGTGCGACGTGTGGATCGATTTACCGGGACAGGTATGGCGCGACTATGTGCACGAAAGCGAAGAGTTGGTCATGCTAAAAGAGGGCGAAATCGAAATTACCTTTCAGGGGAGTACCATTCGTCCACAAGTGGGAGAAGAGATTTTGATTCCAGCCGGCGCGATGCATACGGTGCGTAACGTGGGCACGACGCACAGCCGCTGGTACTACGGTTTTCGCCAAAGACGCTGACGCATCTCCGTCGAACCGCGCCGGTTTCCGGTGCGGTTCGACGGGGCTTTTTTACCCATGACTGTCCTTATCGGCGCCGACGTTTCGCCGGCGAGACCCAGAGAAATCCTCGCTGCGCCCCGTCTCACGCTTCGCCACCGGCCTTGAGGCGACTCGCCTGGAATGCGTATCTCGGTCGTCATTCCCACCTTCAATCGTATCGGCACGCTCGGCAGGGCCCTGGAATCGGTGCTTGCGCAAACCCGGCCGGCGCACGAAATTATTGTTGTCGACGACGGTTCGACGGACGGCACCGGTGCCTGGGTCGCGCGCTGTTATCCGGAAGTTCGCCATGTCTATCAAGGCCACACCGGCGTCAGCAGCGCGCGGAATAGAGGCATCGACGTCGCGGTAGGCGAATGGATCGCATTCTTAGATTCGGACGATATGTGGCTGCCGGAGAAACTCGCCGTGCAGGCGCAGCGCATCGCAGGTGACGGGCGTCTGGCGATCTGTCACGCGAACGAGATCTGGATGCGTGACGGCCGACGCGTCAACCCGTGTCGACGACATACGAAATACGGCGGTTGGATATTCCAGCGCTGTCTGCCGCGGTGCGTAATTTCCCCGTCCTCCGTGCTGATCGAGAGGCGCGTCTTGCGCCGCGTCGGTGGGTTCGACGAGCAGTTACCAGCTTGCGAAGATTATGATTTGTGGTTGAGAATCTGCGCTCGGTACCCGGTCGGTTACGTGGAACGACCATTGATAGTGAAACACGGGGGCCACCGAGATCAACTATCCCGGCGGCATTGGGGCATGGACCGGTTTCGGATTCGTGCACTGGAGAAAATTCTGGCGGAGCGTGTGTTGAGCCCTGCGGATACGCGTGCAGCGCTGGGCGTGCTGATCGCTAAACTGAGGATTGTGCACGACGGGGCGGTCAAACGTAACAATACGGCATTGCAGCAGGACTGTGGTGACAAACTCTTGCATTATGAAGCGATACTTCGGGATTTGCCGCGTGACGGGGTGTGCGTGTGATTAATCTGGTCGTCGCTCTGATGGTGGAGGCGCGTCCGTTGGTGGCGGCTTTTGGTTTACGGGAAGACCCGCGGACGCGGGGATTCAGAGTCTATGCGGGCGATGCCGTACGGCTGGTCGTGACCGGCGTGGGAAAAATGAACGCCGCCGCGGCGGTCGCCTATCTCTACCAGTTCGGTTCGGCGCAGGACGACGAAGTGTGGATCAACGTCGGAATCGCGGGACATCGGGACCTGCCGATCGGCACCGGAGTGCACGCTGTGCGCGTGGTCGACGCCGCTACCGGTAGAGCCTGGTATCCACCGCAGGCGATACCAATACCGGGACCGGCCGCGGTGGTGGTCACTGCCGACAGACCGGTCGACGAATTCGATACGGATCATGTTTACGAGATGGAGGCTGCCGGCTTTTATTCCAGCGCCGTCCGCTTCGCCACCGGTGAGCTGGTCCAGTGTTACAAAGTGATCTCCGACAACGAACGCGAGGTGGCCGAAAACGTGACCAGGACGTCGGCCCAAAAACTCATTGGCGACCACATTACTGCGCTTCGTCGCATGGTGGATGACCTCGGGGCGTTGCGGGAGACACTTCCGGTGGAAGACCGGAAGCGGGAAGAGATGGAGCGGTTTCTTCATCGTTGGCATTTCACCGTATCGCAGACCCACCAGCTCCGCGACCTGTTGCGCCGCTGGCACGCACGCACCCAGGAGTCCGTCTGGAATTCGGACCTGAATCGTTCTCCATCCGCCAAAGCGGCCATGGCGCGCATCGCGCAGCGTCTGGACGAGTTGGCTGTGCTGTAACCGACACGCACTGCACGCGCGCGTGCCCGCCGTATGGTCGATGTCATATATATTGAACGCGAAGCTCTGAGTTACCCGCGGGCGAGCCGAATCTCAGCGAGTTTCCCCGCCGCCTCGCAGGTGATCTGCGATCGATACAGCGAAGTCTTCAATCCGAAATCACAGAGTTTTCGATTACAGAAAAGGAATCCGGCGCTGATTCTCGCTGTCAAGCGACAAGGTTTCGTGACGCCGGCCCCGGAGGGTCACGGTGTGGGTGGGGCGAGTAACTACTATTTCTCGCATATGATGAACTGTCTGTACGACTGTCGGTATTGTTTTCTGCAGGGCATGTACCGGTCCGCGCATTACGTGGTGTTTGTCAACTACGAGGACTTTCAAGCGGAAATCATCGCCTGTGCGGAGCGTGGGTCAGGTCAGGTGTGGTTTTTTTCCGGTTACGATTGTGACAGTCTGGCCTACGAACCGATCACCGGCTTCGCCGCCCATTTCGTGCCTGTATTCGCCGATCTCAAGCGAGGCTGGCTGGAGCTCAGAACCAAGAGCACGCAAGTTCGCTGTCTCACCGCCTTGTCAGCGGTTCCGAACGTCGTGGTGGCGTTCAGCTTCACGCCGCAATCCATTTCCGACACGTTCGAGCATCGCGTGCCGAGCGTGGAGAAGCGTATCCGCGCCATGTGCGACCTGCAGCGCCAGGGTTGGAAAATCGGGTTACGCTTCGACCCCATCATTCATCATCCGCGCTTTAAGGCCCAGTATGAGGAACTATTCGCGCGGATATTCGACAGCCTCGATCAGTCGCTGATCCACTCGGTGACGCTCGGTGCGTTCCGTATGCCGAAAACGTTTTACCGGAATGCCGTCAAACATTATCCCGACGAGGCGTTGCTGGCCGAACGTTTTGTCGAAACTGCAGGCGTGGTTACTTATACGGCGGATCTGGAACGTCGAATGGTGGGATTCTGTCGCGAGCTCTTGAGCGCCTATATCCCCGATCGCATCGTCTATGCCCACCCGATGTGGGGTGCCCAGGGATGAGGAAATGCCTGGTTACTGGGGCGAGCTCGGGAATCGGCCGGGCGATCGCGCTGCGATTGCTGGATAAGGGCGAGTGGGTGGTGGGCGTGGCCCGCGATTTCTCGGGTTGTGAGATCTCCGGCGACCGCTTCATACCCCTTGCCTGTGATCTCGCAGAGCTCGACGCGCTGCCCGAGACGTTAACACAAGTCGCACGCGAGCACGCTGACGTCAGCGCGGTGATCCTGTGCGCAGGCAGCGGGCGGTTCGGGTCGCTGGAGGAGTTTTCGTTTACACAGATCCGGGCCTTGGTGGATTTGAACACCACCAGCACGTTGCTGGTGGCGCGTGCGTTCGTGCCGGTGCTCAAGCGGCGCCGTGCCGGGAATATTGTCTTCCTGGGGTCCGAGGCCGCGCTCGCCGGGGGCAAACGGGGCGCGGTGTATTCGGCGACCAAATTCGCGCTGCGCGGTTTCGCCCAGTCGCTGCGACAGGAATGCGCGGGCAGCGGGGTGCACGTCACGCTGGTCAATCCGGGTATCACTCGTACCGGGTTTTTCGATGGGTTGGATTTCGCACCCGGCGACGATCCCACCCATGCGCTCACCGCCGACGATATCGCCGACGTGGTGTTGCATGTGCTGGCGACGCGTCCGGGGACGGTGGTGGATGAAGTCAACCTTTCACCACTCAAAAAAGTCATCCGCTCGCGACGCGGACCTTGAAGTCGTGCGTCGCTCGGCGGTCTGGAGTGACGCCCGCTAGTCGCCGGCCGGTCGTACGGTGATTTCGATACGCCGATTGCGGGCCTGGCCGGCGGCCGTAGCGTTGCTGGCAATAGGACGACTCTCTCCATGCCCCACACTGGTCATGCGCCCCGGCTCCACCCCCTGGACGAGCAGGTAGTTCTCGACCGACCGCGCCCGTTGCCGGCTGAGCTTGAGGTTGTACTGCTCAGGGCCCGTGGAATCGGTGTGCCCGCTGATTTCGATGTCCCCGGCATGATCGCGCAAGAGCGCCGCCAGCGTGGAAAGTACCTCCTGTCCCGAAGGGGCCAAGCGTGCACTGCCGCTCTCGAAATGGATGGCCGAGAAGTCGAGCTTTGCCAACGCTTCGCTCAACCGTTGATCCGGCGGGCGCGCGGCGCCGGTTGGAGGGTGTTGAGCGGCAGCGGTGGGCGCGGTGAGGGCGGTCACGTCGGGCTCCGGTGCCGTCTTTTCGGCAGCCGTGGGTTCGGGAGCGGGGGTGGTCGGTGGGGGCACCGGATCCGTGGACGGGGCGGCGACCGCAGGCGCCGGCGCGGGGGGTGTGGCGGCGACAGGCGGCGCCGCAACGACTGTCAGCCGGTCCTCAATCGGCATCATGTCGCCAAGCACGTATTGCGCACGTTCCAAAAAAGCCTGCTTGTCTGCCGCGCTGCCTACTTCGCCGGCCAGCGTCAGGCGGTGACCGTCGGTCTTGATACCGGCGCGGTCCACGACGCGGAGTTCCGGCATCAATGAAATGACCGGATCCAGCCACTTCGGCTCGGTACGCTCATCACCCGCCGAGAGTCGGTCGCTCACCGAAGAGTCCGGAAACACGACCTGCGCGACCGCGACGAGTTTGGTGACGTAGCGTTCGTTGGGCAGATGGCCGGCCAGCACTACGTGATCGCCCAGTTTGGTCAGCGTCAAGTTCGCCGATTCACTCACCTCGACGACGTCGAGACGGTCCTCCACCGGGATCCCGAACTTCGCGAACCGATTCTCCATGGCCGCCACGAGCGCGGTGTGGGCCGCGCTGTCGGGTATGGTGCCGCGCAAGACTGCGCGGTTGTCACGAATTTCCAACGCGACGGCGGGATGGCCGTAGAGGCGGGAGATCGCGTCTACTGCGGCGGGCAGCCAGGCCGGTTGGGGGCTACCCGGCTGGACGACGAGGCGATTGACGAATCGGGAGCCGTGCAAACGACGCAATGCGGACAACACCGTCGAAACGCTCCGGTGGTCGGGCAATACGCCGCTGACGGTCACCTGCTTCGGCGTCGCTTGGTAGTGGAAGTCGAAATCGGTGGCCGGGTCGGTGGGCCGCGCACGGGTCATCCCTTCCCGCGGCGCTTCACGCTGCGCAATCGCGGTACCGGTTCCGAGTGTGAGGTTCGCGGCATCGCTTGGATCGTCGTCCGCTCCCGGCGCCGGATGCGACCGGAACCCGGCATGCGGGGCAGAGAGAGTCCAGGCCAGGGCGCTCAGCGCTGCGACCGCTGCCGCCACCCGTCGTCGGCGCATCGGGCGCGCACGCGCTGAGGTGAGGGAAGGCGCTGTACCGGGTGTCATGGGTGTTCGGGATCAATCGGTGTCTGTGCCCATGTTACCATCAGCCCCGCACACGGTGGTGGCGCTGCATGGACCATGACCGGCGGAGCGTAACTCATGTCCGAATATTCGACCTTCTCCGAGTTTTATCCACACTATCTGAGCGAACACCGCCACCCCGTCAACCGACGACTGCATTTTCTGGGTTCGACGTGCGCCCTCGTGCTCCTCATCTATGCGCTCTACGCCGGGGCCTGGTGGGCGTTCGCCGCCGCCGCTCTGGTCGGCTATGGTTGCGCTTGGGTGGGGCATTTCTTTTTCGAACGGAACAAGCCGGCGACGTTTAGGCACCCGCTGTACAGTTTCCTCGCGGACTGGGTCATGTACAAGGACATTTTGACGCGCCGTGTGCCGTGGTGAGACCGTTCATCCGGATGCCAACCGGTGGGCGGCGCGGGTAGTTTCAGGCAGGCGGAATCTCGGACTCAGGCGCAGCACAACATCGATGGCGGTCTCAAGGCCGATGCGGTGTCCGACGGAGACGAAAACCGGTTTCGTGTGGGCCCGCGTGCGGAGTACCGCACCGATAATTTCCTGCCCGTGTTCCAGCGGCGCCCATGCGCCCTTGTGCGCGGGCGGCTCGCGGTAGCGGCCAATGAGCCGTGTTTTGGCCACGCCGATGCTGGGCCGGTCGAGCAGGACGCCGAGATGGCACGCGAGGCCAAACCGGCGCGGATGGGCGATGCCGTGCGCGTCGCACACGAGCAGGTCGGGCAACCGCCGTAACCGGTACAGGGCGGCGAGCGCCCCCGGGGCTTCGCGAAACGACAATAATCCGGGCACATAAGGAAACCGGACCGGTGTTTCGGCGATGGCGGATTCCACCGGCTTCAGTCCTGGGAACCGCAGTACCACGACGGCGGCGCGGGCGATTGTGCCGCGGCCGGGAAAGCCGACGTCGATGCCCGCGACCGAGGCCACGGTAGCGAAATCGTCGTGCGCGACGACCCGGTCGCGGAGACGCCGCTGTATTTCCTGCGCCTCTCGCGGGTTTACCGCCCACTCGTGGGCGTCGGCACTGGACATTGGCATGACGGGGTCGCTCGAACTGGGGCGGTCGCTCTGGATTCCCTGGACTGGATGGTACACTTTCTCCGTGTACACGGAAGACTCGATTTCCGAACTCGCGATCCACCCAAATGCAAACTTCGATGATCAATGATTAGAGTCGGTGTGGCGGGCGCCGCTGGGCGAATGGGGCGTACGTTGATTTCAGCGGTGCACGGCCAGGAGGATATGACACTTACCTGCGCGCTCGAGCAGGCGAGCAGCGAGTGGCTGGGCGCCGACGCCGGGGAACTCGCCGGCACCGGGTCCACCGGCGTGGTCGTGTCGAGTGGTTTCGAGGGCGCCGAGTTCGATGTATTGATCGACTTTACCGCGCCCCAGGCGACGCTCGCCAATGTCGCGATGTGTCGCGAGCGCGGCCGTCGTTTGGTGATCGGCACCACGGGGTTGAGCGATGAAGACCGGTCGCGGGTCGGGGCAGCGGCCGGGGAAATCGCCATTGTCATGGCACCGAACATGAGTGTTGGCGTCAATCTGTGTTTTCACCTGGCCGAGATCGCGGCGCGCACCCTCGGAGACACGGTAGATATCGAGATCATCGAGGCGCATCATCGGGCCAAGGTCGATGCCCCATCGGGAACCGCGCTGCGTTTCGGCACGGTCGTCGCGGATGCACTGGGTCGCGATCTGAACTCAACCGCCGTGTACGGCCGCCAGGGCCACACCGGGGCCCGCGAGCGACAGACTATTGGGTTTGCCACGGTCCGCGCCGGAGACATTGTCGGGGAACATACCGTGATGTTTGCGGGGGCGGGCGAGCGTGTCGAAATCGTGCACCGCGCGTCCAGCCGCATGACGTTCGCCGGCGGGGCCGTGCGCGCCGCGCGCTGGATCGCGAGCCGTGAACCAGGGCTGTACGACATGCAGGACGTACTCGGGCTCGCCGGCGGCGGAGTTTGATCGCGGCCGGGTTCTCCCATAAAATCGAGCCCCGATGAGGGCCACGGTTTTTCGGCACACGCAGGGGAGAAACTTTCCGGTTTCTCCCTTTTTTTGCACGTAGTTCGTGATTATCCGGTAAGAATAGATTGAGCGAGAGCGCGATACTGGCTTTACAGGACGGAACCGTGTTCGCGGGCAGGTCGATCGGCGCCCCGGGCGCCTCGGTCGGCGAAGTGGTGTTCAACACGGCGATGACCGGCTATCAAGAAATTCTCACCGACCCGTCCTACGCCCGGCAGATCGTGACGCTGACCTATCCGCACATCGGCAATACCGGAGTCAACGGCGAGGACATGGAATCCCGCGCCGTGTTCGCGGCCGGTTTGGTGATCCGTGACCTGCCGGTACGCGTCAGCAATTGGCGCGCCGAGGGGTCGCTCGCCGATTACCTGCGTGCGGAAGGCGTCGTGGCGATCGCCGATATCGACACGCGCCAATTGACCCGTTTACTGCGTGAAAAGGGTGCCCAAAACGGTTGTTTGATGACCGGCGACGGCGTTGACGCCGCGCGCGCGCTTGCCGCGGCGCGCGAGTTTCCAGGTCTCAAAGGGTTGGATCTAGCCCAGGCTGTCAGCACCGACACCGCCTATACCTGGCGTGAGGGCGTTTGGGATGACGTCGGCGGTTTCCGTCCCGTGCCGGCGTCGGAGCACCGTGTCGTTGCGTACGACTTCGGCGTCAAGCGCAACATCTTACGTATGCTCGCCGCGCGCGGTTGTGATGTGCACGTCGTCCCCGCCCGCACGCCGGCGGCGGCGGTGCTGGCGGAATCTCCCGACGGCGTGTTTCTGTCGAACGGACCGGGGGACCCGGAACCCTGCGACTACGCGATTAGCGCCATCGCTGACCTGGTGGCCGCGGGGTTGCCCACCTTCGGTATTTGCCTGGGGCACCAGCTTCTGGCGCTGGCTTCGGGGGCCAAGACCTTGAAGATGAAGTTCGGGCACCACGGCGCCAATCACCCAGTCCAGGACCTGGATACCGGGCAGGTCTTGATCACCAGCCAAAACCATGGTTTTGCGGTGGACGACGCGACGATACCGGAGACTTTGCGGGTCACCCACCGCTCGTTGTTCGACGGGTCGATTCAAGGGCTGGAACGCCGTGATCGACCGGCGTTCTCTTTTCAAGGCCACCCCGAAGCGAGCCCCGGCCCGCACGATATCGGCCCCCTGTTCGACCGGTTCGTTGCGTTGATGCGCCGCGCACCGGTGGCGGCTTCACCGGCCGCCGCTACGCCGGTTTGAGTGCATGCCAAAACGCGCAGACCTTGAAACCGTTCTAATCGTCGGCGCCGGACCGATTGTCATCGGTCAGGCGTGTGAATTCGACTACTCCGGGGCGCAGGCGTGCAAGGCGCTCAAGGAAGAGGGATTTCGGGTGGTTCTGGTGAACTCCAATCCGGCCACGATTATGACGGATCCGGACTTCGCCGACGCGACCTACATCGAACCCATCCATTGGCGCGCCATCGCCGCCATTATCGAGCGCGAGCGCCCCGGCGCGCTATTGCCGACCATGGGTGGACAGACCGCGTTGAACTGCGCGCTTGATTTGGCACGGGAGGGAGTGCTCGACCAATACGGAGTGGAAATGATCGGTGCGAGCCGCGAGGCGATTGACAAGGCGGAGGATCGCGAGCTGTTCAAAGAAGCGATGCACTCGATTGGACTCGAAACCGTGCGTGGCGCCATCGCTCACAGCATGGAAGAAGCGTTTCAGGTACAGGCCATGGTCGGTTATCCGGCGATCATCCGACCGTCGTTCACCCTGGGTGGTAGCGGCGGCGGCATTGCCTACAACCAGGACGAGTTCATAGAGATATGCGAACGCGGCCTGGAAGCATCGCCGACCCATGAACTGCTCATTGAGGAATGCATCTTCGGTTGGAAAGAGTACGAAATGGAGGTCGTGCGCGACCGTCGAGACAACTGCATCATCGTCTGTTCGATCGAAAACGTCGATCCCATGGGTACGCATACCGGTGACTCGATTACGGTGGCCCCGGCGCAGACTCTTACCGACAAGGAGTATCAGCGGATGCGCGATGCGAGCATCGCGGTATTGCGGGAAATCGGCGTGGATACCGGCGGGTCCAACGTGCAGTTCGCGGTGGACCCGCGCGACGGCCGTATGGTCATCGTCGAGATGAATCCCCGCGTGTCGCGTTCCTCGGCGTTGGCGTCCAAAGCCACCGGTTTTCCGATCGCCAAAGTGGCGGCAAAGCTCGCGGTCGGTTACACGCTGGACGAATTGAAGAACGAGATTACCGGCGGCGCTACGCCGGCGTCTTTCGAACCGACGATAGACTATGTCGTGACCAAGATCCCGCGTTTCGATTTCGAGAAGTTTCCTCAAGCAGACAGCACGCTGACCACGCAGATGAAATCGGTGGGTGAAGTGATGGCGATCGGCCGGACGTTTCAGGAGTCGGTGCAAAAAGCCATCCGTAGTCTCGAAATTGGCACGCACGGCTTTGAGGAGCAAATCGACGACTACAGCGATGTCAGCAAAGCGCTGGTGACCCGCAGCCTACGCGTGCCCGGCGCCGCGCGACTCTGGTACATCGGAGATGCGTTTCGCATGAGTATGTCGCTGGACGCAGTCCACGATTTGACCGGTATCGACCCCTGGTTTCTGGCATCCATCGCCGAGCTCATCGATTTGGAGACGGACATCTCGGCGTGCCCGTTCGACGAGCTGGACGTCGGTCGCTTACGGGCGTGGAAGCGCAAAGGTTTTTCTGATGCGCGCCTGGCGCGCTTGATGCGGGTCCCCGAACAGGAAATCAGGCGCACACGCGAGCGGTTTGGCGTACATCCGGTCTTCAAACGCGTCGACTCCTGTGCCGCGGAATTCGCGACGCCGACGGCGTATATGTACTCCACTTACGAGACCGAGTGCGAAGCGCAACCGGACCAGTCGGAAAAGATCATCGTCCTCGGCGGCGGCCCGAACCGTATCGGGCAAGGTATCGAATTCGATTACTGCTGCGTGCACGCCTCTATGGCGCTTCGGGAAGACGGCTACCAGACCATCATGGTTAACTGCAATCCGGAAACCGTGTCCACCGACTATGACACGTCGGATCGTTTGTATTTCGAACCGCTCACCCTGGAGGACGTACTCGAAGTCATTCACGTAGAACGGCCGAGCGGGGTGATCGTACAGTACGGCGGGCAGACGCCTCTGAAACTCGCCCGTGACCTCAAGGCGGCGGGCGCTCCCATCATCGGCACGTCGCCGGAAGCGATCCACAACGCCGAGGATCGCGAGCATTTTCAGAAACTACTAGAGGATATCGGACTGCTGCAGCCGCCGAATCGCACTGCAACGAGCGCCGAGCAGGCGATTCATATGGCACGGGAGATCGGTTATCCACTCGTCGTACGCCCGTCGTACGTGCTGGGCGGGCGCGCGATGGAAATCGTGCATAACGAGCAGGATCTACGCAGTTATACACACGATGCGATTCGGGTGTCGAATGAGTCTCCCGTACTGTTGGATCGCTTCTTGAACGATGCCATTGAAGTCGATGTGGACGCCGTATGCGACGGTCGGCAGGTGGTGATCGGTGGAATTATGGAGCACATCGAGGAGGCCGGCGTGCATTCCGGCGACTCCGCGTGTTCACTGCCGCCATTCAGTTTGTCGGCAGCTGTGCAAGAAGAACTCCGCAACCAGACCCGGCAAATGGCGCTGGCGCTCGGCGTGGTGGGTTTGATGAACGTTCAGTTCGCGGTAAAAGACAAACAAGTCTACGTTCTGGAGGTGAACCCGCGTGCTTCGCGAACCGTGCCTTTCGTTTCCAAGGCGACCTCCAGACCGCTGGCCAAAGTTGCGGCGCGCTGTATGGTGGGCCGGTCGCTTCCAGACCAGAACGTGGTGGAGGAAATCGTACCGGCGTACTATGCGGTCAAGGAAGCCGTCTTCCCGTTCATAAAGTTCCCGGGCGTGGATACGGTGCTGGGCCCGGAAATGAAGAGTACCGGCGAGGTAATGGGGGTAGGCCGGAGTTTCGGCGAGGCATATAACAAGTCGCAGCTGGCGTCGGGCTCCGTGATACCGCAGAATGGCCGCGCGTTGATCAGCGTCAAGCGCACGGACCAGCATGCGGTAGTCGGGGTGGCGCGATACTTGGCCGAAAACCGCTTTCAGCTCGTGGCTACACGGGGCACGGCGGAGGTATTGCGGGAATCGGGACTGGAAGTCCGCGCGGTGAACAAGGTACAGGAAGGCCGACCGCACGTCGTGGATATGATCAAGAACAGCGAAATCAACCTCATCGTAAACACCACCGAAGGCAAGCAGAGCTTGCGTGATTCTTATACGATACGCAGAGAGGCGTTGCAGCATAAAATTACTTACTTTACGACACTAGCTGGCGCTCGCGCGGCGTGTGAGGCGCACAGGATGAGAGGCGACATCAGCGTAAACAGATTGCAGGACTTGCACCAGGAAATTCACGAATGACCCGGATATTGTTGACCGCCGGTGGGGCGAAGAAGCTGCGCGACGAACTGAAGCGACTGAAATCGGAGGAACGGCCCAAGGTTGTGGAGGCTATTGCAGAGGCGAGGGCGCACGGTGATCTTTCGGAAAACGCCGAGTACGATGCGGCAAAGAATCAGCAGGGTTTTATCGAGGGCAGAATCGCGGAGCTCGAAGGCCATCTCTCGATCGCCGAAATCATCGATCCGGCCAAGCTCAATGCACAAGGCCGTGTGGTGTTCGGTGCCCACGTCGAGTTGCTCGATACCGTCTCCGAGACGGAAGTGACCTATCAAATCGTGGGCGACCTGGAGGCCGACCTCGGACAGGGTCAAATTTCCGTCAGCTCGCCCATTGGCCGGGCCCTGATCGGCAAAGAAGTCGGCGAAGAGGTCGATGTTGATACTCCGGGCGGTACGCGCTGCTACGAAATTCTCGACGTACGCTACGGATAGCGACACCCGTGCGGGCGGGTTCAACGCGCCGACCGTGCGCCGACTGGGTCGCCTGCGGTGATCGAAAAACTGTCCCGGTATTTTGTCGTCGGTGGGGTGGCGGCGATCGTGGAGTGGGCTGCTTTCGCGGCACTGTTCTACCGCACCCCGATGGACTACGTGATGAGCGCTGTGGTCGCCTTCACGCTGGCATGGCTCGTCAACTACGCCCTCAGTCTCAAATTCGTATTCGCTAGCGGACGGCACCCGCGCCAACTCGAAATTCTATACGTCGCGGTGGTGAGTATCGTGGGTGCTGGCATCAATATCGGCGCGATGGTTGTGCTTGTGGAATGGTTGGGTCTGCCGGTGATGCCGGCGAAGATAATCGGCACCGGCACGACGTTTTTCTGGAACTTCCTCCTCCGGCACTACTGGATATTCGCACGCTGACCGGTGCGCTAATACAAAACCAGTACTTTGCTGATATCGTCGATCGCGACCGAAAATGTCGCCGAACCCCCCACCAGGTGTTGGGTGAGTGTCAACTGCTCCGCACCCACGTCGTCGAGATAGGCATGCAGGAATTTTCCGTCGTGGGTATAAATCTTTACTTGCCGTTTCAAGTGTTGACCCAGGCTCGCGATCGGAGTCGGTTTATAAGTATCGGGAAGCACCTTCGGTGCTTCCTTCGTGTCCTCTATCTCGAGCGGTGCCGGCGCCACGAACAGTGTCTCGATGACGTTGTCGTTGTAGGTCAGCGACAGTCCGAGATGCTCCACCAGCGTGCTCGGCTCGAGCGTCGCGAGATCTTGAATACCTAGGGGATCGATAGGCTGGACCGTGAGGGCGAATTCCCCCGAGTCGGCGGTGAAAGACCGATAGGCAGTGGCCAATGCGTCGCTGGGGTCGAACCCCAATTCCTGGAGCCGTGCCTTGACCGCGGCGACATGATCGTCCACGAATTCCCCGGGTTCGACGCCCATGCTGATGGCACAGAACTTGTTGCGTCGCGCGTTGTAACCCAGGTCGGTGACACGAATCATCATGTCATTCAGCCTTGGGATGGAAGACACGCTTCTTACCGCTGCCAAGCCTTCCGGGATAGTGGCTTCGAAATCGATAGACATCATGTCGTCGGTACGCACCTTCCCGGAAAATACGTATCCGTCCGACCGACGCGCCCTGTTGTATCTGAGGTTGAGGTTGTTCACCAGGCGGTCGTATCCCATCGTCATCAGGTCTTCGGCGGTGAAACGTTTCCGACCGCAGCCCGCCGTATCCAGATCGGCCCAGCCCCCGGCAGACTCGACTTGGTTTAGCAACTCGCCGATCTGGCCGTTCAAGTCTATGACGATGCGATTTACGGAAACCTGCAGGCGGTCGGGCACGCGCTCTTGTGTGAATGCGCGGGCGAGCTCATAGAGCTCGCGTAGGCTCTGCGTGTGGACAAGAGCGGAACCAATCTCGACGCGGTCAGACATGCCCGTCGGTTTCACGGTGATGCCGCGTACGCCGACCGGCCCGGAAGGGGTCGTCCAGCCGACGTCGATCTGGCGGTAGTCGACCTGTGCGAACGGCGCGACGGCGTCGCGGAACTCGTCCACGTTGTTCTTCACCGAGTACCACAGATAACCCTTAAACCCCACATACAGCAGTACCGGCATGAGTACAACGACGATCAGTAAGCTGGTGGTTCTTCGCAATTCCCAATCTCCCCGGGGGGTTCGAGCGCCCCCGACACTCCGTTATCGCGGTGCGCAAACCAGACCGCCCCGGCGCCTGCCCGTAGGCTTCCGGGGCGTGCAAATCCTTCCGGTTTCGCGCGTTTCGCGGCGCAATTCCTCCTAAGTATAGACGTCCCTCACGGGACTGCCTATCGGGCTCGGTAGTGAATCCGGAAGCGGAATGTATGGTCCACCGGCGGCTGCGGGTCGCCGGGGACGGGAAACGTGCGTTCCACGAACCGCGTGTCGCCATCGCTTTCAGCGAGAATCACTGTCGAGCTGCGAGTACCGTACTCCCGACCGGTGATGAACGCGGGCGACAGCCACTTCTCCCGTTCGACTCCCACGCCGGTATTCGGCAGCTCGTGGATCGCGGCTTCGGTGCGGTCGGCGAGGAGTTCCAGCAAGTCCTGCGGATCGATTTCCGGCTGCGCGAGGATCGCGCGCAGCGCGTTCTTGCCGCGCACGACTTTTGGCCACGGCTCGTCGAACAATCCGTTACTCAAGCCCACGACACGGCTCTTTATGGTATGGATACGCGAATCTCGATTGGAAACGCACACCGCTGTGCGTCCATCACCGACGAGCAGACTGAAACCGGAAAACTCCGCGCCGCGGCGTATGACGTCCGCCGCGTAGTCACGCGCCTTCGAATCGCCTCGTAGGTAGTTTGTCACCAGGTCGCCGCGGCTTCGTGGTGGGGGTGGTACCCGTTGCGGTTCGCGGTAGTTGGTCACCGCCGCCCAAGCGCCGCTCCTTGTCATGCCCAGCCACGTTCCTCCCGCCTGCAGATCGCGACCTGCGATCAAGTCCGGCGCACTGTCCCAGAATGTGGCGCTGCGCGTAGGCCGCGTGTGGAACTCATCGCGGTTAGCGGCGATGATCAGGGGATAGCGCGCATGACAATCCAGCGCGACGAAAATCAGGCACATGCGAAACGGTACTCCCGGTCAGTGGGGTAGCGGCAGCTTCGGTTCCCGGGCAGCTCGGTAGATCACCGCGACGCGGCCGATGAACTGAACGAGAGTCGCATGAGTGGCCTTACAAATGGTGTCTGCCAGTCGTCGACGTGCGGCGCGTTCCAGCGGTGGCAGCTTGACTTTGAGGAGTTCATGATGTTCGAGTGCGGTATCGAGCTCGCCGACTACCGCGCTGGTAAGACCGGCGGCGCCAACGATAACGACTGGTTTTTTGTGTTGCGCCAAGCCGCGCAAAAATTGCCGTTGCTGTCGGTTCAGTAGCACGAGAACGACTGTGTGTCGAATGACGGACAATTGATGAGAGGCCAAGTATGGTGCGTGGAAAAACCGCGAAACGCAACTGGGTAAGAACCCATCGGAGCGATCCCTACGTACGGCGTGCGGCACGCGAAGGTTATCGCTCCCGAGCCGCATACAAACTGCAAGAGATCGACCGTCGCGAGCGACTGCTGGCACCGGGAAGGTGTGTTGTGGAGCTCGGGGCGGCACCGGGTGGTTGGACACAGTATGCGGCCGAACGCATAGCGCCCGGTGGGATGTTGGTGGCGGTTGATCTCCAGCAGATGTCGCCGTTGACGGGAGTAACCGTCATGCAGGGCGATTTTCGCGATCTCCAGATTCAGGACGCGGTGCGCGACGCGCTGAACGATCGTCCGGTGGACCTTGTATTGTCCGATCTGGCCCCCAATATCACAGGGATAGGGTTCACGGACGCAGCGCGGGCCGAGGCGCTGCAAACAGCGGCACTCGAGTTCGCGGTTCGCGTGCTGCGGCCGGGCGGCGCCATGCTGGTGAAGCTGTTTGCGGGCGCCGGTGTCGAGTCGGTCACCGAGCGCTTCGCGCAGCGATTCGCACGCTGTACGGTACGTAAGCCGGCGGCATCGCGTTCCCGGAGTAGAGAGTTTTACCTGTTGGCACGGGACTATCGCGGCGACGGATAGTGGCGCGACCCGCGACTACGGTTGTGCCGGACCGAAAACCGTAGCAGAATGCCGATGGGAACCGGTCAAACAGGTCGCGGTCCAACTGTGTGGATCGCGCTTTTTCGCCGTAGGCGTGTAGAGTGACGTCCCGATACGATTAAGGTGTAGCTTTGAATAACCTGACGAAGAACTTGATTCTGTGGCTCGTGATCGCAATGGTGCTCATGGCGGTCTTTAACAATTTCGCGCCACGGGATATGACCAAAAGTCAAACCGTCGAATACTCGACGTTTCTCGAAGAGGTCACCGAGGGCCGTGTCGAACGCGTCACGATTCAAGGCCAGACTATCTATGGTCGGACGCGATCGGGACAGAACTTTGTCACCTACGCACCCGACGATCCCGGGTTGGTCCAGGACCTCATCGAGAACGGTGTGGTCATCGAAGCCAAAGCCGAAGATTCCCCGTCGTTTCTGGCGCAACTCCTTATCCACTGGTTCCCGTTGCTGCTCATTATCGGCGTATGGATCTATCTGATGCGTCAAATGCAGGGTGGAGGCGGACGCGGCGCTTTGAGTTTCGGCAAGAGCCGTGCGCGAATGCTGACCGAGGAAAACAACAAGATTACGTTCGAAGACGTAGCCGGAGTGGAAGAAGCCAAGGAAGAGGTCAAGGAGCTGGTCGAATTTCTTCGCGATCCCTCGAAGTTTCAGAAGCTCGGCGGCCGCATTCCGCGGGGGGTATTGATGACCGGCAGCCCAGGAACCGGTAAGACGCTGCTCGCGAAAGCCATCGCTGGTGAAGCCAAAGTCCCGTTCTTTTCCATCTCGGGATCTGATTTCGTCGAGATGTTCGTGGGCGTAGGCGCGTCGCGCGTGCGCGATATGTTCGAACAGGCGAAGAAGCACGCGCCGTGCATCATCTTCATCGATGAAATCGACGCAGTCGGGCGCCAACGCGGCGCCGGTCTGGGTGGCGGCCACGATGAGCGCGAACAGACGCTCAATCAACTGCTGGTGGAAATGGACGGTTTCGAGGGTAGTGAAGGGGTGATTGTCATCGCCGCCACCAACCGTCCCGACGTGCTCGATCCAGCGCTCCTGCGGCCCGGGCGTTTTGACCGCCAGGTGCACGTGCCGCTGCCCGATATACGGGGTAGAGAGCAGATTCTCAAAGTGCACATGCGCAAGGTTCCCGTGGCTGACGACGTTGATCCGAGCATCATTGCGCGTGGCACTCCCGGCTTCTCGGGCGCCGACTTGGCAAACCTGGTGAACGAAGCCGCTTTGTTTGCGGCCCGTGCCGGCAAGAAGCTCGTCGGTATGGACGATTTCGAAATGGCCAAGGACAAGGTCGTAATGGGCGTGGAGCGCCGTTCCATCGTCATGCCGGAGCAGGAGCGGTTGAATACCGCCTATCATGAATCCGGCCACACCGTTGTGGCCAAGACTCTGAAAAACACCGATCCGGTACACAAGGTGACCATCATTCCGCGAGGGCGGGCTTTGGGAGTCACGATGCAATTGCCGGAGGAGGATCGTTACAGCCACAACCGCGAGTATCTATTGGCCCGCATAGCGGTACTCATGGGGGGGCGCATCGCAGAAGAATTGTTTATGCAGCAAATGACGACCGGCGCCTCAAATGATTTCGAGCAGGCGACGGAGCTCGCGCAGAACATGGTGTCGCGATGGGGCATGAGCGAAGAGTTGGGCCCGCGCGTGTACGGCGAAAACCAGTCGGAAGTGTTCCTCGGCCGCGACGTAACCACGCACCGCAACTTAAGCGATTCCACCACGCAAAAAGTGGACGCCGAGATCACGCGGATTATCGACGAGCAGTATACCCGGGCGCGTACTATTCTCGAGGAGAACCGCGACAAGGTGGAGATCATGGCCAAAGCGCTGATGGAGTGGGAGACTCTGGACGCGCAGCAAATTGACGATATCATGAGCGGTAAGCAACCGCGTCCGCCGGAGGACCTCGACAGCCCATCCTCACCCCCGGGCGCCAAGCGCAAAACCGATGAGCGGCCGCGGGTGAAGCCTCGCTTCGATGAGCCGGCCGGCGACCAACCCTGAATCTGTCCTGACCGAACTCTCCTGCGGCGGCCGTCGGCTCGACCTTCGGCGCGTCGCCGTTATGGGGATTCTCAACATCACGCCCGATTCGTTCTCCGACGGCGGACGATTCGGCCGCGTGGGCGATGCGATCGAACACGCTGCGCAGATGATTGCCGACGGCGCCGACATCGTTGACGTCGGGGGCGAATCCACGCGCCCGGGGGCGGCGCCGGTGTCGGTTCAGGAGGAGCTCGACCGCGTCATCCCGGTGATCGAAGCGATATCCGACCGCTTCGAGGCGCCGATCTCGGTGGATACGTCGAAACCCGCAGTGATGCGGGCAGCGGTTTCCGCCGGCGCCGGGATGATCAACGATGTATGTGCGCTCCAGGCCGACGGGGCACTGGCCGAGGCGGCCGTGTCCGGGGCGGCGGTGTGTCTAATGCATATGCAGGGCGAGCCGCGTACCATGCAGGACAGCCCCGTATACATCGATGTTGTCCGAGAGGTACGGGAGTTTTTGGCCGCACGGTACGCGGCGTGCACGACGGCGGGAATCACCGCGGATCGTATCGTGGTGGACCCGGGATTCGGTTTCGGTAAGGAAGTCGATCACAATTTGGCGCTGCTTCGAGGGCTATCTTCGATCGACGTGAACCGTGCCCCGCTGCTCGCCGGGTTGTCGCGTAAATCGCTGATCGGAAAGATCCTCGGGCTGTCGGTCTCACATCGCGATGCGGCGAGTATTGCGCTGGCGCTGATCGCATTGCAAAACGGGGCACGAATATTGCGCGTGCACGACGTTCGCGGCACCCGCGATGCGGTACGCATGTGGGAAGCGGTGAATCTCGGCTAGCGTTTGAGCGTAATTCGGTGGTAAATTGGCCGTGCGTCGGACACTATAATTACTACAAGAAGGCAGCGAACCGTCGGGGGACGCCTTGGTAGAGCGAACGTTTTTTGGGACTGATGGAATCCGCGGCCGGTTTGGTGAAGAACCCATCACGCCGGAGACGGTACTCAAACTGGGGTGGGCCGCCGGCCGCGTGCTGGGCGGCGACAATAGCAGCAACAGCAAAGTCATCATCGGCAAAGACACGCGGGTTTCCGGTTATCTTCTCGAATCCGCCCTGGAAGCCGGATTTTCCGCAGCGGGTGTGAACATCTCTTTGCTCGGCCCGATGCCGACCCCAGGCATCGCGTACCTCACGCGCACCGCGCGCGCGAAAGCCGGCATTGTCATCAGCGCGTCGCACAATCACTACGAGGACAACGGCATCAAATTCTTCTCGCCGGATGGTGAAAAACTTCCGGATGAGGTCGAGCTCGAGATTGAACAGATGATGGCGGAGCCCATGCGCACCGTTCCGTCAGCTTATCTTGGAAAGGCGGAGCGGTTTCCCGACGCGGCGGGGCGTTACATCGAATTTTGTAAGAGCAGTATCCCGCACAAGTTGACGCTCAAGGGGATCCGTATGGTGGTAGATTGTGCCAACGGCGCAGCTTATCATGTCGCGCCGGACGTGTTCGCCGAACTGGGTGCGCACGTCACCGCGGTGGCCAACCGCCCCGACGGCTTCAACGTAAACCGGGGTTGCGGCTCCACGTATCCCAGCATGCTGAAGAGTAAAGTACTGGAGCACGGAGCGGACGTCGGCATCGCGCTGGATGGCGACGGGGACCGGGTAATAATGGTTGATCACAACGGCGAGCTCGTCGACGGTGACCAGATTCTCTACATACTGGCCAGCGCGCGGCGCCTTGCCGGAGCCGAGTTCGGCGGTGTGGTGGGCACTCTCATGAGTAACCTGGGATTGGAGCAAGCGTGCGCCCGGCAGCGTATCCGCTTTCTGCGGGCCAGGGTCGGAGACCGCTACGTGATGGAGGTCTTGCGCAATCAAGGATGGGATCTCGGAGGCGAGTCCTCCGGGCACATCATCTGCCTGGACAAGAGCACTACCGGCGACGGCATCATCGCCGCGTTGCAGGTGCTGCAGGCAATGGTCGAGCACGGCCGGTCGCTGGCGGACTGGCGGCGCGGGCTCGAGATTTACCCGCAAACCATGATTAACGTCCGTCTGCCCGTGGACTGCGACGGTGCGCAGCGGGCCCATATCGAGCGCGACCCCATCGTCCGTCGCGCGGTCCAGGACGCGGAGCGCGAGCTTGCGGACAGCGGGCGTGTGGTGCTCAGGCCCTCGGGCACGGAACCCGTGATCCGGGTCATGGTGGAGGGCCGGGACCCGGAGCAGGTGGCCCGCGTCGGCGAGCATCTCGCGGATGCTGTCAAAGCCGCAGCCCACAAGGAACACCTCAAATCCGGAGTGGCGCAGGCGGGGTAAGTCCTGACCGGCCCGTACGTTTGCGTTCTGGCCCCCGCGTCGGTAACATCCGCTCCCGTTTCGCGGCTCGTGCCGCGCTCGTCAAACAATCTAGACGCGAAATCCCGTGATGTCAGAGCGCCGCCCCATGGTAGCGGGCAATTGGAAAATGAACGGTACGCCTGAGAGCGCAGCCGCGCTCGTGGACGAGGTGTTGCAGGGGATGTCGGGGCTGGAATCCGTGGAAGTGGTGCTGTGCCCCCCCTTTACACTGATCCCGGGCGTAGTGGCGCAAACGGCGGGCGCCGCCGTGGCGTGCGGCGCCCAGAACCTGGCGGTGCCCGAGGAAGGGGCTTATACCGGCGAGGTATCGGGGCGGATGATCGAGGGTGCGGGATGTCGGTACGTGATTGTCGGACACTCGGAACGCCGCGCGCTGTACGGTGAGAGCAACGAGGTAGTGGCGCAGAAGTTCGCGCGCGCGCAAGATTCCGGTTTGGTGCCCATCCTGTGCGTGGGCGAGACGTTGGAGGAGCGCAAAAGCGACCAGACATGCGCCGTGATCGAGGCCCAGTTGCAAGCGGTTACGGATGGATCCGGTATCGACGCGTTTGCGAGCGCGGTCATTGCCTACGAGCCAGTCTGGGCCATCGGGACCGGGCACACCGCTACCCCGGACCAGGCGCAAGAAATCCATGCATTTATCCGCGATTACCTGCGGGCCCTGAATGCCGAGATCGCCGCTGGCATCAGGATCTTGTACGGGGGTAGCGTCAAGGCCGGCAACGCGGCGGCGCTTTTCGGTCAACCGGATATCGACGGCGGCCTAATCGGCGGGGCGTCATTACAGGCCGCGGAGTTTTTAGCGATCTGCGAGGCGGCATAGTCAACCATGCTCACGAATATACTCATCGTCCTGCACATCGTCGTGGCGATCGCGATCATCGTGCTGGTCCTGTTGCAGCAGGGACGCGGTGCCGACATGGGGGCAGCGTTCGGCGGCGGTTCTCAGACTTTGTTCGGCGCCCGTGGATCGGCCAACTTCCTGAGCCGGATGACGGCGGTACTCGCGACGGTGTTCTTCATCACCAGCATGTCTTTGGCCTACATTTATACGCAGCGCTCGGCGCCGACGAGCGTCACGGAAGGTGCGTCGAGCCAGCCCGCGGCACCGGTGGAAACTCCGGCATCGGCGCCGTCGACAGCGACCGACGCGCCCGGCGAAACCGACGTACCTGCGGTACCCGGCGCGGAAACGAGCGGTGCGGAGCCGGGTTCCGCAGCCGGCGACACCAGCGAGCCGAGCCCGGTTCCCGAGGCGCCAAAGTAGCAGACCGACGACCCGATCTGATAGAGTGGCCACAGCTTTGTCACGGGTCAAGATTGTTGCCGAAGTGGTGGAACTGGTAGACACGCCGTCTTGAGGGGGCGGTGGCGCGAGCCGTGCCGGTTCGAGTCCGGCCTTCGGCACCACGACTGCTAGGTAGCGTTGTTCGTCATCACTGCGCGCACGGTGTGGCCGGCTTGACTTGAGTAAACCATGCGCCCTAGACTGCACCGTCCCGTTGTGCCGCCCATATGTGACGGGATCACCGCCTAAAGGTTTCGCCACGGATTCTTAGCGTATGCTTAAAAATTACGTCCCTATTCTGATATTTCTTGGATTCGGGGCCGCTATGGGTTTCGTCCTGATTGCTTTGGGTAGGGTCCTCGCCCCCAATCGACCGGATAACGAAAAACTCTCGCCCTACGAGTGTGGTTTCGAAGCCTTCGAGGATACGCGCATGAAATTTGATGTGCGTTACTATCTCGTCGCAATCCTTTTTATTATCTTCGATCTTGAAATCGCCTTCCTGTTCCCCTGGGCAGTGGTGCTCGAGGACATTGGTGTGTTTGGATTTCTCTCGATGATGTTGTTTCTCGGCATTCTGGTAATCGGATTCATATATGAGTGGGTGAAGGGCGCCCTGGAATGGGAATAACCGGGTATGGCTATTGAGGGATTGCTGGAGCGAGGCTGGATAACCACGACGGCCGACAACCTGATCAACTGGAGTCGCACCGGGTCGATGTGGCCCATGACTTTCGGGTTGGCATGTTGTGCTATAGAAATGATGCATGCCGGGGCTTCGCGGTACGATTTGGACCGTTTCGGCGTGATCTTTCGACCCAGTCCGCGCCAGTCCGACGTCATGATCGTTGCGGGCACCCTGGTGAACAAAATGGCGCCTGCACTGCGCAAGGTTTACGACCAGATGCCGGAACCCCGTTGGGTGATATCGATGGGTTCCTGCGCCAACGGGGGAGGTTATTACCACTACTCCTACTCGGTCGTACGAGGCTGTGACCGCGTCGTGCCGGTGGATATTTACGTGCCCGGTTGTCCGCCCACCGCTGAAGCCTTGTTATACGGCATTCTTCAGCTGCAGAAGAAGATTCGCCGTACCAGCACCATCGCGCGGTAATCGAGGGGTTTCTGTGTCGACCAACGAGGCCATACTCGCCCGTATCCAGCGCCTCGCCGGTGACGTCGCCATCAACGCCACGGATGAAAAGGGCGAGCTCACCGTCGAAATCGCCGTCGAACATTTCTCGGAGTTGGCGCTCAAGCTGAGGGACGATCCCAACCTGCGGTTCGAACAACTCACCGACCTGTGCGGCGTGGATTACCAGGCTTACGGAGACCAGGAAAATAGCCAGTCTGAGCGTGGACGGTTCGCGGTCGTCTATCACCTGTTGTCGGTAACGCACAATCATCGACTCAGAGTGCGGGTATACGTGGATGGTGAGCCGCCGGTTGCACCGTCGGCGATCGAGATATGGAACAGCGCGGACTGGTATGAGAGAGAGGCCTTCGATCTGTTCGGCATCTTGTTCGAAGGACATCCGGATCTGCGCCGTATCCTCACTGATTACGGGTTCATCGGGCACCCGTTCCGCAAAGATTTTCCGTTGTCCGGGTACGTGGAGATGCGCTTCGACGCCGAAAAAGGTCGGGTGGTGTACGAGCCCGTGTCGATCGAGCCGCGCACCCTGGTACCTAAGATAATTCGCGAGGAGGGCTTCGGTGACCGAGATTCGTAATTACACGATGAATTTCGGTCCCCAGCACCCAGCGGCGCACGGTGTGTTGCGGCTGGTTCTGGAAATGGATGGAGAGGTGATCCAGCGTGTAGATCCGCATATTGGACTTCTTCACCGCGCTACGGAAAAGCTCGCCGAAAGCAAGCCGTTCAACCAAAGTATCGGGTACATGGACCGGTTGGACTATGTGTCCATGATGTGTAACGAGCATGGATATGTGTCGGCGATCGAGAAACTACTTGGCATCGAACCGCCGGTGCGTGCGCTGTATATACGAGTGATGTTCGACGAGATTTCACGTCTCTTGAATCATCTTCTTTTTTTGGGCACGCAAGCGCTAGACCTCGGTGCAATGACGGTGTTTCTCTATTGTTTCCGAGAGCGCGAAGACCTCTTCGATTGCTATGAGGCGGTTTCCGGGGCGCGTATGCATGCCACTTATTACCGACCCGGTGGAGTGTACCGCGATCTGCCCGACAGCATGCCTCGGTATCAAGCGTCGAAATGGCGCAGCGAGAAAGAAGTCGCGCGCCTCAACGAGACCCGCAGCGGATCGCTATTGGATTTTATCTGGCAGTTTACTGAGCGCTTCCCGCAATGCGTTGATGACTATGAGACGCTGTTGACGGATAACCGTATTTGGAAGCAGCGCACCGTGGGCATCGGAGTGGTGTCGCCGGAACGCGCCCTGCAACTGGGATTCACCGGTCCGATGTTGCGCGGATCTGGGGTGGAATGGGACTTGCGCAAGAAGCAGCCTTATGCGGTGTATGATCGCGTGGACTTCGATATTCCGGTAGGCGTGAACGGTGACAGCTACGACCGGTATCTGGTGCGCGTAGAAGAGATGCGGCAATCGAACCGCATCATCCGCCAATGCGTTCAATGGCTGCAGCAGAATCCCGGTCCGGTGATGATCAATAATCATAAGCTGGCACCGCCGAAACGGGGCGAAATGAAGGGCGACATGGAGTCGCTAATACATCATTTTAAATTATTCACCGAGGGGTATTGCGTACCGGAAGGCGAGGTGTATGGGGCCGTCGAAGCACCAAAGGGAGAGTTTGGCGTGTACGTGATATCGGACGGGGCAAACAAACCCTATCGTCTTAAGATCAGAGCCCCCGCATTTGCGCATTTATCTGCCATGGATGAGCTATGCCGCGGCCACATGTTGGCGGACGTGGTCGCCGTTATCGGTACTTTGGATATCGTATTCGGGGAAATCGATCGGTAACTGGAATGCTTTCGGAAACGGCGCAAGATGCCATTAGGCGTGAGCTAGCCAAGTACCCGCCGGATCGGAAACAGGCGGCGGTGTTGGCGGCGCTACGCATAGGTCAAAAAGAAACCGGCTGGGTAAACGATGCGCTGGTCGCGCATATCGCCGAATTCCTGGAGTTGCGTCCTATTCAAGTGCTGGAAGTCGCCACCTTTTACACGATGTACGATCGGGAACCGGTCGGGCGCCATAAAATCAGCGTGTGCACCAATGTTTCCTGCATGTTGCGGGGCTGTGACGACATACTGGAGCACCTCAAAGAGAAGCTCGGCATAGACGTGGGCGAGACGACCGCAGACGGCCGTTTTACTCTCAAGGAGGTAGAGTGTCTGGCGGCCTGCGGCGGTGCGCCGATGATGCAGATCGGCGATGAGTACCATGAAAACCTGACCCGCGACCGGGTAGATGCCATTCTAGACAGCTTGGAGTAGAAGAGTGCCCGAGGTGAGAGTGTGTTTGCCGGATCCGAACCTGTCCGAACCCTGGACGCTGAAGGCGTATCGCAGCGCGCAGGGTTATGCTGCGTGGGAGCGTATTCTGAGGGAGCGGCTGGACCCGGCGACGATTATCGAAGAAATCAAGAGCTCCGGTTTGCGCGGCCGCGGCGGGGCGGGTTTCCCGACGGGACTCAAGTTGAGCTTCATGCCGCGCAGTGCGCCCGGGCAGAAATACATCGTTTGCAATTCGGACGAAGGTGAACCGGGAACATTCAAGGATCGGGACATTTTGCGCTACAACCCGCACGCGGTGATCGAGGGCATGGCTATCGCCGGATACGCGATCGGAGCCACCGTCGGATACAACTACATCCGCGGAGAGCTCGTCGAACCGAGCCGCCGATTCGAGTCGGCGCTGGCCGAAGCCCGGGACGCCGGTCTGCTGGGCGTCGACCTGCAAGGAAGTGGAGTCGACTTCGATGTGCATACCCACCTCGGTGCCGGCGCGTATATCTGCGGCGAGGAAACCGCCCTACTGGAATCCTTGGAGGGCAAGAAAGGCCAGCCGCGCTTCAAACCCCCGTTCCCGGCTCAATTCGGGGCGTTCGGTCGGCCGACGACGATCAACAATACCGAGACGCTCGCCTCGCTTCCGGTAATTATCCGTAATGGCGGACAGTGGTTTCTGGAACTCGGGCGTCCCAACAATGGTGGAACCAAGATCTTCTCAGTGTCGGGCCACGTCAATACGCCGGGCAATTTCGAGGTGCCGCTTGGGACGCCGTTTGCGGAACTGTTGGAAATGGCCGGCGGCGTACGGGACGGGAAGCGTTTGAAGGCAGTCATCCCGGGCGGCTCGTCGGTACCAGTGATGCCCGCCGAGAAAATCATCGGTTGCGACATGGACTACGATTCCCTGATCAAAGCCGGCTCCATGCTGGGTGCGGGATCGGTGATCGTCATGGATGAGGATACCTGCATGGTTCGTGTACTGGAACGTATTTCGTACTTTTATTATGAAGAGTCGTGCGGGCAGTGCACGCCGTGCCGAGAGGGTACCGGCTGGTTGTACAGAGTAATACGCCGCATCCGGTCCGGCCGTGGCAAGGCGGAGGATCTGGATCTCCTCGTGGACATGGCGAACAACATAGAAGGGCGCACGATCTGCGCTCTCGGAGACGCTGCGGCATGGCCGGTGCAGAGCTTTATGAAGCATTTTCGGCACGAATTCGAGGCGATGATCAACGATGGCAACTCACGCCGGCGGCATGCGGCGTAAACCCGATTCTGCAGATGCCCACTATAGAAATAGACGGTAGAACGATCGAAGTCGAAAGCGGCAGCATGATCATTCAGGCCGCGGACGATGCGGGAATCTACATTCCCCGATTCTGCTACCACAAACAACTGTCCGTGGCGGCCAATTGCCGAATGTGCCTGGTCGAAGTCGAAAAGGCGCCCAAGCCGCTGCCGGCCTGCGCAACGCCCGTGGCCGACGGCATGAAGGTGTTTACTCGATCTGCGCTCGCGGTCAAGGCGCAGAAAAGCACGATGGAGTTTCTTTTGATCAATCATCCGCTGGACTGCCCGGTATGCGATCAGGGCGGAGAATGTCCACTGCAGGACCAGGCAGTGGGCTACGGCGCGGATATTTCGCGGTTCACCGAAAACAAGCGGGTGGTCGAGAACGAGGACATCGGTCCACTCATCGCCACGGAGATGACCCGCTGCATCCATTGCACGCGTTGCATAAGATTCGGCCGGGAGATCGGCGGTATCATGGAGCTTGGCGCCACGAGCCGCGGTGAACACATGGAAATCGGAGCGATGATCGGTTCGACCGTGGATTCGGAGCTGTCCGGTAACATGATCGATTTGTGTCCGGTCGGCGCTTTGACGGACAAGACCTACCGGTTCTCGGCACGGGCCTGGGAACTCGTCGGCCATGCGGCAATCGCCCCGCACGACTGCGTGGGCACCAATATCAACGCCCACACCCTGCGCGGTGTCGTCAAGCGCGTCGTGCCGCGGGATAACGATGCGGTAAACGAATGCTGGATCGCGGACCGCGACCGCTACAGTTATCAGTCGCTGGCCAGCAGCGAGCGTCTGCGCGTTCCCAAGATTCGGGTAAACGGCGAGTGGCAGGAGACTGATTGGGACGCCGCGCTGGATTATGCGGCGCAAGGTTTGCGGCGGGTTGTTCACCGTCATGGTGCGGAGCGCATCGGCGCTCTAGCTTCGCCCACTTCTACGCTCGAGGAGTTTTATCTACTGCAGAAGTTGTTGCGTTCCCTGGGTAGTCACAACATCGATCATCGTTTGCGACAACAAGATTTCGAAGACGACGCCAACGCGCCGTTGTATCCAAAACTGGGGTTGTCGATTACAGGGCTGGATACGATTGCCGCGGCGCTATTGGTCGGTTCTAACCCTCGCAAGGACCAACCGATACTGGGTTTACGGTTGCGCCGCGCCGCCACGCGGGGCGCACGAGTCATGGCCATCAATCCCATGGACTACGCGTTTCACCTCGAACTCGCAGACCGATGCATCGTTGCACCGTCCAAAATGGTCGCGGCGTTGGCGGACGTGGCCGCTGCGGCGGGGCGCGTCAGCAGCCGCGCCGTGTCGCCGTGGATCGCCGACGTGGCGGATCCGGACCGTGGTGCGGCCGCCGGCATCGCCGAGGCGCTGTGTGCGGCCGGCGAGTCAGGGGTGGTGATCCTCGGCCAGGCCGCCATGTCGCACACGAAGCGCGCCGGTCTCGAGGCCGTGGCCAGAGAGTTGGCCGCCGCGGCCGGGATCGCCTTCGGTGTGTTGGGTGAAGCGAACAGCGCCGCCGGCTGGCTTGCCGGTTGCGTGCCGCACCGAACCGCGGGCGGTGTGGATGCCGGCCCCGGTCTGAACGCCCGTGCAATGATCCGGCAGCCGTTGAATGCCTATGTGTTGATGGGAATAGATCCGGCCCTGGACCATGCGGCCGGGAACGCGGCCGAGCGTGCCATCCGCGCTGCGGATTTCGTGGTCAGTCTCAACGCCTTCGACACGTCGCAGCATGCCGCCGCCGATGTGCTATTGCCCATCGCGGCGCCGCTTGAGACAGCAGGCACCTATGTGAACTGCGAAGGCCGGTCGCAGAGCGCCAACGCGGCGGCCCCGCCGCTGGGCGACGCGCGCCCGGCGTGGAAGGTGCTACGCGTGCTCGGGAATCGCTTGAACCAGCCCGGTTTTGACTACGTGTCGTCCGAACAGGTGCGCGACGAGGTCGCGTGGTCGGTGGACGACCGTGGAGACTACGAAGTGTCTCGGTTCGATCCGACGAATGCGCCGGTCGACGATGATCGGGCTTTAGAGCGCATTTTTTACGTTCCGTTGTATCGGATAGATGGCTACACGCGCAGCGCGCCGGCTCTGCAAGCGACGAAGGATACACCGCCGCCGGCCGCTTACTTACATCCGCGGCAGGCCGCACGTCTGAACCTCGCCGAGGGCGATGTGCTGCGTATGCACGCGGGTGAAGACAGTGGCGAGCTGCCGGTCGTACTTTACCAAGGCGTCCCCGAGCGCTGCGTCTACCTGCCCGGTGGGTACGCAGAAACGGGTTTCGCGGGTGACGCCGATTGGGTGCGGGTGATCAACGAGCAATGATGACCACGCTACTCGGATTCTGGAACGAGCTGCCGCCCTGGCTGCAATTCTTCAGTATCACGGTTGTGAAAATCATCGTGATCGTGTTGCCGCTTACTCTGGCGGTTGCGTACTTGACTTTGGCGGAGCGCAAAGTGATCGGTTATATGCAGGTGCGCATCGGACCCAACCGAGTCGGGCCGCGCGGCTTGTTTCAACCGTTTGCCGATGTGCTCAAACTCTTAATGAAAGAGGCCATCGTTCCGTCCAATGCCAATCGCTTTCTTTTCGTGCTGGCGCCGGTACTGGCGTTCACTCCGGCGCTGGCGGCCTGGGCGGTGGTGCCGCTCAGCGATCGCTGGGTCCTTGCGGATATCGATGCCAGTCTGCTGTATATCCTGGCCCTGACTTCGATGGGGGTCTATGGCGTGATCATCGCCGGCTGGGCGTCGAATTCGAAGTATGCGTTTCTCGGCGCAATGCGTTCCGCCGCGCAGATCGTTGCTTACGAAATCGCCATGGGGTTTGCGTTGGTCGGCGTGCTGATGGCAGCGGGCAGTCTCAACTTGCAGGAAATCGTACTGGCGCAGGCCGGCGGGCTGCACCACTGGTATCTGTTCCCTTTGTTCCCTTTGTTTCTGGTTTATTTCATCTCTGGAGTTGCGGAGACCAACCGTGCACCGTTCGATGTGGCCGAAGGCGAATCCGAAATCGTAGCGGGTTTTCACGTGGAGTATTCAGGCATGAATTTCGCTGTGTTTTTTCTTGCCGAGTACATGAATATGATACTGATCGCCACCCTGACCGCTATCATGTTTCTCGGTGGTTGGCAGCCGCTGTTCGATGTCGCCCCCTTTACGGCCATTCCACCGTTTTTCTGGTTGGCGATGAAAGTCGTGATAATGTTGTTTTTCTTTCTGTGGTTTCGCGCCACTTTCCCCCGCTACCGTTATGATCAAATCATGCGGCTTGGCTGGAAAGTGTTTATCCCGGTTACTCTAGTGTGGATTGGAGTTATGGGTGTGTTCATGTTCTTTACTCCGTTAGGGTTCATATTTCATTGAGTCGATACCGGCGTGTCTATTAAACGGTTTTTTCGAACTTTTTTGTTGTGGGAGCTGGTGCGAGGCCTCGGCGTGACGGGCCACCATTTGTTTGCGCGCAAGATTACCGTGCAGTACCCCGAGGAGAAGACCCCCAAGTCGCCCCGGTTCAGAGGCTTGCATGCGCTGCGCCGCTATCCTAACGGGGAAGAGCGATGTATCGCGTGTAAACTGTGTGAGGCGGTGTGCCCGGCGCTGGCCATCACCATCGAATCGGAAGAAAGGGAGGACGGAACGCGGCGCACGACCCGCTATGAAATTGATTTATTCAAATGCATCTATTGCGGGTTTTGCGAGGAGTCGTGCCCTGTGGATTCCATCGTGGAGACGGATATCCATGAGTTTCACTTCGAGAATCGAGGCGAGAACATCATCACGAAAGAGCAATTGCTGGCTATCGGCGACAAGTACGAAGCGGAAATCTCTGCCGCACGTGAGCGGGATGCGGCGTATCGTTGAGCGTGGATAGGCACCTGACAAACATAAATCGAAAACAGGAATGACCTTCGCACAATTCGCTTTTTATTTCTTCGGGTCCGTAATGGTGTTCGCAGCGGCGATGGTGATCACCATTCGCAACCCGGTCAAAGCGGCACTGTTTTTAGTCCTTGCTTTCTTCAGTGCCGCCTGCGTGTGGATCACTCTGGAAGCCGAGTTCCTCGCCATTGTGCTGGTCTTGGTGTACGTCGGCGCGGTAATGGTACTGTTTCTGTTCGTCGTCATGATGCTGGACATCAACCTGGCCCGCTTGCGGGCCGGTTTCGGCGAGTATCTGCCCATCGGCGGGATCATTGCCGTGCTCATGGTTATCGAAATGGGGGTTGTTCTGAGTACGGACGATTTCAGCGCCGCGAATATGCCGCGTCCCGAAGGACACGGATCGGAATACAGTAATACTCGGGAGTTGGGCGGGTTGCTGTACACGTTCTATGTGTACCCATTCCAGTTGGCGGCGGTAATCCTGCTCGTTGCAATCATCGCCGCGATCGCGCTCACGCTACGCAAACGGCCTGACACCAAGTATCAGGATCCGCGTACGCAGGTTTCGGTACGCAAGGAAGACCGCCTGCGAATCGTGAAAATGCCGGCAGCCGTTCGGCGACGGGATCAGCCGTGATTCCCCTGTCCCATTACTTGATCCTAGGCGCGATTATGTTTGCGCTGAGTATCGTTGGGATTTTCCTGAATCGGAAGAACGTCGTGATTCTGCTGATGGCCATCGAATTGTTGCTGTTGGCGGTAAACATCAATTTCGTAGCTTTTTCGCACTACCTGCAGGATATCGCAGGTCAGGTTTTCGTGTTTTTTATTTTGACCGTTGCCGCCGCCGAGTCTGCGATTGGGCTTGCCATCCTTATCGTCCTGTTCCGAAGCCGGCGCTCGATCAACGTCGAAGACCTGGGCAGTTTGAAGGGGTAGCGAATGACAGAAAGCATGCAGTCAGTCTACTTGGCGATACCCCTTGTGTGTTTGGCGGGATCGGTGGTGGCCGGTTTGTTCGGTCGGATCATCGGGCGATCGGGAGCGCATACGGTAACAATACTGGGCGTCGGAATTGCATTCGTGCTTTCGGTGCTGGTGTTTATCGATGTAGGAAACGGTAACACTTTCAACGGCCCGGTGTACGTCTGGGGAGTGAGCGGTGGATTGCCGCTGGAGATCGGTTTTCTCATCGATGAACTTACTGCGACCATGATGGTGGTGGTCACTTTCGTTTCTTTGATGGTGCATGTCTACACCATCGGTTATATGCATGAGGATCCTGGCTACCAGCGATTTTTTTGTTACATCTCCTTGTTCACGTTTGCCATGCTGATGCTGGTCATGGCCAACAATTTCCTGCAGTTGTTTTTCGGCTGGGAAGCCGTCGGGCTCGTTTCATACCTGTTGATCGGGTTCTGGTTTCAACGTGAGTCGGCGATTGCAGCCAACCTCAAGGCTTTTCTAGTGAACCGTGTCGGGGACTTCGGGTTCCTGCTCGGGATCGCCGCCATCGTTTACGTGTTCGGCAGCCTTGACTATATGGCGGTCTTCGCCAGTGCTCCGCAGGCGGCGGATCTGTCCGAAGGAAGATGGATCACCGCAATCTGTCTATTGCTGTTCGTAGGTGCGATGGGCAAGTCGGCGCAAGTGCCACTACACGTGTGGTTGCCCGACTCGATGGAAGGTCCGACGCCCATATCCGCGCTCATCCATGCCGCCACGATGGTAACCGCGGGAATATTCATGGTGGCGCGTATGTCGCCGTTGTTTGAGTACTCCGAGACGGCGCTCAGCGTCGTTCTGGTCGTCGGCGCCGTGACGGCATTGTCCATGGCGCTAATCGGTATGGTGCAACACGATATCAAACGAGTTGTGGCGTATTCCACCTTGTCCCAACTCGGTTACATGACGGCGGCGTTAGGGGCGTCGGCATATGCAGCGGGAATATTCCATCTCGGTACGCACGCCTTCTTCAAAGCGCTTCTGTTTCTTGCCGCCGGATCCGTGATTATCGCCATGCACCATGAACAGGATATGCGAAAAATGGGTGGGCTGCGGGGACCGATGCCGATTACCTACATTACCGCGGTTATCGGAGCCCTGGCGTTGTCGGGTTTTTGGCCGTTCGCCGGTTTTTTCTCCAAGGATGCGATCATCGAGGCGGTACACGCCTCCGAGGCCACGGGTGCGGGGTTTGCGTACATCGCTTTGACGATCGGCGTGTTCATTACCGCGTTTTACAGTTTTCGACTGATTTTTCTCACTTTTCACGGTAAACCGCGCATGGGCCAGGAGAAGCGACGGCACTTGCGTGAGTCCCCGTGGGTAGTCACGGTGCCCTTGGTGTTTCTTGCGATACCGTCCATTATCGCCGGCTTCTGGTATATGCAGCCGATGCTGTTCGGTGGATTCTTTGGCGAATCCATAAAGGTCCTTCCCGCACATGATGTGCTCAGGCACTTGGCAGAAGGGTATACGGGCCACAATATGCTTTCCGATGCGTGGCATGCGCTGCTGCATGGGATCAAAACACCCCCATTTTGGTTGGCTCTCGGCGGATTTGCGCTGGCTTTCTTCCTGTATCTGGAACGTCCTGATTATGTCGACAGGATCGTTCGCAAGGTTGGCCCCGTGCATCGGATTCTGATGAACAAGTACGGTTTTGACGAAGCCTATGAGTGGGTATTTGCGCGCGGGGCACGGAAAGTGGGGGGCGCTTTCTGGAGAATTGCGGATGCCAAGGTCATCGACGGTTGGGTGGTAAACGGCACCGCACATCTTGTGGCATTCATCTCGCAAGTCGTTCGGCAGGTGCAAACGGGGTATGTCTATCACTATGCGTTTGCCATGATTATAGGTTTGTTTTTACTCATGACCTGGTTCTTGCAGCCGTGAGTTTGCTGTCCTCTCATCTGCTGACGATACTGACCTTCGTGCCAATCCTCGGCGGGGCGCTGGTTCTTGGGGCCGGGCACGGATCTCCACAGACCGCGCGTCGTATCAGTCTCGCAGTCTCGGTCCTGGCATTCGTACTGAGCCTGCCGCTGTATACGTACTTCGACGTCACGACCCACGAAATGCAATTCGTCGAGCGGGCCGTTTGGATAGAGTCTTACAACGTTCACTACCACCTTGGAATCGATGGCATTTCAATGCCATTGATACTGCTCACGACGTTTCTGACGGTAATCGTGGTTATCGCCGGATGGCAGGTCATACAAAACCAGGTGGCTCAGTACATGGCGGCTTTTCTGATCATGGAAGGACTGATCATCGGTGTTTTCAGCGCGCTGGACGCGGTTCTGTTCTACGTGTTCTGGGAAGCGATGCTGGTACCGATGTTCATAATTATCGGTGTGTGGGGCGGTCCCAACAGAATTTATGCGACGATCAAGTTTTTTCTATATACCCTGATCGGGTCGCTGCTGATGCTGGTCGCCTTTCTATACTTGTACAGTCTGAGTGGCAGTTTCGGCATTCTGGAATTTCACAAACTTGAAATCGGTTTCCGAGCCCAGGTGTTATTGTTCTTCGCTTTTTTCGCCGCGTTTGCCGTGAAGGTACCGATGTTTCCGGTGCATACCTGGCTGCCGGACGCACACGTGGAGGCGCCTACGGGCGGCTCAGTGATCCTCGCCGCGATTCTACTGAAGATGGGATGCTACGGGTTTCTACGGTTTAATATTCCGATCCTCCCGGATGCCAGTCACTATCTAGCAGGCTTCATGATCACCTTGTCTCTGATTGCGGTGGTGTACATATCCCTAGTGGCGCTAGTGCAAGAGGATATGAAGAAGCTGATTGCGTATTCCTCGATTGCGCACATGGGATTCGTCACGCTCGGCTTTTTCGTTTTTAACGCTCAGGGCATCGAGGGTGGTATCGCGCAAATGATTTCGCACGGCTTTATTTCCGGCGCCCTGTTTTTGTGCGTAGGCGTGCTTTACGATCGTATGCATTCGCGGGAAATTTCCAGTTACGGCGGGGCTGCGAACACGATGCCCGTGTTCGCTTCCTTCATGATGCTGTTCGCCATGGCGAACGTGGGTCTGCCGGGAACGTCCGGATTCGTGGGCGAATTCCTAGTTATACTCGGTGCTTTCAAGGTCAACATATGGTATGCGGTGCTGGCGGCAACGACGTTGGTGTTCGGTGCCGCCTACACATTGTGGATGTATAAACGCGTGATCTACGGTTCGGTGGCCAACGAAGAGGTCGCGGCATTGTCCGATGCAACCCCGCGAGAGGTCGTGTTTCTCGCCATGCTCGCGGTCGCCGTGCTGGGTATGGGGCTGTGGCCTTATCCTTTACTCGAAGTAATGCACGCTTCCGTGGATCACCTCGTAGAACATGCTGCTATGACGAAATTTCCGTAAGGCGTGGGTATGGCGCCAGCGATCACACTGTTTCCGATTCTACCCGAGGTGTTCATTGCCTGTGCGGCGGGCCTGATACTGATCGCGGACCTATACATCCCCGAGACGCGCCGCATAACCGTGTTCTATGGGGCGTTATCGGCCCTGGTCGTGGGCGGTCTCATCGCAGCGTTCGGTGCATCTGCAGAGCGCGGGGTGTTCCTACACCAGATGCTGGTCAAAGATCTGTTGGGCGATGTGGTGAAGGCGGCGGTGTGTTTTTCGAGCGCCGCGGTTTTGGTGTATTCGAGGCGGTATCTCGAAGCGCGCGGTATGCTCAAAGGGGAGTACCTGGTGCTGGCTTTGTTCGCAGTGTTGGGAATGATGGTCATGGCGTCGGCCAACCACTTTCTGCTCCTTTATCTCGGCCTTGAATTGATGTCCCTCTGTCTGTACGCGATGGTTGCGTTTCAGCGCGATTCGGAACTCGGTACGGAAGCGGCGATGAAGTATTTCGTGCTCGGTGCACTCGCCTCGGGGATGCTGTTGTACGGAATGTCGATATTGTACGGCCTGACGGGCAGCCTGGATATCAGTGTCGTTCGCGGCGCCGTCGCGGAACTGTCACTCAATAACATGGCGTTGATTTTCGCCGTCGTGTTCGTCGTAGTCAGCCTCGCATTCAAGCTTGGTGTCGTGCCGTTCCACATGTGGGTTCCTGACGTTTACCATGGGGCGCCGACGGCATCGACATTGTTCGTCGCCACGGCTCCGAAAATCGCAAGTTTTGCGATCATCATGCGGCTTCTGGTCGACGGGCTTGGTGACCTTCACTCGGTATGGCGGGACATGGTGATTATTCTGGCCGTGCTTTCCATGGGTGCGGGGAATCTAATCGCTATTGCGCAGACCAATTTCAAACGGCTCTTGGCGTATTCGGCGATTTCACACATGGGGTATCTGCTGCTCGGTATCGTCGCTGGCACCTCCGCAGGTTACAGTGCGGCACTCTTCTATAGCCTTTCCTATGCATTGATGACGATGGGAGGATTCGGCATGATCGCGTTCTTGTCGCGCGCCGGCAACGAGAGCGACGAACTTGACGATCTGCGGGGTATGAACGAACGTCATCCGTGGCTAGCGTTCCTGCTGCTGTTGTTGATGATTTCTATGGCCGGCATACCTCCCACCTTGGGGTTTTTCGCCAAGTTGTGGGTTATTCAGGCGATTGTGGATCAAGGTCTGGTGTGGCTCGCGGTATTGGCCGTGTTGTTCGCGGTGGTGGGCGCGTTCTACTACTTGCGCGTACTCAAGTTAATGTACTTCGACGAGCCGTCAGTGCGTACCGAGACCGACAGCGAGCCGGGAGCCCAGGTTCTGCTTGGTCTGAACGCCTGCGCATTGGTGCTTATCCTTCCCTGGATCGGCGTTGTTCGGGATCTTTGTCAGGCCGCGGTGGCAAGCATGACAGGGACCGGATCGCCCTAAGTCCGTCGCCGCGCTACGACCCGGGGCCGTAGGTATTTGCGCCGGCCCGAACTATACTTGGGGCTGGAACCGGAATACGCCGCATTTTTAATGTTCGATAATCTGAGGATTCTTTTTTCTCTGTTCTCCGCACGTGAGAGGAGAAATTTGTTCTGGTTGCTGGCGGCGGTAATTTTCATGGCCGTTTTACAGGCTTCCAGCGTAGCCTCGATCATGCCGTTCATGGCCGTGGTGGCAAGACCCGAGGTAATCCAGACGAATCAGTATCTGAGCGCGCTCTACACGTGGGTGGGCAGCGACAACACCAACGATTTCTTGTTTCTGCTCGGAGTCCTGGTGCTGGTGGTGCTGTTCTTGAGTAACTCGATCACCGCCCTGACGATTTGGGCGTTGCTCCGCTTCAGCCACTTTACCGGGTTCCGGCTTTCGAAACGCTTATTGGCGAACTATCTCAGCCGGCCGTACGGTTTCTTCCTAGGTCGCAACAGTACGGAGCTGAGCAAGAACATACTGTCTGAAGCCGATCGCGTAACGCATGGGGTGCTGGTGCCGGTGTTGCAAATCGTGGCAAGAACCATGACAGCAACTTTCATTATCGCCATTCTGGTCGTCGCGGATCCGACCATTGCGTTGACCGTGGCCCTGGTGCTGGGCGCCGCTTACGGGATGGTGTTCATACTGTCTAGAAAGAAGCTGCGCAAGATCGGAAAACTGGCGACGGAAGCAGGGCGGCGGCGCTTTAAAGTGACCTCGGAGGCATTCGGCATAATCAAGTACGCAAAGCTGATCGGTTTGGAAGATCAGTTCGTAAGGCGGTATGCGGAACCGTCCCGGTTATTTGCCAGATGTAATTCCACCAGCCGTGCCATCTCGCAGCTTCCCAAGTATGCACTCGAGGTCATCGCCTTTGGCGGAATCATGGTAATCGTCCTGCATCTGATCAGGGAGCGCAACGCGGCCGATGCGTTGTTGCCGCTCTTGGGTTTGTACGCGTTCGCCGGGTACCGCTTACTACCGCAGATACAGCAGCTCTTCAACTGGGCGGCACAGATGCGTTACTCGGTTCCGGCGCTGGAAATCCTGATTGCCGACTTGGGTAGAGGGCCGGAAGTACAGCGCAGCGACACATTACCGAACGATACACCGATTGTGTTTCGCCACCGGTTGTCGCTCGAGAACGTCACGTTTACTTATCCCGGCACCGACCGGCCGACATTTGCCGAGCTGAACATGTCTATCGATGCGGGAGCGGTGGTTGGTTTGGTGGGTTCGACGGGGTCTGGCAAGACGACGACTCTAGATATCGTACTCGGTTTACTCGCGCCCGACGGGGGACGCTTGTGCGTGGATGGGGTGGAAATCACGTCCGATAATGTCAGGTCTTGGCAACGCAACTTAGGGTACGTTCCGCAACACATCTTTCTCGCCGATGATACGATAGGCAACAATATCGCGTTCGGGGAGCGCCCCGAAGACATCGATCAGGACGCTGTGAAACGGGCCGTACGCATGGCGCAGCTGGATCGTTTCATTGAACACGAGCTTTCCGAAGGATTGGAGACGCACGTCGGCGAGCGTGGCGTGCGGCTGAGCGGCGGAGAACAACAACGCATCGGAATCGCCCGGGCTTTGTATCGTCTGCCCCGGGTGCTGGTACTCGATGAAGCAACGAGTGCTTTGGACGCGGTGACCGAGCGCGCGGTGCTCGAGGCCATCGCTGGGCTCGAGCAGGGGATCACCGTAATCATGGTCACGCACCGCCTCACGACACTGAGCATCTGTGATGTGATCCACGTCCTGGACCACGGGCAAATCGTTTCGAGTGGTACCTACGATGAACTCGTCGCGACCAGCCCGCATTTCTACGGGATGACCAAGGCAGCCGTCGCCTCGTAAACCGCGCGCGGCGGGCGGCCTAGCCCGGTGAGGGCGGCGCGCCGGCACGCTTGCGGTCCACCGGAGGCCGGTTTTCGCGTCCTCACGTGGAATTCCCGCGACCAGGCCAGGATCTGGGTGATGCGACGACGGACCCCCGTAATATGCCGAGATTTCAAACAGTTGTGGCGTCGCGCCTCTTGAACTGAGGGGGCGCTGTAAGGTACACTCCGTGGCCCTGATGCGGGGTGGAGCAGTCTGGCAGCTCGTCGGGCTCATAACCCGAAGGTCGTAGGTTCAAATCCTACCCCCGCTACCAATACGTGCTGGCAAGCACCTACGGCCCCGCTCCTGCGGGGCTTTGTGTTTGTCGGTCGGACGTGGCCTTAGGACGGGTCCGGCGGGTTGGGTAGAAGGATGACCGGCACGGGAATCGGAAGTGGGCGGACGCCCACTTTTTTGTTGCTGGCGGAGATGGGTAGAAATCTGGTCGATCGGTTGCACGCGATGTTGGAACCCGGCGCATCCGCGCTGGGGTTCGAGCTCGTGGCCGTGGAAATGGCGGGCAGCGGCCGCAACACCACGGTGCGGGTGTATATCGACGGGCCCCAGGGAGTTTCGGTGGACAATTGCGCGGATGTAAGCAGGCAGTTGAGTGCGATCCTGGATGTCGAGGATCCGATCGGCGATTCCTATACGCTCGAGGTCTCGTCGCCGGGGTTCGATCGACCGCTTAGAAAACCCGAGCATTTTCGGAAGGTTATAGGAGAACGGGTCAAGGTCACCCTACACCCGGTGGGTGGCCGGCGTCGCTTCACGGGCATCCTCAAGGCGGTGCATCCGGACCGGGTGGTACTGGAAGTGGACGGGGCCCTCCATGAGCTGGCGTTCTCGGATATCGAGAAGGCACGGCTAGTACCGGTGTATTGAGGCGAATTTGCGCGAACAAGGTGTGCTGAAAGCGAGCGTATGCAGGAGAAACGGCGGGTATGGCAAACGAAATATTGTTGATGGCGGACGTATTGTCCCGCGAAAAAGGGGTCGATAAGGACGTCATTTTTCAGGCGATCGAAGCGGCGCTGGCGACCGCGACGCGGAAGCGGCACCGCGAGGACATCGATGCCCGGGTCAGTATTCATCGCGACACCGGCGACTACGATACTTTCCGTCGCTGGGAGATCATCGCCGATGACGACGAGCTGGAGTTTCCCGAACGTCAGGTGCGGTTGAGCAAGGCGAGCCAGGAGGACCCGCAAGCCGAGGTGGGCGGCTTCATCGAGCAACCCCTTGAACCGGTCGAGTTCGGACGCATCGCGGCGCAGGCGGCCAAGCAGGTGATCATGCAGAAGGTGCGCGAAGCGGAGCGCGAGCGTGTGGTGGCGGAGTACGCGCCGCGCACCGGTGAAATGCTGTCCGGGGTCGTAAAGCGCAGCGAACGCGGCGACGCCATCATCGATCTGGGCGGCGCCGAGGCAGTATTGCCGAAATCCGCGACCATCCCGCGCGAGGGATTGCGCCCCGGGGACCGGATCCGCGCCATCCTGCGCGACGTGCGCCCCGCCCCCCGCGGACCTCAGCTGTTCCTGGATCGGGTCTGTCCGGAACTGTTGGTCAGTTTGTTTCGTCTGGAAGTTCCGGAAGCGGGCGACGGGATTATCGAAATTCTGAGCGCTGCCCGGGACCCCGGCCTGCGCGCCAAGATCGCGGTCAAATCAAACGATCCGAAAATCGATCCCGTGGGTGCGTGTGTGGGAATTCGCGGGTCGCGCGTACAAAGTGTTTCCAACGAAATTGCCGGCGAACGCGTGGATATCATCAAGTGGTCGCCGGACCCGGCGCAGTTTGTCATCAACGCTCTGGCGCCGGCCGAAGTCGAGTCGATCATCGTCGATGAGGAATTGCAGTCCATGGATGTGGTCGTCGACGAAGCGCAATTGTCCCAGGCGATCGGCCGGGGTGGACAGAACGTACGCCTTGCGAGCGAGCTCACCGGTTGGGAAATCAACATCATGACCGACCAGGAGGCGGCGGAGAAACAGGAATCGGAGTCCGCAGGCGTACGCCAGATGCTGATGGAGCAGTTGGATGTGGATGAGGACGTGAGTGTGATTCTGGTGCAGGAAGGGTTTACGTCGCTCGAGGAAGTGGCCTACGTGCCCAAGCAGGAACTGATGGACATCGAGGAATTCGACGAGGAACTGGTCGACGAATTGCGCAGCCGCGCCGAGGACAGCCTGGTAACGCGGGCCATTGCCCAGGAAGAGCAGCTCAAACTCGCCGAACCGATGCCGGATCTTCTGGAGCTGGACGGGATGGACGAACATACGGCACGGGTTCTGGCTAGTCACGGTATTCGCAGCCAGGAGGATCTCGCTGACAGCGCCGTGGATGAACTGCTGGAGATTCCCGGATTCGAGAAAGAACGCGCCGAAGAACTTATTATGACTGCCCGCGCACCTTGGTTCGCGGAAGAGGAAAATGCCTAAGTCCGTTTGAGGACACGAATTATGTCGCAAATTACAGTAAAAGGGTTTGCAGAACAGATCGGTGTGCCCACCGAGAAACTGATCCAACAGCTTACCGACGCGGGGATCGCCGCCAAGGCTTCGGAGGATTCACTGAGCGACCAGGAAAAAGTGACGTTGCTCAGTTTCTTGCGGGGCGACAAGGAGCGCAAGGCTACGCTCGGCGCTGGTAAGCGCAACAAGATCACGCTGAAACAAAAGACCACGAGCGAGATCAGACAGACTTCGCGCACCGGCGCGGCCCGTACCATTCATGTCGAAGTGCGAAAGCGGCGCACTTTTGTCAAGCGGGAAATCCTGGAAGAGCAGGAACGCCAGGCGCGCGCCGAGGCTGAAGCACAGGCGCAAGCCGAGGCTCTGGAGGAAGCGCAAGCGCGCGACGCGGCGGCCGAGGCGGCGCCACCGGAGCCCGACGCGGCCGGGGACGTGGTATTAGCGGAGGCGGTAACGGTCGCGGAAGCGGCTCATGAGCCGCCGCCCGAGACCGTGACGCCGGAGACCGACACCGAGGCCGTTCAGACTGAGCCCATCGAACCGGAACCCGCCGCCGCGCCGCCACCGGTGATTGACGAACCGACCCCTGCGGAACCCGCGCCAGCGGCGCCGCCGGCGGAGGACCGGCGCCAGAAGCGGGCCGAAAAAGACGAGCGCAAAGAACGCGGGAAGCGTGACGAACTGCACGTTGCGGAGAACCGCAGGGGACGCCGAAAGCGGCGCGATTTGCAGCGCCCGAAGAAGGTCCGGACCAGCACCGCCGGCCAGCACGGGTTCGAAAAACCGACCGCCCCGGTCAAGCGCGAGATCGCCATTCCAGAAACGATCACGGTCGGTGAGCTGGCTCAGTCGATGTCGGTGAAAGCCGCCGAGTTGATCAAGGTCTTGATGCAGATGGGATCTATGGTGACCATCAATCAGGTGCTCGATCAGGACACGGCGATGCTGGTCGCCGAGGAGCTGGGCCATACCGCCAAGCCAGCGGCGCCGGACGATCCTGAGGCGCTGCTTTTGGGCGAGCAGCCCACCGAGACGGAGGCCGATTTGGAGTCCCGGCCTCCGGTGGTGACGGTGATGGGCCACGTGGACCACGGAAAAACATCCCTGCTGGACTTCATGCGCAAATCGAAAGTCGCGGCCGGAGAGGCCGGGGGCATCACTCAGCATATCGGTGCATATCAAGTGAAGACACCCAAGGGGTTGATTACGTTTCTCGATACGCCGGGCCATGAGGCCTTTACCGCGATGCGCGCGCGCGGCGCCCAGGCGACGGATCTCGTGGTCCTGGTGGTGGCGGCGGACGACGGTGTCAAACCGCAAACGGTTGAGGCCATTCGCCATGCCCGGGACGCCAAAGTACCGCTGGTGGTGGCCATTAACAAGATGGACAAGGAAGAAGCGGATCCGGAGCGGGTCAAGCAGGATCTGTCGACACACGAGGTGATCCCCGAGGAATGGGGTGGAGAGGTGCTGATGGTGCCGGTATCGGCCAAGTCCGGCGCCGGCGTAGACGATTTACTCGATGCGATCTTGCTCCAGGCTGAGTTGCTGGATCTGCAGGCGGGTCACGGCGGTCCCGCCTCCGGAATCGTCGTCGAGGCGCGTTTGGACAAGGGGCGCGGTCCGGTCGCCACGCTGTTGATTCAAAAAGGTACGCTGAAAAGCGGTGACGTGATTCTCGCCGGGCGGGAAACCGGTCGCGTACGGGCGATGTCCGACGACAGTGGCAAGCGCATCAAATCTGCTGGACCGTCGATGCCGGTGGAGATTCAAGGCTTGTCGGGGGTTCCGGTCGCCGGCGACGAAGTACTGGTCGTCAGCGATGAGCGCAAAGCGCGCGAAATCGCTTTGCACCGGCAGGGGAAACACAAGGAAGTCAAGCTTGCCCGTCAGCAGGCGGCAAAACTCGAGAACATGTTCCAGCAGATGGACGACAGCGAAGTCAAGAGTTTGAATCTGTTGGTCAAGGCGGATGTCCAGGGTTCGGTGGAGGCATTGACGGAGGCATTGGAAAAGCTGTCCAACGATGAAGTCAAAGTCAAGGTTGTACATGGGATGGTGGGTGGAATCAGCGAGTCTGACGTCAACCTGGCAGTGGCATCCCGGGCGATCATCATCGGGTTCAACGTGCGGGCCGACGCGGCGGCGCGGAAGTTGATCGAGGCGGAAGAGGTGGACGTGCACTATTACAACGTCATCTATGACGTGGTGGACGAGGTGAAAGCCGCAATGACGGGCATGTTGGCTCCGGAGATCAAGGAGGAAGTGGTCGGTCGCGTCGAAGTCCGGGAAGTATTTCGCGTACCGAAGCTGGGTTCGATCGCAGGATGCTATGTCCAGGAAGGTGCCGTGCGGCGCAACGAGAGCGTGCGCGTGTTACGCGATAACGTGGTGATCTTCGAGGGTTCGATAGATTCATTACGCCGCTTCAAAGAAGACGTTGCGGAAGTCAAAGCGGGCCTTGAGTGTGGGATCGGTATCAAGAATTACAACGACGTCAGAGTCGGAGACCAGCTCGAAATCTTCCGGACCATCGAAGTTCAACCGAAACTCCAGTGAGGTGGAACCGTGCCCCGGGAGTTTAGTCGTACACGCCGCGTGTCGGAGCTCGTGCGCCGTAATCTTGCGCACTTGATCGCTACTGAGGTGAAGGATCCGCGCGTGGGCATGGTGAGTATTACGAAGGTCGATGTGAGTCGCGATCTGCGCCACGCGAGGGTGTACGTCACGAGGATCGGCGCGTCCGCGGAGAGTGCGGAAGCGATGGCCGCGCTGAATCACGCGGCCGGTTTTTTGCGCCGTGAGCTCAGTCACAGGGTCGATTTGAAGAATTGTCCGGCTTTGCGTTTCGAATATGATGACAGTGTCGAAAAGGGCGTGCAGCTCTCGGCATTGATTGATCGCTGCGTGACGACGCGCGATACGGGCGACGATTCATGAGCACCCAGCGGGGCAAACGCGCCCACCGGCGCCGAACGGTTAACGGAATTTTGTTGGTGGACAAGCCGCGAGGAATTACTTCCAACGAGGCATTGCAGCGAGCGAAGCACGCGTACAACGCCCGTAAAGCGGGTCATACCGGCAGTCTGGATCCGATCGCGACCGGTCTTCTGCCGCTCTGCTTTGGTGAGGCGACCAAGGCGTCCAGCTTTTTTCTCGACGCGGATAAACGTTATCACACGTTATTCAAGCTCGGTGAGTCCACCGATACCGGAGACGCCGAAGGTCGGATATTGGCGCGACATTCGGTGGATGTCGAAGATCGGGCAGTGGGGCAGGTGTTGCAGGATTTTTATGGGCCGATCGACCAGATTCCTCCTATGTACAGTGCGGTCAAGAAGGACGGTCAGCCGCTTTACAAGCTTGCGCGCCAAGGCATTGAGGTTGAGCGTAAGCCGCGTCGAGTGGTGGTGCACGATCTGCACTGGACCCGTCCCGATAACGAGCATTTGCAATTGGATATTCACTGCTCCAGCGGTTTTTACGTGCGGCGACTGGCGCACGAAGTCGGAGAACGGCTTGGATGCGGGGCGCATGTCACGGAGCTGCGGCGTGTGGGGGTGGGCCAATTCGACGTGCGCGATGCCGTGGCACTGGATCGAATCTGCGCCGCCGAGGATGTTGCTGAGCTGGATGATCATTTGATCCCGGTCGACGAGGGCTTGCATCATCTGCCCGGGGTGAAACTGTCCACGGACGCGGCTTACTACCTGTGTCGCGGTCAGCCGGTGCGGGCGACAGACCTGCCGGAGCGCGGTTGGGTGAGATTGTATGCCGAAGGGGCCGGTTTTTTGGGTATTGGAAAGATCTTGGGCGATGGTAGAGTGGCCCCGAAACGCCTCTTCCACACTACTTAACGCATTGTGTTTACACCGATTTATACCGTCGCCGCCGGTGTGCCCGTCGCGGTTGTGACGGGGGGGGCAGGCAGTTAGAATACGCGGGCTTTTTTTCGAGCATATTTAGAGGAAAATCAATGGCTTTAACCGCCGAACAGAAGAACAAGGTGGTCGATGAATATCAGCGCGGGCCGCAGGACACCGGGTCCCCAGAGGTGCAGGTTGCGCTGATGACTGCCCGGATCGAGGACCTTTCGTCCCATTTCAAGACCCACATACACGATCACCATTCTCGTCAAGGCTTGTTGCGGCTCGTCAATCGACGCCGCAAGCTTCTTGACTATCTAAAGACCAAAGACGTCGAGCGGTATCGCAGTTTGATCAGTCGCTTGGGGCTACGCAAGTAAGAGGCAGACAAATCAGTGAAACCGGTAGTCAAGACATTCCAGTACGGGGACCACGAGTTCAGATTAGAAACCGGGGAGATCGCACGTCAAGCGACCGGCGCGGTGATGGCGAGCTACGGAGACACCTCGGTTCTCGTCACCGTCGTTTGCGAAAAAAGCGTTCAGCCGCGGGACTTCTTTCCTTTGACCGTGGATTTCGAAGAACGTACGTATGCCGCCGGCCGTATTCCCGGCGGGTTCTTTCGCCGCGAAGGCCGGCCGTCGGAGAAAGCCATTCTGACGTGTCGACTCATTGACCGGCCCATCCGGCCGCTGTTTCCCAAGGGGTTCACCAGCGAGGTCCAGATCATCGCTACGGTCATGTCGATCGATCCGGAGATCGACCCGGACGTCGTTGCCATGATCGGCGCCTCGGCGGCGTTGCAGTTGTCGGGTATTCCGTTCCAGGGACCGATCGGTGCGGCGCGCGTCGGCTTTGTCGGCGGTGAGTACGTGTTGAATCCCGCGATCTCCACGCTCCAGGAGGAGTCGAAACTGGACCTGGTCGTTGCCGGTACTGAATCCGCGGTGTTGATGGTGGAGTCCGAAGCGGAGATGCTCAACGAAGAGCAGATGCTGGGCGCGGTATTATATGGTCATGAGCAGATGCAAGCGGCGATAAACGCGATCCGCGAGCTAGGCGAAGCGGCCCAGGTGCAACCCATCGACTGGTCGCCGGTGGAGAAGGACGAGACTGTGGCGGCGCGCGTTAAGGAACTCGTTGGGAGTGACATTGCCGACGCCTATCGCATCGTGGAGAAGCAGGGTCGGCAGGACCGGCTGGCGGATATCCGCGAACGTGTGGTGGAGGGGCTCACGGGGGAGGAATCCACCCCCGAGGAAATTGGGGCGGTGCAGGGGGCGATCAAGGACCTCGAGAAGAGTGTCGTACGCGAACGAATCCTCGGCGGTGAGCCACGCATAGACGGGCGCGACCGACACACCGTACGTCCGATCAACATACGCATCGGTGTGATGCCGAGGACTCACGGTTCCGCCTTGTTCACGCGCGGTGAAACGCAGGCGATAGTCACTACTACGTTGGGCACCGAGCGCGACGCCCAGATCATCGACGCTCTGGAAGGGGAAAGCCGGGAGCGGTTCATGCTGCATTACAATTTTCCGCCGTTTTGCGTGGGCGAAACCGGCCGTGTCGGGTCGCCGAAACGACGGGAGATCGGTCACGGAAAACTTGCCAAGCGTGCGATCGCCGCGGTGCTGCCATCGATGCAGGACTTTCCGTATGTGCTGCGTGTAGTGTCGGAGATCACCGAGTCCAACGGTTCCAGTTCGATGGCCACCGTCTGCGGCACGAGCCTTTCACTGATGGATGCCGGAGTCAATATCAAGGCACCGGTGGCCGGTGTGGCGATGGGATTGATCAAGGAAGGTGATGAGTTTGCGGTGCTCACCGACATTCTTGGCGATGAAGACCATCTGGGTGACATGGATTTCAAAGTCGCCGGTACGCCGGATGGCGTGACCGCATTGCAGATGGACATCAAGATCGAAGGCATCACCCGGGAAATCATGACCGAAGCCCTGTCCCAAGCCAAGCAGGGGCGGTTGCATATCTTGGGAGAAATGGCCAAGGCCATCGCGTCGCCGCGCCCGGAGATGTCCGAACATGCGCCACGCATCATCACTATCCAGATTCCCGTAGAGAAGATCCGCGACGTGATCGGAAAGGGCGGTGCGACGGTGCGCGCCATTTCCGAAGAAACCGGCACCACGATCGATATCGCCGATGATGGCACGATAAAGATCGCGTCGGTGGACAACGCCGCCGGAAAAGAAGCGCGCCGGCGTATCGAAGAGATCACGGCTGACGTGGAGGTGGGCAAGACCTACGAAGGGCGGGTCGTTAAATTGATGGATTTTGGCGCGTTCGTCAACATCCTGCCGGGTCGTGATGGCCTCGTCCACATCTCCCAGATTTCCCACCAGCGGGTGGAAAATGTCAGCGATATGCTGTCTGAGGGCGACGTGATCCGCGTCAAGGTTCTGGAGGTCGACAAGCAGGGGCGGATTCGTCTCAGCATGAAGGCAATCGACGACGCCGCCTGAGGACGCGGTAGCGGCATAATGAGCGCCAAGGGTTCCGGCTGACCGTTTCTTGCAGTGCGGGTGCTGGTTCAGCGGGTCATGCGCGCGTCGGTGGCCACCGGTGGCCGCACGCTCGGCGAAATTCCGACCGGCTTGCTGCTGTTCGTCGGTTTCGGGTCACGGGATGGGCCGACGGTGCTCGCCCCCATGGTTGATAAGGTATTGAATCTAAGGGTGTTTCCCGACCAGCTCGGACGCTTTCATCACTCGGTCACCGACGTCGGCGGGGCACTGCTGGCGGTCCCCCAATTCACCTTGTATGGTGACACGCGCCGCGGGCGCCGGCCAGAATTCTCGAGCGCCCTGGCCCCGGATCAGGCGGCGCCGTTATTCGCCGAATTTGTGCGTCTGTTGAAAACCGCTGGGGCTTGCGAAGTCACTACCGGAGAGTTTGGTGCCCACATGTACGTCGAGTCCGTAAACGACGGCCCGGTATCCCTGCTGCTCGAGCGCGAATCCTGAGGTCCGACACCCGCGGCTCAAAATGACGGTTCATGCGGCAGGTTATGGATTTCCCGTTGAGACATTGATCGGTTTTTGCCAGTATCTGGGGTCGGAGTCTCGTTCAAACTTTCGTCAACCCCACCTCTTTCGGAGATTGTCGTGTCGGACGCACCGAAGCCTCAAGATCTGACGCCCCGCGAGGCGTTTGATATGTTGCAGAAGAATCCACAAGCGGTACTCATCGATATCCGGTCGACCATGGAACATCTGATGATCGGGCATCCCAAAGATTCGATTCACATCGCGTGGCTCGATGAGCCGGATTGGACACCCAATCCGCGATTCGTCGCGCAGGTCAGGGAAGTGTTGTTGGGCGGTTTCCTCGGCGCGGACGAAGAGTCGCCGCCCGCTGTGGTACTCATTTGCCGGAGCGGACGCCGTTCCGTGGAGGCGGGCTCCAAGTTGCTGGAAGCGGGGATACCGAACATTTACAACGTCGTAGGGGGGTTCGAGGGGCCACTCGATCCCGAACACCACCGCAGCACCATGGGCGGCTGGCGGCATGACGGGTTGCCGTGGCAGCAGTGCTGAACCCCTACAGTCGTTCGAGAACCGCGTCGGTAAACTCCTCCGTAGAGCCCGTGCCGCCCAAATCCCGGGTCACCCGATCGCCGGTGCGGAGCACTTCACGGATCGCATGTCGGATGCGGTGCGCGGGTTCCGCCAGTTCGAGCTGATCCAACATCAACGCCGCGGCAAGCATCAGCGCCGAAGGATTGGCGATCTTCTTTCCGGCTATGTCCGGGGCGGAGCCGTGGACTGCCTCGAATATTGCGATGTCGTCGCCGATATTGGCGCCCGGAGCCATCCCTAAACCGCCGATCAGACCGGCGCACAAATCCGATATGATATCGCCGAATAGATTGGTCGTTACGATCACGTCGAATTGATGGGGGTTCATGACCAGCTGCATACACGTGTTGTCGACAATCATTTCGACCGTTTCAATGTTCGGATAGCGTTTTGCGATCTCGCGCGACACCTCCAAAAACAGGCCCGATGTAGCCTTCAGAATATTCGCTTTGTGCACGACGGTTACTTTTTGTCGGCTCCGTTTGCGCGCGAACTCGTAAGCAAAGCGGATAATGCGTTCAGCCCCATGCCGGGTAATCACGCTCACCGATTCGGCGCGGGATCGATCCTCGGAGACCTCCTGGCGCTCGCCGGAATACATGCCTTCCGTATTTTCCCTGATAGTAACGATATCGATGTTCTTGTAACGCGACTTGATTCCGGGTCGCGTAATGGCTGGCCGAACATTGGCGTAGAGATCGAAGGTCTTGCGTAACTGTACGTTGATCGAGGTGAAACCTTTACCCACCGGAGTCGTCAACGGGCCTTTAAGCGCCACCCGGTTGCGCTCGATTGACTCGAGCGTAGGGTCGGGAATCAGATCACCGCCTTCGTCCAGCGACGCGACGCCGGCAAGCCTTGTGTCGTAACGCAGACCGCAGTCGAGTTTATCCAGAACCCGCAACGTAGCGCGGGTGATCTCGGGTCCGATACCGTCTCCGGGAATAACTGTGATTTCAGTCATGGCGTGATCCAGTTGGATTGAGCATTGAGCCGAGATATTCGCTGATCCGATCCTCGAGCCAGAAGCGCGCGCGCCAGGGCCAACGGCCACTCACGAATCCCACGTGCCCCCCGCGGGCGCTTAGTTCCAAGTGTATTGTAGGCGATAACTCATCGCGAGTGGGAATCGCCATGGCGGCGGTCATGGGGTCGTCCAACGCCTGCAGTATGAGTACCGGAACATCGATAGCGGCCAGGTACTGGCGGCTGCTGCAGCGTCGGTAATACTCCGCGCCGCTCTCGAATCCGTGCAGAGGTCCGGTAATTCGATCATCGAACGCCCGAAACGTTCTCAAGGTCTCGAGTTCCTTGAGATCGATCGGACTGGGTTCGCGGCGCGAGAACTTTTCCCGGGCAGCGCTTTTCAAGTGGCGGACGAGGTGCCATTGATAAAGGCGTGACGAGCCTCGCTCCATGCGCGCTACGCCTTGGTCGAGGAGAAACGGAACCGATACCGCGACCGCGGCGGTGACCGGTGGACTGCGGTTTTCGCCGAGCCACTTGAGCAGAATATTACCCCCCAGGGAGTAACCCACCACCGCCAGCGGTGTGTCGGGATAGCGGTCTCTGACGATATTCACCAGGGTCGCAATGTCCCCGGTTTCCCCGGCATGGTAACTGCGCGCCAGGCGGTTGGGTTGACCACTGCAACCGCGGTGATGCATGACGACGGAACGAATTCCAACATTCGCCAGCGCCGTGACGACCCCGCGCACGTAATGGGATCTCGAGCAACCCGCCAGGCCGTGCAGGACGATGGTCAGCGGGCCTTCACGGAGGGAGGTGACCCAGTCCAGGTCCAGGAAGTCGCCGTCCGGCAATTCGAGGCGCTCACGCTCGTAGCGGGGCTGGGGAAGCGGCCGCCGAAAATAGGGCCAGAGGGTCTGCAGGTGCGCGTTTCGGCACCACCAAGCGGGCCGAAAATCGGAATTTACCGGTACATTTCCGTGCGCGGCGGTGGACCAGCCCATGCTAGGGCGGGCACAAAAAAGGGGACCTTAGGCCCCCACCGAAAAGTGTGACCATCGCTCCCCCTATATCATTTGCCGCTCGCGTATTTCGTCCAACGTTTTACAGTCGATGCACAGGCTCGCCGTCGGCCGTGCTTCCAACCGCTCTATACCAATCTCGACGCCGCAATTTTCGCAGTAGCCGTAGTCGCCGGAATCGATCCAAGACAACGTCTCGTCTATCTTGCGAATCAGTTTGCGTTCCCGGTCTCGACTGCGCAGTTCGAGCGACATATCCGTTTCCTGCGTGGCGCGATCGTTTGGATCCGGGTGATTAACCGTTTCGTCCTGCATCGTGTGTAACGTGCGGGAAATCTCATCGACGAGCTGCTGCCGCCACGCATTCAGAATCGCTTTGAAATGCCCACGCTGTGTTTCATTCATATATTCTTCGCCGCGTTTGGGCTGATACGGCTCGATGCCGTGTATCAGCGAAGAGTCCGATGTGGATTTTTTGGCAGGCGTGCGCCTGGCGCTTGACTTTTTGGCGGTCCTTTTGGTTGGTCGTTTTTTGGCTTTCTTGGCCGCCGGTTTCTTCTTCCTCGCCGGTTTCTTGGCGACTTTCTTGGCGGTTTTCTTCCTGGCGGGTTTCTTCCGGGCGGGTTTCTTCGTCGATTTGGTTTTTTTCTTCTTGCGGGCGGTAATCTTCACGGTACGCGTCTTTTTCGTCGTTTTTCTTGCGCGCGACGTTTTCTTCGCCGCCTTTTTTCGAGCGGGTTTCCTCTTCGTGGTCGTCTTAGCCTTCTTCTTTGAAGTGGCCACCGGTAATCGACTCCTTAATGAACGGGACTGCGCTAAAAATAAGCGCGAAGTTGTACTACAAAGATCGGAATGACGCAATAGAACCCTTGGGAGCACGGGTTTTCGACCGCTGCGGCCGGTTGTGGACAATATCGTCTTATTTCGGGCGGGTTGAGGGTATAATGTCGGTTCCAGATTTGATAAGCGCCTATCCCGGTTTCACTCTACTCCGCGTGAGCATCCTGACCCCGTATGACCAGGTTGGCTGAACGTATGGCGGCGATTCAGCCGTTCCACGTGATGGAAGTTCTGGACCGCGCGATGTCCTTGCAGCGAGCGGGACGGCCTGTCATCCATCTGGAACTGGGGGAGCCCGATTTTCCCACGGCGGCCGGAATTGCCGATGCGGGCATCCGGGCCGTCAAGGACGGACACACCGGCTACACGGAGGCTACGGGAGTGCCCGCGCTCCGGGAAGTCATTGACAATCACTATCCGGCCCGCATCCGGCCGGGATCTGAGAGAATTCTGGTTACGCCAGGTTCCTCGGGAGCCTTGCAGATGGTGTTCGCCACCCTGGTCGACCCCGGTGACCGCGTGTTGATGACCGATCCGAATTATCCCTGTAACAGCAATCTGGTGCAATTGTATGGTGGAACTCCGGTCGGAATTCCGGTCGATGCGTCGACGAATTTTCAACTGACGGCGGAGCTCGTGCAGCGGAACTGGAAACCCGGCACTAAGGCGGTATTGGTGACGAGCCCTTGCAATCCGACCGGTACGATTATCGATCCACTAGAACTCAGGCGTATCATCGAGGTCGCGGAGCGAAACGGTGGCGTCGTGGTCTCCGACGAGATCTACCATGGTTTGGGTTACGATACTGAATGCATTTCGGCGCTGGAATACTCGCCCAACGCGTTCGTGATTAACAGTTTCTCTAAATACTACGGGATGACCGGGTGGCGCCTGGGCTGGTTGGTGGCGCCGCATGAATATCTGCGAGAATTGACGAAACTCGCCCAGAACCTGTTTATCTCGCCGAGTTCCCCGGCGCAGTACGCAGCCTTAGCGGCTTTCGACGCCGGCGTGAGAACGGAGTTGGAAGCGCGGCGGGCGCGGTTTCGCGAGCGCCGGGATTACCTGGTTCCCGCGCTGCGGAACCTGGGTTTCGGTATTCCGGTCGTGCCGCAAGGGGCGTTTTACATTTACGCGGACGTCAGTGCGTTCTGCGAAGACAGCGAGGCGTTTGCCATGAATCTGCTGCTCGATGTACACGTGGCGGTTGCCCCCGGTCGCGATTTCGGCACAAACGCGCCGGAGCGCTACGTACGGCTATCGTATACCAACGAGCTGTTCCGCCTCGAGCAGGCCGTTTCTCGTATACAAGACTTCGTAACGCGCGGAGCCGGCGACCGCGGACAACGCGCGCACAACGGGTGACCGGGTGGAACGGCGGCGTGAGGATTGCGGTGTGCGTGACGGGGACTCTGGGCGCGTTCGCATGGTCGACTCGTATCGGAACGCAGGGAAATCACACCGCGCGGCGCGACCGCTGTTCGCGCTAGTTGTGACGTTGCTGGCGATCGCGCCGATGCCAACAGGTGCCGAAGTCGTGCAAGTCAACAATCAGGAACTGCAGGGCCTGTTGGGGAAAGGCGTGCCGCTCATCGATGTGCGCACGCCGCCCGAATGGCGCGAAACCGGTGTGATTGAAGGCAGTCATTTGATCACATTTTTTGATGAGTATGGCCGTTACGATGTTCGGGCGTGGATAGAGCAACTGGAACAGGTTGTCGATCCGGGTCGACCGTTCGCACTGATTTGTGCGGTGGGGTCGCGTACGCAAGCGATCTCACAACACCTATCGGATAAGATGGGCTACGCCAAAGTTTACAACGTCACCGACGGGATTCTGCAATGGAGGGCCGAACGCGGATCCGTCGTTGTCCCTGAACCGCCCCGCTAGACCCGTAAACAGCAGCGACACGTCCCGGGACCCGGGGTCGGCCGCATTAAAAGGAGCGCGAAATGACTGTGAAAATCGGAGACAAAGTTCCCTCTGTAACCCTCACTTACATGACTAAAGACGGCCCCGCCAGCCTCACTAGCGACGAGCTTTTTACCGGTCGCAAAGTCGCGATGTTCGGATTGCCGGGAGCGTTTACGCCGACATGTTCGGCGGCCCACTTACCGGGATACGTCGTGCATGCCGATGCGCTGCGAGAAAAAGGTGTGGACCGGATCGTTTGCCTGTCGGTAAACGATGCATTCGTGATGGATGCGTGGGGCAAGCAACACAATGCGGACGATAACGTAATGATGGTTGGGGATGGCAACGCCGAACTCACGAAAGCAATGGGTTTGGAGGTCGATCTGACCGAACGGGGGATGAGCATTCGATCGCAACGCTACTCCATGCTCGTGGAGGATGGCGTGATTACTCAGCTGAACATCGAGGCGCCCGGTAAGTTCGAAGTAAGCGACGCGGAAACCCTGTTGAATTCATTGTGAGATCGATGACCAGAATTCGGACCGCGCGCAGGTCGGTTACTTGCGCGCGCGACGGACAGGAGGGCGGTATTCACAGCGCGATGACTCGTGCTGCGGGGGATGGCGGCTGCGCGGGCGGGAAGCCGGTAACGGCACCGTGGCCCATGTGTGCCGTATGAGTTGGGAAACCCCTGTGGATTGAGAAAGGAGAGCAAGATGTTGAATACGATGTTGAAAATTCGTCGACGAGCGTCTTTGGGCGCGTTGGTTGTGGCGCTGGCGTTGACCGCCTGCGGTGACGACAAGGATGCCGCACAGACGATGGAAAAAGCGCAGGATGCGGTGAAAGATGCGGCCCAGACCGCAGGTGAGAAGACCGAACAAGCCATAGAGGCCACCAAGGAGGCCGCCGCGGAAGCCATGGAGGGCGCCAAGGAGATGGGTGAGGCGGCGGCCGAGAAGGCCGGCGACGCCATGGACGCGACCCAGGAGGCGGCGGCGGAAGCCATGGAGGGCGCCAAGGAGATGGGTGAGGCGGCGGCCGAGAAGGCCGGCGACGCCATGGACGCGACCCAGGAGGCGGCGGCGGAGGGCGCGCAGGGTGCCAAGGAGATGGGTGAGGCGGCGGCCGAACAGGCGGGCGAAGCCGTGGACGCCGCCCAGGAAACGGTCGATGGCGACAAGAAGTGACGATGAATCCGGTGTGGCTGTGCGCGGTGTGTCCTTGGCGACCTCCGCCGGTCCGCCGCGGTATCTAGACGTACGGGGTGGGCGCGCGTTGCCCACCCCCTCTTGTCGACCGCATGCGCTTCACGGCGGGCTGGCGTGTCGCGGATTGATTACTTGCGATTCGCAGTTCGGCGGTTCTCCATGACTACAGCCCATCAGCGCCTCTGTGTTCTCGTCATCGCTCTTATGGCTGCCGCTAACACGTTCGCTGAGAGCTGGGAAAAACTCCATGAAGGTCAAGTCATGTACAGCGAAGGATCTGAAGCGCTGGGTACGAACCAGGTGCTGTTGGATACGGACAGCATCGTCCGTGAAGGGGACCGCGTGCGCTATCGTATTCGTATTCTGTCGAGAATACTCGGTTCCGAGCAGGACACGGAGATACAGCGCGTCTCTAACTGTTCCGAAGATCGGTTCCATCGAATAGAGGTCACCGATAGGATCACCGGTCAGTCTGCCGCACCGCAGGCCCAACAGTGGCAGGACGCAAAACCGCCGTTCAACGACAAAATACAAGCGCGAGTGTGCGGTTGAAGGAACCCGTATCGCTGACGGACTCGCGAATTCACGGGCATCGCACCCCGGGGCGCGATGCCGTGAACGGATGCGGGTCATTCACGACGGCGACACGACGGCCGCCTCCCGCGTCGGGCGCACCAGCCGGCGCACGTCCTCCAAAACCAGATAATTGATGGGAATCAACAGCAAGGTCACGAACGTCGCAAAGAGTATTCCAAACCCCAGCGAGACCGCCATCGGGATAAGAAACTGCGCCTGGGTGGTCTTTTCGAAAAAAATCAAAGGTACCAGACCGGCGAAGGTCGTCAATGAAGTGAGGAAGACCGGCCGGAAGCGCGCTACTCCGGCGGTAATGACCGCTTCGATGAGCTCAACACCCTCGCGCCGCCTGCGGTTGATGTAATCCACCAGCACGAGGCTGTCGTTGACCACTACGCCGACCAGAGCGAGCATTCCCATTACGCTTGAAATGCTTAACTGCATACCCAGCGTTACGTGGCCGAGTACGGCCCCGACGACCCCGAACGGGATTACCGACATCACGATAACCGGTTGCAGGTAGGACTTGAAAGGAATCGCCAGCAAAGCGTAGATGGCGAACAACACGAAGAAGGCGCCGAACAGTAAGCTGCGGGACGAATCCGCCTGCTCGCGGGCTTCGCCCTCGAGACTGAATCGTGCGTTCGGGTAGTCGGCAAGGAGGTTCTTCAGATAATCAGTCAAATCCGCTCTAATACCTTCCAGGTCTGCGGACTCCTTGTCCACGTCCGCCGTGACGTTAATCGTGCGATGTCGATCGACACGTTTTATCGTGGAGTAGCTCTTGCCGACCGTAGCGGTTGCGACTTCCGTGAACGGTACCTCTACCCCAGTGGGTGTGCGGATACGCATCGACTCTAAGTTATCCAGGGAACGTCGTTCCACCGCCGGATAACGGATCATTACGCGAACGTCCTCACGCCCCCTCTGTATGCGTTGCACCTCGAGGCCAAAGAAAGCACGCCTTACCTGACGTGCGAGGTCTGCCATACTTAACCCCAATTGCTCGGCCGCCGGTTTGATCTTCAGTTGAATCTCCTGTTTGCCCTCCTCCAAATTGTCGGCAATATCGAAAACTCCCGGATACTCGCCCAGGCGCGCTTTTACCGTGTCTGCGAGTTCACGCAGTTCGTCGAAATCCGCCCCCTTTAGTTGCACATCAATCGGATCGCCGCCGCGGCCGATTTCGGCACGGTAAGTAATCTCCCGCGCCCCCGGTATGGGCCCGATCATACGACGCCACTCGCGTACCAGGTCCGAGCTGGTGACGGCCAGCGTACGTTCCTCGGGAGCGACGATTTCGAACATTACACGTCCCAGGTGCGATTGTCCTCCGCTGCCGCCCACTCCTAGAGAGCCGTAAGTCGCGAGAATATTTCTGATGACGCTTTCATCCGTCTGCGGGTCTACGTACTTGTCCCGTAACTGTTCGGCGGCGGTCGCCATGCGGCTGATATGCAATGAAGTGATTTCGAAAGGAGTGCCGGTGGGCATGACCACGTTGGCACGCGCGGTTTCGCTCTGTACGCGCGGGAAAAACACATAACCGATCCACCCGCTGAAGACCAGAGTGAGCACGATGATCCCGACGCTCGCGAAAATTGACAGTGTTAGGTAACGCTGGCGTAAAGCGGCTGCCAGAGCCGGTTTGTAAAATCTTCGAACCGCGGCTTCAAGTGCGTGAGCGACTTTGCGTTGCAGCCTGACGAGAACGTTATGCCTTCGTTCGGGGTCGCCGTATACGCGCAAGTGTTTGAGATGTGCAGGTAGGATCAGTTTCGACTCGACCAGCGAAAACAGAAGAACGGGGATCACGATCATGGGAATCTGTGCGAACAGTTGCCCCCGCAGCCCCTCTACCATCAGCAGCGGGACAAACGCGACCACCGTGGTGAGAACGCCGAAAATTACCGGAGTCGCGATTTCGAGCGTACCATTAATCGATGCCTGCGTAGCGTTGGCTTCACGCTTCAAGTGGTTGTAGATGTTTTCACCCGTAACGATCGCGTCGTCCACGACAATGCCCAGGACCAGAATGAATGCGAACAGACTGATGATGTTGATAGTGACCCCCAACTCGGGCATCAGCGCGAGCGCACCCATGAAGCTGATCGGTATTCCGATACATACCCAGACCGCCACAGAGAAACGCAAGAACAGGGTCAGGAGAAGGAAGATAAGGAGACCTCCCTGCACCGCGCTGTTGCTGAGCGTGCTGAGCCGCGCTTTGACGATGCGGGCGCGGTCGCGCCATACGGTGAGGTCGACGCCCGGGGGTATGCTGCGGCGGGCGCTCGCCGCGTAAGCTTTGACCGCATTCGCCACGTCGATGGCGTTCTGATCCCCGGTGCGATACACCTCGACGACGACCGCCGGCCGACCGTTGAAGGTGGCCGTCAGGGGTTCTTCCTCGAACCCGTCCCGCACCTCGGCAATATCGCCCACGGTCAGGCGGGTACCGTCGCTGCGCGTGAGGACTACGATTTTTTCGAAGTCGTCCTGAACATACGCCTGCCCCTTTGAGCGAAGCAGAATTTCGCCGCCGCGGGTCTTGATCGTTCCGGCTGACAAATCCAACGAGGCCTGGTTGATCGCTGAGGCCACCCTCTCGAAGCTCAACCCATGCTTCTGCAACGTACTTTCCGACAACTCGATCGCGACTTCATAAGGCCTGACACCGGTCAGCTCAACCTGGGTGACTCCGGGCAGCGCGGCGATGTCGTCCCGGACACGTTCGCCGAGTCGCCTGAGTTCCGGCTCAGACAGGTCCCCGGATACCACGACGCTGATCACTTCGCGGCGCCTTTGAGCGAGACTGATGATCGGTCGTTCTATTTCCTCCGGAAAAGTGCTGATAGCGTCAACCCGGTTCTTGATGTCGTTCAGCAACTCGCGTGGGTCGTATCCACTATCTACTTCGACGCTGACTTGCCCATACCCCTCGTTAGACTCGGAGCGCAGCTCTTTGATGCCTTCGAGGTCGAACAGCGCCTCTTCCACACGAACGATGACGCCTTCTTCCACTTCCGCCGGCGTTGCTCCTCGGAACGGTACCGTCACCCGCACGATATCGAGTTCGAATTCGGGAAAGACTTCAAGAGGGATGCGGTTGAGCACCGCGTTTAGACCCAGAGCCGCAATCAGGATCATCAACAGGTTGGCGGCGACCCCGTTGCGTGCGAACCAACGGATGGCGCTGGCCATCAAAGATCTCCTGCGCGGTCGCGCGGTGGCCGCAATGCCGTTTCAGCATCGCCGGAAAACCGCGGCTGTACTTGAGTGCCGCTGGTGGCCGCGGTCAAAGGCGTCAGCAGCACCGCGTCGCCGTTGCCGAGACCGGTGACGACGACCTCCTCGGGATCGGTCCACAACACGTCCACGGTCTTACGCACGAGACGATTCGACTCGTCAATGCAAAAAACACTGTTTAAATCGCGCAACGCCGCCACCGGAATCACGAACACATCTCGCAGAACGATCCCCTCGATGAGCGCCTCGACGAACTGCCCGACCTTGAGCGGTGGGGTTCCCTCGTCGCGGCGACCGTAAGGGTCGTCCACTTGCGCGATGACGAATGTCTGCCGACTGGCTGTGTCAATCGCACCTTCGGTGCGAACGATCCTTCCTGTCCAGGAATAAGTTTGTCGCCCGATTTGCGCGGACAGGGACACGGCAGGTTGTGAGGACTGGGGACTCTCCCCCTCGCCGCGGTAGGCCTCAGGCACGGCGAGAAACTCCAACTGGCGGTCGGTCAGCGGCAGGCGTACCTCGACATAGTCCACGGCGTAGACTCGCCCGAGTACCGTCGACGGAGTCACGTACTGCCCGATGTCGACGCTCTGCTCCAGGACGCGGCCTGCGTAGGGGGCGTCGATGCGCGTGCGCTCGAGATCCAGGCGTGCCTGCGCGAGACGGGCCTCGGCCGCCGCCACTGCCGCCGTGGCGCTTGCAACCTGGGGTTTGCGCAGCACAAGCGCGCTGGGACTGCCGGTTTCGCCCAGCCGTTTCCAGTCCCGCTCCGCCTGCCGGGCACGCGCCTGCTCCTCGGCGAGATCGAGTCTGGCCTGCGCCAATTCGCCGCGCGCGATGGTCACGGCAGTCTGGTAATCTCGCGCGTCAATGCGCAACAGCTCGTTGCCCTGCTCGAAAAAGCTCCCGTGACGGAAGTTCGGTGCGATGTGGACGACCCGCCCGGATACCTCCGGGAATAGGGTGCTCTCGGTACGCGGACGAACCGTGCCTCGTGTACGCACCCGAACGCGATACTCGCCGAGGTGCACCCGCAGCGCCTCGACCACCGGAATGACGAGAGGCCGCGCACGGGTCACGACCTCCGGTTTGGTGGCGACTGCGACGAACGCAATACCTATGCTTACCGCGATGACTCCGAGAGGCAGGAGGATCCTGAGCCAGCGTTTCATTGCGGCGGGCTCTTCGCCATCGCGGTGGGCGGGTTCGTGCGCGTCGATCCGCGCGCGGCGACCGGCAACGCGGCGTAGCTTCCGCCGAGGGCCAGGTAAAGACCGATCCGGTTCTGCACGCGTTCGTTGGCGACCTGAATAAACGAGTTTTGCGCGTTGAACGATCGGCGTTGCGCTTCGAGCAAGGTGATGATATCGACCAGCCCGGCCCGGTACTGCTCGAGGGCGAGTTGTTCCGCGCCAATCGATTCTTCGCGCGCGGTGCGCAGCGCCGCTTCGCGGTCCGCCAGGTAGCGCTCATTGGCAAGCCCCGTTTCCACCTCCTGAAAGGCGCGCAACAAGGTCTGCGCGTAATCCGCGAGCAACGTATCGGCGTTGGCCACTGCGCGTTCCTGCGCCGCCCGTAACCGCCCGCCCTGAAAGATCGGGGCGGTCGCATTCGCGGCGATCGTGTAGATCAGAAACCGTGAGTCCAGCAGGTCTTCGAGGTCGCTGGTGCTGGTGCCGCCGCTGGCGGTGAGACGGAAACTCGGCAGACGGTCCTTGGCGGCCTGCGCCACCCGTTCGTCCGCGGCCGCGAGCCGCATGTAGGCGGCGACGACGTCGGGGCGGCGATCCAGCAGTTCGGAGGGTAGGCCGCTGGGAACGCCCTGAGTCAGCGCGGGTAGATCCGCCGTCGGGACCAACTCGCCAGCGGGATACCGTCCGGCAAGAATCTCCAAGGTGCGGACCGCTTCGTCACGTCGCGCGTGCTGCACGGCGACCTCGTTTTCCGCAGATGCCACGTTGGCGCGTGACAATCTGACTTCAAGCGCCGTATTGATACCGTCGCGGAAACCCTCTTCTATGGTGGCACGGTTCTTTTCGAAGTTTGCTACTGTCTGTTGCGCCAGTGCCAGCAACAGGCCGCTGGTTTTGGCATCGAACCAGGTACGGGCGATGTTGGCGCCCAGCGACAGACGCGCCGCGTCGAAGTCGGTTTGGGTGGCTTCCACATCATACGCCGCGGCGCGCGCCTGATGGTTCAATTTGCCCCAGACATCCGCCTCCCACCCGACGTCCAGCCCGGTGGAGAACGTGTTACTCCGTGTGGCAACGATAGCCTGGCCGCCCGCGGCGTTGCGCTTGCTGCGTGCGCCGCCGACGCTGGCCGCCACCTGGGGCCACAGGTCTGCACCGTCGATGGTTGCCTGAGCGCGGGCGACCTGAACCCGCGCCGCGGCCGCCCGCAAGTCGAAGTTCTGCGTTACGGCGGAGTCGATCAACCGGCGCAGATCGGCATCGGCGAAATCGTCTAACCACGATTGCGAAACCAGCGCCCCGGCGCCGTTCTGCGACCAGGTTGCGGGTACGGTCACGGGCGACTGTGAGCGACGCGGCTCGGGGATGCTCACGCAGCCCGCGGCGCTGACCGCCAGGGCCAAGAGCAACCCGCGGCGGACCTGCCGGTTCACGCGATCCCCGCTCGCAGGTAGTCCCGCACGCCGGCTTTGGTGAATCGGATGATGTGTTCGACGGCGTCGGACAGGCCGGTCCACGCGGGCACAGTACCGGGCGTTTCGCGTGCGATTTTTTGCATATTCAGAAAATGAAACAGTTGCGCCACCAGCGACTGAATGCACCACTGGACTTGTTCGTCTTTCAGATCCGGGCAGGCCTTTTTCATTGCCTTAGACAACGTCGCCAGCGTGGGTTGCACCATGACTTGCCAGATCATGCCCTGGGGGAGGTAGGACTGCAGGAAGTCCCGCATCAGCAGCGCTAAGGTGATGCGGCCCCGATTTCCGTCCATCAGGGGTTCGAGAAAGGCATCGGCGAAAGTACGCAGAACTTCCTCCAGCGTGATGGGGTCGCGCTCCATGAGCTTTTCCAGTGCCTCCACGCGGCGCTCGCGGAGCTCGGTTAAACGCTCCGCAAACACCTCGTAATACAAACGTTCCTTGCCGCCGAAGTAATAGTTGACGGCGGCGACGTTGCAGTCGGCGCTGGCGGTGATGTCCCGAATCGAAGTGGCGGCGAAACCGTTTTCGGCGAAACAGACCGCGGCGGCCTCCAGCAGGCGTTGTCGGGTCCGGTCGCCAGCGGCGTTATAGACGTTGGTCGGGGGTGTGGGCACGGCGCTTAGGGAGTCATGGCGGAAAAATAAAACACTAATTTTAAATCTCTGTTTTAATTCATGTCAAGACAACCGTTCGCGGCGCAGACGGGTGCTTATCCGGAGGCGTCGGCGAGGTCGGCGTACAGCTTGTGATACAAGCCCCCGGCGTTGATCAACTGGTCGTGAGACCCGTGCTCAATGATATGACCGTCCTCGAACACATACACCCGATCGGCTTGTTGCACCGCGCTCAGACGGTGCGCGATGATCAACGTCGTACGCCCGGTGAGACTGCGACCGAGCGCGGCGTGCAGCTCGGCCTCGGTTTCGTTATCGAGCGCCGAGGTCGCCTCGTCTAGGATGATGACTTTGGGTCGGGTCAGGAGCATGCGGGCAATCGCCAGTCGCTGCCTCTGGCCACCGGACAGCCGCAGGCCCTGGCGTCCCACCAGGGTGTCCAGCCCGGCCGGCAGCGATTTCACGATGTCCGACAGTTGCGCGACCCGGAGCGCCTCCCACAGCACCGCGTCGTGTTCGGCGTCCCGGCCGAGGGTCAGATTGGCGCGCACCGTAGCATTGAGGATCGCCGGGTGTTGCAGAACGGTGGTGACGTTGTCGCGCACCACGTCGAGACCGATGTCGCGCACCGAAACGCCATCGAAGTACAGGTCGCCGTCCTGCAGGGGATACATGCCCAGGATGACCTGCACGAGGGTCGACTTGCCCCCACCCGACGCGCCGACCAGGGCCACTTTCTCGCCCGGCTCGATGTGTAGATTTACCCGCTTGAGGACCGGTTCGCCAGGTCGGTAGGCGAAGCTTACGTCTTTTAGGGTAATGGACACCGTCTGTCGCCCCTGGAACGGATTGCTCCGGTGCGGGTATTTCGGTTCCAGTTCCAGCTGCAAGAGTTCGTTGATGCGTGCGAAGGCGGCGCGTGCCGCAAAGTAGGCATACTGAATATTCAACACTTCCTGCACCGGGGTCATCATGAACCACAGGTAGGCGAACACCGCGAGCATCTGCCCGACACTCAAGTCGGAGAACACCACCATCAACATGGAAATCGCGCGAAATACGTCAAAACCAACCAGAAACACGCCGAAAGAAAGGCGGTTCGCCGCGTCCGATTTCCACGAATACGCGGCGGAGTGTCGGCGGATTCCGCGCGCCCGGTCGATGACGTCGGCGAGATAATGGCGTTCCCGGTTGCTCGCACGGATCTGGCCGATCGCATCCAGGGTTTCGGTCAGCGCCTGCTGGAACGTCTCGAAAGCCGTGTTCTCGCGTTTCTTTAGCGTCTTCACGCGCTTACCGAGCGCCATCGTGCAGTACACCACGAGTGGATTCATGAACAGAATGAACAGCGCCAACGGCCAGTGCATCCAGATCAGCACCACGCTCACACCGACCAGGCTCAAGATGGCGACCAGTAATTTGCTGATCGACTGCCCAACGAAATCGTCAACCGCATTAATATCGGTGACGAAACGCGACGCCACGCCGCCGCTACCCAGGGTTTCATACGCCGACATCGAAACGCCTTGCAGGTATTCGAGCAGCCGTTTACGCATGCGGTAGGTCACGTCTTTGGCAACCAGCATGAACTGGCGTGTCTGGACGACGTTGAGCGCGATGGAAGTCAATCGCAGCAGTACGGTGAAAGTCAGTATCGCCATCACGTACAGTACCGGTCCCTGCCACGCCTCTGGGAACAGCTGATTCATCGCCGCCACCAGTCGCCCGGGTTGATCGAGGAGGACCTCATCGACCAGAAGCGGCATCAGCAGCGGGATCGGAACGCTCACCACGACGGCGATCACGGCCACGACGTTGGCGAGATACAACTCTCGCTTGTGATCCGCGGCGACAGCCAGTAGATACGACCATCCGTATTCGTGACGCTCGCCGGCGGCATCGATCTCGGTAGGGGTTGTTACAGCGCGAGGCATTGCGAAATTGTATAGGATCTCGGCGCCCGAAAAAGGACTACTGACAGCGCACGTCCACGCGCGTCGCACCGGACGCGAACCGTTAAACGCGGGGAGGGAGCGAACCGGGCGTACGGGACGGAGTCGGCCTCCGTCCCGTCCCACACCGCCGTCTACCGGCGGTGACGTCGGGCCCGGTCGTCTAGCGGGGATGGAGCAAGACTAACCGACGGCGCCCGGCCGGCGCCTGACCCGGGTGGCGGCGCACCCGGATACGCGGTGGGTCGGTTTCGATCGCAACGCGGGTCATTGCGCGAAACGGTCATGGAGAAACACCATGTCTTTGCCCGGCGCCCCGGTATGGCACGCGATGCAGCCCTGCGACTTACCTTTGGCTACCCGCCCGGCCAGCGGCATCCCTTTGGGATTCTTGTCCAGATCACCGTTCGGCAGATACTTGGCCCAGAACCAGTCGCCGTTCTCGGGGTCGTAACCGGCTTCGCGTTTGAACATCACGGTCACGGCTCCGAGGTACTTGTCCGGCGCGTTGGCGACTTTTTCGACGCTGACGTTCTCGCCACCATAGTTGCGCTTGACAATCACATGGCCCGGTTGGCTGTCCACCGTGACCGTGCCTTCAATCGTGTCCAGCACGGCGCCGTGCGGATGCACCCCCTGGTAATGTTTCCCCAGCGTCGCCCGTTTGCCGATGAGGTTGGCGTTACCCAAGGCCTGCCAGAGTTTCTGGGCGTACTCGACGCTGCCCGGTCCCCCGAACGGTTCGTCATCCGCCTGGCTGACCCCGCCAAGCAGAGTCAGGCTGGCGAAAGCGAGTAGGGTCGTTCTTGCAAACTTCATGGTTTTCTCCTGATCTATGGTTGGTGTAAAGAGAGCCCGGCCTGTGCGGTTGCGCCGACCCGATACGGGGCTCCGTTCGCCGAAAAGAGCAAAACCCCCCCGTGGGTGGGCACCGGGGGGCCGGAAACGGAAAACGGCGCGATGTGCCGCGCGAGGATCCGCCCGCTGGCGCGATCCAGGACCCGCACGGTGCGGTCATGCGCCGCCCACACGGCGTGGGCGGTGACCGCCGGGGGGGAGGTAAACCGATCGGCGAGCTTTCGCCGCCAGATCAGCGTGCCGGTGTCCGCGTCCCGGACGCGCAGCACGCCGTCGAGGCCGGCGGTGAACAAGTGTCCGCGGTACACGACGGGTGGCAGGCTCGGCGCCGGATCGCGCACGGTCCACGCTGGTGTACCCGCCGCGGTCAGCACCGCTAGCGTGCCGGCAAAGGTGGTGATGGCGACGCGCTCGGCGGCGACGCGCACCGGACCGTAAACCAATTCCTGATCGAGTCGGTAGCGCCAGACACGTTGTCCGTCGGCGAGATCCAGGCCCACCAGCGCGGTACTCTGACCGCCCGCCACCACGGTGTCGGCGATCACCGCGGGCGGATAGACCCAGCCGTCAAAGCGACGCCGCCATACGACGCGTCCGGTCGCGGTCTCGAGGGCGAGCAGCGCTCCTCCCTCGGTGCCTACGTAAATCCGATCGGTATGCACCGTGGGCGCAAACGCCGGGGACCGAGTGTGCCGGTGCCATAATCGATCCCCGGTCGCGGTAGACAGCGCGTGGAGGCCATTCCCGACACTCGCCAGCAGGCGGTCGCCGGCGCGCGCGAGCCCCGTGATGCGGTGACCGGCGAGCGCCCTCCAGACCGGTTTGGCCGATGCGTGGGCATAGCGGATGACGCCGTCGGCCGCCACGTAAATCGCCGGGTCCTTAAGCGTCTGCGCCGCGGCGACACCGCTGGACCAGCAGGCGGCAGCCAGTCCGCAAGTCAATACTGCGGCTCTGATCGGCGTTGTGCGCGGATTCATAGCGCTACTGGACCGGTCGATGGGCCAATTCCTTGCAGGCTTGGCCTGTCAACCGGGTGGCGTGAGGCGCGATTGGTGGGCGGATGCAGGTTTCGTACAATGGCGCGACGGCCATCGTCAGTGAAGCTCGCCATGCCTCAACCCCTCATCCTGCACCACTATCCACAATCTCCGGTCGCCGAGAAAGTGCGGCTGGTGCTGGGCCTGAAAAGCCTGTCCTGGCAATCGGTAGAAATTCCCAGGCTGCCTCCGAAGCCCGATTTGATCCCGTTGACCGGCGGCTACCGCCGCACCCCGGTATTGCAGATCGGCGCCGACATCTATTGCGACAGCCGGCGCATCATCCAGGAACTGGACAGGCGTTACCCGGAGCCGCCGCTTTATCGCGACCGGGTCGCGGCGCTGGTCGGGGCCGTGAGTCGCTGGACCGACGGACCGTTGTTCGACTGCGCGCTGGCGTTGGTGCTCGGGGCGGCACCCGATACGTTGCCGGCGGACTTTGCGCGCGACCGCGGCCGCTTGTATTTCGGTCCGGACTATGACCTGCACCTGCTGCACGCCCGCTTGCCACATTATCTGGCGCAGCTGCGCGCCCAGCTGGACTGGGTAGATCGACAACTCGGCGGCGGGTCACGGTACCTTACAGGGGCGCAACCGTCGCTCCTCGACGTGCAGTGCTATTACCCGCTCTGGTTCCTCCGTGGCCGGTATCCGCAGGGCCCCGAGTTCCTTAAGCAGTTCGAGAACTTGACAGACTGGGAGGAACGCATGCAGTCGCTGGGCCACGGACGTTGCCAGGCGCTTGCCGCGCAACAGGCGCTGGCGGTGGCGCGCGACAGCGAATCGGAGACCGAGGCCAGGATTGACGTCCTGGACCCGCAGCAGCTGCAACCGGAGACCCGGGTTACAATCGTGCCGGAAGGGAGGGGGGGTGATCCGCCGGTAGCGGGAGAGATCCTGCGTGCCGACCTGCAGGAAGTCGCGATTCGCCGGTCCGATCAGCGCGTGGGCGATGTCGTCGTGCACTTTCCCAGAGTCGGGTATCGCATCGACAGAACGTGATCGAACGTCAACGACGTCGTGAGGCCCTGTATTATTTCCAAGAGCTGAGTAGAGAAAAATGAACGATCCAAACACTCCCCGCACCGAACCCGGGACGGAGCGCAAGTTCGGGTGCTTCACTGTCACGTTATTGGTGGTGGCGGCGGTCGTCGTGACTGCGGCCGTCACGTTCTGGATCGTACGGTCGTACGTGTTCCCCGGCGACTTTACGCCGACCACGCTGAGTCCCCCGGAGGAACGGGCACTCGCCGATAAACTCGAACGTCTCGATTCGGCGGCGCACCACCGGGGCGTACCTGGAGGCGCAGCGCCGGAACGATACAGCGAGGAAGGCGCCAGACGCGAAATCGCTTTGAGTGAACGTGAGCTGAACGCCCTGGTTGCGAAAAACACTGATCTCGCGCGCAAGCTCGCGATCGATTTGTCCGATAACCTGGTCAGCGCCAATCTGCTCGTGCCGCTCGATCCGGATTTTCCGATCCTGGGAGGGCAGACCCTAAAAGTGAAGGCCGGTCTGGAGATGGCGTTCAGCGCGGGTCGTCCCATTATTGTGTTGAAGGGCGTCAGTATCATGGGCGTACCGATTCCGAATGCGTGGCTGGGTGGGATAAAGAACATCGATCTGGTGCGTGAGTTCGGCCAGGCCGAGGGTTTCTGGAAGACGTTCGCCGACGGGATCGAACACCTGGTGGTGGAAGAAGGACGCTTGAAGATCAAACTGAAAGAATAGCCGGGAGACCACCCGCGGTTCGGGAGAACGCAGTCGCGTGCCGGGAACTCGGACCCGATCGAAGGCGTCTAACTGCGCGGGACCCTTGCCTAACCAGGAGGCACCATGCGCGCGCGCATTTTCGTCCACCACCGCGGCTGCGTTTATTCTTCGCTGTTGTTGGCGTCGGTGGGTTTGGTACTGATCGGTTGCCAGGGATACTACGCCAAACACATCTACGGAAACGAATCGTCACCCTACTTCACCGTGCCGGTGGATTCGGCTTTCGAGCTCAAGAAACCGGTCATTGTTCCAGCACGTCGTTCCCGGCTGTTTTTCCAGGATGGACGCGCCATCGCGCTAGGCCAAGTGAACCGCTACGGCGCCTACTGCTCCCTCGACGTCGCGCTCCGCCGGCCGGCAGAGCAAGTGGTCGAACCCGATACATTCGTAGTCAGGAGCGTGGACAGCGAATTCAGGTATACCCTCGCCGGCTACGGACGTTTCCTGCGTGTCGGCCAGCGGGATGATTCGGGGGGTACCGATTACATGGTCGTGGCGACGATATTGGAACTGAACTCTCCCAAGCAGCCCCACGTCGAGCGCCTAGTTTGCGCAAAGTGGGGTTTGCCCCAGGACCGATCCAACGTCACCATTGCCATGATTCGCGACGCGCTGGATGGTTTTTTCGTCATCCGCTGGCAGTAGTCGCGGCGTCGGGCCCTTCGCCGCGTGGCCGTTTTTGGGGTTGGCTGTCGAAAAGGGGAACGGGATGGAAAAATGGGCCATCCTTGGCCCGAGTTCCCAGCACCCCCATAACGGGACGAGGAGGAGAAGTTTTCTCAAACACACCCACCGTTCTCACGGTATGCTTTGGAATAAAGCAGATATCGTGCCAGTTTTGCGTGTTAGGCAGATAATGTATAAATAACAATTGGTTGAAGGGGTACGACGTCGCTGCCCCGGTGTTGGTGAGGCACGAGCGGTAGTAAAAGGGCGACGCATAGCGTCAGCCGGTGGACGTAAATTGTTACTGTGTCGAGGCCATGGCGGTACTTTGGGAGAAACGCAGCGGGGGAACGCACTACCAGGTACGCAGCGCCGGTCACTCCCGGCGTTTGTACACCGACGGCGTATTTCACAGCGCCTACAATGCGCGGCAACCGGTCACCGGCGACATTTGGGATCTGTTGATGCTGCCCGCCTTTCTGTTCCGCGCGGATCGCGTCCGCCGCATTCTACTTCTTGGGGTCGGCGGTGGCGCGGTGGTCGGCCTTTTCCGGCGCTACTGCGCCGGCTGTGAGATCATCGGTGTGGAACGGGACCGCGTACATTTGTACGTCGCCGAACGTTTCTTCGGCGCTACCGGAGAGGGTGTCGATCTGCACCATGCCGAAGCGACGTCGTGGCTGGATGGCTACACGGGCGCACCCTTCGATTTGATTGTCGACGATCTGTTCGGCGCCTCACAGGGAGAGCCGGTGCGCGCCGTCGATGCAGATGCCGCTTGGTTTCGCCGTTTGCTCGCACACCTTTCCACCGGTGGGACGCTGGTGGTCAATTTTGCGCACCGCGCGGAATTCGAACGCTGTGGATTCTTCCGTCACGCGCGCGTGCGGGCGTGTTTCCGGTCGGCCTTCAGCACCACGCTTCCGCGCAACGAGAATGTGGTGGGTGTGTTCGCGCGCCCGGCGGCGAGCGCCTCCCGCTTGCGCAAGAACCTGCTCGCGCATCCTGCGCTGGCCGCTGCGTTAAGCAGCAAACGGCTCGCTTATCGCATTCGTTCGGTTTAACCGGGCGCTGGGAGCGGCGCGCCGATCCGTGCGGTCATCGTGTACCATAGCCTGACGACCGCCACCAATACCGAGTGTGAATTCGGACTCTGGACAGACCTGGGACCACGTTGACGCAGCATGGCTGAAGCCGGACTACCGCGGCGGCAGTATTGTCAATTTAATGAGCTCCGTGTGCGCCTCTTTCGGGGCTCCGTCCACCGGTTATGCGCCGTTACGAGCGCTCACCGAGCGCCACCTGGCCACCGCCCGCCACGTCGTGCTGCTCGTCATCGACGGGGTCGGCTTCCACTATCTGGCCCGACGCGACCGTTCGCTTCTCAAGGACTGCCTGCAGGCGCCCATGACTTCGGTCTTTCCCCCCACCACTGCGGCCGCGATTCCCGCGTTTCTGACCGGTTTTCCCCCGCAGCAACATGGCTTCACCGGGTGGTTCACGTTTATCGAGGAAATCGACCGGATCGCCGCCATCCTGCCCTTCACCGAGCGCGGGGGTAATGCGGCGAGTCTCACCGAGAGCGGCGTCACCCCGCGCGGCTTGAGCGGGACTTCGCTCGTGTTCGAGCGGATCACCGCGCCGTGCCACGTCATTATGCCGGCGCATATCGCGTATTCCGAATTCAACACCGCGTTCAGCGCCGGCGCCCGCATCACACCGTATCAAACCTTGGGTCAGATGTTTTCCACCATTGAAGAGATCGTGAATACGGCGGACACGCGCAGCTATGTATATGCCTATTGGCCCCAGTTCGATTCGCTCGCCCATGAATATGGAGTCACCAGCGGCGAGGTGGCGGATCACTTTCGGAGTGTGGACACCGGGTTCGGGCGATTGTTGGAAACCCTCGAACCACCGACCACCGTTATCGTGACGGCCGATCACGGATTCGTCGATTCGGGCGCGGATTGCACCGTGGAAGTCGCGTCCCACCCCGGGTTCGTGCGGGCATTGGCGAGGCCGCTGTCAGGAGAGCCGCGCGCCGCCTATTGCCACGTGAAACCCGAAGAGCGGGACGGTTTTGAGTCATATCTGGCCGAGCAGCTGGAGCGGCAGATCTGCTGTTTTCCCAGCGACGTGTTGCTCGAGAGCGAGTACTTCGGGCTTGGCCGCCGCCACCCGCGGTTGCGAAGTCGTATCGGTGATTACGTGCTCGCGATGCGCGCCAACTATATGATCAAAGACTGGGTGTGCGGAGAACACCGTTACCAGCACATCGGTGTTCACGGCGGTTTGAGTGGTGACGAAATGTTGGTCCCTCTGGTCGTGGCCCAGACATAGGGGAAATTCCCGCGGTGCTCGAATGGCGACGTGTCCCGCGCCGCGCGACACCCTACGCGGCGGCGCAGTCGCTCAATGCTTTTTGGGGGTCTTCGACGTGCGCAGCGGTGACAGGGGACGGTTACGAAAATATTTCGACGACAAGCCGGCCAGCTCTTTCAGCGTGCGGGTCAAATGAACCTGCTCCATGATCGGCAGGCGGTCCATGCGCATGGCCAAAGTTTGCGAGTCATTGTCGCCATCGCTGGCGCGTACCACCTCGCCGCTCAACGACAACGTTCCGTTGGGCCGCGGAAACACGACTTCTACTCGGTCGCCGACCGAGCCGATCGCGCGCTGTGCCGTGAAACGGGCACCACCGAAAGACAGATCGTGAAGGTTGCAACGTTCTCCAAGCTCGAAACGTTGCGGGTCGCCGAAGAATGCGGAAACGTTTCTTACCCAGATCTCGGAGTTGGTCGGAATGCGTTCAAAGGCCCGCTTCTCCTCCCAAGTCAAGTACGATGCCGACATATGATGCTCACTGTTTTCTACGTCCCTCAGAGAGCCACCCTTGGTTCAAGTATAGTAGCGAACGGAAGGTAATCGGTGCGTTCAAGGAGCGGATTACCACCGTTCATCGCCCAGCGAGGCGTATTTTCAACGGGACGACCGTACGAACCGTCCGAACTTCGTGATAACCTTGTTCGTCAGAAGATACCGCGGGGAGCTTGGAAATGACCGATACCATGCAAGATATCATGCATCCCGGCACGGCGACCAAGCCGAACCCCGCCTTCCCCAATGCACCCGCGGGGTGGTCGGAGGCGGTGGCCCGGAACTTGGCCGCTCAGGATGATCTGGAGCTCGGTGACGATCACTGGGAGGCGGTTCGCGCTCTGCAGGAATATTTTCGCAGAAACGACGAACAGGCGATCAATTCACGGGCTCTACACGATGCGCTGCATGAGAAATTTCATGCCCAGGGCGGAATCAAGTATCTGTACCTGTTGTTCCCGGGCGGACCGATTGCCCAAGGGTGCAGGGTAGCGGGCTTGCAACCCCCGGCGGGCAGTGTAGATAAAGGATTCGGCAGCGTCCAGTGACGGGCGTTGGACTCCGGGTCCTCGATCACCCGCGGTGACCCTCGTCTCGGTGGGTGTCTGACCAGCGCACTCAGTCTCTTTGCCAATCGGGTTTGGCGCGCAACCTTTTCAGTTTTCCGCGCCGGTTTTTCGTGTCGAGCCGCCGTTGTATCGAGGATCGTGTCGGTGTGGTTGCGACTCGTTTCCGGCGCGGAGCCGAGGATTTGGAAATCAATCTTTGCAAGCGCGATAAGGCATCCTGCCGGTTCTGGCTGCGGCTTCGATACTTGCCCGCCTTGATGATCACCACGCCGTCCTTACTGATGCGCTGATCCCGCGACCGCAACAGGCGCTCCTTGTAAATGGCGGGTAAAGACGACCGCTCGATGTCGAACCGCAGATGCACCGCGGTGGACAGTTTGTTGACGTTCTGCCCCCCCGGACCGCGCGCTCGAACGGCGGTGATCTCGATTTCGCTATCGGGAATGGTAATGTGCCGGGAAACCGTCAGCATGGTGAAGACGGGTAAAGCGGCGCAGACCCGACCTCGCGGTGGCTGCGCTACCTCATCGCTTGGTTTTGTCGAGCAACCCCTTCAGTTCCGCGAACGGTTTGTAACCGCCGGTCGATGCTTTGTGAGCCTCGTGAGTGACGCCAAACGAAGCATTCTCGCCGCGCACCTGGTGCGAGTATTTCTGGTGCTCCCAGTCGTGACAATACAGGCACAAATTCTCCCAGTTGCTCCCGTCTGCGGGATTGTTGTCGTGGTCATGGTCCTTATGATGGACGGTCAATTCGTGCAGATTCTCGCGCGTGAACTCACGCCCGCAGCGGGCGCAGATCCAGGGGTGCAACCGCAGGGATTGTTCCCGATAGCCCTGCATCCGCAAATCGGCGTTTCGCCGCGCCTTGGCGACGATATCGTCCAGCTTGTCCCGATTTATGCGCGCGGCGCGCGTGCGGGATCGCGTCGTTTTCATCGGTCAGTACCAGTGCAGAAAACGTATGCCGCAGCCTACTTTTTCTTGGCCGAGGATTTAGCGGCTTTCTTGCGCGTGACCAGACGTTCTTCCAACTTGGTCGTGCATTCATCCAGATAGGCGAGAATATCGCGCTTTTTGCCGCGCCGGTATCCCACAATGGGCGATCCCGGGCTGTCGATGATATATCGATGCCAGTCGTTGCCGGACGCCCCCCCGGGGGCGGAAGATTTTTCGATGGACACGACCGTACAGCGGCGCGCCCGGTCGTCTTTGTCCGCGTCTTCGAGATCAAGCGCAGTCGTGGCTGATGATTTTGTCATACTGGTTCTCCGAATAGAGGATAATGCGGTAGTTCCGAAACGGCGATCGTCAACGAGCGACAAAGGGCCCCGTTACGCGGTTCCCATGCCGCACGCAGGCTCATCAGGGAGTGAAGATGGGCGAGAACGCTACGGCTGCTGTAAACCGGGCAGTATACCACAATTCGATGCGGCGGACCGTAGGCAGGCACGCGAACCGTGGGTCGTCGGGTACCGGATCGGCCGCCGCGCCCACGGTGCGTTACGCTGCTCGCCTTACGACTGGAAGGCGCCGAGGCCCCGGCGAACCGGCGCATTGCCGGGTAGCGGGATTGCCGCGTGCAGCGCGGCGGTGCGCGCCGACTGCGGTCAGCGTCTCCCTCTCCCGTGCCGGGTGTGTCGCTCCGGCGGGCCTCCATACCGTTGCGGCAACCCTGGTCCCGGCGCGTTGACCCGGACTGTCCGCCATACAGAACGCCAAATGTTATTATTAGCGGTTGGCCGCTTTGGTGACTTGCTCACGGAGCACGGATCTTCATGCAACCATCGATATATAATTGCGCCGGGTATGGTTAAGCCCCCGGAAACGTCTGCTGTAGTTTCCATCAGCCGGAACAACGCCTCCCGCCCTGAGATTGTGGATTCCGTACGTTATGACGGAAATGCGTCGCTGATCGGCGCGGGGTTGGCCTGTGAGCGCAACGACCGAGAGCTGTTTTCCGATCTAAGCTTCCGGCTTGAAGCGGGGGAACTTTTGCAAGTGGATGGACCTAACGGTAGTGGAAAGACGACGTTGCTGCGGATCTTGTGCGGGTTGTTGCCCGCCGACGAGGGCGAGGTGCGCTGGTGTAACTCGGAGATCCGGAAGGTCAGAGGCGAATATTGCGCCAACTTGATTTTCGTGGGTCATCGGCCCGGGATCAAAGACGAACTCACTCCCGTTGAGAATTTGAACATCGACCGTGCACTGCGCGGCGCTGCGCAAGGCGTATCGCCCCGTGAAGCGTTGCGTTCCATGGGAATCGTGGATCATCAGGATGTGCCGTGCCGGTTTTTGTCGGCGGGACAACGGCGCCGCGTCGCGTTATCCAGGTTGTTGGTCAGCCGGGCGCAGTTGTGGATTCTCGACGAACCGCTGACGGCGTTGGACAAACACGGTCAGACGATGATGCACGATACGCTGGTGGCGCACGCAGGCAGCGGCGGTATGGCGATATTTACGACGCACCTCGCGCTCGACTTCGGGGGATGTTCGTTGTCTAAAATATCTTTGGGGTGGTAAGGCGTTGCAGCATCAATCGGCATTTCTGGTATTAGTGCGGCGCGATCTGGTACTTGCCGCGCGCCATCCGAGCGACTGGCTGAATCCTGTGTTGTTCTTCATCTTGGCGGTGAGTCTGTTCCCGCTGGGGGTGGGACCGGAGCCCAATCTTCTCGGCGGTATCGCTCCCGGGGTGATTTGGGTGGCGGCGTTGCTCTCCGCCATGCTGGCCCAAGAAGCCATTTTTCGTTCTGATTTCGAAGACGGAACGCTAGAGCAGTTCCTCACCAGCCCACAACCCATCACCGTACTGGTATTGGCCAAGGCCCTGGCGCACTGGCTCGTGACTGGCGTCCCGTTGATCTTGCTCTCGCCGGTGCTCGGCGTACTACTGGCGCTGTCCGCGGACGGCATCTGGGCACTGACTCTGACCCTGGCTCTGGGTACGCCGGTACTGACGTTGCTGGGGGCGATCGGTGCCGCGCTGGTGGTGTCTCTGAAGCGCGGCAGCGTGTTGCTGTCTCTGTTGGTGCTGCCCTTGTGTATTCCCATTCTGATCTTTGCCACCGCCGCCGTGGCGACCGCTGCGGCGGGGCTGTCCATTGAAGGGCACCTGTCCCTGCTCGGTGCCGGTCTGGCGCTGGCGTTGGCGCTGGCTCCGGCGGCGATCGCCGGTGCGCTGCGGGTAACGGTAGGGGGCGCGTGATGTGGGCCTGGTTTCACCGCTTCGGTTCTCCCCGGTATTTCTACGACATCGCGGGCCGGCTCCTGCCGTGGGTGGGTACCGCTTGCGTGGTGCTCATGGTGGCCGGCCTGTACCTGGGATTATTCGTGGCGCCCCCCGACTATCAGCAAGGAGAGAGTTATCGAATCATCTTCATTCACGTGCCGGCGGCGTGGATGTCGATGTTCATTTACGTGGTCATGGCCGGCGCTGCGGCGGTCGGATTAATCTGGCGCGTCAAACTCGCCGGCGTCGTCGCGGTCGCTTCCGCTCCCATCGGCGCCTCGTTCACGTTCCTGGCATTGGCGACCGGTTCGTTGTGGGGAAAACCCATGTGGGGAACCTGGTGGGTATGGGATGCCAGACTCACTTCCGAGCTGATCCTGCTGTTCTTGTATCTAGGGTTCATAGCGCTGCACAATGCCATTCAAGATCCGAAAACCGCGTGGCGGGCTGGCGCCATCCTGCTGCTGGTCGGGGTCATCAACATTCCCATCATTCACTACTCGGTCGAATGGTGGTATACGCTCCATCAACCGGCGACGATCACCAAGTTCGATAAACCGTCGATTCATTGGAGTATGTTGATTCCGTTGTTGTTGATGGCGTTGTCGTTCAAATTGTTCTACGTATCGACTTTGTTGATCCGTGCACGCGCGGAGATTCTGGACCGGGAAAAGCGCGCGAGCTGGGTTGCCGAACTGGTGAAGGGGGCATGAGCGCCGTGGCGGACTTTTTACACATGGGCGGTTACGCGTTCTACGTATGGTCCTCGTACGGTCTTGCCGCACTGGTGCTGCTGTTGAACCTGATCGCCGCCATTCGACGCCGTCGTAGCGTATTCAGACAACTCCATAGAAGGTTAAACAGATCCGTATGACTCCGACTCGAAAAAAGCGATTGATTCTGGTTTCTCTCATGGTCGTGGGAGTAGCGGTGGCGGCGGGCCTCACACTCAACGCATTCCGGCAGAATCTGTTGTTCTTCTTTACACCGTCCCAAATTGCCGCCGGGGAAGCGCCCCAGGGCCATGACTTTCGCGTCGGCGGGATGGTGGTTGAAAACAGTGTGAAGCGCGAGGAGGGGAGTCTAACGGTAAACTTCGGACTCACGGATACGGCGAACACAGTCCCGGTCGTTTACACTGGAATTTTGCCGGATCTGTTTCGCGAGGGTCAGGGAATCGTGGCCAAAGGCAAACTCGATACTAACGGCGTGTTTGTGGCTTCCGAGGTGCTGGCCAAGCATGACGAAAACTACATGCCGCCCGAGGTGGCGGATGCCCTGGACGCGGCGCGGACACTGAAAGAGTAACAGAGAAATGGTTTGTCGAGATCCCGGTTTCGAGTCGATGCCCGGTACGGATGCGATGCGCAGATTATCAACAGTTCCGAGCGGATGTTATGGTTCCTGAGATCGGCCATGTGGCTTTGGTGATTGCCCTGATCCTGGCGATCGTGCAAATGACGTTTCCGGTGATCGGCGCGGCGCGCAACATACCGGGCTGGGTTGCCGTAGCGAAGCCTGCGGCACGCGCGCAGTTGCTGTTCCTCGTCGTTGCTTACGGTTGCCTGACCTATTCGTTCATTGTCCACGATTTTTCCGTCGCGTACGTGGCGCAAAACTCGAATTCGGCCTTACCGCTGATATATCGGATTTCCGGTGTGTGGGGGGCGCACGAAGGCTCGCTGCTCTTGTGGGCGCTGATTCTCGGATTGTGGACCGGAGCGGTGACCATTTTCAGTCGCAGCATCCCCCAGGATATGCTAGCCCGCGTCCTGGGTGCGATGGGTCTCGTCAGTGTGGGTTTTCTGCTGTTCATGTTGCTGACCTCGAACCCCTTCGCCCGCTTGTTGCCGGCCGCCAGCGAGGGCCGGGACCTCAACCCCTTGCTGCAGGACCCGGGCCTGGCGATTCATCCACCCATGTTGTATTTCGGGTACGTGGGTTTTTCCGTGGCATTTGCATTTGCGATTGCCGCCATGCTCGGCGGGAAACTGGATGCGGCGTGGGCGCGCTGGTCGCGGCCCTGGACGAATATCGCGTGGAGTTTTCTCACCGTCGGCATTGCACTCGGCAGCTGGTGGGCGTACTACGAGTTGGGTTGGGGCGGTTGGTGGTTCTGGGATCCGGTGGAAAACGCGTCATTCATGCCCTGGCTGGTTGGCACTGCGCTAATCCATTCCCTCGCCGCCACCGAAAAGCGCGGCGTCTTCAAAGCATGGACGGTCCTGCTTGCAGTGTTCGCGTTCTCATTGAGCCTGCTCGGCACGTTTCTGGTGCGCTCCGGGGTGCTGACTTCGGTACACGCGTTCGCCACCGACCCGGCGCGCGGGGTTTTCATCCTCGCCTTCCTGTGCGTGGTGATCGGAGGTTCGCTCGCCTTGTACGCCTGGCGCGCACCGCAGATCCGGGCCACGACGAGTTTTCAGCTCGTGTCGCGGGAGGCGGGGTTGCTTTTGAACAATGTACTGCTCGTGGTGGTCGCGTTCACCGTCCTACTCGGCACCCTGTATCCGCTGATTACCGACGCATTGGGCATCGGAAAGATTTCCGTGGGTCCTCCCTATTTCAATACCGTCTTTATTCCGCTCACGATACCGCTGGCCATATTTGTCGCAATCGGGGCGCTTGCGCGTTGGAAACGCGACGATATGGGGGTACTGATGAGCAAGCTCAAGTGGCCACTGCTCGCGAGCCTGGTGCTCGGATTCGCGCTTCCTTGGTGGTATGCGGGGGGGTTCGACTGGCGGGCCACGCTGGGGGCGATCCTCGCGCTTTGGGTGGTGCTGGCGAGCGGGCGCGGGGTGTATGAGCGGGTGGCCGGTAAGGCGCGACCGTGGCGCGCGCTGGCTTCGGTTCCACGCGGATTTTACGGGATGATACTTGCCCACGCGGGTATTGGCGTATTCATCGTCGGCATCACGATGGTCAGCATATTCGAACAAGAGAAGGATGTGCGGATGGCGCCCGGAGATAGCTACGATCTGTCCGGGTACACGTTTCGTTTTGCCGGCGTAGAGCGTATTCCCGGTGCGAATTACGATGCCCAGGTCGGTCGGATAACGGTGACCCGCGAGGCCAGCGAGATCGTCGCGTTGTTCCCGGAAAAACGCATTTATCGCGTGCAAACGCGACCCATGACCGAGGCCGGAATCGATGCCGGACTGACCCGCGACATCTACGTCTCGTTAGGCGAACCTTTGGACGCCGAGGGCGCCTGGAGCGTGCGCTTGTATTACAAGCCGTTTATCCGCTGGGTGTGGCTGGGCGCCCTGTTTATGGCGCTGGGCGGCGTACTCGCTGCCAGTGATCGCCGTTACCGCGTCTTGGCGCGCCGCCGCGCTGCGCAGACCGCGGAATCCGACGGCCGGCTCGCCGCCGAGGCGGGCTGATGGCGGGAAAAACCACACGCTACGCGATCCCTTTTGCGCTGTTCGTGCTCATGGCGGCGTTACTGGCGGTGGGTCTCAAGCTCGACCCACGCCGCGTTCCGTCGCCGTTGATCGACAAGCCCGTACCGGGCTTCACGCTTCCCGACCTGCACCGCCCGGAAACGATGTTCAGTCCCGCCGATTACCGGGGGAAACCCTGGGTTCTCAATGTCTGGGCATCGTGGTGCGTGGCCTGCCGCCAGGAGCACGAGGTGCTGAAGAAGTTGGCGCGGCACGACAACGTGACCTTGGTGGGATTGAATTACAAGGACCAGATTCCGGACGCCAGGCAGTGGCTCACCCGCCTCGGCGACCCCTACACACTGTCGGTGGTGGACTCAGACGGTCAGGTGGGCATCGATTGGGGGGTATACGGGGTGCCGGAGACTTTCGTGATCGACGCGGCGGGCGTCATCCGATACAAACACATCGGACCGCTCACCGACGCAGATGTTGACGAAAAAGTGCTGCCGTTGCTGCGGCAGTTGGCAGGATAGGGTAATGATTAAGGTCATCGTCATCGCCGGTCTCGTGCTCATTGGCGCCGCGGCGCAGGCGAAAGTGGAGTTGCTGGAATTTGCCGATGCAGCGCAGGAACAGCGCTACAAGAACCTGATCGCCGAGTTGCGGTGCCTCGTGTGTCAGAACCAGAACCTGGCGGATTCGGATGCCGAGCTGGCGCAGGATCTGCGTTCCAAGACTTTCGAGATGATCAAGTCCGGTGCTTCCGACGACGAAATCATTGAATTCATGGTCGCCCGTTACGGGGACTTCGTTCTGTATCGGCCGCCGCTCAAAGACAGTACCTGGGCGTTGTGGTTCGGGCCGTTCCTGATACTGCTGGTCGGTCTGGCGGTGCTGGTTGTGTTCGTCAGAAATCAGCGCCGCACCGCACCGGTGGAGGTGTCCGCACAGGAGCACGAGAAAGCCCGGCGCCTGTTGGAAGGCGAATGAACGCAGACACCCTCGATGCGTGCGCCGCGCGGCCGGCGATCCACCACGGGGCGCGCCCGTTTGCTCTGTACTGATTGACTGATGACGTTGATTTTCTTCACGATTGCGGCACTCATGGTCATCCTCGCGCTGGCCATGATCGTGCCGGCCATGACCTCGAGTCGCGGTACGATCCCGACCGATCGCAACGCCCAGAACGTGTGGATCGCGCGCGAGCGCTTGGCCGAGCTGGAAGCCCAGGTAGAAGCCGGACAGGGATCCATGGAGGAACTCGAGCAGGCGCGCCTGGAGATCGAACGAGCGCTTCTCGACGACCTCGGAAGTTCGGCCAACCCGGACGCCGCGGCGGCGTCGGCGAACGCCGGCCAATGGGCCGGGTGGCTGGTGGCGGCCGTGTTGCCGCTCGCGACCGGTATGCTCTACCTGGCGCTCGGCGCGCCGGGGGCCGTGGTGTCGAGCCCCGAGGCGACGCTGGCGCGCGAACGGGCGCCGCACCCATTACCTGGCGAAGGCGGTACCCCGTCGGTTGCGGAAATGATTGCCAGGCTCGAGACGCGCCTGCAGGAGACTCCCGACGACGCCAACGGCTGGTTCACGCTGGCGAACGCGTACATGGCCATACAGCGGTTCCCCGATGCCGCCGCCACGTATGCGAAAGTGAGAGGGTTGGTGGGCGACAATCCGGACCTCCTGGTTCGTCAGGCCGATGCGCTCGCCATGGCCGCCGGCGGAGTGCTGCAGGGCGAGCCGGAACGACTCGTCTTGCAGGCGTTGGCCCACGATCCGGCGCATCCCACCGGGTTGTGGCTCGCCGGTCTGGCCGCCAACCGGCGCGGCGATAACCGGAAGGCCTTGGAATACTGGCGACGAGCCGAGCCGTTGTTCGTCAACGACGCTGAGTCACACGCGGAACTCCAGCAACTGATCGCCCGTGCCGAGGGGGCCGGCGAGACCGCGACGCCCGCTCGTGATTCGAAAGCGGCCATCAAACTCACCGTTAACGTCTCGCTGGCCGATACGCTGGCCGAGGAGGTGTCGCCCGGCGACACGCTGTTTATTTTGGCGCGGGCCATGCGGGGACCGCCGATGCCGCTGGCAGTTTCGCGGCGCCAGGTGGGAGAGTTGCCGCTGACCGTCACGCTGGACGACTCGATGGCCATGATGCCCAGTCTGCAGTTGTCCAAATTCGAAGAGGTGCGCGTGATCGCGCGCATCTCCAAATCGGGCGACGCGATTGCCAACAGCGGTGACTTGTTCGGCGAGGTGGCGCCGGTAGCCACCACCGGCGGCGGCCCGGTCAATATCGAGATCGCCCAGCGGGTGCCTTAAAGGCCTTCGCACGCAGACGTCGCCGCGGCGCTGATCGCGCGCCCGGTCAGGAAGGTCGTTGCGCCGCGGCAGAGGGTCTGTTGATGGCGATTCGCTCGGAGTTTGTCTGCAAGGAGTGACTTGCCGGTCCCCCGTCGCGACGGGGGACGGTGGCTACGTGCCCACGGCAATGGTGAGTTCGCCGACGCCCTCGATACCGCCGTGCAGGATATCGCCGCGTGCCACCGCCCCCACACCTGCTGGGGTACCGGTGTAGATCAGATCCCCCGGGGCCAGGGTGAAAAATCGGCTCAGGTGCGCGAGCGTCTCCGGTACGCTCCAGATCATCTGATTCAGGTCGCCCTGCTGGCGCATGTGTCCGTTCACCTTCAACCAGATCGAACCGCACGTAGGGTGACCGACTTCGCGTGCCGGGCGAACGGGGGCGCAAGGGGTCGCGTATTCGAAGGCTTTGCCGATTTCCCACGGTCGCCCCATTTTTTTCATGCCGCTTTGTAAATCGCGCCGTGTCATGTCCAGGCCCACCGAATAACCGTAGATCAGGTCGAGTGCGTCCCGCTCCGGGATGTCCTCTCCGCCGTCTGCCAGGGCCACCACCAACTCGATTTCGTGGTGTACGTCCGCCGTTCGGCTCGGGTACGGAAATTCCCCCCCGTCGGCGACGATCGTGTCCGGGTTCTTCTGAAAAAAGAACGGCGGCTCGCGGTCGGGATCGTGACCCATTTCACGCGCGTGATCGGAGTAATTCCTGCCCACACAGTACACCCGGTGAATGGGAAACCGATCGCTCGTATTGTGTACCGCGACGCTGGGTGGACGGGGGACGGGTATGACGAAGTTCATGCTTATCGCGAAAGCGGTTTTCCCAAACCCGCGAAGATCGCTTATCCTGTGTCGACCCGTCAAGCCGGTTCATTCGGGGTCGGATATCGTATGGCGTATATCGTAGTGCCCATCGACACACAAGCGCGTCGGCAAGTCATCGGCGCGACCGAAAGCTGGATTAGGCGCGGTGCGGAGATCTTCGAACGGCGTTTCACGGTCATCCCGGTGACTTTCGACCTGAGTGGACGGGCGTTCGGCATGTATCGAGCGGACCGGCGTGGGCGGTGCATCCGCTTCAATCCTTATCTGTTTGCGAAATACTACGCAGAGGGCCTGGCGGAGACCGTTCCGCACGAGGTGGGGCACTACATTACTGACGTTCTCTACGGCCGTACCGGGGTTCGGCCGCACGGTGCCCGATGGCGGGGCGTCATGGAAGCCTTGGGGGTTGAACACCGCACCCGTATACAGGTCGATCTGACCGGCGTTCCGGTACGACGACAGCGGCGCTTTACATACCGCTGTGCGTGCAGATTGCATCGGCTCTCCGCGCGCGCACACAACCGGCGAATACGCGGTAGCGTCGACTACCGGTGTCGGTATTGCACCGAACCGTTGATTTACGGTTGCGGTGCGGAGGTCGGCGATGACTGACTGGTTCGTGTACGTGGTTCGTTGCCGCGATGGGACGCTCTATACCGGCATCGCAAAGGATCTGGCACGCCGCGTGCGGGAACACAACGAGGACGATAGGCGCGGCGCCAAGTACACCCGCACCCGACGTCCGGTCGAGCTTGTTTACTGGGAAGCTTGCGCCTCGCGGGCGCACGCAGCCAGACGTGAATACGAGTTTCGACGGGCGCCCAAGCGCGATAAGGAGTTCTTAGTCGCGATTCGGCCGCCGCGTGCGCCAATCAAGGGCGACGCGTGACGAGTCGGCTGCGCGAGGAGCTGATAGCGCTGACCCGAACGGTGGTCGCCAAGCGGCCGCCGCCGCCCATCAGTCGCGTGTATCTGCCCGAGCCCCGACCAAGCCCGGACAAGAACGCGGAATTCGGCGTGATCGGTTTGGCCGACGGAAGCGCAGGATTCTGTTATGCCTGGCTGGGCGAATCACAGCGCGGTCTGTCTGCGCGTGTAGACCTGCGCGAATTGCTCCAGACCGATCCGGCCGATCTGATCGCCCGGTATGCGGGCGACGACGATATCGACCGCTCACTGGGACTGGCAGCCATCAATGCGATTAGCCAGAGCGTTCTCGCAGGCGGCGGGTACGATGTGGACGAACATTCGAATTCGTTGGCCAACCTCGCGTTTCGCCCGGATGACCACGTCGGCGTGGTGGGTTATTTCCCATCCTTGATCGATAAGCTGCGTCAGGATGGCTTGCGTTTGACGGTGATCGAACGCAAGCCGAAGTTCGTGTGTCGGGCGCCCCGATTCGAAGTTACCCTGGACAAGAGCAAGCTCAAACGTTGCAGTAAGGTGCTCGCGACCGGGGCGATGCTCTTGAACGACACTTTTGATGAGGTATTGGCATGTTGCCGCACGGCCGAGATTGTGGCGGTGGTGGGTCCGACGGCCAGCTGTCTGCCCGACCCCTTGTTTGCACGCGGTGTGGATATCGTCGGCGGAACCCGCTGTGTGGACCTGGCCGGCCTAATCGAGCGCGCCAAAAATGGCCGCTCCTTCGGTGCGACGGCTCGCAAATACACCATCAGGGCCGATGCGTATCCCGGCATTGATCAGCTGTTGAGGGACCGATAGTCGAGGAGGTTCGCGTTTCGCCCGCCAGTCGGTTAAACTTCGCGTGATTGCGTCTTGTCGGGTTTCTTGATAGTTCCTTAACGGTATGTCGTGTCCAGTTACCTTGCACAGTCCGCAATTAACACGGTCTGCAGCCTGAATGCGGACAATCGATTAGTATTAGTAGAGGTAAATTACATGGCAACAGGTACCGTTAAATGGTTTAACGAATCCAAAGGTTACGGGTTTATTACACCCTCGGACGGCGGTCAGGATGTGTTTGTGCACTACTCCGCAATTTCGGGAAGCGGGTTCAAGAGTTTGGCGGAAGGTCAGTCTGTCAGTTTCGACGTGGAAATGGGGGCGAAGGGTCCACAAGCTGCTCGCGTGACAGCGGAGTGACAAGACGATTGCTTTGCAAATAAGGCGTTAAAGAACCCCGCAGAATTGCGGGGTTCTTCTTTGTCACGTGCGGGGGCAATAAGAGTACAGCGAGGGGAAAAAACTTGAAAAAGATGTTTGTCGGCAATCTACCCAGTCAGGCTACCGAAGAGGGAATCGCTGAGGTATTTTCACAATACGGTACGGTTCGCTCGATAGATCTGGTACGCGATGTTTTCTCCGGCCAATGCCGGGGCTTCGGGTTCGTGGAAATGGAAGGCCACGAGGCACGCGCGGCGATGGCGGCGCTCGATGGGCGCGACTTCGGGGGCAAAGCCATGCGCGTGCGTTTCGAGGAAAAGCGTAACCATCGTCGTCGAGCGCGCCGCTGACGACGCGCCGCACGTTTCGAACATCACCGTCTTCGGGGGAGGGGTTTCTAGTAAGCCATGGGTTTCCACGGTCTGCTTGATCTGCCATTGTGGGGTTATGTCGGTGCGACACTGCTGCTGACCCACATTACCATTGTCAGTGTCACCATATTTCTGCATCGTCATCAGGCGCACCTTGCGTTGAAACTTCACCCTGTCGCCAGTCACTTTTTTCGTTTCTGGCTGTGGCTGACGACCGGCATTGTCACCAAGGAATGGGTCGCTGTGCACCGCAAGCATCATGCGAAGTGCGAAGGTGAAGAGGACCCGCACAGCCCTCAGCGGTCCGGGATCCTGGCGGTGTTGTTCGGCGGTTACTGGTTGTATCGCAGGGAAGCCAGTAATGCACAGACGTTGCGTACGTATGGCCAAGGCACACCCGACGACTGGTTGGAGAAAAACCTGTACGCCCGCTTCGGATGGCATGGCCTGATCGTCTTGGCGGTCCTGGACGTTCTGCTCTTCGGCGTGGCCGGAATCGCGATTTTCGCCGTGCAGTTCGTATGGATACCGTTCTGGGCGGCGGGTGTCATCAATGGACTGGGTCATTACGTGGGGTATCGCAACTTCGAAACCCAGGATGCCTCACGCAACCTGGTGCCGATCGGATTGCTGATCGGGGGTGAGGAGCTGCACAACAATCACCATGCCTACGCACAGTCGGCGCGGCTGTCCAACAAGTGGTGGGAATTCGATGTCGGCTGGATGTACATACGACTTCTCTCGTGGGCGGGATTGGCCGATGTTCGCTCGGCGGCGCCGAAAACTTACATTTCCGTGGACAAAGTCAGTCCGGATCTCGACACGGTGCGGGCCATCGTCCGCAATCGGTTTCACGTTTTGACGCTTTACAGTCGCACCGTGATCATGCCCGTTCTGCGTCAGGAGCGGCGAACCGCCAACGAGTACTGGCAGCTGTTTTTCTCGCGCGTGAAATATCTGATGACGCGCGAGGATATAGTGCTGGATGACAACGATCTCAGAACCTTGAACGATGCACTGACCCGCAGCCACGCGCTGCGCACGGTGTATCATTTCAAGCAGCAATTGAAATCGCTGTGGGCGCAGTCAGGGGGGGATCAGGCGAAGCGAGTTCGGCGTCTGCAGGCCTGGTGCGCGGAGGCCGAGCAAACCGGTATTCTGGCGCTTACCGAATTTGCGCGAACCATAAGGGGTTACGCGATGCGGCCGGTGCGCATCTGATCGCGAGCGCGGGGGACGAAGATTTTAGAACTCGGACGCGGTGAACCGGATGTCGCCGTACCAGGCGGTTGCTGTCTGGCCCGTGTTGTCGGTGTCGGTCATGATCGCGACCGTATGTACCGTGTCGACGTCAACACCGAAAATCCGCGCAAAGTCCTCTCGCACGTTACGCTGCTCGTTACGCCACCGGCCTCGATCGCGGTTTCCTGAGCGGACCGCCACCATTCTCACGTTCGCGGTGTAAACGTTGGGCCATACGGCTCCCTGCGGTGTGCCGCTCGCCCAAACATAGCTGATGGCTTGGGTCTCGGAAAACAAGAAGCCGCGCCGGCGCACTACGTAAATCCGGGCGGCGTAATCGTCGCCCCGGCGAGACCGTTCGTCATTCCCGTCGAGCGCCGATTCCACCTTCCAGCGCCAGCGCAGAATCGGCGTTTGCGTGAGGTCCACATCGATGATGCGAAACAATCCGGATGCGGTCCCCTGGCTGGAGGCGCGCAGCACCGTTTCGCCCTCGGCCTCGACGAGCTCGTAGTGAGTGTCTCCGGCGAACGATCTGGACTCCCAGGCGGTGAGTCCGTGGGTCGCGAAATCGGCCACCACGAGGTCACGGGAACCGGCAGTCGCACCGGTCAACAGTAAAGCCATCGTGCCGACCGCCAGGGTGCGGCGCGGCATATCAAACCATCCTTCCATTGGGTGGGGCGGCGGGACTGCGCGACGCCCGTGACCGCGCGCCAAGCCGCCCGACGCCTAAGTTCCAGGTTTGGGCGTCCATTGAGGCACGTTAACACGTTTCCGGTACCGGATGGGGATGCGGAATATGTACACGGTAGTCGCTCCACGACGTCGGCCACCTGCACCTTGATGCAGCCGCTGAACCTTTCCCGGCGCGCGCGCGACTCACAGTTAACGGTCTTGAGTATGCGGTGAATTGATACAGAAATGAAACAAAACAGCCCGTTCCAGACATCGTATGGACACGGAGCGGGTCGACAATAACCATTAGGAAGGTTCGACAATTCGGAGTAAAGACAATGAGTAACAAGCACTACATCGATCCAATGCCGGCCCTGGCAGTGCGTGCCGCCGAGCGTACCCGGACCCATTCGCACCCGCCGGTTCGCGTGTACAGCGCTGCGGGGGCGGTGCAGATGGGGGTACGGCCGGGGGGTTCCGGCAATGACAAGCCCGCGTGGCACCGCGACGACATCGATTACGATTTTTACTTGTTCGAATAGCTCGCACCGCGATTTTTGCGCACCAGCCAAATCGCGGCGGGCACCGGGTCGCCGTGCTGTAGGCGGTAGGTGACCGGCCGTGACGCGATGATTTCGAAACCCGCTTGCGTCGCCAGGTCGCGGACATGGCCGATTGCATGTGCGAAACGTCCGCTTGACTGCAGGACCCAGTCCCCTGCCGCGGGCGTTTCGTGCGTAAAAGCAAAGTAACCGCCCTTCTCCAAGGCGTCCATCGTCGCCGCGAACACTGGTCTCAAGTCGCCGACATACACCAATACGTCCGCGGCCACGCACAGATCGAAATGCCGCGGTCGGGCGCGCAGATACGCCACCGCGTCGGCGGCGACCAGCTCATGGTACGTGTCGCGCGCTCTCGCGACCGTCAGCATGCGTTCGGACAGGTCGACACCCACCAGAACGTCGGCGTATGGCGCCAACAGCGGCCCACACAGACCGGTACCGCACCCCAGATCGACGATTCGTAAACGCCGGTGTTCGACGTGCGGCCGCAGCAGCGCCAGCAGGGCCTGTGGTGCGCGGTAACCGAGGTCTCCGGTGAGGTGCTGGTCGTACGTATCCGCGTAATCGTCGAACAGGGCGCGCACGTATCCGGGATTCGCTTTGGGCGGGCGCAGTCCGAGGCGTGCATAGAGCAGATGCCGTTTATGCTTCAGATAGTCTGCGAGCTGCCAGACCAGCAAAGCGGTGGCGATCACCACCCATGCGCCCCGCACCACGGTCGAACCGTTGCCGGTCGACTCGGGCAGAAACAAAATGATCTGCGTACCGATGGCAAGAAACAGAAACAGGCGCATGTATCGGGATTCCCGAATTGCGGTGCACCGCCAGCGAACCGCCGGTCGAGCGAGCTCGAATGCGGGTCGTGGATGGCATTCTGATAGGATAACAAAATGTGTGCGGCAACCCTGTCTCCGACCGCCGTCGCGGCGGCCGCCTCGCGTATCGCCTCCTATGTCACCGAGACGCCACTGGTGACCTCCGGCCTCCTCGATCATTGGCTGGGGCACCGTATCGTGTTCAAGGTGGAAGGGATGCAGAAGGTGGGCGCGTTCAAGATAAGAGGCGCACTCAACACGCTGCTCGTGTTGAAAGAGCAGGGACGGCTGCCGGCCCATGTGGTGGCGTTCAGTTCGGGTAACCACGCGCAGGCGGTGGCCTACGCCGCACGACTCCTCAATCTGAAAGCTACGGTCCTGATCCCCGGCGATGCTTCCGCGATAAAGCGGCAGGCGGCTTCGGGCTATGGCGCCGAGGTCATCGTCACCGACGACCGCGCCGCTGCCGAGGCGCACGTCGAAGCGCTGGCCGCGAACGGTGCGTTCCTGCTCCATCCCTATGACGACGATCGGGTTATCGCCGGCCAAGGGACCGCGTGCCACGAGGCGCTCACCGCCGGCGTGCGGCCGGATGCGGTCTTTGCCACGTGCGGCGGTGGCGGTTGGCTGTCGGGCACCTTTCTCGCGGCGCGCTTGTCGGCCATGAGTGTGGCCGTGTACGGCGCCGAGCCCAAACAAGCCAATGACGCCGCGCAATCCTTGCGTAGGGGGGAAATCGTTCGTTTCACAGCGGCCCCGGACACCATCGCAGACGGCGCGCGTACGCTGTCTGTCTCGGCCCGGACCTTTCACTATCTGCGGCAACTCGACGGCTTCTACGAAGTCGACGAAACCGATATCGTTTATTGGACGCAGTGGCTGACACATCTGCTCAAGGTTGCGGTAGAACCGACGTCCGCGGTGGCGATGGCGGGCGCTTTCGAGTGGTTGAAACATCAGACGGTGCCGCGCCGTGTACTGGTAATGCTGTCGGGTGGGAACCTGTCCGCGCAGGCCCAGGCGCGGGTATGGGCCGAGGATCGCTTGACGGTCCCGCCCGAGCTACGCCGGTAGCGCAGTTTGGTGGAATAGCGTTACCATGCGCCTATACAGACTCTGCCGTTCAAGGGGTGATCGAAATGGAATCATTTGACGATGATGCGGTGTACGACGAGGCCGCGGAACAGACCATAGACTTGGGTAACCGGCTCGCCGAACGCGGCGACGATACGGATCTCTGGGACGTGGCGGACGGCATACTGGCGGGTGCGATTCAATACTGGTTGTACTCGCGCGAACCCTGTGGAGACCCGCGCTGCACGGACTGCGAGCCGTACAGCACGCCGGAGCTGCGACTGGCCGAGATGCTGCGCTTCAGCGAAGAGATGGCGAGAGAGAGCGAATATTTCCACACCCCTCATGATGTAATGGCCGGCCGCGCGTAAGGCGCACGGGTTCAACGCCGGCATGCGCGGCGCCGAAGTCTTCGGCGCCGGCCCGTCGAATCGATGGGCGCCACCGCAGCGCAGTGCCGCCCCGCGTTCACCACCGCAAAACGATAAGCGCCTCGATGTCTGAACGGATTCGTAATATCGCCATCATCGCCCACGTCGATCACGGCAAGACCACGCTGGTCGACAAGCTTCTGCAACAGTCCGGCACACTCGTGGGGCGCAGCGGGTCCCCGGAGCGGGTCCTGGATTCCGACGATCTCGAAAAAGAACGGGGCATCACGATCGTGGCGAAGAACACGGCGCTGCGCTGGCGGGACTACCGCATCAACATCGTGGACACGCCGGGACATGCGGATTTCGGCGGCGAGGTCGAGCGTATCCTGTCGATGGTAGATGCGGTGCTGCTACTCGTGGACGCGGTGGACGGTCCGATGCCGCAGACACGGTTTGTCACGCGAAAGGCGTTTGCGCACCGGCTCAAACCGATCGTCGTCATCAACAAGATCGATCGCCCCGGCGCACGACCGGAATGGGTTTTGAATCAAACCTTCGATCTGTTTGACCGCCTGGGCGCCACCGAGGAGCAGCTTGACTTCCCCGTGTTGTACACGTCGGCCCTCCACGGCACGGCAACCGTGGATCTTAAGCGGCCGGGCACCGATCTCGCACCCCTCTTCGATACCGTGGTGGCGCATACGCCAGCCCCGCCGGTCGACATCGGCGGGCCTTTTCAGATGCAGATTACGGCATTGGATTACTCGAGCTATGTCGGCGCCATCGGTATCGGTCGTGTGCGGCGTGGCCGCGTGGTACCGAATTCGCCGGTCATGGTGATCGGCACAAGCGGGGAGATGCGTCCCGGGCGTGTGCTTCAAGTACTGGGATTCATGGGCCTGGAGCGCGTCGAAATGGAGCGTGCGGCGGCCGGCGACATCGTCGCCGTGACGGGCCTTGGGAAGGTGGATATCTCGGATACGTTATGCGACCCGGAGGCCCTGGAGGCGTTACCGCCGCTGAAGGTGGACGAACCCACCATCACCATGACCTTCGAAGTGAATACGTCGCCGTTCGCGGGACGCGATGGGCGCTTTGTGACTTCGCGGCACTTGCGAGAACGGCTGCATCGCGAAGCGCTACACAATGTCGCACTGCGCGTGGCGGATACCGACGACCCCGAGAAGTTCGTGGTATCGGGGCGCGGCGAGCTGCATCTCGCGATCTTTCTGGAGAACATGCGACGTCAAGGCTACGAGCTTGCCGTGTCCCGGCCGCAGGTCATTGTCCGCGACACCGAAGGGCTACGCGAGGAGCCGTACGAGCACCTGACAGTGGATGTCGAAGAGCCGCACCGAGGCGCGGTGATGGCGGCGCTCGGCGAGCGGCGCGGGGAGCTCAAGGATGTGGCGGCGGATGGCCGCGGCCGCGTGCGTCTCGATTACGTGATCCCGGCGCGCGGGTTAATCGGATTCCAGACCGAATTCATGGGGCTCACCTCCGGCGGCGGACTCATGCACCACGTCTTTGATCACTACGGCCCGCTCGCGGCGGGTGAATTGGCCAAACGCCGCCACGGGGTTTTGGTATCGATGGCCACCGGGAAGACTCTCGCTTATGCGCTGTTCAATCTTCAGGAGCGCGGCCGACTGCTGGTGTCTCCGGGGGAGGGGGTCTATGAAGGCCAGGTCGTCGGTATGCACAGTCGGGCCAACGACTTGACCGTCAATCCGCTGAAGGCGAAGCAACTCACCAATATCCGCGCTGCCGCGAAAGACGACAACGTACTGTTGAAGCCGCCGTTGCCGGTGACGTTGGAACTGGGTCTGGAGCTCATCGGCGACGACGAACTGCTGGAAATTACGCCGCGGCATCTACGTATCCGCAAACGTTTCCTAAAAGAGCACGAACGGCGCCGGGCGCGCCGTTCTGCGTAGCAGCCGGGTCACGGTTTACGATTTGCCCCGAATTCCTCCGCGGTCCAGTATGTCCACCAACCTCGGTAGCGGTTCGTCCCCCGAATCGGTTTTCACGGCGGCCTCCAGTAGGTCGGTCATCGCCGCTGCCACGGAGGCTCCCACGCCCAGGCGTTGCGCCACAGCGGCGTAATAACGCATGTCTTTGAGGCTGTTGGCGAGAGAGAAGCGGAAGGCGCCCACGTCACCGGCGGTCAAATACGGCGTCAGGCGTCTGAGCGCGGCGCTGTCACCACCGCCCGCTGCCAACACTTCCAGGAACACGTCCGTGCCGACGCCACAGCGCCGGGCGCACACCGCCGCCTCGGCGAGCACCGCCGTGTTGCCCAGCGAGACGTAGTTATGCAAGAGCTTGAGCGTGTGACCGGCGCCGACCGCTCCAGCGTGATAGATGTTTTCCGTGAAGCATTCGAGTACCGGGCGCACGCGCTCCAGATCAACGGGGTCGCCGCCGACCATCACATTCAAGCGGCCCGCCTCGGCTTCCAGTGGCGTGCGCGTCAGGGGCGCATCGAGAAAACTCACGCCGATCTCATTCAGCGCCGCGGCGACACGCAAGGAAGTCTGAGGGTCCACGGTTGAGCAATCGATGACGCAAGCGCCCGTCTGCAAGGCGCCGGCGAGCCCCTGGGCATCGAATACGATGCTCTCGACCTGTGCGGAGTCGGTCACACAGATAAAAACAACTTCCGCATCATGAGCGATTCCAGCAACTGTGCTGCGCGTCACCGCGCCCAGTTCTATAAGATCCGCGCTCGGTTGGTTTCCGGGGTGTTCGAGAAACATTACCGGGTAACCATGACCGAGCAAATTCTTGATGATCCCATGACCCATCAGCCCGGCACCGATGAAACCTATACGTTGGAGTTTCGACATTGTGATTGTTTACGTTCGGTAGCCACGCGTGGGGGCGGTGGATTTTTACCGTACAAAACATCAATATACACCAATTCGGACGCCGTTAATGCGCGGGCGCGCAACCCATGGGTATAACCGCTTTTCTTCGTTTGGTGTTTTCGGCCGCGAGAGGTCTGGTGCAGGGGTTACCGGCGCTCGTCGAAACTCGCGACCCCATCGAACTGTTCGCCGACTGGTACGACACCGCCTGCCGGTCCCAGCTCCTGCTTCCGGATGCAGTGACGCTTGCAACCAGTACCGTCGACGGACAGCCCTCGGCGCGCATGGTGCTACTAAAATCGTTCGATGAACGGGGATTCGTTTTCTTTACCAACTACGGCAGCCGCAAAGCGAGCGAACTCAGAGAAAATCCGCGTGCGGCGCTGGTCGCATACTGGGGGCCCCTGCAACGCCAGGTTCGTATCGAGGGTCGCGTCGCACTGCTGGAGCGCGAAGACTCCGATGCCTACTTTCGCACGCGCCCGCGCGGCAGTCAGATCGGTGCATGGGCCTCGCGCCAGAGTGCGGTGCTGCGGGAGCGGCCGGATCTGGAACGGCGTTTCACTCGCTATCAACGCGAGTTCGCCGGCCGCGACGTAGATCCGCCCGAATTCTGGGGCGGGTTTCGTGTGGTGCCCGAGCGCATCGAGTTCTGGCAGGGTCGAGCCAACCGGTTGCACGATCGCGTACACTTTACGCGCAGCGCCGACGGTTGGACGGTAGTGCGGTTGTATCCTTGATGGTCACCGTTCGGCACGTCCGTGTGCCGTCGGGTGGAGGCCGCGCTAGGCGGCTCGGGGTTCGGATGCGTGCTTGTCGAGCCACTCGGCGAGGTCGTCCGCGCCACCGATGTGTTCGCCATTGATGAATACCTGGGGATACCTTTCGCTGCCTGCGATGGCGCGGATCGCGCGGCCCGTGTAATCGGTATTCAGCACAAACTCCTCGAACTCGATATTACGACCCCTTAACAACGCTTTGGCGCGGGCACAATGTGGACAGCCCGCTCGCGTGTACACCGCTACATCGAGTGGTAACGCGGCCTGCGGGTCGATGTAGTGGAGCATAGTGACCGCATCGGAGACCTCGAACGGGTCGCCGGGCTTATCTGGTTCGATAAACATTTTCTCGATCGTCTTGTCGCGCACCAGCATCGCATAGCGCCAGGAACGCTGACCGAAACCCAAATCGTTCTTGTCGACCAGCATGCCCATCTCGCGCGTGAATTCTCCGTTGCCATCCGGTAGAAAAGTAACCTGGTCGGCGTTTTGATCTTGCCTCCATTTCTCCATGACAAACGCATCGTTGACCGATACGCACACGATTTCGTCCACGCCGTGCTGGCGAAATATCGGTGCCAACTCGTTATACCGGGGTACGTGGGACGACGAACAAGTGGGTGTAAAAGCACCCGGGAGCGAAAATACGACGACAGTCCTGCCGGCGAACAGATCATGCGTATTGATGTCCTTCCATTCGCCGTCGACGCGGGTACGAATCATGACATTGGGAATCTGTGCACCTTCTCTATTTTCGAACATGGAAAACCTCCGGTCAGTTCAATTCGGTCAATTTCTATATCGATACTGTAGGGTTTTTGCAGGGATATATAAAATAAAATAATTAAAATATATTAATAGAAAATATCAATTTATTGCTCAGCCGGTGGTGTGTGATGACCGTCGGAGGACGCGTGGCGACTCGCTGGTATCTGTTATATTGCGCCGTTTTTCCACGCACGGGTGGAGTGCAATGATGCGAGACTTGCTGTATGACGCCGCCAGGCGGGCGGGCGACTATCTGAATGAGTTGCCGGAGCGCACGGTGATCCCCGATCGGCACGCGGTCGCGAGCTTGCAGTCGCTGGCAGGGGAGCTGCCGGACGAACCCTGCGATCCCGCAGAGGTGCTCAGAATTCTCGACGATGCGGTCTCCCCGGCGACCATGGCCCAGGCGGGACCCCGATTTTTCGGCTTCGTGATCGGCGGCTCCCTGCCCGCCGCCCTGGCGGCGAACTGGTTGGCCGGGGCCTGGGACCAGGCGACCGGCTTGCGCGACATCACGCCGGGTACTGCGGTCCTGGAAGAAGTGTCCCTGCGCTGGCTGTCCGATCTCCTCGGGTTGCCGACCGGGTGTGCCGGCGGCTTCGTGACCGGAGCGACGATGGCCAACTTCAGCGCGTTGGCGGCGGCGCGTCACGCGATCCTGGCGCGCGCCGGCTGGGACGTGGAGGCCGACGGACTGATGGGGGCGCCGCCGGTGTCGGTGATCGTTGGCGCAGAAGTGCATCCGACGGTACTCAAGGCCCTAGGTTTGTTGGGCCTGGGCCGGAGCCGGGTCACGCGGGTGTCGGCAGACCGCCAGGGGCGCATGCGCCTCGATGGTTTGCCGCCGATCACACCGGACACCATCGTCTGCGCGCAGCTCGGGAACGTGAACAGCGGAGCGTTCGATCCGGTCGCAGAACTCGCCGCTCGCACCCGCGAGGTCGGAGCCTGGCTACACGTCGATGGTGCTTTCGGGCTGTGGGCGACGGCATCACCCGCCTACGCCGGATTGGCACACGGCGTAGAGCACGCCGACTCTTGGGCCACCGACGCGCACAAATGGCTCAACGTGCCCTATGACTGTGGGATCGTTTTCGTCCGCGAAGCGGATCCGCTGCGCAGCGCGATGGCCGTAAGCGCCGAATACCTGCCGGCGAGTCGCGTGCGAGACCCGTCCGACTTCACGCCGGAGCTGTCACGCCGCGCCCGCGGTGTCGAGGTCTGGGCGGCGCTACGTTCGTTGGGCAAAGCCGGAGTGGCGGCTCTCGTCGAACGCTGTTGCACCCACGCGCGCCGTTTTGCCGAACGATTGACCGACGCCGGCTTCGAGGTGTTGAACGAAGTCGTTTTGAACCAGGTGCTGGTTTCGTTCGGTGACGCCGGCGAGACCGAACGGGTGATCCGCGGCGTGCAGGAAGACGGAACCTGCTGGTGCGGAGGGACCGTTTGGCAGAATCGGCACGCGATGCGTATTAGTGTGTGTAACTGGATGACTCGTGAGGAAGACGTGGATCGGAGTGTGCAGGCGATTCTGCGTGTGGCGGCGCGACGCGCATGAAGGTTTGCACGGCGCGCGTGCCGGTGCCGATCGCGTACCTCGCGATCATCGCGATCTGGAGCACCACGCCGCTGGCGATCAAATGGAGTAGCGAAGGCCCCGGGTATTTGTTCGGCGTGGTCAGCCGTATGGTGATCGGCACTGTGTGTGTGCTGCTTCTGGCCGCCGTTCTGCGCAAACGGATACCGTGCGGGCGGCGCGCTTTGGGCACCTACCTGATCTCTGGGGCCGCGATCTACGTCGCGATGCTCGCCGTCTACTGGGGGGCGCAGCACATCCCGTCGGGATGGATTTCCATCATCTTTGGCTTGACGCCCATCGTTACCGCGGCGATGGCCGCAGTCTGGCTCGATGAACCTCCGCTCACCGGTCGGCGCCTGGTAGCGATGGCGCTCGGATTCGCCGGCCTCATGGTTATTTTCAGCACCGGATTCACGCACGGCACCCGGGCTCTGCAGGGCATCGGCATGGTGTTCTTGTCGGTCATCGTTTTTGCCGCGAGCACGGTATGGATCAAGCGATTGGGGCCCCATCTGTCGGCGCTGCCGGTGACCGCTGGAGGATTGCTCGTCGCGCTGCCTCCGTACTTGTTCACCTGGTGGGCGCTGGACGGGCGGTGGCCGGACACCATCCCGCTGCGCAGCGCGGTATCGATCGGCTATCTGGGCGTGGTCGCTACTGCGATCGGCTTCGCGTTGTACTATTACGTGTTGCGTCAGCTGCACACCGCGCAAGTCGCACTCATTACCCTCGTTACCCCGGTCCTGGCGCTGATTCTCGGGCATCACTTGAACCATGAGCCGTTGACGGTTCGAATCTGGACCGGTGCCGGTATGGTGATTCTTGCGTTGATCGTGCACGAGTTGTTTCCGGCACTGGCCAGGACCGCACGTGTACCGGACAATAGGGCGCCGTGAGTGGGGGTTTATCGCTCGAGGGTAAAGAGTATGTCCGAGTTCATTTGTTGGCGCTGCGGCGCGTCGATCGATGCCGGGGAACTGCGTTACCGGCGCTTACAACAATGCGAGTGCGGCGCCGAGCTGCACGTTTGTCGCATGTGTCGACATTTTGCGCCGCGGCTTCCGGGTGGTTGCAGCGAAGATCGTGCCGAGGAGGTCATGGACAAAGAACGGGCGAATTTCTGCGACTATTTCACTCCCGCGCCCGGGGCATATAAAGCCCCGGATGATGCGAGCAAGCAACGCGCCAGGTCGGCGCTCGACCATCTATTCGAGACCGGCACGCCTGGCGCTTCGGACGCCGATGACGTCGCGGACGCACACAGACAGCGGCTGAATGATCTATTCGACGACTAGGAGGGACCTATGAGCGAAAATCCGCGTGAGATTGGCCCACTGCCCGGTGACGACGGTGTCGATCTGGTTCATGATGGCCGGTTTTCGGCGGCCGAGGTCAGACTCGCCAATCGCAACCGCGGGATGCCCCTCGAAGGGTTGCGTTATGACGTGACGCCGGTCGGCATGCACTACATCCTCGTGCATTTCGATATCCCTTTCATCGACGCGGAATCCTGGCGGCTCGAGGTCGGCGGGAACGTTGCGCATCCTAGGCGCCTGTCGCTGGAACAGATTCGGGCGTTGCCGGCCGAAACCCGCACCGTCACCATGGAATGCGCCGGTAACGGCCGCGCACTACTGAAGCCGCGTTACGTGTCTCAACCTTGGTTCAACGAGGCGATCGGCACGGCGCGCTGGACCGGAGTGGGCCTCGAGACCGTCATGGGCTGCGTCGGAATCCAAGACTCGACACGCGAGCTGCTGTTCACCGGGGGCGACTGCGGCTACCAGGGAGGCGTGCTGCATGACTATCAACGCAGTCTGACTCTAACTGATGCGTTGCGCAGCGAAGTGCTGCTGGCCTACGAGATGAACGGGCGACCGCTGGAGCCGCAGCACGGATTTCCGCTGCGGTTGCTGGTGCCCGGATGGTACGGGATGACCAGTGTCAAGTGGCTGCAGCGTATTGACGCGATCACGGCGCCGTTTCACGGTTACCAGATGGATCATACCTACCGCTACCGCCGTTCTCGTGAAGACCCCGGGGTCCCGATGACCCGCATTCGGGTGCGTGCGTTGATGAATCCACCGGGCGTTCCGGATTGGAAGACGCGCACCCGGCTCCTACCCGCCGGGCCAGTGCGCATCGAGGGTCGGGCCTGGGCCGGGCACCATCGCGTCACTGACGTCGAGTTCAGTATCGACGATGGAGAAAGCTGGCGGCCGGCGCGCGTGGATCCGGCCGGGGAAGCGTTCTGCTGGCAGCGCTGGAGTTACACGTGGACCGCGGAACCGGGTCGTTATCGACTGCGCGTGCGGGCCACGGATTCGGCGCAGCATCGCCAGCCCGACGGATCGGATTGGAATTACGAGGGTATGGGCAACAACGAGTGTCAGGCGGTGGAGGTTATTGTGACCTAGCGGTACGCTGGCCGGACTCCGCGCACACGCCCGGAATCACGGACCCGTCGCAGTCGACGCCGGACACCCCCACGAGCGCGGCACAGGTGGGAGCGATGTCCATGATCGAAATCGGTCCTGCCAGAGGCCCGGGCCGCACGTCACTGCTTTTAACGAAAATCACCCCCGCAGCACGGTGGTCGCCGGTGCGGTGACCGGAAAAGCTCAGGGTCAACGTGCCGATTTTCGGCGAACAGACGCGCCGGATGGGGTGTTTTCGGTTCCAGACGACATTCAGATCGGGCAGCGCGTCGCGCTCCGGCCCGGAAAATAGATCGCGCGTTCGCAGCACCTCGCGTACGATCGGTTCGCCGGTATCCAGGTTCACGATCTCCATCAGGTCCTGTCGAATCCGGGTGCACCAGCGGTCATATTCCGCGCCGTCACGGATCTGCCCGCGTGCCTCGCGACCCACGACGTTGAGCCGGATCCCGCCGCAGTTGTCGTTGGTCTTCACCGCGAAGAACGGGTGGTCGGTGCGAAATTTCAGTTTATCCGCGGCGCTCGCACGAATTACCGGTGCGCGCACACGGGCGCGCCAGTGTCCCGGCAAAGACCGCCACAGCGAACGCAGCGCACGTTTCGCACCCCCGGAACGGACGCCTTCGCCCTGCAGGCGCGCGACGATATCGTTCAGCATGAAGGTCGCGTCGAAATGGGGACCCATTCCGTGACTGCTGAAGACGATTAAACTGGTGTGAGAATCCTGTCGAATCCGATCGAGAATCCCGTCCAGGGCGCGGTCCAAGGACCGGTATACGTCCTTCAAAGGGTCGCCCAGCGCGCCGAATGTCTTTGCGTCGAAGCGCGGATGCTTCCGGTCGTGCAAATGCCAGAATTGGTGTCCCGCGCAGTGGGAGTCGGCGAACACGGCGAGGAACAGATCCCAGTCCTCGGTAGTCAGGAAATGGTCGATCATTCGCGCCTTGCGCTTGATGCGCTCGAGCAGGGTCTGTTTCAGAGCGGCGGGATCGCCGCTGTACCGGTCGCAGATCACCCCTTCGCCGCGGTCGAATCGCGCGCGCACGGCGCGCTCGGCATACGGGGGCGACATGCGTACGTAGTCGTATTCCGGATCGTGAGTCCCCCAATCGAAGATCTGTACACCGTTCAACGCCGTGTCCAACGGGGCTTTCGGAACATCGATGACGACGATACGCTTGCCCGCTCTGCTAACGGCGTTCCAGAACGGCGGGTGCTTGAGGTCGGACGGCAAGAAGGTGCGGTATGCGTAATTTTGCCTGTCGAACTGGGTATGGAAATAGCGGCCGTGTCGGGCCGGAGACACGCCGGTAAAGAGCGACGGCCAGATGGCGCCGGCGTACTGGCCGGGTGGGGGGTGAGTCAGGCCCCATGTGGATTCCGCGAACAAACGCGCGAATGCCGGTAGATCGCCACGGTCCGCCCAATCGCGTAACAAGTGTTGATCGGCGGCGTCCAAACCGATCACAATGGTTCGACGCTTGGTGCTCATGCTATTGATGGTAGAGTAAACCCGTTTGTATCACAAAATTTCACCACTGGCCCACGGTCAAAACTAAAAGCGGCTCGGCAATGAAGAACGAAAGACGTTTGTATCCCAGATTTCGATTGGCCACGCAATTCAATGTCATGGTAATCGACCCCGGCGTGGAAAGCCCGGAACCGTATCGCGTGGTCGATTTCAGTCGCGGCGGTATGCGCCTCGAAGCCGCTTATCGCCCCGACAGCCCGTCACCCGAACGGTCGTTGAACGCTCGATTGACGATCCGCTTCGGGCGTGCGCCAGCCGGCGAGGTCGCTGCGCGCATGGTTCGCGAATCCGGCGCGGAACTTGCGGTGGAATTCCTGGACCCGGATTCAAAAACGCTCGATCGCCTACACGGCGACGTGATGAAGCACGTCAGCAGCGAGGAGGCCATGCGGCAGGTGGGCGTCGTTCTCGATGCCGTCGACGAAGACTGAGTTCGGGCGCCGGGCTCGCGGGCCGGTACGCCGGTGAATGTAACTCCCCATTCGCTGCGCGGCGATTTACCGGCTCCTTCTCCGCGTGAGGTGCCTCCGGCGCCGCGCATCATCCTGTTCGATTGGCACGCGACCCTGGTTGATACCATGGAAGCGATGTATCAGGCGATGGGTGACGTGCTGGCGATGCTGGAGCGTATCGGTCTGCAGGAACGCCTGGTGCCGCCGGAGCGCAGCAAGAACGACCAGGATCGAAAACTGGTCGCTTACGTACGTGAGCACGGTCGTCTGCATCCGAAAATCGTGAGGGATCGCAAGGTATCTCGTACCGATTTGCTGGAAGTGCTGTTCGGGGACGATCAGGAAGCGAAGGAAATCGCTCATCAGGCGTTCAACGATTGCTATCAGCATCACTATGGAGACGTGACACCGCTGGAGCCGCGACTGCGGGAGGTACTGATCGAGCTCAGACGTATGGGGCTGAAGCTGGGCATACTGAGCAATCGGTCGCGGGAGTTTCTCCTTCACGAACTGGATTGTATCGACCATGGCACCTGGTTCGCGCTGTTCGACGTCATCGTCGCCGGGGACGATACCGAGCGACTCAAACCAGCCCCCGACCCCCTGTTCAGGGCCACCGAGGTACTGAAGGAAAACCCGGGGCCGGATATCTGGTATATCGGTGACAGCACCACCGATACCACCGCGGCGAAGCTCGCCGGCATTACTAGCATCTTTTATAACGGCGCCGGTTGGGATGACGAGTGGCTGGCGCAAATCTTTCCCGGAACCGATGACCACCCGCACAAACCGGATGCGGTGGTGCAAGACTTCCAGGAATTTCTGGCTCTCGTGAAAGCGGCGCGAACGTCCGTTTCACACGCGCCCGGCGGCGTTGCGGCCGCTCCGTTCGCACGACGTATCGTCACGTTGCCACGCCCGTCGGTGATTCTGTTCGACTGGCACGCGACCCTCGCCGATACGTTGGACGCGATGTACCATGCGGTTGATGACGTGCTTCCACAGCTCGAGGAACTGAATCTCGCCGATCGGCTGGTGCGACCCGAGGACAGTAAGAACGAACATGACCGTAAACTCGTCATTTACGTGCGTGAAAACTACAAGCTCCATCCGAAAATCAAGGCGGCCCGGAAAATTTCGCGCACCGACATATTCGAAGTGCTGTTTGGATCGGACAAAGAGGCGAAGCGCATCGCGCACGCCGCGTTCAACGTCTGTTACCGCAACCACTACGGGCACGTGGAGCCGTTTGAGCCCGGAGTGCGAAAAATGCTTGAGATTATACGGGCCATGCGTATCCCCACCGGTGTGCTGAGTAATCGCGACCGCGAGTTTCTTCTGCACGAGCTCGGAAACATCGAGGGCACCGGTTGGCGGCATCTATTCGATACGGTGGTCGCCGGTGACGACACGGAACGCCGCAAACCCGATCCAGATCCGATTCTTAAAGCGCTGGACAATCTCGACCTGTCGGCCGACGAGCACGTCTGGTACGTCGGAGACAGCACCACCGATACCGTGGCAGCCAAACATGCGCGCGCCACAAGTGTGTTCTACAATGGCGCCCAGTGGAGCGATTACTGGGTCGCCAAAATTTTTCCCGGAACCGAATTATATCCGCATAAACCGGACGCCATCGTCGAAGACTTCAAAGACTTCTTGCGATTGGTAAAGAAGAGCCGCCGCTGACGTACTGCGGGCGCGGATCAGGTCAGAAGCCAGTCGCGGACGATACTGATCTGCTCGTCGTCCATCAACGCCGGTGCATGTCCGACTCCCGGAAACTCGACGACCTCCACGCCGCCGCCGTGGCGATCGGCCATGCGCGCGGCGTCGTCGGCCGACAGAACGTCCGAGTCCCGGCCGCGCAGAATCAGCACCGGACAACTGACGGTTTCCCATACCGACCACAGATCCACATCCTCCAGTTGACCTTTGAATGCTTCCGCGATCCCCGGATCGTACGCGGTGGTATACGTCCCGTCGTCCAGACGGCGTGTGTTATGAATCGTCAAGTGATGCCACTGTGCATCGGTCAGAGGTCCGAAAGGCGCTGAGACAGCGCGCACGTGGGCCTCCATTTCCTCAAAGGTCGCGCATGCCGGTGTTTTCCCGACGTAGGCGGCGATGCGTTCCAGCGCCGGCCTTGGAATGTACGGTCCTACGTCGTTGATCACGAGCCGATTGATCGGAGATCCGGGCTGGGCGGCAAGCAGCATGCCGATGAGGCCGCCCATCGATGTGCCTACCCAGTCCACGGTCGCCGTATTGGCGCGCGCCAGCAACGCCGTCATATCGGCCAGATACTGCGGGTACCCATAGTCCTTCTTGTTCAACAGCCACGCACTTTGTCCGCGACCCACCACGTCCGGGCACAGTACTCGATAGTCGCTTGCCAGCGCTTCGGCGAGGAAATCGAAATCCCGGGCGTTTCGCGTCAGACCGTGGACACAGATCAACACACTTTGGTTATCCGTACTTCCGGATTGCGTGTAGTGAATGCGATGAAATCCGCCTGGACTCAATCCCAGCAGGTAGTGACTGATCATGGTCATCTGGGTCATGTATCATTCCTTTCCCGAGAAAGCAAAAAACCCGGTTCGCCGGCGCGTCCCGACAGACCCGAAAGGCCCGCGGATGGATTGCGGTCCGAATCGAGCGTATCTAGCTAACTCTATAATTCTATTAAATAATATTCTCGGGTCGGGATCGCAAGTGGAGGGCGGGGGCGGCGTGGCAGCGCCCGGGGAGAGCGGCTACACTTGTAAGTCACGTCACAAATTCGTCGAGCTTAGTTTGTCTGAAAATATCTTCGCCGTCGGCGACGTCCATGGCTGCGCCGAAGAGCTGCAACAGCTCGTGGAATTATTGCCGCTGCAGGCCGGCGCTACGCTGGTTTGTCTGGGGGATTACGTCGATCGGGGCCCGGACTCGCGGGGCGTCATCGACTACCTGTTGCAGCTCGAGAAACGTCGACCGGTGGTGCTCCTGAAGGGTAATCACGAATCGATGTTTCTGGATTTTGTCCAAGCGCCGCATTCCAAACGCGCCGGAATGTTCATATTCAACGGCGGCAGCGCAACACTCGCCTCGTACGCCGATTCCAACGGCCACTATCACATACCGGACGATCACCTGCAGTTTTTGCGCCGGCTGAAATTGTTCCACGAATCCCGGCACCATTTTTTTGTCCACGCCGGAGTGCCCGAAATTCCCCTGGAGGAGGTAGACCCGATCAAGCAGGAGGCGACGCTGTTGTGGACGAGAAAGAAATTTCTGAAAAGCGCGTACCGCTGGTCCAAACTGATCGTCCACGGCCACACTCGTGTGCCGGAGGTTGAAGTGAGGCGCAATCGTGTCAATCTCGACACGGCATGCGCCTATGGGGGCAAGTTGTCAGCGATGCAGTTCCCGTCGAAGCGGGTATACAGTGTCGCGCGTCACAACCACAACAAACGCGTGTTTCTAAAGGATTCGTCGAGCCGGCGAGCGGCACTGCGATTCGACGGCGCGTTGGACGTGACTGTATTACAGGGACAGCGGGTACTCCATTTCGAGACACTGAACTACAGTGAACTGGGGATGTTCATGCGCGATGTATCGATGAGCGGGATCAGGTTGGCTGACAACGAGATTATCAAGGGGGCGGTGGGTAACCGGGACACCGGGCGGGTTCCTTTCGTCGGCCGGATCGTGAGGAGCAAGAGGCACGACGACGGCATTTACTACGCAGTGCAGATTTACCCCGACAAGAGTGTCGTGCCGCCGGAGCACCGGCGGTTTTGACAAGCCACCGGATTTATCCACTACAATATCGTTCCCAAACGGATGTCGGGCCGTGAAAGCCGACCTTATACCGCACCGAAGTAGATGAGCAAAGAGCGGCGTCTCTATCCTCGATACACGCTGACTTCGAATCTCCACATCCTGATCACCCCGATTGGCCTCGCGCCGCGGGGATGCAAGGTTGTGGATTTCAGCCGCGGCGGTATGTTGCTTGAATCGCAGGCGCGTAAGGATGAGCTACCTGTTCCTCTGGATACCGATCTCACTCGCGGTGAGACTGCGGAAGTCTCCTTTGTAGACGCAACGCTTCCGAGCCGTCCGAAATTCAGTTTGAATGCTCAGGTAGTTCGCGTTTCGGATTCGCACGTAGCGGTTTACTTTGTCAACGCATCTAAGGAGACTATAGATCGGTTGGAACAGGTGGTGATGCGTCACGTGGAACATAAGCCGAAACCGGATATGCCTTCGGCCAAGCTGAGCAGGGAAGGTTCGACGCCACCGCAGCGAGTACGGGTCAGCCCCCCGCCTCCGACAAGAACGCAATTCGATTGGAATCGCTGGCTGATTCCGGTTGCATCGCTGGCGTCGTTATTGGTGCTCGCCGCGGTCGTTTTGTACGTGCTCAAACTCCGGGATCGAATCGATTCGCTGGAGGACACGCTGGTCGCCGCCGTTCAGGCACGCGGGGACGGAGGGACGGTGTTGCGCGATGTGCGAAACGAACTGGGAGTCTTGAGCGCCAGGATCGAGGAAGCCGGGGGCCGGATCAACGAACTCAAGGAGCGCGTAGTCGCCGCGGAAGCGAGGCCGGTTGACGCGAGCGATACCGAGGGGGAGCGCGGTACCCAGCAAAAGCAGCTTGAGGCGGTGTCCGACCTCGTCGGCAAGCTCGCTGTGCGTGTCGATACGTTGGAGCGACAACGATCGTCACCCGCGCCACAAACGCGACCGGCGACTGCCCCGCAAACCGGCGATGTGACGACGAGACCGGTAAGCGGTCCGTGGGTGGTGCATCTGATTTCGTCGGTGGATCCGGGGGTTATCGCCCGCATGAAAGACCGGGCACAGGGTATCTTGAAGGTGGAGCTGAACGAATCGGCGGTGACCGTGAAAGGGCACAGAGTCAATCGACTCAGTGCGTCCGGATTCGCATCCCGTGCGGAGGCGGAGGCTTTCGCTGCCCAGGCAATGGCGCGTCTGGGGTTGCGTGACAAACCTTGGGTAGCCAGAAACTGACCATCCCGGCATACAGCGGCGGCCGGCGGCGTCCGGTTGCGGTACCGCGTAGTGCGAGGTCGGCGCGGCATGAACCGGAGTGTCCCGGTGGGAGACTGTGACGGATTCCAATCCGCGTGAATTTAGCGCGGCACTCGTGCTGATCGGCAACGAATTGCTTTCCGGGCGCACGCAAGACGCCAATATGCAATATCTGGCGGGCCGCCTGACGGAGTCGGGTATTCGACTCCTCGAAGTGCGGGTGGTGCCGGACATCCAAGAGCGCATCGTCGCGGCGGTCAATGCGTTACGCGAGCGCTTCGACTACGTGTTCACCACCGGGGGTATCGGGCCGACGCACGACGATATCACGGCCCCCGCCGTCGCAGCGGCATTCGGTGTTCCGCTCGAGCCCCACCCGGAAGCGGTTCGCCGGCTCGAAGAATACTTCCGCACCCGCGGCGTAGAGGCGAACGCAGCCCGTATGCGTATGGCCAACACTGCTGCTGGTGCCGAGCTCATCGACAATCCGGTTTCCGCAGCGCCCGGGTTTCGGATTGGCAACGTGTTCGTGCTGGCCGGGGTACCGAAAATCATGCGCGCGATGTTGGAACAGGTGCTGCCTAAACTGGCCCACGGCGCACCGATCCTGAGTGCGACGGTCGTGTGCGATCTTCCCGAGGGTCAAGTGGCGGCCGGATTGGCGGAGATACAAGCGCAACATCCGGATTTGGACATCGGCAGCTACCCGGGGCGCGCAGCGCACGGCTTCAGGGTCTCCCTGGTGGTGCGCGGCACCACCGCGCAACGCGTTGAAACAGCAGCGGAAAACGTCAGGCGTTTGGTCATCGGTCTCGGCGGGAGCATCATCGATGAGCGGTCCTGAGCCGGAGTTCGCACGAAACGTCCTGCAGATAGACGGCGCGACGGTATACCGTGGTGCGACCCGCGTTTTCGAGAATTTTTCGCTGACTATCGAGGCCGGTCGGAACACCGCGATCCTGGGTCCCAACGGCGCGGGCAAAACCACGCTCTTGAAACTGTTACTGCGCGAACTGTATCCGCTCCACCGCGACCCGCCGGCGGTGCGGATTTTCGGTCGCGACCGATGGGACGTGTGGGAACTGCGTGCGCACCTGGGGGTCGTTTCTGCAGATCTGCAGCAGCACTACGGACCGTACGTCAGTGGTCGGGACGTGGTGCTGTCCGGCTATTATTCGAGTATCGGGACCTATGACTACCAAGAATTCAGCAGTGCGGACCTGGCGCGGGCCGACGGCGTTATGGACGAGCTGGGAATCGCGGGGTTACGGGATAAACTGTACGCCTCCATGTCCACCGGCCAACAGCGGCGTTTCCTGCTCGCGCGGGCCCTGGTGAGCGAACCGGATACGCTGGTGCTGGACGAGCCTACCGGCGGTCTCGATTTGACCGCCACGTTTCAGTACCTACAGACGATGCGCCAGCTTATGCACAGTGGACGGACTTTAATCCTGGTCACCCACCATATCCACGAGATCCCGCCCGAAGTGTCTCACATTGTGCTGCTGCGTGCGGGCGAGGTATTCATGCAGGGCTCCAAGGAATCGGTGCTCACAGACGCCAACCTGTCGGCGCTGTTCGAGACTCCGGTCCGACTGCTTGCCGGAAACGGTTACTACCAGGCGATTCCCGGAGCCGACCGTCGCGCGGCGCGAACCCCTTAGCCTCAGACGATCTTTCTGAGTTCGTACTCCAGGATTCCTTCGGCGCCGGCTTCGCGCAGTTTGGGGATCAGTTCGCGCACCAGGTGGGAGTCGACCACGGTTTCCACCGCGAGCCAGTCGTTACCGTACAGATGGCTGACCGTCGGGGCGTGTAGACTGGGCAGAAGGGTAACCAGCGCATCAAGATTCTGTTTCGCTACGTTCATGCTTAACGCGACCTTTTGGCGCGCGTGCAACGACGCGGTCAACAGCATGGCGATTTGATCGATCTTGGCCTTCTTGTTCGGATCCCGCAAAGCATCCTTGTTGGCAATCAATCGCGTGTGCGTGTGCAGGAGGTCGCACACGATCCTCAATCCGTGCGCGCGGATCGTGCTGCCGGTCTCGGTGATTTCCACCACTGCGTCCACCAGACCTTCGACAGCCTTGGCCTCGGTGGCGCCCCATGAGAACGCCACATCCGCGGAAATGTTCCGTTCTTCCAGGTAACGGCGTGTGAAGTTGACCAATTCGGTGGCGATCTTTTTCCCTTCCAAATCCTCGATCGACTTTATCGACGAGTGCTCCGGAACCACCAGCACCCAGCGGCACGGCTGGTCAGTGCTCTTCGAATACACCAAGTCGCACACCTCTTGAACGTCGGCGCCGGTCTCCAGAATCCAATCCAAGCCGGTGAGACCGAGATCCAACGTGCCGTTGGCGACGTATGTGGCCATTTCCTGCGAGCGCACCAGCGCGCAGGTCAGTTCGGGGTCGTCGATGCTAGGAAAGTAGTTTCTGGATCGAGAGCGAATATTCCACCCCGCTTGGGCAAACAAACCAATGGTGGCTGTTTCCAGGCTGCCCTTGGGGATTCCGAGTTTCAGTGTGGCCATAATAAACGTATTCCTAGCAGGCAATTCGGTTTAACGACAATCACAGCGGCCCGTTGTTCCGTGTGCAAACTCGGCACCGCGCCGGTGGCATAACCCGTTTCGGCGGCTTGAACTCCCCGCGGTGCAGGTTGACGGCGGCGGATGCCATGGGGCCTGTATCGCCAGATGGTCATCACCATCCGCGTGCCGTGGTCGCCGAGTGGTGCCTTCAGGCAAAGTTTCAAGCCAGTCCCGGCCGCATCGGCGATACGGGTTGTTACCGCAAGCGGTCACCGCCCGCCCGTCGTTCAAGAGCGCCAAGGGCTCGAGAAACGGGTGCGGCCCTCCCAGGGCCAGGCAGGGGTGCGACCAACGCGATTCCGGCGCCGAGCGACAGTTACCTCACGGGCCTGGGTCACTGTCCGGCATTGTGCAACGCATCCACTCGCCCTCGGAATTCGCCCGAGGACGATTGTAACTGGAAGCGGTGAACGATCAACCGTCGCGCACATGATCCCAGGCTGGGTGGCCGTCGATCAGCCGCAACGCTTTCTCCAACAGCGATTTCCCGGGTTCGGTACGCGGCCAGGGGGAGGCACCGGAGGGGTGGGGCAAGGGAATCACGTCACAGGCCGAACCGTGAATCGTCAAGCGCTGACAGCGGCCAACGACTTCATCCAGGCGGTCGGCGTACAGTAAGCGGCCGATCGCAAGTTTACCCACCGGCAGCACCAACTCCGGCTTGAGGAGTCGGAATTCCGCCGCCAGCCAAGGCGCGCAGTTTTCGATTTCGCGCCGTGTCGGCACGCGGTCGCCGCCGGTTCTCTGTTTACCGGGAAAACACCGGCACACTGCAGCCATATAGACGTTTTCGCGAACCCGGGATTCCTCCACACCGATGCGGGCGAACCAATCGAACAACACTTTGCCTGCGGTCCAGGCGAACGGTTTTCCAGCCGCGCCCTCCCGCGCCCCGGGCGCCTGTCCGATCAGCAGAACCGGGGAGACCACGGGCCGACCCACGACCACGGGCCGCTGCATCGCTGAACACCGCTCGCAGTGACGCAAACGGTTCACATGCCGAATCAGGGCAGCGGTCGTCACGAAACCACACGTTGGGAATACGCGGCATCCCAATGACGGTCGGTCGCCGAAAAGCGCACGCGACCGGACCGACTTGGACGCAGTGGTCCGGCGGGGCGGTACTTTCGGCTAGTCAAAAAAATAATCGAGGATGTCATCGATCACGTTTCTACGCGGCGCTGGCGTCGCGGCCGGGCTGCGGGCGGAGTCGATTTTCTCCATCAAACGCGCGGTCTGTTCCTGCTGGTGCGCGCGCTCGGCGTCCCAACGACGCGCTTGCTTCAATCCGCCCAGTTTTATCCAGCGCAGGATTTTGTCCAGTTCGCCGAGATCGAACCAGATCCCATGGTCTTTGCACGTATCGATGAGAATACCGCTTCGCCGTCCGTAGTTACGCCGATGCATGAGGCTGCCGCATATCGGGCATGCCCGGTAGTAGCGGCCATGCGGATCGGCGGCCTGGCGCAACCCGCCGCGGTGCTTCTGGTGCTCAAAGGTCGCGCCGGTCGTGGCGGTACTTTGCGCGCGTTCCTCCAACAGTTGGAAAATCTCGTTTCCCAACCAGAATCCGCCGCAGGCGCCGCATTCCAACACCGAAACTCCTTGTGTGTCCAGGCTGCGACCGGCCAGGTGACGGTCCTCACCGCACGCCGGGCAGGTGTATTGGGTCTCCGTACCCGGCTTGCCCGCGGACAGAATCGGAGTGGCGCAGAAATGACAAAAGCGTGCATGATCGCTGATGCGCGTGGCGCATGCGGGACACACGGTGTGCAGATCGCGCTCGTGAAGGGTGAAATCCGATTGGCAGTAACCGCACACTGGGGCCCGGGCTTTGCGCGTCGCACCGCATGAGGAACACCGAACCACCGCTGCGTGGTGCGCCCGTGTCGGTCGCACCGTTTGCAACTCGCCGCACGCGCATCGGAACCGAGTTCCAACCGCGCGACCGCTGACGTCGTATTGGCGATGGCACACCCTACAGGCGGCCAGGATTCTCAATTCGGTTTGATCGGGCGGAGAGCTGTCCACGGGTCCGTCAAGTGGGGTCGTATGATCGCAACCCTCGGCCGCGACGCGTCGCCGGCAACGGTCCGATACACTGTGAGCGGGTTTTCAAACGCCGCGGAAACGCGGCCTGTCGAACGGCTTGCATGAACGAGAAACGGCGGTCTGGATGGCCCCGGTGCGAGCGGTTTGTCAATGTCGGTGGAATTCTTAACCTTACAGTGTAGCGCAAGCGGTTCCCCCGTGTGTGGATGCAACGGAGCCGGACGCGGTGTCAGCGACCGTGGCGCGGTCTATAATCCGCGATCTTTGCACACGCGCCGGTTTCGCGTGCCGGGCGGTGCTGCGCACCCCTTTGGATGACGCGGATAGGAAGCGATGAAAAAGACCGAAAAAGCATACGAAAATGACGCATTTCTCAATAGCCGCAGCGCCCGCCCACTCCGTATTCTGGCCGAATACGTCGAACCTGAGAGCCGCTTCGCGCGCTATCGAGTCGAAGACCTGATCGTTTTCATGGGTTCGGCGCGTACGCCCTCCGAGGAGGCGGCGGGACCCCCGACGGCGGGAGGGCCTCGGTATTACCAAGCCGCCCGCCAGCTCGCCTACCGATTGACCGAGTGGTCGAAACAATTGGACAAAGAGGAACGCCGGTTCGTTGTTTGCACCGGCGGCGGCCCAGGCATTATGGAGGCGGCGAACCGTGGAGCGTCGGAGGCGAACGGGGTCAACGTGGGATTAAACATTTCCATCCCCCATGAACAGAACGTCAATCCCTACATTACCCGGGAGTTGTCGTTCGAATTCCACTACTTTTTTATGCGCAAGTTCTGGTTTGTCTATTTGGCCAAAGCGATCATTTTCTTCCCGGGCGGGTTCGGAACGTTGGACGAGTTGTTTGAGGTGTTGACGCTCTTGCAGACCGGAAAGATCCGCAAACACCTGCCACTGGTGCTGTTCGGCAGTCCCTATTGGGACCAGGTGGTAAATTTCGATGCATTGGTTCAACATGGGAGTATCAGTCCCGCGGACCTCGAACTTTTCTTCCGCACGGATTCCGTGGACCAGGCATTCGAATTCGTCACCCAGCGCCTGACCGATTTCTCCATGAACGAACCCGGCGCCAGACTGTAGGCAGGACCATGATCGCTCGAATCTTGCCGCATTTGCGCGCCGTGCTCAGCTGTTGGGTGCTGATATCGTTCGTACAGGCGGCGGTCGCCGAGGGGGACGCCACTCCGCAGCAGACGATCATGGGGATTACCGAGCAATTCGTTTCCGCCCTGATCGAAGAGTCGACCGCACTGAAAAAGGATCCCCAGCGCGGTGTGACTCTGGCGCGCGAACTGCTCGTTCCGCATCTCGATTTCGCACGGTTTTCGCGTTGGGTGCTCGGCAAGCACTGGCGCGGTGCCACCGACGAACAACGATCGCGTTTCGTCGATGCATTCACCGAATCACTGCTTGTGACCTACGCGACCGCAATGACTTCGTTCGTAGACGAAATCATCTCGGTCGCGGAGAGCATCACTTATCCGCCGGCTCGATTTCGGCACGGCGACCGCGAAGCGATGGTGCCCATGCGTCTGCGGTTAACGACCGGCGGCGAAGCGGAGATACGCTACCGCATGCACTTGGAAGCGGATCGGTGGGTCATCTACGATGTGACCGTAGAAGGCATCAGTCTGGCGACGACCTATCGCTTGAGTTACAACAACCTGATCAAGGAACGCGGGCTGGACGGGTTGTTGGCCGACCTGGAATCCAGCAACCGTGCGCGCCGGCTTGACTGTCAGCCGGTTACTTCGGAATGCGGATCTTCTGGCCCGGATAAATCAAGTCGGCGTCTTTGATGACCTCGCGATTTGCTTGAAAAATGACGGTGTACTTGCTGCCGTGTCCATAATACTCCTGGGCGATCTTCCATAAGGTATCGCCGCTTTGGATTTCATAGAACTGCACTTCCCCTTCCTCGTCCGGGGCTTTCAGTTCGTCCACGTTTACTTCTTCGATTCCCTTCACGTTTCCCGCCATCAACACCGCTTTTTCGAACGCCTCGCGAGATTTCGCCGTGCCGCTCAATTTCGCCACACCATCGTTGACGGCGACTTGGAGGTCATCTACGCCCGGATTGTCTTTCTCAATGTATTGTTTGATCTTCGTGCTGCCTTCGTCTTCGCGGTCAAACAGTTTCTTGCCGATATTCGCGGCGAAATCCAGAAAACCCATAACGCCTCCAGTTTGTCTGTGCGTTGCAGGCGTCGAGGTTAGCACGAACCACGTGCCCCGAATGCCGTCGTAACGGTTGTTTACACTGAGTGGGGAGTCGGGCGGTCCGGCGCCGAAGTGGCCTTCAGCGGCCGGGTACGCACCAACAGAGAGGAGTTTTCGGTCAATGACTTGAGAACTTCTGACAAGCGCACGTGCTGTGCACTGGAGACATCGTCGAACCGCACCGCGGCCACGTGGGCGTTGCGGTAGGTCTCGGTGCGCACGATCACGCCGGTGACCGATACGATATCGCCACCGGCTGTGGGCAGGCCGAGTTCAATCCCCGCGCCGAGCGGTCCCACCAAGGCCGCAGCGATGATTTTGGCGCCGCCGAAGGAAAGGTCCACGAGCTGGCAGCGCATTCCGCCGCCAAACCCGGGTTCCGAAGGCGCTTGCTCGGAGTGGCGTACCCAGACATCGGACCGCGCTTCGACCCGCTGGTGACGTCGTTGCTCGGGATGTTCGGGCGGGGACTTCAAATGGCGCTCCTCGTTACATTCGGTCCCTTAAAAATAGCCCAAAAACGGAAAATGGGAAGCGTTTAAATGTGCTGTCGGCCCCCTCACAAGTCATATGGGCGGGCTATGGGTCAATAGGTTCAACAAATTTTACAGTGGTTTCCGCTTGGGGTACCGTGGTTTTCAAGCGGTTCGGGTGTGAAATGCGCCCCACCGCTTCGGCTGGAGAAACGCTTAAAGCGTCCATACGCAGTGCGTAATTTCGTCGTGCGCACCGATCGAGTACAAAGGAGGGCATTGGCTAATGCGGAATATCCATGTAGTACCCGAATACGACGACGAAACGCGTCGCTTGATCGAAGCGATGCGGGCCGCCGAAGAACGAACTCTCGCGATGCGTGCCGAGAACTCAAACCCGTCCGAGGAATCGGATCGTGAGTCTGAACCCACCACCCGCCGACGATTTCTGTTCGGTGCTGCGGCGCTGGCGGGAGCCGGGGGCATGCTGCCCCGGTTGGCATCCGCCGCCGCCCCTCCGGGCGCGATGGAATTCCCGGTGCCGGATGATCCCACCAAAGTGCAGGGGCGTTTGACCAATGATGATGGAGGCTACGGCAGTCGCTCGCAGTTCGAGGACGAGGTGCGCTGGCGGTTCCCCACCGCCACCAAGGAATCGTCGTGGACCATGACCCCGCTGGCGGACGGAATGGGGATCATTACTCCCTCCGGCCTGCATTTCGAACGACATCACGGCGGCATTCCTACCATCAACCCTGCCAACCACACGCTGACCCTACACGGCATGGTGGACAGCGCGAAGACATACACCATCGAGGATATCGGGCGATTTCCGTCTGTGTCGCGCATTCACTTTATCGAGTGCTCCGGTAACGGACTCACCGAATGGCGCGAGCCGACGTTGAAAACGGTGCAGGGCACGCATGGATTGACCAGCACTTCCGAGTGGACCGGGGTGCCGCTGTCGACCCTGTTGCGGGAGGCCGGTGTGCAGCCCGGAGCCGCGTGGATCCTCGCCGAGGGTGCGGACGCCGCGGTGATGACGCGCAGTATTCCGTTGGAGAAGTGCTGGGGCGACGCCCTCGTAGCTTACGGTCAGAACGGCGAGGCGCTGCGTCCCGAACAGGGTTATCCGCTGCGCCTGGTGCTGCCGGGGTTCGAAGGTAACACGCACATCAAATGGCTGCGGCGTCTGGAGGTGAGCGACAAGCCGTTCATGTCCCGCGAGGAGACGTCCAAGTACACGGACCTGCTCGACGGCGGTAAGGCTCGGCAGTTCTCGTTCACCATGGAAGCCAAGTCGGTGATTACGTTCCCGTCCGGCGAGATGAAGTTGCCCGGTTCGGGGTTTTACGAGATCACCGGGCTGGCGTGGTCCGGTCGCGGCCGCGTCAAACGCGTGGAGGTGTCCACGGATGGCGGCAAGAACTGGCATCTGGCAAGTCTCCAGGATCCGATATTGCCGGTCTGCCACACGCGCTTCCGATTCCCGTGGTTCTGGGACGGCCAGCCGGCCATCCTGCAGAGTCGGTGTCAGGATGAAACCGGTTATATTCAGCCGACCATCAAGCAACTGGTGGAAGTGCGCGGTTTGGGCGGTGGCAAATTCGGCTCGGTCTATCATCTGAACGGTATACAAAGCTGGCAGGTCGCGGCAGACGGGAGTGTGAGCAATGTCCATCATTACGCGTAGTAAGCAGGTTCGGTCGGCCGGTGCGGCGTTGTTCCTCGTCTCAGGTCTGGTGTTCGCCCAGGGTTACGGTGGTCCCTACGGATTTGGTACGACGCCGAGCGCAGAGGAATTGGCCAAAATCGACATCGATGTCATGCCCGACGGGCGCGGCGCGCCCGCCGGCAAGGGTACCCACGCCGAGGGTATGAAGGTTTACGAGGCGAAATGCGCGGCGTGTCACGGTGCCGATCTCAAAGGCGTGAAGGGCACCGGCGGCGCGGCGTTGGTCGGCGGGCGCGACACCCTGGGTAGCGGCAAACCGGTAAAGACCGTAGAAAGCTATTGGCCGTATGCAAGTACGGTGTTCGACTTCGTGTATCGCGCGATGCCTTTCAATGAGCCGGGTTCGCTGACGCCGGACGAAGTATACGCGGTGACCGCGTATATACTCGGCGAGGCCGGCATCATCGAAAAGGATCAAGTTGTGAGCGCGGAGAACATCGGCACGATCGAGATGCCGAACCGCGACGGCTTCTTTCCCGATCCACGGCCAGACATCTTCAACTACGATTAATTGCCAGAGCGTTGATGCGACCGGCCGTCGTTTCGACGGCCGGCGCCTCCGTTTTCGTACCGGTTAGCCGGTTAGCAGGTCGCCGCGGACGCGAAACGGTACCGGGAACGGCCACTGGTCGAGGCGTACTGTGCCGTGCATCTGATATCCGAGATCCGTGCCGTTTCCGGTGCTCAGTTCGTACAATTCCTGCAGAATCCCTTCGACATCCCCGGTTACTCTGATCGCCACCGACGAACTGCCGTTCGCGGGAATCTCGAATGCGCGGTCGGATCTCCCGCGTGCGAGGTTTCGTCCGCGCACCGCCACGGTAAACTCCACACTCCGTACTCTGAGCGTAAACTGGTTAGGATTGTCCAACCACAATTCAAAATCGAACTCCGGTTCGGTCAGGCTCAGTTTTACGAGTCGGACTTCGGTCAGCACGACGTCGGGTGGTTCCGGTTTGCTGAGCCAACCGGCGCACCCGGCGTTGAGGGTGGTCGCCAGACTCAAGCTCACCCAGGCGGTGCGGCCAAGCAATGCGTGTCCATCTTGCAAGAACCGTCAGCCCTCAATCTTATCGACCTGTCGCGCCGGCTCGTCTCCGCGCCGGTAGTAGGGAATACGGCGGCATAGCGCCGCGTATATCCGGTCTCGTTCGGCTTCGCTGTCGAACCACTTGGTCGTCTCCCATGCGTCGCCCAACAGGTGCGGGAGAGCCAAGGGGTGCATGTCGCTCATGCGAATACGGATTCCGTAACGTTTTGGATCCTGATGTTGAGCGTCGGTCATGTTTTCGTAAGCTCCGTTCGATCGTGTGATTTTTTACCCGATTATTCAGCCGAAAAGAGTTTCGAGTCAAACGCGCATGGGGCGGGAAAAACGGTCCAGGCCGACTATATTAATAGGATCTGGCGGTGCCTGAACGAGAGAAAATTCTGGTATGATCGCGCAGCATAAAAAGGTCATGAACATCTGGAAGCATCGGCTAATCGGAACGCTGACGCTGGTTTTATGCCTACAGGTAGCGTCGCCTTCGGTAGCGGGTAACCGCGCTTGGGTACTCGTGGAAACCGCTACCGCTACGCTCACCGTAATGCGTGGCCAGAAACCGGTGAAGATTTTCAGAAATATCTCCGTGGGTAAAGGCGGTGTATCCCATGTGCGCATCCGGGGCGACAACACGACGCCCCTGGGCGAGTTTCAGATCGCACGAATTAAGAACAAGAGCATGTACCACCGGTTCTACGAGTTCAATTTCCCGACTCAGGAGCACGCCCAGGCGGCGTTCAAGATCGGTCTGATCGACCTCGGTACCTATCGAGACATCTCATCGGCGGCGAAGCGCAAGAATTTACCACCACAAAATACGCCCCTCGGCGGCCACCTCGGAATCCATGGCATCGGTTCGGGTAACCGCCGTGTACACGATCAATTCAATTGGACGAACGGTTGTATCGCCCTGACTAACGAGCAGATCGATGCGCTCCGCCCGTGGTTGAGGGTGGGCACGAGAGTGGTGGTGCGTTAGCGGTCCGCGCACTAATTACACGCCATACATCCGTGATAACATAACCACACTTACAGTGGAGATAACAACTATGAATCAGAAGTTCTCGAAGTCCCTTCGTTTCGCTTTGATTGTTGCCGCCGTGGGCCTGGCGTCGGGTTGCGCTTCCTCCAAGAAATTGGAAGAACTCGAAGCCATGGTGCAGAGCGCTCAGCAGTCGGCGGATCAGGCTGCCTCCGCGGCACGCAGCGCGCAGCAGACCGCCGATCAGGCACTGGAAGCCGCGAAACAGGCAAACACCTGCTGCCAGAACAACAGCCAGAAAATCGACCAGATGTTCAAGAAGAGCATGATGAAATAATTGCCCGGCGGGACCTATTCGGCGTTCCGCAGTCCCCGGGTCGTCGGCAGCGACCCTACTTACCACTCACAGTCAGCGCGGTCCCGAAATCAGCGGGGTTCGGGATGCGCTCTGATGCACCTTAGGTACGGGTAGGGGCATCCCTGTCGGATCGCGCGCTTCCCGTTGCGCGATTTGGAAATCAACCAACTCGATGATGCGGCCGGCGGAAATCAATGTGCGCATGATCGGCGTCAAGTTCGCGGCTGCCGTGGGGGCCCGATCCTCGTCGAAGGGGGGATGCGCCTCAAAATAGGGAATGCCGAGTGCCCATCCGAGCTTGAAAGGCTGGTGCACGATGCGTACCGGCGTGCGGACCGGGACCTCGCGAAACAGCGCCTCAATATCCTCCGGATACATGCGTATGCAACCATGCGTCACGCGCATCCCGATACCGAAGGGCCGGTTGGTACCGTGGATCAAGTAACCCGGCAGACCCAGGCGCAGCGCATAATCGCCGAGCGGGTTGTCGGGCCCGGGAGGCACCACGTCGGGGAGGATGTCGCCGCGTAGCGCGTGCTCTTCTTTGATCGACTCCGGTGGACGCCACGACGGATTGGGAGTCTTTTGGACGATGGTGGTCTCTCCCAAGGGCGTCTCCCAGTCGCCGCGCCCGATGCTGATCGGGTAGGTTCGCACCACCGGCCGTTCCCCGGGCTTGGGCGTCGGATAGTAATACAACCGCATTTCCGGAACGTTCAGAACGATCCCCTCGCGCGGGGCATCGGGAAGAATATAGCGGGTCGGCAGGACCACGCGTTGGCCCTCTCCCGGCAGCCACATGTTTACATCCGGGTTGGCGAGTTTTATGTCGGTGTATCCGACACCGTGGTGGCGGGCGATGTCCAGAAGCGTCTCCTCGGCACCCGCGGTGACGTGCCGGATACTACCGATCAGTTGCTCGTCCAGCGGCGGCAGAATGTATGTGGCGCCTCCGGCGCCGGCCGGGCCACCGAGTAAGCTCGTGGATACGAGGAAAGCGCGGATGATTGGTCGCATGCGTTACCGGTCGGATGTGATGTCCTGACTTCTTGTTATAGATCAATTCTACGCAGGTTCATACCTGATATTTAATGGTCGCGCAATATTTTACCGAAACGCGTAGCGTCCCGCGCCAACGGATTGGAGTGATTATGGTATTAAATGGTTCCGACTGGTCGATGCTGACTGTGGATTTCGAGCGCCTCACAACCTTGTGCGCAGAGTGCGGAACTGCGGTAACATAGCCCCCGTGCGGGCCAGGCGGGCCCCGGGGAGACACCCGATCACTCTGAAAAATAAAGAGAATTTCGCGCAATGAACGACGCAAAGACCGAGGAGCGCGCATGAAACTGGAAGCGATCGAAAAAGCTTACCGGCGTTACGCACACCTTTACGACGTGATTTTTGGGCCCGTGCTCCATCCGGGACGGAAGCTGGTGGTCGAGGCGCTCGAATGTCAGCCGGGCGATCGCGTTTTGGAGGTGGGGGTCGGTACCGGGTTGTCTCTACCCCTTTATCCCGGGTATGTGCGTGTCACCGGGATCGATATCTCGCCGGAAATGTTGGCAAAAGCACGCGCACGAGTGATGGAATGCGATCTCCATCAAGTCGTGGATGTACTCGAAATGGATGCCGAGAATATGCGCTTCCCAAACAACAGCTTCGACAAAGTGGTGGCGATGTACGTGGCTTCGGTGGTTTCCGATCCGGCGCGGTTGGTCGACGAAATGCGCCGCGTCTGCCGACCCGGTGGCGACATCGTCATCGTGAATCATTTTCGCTCTCGGAATCCGGTGATCAAGACTTTCGAGGGTACTCTGGCCCCGCTATCCAAAGTCCTTGGATTCCATCCGGATCTCGAACTCGATCGTTTTCTCGAACAGACCGAACTCGAAGTAGTCAAGACCACGCGCGCCAACATGTTCGGTTATTGGAAGATTCTCACCTGCCGCAACCTGCCGCGTGACCGGGCTATCGCCGCCTGAATCGTTCAGGCGAACAGGTCGACCATAGCCCCGGGCTTCGCGACCGTTACGTCGGCGTGTCGGTCGGCGGTCAGTTTGTCCTTCAGGGCCTCGGCATTGCGGGCCTCGCCATGAACGAGATAAACCGGCGGCGAATTCGGAAATCGCGCGTACCAGTGGCTGAGATCGTTTTCGTCACCGTGCGCCGATAATCCTCCTACGGTGTGGATCCGAGCCGCGACGCGGACTGTCTCGCCGTAGATGCGCACGTGCTGCGCACCGTCCACCAGACGACGACCGAGCGATCCCGCCGCCTGATAACCGACGATGATCACCTGACACTGTTTGCGCCACACGTTGTGTTTTAGATGGTGAAGAATGCGGCCCCCGTTGCACATACCGCTCCCGGCGATCACGATGGCGCCGCTTTGCAGGCGGTTTATGACCTGCGATTCCGCCGCCGTTCTGGTCAAGTGCAGATTGGGAAGGACCGGCATCTCGTTCAGCTTTCGTCGAAGTTTGGTCGCGTCCTCGTCATACAGGTGGGGATAGTCCCAATAGATATGGCTGGCTTCTATCGCCATGGGACTGTCCAAGAATACGTGCCAATTCTTGAGCGACCATTCCTCATAGTGTTTACCCAGTGTGTACAGTACTTCCTGACTGCGGCCGATCGCAAAGGCGGGTATCAGTATATTCCCTTGTTTATGGTGTGCCTCGCCGATGATCTCGCCGATTTCCGCGATCGTCGCGGCTCGCGAACGATGTGTTCTACCCCCGTAGGTACTCTCCATCACGACCAGATCGGCAGCCCCCATCGGTTCGGGATCGTTCAAGATCGGGGCGCCGTACTGTCCCAGGTCGCCGCTGAAGACGATCCTCCGCGTGGCGTCCGCGTGCGTAAGTTGGCACGCGACGGTGGCTGATCCCAGGATATGGCCCGCGTCGTAAAACCGTATGCTAAACCCCGGGACCACCTCCTGATCGGCGTGGTAGGGCAGTCCGCGAATCAGTTTCCAAGCCTCGAGTGCCTCGTCGGCGTTATACAGCGGTCGGACCGCCTCCAGCCCCTTCCGTTCGCGCCGTCGGTTCTCCTTTTCCGCGTCCCGTTCGGCGATGTCCGCCGCGTCCAACAGCAGCACGCGGACCAGCTCCCGAGTCGCGTTCTGGGCGTAGATCGGTCCTTTGAAGCCACGTTTTACCAACAACGGCAAACGGCCGGAGTGGTCCAGGTGGGCGTGACTGAGCACCACCGCGTCGATCGCGGCGGGGTCGAATGGGAAGGCGTCGTGATTGCGGGCCTCGTTTCGACGGTTGCCTTGGATCATCCCACAATCGATCAGAATCTCGTGGTCGCGAAACCGAACGATATGACACGAACCCGTGACTTCACCTGCGGCGCCGTAGAATTCGAGCTTCATGAAATTCATGCGATTTTGTTTTGTCCTACGACTTCGAGTCTAATCGCAGGATGACGAGGTGACAAAGGTGAGCATGGCGAGAGGCGAACTGTGAATGCGGCGTCCACCGGCCCGTGCATCGTGGTGCACGGCGGCGCGGGCGCGGTGTCCGAGGCGTCCATCGAAGCCAGGTTGAACGGCTGCCGCGAGGCGGCACTCAGGGGTTGGGAAATACTCGCGCAAGGCGGGTCCGCGCTCGATGCCGTGACCGCCGCGGTCGTGTCGCTGGAGGACAACCCGCTGTTCAACGCTGGTACGGGCTCACCGTTGAATGCGGCCGGCGAGATCGAGTTGGACGCCTCGATTATGGATGGCGCCCGTGGCAGAGCCGGGGCGGTGGGAGCGGTAAAACGGATCAGGAATCCGATTGCTCTCGCGCGTCGCGTCCTCGAAGATGGAAAGTACGTGCTGTTGGTCGGTGACGGTGGTACGCGTTTCGCTCAAGAGCAGGGGATTACGCTCTGCGAGCACTCGGAACTCGTGACCGAAAAGCAGAAGCGTCGCTGGAATGAAAAGTTTGGAACCGTCGGATGCGTGGCGTTAGACGATCAGACGCGATTCGCGGCCGCCACCTCCACCGGTGGTCTGTTTGGAAAACGTCCCGGCCGGGTGGGCGACTCCGCGATCATCGGGGCGGGTACATGGGCGGACTCGAACGTTGCGGTATCGTGCACCGGTATTGGTGAGGCGATCATGGTGGCGATGTTGGCCAGGGTGGCGGCGCAGGAGTCGGTTTCACGGCGCGCCGAGGCGGCGGTCGAAAACGCGATGCGTGAGTTTGAAACGGTGACCGGCAGTGAGGCCGGATTGATTCTCGCCGACCGCAGCGGCCGCGTCGCGTGGGCGCACAACGCCCGGCACATGCCCGTGTGCGCGATTACGAGCGCCTCCCCGGCACCGCGAACCGCGATCTGAGCGGTCCGTTTACGCGTCCCAAGATCGCGGTGCGTGACCGCATACGCTCAAGGCACCCGAACCCATTCGCCTTTGTTGTTTTGCACGTAGTGTCCGCTGGCAGCGGACTTGATGACTTTGCCTGCTGCCAGGCGCGCCACATCGGCGGCCGGTACCCCTCTGTTCTTGGCGATCTTTTCGTATTCCGCTTTGCGCTGCTGGTTGATCGATGTGACCAGTTTCTGCACGTCTTTCGGCGCTCCCGGTCGCACAAAACCCAGGTAGCCGTCCAGTTTCTCACCGATCCAGCCCTCCGTCTTGGCCTGACGCAAATCGGCCGCGAAAGTCGAAGGAGCGGAAAATGCGCAAAGAACGAGCAACAAGACCGCGGTCGTTCTGATCATGAGTTGACCTGTGTTCATCGTCATGCCTCAAAATAGTCCCGGTTTTTCGGTTAACAGTTCGTCGATGTCTTTCTCGACCTTGACCCGAATCTCGTGTTCGATTTTGACGTTCATGTTGATCTCGATGGGCTTCTCCGGCGCTTGCACCTTGACCGTCGGCGCGCAACCTGACAGCCACAGGCCCGTCCAACATACCAGTACCGGTACGGTGTAGTGAATTTTTTTCATGACGGCATGTCCTGTTGGCAACAATGTCTAGCTTGTGTTTTGATTTTACCGTGGTTCGTTTGTCATATCCGTGTTTATGCTCCGCAATATTTCACCGGTGAAATCCCCTGATATGAGACTGGATCGAATCAAGCCGGGCAACGTGCCGGTGATATTCAGATTGAAAGCGATCGGGTGACCGTCATAAAGGTCCGGATTGTGACCTTCCAAGCGGGCTTTGATTGCGTAATCTCCTTCCCGGTCGTAGTCGAGCCTTACGTTCAATACGTCGTAACGGAAATCCTCGAGCGCGCGCAGCGCGATGTTGTCCATCGTCTGTGCCACGTTCGCGGACATCGGCTTATAGCTCAAGTTGCCGGAAACGTCGTTGTGTAGTTCGGCGTCTTCAATCACGAAATAGTCCGCGTGGACGGTAAGAGGGATAGTGCCGGTCAGGGTTCCGCTGCCCGATAGACTCTCCTGGCCCGCAAGCGCCAAAATCGCCGCCAGCTCAGCATCTCTCACATGCAAAACGATCTCGTAGGGATATCGGTTGACGTCCACGGACGCGGTAGGTATCGCGATGACGCCCCCGAGCGCGTGCAGGCGGAGCCCCTCGAAGTGCAGTCTGTCGCCCTCGTGGTGGGCCCGGGTCTGCAAGCGGGTCCCTGTGAGGCCGTTCGCCAGGGTGAATGCCCCAATCTCGATTCGATAGTCCAGTTCCGGATGCATCAGGCGTGCGATTTCGGCGGTGATGTCGGTCTCGGAGAACTCCAGTTCCTCGTAGGTCCCGGTCATACTGTGTACCGTGAGCGTGCCCGTCCCGTCCAGCGGCGTGTCGCTCGTTACGTCGAAGAGCAGCCGACCGCGGACCGCTCCGGCCGCGATCTCCAGGGCGTGGAATGAATCGTCGAGGTGCGCGTACAAAGCCTGCCACAACGTTGCGGCCGGGGCATCGACGTACACGGTGAGCGACGCCGGTCGGGCCGTTGGGTGTAGCTCCCAGCGCGCGACCGGTTGACCGACTAAGGATACGTGTCCCGACGCCTGGATACTGTCGGCTCGATAGCGCAGCGACCCCTCCACCGAAGCGGCGGCGGCTGCCGGCGGCCAGTCGGGTTTCCGTATGTCGGTAACCGAGTACCGGGCTTGCCAGCCGTCTTGACCGGGCTGTACTTCGGCGTTCAGGTGACGGGCGGTGATCCCCAGATCGGGGACGCTGATCGCTCCGGTACTGATCCGGACCAGTGGGTAGGCGTTTCCGGAAGGGGCTTGTGGTGGGCGTGGTTCTGCGGCGCGCAGCGGTCCGCACAGAACGACGACCCCGATCAAGACCCAGGGGAGGACCGGTGCGGTGGCGAGGTAAACCCGCCGGCTTTCCGCCGCGCGTTTGATGACGCGGACCGGGAGGGCGAAGGTCGATACCGACGACTGTCTCGGGATCAGCCGGTCCCGGGTACAACGCGAACCGCTTTCCAATATCTCGCCGCCCAGTACGGAGTATCGAGCCGGGTCTTGGTGATTCCCCGACGTGTCGAGGCGTGTACGAAATGCCCGTCTCCGGCATAAATACCCACATGCCTCTTAAAGAGTCCGGTTTTGAAGAACACCAGATCTCCGGGTCGGAGCGTGCGACGGTCGATGCGCCGGCCGACGCGCGCTTGATGTTTAGTACTGCGCGGCAGTTCGATCCCGAACAGCGTGCGATAAGTGAGTTGCACGAAGCCCGAGCAATCGATAGCGGTACGGTTTACGCCCCCTAAGCGATGCGGTGTGCCCCGCCATTCTTGAAAATGCGCGTCAAGACGATTCTGCACCGCTGAATCGACATCGGACGCGCCCGGTCGGTCTACCGATGTCACGCAGCTCGCGAGCACCAGCAACGCAAAACAGAGAATCGCAGCGCGCACGCAGCCACCCGTACGCCTCACTCCGCACCCCCATGGGTTGAGGGCGGTACTGCGCACCCGCTGGCGGGCATCCGGGCGCGGATAACTAGAGCCGCTTTGTGATTTGCAATCACGCCTTGGCGCTGACATCGAGTCATTGTCCGTTAGTAGATCACTTTTTCCCGGTGCGTGCCAGGGAAACCGGAGCCGCATGTGTGCGCATCCGCGCTGCACAGCCGCACCACACGCGGGCGAATGTGGCACGAACGGGACCGACCCAGATGCTAAGATCGCCGGCACGGAGGTGAGCGATGAAAGAACTTTGGTTGTTGCGTCACGCCAAGTCGTCGTGGGACTCGGGTGCGGTCACGGATTTCGAACGCCCGTTGAACAAGCGCGGGCGCTCCGATGCTCCCGCACTGGGGGACTGGTTGCGGACCCGCCGGGTCGTGCCGGATGCCGTTTTTTCCTCCGACGCGCAACGCGCACGGGAGACGGCGGAACGGGTGATCGGCGCATGGGATCCGCAAGGCCTGGAGGTCCGCTTCGATCACCGCTTGTACCTGGCCTCGTGCGGGGATCTGCTGGCGTTCATCCAAGCTCTGCCGTCCGCTCTCGCGCGGCCCCTGCTCATCGGCCACAATCCGGGCTTGGATGATTTGGTCGGCTTACTGTGCGGCCCCGAACTGCCCTATACGGAAAAGGGTAAACTCATGACCACCTGCGGGTTGGCTCGCATCCGAATCGAGGGCCACTGGGGTCATCTGGGGCCCGCTGGTGGGGTGTTACAGGAGCTCGTCAGGCCCGCGGATCTTCGTCGCGGGTGAAGGTTGCGCCCAATCGCCTGCGCTATTCGCGAGTCAAGGGGGCGAACGGACACAAAAAAGCCCGGCTCCGGGCCGGGCTTCTGTCGGCTGACCTTCCGATCAGCTATGCAGAACCATCACGTTGTTGGCCTGCGGTGCCAGGTCACCGTGTGCAAGCTCAAATGTGACGTGCTGTCCTTCGTGCAGCGTCCGCGCCGCGCCGCCGAGGGCGCTGGCCCGTACCACGACGTCGTCGCCGCTTTCGGGACGAATAAAACCGTATCCTTTGTCCACATTAAACCAAGTCACTACACCGTGGTGAATTCCTGCCATCTGGAGCCTCCGCGTATCTTGGATAACAACCGGCCCCCTAAATATAGAAACGCCGCAACGATGGCAAGGAATACCGGACAAGGCGACAAATAGCGAGACGTACGGCTAAAAAATTAGTGATCCGTTATATAATGATATTATTTAAGTAACGGATAAATATACGTATATTACCGGGTTTATGAGATGTGCTGTGATGAACTGCCGACAACCGCCTGATTAGACGGGAGCTTTGTCGGGCTAACCGGAGGCTCCCCACAGTTGCTCGAGGCGATCGTCGCGGCCGCAGGCGTATCGATAATACTTATACCTCAGCGGATTTTTCATATAGTAATCCTGATGATAGTCTTCTGCAGGGTAGAATTCGGTAGCGTTGGAAATCTCGGTGACAATGCGTTCGTCGAGCACTCGGGCGGTTTCCAGCGCGCGCTTGGATTCTTCGGCGAGACGCCGTTGTTCGTCGTCGTGATAAAAGATCCCGGTTCGATACTGGTTGCCACGGTCGCAGAACTGGCGGTCAGCGGTAGTCGGATCGATGTTGCGCCAGAAAACCGTGAGCAACTCCGCGTAAGACACCCGAGTCGGGTCGTACACGACCTGCACCGCTTCTGTGTGTCCCGTGCGTCCAGTGGAAACCTGTTTATAAGTCGGGTCGACGGTATGGCCCCCGATATAGCCCGAAGTCGTGGAAATCACGCCATCGAGCTTGTCGAACGGCGGCTCCATACACCAGAAGCAACCTCCCGCGAAAGTCGCAGTAAAGGAGTCTTGCGTCTGCGTGGGTGCGGCGGGGGCCGATGTCTGCGGCTCGGGCGTCGACTGGGCGAACAGCGCCGACACGACCAGTCCCGCAGCGATTGCAACCGTGGCGATCCGTTTTTTCATATCGATTCTCGTCAACTTAATGGCGTTCGGTTAACAGACCACGGTGCTCACCAATGGTTTATAACATTACGATAACATTTTCCCTCGGTGTCAAAGTCTGCCACTTGCATCGCGACCGGTGCTTGGTGGATATCGAAACGATTCTCGCTTTTCCCCCACAGCGCTTGTCCAGCCACGAAAGCGCGGTGTTCCCGTCACACTTCGTGTGGCCGCGCGAGGCGGTTACACCCGCGCATCACAGGACCGTGACGCTTTCGGCCTGCGGTCCCTTCGGTCCCTGCTTGACGGTGAAACTGACGCGTTGACCCTCCTCCAGACTGCGAAAACCGGACCCTTGGATCGCGCTGAAGTGAACGAACACATCGTCCCCGGAGTCGGGCTTGATGAAACCATAACCTTTATCGGAATTGAACCACTTAACGGTACCCTGTTGTTCGGACATGAAAGAGACCCTCATTGACATGCATGACTTGTAGATTCGCTCCGAAATTCACGCGCAAAGGGGGGGTCGCGAAAAGCACGAGACGAAACCGTGATTTCTGCGCATGGGAACAGAGTCAATGTTTTAACTCTAGGTGTGGTGTGCGAACCGGCGGGGCAAGAGGGAAACGGCTTGACGGATCGGGCAATCACGGGGATATCGGAGGAAACTCGCCGTGGCCAGTGTAGAGCAACGCCCAGGCCATTACAAGACAACGCGGCCGTCGCACGGGGTAACCCAAACAGGATCTTCTAGATCGTGGTCGGTGTTGCGACTCGAATTAGCGAGGGCCTTACAACGGCGACAGGAATGGCTTGATCACGTCGCCCTGTGGAGCGATGCACCGTCGATCACGGCGATCCCTGGCCGCTCGTGACGATGACTTCGTGCTGTTCCATCTTACTTTCACCGTCAAACGCCTCCGCGGGCAATGGGTTGGCATGTGCCGCCTTGAAGTCGTCGCTCCCCACCCAGTTCCGGAATGCGGTTTCGCTTTCCCAGCTCGTACTGACTACGTAAGGAGCATTCTCGCTGACGGGCCGAAGAATTTGCATGCCGACAAGTCCGGGTTGCGCGTCGATGCGGCCGGCGCGGTTTCGAAACCGCTGTTCAAACTTCGCCGCCCACTTCGGATTCACCGGCACCCGATTGGTGACTACGTACATAAGGACAGCCTCACAGTGTCAGGGGTTTAACCGGGGCGTCCAACCATTCCCGGTTGGTGCGCCAGTCGTAGTTCGGGTCGTCCACGAACAGTTCCACTTCGTTTCCGTCGGGGTCGCGCATATATAGACTCTGGCTGATTCCGTGGTCGGACATACCGTCGATCTCGACACCCTGCGCGACCGCGCGGTCGCGTGCGGCGCGCAATCGGGCCAGGTTCTCGCCGACCTTCCACCCCGTGTGGTAGAGGCCGCGCCGATGGCCGGTCAGCGGACCCGGCGCGGGTCCGACTTCGATCAACAATAATTCGTGATGCGTTCTACCCCCACTCAAGACCGCCGCTTTGCCGTCGAATAGGCGCCCATGCACGTCGAGTCCCACGACGTGGGAGTAAAAATTCACGGATCGCTCGAGATCCTCCACGTACAATACGACATGTCCGAGTTCGGTCACAGCGACCTACTCACGCGCTTCCGCCAGGGTTTTCAACCTCGCCAGCCCGGCTTCGTAGTCGGGGCCGATCATGCGGTCGAACAGCAAACCGAAGTAACGCGCCACGAGGTTGCCACCGAATTCGGAGTCGAAACCCCACGTCACGCGGGTCGCATCCCCTTGCGGAATCAGCCGAAACTCCGCGCTCGCCGTGCCCTGCGTTCCAAAATCCAACTGGGTAGCCACTCTGGTATGTGGCTCGCTGGCGATGATTTCCTGGCTGCCGGCTCCGACTTCCGGGTGCTCGCTGCGCCAGTGCATTTTGGCGCCGGCGCCGCGCTCCGGGCCTTCATAAGCGATTTCCATCTTGGGATCGCGAGAAAACCACGGTGACCATCTATTGAATTGGCGAAATTCGTTCAACAGAGGAAAAATCTTCTCCGGCGGCGCGTCGATAACGAGTGAGCGCTCGACATGCGCACGGTCGGGGAGCAACAGTCCCACGAAGATCAACACGACCGCCAGGGCTGCCACGATTCCAAGCAAACGCGTAACGATTCTCATGGGTTTCGTGCATTGTAGAATGACGCTTATAGTACTACACGTGACCGACGGGCGGCGCGGCGTCGAACCGAGTCAGCGCATATCCGTACCGCAAGTGCGGGGTCGGTAATTCGGAGATGATGTGGACATGTTCGGACTGAATCGCAAATACAAACTCCCGAGCGCTGATGAAGCGCTGCCGGGGCGCGACACGGAAATGACGGTGCCAGACCGTCATTTCGTGAACGGCAATCCCCTGAAAGGCCCGTTTGCGGCGGATCACGAGCCGGCGCTTTTTGCGTTGGGGTGCTTCTGGGGCGCGGAGCGTAAGTTCTGGGAAACTCCGGGGGTGTATACGACGGCCGTCGGTTACACCGGCGGACATACGCCGAATCCCACGTATCGCGAAGTGTGCTCGGGGCGCACCGGCCACGCTGAGGCGGTGCTGGTGGTATTCGCGCCCGCTATGGTGAGTTACCGTGCCTTGCTGAAAGTCTTCTGGGAAAGCCACGATCCGACGCAGGGGATGCGCCAAGGCAATGATGTGGGCACGCAGTACCGCTCCGCGATCTATACCTACTCCGCGGCGCAGAAAGCGGACGCACTGGCTTCTCGCGATGCGTTCAACGCGGCCCTCGCGTCTTCGGGGTACGGCTCGATTACCACCGAAATCCGTGACGCCAGCCCGTTTTACTACGCAGAACCGGACCATCAGCAGTACCTCGCGAAAAATCCGTCGGGATACTGTGGCCTTGGGGGTACCGGCGTCGCGTGTCCGGCCTGATTTCGCACCGTTGCCCGGAATGTGGATACACTGACGCGGTTTACCCTGTCTCGATTACCGCGCATCGTGTTCGGCGCGGGCGCGGTGCAGCGCCTGGTCACGACGGTTGCCGATTACGGCCGGCGTGCGTTGTTGGTCACCGGGGCGCGGTCGCACCGCCGCTTGCCCTGCTGGCCCGTAATTCGTGGCGAGTTCGACCGGCGCGGGATCGACGTCCGCCACGTCACCATAGACGGCGAACCTTCGCCTAAGGATGTGGATGCCGTGGTCGCGGACCTCGACCCGCGGGGCATCGACGTGGTGGTGGGATTCGGCGGCGGCAGTGCCCTGGACGCGGCCAAGGCGGTGGCGGGCTTGATCCCGGTGCAGCGCTCGGTCGTGGACTACCTGGAGGGGGTCGGCCTCGAGGCGCCTTATCCAGGACCCGCCCTGCCGTTTATCGCCGCGCCCACTACCGCGGGCACCGGCAGTGAGGCCACCAAGAATGCCGTGTTGAGCGTCTCCGGACCGCAGGGGTTCAAGAAGTCGTTTCGCGACGAACGTTTGGTTGCGGCGGTGGCCCTCGTCGACCCGGACCTGCTCGCCACATGTCCGCCACACATCGTCGCGGCGAACGGCATGGACGCCGTGACCCAATTGATCGAGTCCTACGTGTCTACCCGGTCGACGCCCTTTACGCGCTCCCTGATCGAGCCGGCGCTCGCGGGCGCCCGCGATGCGCTGGTGCCGTTGTACGACGAAGTGGGTGACTTGAACGCAGCGCGCGCGCAAATGGCGTATGCGTCGATGATTTCCGGTGTGTGCTTGGCGCAGACCGGACTCGGATCGGTGCACGGACTGGCGTCACCGTTGGGTGCGTTCTACCCGATTCCTCATGGGGTGGTGTGTGGCACCTTACTTGGCGCCTCCACCGAGGCAAACATCACTGCGATGTGCCTTCGCGAACCGCAGAATCCGGCGCTCGACCGATACCGACGCTTGGCGGAGATCCTCCATGCCAGGAATTTCACCGCACGCGAGGAAGCGTATCGCGCCTTGATCGATCTCCTGGTCCAGTGGACGCGGGCGCTCAACCTGCCCCGTTTGTGCGAGTTCGGGGTGCAGGAAGCGGAGCTGGACCGGGTCGTCGCCAACTGCCGTGGGTCGAGTATGCGCACCAACCCGATCTCACTCACCGACGAGGAGGTGCGCGAGATCCTGATCGAGCGCCTGTAACTGGGGAACCGGAGTGTGCCGCGCAAACCCGAGGACAAACCAATGTGGGGCGGTAGTAAGTAACCCTTGAACTCAGAAGGGGGGCAAATATTTTTTCGGCGCAAATGATCCGCTCCCTTGGTCCGTCTACGCGGGGCGGCCCCACAGGTCGTAGGTATCCGAGTCCGTAATGCGCACCCGGATGCGATCACCGGCTTGTGCGGCGGGCGGATGCAGCACCATCACGGTGCCGTCGATTTCGGGCGCGTCGGCGGCGCTGCGTGCGATCAGGCGGTCTGCATGCACCTCGTCCACCAACACTTCCAGCACCCGGCCCACCTTCGTGGCGAGCCGCGCGGCGCTGATTTCCGCTTGTCGGCGCATGAACACGTCGTAGCGTTCGCGGGATACGACGTCTGGAACTGGACCCGGGAGCGCGTTGGCGTCGGCGCCTTCAACCGGGGAATACCGAAAACAACCGACCCGATCCAGTTGTGCGACGTCGATGAAATCGAGAAGCGCTTCGAAATCGGCGTCGGTTTCTCCCGGGAAACCCACGATAAACGTACTGCGCAGGGTCAGGTCGGGGCACTGCTCGCGCCACTGGTGAATGCGCGCGAGCACGTTCTCGCTGGCGGCCGGTCGTCGCATCTGTTTGAGAATGCGTGCACTCGCATGCTGGAAGGGGATGTCCAGATAGGGCAGCAGGCGACCGTCGGCCATCAACGGAATGAGGCGATCGACGCGGGGATAAGGATAGACATAGTGGAGACGCACCCACACGCCGAGCGACCCCAGCGCGTCGCAGAGGGCTTCCAGCGAAGACCGTATCGGTTTGCCGTTCCAAAAACTGGTTCCGTACTTGAGGTCCACCCCGTAGGCACTCGTGTCCTGGGAGATGACCAGTAGCTCCTGAACACCCGCAGCCGTCAGACGTTCCGCTTCCGCGATAATGTCCGCCGCCGGACGACTCTCCAACTTTCCACGCATCGACGGAATGATGCAGAACGAGCAGCGGTGATTGCAGCCCTCCGAGATTTTTAGGTAGGCATAATGGCGCGGGGTCAACTTGACCCCTTGCGGCGGGACGAGAGACGTCAGCGGATCGTGTTCCGCCGGTGGGGACAGGTGCCGATGGACGGCGCTCACGACCGCCTCATAGGCGTGCGGCCCACTGACTTCGAGTACCGACGGATGGGCCCGACGAATTTCCGCCTCGTGTACGCCCAGACATCCGGTAACGATCACCTTGCCGTTGCGATCAACCGCTTCGCCAATCGCCTGTAAAGATTCCACGCGCGCCTCGTCGATGAACCCGCAGGTATTGACGATCACCACGTCGGCGCCCTCATAGCTGGATGAGACCCGGTAACCTTCCGTGCGCAGTTGCGTCAGAATTCGCTCCGAGTCCACGAGCGCCTTCGGGCAACCCAGGCTGACGAAACCGACGCGCGGAACTTTTCCGTCGTTCTCCGTCCTCATGGAATCACGGGCAAGTAACACTGGTGTAACAGGACATCATGGTGAACAGTATGCAATCTCAATCTAACACATCGCTTCGGTCGCGGTCGGGGTGGTGGTAGCGCTTCGCACGCCGTTCACGTCCTGAGCGTGACGGTCGACACCATGAACCCCGCGAAAACCAGCATGCCGCCGATTAGATGGTATATCGTCAAAGCCTCCCCGAGGACTACATGGGCCAACACCGCGGTCAGAACGGGAATCAGATAGGTGAACATCGAGGTCGTAAAAGGACCGAGGGCCTTGACCCCATGGTACCAGAATACGTGTGCGGCGGCTGAGGCAAACACACCCACATAGAAAAACACCGCGACCTGGCCGGCGCTGAAATCGATACCGCCCACCGTCCGGTATTCGATCCAGTAGAACGGCAATAGTGCAACGAGGCCGATCGCGATCATGACGGTAAAGATGGTGAGTGCATGCAGGCGCATCGGCCATCGTTTCAGCAGCACGGAATAAAGAGCCCACGATATCACCGCCATGAGCATGAGAACATCGCCGGTGTTGAAGCGCGGCACCCATGGACCGGCGCCGTTCCACCGCGCCAGAATCAAGATCAGACCGAGACCTGCGACCCCAATGCCGTAGAACTCCGATCTCCGCGGCCGGTGTCGGAGAAAGATCCAGCTCAAGGCGAGGGTCAACAAAGGAAGCGACGAGTTGACCAGGACCAGGTTGGTAGCGGTGGTCGTATAGGCCGCGAGGTAGAGTAGGAAGTTGAACAGGGATACGCTCAGCAAGCCCAGCACCGTCAACGGCCACAGGCAGCGCCTCACTTCGCGCCACTCGGCGACCACATACTGGATTCCGAACGGAAGAATTACCGCCAACGCGACCGCCCATCGCCAGAAATTGAGAGTAAAGGGGGGAATTTCGTCCACCACCCATCGTGCCACGATCGCATTACCGGACCAGAACAAAGCGGTGAATAAAACACCGATTGCAGCGCTCGAGCGCGAAGCGGAGACAATCACGGACCGGGTTGTCTCGGTTTCGCGACGGCCCGCCGGTTCCCAATGGTGAACCATTCGTGGTCTTTCACGTCGATAGTATTCTTTAAGACGTTCACGCCCGGTCGGTGGATGGGTGCGGTCAGTCGCCAGTGCGGTGTCGCCGGCGGGAGACAATGTTAGTATTCCCGGGGTCCACTGATAAAGAGGTAACGATATGGCTGCTGGCTGCTCCGTTTGCGCTTACCTTTCGCGACCTTGGCGCGCGGTTCCCGTTCTCGCGCTCACGGTTCTCGTAGGATGCGCAACAACGCCGGCACCCGAACCGGCTCCCCCGGCGCCCGCGCTGCCCCCCGCCGCTACCCCGTCGGTGCAGGAGAAGATCGTGGTCATCACCGAGCAGGCCGGGTGTGAGGCGGTCACCGATCGGGCCCGGTGGCTGGATGAAACGGTAGAGCTTCTGCACGAAGATCTAACCCGCGCGGAGGCGACATTGATTGCGATGGAGTCCGGTTTGAAGACCGGGTTGACGCGCGCCGATGCGGTGGCTGGACTGGCGGAAGCGAGACTGGCGCTGGAACGTGCGGCGGCGTCGGCGCCCTGGCGGCAGGCCGATATCGAGGTCGCACGGCAAAAGCTGGCCGAAGCGGATGAGCAGATCGCCAGCGGACACAATGCCGCTGCGATATTTTTCGTTTATCGCGCGAAACGCATCGCCGGCGATGTGGTTGGTGAAGCCGAACGTATAGAGAGCGTCGAACACGTCGCGTTTGTCGCCGGAGATCGGGTCAACCTGCGTTCGCAGCCGGGCACCGAGGGTGAAGTGGTCGCCGTCTTGAACCGCGCTACGCCGTTATATCGGGTCGAGGAGAAGGATGACTGGCTGTTGGTGCGCACCACGCGCGGGCAGGCCGGCTGGATATTTCAAAGATACGTCAGTGGGGACCGCCCGGACTCCTGAGCGACACCACCGAACTGCGCGGAACTTCGCCATCGTCGACCGTATGGACCCGATTCCGGCCGCTGTTCTTGGCGCTGTAAAGGGCGCGGTCGGCATCTTCCAGTAGCGATTCGCTTTCTTCGTTGGCAAATGCCACACCGATCGACACGGTAACCGTGGCCACACCGTCGTCCGATTCCGCGACTTCAAAGAATCGGCTGACGGCCTCCTTGATGTTCTCCGCGACTTGCACCGCGCCGGGCCGGTTGGTGCCCGGAGTCAGAATCGCGAACTCATCGCCACCGATTCGCGCGGCGACGTCCGTCACGCGCGTGTTTTGCTTGATGATGCGGGCGACATCCACCAACACCTCGTCTCCGCGCGTGTGCCCGTATCGATCGTTGCATTGCTTGAACCTGTCCACGTCGATCAGTATCAACGATAATTCGCTCCCGGTACGGCCTGTTTGCTTTGCGAGAGCGGAAAGCTGTTCCTGGAAGTAGCGCCGGTTGCGTAGTGAGGTCAGAGTGTCCGTGGTGGAGAGCTCTTCGAGTTGTTCGTTCTGATCCCGCAGCTTGGTGTTGGCGTCCTCGACTTCTCTGGACTTGCTGTTCAACCGCTCGGCCATCGAATTGAACGCCCGCGCCAGCGCCCCGATCTCGGTCCGGTCGCGAAATTCGGGGACCGTGATCACCTCCTGCTGCGCCTCTGAATGACGCACGGCTTGCAGGAGCGCGGAGACCGGCTTCATGGCCGCGCGGGTAATCAGATACGCCAGCAGCACCAGCAGACCGATTACCACCGAATTGATGACCAGCGTCCGGGTAATCGTGGTAATGACCGGCCGAAACGTCTCTGAGTACGGCTGCTCGATATGCAGCGATCCGTTGAGCTTGTCGATATGTGTGCCTGAGCCGACCAGAGCGGTTCCGTCGACGGTATAGTATTGAACGGTCGGTACCGCGTCTTGCACCGTATAGCGGCTGAAGTGCACGTGCGGTTTCCGCCGGGCCGCCGGTGACAGTACGTTTCCTTCGGCATCGGTCAGGGTCAACTGGGTCGTCGGGTTACTGGACGCCGCCACGATCCGGTCCAGCGACTCGAGTTCAAGCACCCCGTAGAACGTCCCCAGTGACTCGTTTTTCGCTACCACTTGTTTGCTCAAGATTTGCAAGACGCGTCGTTTCGAGCGAATGGCATTGCTGACCATGACCGAGTCGGTCGTCAACGGGGCGATAGTGGAGAGTCGCTTTAACACATCGAACCCCGGACCCTCCCAGACGATGGGATTGCCTTCGGTGTCCAGGATGAACAGCGCCTCGAAGCTCGGTGTGCGGGTCAACAGATCGCGCATGAACGCGGCCAGCTCGGTTCGGTCATCACCCCGCTTGTGCGATCCTTCCAGCAGCCGGATCAGCCCCTGCGATTGGGCGAACACCAGCAGTTCATTCATGCGCTCCGCGTACCAGAGCTCGACTTGTGCGGCGACCGTAGTCAGACGCAGGGGGAATTCCTTCTCGACCTTGTCTTTGAGAAACTGGCCGGTGGCGTGTGTCGAGACGCCGCTCACCACCACTGATGCGATGATCATGGCGGTCAGCACCAGCAGTCCGATTCGCGTACTCAAGCGCCGTCTCCAAGGCACACCGGCGCCCTGGAACTCGGCAGTCCGTGAACTCATTCCGAGACCCTCTTCGCTCTATATCGGTTGTGTGAACAACGCCTTCCCCGCTATTGAGTATAGCAGGGGGTTTACGTTTGTCGGTCGAAATTGACATTTTGTCGCATTTACGCCTCCCTTCGTCCTTTGGTCGGTGTTTGATCAAGGGCGCGACCGGCGCCGGTGGCGCCCCGGACCTGCGCCATCGACAAGCGCAATGGTTTCCAGTACCGTGAGCGGCCACCGAATCTGGGAACTGGAGGATTACGATGACGCGAGCCACCGCACGTCACATCCTGGTCGACACTGAAGAGCAATGCCGGGAGCTGAAGCAGCAAATCCTCGACGGTGGGGATTTCGCCGCGCTGGCGCGAACGCATTCCCGCTGCCCCTCCGGGCGCCAGGGGGGCGATCTCGGCGAGTTCGGCCGCGGGCAGATGGTCAAGGAATTCGACGAGGTGGTGTTCAGTGCCGAGTTGAAGCAGGTCCAGGGCCCGGTCAAAACGCAGTTCGGTTACCATCTTCTGGAAGTGACGGACCGAACCGATTGACCTGCTTTGGACCGACTGTCGTCAAGTCCCGCAACGCCACCGTCGTTTGACGCGGGTGATCAGCGCGTTGTGACGGGTTGAATCGGTCCGCTTAGCGCCAGACCGTGCCAGGTGTGATCCTCGTTACTGGCGCCGGACGCGGTATCGGCGCCGCGACCGCAAAGCTCGCCGCTGGCCACGGTTACCGTGTGTGCGTGAATTACGTGCGTGACCGCGAAGCGGCGCACGGTGTCGTGGACGAGATCGAAGCGGTGGGCGGCCGCGCGATTGCGGTGCAGGCCGATGTCTCGATCGAGGGCGATGTCGAACGATTGTTCACAGCGGTCGATCGCGATCTGGGCACGCTTACCGCCTTAGTCAACAACGCCGGCATTCTCGATACCCAGATGCGCGTGGAACAGATGGGTGCGCAACGTTTACGACGCGTTTTTGCGACCAATGTCATCGGTGCTTTCCTGTGTGCGCGCGAAGCGGTACGTCGCATGTCTACCGCCTACGGTGGGTCCGGCGGCACGATTGTGAACGTCTCCTCGGGCGCGGCGCGGCTGGGGTCGGCGGGAGAATACGTGGACTACGCCGCCAGCAAGGGGGCGATCGACACGTTTACCATCGGTCTCGCGGGAGAAGTGGCCACACAGGGGATTCGCGTGAACGCCGTACGTCCCGGATTCATTTACACCGACATACATCGAACCGGCGGCGAGCCGGGCCGCGTCGATCGGGTCAAGCAGTTTGTACCCATGAAACGCGGGGGTCATCCCGATGAGGTGGCGCGCGCGATCCTGTGGTTGGTATCAGACGAATCGACCTACACGACCGGCGGCTTTATCGACGTGACCGGCGGAAAGTAACCGCGCGGCCGCCGTGCACGTTCACGCTCCCATCACGCATCCGAGCGTATTTTCGGCGCTGACCATCAACGAGAGCCGTTGTTATGAGCCGTGACCTGGCAGGCAGCGCCGGGCGCCTGCTGTTGATTGAAGATCACCAAGACATCGCGGAGATGGTGTACGACTACCTCGAGGCGCGGGGCTATTCGATGGACTACGCCGCGAACGGGGTGACCGGCCTGAACCTGGCCGTCGCCAACTCGTATGACGTCATCATTCTGGATTTGATGCTACCCGGGATGGACGGCCTGGAACTGTGCCGCAAAGTCCGCGCCGAGGCGCGGCGGGCTACCCCCATTCTCATGCTCACCGCCCGGGATACGCTGGAGGACAAGATTACCGGGCTCGACGTCGGCGCGGACGATTATGTCGTAAAGCCGTTCGAAATTGCCGAGCTGGAAGCGCGCGTGCGCGCGTTGATCCGCCGTCAGCGTGGTGAGGTGAGCGCCGACGTGCTCGCCGTGGGTGACCTGACCTTCGATACCGGTACTCTCGACGTACGTCGTGCGGGAACGCGATTGTCGGTGTCGCCAATTGGCCTCAAGATTCTCGCCATTCTGATGCGGGCGTCGCCGCGCCTCGTGTCCCGCAGTGATATTGAGCGGGAGATCTGGGGTGACATGCTGCCCGACAGCGATACCTTGAGGAGTCATTTGTATAATTTGAGAAAAGCGATCGACCGGCCGTTTTCGAAGCAACTGCTGCACACCGTCCAGGGAGCCGGGTATCGGTTGGTCGACGTCGATGAGACCTAGGCACGGGCTTCGACGCAAACTCGGTAAGGCGTTTTTCCTCCAAGGTTTGTTGATCGCGCTCGCGACCACCCTTGGTGTGTGGGCCTCTGCATACGTGCTGGAAGAAGTCCTCGTCAAACAGGCGCTGCGCGACGAAGCAGACTACTTTTGGGTGCGGTACGCGGCCGATCCCGCCTTTCCGGCACCGGACACCGTCAACCTGACCGGTTATTTCAGTGGCGCGGGGGATGTGCCGACCGAGCTGTCGAGACTGGCGCCGGGATTTCACGAGCGACCCATCCAAACCCCGAATTCGGACTATTCCGTCGCGTACGTCACCGAACGCGACGGCGAGGGCCTGTACCTGGTGTTCGATGCCTCGCGCGTCAACGAGTTGGCTTTTTATTTCGGTTTGGTGCCGCTGACCGCAGTGCTGCTGGTGATTTACGTCGCTGCGTGGATCGCCTACCGGTCGACGCGGCGGGCTGTATCGCCGGTGATCGCGCTTGCCCGCGAGGTCCGCAACTTGGACCCCCAGGATCCCGCTGCTGTGGAGAGCGCCACGGCGCGGTTTTCTACCGGACTCGACGAGGAGGTCGCCGTATTGGCGGACTCCATACACCAGTTCGCCGGACGTCTGGACGCTTACGTCGAACGGGAACGCAACTTTACCCGGGATGTGAGCCACGAACTGCGCAGCCCGCTGACAGTGATCAAGATGGCGGCGGATATGTTGGCGGACGAACCGGATCTGGGGGACGCGGCGCAGCGGTCGGTGACGCGCGTTCGGCGCGCGGCCACGGATATGGAGGAGCTGGTGGGTGCGTTTCTGCTGCTGGCACGCGAGTCGGATCGTGCTTTGCCCGTGGACACCGTCTCGGTCAACTCGGTTGTGGCTGAAGAGGTAGAAAAGGCATGGGTGTTAATCGAGGATAAACCGATCGCGGTTCACGTAGACGAGCAACATGGTTTGCAGGTCAAGTGCTCAGAGAAGGTCCTGTCGGTGATGATCGGAAATCTGATACGCAACGCGTTCTCCTACACCGACGCAGGACGCGTCGACATTCGGATCAAGGACCGTCGCCTGATCATCCACGACAGCGGTGTGGGTATCGCGGCCCCGGACGTAAAAAAGATTTTCAAACCCTATTTTCGCGCCGGCGCACGTCAGCGCGGCGGCCACGGCGTAGGATTGACGATCGTCAAACGGTTCTCGGATCGCTTCGGCTGGCCGGTCGACATCCAAAGTACGTTGGGTGAGGGCACACGTGTAGAGGTAGAATTCACCGGTGCCGAGATCGATCCCGAATACCAGCATCTCATAAAAGTCCCTTCCGCGAGCTGACGTTCACGTATCATTCACGTCTCATGTCGCCAAATACGGGCACCGGGAATTGTGGTGACCGCTTCAGTGAAATATATAAGACATTTCGGCGCTTGGCTGTTCAACGATGCGCGTCGCTGGGAGGGCCTGTCCGCTCAGGAGTTGGCGCGGCTGGACAGACTACGGACTGGTGGATTCATCTTATTCCATCTGTCGTGTCTCGGTGTGCTATTCGTTGGGTTCAGTTTGTTCGCGTTGTGGTTCGCAATCGCTCTGTATATCGTCCGTATGTTCTTCATCACCGCGTTCTACCACCGTTACTTCTCTCACCGTGCCTATAAGGTCAATCGCTTGACGCAATTTGCCATGGCGGTTGCAGGGTGTACCGCGGGCCAACGCGGGCCCTTGTGGTGGGCCGCACACCATCGCGACCATCATCGCTTCGCGGATACCGCTGCGGACCCGCATTCTCCCGACCACCGCGGGCTGTTCTACAGCCATACTCTATGGTTCCTGACTAGGGGCAGTTTTGTACCGCCAGCAGATCGGGTGTCCGACTGGCGGCGCTATCCCGAATTGCGCCTCCTGGAAAAACTGGACTGGGTACCGTTCGCCGCGCTCGGCGCGGGTTGCGCGTGGCTGGGGGGTTATCTGGAGAGCCACCGACCCGAGTGGGGTACCGACGCCTGGCAGTTGGTCGTATGGGGCTTCGTGATCTCGACCTTGGCTCTGTATCACGCTACTTACACGATTAATTCGCTGGCTCACCGTTACGGTGCGCGCCGTTACGACACGTGCGACTCCAGCCGCAACAATATGTGGCTTGCGATTCTCACGCTCGGCGAGGGTTGGCACAACAACCACCACCGCCATCCGGCGCGCGTCAAACTGGGAGTGCGCTGGTGGGAACTCGATCTGGGTTACCTGGGACTGCGGGGCCTGGCCGCGCTGGGTCTGGTTCGCGAACTTAAGGTCGAACCCGCTGCGCCCCACGGTGCATACCGGGAGGCGGTGGGATGAGGGTTGCAATCATCGGCGCCGGCGTCTCCGGACTCACTGCTGCACGAATACTGCATACACGCCACGACATCACCGTGTTCGAAGCGGCACAACGGGTGGGTGGCCACGCTCACACCGCATTCGTCGACGAGGGCTCGCGCCAGATTGCGGTCGACACCGGATTTATCGTATTCAACGAACCCAACTATCCCTACCTGTGCCGGTTGTTCGATTTACTCGGCATACAGCACGACGCTTCCGATATGAGCTTCAGCGTCCACTGCGAGAGGACCGGAACCGAATACAACGGTTCGTCGTTGAACACCCTTTTCGCACAAAGGCGCAATTTGGTGCGGCGCCGGTTCTGGTCGATGTTGTCCGATATCGCTCGTTTTCACCGCCAGGCAATGCGTTTCGTTCAGGATGGCGGCGATGACCGGACGACCGTGAGTGCGTATGTTCGAAAGATGAAATTTGGCAACGAATTCGTACGCTTTTATCTGCTGCCTCTGGGTGCGTCACTGTGGTCTTGCAACGCCCGGCGCTTCGAGGCCTTCCCAATCCGCTTCGTCATCGAGTTCCTGCGCAATCACAGCATGCTGCAGATGAACGGCCGACCGCAGTGGAGGACGGTCAGGCAAGGGTCCTGGCGATACGTCCAGGCGTTGATCAAACCGTTTACGGAGCACATTCGGGTTGGTACGCCGGTCCGAAGTGTGCGGCGGCAACGCCACGGTGTGGAAGTGGTCACCCAGGCCGGGGGTGCGGAAACGTTCGATGAGGTCATTATGGCCACCCACGCCGATCAGTGTCTACGTTTGGTCGAAAACGCCGAACCGGATGAGCGTGATTTGTTAAGGCATTTTCCTTATCAAAAGAACGAGGCGGTATTACATACCGATACCCACCTGCTGCCACGAAGGACCAGAACCTGGGGTAGCTGGAACTACCGCATCCCGAAATGCGAAAAGGGTCACGTTACCGTCACCTACAATATGAATCGCCTGCAAAATATAGAGTCCGAACACACCTACTGTGTCTCTCTCAATCAGACCTCCAGGATACCGACGGAAAAAATCCTCGGTCGATTTCAGTACGAACATCCGCTGTTCGTACCGGGTCGTTTGAGTGCGCAGTCCCATCACGAAGAGTTTGTCCGGCGCAGGGGTATTTCATACTGCGGCGCTTACTGGGGTTTCGGATTTCACGAGGACGGGGTGCGCAGTGCGGTGCGGGTTGGCGATGCCTTCGGGTTGGGGCTGGACCGGTGAAAAGCTGTCTCTACGAGGGCAAGGTCCGGCACGTGCGCTATCGCCCTAGGCCGCATCGTTTCGAATATCGCGTGTTCCAGGTGTATCTGGATTTGGCGGAACTCGCTGACGTATTCGCTGGGCGCTGGCTCTGGTCGACGACCCGCCCCGCGATCGCCTGGTTCCGCCGCGCCGACCACTTCGGGGATCCGCGTACGCCCCTGGATCGAGCGGTACGCGACCGGGTCGCTGCGGAGACCGGCGACCGGCCCACGGGGCCGATTCGGTTGCTCACGCATCTCAGGTATGCCGGGCTTGGCATGAATCCGGTGAGTTTTTTTTACTGCTGGGATAAGCAGGATGAGCGCGTGGACTTCGTGGTCGCGGAAGTGCACAACACGCCGTGGGGTGAGCGGCACTGCTATGTTCTGGACTGCCGCGAGGGCGGGCTCGAACACTCGCGCCCGCACCGCTTCGCGAAACAATTTCACGTGTCCCCGTTCATGCCCATGGATCTGGAGTACTGTTGGACGCTGGCACAGCCTGGAGAAACGCTCAACGTTCAGATGCGAAATTTCGAGGATGGCCGACCAATGTTTCACGCCGCCCTCGTCATGCGCCGCCGGCCGATCAGTCAGCGTAACCTGGCGCGCGCCCTCACCATGTACCCGCTCATGACTACTCAAGTCATTGTGGGAATTTACTGGCAAGCGTTCCGGCTGTGGGTCAAGGGCGCCCCGTTTCACGATCACCCGCGTAGTACTCTGGGCCCGGTGCAGAATGAATACCCGCGCTGAAGATCTGCCCCGCGCGACGCGTGTCCGGCGCACGCGCATGGACATCTGGTTTCGCGCTTTGATACACCGGAAGCTGAGTACGTTGCGCAGCGGTTCGTTGACCGTAAACGATGCATGGGGACGGTGTGAGTTTGGTCCAGGTGGAGAACCCAGTGCCGACATCACGGTATTGGATGCGGGGTTTTACCGCGCTCTGGTGTGTGGCGGCAGCCTGGGAGCGGCGCGGTCCTACCTCGAATGCGCGTGGCAAACGTCGGATCTGGTGCGTGTGTTTCGACTCTTCGTTGCGAACACCCACTGCGGCGACGGGATGGACGACGGTCTGGCCCGACTGCGGGTATGGTTGTCGCGGATTGGGCACTGGTGGCGGGCAAATACACGTGCCGGGAGTCGTTCGAACATCGAGGAGCATTACGATCTGGGCAACGATTTCTTCGCCCTCATGCTCGATCACTCGATGACTTATTCGTGTGGATTGTATGCTGACGAAACTACCGGATTGGACGAAGCGCAAGCCGCGAAACTCGAACGTGTGTGCCGCAAGCTCGGTCTGCGTGGCACCCACCACGTTTTAGAGATCGGCTCGGGATGGGGAAGCTTTGCAATTCATGCGGCGCGTCACCATCATTGTCGAGTAACGGCTGCGACCATCTCACGCAATCAGTATCGGCTCGCGAAAAGGCGGATTACCGAAGCGGGTTTGAGCGAACAGGTCGCGCTATTGTGTTGCGACTATCGCGATTTGTCAGGTGCCTATGACCGGATCGTCTCCATCGAGATGATCGAAGCCGTGGGCCACCGCTTCTTACCCGTGTATTTCGGCCAGGTCTCACACTTGCTCAAACCCGGCGGTGTGGCCCTGATCCAGGTCATCACGACCCCGGATCACCGTTATCGCCAGTATTTACGAAACCCGGATTTCATCCAGCGGTATGTATTTCCCGGCAGTTGCTGTCCTTCGCCATCGGCATTGATGCAAGCGGTCGGCACGACGGACCTTGAAGTGGTTCATATTGAAGACATCGGGGCGCACTACGCGCGTACGTTGCGTGATTGGCGACGCAACTTTCTCGACAACCGAAATCGGCTACATGAGCTGGGGTATTCAGAGCGGCTAACACGCATGTGGGAGTACTACCTTTGCTACTGTGAGGCGGGCTATGAAGAAGGTTATCTTGGGAATCTGCAGATCGTTTTACGGAAACCGGGCCCCGAGCCGCGCTGATGTACCGGACGGCGGCAAATTTCGTGGGTTTCCAGGTGGGCTGGATAGTCGCCGTGGTCGGCGCGGCGAACGGCTACCCCTACCTCGGCCCGGTTTACGCGGTTGCCTGGCTGGCTATCCATTTCCGCTATTTCTGCGATGACCGGGAACAAGAGCTCGTCGTGGTCGCCGCTGCCGTGTTCTTGGGGCTGGTGTTCGATTCTTTGGGGGTATTCGCAGGTTTGCTGGATTTTCCGTCGCACGCCAGGGATTTCACGACGCTGTGGATGCTGTCCCTGTGGGCGATGTTTGCGGCGACGCTCAGACATTCTATGGCGTGGCTCCGGGATCGCTACCTCTTGGCGGCGGTGCTCGGTGGAATTTTCGGACCGTTCGCGTACTGGGCTGGTGCCCGGCTGTCCGCCATCGAGTTGACGTGGCAGCCGGTGTCTTTATTGTGGGTAATGGTGGTGTGGGTGTTGGCGCTGCCGCTGTTAACGCTGATCGCGACACGCCGCAATCCCGATCCCAGTGGTCGCGGTTGATGCGCGTACGCGCTGAAGTTTAAAGGAGATTGATCGGTGAACACGAAAACGCTGACTGGCGTGACCATTCAAATGGTTGAACAAGGCCTGGTTCCCGAGCCGTTGATCCGGTTCGGGATCCGACGTCTGGTGCAAGAACGGTTGCGGAGTATGCCGGGGATTCGAGACCAGGCGCGGGAAAACGCCGAGCGGGCCTTCGTCGCACACATGGATCGGGCGGAAATTGCGCCGTCTGCGGACAAGGCCAATGAGCAGCATTATGAAGTCCCCGCGGAATTTTTTGCGCTGGTTCTCGGCGCGCACCGGAAATACAGTTGCTGTTATTGGGACGACGCGGGGTCGCTCGACGACGCCGAAGCCGCGGCGTTGGAGATCAGTTGCCGCCGGGCGCAGATCGCTGATGGTCAGGACATTCTCGAATTGGGTTGCGGGTGGGGATCGCTGACCTGCTTCATGGCGCAACGTTACCCCAACGCGCGGATCACCGCGATCACCAACTCCCGCTCACAGCGTGACTTCATCATGAAGCGTTGCGCGTTGCAAGGTCTCGGCAACGTGCGAGTGCTCGTTGCGGATATGAATACGTTTTCTCTCGACCTCAAGTTCGATCGGGTCGTGTCGATCGAGATGTTCGAGCACATGCGAAACTATCGGGTACTGTTCGAGCGGATCGCAGGTTGGTTACGTGGCGGCGGTCTTTTCTTCATGCACATCTTCTGTCATGCGTTTCACGCCTACGAGTTCGTCGTCCGCGACCAGTCGGACTGGATGAGCCGGCACTTCTTCTCGGGAGGTATCATGCCGAGCAAGACTCTGCCGCATCATTTTCAGAATCACCTCACACTCGTTGACGAGTGGTTCTGGTCGGGAAGGCATTATCAACAGACCGCCGAAGCTTGGCTGGGTAGGATGTCGCTGCACCGGGATGAGGTAAGGCGCGTGTTCGTGGATGCTTACGGCCGCGACGCAGGGCTCTGGTGGATGCGCTGGCGAGTATTTTTCATGGCATGTGCGGAGCTGTTCGGTTATGCGAACGGCCGGCAATGGCAAGTGGGACACTATCTGTTCGTGAACCATCCGCACGATTGATTGCATTCGGTGTCGGCGTTCGGAGCAATTCGCGCTGTCGCCTTCGGCGGCGTGGTCGTTTTGACGTTGGCCGTCGTCTGGGCCTCACGGGTCGGCAACCTGACCACGGAGGGCTTGATCGTCCTCGGTCTGCCGTGGGGCGTCGTGACATTCCTGGACCTGTATATCGGATTTCTGTTGGTCGCCGGTTGGATCCTGTTCCGCGAAGCGAAACCACAGGTCGCGGTCTTGTGGATCGTTTCGATTTTGGCGCTCGGGAACCTCGCCTCCTGCCTGTATGTGCTGCTTGCCGCGAGGCGTGCGGGAGGTGATCTGTCGGTATTCTGGCTGGGAGCGCGCCGAACCCGGATCGCCGCAGCACGCCGTTAGCCCGGGCACGATGTCGTTTATGCACACCGTTGCGCGGTGGCCGCCGCGACAATATGTATAATGCAGAAAACAATTCCGGGTAGGCCGTACGAAAGCGGAAGGTTTGTGCATGCTTACTCTCGACAAAGTAGAGGTACGGCCGGTCCTGCTTCCCCTCAAGCGGGCGATCGTGTCCAAGGTGGGAACGTTCACCGAATGGCCGCTGATACTGATCGACTTCCATACCCAGCAAGGCGTCATCGGGCGCAGCTACCTAGAACCGTATCTCGCGAAGGCGGCGCGCTACCTCAAGCCGATGATCGAAGACCTGGCGGAGCTGCAGCGAGGCCGCCCGGTGGCGCCGCGCGAAATGATGCGCCGCGGCACGGGCGCACTGCATCTGCTCGGGCGACAAGGGGTGACGATGATCGCCTGCGCCGGTCTCGACATGGCGGCCTGGGACGCGCTGGCGAAAGATGCCGGGGTGCCGTTGGCTGTATTTCTGGGTGGTGAACTCCAACCCATCCCCGCGTATAACAGCAACGGTCTGTGGTTACAGGCTCCCGACACGTTGACCACCGAAGCGGAGGCATTGATCGGCGAAGGAGGGTTTCAGGCCTTGAAACTCCGCCTCGGGCGCAAGCGTCTGGCCGACGATCTGGAGGCGATCCGCGCAGTGCGTGAGGCGGTCGGCGCGGACGCCGACGTGATGATCGATTTCAACCAAGGACTGACACTCGCCGAGGCACTGCACCGCTGCCGTGCCCTGGACGAACAAGGGTTGTGCTGGTTTGAAGAGCCGATTGTCTACGATGACCTGCACGGACACGCGCAACTGACTCGGGAGCTCAAGACTCCGGTGCAGATCGGGGAGAATTTTTACGGACCCCGTGTGCTCAAAGAGTCGCTGTCCGTGTGCGCCTCCGATCTGGTGATGCCAGATCTGATGCGCATCGGTGGGGTGTCCGGCTGGCTGGATGCGGCGGCGCTGGCCGCGGCCGCCGGCGTCCCGGTATCGACCCACCTCTACCCCGAGGTGTCCGCGCACCTGATGTGTGTGACCCCGACCGCGCATTGGCTGGAGTGGCAGGATTGGGCGGACCCGGTGCTGCGCGCACCGTTTGCGGTCGAAGCCGGCTACGTTACCATTCCGGATACACCGGGTAACGGCTTGGAATGGGATGAAGCCGCGGTACGACGTTACGCGGTGGCGTAAGGTCGAGAGCGAAAAAACTCGAGCCGTCCCTGGCTTAAACGAGGAGTCAGGAGTCAGATTCGACACTCAGTGTATCGGTGCGCATCGCGCCCGGTAAATTCGCAACAATACCGGCTCTATACGTAGTTCTACGCACACTGCACGCGTCTTAGCACTTCCGTTAGAGCCACCGCCTTACAGATCTCTTCCGATGACATTGGCTCACAGTTCGGCCGAACCGTCGTCACCGACCTCGATCGCACCGCGGCTCTCAGTAGAACTACCTAAAGATCGCAGGTAATTTTCCGAATTTACCGCCGCGCATACGGCGTCTACCCTGTCGCCATCTCACTGATAGAGCAGTGCTTTTTTGCTGCAACGCAGCAGAGTGAGTCACCAGTTTCGGTAAGAATTGACGGAGGAAAACCGCAATGAAAAAGCTGCTAATCAACGTGCGATACTTTGTTGCGCCCGTTCTGATTATCGCCGCGATGGTCGGTGTTTTGGTTGGGGGGATGTTCTCCTGGCTCGGCGTCTTACTGTTAGGACTCGGTATTGTTATCGATACTCTACTGCGAGTGCAGACCGCCGGGGCGGGTGTCGACGAGAACGGCGACACTAACGGTATACCGGCTCTGCAGAATGGAGTCATGTATTCCATGTTGTTCGTTTTTGTAGCACTGCAACTCGCGCTGGCATGGCGTATCTACCAGTACACGACAGGCGTACCGCTAAGTGCTGGATTCGATCATACGATGTTCGGATTTCTCCCGTACCAGAACGGTATCACCGGGCTCGATCTGATCGGTGCCGCGTTGTCAACGGGCATCTTCGCCGGTATCGGCATCATCTATGGTCACGAGTTGAGCCATACCAAGGGCTTCAGTTTCGTGATTTCCCGTCTGATGATGGGTTTGAGCGGTAAATCCCATTTCTGCTACGCGCATGTATATAACCACCATCTTGAGCTCGCTCACGAAGATGATCCCGCAACCTCGCCGAGAGGACGCAGCCTCTACGCGCACTACCCGGTATGCGGGCTGGGGCAATCCAAGTTTCTCTACAACATGGAGAAGCAGCGACTGGCGCGCCAGAAAAAGCCGTTCTTCACGTGGGAGAACCGCTGGCTCCGGGGTTACGCGATGGCGCTCCCGACACTTTTCCTGTTCTGGTGGGCCGGAGCATGGGTGGGTATCGGATGCCTGGCCATCGTATGGACGATCTCCAACTTTGAGCTGGAAACATTGAACTACCTGGAGCACTACGGATTGATTCGTGAAAAGGGTCAACCCATCGACTATCGCCACTCCTGGGACAACTCTACTGCGTTTACGAGTTGGTTCTTCATAGAAATCGGGCGCCAGGCTGACCACCACGATCGTGGCGAGACGCATTTCTGGGAACTCGACGAGGTGGGAGCGCCCAATGTCGGATGGGGTTACTTCACCTTGTTCGCGCTAGCCCTGGTTCCACCACTCTGGCACCGCTACTACAAGGACATCTTGGAAGAGTGGGATGAAGAGTGGGCGTCCGAAGGCGAGAGAGAGATCGCCCGCAGGATCAACCAGCAGGCCGGATACGCATAGTCAGGCCAGAGCCGCGGCTTAAGGGCAGGGTGACTTCCGCCTCGCGCGGGAACGCCGCCCTTCCCTAAGTCGCGGTCCTTCAGACTCGCCCGCTCGGCGCTTCTCAAGCTCCCTTCGGGCCACCAGCGGAGAGAAGCAATGAACGTCAATTGGGATGAAAAGACCTGCGTTCACGCCGGGAAGTGTGTCCAGGGTTTACCGCAGGTATTCAAGATCGAGGACGGGAAGTTCGTCATCGATCTGGAAGGGGCGGACGAAAGCGCCGTTCGTGCGCAGATTGCGAAGTGTCCATCCGGAGCGTTAACCATCGAATAACTGTTTCATGGATAAACTTTCTCCGTGTCAGAAGACTTCACATAGGGGCTATAGAACATGTTAGGCGATCATTTGAAACAAAAAATGAAACTTTACGGCCATCCAGGATGTATCAACACTGGGAAGGTACTTTTCACCGCTGCTGAGAAGGGTGTCGATGTCGAATCCCATACCGTGGATCCATCGGCGGGAGAATTGCCCGCCGAGGTGCGAGAGCTTTCGCCGTTCGGTTCGTTGCCGGTATTGGTGGACGTCGACTTCGTGGTCTACGGCACGCCCGCGATCATGTCGTACTTGGACGACAAAGGTTTCGGTCCGTCGCTGTTACCGCGCAACGGCGTGGTCCGCGCCATCAACTATCAGTGGTCGTACATCGCCACTGAATACGCGCAACCTCAGTTGGCCGCACTCATGTCCGGCGATGGCGATAAACAGGTGATCAGCAAGGCGTTCGATGCCCTGAACGAGCAGCTGCAGACCAACAATCCGATCTGTCGAGGGGACTACATCTGTGGCGCGTTTACGCTCGCTGACATCCATTGGGGCGCAGTAGCCCATTGCTGTGAGCTGGTGAACGCGGCTGACATGATCAGTGCACGACCTGCCGTCAAAACGTGGTGGGGCAAAGTCAAAACGCATCCGAGCACCAGCAAGGAAAAGATCGTCGCCTACGACGTGTTGCCGACCGCAGCGGACGTACAAAACGGCAAGTTGCGGGATATCCAGATCAACACTTGACCCTCGCTCGGAATCGACCGACCCATGTTGGGTTTCCTAAAGCGAAGCAAACCGCAGGATTTCTCCGCCCAAGTGCGGCCTGCGGGGGCGGTGGTCGAAGTCAAGGCCGGCGATAATCTACTCAAAGCGGCGTTAGACGCCGGTCTTCCCTGGCCGCACGACTGTCGAGTCGGGAGCTGCGGCACGTGCCGGTGCACCTTGAAGGAAGGCGACATCAAACCACTATCGGATTTTTCGTACGTGCTGGACGGAGATCAGCTCGACGCGGGGATGATTCTCGCCTGTCAGTCTACGTTACGAAGCGATGTGGTCGTGGAAGTCGAGCTCGACGACGCCGAACATCATGTCGAGGTCACCAGTCACACCGGAAGCATCCGACGCTTGACACCGTTGACGGACGATATTCTGGAGGTGGTTATCAAGGTTGATGATGAGTTTCCGCGCTCAGCCGTAGCGGGTCAATACGCGGAAGTCGGCATCCCGTCGCTCGACAAACCCCGTTCGTATTCCTTCGCCAAGGCGCCGCAGAACGAAGGGAACGGTGAAATCACGTTTTTCGTGCGCCTGGTTCCGGGTGGAGAGTTTACCGAGTGGCTGTTCGCCGAGGATCGAACCGGTGAAGCTGTTACGGTGACCGGCCCCTATGGACACTTTTGGTTGCGCAAGGGGGACGGTCCCGTGCTCTGTGTGGCCGGCGGTAGCGGGATGTCGTCGATCAAAGCGGTACTGGAAGACGCGTGCGATAAACAGATTGCGCGGGACGTGTTCTACTTGTTTGGCGCCCGCACACAGAAAGACCTGTATTGTCTGGACGAGATGCAGGATCTCCAACGCCGATGGAATGCGCAGGCGAACTTCACCTTCATCCCCGTGCTCTCGGAAGAGCCTACGGAGAGCGGCTGGGACGGTGCTCGGGGTCTGGTTACGGATTTCCTCAAGCAGCACTGCAACGACAACGGTCTCGATCTTGCGTCGTCGCAGGCCTATCTTTGCGGGCCGCCGCCAATGGTGGATGCGGCGGTCGACTTCTTCAAATCCGAAGGGCTGGGTGACGACGAGATCTTTTTCGATAAGTTCCTGGACGCCAGCACGATGCCCGGCGGACGTTAGCGTACAACGATTCGGAGGTAGACATGGCTTCACTCAAAGCATGGGCAGTAATGGGAGTTTTCTCTTTGATTTGCGCCTGGATCATCACACAAGTGGGATTCGTCGAGAATCATAGTGATCCTTTGTGGGCGCTAGGCGGTGCGGTCGTGTTGCTGGTCGCACTCGTGGTCAATGTTTTGATTTATTTCTGGGTGGCGAGAGACGAGCCCTGGAAATGGTTTAAGGAGTAACTGTCATGTCGAACGATATTATTTCGGAAGGGGGAAAAGTAGTGGGTTCCTGGGACGGGCAGGATGTGAGTGCCCTAAAGGAAGAACTCGCGCGCATCAAGGCCGCCCTAAAGTCGGAAGGGACTCAAGACAAGGTAACCAAATTCGGTGTGCCGCACGGGGACCAGTTTCCGGACGACCTCAAGGACTTCACTGCGTACATATTGTGGGGCTGTGACACGAAGGGCAACTGTCTGGTGGGGTCGGGTGCAAACCGTGTCGAATCCGTCGATTCGATACGCGAGTTTTACGCCAATGACGTCGCCAAAGATGCCATAGCCAGGCACACCTGAGACGGCGATGGAAGACCGAATAAAGTCACTACCAACACCAACAGGAGGATGCAATGTCGTGGCGACTGGAAGGTACATATTTCGAAGCCTGTAACTGCAACATAGCGTGCCCATGCATATTTCTGGAGCCGCCGACTAAAGGGTTCTGTGAAGCGTTCGTGGGCTGGCACATCGCGCGCGGCCATTCGGGTGAGACGAATTTGGACGATTTAAACGTATCGGCGTGGCTTCACGCGCCCGGCCCACTCACGGAGGGCAACTGGAGTTTGGCGCTTTATATCGACGAGCGTGCGGATGATGCCCAGAAGGCGGCGATACAAAGTCTATGGAGCGGCGAGGGGGGTGGTCACCTGGGAATCATTGCGTCGCTGGTAGGGGAAGTGAAGGGCGTAAAATCGGTGCCCATTGAATTTCGGGAGTACGGCAAGACGCGCATCCTCAAAGTCGGCGGTGCCGGAGAAATAGAGATGGACGAACTGGAGGGAGAGAACGGTCAACAGGTGCTGATTTCCAATCATCCTTTGGCGGTCTCCCCCGGTCAGCCGGTCGCTATATCCCGAGCCAAGAAGGCGACCTACAGCGATCACGACGTCAGCGGATGGGAGCTCTCAGGGACCAACGGTTTGTCTGCGCCCTTCTGTTATAAGCCCGCGGAAGAGGCCGCCTAGCCAAGAGGTGAACGCCGTCTTGAAGCTCTGGAGGACCTCGCAGCCCAGTGTCGAAGGACTGTCGGCAGTGCTGGATGAATTCATCTCCGCGCTTCTGACTAACACGGAGGCTCGATACCTGCGGGAATCAGCCGGCGCCCGGCTCGCCCAGCAGTTCGTGTACGGCGCGGTTGAGTACCTGGCCGACTACGACGGCCTGAGCCCTCGCGCCACGCGCAGGCTTGTGGAGTCGAAGATGCAGAAATATTTCCAACTCAGTACGGACGAGTTCGAGCGCTTGAAATCGGAGATCGCGGTTCATGACCAATCCCAGGAAGGCTTTCGTTTTCTGGTTGCGGGAGCGCGGGCGTTGCAGCGCTGGATGAAGGGGCGAGATCGAATGACGACGAGTCTGACGCTCAATAATTTGTTCAAGGACCGAAGCAACTCGTGACGTATACCAATCATCAGAGAGGAGACCTCGCTATGATGTCGAGAGGCAATAACGGTATGGTGTTTGCGACGGCGATGATCGTCGGAATTGCGCTGATAGTTGTGACTTTGATGCTGGCCGGGGTCATCGGCTGACCGGTGCGGGCCCTGCTCCCTGTGCAGGGGGTGGGGGACCTGTTTCCGTAAGTAAGATAGAGATGACAGATGCGCGCTGAGTCATCGGCTCGCGTTGGAGGTGCGTCTGCACCGGCTGCACTTGCACTTCCTGCGCGCGAAAGGGCGATCATCGTCTCTGCAGTACTTTTATTGGCGGCGCTCGCGTGGTCGTACATGTTGTATGACTATTGGCGTATGCACACGCTCCCGATGTCGGAAATGTGGATGCCGCCGACCGGCGATCTACACTGGTCCGCCGCCGACTTCGGGTTCACGTTCGTCATGTGGGCGGTGATGATGGTCGCCATGATGGCGCCGACGGCGATACCGATGATCACGATGTATCGACTCGTTGTCGGCAAGCAGTGTGCCGAGGATGCTCATGTGCGCACGGGATTGTTCCTGCTCGGCTACCTTGTCGCGTGGAGCGGTTACAGTGTGTTCGCGACGCTGGTCCAGTGGGCCCTGCATGGCCACGAGCTGCTCACGCCGATGATGGACAACGATAGTGGACGACTGGCGGGGTCGGTGCTCATTGTCTGCGGTCTTTACCAGTGTACGCCGTGGAAGGACAGATGCCTCTCAAAATGCCGCACCCCATTGGGATTTCTCCTTGGCGCGTGGCGAGAAGGGCGGCTCGGCGCACTCAGTATGGGTCTCAAACATGGCTTATTCTGTGTCGGTTGTTGTTGGGCGCTGATGTTGGTTCTGTTCGCCGTCGGGGTGATGAACATGATTTGGGTGGCGGTGATTACCGGCCTTGTTTTGGCCGAAAAGCTGCTGCCCTTCCCGGCGCGTGCAATCAGCGCCGCGAGCGGTTGTCTGTTTTTAGGATGGGGCGCGTGGTTTCTGATCAGCCCGATTGTGCTGTCTTGACGGCGGTGGGAGAATGGTGAGTGAGCCTTCGAGAAAGCAGTCAGATGTGGAATAAGGAGCTCGAACATACCCGCCCGATCGACCTCGAATCGATAGTCGAGAAAGCCGGCGACGTCGCCAAGGACGTGGCTGCCGTGCACGCCGAGGAGGTCGATCGCGAGGCCCGCTGGCCCGCCGAGTCGGTACGCGCCCTGTTGGCGGCCGGGTTGGGCGGATTGACGGTTCCGGAAGAATTCGGTGGTTTGGGGCAGGGCTCCTACGCACTCGCCAAGGTTTGCGAGACGCTCGGCCAGGAGTGCGCATCGACGGCGATGTGTTTCGGTATGCACTGCGTGGGTTCGGCGGTGCTGGCTGCGAAAGCGACCGCGGACCAGCATCGCCGGTATCTCACAGCGATCAACGAAGGCAGACATCTCACGACCCTGTCGCTCAGTGAGCCGGGGACCGGTGCCCACTTCTATCTGCCGCACACGAAGTTGGAGACGGTATCCGCAGATTCGTATCGAATCAACGGTATCAAGACGTTTGTGACCAACGGTGCGGAAGCCGACTCGTACGTAGTATCGACAACGGTTGCCGAGGACGAGTCGCATCCGGTCGGTCAGTTTACCTGTGTTGTGGTTCCCCGCGACTCCGAGGGCATGCATTGGGGGCCGCCCTGGTCAGGGATCGGTATGCGCGGCAACGCCTCGCGTTCGCTGGAGCTGCGCGACGTCGAAGTATCACGAGACAACCTGCTCGGTGAAGAAGGCGATCACATCTGGTATGTGTTTCAAGTCGTGGCCCCCTATTTTCTCATGGCGATGGCCGGCACCTATCTGGGTATCGCGAGTGCGGCCCTTGAGGACGCGCGCGATCATTTGAGCAAGCGCCATTACTCGGATACCGGTTTGAGCCTCGGCGAGATGCCGGTGCTCCAACACAAACTCGGAACCTTGTGGGCCATCGTCGAACGGACCCGGCGCTTGACCTATCACGCCGCCAGCAGTTTCGACTACGGCGACCCGGATGCATTACCCACCGTGTTCAGTTCCAAGGCGGAAGTGGCGAATTGTGCGGTAGATGTCGTCAACGAAGTGATGACCATTTGCGGTGGGATCGGCTACCGGGAAAACGCGAGGATCCACCGTTCGTTGCGCGACGCACGTGCGGCCCATGTGATGGGTCCGACCACCGATATTCTCAGAATCTGGACCGGCCGCGTACTTCTGGGGCAACCGATCCTGGCCTGAGTCATGGCCGTCGGGAGAGTGCTACTGGTTAATGTCGGGCAAGATGTCCGCGAGCAACTGGTCACGGAAAGCGGTGCCGCCGGATTGATGTTTGAAGCGGTGTCGAGTGCCACCGATTTGCTTGACGATCTCAGACGGTCTTCGGAGTGTCCTGACGCGGTCGTTCTCGGCGTCGGTATAGACGAGCCGGTCAGCGTTGCACAAAGACTGCACCTGTTGGAAGAGGACATGCCCGTAATCATTCTCGCGCACCCGCAGCGCCATGCGACGTTGGAGCGCGCGTTGCGCTTTTCCCCTTTTGTAGGGGCCGACGTGAGGAGCTTTTCTACCGAGACGGTTCCGGACTTGTCCGGCTACGTCGGCGATATGGTTGCACGAACTCAGAAACGCAAGAAATATCGCCGTAGCATCAAGGCGGCGCAAAGCCGGCTTCGTGAAATCGGTCATAACCCGCCGAGATTGACCCACTATCTCGATCGGCTGTTGGACAAGGCGCCGATCGGGGTCGTCAATATCGAAGCCAGCGGGCGGATTCTGAACATGAACCGGCGCGCATCGACGATTCTCAGGGTGAGCGAGCGCCAGGTGTTGGGCAGTGCGATCACTGAAATTTTCCCGAGCTCGGAACGGCCTAGATTTAACGAAATGATGGCTCACTGCGTAGCGCCGGCGCGCCGCAATCCACCTCAGGTATTCAAGCTTCGCCCGTCAAACGGTGCGACCACGTACGTGGAAATCACTGCCTCGTCGTTGGTCGATCGCTCCGGTCAACTGGGCGCGATGATTATTCTGCAAGACGTTTCGAGTCGTATCACCGCTGAACGCCGGCGCGCCCAAGCGGAAGAGGAAGTGCGCAAGCGCGAGGCTCAATTGCGCCTCGTGACCGATGTCGTTCCCGTACTCATTGCCTACTTGGATAGGGACCATATCTATCGGTTCAACAATGAAACGCATGTGGAATGGTTCCGCAGGCCCGTGGACGAGATTACGAATCGTCCAATCCGGGAAGTGATGCATACCGCCGATTACGAACGTCTGTGTCCCTACTTAGAACGGGCATTCGAAGGCCAGTTCGTCGAGTACGAGATGCCATTTACGTGCCCGGACTCCGCGATCTGTCATGTGCGCGGGAATCTGGTGCCGGATGTAGCGGGTGGCATGGTTCGTGGCGTCGTCATTATCGTCAGTAACATTACAGAGAGCAAGCAAGCCGAGGAACGCGAGAAACAGCATATGCTCGAATTGGCGCACGTCGGCCGCGTGGTGACACTCGGCGAACTGAGCAGCCATCTCGCGCATGAACTGGCTCAGCCTTTGACCGCCATCGCGAACTTTGTAGACGCGAGCCTGCGTACGCTCAAACAAGGCGCCGCCGATACCGGTGAGATCCTCGAGACCCTGTCGGATATAGCGCTGCAGTCCGAGCGGGCGCGGGAAATCGTCGCGCAGTTGCGTAACTTCATTCGCAAGAGCGAGCTACAGGAATCGATCGAAAACATCAACGATCTCGTCGCCGACGTCGTGCGCCTGGAGCGATTGGAAGCGCGTTGGCACGACATGGAACTGATGCTGACCCTGGCCCCGGCGCTGCCCGAAGTCCTCGTGGATAAGACACTGATAGAGCAGGTGATTTTAAACCTCGTCCATAACGCCATCGAGGCCATGCAGGCGGTCGATACACGGGGAGCGCTGAGCATCGAAACGCGCGGTACCCGGCAGGCGGTCATCGTTCTGGTGAGCGACACGGGTCCGGGATTGCCGGGCAATATCGGCCGAGTGTTCGAGCCTTTTTATACAACCAAGAGTGCGGGTTTAGGAATGGGGCTGGCGATTGCCAGATCGATCGTGGAAGCGCACGGGGGGAAACTGGAAGCCGGGAACAACGAGCAAGGCGGAGCGACTTTTCGCTTCACGCTGAAAGCCCTGGGAGTACATCATGACAACTGAAGCGATCGTGTACATAGTCGAGGACGAGGAGCCGGTCCGAAAATCCATGGGTAAACTCATGAGGTCGGTGGGTTATCGATTTCGAGAGTTCGCTTCGGGCGATGAGTTTCTGGCCGCGCTGGATGAGCAACTGGAGTCCGGATGCATATTGATTGATGTATGTATGCCGGGCTTGAGCGGCCTGGAATTACAGAAGGTGCTCAATGACAGAGACATCGGGATGCCGATGATACTGATTTCCGGTCACGCTGATGTCCCGATGGCGGTGAAAGCGTTGAAGGCCGGGGCGGAGGACTTTATAGAAAAGCCATACCGAAGCGAGGAATTGATTGTCAAAATCAGGGAATGCCTGGCGGGGGAGGACAAGCGCAAGAAGAGCGCGGAACTGCAAAGGCGTATCGAATCACGGCTCAGACTTTTGACGCCCAGAGAGAAAGACGTGATGTTCGGGCTGGCGGACGGCAAACGCAACAAGGAGATCGCCGCCGACCTGGGTTTGAGTCCGCGCACGGTGGAAGCTCATCGGGCTAACCTTATGGATAAGCTGCAGGCCAAGACAGTCTCCGAAGTCGTTCGTTACGCGTTTTTTGAAAATGGAGAGCTCAAACCGGAATAGTCAGTGCGTGATCTGGTAGTAAAGCTCGGACAATTTCGCGGGAAGATGATGGATATCCTGAATAATCGCGAAATTGTGCTGACCGAACATGTGAGGTAGGTAATCCAAGCCGCTCCTATCCACGGTGATGCAAAGCGCGTAGACGGCGGACCGGCGTGCCTCGAAAATGGCTCTGCGGGTGTCTTCGATCGCGTAGCGTCCGCGGTAACCGTCTTTGTCTTCGGGCTGCCCGTCGGAGACGATAAGGAGAAGTTTCGATTTCGCGTCGCAGGATCTAAGCTTTTCGGTCATGTGCCTCACTGCTGCCCCCATGCGTGTACCGCTACGTGGAGTCATACCGGTGATGCGCCCGCGGGTGACCTGTTGATACGGTTCATCGAACCGTTTCACGTCGTATATCGTGCAGCCGCGGCGGGACGAGCCGGAGAAACCGTATATCGCGAACCGGTCTCGGAGGGTATGCAGGACTTCGGAAAGCAGCAATATGGATTCGCGCTCGACGTTGATGGTCCATCCGGACGTCGATCCGCTCATGTCCACCAACAGCAGCGTCGCGATGTCGCGTTCACGCCGTCGGTTGTCGATCCAATAGTCTTGGCGATACTCGCGGCCGGTCAGCCAGTCGGTGTGACTGCCGATGAGTGTGTCGATGTCGATGGTCTCCCCGCGCCATTGGCGTTTTTGCCGCAGGTTGTCGGCGCGCAAAACTTCGAAGTGGCGTTTCAGCCGTCGGATTAGATGACGGTGTTTGTCGAGCGCTTGCTGCGTAAGTATGCGAGGGGCGGGTTGAACCGGTTTTTCGGTGACTGTGCACCAGCGCTTTCGATAGCGTTGGCTGCTGTGGTCCCATTCATCGTACACGGATTCGCCCGCCGCCGGTACCCGTGCATCGGTATCTGCAGGAGTGCTCGCGGTGGCACCGGAGGGCGCACCTTGGGCGGTGGGTTGTGCCCCCCCATCCCGGGGGTTCGGGTTGTAAAAACCGAGATGCGTGATCAGGCGTCCGAACCACCGTGTAGTGGGCGTGGGCTCGGAGTCATGCTCAGCCGTCGGCGAGCTGGCGCCGCTTTCCACCTCTGCGACAGGCTCGATAGGCGCCGCCGACGACTGTAGGTAAAGGCTGATCTGCTGGTACGGGGCGCCCGGAGGCGGATCGGAGGCGCGGGCCAATCTTGTTAGCCAAGAAGCAGTGTCCGATGCTGTCATCACGCCATCGCGAATTTGAGCGACCGCTTCGCGCCAAACGTCGGACAATGGTTCCGGCGGTGGTCGGCAGCTCGCCAAGTCGTTGCCAAGACCCGGGCAGTCGCGGGCGATGCACGCGTCGAGCCGGTAGTTTTCCCACGTATCGAATATACGCCGGATGCGCTCTCGATCTGGAAATGAAGACAATAGGCGGTCGTCCCGGCGTGTCGGGGAACCGTAGGCGATCTGTGCCCACTGGTGTACACCGATGGTTTTGTACAGCAGCGCGTTCTGCGCGCGGATCGGCCATTCGGCGACGAAGCGCGGCAGGTAGATTTGCGTCCCGTCGGTCGGTTTCAGTCCCGGGGAGTCGTAAGTCAACAACGTGACCCTGCGCCCGAGCAGCCCGGTGAGGAAATAGGTTAACGGCGTCGCGACATCCTCGAAATCGACACGGGCGGTGTCCCCCGGCGCTGGCGGGAGGTGAAATACCGCTTCGGGTACTGAAGCGCAGTGGTTGCGGTAGGCGTGAGTGATGTCTTGTAGCCAGAGCGACCAGTCGGTGTCGTCGAGCTCGGCGAAGGTGTCCAGGGCGACGTTACAGAAGGTCTCCGCAAGGCCGGTATCGAGTGCAGCCAACGCTTCGATGCCCCCTAGAACGCGTTGCTGTTCCGCTAGGCTAACGCCAGTCAGGCGGCGGGCGAGTTCGGTGACGGTCGGTTTATGAATGCTCAGGCAATCGAGGACGATCTCCAGCCGCGTTTGGATTTCCCGTTCCTGCATACCGCCGTACGACGAGGCCGCCGACCGGCGGGTACGAGTCCGGGATGGGTGACGTTCAGGCATAGCGGGCGGACGGCCAGCACGGTCCCGTCTTGTCTCGGCGCGCCGCGTGCGGGCACGCGCGGCGCCGCCGCGGATTGCGCGTTACGCTGGTGTTACAGAGCTTTAGTTGGTGAAGTTCCAGGTCAGCGCGATTCCGAAATGGTACGAGTAGACTTCGGAATTGGTGTGTCCCCCGCCGGGCAGGCTGCCGGTCCCGAAATCCCGGTCCTCCTCGAATTCCCAACCCATACCGACGTCCAGATTGAGCCCCGGAGTCAGGAAATTCTGATACCCGAATCCCAAACCGATGCGCCACTCATAGATCACCTCGGTCTGGGTGGCTTGCAGATAGGGGACCACGAAAACGGGATCGGTGGGCACGGTAAGTCCCCCGGGCCCGGTCACGACTTGCGAGATGTCACCCACTTGCCCGGAAGGAGGGTCGCGGTTTGGGTCCTCCGCCCAGCCGATACCGGCTCGCCACACCCAGTTTCCGCCCCCGGGATTCCATTGCACGCCCAGACTGAACACCGACTGGTCGTCGAACACGTCCTGCCAGAAGGTCGCATCACTCCAGAATTTCTGGATGAAGTCGGCGGCGATGAGCAAGTCGCCGCCCATGAGGCTCGAGTTGGCGATACCCAGGCCGATGTTGAAAGGCTGTTGCACTTTCTGGTCGGAGAATACCGGAAATCCTTGGGCGTCCACCGAGGTCTGGAACAAATCCTGGAAATTGTGCTCCTGTTCGCTTTGTCCCCAGACCCCGATCGTCGTAGCGCCGATGTCGTAGGTGGCGCCGAGCGTCAGACGGCCTCCCAATGCATGCGTCTCCGCGGCCGTCGATGACAGGCTGGCGTCCAGTTGTGCGAAGCTGATGGTGAGCGCACCCCCGAGGGACAGGTTATCGGTGACCGGGAACCCGGCGCCCGCGTTGACGCCGAATATGATGAACTCGGCACCCGCGCCCAGCGCCTTCGGTTCGTCGCGGAACGAAGATCCGATGCCGGACACGGCCGTGACACCAAGCCCCAAGACCGCTGGAATTCCGAGACCGGTCAGGTCCTGGGCGACACCGATAATCGGTACCGGAAACACGTCGGTATCCGACTCGGTTTTAAACGGTGCGCCCGTTACGCTGCCGTCGTGCACCAGATCGACTTCCGGATTGTAGAATGTGGCGCCGAAGGTGAACCGTGTCCCACCGCCGTACTGGGTGAGCGTGGCCGGATTACCGAAAACCGCCGACGGCAGGTCTTGCGGCCTTGCATGGCTGGTTCCGGCCATGGCTTGCGACGCCGGCATCAACGTGTTGTGCAAGTCGTATCCGTGCGGCCCGGCCCACGCCCCAACAGACCAAGTCAGCATTCCAACAGCCGCAAACCAAACGGGTCGAGTGTTCATGGTCGTTCCTCCGTCACTGTTGTTGTTCGTAAAGGTGTTGTTCGTAAAGGCGCGTGGTCGCCGGTAACAATGAAAGCCCATGACACGTTAGTGGCTTCGCATGAAGTAATAAATTCGTAAAGAATCCTCATGGGGTGGGTAGTTATACGGACGCGTACTGCCCGTTACGGGACTACGGGGTGCGTTAAATTACGGTGGGGTGATAGGTAATTTTGCGTATTTACGTATCAGTGGGGGGAGGAATAGTCTGAATCCTCGGCCTGTTATTCATCCATTCTAAATTTCATACAACACGGATTCGCACATGCTACAGAATGATCATTACGGCCCTGAGGGGCACGGGCCTTATCAGTTCTTCGAGCTTGGTGATTTCGACTTGGAAAACGGCGGCAAGCTTGCCAACGGCAGGATTGCTTACAATACGCTCGGTGCGCTTAATGACGCGAAAGACAACGCGGTTCTGTTTCCACACATGTTCTCCGGCACACACAAGCACATGGAACCTTATGTGGGCGAAGGCAAGGCGCTGGATCCGGCACGCTATTTTGTGATCTTGCCCGGCCAGATCGGTAATGGGTTGTCATCCTCGCCCCACAACACGCCGGCGCCCCAGAACATGGCGAATTTTCCGAACGTCACCATTGGCGATGACGTCAGTGCCCAGTACCGGTTGGTGACCGAACAATTTGGGATCGAATCGCTGCAACTCGTGCTCGGTTGGTCCATGGGGGCACAGCAGACCTTCGAATGGTGTGTGCGCTATCCGGAGATGGTCAAGCGCGCCGCGCCGATTGGCGGAACCGCCAGGGGTTATCCGCACAACCATGTTTTCGTCGCCACCCTGCAAGATGCCTTGCGCTCCGATCCGGCGTGGAACGGCGGGTTCTACGAAGAGCCCCACGCAGTGAAGGAGGGTTTGCGTCGTATCGCACGCCAGTTCGCGGTCATGGGGGCCAGCACCGAGTTTTACAAGCAGGAGTTGTGGACGCGGATTGGATTTGATTCCCTGGAGGCGTTTCTAGAGGGTTTTTGGGAAGCCTGGTTTGCGCCCATGGATCCCAACGATTTGTTGTGTATGTTGTGGAAATGGGATCACCACGATGTCAGCAGGCACGCCGGCGGTGATCTGAGCGCCGCTTTGGCAGGGATTCGAGCCAAAGTATTCAATATGCCGTTCGAGGAGGATATGTTTTTCCCGCAAAGAGACTGCGAATGGGAAGCGGGCATGATCCCGGATTGCGAAATGAAACCCGTTCCCACTTTGTGGGGTCATTTCGGGATGTTCGGCTTGTTTGAAGAGGATTTCGCGTTCATCGACAGAACCATCGGTGAACTGCTGGCTGCGCGGGCTTGAGGCGGATCGGCCAGGCTCGGCGCAGCGACGTTGCGGTAGTACTACCGAGATTGTCGGTGTTTTTTCGAATGTACAGAACGAGTAAGATTTTAAAAAATGGCGGAAGTATCCCTAGGGCTGTATAAGCGAAGGTGGAGAACTCCATGATTAACAAGCTAAATGTATCGAAAGTGCGTGTTTCAACGCTGGCCGCTGCGCTCGTTGTAGCGCCTGCCTTTGTCGGTGTGCCGGGTGCGGCCAGTGCGGACGAGACCTGTATGTCGCCGTATATGGCGAAGATCGTCGGGCAGGAGGACTACGTGTATGTCTGGACGCTGGGCCAGGAAGGCCTCGGCGACGAGCAGGACAAACTCGTCACCATCGACGTGAATCCGAACTCCGAGAATTACGGAAAGGTGATTGATTCGCTCTCAGTCGGGGGCCGTAACGAGGCGCATCACTCGGGTCTTACCGACGATCGACACTACCTGTGGGCGGCGAGCCTCGACACTAACAAGATATTCATTTTTGACGTGCACAGCGATCCGGCTAAGCCGAAACTGCATAAAGTGATCACGGATTTTGTCGCCAAAAGCGGAGGCGTCGTGGGCCCACACACGACTTACGCATTGCCCGGGCGGATGATGATTACCGGACTGTCGAATAACCAAGATCATGGCGGCCGCACCGCGCTGGTGGAATACACCAACGAGGGTGAATACGTCGATACGTTCTGGATGCCTACTGACGACAATCTCAATGGGGCGAAGAAGTCGGGACAGTTTGCCGACGGTTACGGCTACGACATCCGCGCCTTGCCGCGCCGCAACGTCATGGTGACCTCCTCATTCACCGGTTGGAACAACTACATGATGAACCTGGGCAAGATGATGGCCGACCAGGAGGCGATGAAACGGTTCGGCAACACGGTGGTGGTTTGGAATCTGCATTCGAGAAAACCCAAAAAGGTGCTCGACGTGCCGGGTGCGCCCCTCGAAGTGCGGTGCGCCTGGGGACCCAATCACAACTATTGTTTTACGACCACCGCGCTGACGTCCAAGATTTGGCTCATCTATGAGGACGAGCAGGGCGAATGGCAGGGTAAGGCGGTGGCCGATATCGGGGACGCCAGCAAGATCCCGTTGCCGGTCGACATTTCGATTTCCTCCGACGACAACCTTTTGTGGGTGGACACCTGGAACGACGGTCTAACGCGGGTATTCGACGTTTCGGACCCCCACGCGCCGAAGGAGATCTACACGCAGAAGATCGGCGACCAAATCAACATGCTGTCGCAGAGCTGGGACGGCAAACGGGTGTACTTTACGTCCTCGCTTCTGAATAATTGGGATAAGCGAGAGGGCAACCCGGGCGATCTCCAGTACTTCAAAGCCTATACCTGGGACGGCAAGGAGTTGGCGCACAAGTTTTCCATCGACTTCATCGCCGAAAAGCTCGGTTCGCCGCATCAGATGCGATTCGGCGCGCATGCATTGTATGCCCGGAAACCGGCTGAGAAGCTGGTCTCGCAACAGACTCGATAAACGCCGACTTAAAGCCGTATTCGGGAGGGGCGGCCGCGGCAGTGGCGGCCCCTCGTTTTTTTTGCAGCGAACGAGAGTCATGAGTTCCGTTAAGCAGAACCGGTGGCTGTTTCTTTGGATCCTGGTCGCCATGGGAAGCGTCGACGCGCTATACGGTGACTCGACGAGCCCTAGCCAAGTGGTCAAAGCCCCGGGCTGGGGGCAGCTCGATTTCGTCCCTCCGAAACCCGGAACCTACCGGTTGCCGCCCCTGCGTCCGGCGCCGGACGGCGAAGTTCTGCTGTCCGAACGGCGCGGCGCGCGCCTCCACGAACTGTTCGGCGACCGCATCGTCCTGTTGAATTTCATGTACAGCTCGTGCCAAGACGTTAATGGCTGTCCCTTGGCCACGGCGGTTTTCTACCGAATCAAGAAGCGGCTTTCCGAGCAAGGCTGGGGGGACCGCGTCAAACTCGTCAGTCTGAGCTTCGATCCGCAGAACGATACGCCGGAAGTGATGCGCCTGTACGGTGCGGGCTTCGACACCGCTGGTGTGCCGTGGGAGTTCGTCACTACCACTGGTCCGGAGCAGCTCGAACCTCTGCTTGAGGGTTACGATCAAAGAATCCTGCGCGAAGTCGACGAGCAGGGCAATCCGCTGTCGACTTTCGCCCATATCCTGCGTGTCTATCTGATCGACCCGGCCAAGCAGATTCGAAACATTTACAGCGTCTCGTTTCTCCACCCTGACGTACTGATCAACGACATCAAGACGCTGTGGTTGTCTGCCGGCACGGCGCAGGTCGCGGATGCGGCGGGGGGAGTTGTCGGTCCGCCCACCCTGTCCCGGCCGGGCGACGACAAGACCGGTTACGGTAGTCCCGAGTATCGGACCCGGTCGGTGCGCCTGGATCAGCGCACGGGTCGGGATGCGGATCTCATTGAATACTATGAACGTCCACCGCTGGGGCTGCCGCCGGCCACCGCTCCTGGGGACAACCCGATGAGCCGGGAGAAAGTCGCTTTGGGCAGGAAGCTGTTTTTTGACCGTCGCCTGTCTCTGAACGACACGTTTTCTTGCGCCATGTGCCACGTCCCGGAGCAGGGGTTTGCGCATAACGAGCTGGCGACCGCCGTGGGCATCGAGGGGCGTACCGTGCGGCGCAACGCACCGTCGGTGTATAACGTCGGATACCATCGGCGTCTGTTTCACGACGGCCGCGAATACAGTCTGGAAAACCAGGTGTGGGCACCGTTTTTGGCGAAAAACGAGATGGGTAATCCGTCGGTGGGTTCAGTGCTCGAAAAATTGAAACACATCCCCGACTACGAAGGGTTGTTCGAAGCGGTATTCGGGCGCGGTCCGAGTATGGAAACCGTGGGGATGGCGCTTGCCAGCTACCAACGTACCTTGAACTCGGCGAACTCCCCGTTTGATCGTTGGTATTTTGCCGGTCAATCGAACGCCATGGACGATGCCGCGGTGCGCGGTTTCGAGCTGTTCCGGGGTAGGGCGGGTTGTGCGGGTTGCCACTTGATCGAAGAGGATCACGCCTTGTTCACCGATCACGCGTTGCACAACACCGGCATCGGCTATCGTGCGTCCATGGGCCGTCCGTCGCCGGGTGGGCGCAAGGTATTACTCGCGCCGGGCGTGGAAATCGAGATCGCCGCCGGCGCGGTGCAGGAAACAGAACGTCAACCCAACGATCTCGGTCTGTACGAGGTCACACAAAACCCCGGGGACCGCTGGAAGTACCGGACGCCCGGTTTACGGAACGTCGCGTTGACCGCCCCGTACATGCACGACGGTTCGTTGGCCACCCTCGAGGACGTAGTGCAGTTTTACAATCGTGGCGGTGTGCCGAACGAGCTATTGGACCCACGGATCCGGCCGCTGGGCTTGAGCGCGGCAGATATTACGGATCTGGTGGCGTTTTTAAACGCGTTGACCGGAGACAATGTCGATACGTTGGTGGCCGATGCGTTCGCCGCACCGGTCGGAGACATCAGTAAACAGGATCCCCATTGGAGTCACGAGAACCGCATTCGTTACAGCGCGGATTGAGCCCGGCCGTCGATCGGTGCCCCTTGCCGTCCGCGACCGCCACGTGGTGGGATCGCGACCCGGCGGCATCCCCAGGTTTGCCGCGGTGGAAAGCCTGGGTAAGCTGCGGCGCCGGGTGCCGGACCGGGCGGGCCGTCCGGTCGTGCGGGTCCTGGCCCAAACGGGTGCTGGCTAGCCTCATTCTGTTCGCCTTGGGGACCGTGGGGATCGCCTTCGGCGCGGGTAGCGATCGGGAGTTTCGTTTGCCCATGGTGAACGGTGATATACGCTCCTCGGACGAGTTCCGTGGAACGACGATCCTGGTGAACTTCTGGGCGACCTGGTGCGCACCGTGCCGGCGTGAGATGCCCGCTTTGCAGGCGCTGCACGAGCGCCTGCGCGATGAGGGCTTCAGTGTCATCGGTATTCACACGGGTCCCGATGCCCAGTCCGTGCAGCGCTTTTTACAAACGGTACCGGTGGAGTTTCCGATCCTGATTGACGAAGCGCTTGCGTTGGGCACCTGGGGCGTGTACGGACTCCCTACCACTTATCTGATTTCCCCAACCGGTGAGACGCTTGCCCGCTATGTCGGCGAAAAGGCGTGGGATTCGGACGCGATGGTGGCGGAACTGCGCGCCCTGATGGGATCGGCTCGTGTACCCTAGACTTGCTGTCCATGTTGCAATGGGTGTGCTGGTGTGGGCCGCGTTTGGTGCTGGCGGAGCGGGCGCTGCGGTGGGTGGCGATTTCACTTTGACCGATCAACACGGCGCGAAATTCTCGCTCTCGCAAGCACGAGGAAAAGTGGTGCTCATGTTCTTCGGTTACACCTCTTGTCCCGATATTTGCCCCGATACCTTGTCCCGGGTTGCGGCCGCCCTCGGTCAGGTCGATGCACAATCTGTCCAGCCGGTGTTTGTGACGCTCGACCCTAAGCGTGATTCGCCGGCCCGTTTACGGGAGTACGTGCGGTTTTTCGACGACCGTATTGTGGCGTTGACGGGAAGCCAGAGTGAAATCGACGCGGTAGCCCGGCGCTTCCGGGTCTCGTTTCGACAAGTGGGTGGCGAACTAGGGTATACGTTGGATCACACGGCGAACTTGTACATTATCGACGGCGCCGGGGAAGTCGCACGCATCGTACCGCCGGGACTGCCGGTGACGGAAATCGTGCGGACCATCCAGGACCTGCTGACGGATTCCATGGGCCACTGATGGTTGCCGCTTCGCGCGCAGCTCAGTCCGATCCGCCGGGTGGTGTGACGGGCATGGGAAACGGCGTCACGTTCCCCTTGGCGTCGGATGTCCCCAGAATTTTGTTCTTGCCTTCCTTCTCGACCTGATCGATTCGCACTACCGCGTGTAGCGGGATGTAGGTTACCCGCACGCCGGAGAACTGGGACTTTAGTTGTTCCTCTGACGGGTCGACGACGAGTTTCGACCGCTCGCCGAAGATAATGTCCGCCACTTCGATGAACGCGTACATGGAGCTCTGACCCACTTGATGGGCGTACAGCTCGATCATGTTACCCTGGTTGTGAAAAATGATTCTGTAGATCTGTTTCTTTTTCCCCATCGAACGTATCCACCAAAGGGGATCGATGGGAATCATTCTAGCATATCGGAACCTTACTTCAGACCGGCGCGACGCCGCTTCAAGAGGGCGCGGCAGACGGCGGCGCGGCCGTGATAGGATGCGGGCCAGATCAACCACGACGCCACTCGCGGTCATCGTGAACCAACGTTCAAAAATCGTTTCCGGCTTCATAGAAGAGTTGCGCGGGCGGTATGCGTCGCTGCCCGTGGAATCGTCCACCGACGACCCGTTCCCGGTTGAACTCGAGCTTGCCCTGGGGTCCGCGGTGTTGCGCGATTTTCGATTGCGCGACTCCGCCGGACTCATTGTGCCGCAGATCGCAGTCGTGGGTCCGACACAGGTGGGCAAGAGCACCATTGTCAACCTGCTGCTCGGCCGGGAGCTTGCTTCGGTCAATCCGCTCGCCGGCCACACTAAACACCTGCAGGGTTTTGCCGTGGCGTGCGGGGAGTCGGAGCTTGCCGCTGTCGACCGGTACTTTGCTGCCTGGGAAAAGCGGCTGCAGGGGGCGTTCGATGCCGATGCGCCGGCCAGCTACTCGTTGACCGCGGTTTCCGACGTGGGCACACCGCTCGTGGAGACGGGTTACGTTATCTGGGATACGCCGGACTTCGATTCTTTCTCGTCGCACCGTTACCGGGCTTCGATCATGGAAATGATCGGTTTGGCGGACCTTGTGGTGGTCGCGCTCAGCAAGGAGAAGTACGGGGATCTATCGGTTTGGAACATGCTCGCGCTGATCCGCCGGTTGCAGCGCCGGTTGGTCGTGGTGGTGAACAAGATGTCCGCCGACGCACGAACGGCAATTCACGAGTCGGTACGAGAGCGGCTTCGCGAGCACGGATTCGGCGATCCGCCGTTGGTAGACCTCCCCTATATCTGTGCAGGGGGCACAGGTCTCGATGAGGAGGCCGTGTCACCGCTTCGCCGAATGGTCGCCACGGGTCTGGATACGGATACCGCCGGCGCGCGGCTCGCCGTCGCAACGGCGTTCGTTCGCGATCGTTGGCCGGCGTGGACCGAACCCGTGGTACGCGAGCACCAGTGCGAAGCCGAATGGCGGTCGGCGGTGTCGGACACGGTACGCGATGGGGTGACGCTTTATCGCCAGCAATATCTCGACACGCAGCAATACGATGCGTTCCGCCGCGCCGTGATACGGCTCCTGGAGTTGCTGGAAGTGCCTGCATTGGCGAAGCCCTTGAGTGAATTGCGTCGGATGATGACCTGGCCCTTACGTAAAATTTGGAGCGGCGTGCGCGGTGCCCGAAACACGGCGGCCGAAGCCGAGGGTATCGAGTTTTCCGTCCTGAGCGAGAACTTCACGCACATGCATACCGTGTTGCGCCGTTTGGCTCTGGACCGCAGTCAGTCTGGCGCCCCGGACGCTTACTGGTGGCGCGCGCTGGGTGAGACCCTCGACGGTGCTGCTTGCGCAATGGAAGCCCGGCTCCTGAACGCGGTTAGGGAATTCCAGCAGGATTTCGCCCCCGAGGTCGAGCGCGCTGGAGAGGAATTGTTCACGCGTCTCAAGGAGCACCCCGCTACGTTGAATGCGCTCCGCGTCGCACGCGTGACTGCGGACGCGGCTGGTGTGGTGCTGGTATTGAAAACGGGAGGCATGGGGGTCAACGAAGTGGTACTGACGCCAGCGATGTTGTCATTGACCTCGTTTCTGACCGAGGGAGCCGTGGGCTCCTATGCGCGTTCCATAGAGGAGTCGCTGAAGAAAAAACAACTCACATCTGTCGAGCGGCTTCTCGGTGACGAGTTTGCCGCACCGTTGGGTCGATTACCGGAGCGGCTTCCCGAATCAGTCGTGTTTCGCGTCGACCAGAACGAATTTGCCCGGGCCGAGCAAGCGCTCAGGGAGCTCCCATGAGCGAGGGGTTCGCTTCGGTACACCGGGCATTGAGCGCGTGGGCCCGGCGTGCCGAATCGATGGGGTGGCTCAGTGAGTCTGACACCGAGGCGCTGGCGCGCATCGAATCCCAGACCGCGGACGACTTGTTCGCCGGTACCGAGCTACGACCGCTCGTGGTGGGGCTGTTCGGCGGTACCGGTGCCGGGAAAAGCAGCCTGTTGAACCGGCTGGCGGGGGAGCGTCTGGCGCGCGTGGGCGTTGAACGGCCTACGTCCCGCGAGGTGACGTTGTATGTGCACGAAGATTTTCCCGTCACGCGCTTGCCCGAAGAATTTCCGCGGGAACAAACGCGCCTTGCTTATCATCGGGATCCCCGGCGGCGTTTGGTGGCATGGTTGGACATGCCCGACATTGACAGCACGGAAACCACCAACCGCGCGTTGGCGCTGGCCTGGCTGCCCTACGTGGATTGGCTGATTTACGTAGTGAGCCCGGAACGTTACGGCGACGACGCGGGCTGGCAGGTACTCAAAGCGCGTGGACACCGGCACGCCTGGTTGTTTGTCATGAACCGAAGTGACGAAGGGACCGCCGACCAGGTCGATGATTTTCGCCACCGCTTGGTGGAGGCGGGATTCGCGGACCCGACGGTGCTCGCCACGCAGTGTGTGGAGCCTGCCCGCAGTGACGATTTCGGTCGCTTGGAAGCTGAGATCAACGCAGCGATCGAGCGCCACGGGTTGTCCGAGTTGCAACGTGTGAACATGGCGGCGAGACGCGTCGACCTGTACCGCACAGCGCTTTCGTACCGGGAGCGTTTTTCCGACTCCAGGTGGGAAGGGTTTTCCTCGGCGTACCGGCGCGCGGTGAGGGAAGGTTTGCAGGGGTGGTCGAAGCTGCTGCATTGGCCGCTGGAACTCACCGCACAGAAATTCGGCGCGCAAGACGCCCCGAGGACGTGGTTCGGCAAGCTGTGGGGGACGGCGCACGAAAAACCGGTGCCGGTGAACGAAGCGCTGCTTGCCGGGTTGTGGACGACAGTGGCCGGCAATCACTTGGTCGACCTGGGGAGCCGTCTGCAAGTGGAGGCGGCCAATCACCAAATACCGCCTCTGGTGGTGCACGGGCGTGTCACGCGCCTGGCGGAGCAGGCGCGGGCCATATTGACCCGCGAGGCCGAGCACCGACTGGTGCCGGCGGTGGCGCAGCCAGGATCAGCGGTACGACGCTTCTTATACCGCTTGGCGAGCGCATTTACTTATCTGTTACCCTTGGGTGCCGTAGCGTGGGCCGGTGCCCACGTAGTGACGCGGTTTTACGATGCGACCCAGGGCAGCGAAGCCTTTCTCGGATTCAGTTTTCTCGCCCACACGCTGGTTCTGGTGGGGTTGGCCTGGCTGTTTGCGTGGCTGTTGAAACGGGGATTGCGGCCATCGCTGGTGGCGTCGGTCCGCGATGCGTTGCACGCTGCGCTGGCGGTCGCCGTCGCGGGGTCTACTGACTTGTTGGAGGCAGTCCTCACCGAACTCGATGAAGAACGCCGTCAGCTCCGAAGCGCATTGAATTCGGTTCTCGATTCGATCGGGGAGACGGAAGTCGTGAACTTACGCGGGCTTGTTTTACCCGAACCGGAGTCCGACCGCCCACCGGAGGTGAACGGTACCTCCCCACCCTCTGCGCGCGCTGGGAATTCCGTCCTTCGGCGCGGGGGTTAGCAGTTACGTGTGCAGGATGGAGTAAGTGGATGACATTGCTGGACCAGATCGCCGAGGCGCGCATCGCGGAGGCCATGCGTAACGGCGCGTTCGAGAACCTGCCGGGGCAAGGTAGACCGCTGATCCTCGACGACGATCGCCACGTCCCCGAGACGCTGCGTGTTGCTTACCGGATCTTAAAGAACAGTGGTTTTCTACCGTCAGAACTGTCGCTCAGGGACGAAGTCAACGAAGTCCGCGAACTGCTTTCGCGTTGCGCGGAGGCCGATCGCGCGGGACTGACGAAACGACTGCACTACCTGCTGCTGCGACTGAGTCAGGAGTGCCGTATCGATGCGGTGTTGAACGCGGAGCCGGACTACTTTCGCAAATTGAACCAACGTTTGACGCTGTCACGCCGGCGCTGATGACAGCCCCGCCCAACCTACAAATGTGGGTTCGCTGCGAGTAGCTCTGGCCAGAACACACGGTCCGGATGTTCGGCGTTCAACGCTTCAGCTTTGCGTTTCGCTTCGCCATAGGTCATGACGTCATCGGTGAACCTGCCGGCGGAAAAGCCGTATTTTTCCTTCCATCCAACGATGTAGCCGTCGTCGGAATCTTTTTTGGTCAGCGTGTTGGGGCTCGGCGTAATTCCCGCCATATCAGCGTCTCCCATCCCATCGTCGTACCGCTTTTTCTAAAGCGGAGGTACGCGGGTGTCCATACCCCTTCTTGAGGGGTCGTCTGGTATCATGCGCGCTTTCCGACTCGAGGTAACGCGATTGGCCCTCCGTACCGCTTGTATCACGGTCTGCAGCCTGATCGCAGGTTTGTCGTATGCGGATCAAACGGGAATCGAGGACTACGAGGCCGCACGCGGGATATTTTGGTCTCAATTGTACGGCTCCGGCGGTGAAACTCTGTACTGCGGCGAGCGGTTTGACCACGAGGACCGCTACGGTCTCAACATCGAGCACGTTTTTCCCATGTCCTGGGTCGTCAACAGCCTCGAGTGCGGCCGGCGCACCGAATGCCGTCGGCGCGACCCGCGATTCAATCGTATCGAAGCGGATCTGCACAATTTGTTTCCGTCGCGCCGGGTCATCAACGCGGCGCGCGCCAGTTTCCGGTTTGGTGACATCGCCGGCGAACGGCGCGAATTCGGGTCCTGCGATTTCGAGATCGACGAACGGCAACGCATCATCGAACCGCGCGCCGCGGTACGCGGGGAAATTGCGCGCGCCATGTTTTACATGCAGGATGAGTATGACCTGGTGATATTCCGCCGCCTTGGTCGGCGTTTGCGCGAATGGCACCGCGCGCATCCTCCAGACGCGCAGGAGCGTCGCCGAAACGATCGTATCGAAGCCCTGCAGGGGACGCGGAACAAGTTCATAGATCGTCCCGAACTCGCAGACAAAATAAGATTCTAATTCCCCGCCATCCCATCAGGAGGTGACGTAAAGATCATGATGCGACTCCATTATTCGGCGACTTCCCCTTACGTGCGCAAGGTATCGGTGTGCGTTCTGGAATTGGATTTGCAAGCGCGCGTCGAGCGGGTGCTCACCAACCCCTGGGATCCGGATACCGATCTCGGCGTTACGAATCCATTGGGCAAAGTACCGACGCTGGTGACCGAAGACGGGCAGGTGTTATTCGATTCGCCGGTGATCTGCGAATATCTGGACAGCCTGACTGCGGAACCGACGCTGTTTCCACCCGGGGGTGAGTTGCGCTGGCGGGCTCTGCGCCTGCAGGCGCTTGGCGACGGCCTGCTCGACGCATCGGTGGCGCGTTTCTTGGAAATGAACAAACGCACCGACGCCGAGCAGTCGGCGTTGTTTATGGAACGCCACAGCCTGGTAATGCGTCGCGCGCTCGATACCCTCGACGGCGAGGTGACCAGTTGGGACGATATCTTCACCATCGGTCAGATTGCCGTGGGTTGCGCGCTCGGTTACGTGGACTTTCGCGCGCCGGAACTCGAGTGGCGGCAAGGACGATCGGCGCTGGCTGACTGGTATGCGCGCGTCGCTGACAGGCCCTCGATGCAGGCCACCGTCCCCCAGGCGTGAACCGCGCGCGAACCGGGTTTTTGGGGCGCCGGAGGATGCGCCCGGGCCGATCGGTACGGTACCTATAAGTGCGGACGAAGAGAAGCGTGTGGTTGCCGCACTGGGCGGTTCTGGGAATGTGGGCGTTTGCTTCCACGCCGGCTGCGGTGGCGGGGGCTGAGCTGTCCGGATACGTTGCGGCGGAGTTCCGCGCGTTTCCGGACGCTGCGCTGGATCCGCGTCAACATGACGAGAACGCCTCGGCGGTTGCGGAGCCGGAGTGGTCGTGGCAGTACAACGGCGGGCGGTCGACGTTTGCGGTGGTCCCCTTCTTGCGGGTTGATCAGGGGGACGACGAGCGTACTCACTTCGACCTGCGGGAACTGACCTGGTCTACCGCACACGAGCGCTGGGAACTGCGCATCGGGGTAAGAAAGGTCTTCTGGGGCGTGACCGAATCGCAGCATCTGGTAGACATCGTGAATCAGACCGATCTGGTCGAGAACCCGGATGGCGAAGACAAGCTCGGTCAACCGATGGTGAACATCGCGTGGATCCGGGACTGGGGCACCCTGGACGTGTTCGTGTTGCCCGGTTTCCGTGAGCGGACGTTTCCCGGTGCACAAGGGCGGTTGCGCACGCATCCGCGCGTGGAAACCGACCGCGCGATTTACGAATCTTCGCGCGAGGAGCGGCACGTGGATTTCGCTCTGCGCTGGTCACACGTGATCGGCGACTGGGATCTGGGACTCGCGCATTTTCACGGCACCTCGCGGGAACCTCGATTCGTGCCGGTCACCGAACCCGACGGAGAAGTGGTACTGGCCCCGCTGTACGAACAAATCGACCAGTCCGGCGCGGATATACAAGCGACCAAAGGGGCGTGGCTGTGGAAACTGGAGGCTATCACCCGCTCCGGACAGGGTGAGCGGTTTTTTGCCGCCACCGGCGGTCTCGAGTACACGTTTTTCGGGATTCAAGGCACCGCATGGGATCTGGGTGTGGTGGCTGAATATTTGTATGACGATCGCGATGCGGGCTCGGCGCCGCCGTTTGAGGACGACTTTTTCGCCGGAGTGCGCTTGACACTAAACGACGTGCAAAGCAGCACCGCCTTAGTTGGATGTATCGTGGATCTCAGCGGAGCCGGTCGTTTGTGCAGCCTCGAGGCCAGCCGACGCCTCGGTGAACATTGGGTGCTCAGCGTCGAAGCGCGTCAGTTTCAAGAACTGGATGCACGCGATCCGCTGTTCACGCTGCGCCGCGACGACTACCTCCAGGCTGAGCTGGCTTACCATTTCTGATCCGCCCGCATCGCCACCGAGGCGAGTCGCGAGGCGGAAGCGGCGGAAAGGGCAGAACGCCGACCCTTGTCTAAGGGTCAGGGACACCCCGCCGGCCGAATCGGCACGCTAGCCGCTCACCAGGATGGCGCGAAAGTCGTTGACGTTGGTCAGCGTGGGCCCGGTGGTGACCAGGTCCCCGAGCCGGTCGAAAAATTCGTAGGCGTTGTTGGCGTCCAGGAACGCGCGCGCATCCAAGTCCAAATCCCGCGCACGCACCAGAGTGTCCGGCGTCACGATCGCGCCGGCATTGTCTTCGGTCCCGTCGATACCGTCCGTGTCGCCCGCCAGCGCGTAAATTCCCCGCGCGCCGTCCAAGGCCAGTGCCAGACCGAGCAGGTATTCGACATTGCGTCCGCCGCGTCCGTTGCCGGCCACCGTGACGGTCGTCTCCCCGCCGGACAACAGTACCGAAGGCGCGTGGCACCGCAGCGCGCGCGTGGCGTGTTCATTCCCCATGTCGCGTGCTTCCCCTTCCAGATCGTCGCCCCATATCTCCGCGTCCATGCCGGCCCGACGAGCACGATCGGCGGCCGCCTTGAGCGCGACGCGCGCGCTGGTGATGATGCGATTTTCGACCCGGTCAAAGCGGGGGTCGCCCGGCTTCGGGGTTTCGTTTCGTGGATCGTCGAGATGTGCCAGGATCGCAGGACTGGCGGCGATCCGGTAGCGGGCGATGACCGCGCGGGCGTCGGCGAGGGTGGTTGCGTCGGGCACTGTCGGTCCGGAGGCGATCACGGACGGATCATCGCCGGGCACGTCGGAAATCATCAACGCAAGCACTTGCGCCGGTGAGCAACGAACCGCCAGGTTACCGCCTTTGATCGCAGACAAATGCTTGCGTACGCAGTTCATCTCGCTGATCGTCGCGCCGGCGCGCAACAACGCGCGGGTCACCGACTGTTTATCGGCGAACGGTATCCCGTCGCAGGGCAGCGACAACAGCGCCGAGCCCCCGCCGGAGATGAGCGCCAGAACCAGATCCTCCTCACCCAGTCCGCTGACGCGATCCAAGATGCGCAGTGCTGTCTCTCGGCCTACATCATCCGGTACCGGGTGCGCCGCCTCGACCACTTCGATCCGGCGGCAATCGGCGCCGTGCCCGTACCGGGTCAGAACGAGACCCTCGAGGGAGTTCCGCCAGTGCTGTTCTACCGTGCATGCCATCGCTGCCGCGGCCTTGCCGGCGCCCACCACTACCGTACGACCGCGGGGCGCCGCCGGCAGGTGCGGCGGAAGACTGCGCTCGGCGCTGGCCGCAGCCACCGCTTCGGCAAACAGGTCCAATAAAAATTGCCTGGGGTCGTTTGACACGGGTTTTCGCTTGCGTTGGAGTGTGTCAGAAGAACGAGCGGCCTCACTCCTCGGCCGCCGGAATCTACGCCGGCATTATACCCTGCCAGGGCCGCCGCGTTTTTCGTTATCGTTCGCGGTCGAGGCGGGCGTAACGCCTTGCCTGACGGTTCCCGCGCCATGTCGCGGGGTCTCGAGCGGTTAAACTCGAGGTCTATGAAGCGTTCTGCGCCGTGTCATCATAAACTCGCTCGGCGCGTTGGTGTAACCAAGGGGTAAAATCGACACATGCTCAGAACAATGAACAAATTCATAGGGTTGGCTTTGATCGGACTGGTCGCGTGCCAGTCCGGGGTGCGCGTACAGGTTCCGTTTGAGGCCACGGTCGGACTTAAGACTGGGGATCCGGTGGTGGTTGGCGATGCGGTGGCCGGGCGCGTCGAGTCGATCGGCCGGACGGATGACACCGCCGGCAGCGTGACCGTGACACTGGTGCTCGACGCGGCGCGCGCCGCCGATCTCCGCTCCGGCGCCGCGGCCATGATCGTGCGCCGGGAAGACCGCCGGCAGGTGCACTTGTTCAACTCCCCCGCCGGTGAGCGTCTGCAAGGCGGAGAGACTTTGACGGGTCTGAATTCGGGACTCGAATACCTGTCTTGGGCGCTCGAGGACACCGTTGCCCACACCCACTCGACACTGACGCTGGCGGCGCAGTCGTTACACGATTATCTGGAAACGGAACAATGGGCCCAGACCAAGCGTGAAGTTGCGGCTGAACTCGAACGTTTGGCCGGGACTTTGGAAACACTGGGACATGAGGCGCAGCGAGACTTCAGTAGATTTACCGAGGAGCTGGAAAAAGAATCCGAGCGTGCCGCAGAGCATTATCGTGCTTTGAGCGAGGATTTGGCGGCGGCAATCACGGAGCTGCACGGTCGCGGTCAGGAACAGCTCGCCGAGTCGCTCAGCAGACTGTTGCAGGAATTGGAGGCTGTGCTTCGAGATCGCCTGCTCGCGGAGCCGAAAGACCAGCGCCGCATCTGACCCAGGAGGAGGTCAGTAGTCGAGCGCGACGAAATCGTATTCGCCAATTCCCTGCAACACGAGAAACGTCGCAGACTCGCCACCGGGATTGACCACAAGATGCGGGCGTCTCGGCGCCACAGTATAAGTGTCTCCGGGAGTGAGCACGACGTGTTCGACAGGGTCGCGCATAACCACTTCGATTTTGCCGGACAGTACGTAGAACGTATCGGTGATGTGGCTGTGATAGTGCCAGGGGACGCGCTGCGCGGGCGAGATCTGTAATTCATTGATACGAAATCCCTCGCGTTCCGCGTGGCGCCGACGTCGTTCTACGGGATACAGATGACTGGCGTCGGTAACGGGTTGCATACCGGGTGTCGTTCAGTGCGTCGCTCGTATCGTGAGCGTAGAGGATAAGTCGCGGCATCGGGCTTCTCAAGAGATTGGCGATCGCCGGTAACACGGCGGTGGGAGTAGGGTACAAAGCCCTTGAATTTCGAGGCGCGGGCCGCATATAGCAGTGATCGACAGTTACCCGACAACTTTAATGGGAGGCATTGCGATGTTATTCGGTACAGCAGATCCTTTCGAGGCGCTCCTGGGTTTTCAACGAGCGCTGGACTCGGCCCGCTCCAACAACTGGTTCGACACCACTACCACGAGTCGGGGCGCCTTTCCACCGATCAACGTGTTTCGGCACCATGACGATTTCATCCTCATCGCCGAGATGCCCGGCGTAGACAAGGGTGAAATCGACATACAGGTGAAAAACAATCAGGTCAGGTTGCGCGGCAGCAAGGAGATTTCCAGCGAGGAAGGGACGAGCGTTCACCGCCGTGAACGCGCCGCGGGGGACTTCGACCGCGTCCTCAGCTTGCCCTCGGAAATCGACGCGGGGCGCGTCACGGCCGAGTACAAACACGGTCTTTTGAAAGTCGTGTTGCCGAGACCCGAAAGCGAAAAACCGCGATCCGTATCGATCGCGTGACGAGAGGATACCGTTATGAATCAGCAGGAAATGCAAGCGAAAGAGAAACAGGAGCTCGATCAGAATCGCGAGCGAACCAGAGCCGGGCGAACCTACCTTCCCGATACTGATATTCGCGAGACGCCCGATTCGCTCATCGTGACCACGGAGATGCCGGGCGTGGGCCGGGACCACATCGATGTGCGACTCGAAAAAAACGTCCTGACCGTCAGCGGTCAGGTGGATTTCACCCAGTACGAGGGGTTGACGCCGGTATACACGGAATACAATGTCGGTAACTACGTGCGCAGTTTTACCGTTTCCAATGCCGTCGACCAGAGCGGGATCACGGCAAGCATGGAAAACGGTGTTCTGCGCGTCGTGTTGCCCAAACATAAGGAAGCGGAAGCGCGGCAGATCAAAGTCCAGTAAATCATCGCGGACAGTCCCGATTCCCCCCGGCGATGCGAGTTCCGCCGGGGGGAATCCGGTCCACGGAGACTCGGTCTCGTGGCCCGGGGCAGGGCGCGAAACCGGTACAATCCGTCGTGGCCGCGACCGCGGGGCCGCCTTGAGGCCGATTCGCGGCGCGGGCGGGGAATTGATGATGCGGATACGGCGCGCGGAGACGGAAGACTTCTCCTTGATCTGGCCACTGATCGCGGAAACGGTCAGTGCCGGAGACACCTATCCGTTCGATCCAGGGCTCACCCGGGAGCAGGCGTTCGAGGCGTGGATGGCCGTGCCGCACGCAACCTGCGTCGCCGAACGAGACGGTGATATCCTCGGGACGTATTACATCAAGCCCAACCAGCCCACCCTGGGTGCGCACGTCTGCAACGCGGGATACATCGTCGCTGCGCGGGCTCGCGGCCAGGGTGTGGGTCGCGCGATGTGCACGCACTCGCTAGAGACGGCGCGCGCGTTGGGCTATCGGGCCATGCAGTACAATCTGGTGGTTGCGACCAACACCGCGGCGGTAAAACTCTGGCAGGAATGTGGGTTTTCCATCGTCGGGCGATTGCCCCGGGCGTTCCAGCACCGACGGTTGGGCCTGGTGGATGCCTATGTCATGTACCAGTGGCTCGATTGACATGGAACCTTGCCACGAGCATCCGGTTCCAGGTGCGGATCATTCTCCGGGCTCGGACGCGCTAACGGACCAACGGTAAAACTTTTCAGCCCGCGTCCTTCTCCAGTATGCGATTCACCCACAGATTGGTGAGCGCTTCCTGAAGCTGGTTCTGGCGCTGTCGGGCGCCCAGATTGTCGACATCGATCCACATCAAAGGTTGCTCCTGCATCGCGCACGAGAACACCGCCCGGGTACGCTCGCCGGAATCCGGGTCGATCTGCCACTGCAGGCATTGCGCGCAAACGCCTTTCATCATGCACTGCATGGGGCTGCCGACCGTGCCGATAACTTCAATAGGCGTGCGGAACACATTCTCGAAGTCTTCGCGCATCGCGCTCTGAAAAGCTTTCAACAAACCCGTGGAACCCATCACCATGATCTGGTCGACTTCCGACAACGGAATTTTCGTGCCGTCGCCGGCGCCCAGTTCACCGCGGTGATAGCGCAATAGCAACTCGATGGTATCGTGGCCGGTTACGCTCAGATCCTGAGGCCGGCGTGCCTCGATCGGCGTCCCCTTCGCTGTCACCCACACGACCTGGTCGGCGCCCGTTTCGAGTTCGTCCTGGTAATAGACTTCGCGTCGGTCGCCGTAAAAAGCGAAATACAGCACGCGGTTACCGCGTGCCAGTAGAGCGGGACCGAGGTCCAGCATCACCGCCGCCCCCCAGCTGCCGGCGATGACCAGAACGGTTTTTCCCTCGTGAATCGGAGAAGGAGCGCCGTTGGGGCCCATCAGCACCAACGGGGCGCCGGGTTTGAGGTGTTCGGCAAGTCGCGCCGCGGCGCCGTAGCGCAGCAAAAACAAACGAATATCGTTGCCTCGGGTGCCGGCGCCGCTGACCGTCTGCAGCGGAATTTGCAGGCGCGTGTTGTCGATTCTGCGGCCAGCGGTTTCGAACGTCTGCATGCGGAAAAACTGTCCCGGTTGATAGTTCCGCGCCGCCAGAGGCGCGTGTACCCATAGCTCCACCACCGCCGGGTGGTTGCTGATGACTCGGCTGACCCTGGGTGTGATCTGGTCGTCGAGGGCATCCAGGAAATCGGTGGCGGACCTGGATGCGTCCGAATCTTGGTCCAGCGCATCGAGGCTTGCGAGTACTTCCGTATGGCTGCGTGCCGCCGAGGCGATGGCTTTGACGACGCTGCCGTGAAACACCGGATGCGCGTCACCGATGAAGCTCACGCGTCGCGGGCCGTTGACGTACGAGGTAAAGGGCCCGAATTCGTTGGCCTTGCAGTGTTCAGCCACCTGTACCGGTTGCACGTCCTGGGAATGGGTCACATGGGGGAGAAAGTGGTTGTGTTCGGTCTTGAACGTGCCCGGAAACTCCTCCTCGTAGATCGTGTTGGGAAAGGTTCCCGCCGCAACCAGGATCGCGCGCGCCGGCAGGTGGGTTTCCCTACCGGTGGCGAGCCAGCGGCCATCTTTCTTTTGGCGGTGCCGGCACACCAGTCGTTCGACGTGATCGAAGCGGTCCAACTCGGCGCGTACGGGTTCCAGCCCTTCGATGTAATATAAGCCTTCTTCCATGGCCTTGACGATCTCCTCGTGATTGCGTAAGTACGCGGGAGATTCGTTGATGGAACGCCGATAGACGATCGTCACACCACCCCATGCGCGAAGCAAGCGAATGAAGTCCGGCTCTTCCCCGGCAGCCCGCGCACGTTCCCGCTCGGCACGTACCGCGCGGCCGTGTTCTAGAAATTCGCCGAGCGTGATCCGGGCTTCCTCGTCCAGTCCCTCTTCCCAGGCCTGGGTTCGATCTTCCGCCGCGAGCACCTCGTAGCGGGTCAGGAGTTTCTCCACTTGGATGATGTAATACGCCTGCACCTCGGTGGCGGTGTCGATGGCGGTCAGCCCACCGCCGATCACGACCGCCGGCATACGGATCTGCAGACTCGCCAGGCTGTCGGCTTTGGCGGCGCCGGTGAGCTGCAGCGCCATCAGAAAGTCGTTCGCTTGGCGCATGCCGCGCGCCAGGCTGTTACCCATATTGATGACCCGCGGGAGGCCCGCGCCGTTGGCGATACATACGTGGTCGAACCCCAGCCGCCACGCGTCTTCGACTTTCAACGTCCCACCCAAACGCACGCCACCGAACACGCGGAACGTTTCCCGGCGCGCCAGGGTGAGATAAATCAGCTTGAGGAAGTTCTTGTCCCACCTGACCGTGATCCCATATTCGGCCACACCACCGAAGCCGCTCATGATGCGTTCGTCCAGCGCTTCGCACAACGACTCATAATCGCGCACCGGCGCACTCAGGAGTGGCTCCGGAAGCGGTTCGATCTTCAATCCATCGACGCCGGCGACCGCGCAGCCGGCCATCGTCAGGTGATGGGCCATAGTGAAACCAGCCGGACCCATGCCCACGATCAGCACCTTACGTCCCCGGTAAGGCGCCATGATGTACTGACTGCGACGCAGCGGATTCCACCTTGTCAGTAGATCGTAAATTTCCACGCCGTAAGGCAGGCTCAACACGTCGGTAAGAATACGGGTTTCGATTTGCGGAATGTTGACCGGGTCCTGCTTCTGATAAATGCAGCCCTTCATGCAGTCATTGCAGATCCGGTGCCCGGTAGCGGGGATCATTGGATTGTCCACCATCGCCATCACTAGCGCCGCCAGCGTGCGGCCGTCGCGCTGCAAGACATGCATCTCGGAGATCTTTTCTTCCAGTGGGCAGCCGGTCAAGGTGACGCCGAGCGGATTGACCTTGAGCCCCAGTTCCGGCTGCTTTTTCTTCTTCGGAAATCCTTTCGAACAGAAGTCTCCTTCCTGTTCATGACAGTAGACGCAATAGTTGACGTGGTCTTGGACGTCGCGCAAACCCATGCGTGTATCGGTAAGCTTGAATCCGTCACGCTGGCGCAGTGCGTCGTCATGCGCGCGCAATGCTTGGATTTCGCTGTGCTCGTCCGGCGACGACTGCAGGGGCACCAGGTCGGCGAAATTCACGGACTGTGGCAGCGAAAAGCTGGTCCACGACGCGGGCTCCGAAGCTGGGTCCCGCAATACCTGCACGCACCACTGGGTCAGGCGCTCGACCTCCTGTTCGTGGCGCTCGGGTTCGTCCAGCAACTTGCCGGCGTAACGCGCCACCGCCAGTTCGCGGGATAGCTCCGGGTCGCGCGTGTCGAGCTGGGCGTCGAGCCAAGCGTCGAGTTCGAAGAACGATTCGGATAGGTGGCCCCGATACCGCCGCGCGCGTTGCTGCACGAATTCCTTTTTGAAATGCGCGATATGGTTCTCGGCCAATGCGTTTTCGCAAAGCGCCTCGAGCTCTGTCTCGATGCCGAAACGGCTGGCGATGAAGTTTTCCACCAGCGGCGCTAGCGCGAGCAGAAGTTCGCTGGTCTGCAACGCCGATAAAGTCTCGCGCGCACTTCGATAGTCCTTCAGTGCGGCGTGCAGTTTCGGATCCTGGCGTTCCAGCTCACGGGAGAACGCACGATCCAGCGCTTGCAGTCCGGTAACCGTCTGCAGGTCGCCAAAGCTCAGGCAATCGCTGATCTTGTGCATAGATACGATAATGAGGGTGCAACAGGGGCGCGTATTATGCCTGATTTCGCGCCGTTGGCGGTCACGCCGTACCTCGGCGCCCATCGATCCGCACGCCCTTGGGTATCGCGTAACGTTCGGCCAGTTCGAATAGCGCTTGGACGAAGAGCGCAAGCAGTGCCGCGGGAACCGCCCCCTGCAAAATCAGACCGACGTCGTCCAGCCGAATGCCGGTCAGTATCGGTTGGCCGTAACCGCCGGCACCGATGAGTGCGCCCAGCGTCGCGGTGCCGACGTTGATGACCGCCGAAGTCTTGATACCGGCGAGAATCGATCGCATTGCCAGCGGCAGTTCCACGCGACGCAATTTTTCCCCCGGCGGCAGTCCCAGTGCGTCCGCGGATTCACGCAACGCGGCGGGTATATTCGTGAGACCGGCATGGGTGTTCCGGACAATGGGCAGGAGGCTGTACAGGAACAGCGCCATCAGCGCCGGGGGTCCGCCGATACCAAGAAGGGGAATCATGAATACCAGCAGCGCCAGAGCCGGTATGGTCTGAATCAGGCCGCATACGCCAAGGACCAACTGTCCCCAGCCCGGTTGGTAGGCGGCAAGTATGCCCAAAGGGATGGCGATCAGGATCGCCGCGCCGAGCGAGATGGAAACGAGCAGTAGATGCTCTCGTGTATGAGTGAGGAGCGCATTCCAGGGACCGGGAACCACCGGCGAGGCGGCGATTCTCAAGGACGACAGAAATTCGGCGGCGACCACGGTTTCGGGATGTTTTTCGAGTTTTACCCGGCCATTCATCGCCACCATGAGGGCGTTGTCGATATGGCCCGCCAGCCGATTCAGCGCGGGTACCAGTTGCGGATGGCGTTCAGCGCTGGCGCTGCGCACCAGGTAGACGGCCCGATACTCTGGAAAATACCCGTGGTCGTCCTGTAACACGGCGAGGTCGTAATATCCGATCTCGGCGTCGGTGGTATACAGATCGATGACGTCCAGGTGCCCCGCATCCAGCGCCCGATAGGCGAGATCGTGGTCTATGCCGGTCACCGAGGCTTCCTTAAGGCGGTAATGTCGCTGCAACCCCGGCCAGCCGTCGGCGCGGTCCATGAACTCGTTGCTGAATCCGAATTTGAGATCAGAGTGGCGGGCCAAATCCGAGATAGTGCGGATCCCGCGAGCCGCTGCATTGCCGCGCTTCATGCCCAACGCATAAGTGTTGTTGAAGCCCAGTGGGGCGGTCATCACGATGCCGTGCGCAGCCAGCGCGGCGACGATCTGGGCGTTGCGCGCCGACTCCAACGCCAGGATTTCCTGGGTCAGCGTACCCGTATACTCGGGATAGGCGTCGAGCTCGCCCGCCTTGAGCGCATTCCACAGGATACGCGTACCGCCGAGCTGCGCCCGGTGTTGCGCCGCGATCCCCCGGGCGCGCAGCGAGAGGGTCGCCAGTTCGCCGAGAATTACCGACTCGGTAAAACCTTTCGATCCGATCACCGGGTCGGCCGGCACCGGCCCGGCGGCGACGAACAGCGCTAGCGGCATGCACCAACGGGGCTTCATTGCAGATTCTGCCAGTCGCCGACGGCACGCTGGGCATTGATGAACCGACTGACGAACGGGTCGGCGGGCGCGGTGAAGAATTCCCGCGGCGCGGCACACTGCACGATGCGGCCGCCGTTCATAAGTACGATGCGATCGGCGAAATACGCGGCTTCATTCAGGTCGTGGGTGACCAGCACCACCGTCTTGGCGAGGGTCCGGAATATGCGTTTCAAGTCCTGTTGCAGATCCGCGCGGATCATCGGATCCAGAGCGCCCAGCGGTTCATCCAACAGCAGGATGTCGGGATCCAAAACCAGTGCGCGCATCAGGCTGACGCGCTGCCGCTGGCCGCCGGACAGCTCCGCGGGAAAGCGTGTCAATAGCGACGTGGGCAGTTGCGTGAGTTCGCACAGCTCGTCCAGACGGTCTGCGAGCTCACGGCCCGCAGGGCGTTTCAAGTAGTCCGCCATCAGCGTGATGTTGCGTCTCGCGGTCAAATGCGGAAACAATCCGCCCTCCTGGATGACGTAGCCCATATTCAGGCGCAGCGCCCGGAGCGTGGCGGGCGACAGGTGTGTTCCGTCGATCTCTATGCGTCCGTGATCCGCGCGAGACAGACCGATGATCAAGCGTAACAGGGTCGATTTTCCACAGCCGCTGGGACCGATGATCACCGTGGATTGGCCCCGGGGCACGGTAAGATCGAGTGGACCCAGTACGGATTTTCCTGCGTAGCGCTTACGGATATCGGAGAGCGAGATCACGGCCGGTTTCGAAAACTTACTCCTTAACCGGACGCGGCACGGTTTGGCGCTTACCAGGACTCGCCGAACGGGCGCAGGTCGACCTCAAAAGACCACGCCGAGCGCTCCTGTCGCACGAGGTGAAAAACCGTATCCGCGATATGTTCAGGATTCATGAAAAACGTATCCGGTTTGTCGGCCAGCCTCTGCCGTGTCCGTTCAAGGTCGATAACGCCGTCGATCACGACGTAAGCGACGTGTATGCCCTCCACACCGAGCCGCCGAGCCATGGACTGGGCCAGGATTCGCTGCGCCGCTTTGGCGGAGGCAAACGCCGCGAATTGTGCACCGCCCTTCAACGACGCTGTGGCGCCGATAACCACGATACAGCCCCGCCCGGCGGCGCGCATGGCCGGCAGCGCCTGTTGCACGCTGGTCAAAAGTCCCAGGGTGTTGATCCGCCACGCGTCCTCGAAATCAGCGCGGGTGACGTCGTCGATACTGCCGAACTTCCCCGCACCGGCGTTGTAGATCAGCGTGTCAACGGCGCCGAGATCGCGATGGATCGCGGCGAATGTGGTTTCGATCGCCTCCGAGTCGCGCACGTCGCAGGGATAGGTGGCGACGGTGGGCACTGCGCGCTTGATGTCGGCCAGCGTCGGTGCACTGCGCGCGAGCGCGGCGACCCGGTATCCGGCGGCGGTGAAACGGGCGGTGCACGCGCGCCCATTGCCCGGACCGGCCCCAACCACCACGCAAAGCTTGTCAGTCATTGGTAGATCACCATATAATTAAGTACTAAAATGCCATTCGGTCGCGCGGCAACCATGCTCCTGAGAGAACTCAACCAGATACAGTGCAAATGTTACCTGCTCGCCTGCGAGCGCACGCGATGCGCCATGCTCGTTGATCCGGAACGCTCGTTCGTTGATCGTTATCTCGCCGTTCTCGCTTACCAGGGTCTGGAGTTGACCGCCGTCGTAGATACGCATACCCACGCGGACCACCTGTCGGGAAGTGACCTATTGCACCATCTCACCGGCGCAGCGGTGGTAATGCACGAGCAGGCTCCCACTCCGCGCGTCACTCGCCATGTGTGCGACGGCGACGTCATTGAAATCGGCGATCTACGCCTGCAAGTGTTACACACGCCCGGGCACACGCCCGATAGTATCAGTTTGTTGGTCGACGATCGCGTATTCACCGGCGACGTACTGTTGATTGGCGGCACCGGCCGTGCCGACTTCGCCGGCGGGGATGCGGGTGAGCAGTACGACTCGATTACGCAGAAATTGTTCACCCTCCCCGATGCGACGCTGGTGTTCCCGGCGCACGACTACCGCGGCAACACGGTTTCGACGATCGGCGATGAAAGGCGCGACAATCCGCGCTTGGCCGGACGTTCGCGTCAGGAATACGTGGATCTGATGGCAAGTATCGATTTTCCGCTGCCGAACCGCATTCAGGAAGTACTGCAACCCAATCAAACGGCCATCGATGACGATGCGATGAAGTTTCCGAGCCTGGCGCAGCTCAACGAGGTGCGCCAATTGGATGTGGGGAATCTGGCTGTCTCCGACTCCGGGCGCAGACCGGTGGTGATCGACGTGCGCGAGCTCGACGAGTTCCATGGCGAACTGGGCCACATCCCCGGCAGCATCTTGATTCCCTTGCGAGAATTGCCTGGACGCATCGAGGAACTGCGGCCGCACAACAACGATCCGATGGTCGTGGTGTGTCGCTCCGGGGTGCGTAGCACCACGGCGGCGGCGATTCTGACGGCAATGGGGTTTGCCGATGTGTCCAACCTGAAAGGCGGGATGCTGGCTTGGAATGAGCAGGGCCGGGCTGTGGAGTCGTAAGCCGAATCGGTGCTCGTTGACGCGGTTTCCGAGGTAAAACAAACCCCCGCAGTCATTGCGACCGCGGGGGCTGTTTTGGAGGAGGAGCCAGTACGGCTCACGCGCCGAATTCGGTCTGCAGCGGCCCTTCGGCGATTTGTGCGCTGCATTAATGCAATGCAGCATAAGGGTCTTGAGCGACGCTGTCAAGACCCGATTTTCAGGCCGATCGGGCGGATGCGCCGTTTGTATCGCGCCGGCTCGGTGCGTCGCATACGTAAGCCAGCGCGTTGACGTTGGCGATGGTGCCGAGCAAGCGATTGCGGGCGTATCGCTGCCCGCACATGAGAAGCCGGTCGCCGAGTTCCACCTGGAACTCCGCGTCCGGCAATGTGAACGCCTCGGCGCCCCGTTTGACCATGAGAACAATCACCGGTAACGCCTGATCCCGGTCGGCCGGATCCCGCAGCAGGTCGCGCAACGGCACCGCGCGGCCATGAAAGATCTCGATCGCCAGCGCCGGGGCCGCCGACTTGGTCACCGCCGTCGTCCAGGTGGCGGGTGTCGTCTCGTGAGATACACCGATGATGCGGCTAGCGAGCAGGTTGGCCCACTCGCGATCGTCTTTGTTCGCCGATTCGAAAAATTCACTGAGCAGTGGGTTGGTAATCAAGGTCAGGATCTCGCGTGCAATGATGTCACTGCGTCGCATCGTAAGATCGAGTTGCGCCGCATCGAAAATGCGGCGATTTTCTTCCTTGTTCTGTCGCCCCACGGTGAAAAGTTTCGGGTTCAGCTCGCGGGCCGTCATGATGATAGAAAGATTGTTGGTGTCGTCGTCGGTGCCGGCAACGATGCCCGCCGCTTGTTCTACCCCGGCCTGCCTAAGGGTGACCGCTTCCGTGCCTCGGCCCAGGATCGTTTCATCGGGCGCATCGGTAGCCGATGGATCGGCTTCCACGATCGTGATGTCGATACCTTCGAAACTGAGATATTGCTCCAGTGCCTTACCGAAGCGGCCATAGCCACACAGGATCCAGTTTCCCCGCGGCGGCTCCAGGGGCTCACTGATGGCGACGGGAGGGTTGCTCGTCAACCATTCGTGAATCGCATAAAGCGCCGGGGAGTGTAATGCCATCGCCAACCGATCGGCGAATAGATCGAACGGATTGATGATCTTATCGGTACCGAAAGATTCCATATTCAACGCCACGTCATGGTACTCGGAGCGACACACCACTGGCAGATCGGGATTCAACAGCTTGGCGGTAATGGCGACCTTCAGGTTCACTTCATCCCGTTGTGTCACCGAGATCAGACCGGAACAACGCTGACTCTCCAACCCCGCTTCGGCAAGTATATCGGGCCGTGTGACGTCAGCTTGCAATCCGGGTACGAACAGGTCGAGGTTTTCCAGTTCCAGAGCATTGATGCGTTCCTGATTGCGGTCCAATACCACCGAACGGATTCCTCTCTGCGTCAAGCCGTCGACCACGAGTTTCCCGGTATCCCCATAACCACAGACAAGATAAAATCGTTCCGACATGTTCCGAACGCTGCGCGCGAAACCGTTGTGAGTGATCGCCTGTTTCAGAGCCGGGTCCTGCAGCAGAGTGAGCGTCGAACCTATCGCGTACAGCCACGCGAACACAGTGATGTAAATACAGAACAGTACCCATAAGCGTTGCGCGTCGGTGAAGGAGTAGGGGATCTCGCCGAAACCGATTGTCGAACCCATGAAGCTGACGAAATAGAAGGCGTGGAAAAAATCCATGTACCAGAGGTCGCCGTTCGGGTCCTCGCCGGGAATCATCACCAGGCCGAGTACTGATATCGCGTAGACGAGTATCAGTGCGATCAAAGGACCGCGTAGTCGGCGTAGGAATATGAAGACGAGATTGTGCATTGGATGGAAACGCCTATCGTCTGACCATCACGGTTTCGACGATCAACAAAACGGCCGAGATCAGATTGGCGAGTAGAGCACCGCCGGACAAGGAAACGATGCTTGCCATGACCGGCCCGTCCACGCCGGTGCTGGATCCGTATTCGGCCACGCCCCACATTATCGCCGCGCCGATCAACTGCAGGTCGGCGACCAGACTGGTTGCCAGCACCACCGCTCCGAGCTGGCTGCGGTCCCCAAACTTCATGATTGTAGCGATCAGACTTACGACGATGGCCGCAAACAATTCCATGGCATGGTGATGGTCGACGTTATCGATTTCGCCGACGAAGAAGCCGAAGTTGAGCGTCAGAGCGAGAACGATAAAAAATGCAAAAATCACCTTCTGTAGATTCATACCAGCAGCCCTATCTGTCTGAAATCGCTGTATTAATGTGTCATCTCACAAGGCCGACTCGACCTCGCCCCCGCCACACGACGGCGCCCGGCGCGCGTGGAGAAATTGAACTATACTGAATTTAGTGACAACCGGGCGAACCGTAACGACCCGGACACGCGAAACTGACTTGGGGGTGGGTGATGTTTCCCAGATTTACCAAAGGCGGAAGACGGAATGTCGATTCCCCTTCCGTGCTGGCACAGTCGACGAAGGCACGGCACTGGCTCGAAAATCTGCCGCTGCTGAATCCCGCAGAGGCGGTCGCCCGCATGCACAAGGCATTGTCGGTGATGGGTGGCACGCGCCTGGCTGCGGAACAACGGCTGGAAATCCTCGAAATCGTGCACCGAACGGTAGAGACCGTGTCTGGTCAATTGATAGAGCGGCGCAGCGGCGCCACGCTGCCACTGTCCAAAGCGAATCAGGAAGCGACGGATTTGCTGGCGTCCTTGCACCAGGCCATGGTGACCGGTTATTCGCAGGTGACCGAAGGGTTCGAGACGCAGAAATTGAAAAAATTGAACGAAGGTGCGTTGGCGCTCGCCTTGCAGCGCACGCTTCTTTATCTCAATGAGCAGTGCTTGGAATCCTATCGCATCTATCAACCCATCGAGACCGGGATGTGGCAACGCATACACCAGGTGGTAGGTTGCGCTTTTATGCACAAATTGGCACGTACACCGCAGGTCGGGTCGGACTCCGGCGAGATCGACATACTGGATCTATACAAACGCATGCTGTTGGTGGCGTTGGCGAATCCGTACCAGCTGGCGCCCGGCTTGGTAGATAAAGCCTACCTGCGTACCGCCGAGTGGACGGCGTTGGTGGGGCTCAAGAAACAGACCGACGAAGTGACCGCCCGTTGTCGATTCGTAGTCGATCTCGCCGCCGACGCACCGGCCAGTTTCATCGGCCGAGACGAGACGGAAGTAGCAGGCGGGGAGTGTCTGGTGCTGGACACTTCCAAGCTGGTGATCGCCCTGTACCAGCATATTCGCGCTCTGGAGCGTCACGCCAAGTGTCCGGAGCCCGTCGATCAGACCGCGATTGAGCGGGATGAGAGCCAGTTCTTGCAACAATTGATCGTGCACTGGGGCGGTAAAGCACGGCGTGCAACCAGTCGCACCACACCGGCTGACAATCGGGAAGTGGTCGTTGGGCTCGACTCGATCAATTTTTTCCTGAATGGAGAACGCGTATTCGAGCCCTCGGGGGTGCAACGGATAAAGCCGGTCACCGGCACCTTTGGTTATCAACAACTGCAGGCCGATAGATACAGCCTGGATGTGGACTGGATTTGCGTAGACGAAAGCCGTGCCGGTATGCAGCTTACGAAACAGGATGCCGAAACCACGCGCATCCGTGTCGGTGAATTGGTTGCGGTACGCCGTGCGGGAACGGTGAACGCCTGGGACGTGGGAGTAATCAGGTGGGTACGTAATCAGAGGCCGAATACGATTTCCTTCGGTATGTACAAGCTCGCGCCGGTGGCGTGCGCCGCGGCAGTACAGGAGGACACTCCGAACTGCGGATATCGCCAGAGCCTCATTCTACCCAGGGTGACGACGCAAGCGGGGAGTTATTCGATGGTCACCCCACGGGGGCTGTTCAACACAGGAAAAGAACTCTTGCTACATACCGGTGATGAGGTACAGCGAGTCTCTCTATCACGCTTGGTTATGGCCACCTTCTCTTTTGAGTGGTTCGAGTACGAACCGGTGTGTGAGACTGGGATGTACGCATCGCGCTCCGACGAAGCACTGCTGGGATCGGTTGGCGCGTGATCCATGGCGAAATACCTTACTCGACGATCTTGATTCGCTGCCCTGGGGTCGGCTCGCCGGTTGGATACATACCGTTCAGCAATCTGATTTGCTCCTCCGCATAACTGGCGAGCTTGGACCGAGCGGCCAGTTTTGCGAACGTATCTCCGGATTGGGCGGTGACGATGCGCAACGTTCGCGGCTCGGCCAACTCGTACTCCGCACCGCGCAAGCGACGCAAGCTGCGTGCCGTGCTCGTGAAGGATTCGCCGATAATGTCGTGCTTGCTGGCCCCGATCAACACGAACCCCCGTTTACCGGCGAATATGGCCGCGACGCGCGTGGGCCTGCGACCGAACGGTGTGTTCAGTTTGGTCGTCAATCCCGAATAAGCGTCGTAATCGTCGGTCCTGAACGATTGACCCTGCTTGAGATCGGCGAACTTGGAGCGCAAGAATTCTTCGGGGGTTTGACGCCGATTCAGATCCTGAAGTGAAAGCTGGAGCACCGCGTCATTCTGTGGGGGATACGCGAGCAGGGCCTGGGGCGTGTTCTCGATACGCCATCCGGGCGGGAACTCGATGGTGAAATCGAGCTTTCGGTGATAGAACCGATTACCGCGGACCACACCCTCGTTTTCGCCGGGACCGTAGACCAGGCCATCCATGTGTCGGAGAAAGGCATCGTCGTCGCCGGGCGCGCGTCGGGAAACGGTCTTGAATTTCGCCGCAGCATTGATGACTTCCTGCAGGCGGTCGTCATTCTCCGGGTGCGACGCGAATAGGCCGTGATACACGCGCGGTTGACGCCCCTCTTCGCGCGCGCGCTGCATTTCGAATTCTTCCTGATTTTTGAGAATACCGATCACGCCGATCATGTCGCTCGGATCGAATCCGGTGCGAGCCAGATACTCGGCGCCCAGGCGGTCGGCTTCGAGCTCCATGCCGCGGCCGTATCCGCTCACCAGAGCGTTGCCCGCGACACTCGACAGATCCCCCACCGCGCGGCTGCCGGTACTGGCGGTGGCCACCGCAGCCACTACCCCCAGTAAGGTCGAGGTGCTGTGCTGGCGCACGGAATGGCGCGCGGTCACGTGTCCGATCTCGTGACCCAGGACCCCGGCCAGATGCGCCTCGGAATTCATATAGGCCAGAATTCCGCGCGTGATGTAGATGTATCCGCCTGGGAGCGCGAAGGCGTTTACCATCGGGCTGTCCAGAACAGTGAAACGAAAAAGAAGGTTGTTACGGTGACTGGCGGCGGCGAGTTGTTCACCCACCCGGCTCACGTACGCCTGCAGCGCCGGGTCGTCGTATTCGCGGTACTGCTTCATGATCTGCTGGTGCGCCTGACGGCCCAATTGGATTTCCTGTTCCTCGGACATCAAGACGAAGTCCGATTTACCGGTGACCGGATTCGTGGCACAACCGCTCAGTGCGGTGCCCAACAATGCCAAGGCGATGCCTGCAAGGCGAAGGTTAAGTTTGGTCAACATCGCTCAAAGTCTCGGTTCGGGTTCTCTCCCCGGATCATAACAAACAACACCGGACCCGGCCGCACCGCGAGCGTCAGATCGGGTGTTTTCACAAAATTTTATGTCGCTGTGATACCCTTTGCGTAGTTGATACGGGGAGCAGGAAGGTTGCTTGATCAGTACCCGGTTGTCATCCAACTCGACGTCCGATGGGGCGACATGGACGCGTTTGGGCACGTAAACAACATTGTCTATCTGCAATACTTTGAAGCCGCTCGTATCGCCTACTTCGACAAGCTCGGGTTCCGGTCCGTGCAGGCTGTGGGACCCATTCTCGCGTCCACGGAGTGTCGCTACAAACTGCCTTTGACCTATCCCGACACCCTCTCCGTCGGGGCCAGGGTCACCGACCTTAAGGCGGATCGCTTTACGCAGCGGTACGCCGTATACAGTCATACCCACCAACGCGTCGCGGCCGATGGGCACGGGATCATCGTGACTTACGACTATCGACAAAATAAAAAGGCTCAGGTTCCGGATGCGGTACGTCACGGGATTTCAGAGCTCGAAAAACGCCCCTTGCCGGGTCTGGTTGCAGAGCCGGGCGGGGCATGACCGCGACGACCCTGTCTCTTCTGGCATGTCACGGCTCGGCGTCAACACCGTGTGGATCTCGAACGTTGGTGATGGTTTGTCGATTACACATCTTTTGTGTTGACAAGTGAGCCCGGCAACATTCGGATATCCGGTTTCTCCGAGGAGAACTTGGGGGGCGGTGATTCTATTGTGTTTGAACGGCGGTCCGCACGCCGCGCAGGAAGCCCGCGACGTTCCACCCGAACAAACTCCGACTGTCAGCGTGACCGTAGCGGTTGAACCGGAATCGCTCGCGGAGAAACTCATCAATGCCATCGATATTGGCCGGGAAGAATACGCCGAGCGACTGACGCCGGCGTTAGTCCGTGTCTTGCACGCCCGGGCCATCAGCCAACTGACCGGTGCGCTGCAATCTTTCGGGTACTATCGGGCACGAATCGCGGACGAGCTGAAACAGGAGCACAACGTGTGGCAGGCTCGATACGTCGTGGAGAAGGGCGCACCGACGGTGTACCGGCATGTCAGTGTGAGCATCGAGGGCCAGGGTGTCGAGGAGCCCGGCCTAAGACGAGCGATTTCCGAGTTCCCGGTAGTCGTCGGGGGTACCGTGGATCACGAAGTCTACGAGAACGGCAAGAATCGATTGTTGCGCCACGCACTGGAACTCGGTTATCTCGAAGCCGTGTTCAGTACCCATGAAATTCGCATCTCTGAATCCCGTGAAACCGCGGACGTAACGCTGGTGCTCGACAGCGGCAGGCAATTCAGATTTGGTGAAATTGCTCTAGTGCAGGATATTTTCGAGCCGGCGTTCTTACACAAGTATGTCGACATCGATCCGGGTGAACCGTATTCTTTTAAGAAGCTTCTCGACCTGGAGAATGTATTCCGCGACACGCAGTACTTCGCCAGCGTAGACGTACGCTCGGATCCCAAAGACGCGGTGGATTATCGCGTCCCCGTCACCGTGTACCTGGAACCGGGCAAGCCCTCGGCGTATACCTTCGGTCTCGGTTTCGGCACCGACTCCGGGGTGCGTGGCAAAGTGGGGTGGCTGCGTCGGCGAGTGAATCGACACGGCCACCGTTTCGAAACAGAGCTCAGCGCGTCCGAGATATCGCAGTCCTTCAGTGCGCAGTACAACGTGCCGATTCGCAACCCCCAGCACGATCGTTTATCGTGGTTCGCCGGTTACAGCGACGACGATCCGAACAACAGCAACAGCGAGGTGGGACGAGTGGGCCTGCGTCTCAGCACCGTCCAAGGGAATACCACCTGGGGCTACTCTCTGCTGTATCAGCACGAAACGTATTCAGTGAGCGATGTCAGTGATACCGTGGATATGGTCATTCCCGGATTGGAGTTCATACGCACCATCAGCGACGACCGATTGTATCCGCGACGCGGCGCTCGAATATCGGTGGAACTGCGCGGGGCTCTGAACGAGGTATTGTCGGACATCAGTTTTGGTCAGATCCGCGTGCAAGGAAAAATGATCCGGGCGCCATGGCCCGGCGGGCGAATTCTCTTGCGCGGCGACGTCGCGTATACGCAGGCCGACGAACTCGATGAGTTGCCGGCGACGATCCGTTTTTTTGCCGGCGGTGACCAAAGCGTGCGTGGCTTCGATTACAACGAGTTGGGAGTCACCGATGACAACGGCGAAGTCATCGGCGGGCGCCATCTCCTGGTCGGCAGTGTTGAATACGAGCACGCGGTGGGTGAACGATTCGCCGTGGCGGCGTTCCTCGATACCGGTAATGCCATCAATGCGTTAAACGACGACCTCGAGCAGGGTGCGGGAGTGGGTTTGCGCTGGAAATCTCCGGTCGGGCCGGTGCGACTGGATATCGCCAGCGCCATTTCCCGGCCCGGAAATCCAGTGCGTGTGCACATCACCGTAGGGCCGGATCTCTAATGCGCCGGGTTGTGCTCGGGACCCTGTTGGCGATCATGATCGCGACGGTCGCGGCTGCGGCGGGGGTCGCTTACTCCGAGCGCGTGTTCATCTGGCTGGTCGATCAGCTTGCCCAGCGCACTGGTGGCCAGTTCAGCGTGGCGGCGGCCAGCGGCCGCCTAGCGGGGCCCTGGCGTCTCGAAGGCGTCGCCTACGAGACGGAATCCGGGCGCTACCGATTGCGGGCGCTGGACTGCGACTGGCGGCTGCGGGAGCTGTGGCGCGCCCGCTTCGCGGTGACGTATTGCCGGGGGCAGCGTTTGGCCGTGGAGCTCGCGACGGGGCCGAAATCCGATCAGCCGCCGCAGATGCCGAGCATTACGTTACCGGTTACGGTGGTTGTGGGGCGTGTGGAGGTCGCCTCTTTAAGCATCACCACCGGTGATGCGGCGCCGGTGGTGATCGACCGTGCGGTGCTCGGCGGGCGGGCGCAGCATGACGTTGTCGATGTGCGCGATCTCACGCTCAGCGCCGCCGACTATTCGGTGTCCTTGCGCGGAACGATCGGTTTGCGCACGCCGCACGCGTTAGCGGCCGAGGCGAGTTGGTCGTTCAGCGGCGACCTGCAGACCACGATCGACGGCGCCACAACGGTGCGCGGTGATTTGGCCAAGCTGGATCTCACCACCCGTATCACCGGGGGGGCGGAACTCGAGCAAAGCCTGGTACTGCACAATGTATTGATTGACCCGACCTGGTCGGGCAGCGTTCGGATTCACCGCTTTGATGCCCGCGCGCTGCACGATGCGTGGCCGCGCACCGCATTGTCCGGTCGGCTCGACGCGCAAGGCCATCGTAGCGGCGGTCGCGCGACGGGGGCTCTGCGCGGCCGCTTCGAGGACTATCCGGAGCTTGAGGTGGAGTTTGCCGCGCGCAGCGACGGCGCGGAGGTGCAGGTCGAGCGCGCGCAGATGAGTGTGCCGGGCAGCGAAGCGCAACTCGACGTATCGGGGTCCGTAAACCTCGCCGCGACAGCGCGCGAACTGGACATTGCCGGTCGCTGGCGGGGCCTGACATGGCCGCTGACCGACGCTGCCCGGTGGACCAGCGCAGCGGGCGGGTTCCGGGTCCGCGGAAACGACGAGGAACTGCGCGTGACGGTGGCGGACGCAGAACTGGGAGCGCCGGGTGACAGTCGCCGCACCGCGGCGCTGCACGGACAGCTCGCGGTGTTCGATTTGCGCGGCGCCCCGCGTGTGCACGGCGACGTCCGGATACCTGTGTTGGAATGGGGCGACCTGTCCGGCACCGGGATCATGGCGACGTTTGATATCGACACGGCGCAGCGTCGTTCTTCGACGGTGCGCGTGGAAGTCGACGAACTCGCCAGTGGGGATCGACCGCCGGTCACGGAAATACGCACGGCCTGGTCGGGCGAACTCGACACCCACCGGCTGCGAACTACCGCCCGTATCGGCGAGACCGCACGAGTGACCGTGTCGATCGAGGGCGGATATCAGCACGGGACCTGGGCCGGAGAACTGCTGGAGGCGGGGCTGGAGGGTTGGGGGGCATCGCACTGGCGCCTGGTGGAACCGGCCGGTTTGCGTATCGCCGCCGCGGGCGCGGAACTGGCTTCATTGTGTATCGCTGAGCAGACCGGTCGGCTGTGTATGCGCGGAACATGGCAACCCGGCGAATGGCAGGCCGCCGCCGAACTCCAGGCGCTGCCCTGGGGCGAACTTGCGCGACTGGCGCACCCCGACGTGCACGGCGGCGGTCGCCTGTCGGGGACTGTGCACGTGGCCGCTGATCCCCAGCACGCGTTGCGCGCCGAAGGCGCGCTCACGCTCACCGCGGGACACGTCGCTTTCGTGCCGGTGACTGGTGTCGAGGGATGGGAGCACGGCGGCGGCGAGGCCAGCTTCGACGTGGACACGGAGGGTGGCGCCGCCGCGTTGGCACTCAAACTGCCGGCCGGCGCCGAATTCGCAAGCCAGCTCGCGTTGCGCGGACCGTTGACCGGCGATCCGGGCCGCCAGACCGTGGAGGGCACGGCCACGCTTGTAGTACCCGCGCTCGAGCGTATGCCTCACTGGTGGCCGGAGGGGTACGATTTAAAGGGCGGCGTGCAGGCCAGCGTGAATCTGGTGGGTACCCGCGCGCAGCCCGAGCTGAGCATCGACGCCCAACTCGACGCGGGACGCCTGCAAACCGAGACGCTGATGTGGAACGGCACGCTTGGCGTTACGGGATCCGTATACCGCGATACCGGCGGGTGGTCGGGTACCGTGCACCTGAACGCCCCCGAGGGGCGCCTGCGCAGCCCCAAAGCGAACGCGCAAGAGGATCTCGGCTATCGCAACATCGAGATCGACGCCGAGCTCGCTGATCAGGCCTTGAACGCGCGCATCGAGGGGCGCGTAGCGGGCGACGGGGTGCTGGACGGCGAGTTGCGGATCACGGCGCTGCGGCAATCGGCGTCGCAGTCCTCGCTCGCGGGGCGCATCGCCGTCCATCTGCCGAACTTGCGCCGGTTCGATGCCCTGCTGCCGCAATTGGGTACCGAAGCGGGCACGCTGGATGTACAAATCGACGTGGCCGGCACCCGCGCGCACCCGGCCCTGACGGGCGGGGCGCGACTCTCACAAGGGCAATTCTCGCTGCCGGGTCTGGGCATTACCTTGGCGGACGTGGAAGGATCGATCGAGGGCGGTCGCGGCGACCGGTTCGCGGTTGCCCTAAGCGCGAAGTCTGGAGAAGGCCGAGTGGAGGCGCGCGGCGACGTCATCTTCTCCGGTGACGCAGCGTGGCACGCCGATATCGCGGTCACCGGTCGGCGCTTCACGGTAGTGGACCGCTTGGAAGCGTTCATTCGGGCGAACCCGGATCTGCGGTTGGCGCTCAGCCCTGCCGAAGTCTCGATAAGCGGAACCGTGCACGTGCCGGAGGCCGACATCCGCCCCGCGACGCAGCGCGCGAGCGGGGTGGTGGTGTCGCGCGATGTGGTGTTCGTCGAGCCTGACACCGACGCCCCGCCCCCGGCCCCCATGGCGGTAAGCGCTGCGGTCGATGTGCGCCTCGGGGACGAGATCAGGTTTGACGGATACGGGCTCTCCGGACGGTTGAACGGGGAATTGAAGGTGGTCGACGAGCCGGGGAAAGTGACCACCGCTACCGGAGAACTCGAAATCGTTGCCGGACAGTACACGGTATACGGGCAAACCCTGTCCATCCAAACGGGCCGATTGGTGTTCGCCGGGGGCCCGATAGACAACCCGGGATTGGACGCGCGCGCCGAGCGCGCCGTCGGAGACGTCACCGCAGGCGTGCGCATGCGCGGCACGGCGGCCGATCCGGAGCTCATCCTGTATTCCGACCCCGATATGCCGGACGCGGAAAAGCTCTCTTACCTGATCCTCGGTCGCTCCACCGATAGCGCGAGCGGCGCCGAGGGCGCGATCCTGTTTCGCGCCGCCACTACCCTGCTACCCGGGGGCGGCGGGGGCGTCCAGGATACGCTGCGCAATACTTTCGGTCTGGATGAGTTGAGCCTGCAGCCCGCCACCAGCGACGAGACCGGCGAGGGCAGTTCCATCGTGCTCGGCAAGTACCTGGCTCCGAAACTGTACGTTTCCTACGCAGCGGGCCTGGCCGAGGCCATCAACGTATTTCGTATCCGCTACGAACTTTCCCGGAAATGGACAATCCAAACGGAGTCTTCCGAGCGTGAAAGCGGAGGTGATCTGTTCTACACCATCGAGCGGTAGGCGCCGGCGGAAGAGATTTTACCTCCCGGGCACGTGACAGGGGCGAGGCAACGGCGCACAATACGCGCCGCGGGGGAAATGCGCATGAGTCAATCGCAAGAAGAGATCGAGAACGGCTGTATTCGCGAGGTCGACGGCAAGATCAGTATCTATTATGACGGTTACTGGATACGCTACTACGCGCCTCCCGAGGACACGCTGGAGGAAAAGCGCAATCTGATCGAATCTCTTGGGCGCCGGGTCTTTCATCATACGGAACGCGGTATCAATACGCCCGGCGACAAGCTGGAATATGCGCGCCGGGCTTTCGAGCAGGAAACCGATCCGGCACGTAAGCGCGTTACCGGTGCCATGCTGGCGGGGGCACTATTCAACCGAGCCGTAGATATTTTCACCTCCATCGTCGCCTTGAACGCCAGAGGCGTGATCATCAGCGAGTCCAACGACCTCATGCAGGAATGCGGTGAAAACCTCAAGGCGGCGCTGGAATACGGAAAAATGGTCAAGCACTACAGCGGCGAAGAGGGGATCGACGAGTTGTGGGGCGAACCGTTCAAGGCCTTCACCCTGACCATGGAGACGTTCTACGAGAGCCGTTACATCAAGATCGCCCAAACGATGCGCGATATCGATGAGATTTCGGAAAAGATGGCGCACGTGTTTGGAATCCTGTCGGCCTTCGAGGGTGTGGAGACGATCCTGTGGGAACTGGCCACTGCGGCGAAGATGGAGGCTGAAACGATCAAGAGCGACTGGGTGATTTTTGAAGTGTGGCCGCGCTTCGTTGCAGCGTTGGAAGCCGTGGAGGATTATCGGCCCCGGATACCACCGCATACGCCGGATCGGGAAAAAAATTTTATACGTCGAGGTCAGCGCCTGTTGATGGAAGGCAAGAACGTTTTGAACTACATTGCCGGCGCTCGGGTACCGATGCCGAAAACCAAGCGAGAATATCTGGAGAAATGCGAAGCCTATGCGGATGCCGCCCGGCGGCACATGCTGGAACGGCCCGGTATGCGCGTCTCCCATGGATCGTAGCGAACTCGCCGGATACGTCGTCGACGGATTATCCCGCCACGCCGAACGCCTGACAGAACACTACCGCAGCAGCCGCGCGAGCATCGGTCACCTGATTCTGGATGATGTCTTTCCCAATGAGGTCGCGCTCGCGATCTACCAGTCTTTTCCGCAAGCCGGCGCCCTGACTTTGAAGAAAAGCCCCCGCGAGTTCAAATACGTCACCGCGCAGATGAACCGTTGCGACCCTCTGCTCGAAGAAGCGATCTACGCGTTTCAGGATCCCCGCGTAGTGAGTGCTATCGCCCGTATCGTCGATTGTACGGAACTGTACCCGGATCCCGCTCTTTATGCGGGTGGAATTTCAATGATGGGGCGCCGGCAGTTTTTGAACCCGCACATCGACAATTCCCACGATTCGCAACGCGAACGGTGGCGGGTATTCAATCTGTTGTATTACGTGACGCCGGATTGGCGTGAACACTGGGGAGGCAACCTCGAGTTGTGGCCGCACGGGGTGACCGGGCAACCCGTCACCGTACACAGCCGATTCAATCGGCTGGCGGTGATGGCTACGCACCAGGATTCCTGGCATTCGGTCAGTCCGATCGTGCACGATGCCTTTCGTTGTTGCGTGTCCAATTATTTTTTCTCCTCGATACCGCTACGCGATACAGACCGATTTCACGTCACCACCTTTCGTGGGCGTCCGGGCCAGGTTCTTCGCGACTGGTGGCTGCGCGCCGACGGATTGCTGCGCGCGGCGGTGCGCACCGTGTTTCGCGCCGGAATCGCACCGGTTACCCACATCTACCGACGTTGACCACCGGTCGTTCGGCCTTGCTTGCGTGGTAGGGGCGGGCGGCGGAACAACATGAAGGTGAGATCGTCCGGATGACTGGGTTTCCCGGGTACCGGGTTTTCCATGCGCAGTACCGCCCGGCGGGCAAGGGCCGCTGCGACCTCCGATAAAGGTCGGACCCGAACCGTATTCACGATTTCTTCGAGATACAAATTGTCCGACAATCCGTCGCTCGCCAGAACCAGGGTATCACGGGGTGCCAACTCGATCGACGGACCGATTTCAATGCGCATCTCAGTGTCGCCCACCACGTTGGAAACCAGGTTTCGTTCCTCGTGGTGAATCGCGTCGCTCTCATCGAGCAGACCCGCTTCGACGGCGTAACCGGTCGGCGAGTGCGGGATATTTTGCAGTTTCAAACGCCCATGTTGGCCGGTGACCAGAATCAGCGAATCGCCAACATGATACGGGCGGATCGAATTCCCCTGCACCTCGATCACCACGACCGTCGTGGCGGCGCCGTTACCGAGCGCCAGTACCGCCCGATTCGCTTGCTCGATACCGTCCAGAATGGTGTCACGCGGGCTTTGATCCTGTTGTGCGTTGGCCAGGTTGGAAGACAAGGTCTCGACGGTAATGCGCGAGGCGGCGCCTCCCGTGGGCATTCCCCCCACCCCGTCGGCCACCACCAGTACGCCGGATTCGGAATCTATCGGTATCAGGGCAGCGCAATCCTCGTTGCCGGTGGTCTTGTCGGGGGACGAGTGGGAGAAAGCGGCCAGGCGGCCGAACGGTAGGTCGAACACTTCCGCAGCGTCCATCTCCGCAGCGATGTAAAGCGTCGGTTGTGGTTTGTCCTTTTCCCTCTTCTCGGCGTCCAGTTGCTCGCGGTTTATTGCCACTGCATGGTCTCGAGATGAGTGCGCAGTTTGCCGGCGCTGCGGAACTTCTTGACGATCAAGGACCGCTTCAAGCCGCAGCAAATAGACTTTGTTTCCGCCGGCAGTTTCGCATAGTGCTTCTGTCCGCCGAGTGCATCGTAGAAGATGCGTACCAGATCGACTACGTCGTCCTGACGGTTCTCGGCCGTGGGCGGCCCCCAGTGAAACATATCCAGGAGTTTCAAGTCGAACCTCAAGCCATAGCCCTGCACGATAATGTTGTCGCTGTGTAAGTCGCCGTGATAGTCGCCCATCTTGTGAATGCATTCGATGCCTGTCGCGAGTTCATGAAGGAGATGTACCGCCTGGAAAGGATGTAGCCGCCGCCCTTTCTGGCGCTTCACGAACTGCGTCAGTCGTTCTCCCTGCACGAACTCGGAGACCAAAAAACGTATCGGGATACCGTGAAACGAAAATGTATCCTGAGTGTGGTATTGAATGACGATTGGGCAGTGGCGCAGCTTGTGCAGCTTCTTGGCGTAGGTCTTTGAAGTTTTGTCCCTCACGTTGCGTTGCGGAAAAAAGAGTTTTGCCGTGCGCTCGATTTTCGCCGCGCGTTCGCTGATCAGATACACCTCCCCCTCCCATCCGGAACCGAGTTTTTCAATCACCACGTAACGGTCAGCAAGCAGCGTTCCCGGCTTCAGGTTGAACGCCCTGATTCGGGGGTGCAGGGGGCCGCTTTTCAGTGTCACGCGGAGAGAAGCCGTATCCGATTGGAGCTCACGCGTAAGACGGCGGATTCATCCGAGCGCGCACCGCCGAGCGCCGTCTCAAGATGCATGCTCCACGAAGTATTTCATCTCGCGCGCTGCGACCGTCAACTTTGCGAGGTCCTGGGACTCCGATTCGCGAAGCTCACCAACGATCTTCGTGATGCGCTGCACCGGTTCTTGATGCGCGTCTATCCACCGTTCGACCGTTGTCGTGGGTTCGCCGCTCTCGGCGGTGGCCACCGCCGCGGTAAGATCATGTTGATGACGATATGAGTCGGTATACAGGCCGTCCCTCGCCAGGCGCTGCCAGTAACGATGGTCGGTAAGCGCGAATAGTTCCTTGCGCAGCCAGTAAAACTGCAACCGGTCTCCGAGCAGGAAATACAGACCCGCCGCGGACTCCACGGGCCAACCCGTATTGTGTGCGACGTTGGCGATATCGAGGCTCGAAAAGAGTGCGCCCATGCTCGCGCTTTCCAGAGCCAGTTCCGCGGGCACACCGGCGTCGGTGAGTTGTGCCGCCGTAGACCCCAACACCGCGCCATGATCCTCAACCACGAGCTGGGAGAGATTGTTTCTGATCGTTTCAATACCGGGCGCGAACCGGTCAACCGTGTGCCGGATATCCAGCGGATGAGAGACGTTTTGCAGCAGCCAGAGCGTAGTACGCTCCATGAGATCAGCGGCCTCCAGGAGCATTTCCGTCTGCACGCCGGCATCGACTTTATTGTCTAGAGCCTGTACACCCTTGACATACCGACCGATATCGAAGGCGTCGCGCGCGACCGTGTAGGCGCGGGCGATATCGGCGGCCGGATAGTTGTGCTGGTCCATAAATCGTCGTACGAGCGTGAGATCTACGGAATCCAACATATTGTTGGTAATGTAGGTGGCGACGATCTGGCGCTTCAGCGCATGAGTGTCCATGTGCGGGCGATACCTTTCGCCAAGTACCGAGGGGAAGTAACGTTCCAGGTAGGTTGAAAAATACGTCTCTTCCGGAAGATCGGAATCCAGTAACGCCTGATACAGGTCGATCTTGGCATAGGAAAGTAAAATTGCGATCTCCGGCCGCGTGAGCCCGCGCCCTTCCTGTAAACGCTCGCTGATTTCTTCATCGTTTGGCAGGAACTCGAGCCCGCGGTCCAAGCGGCCGGACTGTTCGAAAGAACGTATCAGTCGCGCATGTCCCTCGAGTCGTTTCGCCGCACGATGCTGGATCTGGCTGATGGCTTGAGCCTGATGGTAGTTGTGCTGCAGCACCAGGTCCGCGACGCCGTCGGTCATCTCGACCAGTAGCGCATTGCGCGTACTTACGTCCAATTCGTTGTTGCGGATGGGAGCGTTCAAAAGAATTTTGATGTTGACTTCATGATCCGAACAGTCCACGCCGCCCGAGTTGTCGATCGAGTCGGTATTGATGCACCCGCCATGCTGCGCGTACTCGACGCGACCAAGCTGTGTCATGCCTAGATTTCCGCCCTCGCCGATTACTTTGGCACGCACCGTGGCTGCGTTCACGCGGATCGGATCGTTTATCCGGTCGCCGACATCGGAGTGAGTTTCGTGCCGGCTCTTGATGAATGTCCCGATACCACCGTTCCACAAGAGGTCTATCGGCGCGCGCAGAATCGCCGCCAACAGCTCGTTTGGGGTGAGTACGCCCTTGTCGACGTCCAATGCCCGGCGGATCTCAGGGCTCAAAGGTATCGACTTGGCGGAGCGCAGAAACACCCCTCCACCCGGCGAAATCAATGTCGAATCGTAATCGAGCCACGTGGAGCGGGGTAATGCGAACAAACGTTCCCGCTCTTTGTAGCTCTGCTCCGGATCCGGATCCGGATCGATGAAGATGTGCATGTGGTTGAAGGCGGCGATCAAGCGTATTTTGCGTGACAGCAACATGCCGTTGCCGAACACGTCGCCAGCCATATCGCCGATACCGACCACCGTAAAAGGAGTGGTCTGGATATCGGTACCGAGCTCGCGGAAATGGCACTTGACGGATTCCCACGCACCGCGCGCCGTGATGCCCATCGCCTTGTGGTCGTATCCCGTGGAGCCGCCCGATGCGAACGCGTCATCGAGCCAGAATCCGTTGGCAGTCGCAATTTCGTTCGCGATGTCCGAAAACGTGGCCGTGCCTTTGTCCGCGGCCACCACCAGATACGGATCGTCCTCATCGTAGTTGACCACTTTCTCCGGACGCACAATCGCCCCGTCGTCGAGATTGTCGGTTACGTCGAGTAAGGCTTGAATGAAAAGCCGGTAGCACGCCTCGACCTCCTGGCGCACAGCATCGCGATCGCCGTCCTGGGGAAGCTTCTTGGCGACGAAGCCGCCTTTGGCCCCCACCGGTACGATGACGGCGTTCTTGACCATTTGTGTCTTCATCAGGCCGAGGATTTCGGTGCGGTAGTCTTCGAGTCGATCCGACCAACGCAGCCCTCCGCGCGCGACTTTTCCGCCACGCAGATGCACGCCTTCGATGCGCGCCGAGTACACGAAAATCTCGAATTCCGGTCGCGGTTGCGGCGCAGCCTCGATATCCCTTGGACTGAGTTTGAACACCAGGCAAGGGTTGCCCCGCTCCTGAAAGTAGTTCGCGCGCAACGTCGCGCGTGCCACTGACAGATACAGTCTCAGTATGCGATCTTCATCGAGACTCGTTACGGCGTTGATTCTTTCTTCCAGCTCGGCTTCGAGATCGGCCAATGCGGACTCGCGATCCGCACCCGCGTCCGGATCAAAGCGTTTTTCAAAATACTGCACCCACAACGCGGTGATCGCGGCGTTGCCGACCAACGTCGTTTCCATATAGGCCTGGGAAAACGGTACCCCCAGTTGCAGAAGATATCGGCAGTAGGCCCGCAATAGTCGCGCCTGTCGCCAGTTGAGCCCGGCCGCCAGGATCAGACGATTGAACCCATCGTTGTCGGTCAAACCCAGCCACGTTCGTACGAACGCTTCCTTGAAGCGCGCCGTGATCCGGTCGGGATCCAAGGCCTCGGCGCCGAAGTGCTGCATGCGAAAATCGTGTATCCAGATCGGCGTGCGTCCCGCCGGACGGATGCGATAAGGGCGCTCGGCGATGACCCTAAGCCCCATGTTTTCCAGGATCGGTAGCGCGTCCGACAGCGGGATGGGGTTTTCGTAGCGCGCCACTTTGAGACGGAGAGTCTGCGCGTCGTCGGCATCCCTGGTGTACAGGCACAGTCCGAGTTCGCCGGGCTCACTGAGCTCCTCGAGCATGGCCACGTCGCGCGCCGCCACCGCGGCGTTGAAATCCTCCCGATAACCCGCCGGAAATGCGCGCTCGTAGATCTTTTGTAGCCGGTTCGCGGTGGCATCGTCCTCGCGCTCGACGAATGCCCCGTGCAGGTGTTCGGCCCAGGTCTTCGAAATCTCCGCGAGCCGCGCCTCCAGCTCGTGCACGTCGACATCGATCTGCCGATTCGGGTCGGTGCGTACGATAAAATGAATGCGCGCGAGGGTAGATTCTCCCAGGACCACGTTGAATTCGGTGGATTGTCCGCCGTAGGCGTCGCGCAAAAGCTCTTCCAACTGCTGACGCAGCTCGGTGTTGTATCGGTCGCGAGGCACGAACACCAGGCTCGACACGAAACGGCCGTATTTGTCGGGGCGGTTGAAAATTCGCACCCGATTGCGTTCCTGGAGGTGCAGTATACCGATCGTGATTTCGTGCAGTAACTCGGCCGAGATCTGAAACAGTTCGTCCCTCGGGTAGGTTTGCAATATCGTTTGCAGAGACTTCCCCGCGTGACTGTTGGGTTTGAATCCCGATCGACGCACCACTTCACGCAACTTCTGGCGAACGATGGGGATTTCGTAGGCGTCGCAGCGGTATGCGATCGAGGTATAGAGGCCGAGAAAACGAAACTCACCAACGACATCGCCCTTGCGGTTAAAGCGCTTGATTCCCACGTAATCTACATACCCGGGCCGATGTACCGTGGTGCGCGCGTTGCCTTTGGTGAGTACGGCAATTTCGGGTTCGCGTGCAAACTTGCGTACCGCCGGCGGCAGCGTGGAGAAGGACGAGGAGATCTGGGTAACCTCGGTCTCTCGTAACACCCCCAGTCCGGAGCCCGGCACGACGCGCAGAATCAGATCGCCGTTCTCCTGCTCCAGCTCGTATTCGCGGAACCCCAAAAACGTGAAGTGATCGTTGGCGAGCCAATCCAAAAAAGCTTTGACTTCCTCGATTTCGTCCGGGTACACCGGCGGCGGGCATTCGTCGAGGGCCGCCTCGACGTATTCGACCTTATCCCGCATGGTGTGCCAGTCGTGGACTGCGGCGTCGACATCGTTCAGAACTCGGAGAATGCCCGCCCTGATGTCATTCAGGTCCTCCGGATCCGTCTTGTGATCGATCTCACAGTGAATGAAGGACTCGGAGGTGACCTCGGTATTTTGGTGCGCGGTTTCTTCGATCGACTGCAGTTGACCGCCCTCGTCGCGGAGTACGTGCACGACCGGGTGAATCGTCAGGTGTATAGTCAATCCTTGGTTGACCAGTTCGACAGCCACCGAGTCCACCAGAAACGGCATATCGTTCACCACGACCTCGACCACGGTGCGGCTACTGTTTCGACCGTTGGTTTCGGTCTCGGGGTTGATGACCCGTACGAGGGTTTCGTCCGGCGCCCGGCGCGTGGCGAACTGCAGATGATCGAGCGCAGCACGGCGCAGACTCTCCGCATCCCGGTCGGCGAGGTCCTCGGGTGGAACGTCTGAGAAATAGTGCTGCAGATAGGTTCTCGTCCCGCTGACAGGGAGGTTAATGGAAGAGACATCGGCGATTTGTTCGAGCAGCGCTCGATTCTGTCTTGTTCTGTCCTCGTGTATTCCCACGGTAGCCTCCCAGCGCTCGTTGGTTCACGTTGGTCGCGCGACTTCTTTGCGCAGCGTTTGGATTATAGCGCTACCCGGGTTAGAAACAATTTGTGATCATCGCTACCATCAGTCGCGATGACCCCCGCGATCGGTGCGGCCCGGCAAGCCGGGATCGCGTTTACCGTTCAGAAATACAGCGGCGATCCGAAGCGCGTCGGCGAAGGCGAGGCGCCCGCCCTGGCTTTGGGAATCGAACCGGCACGAGTGTGCAAGACGTTAGTTGTTGGTGGGGCGACGCAACGGTATGGCCGTTGCGGTGGTCCCGGCGAACCGCCGCGTCGACGTTCAAAGCTGCGGCGCGGGTGTTCGGCGAGAAGAAAATGACAATCGCCGAGGCGCCGGATGCGCTCGAACTGACACCGGCCGATCTGACCCGCATTGTGCATCGCCCGCGGAGCGTCCATCGCGCGCTGAGAGGAGTTCTTTTATAATCCAGTGTTATGTAATCTGTCATCCTTGATCTGTCGATAATATATGAAGCTGCGCCAGCTCCAATATGTCGCCGAGGTGGCGGCACACGGTTTCAGCGTTACCCAGGCGGCGGAAGCGCTGTTTACTTCGCAACCCGGCGTCAGTACCCAGATCCGGCGTCTGGAGGAAGAATTGGGCGTCACGCTCTTCGAGCGCACCGGTAAACACCTCACCGGACTCACGCCCACCGGCAGCGTGGTTATCCAGCACATCGAGCGCATCCTACGCGAAGTGGAGAACATCCAGGATGTTGCCGCCGAGCGAAACGATCCGGACCGCGGCTCGCTGTCCATCGCCACCACCCACACACAGGCACGCTACGTATTGCCGGATCTCATCGATGTGTTTCGTCAGCGGTATCCGCGTGTTGCGCTGCACCTGCACCAGGGTACACCCACCCAGATCGCCGAAATGACCGCCAGCGGCAAGGCCGACCTGGGTATCGCCACGGAAGCGTTGGAGCTGTTCGACGACCTGGTCCTGTTGCCGTCGTACCGGTGGAATCGGTGCGTGATCGTCCCGCGGGGCCATCCTTTGGATGACGGTGGCCCGTTGACCCTGGAAAAGATCGCCGAGTTTCCCATCATCACCTATGTCTTCGGCGTAGCGGACCGCTCGGAGATCAATCGGGCTTTCGAGAACCGTGGCTTGACCTTGCAGGTGGTGTTGACCGCTGCCGACGCGGAAGTGATCAAGACTTACGTGCGCACCGGGCTGGGGATTGGAATCATGGCGCGCATGGCCTATGAGGTGGAACGGGATAAGGATCTGGTTGCGCTGGACGCAGGCCATCTTTTCGACGCCAGCATTACGAGTCTCGCCATTCGCCACAATACCCACCTGCGCGGTTTCGTGTACGAGTTTATACAATTGTTTGCCCCCCACCTGACACGCAGCGTCGTCTCACAACTTCTGCAAACCAGAGACAAACGCCTTCAAGAGGGCTTGTTCAACCGCTACGTGGCGCGCGCCGAGCTGCGCTGACAAGCTGCGCCCGGCGCGCGGGCGAGGTGTGTCGTGAATCCGTAGCGCACGCGGGACATCCGGTGTGTAGGAAACCGATTCTGGCAGCACTGAGTGGAGAGTGCTGACTTCCCAATTTCGCGCTGTTTACTATACTTGGAATGTGAAGAAGGTGTTTATGGTTGTGTTCGAAAGTCGTGTCCCTAAGCAGTGAAAAACTGATTACCGGTGTTGACGTAAAGGAGTTCTTCAAAGACTCGTTGGCTGATGCCTTGAAGAACCAGCGCGTCGAAGCGCGTGAGTCAACGGTCTTTTACGTGGTCAATCTGTTGTGTCAGTTCGCGCGCGTGGATCGGCTGTTCGACTGGACGCCAGACGGGTTCACGCTGCAACCTCTCGCGCTGCTTTACCGGGATGCGGTGGAGGCCCCGTCTTGCGGCGAGAAAGCCCGCGCCCTGCGCAGACTGGGTGACGTTTCCTTGTTTGTGTCCGGTGTCCTCACCGGCAGTCTCGACCGGCAGGCGGTCGGGATCAACTACTACATCGCGATGGGGGGCACCGCGTACCGATCGCTGTCGGACAACACACACACGGATGATGGAGCCGGCGCGTGGGGCGAGGTGTTTGACGAACTCGCGGAGAAGTTCGCCGTTTTCGTGGAAGTGCTGAACGAGGTGGGAGATCGCGCTGAGTTGGACAACGATCAGGAGATCCTGCGCTGGTACGACGCATGGACCCGATACAACAGTCCGCGGGCCGCGATGAAGTTGCGCCGCCTGGGAATTCACGTGTCGTCGGAGGCGGCCAGTCAGTCGCGGCATTGAGTGCCGGCGCCACCGCCAGCGGACGTCATGCTCAATGCTCTGCAAAGCCGCCTGGAGCGGATTTACGATATCCGTATCGCGCACCGGGTTGAGGATTTCGTGTTCAGCGACCGCGCGCTGGCTGAGCGGCTCGACACCAGTCTGAACGCGCGTGAAACCCGAGAGAAACTCCTCATTCATCAGGACGGCGAAGACCTGGAGCTGTCCCTGTATCTGGCTCCGGAAATTTGCACCTGGTTGGACGAACACCGGATCGAGACGGGCGCCGCACCCGGGGCTGATCTGTGTTACGCCGTCGAAGGGGTGAGTCATTTCCTGTATCTCGTCTGGAATGCCGAACGCTATCGCAGCGTGACGCTGCTGGAACTCGAGTTACAGGCCGAGATCGACAAGTACTTGACGTTCGACGAATTTGTGCGTCCGAGGCGCTATGCGAGTTTGCGGCGCTGGCTGTTTGAGCGTGTCAGTTTCGACGACGCGCTCGGTGACGACGAACGGCGACGGTACCGCGATGCGAATCGCTACGCGGAGAAATACTGTGGTCTGCTGGCCGCCCGCTATCTGCGCCAGGATCGCCGCGCGCAGATGCTGGGCGAGTTGCGACGCTTCTATCGGCAGACGCAGGCGGGAAAGCTGCGCATCATCGACGCCTTGCGCTAGGGACAACGAATCTCCTTATGTCATAAACATTTAAGGGGATTGGTGCTATCATCACTTGAACTATGTGGCGAATCCGTAAAAGGTGAGAACCCGGGTGGGAAAGCGTTGGTTGAATGCCCTCCTGTTCGGCGCGGTCGGCATGGTGGGTGCGCCGCCCGTCCCGGCGCAGCAGTTCTTGTTTGACGGCACCTTTGAAAGCGGTTCTTTTCAGGGCTGGACGCCGGGCGGGACGAACGGCGGATTCGCGGTGCTGGCGGTGGAGGGGACATGTTTTTCGGCTAATGATACGACCGGTCTGACACTGATCGGTACGTTTGCCGCTCTGTTGCGCTCGAATCCCCGCGGTGATCCCGATTCCACGGGCACCATTACCTCGGACCCGTTTCAGGCCGGGTCGGCGATTTCCTTCAATGCTCTGTCCGAGAGCCGTGACGGCCGCAATGCACGGAGTCCGGTGACCCTGGAAGTGCGCATTCTGGACGAAGCGGGCGAGCTGTTGCAGAGCCATTCGATCGTACAGACGAGCGTCGCGCGTCTGAAGCGCGGTTGTCCCAGCGAGCCTCGCAATGGCGCACAGCGCCGGCATATCATCGACACGTCGCTGTGGATCGGTCAGCAGATTCGGGTACAGATCGCGCAGCACACGAACGTCGCGGGGGATGGCTTCTTTACCTTGATTGATGATATTCGATTGTTTGCGGCGGGCGAGCAGCCGATCCTGCCCGAGCAGCCGGTGGCGGTGGCAGGGACGTCGTTATCCACGGGCGGATTCATTCAGCTCGATGGTCGCGAGTCCTTTCATACCGGCGGTCAGGATCTCGAGTTCGAATGGTTCGTTCCCGGCGAGTCCGGTCCGCGGGTCGGCGACACAATCTCTCTTTCGGACCTAGAAGACGATCAGGAATACCGCATCATCTTGTTCGTGAACGACGGTATCAGTTTCTCGTCGGATGTCCTGCAGGTCGGGATTCCGCAAGGGGTCAACGATAGAGACGATGACGACGACGACGATAGCACTACCGAGCTGAATACCGATGCCGCCCAGGACCGCAACGGGGACGGCGGCGACGATTCCGATAGCGATGCGGACGCCGACGCCGACGCCGATGACGGGGGGACCGACGATTCCAACACCAACGGCACCACCAACTGAGGGAAGGCGGCGCGCGTATTCGCCGGCTCCCGCACGCATTAAGAAAGTTTAATCCTCCCGCAAAATCGCGGTAAAGCGCGCTCCCGTATGTTAGTAAGCCAGCCCGGTGCGCAGATCGGGCCTCTGGCTTGAACGCGAAAACCTAATTTTAAGGAGTGCAAATCATGGTTGGCAAACCGACATCGACCGCGCTGTCCCGGCGCAAACTCGCCCTGGGCATCGCGACTCTGGCGGTGATCGGCGGTATGGTCGGATCACCCTTTCTCACCTCGGCGCTCGCGAGACCGGATCCGGCGCACACCCAGTTCAGTGGGCCCGAGGACGCCCGGCCGACGAGTTTCGCGGACATGATCGAGGCGGTGAAACCGGCCGTCGTGAATATCTCTACCACCGGCAAGAGTCCGATGCTCAAGTTCCGCTCACAACCGGAGTTTCAGATCCCGCCCGGATCCCCATTCGAGGATTTCTTCGAAAGATTCTTCGGTGAACGATTTTCGAACCGGCCGAACCAGGGCCAGCGAGATGTGCACGCGGTCGGGTCCGGATTCGTCGTCGACCCGCAAGGTTATGTCGTCACCAATTACCATGTCATCAAAGGCGCGGACGAAATTACCGTGATTACGAACAACGGGGATCGTCATCCGGCCACGCGCATCGGTCACGACGAAAAAACCGACCTCGCGGTGCTCAAGATCGAGATGGACACGCCGCTCGATTACGTCGAGTTCGGGGATTCCGACCAGGTGCGGGTCGGGGACTGGGTTGTTGCGATCGGTAACCCGTTCGGTCTCGGCGGCACCGCGACCACGGGTATCGTATCGGCACGCGGCAGGTATATTCAGTCCGGGCCGCTCGACGATTTTCTACAGATTGACGCTCCGATCAATCGCGGCAATTCCGGCGGTCCGTTGTTCGATACGCGCGGTCGCGTGATCGGCGTGAACACGGCGATATTCTCTCCCAACGGTGGAAATGTCGGAATCGGATTCGCGATTCCCGCCTCCATGGCGAGTTCGGTGGTGTCCAAACTGCGTACCAACGGATTCGTCGATCGCGGTTGGCTGGGTGTGCAGATCCAAGAGCTCACCGACGATCTGGCGGAAAGCCTCGGTTTGAACAGTCGCGCCGGCGCGCTGGTCGCGAGCGTGGTTGATGACAGCCCAGCGCAACGGGGCGGTGTCAGGACCGGCGATGTGATCCTGCGTTACGCCGACCAGGTCGTGGACAACATGCGCGACCTGCCGCGACTGGTGGCGGACACGCCGGCGGACCGCAAAGTCGACCTCGAGGTCTGGCGTGATGGGAAAACCCGCCGCTTGAGCGTGACCATCGACGCGACGCCACAACCCAAACGGGTGGCCGATGGTGCCGATTCCGGTGGCGCGGCGACACCGCCCCGCCTGGGCGTTACGCTGAGCCCGTTGACCGATGAGTTACGCGCGCGTTACCGGATCGACGGGGATTCTGAAGGGGTCTTGGTGGTCGACGTTACGCCTGGGAGTCCGGCCGCTAGAAAAGGTGTGCGTCCCGGTGATGTGATCAAGCGCGTGGGTACGAATGCCGTTTCAAAGCCCGGAGAGGTGGCCGCTGCCGTACGTCGTGCGGCCGCCGAAGACCGACACAGCGTCCTGCTTCTGATCGAACGGTCTGGCAACGACCGGTTCGTTGCTGTTAAGTTTGCCTGACGGCGCCGCGGTGGGGTGCCGGGACCGATGCGGTCCCGGCACCAGGCGGCTCGGTCGTTTACCGGCAATCATGAAAGCGGGCGACCCCGAATTCGGATATGCGCGTTCTGATCATTGAAGATGACGAGGAAACGGCAGCTTATATCGTAAAAGGTCTGCGCGAGCACGGACACGTGGTGGATCACGCCGCGGATGGAAAGACCGGTCTGTTGATGGCCGGCACCGAGGCTTACGACGTCCTGATCGTAGACCGCATGTTACCCAATATGGATGGGTTGTCCATCGTCAAGGCACTACGTGGGGCCGAAAACCAAACACCGGTTTTGTTTTTGAGCGCTCTGGGCGAGGTCGAGGACCGGGTGTCGGGTCTGCACGCCGGCGGTGACGATTACCTGGTCAAGCCGTTTGCGTTTTCAGAGCTGTTGGCGCGACTCGAGGCACTGGATCGACGCAAACGCAGCGGGACCACGGCGACGGTGTTGCGCGTCGCGGATCTACAGATGGATCTATTACGTCGGGTCGTGACCCGTGCGGGCCAAACAATCAACCTGCAACCGCGTGAATTCAAACTGTTGGAGTATCTGTTGCGGCACAGCGGGCAGGTGGTGACTCGAACAATGCTTCTGGAGAAGGTCTGGGATTACCACTTCGATCCACAGACGAATATCATCGATGTCCACATCAGCCGCCTGCGCAGTAAGATCGACAAGGAATTCGATACGCCGCTCCTGCACACCGTCCGCGGCGCGGGCTACATCCTCCGTGAGCCGGGCTAGACTTTTCAGCAGTTCGACATTCCGCCTTGCCCTGCTTTATTTCGGGTTGTTCAGCACCTCGGTGCTGGGTTTGCTGGCCTTCATCTACTGGTCTACGGCGGTATACGCGACGCGCCAGACGGATGCGACCATCGAAGCGGAAATCCGGGGGTTGGAGGAGCGCTACCGTATCGACGGGCTGGCGGGGCTGTCGCGGCTCATAGCCAGACGCCTTGCACAACAGCAACCCGGCGATTCGTCCGTCTATCTTCTCACCGACCACAATTTTCAACCCCTGGTGGGCAACCTCAACCGCTGGCCGACACCGGAGCCCGACGCCGAAGGCTGGCTCGATTTTCACCTCGGACGATCGAACGCGAACTATCGACCGCATCGCGCACGGGCCAAAGCATTCCTGGTTCGCGGACAGTTCCATCTGCTGGTGGGACGCGACATGTTCGAACTGGAAGAGATGCAACGGACGATCATCCGCACTTTGATCTGGGGAGTAGTGATCACCCTGGTACTGGCATTGCTCGGCGGCGTGATGTTCAGCAGAGGCGTCATGCGCAGAATCGATTCCATCAATCGGACCAGCAAGGAAATCATGTCCGGTGATTTGTCGCGACGGATCCCGACCACCGGGAGCAACGACGATTTCGACCGGTTGGCGGACAACCTCAACGCCATGTTGGATCAGACAGAAGTACTGATGGAGGAAATCAAGCGGGTATCGGACGGTATTGCCCACGACTTGAAGACGCCGCTGGCGCGGCTGCGAAACCGGCTTGAATTGCTGCGCAACGAAACGGATAGCAGCCAGGTCGCGTCGGTGGATGCTGCGTTGCAGGAAGCGGACGGGTTACTATCGACTTTCAATGCGCTGCTGCGCATCGCGCGCATCGAATCGCGCGGGCGGCGGGAGGCTTTTGACGACCTGGATCTTGCCGCCGTGTTGGGCGACGTCGTCGAGCTGTACGAACCCTTGGCGGATGAACGGGGGCAACATCTGCGGGTCGAACGCGTCGACGCACTGCCGATGCGGGGGGACCGCGATCTATTGTTCCAGTGCATCGCCAATATCCTGGACAATGCAATCAAGTACACGCCCTCCGGTGGGTGCATTTCGGTTTCGTTGGACGCCGCTCGCGGATGTTTGCAGATCTGCGACCAGGGGCCGGGTATCCCGGAGCACGCGCGCGAAAAAGTATTTCGTCGATTTTATCGGTTGGATGCAAGCCGTAGCACGGCGGGGAGCGGGTTGGGATTGAGCCTTGTGAAGGCGGTCGCGGATCTGCACGCGATCGAAATCGAGCTCGGGGACAACGGCCCCGGCCTGTGCGTGTCGCTCAGGACGCCCGCGAGCGAATCGATTCGCCGCTAGCCGGCAGCTTGTCGTCTTCCGCGGCCACTGGCGTACGCGCCCGGATCCGGTCCAGTTTGAGTTGCTGATTAAGTAAAGGGCGAGGTTTGCCGATGTAGGATCCTTGTGCGTAATCGATGCCGATTTCCCGGATCTCCTTGAGAATGTATTGGTTTTCCACGCACTCGGCAACGGTGTCGATCAACATGACGTGTCCAACATCATGAATGGCTGCAACCAGCGCGCGATCCACCGGATCCTGGACGATATTCTGTATGAACGAGCCGTCGATTTTCAGATAGTCGACGGACAGCTCCTTCAGATACGCGAACGAACTCAGACCGATGCCGAAATCGTCCAGTGCGAAATAACAGCCCAGTGACTTCAACTCACTGACGAACAGATACGCGTTCTCCGGATTCGAGATCGCCGCCGTCTCGGTAATCTCGAAACAGATTTGGGATCCCGGAATGCGGAACTCGTTGAGTTGGGTCTTTATATAGTCCAGGAAGTCCGCCTGGCTGAGCGAAGCCCCGGATACGTTTATCGAGTAAATGGACTGATCGGGCTTGGCGGCTGTCTGCAACTCGCTGAAGCATTCCCGGATCACCCAGCGGTCCAGATCGGTAATCAGGTTGTACCTCTCTGCTGCCGACAAAAAGGCTTGTGCCGGCACCAGGCTCCCGTCTTCGGCGTACATCCTGACCAGAATCTCGAATCTTTCCGGACCCTCGTCGTCCCGTGACACCGGATGCATGGACTGAGAAAAAAGTACGAATCGGTCCTCCTCGAAAGCTTGGTGCATCCGGGCGAGCCATTGCATTTCCAAGTGACGCCGATTCAATTCCGCGTCCGACTTCTCGTATACGTGGATCCGGTTACGCCCGAGGTCCTTCGCCGCGTAACAGGCCATGTCCGCAGCGCTCATCAGCACTGAGCGGCTGCCGCTGTTGGCGGTGATCTCCACGATACCGATACTCAAACCAACATCGAATATCTTGCTCTCCCACATGAAGTGCATGGCGCGCGCGGCGAGCCGAAGTTTTTCCGCAATGAGTTTCGCCTGCTCTATCGAGCAGCGGTGCAGCAGTATTCCGAACTCATCACCGCCCAACCGTGCGAGAACGTCGGACTGGCGGATGTATTTTCTCAGTATTGCGCTCATACGCTTGAGAAGTTCGTCCCCGGCGCGATGTCCACAGGTGTCGTTTACGATTTTGAACTGATCCAGATCGATATAAATCAACGCATGCTGCGCGGCGTGCTTCTCGGCCGACAGAATGGCTTCGTCGAGCCGCCGTTCGAATTCACGGCGGTTGAGCAGATCCGTGAGAGAATCGTGCGAGGCTTGGTACTTGAGTTCTCGCTCCAGGGTGCGCGTATTGGTGGTGTCGTGGAACACCACCACATACCCGATCGCCTCATGCTCGCGGTTATCGATCGGCGCCACCGAATACGAAATATCGAAGACCTTTCCGTCGGCGCGGTGCAGGAGCGCGAAGGGGGTGTTTTCGGGCGCCGCACCCTCCGGCGCAGCGACCATCTGTTCGGGACTCAGCGCTTCGCCGCTGGCCTCATCGTGCACGCGTAGCACTGTATCCAATGGCTCGCCGACCGCCTGATCGATAGACCAGTCGGTAAGAAATTCCGCCACTGGGTTTAGATAGGTAATGCGTCGCTCGACATCAGTCGTGATCACGCCGTCGCGGATCGCGTCGAGCGTGGTCTGCAGCCGGTCGCGGGCCTCGGTGAGCATCCGTTGTTCACGCCTTCGCGCCGTGATATCGAGAATATAACCGTCAAACCCGATGGTGCGACCTCGTTCGTCGTGAATCGGTACCGAGTAGTCGTACACCCAGTGGACATCACCGTCCGGAGACAGCAAGCGGTATTCCTGATCGATCGTTGCAAATGCGTTACGGCCACCGGCGGAACGGATTTTCTGCTCCCGCTCGATAGTGACGTCGTCGGGATGCACGAGTTCGCTGTAAGGCGTTGCGTTTGCCATCAGGTCCGCGGCCCGCCATCCGAATTGGGAAACGTTGTCGGAAACGAAGTCGATCGGCCAGCCTTCTTCCGCGCGCCAGCGAATGCGTACGATCGGTCCGATGGCAAGATCCAAACCGGCGTCGGTTTTGGTGACTGAGGTATCAGCTGGTAACACAGTGAGCTTTCATTGGGTAGCGTGCCCGCGACCGGCCCTGGGTCATGATTGTTGTTCTCGGTTCGGCCGTGTGGTGACCATACCAGCTTCCCGAATATCGCGCCAGCGGAGGCGGCCGGCGAGAGGTGCACGCCATGGCCAATTCCGGTCTAGCGCCGTGCACCGCGCAGTGCCGCGACCTGTTGCCTGAGAACCGCGGCGTCCGCGACACCGGGATCGATTGGTGCGCCGCTGACGATCGCGATCTTGGACCACAGCCGGCGTGGGAAGGCGGACAGAGCGCGTCCTTTGTGCCAGCGGCTGAAAAACGTCCCCCATAGGCCGCGCAGCGCCATCGGTACGACTGGAACCGGAGTGCGGGCGAGGATCCGTTCGACTCCCGGGCGGAACGGATTCATAGAGCCGTCCTCGGTAATGCGGCCCTCGGGAAACAGGCACACCAGCTCGCCGTCTTCGAGCGCTTCGGCGATGGTGTCGAACGCGTCCTCCATGAGCTGTCGATCTTCCCGGGCCGATGCGATGGGTATGGCCTTGCCGGTACGAAACACAAAGTTCAGGATCGGGATCTTATAGAGGGCGTGATGCATGACGAAGCGCACCGGGCGCGGGCTGACGGCGGCAATGATCAGGGCGTCCACGAAACTGACGTGGTTGCACACCAGGAGCGCCGGGCCGGTTTCCGGGATGTAGTGCAGATCCGTTTTCTCGATCCGGTAGAGGGTGTGTACCAGAACCCAGATCACCAGGCGCATCAGAAATTCCGGGACCAGGGAGTAGATGAACACGGCGACGGCAGCGTTCATCATCGCTACCGTCAGAAACAGGTCGGGAATCGTCAGGCCGGCGTTCAGGAGCGTGACGGACAACAAGGCCGCCACGACCATCCCGAATGCGCTGATGATGTTGTTCGCGGCGATGATGCGGGAGCGATGTTGGGGGGTCGCCCGGTGCTGGATCAACGCGAACAGCGGAACGATATAGATCCCGCCGAATAAGGCGATCAGACCCAGGTCAAGGAGCACGCGCCAGTTCTCGGGGTGGCGTAAGAATTCGCCGGCCGATTGCAAGTCGCCGGCGGGTCCGTGTGCGAACGCCAGATCGATGCCAAACAGCGTCAATCCGATCGACCCGATCGGAACCAACCCCAGTTCGATCCGCCGGCTGGACAATCGCTCGCACACCAGGGACCCGATACCGATGCCCAGCGAGAAAACGGTCAACAACAGGGTGGCGACGGTCCCGTCGCCGCCCAACACCTCTTTAGTGTAGTTGGGGAACTGCGCCAGAAAGACCGCGCCGTAGAACCAGAACCAGGATACGCCGAGAATCGACAGGAAAATGGTCCGATTTTCGGTGGCGTAACCGGTAATTCGCCGTGTCTCGCGGACCGGGTTCCAGGCGATTCGCAGATCCGGGTCGACGGCGGGGGCGACTGGAATCCAGGCGCTGGCGATCCTACCGGCTACCGCGAGCACAATGACCAGGAGGCCGACGAGGTAGTGCCCGTTGTCGAGGTTCACGAGTACCCCGCCAGTCAGGGTGCCCAGTAGTATGGCCAGAAATGTGCCGCTCTCTACCAGACCGTTGCCGCCCACCAGTTCGGATTCACGCAGATGTTGCGGCAGAATGCCGAATTTCGCCGGACCGAAGAACGCCGACTGGGTGCCCATGAGAAACAGTATCGCCAACAACAGCGGGGTGCTCTTCATATAGAGCGCGCTAGCGCCGGCGATCATGATGACGATCTCCCAGGATTTAATGGCGCGCATCAGGCGCGATTTTTCCAGCTTGTCCGCGATCTGTCCGGCGGTGGCCGAAAATAGGAAAAACGGCAGGATGAACAATCCTTGCGCGAGGTTGACCAGGGTATCCGTGTCGAGTCGCGTGACGAGGTGAAAAGTGACGAGAATCACCATCGCGTTCTTGTAAACGTTGTCGTTGAACGCACCCAGGAACTGAGTAATAAAGAACGGCAGAAACCGGCGTTCGCGGAGCAGGTCGAACTGCGAGGTAGCCGCTCCGGGGGCCGCTTGGCCGCGGTTCGGTGCGGCCCGATTCACGACACCGATCGGGCGTGCGGGCGACGGAAGTGCGACGTGACCGGGAACCGCGGGACCGGCGTCAAGGTCGCGCGCTGGCGTCTAGGGGTCACGAGCGGGTTCCGCAGCCACCCGGGCATCGATATTCTGCACCAGATCGAGAACGTGTTTCAGATTGGCGCCGTAATCGGCGCGCCCGGTGCGCGAACGAGACTCCACCCAGAGCTCGCTGGTGCCGTCGTCAGTCGCGCGAATCTCGATGGATACGTCGTCCTTGAATCGCAACCACGGGGTCGTCACGACCGCATGCAAGCGGTGGGCGCCCGGATCCAAACGATCTATGCGCCAGCCGAGTTCGACCACCGCGCTGCGAGTCTCGGCGAACAGTTGTTCCGGCGGCATGGCGTAGCGATTTGGTCTAAGCTCGGGGAAGCGGCTATCCCGCGCGGTCGCCGCCACATTTTGCGAGAAATAGGTAACCAGGCGCGTCATCAGACCTGGCGGATCGTTGAGCGGAACGCGGTTGCGCCACACGGTGGCCACCGCTACGGCGAGCGCCGCGCATACCAGTACCAGCGCGATCTTGAAGATCAGTTTCACAATGGGACGATTGTAGCGCGATGAAACCAAGCCTGCCGACGTGCGTCGGCGCCGTCCTGCTCGCCGGGTTGATGGGTATCGCGGCGGGCTGTGGTGGATCGCGTACGATTACCGCCCCGTCGGCGACGGACGACTATGAAACCCGGCTCGCCGCCGCGCGCCGTCTGATGACGGAAAGCCGCTTACGCGAGGCGGTCGTCGCCTTGAGCGCGCTGGCGCGCACGCATCCGCAGCGTCCGGAACCCGCGTATCTCGTCGGTGAGTGCCGCTACCGGATGCGCGATTTCGCCGCTGCACAAGCCCGGTTCGAGGCGCTGCGCACACAATTCCCCGATTTTCAACCGGCGATTCACCGTTTGTGGCTGGTGCGCTTGACACGTTCGCGCGCCGCGCGCGCGGCGGTGCGTAGCGAAATCGCTCTGCGACTGGGCGATACGCCGAGTACGGACGACCTCCTCACTGCCTATCATGGTTATCGCTACCTGCGCGACGGTAAGCGCCGGCGACAAGTGATCACACGTCTGGCCCCACGGGTGACCGGCACACCGTCGCGGTCCGCGGTGGCCGCATTTCTGATCGAAGAGATTCTCGCCGCCCCCACCCAGTTGGAGCGGAAGCGCTTGGCGGAACTGTTTCTTACCCAGTTCGGCGAGCTGCGCGGGGCCCGCTTGGCGGCGCGCGCCTACGTAGCGGCGCACGATACGTTGGACGAGGACAGCGTGGACCGTTTGTGGATGCGGTTGCCCGGCAACCGGCACCTGGCCCAGGCGCTCGCCGAGCGGCTGATTCTAGGCGGCCGCGGGCTGCCCAGGGCGGAGCGGCTGCTCGCCGCACACCGGCGGGCGTGGCGGGCTTCGCAGGTCGCGGAAGCACGCTGGTACACGCACGCCGCGGCGTGGCGCACCGCCATAGGTGATGAAGGCGCTCACACCGCATACTTGCGGGGACTGCTGGCCCGGCAACGCGGTCGGCGCGCGCTGGCCCAAGCGTGGTTGAACGCGGCGTTGGCGCGTCACCCGGAGCGCTGGCGTGTGTACGCCGCACTGTCCGAAAATGCGGCCGGCGACGCGCCCCGTGAAATGCACTATCTGGCGCTGTCCGTGGCCGCCGGCCATCCTGATCCTGACGCGCGGCGCCGGCTCGAAATCCGCTTCCCGAGCTGGCGCGAACAGACGCGATTGGCGGGTGTCACCCAGACCAGCGCGCGGTTCGAGGAGGTCACCGAGGGTGCGGGACTCGGTGGCTATCGCGCTGAACGCGTGGCGTGGGCCGACTACGACAACGACGGATTTCCAGACCTGCTGCTCGATGGTCGATATCTGTTACGTAACCACAACGGCCACCGGTTTGCGGATGCGGTCCTGTCCGATCCGGACACCGAGCCGGCTACCGGCGGCGTGTGGGCCGACGTGGACAACGACGGTGATCTCGACGTACTGGTGACCCGACGAAACGGTAACCGACTACTCAGAAACGACCGCGACCACGGGTTCTCGGACATCACCGCACTGGCGTTTGCGGATCCGTTCGTGGGTCGCACCGAGGCTGCCGCATGGGGCGATTACGACAATGACGGTTGGATCGATGTCTACACCGCCAATTACGAAGAGGGTGGATTGGAACGCGGTCTTTGTCGCCGCGACCAGCTGTTTCGCAACGTCGGTGCCGGGCGGTTCGTGGAGGCCGGCGCGGCGTTGGCGGTGATCACCGACGAACCCCACTGCGGGCGCGGTGTGACCTGGAGCGACGTGGACCAGGACGGCTACCAGGACATTCTCGTCGCCAATTACCGGCTCGATCCAAACCTGTTGTGGAAAAACCAGGCCGGTAAAGTATTCGTCGACGCCGCCGGCGAGTGGGGATTTCGCGGCCGCAACGACGGGGGCGTGTACGGACACAGCATCGGCAGCGTTGCCGCCGACGTCGATGGCGACCTGCGCGTCGATGTCTATCTGTCGAATCTGGCCCACCCCCGGTACCTGGATGTTTCCGACACCAGTCGGCTGCTGTTGCAGAAACGAGCCGGTCGCTTCAGCGACGCATCGCCGAACTCCGGAATTGGTTTCGAGGAGACGAGTTCCGATCCGTTGCTGGCGGATTTCGATAACGACGGCGACCTCGATCTTTATGTCACCAGTGTGTATCCGGGTCGCTTAAGTCATCTGTATCAGAATCGGGGTAAGGCGCAATTCGACGACATCACCGCCTACAGCGGTACCTCAGTCGCGAACGGCTGGGGTGCGGCGGCGGCAGACTACGATAATGACGGTTACCTCGATCTATTCGTTGCAAGCCGCGACGGCGTGCGGTTATTCCGTAACCGCGGCGGCGATCGGCACTGGTTGAAGGTGCGCATCCGTTCCCGGTTGTGCAACCATTACGGGGTCGGTGCGCGCATCGTCGTCGACTACGGCGCGCGCCGGTCGGTCAGCGAAGTAACGGCCGGGCGGGGTACCGGTTCCCAGGATCCGTTTGTTGCGCACTTCGGTCTCGGTACCTACTCCGGGCCGGTGACGGTGACGGTCCGCCACCTGTGCGGGCAAGTCGAACGGCGCGCGGTAGCGGCGCCGGACCGCCTGGTGGAATTCCGTTGATCGGATAGGGCGGCCCGACGTGGCATATGGACGATGGATTCACTATGATTAGTAGCAACAAAACACGGGTTGGTGGCGGGAAGCTTTGCGCACCGCGCGCCTCGTCGCATTTCCCCGACTGGAAAGGAAGACCGGACTTAACACCGTAAAATCGATGTTCGCCTCGCGTCTTACAATGGCTGTACTTCCGCTGGTGCTGTTCCTGGCGGTGGCAGGGGGCCCCGCGCATGCCGTACCCAAAGTCGAACGGCACGATCTACAGTGTGACGACACCTTTCCGTGCCCGCCCGAAATTCGCCGGCGCGTGGATTTCTGGGTCAAGGTATTTCGGTCGTGGACCACAGACCAGGTCATCTTCCACGACACGCAACGCCCGGAGCGCGTGTACTCCGTAAAGCGTACCACCGCCACGTGTCGGCGGCGCGGTGCGGCGCCGGCGATCGAGAGAGAGCGGAAACGCATTCGGCGACTCCTGAACGGCATCGCAACCAAGCTGGACAAAAAGACGACCAAGTGGAGCGATGAGGAACAGGCATTGCTCGAATTGTTTCCCGATCGCCGTGCAGGGACGCTGCGTACGTCGGCGAAAAACATTCGCTGCCAGCAAGGCAATCGGGATCGTTTCGTTGGCGCCTTGAAACGTTACGGTCGGTACCGCAATCACGTGGTGCAGGTCTTGCGCGAACACAACCTGTCCGAAGATATCCAGTATCTGCCGTTCGTGGAATCGGCCTACAACCCGAAAGCGTATTCCCGGGTAGGGGCCGCTGGTCTCTGGCAGATCATGCCGCGCACCGCGCGTAAGTTGGGACTGCAACTAAACGCGACGATCGATGAACGGTTCGATCCGGAAGCCGCCACCTGGGGGGCGGCGCGCTACCTGAGCCGCAGTACCGCCACGCTGACTGCACTGGCGGAGAAGAAAAACGGGAAAATCACCAAGGGTCAAATCAATCCGTTCGTGATCACGTCGTACAACTACGGCGTGGCGGGCATGTCGCGCGCGATCAACAAGATCGGGCCCGACTACGTGCAAGTCCTGAAAAAGTACCGGTCCCGTGCATTTCGCACCGCGGTGAAGAATTTTTATTCGAGTTTCCTGGCCGCCCGCTACGTGGCCAAGAACGCCGAACGATACTTCGGTTCCGTGGCCCGCGCACAACCTCTGCGCTATTCGGCGGCGGCGCTCAAGCAGCCGACCTCCGTAGATCGCGTCACGCAAGTGTTCGGCGTTTCGGCGGCGGAACTGAAAGCGCTGAATCCCGCGCTGACACGGTTCGTGTGGAACGGCTGGCGGCTCATTCCGGAGGGCTATACGCTGCGCTTACCGTACCGTAAAGATCAGTGGTTCGAGCAGGTGGCGAAGCTCAACTCGTTGCCCGCCGAACAACCACAACTGAGCGGCCGTCAATACATCGTCCGGCGCGGCGACACCGCGTGTCGCATCGCACGGGCGTTCGACGTGCGTTGCCGGGACTTGATCGAGCTCAACCGGCTCGGCCGGCGTGCTTTGATTCGGGTGGGCCAGAAACTGGACATTCCAGGTCGTCCGAGCACCAAACCGAAGCTCGTAGTGGCCAAGGCGGAACCCAAAGCCATGAGTCCGGCGCCGTCGAAGCGCCGTTCCGCACCGGCGCCGCGCACCGACGCCGCACAAACGCCGGAGGTTTTCAAGGAACCCGCGCCTGAAAAGCCGCGTGAACGGGTCACGGGAACGGCGGGCGCAGGACCGGTCGGCACGCGCGAGGCGTTGGCGCCGCTTACCACCGATGTGGATGGTCGCGTCGTGGTCGCCAGCCGGAAGGGGCGTTCCACATATTCGATTCGGGTGTTGCCCGAGGAGACGCTGGGGCACTATGCGGACTGGCTGGGTATCGGGGTCGCCACCAAGCTGCGTAAGCTCAATGGGCTCCAGTACGGGCGGCAGTTGCGGATCGGTCAGAAGTTGCGGCTGCCCATAAACAACGACCAGCAGCGTAGCGGGTTCGAGGAAAAACGGGCCGAATATCATCGTACCCTGGTGGATGAGTTCCGTGAACATTATGATGTGTCCGGGATCGAGACCCACACCCTCAAAAAGGGTGACAATCTTTGGAAGCTGGCTCGTGAATACGAGCTACCCTACTGGGTCTTGACGCGCTACAACCCCGACGCGGGAGGATTGAACGTGGGGGATCAGGTGCGCATACCGACAGTCCGTGCACGCGCCCCGCAACAGGAACCACCGATCACGGACAAGAGTTGAGGCCGCGCCCCCCGGGCTTTTAGTTTGGGTCTTCGTCGAGCGCCAGCGCAGCCGAATTAATGCAGTAGCGCAGTCCGGTGGGCTGCGGGCCGTCTTCGAAAACGTGCCCCAGGTGGGCGTCGCATCTCCGGCAGACCACCTCCGTACGGCGCATGCCGTGGCTTTCGTCGAGCGCATCCTCGACGGCATCCTCGGACACTGGACGATAGAAACTCGGCCAGCCGGTTCCCGAATCGAACTTGGTACGCGACGAAAACAAGGGCGACCCACAGCACACGCAGCGATAGACACCGCGCTTCTTGCAGTCGTGGTATTTGCCGCTGAACGGGCGTTCGGTGCCCTTCTCTCGACACACGTGGAATTGCTCCGGAGTCAGTTCCCGGAACCACTCGGCTTTCGTCTTGTGGATCTTCTGCTGGTCGTTCATGTGCTCCTAGAGGATTGTCGCGTAGTCAAGTCCCGCGCCGCATCAGGAAGAAGAGCCCCGATACAGCGCACCTTCGCCGAAACGCTCGACGATACGGTCGGTGAGATCGTCGACCGTGCTGTCACCTTGGTCCGTTGCCCAGTGGAATAGTTCCTCCTGCGGATGCGCCTCGACGAGGCCGCTCACCGCCACGCCCAACAGGCGAATCGGCTGCGGTCTCGCATGTCGGGCTACAGTGAACAGAGTCTGCACGGTGCGCCAGATGGGCGGGGTACTACGCTGCGGAGACGGCAAGTGTTTGCTTCGCGTCACGGTGGTGAAATCCCGGAAACGCACTTTCACCGCGACGGTGCGCGCGTGACGCCCTTGAGCGCGCAGGCGGCGGGCCACCCGGTCGGTCAGACGTGAGAGCGTTGTCGCGAGTTGGGCGGCATCGGTGACGTCGGTGGCGAACGTGGTTTCGTGCGAGATCGATTTCGCGGGTCGGCCGGCGACTACCGGCCGATCATCGATGCCGTGCGCGAGCTTCGAGATCTGCCCACCGAGCCTTCCCAGGTGGTGCGCCGCCCACTGTGAACCGCGGGTCTGCAAGTCACCGATACAGAACACACCGAGCGATGCTAGGCGCTGTTCGACGGACTTACCCACGCCCCACAGCCGGCTCACCGGCAAGGGCGCCAGGAACTCGTCGATCCGGTCACGGTCCACGACCACGAAACCGTTCGGTTTTTCGATGTCGCTGGCCAGTTTGGCGAGGAACTTGTTCGGCGCAACGCCCACGGATGCCGTCAAACCCAGTTCGGTATGCAGCTCGTCGCGGATACGCATGCCGATGTGTGGCGCGGATCCGTAGAGGCGTTGGCTTTCAGTGACGTCCAGGAACGCCTCGTCCAACGCCAGAGGCTCCACGAGCGGCGTGTACCGGTCCAGCAGCGCGCGCAGGTCCCTGGATACCGCTGCATAGTGCCCCATGCGTGGCGGCAGAAACACCGCGTGCGGACACAAGCGTGCGGCGCGACGGGTCGGCATCGCGCTCTTGATTCCGTAGCGCCGCGCGGCGTAACTGGCAGCCGCCACCACGCCGCGCCGCTCGGGATTGCCTCCGACCACCACCGGTCTGTCCGACAATTCGGGTCGATCGCGGATCTCCACCGCGGCGTAAAACGCATCCATGTCGACATGTATGATCTGCCGATCCAAGGTCGTGCTACGTGGTGAGACGTCGGTAGATATCGGAGACCTTGAACGGTAGCGTCTCCACGCGGTTTACGATTACGAAGTTGGCCGGTCCGTACATGCGCGGCAGGTAGTCGAGCCCTTGCTCATCGATGGTAATGCAGAACGGATGTATTCCCAGCTGCCGTGTTTCAATCAGTGCCCGGCGCGTGTCCTCGATCCCGTAGACACCGTCGTAACCGTCGTGATCGTCAGGTCGGCCGTCCGTCAGCGTGACGAGAATGCGGGTACGGGCTTCGACGCGACTCAATATCGACGAGAGGTGGCGAATGGCGACGCCCATGCGCGTGTAATTGTGGGGACGAATACCACTGATACGGGCGCGCACGTCGTCATCGTATGCGTCCGCGAAACATTTCACGCGGAACGACTCACAGCGTCGATGGGTAAATCCGGAGAAACCGTATATCGCATATCGGTCCCGCAGCACATCCAGAGATTCGCACAACAACACGAGAGACTCCCGCGCCAGATCGTTGACCCACCCTTTGGTGGAGCCACTCATGTCGACCATGAACAGCACCGCCACATCGCGTTCCCGGGGCCGCCGCTGAATGAACAGGCGTTGCGAGCCCTCGCGGCCCATACGCAACTCCGCGAGATCGGCGATCGCGGCATCGATATCGATGCCGTCTCCGTCGGGTTGCCGGCGCAATGTGCGCTCGTCGTGGCGCAACGCCTCGAACAGACGTAATACGTGCTTGAGCAAGCCGCGATGTTTGCGAAGCGTAGCGGCGACGAAACCGTCACGGATCATCACCCCGTCGCGTTCGCGTAACGAGCACCAGCCCTTGCGGTAGTCCTGACGAACGTAATCCCATTCGTCGTAGCGAAGGGCCGCGGGATCCGCCGCGGTCGCCGGACGGTTTACCCGTTCCGCCCCACCGCGCTGTTGAAGCGCGTCCCCAGGCTCTAGGTAGGGGTCGGGAATCTCGCCCAGATCCTGGTAGATCGACTGCAGTAACCGGCTGGTGTCTGGATCGGTCTGCGCCGGTCTGCCATCCACGCACACCGCCAGGGCCGCATCCGCGTGGCCGGTCGCGCGGTTCTCGATCTCGAAACGTGCACCCCGTGGCGGGCCACCGCCCGCGGCATGATCGGCACCGCGATGGCCCAGGCCGGCCAGGCGCTCGCCGAGCTCGGCCTTCTCGCGCGCCAAGCGCGCCGCGCGCACCGCTTCCGTGCGCCGCGGATGCAAGCGGCCGGCGTAGGGGGGCAGCGGGGGAACGCGGTCGACGCGATAGACGTCAGCGAGGAGTCGGTGACAGTCTTCGACGCGCGCTTGGGCATGCGCCAGTCGTTGCCGAGCGGCGCGCCAGACGCTCTGCGCGGAGTGCGCATTGCAGCGCTGGAAACTTCGCAGGACCCGGTAAGCGCCGGGCAACTCGCGGGCCACACACGCGTCGAGGCGCATCACCTCCAGGACCTGGAAGCGGGCCAGCGCGCGGCCCGTATCCGGGAATGCTTTGATGGTCGAGTCGAGTGGCACGCGCCAGGTTCCGAACCAGGTCTGCGCCCACAAATGCAGGAGCATCGATTTGCATAACTGGAAATTCCGGTCACGGTCCGGGCACTGGTTGACGACCACGGGTAGAAACAGCGTTTCCGTATCCGTGTACGGCTCCTCGGCGGTCTCGAGTCGCAACGACCGCCCGTTCAATCCGGTGACTACGCGTTCCAACAGCCCAGCGACGTCATCGAAACGCACCGCACTCAGAAGGTGACGGGCGTCGGCAACGAAGTCGGCCCCCCGATTCATCGCGCTCACACTGGCGATGACGCCGCCGGAACGATAGCGGTCGAGCAAATGGTGGGTCCACGCACGCCACTCGCACTCGTCCATCCGCTGCAGACCGTTTTGACCCGCGTAACAAAAATGGTAACCGAGCTCTGCGCTGGCGCCAGCGATCGAATCCAGCGCGTCCAGGAATCGGCGTTGCAATCGCGGTGACAAACGGGACAAGCGGGCGGCGGGCGCGCGTATGCTGCGGTGCGTACCGAGCGCTGCGTACACCGCCGATTCGAGCCGCTCCTCAAGTTGGTTTGCCGGGATCGGATCCATGGTTCGAGATGACCGTGCCGCGCCACGGGTTGCCGGAACGAATACATCGGGCTCGGACCCGTCACCGCAGCTTAGCGGCGCGATCCTCGTGCGCCCGGTACGACTTTATCAGTTGCGGCGTCGGTGCGGAACGCCCTTGTACAGGCCGCGCGAACAGTGGTTTACTGCGACGATGACGTTCTCCTTTCATACCGCGGTGGCGGCGTGGTTCAAAGAGCGTTTCGGCACGCCGACCGCCTGCCAGAGCGAGGCATGGCCAGCCATTCAGGCCGGCCATCACACGTTGATCGCGGCGCCCACCGGTTCGGGAAAGACGCTGGCGGCGTTCATGAGCGCCATCGACGGGTTGCTCGACGAAGCGCTGTCCCAGGGCGGGACGCTGGCCGACGCGACGCGCGTATTGTATGTGTCGCCGTTGAAGGCGCTGTCGAACGATGTACAGAAGAACCTGCAGGAACCGCTGGCTGGAATCCGTGCGCATCTCGCACGCCTGGAACTGCCGGACGTGGAGATTCGCGCCTGGGTACGCACCGGCGACACGACTCCGGCCGAACGCCACCGCATGCGCCGTCAACCCCCGCACATCGTGGTCACCACACCGGAATCCCTATACATCCTGCTCACATCGGAATCGGGCCGCGCCATGCTCGCCACCGTGGATACGGTTATCGTCGACGAGATACACGCCCTGGTGTCCAACAAGCGGGGTGCGCACCTCAGTTTGTCGCTGCAGCGTCTGACCGCGTTGCGCGATGCGCCGATGACGCGTATCGGGTTGTCGGCGACGCAGAAACCCATGCAGGACATTGCGCGTTTCCTGATCGGTAGCGCTAAGGAGCCGTGTCGGATGGTCGATACGGGTCACGTCCGCGAGCGGGATCTGGCGATCGAGATCCCCGCGTCTCCGTTGGTCCCGGTCATGTCCACCGAGGTGTGGCAAGAAGTGTATGCACGTCTGGCGAGCCTGATCGACACCCACCGCACGACACTGATTTTCGTCAATACGCGGCGACTCGCGGAACGCGCGGCGCGCCACCTGGCCGAGCTTCTCGGCGAGGAAACGGTCACCGCACACCATGGCAGCCTGGCGCGCGAACATCGACTCGAGGCTGAGCAGCGGCTCAAATCCGGCCAGCTCCGAGCACTGGTCGCAACCGCCTCGCTGGAACTCGGCATCGACGTGGGAGAGGTCGATCTGGTGTGTCAGATTGGCTCGCCGCGCGCAATCGCAACTTTGTTGCAGCGCGTCGGACGTTCTGGGCACACGCTCAACGCGCTGCCCAAAGGTCGCGTATTTCCAACCAGCCGTGACGAGCTCGTGGAATGCGCGGCGCTCCTGGATGCGGTACGGCGCGACGAACTCGAAACGCTGTCGATTCCGGCGCAACCTTTGGATGTTTTGGCCCAGCAGATCGTGGCCGAAGTCGCGAGTCGCGAGTGGCGGGAAGACGCATTGTACGAACTGGTGACCAGCGCCTGGCCGTACCGGTGCCTGTCGCGAGAGGAATTCGACCAGGTCGTGGACATGCTCGCGACCGGTTTCGCCACCCAGCGCGGTCGGCGCAGTGCGCATCTGCACCGGGACGCCGTGAACGGTCGCCTGCGCGGTCGCCGGGGTGCGCGTCTGACCGCACTCATGAACGGCGGCGCGATCCCGGACCAATTCGACTATGACGTGGTCCTGGAACCGGAAGAGCAGCGAATCGGGACGTTGAATGAGGATTTCGCGTTCGAAAGTTTACCCGGCGACATTTTTCAGCTCGGTAATACTTCATATCGAATTCTCAAAGTCGAACCAGGCCGGGTCAGGGTCGCGGATGCCCGCGGGCAGCCGCCCAATATTCCGTTCTGGTTCGGCGAAGCCCCCGGGCGCAGCGACGAACTGTCAGCGGCGGTGTCGCGCCTGCGGTCGCGGTTCGAAGTCGAGTTGCAGACCGGCCCGGACGACGCCCTGCACTATGCGGAACGAACGCTGGGCTTGGACCGGGGTGCCGCGCGGCAGCTGGTCGACTATCTCGCCACCGCGCATGCCGCGCTGGGGGTGTTACCCACGCAGAAGCGCATTGTTTTCGAACGCTTCTTCGACGAGTCCGGAGACATGCATCTGGTGATTCATGCGCCCTTCGGTTCGCGTGTGAACCGCGCTTGGGGGCTGGCCCTGCGCAAGCGATTCTGTCGACAGTTCAATTTCGAACTCCAGGCGGCGGCCCTGGAGGACACGATTGTCTTGTCGCTCGGGGCGACGCACAGTTTTGACCTCGGCGAGGTGGCCCGTTACCTCAATCCTGATTCGGTGCGCGAGATACTGACTCAGGCGCTGTTGGCCGCGCCGATGTTTCCCACGCACTGGCGGTGGAACGCCAACATCGCCCTGGCTGTTCGGCGCATGCGGTCGAGCGGCCGAGTGCCCGCGCAGTTACAGCGGATGGATGCCGAGGACCTGATCGCCGTGGTGTTCCCGGACCAATTGGCCTGCCAGGACAATCTCACCGGGTATCGGCAGATTCCCGATCACCCCCTGGTGGCGCAGACGCTTGCCGACTGTTTACACGAGGTCATGGACGTCGTCGGCCTGGAACGGTTACTGGGCGAAATCGTGTGCGGGCGCGTCGAGGTCGTGACGCGTGATCTCACCGAACCGTCGCCGCTCGCACAGGAGATCTTGAGCGCCCGGCCGTATGCGTTTCTGGACGACGCTCCTGCCGAAGAGCGCCGCACCAGCGCCGTGCAAGCGCGACCGTTTCTCGACCTGGAAACCGCGCAAGCCCTGGGGCGCCTGGATCCCGACGTGATTGATGAGGTGTGCCGGGAAGCGTGGCCGGACGCGCGCGACGCCGACGAGCTGCACGACGCGCTGTTGTGGCTCGGGTTCATGACCGAGGAAGAAGGCCGCAACGACGCCCGGCACGGCACCGAGCTGGCGTTCGGGTGGCAGCACCTGTTTGCGGAGCTGGTCGCGGAGCGGCGCGCGGTGCGAATCCGACGGCGCGCCGGCAGCGCATGGTGGGTGGCCGCCGAACGAATCGCCACCGTCCGCAGTGTGTATCCGGATGCGATCCTCGATCCACCGGCTACCGCGACGGCGGCCGCTCCGGTGAGCGCCGAGGACGCCCTGCGAGAGTTGCTGCGCGGTCGCTTGGAGGGACTCGGGCCGGTGACGACCTCGGCGTTGGTGGCGTCGTTCGATGTACCCGGGGTGCGGATGGAAGCCGCGCTCAGAGCGTTGGAGGCGGAGGGTGTCATCCTGCGCGGGCACTATCGCGGGGTCGGTGAGGAGTGGTGTGAACGACGCCTGTTGGCGCGTATTCACCGGCGCACGGTGAAGCGGTTGCGGCGTGAAATCGAGCCCGTGTCACGTGCCGTGTTCATGCGCTATCTCCTGGACCGGCACCGGGTTACCCCCGGTGAGCAGGGCGAAGGCCGCGCGGCACTGCAGGCGGTCCTCGAGCTCCTCGAGGGGTTTGAAGTGCCGGCCGGTGCCTGGGAAGCGGAGATTCTCCCGACGCGACTGTATCACTACGACACGCGCGATCTCGACGGTCTGTGCCTGTCGGGCCGTTGGCAATGGATGCGTTTGCAAACGCCCCGCAACGGCGCGGCGCGAAGTCGGGCCGGGCCGCTGCGCACCACACCCATCGCGCTGGTGCAACGGGCGCACCACGGGGTCTGGTGCACTTTCGCCGCCCCCCCGGACACGTGCACGCTGAATCTGTCCGCGGGCGCACGTCGTGTGCACGAGACCCTGGTACAGCGGGAGACGTTGTTTTTCGACGAACTGCAGCGGCTGACCGGGTTGCTGGCGAGCCAGGTGGAGACGGGGCTTGCGGAATTGGTGGCGCTGGGACTGGTTCGTGCTGACGGCTTCAGCGGTCTGCGCGGGTTGATTACGCCGCGGCGCCGCAGCGACACCCTCGGCCGTCGCCGTGGCGCAACGCCTTTGATGGACGAGGCGGGGCGCTGGACTTTGGTCCATCCCGGCACACCGGCCGTGCCGTCCGATGCTGCACTGCGGCGCGTCGCGGAAGTGCTGCTCAACCGTTACGGGATCGTGTTCCGGGCGCTGCTCGACCGCGAAGCGATCTGGCTGCCCCCGTGGCGCGATTTGTTGCACGTCCTGCGACGTATGGAGGCGCGGGGCGAAGTTCGGGGCGGTCGTTTTGTGGCCGGTTTCTCCGGAGAACAGTTCGCGTTGCCTGGAACGGTCGCTGCGCTGCGCGAAGTCCGCAAACGGACGAACACCGGCACGCTGGTGTCGATTTGCGCCGCTGATCCGCTGAACCTATTGGGCAGCATATTCCCCGGTCCCCGCGTTCCGGCGACCGCGCGCAATCGGATTCTGTTCCGCGACGGGGCGCCGATTGCGGTGCAGCGGGGCAAGGACGTGGCGTTCATGGAACCACTGACGCCGGAACTGGAATGGAACGCGCGTAACGTCTTGTTGCGACGTGCGGTCCCCGGCCGTTTGGGCGCCGCGCACTGACCGGCGCGCCGCCGGCATCACCGCATTACCGGTGGTGCGGCTAAGGGTTGGTAATCTCGGGTGCCGCGAGGCCTTCCTGACTGGCGAACCATGCCGCAAGATCGCGGATGTCCGTGTCGCTCAGGTTGGTCACCAACCCTTTCATGACCGCATTGTCGCGCTCGCCGGTCTGGTAATCCTTGAGCGCACGCTCGATGTAGTCGGCGTATTGGCCCGCCAGGATGGGAAAGTTCGGTGTTGGGCTGATCCCGTCGGTGCCGTGGCAGCTTGCGCAAACCTGCGCCTTTTCTTTACCGGCGACCGGGTCGCCCGCGGCCAGCACGGCCCCGGGAAGACTCACCAGCCCGATGGCGACCGCTCCATAGATGAGGTTTCGCGTCATATTAGAGAGACTCCTTCGTGATCTATTTACCGAGCGCGGAAAAATAGGCGGCGATGTTGGCGATGTCTTCGTCGCTCAAGTCGGCGGCCTGGGCCTGCATGGTGGGGTGCGCGCGGGTCCGCTGTCGGTAGGCCTTGAGTGCGTCCGCCAAATACTGGGCGTGTTGACCCCCCAGCTTCGGCACGCGATAGCCCGGGTAGGCGTTGCGCATCCCCGGTGCGCCGTGGCATCCCATACAGGTCTGCGCTCTGAGGCGCCCCTGTTCCGCGTCACCGGCGGCGAGCGCGGCAGGGCCCACGCCGAATAGCGCCAGGAACACCGCGCTCGGCAGAATCGTTTTCATCGGAATTCGTCTCCCCATTCAAATCCAAGGGCCGGACTTTAAGGATTACGGGGTTCGCGTGCAACCGTTAACCGCCTGACGCGCGCCCGGGGCCGCGTGTCAGAATGACGGCCAGTTCGTGAAAACCCGCTGGGTGCGGGATTTTGACCGGTGCTTCGGTCGGCCACCGCCAGGTGGGCGCCGCGAACAGTCCGTGCATGGCGTCCAGCGCACAATGAAACGGTGGTCCGCCGGAGCCGCCGGTCTGCATGAAACAGGCATACAGCCGACCACCGGGTTCCAGCCACTGCGCGAGCCGGGCGGCGTAATCGGTCCACCGGTCCGGCGTCAGCGCGCACAAACAGGTCTGTTCGTAGACCGCCGGAAACCGCCGCGGCGGCTGCCAGTCCATGAGATCGGTGTGTATGAGCCGCGCGGTCGCGGCGGCATCCCGCAAGGCTTGTGCCAGCGCCGCCAGCGGCGTCGGCGCAATGTCCACGGCGGTGACTGCGAACCCGCGGCGCGCCAGTGCCACGACCTCGTAGCCGTTGCCGCAGCCGGGCACCAGGATCGGGCCGGGAGTCAGCACCCCGGTGTCCAGCCAGCCGCGCAGGGCCGGACTCACCTTACCCCGGTCCCACGGCGTGTGGGCGTCGTGGTAACGCGACTCCCAGAATTGGTCAGCGTTGTCGGGGGTCGACATGGTGCAAATCGCCTGGTGTCGGACCGGTCACCGCCTTGTACAGACAGGTTTCGCGCCGGTAAAACCCTTCGGTGTGAAAAGAATCCGGCAGTTTCAGGTGGGTGTAGTCCAGATGGTGACAAACTTCGTGCAGGAGCGTACGCAGAAACGTTTTATACGCGACGACCTGACGCCGTTTTGCGGTACGCATCCAGACCACAATGCGCGCCGGTTGGATGTCGTCGGCGGGTTCGTACAGCCCGTGCAATTCCCCCCAGTGATGGGAGGGCCTCGTCGTGCGCACCGATACCCGCAATCGCGGCGCGTTGAGCTGGGCGACCAGGTCATTCACCAGTTTTCCACAAGCGGCCTGCGTGGCGCGCCGATCGGCGTTCGCGAGCGCGGCGCCCAAGTCACCGCACACGGTACGCAGTGCGCCCGCGTCGGGCACGGCAATCGTCGCGATGCGGTCGCTGGCGCGATAAATTTGCTGCTGCCGGCGGGACAATCGGAAGTAGTAGTCATAAGGCATCGGCGTCAGGTCGCCGGTTGATCGAGACCGTCGAGAAACCGCCGTAGGCCGGCGACGTAGCGGGTCCGCGACGTGAGGAAACCGGCGTTGTGATCGCCGTCAAGGATGAGGAACTGCTTAGGCTCGGGGGCAACCGCGAACAGATGGTGTCCGTGCTCAAAGGGGATGATCTCGTCGTCGCGACTGTGTACCACCAGGATCGGCACCGATACGCGCGGCAGCCGCGCGGCGCTGTCGTACGAGTAGCGTGCGAGGCGCCGAACCGGCAGCCACGAATAGTGGTGCGCCGCGAGATCGGGTAGCGACGTGAACCCCGACTCGATGATCAGAGCGCCGACGGTTCGGTGGGTGGCCAGCCACACGGCTACCGCGGCCCCCAGCGAGCGCCCGAACACCACGATACGCCCCGCCGGCACGGCGCGTACCCGGGTGAGATAGTGCCACGCGGCGCTTGCGTCCGCGTAGGTTCCGGATTCGGAGGGAGTCCCTCCGCTCTTGCCGTAGCCGCGATAGTCGATGATGAGTGTGTCGACGCCGAGTTCGTGAAAAATACGGAGTGAATCGAGGCGATGGGCGATGTTTCCCGCGTTGCCGTGCAGGAACAAGAGGGTCTGGCGCGCAGGTCGCGCGGCCGGCAGCCACCAGCCGTGCAGAGGTACACCGTCCTCCGTGCGGAGTGAAACCTCCTCAAAGACAAGACCCGCGTCGGCGGGCGTCGCATCCACGGTCGAAGCGGGGAAATAGACGAACTGCGCTTGAAAGGTGTACATCGCGACCAGAAGCAGACCGTACGCGATGGCTGCCGCGGTAAGCACTCCCACCAGGTCAGTCGTCACTGCAGAGCGGGGCGCGGGCATGCCGGTAGTCGTATCTGGGCATACGGGATATTGTACGGGTTGTTGATCAACCCGCTATGGTTTTTGTTTAGGTCGCAGGCGCGCGGTCGCGCGCCACCACCCAACTCGGTCATGTTAACCGCGCGTCGTTACCGCCGTTAAAACATGTTAACCGCGCATCGTTACCGCCGTTAAAATGAGCTATACTCATAGTTGTAAGACGGTACCCCGACACAAAAACAACCGATTCCAGTTTTTAACACCGCCCCATGCCCGAATCCAGCGCGCCGATATGGCGATTTAAACCGCTAGTCTGGGGTTTGGCCGCTGCCTGTTTGGCGGCGCTGTTGTCCACCAGCCTCTGGACTGCCGGGGCACGCCAGTCCGATGCGCCGTGGGACGCGCCCGAATTGACCCATGTTGAACCGCAGAACTGGATAAACTCCGAGCCGCTGCGGTTGGGCGATCTGAAAGGCAGCGTGGTGCTGGTCGACTTCTGGACTTACGGATGCTGGAATTGTTTCCGTTCCTTCCCCTGGTTGACGGCGTTGGAGGATCGTCTTCAGGGTCAGGCGTTTCAGGTCCTCGGTGTCCATACGCCGGAATTCGTGCACGAGAAGGACCGTGCACAGGTCTTGCGCAAAACCCGGGAGTTCGGAATCACCCATCCGGTAATGATCGACAACGATTTCTCATACTGGAAGGCGATGAATAACCACTATTGGCCGACGTTTTACTTGATCGACAAGACCGGCCGCGTGCGCGCCAAGTACGTCGGCGAAGTGCATGATGGCGATCCGACGGCCAAGCAGATCGAAGCGCAGATCGACCGGTTATTGCAGGAACACGCCGGTTAGGTGGTGAGGCGAACCTTCATCACCCGCGTTCCGGAACGGCGTTGCCGGACCTGACCCCGCAGGAAGTGCCCGTACAGCGCGCCTCGCAGCCCGGGGGATAAGCCGCTCACATGGCCCAAGCCGCAAATACGACGCGACCGCCGAACGTCGATGCCGGGGCCGATGGTGACGAGACCGTTGCCGCCATCGATCTCGGGTCCAACAGCTTTCATCTCATCGTTGCTAGGCTCGACCATGGTCAACTGTCGATTATCGATCGCCTGCGGGAAACGGTACGTCTGGCGTCGGGCATCGACGACGACAAGTGTCTGACGCGCGAGGCGATGGACAGAGCACTGGAGTGTCTACAACGGTTTGGTCAACGGCTGCGCGGCATTCAGCAGGGGAACGTCCGCGCCGCGGGCACCAACACGCTGCGTCTGGCGCGCAACTCCTCGGCGTTCGTGGCCGAAGCCGAAGATGCCTTGGGCCACCCGATCGAGGTGATCGGCGGGCGCGAGGAAGCGCGCTTGATTTATCTCGGCGTCGCACACGGTCTGGCGGCGGGAGATGAGCGGCGGTTAGTTATAGACATCGGCGGCGGCAGCACCGAGGTCATCGCCGGCACCGGATTTGCCACGACCCACCGGGAAAGCCTGCATGTGGGCTGCGTAACCTTGAGTAACAGGCATTTCGCGGACGGGCGTATCAGAAAGAAAAAGTTTTGCGCGGCGGAAATCGACGCGGAGCTGGCCACGCAACCGGTAATGGCGCTGTTTCGGGGCACCGGTTGGGAGCGGGCGATCGGTTGTTCCGGTACGGTACGCGCCGTGCGCAGCGTCGTGCAGGCGCGCGGATGGTGCAAACACGGTATCACGCGTTCGGCGCTCGCCAAACTGCGCGACGCGTTGATCGAAGCTGGGCATGTCGACGGCCTCGAAGAAATGGGCGTGAGCCCCGACCGCCGGCCGATTCTGCCGGGAGGCGTAGCGATATTGAGCGCCTTGTTCGAACTGCTGGATATCGACCGCTTGTATGTGTCCGACCAGGCGATGCGCGAAGGTTTGCTGTATGACCTGATTGGACGCATTCGTCATACTGACGTGCGCACGCACACCGTGGAAACACTGGCCCGGCGCTGGACCGTGGATTCGGTGCACGCGGGTCGGATCAAGACCACCGCGGCCGGATTGCTGGCACAAGTGGCAGAGTCCTGGGAACTGGCCGGTGGCGTTTACGCCGATCGGCTGGCTTGGGCCGCGGAGCTGCACGAGATCGGGCTGTCCGTTGCCCACGGTCAGTACCATAAACACGGCGCCTACGTGGTGGCGAATGCCGATATGGCGGGGTTTTCGCGCAGCGAACAAGGAGCGCTGGCGGCACTGATACGCGGACACCGGCGCAAGTTCCCGAGCACCGAGTTTGAGGGTTTACCGCGCCGGCTGGTGGAATCGAGTAAACGTTTGTGCGTGTTGTTGCGATTGGCGGTGCTCCTGCACCGTGGGCGCAGCGAATCCGCTCCGCCGCAGCTACGCTTGAATACCGAGGGTAACGCGCTCACGGTGAAATTCCCATCCGAGTGGCTGGACTCCCACCCGCTGACGGTGGCCGATCTGGAAGGAGAAGCGAAGTTTCTGCGCGCGGCTGGATTCGAGCTCAGCTATCGTTAGCCCCGCATAACGCGAGCAACGCGTCGCCGGCGATTTCCACGCGCCCATCGTTATTGATTTCGTAAAGATTCGGGCAGCGTACCGCGTCCAATCGGTCGGCGCGCACCAGGCGCGCGTCGATTTCGGTGCCGGATTCCCGGCCGCGGCGCGCCAGTCGTGTTCTGAGTACCGAATCGGAAACCGTAATTTTCACCGGTAGCAGTTCCGGGAAGCGTTTTTGCGCCGCAAACAAATAACCGCGCGAACCATTCACCAGCACATCAAGGCCACGCGCCAGCCACGCCTCGATCTCGATACCGATTCCGTAGCGGTAGCCGTGGCTGTCCCAGTGCAGCGCGAACAGGCCCGCTGTCCGGCGCTGCTCGAACTCCGATTCGCTGAGGGTAATGTGGTTTTCGGGGCCCGCGTCCGGCGCACGGGTAATGTACCGGTGGGCGACGACCCACGGACTGTCGGGCAGCGTCCGACGCCGAACATGGCGAAGCACGGTGTCTTTCCCCACGCCGGACGCGCCGATCACGTAGATGAGTCGACCCACGTCACGAATTCTCGATTCGGGTGCGGCCGTTGCGGCGGTCAAGCGCCAGCCAGGTCCTCGAGCAGCGACTGCTGTGCCGAAATCCGAGGTTCGTTTTCCACAGTCTCGATCCGTCGATACTGACCGTCCGACCCCATCTGCCAGGATTGCGTGTTGTCCCGGAGATACAACTCCAAATCGGCGATGATGCGCCGCTTCAGGCGCTTGCTCGTGATGGGAAAACATTGCTCCACGCGCTGGACCAGGTTTCGCGGCATCCAATCTGCGCTGGCGCAGAAAACTTGCGGGTCACCGTCGTTCTCGAAGTAGTAGACGCGCGTGTGCTCTAGAAAACGTCCGACGATCGACCGGACAGTGATGTTCTCCGATACGCCTTTCACACCCGGACGCAAACAGCATACGCCGCGCACGATCAGGTCAATCTTTACTCCGGCGCAGGAGGCGTGGTACAGCGCCTGGATGACGCCGGGGCTCACCAGGCCGTTCATTTTCGCGATGATGCGCGCCGGGCGCTTGCTCCGGGCGTGTTTGGCCTCCCGCTCGATGCGCTCGATGATGCCGGATTGCAGAGTGAACGGGGACTCGAGCAGCTTGTGCAACGCGACGCTTCGGCTCTGCGTAGTCAGTTGCATGAAGATGGCGTGTACATCCTCACAGATCTTTTTGTCGCACGTGAAGTAACCGTAGTCGGTATACAAACGCGACGTACGTTGATGGTAGTTGCCGGTGCCCAGATGCACGTAGCGACGCAGCTTGCCCTGCTCGCGGCGTACCACCATCAGCATCTTGGCATGGGTCTTGTACCCCACAATTCCGTACACCACATGTACACCCGCTTCCTGCAATTGCGTGGCGATCGAGATATTGGTCTCTTCGTCGAAGCGCGCGCGCAGCTCCACGACGACGGTGACTTCCGTACCGCCTCGCGCCGCGTCCATTAACGCCTGGACCAACACCGATTCGACGCCGGTCCGGTACAGGGTCTGTTTGATCGCCAGCACATGCGGGTCGTTTGCCGCCTGGCGGACGAACTCCACTACCGGCATGAAGGATTGAAACGGATGGTGCAAGAGGATGTCGCCGCTGCCGATGGCTTTGAACATGTTGGTGCCGGCAGGCACCTTGGCCGGCAGACCGGGAGTGAAGCTCGCGTATTTCAGGTCCGGCCGCTCGACGAGATCGGGCAGGGCAATGAGACGGTTCAAATTGACCGGGCCGTTGACACGGTACAGGTCCTCCACCGCGAGCTCGAAACGGCGCAACAGAAATCCGGCCAGGCTGTCCGGGCAGTTGTCGGCCACTTCCAAACGCACCGCATCACCGTAGCGCCGCGACGGCAGTTCACCCTCCAGGGCGCGCAGTAAATCGTCGACTTCTTCGGTGTCCACGAACAACTCGCTGTTGCGCGTCACGCGGAACTGGTAACAGCCGGTGACTTTCATGCCGGGAAACAGATCGCCAACATGGATGTGGATCACTGACGAAAGGAAGACGAAATCGTTCGCGCCGGAAGCTTCTTCCGGCGGGATACGTATCAGGCGAGGCAGCGCGCGGGGAATCGGTACGATCGCCATGCCGTCGCGATTACCGAATGCGTCTTTACCTTCCAGCGTAACGATGAAGTTCAGGTTCTTATTGAGCGTGCGCGGGAACGGGTGCGCCGGATCGAGTCTAATGGGAGTCAGAATCGGCAGTAACTCGTCGTCGAAATAGCGGTCCAACCACGCCTGTTGTGCTCTGCGCCACTGTTCACGGCGCAGAAACCGGATGTCTTCCCGCTCCAGCTCCGGCAACAACACGTCGTTCAACAGCGCATACTGAGCGGCCACGAGTTCGTGGGCGGTGTCGCTGATGCGGCGCAACGCGTCCAGTGGCGTCAATCCGTCGGCCCCCGTCTGTACCGCGCCATACTCGGCCTGCTGTTTGAGCCCGGCTACGCGTACTTCGAAGAATTCGTCCAGGTTGGAGCTCGTAATGCACAAGAACCGCAATCGCTCCAGCAACGGCACCTCGGGGCTCTGCGCCTGCTCGAACACGCGCCGGTTGAACGCCAACTGGCTCAATTCCCGGTTGATGTACCATTCCGGGCGATTCAGGTCTGCAGAAACAACGTGATTCTCGGCAGTGGACACGGCGGTCGTCGGTATGCTTGCGTGTGCGAGGATAGACCCGGGATTGTTGCAGACTTGTTACAGATTTCCCCATTTTACGTCAAATCGAACGGTTTTCTCGAATAGACGTCTCGGTTTCTAGTAAAATTCGCTCAATCTCTTCATTTTGTTGACGTATTTAGCGAGCAAACATGACTTTTCAAACCGACGATCTTCGCATCGAGCAGATCAAGGAACTCGTGTCCCCCGCCCAGGTTCACGAGCAATATCCGATCACTGACGAGGCCGCCGAAACGACCGCGCGCGCGCGCGCGGTGATTCATGAAATCCTGCGCGGGCGCGACGACCGACTGTTGGTGGTGATCGGTCCGTGTTCGATCCACGACCCGGAAGCCGCGCGGGAGTACGCCGCGCGACTCAGCGCGGTACGCGACACGCTGGGTGCGGACCTGTTTATCGTCATGCGCGTGTATTTCGAAAAGCCGCGCACCACGGTGGGCTGGAAAGGCTTGATCAACGATCCCGACCTCGATTCGAGCTTCCATATCAACAAAGGGATTCGTCTGGCGCGGGAACTGTTATTGGACCTAAACGCCATGGGTGTCCCGGCGGGAACCGAATACCTGGATCTCATTACGCCGCAGTACGTCGCCGATCTCATCAGTTGGGGCGCGATCGGGGCGCGTACCACCGAAAGTCAATGCCACCGCGAACTGGCTTCGGGCTTGTCGTGCCCAGTGGGATTCAAGAATGGCACCGACGGAAACCTGAAGATTGCAGTGGACGCGATCGGAGCCGCACGAAACCCGCATCATTTTCTGTCGGTCACCAAAGAGGGTCGCTCCGCGATTTTTGCGACCGCGGGCAATGAGGACTGCCATGTTATCCTGCGCGGCGGTAATGACACCAATTACGATGCGCCAAGCGTCGAAGAGGCCGCGACGGTGCTTACCGACGCGGGGCTGGATCCGCGCGTGATGATCGATTTCAGTCATGCCAACAGTCGCAAGCAACCCAACCGGCAGGTGGAGGTCGGCAAGACGGTAGGCCATCAGATCAGCGCCGGCGACCGGCGGATTATCGGTGTCATGATCGAGAGTCATCTGGTGGGGGGTCGGCAGGATGTCGTGTCCGGGAGAATTCTCACCTACGGGCAAAGCATCACGGATGCGTGCCTGGGCTGGGATGAAAGCGCGGCCCTGCTGGACACGCTCGCCGAGGCAGTGCGCGCTCGCCGCGCGCTCCGACAGCCCGCCGCGGCTTCGTAAGCCCGCGTAACGATACTTATCGCTCGATTGAAAATTTTTGGCGCAGCGGAATTGTCGTCGCCCACCGGCTTTGAGTATCGTGAGGGCGGCGGACACGCCGATGGCGTCGTAACATAGTGACTGGGAGGCTTGAGGAGTCGATTAATGATAAGACCGCATGGTTCAGACACGTTGCAGGCATTGTACATAGACGACAACGAAGAACGCGCCGAACTTGAGCGCGACGCGCAAAACATGCCATCGGCGTTACTCAGCTCGGCGGCGGCGTCGAACGCAGTGATGCTCGGCGCCGGATACTTCAATCCGCTTGGCGGCTACATGGACCGGGAAGATGCCTTGGCGGTAGCTCAGGACATGCGCACGAAGAGTGGTTTGTTCTGGCCGGTGCCGATATTGAATATGGTGGACGGCGGCGATTTTTCGCCCGGAACACGGATCGCATTACGTGACCCGAACGTGGACGGACATCCGGTACTCGCCGTCATGGACATCGAAGGGGTGGACGAATTCAGCCAGGAAGAGATGGAGTTCGTCGCTGAGAAAGTCTACCGTACTCTGGACCCCAAACATCCCGGGGTAGCGACGTTTCTCGGACACGGCCGCACGGCATTGTCGGGCTCGTTGCGGGTTTTGAATTTCAGTTACTTCGCCGATGATTTCCCGGGGACGTTTCGTACCGCCGGGCAGATCCGCGCAGAGATCGCTGCACGCGGTTGGGAACGGGTTGTGGCGTTCCAAACCCGGAATCCCATGCACCGTGCCCACGAGGAGTTGTGCAAAATGGCGATGGAGGCGGTCGGCGCCGACGGCTGCGTGGTGCACATGTTGCTCGGCAAGCTCAAACCAGGCGATATTCCGGCCCCGGTGCGAGACGCCGCCATCCGCAAGATGGTTGAGCTCTATTTCCCGCCCAATTCGGTGCTCATCACCGGCTACGGATTCGACATGCTGTACGCCGGCCCTCGCGAAGCGGTGCTGCACGCCATATTTCGCCAGAACATGGGCGCGACGCATTTCATCGTGGGCCGCGATCACGCCGGGGTAGGCGATTATTACGGGGCTTTCGACGCACAGACGATATTCGACGAAGAGGTGCCGGCCGGCGCGCTGGAAATCGAGATTTTTCGTGCCGATCACACTGCCTATTCAAAGAAACTGGGCCGGGTCGTGATGATGCGCGACGCGCCGGATCACAGCAAAGAGGATTTCGTGCTGTTGTCGGGGACCAAAGTGCGGGAGATGCTGGGCCAGGGAATCGCACCCCCGCCCGAGTTCTCCCGGCCGGAAGTGGCGCACATCTTGATGGAGTACTACCAGAGCGCCAACGGCTAGGTAGTACAGTCAGTCGCTGGCCCCGGCGCATGCCCCGCACACGCCGATCACCTCGACCGTTTGACGATCGACGGCGAAACCCAGGCTGCGTGCGCGCCGTTCCACGGCGAGATCGATCTCCGGGTCGGCTAGCTCGGCCACGCTCTGACAGCGTTTACAGATCATGAACTGGCCGCTATGGGGAATACGTGGGTCGCCGCAGCCGACAAATGCGTTCAAGGATTCGATCTTGTGAATCAATCCGTATTCGATCAGGAAATCGAGCGCTCGGTATACCGTGGCCGGCGCCACCCGTTCCCGTTCGGCGCGTAGCTGCTCGAGGATGTCGTAGGCGCCGACCGGGCTGTGGCTGCCCCAGATCAACCCCAGGACCGCTTTTCGCAACGGCGTGAGACGCGCCCGGTGTAGACCGCATACCGACTCCGCCGCAGCGATCGCATCGCGCACGCAGCTCACATGGTCGTGGGCGGCATCGGGAAATGCACTCAGGACTTTCTGTTTCACGGTCGCACCGCAGCCGTCGGCTCGGCGGTCATGATACCGCAACCTGGCCGCTGCGTTGGTTCGCAACCGAAAGGCTCATTCTGCCCACCGCCGGCGCGCTTTAGAAAGATCCCCAGGAATCGCGGCGCCGCCGCACGCGCAGGCGCGGTAGGATCAACCCGAGCAGGATGCCGCCCACCAGCACACCGCCGCCGGTCAGAAACCATTTCTTGTCGGACTGGTTGCGCAAATCCTGGTTTTCGAGCTTCAGTTCGCCCGCCTGACGGGTCAGCGAGGCCACTCGCTTGCGTAATCCCTCGCGTTCCTTGGCGATCGCGACCGCGTCCCGGGCGGTTTTCTGGATCGTCTCCAGTTCCTGCTCAAGCGCGTTGTTGTCCTCTTGCAGCAGCGCATGAGCGGTCTTCAGGGTCTCGTATTCCTCTTCCAGCGTGGTGAGCTTACTGGCGAGCTTCTCCGGCTCCTGCTTGAGCTCCGCGAGCTGCGATTCGACGGACTGAAGACGGTTCCGCGCGCTCGGTTCGCTCATCAGCATGCGCGTCAGCACGAAACCGGTGCGCCCGTCGGTGGTGCGTACCTGGCTGTAACCGGTATCCGCGTTGCTGTCTAGCACTTCGACCGCGGTGCCGCTTTCCAGCATATGCAACACCTTGTGCGACGTGCTTTGCCCGGAACGCATGGTAATCTTGAACTGGTCGGTGACGAAGCGGGTCTCGGCCAGCGCCCCGGGGGACAGCGCGGCCGAGACACAGAAGATCAACACTAGGCGTTTCACGGATTCCTAAGGATGAGTTTGCGACGACGAGCGGGGGATTCTTTCAGAATGCTCGACGTTTTCCAAGGCAAATCCCGGCGGCGGGCGGATCGGGCGCCGATGGGTCCGTGGTGCGCGATCGGGATTTGCAGTAATCTGTGAGCCGTCCGTCGCCGGGCACAAGCGCTCGTTGCGGCTTGGACGGCGTTTCATAACCGAAGGAGAAACTCATGGCAAATGTCAAAATGTCGTCTCATTTCAATGTTGCCCCGGATAAAGTCTGGAATCTGATCGGCGGATTCAATGCGTTGCCGGACTGGCATCCGGCCGTGGAAAAAAGCGAATTGGAGGAGGGCGGGACGATCCGGCGTCTGCATCTGGTGGGCGGCGGTCAGATTGTAGAACGTCTCCAGCCGTCGGATGATGATGCGCATGTGTATGCCTACTCGATACTGGAAAGTCCGCTCCCGGTCGAGGGCTATACGGCCGAAATTCGCGTGCGTCCGGACGGGGACGGTTGTGAGGTGGAATGGTCGAGTTCGTTCGAACCCGCCGGTGCATCGGAAACCGACGCCATGAAAGCGATTCAGGGCATTTATGAGGCGGGGTTCGACAACCTCAAGAAGATGTTCGGCGTGGGTTGAGCGGCGGTCGGCGCGACGCTGACCTGCGTTTGCGTTTCTCCGACCGGTGGTGAAACGGGGGACCGCGAATGTGGTCAAATCGAATCGTGGTTCAGGGGTTACAGTTGGACACGGTGAACCGCGGAGGAGGAAACATGCTCACGTTCAGCGATTGCCTGGCTTACTGCGGGCTCACGGAAGACGAAATCAGCGTTATTGCCCACCATGAGCGTATTACGGAACTGGCCGCTATCGAGCTCGCCGACAGTTTGCTGCATACGCGTGAAGGGGAGCAGAGGATCTGCGACATTCTCGCCGACGAAATGCATCACGCCGAGACACTACGCCACACGCGGCACATAGCGCATTTGCGTACCGTTCTCGACCACTATCTGGAGGGTCATCCGGGCTGCACAGTGTGAACGATTCGCCATAGACGGCCCGCCGTGCGGTTATCCCGCATGGTGGGTAGTCGGCGCCCAGATTGCGAATTACACTCCGGTGTGCACGCCGCCACCGGCGGGGGAGTGTTGATGCATCCGGTACGTTCGATCTTGTTGTTGCTGGGATTCGCCTGGGCGCTTGTCGCGCCGGCAGCCGTCGCGTACGCCGAAACCACCCCTAAGCCCCCAACCGGCCGGTTTCTGGGTGCCAAGCCCACCGAATATCCCTCCTGGTTCAAAGAGAGTTTTCTCGATTTCGCCGAAGACGTACGCGAGGCGGGCGACCGGGGCAAGCGCGTATTGGTTCTGTTCCATCAGGACGGGTGCCCGTACTGCAATGCATTGGTGGAGCGGAATCTTTCCCAGAAGGACATCGAAGAGCAAGTGCGCGCCAAGTTCGACGTCGTGGCCTTGAACATGTGGGGGGACCGCGAGGTGGTGAGTGTCGACGGGCAGGCCTACACCGAGAAGCAGTTCGCGCGCGCACTCAGAGTCCAGTTCACACCGACCTTGCTGTTCTTCAACGAGCAGGGCGGTGTGGCGCTGCGGGTTGACGGTTATCTGCCGCCGACCCGGTTCAAGTTGGCCTTGGACTACGTGACCGGGCGCATGGAGCAGGATCTGACCTACCGGGAGTTTCTGGAGAAACAGGCCCCGGCTGCCGACGCCGGCGCATTGCACCGCGAAGATTTCTTCACGCCGCCGCCGTTTGATTTATCGGCCCCGCCCGACGGGCGGCCGGTGGCGGTGTTTTTCGAACAAACCCAGTGTCCCAACTGTGACAGTCTTCACGAATACGTACTCACCGACCCGGAAACCCGGACCATCGTGACCGCTTTCCACAGCGTGCAGCTCGACATGTGGTCGAAAACACCGCTCGTCACTCCGTCCGGTGAGCACACCACCGCGCGGGACTGGGCGCGCGAGCTCGACGTGAAATATGCGCCGACCATTGTCTTGTTCGACGACGGTATCGAGGTGATCCGCAGCGAGGCCTTTTTCAAGATCTTTCACACCCAGTCTATTTTCGACTACGTGCGGTCGGCCGCTTATCGGGAGCAGCCCAGTTTCCAGCGCTATATATCGGCGCGTGCCGAACACATTCGCGAACAGGGTAGGGACGTGGATATCTGGCGTTGACATAAGTCGGTGGGAAATCGCGGCAGATCGGTTGCCGTGCCCAGGTTTTCTTGTTACCTATGTAACCCATGACGCGCCTGCCCACCGCCACCGTCGTATTCTCGTGCCTCGGCCACTTGTACATTCACCTGTGTACGGCGTTTTATTTCGTCATCGTGCTCGCATTGGAGCGCGACTGGCAGTTGCCGTACCACGAGTTGATAGAACTGTGGACCTTGGGTGCGTTAATGGTCGGCGTCGCGGCGCTGCCCGCCGGTGTGCTGAGCGACCGGTTCGGTGCACCGGGCATGATGGTGGTGTTCTTCTTCGGATTAGGGCTGTGTTCGATAGCGGCCGGTTTGACCGAATCCACCGTCAGTTTGATGCTGGCGCTCACCGGCCTGGGTGTATTTGCCGCCATCTACCACCCGGTGGGGATTCCGTGGCTGGTGCGCAACGCCGGCGCCGGGCGTGGAAAGGCGCTGGGGGTTAACGGTATCTTCGGCACGCTGGGCGCCGCTCTCGCGGGGGTCACGGCGGGCGCGCTGATCGACCTGATTCACTGGCGCGCGGCCTTTATCGTACCGGGCGTGATTTGTGTGGCCACCGGCGCGGCGCTACTCGTCTACGTTCACAAGGGATGGGTTGCCGACCGCGCCACCGACGCACAGCCTGCGGAGGTCCACTCGCGCGCCGATCTCGTGCGGGTGTTCGCGATACTGTTGGTTACCATGTTCTGCGGTGGGCTGATTTTTCAGACCACCCAGACCGCGCTGCCGAAAACCTTCGCGCTGAGGCACGAGGGCCTGGCGGGTGACGGCACGCTGGGGGTCGGATTGCTGGTTGCCGCGGTGTACACCGCTGCTGCTTTCATGCAGATGGGGGGTGGGTATCTGGCCGATCGATTTCCCCTCAAACGGGTGTATGTCGGTGCCATACTGCTGCAGGTGCCTCTGTTGTGGCTGGCGGCGGGTTTCAGTGGGTTACCGCTGCTGATGGTGGCGGCGCTGATGGTAATGGCCAGCGTCGGCGCATTGCCGGCCGAGGTGATGCTGCTCGCGCGCTATACGCCGGACCGGCGGCACGGACTCGCGTTTGGCGTCAAGTTCGTACTGACCTTCGGCGCTGCGCCGCTGGGTGTGTTATTGGTCGCCAAGATCACCGAAACCACCGGCGGATTCTACTGGGTGTTCGCACTGCTCGCTGGTGTCGCGCTGACGGCAGTCGTCATGGCGGCCTGGCTGCCGTCCGCAAGACTCGAGACCCGTGCGGATATCGCCACCGTCGCGGATTGATGGGGGGCATACGGGGAGTGCTCGGGAATTACCGCGCACGCGAGCTTCGGCTTCCAGATGACGCCACCTGGGAGCGGTGCCTGACCACGCTGCGTGGCGTTTTTCGCGTCGACGTTAATGCGCCGCGTTCCATCGTCCGTACCTTTTACGACACCTTCGACTGGCGCCTGTTTCGCGCCGGTCACCTCCTCACCGGCGAACGTTACGGGCGCCGAGGCGGACGACGGTTGGTCTGGCTCGATACGCGCAGCGGCGCGCACCTGTCGCTTGCGGTGGACGCCGCGCCGAGCGATGCCGCGTCGTTGCCGGAGCCCTTGGGTCGCCGGCTGGCGGCGCTCATCGAACCGCGTGAGTTGTGTGCAGTATGCGAACTGCGCGGCCCGATTATTTCGGTGTCGGTGCTGGACGACCAGGGCAAAACCCTCGCCCGGCTCGAAAAGGGAGCGCCGCAAGTTTGGATCGGTAGACGCCGGCGCGGCGCGCTCGAAACGCGCGTGGTGCTCACCCCGTTACGCGGTTATCCGCGCGCTACCGCGCGGGTCGCCGCGGTGCTGCAGGCGAGCGGTGCCGAGGAAAGCGAGCTGGATATGCTGGGTGCGGCGCTGGCGAAGGCGGACCGCGCTCCCGGGGACTACTCGCCGAAATTGGAGGTGCCGCTGGACACCGGTCAGACCGCCCAACAGGCGACGGTCGCGGTGCTGAGACACTTGGCGCGTGTGATGCAGTGGAACGAAGCCGGAACCGTGGCCGGTGCGGACCCGGAGTATCTGCACGATTTTCGCGTGGCGATCCGGCGTACGCGCGCCCTGCTGGCGCAGTCGGCCGGGTTGTTCGCCGACGACGCGCTGCAACCGTTTCGCGACGAGTTCCGTTGGTTGGCCGGTGAAACCAGCGATGCACGGGATCTGGACGTCCAGTGTCTCGAATTTGCCGCGACGCAGGACCAGCGCTTGGCGCCGTTGGTCCGTTATTTACGCCGTCAACGGGACACCGCACGAGCGGATCTGAAGCGGGCGCTGGCCGGCACCCGGTACCGCAACCTGATGCACCGGTGGTCGACGTTCCTCGACGCGGCGACAGACGGTAAAGGCGCGCAGGCGGAAGCGCCGGCGCGAGAGTTTGCGAGCCGGCGCATCTACCGGCTGTATCGCCGCGTGCTGCGTGACGGGCGGTCGGTAAACGCGACGTCTGGCGACGAGGCGCTGCACGATCTGCGCAAGACGTGCAAGAAGCTGCGATACGTTATGGAAGCCTACCAAAACCTGTATCCTAAGCGCCGCATGGCGCGACGCATCAAGGATCTGCGCCGCCTGCAAGACTATCTCGGCACGTTTCAGGACCAGAGCGTACAGCAGCAAAACCTGCGTCGCATCGGCCGTGCACTGGCGGCCCAGAACGGTAACGACGTGGAGGTGCTGATGGAAATCGGCCAACTGGTCGAACGCCTGCGCACCGCGCAGCACGCTACGCGCGCCGAGTTCGCGGACCGGTTCGCCGGTTTCACCGCTCATCACGGTGCGTTCAAGAAACTGTTCAAGACATGAAAGTACTCGCGATTTACAACATCAAGGGCGGTGTCGGCAAGACCGCGGCGGCGGTGAATCTGGCCTATCTGAGTGCGCTCGGGGGTACCCGCACGTTGGTTTGGGATCTCGATCCGCAGGGCGCTGCCTCCTATTACTTTCGTATCAAACCCAAACTCAAAGGCGGGAGCGAGGGCCTGCTGGAGCACAAGCACGGCTTGAGGCGGCGCATCAAGGCCACCGACTATCCGAATCTCGATTTGGTTCCCGCGGATTTTTCTCATCGCAACCTGGATTTGGTGCTCGACGACCAGACGAAACGCAAGAAACATATGCGCAGTCTCTTAAAGCCCCTCAAGGACGAGTACGACTACGTGTTTTTGGACTGTGCACCGAGTATTTCGCTGGTCTCGGAAAACGTGTTTCGCGCCGCGGACGCTCTGTTGGTCCCCACCATTCCGACGACGTTGTCGCTGCGTACCTTGCGGCAGTTACGCGAATTTCTGTACGGTTCGCGCGACGCGGATCTGCGTGTATTGCCGTTTTTCTCCATGGTAGATCGCCGCAAGCGATTGCATCGCGAAATAATGGAAACCCTGCCGCAGCGCACCGACGGCGTATTACGCAGTTTCGTTCCGTACGCCGCGGACGTGGAGCGCATGGGCCCGCAGCGCGCCGCGGTCGACGTGTTTGCCCCGCGTGGCGCCGCCGCGCACGCGTTTCGCCTGTTGTGGTCGGAGATCCGGCAAGCCCTGTATCCGGCAAGCTCCGGAGAGGATCATGGCTGAAGAAATCGAGCGAAAATTCCTGGTTGTCGGTGATGCGTGGCGTACCCAGGCGACACGCACCGCCGACTACCGTCAGGGTTATCTGGCGATCAATGATCAGTGCGCCGTGCGGGTGCGTCTGCAGGCGGGTCGCGCGACCCTGAACATCAAGCAGGCCAGCACCGCTCTGCGCCGGGTGGAGTTCGACTACGACATTCCGATGACGGACGCGGAACAGATATTCCGCGAGCTCTGCGCCGGCCGGCAACTCGTCAAACGGCGACATTTCATCGAGTATCGGGGCCATACCTGGGAAGTGGATGAGTTCGGCGGCGACAATACCGGTCTGGTGGTCGCGGAGCTGGAGCTGGAAAGCGAGAACCAGCCGTTCGAACGCCCGGAATGGCTCGGCGAAGAGGTATCCGGAGATGTCCGGTATCTGAATGCGTACCTCGCGCAGCACCCGTTCCGGGCCTGGTAGCCGGTTCTCGCGTCTGGGCCGCCGTGTCGTCGGCGGACTGCCGGCAGTGGCGCTGGTCGCGGGTCTGGGGAGTAGCGACGTAGCGACCGCCCAGCGCGTCGAAATCGAGGAGTTCGGCAGCAATCCGGGCAACTTGCGGATGTGGGGATATCGGCCTGCGGGTCTTGCGACCGGCGCCGCGCTGGTGGTCGCGTTACACGGTTGTCGACAGTCGGCGGCCGCCTACGACGACGAGACCGGCTGGGTTGAAGTGGCGAACCGCTTTGGGTTTGCACTCGTGTTTCCGGAACAGAAGACCCACCCTTGGTGGGGCAACAACCCGCTCGGTTGCTTCAATTGGTTCTACCGCGGCGACCAAGTGCGTGACCACGGCGAGGCGTTGTCGATCAAACAGATGACCGACACGGCGATCCGCGAGTGGTCGCTGGACCCGGAACGCGTGTTCATCACGGGACTGTCCGCCGGCGGCGCGATGACCGCCGTGATGCTGGCAGCGTACCCGGAGACGTTTGCCGGGGGCGCCATTGTCGCCGGGATTCCCTATCGGTGTTCGCGGGTTCCCGACTACGTTCCCCTGGCGTCCGTGTCCTATGCCGCGCTGTGGTTGGGCTTTACCGATCCCTTCGCCTGTATGGAGCCCGGGTTCGACCACGCGCCGCACGTCTGGCGAGAACGCGTGTGGGAGTCCGGCGCGCCGCGCCCGCCGCGCTGGCCGCGCGTGTCGATCTGGCACGGGACCGCCGACCGAACCGTCGGCGCGCGGAACGCGGCCGAGCTCGTCGATCAGTGGACCGGTGTGCACGGTACCGACGCGCGCGCCGATCACGAACAATCGATCGCCGGTCACCTCCGTCGCGAGTACCACGACGCGCACGGGCGACCGGTGGTCGAATGGTTCTTACTGGACGGCATGGACCACGGTGTCCCGATCAATCCGGCCCCAGCCGGGGTCGATCCGCAGCCGGATCAGTGCGGCCGCGCGACCGACTACGTACTTGCCGCCGGTATCTGCGCCGCCTACCACATCGCCCGATTCTGGGCACTGACGGAACGCCGCTAGGCGCAGCGTACACGCCCGCGCGCCCGTCTGTCGCCGGGCTCGTCATTTTCCGCCGTTCGCTATTGCGATTTCGCCCAAAACCCATTATCTTAGGTTCGCTACGGCTCGTTACCACAATATATAGGGGTTTGCGGAATCCGGGCCGCAGCAGTGGTATGGCAGTCGTCAAGTCTTAAGAAGGGCGCACTCAGGGGAGCGAGGGGTTCACGGGCAGGATGCGTCGCGCTGCGAGACTCACAGCGGGAGGAGCGATGCAGAACACACCATTCATTCGGGAGGATCAGGCGCCGGAGAACGGCCCGCGGCCGACGCCTGTGCCGGCCGCGGTCGATCTGAGTGCCAACCGGCCGGGCGACATGCGCGTCATCCGGCGCAACGGGAAAGTCACGCCTTTCGACGCCAGCAAAATTGCGGTCGCGATGACCAAGGCGTTCTTGGCCGTGGAGGGGGGCACGGCGGCTGCCAGTGCGCGTGTGCACGAGCTCGTCAGTCGTTTGACCGAAGACGTGATGCGGGCGGTGACGCGCAATCTGCCGGGCGGGGGCACGGTTCACATCGAGGACATCCAGGACCACGTGGAGCTGGCGCTGATGCGCGCCGGCGAGCAGAAGGTCGCGCGAACTTACGTCCTATATCGCGAGCAGCGGGCGCAGGCGCGTGCGGCGAAGAGCGCCACGCAAGAAAGCGGCGGCGGCGAACTCGAGATTCAGGTGTCGCGCAAGAACGGCACATCCACCACCCTCGACGTTCGACGTTTGGAACGTTTGATCACCGAGGCTTGCGAAGGGACGGATGACGTCGACGCCGCGCGCATCATCCAGGATACGCTGCGCAACGTCTACAATGGGATCACCGAACACGAACTGGCGCAGGCTCTGATCCTGTCCGCCCGCGCGCTGATCGAGGCGGAGCCCAACTACACCTACGTCGCCGCGCGCCTGTTACTCGACCAGGCGCGGCACGAAGCATTGCAGTTCATCGATTTTCACACCCAGACCGCGACCCAAGCGGAGATGGCCGGGCTCTACGCCGAGTATTTCAGGAACTTCGTCGCGCATGGTGTCGAACTCGAGCTTCTCGATCCGAAATTGTTGGAGTTCGATCTCGATCAGTTGGGCAGTGCGTTGGCGCCCGATCGGGATCTCAAATTCACCTACCTCGGTCTGCAGACTCTGTACGACCGATACTTCATACACAGCCATGGTACGCGTTTCGAGCTGCCGCAGGCGTTTTTCATGCGCGTCGCCATGGGTTTGAGCCTACAGGAGATCAATCGCGAAGAGCGCGCCATCGAATTCTACAACGTGCTGTCGAAATTCGATTTCATGAGCAGTACGCCAACCCTGTTCAACGCAGGTACACTGCGCCCGCAGCTGTCGTCTTGTTATCTGACCTCGGTACCGGATGATCTCGATGGCATATACAGCGCGATCAGAGACAACGCTCTGTTGTCGAAGTTCGCCGGTGGACTCGGTAACGACTGGACACGGGTGCGCGCCATGGGTGCGCACATCAAGGGGACCAACGGCAAGTCGCAGGGCGTGGTGCCGTTTCTCAAAGTTGTGAACGATACCGCGGTGGCGGTAAATCAAGGCGGCAAGCGTAAGGGCGCTGTTTGTTCTTATCTGGAAACGTGGCATCTCGATATCGAAGAATACCTCGAACTGCGTAAGAACACGGGCGACGATCGGCGACGCACCCACGACATGAACACCGCCAACTGGATTCCGGATCTGTTCATGAAACGGGTGGCCGCGGGCCAGGATTGGACCCTGTTCTCGCCCGACGAAGTCGGCGCGCTTCACGACCTGTCCGGCGAGGCGTTTGCGAAGGCGTACACCGAGTTCGAGGCGCGCGCCGACCGCGGCGAAATCCGAAACTACAAGCGCATGCCGGCCGTACAGTTATGGCGCAAGATGCTGTCGCTGCTGTTCGAAACCGGCCATCCATGGATGACGTTCAAGGATGTCTGCAATCTGCGCAACCCGCAGCAGCACGCAGGCGTCGTGCACAGTTCCAACTTGTGCACGGAAATCACTCTGAATACATCGGACAAAGAGATCGCAGTGTGCAATCTGGGCTCCATCAACCTCCCGGCACACATCGTCGGTGATCGATTGGATACCGAAAAGCTCGCCGCCACCGTCCGCACGGCGATCCGGATGCTCGACAACGTGATCGATATCAACTACTACAGCGTACCCCAGGCCCGACGTTCCAATCTTCGACACCGACCGGTGGGTATGGGGCTGATGGGGTTTCAGGACGCGTTGTATATGCTGAAGACGCCGTATGAGTCGGAGGCGGCAGTGCAGTTTGCCGATACGACTATGGAGTACATCAGTTATTACGCGATCCAGGCTTCGACCGAGCTCGCTCAAGAGCGCGGGGTGTATTCGAGCTTTGACGGGTCGCTATGGAGTCGGGGCATTTTGCCGATCGACTCCATCCGCATCGTAGAGCGCGAGCGCGGTGCCGAGTATCTGGAGCAGGATATCAACCAGATGCTGGACTGGGATGCGCTGCGCGAGCGGGTCAAGGCGACCGGTATGCGCAACTCGAATACGATGGCGATTGCACCGACGGCCACCATCGCCAACATTACCGGCGTCAGTCAGTCCATCGAACCGACGTACCAGAACCTGTATGTGAAATCGAATCTCTCCGGCGAATTCACGGTGGTCAACCCATATCTCGTCCAGGACCTCAAGGAGCGAGGTCTGTGGGACGAAGTCATGGCCCATGATCTCAAGTACTTCGACGGATCGGTGCAATCCATCGATCGCATCCCGGATGATTTGAAAGCGATATACAAGTGTGCGTTCGAAATCGACCCGAAATGGTTGGTGGAGTCGGCGTCGCGGCGGCAGAAATGGATCGATCAAGCGCAGAGCCTCAACCTGTACATGGCCGAACCCTCGGGACCGAAATTGGACGCGCTGTACAAGCTGGCCTGGAAGCGGGGCCTGAAAACAACGTATTACCTGAGAACGATGGGTGCGACGCATTCCGAGAAAAGCACTATTGCCGATGGGAAACTGAACCGCGTGCAGTCGGAACCCGGTGCCGCCGGAACGCCGGCTGCCTGCGCGATCGATGATCCGGAGTGTGAGGCTTGTCAATAAGGACCGGCTTTCTCCTCCTCCCGGTGACATGGACGTCTCCTTATCCCTCCCCCTTCATGGGGGAGGGTATAGGGATGCGACGCTGAGCCGCACCGGGTGGGCGGGGTAAACCAAGTAATAACCAAAGGTATAGATCCCGGGCACGTGAGGCGGGTACACCACCTATAAAACTTGTGGAGGTAGACCGATGTTGAGTTGGGACGAACCGGCGGGCGCCGGAGAAAGACCCGAGCCTGTCGGTGATCCGGCAACGTTGCAGCCGTGCGATGTGCCGGAGCCGTTGTTGGGGCCGTCATCCGTATCCGCCCCCTTTGACAGCGAGCGGCACGCCGGCGCCACCGGTATCGAAAACCTGGAGATGGGGGCGTCGCGTATTCAGGTGGACGACAAACAGATCATCAACTGCAAGGCTGACCTGAATCAGCTCGTACCGTTCAAATACAAGTGGGCGTGGGAAAAGTATCTTCAGGGTTGTGCCAACCATTGGATGCCCCAGGAAATCAACATGTCGGCGGATATCGCCACGTGGCGGGACCCGGTCGGCCTCACCGACGACGAGAGAACCATCATCAAGCGCAGTCTCGGTTTTTTTGCAAGCGCCGACTCGCTGGTCGCGAACAATCTGGTGCTGGCGGTCTATCGCCACATTACCAACCCCGAGTGCCGCCAGTACCTGCTGCGGCAGGCGTTCGAGGAGGCCGTGCACACCCACGCCTACCAGTATTGTGTGGAAAGCCTCGGGCTGGACGAGGCCGAGGTGTTCAACATGTACCGCGAGGTGCCGGCAGTACATGACAAGGCAGCCTGGGCGCTGCCGTACACACAGTCTCTCGCCGATCCCGACTTTCAAACCGGGACTCTGGAGGATGATCAGCGCCTGCTCCGGGACTTGATCGCTTTCTATGTGGTTTTCGAAGGGATTTTCTTCTACGTGGGGTTCGTTCAATTACTCAGTTTCGGGCGCCGAAACAAGATGATGGGCACCAGCGAGCAGATTCAGTACATCATGCGTGATGAGTCGATGCACATGAATTTCGGCATCGATGTCATCAATCAGATCAAGATTGAGAACCCACACGCCTGGACCGCGGATTTCCAACGCGAAGTACATGGAATGATCGCCGAAGCCACGGACTTGGAGATTCGCTACGCTCATGACACGATGCCGCGCGGGGTCCTGGGATTGAATGCAAACATGTTCAACGAGTATTTGAAATTCATCGCCAACCGGCGTTGCAGCCAGATCGGGTTGTCCGAACTGTATCCCGGCGCGAGCAATCCGTTCCCATGGATGAGCGAGATGATGGACTTGAAAAAAGAAAAGAATTTCTTCGAGACTCGTGTCATTGAGTACCAGACAGGCGGCTCGCTGAGCTGGGATTGATGCGGACGGCGGGCACAAGATTTCTTTGCGCGCGGAGATAACGTTCGATGTTAGACGTGAAATTCGAGATCGGTGGGCGTTTTTTGGACCCCCTGTACTTCGGTGATTCGGCGGAGCGGGAGACCTTGATCTTCATGATGCGCGAAATCAACCGAAAGTTGGGCGATATTTCCGATCCGGTGACGGGCCGGCCACCGCGTGTCTGGGTAGTGGGGAAAGATTTTGCGAACTTGCGTTACGAAATCCAGGGCTCACCGGAGGTGGTGCGGAGAATTCGTGAGCAATTGGGAGATGTCGCGATGGAATCGATCACTGTCTCGTCGAGCCATTAGACGGGCGAAAGAATCAGGGAACGCAGTTGCACAACAACAGGGGCTTGACTCAATAACAATAATAACCGCGGCGGCGCCACTTCGGGCCGCGTTACATTGGGGGGAGAGTCCGTTCGGGCTCTCCCCCGGTTATTTCCGGAAAGTACGCCCGATTCCCGGTGCTGCGGTTCGCCCGCGACTTGCGGCGGGATTCACCGCTTTCGCCGGGACACGGCTTGGCAGTACACTTCCCTGTCCTGACACGTTTTACCGACTTGCAATAGCACTGTGACTGACTTTATGAACAAAGCTTCTCTGAAAACCGATAACAAGACCAACGGCGTGGCTTTACAACCCGTTTCGCGCGACGTGTGGAACACGAAATATCGCTTGTGCAGCAAAGACGGGCGGGCGATAGACGAAACGCTGGATGATACGTTCAAGCGCGTCGCGCGAACGGTGGCGGATCTCGAGCGCGAGGAGATCCGGGAGACCTGGTACGAGCGGTTCCTGTGGGCGTTGCGTAACGGTGCGATTCCCGCCGGACGCATCGTCTCCAATGCCGGTGCGGCGGCGGAAAAGCCCGCCACTTCCACCATCAACTGCACGGTTTCCGGGACGATACACGATTCCATGGACGATATTCTGGGCCGCGTGCATGAAGCGGGTCTGACGCTCAAAGCTGGATGCGGAGTCGGGTACGAGTTCTCTACGCTGCGTCCGAAGGGCGCCTACGTGTCCGGCGCCGGGGCGTATACATCCGGCCCGTTGTCGTTCATGGACATTTACGACCGTATGTGTTTCACGGTGTCTTCGGCGGGTGGGCGGCGCGGTGCGCAAATGGCCACGTTCGATGTTGGACACCCTGATGTCGTGGACTTCGTGCGCGCGAAACGGGAGCAGGGCCGTTTGCGGCAGTTCAACATGTCGTTGTTGATCACCGACGAATTCGTAACAGCGGTAAAGGATGACGCGGACTGGCCGCTGGCGTTCCCGGTCCTGGAGCAGGAAGTCCAGGAGGAGGACCTGGATGTTGACGATGCCGACAAGTTCGTGTGGCGGAACTGGCCTGTCAACGACGGTTACATCGCCGACGACGCGGGCCGAGTGGCGTGTCGCATTTACCATACCGTCAAGGCGCGACGATTGTGGGACTTGATCATGAGGTCGACCTACGACTACGCGGAGCCGGGGTTCATTCTTATCGACCGCATCAACGAGATGAACAACAACTGGTTTTGCGAAGAGGTGCGTGCGACCAACCCATGTGGCGAGCAACCGCTGCCGCCCTACGGCGCCTGCCTGTTGGGCTCGATCAACCTGACCGTGTTCGTCGAAGACCCCTTCACCCCGAACGCGCGCTTCGACTGGGAGCGCTTTCGCGAAATCGTCGCCGTCTTCACGCGCTTACTCGACAATGTGGTAGAGATCAACGGCTTGCCGCTCGCCGAACAGCGTGAGGAGATCGCCCAGAAGCGGCGTCATGGAATGGGTTTTCTCGGCCTGGGTTCGGCCCTGGCGATGCTGCGGATGCGGTACGGCGGGCCGGAATCGATCGAATTCACGGAGCGTGTGTCGCGTGAGCTGGCTGTTACCGGCTGGAAGCAGGCCTTGGCGCTGACGAAGGAGAAAGGCCCGGCCCCGCTTCTGGACCAGGCTTTCACTGTGACGCGGGGCATGCTGGCTCGGCGTCCGGAAATGAAGAAGGACGGCTACCGGGAAGGCGATGAGGTGCGGGGTAAGGTCCTGCACGCACGCTACAGCCGATATATGCAGCGGTTGGCGTCGATAGAGCCGGAGCTGGTCGCTGAACTTGCGGAGGTCGGCGCGCGGTTTACCCACCACAGTTCCATCGCCCCCAGCGGCACGATTTCGTTGGCGCTGGCGAATAACGCGAGCAATGGCATCGAGCCCAGTTTTGCGCACGCCTACTACCGCAATCTGATCCGCGAAGGGAAAAAGACGAAAGACAAAGTCGAGGTATACTCCTACGAGCTATTGGCCTACCGCGCTCTCGTAGACCCCGAAGCCGTGCCGGACGCTTCCGACGCGGATCACGCGCTGCCCGACTACTTTACCTCCGTCGACGACATTACGCCGAAGGAACACGTGGATATCCAGGCGGCGGCGCAGAAATGGATTGATTCGTCCATCTCCAAGACCGCCAACGTGCCCACCGGTTTCGCATTTGACGCGTTCAAGGACGTCTACCTTTATGCCTATGACCAGGGCCTTAAAGGTTGCACGACATTCCGCTTCAACCCAGAGGCGTTTCAGGGGGTGTTGGTACAGGAACGCGATCTGGCGAACACGGTGTATGAGTTTGTGCTGGAAGACGGTACTGTCATCACCGCGCGGGGTGACGAAGAAATCGACTACGATGGAGAAACGCATACTGCGGCCAACCTTTTCGATGCGCTCAAAGAAGGCTACTACGGCAAGTTTTAGGAAGGTAAGTCATGACGATCAAGATCGATAAACCGATAGTGGGCTACCGTGTCTCCACGACAACACCCGATTCGGAGCCGCGTGCCGATATCATTCACATGCATGAAAAGGTGGACCGGCCTCCGGTGTTGCAGGGGTATACCTACAAGATCGCGAAGACACCGGCGTCGGAGCATGCGATGTACGTGACGATCAACGATATCGTTCTGAATCCCGGTACCGAGCACGAATTGCGCCGGCCATTCGAGATTTTCGTCAATTCCAAGAATATGGATCATTTTCAGTGGATTGTGGCGCTGACTCGCATCATGTCGGCGGTGTTCCGCAAGGGCGGTGACGTGACGTTCATGGTGGAGGAACTGCGCTCGGTGTTCGATCCGCGCGGCGGTTACTTCAAGAAGGGCGGGCGTTACATTCCGTCGTTGGTTGCCGAGCTGGGAGACATTCTCGAACAGCACCTGAAGGAGATCGGGTTGCTCGAGGAGCGCGAAATGGATCCGCACCGCCGCCAGCACATCGAGAACGTCCAAGCCAAACTCGCGGAAAGCGCCGAGAGTGGTGACAGCGATTTTCCCGATACCGCCACGGTATGCGTGAAGTGCTACACCAAGGCTGTGGTAAGGCTGGATGGATGCAAGACATGTCTCAACTGCGGGGAGTCGGACTGCGGTTGATCGGTGTATTTGCCCACGGCCCCGAAAGGAGCTCTTAGAACTTGGAACATGCGGAACCCCTGAGCGGCCCGCGCGCCCGGTGCCTTGGCGCGGGAATCCTGCCGAGCCAGGCACTGGTCGGTCTGATTCGCGGCGGCGCAATCAGGGCCGCGGAAGCAATCGGTGAAGAACAAATTCAGCCCGCGAGTCTTGACCTTCGTTTGGGGGCGCGGGCGTATCGCGTGCGTGCGAGCTTCCTGCCCGGGAAAGGAGCTACCGTGATGCAGCGCGTCCAGAAGTTTGCGATGCACGAAATCGACATCGAACAGGGTGCGGTCCTGGAAAGAGGGTGCGTCTATATCGTCCCGCTGATGGAAGGGCTGGACCTGCCCGCGGACTGCACGGCGGTCGCTAATCCCAAGAGCTCAACTGGCCGACTGGACATCTTCACGCGCATCATCACCGATTACGGCAACGAATTCGACCGCATTCGGTCCGGTTACTCCGGACCCCTGTACGCCGAGATCGCGCCGCGCACGTTCAGTATCCTGGTTCGCAAGGGCTCCCGTCTGAGTCAGTTGCGAGTGCGTCGCGGGGCGGTCGTACGTTCCGATGAGCAACACAAGAAACTGCAGGAAGAGCACCGGGTGGTCGACACCCCCCTTGCCGCCGAAGACATCAAGAACGGCGTGCCGGTCTCGGTGGACCTCGAGGGCCGCGGCGACGGTCGCTTGATCGGCTATCGCGCCAAGGCTCACGCCGGCCTTATCGACGTCGACAAGAAAGGGCACTATGCGATTCACGATTTCTGGGAACCGGTGCACGGTCAGCCCGACAGCGGTCTGATCCTCGATCCGGGTGAGTTCTACATTCTCGCCTCAAAGGAGGCGGTGCGTATTCCAGTCGGGTACGCCGCCGAGATGATTGCCTACGATACGTTGGTCGGCGAGTTTCGCGTTCACTATGCGGGATTCTTCGATCCCGGTTTCGGCGATCCGCAGGCTGGCGGCGACGGGGCGCGTGCGGTTCTGGAAGTCCGTTCTTTCGAAGTGCCGTTTGTGATCGAGCACGGCCAGGTCGTCGGACGGCTCGTTTACGAACCCCTCATCGAGTGGCCGGAGAAGATCTACGGCGAGGGTGTGCAGTCGCACTATCAACGGCAGGGGCTCAAGCTCAGCAAGCATTTCCGCGCCGCGTAGGTTCGTATTGGTGCCGCTTTCCTCGCGGGTCCCGGGGGCTTCCCGAGTCCGTTGGCGGCGTTTGGGCTGCGGGGTAGCCACACACAGGATATTTCCCCGATGTGACAAATTTTTTGCACTCTACGCCTCCCTGGTATCATGGACGCTCCGCCAACACGTCTGCCGGCCCTGGTTCAGTCATGGCTCGAAAAAGTTACCTCGCGCGCATATTCGGAAGTTCCCCGGTGGAACCCATGCAACAGCACATGGGAAAGGTGAGCGAGTGCACGCGACAACTGGTGGAATTCTTTGAGGCGGTATGCCGCCAGGACTGGGAGGCGGCGGAATCCATCCAGAGTCGTATTGGGGCGCTCGAAAACGAGGCCGATGAGCTCAAGAAAGCCATCCGGCTGCACCTGCCCAGGGGCATTTTCATGCCGGTATCCAGAGTGGATCTGTTGGAGATGTTGCGTATTCAGGATCTCGTCGCGAATAAGGCCAAAGATATCGCTGGATTAATGCTGGGACGACGCATGGAATTCCCGGAGACCTTGAAGAAGGATCTGCTGTATTTCGTGCGGCGTTCCGCCGACGCGACCGAGCAGGCGCAAATTGCCATCAACGAGCTTGACGAGTTGATAGAAACAGGGTTTCGCGGTGCGGAGGTCGATTTAGTGCAGTCCATGATCAAGGAATTGGACAAGATCGAGAAGGAAACGGACGATAAGCAGGTGACGTTGCGTGCGCGACTGTTCGAGGTAGAGGAAACGCTGTCTCCGGTCAGGGTCATATTTCTCTACCAAGTCATTGAGTGGGTGGGGGAGATCGCGGATTTGGCACAGCGGGTGGGCAGCCGGCTCGAATATCTGTTGGCGCGATAGCCGAGTTAGCCATGGATCACGGCACGGTCTATCTCATCCTTGCCGCGGTGTTCGGTTTGTTCATGGCGTGGGGAATTGGGGCAAACGACGTGGCGAACGCCATGGCTACCTCTGTCGGCTCTACCGCGCTGACGATAAAGCAAGCGATTGTCATCGCTGCCGTGTTTGAGTTCTTGGGCGCGTTTCTCGCCGGTGGTGAGGTGACTGCCACCATCAGGAAGGGGATTATCGATGTCGGCGTATTGAGCGGTACGCCGGAGTATCTGATATTCGGGATGCTCGCGTCATTGCTGGCGGCCGGAATATGGTTGCTGGTGGCGTCGACATACGGTTGGCCTGTGTCGACCACCCACTCCATCGTCGGCGCCATCGTCGGGTTTGCCGTGGCCGGAATCGGAATGGAAGCGGTTCGATGGGAGAAAATCGGTTCGATAGTGAGTAGTTGGGTAGTGTCGCCGTTACTGGCGGGCACGCTGGCTTTTGTGTTGTTCGGCAGCGTACAAAGACTGATTCTGGGGACGGAAGAACCATTCAGAAACGCCAAAAAGTACGTCCCGATATATATCTTCCTGGTCGGTTTTATTATTGCGCTGGTGACGTTGCTCAAGGGTCTGAAACACGTTGGGCTGGGGTTTTCGGCGTTCGAGAGCCTGGCTATCTCCGTGGCAGTCGGCGCGGCGATCATGGCTATCGGGTATTGGCGAATTCAAAAAATAGAAATCGATCCGGCGTCGAACAAACAGTTTCACTTCGCCAATGTGGAAAAAGTCTTTGCCGTACTCATGGTCGTTACCGCCTGTGCTATGGCGTTCGCCCACGGGTCGAATGACGTGGCCAATGCGGTGGGGCCGCTTGCCGCGGTGGTAAGCGTGGTCAAGAGCGGTGGACAGCTTGGTCAAAAGGCCTTGCTGGCACCGTGGATTCTGCTCATCGGCGGCGCCGGAATCGTGCTGGGCCTGCTGATGTACGGGCGTCGTGTGATAGCCACGGTAGGGAACAACATCACTGAGTTGACGCCGAGCCGCGGGTTCGCTGCGACGTTGGCGGCGGCGACAACAGTTGTGCTCGCATCCGGTACCGGTTTGCCGATCTCCACAACGCATACCCTGGTGGGCGCCGTACTAGGCGTCGGTATTGCACGCGGTATCGGTGCCCTGAATCTCACCGTGGTGCGAAATATCTTTATGTCGTGGATCGTGACTCTTCCAGCGGGGGGCCTACTTGCGGTCTTGTTTTTCTACGTGTTCAAGGGCATTTTCATGTAGCTAACGCGAATCTCTAAGCTCAGCCTGGACTCTATCCCAACTCGTATGGCGGACATCGCGCCCGCGGACCAGGTAGATCACGTATTCGCATATATTAGTGGCGCGATCGCCGATTCGTTCCAGCGCACGTGCCGACCACATGGTCTCGAGAGCGCGCGGAATCTCCCGGGGGTCCTCCATCATAAACGTTACCATCTGCCGCACGATACTTTCGTATTCTTTGTCGATCTCGCGGTCCCACTGCCGAATCTGCAACGCGGACTCGACGTCGGTTCGGGCAAAGGCGTCCAACGTATCGTGTAACATGCGTTTGACGAGATTACCCAAGTGTCCGATCTCGCGGTACTGGTTTGTCGGACGTTCGCGTTGTGCCAGTTGCACCGCCATCCGGCCGATGCGTTCCGCCTCATCACCCATGCGCTCCAGATCAGTGATGGTCTTGATCACCGTGACCACGAACCGGAGGTCACTGGCCGCCGGCTGGCGACGCACGAGCAACTGGTTGCAACGCTCGTCGATCTCGACTTCCAGGGCGTTGATCTTGTAGTCGTTGGTCATCACCGCTTCACCCAATGAGCTATCACCCTCGACGATGGCGGTCACTGCTTGGGACAACTGTGCTTCGACCAGACCCCCCATTTCCAAAACTCGTGTACGAATCGACTCCAATTCTTCGTTGAAGCGTTGCGAAATATGTTTCTGAAAACCGTAGCGATCCATGGACCTCAGTATAGTGTAATGGGCGTAGGAAGTCGCTTCGGAGCGGGTCGTTCCCGTTGCGAACTACAGAAGACCGGCTCGCGGCCGGTACAGGTCAGGATGTGGCGCGTCCGTTGGGACGACGCAACGGCGCGCCCAAGGGACCTTTCCCGATAACAAGACCCGCTTGCTCTGAAGATTCTTTCTGCGGAGTCGACGGCCGGCGCGTCGAATCGGGTGTTCATCGATCGAACGGTTGGGCGTGGAATAGATATGTGCCCGGTTCCGTCAAACCAGGAGAGTGATGAAGTCGGCAGGATACGAAACCGGACGATGACGGCGCTCAACAATGCATTGTTGGGTGTGACTTTCATGATCGTCGCTGCAGTAGCGATGCTGATCATGTTTCGTGTCTGGGCATTTCCCTACGACCATGAAAGGCACCGCAGCCAAGCACCGAAAGGACTGATCCTTGTTCATCGCCTCTTGGGTTACGCGTTCATCGTCATCTACGTTTACTTGATGTTTCGGATGGTGCCTCGCATGTGGACTTATCAGATCGAGCTGCCGGCCCGCACCGTCGCCCATCTTGCTACCGGATTTACCATCGGCGCACTTCTGGTTGCCAAGATCGTCGTGGTGCGCTTTTACAAACATATGGAGGCAAAACTTGCGCCGTTCCTCGGCACCGCTTTGTTCGTATGCACCGTCTTGCTCATGGGACTGGCGTTGCCTATCGTGTTCCGAGAGTATCTGCTCGGTAGTCAGGCGTTGAGTGGCGAGGCTTTCGAGAAGAAGAACCTCCATAGAATAAAGGAATATCTGCCGAAGACCGGGCTTAGCGACAACGAGCTTATTCAGGAGCTGTCCACGCGCGAGGGGTTGATGGCCGGGCGGGAAGTGCTCAAGCGGCGGTGCACTCAGTGTCACGACCTACGGACGGTGCTGGCTCGACCGCGCACTCCCTCGGTATGGCGGGAAACGGTACGGCGGATGGCGAATCGTTCGACGGTTCTGCAATCCATCACTGAACGCGAACAGTGGCAGGTTACCGCGTACTTGATCGCAATATCGCCAACTCTGCAGAAGACTTTAAAACAAAGACGGTCGCTCGATCTCGGCGCGGCGCAGACACAGGATGCTTTGCGCGACGCCGAAGCTTTGGCGAGCAATCCGGAATTCCTGAAATCCAGCCCGTACGTGCCCGGCTCTGCGCGGGCTGTGTTCGAAGTCCACTGCGGACAATGTCACGAGTTATCGCAAGTCGAACAGCAGCCGCCGCGCAGCGATAGTCAGATCATCGCGCTGATTGGGCGGATGGTCCGAAACGGGTTGCGGGCCGACAAGGTGGAACTGGTTGAGATCATCCGCTATCTGCGTGCCACCTACGTAGACGAGCCCACAACTCGGTTGCCGGCTCCGCAGTCGGCGGACGAGACCGTGGTCGTGCGGCCCGAGCCTGGGAATCTGCGTTTCGCGGCGACCGAAATAACGGTTCCGGTCGGGGCCCCCGTGACCGTGATTCTCGATAACGCTGGGGCGCAGATGCGCCACAACCTCACGGTAATACGCGCCAGTACAGACGTCGAAGCGGTGACGGTGGCGGCGTTGCGAGCCGCCGAGACGGATTTCATCCCGGCACATCCCGCGGTGCTGGCGAGCACCGGCACCGTCGAGCCGGGGGCCCGCGGAACGTTGACTTTGACGTTCTCCAGCGAGGGTGATTACCCGTTCGTTTGTCTGGTGCCGGGACACAGTTCGACCATGAGAGGGGTGCTTCGCGCTCGGGTAGCCCCCGGCTAGGACGAGCGACGGGGGAACGTGTCGCTGACGCGAGGACCACCGGTCCGGTCACGTAGCGATGGTTCTTTTCGGTGATCGATTCTGGCTCTAGCGACCAGTGCCATCTGGCTCTGTTCTAACTGTCGCCTTTGCCTTACATTGGGTATCTGCCCCGGACCGCGGCGTCGGTGCGGGCGTGGAGATGGGGTGTCCGGATATTGCGGATGCTTTCGAGTCACCGATTCAACCTAGAGGAAAAGGCACATGTCAGCCAACCCCACCGGCGCCGGTACTGAGATGCTGGGCGCGTTGTTCGAAGCGTTCAATCGGCACGACATCAATGCTGTGATGGCTTTCATCGCCGACGACTGTGTGTTCGAGACTGCGGCGGGTTCAGAAGCGCACGGTACCCGCCATACCGGTGCGGCCGCGGTGCGCGCCGCCTTTGAGCAGGTGTGGACCTCGTTTCCCGATGTGCAGTGGCGAAACACGCGCCACTTCGTCGCCGGTGACCGGGGCGTTTCGGAGTGGAGGTTTACGGCGACCCGAGAAGACGGGAAACGAATCGACGTGGACGGTTGCGATCTGTTTACCTTCGCCGGTGGAAAGATCGTGCGCAAACAGGCGTTTCGTAAGGAACGCCCGATCATTGATTAGAACCGGTCGTCGGTTGGTCCGGTACTAGATACGGAAGGACTCTTGACGATGAACAGCATCGATACGTCCGGCGCAGAACTCAACGCTTACAATCCCAAGTACGATCCGCTAGTGGATGCCGGCCCCGGCCACCGTTGCGACTATGCGCCCACATACTGGGTGGCCACGGCGGGCGACCCGCCTGCCGATGATGGGCCGGTTATGCAGGACATCGACGTGGATGTAGCGATTATCGGGTCCGGTTATACGGGTCTCGCCTGTGCAATTTTTCTCGCCCGTGAGCACGGTATCAAGGCAACCGTACTCGAGGCGAACCGCGTGAGTTGGGGGTGCAGCACGCGCAACGGCGGGCAGGCGCAGATCGCTTCCGGGCGACTTACGCGTTCCGAGTGGATAAAGCGTTGGGGGCTCGACACCGCACGGGCGCTGCACGCGGAGATCAGCGAAGCGTTCGACGTCTTCCGGGAATTGATTTTGTCCGGTGAGTTCGACTGCGAGCCACAGCGCGGCGGACACTTGTACATCGCGCATCGCCCCAAGGCGATGAAGATGTTGGAAGCGGAATCGGAAGTGCTGAACCGGCTGTTCGACTACGAGACGAAAATTCTCGATACACAAACGGTGAAAGCCGAATATGTGGACGACCGAGAGGCAGCTGGCGCCATGCTAGAGCCCGATGGTATCGGGGTGCACGCTGCAAAACTGGCGTTCGGATACGTGAATCTGGCGCGTGAGTTGGGCGCCACCGTACATCCGGGGAGCCCGGTAGCGGGCTGCGAAATCCGAAACGGCACTTATCACTTGCGCACGCCAGGCGGCACGGTGCGTGCGCGGGCGGTTGCGATCGCCACCGGCGGTTATACTCCGCCGGGTTTGTATCCGCTCCTCACCAAGAACCGCATCATGCCGATATTGTCGAATTCCGTGGTGACGCGGCCGCTCACAAATGACGAAATAGAGGCGTGCAGATTCAAAACGCACCTGGTTATCACGGATACACGGAAGTTGCGCCACTACTATCGGTTGCTGCCGGATGGGCGTTTACAGATCGGCAGCCGCAGCGCGGTTACCGGCGCCCACGCGGATGATCCGAAGTATTTGGCTATGTTGTTGGCGGGTATGGCACGAAAGTTTCCCGCTCTCAAAGGCATCGATATCGATTACTCCTGGTGGGGCTGGGTAGACGTCAGCCATGACATGATGCCCCGTATCTGTCAGCCGGATCCGGGTGAGTCGATTTACTATTCGCTGGGCTATGGCGGCAACGGTGTCATGTACTCGGCGCAAGCGGGCCGGCGGATGGCGGAAAAGGTCGCCGGCAAGGGCGACCAGCACACGCTGCCGATATACACATCCTCATTGCCGGGCCACGTTTTGGCTCCCTTCCGCCGCCTGGGTCAGCGGATGTTGTACAAGTGGTACTACTTGCGGGATGAAGTGTTGTAGAAAAACCGATGTTTATCAAGCGGTTTGGCGGCCCGTGCTGGGGACCGAATTGCGCGATGATGGGGCCGCAAGCGCACATTCATCGGGATGGAGAGCCGGCCGGCGACCCGGAGTGACCGCGCCTGGCCCCATGGATGGGGCCGCCCTGGCCCTATATTTCTTGTCGCGCTCCGGTGTACGGTTGCGCAGACGGGCGACCCCTGGAACACTTGGGAGCGGGCCGGCGATTAAGTGTGCGGTCCGGCGGTCAGTCCCTGACCGGGAGTGACGGACTCCGGAGAACGAAACTCAACGAGAGGAGGCAGTGATGCGATTGCAACGACAGGTTGGTAGGATTTTCGGCGTGGCCGCTGTGGTGTTGGTTTTCTCGAGCTCCGCCGTGATGGCCAAGACGTTCAAAATGGCTCTCGGCGACGCGCAAGGCGGCACACAGTGGGAGATGGGCTCGAAATTCGTCGAGCTGTTCAAGGAAAAAACCGGCGGGAAGCACGATATCAACATGTTTCCGAACGGTCAGTTGGGGAGCGAGCAGGATACGGTGAACGACGCCTCCATCGGCACCCTGGATTTCTCCGTGCTGGCGATCAACAACATCACGCCGTTCTCTCCAACCGTGGGCGTTTTCACCATGCCTTACGTGATTCAAAGCCTGGATGAGGCGATCAAACTGACCCAGGGAGAGGTGGGTCAGGAGTTGGTCGAGAACACGATTCGCGACGCCGGGGTGAGGATCATCGGCTGGGCGTACTCCGGATTTCGTGTGCTGACCAACTCGAAGAAACCGATCAAATCCGTCGACGATCTGCAAGGGGTGATCGTCCGGGTGCCAAAGAACGAGATCATGATCGCCACGTACCAAGCGTGGGGTGTCAACCCGACGCCGATGGCGTGGTCGGAGACCTTCACCGCGTTGCAACAAAAGGTGGTCGACGGGCAGGATAATCCCTACATCACCGTCCACGCGATGAAGTTCTACGAGGTGCAGAAGTACATCACCAATATCCGGTACATATTCTCGCTCGAGCCGCTCATCGTGAGTGAGTCGGTTTTTCAGAGTCAGTCCGAGGATGTGCAAAAGGCGATTCTGGAGGCCGGTAAAGCGGCCACTGAGCACAGCGCCAAGTATCTGGCCGAGACCGAGGAAGCGATTCGCAAAGAGTTGGCCGAAAAGGGCATGGAAATTTCCGATCCGGCCGACGGGGAAAAGGCGTGGATCGAGAAGGCCACCCAAGAAGTATGGCCGAAGTACTACGACAGCATAGGCGGTAAAGAAAAACTCGATCGAGTACTCAAACTGCTGGGTCGCGGCTGAGTCGGGCTTAGGGTCCGCATGAGGGCGCGCTCTACCCGCCGGCTGGCCGGCAGGGCGCGCCCTTGTTACCGGAGGGCGTGGTGATGGCGAGTTCCAACGTGTTCTCTACGATCCTGAACAACATAGAAACGTACATTTGCCGGGCACTGCTCGCATTTTTCGTAACGTTGTTGTTCGTCCAGATCGTATCGCGTGAGTTTTTCGAATACTCCATTCCGTGGGGCGAAGAACTCGCAACGTATTTGTTCGTCTGGTTCGCGTTCTTCGGCGCCAGTCACGCTGCAAAAATGGCGGCCCACAATCGGGTCACGTTCCAATTCAAGGCCCTACCTCCGATTGTCGCCACAGTGTGCGAAGCAATTGCCGACTTCATATGGTTGTGTTTCAACTTGTACTTCGTATACCTGAGTTACGATTTTGTGTTCAACAAGATGAACCTGTTCTGGAAATCGCAGACTTTGGGCGTCCCGATGAAGTACATCTACATGATTCTGCCCATTGCGTTCGCCATTATGTCGATCCGAATCGTTCAGGTAAATTATCTGAAGCTCGTGAAGGGCATCGACCTCCGCGATCCCGAACAGGCGGAACGGGAGCACATGGTGGACCTAATGGTGGAAGGTGAGCAACCGGAACCGGTGAAAGCCGAGAGCCGGGATGCCGGTAAGCGTTAAAGGAGGGTCGCCACGATGGAAACTACAGTAGTTTGGATATTGTTCGGCGCCTTCATTTTCTTGTTGCTACTCGGTGCGCCGATTACAGTGTCGCTCGGTGTCTCGGCGCTTGCGGCGTTCATGTACCTGGGTGAGAATCCAATCAAGTTCGTACAGATCGCCTTTACCTCGGTCGGTTCGTTCCCGCTCATGGCGCTACCGGCGTTTATCCTGGCGGGCGCCCTGATGGAAGCCGCGGGTATTTCAAAACGGCTGGTCAATGTCGCCGAAAGCGTGGCCGGACCGGTGACCGGTGGGCTGGGAGCGGCGACCGTGTTCGCGTGCATATTTTTCGGCGCCATTTCCGGTTCCGGCCCCGCCACCACGGCGGCAGTGGGTATGTTGATGATCCCGGCGATGGTGAACCGGGGATATGATCGCGGTTACGCCTCGGCGGTAACCGCGTCTTCGGGAGGTTTGGGTGTGGTGATCCCGCCGTCGATACCGATGGTGATATTCGGGATATCCGGCCTGGGCTTGCAACCGCCCCCGGAAGCCGTGGAAAAGTTCGGTGAGTTCCAGTCTCTGTCGATTCCCAAGCTATTCATTGCCGGATTTTTCCCCGCATTCGTGATCGCCGCGGGCGTTCTGATCATGAATCACATTCGGTCCGCCAAGCGCGGGTACAAAGGAATCACCGAGAGCTGGTCCTTCGCAGACATAGGCGCCACCCTGAAGCAGGGGGTCTGGTCCATGCTCGCGCCGCTCATCATCCTGGGTGGAATCTATAGTGGTTTTTTTACCCCTACGGAAGCGGCCATCGTCGCGATCTTTTACACCTTGTTCGTTGGTGTATTCATCCACAAGGAACTGAAGTTGAAGGAAACGTTTCACACCTTGGAGACCACTACCTGGATATCCGGTCGCGTCCTGTTGATCTTGTTCACTGCCACGGTATTCGGCCGCTTACTCGTAGAGAACCAGATTCCTGCGATCGTCGCCGCGGCGCTGCTCGACTTCACCGACAACATGTATGTGATCTGGGCATTGATCATCGCGTTTCTGCTGTTCGTCGGCATGTTCATGGAGACATTGGCAACCATTATGATCCTGACCCCGGTTCTGCTGCCGATTATGTACAATCTGGGCGTCGACCCGGTTCATTTCGGTGTGGTCATGGTGGCGACGCTCGCAATCGGTTTTCAGACCCCTCCACTGGGCGAAAATCTGTTTGTGGCTTCCGGTATCGGAGGATCCACGATCGAAGATATTTCGGTGAAGGCGATACCGTTTGCCATCGTTTCGGTGATTGCGATCTTTGTTATTGCCTACGTTCCAGAAATTTCACTGTGGTTGCCCAGGGCCCTCGGTTATTAGCCGGCGGTAGACGAGAGGATCTGAGTTATGCTGCCTGACGTGCGAAACATACTTTACGCCACCGACATGTCGGATAATTCGTTGCCCGCGTTGCGTTACGCCATATGGCTGGCAAAGAAAACCGGCGCCGACATACACGTGCTGCACGTCGTTGAGAGGCTCTCCCACGACGCGAAAATTACGCTGGAGTCGTACGTGCTGGATGAAGACGAGCGCGACCGAATACTGAACGAACGAGTAACGACTGCGCAAAAGCTGCTGACTCAGTGCCTGGACGATTTTGTCGCGAGCCTAGCGGGAGACGACCGACGATTACGGGAGAAAATCGTATCGGTAGATGTGAGTGAATCCTATCCGGTCGAAGAGATCGTGAAACGAAGCGTGGATTGCGATTTGATCGTGATGGGGACGCACGAAAAGGGATTTATGAGCACCTTCATCGGCAGCGTGGCGAAGAGTGTGTTGAACAATGCGACGGTGCCGGTACTGGTCGTGCCCCTGCCGCCCAAGTAGAACGGCGCGGGCGGGTCAGGCACACCGGTTAATGCGCCGCCCCTGCCGATCGGCGGGGCTAGCCGGCAGTGTCGCGGATGAGCCCCGCGATTCTCTCAATACCCGCTTCGATGCGGTCCGCGGGGATTGCCGAGAAACCGAGACGGAAAAAGTGCTTCGGCGGATCCGGAGCCATGAAATGAACGTCGCCGGGTTCGATCAGGATGCTGGCTTTCAATGCGCGTTCGTACAAGTCGTTGGCATCCAGGGTGTCGGGCCCTTTGACCCAGAAGGCCGTTCCGCCGAAACTCGGTACCCGGGTCGATTCGGGCAAATGCTTTTCCAAGGCCGCCGCCATAGTCAACCAGCGTTGGCGGTAGTGGTGGCTGAGCCGCGCGATCAGTGAGTCGTGGTGGCCGAGAGACAAAAACAGTCCGAGGATCCTTTGGTTGTTCGTGGGCGGATGCCGTAACATCAGTCGTCTCTGGGCGCGCGCCTCCCGTATCAACTCCGCCGGCCCGACCATGAATCCGACACGCAGGCCGGGGGCGACGGTCTTCGACAGGCTGCCCACGTAGATCACCCGATCGCTGCTGTCCAGGCTTTTCAACGCCGGGGTCGGCTGGCCGACGAAATTCGTCTCGCTTTCGTAGTCGTCTTCAATGATGATGAAATCCGCGCGGTCCGCCCGTGCCAGGAGATCGGCGCGGCGCTGCGCGGACAATGTAATGGTCGTGGGGGACTGGTGGCTCGGTGTTACATACACGTAATCGCATCGGTCTAGGACATCGTTCACCACCAGGCCGCTCGCGTCAACGTCGATGGGAACCACGTTAGGAGTGCGCCTCAGGAAGATGTTACGTGCATCGGGATAGCCCGGTTCTTCGAAACCGACGGTGTCGGATCCCGAAATCAGCAAGCTCGCGATCAGATACAAAGCATGTTGGGTTCCCAGGGTGACGAGTATCTCATCCGGGGAGGCCCAGATACCGCGTCGTGGCAGTACGCGCGACAGTATCTGCTCTACCAGCAGTGGATCGTCGTGGTCAAAATGATCCTGTGACGTCTCCACAATCGTATTCACGTTCAGTACTTGGCGGCAGCACTCCCGCCAGTCGGCGACGGGAACCAGGCTCGGATCGGGTTGACCGTAAATGAACGGATAGCGCAGCTCCTGCCAATTGTGGGGTTTCTTGATGTTCCGTTGTACAGACGGTAGGAAGGCAAAACGTTTCTCCCAGGCCGGTTTCGAACCGCCGGAGCGTTGTTTTTCGACGCGCTGTACTCTTCCCGTGAGTATGTCCGGGTTGACGTAATAGCCGCGGCGTTCCTGTGGAATAAGAAAGCCTTCATCCACCAGATGCTGATAGGCGAGTACGACAGTGTTGCGTCCGACGTCAAGCTGTTTTGCCAGCTCGCGGGAGGAGGGTATGGGTTGATTTCGGGGGATATGGCCGTCAAGAATCGCGGTAACCAGTTGTTCCCTCAGCTGGCCCTGTAGGCTGATTCCGCGGCTGGATGAGAGATCGAAAAGCTGATCCCACATGATGTCATCGGGGCGACTTTTCATGCGTGGTTCGGGCAAGGCGCTCGGGTTAGTCTAGTGGTGAGGTGCGGGCTTGACAACCTGAACTCGGAAAAAGAGCCGGCACCAGGACGATGACAGGGACGCGGTGCGTGGGTGCAAGGCAGCCGGGCGCCCTTACGGTTGCGCGAGCGTGTCGCCGATAGCGCCAGGATTCGACCGTTGCCTACCGCCGCGCCGGTCGGCACGGACCGCGCGCGTGCAATCCCATTACGGCCTGGTGCACTTTGAGCGAGTGATTGCGTATCACGCCCTTCGGTTGCATGATAATGTCTATCGTACACCGAAAACCGGCGATCGCTAGCGGCCATGACCGATACTTCCGCGACCACCTTGCTCGAGCGTGAAGAGTTGCTTGCCCTGCTGGATGCGGCGACGCATCTGAACCGTATGCGGACTCTCGAGGAGGTCTTGGACCATATACTTGATCTCGCGTGTCGCCTGGCCGATTCCGAGGCCGGTTCGGTTTTGTTGTTTGACCCGGACAGGGAGGATCTTTACTTTGCCGCGGCCAACGGACCGGTCGCCGAAGAGCTTCATGACGTGCGCGTACCCGTGGAAGGGAGTTTCGCCGGCAAGGTGTTCTCCAAAGGCGAGCCCGAGGTCGAAAATCATTTGACCGAGTATTACGAATCCGTCGACCGCGAGACGGAATTTTCGACCAAGGCGATGATATGCGTGCCGCTCGTACATCGTGGCGAGGCCAAGGGCGTGATGCAGATCATTAATAAGTCGGGGGGCCGAAAGCCCTACGGGAAACGCGATCTGGAGCTCATGACCCGCTTTGCAGACCAAGCGGCGTTGTCCATTCGAAACGCCGAACTCTATGAACAAATGTTGGGTAGCAGCGGCTTGTTTGCGCAGCCGGCGGTGCGTGCGGACTATCTGCCGCTTTTGACCGGTGAGGAGCAGCATCGTGCCGTAGCCGAAAAGCTCACCTTACTCGTCGCCGATATGCGTGGATTCAGCAAACTCTGCCAGTCCAAGTCGCCCACGGAAATCAAACGCTGCCTCGACGAATTTTTCAGAGTGTTGACCGAACAGGTGATTGCCCACAGCGGTATCGTCAACAAGCTGATGGGGGACGGGATGATTGCTATTTTTCGCGGTGCAGATCAGCTCGTCGACGCGGTGGGCACCGCGTTTTCGATCATCGAGGAATTTGGCGTTCTCCGAACCCAGTGGGACGAAGAAACCCGCGAAAACCTCGACTATCTGGACGTTGGCGTCGGTCTGGCTACGGATGACGAGGATAAGATCATTGTGGGTCGAATCGGTCGCAGCAAGTGTTTCGACTTCACCGTCATCGGGAGGGCGGTGAACTTTGCGTCGGCGCTGGCCAATCAAGCCCGGAGAGGTAAACGAATTCTGTGCGATCAGCTCGTTTACCGAGAACTGGGGGAAGCGCGGGACCTGTCGTGGGTTGACGTCGAAAAGTTGGAGCCATTCCGAATGAAACATATTGAGGATGACTTCGACCGCTATCATCTGTTCGCGGGCGCAAGACACGACATATTCATGAGCTACCGTCGGGATGGCGGTTCGGAGATCGCGCAAGCGCTTCGCGAGGCGTTAAAGGGTGAGTACGACATCTTTCTGGACGTAGAAAGTTTACGGGCGGGACCGTTCGAACCGGCGCTCATGAATCGCATCTCGACCGCCCCCCATTTCATCGTGTTGCTGAACGAGCGTGCGTTGGACGCCTGTGCACAGCCGGATGACTGGTTGCGAAGGGAAATCGCCCACGCGATACGTACCCGGCGTAATGTGGTCCCGGTACTACTACCGCGTTTTACGTTTCCAGAAAGCGATGCGCTCCCGGATGAGATCTCGAAAATCGCGTCGTACCACTCGGTAACGTATCGGCATGACGATTTCGGCGGTACGGTAAACAGGCTGCTGGAATTCCTGCAATAGACGCGCGGCAAGTACGCATCGATCGCCCGAGCTCGTTACCGTCCGACCTTCGCAAGCCGTGCCAAGCCAACGGATTTTCTCTCTTCACTATACAGATCCGACAATGCGCTGGTAGCGCGGCGCAGTGCTGGAAGAAATCGTAGTAACCGTTGAAAGGAAATACGGATTGTCGGGGCGTGCACGGCCACCGTGTGGTAGATGTTCGTGTCCTGATCGAATACGGGGACGGCGATCGCCACCATGCCCGCGAGATATTCCTCGTTATCCGTCCCGACGCCCCGGTCTTTGATTCGCGCCAGTTCATGAATCAGCGCGTCGACATCGGTGATGGTTCGCTCGGTGTACTTTTCGAGGCGCGCCCCGGACAATAAACGTTTGCGGCGCGCCGCGTCTGAGTAAGCGAGGAAAAGTTTTCCACTCGCCGTACAGTGAAGCGGGTGCCGCGACCCGGCGGGCAACTGAATTCGATGCGGCCAATTGGCCTCCACGCGGTCGAAATAGACGATCTCACCGCCATCGAGTAGCGTGCAGTTGCAAGTCTCGTTGACTTCTTCAGCCAGAGACCGCAGCACCGCGTGGCGTGGAGCGCTGAACACGGAATTGGCGTGGATATTGATCGCCAGCCGCCGGGCGCGCGGGCCGGCGACGAATCTTCTGCCTCCGGGTTCGCGCTGTATGAAACCCTGACCCTCGAGTCGAAGAGCGATACGGTGGATCGTCTGTCTGGGAATACCCAGCATTTCTTCGAGCTCGGTACCGGTCACCGGGCGCCCCGCTGCGGCAATACTCTCCGCAACGATAAGACCCCGCATAACGGGCGGGATCTTATCGCTGCTCATCGGACAACCTTTGCGCGGCCTGGCGTCAGCCGACCCCTCCGAAACTTAAGAGGTAGGTCGAGAGCGGCGGCCAGAAGGCGATGATGAACCACGCGATCAGCAGGGCGAGCAAGTACGGCATCGAGTACTTCAACAATCTGAAATACGGAATTCCCGTAATGCCGCTGGCTACATAAAGATTGAGGCCGTAAGGCGGCGTGATGAAACCGATCGCATCACCGACCAGGAAAATGACCGCAAAATGAATCGGATCGACCCCGATGCTGTATGCGATGGGGGCGAGGATCGGCGCGAGAATAATCGTGTTCGGCAGACTCTCGAGCACGGTGCCGGCGGCCAATACCAGGAACATGCAGGTCAGAAGGATGATGGCGTAACCGCCGAGGCCGGTTACCCATTCGGTGACGACTTCGCCGACCCCAAGTAGCGACAGTATCTGTTGCATGACCACCGATACCGCAATCAGCGGGGCCAGCATGCCGTTGATCTGTGCCGAGCGAAGCACCACGGACGGGAGAGAACGAAGGCTGATCTCGCGCGTGATCAATACTCCGGCCAAGAGACAAAATCCGACTGTGACGCCGGCTGCCTCAGTGGGGGAGAACTTACCGGAGTAAATGCCGTACAACACGATACCGATGGCAATGAATCCCAGGTAAGCCTTACCCGCGCAGCGAGCAATGTATTTCGTGTTCCACGCCAGGATTGTGCCCCAGTTGTTCCGCCACGACATGACGATGCACGCCACCATCATCGCCAGCAGCATCAATATGCCGGGCAGCATTCCGCCGATGAACAAATCGCTGATCGGCAGATTGAGCAGAAATCCGTAGACGATGAAAATAATGCTGGGTGGAATGATGATTCCGACTGTTCCCCCGGCCGCTGCAGTCGCCGCGGCGAAGTGTTTGTCGTAACCGTTCTCTCTCATCTCCGGATACATGATCGACCCGATGGTGGCCGTTGTACCGGAGTTTGATCCCGAAATCGCGGCGAACAGCCCGCAGGCGCCTATGGTGGCAAGGCCCATCCCGCCGCGTATCCATCCCAGCACCGAGTAAGCGAAATCGGACAATCGTTTGGCAATGCCCGCCGCGTTGATCAAGTCGCCGGTCAGGATGAATAGCGGTAGGGCAAGAAGACCGAAGAAGTTGAGTCCTTCAAACAGGGTAACTCCGACGTTGGCGAGCGTGAAGTCGATGATCAAACTGACCCCAACGATCCAAAACCCGATCACTAGAAAGATCGGAACGCCGAAAATGAAAAGTATCGTCACGCCGATCGACGTGAGCGCGATAAGAGCGCCATCACTCATCGATTATTCCTCCCCTCATTCCAGCAATGTCGGTTGCAGGACAAATGGCTCTCCAGCGCGGAAGCGATGTAAGTCCTCCCAAAGGTTCTGCAGAACTCGGATCACCAGCAGCGCCCAGGCGAGTGGAGTGGCGAGATAGAACCACCATTGCATAACGTTGTCCGTGCCTTCGACGATCGCGAAGTTGTCCCTGGCCAGTGCCACTTGTTCGGAGCAGAAATAGATCACGATGGCAGCGAATATGATCCACAGCACCGCATCCAGAATCAGGCAGGCAAACTGCGCCGCATAGGGCAGTCGCAAACGAACTTCGTTGAGTGACAAATGGCTGCGGTTGCGAATATTGGAGGCTGCGCCGAACCAGGTGACCCACAAAAAGAGCAGCACCGGGATGGTACTGCTCCATGGCGCCTGTTGGTTCAACGCAAACCGCCGCACGACTTCCACGAAGATGATGCCTGCCATTCCGGTATAACTGACCAGCAGGATCACTTTCTCGATGTTGTTGTCCAGCCAGCGGAAAACGAGCTTGATTGGATTCATGCTCTCATCCCCTTTGGTGAAAGGTTTGTGTGGAAAAACGGGGACCGATTCGGTCCCCGCTCACCATTACTTATGCTACGCCTTCCACCAACGCCGCGGCTTGACGTTGACGGTAGGTAGATCCGTGGGAATCTCCCTGGCGATATCATAGATAACCTTGTACGTATCCTGGCCTCCCGACCACTTGTCCAGGCGTTCGCGCCATTCGCTCCAGGGCTCGGGATTGAACTCGGGTGAGCACATCTGCTCGGCCTTCTTGATTTCCTCGTCAGAAAGGGAGGCGACCTTCACGCCGTGTTCGGCGAAAACCGTTCCGGGTTTTTGCGGATTGGTGCCGCCAACGATGTCGTAAAGCGCCGCTTCGTGCATCCCCTGGACATACACCTGCGCGGTATAAGCCGACTCCATGACCGCTTCCTGCAGGTCACTACCGAGTTTCTCAAATACCGGCAGGCTCATGGCGGTGTGCTCCGTTCCACAAAAGAACTTCAGGTCCACAGCTTGGGATACCACCGGGGACATGCCCGCGTACGCGACGGCGCCCATCCACGTCTCTGCACCGTCGATCAAACCTTGTTTCAATCCGTCCAACGTCTCCTCCCAGGCGATCGGCACCGGGTTCAGGTTCATCAACTGCATTGCGATGCGCCCGAGCTGTGTGCCCGTCACCCGGTTTTTGGTGCCGGCCAAATCCTCCACCGACTTGACCAGCGGCTTATCTTTCCATTTCAACCCGAGCATGATTCCGCGAAGCTCACAGTGGGTGAACAGAAACTGGATCTTGTGGCGTTCGCGCAAAGGTTTGCGCAGGATTTCTTCGCTTTTCGGATGGTAGAAGAAGTGATACTGGGACGCGCGTGACGGAAACATGTACGCGTAATCGAGAACATTCAGGTAAGGGGCGCCGCCCGCAGAATTCTGTGTCGACGCGGAATATACGTCGACGATGCCCTGCTGGGTTTTCTTTACGCAATTCAATTGACCGCACAACTGATTGCTGCCGATGAATTCGACTCGTACCGCGCCGTCGGTGCGCTCCTCGAGGTCTTGGGCGAAGAACAATTGTCCCGACTTCTGGATATCGAGGTTGGTCTCGTTGAAACCGGATGCCCCGAATTTCAATTCGAATTTGGGGGTGGTGGCTGCTCGCTTCGATTTCGTGTGTTCGGCGGCGCGGGCCAGTTCGGACAGCGTCGCGGTCCCGCCGAGGCCCGCCGCGGCGATGACTGTGGACGTGAGCCCGTATCGACCTGCGACTTTCATAAATTCCCGACGACCCGTCGGAGTAGGATCGAGTTTGGTCATGCTGGTTCTCCATTCGCCTTTGGTGTGTGAACGCCCCCTGTGTAGGGCCATGACAAGCAGTTATGAGCTTGTAAGTCTCATGATCACCAATAAAATGGAAAAAGTCAATAAAAAACGCCATAAAATGAGACTATTATGCTCATTACTGGTATTTTGAAACTCTGCGGTCCCGTTTCGCGGAACACCGTCGGTCGTGTTGTGGCACCGATTCAACACGCGGGGTGGTGCTGCGGCCCAGCGGTGGGGGTGTCGGGGGGTGGCTGGAGGCTCGAAAAAAAGCACGCCCGGCGGAGCGGGCGGTCATCGCTTTCCGGGGCGCGCCGACCCGCATCCAGGCGATGCCTACGCAAGTACCCGCATGGTGGCGACGCCATAAGGCACGTAAGACAGTTCCTGCGGCCAAGGGGCGGGAACCGGAGTGGCCGGGGAGGCCGAGCCGGGATCGCGGCTTCACGAAAGGGCCGATTCCATGAGCCGCGTCATCGCAGCGGCCGACTCACCGGTACCGAACCGAACCACCAACATCGACCGAGGCGGTACACCGTGAATTACAAATGCCAGAGCCCGAAACACTGGTCGTTGACGCTGGGGTACGGGGCTGTTTTTGGTGCGTGGCGAGGCGTCAGCCACGGGCGGATTCGAGGCATACCCACGCGTCAAGGTACCCGCGATCACCGTAGTCAGTAACGGCTCTGAATGCACGCAAATCCCCTCCAACGTGCGCGCCGGCGGGAAGACTGAAAAGAGTGCAAATCTCGGTACCGTAGCACCGCGCGAAACGAAGCAGGTGACGATCGCGACGTCCAAACCCCTCACGCGCGCACGGACGTCGGTCAAGATCGTGTGTGAGAGTACGGCGAGCGCGGCGCAGACGTTATGACGAACCAGGGAGCGAGGCGAAGTTCACGGTTACGTCGACGCGCGACGCCGTCAGTGTATAAATGCCGGTCTAACGCCGTTACTGAAGCGTCACGTCGACCGCTCTCAGCGCGTCGCCGTCCTCCTCGTAGTCGACGAAAACCACGCCCTTCCCGGCTTCCAGGCTTTTCAGGATCGACTCACTGGCGGTGAACGTAATGGGGCTCATGGTCTCGGCATCGCGGATCGTGAACCGGCCCTGGTCGGCCTCCACCGACAGTACATTACCGACGTGGGTGCTGGGGCCGGCCGCGGAGCAGGCCCACACCGCGCTCGGTGACAACGCCGCCGCCGCGGTGAAGACTGCGATACGTACTTTTTTCATGCCGTGATTCCTTATGCTGTCTCCAAGCGTTAGAGCCCGCCACTGCGCTTTGGTTCCCGTTCCGGGGACAGATTTATTTTCCGCCGCGATAGGCCTGTGACTTAGAAAATCCACCCGCTACAAAGTGTCGACCGCGCGTCAGCCGTTGGTCCGCGTACGCGCCGCCATCAGCCCGGGCGGCGCGTGGCGATCTATGTAGTGTTGCCACAATTGTTCTCCTTCGTCGGTGAAGACGGCATCGGCGTCGGCGTCAACGACGTACCAATCGCCGCGCGCCAGTTCGCCGTCGAGTTGCCCCGGCGCCCAACCCGCGTGTCCGAAATACAATCGCAGTTCGTCCATGGTTTTACCCATGCGGAGCAGTGCCTCGGCCCGTTTTTTTTGGGTGCCGAGAAATACCTCGGTGATCACGGCTCGGGCGTCCTCCGGACGGGATTTGCTGCGCACGAGAAAAGTCAGCCCGGCGGTCGCGACCGGACCGCCGTAAAACAGGCGTTGTCCCGGATCACCGATCCCGTCGAGGTCCGGATCGAGATGAGACGGGGCCGCCGAGGTGCGACGATTGATGATCAGGCCGGCGGAACCGCCGCGATCATGATGGAGCAACAAGATTACCGTACGCCTGAAGCGCGGATCGGGAAGACCGCGCCGTGCGACCAGGAATTTACCCGCCGCCGGCACGTCGACGACCGCGACCGTGGAATTCGCTTCGACGACGCCGACATAAGGGAGCATGGCAGCGATCATACAGACCGCAAACCAGACCGCCCGAAACCCATCTCTCTCTAGCGCGGACATGTAAAAGGGGGACAGATTTATTACACGGAAATGATACTAGCATGCTCTAACGATCGAGAGTTATCCTGTGACTGACTACAACGTGGTGCACTCATACCACGGACCGGCCGTATCGTATTACTTAACATCCCGCACCGTCCGGCGGGGAGACAGTCGTAGCGGGATATTTATTCACGCGCGCGATGTACGCGTCCACCTCGACAATTTGGGCGAATGCGGAGACGCGTTGCACTGCAAGGTGTATCCGTAGTGCCCGATGACCAATCACCTACACCAGGTTCGAATCGGGGGACGAGTCCGGGAACTGGGCGCCGCTGATGAAGCGAGTGGCGGCTCGTCAAATGCGCTGTGTGTGAACACACGTTCTCCAGTTGGCAAACCAAACCGGTAGGAGTACAGTCCCATGACACGACAACAGAGACCTGCGACACACTTGGTCCGGCTCGCGCCCGACGGCGACGAATGGACACCGGCAGTGAAAGCCGTATGGGCGGAGGCCTATACGATGATTACTGCGGTGATGAGAAGCGGCGCGGTAGAGATCGACCGGGGCGCGCAGGAACTACTGGCTTGACGCCGATGTGCAGATTGCGGCGGCGCGTCGCGGGGTGCGGTATGAAAGGTATGATCGGAGCGGGAGCGGTGTGAAGATCGCCGTATTCGGCGCCGGCGCGTTGGGCGGTTACTTCGGCGGCCGGCTTCTCGAAGCGGGTAATGACGTTTCGTTCATCGCCCGAGGCGGTCACCTCGAGGTCCTGCGACAGCGGGGTTTAACGCTGGAAAGCGAGCTCGGCGATGTACATCTGCATCCGGTGCGTGCGAGTGATGACCCGGGGGATGTGGGTCCGGTCGATTTGGTTATGTTCCTCGTCAAGGCGTATGACACCGACGCCGCGGCGCAGGCTCTGGCGCCGTTACTCGCGGACGACACGGAGGTGGTGTCGTTTCAAAACGGCGTCGAAAGTCGCGAACGCATTGCGGCGGTGGTGGGCGATGAGCGCGTGCTGGGCGGGGTGGCGTATATCTTTGCCGATGTGCGTGCGCCGGGGGTGATCCGCCACAGCGGTTCGCTGGCGCGACTGATATTCGGAGCGTTCGACGGGCGCCGGAGCAGCAAAGCGGAGCGCCTGGCCCAGGCATTGCGGGGCGCCGGCGTGCAGTGCGAGCTGGTGGACGATATCGAAGTACGGCTGTGGGAAAAATTCGTGTTGATATCGTCGCTCGCCGCGGTTACCGCTCTCACCCGGTTGTCGGTAGGGGAAGTGCTTGCCGATTTAGAATGCGCCGGGTTGTTGCAGGATGCCCTGCACGAGACCGCGCACGTGGGCTTTGCGCACTGCCCGGGTTTGTCTGCCGACATCGCTGACCGCCAGTGGGGGTTCGTGCAGTCGTTGCCCGCCGGTATGCGCGCGTCCATGCTCGATGATCTGGAGCGGGGCAAGCGCATCGAACTCGAGTATTTGAGCGGTGCGGTGGTCCGTCTGGGCACCGCGGCCGGTGTCGAGGCGCCAGTACACGCCACGGTATACCGAGCGCTGCATCCTTATATCGACGGACGCTGAGGGGGGCGGGGTTCAAGAAGCCCGAACCGGGCCGGTGGTATCCCGCACGACGAGCGTAACGTCGAGCCGGGTCTTCGCGACGATCGGTCGTTTGTCGATGCGCGCGAGCAGGAATTCGGCACGCCCCATCGCCTCGACCGGGACGTGAGCGGTGGTCAAAGCGGGAGACACGTGGGACGCGAGCTCCAGGTCGTCGAAACCGGTAATGGAAACGTCGCCGGGAACGTCGATGTCCATGGCCTGTGCTTAGAACGCCGCCCCGAGCGCCAGTAGGTCGTTCCCGCAGATAACCGCGGACGGCCGCTGAGCCGCCGACATGATGCGCCGGAAAGCACATCGACCGTCCACGACCGTGTAACGGCACTCTACGAACCATTCCGGGAGCACGCGACGTCCCCGCTCCGCCCGGCAGCCCGGCGATTTTGCCGACCTGCTTGCTTGGCATCTTGGGAAACAACTTGAACGTGTCCTGACTCGTTACCCGCGTGTTCCATTTGCGGCTCATGGCTTTCACGATAGTGCGTTCGTTGGACTGGTTTCCCCTCTGGTTCACGTACTTATCGCGCAGATAACGGAACACGTCCCAGTGGCGGTCGGTGAGCTCGACGCCTTCCTGTTCCGCGATCAGTGCAGCGACCGACTCGCTCCAGTCCTCGGCGTTCACTAGATCACGGGCCTCGGTAGTCTCTATCGTTTTGTGGTCCAGGACGTAGGTCATCACAGTACGCACCGGACACTATATTAGTAAGTGCTTATATATAAGAACCGCTGGTGTACAGGCGCTGCCTGGCCGGGCGGCGCGGCGAAAGCCAGTTTACCGACACCGCCACGGGTGTCCCACCGACCGCTGATACAAACTGAAACACGATTCCGTGGCGGCGACATCGGGCTGAAACAGGACGCCCCTATCATGCTGGCCGTCAGGTAACCATGAAGAGGCGCAGCGTATGCAAGGCGAAAACGTGGATCGTAAGCGAGTTAAGGTGACGGTGGCGAAACCGTGGCGCTACTGGCTTGACAGCGTGAAGGCGTGGCAGGCCCGCAGCCGGGAACGGCAGCAACTGGCCGCATTCTCGGCCACGCAATGCAAAGACATCGGCATCAACCGTACCGAGGTCTGGCGCGAAATCAATAAACCGTTTTGGAAAAGCTAAGTAGTCCGTCAAAACCAATTCGGCTCCTCATCCCGCGTATGGGCGTGACGCCAGCGACGGCGAATGCCGGAAGCCGAGACGCGGCGGATCAGCGCACCGACAATTCCCTGATCGCCTGTTTGATTTCCCTCAATAGACTGGGCTCGCCACCTTCCAAGCCCCCCGCTTCGGATTCCTGTAGGTGGGCCGCTTCGTTCTCCCAGGTTCTAAGAATGTCCAATTTCTGCTGCGCGTCGAGCGCCTCGTCCTCAATGACGGCGCGGGGGCAATCATAGACACCGGTGGGGTTGCGCCGCGCTTGCTCGTACCTGGATTCGTTTCTCATGGCGAAGATCCTAGTTCTGCGCTCTGCGTTTAAGGGCGATTATAGCGTTAGGAATCATCCGTCCTTGCGTGTGTCCGCTCACGGATGTCCTGTGGGGTGTTGAACCGCGCACTTTTGTAATCCTTACAAACACAACGCGCATCGGGAACACAAGCCGACGATGTTGGAAGACCGGTTCGGAGCCGGGCCGCTAACGTCGCGACGGGTCTGATCCGGCTCGCACGAATTCTGATACCATTCGCAGACCGCGGTCGCCGCCGCATCCTTTCTGGCATGACCGCTTTGCACCGGCCGGAAATGTGGTCGCGGACGCCCAGTAAGCGCCGTCTGAGTTCCGTTGTAACACCGCCATTCCAATGAGGGGTATCGTGGTCGTCACGATTCGAAATAGCTGGGACAAAGTGTCCACGTCCTACTGGCTCGTTCCGGGCACCGTCTTGGTGTTGGTTCTCGTCGTAGCGCAGGCTCTGTTGTCCCTCGATGCCCAAGTAGATGTGGCAACGCGCGCCTCGCTTGATTGGTTGCGTATCGACGATCCGTCCGCCGCGGAAACCATCCTGACCACGGTGGCGGCTTCGATGATCACTGTCGCCGGCGCGGTGTTTTCGATTACCATCGTCGCCCTCACCATCGCCGCGAATCAGTTCGGTCAGCGGCTTCTGCGGAATTTCATGCGTGACAGAGGGGGTCAGTTCACGCTGGGAATTTTTCTCGGTACGTTTGTTTACGCGCTGATCGTCATGCGGCGCGTCAGCACCTTAGGTGAATTCCACGAAGTACCCAGTATATCGGTGTACGGGGCGATCGCCATGGCCCTGTTGAGCGTCCTCGTACTTATCTATTTCATTCACCATGTCGCGTCATCGATACAAGTCGAGAATGTCGTCGCGGACGTCGCGAACGACTTCAACAGAAAGCTGGATGATCTGTTTCCGGAGAATGGCACCGATGATCCGCGGAAATATGACATCGTACATGCTGCGGCGTTGCGCACTCTGGAGTCGGAGGCGTTCGCTTCCGTGGTCGCGGCGCGATGCGGCTACGTCCAGGCCATCGACTACGACAATCTCGCCGCTTGGGCGGGCGATCACGATGCATTTGTCGAGATATCGATTCATCCGGGAACCTTCGTTCTCGAACGGTCCCCGATTGCCAAGGTCTTCGGAGTGAGTGCCTTGGAGGATGCCGAAACCGAGGAGGTAAGAAACCGATTTCACATCGGAGATCACGTTACTCACGAGCAGGACATCGCTTACGCTATTCGACAGTTCGTGCAAATCGCGGTGCGTGCGTTATCACCGGGAATCAACGACCCGTTTACTGCGTATCTGTGTATAAACCGTATCGGTGCGGCGCTCGGACGGTTGCTGCATACCTCGTTTCCGCCCGCGGTCCGCTACGATGAGCAGGGGCAGCTTCGTCTCGTGTATCCCATGGCGTCGTTCGCCAACCTCGCTTCGGTGGCGTTGGACGAAATTATCGAATATGCGAAGACCAGCTCCGTCGTGATCCTCTACTTGTTGCGCATGATGGGTATCCTGGCAGTTCAATGCAAACGGGAGCAGGACCGTCTCGTGTTGTGGCATCATGCAAAGCGCTGTGCCGATCGGGGATTGGCCCATGTGGAGGTCGACGCGGTGGCCGAAGAGATTCAAAGTGTGCTGCAGGCCGTACGAAGACAGTTGTTCGTCGCTGAGCAGTCAGCCGAAGGCGAAGCCACGCGTTGTTGACCCGTGGCTTGGTCCGCGCGCTTGAGGGCAGCGCCGGCGCGGACGATCGGCGGGGCTGGAGCACGGCACCTAACAGTGTGCGGCCAGGCCCAGCGACCCGGTTTGGTGGGAGCGGGTTCCTCAACCGGCGGGGGATCCGGACGGTCCGGCGGCTTGTGCGGGTCGATGGGCGGTATCTTGACCGGTGGCTCCGGTTCGGGATCGGTGGGGGGTTTCGGATCGGGCTCCGAGTCCGGCTCCGATACGCGGTTTTCGCTCCGCGCGTTGCGGTCCGCGTCGTACCAGCCGCCGTGCGCGTGCTCTTGCCAGTAGCTATAGCTGGTGCTGTTACTCATAGTGGCACCTCCGGGCCCATACCCCCGGCTGCATGGGGTACGATCTCGTTGAATTTACGCACCTTGAGTTTACAAATTCTTCACGCGACACGAGCCAAGATGGACTTGGTGAGCGACGGTTTGTAACGTTTACAACACCCACAGTTCGAAGTGCTCGGGGCGCGCTGCTATTCGGTCGGCGCACTTTGGGCTTTATAATGCCGGGTTTGCTCGGAGCGGGTTGGGTGAGGGTGACGACACCCCATTTCGCCCGATACGGCGCCGCCCGAATCTGAACCCGGTTAGAACGAATCAGGAGAGTTTTCATGCCCATCGAGTTACCACCGCTTCCATTTGCAAAGAACGCTTTGGAGCCGCACATCAGCAGCCGAACCCTGGAATTCCATTATGGCAAGCATCACCAGGCGTATGTGGACAAAGTCAACGCGGCCCTTAAGGACAAGAACAGTGACGAGGATCTGGAATCGCTGATAAAGACTGCCGAGGGCGGTTTGTTCAACAACGCCGCTCAGGTTTGGAATCACACCTTCTACTGGAACTGTCTGACACCGGACGGTCCCGGCGAGCCGGACCCGGCGCTGCAAGCAGCGCTCGACGCCGATTTCGGTTCGGTGGCCAAGTGCAAAGAAGAGCTGGCCGAGGCGGCCAAGGGCCATTTCGGTTCGGGCTGGGCGTGGCTCGTGATGAACGGCGGGAAGCTGCGTGTGATCAGTACGTCGGACGCCGAGAACCCGATGCGCGATGGGAAGACGCCATTGTTGACCATAGACGTTTGGGAGCACGCCTACTATCTGGATTATCAGAACGATCGACCGGGTTACGTGAGCGCAATCGTCGATCGATTGTTGAACTGGTCATTCGCGAGTGAGAACTACGCGGCGAATAGCTGATCCCGCTTGGAGCGCGGTGCAACGCGCCGTGCCGCTCAATTCCATCGTACGGGCCCGCCTTTCGCCCAACCGCGGCGATTGGCAGGGTCGCGATTTCATTCCCCACGACTGCCGCGCGCCGCTATATCTGTCGCCTATGGCAAGGACAGTGGCTGCGCTCGTGTAAAGCCGCGGTGTTCGTTGTAGGACGTACACCACTCGAGTGCCCGAACGCGGGTTTGGCCCTTACGTGATGGGTGGATTCACCGCCTGGTCGCAGGCCGACCTGCCCGTCGAGCGGATTAACACCGGAATGCTCCCACCGATAACCGGGGCGGGGTGGATCAGCCCGATGGAGTCTCGTCCCGCTCACCGGAATTTGCGCGATCCTTCCCACGCTCCTCGGCCTTTTCTAGCTCCTCCCGGGTTTCCTCCGGGATGTCACGGCGCTCTTGCTCCCGCTTTTCGACTTCGCCCGAGTCGACGAAGTCCTCTACGGATTCGCGATAGCGCCGGTCGGCCGTACGATTGCCTTCACCTTGGTTGTCTCTTCCAGTCATGTCTCAAGCTCCAATAAGTGGGTTTGTTTCCGAATCGAAAGCACACAACGTGCCAACGCCAAAGAGCATAGCCGGCCGATGAGTGGAAGCATGGTAAAACCGCCACCCACACAAGAATGCCGAGTCAAACAAAGCGATACGCAACACAAGTCAAGAACGGCTCGAGGTGTAAGGGTTACACAAACACCCATCACGTTTCGCCAAACTCTGAAAATATTGCAGTTCAGGGAGCGGGGTTGAGGAATGGCAACGGAGAGAGCCGCGCTTGTGGTACGTTAACTCCGCTCTTAAGGAACACGGGTTGTTCGAGGTGTTCCGTCACTCAATCATTTACATTTCATCAGGAGGTCCGATCGTGAATTGGGATCAAGTAAAAGGCAATTGGAAACAGTTCAAAGGGAAAGTGCAGGAGAAATGGGGCGAACTCACGGACGACGAACTCGACCAGATCGAGGGAAATCGCGAACAGTTGGTCGGCAAAGTGCAGGAACGCTACGGTATTGCCAAAGAGGAAGCCGAGCGGCAAGTCGAGGACTTCGAACGAAACTGGTAAGCTGCGCCGGCACCGAAGCGCTACAATGGAATCATAACCAACGCGAAACGGAGGCAAACGATGGGTATTGAGGTTGGTGGGCTGCTCGGTTTGATCATATTGATTGCCGATGTCTGGGCAATCGTCAGGATCGTGCAGAGCGGTGCATCCACCGGTGCCAAGGTGCTGTGGATTGTGGTCATCTTACTGCTGCCGGTGCTGGGTTTGATACTGTGGCTGATCTTCGGGCCACGGTAGCCATGCGCGGAGCAGCGATACGCGAACATCGCGATTCGCACCCCTGTCTCGCTCCATGCCTGCAGTTCTCTGAATTCTGACGGTCCCGCGCCTCGCCTTGGGCGGCGGGACCGTTTCTCATCGCGAGTCCACCCAGTCAAGGTGCCGCGCTGCTACGATACCGGCGATCCCGCACGAAAGGCCGCTCGATAACCGGGATGTATGGGCTTGGGGTAATGGTTGGCGGGTGACACAAACTGCGTCCCTGATTCCTCAGTGCAAGACCGGGGCGCGGCCCGCTGCAGTTGGCGCCGCCGCGGATCAGTCGTGCTATTCGAGACAGGGAATCCGGGCGTGAACCGTGCCGTGAAAGAACGAATCCAGCGCCACGTTCCTTGTGGCGTTGGCTTCACAGTATCTGTAGGCGCGTTTTCCGGCCACTGGACCGAATCGACTCGAACCAACGGCCTCTCTAACGGTCGGTCGCCTTCTCGACTTTTTCTGCGGCTTCCTCGACTTTATCGCCCGCCTGCTCGACGACGTTGTCGACTTTCTCGCCGGCTTTTTCCATCGGGCCTTCTTTTTCGCACGCTGCCAGCGCGCCGGCAAACGCCAAGGCGGTCAGCAACGCTTTAAAGGGACTGTTCAACAATGGTTTGCTCCTGATTTGAGTGGTGTTATTCCCGGATCCGAAGGATCAGCAAATTACGAGACTAGGTGTGGTCCGGTACAGCCCCCACGTTAAACGGGAGGTCGGCGACCGAGAAAGAAAAACACGATCGCCAAGATCAAGCCGACGATGAATAACAGCCACGCGATGTTGGCGGAAATACCGGCGACACCCGTGAATCCCAGGAGCCCGGCGACTATTGCTACGATAAGAAACATTATTGCCCAACCAAACATGGTTTTCTCCTTATGTTCTATTGTCGAATGAAGATCGTATCAGGACTGATCTTGCACACAAGCACGCGAAGGCTCGACTGCGATTGCTATGTAACACTTACAATAAACTGCCTCACTTGGTTTCACGAGTTAATCAAAACCACGCAAGGCAACCCATATGGTTAAATACGCTTTTACGAGTTTCTCAAAGACCGTCGGCGTTTATTCATTGACAAAGTTTCGTATCGGATGAGGTGTGAGTTCCGCCTTGAGTGAAACAAAGATTACGGAGGCGATGAAAAATGGGTTCAAGTGGTAACGTTAAAAGAATACTGATAGTACTATCGTGTTTGTTCCTGTCCGCCGGTTGTACCGGTTCGCGAACGCAGGAAAGCACTGGTGAATACATAGACGATTCCGTGATCACCACGCGTGTCAAGACCAAGCTGCTGAGCGAGGAAGGACTGGAAACGCTGCAGATCAGTGTGGAAACCTTCAAGGGAACCGTGCAGCTCAGCGGCTTTGTAGACACGGAGAGCCAACGCGAGCAAGCGGAAACCTTGACGCGTATGGTGAAGGGCGTCCAATCCGTGCGTAACGACATCGTTGTGAAATAGAGCGCAGTGGCGTGGATCACTGCTTCCGGCGCCACGCCATGCATGAGGCCGTAAGCTTGCGCAGCGGAAAACTGGAAGTCGTAAGCCATGACATGAAGAAGGTGAGTTGAAATGCAAAGAGCAGAAACACAAAATACCAGTGAGCGGGCCGCCGAAGCAGTGCACGAGGCGGTCGACAAGGCGGCGCAGAAGGCGAGTGCGGTGGAAGACCGGCTGCGTGAAACTGCCACCGAAACCCGCGACAGAGCGCAGCGCCAGACCGCCGAATTGTCGGATGCACTCGTCCAATATGTCCATGACAAGCCTATCGCGGCGCTGGGGATCGCATTCTTCGCCGGTCTCGTCGCCTCATCCATTTTTCGGCGATAGTTTTCGGCGAAGCACCATGCGCGTTGCATTCTCGCAGTGAGCGATTCGCGCGCAGCCGTAGACGACGGGATCGAGGCCAAGCGTCCGGACACTTCGCTGTTTCAGGACGCCTCCGCAGTGTGGTGGGACATCGCCGGCGCGGCGCGGGAAACCCTCGATCTGGCCGCGCTCGAAGGCCGCCTGGCGGCGACGAGCGTCGTCTGGATGCTAGTTTGGGGCGTCGTCGCCATTGTTCTGCTGCTTTCCGTGTGGACCCTGCTCATGTTCGCTCTGGCTGTTTCGCTGACGCGCATGGGGATGGCGGTGGAGCTGGCGGTTTGTGTGGTGACCGCCGCGAACGGCGGTTTGGCACTGATTGCGTGGGTGCTGATTCAACGCTTGAGTCGTAATCTTTCGTTCGCGGCCTCCCGCCGGCAGATCGCTCGGCAACAGGAAGAAACCAATGCCAGACAGTCTGACCTCGTTGCGCCGACGGATTGACAACAAAGAATCCAATATCATTTCGCGCAAGCACAGATTACGGCGGCGCTGCCGTCGCTTGCGGAGCAAGGTGCTGGAACGGGCCGTGCAGCCGAGCACCCTGTTGTGGAGTTTCATGGCCGGTTTCGCCCTGGGTCTGCTGCGCCGGCGCCGGCGCCGGCGCGGGCCCGTAGTCAAGGTTCGGCGCGACCCGGCGCCGTATCTCAAACTTCTGGCGCGCGCCGTGGTCGCCCCAGCAGTGGGTCGCTGGCTGGTGGAGGCCCGCACCGGGCCTGAGTGACAGGAATGCGTGACGAGAAGGTAACGGGGCATGAATCGTCAGCCCACGCAGCCGGTGCTGCCGAATCCGCGGCGTGGGGCGGGCCGGTACTGATACGGTCGGTCACTTTGACCGGAATTTTCGTCTTGTTGCTGCTCTACACGTTGCGTGCCGCCGCGACGATCTTGATTCCCATCACACTGGCCTACATTATGAGTCTGTTGCTGGCGCCGCTCGTGGCACGAATGCGCCGCGCCCGAATTCCGGAACCCATCGGCGCGGGGATGGTGATCGTCGCATTTCTCGCCGTTCTCGTGGGCGCAGTGTACGGTTTGTCCAACCCCGCCCAAACCTGGCTGCAGCGTGCTCCCCTCGTCGCTGGAGAAATCGAGGCCAAGCTGCGTCCGTTGAGCGAACCCATCAAGGAAGCCAAAAAGGCGGCAGAGAAAGTCGAGCAACTGGCGGAAATGGAGGAGCCTCGCCAGGAAGTGAAGGTCGAGATTCAGGAGCCGGGTTTGGTGAGCGAAGCGCTTGTTGGTACGCCCAAAGTGCTGGCCGGGCTTGGTATTGTCATTGTATTGCTTTACTTTCTGCTGGCGGCGGGAGATGGATTTCTGAACCGGATCGTTGCGGTGATACCAAAACTCAAGGACAAGAAGCGGGCGGTGGGGATCATGCGCGACATTCAAAGGGATACCTCCCACTATCTACTGACCCGAACCGTGATCAACATGGGATTGGGTACCGCCGTCGCCGTCGTGCTGTTTGCGCTCGGTGTACCAAACCCGGTGTTGTGGGGGGTAATGGCCGGCGTGCTGAATTTCGCACCCTATATCGGACCTGCCGCCAGTATCGTTGTTCTGACTCCCGTAGCCATACTGAGTATAGAGGGCCTCGGTCACGCGCTGATGGTGCCGTTCGCGGTATTTGTGCTGAACGTCATCGAGGGCCAGCTGCTCACCCCGCATATCATGGGCCGTCGTCTGTCGCTGAGTCCGGTGGCGGTCTTCATCAGCATCGTCGTCTGGGGTTGGATGTGGGGCGTTGCCGGAGCGCTCATGGCCATCCCGCTCCTAGCCGCTTTCAACGTCGTCTGCCAGCGGATCGACAGCTTGAATTTCATCGCCGAGTTCGTCGGGGCGGCGCCCGGCAGCCGGCGGGCCAGACCCGAGCAACAAAGCGCGGCCCCATAGCCGCCTTGGCGCGGTGTGTAATTCGGCCCGGTCTGCGATATCGAGAACGAGACTTAGCCGGCGGCGGCAGATGCAAAACTCCACGGTGGGCTTGGACGCGACCTATTATCGACACTCGCTCGAATACGCTTTGGGCATCCCGTTCTCCGATCACAATCAGATCGAGATTCTGCAAAACGGCGCGGAGATTTTTCCGAGCATGCTCGCAGCGATACGCGCCGCCGAAGAGTCCATCGATTTCGTCACGTTCGTCTACTGGGGTGGCAACATCGCTAGAGAGTATGCCGACGCGCTCGCCGACAAGGCCAGGGAGGGGGTGGTCGTCCGCGTTCTGCTGGATTCGTTCGGCGCGCGGAGAATGGCGAGTGAGCTGACCGCGGTCATGGAACTGGCGGGTGTGCAGGTCCGCTGGTTTCGCCCTTTGTCCACCTGGCGCATCTGGCGTGCGGACAAACGCACGCACCGAAAGTTGCTCGTGTGTGACCACCGTGTCGCATTCACCGGAGGGGTGGGGATCGCCGAGGAATGGGAAGGGAACGCCTCGGGTCCGCAGGAGTGGCGTGAGACGCACGTCCGCGTCGAAGGCCCGGCGGTCAGGGGCTTGCGTGCGGCATTTCTGGACAACTGGAACGAGGCCGGCCCGTGGCTCTATGAACCGTTTCCGGGTAGCCGAAGTGCAGAGCCGGGGAGTGTGCCGATCCAGGTCGTGCGCGCCGCCTCCACGCTGGGCTGGACCGACATGGCCTGTTTGCTGAGGACCTTGATCGCCATCAGCCGCACGCGCCTGCGCATCGTGACCGCCTATTTCGTTCCGGATCGGTTGCTTACCGACCTGTTGGCGGACGCCGTGACGCGCGGTGTGCAAGTCGAACTCCTGGTTCCGGGTCGCTACACGGACAGCCGTCTGTCCCAGTTGGCCGGTCACGAAAGCATCGAGCGGCTGTTACAAGCGGGTGTCTCCATCTGGCGCTATCGGAAGACGCTCTTGCACGCGAAAATCGTTACCGTGGATGCGCTGGTGCGCTGCGTGGGCTCGGCCAACCTGAACCATCGCTCGATGGGTAAGGACGAGGAGTGCTGCGTAGTATGGTTGTCGGAAACCCAAACCCGCAAACTCGATGACCGATTTGATGCGGACTGCAGGGATGCGGAAGAACTGTGCTACGAGAAATGGCACAGGCGCGGCGGGTTGCTGCGGGCCAAGGAACGTCTGGCAAAGGCGCTGATCGAGCATCTGTGATTCTGCCGAAGGGGGAGGGTCGGCCGGTGACCGGTGGGCCGGTCACGCCCAGGTGCGGTACTTCCGGGGGAGGCGCTGCCCGCGGCTTGCACGCGGCAATCTATCGGCCGGGGAGCTACGCAGTCTGTGTCGGAGAGTCGTGCGCGGGAAGTTCAATGATGACGTTTGTCCCCTCCCCGAGCTCACTCTCTACCGCCAACGTACCGCCGTGCTTTTCAATGACCGACCGCGCAACGTAGAGCCCGATGCCGGAGCCGGTGTCCTTGGTGGTGAAATGCATATCGAATATGCGGTCGATCAGCGAGCTCGGTACTCCCGGGCCGTCGTCTTTGATTTCGATGCGGGTCTTTTTGCCGCGTAGTTCAACCGTGATGTCCAGCGTCCCACCGTTCTGCATGGCTTCAAACGCGTTGATAATGACATTGAGCAGCGCCTGGCGGATCTCATCGGTAGACGCATGGAGCCACACGCTGTGATCGGGCAAGCACGTGTTGATCTCTATCTGGGAGTGCCGTGCTTGGGTGCTGAGCAGACGAACGATATCCTCCAGGGCCGTCGTCAGTTCGACTTCCTCCCTGCCCACACGTTTGACCGGCGCTGTGTGTTCTAGAAATGATTGCAGAAATCGTTGCAGCCGGTTCAGCTCGTCTTTAAGAATGCCGACATAGCGTATTCGGTCTTCGGGGTTGATATCCGTCGCACGCCCGGAGACCGACTCGTCGAGGAGTTCGAGATTCATCATGATCGCGTTGATCGGCGCACGCATGTCGTGCGCGGCGCCCAGATAGATACTGGATAAAGTATGTAGTCGAGTCGCGGCCCGCAGGTCGGCATCCAGTGCGTCCAGGGTGTCGCGATCGCGCAGCAGGACGACGTACGGCCCGCTGTGATACTTGTCCGGGAACAAGAACTCGAATTGAATGGTCTTTTTGCCGCCGTTTTGCGCGATATCCAGATCTACGGTCGTAATTGAGGTGTCTTGCTCGCGCAAATCGGTGACGGCTTTCTCGAACACGGGCCAGGCGTCGTCTAGTGCTTGCCGAATGTCGGCGCCATCGCCCGTACCGAGCAGATCCCGGGCGCCCTGGCTGATAAACAAGGGGTTGTTGTCCTCGTCGAATTGAATCATCCCCACACGCAGCGCCTGGCTGAGCGTATCGAGCTCGCTGAGCGTCCTTCTAACGCGGCCACCCAACTCACTGGCGTGTGTGCGCACGGCTCGGAACTCGTCTTTGGGCAGCGTGTCAATTTCAATTTGCTCTTTCGTAGATCTGGACATCAATTCCACGATATCGCGACCGACCCGAGACAACTGAATGTGCAGCAAACCGCCGAGAATGAGAATCGAGACCAGGCCGATGAAGGAAATCGTGGAAAACCGGCGAACCAGGCGTTCTCGCAACGTATTGATTCGGTGGTTGCTCAAGATGATGCGGAAATAACCTCTGAGCTTGCCCTCGGCTTGTATCGGGGCGTAAGCAACATGTTTGCCCGCCGAAAAGCGCGGCTCAAACTGGCTGATGACCTGCAGGGACAGGTCGTCACCGAATATCGCTTTGGCGTCTAGAAACTTATCGTCAACATCTCCACCAGCGACAACCAGGCCTTCGCTATCCACGACCAGAATCGACCCGATCATGTCTGAGCGCGCGATAGCGGAATCGATGATTTCTTCGAGCGTGCGGTCGGACTCCACATCTCGTTTCAACAGGCGATCGAGGGTCGGTTCGTGCAGGGCGGCGGAAATCTGTCGGGTGATCAACTCCGCCGCATCGGTCATCACTTCGCGCGCTGTTTTCTGGTAATCGCGCTCCAGCCACAGGGCTATACCGACCAGCACCGCCAGGTATAGCAGCAAAAACCACACTGTCGTACGAACCGCTACTTGCAAGGGAATAAAGTCCGTTCCGCTCCTTCGACGCGGTTGGTTGGAGTTTCGAGGCCCGCCTGAACCCCGTCGGGGGGAGCGGGAGCGTTAAGCCTTACAATACTGATTCAGTCTGTTATATAAGGTCTTCAGGCTGATCCCGAGTACCTTGGCGGTCTTGGGTTTATTTCCTTGGAAGTGCGACAGGGTGTCGAGAATCAAGCGCTTCTCGACCTCGGCGATAGTGGCTCCGACCAGCGATGCGTCTTGAACCTCGGCCGTCCCGCGCGTGTTTGGAATAACTCTGCTGACATCGACGACCGCATCGCTCTTCACGAAAGCGCGGTGAATGACATGGCGTAGCTCGCGCACGTTGCCGGGCCATGAATATCGGCTCAGCACAACGTCGCTGTCCGGGCCCAGTCTCTTATCAGCTTTGTATTCTTCGTTCAACTGAGCAACGAAATGTTCCGCGAGTATCTGTACATCGTCGCCACGATCCCGTAAAGGCGGCACCTGAATCAACATGACGGCCAACCGGTAATACAAGTCTTCGCGGAGCTGACCCGCCTCAATCGCTTTCAACGGATCACGATTGGTCGCCGCCAGCACCCGAACGTCGGCTTTGACATGCTCGCTCGCGCCGACTCGTTTGATATGGCCGGTCTCCAGAACGCGTAGCAGATTCACTTGCAGATCAAGGGGCATCTCCGTGATCTCGTCCAGCAGGAGCGTGCCTTGGTCAGCGAGTTCGAACACCCCTTTGCGTTGGTGGGTAGCGCCGGTAAAACTGCCTTTTTCGTGGCCGAACAGTTCCGAGGCGATCAACTCGTGCGGTATGGCGCCGCAGTTGAGAGCGACGAAATCTCCGGACCGGCCGCTCAGCGCGTGGATCCGCTGCGCCACCAACTCCTTACCGGTTCCGCTTTCTCCCTGGATGAGTACCGTGGCGTCCGTTGGGGCCAGTTGCTCGATGTCACGCAGCATGCTCACGAGCGCAGGGCTCTGGCCGACGATGGGGTTGGCGGGATCGCCGACGGTGTGATGGTCGGCGTCGGTGTCCGTCGGTGCCGGGCTGGCGGTGGCGGGAGAGCCGTATTTTTGCAACAGCTCGGTGATCTTCTTCGGCTCAATCGGTTTGACGAGATAGTCGGCTGAACGCCCCCGTAGTGCGCTGACCGCCGTGGGAACGCTGGGGTAGCCGGTGATGATTACAAATTGTCCCTTATGATCGCTAGGCGCGTTGTTCACCAGGTCGATGCCGTTGCCGTCCGGCAGCACCAGATCCACCAGCACCAGATCGTGTTGATTACGCGACAGTTGGCGCTGGGCATGCAGGCAGCTCTTGGCGATGTCGACATCGTAGCCTTCGCGGCGCACGAACTTGGAAAGCGCGGACACGAAGTTGTTGTCATCGTCGATGATGAGCGCTCGATGCATCAGTAAATACCCCTTCCAATCCCAGGTTTTGACCGTTGTTGGCGATGAAACTCGTTCACCGCGACGCGTCCAAAGTGGGACCATTTTAGTGTTCGTCGGACGCAAATGTAGCGTTTACACTAAGCCTTTCACCGGACTTTGTAAATGTTACAACAATGCACGAGGCGGTCGGGCCGGGAACCCATTTTGGGCCTCAAGTGGGCATACTACAACGGCATTCGATTCTGGCATCACAATTGCTCGCGCATCTGGCACCGGAGTCGCCTGCGTGGATAGCGTGTATGCCGAAATTGCTCATCATTGACGACGATAAACATCTACTGGACGCACTGAAGACGCGCTTTCGGGCAGGCGGCTTCGACGTTGTGGAAGCGACCAACGGTTACGACGGCACGCTGTTGATGCAAAGCAACCGATTCGACGGGGTGATTACCGATCTGATGATGCCCGGCGGCGGGTTCATGGTGCTGCGTCACCTCAAGCGGCTGAACCAAAGCCCACCCGTGATTGTCATTACCGGCTTTTACGATGCGTCGATGCTGCGCAAGGCCCGGGAATTGGGGGCACAGCAGGTGCTCAAGAAGCCGCTTTCGTTCATGGAAATATTCAAGGCGGTACACTGCATGTTGAACAGTGACGAGGACACCGTGCGGAGGGATTCGTAGCCGGCGCAGCCCAGTACTTGAGTTTTTGCGGTTTGTGAGTATTCAAGAAGAAGAACATCGAACTCCGCCACGTCTCGCCGGTAATGCGCTTTTTGCAGTACCGGCCACTGCCCAGGAAGATCAGGGATTGGCCGCCGTGCCGGACAACGTGGAGCAGGTGACGTCCACGATTCTCGACTCTCTGCTCACCATCTGGGCGGATTTCGTCGCCCACATTCCGTATATCGTGGGCGGCCTCATCGCGCTGTCCATGACGTGGGCGGCGGTTTCTCTAGTGAACAGATTCAGCCACTTGTTGCTTGGCCGGTGGGGTATTCGCCAGTCGCTCAAGGATCTGCTGACGCGCCTGATGACTATCGCCGTTTGGTTGATCGGCCTGCTGTTCACGACGATGATTGTGTTTCCCGGGCTCACCCCGACCAAGGCCCTGGGAGGACTGGGGCTCGTGTCAATAGCGGTGGGGTTTGCCTTCAAGGACATATTCGAGAACTTTTTCGCAGGCATCCTGTTATTGTGGCGCTTTCCTTTCGAGAACGGCGATTTCGTCGAATGCGAAGGTATAGAGGGACGGATTGAGGACATCACGATCCGCATGACGAAGATTCGTCGCACCAGCGGCGAACTGGTGGTAGTTCCCAACTCTTTTCTTTTCAAGAACCCGGTTCACGTGCTGACCGCCGACCGCGTCAGGCGTGCGCAGATCGTGACCGGGGTGGCCTACGGAGAGGATGTTACGGCGAGCGTGGAGGTAATCCGAAAGGCCGTCGAGTCGTGCGAGACTGTGAATGCCGGCCAGCCTATACAGATTTTTCCGCGCGAGTTCGGTGCCAGCAGTATTGACATCGAGGTGAGTTGGTGGGCCGGCTCGAAACCGGTGGAGATGCGGGAGTCACGAGCGGAGGTCGTTACCGCGATCAAGGCGGCCCTGGACAAAGCCGGCATAGAGATTCCGTTCCCGTATCGGACCTTGACGTTCAAGGAGTCGTTGACGATTGGGTACCCGGCCCACGCCGAGGACCACTGAGTCTTCTACGATGCTATCGGCGTGTAGACGCCGATAGCTGCCGAAACGCCGGCGTGGCGAAGCGCGCCACTGCTCTTATAATTTCCACCGCGGTACGGTCGTATCGCCGGCGTTGGCAACGCCGGGGAACTAATTCTGGAGGTGCGGTGTGATGACGATATTGAACGTGGATTGGGGACTGACGATTGAACACTTACTGACCATGGGCACCGCATACCTGCTCGCACTGCCGATCGGTTTCGACCGCGAATCCGCAACGCGCAGCATGGGTCTCAGAACGTTCCCGTTGGTCGCGATTACGAGCTGCGGCATGGTGCTGATCGGTATCCATACGTTTGGCATCGATTCCGATCCCCTGGCGCGTATCTTACAGGGCATGATGGTCGGTATCGGTTTCGTGGGCGGCGGTGCGATCTTGAAGGACGGAGGATTCGTGCGCGGCACCGCGACCGCGGCGAGCATCTGGACCACCGGCGCGATCGGGGCTGCCGTGGCCTTTCACCGTTACGAAATCGCCATCGTTCTGAGCGCATTCACTTTCGTGACCTTGCGTTTTTTCAAACCGATAAAGCAACGGATTTCCGACGAACCATGACTCACTCGGTCCGCGGACCAGACCGACGCGTCGCGATTGTTCGCAGCGTGCTTCGCGGTGTGGGAAAACTGCTGTCCGGACCGGACCGTTCCAGGGTTCGTGGTAACCTACCGGCCATGTCGGAGTGGTATATCGGTATGTTGCGGTCGGCGGCCATCGCGTGCGTGCCGGCCGCGAACGCTCCGCGGCCCGCAGTAGATTCGATCGAGTGACATGACGGAGGCCTTGCCCGCGCCGCCGCGGACTCTCACCGGGGACGACAACGAACGACGCGTCGGTTTCGAGATCGAGTTCGCCGGCGTTGAGCCGCAATACGTGGTCGCGTTGATCGAATCGGCATACGGTGGAGCCAGCGAGCGGCTGACGGAGTTCGAGTATGTCGTTCGCGACACCCGCCTGGGCGACTTCAGATTCGAGCTGGACGCGGAATACTTGAAGCGCGTTGCACAGGAGGTTGCGGACGAAGAGGGTGACAGCGAGCGTGGTGATTGGCCGACCGACCTGTTGGCCGCAGCCGCCCAGTGGTTTGTCCCGTGGGAAATCGTCACCGATCCCATCCCCCTGTCGCGTCTGGAGCAACTCGAATCGCTGAGCGGCGCGCTGCGCGGCGCGGGCGCGCTGGGGACGGGGCATTCGATCCGCTACGCGTTCGGTACCCACCTGAACCCGGAGCTCCCGCGGCTGTCCGCGGAGACGATCCTCGCGTATCTGCGTGCGTATCTGTGCCTCTATGACTGGCTGTGCGAGCGGGAAACCGTTGACGCGAGCCGCAAGATCACGCCGTACATCGATGCGTTTCCGAAGCCATATGTCTCGCGCGTGATCCACCGCCTGTATCGACCGGGCATGAGCCAACTGATCGACGAGTATCTGGAGTTCAATCCCACGCGTAACCGGAGCCTGGACATGCTACCGGTATTCGCACACATCGATGCGGAAAGGGTCCGGGCCGCCGTTGACGATCCGCGTATCAAGCCGCGGCCGGCGCTGCACTATCGCTTGCCGAACTCGGATATCGATCGCCCCGACTGGTCGCTGCTCGTCCCCTGGCGGGACTGGTTACAGGTGGAGTTCCTCGCTGCGGATCCACCGCGTTTGCGGGATATGTGCGTGGCTTTCGCCGCAGACCTCGAACGATTTACACGCCGCCTCGATGCGCGTTGGGCGCAGGAGAGCGAGAAGTGGTTGATCGACCTCACGTCGGCGTGACCGGTCCGGTCCGGCGGTTGAAGGTCGGTTGGTGGGCGACGCGGTGGAGCCTGTGGGTCGCGGGGGCATCGGCGACCTATGTCACCGCGAATCAGCCTGCTTGGCGCCGGCCCGTGCATGGCGTCGTCGTCGGTGGCGGCGACGACATCCATCCGCAGCATTACGGAGCCGAAAGCGACGGCAAAGCGCGTTATGACCCCGACCGGGACGTGTTCGAGATCCGGATGCTCAAGCGGGCGCTCGATGAGCAGGTTCCGGTCTTAGGCATCTGCCGCGGTTCACAATTGCTGAACATCGTACTCGGCGGCACGTTACATCAGGATATTCGTGCTCTGCACCGCAATACCCGCTTCCGCATCAGTCCATGGCGGGTGAAGACCGTGGTCCTGGAGCCGGCCAGCCGTCTCGCCGAGATAATGTGCGGGACCGAAGCGCGGGTGAACAGTCTTCATCATCAAGCCATCGACCGCTGCGGCGCCGGATTGAAGGTGGTGGCCCGCGACCGCAATGCCATCGTCCATGCGGTTGAATCCAACGGCGGCGATTTCGTTATGGGTGTGCAGTGGCACCCCGAATACCTCCCGTACCGGCGCGACCAGCGGGCGATATTCAGGGCGCTGGTGTCGGCCATGCGCCGCAGCGGTCGGGTCTTGGCCGCCGACACGGGGTGAGCGCCTATCTCCTCCTGGCGGCCACCGCATTTCTCGCCGCGACCCTCCTGCCGTTTTATTCGGAGCTGCTTCTCGTACCGCTACTCCTGCAGGGCAAGGACCCAGTGGGACTTTGGGTGGCGGCGACCACCGGGAATACCCTGGGGGCGGTGGTGAATTGGTGGCTCGGGCGGTTTCTGGTCGGGTTCGAGGGCCGCAAGTGGTTTCCCTTCGCGCCGCGACAGCTTCACAGGGCGCAGCGCTGGTTTCAGCGCTTCGGCGTTTGGAGTCTGTTGTTCGCGTGGCTGCCGGTCGGCGGGGATGCGTTGACGTTCATTGCCGGGCTGATGCGCGTCCGTTTCGGTGTATTTCTGTTGCTGGTGGCGTTCGGCAAGGGCGCCCGCTACGCGGTCATCATCGCACTGACCCTTGCCACCCCGGTGTCGACGTGAGCGGTACGGACTGCACCCGGCGGGTACTGGCGTCGGTCGCTCAGTGAAACCCACTCCCTGCGATGGCCCGCTTGTTCGCGCTGCCTCGCGTGAGGCCGGCGCAGTCGGATACGGGGCAGGGTACGCGGCATGCGACTCCCGTGCCGAACGTCCGTTGCACTGGGGCAATGCGGCATGGGGTGCTGTGCGCCAGATGTAGGGGGTCAGGCAGAGGGAGCGGGAATGCGGAACGTGATGGCGTACAACACCGGAACGATCAGCATGGTCAGGACGGTGGCGATCATCAATCCGAATATAATGGTTACCGCCATCGCCACGAAAAAAGCGTCGAACAGCAGCGGGATCATGCCGAGCGCGGTGGTCAATGCCGCCATAGCCACCGGCCGCAAGCGGCTGACGCCGGAATCTAAAACCGCCCGTAGGGGCGTGCTCCCGGAACGTTTTTGATATTCGATTTCGTCGATCAACACGATGGCGTTCTTGATCAGCATGCCGGAAAGACTCATGAATCCGAGCAGGGCCATGAACCCGAACGGCTGGTCGGTGACCAGCAACCCGACCGTCACCCCGATCAGCGCGAGCGGCACGGTGAGCCAGATCACCAGGGGCTGCATCAGCGAGTTGAACAGGGTGATCACGATCAATACCATGGCCAGGAAGAAAAACGGCAGACTGGCGGCAATGCCGGCCTGAGCGCGACTGGAATCGCGATACTCTCCCCACCATTCGAGTTCATAGTCCGGTCCCAGCTCGATCGCTTCCACCAACGGGCGTATGCGTGCGAAAACGGTACTCGCTTGTTCGAAAGCCGGTTCGGCGTATACGGTAATCGTGCGTTTCCGGTTGAGCCGCTGGATAATGTCGTCTTCGTATACGGTCTCGAACCCGGCCACGACTTGCCGCAGGGGGATAGAGCGCTGGGCCGCCGGACTCCAGATCTGAATATTCTTCATGCTCGCGACGTCGCCGCGCTGCGGTTCCGGGGCGCGCAGCAGGATGGGCAGCAACTCATCGCCTTCGCGGTACAGGCCCATGGGTTCGCCCTCGAACGAAGACTTGATCATGCTCGCGACGTCGGGCCTGCCGATGCCGGCGCGGTTCGCTTCCTCGTCCGCCATTACCGGGCGTATGAGTTTCACGCGTTGGCGCCAGTCGGTGCGGATGGCCTTGGCGCCGCCGTCGGCGTGCAGAATATCCTCGACCTGCGCCGCCAGATCGCGCAGGGTATCGAGGTCGGGCCCGCTGATGCGGGCCTGGATCTTCGCCGAACCCGGTCCCAGGAGAAAGCGCTTGGCGTAAACCAGGGCGTCGGGAAAGCGCTCCTGCATTCCGCGTTCAATCTTCGGCAGTAAGGCCGGAATGGTCCGATAGTCTTCGACATCGACAAGAAATTGAACGTAGGCCGAGTTGAGTTTCTCCGGCGTATAGGTGAGAAGGAAACGCAACCCGCCCGCGCCGGCCAGCGTAGTGACGTGAGTCACCCCTTCGAGTTCCAGAAGATACTGTTCCGCCGATTCCGCCGTACTCAGAGTCTCCTCGATGTGCGTGCCCTGAGGCAGCCAGAAATCGACGGTGAATTGGGGACGGGTGGAATCGGGAAAAAAACTTTGCTTTACGAATCCGAACCCCCACAAGGACGCGGAGAAAATGATCAGGACCACGGCCACGGTGACCCATCGCCTGCGGATACACGTGTTGAGCAAACCGCGATAGGCGCGATAGAAGCCGCCTTCAGCGGGAACACCGTCTGTGTCCCCGACTTTGTCTCGTGATTCTGGCGGTTTCAAGAACATCACGCCGAGCACCGGTGTCACCGTGACGGCAGTCACCCAGCTCAAGCTCAACGAAATGAACACCACCTGGAAGAGCGAGCGGCAGAACTCGCCGGTGGAGTCGTCGGACAGACCGATGGCGCCGAACGCGAGAATGGCGATCGCGGTGGCGCCGAGCAACGGCCACGCGGTTTGGCCGACCACCTCGTTGGCGGCCTGTTCGGGCTGCATGCCGGCGCGGATGCGTACCAACATACCGTCGACCACCACGATTGCGTTGTCCACCAGCATACCCAATGCGATGATCAGCGCGCCGAGAGAAATGCGTTCCAGCGCGATTTCCCACGGTTTCATGAAGATAAACGTCCCGGCAATGGTTAATGCGAGGACGAAGCCGATCAACAGGCCGCTGCGCAGACCCATGAATACCAGCAACACCACGATCACGATCGCCACCGCCTGCACGAGACTGGTGATGAATCCGTCGATGGCGGTGGTGACCGCTCGCGACTGTACCGAGATGACCCCGAACTCGATGCCGAGCGGCGTGCGCGGCAACAACTCTCTAACCCGCCGCTCCACAGCCTCACCCATCGTCACGACGTTACCGCCGGAAACAGTGGATATGCCCAATCCTATGGCGACACGGCCGTCGTAACGGAGCACGTTATCCGGCGGTTCCAGGTAACCGCGCTGCACGCGGGCGACATCGCGCAGGTAGATTTGTTGGTCGGAACTGTGCCCGATAATGAGCAGATCTTCGATCTCGGCAACCGAAGTAAAGGTGCCAGTGGGGTCGACGGCGATGTATTCTCGACCGACCCGCACGCGGCCCGAATCGGCGACGATGTTCTTGTCCCGCAGCGACTCGACGATCTGCAGGGGCTGGATGCCGAGCTGCGACATGCGATCGCGGTCGGGTTCAACGTACACGACCTCGGTACGGTCGCCCCAGAACTCGACCTTGGCCACGTCCTGCACGAGCAGCAGCTCCCGGCGCAACAGTTTGACGAACTCCTTGAGTTCGGCATACGTGTACTCGGCCCCGGAAATCGCCAGGAAGATACCCCACACGTCACCGAAATCATCCTGCACGACGGATGGACCCGCACCCGGCGGAAGCTTTCCCTGGATATCGCCGACCTTGCGCCGCAGTTCGTCCCATACCTGGGGCAGTTCGGCTTTGCCGTACTGGTCTTTGATGCGTACCGTCACGGTGGACAAACCGCGATCCGATTTGGACTCTACCTCTTTGAGCTGGCCGAGTTGCTGTACGGCTTTTTCGATTCGATCGCTGACTTCTTCTTCGACTTCCGCCGCGCTCGCACCCGGGTAGGGAGTGATGACGAGCGCTTCCTTGATGGTGAATTCCGGATCTTCGAGCCACGACAAGCGGTCAAAAGTGATCAAACCGCCGATCAACAAAACCGCGGTCATGACCAGGACGGTCGTACGGTTGCGAAGTGAGTAAGCGGCGATGCTCACGGGATGGTCTTTACGAGACGGGTACGGTTTTAGTTCTCGTAACGGCGGACTTCCATGCCTTCGCGGAGCTGACCGACGCCGGATACCGCCACCAGGTCGCCGTTCGTCAGGCCGTCGAGGATTTCCACCTCAGCGCCGGTGAGATCGCCGAGCTGCACTGCCTGCTTGCGCACTTTCATGGTTTCCGCATCCACGAGCCAGACGTGCGCGGCGCCCGATTCGTCGGCGAATGCGGCATGAGACGGTAGTGTCACGCCGTCGTCTGCCGAGGCGTTGTAGGTGACGCGTGCCGTCATACCGGGGAGGACCGATGCATCCTCCGGAGGGGTGAATGTGAGACGTACTTGAAAAGTGCGCGTTGCGGCGTCGGCAGTGGTGGCGAACTCCTTGACCGCGGCGGGAAACTGGCGTCCCGGCAGCGATGAGAGCTCAACCTTGGGCTGGACCCGTTCCGTGATCTCTTCAGGCGTGCGCTTTACGCTGCCGCGACTGATGTCCCGTTCCGGAACCGCGACCTCAATCTCGAGTTGCGAGATGTCCTGCAGCACCAGCACCGGTTCTTTGGGTTGGACATTCTGAAAGTCCTCGACCAGGCGACGCGCAACGACGCCGTCGAAGGGCGCGCGCAGCTCTGCGTCCTGCACGGCTTTTTCCGCCTTGCGAACGTCCGCTTCCGCCACTTCCACCGCCTTGCGATCGGTGTCAATCTTGCTCGTGGAGATCGCCCCCGGATCTTCGGCATAAATTCGCTCGCTGCGTTCCAAATCCGAGCGGGCCTTACGGAAAGCGGCCTGTGCCTGATCGAGACTGGCTTGGTAGTCGCGCGCGTCGAGGCGCGCCAGCACCGTTCCTTGAGTCACTCGCTGCCCCTCATTGACGAGAAATTCGGTGATTCGACCGCCCACCTCGAAACCCATGTCCGCATGCTGCACCGCTTTCACGGTACCGGGGAGCTCGCGCCGCTGGTTCGTCCCGGAATCGCCGATCGTGACGATCTTTACCGGTCGTACGACCGGCGGTGGTTCCGCCGGCGGCTCGCTGCAGCCCGGCAACATGATCAGCCACACCATGGTGGTGAACATGGCGATTTTGGGTACGTTCATCGAATGATTCGCCTCGGTAGGTAAACCGGATTTCCTGTGACTGATTAATAGGGTCATTGAATTTAGCGTTCGCCGGCTTCCAGGTCGGGATCCAGCAGCCCCCCCCAATTCGTTCGCTCCTGCATGGGCGCTTTGATTTCCTCTGGCAGGACCGCTTTACCGAGCCGCAGTTGCCAACCTCCGCCCAGCGCTTTGTAAAGGTCGATCAGGCTGCGCGCCACTTCACCGCGGGCCGCCGTCAACTGATCCTGTTGAACCACGAGGGCTTCCTGGGTCGAAAGCACGGTCGTGTAGTCCGAAGCGCCTTCCCGGTAGCGGGTGAGCGCCAGATCGACCGCACGACGTGCGGCCTGTGCGGCTTGTGTCCGAAACTCCACCTCTTCGTTGGCGCGCAGGAACGCGTGCGCGGCGTCTTCCGCCTCCTGTAAGGCGCGCAGGACCGCATCCTGATAGTTCACCAGCAATTGTTGAAGCCGTGCATCCTGCACACGCACGTTGTTTCTCAGCCGTCCGTAATTGAACAGCGGCCAGTTGAAACTGGGTCCGCCGATGAAGAACACGCTGTCCGAGTCGAACAATTCGTCGACTCCGGTGTTGCCCGTGCGAGTCGTATTGGTTCCGCTGCTCGCGGCCAGCCCCACCGACCCAAACAGCGCGAAACTGGGGTACAGGTCCGCTTGTGCAACACCGACGAGCGCGCTCTGGGAAGCGGCCCGGAGTTCGGCGCTGCGTACATCGGGGCGCCGCCTCAGAAGGTCCGCCGGGATCCCGACTGCCACTTCCGCCGGGGCGGCCGGTATCGGTGCGGGGTTGTCGAGGAGTGCGCGAATCATTCCCGGTGGTATACCGAGCAGGACGCTCAAGGCATTTTCGGCGCGCCGCAAGCCGGTCTGCAACTGGCTGATGGTCGCTTTGGTATTGAAGAGAAGCGCTTTGGCCTGCTGGACGTCGAGTTCGCTCGTCGCGCCATTGCGGAATCGCACATCGGTGATGTCCACGCTGCGCTGCTGGATCGCTACGTTTTCCCGTGCGATGTCGATGCGTGTTTCGAAAGTCCGAATCGCGGCATAGGTCTCCGCTACGCCGGCGGTCAGGCTGACGAGCACGGCGTCATAGTCGGCGACGGAAGCCAGGAGATTCGCTTCCGCCGACTCGATGCCACGGCGGAACTTGCCCCAGAAATCCAGCTCCCACGCCATGTCGATACCGATATCGTAGGACGTGAAGGAGATATCGCCGGCCGCGGTGTTGGCGTCGTTCTCGCTTCTGCTTTGATACGTGGCTCCGCCGGTCGCTTCCTGCTGCTGTGGATATTTGTTGCCCACCGCAATCCCCAGTTGGGCACGCGCTTCCATGATCCGCAGTGCGGCAACCCGTAACGGAAGGTTCTGTCGAAATGCGCGGTCGATCAAATCGGTCAACACCGGATCGTTAAACACCGACCACCAATCGCCGTGTTCCGCAGGCGTAGCACTCAACGGTGCGGTATCGGCGTCCTGCCACCGAGCCGCGACATCCGCCTGCGGTCGCTCGAAGTCGGGGCCGAGCGTGGTGCATGCACTGGCGAGAACGCTTGCCGTTACGACGGCGGCCAACTTGAGGCGAGGTCCGCGACCCGCGCGCGATGACCGCGAACCGCCACGCGAGTTCACACCGTATTTATCCGTGCAGGTCATCGTCTATACCTTGAGGCTCAAGGGGTTCGGACTGGAGCGCGAGATTATAAGGGCCCGTCGTCGCGCGTGGAAGGGGGCCGCGTATCGACCTTGGCGACATATTGCGTTCGTACCGCCGCACTGATCGGCTGCCCGGTCGTACACCGGCGATGGCGGTAACGGCCCCACGCTCGCATCCTGTTTTTCGCCCACGTCCCCGTGAGGTTGCCGCGTCTCGCCTCGGGGTCGCAACTGTGGAAAAATATTTCGCGTCCGTAACCCGTGCCACGTCATTGTCAATCACGTCATGTTCGTGACCCGATATCGGTTTGTGTACCTGCTGTCGTCGCAGCTTCTGCTGGTGTTTCTTTATCCGGCCCTTGACGGCGTCGTGACTGAGGATTTTCTGCTGGAAGTGATCATAGCCTTGGCGCTCATGGGTGGGATTTTTCCAACGGTCACCGAAAGGCGCCAGTTGCTCGTGGCGCTGACGCTCGGTGTGGTGTTTTTGGCGCCGCGCTGGTGGGGATTTTGGTCGAATGCACCGGCGTTCATTGTGTTGAGTTATGCTGCGGGTGCGGCGTTTTACGCGTTTATCGCGGGCGTCATAGTACAGCGCCTGTTTGTGGATATAACGCAAATCAATGCGGACCTGATCATCGGGTCGGTATGCGTTTATCTGTTGCTGGGTGCGGTGTTCGGCTTCATCTACGTAGTCCTGCATCTGATCGCGCCGGGATCGTTCGCCGGGCTGATACCGATGACGGATGACCCCAGGGATTTGGGGCAGCGGTTCATCTATTACAGTTTCGTCACGCTGACCACCTTGGGTTACGGTGATATTGTGCCGGTAACCCATCTAGCAGGGGTATTGGCGTACCTGGAGGCGGTGCTGGGACAGGTTTACCTCGTGGTGATGGTAGCCAGGTTGGTCGGCATGCACGTTGCACAGCAAAGTCGTCGTCGCTGAGGGCGCGATCCAGGCGTTTTCTAATGCGCCCACCCGTGCGAAGCTCCGCTGAACTGGTTGATCTATACTCTAGTTCCAACCGGACCCAACACGCCGTCGGCGACGTCGCACGACGCTGTTGCGTCTACGGTCGAAGAGATACGGCAAGAACTACCGGGTTTGGAGGCACTGAACGTTGACGCGGATTTTTGTGCTGGGAGGCATTCGTTGCTGGCGATCCAGATCACTTCGTGCATACACGCGATCTACTGCGTAGATATCCCTGCCATGGGGCTGTTCCGCGTACCGGTCGTGTCCCAGGCCGCGTCAAGGCGCGGGCAGGACCGGCGGGCGGCTAGGTGAGTCGTATCATCGTGCGCCGCAATCGACTGTTGGTGATGATGGTTGTCGCCGGATTGACCGGCGTGCTGGGCGTGTCGGTGCTGCGCGCGAAATACCCGCCGGTCGACGGCGGTATGCAACAAGTTCTCCCGCATCCGGTATTCGCCGAACTCGACCCGTGGTTGCAAGATGCGTTGCTGGATGAACAACGCGACATCAACGATCGCTATGCCGATTTGTTCCGCTATTTTGTCGCCGGGTACTTAGCTTATCGCAGCGAAGACGGGGCGCGAGCCTTTTATCCGGGCGCCGCGAGCAACAACGGACGTGCGTTGGACGGATTGGAAGGATTCAGTCGCACCGCGCCCCTGATCGCCGCCTGGTTGTACGGCGGCCGAGCGGAGACGGTCACGGTTCCGAGGTTCGGGCCAGTGGATCTGGTGTCGTTATTGCGAAAGGGTATCGTCAACGGCACGGACCCTTTACAAAACGCCTACTGGGGACGAATCGGTACCGACGATCAGCGTATTGTGGAGGCGGCCGATATCGCACTCGCCTTGTGGCTCACCCGCGATACATTGTGGGATACGCTGGACTCGGAGGCACGCCATCGAGTTACCGCATGGCTCGCGCAGGCCGAGGGAAAGGTGACGAAGCCGGGAAACTGGCGCCTGTTTCCCGTTCTCATCAATCGCGTACTGGAATCGCTCGGTGTGCCGGTGAATCGGGAGTCCTTCGCACGCGACTGGTCGACGCTGCGCGCGAGCTATGCGGGGTCCGGTTGGTTTCACGATCAGCGGCAAGCGCGCATCGACTTTTACAATGCGTGGGCATTCCACTATGCGTTGTACTGGTTGACGCTAATCGATCCCGGTTTCGAAACTGAGTTCATTACCGACGCGCGACGCGAGTTCGTCGCCTTCTTCAGATATTTCATCGCCCCCAAGGGATTGCCGATCTTTGGCCGGTCGATCTGTTACCGTACCGCGGCTCCGACGCCGCTGGTGATTGCGGCGCATAGCGACGGCGGTACCGTGGAACCCGGCGAGGCGCGCCGTGCGCTGGATCGCGTATGGCGGTATTTCGTGAACCGTGGAGGGGTCGCAAATGGCGGGCTGTCGCAAGGTTATTGCGGCCGCGATCTGCGCATTCTAGATCGCTACTCGGGCCCGGCGAGCTGTCTATGGGGCACACGTTCCCTGGTGGCAGCGTTTACGCACCCTGCCCAGTCGCCATTCTGGTCAGCGCCGGAGCGCCCGCTACCGGTCGAGCAGGCCGACTTCGAGGTGCACAGTCCGGCCGCCAGGCTCACGGTTCGTGGGGATCGTTCTTCCGGTGCCGTGGTGGTACGGCGTGATGACCCGTCGCCCGGCTCGGTGGAGCTGGAGGCTTACACGTGGCGCCACCGACTGGCGGAACGGCTGTTGCAACGGCCGTTCCGGCCAACCAACAAGCGCGCCAAGTATGCCCGCGCCGCGTATCGATCCGACCAGCCGTTCTGCGGTTGCGGCACCGCATCTTGATGCGGTTCGAGGACCGCGTGATACGACGACAGTTCATCGCCGGTGTGATGGTCGCCGCGGCGGCGCTTACCCTGCGACTCGGATCGACCGGGAGGCAGCCGTCGGCGGCGGTGGGCGAAGACCCCGGGGCTTTGGGGGCGCTATTTCGCGAGCCTGAATCTGCCCGCGCCATTGGCCGACGCTATCTGCAGGAGCATCCGAATCATAAGCCGCTGGCCGAGTGGTGGCGCGACACCGGCCTGACACCGCACCAAACCGACGGTGCGGCGCAGGCGTTTCGCACGCGGCGCGAAGAAGATTTCCGGCGCGGCCGCACGGTGCTCATCGACGGCTGGTTGTTGGCGCGCGCCGAGCTGAGCGCCTGTGTACTGCTGGCGCTCGACGACGTATGTATCGATGATTGTTGATCTGCGCGAGCTCGCGTCCGGCACGGTGCTGGATACGGGTGTCTGTGTGATTGGCGGTGGCGCCGCGGGGATTACGTTGGCGAGAGCATTCGCCGCCCGCGGGGTTCGCAGCAGCGTCCTCGAGAGCGGTGGGGCGGTGTTGGACGAACGGGTGCAATCCTTGTTCGAAACCGAACAGATCGGATTGCCGGATGCGATGTCGTGTCGGCTGCGGTTCCTCGGCGGCGCGACCAACCACTGGGGCGGACTGTGCGCACCGCTGAATGAGCTGGATTTCGCGCTGCGCGCCTGGGTACCGCACAGCGGTTGGCCAATCGGCTTCGGCGATCTGTACCCGTACTATAAAGAGGCGCAAGCCGTGTGCGGACTGGGACCCTATGCCTACGACGCCGAGACGCTGGGTATGGAGATCTCTCCCCAGCGCGCCTTCTCGAGCGCCAAGCTCGCGACGCGTTTTTATCAGTTCAGTTCGCCGCCCCTTAAGTTCGCGGCAGCGTATCGCGACGAGCTCGCGCGGGCGACCGAGGTGACGGTGTATTTGAACGCCAACGTCACCTCGCTGGCCGCCAATGAGCACGCCGACACCGTGCTGAGTGCCGAGATTCGCACCGTCGACGGCTGGCACGGGAGGGCTCAGGCCGATATCTTCGTGCTCGCGTGTGGTGGAATCGAGAATGCGCGTCTCTTGCTGCTGTCGAACGCCGTGCAAAGCGCGGGACTCGGCAATGACTCCGATCGGGTCGGGCGCTTTTTCATGCAGCACCCGCACCTCTCCGATACCGAGCTCCTGGTCAGCGATCCTGAAGCGTTGCAGCGTGCGTTCAAGAAATTTCAGGCGCACGAGACCCTGGCGCAAATCAGCATCGGTCCATCGGTGCAGGCTCAACGCCGCCGGCGAACGCTGAATTGCAGCGCCACGATTCAGGCGCTCGCTGATCCGGAGTCTGGAGTCGCTGCGGCACAAGGGCTATGGCGCGAGCTGAGACGCGGACGCTGGCCGGATGATCTGGCCGACAAACTGTGGACGATCATCACGGACGTCGATTCGATCTTCTCTCGCGCCTATCGTGGACCCGTGACGGCAACCGTTCATCTGCGTTCGGAACAGGCACCGAATCCCGACAGCCGGGTGACTCTGGGGGAACGCCGCGACCGTCTGGGCCAACGCGTCGCCCAGGTGGAATGGCGTCTCGGCACCCTAGACAAAAGAACGCTGCGCGTCAGTGCCCTGCTCATCGGCGAGGAGCTGGGGCGACTTGGCTTGGGCCGTATCCGTTTGCCGTTGTGGTTGGTAGACGATGAGTCTTCCTGGCCGGACCTTTTGTGGGGCGGTTGCCATCACATGGGTACTACGCGCATGTCCGTAAATCCGCGGCTTGGAATCGTCGACCGCGATTGCCGCGTACATAGCGTGAACAACCTGTATATCGCGGGGAGCTCGGTGTTCCCGACTTCCGGATACGCCAACCCGACGCTCACGATTGTCGCGCTGGCGCTGCGGCTTGCGGACCACATCGCGGGCCTGGTCGAGCGCCGTGGTCCGATGAAACGCGGCACCGGGACCGCCCCTGGGGCGTCCGCAGTCGGCAGCGAAACGCGGCGCTTGTCGGCCACACCAGCGGGCAAGGCGCGCTTGCGCGGCGGTCGTGTGGCGCGGGAGACAGGGGGCGCGGCCTGATGGCCCAGGGCGGCGGGCCGAACCGAACCGGGTACCGGCCTCCGGCCCGAGCCGCCCGGTGACGGGCTGCTCTTGAAAGGCCCCCGAATGCGCGAGGTTCGGTCCATTGTTCCTTACGCCGGTGCGGGTATTTTGTTACTGGCGGTTCTGCTGGCGACCGGCGAGTACGGACTCGGAATCTCCACGGACAGTGTTTCCTATGCCGGGGCCGCGCACGCGCTGCAGGAAACTGGCACCCTGCAGGTACCGATCACGACCTGGAACGCCGCCGCGGACTACGCACCGCTGTCGCATTTTCCCCCATTGTTGCCCGTTTCGCTTGCAGTGTTGGGTGGTGTGCTGGGTACGCCACCCGCAGTGACCGGGCTGTGGGTGAATGCACTGTGCCTGGTCGTTGTCGCTTTCCTGTTGTTGCGCATCGGGGCGGGCGGCAACATCAGATTGCTATTGGTGGTCGCGTTTCTCACCAACCCGGCGTTCCTATCCGTGCAATTGTGGCTGTGGTCGGAGTCCTTGTTTCTTCTTTTGGTGGTGGTGACGTTCTGCGTGGCGGTTGAGGCGATGGACGCGGAAGACATGACGTGGCGTATCGTGCTTCTGGGCGTACTGACCGGGCTGGCGGTGTTGACCCGCTATGCCGGTGTTTATCTGTGGGTGGGGTACATCGTGGTGTTGTGGTGTCGCCCGGTCTCCTTGCAAAAACGGCTCGCACAAGCGTTGCTGTACACCGGCGTGGTTGCCGTGACCGTCTCGCCATGGTGGTTCTGGTTACGCATCAGCGGCAGCCCTGCACGAACGGTCGGGTGGTACGGCGACGGCGTCTGGGAGCAAGTCATTCGCGAACTCGTGCCCTCCCTGACGCATTGGTTGATTCCCTATTGGTTCCCGGGCTGGTTGAAGCTGTTATTGCTGGTGTCCGGTATCCTGGGGACAGCCCTCGTACTCGTCCGTCGCCCACAGTCGGAGAACGCGAAACTTCCCATCGCTGCGGTGTTGTCCGCGTCTCTATTCGTCGCTTACCTGCTGTTCGTTCTGGCCGCGCGCCTGTTTGCCGATGCGGCTATCCCTTTCGATCAACGCCTGCTGGTTCCGGCGCTGCTGCATCTGGCTCTCGCCCTGGGTTTTGTCGTCGAGGCGGGACGACGTTCGTGGGCGGTGACCGCGATTGTCGCGACGGTAGCGGTGATCGGTGTCGCCACTAACGTTCCCGTGACCCTCGCCCACTTGCGGCATGCGGCGAATCACGGCAACGGATTCGCCGCCGACACGTGGCGAAACACGGAAATCATCGCGTGGTTGCGGAGACTCGGCCCGGGGGTGGCGGTTTATTCGAACGGCGCGGACGGCATAAGCGCGGTGTTGGACCGACCGGTCAAATACACGCCCACCGTACACGAAAGCCCCCTGATTCCGGAGTTCGAAGACAAAGTGCGATCGGACAGTCCCGCAGTGGTGGTGCTGTTCGACGACATGCACGCACACTGGCTGTTGGGAAGGGATGCCCTGGGCCACTTACGCGGAACGCACCGCGTTGACCTTGCCGGTGGCGTGATCATCGGTTGGGATTCGGAGGCGACCGGAGGTCGGCCTCCGAATTGAATTCGCCGATCTCTAAGCGCGGCTAAAGACGCTCGCTGTGGCTCTTTGCGCCGAAGTTGTCGGCGATCACATCGATCAGGTGGTCGTTGAACCGGATCGAACCGGCGCGCGTGAAATGGCAAATGTCGTTGAAGTACCGCCCTTCGCGAGGCATAAGGCGCGCCTGATCGACGAACAGCGCGTGGTCGTAGCGGTCTTCGACGTCGAGAATAACGCGGTTGTGGCGGTCTATCGCCCTGACGACGTGCTCGGGTCGGCCCCAAATCTCGATGGGACTCAGATGCAGGCTGTAATCGAGCGACCGGGCATCAAACAAGGCGCGCGAATAATTTTGCGGGACGTGCGTCGCGAACGTCATCAAGAGCACTGCCTGGCCCCGTTCGCGGGCGAGCTCCACGATAGCGCGGAGGTTTTCTTCCAGTGCCGCCGCGCTTTTGACGTGCTCTCCATACTTGAGCCAGGCCCGCCGCGGTCCGTGCAGGGGGACGTAGCGCACGATTCGGAGCGCCTCCTGCGCTTTGATTATCAGGAACTTCAGCGTAAAAGGGAGTGCAAACACACTTTCCCGGTGCTGCTCGTGCAGCATGTTCACTGCGGCATACCACGAATAATGGGAGTAGTCTTTCGCGAACAATGACTCCGGCGCGTTGTTTGCGCGTGTTTCGTTGATGCCGTGATAAAAGATGACCAGGTCGAACCGACGATCGAGAAGTGAATACTTCAAGTAGCTGTCTCGCGAGGTGTGGGCCGCCTCGGCCATGTTGTAAGTCCGCACGGGTCGTTTCAACCGAAACGTCAATCGTTCGCGCAGATCCTGTTCGATAGCCCCCCAATGGGGATTCAGCACCGAACCGCCGAGCAGTAATATGTCCAGCGCGTCGTGGTTTCCGTCGAACTCCGGGTATTTCCAGTTGACTTGCGTGAGCTCGGGATAGAAACCGTTGAGAATATCGGCGGGCCGCGTCAACGGCACGTCGTATTGCCATTTCCAGAAGACTCGAGCGGCAACCTCTAGAACGGCAAGTGTCGTCACGCCGACGATCAGAGTGTAGACAAAGACCGCTATTCGTGGTCGTTGCGCCGATTTGCCGCGTGCGCCATTGCGCGCATTCCGGACAGTCCTCACGGCGTCACCGGTGTGGCGCCCGGCGGAGGTGGCAATGCCGGACGCATGTTGGGGGCGTTGCCGGATGCCGCGACACGACTACCCGTCCCGCTCCGAGTCCGTCGCGGACTCTTCCGTCCGCCGCAGCCGGTAAGACACATCCTCGAGCACCGAACGGCTGGAGTTGATCAGGTCTGCGGTAATTCCGGTCAGTACCATCTGAAAACCGGCAAGCATGAGAATGGCGGCGAGTATCAGGGACTGCACGTGTTCCGAGTGGGAATCCGTGAACACGAAGAAGTACAGAAAGCGCGCCCCCAATGCAAAGCCCGCGGAGAACGTAATGAGTCCTAGCGTGGTGAAAATGCGCATCGCGCCGTAGGACGAGTAAACACGAACGATGATCCCAGCCGACCGCGACACGAATGTGAAAGGACTGGCGAAAAGCCGTGATTCGCGCAGTTTTTCGTTGGTGCGAATCTTCACTGAGGCAGTGGGAATACGTTTTCGGCCGGCCTGGATCACGTGGTCCACGGTATGGTCGAAATCCGTCGACATCGTGAGGCGCGCCGCCGCCTCCCGAGAATAGGCGCGGAAACCGCTGGTTACATCAGGCACTTCGAGATTGGCCAGCCAGCTTACGATACGGCTGCCGAGTTTTTGCAGCGCCTTTTTAGTCGGAGAAAAATGGGCGATCTTGTCGGGTTCCCGGTCGCCGATGACCAGTTCGGCGCGGCCCTCGAGGATCGGCGCTACCAATTTCCCGATGTCACCGCCGTAATACTGGTTGTCGCCGTCGGTATTGACGATGATGTCGGCCCCATGGCGCAGACAGTAATCCATCCCGTACGCGAACGCGTGTCCGAGACCGCGGTTTTTCGCGAACGAGATCACATGCTCGACGCCCAAAGATCGCGCCACCTCCGCGGTTCTGTCGGAACAACCGTCGTCGATGACGACGACTTCGATGTCGTCAATACCCTCGATCGCCGAGGGAATGTCGGCGAGGGTCGAAGGTAGCGTTTTCTCTTCGTTGAGGCACGGCATCTGTATCATTAACTTCACGTTTTCGCCCTCGACAGGGTAGCGTAGCAGACCGGATTCGGGCCGGTGCACGAAACGGGATCGCACCCGGAGTCGGTCAGTCCACGGGTGGCGAGATCAAGACCGACACGGGTTGCCCCGAGGCCTCCGGGGCGGTGTATCGGGTCTGGGACGCGCCGCCGGTTACGGCTCGGACCGCGCGTGGCGCTGGACATCCACGAATCGGAATATACCGGAATCCACTTTTCTAAGTGTAGAATGACCACCCCTGTTGACAATATTCCGTAAAGGCAGCGGCATGCGTTACATGAGCTTGATCATCGGACTGATGTTCCTGGGGAGTGCGGGGGCCGCGACCCTGTCGGATACCGGGAAGGAAAATCGCTGGGCGGAGCAGATTGTCGACGATCTGATCGACGGGGAGGCGGTGTGGTTGGAGACCGATGGCCACAAGTTTCTGGGAATCCTGACCCCCGCCGCGGGTGCCGCCAAAGGCGGCGTGGTGCTTGCGCACGGTATCGGCGTGCACCCAAACTGGGCGCAGGTCATCTATCCCCTGCGTACCCGATTGCCGGAACGGGGCTGGCACACGCTGTCGATCCAAATGCCGATCCTGGCGAACGACGCCGCTGTGGAGGACTACATTCCGCTGTATCCTGAGGGCCCCCGGCGGCTCGCCGCGGCGGTCGATCATCTAATCGAATCGGGTGTCGAGCCGATCATTCTCATCGGACACAGTAACGGGGCGATGCTAGTCAGCAATTATCTCGCTGCCGGCGCCGATGCGGCGGTGATCGCGGCGGTCACCGTAGGGGTCACGAGTGACGACCTCCCGATACGCAATACCCTGGACGAGCTGGCGGTAATCCGAGTCCCGGTGCTGGATGTGTATGGTACCGACGACAACCCGGGGGTGGCGGCAATGGCGCCATTACGGCTCGCACAGGCACGGAAGGCATCCAATCCCGAATATCGTCAGGTGCAAGTATCGGACACCAATCATTTTTTTGACGGCAAAGAGGACGAATTGGTCGAGCTGGTGGGGGACTGGCTGGAACAGTGGGGCGACCCCTGATTCCGCCGGCCAGGGTCGTTCGGAAACCGGTCATCCGGTGAAACATTTAAGGGTTTGCTCAGATGAACTGCATCAGCTCGCGCATTTTCCGTTTCGTTTGTGCGTCGGGGAATCGGCCGTAGGCGGTGGCGAGGTTTTCGCGCAGATGTTTCGGGTTGGTCGTTTCGGTGAGTACGCAGGTGACTGCCGGATGCGCAAGAATGTACTTCAGTGAAAACTGGGCCCAACTGTGGCAGTCGAACTCCGCCGCCCAGTCCGGCAACGCGAGACCCCGCGTTTCGGAAAAGTAGCTGCCGTTCATGAAAGGGCGGTTGACCAATACCGCGACCCCGAGCTCGGCCGCGAGCGGTAACACGCCGGTTTCGGCTTGCGTCTCCATCACCGAGTAATTCACCTGGACGAAATCCGGCCGCTCGTTGCGCATGAAGTCCATCATCGCCTGATGATCGCTGTCGATAGATACCGTCGCGCCGATATAGCGCGCCTTTCCTGCCTCCTGCCAAGCCTGCAACAACGACCATTGCGTGTCGAGGTCGCGCAGACTGATGACCTGGATCAGGTCGGAGTTCTTACCGAACAGACGCCGCGTGCGTTCCAGCATGGCGGTCCCCGCCTCGACCCCTACCGCGTCCACCTTGGTGGCAAGAAACAGGTCGTTGATCATGCCGTCAGTCTGTAGTGCCCGGCCCGCCAGCGTGTCCAGATGGGGGTCCCGCGACCACGTGTCCACCACGGTTCCGCCTCCGTCGAGGAGGGCACGCAGCAGCAACGTGAATTCCGTGGTGCCGCGCTCTGCGAGTCGGGATACGGGTTTCGTCGAACCGAGTCCGACCACCGGCAGCAGCTCGCCGGTCTTGGGTATTGCCCGCGCCGGATATTCGGGTCCGGCCAGCGCGCTTGCCGGTACCAAAGCGGCGGTACCCAACGCTGCCGCCCGGATCAGAAACTCGCGGCGCGGATTGGGCAGGTCTTGTCGGTGGCACGACATGCCTCATTGTAACCGGTTCGCGTCGGCGATGGCGGCATATCGGTCGCTGCGACCCGGGTAGCCTCCGTGCAGTTCGAAGGGGCCCGGTTCGTTAATCTCCGTGTTGTGCCCGGCGGCCGTCCACGCGTGCCTGGCAATCCGAAGCGCGATGTCTACGGGGCACCAGCGGTCAACCAGGACGAGTTCCAGATGCGGTATTGGCGGGTGTGGTTCGTTGTGCGTAGGCCTTGGCGGTGGTGAGCGGCGCGGTGCCGTCTCGCAGACGGTCTTGGGCGGCACATTTCTCACTCACGCCTGAGAATGCGCCATAGGGTTACGCTTTCTACACCGGGGGCCGTTGATAAGTCGTTGACGATGCTTCTTGTCAAGCTTTCCTGGTCGTTGCACTCCATATGCACCACCAGTTCGCCGCAGCACAATGAGTCGACGAGTGCCTTACAGTTGGACAGGCTGCCCAGCGAAGCGTCGACGGCGTCCGTGGCGCCGGAATCGGCCGTGCTGACCAGGAGGTAGGCGCGCACGGGCTCCTGCGCATGAGACGTCGAGAGCCCCGACATAGACAGTAGCAGGGCCGCGGTAAGGGCCATCATCGACTTGGTCATGGGTCATCTCCTTGAGGTGTGAGGTTTGCCATTGTCGTCGAAAGCGATGGACGCAAGCTGTGAAAAATTCACTGCGAGGCGGAGGCGGTCGGCGCTATCGTGTATGCATCCGATGGGTGGAGCGTCTCGAAATGAACCGAATTCAAGGCTGGCGTCTGGCGATTCTTGTTGGTATATCGAACGTCGCAGGTTTGGCGCCGGCGCACGATATCGCGAAATGGCCGGCGGAGTCGCACGACCGTGCGGAAAAGTTGTTTGCGGGCGGACCCGGATCCATCGCGCATCAGGATGACTGGAGCGGTGCACACTGGAACCCGGGAACGCGGACACTCTGGCTATGCCGCGACACCGGGCAAGTCCGCGCCTACCGTCTGACCGGTACGGGTTGGCGGTTCGACAAGCGCTGGAACCTAAACGGGGTCGATTGCGAAGGTGTGACGCAATGGGGAGGGGCGCCGCGTCGCGTTCTGATCCTCGCCGAGACACAGCAGCAAATCCGCGAATACGATCTGTCCACGGCGTCGGCGGTGCGCTTGCGTACCTGGGATATTTCCGGTCTGGTCGCGGACGATGATGGCATGGAAGGGATGGCCTTCGTGCCGGACGCGGCGCTCGCGGGCGGATTCGTCGCCGGCGACGGGCGGCCTTATCCGGAAAGCGGATCGGATCTGGGAGGTTTGGTGTTCGTCTCCTACCAGGAGACTGGAGACCTTTACGCATTGGACCTCGAGGTTGGCGGGGCGGTGCATCTGGTGGGCGTCTACACCGGAGGCTTGACCAACACGCGCGGGCTCGAGTTCGATCCGTCGACCGGCATTTTGTACGCCATCGACGGCAGCCGTTTCGCCGCTATGCGCTTGAGCTCAAAACGGGCGTTCGATATCGAGCTCGCGACCGAAAGCCCGGGTCCGTCGGGCGTCGAAGGACTCGCGCTGACGCCCTTCGGCGATGCTGTGCACTGGGGCCTGGTGACCGACGACGACAACGACGCCGGCGACGGCGCCGTCCTGCTGTTCAACGACTTCGCCCCCTTGAGACCCTCATCACCGTAAGACCTTCGGGGCCGCTATACGCATGCGCGCCCCAGCCAATTTGTGCCGCCGGACGTGTGACTTATTTCACGGATATGAAATCCCGCGAACCTCACACTTTGTATCCACTACAGATTCACCGACGCGATGTTGGAAGAGGTGATGCATGGATGTGATTTGCAGACTCAGAGAGATTCTGCCTTCGATACGGCCGCAGAGCGGGAATAACCGCGACCGGCGCGGCCGAGCCGGAAAAATAGCGCGATTCATGGCGTTTTTGCTTGCGGTGCCCGCCGCTTTCGCGGGGCCAGGCGATGAACCGCCGGGCTTCCACGGGATGCTCTTGTTCGGCAGTGAAAAGTTGTTTATGTCGCATTTGCCGATGTTTACCGATCAGCATCGCTATCAGGGAATCTGGGAGGTGTCTTTCGGAGAAGCGGGGGATGAACTGTATCGCGACGTGCGCCTCGACCCTGATAACGCGAAGCGGATCTTTACCATTGCGCCGAAGCAGTTATTTCGATTGCCGGAGCTCGTTGGGAACCGTAAGTCATTCCAGGCAGACGTCTATGTCGGACATTTCGAACGTCCCGGCCATCGCCTGCTGCTCGAAGACGTAGACGTCACCGTGCGCGGCGTCGTTCACTGGCACCCCTTCCTGAACGAGCACGAAAGGCCGGCGGCCCTGAGCTACATGTTGTTCGGCGCCGAGAACGAAAAATTCATGGTGCATCGGATCTCCAGACCCCCCAACTACGATCAGGTACTCGCCGTCTCAGTGGACACGGCCCCCGATATTTCCGTCTTGCACGTGAGTGTGCCCGGGCGCCCGGACAGCATGCCGCTGCAGGCCGGGGAGCAACCTGTCCACGTCGTTACCGTCGAGCCGGATTCGCCGGCCGCCGTGGAGGAGAGCCGTGCGATCGGTGTCGTGTCGGAGTACTACCTGGAGCAGAACGAACTCGGTTTCAGCGATTTGCCCGACCTTCCGGAGGATGCGCAGGACTAGCGGGCGTAAGGACGAGAGGTAAGGACATGAACGCCGGGATGGGCAAGAATGGTACCCGCATCTATCTCTTCTATGTGCTGATCGTGGCGCAGCTCGGGGTAGCCGTGGGTGCACGCGCGCAGGACATTTGCGGCGTGAATCTGGCGGCCTGTGACTTGCAAACGGATGACCGCTGTCTCGCAAAGTATTATGCCTGCGGTCAATACGACACCATCGTCAGAACGCTGTATGCGGAGGATTTCGCTCCGACCGCAGTGCAGAAGTATTTCATCGGCGCGTCACTGTACGGCATGCACGTTCGAACCCGCGCCAAGGGCTTGCAGTGCGAGTTCATAAAGGGTGCGCGGGAATATTTGCAGGACTACCTCACCAGCAAGGCGCTCCAGTTTCAAGAAGTCGGTTCATTCGGTTCGGTGAGTGCCATGGATCAGGTCTACCACGCCACGAAGATGCACGAAGACCTGAAAGCGCAAACCGGCTGTCTCGAATCGGCGTACACGCGTGCGCGAATTCAGAATATTGCCAAGTCGCGAGCGGTGGATCTTGCGAAGAACGTATTCCTGAACCCGAACGACCAAATGCAGGATCATTTCGATACGGTAGTGTTGGCATTGCGTGGGTTCGTGTCCAAGGCATCGGATCTGGAGACCGGCATCGCATTACGTAACATCGAGATTCAGTCCGGTAACGACCATCTGGACGTCATTTCCGGAATTTTCGCCGACATATTCGGAACCGTCGAAATGACGCCGACCGATGTCAACATCGACACCACCGTTCTCGATGATCTCGATAGACAAAGCCGCGCATATTTGCGCGACGTCGAAGTCGAAGAAACGGAGTTTCAGCAGGCCTTGGGCGGCGTAAGTCCCGAGCAGTACGCGCAGATCCGCTCCGATAACGTGCGCAATGCGGAAGACATGCTCAAGGAGTCCGCGTTCCACATCAATATGATCGGCGAGCTGCTGCCGACCGATACCGACAAGCCTTTCTGGCGGGTGTGGCAGGCCGTACATGCCGAGGGGGATGAGCGCAGCGCGTTCGAGAACCTCGCCGAGATCAAACGGCAGTGGGCGGAGTTTGGCCGGAATTCCGGCCTCTGTGTCCCGGGAGCCGCGGGGATGAGGAAATGGTACTGCCGCGACTGAACGCGAGTGCAGGCGATGCGCGTGCGCCTACACTGCGCACGACGGGCATGTTGGTACTCCTCGTCTGCGTCGCGATTCCGGTACTCGTGCACGCAACGATCCTCGAGCGGCGCTACGTTTTCGACAAGCTGGATGAGTACTGGCGCACGACACTGGGTGTGGACGCGCCGAATCCGGATTGGTTTGCGGCGCTCACCGGTGACGACCGCGACGCGGTGGTACCGATTCCAGACGCTACGGGCGTATTCGATGACCTGCCTTTCGACGGTGTCTTGATCGGCGAGGACGACGCCGGCGGTGCACAGACCCTGCAGGGTTTTCCGGTCATTCCCATCCCGAGAGAACACGCGGCGCGCCTATACAAGCGACTCGCGCAGCTCGAGCTCTATGTGTCCCGGTACAAGTACTTCGCGCCTACCTCGAGCGACACCGCGGAGAAACTGGATCTCTTGCGCAGAAGACACAGTTCCGCGGCGCTTGAAATGTATTTGTCTTACCTGGCGATGTACTTCGCCGAGAGCACCTTCGAGAAAAAGTGCCAGCGTCTGCGCCGCGCGCGCGAAATCGCTCGGCTTTCACTGGACAACGTGAACGAGCAAGCTCTGCTCGACGCGTGGCGACCGCTGTATGCCTTGTACGAGGCGGGCAGGGCGAAGTTCGCACAAGACCTGGTAAAGGAAGTGGTCTGCACTATCGAGCCGCTCAGAACGCGCGGAGAAATGGAGCGCGTGATCACCTCGCGCGTTGAGGTGCTTATCGCGCGTCAGGTAGAGCGAAAGATCGAGGAGACGCTGGTGCTGCTGAACAAGGCCAGCGCGGAGTTTCAGGAGCTGGTTAACGACATGGACGTCACCATCAAGACCGCCGACATCCTCGAACTCGAGCGGGTACTGGGAAACGTACGCGCCAATCTGTTGATGGTGAAAAGCGATCAGCTGCAGGCGGCGGAGCTCATTGATGCGCTCAAGCGAGTGGACTTGTCGCAGCTCGATCAGCCCGCCGATCTCGAAGAATTTCAGCAGGCGGATGCGAGTATGCAGGAGATGGCGGCGGTCATTGTCGATGTTCTCGAGTCCGTGTCCGAGGTGGGAGGGGTTTCCAGCGATCCGGTCATCGCCGAGCAGCTCACACTTTGCGACGATCTGGAAGCTCCCTATCGAGACATCGACTTCAGCCAGAATACGGCGGCACTGGAAGCATCGATCGTCGGTCCCTACGAGGACTGTCTGGCGCAGGTGGAAAGCCTGGTCGGTCAATTCCGCCAACCTAGTGCCTACAAGGCGTTCATGGCGGAGCTGTCGCGCCACGTGCGCCATCTTTCGCAAGCGGTCCTGCAGGGGGTGAATTGAATGGTGACGCGCGCTCACGATCTCCTCGCAGTCTGCCTTGCGGTCGGTCTGCTGCTGTGCGCCATGCCGATGCAGGTGGCGCAGGCGCAGGACTGCCGGGCGGAACCGCTGGAGCAGTCCGTGCAGCAGGCAAGAAAGCTCACCACCCTGCTCAAGATCGCCAACTTTCGCGCCGATGTGAAATACATGGGCGAGGTGGCCGGTGAGCTGACCCAATTCCTGGACGGTTGTGGCGACGTCGACACCGGGCGTTTGGCGCTGGTATGCGACTACGACTGTCACCTGCAATTGGGTCGTTACAGTTTGTTCATGGCCTCGGAGCTGCCGTACCTGTCGAGCGCGAGCGGCGTATCGCGCAACGACACGCCGCTGTCGCCGCAACGGGCGCAGCAGCTCGCGGAAGACGGATTGCGCGTGATCGAACGCGGCCTGTCTTTGCTGGGTCGGCAACAGAAATCCACTGCCGACCCAGACGCCGACGAAGGGGCCTCGTATCGCGAGTTTGTGCGCCAACTCACACTCCTCAATGCGCTGAAGATCCGCTTGTACATGTCCACCGGGGATACCTGGTATCAGACCGTCTCCGAGGCGCGCGTGAAGCAACTCGACTTCCTCATCACCGATACCCTGTCCGCCGGCGCCGGTGCCGGTGTTTCCGGGGATCCCAATCTCGCCAAGGCGATCACCTATTACGAGACGGCGATGTGGGGTCTTATCGAAACGAAGATGGACATACCCGGTGAGACGACATACGACGATCTGCGTGCGGACCTCTTGGTATTGGAGAACGAACTCAAGGAGCGGCTCGACTCGGTGAACCGCGGATTCCTGTTCCTCAATATCGATCCGTTGGCCTTTACGTCCATCAACTTCGAGGAGCTGAAGCGAAAAATCGACATCACCAAATCTGAGCTGTTCGGCGTCGAGCGCAGCGTCGAGTCCATTGTGGAACGATGGCACCAGAATCGTCATGGCGAGGCGACCCGCGAGATCGATGAGCAGCGGATCGTGCGCAGCCAGCAGGTCAATCTCATCGCACACCGTATCGGCAAGATGGAGCGCGAGGCGCGCGAATTCACGCTCTCGGTGCAGCAACAAATCAACGACGTCGACGCCGACCGGGATACGTGGAATTTCCGCCAACAGATCCGCAATCTAGAAATGGAGCTCGCGACCAAGATGGCGGAGTACGAGAATCGGCGGCGGCACGTCAATCAGAAACGCGAGTTCGATCTGATCCTGCTCAGCAAGGAGGCGGAACTCGACCGGCGCAACGAGCTGCGGTGGCTGCTGAGCTGGGAGATGTCGCGCATGAACCTGGATCTGCAAATTTCCTCTATCCAGTCGCAGATCGTGGAGTACGAGCGGCAGAAGTCGCGGAACGACAATCGTCTCGCGCAGCTCGTACAGGAACTCGAACAGAAGCAGGAGTCGTTGGAAATCGCGCTGCTCAATATCGAGGCCGCGGAAAACGCCATCGCCGCCACGACAGTGAGGCAGACCGACACTTACTGGAAGCACCGCGCGGTGATTCGCGAAAGCCTGTGCCGGATCGAGACGGAACTCGCCTTTGTCGGCGGGTCGCCGGACAACCCGTTCGTGCCGGCCGACGGGGAAAGCGCGTGTGAAGTCGAACCGCCGGCGTTCACCGCCGTCGCCTACAACACGGCAATGTGCGGATCCGACAATCAAAGCGGCCTGCGGCAGAAGTTGATTCAGGAGCAGATCCGTGCGCGCGCCTTCATCCTCGAATGCATCGTCGGCGACGCCGATTTCGCCGATCTGGATCCGATCGTCGAAGGCGATCCGTTCAACATCACTTCGAACGGCGCGGGACCGGCGCTGCCGGACACGGTAGAAGTCAACTGTGGAAGTTTCTCGCAGACCGAGACCGACTTTGCCAAGGCATTGTGGGACAAAGAAAAAGAATATTACGACAAGAAGAAACAAGACCTGGAGGCCAAGCGTGATCACGTCTTGGAACAGATCAGTTACATAAAGACTTGGGTCAAGGGTTTCCAAATCACCGTGGCTTCACTCCAGGCTGGGTTGGCGGCTGCGGAGATCGTACTGGCGGCGCTGGCGGCGGTGCCGGAGACGACCGTTCACGCAGCGGGCCTCGCCTCGGGCATCAGTACGAAGATCAAGATCAGCGAACCGGCCCGGACGACGGTGATGGCGATACGCCAGGCGATCAACACGGCGATAGAACTGGCGCAGATCGAAATCGAGACCGAAGTCAAGATCAAGCAGCTCGAACAGCAACTGCTGGATGTCGAGCAGTTCTACGAAAATATCGATCTCGACAAGGGTTTGAAATCGCTGGCGCTCCATCAGACGCACTTTCAGCTCGCCGGACGCAGGGCGAGCGGCGAGAACGAAATCGAAGAGCTTCTGTTGCAGAACCAACTCGCCGACGTGGACTGCCAATCCGCCGAGCGGGGCGTGCAAGAACGCATCGCCACCCTCAAGGCCGAGCATGCGCGCCAATTGGCGTCCCTGGAGTTGACCGCCAACGAAAACGAGCTGCTCGAGTTCGAGATTCAGGCACAGGAGAAGGCGATCGCGCGCACCCGGCACGAGATCCGGATCATCGAAGCGGATATCGAGCGCCTGCGGCTCACCGAGGACCAGTTGGTCGAGGACAATCAATCCATCGTCGACTTGATTGATGCCGCCCGCGCACGCATCGACCGGGTGGCCGCAGTGTCCGACACCGTGACGACGTTGGCCGACGCCTCGCTGGAATCCACCAACGCCATCCGCGAGCTGCGCGAGCGCCAGCAGCAGGCCATGCTGGCGCTGAGCGACAGTGAACTGCAGTTCGTTGAAGCGCGCATCGCGACCGAGCAGTCCAACACCGCGGAGATGATCGACAGCCTGGAGCACGCGATGGCCCTGGGGCTGAAGAGCCGGGAGCTGCAGGGCGAAATTCTCGAGTTTCAGCAGCAGGTGCAGAGCCAAACCATCGCCGAGCAGGAAGAGCTGATGAAGCTGGTGTCGCAGATCGACGACCCGCAGGCGAAGCGCAACCTGTTCATCGCCAACGAGGAAATGCTCGCCGACCTGTTGAAGGGTATTCCCGAATACATCGACGTGAAACGCCGGTTGTTGCAAACGGCGAATCGGACCCTGCATCTCATGCGTCGCCGCTACAGCACAGTGGCCGGTATCACCGGCAGTACGCAAGGTTGGCCCTCCACGTACGTCCGCAACGGCACCCAGCTCGACCAGATGGTGGCCGATATCGCCAACGATAAGTTTTTCAACGAGCGCCAGATCAATGTCGACGTGTCGGAAATCGTGATCCCGGCAAACTCCGGATTCGCCCGAACGCTCGCTTTGAACGAGAAAGTGGATTTCGAGATTTCCCCCGATGCGGCGGGCGCCGAGGGTATGCAGGCGTCCGGTTTCCTGAGTCTCTGGGACGATGCGAAGTTCGGCAGGAACCGGAATCTGACGTTGCTCGATGTGTTGATGGGTGTGCAATACACCTGTAGCGGCACGCACCGAAACAAGTACTTGCTCCGCCACAAGGGCGACGGGATGGTGTTTCACAACATCGCCGAGGGCAGCGAAGAGGTGGTCCCGCAGTTGGTGATTGGCCCCGGCCGCTCTTTCGTTCGCCCGTTCTATAACCTCGCGTCGAGCTTGGACACCGTCGAACGCATCCTGGACTACTGGGAGGATGCGTTCACCGTACGGTCGTTCCCGCCGTCGAACGGGCCGCCCAATGACACGCGCAGCGTGCTTCCGTTCCTCGGTGCGCCGGTGATCGGCACCTACGAAGTGTTCCTGCGCCCGAGCACGTGCGGATTCGACGGCGCGGTCTTTACGCTCTATCTCATTTTCTCGAGCAGCGTGTGACAGGAGACATCATGCAAGCGGCGATACGCCATCTCGTTAACGCAGTCGTGACCGTGGGACAAATCGCGGCGTTCCCTGCCGTTGCGCAAGGCGCCGATCTGATCCACAACAAGCTGGAACCCTACACCGTTACCGAATCGCTCGTATCCCCGGATGCGTGCGCCGACGACCAGTTCGACAGCGTGACGCGTAAGGAATTCGACAAAGCCGTATGCCTGTTTCACAACCGCGAAACCGCTGAACGCAATCTGGGCGCCATCGATCTGATGCAGCAGGCGCAGCGAAAAGGGTTGCCCCCTGTGCATCAGAATTTTTCCGCGCTGTTGAGCGGCCTGCTCCACTGCCGGCAGGCGAACCGGCATCTCGAAGAGTACCGCCAGTCCGAAAATCAAAGCCTGCTTGCGCGCGCGCAATTCTGCCGGGAACGGCGTATGTCCATGAGCAGTTTCTCGGATGTCGACTGGGAATATGCGTATTTCGACTACGAACCCTCGGCGCGCGCGGGTTTCAGCCTCGACGCCCGGCTCGACGAAATGTCCGCGTGCTACGGGGGCGCGCTCGATCCGGCCTTCAACGCGGAATGCGGATTGATTGCCAACATATCGAATCGAGAGATCGAGGCGTTCGTGGACGAAGCGACCGAGGCGGTCATAGAGAAATTCTTCACCGGGGCGGAGAGCCCGATCACCGCAATGTTCGTACGCAAGGTAAACCGCGCCGAAGGGCTGAAGACCAGCGCCGCCACCGGCATCGAAAACCTCGAGCAGCAAGCCGGACCGGTGAACGCAAAGTACGACAAGTTTCAGTCCGTCTATACGGAGGCGAAGGAGGGAAAAATTGAACCCATCTATGCCAGTTACCGCACCGCGGTCCTGAAGGCGAACTCGATCATGGACGAATTCAATCGCTGGAAGGACGGGCTTTTCATCACTTCAGAGAATGTGAACCTGTTGCCGAAAATCCGCGAACGAAAAGTCGAAATCGACGAGGAGCTCGAGCGCATCCAAGCTGACCAGTTTCAACCGCGGGCGGAAGCGCTAACCACCGATATCAGTCGGCTGTTCGACGCGGACAATGCCAACCGCGACGCGGTGGTGCAACTGTGCCGGATCTACTATTGCGAGATGGCCAACCGCCGGGCGCTGGGCGGCTTGATCCAGGTATGTCGGCGGCCCGGAATGCAAGGTAACCCCCTGTGCATCGAACCGGATCAGAGCCTGCGCCGGGGAACTCTGGAAGTCGATTTCAACGGTCCGCTGACCGTCGACGTGGCGCAGTTCTGTGCCGACTCCGGGTTGGAGACCGAACACGCCGCCGTCGGTTTGGGACCCCAGGCATCCAACGCCTGCCTCCAGTCGATGCCCTGATGCCATGACTCGCGCTGCCGACAGATGTGCACCGATCTTACTGCGTCACGCGCTGGCGGCGCTCGGCTTGATCTGGGCGTGGCAAGGATCGTGGATCGCCGACGCTTACGCCGATGACAAAAATCCGATCGTGGCGAGCTATCTGACCGATACGGACGCGGAAGTCTACGTCGCCCTGTTTGACGGTATCGGCGTCGAGTTGAAAGGCTGCCCGTCGCGCGGCGCCGCCATCGACCTGCTGCAACTTCCCGATACCACGCCGGTGCGGGAGGACACCCGGGCCGGTCTCGTCGCCAATCATGACCTCGGGAGCCATCCGGCGATTCCGTGCGGTGCGCAGGTACCCTTCGACGACACGATCGACGCGCAGGCGCCGATCTGGGCGGATCTCGGCGGCTCGGGCCGCTACTTTATCGAATTCCCCGCCGCCAGCGGCAAATTCTATACGGTGCCGCAACGCTGCACGCGCTTGAAGGATGCGCTCGGCCTGCGGCAGCGAATCTCGCGCCCGGGCGTGTTGCAGGCCGAGTCCGGCCCACCGGCGTCGCGGGTGGCGTTACGTGTGGACTACGCGTGTGGGGAGGTGGTGGACACCGGTGGCGGGACGCCGGACGACGGCGGGGCGGTCCGGCCGCCTGGGACGCCTTGGCAACTGTTTCAGACGGAAGTGTTCCTGAGCGCCGACAGCCTCGGCGACTGGATATACGTTGCGGTTTACGAGACGGGCCACGGTGAGCAGCGGGAACGATTCCTACTGCCGATCCACCGCATCGACGGTGAACGGGCGCACGATATCATCTGGGAAGGCTCGGCGCGCACCGAACGGATCGAGAATCAACTGGCTACCGTGTTCGGTATCGATCCGGAAGCCAACGTCGCCGGTTTGGGTTTCGACGACCTGCGCCGAATCCGCCTGTTTCCGTTTGTCGCGATGTGCGTCGAGGAGTGCGACAACCCGGCGGCGGTCTTCGACCACGCCTATTTTCTCCAACCGGGGGTAGACCTCGAACTGACCGCGGTGACCTCGCGCGAACTGACGCCGCGTGTCGATCTCGTGGGAGACACTTACCTGCAGTGGCGCTACGGACCCGGGCGTGCGTTGGATTTTGCCGGTTGCCCGGCGCTCGGCCGCGCTCTGGGATTGCGCGAGCAACCGAGCCGGGCCGGCGACTGGTTTGCCACCGTCGATGCGGCGCTTGCAGCGCAAGACAACGCGATTCCGGTGTATCGGTGTCTACCCCGTGATCCGAGTGAACTGTGTGTCCGCCACGTCACCGACGGCAACCCCGTGACGCAGAGGTTGCTGGAACCGGATTCCGACTGTGCCGGTGCGCGGCGTTTGCGGATCGAGATCTCCGGCACTGCGCACATCTCCGACGCACTGATCATCGATGCGGGCAACGGCATCTCCACTGTAGAGATCACAAGCGGTGATCCGCAGGCGCGGGCACGCCTCGTCGCGACGTCGCTGCCTGCCCGTATGCCGTTTTCGTCGAGCTGCATGTTCGACACGTTTTCCGCGCTGATTACGGTAGACAATTCGGCGACGCTCGCGATTCGCGACATCGATGTGGCGTTGGCTGAGGAGCTGTCGGCGGCGTCGGTGTTGGCCGTTCACGCGGAACATAGCGTGGTGAGTCTGGCGAGAACCCGAATCGGGTCCACCGAGAGTGCGTCCGTGCCGCCCGCCCGCGGTGTACGTTTGTGCGGCGGTCGCCTGTATGCGTACGACACGTCCATCGTCGGCGCCGAAGTCGCGTTACACGGTATGCACTCCGATGTTCTCGTGGCCGGTCCTGCAGACGGCCGCGCGGTGCTCGGTGCGGAACACTACGCCGTGTTCTTGAACCGCAATAGCCGGCTGCGCCTCCACCGTACCGATGTGAGCGGACGGCGCACGCTGCAGCTCAGAGACGCTTCGCTATACGGTTCCTTCGCCGCGTTGCAGCCCCGGGGACCAGCCGCCGGGACGCAGGCGCTGCGGCTGTACGGGGAGGCCGAAGCCACGCTGCGTTTCTCCACCGCACGGGACTATGCGTGTGTGGCCCACTTCCTGAGCCCGAACGCACGCGCCAGTTTGGTGTTTCCGGGCAATGACCTGGCGGCCGAAAACCAACAGCTCGTCTGTGGCGTGGGGGATTTCAATTTAATCGAATAGCAACGGGAATATGTGGATGAACCGAATCACATTGCCGGTTGGCATACGGGGTGGAACTGAAGCCACTCGGGAGAGGGATATGAAAACGTACTTCAGGCTTGGGTTTGCACATTTCGTACTGGCGGTCTGTTTGCTGTGCGCGGCGGGTATGCAGGCGTACGCGGCGAACCAGGTCGTGCTCGTGGAGAACACCGATGTGGGGCGCCTGCATTATCCGGTGTACATCACGAACGGCCAAGGGTATCGCGTCCGCTGCCTGTCGCAGTCCGACGAAGATGCCGTGTTAAGGGGACTCGGGGTGCTGGCGCCGCCGTCCGAAGTACTGGACCCGTTTGCCGACGTCATCGTCAGCGCCGACCCGGCTTCACGGCCATATCTGTGCCCCGCTTCGGATCAGTACCCCATCAAGTTGTTCGTACACAACGGGGGTGAGGGTGACCGCTACTACCTCCAGTTTCCAACCGACTTTGGCGCGACGTCTCATGCCCTGAGCCTGTTTGTGCCGGGTTGCATCGGATTGCTGGATGCCTTGCAAGTGGACGTGTCCACCGCGATCAATGCGGACCCAACGCCGTTTTTCGGCGACAACATCCACAATATCGAGTGCATCAGCGGATCCCCGATCAGCGTCGCGCCGTCCACGTTTACCGAGTGGTGCGCGAAGTCGGACTTGAGCGACGAGCAGCGGGCCACGGTTCGAGCGGTGCTGGCGTTGACCCCGCAGGGGGAACCGGCGCTGGGAGATCCGCTTAGATGTCAGGACGCGAATGCTTTTCTGAATGGCATTCCGTCCCTGAATTTGCTGAACAGCGATATTCATGACGTATCCCCGTTGGGAACACTGGTCAATCTCACATCCCTCACTCTGTCCGGCAACCGCATCGAGGACGTGAGTCCGCTTTTCAGTCTCAGCAATCTGACAGTTCTGGACGTGAGCGACAACGCACTCGACAACATTGCGGCGGTGGGGGCGTTCACGGGACTGAAAGAGCTCAAGCTGGCCAACAACCAAATCACCGACCTGCGGCCATTGTCTGCATTGGTCACACTGGAAAAACTGAACTTAAGCGGTAACCGCATCAGCGATGTGATGCCGATTGCCAATATTCTCACGCTGCAACAGGTGCGGCTGGCGCACAATCAGCTACGGGGCGACGCCATTGAGGCGCTGACCGGGCTTGGCGCCCTGACTCTTCTCGATCTGTCGCACAATCAGATCGAATCTGTGGATCATTTGAGCCAGTTGCCGAGCAACGTAGAAGTGCATCTCGACGGCAATCCGGTAATGGGTGGACACGCGGTGTCGTTCGAACAGTTCTGTGTGCTGCATCAGAACGACGCGACGCCCCTCGGCTTCACGGTACGTAAGCTGATGGAATCGACCGGAAACCTCAACTGCAGGGATGCCGCCAACCAGCTCGAGTCGCAGGCCAGTCTGACGCTGGCGGGAATGGGAATCAGCGACATCGGACCGCTTACCCTGTTGGAAAACCTACGTAGTTTGGATCTGTCCGGCAACTCCGTCGTGGAGGTGACGGGGATTGAAGCCTTGAAACAACTGACCTCTTTGAATCTGGCCAACAACAGCATCCGCAACATCACGCACGTAGGCCAGTTGGTCAACCTCAGTCAATTGGACTTGAGCGGAAACCCGGTGGAGGTCGGTGACTATCTGTCTGCGTGTCTGATGAGAGAGCATGCCGATGTACTGACCGAGGACCAGTCGATAGAAGTCGAGGCTCTGTATGAAGCGGCCGGCGCCACGACGTGCCTCGAATCACAGACTCGGTTGAACCGGCTCACCGTGCTGAACCTGTCGGCCAAGCGGTTACGCAGCCTCGACTATTTCCCGGTGCTCGACGGCGTCCAGACATTGATATTAAACGACAACGAACTGGTCGATGTGGCGCGGCTCAATGCTTTGCCGGCGCTACGTTCCCTGCATCTCCCGAACAATTCGATCACGAGCATACAGAGCCTGCGTAGTCTCAACCGACTAACGCGCCTCGGGCTGTACGGTAACCCCATTTCCAGCATTGTCGGCATCCGGGATCTCAGGAGTTTGCAGTACGTGGATCTGCGGCGAACCGGCGTCCGGACGATCAAGGAACTGAAACACTTGAACGAACTGCAGACCGCTAACGTGAGTGGATTGAATCTGATTTACGGTGATTTCGAAACCTACTGCCTGGTTTACAAGTACGACCGAAGCTCGCTGGCTCATCACCGCAACTACATGAACGCGGTGATGCCGTTGATCAGAAGCGCCAATGTCGATACGGCGGACTGCGAAGCGGTCGACGAATGGGCGAGAACCGTTACCAAGCTCAATCTCAATAAGAAAAACCTCACGCGCATCGACCCGGTCAAGCAGTTCGTATCGCTGAAAGAACTTTACTTGCACGACAACCGCATCTCGGATGTGGGTCCCATCGTGGGTCTCGCGCAGCTCGAGACGCTGAATCTGTCCAAGAACCGGATCATCAACTTTCCGAGGATCAACTCGCGTAATCTGAAGAAACTGTACTTGATGGAGAACTCCATCACCAACGTCTGGGATATCTCGTTCGTCGACAGCCTGACGACACTGCGCCTGGACAATAACAGGGTATCGGATCCGCGGCCCCTCACGCGGCTGAGCCGCTTGACCTATCTGGATATACGGAGCAACCAGATTGCGAGTTTCCCGTTCGCTACCGCGATCTTGGTCAAGAACCCGTATCTGAAGGGGAATCCCGTCTGCAACATCACCCATATGCCGGTCAATGTGCGCACGGCGTGCACCAAGGAACCGCCCTTGTTTCCGGTAGTGGTCAATCCGAATCTGGTCGTGAATCCGATTCGTGTGATCCCGGGAATACTGAACAACCCTTGAGTGCAGGTACGACCCCGTACGCACTCTTCGAACTGAGAGGTAATCAAAGATGATTATCAATAAGCCAAGAAGCTACAAGGCGGTAGGTACACTGACATCAGTAGTATGCATGTTGGCATTGAGCTCTGCCGTAGCACAGGACAAGTCGGCCGGTAACGTCATTCAGCTCCCCACTGCCGGGGGTACGGTACAGAAAGAATCCGGCACCTTCACGCTGACCAGCAACACCGGATCGGTCAATTTTGCCTTGCCGCTGCCGGCGCTTCCGGCACGGGCGCAACTGAGCCCCCAGGTCAGTCTGCGTTACAGTCAGTTTGCCGGTGATCCCGGTAGTGGATTCGGTATCGGGTGGTCCCTGGACGTTCCGGCGATTACGATGAACGACGACCGCGGTACCGCCATCGGCGGATTCCGGGCGGATGGGAACTTCTTCAATCGGCTCAGCATGGGCGGACAGCGGTTGACCTATACCGGCCGATCGGACGACGGCAACGAACTGTATTTCCGACCCCAGTCTTCCGAACAGTTCCTGCGCATCACCTACTACACGACGCCGCTCGAGGTGGCCGTGATGCAGGCCGATGGCGCCATGGGGTCCTTCAATCTGGCTTCGGGTTTCGAAGTCCTGTATCCCGACGGGACCAGGCTGTATTTCAGCGGTGACCCGGCGGTCGCCGAGGGAAACTTCAGCGTCGCCGAGCCCTATGTGACGCGGTGGCCGCTGGTGCTGGAAATGAACACGCTGCGCGACGCGATCCGCTATGACTACGAAAAACACGGCAACCGCACGTACCTGAACAAAATTCGGTTTGCCGGCGATAAGAGCGAGTACGTGTTCGAGCTGAGCGATACGAACTCCAGCCTGGTCAGCCACATGACTGGTGTGCGCCAGGTCAACCGCAAGCTCTACACTAAACTAACGGCGCGGTTCGACGGAGACGTACACAGCCAGTGGTGTTTTGCCTACATCGGGCGCTCGCTAGAGAACAATTCCGAGTTTTCCGTGCGTTCCCACACCGATTGTGTGGAGAAGGCGACGGCAGATCTGGCGCCGTTGATCGATTCGAACTCGATGAATGTGCTCGACCAATTACGGATCGTTTATCGCTACGGGAATACCGGCGGCGCGCCCCTGACTGAGGATACCGAGCGGATGCCGGAAATTGCTTTTTCCTATTCGTCGTGGACCGCCAGCGATCTCGCGGCGAGAGACCTGGTATATGAGTCGGAGGCCATGGAGTGGGCCGGGGATATCCCGCCGCAGAATTTCGAACTTGCGGATTTCAACATGGATTCGTTAGTCGACATTATTCAGAGCACTGCCTCCGAGAACAAGATCTTCTTCGGTACCGGATCACTCGAGAACTCGTTCGTAGATTCCGAGGTATTCCAGCTAAGCCGACCCTCGGCCTCGGGCTTCCGCACCGAGGTGACGCCGAGACTGGTGGACAACCGGTTCCATTTCGCGGACATATTCGGCGACTCTTTCGTGGACGTCCTGGAAATCCAGGACGGGCGCATGCACATATTTGCCGGGGATGCACGCGGCGAATATCACTACTTCGGCCGCGAGATCCCGGTACAGGGTATCTCTCCGCAGTTGTTCGAGAACGGTCAGGGTCGCTTCGTGGACCTCAATATGGACGGTCTGTCGGATATTGTTACCACGCGTCTGGACGACGACGGCAGGACGCAATGGCAGATCTACCTCAATCTCACGCGGCGTCTCGAAGACGGTGACCATCGCGTGAACTTCGGCAGCCTCACCAAGCCGCTGCCATTCAACAGTCAGGATCCCGCGCTCTTGTCGCGCACCGATCATCGGCTCGTCGATATCAACGGTGACCGCTTACCGGACCTCGTGGTGATACAACCGGCGCGGCAGGGATTTTGCGTTTACGAGAACCAGGGAAATATTTTTTCCCGGGACCCGGAGGACCTGTTTATCGGTGACCGTGAGCTCAACGATCCCGTGTGCGGCGCGGGCACGTTCATCGGCGTAGCCGGTATGCGTGCCAGCGACCGCCTGGAAACCATGTGGTACGTGGACATCAACGGTGACGGCATCGTCGATTTCGCGAATATGGGAGATCGAACCGATCAGTTGCGAGTGTGGTTAGGCTTTGGCGACGGCTCGTTTCTGAACACCCCATTGGAACTCAGCCTCAATCTGCGCGTTCAGGTAGGTAGCAATACGCGTAGTTTCCGCAGCCGCATTAGCGATCTGGATGGGGACGGGCAATCCGAGATTCTGGTCTTCCAGAAACCGTCCGGACAAGATGTGCGCCCCGTGGTCGCGATCGACTTCAACCGCAGCGAGTCCCAGGAGCTGATCAAAGCCAACTTGCTCACAACGGTGGAGTTCGGCAGTGGTATGCGCCACGACGTGCGCTACGCGACCTCCACCGATGAGCTGATTCGCGACAAAGAAAACGGATTGCCCTTCACCAAATTGCATTTTCCGGTGGTGGTGGCCAAGCAGATGATATCGTCCGAGGGTATCCCGGGCCTGGTGCGCGACCGAGTGCGGGTCGTTGAACACTACTATCACCAGCCGTACTTCGACATTCTGAACCGCAAGTTTCTGGGCTTTACCGAAGTCGAACAGGTGGTCTACGGGGATGAGTTTGTCGAAGGCGGGCAGACGAGTCAGAAATCCAGCTATACCCACGAGCGATTTCACACTCAGTCCGCCGACGTCGCGAGCCTGCATTTGGCGGGTAAGTCCAAGGTCAAGAAGACATACACGCTGCGCGCCAAAGACGACCAGGTTGCCGTCGGCCGGGAAAGCGAAACCATGGATCCCGCAGAGACGGCCCAACACTCGCTGTCTTCCTATACCAAGAAGCAGGAAACTCCGGCGCCCGGCACTCTGCTGCGCTGTGAAAGCGCGCAATGGGAGTCGGTTGCCGATGCCGACGACGTCTATTACTTGAGAAGGCTGGCACAGCAGGAGACCAAGTCGGCGGGTGACGTGCACCAGCAGGGAGTGGTCGACGAGACATGCAAAGTACCGACCACCACGGTCGTCTACGAGAACTACGATGAGTACAACATGCCGGCGAAAATCGTGACGGCGATCAAAACCGTATCCGGACCTTTGGGCATCGAAATTCCGGCCGTGAAGCACGTGATCGAGGACGACTACCAGCCCGCCAGGGAACAGCTTGCACATCTGGGTATCGTCAACGCACCGTCGAAGCGCGTTCTGATGTCGTCGTCGAAAGTCATGAACGAAAAGCGGTTCGTCTATCATCCCGAGAGTGGGAAGTTGGCGCGCCAGGAAACCGATACGTTCTCCAATTTGAGCGATGTTCCCAGCGAATTGTCCCGTTTCCATCAGGACACCAATACGGTGACACGGGTCCTGGGCTACGATCATTTCGGTAATATCGTAAACGTGGCGGATGCTCTAGGTACGACGGAAACGGTCGCCTACGGCCCCGCGGGAATATTTGCAATCCGCTACGTGAAACATCACGGGGATGACGCATCACTGGATCAGGCGACCCAAATGGCGTACGACGGGGAGCGAAAGGGGATGCTCGCACGTAGTACGTCTCCGTTGGGGATGACGACCCGTTACGGCTACGATTCGCTGGGTCGAAGAATTCGAGAGGTCAACGATGACGGCGCCGAGACGTTGTACCGTTACCGGGTCGGTGTAGAAAACAAACCGACCATGATCATGACCTCGACTAAACGCTATGCGTCCCCCGACGCAGTACCCGACGGAGAAACCCAGTGGGTGCACTTCCTGGCGGCGTACAAAGCGGATGGTACCGAGCTTGCGAATGTCGAGAATGTGGATGGCGGCGGCGTTCGCGTAATTTCGTACAAACTGTATAACCGCAATAAAAACCCGATCTTCGAATGGACGCCTTATACGCTCGCGTCGTTTCAGGGGCTGACCGATCTGGACGTGCAAAAAGTGTTCACGCTCGGACAGATTCCCGAGCCCGAGGACACACTGGGTACTCGGATCGGATACGATGAACTCGGGCGGGTGGCGGTAGAGTCGCAACCATCGGGTCGCGTCGTCGAGCACGCGTACCACGATTGGGGCGTGGAAACACGAACTGTCTATGAGGACCATTTCGACGGAACGCGCGTCCAGATTCATCGCAGTGTCGGCAACAATTACGGGTTTATCGCCTCGATTATGGGTAACGGAGAGGGGGTGGACCACATCACGCGCATGGAGCGGGATGAGTTCGGGTATCTGCGATCGATCCTGCTTCCGGAGGAACGCGCCAAGCGAACGTTCGTATACGATACCGCCGGAAATATCGAGCGGCAGGACGTGCCGGGCATCGGGCGGATATTCTATTTCTACGACGTCCGCCAACGTATGATCGCCGAAGCCCGGTACTCCACGGAGGGTCGCCTGGAGCTGCAGGAGACGCAGTTTGATTTTCTGAACCGAAAGATCGCTACGCTGGTCAACGGCGAGGAGCGGATCACGCACAGTTACGACGTTCAGTCCTCCGATCTGCAGACGGAGCCGGGGTTTGGTACCGCGGTGGACCGGCCGTTGGGCATGGTCACCGAGAGCATAGCCAAAGACCCGAATTCGATTCTTGACTCGACGCAGCGATTTGCCTATGACGGGAACGGACGGCTGATTCATACCGAGGTAAAGCTCGGCGATTCGGTGTATCCCGAGTCTTATCGAATCACGCTGGATGGTGAGGTAAACAGGACCCGTAACCCGTTTGGTCTGGAAGGCATCTACGCGCTAAGCCCGAATCGCAACCTGAAGTCGGTAACCATCAGTCACCCGTCCTTCGGCGCGCCGGAACCGGTCATCTCCAATGTAACGTACAACGCGAGAGGCCGCCTCGAGCGCATCGACTATCGGCGGGGCGCCTTTACCGTCTTGAGTTACAGTCCGGAGACGTTGTTTCTGGAGGGTATAGAGAGCGCCTATGTCAAGGACGGCGGGCAACACGCCCTGCAGGATGTAGAGTTGACGCTCAATCAGAGTGGCTCCATCGCCGAGATCAAGGACAATGTCGGCGCCACTGAATTCGGACACGTCGACCGCAGCGCGAGATACCGGTATGACTGGAAAAACCAACTGGTCGGTTCGACGCGCTACGGCGAGGAACTGGTATTCGATTACACGCCGGCCGGCGCGTTCCGTCGCAATGATGAGTTTGAGACCGGTGAGGCGCTTGTCATTCCGGATGATGCCGCCACGGGTTTGATTCCCGTCGGTACTGAAACGCAGCCCTACACGTTCAACGATTTCGGTGAGTTGGCGTCGAATCCGCGCATCGAGGAAACGCGATTTGACGCATTCGGACGATTGATTTTCGTGCGCACCGCCGAACGTAACGTGTTCTTCGGTTACGATCATCAGGGCGTGCGGGTGTACAAGAAACTGGAAGACCGGAACGATCCGCAGTCCAGTGATCTGTATCTATATCCACTCGAAAGTGCGCACATCGGGCCGAAGGGTGAGGAAAGCTATGTCCACGTGAAACGATCCCGACTGGTGCGCATGGAGCACGCCACCGGCAAGTGGTTTTACTATCTCAAGGACCATTTGGAATCCAGTGACTACGTCATGAACCAGGATGGCGTTCCGGTGGAGCAGATGCTGTACCGACCCTACGGTACAGAGCATACGCCCGAAGACCTCTCTGCGTCATGGCGACAACACGTTGACAATGTTGTGGATTTGCGGCCCAGAGAGAAAACGCATCATCGCTTCACCGGGCAGTATCTCGATGATGCCACGGGCTTGTACTACTTCCGTGCGCGCTACTACGACCCGAAGCTGGGGCGTTTCATCTCGCCCGATCCGCTGTTTTTGTCGAACCCTGAGAAATGCGCCACCGATCCGATCCAGTGCAACCTGTACAGTTACTCGGTGAACAACCCGGTTCTGTTCAAGGACTCGGACGGTAACGATGCACGGGTGACGATACGCGGCGATGACATCACGGTATCGACGACGATCTACATTTACGGGTCGGGCGCCAGCCGTGAAACCGCACAGCTTTTTGAAAGCAGCATCAATCGTGATTGGAATGCAGTCAATACGTATACCCACGCGGGAACAGGGCGCACGTTCAACGTGAACTTCGATGTACAGGTGCGGCTACTGGACCCCGACGATCCGACCAACGATCCATTGTTCATTCCCGGTGCGTGGAATCCCTTCAATACGGACAACTACGTGGAGGTGGATAACGACGCCACCCGATCGTTCGTCCGCGGCGGGGACGAGGGCGTATGGCGCGGGGAAGGTCGGGGCAGCAGGAGTTTGGCCGACGACAACCCGGCGCCACACGAGTTTGGCCACCTGATCGGCCTCGACGACCGCTACACCGACAGCGGAGGCACCCAGGCAGGTTGGGAAGGCAACATCATGGGTGAGGCCGCGGGTGAGGGTGTGGTCGAGCAGCGCAATATCGACGCAATCTTCAACAACGTGCTGGAAGATTATGAAGGTGAGGAAAATTATGATACCAAGATCGATGAAAGCAACCCAAGTTGGTAGCCGCTATCTAGGCACCTTGCTGATTGTTCTGGGGATAGTCATGACAACGAGCTGCAGGGCCGAGGACCCGCATGTGCGCAAAGACGTCATGGGCATGAGTGAGACCGAGGTGGTACAGGCGTTGGGTCCACCCACCGCCGAGCAGGAACTCGACATAGACGCCGGTTCCAAACTGCCGGAATATCAGTCATCGCTGTACGACGCGGTTCCCGAGTCTGGATCGTTGCGCGTCAAGGAGTTGACGTGGAAAACCGAAGCCGAAACGACCAAGGTCTGGCTGAAGCGCGAAGGCGACCAGTGGGTGGTGTTCGACAACCTGGTGTGGTCGAAAGACATTCGCTTCTAGATCCAGACAGGCACAAGGGATCGGATTACATCACCGGCTGATAATGCACGGGATGTGATCCGGTTCCTTTAGTCCGGTTTCGGTCGGGCGAGTGTCGTTAACCCCGTACCCGACAAAAGCGCGAGTCATAACGTGCCGAGCGGCGGTATAACACCGCTGGTCGGCGGAACCTGTCGCACGGCGCGACCGAAGAACGGCTCAACGGTCAGTCTGGAAGCGCACGAGCCGCTGGCGCAGCGTTTCGGCAGCCGCCTGGGAACGTTCCCGCTCCGCGGCGTATCGTCCGTTGTCGGCCTGTTGGTCCACCGCACGGCCACCCTCGGTGCAGGCGCCGATCACGACCAGTGAGCAGAGCGCCAGCAGTGCGGGGTGGATATGGCGATAGTTGATGTTCATGCCCGCCTCATGTAACTGTCGGTCCACGTTTATACCACACGGGGCGCCTGCGAAAACCGCTCCTGACCGCAGCCGTGAATGAAATTTTGCCGGCTGGGAAACTTAGCGGCGATTCCCCTCGCTCAGGCTTGATACCGTTGATCGGGTCGGCGAACCTGAACTGCAGACAGGGGTCGAATCGGACATAAACCCTGGGCCGGCGAGGTTGTTTTCGAGGCCAATCGGGCACCGTGGGGTTAGTCCCCGGGGCCGACCGTTGGCCTTCCCAGTCGGTCAATGAATGGGCTGTGCGATACGCCTCGCACGAGGAGGTGGTGAGCGGATATGGGGTGGATGGCGCTCAGCGAACCGAGCTGTCAAATTCACGTTCAACGAATTTCGAGGGTAACGGGATGACGATTCAATCGCTTAATCCGGCGACGGAGAAGATCATCGAGACGTTCGATCCTTTCAGCGACGAGCAGATAGAGGCCGCGCTTGACGGCGCGCTCGCGGCATCGGTCGCGCAGAAGGCCTTGATGTTTACCGAACGTGCTACGCGGATGCGCCGGGCGGCGGACATCCTCGAGGAGGACTGTGATCGATTTGCCGAGACCATTACGACAGAAATGGGGAAGACACTCACCGCAGCCAAGGCGGAAGTCAACAAGTGCGCATGGGTGTGTCGGTATTACGCCGACCGCGCGAATCACTTTCTCGGCGAGGAATGGGTGGAAACCGAAGGACAACGCTCGGCCAAACGTTATCTGCCCCTCGGGCCCGTCCTCGCCGTCATGCCCTGGAATTTTCCGTTCTGGCAGGTGTTCAGATTTGCCGCGCCGGCGTTAATGGCCGGAAATACCGGCCTGCTCAAGCACGCGTCAAATGTGCCGCAGTCGGCGCTGGCGATTGAAGAGATCTTTCGGCGGGCGGAGTTTCCACACGGTGCGTTTCAGACACTCCTGGTCGGGTCGAATCAAGTGGCGGGATTGATTGCCGACCCGCGCGTGCGGGCGGCCACCTTGACCGGCTCCGGTCCGGCCGGTTCCGCGGTGGCGGCGACCGCCGGCAAGCACATCAAGAAGACCGTGCTGGAACTGGGGGGCAGCGATCCTTTTATCGTCATGCCGTCGGCGGATTTGGACCAAGCGGTTCCGTGCGCCGTGACCGGCCGCACGCAAAACAATGGCCAGTCGTGTATCGCCGCGAAACGTTTCATCGTCCACGCGGACGTTTACGACACGTTTCGAGACGCCTTCGTGGCGGCGTTCGAAGCGTTGAAAGTGGGCGACCCGACCGATCCGGAGACGGATATCGGACCCCTCGCCACCCGCGAGGGGCGCCAGGATTGTGATGAACTGGTCAACGATGTGCTCAAGAAGGGGGGCACTCGTTTGACCGGTGCGCAGCTCGTGGACGGCGCCGGTTTTTTCTACCGGCCCGGCGTCATCGAAGTGCCGGCGAGCCATGCCGGGCGTTACAGTGAGGAGATTTTCGGGCCTGTGGCGCTGCTGTTCAAAGTATCCAGTCTCGATGAAGCGATTGAAGTCGGTAACGCGACGCCTTTTGGTCTGGGCTCGGCGATATTCACCGAAGATCGTAACGAAATGGAGGCGGCGTTCGATCGTCTTGACGCGGGTTCCACCTTCGTAAACACGATTGTCGCGTCCAACCCCCATCTGCCGTTCGGTGGGGTCAAAGAATCGGGTTACGGACGTGAGCTGGCCGCCGATGGCATCCGGGAGTTCACCAATATCAAGACGATCTACGTCGCATAGAGGCGCACGAGCACGCCGCCGCCGGTCTTCAGCGTTCCGATGGCGTCGAAAAAACGCGTAGGGCTCCTCGTTATGCGGCGGAGGGGTGCCAGCCGGCGTCCGCCCACAATTCACCACTGACCGCCGAGTTCGTGATCATGAAGCAAATGGCGTCGGCAATCTCCTCGGGTCGGATCAGGCGCCCGAGCTGTGTATCGGGCAGGACATACTTATTAATGTAGTCCTCACCCAGTGCCCGCACCATGGGCGTGTCCGTGAATCCGGGATGAATCACTCCGCAGCGCACCCCGTAGTAAATGGCTTCTTTCATGAGCGTGGCCGCAGCACCCTCCAGGCCGGCCTTGGAAGAGGCGTAAGCGATCTGGCCCTTGTTCCCCTGCGACGATACCGACCCGATGAAGATCACTGTTCCCTGCACGCCCTCGGCTGGAGTCCAGCGCCCGAGCCCGCGGCGATGCCGATACTCGGCCATGCGCGCAAGCGCCTCCAGTGCCCAGTATATCGGCGCAATCAAGTCCACCTCGGTAACGAGCCGGAAGGTTTCCTCGGGATAAATATGGGCTTTGCCGGTTTCCTTATCCAGCTTCACCGCCAGCGCGTCGCGGGTTAGACCGGCGGCGGGCACACAGATACTCACCGGTCCATTCTCGCCACACACCGTGTCGTAGACGTGCGCGCGAAAACCCGCGTCGGTGGCATCGCCGTTGAACGCCATCGCCACCTCCGCGTTGACCGCCTCGTTGATCTGTGCCGCGATCTCCACCACCGCGTCGTTCAGATCCACCAGCCCAATTCGTTTCGCACCGCGCTGGGCCAGCTCCACTGCCAGCGCCCGGCCGATACCGCTGGCTGCCCCCGTGATCATCGCAACCTGGTTGTTTATCAACATTTTTTTGCTCCGAATTTTCGTTTTCTGCCTCTAAGTATACACGTTTTGCTGCAGCGCAGCACTATAATTTGCGTCGTGTCGGCAAGGATCCGTTTGGGGCCCGCGCATCGAGGTCAAACCGAGCGGGCACGGCGCACCGCCGGGCGGCGCGTGACAGGGAGCCTCGGGGCTCGGCGGGATTAGTTGCGCAGATGCAGGGCCGCGGCGATCAGCCTGGACAGGTCGGGCTGCACGCCGCGGTCCATCATGTTCATGGATCGCAACCGCGTGAGTTTCGTCACCAGCTCGCGAGCGGCGGACGTGTTCGCCGCGCCGCCGGCCACCAGGTCCGGTTGCCGGTTGAAGGCGGTGGCTACACCGAGTACCGCATACGGGTCCGAGGCGCACAGGACCATGAAACGAATGTTACTTTCCAACAACTCGATCGCGGTGGCGCCATTGTACGGTTCCAGCGGCGATGCCCCGGCCTCGACCACCAGCACATCCGGCTGTAAACCGGCGATGTGACTGAGCAGGCCGGACATCGCGGTACGAAACTCATCCGGGTCACAGACCGTGGACGGCAATCCGGCGTCTACGAAATCGAATACCGCGTCGGCGCCGGCGTCGCCGAAGCTCAACACGTCCCGATAACGCGCCGCTCCGGTCAGCTTGGCAGCCACGACACGGCAGCCGAAACGTTTGAGCGCGCGTATGATGACGCGGCCGGCGAGGGTTTTGCCCGCCGACATGGAGGTGCCGCAGATCAAGACGACGGCGCAATCCAGGACGCGCTCCCGCGCCCGCAACGCATACTCACCCATGGTGCGCTTGCGCCCGTCGATCACGACGTGACCCAAGTAGCGCAATGGCAGGAGAGCGTTCAGGAACGCGGACCGGGATACGGTTTTGCCGTACAATCCGGCGGCGGTGAGGGCATCGAAGCGGTCGTCTTCGATCGATTGCCAGTCGCCTACCGCTTCCAGAGTTGCGGTGCGCTTGCCAAATGCGCCGACGACCAGGTCTCCTTCGGCCACTTCGATCATGCGTCCGTTGGGCAGTTCCACGACATGTATGGTGCCGGAGGTATCGAGCACTTCGCCGACGACGTAGTCTCCCGTCGCCCATGTAGAGCGTTCCATGGGCACGGGGTTGAATGCGTGTTGGGCCAGATCCGATATGCGCGTGACCGATGCGTACGTGTAACGGGTCATGGTTGCATCTCCTCTGGACGGTTCGTTAACGGCGGCGCCAGCATCAGCATCGCAAGCAGTGCCGTGCGCTTGGGCAAGTGTTCCAGGTAGATGAACTCGTGAGCGGCGTGCGCGCCGTCGCCGACCCCTCCTAAACCGTCGAGGGTGGCGGTGTAGAGACTGGTCGTGTTGCCGTCGGAACCGCCGCCAGCCGTGCCTTCGTTGAGGTCTAACGCCAATTGCGAGCCGAGTTCGCGGGCCATCGCCCACAGCCGTTGGTTGGGGGCGGTGCGTTCCATCGGTGGGCGCCCGACGCGACCCGTCACCGACACCGAGACCCCCGCCGTTTCCGCCTCGAGGCCGTGGATCGCCGCCTCGATACGCTCGGCATCACGCCGGGTAGCGACCCGCACGTCCACGATGGCGCTGCTCTCCGGGGCTACGACGTTGGCCCGCACGCCACCGTCTACCATGCCGACGTTGACCGAAACACCGGCTTGTGGATCGTTGAGGGCGAACAGCTTCTGGATGACGTGCGACAGTTCGAGAATTGCGCTGGCGCCGGCATGGGGGTCCAGGCCGGCATGGGCGGCTTTACCCGTGACCTTGATCGTGAAACGGCCGACCCCCTTGCGCGCGGTCTTTAGCTCCCCGGACGGTCCCAGAGAAGGTTCCATGACCAGCGCTCGATCGACGCGGCGGGCCAGCGCGTGCACGTATCGCGACGACTCGCGGCTGCCGATTTCTTCGTCGGAATTCACGAACAGCACCGGGGCGACCGCCGGTCGCAGATTCAACGCTTCGAGCGCCTGGGCGGCGAACAGCATCTGCACCAAGCCCGCTTTCATATCGTATACCCCCGGACCGCGCATCGTGCCCTCTCGGATCGTGATGGGCATCGTTCTCAGGGTGCCGATCGGCCAGACGGTATCGCTGTGACCGAGCAACAACTGCAACGGCGTCCGCCGGGCGCGCCACCCGGGCCGCGCGAACAGATGGCCACCCGATTCACGCCCGGGTATACGCCGCACCCGATAATCCAGCGCGCGCAGATGCTCGGTCAGTAGATCCAATATCGCCTGTTGACTCTTCGGAACATCGGAGGGGGACTCGATGGCGACCAGTTCGGTCAACAACCCCGTCATCGCGCGTTCGTGCTGAAACAGGTACTCCTGGATAGCCTGGGGGTTCGACGCCACCGGCGTACTCCGAGTCACCGCTTGAAGCCGGCCGGGAAAGGCAGCGCGTTGGTGTTTTCTATCTCGGCGAACCGCCCGGGATACAGGTAGGCGAGCAGCGGCGCCTCATGCACCATTTCAGCATCGTCGAGATCCGAGGTGCGCAACGCGTCTTCGGCGACCTGCGCCGCGACCACGCGCCCGGTGATGAGGCTGTTGTCGCCAAAGCCGTCGATAATGTTGTACAGCTCGCACTCGAGGTACAGGTATGCATCCTCCAGCACCGCGCCGGTCACACGGGTTGCAGGTACCGTGGGCAGGCTGTCGGTGAGGGGCTTGGTGCCGTCCTGGCAGCGAGGACTGGCAGCCAAGCTGGCGAGCACCACCTGAGAGGGGCGTACGTAACTGACGGTGAACTCGCCGCTGCGCTTCACGTTCTGGTAGGTGAGATGGCGCGGCGTGCATACGAAGCCGAAATAGTTCTGCCAGCTCATGGGGATGGCGAGGTGTTTCGGTGCCAGGTCGAGGACCCCGTCTTGGTCTACGCTGCCCACGACCACCAGTGGATATACGGAAAAGAAGTGTTCCCATACCGGTTGCTCGGTATCTAACGGAATCAATTTAGGCCTGTGTGCCGCCGCCATGCTCCGGTCCTCTTCGTCAAACCTGTCAATGACAATCCTGCGGCCGAACCCGGTCTCGGACATTGATCTGAATCAGTATCAACGCCGCCTTTTGGGCCAACAGTGCGCTGGCGTGACGCATGTCGTGCTAATGGGGGACACTTATTGCTGGTGCGGGTGGAACGAAGGCGAACCTGCTTTCGGCTCCCGGTCACCGACCCGAGCGCACACGCCGTCACGGCGCCGCCAAGAACCCGCCGCGGGGCGGTGGCCCTATCGGGCCCGGCGAGCGACCGCGCTCGCGGAAGCTCGCTCGCCGGTTCCAGGCGTCGCGCGACGGTGCGCCGCGTTCTAGTCGCGCGTGACCTTGATCTTTCTGACGCCGCCGTCGCTCGCGGTTGCGCACGGCACAGTAATGGTCAGGATCCCTTTCTTGAGGCGCGCCTGGATCTCGGCCGGTTTGGCGTTACCAGGCAGCGCGAAGCTCCGCTCGAAGCTGCCGAAACGGCGTTCCCGGAACACGTAGTTTTCGCCCCTCTCTTCCCGTTCGTCTTTCTTCTCGCCACGAACGATCAGGCGTCCGGCTTCGGTCAACACCTCGACGTCGTTTTCGTCCATGCCGGCGAGTTCGAGCGTGTAGGTCAGGACGTTCTGGTTCTCCGAAAGGTCGGTATCAGGATCGACTTTGTGCACCGCGCGACCGGAAATACCGTGGTGATGCTGGCCGATCTTTTCCCACATCTCTTCGAACAGCTCCGCGATTCGGTCGCGGAAGCTCTCTTTCGTGGGTTCGACTGTTGCCGGGCTGGTTTCTGTCATCACGAAACTCCAATCGGTGAGTCGGCGAGTCCCCACAGTGTATGACGGCAGGGGCTTTCCTTGCGTTGATCTCGATCAGAGAATCCACCGCGGATAACGGTTTAACGTCGAGCGCGCTCCTTATCGTGACCGCGCGTGAGTGATCCCGTGTTTCCGATCACGACTCGCCGCGCCGCGTGCGCACACCCAGCCAGCCGCCGTCCACGCGCAGCGTCGTTCCGGTGATGTAATCCGAGTCTTCCGACGCCAGGAACACGGCCGCGCCGGCAACGTCCTCACCGCCACCCCAACGGCGGACGACGAGCTCTTGTCCCCACTCGGAACCGTGATCGGGGTCTTCGGCGAACTCGCGGTTGAACGGGGTATTGACGAGGGCGGGAGCCAGGGCGTTCACACACACGCCGGTACCAGCCAAGTCGACGGCAAGTGCCCGGGTAAAGGCCAGCATCCCGCCTTTGGCGGCACAGTAAGCCACTCGGTTTGGCCGGCCCACCATACCGGCCACCGAGGCGACGTTGATCACCCGTCCCCACCCGGCGTTAAGAATCAGCGGCAATACTGCCTGTGTGACTCGAAAATGAGCGGTGAGGTTGACGTCCAGCATGCGCTGCCAGTCCTCCTCGGTGTGCTCGAGAAAACCTTTGACGATACGCGTGCCGGCGTTATTGACGAGGATCTGGAGCGACGCGAAGTGTGCCTCGACTTCTCGCGCCAGACGCTTGACGTCCGCACGTTCGGTGATGTCGGCGCCTACCGCCACTGCCTTGCCGCCCGTGCCCTTGATGGTGTCGGCGACCCCCTCGGCGGATTCGACAACGCGATCCACTACCGCCACACCTGCGCCCTCGGCGCCAAAACGCTCGCAGATCGCGCGGCCGATACCGCTGCCGCCGCCGGTGACCACCGCCGTTTTACCGTGCAGACGCATGCGAATCGGGCCGGTTAATAGGGGACGGACCCCTGCAAGGTAATGCGGTGCATCCGTCGTCGCTGCGGGAGCCGGTAATCGATTACCGCGAAGTGTTGCGTGCAGGTGTTGTCCCACATCAATAGGTCGCCGACCCGCCACTGGTGCCGGTAGATGAATTCCGCACGCGTGCAGTGTGTGGATATCTCGTCGAGCAAAGCGCGGCTTTCCGAGTCCGGCATACCGACGATGCCGCTGATGCACAGGTCGCTCATGTAGAGCGCTTTACGGCCGGTCACCGGATGAGTGCGGACCAGCGGATGGATCACATCTTCGGTCTGCGTCGTCTGATGCGCAGAAAGCTCGACCGTGGTCTCGGTTTTTTTCGCCTTGGGGCCGTAGCCCGCCCAGCAATGAACAGCGTGTAGTCCGTTAAGCGCTTGCTTCTTCGCTTCGGGCAGCGCCTCATAGGCAGCGAAACCGCTGGCGAACAGCGTGTCGCCCAGCGGTTTGCCGTATTCGTCATGCGGAATTTCTAGCGCGTAGAGCAGCGAACCACGCGACGGTCGTTTGTGGTACGACGTATCGGTGTGCCACACGGAAACGCGCGCCGCGTCCGCGAGGCCGATGTGCCGTCCGTTCTCGATGATATTCGAGATGATCATGATTTCCGGATGGCCCGGTACCCAGAACTGGTCGTAGATGTGGACGTCCAGATCGCCGAAGCGCCGGGCGAAAGCGACGAACTGGTCGTCGTTCAAGTGCTGGTTGCGAAAGACAAGGACCGAGTGACGATTGTAGGCGTTTTCGATCGCGGCAAATGTGGCGTCATCGATAGGTAAAGCCACGTCGACGCCGAGAACTTCCGCTCCGAGCGCCGCCGGCGCGGTGACTACCTGGGCACGGTGCATGTCATCGACCGTGGATGCACTCATCTGTGTTCCCCGTAAATACATGGAGGCGCGTGGTATGATGGATGGTAATCACTGCCGCAACGCCACGCAACCGACGAATACGGAGGGAAGAGTATGAGCATCACGGTCGCCTCGACGCCCACCGATCCGGTTGCCATCAAGCAAGCGGCGATATGCGAAGCAGAACGACTGTCGCATCGCATTGTGATCGGGGGATCGCTGCAGAACGCGAAGACAGTCGAACGCTTTGCGGTGGAAAATCCTGCAGACGGGTCTGTGATTGCGCACTGCCCGCGATGCGCGTCAGAGGACGTAGCGTGGGCGGTGGAGAACGCCCATCGGGCGTTCGCCGAGTGGCGCGGCGTGCCGGCGCGCGAGCGGGGTGCGCTGGTGGCGCAAGCCGCCGCCGAGATCCAGGCGCAAGGCGAGTCTATCGCCTGTCTCACCAGTCTCGAGACCGGGAACGCGCTTGCGACCCAAACCCGCCCCGAAGTCGGACTGGCAGTCGACATGTTGCAGTACTTCGCCGGACTGGCGGGGGAGTTGAAGGGGCGGACGGTGCCGTCGGACGCGAACACGCTGTCGTTCACGACCTGCGATCCGCTGGGTGTGGTGGGGGCGATTATTCCTTGGAACGCGCCGTTGTTGCTCATGGCCGCCAAACTGGGTCCGGCGCTCGTCGCCGGCAACACCGTGGTGCTCAAGTCCGCCGAGCAGGCCCCCCTTGCGGTGCTGCGTTGCGCCGAACTGATGCAGGCGGCGCTGCCGCCCGGTGTGCTCAATGTGATCGCCGGGTTCGGCGAAGAAGCGGGCAAACCGCTTGCCGAACACCGGTTGGTGCGCAAAGTCACGTTCACCGGGTCGTGTCCGGTAGGCAAGCAGATACTGCACTATGTCGCGGACAAGGTGGTGCCCGTGACCCTGGAGCTCGGCGGCAAGAGTCCGAATATCGTGCTCCCGGACGCGGATCTCGACAAGGTTGTGCCGGGGATTGTGCAGGGCATGCGGTTTACGCGACAGGGGCAGTCGTGCACCGCGGGTTCACGCCTGTTTTTACACGACGATATTTACGACGAAGTCATGGAACGAACAGTGGAGGCGGTGGTGCGTTTGAGGCTGGGTGATCCACTGAACGAGTCGACGCACATAGGAACCATCGTGTCGCGGGAACAATTCGACCGGGTCAGGTCTTTCGTCGAACTCGCCAAGCGCACGCCGGGTGTGAGGATACGTTGCGGGGGCGGTCCGCCGGACGATCCGGCGTTGCGTGGGGGGCTGTATTTCCGCCCCACGCTCATCGAAGGGCTACCGCTCGACTCTCCGGTGTGTCGAGAAGAAATTTTCGGACCGGTGGCGGTCGTGATTCCCTGGAATGATTTCGATCGCATGATCGAACACGCCAACGACAGCGAATTCGGGCTGGCGGCCACGCTGTGGACGCGCGACCTGCACCGCGCGATGCAGTTCATCACACGCATCGAAGCGGGTTTCGTGCAAGTCAACCAGTATGGGACCCCCCGTGCCAACGTGGCTTATGGCGGGATGAAGCAGAGCGGACTGGGGAAAGAGTACTCGCTGGAAAGTATGATCACGCACTTTACCGAGAGCAAGACCGTGGTCATCAATTACGACCAGTGACCTGCCGGAGCGCGTCTAGCCCGCCCGACAGCACGTCTGTTCAAGCCTCGAAGCTCCTGCCACACGGGAGCACATCGCGTGTCGTTCGACCTACATCAACGGGCATACGGAGAAACATCCCTCGGGAGAAATCCGCGGTCAGCGCGACTGACCGGGAGCGCCGGTACTTCGGTTTCCGCGACGGCGGATGCTTTGATCGTCGTGATCTCGACAAAGCATTGATCCGATCAGTGTTAAGACATTAGTGGAGAGAAGTGCGGCGAGGCGGTTGTTCGCGCGCAGCGGGCCCCGCACGAACGAGCGCGCTCGGCGATGCCCGGCACCGGGAGCGGATGTGTCGCTCGCGATCAAGCCGTGCCGCTGAGCAGTTCGGTGAGGGCGTCCGCTTCGCGCCGAAGACTGTCCAGCGCGCGTTTTTCCATCGCGTCGCTGAAACGGGTGCGCAGCCCCGAGACGGCGAGGGCGCCACCGAGACTCCCGTCGCTCAGCAGAACCGGCACCGAAACCGCTGCCACATCCGGGTCCCGTTCACCGCGCGATATGTAGAAACCCTGCCTGCGTACGCGCTCCGCCGTCTTGCCACGCTGCCCGGAAAACGCCAGCAGTACGCGTCCCGCCGCACCGCGGTCCAGCGGTAGGGCGTCGCCTTCCTCCAGATGGTGTCGCAGCTCGCGGCTGGAGTTATGGCGAAACCGGCAGATTCGCTCGCTTCCTTCGCGCACATAGAACGACGCCGTCTCGCTGGTTTGTGCGGCGATCCGCGCCAGGGCGGGGCGGACATGGTCCGCGAGGTCGAAACCGTGGCGGTAGGCGACCCCCAAACGACCCGCTGCCGGTCCAAGCCGGAACGCACCATCACGGTCGCGCACGAGATACCCATAGTGTTCGAGCGAGCCCGCCAGACGCAGGATGGTGCTCTTGTACAGCCCCGTGCGACGGGCAAGTTCTTTCAGGGGCACCGCCCCGCCGCCCTCGGCGCACGCATTCAGTACCTCCAACGCCCGCTCGACCGCATCGACCCGCTTGCCGCTCACGCTGTGCTCCCCATGGATTCCCATACTATTCTACTCGTTCTAATCAACAGAACATAGTTGCAATACACAGAACGTTTTGTATAATGAAACGTAGTTCTTTCAAATAGAATGCCGGTTCGGACACCAAGTCGGGACGTTCTTAAGCGTCGTCGGCCTACCGGCGCACAACCCCGATCGAGAACCGGCTCATGCGACGCGGTGCCGAATCGACCAGCACGCCAAGCACGCCAAGTCGACGGAGGCCATGTTGAACAAACCCCTTTACGATGTCCGGGTTCTGGACCTCACTAACGTACTCGCCGGGCCCTTCTGTTGTCACCAACTGGCTCATATGGGTGCCGACGTGATCAAGGTCGAAGCGCCCGGTACCGGCGACCTGGCCCGCCAGCTCGGTGCGGACCCGGAGTTGAATGCGATGCGCATGGGGGTGTCGTTCCTGGCGCAGAATCCGGGCAAGCGTTCGGTGACCGTCAATCTGAAACACGACGCAGGACGCCGCGTATTTCAGCGCCTGGTGCGTCACGCCGACGTGTTGGTCGAGAATTTTCGCCCCGGGGTGATGGATCGGCTGGGTGTGGGTTTCGAGGCGCTCACCGAAGAGAACCCGCGGCTCATCTACTGCGCCATCTCCGGTTTCGGCCAGGACGGTCCGCTGCGCGACTTGCCCGCCTACGACCAGATCATCCAGGGCATGTCAGGAGTAATGAGCATCACCGGCGCGCCGGATACTGCCCCGTACCGGGTCGGGTATCCCGTGGCCGACACGATCGGCGGGATCACTGCCGCTTTTGCCATCGCGGCGCAACTCGCACACTCCAATCGCAAGAAGGCGTTGTTCATCGATGTGTCGATGCTGGAGGCGACCATGGCCACCATGGGCTGGGTGGTATCGAACTATCTCGTTGCCGGCCGCGTACCCGCACCCATGGGCAACGACAATATGACCGCGAGCCCGTCCGGCACATTTCGCACCGGGGAGGGCTTATTGAACATCGCCGCCAACAAACAGGAGCAGTTCGAGTCCGTGTGCGACGTCCTGGCTGTACCGGATCTCAAGCACGATGAACGTTTCGCCAAACGCCAAGCACGCTTGGACAATCGCGCCGAACTGCAGCGCATCCTCGAAGGCGCCCTGGAACGGGCTTCGGCGGTCGAGTGGACGGAGCGCTTGAACGCGGCGGGGGTGCCGGCGGGACCGGTGCTCACGGTCGGTGAGGCACTGGACCACCCGCAGGTCCGCGACCGCGGGATGGTCGGTGAATACACCGACGCGCCCGGCCTCGGCCGCTCCGTACGCCTGGTTCGCACGGGGTTCAAACTCAACGGGCAGGCGCCGACGGTGGAAGAGCCGCCGCCTCGGCTCGGCCAGCACACCGACGAAGTGTTCACCGAGATCGGGCTCAAGGCCGACGAGATCGAGGCGTTGAAACGCGAGGGGGCGATATGACCGACTCAGCCGTAGAACAGATGCAGGACTGGTGGCGCACCGCCATCATCGAGATGGAACCGGGCGTCATTCGCTACCGCGGTTACCCGATCGAGGAACTGATCGGTCAAGTCAACTTTGCCCAGATGGTATGGCTCATGATGCGTGGTGAGTTACCCAGTCGCGGGCAAGCCGACCTTCTGGACGTCGCACTCATGGCGGCGGTGGATCATGGGCCGCAAGCGCCGTCGATCGCGGTTGCGCGCATGGCCGCAACCTGTGGGGTGGATTTGAACAATGCGATGGCCTCGGCGCTCAACGTCCTGGGCGATGTCCACGGCGGGGCCGGCGAACAGGCCGTCGAAGTCTATCTTGGGGTCGCTGCACGTGTGGACGGCGGCGCGACGCTGGTCGAGGCGGTACGCGCGGAAATCGCGGACTTCACCGCGCACAAGGGGCAGTTCCTACCCGGTTTCGGTCACCGATTCCATCCCGTGGACCCGCGCGCGCCGCGTCTACTCGAAATGGTCGACCGGGCCGCTGCCCGGGGCGCGGTCTCGGGCCGATTCGCCGCCATCGGTCGGCAATTGGGGTCGGAAATCTCAACCCAGAAGGCCAAACCGATTCCGATGAACATCGACGGGGCGACTGCAGTGATATACGCGGAACTGGGCTTTCCGCCGCCTTTGGCGCGCGGACTCTTTTGTTTGTCGAGGTCGGTCGGTATCCTGGCGCACGCCTGGGAGCAGATGAACCAGGGCGGACGCAACAAAGGCCCGATCCCGCGCCAGTATCTCTGGCGCTATACCGGGCCGGCGCGCCGGCCGGTACCGGAGCCGGAATCGTGAGCCACAATCCGATGCTCGGTCGTTTGCACCAGGGTATTGCCATGCGGTTGATGGGTTGCCGAGCTGGGCGGCAGATCAGGCTGCCGGCCGGGGTGTACAAGACTCCAGGAGGGGCCCCTGGCGTGCTTGAGCGGAAATCGAGAGGAGAAGCGTTTCGAACATGAGCGTGCGGGAGCGAGGGTGGCTGGGCCTCACCCGCGGGATCGACGCTGTCAAGAGCGCCTGCAAGGGTTCGCGACTGCTGCGTCGCATGCCGCTGCTTCGTTATACCTATTGGCTGGAGTGGCCGCGGACCATCGTGGTCGACGAGTTGCGCCTGATCTACCTGCCCATACCGAAAGTCGCGAGTCGATCCATCAAGGTGGCGCTCGCGCACCGGATCGGTCTTTCGTTCGACGGGCATCCCGACCGCGCGGCATGGCGAACCCTCCCATTGCCGCTGGCGGTGCGGCGCACGGACTATTACCGCTTCGGCTTCGTGAGGGATCCGCTGGACCGACTTGCTTCCTGCTATGCCCAGAAGATTGTGCTCTACGGTCGTTTGATGAAGTTGCCTTCCGAGTTCTGGCGCTATGGCGACTGGTTTCGGCCGGACATGTCGTTCGATGAATTCGTCCGCCGCGTCGCGGTGATCCCGGATCACATCGCCGACATGCATTTTCGTTCCCAGCATCGCTTCTTGTGTCATCGCGGTCGGTCGGCGACCGATTTCGTCGGCCGCTTCGAGCGCCTCATCACCGATTGGCGCACGTTGCAAGAACGTTTCGATCTGCCCGATCTGAGCCACGAGAACCCTTCGCCCCGCGGCCGATCGCCGGCGCTTTACTCGAAACCGCTAGCGGTGCTGGCGGCGGAAAGATACCGTGAAGATGTGGAGCGCTTCGGTTACCGGTTCGCACGATGAGCGGTGGCCAGCCCACCGCCGCGAAGCTTGACCGGATCGGCGAGAGAGCAAGCACCCGGAACCGCCGAGCGCGAACCGCGCCCGCGCGATCCGGCGTCAGGTTACGGCATGGGCGGGGAGTTTCGGGGCAAGAAGGCGTAGAATGGCCACCTCACGGCGGCGGTTGAAACCGTAACGGTTCGAGTACCTGGGTCCTGTTCAGCGACGGGGTTGCGTGCTTGTCCGTAGGTTTTCTAGAAGGCGCACGACGGTCTGATGCGCACTGACCGGATGTCAGGGAATCCAACACTGACAACTCATGGGTCGGGCTCACCGATGGCCAGGACAGAGAAGGAACCTCGCCGACGTTCACGCGTCGGCATGCGAGGGGAAAACACCGACAATGGATAAGTGATCTCGTGGCCAGACTGTTTATCTCATATGCCCGGTCGGACGGCTCACGACTTGCCGAGCGCCTGGAGGCGGATCTCAAAGCGTCCAACCACGAAACGTGGCGCGATCGATCGGAAATTCAGGCCGGCAGAGATTGGGCGCGCGAGATCGAAACCGCCATCGACGGGTGTGAGTTGTTTCTCGCTGTCCTGACCACTGGCTCCTACAATTCGGAAATCTGCCGCGGGGAGCATGAGCGCGCGTTGCGCAAGCGCAAGCGAGTGATTCCCATGCTCGCGCAACGAGACGCGGACCGGCCCGTCTATCTCGAAGCCAAGCACTATCTGGACTTCTCCGATCCGGACCAATACGACTCGAGCTTCACGGAACTGCTCGAAAGCATCCAGACAGCGGGTGGCGTGTCCTGGGATGAGCTGTCACCGCGATTGCGCGCGCGGTTGGGTGACGAAACACCGATCAGGTCGTCCGGCGCCCTGTTGCGCGGCAGGCACGCGACGTGGGACGAGGTGTGCGCTCTGGCATCCGCGCAGCGCGCGCGATTTGCGGAAGCGCTTGCACCGCGCCCGGGTGCGGTGGGCGTCTATGAGCCGACGCTGTACACGCCGCGTACAGAAGTCGAACGCGAACTCGATGAATTCACCGGTGGGGATGAGTGTGCTCTTCTGCTCATCGGTGATCCGGGAGTCGGCAAGACCAACCTCCTGTGCAACTGGTCCGACCGACAGTCGACCGCCGGGCACGCCGTCCTCATGTACCACTGCGACCGGCTAGACAGCGACAAGGTCGAGGGTGAAGTGTTGAAAGATTTCGGGATGGAGGATCCGGGTTCGCTTGCGCAGGTCCTCGATACCCTCGACAAGCTGGCAGCGGAGGCGGACCGGCGGCTAGTGGTGATTTTCGATGGCATCAACGACTTTCGCGGAAAAAGCGAAAGATCCGGACCGCAACAGCTTCTGGCCGGTATCGATTCGCTGGTGGCGCGGCTGCCGGGGAGTCACCTGCGCATCGTAATGAGCTGCAGCACGGCGACGTGGAGCCGACTCGAGCGAATCGGGCCCGTGCAGTTGACCTGGAAGCGGTATTACCGGACGCACGGCGAGGAAGTCTCCGTAGGGCTGAAGAGTTTCAGCGACGACGAAGCCGAGGCCGCATTCCGGTCCTATCGTCGGTTTTTCAAACTCAACTTCGCGCGGTCTGATTTGCCGTTCTCCCTTCGGGTCCGCCTACGCGAACCCCTGCTATTGCGGCTTCTCGCGGAGAGCTACCAGGCCGCGCCCGAGCGCGGCGCCGCACCGACGGTCGATACGCTGGTGTTTGCCCGTTACTACGACCAACATGTGCGTCGCCGGGACGACCTGCGTTTTGTGGACGCGCTGGTCGAGGAAATGTCGCAGCGGGGGACTGCCGTACTGCCCGTCGAGAGTCTTGTCGACCATCCGCTGCTGGGGCCGGCGGTGGCGAGCGAAGAGGGTGACACTAGCTACAATCGGTTGCTCGACCTCGGCGTGTTATTGGAAATGCCGGGTGATCTTTTCCACGACAGCGCCGTCAAGTTCACCTATCCGCTGGTTGGCGCTTACGCGCTCGCCCGTCGACTGCTGAGGCAAAAGTCGCCGTTGAGCCGTACCGTCAACGAGCTCGTCGGGCAGGCGGGGCATTTTCCTCTCGCATGGGATGCCGCGATCACGATGTTGGTGATGGGTGGCGACATGGATGTCTACGCTGAGCTGGCCGGCGCTTCCGATCCCGAGCGGCGCGAACTGGCGAGCGCAAGCCTGGTGCGGCTGCACGACGTGGACCGTGATCGCGCCAGTCGAATCCTGGGCGGCCTACTCGACAGCGAGGGCGAGGAACACCAGCGTACCGCCTTGCGGGCCGCTTTTACAATCGGGCCGGACGCGCGGGATTTACTGCTGCGCGGCGCCTTGAGTCGATCGCAGTCCTTACAACAAGCCGTCAAGGACACGCTGTTTCTGATCTGGACGGGCGCTTCGGGGTCGGAACGCGGGCCCAATACCAGCACCATCTACTTTCTTTGGCGACATGCGCAGAACTTCACACACAGCATGATGCACGAACTCGTTGCGCGGGCAAGCTGGCGGCGTCCGCAGGAAGCGATTCGAATTGCGCACTTTGTTCTCGATTGGTGTATTACGCTCTACATCAACCATTGTGACCGTGACGAGGTGGCAAAGCAGGTTGCCGACCTGTTCCACGCGCTGATCGTCGATCGGCTGCGCCTCGATCGGATCAATCTCGGAACGCGCTTCGATCGAATCGTGCTCAGGATCGTGGCCTCGGTGTTCGCGCGACCCATATTGGAGTGGACATTGATGGAGGATCCGCGGTACTTCTTCCGCCGCCCTGCCTCTGAGCGGCGCATGCTCGCGAGTGCGGCGCCGCTGGTGGACCCCGCAGCGGACCTGGCCGCCGCCGAGGACCTGATCGCTCGGATGCTGAACTCCAAAGTTAATGCCTTGTGTGGAACCGCCACGCTGGTGCTCGCGGTGCATGCGTGTGCGCAGTTCGATCGCTGCGAAAACCTGCACCGGCGATTGTTCGATACCCTCGACGAGCACGGTCGGGCATGGCAGCTGATCGGATTTTCGGTTTTGTTGCCGGAAACGCCCCGTGCTTGGATCGGTTTGCTGGAGGAGATGACACGGCGGATTTGGGAAGGCGATACGCGTCCGGCGGACCAAGACGACCGTGGTTTTCAAGCGCGTGATCTGCTGTGCGTACCGCTGGGACTGGCATACGGGAAGCGCGGTGGGGGCATGGCGCTTTTCGAGCAATGGCTGGCGCGGGAAGTGGCGCGCGAGGGGCACGAGGCCGCGGCGCGTCTGGTTGCAGGCCTGGGCGCGGTCGGTTTTTACTACCCTCGGGACGTGCTCGCGGCGCTCGCGCCCCATCTGAAAGCGTTGGTGGCGCAAAGCGTTACCCGCGAGGCGCTTGTTGAAGCGCTGGCGACAATTCGTACGCTGCACTTCGATCTGGTCGACACGTTCATGTTTCGCGCCGGACTCGACGAGTCGTTCTACCGCAAGGTGGCGGTCGCTACCGATGTTCACTTGGTCAACGGCTTCATGCTTACGCTGGGGTTGTACAACAATGCTGTCCATCAGTGCCTGCACTATCCTCGCATGCGGCGGTGGCTGACGAGATTTCCGCTGGAGCGCCTGTCGGAGGTGGACAGTGCCGGTGATTTCGTTACCGACTACGCAGCGCAAGCGCTGCGTATGGCTCGCGAGGCGAATTTTCACCTGCTCGAGCTGACGTTTCCGGAGCAGGCACAAGGCAAGTGATGGCGCCTACGGCGTATGCACATTCGGGAATGGTGCAGCGGCTCATCCGCCGCAGCGCGCACGCCTACCTCTTGCTGCGAATCTCGACGCTTGGATTTACGTTGTTGTTGCCGCTGCTCGGCGCCGCCAGCACGCAACGTTCACTCGCCGGCACAACGATGCTGGTGCTGGTCTTCGTGGGATTCGTTTTTCACGTTTTTGCCTACGTCCTCAACGACCTCCTGGACCTGCCGATCGACCGTACGGAACCCCTACGCGCGGATTCCCCGCTCGTGCAAGGCCGGGTAAGCCCGCGACGGGCGTGGTGGCTCGCGCTGTTACAGCCGCCTCTCGCATTTTTCGCTGCGGCACTGGCCGGTGCGTCTCCGGCCGCACTTTCGATGCTGGCGGCGGCGTTCTTGTTACTTACGGCTTACAATCTTTATGGCAAACGCTGCCCGGTACCGCTCATCACCGATGCCGTCCAGGCGCTTGGCTGGTGTGCGCTGGCGCTGTGCGGCGCTTTCTCGTTCGCACCGACGCTTCACGTGGATACCGTTTGGTTGCTCGCTTATGTGTTTGTTTACGTGTTGCTGATCAATGGCGTCCATGGGGGCGTCCGTGACCTGGCCAATGACCTCGCCCACGGGGCGCGCACCACGGCGATATGGTTCGGTGCTCGCCCTGCGGCCGGGTCCGGGGCGAAGTTGACGGTGGGGCTCGCGGTCTACGGGTTCGGTTTGCAAGCGGCGATGGCGGCGTTTGCCCTCGCCGTTTTGCATACACTGGATTACACCGGGACCGATTACTGGCTGGCGGCGGTTCCGGTTTACACCGCGTTGACCGTCGCCACGCTGATGCTCGTCGGACTATTGTCGCGCCTCGAAGATCGTCGCAGGCTCGTGGCGTTCGGTGCGACGCATACGTTCCTTTCGCTGGCGGTGTTGCCGGCGCTGTACCTTCCCATGCTGAGCCCGACCGCCGCCGCGGCCGTTCTCGCAGTGTTCGGTCTCCCGACGATCGCCATGTATCTCTACAACGGATCGCATTGGTGTCTGTGACGGTTTCCCGCTCGGTGCGCGTGACGGCGCTGGTCGAGCTGATGCGCTGGGACAGAACCGCGGCGGCGGCCGTCTTCATGTTTCTCGGCGCCTACCTCGCGGCCCCGCTGGAAGCACTGTGGTCGGTGCGTGCCTGGGCGGCGGCAGCGGTGGTGGGTCTGGTCACGGCGTTCGGACTGGTGATCAATGACTACTGCGACGTCGCCGAAGACAGTATCGGAAAGCCGCAGCGTCCTATCCCGTCGGGGCGCGTATCGCGCCGCCTGGCCGGCGTGTTCGCCTGGTCCCTCGCGGCGACGGCGCTCGGCATCAGCGCGTTTCTTGGTGAACACTCACTCGCCTTCGCCGCCGTGATGGTCGTTGTCACGGCGGCCTATTCGTTTCGTCTGAAAGACACGGTGATCCTCGGCAACGCTGCGGTCGCGCTCCTGGTGTCGTCCGTGCTCGTCTACGGTGCGCTTATCGTAGGACGAATCACGGACAGCGTCTGGATGGCGGTCGCCATCACTTTTCCCTACATGCTCGCACAAGAGGCGCTGTTCAACCTCGAGGACGTACACTGTGATCGAGAGGCCGGCTTGCGCACCACCGCCACGGGCCTCGGCGCCGACCGTGCCGCCGCGCTCATCCGTACCGTAATGATCGGGACGATGGTCGTCGCCCTGGCGCCGTGGTTTTTGGGGATAGTCTCGGTGACCTATGTCGGGGCGCTCACCCTATGTATCCTCATTCCGATCGCATTGATTGTCTTTCGCTTACGCCGGCCGCTTTCGCAGCCGGCGGTGGCGCACGCCGTAAAGCTATCGCGGCTCGTGTGGGTGACCAGCCTTCCACCGTTGGCAATGCTGAAGTGAACGGTCTGCGATGCGCGCCGGTCTTGCTGCTCGCGACGCTGTTCGTTCCCAGCGCGGCGCTCTCCGCGTCGGAATGGGAGAACGCGAGGCGCGTCAGTAAAGAAGAGATCGCCGCCATCATGCGCCGACAGCAGGCACAAGGCTACGTCATCCAAGCCATTGCCAACGCGACGAGGCTGCAGTCGGCCCTGTTTCTCGAGCTGGCCGGCGCGGCCGCGGTGGAAGATCCAACGCAACGTCCCCTGCGTATCGGACATCAGGACTATTTTGAAGCGCTGGTCGAAGTCACCGGTATGGCGCCGGATTCGATACCCACATATGTCAAGGTTGCGCACGAATTTCATGAGGACTATCTGATCGACGGGCGTATCGAAAACGTCGTCGAGAGCATCGAAAGCGACTTACGGCTGCATCGCGCGCTCAATATCAAAGTGGGTTGGCCACGCTCCCCCAATGCGCCGACCAGCTATTCGTATGAAGATAAGAGCACCGAACCCCATGTGGAAGTCACCCATCAACAGGTCAGCGCGTACCGGGTATTGAACTTCGGCGACCTCATCGTCTACGACGAGATCCGCGGCGTCACCGGACGCGCAACGTCCGGGGTGCTGGGACTCGTTTTCAAGCTTTTGGGAAAAGCGCATGCCGTCCAGACGCGATTCGCCTTTGCCGAAGACGGCGTGCAGATATCGCTGACCACGGCCCGAAAACTGTTATCGATCACGCAACCCGTAACTATCTATCCCGACGGAAAAGTACAGGCGGGCGTCCCGTCCGAACGCCCTGACCTCATCCGGTTGGAACAGGCTCTGAGGAGTCTCGACTTCAAAGTGGTGTACGTGCCTTTCGACATGAGCCCCGTACCGTGACGGGGACAGCGGACCGGTGCAGATTCCGCTATCGTGCAGCGATTACGCGCTCCGCTCCGGCGACTCGGCCTTTCGGTTCGTAGACTTTTTGCGCCTCCAGCCAGATGGGTAAAACCCGGCCTTCGTTGTCGCTGATCCGCCATGGTTCCATCACCGCCTCGCGTTGTGCTTCGGAGTCGAAATCATCCGGGTCCAGGGGTACGCGGCGGGTTTCCGGCGGCTCGCGATCGGTACCCGCCAAGTAGGTACGGCTGGGGTCCGGCCGGTACGCTTCCTGATACTGGTCGATCAGGTCCAGAAGAATTGTGAACCACCAGCGGCGCCGGAGCAGGGGTGGGATATCGTGAAAGAGTTTGGCGGCCCGATTTCGACGCGAGTAAATCATCTCGATCAGTCGTTTGTATTCGCCAATAAACGCCTCGGTCGAGGTCTTTTGCGGGCGCACGACCAACGTATAGGTATTGAAGTCGCGCAACAACGCGTTGGGCATCAGCGCCGGGCGCGACTGCCGGGTGAGCCTTTGGAAGTGCGGCGTACCGGGAATCGGCGTCTCGAAACAAACATACCAGGGTACGTAAAGCCCGCAGTCTCTGAGCGTGTCGGGAATCGACCGCAAGTATTCGAGATCGTCCATCTGCGGGCTGAGCATTAGCCCCGATACGACGAGAATCCCCGCTTGGTGGCATGTGTCGATCACTTCGCGGGTCTTGTGAATCACGTTCTGGTGCTTGCCCATGTCCCGTAGCGTCTCGGGATTGAAACTTTCCAGACCGACGAAAAGAAAACGGCAACCCGAGTCCGACATCATCCGTACCAGTTCGACGTTGGAAATGGCGTTGAAAGTGATCGACGAACCCCAGCGGATACCCAGGGGCCCGAGGGCGCGGCACAGCCGTTTCAGATACGCAGGGCTGCCACCGATGTTGTTGTCGCAAAAGACGGCGAAGCCGAGGCGAAGCGGTCCGACCCGGTTACGGAGCAGGGTCTGCGCCGCGCGGATGTCACGCACGACATCCGCCGGCGACCGAACATGAAAGCGCGTACCGATACCGGTCAGGGCGCAGAAATCGCAGCTGAACGGACAACCGCGCGTCGCCTCCAGGGCCAGCGGCAGGATTTGCTTGTTCGCGAGCAGATCGAAGCGCGGCACCGGGACCCGGGCAGGGTCGTAGGGGGTGGCCTGGTACAGAGGCTGAAGCTTGCCGGCGCAGAAGTCGCGGTAAATGCGCGGTACCGTGCCCTCTGGATCTCCGATGGCGACCGCATCGAAGAACGGCAGACAAAGGTGGGGATACGTGCTGGCCATGGAACCGCCGTATATGGTTTTGGCCCCGCGGCGGCGCCAATAATGGGAGATCTGGCGTACCCGGTCGAAATCCGAGTGCATGCCGGATAGGAACAGGAGGTCGTAGTCACGATTCCAGTCCGGGTCCTCCCAGGTATCGTTGATGACTTCGATGTCGATATCGGCCGGCAGAAGTCCCGCAATCAGCGCGCCGACCTGAGGTTGCAGAAAACCCCGGTGATGCGCACCGTTGCGATGATAATCGACAAAAACGAATATGATTCCGACCCTCATCGGAGTCACCCTCCCGTGTTCTTGCAATGACCCGCTTCCCAGGCATTATCGGCAAACCGTTCATCGATCGGAATACCAATCGCATTGTTCGCCAGATTGCTGAATGTTTTTACCGATACCCCGAGAATAACTTCCAGCACATGAGCCGGGTGATATCCATTTGCCAGGAAATGATCCAGTTCGGAACGATCTACCCTTCCTTTTGACCGAAGCAAGACCCGAACGAACTGCTGAAGCGCATTTAGTTTGCGATCTTCTACTGGTCGGCACTCGCGCACGGCCTGGATCAGCTCGGTCGGGACTTTTTGCGCCTCGGCAAAGGTGGTGTGCCCGGCGACACAGTAATTGCACTGGTTCTCAACGCTGGCTGTGATTTGAATGATTTCCCGTTCCGTGGCACTGAACGAAGATCGACCGAACAGTTTGTTTAGTTCTATGAAGGCTTGTAAGGCCGGTTTCGATTCGGCCGAGACTGCAAAAACATTTGGGACGAAGCCGAGCATCTTCCTTACGTCGCCGAGTAGCGTGGCGATTTCCGGTATGGTTGTGTCGATGGTGTGGATCTGAAAGGGTTTCATGGTCAGTCTCCAGGTTTTTGAACTTTATTTAAGCGGCCAGACACCACTGCGTACACCATAGAGTCGATCCACTTTGTTGAATACTCGCGGTTTTGTAGTATCTAACTATCAAGAATATAGTAACTAGCTCCACCAATAAGAGTGCCTTTACGCATATGACGGAATACGGCCAGTTTTGCCCTGTTGCCAAGGCTACCGAAATCATCGGCGAGAAGTGGACCTTGCTGGTCATTCGGGAATTGCTTATGGGTGGGTCGCGATTCAACGAGTTACAGCGCGGACTCAGTTTGATTACTCCCACTATGCTCTCCAAACGTCTGGAATCGTTGACTGAACATGGCCTAGTATTCAAGAAAAAGATCCCAGGTCAGAAAGGCTACGAATATTTTCCAACGGAATCTTGTAAAGGACTTCTACCTGTTATCCGTACCCTGGGGGATTGGGGTATGCAATGGGCGCGTTCGAATCTGACCGACAAAGATTACGACGTCGAATTTCTAATGTTGTACCTAAAACGCAGTATTGTGCCGGAGAAACTGGTCGGTAACGAAACCGTCATACGATTCAGATTCACGGATGCTGACGAGTATCCTGACTGGTGGATAGTGGTGAAGCGGGATGAAGTCGATTTGTGCGTGAACGACCCGGGAAAAGAGGTCGATATTTACTTTACGTCCAGCGTCAAAGTTTTGGCGGATATTTGGATGGGTGATAGCACCTACAAAAATGCAGTCAAAGATGGAAGGTTAAAGGTTGTTGGCCACCCGGCGCTCACGAGAAATATTACCGAATGGATGAAAAATATCATGTTTGCTGATTCTGCCGCTCCGCATGAATCAGCATGATCGCTAGGCGGTGAACTGCAAGCGTCTATTGACATGCGTGGGAGGGCGGCGCATACGATGCAACACTGATGTCCGATAAATGTACATGACTGCTCGGCAGATGCCGTTCGGCCAAGGTGTGATTGTTAGTTGACGTTACGCGCAATAATGCTATTCCATGACCAAGAAAAGCTGACGTGAAGACAAGGCCGTAGGGCAGAGCATCGTGTTCGACGATTGCCTCGAGAGATTGAACAAGCGTCTTGGTTTTTTTCGATGATGGTTCGAGTTCTGGATCCACAAGCCGAAAAGGAGCAAGATTGAGGTGCTTTGAGCGAGAAAAGAGCCCGTTTGCGCTGGCGATCGGTATATGTGGCACTATTAGTTGATGGCGAAACTTTTCTTGGTGGTCGGTAGTTTTAATGCGTCGTTGTGTATTGTCCTGGGCGCTTTTGCGGCTCATACGCTTGAGGCAAGAATAGCAGCGGAGTCCCTGTCTGTTTTCCAAACCGGCGCACAGTATCATTTTTACCATAGTCTAGGTCTGATCCTGCTAGGACTCGTGATGCTACAACTTCGAGTCACCGGCGGGGTGTTCAAGTATGCTGGAATACTCATGTTGGCGGGTATTATCTTGTTCTCGGGCAGTCTGTACGTATTGAGTGTTTCACCATGGGAGTGGCTGGGTCCGGTCACCCCTGTGGGTGGGTTGGCGTTCATCATTGCGTGGGTGCTCGTGGGTATCGGCGTATGGAGAAGCGTTTGAGGGCGCGTTCGGTCGCCCAAAGGAAGGGCCAGTTAACCATGGGATCCGTGCAGCGGCGCCAGTTGTGGTTTTCCGAGGAGTAAACCTGTCTGTGACAAACTAATCCCGATTTCGGCTGTGAATGAACTGTTTCGGCCGGGCCGCGTGACATGCCTGGCCGAGCTGCGGACCGGCTTCGGCGGCCTAAAGGAAAAGCAGTGGATACGATGCCCAAATCCAGTTGGAGTGTGAATGACCTACCCGATCAAACGGGCAGGCGCATAGTGATTACCGGCGCAACCAGCGGTATCGGGGCGGAGGCGGCCCGCGTACTCGCCGGGAAGAACGCCTCGGTCATCATCGCGGCCAGAAACGTTGCGAAGGGGGAAGCAGTCGCCGCCGGAATACGCCGCCAGCTCCCCGATGCCGATATCTCGGTGCGCGGACTCGATCTCACGGAACTGAAATCGATCGCCGCATTTGCAGGCGCAGTCATCGAGGATTTCGACGGGCTCGATGTGCTCATCAACAATGCCGGCATCATGATGTGCCCATACTCGAAGACGTCCGACGGTTTCGAGATTCAGATGGGCACCAATCATCTGGGGCACTTCGCCTTAACGGGTCATCTTCTACAGCACTTAAAAAAGACAGAACGATCGAGGATCGTAGTGTTGTCCAGTGTCGCCCACCGGATGGGGAAAATAGATTTCTCGGACCTGAACTGGGAGAAGCGACGATACAATGCGCGAAAAGCCTATGGAGACAGTAAACTGGCGAACCTCTATTTCGCTTACGAACTGGCCCGAAGACTGAAACAAGATAACGACAATCCCCTCGTTGCCGCCGCCCATCCGGGGTGGACACGGACCGATTTACAACGCCATTCCGGCATGGGGAGATTTCTAAACCCGTTTTTCGGACAAGGTGTGGAAGTGGGAGCGCTGCCTACGCTGCGGGCCGGTTTCGACGATGAGGTCAAGCCAGGCGATTTTTTTGGCCCCGCGAAATTTCTCGAACTGCGCGGAGACCCGATCAAGGTCAAGTCGAATACGCGTTCGCACGACGAAAACGCCGCCCGCGAGCTGTGGCGACAGTCCGAACAACTGACCGGGATCTCGTACTGAGGGAAAATTCGTGCGGCGTCGGGTGGCTTCCACGCGACGACTGTCGGTGGCGCGGATAGCTGTGCGTGACGCGCACAACCGTTTTTCGCGAGCTTGTACCGGGTACGCTGACGGGAGCCGTTGTGGCTGGCGAATTCGTTCCGAGCGAGGGTCCGGCGCTAACGGGCGTGTTTATCCGGCCACCTCCGCCCCACCTCCTGCGCGAGCTCTTGAACGGTGAGGTCGGTCAGCAGCAGAGCCAGAGGCAGGCTTAAGTTCAGGTCCGACTTGATTCTGTTCGCGAGCATCACCGCCATCAGGGAATCAAAGCCGGTTTCCAGCAAACGCGCGTGCGCAGGGAATCGCGTTGGCGGATAACCGGAGATATCAGCCAGTTTCTGTTGCAAATATGCGCGCAGCAAGGCCGGCCTCTGGTTCTTGGCGGCCGACGCCAGGCGCTCCGCCACCGTGGTATGAGATTCGGCCGTTATCACCCTTGCGGCCGATCGAGCCGCAACAGGAGGCGTTGTACGGTGATCCTTCGAGGTCGGCCGGGTGACCGCCGCGCGCGACAGTTTGCGCAGGCGCAGTCCTACCATCTCTACCATGACCCGCCCCGACTGATCGCAAATGCGCACGTCGGCGACCACGTTGTCGGGATCGAGATCTCGTAATGCAGCGTGGCACCAGATATCGGCGACGCCGGCGGCCGCCGTGTAGCAGGAAAATTCATCCAGCGAGAAGGGGACGAAGATCACGCCGTTCTTCGTGACCGTGTCGACCGTTTCGAAGGTGGCACAGCAGTGCAGAACCTGGAAACCGGCTTCCACCAGACCGGGGTGTAGACGGTAGCGGTGCCCGTCGTCGGCGGCTTGCGGACAGCGGGTTTTTGCGAGCGCTTCGCCGTCACGTTTCCAGACCGATTCGATCCACTGAAACGCTTTACCCGTACCCGCGCTGTTGCCCCAAATGTGACGGTAAAACTCGTCGCCGGACAACGTCCGCCCGGAGCGATCCCGGAATGCGTCGATATCCACCGTGCCGGTACGATTCGAGACGGGAATTTCCGCCGGCGCGTTGATACTCCCGGTTACGTGCACCGACCATGCGTCGGTGGAGAATCCATCTGTTTCCGCGGCGGCGCTCATCAGTTCCACGCGCCGACGGCGTGCCTCGGCGTCCGGTGAGAAAACCAGTTGCACGCGTCGCGCCCCGCGTTCAGAGAGCACGAGTGGCCGCACGAACACGACGTCCTCGAACCGACACGCGCTGGGGCCGAACGCATCTTGGGCGGCCTGTAGCAGCATGGCGAGGTGCGAAGCCCCCGGCACGACAAGCCGGTCGAACAACCGATGATCGCTCAGGTAACCCGGTGATTCAGCGCGGTAGCGCGTGTCGAATCGGATTTCATCGGAACCCGCAAGACACATTCGCAGCCCCAGCATTGGGTTGGCGCTCCCATCCCCGCGCTTTGCAGGCCGGCGTGACAGGTCGGATTCGCCCTCCACCCAGAACCGTTCCCGTTGGAAGGGATAAGTCGGCAATCGAATCATCCGATGACCGGGCCCGTTGAATGCGGTCCAGTCGATGTCGGCGCCTTGCGCATACAATTCGCTGACCGCACTGGCGAGGGTACGCCAGTCGGATTCGCCGCGGCGCAAGCTCGGAAGCCACGAGACTTCCTCCGTGTCCAAAGTTTCGCGTCCGAATTGCGTGAGCACGGCATGCGGACCGATCTCGATAAACACGCGACATCCCAGGTTTCGCATCGTCAACACCCCGGCGGCAAAACGCACCGGGTGGCGCGTGTGATCGCGCCAGTATTCGGGCGTCGTGACGGCGTCGCCCGCCAGTTCTCCGGTCAGGTTGCTGACCAGGTCCAGCGCCGGTCGCTGCAAGTGTGTCGCACTCACGCGCCGTTCCAGCGGCGCCAACACCGGGTCCATCAGCGGCGAATGGAACGCGTGCGAGACCCGCAGTTCGCGGGACAGAACGCCTTGTCTCTTGAATTGTTCGACAATCGTGTGCACGGCGTCGCCGGCGCCCGATATCACGACACACCGTGGACTGTTCTGTGCAGCGACGGCAACCCGATCCGAGAACGGCGCCACCGCGTCCGCGACTCGATCCTGCGCGGCGAATACGGCAACCATCCGACCGCCGCGTTGCAACGGGTTCATCAGCCGGCCGCGGTCGGCCACCAGCCGCAAACCGTCCTCGACGCTGAACACACCTGCACAGCAGGCCGCGACATACTCCCCCACGCTGTGGCCCATGACCCAGGTCGGCACGACGTTCCAGGAGCGCCACATTTCCGCGAGTGCGTATTCCACTGCGAACAGGGCGGGTTGCGCGTAATCGGTACGATCCAGCAGCGTGTGCGTTGCACCGCCGGGATACAAGACCTCGAGCAGGGGTGTGTCGAGCTCGGGACGGAGCACGGCGTCGCAATGATCGAGAGCGGCGCGAAACACGGGCTGCGTCTCGTACAGCTGCCGGGCCATGTGCGCGTGCTGCGCGCCCTGACCGGTGAACAGGAACCCGATCTGCGCGGTGTCCGGGCTAATCTGCGGAACGCCCTTGATCGGTGTGCGGTGCGCCAGGTCGTCGCGCACTTCGTCTACCGACTCGCCAACCGCGGCGAGACGCCAAGCATGGTGGAGCCGGCCGGTGTTCGTCGTAAACGCGGCGTCGGTCAGACAAAGATCGGTGTGGTGGGTAAGAAACTGCCGATATCGGGATTGCAGGTCCGTAACGGCGCGTGGTGTCTTGGCCGACAGCGTCAATACCACCGCCCGGCGCGAGCCGCCGTTCACCCCCACGGGCACCGGGGCTTCTTCGAGTACCACGTGGCAGTTGGTACCGCCCACCCCGAATGCGCTCACCCCGGCAACCCGCGGTGCTCCGTTAGCGGGCCATTCCGTAAGGCGGTCCACGACGTAGAAAGGACTGTTGGCGAAGTCGATCTCCGGATTCGGCGTCTCGAAATGCAGACTCGGCGGCAGCTCGCCGTGTCTCACCATCAACACGGTTTTGATGAAACCTGCAATACCTGCCGCCGTATCGAGATGTCCCACATTGGTTTTCACCGAGCCCAGGCCACAGAATCGCCGCGCCGGCGCGCACCCCGAGAACGCCCGGGTCAGTCCCGCCACCTCGATGGGGTCACCCACCGGGGTACCGGTGCCGTGCGTCTCCACGTAGCCAATCTGCCCGGGTTCGACATCCCCCATCGCTTGCGCCAGCGCGACGACTTCCGCCTGCGCGCGAACACTGGGCGCGGTAAAACTGGATTTGTCGCTGCCGTCATTGTTGATTGCCCAGCCGCGGATGACGGCGTCGATGCGACTGCCGTCGCGGAGCGCGCTGTCCAACCGCTTCAGTACCACAGCGCCGACGCCATCGCCGAAGACCGTGCCCCGGGCCCGGGCATCGAACGCCCGGCAATGTCCGTCCGGAGAGTAGATACTCCCTTCCTGGAAATGGTAGCCACGGATCGTGGGAAACGTCACGCACACTCCCCCGGCCACGGCGACATCGCACTGGTGATCGGCGAGGCTCCAGCACGCCTGTGCAACCGCCACCAACGACGTAGAACAGGCGCTCTGCACATTCACGCTCGGTCCGGTAAAGTTGAATAGATAAGAAGTACGCGTGGCAATCGAGTCTTTGTCGTTGCTAATGAAGACTTGATAGGCGTCGGGCGTGGCGAGCGTCAGCAGGCGTTCCTGAGACTCGCGGTCGGTGCAAAGATTGTTGAGCAGGTAAGTACTTTCACGGGCGCCCGCGAATATCCCGACGACGGACACGGAACAAGCCGGTGCGGGACACCCGGCGTCCTCGAGGGCTTCCTGAACGCACTCCAGCCAGACGCGTTGTTGCGGGTCTAGGATCCGCGCCTGCCGCGGACTGAGTCCGAAAAAACCGGCGTCGAAGTACTCCACACCATCGATGATGCCACGCGCCTTGACATAGTCGGGCGCTGAAATGACGGTCTCCGGAAGCCCGGCCCGGCGCAGCTCTTCGGTGCTGAAACGCCGGATGCCTTCCTTGCCCGCTTTGAGATCGCACCAAAACTGATCTATGTCGCTGGCGCCCGGAAACCGACCCGCCATGCCGACTACGGCAATGCTGTGGGCCGGCGGTTCTGCCTGCTTCATGGAGTAAACCGTCGGCGGCCGTATTTAGTGCGGCGCAAAGCGGCGCTTTGCTTTGCCGCTCGCTCAAGCACGCGAGTACGCAGGTCGACTTTCGGCGTGTGCCGACCTTCGACGTATCGACTGAGTTCACGTATCGTTCGGTGCTCGAATAACGCGGTCACCCCGATCACACTGCCCGTGTGTTCGGTCAGTCGCGTAGCCACGCGCGCGGCGCGCAACGAGTCGCCGCCGAGATCAAAGAAAGAGTCCAACGCTCCGATCTGTTGCGTGCGCAATTCGAGGACTTCGGCCCAGATCGCAGTGAGGAGTGTTTCCGTGCCGGTCAAGGGCTCGCAAAATTCGGTTCCGAGCGTGCGGCGCTCAACCGTGGGTGGCGGTAAACTGCGGCGGTCCACTTTCCCGTCGCGGGTGAGCGGTAGTCGCTCGAGAAACACGTACGCCGCGGGAACCATATAGCGCGGTAGTCTGGCTTGCGCATATTCTCGGATGTCACGCACCGTAAGACGGACGTCGGTGTGCGGCACGACGTACGCGGTTAATCGACGTTCCCCGGCACCGTCAACGCAAGCGGTCACCACCGCCTGCGCGACGGCGTCCATTCCAGAGATGAGGTCTTGGACTTGTGCGGTGTCGACCGTAACGCCTGCGATCTTGGTGCGGAAATCCTTCCGTCCCAGGTGTTCCAGACAGCCATCCTCCCCTAGAGCGCCGAGGTCGCCTGAGCGATAGATGCGCCGCCCGGAACCGCTGGTCGGAAACCTTTCCGCGGTCAGGTCCGGCTTGCCCCAATAGCCGGTGGCCAGGTAAGGGCTTTCGATGACGATTTCCCCAATACGCCCGGTGGGAACTTTGACGCCGGATTCGTCGACCACATGCACGTGCATATCTTCTACCGGATAGCCCACCGGGACGCTTTCCCCTTCAAGCTTGCTACGTTTGTCGACCGGGTATTGGCGTACGAGTCCGCATTCGGTGGCGCCGAGACCGTTGACCAAAATGCAATCGTCGCCAAAAGTCTCCCGGAAGATATCGATATCGTTCGCGGTCGCCAAATCGCCTTCGAGCCGAATGAGCCGAAGTTCGGGGCACGGTCGATAACCGGCGGCGAACTGGCGAAAGATCGAGGGCACGGAATGAAAGATCGTCAACCGCTCTCGCTGTACCCAGGGTCCGATGGCAGCGAGACCGTCGCCGTCGAGGTCATAGGGAAACAAGGCGGCGCCGTTCAGCAATGCGCCGAATACGGTGGACACAGTGCCGCTGAAACTCGCGTGCTGTATCAGGCTCATCCGGTCGCTGGGACAAAATCCCAGGGTGTTGGTATAGCGCATGACGTTATGCAGGACGTTCCTGTGCACATCGACCACCCCCTTGGGGTCGCCCGTGGAGCCCGAGGTGTAAAAAACGTAGGCGGCCGCATCGGGTGAGACGGTCACGGAAAGATCGTCATCGTCCGGCGCATCCTCCACATCGGCGTTGATCACGGGGCAGGAAACGCCGGGTATCCGCGCGACGACTTGCAGATTTCTGTCGTCTGTAAGGACGGCGCCCGGTTGGAGATCGTCGAGTAGGCTCGCCAATTGTGCCGCCGGCCGTCTGGTATCGACGGGTGCGTAGGCGTGTCCCGCCTTGAGGACCGCCAGAATTGCCGCAATGAGTGTCGCGCCTTGCGCCATGCACAACGCGATGGGCGTCGTCGGCCGGTCGTCGAGTTCGGGTAGAGTGCGCGCCAGACGGTTGGCGGTTCGATTCAGTTCAGCGTAAGTCACGCGGTGATTCTTGAACTTGACCGCCAGGGCATTCGGTTGCCGTCGCACCTGTTGTTCAAAGCGGCAAGCAATGGACTGCTCGATCGCGTCTTTCGGGAACGGAATGAATGACGCCGGAAACGAATGCCTTACGTCCACGCGCGGTCCCTATTGCCTCTGCTCATCGGTGGGCAGGATCGCGACCGTCGTGGGTTTCGTCGTCGCACACCGCGCGGTCGCTCGGCACGAATGTCGACCCGACGGTGCTGACCAACCGGGACTGCCCGCGCAGGCGAAACCCCTGCCCTGACAACGGGTTGGCGGCGTGGCCCGCGTGGCAGAGCCCTGCGGCTGGGGGAATCAACATATCCGCCCAGGTGTTTAGCATCATTCAACATCTCGACGACTTGGTCGAAATTTCGCCTTTAACGAACATCTTCCCCCATCTTACATCGTATTCTGCCATTGGCGGGCCTCGCATCATCAGTTGGGGTCCGCGAGTGTCGGCAGGTTTTCCCCGTGTCCGCGTCGATGGGTGCTTCGACCAGGTCATGGTGCCGCGCAGGCAAGACCGTTGTCATTTTGGCGCACGCCTGCGTTTGCTAACACGATGTATTAGAAGACGTTAAGCAGATTGCGGGAAACAGGTCCATGATCTACTTGCAAAAGTTATCAACAGGTCGATCAGAAAATGGGCTTGAAGTTCGTGATACGCGCGAAACGTTGACAGATCCGCCGGGGAGACAAGATTGCCTGTCCGTTGATTTGGGGCGAGAATTTACGGGTCGGGTGTGCACAATGGAACTTTCGGCAGTTTACGGGACACAAACGGGTAGCTAAATCGGATGCGCGAAATGGCAAGGCATATCAACCCCAAGGGTCCCCCAAAATTCCGAAAGCCGGTGCGGCTTTCATGGGGGATGGCGGGCTTGTTGCTCATGTTCTCCATGATGAGTCTGCAGTCCAACAAAGCCGTATCGGCGGATGAGAAATCCGCCGCCGAATCAGCGACTACCTTCGAATTCAACGCCGAGCTCGACTGGCTCAACGTCAGCACACCCCTAACGCTCAACGGACTGCGCGGGAAGGTCGTCATTTTCGATTTCTGGACCTACGGATGCATCAACTGTGTGCACGTCCTCCCCGACTTGGCGAAACTGGATGAGAAGTACGGCAACTCGCTAGCTGTTATTGGTGTTCATACACCCAAGTTCGAAAATGAGAAGAATCTCGATACGCTGCGCGAGGTTGTCATTCGGTATGACATCAAGCACCCGGTAGTGAACGACGTTGACTGGGAAATCGGAGACCGGTTCGGGATGCGCGCTTGGCCCACTCAGGTAGTAATCGATCCAAAAGGAGAGGTATTGGGTAGCGTGATGGGGGAGGGAAATTACGATGTGCTGGATGCCGCTGTTGGAAGGCTGCTCAAGGAGCACGAAAGTCTGATCAACGAAGATCCGCTGCCCATCGCTCTCGAAGCCGAACGCATGCAGGACTCGTATCTGGCTGCCCCTGGAAAAATCGCGGTCTCAGACCGCTACGTCGCCATTAGTGATACGTTACATCATCGAATCATCGTCGCCGATCACGAGGGCAACGTGCAGGTCCTGGTTGGCGACTCCATCGCGGGATCGAACGACGGTGATCTGAAAACAGCACGTTTCCGGTCGCCCCAAGGTCTCGCTTTTTCTGACGACGAGTTATATGTCGCCGATACCGGCAACCACGCCATCCGGCACATTGACTTGAAAAAGCGCCGGGTCATGACAATAGCCGGTAACGGGGGATCGTCGCTGCCTGGCGCCGGTAAGTTTGGCGCACACGAAGTGAAGCTGCGTTCTCCATGGGGTCTAGCCGTGCGTAAACCGTGGCTATATATCGCGATGGCCGGCACCCACCAGATCTGGCGACTGAACATGAAGACCGGAAAGCTCGCGAATTTTGCCGGCAGCGGACGGGAAGGAATCGTCGACGGAGACCTGGATGGTGCGAGGTTCAGCCAACCCAGCGGCCTGAGTATTCTCGGCGAGTGGTTGTACGTGGCCGACGCGGAGGACTCGGCCGTTCGCCGGATCCACTTGAAGAGAAAAAGAGTCGACACATTGGTGGGAACGGGTTTGTTCGACTTTGGCGATCGGGACGGGCCCTTCTGGGATGCCTTGCTGCAACATGGTCAAGGCGTCGCAGCCTTGGACCAGACACGGGTATTGGTTGCCGACACGTACAATCACAAAATCAAAATATTGGACCTGAAGTCACGGGAGGTGACGACACTCGTCGGGACGGGCAAGCCTGGAGACAAAATCGGCCGAGATGTTGAGACTGAGTTAAACGAGCCTGGAGGCCTGGCCCTGCTGGGTGACAAAGTTTTGATTGCCGACACGAACAATCATCGAATCGTGGGTTACGATCTGAAGACACACACTGCTAGGCACTGGGATCTCACGCCCTAAGACGCAACCACGCGTGCGTATCTGAAACGCGATCACACCCGGTTGATACCCATGAGGACCGTTGGCGACCCGCCCCCAGCGGTTCGTGAAATCCACGGCTAGGCCTATTTGGCCCCTAAATAGTGCGTAAATAGTCCACATTTGTTATACTCCCGCCTATGCCCAGGGAACCCAACGCCATCCAGACCGTGGAAGTCAAGATCCGCACTACCCCCGTGGTGGCCGATTATTTGCAGGCGCTGGTTGCCTCGGGTCTTTATGGGAAAAGTCGCTCAGAAGCTGCGGAACGGCTGGTCACTGCTGGAATTCAAACCTTGATCGGAGAGGGCGTGTTGGTGGCCCGCAAGACCAAGCGGCGGTGACGCGTACTTATGAGTGACGCCATTTTCTCCGTTAACCGTCCCAAACCAAGGGAGGTACGTACCGTGCGTTATCGTAACCGCCTGCTCTCCACCTTTATGCTCTTCGTCGTATCGGTCGGTGCTTGTGCCAGCAACGACAGGTGGCTGAGTTTCTCGCAGGCCAGCGCGCTGCTTGCTGAGCGGGGCTGGCAGATTCACCAAGACGCCAATGGGGACCTGTTGTTCGCTGCCCAATCCGATGCCCGGCAGCTTTATCGCCAGGACGACGATCTCGCGCATCGCGGCGCATGGTCCGCAGTACGAAAAATGTTTGCATCTCGGGGTTGGCGCGCCGACCTTGCAGCGGATGGAAGTCTGCTGTTGTATCCACAACAACGGCATCACGGAGCTGACGTTTCTCCGGTAGCTACCGCATCGACGTCACAACCAAACTTGGGTTCGTATCCCCCAGCCAATCCGAGCTTGAATCAGATTCGTGGTGCTCTAGAACCTCTTGGTTGGCGCGTGGAACAGGAACGTGATGGAAGCCTGTTGTTTTACCCCGGTCACAACCGACCCAAGCACAACCCGCGTAAAGCGCCGCCGCCGGTTCAGGATATCGCGTCTTCGCAACGTCATTTGAACAAGACGGACAGGTATCCGCAGTTGGATGGGTATCCGCAGCTAAAGTCATCCTTGGAATCTAGCGGTTGGTCAGTGGATCGGGGCGCGGACGCGAGTGTTGTGTTGCGTACGCGGGTCCCGAGTATGCCCCGTTCGTCGATCCCGGCAATATCGCGGACGACTGGTCCTGTTCCGCGTCGTCCCGTGATCGATGGATTCAGCAGGTTGCGCGCCTCGCTGGAGCGGGCAGGGTGGGTGGTCCGACGCGATGTAAACGGCGACACCTTATTATTCCCCAACCCCGGTATTTCAGCGCGGGTCTAGAGAGGCAAGGGGCCGCGAATCGTTCGCGGCTCCTTTTCGACACTGGCGGTGGTCCGGAGTGTTCGACCGGCACCGTTGCGACCAGGCTGATCTTCCCGCTTGATCGGAGCTGTCACTGCGTCTGCGGGGTCCGACCTCCACTCGTGATCCCCCACTTGGTGAGCCTGAGACTACCTTGCGCTGTCGATACGGCCGGGAGCGCGCCGTAAGGGCGTTGGATCACCGAATTGACCCCAATGCGACCCGGCCTGCGTTCCGCTGTCCGCTACCCGGCGTAGTTTCAGACCGTCGTGTTCACAGCGACGTGATCGACTTCAGCCTGCGGCCGTTGGTGTTTCGATCTCTGCAAGCGCGCGTTGGTTAATCTATACTCGACGCCCTCACCACCAGCAACAAAAAACGGGAGGCACAGCATGAGTACAACAAAATCAACCTCTTCTGAAATTCTCGACGGTTTGAAACCCCTCGTCCGCGGTGCACTGCTGACGCCCGCCGACGCCGGCTACGAGGACTCGCGTAAGGTGTGGAATGGGATGATCGACCGGCATCCGGCCGCCGTGGTGCGTTGCCACGGCACGTCGGACGTATTGGCGTGTGTTAACTTCGCGCGCGAACAGGGGCTTGTGCTATGCATCAAGGGTGGCGGTCACAACATTGCAGGGTTGGCCGTTAGCGACGGTGCGCTTCTGCTAGACATGTCCGGTATGCGTGGCGTGTTCGTGGACTCCGCCCGCAAGGTGGCCCATTGCCAGGCTGGATGCACGCTTGGCGACGTGGATCGCGAGACGCAGCTGTACGGACTTGCCGCCTGCTTGGGTTTCGTCTCGAACACCGGAATCGCCGGCCTAACCCTCGGCGGCGGTTTCGGCTACATGTCGCGCCGCTTCGGCTGGACCACCGACACGGTCAAGTCAATGACCGTCGTCACCGCCGACGGTCGCATCGTGCGGGCCAGTGAGAGTGAGAATTCCGACCTTTTCTGGGGGCTGTGTGGGGGTGGGGGCAACTTCGGGGTCGTCACCGACATCGAGTACGAGTTGTTCGAGGTCGGGCCCGAGATCGTCGGCGGTGCGATAGCCTGGCCGGCGGATCAGGCGAACGAAGTGCTGGCGCTGTTCGCGGAAACCGTAGCCGATATGCCCCGTGAGCTGGCCCTCGTCGCCGGGTTACGCAAGGCGCCACCCGCGCCGTGGCTGTCGCCCGACGTCCACGGTAAACCCATCATTCTGGTCGTCGCTTGTTACACCGGACCGATCGAGCAAGGCGAGAAGCTGCTCGCTCCCATCAAGGCATTCGGGGCTCCCGCGGGTGACGTCATTCAACGCCGTCCCTATGTCACTCAGCAATCGCTGCTCGATGCGACGCAGCCGAACGGCCGTCGGTACTACTGGAAATCCGAGTACCTGCCGGGAGTCGCGAGCGAAATGCTGGAAATCTACAAACAGCAGGGAGCGAAAATTCAGTCGCCCCACTCGGCGCTTCTGTTGTTTCCTCTGGGGGGGGCGGTACAGGAGCTGCCGGACGGCCACTCGGCGGCGGGTAACCGAGCGGCCGGTTTTGTGTTCAACGCCACGGCGTCCTGGGAAGACGCCTCCGAGGACGCCACCCATATAGGCTGGGCGCGCGAAACCTGGCAAGCGTTGAAGCCTTTTTCAACCGGCGGCACCTATCTGAACTTCCTCACCGAGGACGAGGGCGATGAGCGAGTGCGGGATGCGCTGGGCGAAAACTACGATCGCCTCGTCGAAATCAAGACAAAGTGGGACCCCACCAACCTCTTTCGTGCGAACAAGAACATCGCACCGCGGACATAAGCCCCGTTCGCAGCATCGTTATTGGGCTACGGGATTCCACTGAACCCGCGGCATCGATTTTCGAATCTCGCGCTTCGACGAAGTTTCCGCTGAAGCCAGGAAACCGATGCCGCGTGAGCTCCGATCTCGACCCGCGGGCGCGCTGCCCTAGGTCGACATCGATGGCCACCAGCAACATTCCTCTCCGGCGCTTCGATGGTCGGTGCGGCGCAAACTGTATGGGCCGGCGCAAGATCAAGTTGAGTATCGTGTTTGCCGTTCAAGAATCCGGAAAATCACCGACTAAATCTGGCTGGTCAGCTTCACGGAGTGCGACTTAGGCTTCCTTGGCCACGACGAAGATCGAGTGGAGCCTGCGGAGGGCCAACTCCATCGAGTCCGATAAAGCGTGTGACAGTGGGACATGGAGGCGGCTTTCGTCTCGGTAATCTTGCGTATTCGCAAATTGGCTATCCACCGATGAAATCGATACGGGAGATGATCGGGCTCAAGAGGCGAGGTGTCGGATTGCCGCGAACGGACAGACGATAGTTCGTAACGAAGTGGGGGAGCAGAATGGCCAGTTCGCGCATGGCCTTCTTGTCGTGTCGGACTCTGGCGCGTCGACAAGACTTGGATTAAATCGCGATTTCGGCTATGAATTAGGAATTCGCCATACACCGCTCTCGAAAGAGCGGATCAATCGAGAAAGCGGTACAGCAATCCCAGCAGGCGGTGATCTCCAACACCGGATCAGGCTAATCCAATGACACCAAGAGAACCGATATCGCCAGCAGACAACCAGCCCCCGTGGAGTCACGATTTCAATCGCTCCCCCACTGAAACCGAGCAGCTCTCCCCAACAGCACACTTTGTCATCGAGCCCTCAAAAAAACGGGTCGCCATCGATTTTCGTGTCTTGTGGCGATATCGGGAACTTCTTTACTTCCTTATTTGGCGCGACGTCAAGGTCAGATATAAACAAACCATCTTGGGCATAATCTGGGTAATCTTGCAGCCCCTCTTGCTCATGATCGTCTTTACGATTTTCTTCGGCTATTTTGGCGGATTTCCTTCTGACGGTGTTCCCTATCCAATTTTTACTTACGTTGCCTTGCTTCCCTGGCAGCTTTTTGCCAACTCGTTGAATTTGGCCGGCACGAGCTTGGTCATGAATCAGGAGCTAATCGCCAAAGTCTATTTCCCCAGATTACTTGTTCCCTTGGCAGCCGTTTTCGTCGGTGTTGTCGATTTTTGTGTGGCCTTTGTCGTGCTGGTTGGCTTGATGTTCTTTTATGGAATTCAGCCCTCAATGACGATGTTGGCTCTACCTCTACTCGTGGTTCTGGCGATTTTGACCGCCTTTGCCCTCAGCTTGTGGCTCTCAGCGCTGAACGTTCGCTATCGAGATGTGCAGTACGCGATTCCCTTTCTCATTCAATTGGGACTTTTCGCCACCCCAATCGCCTATGCCAGCAGTATTGTGCCTGAGAAATGGCGTTATCTTTACCAGCTCAATCCGATGGTGGGTGTCGTAGATGGGTTCCGCTGGGCGATATTGGGGCAAGCGACCGAAGTAGGAGCATCCTTGATCGTGGCCACCATTCTTGTATTTGTCATTCTCATTACCGGTTTGATCTACTTTCGGAAAATGGAACAGACCTTTGCAGATGTCATCTAGTATGAACGAACTGGCATTCAAAGTTTTAGGGCTCGGAAAAAAATACCGTTTGGGTGAACAAAGCCGGCTGGCAAACAGCAGTTTGCGAGAGGCGATCAGCGAAGTGTTTCAGTCCGGTTGGCAAACTTTGAGGGGTCGCGGCCGGGCGAATCAGGATGACAATCAGGAGTTTTGGGCGTTAAAAGACGTCGATATCGAGATCAAGCGTGGCGAAGCGGTGGGTATTATCGGCCGGAATGGGGCCGGTAAGAGTACCTTGCTCAAAATTTTGTCGCGCATCACCGAACCGACGACCGGCCGAGTCGAAGGATACGGTCGAGTCGGGAGTCTATTAGAGGTCGGCACCGGTTTTCACCCCGAGCTGAGCGGGCGTGAGAATATTTTTCTTAATGGGGCGTTGTTGGGGATGACCCGAAGCGAAATTAGTCGGAAATTTGACGAAATTGTCGCCTTCTCTGAAGTTGAAAAGTTTCTCGACACTCCTGTTAAACGTTACTCGAGCGGAATGTATGTCCGTTTGGCTTTCGCTGTGGCGGCGCACCTCGAACCAGAGATTTTAATCGTCGACGAGGTTCTCGCCGTTGGTGACGCCGCTTTTCAAAAAAAGTGCCTCGGTAAAATGGAAACAGTGACCCATGAGGGCCGAACGATTCTATTTGTCAGTCATAACATGACCGCCATTCAAAGTCTCTGCACTCGAGCAATCCTGTTTGAGAGTGGAAGAATGGCCTTCGATGGGAAACCGGATTCTGTCGTTGCACACTATATGGCCCAAACGATTACATCTCACACCGAAAGAGCTTGGACAGATCCTGAATTAGCACCCGGAAATGAGTTGATACGATTCAAAAGAATAGCCGTTGCGCCGGAAACAGCTCGAGAAAAAGACGAGATTACCGTTAATGACTCATTTCGCTTTGAGTTCGAATATTGGAATCGACAGGCAGCGGGCCATTTAGATTTAAGCATAAGGGTACAGAATGAGTATGGCGTTCTGATTTTCGATGTCGGCCGAGCGGTGCGGCCCACTTGGTCAGACGGAAATATACCCACCGGGTTGTTGCGTGATACCTGCTTTGTTCCAGGAAATCTCCTCAATAATGGGCTTTTCCGCGTTGATTTGCTCGTTCACCGTAATCATCAACTGATCTATCAATTCAACGACGCTCTGGTGTTTACGATTCAAGACAATGTTGAATTTCGTGAGGGCTGGTATGGAGAATGGCCCGGGGTGATTCGGCCTAAACTGGAATGGCGCACCACCCTTATCGATGAATAGTAAAGGCAGTCAAGTCTTGCGAATTTTGATTGAACCCAGTGACTATGTTTTGCGGAACGCTGGGGACATGGCGATGTTGGAAACAACGATTAAGCGTTTAAGCAGGTTGTTTCCGGAGGCGGAAATCCGGGTGTTCAGCGATGTCCCTGAAGAGTTTCCGGATTATCATCCCAATGTTCAACCTCTCGATTCGATTGGTCGGCAGATATGGTATCGAGATGGTTTTCTCATCGGTCGTCTAGCCAAAATAATACCGTCGAAGCGGTTGGTACATGTTTGGCAAGGTGAACACTATTTAAGACGTAACTATCCGCGATTATGTGCCAGACTAATTCGACGCAAATTGCGTATGATTGGTTATCCGCCAGACGAATTTGATCGTTTCTTTAATGCGATTTGCCAAGCTGATCTGGTTGTTGCGAACGGAATGGGTGGGATTACGGATACCTTTCCGAAATATGCTCTAGAGTTGTTGGACACCATGGGGACAGCGCAACACCTCGGGTCGATTACGGCGATGCTTGGTCAAGGGATAGGTCCGCTCAACGATCCCAATCTGAGAAAAATCGCCTCAGAAGTACTATCAAAGATCAATCTCATCACTTTAAGAGAGAAAAAGGCAGGACTACCAGTCCTGAAAGAATTAGGTATATCGTCGCAAAATATCTATACAACAGGGGATGATGCGATAGAAATGGCCTACGAAGAAAGATCGCATCAAATTGGGGGTAATTTGGGAATCAACCTGAGGGCTTCGGGTTATTCAGGAATTGATGGTGGTTTGATTTCCACGCTCAAATCTATTCTCCAAACTACAGCCAAAGAACTAGACGCTTCCCTGACGCCCGTTCCCATATCCAAAGTTTCCGGGGAAGAAGACTTGATTACTATCTATCGTTTACTGGAAGGTTATGATCGTATTGAAGATTTAGAGGATGAATTAGCGAGTCCAATCGACGTGATTCGACATATCAAATCGTGCCGCGTTGTCATTACGGGTAGTTACCATGCGGCCGTGTTCGCGCTTTCACTCGGTATCCCCGCCATAGGTGTAGCGAAATCATCATACTATAAAGACAAATTTCAGGGTTTGGCAGATCAATTTGGCTCAGGCATGTCGGTCGTGTTGTTGGACGATTCACGAATGGAAACGACCTTGCCTGAAGCGATAAAGGAGACGTGGGGCCGTGTCGAGAGCTATCGCGAGACGTTATGGGGGGCTGCGGAAGAACAAATTGAAAATGGAAAATCGGCCTATGAACTTTTGAGAAGCATCGTTGTGGGGAATGAGGCGAATCAACGACTTTTGCGTAGGCGAAACTGGAATGCATACGGAATACGGTAGCCTAAAATTGACGTTGACGACGCTTCGAACGAAGCTTCTAGGTAAGCCCGATCTAAACCGGTGGGAAGATCTTACCAATTTCGATGAATTGTGGGATGAGCGGACACAACTAATAGCCGGTATGATTCCTGCGGGGTCAAACGTCATAGAGTTTGGAGCTGGTCGCAGGCAACTGGAAAAATGGCTAGACAAGACTTGTAGTTACTATCCGTCCGATTTGGTCGATCGTGGTCCTGGCACACTTGTGTTAGACCTCAACCAACGACCATCGCCAGATCTGACCCACTTGTGCCTGGACTATGCGGTCTTTGGCGGTGTGTTGGAGTATCTACAAGATTTACCGGCCACATTGACATGGCTTGCCACACAAGTTCCAAACTGTATCGTATCTTACGAGTGCGCAGAGACGTCGCCGGGTTCCCTAAGCCGAATGAAAGAACATTTCAGACGTTTGCGCTATGGCTGGGTCAATACATTTTCAGCAAAAGAATTAGAAGAGGCCTTTGGCCAAGTTGGATACAAAAAGACGAACGCAGTCTCGTGGCATACGAAATGGGGTGATGAGGAGATTTATCATTTCCAATTGAATACGATGAAGAACCGGTCTGCAAAAGGTGTGGAGTCCCACGACCCCGCTGATCCCGAGCCCGGGTAGTGTATTGTTGCGACTACGAGCTGAAAGAAGCAGGCCGGATTAGCTGGGTGACTGTTCTCACAGAAAACTTGTGGAATTGGTCACCGAGTGGGAGTGCAGCCCGCCCTTACAGTAGTCCCGCTTCAAAGGACCGATTGGGCATGAGCGCGCCATGACGAAGCTTTGCCCTAAACGGATTCGCCGGGTGAATCGCGGCATATGGCGGAGGAAGGTGGAAAAGGCTCATGACTTGGCTGAATGTAAGCGGGGGAGAGGGACGCATCGCGGACGAGCTGTATAAGCCCGGAGCACGTTCTTTGGCGATCGCACATTTATTTCTTTTTTTTGTATTGGCGACACCGGCGAGCGCACAGGAATTACCCACGGAGTTTTTGTTGGAGACAAGGCTGCGCCCGGTCGAGGTTCAAGAGGGCGACAACTTTGGGGGCGCCCTTGCGTTTGATGGGGATACCCTGGTGGTTGCGGCGCCCTGGGCCGGGATCAACGGCATCGCAAGGTCGGGAGCGGTCTATGTCTACCGGCACGATCCCGCAAGCGGCGAATGGCTCGAGCACCAGCGGCTGATGCCGGCTGACGGCAACTACGACAGCGTTAGTATGTCGGTTGCTATTGATGACGAGACCATTGTGGTCGGCGCCCACTACGCAACGCTCGCCGAATACCAGGAAGGTGCCGTTTACATCTTCGAGCGCGACGCAAGTGACGATACTTGGTACGAAATCAAAAAGCTCACCGACCTGAGCGTAGGTTTTGGCGGTCACTTTGGCGTCAGTGTGGCGCTGGCGGGCGACCTCCTCGCGGTCGGTGCCGACATGCAACCGACCATAACCGACGGCAAGGTGACGCTGTTTGAAAGGCATCGAGGGGGTACCGACCATTGGGGCGAAGTGACGACCCTATACGGTAGCGTTGTCGGCGATGGTGGAACACTGGAAGCGTTCGGTAGTGCGATCGCGATCGCCGGCGATGAGTTACTTGTCGGGGCGGAGCGGGCCGACGTCAGCGGGTATGGCGAGAACGACGGTGCCGCGTACCTGTTTTCCCGCAATGAGGCCGATCGCGACCAATGGGATTATGTCGCGCGTTTCATCGCGCCGGGATCCGATGACTGTGTCGGCGGACAGACTCTTACCGAATTCTTTACAAACCCCGACAGTGATACAGGCGAAGCGGACCGGTGTCGTCGGGACGACAGTCAATCAGACCATGATTATTTTGGTGGCGCCGTGTCTTTCGATGGTGACACTATTGTGGTCGGTGTACATGCTGCGGAAGGGGATGACGGCAGCCTTTTGGTAGGCGCTGCATACGCATATGAGCGAGACGCTACCGATACAGACCGGTGGACTGTCACTGAGCTCATTCCGGACAGCGCCGATCCGTTTGGCTACTTCGGTAAAAATGTGGTTGTTCAGGACAATACGATACTGGTGGCCGCTACCGGAAACGGGGGCGCAGTCCATGTCTTTGCACGGGATGATGACGGGGCATGGCACACATCAGGACTGCTCGCCGTGGATGGGTTTAGCGACGATAGCTTCGGCGAGGCGTTGGACTTCGATGGAACCAAGGTGGCCGTTGGCGCCAATGGTGAAGACGTATTTCGTGGGGCGGCTTATGTTTTTGCTGCAGAAGATGCGTCCACGGACCCGGTTGCTGACTGGCAGCCACCCTTTGCGATCACTGACGAACTCGTTGCGAGTGGTGTTGTAGAACACGATTCCGGTCTCGACATTCGGGCGGACGCAGGTTCGCTGCTTGGACCATTGCCCATTTGGATTCACGAGGTGCCCGCACCCTCGCCTCTCCTTCCACCAGACGTCAAAGTGCATGGCTCGTTTTTCAATATTGGCGCCATACGAACAAAGTTTACGGAACAGGACAAGCCGTTGACTGTCAGTTTCCCCGTTCCGGACGACGCCGATAATGAGCATTTGGGAATCGCTGTACTCACAGCCCACAATTCATTTTTCTCCGAACCTCCTCCGAGCCTGATAAGTTGGGGAGCTATCGCGGGTCAGTACGATTCGATCGACAATCGATTTTCGATCACGTTAAGCGCTTTGTCCGCGTTCGGCACCACTTTCGCATTGGTGGAACATTCGTTGTTGGGGGCGCCGGACTTAGACGATGAGAGAGTCGCAATCGGACGACTCGACGTGGGCTTTGGCGCAAGCAGCGCCGGTGCGAAGACTGAGACCAATCCAGATATTGATATTTCCGTTACGTGTAGCGCCTTCGATCCTTGTGCTGATGCGCCAAAAGAGCAAATGGATCAAGAGGTAGCGACACTGAAAGAATACGCTCTTGAAGAGTTCGGCCGGTATCGACGGGTTGGATATGAGAAGCTTCACTTACGTGAGGAAGAGATAGACGGTGTTTTCACTTACGGCACCGTCTTTTTGTCACACATACCGTGCTCCGACCAGCGATCACAATACAAGCCCTTAGCGCAATACATACACATCTGCAAAGGTGAAACAGAAGATTATCGCAGGATCATGGCCCACGAAATGTTTCATGCTGTGCAGCATTCATTCAGCGGTTTTCGGGCGGACCTGGAGACGCTGTTCAACAGCCTGTCGTCCAAGTATCCAGATTCCGAGGACGGTGAAGAGTTACAATTTGAACTCGAAAGAGACACCAAGTGGATCAGGGAAGGTACGGCAAGGGCTGCCGAGAACTCAGCGGAAGAAATGATTCGGGCGGGCGGAGAAGAAAGCGTTGGGTTACACATACTCGTCAACAGCTTGAAGCGGTACGCGAATCGGTCTGAACCCCGATCGGAACACAAAAAAACCACTTACAAAGCGCAAGATTTTTGGGTCTATTTTGGCAAGAAGAGAAGCCTCGGTTTGGGCTATCTAAGCGGTTTTTTCGCGACCGGGGCGACCACGGCTGCGGTGGCCAAGCATATCGCAGATGAATATGGTACTACGTTGGGTGATGAGTACTGGGAATTCGCCAAGAATCAGTTCACGGAAAACGCGACCGATATCAGTATTGAGTCCGACGGGGCGCGTCCTCCGGACTGCAAGAAGTACCTGATGCTTGTCGGTGCGCAGAGAATGCGAGATGAGAAAACGGACCGCTACGTACAGGATCCTGAAACTGGACGCGTCATATGGGTACCAACGTACCAGTTAGAGTATCCCGCAGAGACTACTAAAACCGTGGAAGAATTGTGGGATCTTTCAAGCAATGTCGTTGAAATCACGTTTACAGAGGATATCACTACGACCCTACAGGTAGCCGGGGAACCGAGTCAGGGAGGGGCAGCAGGCAAGCACAAAGTCTATTTGGATCGAGCGCCGGATACGGAAAACAATCAGTGTCGGCAAGTCAGTGATGGTGACAGGACAATCGGGACCGAAGAGACAGGCCCGATCAAGGCAGGTGACAAAGTGTACGTGTTGGTCTCGAATCTTCACTTCGATAGAAACGAGCCCATCAGCTATAAGGTGACGGTCACACCGCCTGGATAAAAAGCGCATATGATGGGTTTGCTTAGCTGTAGTAGCTCGTACTTGACCCGACTGACAGTGTCAGAAAACGTCGGGACTAGCGGGGTCTCGTCCTTTCTGAGTTGACCGCTTTCGACCCTTTGCAGTCTGATGGGTCCAAGTCCTAAACGGCAGGAGTGCGAGTCAGAGCAGACATTGTTAACTTGGATCGTCGGTGGAGGAGAATGTCCCACCCGAATTTGTTACCTCTTTGGTCTTCTCAACCGTTTAACTGATGTCCATCTCCTTCACTCTGTGAATGAGACAATCAAGGGCACCGGGGCGACAGCGAGCGCGACAGTCAATAGATATTTCCACAGTGGAAACAGTCCCGTCACACCTGCGATCAATCCAATACCCCCACCACCACCGATAAGTATGTTACCCGGTAAATTAAGCGCGGCGGCAAGAGCCAAAAACCGATGTCGTAACAAGAACGGTGCAACGCCAGTCGGCGTATTTTGCAGCAATAGATTGAAGCGTTCATCAGTGGACAAGTATGCAATCTGATTCATCAGATTCTGGGCTCGGGTCAGCCCTAGAAAACCGAACGCTTGCGTCCAAACTCGTGTGGGGATGAGGCGACCCGCGAGGTAAGATAAGGTCAGCGCCGCCACGGTGCCGAGGTAGATGAGAAAACAGATCCTTGGGCCAAAGAACAGAATCATTGCCAGCCCTATTTCCATTGCAGGCATGAATGGCATGGCCATGAGCATGATATAAACCGATGTCACCGTCATGACTAGACGGTGCATCACTAGCTCAGTGGAAGGCCGCAGATGAAAACCGAGTTGCTGAACCATCATGTCGGCAATCACTCGCCCCAGCAAATACAGGGCGACTAGCGCGACCATTACTAAGACTATTCGACCCCAACTGGGTCTATGGGTTGGCTTTGAGCTAGGGGGGCCAGGTCCTGCTGCCGATGCTTCAACCATACACTGAAGGCCTAAGGACTATGTGCTTGCCCATTGGTCCCCGCCAGCTGGCCAGAGAAGCGGTATTCCTGCTCAGCAGTCCAATACCAACGCTCCTTCCTCCATTGCACAGTACCGTTGATCGTCTCGCCCTTATACACACCCTGAAAGCGCATCTTTCCATGGTCTGGGCTGGTTAGCTCGGCTAAGAAATGCAGGCCGTCGGCTTCTGGTCGCACCCAATAGGGTGCGGGCGTGAAGCCCCAATCCAGGCAGCTTTGTGACACGAATTTCCCGTCTTGGAAAATGAACACGTCTTCAGACGCATCGGTTGTACCTACGACTTGCATCTGTCCAATAAAGTGTTTGTTTTCGACACGGGTAGAGGTGTCTGCTGACGATATTGATGACGCGTTTTCAGCGACGGCTACCGGCGCATAGAGCAGGAACTGACAAACAAGACACGTGCGGAGAATCGCTGTTACGAGGTCTATACGAAACCGGCTTTGGGATGGTGCGATCATCGGAAATCCACCATTTCTTGAGCGAAAAAAGCATTGTATGAATAAGGCGTTAATTCGGCTACTAGCGCGAAGCCTCGCGTTAATTGCTGTAAGTTCCATCTGGTAACTTTGGTCATCCCGCTTCAGCGCCCACCGTGTCGTATGGCTCCAAAAATCTGATCTGAAAGTCGTTCTTCGGATTGGCTGCTGAGCATATACCATATGGCAAGGTCAACATGCGAGTGTGATGTAGCCGTTCATGCCCAGAGCAACAAGGACTGCTAATGGCCGATCTCGGACGTCGAGTCGCGATCAAGTCGTACACTGACTGTTCGATCAGATACCGATTACTACAGCTTAGCTAGTGCCCGGGCGCGCGGTCGGTTCCGAGGCGGCACTGTCCCTGTGTGCAGTCGCCGGTCGCACAGCCCAGATACCGGTTTACGACGAAAAACACCGGTACGAGAAGAGGGAAAAGTCCGACCCAGAACCACGCTACGCCACCGGTAAAACTTTCCGGTTCGAGTAGCCACACGGTGAACGTCTCACCGGACTGGTAAAACAGCACCGCGAACAGGACCCATATCGCGCGCCCGATCAGGGGACGAGTCCCGACAAGGCGCAACGCTCTAATAAACATAGTTTCATTATATACTAATATAATGCGGGTGCGCGAGTCAGAATGCAACCGGCTCGATACGCTTGACTCAGTCGTAGCGCAACCGACACTTCGTCATTCCCGTGCCTGGATCGACGGAGATTGTCGACGCTTCGCAAGACATCGCGCTGCGCACTTCGGGGAATTCATTTATGGCTTCCGGATGTTCGATATGGTCGATCATTTCGACCCTTGCTGCCCTGGCCGCAGGTTTCGATATTGATCTTCGGTAGAATACGATCCGATGACCGGCCGCCGGATTACACCGGGGTGGGCGCATCAAGATAACGAAGCCAGAGGAATAAGAGCACGGCATGACAAATGGCAGATGGAAAGCGTGGGTCAGTTCACTCAAGCGTAACACGTATGCTTTGTACCTCGCGGCGCGTGACGCGCGCGTACCGATCCCGGCGAAATTGCTTATCGCTGCGGTAGTGGCCTACGCGTTGAGCCCGATTGATCTGATCCCGGACTTCATACCCGTTGTGGGTTACCTCGACGACATGCTTCTATTGCCGCTCGGGATACGGCTGGTCATGCGCTTGATACCTCGCGAAGTGTGGAGCGAATGTCAGGCCACCGCGGCACGGCGCGCGAGGGAGCTGCCGACCAGTCGCACAGCGGCGATGATTATCATTATGATCTGGGTGGTCGCGGCGGGAGTCTTGGTCCTATGGGCGCAACAACTGGTCCCGGCAATACCGCCGACTTAGACGCTGACAAGGTTGCCGGGTCTGCACGGCAAGCGAATTGGTGTCTATGGAGCTTCTGAATCGCCCGACTGACGTCGTTGGGCCCCGATGCAAGGCGTATTTGCACAGCCTCGCGCTCACCCAGCCGTTGCGTATGTACGGGAGGTGTTGATGCTGGTGAAAAGCCGAAAGTGGGTACCCACAGACTGCCCGGGGATCGATCGCGGTCTTTTTCGTAGCAACGCAGCGGCCGACAGCAATGCACGCCGATCGCCAGTATTTCTGTCCGACCGTCGCCGGTGGCAATACCGATATGAGTTGGGTTTTTAGAATGCAGAAATTTTACCCGGGTCAATTCGTCAGACGCTTATTGGCCAGCGTCATACTGGTTGTAACAATGTTCGGTTCGAGCGCCATTGCGCCGGTTCACGCAGCGTCGCCGGCTTGCCCACAACCCGGTGAATGGATCGACCCCGTCGACGGCAAAGCGCGCAATCCCCGCGAGCTGTTTGCGGAACTGTCCGAGTCGTCGGTGGTCCTGCTCGGCGAGAGCCACGACCGGGTGGCGCACCACCGCTGGCAGCTGCATACTTTGGCCGGTTTGTACGCGTTGAATCCGCACATGGTGATCGGTTTCGAAATGTTCCCGCGTTCGGTGCAGCCGCAATTGGACCGGTGGGTAAACGGCGAATTCAGTGACTCCGAGTTCCTCGAGGCAAGCCGCTGGGAGGCGGTCTGGGGCTACGATGCGGACCTCTACCTACCGTTGTTTCATTTCGCGCGCCAGAATCGGGTACCCATGGTGGCGCTCAACGTCGAGCGTACGCTGGTTGCCCGTGTTGCCGACGACGGTTGGGCCGCGGTGCCACCGGAGCAACGCGAGGGTGTGGGTGATCCGGCGCCGGTCAGTGACGCCTATCGGCGCCGTCTCGCCGAGGTGTTTCTACTTAAACGCGCGGACTCCGAAAATCGGTCCGAGGTCGCCGAGCAGTGGGAGGATGAGGAAATTCAGGCGGTTTGGAAAGAGCCTGAATTCCGGCGGTTCGTCGAGGCGCAGTCCACCTGGGACCGGGCGATGGCCGAGGGACTGGTTGTTGGATTGACGCGCCCCGGTGCGAAGATCGCGATAGGGGTCATGGGCCGGGGTCACGTCGAGTTCGGTCACGGCGTGGTCCATCAACTACACGATCTTGAGATGACGAAGGTTGCGACTCTGCTGCCCGGTGAGTTGACCGAAGACTGCGAAACGCCGGCGTCCGACATTGCCGATGCCGTGTTCGTGCTCGATCCGCAAACCGTGGAATCGAAACCGCGGCCACTCCTTGGCGTGACCATAGAGGCCGCGGAGCATGGGGTGCGGGTCACTCGCGTCGGCGACGCAAGCGTCGCGGAGCAGGCCGGCATTCGCGCGGACGACATGATAGTGAGTGCCGCCGGCGTTCCGATTAAAACCCCAAGCCAACTGGTTGCGACGATTGCCAAGGTTGCGTTCGGCACCTGGTTGCCTTTGACCGTGATGCGCGGCGCGGAAACTGTGGAGATCGTGGCGAAGTTTCCGGCCACCGGCGGGGACTCCCGATGACGCACCGCGGGCTACTGACCGCGCTTTTAGTGAGCGTAGGGGTGAGCACCGCCGCGGCGGATGGGCCGCTCGTGGTCCATGATGTGCGTATGAACCTGGACCCGAACACCGGTGGATTTCGCGCGGTCGACCGCGTTGCGCTGAGCGACCGGCCGGCGCTGCGTTTTTCTCTTACCGATGCCGTGTCTCTGGACGCGGTCAGCGTGGACGGTCGTCGCGTCGAGCCGGCACGCGAGCACGGCGCCTGGTCGCTCGTCACGGGTGCCGCTAAACGCAGCGTCGTGCACATTCATTACTCGCTGTCCGCGCCGGGTGACACGGGCAGTCCACATCCGGCATGGCGCGATGAGACCTTTTTTCTTCCCGCGGGCGCGGGATGGGTGCCGGATATTGCGGATACGCGGCAGCACTACCGCTTGCGGCTTGAAGTGCCGGCGGGTTACCGTGCGCTGGCGACCGGCCGTCTCGCTGAAGAGGCGTTCACGGAAACCGCGTACCGCGCCGAATTCGTTATCGATTACCCCTCCGAACCGCCGAGCGTATTTGCCGGTCGTTATACGGTGAACGAACGGATTGATGGAAAGACGCGGCTGCGCACCTATTTCCCCGGCGATCTGGCGGCGTTGGCCGATGATTATTTGGAAGCCACCGCGAAGTATTTGCGGCGCTTCCGTGATGAGATCGGTGCATATGCGTATGCCGACTTCTTCGTGGTCGCCTCACCATACCCCGTGGGCCTGAGCTTCCCCGGACTGACCTACGTCAGCCGTCGGATTCTGCCCCTGCCGTACATGCGCACGCGATCACTGGCGCACGAGATACTGCACAGCTGGTGGGGCAACGGGGTATATGTAGATTACGCGCAGGGCAACTGGTCGGAAGGGTTGACCACCTACCAGGCCGACTATGCGATCGTTGCCGAGAATGCGGACGCGGCGCGTGAGATGCGCATGTTCTGGCTGCGGGATTTCGCCGCTTTGCCGCCCTCCCGAGATACGGCGCCACGCACGTTCACGGCGAAGGCGCATGACGCGGCGCAGGTGATCGGCTACAACAAGGTGGCGTTTTTCTTTCACATGCTGCGCGACGAAATTGGCGCGGAGGTCTTCGACGCCGCACTACGGCGCTTCTGGAGCGAGTACCGGTTCCGAACCGCCGGGTGGATGGAGCTGCGCCGGGTCTTCGAACAGGCTGCGCAGCGGGACTTGCGCAACTACTTTGCCCAGTGGCTGGAGCGGCCCGGCGCGCCGCGGCTTGAGTTGCGCCGTGCCCAGGCGCGCCCGGCAGCGGACGGTCATACGGTGCGTGTGGAACTGGCCCAATCCGCGCCTTTTTACACGATGAAAGTGCCGCTGCGGATCGACACGGAAAAAGGTGCCGAATGGCATACCGTGCCGTTGCAGGGCGCGACCGCCGAACTGGCAATCCACACCGCGGCTCGGCCGCTGGCGCTGGCGGTGGACCCCGATTACCAGTTGTTCCGCCGGCTGGACCAAGCGGAGACGCCGCCGATTTTGCGCGATGTCACGCTCAGCGATGCGGTAACCTGTGTACTTGCCGCTGACGGTGACCCCACGCTGCGGGCGGCGCGATCACTGGCTGATCGGTTGCTGGACGTAGCCGGCCCGTGCACGACCACGGCACCGCGGGAGATCGGAACGAAGGCGCTGTTGATCGTAGGCGGCGATACCGAGGTTGCGGCAGTGCTGGCGCGCCTCGCTCTCGATCCGGTGCCGGCCGCGGCGCGCGAAGGCGGCGACGCGCGGGTCTGGACCCAGCGGCTTGCGCACGGTGGCGTGGCCCTGGTGATTACCGCCGCAAACGCCGAAGCACTGATGGCCCTGCAGCGACCGTTGCCGCACTATGGCCGCAAGAGCTATCTCGTATTCAAACAAGGTCGGGCGCAGCGCTCCGGCGTCTGGCCGGTGCGCGCCAGCCCGCTGTCCCGTGCTCTGTGACGAAACTTCGATCGCCAGTCTGTCGGCTAACGCAGGTTACACCGGAGCCAGCATCCGGCCGTCATGGGGAGGTTATCGCACTCGCTTGAGTTCGGGCGTAACGTTGGACCGTTCTTGTGTCGAATGCCCGCGACCGAATCGACATTTCTTGCGCGGCACCGATGTTCGCCGGGCTCGGGGTTTCTTATGCATATTATGACCTAGGTCATTTTGTTCTAGCGGGGCAATCGTAACAATCGCCAGAAAGAATAGGGTACAGATGGATCAATCCCATGTTTCTTTCGCCAGAACCCGCGGTTCGGCCCGGCGTCGACGGTGAACCCGCGGCCCGAGCTATTGGTGCTTCGTAAAAAAGAATGGTTGACTTGCGCGCCGCTGCAGTGCCGATCATCGATCCGGATATTCCTCGCGTCGCTGTGTGGCGCGGTGGCACTAGTCATGGCCGATCGAGGTGGTGCACAAATCCACTTCGAGGAGGTCACGGCGAGCGCCGGGATCGACATACGCATAGAGACCTACGGAATCGCGTGGGGTGATTTCGACCGTGACGGCGATGCGGACGCGTACTTGAGCAATCATCTTGCGCCATCCAGTTTGTATCTGAATCAGGGTGACGGGACCTTTGTTGATATCGCGCCACTGGTGTTCGATGATTATCCAGGCGTTGGAGACACTCACGGTTCGGGGTGGGCGGATTTCGACAGAGATGGTGACGTGGATCTCATGCAGCAGACCGGTATCGAGACGTTCAAACCGCTCTCGGTCAATAGCCTATGGGTACAGGATGACGGGGTAATGACCAACCAGGCAGTGCCACTGAGGGTGGATTATCCGGAGCACCGCGGGCGCAGTGTGTTGTGGCTGGACTGGACCGGCGACGGTTTTCTGGATCTGGTGCTGGCTGGCTTTAGACCGGAGGTAGGCGTGGGTGAACCTGAGATTTTCGCTCAGGTGGAACGGTCCGATGGCACTCGCTTCTTCGAAAAGCGTTCCACAGAAACGGGATTTTCCTGTACCAACAAGACGTTGTTCGCGTTGCTCTCGGACCTAAATAGGGACGGCGTTCTCGATCTCATTTGCGCTAACACGCCGTTTCCACAGAAAGTCTACGATATGACGACAATACCGTTCCGCGACATCACTGACCAGTTTCCCAGGACTACCTGGGCTCAGGACGTAGCGATATTCGACTTCAGTGGCGATGCTTTGCCGGATATGTTCGTATCGCGCATGGAGCGACCGTTTCCCGGCGCGCCGCTACCACCGGCCCTGTTCATCAACAATGGCGCGGGTTTCGATGACCGAACCGTAGTTTCCGGACTCGCTATACCCGCGATCTGCCGCTCGGCGGTCGCGGCGGATTTCGACAACGATATGGATGTAGACCTGTTCCGTGTGTGCTCGACGATTGATCGCGACAACCTGCTTTACGAGAACCGAGGCGACGGATTATTTGCTCTGGTGCCCGGCGCCGGCGGTGCGGCGGGTAGCGACGAGGGAATGGGGGAGAGCGCGGCGGTCGCCGATTACGATGAAGATGGTTTCCCGGATATGTTCATCAGCAACGGCGCGTGTGCCCGGCCACGGCAATGCGGTGGGGATTTCATCCTTGACCCGGGACCGCACCAACTTTACCGCAACACGAGCGGCGATCCCGGCGGTCCAGCACGAGGCAATCATTGGTTGCAAATCGATCTCGTCGGAACGCTGTCAAACCCGCACGGTATTGGCGCGTGGCTGGAGATCATCGCTGGGGGTGTGACTCAGCTGCGCGAGCAAACCGGAGGCGTGCACATCTATTCGCAGAATTACCCACGTATCCATGTCGGGCTAGGCACGAACAGTATGGTGGATCGGCTGGTGATTCACTGGCCGAGCGGCACGGTTCAGGAACTGTCGGATTTGCCAGCCGACCACATTTACGAGGTCCAGGAAAACGGACCGGCACCCGGTAGCGGTGCCATCGGAGATCTCGTCTGGGTCGATGCTGACGGCGACGGTATTCAGGATCCCGGTGAGCCTGGCGTGGTCGGAGTGACTGTCAATCTGCAAGACTGTGACAGCGCGCCGCTCGATTCTCATATCTCCGACGCCGGCGGCATTTATACGTTCAATAATATCGCGGCGGGGAGTTACCGCGTGGAGGTCATCTTACCCACCGGTTTTCGTTTCAGTCCGCAGCGCGAGGGTGATTTGCGCGGTCAGGATTCCAATATCGATCCCGACACCGGGTTGTCTAATTGCCTGGCACTGTCGGCGGGTCAGAGTCGACTGGGCGTGGATGCAGGGGTAGTACCAGATCCAGTAGGCAGCGGGCGGATCGGAGATTTTGTCTGGAGAGACTCGAATGCCGATGGTATTCACGATTCGGCGGAGCCAGGGGTGGCGGCAGTACATGTCGATCTCCTTGATTGCAACGGTAATGTCCTTGTCGATACGACTACCGATACGGGTGGTGGTTACTTGTTCGAAGATCTACCGGTGGGTAGTTATGTCGTAAGATTTGTCGCGCCTGACGATACCGGATTTTCCCCGCAGTCCCAGGGTACGCTGCGTGGCTTAGACAGTGACGCTGATCCGGTTACTGGCCTAACGTCCTGCCGGACGCTAGGGGATGGCCAGTCGCGGTTCGGCGTCGACGCCGGCCTGGTCCCAACGATTTGATTGTCTTTCGGTAATCATTGCCATGCCTCTTCTGGTCTCATGGCTATCCATCCTAGAACCTGTGACTAGCTGTCAGGTCAATGTATCTGTGATCACACAAACGGACGTCCGCAGGATCGTGAACGTCGGTTAACTGTAGCTAACGAACGTAGCATCTACACGCTGGCGGATGTCTACGATGTCACGACGATTATTTGGACTGCTGAGCTCCATGGCCCATTATTTAAAGTCGGTCTCTCGCTGTTTGCGTCATACGTAAAATGGACCGGAGATCTGGCTCACTATGCAGCAACGCTACGATCTGTGGCGTGCCGAACGAGAACTGAGGCAAGACCTGGAGCGAATCGAGAAGTATCAGGAGTTCCGTGTCGAGTTAGCCTCCATGCGGCGACGGGGGTCCAATGTGGGAACCTAAACCGCCGGCACCGGCTTGCACCCAGCCACCGTCTTAGTGATCTCCAGGTCATAGTTGCCCTGTAGATTCACCCAAAACTGCGCCGACGTCCCGAAGTAACACCCCAAGTGCAACGCGGTATCGGCGGTAATGCCACGTTTACCATGGACGATTCATTAATACGCCTCGGTGGAACGTGAACATCCTTCGCGAGCTCGTACTGACTGATCTCAAACTCGTCGCACGACACGCGCTCGCATATCGATGGGTATCGCTTGGAGCCAATTCGCCATCTTTACGCCGGAAGAATCGGTGGATCACAACCCTCATAGCAGCAGTGACGACGAAACCCGATCGCCGAGTTTGTCGTGGATATCGGGGAGTTCACGGACTTGGCCATTGCCCTTGAGAGTCAGCGTCTTCGGGCCGCGGAACTCACGATGTTCGAACAGTCGATAGTCCGCACCGGGCGGCAGTTGATAGCGGACCGAGGAAATCTTGTCATTGAAACCTTCGCGCTCGACTTCGACTTGACGATAGTCGCCGAGCTTGAGAAACGAACGGGTGCCGCGTAGCGACAGCACCTTGCCGCGGTAGTCCTTGTGCTCGTACAACTCGATCCATGCGTCAGACAGCTTGCTGATCTTTGGTTGATTGGCGTCGGTCAGTGGTGTCCTGTACTCGCTGAAACGGAGCGTTCGCTCGCCGCTGTCAACCCAATGATAGGCGCCGAGCAGTTGTATCCGGCCATGTTGGTCGACGTGCACGCCACCACCGGCGTCGAGATTGATCTGTCCGCCGTACATATGCTTCAACGCGAGCTTGTGTAGGTCGACGGTCGTCAGGCTGGTCTGCCTGCTCTCCGGATCGAGGATGTTGCCCGCGGTCACCTCGATCTCCCACAGGTCGGAATAGTCGCGACCGGGCCAGATGGGGGCGGCGCCGGAGTTGTTGTGAAGCCCGATCAAGAACAGACGATCGGCTTTGTCGTTTCCGCCCGCCGGTTGGCGCACGAGGTTGATGTTCTGATAATCGGGGAACGACTGTGGATCCCAGCTTGCCTTGAACTTGAAACCGTCGGCCACCGACCCGGGCTTGTTCGACAGGAAGAAGTCGAGCCGGCGTTGTCCGCTCTTTTCTTTGTCCTCTTCCTGGTCACGCGTTGCGCGCCATACGCCAAGCAGAATCCGACCGTCGCTGAGGTCGGTCAGGGCGACGGCATAGCATGGAAGGTCGCCGCGGTCGATGGTGCGTTTGAAACGCTTCGGCCGGCTCGGGTCGGACAGATCGTAGAACACGATTTGGCAGTTTAGCTTGCCGCTGGGTCCTTTTCCGTAGATCGGGCACGCGAGCACGTCGCCAATGGTGGCGAGGCCACCGGCGTGCCAGCGGTACGGACGCTTGGTGTCGTCGAGTGCAACAGTCGCGATAACGCGGTCGTTCGGCTCGGGTTTGCCATGGTTGACGATGTTGGAGCGCAGGTCGCCCGTCGAGCGCCGCGAAGCGAGTTCGATGATGAACAGGTGAGCCATCTTCGCGTGCGGATCGCCGCCGGAGATGACGACGTGCCGGCCGGTCCGGAGTCGCTGGATACCCTGAAAGTGGTTCTTGAAACCGAACTTGTTGTCAGGTCGTGGCGTGTACCGTGGGCCCGGGATGTGGCCATCGTCCCACGCCGCCAGGTAGTCTCCGCGAGTGCGCACCCGATCGAACGCCAGCGCCACGTCGGTCACGGTTCGATTGGTCATTTCGATGTCGGGTTGCTTTGAGATCGTTCTGACGCGCGTGTATCGGTATTCACTCGCCATGTCTTTGCTCCCTTTGAGTTGAGCGCAGAGAGATATCAAACGCGGGGTAGGGTTGCAAGTCAGGTCCGGGGCGATCGAGCTTGTGTCGCTAGACGTTGTGTTTCTTTCGACCGCCGGTAGGGTGAGACGATGGCGTTCGCTGTTACCGTTCAACAATTACTGTTGCGAATATGTACTTGTAAACTGAAACGAGCAGCGCGGTTTAGCTGTGTGATTGTTCTCACAGCAAACTTGTGGAATTGGTCACCGAGTGGGAGTGCAGCCCGCCCTTACAGTAGTCCCCCTTCAAAGGACCGATTGGGCACGAGTGCGCCATGACAAAGCCACCGCTAAACTGGGTCTCCGGATGAACCGCGGCGTATGGTTCGCAGAAAGGTGAAAAAGACTATGACTTGGCTGAATGCGGGTTGTGGCAAGAGACGCATCACAAACGATCTACATAGGCCCGGCGCCCGCTCTCTAACGATCGCATATTTCTCTCTCTTATTAGTTTCGGCAACACTGACAAGCGCCCAGGCACTAGCCACGGATCTCTCGTTGGAGACAAAGCTGCGTCCAGCCGAGGTGCAAGAGGGTGACAACTTTGGCGCCGCACTCGGGTTGGAAGGGGATACCTTGGTGGTAGTAGCACCCTGGACTGAAATCGACGGCATAGAGCGCTCAGGAGCAGTTTATGTCTACCGACGCGACCCCGAAAGCGGCGAATGGCTAGAGCACCAGCGATTAATGCCGGATGAGGGCAACTACGACAGTATCCGGATGTCGATAGCAATCGATGCAGACACCATCGTGGTCGGCGCCTACTATGCCAGTTTGGTTGAATTCCAGGAAGGTGCGGTTTACATCTTCGAGCGCGACCCAAACAATGACACCTGGCATCAAGTCAAGAAACTAACCGATATCAGTGTCGGTTTTGGCGGTCATTTCGGCATTGGTGTGGCAATTGAGGGTGACCTGTTGGCTGTCGGTGCTGATATGCAGTCGACCACAACCGATGGCAAGGTGACGCTGTTTGAAAGGCACCATGGCGGTGCTAACAATTGGGGAGAACTGACAGTCATCGACGGCAGTGTCGTCGACGATGGGGGCATACTGGAAGCGTTTGGCAGTGCTGTGGCAATTCACGGTGATTTGTTACTCGTAGGGGCCGATAGGGCTGATGTTAGTGCAGTTGCAGAGAACGACGGTGCCGCGTATCTGTTTCGCCGCAATGAAGTTGATCGCGATCAATGGGATTATCAGACACGCCTGATCGCCCCCGGATCCGATGATTGTGTTGGTGGACAGACCCTTACTGACTTCTTTGCGGACCCCGAAAGCGATAGAGCCGAGGCGGACCGCTGCCGCCGGGAAGACAGTAGATCGGACCACGACCATTTTGGCGACGCGGTATCTTTCGACGGAAACACCATTGTGATTGGGGCGTTTGCAGCTGAGGGTAACGACGGCAGCTCGTTAGTCGGGGCCGCGTACACGTTTGAGCAAGACGAGGCCGACGCAGATCAGTGGACAGTCGTCACCAAGCTGGAACCGGACAGCGTAGATGCGACGAGATACTTCGGTAGAAATGTAGCTGTTCATGAAGATACGATCCTGGTGGCCGCGACGGGAAACGGCGGTGCGGTTCATGTCTTTGAACGAGGTGATGAAGGAGGCTGGCAGGCCACAGGTGTGCTTACGGCGCAGGGTTTTAGTGACGCCAACTTTGGTGAGGGTTTAGACTTCGACGGAACTAAGGTGGCCGTTGGCGCAAATGGTGAAGACGTATTTCGTGGGGCGGCCTATATTTTCGTTAAAGAAGATGCAGCAACGGGCCCCGCCGCTGACTGGCAGCCTCCCTTTGCGATCACTGACGAACTCATTGACAACGGCGTTGTAGGACACGATTCCGGTCTCGACATTCGGGCGGACGCAGGTTCGCTGCTTGAACCATTGCCTATTTGGATTCACGAGGTGCCCACACCCTCGCCTTCCCTTCCTCCAGACGTCAAAGTGCATGGCTCGTTTTTCAACATTGGGGCCATACGAACAAAGTTTATGGAACAGGACAAGCCATTGACTGTCAGTTTCCCCGTTCCGGACGACGCGAAAAATGAGCACTTGGGAATCGCGGTACTCACAGCCGGCAATTCATTTCTGTCCGAGCCGCCTCCTAGTCTCATCATCTGGGAACCGATCTCAGGTCACTACGATTCGGTCGTGGATCAATTTTCATTTCAATTAAGGGCTTTGTCCGCGTTCGGTACTACTGTCGCCTTGATAGAGCACCCATTCTTCGGACCGCAGACGTCAGACGATGAATTAGTTGCAAGCGAACGAATTGAGGCGATCGTTCGCAAAGGCGCCCCCAACGCAACAACTGAATCGGGTGCCGACATCGATATTTACGTTGCGTGTAACGCCTTCGATCCTTGTACTGATGCGCCAAAAGAGCAAATGGATCAAGAAGTGGCGACACTGAAAGGATACGCTCTTGAAGAGTTCGGCCGGTATCGGCGGCTTGGATATGAGAAGCTTCACTTACGTGAGGAAGAGATAAACGGTGTGTTTACTTACGGACCCGTCTTTTGGTCATACATACCGTGCTCCGAGCGTCCATCACAATACATTCCCCACACGCAATACATACACATCTGCAAAGGTGAAGTCGGTGATTACCGCAGGACCATGGCTCACGAATTATTTCATGCTGTACAGCATTCGTTTAGCGGTTTTCGGGCGAACTTAGAGACGCTGTCCAACAATCTGTTGCTCAAGAATCCAGATTCTTCTGCGCTTTTCGAACCCGACGAAGACACCCAATTCGAACTGGGAAGAGACACCACGTGGATCAGTGAGGGCACGGCAAGGGCTGCCGAGAACTCAGCGGAAGAAATGGTCCGGGCGGGCCAAATGGGTCGACAATTGCTCAACCGCAGCCTGAAGTCGTACCAGGACCGATCCGAACCCCTGTCGGAACAGGAGAAGTCTGCTTACAAAGCGCAGGATTTCTGGGTCTATTTTGGTAAGAAGAGAAGTCTCGGTTTGGATTATCTAAGCGGTTTTTTCACGGCCGGGGCGACTACGGCTGCGGTGGCCGAGCATATCGCTGACGAATATGGAACTACGTTGGGTGATGAGTACTGGGAATTCGCCAAAAATCAATTCACGGAAAACGCGACCGATATCAGTATTGAGTCTGATAGCGCCCGTCCTCCAAATTGCAAGGCGTACCTCGGTCTTGTGGGTTCAGAGGGCCTGCGAGATGAGAGCACCGGACGCTATGTGATAGACCCCGAGACCAAACGCGCCATACAAGTACCGGAATACCGGTTCGACTATCCAGCAGAGACGACCAAGACAGTAGAGCGATTATGGGATCTTTCAAGCAATGTCGTTGAAATCACGTTTACAGAGGATATCAATACCACCCTACAGGTGGCCGGGGAACCAAGCCAGGGAGGGGTAGGCAAGCACAAAGTCTATTTGGATCGAGCGCCTGATACGGAAAACAATCAGTGTCGGCAAGTCAGCGACGGCGACAGGACAATCGGGACCGACGAGACAGGTCCGATCAGGGCGGGGGATAAAGTGTATGTGTTGGTCTCGAATCTTCACTTCGATAGAAACGAGCCCATCAACTACAAGGTGACGGTCTCGCCACCTGGATAAATTCAGTGAACGGTGTAGCGGTCCACCTATTTCTGAGGGGCCGCACATTGGAACAGCTTTGACGATTAGCCGTCGAGAGTGTTTTGTCGGCGCACGGGAGACGTTTTTAGTGACGTAGCCGCTTGGGAAATGCCGAGCGGGGCTATCCTTGGCGCAGGGTGGGCCCCCGGTGTGATGCTTGACTGCGAGCGTGAATCCGAGCGTCGGGTTTGCCAGTAATGAGAGTACGCGGGTTTGCGCACGGCGAGTGAACTAGCCAACGTTCGCGCGGTTCGATACGGGGTCGTCGGGTAGCAGGGCGTGAACCCTCGTAGATTTCATTCGGTGTTTAGTACCGGATCTCACGACGTATTGTGTTGTGTTTCGTTAATGGATTACACCGCTCGCTACTATACGAGCGCGTAATCGTGATGCAGTCCGCCGACATGTTTGAGCAAAACGATCTTTCCGCATTGTTTAGGCTGTATTCTACGACCATCACAGGGTCATTGGGACAATTCACCGGGAGTGTCTGGAAGGAGGGACGGTAGTAGTGCTGCAGCGTGTTGGAAGATTGCGCTATGAATACCTCCGCGCGTCGCCGGCTGAGACCGATCCTTCTGCGTGTAGCGGCTTGGACAGCCCCAGATCGGGAAAACCGAACTAGTGTGCCCTTTACGGGAGCAACCGCTTTTGGATCGAGAAATCGAACAGATTGAGCGGTTTCTGCTGGACGATGACGATCTCGACGAGCCGATGGACGTATCGACCTTGGACGGGTACCTGTGTGCGGTACTCTCCGGTCCGAAGCTGATCATGCCATCGGAATGGATGCGCTGGGTCTGGGACATGGACAAAGGTGAGCAAGCGCCGGTGTTCAGGAGCGAGAAACAAGCCCAGCGTATCCTGAATCTGTTAATGCGCCACGCCAACGACATCGCCGGTACGTTGACCTACTCCCCTGAGGATTACGAACCCCTGTTTTACGAACGTGAAACTGCTGAGGGTACCGTGTCGATTGTCGATGAATGGTGCTGGGGCTATGTCAAGGGCATGTCGCTCGATCCATCTGGGTGGCAGCCGTTGCTGGATGCACAGCCCGGTTGGTTCGAGGTTATACACTTATTCGGGACGGAGCGCGGCTGGGAGCGACTGAAAACACTGGTCGAGGAGCATCCCGACAGGCTTGTCCGGCATCAGGGCTACGTCGAGCAGATTGCTCCAGCGGTGCGGAACATCCACGCGTATTGGCTGGCGCGCAGAGAGCCGGCGAGTGACGGAGTGCAAGACCAACGCCAACCGATCACAAAAGCGTCCGAACCTGGGCGAAACCATCCTTGTCCGTGCGGTAGTGGTAAGAAGTACAAGCGCTGTCATGGCGCACCGGGAGCGCTACACTGAGATAAGCGTCCGTGTATTCTTCCGTGGACCCGGCGGACGATTATCCAGGAGGCGCACCCATCTCCTATTTAACGGGGCGGATATCCGCAAGCATATGCAAGCCTAACCAGGACCGGGCATCGCGCAGGTATGCCGATGGACCTACGATCTTCAGTGTACCTTTATCCTGTGCTTGTTTGATGGTTACATCACCCATCCACACTTCAGTCATGCCGCGAAGGTCGGCTGTGATGTACACATCGACCTCGGTCCCGGGATTCTCGGCGCACAGATCTGCTTCACCGTTATCGACCTTTACCCACCACCTAGCGTATTGGTCGAGATCGGTAAAATGAAATTGTATGACTGTTTGGCCGCCCGGAAGTTTGCTTGTATCGATCCTGCGATAGATATCCGACATCAGCGTCTCAACATTCAGCTCATCATCGGTCATTTGGCCGCGCGCCCAACGCATACCCCATTCGCCAACCTGCATGACAATTGGATATAGCTCACGGCCAGACTCGGTGAGCTGGTATTCATGTCCGCGTCGTTCGGGCGTCCGCTTGCGGACAATCACGCCACATCGCTCCAGGGTGTTCAATCGCGTGTTCAAGACCGTTGCCGAGATTTTGGGTATGGCCCGCTCGATCTGACTAAATCGCGTCGAGCCCATCAATAACTCCCGGACGATAAGAAGCGTCCATTTTTCCCCCAAGATCTCTGCAGCCTTGGACACCGGACAAAAATCGCCGTAGTTCAGCATGTTCTCACTCAATCCAGGCATCGACCAAGAAAATCGTAGCACGATGCTATGGATTCCGCAGTAGCCCTGTGCCCCTCCCGGATCTAGGCTTCTCCTCCGCCGGAATACATCACCGGCTCTCGAATTTCCAACCCTTTGAGGAGAAACGCGATGACCGACTACAACCCAACCGTAATGCTGTGGCTGCGGCAGAGAAAAGAAGCGGAGCAGGCACGTCGTGTTCGCGAACAACTCGCCGAACTGACTGGGGTGTTAGCCGTGACATCGAGCGTTCGCAGCCCCCGCTCAGTATTGATCAAGTACGAACGAGCAGCACACCTCATCGCGACCGTTATCACGCGTTGCCCACAATCAGGATCAGTCGGCCCGGCCGTTGGGTATGTGACACCTACTTCTGCTACGGCACGGGTGGTTTTTGCCGGTATTCACTGATTGTGTTCTAGGGCTTGGGCGCCGATTCCGCCGATGACGGAAAACGAAGTGGATTACTACGAATTACTTAGTATCCGTGCCCGGAAACCTCACCTAAGCTGATGTTCCACCGAAAGAAATGCATGGTCGTACGTGTAAGAGGAGAAACAAGCCATGAAACACTCAATCTCTGATCGTATTGCGCTGAAGATTGCCGAGTATACGACCAGTCGGCCCTGGCGCACGATACTTGTATTGATGACGTTGGTTGCAATGACCGCCGTAGGTGTGACCGGCCTCGGTCTGGCGTCGAATTATCGTGTGTTTTTCTCGCCGCAAAATCCAGAGCTGGTGGCGTTCGAGAACTTCCAAGAGACGTACACCAAAAACGACAATATCTTCTTTTTCGTTGCGCCTAAGAACGGCGGCGAAGCAGTATTTTCACACCAGGTGATCTCGGCGGTGGAACAATTGACCGAGCGAGCCTGGCAGATTCCATACACCATTCGAGTCGATTCGGTAACGAATTTTCAACACAGCTGGGCGCAAGGTGACGATCTGACGGTCGAGGACTTGGTCCGCGACAGCGCCTCCCTGAGCCAAGAGGAACTGGAACGAAAACACCAGATCGCCACCGCCGAACCCTTGCTTTATCGCAATCTGTTGGCGGCGGATGGTAGTGCCACCGGCGTCAATGTCGTGTTGCAGTATCCCGAGAAGAGCGAGTCGGAGGTTCCTGAAGCGGTCGCCGTCGCGCGGCAATTAGAACAGGAGATCGAGGCCGCCTATCCGGTTGAGATCTCGCTGACCGGTGTATCGATGCTGAACCATGCCTTTGCCGAGGCGGGACAGTCCGATGCCATGACACTGATACCGGCCATGTACGGAATCCTGTTGTTGGCGACCCTTCTCGTATTGCGCAGTTTTTCCGGTACGGTCGCCACTTTGCTGATCATCGTCGCTTCCACCTTAACCGCTGTAGGCTTGGCGGGACATTACGGGGCGTACCTCTCACCAATCTCGATCACCGCACCCACCATCATCATGACGTTGGCGGTCGCCGATTCGATTCATATCTTGGTATCGATGCTGACTCTGATGCGCAAGGGTACAACCAAGGAAGAAGCACTGCAGGAATCGCTTCGCACAAACTTTCTGCCGATCAGTATAACCAGCGTGACGACCATTGTCGGTTTTCTGGCTTTGAATTTTTCCGATTCGCCGCCGTTCAACCACCTCGGGAACATCACGGCGATTGGTATTGGTGCAGCTTGGTTGTATTCGATACTGCTTTTACCCGCCGTGCTGAAAGTGTTGCCGGTTAAAACCCGTGGCAGGTTCGGTAATAAAGCAAGTGGCGACGCAGTGTTCGATGCCATCAGTCAGTTTGTTGTCTCCCGCGCTAAGCCGATCCTGGTCGTCGGTGCATTGCTCGCAGTTGCCTTGACTGCGACGTTACCGAAATTGGAATTCAACGATCAGTGGGTGAACTACTTTGATCAGCGGGTGACCTTCCGCAGCGACACTGATACAGCACTTGCGACCATGCCGGGTATCTATCCGATCGAGTTCTCGATTAAGGCCAAGGGCCCGGGTGGAATCTCTGATCCGGACTATTTACACAACCTGGCGCGCTTTACTGACTGGTTGCGGCTACAGCCGGAAGTCGAGCACGTATTCAGTTACACGGACATTATCAAACGCCTCAACAAGAACATGCATGGGGACGACACGGACCACTACGGCATACCGGAAGACCGTGATCTCGCCGCGCAGTATCTATTGCTCTATGAGATGTCGCTGCCTTTCGGCCTCGATCTCAACGACCGCATCAACGTGGATAAATCGGCGACCCGTCTGACTGCGACGTTACGCAACGTCAGTACCGCGGAAACGCGCGCATTCCTGGTCAAATCACAGGGCTGGTTGCGCGCCAACCTGCCACAACACATGTGGACCAAGGCCACCTCGGCCAATGTGATGTTCTCGTTCATATCGCAAAGGAACATCGAATCCATGTTGGTGGGAAATGGTGTCGCGGTCGTATTGATCGCGTTGGTGTTAATGCTGGCGTTGCGTAGCTTCCGTCTCGGCGCCCTCAGCCTGATACCGAATCTACTGCCCATCCTCATGACCTACGGCCTATGGACCTTGCTCGTGGGGCGTCTCGGTATGGCGGCCGCTACGGTATCGGCGACCTCGCTGGGCATCATCGTCGATGACACCGTGCATTTTTTGGCTAAGTACCGGCGCGCACGTCGTGAATATAGTTACGACCAACCCCGGGCCATCCGCTATGCCTTCCACAACGTGGGCCCGGCTCTGACCGCGAACTCGCTGATACTGGCAGCCGGTTTCGCCTTCCTCGCGCTGTCGACCTTCAAGGTCAATTTGGAAATGGGCCTTTTGACCGCGTTGGCCATCGGTGTGGCCCTCGCTTTCGATTTTCTGGTGCTGCCGGCATTGCTGATGCTGGGCCACAGAAAAGACCTCAGTAAATCCCAACCTAGGAGAACTACAGATGAAACACCTACGTATCAAGAAGCAGCCTAATGTAACACACATGAGCGCTATCCTTTTCGTGACCGCGACATTGCTTGCAGCACCGGTAGACGCGAGCACCGGCGAGAAAGAGGGCTTTGACATCGCCGCACGCAGTGATCGCTCGGATACCGGATTTGGCGACAGTGTGGTAGAGCTAAAAATGGTGCTTCGCAATGCAACAGGCAAAGAAACAACACGGGAGTTGTCTTTAAGGACCTTGGAGAAGCCGAACGAGCAGGTTGGGGACAAAAGCCTGATCGTCTTTAGCAATCCGCCGGACATCGGCGGTACCGCTTTGTTATCTTATGCAAAAATAGTCAAGGCGGATGATCAGTGGTTGTATCTGCCGGCACTGAAAAGGGTCAAACGCATCTCATCGGCAAACAAGTCTGGACCGTTCGTGGGTAGTGAGTTCGCGTTTGAGGACTTTACCTCGCAAGAACTCAACAAATACAACTACAAATATTTGCGCTCAGAGGCTTGTGGTGAACTGACTTGTGATGTAGTGGAGCGCTATCCGCGCTACAAGAATTCCGGTTACAGCAAACAGATCGGGTGGGTCGATCAGACCGATTATCAGGTCCGCAAGATCGAGTTTTACGATCGGCGCGGTGACCTGTTAAAGACTCTGACCCTGAACCAATATCGGCAATATGACAATAGATATTGGCGGCCGCACCAGTTGAATATGGTCAACCACCAGACTCAAAAAAGCACGGATCTGATCTATTCCGAATTTCACTTCAACACCGGGCTCAGCAAGCGCGACTTCAATAGAGCGGTCTTAAAACGGGTTCGGTAGCCGAAACGCTCCAGAAGAGCGTTCGGTCCAGGCATTCACGACGAGTGGTGCCTATTAGCCGCTCGACGAAGGGGTGTGACAGGAACTTGGGGAACGGTTTTCACCTCTGTAATCTTGCGTATACGGAGATTAGCCTGCCATCGGTGAAATCGATACAAGGGATCGTGATCGGAGCTCAAGAGCCGGGGTGTCGGGTGACCGCGAACCGCCTGGTTAAACATCCAACACAGTTCGAGACCATCGACAATGCCTGCATGTGCGGCGAATCCGACAATGTGGCGGGTAAACTGATCCATCACCAGCAATACCCAGTGGGACTTGAGCGTCGCCGATCCACAGCGAACAGATCCACGCTTGAGAGACTGTCCTTGGTCTGACCGAGAAAGCTGATGGCCCATTTCCACCTGATCAGGGTCTATAGTGACGAGACAGTACACGACGGACGACGTCTTTATCTATCACGATCCCAAACGCCAAAGAGATCTGCACCGCGATACGCGGGCAGCTCCAGCTCGGGTTTCGCTGTTTCATCGCGACAATGCATCAATCAGTTCTTGCGAGGGACCCTTCGGTCCTTCTCGTCCCCGGTGAAGAAGAGAAGAGAAGCCGGTATTTGCGTTTTACCAGCGATCTGTGGAAACCCAGATTTGTCGAAGGCTTCAGAATGATGGCGGAACGAGCGACACGGGTCGGGCGCATGAGTAGCGCACACAGCCCACCGATAATGAGATCCCGGGTTCGTAGATCCGGTCCGCGTTGGCGCGATCGATTGATGATCAGGAGGTGTTGCTTGACCAGTAGAGATTCCGCAATGATCGACGGTGCCCCACCGGGACGAAGCAGTCTCAAAGCAGCCGTGATCACGTGAAGGAACAGAATCGCCAAGTCGCGCATGGAGTCCGTATCGTAGCGGACTCTGACGCATTGACAAAACTTCGATTGAATCGCGATTTCGGCTATGAACTACCAGGGACACGCTCGAAAACGGCAATAGAATCAACGCGGACGAATATTCAGGAAGGACAGGCTTAATATTACGATATAAGATAACGAACCACGGTCAAGCTGTCAGTTTTTCACGACCCGAGGATAGGCTAATGATCGATTTTGTAGTTCACGATGAGGGCGACAGTGTTGGTGTCGTCGTTGTGAAAGGAGCGAAGACCGGGGACAAACTCTCCGGAAGTTTGCAGCCAGTCCCTTACGAGATTGCCGTCTATTCAATTCCCTGCTTCCAACGAACCGGTATGAATCATGAAAAGTAATGCTGACATCTGGTGCCTGGTCAGTACCGGCGTACTTTTTGGCTTGTTTCTTCTCAATATATTCCTGGGCAAGGCGGCCCTGCTGTTCGATATGGAGCCGATTCTGTCGATCGGTGACGTCGGAGAATTTTTGATTCTGCTCGCTGCGGTAGTGTTTTTTGTGATCGAGGTACTACGGTTGGAATCGCAAGAATCCAAGGACAAACCAAGATCTTTGAACAAACAAGAGGAGGATATCTAGTGAAACGCAATCCTGAAACGCCCAAGTCTCTCGAGCGTCGTCGATTTCTGGAACTGTCCGGAAAATACGGCTTTACCGCAGCGGTAATCGCCGGAGCTGCTGGCAGTTTGGCGTACAGCGAAAAGGCCGAAGCGGCTGCCAAAGAGGAGAAAGAGCGACAGAAGGCAGCTAAACATAAGATGACGGCCGCCACTGCGTACGTGGTGGGTGCCTCGCGCAGCTATCCCATCATGCAGTTGGATTTCAAAGAGAATATCCAGAACATGACCAATGGCCAGGTCTATGTAAAGTTGGCGCCGGGCGGCCAGCTGGGGGCTGGCGGCGCGCTGGCGCAAAAGGTACAGCAGGGCACCATCCAGGCCGCCCAGCATTCGATTTCGAACTTTGCGCCTTTTGCGCCCACTGTGGACCTGATCAACCTGCCGTATTTTTGCGGCGCCAACCAGAAATTCATTAACCTGGTGAACTCCGATACCTGGCGCAATTCGGTTCACCCCAAGGTGGAAGAGAAAGGCTTCAAACCGCTTTGGTACGTGGTCATCGATCCGCGTGTCGTGGCCCTGCGGAAAGGCGGTGATGGCCCCATCAAGACGCCGGATGATCTGGCCGGCATCAAGTTCCGGGTGCCGGGCTCCCAGATGCTGCAACAGTATTACCGCGCGCTTGGTGCCAACCCAACGCCGGTGGCCTGGGGCGAGACGCCTTCCGCCATCAAGCAGGGTGTTGCGGACGCCCTTGATCCGGCCGTAGGCGCACTGCACGTGTTCGGCTTCAAAGACATCCTCTCGTGGGTGACGTTCACTCGCGCTGTTCCCGACTCGCAGGTTTACTCCTGCAATTTGGAGTGGTTCAACGGGCTTCCGCTGCCGGTACGAGAAGGTATCGAGTTCGCGAGCGAGGTGACGTCTCACCAGAACCTATCGAAGGTGCCGGCCGCCCGCGCTTACGCCATGGCGGAGATGTCCAAGTCCGGAGTTCAGTTCTACACGCCTACGGAGGCTGAATTGGAGCAATGGATAAAGAAGGGCGGGCATCAAAACGCCGAGTGGGACTCCTATAAGAAGGAGCTGGCCGGGTCCATAGAGGTATTCGATAAGCTGCTCGAGGCGGCAAACACACAGGGGCGTTACTACGTCAACGATGCTTAGCTGCTGACCGCTTGAGCCGCCCCCTTCAGGGTGGTGGCTCACAAATATTCAAGGACTCTACATCGACGGAGGGCATCGTGCGAAATCTTCTGAGACGGCTAGACCAGAACTGCGAACGCTGGTTGCTGCTGGTCTTTTACACCATGATTGTCGCAACCATTGCTATCGAAGTGTTGAGGCGGTTTGCTCTGGAGTACTCATCGATCTGGGGTGAAGAGATAGCACGTTACTCATTTATCTACCTCGTCTGGATCGGCGTTTCAGCGGCGGTCAGTGATCGTGCGCACATCCGTATTGACGTGCTGATGCAGTTTCTATCGCCACGCGCCAAAGCGTTTCTCTATCTTCTCGGGGATTTCGTGATGCTGGCAGTCGCCTTGCTTGCCCTGTATTTTTCCTTTGAAACATTGATGACCTCGATCAAGTTCGGATCGGTAACCCACGGTTTGCGTATCGCCCAGGCCTGGTTTTTGGCAGCAGTGCCGTTCGGCTTCACGCTGACTTGTTTTCGCTTGATCCAGTCCATCTGGCGGGACTGGGGTGACATGCGTGGCGGTCGCACCGTATTCGAAGGCCATAGGTTGTTCGACTGATGGAACTCTATCAACAAGATGCGTTTGAGCTGGCATTGGGTTGGGAGTTCTACGTTCCGCTCCTGTTAGCCCTCATTCTGATCGTGCTCGCGGTGCCGATCTGGGCCGTGTTGGGCGTGACCTCCATCACCATGCTCCACTTCTCGGGGGTATTGCCGCTATCGTTACTCGGTGAGGCGTTGTTCGACGGGATTGATGCCTTCGCGTTGATTGCGGTGCCCCTGTTCATCCTTACCGGCGACGTCTTGGTGCGTACCGGGCTCTCGCACAAACTCTTGGACGTGGCCGAAGCACTGGTGGGCGGTTTCCGCTCGGGATTCGGCACCGCAACGGTGCTGGTGTGTGGTTTTTTTGCGTGCATCTCCGGTTCCGATGCCGCGGGTGCCGCAGGGGTGGGCCGCATGACCATCGACCGCCTCGTTGCCCAGGGCTATCCCAAGCCCTATGCCTGTGCGCTGGTCGCGTCCGGAGCCTGTACCGGAATTCTGATCCCGCCTTCCATCGCTTATATCATCATTGGTCTTATCCTAGGGATATCCGCGTCCACCCTGTTTCTCGCGGCAATGGTTCCCGGTCTCCTCATCATGATATCGATCATGATTACCAACATTGCGATGAACCGGATTAAGGGCTACGAAAATGCCGACCAGGGATTCTCGCTCAGGCGTCTGTGGAAAGCGGTCTACGACGGTCGTTATGCACTGATCGTGCCATTCATCATCCTTGGAGGCATCTACAGTGGTATCTTTACACCTACAGAAGCGGCGGCAGTCGCGGTGGTAACGACGATCATCATCGGCCTACTCCAGCGCACGATCACGCTTGCTGATTTTCCCAAGATGTTGGCAAGTTCGGCCAAGGTCAATGGGGTGATTGTGCCGATCATCGCGTTCTCGCTGCCTCTGGCGCAGGCCCTCGCTGCGCTCGAAGTCCCACAGGGATTTGCACACACGATGGTTTCGATGACCGACAGCGAAGCCGTCATCATTCTGATCATGATTTTTATCTTGATCATTGCAGGCTGCGTCATGGAGACCACACCAAACATCGTCATCCTCTCGCCGATCCTGCTCCCGCTTGCGCAGGAAATCGGCATGAACGAAATCCACTTCTGCATCATGATGGTGACGTCCCTCGGCGTAGGTTTCATTACGCCGCCGCTTGGGTTGAATCTTTTTGTTGTGTCCGGGCTTACGGGGACACCCATACTCAAGGTGGCGGGCAAAGCAGCGCCCTATGTCCTCGCCATGCTTTTTGTCGTGCTGCTGCTCGCCTTCGTGCCGGAGCTCTCGCTCTGGGCACTGGACTGACCGCCAGCAGATTGACCACTGACGCTATAGGGAGATTAATCGATGACTACTGAATACCTGAAGAAAGCAGAGAAGACCGCATCCAGCGGTGAAGAGGAGACGCGCAAGATCGTATCCGAGATGCTCTCCGAGATAGAAGCCGGCGGCGAGGAGAAAGCAAGGGAGTATGCGCAAGAGCTGGACAACTACACCGGCAACATCGTGGTAACGCCGGAGGAGATCGGCGCAGCGGCCGCCAAGATACCCCAGCAAGTGAAAGACGACATTCAGTTCGCCTATGAGCGCGTGAGCGGTTTCGCCAAGAAACAACGCGAGGCGCTGGTCGACTTCGAGGTGGAGCTATCCCCCGGGCTGTTTGCCGGGCAGAAACAGATACCGGTGGCAACCGCCGGGTGCTATGTCCCCGGCGGGCGTTATTCGCACGTGGCCTCCGCAGTCATGTCGGTGGCGACCGCGAAGGCGGCGGGCGTGGACCACGTGATCGCCTGTTCGCCACCGAAACCGGGGGTCGGCGTGAACCCGGCGATAATCTACACCGCAAATCTTTGTGGCGCAGACTCCATCCTCGCGCTCGGCGGCGTGCAGGGCATTGCCGCCATGGCCTTCGGCCTATTCACGGGGCATGCCGCGGATATCCTGGTCGGTCCCGGTAATCGTTTCGTTGCGGAGGCGAAACGCATGCTGTTCGGCCGCGTCGGTATCGACCTGTTCGCTGGCCCGACGGAGATCGCAGTTATCGCAGACGGCTCCGCCGATCCAGCCATCGTGGCCAGTGATCTCGTTGGCCAGGCCGAGCATGGGCTTGACAGCCCGTGCTGGCTGATCACCACAGACCGGCAACTGGGCCAAAAGGTCATGGCGCTGGTGCCGGAATTGATTTCCAAGCTGCCGGACACTGCGCGCAGCGCTGCCGAGGCCTCGTGGCGTGATTACGGGGAGGTGGTGTTCTGCTCAGACCGGGAGGAAGCCGCACAGGTGAGCGACCGTTATGCTGCGGAGCATCTGGAGGTGCAGGCAGAGGACCTTGACTGGTGGATGGACCGCCTGCGCAATTACGGGTCACTGTTTGTCGGTGAAGAAACCACAGTGGCTTTCGGCGATAAGTGCTCGGGCACCAACCATATATTACCGACCAAAGGCGCGGGTCGGTACACCGGTGGCTTGTCGGTGGGAAAGTTCATCAAGACAGTGACTACCCAACGTATGAGCCGGGAGGCAACTCGCGAGGTGGCTTCCGCGGCGGCGCGGCTGTCGCGCCTCGAGGGCATGGAGGCACATGCGCGCACTGGTGACGACCGCCTATTCAAGTATTTTCCCAATGAGTCCTTTGATCTGCAGCCCGAATCGTTGCAGTAATGCCGGATTTCAACCTCACGGGTAAAGTCGTCTTGGTGACCGGTGCCAGCTCCGGCATCGGTCGCCGCCAGGCTTTGGCACTGGCGCAGGGGGGGGCGGCCGTGGTGCTGCTCGGGCGCCGCGAGGCGCAACTGCGGGAGGTCGTTGCTGAAATCGAAGCGTTGGGGGCAAGCGCAACAGCGCTATCCGCCGATCTCAGCGATCGCACTCGCCTGCCTGAGTTGGCCGAGCGTGCCGCGATACCTTTTGGCGCAATCGACGTCTTGATTAATGCCGCAGGGGTGAATTTCCGCCAGCCCCCCGAGGAGATCACGCTCGAGAGCTGGGATACGACACTCAATCTGAATCTGGCCGTGCCGTTCTTTCTCGCGCGCGAGCTGGTCGCGGCTATGACGGCTAAAGGGTGGGGCCGGGTCATCAACATAGCCTCGCTGCAGTCCGGCCGCGCCTTTGCAAACGGTCTGGCCTATGGCGCGTCCAAGGGCGGCGTCGCACAGCTCACGCGCGCGATGGCGGAAGCCTGGTCACGACACGGTGTCACCTGCAACGCGATCGCGCCCGGCTTCTTCCCCACCGAGCTCACCGCGCCGGTGTACGAGAATCCTGAACTGCTGAGCAAGTTGGCAGCGCAAACCGCGATCGGGCGCAATGGCAGGCTTGAGGATTTAGATGGACTGACTGTGTTCCTTGCGTCTACTGCTTCAGATTACATCACCGGTCAGGTGATACATCTCGATGGGGGTTTTACCGCGAAATAGGTGAGAAAATTATGAAAGCACTGGTGTACACAGACACTTTGCAGGTGCAGTACCGCGACGAGCCCGATCCTGTACCCGGCCCCGGTGAGTCGCTGGTCAAGATCGAGGCCGTGGGCATCTGCGGCTCCGACATACACGCGTACCATGGCCATGACGCCCGACGCATCCCACCGCTGATACTCGGACATGAGGCTGTAGGTGTGGTACAAGGTGGCGCTCAATCCGGTAAGCGAGTAGTGCTCAACCCGCTTATGACCTGCGGCGTCTGCGACCATTGCCAGGGCGGTCGTTCCAACCTGTGTGCCAAAAGGGAGCTGATCGGTATGCGACTGGCCGGCGCGTTCGCGGAATACATCGTCATCCCCGAACGCAATCTTCTCGATATGCCCCAGGATATGGATCCTGTTGTCGCCAGTCTCGCCGAGCCGGCGGCCACTTCACTGCATGCGATCTATCTCGCGGAAAAAGTAATGCACCGGCCGGTCTCCGAGTGCCGGGCGTTGGTACTGGGCGGCGGCTCGATCGGCGCCTTTGCCGCGTTGATGCTGACAGGCAAAGGTTGCATCGATGTCCTCCTTGGGGATACCAACCCGCTGAGACGACGCACGGCGGAAAAACTGGGCTGCTGCAAGGTCTATGATCCTTTGAGCGAAGATTTGCCCAAGGAAAACAGCTTTGATCTGGTCATCGATGCGGTGGGCAGCGGGCGAACACGATCGGCAGCGTGCCGGTTTGTTAAATCGGGCGGCGTCATTTCGCATGTAGGTCTGCAGGACAACGAACCGGGACTCGACACCCGCAGGGTGACCCTGGAGGAGATCGTTTTCCTGGGCAACTACACCTATAACGCCGTTGATCTGCGCGCCGCCATCCGCGCCTTGTCCAGTGGCGCGCTCGGTAGACTCGAGTGGGTGGAGACACGATCGCTCTCCGACGGCGCGGCGGCGTTCCGTGAGATCCACGAAGGCAAAGCGGCCGCGCCGAAGATTGTTCTGCGGCCATAGGTGTCCGTGGCGAATCAATCGTCACGCGGCCATCGGTATTTCGTATAGGCCGCGACAATGCGATCGCCAGCGACAATTGCGGATATCAATAACTTCGTTTTTCGGAGTCGCGGTATGGGCGGTGGGCGTTAGACCGTCTAGCCGGCTGTGGGCGCGGGTGGCGATTGTAGTAACCCGCGAATCAGCAAGCTTGTGTTCCAGGTCACACTCGTTCCAGAAGAGCGTACGGTCCAGGCTTTCACGACGAAGGGTACCTAACTAAGACCATCCCACTATGTGGGACTGCTTCGCTTTCCTCGTCATCGACCACCGCAATTTCCTTATCTGATTTACTAGGCTGGCTGCAGGTGATCGAAAAAACGTAATCAAAGGAAATCTAGAGGCACAGAGCGAGAATTGGATGTAAATGGATTGGACGATTGATAGGTCGATGGAATTGGAGGCCAAAATGGAGGGCGGCATCCAGATACAAACGATAGGCTGACGAACTTTGAGGTTAAGACCTTCGCCGCGCGGGACGAAGAGGAGGTGGTGGGCTATGCCGAGACGATGGAGACGGTGTTTGTGCACCCGAAGAGATTGCGCTGACCGAAAACCATATCAAGCAGCTGTATCCCAAAGGACGAGCGCCATCGCGGTGAACACAAAACGCACAATAATCATGTCGAGGCCCTCGGGGCCGATGGTGAAAGTCTCGGCATTGTCTTTGAAACAGCAAACCCGTTTGATACACCGTGCCTTTCACAGTATTCTGGAATACACAATGATAGGTTATTGATCCGCTTAAATAGCCCCCACTGCCTTTTTCGGAGGAAGACATGGACGGACAGGAACCAATCAGGCACCAGTCGTTTTTCAGATATTGGATCGATAGCAGTATTTCGACCATGCACCATCCGGTGAAGGACGGTGTGGAGTTTTCTCGCTGGTGGTTTGCTACGTTACTAATCAGTTACGTCGTTGTAGTCAGTTCTAATACTCCGGCACTCGCGCAGAATGCAGAATTTGGCCGCTGTACTGGAGTTGTCTTCTCTACGGAGGAGGATTTTCTGACACGGGGACCGCTGCCAGCAGATGGTAATCCCATCATCTCCGATGGTGATCTCATCGCCCGAGACCCAATGACGGGTGCGACGAACGTCTGCGCCCGCAATCGGGACTTGGTGCAACAGTTCGATGTCGTGGAGGATATGGGGGTAGACGCAGTCGATGTGATTATGGCGGAGAAGGGCGTTATCGCATTCTCCACGGAACTCGACAGTCCCCACGAGAATTTCACCGATGGTGATGTGCTATTCCCGAATGGGACCACTATTCCCAACGCTGTCCTCGTACACAAGTTTAATCTTAGGGACAACGTCGGTCTCGATGCTGTGCACTTTATAGGAGGCCAGGACGAGATTCTAAGGGTTATCGAGGCTGCTCGATCGGTGGGCCGAGACGAATTAATTGCTGACCCGAACAAGCTGCTGGACCTCATGAAAGAACTGGAAGTCGATATCTGGTTCTCCATCGAAGGCACGGGGCCGACACCGAAAGCGCCGGGTGTTCTTGATGGCGATCTACTTTCGGCTCTGACTGGAACAAAAGTCGTGCCTCAAGATTCGTTGCTTAGTCCACCCATTCCCGCGGGTGTTCCCAAGCGTGGAGTAGATTTTGGACTCGATGCGGTAACGGGCGAAAGGAAGCACAACATAAAGCGCTTACTGTTCTCGACCGAGATCCTGTACCGCGGTAGGCCCGCTCCCTTTACTGACGGGGATGTTTTACGCCTGGGAGGAAGTGTGGCGATCAAGAACGAAACACTCGTTAATCCACTTGAACCCGCCGCTGATTTCTTGGGCCTCGATGCGATTTCTTTGACGGAACGCCAGGTGGCGGAAGCACCGCATCTCGACACCCTATGTGGTGATTTCCATGATGCGGCAGATTTCGATAGTTTTGGACTATGGCATACAGGTTTCGCAGCGTCACCTCCGGGATCGCCACCTCGACGCCCCTGTGGCCTATTCGTACCGGTGGACGGGACGCTAACGCCCAGCATGGACGTTAAGCGATTTCGTATCGCATATCGCCCAGCCACATCGCCCGCACCACCGGTCGGTAGTGCACCTGGTATTCATACCGAGTGGAAGCTCAGAAGCCCGCATCCGATTACTTGGATATGTTCCAGTGCGCCTGCGAATATCGTACCACTGTCGACGGATGGCTCAACACAGGAGTGGATGGATGCCAAGAATTATCTAGATGGCAAGATGGGTGACGTGAATGGAATCTCGGGAAACGGTTTTGTGGGTTGTGGAAATTCAGGCTTGCGGCTTGCCGTATGGAATACCCTTGGACTGCCGACAGCAGACCAGAATGGACACTTCATTGTATGGCTGGAATGGGAGACTAATGGCGGCATCATGACCCGCGATGCCTTCGAGTATCATGTGCAGCTCGACAATAAGGCGCCCGAACTTCCACCTTATCCAAACGCGCTGCAGGTAAAACTCGCGGATGGGTCGGGTAAGGTCGTACCGGCTTGTGGAGATGCACCAAGTGACGCCAGCAAGTTCGAGGTTTGGGCCCAATTCGATGATCCATACTATTGGTATTCGACGGTCACCGTTGAGGGCGGGTTACCACCAGTCTCAGTGACATTTCCCGGGGCAATTGCACCGCCGCCGGACAACAACGGAGATAATCGTTATGACTACTGGGAAACCTACGACGGTACGCCGGGCTTGAAAAACACTGACGCCACCGGTACGACGCCCGACGGTTTGCTAGTTCATCTACGCGATATCGACATGACGGCGCTCGGCGGTTCTTTCAAGCGCTGCTGCTATCTGCTTCGCCTTTGGGTGTATGACGCGTCGATTCGTCACGGATTCAACGGTTTTGCGGCGAGCCCTACGATACCACACAGAACTCAAGCGTTCGTTACATTCTCGGCCGGATAGACCGCGAGTAACACGATGGCCGAGTCACGCCGGAGCGCGATTATTCCTGATGTTGCGAGGGGCTGTGGTTCCTGAAAAATCATCCACGCATACGGTTTAAGCTGCCACGCGGCGGTATTCATGATGCAGTCCGACGACATGCTTGAGCGAAACGATCCTTCCGCAACCTTTGGGCTGTATTTCACGACCGTCCGGAGCATCTTTATCGAGTGATAGGCGGGTTCGGGCGCAGTTGGAGCAACTCTCCATGTATCCGAGGTGCGCCCCACAGTGGATTGGCTCGACGCAGGTTCGCCCGAACCGTAGGTGCAGCTGCCCTGTAGATAGTTAGACGAATTGGCCACGGGCAGCCGGAGCCGCCCGTGGCTTGAATGGATGTGCCAGCGCCCCATTACTCTAGTTGCTCGAGGCCACAAGAATCGGAAGGGTCTGCGCCACCGCTTCCGCGAGTGCGGCATGAATCACTCTGGTGGGGTGGATACCGTCCCAGAACATGTGCTGGTCCGGATCCGCGCAGGTCGCGCCTTGACGCACGCCGGGAGTGATGCATGAATCGGTGGTGTTGGTGACCCCTGCCGGTGGTTGCGCCGCAACCGCATTGGCGAACGCGAACAGATCGAAAGTCATCAGTTCCACGTCCGGCGGCAAGAACCCCAATACGCTCGCAACTCCGTCGTTGAACAGCGACGTCACGAATGTTGCTGCAAACTGAGCTTCTGCACCTTGCAGGCTTACCGCAGGAACCAAACCGAGGTTCGGCGCGTTAACGACCAGGAACTTCCGTGCACCACCCTGGTACAAAGCCCCGATTTGGTCAAACACGGACTGCACGGCGGCCCCGATAATGACACTCGCCTCAGTCGGCGATTCGAGGGCGTCGCGAATGTCGTTACCGCCCACGGACACGATGTAAAGCGTGTTGGGGTCCGCTGTTCCGCCGACGTCTGCCAGGTAACGAGCGACCAGGTCTGGCAGATCGAACGGCCGGCTGGCTCTCGCCCGGGCGCCCCCGAAGGAGTAGTTGCAGAACGGACCGGAACCCTGAAACGCCGGTTTGGCGTCGTCGTCGCGTTCCAACGATTCCGCCAGGTGCTGGATCCACGTACGGCCGTTGGTGAAGGTCGGGCCGCCGATGGGATACGGCGCCGACGGAATCAGGGCATAGGGCCGGGTGGAGACGTCCTGGGTCACTTCGAAGACGTTACCGGTATCGGACAGACTGTCGCCGAAGATGCACATCCGCTCGAACGTCGTCTGAGCGAACGCCCAACCCGGTAACAGGCTGGTCACGAGTAAAAGAGAAAATAAAGGTCGACGTTGGCTGAACCTTCTCATAGTCGTACTCCTTCTGTCTTTGTGACAGCGCATGCGGTGGTTGAGATGAGCCGGGTAACCGGCCCGGTCGAATTGCCGAGGTTATTCACCGTTTCGCAAGAAAACGGTAATCACCTCAGCGGTCCTGCCGAAGCGGTCGGTGCCGCTGCGGCAATTCGAATATCCACGGTCTGGCGCTGAGCTGCGTTAGCACGGTCATCCTCCTGGCTGCTCTCGGTTGAGCCCGCTTTACGGGTACGCTTTTGAGTTTTCTTCCGCGTGTCCGTATGAGCGCTAAATCAAACTTCGTGCCAAGTGTGCGAAACCCCGGCCAGGCTTACGTTTCGAGCCGAATCGGAAAAAAAATATGTGATGCCGAATCGGTGGGGTGTGGGCAAATGTGTGAGGAAGGTGTGAGTCAGCCGTGTGCCCGCACCGGGATTTGATGAAACGGCGCAACCGCGAACTGTAACGACGCACGTAATTCGAGCGAGTTGTCTCTACTGCGGGCGGTACGGGCCGCCCGCGGCAGGCTGAGTTTTGAGCTCGCGAACTGGCAGGCCGAGGACCTCTCCAACTCTCTCAATTTCTAAGCTGCAATGCGGCAATATTCATGATCGAAATCCGCCTACGCGTTTGAGCGAAACTTGAGGGCCAATTAGGCCCGATCTAACTCAGTTTGCTGTTGAGAGAGCGCCTGGGTTTTGCCCAGGCGGGCGGGTTGCTCGTCGTTTTGCTGATACCAGCAGGTGGGTGCCAGTATTGAAGAAAAAATGTGCGCAACAAAAACCCTGGCAACGCAAATGACACCTAAGATCAATAGGTTGTACAATTTCAGGCGCAACGACATGAAAATGTGTGAATGCCGGACATCTTTATAAGTTACGCTCGGGAGGATGAGAAAAAGGTCGGGCAACTGGTTTCGAGCTTGGAAACGCGAAGCTGGTCCGTATTTTGGGATCGCGCTATTCCTCCGGGAAAGACGTGGCGACAGATTATTGGTGAAAAACTGGATACGGCGGCGTGCGTGATTGTTGTGTGGTCAAAGAGTTCCGTAAAGTCAGGGTGGGTGATTGAGGAGGCGGAGGTCGCACAAGGCCGCGGCGTTTTAGTTCCGATTCTATTTGACGCGGTCAAGCCACCTCTTGGATTTGGCGGCATTCAAGCGGCGGATTTCTCCAGTTGGGATGGCGAAAGACACTCGAATCAGTTCCAACGGCTTAGTGCGGCAATATCGAATTTGATCGATGTCGCGAAGTTGGATCGCGATCAGATAAAGCCCGATTCTGAAATAGTCGCCAACAAGATCGAAGTCGATCTGTCAGATCTACTTGGTGTGCATACAGTACATGAGTATTGCTATAAGGAAGAAGAACATTTTCAAGAGTTTCTGAACCAAATTTATGTGAAATACTTAGTGCACGCCGGCACTGTAGCTGCGAATACCTACGACTCTTATTGGCGATTCATTGATAAAGAGACGGGGAAACCTTTGCGAAAGAGCGCGACGATGAGAGTCGCGGGGCAGGCATATGATGGCCGTTACATGAAGGAGGTGGGGGTTATGCCCGGAATGACCCTTCGTGCGATTCGAATCAAGAAGGAATGAGAAGAACAAAAGGAAGGCCAACAAACAAGAAGTAAGTGTCCATGGCGAACTGACTATCATGTGGCCATCGGCGGCCGGCCCGCGTCTTTGCCTTTCGGACAAAACGGTTCAATGATCTCACACGGCTCGTCCCAGGGAATGACCTGGTCCATGTTCTCCAGAAACTTCTCCCGGCGCGTCGGTTTGAGAAAGCGTTCGAAACCTTCTTCGGCGAGCGTTTTCTACCGCATAAACCGATTTTCCGTAGTGCTTGATTGGAATCTGCGTACGATCGCCGATACGATGAATAAAGCAGAGCTTCCTTAAGACAAGATGACATCTTGCATCATCCAAGGCGGCCTGTGTCATAAACCGGATCCCGTATGAATACACAGAATCCGTTGGTTGATTCATTACCAGCGGCGCGTCGCCCGGATCTCAGCAGGCGGGCGTTGATCTTCATGCTTTGCGTCACGGCTGTCGCAGTCGGCCTCGCGTTCGTGTCGGGTAGGCTCGCGCCACCCGGATGGCGGGCGCCCGGCATTCCGCTGCGGCAAAGCGCCGCGATTGTCGGTGCGTTACTCCTGTTGGTACCGTTCTTGTTTTCCGTGACCAAGCGTTCGGGCCTGGCCGCGAGTCCGCCAGCCTGGTTCGTGGCCCACGTCGTGTCGAGCATGCTGGGAATGGTGCTCGTCACTGTGCACGCTTCGGGTGGGGATTTGCTGACCCCTCCCGGCCTGGTGTGGGCGGGGTTCGCATTTTTGATTGCGCAGGGGACCTTCGCCCGGTCGATCCTATCCGACAAGCTGGCAACCCGGTTCGCGGCCCAGCCCCGCAGCTATCAGCATGCGGAACCGGGGCGGCGGCAGGAGCTCGCCGAGATCATTGAAAAGAAGCGGCAGCTCCTGACCGGGCTTGATTCGGGCGCTAGCGAAGCGTTGTTCTCGCCGAACCTGTATCACTGGCTGCGGCATCCCTGGCGATCGCTCGTGTATCAAAAGCTGGCGCTCGCAGAAGCCCGTCTGGTCGGATCCCGCCGCCGCGCCGGCGCTGTTCTCGCGCTGTGGCGCCGGTTGCATATCAGCTTTGCTTTCCTGTGCCTGGTTGGGCTCCTTATCCATATCGTCCTGGTCACGTTTTTTGCAGGTTATGTGGCATCTGGAAATCCGATCTACTGGTGGCACGTGTCCGCGTGGGGGAAGTAGGGTGGGCCGACTCGCGTTGATGATCGATCTAGAACGATGTACCGGTTGCAAGAGCTGTGAGGCTGCCTGTAAACAGGTCAATCGCCTGGGGCCGCACGAGTACCGTAACAAAGTGCTTTGGTTACGTGACCCGCTGACGCCGGCATTGGACTTTCTGACCGTGACGTGCCAGCAATGTGAGCGACCGGCATGTTTGCGCGCTTGCCCCGTCTATCCCAAGGCGATCACCAAAGATGCGGACAGCGGTGTCGTAAGCGTCAACGAGGCGCGTTGCACCGGCTGTGGTGAATGCGCGTTGGCCTGTCCGTACGGCGCGATCGGTTACGATCCGGTGGATCACCATGCGATCAAGTGCGATCTGTGCGCGCCGCGGCGTGCCGCGGGTCACGGTCCGGGATGCGCCAGCGTCTGTCCGACGCGCGCAATCCGCTTTGGCGAACGGGACGAGCTGCTCGCACAGGCGCGAGACGAGGCACGCGCGGTACGCGATCACGATCAGTTTCTACAAGGTCCGGCGACCATATACCTGGATCGGTTACCGCGGCCCGATTCCGGTACGACGACCCCGCGCGACCGTTGGGCAGCCAGGCCGGTACCCGCCATCATGAGCGATCACGCGACCCGCAAGACGCTTGATGCAACCGTCGCTACGGCGCCGTATCGACAACCGGCGTCGAGTCAGGCGGCCGATCGGGTCGTCCCCGGTGGCTGCAATATTTGTTTTAACGGCTGCACGCTGAAATTTCATCTGTGTGGTAATCGCGTCGTCAACATTCTCGGGAATGATGACGATCCGGTGTTCAAGGGCAGGATCTGCCCCAAGTCGCAGATGACCTTGCAGCAGTACAACAGCCCGTTGCGTCTGACCCGACCGCTTAAACGAAAGGGTAGGCGTGGCGAGGGCCGCTTCGAAACCGTCTCCTGGGATCAGGCTCTCGATGAGATTGCCGCGAAACTTAAGGCGGTCCGAGACGAACATGGACCCGAGGCCCTGGCGATCCAGGTGGGTACGCGTACCGGCGTACTCAACATCATGGGCTACATGCCCATGTTCGTGCAGATGTGGGGGACGCCCAACGTCGGAACGACCGAGTTCTTTTGCGACGCGGGTAAGGTGGTCTCGCTCTATCTGACCCAGGGCTCGACCAATCTCGGCAATGTCTACACCGAGGACGATATCGGGAGCGCCGGTCTTTACGTATATTTCGGCGACAATCAAGCCGAAACCCGGCCTGTCAACTTCGGCATGGTCAACGATTGGCGGATCAAGAACGGTTCGCGCCTGATCGTCGTCGATCCGCGGCTGACCGCCACTGCCGCCAAAGCCGATCAGTGGTTGCCGATCCGGCCCGGCACCGACATGGCGCTTGGTTTGGCGCTGGCTCACTACCTGTTCTCAAACGACCTGCACGACGAGTCGTTTTGTCGGGACTGGGTCCTGGGTTGGAGTCGGTGGCGGGATTTCATCTTTGCGCAGGGCTATTCACCGGAATGGGCGGCGCCGATTACCGGGCTGACCGGCAAACAGATAGGTGACCTGGCGCAGGACATTGCCGCCGCCGACGGCTGCATGGTGTATGCGAGTCGCGGTATCAATCAGCACACGAACTCGGCGCAAACCAATCGTGTGTTGATGTTTCTGGCCGCCATTACCGGCAACTGGGGTCGCAAGGGTGGCGGATTCTTCAACGTGGCCGCGGAGCCGGACTGGAAGCCGGTGCCGGTCCCCGCGCATCGTAAGGCGCACAATATCAAACCGGCGGTGAGCAAGAACCCGGCAGGATGGATCAAGGCAATGGCCGACGGCGAACCCTATCCGATCCGCGCGCTGCTCACCGGTAACAATCCGCTTGGTCAATGGCCGCACCAGGGCGACACCCGCCGCGCAATACAGGAGTTGGATCTCGTCGTTCATATCGATTTGTTCCGCAACGAGACTTCCAATCTGGCCGACTACGTGCTGCCGGCGGCAAGCGGCGTCGAAAAGGGCGGTATCAGCCGGTTGGCGGAGGATCGGCGCATCGTCTGGAACGAAAAGCTGATCGATCCACCCGGTGACGCCCGGTCTGACGCCTGGATCTGGATCGAGTTGGGCAAACGGCTTGGTTTTAACGACGTGCTGCAGGAAGCGTACAAAGATTCGGGCCGGTTCTGGGACGACGTATTCCGTAAAGCGACGCCGGATCTCAATGGCGTCACTCTACGGCGATTACGTTCGCTGCCGCACCGTTGGGTACGCACTCCGGTGGCGAAGGAGGACGATGTCGAGGCATCCACCTTGTATCTCGAGGGGATGACCGCTTTCGGGCAATCCGCCGATAAACGTTTTCCGACGCCGAGCGGCAAACTCGAATTCTGGACCAGCGATATGGACAAACGGTTCCAGCGGATCGGGCTTTCCGCACTGCCCGAGTTCTATACCGATACCGAGCAGTTAGTGGATCTTCCCTATGTCGAATTGCTGACGGACCGGGATGCGGTCCTGTCCCCGTTTTTCGATAAACCGGTCTGGAGCAGGCCGGTGCGTATCGTCTCCCCGGGTGTGGATACGCCCGCTGCCGGGCTGCGCGCCAGCGGCTTTGATACCGAACTGGTCACCGGCCGTCCGCCGGCGCCGCAGTTTCATTCCTGGACCCACTATTTTTGGCAGGCCCAGGAAATGTGGCCAGACCTGTTCTGCCAGATTCACCCGGACAAGGCGGCGGCGATCGACGTTACAGACGGTGCGCGCATACGCATCGAAAGCGCACATGGCGCGATCGAAGCCCGTGCCTGGATCACCGCGGGGATTCGCCCGACGGCCGTGTTCATCCCCATCGGCTGGGGCGAAAAACAACCCTATCACCCCTGGAAGTCGGTTAATTTCCTCACCGCGGGGCAGCGCGATCCCATTTCGCAGCAAGCCAACCTCAAGACCCACCTGTGCCGGGTGTCCGCCACGTAACCCTTGTCTCTTGTTTATTGATCTTGGCTGTAGTGGTCCGTCGTGTCTTGTGGTTGGCATATTCTTAGCGTTGAGACTAGCGGGTGTTTTACGCTGCGCGCTGCAGCGATACGATTGGTAGATGCGAAGTTCCGTGTGATGATTGACCACGAGCGCGAATTTGTCGCCGGGTTTACCAGCAATGAGGGTGCGTGGTTTCGCGCACGGTGAACGGCGGTGTAAGTGCTTGCGGGGCTCGATGCGGGGTTTTCGATTGGTTGGCCGCAAGCCGAGATGGATTTACTTTGGTGTTCGTCCGTTCGAGGCACTATGTGGGCGGTGTTCGTGGGGAACTCTCGGACAGAACGGCGAATGGGCGGTGACACGGCGATACATGACCTTGGAAACCATCGAGAGCGTATGCAAGGATAACCACATCGACGTCGCAAAGCTTGCGGCGTTGTAACCGAATAACAACCTCAGCCGACGGTTACGCTTTTTACACCACGGGCGGGGACACTATCATCAGCGTTGGTGTCCCTGGGCGTGGTGGAAATTAGTCTTGTAGGGCCGAGTGCGGTATAGCGGTCATTGCGTCTCCGCGGCTAAGAGGCACAGCCTCCAAACCGAAAGGCGCTGCTGCGGATACCTTGCTGATCAGTTTGTCGATGCTCGAGTCGTTCATATCAATGCTCCTTGCAGCGATTCGTTAACGTCGGCGTCGAATTGGTCCGTCTCGTGCATGATCTTGGGAAAAGTTAGCAGGCCGATTTCCTCCTCGAGATCCGCGACAGAAACCAGGCGGCCCTGCCAAATATCGGGCAACGCAAACTCGACACCTTCTTCAGGCTCGCCGAAGTCTACGTCACCCAGGTCCTGCGCGATTCTGAAGGCAAATGTCTCCAGGTCGTCGCGCGCCTCGTTGGGCGCTACGATGATTTTCCAGTACGCGCCCGGTATCAGAACCGAAATCTTACCAACGTTGTCGACACCGGCGAAGGGTTCATCTTCGTCCGTCAGGATCGGACCCGAGAATACCGAGTATATGTCGTGATCCTGCTCGACTTGGCTGAGGGCCAGGTTCTCGAGCTTGCCCCACAATCCGCCGAGGTTGGACCGGTTGAACTGTTTGACCTGCGGTGAGCAATTCGTCACGTGATACGTGTCGCCGTTGGCACGGCGGAGTTCCGTGTACGTCTCGCCCCACGCGACTGCATCACGGCGTACCAGGTGTCCCTTGTCGAAGGCTGTACGGTCCTTGTTGAAGAACCGGTCCGGCAACTGGTGAAGCGCCGGAATCCGGGGATCCGTAAACCACATCTCGCGGTCATTCTCACCGAGCCCTGAGAGCGCTTTACGCGTGTACGATTTCGACGGATCCGGTTTACGAAATTCGGGAAGCCCGTCGACATTGCAGGCGGTAAAAAGCGCGATGCGTCTTTTTTTGTGCACGGCGAGCGAGAAATGCTGGTATGGGATAATGTGGTCGCCGTTGTCGAGTTTGGAAAGAATGTTGGTGTCGGCAACCGTCGGCAGTGCAACGGTCGGACCCAGGAAATCCGCCTTGTAGCCCTCGCGATTGTCGTAGGTTTCCTCATGAAAAGGTTCGACCATCGCCTCGATCTGCGCTTCTGCTACGGTTGCGCCTCCGCCGCTTGCACCTCCGTGTGCCTTCGTCGGCCTGCCGATGTGCATGCGCACTTCGAACGGTATTGTCCAGACACACTCTTCATCCGTTGACGTTGTTGCGATCTGGCTGCCGGCCGCGCCTGACGTATCGACGATCGGTGTCGCTGTGTCGGGCGCTTCCTTGGCTGGATCGGCACGTCTCCAGTGCGACTCCCAGGGTGGCAGTGAGGACGGCCTTGGGGTTTCGAAACCGACGCCCGCGTCGTAGACACGCGCGTCCCTGGCCAGCTCGCTCATCGGTACCGCGTAGTTGGCTTCAAGGTAGCGTCCCGCAAAGTGCAGCGCAATGACCTTGCCGGTGTTGACATCGACAACACAGGAGCCGGAGTTGCCACCAAGTGTCGAACAGTCGTGGGCCGCGGCGTCTACCCTGTTGCCAAAGCTGCGGATCTTCGCCCGCGGTTTCAGACGGCCTGGCTGCAGGCGCTTGACGTTGAAGGAACCGCGAAAAATACGGAACTGCAGCTCCGCATCGTTGCGGCTGTCGAACGCCGGGTAACCCATCACGACAATGTCGTTGCCGTTGAGGTCGTTCGGGTCCTCAGCGAGTATCTTCAGTGCATCGACGCTGAGACCGCCCGCCTGGATGAGCGCCATGTCCCAGTACGGATGTACCATCAATATCTTCTCAATGGTGAAATCTTGGCCGACCTCCTGGCCGAGTTCATGAGTAAAGTTGACATCGGCGGACTGGCCATTGATGAATTGCAGTCTCTCCCGCCCGAGGCCTTGTGCGAAAAGTTGCGCTACGTGCCGGTTCGTCATCATGACGCCCTCACCGACGACGAAACCCGTGCCCGCAAACGGAATATCGGGTCGGTCGGGTAGTCCTATGCGACCAACGGCGGGAACCACGTTTTCAATCCGCCCGCGTATGGCTTCGTCGGTACCGAAATGGGCGAACGGTGCGGGAATATCCCCGAAAGTGCCTTCAGTGATGTCCACGACGGGGCGTTCGGCGGGCAAAATGATCGCCTCGAGCGCGTCGAGTTCCGCGTCGTCGGGTTCCTGGTTCGCGATCATCTTTTGCTGTGCGCGTACGGCAGTCTCGAGCTCTTTCGGCGTTGCCTTGATGTGTGCCGTCTTTACCCGCGCGCTCAGGTCGTCGATGTTTTCCGGTGCCGCGGCGGCTTCGAGACCCTCTTCGCTCTCACGAACGCCCTGGTAATGCTGAAACAGCTGCTCGGCTCTTTTTCTCATTACATGCCTCCTTGAAATAGTCAGTTATAGACGAAGATCCTCGGCGACGTTCCGCCCGGCAAATTTGAGATTTTGATTATTGCTTCTTTCGCCGTTTTTTCGATGTGTGTGCACGATCATTCTCTCTGCACACCACAGCATTAATAAGCTCTATGAAACAGTACGCACTTGCATTATCTGCACTAGCACTTGCACTATCTGTATCTGCACTATGACTGGGGGCGATCAAAGCGTCGGGCTTTAAAGGTGCCATAGCGGCGTTATCGATCATGTCCTTCTCGGTTGCGATGCAATCCTCACTGTTCAGCCGACCGACTGCGTCACCGGCAAAAAAATCGCTCGACTTGTAAGTGTTAGATTCGTAATTCTCACCCAAAATCGACGTCTAGCGCGACTTGTTGTCGACGGCAATTCTGGTAACTTGCCGAAGATATGGAGGAGATCTCGCTGTTTCTGATTCATGTACTGACGACCGTTGCCAAGCTGCGTGGCCTGGGCGGTATCAAGGGCATCAACGCTGAGAATCTCCTGCTTTTGCTACCGGCCGAAGAAGTCAGCGCATGATGCGATCCAACGCGCATCGAGCGCAACCTTGAGGGCAAGACCTATGCTATTGATCTTGATTTGCGGTCCTTTTTCGATACGGTACGACATCACATCGTACTAGAGCAGGTTGCACGTCGGGTCGATGATGCCGGGGTCATGCGGTTGCTCAAGTTGATTTCGAAAGCGTCGGGTAAGCAGGGCGTCCCACAGGGCGCAGTGATCTCGCCGCTGCTCAGCAATATTCATCTCCATGAGGTGGATAAGATGCTGGAGCGGGCCAAGGAGGTCACTCGTTATCATGATGTAATTCATACTCCCAAAGAATCGGTGGACCACTAACCAGAAGTGACAGGAATGGACCTCAACAGACTGGAGTTAGTCACACGGACGTACGGTCTACTCGGGCACCAGTCGTATTTCCAAACGCGTTCCTGTGGCGCGAGCTAGATTCTGCAAAGTCGTTGTCGATGGTTTGCTTTTCCCGGATTCCAACCGCGCGATGACGGATTGTGTCGTTTTCATGCGCTTGGCGAGTTCGGCCTGGGTCAGACCGGCCCGGGTACGGGCTTCAATAATCGCCTGGGCCATCGAAAACTCTTCCTCGAGATCCGTATAGGCTTTTCGGTATTTTGGATCCTTGGACCACTCCTTGTGAAGATCACGGACTTTGGTCATTTCAATACCTCTTGCACTCGGTCAAGCGCCAATTCAATTTCACGCCGCGGGGTCTTCTGGGTTTTCTTAACGAAGACCCGAACCACGACGACGCGCTTAGGCGTTGCGGTAACGTAGAGTGCTCGGGCAATATCATCGCGGCCCGTCATGCGCATTTCCCACAACGGTCCTTCGAGATGCCGAACATGGGGCATACTCACACGGGGCAATCCTAGGGTTTCGATCAGCTGAGCAATTCGCATGAAACGCGCTCGCACATCGGTAGGTAACGCTTCGAGCTCTTGGTCAATGACCTCGTTGAGCGTTTCTACCACCCACGACATGTTCGTAAATTATAGCAATAATGCTATAGAAGTCTACTTAAAACCTCGTCTGGTGGATCAGCTTGAGCCCGCCGAAAAACGCAATAAAATCAGCGCGTACGAATACTTGGGAGGCACAGGCGACGGTTTCCACTCATTGATGAGCCGTTCCGCTTCGGCCAAGTCGTCTGGCGTCAAGACGATCTTCTTTATTGATTCCTCAAGAGAGATCGTCCGGCCAGTTTCGAGCTCATTGACCGTCGCTGATTCGGCGTCGGGGTTCATCTCTAATATTGCCTCCCAGTTGCCTTCAAGCATCTTGACGAATCCATCTGAGTATTTTCTTTGAAGAGGACGTCGCCCGCGATCTCTTGAAAGACGTGCCCACATGTACGATTGGATCCTATCTTTATCCCAGCCGCAGCCGCGTATACAGCTGATCCAGACGTTGTTTCTAAAGGTGTAAGCGGGCACGATCTCGTGCAAATATATTCCCGATAGAGTCAACTGAGCCCAAGCTTGCCCTTGATTAGCGGCCCTCTGCCACCACTCCAACGCAGCTTCAGGATCTTTGGGCACGCCATCACCGAGATGCAATAACATGCCGTAGCTGTACTGAGCGTCGCAGTCACCACTTGCAGCGAGTGGCTTCCAAATCTCGATGACTGCTTCGGGTTTATCGCGTGCTAACTGGCGCATTCCTTTGAAATACGCGTCTCTCGGATCGATATTGGTCCTACAGGCGGAGATCAATAACAACAGCGAAATGATACATAGCGTACATAGCTTAATGTTCATCGTGGTGCTCCTGCCATCGTGCGCCGCGCTGGCGCATTATGCTGCAGCTCATGATTGGTTCCGGCTATATGAAGCATACCTAAAACACTTAACGTTGGAACTCAGTGCTACAACACCTTTAAATCTGTGCGGAATTTCAAGTGTTTGTCGGCCATGATAATTTGTTTTGCGCCCTAGAAGTTCCAAATAGAAGCTCACATATCGTGTCACTGATGTCGGACAAATGTCGGATGAAAAATTCTCAGCGGGCTGATTCATGGAAAAATGGCAGGACTACTACGCTATGTGTGTAAATTATAAGTTGACATATGTCAATTCACGGTTTACAGTTTATCCATGATTCGGTCTTTCAAACACCGAGGTTTGAAAGAGCTGTTTGAGACCGGTCGAAGTCGCCGGGTCCGTACCGATCTTCGACGGCGCGCGATACGACGGCTCGATACGTTAGACAGTGCGAGTGAGCTGGCCGCGTTGAATATTCCCGGCTTCGATTTTCACAGACTTCGCGGCAAACCCACACGCTACTCCATCCATATTAATGGACCGTTTTGTCTAACATTCGAGTGGGAAGATGGCGACGCTATTCGAGTTGATCTCGAGCAATATCATTGACGAAGAGAGCGTTAAGAGAATGGCTGAATTGACCGCGAGACGACCAAAGCGCGAGCCCACACACCCGGGAGCGATTCTGCGCGAAGATGTGATTCCGGAGATGGGCGTTTCCGTGAGCGAGTTTGCCCGGCGTATCGGTGTGTCCCGGCAAACCTTGCACAAGATTTTGGCGGAAACCGATTCCATCACGCCCAATACTGCATTGCGTATTGGGAAACTGATCGGGAATGGACCGGAGATCTGGCTCACAATGCAGCAACGCTACGATCTGTGGCGTGCTGAACGAGAACTGAGACAAGACCTGGAGCGAATCGAGAAGTATCAGGAGTCCGTGTCGAGTTAGCGTGTCATTCCCAAAAAATCATCTGCCCGTGATCGATAGGTGTAGTCCGCAAATAATAAATTTAGCGGCTCCCTCCTATGCGAGGGCGTAATCGTGATGCAGCCCGCCCAGCACAGGCGTTGCAATCACACGGCCGAGGTCGCTGATACCGTGGCGTTCAGATTGTAAAGGGGCCGGAATGCCTGGCGGTGGATCCGGTACGCCTGGTCCCAGGGAAGAGTGCGGCCTTCTCCGGTTGTAATAGCGTTTCTACTCTTTGATAAGTTTGCACAAATGCGCTTCGTTGAGCGGTATCACATAGTCTAAGAATTCCCGCCGTAGCGATCCAATAGCCCGTTCGCAGATCGAGTTGGCCTGCGGACTTCGATACGGCGTTCTGATTACGTTGATCCCTAAACGCGTAACGGATCCGTCGAGTTCTTTTGAGTAGATATTGTCGCGATCGTGGATTAAATAGCGATAGGAATGTCCGCACGGGATCGCCTCCCGGAGTTGTTGTAACGTCCACTCTGCGGTCGGGTATTCGGTAACGTTGCAATGTAAAAACCGTCGCGAACCGTGTTCGATGATCATTAATACGTAGAAAAGACGAAATGTCGCGGTCACTACCACGGCGAAATCACAAGCGATGATCGGCCGACGCATGGTTGCGCACGAAGGTGCGCCAGCGCTGATCACCGCGTGGCCCACCAAGGAGTCGTTTCGGCATATGTTTGCGAACTGTTCGTGGGGATACGCGGATTCCGAGCTTGAGCAAGAGCTCGTTGGCGATCCGTTCTTCGCCCCAGCCCACATTATTCAACGCCATTTCGCGGATGAGTCGTCTCGGTTCGATCGGGATCCGAGGGCGACCCGGACGCGACTTGTATCGCCAAAACATTCGGAAACCTTGTCGATGTCACCGAATCAACGTTTTCGGCTGCACGATCACAAGTGCCGGCCTCCAGTCGAAGCGTTGGGAGAGCAGGGCCAGTGTAAAACGTGTGACCGGGTCCGTCCGCCTCGGTTTCACATTACGCTCTTGGTACAGAGCAAGCTGCCGACGAAGAAACAGATTCTCAGCCGCAACAGCGCTGCTCGGCCGTAGGAGGAGAGAAAGGTAGGTCAGCCCATCTAGCAGAATTCGGTAAAGTATTGCAGCACGAGTCATACTGGCCGCGGATTATACCACGAGCCCAACGAGACTGTGCGAGCCTGTTCGGGGAAAAGCGATGGATATAATAAGTGCGGACCACAGGATCTTCGTGTTAATCAGACAGCCCCCAAATTACGATGACGACACCTCCGCGGACGCCGACGGTAATCATGTGTTCGTTTTGCGTTGTGTTCGAATGATAGTTCCTGCTCAATCAATATTCGAACACATACGTTCGCGTCTCGGTCATCTTTACCGGAACAGCTCCCACCTCGGGAACATCAACTTCCATACACAACACACGCTGCGATTCCTCGCCGCAACTGAGCATGGTTCCGCATCGATTGTTCGCTTAACGTTCCCCTTTATCGTTGCCACGCTGTTTTCCGGCCTGGACTTCTGGGTCTCTGGCGAAACGGATTGTGCCAGCTTTGACACGACCTCACCCGCCATTTTGGCTACGTTATCCGCCTGACTGTCATAGGCCTGTTCGATACGAACACATTTCTTCTCGCCGCACGGAATGAATCCGGCGATCGTGGTATGGAGGGTATAGTTAATCGTGGAGCCCCCTGGTATCTGGTAGGGGACGTCAGCCACGAAATTGTCGCCGATTCGCACTTCGGCTCCCACATAGTCGCCGACCCGCCCGTTCCACTCGGCAATTTCCCTTGCCTTCAGCGCTTCAATACTCAACAGAGGGGACAGCTGCTCGAATATCTCTGTCGGCACCTGCCGGGATATCCCGTCAATGAAAGCTTCGTAACCAACCAAATCCAAGATGTTTCCATCCGGATCCAGTTTATAGGTTGTTACCGCGCTAGATAGTAAACGGGCTATGGGGTTATCAACTTCCTTACCATCGCGCTTCATTGAGATGAATTTAGGCTCTGTAAGAACTCGATACACTCTAGAAAAATAGTTTGGGTGCCCCTTGAATTCTCGGCCATCGCCCCCATTAAGCTCTCGCCATCCGAGAGTACGAGGACTCGGTTTGGCGGAAGGGCTCCCGTCACTGACGGGGTGTAGTTCGGCGTTTTACATGAGGGAAGTCGATGCAATGAACATTCGTCCTTTACACGATCGCGTCATTATCAAACGCATAGAGGAGGACCGAACCTCACCAGGTGGAATCGTGATTCCGGACACCGCTGCTGAAAAGCCCATCCGGGGCAAAGTCACGGCGGTCGGTAAGGGCAAGATCCTGGAAGACGGTCAAGTGCGTCCTGTCGATGTTAAAGTCGGTGACCACGTGCTCTTTGGCAAGTATTCGGGAACCGAGGTCAAGCTCGAAGGCCAAGAACTGCTGGTAATGCGTGAAGACGACATCATGGCCGTGATCGAGACATGAGCCGCCTGTTCGGATTCGTTTCTTGTAGCGGTCATGAAGCACATTCAATAACTGTCATTTAGTAAGTCGATTTCGGAGAAACTAAAGATGAGTGCAAAAGAAGTACGCTTCGGTGAGGAAGCCCGGCACCGAATGGCGGACGGCGTGAACATTCTCGCCAATGCTGTCAAACTGACGCTCGGCCCCAAGGGTCGAAACGTGGTGTTGGAGAAGAGTTGGGGCGCACCCACAGTCACCAAGGACGGCGTCTCAGTGGCTAAGGAGATCGAGCTCAAGGAAAAGTTCCAGAACATGGGGGCGCAGATGGTCAAGGAAGTGGCATCCAAGACCTCGGATGAGGCTGGCGATGGTACCACCACCGCCACCGTGCTTGCTCAGTCTATGTTGCATGAAGGTCTGAAAGCTGTCGCGGCAGGCATGAATCCGATGGACCTCAAACGCGGTATCGACCAGGCCGTGAGGGAAGCCGTCGAGGCCCTGAAAGAGATTTCTGTGCCCTGCACCGATGAAACGGCGATTGCCCAGGTCGGTACGGTCTCGGCCAATGGCGATGAGGCCATCGGGCAGATCATTGCCAACGCAATGGCTAAGGTGGGCAAGGAAGGGGTGATCACGGTCGAGGATGGTTCGGGTCTTGAGAATGAACTTGAAGTGGTGGAAGGGATGCAATTCGATCGTGGATATCTTTCTCCCTACTTTATCAACAAGCAGGAGACCATGAGCGCAGAACTGGAAGACCCCTACATCCTGCTTCACGACAAGAAGATCTCCAACATCCGCGATATGCTGCCGCTGCTGGAGAGCGTGGCGAAATCAGGCAAACCGTTGCTGGTCATTGCCGAGGACGTAGAAGGCGAAGCGTTGGCAACGCTGGTGGTTAACAACATACGCGGCATCGTCAAGGTCGCGGCCGCCAAAGCCCCTGGGTTTGGCGACCGCCGCAAGGCTATGCTCCAGGATATCGCGATTCTCACAGGCGGTACCGTGATCTCGGAGGAAGTGGGGCTTTCGCTGGAGAAAGCGAGCCTCGATGATCTCGGCCGTGCCAAGAAGGTGCAGCTTAGCAAGGATGAAACCACCCTCATTGACGGCGCCGGCAAGAAGGAGGACATCGAGGCGCGAATCAAGCAGATCCGCCAGCAGATCGAGGAGACCACCTCGGACTACGACCGGGAGAAGCTCCAGGAGCGCGTGGCAAAGCTTGCCGGCGGGGTGGCGGTCATCAAGGTAGGCGCTGCCACAGAGGTGGAAATGAAGGAGAAGAAAGCTCGCGTGGAAGATGCGCTGCACGCCACCAAGGCTGCGGTGGAAGAAGGGGTGGTGCCGGGTGGCGGTGTCGCGCTGATTCGCGTACTGGACAACCTCAGCGATTTAAAAGGCGCCAACCACGACCAAGACCTGGGTGTTGCCATTGCCCGCCGGGCCATCGTGGAACCGCTTCGTCAGATCGTGGCCAATGCCGGCGATGCTGAGCCTTCGGTGGTGTTAAACCGGATCAAGTCGGAGATTGGTAACTTTGGCTACAACGCGGCGACCGAGGAGTACGGTGACATGATGACCATGGGAATTCTCGACCCCACTAAGGTCGTGCGCATTGCCCTGCAGAACGCCGCGTCCATCGCCGGGTTGATGATCACCACGGAAGCCATGGTTGCGGAGCAGCCCAGGGAGGAGAAAAAGGCCTCGGCTCCGGGCGGAGGCATGGAGGATATGGACTATTAAACGCAAGCTTATAGGATGTAAACAGAATGGAGCCCCGCGCATGCGGGGCTTTTTTCCTTCCAAAACCCCCGTCGTTCATAGATGACTTCGGGACCGAACAGAGCTGATGGAAAGAATGTCCCTGAATCGCACATGTCATGTCACAGACGATGTTTGGCGCAATCTGCGATCTGTGTCGACACACTCACTCACGACACACGGGAGCCCTGCGCCCTCATGTCGTAGCGTCTCCGCACAGCAGTTGAATATAGATCTATAGATGTTTCAAGACACGGCCCAAAGCAGATCCATAGTACCCATCCCGCACGTTCCAGTCACTTTCTGAAGTTGCTTTCTCAACACAAGCAGGTCGTTCTCATTCCTTACGACAATCCCGTTCCGGACGCCATTGCATCCGGCTGGTCGCTGCTATGTCACCGCGCGACTCGTGGGAGGAGAGGCCATCATGCGAGCTAAGAATCGCCATATGCTTAATCACCTGAATCCACTTATTGAGCTGGTCGTGGCACCGGATTGGCGTGAGTCACCCGCGGTAGGTCTGGTAAACTCTGGGCCGGTCACTAAAAATCACTTGTTGTTCGGCGCATCTTTTGGTCCTGTCGCGGTCATCGATCACCATGAGATAGATCCACCTTTGCGGCGAGCGCCGTGACGTATTCAACGATGATGGCGTAGGCTTGCACTCAGCCAATCGCCGTTTTATCCAACCCAACACAAACTACGCCTGCTTGTGACTCATGTGTAGATCACAAGACATCTGCATAACATTCAAACCAGATCGACGGAAGTTGTCGCTCCATCCATCGATCAAATGCATAAAGCATAAGAAGATTTGCTAAAAGCGGAGTGAACACTCCCCTATCCCGGAAACTGTTTAGAATTGGGGTACTTTTTATCCCCGACGCAGTAGAGGATGGGTCGCACAACGGAAGCCTCCTGCCATCAAAATCGGCACATCGAAGGCAAGCGGTAGTGGTTCAACCCCACGTCTGTCCAGCTCATCCATCAATCGATGCTGATTTTCCTCGACGACAACGGTTTTGTAGTCGATTATTAGAACGTTGGCGGCCAGCGCTTCTGCTTCTTCAGGCTTTAGCTCTATTAAATCCCAACCTCGTAACAGCGCTGGAGTACCATCCACAAGGGCGGCGGGATCGACGATCGCCAAACCGGGTCGGACCAAGGCGATCGCTAAATCAAGGTGTAGGATGTCTGGCCTTATCCTTACCAGATGGACGCGGTAATTCAGACCCAGGAACCTTTGTAACCAGCGAACACCGTCCTCGTCGCTCGCCATTCCAGAGACACCTACTAGCAGGTTTCTGTCCGCTAACAGGACATCCCCACCCTCTAGAAACAAACGCTTAGATTCGGGCGACGGTTTTGGCATCGCATAACCAGCGAACCCCTGCTCAAAAAGCGACAATAACAACGGTCGTAAAGCGAAGATCTCCTTACGCCGATACGCAGGTCTCATTGCCAGTTCTATGACTTGGTTTCCGACTACCAGCAAGGGATCGCGCATAAAGATCAGACCGCCTCCCGTTTCGATATGGTTTAAATAATCCTTTTCCTTTGCTGACAGGAGCCTGGGCCGAATCACTCGAACACCCAGGGCCTCTAGAAGCGCTGCCAACGCGTTAAGTTGTACAATCAACGCGTCTTCCAGCTCTGGTGGAAGATAGGGATTGGGTTGCGGTTTCTCCAAGACTTCTTCCATTGTCGCTGCCGGTGTCAGTGGAAACATTGAATCGTCCCCGCGCCCGACAATTACAGTGCGCAACCGGTCCCACTCGTTGAACACCGAGACCCCCTCCATCTCGCTTCTAGGCCCTGGACCTTCGATAGCACCATGTCCGTCCGTTTTACCCTTACCCCAGACAACACTTGACATCAGGCCCAGCGAGCTAGCAATACCTGAGAGAAATAGACGACGCGATATTGGCATAGCTGTCCTCTCTGTTTTGAAATTTAAATTACGTAACCGCTACCTAGCTTCGCTAACCGATATTTGATTTGGAGTCGGATTCATTGGCCTATTCTTATTCATCACAAAATACTTGAACTCGGCAACTTTACTTAGATTCGGGGTAGCGATAGTTCCAGTAACACTGCTCCCGCCCTCCAGCCCAGATTACGGATTTTCAAGTACTCTTCATCTGAACGCTTTGGACTAATTATTAAGTCTACGATCAAGAGTTACCAGTTAGGTTTTATCGTTTATGAACTTCAAATCAAAACAAGGAATGATCTCTGTTTGTGGCCGCACCAAGAAGACTTTCTCTGCGAGCGCTGAGTCGAATTGCCGCAGAAGCGAACGCTGCCAACGATCTTGAAAAATGGCTATTGGGTCATGGTTCAGCGCATCCATCAAAGCATGCAACTGTTCATCGCTATAGGTATTCAGCTCCAGTCCGTGGACAGCTGTGACGCCATCTCCGATCCCCATATCCGCACCGATAGCACGAGCAGTAACGGCATAGTCGCCGGTAATCATCTTCACGCGTATACCTGCGGACTGGCAAGCGGCAGCCTACCGATTCACAGTGAGCATGGCTTCTTCGATGCGCAGCTCCCGAACCTTGAATAGACGCAGGTCTGCTGGCACTTTGTCGCTTTAATAGCGCGATCAATCGGTACGCTCGACACGGAGAGTACGTATACCACGTTCCCCCATCTCAATCACCGTGAAACGGTAGTTTTCCAGAACAACGAATTCATCTACCGTCGGGATATGGCGAAGATGTGAAATAACCATACCGCCGACGGTGTGGGCATCCAACGACGGTAGCAGCACGTCCAGCACAGCATTCGCCTCGCTCACCGGAACCCGTCCATCCATCCGGAACACCCCGTCGCCCGTCTCCTCTATTATGTATTTATGCCTGGGAAGGTGACCCTCGAAGGTATACCCGACATTTACCACCTCCCCGACGACTTCCTCCAGTACGTCCTCCAGAGTGATCATGCCGACGGCCGTGCCAAACTCATCAATTACCACGGCCATGTGATCGTGACGTTGCTGCAATTGCGGCAACAGCTCGTCGAGCAGCTGACGGGCCGGCACATACAGAGGCGGTTTGACCAGTTCAGCGAGCGGCTTCTTAGCCAGATCGGGATCCATCAGATCCCACATAGTAAAGACTACGACGCCGGTGATCTGGTTGTGTTCTCCCTCGTAGACGGGCAGACGAAAATGCGCCGTTGCGCGCGCTTGGTGAATCGCATCCAGGGTCGTCCTGTCCTGCGCGAGTATGGTCATCTCTGATAGGGGTATCATTACATCGCCTACCGTGGTATCGGCAAACACGGTCACACGTATGATACGGTCACGGTCGAATACATCGATATCTGCGCCCTGTTCAGCCATCTCGACCACTGTGCGGATCTGCTCACGATTGACAAACAGTTCCCGTTGCGCAATCTTCACGCCCGCCAGGCGCGCCACCCGGCGTGCGACCCAGGAGAATATGAACACCACCGGATAGAACAGCCAAGAAAAGAAACGCAGCGGATAGATGATCACCGGTGCAAACTGATTGGCCTTTTGCTGGTAGACGCTCTTGGGGACCACCTCGCCGAGTATCAGGAACATCGGGGTATAGATCAGAAAGGCGTACAGGTCACCATATTCGCCGAATAAGCGGATCATCAGTATCGTGCCCAGCGTGGTAAGCGTCACCAGCGACAGGTTCGTACCGACGAGCGTCGTACCCAGCAACACCTCGGGCTTGTGAAAGGCCTTCAGCACCAGCACAGCACCCCTGTGTCCTCGGCTGGCGAGATGGTGCAGCTTCAGGCGATCGGCATGAACCAGAGCGATCTCCGAGCCGGAAAAGAATCCCTCCAGCAGGAGCAGGCCGACCATTGCCAGAATTAACAGCGCAATATCCACGGGCTGCTCACTATCTATCCATCATTCCCAGTGTCCTCGGATGACTCCGGGACGCTCTCCCGCTCCGGCACGTTTGCGCCCTTGCTGGCACGCAACCTGGCGATCCGCAAATCCTGTATCTCCAGTACCGTCAGCTCTACACCGTCGATGACAATCTCATCGCCGACCCGCGGTGGCCGATCCAGTCCCCGCAACATAACACCGCCGATGGTGGTCATACGCGGATCGGTAATGCCGAAGTTTGTCAGTCCCTCGAATTCGGCTAGTTTCATGTCACCAGCGACCTCAAATACGTTTTCCCCCAGTTGTTCGTATGCCATCTGCGGTGCGGTCTCCGGCGTAATCCTGCCGAAGATGAAGCTGAGCACGCGCTTCAGTGTGACGATCCCTTCGATACCGCCGAATTCGTTCAGAACAGCGGCAGCCTGCACCCTGTGGTCGAGGAAGAAATCGAACATCTCGTCCACCTTCTTGGTTGGAAGCACGATCACGGGCGGGTGCAGAATATCCTCAATCGTCAGGGTGCCGAAATCGGTGTCATTGAGCACCCGCCGCAGGATATCCTCGGCGTGTATGAATCCCACCAGGTGGTCACGACTGCCGCGGTAGACTGGTAGACGCATGTGCTTAAGTGTGCGCACCAGGCTGACGATCTCCGGTACTGATGTATCTGCATCGATGAAGTCGGTCTGCGGACGCGGGATCATGATCTCGATGACCTCGGTACTGCACGCCTCGAGCAGATTGTAAATGAGCGAGCGCTCGATTGCCCTGAGCTCTCCACCCTTGACAACCTCATCGACGAGCGTCCGAAACTCATCCACATGGAGGATATTCTCCGGTGCGGTCTCCTCGCCGACGAGCAAGGTGGTCAGGCGGTCCGCCACCAGGCGAATTAACCAGCGAAAGGGGGAGATGAACCTAACCCACAGGCCAAGCGGTACGGCAATGATCCGCGTACTGATTTTCACCGGATCTGACACGGCGATCGTCTTCGGCGTCACCTCGCCAAACAGCAGCAGCAGCGGCACCATCACCAGGATATTCAGGATACCGCCTTGCTCCGTACCGTAGAGCGTCACGAGAATGCCAGTGAGATTGGCCGTTGCCGCAATATTGATGATCTCGTTACCACAGAGGATGGAAATGATGAGCTGGCGCGGCCGCTCCAGCAGTGTCTGCAGCGACTCGAAACGCGGATGACGTTCTCGCCGCAGCTGCTGGAGATCGAGACGCGAGAGGGAGAACAGCGAGGTTTCAGAACCCGAGAAAAAGGCCGATGCGGCCAGCAGTGTGAACTGCAATCCGATACGGAAGATCATATCGGCCTGCATGAGTCGCTGGGTATCGACGGCCAGCAGGCTGCCCAGTTCAGACCAGATCACTTCCACTGGTTTATTATTATCCGCACGGGAAGTTTGTCAATATAGCGACGCTACAATGCTCTCCGTAAAAGAGAATTAAAAGGAACAATAGGCTATGACGGTAAATGGGCCTTGGCAAATCCGTTTCCGATGCGTTTTGTGTCGATCAAATCGATCGAGAGCCAAGACATTCAAACCCTACATCGGGCGCGCAGCCGGGTGGTGGGCAATCGCACAGCTAAAGCCAACCAGATTCAAGGGTTATTATTAGAGTACGGGATTGTAGTACGTGGGGTATCCGGGGCCTGCCGGGACGTTTATCTGCCATTCTGGAGGATGCAGATAACGAGTTATCGATGGCGATGCGTGAAGGGTTAGCCGAGCTTCGAGAAGAACTGAAGCATTTAGCAGAGCGTGTGGGGTGGTACGACAAGCGTATAGCTGCCGCAGCCAAACACAGCCAACCCTGTCAACAGTTGCAAACGATCCCTAGCGTGGGACCGTTAGTCGCGACGGTGTTGGTGTCGGCAGTCGGAATCGCACGGATGTTTCGAAGCGGACGGGGACTCGCCGCCTGGATTGGTCTGGTACCGCGGCAGCGCTCAACAGGCGGGAGAGGTCTTCAATTGGACATCAGTAAACGAGGGGATAAATTTCCGGGCCTTACCCATCCACGGCGCCCATGCCGCATTGCGTCATGCCGAAAAGCGGCAGACCGCCGAAGTTGCTGGGCGTGCGGTCTCGTCGCGCGATGAGAACGTCTTGTCGACAACTGTACCAACGCCGTGCTCGCCGTCGAATTCGGCCGATACGCGATTGTCGACGGTATCACTGTAGACCAGCGTGCCATTGCAGTCGAAGATAACGGCGTTAAGCACGGCGGTGCTTAAAAGATGTCTCCCGAAAACTCGCCGCGTATGCGGTCACGCAGCTCATGTATCGCCTTGAGGCCGTCGACGAGCATGTCTTTTTCACGTTGGCTGAGTTCGTCAGGAGCGATATACGGGCCGACGAGAAGGCCGGCATCGAAGTCATGCAGTTGTTGGCGCAGCACAAGTTCGGTGATGTGACGGAATGCGCCGTCGAGATAGTCCTGCTCGTCGTTGTGCAAAATGCCAGCTGCGTGCAGCGATGCAATGCGCTCCCGGGTTGACGTTGCTGCAACCCCCTCGCGCAACGCGAGCAACCGGATGCTCTCCACAAGCGGCAACAGCGCATGGTACTTGAGATTGATCTTACCTTTATGCGGCCCGTCGCTATGGTCGACCGTAAGCCGGTTGAACAGACCCAGCGCAACGCCAGGGTCGCGCTGCACAAATTGCATGCGGCCCAGAAATGCGTGTTGTTTCGGCAACAGTGCGGTGACCTCGTCGCGCAATGCCCGGGCGTTGTTGCCGCGCCCGAAAACCGGCGAAAAATCAAAAACAATATTTGACAGTTGCAATGTTCCGTCGGTCGGTTTGCGCAATCAGTAACGCAACTGCTCGCGCCACTGTCTGAGTGTTTTGCGCCACAGCGGGTTGGTCGCCATGACATGGCCCTTGCAGAAGGTGATACCGACTTGATCAACCAAGGTCGTCATGTGTTCTGCCAGCGCCACGAAATAGGCGTCTATATGCTCGTGCTCAAGGTCGTCGTAGTCGTCCAGTACGAAGCCGTTGTCCTGGTATGGCACGGTGGACTCGGCATCGTTCCGTATGGCATAAGCTACGTATGATATGGCTCAACCTTCAGTTCCTCGCCGGTCTGATTCTCCTGCTTGGTGGCGGTGAAGCGCTGGTCCGTGGTGGCGGCGCCATCGCTCGGGGGTTTGGTGTGCCGCCGGTTGTAGTCGGTTTGACCGTGGTCGCTTTCGGAACCAGCGCACCTGAATTCGTAGTCGCAGTAACGGGCGCGGCCACTGGTGCCGGCGGGGTGGCATTCGGTAATGTCGTAGGTGCCAACGTCATCAACATTGCCTTCATACTCGGACTTACGGCGACCATTCGCCCGCTGGAGGTACAACCCACCATCGTCACTCGCGAGATCCCCATGTTGCTGCTCGCCATGAGCGCGGCGTTGGTCATGTCGCTGGATCAGTTTCTGGACGATAGCACGAACCGTCTTGCGCGCGGCGATGGATTGATACTCTGTCTGCTGTTCGGAGTGTTCCTGTATTACACGGTGGTGGCGCTGCGCCAGACCCGTAGGGATCTCTTCGTGGCGGAAGCCCGGGCAGTGGGCTGGAAGCTGCGGGTCCAGGCTATGTGGAGTCCGGTGGGCTTTTTTATTGTTGGCCTAGTGGGGCTCGGAATAGGTGGCAATCTCCTAGTTGACGCCGCTGTTGGCATTGCACAGCGCATTGGGATGGCGCCGGCCGCGATCGGTCTGACCGTTGTCGCAATTGGAACAACCTTTCCAGAGCTTGCCACTTCGTTGCTCGCCGCACGCAAGGGCGAAGCCGACCTCGCTGTGGGCAACGTTGTGGGTTCGAATATCTTCAATATTCTATTCGTGCTGGGTGTGGCTACGACAATTGCTCCGATCAACGTTCCGGCGCGCGGCCCTACATCGCTCGTCATTGGTTCGGGTCTCACGATATTGCTGATTCTCTTGGTCTATACCGGAAAGCTGCGTATAAGACGTGTGGACGGTCTCTTGCTTCTAATGATATTCCTCGGTTATATGGCGTGGGTTGCTCTCGTCTAACAAAGCCCATCGGCGTCATTGGCTGGTTAATGCTGTTGAGTGCCGATCACCTATGGGCGTCTCGATAAGAATAGCGCGTGTTTGGCGTATGCCGAGCCGAGCAAAGAACGCATATGACACTCCAGGGTCGAACTCACGGCTTGTAGGCGTGATCGACCATCATACTGCCCGGACGTCCAAAGCGCTCACTGTGACGAACGGGTAGCGATACCTCGCAAGAGCCTTCCGAAAATATCGGCTCCGGTGATGATCCTTCGATCTTTCCCCCACACCAATATGATGTCCTGCTCGATGACGTCGTCGGCCACGTGTCTAGGAGATACGTGAAGACCGCGTAGCACGCTTCCTAGCAGAACAGACGAGTCTTCTACAAGGATGGGTCTATGACAGTAGTGATTAGGGTCGATCTCGCTTGCCTCGAACAGGCAGTCTCGAATGAAGGCGTCTGAGTCCAGCACGACCTGAGGCACTTCATCGGTGTCCGTGATAATAATCCATTGCTTTCCTGATACGTGTACGCGCCTTAGAAAAGCATCGTCAGCTGACCGCTCGAAACGTGGGAAAACAGGCCGTCCTTCCCTCGCAAGCAGCGCGATGACGCTCTCGGGGTCAACAACCTCGCCTTCTTCCGTCACCAGCAAGTCGTCCAGCGCGAGGAAATTCAAGGCCCCTATCCCCTCGAGCTTATCGATATCGCTGCCGCTCGCCTCCACGTGCTCGCGTATGAGTTCGCGAAATTGGTGTTCCCTGAAATACTGGATGCTCTCTTCGCCGAGCCACCAATCCAACACCTTTGCGGTGGGTTTTGCAAATGGATACAGCGCGAACTGGTAGAATCGCAGCACGGGAGCCAGACTAGCCAGCGCAGGGCATTCCGCGAGAAATAGGCCTGGGGTGCAATCTCTCCCACCAGCGTGATAATGACGGTGGAGAACAGAAATGCCGCCACCCCGACCAACACTGAGTTGGAAAGCAAGGTCAGCAGGACGTTGATGCCGACATTACCCCACAGGATAGTAGTCAGCAGAAAGTTAGAATCACGACGCATCTCCATGACGCGCAGCGCCGCCTGGTTACCAGACGCGACCTCGATTGTGAGCCGGAGTCGACTCACGCCAAACATGGCGAGGTTTAGCCCCGAGAACATAGCCGACTGGCTCACACAGAATAAAATACCTATCCAAATGAATACATCCACAGCCATGATGCTATCCCCGATCACTGCTTACTCTAGTATTATTCTCCAGTACGGCGCTGGCGTACATTGTGTACCACTACGTCTAACAAAACGTTCTGTTTCTCCTAAATGCTGTTGACTCGTTCGCCGACTAGCAGGTTTTTAACTGTCGACTTTGAGCTAACCATGACCGAGATTGGTACCTTACTAACTGTAAGGGCCTGCTTCCTTGTAGTGAAGCGGGCTGTTAATTTTCTTGACTGTTTTAGTCGGGTGTTACGGCCCTAATGAGCTCTACCCCCTCTGGACAACCGCTGCGGATTGGCTTTTTGGCGACGCGCATTCACTGCACCGATGGTGTCAGCCTGGAGATCGAGAAATGGGCGACGGTACTAGAATGCATGAGACATCAGTGTTTCTATCTCCACGGCCGGTCGGACCGGCCACCGGAGGCATCGGCCGTCATTGTGGAGGCACGCTTTTGTCATCCAGAAATTTCCGAGACGAACCGCCGTTGCTTTTCTGGCACAACTCGCTTCCGCAGGACGAACATCGGATTTCCCAGCGCCATACGACGAGTGCATGCGGAGTTGTTGGAAGTTGTCGAAGACTTTAGCCTACGTTCGGCGGTAGAAGAGGCCACACTCTACTTTGACATCGAGGCAGCAGGATCCAACCTAACCCTGAATCAGGCTCAACGGCTTGGAAAGGGCTGTTGCGGATTTCGATCTGGAACGAACTCGCCGAGCATTTCGATCGTGAACTGAGCAGCGAACACACACACTTCCAACGCTTATGCACTGAGACCAAAGTCTTCCGATAGTCTTCGTCGCATTTGAGCACCTAAAGCGTGAACAATGATACCTACGCTAGTTCCAGTAGCTGCCCTATTGCTCGGCGCCGCACTACTGTTCGCCGGTAACGGACTCCAGGGTGTGTTACTCCCTATCCGCGCTGAACTCGAGGCGTTCTCTGTCTACTCCATCGGCTTGATCGGGTCCACCTACTTCCTCGGATTCGGAGTCGGTTGCCTGTTTGGTGCAGCCATGGTGCGCCATGCAGGTCACGTTCGAACGTTCGCAGCGATGGCGGCCATTGCCTCAGCCGTTCCACTCGCTCACGCGCTGTTGATCGCACCCTTTCCCTGGTGGGTGCTTCGCGGGCTAACCGGCGTCTGCTTCGCCATTCTGTACATGGTGATCGAAAGCTGGCTCAACGAACGGGCGACGAAAGACACACGCGGTAGGATCCTCGCCGCTTATTTGTTCATCAACCTGACGGTGATCACGGTCGGCCAGATGATGGTAATCCTGTACCCGCCCGATGGTTTTGCGTTGTTCGCGCTGACCTCGATGCTGGTGTCGGTGGCAGCGGTTCCGGTGGTGCTATCGGCGGCACCGACGCCGGCTCCGATCCACAACGTGAGGGTGCGACTGAGAAGACTCTATCGCATCTCTCCCGTCGGAATGCTCGGGTGCTTCGGGGTGGGTCTGAGCAACGGTGCGTTTTGGGCACTGGGCCCGTTATTTGCCCAGCGTTCGGGGTTGGGCATTACCGGCATCGCGGTGTTCATGAGTGCAACCGTGCTCGCCGGTGCGCTGGGTCAGTGGCCGCTCGGGTCCTTATCTGATCGCATGGATCGCCGCAAGGTCATTCTCGCTGCCGCTGGTCTGGCCGGTATCATCGGAATCGCGGTGGCACTGGTGTCGTCCGCACCCGGCACCGTCGACCTGGAGTTCTACGTAGTTACTTCACTATGGGGCTTCATGGCCTTTCCTCTCTACGGTCTCACAGTAGCCCACACCAACGACTACGCTGGAGCCGATGAGTTTGTCGAGGTCTCTTCCGGGTTGCTTGCGGTCTTCGCGGCCGGCGCCGTCATCGGCCCCATGATCGCCTCCGTATTCACCGCTTACCACATCGCTGGCCTCTACATTTTCACTGCGATCGTCCATTGCTCCATCGGCGCCTTTGTGCTTCGCCGGATCACGGTTAGAGCCCCAGTCATTCCTGAGGAACAGGTCAGCTATATGACTGCATTGGAGGCCGCTGAAACGGCATCATCGGTGTTTGATGAGGAAGCCCGCAAGACGCTGAAGGAGGATGCGGCAACTTCTGACAACGACCGCTCAAGATGAGATTGTCGACCCAATGGTGTCGTGTAAAATTTCACCGGGACACTCTTGTTTCGAGGTTAACCATCTGGGCATGTCATGGTGACCACATTGTGTACAGTGCTTTAAGCTCCCAACGCGGAGCAAATGGCGATGATTAAAAGCATCGCTCAACTGGCCAATCGCCTCGCGGTCATGAGCCAGTGAGCGGAAAAGATTTCGCGGGAGACCTATTACCTGCCGAAAGAAAAGATCGTGATGATCCATCATGGGATTTCAGATATCCTCTTTGTAGATCCCAACTACTACAAGGACCGATACCATGTCGAGGGGTGCAAGATCATTCTGACCTTCGGGCTACTTGGACCGGTTGAACCAGGGCTATCGACCAGTAGGCTGCGCAATGCGCTACTACAGCAACGATTGTGCCGCAGTTTTTTTCGCGAAGAACCTCCACTAGAGGAGATGAACTCCAAGAGTAAACCTGCTGGTTTACGTTGGCACACCCCTGATTCTCTACGATTATGATCCGAGCCGCGCGCAGAGCGTGCCGAAGCGGTTGCTCACGGGGTATGCGGGTTATCTACAGACCGACGGTTATGCTGGCCTACCCATTGATGTTGTTGCCTTTGTTGGGAGTCCGGGTTAGTTTTGCGGAATGACGAAATGGATGCGGATTCTGTTCGGAGTGCGGCGTCGCAGCCATAGCGAACTGGAAAGCCGCGGGCGAGGGCTTCCCAAGCTCGACCCGGAGGTCCGGAAACTGATTCGTCGCATGTGCATGGCCAACCCACGGCGCCCCATTCACCCTGGCGGAACGCATACGTGGAGAGGGTCATTGGGACAACTCGCCGGGATTGCCTGGATCAAGTGGTCGTCTTAGGGGATGGCACTTGAAGCGTATCCTCTCGAAACATGTGAGCTACTACAATGACACTCGGACACACCTGTCTTTGGAAAAAGACTCACCCGCTGGGCGGCCGGTGCGGCGTCCGGAGGAGGGGAGTGTGATAGCGTTACCGCGCGTCGTGGACTGCACCACGAATACGTCCGCGCCGCTGCCTGATTCCGATTCCTCTCCACCGAGCTACGTGTCGCCCCGGGATAGAGCCCAGATCCGAAAAAACTGAATCCGTGCGCCTTTCATCGGAACAACCACTATCTGACAGCGAAATCGAACAGCTTGAACGGTTTCTGCTGGACGATCACGATCTCGACGAGCCGATGGACGTCTCTACCTTGGACGGGTATCTGTGTGCGGTACTCTCCGGCCCGAAGCTGATCATGCCCTCGGAATGGATGTGCTGGGTCTGGGATATAGAGAGAGGTGAGCAGGCACCGGAGTTCAGGAACGAGAAACAGGCCCAGCGTATCCTGAGTCTGCTGATGCGCCACGCCAACGACATCGCCGGTACGTTGACCTACTCCCCTGAGGATTACGAACCCCTATTTTACGAACGCGAAACTGCCGAGGGCACCGTGTCGATTGTCGACGAATGGTGCGTGGGCTACGTCAAGGGAATATCGCTCGATCCAGAAGGGTGGCAGCCGCTGCTGGATGCACAGCCCGATTGGTTCGAGGTCCTACATTTGTATGGGACGGAGCGCGGCTGGAAGCGCTTGAAGGCCCTGGTCGAGGAACGCGCCGACCTTGTCCGGCATCAGGTGTACGTCGAACAGATTGCTCCCGCGGTGCGAAACATCCACGCGTATTGGCTGGCGCGCAGAGAACCTGCGGGCGACGAAGTTCAGGGCCAACGTCAACCGATCAGAAAAGTGTCCGAACCTGGACGAAACGACCCTTGTCCGTGTGGTAGCGGTAAGAAGTACAAACGCTGTCATGGCGCACCTGGGGCGCTGCACTGAGATAGGCATTTGTGGATTCGTACGTAGACCCGGCGGACGATTATTCAGGAGGGACAGGCTCTCGACGATTGGGAACTCAACAACGTTGCACGGTCCCGCTGCTCGTATGCGGCGACCGCCGATCAATGGGGCGCTGATCCTTGGCTACTGAATACACCCGGCGGCATTATTGACCTGAAAACTGGCGAACCAAGCTGACGGCAGTCGCCCCCTGGCGGCGACCGTCCGCGCTGGCTGCAATTTCTCGACGAAATCACAGCGAGAAACCATGATCTCACCGCGTTTCTGCAGCGGTTTGTCGAATACGGACTGAGCCAGAGCCGCCAATATAAGTCATTGTTTTAATTAGGCCGAAAAACGGCGTTCGTTGCATAAAATGCAGGACCGCGCATAACGATGCAGCACCGATGTCGGATAAAATATATCTCATCGGTACGCGCTGCTCGCTTAAAAGAATCGCTGGACCACTACAGCCTTGTTCCCACTCTTGAACTGTTCGCACGGAAACCCCTAACAAACTCGCAAATTCGGATTGAGACAGGCCGACTCGGGCTCGAGTTTCAGCAATCGGCGGGTAATTGACAATACGACCAATGTCGTGGGCCTTGCGTTTCACTCGGATCGCTATTTCGCCTCCTAAAGCTTGAGCGTTATCTGCTCAGCAGGATGAACCGAGTTTAAGTCCCGACGTCGGTTTACGTTTTGGGCCTCGTCCAAATTCGGTTCTACGCCGGATGAGCTGGCAGCCTGTACCGACACGAAGGTCGCTTAGCGATTGCCGCGGCCGCCGCCACGACCACCGTAGCCGCCGCCACGATAGCCGCCACCACGATAGCCGCCACCACGGCGGTCGCCCCGTGTCGCCCTTGGTTTCGCTTCGTTGACTTTGATTTCGCGGCCATCAAGGCTGGTACCATTAAGTTTCTCGATAGCCTTCTGCGCCTCGCTATTGCTCGCCATCTCGACGAAGGCAAAGCCCTTGCTCTGACCCGTATCGCGTTCCGTGATCAGGTTGATCGATTCGACTGCGCCACACTGGCCAAACAAATTCTGTAGGGTCTGATTGTCGGCCGAGAACGGCAAATTACCGACGTAGAGTTTTCTGCCCATGATGGCTCCTAAAGGTTCTATGACCCCTGAAAGAGGTGTGGGCACAAGGCCCGCAGACTCGATAAAGCGATATGAAAACGGCTCAAGTATACAGCGTTTCTGCGCTCTGGAAATTGGGCGGGTCAGCATCAATCAGAGGCCATGGTATGTCAGCAGTCCCGCGCGGCGTCGATGGCGGATTTCGCTATCAGCAACTTCTCAATGCGGAACACACCCCGCGGCATATTGTGCCTACGGCGTAGGGATTAGTCGTCGTTTGCAGGAACTTTGTCCGCTGAGCCGGTGCCGCGGACCGAGCTCTTGGCCTCATCCACCGTCTTGTCCTTGGCGTCCGCTCTCGCAGCGAGCTTGGCCTGGCGCTTCGCTTCGCGCTTAGCGGTCTTGGCTTGGGCGCGTTGTTTGCGCTCGAATGCGTAATTGGTTCTTCGGGCCATGTTTGCCTCAAATCACTGGTATCGACTGTTGAAATCGGGAAATTATCTCCTATGTTATGAGGCCGTCAGCCTAGCGCCGGCTGGAAATTCCTGTTGGGACCTCGTCTGCCCGCTGCCGGGCGCTGGTGCGAGCGTGCCTTCCTTCGCGAATTGTCATTTCGATTGTTCACGCCGGACGTGTTTCTGTTGGCGTTCGATGCGCCGGAACCTGAACTCGGTCTTCTCGACATTCGTTTGCGTTGTGCCCCATGCCCATTCCGAGACCCCCGGGCATTAGGCTCCAGGCCGACAATAACTTCACGCTCCAACTTACGCCCGGTAAGGCGCTCTATCTGATTCAGTTTTGCGCGATCGTCGGGGGCTACCAGCGATATGGCAGTGCCTGAGCCCTGCGCACGCCCGGTGCGTCCGATGCGATGGATGTAATCTTCTGCGACCGTGGGCAAATCAAAGTTGATCACGTGACTGATGCTGCAAATGTCTAGTCCGCGGGCAGCAACATCGGTAGCTACCAGCACTCGGATCTTCCCGCGGCGCATTCGCTCGACCGTTCGTTTGCGCGCCGCTTGACTCATGTCCCCATGCAGCGCCGCCGTCGCGTGACCTTGGGTGTTCAACACTTCGGCCATGCGTCGTGCGCCGCGTTTGGTCGCAGTGAAGACCAGCGCTTGGGTGAGTTCGTCCTGCACCAGGTGGTGAGCGAGCAATTGCCGCTTGTGATTTGCATCGCTGGCCTGATTCATGCGCTGAGTGATCCTGGCGTGCCGATCGCGGTTGGCGGCAAGCTGCACTCGTTCAGGGTTTCTCAGCATAGCCTCGGCAATATTCAGCACCGGACCTTCCAGGGTTGCCGAAAACAGCAGGGTTTGACGAGAAACGGGGAGCGCCGCCGCGATGGCTTTGACTGGTTGGATAAAGCCCATGTCCAGCATGCGGTCTGCCTCATCCAGAATCAGGACCTCCAGCCGCGAGAAATTCACACGTCCCTGGTTCATGTGATCGAGCAAACGCCCCGGGGTTGCCAACAGCACGTCCAACGGCTTTTCCAACATGCGATATTGTGGCCGGTACGACATGCCGCCCACCAGATTGGCGCTAGTGAGCTGGCAGAATCGTCCAAATTGCTCGACGGCGTCGTTGATCTGCAGCGCGAGTTCTCGGGTCGGCGTCACTACCAGCGCCCGGGGACCCACACCTGGTACCTTCGGGGGTTCAAGCAGTTTGTGCAGTGTGGGCAGCACAAATGCGGCGGTTTTGCCAGTGCCTGTTTGCGCCGATGCCATCAGGTCTTTACCAGCCACCGCTAACGGAATGGCCTGGCGTTGAATATCCGTAGGTTGTTGAAAGCCGCTATGCTTGACGGCCCTGAGCAATCTGGAGTCGAGTCCTAGTTGTTCGAATAACATAAATGTAAATACCGTCCGCCTGCGGGGAGGCAGGCTGTTGAATAAATAAAAACCAACGTGGATGAAGTTACACTGAGGGTAAATACATCGCCTGGTTCACTCGTTGGCGGCGTAAAGCTCTAGACGCCGCCGTACGTTGCCAACCAGGTAGGGTAACTCAACCGTTCGCGAGGGTTAGAAACGCAGGTCCCTTCAAGGGAGCACCGACTATACGGCCTCCATGTCAGAAAAGCCAGTGAATCACATCGATATTGCTTATTAACCACCGCATCGGGCGCAGAGACCGTGTTTCTTACGTTTCGGACCGTCAGCATGCTGCCAAGCGGGAACGGTCTGCGATAGCTAGGGGGGCCGTCACCAACAGCAAGTGACGGGCAAAGGTCTCAAAAATCTTCCGCCGCCAGAGGGTAAGCGTAGGAGCTGTTGCTGCTACGCCCATATACCTTGGCCGCAACCTCATGTATCCGCGTCCTTTCGGAATCGAACGCCATGAGAAACCCGGCTTCGACGTCGCTCATTTGCGGGCATAACTTTCGGAGAGCGTCCGCCTCCACAAAGAACGCAATCTCGACTGCACTGTCATACCCCCAGAATCGGACGCGCTTTCTCTTGGTATCGAAACTGCGGCTTGGGTTCGGAAAATTCAGCGTCATCGAGATGTCCTCGCCTGTCGGCCAGCTTCAGACTGCTTCAGGTGATGCGCAGTTGCCTCGCATGTCGGTGGCTTTGCCGTTACCTACCCGCTGATTATGGGGCCGTCGACGTAACCGGAAGGCGATTACGCCTGATAGGTTATGGTGACCCCGCATCGCCGACATTCGACCGTTTCGACACCCGCAGAGGTGCCGAAACCGAATGTTTTGCGCACAACACGAAAATCGTGCCGCCCCAGCCGACAGAGGAGTCGACCCAGCGCAGCTGGCAGCTTTGCCGAGGTCTGCGACACAGTAAGAGCGATGGCCCGATCAATAAAGCGTACTCGCGAGGAGCCCCGTTGATCTGGTCTGAGTAGGGGGCTCTCCCCCCGGGTTGCCCCGTTCCCTGTTCGTCCATTGTTCTCGCATGTCATGGCAGAATGCACTCGTCCTGTTCATTGCGGTAAGGCTGGTCACAGGCCCAGCCGTCCCCGGAATGATCAAGGTGGGCGTTCGCGGGCACTTTCACAGCAACACATTTCCCATCGACCGCCCGATATCCACGAGCACATTTCCATCCATCGCCTGACGAGTTCAGGTAAGCATTGGTCGGCACTGCGATGGCGAGGCACGCCTCATCGGCTGCTCGATAACCTCGGCCGCATTCCCATCCGCGTCCGTAGGAATTATTCGTCGGGTAGGCGTTTTCAGGCACTTTGATGGCGACGCAGGCCTGGTCAACTGCTCGATATCCGCGTTTGCACTCCCACCCACGCCCGTACAAGGAGTCCACCAAATATCCGTTTTCCGGCACCTCGACCGCAGCGCAGGTCTCGCCGACTGCCCGGTATCCCCGCGCACACTTCCAGTGGTCGCCGTAGGAGTTCAGATAGGCATTCGGCGGTATCGTGATGGCGATACAAGTACCGCCGATGTCCCGGTAACCCCGATTGCACTCCCAGCCACGTCCGTATTCCGTCTTGGTTGGGTAGGCATTCGCGGGCACTTCGGTAGCGACACAGGCGCCATCGACGTTGCGAAAACCTCGATGACACTCCCATTCGCTACCATAGCCCTTGGCGCGCGCATTCTCAGGTATCTCGACAGAATCGACCTGAGCGAATGGAAGGCTGGGGAAGGCAACCAGCAACGCGGTGACAACCAGAGAGTGAGTGGAAGTGTGAAGTATTCTTCGCATTCTGCTCATCAGTTATCTCCTCTCGCGGTAGTTGCCAGGCGCATTCTTGCTGGCAGAATAGCGCGCGTGGATTGTCACGCGTTACCGTGACTATTGCGGGCGCATCAGACGCTTGACCGTATTCGATGAGGGGGAGTGAAGAGGATGACTGCATTCACTCTTTACGGGCTGTGTGATACTACGGTCGCTCTTGTGAGCCAGCCCAGTCATGGAATGAAGACCACTATACGCCCATTTTGGTAAAATAGACAGGTGGAATGGCAACCGTTCAAATATGCCTCTGTGAGTCAATGGGGCAACCCCGATCGTCTTGAAACGAGCCGCCGATCCAAGCGCTAAGCGCTGTACTACAATTCGGTAAGCCATACGCCTACGTCAAGGCTTGCCCCCGGGGGGCCGGCGAACGAGCCAGCGATCGGTGGGACTGCCTCAGGCAACCGCGCCACTGCGACGGCAATATGATCGGTGCCTACGATCTCTCCGATCGTGGGATCGAAGCCCGTCCAACCCGCACCCGGCAAGTACACTTCAGCCCATGCATGGGTCGCACCGAAATCCGCCGTTGCTAGCGGGGCGTGAAGATAACCGCTGACAAAGCGTGCGCCGAAGCCCAAGTGCCGTGCCGCCACCATAAACAAAAACGCGAAATCGCGGCAGGAGCCGGTTCCGCAGGAAAGCGTTTCCTCCGCGGTTTGAACACCGTGTTCCTCGCGAATCTGATACGACAACGTCTCGTGGATGTGGCCGGCTAAACGCTGCAGCAGGGCATAGGTCTGTAGCGGCTCGCCGGGCTGCCACACGCTCGTCACCCATTCGGTCACTAGGTCCGACGGCGCGGGTCCGCCCAAATCTATGTAGGGCAACAGCACCACCCTATCCTCGGGTGTATAGTCAAATGGATAAGCGACAGCGTAATCAGATATCAGAAAATCGAGTGGGGCCTCATTGTACTGCTGGATGATGACTTCGCTCTCGATCGAAAGCTGAGCAGCGTTGGAATCGAAGGTCGCCATAGCCACCGAGTTATCTTCCACGTCACGGTGCCAACGCAGGCTGGCTCGAGGCGCTATGCGCAAGTATGATGATTCGATACGCAGCTCATGGCTCTCTCGCGGGCGCAAGCGAAGAGCATGAGGCTGCAGCCACACAGCAGTGGAAAAGTTATAAAAGGTACGATGCAGTATCTTATACCGCTGCATATCTTTCCTCCGGGCCGCTTCCAGCAACGCACTTGGTTTCGGTTACCTCCGAACTGTAACCCCGCCGTATCCTCCATGTCGGATAAGGTAAGTCGCCATAAATTGTTTAATTAGAATACATCTTAGAATGCAGGTACTAGCGCGCTGGTTTGATGTGTGTGGGTCAAATGACGCATCAGTTGGAGAGTTTGCTATGAGGCCCATTCCTGTTGAGTGCGTAGTCAGTTACCCTTTTTTGTTATTCAAGAAGAATGCGAAGATGCTCAAGGCGAGAAGCGCGACGCAGTTTATGCAAAGCCCTGACTTCAATTTGCCGGATACGTTCGCGGGTTACGCCTAATTGTCTGCCGACTTCCTCCAAGGTGTGATCGGTATTCATCCCTATCCCGAAGCGCATCCGCAACACCTTGGCCTCGCGAGGAGTCAGTGCGCTCAAAACATAGTGGGCTGCATCCGTTAGACCGGAACCGGTTGCCGCTTCCATAGGTGACTCCGCATGTTCGTCTGCAATAAAGTCGCTAAGATGTAAATCTTCATCCTCGCCGATAGACATATCCATCGAAAGAGGATGCTGTATTATCTTTGATATTTTGTGGATCTCTTTCTCAGACACCCCCATGCGTGCGGCCAATTCCTCGGGTAGCGCCTCTCGTCCTTGCTCTTGCCGCAATTGGCGCGACACACGATTGAGTTTGCTGATAGCCGCGATCATATGTACCGGGATGCGAATCGTTCTCGCTTGGTCCGCCACAGATCGCCCGACAGCCTGTCGAATCCACCACGTCGCATACGTGGAGAATTTATAGCCGCGGCGGTACTCAAACTTGTCGACTGCCCTCATTAATCCAATGTTACCCTCCTGGATGAGGTCCAGAAATTGCAGGCCACGGTTCGTATATTTTTTGGCTATGGAAATGACCAGACGCAGGTTGGCTTCGACCATTTCCTTCTTGGCGCGCCGCGCCTTAGCCTCCCCCATCGAAATCCGGCGACTAAGTTCTTTCAACTTGTTGATGGGTACACCCGCCAGTTGTTCAAGCATCGTGATCTGTTTGCGATGCTCGTCTATTTCTTCCGCGTGTTGCTCGATGAGCGCTCGATTATCACGGGCCGCGCGTAACAAAGCCTCATATAAACTACTGTCAGCTCCGTGTTTGGCGAAGGTCATCGAAAATTCTCTCTTGGGTATGCACGCATGCACCAGACAGATCTCCATAACGGCGTGCTCATGGGCGCGTCCCAGCTCGACTAGACTCTTGATTCGATCCCGAAACAGAGCGACTTGCTTCGGCGCGAGCTTGATTTCCATCAGCTCGGCAGTAAGTTTTTTCTGGATATGATCGACCCTCTCGTTCTCGAGTCCATGCCGCTTAATAGCTCGCATTAGGCTATCGTACTGCTTGCGGATCCGCTTGAATCGTCGTTTAGCCTCGTCTTGACTGGATGTGATAGCAGAATCTCGTTGACGGGTACTCTCTTGTTGGTCACTCGTGGCCGAATCCGCAGCCGAGCTCGTTTGCTGCAGTCGTGTAGTCGGTTCATCACGTGCGCACGGATCTACAAAACCGACCACCAAATCCGTCAATCGCATTTTCTCGGCTTCAACCTGGTTTATCAGTCGCAGGAACTCTTTCATCGTGACCGGGCAGCTTACAATGGCCTCGGTAGTCTGGCGTGTGCCGTCTTCGATGCGCTTTGCCAAGTTGATCTCGTCTTTGCGAGACAACAGAGGCACAGCACCCATTTCCCTTAGATAGGACCGCACGAGGTCAGTGTTGCGGCCAAACTCATTTTCGACCGCATTTGATAGCGTGCCATTAGTGTCGTCTTCTTCGAGGTTAGGAGTGGACTCCTCTCCAAGAAGCAGACTATCGGGGTCGGGGGGCTGGTCATAGACGGGGATACCTACCTGATTGATAGTATTGACGACCGCTTCGATTTGGTCTGCCTCCTGCATGTATTCAGGCAAGTATTCGTTGATCTCCCGATAAGTCAGAAAGCCCTGGTGTTTTCCTTTGTGGACGAGCGCGCCTAATGCGGACTGTTTTTGTTCTTCGTCCACGCGTTAGCCACCGCGGCTGAGAGTGTCGGTGAGTAGCCATCGACTGTCACTGTGGACACACGGAGGCGCTATGGGTACAGCGATCCGGGACTGGGGCTCGAAGCACGGTGTCTTACTCATCTTATCGAATGCCCATAGACGTGTCGCCGGTCATCTCTGTCCGTGGTGATCTGAAGAGGCACATCATGATCGCGGTTGGTACCGCGCTTGGATAGGATGGCTCGGAATGTATAGGACGTGCCTCGGGGCGATCCGCTTCTGCTTACGCAACTAAGCCGGGCGCCGCACCTTAAGCGCATCGGCGTAATCTTCTTCGTGCCGGATGGTGATGTAGCCCTTTTCCAAATCGAAAGGAGAAATCGCAACGCTAACATGGTCGCCCTCTAGAACACGGACCTCGTGCTTCCGGATTTTCCCCGACGCATAGGCCCTCACTAGCCGGCCGCTTTCGAGTATTACGCGATATTCGGCGTTCGACAGCACCTCACTGACGATACCTTCGAACTCAACCATCGCTTCCTTGCCCATGCGCTTTGCTATCCGCGCGCTACTACAGCGCCTTGAGGTTTACGGCGGAGTATTTCCCGTTCTGCCCCGCTGCACTTCGAACGAGACGCGCTGGTTGTCAGTCAGCGTCGAGAATGCCGCCCGTTCGACTTCCGAGATGTGCACGAAGACATCCTGAGACCCTTCCTGCGCAGAAATGAAACCAAATCCTTTGGCTGCGTTGAAAAACTTCACGATACCGGTGCTGGGCATAGCATTTGTGCTCCTGCGTAGCAAATAAGGACAGGTCGGCCGCGACGTTGTGCGTCAACTCAAGTGACAGATCGGAGAACACTGCACCGGATTGGATACTGTGGAACTGGCCGACAGGCGAAGAGCCGTGCCAGTATGAGGGCCCGACGCGAGAATAACAAGCGAAATCTTTGACACGGCGCGCGAGGCCATTGCCCTCGATCGCTCGAAAGTGAGTGGCAATACTCAAGGGTGGTGCGCCTTGCTGAGTGTTACCTTCGGCATTTATTTGAGTTTCATGTAATCAGTCCTGCATTTTGACGCATTCCTAACGTACGGCAAGCAAAGACCTCGAAGTAAGTGATGGAACCCCGGACCCCGCGGTAATGGCATTGGTCTGCTTGCGCCATTTCGGATTCGAAAGCAGGCGAAACAAACTTGACTAACTGGCCCACGACACCTAGGACAGACAGATGGCTGGCTACGAGCTACAGGCTACAACCTTGTGAGGCTCGGCACGACCGGCTCACCCGATTTCTCGATTGCCCCCTCTAGGCAGTGTGTTGACCTTCACCCAACGTGCTAGGGGGCCGCCCGTCCAGGCGCGTTGAATGAAGAAAATATTCCCGTGCAAATCGAGCACGTAGCGAACACTGCTGATCTGTGGGCGTCTCTAAGGAAGCTGTGATCACCTAAGCGCTGTCAACCGACTTCAGCAGGTCGACTGTATCGCCTAACTGTTGGAGTTCCAGACGCAAATGAATGGTGGCAAGTGGGTCGCAACCTCCGTTGCGCGCGGCCTCGAGTAACAGTCGACAACTCGTCCGGTGATCCACCACGTCGTACTGGCAACCCAGGAGCGGGACCCCCAGTTTGCTTAACCGCTGATTGGCTGCGGAACGTAATAGGTTACGGTAAGCGGAGCGAATCCACTCGGCACGGGTGATAGGTGTGGCATCCACATCGTATACGATGACGATCAAGCGGTTTTTCCGTTGTTTCAGCACCGTCCCGACGGCAACGGGCTGCTGTTCTATGAGGTCGGTGTGCACGCAGATGGGGTGTTCCTGCAGGGTGGGCAAAATCTTTGTCGGTGCCAGCAGTTGATAAGTGTCCTGCTCGTCGACCGCCACGACGCCTGTTGGCAATTCATCCTCCCCGCGGTGGGGAACAATGCGCGGCAGATCGCTGGCCAAACGGATCGGATTGCCCAAGCCGCCCCTGATGGCGGTGAGATGCGCGGTCATGGTTTTTGTCTCAGCATCTTTCTGAGTTGCCATCTCACCAAAAGAATAGTTGGCTTGACAAGCCTGCCTCCGGTGGTGATGTCGCTGCCTGCGTGTCGGGTGGAATTGAGGTGGCTGCAGCAACACTCGCCTGCAATGCGCTTCCCGCCCGAACTTACATTGTTCAAACCTGTCCATGGCGAATTGATTCGGTCGCCTAAGAGTTTCATGTTTGGCGTCGGCGCACCCGTGTCTATAACCGCGCATCAACGGTTTGAATACCATACTGCTGGATACGGTTGTCTGAAGTAATGACATCAAGTCCTTCAGCCTGGGCCTGCGCGACCAGCATGCGGTCAAAAGGATCGCGATGCAATAAAGGAAGGGCGCCGGCCCGTTCGCCATGAAAGAAGGTGATTGGGAGCGCCTCGAATCCCTCATCTTCGATCAAATTGCTAAGACCCTCGGGAGCTTCTAGTTTACCCATAGCCTTCTTGATCGATATCTCCCAAGCGCTGGCAGCACTCACCATCACTGTGTTGCGCACGTCCTTCACGAGGGTACGGGCCTTCTGACCGAGTTGAGGATCATCGGCCAACCACCACAGTAAAACATGGGTATCCAATAGTAGACGCCTCACGAATGTCCCTCAAACGCTTCTATGATTTCTTCTGTTGTCTCATCGAAATCGACAGTTATCTTGATCTGTCCTTTCAGTCGGCCCGGTTTCCGTGGTTTCCGGGTCTCCTTATGCGGGAGTAAGTCGAGATACGGCTTGCCTGCCTTGGCGATGATCACTCGTTCGCCACGCCAGACCAATTCACCCAGTTCAGATAACCGCGACTTGGCTTCGTGCATGTTGACTTGTTTGGAGGCCATGGAACCGCTTCAATAGGATTAGGTTAGCTAAACTTAGCTAAACACACGTGGCTTGTCAAGGTATCCATGGCGAATTAGTCGTCACGCGGCCATGGGTGTCTGGTATGGGAAGGGCGATTCGATGCGGATTCTCTGCCCTGATCATGTCTCCACGGTATCAAATAATTTTGTTAAAACGGTCCCAAAAGAACAGCAAGAGTTAAAGAAATTCAACAAAATTGGATCAAATTATGTGGAAAAGGAATCGCTGGACACTCGTGTAGTGATCGACACTAATTCCATTTATCAGGATACACGCCGGCTGCGCCGTTGTGCTCTGGCCGCGCTGTGTTTTATTGCCTTGATCTGGCTGATTTGGCTAGTCGCCTGGTTGTTTCATCTGGAGCTTCGACAGTTCGGTGTTTATCCGAGGCATGCGGAAGGTCTTGTTGGCATCCTCGCCGCGCCACTTGTTCATGGCTCGTTTGCGCACGTGTTCGCCAACACCTTACCGCTGCTGATACTGGGCACCGCTTTTATATATACCTATCCAAGATCCTCCGCGCTTGGACTTTCCGTCATCTACTTGGGCTCGGGTCTCGGTGTTTGGTTATTCGCACGGACTAGCTTTCACATCGGCGCCAGCGGTCTCGTCTACGGGATGATGTTCTTTCTGTTTCTGATCGGTATCCTCCGTCGCGATCGACAATCAATGGCAGTGTCGTTGCTGGTGTTCTTTCTATACGGCGCCATGGTTTGGGGGGTATTTCCAATCCAGCGCGGTATATCGTTCGAATATCATCTGGCCGGGGCGGTCGTCGGTGTTGGCCTTGCCTTCGCATTACGCTGGCGGGATCCACCACGCGCAGAGGAACGTTACGACTGGGAAGATGAACCCGAAAATGACGACGACGATGATCCCGCCGGCGACCAACCTTACGAAACCGGAAGGCACCGGCCACTGAGTAGAAGGTGAAAGCCGATCGCAGCCGTGCCGAGGTCCGGCAATCCCTCGTTAACTATCCATGGCGAATTTGTCGTCACGCGGCCATGGGTGTCTGATACAAGCCTGAGTAATGTGATTGCCAGCGACAATTAACGGTTGTGTTTCGTTAGAAACGCGTAAGGCACTGTTGGGTCATGCTAACAGTCAACGACCTCGTTGAGCGTTTCTACCGCCCACGACATATTCGTAGTATAGCAAAAATGCTATAGCAGTCTACTTAGATCCCTGTCTGGTCGATCAGCTTGAGCCCGCCGAAAAACGCAATAAAATCAGCCCGTACGAATACTTGGAGGCACAGTCTAGAAATGGATGGAAATGGATGGACAAATGGATGGGCTTATGCCATCCTCTAAATGGATGGAATTGGAGGTCAAAATGGATGGCGGCATCTGGACCGACACGATAGCGATCACCCCGGCAATCCTAAAGCTGATCGCGGAGATCGATGAATTCAAGGGCGCGTGGACGGCGATTGGGCGGATTTCACCCGAGAGACTGACCGCGCTGCGTCGTGTTGCGACCATCGAGAGCATCGGCTCCTCAACCCGGATCGAGGGTGCAAAATTGAGCGACAAAGAAGTCGAGCAGTTGCTCACAGGTCTTGAAGTCAAGGAGCTCGCTTCGCGCGATGAAGAGGAAGTCGCCGGTTATGCCAAGACGATGGAGACCATCTTTGCGCATTGGCAGGATATCGCGCTCACCGAAAACCACATCAAGCAACTGCACCGCGACCTGCTGCAACACTCGTCAAAAGACGAACGCCATCGCGGCGAATACAAGACACGCAACAACCATGTCGAGGCCTTCGGGCCGGACGGTGAAAGCCTTGGCGTCGTTTTCGAAACAGCAACGCCGTTCGACACGCCGCGCCTGATGACCGAACTTATTGAGTGGATGCAGGGCAATCTCAAAACAGACGATTTGCATCCGCTAATCGCGATCGCAGTCTTTATCGTCGTCTTTCTAGAGATTCACCCATTTCAGGATGGTAACGGGCGGCTTTCGCGCATCCTGACAACACTGCTGCTGTTGCGCGCGGGCTATGTCTATGTGCCCTACAGTTCGCTTGAAAGCGTGATCGAGCAAAACAAGGACGCTTACTATCTTAGCCTACGCCAGACGCAGGGCACGATTCGCACGGATGTGCCCGACTGGCAGCCGTGGCTGACCTTCTTCCTGAAATCGCTCCAGCAGCAAAAGGCGCGGCTTGAGAAGAAAATCGAGCGCGAGCGGCTGATCCTTGGCGACCTGCCCGAACTCTCGGTACAGATTCTTGAGCTGTGCCGCGATCGCGGGCGCGTGACCGTTGCCGATGCCGCCAAGGTCACCGGCGCAAACCGCAACACGATCAAAGACCACCTGAAAGCGCTCACGCGCGCCGGGCACATTGAGCAGCACGGCGCGGGCCGGGGTACATGGTACGGTCTGACGTAACTGCCGATACAAAATAGTCGTGTAGTTGTGTTCCGCAAAAAAGCCATCGCACTCAACCCGGGACAACCGCATACTGTAGTGGTCCGCCGATTTTTGTGGTTGGCATATCGTTACAGTTTTAGGGATTAGCGGATGTCTTAGGCTGCGCGCTGCAGCGATACGATCGGCAAGTGAGAGCGTCCGGCATGATAGTTGACCACGAGTGTGAATCGAGCACCGGGTTTGCCAGCCACAAGAGTGCGTGGTTTCGCACATGGCGAGCGGCGTTGCCAATGTTGACGCGGCTCTAGCCGGGGTCGCCGATTGGCTGGGCGTAAACCATTATAGAGTTCGTTCGGTGTTCGACCGTCCAAGGCGCTATGTGGACGTGATTCGTTATACCATTCGATAAAGTAGCGGATCTCACGGCGTACTCTGTGGTGGTTGATTGGCACCACAATTCTTCGCATCCCTTCATCCTTCATGGTACGGATAAATCGCTCAACAACCGAAATACTGCCGTGTTGACCGACGGCGCCGATGACTCAGAGAGCATATCGGGAGCGGCCGACGAGAGTTACACCACTGGTCAAAAAGTAGGCAATGTTCCCGAATCTATGTCACAAACGCGAATCTATGTCACAAGCCCCTTGGCGGAGGGCGTCTAAGTTATTTGTCCTTCCTGAGACATAGGTTACAGGTGATACCGGAGAGATAGGTTACACAATGGGGGTATTTGGAGGGGTCCAGATGCCTTGGCAGGAGTGTAACCTGGTGGATGAGAGACTGAAGTTCGTAGCAAGATTACTCGATGGCGAGAAGATGGCGGCGCTGTGCCGCGAGTTTGGGATTTCGCGCAAGACCGGCTACAAGATCTTCAATCGGTATCAGAGCTGTGGTTTAGAGGGATTATTCGATCGTAGCCGCAGGCCGTATCGCCACGCGAACCAACTGCCGTTTCAAGTAGAAAGGACGATACTGCGAATCAAACGGGAACGGCCGAGCTGGGGGGCGCCGAAGATCCGGGAGAAGCTCCTCCGCGGGTATCCAACGATCAAGCCGCCGGCGACGAGTACGGTGCATGCGGTGTTGGATCGCCATGGTTTGGTGAGACGGCGCAAACCCAGGCGTTATAAGGCGAAAGGGACACCGCTACAGGATACGAAGCGACCCAACGGGCTGTGGTGTGCGGACTATAAGGGTGAATTCAGGCTGGGGAATCGCCAGTACTGTTATCCGCTGACGATCAGCGACTACAGCTCGCGTTATCTTTTGGCCTGTGAGGCCCTCGAATCCACCAAGGAGCCGTATGCCTTCACCACGTTTGAAAGGGTATTTCGGGAATACGGGTTGCCCGATGCCATCCGTACCGACAACGGCGTACCGTTCTCAGCCCCCAACGCCTTATACGGTTTGAGCAAGCTATCGGTCTGGTGGTTGCGTTTAGGCATCGCCATTGAACGCATCAAACCGGGACACCCGCAACAAAATGGGCGCCATGAGCGCATGCATTTGACGCTCAAAAAAGAAGCGACCAAGCCGCCCGGATTCAATTTTCTACAACAGCAAAGCACGTTCGATGGGTTCGTGGACCAATACAACCATGACCGGCCCCATGAGGCCCTGAACATGAAATATCCCGGGGAGGTGTATACACCTTCCACCCGAGAATATCAGGGCCTGACTGAGCCCGATTATCCGTTCCATGACAAAACCATCCAGGTCACCCGCTGCGGGCGGATCTGCCTAAATGGGAGAAAAATTAACTTAAGTGCCGTGTTTGCCGGTCAAATCGTCGGTATCCGCGAGGTCGCCGACCAGATTTGGCTTGTGAGCTTTATGCAGTTTGATTTAGGGTATTTCGACGAACACGAATGTAGGGTCGAACCGATCAACAACCCCTTCGCCCCAAAAGTAATGGAATGGTCCGCCCCACCGTTCTAAACGGCGTCATGTGCGCCAGAATGGATAGTCCATTCGAATGAAAGATGAGGCGAACCATGAACCAGTCTAGCGAAAATCAAATCGTCAGCGTAGTCGGTATTGATCTTGGAAAAACGAATTTCCAGATTCATGGTGTGGCTAATCAAGGCTGCACGGTTTTGGAGGAACGGATTTCCCGCAAACGGCTCAGAGTATTTGCTGCAACACTCCCGCCTTGCCTAGTTGCCATGGAATCATGCGCGAGCGCGCACTACTGGGCGCGTGTGTTTCAAAGCCATGGTCATAAGGTCAAGCTTATCGCTCCCCAGTTTGTGAAGCCTTACGTTAAATCCAACAAAAATGATCGTTGCGACGCTGAAGCGATCTGCGAAGCAGTGCAGCGTCCCAGTATGAGGTTTGTCGCGATCAAGCAAGTAGCACAACAAGATATTCAAAGCTTGCACCGTGTTCGCAGCCAGGCAGTGGCTCATCGGACCGCCCTGACAAACCAAATTCGAGGGTTGTTACTGGAGTACGGCATTTATCTGCCCCAAGGAAGGGCGTGTTTGCGCCGGCGAATCCCGCTGATATTGGAAGATGCGGATAACGGCTTAACGGTGCAGTTTCGCACATTACTGTCTGGGCTTTACGATGAATTGGATCATATGGATCAACGAGTGGAGGCCCTTGATCGTCAGGTTGATCAGGTGGTTCGAGGCAGCGCGCCTATCCAGCGTCTCATGAGCATACCCGGCATTGGGCCTCTGAGCGCAACCGCCTTGATCGCAGCTGTAGGTGATGCCAATACCTTTAAGAACGGTCGCGAAATGGCCGCCTGGTTAGGCTTGGTCCCGCGGCAGTTCTCCACTGGCGGTAAGGCGCGCCTGCTGGGTATCAGCAAACGGGGAGACGTCTATCTGCGACAACTCTTGATACACGGTGCCCGCGCTGCACTACGGGTGATCGAGCATAAGCAGGATGCGAGAAGCCGGTGGGCCAAAGGTCTAATCGAGCGCCGAAACAAGAATGTCGCGGCAGTGGCCATGGCTAACAAGATGGTTCGTACGGCGTATGCGCTGCTGAAAAATGACGAATCCTATCGCCTCTGTTCGGCATAACCGACGACAGGGCAAACAACGGAAACTACACAACGAGTTGCATAGAGAAGGTACCGTGATGGCGACAAAGTAAGTACTGTATTCCCAGGATCCTGTTAGGTAACAAGGCTAGGACGAATTCAGCCGCTAAAGTGATGAGGACGGGAATGCGCGGATTCCATCGGGGCCCGAAGCTTAACACCTTCATTGACGAGGCCGGATATATGACCGCAGCTTACAAACACCCACTACAGAGCCCTTCTTGCAATCCGGGGCGGACCATATATGTTACCCATGTGCCCGGAATGGACCATTGATTTCTGGCGCGCCCGGAGGGACTCGAACCCCCGACCACCTGGTTCGAAGCCAGGTACTCTATCCAGCTGAGCTACAGGCGCGTGGTGATGGGTGTGGTAGACCGGACACCGGTTGTCGCGAAAGTCCTGGCACCTCCCCTATATTAAAGTCTAACTGATTCTGTCTCGGTTCCGGTAAACGTGCCCGGGGCCGAACCGGCGGCCGCCGGTGTTTCCGGCAAGGCGGTGGGAAGGTCCTCTCCAGTCTCGTCCCGCACTCACGATTCGTCGCTCAGTTTCTTGCGCAGGATTTCATTGACCTGCTGCGGGTTGGCCTTGCCCTCGGTGGCCTTCATGACCTGGCCCACGAAATAGCCGAACACCTTTTCCTGCCCGTCTTTGTACTGCTGGACCTGGGTCTCGGAAGCGGCGAGTACTTCGTCGACAATCTTTTCGATCGCGCCGGAATCGGTAATCTGTTTCAGCCCCTTTGCTTTGATGATGTCGTCGGGACTGCCTTCGCCGTTCCACATGGCGTCGAAGACTTCCTTGGCGATCTTTCCGGAAATCGTATCGTCCTCGATCCGGTCCAGTAAACTCGCCAACGCACCCGCTTTCACCGGACTCTTGGTAATGGCCAATCCGGTCTTGTTCAAGTGGCCCGTAAGTTCGCCGTTCACCCAGTTGGCGACGGTCTTCGCATCGGCTTTGCTTTCGTCCACCGCCGTCTCGAAATAATCGGCCAGTGGTTTGTCGGCGGTGAGCTGCGCGGCGTCCTCGGCGCTCAAACCGTATTGCTCGACAAAGCGCGCGCGCCGCGCATCCGGTAGCTCGGGCAGGTTCTCCCGGGCTTCCTCGATGAATTCCTCGCTCAACACCATCGGCGGCAGATCCGGGTCCGGGAAATACCGGTAGTCGTGCGCTTCCTCCTTGCTGCGCATGGGCCGCGTTTCGTTCTTCTCGGGGTCGTACAGCCGTGTTTCCTGAACCACTTCGCCGCCGCTTTCGATGAGATCGATCTGTCGGTCGATCTCGTGCTGGATGGCCCGCTCGACGAAACGAAACGAGTTGATGTTCTTGGTTTCGGTGCGCGTACCGAGCATGTTCGTGCCCTGGCGACGCACCGATACGTTGGCGTCGCAGCGAAACGACCCTTCCTGCATGTTGGCGTCGGAGATATCCAGATAGCGCACCAGCGTATGCAGTTTCTTGAGGTACGCCACCGCCTCGGCGGCGGAGCGCATGTCCGGATCGGAGACGATCTCGAGCAGCGGCGTGCCGGCGCGGTTCAAGTCGATGCCGGTCATGCCGTGAAAGTCCTCGTGCAGCGACTTGCCGGCGTCCTCTTCGAGGTGCGCACGCGTGATGCCGATGCGCTTCGGTTCGCCGTCGACGTCGATGCGCAGCAAACCCTCGGCGACGATGGGAATTTCGTACTGGCTGATCTGGTAGCCCTTCGGCAGGTCGGGATAAAAGTAATTCTTGCGCGCGAACACCGAATGTCGGTTGATGCGCGCGTGGATGGCGAGACCGAATTTGATCGCCATGCGCGCGGCGTCCTCGTTCATGACCGGCAACACGCCGGGCAGTGCGATGTCCACCGCGTTGGCCTGGGTATTGGGATCGGCCCCGTAGGCGGTGGAGGTACCGGAAAAGATCTTGCTGGAGGTCTGCAGTTGCACGTGCACTTCCAGACCGATCACCGATTCCCAAGGCATCAGGCGTATCCCTCCGGGATGCGGGTGTGCCAGTCGGTCGCCTGTTGAAACTGATGGGCGATGTTCAAAAGCCGCGCCTCGTCGAAATACTGGCCGATGATCTGCAAGCCCACCGGTAGATCGTGTTCGTCGAACCCGGCGGGTACCGAAATTGCCGGCAGGCCGGCGAGATTGACCGGGATGGTGTAGATGTCGTTCAAATACATCGCCACCGGATCTTCGACGTTGGCGCCGATGGGAAACGCACTGGTCGGCGTCGTCGGTCCCATCAGCACGTCACACTCACCAAACGCGTTCTGAAAATCTTCGGCAATCAGCCGTCTCAGTTTCAACGCTTTCAGGTAATAGGCGTCGTAGTAGCCGGCCGACAGCGCGTAGGTACCGATCATGATGCGCCGTTTCACCTCGTCGCCGAAGCCCTCGGCGCGCGTGCGCATGTACATGTCGATGAGGTCGGAATATTCGGGCGCCCGATACCCGTAGCGCACGCCATCGTAGCGCGACAGGTTGGACGAGGCTTCCGCCGGCGCGAGCACGTAGTAGCAGGGCACGGCGAGCCGGCTCGCGGGCAGCTCGACCTCGCGCACCGTGGCGCCCAGTGCTTCAAACTCCCGGATCGCCTGTTCGACGACGGTCCCGACCTCGTCGTCCAGCCCGGCGCCAAAGAACGTTTTCGGCACGCCGATGCGCAGGCCCCGGATCGGCGTGTTCAGTCCGGCGCGGTAATCCGCCACCTCGCGCTCCGCCGAGGTCGAGTCCTTGGGGTCGAAACCGGCCATCGCCGCGAGCATGAGGGCCGCGTCCTCGGCGTTCTGCGTCATCGGCCCGCCCTGGTCCAGCGACGAGGCGAACGCCACCATGCCGTAGCGCGATACCCGACCGTAGGTGGGCTTCAGTCCGGTGATGCCGCACAGCGCAGCCGGTTGCCGGATGGAACCGCCGGTGTCCGTGCCGCTTGCCGCGGGCACCAGGCGTGCCGCCACCGCCGCCGCCGAACCTCCGGAGCTGCCGCCGGGTACGCGATCCGGCGCCCACGGATTTTTCACCACACCGAAATACGAATTCTCGTTCGACGACCCCATGGCGAATTCGTCCATGTTCGTTTTGCCGAGCATCACCGCGCCGACACGTTCCAGGTTGCTGACCACGGTCGCGTTGTACGGCGCTACGAAGTTGTGCAGCATGCGCGAGCCACAGGTGGTCAAAGTGCCTTGGGTGCAGAAGATGTCTTTGTGTGCAACGGGAATGCCGGTCAACAGCGAACCCTCGCCGGTGGCGAGTAATTTATCGGCGTTTTCCGCCTGTGCAAGCGCTTTTTCAGCGTCCACCGTAATGAACGCGTTCAATTCCTTGTGCGCGCCGATGCGTTCCAGAAACAAACGGGTCAACTCGACGCTCGATATCTCCTTGTGCGACAAGGCATCGGCGAGTTGTTTGATGCTGTGTGCGTGCATGCAGCGTATGGGTCGTGATGGGGGATTGAGACGTGCGGTCAGCGGAGCGCTGAGCCGAGTGTCGTATTAATGAGAAATTCTAAGCTATTCAATAACTTTTGGCACGAGGTACAAGCCGTTTTCGACTTCGGGCGCGAGCTTCTGAAATTCGTCGCGCTGGTCGCTTTCGGAAACCCGGTCGGGGCGCAGTCTCAGCGTTTGGTCGAGCGGGTGTGCCATCGGTTCGACGTCCGCCGTGTCGATCTCGTTCATCTGTTCGGCGAGTTCCAGAATACGCGACAATTCACCGGCGAGCCGGTCGCGTTGTCCTGCGTCGATATGCAGGCGCGCCAACGTCGCGATTCCCGCTACCGTGTCTTGATCCAAGGCCATAATGAGTGACTTTTCAGTGACAATTCTGCAAGTTATCACATACCGTGAACAGGTTGAATACGCCGCGTGCGGTTGCTAGAGTAGCGCGTCTTTTTTAAGAATGTCCCCCTACCTTATTATTACTGTAGCGACTGCGAGCAACGCATGCTGAAACGGCTTCTCGGGATCTTCTCCAATGATCTCGCCATCGATCTGGGCACCGCTAATACCCTGATTTATGTGCGCGACAAGGGGATTATTCTAAACGAACCTTCGGTTGTGGCGATCCGTTTTGCGCCCGGGGGCGGGGGCGTCAACAGCAAAGCGGTGCTCGCGGTGGGCCAGGAGGCCAAGCGCATGCTGGGTCGCACGCCGGGCAACATTCAGGCGATCCGGCCCCTGAAAGACGGCGTGATCGCCGATTTCACCATCACCGAGGTGATGTTGAAGTACTTTATCAGAAAAGTGCAGGAAAACCGCTTTCTGCGGCCCAGCCCGCGCATCATCATCTGCGTCCCCTGCGGATCGACCCAGGTGGAGCGCCGCGCCATCCGCGAGTCGGCGGCCGGCGCCGGGGCGCGCGAGGTGTATCTCATCGAGGAACCCATGGCGGTGGCGATCGGCGCCAATCTGCCGGTTGCGGAACCCACCGGATCGATGGTCGTCGACATCGGTGGCGGCACGACCGAGGTCGGTATCCTGTCGCTCGGCGGCATGGTCTACAGTACCTCGCTGCGCGTCGCCGGGGACACCTTCGACGAAGCGATCATGAATTACGTGCGCCGCCACCACAGCGTGCTGATCGGCGAAGCGACGGCGGAGCGCGTCAAGAAGGCGATCGCTTCGGCGTGGTCCAAGTCCGACGACCGCGAGATCGAGATCAAAGGGCGGGATATCGCCGAGGGTATGTCACGGGCGGTCACGCTGACCAGTGCCGAGATTTTCGGCGCCATCAGCGACCCGCTGGATGCGATCGTGCAGGCGGTGAAACAGGCTTTGGAACAAACCCCGCCGGAACTCAGCGCCGATATCGGTGACAAAGGCATGGTAGTGGCAGGCGGCGGGGCCTTGATGCGGGACATGGATCGACGTCTGATGGACGACACCGGTCTGCCCGTGGTGATCGCCGACGATCCTTTGACCTGTGTGGCCCGCGGATGCGGGCGCGCACTGGATGAGATGGACGTTTTGGGTGACGTGTTTGCCCACGAATAAACCGAGCAGCCAACACCCGTGACCCGAAGTTGGGTTCCGACAGGTCGACTTCGAAACGTTGCGCGCCGACCGCCCGCGCCTCACGCCGACTCGCCGCGCGCTGCGCCCCCTACGCACTGAGCAACGATGGCGGCCCGCGAACCCCGAACCGCTCCGTCCAGCGCATTACGTCTGTTCCTGTTGATCATTCTGTCCATCGCGTTGATGGTCGCCGACCACCGCACCGACTACATGCAATCGGTGCGCTCCACGCTGGCGATTTTCGTCACCCCGATTCAGGTGGCGGCGACGCTGCCGCATTCCGTGCAGGGCTGGCTCAACGAGTTTTTCACCACCGAGCAGGATTACCGCGACGCCTACACCGACCTGCAACAGGAACACATCAAACTCAAAGCGCGTCTGCAGCGTCTAGAGGCGCTGGAACTCGAGAACGACAGCCTGCGGCGCCTGCTCGCGGCGTCCGGGAAAGTGCCGGACCAGGTGCTGATGGCGGAACTGGTCGAGGTCAGTCTCGATCCTTTCAGCCGCAAGATACTGATCAACCGCGGTATCACGGATGGAATCTACGTGGGTCAGCCGGTGCTCGATCCGAACGGAGTGATGGGCCAGGTGACGCACACCATGCCGTTCACCAGCGCCGTGACGCTGATTACCGATTCGAGCCACGCGATTCCGGTACAGGTACAGCGCAATGGTCTGCGCGCCATCGTGTTCGGCGTCGGCCGCGCGGACGACCTCAAAGTGTCGTACCTCACGCATAATGCGGACATCCGCGAGGGCGATGTCCTCGTCACTTCCGGAATGGGCGGGCGCTTTCCACCCGGCTATCCGGTGGCCACCGTGCACAGCATTACGCGCAATACCAGCGAGGCGTTTCTCAATATTTCCGCCGCCCCGGTGGCGCAACTGGATCACGCGAAACAGGTGCTGCTGGTCTGGCAGGGGCTGGACGTCGCAGACCATGCGGAGAATGGGCCGGATGGCTGACCGCGAGCGCCTGGATGCGTCGGGTTGGCTGTGGCTGGTGGCCACGTTCGGGGTGGCGTTCTGGCTCACCGTGGTACCGATGCCGGCGTGGCTGGTGCCCTACCGCCCCGACTGGGTCGTGTTGGTGCTGATTTTCTGGGCGCTGGCGGCCCCGCGTCAGGCCGGCGTCGAACTGGGGTGGATGCTGGGCCTGCTGCTCGACGTGGTGTTCGCGAACCTGCTCGGCGTGCACGCGGTGGGACTCGCCCTCATTGGGTTCCTGGTCGGCCGGCTGCATTTGCAGCTACGCATGTTTCCCTGGTGGCAGCAAGCGGTCAGCGTGCTGCTGTTGTTGTTGCTGTACCGGGGTGTCACCGGGTGGGTGCGCACCCTGATCGCGCCCGCCCAGCTCGACCACACCTACTGGCTGCCGTGCGTGGTGGGCATGCTGTTGTGGCCGTGGCTGAGTGTGCTGCTGAGAGATCTGCGACGGGTATCGCGGGCCGGCTGAGCCGATGACCGATCTGCCGCTCAAGGACTATCTGCGCGAAACCAACCTCGTGCAAACCCGTATCGTCGTGGCGGCGGTGGCGGTCGTGCTGCTGGTCGCGGGGCTCGTCGTGCGGTTGCATTATCTGCAGGTCAGCCAACATCAACACTATTCGACGCTGTCGCGCGACAACCGAATTCGGTTGGTGCCGATTCCGCCGGTGCGCGGCCAGATCTACGACCGCAACGGCGTGCTGCTGGCGCAGAACCTGCCCGTGTATACGCTGGAAGTATTGCCGGATGCGGTGCCGGACATGGGTCGTCTGCTCGACGAGGTGGAAAAGCTCGTGCAGCTCGATGACACGGAGCTGGAACGGTTCCACTCCTTGCTGAAGACACGGCCGAAGTTCGAGTACCAGACCCTGAAGGTCGGTTTGAGCGACGAGGAAGTCGCGCGTTTCGCGGTGAACCAGCACCGCCTGCAGGGCGTCGATCTGCGTGCGCGTCTGCAGCGCCATTATCCGCTGGGCGCCGAGCTCGTGCACGTGGTCGGCTACGTGGGCCGCATCAGCGAAGCGGACCTGCAGCGTATCGACACCGCCGCCTATCGCGGCACCGACTATATCGGCAAGCTCGGCATCGAGGCGCACTACGAGGCGGATTTGCTGGGCGAAGTCGGCCACGAGGAAGTCGAAACCAACGCGCACGGCCGCGTGGTGCGCACGCTCTCGCGCAGCGACCCAAGCGCGGGTCGTAACATCCACCTGCACGTGGACTCAGGCCTGCAGAGAGCCGCGCGCGACTATCTGGGTGAGTACGAAGGGGCGGTGGTGGCGCTGGATCCGAAAAGCGGGGCGGTGCTGGCGTTCGTCAGTAATCCGGTGTACGACCCCAACCCGTTCGTGAACGGTATCGACCGCAAATCCTACAAACTGTTGCGCGAGTCGCCCGGGCGGCCGCTGCTGAACCGCGCCTTGCACGGCCGTTACGCGCCGGGTTCGACCATCAAGGGGGTGTTCGGTCTGGCGGCGCTGGAACACCAGCGCGATCCGCGCCAGACGGTGTATTGCCCGGGTTGGTTTTCGTTGAAAGGCAGCCGTCACCGGTACCGCTGTTGGAAGCACGTCGGCCATGGCGCGATGGATCTGCACGATGCGATCGTGCAGTCCTGCGACGTCTACTTCTACCAACTCGCGCACACCCTCGGAATCGAAAAAATCCACGAGTTTTTGGGCCGTTTCGGGCTCGGCACGCCTTCCGCCATCGACCTGGACGGCGAACCGTCCGGACTGGTGCCGTCTCCGACGTGGAAGAAAGCCGCCCGCGGGCAGGTGTGGTTCCCGGGCGAGACGGTGATCACCGGCATCGGTCAGGGTTACACCTTGGTCACGCCCCTGCAACTCGCGAGCGTCACCGCGACCCTGGCCAATCGGGGTGCGCGGTTGCGCCCGCAGCTTGTGAACATGTTCGAGGACCCGCAGAGCAAGGCGCAGGAAGTGCTGGAACCGGTTACGGCAGAGCCGGTGCCGCTGCGGGACCCGCAGTACTACGACTTTGTCATCCAGGCCCTGACCGACGTCGTGCATGGCAGGCGCGGCACTGCGCGCGCGTCGGGACGCAACGCCGACTACCAATTCGCCGGCAAGACGGGCACGGCACAAGTAATCGGGATCGCCCAGGGCGCGCGTTACGACGAGGAAAGCATCGAGAAGCGGTTCCGCGACCACTCGTTGTTCATCGCGTTTGCGCCGGTCGAGGACCCGCAGATCGCGATTGCGGTGATCGCCGAGAACGGCGGTGGCGGTAGCCGTACCGCGGCACCGATTGCACGCAAGGTGATGGATTATTTCCTGGTCGGGCCGCCGGATGTCGTGACCTTCAAATCGGCGCCCCCACCACCCGGTGACGCCGGATGAACAGAAATGCGTTCTGGCATCTGGATGCACCCCTTTTTATCAGTCTGGTGCTGTTGTGCGGGTTGAGTCTGGTGATCCTGTACAGCGCCGGTGGCGAGAACCTGGCGCTGTTGACCCGCCAGGGCGTACGCGTCGGCATCGCTTTGGTGGTGCTGATCGCCGTCGCCCAGGTGTCCCCGGAGACCCTGGCACGCTGGTCACCGTACATCTTCGCCGCCGGTCTCGGTCTGCTGTTATTGGTGCTTGCCGTCGGTATCGTCGGCAAGGGTGCACAGCGCTGGCTGGATCTCGGCATTTTCCGCTTCCAGCCGGCCGAGTTGATGAAACTCGGCGTGCCGATGATGGTCGCCTGGTGGCTGACCCGCCACCCTTTACCGCCACGCGTGAGAGACCTGCTCTGGGCCGGCGCCATCGTCGGGTTGCCGACCGCGCTGGTGGTGCTGCAACCGGATCTCGGCACCGCGGTGTTGATCGCGGTATCGGGCGTATTGGTGATTTTTCTCGCCGGCATCGCGTGGCGCCACGTGATCTATATTCTGGGCGCATCGGCGGCCGCGGCGCCGCTATTGTGGTCGTTGTTGCATGACTATCAGCGGCGCCGCATCGTCACCCTGTTCGACCCCTGGGCGGATCCGTTGGGCGCCGGTTACCACACCATCCAATCCATCATCGCGGTGGGTTCCGGCGGGATGCGCGGTAAAGGTTGGCTGAACGGGAGCCAGTCACAGCTCGAGTTCATTCCCGAACGGGGCACCGATTTCATCTTTGCGGTATTCGCCGAAGAGTTCGGGCTGACCGGCGCGCTGTTGCTCATCGGACTGTATCTGGTGGTGGTTGGCCGCAGTCTGTACATTGCGTTCTGCGCGCGCGATACCTTCTCCAGGCTGGTCGGCGGCAGCCTGGCGTTGACCTTTTTCTTCTATTTGTTTGTTAACATCGGCATGGTCTCCGGCATATTACCGGTGGTGGGGGTTCCGCTGCCGTTGATCAGTTACGGGGGCACCTCCATGGTGACCCTGATGGCCGGGTTCGGAATCTTGATGAGCATACAAACGCACCACAAATTCATGGCGCAATGAAATCCAGACCGATTTGGCTGGCGCTCGTGCTGGTGTGCGGCGCGGGGAAAGCGCTGGCGCTCGACGTGTCGCAGCATCCGTTGTTGACCGAGTTCATCGAACGTATGGTGGCGCAGCACGGATTCTCCGACGCCGAGCTCGCGCGCGTGTTCAGCGGCGCGACCTTGCGCCCGCAGGTGGTGGAGGCGATGCGGCGTCCCGCCGAGCGCCTGCCCTGGCACCGCTACCGCGGCTTGTTCGTGACCGATGCCAATATCGAGAACGGCGTGGCCTTCGCCGAACGCCACGCCGCCACGTTGCGCCGTGCGGAGCGGGAATTCGGCGTGCCGGCGGAGATCGTCGTGGCCATTATCGGCGTGGAAACCCGCTACGGTCGGTCCATGGGGGTGTTTCCGGTACTGGATTCCCTGACCACCCTGATCCTGGATTACCCGCGCCGGCGCGCGTTCTTCCAGACCGAGTTGGAACACTTTCTGTTGCTCGCGCGGGAGCAGGGGCTCGACCCGCTGACCACCAAGGGTTCCTATGCGGGCGCGATCGGCGTGCCGCAGTTCATCGCCAGCAGCTACCGCCAGTACGCGGTGGATTACAACGGCGACGACCGCACAGACTTGATCAGTCAGGAAGACGATGCGATCGGCAGTGTGGCGAACTATCTGGCCCGCCACCGCTGGCGGCCCGGCGCGCCGGTGGTCAGTGGCCCGGTCACGCCGCCGCCCGCGGCGCAGGCGCGTGCCTCGACCCAACTCAAACCTGCCCTCACTGTGGGCGAGTTGGTCAAGGCAGGTCTTGATGTGCCGACGGACGCGCGCCCCGACGCGCCGGCCGGACTGCTCAGGATTGCCGATGGCGAGCGCGGCGACCAGTTTCGCATCGCGTTCGAGAATTTCTACGTGCTCACGAAATACAATCGCAGCGTCAACTATGCGTTGGCGGTCGCCGACCTGAGCGCCGAGATCGGCGCACGTCGCGCCGCACCGTGAGCGGCCGGCGCGTAGGGACGGTGCTGTGCGCGCTGTCGCTGGCGAGTTGCGGGTGGTTCCAGCGCGACGGCGGGTACTACCAGGACGACGGTCCGCCGCGACGCGTGGCGGTGGATATCTCCCGCGTTCCGGACGCGGTGCCCAAACACGAAAAACCGATTGCCAACGCGAACAACGCCTACGTGGTGGCCGGCAAGCGGTACCATCCGATGGCCTCGGCACGCGGGTACCGCGAGCGCGGCGTTGCGTCGTGGTATGGCCGCAAGTTTCACGGGCGCCGCACTGCGAGCGGAGAGCCTTACGACATGTTTGCGATGACCGCCGCACACCGTACGTTGCCGTTGCCGAGTTACGCGCGCATCGTAAACCTGCGCAACGGGCGTTCGGTGGTCGTGAAAATCAACGACCGCGGGCCGTTTTTACACAACCGTTTGGTGGACCTGTCCTACGCCGCGGCGGCCAAACTTGATATCATCGGTACCGGTACCGGATTGGTGGAAGTGAGTGCAGTGTTTCCCGACACGAGTGTACCGGTGCGCACCGCGGGTCCCGCGGATCCGCCGGCCGCTTCGTTGTTCATCCAACTCGGTGCGTTCGTCGATCCACGCAATGCCGGCGCCCTGCGTCACCAGGTGGAGCGCGAAGGATTGGGTCCGGTGAGTGTACAGCCGGTGACCAACGGGCATCACACCTACCATCGGGTGCGCATCGGTCCGGTGCGGTCTGTGGAAGAAGCGGACCGGATGATACTGCGCGCGGAACGGGCCGGCCATCAACCGAGATTGGTAATCGAGTAGCGAGGCGAATCCTGACCCCATGACGGCAAGATGGCTCAGAACATTGGCCGGCGCCACCGCGTTGCTGTGGAGTGCGGTGCCGGCCGCGGACCTGCCCGATGCGCTCACCACCACGTTGCCGCCGCCCGAGGTGCAGGCCAAATCCTGGGTGCTGATGGATTATCACACCGGTTGGGTGCTGGCCGCCGACAACCCGGACGAGAAGATCGAGCCGGCGAGCTTGAGCAAGCTGATGACCGCCTACGTGGTCTTCCACGCCTTGAAGAAGGGCAACTTGAACCTCGACGATCCCATACATGTCAGCGAAAAAGCGTGGCGCACCGAGGGATCGCGGATGTTTGCTAAAGTAAATTCTGAAGTCCGTGCCGAGGACCTGTTGCAGGGGTTGATTATCCAGTCCGGTAATGACGCCGCGGTGGCGCTCGCCGAACACTTGGCCGGGACCGAGGAGGGCTTCGCGGTGCTCATGAACGAGCACGCCAAGCGGCTGGGCTTGAGCCAGTCCCACTTCACCAACGCCCCGGGACTGCCGGACCCCGACCACTACAGCAGTGCGCGCGACCTGTCGATTCTGACCGTCGCGCTGATTCGCGAATTTCCCGAGTACTACAAGTGGTACTCGCAAAAGGAATTCACGTACAACGAGATTACCCAGCAGAACCGCAACATTCTGTTGTGGCGCGATGCGACGGTGGACGGCGTGAAGACCGGACACACCAGTTCTGCCGGTTATTGTCTGGTGGGCTCCGCGCGCCGCGGCGAGACGCGTTTGATTGCCACCGTGATCGGTACCAGCAGCGCCAAGCAGCGCGCCAAGGAAGTGCAGTCGCTCCTGAAGTTCGGCTTCTCCAACTACGAGTCGAAAAAGCTGTTCGCCGCCGGCCATCCGCAGGGTCGGGTTACGGTATACAAAGGGGCCGCCGATACGGTGTCGTTGGGGTCGGCCGAGGACATCTTCGTGAGCGTTCCGCGCAGCAAAGTGAAGTTGTTGAACACGGTGATGGAGATTCCCGATTCATCGGTGGCGCCGCTCGAGGCCGGTGTGGCGCTCGGCACCGCGCGCGTGGCGCTCGGTGACACTCACTTGCTCGAAGTACCGCTGGTCACGCTCGCCGGTGTCGATACCGGCAGTTGGTGGCGGCAGGCGGTGGACTCGGTGTTGCTATGGCTACAATAGCCGAAAGCCCGAATGTGTTCCCCGGGGTCACTCGAGTATACCTGGACGGCCGTTTCGTGGCGCCCGATGCGGCGCTGGTGTCGGCGTTCGACCGCGGGTTTCTGTTCGGTGACGGCATCTACGAGGTGGTGCCGGTGTACGGAGGACGGCCGTTTCGCTGGGCTCAGCACCTGGCCCGCTTGCGCCGCAACCTCGACATCCTGGAGATTCCCCACCCCTGGTCGGCGGACGATTTTGATCGTCTCGCGGCCGGCCTGACCGGCGAGCGCCGCGACGACCACTACTTGTACATCCAGGTCACGCGCGGCGTCGCACCGCGCGACCATGTATTTCCCGAGGCGGCACGACCGACGTTGTTCGCCTACGCGCAAACACTGCCCGCGCCGCCCGCCACACTCGCGAGCGAAGGCGTCGCGGCAATCACTCTGTCCGACATCCGCTGGCAGCGCTGCGATCTGAAAACCGTATCCCTGGTGGGAAACGTATGGCTGCGGCAGAAAGCCAAACAGCATGGCGCGGTCGAAGCCATATTGGTGCGCGACAGTTACGTCACCGAGGGTTCGGCGAGCAACGTGTTTGCGGTCATCGACGGCACAGTGTTAACGCCGCCCCATGGGCCGCTGTTGCTGCCGGGCATCACCCGCGATCTGGTCGTCGAGTTGTTGGCGAAAGACGGGATTCCCCACGCCGAGCGCATTTTTACCGAGGCCGAACTGCTCTCTGCGGACGAGGTATGGATCACCAGTTCAACCAAGGAGGTGCAGCCCGTCACCCGCCTCAACGGCGAGCCGGTGGGCGACGGGCGGCCCGGACCGCTGTACGCCCGCGCCTACGACCTGTACCAGCGTTACAAGGCGGAACGTGACGAGTAACGGCCGCGGTGCGGGGGCGGCGGGCAACGGGCGGGGCAATGGCGGCGGCGAAGCATTCGAAGGTCACGATCCGTTCGACTGGCTGGATTATCCGTGTCGGTTCGAGATCAAGGCGATGGGCCGGCAAACCAGCCGTTTCGACGCGCTGGTGCAGAACATCGTATCGCGGCACATCGACGAAGAAGACCTGTTGCTGTTGAGCCGCCGGCCGAGCCGCGCCGGTAAGTACGTGTCGGTGACCTGCATCATCCGCGCCGATAACAAAGACCAAATTCGCGCCATCTACGCCGACCTCGCGGCGTGTCCCGATGTGCTGATGACACTCTGACCATGTCGATACCGCCGCTCGTGGTCCGCGATCTCGGTACCGCCGACTACCTGGCCGTGTGGCGGGCGATGCGGACTTTCACGGATGCGCGTCGACCCGCCACCGGGGACGAACTGTGGACGGTGGAGCATCCGCCCGTATACACGCAGGGACAGAGCTGCACGCTCGAACCGTCCGACGCGTCCGGCATCCCGGTGGTGAAGACCGACCGGGGTGGGCAGATCACCTACCATGGGCCCGGTCAGCTCGTGGTGTATCTGCTGGTGGATCTGCGGCGGCGGCGGATGGGGGTCAAACGTGTGGTCGAGGGTCTGGAACAGGCGGTGGTCGATCTGCTGGCGGATCTGGAGATCGACGCGGGGCGGCCACGCGGGGGCGCCGGGGGTGTACGTGGCGGGCGAGAAAGTCGCGGCGCTCGGTTTGCGTGTGCGGCGCGGCGCCACCTATCACGGTCTGAGTCTCAATGTCGACATGGACCTCGAACCGTTCACCCGGCATCGATCCCTGCGGCTACCGGGATCTCAAAGTCACGCAACTGCGTACGCTCGGCGACCACCGGTCGCTGGCCGTGGTGCGGCGCGACCTGGTGGCGCGGCTGTGCGCGTGGCTCGACGCGCCGGCGGCGCCGTCGCGCGCCGCCGGCGGCGGTTGAACCGTGCGCGCGATGGTGCTGGAACGGCCGGGCACACCGCTCACGCTGGTGGAGCGCGAACCGCCGCGGCCGGCGGCGGGCGAAGTGTTGATCCGGGTGGCGGCGTGCGGGGTGTGCCGTACCGATCTGCACGTGTGTGACGGCGAGCTCACCCACCCGACCCTGCCCCTGGTCCCGGGGCACGAGATCGTCGGCACCATCGTTGAATGCGGGCCCGGTGTGGCGGCCGACGCTGTGGGTCGGCGTATTGGCGTGCCGTGGCTCGGCCCTACCTGCGGCGAGGTGCCGCGAATGCCGGGGCGGGCGGGAGAACCTGTGCGAACGGGCGGTATTCACCGGTTATACGCGCGATGGCGGCTATGCGGACTACGTGACCGCCGAGCATCGCTTCTGTTTTCCGATTCCCGACCGCTATGGCGATCTCGACGCCGCGCCCTTGTTGTGCGCGGGGTTGATCGGCTACCGCGCCTACCGTATGGCCGGCGACGCGCCGCGCCTCGGCTTGTACGGCTTCGGCGCCGCCGCGCACATCCTGGCGCAACTGGCGCACCACGAGGGTCGCGAGGTCTACGCGTTCACGCGACCCGGCGACCGCGCGGGACAGGACTTCGCGCGCACGCTGGGCGCGGTGTGGGCGTCCGGTTCGGACCAGCGCCCGCCGGTGGACCTGGATGCGGCGATCCTGTTCGCGCCGGTGGGCGAGCTGGTACCGACGGCGCTGCGCGCGGTGGGAGCAGGGGGAACCGTAGTTTGTGCGGGCATCCACATGAGCGACATACCGAGTTTTCCTTACGCGTGGTTGTGGCGGGAGCGGGTGATTCGGTCGGTGGCCAATCTCACCCGCGAGGACGGCCACGCATTCATGCACGCGATCGCCGCGGCGCCGGTCGCCACCCACGTGTCGGAATTTCCCTTGCCGGACGCCAACCGGGCGCCTGGACGGCGTGCGCACCGGCCGCATCCAGGGCGCCGCCGTGCTCGACCTGCGCTGACGGCACACGTCCCTCTAGGCGCGATCGCCGCCGTGCGTGCGTCGCCGCAGTGCGTTAAGCCGCGGGGCGTGCCGACGTCGGTCCACGCGCCGTCATGGCGCTGGCCGCTGACGCGCCCGGTGCGCGCGGCGCGGCGTAACAGCGGTGCGAGGGGAACGCCGGGCGTGCAATCGGCAAACAGCGCGCGGCGGTACATGCCGATCCCGCTGTAGGTGAGGGCGGTGCAGCGGCACGCCGAGATCTCCGTGACCCGGTCGTCCTCCAGGCAGAAATCGCCGTTCGGGTGGTGCGCCGGGTTGGCGACCAGAACCAAATGCGCCAACCGGCGATCTGTACCGGTAGCTGGCGGAAATCGAAATCGGTCCAGATGTCGCCGTTCACGACCAGAAACGGGTCGCCGGGACAATCGCTCAAGGCGGTTCAGGATCCCGCCGCCGGTTTCTAGCGCGCCGGTCGGCTCGCGCGAATAGCGGATCGCGACGCCGTAATCGGCGCCGTCGCCCAGGCAACGCTCGATCCGATCGCCGAGGTGCGCCAGGTTGATCACCAAAGACTCGATACCGGCCGCGGCCAGGGCGTCGATGTGGTGGCGGATCAGCGGCTTACCGGCGACTTCGAGCAGTGGTTTGGGAGTCGTGTCGGTGAGCGGTCGCAAGCGCTCGCCGCGCCCGGCGGCCAGATCAGCGCGTCCATGGGCATCAGCGGGTGGCGGCATGGCAGCCAGGAGGTCGTGCAAGCGCCCAGCTCCGCATCGCGCGCGGTGGCATCGAGCAGATATCGGTGCACCAGCGGCAGGTCGTCGAGATATGCCGGCTTGCCGTCGCGCAGATACAGGCGCGCGAAGATACCGAGTACTTTGATATGCCGCTGCACGCCCACCCGGTGGACCCAGCGCAGGAACCGCTCGTCGTCGACGCCGGAGAGCAGTCCGCATTCTTGCGCGCGGTCCCGATACCCGAGCGCCCCAGTCTCTGACCCGGTCCACGGGCCAGGCGATGTAGCAGTCCTTGAGCAGGGACACGAGTCGTAGGTGATGGGGCCGGTGACCGCGTCCTGGAAATCCAGGATGCCGGGATTATTGTCGGCGCACACCATCAGATTTCGCGAGTGGTAGTCGCGGTGCACGAGCACTTGCGGTTGGCTCAGCGCCTCGCGGCAAGGGTCTCGAACGCGCGGTCGATGTGCCGGTGCGCGTTCGCGCCGAGCACACCCGCGCCGAAATGCGGGGATGTACCACTGGCGAAACAGCTCCATCTCCGCCATCAGGGCCGCACGGTCGTAGTCCGGAAACGGTGGACCCTCGTCGAAGGTGCCCCTTTGCAACACGGCGAGCGCGTTCAGGGCATCGTCGTACAACCGGTCCGCGGTGTGCGGCTGTAGATGTTCCAGATAAGTGGCGGAGCCGAGATCCGTGACCAGCAGAAATCCGCGCGACCGGTCGACGGCCAGCACGGCGGGTACGTTCAAACCGAGCGCCAAGAACCGGCGTCCCACCGCCAGGAACGCATCGATGTTTTCGTGCTCCGGCGGCGCGTCCATCGCGATCAGCGAGCGCGGTGGGGCGTCGATGCGAAAGTAACGGCGGAAACTCGCGTCGGACGAGGCCGGTGCCAGCGATACCTCGTCGCGGCGCAGGGTACTCTGAAGCCACGCGCGTAACGCATTCAACCTTTCATCCCAAAACTTAAGAACCTCTATAATCCGCCTCACACATGGCCGGGAATGCGATCTTCCGGATCGTATGGACGCCTCGGGGAGCGGGGTCGTATTCCGCCGACGACCGATACACAAAATAAAAGGCATTGATTCTATGCGATTTAGTGGCCGAGACAACACGCCATTCTCCTTTCCCTCACCGGCACTCATACTCCCCGGTTGGTGCGCACGAGTGCTGGTGATTTCGGTCTTGTGGCCGGGCTGGGCCGGCGCCGGCCCGATCTGCATCCCCGATTCGCTGTTACGACCGGCGATCTCCGGTGAACCCGACGCCGACGGGCAGTATCCGGTGGAACTGGAGGGAGACGAGGTCGAGTCGGTAAAGGAGGAAAACGGTGACCATGCGCGGCAATGCGCAGATGAAGCGCGGCCGCGAAGCGTTGTTCGCCGACGAAGTCACCTACCATCGTGAAACCGACGAAGTGGAAGGCAAGGGCAGTGTCGTACTGTATTCGCCGGCCGGCGATCGGCTCGAAGCCGACTACCTCCGCTTTCAGGTGCCCACTCACATCGGCGAAGCCGATAAGGCCAAGTATCAACTGGCGCACCGCGACCGACGCCCGAAAGACGAGGACAGCGTGTATATCCAAGCGCGCGGTGATGCGGAGAAAGTGTTTTTCGAAGGGCACGACGTGACGCGCTTGGAGAACGTGACTTATACGACGTGCGCCAAAGCGCAGGACGACGTCCTGCTGACCGCCCGGGAGCTGACCATCGATCAGGGCACCGGGCAGGGCTTGGCCAAGAACGTCTGGCTGCGGTTCCGTGACGTACCGGTGTTTTACTTGCCGGCCATCAGTTTTCCCATCAACGACGAACGCAAGACGGGATTCCTGTTTCCCAGTTTCGGCGCGCAGGAGGATTCCGGCTTCGTCTTCGCGACGCCGTATTACTGGAACATCGCGCCCAACTACGATGCCACGATTACGCCCCGCATATACACCAATCGTGGACTGCAGGTGTCCGCCGATTTCCGGTATCTACGGGAAGACTACCGGGGTTTCCTGTACGGCGAATACATGCCTGACGACAGCGAATTCGACGACGACCGGGGCCGTTTCTGGGTTCGTCACAATCACGAGTTCAGCCGGCGCTGGAGCGGCAAAGTCGACGTGCAGGCGGTGTCCGACGACGACTATTTCGACGACTTCAGCAACGACGTGCAGGTGTCCGCCACGACTTTTCTGCCGCAAATCGCGCAAGTCGCGTATAACGGCCGGATCTGGGACTTTCAGGCGCGCGCGTTCGCTTACCAGACGGTGGATCCAAACATCGCGCCGGTCAACGAACCGTTCGACCGGCTGCCGCAGTTGCGCCTCACCGGGAATTTTCCCAAGGGACCGTGGGAGATCCGCAGCCGGTTGGAGACGGAGTTGGTGCGCTTCGATCACGACGAACGGACCGACGGCACGCGGCTGAACGTTACGCCCGCGCTGTGGCAGGTTTGGCGCAACGAATGGGGTTTCGTGCGCCCGAGGGCATCGCTGCGGCACATTTCCTACGACCTGAGCGATACGGCGCCGGACCAGGACAGCAGCCCCAGCGCCACCGTACCCATCTTCAGCGTGGATACCGGTATCGCCTTCGAGCGCAACGCCACCTGGTTGGGCGAGAATTTTCTCCATACGCTGGAACCCCGCGCGTTCTACGTCTATATCCCCGAGGAAGACCAGGACGACTTGCCGGTCTTCGATACCAGCGACGTCAATTTCAATAACTTCGGCAACCTGTTCCGGGAAGAACGGTTCTTCGGCGGCGACCGGATCGGTGATACGAACCAGATTACGCTGGGCGTCACCAGCCGCTTCATCCACGAAGACACCGGGCGCGAGTGGATGCGCGGCAGTATCGGCCAGATATTCTTCCTGGAAGATCGGGAAGTCACCTTGTTCGACGGAACATTCACCGACGACACGTCCGATTTTCTCGCCGAAGTGGTGGCAAACCTCACGCCACGCTGGTCGACCTACGGTTTTCTACAGTGGAACGACGACGACAGTGAGGTGCGGGAAGGCAAGTTCGACCTGCGTTATCGCGCCAACCCGCGGAAATTCGTGGATTTCGAATACCGGTTTTCACGTGATGCGCTGGAACAGTTCAATATCTTCGCCGCGTTGCCGTTGAGCGATCGATGGACACTCAGCTTCACTGAGCGGTATTCCCTGCGCGACGACGAAAACCTGGAAACCAAGGTGGGGGCCGGCTACGATGCCTGTTGCTGGAAGGTACGCGGATTTTTCCAGCAACGCGTCGAAAACTCGGGCGAGACGCGAAATGCGGTCATCTTCGAGCTGGAGCTTACCGGGTTGACGCGTATACGCGCGGGATTTTGATCTGGCGTTGGGCCGCACCAGTGCCCGGCTCACGGGCGGCGGCCGAGCGGCCTCGGTGGTTATGAACGCGACAGGCTGCCCCCATTTGCCTTATCGAAAGGGGTGGGCGCCTCTGGGTGTCCGAGTTCAGGTCGGAGTGTGAGGATCGGGAGTGACTAAATTCAGCGGTTTTTTGATGGGGGTGCTGGTGTTGCTGGCGACCGGCACCGGTGCGGTGAGAGGCACCGAAATCGACCGCATCGTCGTGATCGTAAACGACGACGTCATCACCGAATCAGAGCTCAAGCGCCAGATCAACAGCGTTAAAAGCGACCTGCGGGCGAGAAATGCGCGCCTGCCGCGCGATGAAGTCCTGCAACGCCAAGTTCTCGAGCGTATGATCAACGACAAGATCCAAATGCAAGTTGCGGAACGAACCGGTATCGACGTGCCTCCCGCGATGGTCGACGATGCCGTACGCGCGCTCGCGGAACGCAACAAACTCTCGGTAGAGCAATTGGAACGGCTGCTCGTGAATGACGGCGTGACGATGGGGGCGTTCCGCGAAAACGTGAAGACCCAGCTTACCGTCCGGCGGCTCGTAGAACGGGAAATTACGAGCCGAGTGCTGGTGACCGAAGACGAGATCGACAGTTTTCTCGAATCCCAGGAGAGTCAAAGCGGCGCCGACAGCGAGTTCGACGTCTCACACATTTTGCTCCGGGTCTCGGAGGGCGCCGACGACGCGGACCGGGAAGCGGCCAAACAACGCGCCGAGCAATTGGTGCAGGAACTGCGCGCGGGCGGGGATTTCGAGCAAGCGGCGGTCGCCAACTCAGAAGCCCCGGATGCGCTGGACGGCGGGCGCATGGGGTGGCGCAAGGCCGGGCAGTTGCCCAAGCTGTTCCTGACCGCGCTCAGCGGTCTCGAACCGGGTGGATTCAGCGATGTATTACGCAGTCCCAACGGATTTCACATCCTCAAGCTGAACGACGTGCGCGGACAGGTCAGCGATCGCGTCGAACAAACCCGGGTACGCCACATCCTGATTCCCATCGACGATTTCATTTCCCCCAATGAGGCTCGGGCGCGGTTGATGCGCATTCGCGAGCGCATCGAAGGGGGCGATGATTTCGCCGAGCTGGCGCGGGCGCATTCCGGCGATCCGGTGTCGAGCACCCGTGGTGGCGAGTTGGGATGGTTATCGCCGGGCGACACCGTGCGGCCGTTCGAACAAGTCATGAACCGCCTGGACATCGACGAGATCAGCAATCCGGTGCGCACGCCGTTCGGTATGCACCTCATCCAGGTGCTCGACCGCAGGTCCGAGGAGATGGGTAACGAGTTAGCGCGCAACAATGCACGCCAGCAGATCCGCGCCCGCAAGTCCGACGAACGTTACAACCGGTGGTTGCGGCAGTTGCGCGACGAATCCTACGTGGAATACCGGCGCGAAGCGCTGTCGTTTCTAAACTGAGCTCTGCCTCGCACCGTGCAGCGCGTTAGCGGGCGGGGCGGGGTGCCCCGCCCGCTGCTGAACAGGTATGCATCCGGTCACAGGTTGTAACCGCGCTCGTCGTGCAGAACGATATCCAGACCCTCGGTTTCTTCGTCTTCGCTGACCCGTAGTCCGATCATGCCGTCGACGAGTTTCAAGAGGATCACGGTAAGGATCACGTCGTAAACGATGGTCGCCACCACGCCGACGATCTGCTTGCCCACCTGGGCGCCCATGGAGACGCCGTCCCCGAGGCCGGTACCGCCGAGCGCAGCGCTTACGAAAACGCCGGTCAATACGGCGCCGATGATGCCGCCGACCGCATGTACGCCGAATACGTCGAGTGAATCGTCGTATCCCATCGAACGCTTGATCTTGACCGACGCGACGTAACAACCCCAACCCGATGCGGCACCGATGGCCAGTGCCCCCATCGGCCCGACGAATCCGGAAGCCGGGGTGATCGCAACCAGGCCGGCCACCGCCCCGGAGGCGATTCCCAACGCGCTCGGTTTGCCATGCGCTGTCCATTCACTGAACATCCAGGCGAGCGCCGCGGCGGCGGTAGCGATTTGCGTGACCACCATCGCCATGCCGGCCGTGCCGTCGGCGGCCAGCTCGCTGCCGGCGTTGAACCCGAACCAACCGACCCACAGCATGGCGGCGCCAACCAGAGTCAGCACCAGGCTGTGCGGCGGCATGGCGGTACGCGGATAGCCTTTGCGCTTACCGATGACCAGTGCGGCGACGAGACCCGCCACGCCGGCGTTGATGTGCACCACGGTACCGCCGGCGAAGTCGAGCACGCCCAAGTCGCCCAGCCAGCCGCCGCCCCATACCCAATGGCAAACCGGCGCGTAGACGACGGTCAGCCACAGCGCCATGAACAGCAGCATCGCGGAGAACTTCATGCGTTCGGCGAATGCACCGACCATGAGCGCCGGCGTAATGATGGCAAAGGTCATCTGAAAGATGGCGAATACGCTTTCCGGAATCGTGCCGCTCAAGGTATCGACCTCAACCCCGGCCATGAACAGTTTGCCGAGTCCGCCGATCCACTGATTGAACGCACCACCGTCGCCGAACGCCAGACTGTAGCCGTACAACGCCCACAGAATGGTCATCAGGCAGGTAATGGCAAAACACTGCATCATCACCGACAATGCGTTCTTGCTACGTACCATTCCGGCGTAAAACAACGACAGCCCCGGTATGGTCATGAACAGCACCAGTGCCGTGGCGGTCATCATCCATGCGGTGTCGCCGGTATCGAGCGTCGCAGTCTCCTGCGCCATCACGGTTCCCGTCGCCAGCAACGCGCCTGCGCCCGCGAGTGCGAGCGTAGATTTGGTTATTCGATTAATCACGTTTCACCCCGCTTGTTACAGTGCATCGTTGCCGGTCTCGCCGGTGCGGATTCGATAGACCTGCTCCAGATTGGTGATGAACACCTTCCCGTCGCCGATCTTGTCGGTCTTCGCGGCGCCGGAAATCGATTCGATCACCTGGTCCACTAGACCGTCCTCGATCGCCACCTCGAGTTTAATTTTGGGCAGGAAGTCGACCGCGTACTCGGCGCCGCGATACAGTTCGGTGTGGCCCTTTTGCCGGCCGAAACCTTTGACTTCGGTCACCGTCATACCGCGCACTCCGAGCTCGGCCAGAGCGTCACGGACGTCGTCGAGTTTGAACGGTTTAATAATTGCGCTGATGAGCTTCATGGCAGTCCTCAGATTTCTTTGGATACGGTGAACACAACGCGGTCACCGGCGAGGTCGTCGCCAAACAAGTCTTCCCCGTCGGAGTCCGTGTCGTAGTAGGTGAGGTCGAGGCCCAGGCCGAGCAGCTCGGTGGAAACGCCGATGCTCCAGCCGAAATATTCGTCGTCGAAGTCATCGGATTCGAAACGACCGATGGTTCCGGTGACCGCGGCGGGACCGAAGTCATGCGACAGCTCGCCCTCGATCCAGAAATAGTTATCCGTGTCGCTGTCCTCGCCGAGTTCGTTATCTACGCCGTAGTAAAGCGTGGCGCTGGCGATTCCGTAACTCAATCCGCCGTAGATCTCGACGATGTTCGGGTTGCTGTCGTCGTCGAAGTATTCGTAGTCGATAATGCCGACATCGAGCCCGAGTCCGTTGCCGAATTCGGTGGTCCAACCACCGTAGAAATCGATCTCGATGGTGGCGTCGTCGCCGAAGTCGACGTTGGAGGCCCAGGTTCCGAGGTAGAAACCGGTGTCGGCGAACGCCAGATCGAAACCGCCGGAGATGGCCGGCTCTTCCATGGTTTGCGATACATAGCGGAATACATAGTCGGTGGACAGTGCCACGTTGGCGGATACGGATACCGGCCCTTCGGCATGCACCGGTTGCGAGGCTAGGGAGCCGCCGGCAACAATCATCGTGAGCCCGCTGACCAAAATGGATTTTTTCATTGTGCTATTCCTAAAAGTCTGGTTAATGGAAGCGTGCCGTCTTTGTTTGAGCGCTTGTGTGCAATGAGATCGGCTCTAAGCACGATGTGTGCCAAAGGCTTTTTCACGCTTAGAAACAAAGACTTCGTGCGATGCGCGCAAGCCGCGACCAGAACCCGTGCACAGTGCCGAAGCACGCCGCAGACCGGTTTGCACCCGTTTCGTGCAGCTTTGGCGGGCGTACCCGGTTTGATACACTGGACCGATGACAAACCGACCCACTGACCTGTTCGAGCGACTGTCCGCCGTGATCGGCGATATCCTGCCTGCCGACCTCGGCGACGAGGTGCGGGACAGCGCCAAGACCGCACTGCGCAGCGCCTGCGAGCGGCTGGATCTCGTCACGCTGGAGGAGTTCGAAGTGCAGCAGGCGGTCCTGCAAAGGACGCGAGAAAAAGTGGAGCAACTCGAACGTCAGGTAGCGGCGCTGGAGGCGCGATACAAAGACGGGTAGCGGTTGTCGCCGATATTTCAAAGGAGCGGTAGGGCCAAGGATGGAAACCCATGTCGATTGCCGTTGTACATAGCCGCGCACTTGCCGGGGTGTGTCCGGTCGCCGTGGACGTCGAGGTACATCTAACGAACGGATTACCCGGCTTTTCCATCGTCGGGCTGCCGGCCGCCGCGGTGAAAGAAAGCAAGGAGCGCGTGCGCAGCGCGCTGGTCACCTCCGAGTTCGAATTTCCCGCGCGTCGCATCACCGTCAACCTGGCGCCCGCCGACCTGCCGAAAGAGGGCGGGCGTTTCGATCTACCGATCGCAATCGGTATTCTCGCCGCCTCCGGTCAACTGACCGGGTGTGTGCTGGCGGCGCACGAGTTTCTTGCCGAGCTGGCGCTGACCGGGCACCTGCGGGCCGTGCGCGGTGTGCTGCCGGCGGCGCTGGCGTGCAAGCGCGCCGGACGCGCGTTGGTGATCGCAGAAGACAACGCGCCGGAGGCCGGGCTGGTCGGTGGCTTGCAGGGGTTGGGCGCCGGTCATCTGTTGCACGTCGTGGCGACGCTGCACGATGGCGCCCCACCGACCCCGTTCGCGCCGCCACCGCCGCTGCCCGCCACGGGCGCCACCCCGGACTTGAGTGACGTGCGCGGTCAATGGGCGGCCAAGCGCGCCTTGACGGTGGCCGCCGCCGGCGGACACAGTGTATTGATGGTCGGCCCGCCGGGCACCGGTAAGTCCATGCTCGCCGCGCGGCTCCCGGGCCTGCTACCGGACCTCGATGAAGACGAAGCGCTGGCGACCGGGGCGGTCTATTCGTCCAGTAATACCGGCCTGGATCCGATGCGCTGGCGCCAGCGGCCGTTTCGCACGCCGCACCACAGCGCTTCGACCGTCGCCCTGGTGGGGGGCGGTCGGCAGCCGGGTCCCGGCGAGGTATCGCTGGCGCACAACGGTGTACTGTTTCTGGACGAGTTGCCGGAATTCGACCGTCGCGCCCTGGAGCAGTTGCGGGAACCGCTGGAGACCGGTTCGGTGTCGATTTCGCGAGCCGCCGCGCGGGTCGAATATCCGGCCCGGTTTCAACTCGTGGCGGCGATGAATCCCTGCCCGTGCGGGTGGCAGGGAGACCCGAACGGACGCTGTGTGTGTACCGTCGAACAAGTGGAGCGGTATCGCGCCCGTCTTTCCGGGCCGCTCCTGGACCGTATCGATATACGCATTCCGGTGCCCCCCGTCCCACGCCGTGTGCTGCAGGATACCCTGCAGGCGGGAGAGGCCAGCGCCACGGTGCGCGCGCGGGTGCTCGCCGCCCGGCGCCGCCAGTACGCGCGCGCAGGCGCGCTCAACCACTGTTTGGAAGTGCCGGCGCTGGAGGCGACCTGTATCTTGGAGGAACGCGCCCGCACACTCATCGATACGGCGATGGACCGGTTCGGGTTGTCGGCGCGCGCTTATCATCGGACCTTGCGCGTCGCGCGCTCGATTGCCGATCTTGCCGGCCACGAGGAGATTGACGCCGCGGACGCGGCGGAAGCGCTAAACTACCGTATCCTTGAACGCGCCGACGGCAAGGACTCATCCGGTTGACCGGGGACGCCCAGTGTTGACGACAGCGAATTTGCAGCGCCTCACGATCGTGTACCTACTTGTCGTGGTACCGGTGGTGGCGTGGGCTACGTTCGAAATCAGCCGCGATCGGTTGCTCGCCGATTTCGGCCGCGAAGTGCGCGCGCAGCTCGACCTGTTTGCCAGCGGGTTACGCGGCGAGATCGAAAAGTACGCGTTCCTGCCGCGGGTGGTGGCCCGCGACGCCGCAGTGATCGACGTCTTGAGCGGCGTTGGCGATCCCGCGCAGGCGATGCGCGTGAATCGCAAACTCGAATACGTCAATCAGGTGTCGCGCGCTGGAGATACCTACCTGATGGATCGTTCGGGCACGACGGTGGCGGCGAGTAACTGGGATCAAACGCCGACTTTCGTCGGACGCAATTTCGCGTTTCGGCCCTATTTTCGCGATGCGATGCGCGGCGGGGCGGGTCGTTACTTCGCCCTTGGAACGACGTCGCTGCGGCGCGGTTACTACTTCTCCTACCCGGTTCACGACGAGCGCTCGGAGATCATCGGTGTGTCGGTGGTCAAAGTCAGCATGGACCGGTTGGAGCAAGCGTGGCGCAAATACGACGTAACGCTACTCGTTACCGATGAGCACGGTGTGGTGTTTTCCACCAACAAACCCGACTGGCAGTTCTCGTCTTTGCGGCAACTCGACGATGAAGCGGTGACCGCGATTCGCGACCAACAGCAGTATCCGCTGTCCCGGCTGGTACCGTTGTCCTTCGAAACGGTGGGCGCCACGACCATGGGTGATACGATTCGCGTAACGAGGGAGGATAGATCCAAAGACTATCTGCGCATCGTGCGCCCGCTGCCGGATCTCGGCTGGACCGCCCATGCGCTCGGTGACTTGACCCTGCTCGAGCGCCGGATCGTTTATCAGACCGGGGGCGCGGTACTCGTGGCGCTGATGTGCTGGGGTTTGCTCTCGGCCGCCGCGCTGCGGCGCGTGAGTCTGCGCGAACAGCTCGCGTTCCGGCAGCGCACCGAACAAGAACTGATCGAGGCGCGCGACGAACTCGAAAAGCGCGTCGGCGAACGCACCCGGGCGTTGACGCAAAGCAATCGAGAACTGCAACAGGAGATTGCAGAGCGCCGGCGCGCCGAACGCGATCTGCGCCGGGCCCAGGACGAATTGATTCATGCCGCCAAGCTCGCGACGCTGGGACAACTGTCCGCCGGTGTAACCCACGAGTTGAACCAACCGCTGGCCGCGATCAACGCGTACGCGGACAACGCGATCACCTTGCTGGACCGGGATGCGCGCACGGAGGCGAGCCAGAACCTGCGGGAAATTCTCAGAATCTCAGACCGCATGGCGCAGATCATGGCGCATCTTAAGACCTACTCGCGAAAAACGGACGATGTGCTCGAAGCGGTCGATCTGGAGGTGTGCATCAACGACGCATTGTCGCTGGTGAATGCGCGACTGCGCACGCTACAGGCCGAGTGTGACGTGCGCTTGGTGGCGGGCGCTCGGGTGCGCGGTAACGCGGTGCGGCTCGAACAGGTGTTCGTCAATCTGTTCACCAACGCGCTCGATGCCATGGAGCATTCGCCCGAGCCGCGGTTGGCGGTACGTCAAAGCGAGGCCGACGGAAAATTGGTCACGGAAGTGATGGATAACGGTCCCGGTATCGATCCGGATCATTTAGACCAGGTGTTCGATCCGTTTTTCACAACCAAGGAAATCGGCATGGGTCTGGGATTGGGTTTGTCCATCGCGCATGGCATAGTACAGCAGTTCGACGGTCAACTGACGGCCTGTAATCGTCCAGGGGGTGGCGCTTGTTTTGTCGTCACACTGCCGAGGATTGAATAACGCATGAAATCGGTGATCCTCGTCGACGACGACGACGATTTGCGCGGTGCGCTGAAGCAGACGCTTGAACTCGAGGGGTTCGAGGTAACCGGTTATAGTAGCGGCAAGCCGGCGCTGCACGCGTTGCGACGAGACTGGCCAGGGGTGGTGGTCACCGATATCAGAATGCCGGGCATCGACGGGCTCGCGCTCATGGCCAGGGTCAAGGACATCGATGCCGATATTCCGGTGGTGCTCATCACCGGGCACGGCGACGTCTCGACGGCGGTCAAAGCGATACAGGATGGCGCTTACGATTTCATAGAGAAGCCGTTTCGCAACGCAGCGTTGATCGACGTCCTGAACCGGGCGGTGGAGAAGCGTGCCCTGGTGCTCGAGAACCGGACGCTGCGCAGCAAGCTCGCCGCTCAGCACGGCGAGTCGCTGATTGGTGAATCGAATGCCATCCTGAAATTGAAGGACAAGATTGCGGCGATCGCCTCCGCCCAGGTGGACGTGTTGGTCAAAGGCGAAACGGGTACCGGGAAGGAGCTCGTCGCGCGCGCGATTCATCAGCAGAGCCCGCGCCGCTCGGGCCCTTTTGTCGCGGTGAACTGTGCCGCCATTCCGGACACGATGGTGGAATCCGAACTATTCGGTTTCGAGGCCGGCAGTTTCACCGGCGCACACAAGCGGCGCATCGGACGATTCGAAAGCGCCAACTGCGGAACCATTTTTCTCGATGAGATTGAAAGCGTCCCGTTGTCGCTGGCGGCAAAAATCCTGCGGGTTCTGCAAGAGCGTTCGGTAGAGCGTTTGGGTTCGAATGCGTCCATTCCGTTGGACGTGCGCGTACTGGCGGCGAGCAAAGTCGATCTCAAGGAATTGAGCGAACGTGGCGAGTTTCGCGAGGATCTCTACTACCGCTTGAACGTCGTCGAGCTGCTTCTGCCACCTCTGCGGGAAAGGCAGGAGGATATACCATTGTTGTTCGAGCACTTCGTGCAGGGCGCGGTCAATCGGTTCGAACGGGACGCGCCGGAAATCACGCAGGAAATCGTCGAACGGTTGCTCATGCACTCGTGGCCCGGCAACGTTCGCGAGCTCAAGAACGCGGCCGATCGTTTCGTGTTGGGGAACGAGTTGGGCGAACTGGATCTCCTCTCCCCGGAATACGACGGTGCGAACGGCGAGTTGAATTTGCCGCAGCGGGTCGAGCGTTTCGAGAAACTGCTCATAGAGCGAATGCTGGCCCGTCACCAGGGGAACGTACAGAAGACCTACCGTGCACTGGGGATCCCGCGTAAGACGTTCTACGACAAGCTCGGCAAGTACGCGATCAAGCAGGACAAGTTTCGCTGACCAGGGCGCCGGGTGTGGAGATCCGAACACGCGGGTCCGGGGTTTGTGTGGAAATCCATACAGGCCGCCTCCAGAGCGCGCCGGAAAGCCCGCTAGAACCGGAAAATATCCGCATGCCGGATTTGGCATCCCCTTTGCAAACGAATACCATTATTCGATCAGGAACCGGTCTTGAGAGTCCGGTGCTGGCGAGCCTTTTCAATACCACTTGAGGAGAAAAAACTGATGTATCGAAAAGCGATAGTAGTCCCCCTTTGCCTGGCGTTTTTGAGCCCTGTGGCCCACGCCTCCTGCGAGGACGGGGAGGTGGTGATCAAATTCAGTCACGTCACCAATACCGACAAGCACCCGAAGGGGATTGCCGCGGCGCTGCTCGAGAAGCGCGTCAACGAGGAGATGAACGGCAAGGCCTGTATGCAGGTGTTCCCCAACTCGAGCCTGTATGACGACGACAAGGTGCTGGAAGCGATGCTGCAGGGGGACGTGCAGTTAGCGGCGCCGTCGCTCTCCAAGTTCGAGACGTTTACCAAGAAATACCGTTTGTTCGACCTGCCTTTCGTGTTCCAGGACGTCAACGCGGTCGATGCCTACCAGAACTCCGAGGACGGTCAGAAGCTGCTGCAAGCGATGAAACGAAAGGGTTTGTTGGGACTCGCCTACTGGCACAACGGGATGAAGCAGATGTCGGCCAACAGGCCGCTACTGAGCCCGGACGACGCCAAGGGACTGAAGTTCCGCGTGCAGGCATCGGACGTGCTCGTGGCCCAGTTCGAGGCCATCGGCGCCAGCCCGCAGAAAATGTCGTTCAAAGAGGTGTACGGCGCGCTGCAGACCAAGGTTATCGACGGCCAGGAAAACACCTGGTCGAATATTTACGGACAGAAGTTTTTCGAAGTCCAGGACGGGATCACCGAAACCAACCACGGCATTATCGATTACCTCCTCGTTACGTCGACGGAATGGTGGGACGGTCTGAAGCCGGATGTAAAGGATCAGTTCGCGAAAATCGTCAAAGAGGTTACGGCCGAGCGTAACGCGGAATCCACGGCGGTGAACGAGCGGAACAAGAAGCTCATCATAGAGGCCGGGTCGGAAGTGCGTGCCTTGAGCCCGGAACAGCGCCAGCAGTGGGTGGAGGCGATGAAGCCGGTATGGAAGAAATTCGAGGGCGACATCGGCGCGGACGTCATCGAGGCGGCGGTATCCTACAACAAGTAAGCGGGGAGCCGGGCGCGTATCCACATGCGATACCGCCCAGAGAAGCGCTCATCGACGTATAAGCATCGCGTGTCCGGTCGCCCGACCGGACACGCGGTGTGTGACCGCGGGGTATTCGAGGAGGGAATGAGATGCGCGTAGAGCCGAAGACAAAGTTTGGCCGAGTGATCGATGAGATCGAGGAGAGCTTCATCGCCATCCTGCTCGGCATCATGACCATCATCACGTTTGCCAACGTGATCGCACGCTACGTGTTCAACACGAACATCCTGTGGGCGCTGGAGACGACCGTGTTTCTGTTTGCCTGGCTGGTGCTGGTCGGTGCTTCGTATTGCGTCAAGATCGGGGCGCACCTGGGTGTGGACGTTCTGGTTACCCACTTGCCACCGGGGTGGCGCAAGTTCTTCGGTTTGGTAGCGGTGGGCGCGTGTCTCGTGTTCTCCGCTTTTCTGGTGATCGGCGCCTGGCAGTACTGGACACCGTTCATCGGTCAACGGGCCTGGTACGAAGTCAACGATATCCACATGCCCGAGTTTCTCCAGTTTCTGGCACCCTACCTGAATGAGGGCGAACGTTGGGAGAAGCTGCCGCGGTTTATCCCCTATTTCGCGTTGCCGCTCGGGATGGTGCTGCTGACGTTTCGCTTCCTACAGGCCGGTTGGCGGATATGGACCGGCGAGCAGGAGATGGTGATTGCGAGCCACGAGGTCGACGATCTGATCGACGAAGTCGCGGCCGAAGTGAAGGAGGGTTGAGCCATGGATGTGCTGATACTGTTTGGTATGGTTGTCGGATTCCTGTTGATCGGCGTGCCGATCGCGGTCAGTCTGGGATTGTCCTCCATCATCTTTCTCATGCTCCACTCGGAAGCCTCACTCGCATCGATAGCGCAAACGCTGTTCGATGCGTTGTCCGGACACTACACGCTGCTGGCGATCCCGTTCTTCATACTGGCGTCGGCGTTCATGTCCACCGGCGGTGTAGCGCAACGGATCATCCGGTTTGCGATCGACAGCGTGGGGCATTTCGCCGGCGGACTGGCCATCGCCGGCGTGTTCGCGTGCATGCTGTTTGCCGCGTTGTCCGGGTCCTCGCCGGCGACGGTGGTGGCGATCGGCACGATCGTGATTGCCGGGATGCGGCAGGTGGGCTATAGCAAGGAGTTTGCCGCCGGCGTGATCTGTAACGCCGGCACACTGGGCATTCTCATTCCCCCATCCATCGTCATGGTGGTGTATGCCGCGGCGGTGGACGTCTCCGTCGGACGTATGTTCCTCGCCGGCGTGTTTCCCGGTTTGATTGCCGGATTGATGCTCATGGTGGGGATCTTTATCGCCGCCAAATTCCGCGGTTTGCCGGCGCAGCCACGCGCCAGTTGGGGGGAATGGTTCGAGGCCGCCCGCGAGGCGGGTTGGGGACTGTTCCTGATCGTCATCATCCTGGGCGGGATTTACGGCGGAATCTTCACTCCCACCGAGGCCGCAGCGGTGGCGGCGGTGTACGCGTTTCTGATTTCCAACTTCATCTACCGGGACATGGGTCCGCTGAGAGGCGAGGGCGATCAGAAGGTGTCAGTGTTGAGTAAGCCGATGTCCCTATTGACAGCGTGGTTTCACAAAGATACCAAGCATACGCTGTTCGAGGCGGGCAAGCTCACGATCATGCTGTTGTTTATCATTGCCAACGCGTTGATCCTGAAGCACGTGCTCACCGAGGAACGGATTCCCCAGGCAATCACCGAAGCGATGCTGGCCGCTGGTTTCGGTCCGATTCTGTTTCTCGTCGTGGTCAACGTGCTGCTTTTGATCGGTGGCCAGTTCATGGAACCGTCGGGTCTGATCGTGATCGTTGCGCCCCTGGTGTTCCCGATCGCCATCGAGCTCGGGGTGGATCCGATTCACCTCGGCATCATCATGGTCGTGAACATGGAGATCGGGATGATTACGCCGCCGGTGGGGCTCAATCTGTTCGTGACTGCGGGCGTCGCGCAGATGTCGGTCATCAATGTCGTGAAGGCGGCGCTGCCGTGGGTCGGAATCATGTTTATTTTCCTGATCCTCGTGACCTATGTGCCGATCATCTCGACGTGGCTGCCCACGATACTCATGGGGCCGGAAATTATCACCAGTTGACGCGGTGCCGCCGGCGGTGGACCCGGGTTTAGGACTCCGGCCCGTCCATCGACGGCGGCGTCACGGCGAACACCGGATCGCCCACACGTACGTAGCCGTCGCTCAGTACTCGTGCGGTGATGCCGCCGTGTCCGCGCATGGCGTTGTAACCGCCGGGTCCGAGCGCAGTTTCCATACGCGAACACGGATGACAAGCGCCGGTGCCGTGGAGGACGACCGGCCCGATCCGGAACCTGCGATCGCGTAGCGCCCACAGGTTGATCCCGGCCACCACCAGGTTCCGGCGCAGCCGCCCGGGATCGACGCGCTCCAGTCCGCAAAGCGCGGCGATGACCGGTAAGTGTTCCGCCTGGATCAGCGTGATCTGTCGCTTACCGGTGGTGCGGCGGTCGTTCTCCAGACCGGAGACGGGACTGAGTTGCGCGCGCATCATACTGACCGGTTCCGCGAACTTACGCGGCCGGGCAGCGATCCACGTCAGTGTGCCCGCGCGCGGAAACGTCGCACGTAGCCGGTGTAGCTCGTTCATGCTGCGCGCATAAAAAAGGGCCGCACTGAGGCGGCCCCGGTGATGCGATGCATGCGCCGCTTACTTGGCGTTGGCGATCATGTGATCGACGGCGGCTTTCACTTCTTCGTCGGTCAGGTTCGCGTTTCCCCCCTTGGCCGGCATCATGCCCGCCGAACCCTGAAATCCTTTAATGGCGTGTTCATAGAGCACGTCGTTGCCCTGTTCGAGGCGTGCTGTCCAGGCACTGGCATCGCCGAGCTTCGGCGCCCCCGCGACCCCGGCGGTATGGCAAGCGGCGCAGCTCGAGTTATAAACCGCTTCACCGGAGGGTGCCGCGGCGGCAACTGTTTCGGCCCCGGCGGTCTCACCCGCGGGCGCAGTCGGTGCGCCGCCTTCACCGGCCGCCGTGCCAGCGGCTTCACCGGGGGCGGTAATCTTCATGCTGCCTATGGGAGCGATGCGCGAGGTCGTCTCCATCGCCTTGTCGGCCTCTTTCTGCGCCGCCATCCTGGCGTTGAGGTCGCTGGTAAAAGTCAGGGCCAGGACAATCAGGACGATTGCCAGCATCGCCATCGACGCGATCATGGTGGCAAAGATTTTCCCAAACTGAGCATCGCTCATTTCGTGTTCACTCATGCGGCTCTACGCTCCCAAAAGCTCAAAACTGGTATCAGATAAGGGTGGTCGCGGGCCCCGCCCCGCGTGGCAGCCGGGGATTATAACCCAGGGTCTGCGCCGAAAACGAGGTGCCGCGCGAGGCGTATTCGGGCTGCCGGGCCGACGCGCCGGGGCCTTCGGCTGTCTCACGCGCACCTGCTAGAATACGTGCGGTCCCACTCGCGCCCATAGCTCAGTCTGGATAGAGCGTTGGCCTCCGGAGCCAAAGGTCAGAGGTTCGAATCCTCTTGGGCGCGCCAATTTTTCAATGGTCCATTCCGGGCACATGGGTAACACTTTATTCCGAAGACATAGTTAACACTTTTGGGGTGAAGGGGTTGTTGATCGGTTCGACCCTACATTCGTGTTCGTCGAAATACCCTAAATCAAACTGCATAAAGCTCACAAGCCAAATCTGGTCGGCGACCTCGCGGATACCGACGATTTGACCGGCAAACACGGCACTTAAGTTAATTTTTCTCCCATTTAGGCAGATCCGCCCGCAGCGGGTGACCTGGATGGTTTTGTCATGGAACGGATAATCGGGCTCAGTCAGGCCCTGATATTCTCGGGTGGAAGGTGTATACACCTCCCCGGGATATTTCATGTTCAGGGCCTCATGGGGCCGGTCATGGTTGTATTGGTCCACGAACCCATCGAACGTGCTTTGCTGTTGTAGAAAATTGAATCCGGGCGGCTTGGTCGCTTCTTTTTTGAGCGTCAAATGCATGCGCTCATGGCGCCCATTTTGTTGCGGGTGTCCCGGTTTGATGCGTTCAATGGCGATGCCTAAACGCAACCACCAGACCGATAGCTTGCTCAAACCGTATAAGGCGTTGGGGGCTGAGAACGGTACGCCGTTGTCGGTACGGATGGCATCGGGCAACCCGTATTCCCGAAATACCCTTTCAAACGTGGTGAAGGCATACGGCTCCTTGGTGGATTCGAGGGCCTCACAGGCCAAAAGATAACGCGAGCTGTAGTCGCTGATCGTCAGCGGATAACAGTACTGGCGATTCCCCAGCCTGAATTCACCCTTATAGTCCGCACACCACAGCCCGTTGGGTCGCTTCGTATCCTGTAGCGGTGTCCCTTTCGCCTTATAACGCCTGGGTTTGCGCCGTCTCACCAAACCATGGCGATCCAATACCGCATGCACCGTACTCGTCGCCGGCGGCTTGATCGTTGGATACCCGCGGAGGAGCTTCTCCCGGATCTTCGGCGCCCCCCAGCTCGGCCGTTCCCGTTTGATGCGTAAAATCGTCCTTTCTACTTGAAACGGCAGTTGGTTCGCATGGCGATATGGCCTGCGGCTACGATCGAATAATCCCTCTAAACCACAGCTCTGATACCGATTGAAGATCTTGTAGCCGGTCTTGCGCGAAATCCCAAACTCGCGGCACAGCGCCGCCATCTTCTCGCCATCGAGTAATCTTGCTACGAACTTCAGTCTCTCATCCACCAGGTTACACTCCTGCCAAGGCATCTGGACCCCTCCAAATACCCCCATTGTGTAACCTATCTCTCCGGTATCACCTGTAACCTATGTCTCAGGAAGGACACAAGACTTACGTCTTGCTGTTTGTTTGTCGAATCGTCAACGTGACAAAAACATGACGTAGGCGCCAATAAGTTCACCGCTTCACGCACGTTTTCCGGCGCCAGGTGCGCGTAGATCTCCGTGGTAGCCATGGACGTGTGTCCCAACAAGTCGCGCACGCGGTCCAACGGTGCGCCCGCTTGCACCAACCAGGCGGCACACGTGTGCCGCAGATCGTGAATCCGAAAATCTTCGATCCGCGCACGTTCGCAGGCTTATGTGAACGAGTGTTTGATATCGCCAATGCGACGACCGTCGCGGTGACAAAACATCCACGGGCTGTCCGGACAATGCGTCGCCCGAAAGCGCGTGCGACCCAACAGCGCGTCCTTGGTCGCCGCGTTCAACGGTATCGAACGTCGCCGTCCGTTTTGCGCGTTCTAAGGCCGTTCCGAGGGGTGCATAGCGGGGAGATGTTGGAGACTGCGAAGAATGGTCAATATACAGGACACGCTTATATGGACTCCCGCCTCACCGCCACTGCATTGTCGATGAAGGACGCATCGGTTATTCTATCTTTTTAGCACGCCTGTTCAGCCTTGACGAAAAATAAGGAGTACAAGAGTGAAACGCCAAGCCGCCCTATTTTTTCTACTCGTTCTCCTTAATTCGCCGCCCCTGTTCGCGCAAAACATCGATGTACATTACGGCACCGTTACAGAGGTGGGGACCTCCAAAGCGAGTCAAGATTCGTCGCGTCAAAGAACCGGCGCCGCCACTGGCGGTTTGGTGGGCGGATTGCTCGGCGCGACATCAACCGGCAGCAGCGGGGATAAGCGACGACGTTCATTGTTTTACGGAACCGCGGGTGCGCTTGTGGGCGGTGCGGTCGGAAACGCAAGTCAAGGTCCACAGGCAACCATATACCATTACCAGGTGAAACTGCTGCAGGGTGAGACGGTTACCATTACCACCGAACAGGACCGCATCGATGCGGGCGATTGCGTTTCTATAGAACAGGGGAAAACGACCAATATTCGTAAAATCGCCCAGGTACTGTGCGACACACCACAACCCGGTGTACTACCAGAGCACCGTGCGGAGGCGCGCGAGTGCGGCGCCGCCAAGCAGGAACTGGTTGCCGCGCAGGGCAACGACGCCATCGACGCCGCCATTCGCAAAGTAAAGATTTTGTGCGATGACTAAGTTTCTTCGCCCGATTTGGCGCGAGACTCGACCCTCCCACCCATGGGCTTCGCCGCCCGACAGTGACGCGCCGTCTGTCGCCCTCCGAGCCTTCGGTAATGCGCTATAGGAATAGGAAATGATCGTCCCGATCATCCGTCGGGGCTTGTGCTGCCATCAGACGTCCAGAGGACTCTTCACGCCGCGGCCGCCGCGATTGAGGACATGGGTGTAAATCATGGTGGTCTTGACGTCGCTGTGGCCCAACAGCTCCTGGACGGTACGGATGTCGTACCCCCGCTCCAGTAGATGGGTGGCGAACGAGTGGCGCAGCGTGTGGCAGCTCGCGCGCTTGGTGATCTGCGCCTGGACCAGCGCCCGGCGAATCGCGCGCTGAAACCGGGCGTGGTGCAGATGGTGGCGCACGACGATCCCGGAGCGCGGGTCGGTGACCGGTTTGCGCGACGGAAACACGAACTGCCACGGCCACTCGCTCGGCGCACTCGGATATTTACGCGCCAGCGCGTGCGGAAGCGATACGCCGGGCAGACCGTCCGCCAGGTCCTTGGCGAACACCGCGCGCGCGAATTCGAGCTGGGCCTTGAGCGGCGCCGTGGCGGATTTCGGCAACAAGGTGACCCGGTCTTTGTTGCCTTTGCCGTCGCGCACGGTAATCTGCTGGTAACCGAAATCGACGTCCTTGACCCGCAGCCGCAGACACTCGGAAATCCGCAATCCCGCACCGTACAACAACGCCGCAACCAGCCATTCGACACCCTGCAGACAATTGAAAAGGCGCTGGACCTCGTCTATCGTTAACACTACCGGGACGCGCTTCGGGCGCCGGGCATGGGTAATGTTGTCGAGCCACGGCAGCTCGATACCGAGCACCTCCCGGTAGAGGAACAGCAGCGCGTTCAACGCTTGATTCTGGGTCGCCGCAGCCACCTGGCGTTCGCTGGCCAGCCAGGACAAAAAGCGCTCGATTTCCTCGGCCCCCATCGCTTCGGGATGACGCTTGCCATGGAACAGAATGAACCGCTTCACCCACTGGACGTAGGATTTCTCGGTGGCGTAGGAGTAATGGCGGGAGCGGATTTCGCGACGAACCCTGTCGAGCAATTTCATGGTGTCTGCCTCCGTGCAAACTATCCGTCAAAAATGAACAATACAAAATGCTATACCTTTGATAATCAAGGGTCAACGCAGACTATCCTCCATTTTCGTCATAGTCCGTCCCTCCACTTATGTTCTTCAATTTAAGTTATACGCCTCTATGAAACCAATTTGGCCGTTTATCTATATTCTGTTCTTAATCTCAGTAGGCTGCTCCCTCCTGCTCGGGAAGCCGAAAAGCGTGGCGGAATTCAACGAAGGCGCTTTCGAGGCCCTGGTGATTGGAGAAACAAAAGAGAGTCTCTTGCTAAGACTCAAAGGCTCTAAACACGCTTTTATTCCGTTGCCACTGAACCCAGAAAGGTCTGATAACTGGGTATACATGTCCTCAACCAAACAAGTGGCAGCGATGGATGATAGAGAATACGGATTCCTAATGGCTTCGGACCTATGGGAGGCTGGTTTTGTCGGCTACAGCACCGGTTGTGGCTGTCCCTCATCTAGCCTGCACTTTTCAGAGGGTCGCCTTACAAAAGTTCGCGTCGAATGCTGGGTATGTAAATGAATTCGGCGTATAACCAGTCAGCCCAGTCCGACGCGCTGACGCGCGCGGCTGGCTTCAATCGTTATGAGGCTGTAGACGCGTAATTACACTATAAATATAATGTAGTCCATGGCGCGTATCCGGTTTGAGTGGGATGAGTCGAAGAATCGTGCGAACAAACGTAAACATCGCGTCTCGTTTGAAGAAGCTCAGACCGTGTTCTGGGATGAGAACGCTAGATTAATTGACGATCCAGATCATTCGAAAAGCGAAGATCGATTCATTCTTATGGGGCTAAGCAACAATTTACGAGTTCTAGTGGTATCCCATACATACCGGAAAAGCGAATCGGTAATAAGGATTATCTCTGCACGGAGGGCGAATCGGCGAGAGCAGGACTTCTATCGAAGTAAGGTGTGAAGATGAGAAAAGAATATGATTTTTCTAAGTCTCGAAAGAACCCCTATGCAAAGGCCCTTAAGAAGCAAATCACTATTCGAATCGAGGAACCGACGATCGATTACTTTAAGGACCTGTCGGAAGAAATGGGTATTCCATATCAGAGTTTGATTAATCTCTACCTTAGAGATTGTGCACAATCCAAACGGAAGCTGTCCTTGCATTGGAAGAATGCCTCATAACAAATCGCTCCAGCCGGACAAAGTCAATCTGTCATGCCTTTTGCTTTCGCAAAAGCCACGCCAGCTTGCCTTTGCCGCTAAGCTAGATCGTTAAACGCCAATGAGAGAAATCGAGGACAACTTAGTCGCTTGGAGGATGACACTTTGTAAGTCGGTTGACATTGGCGGGCTTTATTCTCGGAACAAGATTGCGCACAAATGGAAAGCCCCATACCGAAGCCTTGAGCTGAGAGAAACCGTATCATGGAGGGCGCAAGATCTATTACAGCAATCTTTGTGCCTATATGATGCAGGCCATATGCTTGGGGCACGAATACTACTGAGATCTGCATTCGAAACCGTAGCAATTCTAATATATCTCAACCAAATCACACGCAATGTATTGTCAGGCACCCTGGATTTCCACGTATTCTCCGACAAGACATCAACATTATTGTTAGGCTCGCGAAACGATTCCACGCCACACAAAGCGCTTAACATCATAACCGTAATTGAAAAATGTAACTCTAGGTACCCTGGAATATTAAAACTATATGCAGCCCTGTCAGAAAGCGCCCATCCTAATTATGAGGGGATATGTATAGGGTACTCTGATATCGACCGAGAAAACTTTATTACAACATACTCCAATAAATGGACTTCCATGTATGGAGAAGACCATATCAATGGCATGAAAGCGTGCGTTGATACATTTCATCATGAGTACAATGAGGAATGGACAGATGCTTTTGAAAAGCTTGAGTTATGGATTGAGGAAAATGATGAACAGCTTGAGGCAACAAAAAAAGGCGTTTAACAAGGCGCGCAACCCGGACGGCTTCGCCGCCGGTTCGCTTGGTCGTTATATGTCATGAACGACGTTTTCCTTCTCAGTAAGCGAGACTATCGGCGCCTGCAAGGCCGAGCGTATCGCGCTCAACAAAAAGATCAATCTGAAGTTTGCGGCGCCATAGTTGGAAACGGACAGGGGTTGAAGCTTCACTTTTTAAAGAATCGCTCAACCGAAGCTGGCTCGTTTAGAATTCGATTGTCCGACGTTAGCTCGATCAGAAGAGATCTCAGGGATTCCGGGCACCGTGTCATGGGATACTTTCACTCGCACGTTGTAAGCGAGGCGAAACCGAGTCCCCGAGACATGAAGGAGGCGCCCATAAATAGCCTCATGCTTATTTATGACGTATGTGGGCGAAAGGCTGCGCTATTTCGAGTGCTTGGACCAGTTCAGAGTAAATCCGTCTCACTGCGTGAGCTACAATTCATATGACATATAACAACCGGCTCCAGTCAGACCGCTTGCTTCGCTGCGCGGCTTCTGAGCCGAAGCGTTATACGACGTAGATGAATGACGAGGAATTTCAAGCATGGGTATCGAGCTGGGCGCAGCTACAAGAGACATGGGAGTCGAATAAAGACAATAACCCGCTTTTCTGGGCCGCTGAAAGATTTTATTGCCTAATGAGCCAAGAGCCAGAATTGTGCTGGAGAGCTATTCTAGCAATCTTAGAGCGGTATCCCAGCGAAAAAGTCATTAGCAATCTTGCTGCAGGACCGCTTGAAGACTTTATCCATTATCATGGTAAGCGGTTTATCGAACGTATCGAAGAAGAGGCCCGAAAGAACCCAAGTTTTCGAAACCTTCTTGGTGGCGTATGGGAATCAGGTGACAGGGAAGTATGGCGACGTGTAGAGGCTATAAGAGGTGAGCCATGGTAACAACGTCGTATAACAAGTCGCTCAACCCGACGCGATAACGTAACGTATTTTTCGCTTTTGTGAAGCGGTGGTCTCGGTCTGGTTTAATTGGAATTGCGAAGACCAATGAACCAAGACCATAGGAGAGACCACCATGAGTAAAGATACCAAAAAGCCGCTGGGGAAGGTGATTGGAATTGACGAAGGGCGGATTGAGCGGCATGTGAGCGAGCTGGTGCGAGGCAGCGTGGAGAAGACGCTGAACGAGCTGCTGGACGCGGAGGCGGACCAGTTATGCAATGCGCCGAAGTACAGTCGTTCCCCGGAGCGGATGGATACGCGCGCCGGGCATTACACACGGAAGCTACACACCGGGGCTGGAGAGGTGGAGCTGAAGGTGCCGAAGCTGCGGAAAGCGACGTTCGAGACGGCGATCATTGAGCGTTATCGGCGCCGTGAGGCGAGTGTGGAGGAATCGCTGATCGAGATGTATTTGGCGGGGGTGTCGGTCCGGCGTGTGGAGACGATCACCGAGGCGCTGTGGGGCACACGGGTCAGTGCCTCGACGGTGAGCCGCCTGAACAAGCGGATCTACAGCCATATTGAGCGTTGGCGGAATCGGCCGATTACGGATGAGTTTGCCTACGTGTACCTGGATGGCGTGGTGCTGAAGCGCAGCTGGGGCGGTGAGGTGCGCAATTTATCGGTGTTGGTGGCGATCGGGGTGGCGCAGGACGGTTACCGGCAGATACTGGGCGTGGCCGAAGGGGCGAAGGAAGACAAGGCCGGCTGGTCGGGATTTCTTGAGCACCTGAGGACCCGGGGCTTGAAAGGTGTGCAGTTGGTGGTCTCGGATGCCTGTATGGGCCTGGTCGAGAGTGTCAGCGAACACTTTCCCGAGGCGCGCTGGCAGCGTTGTGTGGTGCATTTCTACCGCAACGTATTCAGTCATGTGCCGCGTGGCAAAGTCCGAGCGGTGGCGCGGATGTTGAAGGCGATCCATGCGTCGGAAGACCTGGCCGCGGCTCAAGATAAGGCCCAGGCAGTGGTGACCAAACTCAAGGAGCTGCGCCTGACCAAAGCGGCGGAGCTGGTCGCAAAACATATCGACGAAACACTGATTTTCTACCGCTTTCCCGCACCGCACTGGCGGCGGATCCGGACGAACAACCCTTTGGAGCGGATCATCCGCGAGATTCGCCGGCGTACACGCGTGGTCGGGGCCTTTCCTGACGGCGAATCGGCGCTGATGCTGGTTTCCGCCAGGCTACGGCATATTGCCACCACCAAATGGGGAACAAGACGTTATCTGAAGATGGAGTTATTGAACGAGCCGCTCGAAGCTGACGTGGCCATTGCATGAACTGGATCGAGACCATCGCTCAAAAAAAGCGAAATAATCGTTGCACTACCCCCGACGCATTACTCGCGGCGCGTTTTGAGATTATCGCGCCGCTCGTGTACGCGCGCGGGTTAGCTTCAACGTTATATCTCAGGATGAATCAGAGAGCTGTTCTTCTCTTGTTGATGACTGCAACGCCAGCCTTAGCGGGAGGGATGTCTGATGAAGCCTGCGAAGAACTTGGCGGCGTTAACACGACGGTCGGGTGTATATTGGCTGACAGTATCGAACGCGAGACTTATAGAAAGGCTAGGGTTTATGAATTTACCCCCGAAGAGTGCGTAAAGGCTGGCGGTAAGTACCATCCGGAGCATAATTGCCTTGCGAATTTCTCTGATGAAGAGTGCGCTGAGAGAGGTGGACAGCCCCATCCAGAATTGGGATGTGTGCAAGTTTTATCGAAGGAAATGTGCGCTAAGCTTGGTGGGATATTGAAGAGCGATGGTGGCTGCGAGTTCTGAGTTGAGATATAACAAAGCGCTGCAGTCGGACAAAGTCAATCTGTCATGCCTTTTGCTGTTGCAAAAGTCACGCCAGCTTGCCTTTGCCGCTGAGCTAAATCGTTGAGTCTGTAGAAAAAGCCGGTGAAGTGTTTAGAATGGGCCACCTGCGAAAGGGTAGTTTTAGTGCAGGCCCCTTAATCGGTGTGAGGTCGTTGGATGGCACGGTACAAGGATTACTGTTACGAGCAGGGCAAGTTCATTCCGGTTTCTTTCGATAAGCAGATCCTTCCCGGTACATTCGAATACACGCTGAGCTATTTGGTCGATCACGAGATCGATTTATCGGCATTCGATGCGCGTTATCGGAACGATGAGACGGGGGCGCCGGCGTACGACCCGGCGTTGTTGCTGAAGATTGTGCTGTATGCGTATTCGCGCGGGATCACGTCGTCGCGGGGTATCGAGCGGGCGTGTCGCGAGAATGTGGTGTTCATGGCGCTGTCGGCGGACACGCAGCCGCACTTTACGACGATTGCGGATTTCATCAGCACAATGGGCGAGGAGATAGTGCCGCTGTTTCGCAATGTGGTGTTGATCTGCGATGAGCTGGGTTTGATCGGCAAGGAGATGTTTGCGATTGACGGTTGCAAGCTGCCGAGCAACGCGTCGAAGGAGTGGAGCGGGACGAAGGCGGAGCTGGCGCAGAAGAAGCGGAAGCTGGAGCGGGCGATCGGCGGGATGGTCCGGCGCCATCGGGAAAGTGACGCGGGCAGCCAGGATCAGGCGGTTCAAGCCCGTGAGGAGCAGTACCTGGCGACGCTGAGGAAGCGGGTCAAGAAGCTGAAGTCCTGGCTGGACGACAACGACGACAAGCCGGGCAAGGGGGGTCGGCCGAAGAAGAGCAATGTGACGGACAACGAGAGCGCCAAGATGAAGACGGGCAAGGGCGTGATCCAAGGCTATGATGGGGTAGCGGCGGTTGATTCGAAGCGCCAGGTGGTGGTCCATGCCCAGGCCTTTGGCGAGGCGCAGGAGCATGATTTGTTGGCACCGATGGTGGCGGGGACGCAGCAGACGTTTCGGGCCATCGACCGATCGGACGGCCTGGGTCAGGGAGCGAAGCTGAGTGCCGACAGTGGCTTTCACAACGAAGCGAACGTGAAATACCTGTACGAATCCGGGATTGACGCTTATCTACCGGATATCGGCTTTCGTAAACGCGACCCGCGTTTTGCGCAAGTCGAGCGCTACCGGGCCCGAGACAAGCAAGAACGGCGGCGCTATTTCAATCGTCAGTCTCGGCGTTTCACGTCGCCGGATTTTCACTATGATGAAAAAGCGCATACGTGTATATGTCCGGCGGGGAAGAAGCTGTATTCGAATGGCCGGGCGAACAATCTGGGCGGCTATGAGGCGCTGAAGTTTCGTGGTGCTAAGCGCGACTGTGTACCGTGTTCCCTCCGGGCGCAGTGCCTGCGCGACCCGAGTCGGACGGTGACGCGGCAAGTTGCGATTTTTGTTGGTCGTTCGAAGCAGGCGCCGCCGCGTTATATCGATCAGATGCGGCGGAAGATCGATACCATCGAAGGCCGGTATCAATACAGCCGTCGTTTGGGTATTGTTGAACCGGTATTTGCGAACATCTGTAGTGCGTTGGGGTTGCGGCGGTTCACGTTGCGCACGCGGCGCAAGGTGGATATTCAGTGGAAGTTGTACTGTCTGGTGCACAATCTGATGAAGGTCCACCGATATGGGGCGGGGTTCACGTGAAGATGATGGAAGATCGTGGATCGTCGACCCGAAAGGGAAAGGCAGTTAGAACAAAGACATAGTTTGCCGGCGTGCCCATTCTGACAAATTCCGAAAAGCCAGAGACGGCAAGAGAACTATGTTTAACAACCGGCTTTTTCTACAGACTCGTTATGCGGCACACCAATCGGAGGAGTAGAAGACATGACGACGTCTTGCAGGTCCTGGTGGTGTAATTGTGCCTTACAGGATATTAAAGAGCGAAGAGTGAGCGCGATGTTGTAACGGAATTCGAAATTGATAAGGAAAGGTTCGACGGATTACACTGGTTGGTGATAGCGGCGAGAACCATACCCTGCATCCACACTAAGTGACAGGCTAGCCATTTTATCGGTCCGCGAATTGATATGGCCATGGGTGCGCTAGATAGCGCAAGTTTGGAGCGTCTGGGTCTTTACAGGATTTCGCCAGGTGTAATGGGATGGCTGCAAGAGCTGTTCTTGACCCCTGCGGTCATTTTTCTTTTGCTGTTCGGTTTGGCGTTCGCGTTTGCGGGATCTCGGCCGTACGCCTTCGAGATCGCAGCTTATCCGGCTGTGCTCTGCTTGCTTCCAAACGTGACCTTCTTCCTGCACATCCAGATGGAGCGTTGGTCCAGCCGGGCAGATATTCTGTACTTGCGAAACTATGCCAAACGGCACTTCTTCGAACATACGCTCACTCGTGACACTGGCGCGCTACAAATGCTCGTACGAGGTATCCTGCGCCCACCCTTCGATACCGTGTCCTTGTTCCCGCCCGCCAGCACTCCTGAGGACGAACGACGGGATAGGAGAAGCAAGCTGAAGCGGGGTGTCCACCATGTCTTCACGCTCCGGACGAAAGACGATGACACGTGGAAGGCGGCGGTTGAATACCTCTTGAAAGTGTCGAGAATTGTGATCGTGGAGTGTGGGCAGATCGATGGGGGTTTCGCATGGGAGCTTGGCCGCATTCCAGAGTTCGCGGACCCTGGCAAAGTGCTCATGGTCTCGGATAAGGACGGGCAACAGCACGCGGAGGAGATCCGCAGGCGACTGCAAGGCGCCGATGGTCGACATGATGAAATACCTTTGTTCGTAATCGAGCCAGGAGCCGGGAACAACTTCAAGGACAACTTGATTACCGCAGTGAGGGAGCGGGCGTCGGACTTTGATGAGGTGGCGCAAGAGCGCGCTCCTGCAATTTTGGTGGAGATAGTGCTTAAACTGCTCACCATGGTATTCACGGTGGTGTGGTGGCTGAGTATCGTTGTGGCGGTCGTTGCCGTGGCCATGCTTACGGTGTAGCTTGAGGTGCCAGTCGCAATCTCTGCCGCCGAACACGGCACTACAGCCGACACGGTAAAGCCCGGTGATTTTCTTCGAGCACGGTGCGTGCGCGCGGCTGAGTGTGGACGTTATGTTTCAATCCCGAACACGAAAAAGGAGTGTTAGATGGTAGGTCTCAGAGAACGGGCCGCTGAAGGTCTTCAAATAGGAGACTCATTCATGACTACACGAACTTTTACAGATGATGACGTTACCCATTTCGCCCAGATATCGCGAGACTATAACCCATTTCATCTCGATGCTCGTTTTGCTAAAGCGCAGAATTTCTCAGCAGTGATATGCCACGGACTGCTAGCGGCGAGCTTGGTTACTGAAATTGGGGGACAGATTGGATGGTTGGCTTCTGTCATGAACTTCCGATTCAAAGGACCTGTATATGTAGGTGAAACGATCACTTGCAGTTGGGTAATCACGGCTATAGATCAAAAGGGTCGAGCCAAAGCCTCTGTTACGATTACCAAAGATGATGGTAGCACGGTGATTGAAGCAGAGATCGGCGGTATTGTGCCGGGACTTGAGGGGCGTAAGATCCTAAGTGAGATGCTGTTGGAGGGGGATCCAACCAATGGGTTAACTGCTACACAGCGGAGGGCAGCGAAGTTCGAAAACATGAAGCCGCTTCAACCGGACTAGCTTTATCGCTGGCGTTTCAAGTGGGCCGGTTAAGCGGAGCGTTGCTGGACGTGGCGACAAGACTTCACAAAAAATTGAAGCCTGTGTTCAACCCGGAGCGCGACGAATTTGGCGTGGTTGGCGACGTTGAGGATTGGGGTAACGGGGTCGGTAGTCGGTCACTCAACGGCCACTTCTTGAGAAGAGTGCCGCGAGCTCTGCAATGTCGTGGTCGGTCAAGTGTGCAGTTTGTGCGTGCATAGTGGGATGGGCGCGGGTGCCCTGCCTGTATGCCGTGAGTGCGTCAATGAGATATTGGGCGTGTTGACCCCTCAGTTTCGGAACGCGATACCCTGGGTAGGCGTTGCGCATGCCCGGCATGCCGTGGCAGCCTGAGCATTTCCGTGGCTGTAACGTTTGCAAATGGCGGCGGAAAACGGATAGGTTCGGTGGGCCAGACAGGCCCGGTTGGCTGGAGAACCAGGCGGCGAGGTCGCGAATGTCGGTGTCGCTCAACTTGGTAGCGAAGCCCTTCATGATGGCGTTGTCGCGCTCACCGCTCCGATAGGCCTTGAGGGCGTGCTCGATGTAGTCCGAGTATTGACCGGCGATGATAGGAAAATTCGGCGCCTGACTGATGCCATTGGAGCCGTGGCAGCTCGCACAAGCCTGCGCTTTTTCCTGCCCAACGACCGGGTCTCCCGCGGCCAGCGTGGGAGCGGCGACGCAGGTGAATCCTATTGCTGTCAACCCCATTATGATAAGACGAGCCACGTCGAGAAACTCCTTTAGAACTCTGGTTTTACCTGCCCGCGGTTTTGCCGAGTTGGGAAAAGTAGAAAGTACGCAGCGATGTTTGCGATATCCTGGTTGCTCGAGCCCGCGGTTCGTCACCACGACGGAAGGCTGGCAGTCGCCAAGCGCGAGACTGGTATTGTCGGCCACACTCAAAATCAAACACAAGAATCTGTTTCGTAATAATCATATTGTAGGGTAACCATACTGAAAGCGCGACCGCTCGTTCGCCCCGGGAGAGCCGTGTCCATCGATAGTTGGTATGAAAAGTCGTATGCGGATGCCGACGGTGGCCGGCGAACACGCGGCTCAAGAACCCCGGCTGGCCGCACGGTCAACACTTGCCCGGTTCGACCCGGTCCTCCATCAAACCAAAGAATCCTTGTTCGCAGTCGAGGAAGCTGACAAGCAGATCTCGTGATCGACCTCACGGATCCCGATGCGATCCTCAGGCGGTGGTGCGGGTGAACGGCGCGGGTCTGCGATCGAGTCTGAAGACCAGGGGAAACTATGCGAGCTGTTCGCATCGATAGGAATTTGCGCTTTGCCGGTCCCGCCGCTCGCGTCAAATACAGGGGGCGCCGCCAGCACTGGGGTCTGCCGCTGGCGAGGCCTGGAGAAGGCATGGGTCTTTGAGGTCGCCTCGCGGAGCCGGACATGGCTAATCAGGTATACTGTTGTCGTCGATTTTTTACCACGAGGGGCCGCCGATGCCGCTGAACCTGACCGCCAACGAAGCTCGCATCATCGGCTGTTTGATGGAGAAGTCCGTGGTGACGCCGGATCAGTATCCGCTGACGCTCAATGCCCTCACCAACGCCTGCAACCAGAAGTCAGCGCGTAACCCGGTGATGTCTCTGGAACCGGGCGAGGTGCAGCGCACCGCCCGCAGTCTCGCGGATAAGCATCTGGTGCACGTGGAGGAGAATTTCAAGAGCGGGGTGGAAAAATACAAACAGCGCTTCTGCAACACGAATTTCAGCGACTATCAGTTCGATCCACCGCAGTTCGCCATCGTCTGTTTGCTTTTGCTGCGTGGTCCGCAGACTCCGGGTGAGCTGCGCGCGCGCAGCGGACGGCTGCACAACTTTGGCGACAACGCTGCGGTGGTGGACACGCTTACCGGCCTGATCGAGCGGGAGGGCAGCCCACTGGTGGTGAAGCTGCCGCGCACGCCGGGGCGCAAGGATTCGGAATATATGCATCTGTTCTCCGGCCCGGTTGATGTGGACGCCCATGCCGTTCAAGCGCAGGCGGCGAAGGCGGTCGCAGCCTCGGGACGCGCGAACCTCTCCGAGCTGGCGCAGCGGGTCAGTAAGCTGGAGGCGGAGGTCGCCGAGCTCAAAGAGCAACTCAAGACCCGGGGACAGTTCAGCTAGCCCGCCGGCGAGGCGGACCCGCGAGCCGCCGCACCCCCTCACCGGCGCCTTGGAGCGGGGCGGTTACTCCCGGACGAGCTCCGGGCGCAGTGCCCAAACGATACGCCACACCGATTGGTCATCTCGTTCGAGACACACCACACTTCCTGGTTGATAGTCGAACACGTCGGTTGACGCCCGACCGCTCACCAGCCTTGACACGAGTCGGCCCATGAAGGGTTGGTGACCGACCAACGCCGTATCCTGCGTCCAACCCGCCACTTCCTTGACCCAAGGTTCGACGTCATCTAAGGGGGCCAAGCCGGTCACCGCCTCGACGACACTACCCGATGCCAGTTGCGATGCAAGGATATCGGCGGTCTGCTGCGCGCGGGTTTTGCCACTGTGCGCAACGCGCAGCGGTGGCGGTACGCGCCCGGCAAGGTGCGCGGCGACTTCCGCAACGTCGTCGCGACCGTCTTGACTCAACGGGCGGTCGGGGTCCACGTCTTTCGCCACCGCATCACCATGTTGTACGAGATAAAGTCTCATCGTAAGCCAACCTCCTTAGAGCGAGTCTCTACCCAACGGGTGATTACCGGAACCGCGTATTCGGTTTGCGGCCTCGCGTCGACCGTCTCACCGATAATCCCCCTTAAAACCCGATTGGGGTGCGGGCCGGCGCGCATTATGGCAGAACCGGCCCCATGCGTCCTGGTCATGTTCGCCGCTGTAAGAGTGATCACCCCCGTTGCCGAATGTCTCCGCCAGGCGGTCGGCCGGGCTGGTCAGAACGTGGCAACAGCGAAACATCGCGCCACAGGGCTCTCCGTCAAACCGTTAAACGCGCAGATCCGGCGCGTTTACCCAACCCAATAAACCGCCCAAGTCGCCCCAACCAGCGGTTCCAGGAATATTCTATAGTTTCTTTTCATGATCATTGATCTGACTGAGAGGGGCGATAGGGTCCTCTCATTCAACAGTTTTGAGGGTCCATGTGAAGCGAGCAATTATGATCACCGCCGCCTTAGCGGATGATTTTTTGCAGTTTGCTCGATTTTGCTTCATGGTCACGTATGCGTGAGTGTCGCTGCATACCGTGTTGCCATTCCTTTTTGAATTGGTATCTGTCCACCGTAATTGGATTCCTTGCTAGGAGAAATAAAAAGCCAGTTTGAGAAAAGCGTGGCGCTAGGGTGTGGAGCTAAGGATATCGAGAATGCTTTGGCTGTCATTCGGCCGAAATCAGTTTCAGCAGCGATGCGTTGGAAAAATGCGACGTCCGGCATCCAATTTTCATGCAATCACCGTATCTGTCTATGTTGACGAACAGCGAAAGTACAAATATGTTGAAGTTAATGACAGCTTTACAGTCCACTAACCAATTCGTCCACGCGACGGCGCTAACGCGCCTCGCCTGATGCCGTTCGTTACGCAGCAGGTAATGATTTCGGAAGGTGAATGAATGCTAGAACTTCGGCCAAATTGCGAATGTTGTGACGTGAATCTACCGCCAACCTCGTCTGAAGCGAGAATTTGCTCGTTCGAGTGCACCTTTTGCGCGTCGTGCGCTGAATTTAAACTGGATAACAAATGTCCTAATTGCGGTGGTGAGCTAGTGGTTCGGCCGCGCCGCCCTAAATCGAAGCTCCAGGAAGCGCCCGCCTCAACCACGCGGGTATTGAAACCCGACGGGTGCTCCAAAGTTCTGTAGGTTCAACATTCCCGTTTCGTTTGCCATTTATTCAACGCCGTAAGCCTAACCATGTGCTCGTGTGCGATGCGGCGCCACAAACGGCTGCATTGGGTACCGCAGCGCAGAACCTGGGGTGTATCGCCGTCGACTCTGAATCGTCTATTGGAAGGAGAAAGTGGCATCCCACCAGAGATGGCTTTACGTTTGTCGCAGGCTTTGGGCCGTTCCCGGAGAGCTGGCTTGCTATGCAGCACCAGTATGATCTTTGGTATGCTCGGAAAACGCGGAATTATGTAGCAGTTGCTGCGTTTGCTAATAATTCCGGAAAAAAAGCCGATTTGAAGGCGGTTAAGAAAATTAATGTGTCTCGTACATCACAATCAGCCCACGGGACCTTAAGTTGGATAAGAACTTGAAGGTGCTATAGAAAGTCTACTTCTTCGTTATTTTACTGCAGGCTATGGGCATCCCTCTGTATGTAATTGCATCGTATTTTCTGGATGAAGGGTTATGGACTGCCAGAACAGGAATCCATTTTACACTCGGTATAGGGGGTGTGATTGGTCTGTACGGAGACAAACCGATAATCAATAAGTTGTTTTGGGCCGTATTCGCACCGATGTTCGTGATCTGGCGCTTCCTCGTAGAAATTGGTGTACGGTTTCGAAGCCGGTCAGTACGGGTTTGCGAATGCATTGTGGCTAATTCCTTATCTCCCGCAGTTTTACGCATTGATTGTGTATGGTTATAAAAAGAACGATGTTTGGCGCGAGACGTATGTGATCTAGCTATAGGATGCAGAGTAACGGCGCGCTTCACTCGCGGTGGAGGATCGACGTTAGGCGTCCCACGACCTGAGCATTGACTGTCTTCGATACAAGACCATGACCGACCGACTATTCGTTTATGGGACGCTTGCGCCCGGCCGGCCTAACGACAAAGTGCTGGCCGGAATTTCAGGTGCGTGGCAACCGGCTACCGTTAAGGGTACGCTGCGCGAGGAAGGCTGGGGTGCGGCGGTCGGTTACCCGGGTATTGTATTGGATGAGCGAGGGGGCGATGTCGACGGTTTCGTTTTCAGCTCTGAAGAGCTATCAAAACATTGGGCCCGGTTGGATGAGTTCGAGGGCGATGGCTATGAGCGCGTCAATACGTTGGCGCGGCTTGGGGATGGTACTGTTGTTGAGGTACAGATATATGCACTCAAAAGAACAACTGCGGTACAAAGCCCAACGGGTGTCCGCTGACGTTCGTTCGACGCTCGTACGCGGCGCGCCCAACTCCGGTATTGCGGCTCATAACAAGCGATGACGAGACTTGTGACAGTCGGAACCTTTACCGGCCCTATTGAAGCGCATCTGGCGAAGGGAAGGTTGGAGGCGGAAGGTATTCCGGCGTTTCTCGCGCATGAGCATCACATATGGGCAAATTGGGTCTTCTCGCAAGCGTTGGGTGGAGTGAAACTTCAGGTTGTCGCTGAAAACGCGGCACGAGCCGAGGCGATTCTGCGCGAGAACGTGGGCGGAGGGTATGAGGCGGCCTTAAAGCAGCAGTTTCCGGACATCAGAGAAAATGCATGTCCGCAGTGCGGCGCAAAGGAGTTCAAAAGCGCGATTCCCCTCGGGTTATTGGTTCTGCTTATCGTTACGTTGGGACTGGCCAGCGTTATTTTCCCCGTGCGGAGAGAAAACCACACCTGTGTGCAGTGCGGGCACAAATGGACGTATTGACGCTGGCAGAAGGGGCGCGAGGGACCTCGACTCCGCGGCGGTTTTTCGACTCTGAAGGATTCATCGCCGCGGAGCAGCGCTCCTATGCGCGGGCGTCATATTGCAACAGGAGGATTGTTCACTACCATGGGTGCGTCGAGCCGCACTAACAGGCACTTCAACTTTTCTCGAAGGTGAAAGCAATGATCACAGAGACCGTCTATTTCGATCTGCCGAAGGGCACGTCTCGCGAGGAGGTGCTGGCGAAGTATCGCCAGACCGCCCCCGCGTGGGCCGGAAACACCGATCTCGTACAAAAGTATTATTTCTTCGACGAGGCACATAGCGTCGGTGGCGGCGTCTATGTGTGGAAGAGCATGGAAGCCGCGAAAAAGTGGCATGGTGACGAATATAGAGCCCGCATCAAGGAGCTGTATGGCAGTGAGCCGAGAATGGAGTACCACGACACTTTACTGGTCGTGGACAACATGAACGGCGAGATATCCGAGCCAGCCCAGGGATAGCGGGCCTTCAACTAATCGGTGTCTTCGGTTGCGGTTCGTGCATGAGCGCCGATGGGGGGCCGATACTGGGGGAGCCCGCGCCTGATGGATTGTCTCGGTCTGATATGGGAACGAAGCTGGCCAGGAACCGCGTGTAGCCGCGCAGGTCAGCCGACTATGTTCAGGACGTCATCGTTTTGGTATTGCACTGACGATACCCACCTTGGCAGCGATACACTATTTACTGGTATTGCCCGAAGAGGACTGTCTCGGCAGGAAGTTTCCGAACGAATTCTCAGTATACAAGTCGAATGTGAGACGATGGGTTCTGGCTCTTAGGGTTGCGGAGGTCCCGCCGGCCGGCAACGATAAAGCTCTAACGGCGTGCATGATGGCGAGAAGATGCAAAGAAGCGCTGACGCCGACCGGCGTACGACGCCCGGCTCGGCAGCCGACGGTTAGTCGCAACCGGTGTACTGGGCAATGATCCGCATTAGGGGGCTGGATCACGTCGTCATCCGGGCGAAGAATCCGGAACCGATGATCGAATTTTATTGCCATGTCCTGGGGTGCACGGTGGAAAGGAAGTCGTCGCCGGAGTTCGGGCTCGTCCAGTTACGCGCTGGAACCGCGCTGATCGATATCGTCTCGGTTGACGGAGAATTGGGGCGGCGGGGCGGCGCCGCCCCCGGGGCCGACGGTCGAAACATGGACCACTTTTGCGTGCGCCTGGAAGAGTTCGACGAAACAGCGATTCGTACGCACCTGTCGCGATTCGGTGTCCAGGGCAGCAATCTCGAGAATCGGTATGGCGCGGAGGGGGACGGTCCATCGATCTATATACAGGACCCCGAGGGAAATACCGTCGAACTCAAAGGGCCCCCTCGCCACGTCGAAAGCGACACGGAGACACCCACGTGACCCCAATACCATTATTGTCGCTGTGGCCGTGCACGGGCCCGCTTCCCTCGTGTGCACATTCCTTCTCGAATGTTCGGGCGCGACAGATCGATAGCCTTACCGGCTGGCACGCTCCCCGCTGGCGGAACCGCGCGCTTCGGGAAACGCCGATTCGATCCGGGCAATGGGGCGCTACGGGGATTTCAAGCCATGCGGAAAGTGAACAATACGGCGTGGAGGCCCTGGCCGGTGGGCCTGCTACACTTGCGCTGTCGGTAACAAGCCCGACCGGGCGGGTAGCCGGCACTGTGAGCGGTATTCACACCCGGCAGCCAACTTGTGAGGAGAAAAAATGCCCCAGTTCGTGATCGTTTATTTCGGCGGCAAGCCGCCGGCCACGCCTGAGGAAGGCCAGCAGCATTTCGCGAAATACAAGGAATGGCTGTCGTCATTGGGCGACGCTGCGGTCAGCCCCGCGAATCCGTGCAAGAATACGCGCACGGTGAGCCCGGATGGGACCGTCACCGTGGGGAGTGCGTCGGCGATGTCGGGCTACACCATCGTCGCCGCCGACTCTCTGGACACGGCGTTGGAGATGGCCAAGACGTGCCCGTTTCGCGATATCGGGGGATCACTGGAGGTATCGGAACTCGGGCAGATGCCGCTTTGAAGAGTCCCGCGATCGTCGCCTACGCCAAGTGCCCATCGTCAGGATGACGTGTGTCAAAGTCCACCCCATACACGATTCGCGAACTCGCACCCGATGACGTAGTGCTCATGGAGGCCATGTTGGCGGCCTTCGGCGAGGCATTCGGGGAACCGGAGACCTATGGTCGGGCGCGTCCGAGCAGTGCGTACCTGAAGCGCCTGCTCGGCAGCGAGTACTTCATTGCGTTGGCAGCGGTAACCGACGGCTCAGTCGTAGGCGGCATCGCCGCCTACGAGCTGCAAAAGTTCGAGCAAGAACGCAGTGAAATCTACATTTACGATCTGGCCGTCGTCCCGTCCCACAGACGCCAGGGCGTTGCGACCGCGTTGATCCGGGAGCTCGGGAACATCGCGGAACGGCGCGGGGCGTATGTAATCGTCGTACAGGCGGATGCCGGCGATGGGCCCGCCATCGAACTCTACTCCAAGCTGGGCGTGCGTGAAGAGGTACTGCATTTCGATATCTCGGTTCCGCGTGGGGATGGCGCCACACCTTGAGCGGTCTTCTTCCAAGAAAATGAGACGACGCCGGCGAGTATTCATTTCTTACCGTAGAGATGATTCCGCGTATGTCGCGACGACGATTCGTGACGAACTTGAAAAAAGAATGGGTCGGGGTTCGGTATTCCTGGACGTTGATTCGATTTCGCCGGGCCAGGACTTTGCCGAGAAGATCGAAGACGCCCTCGATCAGTCTCACGCGGTTCTCGCGGTGATCGGCGACTACTGGAACCGGCCCAAAGAGGGAGGCGAGCCGCCATTGGTGGATACCGCTGATTTTGTCCGGCAGGAAATGGAGCGCGCCTTTCGGCACCAACTGCCGGTGATACCCGTTCTGACCGGTAAAGCAAAAATGCCGGTGGAACACCAATTGCCGCCTTCGTTAAAGCCATTGCTCAGGTATCAGGCAGTGGAGTTGCGGGCGGGTCGGGATTTTAAACACCAACTGACCAAACTGGTGCAGGCGGTGAAGCGCGTACCACCGTCCCACACGGCGCGATCGGGGAAGCTCCGGTCCTTGAGCAAAAAACAGTTTGTATGGTTTGCGTTGACTGCCGTAGCCGTTTTTTCCGTCGGCTATCCGTTATTCATCCACGACCGGCTCGAGATGAATCATGCCGTAAGGATTACGCAGACGGCAAAACTGCGGCCCGGGCCGGGGACCAATAACATGCCCGGTACTTTGGTCGTGCATCCGGGCCAGACCGCCACTTACGTGGATCGGAGTTTTCGCAAGTATTTGATGATCCGTGAAGGAGGTACGTACTTCGATTACTGGAGAAAAGTGCGCACCGCGGACGGCAGGGACGGATGGATTTATGGCGCGTATCTGGAAGACGCGGAGCGGCCCTGAAAAATCCGCGCCTGTCGACACCGTCGTTGTGTTTCGTTCGACGAAGGGGTCGCCTCCGGCGCTGGCGGCTTTGCGTGGAAGGGTGTCTAGGTTCGGCGCCGGCGCGTTACACTATCGCGCCGCCCACGCCGTGAGAGACGAACCGTGTCGGGCTATTCCGGAACACCCCTGCTGAAAAAGCTCGGGTTCAAGCCGCCACTGACGGTCGTAGTGGCGCACGCGCCCAGAGAATATCTATCCTGGCTTGGCGCGCTTCCTGCCGGTGTACGCATCGTTGCGAGATCCGGCAAGCCGATTGAGGCAGCGCACATCTTCGTCACCGATCGTGCGGTGCTGGAGCGCAAATTGACGGCTTTCCGCAAACAACTACAGCAAAACGGTTTCGTCTGGGTGTCGTGGCCGAAGAAGGCGACCAAGGTCGAGACCGAAGTGACTGAAAACGTGGTGAGGGAAGTGGCTCTACCGCTGGGTTTCGTTGACATCAAAGTCTGTACCGTCAGTGACCTGTGGTCCGGACTGAAGCTCGTCATCCGTAAGCGCGAGCGAACCGGCTGACCCCGATAGACCGACATCTTCACCCCGGTACGCGCGCCAGTTTCGACTTTCCCTCGCTAGCACCAATGCAGTGACCGAGCTAATGTGGGGTGTAAGTGCGCCGCGGTTTTACACGGTGCGATTCATGTCACCTATAATCGGGTCGTGCGTCGGTTCGCCCGCTACGTGCTCAGCACGCTTCACCAATGTTTGCCCGCGAAGGGGGCGGTGGCTAGCGCACCGGACGGTTCGAGACATTGGATTCGGCCGATGGCTACCCGCTGGAAGACCGATCATCTGCACCTTGTTGGGAGGAGAGGAGACTACCGTGACCGCCTACATCATTGCCAGCTACGACATTACCGACCCTGAGGGTTACGAGGGCTATGTGCCGGGAGTGCGGCCGCTATTGGAAAAGCACGGTGCACAGATTCTCGCCGCCGACTTCGATGCGCGGCTTCTCGAGGGGGAGAAGCGCAGCGTGCATGTCCTACTGCAGTTCGCCTCGAAAGAGGCGGCGCTCGGCTGGTACGAAGACCCCGATTACGAGGCAGTCAAGAAGATTCGTCTCGATTCGTGTAGCAATAACAACATGGTGCTCGTCAAGCAGTTGGTCGCAGCGGCCGATTGACGGTTATGTTCCGGTTCCACACGCGCAGTCGGCCGGTCGTCAAGGCGGGTTCGTCGAAATCCCGAATGCGCACGGTCGCGGTGGTGATCGGTCTATTTTGCGTTCCGAGCCTTGCGAACGGCGAGCTCGTCGACGTAAAAAACGACAAAACAAATGTCGTTCTGGGCTTTGTCGGTGGCATCGTATTCCATGAGCTCGGTCACCTGGCTGGGGCCGCGGTGAAGGGTGAGGATTTCGAGTTCGACGGTTTGGCAATCACGTATCCAGATGTTGCGCCAACCGGGAAAGATCGGCTGCAGCTCGCGTCCATGGGGTTTCAATTTCAATGGCTGGCCACCGAGCTCGCGTTCCACTACCTGGGTCGCGACGGTATCGGCGGCGCGGGCGCCAACCGGGCGGCAGGTGTCATTTTGAGCCATCTGGCCATCAGCGCGGCGTACGTCACGTTCTTGAAGCACCACGACGACGGAGACGTCGAGGGGATCGCCGAGGCGACCGGGGCATCGAATGACCAGGTTGCGCTGGGTTTGGCGATCCCGGCGGTGCTCGATGCGTGGCGGCTGTTCGGCGACGAGGTGCCGAAATGGGTTCCGCGCGTCTCCCTGACGGCAAAGGGGATCGGCGTCGGCTGGGTCTGGACTTACTAGGCGTGTTACGGTGTGCTACGCGTGGCGGGTAAGGCGATCATCCGGCTGCTTCGTTCGCAGGGACCGTCTACCCGCTGACCGAAGGCAGGTTGGCGAGCGCCATGGCCAGTTCGCCTTCGTCGTAGTGTCTGTCGTGCAGCTTGCCGTCGAAGAAGTCGGTGTAGGCTTGCATGTCGAAGTGTCCGTGACCGCATAGATTGAACAGCACGGCCTTACTCACTCCGCTTTCCTTGCACTCCAGGGCGACGTCTATCGCGGCTTTTACCGCATGGTTGGCCTCAGGTGCGGGGATGATGGCCTCGGCTTTGGCGAACTGAATGCCGGCCTCGAAGCATTCCCGCTGCGTATAGGCTCGTGGTTTGACCTTGCCGAGATCGGTAAGCTGGCTCACGAGCGGAGCCATCCCGTGATAGCGCAGACCGCCGGCGTGGAAACCCGGGGGCACGAACGTGGAACCGAGCGTATGCATCTTAACGAGGGGCGTCAGATGGGCCGTATCGCCGTAGTCGTAGGCATACTGACCCTTGGTCAGAGTCGGGCAGTTGGCGGGCTCGACGGCGATGACCTCGTATTGCTTCTCACCGCGCAACTCCTGACCCAGGAACGGAAACGCTAGGCCGGCGAAATTGCTGCCCCCACCGGTGCATCCGACGATGACATCCGGCGCATCGTCGGCCAGCTCGAATTGTTTCATGGTCTCCAGGCCGATGACCGTCTGGTGCAGCAACACATGGTTGAGCACGCTACCGAGCGCGTACTTAGCGTCGTCGCGTTGTGCGGCCATCTCCACCGCTTCGCTGATCGCGATTCCCAGGCTGCCGTTGCTGTCGGGGTGTTCCGCGAGCACGCTCCGGCCCGCCTCGGTGAACTCGCTCGGGCTGGCGATACAACTGGCGCCGAACGCCTCCATGAATGCACGCCGGTAAGGTTTCTGGTTGAAGCTGACTTTAACCATGTACACTTCGATTTCGAGATCGAACAACGCACCCGCGATGGCCAGGGCCGACCCCCATTGCCCGGCGCCCGTCTCGGTCGTAATGCGTTTCACGCCTTCCTGTTTGTTGTAAAACGCCTGTGCCACGGCGGTATTCGGTTTGTGGCTGCCGGCGGGACTGACGCCCTCATACTTGTAATAGATGCGGGCCGGGGTATCGAGGGCGCTCTCCAGTCGATGCGCGCGGAACAACGGTGACGGTCGCCACTGACGCAGAATGTCTCTGACCGGTTTCGGAATTTCGATCTCCCGTTCAAGGCTGACCTCTTGCTGTATGATCTCGACGGGAAACAGGGGCGCGAGGTCGTCGGGGGTCACGGGTTGTTTGGTCGCGGGATGCAGCACCGCAGGCGTGGCATCGGGCAAGTCGGCCGCGATGTTGTACCAGAATTTGGGGATATCGGATTCGGGAAGGACGTATTTGACTGTATCTGACATGTTTGTAATCTTTTTCCGAGAGCGATTGCGAGCCTGCCGACATGTGCACAGACCAAAGACCGGTATTCAACCACAAACCGGTTTTGTTGCCTATTCGATGCCGGTCGTTTCCGTGGCGGTGGGCGTCGAGGCGATGCGGTGCGAGACGCCGTGGTGACGCCGGTCGCAGCGGGTTGATCGACGCAGTATTCGTGACGGGCTGCATATCGGCCGGGGACACGCCGGCCTCGGTCGGTGGGCGTAGGCTTGCGGGCGCCTGACGATGGGTCCGGTTCGACCTCGAGGTGTTCCTGGATCTAATCTTTCTGACCCGCATACCCGTACCGTCACGACCGCACTGGGCCACCGAATGACAGTCTTTGAGAATGATCATGTCGGCAGAAAGATCATTCGGCAGGGTTTGTACGAAAAGGAAAACCTGTCACTGTTGGCCGATATCCTGAGTCGCATTCCCAGCGCGGTGGTGTTGGACGTGGGCGCGAACATCGGAAATCATACGCTCGCCTTCTCCCAGCGAGCGGCGCAGGTCCACGCCTTCGAGCCCTTGCCGCGCGCGTTCACCCTTCTTAAGCGAAACATCGCGCAGAATTCGCTGGATAACGCCCACGCTTACAAAGTGGCGTTATCCGACGAAAATGCCCCGGCCACATTGTATATGGTGGCGGAGGGCAATCTGGGTGCGTCGAGTTTTGACCGGCGGCAAACCGATGTCCAACCCGTGACCGTCGAAAAACGCATCGGCGATGAACTGTTGGCCGAGCTGTCGGTGTCGAAGGTCGATCTGATCAAGCTGGATGTCGAGGCGCACGAGCTATTCGCGTTGCGCGGTTTGATGGAAACGCTCGCGCATCATCGCCCGTTTATAGCGATGGAATGGAATGACCCCCTCACCATCGAACGCCTGACGGACTCTCCGGAACTGCGATTTCTGCGCCGCGAGTACACCATCCATGTAATGGGGAGCAACTACGATCGTGGTTACTGGCGGGGCGAGGCCTTCGCATTTGTGCGCCGCAAGTGGACCCGCCTGGTCAAGGAACGGCTACCCCGGCTGTACGCTTTCGACCCGGCGCGCATCTATAAAAACCTCCTGCTGGTGCCCAAGGGCAAGGAACGCTGCGTGGACGAAAGGTACCTGCGATGATCGGTGTTCAAGAAAAAGTGCGGCCCGACTTCGTTTTTCGCTAATATTGACCGGGATAGAATCTGACGCGCTCGAGGGGGCCGACATGGCTGAGTATCAAATCTCGTTACCCACCACCGAAGCGGAGGTCCGCGCCCTGCGCGTGGGCGATCAGGTGACGCTGCACGATACCCTGTTCGGTATCCGCGATGCGACATTGATTCATTTGTTCGACCGTGGCCGCCGCACGCGTTTCGATCTCAACGGGCACGGCGTCATTCACACCGCTCCCAACGTGAGAAAGGTGGAAGTCAGCGCTGAGCATCCCGCCGGGTATGCACCGGTGTGCGTCGGTACCACGACCAGCGCGCGTATGGAGCGATTTACCCGACCGCTGATGGAGACCTACGGCGTACGGATCATTATCGGCAAGGGCGGGATGTTCGAGGACTCACTCGCGGCGTTTAAAGACCTCGGGGGTGTGTATCTCGCCATCGTCGGCGGTACCGCCGCCTTGGAGACGACCTGGATCGAGAAGATCGAGGCGGTCGACTTAGACGACCTGAACCCGGAGAGTTTGTGGCAGTTCAAAATCCACAATTTCGGACCGCTGTTGGTCGCCATGGACGCCCACGGCGGCAGCCTGTACGCCGATGTGCGTGAGGAAGCCTCCGGGCGGCGCGAACAGGTGTTGGCGTCACTCGGCGTGGAATCCCGGTGACCGCTGCGCACAGAGGCGGATGTTTGTGCGGCGTCATCCAATACAGCTTCGCCGAGTTCGTGAGTCCGGTGGTGCTGTGCCACTGCTCATTGTGCCGGAAGACATCCGGCTCTGCGTTCGGTGTCAACGCCAGCGTCACCGGGTTCGAGGTGGCGGCCGGGCGCGACGCGATCACCGAGTACGCATCGTCGCCGGGCAAGTGGCGGGCGTTCTGCTCGGTGTGCGGTTCACCGCTGTATTCGCGTCTCGACCGCCTCCCTGACCGCGTGCGCGTACGGATCGGGACCCTGGAAACGCCGCTGGCTATGAAACCGCAGGCTCATATCTTCGCCGGTTCCAAAGCCGACTGGGAGGAGATCGCCGATCACCTGCCGCAGTACGAGGAGCGCGAACCGGGACGGTGAAGCCGCGGTATGCGTCCCGGTGCGAGCCGGGCGGAGAACTCCGGGGCCGTCGCGCGGGACGTCCGGCCGGATCAGCGGGCCGCTTCCCGTTCGGCGAAGATGTCGTCGCGCACCTCGGGCCGCGCACGCAAGTACTGCTTCGGATAGTGCACCTCCGCCCCCAGCTCAGCCGCTGCATGCCAGACCCAGCGCGGATCGTAGAGCATGCCGCGCGCTAAAGCGACGAGGTCGGCTTGCTCCGCCGCAAGAATGGCTTCCGCCTGTTGTGGTTCGGTGATCATACCGATAGCGATGGTGGTCACCCCGGTTTCGCGTTTGATGCGTTCCGCGAAGGAGACCTGATAACCCGGTCCGGTGGGAATCCGCTGGTTTTTGACCAGCCCGCCGCTCGATACGTCGAACCAGTCGCAGCCCATCTCGGCCAGACGCCGGCACAATACGACCGACTGTTCCAGATCCCAACCGTCCGCGACCCAATCCGTGGCGGAGATGCGCACGCCCAGCGGTTTGTCGCCCGGCCAAGCGGCGCGCAGAGCCTCGAACACCTCGAGGACAAACCGCAACCGCCGGTCCAGAGTTCCGCCGTACCCGTCGCGCCGCAAGTTCGTGAGCGGAGAGAGAAACTGGTGCAGCAGATAACCGTGTGCCGCGTGCAGTTCGACGGCGTCGAAACCGGCGCGGTGTGCGCGCGCGCCGGCAGCGGCAAATTTTTCCACCAACGCACCGATTTCATCGATCGAAAGTTCGTGGGGCGGCGTCGCACCCGGCGCGACGGGAACGCCCGACGGGGCAACCGGCTGCCAGCCGCCCTCTGCTTCGGACAACCGACGACGTCCTTCCCAGGGCGGAGCGACCGAGGCCTTGCGGCCGGCGTGGGCGAGTTGGATGGTCATCGCGGCGTCGCCATGCCGCTTGCAGAACTCGACGACACGCTGCAACGCTCGTTCGTTGGCGTCATCGTACAAACCCATGCAATGGGGGGTAATGCGGCCGCGCGCTTCGACGTTGGTCATCTCCACACACAACATGCCTACCCCGGATACGGCGAACTGGCCGAGATGCATGAGGTGCCAGTCGGTGGCGCATCCGCCGGCCGACGAGTACTGGCACATCGGCGACACCATAATGCGGTTTCGCACGTCCAGTGCGCGCAGTCGGAGCGGACGGAATAATCGGGGCGACGCGTCGGTGCTGGCCATGGTTCTATCCCGGTGGTTGGCTTCGGTTCAGCGGGGCAGAGCCCGCCACAGCATCATGCATCCTGCGGCGAGCAAAACCAAGAGTACGAAAGCGCGGAAGCGCTGCTCGCTGATGCGTCCACGCACTCGTTGGCCCACAACCATACCGGCGACGATCGGTACGGTCGCAGCGACGGACAAGATCAACGTCCGTGAGTCCATGACGCCGAACAAGAACAACCCGGCGACCCACGGAACCACCGCGCTCAAATACAAAAAACCGATCGCGCTGACGAACATATCCTTGGAGAGGTGCAGCGACACCAGGTAGATGATCAACGGCGGGCCGAACATCGAAGAAATACCGCCCACCAGTCCGCTGGCGAGGCCGAACGCGACACCCGCCGGCGTCTCCAGGCGCTTCGGGAGTCGCAGATGTGGTTGCGAGAACTGTAGTGCGGAAAATGCGATGACCAGTCCACCGATTGCAAACAACAGGGTCTGTTCGTCGATGATCGAGAGCACCTTGGCGCCGATGTAAGTGCCGCACAAGGTCGCTACGAGCACCGGCCAGAAGCGCTTGAGTACATACCGGCCCTGACCGGCATTCACAGTCTGCCACAGATTGGCGACCACGACGGGAACCGCCATGATTGTGACCGCGAGGTGAACCGGCAACACCAAGGACATCATCGGTACCGGTAACAGCGGCGTCCCCATACCGAGCGCCCCTTTTACTGCGCCGCCGCAAAACAGTGCGAACGCGCACCAGGCCAGGATAACAAGGTCGGAGTCGGACAACGCAGTACCGTGCGGTGAACTCTTATTGTAGTATGAGATATATATCGAAAAACCGTGTTAGAGTGAACAACGCTGATACACCATGAGGAGGAGAGAATGAAAAACCGTATCACGACCGCCGTTGTGGCCGGTGTACTGGCCGGAGGGGTAAGTACTGCTTTCGCCGAGGCCAAGAAACCCGAAAACTATCCCAACCGGCCAATAACGGTAATCTGCTGTTACGGCAAGGGCGGTGGGTCCGACCAGTCGGTCGACGCCATCGTCGAACCGGCGTCCAAGGCGACGGGTATCACGTTTACCAAGATCAACAAGCCGGGTGGGGGAGGCTTGAACTGCCTGCCCGATTTCCTGCAGGCGCCGGCGGACGGATACACCATATTGCAGCACATCGATACCCTGCCCGGACGCTACGCGGAGGGTCGAATCGATCTCAATCCGGCCACCGACTTGGAGCCGCTCTTGATTATGAACGTGGCGCCCACCGCCTTTTTCATCAAGCCCGATGACGAGCGCTTCCTGACCGACGGTAAACCCGATTGGAACAAAGTGGTGGAACACGCCAAGGCGAACGACGGAAAGATGACGATGGCCAACGTAAACATCCCTATGGAGGTGGTGACCAGCGCGGTGGCCGAGAAACACTTCGGTTTCAAGGCGCGCCAGGTGATGTTCGACAAACCCGCCGAGCGTTACGGATCGGTGATGGGCGGTCAGATCGATATCCTCATGGAGCAACCGGGAGACGTGATCAAACACGTTCAGGCCGGCAAGCTTGCGCCGGTGCTCGTCATGTGGCCCGAGCGGCTCGCCGTCTTTCCGGATACGCCCGCGGCGGGCAAAGACTTTGGTCTGGACTGGGAACCGCTCATCCGCTTTCGCGGAATGTTCGTAAAGAAGGGCACGCCGAAAGAGGTCGTGGATTATCTCTCGGCAATTTTCACCGACGCCTATAACTCCGAGGAGCATCAGGCATTTTTGAAACGCAAGAGCATGGACATCGTGCCGTCCTACCGGAGTGCCGGGGAAACGGCGAAACTCGTCGAAGAGGCGGTGCCCACGTACGCGCAGGCGTTCAAGGATCTGGGCATGAAGGTGCGCGACGAACTGAAGTAAACGGAGCCGGGAGGGCTCACCGGTATCGGTGTGGAGCCCTCCGTGACCCTCGTGCTTCGTAGGCCGCGATTTGGTGGTGCCAAGGGCCCGCGGTTCACCCCGGGGCAGCGCGCCGCCACGCCGCTAAACCGGGAGTCGCCAAAGGGGAGGGGCCGATGTCCGACGAACGCGTACCGGTAATTCATTCCTGGCGGCCGCTCGTCGAGGGTGGGTGTTGGGTGATCGCCGCGATCGTCCTGTGGGTGATGAGCATCGGCTTCAATGAACCCCTGCCGATGTTCGAATGGGGTCCGGCGTTTTGGCCGCGCATGCTGCTGGTCGGTATCCTGATTGCAGGGCTGGGGTTGGCCGCCACCGCATTCATGGCGCCCGGCGGCGAGCCGGGGGCGATCGAGGCCGCCGAGAGCTTGAACGATATTCCCTCGCTGACCTCCTGGAGCGAGCGAATACACGTCGCGCTGATCTTCGCGATTCCCGTTCTATACGTGTACGCGATGCACAAGATGGGATTTCTGTTGGTCACGCCGATTTTTCTCATCGTCTACATGTTCGTCTTCGGCGTACGGCGCTGGAAACCGCTCTTGATCGTGAGTTTGAGCGTCTACGCGGCGGTGGTATTGGTGTTTGTGAAGCTGATTTTTACCCCGCTTCCCCAGGGTGCCGGAGTGTTTTACACCTTGAACGGCCACCTGCTCGGTCTGTTGTTGTAAGGAGGATTCCGTGCAGGACTTCTTGGCCGGCACCGAACTTTTGTTCACCAATCCCGTGGGCATCATGATTTTTGTCGGCGGGTTGATCGGCGGTCTGGTGTTCGGCGCCGTGCCCGGGTTGAGTCTGTTGACGCTGGCCGCGGTGCTGCTGCCGTTTACCGCGTGGATCGACTCGACCTACGCGATCATGCTGTACGGTGTGATCTACGTGTCCGGGGTCTACGGCGGCGCGGTCACCGCGATCCTGTTCAACATCCCGGGCTCGGTGGAGAACGCACCCACCGCCTTCGACGGTTACCCGATGACGCGCAACGGGCAGGCCGGAAAGGCCATCGGCTACGCGGTGACGTGTTCGGCGATCGGCGGCACGATATCGGCGGTGGCGATGATGATGTTCACCGGCCCGGTGGCCGAATTCGCGATCGCGACGTTCGGGCCGGCCGAGATATTCGCGCTGGTATTTTTCGGTCTCTCGGTAGTCGCCGGCGTGGGTACACAGTCGTTACCCAAAGGCTGGTTGTCGCTGTGCGCCGGCTTGCTGATCGGTACCGTGGGGGCCGACCCCATCGGCGGTATTCCCCGTTTCACGATGGATACGTTGTACCTGTTCGGCGGCATCAACTTCATCCCGCTGATTCTCGGTTTTTTTGCGGTCACCGAAGTGTTCATCCAAGGGCAGCGCATTTCCGCCGGCGCGTACAAGGCGTCGATCGTGTCGGTGAACTATCCCTCGTTCGTCGAATTCTGGCGCATGAAGTTCGTCGTCGCCCGTTCGGCGGTGATCGGGTTCTTCTGCGGCGTGCTGCCCGGTATCGGCGCGACGCTGGCGGCGTTCATGTCCTACAACGAAGCGGTACGCTGGTCCAAACATCCGGAGCGATTCGGCAAGGGGGAACCGGAAGGCGTGATCGCGCCCGAGACAGCCAACAACGCGGCGACCGGCGCCGCCATGATTCCGTTGCTGGCGTTAGGTCTGCCGGGAGGCGCGCTGACCGCGATGATGATCGGCGTTTTCAACCTGCACGACATGGACATCGGTCCGCTGCTCATGGTGGAAGCCCGGGATCTCGTGTGGGTGCTGTTCGCGTCCATGTTCTGGGCCAGTCTCGCGATCATCTTTCTCGGTGTGGTCGAAGCCAAGGGTATCGTCAACCTGTTGCGCATTCCGTTCCCAATGCTCGGCCCCGGCATACTGCTGTTTTCCACCATCGGCGCCTATGCGCTGAGAAACAATATCATCGACGTCTACACGATGTTCATCGCCGGCGTCATCGGTTATTTCATGCGCCGCAGCGACTATTCCATTCCGGGCGTGGTGATGGGAGTGATACTCGGGCAGATCGGGGAGGCCAATTTCTCCCGTGCGATGGTGGTCATGGACTACAACGTGCTCGGTTTTTTCCAAAAACCCATCGCCGGCGTCATCGTGGGCCTGGGCCTGCTGACGATCATCGTCAACATCGTTCGCCACCGGGGACGCGGACGGCGACGCAAGACCGAGAGCAAGTGAGACTGAATGATCAGGAGCAGGCGATGCTCGCCGGTGAGTGCGGCGAACCGCGCCGGCGAGCCCTACGCCAGCAACTCGAAGTGGGGCGGTTCTTCGACGCCGAGGACTTCGTCGAGGTCAGCCAGGTGCACCTCATGGCGGATACCGAGTCCCTGGGGGGAGCCGGGGTCGATTACCTGGAAGCGCTTGCCGCGCATCCCGAGGATCAGCGGCGGGTGCGCGTACCGACCGTCACCGACCCGCGCGGCATCGATCTGTGCCGATACAAGAGCCTGAAGCAGGAAGACGCGTGGGCGGAGTTGGAGAAACGCGCGATCGACGCGTTCCAGAGCCTCGGTATTCTGATGACGAATACCTGCATCAATTACCAGATTGTGCAGCCGCCGGTGCGCGGTGAGCACCTGGCGTTCGGCGACACCGGCTCAGTCATTTACGCAAACAGCGTATGCGGCGCGCGGTCGAACTTCGAAGGCGGTCCGGCGGCGTTGAACGCGGCCCTCACCGGCCGTGTGCCGCGCTACGGATACCATCTGGACGAGCATCGCCGCGGTACGCACTTGTTCGAGGTGCGGTTCGATCCATCGGACTACGCGGATTGGGGGGCGCTCGGGGGGATCATCGGGCAGCGCACCGGCAGCTACTGGACGGTGCCGGTGTTGACCGGTCTGCACAAGACGCCGACCTCCGACCAACTGAAACACTTCGGTGCGGCGATGGCGAGTTACGGCTCGGTGCCGCTGTTCCATATCGAAGGCGTCACTCCCGAGGCGGATGACTTACGAACGTTGTTCGACCGTACGCCCCCCGATGCGGAACGGATCGGCGCTGCAGACGTCGAGGGTTTTTACGCGGCCATGGGGCGGCACCCGGAACAGGTGGACGTCGTAGCCATGGCGGCGCCGCAACTGTCGCTTTTGGAAATGCAACACGTCGCCGATTTGATCCGTGGGCGGTGCGTGCACGAAAGTACTGATTTTGTAATCGCGACCGCGCCGGAGATCAAGAGCGCGTGCGACCGCCTGGGGATCACCCAGGCATTGGAGGACGCCGGAATCATCGTGCTGCAGGGCGTGTGTTTCTATCAAATGTATGCGCGGGAAACCGGTGAAGCCAACGGCTGGCGAAAACTGGTGAGCAATTCAGCAAAGCTCGTCAACATCATCCAGGGCTATGGGTACGAACCGGTACTCGCCACCACCGAGGCTTGCGTGGATGCAGCGGTGCATGGGCGCATGGCGAGTTAACCGTGGAGCTGCGCATCCAGGGCCACGTTGGGATCGGTGAGCGGGTTACCGCTACCGCGCTGTCGGCCCCCGACAACTTCAGCGCGCGTTATGATCTGGATCGCGTGAAGGGTGTGTTTTCGCGTAAGGCGCACGCGCTGTACGGCGAAAGTTACGTCGGCCGGGTGCTGGTGCTGAATACCGCCAAAGGGGGTGTGGCGACGTCGTGGATGCTGCACGAAATGCGCGCGCGGAATATGGCACCGGCGGCGTTGTTGCTGAACAGTGCGAATCCGATCATGGCGCAGGGCGCGGCGTTCGCCGGTCTGCCATTCATCGACCGCTTCGATCGGGATATTACCGACGCCATCCGCACCGGCGACGAGGTCACGGTCGATCCCGCCTCGGGCGTGGTGACCGTGCGACGCTGACCCGAGGTTACCGATCCTTCCACGGGAACGGCGTCAGCCGCTCCAACGGCTCTGAGATTTCGTACACGCTGGTCACCGCCAGATGATGATCGAACGGCACGCGTTCGCGCTCCGCGCGCCGGCGCAGGCGTTCTTCGTGATATTCCATGACCTCGGCCGGAAACGGCATGGCCCCCGGATCCAAGATGCGGATGTATCCATCGCCGTCGCGTGCAGGCAGAATGCGGCTTTTGACCTGGCGGTTGGGCGACCACGGAATGTCCATGACGCCCGCCTCGAAGGCGCGCAGGGTGCCAACCGCGACATCGCCGCCACCCATCTCCAATACCTGGTCGATCACTGCGCGGACCTCGCGACCGATGAGCGCTTTTTCGGTCTGAAATTCCGGCAGCGAGTCGAGATTGACCCGATAAGCTGTGTGGATCGCCATACGCGTAGTGCGCAGCCCTTCGGCGTTGGCGGCCGGCGTTGGGATACCGATGGCCTCGTGGGTGCTCTTGGTGGTAACGCTCACCGCACCGCTGACGGCGGCCAGCGTCCCCCCGTAGGCGATGAGTGCCGCACACTGGGCTTCATCCTGCGGCCACGCGCCCATCCAATGCAGCGAGGTCACTGGCGTGAACACCTCGCCGAAACCGAGGCGCTGGAGATATTCCTGGCACAACTCGTGGCACGCACGGACCGCGGCGGCGTCCTGAACCAGATGTAAGCACTGACCGAGCTCGAGGCCGTAATTTCTTACGCCCTGATGAGCGGCCAACAGCACGTCGATCACCGCGGTCATGATAGCGATGCAGGGGGGGACATTGGTGCCGGTGAGAAAACCGGGCTGCCGGCGGTGCAGATCGACCCCGCGTTCGGCGTAAGCGGCGGTCAACCGATCGAGGTACTGGTAGTTGCGGATCCCCTGCTCGATGGTGACGTCCTTGGTATACGAAGTCGTGTACGCGACACCGGAGCCCAGATAGCCGGAAAACCCCGCCGCGAGGCCGATTTCCGCGGTCAGGCGCGGCAGTGCGGTGCCGGACAAGACGATGGCGGGTTTGGTAATCGACTCAATCAGTTGCCGTGATTTTTTCACCCCGTAGTTGACCATCGGATACCCGTTCAACAGCGATCGGCCGGCGCGCTCGGACTCCTCGATACCGTGAGCGGCTTTGTCCCATTGTTCGTTGCGCGTGTAGCTGTCGGTGGTGGTGGGCACAATGTCGGCGTACCCTTGTGTATCCAGAGTGCGCATCAATTCGCGCTGCATCGCAAAGGTGCCAAAGCCACCGCGCGGCTGCGTCAGGCAGCGTCCCTCGGCAAACGCCTTGCGCATCACCCAGCCGAGTTGTTTGTGATGGGGGAGGTTGCGGTGATACTCGGCGGCTTCGTCCAAGTCGACCTCCGACCCGGTCGGCCAGCGTGCCAGGTTCTCCCGGCGCATCGCGCGGAACCGATCTTGGGGAATCGGTTGGCACGATAGCGGGCCGGTCTCCTCAACCCGTCGCTGTGCTTCGGTCATTTTTCGGCGTCTCCTTCAAGCGGGTCAGGTGATGTTTGGTGAGTGCAACCGCGGCGACCGGGTCGACCTGTGCCAGTAATCCGGCGGCGTACAATACATACTGGTCATCGAGCCATAGCTGCGGCTGCATCGGTCGCAGCGACTGTGGGGCGTCCGGATCGAACAACGCGCCCTGCAATATGAATCCCGCGGCGTCGCTGCCCGCCAGCGCGCCGCCGGTGCCGATGACCCGCCGTGTGGCGCGCAGGTCTTTGCCGCGTTGTATGCATACCGGTCCCGTGGCCGTATACACCGTGTCGACGGTACCGGCGTGCCGCTTCACGGCGAGCTGCACAGCGCCCCGGGCGAGTGCCCGGTCCAGCGCCCGCTCCGCGTCGTTTTCCGGTAAGCGTTCGATGTGGTCGGTAAAGTCCGCGGTGCGGTGCGCGACCTCGTCGCCGTCGAGTCCGGCGTGCGCCGCCACCGTATCCACCCCGACGGCCTCCAGAATCGCGCCGGCGTTGTGACGCATTCCGAGATCGCCCTCCACGGTCCGTTTGGCGAACGGTTCGGGCAGACCGTGGACGATGACTTCACTTTCCGTGGGCGCGCCCGCGGCGATGGAATGCACGTCGGTGGTTGCACCCCCGACATCCACCACCAGCAGCGGTCCGACCCCGGCCTCGGGACCGGCGCCTTCGGCCAGAAGGCGGGCGCCCTCCAGCACCGCTGCCGGGGTGGGCATCAGTACTGCGTCGAAGCGGTGCGCCGCGCGGTCGATGCCCTTGGCGTGGACGATACGGTCGATGAACACTCGGCGGATCGCATCGCGGGCGGGTTCGATATTGAGTTGTCCGAATTCCGGCATCACGTTGGCAGTCACGGTGACGGTCTTGCGCGCCGACTCGAATCGCTCCCGCGCTTCGTCCGCCGCCGTGCGGTTGCCGGCGAGGATGACGGGGCAGGTGATGGCCGCGGCCGCCAGGCACTCGGCGTTGTGTACCAATACTTCGTGGTTGCCGCCGTCGGTACCGCCTGCCAGGAGCAGGATGTCGGGGTTTAGCGTTTCGATGTCGCGGACGTCGGAGCGGGTCAGGCGTTGTGCAAAGGTCCCGACCAGTCTGGCGCCGGCGCCCAGCGCGGCTTGCCGGGCGGCCTCGACGGTGAGTTCGCGCACCAGACCGACGGTCACCATGCGTAAACCTCCGGCGGCGCTGGAGCACGCCAGTCGGTGGGAGAAACGAGGCAGGCGCCCGAGCTGACGCTCCAGATCCGCAAGGGCGTGGTCCATACCCAGGGCGATGTCGGTGTGGATGGTGGAGGGGCCCTGAGCGGTCGCCACCACCCGTGGCGGATCGAGGTCCACGGCGCGCAACTTCGTATATGTGCTGCCGAAGTCGATGAGCAGTGTGGTCACGCGCGACTCCCGCCGGCCCGTTGCCGGCGCGCTTCGAAATCCTCGGTCAACGCGGCCAGCACGTCGGGAATGCGCGTGCCAGGCGGAAACGCGCGGTCGAAACCCATGTCGAGGAACCGTTTTTCCACATCCGGCCACGGCTGTTTGCCGACCACCAGGTTGCCTCCCACGTAGAGCAGAATCTCGTCCAGGCCCGCTTCGATGCACAGATCACGAAAACCCCGGCAGTCGAGTTCGCCCTGACCGTACAGCGACGACACCATGATTCCGTCAGCGGCGGTTTCGATCGCCGCCTTGATGAATTCGTCGGGGGGAGTCAGCGCGCCCAGCGCGACAACTTTGTAGCCCGCCTCCTCGAGCGCCATACCGAGGATCCGATTGCCGACGATGTGCGTGTCGGCGCCGATCACACCGGTCACCAGGGTCGGGGCGGATGGGGTCGCCGGCACGGTCACGGTCGGCTCACCCCCAGCACCGGCGCGCGGGCCGGGTGCGAGAACTCGGCGATGGCGATGCGATGTCGGGCGATACGGTCGCGGTCGAGTTGCGGCCGGTAACCCGCCGGCAGCCGCACCGCGCCGTCGCATACGCGTAACGGGTTTGCCACCAGTGTGGCGTCAGTTTTCAGGAACCCGTTCATCTCTCCGGCGTTGTCGAGCCATGCGGCGCACGCCACTGTCTCCAGCCAGCAGCCGATGTCGGCGGCCACGCCGTTACCCAGTATCGGCACCATACCCAGTGTGCGGATCCGCGTGACGGCGTCTCTCAACCGGGCCAACCCGCCGGCTTTCATCAATTTGAATTTGATGAAGCGCGCCGCGCCGAGTTGCGCGGCGCGCTCTACGTCATCGACCCCGTAGATCGATTCATCGAGCATCATCGGGACACGCGCAACACGCGCAGTGGCGACCGCCGCGTCCCAGTCGTCGGCGGCGCAGGTCTGCTCCACGAGCTCAATGCTGTCCGGCTCCAGTCCGGTGACGAAGCGAATGGCCTCGGTGCGCGAATATCCCTGATTGGCGTCGATGCGCAACCGCGCCCGGCCGGCGTTCACGCGTTGGATCCACGCGACCCGCCGGAGGTCGTCGTCGACATCGAATCCAACTTTGATCTTGAGGGTGCGGTAGCCCGCGGACAACAGATCTTCGACTTCCGCTTTGACTGCGGACGGCTCGTGGTCGGCAATGGGCGCGAGCAACGGCACCGATTGTGCAGTGGCAAAATCGACGTCGATTCCATTCAACATTTCCACCGCGGTGGCGAGTGCAGTGACGGTGAAGGGTGCGTCCCCGACCTGCGCAGCGAGCCGATCGAGCGCCGGTTGCGGATCCAGGCCGACCATGGACTCCGCCAACTGCTGTATCCGGCGCCACACGTCGTCGATGGTTTCGTGCGTGTAGCCCGTCAATACCGTCGCCTCGCCGTATCCGGTCACGCCATCGGTGTCGATCATTTCGACCAGTACGGTGTCGAGGGCTTTCACGGTACGGATCGACAGCACGTACGGCCGCGTCAACGGAATCTCGAGCCGGTGAAGAACGATGCGTTGGATGCTCTTCACGCGCCCTGCACCCGATTCATCGATAACAATGATTCGCCCGGGCGCACCAGGTCGAATCGTACCGGGACGCGCTCGACGTCGAACGCCTCGCCGTCAAACGTCACGCGCGTGAAGTATGAGTCGGCCAAGTCGCCGGGATCGGGACAATCACGGCGGTAGTGGGCGCCCCGCGAGTTAGTGCGTGCGCGCGCCGCGGCGGTGATCGCGCGGCTGACGAGGATCAAGTTGTTCAGATTCAACCAGTCATGCCAGGTCAGATTGAAGGCGAGATCATCGCCGCTCACGCCGACGTTCTTCAGGTCGCGCGCAAGATCGGTCAACGCGGCGCCCGCCTCCCGTAACCCCGCTTCGTCGCGGATCACACCGACTTGACTCCACATGATTTCGTAGAGGCGTTCGCGCAGCGCGTGCAGATTCCCCACGGGTACCTGCAACGGTGCGGTGCAGCCCGCGATCGCTTGTTCGACGAAGGTCGCGTCGGGCTCGGGGCAGTCCACGCGGCGCGTTGCGTACGCCGCCAGCGATTCGCCGGCGAGACCGCCGAAGACGGTTGAATTCGCGACGCCGTTACCGCCCAGGCGGTTGGCACCGTGCACGCCGCCAGTGTCTTCGCCGGCGGCGTACAGGCCCGGCAGGGCCGTTCGGCAGTCTTTTTCGAATTCGACGCCGCCCATCATGTAGTGTGCGGTCGGCACCACCTCCACGCGACCGCCGGCCAGATCGAACCCACAGTCCGCGCAACGCTGCACCATGCCCTTGAACTGTCGGCGTACGGTGTCGGCCCCCAGGTGGTGCATTTGCAGGTACAGCCCGCCGAGTGGCGTGGTGTGCCCGGTGCGCATCTCCTCGATCATGGCGCGGCTGACGATATCTCGAGTGGCCCGTTCGGCGCGTTCATCGTACTTGGCCATGAAACGTTCGCCGCGTCCGTCGAGCAACCAACCGCCGGCACCGCGGAGCCCTTCTTCCAGGACGGTTCCGGTCATGCGTGTATCGGGCCCCGCCAATAGTCCGGTCGGGTGGAACTGCACCATCTCCAGATCGCGTACCGCGAGACCGCTGCGCAGCGCCATGGCCAGCCCATCGCAGGATTTGTCGCCCGAAGGTGTGTGGTACTTGTACATGGTCGGTCCCCCGCCGGTGGCGAGGAGCACCGCCCGCGCTCGGACCAGACGAAACCGGCCACTGCGCATATCGATGAACAACACACCGCTCAAGCGTTCGCCACCGGCGGCGGGAATCAAAGCGACACCCCGATGGTCTTCGAGTCGTTCGATACCGCGCGCCCACACCTGTTCGGCCAGGCGGTTGATGATCTCGATGCCGGTCAGGTCTCCTTTGTGTACCGTACGATCGAAGGTTTGTCCGGCAAACGCTTTTTGGTGAATACTCCCGTCCGGGTTGCGGTCGAAAAAGCACCCGAGTTCGTTCTCGAGCTCCCGAATGCGGGTCTGCGCCACAGTGACCAGCGTCCACGCCAAGTCTTGGCGGTTCAGCCACTTACCACCCTCTATCGTGTCCATGAAATGCCGCTCCACCGAATCGCCCGGCGCCAGGGCGACGTTGTAACCACCCTGGACCATGCGCGTGCAACCGCATTTCCCGAGCAAGCCCTTGACCGCGACCGTCACCCGCAGTTGCGGATCGGCGTCTTTGGCGTGCAACGCCGCGAACAGGCCGGCGCCGCCGCTGCCCAGGATCAGTACATCGGTGTCCCGTGTTTCCACCACCGGGGTTGACATCTAAAAGCCGTATTCCAAACCTGACCGCGTCAACCGGGCCGAGGCGCGGCGCGCCGAATGGCATTGGATATTTACCGCCACCGGATTCATGGTGATGTGCGTGGCGGCGGTCTCGACATGCACCGCAAAGGCGGTGGAATCGCCCCCGAGACCCTGGGGTCCGATGCCGAGGCGGTTCACCGCCTCGCTCAGCTCTTGCTCCAGGCGCGCGCCTTCGGCATCGCCGCACACCGTGCCGAGCGGCCGCGTGGCGGCGATCTTGGCGAGCTTCATACACAGATCGGCGGTCCCGCCGACGCCGACGCCGACAATGGTCGGCGGACACACTTTGCCGCCCGCCTCCATCACCTTGTCGATGACGAATGTCTTGATGCCGGCTTCCCCTTCCGCCGGAATGCACATTTTCAGGAACGACCCGTTCTCCGAACCGCTCCCTTTGGGAATCATTTCGATACGCAGGGTCTCGGGCTCGTCCGAGAAGTCGATATTGATCACCGGTACGCGTTCGCCGCACGAAGTATGTTCGTTTTTGCGCGAGATGGGGTGCACTACCGACGAGCGCAGCGGGTACTCCCGAGTGGCGCGTTCGCAACCGCGCCGGATGCGTTCCTTGAGCGTATGACCGTCTACCTGAACCCCGGCCCCGATGGTGAGGTTATAGATCGGAATCCCGGTATCCTGACACAGCAGGTTGTCGGTATTTTCCGCAACCTCGATGTTGGTCACCATCGTCCCCAGCAGTGTGCGCGCGGTGTCGCCGGTCTCACCGACACGCAGACGCTCGAATCCCGACTTGATGTCATCGGGCAGCATTTTCAGCGCCCGGATATACAGTTCCCGGGCGATCTCCTCGACGGTTTCAAGATCGATACGCATGATTGCAAACCTATTGAATCAAGTTGAGTAGGAAAGCGAGGGCCAGCGCGACGGCGATGCCGCCGGCGACCGACAGCATCGTTTTCTGTGCTTCGCGCCACGGCAGGAATTCGATGACGAGCAGACGTACGCCGCCGGTGAGGTGCACCGCGAGCAACAGTACCAGCACGACCTCGCTGAACTTGAGAAGTGGGTGTTCGGTCCAGCGCAGGAATGCATCCAGCGCCGCTTCTCCGTGCAAAGCCAGGCCCAGGGCCCAGAAATGAAACGGCAGGAACAGCGCAAGCAATACGCCCGACACGCGGTGGGCGACAAATGCCCAGTAATTCGGATGGTTGCTGGCGCGGGAGAACATCGTCATTGTCCGTACAGGATAAGCGTCGTCGACAGCCCGGTGAAAAGCATTAGGCCGGCGGCGATGAGCGCGAGGGTATTGACGATCGGCGCGGTCAGTGTGGTCAGTTCATCGAGCACTGCCCGCACGCCGAGCGGGGCGTGAATCGCGGCAGCCGTCACGAACAGGGCGTAGAATGCGAGCCACCCCGTGCTTGCGCCCACGCGGGTAAAGATCTCGCCCGCCGTCAACCCGTGCCGCACCGCCCATATGATGGTGAGCAGATGCACCGTGACGCAGACCGCCAGAATCGCAGCGGTGATGCGTTGCGCGATCCACAGGCGTGTTTCAGTTCGATAGTTCAACGTTCGTCATCCACGCGATCTGTTGTTCGATACGGCGCGCCGCTTCGATCACCTGTGGCAGATGACCTTTAGCGACATCGAGCGGCATGCGAATCTGCGGCGCGTGCAACGACAGTCCGGCGACGACTTGGTTTCGCGCGCCGCGAATCGGCACCGCCACCCCTACGGCGCCTTCCACGTATTCCTCCTGGTTCATCGCGTAACCGGTACGGCGGATGGTCTTCATGTGTGTTTCCAGCGTCGACGCATCGGTCAGCGTATGTGTGGTATAGGCGGTCAGCGGGCCGGCGTGCAAGAGCCGTCTGCGGTTGCGGCTCGGGAGGTGGGCCACGAGCAGTTTACCGATCGCCGTGGCGTGGAAGGGCACGCGGCTGCCCGGATGCAGATCGACGCGCAAGGGCCAGTTCGATTCGACACGATCGATGTACAGCACACTGGCGCCTTCCAGCACGCCGAGGTTACAGGATTCACCGGTGCGGGTGACCAGATCGGTCAGTATTTTGTGTACGGGCCCCGATTGCCACGCCGATCTGAGCGCTTGCAGCCCGAGTTCGAGAAACCGTGGGCCGACCGCGTAGTAACTGCGCACCGGCTCGCGGCGTACCATTCCGTTTACCTCCAGTTGGCCCAGAAGCCGGTGCACGGTTTGGCGCGGCAGATTGAGCCGACGCGCCACGTCGGCGAGGGTCACCGGTTCCCCCTGGGCGAGCAGAATTTCCAGTATCGACAGCGCTTTACCCAGCGCCGAGTGGGGCTGGGTACGTGGCACGCCGGAATCGTTCATGGGTGTAGATTAAAGTAAGATTCGGCTATGATCAAAGGGAAATAGGGATAATTTGTCCCGTTTCTTGCTATTTTGAATCATAAGAGGTGAGACATGGCGTTGCCCTGCGGCGTGCGGCTGAACATCCAAGGGGAAATGGGCGCCCGCGCATCGACCTTTGACTATGCCCTCGACATGGCACGCCGTGCGGAGGCGCTCGGCTATGACTCGGTCTGGATTCCGGACCACGTCGAAAACGCACATCTCAATCGCGAAAAACCGATCCTGGAATACTGGACTGCGCTCACCGCGATCGGTGCGCTTACCCAAAGGGTCCGGCTGGGTGGACACTCGATGAACAACACGTTCCGGCATCCGGGGTTGACCGCCAAGATCGTGTGCACGCTCGATCAGATCACCCAAGGTCGTGTGATTCTGGCCCCCGGCTCAGGCTGGTTCGCCGCCGAAGCGACCAGTTACGGGTTCGTCTGGGGCGATCGTGACGAGCGCCACGCGCGGCTCAAGGAGTCTCTGGAAGTGATGAAGCGCTTGTTCACCGAACCCGTCACGACGTTTTCGGGTCGTTACTTTCGACTGCGCGAAGCGTACTGCTATCCCAAACCGGTGCAGCGGCCGCATCCGCCGTTCTGGATCGCCGGCGAGGGGCCGCTCACGCAGGAACTGGTGCGTGACTATGCGGATACGTGGTTCATGTATTCCAAGCCGCCCGATGCGGTGCGCGCGCTGGTCGCCCCGATGCAGGATGCGCTCGACCGGCCGTTGGACACTGCTCTGTCCGCCGTGTGCGTTGCGGGTAAAAACTCCAGGGAAACGTTGCAATGGGCGACGATGTACGCCGCCGAGCGCCGGCACCGGTTTGCCGTACCACCCACAGTGGACGACGTCTTGCATTCCAACCTGACGGGCAGCGCGCAGGAAATGATCGATCGCATCGGTGCGTGGCGCGGGGCGGGCATGACCGATCTCGTCATCCAACCGATGCCGCCCATGGATGGTATGCGTTTCTTTGCCGAGCAAGTGATGCCGCACGTTTGACGGGGGACGGATGCCCAAACCGGCGCGTGTTCTTGACACCCTCTCGTACCCCCCATACTCTGGCTTGCCCGCGGAGGAGGGTTCCCATCCATGACACCACCGGTACCCAGCGCGGACCGCGGTATGCGCGCGACGGAAATACCCCGCGACACGTCGGTCGTCCGTACCGACACGCGTGGCGCACGGCGCGGACGCGACGCATGAAGACAGTACGCGATTGTATAGCGCAGCACGCCCGCGAGCGGCCGGATACGATTTTTCTGATCGCGCCGGAGACTGGCGCCGCAATCCGCTTCGCCGACCTGAAGCCGCGCGTCGATGAAATAGGCGCGCGGCTTCAGGAGCTGCGGATAGCGGCCGGCGGTAAGGTGGCGTTCATGCTCAATAACGGATTGTGGACGTCACTGTTGTTTCTGGGCGTAATGGCGAGTCGCAGGGTCATCGTACCGTTGAACGCGGTGGCGGGATTGACACAACTGGAATACGTGCTCGAGCATTCAGACGCCGAGGCGCTGTTCATCTCCCCGGAGTATCGGGAACAGATCGCACCCGCGCTCGCCCGTATCGCCAGGCCCATCGCGGTGGTCGAGACCACCGAAGACGACGGACCGGTCTGGCCGCAAACCGACGCGGCACCGGCCGCCGACGCGCCCGTTCCAGTGGCCGCCGATCCTGCATTGCTCCTGTACACGTCGGGAACCACGGGGCGACCCAAAGGCGCGATTCTCAGCCACCGCGCAGTGGTGGCGGGCGGAAGGAACGTCGCTCAAGCGCACTGTCTTGATGCCGCCGATCGGGCGTTGTGCGTACTGCCGATCTACCACATCAACGGCGCGATGGTGACAGTGATGGCGCCGCTCGCCAGCGGCGGCAGCGTGGTGATGCCAAAACGATTGAGCATCCAACAGTTCTGGACGTGGGTAGCGGATCACGGCTGCAGTTGGTCGAGTCTGGTACCGACGGTGATCAAGTATCTGCTGGACCGCGCGGATCGAGAACCGTTTGCATTCGGTGACGACGAAAAACTGAAGCGCTTTCACTTTGCCCGCTCCGCGTCGGCGGCGTTACCCCCGGTCATGCTCGACCAGTGGGAACAAACCTTCAAGGTGCCGATGATCGAAACACTCGGACTCACCGAGACTGCGGGTACGGTACTGAGCAACCCGATGCCCCCGGCGCCGCATAAACCCGGCTCCGTGGGCGTGCCCTACGGCAATGAAGCCGATGTGATGGATGCGGAAGGGCATTCGGTGTCTGAGGGAACCATCGGCGAGGTCGTGATCCGCGGCGAGAACGTGATGGAAGGCTACTATAAGAATCCGGAAGCGACCGCCGAGGCGTTTTTCGAAGCGTGGTTTCGCACCGGCGACCAGGGCTACCGGGACAAGGAGGGTTATTACTTTCTCACCGGGCGAATCAAGGAATTAATCATTCGCGGCGGGGAGAACATCGCGCCACGCGAGATTGACGAGGTGTTGTACCGGCACGAGGCAGTGCTCGAGGCGGCGGCCGTCGGGGTTCCCGACGACAACTACGGACAGGAAGTCGTCGCTTGTGTGGTACGCCGCGACGGTGGTGCGTGCAGCGAGCAGGATCTGATCGAGTTCTGCGCCCAGGCGATCGGCGCCTACAAGGCGCCGAAGCGCATCTATTTCATGGATGATCTGCCCAAAGGCCCGTCGGGAAAAATTCAACGACTCAAGTTGCCGGATCTGATTCCGGCCGACAGTGTATGATGAAAAGCATACAAATCGATGAGTACGGCGGTCGCGACCGGCTGGCGTACCGGGAGGTGGACATTCCTTCACCCGCTGACGGCGAGGCGTTGGTCAGGCTCGATTACGCAGGGATCAATTTCATCGATGTCTACATGCGCGAAGGCAAGTATCGACACACGCGCACCTATGGCACGCCGCTGCCGTTCACCCTGGGTATGGAGGGCGCGGGTAGAGTGGCGGACGCAAACGGCGTACCGCACCTGAGCGAGGGGGATCGGGTCGCGTATTGTCTGGAGCGCGGCAGTTATGCGGAGTACGCGGCGGTCACCGCAGGCAAGCTGGTAATGGTGCCCGCCGACATCGAGCCGGACGTGGCCACGGTGTTGATGCTGCAGGGGTGTACGGCGCACTATCTCTCGCACTCGCTGTACCCGATACAACCCGGCGACTGGTGTCTGGTGCACGCCGGCGCGGGCGGGGTGGGGCAGTTACTGATCCAACTCGCCAAGGCCCGCGGGGGTAGGGTCATCGCCACGGTGGGATCAAAGACCAAGGCGGAGATCGCCAAACAGCGCGGCGCCGACCACGCGGTTCCGTACCGCGAAGTGGATTTTCTCGATGCGGTGCGTGACATCACCGGCGGCGAAGGCGTACACGTAGTGTACGATTCGGTGGGCGTCGATACGATCGACCGCAGTATACGCAGTCTGCGGTGCCGCGGTACGTGCGTCAATTTCGGCGGCAGTTCCGGGATGGTGGAGGCAGTCAATCCGCTCGACCTCGCGGAGGCCGGATCGGTGTTCTTCACGCGCCCGCACTTGGCCCACTACATGCGGACGCGCGACGAGATTCAGAGCCGCGCCGACGATCTGTTCGACGCGGTGCGCGACGGTACGCTACACGTCACCATCGATGCGGTGCTACCTTTGGCGGAGGCGGCGCGCGGCCACGAAATCCTCGAGGCCCGTAACACCACCGGCAAGTTGCTGCTCGGCATCGAACCTTGACCACGAGATGATCGTCACGATGGCAAGTTTACAGGAGTGGAAGTGCGGGACACGGCCCCGCGGGGAGTACCGGTAAATGGATGACCCGACGCTCGGTTCCGTCGCCGATTACGCCGACGGCGGCGAGCAGTGCGATCCGCAGCCTGGAGCCATCGCCGACACCGATCTGGGTACCGCCACGATCGAACCCCGGGGCCGGTTCGTGGCCGGCTCGTTCCAGACGTTTACGCTGACCTACACCTGCGGTCGCTACGGGATTGACGACTCGGGATCGCTACGCATCTGCTTTCGGTTCGCCTCGGACCAGACACGCCCCCAATTCGACCGTCCGGATGACGTGGCGTATACCACTGTTACCGCTTCCAACGATGCGGTATTGGAATACCGGTACGATCCCAAGGGCAACGTGCGGCCCTGGGACCGCACTCTATACATCAAAGTGGTGCGAGGTTTCATGTCCGCGGGCGATACGATCACCGTGGTGTTCGGCGACCGTTCGCACGGCGGCCCCGGGATTCGCCTGCAGACGTTCGTGGAAAAAAGCTTTGAATTTCGTGTACTGGTGGATCCCATCGCAACCTGCAACTACCAGGCGCTCCCGCATCAACCCACGATAGAGATCGTGCCCGGCGCAGCGGAACGTTGGGTGGCCGTGTGGCCGACAATGGTGCACGCCGGCGAGGCGTTTGCGCTCAAACTGAAAGCGGAAGACCGTTGGGGCAACCCGTCCGACCGCATCGATAGATCCGTGCGGCTTACCGCCAGCGCGTCGGTGGAGGGTCTACCGGCGGAAGTCCGGTTTGCGCCTGGCGACCAGACGCGCATCGTCCGTGGCTTGGTCGTCTCCCAGCCCGGTGAGATCGGACTGAAAGTTACCGATGAGAAGGACGACCTACTGACCGAGGCACCGCCGCTCCGCGTGGCGCCGCACACTGAGCCGCTGGTGCATTTCTGGGGCGATCTCCACGGTCAGTCCGAGGAAACCATCGGTACCGGCACCGCGCGCCGCTATTTCGAGTTTGCCCGGGATCTGGCGTTTTTGGATGCCACGGGTCACCAGGGAAACGATTTTCAGATCACCGGCGAGTTTTGGGAGGCTCTAGACCGGCTCGCCGCCGAATTCGATCGCGACGGCGAATTCGTCACCTTGCCGGGCTACGAGTGGTCGGGCAATACGTCGCTCGGCGGCGATCGAAACGTCTATTTCACCTCTGAGGGGCAAATCATTCGCCGTTCGAGCCACGCGCTGGTCGCCGACAAGTCCGACATCGATACCGACGCGACCACCGCGGCGCAGCTTTTTGCGGATTTCGCCGCCTGCGACGCGGACGTCGTCTGTTTCGCGCACTGCGGTGGACGCTACGCGGATGTCAAGATGGCGCACGACGGCCGCTTCGAACGGTCGATGGAGGTCCATTCGTCATGGGGCACGTTCGAGTGGCTGGTGCACGATGCGTTCGAAATGGGGTACCGGGTTGGAATCGTCGCCAATTCGGACGGTCATAAGGGACGTCCCGGCGCGAGTTACCCCGGCGCGTCGTTGTTCGGTGCGGTGGGGGGGCTGACCTGTTTTCTCATGCCGGCGCTGACCCGGTGCGATCTCATCGAATGTCTCCGGCGCCGCCGGCATTACGCTACCACCGGTGGCCGATTTTTCCTGGACCAGCGTGTCCGCCTCGCCACCGACGGCGTGCTGTACCACGACGATCCCGCGCTGGGCGGCGCTCAGGGTCAACCCGTGCGCGAGGCACGGATGGGCGACCTGATCGAGACCACTGCCGATTCGGTAGCGCTGGAAGTCACGGTGAGCGCCGCGGTGCCCATCGAACGCGTGGATATTTTCAACGGATTGCAGCACATCGAGGCCGTCCGCCCGTACGCGGTCAGTGAACTCGGTTCGCGCATGCGCGTGCACTGGGAAGGGGCGGAGTACCGCGGACGCTTTCGTCAGGTGATCTGGGACGGTTCGGCGCACGTTTCGGACAACGAAATCGTACGCGCCCGGCCATTCAATTTTTTCAATCGCGACAAGACCCTCGATCGGGTCGGGGGGCAGGAACTCAAATGGCGAGCGCTGACGACGGGCAATTCAGGGGGGTTCGACATCTGGTTGCAGGATGCTTACGCGGGCACACTGAAACTGGAAACACCGCTGATCAAGTGCGGCATCCCGATCGAGGACATCGGCTACGAGGACGAAGTTCTGGATGCTTCCGGCGCGCTGCCGCGATTCATTAGAGTATTTCGCTTGCCCGATGAGAACCGGCACCGGTCGCTGACGCTCAATAGGCAAATTCCTCTCGATCCGAACCGCGACAACCCAATTTATTTCCGGGTCATCCTCGAAGACGGTCACATGGGTTGGACGAGCCCCACTTACCTGTTTCGGTGACCGATGACCACCGGGGGTGGGCGTGCGCACCCGGTAGTGTCGCGGAAGCGTACGCGCCGGTCCCCGGCATTGACGGGGCTGCGTTACGCGTACGCGACGGGTTCGGGGAAACGACGCATGTTGACCGGTAACCGCCGTGAGCCCCATCGTCCGGGCTGTGCTTCGAAGACACCGGCACACCGCGCCCCGCACGAGCGGCACTGTCCCTGTCCATCGAGATGCCACTCCGAGAGCACGTACCAGTCGCGGCCGATGAGCACCTCACCGCAGTGATGACAGTAGGTGCTTTGTCCCCGTTTGTCGTGCACGTTGCCGGTATACGCGTAGCGCACGCCGTTCTTTAATGCGATCTCGCGGGCCTCGATGAGCGTGGCATGCGGCGTGGCGGACTTGTTGACCATCTTCCAATCAGGGTGAAACGCAGTGAAGTGCATCGGTACATCGGGACCGAGATTATCCACCACCCATTGCGTCATCCGCTCGAGCTCGGCCGCACCGTCGTTCTCGCCGGGAATCAATAATGTCGTTAACTCAAACCACACGCGGGTTTCGTGCTTCAAATAGATCAGCGTGTCCAAAACCGGTTGCAAGTGCGATCCGGTAATCTTCCAATAGAACTTCTCATCGAACGCCTTGAGGTCCACGTTCGCGGCATCGACGTGTTGAAAAAACTCTCTACGCGGTTCCGGGCAGATGTAGCCGGCGGTGACGGCAACGGTTCGAATGCCTGTAGCGCGACAAGCAGCAGCCGTATCGATGGCATATTCCATGAAAACCACGGGGTCGTTGTAGGTAAACGCGACACTGCGACAGTCGAGATGCCTGGCCACTGCAGCGATCTTTTCGGGGGACGCGCGATCGGCGAGCGTGTGAATTTCGCGCGATTTGCTGATGTCCCAGTTTTGACAGAATTTGCACGCCAGGTTACAGCCGGCGGTACCGAAGGAGAGCACCGGCGTTCCCGGTAAGAAGTGGTTGAGCGGTTTCTTTTCTATCGGGTCGACGCAGTAGCCGCTGGACAGCCCGTAAGTGGATAGCACGATCTCATCGTTTCGATTTTCGCGCACGAAGCAGACGCCTTGCTGCCCATTGTGCAGCCGGCATGCGCGCGGACAGACGTCGCATTGGACGCGCCCGTCGTCGAGTTTGTGCCAGTACCGGGTAGGATGGGTCGTATCCATAGTAGCGAGAATCGCGCCGGCCAATGACTCGATCGCTCGCTGTTATCATAGCGAAAGAACGGTGGTCCCGTACACGCCCGAGGAGGGAAATCTCATCCTCAATTGCGTTCGGTAAAGTGGGGCGCGACCGCGGCGGTATACCGTCGAAGAATGGCCGCCGCGTCTCAGTTGGTATAAGCTTGCGTCGCCGTAAACGGCCAATCAGAGGGGGATTCGGCGTCACGCGCGTTCAATGAGAAGCGAGAGGAACATTAAAGGTCCCGCATGGCGGGCCGTGCTGCCGGCCGTGATCGCGTGGGCCCTCGGTGTCTCTTGGAATTGCGAGCTACGCGCGGCCGGTCAGGTTCCGGTTATTGCGGCCGCTTCCAGCTTGAACCCGGCCCTCGTCGAAGTCTCGCGTGCGTTTTCCAGCGACACCGGCAAACACGTGCGGCTGAGTTTCGGTGCTTCGGGCAATATCGTGCGGCAAATCGTTCAAGGCGCCCCCTACCAACTTTTCCTGTCTGCAGACGAAGACTATGTCGAGTCCGTGGTGCGCCGTTCTCTGGCGTTGGACGGCGGCGAGCTATACGCGATTGGTCAATTGGTCGTCTATGCACCCACCGGATCGTCGGTGTCCGTCGATCCCGCACTGCGTGATGTGCGGCAGGCGGCGACGGACGGTCGCTTGCAGCGTCTAGCGATCGCAAACCCGGAGCATGCGCCGTATGGCGTTGCGGCGCGCGAACTCCTCACGAATCTGGGTATCTGGAGTGTAATCAAAGATCGCCTGGTATTCGGTGAGAATGTTTCGCAGGCCGCGCAATTTGCAACCACGGGGTCGGTGGATGCCGCGATATTGTCTTTGTCCGCAGCCGCGTCCGCGGCGCTGGCGCGGCGCGGAAATTTCGTTGTTGTAGAATCCGATCTTTACCGTCCCATTCGCCATCGTATGGTGCTCTTGAAAGGCGCCGGACCCACGGCCCGTGCCTTCTACGACTATCTGCAGGCCACCGACGCGCGAGCGATTCTCGCTAACTACGGTTTTGCCCGCCCCCAAGCGGGACCCTGACAGGTCGTGGACTGGTCGGCGCTCATTTTGTCGTTGGAACTTGCCGCCTGGACTACGGTGCTGCTGGTCCCGGTAGGGGTCATCGTCGGGCGCGCACTGGCCGTACGCCGCTTCGCCGCCAAGAGCATGATCGAGGCCCTCATTGCACTACCGCTGGTGTTGCCCCCCACGGTGTTGGGTTTTTATCTGTTGGTCAGTTTTGGTGGCGCTTCGCCGCTGGGCCGCCTGTACGAAGCGCTGGTGGGGCAACCCCTCGTGTTTACCTTCCAGGGTTTGTTGCTGGCGTCATTCATATTCAACCTTCCGTTTGCCGTGCAACCCATTCAGCGCGCGTTTGAGTCGCTACCTGGTGATATTCGCGAGGCGGCATGGTGTTGCGGGATGTCCCGCTGGCAGACCTTCAGGAACATAGAGCTGCCGCTGGTATGGACCGGAATTCTGTCCGCCGTAGTGTTGACTTTCGCGCATACATTGGGTGAGTTCGGCGTTGTTTTAATGGTGGGCGGCAACATCCCCGGCGAAACACAGACCATCGCGATCGCGATTTACGACCGGGTGCAAGCGCTCGATGAGCGGCAGGCGGGGCTCATGTCTGCGATTCTTTTGGGTTTCTCGTTCGTTACCATCAGCTTCATCTACCTGCTGAACAACAATTCCGGTCATTATCGTGACGGAAAATAGGGCTGCGGGTTTACAGGTATGGCTGCAACAGGAAGCGCCCATTCCCCTGGACGTAAGCTTTCAGTGTAGCGCCGGTGAATTGATCGCCCTGGTCGGGCCGTCGGGGAGTGGGAAGTCTACGATTTTGCGGTGCATCGCCGGACTGAGCAGACCCAAGTCCGGCACTATTGTATTCAACGGCACCGCGTGGTTGGACACCGCGCGCGGTATGGCGCTGCACCCTCAGCAGAGGTCCGTAGGGCTCGTCTTTCAGCATTACGCGTTGTTTCCCCATTTGTCTGCGTTGAGAAACATCACCGTGGCGTTGCCGCAGCTTACCGGTTCCGAACGTGAGCACCGCGCTCGGGAGTTGCTCCAACTGGTGCGACTGGATGGCCTGGAGTCGCGACGGCCTAGTGCGTTGTCCGGCGGCCAACAGCAACGGGTGGCGCTGGCCCGTTCCCTGGCTCGGGACCCGGAAGTGCTGCTACTCGACGAACCCTTCTCCGCGGTGGATCAGGTGACGCGTGAGAAGCTGAAGCGTGAATTGGCGCGTTTGCGCCAGACGTTGAAGATCCCGATTGTGCTGGTGACCCATGATTTGCACGAAGCATGTATGCTCGCGGACCGCATGTGTGTGCTGCATCGCGGCCGCGTTCTGCAAACCGGCGTACCGATTGACGTCATGTCACAGCCCGTCAATGCGATCGTGGCGCGTCTCGTGGGATTAACGAATGTATTTCGCGGCGTGGTGCTCGACCACGATGCGTCGCAACAGGTGACTCATTTGCGCTGGGCGGACTATTCTCTGGAGTGCCGTTATCAGCCAAACGTCCCCGCTGGCCACACCGTGGACTGGATCGTGCCTTCGCAGCACATCATATTGCACCGCCGCGACCGCCCGTCACGAGGTGAACACGAGAATCCGGTTACCGGTGTCATCGATGATCTGGTGATGCTCGGCGGCGACGCAAGCATTACCATGCGCGTTGGAAACGGTTTCGAAACGCCGTTGACGTTCATGTTGTCGTCACACGTAGCCCGGCGCAACCGCCTCGCAGTCGGCGAGCGTATCCATGTGTCGTTGCTTGCCAGCGGTATTCATCTAATGCCCGACGCGCATCCGGATGAGCAGGTATAAGACCCGAATCATGCCCGTGAAGCGCAGACTGGCCGACGTTTTATTCCCCCAACCGCACCGCGATCCGCCGGGTCGACGCGGAATACGGATCGCGCTCAGAACGGCGCACATTTTTGCCACCGGTGTGTTGCTCGGCGGGCACCTGTTCGAGGTGGCCCCGCAGGCGTTGCTGCCTTGGCTATGGGCATCGCTGGCGTCCGGGTTACTACTGTTCGCCACCGACCTGCACGCGAGCTTCGTGACGTTCTTCGAACTGCACGGTGTGGCGGTACTGGTGAAGCTCGGGCTGTTGCTTTTACTACCGGTCCTGTGGGACCACCGGGTGGAGGTGCTGGCGATCATCCTCGTCATCGGTGCGGTCAGCAGTCACATGCCGGGTCGCTGGCGCCATCAATTGTTGCTGTTCCGGGGACGGTTGGCCGCCTATCAACGATAGAGTCAGCCACGGCGTTTGCGGATTGCGCGACCGCGTGCCGATAACCGAGCGACCGGGGGCAAGTGACAAGTCCGATGACCGCGGGTACCATCGGCCCGGTATTGGGTTGCCCCTGACGACGAAGGTATCGCCGCGGTAGACGCATACCGGGCGCCGCGCATAACGGCGGGCAAGAAGGGATCAGACGTCGCGGTCTTGTCCGCAAACCACTACCGTCGTGTTTGGGGTGCTGGAGCAGTGTTTGTGACAAACCAGGACAACGGATTCCGTTTATCACGCTGGTTGGTGGACCGCTACGGGTCGCGGGTGCGCGACGTGTTCAATCGGGCCGTGATCAAGTCGTCCTTGATAGACGATAGTGAGGTATTTACCGCTGAGCGTTTTTCCTACCTCGAACCGCTCAAGGCCCACTGGCGAACCGTGCGTGACGAAGCCGATCGTGTACTCCAGGATATCCAATCGATTCCACCCCTGGGGGATGTTTCGCCGGACCACAAACGTCTCGACTACACGGGAAAATGGCGTGCCTACTTTTTGTGGGGTTACGGATATCGGGTGGATCGAAACTGTGAGCAGTGTCCGCTCACCGCCTCACTGGTGGACGAGATCCCGGGTTTGTTGACGGCAATGTATTCGGTGCACGAACCGGGCGCACATCTGCCGCGCCATCGCGGAGTCACCAAGGGCATGCTCACCTATCACCTGGGCCTGCACGTCCCGACCAGTCGTTCTGACTGTTATATCCAGATCGAGGATACACCATATCACTGGCGGGAAGGTGAATTCCTAGTGTTTGACGACACCCGTTATCATGAAGTGTTCAATCGTTCTGACGCTCCGCGTGTGATCCTCCTGTTGCACATACGCCGACCGCTGGGTTTCCCCGGTTCGTGGCTGCAGGATCTGTTCTTCTGGGGTATCCGACGCAGTCCCTTCGTGCAGGATGCGAGGCACAACATCGACCTCTGGGCACGGGAGGTGGACCGGCGCATGAACGTCAAATAACCCACCGCCGCGAATTGCTCTCCTTCAAAAGTACGACGTACACAAAAGTACGAGGTACACACGCCCTTCGGATGTGGCGATGGTAGGCACCTTGCGCGTCGCGTTGTGGTAGCTGTGTCATCCGTATCTGCGCATGCCTTGACGTGACGAGTGTCCGGAAAGGGTCGATCGCGCGCGCTCGGGAGCCGTGGCGGCGGACTTAAAGTACTACCTCAATAATCGAGCCTAAAAAACTTACTTTTCATCCAGAAGTTATGACGTTTTGTCCAAAAATGTGAGAAAATAAACGCCGCAGCAACATAGCATTAGACCCGTAAGCCAGAAGACTGTTTTGTCCGCACGTACCAAGCGGGGGCTTGAGCGTGTCAGGGAGCCGTGGGGGGCAGAGGTGTTGTTTGTTTGAGAACCACTGCCGTATGCAGGGAGACAAGTCGTATGGGTAAGTCACTTCCGTTTTCCAACCGGCCGGACACGCGTTCCTATTTTCCCTATCCGATTCACGAAGAGGCCTACCGGAAACTGGGCGAGGGGATCGCCGCTCGCGCAGGGTTGATCATTCTCACGTCCGCCGAAGGTACCGGCAAGACGCTGCTGCTGCGACGTTTTATCCGGACGGTCCGCTCCAACGCGGGGCTGCGCATTCACTTGTTTGAATCGCCGTGGCGAGACCCTGCATCGGCGCTCCAAGCAATCGCGCGCATCTACGAACGCGATGTCAAGCACGTCAGCCTGGCGAAAAAAAAGGAACGCGTGCGCGAGCGGTTGGCGAAGCTCTACGCCAACGGTGTGACTCCGGTCCTATTGGTCGACAACGCGACGTTCATCGACTTCGAAGTATTGGATGTGCTCGTGGAGCTGGTCAACGCGAATGATACCGGGCTGCAAGTGGTGCTGTCGGGCGCGAGTGAGCTCGGTTCCCGATTGCAATTGAACAAAAGCGAGGTGTGGGAGAGCGCGACGCGGATTGGGCTAAAACATTTCGATCAAGCGGGCACCAGTCAATACATCGACCACCAGTTGCACCTGGCGGGCCTGGAGGCACAGCAACTGTTCTCACAGAACACGGTCGATCGGATTCAGTCCTACTCGGGGGGAATTCCGGTCAAGATCAACAATCTGTGCAATATCGCGTTGTCATTGAACAACGTCGGCCAGAATAAGAAGCCAGAAGGTGGGCGTGCCCCTGCCGACCCCCCTCGTGGATCCGGCCGTTTGTATGTGGATACTTCGTGGCGGCATACGCAGGTCGGCAAGCGGCCGTTCGCCGCGCGTGTCGGGCCCCTGGTGCCGTACGTGGCGATCACCCTGGGCGCGCTCGCCGTGGTCTACGTGACCAATCGAGGTGATTTACCGTCTGGATTCAGCCTGCCGGCGCCGCCGGGCGGTGAGGTCGCCGAGCGATCGTCAGTGCCTGTGCAATCGTTTGACGAACCGCTACCGCGGACCGATTCGGTGTTGGCACAGGAAACCGCGGCGGGGGAATCCGTCCCGGTGATGACGCGTGAGGCGGAGCGTGACGCATCGGGCGCGCCCGAGGTGGCGGCCCCGACGCCGACGGTCGAAGAGACGGGAACGGAAGCTGCGGCCCAAGCGCCGGAAGGCGGGCTGTCGGTGGTGTTGAACGACGCTTGGGAACGGCTTACCGGCTGGTTCGAATCGCCGCCCGCGGAATCCGACGCGGTGGGGGAATCCGCCGCGGTGAACCCGGAGACGGTTGCCCAGGTGCCGGTGGCAGAAGGGACGGAACCCATGGCGCGTGAGGCGGAGCGCGACGCATCGGCTGCGGTGGACGCGTCCGTGCCGGGCGCGCCCGAGGTGGCGGCCCCGACGCCGACGGTCGAAGAGACGGGAACGGAAGCTGCGGCCCAAGCGCCGGAAGGCAGGCTGTCGGTGGTGTTGAACGACGCTTGGGAACGGCTTACCGGCTGGTTCGAATCGCCGCCCGCGGAATCCGACGTGGCGGGGGAATCCGCCGCGGTGAACCCGGAGACGGTTGCCCAGGTGCCGGTGGCAGAAGGGACGGAACCCATGGCGCGTGAGGCGGAGCGCGACGCATCGGCCGCGCCGGACGTCGCCTCGCGAACCCCTGAAGCCGGTAGCGGGGCGCCGACGTTGGCCGGCACGGCGGCGCCGGTCACCGGCGTGACCCAGACGTCTACCGAGGCCAGTCCCGACCCTGCGACTGCGGTGTCCGCGGAACCGGGACCCAGTGACGCACGGACCACAGCGGATGCGATGTCCGAGCAGACCGTTGTGCCGGATTCGGCGCCGCAACCGCGCGATCTCCCGGCGGCACCCGCACTTCTCGATCGTGTGCGGGTCGTGGCGGGGGAGCGGCTCGACGAGGGCGCCCCGGACTCGGTGGCGGCGACTGGCGAACGACCCGCGGCGGCCGGGGTGCAGCGTGCCCTTAGCGATACCGAGATCGTCGCGCCGCCATCGGCCGCGGAGCGTGCTCACGGGACGGGCGAGGCGGTCGCTGCGGAGTCGGCGAGTGACGTGCCGGCGGTTGCCGACGCCACCGTGCCGGATCAGGCGCAAAACGAGAACGCGGTGGCACCGACCGACGTGGAATCGGATTTGTATGGCGGGCTGCGTGAGCCGACGACGTCCGCGCCGACGCCTGAGTCGAAGGATGAGAACGCGGGGCGCGCGCAGTTTGGAGACGTCGCGAAGACACGCGACCGCCCGACCGGCGCGCGGGTTGCGGTGGTCGGCTCCCAGGCCGGACCCGAATCGGTTGGCGCCAATGCGGTCGAGCAGCGCAACAAACCGACGGAAGCGGGGCGTAGTGCGGCCGATGCAGGCGCGGTGGCCACGCTCCTCGAGCGGGCCTCCCGACAGTTGGCCCGGGAGCAGTTGACGCTGCCGGCCGGAGCGAACGCGCTGGATACGTATCGCGAGGTACTGCGGTTGGATCCGGACAACCGAACCGCCCGGCGGGGTATCGAGGGTATCAAGGCTTTGTACGGCGAATGGGCCCGTTACGCCGCACGGCGCGGTGAGTGGAATACCGTAGTCCGTTACTACCAGCGTGCGCTTAGGATTGACTCCAAAGACCCGCAGCTGCTGAGCGAACTCAAGCTGGCGCGCAATCGTGATCCTTCGCTCTACGCATCGGCGCCCGATAGCGGACGTGCCCGTGCGTTGGCAGAGTTGGAGCGTGCGGGGAAATCGGTGACGCCGACGGCGCTCGCCGACAGCGCCATGAACGGTGATATCGAGACGGCACGACTATTACTGCAGGCGGGTATGAAGGCGGATTCTGATGTCGACGCCTACGGTTATACGGCGCTGATGTTTGCCGCGATGAACGGATATCCGGAACTCGTCGGTTTGCTGCTCGACAACGACGCGGACGTGAATCGCCAGAGCGAGGATGGCCGCACGGCGCTCATGGTCGCGGCCTGGAACGGTCACGACAGTGTGGTCCGCTATCTGATCAGCCGCGGCGCGGATGTCAACATACGCAACGAAGAGAGTTGGACCGCGCTGACCCACGCGGCGTGGAAGGGACACAAACGGATCGCGCAGACTTTGCTCGACCACGGTGCGGACCCCAAGGTGCGAAACCGCGACGGTTGGACTGCGCTGGACAGTGCCCGCAGGCGCGGCCACGGCACGGTTGTTCAGTTGATCCGGCGCTACACGCCTTAAGCCGCTGGGCGCGCTAACGTCGCCCGCCGCCGAATATCGATCCCAGCACGCCACGTGCCAGCTGGCGTCCGATCTGTGTGCCGATCGATCGCGCGGCGCTTTTTACCATCGCTTCCACGGGCGTCTGGCGGGTAGAGGCGCGACGCTTGGTGGTGGCGCGCTCCCGCTCCTCACGCGCCGCCGCGCGCTCCGCCGCCCGGGTTTGCTCCTCGGCACGTTGTTTGAGCATCTCGTAGGCCGACTCACGGTCTCTGGGTTCGTCGTAGCGGCCCTTCATCGGCGATCGGGAAAGTTGCGTACGACGCTCTTCGTCGGTCATCGGGCCGATACGTGATTCGGGTGGTCGGACGAGGGTGACCTCCACCGGGGTCGGGCTTCCGGATTGATCCAGGACCGACACGAGCGCCTCGCCGATGCCCAGATTGGTGATCGTGCTTGCAGTGTCGATCTCCGGGTTCGGACGGAAAGAACCGGCGACCACTTTGACGGCTTTCTGGTCTTTGGGTGTAAACGCCCGCAACGCGTGCTGAATCTTCATGCCCAACTGTCCGAGAACCTCTTCAGGGATATCCAGCGGACTCTGACTGATGAAGAATACTCCCACCCCCTTGGAGCGAATGAGTCGCACTACCTGCTCGATCTTTTCTACCAGCGCCGCGGGCGCATCATCGAATAACAAATGCGCCTCGTCGAAAAAGATCACGAACTTCGGTCGATCGGCGTCGCCGACTTCAGGCAAATTTTCGAAAAGTTCCGAAAGAAGCCACAGTAAGAACGTGGCGTACAGTCGTGGCGACGTATGCATCACGCGCGTGACGTCCATGATATTGATTACGCCGTGCCCGGAAAAATCGCAGTGCATTAGATCTTCCAGTTTCACGGCCGGTTCGCCGAGAAAGAAGTCCGCACCCTGTTCTTCCAAAACGATGAGATCGCGTTGTATGGCGCCGATACTCGCACTGGAGATGTTTCCGTACTCGGCCTTCAGATCTTTCGCGTTTTCCCCCATCCAGGTGAGCATTGCGCGGAGATCTTTGAGGTCCAACATCAACATTCCGTGATCGTCCGCGATCTTGAAACAACTGTAGAGGACGCCGGTCTGGGTATCGTTCAGGTCGAGCAGATTGGACAGCAACAATGGCCCCAGTTCAGAAACCGTGGTGCGTATCGGATGTCCGAGTTCCCCGAACAGGTCCCACAAAATCGCCGGACTGCCGCGAAACGCGTAGTTCTCGATGCTGATTTTCTGGACCCGCTCCTCGATTTTGGGATGCGGTTTACCGGGCTGGGTGAGACCCGACAGATCGCCTTTGACGTCGGCGAGGAACACGGGAACGCCGATCCGGGAAAACCCTTCTGCCAGAATCTGGAGCGTGACGGTCTTACCGGTGCCCGTCGCCCCGGCAATCATTCCGTGACGATTCGCCATCCCGGCGTCCAAGCGGATCTGCTTACCGCCGGCGCCGCCTATCAGTATCGTCGGTCGCTCTGACATGTGCTTTGAGGCCTTGACTGAAAACGGGGTTGATATACCGCCGCAAACTGAGGTCTGGCAAGACGTCATCGCTGGGACGGGCAGCCCCGCCCGGCAACGTGATTTCAGAAGAATTTTTTCGCCAGCCCCATCAGATCGTCGGCCACCGATCCATCGCCGTCGAGGTCGAGAAACTGCGCAAATCCGCCCAACTGAGAGTTCTGCCCGGAGCCGGTCAGCTGTGACAATAAACCGCCGAGGGTTCCACCCGTCGCGGACGTTTGCCCGAGCATACCGCTGGAAGCGGCGTTTTTGTTGAGTGCGCCCATCATCACTCCGGCCACCACGGGGAGCATTTTCTTCAGGATGCCCAGATCCACCCCGCTCGACTGTGAAACCTCGCTCGCCACCGCACGGCTGTGCTCCTTGCTGCCTAGAACGTGCGCGAGGATACCGTTGCCGTCCAACACCGTGTCTGGTTCCGCCAACGACGACGGGTCTTCCAGATAGCGGTCGTGGCGGCCGGTGTCGAGCGCCGTGAGCAAGGCGCCGAGGCCCTCCTGCGATGTCATGTTGTTTCTCAAGCCGCGCGTCAGTGCGGGCAGCAGTTGTCCGATTGCACTCTCGGTCTGCGCCGTACTCAGACCGAACTGATCGCCCAACTGACGTACTACGCCTCCTTCCTGGGCACCGAGAATCTCACTCAGAATATTCATGCCTCAAGTCTCCTTGGTGCCGCCGTCAGTAGGTTACGATAGGAGTTAGTGATTTCGCCTGGTTTACCCAGTCACTCACCATCTTCTCACTAGGCACCTGCCGGCAAAGTCGCTTGCTGGCGTTCACCTCACGCATCTTTGCGTTGAGGTTCTCCGCCTTACGATTTCTGAGTTCCTTTACCGTATCGACCCCCGACGCCTCGAGTAATTCCGCATACTGGGTCGCCACGCCTTTAATGCGAAACAGGTCCGCCATGTTTACACAGCGCAGAACAATGGTTTCGGACACCCCGGACTTGCGGGCAATTTCTTTTCGTCCTTTGCGTGTCGCTCCGGATTTCAGCAGTTGCGCCGGCGTGGCGCATCCGACGGCGCGCAGTTTCGCCCCGTAGGCCGGTCCTATGCCCTCGATAGCCTCGATCGATTTCGCCATGTGTCTGCCTCCTTTCGTTGTGAGACGGATGAGTTTTCTGGATTGTCGCTGCAATGCACAAATGACTGCGGCCGTACCACCTTGGGCGCGGGGCGATGATACCCGGTGATGACTCACGGCGCCACCAAGGGACTTAAGGCGTGACAATTCTTAACGCTTGAGGAGCCCGCTCGCACGTCCGTTTGCGCAAGAGAGTTAGAGAATTAAGGTATCATCACGGGCGCCGGGAGAGAATCGGAGCAAAGTTCCGTCTCTTTTTGGGACGGCGATGCGTTTGACGCAAGTCTGAAAAAAAGAGGGAGACTGCGAACGATCGAAGGAACGAAAGTGCAAAGGGAGTGCGACGATTCGGCTCGATATTGTCCGGTCGCGATGGCGACCGCACTCATTCCCGACCCGCTGACCCGCGGCATTAACGAATCCGACAACGAAGAAGTAGGAGTAGAAGTATGAGCGTAGCAAGAGTAACCGAAATCACGGCGACCTCGAAGAAGAGTTTTGATGACGCGGTGGCGCAGGGTGTAAAACGGGCCAACAAGACGTTAAAGCAGGTGAAGGGCGCCTGGGTCAAAGATCAAGAAGTCACGGTAGACGACGGCAAGATCACTGAGTACAAGGTGAAACTGAAAGTGACTTTTGTGTTGACCGACTGAGTCGGGAACGTACGGCAGGCCGGTCTGACGACTGGTCTGCCGTCAGGCCCGCGATCATTGAGTTGAACGGCTAGGATCGCTCCGCCGCAACGCACAGACGCGCATGGAGTTTCAAACTCGTATCGAGTTGTAGATCGGAGAATCGGATTTGACGCCTACGCCCGTCCTGAACATACTTTCCGCTTGCAGTCCGACCCTCGGGCCGGCGGAGAATGGGGTAATTCGGCGTACCCCCATCGTTGCGGAGGTGTTGTGCGTATCGCTTTAGTTGAAGACGATCAGGATCAGGCTGGGTTAATGAGTCTGTGGCTGGAGACAGCGGGGCACCAGTGCACGCACTTTTCGGCCAGTAAGCCGTTCTTGAGATCGCTCACCCGGGAAAGCTTCGACCTGATCATCATGGATTGGATGCTGCCGGATATCAGTGGGCTCGACGCCGTGAAGACCATCCGGGATCAGCACGAATGGCGGGTGCCGGTACTGTTCATTACTCAGAAAGACGAAGAACGAAGTATCGTCGAGGCACTCGAAGCCGGCGCAGACGACTACATGACCAAGCCTGCCAAGCAGCTGGAGATGCTGGCGCGGGTCAATGCGCTCGGACGCCGAGCCGGGGCGGCGGACAGCGGCGAGCCGGTCGTCCTGCAGTTCGAACCCTATGAAATCGACACCGGTACGCGGCGTGTTTCGGTCGCTGGAGAAATCGTGTCCTTGACCCAGAAAGAGTACGAGCTGGTCGTATTTCTGTTCAAGAACCTCGGCCGGATTGTATCGCGCGGACATCTGCTGGAGTCGGTGTGGGGTACGAATCCGGATATCAACACGCGTACTATCGACACGCACATGAGCCGGATCAGGAACAAACTCCAGATCAAACCGGAGCACGGCTGGCGATTACACTCGATTTACCAGCACGGCTACCGGTTGGAACGGATCGAGAACTGAAACCGTAAACCGGCGATGTCGGGAACGTCGCGAGCAGGGACAGGCTACAATTTTTTACATCGCTGCACGCGCGCGGCCGCGTCGACCCCTATACTTGAGCCTACAATCGCGGTACTGTGGGGCATGTCTATGAAACGCATAAAAACAAAAAATAACAAAGGGTTACGGGTTGAACCGAGGGCGCGAGCGATCACCGTCGCGGTCCTCGTAGGACTGTTTACCGCCCCGTACACGTGCGCCCAGGAGTGGGTGTACACGGTGCGCCCGGGAGATACCCTGTGGGACCTTTCCGGCAAGTACCTCAAGCGTGGCATCGCCTACACGGAACGGGTGCGCCAGTTGAACTCGGTTCCCGATCCCTATCGTCTGCAGCCTGGCCGCAAGCTCCGGTTTCCGCTGCGCTGGCTCAAGGTGCAGCCGGTCTCCGTGACGGTGGAATCGGTGTCCGGGGACGTGCAGTTCGTCCCTGCCGGTTCCGGATCTTTACAGAGCGTCGCGGCGACAGCCGCCCTGAATACGGGAGACCGGCTTATCGTCGGCGATCAGGGCGGGGCGGTGTTGCGCTTCGCCGACGGTTCGCAAATGATCGTACGCGCCAACAGCGAGGTGATCTTTGACACACTGACGGCGTACGGCGATACCGGTATGGTGGATACGCGGGCGCGCCTGCAGCGCGGTCGCGTCGATGCGCGCGCGCTTCCAGCCCGTGGTGCGGGGACCCGTTACGAGATTTCGACGCCCGCGGCCGTGTCTGCGGTGCGCGGCACGCAGTACCGGGTGAGTGCCGATGCCGAGAGTTCAGTGGCGCGCACCGAAGTGCTGCGCGGTACGGTAGCGGTGTCGGGCAGCGGGCGCACACAAAATGTGCCGGAACGGTTTGGCGTGGTGGCCAAGGTCGGTACGCCGCCTGATCCGCCGCGCCCGTTGCTCGCCGCGCCCGACCTGTCACGTCTGCCCCGGCTCGTTGAGCGCGACCCGGTCAACCTGACCTGGCCCGCGCTTGCCGACGCCGACCGCTATCGGATGCAGCTTGCACGCTCATCCGCTTTCGAAAATCTGTTGGTCGATAAGATATCCACCTCGCCTTCCACCGGCGGTGTGCGGTTGGCCGAGGACGGTGAGTACTATTTTCGCGTGCGCGGGATCGACGGGTTGGGGCTCGAAGGGCTGGATGGGACCCACGCGTTCACACTCAACGCACGCCCCGAGCCCCCGTTTCCGCTGGAACCCCGAAACGATGCACTGACCCGCAGTCCGCGTACCGCGTACCGGTGGACAGTGCCGGCGAGCGCAGTCGGCTACCGGCTTCAGGTGGCGCGCGATGCCGGTTTTTCCGATCTGATCGAGGACCGCGAGCTCACGCCGGCCGCAGATTACGAGTCGACGGAAGTCTTGCCACCCGGGACGTATTACTGGCGGCTAGCGACCCAGGACGCCGCGGGGGAAGAGGGACCGTTTTCCGAGCCGCGGGCGTTTACCTATCGACCGTTGCCGCCCAGCCCGGACACCGACCCCCCATCTTTGACCGACGATGCGGTGGAATTCAGTTGGCGTGCGGGCGCGGCCGGCCAGACCTATCAGTTTCAAGTGGCGAGCGACCGGGAGTTCCAGGATCTGTTGGTGGACGAGCGGCTGGATGAGCCGGAATATCGCCTGCCGCTTCCGGATCCGGGCACCTACTACATGCGTGTCGCCGGCGTGGACTCGGACGGCACCATGGGGACATTCGGCGACACACAGCAGTTCGGCGTGTCGTGGGACAAGGCGTGGATCCCGATAACGGGCTGGATAGGGTTGCTGCTTCTTCTCGCATTGTGATTCCCCGCGCTCCGGCTGCGCTCCGGCTGCCTGAGCGGGCGACCCTGGCGGGTGCCCTGATCGGGATCGTCGCGTTACTCACCTATACCGACAGCCTCTGGAAATGGGATCAGCTGATCTACGATTGGCAGATTCGCACCTGGGCGCGCGCGCCCGACGAGGCGATCGCGATCGTCGCCATCGACGAACGCAGCTTGTCCGCGCTGGGGCGATGGCCGTGGTCGCGCGCGGTGCACGCCGACCTTCTCGACCGCCTCACCGCGGCCGGGACGCGCTCGGTGGGGCTCGACATCGTATTTGCCGAGCCCAACGCCGGTGATCCGCAGGGTGACCAACGTTTGGCGCAGGCGATAACCGAAAACGCCCGCACCGTTCTGCCGGTGGTAAACGAAGAACAGCGCCTGGGCGGGCAGTTGATCGAGCTGTTACCGATTCCGTCCCTGGTGGAAGCCGCCGCAAGGCTGGGCCACGTCGATCGCCAGCTCGACGCCGACGCCATCACGCGCTCGGCGTATCTGAAAGCCGGGCTCGGAGCGCCGCACTGGCCCAGCTTCGCTCTCGCGATGCTGTCGGTGTATGAGTCCGAGCGGTGGCAGGCGATCCCCGGGTTGCGTCACGAAGGCGGCGCCGAGCGGTTTCCACCCGCCTGGGTGCGCGATCATCAGATCTGGATTCCCTTTGCCGGACCTCCGGGACACATTCCGCGCGTGTCGTTCGTCGATGTGCTGACCGGTCGGGTCCCGGCTGAAACCTTGGCCGACAAGTTCGTGTTGGTTGGGGCCACCGCTGCCGGGTTGGGTGACCTGTTACCCACACCGGTATCCGGAGAGCGCAATCCCATGCCGGGAGTGGAGGTCGTGGCCAACGAACTGGACACGCTCTTACAGGGCCTGTGGGTGCTGCCCGTTTCGTTTCAATGGCAGGTGTTGCTCACTTCGCTCCTGGTATTGGCGCCCCTGTTTCTGTACTCCCGATATCCGCGCTGGTCGCTTGCCGTGGGAGTGGGTTTCGGTTGTGGGATTCTGGCCCTGAGTGTGATTCTTCTACGCAGTGGGCAATACTGGTTCGCGCCTGCAACGGCGCTGGTTACGCTGTTCGGCACGTACGCGGTGTGGAGCTGGCGTCGGTTGGTCCAATCGGTGCGCTACCTCAATCAAGCGTTACGCCGACTGAGTTCCGAGCCCGCGGCGGTGCACTGGTCAGAGGCCCGGGAGCTCGGCGAAGCGATGGCTTTCCTCTCCAATCTGCTCCCGGTCACCGGATGTGCGATCTTGGACGACCGGGGCGACGTGCGGGAGTCCTGGGGTCGATTGCCCGCCGTAGCCAGCCATCGACCAGAGGTGGGAGCCTGGTTGATCGAGCTTCCCGCGGTGTGGACGGCGATGCACCACGCCGGTGCCGGGTGGCAGGTGGGATTCACCTGGGCCGCGGACCGGGCACCCGATTCCGCAGCGTTACGATTGCTGTCCAACGTGGCGCACCGGTCACCGGGTGGCGAACCGCCGACGTTGCGCAGCCGGACGCCCGGCGAAGCCATGCAGGTGCGCATTCAGCAGGTCCAGGCGGCGACCGATCGTTTGCAGGTGATGCGTCGGTTCATTACCGATACCCTGGCGCATATGGCCCACGGAGTGGTGGTGGCCAACGGACTGGGTCGCGTGCTGATGGCCAATTCGCGCGCCGCCGACTATCTCGGGGTATCAGAATCGGAAGCGCTGACGGAGACGCCCTTCGATCGTTTGCTCCGCAAGCTGGACATCCCCAGCGGCGAGAATCCGATCGATCTGATTCGCTCTGTTTTACTGGATGGACAAGTGGTCGAGGTCGCGGCGACCACTCCGGCGGGGAAAGACGTCATGGTGCAGATCTCTCCATATAGCTACGGGCAGGACCTCACCGGCGGTTTGCTGCTCAATTTGGCAGACGTTACGGCGCTCAAGGAAAGTGAACGTCGGCGCCAGGAGCTCATGGCCTTTCTTTCGCACGACTTACGCGCACCCTTGACGTCGATCATCGCGGCGACGAGCGTGGCCCGGATCAAACCCGAATCGGTCGAGGAACCCGAGTTCGTGGACGGAATTCAGCAGAACGCACAGCGAACGTTGCAGTTGGCGGATGATTTTCTGCAACTTGCGCGCGCCGAAACCGTTGATTACGGTACGTTCGCGCCGGTAAACGTGACCCTGGTGGCATACGCGGCGATCGATTCGGTGCACCCGCTTGTCAAGTCCAAGAACATGCACCTCGACTCGGATCTACCCGATGACGCACAACTGCTGGGTGATGGCAAGCTGCTCGAGCGCACATTCGTAAACCTGCTCACGAACGCCATTAAGTACAGTCCGGCGGGGGGGGAGATCGGCGTGGGGATCGTGATCGAGGATGACCGTATCCATTGCTGGGTGCGCGATACCGGTTACGGTATTGCGGACGATGCGATTCCGCGATTGTTCAAACGATTCGAGAGAATTCATCGTGACGAACACGCCGGGGAGCCCGGTAGTGGATTGGGGCTGTCGTTCGTCAAGACTGTCGTGGAACGTCACCGCGGCGTGATAAAGGTCGACAGCGAGGTGGGTGCGGGGACGTGCATCCACCTATATTTTCCGGTGTGGCGTCCACCGTCAGACGTAAACTCGTTCCCAGATGCGTGACAACTTGTCGGCGAGGCCGAATGGATCAAACGGTTTGATGATGACCTCCTCCACACCGAGCGATTTGAGGCGCTCCAATTCCACGGGATCGGACTCGGCGGTGGCGAACACCGCGGGCGAAATGTTGCCCTGGGCGCGTAGCTGTACCAGTGTGGTCGGCCCGTCCATACCGGGCATCTTCACGTCCAGAACGATCAATTGCGGGGCAAAGACGGGTGCCTTACGTAAAGCCTCGGGACCGGAAGCGCAGATCATGACATCGAATGTCGAGTCCATTTCAAGTGCTACTTCAAACAAATCCCGTAAGTTGGAATCGTCGTCTACGTACAGAATGCGCTCCAGCTTTTCCACGTCTGCGTTACTCTCCCGCTGCCAGTCTAGGGTTGCACGGGTCGGCGAACAAGCTCCCGCGCTCGAGGGCACGGAAATTTAACGATTGTTAAATAAATGGAACGAAGTGCTATATTGATTACAATGCTACGCCATCGAGTATCAGCCTGCCGGGAAAATATCTGGTGAATGCCACGGAAAAGTTGGAGTTGCTCAGGCTCGGCTATCTTCGCTCACTCGATTCCAAAGCAGTCGAAATAGCCGATGGTTGGCGACGCGTACTCGAATCCGATTTCGATTTTTCTGCGTTGTGCGAGCTGAAAACGTTGGTGCACAGAATCGCCGGTTCCGCAGGTATGTACGGACTCGATGATGTGTCGGCGAGCGCGCATCACGTCGATGACCAGCTCTCGCGTGCGGGCGATGCAGATGCTACGCGGCGCACCGACCTGGACCGCCGTGTCAACGAGCTATTGGACCTGATGCAACGAGCTCGCGAATAACCACATCAGCGTTCCGTGGCGGCTTTTTCGACCAGATGGTTGACCAGTTGCATCATTTGTGGATGTCCGCCGGCGCTGGACGCTGTGATGCGGTATTTTCCGTCGACCACTATAGTCGGTACACCATTGGCTTCGTAACGACTCGACATCAATTGGGCGTGGCGCAGCTTGCTGTCTACGGCGAAAGAATTATATGCGTCGTAGAACTTCTCCTTGTCAATGCCGCGTCTGACGACGAAGTTTTCCAACTGTTCGGTGTTCTGGACGCGATTCTTCCGCTTGTGAATTTCATCGAAGAACTCGCGATGGAAGTCATCCAAGGTATTCAGAGCCTCGAACGTGTAGAAGGCGCGGGCGTGTATCGCCCATGAGCGGCGGAATACCGCCGGCAAACGCACGTACTCGGCGTTCTCGGGCTTGCTTTTCAACCACTTCTCGATATGCGGTTCGAGATCGTAGCAGTGCGGGCAGCCGTACCAAAACAGTTCCAGTACTTCGATATTGGGGCCGGTCTGAACGGGTTGGGGCTCTTTGAGAGTGAAATAGTGCACGCCCGGCGTGTATTCCGCCGCGCGCGCGGAGAGTGCCAATACCGCGAACACTACCATTGCCAGGTTCCTGACAGTACGGTCAAGGAGCCGCTTACTCATGAAATATCCTCCACAGTCATCCTGATTGAAGTCTTACGCTCGAACGTTTCAGGAATACCCGCCGAGCGGTGATTATCGATCACTAACCACTGTTAACGTTCGCTCCAACGGCGCGTCTGCGTAACGTTTCTAAGAGACGTTTGTGCAAACCGTCAAACGATCCATTGCTCATTATAACGACATGATCGTTCGGTTTAAGTTCAACCTGAAGCGCAGCGACAATCTCGTCCGTGGTACGCGCCACGGTGACGGCTGCGCCCGGTGCGACGGAAAACTGCCAGGAAAGATTCCTGGGCTGATAGACGAACGCACGGTCGGCGCCGCGCAGGGCGTCGGTTAACCGATCCCGGTGCACACCCATGCGCATCGTGTTCGATCGCGGCTCTAACACCGCGACCAACCGTGCCCGGGGTGCGGACTCTCGTAAAGCGTTGAGCGTCTCTTCGATGGCGGTCGGATGGTGGGCGAAATCGTCGTAAACGTGAACTCCCCCAACCGTGCCGATGTTTTCCAAACGCCTTTTCACGGACTCGAATTCGCTCAACGACGCCGCTGCATCTTGTGGAGCGATGCCGGCATGGTATGCAGCGGCGATCGCTCCCAACGCGTTCAAACGGTTATGCCGACCCGGGACGACCCATCGCACGCGCCCAACCACGGTACCTTCGTAAAGTATGTCGAAATTGGGTTCCGCATCTGTCTCTGCGCACCACTGCGGTGCCGGGTTTGAGTCGTTCGCCGAACCGAATTCCTCTACCGGCGTCCAGCAGCCCATCGCAATGACCTCTTCGAGCTGCTGGTCGGCGGCTCTCGTGAGGATGTGACCGCGCGACGGGACGGTACGCACCAGATGATGGAACTGCCGCTTTATGTCCGCCAGCGAATCGAAAATGTCGGCGTGGTCGTATTCCAGGTTGTTCAAAATCAGTGTGTCCGGCCGATAGTGTACGAATTTGGAGCGTTTGTCGAAGAACGCGGTGTCGTATTCGTCGGCTTCGACCACGAAGTGATCGCCGTCCCCCAAGCGCGCCGAAGTGGAAAAGTTCTTCGGGACTCCGCCGATCAAAAATCCCGGTTTTCGTCCGTTTGCCTCCAGGATCCAAGCAAGCATCGCCGCAGAAGTGGTCTTTCCGTGGGTGCCGGCGACCGCCAGGGTGTGATGTCGCGCGAGGACATTCTCGGCCAACCATTGGGGCCCGGACACGTAGGCCAGCGATTCGTCCAACACCGCCTCGACCTCGTCGTTACCCCGCGACAAGGCATTGCCGATTACCACGAGGTCGGGCTGCGCGCGGGACAGATTACGCGCGTGAAACCCCTCGAACACCTCAATGTCGAGCGCTGCGAGCTGATCACTCATGGGCGGATACACGTCGGTGTCGGTGCCGGTGACTTGGTGACCCAACTCGCTCGCGAGTTTGGCGACCCCGCCCATGAAAGTACCGCAGATGCCGAGGATATGAATACGCATATCAGGGTGCCGGCACGCCCACGAGCGCAAAAACCAGAAACAAAGTGAGCATCTGACAACCCAGGGTGATCAGGAAACTCTGTCCGACGCCGACCTCGAGCGCGTGTTTGATGACGTAAACGGAAACCGCGAGTACCCAGATGCCCAATCCCATAATCATCAGGTTCGGCAATTGCTCGTCCGGCGTGCCGCTGGCTTTGGACATCCAACCCAGAATCGGCCAGGCTGCCAACTGAATCAGAGAACTCACCCCGAAAATCGCCGACATGGTTTGCGGAAACCGCTCCGGGACCTTCTTGATCTTCAGCACCATCCAGACGGTACCGGCGAAAACGGCGACCTGGGCGACGGCGAACCCGACGATATCGCGGTCCTGGCCGGAAGCCTGGTGGGCGATGATATAGGTGACGATGGTGGTTGCGGCGGTGATCGCCACCAGCGCCCAGGATGCCGGCAGGTCTTGCGGTTTTGCCTGAAACAGGCAAAGGTCGACGAAAATCTTGATAAGATTCATGTGGTTTCTGAAAGTGGACGCGAAAACGCGCATCATAACAACGCTGCCGCAGGGCTCCAACGTGCCCCGAAGACTTGACAAGCCAGCCGTGACACACCAGGTAATACAGAGTCGGGACGAACTCGCCGAACACTGTGCGGTTCTTGCGCGAGCACCGTGGTTAGCGGTCGATACCGAATTTGAACGCGTGAGGACCTACTATCCCCGCTTGTGTCTGGTTCAGGTGGCGTGCCCCGAAGCGATACTGTGCGTTTGCCCCTTGAGCATCGAAGATTTGTCACCCTTGGTCGATGTGCTGCTCGATCGACGGGTTCTGAAGATCATACACGCCGCGCGGCAAGACCTAGAAGTGTTGTATCCGGTGTGCGAGCGGGTGCCGGGTCCGCTGTTCGATACTCAGATCGCGGCCGCGCTGGTGGGGGAAAATGAGCAGGTCAGTTATCAGCAACTCGTCGCCGATCGGGTCGGCGTTCAGCTGGATAAGGCACACACACGCGCCGACTGGTGCAAGCGTCCTTTGACGGACGAGCTCGTTCAGTACGCCGTGGACGACGTACGTTATCTCGGTGACCTGTACCAGTCACTGCGCCGAGAGCTCGTCGCTCGGGGGCGCTTGCATTGGTTGCAGGAGGACTGTCGGGAACTGGAGCGGGAGGAGCTGTACGCGAGCGACCCGGATACGGCTTACCGGCGTCTGGGCCGCGGCCACAGCCTGTCGGTTCCCAAACAGCACGCCTTGAAGGCACTGGCCAACTGGCGCGAGCGCACCGCCCAGGAGCAAAACCTGCCGCGAAACTGGGTGGCGAGCGACGCCAATCTCATGGATATCGCGATTGGCGTGGTGCCTGAATCCCCGGATTTCGGCACGGTCCAGGGTCTGCGGCGGGGCTTCGAGCGGCGTTACGGAAGCGCTGTGACCGCCGTGCTGCGCGACTGTGCGGCCCGCACCCCTCAGGGGCGCGTCTGGCGACGCGCCGAGCGGCTGACCGCCGCGCAGAAAACGGTGCGCGACCAACTGATGGACGCGCTGCGCGCCCGCGCCGGCGAGCTCGGCGTGGCGGTGCCGGTACTGGGTACGCGCAAGGATATCGATGGGTTACTGCGCGGCGCCACCGCGAATCCGCTGCTACGCGGCTGGCGTCGGGAGGTGGTCGGTGATTCATTGCGTGCCCTGGTCGAGCACCCCGACGCGGTGGCGCTGCGCTGACCGTGTTCAACAAGATCCGGTCTGGGTGCGGTGTTCCCGGGGCCGGTCGGCGGTGGGTCCGGGTGCCGCCGGCGCCGAGTTCGCCGCTGTGCCGCGCTAGCAGCGTCGGTACCTGATGGGGTCGTCGGAACCCATCGGCACCGTGCTGGTGACCGGCGGTGGCGGATTTATCGGCACGCGTCTCGTGGACGGCCTTATCGGGCGCGGATACGCGGTTCGCTGCTTGGTGAGGTCCGCGCCGGACCGCTCACCGTTGCGCACCCGGCCGGTGGACCTGGTGCGGGGCGACGTCACGCGGCGCGAAACCCTGGATTCCGCGGTAGCGGGCGTGGATGCGGTGATCCATGCGGCGGGGATGAGCTGGGGTTCGAAACGCGCCGATTTCTTTCGTCACAACGCCGACGGAACCGCGCATTTACTGGACGCCTGCGCCACGGCTCGCGGGTCCGTGCGCCGCTTCGTGTACGTGTCCAGCCAAGCGGCTGCCGGTCCCGCCGGCCCGGCCCGGCCCGCACGCGAGGATGATCCGCCGCGGCCGGTCAGTACTTACGGGTTCAGCAAGCTCGCCGCAGAGCGCCATGTCGCCCGCTTCAGCGGACGGCTTCCGACCGTCATCGTGCGTCCGAGCGCCGTTTACGGGCCCGGAGATCGCGCGTTTCTGCAATATTTTCGTCTTGCTCGGCGCGGTTTCCTGGTAGACTTCGGGTCTGGCGAGCGACACGTCAGCTTGTGTTATGTGGATGACCTGGTGGACGGTTTGGTCGCCTCGCTGGATAGCCAGGGGCCCTCAGGATCGGTATATTTCCTGGCCGATTCCGCGCCGTATCCGTGGCGGACGGTGGAGAACGCGGTCGGCCGTTTGTTTAACACGCGGATGCGTCGGTTGACCATCCCCGCGCCGTTGTTCTGGGCGGCGGCATGGATCAGCCAAGGCTACGGAACGGTTACGCGCAAACCGATCATGTTGAACCGCCTGCGTGCCGCTGACTTGCTGGCACGGGAGTGGTGTTGCGATGTGTCCCGCGCCGGGGAGGAACTGGGGTACGCGCCGACCACGAGTTTGACGGAAGGACTGCAAAATGCGGTTCGTTGGTATGACGAAAATAATTGGCTATGACAGACCGGACACTCGCTAAACAATCAAAATTTGAAGCACAGCGGGCTGGAATTTTCGAGAAGTGTCGCAAATTTACCCGTGCCAGTGAACTGATCGAAGCTGGAATCTATCCCTACTTTCATAAAGTCGAGTCCGCGCAGGAACCCGAGGTCGTTGCCGACGGTAGGCCCATGGTGATGATGAGTTCGAATAATTACCTGGGCCTGACCAACCATCCGAAAGTCAAGGAGGCGGCGATTGATGCGGTGCGCCGGTTCGGCACCGGTTGCGCCGGTTCCCGGTTTCTGAACGGAACTTTGGCGATACACGAGGAACTCGAAGCCCGGCTTGCCGAGTTTCTGCACAAAGATGCGGCCATTGTGTTCCCGACCGGTTTCCAGGCGAATCTGGGCGCTATATCCGCGTTAGTGGGTAAAGACGATCTGGTCGTCATCGACCGGATGAACCATGCCAGTATCTTTGATGGCTGTCGGTTGTCGTTCGGACAGATTCGCAAGTTTCGTCACAATGACATCGCAGATTTGGAACGGATCCTGGCGAGTAACACGCGTAAAGGCGCATTGGTGGTCGTCGATGGCGTGTTCAGTATGGAGGGCGATATCGCGAATCTTCCGGGAATTGTCGATGTGTGCCGCCGCTACGACGCCGGTCTGATGGTCGATGATGCGCATTCCATCGGTGTACTGGGACCTAATGGGCGCGGAACCGGGGAGCACTTCGGCCTGGAGTCCGAAGTGGACCTGATTATGGGTACCTACAGTAAGTCGCTCGCCACGATCGGTGGTTGCCTGGCGGCGGATTTCGACATGATCGATTATCTGAAACATCATGCCCGCTCATTGATCTTTTCCGCGAGTCTTCCGCCCGCACCGGTCGCCGCGGCGCTCGCGGCACTACAGATCATAGAGAATGAACCCGAGCGCCGGGACCGCCTGTGGCGCAACGCGGAGTATCTGACGCGCGGGTATCGGGATCTCGGTTTCAATCTCGGGCCTAGCGAGACTCCCATCATTCCGGTCATGGTGGGCGACGAGGAGCGGGTGCTCGTGATGTGGCGGCGCCTGTTCGATGCCGGGGTATTCGCCAGTCCGGTTCTGTATCCCGCCGTACCGCCCGGCACGGCGTTGATCCGGACCAGCTGTATGGCCACTCATACCACCGACCATTTGGATAAAGTGCTCGACGTCTTCGCGCGCGTGGGTCGCGAAATGCAGCTTATTGACTGATCCTCCGGCTTGGTCCGCATGTCGGGTTGGCGACTCAAGGCACCGATTCTCTTGGTGCTGGCTGCGCTGCCCCCCGTAACGCTGTCCACGTTTTTCGAGCCTCACGAATACCCTCTCGACGCGTTCGAAACACGGCCTTTGTTCCTCTCCGGGGAACGGTATTCGGAAGGCTGGGACCAATATTTTTATTTTCCTGACGGCTCACTCCTGGCGAGTCATTTCCTGGTCACCAATTTCGGTCTCGGCGATCATCGTGGTCTGGTAGTGGGTACGTTGGTGCGTGCTGACGGCACCACGCTCACCATAAAGAACGGTCGCGCCCGCAAGGAGTGGACATTTTCCGACGACCGATTGCGGTTGCACATCGCCTCACACGAGTTAGCACAGGAACCGGGCGGCTTCCGGTTGTACTTGAAAAACGCCAGCGGTGAGATTGAAGCGGACTTCGAACCCCTCTCCGAACCGTGGCGAATCGGCCGCACGTTTCAGGGGTCGAACGGAGAAACAGCGCAGCGCGTGTCGGTGTATGCGCCGACCGCGCGTGTAGAGGCGCGATATCGTCTGGGACCGCGCAGCGGTGGCGACCCGTTGCACGAGCCCTGGACGGACTTGGGGGAGGGCAGCGGGTTCGCTCTGCGCTATATTAACGCCGTTGCGCTGGGTTCCCTCGCCGCCGGTTGGTTGCGTGCGTTTCCCCTGCACGGTACGGAAAGTCGGGCGCCGGCCCTGACCGTAGTCGCGAAACCGGAAGGCGGGCACGAGAACCGTTTCGCCATCATCGATCGAAAAACGGGTCACACCCGCCCGCTCGACTCGGTCCGCACCGAGTACCAATCGTTTCATACGGTCAGTCACGGCAACGAAATGCATGACGTGCCCCGGGAAATCGTCGTGGCAGCGTCGGGGCCTGGCTTTTCGGTTTCTGGTAACATGGTGACGTCGCAGTTTTTGCACAAATTCGACCTGGTGGAAGAGTTGAAGCCGGTTGAACGATTTTTCGTGAAATTTACGACTACGCCAGTGCACTTCCGGTATTTGGCCGACTACGACTTCGTCATTGACTCGGACGGTTCGACTGATCGCCTCACCGGCAAGGCTTTGGTCGAGTTTCTGTCGCTGAGAAGTCGAACGGCCGAATAACGGCGCGCCCTAGGTCCCCGGGGGAAACCACCCAGCGAACCGTCATGGCAGCGGAGCGTTTCACAGATCCTACTCGTACCCGCCGCGTTTTGAATCATGGGCGCTGACGGCGCTCCATACCCACGGTTCGTCCGGGTTGTGACGCGTGTAATCACGCGCTTCTACTGGCTGGTATTGATTCTCGCCATTGTCGTCAGTTATTTCAGCTTCGGCATCGCCAAGCAACTGAAGCTCGACACCAACATAGTCTCGCTGATGCCCGATGGCGTGCCGAGCGTTGAGAATCTCGACAGAGTGATAAAGATCACCGGCGGGTACAGTAACGCCATGGTGGTCGTAGATTCGTCGCGCCCGGATAAAGCGATCGAATTCTTGAGCGCTTTACGGGACGAAGTGCGCAAGCTCGACTGGGTCAGTAGCGCCGAGTACGTAGAGGACACGGCTATTTTCCAGCGGCACCAGTTGCTGTATGTGGATGTCGACGACTTGGAGGAGGTGCGCAGGCGCCTCGGCGCGCGAATAGATTACGAAAAGAAGCACTTGCGCTTCGAGGTCAAGGACACACCGGTCCAGATCGATATTCGCGATAGTGAGGCAACTAAGGAACCGCCCTCGCTGGATTTCTCCGACATCGAGCAGAAGTACCGGGGGAAAACGAAAAACCTGGGAAAGCAACGCGTATTTCGCAACGACGCCGGTAATCTCACCATACTGGTGATTTTGCCCAAGGGAAGTACCACTAATATCTCGTATTCGCGCCGTGTGCTGCAGGACATACAGGACAAGATTAAGCTCGTCGATCCGGTGCGTTTCGATCCAGAGATGCGTGTTCAATTGGGGGGGCGGGTGAAGTACCGCGTCGCCGAATTCGATGCCATCATCGGTGACGTCAAGAGCAGTGCATTGTGGTCGTTCTCGGCGATCCTTCTGGTGATCGTCCTCTATTACCGGCGTCTGTTGTCGCTGCTCTACGTGGGTGTTCCGCTGCTCATGGGTTTCGTGTGGACTTTCGCTATTGTCAGGGAAACGCTGGGGGGGTTGAACTTAATCACGGTTTTCCTGGTCTTGATTTTATTCGGCTTGGGCGTGGATTTCGGGATCCACAACCTCGCGCGCTACGATGAGGTCAGACGTAACCGAAAATCCGTTGAGCGCGCGCTCCTGACGGTTTACAGCCGCACCGGTTACGCTTCGCTGCTCGCGGCGGTGACTACCATCGTCGGTTTTTTCTCCCTGATGACCACCAATTTCAGGGCATTTTTCGAGTTCGGGTTCATCGCCGGTACCGGGGTGGGGATGACTCTATTAGCCATGTACGTGGTTTTTCCCGCGCTGATGGTTGCGGCGGAACGGGTCCGCGTGTATCGCGTCACACGACGCCCCGTCGTATCCCCCGCCGGCGCCCGCGGCCGGTTTCCCGCCGTTGCGCCGATACTGACCGCTGGTTTGTTACTGTCGGTGGCCGCCGGTTGGGCGTTGACCGATCTGAAGTTCGAGGATGACTTCGGTAAACTCAAAGCCCGCATACCGGAAATCGATGCAATCAAGTCGAGTGTGCGCGACGTATTTCCGTTTCGTTCCGATCGTGCGGTCGTCTTCGTCGACTCTCTGCAGGAAGTCAGGGAACTTGTCGAAGTCGTCAAGCGGATCAAGGACGAAAAGCCGCAGGACTCGCCGATCGAAGACGTGAAGTCCATCCTTAGCGTAGTGCCCCGTGACGAGGAGCAAAAGCAGCGTTTGACGGTCATCGAACACATCGACGCGCTTCTCAAGGAGGCGATTCGCCTGCTCGAGGATTTCGGCAGCATGGACGATGAGCGCCGCACGGAGCTTTTGAGATTGCTTGAATATGCAGGTGTGTCGGAACTGAAACCGCATAATCTTCCGGACGCGATCCAACGGCTTTACACGGGCGTGCCGGGGTCCGGTGGATACTTGGTTTATATTTACAACAGCAAGGGAACATCGAAGCTCGAGGAAGCGCAGGAGTTTGTCGACAACATTCGCGAAATTGAGGTGAACGGTAGGACCTATTACCCGGCCACCGAGGCGATGGTGTTCGTGGACATGTTAAACTTGATGAAAAAAGATGCCACGCTGGCGGTGGTCGCAGTCGTAGTCGCGATCGTGGTCGTGCTGCTGCTGGTATTTCGCAGTGTTTCCCAGGTCCTCATCGTCATTGTCCCGGTAGCCGCCGGCACGCTGTGGATGCTGGGTTTGATGGCGGCATTCGGATTGCGGCTCAACATATTCAACATGGTCGTTTTACCCACCGTTCTGGGAATCGGTATCGACAATGGGATCCACATCTTTCATCGGTATCGTGAAGAAGGCTTCGGCCGCTTACGGCACGTGGTCCGCACGACCGGCGGCGCGGCTTTTCTCACCACATTGACCACTATGCTCGGTTTCGCAGGCATGTTGAGCGCGTCCAATCAGGGTTTGCAGTCCCTTGGATTGATTGCGTGTCTCGGCTTGGGGATGTGCATGCTGAGCTCGTTGACGGTTTTTCCGGCGCTTCTACAGTTACTTGAGGACCGGCGCCTCAAGCCGCAGCTCGCATCGGGAACTCCCGCTGCATGAGCCGGCGCGTCGGACCGTTGCGCTAGCTCTCGCCCATGCACGCTGTCATTTGTCCGGGCGGCGGTCCCGGTTCAGCCGGGCTGACCGTAAATCGGAAGCTTGCCGGGGTGTCCTTGGTCGAGCGACATTTGCGGGCGTTGAAAACCGTCGGCGTGACTCGCGTGTCGCTGGTGGGGCCAGCGGCAACCGAGATCAGGGATCTGCACCGCCTGCGCGGTATGGAGATCGAGGCGGCGCCGGCCGGGCTGGATACCGGCCGGTGCGGCGACGGACAAACGCCGCTCCTGGTGCTCGACATGAACGTACTCATCGATCCCTTATTGATGCGCGCCGTGGCGGCAGCGCCGGCGACCACGCTGCTCGTGGATTCTCATCCGCCGCCGGCGTCCCGGGCGGGGGCGCCCCGCCTCTGTGAGCTCGGGTACGGTACCGATGGCGAGGAACATGCGCAACGCTGGTTCTGCGGTATGTTGCGGGTGGCAGGCACGGAGTTGCGCCGTATCGGCACGCCGCTGCGCACCCTGTCGCAACTGATGGCGTGTCTGGGGCGCGAGGCACAGTGGCATATGCTCGATGTCGCTGAACTGCCGACTTTCCAGTCCGACATCCGCCGCAAGCGGCGACCGGTGTGGTTGCCGTGTCACACCGATAGCCAGTTGGAGACCGCAAAACGGGCACTTATCGATGGCGCCCAGAAGGGTTCCCTGGACTGGCCCGCGCAGTGGATACACGCGCCTATTGAGAACCGAATCGTGGCGGCGCTGTGTGAGACGCGGATCACTCCGAACCAGGTTACATTGCTCACCAATATCGCTGCGTGGGCGGTCACCCTGCTGTTCTGGCACGGCTACATCGTGGCAGGCTTGATCGGCGCGGCGGTGGTCGGAGTGCTCGATGGACTGGACGGCAAGCTCGCCCGGGTGAAACTCATGACTTCCAGGGTGGGCGAGTTCGAGCATATCTTCGATCTGGTGTTCGAATACTCGTGGTGGTTCGCGCTGGGTTGGTCGCTGTCCGGCGGTGACCCAGCGAGCCCCGTATTTGCCGCGGCCGTCGTCCTGATCGTGTGCAATCTGGGCGACAGCCTGGCGACAGTGAGTTTCCTGTACTGGCGTGGCCGGCATGTCGGCCGCACTCTGGACAACTACACCCGCACGGACTTCTTGATTCGGAAGATAGCCGGTCGGCGTAACGTGTACGTGTGGATCATGCTGGTCGGCGTCGCGGTCGCCGACCCGTTGAGCGCGTTTTACGCCGCTACCGCCTGGGCAATGGTGACCTTGCTGGTGCGCGGTGCCCGCGCGTGGTCGCACCTATCGCGGCCGTTGATAACGCGCCCGGTGGATGACTTTCTGAGCTGATCGGCGTCACGGACCGGCCGTCCCCGGAGCTCGAGCCCCAACCCTCTCGCTACTGGGTGAGGCCTTCCGATAGCGCACTCGATGGCGCCGGAACCGGCTCGCGCTCGCGAGCGCGGTTCGCCGGGACGGGATGGGGGCGTTCAGGCCGGGTCCGGGGCGCTTGGGTCGGGTACGCGCTGACGTGCCCGCCAGCGATCGAACATGCTCATTTGGTGTACGCAACTCAAAGTGCAGCGGGGACTGCAGGTTTTTTCGGTCGCGAATTCCCGGCGGATATCGGCGCGCCGGTAGTCGGTGATCGGGATGCCCGGGTAACCGCGCCGTTGGGAACACCAGTGCACACGTCCGTCCTCGCACACGTACAGGTAGCGGGCGCCGGCACGGCATGCCCAGTGGTTGGGCCGGCCGTGGATCAAGTTTCTCTGGAACAAGAAGTAATTCAGTTGGTGGGTGAGAGAACCGGACAACTTGCCGATGCGCCGGTAAACGCTGAACTGCTGAGCGCTCAAGGGTTTGAGCAGCCCATGGTGGTCATGCAGGACCCCGACGGAGTGATAAAACCCATGTGCCCGGGCGCGGGCGGCGACCGCCAGCGCGTCTTGGGTGCGTGCGTCGCTGATGCCGAGGACGGAGTTGATGTTGACCTTGAATTCAGCGTGTTGCGCCAGCAGCTCGAGCTTGTTTTCCACGGATTTCAGACTCTTCATGGACACCGAATCCGGGACCAGGTTGTCGATACTGATCTGCATTTCCATGAGCCCGGCGTCATTGAGCCTGAGAATTCGCTCCCTGCTCAAACGAAAACCGTTGGTGATCGTGGTGGCGATCATGCCCCGGTCGCGAATCTCCCGGATGATTTGCTCGAGCTCCGGGTGCAGGAGCGGTTCTCCGCCGGTACAGGTGACGGCCGCTGTTTTCAAACGCGCCAGGGCTGCGACCCGCTCCAGCAGCCGGTCGGCGGGCACCGGTGGGGAATAGTCGTCAAACTCGTTACAGTAACCGCAGCTCAGATTACAGCGCCGGGTCACGACGAGCTGGGCCAAAAGTGGGTGGTCGCGGGAGGACACCGCCCGCCAAAGGAATTTGGCGCCCGCGCCGATCCAGGAGCGGGGTCTTGTTTTTTCGTTTCGCGAGCGCATATGGAAGGTTAAGCGTGCGTTGCACGCGCCGCGGGCATTCGGCGCGTGCAAGGCGGGCCATGGTAACGGCACCTCCGACAGCGAGCAAGGTCCCGACGGGCTCACCGCCGGTCGGGTAAAATAGACGCCCGGCAACTGACGAACGGACAAAAGCTTGGGTTTTTCAGTTTTTTACGATATAACGATGTAGTGATCAGGGGCATGGGGTTCCCGCCTGACACGCTGCGCGCGCAGTGAAAAAAAAGCGCTCGTTCTTGAACGCAAGAGATTCGACGCTAACAGCAAGAGGCATAAACCGCTCATGAAAGCGATTAACGCTATTCTCGTACCCGCGTTCGTGGGTCTTCTGGCGTGGAACAACGCGTGGAGCGCGGAGCACCAGTGTGCCGCCATCACTTCGCTACCCGCTGCGAAACCGGTGAAAGCGAGCGCCGATGCCACCGTCCCGGTCACCATACAGGCCGATCAGATCGAGTTTCCGAGCCGCAAGGTAGTGCATTTGAAGGGTTATACGCAGCTCATCCGCGGCGGACACGAGATATTCGCCGACGAGTTAATCTACGACAAGAAAGACCAAACCGTGCAGGCGCGCGGACTGGTAACGTTCAAGACGCCAAAAGGCGACATCATCAAGACACCGGTGCTGGATTATGACGTGGCGGAGAACCGCGCGGAGTCCGGTCGGGCGGATTTCGTACTCGCGACCCGCGAGCCTCGGGCGCTGGGGGCGGGACGGGATCTGGTCAGTGCTTTCGGTAACGCCGAGCGTATCGTATTCGAGGGGGAGCAGCTGATGCGGTTGCGTGACGTAGAGATCACGACGTGCATCAATGGTGAAGAGGACATGACGTTTGCGGCCGCCGATCTCGAAGTCAACCTGGAGACCGGCCTGCGAGTCGCGAAACGCGCCAAAGTACAGATTCTGGTTCCCGAACGCCATCCGGAGATCGATAAGAAGATCAAGATCCTCAACTGATTCCCGCCTTTGCCAAGGCCCGCGTTGCCAGAGGGGCAATGCGGGGTTAATCTGGCAACGCATTTTTCTTCCGACGAATATTGTTCTGTGCAGGCGATCCTCGAAATCGATGCGGCTGGGGCGGCGGCCGCGCTGACCCCGGTCCTGGGCCGTTCGGCGGTACAGCGGCATGTGCACCGGCTGCGCAGTCTCGGTTGCGAGGGATTCGGCGTGCGTTTCGTGGGGGTCGACGCCGGTGCGCGTACGAACTGGCTGGCCCGCGCCCACCGCCAGTTGCAGTCGGTGGGTGCGGGCCAGCCGCCGCGGTTGGCGGAGGTGGAGGAGTGCGGTGATACCCCGGCGATCGTGGTGCGCGGCGATGCGGTCTTCGACCCGCGCCTGTACGAAGCAGTGTCTGCGTCGGCGACTGCCCTCTGCCTCACGGATGCCGGGGCGCCCATCGGTATCGCGAGATGGGAGGCCGGTCACGGACCGACGCCGGGGGTCTCGGTATTCCGTACCTTTGCACAGGACAACGGTTGCGCCTTGCAGCGCGACATCGCGGAGTTGCCGACCTATATTCCGGCTCTGCGGCGAGATCTCACGCCCTACTGGAGCCCGGTGCGCGAGGCGGCGCAGCGACGTCGCGCCGGCACCCTGATCTTGGACGCTGCGCAGAAGGGAGTCCTCGATTTTCCCGCTCGTTTCTTGCATCCCTGGCCCGAGAACCGTCTCGTAGAGTGGGCGGCGCGCGGGTCGATAACGCCGAATCAGATTACCCTGATTTCCGCCGCGATCGGTTTCCTCGGGACCTACGCGTTCGCCACCCAACGATTCGGCCTCGGTTTATTGTGCGCGGTCGTGGCCGGTATCCTCGATGGCGTCGACGGCAAGCTCGCGCGCGTGAAGCTGTTGAGCAGTCGCTTCGGAGACCGGCTGGACCACACCCTAGACGTGACGTTCGAGTTCAGTTGGTACATCGCCCTCGGTTGGGGGCTCGCGGCAACGGGCGTTCCGCAGGCCGTCGCAACGGGGTTTGCAATCATTGCCGTCATGGTTGCCGCGCGCGCCTTGTCGGGCGTCTATCTGTTGCTCACCGGACGGCAAATTCACGACCATACCGCCTTCGACCGCGCGGTGCGGCTGGTTGCGGGGCGTCGCAACATCTATGTATTGGTCCTGGTGTGCGGATTTATGATCGATACGCTGCCGCAGGCGTTTACCCTGGTGTTGTGGTGGGGTATCGCGACCGTTACCGTGTATCTGGTGCGGATCGGCGTCGCGTGGGTCGGGCGGCGCTCCGGTGCCGAAGTCGCGGGTCAACCCGCGGACTGACCGCATGCCGGTGCCATCAGCCAAGCGCTGGGCGGAGCTGAAATACGGGCTGCGCTATCGTGTGAGTAAGATCGTGATGCCGAACTCGCCGTCGGCATCCTCGATACCGTTTGTCGAATATCTGAAGTGGCTGCGCTACACACGCTTTACACCCGATTACCCGCACTCGATCGACATACAAACCCGCAGCGGGTGTAACGCGCGGTGTTCTTTTTGCGGTGTGGGTCGTGAGACGAATCGCGTTCCCGGCCGTATGAGCGACGACCTCTATCGGCAGATCGTCGACGAGGCTCTGCAGTTCCCGCACTTACGCCAGATCAACCCATATCTACTGAATGACCCGCTCGTCGACCGGGATATCGAGGAACGCATCGAGTACATCGTGCGCAAACGGGGCCGTGCACGTCGGCCTCTGGTAAGAATCATCACCAACGCCGGATTGCTCGGGGCGGAACGGGCCTACCGGTTGTTGCACTCCGGACTCGATGAAATCAACATCAGTTTCAACTCCATCGAGCCTCGTGTCTATGAAGCCGCGATGCATCCGCTTAAGTACGACAAGGTGATGGGGAACATCCTCGAGTTGATCCGGCTACGGGATCGGTTGCGCATCAATCGCCCGCGCATTAACGTATGGACCGTGCTGACCAGGGAGGTAGAAGCCAATCTGCGCAACGAGCGCGCCTACTGGCGCCGCCTGAGGGTCGGTTTCAAGGCCCGCAAACTGGACAATCGTGCCCGAGCGGATATCGAGTCCGCAGAGCTTGGGAATCGGCCCCTGGATCTGGTGCAACTGTGTCCGATTCCCTTCTGGCGCGCCTGGGTGATGTGGAACGGCGACATGATTATGTGCTGCGTGGATCAGGAACGCAGCAATGTTCTGGGAAACTGTACGCAGCGTTCCATTCGTTCCGTTTGGAACGATCCGGCATATCAGCGCCTGCGCAGGCAGTGGCGCACGCGCGAGCTTGCGGGGCTGTTGTGCGAAGACTGTAAAGGGTCGTAACGCGCGGATCAGTCCCCGGGCGAAGAGTTCGGTTTCGGTACCAGCACGTACAGGCGACCGCGCTGTTTCATACGCCCGGCCATGCGTTCGGCCCGCTCCCCGCGGCCCCAGAACAGGTCGGCACGTACCGTACCTTTAATCGCTCCACCGGTGTCCTGGGCCAGTACCAGGCGGCGATACGGAGCGTCGGTGCCCCCTGGCAGCGTCGTATCCAGCCACAACGGCGACCCCAGCGAAATCACCTTGGGGTCCACGGCGACGCTGCGCTCCGGCGTCAACGCGACGTTGAGGCTTCCCACGGGTCCCGGCTGGGCATCTTCGCGCAGGGTAAAAAAGACATAGCTCGGATTGGAGTGAAGAAGCGCGTCGGCACCGTCGGGGTTGTCGCGCAGCCAGTCGCGGATCGAGAACATCGTCACCTCTTCGCGCTCCAGCTCACCCATCTCGATCAAGCGGCGGCCTATGGAACGATAAGGGTGGCCGTTCTGATCGGCGTAGCCTACGGCGACCTGCCGGCCGTCCGGCAATTGTACGCGGCCCGACCCCTGAATATGGAGAAAAAACAGTGCGACCGGGTCGTCCACCCACAACAGCTCGTTACCGGTCAAGGGCGTTCGCGCACCGTCAACCTCCGCACGACTGAAATAAGGCACCACGGCGCCGTCCACCAGGCGGCCGCGCAGCGTCTTGCCGGCGAGCTCCGGATACACGGTGCTCAGGCGGATCTCCAGAAGATCCGGCGGCTTACGGTAGATCGGGTAACGGTGGCGGTGGTCGGGCCTCGTGCTACCGAACAGCAAGGGCTCGTAATAACCGGTGATGAGTCCGTCACGTTTACCTCGCACCCCGATCAAGCGATGCGGTACGAACCAGGTTTCGAAAAATCGGCGCGCCTCGTTATCGGAGGGCGTGTCGATGTCCGCCGCCCGGGCGCAGATTTCCGACCATGGTGGCTTGCCCTGCAAACGGACGCAGGTTTGCTGCAGCGCCGGCCAAGCCTGCGACTGCCGATCTTGGGTCCAGCCTTCCAGATCGGACCACGCGACCTCCGGTCCGATCCCGGGTGCGCGTATGAACAGTGCGCAGCCCCCGATCAGTCCGGTCAGGGCGAGAAACAGGCAGCAGCGGAGTCTCGGTCTCAACATCGTCCCTCGTGAACGCCGAGCGCGGGATTCCCCGCGTTCGATCGGGTAGAATTTTAACGTCAATTTCCGTTCTACAGCACACAAGGCCGATTTATGTCTCAGCTCCCGCGTTTCGATGGCACGGACACCTACGTGGCTACGCCCGACCTCAAACTCGCCGTCAATGCGGCGGTCACCCTTGCACGCCCGTTGCTGGTCAAGGGGGAACCGGGAACCGGTAAGACTCAGTTGGCCGAGGAGATTGCCGCGAACCTCAAGCGCCCGTTGATTCAATGGCACATCAAGTCGACGACCAAGGCCCAGCAGGGGCTCTATGAATACGACGCGGTCGCGCGTCTGCGTGACTCGCAACTCGGAGACGAACGCGTGCACGATATCTCCAACTACATCGTCAAGGGGAAACTCTGGGAGGCCTTCGAAAGTAACGTACAGCCGGTGCTGCTCATCGACGAGATCGACAAGGCCGACATCGAGTTTCCGAACGACCTATTGCTGGAGCTCGATCGTATGGAATTCTACGTCTACGAGCTGAATCGGCGGGTACAAGCCACCACGCGGCCGATCATCGTCATCACCAGCAACAATGAGAAAGAGCTGCCGGATGCGTTTTTACGTCGCTGCTTTTTTCACTACATCAAGTTTCCGGACAACGACACCATGGAGCGGATCGTGGGAGTGCATTTTCCCGACCTCAAAAAGCGCCTCTTACGAGACGCACTGCAAGTTTTCTTCGATTTGCGGGAGGTGCCTGGGCTGAAGAAAAAGCCGTCGACGTCGGAGCTGCTGGACTGGATAAAGTTGCTGGTGGCCGAAGATATCCCCATGGAAGCCTTGCGGAGTGATCAGCCACGTACCGCGATACCGCCCCTGTACGGCGCGCTGCTCAAGAACGAGCAGGATGTTCACCTCTTCGAACGCCTCGTCTTTCTGAATCAACGCAATGCTCGCTGATTTCTTTCGCAAGCTCAGGGCAGTCGAGATTCCGGTATCGTTCACCGAATATCTGACGCTCCTCAAGGCATTGGACAAGCGCGTCGCTGGTTTCAAAGTGGACGAGTTCTATTACCTGGGCCGGGCGTGCCTGGTCAAGGACGAGCGGCACTATGATCGTTACGATCGGGTGTTTAGCGCGCACTTCAAAGGGCTGGAGGAGATATTCGCCGCACGGGAAGAGGAGCTTCCAGAACAGTGGCTGAGAAAACAGGCTGAGCTGTTCCTGAACGAGGAGGAGAAGCGCCGTATCGAAGCCCTGGGCGGTTGGGACGCGCTGATGCGCACCCTGAAAGAACGGCTCGCCGAGCAGACGGAGCGCCACCAGGGGGGGAAGAAATGGATCGGAACGGCCGGTACATCGCCGTTCGGCGCCTACGGCTACAACCCCGAGGGGGTGCGCATCGGCCAGGACGATTCCCGGCACCAGCGCGCGGTGAAGGTGTGGGATCGCCGGGAATACCGGAATCTCGACGACCAGGTTGAGCTCGGTACGCGTAACATCAAACTGGCGCTGCGCAAATTGCGTCGTTTCGCCCGCGAGGGGGCAGCGGAGGAACTGGATCTGGACGATACGGTACGTGCGACAGCCCGCCAGGGCGGGCTGCTCGATATCCGCATGGTTCCGGAACGCCACAACGCCGTCAAAATCCTGTTGTTCCTCGATGTCGGGGGCTCAATGAGCCCGTATGTGCGGGTGTGTGAGGAACTGTTTTCAGCGGCGCGTTCGGAGTTCAAGAACCTAGAGTACTTTTATTTTCACAACTTCCTTTACGAAGCGGTATGGCGGGACAATCGCCGTCGGCATACGGAGAAGCTACCGCTCATCGAGCTCATGCGCACCTATGGCAGGGATCACAAAGTCGTGCTGGTCGGAGACGCTTCCATGAGCCCCTACGAGGTGGTGCTGCCCGGGGGCAGTGTGGAGCACTGGAACGAAGAAGCGGGTGCGGTATGGGCGAAGCGGTTGCTGTCGGTTTACGAGCATGCGGTGTGGCTGAATCCAGTGTCGGAAGGCCATTGGAACTGGACGCAGTCTATCGGGATGGTCAAAGAGATCATGGCGGACCGTATGTATTCGCTCACCTTGGCCGGCCTCGACAACGCCATTTCGGCGCTCAAGCATCGTCACTAAGGTTCACCGCCGTGGATCGTTCCGGAATACGGCGGTGTTTCTGAAGCCCGGAGGACATCAACGAATGACGCATAGGCCATCATGGGCAACGCCCGGCCGCACGCCCGCTTATCCAGGATCGAAGAGAACATCGACGCGCTCGACGTCGGGTTCGTTGCCTACCGCATCGAGCAGCCGTTCGCGTACCGCCGCCTGCGCAACCGTATCGGACAACGGTAGTCGCAGCTCGACGGTGATTCTGCCGTTCAGGTAGTGCAGGGTGATATTGTCGATGTCCTTTGCCTCGGGTATGTCGCGCCACAATTCACGCAGCCGCGCCACGAATTCGTGGCGCAGGGGCAGGCGGTCGGAGCGCTCGTAGGACTCATCGTCCTCGGCGTCGATGTGCACGATGAAATCTGCAACTTTGGGAAATTCGCGGCGTAGCCGCTGGCGGACCGCTTCGCCGATGCGGTGCCCCTCTGATACGCTCAGTTTGGGGTCCACCAGCACGTGTCCGTCCACGTACACATCGGCTCCCATCCTGCGGGTACGAAAGTCGTGCACGTCCCGCACGCCCTGAACGTTACGCAGCACAGATACCATATGCTTCACGCGCTCGGGGTCTAGACCCCGGTCGATGAGTTCCTGTACCCCACCCCATATCATTTTCCAGCCGACGGCGATGATCATCAGGGCGACGACGATCGCAGCGACGGCGTCGAGGTACGTCATGCCGGCCATGGCTCCGGCGACGCCGATAATCACGACAATGGAGGACAGCGCGTCGGACCGGCTGTGCCAGGCGTTGCTGCGCAACAGTTCCGAGTCGAGTTCGTTCGCCGCGCGCATCGTGTACTGATAGATGGCTTCTTTCATTACCACGGACAGTCCGGCCACTACCAGTGCCCAGGCGCCGGGAATCAGAAATTCCGCGCCTTCGATAATGCGTTGTGCAGAGTCGTACGCAATGCCCAGAGCCACTCCGGCGAGGATCAAGCCCAACACTATGGTGGCGACGGTTTCGATACGTTGGTGACCATAGGGATGTTGTTGGTCGGGTTTACGGCTGGCGTGTTTCGCCGCCCACACCACCAGTGCATCGGTGGCTAGGTCGGAAAGCGAGTGGATTCCGTCGGCGATCAGGGCCTGTGAATGCGCGAAAAACCCGACCAAAATTTTCAGTATGCCTAACAGTAGGTCGATAACGCCACCGACAACGGTGACCCATCGGGTACGCCGGTAGCGCTCCGAATTCTCAGGGATCGCAGACATCCGAGCACCAGCGCTTTTTTAACGACCCGTAATTGAGGGCTAGCCACTGCAGCGCGATCAGGGTGATGGCGTTCTTGATCGCGCCGTTTCCCGCCAGTCGAATCGCTTCTGCCACGCTATATACCAGAACTTTGATGTCTTCCCCTTCTTCGGCCAAGCCATGGATGCCGCCGGCGTCGCGGCTGTCGACTTTGCCGCAGTAGAGGTTCACCGTTTCGGTGAGCGCACCGGGTGTGGTCAGGAAGCGGTGGATCGGTACCAGGGCTTCGACTCGACAGCCGCATTCCTCCGCGGATTCCCGTTCCGCGACTTGCTCGACGCGCTCACCGGCCTCGACGATGCCGGCGACGCACTCCACGAGCCAAGGTTCCCAGCCGGCCCCCAGGGCGCCGGGGCGAAACTGTTCGATCAGCACCACCCGGTCGCGTTCCGCATCCACCGGCAGTACCGCGGCGATGTGACCGCGCCCGGCGATTTCCCGCTCAATCGGATCACTCATCGCGCCGTCGTGCCGGCGATGGCGCAGCCGGTATCGATCTATTTGGAAGAAGCCCCGGAATACGGTGTTCCGAGCGATGATCTCGACATCGTCGTGCTTATCCATGGTTGCCGCCCTGCGGACCGGACTGGCTTTCCGCGTAGTACAGATGGCGCGTGCCGCCGGGTAGCGCTTTCGTGTGGAGAATTCGGTGTTCGCGCTTTAGACAGGCTTCGAAATATTCACGTTCGTAATCGGTATACACGTCGCGCTTGTTACGCAGCAACCTCTTTACCATATCGTCCTGTTTGTCGACGAATTCAATGATCAAGTCTCCCCGCAAATGAGCGAGCCAGGCGATGAATTCCCCCAAGGGTATGTTCGCGCCGATAACGACATGATGGATCAACGCCAGGCATAAGACCAAATCCGGTCTGCCACGTTCTTCAAGGGTTTTTCGCTCGCTGTTGCGCCAACCGAGATTCGGTGAACCGTCGGCGAGGTTGATTACGAGGGGGATGATATTGTCCACCGCATCGGTTTTCAGGCCGGTGTATAGCCGGTCCACCGCCAGATGGTCGGCGTCCATCGCAATCACGCATGTCGCGTATTTTGCGGCGATACGTGAATAGATGCCCGTGTTGCAACCCAGGTCCCACACCAATTTCCGCCGGCGCAAAGCGGCAGCTTGGCCCACGAACTCCTGCTTGGCGCGTGTGGCGTCCGAAGAATAGTGATCAAGGTGCACGTAGTCCGACCATTGTGATTTTGGGGGCACCCATACCAGTTTTTCTACGAGCCTCCGTAATCGCATGATGTTGTTCTCGATCAGCGATCGGTTGAAACCCGCTTGCTTGAGATCGTGCTTGACATCTCGTTTCGAATCGGCGAGTCGCATCTGCAACTTGGACTGAAGCAGGACGTGCGGGATCACTCCAGGGCGCAGGTAATCACGAAAAGACATCAATTTCGCTGCAAGTTCGGGGCTGATCCCATCGAGACGTCCTCGCAAGAAGCTCTGGAAATCGATATTCTTATAAGCCTGAATCATCAGTGGGAACAGAAATAATTCGCAGAACTGCCGATAACCCATCCACGGGCTGCGTTCGTCCAGCGGTTCGAACGACGCTATATCGATAAAAACCGGCGTGACGCCTCGCCACTGAATGTTGAAGGAAGAGGCATCTTTCATGGTCATACTTTCGTTCATAGCATCCAGGATCAGCGTCAGCTGCAGGCGCGCGGCGTCTTTCAGCATGTGAAACGACCACTCGTAGGGGTAGGTGACGAAATGGAGCGCGTCGTGATGCAGAACACCCGCCCACGATTGAAACGCGGCGTCCGCCGTGGGAGGCGCGTCAACTTCCTGTGTGCCGATCAAGGTGCCGGCTTGCACGTGGCGGGCGAAGAACTGCGCCCGCTCCAGGACGCGCCAGTCACTCAATGCCTTTTCACTCAGCACGCGGTAGACGCGTTCGCCAAGGTAGACAATTCGGCCCTCTCGATCGCGGAACGAGCCGGGTTCGATACACGCAGGCGACATACCCGAATCGGGAGCGACTCAGATCATTTCGACAGCGATCAGTGGTCCTCAGACTCCGGTTGATCAGGACCGGGCAAGGTCTCTGATTTGCGCAGGCCGAGGACGCTGAGAATGCGGTGCCAGAAAAGCTTGCCGGCCACCGCCAACCCCGCCAGGCCCCCGAGAATGATCTGTAGCAGCATGCTGCCGGTACCGGGGTCCATATACGCATGCGCCGGCGCGGCGCACAGCATACCGATCAGGAATACGCGAGGGAAAGCGGCCATTCTATATAATTGTCTATTCCTTGGCGGGAACCGCCGATGGGCAGGTCCAATCATCATGGACCGACATTATACCACTAATGATTTTGTTAAATCCCAACCATGAAGCCTACGATGAACCGGATCGTCGCACTGGCTTGCCCCAGGCTGTGAGGTGACTGGGGGCGTGCGAGGCGCACCAATGACGGTCCGTGGTCTGCATTTGATGACTCTGTGGGGTTTTGCCGTCGCGCAACCGCTGTTCGATCTGATCGGCCGTTACCCGGCTTTTCTCACCGCGCACCAGTTGGGACGTCCGGAAATATTGATCCTGAGCGGGGTACTCGCCCTCGCGTTGCCGGCGCTGCTGCTGTGCGTGCCGGCCGTGATCGGGTTGCTCGGCGAAACGGCGGCGCGTGTCACGCACCTCGGGTTGGTGGCGATCCTGAGTTTGGGGGTCCTGCTCGTCGGTATCTGGCGCATCGCACCGAGTCCGGAACCGATGGCGGTATCGTTGGCAGCCGCCGCCGCGCTCGCGTTCACCTTCGCGTACCAACGTTTCGCCCCGGTGAGATCCTTCGTGACGGTGCTCAGTCCCGCGGTGGTGATTTTTCCGGTCCTGTTTCTGCTCACATCGCCGGCTGCGCGCCTGTTCGACGGGCCGGTATCGCTCGAAATACCGCCGACATCGGGCAAAAAATTGCCGAACATCGTGTTCATGGTGTTTGACGAACTGCCTACCACCGTGCTGATGCAAACGAACGGGGAGATCGATGCACAGAATTTTCCTGGCTTTGCAGCGCTGGCCCATACCGCGACCTGGTACCGTAACGCCACGACGGTCCACACGCGTACCGAACATGCACTGCCCGCAATTCTGACGGGAAAACTGCCGAAACTCGACCGTGTGCGTATTCCCGCGGTTTCGGAGTTTCCGCACAACCTGTTCACCTGGGCCGCTCCGTTCTATCGGGTCCGTGCCAGCGAACCGATGACCGATCTCTGCCCAGCGCGCGTATGTGGTGAGGACATCGGGCTCGGACGTCCCAAACACCGAACCCGGCGTGTCCTCAGGGATCTGGCCATCGTTTATCTGCATACGGTCCTTCCTCCCAGTGTCCGCGACCGTTTGCCGCCGATCAATCGCGCCTGGGCCGACTTCGGGGAACCGCAGTTCGACCTGCACGAGAAAGTCACCGTTTTAAACAACCGCGGCAGGCATCGTCAGATCGAGCGTTTCATCGATGCCCTGACGACGGCGGGGGAGCCCACGTTCTATTTCATGCACGCCAATCTGCCCCATGCGCCGTATGAATACCTGCCGGGTGGTGAACGCTACGTGATGCATGCGCGGATGCGTGGCCTGCAACCGGGTAAGAAGCTGGACACCTGGGGTTCGGAGGCGACTGCCCTGTACGATGCCTACCGCCGCTTTCACGCCCAAGCCCGCTATGTCGACAAGATTCTGGCGGACGTGGTGGTCCACCTGCGTCGGCGTGGTCTCTACGACGAGTCGTTGTTCATCGTGACCGCCGATCATGGCGTCAGCATACGCGCCGACGATCTCAGACGCGGTTTTTCCGATGCCAATCGGCGGGATATCGCCGGCGTCCCGTTGTTCGTCAAGCTTCCCGGTCAGACCACCGGCCGGATCGTGGACGACAACGTGGAAGTCATCGATATCATGCCGACGATCGCCGCAGCGGTCGGCGTACCGTTGACCTGGAAGTCGGAGGGGGTCCCGATGCCTCCCGACCCCGCGGCAAAACGCGACCGTAAAACGTTAATAGACGGCCAACAGGTTTGGAGTTTACCAAGCGACCTAATGCTTGCCGCACCGGACAAGTCATTTGCGGCACCCGACCCGCCGGTTGACCCGGACACGGTGAGTAACGCGATCGGGCGCCCGGTTGGGGAGTTCGACGTGCGGCCCGCCGTCGGCATCGAGGCGCGGGTGCGGCGCGCGAGTCTGTTTTCGGACGTGGATTTCCAGGTGTATTTGCCGGCCCATGTGGTGATCGACATAGACGCCGGTGGCCGCAATCTCGACGATGCGATAATCGTCATCGCGGTCAATGGAATCATCGGTGCCGTAACCCGCGCGTATGTGGAGAGCGCAGGCTTCGGGGCCTCGTACCTGCTGCCGGCGTCGGCATTTCGTTCGGGCCGCAACAGCATGGCGGTGTACTGGATGCCGGCGCCGGAAACGGCGCCGCACACCTTGGCAGAGCTGGTGCGAATCGAATAAGGTACACCGGTCCGACAACTACGCACCGTCTGTCATGCAATCCGCGAATTGGGGTACCGCTCTGCTTCTCTGTCTGTCCATCCTTACCGGTGCCACCGCGGGGTCGGACCCGGCGGGCGCCGCCCAGCATCATCAGCCCGGCCACCGGCACGGCCACCATGCGTTCCCGCCGGAAGTCGCCAAATTGCACGATGTGCTGGCGCCATTGTGGCATGCGCCTGAAGGCGACGCGCGCGCCTTGCGGACGTGCGGCGAGGCGACGGCGCTGGGTGAGCTGGCGGTGGCGGTGCAGGCGGCGCCGGTTCCGGCGGCGGCCGGCGATTCCACAGCGTGGGCGGCGGCGACGAGGCGCCTGGTAGAGCGCATCGACGCACTGGCGCGCGTGTGTACCCTACCGGACCGCGCCGAGTTCGATGAGACTTTCGTTGCCGTTCACGAAGCGTTTCACGGCTTGGTCCAACAGGTCGGCCACCATCACTGACCGCGGTTGTGGAACTCGACACGTCTCGCTATCGTGTGCCGCCGGGCGGCGGTTTCGACCTGTCGCGCGCCGCGACGGAGGACGATCAGGGCCGGGACAAGGAGCGGGCGCGCGAGCTGTGGCAGAAGAATCTGGACGATTTGCAGGATTACCAGGAGCGCCTGTACGCTGAAAACAGGCAGTCGCTCCTGCTCGTGCTGCAAGCCATGGATACCGGCGGCAAGGACAGCACGATTCGTAAAATCGCCAACGATCTGAACCCGCAGGGTTGCGTGGTTACCGGGTTCAAGGCTCCGAGCAAGGAAGAGTTGGCGCATGATTTTCTGTGGCGCGTGCACGATCATGCGCCGCCGGCCGGACACATCGGTATATTCAATCGCTCCCATTACGAAGACGTGCTCATCGTCCGCGTCCATGGTTGGGCGCCTCCGGGATTGATCGAGCAGCGTTACCAACACATCAACGATTTCGAACGCTTGCTGAGCGACCACGGCACGCGTATCGTCAAGGTGATGCTCCACATTTCCAAGGACTATCAATTGGAGCGCTTGCGCCGGAGGCTGGAGCGCCCGGACAAACACTGGAAATTCAACCCGAACGACCTCAAGGAACGTAAGAAATGGACCGACTACATGGAGGCGTACGAGATCATGCTGAATCGCTGTTCCACGGCGTACGCACCGTGGTACGTGATTCCGGCGGAGAAGCGCTGGTTTCGCGATCTGGTCGTGAGCCAGATTCTGGTCGACCTGTTCGCCGATATGGACCCGCGCTATCCCGAGCCTGCGTTCGACCCCCAGGATTACCCGCCCGACACACTGGAGTGAGGAGGCGTTAAAGACGGTTACGCAGGGGGGCATTGCGGGCGTCGCGCTGCCTACTCGCCCAGCAACCTCTCGATATTGACCAGCACGTGCTCGAGATCAATGCCGTTACCCAAGACGCCACGCAGCGGATCCTCACCGAGTCGCTTCATGCGTCGGGCCGCGTTCTTGATCGTAAACCGCTCGTTATTGAGCCGCCGATTGACTTCGCTCCATTTGACCGGCATTGAAACGGGGGCGCCGGGCAGCGGGCGCACGCTGAACGGCGCGGCGATGGTCTGCCCGTGCCGGTTCTGCAGGAAGTCGATGTAGACCTTGTCACCACGCCGGCGGGGATCGCGGGCAATTGTGGCCATCTGCGGCCGTTCCTCGGTCACCAGCCGCGCCAGCAATTCGCCAAGGTTGCGGGACTGCTCGTGGGTATAGCGGGCACCCATCGGAATTAGCACATGTAGACCGGTGGACCCACTGGTCTTGACGAACGAAGGAATTTCGATGGCTTCACACAAGTCGTGGATGAGTCTGGCCAGCACGATGACGTTCTCGAAGGGCGCCTGTTTCGGATCGAGATCGAGAATGCACCAGTCCGGCCGCTCCAGCGAAACGATGCGGCTCGACCACAGATGAATCGGGATCGACGCCATGTTGGCGACGTACATGAGGGATTCCTCGTCGTTGAGGACGAAGTAGGAGATCTCGCGCTGGGCGGTTTCGCTCCACACCTTTTCGGTGCGCAGCCATTCCGGTACGTAGTCCGGAGCGTCCTTTTGAAAGAACGACTTGCCTTCGATGCCGTCGGGGTAGCGCGTGAGCACCACCGGCCGGTTGTACAGATAAGGCAACAGGTACTTCGCCACCGAACGATAGTAAGAGATCAGGTCTGCCTTTGTGTATCCTTCGCGTGGCCAGAATAATTTGTCGGTATTGGTGAAGTGCACCGAGATGTGGTCTTCCTGCGGGTCCACAGTGGGTTCGTCGAGTGCTGCGCGAGGATGCACGCGAACACAGTCGCGAGGTTCTTTGTCGTGGCGTAGCCGCGCGAATATCGGCGCGCGCAACACGCCGTCTGCGGTGATGTTCTTGTAGCGAACTTCGCACACCAGTTCGGGACTCACCCAGCGGGCGGTCGGTTCCTCGGGCGCCCCGTGGGGCGCGGCGCCCGGTTCGAGGGCATCCAGGAGCGCGCGGATTTCCTCGAGCTGCCGCTGCCGGAATCCGCTACCCACGCGTCCGCAGTATGACCACTGAGAGCCGTCCCATTGCGCCAGCAACAATGCACCGAAGGCCTTCCGGCTGCCGCTCGGAGTTGTGAAGCCGACGACGACGAAATCGTCTCGGCGCTGGGTGGTGATCTTGAGCCAATCGCCGCTGCGGCCGCCGCGATAAATAGAGTCGCCGCGTTTGGCGACCACTCCTTCAACGCCTAACTCGGCGGCGGTTTGAAACAGCCGTTCGCCGTGTTCGTCAATGTGGTCGGAGTAGCGTAGCGGTCCGGTCGACGGGAGCATTTGTTTCAGCAGCGCCTTACGTTCCACCAACGGCGCCGGGCGCAGATCGAAACCGTCGAAATCGATGAGGTCGAAGGCGTACAAGGTCGCAGGATGCGCGATGCACGCGCGGCAAACGTCTTCGTTGCGGGTCAGCCGGCCTCGGCTTTGCAACACCTGGAAACTGGGCAAACCTTGTGCGTCGTGCACCACGGCCTCGCCGTCGATGATGAAGCGCCGAAAAGGCAAGGCGCGCACTACATCGACGATCTCCGGAAACGTGCCGGCGAGATCATGACCGTTGCGCGAATACAAGGTCACTTCCGATCGGTCCTTGACTACGCCCAACCGATACCCGTCGTATTTGAACTCGAACACCCAACCGGGACGGGAGAAGGGGGCGGCCGATTTGGCCAGCGCCAGCTTCGGCGGCAAGGGAACCGGACTCCGCCCCCCGATACCCAGTTCTGCGATCCGCGCGATCAACGGGGCGCTGGTGTCGACGTGGCGTTGCAGTTGGTCGACGGTCAGACCGGACAGGATGGAATCCGCCGGATAACCCTCGGTGCCGCCGGCGTCCACGTACGCGTCCCGCTCTTTGATCAACAACCAGTCTTTGTGGCCGCGCCGGGTTTTTACCAGGGTCCATTTACCACGCAGTTTATAGCCATGTAGTTCGAACAGCAGCTTACCGTCGCGGAATCCGGCATGTGGATCGGACAGCGGCGTCCAGTGACCGCGGTCCCAAACGATCACCGATCCGGCGCCGTAGTTGTCGGGCGGAATGTGGCCTTCGAAGTCGGCGTAATCGAGGGGATGGTCCTCGGTCCGCACTGCCAAGCGCTTATCCGAGCTGTCGGGCGACGGGCCTTTCGGGACCGCCCAGGATTTCAGCACGCCGTCGAGTTCGAGGCGAAAATCGTAATGCAGTGCGCGCGCCCGATGGTGCTGGACGACAAAACGCAGCGCACCGCCGGGCGCGATGCCGCCGAACGGTTCCGGCGTATGATCCTGAGACCGTTTCGACCGATATTCGGTAAGTAGTTGATTTTTTTCGTTTGATGACATATACGTCAAGAGTAGTGTACTGGGTTTCGCGCCCGCCGGACGTGCCGGCCGATCTTCCAAACTGTCAACCCCAGATATTGGGGCGCGGCGCGGGTCGGGCCACCAGACCTGAAACTGATCAACGGGAGCGGCAATATGCGCGCAATGTCCTCAGCCACCATCCAGTTTGGACTGGTCTCTATCCCGGTGAAGCTGTATTCCGCGTCCGAATCGTCGGCGAGCGTGCGCTTCAACCAGATCCACAAGACAGACGGATCACGGGTCAAACAGCAACTGATCTCCGCCAAGACCGGGGAGCCGGTGCCCAAGGACGAGATTGTAAAAGGGTACGAGTTCGCCAAGGGTCAGTATGTCCTGTTTACACCCGAGGAGTTGAAAGCGTTGGAGGCCGACGCCACCCACGCCATCGACATCGAGGAGTTTATCCCGGCGGATCAGATCGACCGTATTTACGTGGAGAAAATCTATTACCTTGGCCCCGACAAGGGTGGTAACCGGGCTTACCGGTTGTTGAGCGAGGCCTTGCGGGAGACGGGTCGGGTCGGGCTCGCGCGCTACGCCGCACGCGGTAAGCAGTACCTCGTGGCGGTACGGCCTCAGGAGGAGGGATTGGCCATGGACCAGCTGCGTTACGCCGATGAAATCCGATCATTTTCCGAATTGCGGATCGACGATGCCGAAATCAAGAAGGACGAACTCAAACTGGCGGTGCAACTCGTCGAGCAGTTGGCGGTGGAGAAATTCAAACCGGAGAAATACCGCGATGAGGTTCGCGAGCGCGTGCTCGAACTGATTCAGAAAAAGGTGGACGGCGAGGATATCTCGGTTGCGCCGAGCGAGCAGCCGCAGACCAAAATCATCGATATGATGGAGGCGCTGAAAGCCAGCCTCGCCTCCGGTGAGAAACGCAAACCGGCGCGCCGCGCCGGAAAACGGTCCGTGGCAAAGCGCGAAACCGGAAGTTGATCCCAACCGGGGCAACCGTGCCGTGCCCGGCGTAACCGTTGTCGTTGCCGGCGTTTGAATGGCCGCTTATTCGACGCGCCAGGTCGCAGAACTCTTAGGTTTGACCCCCACGCAGGTTCGCGCCTATGCGCGCCGCGGACTGGTTGCGGCCGAACGCGATACGGCAGGCCGCTATCGTTTCAGTTTCCAAGACATCGTCCTGATTCGCACGGCCACCGCATTGCGGGAAGCGCAGATCGACGCGCGCGCGATATGGCGAGCTTTGCGCGCTCTTAAGCGACGTCTGCCACCGGGCAGGCCGCTGTCGGAGGTGCGCATCATCGCGGCCGGCAATCGCGTTTCGGTGCGCGACGAAGACAGCGTCTGGCAGGCGGACACCGGCCAAATTCAAATTGATTTCAGCGTGTCCGATTTGATCGGCGAGATCGCGCCGCTGGTGCGCGCGGCGGTGACCGATGCCCGCCGACAGGATGACGTCGACGCCGATGATTGGTACAACCTGGGCGTGGACCTCGAATTGGTCGGCGACACGGAGGAGGCCCAGAACGCCTACCGTCGTACGCTCGCCCTCGAACCGACGCACGCCGATGCCCTGCTGAATCTCGGCCGCCTGCGACACGCCGACGGCCGCCTGGAAGACGCCGAGCGCACCTATCGCGCGGTACTCGAACATGCACCGGGTCACGTGTTGGCGGCGTTCAACCTCGGTTTGGTGCTGGAGGAACTGGGGCGGCGCGAGGCCGCCGTCGCCGCGTATCGACAGGCGCTTGAGGTTGATCCGCGGTTCGCCGACGCTCATTACAATCTGGCCCAGCTTTTCGACGAGCTGGGCGACCGCCGTGCCGCGCTCCGTCACCTGGCCCGCTATCGCGATTTGGGGAAAACGTAACGCGTTCGGCTATTGAGTCGCCAGGCGGGGCTTGCGTAACATACCCTCGGTGCAACGAAAGAGCAGGGTCGTGTCCGAAACGATACGGGTGTCAGTGTGGCGAGGTACGGAGCGGGGAGAATTTCAAAGCTTTTCGGTGCCCGTGCAGCCGAATCAAACCGTGCTTGACGTCGTCACCTACATCCAGCGGCACCTCGATACATCATTGGCTTACCGGTTCGCGTGCCGCGTAGGCATGTGTGGATCCTGTGCCATGTCGGTAAACGGAGTTCCTATGTGGACGTGCCGTACCCACGTCCGTGAAGTGTCTCGTGACCAGAGGCTCTCACTCGAGCCGCTGCGCAACTTCGGCATCATCAAAGACCTTGCCGTCGATATGGATCGGTTTTTTGAGAAATGGCAGACCGCTCGCGGTGCATTCGTACCCACCGTCGATCGTTTCCAGGACTTCGCCCGTATTCGACCCGAGGATCGCAATCGGAAACACGCCGATGCGGGAATCGAATGCATCGGCTGCGGCGTATGCTACGCGGCTTGCGACCTCGTCGGTGCGCGACCGAACTATCTCGGTCCGGCAGCGTTGAATCGCGCCTGGACGCTGGTCAATGACGCCAGGGACGGGGCGCTACGCGAGCGCTTACAGGCAGTGGCCGGAGACGCGGGTTGCCATGCGTGCCATTCTCAACAAAGCTGCCGGCAACGCTGTCCTAAGTCGCTGAATCCCACGGCGGGTATCGCCGGCCTCAAACGTCGCACCGCGCTGGCCGCCCTGACCGGGCGGTTGTAAGCACCGGCCTGCCTACCCGTTCGAGGCCCGTACATGCACGACGATCCCTCTCCGTACGACGTAGCGCTTGATCCCACGCCGGCGAACTACGTACCGCTGACGCCGCTCACTTTCCTCACGCGCACGGCCGAGGTATACCCGGGACGCACCGGCGTGATCCATGGGAGCCTGCGCCGCACGTGGTCGGAAATCCATCAGCGTTGCGTGCGGCTCGCCGCCGCACTGCGCGCAGCGGGCGTAGGGGTCGGCGATACCGTCGCGGTACTCGCACCGAACACCCCGGTGTTGTTGGAATCGCACTTCGGGGTACCGATGGCGGGTGCGGTACTGAACGCGCTCAATACCAGACTGGATGCGCCGGCCATTACGTTCATGCTGGAGCACAGCGGCGCGAAGGTGCTGATCGCCGACTTGGAATTCGCCGACATCGTCGGTCAGGTGTTGCAAAGCGTGGATCGCCCCCCACAACTGATCACGGTTCGCGATACTGCGGAAGGGGGAGCGATACCGCATGGACGGGATTACGAGGAGTTTCTGAGCACCGGCGATGCCGACTGGGACTGGTCGCCGCCGGCCGACGAGTGGCACGCGTTGGCTTTGAACTATACCTCCGGGACCACCGGTAATCCCAAGGGGGTCGTGTACCATCATCGCGGTGCTTATCTCAATGCCGTGAACAATGCGTTGTCCTGGAACATGCCACTGCATCCGGTGTATCTGTGGACGTTGCCGATGTTCCACTGCAACGGTTGGTGCTTTCCGTGGACCGTGACAGCGCTGGCGGGCACTCACGTATGTTTGCGTCGCGTCGAGGCCCGGGCGATATTTGCCGCGATCGCCGAGCACCGTGTGTCGCACCTGTGCGGCGCCCCCGTGGTGCTCAACATGCTGCTTCATGCAGACGCGTCGGACCGGCGCGCCGTTAATCATACTGTGCAAGTGGCGACCGGCGGCGCGCCGCCGCCGGAAGCGGTCATCGAGGGAATGGAGCAATTGGGGATGAAAATCAGTCATCTCTACGGGTTGACCGAGACCTACGGCCCGGCGACGTTGTGCGCTTGGCACTCCGATTGGGACGGAGAGCCGCTGTCGCAACGCGCCGCACGCATGGCGCGGCAGGGAGTGCGCACTTTCACGCAGGAAGAGGTGCGCGTGGCTGACCCGGAGACGTTGGAGCCGGTGCCGCGTGACGATCGTACTATTGGTGAAATACTACTGCGTGGCAATACGGTCATGAAGGGATACTTGAAAAACCCGGAAGCGACGCGCGAAGCGTTAGCAGGCGGCTGGTTTCACAGCGGCGATTTAGGGGTCTGGGATGAGAGCGGGTATGTCCAGGTCAAGGATCGTGCCAAGGACATCATCATTTCCGGCGGCGAGAACATCTCTACTATTGAGGTGGAAAGCGTTCTATATCGCCATCCGCAGATCATAGAGGCTGCGGTGGTCGCGAGACCCGACGATTACTGGGGCGAGACTCCCTGTGCTTTCGTCAGCGTGAAAGAGTCCGCGGATATCGACGCTCAGGAGATCGTGGATTTCTGCAGAGAGCATTTGGCCGGTTTCAAGGTGCCAAAAACCGTGATTTTCGGTCCGTTGCCGAAAACTTCCACCGGAAAGATCCAGAAATTCCTGTTGCGCGAACGCGCCCTTCAGTTATGAGAACCGCGGGCGGTTCACAGTGCCAGAAACCGCTGCGCCAATTCAGGTCCCCCGGCTTCGTCTTCATGTTTGAAAAAGACGTACGCCAGTTCGAAGTCGTGTTCCCGCAGGCGTTGCTTCCACTGACGAAGCGAGGCTTCTGAATAACGTTCCCGCCGCAGGCGCACATAGGCCCATTTCGCGGTAACCGGGATATCGGGGGATTCGCCGTCAACGGCGTCGGTGACACACCACGCACACGCCGCGTCACGGAGTAGATCAAGCACTTCATCCGAGTGCCAGGACTCGTGCCGGAACTCGAATGCGACCGGTACAGATGCAGGCAACTTCCGGGTGAACGCCGCCAGGCGGTCCACGTCTTTCCTCAAGTAGGGCGGCAGTTGAAACAGCACGACCCCCAATCGCTCTCCGAGGGTTTTCAGGGCTTCGAACAGGTAGGCGGTCTCTTCACCGGCATCGCGCAATCGCTTCTTGTGCGTGATCCGCTGCGAAGCCTTGATCGAGAATCTGAACGTCTCGGGTACTTGCGCCGCCCAGTTCTGAAGGACGTTGGGCTTCGGTAAGCGGTAGAACGTGTTGTTGATTTCCACCGCGGGCAGGTGTTGCGCGTAGAACTCTAGCATACGGTGGTTGGCGAGCTTCTGCGGATAGAATTTGCCTTTCCACTCTTTGTAGCTGTAACCACTGGTGCCTGAGAGAATGTTCAGGGGTGCGCGGGACGAAGCGAAAGTCGTCGGGTCCGACATAGGTCAGGATTCTATCCCACCGAGGCACAGATACTTGATCTCCAGGTATTCGTCGGTGCCGTATTTCGATCCCTCGCGGCCCAGGCCGGATTCCTTGACGCCGCCGAAGGGCGCCACTTCGTTGGAGATGACTCCCTCGTTGATGCCGACGATGCCGAACTCGAGCGCTTCCGCCACCCGCCAGACACGGCCGATGTCCCGGCTGTAGAAATACGCGGCCAGGCCGAAGGGCGTATCGTTGGCAATACGGATCGCCTCTTCATCATCGCCAAACGCAATCAGCGGGGCAACGGGTCCAAAGGTTTCCTCGCGGGTCAGCAACATCGCTGTGTTCACGTTGGTCAGCACGGTAGGCTCGAAGAACGTTCCGCCCAACGCATGCCGGCGGCCGCCGGTCACTACCTGCGCACCTTTTTGGACGGCGTCTGCGAGGTGGGCCTCGACTTTGGCAACCGCCGGCATATCGATGAGCGGGCCCTGCTGCACACCGTCCTCGAAACCGTTGCCCACGTGTAACGCGCTAACGGCGTGACTGAATTTTTCCGCAAACTCCATATAGACGCGTTCCTGTACCAGAAAGCGATTGGCGCAGACACAAGTTTGCCCGGTATTGCGATATTTCGAAGCCATTGCGCCGGCGACCGCCGCGTCCAGATCGGCATCGGCGAAGACGATGAACGGCGCGTTCCCACCGAGTTCCAGCGACAGTTTTTTGACCGTCCCCGCGCACTGGCGCATAAGCAGTTTGCCGATTTCCGTGGAACCTGTGAAACTCAGTTTGCGCACTTTTGCGCTGCGCGTCAGTTCACCCCCTACGATTTCGGGCTCTCCGGTGATGACGTTGAAGATACCTTTCGGAATGCCGGCTCGATCGGCAAGCTCGGCCAACGCGAGCGCCGAATAGGGGGTTTGCTCCGCGGGTTTCACGATGACCGGACAACCGGCCGCCAGCGCCGGTGCACACTTACGCGTTATCATGGCGGCGGGAAAGTTCCACGGTGTAATCGCCGCCGCGACTCCGATCGGTTGCTTCAAAACGACGATGCGATGATCGGCAGATGGATGATCGATAACGTCCCCGTAAACGCGTTTCGCCTCTTCGGCGAACCACTCGATGAAGGAGGCGGCGTAAACGACCTCGGCCTTCGCCTCCGTGAGCGGTTTGCCCTGCTCGGTAGTCATGATAACCGCCAGGTCGGCGTGGTGTTGAAGAACCAGGTCGTGCCATTGGCGCAGCAAAGCGGCACGCTCCTTTCCGGACCGCGCCCGCCAAGCGGGCCATGCCTGCTCGGCGATGTCGATGGCCGCTGCGGTGTCCGCGGCATCCATCTGCGGCACGGTACCGATCGTTTCGCGGGTCGCGGGATCGGTCACTGAAAGCGCTTTCGCTGCAGCCGCTTGGCGCCATTCGCCACCGATGTAGCAACGTGTCCTAAACAGGCGCTCGTCGTTGAGTTTCACAATAGAGTCAGACAATTAGAAGAATGTCACGCGATTTGCGTTAACATGGTAGCGGATTGGTTTAGAATGACAAAGCGACACATTCGAGAGACACACTATGAACAGATGTAAGTCATGGATAAAGAGAACGGTCGTGTTGAGCGTCACCTGCAGCATGCTCAGTCTGGGATGGGCCGGGTCTGCGGGTGCTGCCGTGATCGGCACCGGAGACGTCATCGCGGCGGAAGAGCGTTCGGAGCTGTTGTCGAAAATGGACGCTTTCCTGCTCCGTGAAAATGTCGCCAGACAGCTTACCGGGCTTGGCGCGAGCGTCGACGACGCCAAACGACGCGCCCAGGCGATGACCGACGAAGAATTAGCGTCGCTGATCCACAACATCGACGAGTTACCCGCTGGCGGCGGTGTCCTGGAAGTCATCGGCGTGGTGTTTGTCGTGCTCATTGTGCTCGAACTCGTCGGCGCTATCGATATCTTCAAACGTACGTGAGGGGCGGCCGCCACGGCGTCCTCCTGCTGTTGCTGGGCATGCTGGGCGGGTGCGGCGGGCACACGCCGGTGCTCGCCCCGGCGCTGCCGCCGGAACTCGGGTCCCAGGAGCGCCTCGTCGAAGACATCCCGTTCTTCCCGCAGTCGGATTACCAGTGCGGTCCCGCCGCTCTCGCTACGGTACTGAACGCGTCTGGTGTCGACGTTTGGCCGGACGAGTTGATCCGCAGCATCTATCTGCCCGGCCGCTCCGGCAGCCTGCAAGTTGAGCTGGTGGCGGCCGTACGGCGCCACAGTCGTGTACCGTATCCGATCGAATCCGGGTTCTCGGAACTGCTGTCGCAACTGGTCGCAGGACGGCCGGTACTGGTTTTGCAGAACCTGGGTTGGCGACGTTTTCCGGTTTGGCACTACGCGGTGGTCATCGGTTTCGACGCGCCGGACGAAGCGTTGATCCTGCACTCGGGGCGCACCAAGCGGCTAAGAATGGCGGCGCACAAATTCCTGGATAGCTGGGCGCGCGCCGACCACTGGGGTCTGGTCGTTTTAAAAGCCGGTGAGCTCCCTGCCGACCTGGACGTCGGGCGCTACCTGAAAGCCGCTTCTGCGATGGAAGGTGTCGCAGACGCCGCTGTGGTGGAGGACGTGTTTGCGGCCGCGGCACGGCGCTGGCCGGACCACAGTCTGGCGCGCCTCGGGTGGGCCAACGCGTTGCTCAGACAGGGCCGTCACCGTCCCGCGGAGCGTGTGTATCGGGATCTGCTCGACGACAATCCGCGGCACGTCGCGGCGCGCAACAATCTCGCACAATCTCTCATGGAGCGCGGGTGCACCGCCGCCGCGCGAATAGAGCTGGCACGTGCACGCGATGCGGACCTGGGTAGCGGGGGACGGTACCGGACGATGCTGGAGGAGACTGAGCGGGACCTTGACGCCGCCGAGCGCGAACACCGAAAATGCCGCGCGGGTGCGGCGGACATCGCGGGCTGAGAACCCGCTACTGAATTCCGAGTATACTCAGATTCTCCTTAGCGACGCGGTCGCCTTGCGCCGCGGCTTTGCGCAACCACTTGATTGCCTCGTCGCGGTCGCGCCTGACGCCGGTGCCGGTCGCGTACATTACGCCTAGATTCGTCTGCGCGCCGGCGTAGCCTTGTTCGGCCGCACGCTGGTACCAGCGTGCGGCTTCCGCGTCGCTTTTGGCGACCACCAATCCGTCTTCGTACAACGACCCCAGATCGGCCTGCGCCCAGGCTTCGCCCGCGGCGGCGGCCTTCTGGATGAAGGGTAGCGCTTTACGGATCCAGTCCTTGGCCAATGTGGGGTCCTGAGGAACCCCGCGACCGAGGTTGTACATCACCCCGATACGAAACTGCGCCCGCGCATTCCCCTCTTCGGCGAGCGGTTTGAGCAAGCGATAGGCGTCGTAGTACGAGCCGCCGTAGTAGGCATTGATGCCCGCCTTGAGATCCGCGTCGATGCGCCGCCGTGCCTCCTGCTCGGCACGATAGCGGCGCTCCGAGTCGACGCGCTCGGCACGGTTCTGCCGGGCCGCCTCGGCGAGCTGGCGGACTTCGGCTTCACGCTGTGCGGCCGCGCGCTGTTCCTCGAGGCGCTGACGCGCAATCAGAGTGCGTCGCTCCTTCATTTGTTCGCGCAGCAGGCGTAATGAAGAACTGTCCGGTTCGATCGTTGCTGCGGCGGTCAGATAGCCCTCGGCTTTCCCGATTTCCCCCTCGATGATGGCGCGGTTGGCCTGTTCCAGGTAAAAACCCGCGATACGTTTCATCCCGGCCCGGGCAACCTCGTTGTCCGGATCGATACTCAACACCTCGCGAAAATGCCGTAACGCGTTATCTTCAGGCGGCTCGACGAAGCGGTTCGCCTGGAGGGCGGCTTCCGCCTTGTCCAGCAGGGCCGCGACGGCGCGCTGGCGTTCCTCCTCCTGGACTCGGTGCAGGGCGTCCTCCCGCTCCTTTTGTTCGGCCAGCAGACGTTGTGCTTCGATCCTGGCCCGGTGATCGGAGATCTGCTCCGCCAGCGCGCCTGCATTGATGTTGTCCGGTTCGATCGCGATCACGCGGTTGAGCCAGGTTTCCGCTTGTTTGATGTCGCCGCCGGCCATCGCTTGTTCGGCGCGGTCCAGCAGATGCGCCACGATTTGGTTAATGCCTTGCCGGGCGTCCTGATTGGCGGGGTCGAGTTCGAGGACCGCGCGAAAATCATTGAGCGCGTTGTTGTCCGAAGGAGTGATGAGGTTTCCGGCGCTGAGATTGGCATGGCCGGATTCCAGTTTCTGCTCCACGGCGCGGCGTTGTCGGTCGAGATCCCGATACAGTTCGGCGCGCGACCGGTCTTCGGCGCGCGATAATTGAAACGACTGGGGAAGGTCCGGCGCCGTTTCGAGATCGCCGCGGGCGGCGGTCTCGGCCGATGGTTGTGCCGTCGCACTCACCGATTCCGGGGTCGCCGCATCGCGGTCCGGCCTCGGTGACGCCGGGGGATTCAACCAGTTGACGCCCGCGACCACGCCGGCCACCGCAATCACTGAAACCAGGATGAATCCGGGACGCGTGAACAGTGGCAGCGTGCGGGACTGGGTCTTGCGCGCGGCTGATGTGTCGACGGCGAGCGGGGGCGCAGGGCGCGCGGAACGGTTGCTCGCGGGCGTCGGACGGACCCCGGTGCCGGCGTTTTCCGCCGCCGGCGAACCGGTTCCGCGCGGCGCTGAAGCGGGTTCGGGCGACGCCCGTGGCACGTCTTCGGCGAGCAGGCCGAGAACCGCCCCTGCCGAGTCGGGCCGATCGGCAGCCGCCGGTTGCAGCATCCAATCGATAGTACCGAGTAGACTGGTGCTGTAATCGCCGCGGCCAATCTCCAGTGCCGGTACCAGCGGGTCCTCGCGGTCCTCGGCGATGGCGGCGATGCGCGCTGTGGCTTCGACCGGATCGGCGCCGGCAATACACCGGTACATCGAGGCCCCGAGGGCGTAGATGTCCGTCCACGGCCCCAGGCGACCGTGGTCCTGGTACTGCTCGATAGCGCTGTAGCCGGGCGTGATGCGGCTGGCGGCACGGTTGGAGCCGGCCAGATCGAGTTGCGAGTTGCCAAATCCCAGCAGCACCGGCGGACCGGCCTCGCGAAGGAAGAGGTGCGCCGGATTGATGTCCCGGTGTAACACGTCCGCCGAGTGAACGACGCGCAATCCTTTCAGCATGGGGACCAGCAGCGCCTTCAAGTCCTCCTCGGACAGCGTATTGGTTTTGTCGGCGAGATACTCCTTGAGGGATTGGCCGGCCTCGAATTCCATCACCAGATAGGCTGTACCGTTGGTCTCCATGTACTCGTTGACGCGCGCCACGTAGGGATCGTGGATTTGAGAGAGGCTGCGGGCTTCCTGCAGAAATCGGGTAAGCCCCTCCTCGAAAACATCGGCCGATGCCTGGTCCGCGACGACCGCCACGCCCTCCTTGTCGCGCTCCGCGTAGTCCGACGGGAGGTATTCGCGGATCGCCACTTCGCACTCGCGATGGGAGTCCCAGGCTCGATAAGTCACACCAAAACGACTGACGCTGAGCGCCTGTTTGACCTCGAAAGCCCCAACCCGGGCGCCGGCGGGCAGTACGTCGTGTTTGAGGAGGTCGGTCACCGATTCATCTGGGGTCGCTGAAGACAACTCATTATTCTGCAATGAGGACGAATTTCGGTCCAGACGCCGACCCAGGTTTTTCGCGGCAAAATTTGTATTTCGCGGCGCCAGAACGCGACGCCGCGGCGCCGGTCCGTCTCCGGGGCGCCAACGCCGGACGCCGTCCGGTACGTGGCTGTGAGGTGCGATCCGCGAGGGTTGCGGTGTTAAATCGCTAGTCGGGGCAGAATTCTCCCGGCACGGTGATGCTAATCGGACCGATATGATTGTTCGTGTAGTCTGATTCTTCTATGGAATCGATAGCCACACCGATAAAGAATTCATGCGTACCGATCATTTCGCGCGCGGCGGATTTCAGGTAGTAAATGGGAAACGTCACGGAATGAGAGGAACCGCGGGCCATGGCCGGGAGCCGTAATCCGTTACCCCAGCCCTCGGTGAAACGTTCCATCGCGTATACCGTTCCCGACCAGTCGTCGGTGAAAACTGGACCCTTGCCATAATTGGTAATGCGTGCCGTGACGAACAACAGCGGAGCCGATGGACCGCACTGCTCGCCCAACTCCAGTTCGGCGGATTCGATGGCCAGATCGGGTAGTGAGGTACCGGTCAGGGTGCGTACACCGTTTTTGGTAGTGTGTAAATCGGATCCGGACCGGGCGGCGCCCCAACTACCGCTACAAGCCAAGGCGAAGAGAACCCCCAAAACGGCGGCGGTACGCCTGGGACGCACCCACCGCCCATCTGCGGTTTGCATGATTCAAAGCCCCCACGAGCGTCATTGTGTTCTATGACCAGGAATTTCCGGTCGGTTGCTGCTTCCCCTGTAGTCACCAGTGTAGACAAAAAACCGCCGGGATCGCCAGTTAATTAATGGTTTTTTGATGGTGAAATTTTGTGACTTTGGTGCCGAAAAGCCGCCTTGAGCGGCTCGCTTGTCTACGCGGAGCGCGACCACTATCATCGCGCACTGCGTGTGGTGGGGGTCGGGTCATTCGCGGTGGTCTTGAGCTTGAGAGAACACGTTGTCATGTTAGTACCGGCCGATCTATGAACGAAGAAATCCGTGGCCTGCGTCGCGAACTGGGACGGATCAAACGGCAAGTCCGGGACAATGAGCGAATCTGGTCGAAGTTCCGGCAGATTGAGATGCAAGCCATTGGCGCCGGGTCGCTGCGCGAACTCGTGCTCAACGTCGTGCGGGGAATGGAAGAACATTTTGCCGATGTCGATTGCGTATCGATCGCCAGTGTCAACCTCGATTACGAGGTCCAACGCCTTCTCGACGGTCCGGAGGGAAATCGGATTTCTCCCTGGTTTGTACTGTTGCCGGAAGATGAGCTCTCCGCGCTGTTTGCCGGCTCGTCGCAACCCTTCCTGGGTTTCAGTTCGGCAAAAATCCAAGCGGCTTTGTTCCCGACCTACCCGGAGAAGCTGGGTTCGCTGGCCCTGTCGCCCTTACGAGTGGCTGGTCGGCTGATCGGTTGCCTGGCACAGGGGAGCCGAAACGAGCGCCATTTTTCCTCTGGGAACTCGACGGAACTGCTACAGCATTTGTCGTCTACGGTCGCGTTGTGCCTGCAGAACGTCGTGAACAACGCACGTCTGGAGCGCTACGGATTGACGGATCCGCTGACCGGAGTCGCAAACCGCCGTCTTTTAGAGAGTCGCATGAAGGAGGAAATCGACCGCTGTAGCCGCTATGCGCATGACCTCACCTGCCTGATGATCGACATCGACCATTTCAAGACGGTGAACGATAGGTACGGACATACGGTGGGTGATCGCGTCTTACAGCGGGTTGCTTCGGTATTGAGCAAAGATCTGCGCGCGAGCGACATACTTTCTCGTTACGGCGGCGAGGAGTTTGTACTGCTCCTGCCGGAGACGTCTCTCGAACAAGGGTTTGTGATCGCCGAGCGCCACAAGAACGATATTGCCGGTCTGACGTGCGATGTGGATGAATCCGAGCCGCTCACGATCACCGCTTCGATCGGTGTGACGAGTCTTAGCGCGCTGCCGCCCGACTTGCAAACTGAGAGAAGCTTGCTCGAACACGCGGATCGCGCACTGTACGAAGCCAAGCGGGCCGGGCGCAACAAAGTCGTGGCTTTCACTTCCTGAGTGATGCGGCCGCACCGGTTGCGCGGTGCACCGACCTGAATACCCATTCCGTTTTATCCATACCGGGACGCGTAGCCGAAGTCCGGTGCGGGGGCACGGTACCCACCGGCGGTGCGCCACGTCTGGTCGCATGTTGCCAGCGAGGCGGGTGGTGGTTCCACCGTTGGGCGGGCCAACCTTCTGGCGGGTCGGCGAACCGGCCCCGGAGCTCGCGAAAACCGGGATAATAACGAGACGCGGTGGCGTCATCGGCGTTTTCGGATGTATTGAAGGAGGAGAGCATGTGCAGAGGCGGAATACCCGTAAGTGTTATGGGTCTTGCTTTGGCGTTCGTGTGCACGCCCGCAAAAGCGCAAAGCAACCTGGACAAACTTCAGGAATTCAAGCAAACCGGAACTCCTTTGGAAATCGAAACGGTTCCGCAGACCGGTTCCCGGGCCGAGGCGGTAAGGAAGAATCTGGAGCGCATACGACTTCCCGAGGGATTCGAAATCGAACTCTATGCCCTCGTGCCCGATGCTCGACATATGGCGGTCGGCAGGCAGGTGGGCGCGGTGTTCGTCGGCACGCGGAAAACGAAGGTGTGGGTAGTAACCGACCGAGACAAGGACCGGGTGGCCGATGAGGTCAAGCGTTTTGCACCAAGCGTAAAATTCAAATTTCCCAATGGCGTTTGTTTCAGCAAGGACGGCTTTCTGTACGTTGCCGAGCACAATCGTCTGGTCGTGTTTCCGGCTGCGGAATTTTTTTACGAGGGACCGGATGTCGCCATCGGCATCGTCAAAGACCGGTTCATACCGCCGGAAGAAGAATACTTCAATCACGCGTTCAGAGTCTGCACCATCGGTCCGGACGATAAGATCTATATTTCGATCGGACAGCCGTACAACGTGTTCCCGCGAGAAAAATTGCCGATGGAACCGTTGGGATCGATCGTTCGTCTGAACCGTGACGGCAGTGGCTGGGAGGTGTTTGCCACCGGGATACGGAACTCGGTGGGCATCGCGTTTAATCCGGCGAATAGCGAACTCTGGTTCACCGACAATCAGGTCGACGGCATGGGAGACGATGTTCCTCCCGGCGAACTGAATCGCGCGCCGGTCGCCGGTCTCAATTTCGGGTTTCCCTGGTACGGCGGCGGTGGGGTGCGCACGGCTGAGTATCAGGATGTCGAACCGCCGGCGGACCTGGTGTTTCCGGAGGTGGAGATGGACGCGCACGCCGCTGACCTGGGGCTCACCTTCTACGACAAGACCCAGTTCCCCGAGTCCTACCGCGGCGGCATCTTCAGTGCCCAGCACGGGTCATGGAATCGTACCACCCCGATCGGTGCGCGTATCATGTTTACCAGCCTGAACGCGGATGGCGGCGTTGCCGAGACCCGCGTATTCGCAGAAGGATGGCTGGATGAGCGGACCGGTGAATACCGAGGCCGGCCGGTGGACGTGCAGGTATACCTCGACGGGTCATTGTTGGTCTCGGACGACCTGACCGGCGCTATCTATCGCATCTCGTATCGCGGCGGGGGTTAGACCGTAGGGCGGGGTTAAGACGATAGGCCGGTCGCTTGGATCACCTGTTGGCTCCCCTCCCAGATCATCGTGAGTGACACGTAAAGGATCGTGAGGAGACCCAGATAAGCGATCCACGGATGGCGCGTGAGTAATTTGGCGATCAATGATGCGGCAAAAGCCATGAACGCGACCGACAGCGCCAACCCGAAGGCCAGGATCCAGGTATTGTGACGGGCGATTCCGGCCACTGCGAGGACGTTATCGAGCGACATGGAAAGATCGGCCAGCACGATCTGAAACACGGCCTGGCGGGTGGTCTTCGGCGCCGAGGCGTCGGGGGAGGGGGTTTCGGGCGCGTCTGCTCGCTGTTCCCGCAGTTCACGCCAAAGCTTCCAACACACCCACAACAACAATAAGCCGCCGGCCAGCATCAAGCCGATGATCTGCAAGAGCTGCACCGCGACGACGGCGAACGACAACCGCATCACGGCCGCAGCGATGATGCCGATGAAGATGACTCGCGGTCGTTGTTCGACCGGGAGGCTGCTGGCCACCAGCCCGACCACGATCGCGTTGTCCCCCGCCAGCACCAGATCAACGAAGATGACTTGCGTTAGCGCGCTTAAATCGGTTATCCAGTCGAGTTCCACTTTAACGAGGCGGGTCGCAACGGCAAACGCCGAAGTCTAGCCGGTTACTCGGGCTAATCCCAATAAGGCGCGAAGGAAACGGGTTGAAGAACTCACGAACACAGGGGTGTCACGACGGGAGCACCCTTACTGGAGGCACAGCGCCGTGAATGTGGTGGTACTGGGTGGTGGCGTGGTGGGGGTCACCTCGGCCTGGTACCTCGCGCAGGCCGGGCATCAGGTCACGGTCCTGGAGCGGCAAACCGCCACCGGTATGGAGACGAGTTTTGCCAACGGCGGACAGGTTGCGGCGGGCAGCGCGGATCCCTGGGCAAACCCCCGTGCGCTACCCAAGATACTCAAGTGGCTCGGAAAAGCGGATGCACCCTTGATGGTGCGTTGGCGCGCCGACCCCGGGCAATGGCGCTGGATGCTCGAATTCATGGTCCAGTGTCTGCCGCACCGGTATCGCGAGAACCTGGGCCGCACCCTCGAACTGGGCGTCTACAGCCGCACGCAACTCGCTGCGTTGCGGCGCGCTACGGGTATTCGCTACCACGCGCTGCAACGGGGCATTCTGCACTTTTATACCGATCAAGGGGAGTTCCGGCGCGTGCGGTCGGCGTTCGATCGGATTCCGGGAATTGCTGCCGAGCGGCGCCTCGTCAGCGTGGACGAAATGGTCAGCATCGAACCTGCGCTGGATCGCTGTCGGGCGCTGATGGTCGGCGGCGTGTACACCGATCGCGATGAATCCGGCGACGCGTATGCGTTTACCCAGGCGCTGACGGAGCTGTGTCGTACGCGAGGTGTCGTGTTTCGGCTCGGTTGCACGGTGCGTCGACTGAATGTGGTCGGCGACCGAGTCCAAGCGGTGGAGATCATCGGGGATGACGGTCAGAATGAACGGGTACGGGGGGATGGTTATGTCGTGAGCCTCGGCAGCTACAGCCCACTGCTACTGCGGCACATCGGGATCCGCACCTCCGTGTATCCGGTAAAGGGGTATTCGGCAACCATCCCGATTGGTGATCACAGTGCGGCCCCTGCGGTGAGCCTGACCGACGAGACCCGTAAACTCGTGTTCAGCCGCTTGGGCGACCGGTTGCGCGTCGCCGGTACCGCCGAGCTGGCGGGCTACGATACCGATCTCGACGCCACGCGCTGCGCGGCGCTGTTGCAGCGCACCCTTGAATTGTGGCCGGAACTCGGTGGCTCGGAAACGGTCACCTATTGGACGGGTCTGCGCCCCGCGACTCCGGGTAACGTTCCGTTGATTGGTGCTACACGGTATTCGAACTTGTTCTTGAACACCGGACACGGCACGCTGGGTTGGACGTTAAGCTGCGGTTCGGGTCGCGTGCTGGCAGATATTATCAGCGGCAGGACCCCGGAAGTGGGGCGGTGGTACCCCGCACGCCGTGGTACCGTCGACGGGTCCGCGCCTGGACCACGCGGCGGTTGACGGCGCGGTCCGGTCGATCGCCAACCGTAATCGTCCGAGGTGAAAACCATGAGCAGCCAAGCGCCAACGCCCGGGTTCGACGGCGAAACGGTCCCCGGGTGGATCGACGGTAAACCCCATATCGGCGCGCCGCAGGGCTGGGAGGAGATTCGCAACCCGGCCACCGGCGAACACATCCGGCGCGCACCCGTGGCGTCGCCGGCCGACATCGATGCCGCGGTTCGCACGGTACTGGCGGCGTGGCCGGCGTGGGCAAGTACGCCTGCGGTACAGCGGGCACGCGTGCTGTTTCGCTTCAAGAGCATGGTCGAGGCTCACGAGGACGAATTGGTGGCGCTGATTTCGGAAGAGCACGGGAAGGTGCCCAGCGACGCGCGGGGATCGTTACAGCGTGGCTTGGAAGTCGTGGAGTTTGCGTGCGGTGCGCCAAACCTCCTCAAGGGTGAGTACAGCGAGCAGGTGGGCGGCGGAGTCGACTGCTACGCGATGCGTCAATCCCTGGGCGTGTGCCTGGGAATCACGCCGTTCAACTTTCCGGCCATGGTGCCCATGTGGATGTTTCCGCTGGCCCTCGTCTGTGGCAACACGTTCATATTGAAACCGTCCGAGAAAGTCCCTTCTTGTGCAACACGGTTGGCGGAGTTGATGACCGAGGCGGGCTTGCCTTCCGGGGTGTTGAACGTGGTGCACGGCGGCAAGCCGGTGGTGGACGAGTTGTTGGCGGACCCCCGCATTGCGGCGGTCAGCTTTGTCGGTTCGACCCCGGTCGCCGAGCACGTGCACCACGCCGCGAGTACGTGCGGCAAACGCGTCCAGGCATTGGGCGGGGCCAAGAATCATATGGTGGTGATGCCCGACGCGGATCTCGATCAGGCTGTGGATGCGTTGCTGGGCGCCGCGTATGGTTCCGCGGGTGAGCGCTGTATGGCGGTTTCCGTGGTTTTGGCGGTCGGGGAATGCGGTGATGGGTTGCGCGAGCGTTTGAGCCAGCGGTTACCGAAACTCAAGATCGGTCCGGCCTCGGATCCCGCTGCCGAAATGGGCCCCTTAGTGAGCGACGCGCACCGCGAACGGGTTATCGAATATATCGAGTCCGGGGTTGCCGAAGGCGCTGAACTGGTCGTCGACGGGCGGACGGCAAAGTCCGAGCGCGGGTTTTTTCTCGGCCCATCGCTGTTTGACGGCGCGACTTCTACGATGCGCATCTATCGGGAGGAGATCTTCGGCCCGGTGCTGACTATGTTGCGGGTTCCCACGCTGGACGACGCGATCGATCTCGTCAATCGGCATCAGTACGGAAACGGAACCGCAATCTTTTGTCGTGACGGAGGCGTCGCCCGTGAGTACGCGTCGCGCGTCAACATTGGAATGGTCGGAATCAATGTTCCGATCCCGGTCCCCATGGCGTTTCACAGCTTTGGTGGTTGGAAGCGTTCGCTGTTCGGAGACCTGGCGATGCACGGCACCGAAGGTGTGCGCTTCTACACGCGATTGAAGACGGTGACTTCACGCTGGCCGCGAGGGGCCAAGCGGGACGTCGATTTCAACATGCCGGTACACGAGTAGCCTGCGACGCTGATGTTCGGTTCGTTCGAGCACCGCTCGCAGCTGCACGGGCGTGCGCGTCGCCGCCGCGTGCAGGTGGCGTGATGCGACACCGCTGTGCGGTGCGCACCTCAAGCGTTGGCACACGCGTGCGCGACCAACGCCGCCACGTACCGTGGGCAGCCATGAAAACCCTCGCTAACCCAGCTCCTTCAATTTACTTTCCCAGTTCACCATTTCGGCGAATTTCCTGAGCTCGTCGTCCTTCATATAAATGGTGTGTTCCGGACCCGGATAAACGCGCTCGCGTACCTCATCGCGGTAGCGTGTAAACACGTCTTCCATGATGGGGATCAGATCGGTGTAGATCTTCGAGTGCCGGGGAGTATGCTCTTCGTACAAGTGAAACAAATCCGACGTGATGATATGCACGCCGTGCGCTTTGTTGCCGGCACCCAGACTGATCACCGGTACCGGCAGTGTTTCGGTCAGGTATTGACACACTTCTTCAGAGGTGACTTCACACATGATCGAGAAGCAGCCGGCATCCACCATCGCCCAGGCGTCATCGATGAGTTCCTTGGCGCGGTCGGCGGTTTTGCCCTGGGCGAAGAAACCACCCAATTGCGGAATACGCATGGGCGTGATGCCAATGTGGCCTTGAACCGGAATACCGGCCTTGGTAATGGCCTCGATATTCTTCGCATGATGCTGATTGCCTTCGCATTTCATGACTTCCGCATTCGCTTCGTGTACGAAGCGACCGGCGTTTTCACAGGCCTGTTCCGGAGAGACGTGGAAACTCCAGTACGGCATATCGACCATCCGCAGACCATACTGGCTGCCCCGATCGATCGCCTTGGCCATCATCATCACCTCATCGAAGGTGACGGTTACCGTGCTCTTGTGCCCGAACAATATCATGCCGCCGGTGTCGGAAACGCACAGTATGTCGATACCTAAACGGTCTGCGATTACCGCGCTGCGATAATCATAGATCGCCATCTGCACGATTTGCTCGCCTTCGCGCATTTTTTTCTGCAACGAACGGATCGTGACTCTTTTCGGTTTTACATCGGCCATGACTATCCTCTCATTGGTGAAACCTTTCATTAATTATGTGTGCAAATAACGCTAATGCCGTTAACAGTCCGTGTCAACGATTCTGTCCGGCTCTTTAGTTCAATGTCGCATCGAACCGACCAAGGTCACCGAAGACCGTGCGCAACTGAAACCCATAGCAAGAAATCTTTCGTCAGTGAACCATGTCGCATTAACTGCTGACGAGTCTCTGCCGGGGAACGTTCTTTTTCGGATCGTAGAACGGCAACGGCGCGATGTCGATGTCACGAAACTCGCCGGTCGCATCTACCGGCGAGGCGCATCGTGATTGACTGTTGGAATGTATGTAGCCCAGTCCCAGGATTGATCCGGCCAGCGGGCTGAATGCCGCAGAAGTGATGCAGATGGTACTTGCATCCTCTGGTAACGACAGCCCGGAACTCGGTTCCCAGAAATCGGGACACTCTCCAGAGCGCGCGGTAAAACAACACAATCGAACCCGCGGCGACTCGGTGTGGGCGTCGAGCAGTTTGGAGAATCCCACTTCGCTAGCCGTAACCGGTACGCGGAATTCATGCGTGAAAAGCAGGAATCCGGCTTCGATACGCAGGATGTTCGCGGCGGCAAACCCCACCCTCACGGTAAGTTTCGAAAGGCGACGCCATAACTCGGAGGCATGCTGCTGGGCAACCACGATTTCGAACCCGATCTCGCCGGTGTAACCGAGTCGTCCAAGGACGCACGGGATGTCGAACACACAGGCGCGAGTGTGGGAGAAGTACGCCAGTTGCAGCACCGCGTCGGAGCCGCTGACCGAAGCGATCAATCGCGCGCTATCAGGTCCTTGAATCGCAAATACGGCTTGCTCCGCGGTCAGGTCGCGGCAGTCCAAGTCGAAGCTTTGCTCGGTCAATTCGAGCACGTCGCGGTGGCGGCCGCTCATGAGCCAAAAGGTGTCGTCTGAGAATCGCCATACGGTGAGATCAGCGGCCAAGGTGGCGTCGGGATGGCGGCGCACACCGTAACAGATTCGACCCACGGGCAGCGCCCCCACGTCGCGTCCGGAAAAGTGGCCGAGCGCAGCGGCGGCGCCGGGCCCTGAGACTTCGGCGGTCGCGAGGAACGAAAAATCGAACAACGCGCACGACCGGCGACAGGCGACGGCTTCGGCAACCGGGTCGCCGTAGTGCAACACCACGGCATCGAGGATGGATCGCGACGCGTTCACGGACCACCGTCTTTACCCGGATGTATAACGCGTGTAAAGGAGACGCGCACTGTAGGGGCGCGGCAAATCGCGCCGTGCCGCGGACCCGAGCCCCCGGGTTGCAAATATATAAAGTTATGTTTATATTTTGATGTAAGACAGTCTGGGTGCTCGACCACTATCACAACCTACTGAAAAGAAGAGGGAATAGCGTTGCACAACCGCGATGAACTGTGGCTTTCTGTGGAATTCTTTCCGCCGGTCTCGGATCAGGGCCAGCAGGACCTTTGGCAGTGCCTGGAGCGTCTGGCACCGGTGGAGCCGCAGATGGTGTCGGTGACCTATGGGGCCGGGGGCAGCACCCGTGACCGAACCCGCGATACGATTCGACGCATTGTCGCGGAGACCGACCTGACGGTTGCGGCACACTTGACCTGTGTCGATGCGTCGAAGGCGGAGATCGCCGAGGTGGTCGGTGAATTTCTGGACGTTGGCATTCAACACATCGTCGCGCTGCGCGGTGACCCGCCCGCAGGCCAGGGCGAATTCGAACCGCACCCCGACGGATACCGTGACGCCTTGGATTTAGTGGAAGGATTGCGCGCGATGGGCGATTTCGATATCACGGTGGCTGCGTATCCAGAGGGACACCCGAGCTCTCTGTCGCCGCAGAAGGACATCGAATACCTGAAACACAAGCTCGATGCGGGGGCGGCGCGCGCGATTACCCAGTTCTTCTTCGATGTGGACGTGTACCTCCGTTTTGTCGATCGCGCCCGCAGTGCCGGCATCACTGCGCCGATCATTCCCGGTATTTTACCGATCACCAACTTTGCGAAAACGAAATCGTTTGCCGAAAAATGCGGTACCCACATACCGCAGTGGATCGGCGAGATGTTCGAAGGTCTGGACAATGATCCCAAGACGCGACAGTTGGTGTCGGCGGCGATTTCGGCGGATTTGTGCGGGGAGTTGATGGAGCACGGCGTGCGCGATTTTCATTTTTTCACCCTCAATCGCGCCGAACTCACACGCGCCATCTGCCACACTTTGAAATACCGGCCCACCCACCTGCACCGGGACATCGTGCAGCTCGACCTGGCCGGCTAGTGTCCACTGCCGAGTCTCGCCGCCGTGCTACGATGCCCGGCGATGTCTCGAGACCCGAATATTCTGATCATCTCCACCGACGCGCCGACGTATCAACGGTTGCTGCGTGACGCAGGCTGGGGCGATCACGTCGTGGCGGCGATGACGAGCCCGGACGGTTGGCACGCCGGCGCAAGCAGCGCGAAGGTCGTGCTCGGTGACCCGGATCTCGTCGCTGTCGTGCTGGACCGTTTGACGCACCTTGAGTGGGTGCAGTCGACCTGGGCGGGGGTGCGGCCGCTGTTGGCCGCCGAGGGGCGGGGGGACTACACATTAACCGGAGTCAAGGACGTGTTCGGTGCGGCGATGGCGGAGTATGTGTTCTGTTTTGCACTGATGCACGCGCGGAACCGACTCTTTGGCAACCCGGTGCGAACCTGGGACCCGACGCCGGTCGAAGGTTTACGCGGCAAGACGATGGGGATACTCGGCGTTGGCTCCATCGGTGCACGCGTGGCGCGCACGGCGAAACACTTCGGCATGCACACCGTCGGGGTGACGCGCACGAGCCGCAATTGCGCGTGCATCGACCGGTACCGGAACGTGGTGGAGCTTGATGACATGGTATCCGAGCTGGATTTTCTGGTGAGTTTGTTACCGGATACCGAGGCGACCGCTGATCTTCTGAACGAGGACGTGTTTGCGGCGATGAAGCCGAGCGCCTTACTCATCAACGCCGGTCGTGCCAATGTCATCGACGACCACGCGCTGGTCAAAGCGTTGGAGCATGGATCGCTGGCCGGCGCCGTGCTCGACGTGTTTCGCGAAGAACCGTTGCCGATCACACATCCGTTCTGGTCGGCGGCGAACGTCATCATAACGTCTCACACGGCTGCGGTGACTGTGCCCGCCGATGTCGTACCGCTGTTTATCGGCAACCTGGAGCGGTTCCTATGCGGCAGCGGCCTTCAGAACGTGATCGATCGGCGGCGCGGTTACTGACACAGCTTTACGCTCGGGCGCGCCGGACTAACGGTTCGCCGGGTGCTCTTGTGCTATCCCCAGGCTGGCAGCCAGGCGCGTGGCGGCGGACTGCAGTGGCGGCAGGTATGAAATGGCGGTCTGCAGGTCTAGCCGCAGCGCTGGCGCGTGAACGGACAGGCCCGCAACCACGGTACCGTCGGAGCGCGTGATGGGCACCGCCACCGCGATCAGTCCCGGCACGTATTCCTGATCGTTGGTGGAGTATCCCTGTTGCCGGATCTTGGTGAGTTCCCAGGTGAACTTTTCGACATCCACAATCGTGTTGTCCGAGTAGCGCTTGAGAGGAACCGTCACGAGGAAGCGTTTCTGGCGCTCCGGCGGGACGTACGCCAGTAACAATTTTCCGATCGCCGTACAGTGGGCGGGGACGTGACTGCCTACCGTCAAGGCAAAGCGTAGCGGAAAGTTGCATTCGACACGCTCTACGTAGACCACCTCGTGCTGATCGAGGATGCCCACACTGCAGGTCTCTCCGAGTTCCTCGACGAGCTGCTCCAGGATCGCGCGCAATGACAGAGGTCGATTCTGGGACCCGAGAGTGCCGACCGCCAAAGCGTTCAAGCGCGGTCCGATCCAGTAACGGTCGGTGTCGGGCGTGCGCTGGATCAGCCCCGCCCCTTCAAGTTGCTGCAGAACACGGTGCACGGTGGGCTTCGGAAACGGTAATTCGTCTGAGAGGTAGGCGAGCCCCGTGGGGCGCGGTTTAGCGACCAGTGCCTCCAGAACGACCAGCGCTTTCTCGAGCGCCGAACCGCTTTTTGCCCTACTCATTGAATGTCGTCATCAATCCATGTGGGGGTCTATTGTAACACTAAATCGGTACGGATTGTATCGAAAAAAATAATCTAGTTAACTGAAATTTTGGGAAATAGGCAGGGAATTTTGAAATTATCGGAAATTTTAGGGTTGACAGATTAAAAAACAATACGTATTGTATCGATTATTGTTACTTGGTCGCTCAGCCCATACCGGGTGCGCGGCGGAGAGGAGGGCACGTGGAGTTTCTGCACTATTTTCCCGAGGTGTTTACCCCCTGGCATTTGATGATCCTGTGTGCCGGAACCGCAGGCGGTCTGTTGCTTGGCGCCACTCCCGGCTTGAGTCCGACGATGGCGGTCGCCCTGCTGATCCCATTTACTTTTCACATGGAACCGGCGGCGGGTCTGATCCTGCTCGGCGCCGCGTATACCGGCACGGTGGCCGGCGGTGCGGTCAGCGCCATACTCCTGAGCATCCCCGGCGCGCCGGCAAATATCGCTACCACCCTTGATGGCCATCCGATGGCGGTGGCAGGACGGGCGGCCGAAGCCCTCCACTACTGCTTCATCAGTTCTCTCATCGGCGGCCTCATCGGCGTTCTGGTGCTGATTTTCTTTACCCCGCCGTTGGCGCAGCTGGCACTGAAGTTTGGGCCATCGCACCTTTTTTGGGTGGCGATTCTGGGGGTCTCGGTCATCGGATCCTTAGGCGGTGGCTCGGTCTTCAAGGGCCTGTTTGCGGGTGCGTTCGGGTTGTTCCTCGCCACCATCGGCTACGACCCGGTACTCGGTGAGGAGCGATTCATCTACGCAGAACCGCTAGAGGGCGGGATCAACATTATCGCGGCACTGGTTGGGTTGTTCGCTATCCCCCAGGTCTTGTCGATGTTGGAGACGAGTCGTACCCCACCGGATGCCACTTTTTACGCGCTGGAGAAACGCAGTCTTGCGGAGTCCTTTGCGGCGACGTTTCGGCGTTGGAAGGCGTTGACCATCGGCAGCGCGGTGGGAACGTTCATCGGGTTGATTCCCGGCGCCGGGGGGCAGATCGCGGGGCTCGTCTCCTACGATCAGACGAAGAAACTCAGTCGCGAGCCCGAGAAGTTCGGTAAAGGCGAGGCCGAGGGCGTCATCGCTGCGGAGTCGGCGAACAATGCCATGGTGGGTCCATCGCTGGTGCCGCTGTTGACCTTAAGTGTGCCGGGAAGTCCGACCGCCGCCGTGCTGCTCGGCGGCCTGCTCATACACGGTATCTTTCCGGGTCCCAATTTATTCACCGACCACGCGCAGGTCACTTGGACCTTTGTAGATTCTCTACTGCTGGGCCAGATCCTGATGATGGTATTCGGTCTGTATCTGAGTCGGCACAGTCGGTTCGTGATGGAAGTTCCGAAACACTATATGGCCGCCGCGGTCACCATCCTGGCGGTGTTCGGAACGTATAGCGTGCAGAACAGCGTCGCCGACGTGATAGTGATGATGACGCTCGGTACGGGGATGTATTTCGCCTCGAAAATGGGGTTCAGCCCCGCTCCGCTGGTCCTCGGCATCATCCTGGGACCCATCGCGGAAACTAATTACATGCAGGGAAAGATTATCGCGGAGGCCGGGGAGGGGCTCGCCAGCTACTTCTTTACCGGTCCGCTCAACCTGATTTTGATCGGTGTTTGCCTCGTCTCGGTGGGCTACAGCATCTACGGTGAACTGCGCACCATCAAGCGTGAAGGAGCGCCGGCATGAGCGGCTCTCGGGTGACTGCAGCAGTCGCAATCGGGGTAGGAGTGGGGATCTACCTGCTCGCCGTTGCCGGTGGCGACTCGGAAGCGTACCTGTTTCCGAAGCTCACCGGGCTGGCGATGGTGGCATTCGCCGCGATGCTTCTGATCGAGCAGATATACAGACCGGACACGCAAGAGGAAACGGCAAACATTCCCTGGCGCACGATCATACCGGCGTTGGTCATCTTCGCGGCCTACGTGTACGTCGCCGAAGATCTGGGTTTTTACGTGTCTTCGTTCATCGTATTTTTTCTGATCACCAGTATCTATGCGCCGGAACTGCGCTCGCTGGCCGGCTGGATCAAACGCCTCGCGGTATCCCTGGCCTTTATCGGCGCCATTTATGCGATCTTCGGATTGCTGCTCAAAGTACAGACCCCAAAGGGCATATTGATCTGAGGGGCGGAGACCGGAGCTAGGTGTTTTTCCGGCAGGGAGCCAAACGAGAGTTAGGGAAGCGGTAGTCAAACCAAGAGCGTTAAGCTCAATCCTGGAGGTAAAAGATGCAAATTTTTCGTTCCACGCCGGTACGCACCCTCGGTGCCATCGCCGGTCTGCTGATCATGGGTATACCCAAGACGTTGTATGCTGACGAATATCCGGACCGGCCGATAAGCGTCATGGTGGCTTACTCCCCCGGCGGTGCTACTGATTTCCAGGCGCGCATCGTGACCATGATGGCGGGAAACGAGGACTACCTGGGGCAACCCATGGTTATTCTCAACAAGCCAGGCGCTGGGGGAAAGGTGGGTTGGAACTGGTTCGCCCAGAAGGCGAAGAAAGACGGCTATGACCTGGCCGCCTACAACATCCCACATTTCATTGCGCAATCCATTGTGTTCAAGACTAAGTACAACATCGACAACCTGGAGCCCATCGGCAACTGGGGCGCTGATCCCGCGGTCTTCGTCGTGGGTAAGGACAGCCCGTTCAACAGTATCGAGGACGTAGTGAACTACGCAAAAGAGAATCCGGAGAAAATCACCGTCTCCGGTGCCGGATTGTACGTGGGCCACCACATCGCTTATCTGCAGTTCGAGAAGGCGGCCGGCGTCAAGTTGAAGTACGTGCCTCACAAGGGTGGTACGCCCGCTTTGAAGAGCGTAGTCGGCGGCCAGGTGATGGCGGGCTTCAACAATCTGTCCGACGCTTATCGCAGTCGAGACCAGTTGAAAATTCTCGCGGTCGCGGACCTGGAGCGTGACAAGGATTTTCTGCCGGACGTGCCCACGTTCAAGGAGTCGGGAGTGGACGTCGATGACTCGAGCGTGAACTTCCGTGGCATCATGGCCCCCAAAGGCACACCGCAACCCGTCATCGACAAGCTGACCAAGGGCGTAACGGCTATGTACAACGACAAGAAAGTCGCTGCCAAGATGAAAGCAGGCGGATCGCCGATGCGCATCATCGAACGCGATGAGGTCAAGAAGATGTGGCAGCAGCGGGACAAAACCTTGCAGGAGTTGTTGGCCGGATTGAAGTCAGAGTAAATACCTCGCAAGGACTCTGTTCATTGCGCGCGGTGGTCACGGAAGGCAACACGGCTTTGGTCCTGACTTGAACCATGAAGTGGCTTGCGCCCGAAACGTAGGGCGCGATGTGATACAAACGGAGATATTCTCATGAGCGATACAGCAGTGCGGCAGTCCGCGACGGAACATCACGAGCAGACTGTCATCGCTAATCTGATCAGAAACGCGCGTCAGGCGATGGCCGACTTCGCGGGCGCCGACCAGGAGCGGGTCGACGAAGCGGTGACTGCTTTGGCTTGGTCGATTTACCGTTCCGACCGCGCCCGGGAGCTGGCGGAACTGGCGGTAGGGGATACCGGAATCGGCAACGTGGAAGACAAGGTGACTAAAAACCAGCGCAAGACGTTCGGCACCCTGCGTGATCTGATGCGCGTCAAAACCGTCGGCGTGATCGAAGAGCTCCCGGAACTTGGTCTGGTCAAGTACGCAAAACCGGTGGGCGTCGTCGCTGCGGTTACGCCTTCGACGAACCCGGCCGCCACGCCGGTCAATAAGGCCATGATGGCGGTGAAGGGCCGCAACGCGGTAATTATCGCGCCATCCCCCGCGGGTCTTACCACTACGACGCGCACCGTGGAACTGATGCGTGCGGAGCTCGGAAAGGTCGGCGCGCCCGTGGACCTCGTCCAAGTGTTGCCCGGCCCGGTAACGAAGACGCTCACCAATACACTGATGCAGGCCTGTGATTTACTCGTCGTCACCGGGTCACAGAATAACGTCCGCAATGCCTATCGCAGTGGAAAACCGGCGATCGGCGTCGGGGCGGGCAACGTCCCGGTGATCGTCGATGCAAGCGCCGATCTGGACGACGCGGCACAGAAGATCTGCGCGTCGAAGACCTTCGATAACGCCACCTCCTGCTCGTCGGAAAACTCATTGGTGATTCTCGATGCCGTCTACGATGAAACGATAGCGGCGCTGCAGCGCGCCGGCGGTTTTCTCGCCGACGCCGAACAGAAACGGAAGATCGCAGAAACGTTGTGGGTGGATGGCCATCTGAATCGGGCGGTCATTGCCAAGGACGCGGATGTATTTGCACGTGCGACCGGGCTGCCGGAGGAGGCTGAGGACGCCCGATTTTTTCTCGTTGAAGAGGAAGGAGTAGGACCCGAGCATCCCTTCTCGGACGAAAAGCTGTCGCTCGTGCTTACCGTGTATCGGGCGAAGGACTTCGATGCAGCCGCAGACCGGGTGAGGGAAATCCTGGAATACAAGGGTAAAGGCCATTCTTGCGGCATCCATACTGCAGACATGAATCACGCACGGCGTTTGGCGGAGGAGCTGGATGTGGTGCGGGTACTGGTGAATCAGGCGCATACGTTTGGTAACGGCGGCGGATTCACGAGCGGTCTCAATTTCACATTAAGCATGGGTTGCGGTACGTGGCAGGGTAACAGTATCAGTGAGAACCTGAACTACCGCCACTTCCTCAATATCACGCATCTGGCCACGATCATTCCCGAAGACAAGCCGAGCGAGGAGGAAATGTTCGGCCGTTATTGGGAGAGGTACGGGCGTGGGTAGGTTTGATCGGAGTTCAACTGTGGTTAGCACTAGCTCAGCAGGTCAGCCCGTATTCAACGAAGGTGAAACCGTTCGCGCGGTCATTGATTCCGCGGCGCGAGACTACCCGGACCGGGTGTTCTTGATTGCGCCTGAATCGGGAGAACGGCTTACTTATGCGCAACTTCAGGCCAGCGTTCGAGAAACCGCGAGTCGGATCCGGTCGCTTGCTGTAAAGAAAGGAGAACCGGTGTCTTTTCTGCTGGGCAACGGGAGCGCCACGGCAAAGCTGCTACTCGGGTCGATGTACGGCGGTTTCGTCGCGGCGCCGTTGAACACGGCCGCCGGGCCTTCGCAGCTCGCCTACGTGCTGGAGCATTCCGAGACCCGTACCGTATTCGTGTCGGCCCAGTACCGGGAAACGTTGGATCAGGCTCTGTCTGAAACAGAAGCCCGTTGCCGCGTCATCGACACCGATCCTTTGATCGGTCCGGAGTGGCCGGAAACCCCGGTATCGAGCGGCGATTTCGACGCGATCGCAAGCGGCGACGATGCGTTGCTAATGTACACTTCAGGGACGACTGGAAATCCAAAAGGCGTCCTGCTGACCCACGGAAACGTCCTGGCAGGGGGCAGGAATACCGCTGGTGCGCACGCCGTCAGCGCGGCAGACCGAACCTTGTGTGTGTTGCCTTTATGCCATATCAACGCACAGATGGTGTCGGTGATGGCGCCGCTGGTGAGCGGCAGCAGCGTAACCATGCCGACGCGTTTCAGCGTATCGCAGTTTTGGGATTGGATGACGGCTTACGATTGCACCTGGTTCAGCGTTGTTCCAACCATCATCTCCTATTTGGCGCATGATCCCAATGCGCCGCGCCGGGAAACGTTGGGCAAGGTGAGGTTCGGGCGTTCTGCCTCGGCGCCCTTGCCCCCCGCTCTGCACGCGGCATTTGAAGAAAAGTTCGGTATTCGTATCGTGGAAACCATGGGCCTTACCGAGACTTCTGCACAAATACTCAGTAATCCGATGCCGCCGGAGCGTGGTAAGTACGGGTCGCCCGGGCTGCCGTACGGTAACGATGTGAAGGTTTTCGACAAGAACGGCCATGAGACGGCCGCCGGGGAAGAGGGTGAAATCGTCGTGCGGGGTCCCAATGTGATGCGTGGGTATTTGAAAAACCCGGAGGCGACCGCTGAGGCGATCGATGCCGGAGGGTGGTTGCACACCGGCGATTTGGGACGCAAAGATGAGGACGGTTACGTATTCGTAACCGGCCGTTTGAAAGAACTGATCATCAAAGGTGGCGAGAACATCTCGCCTCGCGAGATTGATGATGTGCTGTATAGCCACCCGGCGATCATCGAAGCGGGCACCGTAGGCGTGCCGGATGACCACTATGGCGAGGAAGTGGTAGCCTGCGTCGTGGTGGACGACGGGGCGCAGTGCGACGAACAGGAGCTGATCGATTTCTGCGCCGGTAAAGTCGGGGGTTTCAAGGCGCCGCGCGCGATCTATTTCATGAGCGATCTGCCCAAAGGCCCGTCGGGGAAAATTCAGCGGCGCAAGCTCGTGGGGTTGATCAAAGACGATTTTCCGGCCACCGTCTAGCCGCTGCGAAGTCCAAGATCCGCCGTTTCGACCGAGCCGTTGGTGCGGCTACTTCTGCATGCCTTTTTCCATGCCCTTCAAGAATTCGCCCATCGCTTTGCCCGCTTCCTCGGGGGTCATGTCCTCCAGATTCTCCATCGAGCGCCCCATGTGTTCGAGCTGTGATTCGAACCGGCGTGCGGCCATCTCGGTGCTCAAGTTGAACATCAGCATCAGCAGGCCGAGAATGCCGAACACAATGAGCGACGTGTTGCGGGTGCGCGCGTGGACTTCCGTGCTCGCGATCACCATCAGGTAAACGAGCCACGCCACGGCGATCAAGGTTCCCAGGTACGGTACCAGGCTCAGGAAGGCGGTGATGGGATAGATTGCGGTGGCGTAGGCGACGCACCGATAGGTGGTCTCGTAGGATTCGTTGGAGCCCATGAGCTTCCAGATCACGAACATGATGGCGGCGCCGACGAAGCTGCCCACGACCGCCACAATCGGCATCACGATCACTGACGCCCAACCCACGGCCATGGCCCCCATGCGTCCAGCGCCGAAAAGCGAGAACACGGTGAGCAGTACCCCGGTCGCGACTGCCATCACCACGACAAAAATCAACGGCTCGGTGTAGCCGCCCGTTTTCGGCATGCCGCGATAAAAATCCACGGCTCGGGTGACGACCTTGACGGCGTCATCGAGCACATTGGAGATGTCGAAATTAGAAGTCTGTTCCATGCGGGGTTCCTCGCGTCTTATTGATTCACGGCGTCGCGTTCAAGGCAGCGTATTGTAACCACTGCGTGCGGGCGCGGGGTGTGGGAGGATGGCTGGGGACCGGCCACCGAGCGGTTACCCTGAAACGCAAATCGTTACAACGGCTACAGCCGCCGCTCGGCCTCGGCTTCGCGCAGTTGTTCGACGCGCAGATCGCGCATGCTTTGCGCGACAAAAGTCAAATGCCGGTTCGCCGCATCGCGCGCCGCCGTTTCGTCGCCGTGAAGCACCGCTTCGAGAATATCCCGGTGTTGTTCGGTGACCGACTCACGGTTCTTTTCGCTGACGTACAGGCGCTCGAGGTTTTGGGCGATATGGTCGTTGATCAGATCGAACAGACTCTGCATGACATGAATCAACGCGACGTTGTGCGAGGCCTCGGCAATCGCGATATGGAATTCGGCGTCCGCCTTGGCTTCCGCTTCGAGCCCGGCGCCTTTGAGGGACGCCAATTTTTCGAAGCGCTGCTCGATCAGCGCCCGGTCCGATGGCGTCGCACGTTTTGCCGCGTATCCGGCGGCCAGTTCTTCAAGGCCGCGGCGCAACTCCAGGACATCGAACATCGTCTCGGGATCTTTTTTGAGCAGGTCGAGGAGCGGGTTGCGGATGTTTCTGGACAACAGGTCGGTGACAAACGTGCCCTCGCCGCGCCGGCTGTGGATCAGACCCGTGGCTTCCAGGCGGGTCAGCGCCTCGCGCAGCGACGGCCTGGACACGTCCATTTGTTCCGCGAGCTCGCGCTCCGACGGGAGTCGATCTCCGGACTTGAGGATGCCCTTCAAGATCATGTCCTCGAATTGCTCGACAATCGCGTCCGAAAGCCGCGCCGCCTTGATCTTTGCGAATTTCATATTGGCTATAAGGTCAGACTACCTGTTAACTATACCACAATGTGTGGGTCCTGGAAGCCAGCACGTCAAATAAGTTTGACTTATGCGCGCATAAGGAATTAGCTTGTGTTGCGCAAACGAGAATGATTCGAGTCCGCAAGAAGAGAGGGTTGACGTGCTGTAAAAAGTATGGATAATTGGTAAGACCAATTAACTGGTATTACCATATTCTCTCTCTTCGAAGGTCTTCTCGAAACACACAAAGGAGGAACTGTGGGTATGAAACGTTTGGCGGTAACAATACTTGGCGCGGCGCTCGCCTTAGGCGCCACAGGTGCTGCGTGGGCAGCGGATAAACCGGTGCTCTTGAAGACACCGATTGCTTTTGCCACCAAGCTTCCGGGCCTGGGTAGCACCATCAAATGGGTCGGCGACCGCATGAGTACGGCTTCGGGCGGGGCGGTCAAGATGAAAGTCTATGAGCCGAGCAAGCTGGTGGCGCCGTTCGAGATTCTGGATGCCGTGTCGTCCGGAAAGGTGAACTCCGGGTACACCACAGCAGGTTACTGGGCGGGAAAGATCCCGGCGTCTCCGTTATTCTCCGCGGTGCCGTTCGGCCCGGAGGCGGGCGAATTTCTGGCCTGGTTGTGGCATGGCAATGGCATGAAGTTGTACCAGGAGATGTACGATCAAGCGGGTTACAACGTAAAGGTCCTGGTATGCGGAATCATCGCACCGGAAACGTCGGGCTGGTTCAGTAAGGAGATCAACAGCGCCGATGATCTGCAGGGCCTCAAAATGCGGTTCTTTGGTCTCGGCGGCCAAGTGATGCAAAAGCTTGGCGTGTCCACGAGTTTGTTGCCCGGTGGAGAGATTTTTCCGGCGCTGGAGAAGAAAGCCATCGACGCCACCGAGTTCTCGATGCCGGCGATCGACAAGAACCTCGGCTTCCACAAGCTCGTCAAGCACAACTATTTTCCAGGCTGGCACCAGCAGGCCACGGTGTTCGAATTGTTGATCAACAAGGACACCTGGAACGGGTTGAGCGACCACCAGAAAATGGTGATCGAAATGGTCACGATGGCGGCCACCGCAAATTCGCTGGCCGAGGGCGAAGCGATTCAGTTCAGCGTCATGAAGGAAAACGTCGAGAAAAACGGCGTCGATATGAAGTATTGGTCCGACGAGATGCTGGCGACTTACCGGAAGACGTGGGAGGAAGTGGCTGCGGAGCAGGCGGCTAACGACGCCTTCTTCAAGAAAGTGTGGGACGACCTCTCAACGTTCCGCGAGGGTTACCAGCTCTGGCAGTCCTACGCGTTCTTACCGCGTAGTCGCCCAGAATAAAGTAACGCTTCTGACAGTGGGCCGGTTGATCCGGACGCGGGGATTGTGTCGCCGCGTCCGGATCAATCTGACAGGCCCGAGAATTTGCTGTTCGCGAACCAATTGAGGGGACGGATATGGGCACCGCGGAAACATCTAGTCATCTTCCGACGCACGGTGACGGTAAAGAGGCGCACGTGCCGCTCGCCGACGCAATCGATGCGTTCATCACAAAGGTCAGTACTGTTTTGTGTTGGGTCAATGCCTTGTTGATTGTGGTCATCATTACACAAGTCGTGCTGCGCTACGGGTTCGGAACCGGCGACCCGAAATTCGAGGAGTTGCAGTGGCATTTGTACGCCACTGGTGTGATGTTCGGTCTCGCGTATGCACAAGTCACTGACTCGCACGTTCGCGTAGACGTCGTCGCCATGCGGTTGTCACCCAATACGTTACGCTTCTGGGAAGTGTTCGGTATTCTCGTATTCGTCTTTCCCTTCATCTTCGTTGTCTTCTATCACAGCCTGGATTTCGTCGCCGAATCGTGGCGGCTCAATGAGCGGTCCGATGCACCCACCGGACTGCCGTGGCGCTGGGCGATCAAGGGGGTGATTCCGATCAGTTTCGCCCTCCTCGCATTGGCGGTGTTCTCGCGATTGTTGCGAGATCTGGTCGCACTTTTCAGGAGGGGCTAAACCATGGAAGTCAACGATTATCTAGTCATTGCGATGTTCGTGAGTTTCGCCGCATTTCTGTTTACCGGTTTCCCCGTCGCCTACGTACTGGGGGGTATCGGCGTCCTCTTTGCGGGCGTCGGCTACTTGGCGGATACGTATTTCGACACCATTACCGGCCTCGATTTTCTCACCCTCGGCCTGGTGGTGAATCGTGTTTACAAGATCATGGACAACTGGGTGCTGGTGGCCCTGCCGATGTTCATATTCATGGGTCTCATGCTCGATAAGTCCGGCGTGGCGGAGCGCATGATGCACGCCATGCAGGAGCTGTTTGGTGCGGTGCGCGGAGGGCTGGCCGTTACGGTGACGTTGATCGGCATCATTCTGGCCGCGAGTACGGGGATCATCGGCGCTTCCGTAGTGTTGTTGGGCTTGCTTTCCCTGCCGGCGATGACCAAGCAGGGGTACAGTAAAGCGCTCGCGACCGGTACGGTGTGCGGGGCCGGTTGTCTTGGTATTCTCATTCCACCCAGCATCATGCTCGTCATCATGGCCGACCAGCTCGGTCTGTCGGTCGGAGACCTGTTTATGGGGGCGGTGTTTCCGGGCCTGATCCTGGGCACGTTGTACGTGTCGTACATCCTGATTATTGCCTTTCTCCGCCCCGACGACGCGCCGCTTGCGACGGACCGCCGACCCATCAGTTGGCGCGTGGTATGGGACGTGCTGCTGTCCGTACTGCCCCCCGCGCTGCTCATTCTTGCCGTGCTGGGCTCGATTTTTGCCGGCATTACGACGCCGACCGAAGCCAGTGGCGTGGGTGCCTTGGGGGCGACCCTGCTGGCCGCGTTCAACGGTAAGTTGAATATTTCCGTGTTCAAAGAAGTGTTGCTGTCGACCTTCAATACCACGGCGTACATTTTCGCGATTTTTCTCGGGGCTACCTGTTTCGCATTGGTTCTGCGCGAGCTGGGCGGCGACGAACTGATCGAGAGAGTGCTGACCGGGCTGCCTTTCGGCGACTATGGGATATTGCTCTTCATCCTGGCAATCGTATTCCTGCTCGGTTTTCTGCTGGACTGGATCGAGATCACCCTGATCATGTTGCCGCTGTTGTCGCCGGTCGTGGCTGCTCTCGGTTTCGATATCGAGGGCTACGGCAAGATCGACGAGCCGGCCCTGGTGTGGTTTGTCATGCTCGTGGCGGTGGCATTGCAGACGTCGTTTCTCACCCCACCGGTGGGGTTCGCACTTTTTTATCTTAAAGGCGTCTGTCCACCGGAAATCGGCCTTACCGATATCTATCGCGGAGTCATTCCGTTCATTATTCTGCAGTTGATCGGTTTGGCAATCGTGATCCTGTTCCCCGAACTGGTCACGTGGTTGCCGTCTGTGGCTTATCGGTAGCAAGGGCGTGTCTACGTTGACCGATACAGGCGCTTCCCACGACCGGTTGTTTGCGGAGCTGCAACGGTTCATGCCCGCGGAGCGCATTACGCGCGATCCGCTGAAAGCGCTGGTCTACGGCACGGATGCGAGTTTCTACCGGCTGGTTCCCGAAGTCGTTGTCGAACCGATCGATGAAAGCGAGGTTGTGCGCATCATCAAAGCGTGTGTCTCGCATGGGACGCCGGTGACGTTTCGCGCGGCGGGCACGAGCTTGTCCGGGCAAGCAATCACTGATTCGGTATTGATGCGGCTGGGTGCTGACGGCTGGCGCGAAATTTCGATCAACGAAGACGCCACGGAAATATGCCTGCAGCCGGGTGTCGTGGGCGCACGCGCCAATGCGTACCTGGCCCGCTTCGGCAGAAAAATCGGTCCTGATCCGGCGTCGATCAACGCCGCGAAGATTGGCGGTATCGCCGCGAACAACGCCAGCGGGATGTGCTGTGGGACAGAGCAGAACAGCTACAATACGTTGGTCGGCATGCGGATCGTGTTCGCCGACGGCGAGATTCTGGACACCCGCGATTCCGAGAGTCGCAAACGGTTTGCCGCGAGTCGCCCCGAGTTGCTGGGAGGATTGGACGAGCTGGGTCGAAATACGCGGGCCAACAGGGTGCTCGCGGACCGGATCCGCCGAAAGTTCTCGATCAAGAACACCACCGGTTACAGCTTGAACGCGCTGATCGACTTCGAGGACCCCGTCGACATCTTGCAGCACCTCGTGATCGGTTCGGAAGGCACGCTGGGTTTTATCTCCGACATTACGTACCGCACCGTCGTGGAGCATCCTCACAAAGCGAGCGCTTTGATCTTCTTCCCAGACATACGCACCGCCTGCGAGGCGGTCGTGATTCTGAAAAGCGAATCGGTCAACGCCGTGGAAATCATGGACCGGACCGGGATACGCTCGGTGGAAGGCCGACCTGGAATGCCGGATGATCTGCAGGAACTCCCCGATACCGGGGCGGCGTTGTTGGTCGAAACCCGCGCCGTGGACACTGCGGCCTTGCGGGACAACATCGCGCACATAGAAAAAGCGCTCGCGTCGGTGAAAACGGTATTTCCCTTTCAGTTCAGCGATCAAGCGGCGGTATACACCAAATACTGGGACATCAGAAAGGGGATGTTTCCCTCGGTCGGGGCGATGCGGGAGGTGGGAACCACCGTGATCATCGAGGATATTGCGTTTCCGCTTGACAGACTGGCAGACGGGACGCTGGATCTCCAGGCGCTGTTCGACAAACACGGCTACCGCAACGCGATCATTTTCGGTCACGCCTTGGATGGCAACCTCCATTTCGTGATCACGCCGGATTTTTCCGACCCTAGCGAGATCACGCGTTACGAGGCCTTCATGGACGAGCTGTGTCGCATGGTGGTCGAGAAGTACGATGGATCGCTGAAGGCCGAACACGGCACCGGCCGCAATATTGCGCCGTTCGCCGAACTGGAGTGGGGTAGCGACGCCTATCGATTGATGCACGAGATCAAAGCGTTGTTCGATCCGCAGGGAATATTGAATCCTGGCGTGTTGTTAAACGACGATCCCGCCATACACCTCAAGAACCTGAAACCTTTGCCCAAAGCCGACCCAGTCATCGACAAATGCATCGAATGCGGATTTTGCGAACCGCTTTGTCCATCGCGGAGCGTATCGTTGACGCCCAGGCAGCGTATCGTGGGGTTGCGGGAGATTGCGCGCTGTGAGGCAGAGGGCGACTTACAGAGGGCAAAATCGCTCGACCGCGCGTTTCAGTATCAAGGTATCGATACGTGCGCCGGGGACAGCCTGTGCTCTATAGCCTGCCCGGTAAACATCGATACCGGACGCATGATGAAAACGCTGCGCGGCCGACGCGCCGGACGCGTGGTGCACGGAGTGGGAAGCTGGGTGGCCGATCACTACGCGACCGTCGCGCGGATGACGCGTTGGTCACTCACCGGCGCCGATCTGGTACACGGGCTGTTGGGAACACGGCTGATGTCCGCATTGACGTCGGGGGTACGCAAAATCAGCGGAAACCGAATCCCTTTGTGGACATCGGCGATGCCCAAGGCCGCACGGTGGCGGGTGGCGAACGGCGCTGGCGACGTTGGCGGCCGGCCGCGCGTGGTTTACTTTCCGAGCTGTGCGAGCCGGATCATGGGGCCCGCGCGCGGTGACGAGTATACGGAATCCTTGATCACCAAGACCGAAGCGCTGTTGCGGAAATCGGGCTATGAAGTCGTCTTTCCCGAGGAGTGTGGCGGACTCTGTTGTGGCATGCCGTTTGAGAGCAAAGGTCTGATGGACCCGGCGGAAAGCAAGCTCAAAGAACTGGAAGCCCGGCTACTGGCGGCGAGCCGTAACGGCGAGGACCCCATCGTGTTCGATACCAGCCCGTGCGCTTTTCGCACCAAAACACTCACCACGCTGAAGTTATACGATATTACGGAGTTCATCCACGATTTTCTTTTGGACCGGCTGGAAATCGAAAAACAATCGGAAACCGTCGCGGTCCATTCGACATGCAGCACCTTGAAGATGGGTCTCGAGAGCAAACTGAGACGGGTCGCCGAGGCGTGTGTGGAAAGTGTCGTCGTTCCCGACGGTGTGACGTGTTGCGGATGGGCCGGTGACAAGGGTTGGACGACGCCCGAACTGAATCGGGGCGCGACGCGGCTGTTGAAGCAAGGTTTGCCTCAAGATTGCCGGAACGGATATTCGACGAGCCGAACCTGTGAGATCGGGTTGTCCGAGCACAGCGGCAGACCCTACCGCTCCATCGTCTACCTCGTGGATCGTTGTTCGGAGCCGCGGCTCAACCCCTGATCCCGCGGACCCGATTTCGCTAACCAGTGTCCCCAAGAAGAGGCGAAACATGAGTTCCCCCGACATCAAGATAGTTTTGTATCCCACCGATCTGAGCGAACACGGCAAGAACGTGTTCAGGGTTGCCGAAACGATTGCCGTCGCGTTGGGCGCGCGGATCGTTGTGCTGCACGTGGTAGACCCGCTGCCGAAGTACGCGAGTGCGGCCATCGACGGGTTTCTACCGGATGGCGTAGACGACACGCAGACGATGCATCGGAAAGGCCTGGCCGTGCTGAAGCAACGCGTAGAGGAGGAAGTACGAGGATACTGTCTGGAGTTGATCGGCGATTCCTCGGCGTTTAACAACCTGATCGAGGCAGTGGAGGTTGTTGACGGGGTGTGCGCGCAAGTGATTCTTGAACATGCCGAAAAGTATAAGGCGGGGCTTATCGTGATGGGCACGCACGGACACTCGGCGTTGGGCGACATGTTGTTGGGCTCGGTCGCACACAAGGTGGTCCACCGTGCCGAAGCTCCGGTGACGTTGGTGCCCTTCCGGCTCAACAAATAACAAAGCGTCGGGGGCGTTATACAAGGTGGACCAAGGCGGCCGCCCTATGCGCGCATACAGCCGAGGAATATGATATACAGGCAATTGCCCGCCCGAGGAGCGATCAGAACAGGTGCACACATCAATTTGGATATCCATCGGAGGAGAACATGAGTCCAGATCTGGTTCACTACAACGATGTAGACCCGGAGGAGACGCGCGAGTGGCAGGAGGCGGTGGATGGCGTGATCGGTCGGCATGGTGCCGACCGCGCGCGTTTTCTTTTAAAAAAGACCATTGATTCGGCCTATGCGGCGGGTGCTCAGCCTCCGGACACCACCCGTACCCCCTATCTCAACTCGATTCCGGTAGCGGCGGAGCCCAGTTATCCGGGCGACGCGGATCTGGAAGCGAAGCTGTACCAGGCCCTGCGTTGGAATGCAGTGGCGATGGTGGTTGCCGCCAACCGCCGGCCTGGCGAACCGGGAGGACACATCGCCAGTTTTCAGTCGTCGGCCGTGCTGTACGAGACCGGCTTCAACCACTTCTGGCGCGGACCGGAGGCCGAAAGCGGGGCCGACATGGTATTCGTGCAGGGACATTGCGCGCCCGGTGTCTACGCGCGCGCCTATTTGGAAGGTCGCCTGACCGCCGAGCGGCTGCAAAATTTCCGCCGCGAGGTGGCGGGCGAAGGCGTATCGTCCTATCCGCATCCTTGGTTGATGCCCGATTTCTGGCAGTTTCCGACGGTGTCCATGGGGCTCGGTCCGATCATGGCGATATACCAGGCGCGCTTCATGAAATACATGCAGCACCGCGAGTTGGCACCGACCACGAACCGAAAAGTGTGGGCATTTTTGGGTGACGGCGAGATGGATGAGCCCGAGTCCCAGGGCGCGATCGCGCTGGCGGCCCGGGAGAAACTCGACAACCTGGTATTCGTCATTAACTGCAATCTGCAGCGCTTGGACGGCCCGGTACGTGGGAACGGCAAAATTATCCAGGAGCTCGAAGGCAACTTCCGAGGCGCGGGTTGGGATGTCATCAAGGTCGTGTGGGGGTCAGGTTGGGACAAGCTGCTGGCGCAGGACCACGATGGCCTGTTGCGCAAAAGAATGGCCGAGTGCATCGACGGGGAATACCAGAATTTTAAAGCCAAAGGCGGCGGTTACATCCGTGAGCATTTCTTCGGCAAATATCCCGAGCTGAAGAAAATGGTGGCGCACATGTCCGACGATGAAATCTATTACCAGCTCGTCCGCGGCGGCCACGACCCGCAGAAGGTCTATGCCGCCTACGATTTGGCGATGCGCGCCGAAGGCAAGCCGACCCTGATCCTGGCCAAGACCGTAAAAGGCTACGGGATGGGCGAGGCCGGAGAGGGGCAGAACATCACCCATCAGCAAAAGAAGTTGGCCGGGGATCAACTGAAGAAATTCGCCGAGCGCTTCGATATCCCGGTGACCGAGGAACAGATCGCCGACGCCGGCTTGTATCACCCGGGCGCGAAGGCGCCCGAGATCGAGTACCTGCATGCGCGACGCAAAGCGTTGGGCGGGTACCTGCCGAGCCGCCGCGCCGAAGGGGATCGGCTCGAAATCCCGGACCTCAGCCTGTTCTCCCAACTGCTGTCCGGCACCGGAGAACGGACCATGTCGACGACTATGGCGTTGGTGCGCTGTTTGGTGGCCATCGCGCGCAACAAAGAGATCGGGCCGCGTCTGGTTCCCATCGTGCCGGATGAAGCGCGCACTTTCGGGATGGAGGGGATGTTCCGGCAGATTGGTATCTACGCTCCCGAGGGACAGTTGTACACGCCGATGGATGCACAGGAGATCATGCCGTACAAGGAGTCCAAGACCGGTCAACTGCTCCAGGAGGGCATCAACGAAGCGGGAGCGATTTCGTCCTGGTTGGCAGCGGCGACGGCGTACGCCAATTACGGTCTCACCATGATCCCGTTTTATATCTTTTATTCGATGTTCGGATTCCAGCGCATCGGCGACTTCACTTGGGCGGGGGGAGACATGCGCGCGCGCGGATTTCTCGTCGGCGGGACCGCCGGGCGGACCACCTTGAACGGCGAGGGGTTGCAGCACGAGGATGGGCACAGTCATCTGTTCGCGGAGTACATCCCCAACTGCGTGTCTTACGATCCTACGTTTCATTACGAACTCGCGGTGATCATTCACGATGGAATGCGGCGCATGTTCCAAAACCAGGAGGACGTGTTCTATTACCTGACCACCATGAACGAAAACTACACTCACCCCGATATGCCCGAGGGTGCGGAGGAAGGCATCCTGAAGGGGTTGTATCGACTACAGGCAGGGGCCGGAAAGAAGGCGGCAAAACGCGTGCAGCTTTTGGGTTCGGGCACGATACTGCGTGAGGCGTTGGCGGCCGCCGACCTGTTGGCGGAAGACTTCGGTATGGTCGCCGACGTGTGGAGCGCCCCCAGCTTCAACGAACTGGTACGCGACGGCCGGGCCGTAGAAAGGTGGAATCGATTACACCCGGGGGCGAAACCGAAGGCGTCCTGGGTCGAAGCGTGTCTCGGCGAAACCGAGGGACCGGTCATCGCGGCGACCGACTACAAACGCACATTCGCCGATCAGATACGCGCGTTCGTACCGCGCCGTTATACGGTGCTGGGCACCGATGGATACGGGCGCTCGGACAGCCGTGAGGCACTCAGGCGTTTCTTCGAGGTCGACCGGTATCACATTGTGGTGGCGTCGTTGAAAGCGCTGGCCGATGATGGCGAGATACCGAGGAAGAAAGTGACGGACGCCATCAAGAAATACGAGATCGACCCCGACGCCCCCAACCCAGAGACGATTTAGGAGGCGGAAACAAAAGAGGTAGCGAGGAACGAACAATGAGTACACAGGAAATACGTGTTCCGGACATCGGCGACTTCAGCGATGTGGACATCATTGAAGTACTGGTGGCCCCCGGCGACACGGTTGCCGAGGAGGATGCGCTGATCACGCTGGAGAGCGACAAAGCGTCTATGGATGTACCGTCGCCGGTGGCGGGTTCGGTGGCGGAGGTGAAGGTCAAGGTGGGCGACAAGGTCTCCGAGGGCGACCTGATCCTGCTCATGGAAACGGCTGGGGACGCGGCAGCGGAGACCGCAACGGCGGATGACGAGACGGAAGCGGCGCAGGAACCCGACCGTTCCGGTCCCTCGGCCGCCCCGCCGGCGCCCGCGCCGTCGGGCAGCAATATCGTGTCTTTCGCAGGTGTACATGCGAGCCCCGCGGTGCGACGCATCGCCCGGGAGCGCGGGATCGACCTGAACCAAGTCAAGGGGACCGGCGTGAAGGGCCGCATCACCAAGGCGGACCTGGAAGCGTTTGCCACCGGAGGGCCGTCGGCGGCGCGCGCCGAGGCGGCCGCGGGGACCGGCGCCGGGATTCCGCCGATCCCGCCCCAGGACTTCAGTCAATTCGGCGATGTAGAAACCCTGCCGCTTAACAAGATCAAGCGCTTGACCGGCGCTAACCTGAGCCGCGCTTGGTTGAACGTGCCCCACGTCACCCACAATGACGAGACCGACATTACTGAGCTGGAAGCCTTCCGTCAGACACTGAAGCCCCGCGCCGAGAAGGCGGGGGTGCGGGTCACGCTGTTGAGTTTTTTCATGAAGGCGCTGGCGGTGACATTAAAGGAATTTCCGACCGTCAACGCGTCCCTGGATGAGACCGGTGAGAACCTGATCTTGAAGAAGTATTGCAATATCGGGATCGCCGTCGATACGCCCAACGGCCTGGTCGTGCCGGTGGTTCGGGATGTCGACCGCAAGGGTTTGTTCGAGTTGTCCGCGGATCTGATGGAGATGAGCGCCAAAGCGCGGGACAAAAAACTCAAGACGCCCGATATGCAGGGTGCCAGCATCACGATTTCCAGTCTCGGCGGAATTGGCGGCACGTCGTTTACGCCTATCGTCAATGCTCCGGAAGTGGCAATACTCGGACTGACTCGGTCACAGGAGAAACCGTTCCGCGGAAAAGGCGACCAAATCGTATGGCGTCTGATGCAGCCGATGTCGCTGTCTTACGATCATCGCGTTATCGATGGGGCTGAAGCCGCGCGCTTCACCCGCTATCTCGGCGAGATGGTCAACGACATCCGGTTGTTGTTGACGTAACGGACCAGCCCATTTACGAAACACGAAAGGCGGCAGACGACCATGAGTGAGATTCATAAGATCGAAGTTCCGGATATCGGCGACTTCCAGGACGTGGATGTCATAGAGGTCCTGGTCTCCCCGGGAGACACGGTGAGCGTGGACGATGCGTTGATTACCCTGGAGAGCGACAAGGCGTCGATGGACATTCCCGCGCCCGTGTCCGGCACGGTCAAGGAGGTGCTGGTGGGGGTGGGCGACAAGGTGTCCAAGGGCACGCCGATCGTCGCGATGGAGGTGGCCGACCAGGTGGCGGCGGGCCCCTCGCAACCCACGGTACACGAGGCGGGGAGCCGGGAAGCGGCACCGGGAGACGCCGGCGGCGGTTATGGCGGCGGCGGGATCGAGGACGTAAAGGTGCCGGATATCGGCGATTTTCAAGGCGTTGACGTAATCGAGGTGCTGGTCGCTTCGGGCGACACGGTGGCCGAGGAGGACCCACTCATCACGCTGGAGAGCGACAAGGCGTCCATGGACGTGCCTTCGCCGCTCGCCGGAACCGTGAAAGACGTCAAAATCAAAGTCGGTGACAAGGTGTCGCAGGGAGATTTGATTCTGACCATGGAATCGTCGGGAGGCGGCGCAGCCCAGGATTCCCAGACGGTCAGCGCACCGCAAGCCGCGCAATTCGCCGGCAGCTCCGACGTGCAGGCGGAAGTCGTGGTGCTGGGATCGGGGCCCGGCGGCTATACCGCCGCATTCCGCGCCGCCGACCTGGGTAAGAAGGTGGTGTTGATCGAACGCTACGCGACGTTGGGCGGTGTGTGCCTGAACGTCGGTTGTATTCCGTCCAAGGCGCTGTTGCATGCGGCGAAGGTGCTCGACGAGGCGGACGACTTTGCAGCCCACGGCATCAAGTCAAAAGGGTTCGATGTCGACATCGACGCATTGCGCGGCTGGAAGGCCGGGATCGTCAAACGTTTGACCGGCGGGCTCGCAGGACTCGCGAAACAGCGCAAGGTGCAGGTAGTAAACGGCTACGGGCGATTTCTCGATGCGCACCACATTGAAGTGGTCGACGGCGAGGACAACAAAACGATCGTCGGCTTCGAACACGCCATCATCGCGGCGGGTTCCGAACCGGTTAAGCTGCCGTTTCTCCCGGATGATCCCCGGATCATCGATTCCACCGGTGCGCTGGAGTTGGAAGACATTCCGAAGCGCCTGCTGGTGATCGGCGGGGGCATCATCGGACTGGAAATGGCCACCGTGTACCACGCGCTGGGTGCCGAGATCACCGTGGTGGAAATGTTGGATTCACTGATCGCCGGCGCCGACAAGGATATCGTCAAACCGCTACACAAACGCATCGAAAAGCGTTACCAGGCGATTCTCTTGAATACCCGGGTGACCGCCGTGGACGCGCAGAAGAAAGGTCTCAAAGTGACCTTCGAGGGTGATGGTGCACCAAAGCCGCAGGTGTACGACCGGATTCTAGTATCCGTGGGACGGGTACCCAACGGCAAGCTGATCGGCGCGGACCAGGCTGGCGTGGCGGTGGACGACCGGGGTTTCATCAATGTGGATAAACAACTTCGTACCAATGTGCCGCATGTATTTGCGATCGGGGATATCGTCGGACAACCGATGCTGGCGCACAAGGCCGTGCACGAAGGTAAAGTAGCGGCCGAAGTGTGCGCGGGTATGAATTCCGTATTCGATGCCCGCGTGATCCCGTCGGTGGCGTACACCGATCCGGAGGTGGCGTGGGTCGGAAAAACCGAGGCCGAGGCAAAAGCCGAGAAGATCAAATTCGGCAAGGGCGTGTTCCCGTGGGCGGCCAGCGGCCGCTCGCTGTCGCTGGGGCGGGATGAAGGTTTGACCAAGGTGCTGTTCGACGAAGAGACCGAGCGCGTGATCGGGGCGGGCATCGTCGGGCCCAATGCCGGCGATCTGATTGCGGAAGCGGCGCTTGCGATCGAGATGGATTGTGACGCCGCCGATATCGGCCTGACCGTGCACCCGCATCCGACATTATCAGAGACGGTCGCAATGGCGGCTGAAGCGTTCGAGGGAACAATCACCGATCTGTACATGCCGAAGAAGAGAAAGTGAAACACAACCGCCAGCCGGCGCCGAAGCGTGGACATCCGATCGGACCGGGAGGTGATCCGGGCGACGGTTACGGGTGTTCGGCGATGACGAAATGATGTCATTCCGGCAGCAACAGGAGCGACGACAGGTATGAAAACAGGGTTGAATGAGGCCCCGCGCGTGGGTTTGTTCGTCACCTGCTTGATCGACCTGTATCGGCCGAACGTCGGATTCGCGGCAATCAAGCTATTGCACGACGCCGGGTGCCGGGTCGACGTGCCGCGCGCCCAGACATGCTGTGGTCAGCCGGCCTACAACAGCGGCGATTACGATGCGGCGCGCGATATTGCCCGACAAGTGATTGACAGTTTTGCCGGATACGACTACGTCGTCGGCGCATCGGGGTCGTGCATGGGCACCCTCAAGGTCCATTATCCAGATCTGTTTGCTGGGGATTCCGAGTGGGGGGAGAAGGCACGAGATCTGGCGGCACGCAGTTACGAATTGTTGAGTTTTCTCGTCGATGTGATGGGCGTCGCAGACGTCGATGCACGTTATGCGGGTACCGCGACCTATCATGACAGTTGCTCGGGTCTGCGGGAGCTTGGTGTGAAGGAGCAACCGCGCAGTCTACTTAGGTGCGTCGCAGGCGTATCGCTTGCGGAGATGCAGGACAGCGAAGTGTGTTGCGGGTTTGGCGGCACGTTCTGCGTCAAGTATCCGGAGATCTCGACGCGCATGGTGTCGAACAAAGTCGACAATATCGTTGCCAGCGGAGCCGACACAGTGCTGGGCGGGGACATGGGATGCCTGATGAACATCAGTGGTCGCCTGAAACGGTTGGGCCATGAGGTGCGCGTCTACCACACGGCCGAGGTGCTCGCCGGCATGGCCGAGCTGTCCGGTATCGGCGACGGGGAGTCGGAGGAGTAGTCCATGGAACCACGCAGTCACGCATTCAAGGAGCGTGCCGCCGTTGCGCTGAATGATCAGAATTTGCAAACGTCGCTCGCGCGCGCGCAATACGGATTCGTCGGTAAGCGGGCCGAATTGATCGGCGGCTTTCCGGAATTCGAAGCGCTGCGGGAAGCCGGTCAGCAGATCAAGGACCATACGCTCGAACATCTGGATTATTACCTGGAGCGTTACGAGCAAGCCGTCAATGCGCACGGTGGCCAGGTGCACTGGGCGCGCGATTCTGCCGAGGCGTCCCGTATCATTCGCGATTTGTGCCGGGCGGCGGGCGCCGGGACCGTCACCAAAGGCAAGTCCATGATCAGCGAGGAGATCGGTCTCAACCGGGTGTTGGAGGAAGCCGGAATAGACGTGGTGGAGACCGACCTCGGGGAATACATACTGCAGCTCGCCGGCGAACCGCCGAGCCATATCATCGCTCCGGCGGTGCACAAGACCAAAGACCAGATTTCCGATCTGTTCGTTGAGCATCACGCGCGCTTCGGTTTCGACAAACGGCTGACCGAGGTTCCGGATCTGGTGAACGAAGCGCGCCAGGTGCTGAGACAACGCTACCTGGAAGCGGATGTTGGAATCACCGGTGCAAATTTCCTGATCGCGGAGACCGGCTCGAACATCATCGTGACTAACGAAGGCAACGGTGATTTGACGTGTACGCTACCCAAGGTGCACATTGTCACCGCGAGTATCGAGAAGGTCGTGCCCACGCTGGAGGATGCCACCACCCTGCTGCGTTTGTTGACCCGCAGTGCCACCGGCCAGGAGTTCACCGCCTACACGACGTTCAGTACGGGCCCGAAGCGCTCGGGCGATCCGGACGGTCCGGAGCAGTACCACGTCGTACTCGTGGACAACGTACGCTCTGAGATGCTCGGTAACGCATTTAAGCCGATGCTCCGCTGCATTCGTTGCGGCGCATGCATGAACCACTGCCCGGTGTACGGCGCGGTCGGCGGCCACGTATACGGTTGGGTATATCCCGGTCCCATGGGGGCGGTCTGGAGCACGCTGAATCTGGGGTTCAAGGAGGCGGGCGATTTACCGAATGCCTGCACCTTGAACGGTCGCTGCCAGTCGGTGTGCCCGGTCAAGATCCCGCTGCCGGATCTGTTACGGGAATTACGTCGCCAGCAGCACGAGGCGCACCTGAACTCGAAAGTCGCGCGCAACGGAATCCGCGTCTGGGCGTTCTTTGCCAAGCGGCCACGCCTATACCAGTCGGCGACCCGGATCGGCATGCGCGTTCTGGCGCGGTTGGGCCGCAAGCGTGGGCGTTTCCGTTCTCTGCCCCTGGCCGGGGGTTGGACCGGGACGCGCGATTTGCCCGCCCCCCAAGGCCGCACCTTTCAAGCCCGTTACCGGAGCGAAAACCCGTGAGTGAGGCACGACAAGCGATTCTCGACCGGATCCGCGCCGGTTTGCAGCGCGGACCTTTGACTCCGACGGAATGCGCCGACCTGCAAGCGCGCTGGCCGCCGCAAGACAGTCGCCCCCGTCCACGCTTCGAGCACGATCTGGTGACACAATTCGCCAATAAGCTCACTGCGGTCGCCGGAACCGTAGCGCACGTCGACGGTGTCGAACAAATCTTTGCGGCGATCGCCGCGCATCTCGACCAGCACGGCCTGCCCACCGAGCTGGTCGCCGCGCCCGCATTGCGCGATCTCGCGTGGCCCGACGACTGGCGGGTGCGATTTGGCGCCACGCGGGGCGAAGATCTGGCGGCGGTGACGCCGTGCTTCGCCGCCGTGGCGGAGACCGGTAGCGTGGTCATGTTCTCGGGAGAAAACCACCCCACCACGTTGAATTTTCTGCCCGACTACCATGTTGTGTTGGTGCGCAGTTCGGCGATCGTACCCTACATCGAGGACGTCTGGCCTCGGCTCCGAGAATCGGGCACCGTTCCCCGCTCGCTCAACTTCATTTCGGGCCCGTCAAAGACCGCCGACGTCGAGCAGACTCTACAGCTCGGTGCCCACGGGCCGCGGAGCTTCCACGCGATTGTAATCAATGACAACCAAACAGGAGATAGTAATGAGTAGTGACGTCGTAATAGTGGGCGCAGTACGCACCGCAATCGGGAACTTCGGCGGCAGTCTGGCCGGTGTGTCGGCCCATCAACTCGGCGCAGAAGCGATCAAGGGGTTGCTGGCGCGCACCGGGGTCAAGCCCGAGCAGATCGACGAAGTGATTTTCGGTCAGGTGCTGGCCGCCGGTTCCGGTCAGAATCCCGCGCGCCAGGCGGCGCTCGCCGCCGGTTTGCCGTATACCTGTCCCGCCATGACCATCAACAAAGTGTGTGGCAGCGGTCTCAAGACCGTGCACCTCGCGGCGCAGGCGATTCGCTGCGGCGACGCCGACATTGTCATCGCCGGCGGGCAGGAAAACATGAGTATGGCGCCGCACGTGCTTCCAAAGTCCCGCAACGGGCAGCGCATGGGCGACTGGAAGCTCATTGACAGTATGATCGTCGATGGTTTGTGGGATGCGTTCAACGACTATCACATGGGCAATACGGCCGAGAACATCGCCAAGAAGTACGAGTTCGATCGGGCCGGCCAGGATGCATTCGCTGCGGCGTCGCAACAAAAAGCCGAAGCCGCGCAGAAGGCGGGCAAGTTCAAAGATGAAATCGTGCCGGTGGAGATCCCGCAGCGGAAAGGCGATCCGGTGGTCTTCGATACGGACGAGTTCCCGAAGCACGGAACCACCGCCGAGGGGTTGGGCGAGTTACGCGCTGCCTTCGATAGGGAGGGCACCGTCACCGCCGGCAACGCATCGGGTATCAATGACGGCGCCGCCGCGCTGCTGGTGACGAGCGCCGAACAGGCTGAGTCGCTGAACCTGACCCCGCTTGCCCGGATCGCCGCGTACTCGAGCGCTGGGGTCGATCCCGCCATCATGGGCACCGGTCCGATCCCGGCTTCGCAAAAATGCCTGAGCAAGGCAGGCTGGACGGTGGCGGACCTGGAACTCATCGAGTCCAATGAAGCGTTCGCGGCGCAGTCGATGTCGGTGAATTGCGACCTCGGCTGGGATACCGACAAGGTGAACGTGAACGGCGGCGCGATCGCGCTCGGCCATCCCATCGGCGCCTCCGGAGCGCGTGTGCTCGTGACTCTGCTCCACGAAATGCAGCGCCGGGACGCGAAAAAGGGGCTCGCGACGTTGTGCATCGGTGGCGGACAGGGTGTGGCGATTGCCGTCGAGCGCTAAACTGCAACTAAACGACCAACCAGGTAAGGAATAGGCCATGAGCAAAAAACAGAATCCCATCGATCAGATTCAGGAATTCAATCAGCGTTTGACCGATTTCACCTTGCGATTCAGCAAGGCTTTCACCGGTAGTATGGCGCCAGCCATTCGGGCGCAGGCGGATATCGCCGCCGAGTCTATGGAGAAGGCGGTGGAAGTTTCCGAGAAGATGCTGAAGATGAAATCTCCGGAAGAACTGGTCAAATACCAGAAAGAATTCGCCGAAGAGTTGTCCAAAAACTTTCAGGCGAACGTGCAAAAACTCATTGAAACACAGAAATCATTCGGCGAAGAAATGCAGAAGCTGCTCCAAGAGGGACAAAAGGCCTACGATTTCGAATCGTTCAAGTCGATGTTCGGCCAAAATAAGTAGTTGACGCCGCCTTCATAACGCGGCGCGTGTACATGAACACAGAACAACAGGAGGATAAGCATGGCGAGTGTAGCAATTGTTACTGGAGGAACGCGGGGAATTGGTGAGGCGATTTCCGTTGCGCTGAAAGACGGGGGTTTCACGGTAGCCGCTAACTACGGAGGAAACGACGAGGCGGCGAATAAGTTCAAGGAGCGCACGGGCATTGCCGTGTATAAGTTTGATGTCGGTGATTATGACGCCTGCCAAGCGGCGGTAAAACAGATCGAAGAAGACCTGGGTCCGGTTGCGGTGTTGGTCAACAATGCCGGCATTACCCGGGACGGCACCATGCACAAGATGGGTTTCGACCAGTGGAACACGGTCATTCAGACCAATCTCAGTTCGTGCTTCAATATGTCGCGCGCGGTGATCGAAGGCATGCGCGATAGGGGCTTTGGCCGGATCGTCAATATCGGGTCGGTGAATGGCCAGGCCGGGCAGTACGGACAGGTGAACTACGCGGCGGCCAAATCCGGGATCCATGGATTCACCAAGGCGCTCGCGCTTGAGGGGGCCGCCAAAGGAGTGACGGTAAACGCCATAGCACCCGGTTACATCGCCACGGATATGGTCCGCGCGGTGCCGGAAAAAGTGCTGGAGAAGATCATCGCCACCATTCCCGTCGGGCGTCTGGGAGAGGCCAGCGAAATTGCGCGCTCCGTCATGTTTCTGGTGGACAAGGAGGCCGGGTTCATCACCGGTTCGACGTTGTCGATCAATGGTGGCCAGCACATGTACTGAGCCCGCCGCGTGGGGTGCGCCGTAGCGGCCGGACCGGCTGGGAAACACGCCGGTCGTCCGGGAACCGTTCACCGGACGGCCGGCGCGCCGGCCGCTGCCGTACCGTCTGCGCCTCGTTACGGGGCCGCAGGCGAGACCGCTGTTGAAAAGCGCTGTTGAAAGCAAGGAGACAGCCATGAGCGAGAACACGAAACAGTCACCCGAGCTCAACGACCCGGTCAAGCTCGCGGAAGCGGTGGCCCGTGTCGCCAGCCAAAGCCAGAATGTCGTTGAACAGTTCATGGAACGGTGGCAGACCGGTGACGAACATCCATATGGGGCATTGAATCTTCAGGATGCGGCGAAGACTTTTCAGCAGATGTTGACCTCGATGTCGCTGGACCCGGGCAAACTGATAGAGACGCAAGTTCAGTTCTGGAACGCGTATCAACAGCTCACCCAGAGTGCTCTCGAACGCTTCCTCGGGGAGGTGTCGCAGCCGATCATGACCCCGGAACCGGGAGACAAGCGGTTCAAGCACGAGGATTGGGACAAGAGCCCGGTATTCGACTATATCAAGCAGTCCTATCTGCTTGCGTCTCGCTACGTCTACGACAGCATAGAACACGTGGACGGCTTGGACGAAAAGACGAGTCAGAAGCTCGATTTTTATACCCGGCAGTTCGTTGATGCCATGGCACCGACGAATTTTTTATTGACCAATCCTAAAGTGCTCCAGGAAACGGTGGACTCGCGCGGGGAGAATCTCGTCAAGGGGCTCGATAACCTGCTCGCTGATCTTGAGGCGGGCCAAGGGCGGCTGCGGATAAGAATGACAGACGTGGAAAAATTCACGCTCGGCGAAAACGTGGCCGTGACCCCCGGCAAGGTGGTGTATCAGAATGAGTTGATGCAGCTCCTTCAGTACACGCCGACCGGTGCAGAAGTGCACCAGACACCGTTGCTGATATTTCCACCATGGATCAACAAATACTATATCCTCGACCTACGCCCCGAAAATTCGTTCATTCAGTGGGCAGTGAACGAGGGACATACCGTTTTCGTGATTTCCTGGGTGAACCCGGATGAAAGTCTGGCGCAGAAAAAGTTCGACGACTACCTGAATCAGGGTCCCTTGGAGGCGTTAACCGCCATCAAGCGTGCTACCGGGGAGTCCGAAGTGAATGCGGTAGGCTACTGTTTGGGGGGTACGCTGTTGGCGTGCACACTCGCTTATCTGAAGTCTGCGGACCACGACTGCGGCATCCGGTCGGCGACATTCTTCACCACTATGGTCGATTTCTCCGAACCCGGGGAACTGGGAGTGTTTATCGACGATGACCAGATTAGCACCATCGAAGAGGAAATGAAGAAGAAAGGGTACCTGGAAGGCACCAAGATGGCGGAGACTTTCAACCTGCTACGCGCCAACGACTTGATCTGGAATTTCGTTATCAACAATTATCTGCTGGGCAAAGATCCGTTTCCGTTCGATCTCCTGTACTGGAACTCCGATTCAACGCGCATGCCTTACGCGATGCACAGTTTTTATTTGCGTAACATGTATGAAAAGGACTTGCTCAAGATCCCCGGCGGGATCAGTTTGAACGAGACGCCGATCGATATCACCCAGATCGATGCTCCGGCCTATATTCTGGCGACCAAGGAAGACCACATTGCGCCGTGGACGTCGACCTATGCGGCGACGCAGTTGTATTCGGGCCCGGTGCGCTTTGTGCTGGGCGGGTCCGGACATATCGCCGGGGTGATCAATCCACCGGCCGCCAACAAGTACGGGTATTGGGTGGGCAAAGCGCTGCCGGCCGATCCCCAGCAGTGGCTGGCCGGCGCCGAGCAGCATACCGGGTCTTGGTGGCTGGATTGGCGGGAGTGGGTCGCGCCGTTTGTTGGCGCGTCGGTGTCGGCGCGCCAGCCGGGGGAAGGGGAGCTCAAGGTGCTGGAGGACGCACCCGGTGCGTACGTGAAGCAGCGAATCTAGGCCCGGCGCCCACCGGATGGGCCCCGATCCGACTCAGGCCCGCCCAATAAACTACTGTAATATAAAGAAAAATTAACCATCTGGACCAAACCGAGCCGAACTCGGCGAGGACCGTGAAAAAATGTTGCAGCGCACAATACGGTGTGCTATGCTGCGCTGCAACATAAACCAGAAACTTATTGTCCAGAGGTAATTAAAATGGCAAAAGCGAACGTTATCAATGCTGAAAAAGTCTTGGCTCCCGTCGTGGCGCTCAACAAAATCGCCTTGGCGAAGACCGAGAAGCTGGTGGACCTGCAGATCGCCGCGGTGCGCAAGTACTCGGATGTCGCCCTGACGAGCTGGAAGGAAGCCTTGGCCGCGAACGATCCGGCGGCGTTTCAGAAGTATCTCGCCGGTCAGACTCAGGTTGCGAAAGAGGTGGTCGAAAGCGTCTTGAACGACGCCAAGACGGTCGCCGAACTGGGTCAGGAAGCGGCTCAGGAAGTCCAGAAGTTGGTGTCCGAGAACCTGGCTAAAGCCAATAAGAAAGCGGCCTAACAAGTCGCTCGTGGAGAGGCCATCCCAAGGATGGCCTCTTTTTTCGCTCGCCTTACCCCGCGCGGCGATGCGTCGGCGCTTGCGCAACGCGCCTCAAGCAGGCGCTTTCTTCATCGTCGGCTGTTCACGCCTGGACCCGGCGCGTCCCAGTTGAGTATTCTTGTGTTCACGGCGGGGAACCGAAAAAACCGGTTTTACCGTTGCCGTTGGGTTGCCTCGTGGGAGTGTCTGTCCGATTCTGATGGAATTTGAAAACCGATGAACAACCGCGCTCAAACAGAAGATTATTTCAAAGTCGAGGGTTTGCGTATCGCGCAGCCCCTTTACGACCTGGTTCGGGATGAAATCGCCCCCGGTACCGGTGTTGCACCGGAGAATTTCTGGTCGGCGTTAGCGGCGATCGTGAACGATTGCGAACCTCACAATCGCGAGCTTCTGGCCGCACGCGACGTGCTTCAGGAGCGCATCGACGCCTGGTACCGGGAACGTAAGGACAAACCCGCCGAAGTTGCCGAGCAAAAGGAGTTCTTGCAGGAAATCGGCTACCTGGTTCCCGAGGGTGACGATTTTTCGATCTCCGTCGACGACGTCGATCGCGAAATCGCGTCGGTAGCGGGCCCCCAACTGGTGGTGCCGGTAGACAATCCACGCTACGCACTGAATGCCGCCAACGCCCGTTGGGGCAGTTTGTACGACGCGCTGTACGGCACCGACGTTATCGATCAATCGGATGGGGCAGAGCGTGGCGACACCTACAATCCGGTGCGTGGCGGCAGGGTGGTGGCGTACACGAAGCAGTTTCTGGATGAGACGGTACCCCTGACCACGGGTACTTGGGCGGAAGTGACCGGAATCGGGCTAAACGAGAGTGGGCAGTTGGCATTGGCGTCTGCGGACGGCGCCGGTACCGCGTTATCCGATCCCGAGCAGTTCGTCGGTTATCGGGTAGGCGACGACGGAATCGAGTCGGTGTTGATACGGCACCACGGCTTGCACATTGAGATCCGGATCGATGCGAGCCATCCCGTCGGTAAGTTGGATTCCGCGGGGATCAGCGACATCGTGTTGGAGTCGGCGGTGACGACCATCCAGGATTTCGAAGACTCGGTCTCGGCGGTGGATGCGGCGGACAAAGTGGGGGTGTATCGGAACTGGTTGGGCTTGATGCGCGGCGAGCTCGAGGCCGAGATTCGAAAAGGCGGGAAGACGATCGTTAGAAAGCTGAATCCGGACAAATCGTTTCTAAGCCCCGGCGGCGAGTCATTTTCCGTTCCGGGGCGAAGCCTGCTGCTGGTGCGCAACGTGGGCATCCATATGTATACCGACGCGGTGATGACGGAAGACGGCCGCGAAATCCCGGAGGGATTTCTCGACGCGATGATCTCCGCGCTGGCGGCCATTCACGATCTCAAGGGTCTAGGGCGATACCGCAACAGCCGCACCGGTAGCGTGTATATCGTCAAACCCAAGATGCATGGCCCGGCGGAGGTAGAGGCCACGGTGGAGTTATTCGGTCGCGTGGAGGACGCCTTGGGATTAAAGCGCAATACGCTGAAGATGGGCATCATGGACGAGGAACGGCGCACCACGATCAATCTGAAAGAATGCATCCGCGCCGCACGTAATCGACTGATTTTCATCAATACCGGATTTCTGGACCGTACCGGCGACGAAATTCACACCGCAATGGAAGCCGGTCCCATGATTCCGAAGCCGGAAATCAAAGGCGCTGCCTGGATACTGGCATATGAAGATTGGAACGTCGATGTGGGTCTGGAGTGTGGTCTACCCGGTTTCGCCCAGATCGGTAAGGGGATGTGGGCGATTCCCGACTCGATGGGGGCAATGATGCAGGCGAAGATCGCGCACTCCGAAGCCGGCGCGAACACGGCCTGGGTGCCCTCGCCGACGGCGGCGACCCTGCACGCGATTCACTATCACCAGGTCGATGTATTCGGACGCCAGAAGAGCATTGCGCGTCGCGGGCGGGCGAATCTCGAAGATATTCTGACACCGCCATTGTTGCAGGGTCGCTCATTGAGCGCCGAGGAGATTCAGGCTGAACTCGACAACAACGCGCAAGGTATTCTGGGATACGTCGTACGTTGGGTAGGGCAAGGCGTGGGGTGTTCCAAGGTAAAGGACATCAATGACGTTGGGCTGATGGAGGACCGCGCCACTTTACGAATTTCAAGCCAACATATTGCGAACTGGCTGTACCATCAGATCGTAACGCCGGATCAAGTGGAACAGACCCTACGCAAGATGGCGCAGGTTGTCGATCAACAGAACGCCGGCGACCCGAACTACAGGAACATGGCGCCCGATTGCGATGACAGCATTGAGTTTCAGGCGGCGCGGGACCTGATCTTCAAGGGTCGTGCAGAAGCGAACGGGTATACCGAGCCGGTCCTGCACAAACGGCGACGCGAAATGAAGGATAAGTTTCCGGCGTGTAGCTGATTGGCTATCGGGCCGAGGCTCGTTATCAGCGGTGTTCTCGGAGTGCCCACACCTCAGGACTGTAGTTGGCCATGGGCGGGGGTGAGCCGCGGCCGGATTCGAATCTGAGTCTGCGTAAGGCTCTCTTGCTTGCGCTTGTAGCGGGTTTCTACGTCGCCACATTTTATACCACCAATAATTTGACGCTGCTGCGGCTGGAGTCCGTGCTGCTGGTGTTCACAGCGATGATCGGTGTCGCTCTGGGGGTCGCAATCGTTGCTTATGCCGCCGTCGCGATCGCGGGTTTGCAGCGATGGTCGGGTTTGGTCGTGGTGTTTTCCGTCTCCCTGTTTCTTTTTGCGTTGCTGCGCCCGGCTTTCATCGGGGTCGATGGCATCGAACAGTTTTTTTCCTGGTTCGGGGGCAGGAAAGGTCTATTGGCCAATGCCTTGTTCGTGTCGCTCCCTGCCTTCGCGTTATCGTTGATATTTCGCCGCAAACCCGGAAATCTGGTCGTCGTATTGATAGTTATGACGATCTCGGCCGTGGCGTTGAATGCCGGCAAGGTCGCAGACGGTCTGCGTGGAACGTTGATTGGGCAGGATACGGAACGCGCGTACGAAGCCTTGCGCATCACGGAGACGCCCAACATGTACTTTGTCCTTGCCGACGGCTACGCGAGCGTCGCCTACATGCGCCAGGAGAATATTGACAACAACGATTTTCTCGACTTTTTGCGTGCGCGCAGATTCAGGGTCTACGAAGATACCTTCAGTAACTATCACCCGACGGTCTACGCACTACCGGCAATACTCAACATGGAGCACAACTACTACCGGCTCAGCGGTGAGTCGCTGAATTTCAGTGAAGTTAACAGAGCGTCTCGATTGTTGATTGCCGGTGACAACAATGTGACGCGAATTTTCAAGCGCAACGGTTATACGTCGGAGTACATCCACAGCTCCAACTATCTCCTTCTACAAGGGTGCCGAGCGGATTACTGTTTTCCCAAAAGCGACGGACTGAGTGGCGCGAAAATGCTTTTCAGCAGTATTTTTCGGATCAATCTTCTGTCGAACGACGATCTCACGTTAATCAAGGTCCCGGATGAAGAATTCGTCAATGAAGTAAAGCGCGCCAACGCGGGCGATAAGCCGATCCCCACGTTTCAGTACATTCATTACTATAATCCGGGCCACGCACCCAATGATCTGGCGGGGCGCTGCGACATGGAGCGCGAGCGCACGGCGTACGTCAAAAAACTTGCAGTTACGCACCAGGTGCTGACCGAGATTATCGCGCATATACTTTCTGAAGATCCCGGCGCGGTGATCGTGCTGGCAGGTGACCACGGCCCGTTCATCGCGAATCGATGCCACCAATTGAAATACATCGACCGCTTGCAGGATTATCGTGATAGGGTCGGAGCGATATTGGCGATACGCTGGCCGGAGGGCTATACGGGCAGGTTCGACACGCGCCTTAAGACCGGCGTAAATTGGTTGCGCTACGTGCTGGCCGAGTTGGTGGACGACGACGGTCCGCTATTGAATACAGCCCAACAAGACGACGTATTCGCGCGCGCGGGGCGCCGGGTCATACAGATCATCGAAGACGGCGTCCCGCTCGGTACACCGCGTTACGCCGACGGTCCGTGATCCCCATAGTCGAATTATTGAACTTTTCCGAGCGGGTTCCGTCAATGGCGTTATGCCGAGCGGTCAGCGGGAGCCGGATATCATGCCTCGACGACAGACCAGAAGTTATCGCAACGACCCGGAAGGATACCGGCTTCCCATCAAACTGGATTCCACTTCGAACGGTGAGTTTGCGCCCATCCCGTTAGGCGAAACGGATCGCCGCGCCAACCGTCACGCACGTCAGCAAGCCACCGAGAACGCGAAACGTTGTGGCATGGGTAGACGCGAGTTCATGATCTCGTTATGCGGGGCTGCCAGCACGTTGCTCGCGTTCAATACCGTCAACGCGGCAGCGCGCCGCAGTGGAGGATATTTCGATCTCGACCGGAGTACGGCGCTCGATACCGAGGCGGCCGCGGTGCAGCTCGCCGGCGACGAGTTCATCTTCGACGTGCAAGGACATTTCGTCAATCCGGAAGGTAAATGGTTACGAAACTTGCCGGCCGAGGCGGAGCCCTTGAAATTCGCGCCGAAGACGGGTTGCGCCTTCGCCGCTCAGCCCGGTGCGCGCAGCTATCTCAGATGTCTGGGTGCCGACGAGTTTATCAAAGACGTGTTCCTGGATTCCGACACCGATGTGATGGTCTTGTCATTCGTACCCTCGGCTGCCGATGCCGAACCGTTGACGATCGAGGAGGCTGCCGAGACGCGCGCGATCGTCGAGGAAATGCAGGGATCACACCGTCTGCTGCTGCACGGTCGTTGTAATCCCAACCAGCCCGGCGACCTTCAGCGTATGGCAGAACTGGCGGAGCGCTGGAACATCGCGGCGTGGAAGTGTTACACGCAGTATGGCCCGGACGGGCGGGGATTTTTTCTGACTGACGACATCGGCATTGAGTTCGTGGAGCGCGCGCGTCGGCTCAATGTGAACAACATCGCGGTTCACAAGGGTATACCGTTCGGACCCCGGTCATACGAGCATTCGCTGTGCGGAGATATCGGTCCGATCGCGAAGCGATTTCCGGACGTGAATTTTTTGATCTACCACTCGGGTTGGGTGCCGGGGGCGCGGGAAGGCGCTTACGATCCGACCCGTGGTGACGGGATCGACGGTTTGATCACGTCTCTGGTCAAAAGCGAGGTCGTGGGACAGGGTAACGTATACGCCGAATTGGGAAGTACCTGGCGCGGTTTGATGCGCGATCCCGAACAGGCCGCGCATGGTCTAGGTAAACTGCTCAAATACTTGGGCGAAGACAACATTCTTTGGGGGACCGATTCGATCTGGTACGGCTCGCCTCAGGATCAGATACTGGCTTTTCGCGCTTTTCAAATATCCGAGCAGTTTCAAGAGCGGTACGGATATCCGCGCATCACGCCACAGATACGTGCGAAGATCTTCGGCCTGAACGCGACGCGGCCATACCATGTCTCGCTGGCCGACGTTTCCGAACGGACAGCCGCTGATCGCATCGCCAACCGACGGCGTGCATATCGCCACATGCCGGATCCGCATTTTCGCACTTACGGCCCCAAAAACCGCCGTGAATTTCTGAACCTCATGAAATGGGGCGGCGGGCGTCATACGTAGAACAGGTCCGCCGGGAGGAGGTTCACACAGCGTCGGACATTTGCTCTCGGCCGAAGCGTAAGGTCATAATCGGCACCCTGATTCGTTCCGGGATCGGCCGATCTGCGTACCGGTCCGAGCCGAACTGCCCGGGTACTTCACCCACCACAGACTAAACCGTAGATGCGCGGTTTCGCACGGCGGCGGGCGGTTCGCCCGGAACGGGGTGTCCAGTATTCAAGTGATGGCGGAATGAGCATTTACAGAGTCAATTCCAAGATGTTGGCCGGCCTGACGGTCGTGCTACTGGGGTGGCAGGGGCTGGCCTGGGGGCAAGGGGTGATAGAAAAATTGCTCGACGAGGAACAGGCACGAACCCAGGAGAATATCAAAGCGCAGCAGCAGGTGGAGCGTATCGACGACGCCGTAGATGACCTTGTCGACGATTATCGCACAGTGACGAAGATCGTGGACGGACTCAAAGTCTACAACGATCTGTTGCAGAAACAGATCGACAATCAACAAAGCGAGATCACGGCGATTGAGCAATCCATTGAGAATGTGGCGCTCATCGAACGACAGATCGTGCCGCTGATGGTGCGCATGATCGATTCCCTGGCCGCATTCGTGGAGCTGGATGTACCGTTCCTGCCCCGGGAGCGAAGTAAGCGGGTGGAAGATTTGCGCGCGTTGTTGGAACGCTCCGACGTCAGCGTGGCGGAGAAACTGCGCCGCGTGTTCGAGGCGTACCAAATAGAGAATGACTACGGACGCACCATCGAGGCCTATAGGGGTACGGTGGAAGTGGAGGGCAGTCCGCGGGAAGTCGACTTTCTGCGTGTCGGCCGTGTGGCGCTTCTGTATCAGACGCTGGACGGCGAAGTCACGGGGCGGTGGCACCCACAACGGCGGCACTGGGAGGGTTTGGCTGCCGAGATTTATCGCAAACCCGTAGCGTTGGGTCTGCGCATGGCCCGGGATCGGGTGGCCCCGGAGCTGTTACGCGTACCCGTAGCGACGCCAGTCGGGGTGACCCCGTGACCGGCCGCCGGTGGGTGGCCGGATTGTGCATGGCGGTTCTGGCACCGCTGGGCGCCGACGCCGCCGAGCGGTCGCTGGACGCGCTGCTCGAAGAAGTGGGGCGCGGCCGGGTTCAGGATCAGAAGGAGAATGCCGCGCGGATCGAGGCGTTCCAGACGGACCGAGCGCGACAGCGTGAGCTCCTAGAGTCGGCGAAGCGGGAGCGGGCGAGTGAGGAAGACCGCAGCCGCGCGCTCGAAGCTCGGTTCGAGCAGAACGACGTGCGATTGACGGAGCTCGAAGCGGAGCTCGGCGAGAGACTGGGTGCGCTGAAAGAACTGTTCGGCGTGTTGCAGCAGGTTTCGGGGGATGCGCGCGCGCAGTTCGAAACGTCCTTTACCCAGGTCCAGTATCCGGATCGCACCGATTTTCTGGCGGAGTTCGCGCAGAAAATGGGACAGAGCAACCGCCTCGCTTCGCTCGGAGAAATAGAGCGACTGTGGTTCGAACTCCAACGCGAAATGACCGAATCCGGAAAGGTAGTGCGATTTCCGGCGAACGTGGTCGCGCAAAGCGGTGAGGAGGTGGATCGTGAAGTGGTGCGGGTGGGTTTGTTCAACGTTGTGGCGGGTGCAAAGTATCTCGAATACGTGCCGGAAACCCACCGTCTGGTGGAGCTGCCTCGCCAACCGCGCGCCCGGCACCTGGAATCCGCCGCCCGACTCGAATCCGCCGACTCCGGCCTGGTTCCGTTCTCCTTGGACCCGACTCGAGGTCAGTTGTTGTCGTTATTGGTGCAGACTCCGAACTGGCGGGAGCGAATAGACCAGGGTGGTGTGGTTGGATATGTGATTCTCGGGCTCGGCCTGCTGGCGTTAATTATCGCCGTGGAACGTCTCGCGATACTGGGCTGGACTTCCCTGCGCATACGCCGGCAAACGGCGAAACCGGAGCAGCCGGGCGACAATCCCCTGGGGCGTGTCCTCGGGGTGTACCACGCCAATCCGTCGGCCGATACGGAAACCCTGGAGCTGAAACTGGGTGAGGCGATTCTGAAAGAAACGCCACGGCTCAACCGTTTGCTGATGTTCCTCAAAGTCATTGCCGTCGTCGCTCCCCTTCTTGGGCTGCTGGGTACGGTCGTCGGCATGATTGTGACCTTCCAGGCCATTACCTTATTCGGCACCGGCGACCCGAAGCTGATGGCGGGGGGTATATCACAGGCTCTGGTCACGACCGTACTGGGTTTGTGCGTCGCCATTCCGACGGTGCTTCTGCACGCGCTGGTGTCCAGTCGTGCCAAACGGTTGACGCAGATTCTCGAGGAACAGGCGGCCGGTTTGGTCGCCGTGCAAGCGGAGGGCCGCTCAACGGTGGCTTAGCCGACATGTTGGATACACTCTATCACCGTTTTGCCGCGTTCGAATCCTTGCGCGAATTCTTCGAGCTCGGTGGTGAAGTGCTGTTTGCCATCGCAGCCGTCGCGCTGGTGATGTGGTGTCTGATTTTCGAGCGACTGATTTATCTGTACGTTGCTCATGGCGTGCGTGCGCGCCGCGCGCTGGCCGACTGGGAATCGCGGCGCGAGCGCAATTCCTGGCACGCACATCGTATCCGTGAAGCGTTGATTTCCAGGGTGGCTGTCGAACTGGAGCGTCGTCTTCCGCTGCTGAAGGCGTGTATCGCGGTGTGTCCGCTTCTGGGTTTGCTTGGAACGGTAACGGGAATGGTAGAAGTTTTCGAAGTGATAGCGATTTCGGGGTCAGGCAATCCTCGTTCAATGGCACAGGGCGTCGCCAAGGCTACGGTCCCGACGATGGCGGGAATGGTCGCGGCTTTGTCCGGATTTGCCGTTAGTGCATACCTGCAACAGAGGGCCCGCCGGGAGCGGGAGCTTCTGGGCGAACGAATGACTATGGATCACTAGGAGGACCGGCGTGCGCAGAATAGGTCGGCGAGCGGATACCCAGGACGACGAATCCATTATCGACATCACACCGATGTTGGATGTCGTGTTCATTATGTTGATTTTCTTCATCGTCACCGCGACATTCGTGAAAGAAGCGGGTATTGACGTCGATCGCCCGGAGGCGGAGACGGCGGTAAAACAGGAGAAGGCCAATATTCTTGTGGCCATCAGCGCCGACAATGAGATCTGGATCAATCGGCGGCAGGTGGACGTTCGTGCGTTGCGCCCCAACATTGAACGGCTGCGTGCCGAGAATCCGAAAGGGGCCGTGATCATCCAGGCGGACAAAGAGTCTAGAAACGAGACCTTGATTCAGGTGATGGATGCGGCAAGGGCGGCGGGTGTTTCCAGTGTGGCCATCGCTACGGAGGAACGCTAACAGTATGGCGTGCGAGGTCGACCTGCACCGGCGACCGGTGTATCGATGGTCTCCGGTGGATTGAGCACGGTGCTGTGCACCCCCGCTCCGGCTTGGTGCTCTTGGGTAGAGTGGCGGCACGCGCGGCGGCGATGTTCTTCCCGTCGGAGAGCCGCTCGCACTTTCCCCGTTACGGTGCCGGATACGCGACCGCAAACCGGGACTGTGAATGCCGGGGGTCGGGCCTGGTGATGAATCGGGTCCCAACGGTGGCTGTGAATCGGTCCGCCGGCACGTTCTTGCGCGTGGCGATCGGCCTTCTGGGCGGGATGACGGTGACGCTGGCGCTGTTCTGGTCGATGCACCGTCTCATCGATAGCGCAGACCATGCGCTGAACGAAAGCGAGCGTCGCCAATGGTTGGAGTTCGTGCGCGTGAAACGCGACGAGCGCGTCGAGCGGCGAAAAATCAAACCCGATAAGCCACCCCCGCCGCAGGCACCTCCCCCGGAACCGCCCGCACCGAAGCTTGACCGGATCACGCCGCGTGCGGACAAGTTTGCCATTCCGGCGGTACAGGCGCGCACCGAGATCGCGCTGACCGGTGGATTCAACCTCGGTGTCAGCGAAGGCGATTACCTGCCGATCGTCAAAGTAGCGCCGATCTATCCACGGCGCGCCTTGAGTCGTGGGATAGAGGGACATTGTGTGGTGGAATATACCGTGACCCGCCTGGGCACGGTCAAAGACGTCGAGGTCGTGGATTCAGAGTGCACGAGTGCACTATTCAAGGATGCTTCTGTGAAAGCGGCGGCAAAATTTAAATACAAGCCCCGGGTCATTGACGGCACGGCGGTCGAAGTACCGGGCGTCCGAAACCGTTTTACGTTCCGTATCGACAGATGAGAGTTACCGCCACCTTTACCGCTATCGTGGGTGGATTATTGGGCGCGTTCATGCTCAATGTTGCGACGGTAGGCATGGCGGCGGACGACGCACGTCCTACGCGGCAGACGGTGGCCATGAGTGAGCGGGTGTATAAGCGGCTGCAGGCCATCCAGCAGTTGCTGGAGACGAAGCAATTCGATGCCGCAGCGCCCAAACTGAACGAGCTGCAAAGCTTGGCGAAACTGTCTCCTTACGAGCGCGCGCAAATCCACAACATTACGGCGTATTTTCATTACTTGCAGGAGCAGTACGTGGCTGCGATTCGCGCCTATCGTCGACTTTTGGAGCAGGAACCGTTACCGGAGGCGCTTGTGCAAAGCACGCTCAGAACGCTTGCGCAGCTCTATTTTACAGTCGGGCAGTACGAGCAAGTAATCACCCCCATCAAACGTTTGCTGTCCATGCTCGACGAGCCGGAGGCGGAACTACATGCCCTGCTCGGTTCGGCTTATTTCCAGTTGAAACGCTATGACGATGCGTTGCCGTCAATTCAGTCCGCAATCGATATAGACCGAAAGCAAGGGAACGTCCCGAAGGAAAGCTGGTTACTGTTGGTTAGGGTGATTTATCACGAGCGGCGGGACTACAAGAATATGCTCTCCGTCCTCAAGGAGCTCGCCACTCACTACCCCAAAAATGACTATCTCCGCGCGATGGCCGGAGCCTACAGCGAGCTTGGGGATACGCGCAATCAGCTTGCGGTGACCGAGGCGCTGTACGAGGGTGGCGGCTTGCGCAAACCTTCCGAACTGGTCAATCTGGCCAATCTGTACCTGTTGCACGGGATCCCGTACAAGGCGGCGAAACTGCTACAGGCGGAATTGGACGCCGGCAGGCTCGAACCCAGCGTTCGGCACCTGCGCCTTCTGTCGCAAGCGTGGTATCAGGCGCGCGAAGAAGAGCGGGCGATTCCGCCCCTCCGATCGGCCGCGAGGCGGTCCGAGGACGGAGAGCTCTATCTGCGATTGGCCCAGTCGTACATGGACCTGGAGCGCTGGGAAGCGGCGGCTGATGCGTTGCGCCGTGCGCTCGATAAAGGTGGAATCCAGCGCGTGGATACCGCCAACATCATGCTGGGAATGGCGCTATTCAACCAAGGTCAGTTCGATCTTGCCAGGGACGCTTTCGAAAAAGCCGGACGCGACCAGCGCAGCCGTAAGGTGGCGGGCCAGTGGGTCGCGTACATCGATCATGAACGGCGCCGGATGGCGGCGTTCGAGCAACAGCTGCCGAGTGTCAGGAGCCCTGAAACCCGACAGCTCCTCGAGCAGTGGGATGCCGGTGGTGCGGCGCCGGGAGAGGGTTAGCGAACAGGTCAGTTATCGGAGTCCCTGCTGTGAACGATCGACTGGATGTCCACGCGTATCTCTTGTGCCATGGCCTTGAGCTGCTGCATGGACTTGCGTACCCGTACTCCGGCGGCCTTATTGCCTTTCTCGTAAAACTTCGCGAAGTCCTCCTCGAGTCCTTCGACGAATTCCTTCAGTTGGTCGTATTTGTTCATCGTGGTCGTCCTCTGTGAGTTTGGCCCCGTCCGCGGGCCATTTTCCGGGGCAGGCTGGGCCTAGTCAATCGATTCGGCCACTCTCCGGCCGTTCGAACGGTGCGCTGGCTGGGTCCGGCTCCGGTTCGGCGAGGAGGACTCTGTAGCCAAGTGGGTGTCGGCGTTGTCCTGACCGGACGAAGGTAATCGGCCGTCTGGCTGTCACCATACCCGCCGGGGGTGGCGCGCCATCTCGATGCGGATCGTTACCGTACCGTCGTCGAGGTGTTCGACGAGGCGATGGGAGATTCGGGCCAGTGCCGGCGTTCACAGTTTCGGCATGGTCTTGAGTTTCGATGCGTTGCGCCGCCGCGGTGACGCGCCGGGTTCGTTTGTGCAGGACGTTCTGGGGATCAAGCCGGGCGACCGGGTAGTGGTAATGGTGCGCAACCGTCTCCAGTCCGGGGTGGCTGTCTACGGGATCCTGTGCGCCGTTGCCGTCGTTGTGAACGTCAACCGATGTGCACGGCGCGGGAACTCACCCATCAGCAACGGCGCACGCGCGATTGTTGTCTTTGCCGGTGCCACCCGCGCACTGGCCGAGGTGGTTGGCGACGTCGGTTACGACACATCCTTAGGTCACACAACCGGGAGATTTATTGGTGGAGAAGCAGCCGGAGATCGATCCGCATCCAGGCCTCGCCAACCCCGTTCCGCTCACTCACCGCATTGCGGTGGGTTGCGACTCTGCCCGTGTACGAAGCGAACACCGAAGCGCTATGAAATGGTCACCGGACCGCCCCCATCACCGGTGGCAAGCGCTTGCACCCGCACTTCGGCTCGGGGTGACGCCGGCCGGCCGCGCCGTGGTCAGCCGGTGAGTACCCAAAAAGCGGCGACGATGGACGCGAAAACGGCGATTTCTCCCCCCAGGTCCCGCCACTTGACGACCGGTGGTCGGCGCAGTTCGTCTCTAGCGGTCTGTAAATTCATGCGATTTTGCCATCGTGTGATACAATGTATATACATGTATAGCACAGTTTAATGACAACCTCAATATCTTGTTTGGACATATGTTAGACTGCGATGTTCGTTCGCGGTTTCTGCGCCATGTCCAAGAACAAATTGCTCAACATCCGCATTGACGCGGAGTTGAAGAAGCGAGCCAAGAAGATCGCCGCCGCGGACGGTCGGTCACTCTCCAACTGGGTGACGCGTTTGATCATCCGCGAAATCGCGAAGATCGAAGGCAAGGACGCGAAAGACAAGCACCACTGACACACTGTCAGGGCTGGTTATTCCACAAGCCGTTCCCTTGCGCACACCGGGTGATCCGGGGTGGGCTCGTGCCCCAGCGCGGCCGTGGATATCACCAACAGGGTGATCGGGCGGTGCGTACTTAGAAACGGGTTAGTGGGACCGGGCGCGGCGCTGCACCGCTCCACGGGCCTGGCGGCTTGCCATGTCGCGGGATCTGGGAGTGTCGGCGGGGTGGATTACCGGCATGGGGCGATGCGGCCCCCGCTGCGGGCCAACGGGTTGCGGATCAGGCGGGCTCTTCTTTGAGCGCGTTGACGACGATTTTGCCGCGACTCACGTTGATGATCCCGGCTTTCTCGAACTGTTTCAGGATCCGGCTCACCACCTCACGCGCGGTGCCGATTTCAGCGGCGATATCCGCGTGAGTCGTATGAATCACGCGATTCGCGCCGCTTTGTTTGCACCGTGATATCAGGTAGTCCGTCACCCGCTGTTCGACGCGAACGAACGCGAGCGTCTTGGTGACGCCGATCAGGGACGACAGACCGGCGTTGATTTCTTCCATTACGTACGTGTGAAAACAGCTGTTGATTTGTAATAGAGTGTGGAAATCATCCGTGGTGATCCGTAGCGCCATCACGTCGCTTTCCGCAACCACGTGTACCATACACTCGCTGCGATTGACTACCGACAGCAGGTTGGAGGCGCACGCCGCCCCATCCTCGAGTCGATAGAGCTGAACTTCGCGTCCGTTCGGGCCGATCAGATAAACCCGTACCCGCCCGTTGGCGATGAGCAGGGCCTCCGTACAGCGATTACCTTCCCAGATCAGGGTCTGGCCGCGCTTGAAGTATACGCAAGAGCACGCGTCTACCAGCGACGCGCGCTGTTCCTGGTTGCATTTGCTGGTAAACGGGAACGCATTCAGCAATGTGGAAACATTGCATTTCTGAGTCGAGGATGAGTTCGACCTGTAACCGTTCGAATGATACATAAGTGCGAATTCCGTATTGAACGCCCGCGTCTGATGTGTACAAAGCCGTATCGACCCCCCCAGGCCGCAGTGCAAGTCTCGACCGGAGCCGCAGTTCCATCAATTCGGGAATTCGTGGGGCACACCTAGGGTATACCCCAGGTTTTTGTGACAAAGTAACTTTTAGTTGATTTGGATCAAGTTTTCACGGCGTCCTGCGCGTCGGTCTCGATGCCGACGACCATCTTGATGAGTTCGGCCAGCGATCCGGCCTGCATCTTTTCCATCAGGTTGGCGCGGTGCAATTCCACAGTTTTTTCGCTGATATTCAATTGGTTAGCGATTGCCCGGTTTTTTTTCCCCGCCGCCACGAACTCCAGGACCTGCTGTTCCCGGCGCGTGAGGGACGCCAACCGCGCCTCGATGTCGCGGTGCGACACGCGCTGTTGGTGGGCGCGTAGCCCGACAGCCACCGCTTTCTGGACGCGCGCGAGCAGCAGTTCGTTGTTGAAAGGCTTCTCCACGAAGTCGAGGGCGCCCATCTGCATCGCCTGCACGGCAACCTGAACATTCCCGTGCCCGGTAAGCACGATCGTGGGAAGTTCGAAGCCCCGGGATTTGAGCTCCTGCTGCAGTTCCAATCCGCTCATACCGGGCATGCGGATATCCAGCAGCAAACACCCCGGGCGGTCGCCGTCGTAGCCGTCCAAAAACTCCCGGCCGGATGCGTACGCCTCGGCGTTCAAATTGACCGACTCGACGAGTTTGCAAACAAACTGTCTTACCGCGTCGTCGTCATCGACGATGAATACGGTCGGTTCTGCGGGCGTCGTCATGTTTCGCCCTTCTCGGCGACAGGTAGGGTGAAACCGAACAACGTCCCGGTCTCCACCGTAGAGCAGGCCCAGATCCGTCCACCGTGCGCCTCGACGATGGAGCGCGCGATGGACAGGCCCATCCCGAGGCCATGGTCTTTAGTGGTCATGAACGGATCGAACAAACGTTTCATATCGGCCTCCAGTATAGCGGGCCCGGGGTTGTGGACGAGGGTTTCCACCAAGTCACTGGAGCGGAGTCGGGTTGTGATGGTGACAAAACGCTGGTGAGCGCGGAGCTCCTTCATTGCCTCGACGGCGTTGTGAACCAGGTTCAGTAACACCTGCTCGATTTGTATGCGGTCCGCGTGCACCGGCGGCAGATGGGAGCCCAATTTGAGTCGGATGTCCACGCCATGCTCGTGCGCGTCGACGCGCACCAGATTGACGGCCCCGCGTACGACCGAATTCAGGTCAGTAAGCTGCAGCTCGGATTCCGTCTTTTTCACGAAGTTTCTCACGCGTCGAACGATCTCCTCGGCGCGGCCCGCCTGCTCCGCGATCTGCTGCAGGGCGTTGCGACATGCGGCGTGGTCCTGGCCGTCGATGTTGGACAGCGCGAGCTGTGCGGTACCGGAAATCACAGTGAGCGGCTGGTTCAGCTCATGGGCCAGCGTCGTGCTCATTTCCCCCATGACGCTGACGCGCCCTACATGCGCGAGTTGACTGCGGTGCTCGCGCGCCTCCGCTTCGATCTTCTTGCGTGCCGTGACGTCCTCCGAAACCCCGAGATAATGAGTGATGTGGTTGTTCTGGTCGGTGATAGGCGAAATCGACGCGGAGACCCAGAACAGTTCACCGTCCTTTTTGCGGTTTCGCAGTTCACCGCGCCACTCCCTTCCGGAGCTGATGGTCTGCCATAGTATCGCGTAAACCTCTGGGGGTGTTTTACCCGACTTCAAAATCCGTGGCGTACGGTGGATAACGTCCGCCAACTCGTAGCCCGTGACTTGGCTGAAGCGCGGATTGACGTATTCGATAGCGCCTTGGGCGTCGGTAATGAGCGTCATCGCGGGGCTTTGTTCGACGGCAAGAGAAAGTTTGCGCAGCGACTCTTCGGCTTGTTTTCTCTCGTTCACTTCCAACGTCAGTTCCCGAGTCCTGGCGGCGACACGCTCCTCGAGTTCATCGTGTGCTTTTCTCAGCGCATCCTCCGCCTGCACACGTTCCCGCACCTCCCTTTCAAGCGCGGTATTCTTGTTGGTGATGTCGTCGTACTGGGCTTGGATCGTGCGTTCGGCGCGCCGTACGAGGAACAGCAGGGCCAGATACAACAGACTGAATACCGTCACTGAGCGTACTGCCAGCTTCGTAGTGTGACTCTTGACGTCTGCCAGGAGCGGTGTCACGTCGGTATACAGTTCGAATACACCGACCGCTGTTCCCTGGGCACTCTTGATGGGTATATAGCTCTCGACCAGATCGCGGGTTTCGTCGAGATGCGAGAATGCACTCAGCGAATCGCTATAGGTGAGCTTGCTCGCCGCCATACCCTGCATGGCGGAAGCGTAGCCGAGGTTGTTTTTGATGAGGGCGCCGATTTCGCGTTCGTTGGTGGAAAACACCGTGACGCCCTGCGAATCGTAGATCTTGGCCTTGAGAATCGGCAGGCCCGCAGCAAGCGTGGCCAGGTCTTGCCTCAGTTGCTGCGTTCGTGGATGGTTCGCCAGTACCCGTTCGGGCAGCGACGAGGCGGCGGCGACGTGCTCCTCGTATTGTGGCCATATCGTATTGAGGAACAAGCGGGCCAGATCCTTGTTTTCCTGTTCGGCGAATCGCACCAGTTGCCCCAGCATGTCATGGCGATGGATACCGATAAGTATCGCAATCACGACCGCAAACCCGGTAGTGATGAGCAAGTAGTAACGGACGAGTCTTAGCAAGCTGAGTCCCTAACTGGCGGACTGGTCAACCTACCATTGTCGTTGTCCGAGGTCGAGTTCCGGGCCAGGGATTGAGGGAGTCGACCACGCGGTCGGCGAGGATGAGGGGTGCGGTGGGCTCAGGCGATTCGATGCGGTTCCCATTGACCAGACCCGGGATGCTGTGTATCGCCGGTCCTCGAATCGGGAAGTCCTTGGGCGGCACGCCGGGGCCTGGAGTTTCGGTGTGATACCGGCGACCTCCACGATCAGCACCGCGCCGATTACGACACAGTCGCGCTCCTTGGTGCGTGCGGGACAGTGATGGGGCGACGTAACGAGGGTTCCGGGTGGGTGCGTATGTTTCGCTGGCTCGGGTAGGGGTCCTGTGGCGGTTCCGGTTCACCTCGGCGGGTGTGTTGAACCCCGCCGCACGCACGACGCGGCGGGGTTCAAGGGGGTTGCGGTCGGCTACTGATGTTCCACACCGAGAAGCTTCATCGCTTCATGCAAGGTATCGAGGGAGTCCGCGTGTTTCCCATCGTTGTGTAGGGCTTCGCCTTGGTCACGCAACTCCTTGACTTTGGCGAGCGTTTCCTCGTCCAGATCCGTACCCGCTTCCACCGCCGCATCGATGGCTTTCACGTCGGCCGGACAATGGCCGGCAAACACAGGGTTGGCAAGGGCGAATAAGGCGGCGAATGCAAAAAGTTTCTTGGGCATGACAGTCTCCTTCAATAAGACAGGGCCAAACGTGGCCGGGAAGAGATTCCCGAAAACGAATGTATCCCTTGAGTGCTGGGTCTGGCAACAGATTTGTATCGGGGTTCGCGCACCGCCTGTCACGGGCGGAAGGGGGTGCCGGGGCGTGCGCACACAGGGCGCTGGTCGTGGGAGGTTAAGAACTCGATGCGCTTAATATCCCTATCAGTCATACTGATTCACGGAGCGCGATATCCATTCTACAATCGCGGCTTGCGCTTCAATATTGGGATTCAGTATGGGTAAAACTGCGTTTTTCTGCGCCGCGTTGCTCATCGCGGCAGACGCCCCGGCGACCGACCGAGAGCTGCCCGATTATCGCCCCGATAGGCTTACCGACAGCGTGTTCGTAATCCATGGACCCCTGGCTTTGCCGACGCCGGAAAATCAGGGATTCATGAACAACCCGGTCATCGTAATCGGCGACGCCGGTGTTGCGATTATCGATCCGGGCTCGAGCGTATACAGCGGGCGCATGGTGTTGCGACAAGTGGCGGCGCTCACCGAAAAACCCGTGACCCACGTGGTGAACACGCATGTGCATGGCGACCACTGGCTCGGCAATCAGGCTATTCGCGAGTCCTATCCGGCTGCGAAGTTTTACGCGCACCCGAAGATGATCGAAATGGCCAACGCCGGAGAAGCCGAGACCTGGATCGCCTTGTTGTCGCAATTGACCGACGGGGCGACGGATGGGACGAAAGCCGTGGTCCCCGAACAGCCGCTCAATGATGAACAGACGATCACGCTGCCGGGGTTGACGCTCAAGATCTACTTGAGCGATCACGCGCACACATTGACCGACGCGATGGTCGAGATCGTCGAAGAATCGGTGGTGGTGGTGGGAGACAACGCATTATACGGGCGCGTAGGCCGGATGGACGACGGCAGCTTCAAAGGAAATATTGAGGCGTTGGAACGCGCTTTGGCGCTTGGCGCGCAACACTATGTGCCCGGGCACGGGAGGTCGGGCGGTGTGGAGGTGATTACCGCGTATCGCGACTACCTGGACGCGGTCTATGCCGCGGCGGTGAAGTACGGAGAGGAATTTCTCCCGGCGTTCGAGATCAAACAGCGTATCGAAGGGGATTTCGCTCGCTACCGGGGGTGGGTCGGATTCGAAGAGGAGTTTGGCAAACACGTCAGTCTCGCGGTCCTCGAGGCTGAGCAAGACAGCTTCTAGGCGGCGCTTGGTCGGCCGGCTGGGGCCGGCCGGTGCGGTTCAACCACCCGTACGGGCGCACGACGCCGTTTCCGGTGCACGACCGATGCAGCAAGGCCGGCCGCTGGAGTACAATACGAAACTCTGCTCGCTCGAATCGATGCACCCAGTTTTCCTGGGGGATTCCATGAATTTGAACGATCCGTTCGGCCGCGTGCGCGACAAACAGCAGCGCAACTACCTGGCGCTGCGCGAATCGCTCCGGCATGCCGGGGTGGCGACTCGCGAACAGGCCGAATTACTCAAAACGCGCACACTACGGCGTGCCTGGTCCGCCGTGCTGGGTGTGACGTTGGTGGCGGTGGCGATATTTTGGTTGCTTCCGGCACTGGGGACCGTGAGCGTTGTCGTGGCGGCGCTGGCCTGGATATGGGTGTGGACCACCGTGCTGATGGGACACCGGCATATCGAGCGCTATATCAAAGAGGATCTTCAGGACTGACCGGGGAACCGGGGGCGGTATGGCGCAAATGCGAAATCGATCAAACGGCAGCACGGCCTCGGCCAGCGACCCACGGGGCGATGGCGGCCATCGATGATCGACCGGATCTGTTTTTCAGCGGCGCGCCGCTTCGAGTCGGCGCGGCGGTTGGATTGGGGCACGGAGCAGCATCGTACGCGCAGGGTTCACGGGCACAGTTTCCTGGCACGGTTGTGCGCGCCCGTCGCCGGAGATATTGCCGGCTATCCCGGAGGCGAGGTGGACCTGTTGCGCGCACGATTGCAAGCGGCGGTGTCCCATCTCGACTATCGGGATTTGAACGAAATCCTGGATGCGCCCAGCGACGAGAACCTCACCCGCTGGCTACGGGCCCGGCTCGACGACATCCCTGAAATCGACTCGCTGTCGGTGCGCAGCGCCGTTGATCGGGGCGCCTATCTGTATGCATCGGGTCTGACCCACGTATGGCGGCGTTATCGGCTCGAAGCTGCGCATTACCTCCCGCGTGTTCCCCCTGGACATCCCTGTGGCCGTATGCACGGTCATGGGTTCGAAGTGGCCCTGCACGCGACTCGCAATCCTGATACGCAACGTGTGGATGTCGATGAAGATCCCTTCGATGTGTTGTGGATTCCGCTCGAGCGCCAGCTTAACTTCACATGCTTGAACGATGTACCGGGTCTGGAAAACCCGACCAGCGAGATGCTTGCCGGATGGATTTGGGAACGAATAAAACCCCAATTCGAACCGCTGGCGTGGGTAAGCGTCTATGAAACGGTATCGGCGGGTTGCCACTACGACGGCCGCCGGTACGGCATCTGGAAGGACCTGCGCTTCGAGTCGGCGGTTTCGCAAGCGCACGCGCCGGTGGGCGACCCGCGCACGAACGTCCACGGTCATAGTTACGTGGCGCGTGTCCACGTTACCGCAGAAGTAGACGAGATGTTGGGTTGGACCGTCGACTACGGCGATGTGAAAGCGATTTTCCGCCCAATTCTGGATATTCTCGACCACCGGCGCCTCGATGCGTTGGACGATCTGCAACCATTCGGCGCCCCCGGCCTGCTGCGCTGGATGCATGCGCGCGTTGCACCGGTGCTTGACGGCCTCGACCGCGTCGAACTCTACGAGACGCCGGGTTGTGGTGCAATCATGCACTGGGGCGCGCATGCAGAACGGCTGCCGGAAGATTGTCGATGAGTTACACGATCAAGGAAATCTTCTATTCGTTGCAGGGGGAGGGCGCACGCGCCGGGCGTCCGGCGGTCTTCTGCCGCTTCACCGGTTGTAATCTATGGAACGGGATCGAAGCCGACCGAAGCGATGCGGTGTGCGATTTTTGCGACACTGATTTTGTCGGCACCGACGGACCGAACGGCGGCAAGTTCGCCTCCGCCGCGGGTCTCGCGGATGCGGTCGCGGCATTGTGGCCCGACCGGCAATCGGGAGTGCCTTACGTCGTATGCACCGGGGGTGAACCGCTACTACAGCTCGACGATGACCTAGTTACGGCGTTCCACCAACGTGGTTTCGAAGTTGGGATAGAAACCAACGGTACCCGGCCTGTACCTGTTGGTGTCGACTGGGTCTGCGTCAGCCCGAAAACCATCGCGGATATGGTCGTGAATCGTGGGAACGAGCTGAAACTGGTGTATCCGCAAACCGGCGTCACGCCCGCCGCGTTTATGCAGATGGAATTCGCGCATTTTTTCCTGCAGCCCCGGTACGGCCCGGATGTAGGCAGGAACACCGAGTTGTCGATCCGCTACTGCCTTGAGAATCCGCAATGGCGCTTGAGTCTGCAACTCCATAAGTACCTGGGACTGAAGTAGACCGGATTTCCGATGGTTTGCGAGACTCGCACCAACCCTCACCATCGTTAGAAGCGGAATACCGCAGTGTGGGTGGATCCTCGCGGAGTGCCATACCGCGGACGCGCCGGGTTGCAATCCGCCCGCGCGCCGTACAATATTGGATCTCTCTTATCAGTGTGTGAGTGTCGATGACGTTGCGGGTCAACCTTAATGCCGACATGGGAGAGGGGTTCGGCGCGTACACGATCGGTCACGACCAGGCGTTGTTGTCCATTGTGTGTTCGGCCAACATCGCGTGCGGCTTCCACGCCGGCGATCCGGGTATCATGCAGGCACTCACCCGCCAGGCGGTGCGGCACGACGTCAGTATCGGTGCGCATCCCGGATTCGATGATCTGTGGGGATTCGGGCGTCGCCAGATCCGCATGGATCCGACCGATCTCGAATATCAGATCGCCTACCAGATCGGAGCCCTCCAGGCGATGGCCGCCTACGCGCAGGGGCGAGTTACTCATGTGAAACCGCATGGAGCGCTGAACAACATGGCGGCGGTCGACCGCGCTTACGCCATGGCGGTGGCGCGTGCGATTAAGACGGTGGACCCGGACCTCATTTACGTCGCTCTGTCCGGTTCCGAAATGGAAAAGGCCGGACGGCATCTCGGGCTGCGCGTCGCGTGCGAGGGATTTTGCGACCGGTTGTACGAGGATGACGGAAATCTGACTCCGCGGTCGGTGGCCGGTGCGGTGATTACCGATCCTGAGGTGGCCAGTCGGCGTGTCGTGGATATGGTTCTCGACCAATGTGTCGTCACCCGCTCCGGGAAACGCATTAATCGGCGCGTAGATACGTTATGTATTCACGGCGACGAACCGACTTCACTCGCTCTGGGACAGGCGGTGCGCGATGGATTGGTCGCCGCAGGAGTCGAAATCGTACCGCTGACGGAGATGGCGTTGGATTGAATTCGAGTGCTCGAACCGTGTGCGCTCGGTGCGGCTATGGATGCGGATCGCCCCTGCACCGGTGGCGCTCGAAGCGCGCGGCTGAATCCCACCCGCGCCGGTGACCTTGGGTCCGGTCTCCGAGGTCCCTGCGGTGACGTCCTGGTCGTTCACACCGTACATCAATCGCTGCCGGTTCAAGAACGCGGTGACGACCCCTGGATGACCGAGAACCACTGTCCCGCCATCGCCTGCGATTGCCGCCGGCCTCGTAGGCCCGAGGGTCCAAGGCGTTCTCCTTCCAACTGCGACCGGGAGCGCTGCCGAGGGCGGCGGTTGTATTGCCACCACCCGTTTACAGGTTATAAGATACTAACATTAGAAAGATAAGTTTACTGAACTCGATGTACGACAGAGCGTTACGAAACGCAACCCGGCCCGAGATACCCGGTGCGTTCGAACTGTTCACGGAACGCCACAGTCCACAGGTGCATCGGGTCGCGGTAGAACGGTTACGCGAGCGTAACGTGCGCCTGCCGACCTTTGCAGAACTGGCGCGCCCGGTAGCGGAGATCGGCGCGAAATTGCGGCACATCGACCCGGATGCCGCCGACGGCGCGAATCTCTGGCGCGTGCACTGGTTCAACACCGGCGATCGCCGCAACATCGAATCGATTCCCGGTTACTTGCTGCTTACTCCGGAATTGACCGGCGTCGAAGCTCACATCGCGGTGGCGTTGGGATGTCGCTTCCCCATGATCCGTGCCCACAAGGTGCTCGCGGCCTACGGCTGCGTAGTGCCGCGTCTGGTGACGGGTGACTTTGATCCAACGACACAGCGCGCGGTGTGGCCGTCCACCGGTAACTATTGTCGTGGCGGTGTCGCCATCAGTAGGATTCTCGGTTGTCGCGGAGTGGCGGTGCTGCCTGAAGGGATGAGTCGCGAGCGATTCGCTTGGCTGGAGGCATGGACCGAGACCGCCGAAGACGTCGTCCGCACACCAGGCAGCGAGAGCAACGTCAAAGAAATCTACGACCGTTGCCATACGTTGGCGACGGATCCGCGCAATGTCATCTTGAACCAGTTTTCCGAGTTTGCAAACTATTTGGTGCACTACCAGTGCACCGGGTCCGCAATGGCGGATATTTTCGATGATTTGGCGGGTGACAGGCCTAATTTGCAGCTCGGCGCGTTCGTTTCTGCGACTGGATCGGCCGGCACCTTGGCGGCGGGTGACTATCTTAAGGAGCGCTATGGGTGCGCTATCGCCGCGGCGGAAGCGCTGGAGTGCCCCACTCTACTGCACGGCGGTTATGGGGAACACAATATACAGGGTATCGGCGACAAGCACGTACCGTTGATTCACAATGTGATGAATACCGATTATGTGGTGGCGGTCTCCGATCGCGCCACCGATGCGCTCAGCATCGTCTTCAATTCCGAGCCGGGCCGACAATACTTGAGAGCAAGGCGCGGTGTGGAACCGGAATTGGTGGACGCTTTGGACGGTTTGGGATTTTCCTCCATCGCCAACGTTCTCGCCGCAATCAAGATCGCCAAACACCTGCGGGCAGGTCCGGATACGGTTTTTCTCACCGTGGCTACCGACGGCGCGGAACTCTACGAGAGCGAGCGTCGGACATTCATGAAAAGACATTATGGAGCCGGTTTCGATGCAGTGCACGCTGCGGAAATCTATGCCCAGCATATGTTGGGCCAGGGCACGGATAATCTATTGGAACTGACGCGCGCCGACCGCGAACGCATCTTCAATCTGGGATACTACACCTGGGTGGAACAGCAGGGCGTGTCAGTAGATGCGTTTGAGAGCCGGCGCAAGCAGTCTTTCTGGATCGGTTTGCGCAGGGTGCTACCGCGCTGGGATGAGTTGATTAGCGAGACCAACGAGCAGACCGGTGTGCCCGATGTGGGTTGACCCACGATGGAGGAGCGAACATGAATGATGCTTATTCGGGGCTGCGAAACCGGTTGCAGAAGCGTGATCGCGGTCTGCGTGAGAAAGTCATGTCGCTGGAGGAAGCGGCGGCGCTGGTGACGGACGGTGACCTGGTGGGCATCGGCGGTTCGACGCTTTCTCGTACACCGATGGCCATGATCTGGTCCCTGATTCGTGCGGGAAGAAAAAGCCTGACCTGCTGCCGATGCATCGTATCGAGCGAGGGCGACTGGTTGTTCGCGTCCGGGGCGAGCACCCACGTGATCACGAGCTGGTTCAGCCAGGGTATCGTATGGGGTGTGTCCAAGGTCATGCGCCAGTTTACCGAAAGTAAGCAGGCCGTTTTCGAGGAGTGGAGCCACTTGGGGATTGGCTCCCGGTTCCGAGCCGGGGCGATGGGCGTACCGTTCATACCCCTGCGGTCGATGCTCGGTTCCGGCGTCCTCGAGCGCCTGGGCGACAAAGCACGGGTGATCGAATGCCCATTCACGGGAGATTCCGTTCTGCTGGTGCCGGCCCTCAATCCAGATGTGGCTTTGATCCACGTACAACGCTGCGATGCCTATGGCAATGCACAGATGGACGGCCTTCAGTTCATGGACATCGATTTGGCGATGGCGGCGAACCGGGTCATTATGACCACGGAACGCATCGTGTCCAATGAGCAGATTCGTCGCCGTCCAGATCAGACGAAAATTCCGTTCTTCACCGTGGATGCGGTGTGCGAAGTACCCTGGGGGTGCGCACCTCACGAGTGCTACGGCGTGTACGAACCGTTTTTCGACCACATGGAGTATTACACCGGCAAGGTTAACGCTGATCCAGAACGAGGCATGCAGGAGTATTTACAAGAGTATGTGTACGAACCGGCGAGCTGGGTCGATTATCTGGAATTGCTCGGCATGAAGGAACTGGTGTCCGCATCGCGAAGAGGGGTGGCCATTTATGACGACTAGCACCGATTATTCGAGCAGTGAACTTCTTGCAGTCATGAACAGCCGGCTCTTGCAGGACGGTCAAGTGGTGTTTGCCGGAGTCGGGATCCCGCTGCTCGCCGCGACGTTGGCGCAACGCACACACGCGCCGAAGCTGACTATTCTTTTCGAAGGGGGCACGATTGGACCTTTCATCGAACCCGGCGCGTTGCCGCCGTCTACCAACGAACAGCGTTGTACAAAGCGCTCAAATATGGTGCTCGGTAGCACGGAGGTTCTACTACTGCTGCAGCGTGGCTATGTGGACGTCGGCTTTATGGGCGGGGCACAGATCGATCGTTACGGAAATCTAAACAGTTCCTACATCGGCGATCCCCAGGACCCCAAGATTCGGCTTCCGGGAACCGGTGGCGGTAACGATATCGCCAGTCTGGCCAGAATGATCGTGGCCATGAAGCACGAGAAGCGGCGTTTCGTGGAGAAAGTAGATTTCGTCACCAGCCCAGGTTGGTTGAACGGCGGTCGTTCGCGGTACGATGCCGGTCTGCCTGCCGGCGGCATGTGGCGCGTGGTGACGGACCTAGCGGTGCTGGGTTTCGACGAACGCAGCCGGCAGATGGGTGTGTTGGCGTTACATCCGGGGGTAGAGTTCGAGCAGGTGCAAGAAAATACGGGCTTCGAACTACCCCGCAATGGAAGTGTCGCGACTACCGAACCGCCAACCACCTGCGAGCTGTCTATATTGCACGAGCTGGATCCGGAGAAATTGTACACCGCGTGACCGCGGCTGACGGGAGAACGCTTGATGAGCGGTTCGTCATTGGAATTTGGTATCGCTATGCGCAATTTCGTGCGTTACCCGGACATGCCCGACGCACAGGGATTGATCGAATATGGCGTCAGGATGGAGGAACTGGGTTTCGATTCTCTATGGGTATGGGACCACATCTTGCTGGGGGTGGACCCGAACTTTCCCATCCATGACTCGTTGTCGATCATCACCGCCGTAGCCGCCCGTACCGAACGCATCAAGCTCGGTACCGGCATACTGATACTACCGGCGCGTAACGCTTTGGTACTGGCCAAGCAGGCGTCGACCATCGACCACATTTCCCGCGGCCGACTGATACTGGGTCTGGCAGCGGGATGGTACAAGCGCGAGTTTGATGCGATCGGTGTGGATTTCCATCGCCGCGGGAAGCTAATGGATATTAATCTGGATGTAATGACCCGGTTATGGACCGAAAGCTCGGTGACCGGTGAGTTCGGTCCTTACAACCTGAAAAGCGCGGTCATGTATCCAAAGCCGTATACCCAACCGCGTCCGACGCTGCTGATCGGCGGCTACGTAGATCGGGTTTTGAAGCGCGCCGCAACGCGCGGCGACGGCTGGTTGACGTATTTCTACACACCCGAAGGGTTTACCAAGTCGTGGAACAAGATCCTTCGTTTCGCCGAGGAAGCGGGGCGCGACCCCGGCACGCTCAAGAATGCCAACCAACTGCCGATCATGGTGGGTGACCGGACCAAGATCGAAGCGCCGATGAGGGAGTGGTTGACCACCGAATGGGATCAGGCTTCGTGGAGCGACTCCACCATAGACAGTGCCATCATTGGCAGTGTCGATGAGTGTATCGATCGGCTCCAGGCGCAGCTCGAAGTGGGTGTACAGAAGATTATTTTCGTACCGTATCGCTATGAGATGGAGCAAATCGAAATCATCGCCAGCGAGATCGTGCCGCGGCTGCGCGGTGGTTGACGGTGTGCGATGAAAGTGTCGTTCCTCCCGTGCGGCGATACCGGTCTGACGGTCGAATTCGGCGACGAAATCGATCCGGACATCAGTGCGCAGGTGTTGGGGTTGGATCGTCGGTTGGCGTGTGCAGGCATTGCGGGGGTGATCGAGACGGTACCCACGTTCCGTTCGCTGCTTGTCTGTTTCGACCCGTTAAAGCTCGATCCGCAATGGTTGCAGGATCGCATCCTCGAGCTCGTGGAAGAAAGCGGGCCGGTTCGCTTCAGGACGCGGCGGTGGGACATCCCGGTCTGTTATGAAGGACCCTGCGCGCCGGACCTGGATATGGTGGCGCGCCGGATCGGTTTGACCGCCCACGAAGTCGTCGTGCGCCACGCGGCGCCAATCTATCACGTATACATGCTCGGTTTTCTCCCCGGTTTTCCTTATCTCGGCGATGTGCCGGTGTCGTTACGCCTGCCGCGACGCAGTGAACCCCGGTTGCGGGTGCCGGCGGGCTCGGTCGCCATTGCCACCTCGACGACCGCGATTTATCCGGTCGAGAGCCCCGGTGGTTGGCACTTGATCGGACGTTCGCCGGTGGTACTGTTCGATTCCGGCCGCACTCCCCCCGCGCTATTGAGCCCGGGCGACGACGTGCATTTTTACCCGCTGTCGGCGCGCAATTACGCTGCCCTGGAGCGCGATGCCCGTGCCGGTCGGTGGGTGCCGCACAGCGAGGCCGCGGACCGGTGAGCGGACACCTGATCGTTCACGATCCGGGCGTGAATTCAACGCTGCAGGATTTCGGGCGCTCGGGTGCCCAGCGGTGGGGCGTACCCGTGTCCGGGGCGTTGGATTGCGAAACATTTACGCTCGCGAATCTGCTCGTCGGTAATCCGCCGGGGACGGGCGCGCTGGAGGCGCTGATCAATGGCCCGACCCTGGAAGTGGCCGCGGACAGCGTCCGCGTCGCCCTGGCGGGAGCGGGCACATTTCTCGAAGTGCGCGACGATGTAGGGCGTGGCTGGCGGCGGGTGCCGGCGTGGTGCAGTACGAGACTTACCCGCGGTGCGCGCTGTCGCGTCGCGGGGCTGCCGGAAACCCAATGCGCCTATCTCGCCGTGCAGGGAGGATTCGCCGTGGCTCCGGTGCTCGGCAGCGTCGCCACTTACACGCGCGCCGGACTCGGCGGCTGGCAGGGACGGGCATTCGCGCGCGGCGACCGCCTACCGCTGGGATCGGACGCCGCCGAACAACGACCCGAACGATACTTGCCGAATCCGCCGGGAGCGGAGAAAGAGCGTCCCGTTCGCGTCGTGCTCGGCCCCCAGGACGATCGGTTCATTCCGGCGGCCGTGGAGCGGTTGTTGTCGTCGGTGTATACCGTGTCCACCAGCGCGGATCGCATGGGGATGCGACTCGACGGTCCGCGTTTACAGCACAAGGACGGTTTCGACATCGTGTCCGACGGTATTGTCGCCGGCGCCATTCAAGTCCCTGGATCGGGTCAGCCGATCGTGCTCCTCGCCGACCGCCAGACCACCGGGGGTTATCCCAAGATCGCAACCGTGATCAGCGCTGACCTACCTGCGATCGGGCGCCGCCGGTCAGGCGATACGATCCAATTCACCGCGGTGGACCGGCAACAGGCGGCCACCCTTGCTCGGGAACGGAGACAATGGCTGGATCGCTTGTCGCGAACGATTGCTCCGGTTCAGGACCCCTACCAACTGTCGAGCGAAACTTTGTACGAGCAGAACCTAATCAGTGGAGTGGTATCCACGACGACCCAGGTAAATCGAGATGGCTGACAAGAGATCAAAAAAAGGCGAACGGATTGCGTCCACCTACGAACGAAGCCGTGTACCGCTGTATCTGCAGGTTGCAGGAAATCTTCGCCAGCGAATCCTCCAGGGCGAGTGGGGTCCCGGCGAGAAAATTTCCACGCTCGAAGAACTCGAAACAGAGTATGAAGTCGCACGAGTCACGGTTCGTCAGGCGTTGGAAGTGTTACAGGGGGAAAGCCTACTGCAACGCCGCCAGGGTAAAGGGACTTTTGTCGCGGCGAGCTTGAAAGAGCCGAGGTGGTTGCATTTGGACACGTCCTGGGAGTCTTTGTTATCGCCTATCGAGGATGTCGTGCCCAAAATGATCGAAGTGCACAACCCACCGACGATGCCGCGGTTCAATGAAGATGACGGTGGACGACCGGCGAAAAAATATCGTTTCCTGAGAAGTTTGCAGGCCCGCGGTACAGAGCCGGTCTCCGTAGTGAACGTGCACCTCGATGAGGAGATTTATCGGCGATGCCCGGATGAATTCCTGACGCACACCGCGCTTTCGGTCTTGTTTGCACTCGACGATATCGAGATTCGCGACGCCCAGCAGACTATGGTCATCGGTGCCGCGGATGCGGAAGTGGCCGCGTTACTGAAGATCGCCTTGAACGCACCGACGATGGAGGCACGTTGTATCGTTGTCGACCAGCGTGGAATTGCCATTTACGTAGCGCAGATCTTTTATCGCAGTGATTGTGTGAAACTGAAAATCGGCTTGCACCGGAGTCATTAATCCCGGCCGGTTGGTATGTAAGCTATGGACCGGGTGATTCGGAGTCGGAAACGGTGACCGGTAAAGGCGTAGGTGCCCGCGTCAAGCGAAAAGAAGACGACCGCTATCTGCGAGGTCGCGGCGAATTCGTCGGTGATATCGCATTGCCCGGAATGCAGAATGCAGCTTTCGTTCGCAGTCCGTTTGCGCACGCCCGGATCGTGGACGTCCGTATCCCGGAGCAGTTTCGCGACTGTGTGTATACCGCTGACGCGTTGACCGGTGTGCGGCCGATCCGTTCGAATTCCGGCTTGCCGGGATTCAAACCCTCCGATCAACCGGTGCTGGCCACCGACAAGGTCCGCCACGTCGGCGAGCCGGTCGCGGTATGCGTGGCACCGACCCGTGCCCAGGCCGAAGATATCGCCGCACAGGTGGAGATCCGATACGAGGAACTTGTCGCGCTCAACGATATGTTGGAAGCGCGCGAGGAGCGCCGCACGCTGGTACATGAGGAATGGGGCGACAATATCTTCCTCGAAACCTTCGTCGACGGCGACATCGAGTCCATTGCCGATCGGGCGGCTATCCGTGTGACCCGAGAGATTCGTACGTCACGCCAGTGTATGGCACCGTTGGAAGGCCGCGGTGTACTCGCGCACTGGAATGCGCGTGCCGCAGAGCTTACGGTGTACACCGCCACCCAGATGCCGCACATCGTGCGCACGGGTTTGTCCGAGTGTCTGGGTCTGCCTGCCGGCGACATTCGCGTAGTCGCCCCCGACGTTGGAGGTGGCTTCGGTTACAAAGGCATACTGCTTGCTGAGGAAGTCTCTATCGCCTGGCTTGCCCGGGCTCGCGGTCACGCGGTCCGTTGGCTGGAGGATCGCCGTGAACAACTGACAGCGGGCGCGAATTGTCGCGAACATCATTACTCGATCACCGGTTACGCGGACCGCGAAGGACGACTGCTTGCGGTCGATTGCGTGGCCACGGTGGATTCCGGCGCATACTCGGCGTACCCGTTCTCCGCGTGCCTGGAGGCGGCCCAGGTAGCGAGCATCCTGCCGGGCCCCTACGATTTTCCTCGTTATCGTTGTCGCACGTATTCGGTAGCGACCAACAAGGTGGGAATTTTGCCGTACCGCGGGGTGGCGCGTACCGGGGTGTGTTTCGCACTGGAGCTTCTGGTCGACGCCGTTGCACGGGCCGGTGATTTGGATCCGGTACAGGTGCGTTTGCGTAACCTGGTAAAGCCGGAGCAGATGCCGTTCACAAACATCACGCGCAAGTTGTTCGACTCGGGTGACTATCCGCGCGCTTTGCAACTTGCGGCCCAGGCGATCGACGTGGACGCCGTACGCGCGCGGCAACGTGCCGGTAAGACGGATGGCCGACGCCTGGGTGTCGGTTTCGCCGTGTATTGCGAGCAGGCCGCGCACGGCACGTCGGTGTACCACGGATGGGGGATCCCGATGGTGCCCGGTTTCGAGCAGGCTTTCGCGCGCGTGACACCGGACGGAGGTTTGGAGTTGAAGGTGGGCGTACACTCGCACGGCCAGAGCCTCGAAACGACCCTGGCACAGGTCGCCCATGAAATCCTGGGCGTAGACACCGACGCAGTGAAACTGGTGCACGGTGACACCGGGCAGACTCCGTACTCGACCGGTACCTGGGGTTCGCGAAGCATGGTGATGGCGGGCGGTGCGGTGGCCGCGGCGTGCCGCGAACTCAAAACCCGTGCCCTCAAGATCGGCAGCCATCTGTTGGACGCACCCGTAGAGCGAGTAGCGTGGGTAGACGCCGGCGTGCAGGACGGGGAGGCTCGCGTGTCCCTCGCCGAGATTGCCCACGTTTGGTATCGGGCACCGCAACGGCTACCTCAGGGCGTCGACCGCGCGGGTCTGGAAACGACCGCCGGGTATCGGCCTGACCCGGACAGTGGCACGTTCAGTTACGGGGCGCACGCCGCGGTGGTGGCGGTGGATACCGAGACCGGCTGGGTCGAAGTGCTGGATTACGCGATCACCGAGGACGGCGGCAAGCTTGTGAATCCAATGATCGTAGACGGACAGATCTACGGCGGTATGGCGCAGGGTATCGGTACCGCCCTTTACGAGGAAATGGTCTTCGACAGGCAGGGGCAACCGCTGGCCTCCACACTGGCCGATTACCTTCTGCCGGGAGCTACAGAGGTCCCGGAGCCGCGTCTCGTGCACATGGAGACCTTATCGCCGTTTACCGAGTTCGGCGTCAAAGGGATCGGCGAAGGTGGCGCTATTGCACCGCCCGCGGCGATTGCCAATGCAGTCAACGATGCGTTGCGTCCATTCGGCGTGGAACTGACCGTCGCGCCGATCACGCCGCGCCGGGTGGTAGAGGCGATCAATGCGGGGCGGACGCGGTGAAACCGGGGGTATTCGACTTTTGCCGGGTTGCCACGTTCACCGAGTTGTCCGCTCTGCTGACTCGCGGGGATGTGGTCGGCAAGCTCATCGCGGGCGGTCAGTCGTTGGGGCCGATGCTCAATCTGCGTCTCGCCCAACCAGATCTGCTGGTTGATATCACTGCGATTCCGGAACTGACTGACGTCACCGAAGAGCGCGCCGCGATCCGGATCGGAGCATGTGTGACCCACGCGGACGTCGAGGACCAACGGGTTCCGGACGTTACGCAGGGATTTCTGCCGCGTATCGCGGCCGGTATCGCGTATCGGGCGGTGCGTAACCGCGGTACTTTGGGCGGCAGTCTGGCTCATGCGGACCCGGCCGCTGACTGGATCTCGGCATTGTCCTTGCTGGGAGCCAGTGTGGAGATACGCGGCGGCGACGCCGGTCGGCGGCTGCCGGTCGAGGCGTTAATGACCGGCTCGTTCACCACCGTGCTACGACCGCATGAACTGATCGAAGCGATTTGCGTTCCCCGTCTGGATAATGCGGTGCGTTGGGGGTTTCACAAACTGAATCGCAAACCGGGCGAGTTCGCCCTTGCGCTGGCGGGGGTCCTGCATGACCCGGAACGCGAACGTCTGCGCGCGGTGATCGGGGCGTTGGAGGCGGCTCCCATCGTCCTGTCGGACGCCCGCGCGCTGTTGCCGGACGGTCCGCATGGTACTGTCGATGCGCGTGCTCTGGATGCCGTTTTCGATGCGCATCGCGTGGGTGACGATTACGAACGGCAGTTGCATCGCGTGGTATTCGAGCGCGCCGTGCGGAGCATGCAATCGTCAGGACTATGATCGATATCGAGATCACGGTGAACGGAAGCCCGGTAAACGCGCGCGTCGAGCCGCGCACAAGCCTGGCTGACTTTTTGCGCGACCACCTGTGGCTCACCGGAACGCATCTGGGTTGTGAGCACGGCGTGTGCGGCGCCTGCTCGGTACTCGTCGACGGCGCACCGGCCCGTTCCTGCATTACCTATGCCGTGGCCTGCGATGGCGCCACGGTAGTGACGGTCGAGGGTTTGGATGATGACCCTTTGGCGCGCGCCCTGCGTGAGGCATTCACCGCACACCACGGGTTGCAGTGTGGTTATTGCACCCCGGGCATGCTCATTACCGCATGCGACGTCGTGACCCGCCTACCGAAGGCGGATAAGCAGCGAATTCGGGAGGAATTGTCCGGCAACTTGTGTCGTTGTACCGGATACGTCGGCATCGTGAACGCGATTCATGAGGTTATTGTGAAGCGCAACCCGGAGGCCGTCAGCACGGTACTCGCAGTCCGCGACCGGCTCGGACCGGTAGGAAGCGGGCGCGTAGCCGAGGCGCGTGCCAGCGAGGCGCAGACGCCCGTGCGCTCGGCTGCGGCAAGGTCAGCACCGCGCGCCGATGCGAACGCGGTGTCAGCGGAACAGTGGGCGGCCGTGGCGGCGCATGGTACCGAGATCGTACAGTCGTTTTCGATCCCGTATTCCCGCGAACGCGTCTGGCAGTGTTTCTCCGACCCCGAGGTACTGCTCGCGTGCATGCCCGGCGCACGGGTGCTCGGGCGCGACGCCGCGGGCGATCTCGAATGTGAGTGGTCCGTGAAGCTGGGGCCGATCAGCGCCGTATTTGCGGGGACGGCGCAAATTGTGCTGGATGCGGGCCGGTACCAGGGGCAAGTGCGGGGTGCAGGCCAGGATCGCCGCAGTACCTCACGCGCGCACGGTATCGTGACCTACCGGCTGACATCGGCGAGTGCGGACGCCACGGACGTCCAAGTGACGATGAAGTTCTTGCTCGCCGGGGCGCTGGCACAGTTCAGCCGCGCCGGACTGGTACAGGACGTGGCCCGGCAGATTACCGGCGCTTTTACGCACAACTTGGAGCAACGGTTGTCCGGTGTGGCTCGGCGGCAGCGACAAGAAGTAGAGGTGCTCGATGCCGGGCGCATCGCGCGCCGCGCAGTCTGGCAGCGAATTCGACATTGGTTCCGGTGGCTGTGGCAAGGTGCGGAGTAAAGCGCCTTGAACGTCTCGTGTCCGATGGCTTGTGTCACCTCGCCAGTTTATCCATTGTTCTGTCATTCTAATATTAGTATCATTATTTTTGAGTCAACGCCTTAGCAACAGTCGTGTAACTCAGAGTGAGGATGGAATCATGCGTACAAGAATGACTTGGTTGACGTTGGGTTTAGTCGCATGGGTGTCTGCGCCGGTCGCCGACGATACGATCAAGATCGGCGTAAACCAGCCCTTGACCGGTGCGGTGGCCGCTTCCGGAACCTATGTAACCCAAGGGGCGCAGATTGCGGCGGAAGAACTGAATGCCACGGACGGAATCGACGGCAAGAAAATCCAGCTTGTCATCGAGGACAATAAATCGAACCCGAAAGAGGCGGTGACCGCCGCCGAGAAGCTGATCGTCAAGGACGAGGTGCCGGTGATGATGGGCGCGTGGAGTTCCACTTACACGCTGGCGGTGATGCCGAAACTGATGGAATACGAAGTGCCCATGGTGGTGGAGACCTCGTCGTCTTCCAAGATTACCGTGGCGGGCAATCCCTGGGTGTTTCGCATCAGCCCCACCTCCGAGATGGAGGCCGTGGCGTTTGCCAAGAAAATGGACCGGTTCGGCATCAAGAAAGCGGATTTTTTGGTGGTCAACAACGATTGGGGTCGGGGCGCCGCCGACCAGTTTTCGAAAATGCTGAAATCCAAAGGCGTGGAGATCGGCGTCATGGAAACCATGGATCCTGCCGCGGCCGATTTGTCGGCGCAGCTTTCTAACGTCAAGTCCTCGGGCGGCGATACCCTGTTTGTCACTACCGGTGTCGAACAGCTTACACTGGTCCTGAAGCAGGCGAAGGCGCTGCGCGTGGAACATCAGATCATTACCACCGGTGGCTCACAGTCCCCAGACCAACTGATCGAACAAGCGGGTGCAGCGGCGGACGGCAGTTATCACATTTTGTTTTTTGCGCCCTGGTTTCCCGAAGCGGCACCGAATCCGGATGTGGCGAAAAAGTTCGTCGGGGCGTGGGAAAAGAGGGGATTTAACTTCGCCGGTCTCACCGAAGGCTTCCGGGGTTACGACGGAATCATGACTATCGCCGCCGCCCTCAAATCCGTGTCAAACATCGAACCCGACGCGATACGTCAAGCACTGTGGAACGTCAATGTGAAGGGCGTAAATGGAGACATCAGTTTCACTAAGCAGGGTCCTGCGGGCAAGGAGAGCGGCCAGAATGTGCCAAACGTATATATCGTCACTATCACAGATGGCAAGATCGCGCTTCCTGGCGCATAACTAGACCGTCTGCCCACGTCGCCGGCCCGAACCGGAAGGTTCCAGGCCGGCGACGCATACCACAGCCATTACCGGGCTCGTCGTTGCCCCGCGCCGGACGTTCGCCATGGACCAATTCCTTCAGCACATCCTCAATGCCCTGATGCTTGGAGGGACCTACGCGTTGTTGGGGATCGGTTTGACGCTGATATTCGGAATTATGCGCGTGGTGAATTTCACTCACGGCGAGCTGTACACCTTCGGCGCCTATATGGTGTATCTGTTCGTGATGGTGCTCGAGCTCAATTTCTTCGTTTCCATTCTGCTCGCCATCGTAGGCGGCGTGATTCTCGGTGCTATTCTCGAAATTCTCTTGCTGCGTCCCATGCGCGGTGCAGATATCGACGCGACGATGCTGATCATGATCGGCGCGTGGATTATCTTGCAAAACGCCGAACAATTCATTTGGACGGGAATAGCAAAATCCATCAGCATGCCGTTTCCCGCCGACCCCCTGGTGGTTGGAAACGTTTCGGTCGCATGGAGCCGGGTGTTCGTGTTCGTTGTGGCCATCTTCATCATTGTCGTCACTAACCTGGTCATCCAGCGATCGCGCCTCGGCAAGGCCATGCGCGCGACGTTTCAGGACCGGCACACAGCCATGTTGATGGGGGTCAATATCAATGTCATCTATCTGGCCACGTTTGCCATCGGTTCGGGGCTCGCGGCGACCGCCGGCGCGTTGCTGGGGCCGGTGTTCATCGTGACTCCGACGATGGGTAACCTGGCTGCATTGAAGGCTTTCGCTATCGTTATTCTCGGGGGCATGGGTAACTTTTGGGGGGCCGCCATCGGAGGCTTCATTCTGGCGTTTGCCGAGGAGTTGGGTGCCGGTTATATCTCTTCGGGCTACCGGGACGCGATGGGGTTTCTACTCATCATCGTGGTGCTCATTTTCCGTCCGACCGGTTTGTTCTCGGAAAAGCAGCGAGTCGGATAATGCGTTTTCTGGGTTGGTTATGGTTAGCGTTTCTGATCTCCATCCCACTGTGGATGCACGATCAGTATTTCTTACATGTTCTCATTTCCAGCGGCATATTCGTAATCGCCGCCATGAGTTTAAATCTGCTTCTCGGGTACACCGGACAGCTATCCCTCGGCCATGTAGCGTTCTTCGGCATTGGTGCTTACACCAGCGCACTGATGTCGCTGGGTTTTGACGTCCAGATCGGCGCCTTCATGTTCGTTGTGGCACCCAAGTCGGTGTGGGTCGCATTCGTCGTCGGAATCGGCGTCGCGGGTCTGTGTGGCTGGTTCCTCGGCAAGATCTCGTTCAAGGTGCGGGGCGCGTATTTCGTCATCGTTACCATCAGTTTCGCTGAGGTCGTGCGGCTCATCGCGCTCAATTGGATCGACCTTACCGAGGGCCCCATGGCCCTGAACAACATTCCGCCATTCAGCGTGTCTCTTCCGGGTATCTGGGAACAAACGTTTTACAAAAAGGTGCCGAATTACTATCTTGTGCTCACGGTGGCGGTCTTGTCTTACATTGTTATCAAACATACGGTGCATTCGCGATTCGGCCGCGCCATGATCGCCCTCAGGGAGAACGAGTCCCTGGCGCAGTCGGTGGGCGTGGACGTCACTCGCTATCTGGTGTTGGCGGCAGTGATGTCCGCGGCCATAGCCGGAGCGGCCGGCGGTCTGTACACGCACTATGTGCGTATCGTCGATCCGGATGTGTTTCTATTCATCTACACGGTGACCATGGTAATTATGGTGATCACCGGTGGCAAAGGTACGCTCGCCGGTCCCGTCGTGGGGGGACTCATCTTCGGCATCGTACCGGAGTTGTTACGCGATGTGACTGCTCCCGAAATACAATGGATGTTGTTCGGACTCCTGATGATCCTGGTGGTCGTGTTTCTTCCCCAGGGTATCGTGCCTGCGGTCGTCAAGCTGTGGCGGTCCAAATTCGGCGACGCCCATGAGCCGGTCATGACAAAAGACAATGCGCGGCGCCGCACCGGGGGCGGTTCGGCGTGAACGCCACGCTGCTTTCGGTCGACGCCCTGGAAGTGCGATTCGGCGGACTTACCGCTATAGAAGATCTGTGTTTCGAGGTGCGTGAGGGAGAGATTCTGAGCCTGATCGGACCGAACGGTGCCGGGAAAACTACTGCGTTCAATGTTATCACCGGCTACCTCGCCCCCTCCGGAGGCGGCGTACGTTACCGGGGCCGGGGGCTGACCGGACTGTCCCCCCACGAGGTTGCGCGGTTGGGTTTGGTGCGCACCTTCCAGAAGACCAGCGTGTTCGCGGCCCATAGCGTACTGGACAATGTTTTGATTGGTGCGCACCTGCGATCCCGCCAGAGCTTGTGGAAGGTGCTCTTGAAAGCGCGATCCGTCGGAGAGGAGGAGCGTGAACTCAGACGCGAAGCGACTCGGGTACTCGAATTTGTCGGTCTGGCACATCGGGCCCATGAGCTCGGCGGCAGTTTGCCCTACGGCGAACAGCGTTTGCTCGAAGTCGCGGTGGCGCTGGGAGCCGGGCCCGAATTCCTGCTCCTCGACGAACCGGCGGCAGGTATGAACCCGGCGGAGACCACCGATTTCATGCGTTTGGTCGAACGAATCCGCGATCAAGGTGTGACGATCTTACTGGTGGAGCACGACATGCAACTGGTGATGAACGTATCGGATCGCGTGGTCGTCTTGAACCAGGGAAGATTGATTGCTGACGGGACGCCGCGGGAGGTGCAACGAGAACCGGCCGTCTTGGAAGCGTACCTGGGCACCGATTCACGGCATGCTTGAGTTGAAAAACGTCAGCTGCAACTATGGAAAGGTGCGCGCACTCGAGGACGTTTCGCTCGAAGTTCGCGAGGGCGAACTGGTGACGCTCATCGGCGCCAACGGCGCCGGTAAATCGACCACCCTGCGCACGATATCCGGGTTGCTCGCGCCGCGTACCGGATCGGTGTGGTTCCAGGATGAGGACATCAGCGGGTTGCCGCCCAAGGGTGTGCTTACCAGAGGCATCGCCCATTGTCCGGAGGGTCGTTGTGTGTTTGCGCACATGACGGTCCAGGAGAATCTCGATATGGGGTGTTATCTGCGCCGGGACAGCGCTGGAATCGCGGAGGATCTGGAAATGATCTTCTCGCGATTCCCGGTCTTGAAAGAGCGTCGCAAGCAGGCGGCCGGCTTGCTATCGGGCGGAGAACAGCAGATGCTGGCGATTGGGCGAGCCCTGATGTCACGGCCGAAATTGATGATGTTCGACGAACCGTCGCTGGGGTTGGCGCCGCAGCTGGTGGAGCGCACGTTCGAAATCATCCGCACGATCAAAGAGCAGGGGGTAACGGTACTGATGGTCGAACAGAATGCTTTTGCCGCACTCGAGATGTGCGATCGGGCCTATCTGCTGGAAACCGGCACGGTCGTGCTTCAGGGCACAGGGCACGAGCTCTTGCGTGACTCGCACGTGAAGAACGCGTATTTGGGTGGCTAACCGTGTATCCGTGAGGGGCTGGTGCGTGGTCGGGCTGCGTGGATCAGATCGTCCAGCTGACGGAGAATCAGTTCGATATCCGATGGCCGCGATAGGCGGTGGTCCCCATCCTCGATAAACGTGAGGTGTACGTCGTTGCTGTCCAGAAGCGCGCGCACCCGTTCGCTGGTTTGCCACGGTACATCCGCGTCTTGTTTCCCGTGAATAAGGCGAACCGGAGTGCTGATGGGGATACGTGGTTTGTCGAGCAGCAGGTGGGGCGCAGCCTCTTCGATGAGTCTGCGAGTAATGACGTAAGGTTCGTCGCCGTAGCAATCTGGCACCGTGACCCGACGAGCTCGCACCAGGGTCTCGCGTTGTGTTTCATCGAACAACACCTCATGAAGGTGGACCGTGAAGTCCGCGGCTAGAGCGACCGTGAGGATGCCGGCGATCCGCTCCGGGCGCGCCAGGGCGGCGAGCAAAGCGATCCATCCGCCCAGGCTGGAGCCCACCAGAATTTGCGGACCGGTCGTGAGGGCGTCGATCACCAACACCGCTTCGTCCGCCCACCCGCCGATGGTCCCGTCTTCGAATCGACCCCCGGAACGACCGTGGCCCGAATAGTCAAAGCGCAGACATGCGTGTTGGCGGTGTTGCGCATGCGCATGCACCGATTGCGCTTTCTCACCCTCCATGTGCGAGCGGAATCCGCCGAAAAATACGATACCGGGTTCGCGTCCAGCGCTGCGGCGGTAGGCCAGGCGCGTACCGTCGGCGGCGGTGATAAACTGGACGTCGGAATCGTGAGGGGCTGGGGTCGTCATTGATTCGCCTGGTACGGAGTTTCACCCATGACACAATCGAAACGTTTGATTATCGGCATATCCGGAGCTTCGGGGGCGGTGCTCGGCGTGCGCACATTGCAAGTGCTGAAGGAGTTGGATATCGAGACGCACCTTGTGATGACCAAGGCGGCTGCTTTGACGCTGGCCTGTGAAACGGAATTCGAGCGCAAAGCGGTGCATGAACTCGCCGACGTCGTGTATGGCAACGGAGAAATCGGAGCCGCAATATCCAGTGGATCGTTTCATACCATGGGGATGGTGATTATTCCTTGTTCGATACGCAGCATGTCTGAAATAGCCACCGGTGTCACGTCTAGCCTGCTCACGCGAGCGGCGGATGTGGTCCTCAAGGAACGGCGTCGCCTGGTTTTGGTAGTCCGCGAAACGCCGCTGCACGCCTTGCACCTGCGTACCATGACGCGGCTCGCCGAGGCGGGAGCGATCATCGCGCCGCCGGTACCGGGTTATTACAGTGCCCCATCCTCAGTCGCCGATATCGTTGATCAAACGGTAGGTCGAGTGCTGGATCTGTTCGACATCGAGGCCGGCGTCACCAGGCGATGGCGCGGCGCCCAGCCCACCGGACTCGACGGCGTCGGCGACACCGAGTAGGGTCGCGTCAGTGGACCAGCGGGTAAGACCAGGGGCAGGCTTCTGCGTCGGTCCGGCCCAACGGGTCCCATTCTTGCAGCGTCGCCCACACCTGTTCCCCCGCGTTCTGCGCCGCCTCACGTAATGCTGCGAAGTCCACGCCGGGTATCCGGCCGTTTTCCACCACCGTAACGCCGTCGACGATGACGGTGTCGACGTCGTCACCGACACCGCATTCGACGACGCTTTTTATCGGGTCGCGCACGGGTCCATAGCGCAGTGAATCACGCCCGCTCAGATCGATAATGATAATGTCCGCGAGCGCCCCTTCCTGCAAACGTCCGAGGTCGTCTCGGCCCAAGGATTTGGCGCCGCCGAGGGTCGCGGCGCTGAATACCTCACCGGCAGTCGACGCCAGATACGTATGACTTGCGATTTTTCCGAGATACGAAGCGGTACGCATGTTCATAATCATGTCACGCGGGTAAGTGTCTGAACCAATCGATATGTTCACACCAGCCTGCGCGTACTTCTGCCAGTTGTCGAGGACCCGAGCGCGGCGCACGATATTGATCGGGCAGTGTGAAATGGATGCTCCAGCATTTCCCATCAATGACAGGTCGCGGGCGACCGAGTAGTTGAGGTTCGGATTGTCAGCAATGAAATTCCCATGTCCGATATTGAGCGTCGGGCGCAGCAGTCCCAATTCGTCCAATAACTCTATGGGAGTCATCATGTGTTCCCTCACGACTTCGTAGAACTCGATGACGCTGTAGGCGGCGTGCGTGGCGATGGGTAATCCCAGGTCATCCGCCGCCTGCCGGGTGCGTTTCAACACCTCTATGGAGGCGGTCTCGACCTCCCGCGGCACCAGTATGCCGCGCACGCGGCCGTCGGCCACGCCTGCGTACTCCGCAATCCAGTTCAGCGCCACCTCCAGCCCCTCGATTCCCAGGTCGTCGTTACGCACTCGTTTCAATCGCCCCTGGTCGTCACCGACCCAGCGCCCGCAGTCGTATCCCGGAGCCAGGTAAGCGCGCGCGCCGAGTCGCGTCACCTCTTCGAGCAGAGCGTTCTGCACGCGTGCCTGACTGCCGAATTCGACGAACGTGGTGACGCCGTTGCGGAGCAGTTCGGCGACCGTAAACTGAGCGTTCAACTGAAAAGCAGCCTGCACGCCGGCGGCACCGTGCTTCAGGTAGCGAGGGTCGCCGCTTACGACGGCGCCTTCTTTGGGTACCGAGATTTCCAGGAACGGTTGCCCGTAATACATTGGCCTTCCGGTGTCGGTGATCAGACGGTGGGAAGCGCGGTGACCGGAGTGTACGTGCGTGTCAATAAATCCGGGCGCCACCAGTTTATCGCTGGCGTCGATGGTTTTTCCCACGTTGCCATGGAATCGCCCACCGACGTAAATGATCCGGTTGCCTTCGTACACTATGGAGCCGTTACGGAGTAGTGTATGTTTACCGTTTTCGTGCCCTACGATCCAGCCGGCCTTAATCTCAGTACGCATCGTTGGTTTATCCCCTCATGAATATCATCAGGTTCGTCGATAGTCTTATTCGCGGCTCGGCGTTACGGGCTCGGAGGCGGGCCGCGCTTTCTTTGCCCGTAGCCACTGGTACAGGGAGACGCCGCACAATCCCCCAAGGCCGATCGCGTCGGTTGAAAAATCGGGTGCGATCAAGAACGGCGAGAAAACAAATAACGCGATGCGCAATGGCAGAGTGATCGGGCCGAAAGCGTAACCTCCGGAGGCTGCCGCCAGCCCAACGACCCCGATGAGGGCCGAGGCCGTCACCAGGGCGATCTCGCTGATGGGCCCCTGCAGCAGCAGGGCGGGATTGATCGCAAAGGCATACGGGATGAGAAAGCCCGGAACCGCAAGCAAGAACGCCTGGGTGCCGGTGTTCCATAGGTTGGCGCCGGAGATCCCAGCCGCGGCATAAGCGGACAGGGCCACCGGGGGGGTGACCATGGACAGAATTCCGAAATAGAGGATGAACAGGTGCGCCGCAAGCCCCGGTATCCCCAGTTCCTGCAGCGCCGGGGCGACCAGAATGGCGGATACTAGGTATGCGGCGGTGGTTGGCATCCCCATTCCGAGCACAATGGTCAACAGCATCGCGCCGACCAGCGAGATCATCAGTGAATCTCCGGCGAGGTCCAGGAGCCAGCGTTGCAACTTGAGCGCCATGCCCGTGTGCACCAGGGTACCGACGATGATACCCGCCACTGCCGAAGGCACTGCGACCTCGGCGGCCGCACGCGCGCCGTCCAACACCGCCTCGAAAATTTCACGCACGCTCATCCGGGTGGTTTTACGCATCAGACTCACAGCGATAATGACCAACGTGGTGTAGACACCGACGGTCATCAGGGAAAAGCGCGATACGAGGAGATAAATCATCACCACCAAGGGCACCAGCAGGTGCCAGCGGTCCCTGAGGCCGGCGATGCTCTCCTCGAAAGGCAGGCTGTGGTCCGGGCCAAGATGGTGGCGCAGACTGTAGAAATGGACCAGCATGAACAATGAAACGTAATACAGTATGGCCGGTACGATGGCGGCGAACACAACCTGGGCGTAAGTGACGCCGACGATGTCAGCGAGTACGAAGGCCGCTGCACCCATGATCGGGGGGGCGAGCTGGCCGCCGGTGGACGCGGTCGCTTCGATGGCGCCGGCAACCCGCCCGCTGAAACCGGAGCGCTTCATGAGCGGTATGGTCATCAACCCGCTCAATAGCACGTTAGCGACGGCACTACCGGAGACGGTACCGATGAGACCGGAGGACACGACCGCCGCTTTCCCGGCGCCGCCCCAGCTACGCGCGGTCAGGCCGTAGGCCAAATCGACGAAAAGCTTACCTGCCCCCGAACGCTTCAAAAAGGCGCCGACGACGACGAAATAGAACACCATATGCGCGGAGGCTGAAATCGGTGTCCCGAAAATGGCTGAAGTAGACAGTACCTGCAGGTCGATGAATCTTTCCATCGAGAGGCCACGGTGGGCGATGGCGCCGGGTAGGTAGGGGCCGGCGAAGATATAAACGATAAACGCCGCCGCGACGATCGTAAGCACTCTGCCGGCGACCCGCCGGCAGGCTTCCAGCAGAACCACAATCAGCGTGATCCCGAATACGTAGTCCAGGGCGTAGACATCATCGACACCCTCGATCCGTTCCGCGATCCGCTCGCCCTGCGACACAAAATAGGCGGCGCTCGCTATCACGCCCAGAATCAGCAGCAGGTCGATCAGCGGTAAGCCTTCGTCGGTGCCGCGTTTGCCGGGTATTCCGACGGTCAGTAATGAAATGGCGACGGTTGCGCCGACATGAACGGCGAGGAATGCGATTTCGTACTCGTAACCGCCCGTGTACAGCGGCAGAAACTCCGCTGCGGTGAGTGAGATCGCGATCAGCGCAAACAGCGCGCGCGCCCAACCCGCTGGTAAGGACACAGATACCATGAAGTAGGCAAACCAACCCGTGCGCGCGGGACGCGCACACGGGTCAACGCCGCAGTCTTACTTCAGCAGGCCGGCTTCTTGGTAGTATTTCTCGGCGCCCGGATGTAACGGGCAATTGCCGTTGAAGGCCGGGTCAGCCGCCGACTTTGGATCGAAGTTCGTCAGTCCGGCGTGCACTTTCTTCAGTTCTTCAGCATTCTCCACCATCGTCTTGGCGAAGGCGTAGGCGACTTCATCGGGAACATCCGCGCTCACCAGTATGTTGGACGAGGCTTTGACGGTTTTCACCGGTTCCGTCTGCCCGTTGAACGTGTTCGGCGGTACCGTCGCTTCGAGCCAGCCATGTTTCTCGGTCATCCCGGCGATGACGTCGTCGGGCAGGGGCAGCATCAACATATCCGTAGTCGTGGTCAATTGGGTGGCCACCGGGTGCCCCTTGGTGACGACGTGGGCCCACCCGTCCGCGTTCCCGTCGGCAATCGCGCTGGCCGTGGCTTTGCGCTCCATCGCTTTGACGCTACCGCCGTTTTTGGCGACCGCGTCCTTGCTGGAGCCGAGTAGGGCCAGGACCTGACGTACCCCGGTTTCCCCGGTGCCGCCGACTTTCGTGGTGAGAAGGCGGAATCCGCTGTCAGGTTTGATGATGTCCTGCCAGGTAGCCGCGCCGGACTTGCGCGTGACGAAAGTGCCGAAGTAGTAAATATCCAGACCGCCGATCAGTGCGCGCACTTTGTCCTGCTTGCTGTCGAACGCACCGTATCCACCGCAGCCTTCGGCTGACGTCATGGGAAAACTGATTCCCAGTTCCGCTTCGCCTTTCTGCAGCAACTTGATATTGCCAACCCCACCGGCGATCGGCAGGACATCGATGGTCGAGCCTTCAGCGAGGGTCGGTTTCACCATATCGGCGATTCCGGCGCCGTAGTTGTACCATGCGGACCCGACGCCCACCGTGGCGAATCGAATCTGTACCGGATCCTGGGCGAGGCTCGGGGTCACTCCGACGCTGAGTGCGGCGACGGGCAAAATGAATGAAGTAAGCAGTTTTCTACGGTGTGAGTTGACGGACATTAGCGTTTCCTCCTTCGGTGTTTAATGTGGCGGTTCCACGGCCGCTCCTGGCTCGGACGTGGCCCCGTAGGGTGGGCGTGCGGTACCCCGCGCCGGTACCCTGGATGCTACAGCTCAACACCGGATGCGCGCAGGACCTCACGCACCCTCCGGCGTTGTGATTCGGAGATCGTCAAACGCTCGGCAAAATCGCGACCGGTCGGGCGCGTCGCGTCGATCCCGACTTTAGTGACCGTGAACGTGTCTGGGTCGGAGGTGGGATCGAGGACCGCCGCTTTGCAACCCGGTATCATCACGATGTCGTCGGCGGCGCGGACCCGCGTGGCGACCGCCCACATCACGTCACTCATATCGAATATGTCTACGTCCTCGTCTACGACGATGACGTATTTGGTATAGAACTCCGTACCCAATGCCGCCATGATCGCCTGCTGCGGTTCGCCCTCGCCGGTCTTGCGCATCTGTATGAACGCCATGAACGCCCCGCATGTCCGATGGGGTACGTGTACGGCAATGACATTGGGCAGGTTACGGCGCAGCGTGTTGAGGATTTCCCCTTCGCGCGTAATACACGAAATCAGGATGTGGTCCTGGGACATACCGGAGACGATAGAGTGGAACAACGCGTCGCGGCGCATGTGCATGCGGTGTGCGACGAATACATTCTGTGTCGAGCGGTAAGACGCGTAGCCGGTAAACTCGCTGAAAGGGCCTTCTGGTTCCTGAACATTCGGCAGTATCTCCCCCTCGATGACGATTTCGGCGCCCGCCGGAACCTCGAGATCAGCAGCGCCGCACGCCGCCAGACGGTATGGTTCGCCGAACAGTCCACCGATAATTTCAAACTTGCGCACCTCGGGGGGGTAGGCATAAACCATAGAACCCATGTAGTGCAACGGATGAATACCGAGTGTGACGGCGGCCGGCAGCGCCTCGCCGCGGGCTTCGGCGCGACGGTGAAATTCCCACATCCGGCGCCGAGAGTGCAGCGACAAACCAAGGCGAGTCTTGTCCTTGAGCATCAATCGATGAAACCCGGTGGTATCGACGCCGGTTTCTGGATCGCGGGCGGTGATTTGTCCAGCGGTGATATACGGTGCGGCGTCCACGGAGAAGTGCAGGGGAATCGGCAGTGACGACAAATCGAGCACTTCCCCCTCGATGACCACTTCCTGCCAGGGTGCGCAGTCTACCCGCTCGCACGGAATGTGCTTAAGCACCCGCTCGCGGAATGTGCTCGGTAAGTCGGCAGGTGACACCTGTAGACAGGCGGCGAGCAGGTTTCGGTTGCCGGCGACGTTCGTGACCACCGGCATAGTGTGATTGACCACGTTTTCGTAAACCACCACCGGGCTTTTGCCCAAACGCTCGAGTTCGAATACGAGTGAGGTGATATCGAGCTCGGTGTTGACCGGTTCCTTGATACGTAACAACTCCGACGGGTGGTGTTCTTCCACCATCCGCAGAAATCCGCGCAGGCTTTGCGTATCTGCCATTACAACGGCCTTGAGTGAGTACGGGTTTGGCAGTTATTCCATCGTACTATAATACTATACTTAATATGATTTGAGTGGTACGTGCGGTCACCGTTTCGGTTGCCGGCGAGCTCGCTCACGGCACGCCCTACGCGCGAAGGCCTTTGGCCCGGCGGATACCGTCGCGGACGTATCCCAACTCTCTCGCGCACCGACCCACCGTCCGCCCGGCCGCAGGCGGGCGGGCGCGCATCCTTCCCGCGGCACACGCGACCGTGTCACGCCCCGCCGACGTTTACTTTTTCATTTGCGGCTGCTCCAGGTAACGAACGTCCTTGACTGAATAGGGCAACGGATTGATGTACTTGTATCCTTGGGACTGCAAATATGCGATTTCCGGGAAGCCCGCCGTCACCACGGTGATGAAGCCGTGCATGTCGGTGGCCTGATAACCCGCAGCTCGCATGGCGTTGTTACACATACGAAACTCGACGCCGTCCTGCACCAGTTCCGCCAACTTGTCTACGATCCCCTGGTATTTTTCATAATTCTCTTTAGCAAACACGCGCAATTCCGGGCCATGGGTGACCACCACCATTTTGCCTTTCAGCGGTTTCGACGTGTTCTTGACGAAGTTATACAGGATGTTCAACTTCGTGGGGTCTTCGTAATTCACGTCAAACACGGCATTGATGGTGGGATATTCTTTGAGATCGGTCTTGGCGGTTCCGTAAGGGGAAAAATCCTGGTCCGCCGCCTCCACGGTTGAAGCAAATCCAAGGACACAAATAAACGGTAACAGCAATCTGTTTGTGTTCATGATGATGGTTCCTCCTGGTCGAGTGAAAGATCCACGGCTTGCGACTGGGCATATAGCATAAACGACTGCGGCGTGAAGACAATGCGTATCTCGTCGTACTGCGGGGCAATGTGTGGTACTCGGACGGTCATCTTTCGCGGGTCGCGACCGCCACGCGATGGCCCGTCTTGCCCCCGCGCTCCGCCTGCCGGTGCAGTCACCGTGCCGTGCGTGTGACCGTTCGAGTTACCGGCGATCTTACGGCGGGGGCCGGTCAGTCGCACGTTTGCGTTGATCGGGTTGTACGCAGGACGGCGTCCTCGATCGCGGCCATGAAATAGGCAATGCCAATGGAGTAAGAGAGGAGGGTTATTACTCGGTCAATAAGGGCGCCGCTGGGGTCATGCGATATCGGGATTGCAATTCGCGACAACTTAACGCGTCGTCGTCACTCCATCGTACGCCCTGAGCAACCCGACGCGCCCGTGTTGACCCTGATTTCGCGCGGGCGTAGTCTGTGTTTCCCCACCAAAGCCGGAGGAGCACACTATGAGGCGTGTTGGTATCTCCCTGTTTTCAGCGATGCTTACGGCGGGTTTTCTGGTTGTTCCCGTCTCGGCAAGCGCCGCTGATACCGTAAAATTCAAAGTACAGTCGGCGCTGGTATCCGGCAGCATGTACTTCAATCTGCTAGAGAGCTTCGCCGAACGTTTGAAAGCGATGTCCGGCGGGCGTTTGGAGGCGGAAATCCTGCCGGCCGGTGCGGTCGTCAAGTCCAACGAGATTCTCGACGCGGTAGATCAGGGCGTGGTGGAGGCTGGTTTTTGTTGGCCGCACTTCTGGTCCGGTAAGCATCCCGCCGCCTATCTTTTCAGCGACCAGCCGAGCGTAAACGGGATGGATCAGTTGGGTTTTCTCGCCTGGTACTACGAAGGTGACGGGTATGATCTGTACCAGGAGCTCTATGCCGAACATCTCAAGGCGAACGTCAAAGCGTTTATCGTTCAGGTGTCCGGCGGTCAACCGCTGGGTTGGTTCAAGGAACCCATCAGTAGTCTCGAGGACTTTCGAAAATTGAAGTACCGGTCGCCTCCCGGGCTTACCGGTGCGATCTTCAAAGAAATGGGTATCGCTGCGGTGGCGTTGCCGGGGGGTGAAATCGTTCCTTCGGCCCAGAAAGGGGTGATCGATGCGGCGGAATGGATCAATCCCGGTGAGGACATCAAGCTCGGGTTGCAACAGGTATGGAAGAATTATTATCTACAGGGATTTCATCAGGCCTCCGATCTGGGGGAGATTCTTTTCAACAAGGACTTCTGGGATAAATTGCCCGCCGACCTGCAGGCGATCCTCGAAGCGGCTGCGCGGGCTTCGGTCCTGGAAGCGATTACCGCCAACATTTACCGCAATGCGGTAGCGCTCCAACAGTTGGAATCCGAGCACGGCGTCAAAATCCACGACACGCCCCAGGATCTGTACCCGGAGTTTCTACGCGCGGCAGCAAAAGTCACGGACGATGCAGCAAAAAACAACGCCTTCTTTAAGAAGGTGTTGGATTCACAGCGTGAGTTCGCCGATACCATCGTCCCGTATTGGACGAAACTGCTGGGGTTGTATTACTCGCTCGGTAACAACGCAGTCAGCAAATAACTTTACCGGCCTGTTGCGCATGAGGAACGCTCCCGACGGGGGGTTCCTCATGCGCCGTCCGGCGTAGTGACTGGGAAACGGGTGGTCGGCCGAGAAACGAATGTCTGGGGGCACGTTGGCAGGGGACGCGAAGATCCAACCGCCTGAATCGAAGTTGCGCTTATGGAGTGCCCGGCTCGATCTTGTCGGCGCCTCTACCGGCAAGTTTTTCGCTTGGCTCATTCTTCCGATGACGGGCGCGCTCGTGTACGAGGTTTTCGCCCGCTATCTGTTCGAGGCGCCGACCGTGTGGGCCTACGACATGACCTTCATGCTCTACGGCACACACTTCATGCTGGGTGCGGCGTTCACCCTGTCGCGGGGGGGTCACATACGCACCGACTTCTTTTATCGCAAATGGTCGCCGCGTGTGCAGGCGAGCGTGGATCTCGTTTTGTACTTGTTCTTCTTCTTTCCGGGGGTCGGGTTCTTTTTATGGGTATCCGCAGGTTTCGCCTTGAAGTCCTGGAGTCAGCTGGAACGGATCGTGACCAGCCCCTGGCTTCCTCCAGTGTACCCGTTCAAGACGGTGATCCCGCTCACCGCAGCGCTACTCCTGATTCAGGGACTCTCTGAAGTCCTCAAGTGTATCGATGCCATAAAACGGGACAAATGGTCGTGAGCCCGGAGTATCTGGGGCTGCTTCTCCTGCTGGCGCTGTTCATCTTTATTTTCGTCGGTTTTCCTATTTCTTTCACGTTGATTTTTCTGGGACTGGTGTTCGGCTATATCGGCATCGGGAAGGTGGTGTTCTACCTGATGACGCTGCAGGTGTTCACTATCATGACCGAAACCCTGCTGGCCGCGGTGCCGCTGTTTCTGTTCATGGGCTATGTGCTCGAACGGACCGGCCTGATGAACCGGCTGTTTCACGGATTTCAGCTGCTATTGGCCCCGGTCAAGGGTTCGCTGTATATCGCCGTGCTGAGCACGGCGACGCTGTTTGCGGCGGCCACCGGAATCGTCGGCGCCTCAGTGACCATCCTTGGGGTGATGGCAGCGCCGATTATGCGTAAGAGCGGTTACAGCACCCGTTTGAGTGCCGGCGCGATTACCGCCGGCGGCACGCTCGGGATGTTGATCCCGCCGAGCGTGATGCTCGTCGTCATGGGACCCGTGGTCGGCGCGCCAATTACCGAGCTTTTCGCCGCCGCGGTTGTACCCGGAATTTTATTGGCGAGCCTGTACACGGTGTACGCGCTGTTGCGGTGTTACATCAATCCCGAGCTGGGCCCGGCGCTGCCGCAGGAACTGCGCGCCGGCTCGTTTGCAGAGATTCTCAGGGAGTTGCTGCTCGGAATCATTCCGCTGGCGGTGCTGATTCTCGCGGTTTTAGGGAGCATTCTCGCGGGCCTGGCCACCCCGACCGACGCGGCGGCGATGGGGGCGGCGGGCGCGTTGTTGTTGGCGGTCGCATATCGCCGACTGTCGTGGAAAAACCTGCAGGAAGCGGTCTACGCCACGATCGTCACCTCGAGCATGATTCTGCTCCTGGTCGCCGCGTCCAACTTTTTCGGTGCCGTGTTCGCGCGCCTCGGCACTGCGACCCTGATCGCCGAAGCGCTGCTCGATCTGCCTTTTCCACCTACGGTCATTTTGATTTTCATCTTGGGGCTCATCTTCCTTCTGGGATGGCCGCTCGAATGGGTACCGATCGTTCTTATCGTCATTCCGATCTTTATGCCGTTGATAACCGAGTTGCAGATCGATCTGGTATGGTTTTGCACCCTGGTGGCGGTGTGCCTGCAGACCGCATGGTTATCGCCGCCGGTGGCGTTGTCCGCATACTACATCAAAGGTGTGGTGCCGCAATGGAGTCTTTCCGACATCTATATCGGCATGATGCAGTTCATGGTGATACAGGTGATGGGTTTGCTGCTGGTGTTGTTTTTTCCCCAGCTGGCCCTGTGGCTTCCGGAGATGCTGTTCCGACAGCCATAGCGGACGGTAAGGGGTCGTTACGCCGATGAGTCGGAGCGCGGATCGATCGGAATGGTGGGGCCGACGCCCAGCAGCAGCTCGATCTCCGCTGCCGTCCGCAGCAGAGCTGCTTCCGCAAACGGTGGGGCGACGATCTGGAGACCCCACGGCAGGCCCTCCGCGGTGAATCCTGCCGGGACTGAGATTGCCGGACACGCAGTCAGGGAAATACTGTAGGTCAGCGAGTACCAGTCCAGATACGTTTCCTGCTCTACGCCGTCCACGGTCTGCGGATAACGCAGGCTCACGTCGAATGCGGGGAGGCTGGTTGTCGGCGTCAGAAGTACATCGTAGTGTTCGAAAAGCGTGATCATGCGGCGGTAGAGATGCCCGCGCTCGATCTCCGCGCGCCCGATTTCGCCGGCCGTCAGGGCGAGTCCCTTGCGGATGTTCCACACCAGCTCCGGTTTCAGTTTGTCTTCGTGACTTTCGAGAAGCGGCAGCATGTCACCGGCCATCCACGCCGCGCGCAGCACCTGGAAGACATCACGGGCCGAAGACAGATCGGGATGCGTCTCATCCAGCGTGGCGGCGAAGTCACCGAGCCGATCAACGATCCGTGCGAAGCCGGTTCGGATGCGTGCGTCCACCGGAGCGATGCCCAGGTCCGCGCTGTAGGCGATGCGTGGGCATACGTAATGGGGATCGTCGATGGCGGCGCGGAACGGACGCTTCGCCTTCGGCAGCGACAGCGGATCGCGGTTGTCGCGCCCGGTCATCGCGTCGAGCAGCAACGCGCAGTCCGCGACGTTACGCGCAATAGGTCCATCCACCCACAGGTTGGAAAACGGATGGCTTGCCGGACCACGGGGTACGCGGCCCGGGGTCGGGCGCAGCCCGACCACACCACAAAAGCTCGCCGGGATGCGCAGACTGCCGCCGAAATCCGAACCGAATGCGCCCCAGACCTGACCGCTGGCGATGGCGGCCGCCGAGCCGCCCGACGAGCCGCCACTGGTTTTCCCGGTATCCCACGGGTTGGCGGTGGCGCCGAACACGTCGTTGAAGGTGGTCCCGCCGGCGCCGAATTCCGGTGTATTGGACTTGGCCAGCACGATCGCGCCGTTCGCTTCCAGACGCTCCACGGTGTAATCCGAACGCTCCGGAATGCGGTCGGCGAAGATCGTAGAGCCGTAGGTCGTGCGAACACCCGCCACGTCGTTGAGATCTTTGATCGCTACCGGTAAACCGGCGAGTAGGGCGCCGGAATCGTCGTCGATGTCGCGGGTTTCGATGCGACCAGCGTGCGCCAGCGCCCGTTCGAAGCAGCGTGTCGGCAGCGCATTGATCAGGTGATCGGTCGCCGCGATCCGCCGCCGGCATATGTCGATGAGCTCAGACGGCGAGACCTGCCGCTTAAGCAACAGAGTGCGGATTTCGCACGCGCTGAGCGGTAGCAGTTCTCCGCCGAATTGTTCAGCGTCTTTGGGCTCACGCGATGTCACATTTGGGTCAGGCTCCGAATTCGTTTCTCCCCGATCGGCGAGAATTCTACAAGGTTTCGCGGGGTGTGTCGGGCCGCCCAGACCAACCGGCCCGGCAGGATGGAGGCGGACCCGGTCGGGCGGAGGAGCGAGCACGACCGCAATGCATCGCGGAGGCGCGCCTTCGAACCGGGCACCGCATGTTCTCCGTATATGACGTGGATCAAGCGGTTAACCGGTGATCGGCTTCATAATAGAAAACCTCGCGTTCTAAGAAACAAATTAAGGAGCAGAATATGAAAGGAACACTCCCCCGCATCGCCTTGTTCGCCGTATTGGTACACTTTTCAACCCTGGTGTCGGCACAGGGATTTTATGTCGGCGCCGGCGTGGGCCGGTCGGACCTGGATGACTCCTGTGATGAGTTGCGAGATGACCCGAGCATCGCGGTTATCGACTGTGACGACACGGATACGGGCTGGAAACTGTTCGGTGGATATCAGTTTACACAACACTTCGGTGTTGAGGCGGCATATGTCGATTTAGGTGAAGCGAGTGCCCGTGCGATCACTCTTGGAGTGCCGGTTCGTGCTAAAGCGGAAGTGGACGGGTTCGGTATTTTTGCCACCGGTGCTTTGCCGGTCGGCGGCAGCTTCAGTATCGTCGGTAAACTGGGGGGATTTTACTCCGACGTTGACGTAAAGGCCTCGGCGCCGCGCGTGAGGGTGTCCGACGACGAGAGTTCCCTCGGGCTCGCGGCCGGGGCGGCGGCACAATATGACGTGAACGAACGCGTGGTTCTGCGCATCGAATGGGAGCGGTACTTCGACGTCGGAGACGACGACATCGGTGAAGCGGATATCGACTTAATCGCGTTCGGAATTCTGATCAATATCTGAACCTACCGGGGGCGGGCGGCCGTCCCATGGCTCCGCGGAGCGGCGCGGTTTCGGGCTGCGATCGGTCGTGTCACGGACCCCCGTCGGTGCGTGCATCCAGCCACTGAATCACGTCGGCCATGACTTCTTCTTTGTTCGTCTCGTTGAGGAGTTCATGGCGCGCGCCCGGATACAGTTTCGTTGTAACGTCACGTACCCCCGCCTGGCGGTAAGCCGCCTCCGCCTCGCGGACATATTTGGCTTGTGGGCCGCCGACCGGATCGGCGAGGCCCGAGAAAAAAAACAACGACAGATCTCTCGGCGTGCCGGTAAACGTCGACGACGCGTGGGCGCGGATGACGCCGCGCGCCATTTCGTGGGCGTAGTCTACGGTGGCGGTGTGCCCGCTCAACCGATCATCGATGTACTTTTGTACTTCCGCCGCGTCGCGTGACAGAAAGTCGTAGTCGGTGGTGGGATTCTCGACAGCTCTGTTCAAGGCGCCGTAGATCAGAAAATGCAGAATAGGGCTTGGGCGCTTCTTGCCGAACAGGGCAAACAGCTTCGCCAATAAAAGGCCGGGGTACAACAGGAAGGATTTGGCCCGCCCGGTACCGGTAATCAGCGCACCGCGAAATTCTTCGCCGCGCTGAGAGACGTAATCGCGGACCAGAATCGACCCCATGCTGTGCCCGAAGATAAACACGGGCAGCTCCGGCCACTGCTTTTTCAAGTCCTCGGTGACGACGCCAAGGTCATCGACGGCGAGTTCCCAGCCGTGGCGCTGGTCGGAGAAATAGGAAAAAAGTCCCGAACGAGTGGCGGTCTGTCCGTGCCCGCGTATATCGTTGGCATAGACGGCATAACCGGCTCCGACAAGTTTCTCGACGAAGTGCTGGTATCGGAATACATGCTCCAGCGAGCCGTGGACCAGTTGCAGAACGCCACGGACGGTGTCGGCGTTTTCCGGCTGCCAGCGATAGGCGAAAATCTCCAGTCCGTCTTTCGCCACAAACGTTGAGGTTATCGGGGTCAAACGGGTCATGCGAAGCACCACCGATTGTACGGTACGGGCGCCGAGTAGGGGAGAAGTCGACACCTGAAAACGATCGCGGGGCCCATGCGCCGTCTCATCCCGGTATCGACTTACATATTCGGATAATTGGGCCCGCCGCCACCTTCGGGGGTAACCCAGGTGATGTTCTGTGACGGGTCCTTGATGTCACAGGTCTTGCAGTGTACGCAGTTTTGCGCGTTGATCTGCAACCGTGGGCCGGTCGGGCTGTTCTCGTCGATGATTTCATAGACACCGGCCGGACAGTAGCGTTGTTCGGGAGCGTCATAGCGATCGAGATTGATTTCAATCGGAATAGCAGGATCGGCGAGCCGCAAGTGGACGGGCTGGTCTTCCTCATGATTGGTATTGGAGATGAACACCGACGACAGTCTGTCGAAGCTCAGCCGGCCGTCGGGTTTCGGATATTCGATGGGTGTGCAGTCACGCGCCGGTTTTAGCTGTTCATGGTCCCGGGATCGGTCATGCAGTGTCAGAGGCAGCTTGCCGCCGAACCAGTTTTGATCGAAGTAGTTGAACGTTCCCCCCAGGTAAGGCCCCCATTTGTGCAGGGCCGGTCCGAAGTTGCGGCTGCGGCGTAGTTCGTCACCCGCCCAACTGGAAAGAAAGGCGTCGCCGAACGCGGTGAGATCCCGCCCTCCGGAGTCGTCCTCCTGCAACGCCGCGAACACCGTTTCGGCGGCGACGAGGCCCGACTTCATCGCCGTATGCGTTCCCTTGATCTTGGCAAAGTTGAGTGTTCCGGCATTGCAACCGAGCAACAATGCGCCCGGCGCCGACATCTTCACCAGGGCGTTGAGTCCACCTTTGGTGATTGCACGAGCGCCGTAGGCGGCCCGTTTGCCCCCGCCTAAATGGGCCGCGATGAGCGGATGATGCTTCATGCGCTGAAACTCGTCGAACGGGCTGACATGGGGATTGTTATAATTCAGGTCCACAATCAAGCCCACCACCGCCTGATGGTTCTCGAGATGATAGAGGAAGAATCCGCCCGAACTACGACTGTCGGTCAGCGGCCAACCGGCGCCGTGGATGACTAACCCCGGGTGGTGTTTCTCAGGGTCGATGTCCCAGAGCTCTTTGAGTCCGATGCCGTAATGTTGGGGATCGGCGTCGGCGTCTAAGGCGAATTTCTCGATCAGCGATTTTCCTAAGTGACCCCGGCAGCCTTCGGCGAGTAGGGTGTACTTCGCACGCAGCTCCATGCCCGGCTCGAAGCCCGGTTTTGGCTCGCCGTCGGCACCGACCCCCATGTCGCCCGTGACGACACCGGCCACCGCGCCATCGTTGTAGAGGATTTCCGCTGCCGGAAATCCGGGAAAGATCTCCGCACCCAACTGCTCGGCCTGGTCACCCAGCCAGCGGCAAACATTTCCCAGACTTACCACATAATTGCCCGGGTTGTGCATGGGTTTCGGCACCAGAGCTCTGGGGACTTTGGTCGCCGCTTGCGGCGAGCGTAGAAAGTAAACCTGATCCTCCGTAACCGGCGTGTGCAACGGCGCCTCTCGCTTCCGCCAGTCGGAAAACAATTCTTCCAAGGCACGGGGCTCGATGACCGCACCGGAAAGAATATGCGCTCCGATTTCGGAGCCCTTCTCCAGAACGACAACACTCAGTTCACGTTCCGCAGTCGTCGCTAACTGCATCAGCCGGCACGCCGCTGTCAAACCTGCCGGTCCCCCGCCGACAATCACGACGTCACATTCCATGACCTCTCTTTTCATTCCGTCACCTCGAAGCGCTGTGAGCCTCTGTCGTGATGATGGTTGGATGCGCCGCGTCAGCGTTACCGGTCATTGTCCTCGATCAGATCAACCGTTCCAGTTTACGGATTAAAGACGCGACTTCCCGCTTGTCGAGCGCCTCAGTGTCCGTGCTGATCCCGTGGAACACCAGGTCAGTGAGCGCGTCGGCACTCTTCTCTACATCGATGTCGTGGCCCTCGCTTAGCAGGCTCCATAAAGCGTGTTCAATGCTGCCGTAAACGGTGTCGCGAACCAGGGCGGCGGGTGTACCCGGACGGATGTCCCCGCCTGCGATGCCCTCTTCGACTACGGTTTTCAAGCACTCGGTATAGCGGCGGTTGAAACCCTGAATATCCTTCGAGAGAGTTCCATCCAGGCCCCGCGATTCCCGTAGGATAACACCGCAAAGCGCCGCGTTCCGACTCATGATGTCGAGATGGTGCCAGATCACGTAGCGCAATCGGTTTCGGGTGCCGCGGATGCCCTTGATTCCCTTGCGCTGGTCTTCGGTGATGCGGCGGTAGAAATGCTCCATCACGCCGAACATCAATGCGCGCTTATTGGCGAAGTAGTGAAATACGGTTCCTTCCACCACTCCGACGCGGGCGGCTATGTCTGCCACTTTCGCCTTTTCGTAACCCCGCCGCTCGAATTCCTCGCGGGCGGCGGCGAGGATGGCGGCGATTCGTGTACGCTTGGATTGGCGGACGATTTTCCTACGATCCGACCGGGTAGCAGTGGCCATGGCCGACGGGTCTGCGTGCGTTTCTCAATGTTGAGTAATACTCAATATAATACGGTTTTGCAACAGAAGTAAGTACGCAATTAAAGGCATAATAGTTGAGTAACACTTAGTAATGAGTTACATTCGTCGCGTACAGGTCCGGAGTCCGTAGCCCATCGCAGGGCACCGGGCGTGATCGGCCGCCACCGCGGGGATTTTCCGAGCATGGTGCAAGATCGACGATTCAATAAGGTTCTGATTGCCAACCGCGGTGAGATCGCACTTCGGATACTGCATTGTCTGCAGGAGATGGGTATCGAATCGGTGCTCGTTTTTCACGACAGCGACCGTCATTCGCCAGCGGTCCGTCTCGCCGATAAGGCGGTACGGATCGTGGGGGATACGCCCACCGCCGCTTATTTGGACAGCGCCCAGATCGTGGAGGCGGCGCGACGATGTTCGGCCGATGCCGTACATCCGGGGTACGGTTTCCTGGCCGAGAACGCACGGTTTGCACGTGAGTTGGAGGCGGCCGGCATCCGTTTCGTGGGGCCCACGCCGGAGGTCATCGAGCTGATGGGTGACAAGATCCGCGCGCGCGCATTCGTCGCGCAGCACGGCTTTCCCGTCCCGCCTTCGGTGTCCGCCGCTCCCGACAGTTCGGGGTTCGAGGCGGCCGTGGCCGCCTTGGGATATCCGCTGGTGGTGAAGGCGTCCGCGGGCGGCGGCGGCAAGGGAATGAGTATCGTGCGGTCGCCGGACGAACTGGAGCGGACGTTGAAGGTGGCGGCGTCGGAGGCGGACAAGTATTTCGGCGATGAACGCGTCTACGTCGAGCGTTATTTCGACCGCACACGACATATCGAAGTACAGGTACTTGGCGACGGTGAGCGAGCGATTCATCTGGGTGAGAGAGAATGTTCGATACAGCGCCGCTTTCAAAAGCTCATCGAGGAGTCGCCGTCGCCGGCTCTGGATGCGGCCAAGCGGGCGGAGATTTGTCATGCTGCGGTAGGTATCGCGGCTGCCGCACGCTACTCGAACGCGGGTACGGTTGAGTTTCTGTATACCCCCGAGGGGGATTTCTTTTTTCTCGAAATGAATACACGTATCCAGGTGGAACATCCCGTTACGGAATTGGTCACCGGCGTCGATATAGTCGCCGAGCAGCTGCGCATCGCAAGCGGGAATTCGTTGGCCTTGGAGCAGCACGACATCAATTTTTCGGGTCATGCCATCGAGTGCCGTATCTGCGCGGAAGACGCGTATGGTGGTTTCGTGCCGGAGACGGGCCGCGTCCTATACTTGCGTGAACCGCGCGGCGACGGCGTGCGTTTCGACAGCGGTTTGTACCAGGGCCAGGCGGTGACTAGCGCCTTCGATCCCATGCTGGCCAAGCTGATTGCGTACGGGGAGACGCGCCAAGCGGCGACCGCCCGCGCAGTCGCCGCATTGCGCGAATTCGTTCTGTTGGGGGTGAGCACAAACGCGGAGTACCTCGGAGAGATACTGAAACTGCCACCGTTTGCCGAAGGCGATACGGACACCGGATTCGTCGTCCACCATGCGTGTGCCCTACAGAAACACGAACCCACGCCGGCCGAGCGGCAGGCCCTGCTGGCGGCTGCACTTTTGTCGGAACGCGAAATCCGATCGATCATGCAGTCCACTCCCGTCCCGCACCGCGAGATCGGGCGCTGGAGAAACTAGATGCAGCCGCGATTCAAACTCGGTAACACGGTCCACGTCGTGGAACCGGTGCGCGGTGGCGGGGATATCCTGCTCGAAATCGACGGGCATCTCGTCAATGTTCAACATGACCGGCTCGATAACCATCACGGCCGTGTAATCGTCAACGGCGTCGAGCACGCGTTCTTTGTCGCGCAGGATGGCAAAAATCTGTTTGTTCATATGGACGGCCGGTGCTGGTCAGTCGAAACACTCGACGAGTTTTCCGGTACCGACGTCGAACGCGACGCGGGCAGCGGCCAGGTTCGTGCGCCGATGCCCGGTGTGTTGCTCGAGCTGCATGTTTGCGAAGGGGAGGAGGTGGATCAGGGCCAGTACCTGTTTCTCATGGAGAGCATGAAACTTCAGACGGAGGTCCGCGCTTCGGTGGCCGGAATGGTGCGGCGAATTTACGTAGAAGAGGGCGCGTCCTTCGACAAAGGCGCGGTCCTGATGGAGGTGACACCGACACCGGACCAATCGTCATGAGAAGAATCGAATCACGCGTCAACACGAACTCGCCGACGTACAGGCAGTATTGGACGCACAATAAACAGGTCGTGCGGGAATTCCGGGACAAACAGGAAGCGGTGCGTTATCGCAGGCCGCAGCGCGACATCGATCGTCTCAGGCGGCAAAACAAACTGATGCCCCGTGAGCGTCTGGAATTGCTGCTGGACCCGGGCACACCGTTTCTCGAATTCTCCTCTCTGGCGGCGAACCGTGCTTACGGCGGCGCGTCGCCGTCGGCGAGCTGTATCACGGGTATCGGCATCGTCAGCGGGCGGGAAGTGGTATTGCATGCCAATGACTCGACCGTGAAGGGTGGCGCCTGGTATCCGTTGACGGTCAAGAAAATCGTTCGTGCGATGGACATCGCGATAGAGAATCACCTGCCTATGGTTCATCTGTGCGACAGTGCCGGCGCATTTCTGCCGATGCAGTCGCAGCTCTTCGGAGACCGATATATGGCGGGGCGCTTGTTCCGCAACCAGGCGATCCTGTCCAAGATGGGTTGTCAGCAATTGGCGCTCGTATTCGGGCACTGCACCGCGGGTGGAGCCTATATCCCTTGTTTGTCGGACTACTCGGTGATCGTCGCGGGTACGGGAGCGGTTTTTCTCGGCGGACCGCCGCTCGTCAAAGCGGCTACCGGCGAAGAGGTAACGGTGGACGAATTGGGCGGGGCCCGGATGCACACCACCGTTAGCGGCACCTGCGACTACTATGCCACCAACGAACGCGAGGCCATTGCCATCGGCCGCGAAATCGTCGCGCAATGGGAGGCGAGGAGAAAATCGCCCTGTCAGCGGGAAACGCCGGAGGACCCCTACTACGATACCAGCGAGCTGTACGGCATCATTCCCGACAGTGTGAAGAAACAGTTCGATATCAAAGAGGTGATTGCGCGCATCGTGGACGGCAGCCGTTTTCACGAATACCAGCCGGATTACGGTGAGACGCTGGTCTGTGGATTCGCCAATATCTGGGGTTTCAAGGTCGGTATCCTGGGCAACAACGGCGTGCTGTTCAACGACAGCTCATTGAAGGGCACGCATTTCATCACACTGTGCCACCAGAACCACACGCCGCTCGTATTCCTGCAGAACATCACCGGATATATGGTGGGTAAGGAATACGAGCGTCAGGGTATTGCGAAAGACGGCGCGAAGATGATCATGGCGCAGGCGTGTTCGGAAGTACCGAAGTTCACTGTCATGACCAACGGTTCGTTCGGTGCCGGCAATTACGGGATGTGCGGTCGGGCGTTCGACGCCCGATTGACGTTTAGCTGGCCCCACAGTCAGATCTCCATCATGGGTAGCGACCAGGCGGCGAATACCCTTGTGAGCATAAAAATCGCGCAGCTCGCCCGCGAGGGGAAGACCTTGTCCGAGGAGGAAATCGCGGATATTCGCCAGCAGGTCACCGACGACTTCGTCGATCAGAGCAGTGCGTACTATGCGACCTCGGAGATCTGGGACGATGGTCTGATCGACCCGGTCGATACCCGCAACGCGCTGGGCATCGGCATTGCCGCGTCGTTGAACGCCCCCATCGGCGATCCACGCTACGGCGTGCTGCGTTTCTAGACCGGTAGAGATCGTTGGTGCGGTCCTGGATGTCAGGCCGCACGACGGTCGGCACCCGGATAACGGGCAAGCGTCAATCCCTCGATACCGATGCCGGGATCGCGGCCGTTGACGAGATCGGCGAGCAGCCGTCCCGAGCCGCAACACATGGTCCAGCCCAGCGTGCCGTGACCGGTGTTGAGATACAGATTCGCCACATGCGTGGCGCCGACGATCGGCGTACCGTCGGGGGTCATGGGGCGTAGCCCGGTCCAGAACTCCGCTTCGGCGGCGTTGCCGCCGGTGGGGAAAAGATCGCTAACGACGTGGGTCACCGTGTCGCGCCGGTTGTCACGCAGCGTCGTGTCGAACCCGGTCAGCTCGGCGGTACCCGCTACGCGGATGCGTTCCCCGAGACGCGTCACTGCGACCTTGTAGGTCTCGTCCATCACCGTTGACACCGGCGCACCGTCCGGGTCGGTGACCGGCAGGGTCAGGGAATAGCCCTTCACCGGGTAAACCGGCAGGCGCAGGCCGAGCGGCCGGACCATCGCGGTCGAGTAGCTGCCCAACGCCAGCACGTAAGCATCGGCGCGGAGGTCGCCTCGTGTCGTTTCCACATGGTCAATCCCAGCGGCGCCGGGCACCAGACTTTGGATCGACGTGTCATACTGGAATGTGACGCCCATCTCGGCGCTGCGTGCGGCCAGCGCCTGGGTGAATAGAAAACAATCGCCGGTCTCGTCGAGGGGTAACCTCAGGCCGCCCAGAAACTTGCCCCGTACCCGGTCGAGCGCCGGTTCGGCATCCACACAGCCCTCCGCATCCAGCAGCTCATAGGGTACGTCGTACTCTTCGAGCACGGCGATGTCTTTCTGCGCGCCCGCGATCTGTTTTTCGGTGCGAAAGAGCTGCAGGGTGCCGCGCGCGCGTTCTTCGTAGCGAATACCGGTCTCGGTGCGCAGCTCGCCGAACGCTTCGCGGCTGTAGTTGGCGATGCGCATCATGCGTGCCTTGTTGACCGCGTAGCTCCGGGCATTACAGTTCTTGAGCATGCGTAGGATGAACAACAACCGGGCGGCATCCGGCGTGGGGCGAATGATCAACGGCGAGTGTTTCGACAACAGCCACTTGATCGCTTTCAGCGGCATGCCCGGCGCGGCCCACGGCGCCGAATAACCAGGCGAAACCTGGCCGGCGTTGGCGAAGCTGGTTTCCAACGCGGCGGCCGGTTGTCGATCCACAACGGTGACCTGGCAACCGTCGCGCGCCAGATAATATGCGGTCGTGACGCCAATCACACCGCTCCCGAGAACGGCTACGTGCATGGTCTCGACCTCCTGTTTGTAGACCACTCCGCGATACCGACATGTCCAATCGATGGGACGCGGGCGCGAGCAATGACTTGGTACGGTGTCCGCAGTAGATGGTACGGCATCTGTACGGGCGTGTCCCGTGATTTTCTTCGAATGCGTACAACCTGTGTGTTTGCAGCCCCGAGTTTCGGACGACCGCAACCCACCGCGCCACAGGGTCTTATCGACGGACCCGCCACGTGGAAACCCCGGACAACACCCGGCCGCGTCAGACCACCCCCGACCCCGGTTTACTCAAGGCGTTGTGTTCGCCGTTCTACCGTTGGTGTGCGTTCGCAAACCGGCCGACTTGTCGAGATAGCGCTCGATCAGATCCGCCCCTTGTTGGGGTCCCCGGTAGCTCGTCACGGACTGTTTCTGTCTGGCCGCGTTGCGTCTGTAACGGGGGTCGCGCATGATCTCGTCCACGGCGGTGATGAGACAATCAGGTTGGAACTTGAGTTCGCTCAGCTGAATTCCGACGCCGAGAGCGACAACGCGATCGAGATTGAACTCCTGGTCGTGCATCGTGGGAATTCCAATAATCGGGGTGCCGGCGGCCATGGCCTGGTAGATGGTACCGTTGCCGCCGTGGCAGACGACGGCATCACTGACCGCCATGAGCGCGCTCCCCGGTGCGTAGGCCGTTACGAACACGTTAGGCGGCAAACCGTCGAAGTCCGCCATCCCGGCAGTCGTCATGATGCACTGGTAATCGGTGTTCCCGAACAGTTCGATGGCCTGGGCGAAGAATCTGGGGTAACCGGTGCTCCCCATGGTGAAATAGAGGGTCGGTCGCGTGCGATCCAGCTCGCTCAGCCAGGGCGGGGTCTCCATGTCGGGTTCCCAGACGATCGGGCCGACATAGTGAAAATTCTCCGGGAGGCGGTGTGTCGGGCCGTATTCGGGGGTGTCGGTGAGAAGATTCAGATCGCCGCGCCATATGTCCCACAGGTTTCCGCGCGCCGGGAGTCCGCACGCCCGGCGCAGACGCCGAAAGGGCCGGCTGTCGTAACGCAGAATGAATCGTTTCAACAACGGGGCCAGCGCATTGGTAACGCGGTGCCCGAGCAGTCGCGTCAGCGCGAAGTGTTCCGGTGCGCGAATCCTGACCGTGTAGTAGTTGGTCCATGCCGCATTGAGAGTCACGGCCAGCGCTACGCCGTGGAGTTCGCAGGACGTGCTTAAGGAGAGACGGAAATCGCCAAGCACGAGATCGGGCTTCAGCGCCTCGAAGACCATCAGGTCCTCCTCGACGCCCGCGCGCAGACTGCGATCATCGTACCAGTCCGCACGCCCGGCTCTGGACCGCCGCAGCACATGGTCCGGATCCAGTGTCTTCGCGGGCCAGACCGTAAACTCGGCATCGCGCGGCAACTTCATGTAATCGCCTTCCCCGGCAAACACGACCTCGTGGCCGCGGTCATGGAGAACCTTTGCGATTTCCAACGGTCGCGACACGTGCGCCAACCAGTTTCCGTCGGGCATGACCAGAATCCTGTTCATGGGTGCGGTGTACCGGATAGCCTCCCCACGTCGATCTACAACCGGCGGCGCCCAGGGTGGTTACACGACCGCCCGCGTTGAAGCGCATCTGGCGCCCCTGGTGGTGATTCCCGGGCATCGCTGCGGGCCGTATCCATTCTCGAAAACACAGTTGGAACAGTTATGGCGAGCTTACTCTTGCCGATCGGTGATTCACAGCGCGCATTGATGGGTTTTTCGGCGCGCACCAGGTCCGGTACGCAGACCGTGAGCGTTGGGGTACGGGTTGTACACTGAACGGTGCCACCCGACCGGCATTTGGTTTGGGTCAAGCGCGTCTCGCGATGGAGAGGCACGCGCCCGCAGGGACCACGGTGGGTCGCTATTCAAGCCGTCCAACCCGGCATTTCGGCCTTCAGTAGGATTCACCCCGTGCACGCTTCGCCCGTGAATCGGTGTGGTTTATTCTTCAGTCTTTCGCATCACGATCTTGGAGGAGACAGGCCGATGCAAGGCAAGGTAGCAGCAATATTCTTCATGGGGCTTCTGGCAGCGGGTCCGGTGGCGGCGCAGGACGAAGAGCGGTCCATGAGTTTTTTCGTCACCAGCGTCGGCCTCGGCAAGGGCGGCGATTTGGGCGGTTTGGAAGGCGCCGATGCGCACTGCCAGAAGCTCGCGGCCGCAGCCGGAGCGGGCCACCGCACCTGGCGCGCTTACTTGAGCACCGAGGAGCCGGATAAACGCGGCGTATTCGCGCGCCACCGCATCGGGCAGGGACCGTGGTACAACGCGCACGGGGTTTTGATCGCCGCCAACCTCACTGAGCTGCATCTGTACAACAAGACCATCACTCTGGAGACGGCGTTGGACGAGAACGGCAACCCGATCAAGGGCCGTTACGCGGATCGCAACGAGCACGATATTCTGACCGGCACCCAGGAGGACGGCACCGCGTATTTCCCGGACGATCAGGATCACACCTGTAACAACTGGACCAGCAGTGACGAGGGCAGTGCCCAGGTCGGCCACCATGACCGTCATGGCGGCGGCAACACCTCCTGGAACTCGGCCCACGCCTCGCGCGGCTGCAGTCAGGAGGCGCTGGGTAAGACCGGGGGTAACGGCTACTTCTACTGTTTCGCCGCGGACTGAGAAAACCGTAACACCGTTGCCGGTTGGGCGGCTAACACGCGTCTAGGCGTCGAGTTCACCCGGTAGGTAAACGTCGGGTGGGCGGCGAGCGGGATTCGGAGCGTTGATCTCGGCAAAACGCCCCGGATCTCGACTTCACGATCGACTGCGAAAGTGCGGGGCCGGGACCGGTACGGTTCAGACATCCGCGAGGGCGGGCCGATGACGAGCTCGAAGTGCACCTCGGGGCGGGGCGTCTACAGGGGCGGTGCGAACAGAAGCCCTCCGTCACGCCACAACGCGTTCTGGCCGCGCCGGATCTGTAACGGCGACTCTTTGCCGACGTTTCGCTCGAAGGACTCACCATAGTTGCCGACCTGCTTGATGATGCGATACGCCCACTGTGCATCGAGCCCGAAGCGTTCCGCCCACTCGCCCTCCAGGCCCAGCAATCGACGCAAGGCGGGTTGCGCGACGTTTTGTCTGACCCGGTCGACGTTCGCCGAGGTGATGCTCAGTTCTTCGGCGTTGATCATGGTGAATAATGTCCACTGCACGATATCCGCCCAGCGCGCATCGCCGTCGCGCACCGCCGGTCCGAGCGGTTCCTTGGAGATGAACTCAGGCAGCACGACCGCGTTGGCGGGTTGCTGCAACTCGGTGCGCAACGCGTAGAGCTGGGACTGATCGCTGGTCATCACGGTGCACGTGCCTTCTTGAAATGCCTCGAGCATGGCTCTTGGCGCATCGAAGAGGTGCAGCCGGCCCTGCATGCGGTGCAGCGCAAAGTATTGTTTGACGTTGACCTCGCTGGTGGTTCCGCGGATCACACAGATCTGGCTGCCATCCAGTTCGAGCGCGCTGCGTACCTGCAGCGATGCGGGCACCATGAAACCCTGCCCGTCGAAGTAATTGGTACCGACGAACTCGATGTCCAGTTCGAGGTCGCGGCCCATGGTCCAGGTGGAATTGCGTGACAAGACGTCCACGGCCCCGGACTGCAGCGCCTGCCAGCGGTCCGACGCGGTCAACGGCACGTATTCCACCTGCTCCGCGGATCCCACCACCGCCGCGGCTACCGCACGACACAAGTCTACGTCCAAGCCGTGCCAGCGGCCGTCTTTGTCGCGCTGTGAGAATCCCGGCAGGTCTACGTTGACGCCGCAACGAAGTTGCCCGCGCTTGCGAACGTCGTCTGCGGTATCGGCGAGGGCGAGCTGGGCGCTGAAGGCGCCGAACAGGATCAGAATCAAGGCGCGGCTTGCGAGTTTCATAAGGGCGTTCCTAAATAGTCACGGTTTTCGAGCGGATTGCTGCCGATCAAAACTTCAGCATAGTCCAGCGGGGGACGCCGACGTCGGTTTCCAAACCGCCGCTGTGGCGGCGCCATTCAAACTGTCCGGATCCGTCAGGGTCGACCAGATAGTACGGTTGGCCCCGCCGCGGCGTGATCTTGACCATGTAAACGTTGTCGTTGACCCGGTACTCTTCGACGGAACGGTTCTCGTACTGCTTCACGGTACGCTCCGGAACGTAATCGTCCAGACTCAAGTCCAGGGTCTCGAGCTTCTGTTCCGCCCACGCCGAAGTCAGTGCGACGGCAAGCGCGAATGGAATGACGCTTGGTGCGCGTTTTCCCACTTTGTCGTTATCCCGTAAAGCCGATTATTGTAGCGCGAAGCGGCGCTGCGTTACGCGCATCGCGAGCCCGTATGGGCGTTTGATGTCACTTTGCCGTACCTGCGAGCGTGTCTTTGAGCGGTTGCGCACCCGGATTGGATGCGCTTCGATCTATCAGGATTGATCGGGGTCCGACGTCCTTGCCATAGTACGCTTGATTGAACTCTACGTTGGGTTCCACCGCGTTGGCGCCCAGCGATACGCCCGCGAACGCACCTTTGTTTTGCGTATAAGACACCATGTCTGTGGCAATGTTGACGCTGGCGCCGCCGCCCACAGGACCCACCGCCATCGATCCGGCCAGGCTGAACTTGCCGGACGTGGTCATCAGGGTGTTCAGCGCCTTGTTCGTTCTGACCAGCACGATGGCTTCTGCGGCCTCGCCGCCAATCTGCAGGCCGACGCTGAAACCGCCCACCCTGTAGAAGGCCGGATCACTCCATGCACCGCTACCCGCATCTCGGGCGAGCAGCACCGCGTCGCCACCGGAACCGGCGACGACGAAACCCGCGGTGATCATGCGGGGGATGATCATGACACCGGCGGCGTCGGAGATATGTTCGCGCAGCCACTGCATGTCTTCCCGGGCGAGGAACGATTGCAAGGTCTTAGCCGCTTTATTCACGAGCTTTTGCGGCTCGGGTTCTTTCTGATCGGCGTTAGCGAAGCACGTAAAGAGCAACAGAACGGCCGCGAGGGCTTTCGATGTACTCGACACTGGAAGACTCCTTATGTTTTGCGGGGGCCGCCGCGTGCACGCACAACAACCCCTGAGTGTGGATATTTCCGCTGAATGTATAACGAGCGGCAGGTGCTGAGCAAATCACCGTTCACCGGCCCGACACGGAGCGTTCCCGGTGATGTCGACCGCGTGACGCGCCCCGCACTGCCACGTGCGCGACGGCAAGCACGGGTATGCGTCTTCGCGCCGGGCTTAGCGGGCGCGTCCGTAATACAGGGTGACGACGTGTTTGGCTTCGGCGAAGAACAGCCAGCGCTCCAACAGCAAACCGATGATCACGCTGACGGCAGCCAGCGCTGCCGCCATCACGGCAAACGCGCCGCCGCCGCTCAGCCAGGCCGCGAGCGTCAGCAGCAGGGGAACGGCGAAGGCGGTGACTTGTGCGTACAGGCGCAGTGTGTCGGCGTGTTTGCGCGCCACTTCGTAACCCATTTCCCTGAGCAGGTAGTTTTCCTCGGTATGCGGCCCTTCGAACTTACGGGTTTTGCCGAAACGCCCGAGACCGGTCGCGCTCTCCACCGTCGCGGTGGGTGGCGCGTTGTCGATGAAGCGCCAGTAGCTGAACTTGACCAGCCACGCGGCGATCAAGCCGATTAAGGTGATCGTCGCGAGTTCCGCGTTTGCCGCCCCGAACACGTGCACCACGGCGTTGGCCCATACCGCCCCACCGGCGAGCCCCAGTGCGAGATAACCGGTGACGGTCCAGGCGTTGCACCATTCGGGTATGGTCTTGAGGCTGCGGTAGATCATCGCCGTCGCGTAAACGGTCAGCGCCGCGGCCAACCCGGTCACCACCCCCAGAATCTGGAAGACCGCCGTATCGCCGAGTGCTCTAAACCAGAACAGGAGCAGCACCAGTGCCGGGAAATAGGTGATCACGGCCAGCACGCCCTCCCGCGACAACCACGAAGAACGCCATTGACTTAAGGCGCGCCACGCGCGCTCCGGATGGCCGAGGTGAAACGTCGACGACAACAGCCCAGCGGTGACCGCCGCGAGCGCGATCACGATGCCCGTAGCGCCCAGCCACGGGTCTGGAGACACCCAGCCGAACGCACCGCCCACGCCCAGCACCGCCAGCAGACCGTATCCGGTACCGGAGGCCACGGTGAAGAAGATCACGGAGAACGCCGGGTGCATGCTGGGCCCTTTTTAACGAGACAGGACGCGGTCGGCCCAACGCAGCAGCGAATTCTCGAGCGGCGGCATCTCGTCCCCGCGTTCCGCGAGGGGTACGGAGGCTTCCTTGCGCGGTCGGGGGGGCAGATACTTGTTGGTCGGCTTATAGCCCATCTCCGGCATCAAGTCGTAACCGTCCCGCTCGGCCACGAGTCGGGATACCTCCGAGTCGGGGTCGCCGAGGTCACCGAAATGACGCGCGCCGACCGGACAGGTCGCCACACAAGCCGGCACACGGTCCACTTCTTCGAGGTTCTCGTTGTAGATGCGGTCGATGCAAAGCGTGCATTTCTTCATCACACCGGCGTCGGCGTCGAATTCCCGGGCTCCGTAGGGGCAGGCCCAGGAACAGAGCTTGCAACCAATGCACTTCGACTCGTCCACCAGCACGACACCGTCTTCGACGCGTTTGTACGAGGCGCCGGTCGGACAGACCGTGACACAGGCGGCGTCCTCGCAATGCAGGCACGACTTGGGAAAGTAGGCGGTCATACCGGTGCCGCCGTCGGTGGGTGTCACTTCGAAGGCATGGATGCGGTTGAACCACACCCCATATTGCCCCTTGCCGTAGGGATTGAAATCCGTCAACGGTGCCATGTGGCCGCCGGTGTTCCACTCTTTGCAGTTCACGGCGCAGGCATGACACCCGACACAGATGTCGAGATCGATCACCAGACCGAGTTTCTTGCCGCTCCCGGGCAATAAGGACGTCATGACGATTTCTCCGCCTCGCGGGAGGCGCGAAACGGTGCACCGTAACGCAGTATGGTCGGCGGCGTCGCCAAGCCTGGCGGTTTCGCGGTCGGCTGGAAACTAGGCTCGATCACGCCCTGTTCGGCGGGCGCGGCTTTCTCGACCTTGACTCTGAGGTCGAACCAGGCTGCTTGTCCGGTCAGCGGGTCCGAGTTGGAATGACGGTGGCCGTCACCGGTCTCCGGCAGTAGCTCGGAAATGAGGTGATTCAACAAGAAACCTTTGGCCCCCTCGGACGCCTCCGGGTCCAGATTCCAGGCGCCGGGGCGTTTGCCGATCGCGTTCCAGGTCCATACCGTGTCCTTGTTGACGCCGTCCATCAGCGCCACGCGTACCTTGATGCGGCCGTTGTGGCTGCTGACCCACACCCAATCGCCGTCGGCGATGCCGAGTTCCGCGCCTTTCTCTTGGGCCATGTAGAGTTTGTTCTCGCCGGTGATTTGCCGCAGCCAAGCGTTCTGCGAGCCCCAGGAGTGGTACATATGCATCGGCCGCTGGGTAATGGCGTGCAGGGGATAGGCGTCGGCATCGATCATTGTTTCCTCGAGCGGCGGGTACCAGATCGGCAGCGGCGAGGCATACTTGGCGATGCGCTCGCGGTCGCCGTCCGGCGGCTGCACGTCGCCGTGGCCTTGCGCCGCCAGGCGAAACTTGTGCAACGACTCGGAATAGAGCTTCATCACGATCTGCTCGGGATCGCTGACGAACGTCATGTGTGTGGCCCACTCCAGATAGCCTTTGTTGGCAAACCGGTAATAGCGATGCGCTTCCGGCAGCTCAAATTCGCAGAATCCCTGGTTCTCGATATAGCGCTCGAGTTGTTTTGGGTTCGGCTCGCCGCGGCCGTAAGACTGACCGTCTTTGCCGCGCCATCCCGCGAGCGGTCCGAGACTGGGACGGCGTTCGTGATTGACGATGTAGTCCGCATAACCGCCGGGATATTTCGGATTTCCCTGTTCGTCCACCATGCCGGCGAGTCCCAGTCGCGCGCCGAGATCGAGCAACACGCTTTGAAACCCGCGCACGTCGCGGTCCGGTTCGATCACCGGATGGCGAATCGCGTCGGCGGCGGCGTCGGCGTGGCTGATGGGCCGATCGAGCAGCGAAATACAGTCCCAGCGTTCGAGATAGGTGGTATCGGGCAGTATCAGATCCGCGTACGGCACCATCTCCGAATAAAACGCGTCGGAATAAATAATGCGGGGAATCTTGTACTCCCCGGTGCGCGGATCCTCGTCGGTCAGCATCTCCATGACTTTCGACGTGTTCATGGTCGAGTTCCACGCCATGTTGGCCATGTACATGAACAGCGTGTCGATGCGGTAAGGGTCACCCCGCCAGGCGTTCGAAATCACCATGTGCATCAGACCGTGTGTCGCGAGCGGCGCCTCCCAGGAAAACGCCTTATCGATGCGCAGCGGCGTGCCGTCCGCTTCGATCAACAACTGGTCCGGCGCCATCGGAAACCCGAGGTGCGGTCCTGCGAGCGGCGTGTTGGGCTTGATTTCGCGGTGGCTTCCGAACGGTTTTGGCAGCGAGTTCAGGGCCTTGGGGTAGGGGGGTTTGTAGCGCATGCCCCCGGGTACGTCGATGGTCCCCAGGAGCAGCTGCAGGATGTGAATCGCGCGGCAGGTATGGAACCCGTTCGAATGCGCCGAGATTCCGCGCATCGCATGCATGGACACCGGCCGCCCGACGACCTTATCGTGTTTGCGCCCGAAACAATCGACCCATTCGATGGGGAGTTCGATCGGCTCCTCGAATGCGACGCGCGCCAAATCCGCGGCCACACCGCGAATGATGTCGGCGGGCACCCCGGTCGTTGTCGCTACGTTTTCCGGTGCGTAGCGCTCGTCCAGATACTGTTCGGCCAAGCGTTGAAACGACGGCACCGCGCGGCGGCCGTCCGGCAAGGTGACCTGGCCGACCAGGATCGGTTTCGCTGCCACCGAGTCGGTGCTCGCCAACGCCTGCTTCTCGCCATCCCAACATTGCGCAGTCCCGGCTTCGTCACGCACGTAGAGGCCGTGGTCCGGTCCGCCGGGATTGTCGATCACCAGCCAATGGACGTTGGTATAGCGAATCAGATACGTTTCGTCGATGCTGCCGGTTTTGAGCAGCTCGTGTATCAGGGACATCACGAACAGTCCATCCGTGCCCGGCCGAATTCCGATCCATTGGTCGGCGATCGCCGAATAGCCGGTGCGTACCGGATTCACCGAAACGAATTTTCCGCCCCGCGTCTTCAGTTTGCCGAGCCCCGTTTTGATGGGGTTCGAATCGTGGTCCTCGGCGACGCCGAACATCATGAAGTACCTGGTGTGCTCCCAGTCCGGCTCACCAAACTCCCAGAATGCACTGGCGATGGTATAAAGACCGCCCGCGGCCATATTGACGGAGCAGAAACCGCCATGGGCGGCGAAGTTCGGTGTACCGAACTGCTGCGCCCACCAACTGGTGAGGGATTGACTTTGGTCGCGTCCGGTGAAAAAAGCGAGCCGGCGCGGGTTGGTCGCCCGACAGCGGGCCAACCACGCCACCGCAAGGTCGAGTGCCTCCTCCCAGTCGATCTCCTTGAACTCGCCGCTGCCGCGCGGTCCGACGCGCTTTAGTGGCTTGGTGAGCTTGGCCGGCGAGTTGTAATTCATGATTCCCGCCGATCCTTTGGCGCACAGTACTCCTTTGTTGACCGGGTGTTTGCGATTGCCTTCGATATAGCGAATGGCCCCGTTCTGCAGGTGTACTTTGATGCCGCAGCGACACGCGCACATGTAGCACGTCGTGTATTTCACCGCGTCGCTCACTTTGGGAGAGGTGTCGAGCGGTGGGTCGTCGGCGTGGGGCTTTCGTTGGTTCATGAGGTCAACCGCGAAGCGGGTCTCGGGTCGTCATCGCAAACACTACCGCCCCTGCGCTCTGTCGTCACCCGGGTTCGCAGCCGCCCGGGCAGGCGGATCGTTCGCTACGTCGTCCTCTCCAAAGTAGGTCGCCGACAAGGCCGCCGCGGACCGGCGCAGCGCGGGAAGATATTGGCGAAGCTCGGTCAGCGACTTTCTGATCGTCGGGGCGTGTACCGCTACGGTCAGGCACATGCGGTTCGATTCGTCGTAGACCGGAACCGAAATGGCGACCATTCCGGGCATCAATTCCTCGTTGTCTACGCCGACGCCGTCGACCGCGATACGTTCCAGTTCCTCCTCCAAGAGCGCCGGGTCCGTAACGGTTCGATCCGTCTGGCGCGGCAGGGGCACGTTGTAGATCAAACGATCACGCGTGGCTTTGGGCAGGTGCGCAAGAAAAAGTTTGCCGCTGGCCGTGCAGTGCAACGGCAGGCGTGTGCCGACCGGAAGGTCGATCCGGTAGGGCCAGTTGGTCTGCACACGATCAAGGTAGACGATACTGTCACCGTCCATCATCGTACAGTTGCATGTTTCTCCGATTTCCGCCGCCAGTGCGGCCAGGATGGCATGTCTCGGTGCGCCCAGAACCTTGTTTGAAAGAATCGCCAGCGCAAAGTCGTGTAAACGCGGGCCGGCCAGATATCGATTTCGCACCGGCTCACGCTGCAAGAACCCCTCTTCCTCCAGCTTTCCAGCGAGGCGGTGCGCGGTCGCCTTGGGCAAACCCAGGTCGCTGATGAGGTCAGCGCTGGACACCGGTCGGTTTGATTCCACGACGTAGTTCAGAATCGAAAAAGCCCTTAAAAACTTGATCACAGTCTCGGTTCCATTCGCATGCGTATCGGTTCCTGAAGACTTTAACAGGAACGGCGCGACAAGTGGCCAAGAACTGGGTGTTGAACGCCAGCGCCACAGGAAGATCCGATACGGCTTGGGGTAGGCTCACCGGTGCGAGCGGGGCAAGACGGCCCCCACACCGCGCGTGCACATGGGGTCGCCAGTGGGTAGGGTCGGTCGCGGCGAAGCCGGCAACCGGGTGCGTCCATCCGTGGGTGCGGCGACCGGTATCCCGGTTCGCGACTGTTGCGCACTGCCGCGACCGCCGCGGCCGGTGCCGAGGTGGACGAAACGGGTCAGTGCGCTGGTCAACGAACGATGATACGAGTTTCATTAGTTGATCCGAATTTTCCCGATTATTATCCTAAGTAGCGAAGTAATCAAGTCTTGACCGATATTAATGGGACGTATAGTATCAAGCTCAGCGTGCTCGGGCTTGTACGGGGCAGTGGCTTCCGAAATTCCGGCGGGCGCGGGTGGCGCGCGTTGGCTGACCAAGATCGTAATCCAGCGGTGGCCGCCGAGCGCCCGAACGGCTCGGTCTCACTGGTTCTGAAGGAGGAGACGAGGACATATGACTCCATCGACCGAGACTTACGATTACATCGTCGTTGGCGCGGGTTCGGCTGGATGCGTGCTCGCCAATCGCTTGTCGGAAGATTCGAGCAACCGGGTCCTGCTGTTGGAAGCCGGCGGGCGGGATTTCAGTCCGTGGATCCACATTCCGGTCGGTTACTTCAAGACGATGCACAACCCGAAGACCGACTGGTGTTATCTCACCGAGCCCGACCCGGGAATCGCAAATCGTCGCCTGCAGTGGCCACGCGGTAAGGTACTGGGCGGCTCCAGTTCGCTGAACGGGCTGCTCTACGTGCGTGGTCAGGCGCAAGACTATGACCGCTGGAGTGAATTGGGGAACAGCGGTTGGAGCTACGACGATGTGCTCCCGTACTTCAAAAAGTCGGAAGACCAGGAGCGGGGGAGCAATACCTATCACGGCATCGGGGGGCCGCTCAAAGTCTCGGATCTACGGTTGCGTCGCGAGATCGCCGAGCGCTTTATCGACGCGGCCGCCGAGATCGGCATCCCGCGGAACGATGACTGCAACGGGAAGACGCAGGAGGGTGTGGGCTACTTCCAGCAGACCGCGCACAAGGGGTTCCGCGTGAGCAGTGCAAAAGCCTTTTTGCGCCCGGTAAAGAAGCGCGCGAACCTCCGTGTAATTGTCCGTGCCCATGTCCGCAGGATTGTGTTTGAAGGCCGCCGTTCGGTGGGTATTGAATATCAACAGGACGGCGCGGTGAAGACCGTGCGTGCGGCGCGCGAGGTCGTACTGTCGGCGGGCGCCATCGGTTCGCCGCAGATATTGGCCTGTTCCGGCGTCGGCGACGGCGAGGCGCTCAGGCAACTCGGTATCGAAGTGGTCCGGGACCTGCCCGGCGTCGGTGAGAACCTGCAGGATCACCTGCAAATTCGTCTGGTGCACAAGACCAAGTGCCGCACCCTCAACGATGAAGTCAACACGTTACTTGGGCAGGCGAAGGTCGGTATTCAGTACGCTTTGTTCCGCACCGGGCCCTTGACCCTGGCGGCGAGCCAGGTGTTCATTTTCACCCGTTCCGAGCCCAGTGTGGAACGGCCCGATATCCAGTTCCACATGCAGCCGTTGAGCGCCGACAAGCCGGGCGAGGGCGCCCACAAGTTCTCGGCATTCACTTCCTCAGTGTGCCAGTTGCGCCCCGCGAGCCGCGGCAGCATTAAACTGAAATCCCCGGACCCGCTCGAATACCCGGCCATATATCCGAACTACCTGTCCACGGAGCTGGATTGCCGAGTAGCGGTGAATGCGATCAAGGTGGCGCGCGCCATCGCCGGCGCAGGCTCGATTGCGCCGTATATCACCGAGGAATACGTGCCTGGCGCGCAATTCCAATCGGACGAGGAGTTGCTGCAGGCCGCCCGCGAATGCAGTCAGACGATTTATCATCCGACCAGTACGTGTAAGATGGGCACTGATCGAATGGCCGTTGTCGACGAGCGGCTTCGGGTTCACGGTACGGAGGGCCTGCGGGTTGCGGACGCCTCCATCATGCCGGAAATCGTCTCGGGCAATACCAACGCGCCATCCATAATGATCGGTGAAAAAGCGGCAGATATGATCCGCGAAGAGGCCCGCAAGGGCTGACCCGCATTACAAACGAACCAGGAGCTCCACCCATGAAAATGACCACTGAAGAAGCCTTTATCAAGGTTCTGCAGATGCACGGAATCGAGCATGCGTTTGGCATCATCGGATCGGCGATGATGCCGATCTCCGATCTGTTTCCCGCCGCGGGCATCAAGTTCTGGGACTGTGCACACGAGTGCACGGCCGGCATGATCGCCGACGGCTACACCCGGGCCAGCGGCAAGATGTGCATGGCGATCGCGCAGAACGGTCCCGGCATCACCAACTTCAGCACCCCGATCAAGACCGCCTATTGGAACCACACGCCGATGCTCCTGGTGACGCCGCAAGCGGCCAACAAAACCATCGGGCAGGGGGGTTTTCAGGAGATGGAGCAGATGGCGCTGTTCGAGGACTGTGTGGCGTATCAGGAAGAGGTGCGCGACCCCAGTCGCATGGCCGAGGTACTGAACCGCGTCATCGAGAACGCCTGGCGCCGGTCGGCGCCCTGCCAGATCAACATCCCCCGCGACTACTGGACCCAGGTGATCGACATCGAATTGCCGCAAATCATTCGCTTGGAGCGCTCCCCCGGCGGCGAAGAATCCGTCAAGCAGGCCGCAAAGCTCCTCTCCGAGGCCGACTTTCCGGTGATCCTGAACGGTGCCGGCGCGTTATTGGGGGGCGCGATCGACGCCAGTGCCAGATTGGCCGAAGCGCTCGACGCACCGGTGGCGTGCAACTACCAGCACAACGACGCCTTTCCCGGTTCGCATCCGCTCGGCGTCGGCCCGTTGGGTTATAACGGCTCGAAGGCGGCGATGGAGCTGATTGCCAAGGCCGACGTGGTGTTGGCGCTCGGTACCCGGCTCAACCCGTTTTCCACGCTGCCGGGCTACGGCATCGACTACTGGCCGAAGGATGCAAGAATCATCCAGGTCGAGATGAACGCGGACCGGATCGGACTGACCAAGAAAGTCGACGTCGCGATCCAGGGCGATGCCCGCAAGGTCGCCGAGCAACTGCTCGCCCATCTTTCCGACGGCGCCGGCGACAAGGGCCGCACGGAACGAAAGGCGCTGATCGCCGAGACCAAGTCGCGGTGGGCGGAAGAACTGGCTTCGATGGACCATGAAGATGACACCGACGAGGGCGTCACCTGGAACGAGCGCGCCCGCCAGCGCGACCCGGACCGGATGAGTCCGCGCCAGGCGTGGCGCGCCATCATGGCGGCGATGCCCGAGGACGCCATTATCTCCACCGACATCGGCAACAACTGCGCGATCGGCAACGCCTATCCGAGCTTTGAACAGGGGCGCAAATACCTGGCCCCGGGCCTGTTCGGCCCCTGCGGCTATGGCTTGCCGGCGATCCTCGGCGCCAAGATCGGTTGCCCGGATATGCCGGTCATCGGCTTCGCCGGCGACGGCGCGTTCGGGATTTCGATGAACGAGATGACTGCCTGCGGTCGAGGCGACTGGCCGCCCATCACTATGGTCATCTTCCGCAACTATCAGTGGGGCGCGGAAAAGCGCAACACGACGCTGTGGTTCGACGACAATTTCGTCGGTACCGAACTCAACGTGGGGGTCAACTATGCAAAGGTGGCGGAGGGCTGCGGCGTCAAGGGCGTGCAGGCCACGACCATGGAGGAGGTCACCGAGGCGTTGCGTATCGCGGTCAAGGAGCAGATGGAGGATGGCGTCACCACGTTTATCGAGTTGGTCCTCAACCAGGAGTTGGGCGAGCCCTTCCGTCGCGACGCGATGAAGACACCGGTACGCGTGGCAGGTATCGATCCCAACGACATGCGCCCGCAACAACCGGACTGAGGTTGAACCCACCGCCGGCAACCGCCTGCGATGCGCCCGCCCGGATGCAAACGCGTTCCCGGACGTATGCCTTGAATCCGGGACGCGTCGGCAGGGGCGGGGGGTCTGAACGACAGTCATGAAACCGCTGCAGAATATCGTGGCCGCCGCGCGCCGCGCGCCGAAGCGAATCGTCCTTTCGGAAGGAGAGGATCCCCGAATCGCCGAAGGCGCGGCGCGGGCGTTTCGCGACCGCGTCGCCAACCCGATTCTGGTCGGTCGGAATGCCGTGGTCGAAGCGCGACTGGCCGCCTGCGGCGCCAATCCGGCCGACTTTGAAATCGTCGACCCGACCACCGACTCCCGGGTAGCGGGCTACGCCGCCGCCTATCATGAGCTGCGAAAGCACAAAGGGGTAGACGAGGCGCGCGCGCGCGCGACCATGAACGAACCCCTGGTTTTCGCCGCCATGATGGTGCGCGAAGGCGACGCAGACGGCACGGTCGGGGGTGCGGTGTCCACCACCGCGGACACCGTTCGCGCCGCGCTCCAGATCATCGGGCGCGCCCCGGGCATATCGGTGGTGTCCAGTTTCTTCCTCATCATCCTCTGTGAGCCGCATCACGCGAAGCAGGGGGCGTTGTTGTTCGCCGACTGCGGTCTGATTGTCGAACCGACGGTGGAGGAACTGGCGCAAATCGCCATCTCCTCGGCGGGATCGTTTCAGACCCTGATCGGCGAGACGCCGCGTATCGCGCTGCTGTCATTCTCGACCGCCGGCAGCGCGCGGCATGACCGCATCACCCACGTCGTCGATGCGACCGACAGGGTGTGCGCCGAGCGTCCCGATCTCATGGTCGAAGGTGAGCTTCAGTTCGACGCCGCTTTCGTCCCCCGGGTCGCCGCGGCGAAAGCACCGGACTCGAAACTCGAGGGCAACGCGAACGTGTTCATTTTCCCGAACCTCGAAGCGGCGAACATCGGCTACAAGATTGCCGAGCGCATCGGAGGTGCGACGGCACTTGGGCCCGTCCTCCAGGGGTTGGCAAAGCCTGCGAACGACCTCTCGCGGGGCTGTTCCGCCGAAGACGTGTATCACCTGATTGCGATTACCGGTGTGCAGGCTTCGTCGTCACCGGTTCCATGACTTCCCGATCACACTCCGAGTCGTGGCAGCCTCTACACTCGGCTCAGCTTACGCGGATCGTAAGTCAGGGGTGTTGCATCACACTTGGCGGCGCGCGAGAGATAAGCGCTAAACAATAGGCGCGAGCACCATGGTCGAGTCACTGACGTTGACGATGCCGATGGTCGTGGTGTTGGCCTTATTGGGAATCACCGTTTTCCTGTTCGTCTCCGAAATCGTGAGCATCGATCTTGCCGCGATTGCGGTGATGGTGCTGCTTGGGCTGACTATGCTGGTGCCGGGGCTCGATTTGATCACGCCCGGCGATCTTTTCTCGGGATTCTCCAGCAATGCGGTGATCTCCATCATTGCCGTGATGATTATCGGGGCGGGACTCGATAAAACCGGCATCACCGGCACGCTCGCATCTTTTATTCTCAAGCATGGCGGCGGCACCGAGAAGCGTTTGATCCCGTTGATCTCCGGTACCGTTGCGGTTATTTCGAGCTTCATGCAGAACGTCGGCGCGGCGGCGCTGTTCCTGCCGGTGGTCAGCCGCATTTCGGCGCGCAGCGGCCTGGCCTTGTCGCGGTTGCTGATGCCGATGGGATTTTGCGCCATTTTGGGCGGCACCATGACCATGGTGGGCTCGAGCCCGCTCATCCTGTTGAACGACTTGATCCTTTCCGCCAATCGAAGCTTGTCGGCCACGCAGCAGATGGAGATCTTCAGTCTGTTCGATGTGTCGCCCATCGGCATCGCTCTGATTGCCACCGGCATCGTCTACTTCGTCGTTTTCGGTTCCCGGGTTCTGCCCAAGACGGACGTACCGGGCGGTGAGACCGTCGATACCATGGCCTACTTCAAAGAGACTTACACCGTGGGTTTCACGATGATTGAGGTGGAGGTACCGAAGGGAAGCCCCCTGATCGGGCGGTGTCTCAAGGATTTCGAGGGCGCGAGTCGCGTGCGGGTGATCGCCATGCGCGAAGGCCATACGTTGCGCATCGGTGCGGGGACGCTCGACAAGGAGGTGGGGATTGCCGCCGGCGACATTCTGGCCGTCATCGGCAGCGACGCGACCCTCAAGGCGTTCGTCGACGAGTTCGGGCTGGAGCGCCGCGATATCCTGCAGGCTTTTGCCGAGTCGCTCAACCCGGCCAAGGCGGGGATCGCCGAGATCGTCATCCCACCGCGATCGAGCTTGATCGGCGAGACGGCGATGAGCAGTTGGCTGCGCAAAAGGTACGGGCTTTCGCTGCTCGGTATCTATCGCGGCGGTGAGACCCTCGGGTACGAGCATGGTCTGCGCGAAATCCCGTTCCAGGCGGGTGACACCCTGGTCGTGCATACGCAGTGGAACAACCTGGCGCGGTTGGAGAAGAACCGCGATTTCGTCGTCGTGACGACGGAGTACCCCCATGAAGAAATTCGTCCACACAAGGTCGGTCCGGCGCTTGGATTTTTCGGCGTGGCGCTCGCGCTGGTGCTGTTCACCAATCTTCCGTTGTCGGTGGCGCTGCTCACCGGCGCGGTCGGGATGGTCGTGTCGCGGGTTCTGAGCATGGAGGAGGCGTACGCGGCGGTGAGCTGGAAAACCGTGTTTCTGCTCGCGAGCCTGATCCCACTTGGACTCGCGACCCAAGTGTCCGGAACCGCCGCTTGGATCGCTCACCAGACGCTGACATTGATCGGTGAAGTGGCGCCGTGGGTGCTGCAAGCGGTGATTGCCGTGCTGGCCACCGCGTTCTCGCTCGTCATGTCCAACGTGGGCGCCACCGTGCTGTTGGTGCCGTTGGCGGTAAATCTGGCGATCGGTGTCGGCGCGGACCCTGCGGTATTCGCGCTGACGGTGGCGATCGCCACGTCGAACTCGTTCCTGATCCCCACCCACCAAGTCAACGCGCTGATCATGGGGCCGGCCGGTTACCGGGTGGTGGATTTCCTGCGCGCCGGCGGCATCATGACAGTGCTGTTTCTGGTCGTCAGTCTGGCGATGCTGAACCTGGTGTTCTAGCTGCCGCGCCGAAGTTTTCCTTACCCACGCGCGCCACGACGAGGCGCGGATGGCGGCAGCGGCTGAACCGGGTCGATTGCTGGTGTCCCGGTCTGTGGTGCCTTCTCCGGATTGGGCCGACTGCGATGAACGCGCCCGCTCGGTAACACGTCTTCCAGATTGAACCTTATGGTACCTTGGCGGTCGTCAATCGTTCTACGCCATAGGTCGCAATGCATTGGTATGGGGTTCAATCGGTTACGATGGGGATGAAGCACAGTGCGAGGCGGTGGTCCGGTTTTCATTGAAATTCGAAGAGGCTCGCGACCTCTGGCGCTCAGACGCGTCCTGTACGGGTTGTCCTGCCGCCACCATGACGCCGTGGCGCGATCCTGCCGGGGCCAGCGGTTTGTCTCCAGCCAAGGATTTATGACGTGAACAGCAGTATCAGAACCACCGTTGCGAGCGCGGCGAACACAGTCTTCAAGCCACTCCAGAACCATGAGGTGCCTCCCACACTGCCCAGGAACAAGCCGAGACCGAAGATGCACGCGAAAGCGGTGGCGATCGCGGCGTCGAGGGGCATCAGCGGCAGTCCTACGCCCCCGCGGGCCAGCCACAAGGGGGTGATGATGACCACGGACAAAATCACCGGCGCCGCCCCATTGACGCCTGCAATCAGCCATGGGACCATGCGCGCCGCCAAGCCATGGGCGCTGCCGGAGAGTTCGATTCCCATTGACTGTTCGAGCTCCCCCAACCATCGGCGACGCTCTGCGGCTTCGCTGAGATAAGCACTGGTCACGCCGCTGATTCCAAGCGCGATAGCGGCGCCGACACAGACGCTGATCACGATGTCGGGATCGGCGTTGCCGGTCACACGAAACCCGGTCAGCAGTCCGAGCATGGTCAATGCACCGTCAAACCCGTTGACGACGAAGTAGCGGCGTACGATGCCAGACGAGCTCGAAAGGTCGAGGATCAATCTGAGATCGTCGTGTCGCATCGCCGCGGACTATCTTGCGCGGGTCAATCGGCCGAGTCGACTTTGCCTTGCACGGTGACCTCGTCGATGCTGTGCAGCGAAGCGCCCAAGTCGGCGACGGCGGCCGCAACACTGTCGAATTCGATGTGGGCGCCTTCGATGGTCAGCTGGACGGTTTCGGTTTGATCATCCTTCTCGGTGACAGTTAGGCTCACGGTGTAGGTGCCTTGTTCCGCAATCGCTTTGGCGAATTCGAGGGCGCTTGGCTTGTGGGGCTTGAGGATGTCAAGAACGACCCGCGTGACTGAGATCACTGTTGCACTCCTTTTTGGGTTCTCCGCTCACTTGACTGGGATGGCGAACAATCGTCGGAAGCGACCGTCAGTGTACGATCTCCCCACCGGGGGTACAATTGGAAAGTCGGATAATGGTTTGAAATAGTGTTGGATAAGCTGGTCATCGATGAAGTAATTCCGGATATCGAAAAAGTGATTCCGGCGTGCTACGCGGAATATCGGTCGTTGGTCCGCGACGGTTTGAAATTCTTTCTGTCGCGCCTTTCGCCCGAACGACGCGTGTCATTGTTCGCACAGCAGGCGTGCATGCCGGAAACTGCCACGATTGAGGAGCGAGTGGTCGCCGTGCTGCGCAGTTGCCCGACTCTGCACAAGCTGGGCCAAGTGGTCGCCCGCGATCCGAGGCTCTCGACCGACTTGCGCACGCAGTTGCAACACCTGGAGTCGGCGCCGTCGCAACTCACGATTGAAGACATGATACCGGTCATTACCGCTGAGCTGGGCCCCAGATTAAAAGATCTGACGCTCGGCGACGAGGCGCTCGCGGAAGCCAGTGTGGCGGTGGTCATTCCATTTGCCTGGGATGGCGGCGATTCCGGGCTGCCACACGAAGGGGTGCTCAAGGTCCTGAAGCCCGGCGTCGAAGACAAATTACGGGAAGAGCTGGCACTGTGGTCGCTGCTCGGCGATTATCTGGAGCGGCGGCGGCGAGTTTACGGCCTCCCAGATCTGGCGTACCGCGAGCTTTTCGAGCAGGTCGGCAGCATGTTGGCGGGTGAAGTGTGCCTGGACAAGGAACAGCAACACCTTGCCGCCGCCGCAAGATTTTACGCCGACGAACCACAGGTCCGGGTACCTCGACTTTTACCGTTCTGTACGCCGCGGATCACAGCGATGGAGCGCATCCGTGGGACAAAAGTGACGAAAGTGAGCACGCTGCCGCTGGAAGCACGACGACGGCTCGGCACGACCATGGTCGAAGCCGTAATAACGATGCCCTTTTTCAGGGACGCGGCGTCAGCCATGTTTCATGCCGATCCGCACGCGGGAAACCTATGGTTGGACCAGGAGGGTCGTTTGGTGATGCTCGATTGGAGTCTGACGTTCGAGATCAGCCGATCCCGGCGCCATGCGTTGGTCAGCATCATTCTGGGTGCGCTGACTTTGGACAAGTACCAGATTGTGCACGCTCTGTCAGCGCTGGCTAGCGAACCCTTCGACCGAGAATCCACGTTAGACATCATCGAGTCGGGTTTAACCGGTATACCCTGGCGCAGGTGGCCTGGCTTCCTGTGGTTGGTGGAAATTCTTGACCGTCTCGGTCGGGCGGGGTTCCGCTTTTCCCCCGAGTTGAGCATGTTCCGCAAGGCTTTGTTTACCATCCAGGGTGTACTGGCGGACATCGATCCGCATTGTTCGTTGAATACCGTAACCGCGAAAACCGGCGCCTTACAATTCGTGCGGGAATTGGGGCCGCGGATGATCAACTTCACCGGGGAGCGAGGTTTCGGCACACACGTCTCGAATTGGGAGTTGGCGGTATTGTTGACAACGTCGCCGCTCGCTGTTTCCCGTTATTGGTGGTCGGCATACCAGGAGATGCTGGAGGGATGGCGTAATGCTGCGCTCCCCGTTACGTCTGCGTAGGCCAAGTATTTACGTTGGAAGCCGCCGAGGGAGTTCAGCCATGGTAGGATCATCCCGCACCGTGATGCGTCCCTACTGAACAATCACGACTGGATGATCAACGGCTTCTCTGAGTTTCTGAACGCGCTCGGCTGAACCCTTGACCAGGCTAATGGGTAATACGACTGTAGCCGGGCTTCGGGAACGAACCTCCGTGGTGATATCGTCAAATTCCGGCCGGCACAGTCCGTGAATCGGAGCCGTGCCGAGTTCACTGCGATGCAACCGCTCGGCCAGACGCGCGAGGCCGGCGCGCGACGCAGCAATCGTCACGGCGTGGATCGGGACGCCGTGTATCTTCGCCAGTCTATGCGCAATTTGCATGACACGGTTGCTGGCAGCGGAGCGATCGATGAGTGCGACAATGGAATCGGCCGACTGATGTCCGATGGCTATCGATGTGGCCGCCGTCCTGGCCGCACTGTAACGGTAAGCTGCCGCGGCGGCGTACATCGTAACATCCGTTTCCTGTGCGAGCTCGAGCACGGCGCTCGCCGTGCGTTGACGCACCACTTCGAATGACCACCTGGCGCCCGATCGGACAGCCAATTCCGCGATCAGGTTGCGCGCCCTCTCTGCGTGCATTTTCAGTTCGCGCTCCAGCTCCTCCGAATCGACCGATCTGACGATGTTCGTCGCGCGGCAGACTTCCAGCGCGAAGGGTAACCGCGCTGCTTGCAGGATGTCCGTATCTTCGATAAAGACCCCCAATAACTCGGCCTCCAGGCTGGCGGCGAGTTTGGCCATTGCCTCGAGGGAATGGGCGTGGGTTTGCGCTTCCAGAGCAATCGTGATCCGCGATCCCGACGGCTTCTTGCTCACCCGCTCTCCTCGCCGCCACGGGTATAGTCACGGCGTTTTTCGGCCATTGATCGCAACGCCTCTCGGATCAGATGGTTGAGCGTTCCCGGCGGGTAGTTTCGCTCCCCATCGGGTGACCCCGGTTCCAGCCCGGTGAGGATAGATAATCCTTGATCCACGTGCTCGACCGCAAAGATACGAAAGCGCTTGGCCGCCACAGCATCGATGACACGTCGGCGGAGCATCAGGTGCTTGACGTTCGCAGCGGGGATCAGCACGCCCTGGTCGCCGGTTAGACCACGTTCGTTGCAGACGTCGAAAAAACCTTCGATCTTCTCATTGACGCCGCCGATAGCTTGTATGTCGCCATACTGATTGACGGATCCGGTGACGGCGATGGACTGCAACAGCGGTATGTCTGCGATCGCCGATAGCAAAGCGTAGAGTTCAGCAGACGAGGCGCTGTCACCGTCGATGCCGCCGTAGGACTGTTCGAAGGCGATCGTCGCTGACAGGGACAGGGGATAGTCGACGACGTAGTTGGCAGCGATAAATCCCGCTAAGATCAGCACACCCTTCGAGTGCAGCGCACCGCCGAGTTCCGCCTCGCGCTCGATATCGATAACCTTGCCGCTTCCTAGCGATACCCGTGCGGTGATCCGGCTGGGACGCCCGAAGGCGAAATCACCGAGTTGATGTACGGCCAATCCGTTGATTTGTCCGATTTTTCGCCCCTCGGTGTCGATGAGAATGTTGCCGCGTGCGATCTCCTCGCCCAAGCGCTCACGCACTCGGCCCTGGCGGTATTCACGACTTTCAATGGCCGCGTCGATGTCCGTAGCGCCGATTTCCGCACGACCGCCTTCCACTGCCCAATAGTGCGCCTCACGCAGCAGGTCTTCCATGGGCCGGATTTCCGTCGACAGCTTCTCGCAGTCGCCCGCGGTTCGTGCCGATTCCTCGATGACGCGACATATCGCCTCCCGCGTGAGTGGGCGTAGCGAGTTGCGTTCCGCGATGGATGTCATCAACCGCGCCAAATCCCGTTGTGAACCTCCGGTGCGGTCTATCCGATCATCGAAGTCGGCGGCGACTTTGAACAGATCGTTGAACTCCGGATCGAGTGCTTGAAGGAGAAAATACAGTTGGCGGTCACCGACTAATGCGACCTTTACATTTAGAGGAATCGGCTCCGGTTCGAGTTCAGCGGTGGTCGACAACGAGTAGGCTTCCGTCATGGATTCGATCTTGATGTATCCCGATTCGAGGGCTTGCTTCAACGCTTCCCAGGCGAACGGTTCGATGAGTACACGTCTCGCGTCCAGAATCAGAAAACCACCGTTCGCTCGATGTAGTGCGCCGCCGCGGATCAATGTGAAATCGGTCATCAACGTCCCCATCTGTGCACGGTGCTCAATACGTCCGGTGAGATGGGTGTAGGTCGGACGCTCCTCGATCACAACGGGTGCGGCGCCGTCGGGCTGTCTGCTGACAACGACGTTCACGGCGTAACGCGTCTTCAGGTCGGTGCCCGGTGTGATTGTCGGGAAGGGCGCCTGTTTGTCGGGTTCATGACGAATGAGCGAAGAGTTTGCGACCAGGTCCTGCTCGACGAGCTTGAGGAAATCGACGACTCGGGGAAAGGGCGCGTAGGCGTCGATCAGGTCTTTGAGTAAGCTACCTACGGAAAAACTGGTGACTTGGTTGTCCAGCTCGGCGATCTGCTCGCGCATCCTACGCAGCCGTTTGGGCGTATCCTCCATCGCTTTTTGCAGTTTCGCCCCGATCTCCTCAACGGCTTTCTGAACCCGCTTTTTCTCATCTTCGGGTAGTTTTTGGAACTCCTCCGGCCCAATCACTTCCCCGTCCTTGGTCGGTGCGAAGATCATCCCGGACGGGGTTTGCACCATTCGGATGCCTCGCGCCTGTGCATCTTTGTTTACGCTCTCGAGCGCTTTCGATTGTTCTTCCTGGAACCTGGCTTCGATCGCTTTATACCGCGCACGATAATCTTCCCCGTCAAAGGCCGCCGACAACGTCGTATGCACCTCGTCGATGAGCGCGCTCATCTGGGTGGCGAAACGCTTCCCGATGCCAGCCGGTAACTCGAGCGTGGTCGGGCGCCGGGGATCCTCAAAGTTGTTGACGTAACACCAGTCCGACGGCGTTCTGCGCGCACGGGCGGCCTCCATGAGGGCGCGTTTGATGAAGGTCCGTCTCCCCGTACCGGGTGGACCCAGAACGAAGATGTTGTGGCCATCCGCTTCCAGGCCCAGAGCGAACTTCACGGCCTGGACGGCGCGATCTTGACCGGTGACACCGTCCAACGCCTCCAGCTCGGCAGTAGACTCGGCCGCAATGCCCGCTGCGTCACAAGCTTGGAACAAGTCGCTGACCGATAATGGATCGGGAAGGATCATGGATACTCGCGGGTTTCCAGCTCGCCAGACCTAATTAACGGACTACGCATCGACTTCCGGGTCTCGTGTCGCGCGTTTATTCGCTGCGCGCCGGGCATGATCCGCGCGCGTCGCCATTCTTATTGCAACCACGGATCGCGAGAAATGCGAACCACACTGAATGGCTATCCATTTTCGGGATTTCGACTCCGCGGCAATCGTTGGTGGCAGGGGGTGCACCGCAGCCGACGACGAAGTGGCACAAGTGATGACGCTCAACGCTTGCGCGTTTCGAGACGTTCGACGAGACGCTCCAGGCTATCGGCGACCGCATCCCAGACTCCCATTGGACCCGCTTTTTCGAATGCGGTCTTCTGCCATTCCTCGGCCGGCTTTCGTTTGAGTGCTTCGATCTGTGCGGTTAGCTCTTCACGATTCCGCTTCATGTCTGACAGTTCCTCAGCCAGCCGCGTCTCATCTTCGGCGGCGCGTTCGAGGAGCTCATCGATATGTTTCAAGCGCGATTCGTACTCGCGTATGTGCTGCTCAATCAAGGTATTGATCTGCGTCATGGCGTCTTACCTCAACCATTGGTAGTCTCGGAACCAGTCCTTATGGCTCTTGGGTGAGCCAAACCGGACATTCGCAAAAGTGCAGTTCCTCGCTATGGGTGGTGACTTGAACCGATATTCTTACCCCTTCCGGCGTGGCCGGGCATGATTCAGATCAAATTCTGCGCCTTGGACAAGTACGATCCGGATTACCGTGACTGGTCGGTACCCCCAGCTTCGACGACGTCCACCGTCATCCCAGCATGACCGATCGAATACCAGTCGTATCGGTTTTTCTTTAGGGTGGTTGTACTGATCGTCGAGATCGGCGGCGCCACTTGAGCCTGGAAAACGCATGTATTGAAATGCTTAGGACTTACGAGTTAGATCTAATCTTCGCTCGCAGGCTGGCGGGCGTCATGACAAACTTGAACAGGAGAAACGCCATGGCGGCAACGCGCAAGAAAAAGGCCGGTAAAAAGACCTCAAAGAGGGCACAGGGCAGCCCCGCATCGGCACTGCCCGCGGTTCCGGAGTCGTTCTTCCCGGACCTGCAAAAGGAGCTCGAGCAGAGTTTCGCTCGTATGTTCAAGGGTTTTTCGGATCTATGGAGCCCATGGAAGTGGCCGGGTTTCGATCCGCTGGGCAAGACCGAATACAGTGTGCAAATGCGCAACCCCTTAGGCAGTGTGAGTGTGGACTTCGCTGAAGACGAAGACCACTATGAGTTGACCGCTGACCTGCCCGGCATGGAATCGAATGACATCGAAGTCACCGTATCGGGGGACGTGCTCACGATACAAGGCGAAAGGGAGGAGGAAAAGAAAGAGAAGAAAAAAGGCTATCATTTGCATGAACGCCAGTTCGGTTCGTTTCTGCGTAGTTTTGCGATTCCGGTGAACGCCGATTCCGCGCACGTAAGTGCTTCTTTCTCGAAGGGCGTATTGCGAATCCAGATACCGAAGTTGAAGATTGGGAAGAAGGAGCAACGCAAGATCGAGGTGAAGAGCTAGTCGCAGGCGAATACGCGCCTGTGCCTTTCCGCGCCGTCGGAAGCCTCGACATTCTCGAGGTCTCACTCACAACCCATTATGGAGGCACTCGCCAATGGCAACGGCGACAGTCAAAAGTTACCGATCGAGGCCGAAGGCCGAACCCAAGATGGCCAAAACCGCGCGTGATGCAACACGGAAGGAAACCATGAAAGCAGCGGTAACAGCGACGGACGCAAATCCGGTGACAACCAGCCGTCGATCGGCGTTGCCTGGTCCAGTCGAACAACGTCCGCCTCCTGGGCACTACACGGCCCATGCACTGGATCGAGCGTTCAAGGCGAATCTCGCGCGGCTGACAGGCGGCGTTACTCCGGCCGGCCTAGCCGGGATCTATTTCGACTGGCTGTCGCACCTGGCTTTGTCGCCCGGAAAGCAGTTGGAATTGATCGAGAAGGCCGGGCGTAAGGGAGTGCGGTTTGCGCGCTATGCCGGCCAGTCCGCCGTCGATTTCAGCACGCCGCCCTGTATTGAGCCGTTGGCGCAGGACCACCGTTTCCGCAACGCTGCCTGGCAACAATGGCCCTATAATCTGATCTACCAATCGTTTTTGTTGACCCAGCAGTGGTGGCACAACGCGACCACAGAGATCGACGGTCTCGCCCCTGAGCGCGAGCGGGTGGTGGAGTTCGTCGCCCGCCAGTTGTTGGACCGCGTCGCGCCCTCCAATTCTCCCTGGCTCAATCCGGAGATCGCGCAGGCCACGCTAGAAACGGGTGGCATGAACCTCGTGCAAGGCTGGCAGAATTTTGTCGAGGACTGGGAGCGGGCAATTGCCGGCAAACCGCCGGTCGGCGCCGAGGCCTATCGAGTCGGCCGGAATCTGGCCGTCACTCCTGGAAAAGTGGTCTATCGCAACCACCTGATCGAATTGATCCAATACGCGCCGACCACCGAACAGGTCTATGCGGAGCCGGTGCTGATCGTACCGGCCTGGATCATGAAATACTACATTCTCGATTTGTCGCCCGAGAACTCACTGGTCAAGTATCTTGTCGACCAGGGTCATACTGTGTTTATGATCTCGTGGCGCAACCCGGATTCCAATGACCGCGATTTGGGCATGGCAGACTACCGCCGGTTGGGTCCGATGGCCGCGCTCGACGTGATAGGAAAAATCGTTCCTGGACAAAAAGTCCACACCGCCGGCTATTGCCTTGGCGGTACGCTGCTGTCGATCGCCGCCGCGACCATGGCCCGTGATGGTGATCAACGGCTGGCGTCGCTCACCACCTTCGCAACGCAAGTCGATTTCAGTGAGGCGGGGGAGTTGTTGCTGTTTATCGACGAAAGCGAAGTGGCGTATCTGGAGAACATGATGTGGGATCAGGGGTACCTGGATGGCTACCAGATGGCCGGCGCGTTTCAGATTTTGCGTTCGAACGATCTGATCTGGTCGCGTCTGGCGCACGATTACCTGCTCGGAAAGCGCCAACCGATGAATGATTTGATGGCCTGGAACGCGGATCTGACACGAATGCCTTACCGCATGCACTCTGAGTATCTGCGCCACTTGTTCTTGAACAACGATCTGGCAAATGGACGCTACCGGGTCGATGGCCGCCCAGTGGTCATCAACGATATCCGCGCACCGATCTTTGCCGTCGGTACGACCAAGGACCACGTGGCGCCGTGGCGCTCGGTCTATAAGATCCATCTGTTGGCCGACGCCGATGAAGTCACCTTCGTGTTGACCAGCGGTGGCCACAATGCCGGTATCGTCAGCGAGCCGGGCCATCCGCGCCGGCGGTTTCAAATACGCACGCAACAGGAAGGGGCGGTTTACATCGATCCCGACACCTGGCAGCAATCCACCCCGACCCAGTCAGGCTCCTGGTGGCCGGCCTGGCAGCATTGGCTGAGCGAACGTTCCACGGCAAAGGTCCGCCCGCCGGTCTTGGGTATACCGGATTACCCGGCGCTTGCCGACGCGCCGGGCAGCTATGTCTTACAATCTTAAACGGAACTACCTACCAACGCAGAGTGGCGGTTCAGTGGGTGGCGAATCGATGAAAGTTATCCAAAAACCACGAGCCAATGGAGAGAGTAATGAACACTTTGAAGTTGAAGAGTAGAAATTGGCGGGTCCCGGCCGTAGCCTTTGTTCTTGCCCTGACTGCAACCGGTTGGGGCAACGAAGCAGCCGCTGACGATCTTTGGGAAAAGACCAAGGCCAAGTCTCAGAAAGTGTGGGAAACCACGAAAGAAAAGTCCAATTCGATCTGGGAGGGAACGAAGTCGGGATCCGGCGAGGCCTGGGAGGCGGCACGCTCTACGTCGGAAGCGGCGTGGAACGAAGCTAAAGAAAAGTCGCACCGGGCGTGGGAGAAGGCTAAGTCCGGTTCGCTCGAGATGTGGGAAGAGGCAAAAGCGGAAGCGGACGAAGCCTGGAAGACGGCCAAGATGAAGTCGGATCAAGCTTGGGACAAAACGAAATCGGGGGCAAGCGAAGCGTGGGTGGCCGCAAAAGAAAAATCCGATGCGCTGTGGGAGGGCGCCACGCAGGAATCCGAACAGGCATGGGAAGCGATCAAACCCGAAGGGTAAATGATCGACAAAGACAATCGCCATATGAACTCGCGCGACGCGGCGCCGGCTGATTGCGCCCAGATTCCACTACGCCGTAGGTTGGCATGCGTTCACAAATGATGCAGATGTTCGCTGCTCGACAAAAATAGCTTGCGGATCGATTGCCGGCATCAGCGATCGCCGAAGGTTTCCTCAAACTCCTGCGTCTCCTTTTCGAGTCTGGCTTCGTATTCTTCCGGCGTCTCTAAAACGGCGATATCCATGACACCGGTCCGCTGCCCGACGTGCCGAAAATCCCAGTCCGTGGCCGTCGCGCCAACGCCAATGACCACAGCGCTCTTGACGAACAATCCCAGGAACTGACCATCACCGGATTCGATTTCTACATCGACCTCCTTAACGATCTTGGGAAAAGGAGCATTCGGCAACTTAATGGCGACCTTATATGCCCCCGGATCGAGCAGGAATTCAACGAACGTCCCGTTGAACAATGATCCCTGTTTCTCGTCGTTTATATAAATTTCGGGTCTAAGATTGAAAGATGCGACGTGAGAAGGGCGGTAAACATACAGCACGCCTTTATTATCCGGTATTGTTCCGATGGGAAGTTGGGGATACTCCAGGGATGTCGCAGAGCCGGGATGGCCGAGCAAAAGTGCAGCAACTAGAAGACTTGCTATCAGTTTCATCGCATGAGCCTCAGATGGCGTCTGTTGTGACTCCTGGGCACCGCAGGGCTACACAGGGGCGTATCTCAGGGGGCGGCGGTATGGAGCTCGTCCAAAGGCGGTAATCGACGATTCGTCATTTATCTACACGGGATGCTAGGTTAGGTGGTCCTATGTGTTCACGCCGAAAACGCGACGGTGAGTCCGGGGAAAGCAATACCCTGCAGTTCGGATCGCCACGTCTCACCCGCTCGAACCGGCTGTGCGGTGGTGATGGTGCCGGTCGTCACGACTTCCCCGGCTTGCAGATGAAGGTAGTTGGGTTGCTTGGCCAATACCGACAACAAATGGGCGATAGCGGCAAGTGGACTGCCCAGTACATTGGATCCTCTCCCGGTTTCTACGACTCGACCGTCGCATGACAACGTGAGCGTGAAGGACTCGAGCGCAGCGATGATCTCGTCGCCGAGTTGCGACAAGGGCTGTGGCGGCCCGATCAACAGTGTACCGTGGAGTCCCCAATCAGCAACTGTGTCGGGGGCCTGGAAATTCCAGCCGGGGAAATGCGACTGTACGATTTCAAACCCGTGTGCCACCCAATCGATCGCATCCAAAACACCGGTAAGCCCGGCCCCGGCCTCGGGAGCCGTGTGAAACTTGAAGACGATTTCCGGTTCGATCTTCGGTTCGGCGAATCGGCTGAGCCGACAAGCGCTTCGGGTTTCCTGCAGTTGGACAACCGTCGTGTCGTAGATGTGTGCCCAGATCGGTTCGTGGACTCCGAACCTCACCCACATATCGGGGTTGGTAAATCCAATTTTACGGCCAATCGGTTTGGCGCCTTCTGCCAGACGGGCACGGTGGACGAGTTGGGCGACCTCATATGCGGTCGAGACATCAAAACCCGATAGACGCGTAGAGAAAGGTTCAATCTGGCGCGCGGTGTCTTGCGCCGCTTTAATTTCCGATGCGAGCGCGAGAAGGTCGAAACCTGTCGGCATGGCAGTCGCGTTGTATGTAACCTTTACCTCACAGCCGAACCCAGATGAAAGCGCCCGTGGGTTGCTCCGAACCGCCGGTCCCGCCTCCTTGAACGCGAAATGACACCGTTCTGCGTTACGAAGTTACAGAATATCACATAAATAACAATGACATAGGTATCTACGAATAACACTCTAAAAGTACGTCGAACTGTGTTCGCACTGGGACAAATTGTAGCAAGAAGTAAAACGTCGGCGTGTGTCCATCGCGACTACCCGAAGTCCCGTTATTTCCGATTTGACTCTTCTCGACCCGTTCCGGGTATTCGGTATCTGCCCGACGAACGTCCCTAATACGGGTGCAGCAGTCGTCCGTTAGTTTCGGGAAAATCACGGAGCAACACCGTACGAGGTCGTATTGTGATGCTGATGCCTCACGTCTCGCTTGTCGAGTTGGTGAAACTTGTAACTAAGGTCCATTCATAAGCTTCGAGATCTTTCCGGCTTTTTCCGCATCTTGATACGAGACTGAACTTCGTGCCGTTTTTTTTGATTGGAGTTAACCTGCGTGAAAGGTGATGAGTGTGATTCCATCGGAATTTAGATCATGGAGTATACTGATCACGCAGGTATTCTTCCTAGATACACGTAAAACACAATTGAGAATGGAGGTGAGTCATGAAAACAGTATCTGTTCGATTGGCATTGGCGTCTTTTCTCGCGCTAATAGGTCTTTGCTTCACCGTTACGGCATGGGCATGCTGGACATGAGACAGCCGACCCGTGACCATTGCGATCTTCCCGGTCAAATCGAATAGTGATTGGTTCATGCGTGGTCTATCCATTGGTCTGCAAAAGGTGCCATGGCGGTTTCCGACAGTGCGTACGCGTTCGGAGTACCGATACTAATACTAACGCTGCTCAAGCAGCTCAACGGCCATGTTCGCGAGAGTGGGTGCCAAGGCGCCGTACGCAAGCGCCTTATCGCTGGATGCCGTGCCGTCCAACGCCCGTTTCGATACGCCTTGCAGGATGGCCGCCAGCCGGAAGAAGCTGAACGCGAGATAGAAGTTCCAGTTGCCAATTCTGGCCAACCCGCGCCTCTCACAATATTGCGCGACGTACGCTTCTTCCGTCGGGATACCCAGGGCCGCTCGGTCGATGCCGCCCAGGCCCGCGATCACGGCGTCCCGTCCGAGACGCCATTGCATGCATTGGTAGGCCAAGTCCGCATAGGGATGCCCGAGGGTGGAGAGCTCCCAGTCCAGCAGCGCCAACGCACGCGGCTGCGCGGGATGAAAAATAATGTTGTCGATCCGATAATCACCATGGATCAGGCTCACCTTGCCATCGTCATCGGGCGTGTTGTTCGGCAACCAATCGATCAAACTATCCATCGCGTCGATGGTTTCGGTTTCCGAGGCACGATACTGCGTGCTCCAGCGGCTGACTTGACGTTCGAAATAGTTGCCGGGTCGACCGTAGTCGGTGAGGTCCACGGCCTCCACATCCACGTCGTGCAGGGCTGAAAGAATACGATTCATCTCGTCGTAAATGGCCGCGCGTTGTGGGTTGTCCAGATCCGGCAGGGCCGGGTCCCAGAAGATGCGTCCCTCTTCGAAGCTCATTACGTAGAACATACTGCCGATCACGGCGCGGTCCTCGCACAAGTGATACGCTTGTGCGACCGGCACTTCGGTCTCCCGCAGCGCCCGGGTTACCCGATACTCCCGATCGACGGCGTGCGCGGACTTGAGCAACTCGCCAGGCGGTTGGCGGCGCAATACATACTGTCCGGAGCGGGCGGTGAGCAGGAACGTCGGGTTGGACTGGCCACCACTGAATTTCTCGGTGCTTTGTAGTCCCTCGAAACCTTCAATATTGGCTTCCAGATAAGGGCCCAACACACTCAAGTCGAGTTTGTCGATTGCCATCGCCAGTCATTCCGAGAATCGTTGAATGATTTGTTTCCCCAAGGCCATCTGGTGAACCTGATCCGGGCCATCGGCCTGCCGACACCAGCGTGCGTAGTTGAACGCCTCCGCCATGAAAAAATCCTCCGTCAGTCCGGCTGCGCCATGCATCTGCATGCAGCGATCTATGATGTTCTGCACCATCAGAGGAACTGTGCTTTTGCTCGCCGCAATCATGTCCCTTGCCCCCTGTGCGCCGACCTCGTCCATGCGTCGGCAGGTTTTGAGCACCAACAAACGCGCCATCTCGATTTCGGAGAAACTGCGTGCGATGTCCTCACGTACGGATTGATGCTGGCTCAAGGTACGGCCGAAAGTCGTACGCGACGACACCCGTTTACAGGCCTGTTCCAGGGAACGCTGCGCGGCGCCGATCAGGCGCATACAATGGTGCATGCGGCCCGGCCCCAATCGGCCCTGGGCGATCTCGAACCCCCGCCCCTCGCCCAACAACACGTTTTCGAGCGGCACGCGTACATCGTCGAACGCGATTTCGGCGTGACCGATCGGTGCGTCGTCATAACCGAGGGTGGTCAAAGGGCGAACCAACTTTACCCCCGGAGTGTCTTTGGGCACCAGAATTTGGGTTTGCTGTTTATGGCGGTCGGAATTGTCCGGGTCCGATTTTCCCATCACGATAAAGATCTTGGTGCGCGCATGCATGGCGCCGGTGATAAACCATTTTCGTCCGTTCAGCACCCATTCGTTGCCGCTGCGGGAAATGCGGAGCTCGATGTTGGTGGCGTCACTCGAGGCGACTTGCGGTTCGGTCATCGCATAAGAAGAGCGAATTTCGCCATTCAACAGGGGTGTCAGCCACTTTTCCTTCTGTTCCTTGTTGGCGTAATTCATCAACACCTCCATGTTGCCGGTATCCGGTGCATTACAATTGAACACCTCCGGCGACCAAAGTACTCGCCCCATCGTTTCCGCCAGCGGTGCATAGTCGAAGTTGCTCAACCCCCCGTGTTCACAATACTGGCCGTGGCTTTCGGGTACGAACAGATTCCATAGGCCGGCGGCCTTGGCTTTTTCCTTCAGCGCATCCATCAGCGGCAGCGGGGCGAACCGGTTGTCCGCGTCGCGTAGCTGCGCGGCGTAGGTGGGTTCGTTCGGATAGATGTGTTCGTCCATGAACGCACGAAGTTCGGCCTGCAACCGTTGCGACTTGTCGGAGAATTCGGATTGCATGAGGGTACTCTCTAAATTTCCGGGCCTGGGCGTAGATGGGTGTTACCCATAGGTCACCAGACCCGTATCTGTGAAGTGATCAAGGTGAGGCAGTCCATTGAAGCTGGCGAGACTGATCTTGTCGCGAGTGAAATAACAGCGGCTTACCGATGTGTTGTGCATCTGCATGTTGAGATCAAACACTTTTTCCGGCGCTAAACCCAGAACGCTGCCGATGAACTGGCTGATCGCGCCGCCGGAACTGACGACCAAGACTCGATTACCTTTCTCGGCCAATCCGTGCAACATGTATCGCGCATCGAGCACGCGTTGCTGAAACTCCCGCCAAGTCTCGGCAGGCGCGTCGAACTGGTTTTCGTACCAGGCCGTGAGCACCCGCCGCAGCAGTTTATAAAAACCTTTCTTGTCGGCCGGATGCGACCGCACTGCGCGGACGAGCACATCTTCGGGATAGAGTCGACAATAGCAATCAACTAAACCGTCAAAGTCATACTCATTGAGGCCGTGATGGCTCCGGTAGGGCGTTGGATCAGCGAGCGCCAGTCCTTCGCAAATGCGGTCCAGAGTTTCGGTGTGGCGCCGCATCCGGCCCACGATCAAGTGTTCGAATCGGATATCCCGTTTGGAAAAGTACTGTCCCAACAAACGGGATTGCTGGATTCCGAGCGTCGACAATCGATCGTAGTCATCGGCACCAAAGTGTGCTTGGGCGTGTCTGACCAGGTATAGCTCGCTCATCACGTGTCTACTCGATCGAGACGTAGATTAACCGTATTCCCACGCCTGTTCCAGGAACGGGACTGCTGCCGGGGAGGGGCTCGGGCTCTCGCCAGGGGATTTCCCGCTAGGGTAGAATCTATAATACGTCGCGGTTTATGGGCGGCCGAACGGACGACTGCGAAGAGCCATTCGCTGCGACCGAGGCGGTGCGTGGCAGTACGATATGCGATCGGTCGCTACGGTGCGAAGGCGAATACCAGCGCAAGAAAGAGGAGACCTGATATGGCCGAATCGAGCATTCGCAGCGTCGCGGAACTGATCGTCGATTTTCTCGTCGCGCGCGGTGTGGACCGCGTGTTCGGACTGCAGGGCGGTCACATACAGCCTGTGTGGGACTATCTTGCGCAACGGGGTGTGCGCATCATCGATGTGCGGGACGAGGGCGCCGCGGTACATATGGCCCACGCGCACAGTGTGCTGACGGGCCAACTTGGGGTGGCCATGGCCACCGCCGGCCCGGGTGTGACCAACTGTGTCACGGCGATGGCCAATGCGCAGCTCGAACGCGTGCCGGTACTGCTCATCGGCGGCTGTGCGCCGCGTCCGCAAGACGACCTCGGGCCCCTACAGGGTATCGCGCACACGGAGATCATGGCGCCCGTCACGCGCCAGTCGCGCACCCTGCGGGTTGCCGACAATGTGCTGCGTGACCTCGACAAAGCGGCGAGCATGGCGCTCGGGGATGCGAGCACACCGGGCCCGGTCTATATCGAGATTCCCACCGATGTGTTACGCGAGACCGTGCACCCGAATCTGGTGTTGGAGGAGTACCTGTGCGAAAGGCCGCCGCGCGTGGTGCCGCCGGCGGCGGCGGACATCGAGCGCGCCGCCGAGGTTGTCACCGCGGCCAAGCGCCCGCTGGTCGTCACGGGCCGCGGCGCGCGCGGTGCCGGTACCGAGTTGGTGGCGTTCCTCGACCGCAGTCGTGCGGTCTACCTCGACACGCAGGAGAGCCGTAATCTGGTGCCGTCGGAGCACCCCAGTGTAGTGGGCGCCATGCGCGGGCGCGCCATGCAGGAGGCGGACCTCGTCATCGTGTTGGGTCGCCGGCTGGATTACCAGATGGGTTACGGCTCGCCGGCCGTGCTGCCGAACGCGCGCTTGGTTCGTATCGCCGACTGCTGGGAAGAACTGCGTGAGAACCGTCGCGGCGAAGTGGAGATCTTCGCCACGCCGCCTGCCGTCCTCACGGCGCTGACCGAAGCGCTCGGCAGCCGGGGACTCGCCGTGGATACGACCTGGACCGAGGCACTCCGGACCGAACACTTGCGCCGCTCGAGCAAGTATGCGCAAGGGCTCGCCAACGCGCCGGCTGGGAAAGACGGGCACATGCATCCGAACCGGATCTTCGCAGCCTTGCATCAGGTACTGCAGCTCGACGCCCTCTGCGTCGCCGACGGCGGCGACATCCTGAGCTTTGCGCGTATGGGGCTGCCGCCGTGCACCTATCTCGACTCCGGTGCTTTCGGTTGCCTCGGTGTGGGTCCGCCTTACGGGATTGCCGCGGCGCTGGCCGACCCAGGGCGCCAGGTGTTGGTCGTCAGCGGTGATGGTGCCTTTGGAATCAATGCGATGGAGATCGACAGCGCGAAACGCCACGACGCCAAGGTGGTGTTCCTGATCGCCAACAACGCCGCCTGGAACATCGAGCGCCTCGATCAAGAGATGAATTACAGCGGGCGTGTGGTGGGGACCACACTTGCCTGGTCGGACTACGCCATGATGGCACGCGCCTTCGATCTACATGCCGAGCGCGTGACTGATCCGGACAGGTTGCCCGCGGCGCTGGAGGAAGCTTTTGCCAACGCACCGGCGTTGCTCGATGTCGTTGTCACGCAATACGCGCTTTCGTCCGACGCCGGAAAAGGTCTCGGTTGGGTGCCCGACTATCAGGCGCTCACCGCGTGGGACGAGGCGGAACGCAAGCGCCGGAGCTGATACGGCGACGCCAAAGCTGGCGCCGCGTATGCTCGCCTGATGATTCGGCGCGCCCTGTGGGTTTGGAGGTGAACCATGAGCCAACTCATCAACGTGGCCGAGGCGGTCAACGTTTATGCCCATCTCTATCCCGACAAGGTCGGCGCGCTCGACTCGCGTCGCGCGCTCACTTTTCGCCAGTGGAACGAGCGCGGGTGCCGGCTGGCCAACGCGCTACTCGGGCTCGGCCTCGAGAAAGGCGAGCGCGTGGCGATCCTTGCCTACAACTGTCTCGAGTGGTCGGAGCTCTACATCGCTATGGGTAAGAGTGGTCTGGTGGCGGTACCGATCAACTTCCGCCTCACCGGCCCCGAGATCCGCTACATCGTGCAAGACTGCGAAGCACGCGCCGTCGTGGTGCAGGACGATTTGCGCGGGGAGATCGAAGAAATCCGATCGGAACTCGATGTCGACGAGCGTTGCTTCATCCACTTCGGCGGCAATGACGCGCCGCCCGGATACACGGCCTACGAGTCGCTCATCGAGGCCGCGTCGTCGTGCGAGCCGGGCACCGACGTCGCGCCGGACGATACCTGGGCCTTCATGTACACATCCGGGACTACGGGCAATCCGAAGGGCGCGATCCGCGATCACGCAGGCAGCGCGTTGATGTCGCTCGTCACCGAACTCGACATGGGTTTCACGCGTGACGATACGGGCCTACTGGTGATGCCCATGTGCCATGCGAACTCGCTCTATTTCTTCAGCGCGCTCGCCTACTGCGGCGCTACCAGCTACGTCTACGATCGCAACAGCTTCGATCCCGAGCACCTGCTCGCAACCCTGGCCAGGCACGCCGTGACGTTCACCTCACTGGTGCCAACGCACTACATCATGATGCTCGACTTGGAGGAGAAGGTGAAGAGTGCGCATGCAGTGACGGCGCCGATCAAGTTCATGATCTCCTCGGCGCCGGCTCGGCGCGACACCAAGCAGGCGATCATGGAGCAGTTTCCGAGCTGCCGTCTGTTCGAGCTCTACGGTTCCTCCGAGGCGGGTTGGGTGACTTTGCTGCGCCCGGACGATCAACTGCGTAAACTCGGCTCTATCGGCCGAGAATGGACCGGTACGGGGCGCGTCAGGTTGCTCGACGAGCACGGCGAGGACGTTCCCGAGGGCGGTGTTGGAGAACTTTACTCGCGAACCCCGTACACCTTCCGTGGCTACTGGAAGCTGCCTGAGAAGACGACCGAGGCGTTTCGCGGCCACTACTGTACCGTGGGCGATATGGCGCGCCGCGACGACGAAGGCTACTACTATCTGGTCGACCGTAAGAGCAATATGATCATCAGCGGTGGCGAGAACGTGTATCCGTCCGAGGTCGAAAGCCTGCTCGGTGCGCATCCGAAGGTCAGGGATGTCGCGGTCATCGGTCTGCCGCACGACAAGTGGGGCGAATCGGTGCATGCCGTGGTGATCCTACGCGACGGACAGAGCGCCGAGGAGGTGGAGATTCTCAACTGGTGCAAGGACAAGATCGCGGGTTACAAGCGACCCCGCTCTGTCGCGTTCATTCGCGATGATGAGATGCCGCGTACGGCCACAGGCAAGAACCTGCACCGCAAACTCCGCGAGCGCTATATCGAAAAATAAGGGCCTGTCGCGACTCATGGCGCCAGGGTCACGAAACCGGAGCTGTAGCATTATTTCGAGCCATGCAAAAACGAATTGACGACATCAATGTCATCAGCCAGGAACTGATTCCCACGCCGGAAGAGATCAAACGTCGTCTACCGCTGAACGAACGCGCCGCGAACACGGTCTTCACCTACCGCGAGGTTATACGCAATATTCTCGACCGCGGGGACTCGCGCCTCTTCATGGTGGTCGGGCCCTGCTCGATCCATGACATCGAGGCCGCCGAGGAGTACGCCCAGCGACTCACGAACCTGTCGTCCCGGGTAAATGACCGCATCTTGCTGGTGATGCGGGCGTATTTCGAGAAACCGCGCACTACCGTGGGCTGGAAGGGGCTGATCAACGACCCCGGCATGGATGACTCCTGTCGCGTCGAGGAGGGGCTGATGAAGGCACGGAGCCTATTGCTGCATGTGGCGGAGCTCGGCCTGCCGGCGGCGACCGAAGCACTTGATCCGATCATGCCGCAGTACCTGTCGGACCTCATTACGTGGACCGCCATTGGTGCCCGTACGGTGGAGTCTCAGACCCACCGTGAGCTGGCGAGTGGTCTGTCCACGCCGGTGGGGTTCAAGAACGGCACGGACGGCAGTCTGGACGTCGCCATCAATGCGTGGAAGTCGGCATCCCAGCCGCACCATTTTCTCGGCATCAACCAGAAGGGCCAGTCCACCGTTGTACACACGGGAGGTAACCATTATGGCCATCTGGTGCTACGCGGGGGTGGCGGCCGCCACAACTATGACTCGGTCAGCATCTCGCAGTGTGAGCAGCGCCTGCGGGAAGAAGGGCTGGCCATGAATCTGGCTGTAGATTGTAGCCACGGTAATTCCAACAAGGACCCGGCGCTGCAACCGCTGGTGGCGGCGGACTGTGTCAAGCAAATCGCCGAAGGCAACCAGTCCATCGTCGGCCTGATGCTGGAGAGCAACCTCAACTGGGGTAACCAGCCGATCCCGGACCACCTGGGTGACCTCAAATACGGCGTATCGGTGACTGATGCCTGTATCGATTGGCGCACCACAGAGGAGACCGTACTCGGGGCCTACAATACGCTGGCAAAGAAAGTGGCCGGCGATGGAGGGTAACCTCCTGTGGTAGGGAACTCAGCAATCGGTTGGGGTGTGGAATCCGCCTACTTATCTATGGCTAACTGGCCTGAATCACGGAATCCTGGCTCGACTGCTGAGTCGATGAAGAAGTGGTGTGATCCAGTTTTTTGAGCAGTCCGGCCGTAATGTTACGCTGTTTTTTGGCTACCAAGGCGATGTAGAAGAGTTTGTCGCCGCTGATTGAGCGTCGATGGCAGTAGCGGTGATAGGCCAGAACGTCAATGACACTGTGGTCGACCATTGCCTGTAGGAATTCGGCGAAGCCGCTGCTGTCCATGGAGGACATGAACTCCTCTTTAATAGTCATGCCGAGCCACCCGGTCGGTGTGATCGAATTGAATGCGGCGGCAAAGACGCGCGGCGGAATATCGCCAAAACCCAGCGCGGCGACAGTAAGCAGGCAATTGAGTTGATGCCGCGCCAGACGTTCGCGATTCGACTTACTCAGGTTGCACAAGTCGGTAACCAGATAGTCAGCATAAATGTGTGGCCGATCCCGCTGAGCGGCACTCTTGGCTTCGGAAAGAAGATCCACGCCTACAAGATGGTGGACACCGAGGTTGTGAAATTCTTGGGCGACGACGCCGTTGCCGGCACCCAGATCCAGTGCTCGTAAACTTTCGGCGCTCACGCCCCAGTCATCGATTACCGCCCCGAAAAGCCTGGCAAGCCGGGCCGGTGATTTACACTCCAGTTTGTCATAGACGAGGGCTTCGTAGAGACCGGGGACTTTGTATAAGGCCGCGTAGTCGTGGATGCGTAGTCGCTGTACGTCTTCACCGAGAGTGAACTCGAAGAATTCCTCGTCTTGATCTAGTTGACCTTCGCCGGCAGGAAAATGGATCCGGAAGGCGTGGGGAGTTTCGGTGTGGTGCAGTTCTTGGTTCGTAGCAGACATCAGATCTCCAATGAAGTCGAGTCGAACTCAAGAACAGACAGCTCGACATTAGACCAAACGGCAAAAAATAAAATAGGTGTACAATTATGACGATACGGTCATTAATGGTCAAATAACTAGTGACCGTGCATAATCCGCGCATGAGCCAGGACACCCCCGACACCGCTGCCGACTTTCAGTCGCTGGGCAGACGGGCGCGCAAGGCTCTGGCGGTGCGCCAGGCGTTATTCGAGGCGGGTCTCGCGGCTTTCGAGCGTCAGCCGATCGGCCTGGTTTCGGTGCTCGATATCACCGAAAAGGCGGATGTCGCCAAGGGCGTTTTTTACCTTCAGTTTCGCAGCAAGGATGACTATCTCCTTGCACTTTGGGAAGAGGTCCAGGGTCGTTTCCTCGATGGATTGCGGTCCGCTGCCATCGATCGCCGGTCCGCCTCCGCCCGTATCGACGCGGCGGCACGGGAATTTCTGTCCTTTTCTCGTCAATCGCCTGCGACCGTAAGGTTCTGGTTGCGCATGTCTAGCTATTTTCCGGACGAGATCGGTGAGCCTGAACACCTGTCACGAATAAGGCAAGAGTACCTGCAGCAACTTGCCTGCGTGATTGTCGGTAAGACAGTATCCGCCCTGAGACCCAGAGATCTGCAGACTGCAGTACTGATTGACGCCATAAGCTGGGCGGTCATCAACGCTGAGTTGCACTCGGGAGGACCGGTTCTTAATGAATCGCGCCTCGTCAAGGTGATCCGCGCAATGCTGGCCGCGAGTGGCGGTATTTCCAGCACTAATTCAACATCCTGATCAATTGGCACCACAGTGATCGGCTACCTTCTAGAACAGGAGGGGGCATCTAGAGGAGAAGGCGCGGAAAGTCGCATAGAGGGTCTTATGTCGACCGTGTTCCGACTGGTCGCAATACTCAGTCACTAGGTACCTTGGGCTCCGCTGTATACATATTCATTACCCGAGTGTATTGAATGCGACGCTCTTGTCCTGGGGATTTCAAACTGATCAGACCTTCCTTAAAAGATCTTAGATGAAAAGCCGGGCCGCCGTTGTCAAGCAACCCTCATCTTCGTTTTCAATCGAGGAACTCGAACTTTCACCTCTGCGTGAGGATGAAGTCCTTGTGCGGATTGCCGGTGTAGGTGTCTGTCACACCGACCTGATCTGCCGCGACCAGGTCTATCCCGTCCCTTTCCCGATCGTTCTCGGTCATGAAGGCTCCGGCATCATTGAAGAAGTGGGGAAATCCGTGAAAGGTTTTCAAAAAGGTGATGCTGTTGTGCTGAGCTATCGCAGCTGCGGTGAGTGTATCAATTGTAAACGGGACGAGCCTTCACATTGCATCAATATCCTTGCTAGTAATTTCGCGGGCGTGCGTAGCGATGGTAGTACCAGTCTGAGTCAGGGGGGCAATGTAGTGCATGGATTTTTCTTTGGTCAATCTTCTTTCTCTGAATACGCTATTGCCCATGCTTCTAATACAGTCAAGGTCCCTGAAGGTGTTACTGTTCCGTTAGAAACCCTCGGCCCACTCGGTTGTGGTATTCAGACCGGGGCGGGAGCGGTGATCAACAGTCTCAATATCAAACCAGGTTCCAGCCTGATCGTGTTTGGTTGTGGCTCCGTCGGTATGGCTGCGATCATGGCAGCCAAAATAGTCAACTGCGAAACCATCATAGCCGTTGACCCAATGGCGGAGCGACGCAAGATCGCCGAACAACTGGGTGCCACCCACAGTATTGATCCAATGCAAAAGAATCCTGTGGAAAGCTGTCAAGAAATCACCACTTATGGCGCAGACTATTCGCTGGAATGCACAGGCATTCCCACTGTTTTCCGACAAAGCGTAGAAGCCCTGGCGGTGAATGGGACATGTGGTCTGGTGGGCGCTGCGCCTCCTGAAACAGTAGTGACGTTGGACATGAATAGCATCATGTTCGGCCGCACGGTGAAAGGAATCATCGAGGGTGACAGTATTCCGAAACAGTTCATTCCTGAGCTGATCAAACTCTATCAAGACGGTGTATTTCCGCTGGAGAAATTGATCACGACTTATTCCCTCGATGATATTGAAACGGCTATCAGTGATATGGAACAGGGAAAGACCTTAAAACCCGTTCTTATTCCTTGAACGTCGTGCTGGTTTAAGAATAGACGAGGCATAAAATGCACACTAAAAATACCCGGACCCACCGCGTTCAACTCACATTGGTTGCCACGTTATCCATCTTGAGTGGCAACACATACGCAGATGCTAACTTCGATCAGGAAAAAGTTTCTATGTGCGTTGCCTGTCATGGCGCCGATGGCATCGGCAAGGCCAACCAGTATCCCAGTTTGCAAGGACTACCGGTGGATTACATTGTCGCTCAGCTCAAGGCCTTCCAATCTGGCGCACGTCCAAGCCCGACCATGGGTGTGGTGACAAAATCGCTGTCGGATAGAGAAATGCAAATGCTGGCCAAGTTCTTTCACCAGGTGCAATAGGGGGTGTATTTATGGAACGGGCGAAAACATCACGCCGCCATGTCCTGAAACAATTCGCCTCTCTGGCCGCCTTGGGTGCAATGGCCACACTGCGTACGGGAACGGTATTGGCATCCGCTGTTAGTGGGAAGCTATACAGTACAAAGATCCCCGGTGTAACGGGCAAGGTCATTCGCAAAGGAGATAGTAATTACGAGCTCTGGCGGCGTGCCATGATATGGCATCACTCCAGGCCGAAACGCTATCCTGAGCTCATCGTTCAGGCGCAATCCAGTGAGGACGTTATCGCCGCCGTCAACTATGCAGCCCAGCACAGGCTTAAAGTCTCGGTCCGCGCCGGGGGCCATAATTCTACCGGTACTTCTGTAAGACAGGGCGGCATGGTGATCGATGTCTCTGCCTTGCGCGATATCCGAATTGACGCATCGAACAAGATCGCTTCTATACAACCAGGTGTACGTAGCGTGGATCTGACCATCGCTGCCGAACAGGAAGGATTGAGCTTCCCCACACCCCATTGCCCGTCGGTTGGCGTAAGCGGTTTCACCATCGGTGGCGGTATCGGTTGGAACTATTCCCAACTGGGCGGCATGGCAGCCGATTCTATTGTTGGCGCCGAAGTTGTCATTGCTGATGGCAGATTGTTAACCGTCAATGCTAATGAGAATCCCGATCTGTATTGGGCCCTACGTGGTGCGGGACCTGGTTTTATGGGTGTCGTGACCCGTCTTGATTTAGAACTTTACCCTTTGTCGAACGCGATCATGGTGAGCTCCTATATCAACCCGATTGGCAATCTGGAGACGGTCATGACCAACCTGGACACGATCCGCAAAGAGCATGACGTCTCCCGTGTGGAATTGCTCGCGGTATTAATGACCCACCCGGAGGCGCCGCCCGAGGCACCGCCGGAGCAGTCCAAGATCTGTTTTCTTACCGCTTTTGCCTTTGAAGATTCTGTCGAAGCGGCCATGGCGGCACTGGCGCCCTTTACCCATTCTGAGTTGGCCAAGAAGAGCCAGGTCAAGATAGAACATCAAAAATTCTCAATCGTGGAGATGTACGACAAGTACTTCAGTCTTCGCGATCCTGCGGGCCGTCAAGGTCGTTATAAAGTGGACAATATTCTGACCAACGACGGTAACGGCGCCCTGCTGGCTCTGGCCGAACATTTCCGTACCAAGGCACCCACCAAAGATTGTCATATCCTGGCTTCTTACAATATGAAAACTAAACCAAAGACCGATTCTTGTTTTTCATGGGCAGCAGATTGCTTTGTGGGTTGCTATGTGATCTGGGACGATGAAAAAAATGATGCGCAAAATTATCAGTGGCTCAGCGAAACCTTACCTTTAATGGATCCGTTTGCCGTGGGTCATTACCCGAATGAAGTTGAACCCAGACATAAAGAACGTTATCGCAAGTGTTTCACTGATGAAAACTGGAAACGGCTGGAACAGGTACGGAAAAAATACGACCCCAATGGCGTATTTCATACTTTTTTAACTCAGGAAGAAGCCTGGGGTTATGACGCGTAATCACCAGCACTGGAGAGCATCATGATAGAACCCTATAACGCAGTTGGTCTGGTCCCCACCATGTGGGGCATTACCAAGCGTGAAGACATCTTCATCAATATCGAGCACCAAAAACACATGCTTAAGGCCGCGTGCTGGTTGTCGGACATCGATTTACCAGTAAAACTGGTAGCGATTCCGGAAGGCGGACTACAAGGATTTAACGATGAAGTGATGGATGTGGACCATGCTGACTACGCCCGTACCTGCGCCATCGACATCCCTGGTCCCGAGACCGATGCACTGGGCGAGCTGGCAAAACAGTACGACGTGTACATCATGGCTCAAGCCAAAGCACGCCATCCGAAATTCAATGACCGCTTTTTTAACGTCGGTTTCATTATTGATAATGGGGGTGATTTGATTCTGCGACATTACAAGACCGTCACCTTGTTACCGGTCGAGCATTCTATGACCCCGCATGATGTGTTTGACTGGTGGGTGGAAGAATACGGTTACAACCTGGATGCCTTCTGGCCAGTGGTAGACACGCCGTTAGGTCGTCTTGGCATCATGATGGCTAATGAAGGTTCCTATCCCGAGAATGCGCGAGCCCTGGCGATGAACGGTTGTGAGATCGTCTATCGCGCTGCCATCCCCCATCCGGCAGCTGCCAATGATTATTTTGAGATCCAGAACCGTGCGCGGGCCCTGGATAACAATATGTTCGTCATTGCACCGAACCTGGGCACCTATCATCTGACCCCGGATTCCAAGACCCCAATCGATACCTTTGGCGGTGCCTCGATGATCGTCAACTACCGCGGTCAGATCGTTGGCAAACAGGCCTACAGTGGCGTCTCCACCTGGGTCTCCGGCCCGGTGGATGTGGCTGCACTCAGACACCATCGCGCTAGTTCACAATGGACCAACTGGATGAAGGACGTCAAGACCGAGATGTACAAACAGATCTATGACCAGCCCCTGTATCCCAAAAACCTGTATGCGGACCGTGAACCCATGAAACACGCCGAGTTCAAGGAACAGGTAATCGATAAACAGATCGCGATGATGCACGAGCGCGACATCTGGAAGAAATAATCAACAGGAAGTCACGCCATGAACGACATCAAGCAATATGAACTCTGGGTCGGTGGCGAACATAAAAAACCCTCCACCACTGATTACTTTGATGACCTGAATCCCCAGGACGATTCAGTAATTGCGAAAATCGCCAGCGGGACGACCGATGACGTCAACAAGGCTGTGGCCAAAGGTCGTGAGGCCTTCAAGGAAAACAGGAGTCGCCTGGCGCCATCTCACCCTTCAATGTACCTTTGTTAAAAGTCACTAAACAGGGCGGCATGCCGATAGCCTGCGGTAACGCGACGATGCATATGCCGTCAGAGTTTGCGGCCCAAGCGTCGCTAAAATTCGCCCAGACACTACCATGAGGCCGGTGCGCCTGCAGGACTATAGGGAGGCACAGGACTAGGGCGCGGCGGCTGAGGCGGTTGAATCTCCTGATCGTTCCTGGGGTACGGCGTCGCCGATTACCATCAGTCTCAGAGCGACGGCGGCATCGGAGCGGCCAAATGTGCCCATGTAGATGTGAATCATAAGGTAGACCGTTGCGAGCATCCCCAGCGCTGAGTGGGCAAAGGCCGCAGGCCAGAGGCCGTCCAAGCCCAGTATGGTAACCGGCGCCGATTCGGGAAAGAGGTAGAGTAGGCCGGTGACGATGAGCAGGGGCAGGAGACCGAAGACTACCAATAGATAAATGAACTGCTGTAATGGCGTGAATCGCGTCTGCGTGGCCGCAGCCGTGGCCATTGGGTCCTGCTCAGTAGGGATTGTGGTCGCCGCATACTTCACGGCTTGGGTATTGAGTTGTCTCCGGAGACCGTGGCGAATCGGCACGTACTGTCGCCAGTAACCGGTCGCGAGCATCGCGATCAAATACAAGCCGTATGAAACAGCCAATAGAATTCCGGCGACATCGTGCCAGGTGGTCGCCAGTGCGAAGTCCACGAGCATGAAATCTGGCGTGGCGAAATGCAAAGCTACACCGGTAACGGCCAGCACCAAGAAAAGAAGGGCGGTTGCCCAGTGCCAGACCCGCACCCAGAGCGGTACGTGCTGCGCGTGTTCAGCTTTATGAGCCGGTCCCTCTGTACCGGCCCGATGGCGTCGTAATATGCGCAGCGCGCCGTGAACTACGACGAAAAGGCATGCGCCGCCCAATAAGAAATACGTAAGCGCATCCAGAATCACATGCCGCGTGGCGCCCGTCACGTAGGCGTCTTGCAGGATAACGGTATTGATAAAGCCCGCCCTGTCAGGTGTCTGTTTCACTTGATAACGGTAGAGCCGCTTGAGGAGAACCGATTCCCTTGTGTGGCAAACGACACAACCCCGTTCGGCTTCGCTTTCGACCGGCAGCAGGTGGCGTTCAGCTTCGCTTCCGACCGGCAGCAGGTGGGAGACCGGCTCGGTAGTCGATGTGTGACAGTCGATGCATCGTGTGGCACGGAGGTGAAGCTCTAAGCGAGGGAGCCAGGGATGCACCGCGACAAGGTTCGGCTCGGCGGGGTCTGAGAGCGCCCCGGTTGCATCGTCTTTATGACAACGTATACAAGGCTCGTTATCGTTCTCAAGAATAAGTTGGGCGTTTTCGATGTGTTCGGTGGCCTTGAAATAATGTGGACTATGGCAATGCATACACGTGAACCGCTGCTTGTCCCCCTGATACGCATTACTTTGCCTCGCGCTAGCAGAATCCTCGGGCGCTGTCCCGCAACATTTCTCTTTTTCATGCTCATATTCTGTAAAGTGCACAGTACCCTTGAATTCCTTGAGGATACGGTCGAAATCGTAAGGCTCATCATCCTCGGCCCCTTCCTCTTCCCGAGGATGGCAATCCATGCAAGTCGATGTCTTCAGGTGAACGTGGGGAAACTGGTCAAAACCTTCCTTATGACATTCGAGACAATGCATATTTCCATGGTCACCTTCATTGAAATCACCCATCTCAATGGTGACATTTCTGACTTCGCCGGTTTCTGGATCAGTAACAAGTCTGTCCGGACCTGCATGGCAGCCCATGCATTGTAACCTGGTGTCTATACGAACCGTTTCGGCCCACGCAGTGCTTGCGAGCAGATATACACCAATAGAGAAGATCAATAACGCAGCAGTTTCAATTCTGAAACGCAAAACACCTCCACATCGTTTTGCAAAGTCCTACTAGCACCGTTTCTGACAATGCGTATCCTGGAAGTTTGCGGCTTTGTCCTGGCATACAGATAACTGTGCTCTTCACGAAAACGGATCCGAAGCCGTTCAACCAATGCTCTGATACTGATACCGATGCCTGCCGAGATGGAGAGAATCCTGATACAGACATCGGTCTATATACCCACTGCTTATCATGAATGGCAATTCTTGATCACGATCGTCTGCTGCCTGTGACTATGTAGTGCCGTCCATTTTGACACTATCGAATTACAACTTGACGGGTTACTGACAGTCCTAAAACGAACGTCTCCCGATCTGGAGAGATCTCACTGTCAACCGCGGGCGTTCTCATTCATCAGCGACGTAGCGGTTCAACCTGCTCCGGTGTAACCAGATCACCCATATTGTTGCCCCATGCGTTTCTGATGTAGGTCACCAATGCCGCAATATCTTCGTTGCTTAACAGTGGACCGAAGCCGATCATACGGGTTCCCGCAATACCGTTGGTCACAACGTAAATCTGGACTTTCAATGTATCCTTACCGAGCGTCATAACTCCATCCTTGTAAAGCTTGAGCTTTTCCAGCGGTTCAGTAATGGAGGGGTCAGCCTCGAACGGCGCACCATCCACCAGCGGAGGATACTCACCAGACAGGCCTACGCCATTGGACTGATGGCACACTACACACATCTGGTTGTAGATTTCCTTTCCTCGTGCCATCTCGTCCTCCATCTTCTTGGCTTCATCAGAGCTGCCGGCGTGTACAAGAGAGCACGTCACAAACAGCAGTAAGCCTGCTAACAGTCGCTTCCAGTCTGAGCGGTCTTCAATCATGTCGCCTTCTATCATGTCTCCGTTTATGGAGAAATTTGGGCGTTTATGTTCATAGGTGCTCATACTGACCTGGCAGTGCTTGAGTTGCTTGCCGGGAACTCGTTAACTCTATTACCGGATTGATGCAACTGTTCAATCGTGCGGGAAAGTACTTTATGTGCCGCCAGATCAACCAGATTCGCTACGGCGGACCATTCAAAAATACGGTTAAGGTCTTCTTTTTCATCAATCTCATCACGGCCTTCCAGTGCGAACCGTACAGCATCCCGATGCCAATCCTTAAGACGTTCAGGCAGCTCTGAAAAACTTGTTCCTTCGAGTTCGGGTGAGAAACCAATCATTCCTGAAATGACCATCAGTTCCTCGTTCACATACAGCTCTTCATTTAATGGTTGGACATTATCTTCTTTTGATAGCCAGTCGAAGGGCGGATCGCGCCTGTTCCACCTCGCTAGGACGCTTTCACAACACAGAAACCTGTAGCGGTCGCTGGTACTCGTTCTACCCTCTCTATAGAGTCTCGCCAGCGACAGCAGGCTTTGCGGTATCTCGGACAGTGCAGGTAATGTAAAATTCAAGGCGCTGGGCCAATGAGGAACCACACGCCAGCGGGCATTATGCTTCATGTCCGCAATTCGCAGGCCACCAATGGAAAATCCTCTCCCATACTCAGCTGACCAGTAGTCCAGGATGTTTGATACCAACGCATAACATCGACGAACGGCTTTCTTGGTATTAGTGTCCTTCATTTTGCAGACAATCTCGGCCAGCCGTTCGTTCTCGTCTGGGAAAAAGCTAATTTGAACCGGCTCACCCGTTATCTCGTTTTCGACTACCGTCTTGGGTTCTTTCAGCTGCAATTCGACGCTCCATTCACGTGCAACAGGATTGCGAAGCTGTACACCAATCAGAAATTCACGGCTCTGATCATCTGCGAACGAATCATTGGCGCATTCCCGCTCCCCCTCTACTTTCCATGATCTTGGTAATGAATACGGAAACCACATAAACTGTCTCCTGGCGAATTCTCGATATTGGGCGTGCCTGGTCCCTTTTACCCTTTACAACCCGTGTTCGATGCGTAACACCAGACAGTAGGTGTGCTGCCAGGTTCCTGTGATCGGAGCCAGCGCACTGTTCTGTCTGTTAGAAGAAGCATGCAAATCCTAGAATAAAGCGATAGTATTTTCGTGTGGGCAATATTGATTTTCTTGCGTGTCGAGACAAGGTATTCACCAAAGGCAGTAATTCTAACTCCTGGCTCTCGGCGTGAAACACCTGCTTAACTCCAAGCCCAATCAGCGCCCGGTTATCTCGCCGCCATATACAGCTATCAGTTCGGTGGTTGACCAACGAGAAACGCTGCGGGCTTGTAGTAGTTCTCGTAGACGTAGAATGTGGTCGATAAGCCCAAGCGATCAATAATATAATAGTCCACCCACTTCATGTACTGCTGGTTAGGTATCTGCCGATTCGCAAGCTTGAAGTTGCATACGCCAATATCCTTGAGCTTGTTTACCTCGTCCTTGGCCAATGTAAAGTTCTTGGTTCGTTTGACATCTTTCGCTTGCTCAAGACGAGAGAAGCGTTCCGCGTGTGCATGCTGACAGTAGTTATTCGTCAACTGCTCCCAGAGATCCCAGTCATCCTCCAGACAGGCTTTGCTAATGAGATGATAATGCTCCCTGCGGATATTACACTCCCGAAAGCATGTTTCATTCACAAGGACTTCGATTCGTTCCGAACCAAGATTGTGCAATAGCTCTTCAACAACCTGCAATCTGTAGTTGAGGTGTGGAGGCAAAACAAAGACATCATACAAATCCCTATGCTGGTAGTAGTACTCCGGCTCTTTATTGAAATGTGTCAATGAATGAATCAGACGGTAGTCCGGGAAGTGGCGACGAATATATTCAGCCAGAACGTGGCTCGTTACAATCACTCCGTTACCCGGCCGGTGACAGCGTTCCAACATCCAGTTACAGCGTTTGTCGTCCAGGTGTTGTTTCTCGATAAGGAGATTGCTGAATACCAGATTAAAACCTATACCGCGGCGATTATACTCTTGTACCATTGCCGCAAAGGTTTCTTTTGTCTGCCCCGGGTGAAAGGTATGTGGGCGACCCCCCGCCCACTTCATGCCAAAATGATGATCAAATACGGTAAAGGTGATCCCCTCGATACCAAGGTCATCCAACGCAGCCTTGACCGAAGTGATGATGTTAAAACCCGTCGCTCCACCACCGATGTTCCAGTGTTCAGGCCCGCTCCTTAGTGCATCAGACATGCGTTTATCCTCTCTGCAAAGTTCGAACCTAAGTATTCCGCGCCCGGTGGTCGTGCCGGTCCAGAACAACTCGCCTGCGCAAACAGCACAAATACCCAGATTTACGCGATAAGGCGTCACCTAGTATTACGCACGGTTGGGTGACAGGGGTGGTCTGCAGCCATTGTCTGAGCGTCACGGGCTGCTTGAGGTCCCGGAGCCAATAGCTGTGCCCTTTGACGTTGCGCACATGGCTGTGGAGCCGCGTCCGTAGCGGTAGATAGCTCATCGGGCGGAGGAACAAGATCACCTCGGAACCGCTCATGGGTTCGGAGCCCAACTCGTCGATGACCAGCGAGGATCTGCACGTGACGGGCACAGCCGCGCCCCTCGACCCACTGGCCGACGAAGGCGAAGGGAACCCGAGCGCACTTGCTCCTCGAAAACCACGGTTCAGCCCAAGGCGATGCGGCGGGTCACGGCGACGTCGAACGGCTCTGGCGGCGCGCGCCCGGATGCCTGCGTTCGTGCTCCCAGGCGCTGCGCAAGTCCGATCCGGTGGCCGGGCGGCGCCGGGGCCAGAGGCTGTGTTTATGCAGCATTTAGGAACCCTAACCCTTACCGATAATCGGCTGTATCGTACAGTGATAACTACTACCTTCCACTCCGAAGCACCAGATGATATCGCTGCTGTACTCTGGCCGGTACATAGGCAACACGCCCTCGGTGTTGTAGCAGCCACAACGTGGGCAGATAGTCTTGCCGCAACAATCCCGATAGGCAATCATATAAGATTGCCCATCCTCAGGATTGACACAACTGGCAACCCAGGAACTGGGTGAAAGTGTCGTCCCCGGCGGACAGGTGGTCAGGCTACCACCGCAACAGTTACAAATCTGTCCATCCAGCGAGCAGTGCCGCCAGTAGTTACACTGTGCTTCATCGATAGTTTGCGGCAGCCAGCCCTCTTTCTCTATGGCATGAGCGACATTGCTTCCACCACCCAGGCGGCGGTCAACAGGTAGTAGCGGTAGCAGAGCGCTTCCGCCTGCGAGGGCGCCCAGACGAGCAAGAAAACTCCTGCGGGAGGTGCGCTGGGCAATACCGCGGCTGACAGCTTCGACCAGATCATCAAAACGCCTTTTAGAGATCATTTATTAATCCCTCCATTTTTAATGGTTGACGCGGTTCAGTAATTCAGTTCGCTCCCCGCGCGCATCAATAATATTACTTGTCATAGTAATACTTGTCCGAGTCAATGCTGCTCGGTACCTCCAACTTTGGCCAGTCCCGCCTCTCTATCGGCATCATGATCATGGGCTATCATTATTGTGCCGCGTCCTGATGCCGCGTCAGATATTCTTTTGTCCCGCTTTAGATATTCCTGAATCGATGGAATATCCATATCTCTGGCCTCTACCAGACTTTCCAGATGTTCCCGCGTATTGACCAGGCCTTTTGACCGGATCTTGCCCTCACTATCGATAAGTATCCCATAAGGCACACGCCCGACCTGGAACTGAATACCTACACTGGCAGAAACCACGTAGGGAAGATCACCAATATGGTGTTTACGCAGGAACATCTCGTGCTCTTCCCGAGGTCCATCACTGATAACATTTACATCTATATGTTCGGTGGTGGCCATCGATATGGCGGTGGGCAGCAACTTATTGCACATGGGGCAATTTGGAGCGAGGAACAGTAACAATGTATCCAGCCCATCCTCACGTTTACCACCGATCTTCACGGGACTTCCCGTGAAATCCTCGAGTTCAAACTCTGGTGCATCCTCGCCGACCTCAGGGCCCTTGTCTGAAATCACTGCGCCCATTGGGGCGGACCTCTCATGCAATAGACCAATCTGCCTTGCCAGGGCCAATGTCAAAACCCCCAGCCCGATCACCATAAGCCAGAGCAAAACGTTTGATGCAATCAAGATCTCCATCATCGTCAATCCTTCTGCATTATTACGGTAATTTCAGCTATTGCTATTGATCATGGCTTCATCGGAGGAGGCCTGCTCCATCAACACCGACCTGCGCTCGGCAGCGTACTGGGCAGTCACAGAAAGCATCGTGGCAGCCGCATAAATGATTACCACCATTACCGCTGCGGCGATACCCAGTAGCGATTCCTCTATATTGGCCAGAGCATAGGGGGCGGCGATCGTGTCATTGGCAGCCCAAAGTGCTAAACCTATAAGAACGATATTCCTCAATAGCAGCCAAGAACTAAGTCTCTGCTTAAGCTCGGAGCTGAAGCATCCACAATCAATCTCTCGCCGACCACGGAGGAGGTTTATGAACACCGCGAGTGTGAATATTCCGAGCAATACTGCCGCACTCCATCCTGCGTAGCTGCGGGCTGCTGGAATGAGCAAGGCCACTGCCAACGCCAACTCTATGAAAGGAAGGCTGTATGCGAAAGGACGCACAAAAAGCTCCGGCAATAGGCGAAAGTTGTAGACCACTCCCTCGAAGGTATGCAGGGCCTGCAACTTGTTCACTCCCGATAGCAGAAATACTACCGTTAACAAAGTCACGGAGAACGCCATTGCCATCGGTTCCAATGTCACGATGACACTCCTTTCATCCTGTTACTTGTGCTCCCGCTTCTTACGGATTCTTAACGAGCAGTCGCGGTTCATGTCCCAACTCATCCTGATGGTACAACCTCTTTCCAGTCTCGATGTCATAAACATCGAGCGATGCATGATGGGAACTGAGCGCATAAAGGTAGGGCTTATCCGCCCTGTCGACTGCAATGCACGCTGCCGAGTGTGCCAAATGAATGGTCTTCACCCGTTTCTGCGTCTTGGTGTCGAACACCCACACCTCTGAACTCTCGCTCGAATGCGCCCATTTGGCGCGCCGATCCATCGCCACGAATAGCATTCCGCTCTTGGAATGATAATCCAGCGGTTGCCAGCCACCTGGGGCCCATTTGTCCTTTCGTTCATCAGCAGTCGTCACACTCCAGGACTGGCCAATCTTCGGCTCGGCGCCAGATAGATTCACCGGGAAAACCTTGCCCCAGAAAGACACCAGGAACATCTCTCCAGTCAACTGATCGTATGCTGGATCGTTGTAAGTGGCTTCCTCCACAGGTTTGTGAATAGGATCGGTTTTGATCCGGGAAACTTCTTTTCCGGTGTCGTCGTGGGTAACTTGGGTAATCGAGCCGTCACGACAACGTACGGCAAATCTCCGATCACCCGTTGCATAAACGTACCAGCACTGAGCAGTCTCAATGGTACCAAGGTACTTCTTTTGCTGTAGATCGACGATTACCACGCCATTCGTCGGGGTGAACTGATAGGAGTACAGATACCGTCCATCCGCTGAGATGGTCGATCCCCCCCGATGCACCATTGCACCGGTACGGGTATCAGGAATATCGATGACCTCCAGGGGCTTAAGTTCCCGAGGGTCAAAGACTACGATAATGTCATCCTTGTTCCAGCGACTATGGAGATCGTAGCGAGTATCGGCCACGTACAGCATGCCATCCTTCGGAGAAGCCTGAGGAACAGCCAGCAATCCTGTATCCATTGTGCCGAGATAAGCCCCAGTATTACCATCGATGGGCATTACCTTCGTAAGCACATCAAAAGCTGCAGGATCAACAACATACATTCTGCGCTCATCAGGAGCTGGAGCGACTTCGATCGTTGGTGTTTCAGTCAGCGGAGCGGTGATCAGTTCAGGCATCTTCTCTTCGAACTCCATGACGTCTTTGCCCTTGCCTTCCGCAGCAAAGGCCGGATAGGAAGCAATGGCAACCGACACGGCAACCCCGCCCAGCACTGAGCCTTTGATACAATGGCGGATAGCCTCCATCAAGATATTGGTTTCATTCATAATCAAATCCCTCCTTTACTATGCTTATCAGCAATCAGGACCTGAAGTTATTCAATCATCAATCCCGCCTTAACCAGGCCCTATTTCAGGCAAGGCTCCAAACCACTAACAACGTACCGGCAAATAATGAAATACATGCATCCAACCGCAGAGCGAACTGATCATGATTCGCCATCCAACGCTGCACCATCCAGTCTGCCAGAGGCGTTGCATTGACCAGAATGGGCAGGAAACGACCTAGATTCAGACTAAGCAACAACAGCGCTGCAGTTTCAATACTTCCACTGAGCACTGCTGCGATGACGACCAGGTATAGGATCGGACTGCGCACATAAGTCAGAAAGTTTAATCCCAGTTGCAATCCATAAAGCAGGCCTGTCTGCCACATAGGTAGATGCATCCGCGCACGGTGGGAAACCTGGGCTCGACGTTGTGGATACGGCATGCGTATCATGCCGAGTTGGTGCAGGCCATATGCCAGACCGACAGCCCCAAGAGCTGCAAGTGTCCAACCTGTCAGGCCACCAGCACTTGCTGGCAGCAGCCATCCGACCAGCCCCAGTAAAGTAGCGAGGACCAGGCCCCCGACCAGATAACCCGCACCATGGGCAGCCAGGGTGGGCAACCAGTGCGCAAGGGAGGACAAACTATAGGGTTCAGCCGGACGCAACAGGCTCAACGACGAGTACCCACAGGGGGACCACGTGGAGAGCAAACCTCCAAGAAATGCAGTCAAACAGAACAGCGCGAAAACCGGTGTTTCAACACCGAAAAAAATGAATGAAACCCCGCTGATTGCCCCCAGCCCCACAGACAAGAGAAGCGGGATCCAGCGCTTATTATTGTGTTCTGCGCCAACAATCACGCTGTCCGCAATCCGCACTCGCCCCATGCTCTCTTGAGGCCCTGGATATCCAGTAACGGACAGCAATTGCCGGCGCATATGCGCCCTCCGATTCCTCCCGTTCCTTACATAGCTTTCCTTTACCCAACAATAATTAATTGGGTTTTAACGCAATTATCGCACAAATACCCCTAATTTGTCAAGGTATTTATCATGGTCAAAATACTCTAACCTATTGAGACATAGTGTTTTTACGCTTTGTGGTCCGCGTGCGTGTCCATCATTTCCAGAGCCTAATAGATATCCTTGGAAAGACAATATTCTCTTCATATGGACCCGCTACCTCGCCCCCAACCAGCAATTGGACCGCAAATGTAGTGGTATGCGCGTCTAACCTGATCCACTGTGGATGGGAAATGGGTTAAATGGGCAGATGAGTATCGGTTGCCTGCGATTGATCTATGATTCTACATCTTCGCATCCAAGAGCGAATACGAAGCAAATGCCGCCTCCAACTGCGATTCACCGAAACGGAATGCTTAGTCTCGAGTAGGTTTCATCCGTTCCTTGCGCGGCGACCTCGAGAGTTTATGCGACAATAGCTCACGTCGTGTGGAGTCACCACACGCGACAAGGTTACCGAGCACAAACGGGTCACTTTGCAAACAACCAAATCTGGCTTCTGGGAACCATGACCGAGGAGAATTCATATGGCCATCTATTTGAGCATGCAGCGGGTTCGTTTCTCGAGTACAGACGGGTACGAAAAGTTTAAGGTTCTGTTCGCAGACGTACGCCATCATCTCACTCCACTACCGGGCTTCTTGCATCTGACATGGTGGGTGCATCCAGACGACCCCACGTGGTTTAACGAAGTCAGCATGTGGACCAGCAAGGAAGCACTAAATGATTGGCATATGGCGACATACCACAAACATGCGAAAGAATGGGCCGCCCATGGCGCCATAATGGAAGACATCATCACGAACTTCGAGCTGAAAGATACACGGTTGCTTCGTGTGTGTCCTTGCTGTGGCCACCTGCAGGACAAGCAGTACGATCTTCATCAAGAGCAAAAGACCTTAGCGGAACCGTGTCCGCAATGTGGTTTTCACTTCCCTGTAATGCACGAAACCAACAGCAGTACGGCGGTATTCAAAGATGTATCCTGACCAAGGCACCCCGCTGGCTGGTACCGGAGACGAAAGCGGCGCAGCCTCTTTCAAGTGCGTTAAAGACTGAGGGAACAAGGTGCACAGCTTTGCCTGGCGCTAGGGTATTCGCTTGCAACATCCAAGTGGCTGAAGTCGGAACACCATCCTGCCGCTGAGCGAATGCCAATAGCGCCCGCTTCGTGCACGAAGAGTGCGCATGTGGGATCACGAACGCAAACGGCGGTTTGGTAAGGCCGACGTCCTAAAAGCACCGCTACCGTTGCGATGCGCGAACGTATGACACCCAGCAACACCACTAGGCAACGTTGTGTTGCGGTGACTCATGTTTGGGTGCATCATAATTTCTATCCGCACTTGCCGGGCAAGCGAGATTAGCAGCGTGTTCATAACGCGGGTTATTAGTCTGAGTACCAGCGCAGGGTTTGTGCTGGTGCTCACCGCCAGCCTAGCGGCAGGCGATCAGACAGCGCGTGATGAGCTGTACAATCCGGATGCCCTGGTTCCACCGCAGTGCTATACAAAGACCGAAGGCCGTTTCAACCCGTGCTATGTGTGCCATCAAGACCGTGCCGATGGCCGCGTCAATCACATGCAAGACGCGATCCTGCAGGTGCGGTACGATTTTACCGATACTGCCCGGACCAATCACTGGCGCAACCTGTTTGGTGACCGCCGTTCATTAGTCAACGCCATCTCAGATGCTGAGATCCTCACTTACGTGGACCAGGACAACTTTAGTCCGCTGCCCGAGCGGCTAAGGCAAGCTGGCTATAATGGGTACGTCCCCGTTCTAAAAGGGCTAAGCGAAGCGGGGCGAGCGTTTGACAACGACGGTTTGGCAAGAGACGGAAGCCGCTGGGTCGCGTTCACTTATAAGCCGTTTCCAAGCACTTTCTGGCCGACCAACGGATCCATGGGCGATGTCATGATCCGACTTCCTGACCGGTTCCACCGGAACCGCAACGGCCAGCCGGATCGTGCCATCTACCGGCTTAACCTCGTCATTGTGGAGGCTGCTATTAAGAACTTGACGGCAATTCCCATCCAGCCAACTGACGAACGTGCGCTCGGTATCGATTTGGACGATGATGGCAGACTCGGCGTCGCCGTGACCCACCTCAAGCGGCCTAAGCATTATCTCGGTGCCGCTTCAGATGTCGAGGTAACGCCTTTTCTCTATCCCCTCGGAACGGAGTTCCTTCACACGGTGCGCTATATAGGTGTGACCGCCGAGGGAGATATCTATACACCGCGGCGTATGAAAGAAGCGCGCTACATGCGTAAGCACACGTTTCTTCCGGTCGCGGAGGTGCGGGCCCGATATCGGGCCATTCAAAAACAAGAAAAGGACAGTGCGCGGCTCGCCCAGATCACAAGCCTGGGCGATCGCGGTCTGGATAACGGCTTCGGGTGGGAGATTCAGGGCTTTATCGAGGATGCCGACGGCGCCCTACGTCCGCAAACCTACGAAGAGAAGCTTTTCTGTGTGGGCTGCCATCGCAGCATCGGCGCCCCAATCGATCACACATTTGCTTTTCCGCGTAAGGTCACCGGTCCCGCTGGCTGGCGTTACATCGACCTCAAGGGCATGCGCGATGCGCCGCCGGTTGGCGAGCGGGAGGGGGAGATACTGCAGTACCTGCGGCGAGTCGGTGGGGGCGATGAATTTCGCGAGAACCCCGAGATCCAGGCACGCTTTTTTGCCGCCGATGGACGCGTCAAGGAAGAAGCGGTCAGAGCAGCCGATGTGTATGCCCTGATCACGCCCTCACGGCACCGGGCGCTCGCACTGAATAAAACGTACTTAACAATCGTCCGTGAGCAGAGCTATGTGTATGGCCGAGACGCCAACCTCGGGCCGATGCAGAAGGTGTATCACCACGTCAACTTTATCATCGGACCGACTTTCGGACCCACGTACCGATATCAGACCGACATACGCCTGGACTGGAACCAACCGGACGGTGAAATGTGAACGGTCTCCAGCGATTTGTTTTGGTTTTTTGACTGAGATCATGGAGTCGAAGAGTGAGAAGGTGCTTAAATTTGATTTAAGTCAAGTAAGGTGGGGTGGGGGTTATGCTAGCCCAATATGGAGGGGATGTCATGACCAGTTACTCGCTGCACTCCGGACCTTTAAGCAACGCAATTACGGCCTACGGCTTGGTCTTGATGAGCGTCGGCGGCTTGGCGATCGGCGACGCGGCGCGCGCCGCTGACGGCCTGGTGTCGACCAGCGCCAATGTCGCTCTAACCACCGACTATGTGTTCCGCTACATCTCGCAAACCGACGAAGAGCCGGCGATCCAGGGCGGCTTCGATTTCGGGTTGGGGGAAACCGGCATCTATCTTGGCACCTGGGCTTCGAACGTCGATTTCGGAGGCGAGGATGACCCGACCATCGAGATCGATTTTTACGGCGGTTGGGCTAATGAGTTCGCGAACGGGCTGGGCCTCGATGTCGGCGTCATTCACTACCGCTATTACGACGACACCGTCCCGGATCTCACTGAAATCTACGCAGGCTTAAGTTACAGCATCGTCAGCGGCACCCTCTATTACGGGATAGATAACGAGCTTGGCGATAGTGCCGGTACCGACAACTACATCTGGGTGGAAGGTGCGGTTGAATACGATTTTGGACCCGCCGCGTTGAAAGGCACCGCAGGCCTTTTCGAATCCGACGACTTCGATGACGAATATGTCGGTTGGAGCCTCGGCGTATCCACCGAGGTAATCGGTTTGGGACTCGACCTCACCTATTACGACACCGACTCTGACGGCGAGGACCTGTTTGGCGATGACATCGCCGGTGACCGTGTCGTCTTCACCGTTTCCAAAGAACTTTGATATGGAAGCGAATACGAAAAGGACTGCCGACCTGGCTGTGCACCGAGTTCTTGCAGACGAGATAGCGCAATCCGAATAGATTACAGATCCACAGGAAATGAGAGATGTGTGATCTCGCTACGGTGCGCGACGCATACCAGCCTTAATCCATAGCTCGGGTAAGTTGCCCGCCCGCGATGGGGCGGCGTGTGGCAACTTACCCTTTTGCAACCCATGCGCTGCACCAACCGCTTGCCTTTACGGCCTTGCCGGGGAAGATGGTACAGGCGCCTTGCGGATCTCCCGGTTGGCCCAGATAGATCTTGCAGTTACTGCACAATTGTTCCGGAGAATGGTTAGGGTACGCGTCGCGATCAACCGCGTTTGTGTCGTGCTTGTACCCCATGTTCTTAGCCATCGTATCATTCTCGTCCAGCAAAGCCAGCTCCGCTCGGGCCGTAGTACTCACCAGAAGGCTGGTCACCGGTACGGCAGCTATGCTCCCCAAGCCCATTTTTACAAAGCGCCGCCGACAGCGATCGATAATTTGTTTCGTCATGCGTCTGTTCTCCTGTAAAAGGATAGCAACGATACCACCGTTCTTGGCCCAGATTGTACCAGAAATAATTGCGTTCTATAACTGATCCACTTGCTTGGCGAGAGTCTGTACCCGCTTGCGCGGCTGTTAGGCCGTACGGACGGCTCTCAGCCATATAATCAAGATTCATGGCGGATCGATTCGCGCCTCGCACTCGGCTTTGGGCGGTGTGGCCATCAACGTCGAACTACCGCTGACGCACGCAACAGGGTGACTCATGGATCGTTTTCGTATCGTCGAAGACGAAGCCAAGATCGTAGACGTACTGCGCGAGTATCTCGAAAACGCCGGCTACCAGACTCACACTTTCAAAGATGGTCAAGAAGTCGTTGATTGGGTACGAGAAGAGCGGCCCGCATTGATCCTGTTTGACGTAGTGCTTCCAGGCAAGGACAGACTCGACATCTGCCGTGAGATTCGCGCGTTTTCAGAAGTACCGATCATCATGGTGACCGCTCGAGTGAGAGGCTCACGATCGCCAAGCCGGCGCACAATGTGACAACGTAGATCGCGACGGTCAGCATTCAAGGCAAGCCTGTCAGTTTTCGGGATGCAGAGGTTGACGGAACCCTCTGAACATATCAACATATCAACAGTTATTCATATATATGTGATGAAAGCCGAACAACACACCGTCATCCCGTTGAACGCTGACGACACGATGGGGCAGTTGGCCGATTTATTTCGGCTCATGGGCGATCCCACCCGTTTGCGGATCATTCTGACCTGCCTGGATAAACCCATCAGTGTCGGAGAGATTGCGGCGCGCCTGGACTCATCCCCCTCGCTGGTGAGTCACCATCTGCGGCTGCTGAAGGCGGCGCGCGTGCTGCGTTCCGAACGCCGCGGTAAGCAAATCTTTTACTCGGCGCTGGATGAGCATATCCGCTGCGTCATTGTTGACATGGTGGCACACGTGGGCGAACCGCTGGACGTCGAGGAAGCCGACTGATGCCCGGCTGCACCGACTGCCCCTCTGATCAGGTTGCCGACGACGGGTCGGACCCCCTGTTTCGTCGCGTGCTATGGTTCGCGCTCATCGCGAATTTCGCCATGTTCATCGTCGAGCTGGTGGCCAGTCGGCTGGCCGACTCCATGTCGTTGCAAGCCGATGCGTTGGATTTCTTCGGCGATGCCGCCAATTACGCAATCAGCCTATTTGTCGTCGGCATGGCGCTAACTGCGCGCGCACGGGCATCGCTCTTTAAGGGTGCCACGATGGCGCTGTTTGGCACTTGGGTGATCGGTAGCGCCGTGTATCGAGCGATAGTCGGCAGTGCCCCCGAACCCATGACGATGAGCCTCATCGCGTTTCTCGCGTTGCTTGTGAACATTGCGGTCGCGATCAGGCTGTACCGCTTCCGCGACGGCGACAGCAATCGGCAATCGATTTGGCTGTGTAGCCGCAACGACGCGATCGGCAACATTGCCGTTATGATCGCCGCTGCAGGAGTATTTGCGAGCGGTTCTCGTTGGCCCGACCTGTTGGTCGCTGCCGTCATTGCGGCACTGAATGTCGCGGCCGCCGTCCATGTGGTGCGGCTGGCGCGAACCGAGATCCGCGCCGCCCACGCTGAAGGTGAAACCGATCCGACGTTCTCTGTGAAAACCGAGGTCGGATAGTCCCCCTATGAGATCCAGGCTGGTTGCCAGGGGACCAGAGTCCGTAATCGGGCTTGGGCCGGATTTCTTCCATTAAGCCGTAGGGCTTCCTGCCCTCGGCGCCTTCCAACGAAGCGGAGACGGCGGTTCACGGGTACCGCGAACTGACGCCGCGCCTGTCGATCCCCGACGATCGAGGATGGCCGCGACTGCAGCGGTCGCGCTGCTCGAGTGCAATGAGTGACGCTTGTTCGATAAACGGGAGTAAGATGGGGGGACCAACTTTTTGTTGTCCTTCCTGAGACATAGGTTACAGGTGATACCGGAGAGATAGGTTACACAATGGGGGTATTTGGAGGGGTCCAGATGCCTTGGCAGGAGTGTAACCTGGTGGATGAGAGACTGAAGTTCGTAGCAAGATTACTCGATGGCGAGAAGATGGCGGCGCTGTGCCGCGAGTTTGGGATTTCGCGCAAGACCGGCTACAAGATCTTCAATCGGTATCAGAGCTGTGGTTTAGAGGGATTATTCGATCGTAGCCGCAGGCCATATCGCCATGCGAACCAACTGCCGTTTCAAGTAGAAAGGACGATTTTACGCATCAAACGGGAACGGCCGAGCTGGGGGGCGCCGAAGATCCGGGAGAAGCTCCTCCGCGGGTATCCAACGATCAAGCCGCCGGCGACGAGTACGGTGCATGCGGTATTGGATCGCCATGGTTTGGTGAGACGGCGCAAACCCAGGCGTTATAAGGCGAAAGGGACACCGCTACAGGATACGAAGCGACCCAACGGGCTGTGGTGTGCGGACTATAAGGGTGAATTCAGGCTGGGGAATCGCCAGTACTGTTATCCGCTGACGATCAGCGACTACAGCTCGCGTTATCTTTTGGCCTGTGAGGCCCTCGAATCCACCAAGGAGCCGTATGCCTTCACCACGTTTGAAAGGGTATTTCGGGAATACGGGTTGCCCGATGCCATCCGTACCGACAACGGCGTACCGTTCTCAGCCCCCAACGCCTTATACGGTTTGAGCAAGCTATCGGTCTGGTGGTTGCGTTTAGGCATCGCCATTGAACGCATCAAACCGGGACACCCGCAACAAAATGGGCGCCATGAGCGCATGCATTTGACGCTCAAAAAAGAAGCGACCAAGCCGCCCGGATTCAATTTTCTACAACAGCAAAGCACGTTCGATGGGTTCGTGGACCAATACAACCATGACCGGCCCCATGAGGCCCTGAACATGAAATATCCCGGGGAGGTGTATACACCTTCCACCCGAGAATATCAGGGCCTGACTGAGCCCGATTATCCGTTCCATGACAAAACCATCCAGGTCACCCGCTGCGGGCGGATCTGCCTAAATGGGAGAAAAATTAACTTAAGTGCCGTGTTTGCCGGTCAAATCGTCGGTATCCGCGAGGTCGCCGACCAGATTTGGCTTGTGAGCTTTATGCAGTTTGATTTAGGGTATTTCGACGAACACGAATGTAGGGTCGAACCGATCAACAACCCCTTCACCCCAAAAGTGTTAACTATGTCTTCGGAATAAAGTAATGGAATGGTCCGCCCCACCGTTCTAAACGGCGTCATGTGCGCCAGAATGGATAGTCCATTCGAATGAAAGATGAGGCGAACCATGAACCAGTCTAGCGAAAATCAAATCGTCAGCGTAGTCGGTATTGATCTTGGAAAAACGAATTTCCAGATTCATGGTGTGGCTAATCAAGGCTGCACGGTTTTGGAGGAACGGATTTCCCGCAAACGGCTCAGAGTATTTGCTGCAACACTCCCGCCTTGCCTAGTTGCCATGGAATCATGCGCGAGCGCGCACTACTGGGCGCGTGTGTTTCAAAGCCATGGTCATAAGGTCAAGCTTATCGCTCCCCAGTTTGTGAAGCCTTACGTTAAATCCAACAAAAATGATCGTTGCGACGCTGAAGCGATCTGCGAAGCAGTGCAGCGTCCCAGTATGAGGTTTGTCGCGATCAAGCAAGTAGCACAACAAGATATTCAAAGCTTGCACCGTGTTCGCAGCCAGGCAGTGGCTCATCGGACCGCCCTGACAAACCAAATTCGAGGGTTGTTACTGGAGTACGGCATTTATCTGCCCCAAGGAAGGGCGTGTTTGCGCCGGCGAATCCCGCTGATATTGGAAGATGCGGATAACGGCTTAACGGTGCAGTTTCGCACATTACTGTCTGGGCTTTACGATGAATTGGATCATATGGATCAACGAGTGGAGGCCCTTGATCGTCAGGTTGATCAGGTGGTTCGAGGCAGCGCGCCTATCCAGCGTCTCATGAGCATACCCGGCATTGGGCCTCTGAGCGCAACCGCCTTGATCGCAGCTGTAGGTGATGCCAATACCTTTAAGAACGGTCGCGAAATGGCCGCCTGGTTAGGCTTGGTCCCGCGGCAGTTCTCCACTGGCGGTAAGGCGCGCCTGCTGGGTATCAGCAAACGGGGAGACGTCTATCTGCGACAACTCTTGATACACGGTGCCCGCGCTGCACTACGGGTGATCGAGCATAAGCAGGATGCGAGAAGCCGGTGGGCCAAAGGTCTAATCGAGCGCCGAAACAAGAATGTCGCGGCAGTGGCCATGGCTAACAAGATGGTTCGTACGGCGTATGCGCTGCTGAAAAATGACGAATCCTATCGCCTCTGTTCGGCATAACCGACGACAGGGCAAACAACGGAAACTACACAACGAGTTGCATAGAGAAGGTACCGTGATGGCGACAAAGTAAGTACTGTATTCCCAGGATCCTGTTAGGTAACAAGGCTAGGACGAATTCAGCCGCTAAAGTGATGAGGACGGGAATGCGCGGATTCCATCGGGGCCCGAAGCTTAACACCTTCATTGACGAGGCCGGATATATGACCGCAGCTTACAAACACCCACTACAGAGCCCTTCTTGCAATCCGGGGCGGACCATATATGTTACCCATGTGCCCGGAATGGACCCTGATTTTATTGGTCGGGGTGAGTGGATTCGAACCACCGGCCCCTGCCTCCCGAATCTCTCTGTTCGTCAATCCAGTCCATTAAATCAAAGCGTTACGCGACCCGGTCCCGCGCCAACGCGACCCAAAGCGCCTCCAAAAGACGCAAGATGACCTGAGCGAGTCACGTTTCAGTCACGTCGGCTCAACTCGGACCACCTCCGCTAGTTGAGATCTCGAATTCTAAAAGGTAACAAATATGGTACTATCATGCTCATATGATCGAAGTTAGGGAATATCTCGACGCACAGGGAAACAGTCCGTTCGGAAGATGATTCACGCGCTTGAACGCGAACGCGGCAGCCAAGGTGGCAACGGCGATACACCGAATGGAGCAGGGGAACTTCTCTAATGTCAAAGGTGTGGGCGCCGGTGTCTACGAATTCCGGATTGATTTCGGCCCCGGATACCGGATTTACTTCGGTAAGGACGGCGATCAATTGGTGATATTGCTCGCCGGGGGTACGAAAAAGCGCCAAGACGCGGATATCGCGTCCGCAAAAGAGCGCTGGCGAGACTACAAACGTCGGAAACGGCAAGAGGTGTAATTGTGGCTTTAACGAAAGACTTTAAAGAAACCATTCAACTGCGCGCACGACGTGATGCGGCATTTCGCAAAGCCCTGCTGCAAGAAGGCACTGAATGCTTGCTCGCTGGGGATATTGATACCGGTAAAGCCGTGCTCCGCGACTATATCAACGCGACGATCGGATTTGAGAAGCTAGCCAAGGTTTTCGATAAATCGAGCAAAAGCCTGATGCGCATGTTTGGGCCAAGGGGAAACCCTCAGGCGAGCAACCTATTTGCGGTGATTAGCTACCTCCAGGAACAGGAGGGGGTTCATCTCGAAGTCAAGGCGCGCAAGGTGGCGTAATCGTATCCAGGTTTCGTTAGATCGCGACTCGGTCCGAAAGAACGCAAAAGCTAGCAGCCGGGAGATTCATGAAGGTCAAACTCGACGCATTGGCGTTTCACTTTTTCAAGCTTTTCGCTCAAATATGAGTCAACTCTGAAGGAGCGTGGCTATTTCCGCGTATCCAAGAATGACACGGTCGTCGTTGATTGGGACCGATTCGCAAAAGAGGTGATCGGCCAGAACTTCCTCGAAGAAATGGCCAAGGACGCGTCCGCAGCGGAGATGATCTTGGAAGCTCCGCCTATGAAGCAGGCGGTCGACGAACGGGGCTTGATCGTGTGGAGAGACGTTGGAAACGATGAACGGTCGGTTCAGCGAGTTGCTGAAACTGGATTGGAGCCGCGTGGACCTGAAGGCCGTGCTGATCTACCTCGAGGGCGTACACACCAAGTCAGGCAGGAGACGGTCCGTGCCGATCAACGCCATCGCGCGCTCGGCGATCACGAACCGGATGCGGTTTCGCGCCGAGCACTACCCGGGAAGCACATGGGTATTCTGCGATAAGCGGGGCAGGCGGATTGCGATCTTTAATTCAAGACGTTGCACGCCTTTCCCGCGAGCAACAGTCACTGGAAGGGAGACGAAATACACTTAAGGTGACTCCCTAGTTTCACGTGGGTTTCACGTTCACACGATCTCTATTTTCCAGATTGTCGACCGCTATTCACATTATCTATAACTTTTGAAGTGGGTCAATAACGTCGATGAATGGAAAACGATGAAAATCCGTGTCTCGTGTGTAAACCTGGCGGATCCCGTGTTCACGCATGATGATAACTGTGTGTGCGTCATGCATGAGATTACCGGTCAAAAGAGGAACCTCAGCGAGGGTCTGTGCCGCGACTTGTTCGTGACGGTCAGTTTCAGTAAGAATGCTAAGCGACGGGCTTGCCAACACTGCGGTAATAAATTTCCACGACTCCTTAATCGACCAAGGTTTGGTGAAGACCTTCGGGTGGGTGCTTACCCTCAGGAATTCGTAGCAGATGCCCCAAGTGAGATACCATGCAGTGACTTGGGTTCGCCATTGTTCAAGCAGTTCTCGGCAGGCGATGTGTGCAGGAGAGCTGCGATCGGCAGCATAAAGGAGGATATTCGTGTCAACGACGAACACTAGTGTTCCATGACCTGATATAAGGCTTCCCGGTCAGCGATATCGAATTTAGCACCGCCGCTGTCAAACACTGGAAGGACAGGGAGCTTCGGTGCGGGTTTTGTACGACGCAGAGATAGGCGCAACGCCGATTCCACCAGTTCGGAGATAGTCCGACCAGTTCTTGCGGATTCTTGACGCAGACGCTTCATGACGGAGTCATCAATGTTTAGCGTGGTCTTCATATGGAAAACCATACGCGAGATATGGCTGTATGTCAACGGCGCTCCCTCCTGCTTATTTGTCTCAGCTAAAGCAGTCATCCGTACGTGTCGCTCGCCATTAATCATTCCGCCAGAATATAGCCCTCCATTCAAGCGCTTTCTTAGGCCGCCTCGCGCCATTCGTAGCAGTCATGGAATCTGCCCAGGCGCGGCAGTGTCACAACTACTTTTGCTGTAGATGATGGTCGCAGTGCCAAGGGTCGTTCGTGAGGTGTATCCTTGTCCAGCCCCAAATGACAACGATCCTCATGATAATAGTCAATGTAGGAACGCATTAAGTCTGAGCAAATAACGCCGGCCAAACACGACCACGTAGTCACGGAGCTCTCGGCGGCAACTACCAATCCATCGTTCCGCGACCCCATTCTGCCAGGGACTGTGGTACGCGATGCGACATGGCTTCATACTCATGGCCCTGACCGCGTCCATAACCGGCTTGAAGATCGTGTCGCGGCCGAAAATGAGATACTTTGGCGCGGCGTCATAAGGAAACGCTTCCCGCAATTGCTGAGTAACCAGGTTGCTGTCGGCTTGAATGTGGCGTTGATGTGTAGAACAGGTCGTCGGCCGTGCTCGATTACGAACCATACAGGCCGGACTTGAGGATGTTCATCCTCGCGATCTAAGGCGTACCTGCGGTAGCTGGTTAGTGCAGGCGGGCGTACCGATTCAAGCGGTGAGTGCGTTGTTGCGGCATAACGACATCCGAACCACCGACCAGGTGTACGCGCATCTTGTGCCGGAAACGGTACGATCGGTTATCGAGGCGTTGGATGTGAGTCCAAATGGCGCTTACATTCAAAGGCCACCTTAAGTGTGAGCTACTACGCGCTACGAATTATCTTGGAACAGGGACAATTAGCTTTCTTGACAATTGACGTTGATGTCGAAACGATGAAGATTGCGTCGTATCGGTGCTGACAGTGTTCGACTCATGCCGGGCACCAAGGTCGTGAAACGGCGTTTGATGACTTCGTGGCCGCGTATGAAATCAGCGCGACAGAGCAGGCGTTTGTTACCGTTGTGTTCTAAACGCACTCCAACCACACTGCGGCTGGATGCCGCCAGATAGTCGACTCCCAGCGCGCCGGCGTTAGGAAAGTGGACATCCGGTTTGAAGATGCGTGTACCTAGTTTCGGCCAGTAGATATCTGCTGCGCGGACGCCGGTCGCGAGACAAAACATGAGGACTGGGACACCAAGAAGGACTGAAGTTCGCATGTTGACTCCGGGGATGTAGGCTCCTGAAGGCCAATAATGTGCAACGTAGCTGCATCTTCTTCGCTATTGGACCTTAGTGATCGGAAACAGTTTCGTGTGGGCCCAGAACAGACGGCCGACACGGAAAAGAGGCTGCGGAGCCTATGCGGTTGTATCGAGAAGTGGGAACACTCGGTCATACCGTCCGGTGTGAATCCAAGCCTTGGCAATATCGAGCGGTCCGCTACGATACGCAAAACACACGCCACTTGACGATCTTACTACTACACTTGATCACGACTGGACGGAGACTGTAGCGCCCTGGCGGTTGGAAGTCGATCGTCGCTGAATCTTTGCTGGCCAAACAGCAACTCCTGATCATCAATCGATCGCGCCGCCGGAATCTGAATCTACGGTCAATGGATCGCATTATTGCCGGGCTATGTGCACTGTTGATTACTCCCGAACGGATTGCCCGCTCTGTCACTATTCTGAAATCCTCGACGATCCTCGGTTTTCACCGAAGCCCGGCCAAGTGCAAGTATCGACTACTGTTTTCGCCAATTTACCGAGGTGCGCATCTGGACCCAAGGGGTCCTCACGAGAGCTGATAGACGCCATCGTTACAATGAAGCACCGCGATCCGCGATGGGGCTGTCCCAGAATTTCGGGACAGATTCATCCGCGTTTGGTATTTCGTGTCGTGGCTTGCATCGCGAATACGGCCGCACTATTGTTCAATCATCGTGCCGCAGATGATTTTCCAGGAACCACGGGTCACCTGGGTCCCGCAACTATTCGATCAGGTTATACAGGTGCCATGCGCAGCGCGCCATCAATACGGATCGTCTCGCCATTAAGCATGACGTTCTCGCATATATGCTGCACCAGATAGCCAAACTCGCTTGGTTGTCCCAGGCGGGCGGGAAAGGGGACACTCGCCTCCAGCGAGGCCTTGATGTCATCATCCACGTTGTTCTCCAGGAGTGGGGTCAGGAACAAGCCGGGGGCGATAGTGCAAATGCGAATACCGTGACTTGCCAAATCGCGTGCAATGGGTAAAGTCATGCCGACGATGCCACCTTTGGACGCTGCGTAGGCCGCCTGCCCGATCTGGCCCTCGTAGGCAGCGATAGAAGCCGTGTTGACTATAACACCGCGCTCACCATCAGCGAATGGATCCGCCTTAACCATTTCAGCTGCGGCAAGGCGGAGACAGTTAAAGCTACCAACCAAATTGACCTGGATGACACGGTTGAAATCATCCAATGGATGGGGCTCACCGCGTGAAACGGTCTTGATCGCTACGCCAATCCCAGCACAATTGATCAGGATACGGACAGTCCCATGCGCCTTTCGGGCTGCTGCCAATGCGTTTTTGACTGACGTTTCGTCGACAACATTGCAGTTGCTGTAAGACCCGTCCAGTTCACCGGCAAGTGTTTGGCCGAGGTCATCATTTAGGTCGAAAATTGCAACCCTGGCACCCGCTTCTGCGAGAACCCTCGCTGTCGCTGCGCCCAGACCCGAGGCACCACCGACGACTATTGCCGGTATCCCGGAGATATTCATTATCTGTTCCTCATTAAGATTTACTTGACCGCCATGTATCCACTGCGTTTGAGCAGTTCATTGCCGGCCCTATACGAAGATTCCTTGGAGGCCGAGAACAGGCAGGGTCGTTTCACATGCCTACGGCAGCTACATGTTGGGGTAATTCGGCCCGCCGCCGCCCTCCGGGGTCACCCACGTGATGTTCTGTGACGGGTCCTTGATGTCGCAGGTCTTGCAATGCACACAGTTCTGAGCATTGATCTGCAATCGCGGCTCACCACCGTCCTCATCGGCGACGATCTCGTAGACCCCGGCCGGACAATAGCGTTGTTCCGGTGCGTCGTACTTGGTTAGATTGACACTCGTCGGGATCGCCGGATCGGTGAGCTTGAGGTGAACCGGCTGATCCTCCTCATGGTTAGTGTTCGACAAGAACACCGACGACAGCTTGTCAAAGCTGAGCACCCGGTCCGGTTTCGGATACTCGATCCGCGCGCATTGGGCGGCGGGCTTGAGCTGTTCGTGGTCTTGGCTCTTATCGTGCAACGTCAACGGCAACTTGCCGCCAAACCAGTTCTGCTCGATATAGTTGAACGCTCCACCCACGTACGGTCCCCACTTGTGCAGCGCCGGACCGAAGTTGCGGCTGCGCTGGAGCTCATCCCAGGCCCAACTGGATTTGAACGCTTCCCCAAAGGCAGTGAGCTCCCTGCCGCCCGGGTCATCGGCACGGATCGCCGCAAAAACGGCCTCGGCAGCAACCATCCCCGACTTCATCGCCGTATGCGTGCCCTTGATCTTGCTGAAGTTCAAAGTGCCGGCATCGCAGCCGAGCAACAGTGCCCCGGGAACCACCATCTTCGGCAGTGCGTTCAACCCGCCTTTGGTGATCGCCCGTGCCCCATAGGCGACGCGTTTACCCCCGGTCAGGTGCTGCGCAATCAGCGGATGGTGTTTCATGCGCTGAAACTCGTCGAATGGGCTCACATGCGGGTTGTGGTAGTTGAGATCGACGATCAGGCCGACAACCGCCTGGTTGTCCTCCAGGTGGTAGAGAAAAAAGCCCCCGGAACTGCCACTCTCAGTCAAAGGCCAACCAGCCCCGTGGATCACCAACCCCGTGCGATGTCTGTCCGGTTCGATGTCCCACAACTCTTTCAGGCCGATGCCGTAATGCTGCGGATCGACTTCGGCTGCGAGGTCGAAGCGCTCGATCAGTTGCTTGCCGAGATGACCGCGGCAGCCTTCCGCGAACAGCGTATATTTCCCGCGCAGCTCCATGCCCGGCTCGAATCCGTCTTTCGGCTCACCGTCTACGCCGATACCCATATCACCGGTAATGACGCCGGCGACGGCTCCGCCGTCGTAGATCACTTCGGCGGCCGGGAACCCCGGAAAGATCTCGGCGCCGAGGGTTTCCGCCTGCTCGCCGAGCCAGCGGCACACGTTTCCGAGGCTGACAACGTAGTTGCCATCGTTGTGCATCGGCTTAGGAACAAAGGCGTTAGGCATCTTCATCGCCTTGTCGGCCGACCTTAGAAAATAGACCTCGTCGGCGCTTACCGGTGTATTCAGCGGCGCGCCGCGCTCTTCCCAGTCCGGGAACAGCTCGTTCAATGCACGTGGCTCGATCACTGCACCGGACAGGATGTGGGCGCCGATCTCGGAACCCTTCTCAAGGACGACGACGCTGAGCTCACGTTCCGCGTCAGTCGCCAGCTGCATCAAACGGCACGCGGCGGTTAGTCCTGCCGGGCCGCCGCCGACGATGACGACATCGAACTCCATCACCTCTCGCTCCATATCGCTGCCCTCGATTCTCTTGTTCAAGTATTGGTTTGCCTGACCCCTTAGGCACAAGGAAAACGGCGTGGGTGTGATCCGTGGCACGACCAAGCCGGCCCGCAGCCGAAATGCACGAGTCAGGGGGAGTGCTACACAAGCCTAGCTCTGTCAGCAACAAGATGAACCACCCGATCGTGGGGTTCTAGAGGCGGACACTACCTTGATTGCCCGAGGGTGGTATTCGGGCAACCAAATGAGCTAGGCTTGTGGGGGTAAATTGATATATTAGAGAATTACACGGGGGCGAAGGGGGCACGAAACTAGCGTGTCGGGTGAGCCCGGCGGTTTTGGGGTAGGAGTTAGATATTTTGAATCCCCGTTTAAAAGAAGCAGTAATCGCGACAAAGATCACGGTGCCAACCGCACCGGTGTCGAGTCTGACGCGGTCCCGATTGGCCGAGATTGTGAGTGCGTCGGCCGGTAAGCGCCTAGTACTCATATGCGCACCCGCTGGGTACGGCAAAACGACCATAATGAGCCAATGGGCTCAGTCGCTGGGTGACGAGGACCGGAGTTTAGCCTGGCTCACCCTCGACGGCGCTGACAATGATCCCGGGCGGCTGTATTACTATCTCGATCTGGTCTTGAGTGCCCGCGACGTGCAAACAGTGGCTGGCACGGAAATCAAGACCGATCGCATTCGAGGTGTGTCTCGGGCGCATGCGTCGCTGCTCGCTGCTTCGTTAGAGCATCCTGGTGCACCTACTACGATTTTTATTGACGATTTCGAGGCAATTGACAACACGGAGAGCCAACGCTTGTTGGAAATGTTGTTATGGCAATTGCCTCCGGGCGTGTGCATGGTCGTTGCTACGCGCACCAAGCCGCAGTGGAAACTCGCGAAGTTGCGAGTCGCTGGGTCGCTGCTTGAGATAGATAGCGAGTATTTGCGTCTGCAGGTGTCTGAAATCGCGGAGTTTAATCGGCTCCCACTTGCCGAAACGGTGCCGGAAGACGTCTTCGAGCGAATTGTCGACAAGATGGAGGGTTGGGTTGCGGGAGTGCAACTGGCGTTGTTGGCGATCAGAGATCACCCGCAACCGGAAAATTTCGTCGAGCGGCTGCTCGGGCGCACCGAAGACATCGATGCATTTCTGACGGAGGAGGTCTTCAACAACCTGGAATCAACAACCCAGGAGTTCCTTCTTCGCACGAGCATCCTGGAGCGGTTCTGCGGGCCTCTCTGCGAGGCACTGACTGAAACTACTCAGGGTGACGACCTGATCAGGAAGTTGGTTCAGAAGGGTTTGTTTGTCCAATCACTGGATCAGCAAGGCCAATGGTATCGTTACCACAATATCTTTAAGGACTTTCTCGAGAATCGTTTGGCAAGGCAGGCGACCGACGATATCCGGCGATTGCACAAAACCGCGGCAAAATGGTTCGACGATAACGGTCAGCACGAGGAGGGTGTGCACCACGCTTTGGCTGCCGACGATGCGGAACTTGCCGCTAAATTGCTGTCACGCTGTATTCGCACGATGATTAAACAGGGGCAACTCGAGACGGTCGACCGTTACGTCTCCAGAATGGGCTCGGACCGGGTCGCCAGCTATCCAGAGATAATTGGTGGGGCAGCGTGGGCGTACACTTTTTTGCGTCGTTTTGCGAAGCTGAAAGAGATTCTGGAACAGGAGGACTGTGCCGACAACGCTGACGTTCAGACTCTGCAGCCCCTTCTGGCAGTTTTTCAAGACGATCTATCCTCTGCCTACACGCAGGCGACGTCGAACCTGGAACATATACCTGAGACGCTGGCTTTCAACCGCGGCGTGCTGCTCAATATTGTCGCCTACTGTCTGGTGGCGAGGTCGAAGTATGAGGAAGCCACTGCCCGTGTGGGCCGCGCCAAGGCCTATCACAATGAGGCCGGCAGCACTTTCGGACAAGCGTACTCCGACGTAATTGCTGCGCTTATCGATCGTGCACAGGGAAATTTGTCGATTGTTCTGGAGAAACTGGAGGGTGTCGAGCGCAGCGATATCGCACGATCGGTGGCTGTCGGCTTTCATGCCGAGGTACTTTATTTTAAGAATCGGTTGGCTGAAGCGGAACAGATGTTGCAGCGTTATTTCCAGCTGACCGTGAAGAATGCGCCACCAGATTTCGTTACGCTCGCATACCTCGTGCGCGCCAGGATCGCTTTCGCGGAACAACGTTTCGATCGTGCTTATTCGATCGTTGAGGAGGGTCAACACCTCGGTGAGAAATGGCCACTGCCGCATATGCAGCGGATCATGCGATGGGAGCGCGTTCGGTTCGCACTGCTGCGCGGCGAGGCTGAGGCCGCACTGGAGTTTGCGCCGACGGACGGGGATGAGAGTGCGACGTACAAAGAAAACGACTCGTATCTAAGGTTGTCTGACGAAACCACGGGCGAAGACATCGCCTCGTTACGATTGAGGATCCACACCGAGCCCAGTTTCAAGCTAGTCGCAGTGCTTAAAAAAAGTATCGCCGTGGCGGAGCGGAATCGACGGGGCTGGCGGGCGCTGCAATTGCAAGTACTCTATGCCATCGCCCATGACGCCGTGGGAGAAGAAGAGCGCGCTTTGCGCGCGATGAACGACGCCTTGATGATGGGGGCGAGAATCGGTGCTGTGCGTACCTTCCTCGATGAGGGCGATCGTGTGGAAGTCATATTGGCAGCCCTCGCCGACCGCATGACTAAGCAGGATCATCGCTTGGTGGACGCTGCGCAGACGGAATTCCTGTGCAAGTTGCTCGGCAAGCAGCGTCAAGATTTGCTGAGTAGCATATCGACCACCCGAACCCCGCAAGTCGGGTCTGCCGACCTTACGAAGCGAGAGAAGCAAATACTGGGTCTGCTTTGCCAGGGGTTGAGTAACGATCAAATCGGTTGTCAGGCGTACCTGTCTACAAACACGGTGAAGTGGCATCTCAAACGTATCTACGAGAAGCTTGGTGTGAAATCCCGGGTAGAGGCTTCGGCGATCGCGCGCCAGATGTCAAACGGACAATAGTGTCAATACCGCATTCGTCTCGTATCTCGGTCTGATCCGGAATCATGTAGCAAACGCACGCGGTCTGATCGGTATACTTCAAACTGACGGGCGCCGGTGTTTGAATGTCGCCAGCCATCGTTTGACCACGCTGTTTTTTGGTCAATCGTCAGACACGACGGCCAGGTATGTGGTATTCAGCGCATAAGGATGGAAATCACCATCGCCGCGGCATCCGTGCCGATGTAACCGCCGCCGTTCTCGGCCAGTGCAATCTGGGCGCCCTCGACTTGGCGCGCGCCGGCGGTGCCACGCAGTTGCTCAGTCAGTTCGAAGATCTGAGCGATCCCTGTAGCGCCGATCGGATGGCCTTTGCGTAGCAGGCCGCCTGATGTGTTGACGGGAATGCGACCGCCGAGACGTGTGTGACCGTCTTCCACCAGTCGACCGCCATCGCCCTTCTCACACAGGCCGAGGTGTTCATAGTAGATGAGTTCCGATGGTGCCGAGGCGTCGTGTAACTCAATGCAATGGAGATCTTCAGGTCCAACTCCAGCACTGTCGAACACCCTTCGTGCGGCTACTTCGACTACCGATGGATCCCCGGCGGCGTAATCCCAGCCACTCATCAGCACTGACGAGACGACCCGGACCGGATCACGGAGGCCCATTTCGCGAGCCTTTTTGTCGCTTACCAGCACCGCAGCGGCGGCGCCGTCGCCGATCGGCGAACACATCGGTAGGGTCAGCGGGTAGGCAATCTCACGCGCGGCCAAGACTTGTTCGATGGATATCTCTTCCCGAAATTGGGCACGCGGATTGAGGCTGCCATGAAAGGAATTCTTGGCCGACACCGCCGCGAAGTGTGCCTGGGTCGTGCCGTAGTTCTTCATGTGCTCGGCCGCCATGGACGCGTAGATGTCCATAAAGACCGATCGCGATGTGCCGGCGCCTTCGGTGTCCGGTTCCATGCCGGCTTGGCGGCTGCGGTCACTGACGGAAGCGACGACGTCGTCGTAACTCTCGACGTCGACAGCTCCGGTGAACACGGAGAAACTCTTCAACTTGTCCTCGTGGTAGAGCTTCTCAGCGCCGCTGGCGAGGACCACGTCGTAGGCGCCGGAAGTGACCATGGTGCAGGCTTGATAGAAGGCACTCGAAGCCGACGCGCACGCGTTCTCGATATTGATGACCGGGATGCAACCGATGCCCAGCTCGCGTAGCGCCACCTGCCCGGGTACGCAAACCTGCCCGACGATGGTACCGGCGGCGGCGTTTCCCATAAATGCGGCTTGCAGGTCCGCCGCGCTGAGACCGGCATCAGCGAGCGCTGCGGTGATGGCTTCTCCCGTCAATGACTTGAGCGTCCGATCGAGATGTTTGCCGAAATGGGTCATGCCAACTCCGGCGATCACAGCGTTTTGTTTCATGAGTAATGTTTCATCCAATATCGTTAAGGATCCGCGGACAATGGATGGGCGGCGGCTTCCAGGTTAGTGTCACGAACCGCTATCGTCGACCAACAGCGAGGCACCTTTGAGGGCAAGTATCTCGTTACAGCCATCCTCAATAAGGGAGGCGCGAGCATCGCGCAGCAACTTCTCGACGGGGTACTCGGTAGTAAGACCGTTGCCGCCGAATACCTGAAGTGCCTCGCTCGCGATCTCGAACGAAGCCTGGGTGCTGGTAATCTTGCTGGCAATGGAGCCTTGTAGAGCCGGCACCGGTTGTGAGTAGTTGAAGTTGATCGCGGCTCGGTTCAACGCCCTTGCGGCTTCAATCTTGCGAAACATCTCGAACAGTTTGTGCTTGATGGTTTGGTGTTGGAAGATCGGAACGCCGCCCTGTTTACGCTCCTGGGCATAGTCCAAGGCATGTTCGTAGGCGGCCCGGGCGACGCCGGTGAAGACGCTACCCATCAGCGCGTTCGCGGTGGCAAGCTTGTGGTAGAGCGCTTGCTGGTAACCTTCCGGGGGTACAGCGATATAGTCCTTCGGCAGCCGGACATCGTCGAAGAAGATCTCACCTTGGTTCAGTGCCCGTTGACCAACCTTGTCCAGTGCCTTGCCACGACTGATCCCGGGGCGGTCGAGCGGCACGATGAGCACGCAACCGTCCGCCTGTGGACCATTACCGGAATCGGCCATCGCGTAGAGCACCGCCACCTGTGCGATGGTGCCATTCGAAACCCAGGCGGCCTTTTGGCCGTTGACGATGACCTCGTCATCGGTGATCGTAACAATACAATTCGGACGGCCATAGCTGCCGTTAGGGGCGAAGTTGACCCGTTGGCCGTCGAGAATGTCGCTGCCGTGGTCGGGTTCGGTGATGGCCCAGCAACCGATCATGGTATCCGGTACTTGCTCGATCAGGAACGGATCTCCGGTGTGATGGGCGACAAAGGCCGGTAGGGAGCCGGCGGCTAGACTGATCGCCAGGCCGGCGTCGCCCCAACCCAACTCTTCGTAAATCAAGGCCAACATCCGGCCCTGTTGGGTCGGCGGCAGTTCGGCCAGCGCGGAGGCGGTAATGCCCAATTCCTGGAATTGACCGAAGAACGCCCATAGCGGCGAGTCCTCGGCGATCACCGCCTCCGGGTCCATACGATCGAGTTCGGTACCGATAGGGCGCATGACTTCTTCGGCGAAACGATGCACGGTCTCTTGTACCGCAAGCTCTTCCTCGCTCAGGCCAGTCTCAAGACCAGTCAACCCAAGATGGGCCTTCGTGATCCCGTGTGCGTCGAGTGCTTCCTTTGGTGCATCATTCACTGCGGTGGACATGTGGCTGCCTCCGTCGGCGGTTGTGGATCCAGGGCTTGGGTCTGGTCGTCAAAGTGCGTGGTTCCGGCACTGTGGACGCTGTCCGATAAGGTTACTAAGTGAGGTCAGTCTTTAACACTACCCGGGCGGGTGGAATTGCTGAAATGGCGTACCGCGCTACGTATCTGAACGATGCGCGGGGTGGTGCGGCCCCATCCGCTCTAACGACGGCCCAAGCGGCGGTAGTTTTGGCGGTGGCGGACGCCGGTCCATGACTGGGTAGTATCGCCGGGTACTGTACGTCTGCGATTTCGTTGATGAACAACGTAGCCGGGGCGGTGGGCGAGGACGTGGTGACCCTGTACACCAGCAATAGCGGACAGAGTTGGAAAAACGGTTCGATGCGCGATGCCGAAACGAAAGACCCTTTGCTCGATTCTGTACTTCGAAAACGCCAGGGTTTGGTTCACGATCGGGGTATCGCCGCAAGAAGGCGGGGGATTACCGTGGGGAAGTGGGGCAGTATGAATCGGTTTGCGTGGGCGTTGGGCGGTCTTTGATCAGGGCGGATCGCGGATCGAAGTCGTCCTCTGAGAGCTAGGGCGGGTGTTTTTGATCGTGATTCATGATCAGCGGTTGATGATAGAATCAAGCGGTTCAGCGCTTCGCGGACTTGCCTCTACGCTCGAATCAAAACTCGGCCGCGTCGGCTGAACTGCGGGAAGGCCAACCGGAGCTCTCGACGAGCCGCCCAGGCTAGGACGTTACGTGACAACCGAATCAAGTACCGGGTTAGAAGTATGGGGTGGATATATTTGATCGTAGCTGGTCTGTTTGAATGCGGGTGGGCAATTGGGCTCAAATACACTGACGGGTTTACAAGACTTGTTCCGTCGCTTGCGACTGTTTCAGCCATGGCTGTTAGTTTTTGGCTGCTGTCGGTCGCCATGAAAACAATTCCCGTAGGGACGGCATACGCTGTATGGACAGGTATTGGCGCGGTTGGCGTAGCGACAGCGGGTATGCTACTACTGGGTGAATCCCGAGACGTTATAAGAATAATCTGTTTACTTCTCATCGTATCGGGCATAGTGGGTCTCAAATTGGTTTCATAGCCGCAAGGATGACCACGACCACGCGAAACAACTCGCTATGTTCCATAGCACCGAGCGCCGTCCGGCCAAAGGAATCGTGCGAGGTAGTTGTGGGGATTTCACAGGCGTAACTGGTTGAACAGGAAGGTTTTCGATACCAGTTGAAAGCGCATGCAGGTGCCGCAACAGCAACTGTCTTCGCGACGCCGTTGTTACCCCGACCCCTGTGAATTTATTTCCAACCATCGCTCTGAGCATTATTTTTCCGGGTGCGGGAGTGCATGCAACGACCTATCGTTCATAGATCTAAGACCTGGGCCCACTCCAGGTGCTTGGTCAAAGCGCCCGCGGATCGATGCGCTGGCTGGTGGCTGCTGGTTGCGCGACTCGAAAACCACCCAGGCGGGTGGGATTGCTGACCTGATATGCCATCCTGCTTGTACGAACGGCAAACCGTGTTCGATGGGACCGGTGCTATTGGAGTCGCGAGGCCGGGCACCGGGTATTCGTAACAAGCCAACGACCAACTCTTCACCGCGCGATCGGGGCAGGGTTATGTTGCCGGTCTGTGTGAAGCGGTGAGAAGTGATCCCACGCCGCGTCCCCTATCCATTACGCATGTCGAATCGGGCGACAACGCCAGCTTAGTGTCGACGATCGAATGCTCCTACAAGCCCGAACGACAACAGCTCCCGGTATAGAAATCGGACTCAACCCCTGATGCCAACGCATGATCGCGGGTGAGTCAGGCGGGCGATTCCACCCCCCCGGGTGGTTCTTGGGCGATTGGGTGTTGCTAACTTGTTGATCAGCGAATTCAGCGGGGCGTTGGTTGCGCCCGTGCTGTGAGTATCCACAGGGTCAGTGGATGGTGACCCGACGACACTCGAGGAGGACGCAGTTGGAACGCAATGAATTGATCCTGGCTGACCTGATCGCCGCGCGAGCGCAAGAAATGCCGGATTTAGACGTGTTGACCTTCGTCGAGATCGGGGACGATGGCGAGCTGCGCGAGGAGATAAGAACGTATCGGCAGCTGTGGGAGAACGGATGCCGGATCGCCCAGGCGCTTCGGCATAACGGTTTGGTCGCCGGCGACGCGTTTGCTCTGGTCATGTTGAATCAACCCGAGTTCGTCGAGGCAATGATCGCATCGTCCATTCTCGGCACCGTGTTCGTGCCGATCGATCCGCGCACAAAGGGCCAAAAACTCAAGTACATGCTCGAACACGCCAGGTGTAAGGGTGCCATCGCTGGTGATTACACACTCGGCAATTTTCGGGATGTTGCGGTCGACCTGACCGGATTTTCATGGTTGTCGCTTGTATCTACTGATGAAGGTGCCGCGACCGATGTGGATGGAGTTGAAGTATCTATCTTAGCGTCACGGCTCGACGAGGGTATCCCGGAGCTGCCGCGGACGGTGACCGATCCGAACACTCCGATGCAGATGCTCTATACATCGGGGACTACAGGCGATCCGAAGGCGATCCTATCGGCTTATGCGCGCTTTGGGTCGATCGCCCAGCTCGGCCCGGCGATTGGGCTACGCGAGGGCGACCGTCCCTACACCGGGTTATCGCTGACCCATGCCAATGCGCAGTTACTGACGCTTGCCAACGCTCTGTATATGGGCCTGCGCGCGGTTATCAGCCGTAAATTTACTAAGTCACGCCTGTGGGAGATTACGCGCCATTATGGCTGTACGACGTTCAACCTGCTCGGCGGTATGACCACTGCGATCTACAGCGAACCGCACCGGGCCGACGACGCTGACAATCCGGTGCGCTACATCCTCAGTGCCGGCATGCCCTTAGCAATATGGGAAGCGTTCGCCGAACGATTCGGCGTCGAGATCTTCGAATTCTATGGGACGGCCGAAGGCGGCCTGACCTTGAACCCGCCCGGCGTCGGTCCAGTCGGTAGCATCGGCAAGGCGCCGCCGACAATGATTGCAAGGGTCGTCGACGAGGACGACAACGAGGTGCCGGTAGGTGAACAGGGCGAGCTGATCTTCCGCAACGCCGACGGGAGTTGCCCGCCCGTGGATTACCACAACAACGCCGAGGCGAGCGCGAAGAAGACCGTCGGCGGTTGGCTGCGCACCGGCGATATCGTTCATGCCGATGCCGATGGCTGGCTCTATTTTGACTACCGTAAGGGCGGCGGTATCCGCCACAACGGGGATTTCGTCAATCCGGGCTTCGTCGAAAAGGTGTTGGCCGAGCACGCGGCGGTCGACGATGTGTTTGTTTACGGCGTCGAAGCCGCCTCCGGTGTGCCGGGGGAGAAGGATGTAGTCGCTGCCATCGTGCCGGTCGACAGTGAGCGCTTCGACCCGGGCGACGTCCTGAACCATTGCCGCTCTCGGCTGGAAGCGAATTTCGTCCCCAGTTACCTGCACGTGATGCAGCAAATACCTAAGACTGCTTCGGAGAAACCCCAGGAACGTTTCTGTTTGGAAGACTTTCGGTGTCCGGATAGCCAGGGGCGCATATTCCCCAGCGAACTGTTGTGAAAGCTTTCGAGTTCGACTTGATTATATCTTGGAGATAACCATGTCAAATCCACAAGTTGTCATCTACGGCGCCAGTGGCTACACGGGAAAACTGATTGCCTGGAAGCTGGCCGAGGCCGGCATCCCGTTCGTTGCCGCCGGACGCAACCAGCAAAGGCTTGAAGAACAGATGGCCAAAGTGCCGGAGCTCGAGGGTCGTGAGTACTCATGCCAGGCAGTCGAGCACGACGTCGCTTCGCTGACCGAACTGTTGCGCGGCAAGAAGGTGGTCTACAACGTGATCGGCCCATTCATGCAATTGTGCGAACCCGTTGTGCAAGCGGCACTCGCGGCAGGTTGCCATTACCTCGATACAACCGGTGAGACGGACTGGATGTTTAAGCTCAAGCGTGAGTACGGGCAGAAGTTTGCCGACGCCGGATTGTTACTCTGTCCGGCCGTCTCTTGGATGTGGACTGCGGGTCTGCTGGCCGCGGAGATTGCGCTTGAAGAATCAGGAATCGATACCCTTGAGCTCGTCTACCTCGCCGATTCTAACACTTCGGTGGCCTCGACCAAGTCATTTCTGCGCATGTGTACGCATCCCCAATACTATCTCGAGCACGGCGAGCTACAGATGTGGCCATACGCCGAGGCCTATCCGGTCACCGTTCCGGGTCATCACCGGTCGTATATGGCATTGCCCTGGTCCGGTGGCGGTGAAACCGTGTGGTACGAAGACGATGAGCGTGTGACCAACTGTTCAACTTTGGTGGCATTTAAGAATCAGGCGATGTTCAACGCTGTCCACGGCGTATTGAAAGAGTTCGAGGCCAAATACCGCGAAGCATCGGCCGAGGAACAGGAGCAGGCGACAAACACCATCGGTGGCGAGATTGTGGCTGACGAGCCGGAGCGAGAAGATCCGGACAAGAACCGTTGTGTCATTTCCTGTTTCGGGCGCGGCAACACCAACTCGATCACCGTCGTCCTACGCGGAAATTCGCCTTACATCCAAACCGGCGTTTTTGCGGCCGAAGCGTGTCGGCGGATCTTGGCCGGCCATCACCGCGCGACTGGCTTCAGTTCGCCGACGCGGGCGTTTGGTTACCGGGAACTGCTAGGCGCTATCGCCGAGCAGGGTTACCACGCTTGGAGCGAGGGGCCAGGTTGATGACGGGACGCCCAGCCCATTCCCGCGCAATGCTGTCACGTGGCCGAATTGCGCCGAAACGCTGTCCTTTGTGGACCTGTTTGAATGCTGACAAGCTCCCTTAGATTGGTGCAATCGCAGCAGCCAGATATCAAGAACCGAAATTTGAGGAGACCAAAAAGATGAGTAGAGTTGTCTCACAGGGGTATCTACACCCGCTCGCCATAGCCACGCTTCTCGGCACGGCGCTCCCGCTGGCGTTGTTGCCGTCGGCCAATGCCTTTGAGCTGCCGTTCGGGGCCGACAGTGAGTTGTCCGGTTCGCTCAGTATGTCGGTCGGTTACGCCGCGTCAGTGCGAACCGAGGACGCCGATCGCTCGGACTTGGTTCCGGGCTTTGCGAGTCTCGGTTTGAACTTCGCTTCGGAAGCGCGGGTGCCCGATAAGGGCGATCTCGTCGCCAATGTCTTCAACGCCCTTGCCGAGCTCGATATTAACTACCGCAACTATGGCCTGGTCGGCTCGCTTTCCTACCAGTATGACCTGGAGATCATGAGCGGCGATTCGATTGATCCTCTCACGGGTGAGAAAGTGTCGTGGACGGATGCCGCGAGAGAGTACGCCGGCAGCGCCGTTGACTTGCTCGATGCCTACGCCTTCGGGACCTTTGATATCGGAAACAATGCACTCGAAGTTCGTGCTGGCAAGCAGGTGATCAACTGGGGCGAGGGCTTGTTTTTTCTCGACGGTGTCTCAGAGCAGGTGCCCCTGAACATCAATAAGCTGACGACGCCCGGCACCGAGCTGAAAGAAGCCTTTATCGGCGTCGAGGCGCTGTACGCCCAGCTCGGCATCGGCACCACCTCTTCCCTGGGGGCGTACTACCAATTCAATTGGCGGCGCACCGAATTCCCGCCGGTCGGCACATTTTTTGGGTTGGATGCGTTTTTCCGCGGCGGTACCGAGATCATCCCCTCTTCCACGGCGGTACTCGGGGCACCGCTCGCCGCCCGTGATCCGGACATCGAGGCCGACGACAACGGTCAGTGGGGCGCCTCCTTCCGTAAGATTTTCGGTGACGATATCGAGGTTGGTGTCTACTACAGCCGCTACCACGAGAAGTTTCCGTTTCTCGTTTTCAACGCGCCCGATTTCAGCTCGGTGTTTGACGTGAATCAGTTCTGGCCTGAGGACCTCGATATGTTCGGCGCCAGCATCTCGACGACCCTCGGGGAATGGTCGTTCAACGCCGAGGTGGCCTACCGGCCGGACCGGCCGCTTTTCACGCCGCTGGGTGTCACCGATGCCCAGGGACGCGGTGTGGAGGAGCACGATACTTGGCATGCCTCGGCGCACGGAATCTGGCTCGGCAAGGCGATTGAGTCACTGGGCATCGACAGTCAGATCGCGCTGGTGCAGTTGGGCGTCGATGTCATCGACGGTAATACCGACAATCTGGCGCCGATGGGTGTCATTACCCGTGACGCGCCCGGCGTGCCGACGACTCGGACACCGGATAGTTCCGCCTGGGGCGTTGCCGCGGAGTGGGCTGCCACCTGGTTCAGCGGGCTCGGCCCTGGCAACGATCTGACGCTGGATATTTTTCTGCAGTATGACTTCAGCGGCAACTCGCACTTTTGGGGCAACTTCGCCGAAGATCGTTGGCTCGGTGCGATCTCGCTGAGTAGCACCTTCGGGACGGCACTTGAGGCCGGCCTGACTTACCAGTTCACGGAGTTCGACGAGTCCGATTACGAAGACCAGGATCTGCTGATTTTTAACGTCAATTACAAATTCTGACCATAGACCCGACTGAGAGGATCGAAACAATGCGCAAGCAAACACTGTATATGGCGGTGGCTGCGACCCTAACGCTCGCAGCGGGTTCCGTCCCGACACTGGCGGCGATCTCCGCCGACGAGGCGGCCCGGCTGGGCGGCCCCGAGCTGACCCCGGTGGGCGCCGAGCGCGCCGGCAACGCCGACGGCACCATCCCGGCCTGGGAAGGCGGTCTCAGCGGCGAGCCGGACGGCTGGATCCGCGGCGAGGCGCGCCCCGATCCGTACGCCGACGACCAGGTGAAGTTCACTATTTCCGCGGCCAACATGGCCGAGCACGCCGACAAGCTCTCCGAGGGCATGATGGCGCTGATGAAGGCCTACCCCGAGTTCAAGATGAACATCTACCCGACCCGCCGCAGCGCCGCCTGGCCGCAGTGGGTCTACGACAACATCAAGGACGTGGCGACCAAGGCCGAGCTGATCGACGACGGCAACGGCGTCGCCAACGCCTGGGCAGCGGTCCCGTTCCCGATCCCGAAGAATGGCCACGAGGTGATCTGGAACCACAACCTCCGTTACCAGGGGCTCGTGCGCGACATCGCCGATGCCAACGAGACGACCTTCTACAACAACGGCAAGAAGCTGCTGTGGACCTTCCGAAACCTGGTGCACTTCACCTACTACGATCCGAATGCATCGGACAAGGATCGCGAGGCAGGCATCTTCTTCAAGTACGCCTCGACGGGTGGGGCGATCCCGGCGCGTGATGCCGGCGAAGGCATCCTGGCGATGGAAAACATCAACGGCAAAAAGTACCCGCGCAAGGCGTGGACCTACGATCCGGGAGAGCGCCGCGTACGCCGGGCGCCGAACCTGGCGTTCGACACCCCGGACCGCCCGGTCAACGTGATCGACGACTACGACCTGTTCAGCGGTTCGCCCGAACGCTACGACTGGAAGCTGGTCGGCAAGAAGGAGCTCTACGTCCCGTACAACAACAATCGCCTCAACGACAACAAGCTCTCGTTCGATGAGGTGAACCAGATACCGGTGCTGAACTCCGACCTGATACGCTACGAGCTGCACCGGGTCTGGGTGGTCGAGGCGACGGTGGCCGAGGGCCAGCGCCACATCTACGCAAAGCGGGTGTTCTACATCGACGAGGACACCTGGGGCATCCTGGCGACCGACAAGTACGACGGCAACGGCGACCTGTGGCGCGTCGGGTTGAGCTACCCGGTGACGGCGACCGAGGTTCCAGTCACGGCGCTCGGCTTCTACGTCCACTACGACCTCAAGGTCGGCGCCTACTACACGGTGTTCGGTGTCAACGGGCGCAAGGCCGCGCACGTCTTTGACTCCGAGCCACCGAACGCGTCGTACTTCACGCCGGCGGCCGTGCGTCGCCGCGGCCGCTAACCGCGGGCAGTCAGGTCATGGACAAGTTTCGAACCGGGTCGCGAGGGATCGTTAAGCGCCTGGGCGCTTCGTGGCTCCTGGCCGCTGTGCTCGCCACCCCGGTCCAGGCGGAGTACCGGGATCCGCTGGAACTACCGGCGGTGCAGTCACCCGCAGCACGGTACTCGCTGATGCTCGACGTCACCAGCGCCGGTGACCGCATCGTCGCCGTCGGCGAGCGCGGTTTCGTGATCTTTTCCGACGACCGTGGCACGACCTGGACCCAGGCCGAGGTCGACACCCGCATGCAGCTCAACGCGGTCACCTTCGTCGACGACCGTCGCGGCTGGGCGGTCGGTGAGGACGCCGTGATCGTCCACACTTCCGACGGTGGACGGACCTGGCAGCGCCAGTTCGACGACCGCGACGCCGAGTCCAAGGGACCCCTGCTCGACGTGTGGTGCCGCGACGCCAGCGAGTGTTTCGCGGTCGGCGTCTACAACAAGATGTTCCACACCAGCGACGGCGGCGCGACCTGGGAGAACGCCTCCGAGCGGGTCGACAACCTCGACGAGTGGCACCTGTTCTCGATCAGTGCAACCGCCGACGGAAACCTCTACCTCGGCTCCGAGGCGGGGTTGCTGTTCGCGTCCACCGACCACGGCGAGAGCTTCGCCCCGGTCCAGACCGACCACACGGGCTCGTTCCAGAACATCCTTGCCGCGGCCGGCGACGGCGGCGATACCCTGCTGCTGTTTGGGCCGGGAGGGTCTTTGTGGCTCAGCCGCGAAGGCGGCGAGAGCGCCGAGGAACTCGACACCGGTACTGATGCCGGCCTGTCCGGCGGCGCCTGGCTCGATGACGGGTCGGCGCTGATCGTCGGCGCCGACGGCGTGCTGCTACGCGGCGACACGACCCTGGCGAACTGGCGCGTGGAAGCGCAGGACAACGCCCTGCCGTTGGCCAACGTGCTGGTCACCGACACCCACACCTACCTGGTCGGCTTCGGTGGCGTCCAGGTTCTCGACAACTGAGGACGGGAACATGAGCAGCGAACAGATCCACGAGCCGACCGCGATCGAGAACGCGATCTTCCGTCACCGGCTGCTGATCCTGGTCCTTAGCGTCATCGCGACGCTGTTCCTAGGCTACCGCGCGACCTTCATCCAGCCCGACACCCGGCTCGACCGCCTGGTGCCCAACGGCCACGAGTTCGTGCAGAACGCCCGCGAGTTCTTCGCCGGCGCCGTCGACGACGGGGTGAGCACGTTGCGCGTCGCGGTCTCGACAAGTGAAGGTGACATCTTCGACTACGACTACCTGGTCACGCTGCAGAAGATCAGCGACGAACTGTCGCTGGTCGACGGCGTCGACACCGGCAGCCTGCGCTCGCTCTGGGCCTCGGGCATGCTCTGGTTCGCGATCACGCCCGAGGGTTTCTCCAGCGGCCCGGTGATCGACAACGGTACCTTCGCCGACACGCCCGAAGAGTTGGCCAAGGTGCGCAACAACGCCCTGACCGCCGGCATCGTCGGCAGCTACATCGCCAACGACTTTACGGCCAGCATGATCGACTTCCAGGTGCTGCCGTTCAGCACCAAGACCAAGGAGCCGCTCAACTTCCTGCAGTTCTCTGCCGACATCGAGGAGATCAGGTCGAAATACGAATCCGACACGATCTCCATCCACGTCATCGGCGACGTCAAGAAGCTCGGCGACCTGGTCGACGGCTTCACCCAGATCGCCATGTTCTTCGCCCTGGCGCTGGTGATCACCGCGGCACTGCTGTTCAACTACGCGCGCTGCTGGAAGGCGACCCTGGTGCCGCTCACCTGCTCGGTGGTGGCGGTGATCTGGCAGATCGGCACGCTGAACCTCATGGGCTACGATCTCGGGGTCTTCTCGGTGCTGGTGCCGTTCCTGGTCTTCGCCATCGCGGTCAGCCACGGCGTGCAGGTGATCAACGGCATCGCCCACGAGGCGGCGCTAGGCCGCAACCGCCTCGAGGCCGCGCGCATCACCTTCCACCACCTACACCGGCCGGGGCTGGTGGCGTTACTCTCCGACGGCATCGGCTTCGCCATGCTGTTCATCATCGACATCGGCGCCATCCAGGCGCTGGCGATGACGGCGAGCATCGGCGTGGCGCTGGTGATCTTTACCAACCTGGTGTTGCTGCCGGTGGTGATGTCCTATGTCGGCGTGACCCGGGGCGCCATCGACCACGCACAGGCCAAGCTCGACCAGAAGTCGGTGCTCTGGGATAACGTCGCCCGCTTCGCCGAGAACCGGTTTGCCCGTATCGCGCTGATCGCCGGCGCCGTGTTGGCCGTCGGCGGTTTCTACAAGGGGCTCGAGCTCAAGATCGGTGACCTCGACAAGGGGGCGCCGGAGCTGCGCGCCGATTCGCGCTACAACCGCGACAACGTCTTCATCGTCGAGCACTTCTCGACTTCGACCGACCAGATGACGGTGTTTGTGCGTACGCCCAGGGGCCAGTGCGAGACCTACAAGACCATCGACCTGATCGACCGCCTCGACTGGGAGCTGCGGCAGACCGAGGGGGTGCAGAACGTCAGCTCGCCGGCGGGCACCTCGAAGATGAACCGCTTCTTCACCAACGAGGGGAACCTCAAGTTACACTCGCTGCCGCGCGACGAGCGGGTGCTGTCGCGTTCCATGGGCACCGGGGGCTTCGGTTTCGCCAACGAGATCGACGAGATCTGCGAAAAGAAGAGTTTCGAGGTCGACCTGGCCGACCACCGCCAGGAGACCCTGCAGCGCGTGGTCGACAAGATCGAGGCGTTCGCCGCCGAGCACGACGACGCCGACATCGCCTTCCAGCTCGGTTTCGGCAACGCCACCTTCGAGGCGGCGACCAACCAGGTGATCGAGCGGGCCCAGTACGAGATCCTCGCCTACGTCTACGGCGTGGTCGGGCTGATGGTGCTGGTGATGTTCCGCTCCTGGCGGGCGGTGGTCTGCATCCTGGTGCCGCTGGCGCTGACTTCGGTGATGAGTCAGGGGCTGATGGCGCTGCTCGGCATCGGGGTCAAGGTGGCGACGCTGCCGGTGATCGCGCTCGGCGTCGGCATCGGCGTCGACTATGGCATCTACATCTACAGTCGCCTGGGCTCCTACCTGCATCACGGCCACCCGCTGAAGGTCGCCTACCTGGAGACGCTCAAGACCACCGGCAAGGCGGTGTCGTTCACCGGCATGACGCTGGCGGTGGGCGTGGCGACCTGGATCTTCTCGCCGATCAAGTTCCAGGCCGACATGGGTGTGCTGCTGACCTTCATGTTCCTGTGGAACATGATCGGCGCGCTGACCCTGTTGCCGGCGCTGGCCAACCTGCTGCACGTCAAGAACGAGAAGTCGTCAGAACCAGCTGAGACACCTGAGATGACCACGGCCTGAGTCGACGAGCGATTCCGGGCAGTATGCTGACATGAACGAGACCACGATGACCATGGAACAGGATCGGGAGAACGGTCCGGCCGGTGGCGCGGTCGGGCTCCCCACGGTCCTCGCGGCCCTGGTCTTCGGCGCCATCGCGGTGGCCGTGTTCCTCGTTCTGCCGTTGTACGTCGGCGCACTGGCCGAGAACGGCTACGACGACGGGCAGCTCGGCAACCTGGCCTCGATGGATCTTGCGGGCATGGCGGTGGCGAGCTTACTGGCGCTGTTCTGGATGAAACGGCTGAACTGGCGCCTGGTCGGGGCGGTCGGCATGGCCGTGGTGATCGCGGCCAATTTCTCCTGCCTCGGCGTCGAAGACTACGGTACCCTGCTTGCGTTGCGCCTCGTCGCCGGCCTGGGTGGTGGCAGCGCGGTGGTCCTGGCCTACGGCGTCGTGGCCAGCACGACCCACCCGGACCGCTACATGGGCCTATTCGTAGTAACACAGATGGTCTTCCAGGTGGCCGGGTTCCTGCTGCTGCCGTCCCTGCTGGAGCGTTCCGGCCTGCCGGTCTTCTACTACCTGTTCATCGGGCTCGCCTCGGCCGGCCTGCTGCTCGCCTTCCTGCTGCCGCCGACCGGGCACGCCGAGGAGCTGCACCGCGGCGAGGCGGACGGCCTGCCGGTCAAGGGGCGCCTGGCGATCTTCCTGGTGCTGGCGTCGATGATGCTGTTCTTCCTCGCCCAGTCGGGCATCTGGGCGTTCGGCGAGCTGATCGGCGCCGCCGGCGGTCTCGACGACCAAACCATAGGCAACCTGCTAGCGGGCACGACGCTGGTGTCGCTGTTCGGCGGCGCCGTCTCGGCCTGGCTCGACGTGCGCTTCGGTCGCGTCCTGCCGATTCTTGTCGCGGTGCTGGTGCAGGTGGCCATGCTGGTCTTCTTCTTCGGCAACATGAGCGCGACCTTCTTCTTCGTCGTCTTCGGGGTGTTCAGCTTCTGCTGGAACTTCGGCATTGCCTACCAGGTCGGCACGCTGGTCAGCGTCGACAGCGACGGCCGCTACACGGCGCTCATCCCGGCGTTCCAGGGTGCCGGGCTGGCGCTCGGCCCCGCCGTCGCCGGGCTGTTCCTGACCGGCGAGGGTTACTACAGCGTCAACGTCATCTCCGGTATCGCGCTGCTCACCTACCTGGCCTTGATCCTGCCGTTCGCGCGGCGGCGCTGAAGAGGTCGGTTGATGTTCTCGCTCGAAAGCAAGAACGCGTTCGTTACCGGCGGCACCTCGGGGATCGGCCTTGCCGTGGCCACCCGCTACGTCGAGGCCGGCGCGCGCGTGGTCATCGTCGGCCGACGCGAGGAGGGTTTCGCGATCGCAAAGGCAATCGGCGCCAAGTACTGCCGCGCCGACGTCACCGACGAGGCGCAACTGGTGACAGCGCTCGATTGCGCACAGGGCCATATCGGCAAGTTCGACATCGTCGTCAACAACGCCGGGCTCGACAACAACGGTCCGCTGCTCGAGGAGCAGACCCTGGCCGAGCTGCGGCGTTGCTTTGCGCTCAACTTCGACGCCATGTACGCGCTGTTCGTCCACGCACCTTCGCGGATGAACGATGGCGGCTCGATCATCGTCACCTCGTCGGTCGCCGGCGGTTTCCTCGACCTGCCGACTTACAGCCAGTACTCGGCGAGCAAGGCGGCGATCACCAGCGTGATGCGCACCGCGGCGCTGGAACTGGCCCCGCGCGGCATCCGTGCCAATGCCGTCTGCCCCGCCTCGGTCGAGAGCGAGATGCTGCCGCCGGGCCACCCAGAGGTTCCGGTGGTCGAGGCGTTGAGCCCGTTGGGTCGCATCGCCACCCCGGCCGACCTCGTCGGCCTCTACCAGTTCCTGGCGTCGGATGCCTCAGCCTACATCACCGGGCAGAAGATCGCCGTCGACGGCGGCATCACGGCCGGTGTCAGCCTCGGCGTGCTCGGGGCGATCGAGGCGAGCCTGGAGGCAGGAGAATGACGCCATCGCGAGCCACCGCATACCAGACGTCGGGCCACGTGCTCTCGGCATCGACGTTCCCCTGGAGGTACAGGGCATGAGCCAAGACGATTTCTACCACCTGCCGGTCGACGACCAGGTCTCCGCACTCGAGAAACTGGCCCGAGCGGCATTGGCCAACTGGGCGATCGAAGAACCGGAACTGTGGCTGCTCAAGTACCGCGAGAACTGCGTCTTCGGCGTACGAGATCCGTCCAGCGGGCGCAAGTACGCGCTGCGCATCCACCGCCACGGCTACCACAGCGAGGCGGCGCTGCGCTCCGAGCTCGCCTGGATGGAGGCGCTGCGTACCGATGGTATCGAGACCCCGGAGGTGATCCACACCGCGACCGGCGAACTGCTCGCGTTGGTCCAGGCGCCCGAGGTGCCCGAACCGCGCTTCTGCGACCTGCTCGGCTGGGTCGACGGCGAGGTGCTCGGCAACATCGAGGGCAACGCGACCGTCGGCGACGTAGAGACCCGCGCCAACTACTTCCGGGCCGGCCAGGTCGTCGCCAGGATTCACGACCAGGGGGGGTGTTGGACGCGGCCCGAGGGCTTCGTGCGACCGGTCATGGACGGACCCGGCCTGGTTGGCACCGGCGGTTACCTCGGCGATTTCCGTCTCCACCCAGACCTGACCGGGGAGCAGTTGGCACTGCTCGACCGTGCCGCCGGGAAGGTGCTGGCCGATCTCGAGTCGTTCGGCACCGCCCCCGACCGCTTCGGACTGTCGCACGCGGATTTCCTGCCGGAGAACCTGCTGGTCGACGGGGACGTCGTCCGCATCATCGACTTCGACGACTGCGGCTTCGGCTGGCACATGATGGACCTCGCGACGCCGCTCTTCTTCCTGCTCGGCGAGCCGCAGTACGACGCCGCCCAAGCCGGACTGATCGAGGGCTACCGCTCGGTACGCGAACTTCCCGACGCACACCTGGAGCTACTGCCGGTCTTCCTGCTGGCCCGGTGCCTGACCTACGTCGCCTGGGTCGCGAGTCGTCACGAGACCGAGACCGCACGCGAGCTGTCACCGATGCTGATCGGAGCGGCGGTGGAACTTGCACAGGAGTACCTTGGCTGAGCCACGCTCGCTGAATCGGCCGCCGACCACCCGATTTTTCTGGAGACGTCCATGTCCGAGATGACCCGTGAAGAGATCGTCGACCACTACGATCGGTACCTCCACAAGTACAAGTGGGAGCTCTACAAGGAGTTCAACTGGGACGTCATCGAGGGCAAGCGCGAAGGCGCTTTCATCTGGGACATCGACGGGCGCCGCTTCTTCGACTGCCATACCTGCGGCGGTACCTACAACCTGGGGCACCGCAATCCCCGGGTGATCGCCGCGGTGAAGGCGGCGCTGGACCACCTCGACCTCGGCAACCACCACCTGCTGTCGCCCGAGCGGGCGCGGCTGGCGAAGAAGCTGGTCGAGTCGGCCGGCGAGGTCGACGGCGAACGCATGGGACGGGTGATGTGGGCTGCCGGCGGTGGTGAGTCGATGGACTTCGCCTTCAAGATGGCGCGCGGCTTCACCGGCAAGAAGAAGATCCTCTGCCTAGACGGCGGCTACCACGGCCACACCGGCCTGGCGATGGGCGCCGGCGATGCCAAGTACACCGAGGCCTGGAACACCAATCCGCCCGATTTCGTCAAGGTGCCGTGGGACGACCTCGGCCGCATCGAGGACTGGTTCGACGACGACACCGCCGCGATGACGCTGGAGAGCATCCCGGCGACGCTGGGCATGACCATCATCCCGCGCAAGGTCATGCAGCACATTCGCAGGGTGACACGCGAGCACGGCATCCTGCTCGTCATCGACGAAATCCAAACCGGCATGGGGCGCACCGGCCGGACCTGGAACTTCCAGAACTACGGTATCCTCCCGGACATCTTCGCCACCGGCAAGAGCTTCTCCGGCGGCATCATGCCGAGCGCCGCGACGGTCTACCGCGACGAGATGGAAGAGGTATTCCGCGCCAATCCGCTGATCCACTTCTCGTCGTTCGGTGGCAACGAGATCTCCTGCGCCGCTTCCGAGACCGCGCTCGACATCGCCACCGACCCGGCGTTCCTGGCCCGCGTCAACGAGCTCGCGGCCTACTTCCGTCGCGAGTTCGACCGCCTGGCTGCCGACACCGACAAGGTGGTCGGCCTGCGCCAGGTGGGCCTGTTCATGGCCATCGAGTACCGTGACGTCGCCACCTGCATTGCCGCGGTCGAGCGGTTGAACAAAAACGGCGTCTTCTGCCTCTTTTCCAACAACGACCGCATCAGCTCGCAGTTCATGCCGGTCTGCACTCTGACCGACGCCGAGGCCGAGGAGTTGATGGGGCTGGTACGCAAGAGCATCGACGAGACCGAATCCTTCGATCTCGAGGGGTCCGACTACTTCCGCACCCAGACCGAGACCCGGATCGCCAACGTCCTGCACCAGCTCGACTGAGCCGGAGGCGAGGAAGGAGCACGAAATGGTTTATCAGCCGCCGGAGTCGGCATCGGCCGCGAAACGATCGATCCTCGAACGGACCCACCGACACCTGGCGCCGAACCGGATCGAGACCTTCGCAGGCATGGGTATCGACCTGGTGATCGGCCGGCGCGAGGGCTACCGGATCTGGGACGTCGACGGCCACGAGCTGCAGGACTTCCACCTCAACGGCGGCACCTTCAACGTCGGCCATCGTCATCCCCGCGTGGTCGCGGCGCTTGAAGATGCGCTGCAGACGCTCGACGTCGGCAACCACCACTTCGCAAGCGAGGCACGTGCCGGGCTGTCGGAAAAGCTCGCCGCGGCGACTGGGCTGCGTTACTGCGTGCTGACCCCGAGCGGCAGCGAGGCGATCGACGTGGCGATCAAAAGTACGCGCCGCTTCACCGGCCGGCGTGGGATCGTGTCGCTCGGCTGCGCCTACCACGGACGCAGCGGCCTCTCCGGCGCGGCCGGAGAGGCCAGCGCGGCCGAGTACTTCCATAGCGATTTTCCGGACGACTTCGTCCGTGTCCCGTTCAACGACCTCGACGCCATGGAGAGGGCGCTTGAGGACGAACAGGTCGCCGCAGTGCTGATGGAGACCGTTCCCGCGACCTACGGTTTCCAGATGCCCGCGGACGACTATCTGCCGGGCGTCAAAACGCTGTGCGAACGCTATGGCAGCCTTTACATCGCCGACGAGGTGCAGACCGGGCTCGGCCGCAGTGGCCACCTCTGGGCGGTGCAGGCGTGGGGCGTGGAGCCGGACCTGCTGGTGACCGGCAAGGGACTCTCCGGTGGCCTTTTCCCGGTTTCCGCGGTGGTCATGAGCGAGGCGGTCGGTGGCTGGCTGGCGGAGAACGGTTGGGGCTACGTCTCCACCTTCGGCGGCGCCGAGCCGGGCTGCGTCGTCGCCTCCGCCGTGCTCGACCTGGTCGACACCCCGGAGACGCGGGCCCACGTGCATGCGATTTCCGAGTACCTCCATGCCGGCCTGCGCGACATCCAGTCGCGTCACGACTACCTGGTCCGCATCCACCGACTCGGACTGATCATGGGCCTGGAGTTCGACCACCCCAACGGCGGCGTGCACATGATGAAGGCGCTCTACGACCGCGGGCTGTGGGCGATCTTCGCCGGCTTCGATGCGTCGCGATTGCAGTTCAAGGCCGGCCTGTTCGTCGACCGCGCCTACTGCGACGAGGCCCTGGAGAAGGTCGAGGCGGCGATCCGGGCCGCCCGCGAGGTCAGAGACGACGGCAACACGCGAACGATCGGCCGGGGCTGATCTTCATCGCAATCCGGGTCTCGTCAGAAAGAGTGTTTTCGGAGCGGAGGCCTTCGACCTCGACTCCTCAAGCTTTTTCAATTCGCAGAAGTCGCCGCGCGTCACCCATGTCCTGCGCTGCCTCGACGACTGATGTTTGCCCGAAATGAACTCCTAAATGTCGGTAATCCTAAACCACCCGCGTGGGTGGCGAGGAAAGCAGTGCGAGCGGACGACAATTCGGTTAATCAACGAACCGCCCGCCGTTTCCGGGCCAGCCAGAGGTGAAACCAATGTCGAGTATCGTTCAAATCGATGCGGCCGAGGGTCGCAAAGTCCCGGCCCGGGTGGCCGCCGAGGGCGGCATTATGACCGCCACGGCGCTGAAGTACAGCCCCAACGCCACCCTCGAGGATTCTTATCCTACGGAATTGCCCGGTGTCTTGCCGCGCGACCAGGTCATGGCGTTGGCCGAAAAGGAGATGGCAGCCTGGCATGCCAAGCAGCCGCAGAGCAAGGCGATGACCGAGCGCGCGTTCAGGTCGTCGCCGTTCGGTGTGCTCGGCAATCACCAGAAGGACTGGAACAACATGGCGCAGAATATCTACTGTTCGCGTTCCTACGGCAACAAGTTCTGGGACCTCGACGGTAACGAGTACCTCGACCTGAGCCTCGGCGACACCCCGGACATGTTCGGTCACGGCGGCGAAAATCCTGCGGTCAAGGCGGCGGCGCAGGCGATGCTGGAAGACGGGCTCTGCACCATGGCGTGCAACGAAGACGGCGTCCGTGCCACCGAACTCCTGGCGGAGAAGTTCGGTCTTCCATGCTGGATGGCGAATCTGTCGGCGTCCGATTCGAACCGTGCGGTACTGGCCATCGCACGCCAGTTCACGGACCGTAACATCATCGCCATCCCCAACTTCACCTACCACGGCAACCTCGAGGATACCCAGTACCTCAAGGTCGCGCCGGGTGTTATCAGCCGCGTCCACGGGATGAACATCTACCAGACCAAGGAGATCAACAACCACACCCGCGTCTTCGACTTCAACGACCTCGAGTCACTGGAGGAAGTGCTAAAGGACAAGCGGGTCGCCGTAGTGATGATGGAACCGATCATGTCCAATTTTGGTTGGGCCTGGCCGCTCGATGACTACAACAAGCAGGTCTACGCATTGTGTCAGAAGCACGGCACGCTGCTCTGTTATGACGAGACCCACACGCTCTCTGCCGGTCCGCGTGGTGCCGTGGGGGAATTGGGACTCGAGGGCCATTACGATTTCTGGACCTGCGGCAAGTCGATCGCCAGCGGCGTGCCCACCGGCGTATTCGGTATGCGCGAAGACATCGCCCGCGAGTTGTACAAGCAGACCGAGGAGAGCGGCCTGTTCGGCGAGGCGGCATTCGGTCAGCTCGGTACGCTGCTCTCGGGCAACACCGCCTCTGCGAAGGCGTTGCGCGTGACGTTGGAAGAAGTGCTCACCGACGAGGTCTACGGCACGATCGGCAAGCACGTCGACGACATGGTCGCGGGCATGAACGCCTCGATCGAGAAGTACGGAGCGCCGTTCCTGGTCGAGATAATGGGCAATCGCATTGCCTACACGTTTATCCCCGAACGCTGTTACGACCCGGTCTCCGCCTCGGTCGGCATCGGTTTCGGCGGCATGTTCGAGTTCAGCCACGCTTACGCGTGGAATCGCGGCATCATGATCATGCCGTACTTCAACATGCTGCTGATCACGCCGCAGCACAGCGAGGCTGATACCGCCAAGTGGCTGGCGGTGTGGGACGACATCGTCCGCATTCTGATGGGGAAATAATCCTCGGGTCGAATGGGCCCGGCCGGTGTTCCGTGCGCGGCCTGTAGTCGACTGCTGAAGCGGTGTGAGCCGTGACGTCGTTGGAGGTTGGCGGCACTTCGTGCATTATTGGCTGTTCCCGCGCTTGTCCCCCTACGTGGGAAGCCGTCACTGGTACCGCGGACGCCTTCGTCATGGGGCTCGACCGAGTAGCCATAGAGCTATTCGGCGGGGTCGACCAGTTGTTCGAAATCGAAGACATCACAAGTCTGGACGATGTCTTCTGTGTCGACACCGGGGACTTGAGCCAAGCGTCCGGTCCGTGTGCGTCTTATCCCGACGGGCAGCCATTTGGACTGGTTCTTTAATCAGAGGACCTATCAACACACTGCGATGACTAATACTACCTTTTCGTTGACGGGCAAGACCGCGTTGATAACAGGCGGTACGAGCGGCATTGGTCTGCACACCGCAAAACGTTTCAACAGACACGGCGCCACCGTCGTCATCACCGGGCGTCGAGCTAGCGGCCATGACATCGCCAAACAGATCGGCGTGCGATTCGTGCCTGCTGATCTATGTAAACCCGAAGAGGTCACGGCTATGGTCGAGGAGGCGGCAAGGATTCTGGGCGGTTTCGATGTCATTGTCTCCAACGCCGGTATCGCCCACGATATGATCCTGTTGCAGGACACGAGCGACGACGTGTTACGGCAGACTTTTGACGTCAACTTCCTCGGCCCGTACAAATTGATCCGCGATGCACTTCCTCATATGAATGAGGGAGGCTCGATCTTGTTGAATGCCTCCTTTTCAGGAATGTCGGGCATTGTCGGCGAGACTCACTACGGCGCAGCCAAGGCGGCGCTGATCTATCTAGCCAAGGCGTTGGCGTTGGAATTGGCACCACGCAGAATCCGTGTCAACTGCGTCAGCCCAGGCTCGCAGGAGACTGCCATGTGGCCGGACGATCACCCGCAAAAGAAGATGCTCGGCACCTTTCACCCGCTGGGACGGCTGGGTAATCCGGAGGAGATCGCTGCTACCTTCCACTTCCTCGCGGCGGCCGACGCCGGCTTCCTGACCGGACAGAACATCGCCGTGGACGGCGGTCTGAGCGCCGGCTATGCGATGCAGCTGCTGGAGCGGGTGGCGGCGACTTTCCAGAATGAATGACGGCCATCAGGTCACTGCGATTACGGATTGTTTGGATCGGTAAAGCGAATTTTCGGTACTGTCGCTGCGCGTTGGGACTCGCGTCGGGTCATTCGGCGATCGTTTTGCTTCCGCTCGCCTGATCCTCGAGAGAGGCGTCATGACGGTGAACACGCCGGCGCGGGCAATTAACAGCAGGGCTCCCGTCGTAGCGATGCAAGCGTCAGTCCAAGCTCGGTCGTGTGGGGCGATCGGTAGCTTGTCGGTAGCGGCCAGGCGATTGGCCGGTCCAGCGTTTGAATGAGCGAATGAAAACGCTCGCTTCTGCGTAACCCAGTTCGTGGGCGATATCGGTGACGCTGAGGCGCGTTTTCTTCAGGAAATAGATGGCACGAGCGCGTCGCACCTCGTCGCTCAGGGCCTGGAAACTGGTGCCCTCATCCTTGAGGCGTCGTTGCAGGGTCCGCGGCTCGAGGCCGAGTTCTGCCGCCACATGGAGGCGCTGGGCATCGAGCCTGACGATCTGCGTTGGCAAGGGTTTTTCTGGCGGCGTCGTGCCGATTGCCGGTGTCATCTGCTCACGCGAGTTGCTGGAGTTCTGGGGACCGAACCCGTACAGAAGCGTTTCCTCATATGCCTGGTCCAACGTGGGCTGTCGCTGTACCAAGGTCGCGATCGAAGAGACTGAGCGACTACTGCCGCAGGCGTTGAAGGTCGGGGGTCAGATTGACGAGGTCCTCGCCGCGTCCATGACGAAGTATCCAGATTATATCGTTGACGTGGAACGGAACGGGATGATGTGGTCGATCAAGCTCAACGAGGATAAGTTCAACGCGCTTGAGGCATTTGGCGGAATGTGGGAGAACGATGTGAACATCTATCCGAGTTCCCAGCATGGTCCGATCGTCAAGCTGATGCCACCTCTGATCACGACAGAAGAACATGTCGCGATCTTCGCCGGCGCCTGGGACAAGACCATGGCTGCTGCAGAAGGCGGCGGTCACCAACAGTGGTTTTGATGATACTGTCCTGAGGCTAATGCGGTTTGAAGCGCCTTTGTCCACAGCTGAGATGTGGCGAGGACGATCAGACAACACCATAGATGGCGGTCATTCTGGTGTCGCCCGTCTGACTGACGCGAACGCGGCGTCCATCGAAAATCGGTCTAGACGCCGGTAAACATCGGTGTATGGCACGGACAGTATAACCGCCAACGGCAGTTGCCGATGATCTTGAACTCCTGCATTGTTGGCTTTAGAGGAGGTAGTAGAACCATGAACCGCTTGCGGATAAACCTGGTCAGGTTAGGGATTTTGGGTGGTATTGTTAACAACGTTCTGGCGATATCGGGTGGGCGTGAGCCCGGTCCACTTCTTGAACGCCTTGATAAAGGCGCTGCTATCGCTAAACCCCAACAGATAGCTCATCTCTTTGATTTCCAGCGTAGACGAACCGATATGCTGGAGCGCTAGGTCGCGGCGGATGGCGTCCAGAATCTGACCGAAACTGGTGTTCTGTTGCTTGAGTTGGCGCTGCAGGGTTCGGCTGCCCACGGCCATCACGTTGGCGATGTTTTCAAGCCGGCATTGGCCTCGAGGCATCGTTTCGCGTATATGGTATGAGACGGTAGCTTTCAGATCGGCGCCATCGGGTGTCGTATCAACTAGGTCCATCAGGTGCCGTTTGAGGATCGGGAACAACTTCAGGTCTGCCGAGAGCACCGGTTGATCTTCCAGCGTCTTGGGGTAGTAAATCGTGTTGACCGGCTGGTCGAAGTAGGGACCGATGCCGAATACTTTTTCGTATTCCGACAACTCCGCCAAGGGAGCGTGTTCGAAATACACTGCTTTGGGCGTGACATTGCGGCTACAGAGCCTGTCTACTACGTGTTTGATGTACGCCATGGCGAACTCGGCATCTTGGTTGCGGTAGGTCACCCCGGGATGGGTGATGGAATATTCAATGCCGAAACGATCCCTACGGTTGATATAGGCCATCCGCGTACCGCTCTGTACCGGTTTCAGAAAGCGTGCCATGTTGGCTAACGCGGCACCCACGGTTGGCGAATTGAGGACCACGTAACCGAAGGCACCCCATTTGGTGGGGTCCTGTCGCGCCCCCAGCTCGAGTCCGAGTGTCGCCCGCCGGGTGATCCGGGAGGCGAGTTCGAGTAGGTGCGTGAAATGATCCAGCCTGACCTTTCGGTACGGATCGTCGATCGCCTTGAGATCGACACCGGCTTGGTCGAACAGTGGTTTTGGGTCGATGTTTTCTCGTGCGAGCAAGACGGCGACATCAACCGCAACGGTGGCGCTGACAGTAGCGTGACTCCGGGATATCCGTTTGCGCGTCATACCGATTCCTCATACAGATACCGAGATCCCAATCTAGCCGTCATCGACACGATCTTGGTAACCATGGGATTCCGAACATGAAAATCTATGTCGCGATTTTACGATCAATTGGCGCAATATTTCTATCAATGGCATAGCATGGAAACGACAATAATCCGCTCAAATCGTCATCATTTATACATCGAGATCGGAGACCGATTATGTCTAATCCTAATCGCGGCGGACCGACCAAACAGCAGTTCATGGACGAATACGCGCAATACTTTGGGATCAATCGCGTCAAGAACACCGAAGGGATGGGGTATTACTTCATAGAGGCCTGGGGTGAAGGACCCTATGTTTGGGATACTGAGGGCAATCGTGTGTTGGATTTCTGGGGTGTGGGCGGCGTCAACAATCTCGGCCATCGCAATCCCGCAGTGATCGCGGTGATGGAGCAGGCCATCAAAGAGGAAGATTTCGGGAGCCTGTTTTGGTTTAGCGAGGCCAAGGGCGAATTGGTCAAGACCCTTGCACGCACGACCCCGGAACGTTTGAAAATAACGCTGCCGGCGGTTACCGGATCCGAGGCCGTGGACGAGGCCGTCAAACTGGCGCGCGGCGCGACTGGTCGGTACGAAGTACTCTACGCAAAAAATGCGTACCACGGCCACACCGGGATTTCGTTGACCATGATGACCGCCGATGACTGTCGCGCTTGGTCTGAGCCCCTGGTGCCCGGGTTTCGGTCATTCGATTTCGACGATGCGAGTTCGCTTGCGGCCATGATCAGCGAGCGGACCGCTTGCGTGATTCTGGAAGTTGTGCAAACCGACTATAGCGGTCGTCGCAGCAAGGACCCCAACTTCTGGCCGGAAGTGCGTCGTCTGTGCGACGAACACGGCGCAAAACTGATCATCGATGAAGTGGTGACGAATATGGGTCGCGTCGGTGATGTTTGGGGCTGCAACCCCTACGGGGTCGATCCCGATATGATCTGTGCCGGCAAAGGATTCTCGGGCGGTGTCTTTCCCATGGCCGCCGTGATCTGCGCTGAGGACATGCTGGATTTCTGGGATCCGAACCCCTACCGCAGCATGTCGTCTTACGCTTGGTCCAACGTTGGTTGCCGTACCACCAATGCGGCCATTCTCGAAACCGAACGCCTTCTGCCGCAGGCGATGAAGATGGGCGACAAGCTCGAGACGACGCTTGATGAGCTGCAAAAAGTGTATCCGAACCACATTACCAGTCTTGAGCGGAACGGCTTGTTGTATTCCATCGAATTAAACGAAGAGATGTTTACTGCTCTGGAAGCTTTTCTGGGCATGTTTGCCCGCGGTGTCAATATCGTCACCAGCTCGCAACATGAACCGATCGTAAAACTCTATCCACCCCTGATTATGAACGAAGACCATATCGCAGAGTTTGCGGAGAAATTCGAGGATACGATCAAAAATGCCAAGGGCGGCGGTCACGCGGGTTGGTTCGACTGATTGGCAAAAGTGGGTCCTGGGCCAGCAGCGTGACTTGCTTTCCGCCCCCCCCGGCTTCTTTGTCCGTGCATAAATACATCCGAGAGGATTCTGAACATGACTTCGTTTACACCCATTGTTCCCGAAGGTATGGAGGCCTACTATCAGGACTATCAGTTTGCGCCGGCCGTGCGCAGCGGTGATCTTGTCGTTATTTCCGGTCAACTGGGCTTTGATGCGGACGGTTCCCTACCTGAGGATCCGCGAATCCAAATGAATAATGCCTTCCAAGCGATTGGGCATATTCTAAAGAGCCAAGACCTCGGTTTCGGTCATGTGATTGCGATAGACAGTTTCCATGTCGGCGACATGCATGCCCATTTCGAGATGATGATTGGCGAGAAGGCCAAGTTTATCCCCGAGCCCCATCCTGCGTGGACGGCGGTTGCGGTTGCCGGATTGGCGTTGCCGGAAGCTAAGGTGGAGATCAAGGCCACTGCGCGTACTGTCGACGAATAAAGGACAGCGTCCAAACCAAATCATCGCTCGCCGACCTCGGGCGAGCCGAAACTTCCACTGTCGAAGCGCGGTGTTCAGTCAGCACATCCACCCGTACGGGTGGATGTCGAGTGTGTTCTAGCCGATAACATGACCCGACGCAGCCGAACGACAGTGCCGATTTTTTATAGTTACAGTGCCTTCAGATGTATCGATCGGCGAACGACACGCACAGTCCTAAATCCGAACCATTCAGACGAGCGGAGGACAATATGGCCGAAGATCACCCGATTGACCAGTACGAAGAAAAAATACTCGGTGACTATGAGGAGGCCCCGCATATCGAGTTGAATCAGGACGGTGCCACTATCGATCTCGCGAATTGGAACGAGCCGGCCAATCGCAACTGGTCCTATCGACACGCTGAGAGTATTTTTGTCAATGTCGAGCCGGTATCGCGTGGTGGTGGTCCGCTACATGAGTTTGGCAACGCGCCTGCCGACATCTCTTCCGCCAAGGTGACCTACCGTCACCGTGACATGCCGCTGGACGAATACCTGTACGAAAGTCACTGCGATGCGCTTCTCGTCCTCAAGGGCAATGATCTCGTTTATGAGAACTACCGTCGCATGGCCCCAAACGAGAGGCACCTCTGTCAATCGGTTTCCAAAACGACGGTATGTGCGACGATTGGTGATCTCGTCGTTTCAGGTGCCATCGACCCACAGAAAGCGGTGGAGTATTACATCTCCGGTGTAGGCAGCGGATGGCGCGGCGTCAAGGTTCAGGATCTGCTGGACATGAACACGGCTCTCATGTTCGATGAGGACTTTACGTCTTCTGAATCTGACATCCACGAGTACGAGATGCTCGGGGGGTGGCATCCTGACAGTGGCGGTCAGGCCGAGGGTGTGGTGTCCTACCTGAAGTCTATCGAGCACAACCCCGATCTGGTGGTCGACGATGTTACCCATTACCTGTGTCCAAACACCGACATGCTCGGTCTGATCATCGCGACCGTGACCGGTCGGCCGTTCGTCGAGCTGTTCCAAGACCACATCTATCGTCATCTAGGTGCTGAGGCGGATGCCTATTTTTCGGTCGACGCGAAGGGTGTCGCCGTGTGCAGCGGTGGATTGATAGTCCGGCCGCGTGACCTTGCAAGATACGGACAGCTTTTCGCCAATAGGGGGAGAGCACAGGACGGCGCGCAGGTAATTCCCGAGCGTTGGATCGTGGATTGTCAGGATGTGAGCAAAGGTACGGACTATTATCTTGGCGAAGGTTTCAAGTACCACAACCAAATGACCACGAATGGCAGGGCACTTTGTCATCTTGGCGTCGGTGGCCAAATGCTGTACGCCAACCCGGAAAGTCAGGTGGTGGTTGTACAGTTCTCGACAACCAGCATGGCTTCTAATGGCGACCTGGATATTGGCAATGCGCTGTACGGAGTTGCGGCTGCGATTGATGAAGTCTTGGACCCTTAGTCGATCGCGCTCGGGCTGGTTATTTCGTATTAGGGTCCCCGCCAAGAATCGAGCCCACTGAGTCGGGAGCCCTGATTTTGAACGCAGTCTGTTCGTCGACCACGATATACGGTGCAGTCAGGAAGCGGTACAGCGACAGTGTCCCGATCAACAAACACAGGACCGCCAGCGCCCAGAAGAATGCCGTCGGCCCATAGTGATCCATGACGGCAGCGACCGTGAAAGGTCCAAGGGTCGCGCCGGCACCCCCAACCAACACGAGGGTCGAGGCGACAGCGACGGTCCGTTCCGGCGACAGTGTGTCGTTGATCATTGCCGTAGCCAAAGCGTAGAGAGGGAAGCAAAAGCCACCGAACACAGCGGCGCAAACCAGGTTTTCCCAGCCGGACGGATTGGCGACCCGCGAACCGAAGACAGCAGCCACGCAAGCGATGAACGCGGCCAAGGAGATGATCAACCGCCGATCGAAGTGGTCCGACAGTCGACCAAGAGGCCACTGTAGCAGTGCGCCACCGCCGACCACCACGGCCATGAACAGTGCGACACGATCGATGGGCATACCGACCCGGGTAGCGTAGACGGCGCCCATACCAAAAGCGGCACCGAAGCAGGCATTGGTCAAGACGATGACTGTGACGCCTACCGGTGCCCAGCGGAACAGTCCGCGCAGGCTCACTTTGGCCGGTGCGGCGAACGGTGGCATCGGCATCGAAGTCAATAGGATCGGGATCGCAGCCACGCTGACTAAGATCGAGATCAGCGTAAACAGTTCGTAGCCGGTCGGCGTCGCCACGTTGAGCAGGAACTGTCCGCAGCAAAGGCCCAGGAGCAAAGTCACCATGTAGAACGACAGAATGCGCCCGCGGGTGGCGTCGTCGCTGGCGTGATTCAACCAGCTCTCGGTGACGACATAGATTCCACTGATCGCAATACCGGACAACAGGCGCATCACAAACCACGTCCACGGTTCGACAATCAATGCGTGAACGAGAACGGTGATCGACGCCAGTGCGATCAACGCACCAAAGGTCCTTATGTGGCCGACCCCAGCGACTAGTTTAGGCGTGTACAGTGAGCCGAGAAGAAAACCGGCGTAGTATCCCGACATCACTGCCCCAGTGACACCGGTATCGAAGCCCTCGATGCTGGCGCGCACGCCCAGTAGGGAGCCCTGGGCGCCCGCTGTCAAGCCGACCAGCGCTAGGCCGAAGAACAGTGGCCAGATGCGTGCAATCACGTGGCGGGCCCGGCCGTTAGAACACCGTGGCAATCGCGTCCGCCGCTTGGATTCAGTTCGCGCACAATTGGGATCCCCGAGCGGTTGTACGTTGGGTCCTGGCAGGTCGTTAGATTGACGCACCTATTTGCGGGGGCCAGGAACCCTTCCGTGAGAGCAAGCACCACCATCGTTGCATTGGTTCCATCGTAGTTACGCATGATCGAGGTTTCCGTTTACGGCCGTGCCAGTCTTTGTGCCCAGACTAAACAACCCTGAACGGACCGAGGACTACCCTTGCGGGTGGTTTCGGTCCGTATCAGCTGGGCGAAATAGTGGTGGTCGGAGCCGGCAGGTGCTACTTGGCATTGTTCCTTTTGTGAGCGAGTTCCAAATATTGGACGAAGGTCTGCGCTACACGGGATGGCTTCGGCGCGTGCCGAACAATGGCCGAGTACTTGACCGTGTAGTGGAAGCGCGGGTTGTCAAGCCGGCGCATCTGCCCCTGCTCGATGAAGAAGCGTGCGTAATGGCCGGGAAGAAAGGCGATATAGCGTCCAGAACGAATCAGGGCGGCGATCGCTTCCTGGTCATAGGCCGTGGCGCGGCGCTTAAGCTGAAGAGCGTGAGTGACTTCCATGTTTGGAGAATGGTAGCCGAGGCCCGCGTATTTGTGCTTGAGGATTTCTTGATCGTTGTGGTCTTGCTCCGGATGGTCGTACAAAGGATGAACGCTGCCGCAATACAAAAACATTTGTTCATCGAAAAGCGGTGTATAACGGAGGGTCGCCGAAGGGCGGTGCTGTGGAACGATACCGACATCATATCGGCCATCGAGAATACCGCGTTCGATTTTGTTGATACTCTCGATGTAGATAGCAATTTCCACTTCAGGCGCTCGGTCGTTGAACAGTTCCAACGCGTAATGCAGGGCCGACTCTGGGTTGGTCACAGTCTTATCGAAGAACGCCAGCGTGAGATTTCCGGTGAGGCGTTGGTGGAGTTCATTAATGCCGGCACGAAACGTATCCATGGCTGCAAGTAGCTGCAACATCGCGTCGTAGACTTCCTGGCCTTCCTCGGTCAGGGAGAAGCCCCCGCGTCCGCGATAACAGAGAGTGAGTCCGCCCAGTCGAGTTTCCAGATCTTTGATATGGCGGCTGATTGTCGATCGACCGATGTTCAGCTCCAGCTCGGCTGCCGACATTCCACCGCACTCCACCACGGCGCGGAAAACGCGCAACAGGCGAATGTCGAGGTCGCTAAGCTGACCGAGAATGGCTTTTTTCATCATGGATTCATGCCACGCGTGGGTATTCGTTCCTTAGTCTCAGAAAAAATCACAAGAGTCTGAAAGTTTCAGATTAATCAAACTAAACATTCGTAGTTATTAGTTTACACAACTGAGCCCGAGAGTGAACATATAGCCCGTTTGCGGGGCGTAGCGCCGAGACCACAACGCCGGGGTGGCCCCCACGACCTACATGTGAATGGATGGAGCATTGTGTCTAGCCAACCGAAACCTCGTGCCAGAGATATCGGTCTGCCGCTGATCGGTGGAACCGGTGTCCATAACAACATCACCGACGTACCCGGCGTCGAAGTTGGCTACGCCACTGTCGTCATGGGGGAGCCGGAAGACTATGTCAGTTATGACTCTCCATTCGCCCGCACTGGCGTGACGGCGATCCTGCCCCGGGGCAAGACGCGCACAACCGTGGTTGCTGGGCGACACTCATTCAATGGCTACGGTGAGCTGACCGGGACCCATTACATCGACGACTACGGCCGATTCGACGGTCCCGTCATGTTGACCAATACCTACAGCCTCGGTGTCGTCCGCGATGCCGCCTACCGGTGGTGGGCGGAGCACGACTTGTTTCAGGAGTTGACGTTCCACGGCGCCGCGGTGGAGGGGGCGACGGTCCACTACCCGATCGCTGGCGAGACCTACGACGGCTTCATCAATAACGGTCGTGGTTTTCACGTCAAGGCCGAGCATGCCTGCGAGGCGATCGAGAGGGCGGTTTCGGGACCGATCGCCGAGGGCAACGTCGGTGGCGGTACCGGTATGCAAACCCATATGTTCAAGGGTGGCAGCGGCTCGGCTTCGCGCAGGTTGGCACCGGACGCGGGCGGCTACACGGTCGGGGTCTTCGTGCAGGCCAACCACGGATACCGCGATCGCTTCATGGTCCGCGGCGTGCCTCTGGGCAGACTGATCACCGGTTGCGACCCGGTATTGAACGGCATTGCCCCCGGTGGCGGCGGAGCGAGCCCCAGGCCAGGGACCGGCTCGATCATCGTCGTACTTGCGACCGACGCTCCTGTCAGCCCGGCGCAGCTCAACAAGATGTGCAAACGCGTGCCGATCGGCATAGGTCTGCTCGGCGGCGGCGCCGAGGATGGCTCAGGCGACATCTTTCTCGGCTTCAGTACTGCACACACCAGCGATGCCGTGTGCGAGCCGACCTGTGTCCTCGCGCGTGATTGCCTGCCGCACGAGTGCATGGACCCGCTCTACGCGGCCGTTATCGACGGCGTCGAGGAGGCAATATTGAACGCCATGGTGGCCGCCGAAACCATGGTTGGCATCAATGGCAACACGCTCTACGCGCTGCCGCACGACCAAGTGCGAGACGTCATGAAGCGCCGCGGGCAACTGGCTGACTGATGGCCGGTTAGGTGGACAAGGGAGACAACGCGTGAACGGCGAATTGCCGCTCTCTTGGGCGGAGTGGGACCGCTTGGACGCCACTGCGATGGCGTGCCTAGTACAGCGAAGAGAGGTCAGCCCGAGGGAGTTGGCGACTCAGGCACGCGAGGCGATCGTGCGTCTGGATCCGGAATTGAATGCCGTCGTCGAGGTGTTCGACGATGTTGTCAACAGTCCCGCCAAGGATGGTATGGATACGGATGGACCATTCCACGGCGTGCCGTGCCTGATGAAGGACGCGATCTCGGGTATGCGTGGCCGCTTGCAGGAGTGCGGCGCGGCGTTCATGGCCGGGCATCGAATCGAAGAGGACGCCCCGCTGACCAGCAACTTCCGCGCGGCAGGATTCAATTTGATCGGCCGCACCGCCCTTCCTCCCATGGGCGCGGCTACCGTGACTGAATCGCTAATAAACGGTGTTTCTCGCAATCCCTGGAATCGCGAGTACACACCCGGTGGCTCGTCCGGTGGATCCGCGGCGGCCGTCGCTTCCGGTATGGTGCCGATTGCCTCGGCCTCTGATGGCGGCGGTTCGACCCGTTCCCCGGCGATGATCTGTGGCCTCGTCGGGCTCAAGCCGACGCGGGGCCGTCTGCCATTGCCGCCAGCGCTGGGCAATGAGCTGGCGCTTCACTTCGGGGCGGAAGGCGTGTTGACCCGGACGCTGCGCGATCAGGCTGCGGCCTATGACGTGCTGGCCCGTCACCGCCCGGGGGACAGCTTCATGCCGATTCCAGAACCGCTAACGGCCTACGCACACGAAATAGACTGTGATCCCGGGCGGTTGCGCATTGCCTTCAGCGTCGGCAAATGGGGCCAGGAAGCGGAGCTGCCGGCGTACATCGCCGCCAGTACGCGAGTGGTCGCGGCATTGCTTGACGAGCTGGGCCACGACGTCGAGGAGATTGAAGGCGACGACGTCACCGACTGGACAACGCTGTGGCGTGGTGTCGAATCGACCTGGATCGGCGGCGCGCGGCGCTGGCGGGGATTGGCTAAAGCCCGCGGACACGTGTTGAACGAGGAGACTATTGAGCCGGTTTTTCTGCGGTTGGTCCAGGCCGCCGAGACGGGTTTCAGCAGCGACGACGACCTTGCTCACTTTGCCAACAACGGCGTGTTTACTCGTGATTTCGGTCGGTTCTTCGAACGATATGACCTGCTGTTGACCCCGGTTGATGCCGGACCGACGGTCCGCGCCGACGCCGGCAGCGGCTTTTCGCCGTTCGACCCATGCGACACACCCGAGCAGGCCATGGACTGGATGCGCGGTCTGATCCACGACTCCCGGTATCTGATCCCGGCCAACGAGACCGGCCATCCGGCGCTGTCGATACCGACCGGTAGTGGCGCCAACGGCCTGCCGATCGGGGTGCAGTTACAGGGCCCGTGGTGCCGCGAGGACCGGCTGTTCCGGGTTGCGGGACAGCTCGAGCGAGCGCGCCCGGATTGGTTCGACCGCCGACCGCCGTTGAGCACGTCTTCGCTATGACCATCCTCGGCCTCGACCATCGGTATCCACAGCAAATGTTTCATAATAATGAAAATAAGAGTCGATAGATATCTATTTACACAACATCTTTCGGTGCCGGACAATCCGTTCACTTCGACCATGCATCGACTTTACCTGTAGGAGTATGGAGATGGAGATAGCGCAGAACATCAACCACGCCACCGTAGCCGGTCTCAGTCGTGCCGACCTCGAGGCGCATTGGATGCCGTATACCGGTAACCGCCAGTTCAAGGAGAACCCACGCGTCGTTGTCGGGGCTGAAGACGCCTACTATATCGATGCTCACGGTCGCCGCGTCTTCGACGGTCTTTCCGGTTTGTGGTGCTGTGGTTTGGGCCATGGCCGTAATGAAATCACCGAAGCGGTGAGCCGCCAGATCGCGCAACTCGACTACGCGCCGGCCTTTCAATATGGTCATCCTTTGTCGTTCGAGCTGGCGAACCGCATCAAGGCGCTAACGCCGGAGGGGCTCGACTATGTTTTCTTCACCAACTCCGGCTCTGAGTCGGCGGATACCTCGCTGAAGATGGCGCGGGCATATTGGCGGCAGAAGGGACAACCGACGAAGACGAGGTTGATCGGCCGCGCCAAGAGCTACCACGGTGTCAACTTCGGTGGCATTAGCGTCGGCGGAATCGGCCCAAACCGAAAACTCTTTGGCCAGGCGGTAGATGCCGATCACCTGCCGCATACGCTGCTGCCGGAGAATGCATTCTCGCGGGGTATTCCTGAGCATGGCGCCGAATGTGCCGACGAACTGTTGGAGCTGATCGCGTTGCACGACGCGTCGAATATTGCCGCGGTGATAGTCGAACCGTTCGCTGGTTCAGCCGGCGTCATTATTCCACCGCGTGGTTATCTGCAGCGCTTGCGCGAGATCTGCGATCAGCATGATATTCTGTTGATCTTCGACGAAGTGATCACAGGTTTCGGTCGCACCGGTGAGATGTTCGGCAGCCAATCATTCGGTGTTGTGCCTGACATCATGAATCTCGCGAAACAACTCGCCAACGGCACCCAGCCGATCGGTGCGGTGGTGGCCAAATCCGAAATCTACCAGACTTTCATGGCGGCCGGCGGCCCCGAATACATGCTGGAATTCCCGCACGGCTATACCTACTCGGCCCACCCGGTCGCCTGCGCCGCGGCTCTGGCAACACTCGATCTCCTGGAACAGGAGAACCTGGTTGATCGAGTCCGCGAAATGTCGTCGATGTTTGAGGACGCCGTGCATACCCTGAAAGGAGCCAAGTACGTCGGCGACATTCGCAACTACGGCCTGGCCGCGGGACTCACTATCGACTCCTACCCGGACGAACCCGCGCGTCGACCCTACGAGGTGGCCATGAAGTGCTGGGAGAAGGGCTTCTACGTACGCTATGGTGCAGACACCATCCAGCTGGCGCCGCCATTCATCGTGAAGCGCCAAGAGGTCGACTCATTGGTCAACGCTTTGGGCGAGGCAATCGACGAACTGAACTGACTCTGGTGCGGGCAATCGCGCCTGCACACCACACATCGACGAGGCTTAGAGACATGCAGACAGCGGAACATGTGAATGTGGCGCCGTGCGACGATCAGGGCACCATCGGCCACTGGATCAACGGCGAGACCGTCATTACCGACGGCGTGAGGCAACCGGTCTACAACCCGGCTACCGGCGAAGTCGTCCGCCGGGTGGAGATGGCCGAGCAGCGGACCGTCGAGCGGGCGATCGCTGCCGCGGAGGCGGCGTTCCCGGCGTGGCGGGCGACGCCACCGGCGAAACGCGCACGGATCATGTTCCGTTTCAAGGAATTACTTGAACGCGATGCCGACAAGATCTGTCGTTTGCTTACCGAAGAACATGGAAAGGTCTACGCCGATTCGATGGGCGAGCTTCAGCGCGGTATCGAGAACGTCGAATATGCCTGTTATGCGCCCGAGTTGCTCAAAGGTGAGCATAGCCGTGATGTTGGACCCGGGATCGATTCGTGGAGCGAGCACCAACCGTTGGGGGTCGTGGCCGGAATCACGCCGTTCAACTTTCCCGTGATGGTGCCGTTATGGATGTACCCGATGGCAATCGTCTGCGGTAATACCTTCGTCCTCAAGCCTTCGGAGAAAGACCCGGGTTCAGCACTTTTTGTGCCGCAATTGCTCAAAGAGGCGGGCCTGCCTGGTGGTGTCCTCAACGTCGTCAACGGCGGTAAGGAAGCGGTCGACACGCTGCTGACCGACCCGCGCGTTCAGGCGGTCAGCTTTGTCGGTTCAACGTCGATCGCCGAATACATCTATACAACGGGCTCGGCTCACGGAAAACGAGTTCAGGCACTGGGTGGCGCCAAGAACCACGCAATCGTCATGCCGGACGCAGACCTCGACAACGCGGTGAGCGCGCTGATGGGCGCCGCCTACGGCTCCTGCGGTGAGCGGTGCATGGCGATCCCAGTCGTCGTTGCCGTCGGCGACGAGGTCGGCGATACGGTGGTTTCGAAGCTCAAAGCCGAGTTGGCCAACATGCGGGTAGGAAATGGGCTCCAGCCCGGTAATGACATGGGTCCACTGGTGACCCGAGAACACTATGAAAAGGTTCGCGGTTACGTCGATGTTGGAGTCGAGGAAGGTGCGGAATTGGTGGTGGATGGTCGTGATATCCAGGTCGAGGGCCATGCGGATGGGTATTACCTCGGTGGCTGTTTGTTTGACAAAGTGCAGCCGGGGATGAAGATCTACAAAGACGAGATATTCGGCCCGGTGCTGTCAGTGGTTCGAGTTGAGACGCTGCAAGAGGCGATGGATCTCATCGACGCCCACGAGTACGGTAACGGCACTTGCGTTTTTACCCGTGACGGCGAAGTGGCGCGCTATTTCACCGATAATATCAAAGTCGGTATGGTCGGAGTGAACGTGCCACTACCGGTGCCCGTGGCGTACCACAGCTTCGGCGGCTGGAAACGTTCGCTATTCGGCGACCTGCACGCGTACGGACCTGACGCGGTGCGCTTTTACACTCGACGCAAGACCATTACTCAACGCTGGCCTTCCGCCGGTGTGCGCGAGGGTATCAAGTACAGCTTCCCGAGCAATCACTAGGCTCTCGGTGGCAGGTTGCATTTACCCGAACAGAAAGTTCGGATGTGGATCGCTACGCCCTGAGTTGTCTGTTGGAGGAGTCCATGACCACTCATTCGGATGCCATTGCTGAATTCTACCGGGTCACCGACGTCTTAGGTGAGGCCTACAACCCCATGGAGTCGCAGCGTCATTCGGAAGTGGCGACCTTCATGCGCTGTCCGGCAGTCAACGATCTTAGTCGCGTCGACATCGGCATTATAGGTGTACCCTACGACGGTGGTTTGACTTGTCGTACTGGCGCGCGCCACGGCCCCCGTGAGGTCCGGAATCAGTCGACACTAATGCGGATGATCAACTTGGCGACCGGCGTGCGTCCCTATGAGTTGGCGCGGATCGCCGACTTGGGGGACGTCCGTTTTCGCAGCGTTTTTAATTTGGAACAGGCAATCGGGGATATCGAGCGCTTTTTCACCGCCATCGCCGAGGCCGAGGTCCTGCCACTGGCTGTCGGCGGAGACCATTCGGTGACCTATCCGATCCTAAAGGCGTTGGTGGGTCGCCGGGGTCAGCCCTTCGCGCTCATCCACATCGACGCTCACACTGACACCTGGCCGGAGTTTCTCGGTTCCAAGTTCCACCATGGTGCGCCGTTTCGACTCGCCGCCGACGAGAACTTGATTGATCCTGCTCACACCGTACAGATCGGGATCCGTGGCGGTCAGAACTTCACCGAGGGTCTGGAGTATTCGCGCGACAAGGGCATGCGCGTGATTACCATCGAAGAGTTTGAAGATGTTGGCTGGCAGGCGGTAGCCGAGGAGACGCGAAAGGTGGTCGGTGAACGACCCGTGTACCTGAGCTTCGATATCGACGGGCTCGATCCGGTCTACGCGCCGGGCACCGGAACACCGGAGGCCGGTGGCATCACCATGCGCGAGGCGCAACGCATGCTGCGCGCACTGCGCGGCCTGGATTTCGTCGGCGGCGATCTGGTCGAAGTTGCGCCACCATTGGATGCGAACGATGTGACGGCCCTGAATGGTGCCGCCCTGTTGTTCGAGATGCTGTGTCTGCTCGCCGAGCGGGTTGGGCCGTCCTAAGGCCGGGCGCAAACACCATGAAGTTGTCGCACGATTAATTGGCAATCACATTTCAATCGCAATCACGCAAGCTGTCGGCATCGTGCAAATCACAAACCGCGGAGGATGAATAGATGCTCATCGGAGTACCCAAAGAGATCAAAAACCATGAGTACCGCGTTGGACTGACGCCGTCCTCGGCACGAGAATTCGTCCACCACGGGCATGATGTGATGATCGAAACCCATGCTGGTGACGGGATCGGCTGCACGGATGACGACTACCGGTCCGTGGGTGTCGAGATCGTCGATACTGCTGAGGAAGTCTTCGCCCGTGCAGAGATGGTGGTGAAGGTCAAAGAGCCGCAACCTGCCGAGTATCGCCAGATGCGTGAGGGCCAAGTGCTGTTCACTTATCTGCACCTGGCGCCGGATCCTGAGCAGACCGAGGGCCTGATCAAGTCGGGCTGTACGGCGATCGCCTATGAGACAATAACCGACCGGGCGGGCGGTCTGCCGTTGTTGCGACCCATGAGTGAAGTCGCCGGCCGGATGGCGATACAGGTTGGAGCACTGTCGCTGCAAAAAGCTCACGGCGGTCGTGGTGTGCTGCTCGGTGGTGTGCCCGGTATATTACCTGGGAAGGTCGTCGTGATCGGTGGCGGAGTGGTCGGTCTCAATGCTGCGCGAATGGCAATGGGGCTTGGTGCAGACGTAACGATTCTCGATAAATCGAGCTCTCGGATCACGTATCTCGACGACGTTTTTGGTCCTAGACTAAAAACCCTGTATGCCACCCAAGACGCGACCGAGGAGCAGATTCTGGATGCGGACCTTGTTGTCGGCGCCGTATTGATCCCCGGCGCGGCGGCACCGACGCTGGTGCGCCGCGAACACTTATCGAAGATGAAACCGGGTGCCGTACTGGTGGATGTGGCGATCGACCAAGGCGGCTGCTTTGAAACATCGAAACCAACAACCCATGCCGATCCGACTTATATCGTCGACGATATCGTCCACTACTGTGTTGCCAACATGCCGGGTGCGGTGGCGCGTTCATCGACGTTTGCGCTCAACAATGCAACGCTGCCTTTCGCTCTCCAGTTGGCCATTAAGGGCTGGCGTCAGGCTTGCGCAAATGACAGTCACTTGCTCGCCGGGCTCAACATCCATGGTGGGAAGGTTACGCATGACGCTGTCGCCAAAGATCTCGGCTATGAGTTTACACCTCCGGACCAGGTTCTGTAGAGCCTGTTCAAATGGAGCGTTGTCGACGGAGCGATCGTTCTGGATTGAGCGCAAATGGGGTTCAGGCCTGTCATTGACGTGGAGTAGGTGTAACCTAAGTCGGTGAGTTGTCCCCCTAACGGCTACTACAGCCGTCTGGGCCGTGTAGATCCGCTAGGTCAGTTTGCCAGGCCAATCCGCACGCACGCCCAGATGCTCACTCTAATCCTTGTTCTAGAAGGTGCTTGTTACCAGGACGCATTTTTTGCGATAGTGAGGTGATTGTCGATTCGATGATCTATCTGATGAGCGAACTCAATGGAGAGCGATCGCAGCCAACTAGCAACCCTAAATGACGTTGTGGTACCGACGCAGGTTCTAGCGCTGTTGGTGGAGGTCGCAAAGGAACAGGGAATCGACGAGCGATGTTTGCTGGAAGGTACCGGCTTACGATGTCGTGATCTACTGCAGCTGGGGACCTTCGTGAACTATGACCAGAGCGTCGCAATCTGGCGTAACGCCTATCGGCTCTATCCGCAACCAGGGCTTGGACTTATCGTGGGTTCCCGCGAGACTCTAGCGAGCTGGGGGTTACTGGGTTTTGCGATGATGAGTTGTCCGAACCTTGGCTCGGCCTTGGAGATGGCCGGCAAGTACTATCAAACAGGCACGGGGTTTCTCGATCTGGAGTTCAACTTCAGCAATGTGGGCTGTGACATCGTGGCATTTGCGCCTAAGCCGATTGGTGCGTTGCTGCCGACCTTAGTGGAGGAGTTGTTCTCTTGCATTATTGCTGTTTTTCCAACCTTGACTGGAGTGCCATGTCGGCCGCTTGGAGTTGAGGTTGCATACGATCGGCCTGAGTATGGCCATCTCTACTCAAAGATCTTCTACTGCCCTGTTAGCTACGGTGGCGAACGCAATGTGATGCACTTGGACGGCGACTATGTAGAGCGGCCGCTGGTGACTGCCGACCAGGCAACTGCCAACTTGGCCGAGCAACTATGCCGAGACTCTTTGTTCAGGCAGAGCGACGGCACCGGGATCATCGGTCATACGCGCCGCATTCTCTTACGAACGCCCGGCCGCTTCCCAAGTATGGAGCTGGTCGCTGAAGCGCTTGGGCTCAGCGTTCGGTCGCTCCGTCGGAGACTTAAAGAAAACGAATCGTCCTACCAGGAGTTGCTCGACGACGTGCGGATGAACTTGGCTATTGGTTACCTGCGAGAGTCCAATATGCCCGGTGAGGATGTCGCGGCCCTGGCGGGCTTCAGTGAATACAGTAATTTTCGTCGTGCGTTCAGGCGCTGGACTGGTCGGTCTCCGGCGGAATATCGCAAGGACCGACAAAAGGTCTAGAAAACGCGCGGGAGGTCGCAGGCCCGCAGGCGTCAAGAATGCTTGCTGAGAGCGCAGCAACGATGTGTGTCCTGACTAGGACCTATCTCAAAACGCATCTCGCTCGCCGTTACGTTGTTGCGAAACGCCCTGCGGTGCTCATTTGCCTATGTAAACTGTGCTCCTCGTGCGATTCGCGCCTAGTCTCAACGACCCAGCTACTATCTTGAGACAGGCTCTAAGCATTAGGAAGATCTATTGACTGCCGGTAAGTGCCTTCACTGCATATGTTGGCCGAATATCATCACCGATTTGGCCTAATTTAACCTTACTCCTCGCGTTGTCGCTGCGTAACTTGTAGATAGCGACTTCAGTGTGAGCTGCTGGTCATTCATGAGCGCCACGCACCGCCTACGGAGGAAAAATAGATGCAGATTCAAGATGGTCCTGTCGAAACCACAACACCGTCTGTGAGCCAGGCCTCCACAAACCAAAGAAACTTTACCACGCCGGCCAAAGAAACTGCCGAAGGGGTGGTTCGTGGCGGACGGGTTTTCAGGAAAAAGTCGCCGATGGTTTCGCCCACGCCGTTTGATTACTCGAAGGCACGCCTGTGGGCACCCAATGCGGACTTCAACGACCTAGCCACTTTTTACCCTCAGCACGAAGGGCGAGGTGTCATTCCCCAGCAGGACTTGTTGGATTTGTATGAGAAGTATCTTGGAATGTGGTTGGACAAGATGCCGACTTCGAAAAAGCTCCAGGACGCCGGGCGTAAGAACATGCTCTGGGGGATTTTCGGCTCCTATCAGAAAGACTGGGAGACGCCGATCCTGCCTTTCGCCGAGCGCTGCATGGGCGGCAAATTATGGGATGTGGACGGCAACGAGTACATCGATCTGCAGTTCGGTGATACGCCATCCATGTTCGGACACGGCCCGGAGAACGCCGCGATCAAGGCTGCGGCCGAATCGCTTCTGACCACCGGCATCGATCCCATGATGGGGACCGAAGACCAGGCGGAAACCGCTGCCGAGTTGGAGAAGCACTTCAAACTGCCAGTGTGGATGCATGCCCTGACCGCATCCGATTCGAACCGCTATCTGCTGTCGATTGCCCGTTGTGTTACTGGTCGTCCCAACGTTGCGATTCCTAACTTCACTTACCACGGCACTATTGACGAGACCCAGAAGATGATGCCGGAGCCCGGCGTGATATCGCTCTATCACGAAATGCCACAGTACCACGGCGAAGTGGATCAGGGTACCAAGGTGTTCAACTGGAACGACCTCGAATCCCTGGAGGCGTGTCTCAGAGACAGGACCGTGGCAGTGGTCATGATGGAACCCGTAATGTCCAATTTCGGGTGGGCTTGGCCAAGTGATGGCTGGCACAACGGCGTGCGTGAGTTGACCAAGAAGTATGGCACGCTGCTGTGTTACGACGAAACCCATACACTCGGGCACGACTGGAATGGGTCGGTTGGCGTACAAGGCCTCAAATACGACATGTGGTCCTGCGGCAAGGCCATCTCCTCTGGAATTCCCGGTGCGGTGTTTGGGATGAGCCGCGAAATCGCCGATGACCTTGAAGCCTGGCAAAACGAAGCGGGCTTCTTCGCCGGGGCGGGGCTGGGTTTTCTTGGCAATGCTTTGACCGGGAACACCATGTCCACTATTGCCTTACGAGTTACCTTGCAGGACATCATGACACCCGTGGTGTTCGAGCCGCTACTCGAGAAGTGTGAATACGTGCGCCGGGGTATGGCCAATATCTTTGATAAACACGGCGCGCCGTTTCGTGCGGAAATGATGGGCAATCGTCTCTGTTTTCACTTTATTCCAAAACGGGCATACGATCCACTGACCGGATTGGTACAGGTGGGTTTCGGCGGCTTGTTCGAATTCGCTCATGCTTACCTATGGTACCACGGCCTGTTGATTATGCCGTTTTTCAACATGTTTCTAATCTGTCCACAGCATACCCAAGAGGACCTGGACAAGTTCCTGAGTGTGTTCGACGACATGATTGCAATCATTATGGGGAAGAAGAAGGGCTAATTTCGTTTCTGCATGGAGTCGGGGCCAAAGCCGGACAGGCGGATCTATTAAAACCCCAATATGCAGGACGATACGTTTTGGATATGGATACGGCCACCCAGCGGTGGCCGTGATGGCTGAAAACCCCCCAACTGGGTGGTTCCGAAGACAGAATATTTTATTAGCCTGATGGGTCACGGTGTTCGTAGAAATGGGGCACCTTTGTTCGTAGCGACAGAGATCGTCCCGTTTTTTAAATGATCCGGGTTATGGATTTGGCGATTATCCGTTCGGACCCCGGTCAATGTCGACTCTACGGTCTCCAGCACAGGAAACACATTTATGCCCGTATATAGCGCACCGGTCCGCGACATGCTGTTTCTCTACAGAGAGGTCTTCGATGGCCAGGGCCTGCAGGGGCTTTCGGGTTTTGAAGACGCGGATTCGGACACCGTGGCCGCGATCCTTGAGGAGGCGGGCAAGTTCTGTGAAAACGTATTGTTACCGTTGAATCGCGACGGCGACGAGGTGGGGTGCACATTCGATGAGGGTCAGGTCACCACGCCGGTGGGATTTCGTGATGCCTATCGGGACTATGCCGAAGCGGGGTGGGTGTCCCTGGCGATGGATCCCGAATACGGCGGGCAGGGGCTGCCGAAGACTTTGCATATGCTGGTCGATGAGATGATCTGTTCGACCAATCTGTCGTTCGGTTTGTACCCGGGCCTGACCAACGGCGCCTACGCAGCGATGGCGGCATACGCCAGTGACGAGCTGAAGGCGACCTATTTCCCGAGGATGGCGGAGGGCAGTTGGTCGGCGTCGATGTGTCTGACCGAGCCGCAGTGCGGCACCGACTTGGGTCTGGTTCGAACTAAGGCTGAACCGCAGCCCGATGGCAGTTACCGCGTTACGGGCACCAAGATCTTCATCACCGCCGGTGAACACGATCTCACTGACAACATCCTGCACCTGGTGCTGGCACGTACACCCGATGCGCCGCCAGGCATCTCGGGAATCAGCTTGTTTCTGGTGCCAAAGCACCTGCCAGGCAGTGTTGGCGAGAGCAACGGCGTCAGCTGCGGGTCGATTGAGCACAAGATGGGCATCAAGGCGTCGGCGACCTGTGTCATGAACTTCGACGACGCAACGGGTTTTCTGGTGGGTGAGGTCAACCAGGGGATGCGCGCGATGTTTAAGATGATGAACACTGAGCGTCTTGCCGTGGGTATTCAGGGTATCGGTATCGGTGAGGCCGCCTACCAGAACGCGGTCGCTTATGCCAAGGATCGCCTGCAGGGTCGGGCACTGAACGGGCCGCAGGCGGCGGACAAGCCGGCGGATCCGATCACCGTCCACCCCGACGTGCGCCGCATGCTGCTGACCATACGCGCCTACACCGAGGGTGGTCGCGCGTTGGCGGTCTGGGTTGGGATGCAGCTCGATACTGCGAATCGGCATCCGGATGCGGCGGAGCGTGAGGCGGCGGACGATCTGGTAGCGTTGTTGACCCCCGTTGTGAAGGCTTTTTGCACGGACACCGGTTTCGAGTCCGCGAATCTCGGACTGCAGGTTTTTGGTGGCCACGGTTACATCCGTGAATGGGGGATGGAGCAGTTGGTGCGCGATGTGCGCATTGCACAAATCTATGAGGGCGCCAACGGCGTGCAGGCGATGGATCTCGTGGGGCGGAAATTACCCGCCCACGGCGGTCGCGCCATCCAAAGGTTTGCCACCATGATCCAGGCCTGGTTGGACGGTGTCGACTGCGTGTACAGCCCTGCGTTGGCCACCGCTCTGGGCCACTTGCAACGGGCGACCCAGTGGTTGGTGGAACAGGGGCGTGTCGATCCGAACCATGCCGGCGCCGCAGCGAACGATTATCTACGGCTGCTCGGTTTGGTGTCACTGGCCTGGCTGTGGGCGCGGATGGACGTTGAGGCTCAAGCGTGCGCCGGAGAAGGCGAATCGTTTTATACGACCAAACGCAAGACGGCGCGCTTTTTCTTCGAGCGGTTACTGCCACAGACGGCGAGTCTTCTTACGCAGCTAACGGCGGGCGCCGACAGTCTGATGGCGTTCGACGATGAGGAATGGTGACGTCGTCTTGGGTGATGGCGGAACCGGCTTTTTCGAGTACCGCCGCATATGCGTATGACACGTTGGGAGGTTTGATTGAACGATGAAGATATTGGTCGCAGTGAAGCGCGTGGTCGATTACAACGTAAAAGTCCGAGTGAGGCCGGATGGCAGCGGTGTAGAGACGGCAAACGTGAAGATGTCGATCAACCCGTTTGATGAGATTGCGGTGGAGGAAGCAGTCCGGATGAAGGAATCCGGAAAGGCATCGGAGGTCGTGGTGGTGTCGCTGGGGGAGGCGAAGTGTCAGGAGACAATCCGCCAGGCGCTGGCGATGGAAGCAGACCGGGGGATCCTGGTGCAGACTGAGGTCGAGCTGCAGCCGCTGTCGGTGGCAAAGTGCTTGAAGGCGTTGGTTGAGAAGGAGCAGCCAGAGCTGGTGATCCTGGGCAAGCAGGCGATCGACGACGACTCCAACCAGACCGGGCAGATGCTGGCGGCGTTGTTGGGCTGGCCGCAGGGGGCGTTCGCGTCGCAGGTCGCTGTAGGCGAAGGGACGATTACGGTAACGCGGGAGATCGATGGCGGTTTGGAGACGGTCGATCTGGACTTACCGGCGGTGGTGACCACAGACTTGCGTCTTAACGAGCCACGCTACGCGAAGCTACCGAACATTATGAAGGCGAAGAAGAAACCGCTGGATGTGACGAATCCGGACGATCTGGGCGTCGATGTCGAGCCGCGACTGACGACGCTGAAAGTGAGCGAGCCGCCGGTACGACAGGGCGGCGAGATCGTGCCCGATGTGGCAACGCTGATAGACAAACTGAAGAACGAAGCGAAGGTGATATGACGATGAGTGCGTTGGTACTTGCGGAACACGACAACAGCTCGCTCAAGAGTGCAACACTGAATACGGTGACGGCGGCCGTCGCGTGTGGTGGGCCGGTAACGGTGTTGGTGGCGGGCAGTGGCAGCGGCCCGGTGGCGGAGGCTGCGGCGCAGGTGCAGGGAGTGGACAAGGTGTTGCACGTCGATGATCCGCGCTACGAACACCCATTGGCGGAGCCGCTGGCGAATCTGCTGATCTCGGTATTAGATGAGTACAGTCACGTGCTGGCGCCGGGGACGACCTTTGGTAAGAACATACTGCCACGGGTGGCGGCGCTGAAGGATGTGGCCATGGTCTCTGACATTATCGCGGTCGAGGACGCCGACACGTTCGCTCGGCCGATCTACGCCGGTAACGCCCTGGCGACGGTTCGATCCAGGGATTCGCTGAAGGTGATCACAGTGCGTGGGACAGCGTTCGACGCGGCGGCGCCCGCAGGCGGGGCGGCGGTGATCGAACCGTGCGAAGCCGCGGCGGACCCGGGCAACTCGCGTTACGTCGGCGCCGAGCTGACGGAGTCCGAGCGTCCCGAACTCACCAGTGCGCGGGTCGTGATCTCGGGTGGGCGCGGGCTCGGCAGCGCCGAGAACTTTGCGCTGGTCGAGGCGCTAGCGGACAAACTCGGGGCGGCAATCGGGGCGAGCCGGGCGGCGGTCGATGCCGGGTTCGTACCCAACGACTACCAGGTCGGGCAGACCGGGAAGGTCGTCGCGCCGGATTTATACATCGCCATCGGCATTTCCGGCGCGATCCAGCATCTGGCCGGAATGAAAGATTCGAAGGTGATCGTCGCGATCAATAAGGATGAGGAGGCCCCGATCTTTCAGGTTGCCGACTACGGGTTGGTTGCGGATCTGTTTGACGTGTTGCCCGCATTGACCGAGGCCGTAGACTGAGGCATCGCCGGGATCGGTCGTTGAAACGAGTCCAGAAACACGATTCAGTGTGCAAGTCCACGAAGATTGATTTCAATTCGATTTAGAGAGCAAGTATTTTACCCATGACGACTGACAAGAAGGCCGGCAAAGCGGCGCCAAAGCGCACGGCGGGGCGCGGCAGCAGTACCGTAACCGTGGTCGAAAACGCGACCAATCGTTTCGAACAGGCCAAGGCCACCCTCGGTAATGTCAGCCAACGTTTGGACGGTCTACGGGACGTGGGCAGCGACGCCCTCAGCGCCGCCCGGGCGTCGAGTGCGGCGGCCATCCACGGTGTACGCGAATTTGACCGCGAGGTGCGAACCTATTCCCACGATTCATGGAGTGAAGCGACCGCCACGATGCGGGCCGTGTTCGCGGCGAAAAGACTCGACCAGGTCACCGATATCCAAGCCCGATATGTCGTCGCCCGGATCGAGGGCACGGCGGAATGCCTAAAGAGCTTAGCCGATATCTCCGCCCGTACTGGTGTGGCGATGTTCGAGCCATGGGCGAAGAGTCTCGGCGAGCTGGCAGCCCGTGCCGACAAAACGCGGACAAACCCAAGCAGACGCGAAAAATAAAAGGGAACCGTATTTGCCGACTTCATCTGGAACGGAATTTGAGAGTGTATTCGACACCATGAACGATCAAATGGACAGGCCCTGGCTTGCTGAATACGGCGATGTGATTCCAGCGGCGGTTGACGTGGATCGGTATCCAAATGTCGTCGGACTCATCGCCGAGGCCTGTACTCGGTTTGCCGACAAGCAGGCTTATAGCAGTTTCGGCGGTGGTTTGAGCTATCGCGAAGTGGACGCACGGTCGCGTGATTTTGCTGGCTGGTTGCAACAGGTGGCCGGTGTCAAAAAAGGCGATCGGATTGCCCTAATGGCGCCGAACATGCTGGCGTTTCCGGTGGCGATGTTCGCCATTCTGCGTACCGGAGCGGTGCAGGTCAACGTGAATCCGCAGTACACGACGCGCGAATTGGAACATCAGTTGAACGATGCCGAGGTCGAGACGATCGTGATCTTTGCCGGCGCCACGGCAACGCTCGCGGAGGTGATCGATCAGACGCCCGTGAAGCGCGTGATCGTACTCCAGCTCGATGACCTGGTCGATAAAGGTGTAGCGGCTCAGCCGATTGATGAACGCCTATCAGGTGTCGTGATGTTTGTGGATGCCCTCGCACAAGGGCGGGGACAGTCTTTCGACCCAGTTGAGATCAAAGGCGACGACCTGATATTTCTCCAGTACACCGGCGGGACCACCGGTCTGTCGAAGGGCGCGATGCTCACGCACCGTAATCTGGTGGCCAATATCCTGCAATACGAAGCGTTCGCTGGGAGCCAGATCGATTGGGGCAATGAGGTCGTGATGACCGCGATCCCGATGTACCACATCTTCGCGCTGATGGTGAATACACTGTCGCATTTCCGTTTCGGTGCGACCAATGTATTGATTACCAACCCCCGCGATATGGCGGGCTTTGTCGCTGAATGGGCGAACTGGCAGGTGACGGTGTTCACCGGCGTCAATACCTTGTACAACGGTCTGCTGCTGACGCCGGGGTTTGCGGAACTCGATTTCAGCCGGCTGAAGATCTGCGTCGGTGGTGGTGCCGCGGTCCAGGCTGCCGTGTCCGAGAAGTGGAGGGCGGTGACTGGACGCTACATCCAGGAAGGCTACGGTCTATCCGAGACCTCGCCAGTGCTCACCCTAAATCCCCTTGATCGAGATGAATTCAAGGGCAGTATCGGGATTCCGCTGCCGTCGACGGATCTGTCATTACGTGATGATGATGGTAAGAGCGTCGGTGCGGGGGAATCGGGTGAGTTATGCGCCAAGGGACCCCAGGTGATGAAGGGCTACTGGCGACGTGAGGAGGCAACCGCCGAGGCGATGACGGCGGACGGTTACTTCCGGACCGGGGACATCGCGACGGTCGATGTGGATGGCTATTTTCGGATAGTCGACCGCAAAAAGGACATGACTATCGTGTCCGGCTTTAACGTCTTTCCAAACGAGATCGAGGCGGTGGTCGCACAGATGCCTGAGGTTGAGGAATGCGCCTGTATCGGCGTCGCGGACGACAAGACTGGCGAAGCAGTCAAACTGTTCGTCGTCAAACTCGAACAGAATCTTGACCAAGCCGCTGTGCGTGAGTTTTGCCGCAAGGAACTCGTCGCCTATAAGGTGCCGAAACACATCGTGTTCATCGACGAGCTGCCCAAATCCGCCGTCGGTAAAATCCTTCGACGCGAGCTGCGCAACATGTAGGTATCGAAAGAGCGGAAATCGACATGGCAAAGAGAGTCCCTATCGAAGAGCTCGAATCCCGGGTCGGACAGGAAATCGGCGTTACCGATTGGCAGACCATCGACCAGCAGCGTATCGACCTGTTTGCCGAAGCCACGGGTGACCATCAGTACATCCACGTCGATCCCGAGCAGGCTGCGGAATCGCCGTTCGGCGGCACCATCGCCCACGGCTTGCTAATCTTGTCGCTCGTGCCGGCGGCTCTGCTCGAGCACGCCCTCGAGCCGGAGAGAACGGTCATGGGACTCAACTACGGGTATGACAACGTGCGGTTTTTACATCCGGTGAAGAGCGGGAACCAAGTGCGAATCCGCTTTGGTGTGGACGAGGTCAGCAAGGACGACGGCAAACACGGTAAGCAAGTCAAAATCATATACGACGTTCGAATCGAACTACAAGGAAGCGACAAGCCGGCGGTGCTGGCAAAGAACATTGCTCTTTATGTGCTCGCACCGGATACGAAATGCTAATGTCATGATACCCGAGTGCCTCTTATAAACGAAAATGAGATACCAAGCCATCGATATTGCGCAGAAAGCGCTCCATCCGGTGAGCGTGGCGCTCGCTTACGCGCAAGACATAGTCGAGCATCCGATCAATCCGCTGAGCGGGACATTTATCGGCCGTTTCCAAGCGGCTGCACTCGAGTCGACCCGAAGGCTGATCAAACACTACCCGAAAAAGGGTTTCGAATTCGGTCACGTCGAGATTGATGGCGAGTCGGTGGAAATCCACGAGCGTATTATGCGGAAGAAACCGTTCTGCAATTTTATACATTTCGAACGTGACGGCTGCGAGGAAGCCCCGAAGGTGCTGTTTGTCGCCGCGCTCTCCGGTCACCATGCGTCGCTCTCGCGCGAGACCCTAAGGGCGTTTCTGCCCGATCATGACGTGTACGTCACCGATTGGATCGATGCCAAGCAGGTACCGCTAGCGGCGGGTCGCTTCGGTTTCGAAGAATACGTCGCCTACGTGATCGAGTTCATCGAGATGCTCGGGCCGAGCGTGCATGTGGTCGGCCTGTGTCAGGCTGCAGTGCCGGCGCTGGTGGCAGCGGCGGTGATGGCGCAGCGAGATAATGCGGCGCGGCCGCGGACGTTATCATTAATCGCCGGACCTGTCGATATTACCGCTAACCATAATCGCATTACTCGGCACGCCGACAAACTCAACCTCGAACTGATGCGCGTCTTGATGGTACAGAAAGTGCCGAAGGGGTATCCGGGCGAAGGTCGTGTGGTCTACCCCGGCTATTTCCAGCTCGGTGGGTTCATGACCATGAATTTGACGGCGCATATCGAAGCGCATTGGCAGTTCTTCAAGGATGTTGCGCGCGGCGACGTCGAAGCGGCCGACAAACACCGCGACTTTTACGACGACTACTTCTCGATCATGGATGGGACCGCCGAGTTCTTCGTCGAGACCCTGGAGCGGGTGTTTCTCGACCAGCACCTACCTAAAGGTGTGATGCGGTTCGAGGGGGAGACTGTGGATTGCGGTGCGATCCGCGATATTGCGCTGTTGACCATTGAAGGCGCGAAGGACGATATGGTGGCGCTCGGCGTGACCGAGGCGGCGCATGAGCTTTGTACGTCGCTACCCCAACAGTTGCGCGAGCACTACATCCAGCAGGGGGTCGGACATTACGGCGTCTTCAGTGGCTCGCGTTATCGCGACGAAGTGGCACCCCGGATTAAGTCATTCATCGCGCAACACGGTGACAATTGAATAGCCCCGATCCCGATACTCCAATTATACCGATGTTCCTATTGATAAGGTTTGCGGAATGAAGAAGTCAGCGCAACTGGGCAAACGCGGGACTGATGGCGATTTGGCCGGACTGGCGGCCCAGGCCAGCGAAAGCATCCTCGGCCCAAACCCGTTTATCGGAGTCAACAAGCAAGAATTTCTCGAGGCGTGGTCGACGCTGGTGGCGCAAGCGGTGAAGCAACCCGCTTCATTGATAACCCACCAAGCGCGCTTTTTTCAGGAGGTCGCGCAGGCGTTCATCGGCGTATCCGATCGCACGCCGGCCAAGGGTGATCGCCGTTTCAAGGACAAGGCGTGGCAGAAGAATCCGCTTTACCGGACGTATATGCAGGGCTACCTGGCGTGGGTCGATTCACTCAATGCGTGGATAGACGATCTGGGCATGGACCGTAAGAGCACTGAGCGGAGCCGCTTCCTGGTATCGCTGTTCAGCGACACGTTTTCGGCGACGAACAGCTTATTTGGCAATCCCGAGGCCCTACGCAAGCTGGTCGAGACCAAAGGGCAGAGCGCGGTCGAAGGGCTGAAACACCTGATCCGCGACATGAAGGACAACAACTTCATGCCCTCGCAAGTAGATAAGTCGAAATTCGTAGTCGGTGAGAACATCGCCAGCACCGCGGGTGCGGTCGTCTTCAGCAACGAGATGCTCGAGGTAATGCAATACCAGCCGACCACGGAGCAGGTCTACAAGGTCCCGGTCCTGATCGTGCCGCCGCAGATCAACAAGTATTATGTGTTCGACCTATCTGCTGGCAAGAGCCTGGTTAAATTCCTGGTCGAGGCCGGCTTCCAGGTATTTATCATCAGCTGGCGAAATCCGACACCAGCCCAACGCAACTGGGGCCTCGACGAGTACGTCGCGGGAATCATGGCGGCTACCGACGCCATCGCTGATGTTACCAAGTCGCCCAAAATGAACTTAGTGGGCGCCTGTGCCGGTGGAATCACGACATCGATCACTGCGGCTCATATCGCTGCCCAGGGTGACAAACGCCTCAATACGCTGACCCTGATGGTGGCGGTGCTCGATATGGCGGCGACCGAAGAGACGACCATGGGCTTGTTCATGAGTGAGGAAACGATTGAGTTGGCAAAAACGAAGTCGCACGCCGAGGGAGTACTGGAAGGGGCGGAGATGGCACGGGTGTTTGCCTGGCTGCGACCGAATGATCTGATCTGGAGTTACTGGGTCAACAACTATCTGCTCGGCAACGAACCGCCGGCTTTCGACATACTGTATTGGAACAATGATACGACCCGCTTACCCGCGAAACTCCATGGTCAGTTCCTCGATATGTACCTGTCCAATCCGTTGCTCGGCAAGGGGGAGTTGCAGGTTGCGGGCTCAAGCATCGATCTGAGCAAGATCACCGCCGATGTCTTCCTGCTGGGGGGGTTAAGCGATCACATCACGCCGTGGAAAGCGACCTATCGGAGTTGCAGGCTGTTTGGCGGCAACGTCGAGTATGTGCTGAGCAATAGCGGTCACGTACAGAGTATTCTCAATCCGCCGGGCAACCCCAAGGCTACGTTCTTCACCTGCGATGGCGTTCCCGGCGAGACCGAAACATATCTGGATAACGCGACCCAGCACACCGGCTCCTGGTGGCATCACTGGGAGTCCTGGCTGGCGCAGCGTTCGGGTCAATCGAAGAACGCGCCGACCAAGCTTGGCAGTAAGCGCTTCCCCGCAGCGGAGGCCGCGCCGGGAACATACGTTCACGAAGCGTAGACAAACTGGGGCAGTTTGTCCTCAAAGGTAGTATTCGCTCAAGGCGTCCGGAAAGAAGTTTCGCTTAGTATTCGGTCAGGAGCCGTACCGTTTGACTACTGACAAAGACCGCACGTACACACCGACTCCCGGCCCCGGCATGAGCTACCCCTGGCGCGATGCCCCGGGTGAAGCTCAGTTGTTTGAAGTCGCGCCCGGTGTGAACTGGCTGCGGATGCCATTGCCCTTCGTGCTCGATCACATCAATCTCTGGTTGTTGCAGGATGCCGAGGGCTGGACGCTGGTCGACACCGGCCTGGCCAGCGAAAAGGTCAAAGTGATCTGGACAACCCTGTTGGTACAGCTCGATCAGCCGATTCGGCGGATATTAGCCACGCATTTCCACCCGGACCATCTCGGGCTGGCCGGTTGGCTGCAGGAGCGCTGCAATGCCCTGTTGCTGGCCAGTGCCTCGGAATGGCTGCTTGGTTCGCTGCTGTACTACGATATCGATGGACGCCACAGCTCACGCATGCTCGAGTTCTTCGCGGCTCACGGACTCGATGCCAAGTGGTTGCAGAAACTGGATACGGGCAACCGCTATCGACAACTCGTTTCGCCACCACCGACGTACTATCAACGTTTACGCGAAGGCGACACAGTGACCATTGGGGACCATCAATGGCGCGTCATGGTTGGGCTCGGCCACAGTCCTGAGCATATCTGCCTGTATTGCGCCAGACTCGATGTGCTGATCTCAGGCGACCAGATATTGCCACGGATCACGCCGAATATTAGCGTTTACGGTTCGGAGCCCGACGCGAATCCGCTGCAGGATTATCTGGACAGCCTGAAACAGTTTTCTCTATTGCCCGAGGGAACGCTGGTCCTGCCGGCGCATGGATTCCCGTTCCGTGGCATTGAACCACGGATTAGATATATCGAGGAACATCACGACGATCGGTTTGACGAACTCCTACAGGCTTTGGACCGGCCGCGACAGGCGGCAGATCTGATTCCGGTCCTGTTCAGCAGGGAGCTCGATCCGCATCAAATGATGTTCGCCATGGGAGAAACCCTCGCTCACCTCAGTTGTTTGCAGGGACGCGGTTTGCTGGAACGGAGATCGAACCGGCACGGTCAGTATCTGTACTCACGGCCTTAGTCTTGGAAGATTGGCCGTGTAACAGCCCGCAACTTTGTCAATTGTTAAGAAAGCTCACTGCTCAGCGCGGCAAGATTCACGACGACAAACGGGCAATACTGATGTCAAAATTTCAAATCGGAGATACTTACGGGTTGGTGTCCCGCAAGCGCGATCTGCTGCGGCACAAGAGGGTCGCGACTGGTTTATTGGTGCTGATGGCGCTGATCTTCTCGGCGACGTTCGTAGTGCCTGAAGCCGGTTTCTGTACGCGGCTGATTCGCACCGCCAGCGAGGCCGGGATCGTCGGCGGCTTGGCGGATTGGTTCGCGGTCACGGCGCTGTTTCGCCATCCCTTGGGAATCCCGATTCCGCACACGGCGCTGATTCCGCACAACAAGGAACGCATCGGCGAGAATCTGGGCGATTTCTTTGCACGCCACTTTCTGACCGAACAGGAAGTGCTGCGTAAGTTGCGGACGACGGATGTTGCCGGATATATCGGACAGTGGTTTGCTCATGAGCGTAACGCCGCGTTTTTTGCGGACTATGTTTCCGGCGCGGTTCCGTATCTGCTGGATTCGTTCAACGATGCGGAAATCCGTCGCCTGATCATTTCTACTACAAGGAAACAGCTAGAGGACCTTGAGTTGGCGCCGACTTTGGCGCGGATGTTGGCGCTCGTGGTGCAGAATGACCAGCATCGCAAACTGCTCGATCAGACGCTCGACTACGTACGTACTGTGTTACTCGACAACCGTGACGAACTGGATCGCTTGGTCAGGGAACAAAGCCGCTGGTGGGTGCCGCGCCACATCGACCGGGAAATGGCGCGGCTTATTGTCGACGCGACGGTACAGTTGCTCGATGAGCTGGCCGACAAGGAACACGAGACTCGCCGTCGCTTCGACGCCGCGGCAGCGGAACTGATCGACGGTCTCGAACACTCGCCGGTGTTCCAAGCACGAGTCGATGAGATCCGGCGGTCGCTGATCGAAAACGCCGAACTCCACGCATTGTTCGGCGACGTGTGGACGAAACTCAAGGAATCGATCACCGACCAGGTGTCCACACCGTCGTCGCAGCTTCGCCGAATAGTGATCGAAAGTCTGTCCGGCTTCGGCCGGCGCGTCGCTACCGATGATGCGCTGCGCCAGCGGATGAACCGTCATATTAAGAACCTGGTGGTGCAATTTGTCGTCCCGTGGCGGGCCGGTATCGGTCAGTTCATTGCCGAAGTCGTCCGCCAGTGGGATACCGAGGCGTTGTCGGAACAGATCGAGATCGAAGTGGGCCGCGATCTGCAGTTCATCCGCGTCAACGGCACCTTGGTTGGTTCACTCGTCGGTGCCGTGCTGTTTCTGCTCACCCTGGGCCTGGGTTGAGAGCGGGCCGATGCGAAGAGAAACTTGTCGTTAGCGAGTTGATCTTCACGTGGCCTTAGGCGTTTAGAAACCGTGGATGGATCGAGCTGCCGACACGGGGATTTTCAGTCCGAGCAGGACGATCCAAACCGTTTGGTTTTAAATGACTTGCGGCCGTGCGCCCGTTGCGATAATCCACGATGACGCATGATCACGCACAACGCATTTACGTAAAATTCACGTCGCTGCGCAAAAGTAGAGTTTCAGTTTGTGGCCAGAAAAGCCGGACTATCTTCTTGTTCCTCGTTCAAGCTTGCGCCAATACCTTGGCGCGCTTCGCCACCTCACACGTGACGCACAGCGTAACCAGCGCCACCCATGGTCACGAGCGTGACCATGGATAGCTCCAACCGCACCCTCGGGTACAAGGAGGAGAGTAGCTAGAACTGATAACTCACACGCAATCCGATTTCATCGGCAAAATCGATGGTTGACAGGACGTTGTCATTTTCCGAGTAGTCCGTGATGTAGTTAACAAAGGCCTCAACGGCAATGCGGTCGTTCGGTTTGTATCGTATGCCTGGCTGAACAAGTAGGCCGCCGTTTGTGTCATAAAGCACCGCTAGGTCTGCACGCCAGATCAGGTTGGGGAACGGTTGCTGCAGGGCAATAGTAAAGGCGTTGAAGCTGCCATCTCCCGTCGGCACGTTATTGACTTCACCACCGTTGCCACTGAGGTGACGACCAAACAAATCACTTTCGGATTTGTGCAGCCACTGAACCACGATGTATGTCGCAGGGAATGCCTCACTAAAGCGTTGTTGCTTTTCCAGCGCCAGTTGAACGCTATATTCGTCTTCTTCCAGGAATTCTCGACGCAGAGACGGATCGGTAAATACTTTGTCCGGCGTATAGGTTGCCTCCAATCGAACTATCAACTGATCCAACCACGAATCTGGCTCGCTGAAGAAAATGTAGTTCAAGCCGATACCGAATATTTCTTCGCGCTTGTAAACCCGCTCGAGATGGCCACGCAGAGGGCCTAACAACTGGAAAAAGAGATCCAGTTCTTGCCGAGCCAAGGCCTCGTTCGGCACTTCAACAGCACCTAGTCCAGCGGTGGCGGGAAAATCGCGGATGGATGAATTCAGAGCGGTAAAACCGTTCAGGCGGGATCTCGCCGCATAGTCAAACCACTCGGTCGATGACGCAACACCCAATGGACTCATTTGGAATGCGGTTCCTGGTATCGCCCCAGGGCCTGTTGCAGTAGTCCATCTTAATACACCATCTGGATTGACTCGGCTGGCGGCAATGAGCTGGAGACTCAGGTCTCCAATCTGACCGCGGACACGTCCGCCGAAATTCCACCGGCCACGCGTGTCACCATGTTGTACGAGAAATTGATCCGCGATCAGATTGTACGGTGTATTGGGATTCGCCAACAACGAAGGATTGGCCATCTGCGTGAAGGCCTCGATTTCCCAAGCCGTATCCAGCGTGTAACTACCGCGTATAGCGGGTGCCGGCACGCGTTCGTCCGCATACTCTTCCGCGGCGTAGTCCAGGATCAGGTGCCGTCTCAGATCCAGACCGTTGGGAATATCGAGCACGCGGAAGAATAGCGACTCGCCCCAGGCGATCTGTTGGTTGCCGAAACGTACCCAGAGCGGGCCGTCGTGGTAATCCAGATAGAGCGATGGAGTATCAATCATGTAATCATCGCCATTGACCTCCAAGAACGAACCTCGATCGTGAGGGTGTGCCGAATTCCCGAAAAAGTCGGAGTCTCTAAAGGCGTCGTTGACCGAGTCCCAGTTCCCTATGCCACGGATCTTCATGAAACCTGAGAGCTTGTCCGTGAATGTGGCCTCGACATCCATCTCGGCCCGGGTCACGAAATAATTGAAGTTGTAATCCTTGCCCCCCGTGGGATCCGCGCGGGTCACGGTATCCGCAAAACCGCCCAGTAGCGAAGAATCCCTGGCGACCGTTACACCATTGTATGTATTGCCCTGTTGGTTGAATGGATTGTCGTTGTTCGTTATACGAGGAGCAATTTCCTGGCGAACGAAGCCCGACACCGAGACATCAAAGGCCGACGCGCAGGGCAGCAGGCCGAAGGATGCCAGGGTTATTGCAGCTGATAATGAATGCTTGAGTGTTCTCATAATTATGTCCCCGGGCTGTGTTGCGTGTTTACCTATTGAGCTTACTGATGCTGCCGTTGTAACCAACCGTAAATAGAGCGCTGTTTGCAGCTTTTTCGTCCGATGGTCTGGCGCCAATTCCCTGATACCATCCCGTAGCAAGCTCCCGGGATTCGATATGGCGCCAATTCTGGCCGGCGTCGGTGCTGTAAATCATGCTGCGGATGCCGGTGGCGAGCGCCTCGCCCTGTTCGCTTACCCATATGCCAAGCAGGTTCGCCTGCGTGTCCGCGGCCACTGTTCGCCAACTGTCGCCATGGTTGTCTGTCTTAAGTATCGCGCCTCTTTGACCTACTGCGATCCCCGTACCTGCGTCCGTCATGTGTAACGCAAAAAGTGACGAATCTCCTTTATGCATGACCTCCCAACTGAGGCCCGTGTCCAGCGATCTCAGCACGAGAGCGAACTCGCCGACGATGGTGATATGTCCGGCTGCGGAGATGTGTACGTCGTACAGGTGTGGCTCGAGAAAATCGTTCAGGATTTCTTCCCAGTTCAAGGTCACTGGTTTCCAACTGTTGCCGAAGTCCGTTGATATCAACACCGCGCCGAAGCCACCCACCGCCACCGCTAAGCCTGTGTCCCGCAGATCCACTGATAGCAGGCGATTCTCGGTGCCACTGTCGACCCACTTCCATTCGCCACCGGCGTCCTTGACCAGCACGAGTCCGGCTTGGCCCACCATGATGCCGCGCCCAGAGGTCAGACTGACGTCCAGAATGGCGTTCTCAGTCAGGCCGGTCAGGTGACGTTGCCAAGTTTCCCCGCCATCTTCGCTCATGAGCACCAGCCCCCACGCACCGACACTTATGCCATGCTGTCCCTGAAACGCGATGTCATACAAGGCGTCATGCGGGATACCACGAAATACCGTTTCGAGTTCCCCCGTATTGATTGCCCGCGCCGGGGCGCAGGTAAGAGAGAACAGGATCAACAGCAGTAACGCGCATCCAATGTCGGGGGAACGACACATCGTCACAATGGAGCGGGTGGCCATTTTTATGTCCCGAGCCTGCGGATAGCCTGTACGGTCAGGTATTTGTCATACAGGTTGCCCATGTTGTAGCCCGATTCGTAACCACCTTTGACCTTCTTTGCCTGTACGAAACGCGTCATGCGGTTTGACTGGATGTCATGGCTCATGACATGGGTCCAGGACCAGGCAGGGTGATCGCCATCCATATGCGATTTGTCACCCTGCACATACTGGCTGTAGCCGGGTTCGAAGGACTTCCACAGCTCACCGCGGCGATCATAAGTGTTGTAACCAACGTACATCACGTTGCGTGTGTCGATATAGGCCACTTTCTTCGACATCGGTGCGCGCGGATAGCCTGTCGGCTCCGCTTGCACAACCAGCACCTCAGGGATGAGTTCCATGTAGGTGTCGAAAAACGTCTTATCCATCGGGCCCCCATGCACCGGACGCTCCCAGTTTTCGTGATCGCCCATCCAGTTGCCGCTGATGGCGCCCAGATGGGGTTTGCGCCCGACCACTTTGTAGTTACCCCAGGTCAACATGGGATCACCCGCAGCCCAGGCATCGGACAGGAAAAAGGTCATACCCGGAACTAGCGGTTCAAAACGTTGATTGGTGGGGAAGCGACGAACGCGCTTGAAGGCAGGCAGATAACCCACTAGTTCAGGATATTTACGTTGATCGTAATGCCAGGTGTTAAGAAACGCCGTACCCTTGGTGTCATTGGGTGCGGTAAACCACACTGATTGATAACGTAGTTTGTCTTCGTGGCCGGCCCAGTAAGGGCCATCTTTGCCCACCAGTGCAGTGGTATTCTGTTCAGCCCAAACCAAATCATATTGATAGGACACGTCACCGTCCGGACCCAGGTCCCAATCACGCACGGCATACAAGGATTGGTCGTGGCGACCCCAGCTGATGGTTAGGTTGGCGTAAGCCTCCAGCCCGTTTTGGGGGTCCGGGAACGGGTTACCGCCAATCCAGGGTTTACCGTCTTTGGTTGTCACATTACCGTCCTTGTCTAGGATGGCTTGACCCTGATTTCTGAGTGTTGCCTCCAGGTATTCGTGTGGGAACAGTTTCGAAACATCGGTGACCGGTTTGACCACATTGATGCGGCGGCCCATCTCCGTGACATGTTTATAAGCCACCGGATCGAGCAGATCCTTGACGTGGTTCACATTGTCGGCGGTGATGACGTCGCCTTCTTTGACCTTGCCCTTGGTATAGGCCTCCAGTGACAGCAGTTCTTCCGGATAGACTTTTTCCAGGTCGCCGCCCATTACGATAGTAGGCCACAACGGGGCCAGTACACCGGCGGAGACTACGCCCGTGAGTGTCTTCTCTAAGAACATACGGCGGCCGTAATCTACATCATACTTTTTTATACGCATTAGTCTTCTCCTGTATCTGATTGCGATTGCCCGCAAGTTATCTGGCGCTTGCTTCTTCTTGCCCGGTAAAAACCTAAGCTCAGTTCCTCTCTGCAGCAGGGTGGTATAGGGTGCGATCAACGCCCTCACCAACGCGTAGATTTCCTGACTGCACGAACTTTGGTTTAACGATACATACCAGTAACGGCAGGACGACTAGGGCAAGCAACATGTTGATCAGCATCACCAACACCAGCATCAAACCCATGTCGGCAAGAAACTTGAGTTCGGACAAGAAGTACCAGGGCATGATCCCGATCAGAACAGTAATCGCGGTGAAGAAAATTGCCTTCCCGGTGGTCGTGATGGAATCGACGATGGCGGCGTCGAAGCTTTTGCTTTCCTGGTACTCTTCGCAGATTCGGCTCAGCAGATAGATACCGTAGTCGATCCCCACGCCGATGCCGATGGCCGTAATCGGCAGAGTGTTTACGTCCAAGCCGATCTCCATAACCACCAGCACGGCGATCAGGAAGGCATTCGCCATATTGACTGGGATCAACAGCAATATGCCGGCAACATAGGATCGGTAGGCGAAGCTGCAGGTGATGAATATGACGATATTAAGAAAACCCAGGATCACCCATTGATAGACATCGACGGTGTCGTTAATTGACTGTTGCAGGGCGATGGTGCCTGAGCCAAGGCGGATCCTGAAAGCCTCGTGGTCCAGGTCGATTTTGTCTAAGGCGTCGCGCGTCTGTGCCAGAGCGAGATCGATGGTTTCTTGCTTATTGTTTTTGTACCACAGGGACACCGTGGCGTTTTGTTGCTCGAAATCGGTGACATGTAAGAATGCCTTGGGACTAGTGCCCACCATCACAGCGCTGGCCGCTGCATTGACCGCGGCATCATTGTTGTCCAACGGCGCCCATTTGGGATTACCGCCGCTGAACAGACGATTTGCCTCCGGCAGATAGTCGGCGAAGGACAGGGTCGCCTTGGGCGGCGTCTCGCCACTCTCCATCAGATATTGCAGCTTCTGCATACTCAGGACGGTTTCTGCCTGCTTGGCGACGCGGGATGGGTTGTTGGGGTCCTTAGCCTCGAACACGATCTCGAGTGTGTTCAGGCCGGGGAAGTGTTCGTTGATCTCAGCAACAGCGACATTGAAATCGGAGTCCTGGTAGAGCAGATTGCTACCCTCGACCGGATGCCCCAGCTCTATCTGGAACATCAGGTACGAGGCGCCAGCGAACAGCAGCGCCACCACGGTAGCGGTCGTTCGTGCAGTGCGGCCGTGGGACAGCCGAGAGATCTGGTGCAGCAACCGCTTGATCCAGGCATGATCACGTGAACCCTCGTTGCCGCCGATGATGCGGTTGATATTGCGCGGCTCCGGCAGGTAATTCAGAAGCAGCGGGGCGAGGAACAAATTGGCCGGCACCAGTATCATGGCCCAGAAGCCGCAGAACAAGGCGAAACGCTCCATTGCAGGGATCGGCGCCAGGGCAATCAGGAACAGGCCGGCAGCGTCTGTGATGATGCCGAGCACACCGGGCGCCATCATCACACTGAGTGATAGTTCAGCGGCCTTCTTACGGTCCTTGATATGGTGGTGGACTTCGTGATAGCGCTCGATAAATTGCACACTGTGACTGAAGGAGCGTGCTACCAGTAACAGGGGTACCACCATAATCAACGGTTCAATCGGTACCTGCAGCCAACCAACGAAGCCGAAGCCCCAGATGGCGGCCACAACGCTGGCGATAATCGGGATCAACACACCGGCCAGATTGCGCATATAGAAGATCAATGAGAGCAACAGGGCGCTGGCCGTGATTGCAAAAATAAACAGCATGTCAGCTTGATAGTGGTACACCCAGCCGGTCAGTGCGGGCTGCCCGGCCATGAACACTTCATGCTGGTCGTCGGCCTCGGCTTCGACGAGGGTCCGCAGCTTGGTAAAACTCTCGCCGTAATCCAGCAAACGCTCAATGAATGTGGCCTGAATGATGGTGGCCGTGCCATCCGGAGAGACCAGGAAATCGCGCGCTATGGGGGATTTTTTGACCCGGCTAATGAATTCCTCGATTTCCGCTTCGGTGACCGGCGGCGCATCGCCCATGAGGGGCTTGGAATCAATGCCATAGGGTGTCGCTTCGGAAAAACGCGCCTTTTCAGTAGTGATCGAGAGCACCTGATCGTGGTCGACGCCTGGGGTCAAATCGATGTCCCGCGTCATATCCCATATTTTCGCCAGGGTATCGGGGTTATAGATGTCCCCGTCCTTGCGTTTGACCATCACCGTTACCGTCAGTGGATTGCCAAAATTGGGATGGTCCTTGAAAGTCTGAACGAACGGATGATCCTTCGGCAGCAGATCGGTGAAAATCGTGCGCAGTTGTACGTCCTTCAAGCCCAACGCAAAAAACAGCGTGATCGCCGTGATAACGCCCAGCGACAAAAGGCCATTTTTCATTGTGATCGCAGCTATCTTGCTACAGATCCCCATATTACGCGGTACCGTATTCGAGACGCAGACCTACGGATGATTTGCGCCATGGGAGTTTAGGCAAATTATTAGATTTGCGTCCGGAGATTAAATCGACCGAAAGGATGAAATCCGGCCAAAATTCCGATCTACAGGCCGACAAGGGCGAATGGGCGATAGGTCGCACGGCGTGTCGTGCAACAACATTCCGGAGACTGGTAGCCGGTGATGATTGTGCCGCCGTTCAGTGGTGGGGGTGATTTCGTCCATCGGACCAGCCTTTGTTGTACTGGCCTTGGTTGACGAAATCATAACTATCTGATTTTGATTGCTTTTATCGTTCCCTTTAACACATTGAGAGAGACACTTATACTGTTTCTCCGTTTCTTTGATCCATGCCGAATCAAACCGAAAAGCGTAGCGTCAACCTAGAGGACAAGCAAAAAAGTCCACAGTATCCAGTGTTGCTGCAGGCCAAGCTACAGCCACCTTTATCCACTTCTCCATATATCGAACGACCGCGTTTACTGCGGATGATTATGGACTGTCCTGGTGCCAGTCTGATTCTGGTGTGCGGGCCCGCCGGCTTCGGCAAGACGACTCTAATGAGGCACGCCTATGCTGCTAGCAGTGCCCAGGGTGCGAGTTGGGTGACGCTGGATGAGGCAGACAATGACGAACGGCGTTTCTTGTTTTATTTGCTGGCGGCTTTGGGAAATCCGCAGAAACGGTCGCCCAGGCAGGGGGCAAGCGACAGATTTCTGAAAATGGTGAACTCCATCAACGCAGACCGTGCATTGCTGCAGGAGTACATCGGACGACTCCCGGCAGGCTATTCCCTGTTTCTTGACGATTTCGAGACGATCCAGTCTGAATCGACACTGGAAACCGTACAGCACGCGATATACGCGTTGACTCCCGGCGTGAGAGTCATTATTGGTAGCCGCCATGTTCCCAACCTGCCACGGGGTAGATTGCGGGCGCACGGCCAGCTGGTGGAGGTAAACCCCGACAGTCTCAGATTTACGAAGGAAGAGACAGAAGAATTTTTTCAGCAGCAGATCGGATCACAAATCGACAGCACCTTGGTCGATCATTTGCAAGAGACCACGGAAGGCTGGATTACCTCACTTAAGCTGGTTGCACTGTCGTTGAGAAACTGTAGCGATAGTACGGCTTTTATCCGTGATTTCTCCGGCAGCAATACCGATCTTGCCGATTATTTGGCGGAGGACCTGCTCGCCCGTCAGCTACGAGAGGTGCGAGAGTTTCTGCTGAAGTCCAGTATCCTGGGCGCCATGAGCGCAGCGGTCTGTGACTTTGTATGTCAGCGCAATGACAGTAAAGCAATACTGGCCCGGCTTGAACGGGACAATCTGTTTATCTCGGTCGTCGACGCAAAGCAAGGGTTGTATCGGTATCACAATCTGTTTCGGGAATTTTTGCAGGAGCAACTCGCCGTCTATCAACCTATTGAGAAGACAGCAGAGTTGCACAAATCAGCCGCGCGCTGGTACGAAGCCAATCAAAGACCTGGCGCGGCAGTGCAACATGGACTGAAGTCGGGTGATTTTGCGTTAGCGGGCGAACTGATCGATCAGGCGATGGAAACCGCTTTTTATCAAGGTCGTCTGTCCACATTGAAAGGCTGGTTCGATGCCCTGCCCGATGCCGTACTGGATAGATACCCGCGGATGCTGGTCTATTATGCCTGGTGCCTGGTCTGGTTACACGGGTCACAGACACGGATCCGACATTTGCTGGACAGGCTAACTGATCAGAAACTGCTAGGCAAGCTGGGTCCTGAAGCACGGGACGAGGCCTTGATCGTGGCTCCGCTCAACCTGTACTGGCAGGATGACATTGGTGACGCTCTAGCCCATTGTGAGCGAGACTTGTCCTTGCAGTCTCCCACCAGCCCCTTTACCGTCGGTGTCCTGCAGAACATCAGGGCCGTTTGTCTAGTCCATCTAGACCGTTTCGATGAGGCCAGCCTAGCAGCAAAACTGGCCCGGGAAGCCCATGATGACAGTGGTTCCGTCTACGGGCAGGTCTATGCAGACAGCATCTTAGGCTGGATTGAATTTACTCAGGGCCGCTTGCATAGCGCTTTGGCCATTTCGCGTGGCGCACTGGAACTGAGTATGGAAGAGGAATCCGATCGTAACGCCTCGGTTGCTGTTGCTTCCGCCCAACTATCGATGGCCTTGTTCTGCGCTAATCGGATCGAAGAAGTCAACACGTTGCTCGACGAATTCCTCCAACTGATCAATCAGATGTGTATGCCTGATCTGGTGATCGAGGTCAATCTGATCCGAGCGCGCATCGATTATCAGGCCGAGGGATACTCCCCGGCGTGCAGGACCCTAAACCGATTGCGCCAGATCGGACATAAACGAAGCCATGCCAGGGTCGTGGCCAGCGCTTGGGGGGAGCAGGCCCGGATGGCGGCACTGCAAGGCGACGTCCCAGCAGCGCAACGCTATCTGTCCCTGGCTAAAGACTCTGACACTTACAACCGCTACGGTAGGGGGTTGTGGTTTCCAACGCATCTCCAGCTATTGCTGGCGCAACAACGGGCCTCGGAGGCCTTGCCCCAAGTCAACAGGGAATTGCGCTATGCAGAAAGACACGGAAAAATGCGTTATGCCCTGATCCTGCGCCTTGTCCTGACTGAATGCTTTCTACAGCTCAAAGAGCAGCGAAAAGCACGACGGGCGTTGCTCGCGGCGATACAGTGGGGCCAAAAAGGAGGTGTGCTGCGGCCTTTTATAGACGCCAGCCAACAGGTCCATGCTCTGATTCGGGAGTGTCGCGCCATTTACCCAGAACAGGTACCGCAGGAGTTTTTCGAACAACTCCAACCGCCTGCCACCAGTGACGAAAGCGTCGATAAGCAAGAGGATCAGGAGGCGCTAGAGAGGCTTACGAAGAGAGAGTTTGATGTCTTGAAATTACTCGCACTTGGCCACAGTAATCAGTCCATCTGCGACTCGCTGTTTCTGTCTATGGCGACGATCAAGACCCATTTAAGAAATATCAATGGAAAACTGGGTGCTAAAAACCGGACGGAGGCCGTTGCGATCGCCAGGCGCTCGCATCTCTTGGATTAGACGCTGTGTTTCCTATTTACTGAATTTGGCTCAAGCAGCCATCCGAAAATATTCATGATGGAGGCCGCCGACCCGAGGGGGTTCGGCTAACTTGCGTTGTTCTAACGCTTGGATGGCGCGATCGCCCAGAGCGTCCTTTCTGTTAACCGGCGTGGAAAAATGACCCCCTTTTGGGGGTGATCGGCGTCGAAACGAGAAACAGGCACGGGACCTCGATTCCGAGACGCGCCATGCCTACCGGCTCGAACACGCAAAACCGATTCTGGACAGGCTACACGATTGGTGCGAGACAAAACTGCCCACCGTGCCGCCGCAGACGGCGACCGGCAAAGCGCTCGCCTACCTGATCGATCACTGGGACAGATTGATTCGATACTTGGACGACGGTCGTCTCGAGATCGACAACAACTTGACCGAGAACGCGATCCGGCCGTTTGTCGTCGGCCGCAAAAACTGGCTATTCAGTGATTCGGTCAAAGGTGTCACCGCCAGCGCCAATCTGTACAGCCTGATCGAAACCGCTAAGGCTAACGGTCTTGAACCCTATGGGTACTTGCGCACCGTCTTCTCGGAACTACCGGCCGCCAACACCGTCGACGACATCGAGGCAGTGCTACCGTACAACGTTGCCAACAAACACACGCCATTAGCGTGATCAAGAGCGTCGGTTACTGAGCGATTACTTTGGGACGCCGCGAGTCATGACTTGTGTTGGCGTATAACACGCTGCGCAGCCGTGTTTGTTAGTCGTCGTTTAGCATTTGTTGACAGACGCTTTACGCCTCAAATGGGTAACCTGTCGTAAGTAGGTCATTGTCGGACAATTTCATTCCAATTTCTGTCAACGAAGATAGCAAACCGCAACAAGAGCACCAATGAAGTGTATGCTTCATTATCACCAATTCCTGAGACTCCTCCGTGTGCGGCCTCGTCGCGCCAGTACTTTAAGAGAGTGGTGTAGCCTTATATTCTTTTCGAAGCGCATCACGCGTTTGGCCGAGAATCCGCGTTTCGACCCTTCCTCGACCACCGGCAGTGTTGTACTCACGCAGAATTGTCGCTTCGTCGGCCGCCGCGATGGCGGTAGCGAGCAGGATAGCCTCGGCAGCCGCGCCACACATAGTACAGCACGCCAGATAAGCGTGGGCGCCATAGCAGCGAATGGCTCCCTGGGCTCGTTCTTGGAACGATGGACCGTATCGGTCAGCGTAGGGAGCCAGCATTTCGGCGAACCGCTCAGGCTCTGTGGGGACGAAATCGTCTCGATCCGCCTCCTCAAGCCACGTCTTCCCAAAAGGTGTGATCGTGTATCCGTTACCAGATGCACCATCAGCGGTAGCTTGGGCCCCGTAGGAATGAACACCGGGGCGAAGAATCCCACGGCGACACAAGTCCCAAGCAGACTGCATATAGTCCGGGCATCATGTTCTGCAAATGTGGGTCTACCTCATGGTGCTCAACGCCCTTTCGCTCTAGGTGGACTCGAAGGAGATTTGGGAGATAGAGGCCATATCCGTATCTTCCGTAGTTGCCGTGATCGAGATCCCGAAGCAGTCTGATTAAGAGGGTAGTCGCCGCGTCCGCTTGGTTCAGAGGCATTTTAGAGTTCGTCCCAAGGCTTTGAGCTTACGTAGAAACATTGGCGTTGCATTAGATGGAACTACGACGGGCCAATACAGCGGGAACAGGATTCTAATACTCTGATGTCCTTCCTGAGACATAGGTTACAGGTGATACCGGAGAGATAGGTTACACAATGGGGGTATTTGGAGGGGTCCAGATGCCTTGGCAGGAGTGTAACCTGGTGGATGAGAGACTGAAGTTCGTAGCAAGATTACTCGATGGCGAGAAGATGGCGGCGCTGTGCCGCGAGTTTGGGATTTCGCGCAAGACCGGCTACAAGATCTTCAATCGGTATCAGAGCTGTGGTTTAGAGGGATTATTCGATCGTAGCCGCAGGCCATATCGCCATGCGAACCAACTGCCGTTTCAAGTAGAAAGGACGATTTTACGCATCAAACGGGAACGGCCGAGCTGGGGGGCGCCGAAGATCCGGGAGAAGCTCCTCCGCGGGTATCCAACGATCAAGCCGCCGGCGACGAGTACGGTGCATGCGGTATTGGATCGCCATGGTTTGGTGAGACGGCGCAAACCCAGGCGTTATAAGGCGAAAGGGACACCGCTACAGGATACGAAGCGACCCAACGGGCTGTGGTGTGCGGACTATAAGGGTGAATTCAGGCTGGGGAATCGCCAGTACTGTTATCCGCTGACGATCAGCGACTACAGCTCGCGTTATCTTTTGGCCTGTGAGGCCCTCGAATCCACCAAGGAGCCGTATGCCTTCACCACGTTTGAAAGGGTATTTCGGGAATACGGGTTGCCCGATGCCATCCGTACCGACAACGGCGTACCGTTCTCAGCCCCCAACGCCTTATACGGTTTGAGCAAGCTATCGGTCTGGTGGTTGCGTTTAGGCATCGCCATTGAACGCATCAAACCGGGACACCCGCAACAAAATGGGCGCCATGAGCGCATGCATTTGACGCTCAAAAAAGAAGCGACCAAGCCGCCCGGATTCAATTTTCTACAACAGCAAAGCACGTTCGATGGGTTCGTGGACCAATACAACCATGACCGGCCCCATGAGGCCCTGAACATGAAATATCCCGGGGAGGTGTATACACCTTCCACCCGAGAATATCAGGGCCTGACTGAGCCCGATTATCCGTTCCATGACAAAACCATCCAGGTCACCCGCTGCGGGCGGATCTGCCTAAATGGGAGAAAAATTAACTTAAGTGCCGTGTTTGCCGGTCAAATCGTCGGTATCCGCGAGGTCGCCGACCAGATTTGGCTTGTGAGCTTTATGCAGTTTGATTTAGGGTATTTCGACGAACACGAATGTAGGGTCGAACCGATCAACAACCCCTTCACCCCAAAAGTGTTAACTATGTCTTCGGAATAAAGTGTTACCCATGTGCCCGGAATGGACCTGATTTTATTGGTCGGGGTGAGTGGATTCGAACCACCGGCCCCTGCCTCCCGAAGGCGTTGCCCCTCTGGATTGCCCACACACCACCATCAACTGCAGTGAACGCCGGTACCATATAAACTCCTTTTTATACAGCTGGATAAGAGCGTATACTTTGTGCATCCTGGTTCACTGCCGTTACCGCGTCGTGTATTCTAGGCTGCATTAGGGTCGCATTAGATACCTTTGAGGCTAATTCTAAGCGCGTATGAGAGGGGTTCTCGAAAGGTGCAGGCCAAGCTAACCACGACTACGATCAAGGGTCTCAGGGCTGCTGACAAGCCCTACGAGGTTTTTGACACGGAAATCCGTGGATTCCTTCTAAGGGTGGAACCCACTGGGGTTATGACCTATTACCTGGCATACATCCCAAGGGAAGGAAAACGCGCCGGAAGGCGTCGGCGCTATCGGATCGGGCGGCATACTTCCCTAACAGTTCGGCAAGCCAGGGACGAGGCGGAAAAGTGGGCGGCCGCGGTAATCGCCGGCAGGGACCCGCAGGAAGAGAAAGAAACGCACCGAAAAGAGGCCGAAATGGCCAAATTCAGCACGCTTCGCGGTTTCCTCGATCACAAGTATGGCCCTTGGGTCACATCGCATAGAAAGCGTGGTGAAGAAACATTGGGGAGGCTGAAAACGAACTTTAGAGAGCTTCTGGATCAACCGTTGTCTGAGATCACGCCTTGGCTGATTGAGAAATGGCGATCTGCGCAAAAGAGGGGCGGGAAGACTGTTGCCACGATCAATCGAGATATTTCCGACCTTCGCGCAGCGCTTACGATGGCCGTTGATTGGGAACTTGTTTCAGCCCATCCACTCGCCAAAGTGAAGCGCTTGAAGACTGATACCAATAGGCGGGTACGGTATCTGTCATCAGACGAGGACAAGCGCTTAAGAAATGCCCTGGCGGATCGGGATGCTCGCATCAAGCACGAAAGGGCGGGCGGGAACCGTTGGCGTCGCCAGCGCGGGTATACGGAGCTTCAGGATTTGCAAGGATTCGCCTACGCGGACCACCTGACTCCGTTAGTGCTGCTAACGCTGAATACTGGGCTTCGCAGGGGAGAAGCGTTCTCGTTACAGTGGGAAAACGTCAACTTACAAGCGCGAACAATCACCATTGAGGGGGGGCTGTCCAAGTCGGGTAGTACGCGTCACATCCCTATAAATGATGAAGCGATCTCCGTTCTGAAGAGGTGGCGCGATCAATCGGGGAGGGCCGGACTAGTTTTCCCTGGTCGCGAAGGAAACCCCCTCGTAAGCGTCCGAAAGATATGGGCGAGGCTGCTGAAAGACGCGAGTATCGAGACTTTTCGCTGGCACGATCTAAGACATTCATTCGCTAGTAACCTTGTGATGAAAGGGGTTCCATTGAATACAGTCCGAGAACTGCTCGGGCATCAAGATATGAGCACGGCGCTCCGATATGCTCATCTTGCGCCGGACCACAAGGCCGAGGCTGTAGCACGGCTGAATGAATAGATTTCCAAGCCTAGGGTAGCTCCTGAAAAGGCGGACCCCTTCACCGCCTTGGCTTGGATTGCATTTGAAGGGAAATCACTGGAAGGGGTGTTGGAAGTGGCAGAAACCGAAGAAGTTTACTATTCCCCCCGCGTTACTGATGACGAAGAAGGCGCGAAAATAGTTGAACTTGCTCGCGACGACCCTTGGTTGGCGATATGGGTACTGAGTGATGCGGTCAATCAAATCAGGCTCGGTTCCCCAATGGCCGAGCCTCTGCGCCATTTCGTGGCCGATTTGCTCGAAGAGAAGATCAGTAGAATGCCCTTACGCGGGAAAGGTAGACCATCAACTGCGGCACGTGATTTAGACATCTACTTTAAAGTGAAACGTCTTCAGCAGGACGGGTATCAACTGGAAGACAGTATAGACGGTACTAAAGAAGGCGCCTTCAGAAGGGTTGCGAACGAACTTGAGTTGGGCTCCCAGGACTCTTACAGCACAGTACGGGACGCCTACTACCGCGGCAAAACACTGGCCGGAGGTCGGAAGAATCAAGACTAGGAAAAAATACACCGTATTTTTTCCTATTCGCACCTGTAGTGTCGTCATCTATCTTGTCATTCTGTGAATCAACAGGTACGAGGTGACGCCACGATGGCACCCAAAACGTTAAATGAGCGGGAAGCCGCTCAGTACTTAAACGTCAGTCAATCATTTTTGCGCCAGGATCGCATGAATGGGGTTCGAGAAAATCGAACTCCTGGCCCCCCTTTTGTACGCATAGGTAGAAAAATCCTGTATTTGAGAGAAGACCTCGATGGCTGGTTGGACAAGCACCGCGTTGAGCGAGGGGGCACAAGGAGCGCGGCGTGATGGAGGAAAAGAGCCGCCCCCGGCGGGCACCGGGGAACGGCGCAGCTTTCAGAGTGCTTGCGCGATCGAATTTTACTCCTTACAAACTTCCTTTTCGAGTCTTGTTGCGACGCTGGGAACGGGCCGTTCACGAGGGACGTAGAAGCCCCAACAAGCTACACCAGGGGCGTAACCAATGAGCACTGCCGACAAACTCTTGGGGCGACTCGATGGCGTGCGCGAAACCGGGCCCGGTAGGTGGATGGCGAGATGTCCGGTACACAAAGATCGCCGTCCATCACTGTCCGTCCGCCAAGTCGACGATCGAGTTTTAATTCATGATTTTGCAGGTTGCCCGGCGTCCGACATTCTGGTCGCTGTCGGGCTCACACTCGCGGATCTTTTCGATCAGCCTTTGGACACTCACCGCCCTGGCCTGCGCCGGCCGCCAGTTGATTGGCGCGGCCTGTGCTTCATGTTGCAGCGGTCGGCAACGGTCTTGTGGCTGTTTACTGGGGATATTGTCGCCGGACGGAAACCGGACCCGGAAGACGTGGAAATTGCCAAGGCCGCGCATAGCGACGTTCACATGTTCCTCAACGCGGTTGAGGGACGGGGGCCCGCGCAATGAGCGCGCTTGAACGAGAATTGCGCGAGCGGGACGCAGCGATTGATCGGGGCAGACAAAGTGCGGAACGTCTATGCGGGGCCGTAAACTTCATATCGGCCAGTGAGATCCGCCCCGAGCCCGTATCATGGCTATGGGAAGGCTGGCTGGCCGCCGGAAAGCTGCACATCCTGGCGGGGGCTCCAGGCACCGGAAAGACGACGATCGCGATCGCCCTGGTTACCGCCTTGTCTTGTGGTGGGCGATGGCCGGACGGAACTCCGGCCGAACAAGGGGATGTGCTGATCTGGTCCGGTGAAGATGACACGCAAGACACCCTGGTTCCGCGTCTCTTGGCGTGCGGCGCAGACCTGTCCCGCGTTCATTTCATCGGAACAGTGACGGACCCCGACGGCGATCCCCGACCCTTCGATCCTGCCACCGATGCGGACGTATTACGCCAAGCGGCCCGAGGCATGCCTGTCCGGCCCAAGCTATTGATTGTCGATCCGGTGGTGTCGGCGGTGGCAGGTGACTCGCACAAGAACGCCGAAGTCCGCCGAGCCCTGCAGCCCCTCGTGGATTTGGCGCAGTCGCTGCGCTGTGCCGTGCTCGGCATTACCCACTTTACGAAGGGTTCCAACGGGAAAGACCCGGTGGAACGCGTGACGGGTTCGCTGGCATTCGGGGCTTTACCGCGCATCGTGATGGCGGCCGCGACACTCCCCGACGATGACGACTCCGGTGCCGGACGCCTCCTGGCCCGTGCGAAGTCCAATATTGGCCAAGACTCGGGAGGGTTCTACTACGATCTGCAGCCGATCGAGGTCGCTGAACATCCCGGCGTCTACACGACGCAATTGCTGTGGGGCGCGGCCGTGGAGGGTACGGCACGCGAGCTGCTGGCTCGAAGCGATATCGAGGTCGATCCCGAGAAACATTCTGCTCTTGAGGATGCGAAAGCGTTTCTGTGTGATTTGTTGGCGGACGGGCCCGTTCGGATGAAGACCATCGAGGCCCAGGCGAAGGAAGCGGGCCACGCGTGGGCGACAGTGCGACGCGCCAAGCGTGCGCTCAAGGCTAGATCAAGACGGCCGCCCGGCGGCGGAATTGATGTTCCGTGGTACTGGGTGCTGCCTCATCAAGATGCTCAAAGGTGTTCACCCAAAAATGTTGAACATCTTGGGCATGTTGAGCAGCTATCCGAAAACGGCCCCAAAAACGGCGATTTTCGGGCTCCACAAGATGCTCACCCCCGACAAGTTGCTCAAGGCGCTCAGGATGTTCACGTTGGGGATGATGAGCATCTTCCCTTGCCAGAATGGGAACGACCCCGGTATACGATTATTTTTGGCGAATCAGCGGTACGAGCCCGGTGCTGATTTCGGTATTGAGTTCGAGCAATCCGGGTGAGCTTCAACAATGCAACTACTCCCCGTTACCAACTCGGACACCTTAGCCGTCATTAGTACGGTAGGCTTCTGATGTTAACAGCGAGAGAACAGCATGGCCGGGTTTAGACGAGGTCAAAGCGGCAACCCGAGAGGCCGCCCCAAGGGCGCGAAAGACAAGCGCACGGCGCTCCGTACTCTCCTGGAGCCCCACGCGGTAAAACTCGTGGAGAAAGTCGTTTCCCTGGCGCTAGAGGGTGATACGACGGCCTTGCGGCTGTGCATAGACCGGATCATTCCTGCCTATCGCTCCGTCGATATGCCGGCGTCGCTCTCCCTAGACGGCGATACGCTAACGCAGAAAGCCGAGAGCATCCTGGCACAAATGGCCGCCGGCAAGCTAACCCCGTCCGAATCGGTCGCAGTCGTGCAGACCCTTTCCGGGATGCTCAAGATCAAAGAACTCGAAGACCTCGAAGACCGAGTGACCAAATTGGAGAAACACGCCAAATGACGCTCAAATCACGAATTGCAAAACTCGAAAGGTCTCACGGTAATCTTGGTGTTCTCGTGGTGGATGCCACGCATTGCCGAACGCAGGAAGAAATCGATCGAGCCGTCGATGAGGCTTGCCGAGCCAACGGTACAGCGCCAGAGGACTACGACGCAATACTCGCGCCAGTGTGCCTTTGGGACGACGATGATGATTAGGATAATCGGAGAAACACGACGATTGAGCCTGAACTCGCGAATGGCGAAGCTAGAGAACATCCAAGGTAACGATCGTACTTTGTGCGTGCACATCCGCGACGGGCAATCCCAAGAAGAGGTGGATAAGATCATCGATGACGCCCCCCGGGCCAACAACGCGACTCGGGAAGACTACGATAACATCATCCAAATCGTGAAGTTCGCGGGGGTTATGCCCGGACGCTTTACCGGAGGGCTGTAATCCCTGCGGTTACCGGAACTGTTCGATTCAGGTCGTCTACACCGGGGCGGGCCGGTTTTCTACAGGACCAACTTGCACATTCCCTTGCAAGCGATGCCGTTCCGGCCCTCTATATCGCTACCTAGTGGGCGATTAGTGCCGACCGTGGCATTTGTAACCAAGTTTTGGCCCGAGGACCAACAGCCGAACGCAACCTACAAGCTGTGCGAGTGCGTTGTCGAAAAATTGAAGGCTATGTCCCGGTTACAACGTCCGTCCTACCAGATGGATTCGGAACTTCAATTAGGCCGTTGTACGTTCTCCGAGCTTTGAGTATTAATTTCGGGTGCAGGCAACTTTTTCTCCACGCCTTCAAGTTTCTCGATATTGAACAGGGTTACGTGATTTGTTTTCATAATGTATCCTGCGCAGATCGGATGAGTGCTCGAACAAGAAATCAGATATAAATCTCTCAGTTGTTTCTTGCTTCCAAGTTGAAGTGTGAATAGATTCTCGTGGTGTTGTCCAGAAAGAGCTCGATTTCTCTCATGTTTCGCTTTGATCTTACCTCCCGAATAGAAGGTGTACAAAATTAAGGCGAAAAAAAGCGGCGACAATAAAGCAAGCACTCCGGTAAAAACGATCGGATCTGGTTTCTTGTGTGCTTTCTTGGGTTTGCGTTTGCTAAGAAGCCACGCCGCCGAACGTCCGGACCATGACTTCTTCGACCGCTTCCTAGTACGTAGAAGACAATACACGCAGCGCTTTTCTATCCGGTTCGCGATGTAGATTAAGAGTACGGCAAGGGCACCGCCAGTCACCCAAACCCAAAAGCGAGTGTTAGTGACTCCAGCCGTTAAGACGTATACGAAATCGCGTCCGAATAGAAATCGTGGCAGGCCCCAGCCGGCCCAATATCCTTTAATAGAAAACAGGCCAAAGAGATAAAGGACCGCGGTGCTTAGCGAAAGTAGTATGGCAGCATTAAACAAGATTCCGCGAATATTCGCACTATAGGCCATTGGAAACAGTCTTCAGCCCCTAATAGGTTACAGCATAACGAATTTCTCCGTTTTCCGAGAACTGGTAGATTAATGGACTTGACTCAGATCAAAAAGTCGGTCACCGAAAGGCCCGGCCAGGCTGAAGTTTAAACCGGGTCAAGATTCCAGCGGGCCTAGTCTTCAGTACGCCCTTGGTATTGGATTAACCCCCAATTACGCTGACTCACTCTCAATATGGAGTACATTGCCTAAATACTAGGCAATCCTCCGCGCTGACTGCTCCATATGTGCTAACAAAACCTAACATTTCTTAAAGGCGACTAACAGACGTAGGACCAATATGTGATTTATCGTCTCCGTGACGTGCACACTCGAAATGGAGATCCGCTATGGCCTGTCATAAAATTTTAAGGATCGGCGTGTTAACGGCAGTGCTTAGTTTTGTCCCGCTGCTGTCAACTGCGGATTGGATACGTCTAGGAAGCTGGAATATCGAACATTTAGGGGAGCGAGATGATGATTCGGTGCCTGTGGCACTGGCTGAACATATTCATTTAACTGGTCTTGACGCTATTGCTCTGCAAGAGATATACGATAACGATGCGATAGACGCGACAAGGACAAACCACCAGCTTGACGAAACACTGAGGATACTCAACGAAGAAACTAGGCAGGACTGGACCTACGAGATGTTCCCAAATAGGTATAGTGGGGATAAAAGCCAATTGGTCGCGGTAGCGTGGAATAAAAAGAGGCTCTCTAAAGTTGGCGACACTTACCGGCTAGAGTTCGAGAGAGAGGCTAACGAATGGGATCGGCACCCACATGCCATTAAGTTGAGCGCTGGAAATGGCCGTACGGATATCGTAATTATCGGGGTGCACATGAAAGCGAACTACCGAGCGGATTTTTCCGATCAACGCGAAAAAGAGGCGAAAATACTCCTCGAGAGTCTGGGTGATTTCCGGGATGTTCTGGACGATGAAGACATAGTATTGATTGGCGATTTTAATTGCGCTTCGAACTCTGAGGCCGCAATTCAGGCGTTTGAGGAAGCCGGATTTCGCGATCTGAACGCGCGCGATACAGCTACGCACGTTGTGTACGGACCACTCGATAGAATAATCGTACCAACCCCCGGGGTTAGCACTACAGCGAGCGAGTTTTCTTTTTCACGACAATACATACTTGCGGCCGCTGACTCCGACACTTTCGACAGGTTTCTTTCGGATCATATGATGATTATGACGCCTATACGAATCCAGAATGATGATGATTGAATTGGGCGAGGGATCTACATGTCTCGCGAGATCTATTGTGAGTTGGTCGGTAAGGTCGTCGGCGTTTTCGGACACAAAGTGCAGGTAGAAGTGGATTTTGGACAGGAGGCGAGGTGGTTTCGTGGTATAGATTCCCTCGCCGACAAAGAGGGGAACGTAATTAGCTTCAATTCAATGGTCGATGCATTGAATTATATGGCTAACGACGGCTGGTGTTTTGTAAGCGCTCTTAGCGTTACGCGCAAGAACGACAACGTGTACCACTACATTATGCGGAAGACGGTGGAAAGTTCCTCAGCCTAACCCAAATACGGGATGGCCTCTGAAATGAGCGAAGGTATAAGTAAAGATCACGAAGGTTGGGTCGAAAAGGCACGGGACCTGGCGCTCAGGGAGTGCGGATTCGTGCTGCTATTGGCCGGTTTCGGCATTCTTTTCTATCAAGTGATTTTCTATCTCATGGTGGGTCACTGGCCTGGGTTCCCTTTACTAACATTGGCCCAATTTGCCCCCGAGGAACTTGTTTCCTGGTTAGACAAGCCCGACTCGTGGATAGGCTTACAGAAAATTGTTCTAGGAACGCTAGAATTCGTTCCACTGTCGGGATTTTTGGTTATCGTTGGCCTGTCTATGTGTTTTCACGATCAATGATACTGACTGTTGGAAACATGAGAAAACAAACTAACTTTCGATGGGGGTCTGTAATACTGGGCGCGCTATTAGGATCATGTATGGGGCTAATTGGTTGCGAATACAGTCGTGCGGCCGATAAGCAAATTTCTGTGCCCAGCGACCCACAAACTCGATACTACGTTCTTGATCGTGGCTCCTTGTCGGACAATCGATGGATTGTTGTGAAGCGAGTGGGACCAAGCGGAACCAGTTACTCTAAGCGTCTTTATGACTGTGGACTCCGATTGGCTAAGTACCTGGGATCGGGTGATTCGTTGACGCAGATGGAACGGTCGAAACCTGACCCCCAAATGGCGCCGATAGTAAGCGAATCAATCGCGTACTACGTTGGCTTGGAAGCATGCAAACGAACCGAATCTTGGCGATTTTGACGACCTTGTGGATTGCGGGATGCGGCACTGTCAACACTCTTCAGTCCGGCACTTGGGGGTCGGCCCGACCTTCGAGGTGCGTGGCAAGAGTTATGATGAGATATGGAACATAAGAACTGCAGCTCGCAGCCTCACTATTGTTGAAAGCAATAAGGAGGCCGGAACCGTAAAGGCTGAGAAGGGTGGCCCGGAGGAAGTGATGACTGCAGTTGCCGGGAGGCGTAGACTACAGTGTCAAGGAGCGTTGCTTTTGGCGGCGAGGCGATCACCTTCAAAAGACGGCGGATGGCACCCGTAAGCGGGGACCTTGCCGCGAATCGCTCTCCCGCCTTCGATACTGATTGTTTACGCGATACGGGTGGGCTGGCATTGGAATTCCATCTCGAACGAAAAATTCGCCTTAGCGAAGCCTCTAAGTACAAGAGTCTGTACAAATGGTGCTTGCAAGAGCTAGATGAGGATGGAAATCAGATCGGAGCTGACCAGATACCATCGGAATGGAGTCATCACTTCACGGGCAACAACCTTGCCTACAGCACCTCAATAGGCAGTGTTGGTTTGCCCGAAGATGAAGACAACCCTTCCGAGCTCTGCAAGATGCAAGAGTTTATTTTCGCCACGTTGCGTCCGGGGGTCTTCAGAGGTGGTAAATGGGAGAACGCCACTGAATTCTCTATGTTTGGCACAAAGCGCACAATAAGGCACTTTTGTCTGCGTATTGAGAAACTCAAGCGCGACGATCCGTCTGAAGGCTGCAGAATTTGGGGATCTGCTAGTTACACCTTTGAGACAGATCATAGAGATGAGACTACAGACGACGCAGTGGAGGTGCATTTATTCATATCGACTGACAAGTTTGATCGCATTGCTGACATGATAAGGAAAAATGAAGTCGACGCACTGCACCTACATCTCGGACGTATTTGTGGTTTCTATTCTGAGTGGTCGCCATCTGTTAACACAACGCGCGTCAAACTACTGGCAGCCGACTCTGCACAACAAGTTATGTGCCGCGAAGATTGCGACATAGTTCCACCGAGGCTTGGGGACGTTGGCGAGTTTGACCTTCAAGTAATCAGGCGGTGCGTACTCGATCCCCAACAGAATATCGAAGGGGGCAACGTAGACGAACTCGACTCGGTTATTGCAAACACTTTACAGAAGTATCTTGAGAAACATTTGCCGAAACCTTCAAAGGACGAGGCAAATAGATGGTCTTTCTATTCGCAGTTCAATGAGATTGCCAAACAGGTAGGGAGAAGGATCGCGGAGTATTCCAAATCGAGAGGGGAGAACTCCGATCAATTCGAAGATAGGCTACAAGATGCGTTCGATGTGTTGACCTCAATACGTTATGCAACGAACGAGCAAGCGCGCGACAGTTGGTTGGAAGATGACGAGAGCAAGGAGCGGATGGCTGAACGTGAGAAGGCAAAACATACGATCTGGTTCCATGGCGATGCACTGTTTGCTTTTCAACAGGGGTACGAGTCGGAGTATGCGAGGAAGGTAGAGGTCGAGCCCTTGCAGCAGGAAGCAAGGAAGTATCTCCTGCGCCCATGGATGGAGAACGAGCAACTTGAGTGGATAATTGTCGACGCTCTAGCCTTTAGTACGGTGACGAGCTTTGGGGAAGAATTAAAGCAGTACACTCCGGGACCTGTTAGTTTTCTTGGTCTCAACATGGGATACTTCTCTGCCAAAGGTGATGTCCATAAGATGCTCTGGAAGCAAATTGAGTACGGTTTGATTAAGTTTGTTGTCAAGGTGGCAACCTTTCTAGGTGCACCGATCGCCCTCGGTTGGTATTTTTTTAACCGGGGGCGGGAAGGCGGGGTTCTAATCGCAGGGACAATATACGCTGCACTCTTGATGCTTTACGTTGTCTATCGGGCACTGCGGCGGATGTTCGGTAAAAAGTCGGAAACAATAGTCGAGAAGTATCAAGACGTCCTAAATGACATGTTTCTGACATACGACATGCTGAAGGGGGAGGTCATAAGTCCAACTGCGGTTCGAGCGCAATTGCTGGACACTGCACGCCGAGGAGCGGTATGGCCTGGAGCCATGTTTTCGATACTGGACCATGCGATCAGAAGAAATCCGGCAGTATGGGGCAACGCGGAGTGTGACACATATCGGCACTAAAAGGGGCAAGACGTATTGACTGGTTGCGTAGCTGCTCGTTGCGATAGCCGACCAGTGGCTTCCTACGCCCTTTTCACCGAAGACTTTGCAAGTAGTTAACGTAAGCCAGTCAACCAGAGCGTAGAGGTTCTGATAATGGGTTCGGAAAAAGATAGTCCACCCTTACCTAAAGTTTCTGAATCGCAACAAATTGGCAATGATGCGACAACAGCGTTCCATGCAGCACGTCCCAATACCTGGCTCGTCAAAGACCTATCCGGAGACTCTGACTTCGGGTTAGACGCCTTGATTCAATTTGTTTTCGAGAGTCGTGTGGTAGGGCTGTGTCATGCGCAAATAAAAGGGAGTCGGCGAGAGCGATTCGTCGATGGTAAAGGTTATGCCGTTTCTATGAAGCTTTCGACATTATCATATTATGAGGGAATTGAGGGCCCGATTATGCTTGTCTTCGCCGACCTTAGTGTAGACGAAGAACCCCGCAACTGCCCTGTCTACTGGACTTGGATAACTGATGCTACCCGAAAACTATTTGTGAAGAATCGTAACGAACTCGCGGAGCGGCAGCAGAACACTCTGACTGTCTATGTTCCAAAAGAAAACAGACTCGCGAGAGACACTGATGTTATGAGCGATGTTGTGGAATTTCAGCGTCGCGCTAGTGGGTATCGCGGTTTGCTGCACGCCATTGAGACTTCAGACGAAACTCGGCCTCCTGTTAGTGAGGTGCTTGACGCGATATCAAAACGTATCGAAATTCAGGGCAAATCCTTAATATCCTCGCTTATGGGTGCTCAAGATAGCCCTTGGAACGATCCGGACCCTAACTCCCTTTCCGGTATTCTTCACGAAGCGTACCAATGCGTTCGTAGGAACGACGATGTTAAGGCAGAACAATTAGTCGGTCGGATCGATGGGAGCACGTTGAAGGAAGCGAGCGATGTAGAGGCAGCGGAATATCAGTATCTGTTGGGTAAGATCGCTCTTGTTCGGGGGGACAATGAACGAGCGATAAACCATTTTGGTAGTGCGCGCGAGCAAAATAAGGCTTCCGCCAAATATAAATTGGCTCTATTTGAAACACAATTTGGGCTAGCGTTTCCAGATCATATGGATGATGTGGAAGACATTTATAAGAGTATGCAAAGTGACGACGATGAACAAATAATTTGTTTGAGGGCGAGAATACAAGCCGCGCTCGGTGACTTTGATGGTGCGCTCAACTGTCTTAATGGCTTGGACTCTTCTGCCAGTTTAGTTGCTAAGTCACTCATACTATACCTACGTAACGATTGGGATGCGGTAGTTGCAACGTGTGATGCCGCTATGGAACGTGGAGACCTTAAGGATAACGAAGAGATTCTTTTGCACACGCTAAAAGCACGGGCGTATTTATATACAGGAACCCCCGACCTTGAGTTGGATAAGGACATCATTATTCCTCCTTTTGGAACACCTGGTATGGACTTCGAGAGGTTAAGACTGGCATGGTGTGAAGTACAGAACGCTCTTGACTTAATGAGAAGAAACAATTGGCCGAGAAGTTCCGAGCACATTCTAGATGTAGTTGGTATTGTAGCAATTGCCCTAGGTAGGCAACGCGAAGTTTTAAATATGCTCGAGTCGTTGTCGGAGCAGAGACCGAACATAACCGCGGCACATGAAACACTCCATCGATTGGCTTCACTTTCCGGCGAAGGAGAGTTATCTCTACGCGCGCTCGAACGAATGGAAGAAAATGACGATGTCATTCACTATCAGATTTTCTCTCTTTACGAGCAAGAAAGGTTTAAGGAAGCATTGCAGCTCGCGGAAGCCAAATTACTAAATGCTGACCTCAATCACCGGCTGCACGGAACGTGTCTGGGAGTTGCTGCTCACTGTGCGCACAAAATCCTAGATAGTGATCGGGCCAAGCCTTTTGAAGAACGTCTTCACAAGGAACCGCAATTTAAAGGGGAAGTTGCTGTTTTCGAATTTCTTCAGAAACTTAACTCCAACCCATTGTCAGAAAAAGAGGCGCTAACACAACTACGCAAAGAATTCGAGGAGAATCGAGACGATGAAAACATTCAGAATAACCTGTTGCCTGCTTTAGACGTCTACGACGGGGATGAAGCATCGCTTTGTGTAGAGGTATCAGTAGAGATACGTAAGAGGCGTCAACTTGCGTTGAGAGAAGTTAAAGCGGTCGCCCAATCGTTGATTACATTAAAAAGTTGGGTAGAAGTAATTCAACTTGCTGAGGACGCCATAAACCAATACGGCTCCATACCAGTGTTTCTGACAATTAAGGCCGTGGCCTATGAAGCACAGGGTCAATCCGCAGAAGCAATGCAGATACTTAAGTCAATTGTTGACGAGAATCCGGAAGACGAATTGGCCATAAAGTCATACATAACAATATGTAGCCGCAACGGATTCCATCAAGAGGCGCTATCACAACTCGAAGCATTGTTCCAAAGGGCCGATAACAAAGTAGAACAACTATCGTATCTACAGCAAATGTTTGGTCTCGAAATGTCAATAAGCCCGACTAGTGGGCGGCTGTTAGAGTTCGCTTGTACGTACGGTCGATTATGTGATGAAAATGATGAGCAGGAGGAGGCTATCTTCTTGCAAATGTTTATGTTCGCGACATTATCAGGACAGGTTGCATCAACAGGGTGGAAAGCAGAATTTGATAGACGCGGGAAAAGGTTTTTTGAAACCTATCCAGAGTCTCGTGTTCTATGGAGTGCAGAACTACCGGAAGACAAAGGTCCACAGGCTATCAAGCAACTTATTGATAGGATGGCGGGCGTAACACCGGAGATCGAACGCCATTTTAAACGCATGGAAAATCGCCTGAACCAGGGAGAAATCGTAGTCCCATACGTGTGGCGACCCAGGAGAATGCTAAGACACATACCAGATGTGATCTATTTGTGGGAGTTCGCTAAAACGTCGAGCCGGGATGCTATTGCGTTTCATTTAGTCATCTCAGCCGACCCGAACTACAGTGGTGCGGAGTTGAGGCGCGGTTTAGATCAAGTGCCGATGCTTGATATAACAACACTGATAGTGCTGCATGACTTAGAATTATTGGAGTTAGCCTTCGAGATATTACCTAGAGTAGCGATCGGAAAGGGAACCTTGAATCAAATTCAACTTCTAAGCCATCCGCTCTTCATTAGGTACCCAAAGCTCGTAGAAATATCAGCAATACTAAGAGACCACATTACACAGATTGATCAACCCGGTATCTTTGAACAAGATGAAGATGCTCCAGATCACGCACTTGCGGAGATAAAGTCGTTGGTAGCAACTGGGCAATATGCGCTCTATATCGACGACTTCGTTGCACGACAGTACGTGCAGGAAGATCAAGACAACATTCCTAGTATAACGACAATCGACTTGATGGTTGAGGCAGAGAGGAGGGGTCTATTAACAGCACACCAAGTATCCGAGAAGTTGGGCCAACTTATAGAGTGGAAGGTAGTTATTCCCGTCGCAAGTAGATATTTTCTAGCATCAGTTCCGAAAGAGTGCGAAGAGATAGACGATCTAGACGAGATGATCACCTCGCTCTCAAATAGTTCGGCGTTCTCGAAACTAACTAATGGACTGTGGGATATGAAGATAAAGTACACGAGGGTGCTCGATCATTTCTCGGGGAATCTAGCTTATGCGGCACAGAATGGAGCTAGTGTGATCTTGATCGCTGGTATCTGGGCGATATGGTTTGCAAAGGTCAGTCTACGTAGAGATGTTCGCGTCACTGACTTAGAACAATTGGCTGATAGTCTAATATCAATGGCCGTTTTGTCGCGGGAAAATCCCGAGGCCGTAAAATTACTTTGGGATGCCTACATCCTACTCGTCGAGCGGAAGCATGGACCCAAAATGGATGTAGCACTTGAAAACCAAGCACGAGCCATCGTCGGCCGAAGGACAGCAATGCTATCAGGAACTTTGCGTCCGGGTGATCGCGATACGATCTTCGAAGCATTAACCGTAGGCTTTCAGAGAGGCACCGCTGAATACGATTCTTTTAGCACGACATATGAGACGGAGCGCGTTCACGCAGAACAAAATAGACGTCCGTAGAAGTAATCACTCCGATTCGTTGTCGAGATATGCGAGTTAGTGCGTTTGAGCGGCTAATAGTCGAATACTACATTTTGACTAAGCAGGAAGCCAAGAGTGCATTTCAGTTGTGATGCACTATAAACTTGCTAAAGTCGATTTTACCTTTTCCTCGCAACTCTACGAATGTATCTTTTTCCTCAGCACATAGGATCAATGAGTATTGCCTCGATTTCTCTAAAAAGTTGAGGTCTGCCTTCCGGTGCATAAGGAAGTTAATGGGAACTTTCAAGTGATAGAAGGATTTATTAGTCGGGGTTTTTTGACATAGTAGGTGGATAAACTCGAAATTGCTTTGGGTAACAATCCCCTCAGGCAATTGAAACCACCAAGAGTTCACATGATGCCGAGATTCCTCCGGCAAAAAGAATTTCGAGGAACGGACGATCACATGATCCATATCTGTCCTGAAACCAATTTTGTGCTAAAGGACGTATGTTCACTGCTACCCTGTCACGCTATTTGCGAGTTCGAACCAGTCATCGCCGGAACCCCCTAACCAAGGTGTTGGGGGCTTGCATCTTACATCAAGAATTTATCTTCATACTCCAGGTCAAAGGCGCGTTGTATTGCATATAAACCCGATTTAATACCGGCTGCCGATTCTTCATCCTCCTTGTCGAAGTAACTGAAATGATCGACCTTTACCGTTGTTTTGTAGTCTGCCCAAGTTGGGGCAGCGGAAGAGGTCGGTACCACCTTGTCATGATGGCGACCGCCTACTGTAGCTTTGGTGCCCCAGTACATGAGTGACATCAACTTTTTCTTTAACATGCTGCCTTTAGGTGACAAGCCGCTTACATCACCGCCAATAGCGGTAATCTCTGGACGGTTCTTGAAATGTTTTTCGGAGGCCTCCAGCTGCTCAAGGAAACGAGAGACTGGGTTACCGACTGGGGCTAAGTCATCGATACCATCTATGCGCTTCTTGTGATGCAGGTAGATGAGCAAACTATCAAATGCCTTTAGCGATCCGGTCGCTCGGTAGACGAGGGCGTAACCTCCCGCATTTCTAAGAGGGTTGCTGGCCAACTTTGCACCCTTGTGCGGTGAACCGAAGGTGACACAGCCTTTCAAACGGTCTTTCCAGCTCTGCCGATCGAACAATTCCTGCGCCGTTGCGCGTGCCAGCAGGCCGCCGCGTGAGTGACAGACGAACAACAAGTGTGAATCCGTGTCGCCAATGGCTTTCGACAGGGCGACATACAAATCGTGGGCGTTATCATTTATCGTGGCAAGCGTATTATGTGGCCAGGCGACCCAAGCAACGTCCCGCGCGTCTTCACCCAGTTTATCGGTGACGTAGTCATCCCAGGCCTCCCTAAGGCCGTCGAAAGTACCCACGTCGGTGGAGAACAGCCCGTGTAACAGAACCACAACGTGACTAGCTCGGCGCAGCTCCCGTTTCTCTGCAGTGGTCAGCGAGTCTAGGCGGGGCAGGGCGGGCTGATTGGCTGTTTGTTCGGCCTTGGTCCGAAGCTTGGTGACGAAATAATCTGCGGCCTCGTGGGCCGTTTGGAAATAGGCTCGTGCGACTGCATAGACTGTTACGACCCATTTAAAGCCCGTGGCGACGGTATGCCACCCTAACTCGGCCAGTAGCGAGCCGGGTTTCACCATCAAGGTGGGGTAACCATCGATAATGTATGGTGGTTCCGGCCTGTGGCCGAAGGTAACTAGTACGTCACCAGCATCGAATGGATGATCCTCATGTGAGGGCGCAACGTTCTGCGATGGACTGGGGTGCATAGCTAGGGCGACGTGTATGTTGCCCGCCTCGTCGGCAGTTTCCCACAGTTCGCGACAGCTCCTGATTGCGACGAAAAGTGTCTCGATTGACGTTGCCTTTTTAGGGTCATCTGGGATCGAGGAAAGAATCGATTCACTTTGTCTGGACAATTCGTCTGGAGAAAGAAGGAATCGGTCGAAATTGTCGTCGATGTTTCTCAAAATTGACGAGATTTCTTGGTAACCATTCTCACCGAACTTGACGAAGCCGCCTACAACTGCCTCGACTACGTTGAGATCGTTGATACTCTCGATGACGACTGCAAACCCCCTGTGAACAACAGCGAAAGGGACTGACTCACCTTCGTCTACACCTTTTTGCACTGCGCGTTTCACGAGTGGAAACGTGGCTTGTTCGTTGATGACTCTCATTTTTATCGCTACAAAATGACCGTAAAAAGAGCATCCTTTTTATTTTCTGACAGAGAATACGTTCAAGATGTAGAAGTACTTCTCCGGTTTCACGTATTTAATAAACACGGTTTCTTGTGCTTGGAGGATGCGGCGAAGTTTATGGATCTTAACCCTGATAAAAAAGCAATCGATCGTGAGCTAAAGCTCTTAAGGTACGCGAGAAAATTCGTTTCATGAGTCACGGTTTAACCTAAGTGAGGGGCTCCGTGCAAAAGCAACTGTGCGACATAGGGAGAAGCCCGATTACCCTCATGCGGTCCCCCGAATCACCCCATTATCCTGTATAAAATCCGCCCGCTTTGCAACAACGTTCTCAAGCCCGTCATGTGATTGAGAAACAATACCTGACAGAACGTGATACGCAAGATACGTTGGTGTCTCAAAAATACCGATAAGCGGTCCTCCGCTAATTCCCCCTAGAGCGTAGTTAGGAGGGGGTTCCTCGATATGAGCTACTTGAACATTATGGCCCCGTGGAGCAACCCATGTTATTTGTTCCTCGGTAACTATTCGTGCGATACCTAACGCGGTAAATAGACCCCAATTTGACACTCGCGATCGGACTTCCCGGCGCTCATGTCCTGGAAACCCGGCGAACATGATGCCATAGCCTTCTTGGGGTGCGAGCGGAGGCCACGTCTCAAGTGGTTGGGGGTTAGTTCCGATCGCTTCTAATATTCTGTCATCAATTGCTATCGTCACCAGATCAAGGCGATCTGATATGGAGATGACCTGCAATTGCCCAATTTCGGCATTCATTACCTGAAGCCGAACAGTGGGGTTATTGCGCTTATCATTAAGAAAGCCCCTGATCACATGAGCGGCGGTAATGCCGAGGAGTCGCCCCGGTGTGCGTGCAAAGGTTAACGTGCCGCTGTTAAGGATATCTCCGCGAGCATCAAACCAATATATCGGAGCACAACACTTGGCTAGTATTTCCCGGTAGACGTCACCCAAGTCGCCGGCCAGTAATTCTTTAGCGCGTTCGAGCGTGATGGGATGGCCAGCCGGTCGTGACATTGGGACCCCCTGCTAGCGCCCAGATGTGGGCGCAGAGATTCTGAATTATTGAGACCCAGATTGCGATTCCTAACTAAAACCTCTGGAGCGCATTAGGGCCGCATTAGTGAACGACCGGAAACGAATGCAGGAAGACAAAGTACATGTAACTATCTGTTTTTGCTGGTCGGGGTGAGTGGATTCGAACCACCGGCCCCTGCCTCCCGAAGACAGTGCTCTACCAGGCTGAGCTACACCCCGATGATATATGGACTGCAGTGTGTACGGTCGGGTCTAGTACGATCGCTCCACGGCGAAGACCGCCAGATCCATGAGCCCCTGTTTGTAGGGCGTGTCGGGCAAGATGGTCAGCGCTTGCTGCGCCCGTTCCGCCTCCTCGCGGGCCCGGCGCGCAGTGTACGCAAGCGAGCCGGTGGATTCAATGGCCGCGAGTACGTCGTCGATATACTCGCGTCCGCCTCGCTCGATGGCTTCCCGCAGTACCGCGCGCTGCTCGGGCGTGGCGCGGGTGAGGGCGTTGATGACCGGCAGCGTCGGCTTGCCTTCGGCCAGGTCGTCGCCGATGTTCTTGCCGGTTTTCTCGCTGTCGGCGCTGTAATCCAGAACGTCGTCGATGAACTGGAATGCGGCCCCTAGATGCAGTCCGTAGTCAGCCATGGCGTGTTCGATGGCCGATGACTGATTACTCACCACCGCGCCTAGCTGCGCCGCCGATTCGAAAAGCTTCGCGGTCTTGCGCCGTACGGTCTCCAAATACTGTTCCTCGGACAGGTCCGGCGTGTGGCAGTTCATCAACTGCATCACTTCGCCTTCGGCGATCTGGTTGGTGGTTTCCGCCATGATCTCCATGACCCGCATGCTGCCGACTTCGACCATCATCTCGAACGAACGCGAGTACAGAAAATCGCCCACCAGAACACTCGCCTGATTACCCCAGATCTCGTTGGCGGTCGGTTTCCCGCGGCGCAGATCGGAATTGTCGACTACGTCGTCATGGAGCAGGGTGGCGGTATGGATGAATTCCACCACGGCGGCAAGCGGGATGTGCACGTCGCCCTTGTGATTGCACGCGCCGGCGGACAAGAGAACGGTCATCGGCCGCAGCCGTTTGCCGCCATTATGGATGATGTGTCCGGCGAGCTGGTTGATCAAGGCCACATCCGAGCTGAGCCGGTCGCTGATCAGCCGGTTGACGTCACCCATCTGGTCGGCGACCAGGCTGTAGATGTCGGCAAGCACGACATGATGTTTGCCCGGACTGGTGATGGGGGTGGATTGGATGGTCAACGTCGGGTTCCCCTGATTTGTTATTCCTTATATATAGCGCCTTGCGTCTCGGTCGAAGGACGGAGCATGCCGGGGTTGCCGCCAACATGCAAGCCGCCGCCCGAAAACCCGGTCCTGACGCGTGCTCGAGGTCGATAGCTCAGCCCGCGAAGGCGAAAAGCCGGCACGGTCTGTCCCATTTGACCTAGGCGTTCCCCATGGATACAATCGCGCGCCTGCCCGTCCGAGTAGTTTTCCTGGAGAATCAACGATGTATGCGGTTATCGAAAGCGGTGGTAAACAATATCGTGTGGCCGTCGGCGACCGGGTGAAGGTGGAGAGCCTGGCCGCGGAGCCCGGTGCCACCGTGGACCTCGAACGCGTCTTGATGGTCGCGGCCGGCGACGACGTTCAAGTGGGTACGCCCACCCTGGACACCGCGGTGCAAGCGACCGTTGTCGGCCACGGACGCGGTGAGAAAATCACCGTTTTCAAGATGCGGCGGCGGAAAAACTCGCGCACCCGCAACGGACACCGGCAGAACTACACGGAGCTCGAGATTACGCGTATCGGCGACGTTCGGTCGTCGGACGAGAAAACCACGCCCGCGGTCGAGGAAGCGGCGAGTGACGCTCCGGCCGGTGACGAAACGCCGCGCGACGATCTCACTCAAATCAACGGAATCGGGCCGGCGATTGTGAAAAAACTCGAAGGTCTGGGTATCATGACCTTTGCCCAGATCGCGGCACTGACCGAGGATGACGTCGCACGCATCGACGAAGAGCTGAATTTCAAAGGGCGTATCGTGCGCGACGACTGGGTCGGTCAGGCGCAGAAGCTCGTCGCGGGCTAGATGGGAGAGAAGCACGATGGCACACAAAAAAGCAGGCGGCAGTTCGCGTAACGGGCGCGACTCGATTTCCAAGAGACTCGGTATCAAGCGTTATGCCGGGGAACAGGTTCTGGCCGGCAATATTCTCGTGCGGCAGCGCGGGAGTACGTTTCACCCGGGCCGCAACGTCGGCATGGGCAAAGACTATACTTTGTTCGCGAAATCCAGTGGGCGGGTGGTGTTCGAGACCAAGGGGCCGCGCAACCGCAAGACGGTAAGCATCGTCGCCCAATAGCGGACTGGCCGCGGATCGATCCGAGCCCCGCCCTGGCGACAGCGCGGGGCTTTGTTTCGTCTGGCGCCGAACCCCCCACAGGCGGTCGATCGAGGGGTCGCCGAACTTCGTTGCTGTATGAGCCATACCTTACCCGACGGACCGAGGTGCCTGGATGAAGTTTGTCGATGAAGCCACGATCGCGGTGTACGCCGGTGCCGGTGGGAACGGCTGCTTGAGTTTCCGCCGCGAGAAGTTCGTGCCCAGAGGAGGGCCGGACGGCGGCGACGGCGGGCGCGGGGGCAACGTGTATCTGGTACCGGTGGCGAACCTGAATACCCTCGCGGATTTTCGCTATGCCCGCGAGTTCAAGGCGCCTCGCGGACAGGACGGCATGGGACGCAATCGCTCGGGCCGGGGTGGCGACGATCTGCACGTCGAGGTCCCCGTCGGGACCGTGGTGTTCGATGCCGACACCGGTGAACAGATCGCTGATCTGACCGTCGCGAACCGGCCGCTGCTGGTGGCCCGGGGCGGCGACGGCGGCCGCGGCAACGCGCGGTTCAAGTCGAGCACGAATCGAGCTCCACGTAAGACCACCACTGGATTTCCCGGTGAAAACAGGGGCTTGCGGCTGGAACTGAAAGTTCTTGCCGATGTCGGTCTGGTGGGTCTGCCGAATGCCGGTAAGTCCACATTTCTGGCCGCGATCTCCGAGGCGCGTCCCAAGATCGCGGACTACCCGTTTACAACGCTCTACCCGCAGCTCGGGGTGGTGCGGGTTGGATCGGCACAAAGTTTCGTCGTTGCAGACATTCCGGGACTTATCGAAGGGGCCGCCGCGGGCAGCGGTCTGGGGATTCAATTCCTGCGCCACGTGAGCCGCACGCGTCTCCTGTTGCACGTCATTGACGCAGTACCCATCGACGGTAGCGATCCCGAAGCAGCCTTAAGCACGATAGAATCCGAGCTCAACAAATTCGATCCGGCGCTGGCCGGAAAGGAGCGCTGGCTGGTGCTGAACAAACTCGATCTAGTGCCGATTGAGGACCGCGAGGCGCGGGTCGCGGGCTGGGTCGCACGCATGCCGGGCTCGCGGCGGGTGTTCGGGATCAGTGCGCGCACCGGCGAGGGCTGCGACTCATTGTGTCGCGCGGTGATGGGGCGTTTACAGGAGATGGAAAGAGTGCGATGAACCGCAAATCGGACAAACCGCGCCGGTGGGTCGTCAAGGTCGGCAGTGCGCTGCTTGCTGATCGTGCCGGCGGCGTCAACGTGCAACTAATCGAAGACTGGGCGCGGCAGATCGTGGCGCTGCGCAGCACGCGGTGTGAAATCGTGCTGGTGTCCTCCGGCGCCGTGGCGGTGGGTATGCAGCGGCTCGATTGGACGCACCGCCCCCACGAGTTGCATCGGCTGCAGGCGGCGGCCGCCGTTGGACAGATGGGTCTGATCCAGATTTACGAGGCGGCGTTCCAGCGCCACAACGTGCACACGGCACAAGTGCTGCTCACGCACGCCGACCTTACCGATCGGCGCCGTTATCTCAACGCCCGCAGCACGCTGCGCGCGCTGTTGGAACTCGACATCGTGCCGGTGGTGAACGAGAACGATACCGTCGTCACCGACGAAATCCGTTTCGGGGACAACGACACGCTGGCGGCACTGGTGACCAATCTCGTCGAGGCGGACCGGTTGGTGATCCTCACCGATCAGGCTGGTTTGTATGACGCCGATCCGACCCTTGCCCCCGATGCCCAGTTGATCGCCGCCGGTCGCGCCGGCGACCCGGTGCTGGAGTCGGTGGCCGGTCCGGGCAGCGCGCTGGGGCGCGGCGGTATGTTGACTAAAGTGCAGGCTGCGGAGAAGGCCGCGCGCTCGGGGGCGGCCACCATCATCGCCGACGGGCGGCAGAGCGATGTACTCGGGCGGCTGGCGGCGGGGGAGAATCTTGGCACCCATCTGAATCCCAGCGCCGGTCGGCTCGCCGCGCGCAAACAATGGCTGGCGGGTCAGCTACAAGCGCAAGGCGAGCTGGTCCTCGATGACGGCGCGGTGAAGGTCCTGCGCGAGGATGGGCGCAGTTTGTTGCCGGTGGGGGTGACCGCGGTGCGTGGCGACTTCCAGCGCGGTGAACTGGTGACCTGCGTGAATGGGGCCGGTGGCGCGGTCGCGCGCGGTTTGATCAACTATAACGCCGCGGAGACGCGCAAGATCGTTGGCCGCCCCAGCGGCGAGATCGAACGCATTTTGGGTTATGTGGACGAAGCCGAACTCATCCACCGCGACAATATGGTGATCGTATAGCGCTGCGGGACGGTTCTTGCCCCACAACGGTCGAGCGCGCCGGGCTAGGCGCCGGTCGCCAGGGTCTTGAGTCGTGCGTTCAACCGCTTTTTCAGGCGCGCCGCCCGATTACGGTGATGCAGACCCTTGTGGACGGCGCTGTCGATCGCCGAGCTGGCTTGCCGATACGCCACGGCCGCCGCCTCCGCATCGTCGTTCTTGAGCGATGCCAGAAACTGTTTGATGGCGGTGCGCAGCGCGGAGCGCTGGCTGGCGTTGTGCAAGCGGCGTCGCTGATTCTGTCGGGCGCGTTTGCGGGCTTGTGCGGAATTGGCCAAGATTCAGTTGTATCTTTAAAAACGAGCGCGCAAATATCCGGATTCCGGGCTCGCTTGTCAAGCCGCGAAAGCGCCGCTGCCGGGGTTTTATCGTCCGTTCGTGTCGCCGGCGGCGGCTGGCAACCAGGACCGGTGACCGAGTATAGTCGCCGCTTTTGAACAACGCCGAGCCCATGTCCCGTAGACTCCTCAAATCCACGGCCATCGTCGGTGGCATGACGCTGCTGTCGCGGGTCAGTGGGCTGGTTCGGGACATGGTGTTCGCCTACATCATGGGCTCGGGCTGGATTGCGGATGCGTTTTTCGTCGCGTTCCGCATCCCCAATCTGTTCCGGCGCATCTTCGCCGAAGGCGCGTTTTCGCAAGCCTTCGTACCGGTTTTGTCCGAGCGCCGCGAAACCGCCACTCCGGATGAAGTGCGCGTTTTCGTGAACGCCACGACCGGCTGGTTGGGCGGTGCCTTGCTGCTGTTTACGGCGATCGGGATCGTGTGCGCGCCGGCAGTGGTCGCCCTCATTGCGCCCGGTTTCCGTAATCACCCCGAGCAGTTCGTACTGACCGTCGACGCCCTGCGGATCACGTTTCCGTATTTGCTGTGTGTATCGCTGGTCGCCCTATCGGCGGGAATCCTCAATACCTGGGGGCGCTTCGCGGTGCCGGCCGTCACGCCGGTACTGCTCAACGTGTGCCTGATTTTTGCCGCGTTCGCCTTCGTACCGTGGTTTGGCAACGCGGCGCTCGGACTGGCGCTCGGCGTACTGGTGGCCGGCATCGCACAACTGGCGTTTCAAGTCCCGTTTTTGCACCGTATCCACATGTTGCCGGCACCGCGCCTGGCGCGCCGCCATGAGCCGGTGAATCGGGTCTTCAAGCTCATGCTGCCTGCCATGTTCGGCGCCTCGGTCACCCAGATCAACATGCTGGTGAACACCATTCTCGCCTCGTTTTTGGTCTCGGGCAGCGTGTCGTGGCTGTACTATTCGGATCGATTAATGGAGTTTCCGCTCGGCGTGTTCGGGATCGCATTGGCGACCGTGATTCTGCCTGCGCTGTCCAAGCTCCACGCGAGTGGATCGCACGAGCGTTTTTCCCGTTTGCTCGACTGGTCCCTGCGCTGGGCGTGTTTGATCGGAGTGCCCGCGAGCGTCGGTCTGGTGGTACTCGCCGGGCCGATCATGACCACGATTTTTCAGTATGGTGCCACGACGGCCCACGACATCGACATGGCATCGCGCAGCCTGATGGCCTTTGCGGTGGGCTTGCTCGGATTCGTACTCGTGAAAGTGCTGGCGCCGGGGTTCTTTGCCCGTCAGGATACGCGCACCCCGGTGCGCATCGCGGTGATCGCGGTGGTCGTCAACATTCTCCTGAGTCTCCTGCTGGTCGTGTTCCTGGCGCACGTCGGCCTGGCGCTGGCGATCTCGATTGCTGCCTGGGTGAACGCCACGCTATTGTTCCGCGGTCTGGTGAAGCGCGGTGTGTATACCCCGCAACCGGGCTGGGGCGGCCTGCTGATTCGCCTCGGCCTCGCGGTGGCGGCCATGGGCGGGGTGCTGGCTTGGGGGGCGGGCGATCTCGCAAGCTGGATCGACGCCGGTATCCTGGCGCGGGTCACGCGTTTGGGCTGGTGGATTCTGGTCGGTGCAGCGACCTATTTTTCCGTTATACTCGTTACCGGTATTCGCATTCATCAGTTTATTCTGAAACGGGAAGAGTTCGACTGAGTCATGGCCCAGGCCTCACAGATTCCCCAGATCGGGTCGACCGAAGAACCGCGTGTGTTTACCCTCGCCGAAGCCAACCGTTTGTTCCCGCTGGTACAACGCATCACGGCGCAAGCGTATCGCGACTTGGAGCCGGTCAAGAAGCGATTGGAAAACATGCTCGCCACCGATCCGCGCATCGTGGCGGTGGAGAAAGAATATGAGGTCATCGTCAAGCGATGGGTCAGCAAGATGGAACGGCTGGGGCTGGTGGTAAAGGGATTGTGGTTGGTGGATTTCGATACCGGGGACGGGTACTTGTGCTGGAAGTATCCGGAACTCAAGCTCGGTTACTTTCATGACTACACCGAGGGCTACGCCGGCCGGCGTCCGCTGGACGCGGTGATCGAGGAATACGATCCCGATTGGGCTTAAGTCCGGCTAATGCAGCCGGCCGCCTTTGACCTGCGACCTGTTTAGTATCGTCCTTCGACTCTCTTGAGCTTCACGCGGTTTCGTACGGTTAATTTCGACACGAGTAACTCATGGAATTCATTCGCGGCCTGAACAATTTGCGACCGCGACACCGCGGTTGCGTTGCCTCGATCGGTAACTACGACGGTGTGCATCGTGGTCATCAGGTGGTCATCCGCCAACTGCTGCAAAGGAGCCGCGACCTGGGCGTGCCGGCACTGGTGATGACCTTTGAGCCCCACCCCCAAGAACACTTCGCCGGCGCGTCGGCCCCGCCACGCCTGTCGAGCTTGCGCGATAAACTCCGGCTGCTTGCCGACCTAGGCGTACATCGGGTGTTGTGCCTGCGCTTCGATGCGCGGTTGGCGCGTATGCCGGCGCAGGAGTTCGTAGCGCAAATTCTGGCGGCCGGCGTCGACGTCCGTTACCTGGTGGTGGGCGACGATTTTCGTTTCGGTCGTGGCCGGGAAGGCGATTTCGATTTGTTGGCGGTGCAGGGGGAACGTTTGGGTTTCACCGTCGCGCGCACGCAAACGCATGTCGTTGGCGGAGACCGGGTCAGCAGCACACGCATCCGTACGCTTCTGGCACAAGGAGACTTTAACGGCGCTGCGGAACTTTTAGGTCGTCCGTACGCGATATCGGGACGGGTCACGTATGGCGATCAACGCGGTCGGGAATGGGGATTCCCCACCGCCAACGTGAGACTGTCGGTGTCCAAGCCGCCGATTACCGGCACGTTCGCCGTCGCGGTTTACGATCTGGGGGCCGAACCGGTGTACGGGGTCGCAAATCTGGGCACACGACCCACTGTCGACGGGACCCGTACGTTGCTGGAAGTCCACCTGCTTGACTTTTCGGATACTATCTACGGGCGCCGGATTCGCGTGGATTTCCTCGCCAAACTGCGCGACGAACGACGCTTCGAATCGGCTGCGGCGTTACGCGAGCAGATTGCGCGGGACCGGGACGCGGCACGCGCTTATGTCGCGCGCCGCAACGCGACCGGCGCGGCTTGAACAGAACAAGACGAATGGCTGACTACAAAACTACCATCAATCTGCCGCATACCCGGTTTCCCATGAAGGCCAACTTGGCGCAGCGGGAGCCCCTCATTCTCGAGCGTTGGGGGAATATCGATGTGTACAAACGTCTGCGCGAAACCGGTACCGGGCGGCCTGCGTACGTATTGCACGACGGACCCCCATACGCCAACGGCGTCATCCACATCGGACATGCCGTCAATAAAGTGCTTAAAGACATCATCGTAAAGTCCAGAACTTTAAGCGGATTTGATGCGGTATATGTGCCGGGTTGGGACTGCCACGGCCTGCCTATCGAGCACGAGGTGGAAAAGCGCATGGGTAAAGACGGTGCCCGTGCGGCACCAAAGCAGTTCCGTGAAGCCTGCCGGGCTTATGCCCTCGAGCAGGTGGAAAAACAGAAGACTGACTTCATACGCTTGGGCGTCGTGGGCGACTGGCAACGGCCGTATCTGACCATGGAACCGAAGACCGAGGCCAACATCATTCGTGCGCTGGCGAAAATCATCGCCGCGGGTCATGTGTATCACGGGGCCATGCCGGTGTACTGGTGTACGGAGTGTGGTTCGGCGCTGGCCGAGGCGGAAGTGGAGTACCTCGACCGAACCTCGCCGGCCATCGACGTCACGTTCGACGCGGTGGACTCCGCCGAGTTTCTCGAGTGCTTGGACGTGACCGGCGACGGGCCCGGGGACGGCCCGGTCAGTGTCGTGATCTGGACGACCACGCCGTGGACGTTGCCTGCCAACCAGGCGGTAGCCCTGCATCCTGACCTCGAATACGTGTTGCTCCAGACCCGCGATGGTCAGGGCGGCGCGCGGCGTCTACTCATGGCCGGCGCCCTGGCAGCCCAGGTGACCGACCGCGCGGAGCTTGCGCCGGCAACGGTGGTGGCGCGCGCGCCGGGTGCGCGACTGGAAAACCTGCGCGTGCGACACCCGTTCTACGATCGCGACGTACCGCTGATCCTGGGTGAGCACGTGACCACCGAAGCTGGCAGCGGCGCCGTACACACCGCTCCCGGGCACGGTCAGGAGGATTTTGCGGTCGGAAAGCACTATCAACTGGAAGTCGCCAATCCGGTGGGCGCCGACGGCCGCTTCCTTCCCGAGACGCCGCTGTTCGCCGGTGAGTTCGTGTTCGACGCCAACGACCACGTGGTGTCGGTGTTGCGGGAACGCGGCGCGCTGCTGCACGCCGAGCCGTTCGATCACAGCTATCCACATTGCTGGCGTCACAAGGCGCCGATCATTTTCCGCGCCACGGCGCAGTGGTTCATCAGTATGGACAAACTCGGGCTGCGCGAAGCCGTATTGCGTGAAATCGATACCGTGCAATGGGTGCCGGAGTGGGGGCGGGCGCGTATCGAGGGCATGGTAGAGAACCGCCCGGACTGGTGCATCTCCCGGCAGCGCAACTGGGGAGTGCCGATCGCGCTCTATGTCCATCGCCACACCGGCGAGTTGCACCCGCACACGCAGCAGATCCTGGAAGAGGTGGCGCTGCGCGTGGAACGCAAGGGCATCGAGGCTTGGTTCGAGCTCGACGACGGCGACATCCTCGGGGCGGGGGCTTTGGACTACGAGAAAGTCACGGACATTCTGGACGTGTGGTTCGATTCCGGCGTGACCCACGAGAGCGTGTTGAAAGTGCGCAGCGACTTGGCCAAACCCGCGGACCTGTATCTCGAAGGCTCGGACCAGCACCGTGGTTGGTTCCAGTCGAGCATTATGACCGGTGTCGCCATCGACGGCCGGGCGCCGTACCGGGCGGTGCTGACGCACGGTTTTACAGTCGATGCCGAAGGACGCAAGATGTCCAAGTCTCAAGGGAATGTGGTTGCGCCCCAGGAGGTCATCAAGACGCTGGGCGCGGACATTCTGCGCCTGTGGGTGGCGGCCACGGACTACCGCGGCGAGATGCACATCTCCGATGAGATACTAAAGCGAATGGCCGACTCTTACCGGCGTATGCGCAATACGGCGCGTTACCTGTTGGGGAATCTGGCCGACTACGACGCTTCGATGGCGGTGGACGCCGATCGGTTACTGGCCCTGGATCGCTGGGCCATCCACAGAGCACAGCGCCTGCAGGATGAGATCACGTCGGCGTTCGATCAGTTCAACTTCCACGCGATCTACCAGAAATTACACCAGTTTTGTGTCGTGGACATGGGGGGTTTCTATCTCGATATCCTGAAAGACCGCTTGTACACCATGCCGCGCGATAGCCGCGGTCGCCGTTCCGCACAGACCGCCATGTTTCACATCCTCGAAGCCTTGGTCCGCTGGCTGGCGCCGTTGATTTCGTTTACCGCCGAAGAGATCTGGTCCCATATCCCGGGCGAGCGGCCGGCGTCGGTCCTGCTCTCGAACTGGTACGACAACTGGCCGGAAGTCGTGCTCGACGGTGATGCCATGGATACCGCATCCTGGCAAACCGTCATCGACGTTCGCCAGGAAGTGAGCCGCCACCTGGAGGCGTTGCGGGGTGCCGGGCGCATCGGGTCCAACCTGGACGCTGAGGTGACGGTGTACGCGGAACCAGAGATCGCCGTGCCACTGATGCGTCTGGATGACGAGCTGCGTTTTCTGTTGATCACTTCGAACGCACGGGTGGCGCCGTTGGAGGAAGCGGGACCGGCGGCTCTCGATACCGACCTTGCGGGTGTCAAGGTGGCGGTGTCGGTGACCGAACACCCGAAGTGTGTCCGCTGCTGGCACCGCCGCTCGGATGTGGGGAGTGCGACGGATCACCCGGAGATTTGTGCACGCTGCGTGGCCAATGTGGACGGCAACGGCGAAAAGCGGCGATATATTTAAGAGCGTGGCGGTTCGTACCAATACCGGACGCGGCTTGCGGAATCGGGGACAGATTTATTTTCCCCAACTGATAAATCCGCCCCCCGGTAGGTGGGGACGTCGCCGCAATGGCTCGCGGGCCCATGCACTCGGATGCGCCGGCAGGCGGGTGACGGAGTTCTCCGTATGTTGAAATGGATCGCGGTTTCGACGGTGGTTGTAGTTTGCGACCAGGCGAGCAAATGGATCGCCGTGAAGTCATTGTTGGGAAGCCCGCCAGTGGTAGTGATTCCAGGCTTTTTCGACTTTTCTCTCGTGTATAACACGGGTGCTGCGTTCGGGTTCTTGAACGAGGCGAGCGGCTGGCAGAACCTCTTTTTCGTCTTGGTGGCGGCCGTCGTGTCGATCGTGATACTCCGCATGCTGTACCGACTGGACCGCACCGAAACTCAGAATGCGCTGGCGTTCGCGCTGATTCTGGGCGGCGCGGTAGGAAACGTCATCGACCGTATTCGGCTCGGTTACGTCATCGACTTCATACACTGGTTCTACGGCGCGTGGCATTGGCCGCATTTCAACATTGCGGACAGCGCCATTACCGTCGGCGTGGCACTGCTGATTCTGGACGCGTTCGGTTGGCGGGTGCTGGGCCGACGAACTTCGCGCGAATAGGACGAACTTCGCGCGAATAGGAAATGTTGTAAAACGAGCTAGTTGGTGATCAACAAAAACGCCGCTCCTCGAAGCGGCGTTTTGGTCATACACAAGACGACCCGGGTGTCGTAAGAAAGGGGGGTCGACCTAAAATAGGTAAAAAGGGGACAGATTTATTTTTCTTGGAATAGAAAAATAAATCTGTCTCCGATGGGTCTCCGATGGGTCTCCGATGGGTCTCCGATGGGTCTCCGATGGGTCAGTTACCGATCGGTCCAGGCCTTTTCGAATATGCCGTCGTCGTTTTTGTCCCACTGCTTGAGCCCGGTAGACGTCAGCCGCATGGCGCCGTCCCCGGCCTGCACGCCTTGCGGAACGGCGCGCAGATCGTAGGACGTGGCGTCGGCGGCCTGGATCTGAATCTGGTAGTGGCCGTTCTCGGTCACGTTCGGAAACGCGATTTGATCTGCGCCCGGTGTGCTGGCGATCGTCGTCGTGTAACGCAGGTTTTGCGAAAAGAACCGTTCCTGCAGATTGGCGAGTTCGACGAGCGCGCTTTGTCCTTCACCGCGCTTTGCACGCGTCACGTAATCGTCATAGGCGGGGACCGCGATCGCGGCGAGAATTGCAATGATGGCGACGACGATCATCAGCTCGATCAACGTCATGCCCCCTTGGCCGTGCAGCCGGTGTGGTGTGGTAGCCAAAATCGTCACCCCCTGAAGTCGTTGGTCGTCGTTACGTCGATGTTTGCGCCGGGGTCCCGCTCGCGCCAAGACCCCGGCCGTTGGTTAGAATTCCTGGTACCAGAAGGTCCGCTCGCGTGGCAGGGCGGTATTGATCGGCGGTTTGGCGGCACCGCCCCCGGTCCCGACCAGTCCGGTGAGTCCCGTCTCCAGAAACACCGGCACCAGCTCCGAAGGAATACCGCCACCCACATTGAACGTGCGGTCGGCTTTCTCGAGCGTGGTGTTTTCGTTGAAGTCGAACTGGGCCCCGCCGTTCAATATGTCTACCGCATACAACTTGCCCGTGCCTTCGGCTGCCGCGCAGGGGTTGTTCGGGTTCGAGCCGGACGGCGTAAAAGTCGTGTAGAACACGCTGCCGTCGATGATGATGGACTTGGCGAGCGCCTTCTCGCCGACAAACGTGCCGTCGTTCTCCTTCAGCACGATGAACCACCCGTTGGAGATGCGCAGCGCATCCTGCTCCGCCGCCTGCTGGCTGGCGTCGCCGTCCTGAATGAGGTTGGCCGTCACGTCCTGTAGATCACCCTCATTGAGCGGGCGAACGTTGCTGCTGCCGTCAAGGCATGCCTGCAAGAGCGGCGGATCGGTGGGGTTCGGTGTGTTGTTGCACAGCGGATAGTTGGTCGGTACACCGCTGTTATCCACCGTCACCACGCCGTCGATCAGATAATCGCGGAACAGATACAGGCGATCCTGAACGTCGGTGTCGTTGGGGTGCGCGCGATAACCGCTACCCACGGTCACCACGTCGTAGTCTTTCTCTACCGAGAAGAACTCATCGCGCACCTCGGCGACGTCTACCGAGAAGAACAGGCGCCGCTCGTTGACCGGCGGCGTTCCGCCAGCCGTGGAGATCGCCGCCAGGCGCGCGCCGGCGGTGTTCCCGTTGTTGTTGAGTTTGAGATTCGGATCGAGATCAAAGCGCCACACTTGCCCGCCGATGTCCACCGCGTAGACGCGGTCGATTTCGAAATCGCCGTTGGAATCCAACAGCGCCAGATCACTGGCGATGGGGAAGTCCATGCCCGGCAGCTCGAGACTGGCGCCGGAGCCCGGATTACTGGCCCACCAAATGAGCGAGCCGTCGTCAATATCGACCATATACAAGGCATTGCCAATGTTGGTCGGAGTTGCCGGCGCAAAGGTGTTGTCGTACGTGTCGTCGAAGCCACCGCCGAGCATCAGCACCGTCCGCCGCTCACTGCCCGTGTTGTTCGCATTTCCGGAGCGGATATTGGCGAGCATCGGCTGCGACCAGGTCTGACCGAGGCGCTGGAAGTCGCCGGTGCCGCCGATGATACGCCACATGAATTTCGGCGTGATCTGACCGGAGGTCGTGGTGGTCAGGGTGCTGGCCGGCGTGACGTCGAGCGCATAGATGTTCTGACCGCCGCGCCGCATGCCGACGAAGATGTGCACTTTGTCGCCGTCGGCAGGCTCGATGATTCCGTCGCCGTCGACATCCACGGTCAGCACTTCCGGTGTGCCGTCCATGCCGTAAATCTTGTTACCGGACCCGTCGGTGCGCAAGGCGTCTTGTTGATCGAGGAGTTCCGGCGGGTAAAACACCCATTCCTCTTCGCCGGTGGCGTCGTTGATCATGCGCAGGCCCCCGTCGTTGGTGCCGACGAAGATCTTGATGATCGGATTCGCTTCGTCGCCACCGAAAGTGACCGTGATGGGCCGGCTGTGCAACGGGTCGCCGAACGCCCAACGGTTTTCCGAGGTATCGCTGTCGCCGTCCTCGTCATCGACGTCCCGCCCGCGGATCCAGTCGATCAGATCGTCGCGTGCGGCGTCGGACATCGTGGCGTCACCCAAAAGCGTCTTGGTGATGCTGGCATTCGCCTTGTCCAGCTCGTGCGGGCCGCCGGTGGTCAATGCCACCGGGCTGTTGGGAGAGTCGTCGGTCCCGGTGTATGTGAGCACCGTGCGCGACGCCTCGGCCGGAATCTGGGAACCGGCGCCGCCCTCTGTCACCTCCGGACCGTCGGCGGTGGTGCTCCAGATACTGCGGGCATCACCCTTGATCTTGAAGTCCGCGCCGATCGCCGGTACTTCGTCGGCGTCGATCACCTCACCGATGTCGCAACCGTTCTGCGTCGCCGGGTCGGTACAGATGCGGAACTTCTTGATGTTACCCTCCCAGGCTTGCGTTTCCGAAGGTTCGAACAGCGCGAAATACACCGTGTCGCGGTTGAACAACTTGTTGAACGCGTTCACCGACAAGGATGGCGCGGAAAACGACGAAGGCGCTTCCAGAATCTCGGCGAAAATACTCTGGAACACGTTCGCGAGCTGGGTTGCCGTGGATGCGGAAAAGAACTGACCGCCGCCCGCGGTGGCCATGTCCTGCAGGAACTGCGGATTGCCGTCGAGGTTGAACCCGATAGTAAAGGTCTTGACGGTCTGGTCGTCGGGCAGGGTCGTGCTCTGGTCCTCGTTGCGCAGGAAAGTGACCAGTTCGGTAGCGCAGCGCCCGCTTCCGGATCCGGCGCAGGTCGAACCGATCATCGTTTCGACCTTGGACACCGACGTGTTGACACTCGGCTCGCCGTCGGACAACAGTACGATGTAGTTGGCCTGGCAGTCCTGCTGCAACGGACTCTCGTACACCGGCGACAGGCTGATATTCTCGTCGCGGCAAGCGATGGCGTTGAGATTCGCGTCGGTGCACGCCGCCTGCCGGTTTACCAATCCACCGGTATAGGAGGCCGGGTGGCTGACGCGGGTATACTCGCGCCTGGACGTAGAGCTGCCGCCGCGCTGCGTGCCGTAGTCCGCGGTTTCGCCCCGGTAGTACAAGGCGGCCTCGTACATGGTATCGACAATCGGGGTACCCGATTTGTATTGCAACTCGTCGACGACTTCCGTCAGCCGTTGGCGCACGCTCTTGACCGCGCCACCCGGGGAGGCGGCCACTTGGGCCTGATACGTGATGCGCAATATTGCCGCGGCGGGTTGTTCGCCGTTGTAGGACTCCACCGTACGCTTACCATTCCCGGACGACTCGGTAATGATGAAGATCATGTCCTCGTCGGCCACCCAGTCGGTATCGTTGACGATTTCCTGCACCACGGTGCTGATATCGGGCGAGACCAGTTTCGCATTGACTGCGGGGGTCGGCAGGTTGCTCCAGATCACCGAGGCGGCGGTCTGCTGGCGGCTGGTAATGTCGTTGTCGGTGGACGTGAACGGACCGGCCGTATCGCTGGGATCCTGACCGTGGATTTCCAAGGAGATCGGATTCGTGTTGCCGTCCTCGTCGACCTCGAATTCCAGCTCCGCATCCAGGATCGTGGCATTCGGCGGGATGTCGATGTTGCGGAAGCGGACACCGACGGTCTGCACCCCGCTGTCGCGCACCAGCTCCAGATCGGAGCTGGCGAGTCGCATTTGTCCGTTGGCGCGTTCTTCCGCATCGTCGGCACCGACCTGGACCTGCGCGCTGACGGTCTGCCGGATGCAGCCGCCGCCGGACGGAATGCTGGCCGGGTCCCACTCGATGTGCAGCACCGGAGCGCTGCCCGGTGCCTGATCGTAGCTCACTGCGTCGCGTTCGCCGTTGATCGTGTCGACGATGAAGGCCATGCTGTTGCCGCCGCACCAGCCGCTGCGGTTGACGACTTCTTGCACCACGGACGAGAGATCTGCCGTGGCGTGCACATCGCCGGTGGTAAAACTCGGCGCGGTCCAGGTCGCCGTGGCGGTGGTCAAGGTACGGTCGGTGATCTTGGTGCCACTGGCAACGCCCCATGGCACGGCGTTGTCGGCGGCTTCCGCGGTAATGACCACATCGGTGGTGCTGGAGTCGTTGCCGTCGGCAGTGAACTGAATCGCCGCGTTGGTAATGGTTGCACCCTGCGGAACGCCCACATTCTGGAATCGCAATCCCACTATCTGCGGACTGACGGCCTGCTCGATGTCGAGATCGACATCGTTGAAGTCCATGTTCCCGGATCCCTCGGCTTGCTCGGCGTCGTCGTTGGCGTCGGAAATCGGCAGCGTGACCGAGGCCGCGTTACTGGTGCCCTCGATGTCAGCAGCGTCGGCGTGGATGCTGGCGATGGGAAAAAGAACCGGACCGCCCGGATTGGAAAAGCGCATCAATCCGACGTTGACGTTGTTCAGGGTGCCGAGCACGTTTTTGAGGGCGTCTTTCATGTTGTCCAGGCGGCTCTTGCCGGTTCCGGCCACCGTCTGGTTCATGCTGCTGGAAGTGTCGAGCACGAACAGGACGTTCGGCAGGATAGCGGTATTCGGATTCGCGTTGGTGTTGCCGAAATAAATCTCGATGTCCTCGGCGGTACTCGGCATCGACAGCAGAAACAGTCCGAGGCCGATCGGCAGCAGTCTGGCGGCGGTTCGCCGTATGGCAAGGTTGACGTTACACATCATTTGGTACACCCCCGGTTACTTCTCTAGCTTGGGCATGATCTGATAGGCGCCCTGGTGCACGGTCGCGCTGGCACCGGAATTGGTGATGCCGGTGCTGTCGGTTTCGAAATGTGCGCTACTGAATTCCTTCGCGCTCCACCCCGAACCGCGCCGCGGTTTGGTGAATTGTTTGAAGTCGGTGTGCGCTTCGGCGGAAGCGAAGCTGTTGGTCACCGTGCTCGTGACGGTGTTCACGAGATCGAAGTCCGCGCTGTTGGCAAACGCTTGGTTCAGGCCGCTCTCGGCGGTTTGAAACGCGCGGTTCAGCTCCTGGATATTGCCGGCCATCCGTTCTTCGAGCGACGTCGTGGTGAGCGCGCTCACGCCGATGATGGTGATGGCGAGCAGCAGCACCAGGCTCACGGCAAGGGTGATCCCCCGTTGCGCCGCCGGTCCGGTCCGAAATTGAGTCTGGGTGCGGTGTCGATCGATCCGTTTCATCAGGAGTTCCTCACCATCACGGTAGCGGTAAACACGCGACGCCGGCGCCGGTCGGAGGGGTTGCTGAGATCCACCACGCCGTCGCGGTCGACGTCGTAGTCGCGGTGATCGGCATCGGTCTCATCGCCGTATTCGGCCAGGCTGCCGGCAATCAGGCCGACGCGGATGGCGATGACGTTGTCCCACAGCACCGCCGTGTTGCCCATTGTCGTGGCGTCCTGGTACTCGTCGGGCGCGCCGTCACCGTCGGTATCCACACCGTAGAGGATCTGCATGTTCTCGATGCCCTCGACCAGCTCCTGGGCGACGCCGGCAGCAGTGGTGCCGCCGGAGAGCCCCAGGCTCTCTCGGTACAGCGCGGAGGTGCCCCGGCCAGTGTCGCCGATGTAGTAGCGCACCGAAATCAGTTTCATCACCTGCGCTTCGTCCTCGTAGATCTTCGACAGGCAGTGCGCATTGGCGCCCGGACAATTGGGCACCAACGCACTGACGTTGCCCGGCGACACGTTGTTGCCGGTGGTATGGATGATTTGCCCGGTGGAGCTGGGATTGGTGCCGCTGGGCCCGGTGATCTGAAAGATATCGGTACTCGCGCAGTCGGTAATGGCGATGATGTCGCCTTCCTGCAGGCCGCTGCCGGTCTCGACTTTAATGTCGCCGGAGGCCTGGGGCATGAACGGCGGCTCGACTTTCACCGATGCGTTGGGGTCGATGTAACGGATCGACACCGCGTCGGTGCCGGCCACGATGTTGCTCACGCCATTAGTGCTCCCCGAAGGCTGCCAGGCGTTGCCACCCTGTTCCAGGCCCTCGATGGCGAAATCCGTGCTGAACAGGTTGTCGGTGCCGCCGTTGACGTGGTTCCACACGTTCTCAACGTCGTCCATGCAGCCGAAATAGCCGGCCATGCGCAGATCCCGATGCAGGAACTCCATCGCAAAACGTGCATTCTCCTGTATCCGAGCGGCGTCGTTCTGCATGTTATAGCCTTTCTTGGAGTTGGCCATGATAGTCACCACGCCGCCGAGCACGATCAGGCCGATCACCATGGCCACCATCAGCTCGATGATGGAAAAGCCCCGACTGTCGCGAGGTGTAACGGGCACTCTGTTCACAGCTGCACCTCCCAGAGTTGCGAGCGGTTGACGGTGGTGGTCGCATCGCTGGTGTTCGGATCGCGCGCCAGACCCTCGGTCCAGGTCAGCGTGATCGCATATTGATTCGGTGCCGTAAACGCGACGTTCGCGGTGGCCGTTGGTCCCAGGTCCGTCTGTAGCTGGGCGAACCAGCGTGCCAGGTCGAAGGCCGCGAGCTGCGCGGTGTCACAGCCCGCCCCGGCCACGTCGCAGTCAGTAAACGTCGTGGGCGCCGTGGTGGCCACATAAGCGCCAGTAAGTGCTGCGACCGGGTTGGCGCGCATGCGGTCGACCAGGTCATAGGCCGCCAATGTCGCCTGAGTGCGTACGTACGAAGAGGTGTTGAAGGCCATGCCTTGGGCCTGCAGAAACGCGAGCCCCAGTAGGCCGACGCCCACCACGACGATGGAGACCAACGCCTCGATCAACGAGAACCCGGACTGCCGGGTGGGCGGATACGGTGTACATAGCGACTGATTCATGGTGGATCCCCCCTCAACAGTTGTGGTCGGCGGTGCTGACGCGCCCCACATTGTTAATTCCGATACGACGGCCCTTGGCGTATCCCGCCATGCAAAGATCGAAATCCTGCGCGCCGGTGGACGGCATGCCGTTCAATTGGAAACGCACCAAGGTGACCCCTGAGGTGATCGCCGCGTCGCCGCGGCCAACGTGAATGATCCGTTCGGGCGTAGTACCGCCGAGGCAGACGTTGGCGCCGGTGGTGGGCACGCCGTCGCCGTTACAGTCGTTGAACACGATCCAGCCGTTGCCGAAGGTGCCGCCGCAGGACGCGAGGTTGGTGCTGGCGCACAGCACGACGTCCTCCTGGCGGGTGATGCCCTCGGTGCGCGCTACATTGAGCGCGGCGACGAAGTCGTTGGTGACACTGGTGACGCGCGTGTTCTGCACGTAGGTGCGGAAGCTGGGGATGGCAAAACCGATGAGTACCGCGGCGATGGCCAACGCCACGAGCATTTCGTATACCGTTAGGCCCGATGCGGCAAGCGGATCGGTCCGGACCCTAAATGAAAACAGCGTATTCCTTTTCATCACATACAACTCTGATTTTCAGTCTAGGCGACGGAAACGCGCTGTACAGACAAGGGGAAGGGATTATTCGATAAACGGTATTTTGACTCGGGTGAGCGGTCACGATGTAGAGCCGGACGTCGGCGTCTGCGGGAAACTCAGGCCGGTCAGCGGTCGGTCCAGGCGTGCGAAAACGTGCCGTCGTTGGCCTTGTCCCAGGTGCGCTGACCGGTAGACATGAGGCGAAACGCGCCATCGCCCGCTTGCGCGCCCTGCGGCACGGCGCGCAGATCGAAAGCGGTGGCGCCGGCGGACTGGATCTGGATCTGATAATTCCCGTTTTCGGTCAGCGCCGGAAACGCGATCTGATCTGGCCCGGGTGCGCCGGCGATGGTGGTCGTGTAGCGCAGATTCTCGGAATAAAAGCGTTCCTGGAGATTGGCGAGTTCTACCAGCGCGCTCTGGCCTTCGGCGCGCTTCGCGCGGGTCACGAAATCCTGGTACGCCGGTACGCCGATCATGGTCAGGATCGCGATGATGGCGACCACGACCATCAGTTCGAGAAGCGTGATGCCGCGCTGGCGCCGGATGTTGAATGTCTCCATGGTGTCGCTCCGCTATAAAACCGTCAAAAATCCTGGTACCAGAAGGTCCGCTGGCGTGGCAGATTGATGTTCGGGTCCACTGCCGCCGCGCCACCGCTGCTGCCCACCAGCCCGGTAAGCCCGGTCTCCAGAAATACCGGTACCAGCTCCGAGGGAATACCGCCGCCGACACTCTGCACACGGTCCGATTTGTCCAGGGAGTTGTTCTGGTCGATGTCGATCTCGGCCGTGCCGTTCAGCAGGTCTACGGTGTACAGACGGCCCGTGCCCTCGACTGCCTTACACGGATCGTTGGGGTCCGGGGGACCGGCGGGTGTAAACGTGGTGAAGAACACCTTGCCGGCGATGATGGCCGCACCGGACAGCACCTTTTCGCCTTCGAACACGTCCTGGCCGTTCTGGTCTTCGGTCTTCAACTGGATGTACCAACCGGTGGTGTTCTTCAGCGCGTTGGCCGCATCATCTCGGTCCTGCTGCGTGGCGCCGTCCTGAATCTCGTTGTCGGTGACGTCCTCGAGGTCGGCCAGCGTGATGGGATCGCCGTTGGCGCACTGTTGCACGGAACCGTTGACGTTACACAGCGGGAAGTTCGTGGCGCTGACCCTACTGTCCACCTGGTAATCGCGGATGACGTAGAAATGGTCGTGGACGTCGAGATTGTTCGGATGCGCGCGATAACCCGAGCCCACCACCACCGCGTCGTACTCGGGTTCGGTGGAGAAGAAGTCGTCACGCACCTCGGCGACATCGACCTGATAGAAGAAGCGTCGTTCCTCGCTGGCGGTACCGGCGGTGGCGAGAGTCGCGAGCCGCGCGCCGAAGGTGTTGCCGTTGTTATGGCCGATACGCGCGTCGAGGTCGATGCGCCAGATCTGCGCCCCGGTATCGGTGGCGTAGATGCGGTCGGTTTCGCCGTCGCCGTCGGAGTCGACCAGCGCCAGATCGGCGGGAATCGGATAGTCCATGTCGGCCAGCTCCAGATCCGCGCCGGACGCGGTGTTGCTTGCCCACCAAATGCGCGAGCCGTCCTCGGCGTCGACGATGTAAATCGCGTTGCCGGTATCGTCGTCGGTGGTCGCGAACCCGCTGTCGAGCGGATCGTCGTCGTAACCGCCGCCCATGACGAGCGCATGGGTGCGCTTGGTGTCGTCGTTATTCACACCGCCGCCGGTGCCGGTCCGAATGCTGGTGGCGAGCGGCGTCGACCAGGTCTGACCGAGGCGCTCGTAGCCGCTGGTGCCGCCCGGGCCGCCACGGATGCGCCACAGGAACTTGGGCGTCACCTGACCGACGGTATTGTTGACCAGGACCCCGCCAGGGGTGATGTCGAACGCGTACACGTTTTTGCCGCCCCGGCGCATACCGATGTAAATGTAGACTTTGTCGTTTTCAGGCGATCCCGGCTCGATGATGCCGTTCTGGTTGTTGTCAATCACCAGTGCCGACGGCGTGCCGTCCAGACCGTAGATGTGGTCGCCGGTCGCGTTCAGCATCTGGTCCTTCATGGTGCCGAGCGTTTCGGGGGCGTAAAACACCCATTCCTCCTCGCCGGTGGCGTCATTGATCATGCGCAGCGCACCGTCGTTGGTGCCCACCAGCACCTTGACGATGGGTTGGTCCGGATTCGGGTCGCCAGTCGCGGCGCCGAAACAGGCGCTGCTGCTGTCCGCGACGTCGCTGGCGGTACACGGCAGGGCGCCATAAGTGATGGTGACCGGACGGCTGTGCAGCGGATCGGCGAACGCCCAACGCGCATCGGTGGTGTCGTTATTCCCGTTCTCGTCCTGGACGTCCACGCCACGCATCCAGTTGATGACGCGCGTGCGTTCGGTGGCGGTCGCCGCGTTCAGCATCGCCTGGGTGATCGCGCTGTTACCGTCCGCCACCTCGTGGGCGCTCCCGGTCGTCAGCGCTACCGGATTGTTGGGCGAGTCCGCGTTGCCCGTGTAGGTGAACACGCGGCGGCTGTTGGGGACCGGGATGTGCACGCCGGCGCCACCCTCGGTGACCTCGGGGCCGTCCGCGGCGTTGCCCCAGAAACTCTTCGCCGTGGACTTGATGCGGAAATCCGCGCCGATCGCCGGGTTGTTGTCCTTGTCGATGACATCGCCGGGGTTGCAGTTGCCCTGATCGGTGCAGATGCGGAACTTCTTGACGTTGCCCTGCCAGGCCTGGCTCTCGGATGGCGTGAACAGTGAGAAATACACCACGTCGCGGTTGAACAGGCGGTTGAAGGCGTTCACCGACAGCGACGGTGCGGCGAATGACGTCGGCGCATCCAGGACGTCGGTGAGAATGGTCTGAAACGCGTCGATCAGATCCGCGGCACTGGAGGCTTCGAAGAACTGGCCGCCGCCGGCATTGGCGATATTCTTCAAGAACTGTTCGTCGCCGTCGAGGTTGAAGCCGATGGTGTAGGTCTGGATGGTCTGATCGCCACTGAGCGTCGCGTCGTCGACCTGGTCCTCGGTGTTCAGGAAGTTCACCAGATCGGTACCGCAGCGGCCGCTCTCGCCACCCGCAGTCGGGTTGACGCAACTGCCGCCGATCATGCTCTCGATGTTGGGGACCGCGTTGTTGACCGTCGGTTGGCCGTCGGACAGGAGTACGATGAAGTTTTTCTGGCAGTCGTTGGAAATCGGCGAGATGTAGTCCCGGTTGCCGGAAATCGACTGCGCGGCGCAAGCAGTGGCGCTCGAATACAGGCAGTTGGCCGGGTTTATGCTGCCCGTGCCGGTGAACGAAATCGGGTTGGCGACGCGGTTGAACACCCGGTCGTCGAACGGAAAGAAGGGGTCGCCGTCGCCTCGCACGTCGCCGAAATCCACCCCCTCACCGCGGAAGTAGCGCGCCGCTTCGTACAGGGTATCGACGATCGGCGTCGAACCCTGGTACTGGATGGCGTTGATCTGTTCGGTCAGGCGCTCGCGTACCGTTTTGGTGAACGCGCCGGTGGCGGTTTGGGTGAGATAGGTGACCACCAAGCGTGGCGCCGAGGCGAGCTCGCTCTCCGCGGTATGGGCGGCGCGTTTGCCGGTCCCGGCCACCTCGGTGACGACAAACACCAACGCACCGCCGCTGGACCAGCTTGGCGAGGCGACCATCTCCTCGACCACGTCGCTGATGTCCGGTGAGATGAGTTTCGCGCCTACCGCCGCCGCGGGCGGATTGGCCCAGTCCACCTGAGCGGCGGTGCGCGGGCGATTGCTCACGTCGTTGGTTTGATTGACGAACGCCGCGCTGCCGTTGTTCGGGTCCTCGCCTTCGATGCGCAGGGTCACCGATGAGCTGTGCGACTGCTTCACGGTGAATTCCAGGTGCGCGCTCAGGATGTCCGCGTTCTGCGGAATGACCAGGTTCTGAAAGCGCACACCGACAGTCTGTACGCCGTTCTGGCGCACCAGGTCCAGCCGCGTACCGTTGATGAACACGCTGCCGTCGGGTCGCTCCTCGGCGTCGTCGCTGCCGTCCTGGACCTGGGCGGACACGGTTTCCACGATACAACTGGAGGTGCCGGTGGGGATCGTGGTTTCGTCCCATTTGACGACCAGGCGCGGCAGGAAACGCGAGAATTCTCGCCCCCCGCCGACGTCGAAATTGCTTTCGAAGGTGGCCATGGCGCGCGACCCGACCGTACCTGACAGTATGGTGCGCATCGTGAAAGCCATGGCGTTGCCGCTGCACCAGCCGCCGCGGTTCACGACTTCCTGGACCACAGCGCTCAAATCCGGCGTGCGGTGCATCTCACCGCGGATGGTGAAATTCGGAACTGCCCAGTCCACGTTGGCCGCGGTTTTCGGCCGGTTGACGATGTCGTCGTCGACGGCGGTGAAGGTCTGCGCGGTGTCGCTGTCCTCGGCGGAGATGTTGACGGTGATGGCGCCGCTATCGACTTCCTCGGCGGCGAATTCCATATACGCTTCGGTGATGGTGACGCCCTTCGGGATCTTGAGGTCCTGGAAGCGCACGCCCACCCACTGCGGCGCAATGAGGCCAAAGTCCAGATCGCCGTTCGCCAGCGACATAAACCCGAGGTTGTCTTCGGCGTCATCGCTGGAAGAATTGATGACCGCTTCGGTCACGCCGCCTTCCAGCGCCGTTGCGTCGGAATCGATGTCGGAGACCGGGAACAATACCGCACCACCGGGTGAGGTGAAGCGCATCAGTCCTACGTTGACGTTATTCGTTTGGTCCAGAACCTGGGCCAGGGCTTCCTGCATGACCTGCAGGCGAGTTTTGCCGCCGCTGTTCGGCACCGTATAGATTTCCATGCTGCGCGACGTATCGAGCAGGAACATGACGTTGGGGCGCACGAAACTGTTGTTTTGGTTGGTGGAGTTGTTGAAGTAGATCTCGGTGTCGTCCGCGGTGCCCGGCGCGGCGGCGAACAGGGCCGCGATGCCCAGACAGAGCAGTTTGCGAAAAGAACCCAAGGGAAAAAAACGGCGCTGCAACGTGTTCATACTGTGTACTCCAACTACTGAGCGAGCTTCGGCGCGATCTGGTAGGCGCCTTGATGGACGGTCGTGGTGATGCCCGTTTGCGTGCGCGCGGTGCTGTCGGTTTCGAAATGCGCGGTGCTGAATTTCACTGTGCTGTAGCCCGAGCCGCGCTTGGGCTTGGAAAATTCCTTGAAGTTGGTTTCCGCATGCACGCCGGCTTCGAAGGCGTCGCCCTGGCTGACGGAGAAGTCCAGCACCTGGCTGCCGGCCAGATCGAACTGAGCCGTGGCCCCGAAAGCCGCGGCGAGGCCGTTTTCCGCCGCCTGGAACGCGCGGTTGATCTGCTGTTCGGTGTTGGCCATGCGCTCCTCGATACCGCTGGTACCGAGCGCACTGATGCCGATGACCGTCATCGCGAGCAGCAGCACGAGGCTCACCGCCATGGTCACGCCGCGTTGGCGGACGAACGGCGCCGGTGCGCCGGCAAGGCGAGAAAGAAAGAGATCGGGTTGACGGTGTTGCATCACGAATTCCTCAACATGACGGTCGATGTATATACACGGCGGCGGCGGCGGTCGCCGGGATCGGACAAATCGACGACACCGTCGCGGTCCGCGTCGTAGTCGCGGTGGTCGGTGTCGGTGTTGTCGCCGTATTCGCTGGTGCTGCTCGAGATCAGACCCACGCGCACGCTGATCACGTTGCGCCACAACCCGGCGGCGGTACCCATGCTGGTGGCGTCCTGGTATTCATCGGGGCTCGCGTCGCCGTCGGTGTCGATACCGTACAGGATCTGCATGTTCTCGATGCCCTCGACGATTTCCTGGACCTGCCCGCCGGCGGTCGTACCCGTCACCCCCAGCGACTCGCGAAACAGCGCAGTGGTGCCGCGGCCGGTATCGCCCACGTAGTAGCGCACCGAGGTCACGCGCATCACCTGCGCGCCGCCCTCGTAAATCTTGGACAAGCAGTGGCTGTTGCTGCCCGGGCACAGGGGCGTGGAGGCGTTGACATTGCCGGGTGAGACGTTGTTGCCGGTGGTATGGATGACGGTCCCCGTGTCGCTGGGGCCGGTGGTGCTGGGACCGGTAATCTGAAAGATGTCGGTGCTCGAGCAGTCGGTGATCGCGACGATATCGCCTTCGCGCAGACCGTTACCGGTGTTCAGTTTGATGTTGCCGGCGGCCTGGGGCATGTACGGCGGGACCACCTCGGCCGCGGTGTTCGTATCGAGGTAGCGGATGGAGATGGCGTCGGTCCCGGCGTTGATGTCGGCGACCCGCTCGGTGCTCTGCGAGGGCAGCCATTCGCTGTCGCCCTGTTCAAAGCCGTCGATGGCGCGATCGGTGTCGAACAGACTGCCGGTGCCGCCGTTGACGTGATTCCACACCTGGTCGACGTCGTCCATGCAGCCTAAATAGCCCGCCATGCGCAGGTCGCGGCGGATGAACTCCATCGCGAAGCGTGCGTTTTCCTGGATGCGGGCCAGATCGTTCTGCATCGTATAGCCCTTTTTGCTGTTCGCCATCACCGTGACCAGACCGCCGAGCAGGATCAGGCCGATGACGAGCGCCACCATCAGTTCGATGAGCGAGAAACCGACGTGGGCGCGCGGATGTGCAGGTCGCGTGTTCATATCTGTATCGGCCACGTTTGTTGTTGGGTGTGGGTCGCGTCGCGGGTGGTTTTGTCGCCCCAAGTGATGGTGACGTTGTAGGTACGGGTTGCGGCATCCCAGGTCACGACGGCGGTGCCCCCGAAATCGGCCTGGATCTGCGCATACCAGCGACCCAGGTCGAAGGCCGCGAGTTCCGCCGTGTCGCAGGCGGCGCCGCCGACATCGCAGTCCTGAAAGGTCGACGGTGCGGCGGTCGCCGCATAGCCGCCGGCGATCGCGCCGTTGGGGTTGGCGCGCATCCGGTCCGCCAGATCGTACACCGCGTTGGAGGCCTGACTGCGGGTATAAGACGAGGTATTGAACGCCATGCCCTGCGCCTGCAGGAAGGCGAGCCCAAGAAATCCGACGGCGATAATGATGATCGATACCAGGGCCTCGATGAGGGTAAAACCGGATTCCCCGACCGTCGGTCTGATCTCCTTCATGGGCAACTCACCTCCGCGTTACGCACCTGGCCGACCACGGTGACGCTGACCTGCCGGCCCTTGCCGGACCCGTCGACACACAAGTTGAGGTCCACGGCGCTCGTGGGCAGGCCGTTGTTGCCGTAGCTGATCGTGGCGATGGAGGGGGTGGTGTTGATGATCGTGCGGTCCGGTTGCCCGACCGTCGAAATGACCTCGGCCGCGTCTGCGACACTATCCCCGTCGGTGTCGCAGACGTTACCGGCCAAGGTCGGGTTGCCGTTCGCGTCGCAGTCGTTAAACACCAGCCACCCATTGGTGAAAGACGCACTGGCCGAGGTGTCGCAGGTCGGGCTCGCGGCGTGGGGGTCGGCGGTGGCGCAGAAGACTACCGATTCGGCGCGCGATACGCCCTCCATGCGGGCAATATTGAGCGCTGCGACCAAGTCGTTGGTGGCGGACGTGATGCGGGTACTGGTGACGTACCAGCGAAAGCTCGGAATCGCCATCGTGGTTAGGACACCGCCGATCACGAGCGCGATAAACAGCTCATATAAAGTCAGTCCGCGAACGTGATACGGGCTGCCGGTCCGGGTTTTGGTTACTGGATTCATAGAACACCTTGCCTTACCTCAGAGCTTAGGCAAGAAATGATAGAATACCAGATGAAACTATGCAAATACCAGACAAACGGTTTATTACAACAGATACACGGTGCTCTAGAAGGATTCGCCCGGGGCGTGTGAACAAGACGAACGGTATGTTTTGCCCTCTGAAACTGCCGATCAATGGTTGAGTAGAGTATAGGCGGGCAGGCCCGCTTTCTCCATACGCCGGTGAAAACGACCGGGTCCCGGGGTGTCTGCGACCGTGTCGATCCGGTGCGTAGACTTAGAATGAGTCCAATACTATACTAGCTCGTGTCTGAGTATCGAGTTTGACCGATTGAATATGACAGAACTCGCCCGGCGGCTGCGCGAACAAGGCGTCTTACCCACCGCGCAGCGATTGCAAATCGCTCAAATTCTGTTCGAACGTCCGGCGCATTTTTCCGCCGACGAAATCTACGCGCGGGCCAATGCGCTCGGGCCGCGGGTCTCCAAAGCCACGGTGTACAATACCTTAGGCTTGTTCGTACGCCGGGGCCTGGTGCGCGAGGTGTTGGTGGACCCGAGCAAAGTGTTCTACGACTCCAACGTCGAGCCCCATTTCCACTTTTACGAAACCGCATCCGGCCGGCTCATCGACATCGATGCCGAGCAGGTGGATGTCCGTGGTTTTCCGGCGGCCCCGGAAGGGACCGTGTTCGAAGGTGTTGATGTTATTATACGGGTGCGCGCGGATCGGTAAGCGGAATAGGGATTTCGGAGCGACCGCTACCGAGATCTTCGTGGTGCACCCGGCAGGGACGGACAGAACCTCGAGCGATCGCGGGCGCACGGACGTCATTCCTGCAACCCATCCACAAGTCAGGCCGGCGTAGCTCAGCTGGTAGAGCAACGCATTCGTAATGCGTGGGTCGGGGGTTCGACTCCCTCCGCCGGCACCAGCCTCCCACGGGGTCCTTTCCGGGCACATAGGTAACAGTCTTGGCGCAAAGGGGATTGGCCTGCAGGCGCCGCTGTGATGATCGATGTCGTGAAGAGTGTGTAATCGAAAGGATACGCGCCTCCAGAGGTATTAGACGCCGTTACTTGCGGCGTTCGCCAGTCAGAGCAACAAGTCAATCGTGTGCCCCACCGGAGGCTTGATCATCGGATACGCCTTGGTGCCGGGGTCCTGTTTGCCAAACGGTTGATGTCTGACGTCGTTTTTAAGTGCCATCGACCGCTTCGGATCGAGAATACATGATTGCGAGAAAAGCCAGCCAGGGCTTCAGGGAAGACCTGAAACCCTGGCCGCGGTCCTGTTACTGCTCGGACTCCATGCTTTTGACCAGCCGCTCGCCCGGCGTCAGCCGGTCGTAAGAGTCGCTGAATTCATTGGGTACGACGTCCGCCAATACGGCCGCGTTGATCGTCATAGCGAAAATGAAAGAAAGTAAAGTTCGCATCAGTCTTCTCCTATGTCATCTGTGATTGACCGACGTGTGTTTACGTCAGCGTCGCGATCAGAGTACTGAACGAGCGCGGTGGTGGCTGTGAGTTTTCCCACGCTTCAGCGAAGGGAAGTCGAAGTGCGCTGTGCTTTGACTGGCAACGGGGTACGCAAACTTAGAGCATCAACAGCGACCGTGAACCCGGCAGGCAGGAGACGCCGTTACACGCAAAGGGGCGGCGACCACAGATGTCTAGTTATCGTATTGTAAAGTTAGCAGGCTGATGAAAAACTCCGTTTTTCATCAGCCTGCGGTGTGGTACAGGGAGGTACCACCATTTTTCGAGCACGCAAGTGCTTGGAAAATGGAGCAAGCCGCGGACACGCGCCGCGGCGCAGCGTACTGAAAGAGTCCAGGACGGACTTTTTCAGCGACCTGTTAGGCTCGCCTTGGCGGACAAAAGGGCCGTTCACCGGTGTGGAGCCGATCACCGCGATCCACGTTCGGCCGATGGGGAATCCCCAATCAGTGCCGCGAGTTCATCGGTATTGTTGATGACCAAAGAATGCCCTTGTTTGTGGGTCAGTCCGAACTTTTCGAGTCGGCTGAGCTCCCGCGATACCGCCTCCCGGTGCGTGGCAAGGCGATTAGCCAGTTCCTGGTGGGTCGGCATCCTGGGTACGATGGCGCGCCGTGGATCATCGACGTCTCCTGCCGCCAACCTCAACAACTCGGCGCGGATACGACTGTTGACGTCCAAAGCCCCGAACTCGTATACGCGGTCGCACAAAAATCGCACCACTCTGGCGATTTTCGCCAACGTCGCACGCATCACCGGCCGGTAGTTCTCGATCAACTCGAGAAAGTGTTCGCGCTGCATCGTTATGAGCGTTGTTTCCTCCAAAGCCACCACGTGCGTGCTTCGGTGCTTGGTATCGATAGCCGACAATTCACCGAACATGTCTCCGGCGAATAGATCTTCGTACGCAATTTCCCTTCCTCGTTCCGTATAGACTTTGGCTCGCACTGAACCGGAGACAATAAAATAGGTGCTGGTCGATTCTTCCTGGTGCCGGACTACGACTGCGGAAGACGGGTACGAGCGGACTGTGCACAGGGCGACGATTGTCTCGCGGCTCGGGCGATCCAGGCCCTTGAAAGCGTCGATCATAGCGAGCGTGTCTGGCGTGATTTGCAGCATGTCTATGGCGGTATGCGGTGATAAACTATCGTAAGTACTTGTGGGTAAATGCCATGTTACGCCTGGCATGAAGAGCGGTAAACGTTCCGGTTCCCACTTGGCCCAAGTTTCGCCTCCCAGACAGACGTCGTCTTCCTTCATCAGTCAGGAAACTACAGCATAGCGTGTCGCGACGTTTGAAGCTGTGCGAAATCCCACACTTGCGGCGATCGCCGTTGCATTGTCATCGTTTTCCTAGGGGGAACCGCAGAGTGTGAGTTTTCTCACAGCCGGGAGTACACTGCTGTTTCACACTTTAGCGGACATGACGACCCGTGGGGTTTTAAATTCGATGGGTTGTCTGGAGCCGGTGGATCGGGAGCGTCGCTGGCGGTCGGGAAGGGATACGCTTACGTCCGGATCTAACCGACGTCGCGTGGGACCACATCGTCCGACACGTTTCGCGAGCCGCTCCACAGCGATTCACCATGTCCTTTTCATTCAGAGTGTTAGGAGACTGAGCATGACGACAAAGCGAATCGTTGTTATCGGCCCGGCGGTGCTGTCGCTCGCCACCGCTTGGGCGACGATGCTGCCTTCATGGGCACAAGCGGACACGGACGCGGCGCGGATCACGGTTTTGTACGATGCTTTCGGTAAAGCCACCGATATGCGTAAGGACTGGGGGTTTTCCGCATTCATCGAGTACGGCGGCAAGCGCATCCTGTTCGATACCGGCAACAACGCCGAAATCTTCGCCCACAACGTGAAGGCCAAAGGCATCGACCTGACCGACCTCGACTTCGTGGTGGTGTCGCATCGCCACGGAGATCATACCAGTGGGCTGAATCATCTCGTACAAGTGAACCCGAACGTGAAGATCTACGTTCCCAAAGAGAACTTCGGCGTGTTCGGTGCCGCGCTGCCCGGCACGTTCTACAAGCGGCAGGAGTCCCTGCCCACGGAGATGCGCTACTTCGACGGCCAGCCGCCGGAAACCTTGCGATTCGGCAGTGCATGGCCGGAGGGCAACTTCACCTGGGTCACCGAAACGACCGAGGTGGCGCCGGGTTTCCACCTGATCCTGCTGAAAGGTCCCTGGGGCGTTGATCTGGACGTCATGGAGGTTTCATTGGCTATCGATACGCCGGACGGCATCGTCCTGGTGGTGGGTTGCAGTCACCCGACTTTGGAGAAGATCGTCGCGGCCGCGAGGACGGTCATCGATAAACCGGTTCATCTGGTGTTCGGCGGCACGCATTTGTTGCCGGCCAAGCCCGCGGAGATCGAGCGGATCGCCACCGTTCTGCGTGACGAGTGGAAGGTCGCCTGGATCGCTCCCGTGCATTGCACCGGCGAACCGGCGTTCGCAATATTGAGACAGCGTTTCGCGGACCGCTATCTGTACGCGGGGCTCGGCACGACCCTCGTGCTCGGCTCGACGGTAAAGTCCACGGCGAGCGGCGCGACGCCGATCCACGGCTTGGATGACGGTGACCTACAGCGTTATCGTGAACTGCTGGCGCGGGGTCACGACAGTCCGGACAGACTGCTCGCGCACAGCGACCCTGTTGCGCACGAGGTCCACTAGCTCGGGCGCTGTGCATCCGGTCGCAGGGGGCTTACTACGCGGATCGTGAACCCGTTCGATGTCGGCCGGATCGGGCCGGGGAGAACCCGCGCCCGATCCGGCGCTCCTCGAAACACTCGCGGTCCCGCGAGCGATCTCTTAGCGCTTTCACGACGTACGATCGAGCTCCAAGGCGAACTGGTTGTAAAGATAAGGCAGGCGAGCGCCGCGATCGAGCACGGGATGCTTGAGCAAATAGCGGTTTCGAGCCAGGAGCTTGGCGAGAACCGCTGAACTCAGGAACAGGATCAAGGCTTTTCCCGCGCACTCCCGGGGGCCGTTGTTGAAATGATTCATCGGTGGTTCCGGCGTCCCGCCGCCCGTCCACTGATCCGGCGCAAACTCGTCGGCGATCCGTCCATAATGCTTTACGTCTCTTTGGTTGAAAGCCGGGTGGATCAGTATCTGTGTCGACGGTGGAACGTCGATATCGGCAAGTCGCGCGCGCTTGGTGGTGTGGCGAAACAGCATCGGCGTCGCACTCCACAGTCTCACCGCTTCATGCACGCATCCTCTGACCCGCTCCAGGCCATATACGTCGCCGGGATCGCTAAGATCTTTGCCTACCAGTTCCTCGCGCACCCGCTGTGCCGCATCCGCGTGGGCCGCAATGAGCGCCAAAGCCCGGGGAACGTGTATCTCCAGGGCATCCTTAATGACGAACAGCCAAAACGTCATCTGACTCGTGACCCGGGTATCCTCGTCGGAATCCGCGTGTGCGCAAAGAAAAGCCAGGCTCCCTTCTACCGGGTTGCGCACGTGTTCTTCGAGCTCACGGTGAAACGAGTGGAAATGCTTCGAGCGACCGAAGCGGAAAGCCCGAGTGCTCAGCTTGAGCATGCCGTCCAGAGTGCGGGACACGTCGCCGCGCTCGGTCCCCAGGACGACCCGCACCGTGATGCGTTCGGCAATCCGGGCGAAATCGCTCCATACCAACCGCTCCCTGTCGATCAGCCCGGCGACCTCTTCGTCCACGATCTCCAGGAACCGTCTTGCGTAGCGGTGCTCCGGCTCGCGCGTATCCAGTACGGCTTCGTTGAAACGCCGTCTTCGGTGCGCCTGGGCTCCGCTCGAGATCGTCAGGGCGCCGGGTTGAGAGAGGGACAGCCGCTCGCGCTTGAAGTCGGCGTCCACGGCGAACGTATCGGGGTCGCTGTAAATCTCCCGGATTCCATCGTGGTTCAGTACCGCTAAGGTACGGGTGAACCGCGGCAGGCGGTTCGCACCGACTTCAACTACGTACAGATAGAGATACTCGCTACCGTATTTGTCGCGCAGCCGGCTTAAGGTGCGGACGGCGGCAAGGTCGCGATGAAACTTCGTAAAAATTGCCACCCAGCGGCGATTTGCGACCACCGGCCCGCCCAGGTAGTAAGGGATCACATGTTTGAGGTTGAACTTGACGTTGTCCAATAGAGATAGGTCTGCGGCGCTGGGCATGATGCACCTCCGTCTGGTTGTACTCCGCTCTCGTACAACGGTGCGGCACCGACGGATCGGGAGTCTTGCCAAACCCGTTCCCACCGGGTCGCCTCGATCCTGTGCCGGCGATTAGTGACGTGCGCGAAAGCGAGTGCGCGGGTGACAGGTACGAATACGTTTCACTCAAAAATGGCTCTTTCATCGTCGGCCGATAAGTTCATCCGACTGAGGCAGTCGCGCGCCTCTTTCACGGGGGCGGTCTCTTTTCCTTCCGGGAATTGCCGATAAACCGCTGCCAGCGTAGCCACCGCGGACTGCTCGTTCCCCGCGGCGCATTGTATTCTCGACAACAACGTGCTGCACCGCAGCTCCCACAAGCGAGCGCCTTGCGATCGCGCGATGTTCAGGGCGCGCTGCAGCGATTCCTGGGCCGCTGCGCGTTTGCCGCTGCGCAGGTATAGATCGGCTTGGATGCGCAGCAATTCGGGATGGTACCAATACTCTCCGATGCGTTGGGTCAGCTCCAGCGCCCGCTCGAGAGCCTCGTGGGCTTCCGGCAGCTTCCCGGCGGTCATCAGCCCCTGCACCAGTAGCGATATGCCGAAGGCCTGGTAGGTTTGCGCCTCTATGGAGCGGTGTGCCCGCATACCGTCGATGATGTCTTGCAAGCCAAGATCGACCTGTCCGCAGTTCACCAGGAACTCGCCCCGAATCATTCGCGACACGCCCTCCCAGGTCGCGAAACCTTCGCGGCGTGCGAGTTCCAGGCTTTCGGTGGCGATGCGTTCGGTCTCGGGGTCGTCTTTGCGCAGGTAGTGTATAGCCGCGAGATACGTCAGCGAAAAATTGATCGTATGTAGATTGCCCAGGGCACGCGCATGTTCCAGTCCGCGCTGGCCCGCTTCGAGCCCTTTGTCGACCTGTCCTGAAACACACAGCGCCAATCCCAGATAACACAGGGCGGTGACTTTGTGGTCCAGACTGAAAGTCAGATCTTCACCGACATAGCGCGCGGGGTCACTGTCGTACATCTTCAAGGTTTCGTTGAGGTGACCAATGGCTTCTTCCAGCGCACCGGTGAGGAACAGGACTCCCCCCAGCAGGCGGTGACCAATGACGAATGGTCGCTGCTCGGTTTGATTCCGCGCCCGTTCCAGGCATTCCTTGGCCAGTTGTTCGCACTTACTGAACGCGCCGCGGGTGATGTAGAAGGACCCGGTGCCGGAGATAATCGGAAAAATCTCGGGTGGGTCCCCCAGCACGCGGCAGATTTCCAACGCGCGCTCGTAACTGTCTCCGGCACTCGCCGCGGAAAAACCGTGCAATCCCGCTTCAGCCGCCCCGAGCGCAATCCTCAACTCCAGTTCCTGTTTCAATCGATCCGTCGTGTCATCCAGCTCGGTGAGGAGTTCCAAGGCCCGTTTCAGGTGCGCCTGCGCTTCGAGAAATGCGGCCACCCGGTTCATTCGCTTTCCGGACTTGAGATACCATTCGACCGCGCGCCCGGTATCGTGACAACAGTCGAAGTGTAGCGCGAGTATTTCCGGTTGGCTTTCCTGGATGTCGGAATATTCGTTTACCAGGATATCGGCTATGCGGGCGTGGGTGTTGGCTTTTTCCTCCCTCAGCAGGCTTTCGTACGCCGCGTCCTGAACCAAGGCATGGCGAAACGAGTACGTATCGGGAGAGATCAAAGTCGGGAGAAGTACGCGGTTATCGACGAGAGATTTGACTAACCGCTCAGTGGTTTCTACGTCTTTCGAGATGACTTTTGCCAGCAATCGGACGCTGAACGTCCGACCCAGCACAGCGGCCGACTGCGCAACGGTCTTGCGCGGACCCAGTGCGCTTACGCGCTCCATCAGCGTATCCTGAAGTGTAGGGGGGATGGTCTTGTGCGTTTCCATTCCTTGGAGGAGGGCGGGGTCGGAAGCCTCGGTGTCGATGAGCATCGTTGCCAAGTCTTCGACGAAGAGCGGCACACCGTCGGTTTTTGCTACCACGCGCTCGGTAACGGCGGGATGTAACCGTCTCTCGCCGGTGATGGATTGCACGATCATACGGCAACTTCGTTCGCTCAAACGGCCAAGCGCGAGGGTATGCACCGGCGCGCCGGGTTCTTCTCCAAAACCAAAGGGGCGGCGGCCGGTCAGGACAATCATGATCGGCAGTGTTTCGATGCGACGCCGCGTGACGTTGACAAGTTCTCGCGTGGTCGGGTCCATCCAATGCATGTCCTCGCAGACGATGACCGTCTTTCCACGCGTGGAACGGTGCTCTAATTGCTCGAGCAGAACGCCAAAAAGACGCTTTCTGAAGTGGCTGGTATACGGATGCTCAATCGACGCCGTTGTCAGGCCTAGCAAACCCGCATACAGGGGCAATATGTTCTCTACTTCGCTGAATGTTTCCCGTAGCAGAGACTTCAGCTTTTCCAGTTTGTCCGCATTCGTATCCTCCGACGATATATGTGCGGCGCGTAACATATGCTCCATGACCGGATAGAGCGTTGAACGCTGATGGAGCGGGGAACAATAGTAACCGAGGAGATATGCATCGCGCCGGAGTTCATTCGCAAACTCCTGCACCAGCCGTGACTTGCCGATTCCCGCTTCGCCGGTGATCTCCACGACGCATCCCTGACCCTTGCCCACCTCCCCATGCCATTTCGATCGCAGGTAACGCAATTCTTCGTCGCGACCCACAAACGGCGTCCGTCGGCCTCCACGCAATGCTTCGAATCTATTGCGATAGGGATCTTCGCCCAGCAGCCGCCAGCCTGTGACAGGCGCGTCGAACCCCTTCAGCGTTTGCGGAGGCAAGGGTGCGTATTGGAACAACCCCCCCAACAGTTTCTTGGTGTCCTCGGAGATCACGATCTGGTCGGGGCGGGCGATCTGTTGCAGGCGGGCGGCGAGGTTGGGGATCTTGCCGAAAGCCAACCCGGTACCGTCTTGCTGTTCTATAACCACGGGACCCGTCGCCATTCCCACGCGCACAGCCAGAGCGACGGTGCGATCACTGAATTCGACTTGTAACTGACCTACTTCACGAACGAACGATAGGGCGGCGCTTGCCGCCCGCTCGACATCGGTTTCGCCGGGATTCGGGTACCCGAAATAGACGAGCACGCCGTCTCCGATGTATCTGGCGATGAAACCGTCGAACTTTTGCACAATGCCTGCGCAAAAGTCTTTGTAACGATGCATGACCGCATAGTAATCCTCGGGATCGAGCTGTGTCGCGAGCCTTGTCGATCCTACAAGATCACAGAACAACACCGTTATCTGACGACGCTCACCGTCCATTCGCGCACCCCTTGCGAGAAAGAGGCCGATGGGTAACCACATCCTAGCGCCATCCCGGTGTTTCCTCAATGTATGGATCGATCCTGTTCGGATTACCCTTGCGGTCGGATACCCGGTCTGCTTACCCGGTTGGGAGTGGAAGGGAGCCGGGACGCATGGGGGCAGGGCTAAGTGAAACTCGCGGGCAAGCCTGGGAGAATGGAACCCGCGACCCGCGTTGCGCGCGCTACCGATAATGCGACGCTTAGCAATGCCAGCGCGGGGAGCGACCGGTTTATCGGGTAGCGGGGGGCACGGGGGTAAAAATGACCGAGCCGGTGTCCAGCTTCAGGGTCAGGACCAGGTTTCCCTTTTCGGTAATCAAAAACCCTTCGGTTTCCTGGAGCATGGCCGTAAACACGGTTTCCTGGGTCTCGCCGGGGCACAATTTTCGCGTGGCCGCGATCGGACCGAATGACAGCTTGCCGCGTTTCGCGTCAACTTCATAAGTGCCGGCCAGGTCGTTGCAGTCGGTGCCGGCGGAAAACCGGTCGTCGGCGAACCGCAGTATGAATTGGGTTGCGTCTTTGGGTGCTATCATCGTGTCGTTGGCGTAAAGGGTTTTCTGCCACTGCCACGCGTGAGTGATCAGCATGGCAGTCTCGCCGCGGTCGACCTGCGCCGTTTTGTCCACGAGCTCGACCAGTGTATAGGTGTAGGCACTGGCGTCGGCGGGTGGGTTTTCGCGCCGGCTACGCCGCACCCGAACCGTATAGTCATATCCCGGTTCGTAGTCGAAACCGACAACGTTGTCGTAGAACAGCTTCCCGTTCACCACCAGGCATTCCATGGGTCCCGCGCCCACACATGGTCTTCTCTGTGGTGCGATGTGCCATTGCAGTAGCGCCGCGTCCCTGACGCAGCCCCGGTGTGTGGTCGCTCCTTTGAGCTGGACAAGGGCTTCGCCGTTTTTCTCCCAGAAAACCCACGCCCCATCGCCAGACTGATAGCGTGTACCGGACGCGCTGCGGACGCGGTTCAGAGATCGTGGCGCGCCATCAATCGCCAACGTCGCGTGCTCGCTCTTTGGGCCGTCGTAGCGGACCGAAAATGTGGCTCCATCGGAACAGGTAAACGAAAAGGATTGCGTGATGCCGGCGCCGGTCTCGGCCGACAGCACACACCCGATGAGCACCGATAACCAGACCGGTATCGCGATACGCCCCATGTTCAGCACGTTTTCCTCGTCGAGGACTCTGTCCGCATTGTGGGCAGACACGTCTGTAGATGTCAAAACGCCGTGCAGTGCGGATTCGCTTTCCCTCACGGCGCCTGTCCGGCTTTGCGTATGCGCCTTTCGGTGTCGTCCACCAACCCCTGAAAATTGGACTAGACTGGTACAGACACAGCAATCGGGAGCACCGAGTGGAAAATCGAAGATCGCCTGATGCCTACGTGATGGTGGCCCTTGGCCTAACCGTTGGCGGCATACTCCTCGGATTTTTGTCGGTGTTCGCCGATGTCATCGGTCTGGGTGCTAACCCGGATATGTTCGGCAGACGCCAACTGATCGGCACGTCGATCGGCGTCGCGTTGTGTGTCGGCGGTATCGCGCTGCTCATCGAAAGACCGAACAAAAGAGGCCGTGCATCAGGGCGGCAGGAACGGTACGAACCGCGTCTGCCGACGCCCGCGCAGACGCCGCGTAGATCGTTGAGCGGTTGAATTCCCCGCGCGGGCTCGATTTCCCGCATCGGGTCGTCGATCTGCTGCTTGCGTCAAGACCGCAATCCTGAAACCCTGATCGCAACCAGTCTGTCGGACCTCTCTGCGTCTGTCGCTGCCAGTCGGATGACGACTTATCGTCCTCCCACGGGGATTTCGCCCAGGCGGCGATCGTAGACCATTCGCGCAATAACGCGTCACGGACTTCCTCCAACTCCGGCAAACGTCCGTCCGTGCGCGTGTCGATACGCACCAGATGCATACCGAATCCGGATCTTATGGGCCCGGCCCACCGGTCGACCTCCAGGTCTGCCAGTTGTCGGGCAAACGGGCGCCGGACAAAAAAGTGCACCAGGGGTTCTTTGAAGAGTCGGCTCGCATGCGTCCCCGAAATGGGGTTAGACGCCATTTCCTATAGGGTTAGCGAAAATGGGGTCAGACCCGTTATAACGTGAGAAAGCCGCGTACCGACACCGGGGTGGCCGACCGAGAGAACGGTGGTTGCACAAATTGTCCGCGATCACCGCGTCGCCCGTTTACCTACTGCGCGGGGTAGATTTTCCTCCAGTCCTTTTTCATATCCACCAGGATCCAGCCGCGCTCGGCGGCCTCGTCCAAACCGCGATCCAGCTTACCAATGTGCGAGTCGCGATCGTAGGCCCACTCGCGCTCCGCATCGGTATGGTGAACGATAAGCCCCAGGCGCGGCCCCTCTCCAGTTGTCGTGTACTCGAGCATCTGGAAGTCGCCGTCGGAATTACCCGCCGCGAAGACGGGCCTGCGGCCAATATGCTGGTAAATCCCGACGGGCTTACCTTCCTTGTCATCGACGAACAGGCCTTCGGGCAACTTTACGATTGTCGGCACACCGTCACGCAGCTCGTACTTGGCGGTGATGCTCGAGCCGACGACCTGTTCGGGTGGTACACCATAGGTTTTTTCGGCGAAGACACGAAGGAAGTCGATACCGCCGCCGGAGACGATGAACGTTTTGAAGTCGTTGGCACGCAGGTACTCAAGCAGCTCCAGCATGGGCTGGTAGACCATTTCCACATACAGCATGTCGGTCTTCGGATGCCGCGCGGTTGCCAGCCAGTCGCGCGCGGCATCGGCAAATTCCTGTGCCGGAACGTTGCCGTGTGTGGCGGCGATAATCTTCGCCAGCCCTTCCATGCCGCCGGCTATCACCCCCTTCAAATCGCCGGCGATGGCGCTCTTGAACGGTTCGACGGTTTTCCATTCAGGATGATCCGCGGCTTGAGCCTGCACGCGGTCGAGGGCGAAGAGCAACTGGAAATACACGGGCTGCTCGCTCCAGAGGCAGCCGTCATTGTCGAAGGTGGCGATGCGTTCGGCGGGCGGGATGAAATCCGGCGATCCGGCTTGCGTGACCTTCTCGACAAAGGCGGTGATCGCGGATTTCGACGCGCCGTCGTGCCACGACGGGAGTGGGTCGGACTGCGCGGCGGCAATCCGCGTGACCGCAAACAGGGCCGCGGCCGCGATGAAGGTGAGTTGGCGTATCCGCATGATGATCTCCTAAGTCTGTTCAGTCGTTTGGCGGGCACCAGCAGGGCCAGGCTTCCGCTTTGATGTGAGACGCCGTTTCGTCATCGTCTCGGATAATCGTCGGCAAACCGTCGTCAGGTGCCGGAATGCGCCCGCTATAGTCGCGCCGAGGTGTCCTGGTACGCCCTGAGCGAACTGGGGATCGGGTGGGGACGGTCCGCTTTTTCGCGGACACTCATCGACTTTCATGGTGATCCCGGGGCGCGCATCGGCGTGTCTCCAGCGGTTTCGAATACGGAGACAACAGCGTTTCCCGGTGTCACGATCCTGCTCGGGCCTATCCGGGCGGCTTCGGCGGGGCAGGGGTTGAACCGTCGTACCGCCGCAGTCTGCGTTCGCATCCCGCATCCCCGATGTTGAATCCCTGTCGTTCCTCTGAGTGCGGTGCTCCAGGGCGGCGAGAACTTCCCCCGCCCTGGAGCCGTGGGAGCGCATGCATCAGTCCGGGTTACTTGCCGGTTGTCGCGTTCTCGATCTGCTCCTGGATCTTCTCCAAGTTGAAGGAACCCGGCGTCTGGCTGGGCGGATACTCGGCCAGCGTCTTGAGGAATTTTCCGGCGATCTGTTGCATCGGCACGAGGACGAAGGCGCGATCGAGGAACCAATCGTGGTAGACGTTTGCGTCGATCTGGGCCTTCTCGAACGGGTCACGCCTTAAGTTGAACAGCAGGGGGATGCGCAGCTCGGTGAAGGGCTCGCGCCAGATCTGGAACGCGTCCGCGCGGTTCTCGAGGAACACGCCCTTCCAGTCCCCCAGACGCAAGGCAACGACTTGCCCGTCGTCGTTGACATAGATGAACTCCTTGCGGGGCGAGGCCTTGACGTTGTCGTTCAAGGTCTCGTAACTGGCGGCATTCGACAGGTATTCGTTCATGTCGTAGCCGTCGAGGTGCTGGCGGTATTCCCGGCCGATGGCCTGGTAGCCGTCGAGCATGTCCTCTTTAAGGTCGGGTTTACCCGCGGCGGCGGCGAACGTCACCATCCAGTCCTCGTGGGCGACGATTCCGTTGACGGTCTCACCGGCCGGATACTTCGCCGGCCAGCGTATGAAGGCGGGAACGCGGTAAGCGCCTTCCCAGTTCGAGTTCTTCTCCTTGCGGTACGGTGTGACGCCCGCATCGGGCCAAGTATTGTAGTGCACGCCGTTGTCGGTGGAGTAGAAGACGATGGTGTTCTCGGCGATCCCGAGCTCGTCGACCAGGTCGAGCAGTTCGCCGACGTGCATATCATGCTCGACCATGCCATCGTGATACTCATCGCCGCTGGGGCCCGAGATGCCGATGTGCTCCTCCTTCACGTGGGTGCGGAAGTGCATCCGAGTAGCGTTCCACCAGGTGAACCAGGGCTTGCCGGCCTCGTGCTGGCGTTTGATGAAGTCCTTGGCGGCGGCCACGGTCTCCTCGTCGACGGTTTCCATCCGCTTCTTGGTCAGCGGGCCGGTGTTCTCGATGGTGCCGTCGGCGTTGGATTTGATCACCCCCCGGGGGCCGTACTGCTCGAGGAAGGTCTTGCCGTTCGGCAGTACGAAGTCGCGCGGATAGTCCCGGTTCTCCGGTTCCTCTTCCGCGTTCAGGTGGTACAGATTGCCGAAGAATTCGTCAAAACCGTGATTGCTGGGCAGGTGCTCATCGCGGTCGCCGAAGTGGTTCTTACCGAACTGACCGGTGGCATAGCCCTGCTCCTTGAGTACCGCGGCGATGGTGATGTCCGCCTCCTGCCAGCCTTCTTTTGCACCCGGAAGGCCGACCTTGGTCATGCCGGTGCGCACCGGCACGGTGCCGCCGATGAACGCGGCGCGCCCAGCGGTGCAGGACTGCTGGCCGTAATAGTCGGTGAAAGTGATTCCCTCCTTCGCGATACGGTCGATGTTGGGCGTCTCATACCCCATCATCCCGCGATTGGTATGGCTGATGTTCCACACACCGATGTCATCGCCCCAAATCACCAGGATATTGGGTTTGTCTTGGGAAAGCGCCAGCGCCGGCGCGAGAAGGCAGGGCGTCAACGACAGCAAGGCAAGCTTTTTCATCTGCAGATTTCTCCTCTGTCTCGTGCTCTTAGAATCATATCGACATACATGTCAATATCAGGTGAACAAGTTCACGGGATTAACCTGGACCCGGTTACGAAGTATTCGATTCGGGCGATGCGACACCCGGATAAACGCCGCCCCCCGGCCGCCATCACTCAAGCCCAACATGTTCGGCGGGTACTGTAAAACGTCGACGCGTGGGGCTCCGTTTATCGACAAGTTGAAAGAATCTTGCTCTCCCGATCGCCAACTCTAGTCACTTCATTCGCATCGATCAATAGCGACCTCGATGGCGGCCGAACGCGGTTCCGGATTTTGGGCAGGGCCTCGTGAATTGCATTGTTATCTCCTGTACGCAAGAAAATGCGCGTTAAACGCTGCGACGAACCGTTTTTCAACCCTACGGCGTATACCAGATGGGCGACGTGTAGGCGCGTTCCTGTGTCGTCATCGGCACTTCGTTCGGCATATCGATACCGAAACGCAGGGCTTCGTAGGCGGTCCATCGCGGTGTGGGGATCTCGATCACGCGCGCGTAGTAAAAAGCGCTCACCTCAGGGTCGAAGTCGGGATCTTTCCACACTCCGATCAGCTCGGGCGATCCAATGCTGTTGATCCAGGTGGCTGTTTTTACGTCCACAGTGTTGCCGACGGGTGGCAGTTTGCCATCCGCACCGGGTTTACGACCGTCGGACCAGACCACGTCGTACACCCTCTCCTGTGTTTCGCCGTCTGCGTCCAGCCAGCCTTTCACAACCTGGATGCGATCGAGATTCCCGCTATAGGGATCTTTCATCGCCGCCACCAAAAACGTGGGCGCCTTGCCTCCCAGCGCGGTGCTGAGATCGCCCCCCATGGGTACACCCTTGGCGTAACCGGTTTTGGCTGGGAGCCGGGTGTGCGTATCTTTCTCATCGAAGTTCCAACCGCCGAAAAAGCGCACCACCATGCGCGAGCCCGTGGTGGCGTAGGTTTCCTTGCGCTTCATCGCGTCGAAGATCGCTTCGCGCGTGTTCTCCGTCGCCCACACAGCCGCGTAGCCGCCCGCAGCCTGCTGCCAGCCCTTGATGGTGAACTCCGGGTCGGGGGCTTCGATGACGACGTGTTGCCAGCGATGCGGTTCAGGTTCGACGCCCGAATGCTTACCGAAAAAGTTCTCCTCCTCGACCGCGGTCATCGACGTGTGGGCGTCGGTGCTCCCGACCATGCCGAATTTGAAGGGATTGACGCCCAGGGTGCTCTCGAGTCGCAGGCCGTTCTTTAACGCTTCGCGCGCATATTCATACTGGAGCATCTCGGGTTTCTTGGCTTCCGTGCCATTGAGGTTGGACTTGTCCCAGGTTTCGTAGTCGGCGAATTCATCGTCCGGCGACAGCATGGGATGTGCTTCACCGTCGCCTTTGATCTGAGTGACTTCAATGAGGGGTTCGAGACGGGCACGCAATGTGGCGAGCTCACGCGTGTAAGGCTTGCCGTTATTCGTCTCGACGGAAAACATCCGGCCGTTACTCAAGTTGCCGTTGTGGGGGATGGCGAGCACTTCGGCGTCAGCGCGCTCTTCGAATTCAGCCAGAGCCCGCCATAGATCTTCCGGGTTCTGGCTGTCGTACTGTGAGAACGGTCGGGTCTGGTTGGCGATACTGGAGTCGCCGCGAAAAATCACGTTGCGGTGCAGATTGTATCCGCCCAGCGTCGTGTACTCGTAGCCGATAAGCGCGGTGAACCGGCCCGGCTCATTGTAGCGGTCGGCAAGTGCGGTGTAGTTTCGCCAGGCCGACTTGACGATTTTGTCGGCTTTGATCGGTTCTTCGGCATCCGAGAGCGTTGCTACGATCTCCATCGCTGTGGCGAACGCTTTTTCGGGGTCGCCGGTACTCAGTGCGTCGTACCACTTCTTGCCTTTCTCTTGCCCGACGATTTCCGGGTCGCCTTTGAGTAGGCGTGGCATGAGCCCATACATTTCGGCATGATCCGAGATGACAAGAAAGTCCAGTGGGCGTGACAAACGTGCACGCAAACCATGTGTGGTGGTGATTTCCTCACCGCGGGCAAACCGGTAGGCGTCTTCCTGTCCGATCTTGTTCATCGTTCCGGCATCGACGGACACTGCGGTATGGAGATGTGTATCGCCCCAGTACACGGTCGTTGGAAACTCTCTTCCGGCGTAGGGAGAGAAATGATCTCCAGTGGGATGTACGTCTCCGGGCCGCGGCAACATGTCCTGCGCCGGTACGTTGGCCCCCGCCATGACGCCGGCCACCCCGATCAAGTAAAGCATCTGGCGTGTCTTTTCGATCATGTTTCGTCTCCTAGATGCACCCGGCGGTACGGGTTTCGGACCACGTTGTCGACCAGAGGATCGAGTTACTTACCCACGGCCTGCCGTTGTTCCTTATGTCGTGCCAGTAGTCGGTAGGCAATATAATACTTATAAATGTTGCTGACGTACTGCACGGTCTCGCGACCGATCCGTTTGGCAGCGATGAGTTCGACGTTGCCAAACCACACATTCGGATCAAGCCCGGCTTCTTGTGCCTCCTTGCGTAGCTTGGCCAACTTGGCTGGGCCCGCGTTGTAGGAGGCGAACGTAAGCAGCGTCTGATTGAGGTCGTCCGCGCCGCTGTCGGCGTAGTAACGGTCGCGCAGAAAACGCAGGTATTTAGTCCCGGCGTGGATGTTGTTTTCGAGTTCCTCGATATCCGGGATGTCGACGTTCGGGTCGGCGGCGGTGGACGGTAGCATCTGCATGATCCCGATCGCGCCCACCGGGCTGCGTTTGCTCTGGTCGAGACCGGATTCCTGGTAGCCGAGAGCGGCGAGCATCAACCAGTCGAATTCATAGTCGTCCGCGTACCGTTGGAAGAATTCGGCAAGTTTGCGGTACCTTTCCATCTCCGCGTCGCCCAGGGAGTTCTTCACCCATTTGTTGTCTTTCAGGTAACGTTTGAGAATGATGTTACCCATGAGGGTGCCTTTCTTGTTGGCCGCGACGAATTCATTCACCACCTTTTTCAGTGTGGGGCTTTTTTTGCGGAACGCCCAGCCGATCGCGCGTTCTTCGCTCACCGTGATATCCTCGCGCACGGTGATGCGGTCGAACACATCGGCCCAGAACTCCGCCTTGTGACTGTCGACGATGACCATCGGCAGCAACCCGCCGTTGACCATCTCCAACAGGTCGCTGTCCTCGAGGTACTCGTCCGCGGCAACCAGTTGCATCGGTGGCCGTCCATCGGCCGTGAAGCGCTCGTTCAATTTCTCCAGGCTCTCGTAGTAGCTGCTTGATTTTCTGACGTGAATCTCACGCCCCGCCAGGTCGGCAACGGCTTTGATGTCACCGGCCGCGGGCCCGGTGACCAGCACCTCTCGGACCCCGGACACCAACGGATCAGAGAAATCGACCTTGGCAGCGCGTTCCGGCGTAATCGTGAGATTAGCCACAGCAATGTCTCCCGTGCCGTCGAGCAGCGCGGGGATCAACCGCTCTCGGGTCACTGGAATATAAATGACATTGAAGCGGCGCGTCTTGAGTTGATATTTGTCGTCAATAAACTGCCGGAACAGTTCCAGCGCGTCGTGCGCGGCGCCGCGTTGGGTGGGACCGTCCAGGAAATACAGCAGCTTGTTGTACACCACCAGCGCACGGAGCTGCCGACGCTCGAGCATCTCATCGAAGTCCGCCGGCGGGTTCGCGGGTAATGGGGCCGCCGCGTGCACCAAAGTCGTGAGCAACAACAGGAGCGGCACCAACGCTAGGCGTAGTCTTCGCGTGCGGACCGCGGCGGCCCCGGACCGTTCAAGAGTCATGATCGTCATCGTCGCAAGAAGATGTATGCGGGGCGTGCACGCGCTAAGCATCTGCCGCCGTTTCGTATTGTTGATTGCGTGTAGTCTGCCTTCGATTATCGTGTGGTGTAAACCACGCTCCGACGCGCGGATGCGGACGGCGGTACGTGAGCCGCCACTTACGGAGGATCGCGCGCGCCGTTGTCCCAAACCGCCCGGTCCGGAACGCGTCGCCACCGTGCGTTCGGGCACAACGGTGCTAAGCTTGGAGCATGGTAGCAAACATGAAGATCGCGCTTGGGGCGACGGCAATGGGCCTGCTCATGGCCGGCAGCGGATTGCGGGCCGCCGAAACGGAACCTGTCCCGCTTTCGCCCGGGGCTTCGATCCCGGTTCACCAGAGTCCGCGTGACGAATGGGTGGTGCCGACGGTCGCCGTGTTCGACGCCAACGGCGACGAACGACCGGATCTCTTCGTGGGGCGACAGAACGCCACAGACGTGCTGCTTCTGAACGACGTGCGCGTCGGATGGCGACTCGCAACCCTGGAGGACAGCGAAACGCCGTTATACGCGGTCCTTGCGGTGGATCTCAATCGCGATTTCTTGAGCGACCTGGTTGCGGCGCGCGGCGACGGCCTGTATGGCTATGTGAACCGTGGGGGCGGGCGGCTGGGCCCCGGGCAGCGGATCGCCGCACCCGCCGCAATGGTACCGCTCGAAACCGCGGCGCTCAGTGCCGGCGACCTGAACGACGATGGATGGGTGGACCTCCTGTTGACCGAGGTCGGCGCAGATGACCGGTCGCGGACGCGCGTCCTGTTGAGCGGGGGTGCCGGCCACGGGTCGGTGCCGTCGTTCGCCGCCGCCGCCGAGGTCGGTGACCGTGGTCGGGTGACGGCGTCGCTGCTGGCCGATCTAAACGGTGACCGGCGCGAGGAGGTGGTTCTGGCGGGACCCGGGTCCGCGCTACGGATTCTGGAGTACTCCGTAGAGGGCGGGCTCGTGAACCACCGCCTAGACGCCGCGCCGCGCGCGTCGCACGTGAGTGCCGGAGATTACGACAACGACGGTGATCTCGATGTGTTGGCTTTGGTCGAAGGCCGGTTACGGCTGTGGCGTAATAACGGTGCGTTCGCTTTCAGCGACGTCAGCCGCGAGACGGGCGTCGCGTCCGCGCGCACCGGGCGGCAGGCGACCTGGACCGATGTCGACAACGACGGCTATCTCGACATTGTAGCGTCACCCCGGCAGTGGCTGCGGCAGGTGACGAGCGGGCGGTTCTCGCCCTCGCATTTCGCCTTGGCCGGCGCCGCGCAGCCGCCGCTTGGACACGCGATCATGGTCGACTTCGACCGTAACGGGTTCCCCGACCAATTGAACGTCGGAGACGACGGCAGGCTGGCGCTGTTGAACAATGCGGGTAACGATGTGTATCACTGGGTCGCGGTGCGGCTACGCGGACAGGGTAATCGCGCCACGCTCGGCAGCCGGGTGACTCTGAAAACCCAAGATGGTCGCACGATCACACGGCATCAGATCCTCGACCACGCGGCACCGGGCAATTTACAGGACGAGCTGCTCATGGGGATCGGTCGCCGCACGGAACTGGCAAGTCTCGAGATCGCTTGGAATAGCGGCAAGTTCACGCGTATCGACAACCCACTGATCGATCGGTGGATCGGTTTCGTCGAACCGAAGAGCGACCGTCAGGTGGCGCTTGCCCATCCCATGCTGGAGGCGGTCAAGCACCGAAAGGCACGTCAACCAGACCTCATGTGCCGGTAGTGCGCGGCCGGGCCAGCGGTCACACCGACAACTCGCCTTACCCGCCCCGCCGCGAAGTGTAGCGCCGCCCGGTCAACCGACGGTAAAGCGGTTCTCCAGTCTTTGTTCGGGATCGATCGCCTTGCGTTGCACTAGGTTGTGCCGCAATATCCGAAACACCGTGTCCCGGCGCTGCGTCTTCGTTTCAGGATGTTCCGAGGGGCGCCACATCAAATTAACAACGCGCAGCGCAGAACGCGCGTCGGACTCGTTTCCCCCCGACTGACCCACGAAATACAACGCCGGAAAGTAGCGATGAATATTGAATGGGTCACGGTGATTGACTAGATCTTCCAGTCCCCGTTGCACGCTTTTCTCGCTGTGTATCGTTTGTTCGTCGGAATTGACCTGAAATGGGTCCTTGGTCCCCTTCTTGTACTGGTACTTGTAGTCTTCTTCGACGGTGGCCACCACTTCCCGGGTGAGCACCAGCGTCGCGGAGTCCCAGGCGCGCGATGAGTCGTGGCCCGGCAGGACGTGCCCCAGCTCAATGGTGGAATCGGCGTTCGACTGGTACACGTCCAGCAGCAGCGACAGGTCGTGGAGAAAGCCTTTGAGTTCGTCACTGAACTGCGGGTTGGCTTGCAAAAACTCTTCGCTCTTACGCTGCGGAAACGTTTCTCTTGCCAACCGGGGTCCCTCCGGATCGATGAAACCCAGCTGCGCATTATTGTTGAGAAAATAAAATCCTTCGATTCCGCTGTATTTCTGGCTGAACCGGGCTATTGCGTTGTCGTCCGCCATCGCGACATTTCGGAGTTTTCGTTTATCTTATTCTACGATAATTTAGGGCTTTGTCAGCCGGCCCGTACCGGCGCGCGCCGGGGAGGAGAGGCGGTTCGCCGCTCCCGCGGCGCCGCGGCCGCCGGCGAATACGACGTGACCAATGCCAATCAGGATCGACCCACAAACCGGCCTCGTCAAGGGAGCGCGTTTTGTCCCGTCGCCCAATTGCGACGACCGGCCTCCCGGGGTCGCCGTCGAGGTACTGGTGATCCACAACATCAGCTTGCCCCCCGGAGAGTTCGGCGGGCCGTTCGTCGAGCACCTGTTCTGCAATCGTCTTGATCTCGAGCAGCATGCTTACTTCAGGGAGATCTGTGCACTGCGCGTGTCGGCGCACTTATTCGTGCCCCGTAGCGGTGAACTGGTGCAGTTTGTGCCGCTGCACAAACGCGCCTGGCACGCTGGGGAGTCGCGCTGCCTGGGCAAGCCCAACGTCAATGATTTCTCGATCGGTATCGAGCTCGAAGGTACGGACGATTCCGGGTTTGAGGACGCGCAATACGCTACGTTGGTGCAAACGTCGCGGATGTTGATGCAGGCGTTCCCGCATCTGGTGGCGGAGAATGTCGTGGGGCACAGCGACATTGCCCCGGGCAGAAAGACGGATCCAGGCCCGGGTTTCGACTGGGAACGCTACCACCGGGCGCTCGCCGACGGTTGATCGGCGGTCCCCCGCGACCCGCGCGGAATCCACCCCCGCCAAGCAACGGTCGCATTTTCAAAAACGCGGGTCGCCGCTCAGTCGCGTTGCCACAGTACGTCCGGCACCCCCTGGGCGCGATTCAGCGAGCGCGCGAGTACGAACAAAAGGTCGGAGAGCCGGTTGAGGTAATGGCGCCCTTGGGAGGACGATTCGTGTTCCGCCGCGAGGGTGACCACCCGCCGTTCGGCACGCCGGCAGAGCGCGCGAGCGGCGTGACACAAAGCCCCGGCACGGCTGCCTCCGGGGAGAATGAAATCCTTGAGTGGTGGCAGCGGCGCGTTATAGGCATCCAGAGCGCGCTCCAGTTCGCGAACGTGAGCGGCGTCGATCAAACTGTGACCCGGCATACTCAGCTCGCCGCCAAGATCGAACAGACGGTGTTGCACGCGTTCCAGACATTCGCGCACGTCGGCGTCGATATCTTCCGCCAACAGTACACCGAGCGCGCTGTTGAGCTCGTCGACGGCGCCCATCGCCTCGACCCGCGGGTGATCTTTCGCAATACGGCTGCCGCCCGTCAATCCGGTAGTCCCGTCGTCGCCGGTGCGCGTATAGATTTTACTCAGGCGATTGCCCATACAGGCGACTTTAGTGGCCCACGGGGTGCGAGTGCAAGCATCGAACTCAAGGGGCGCGGAGACCGGCGAGGTGATCCAGCACGTGGACCAGACCAGTGACCACGTGCGTCAAGCGGACGAAGTCCAGCTTGTCGGGGGTATCACCGGTATCGTGATAATAAGGATAGCGGAACGGTGCGGTGTCGGTGACCATGAACGCCGGGTAGCCGACATCCCAGAAAGAGCTGTGGTCGGAACGGGTGATATCGGAGACCAGACGGGGTAGTGCGGCGCCTTCGGAGGGAACCCGGGCGTGCCGCCGAAACGCCGCGATGGCAGCGGTAACGAGCGATCGTGATCGGCTATCGCCGACGAATGCAACGAAGTTGCCGGTGGATGGGTAGAACCACCTCAACGGCGCGGGGTAGGTCTGGCTGTCGGGACGATCCGTGTAATAGCCGATCGTTTCCAACGAAATCATCGCCACGATGTGCTCGCCAGCCGCGCGGGCGCGTTGTGCGTAAGCGCGGCTCCCCATGTCCGGGGTACCGCTGTAGGGCAGCTCTTCGTTGGCGAACGCGACGAACTTGAGTGTACGCGTGTAGGGTTTGCCACGGCTAAGTCGGGCAAGTTCGATCAGCGCGGCGATCCCGCTGCCGTTATCGTTGGCAGCGGGCGATCCGGGCACCGAATCGTAATGCGCACCGACGATTACCACTTCGTCCGGGCGCATGCCACCGGGAAACTCCACTTGCAGGTTCTCAAACACACCGCTGTCACCTTGGTACCGGTCCCTTCGTACGTGCAGTCCAGCGTTGGTCAGCGCGTTCGTGATATACACGGTTGTGCGTTTCAGGCTGCCCGGCAGGGCCGCATGGCGCGGTCCGATCTCCGCAGCCAACGCGTTCACGTGCCGGCGCAACGCCGAACGCAGGGACGCCTGGTCGCCGGTCAGCGCTGGGGGTGTACCGCGGAAACTGTGGCCCGGCATCGCAATAAAGTAGCGATGCGCGATCAGCGCCGCCGCCAGGACGATGGCCAGGAACAGAACGAGCTTCACCGAGCCGCTTCGGAGCGCTGCGGCCCTCAGTCCAGCTGCAGACCGAGTTGCGGCGCGTCGGCGCTCCGTGCCTCAGCACCGGTATCCGCTCCCGTGTCTGATCGGACCGGGGATCGTTCGACGACCGGGCTACTCGTCACCACCAACCCGCGTGTCCCGGTTTCCCGTGCAAAGCGATGTAAGCGTTCGAGATCGTTGGCGGTACACCGTTGTATCCAGACCAGGACAATATCGTTGGTGTGGCTGGCAAGCGCCTGTTCCGCCGCAGACAGGCTCTCGCGCCGTGTCCGTCTTTTGAGGATGCGCAGATGTCTGGGATTGATGCGATGGGTGCGCAGGGCCTCGGGAGCGGGCTTGAAGGGCGGGGAGATCCAGGTCATCCAACGCTCGGGAGTTTTCAGCGCGGCAAGCGCCGGCAGAATCAACCATGAAGTCCGGTAGTCGGGTGCGGCATCGGCGATCATGATGACCTGACCCGCGCGCCACACCGTCGCAAGCGGATGCTGGTCGAGATCCTCCGAGTAGGGCGGCGGCGCGCTCATAACGGACCGCCGTTGCGCACGATGCCGACGCCGACACCCTCGATCTCCAGCACGTGGTGGCGCAGATCAACCAGTATCGTGGCGAACTCCGGGTTTTCCGCGATCAGGTGCACTTGGTGGCCGCGCTGGCGATAACGCTTCACCGTCACTTCGTCATTGACGCGTGCCACCACGACCTGACCGCTGGTGACGTCTTTGGTGCGATGCACGGCCAGAAGATCGCCGTCGAGGATGCCCGCGCCGCGCATACTCATCCCCACCACCCGCAGCAGGTAATCCGCACGCGGTCGGAAGGCGCTGCTCTGAATGTGCAGATAATCCTCGATATGCTGTTCGGCGAGAATGGGGCCGCCGGCGGCGACCCGGCCGACGATCGGCAGGCCGCGCGCGCTGTCAGTCGCCGTTACCAAGCGGATGCCCCGCGACGTGCCCGGACTGAGTTCGAGTGCCCCCTTGCGGGCGAGTGCGCGCAGGTGGTCGTCGGCCGCATTCGCGGAACGAAAACCGAGTGCGGCGGCGATTTCGGCCCGTGTCGGCGGCATACCGTGGGTTTCGATGAAGCGCCGGACCATGGTGAGCACTTCCTTTTGTCGGTCGGTAAGGTCTTCCACCATACTGCCTGTCAGTGCGTACAGTATCTGTAATTATAAACAGTACTGGGACAAGACCCAAGAAATCAGTGTCGTTTGGGCGCGTGCTGGTACGGCTGATGGGCCTCGAGCAGCGACCCGGACACCGCGCCGACCTGCTTCACCAGGCGTCGCCGTCTGCCGCGCGTGGCGCCCGATGGGGTAGAGATGATTTGCGTTGTTGGTGCTGGGGTCGTTCCGTAAAAACCGGTCAAATATGAATGTTCGTCCAGCCTTGCTGCTCGCCGCGAACTACTTCGTGGATGCCGGACTCGACCATCACCAGTTGCGGGAGAAGTTCGCTCCGATCACCGGCGCCGGCCCACTGCCGCTTCGTCGCGGTGCACCCCATGAACACGAGTCGCCCCGCGTAGCGTTCCAGCATGCGCTGAATGCGCGGTGCGAACGCGGTCTCGACAGTGAGCAGGCGCAGTCCATCCAGGTGCACAACCACGCGCACCCGCACCGGTTCGTGAAGACTGGCATTCTTGAGCAGAATTTCCGCCTGGTCCAGGGCCTTGCTGAACGCGCCCGGATCGTTGCGGCTGACGTTGAAAAGCACCTTCAGATTGTGCGCGAGAGCGGCCTCGCCCGGCCCCAGGGTGCGCGTGGCGATTCCGTAACCGATCGCCGCACCCACCGCCAGCACCGCCAGCCCGGCCGCCAACTGCATGCCCCAACGTCGACGAGCGACGCCGGGTGATCCCCGTCTGCGACCGGGTTCGACGGATTGAAACGCGGTACGGGTGAGGTCTTTCAAACGCCGCAACTCGTCCACGCGCCGTCGCAGTTCTGTATCGGCCTCCAGGTGGCGATAGATGCGCTCCTTGTCTTCGACACTCAACTCGTCGTCGACGAACGCATTCAACAGCTCGTCGGAAAATTGATCCTCTCGCCGATGATCTGTCATTTTATTCGCCTCACGCGTGGCGGGCCGGTCTCCGCATCCGGCGGGTCCAGGTCGGATCTCAAAGCTGCCAGCAGTCGTGCCCGCCCCCGGGACAGTCGGCTCATGACCGTGCCGACCGGTACGTCGAGGATATTCGCCGTATCGGCGTAGGAGAATCCCTCGATATCGACCAGCGTCACAGTTTCGCGAAATCCCTGCGGCAGCTCGGCCACCGCGTGACGCACGCGCTCGATGATCTGCAGCCGGCTATGCAACACTTCGGGCGTGGTCTCCGAGGTTAGCTCAATGCGATCCAGGGAATCGGTGGCGGGATTCTGCCGCAGGTGGTCGTGCCAACAATTGGTCATGATACGAAACAACCAGGCCTCCAGCGCATCGGGTTCACGCAACTGCCCGGCATTGCGCAACGCTTTCGCGAACGCCTCGTGGACCAGGTCTTCCGCCACGTCGCGGTCGTGGGTCCACGCGTAGGCGGTACGAAACAAGCGCGGACGGGCACCAGACAATCGGCGCCGAAACTCACTCATTCTCAACCGTTTCAGCGATTTCATCATCGCGCGTCGTGAACCGGACAACCTATCTTACCGAATACCAAAAGACGCCTGTAGCGGGGATTTATTCCCTCAAAGGGCCGGGTATAAACGCCTGATCGCCTTTCCGAATGGAATAAAAGTCGAGCTTCTACCGTCTATGGGTCGGCGCAAGTCAATGGGCGCTTGCGCAATGCAGGGAGCATCCTATTCCGCAGGGCTATTGCGAGGGGTCCGTTCCGGACCCCTCTCTTTTTCTTCCGTTCCTATTCGGGTGCGCCCGCTGCGCCGGGCACGGCGAGCCTCAGTCGCGCGCCGCCGTAGCCATGCACGCTGTCGTGGGCTTCGACGAACACGTGGGTGACACCCTCGGGGATCGACACGCCGCCGAGGCTGCGCGTGAAGGGCTGCTCATCCACATGCGGATGATGCAGCACCCGCCGCGCCAGCTCGTCGCCATCCGGGAGCAGCACGCGCCAATGATCCGCGTAATGTTCCCAACCGCTGTCCGCATGACTGACGGTCGCCGCGATCACGCAATCGCGCTGAGTGCATTTCAGTACGGCGTCCACGACATCGGGCTCGCCCGCGCCGGCCCGCATCGCGTGGAGGAGTACGAGGGTTGCCAGAGCCTGGGGAGACGAAAGACGCACCAGCTCGGTTACCGGTTTCGGTAGACGATCCGTCCTTTAGAAAGATCGTACGGCGTCAGTTGGACGGTCACTGTGTCGCCGCGCAGGATACGGATGTAATTCTTACGAATCTTACCGGATATGTGCGCGGTGACGATGTGTCCGTTCTCCAGTTCCACGCGGAACTGGGTATTGGGCAGTGTTTCCACTACCGTACCTTCCATTTCGATATGATCTTCTTTAGCCAAAATCTAAGTGTGGGTAGTCAATGCGGGGCGTATCATGCCGGATGGCGGCTAAGCGGTAAAGGGGCGGGGTTCAGTCTATTGGCTGCCAGCGATTTTCGATGTAGCCCTGGGCCGGGGTGAATTTGGTCTTGTAGGACATTTTACCGCACGCTTCGATCCAATACCCCAGGTAGACCCACTCCAGCCCCAGGGTTCTGGCGTATTCGATTTCCCAGAGAATTGCGTAAGTTCCGAGACTCCGTTTGGTCAACGCGGGGTCGAAGAAGGTATACACTGCGGAGAGGCCGTCGGCGAGACGATCGGCGACCGCAACGCCGGCGAGCCGGCCTTCGATGCGCATGACGAAAAAGTCGGTATCGGCGCGTTCGCTGATCAAAAAGCTCTCGTATTTTTCCGGGTCCGGGTCGTGCATGCTGCTGGCCGGATGCCGCGCTGCCTGGTACTTCAAATACAAGGCAAAGTGCTGAGCGTCGAAGCGGGCGGGTTCCGCCCGGGTCTCGACGTCCAGATTACGGCGCCAAACGCGCCGCTGGCTGCGGGTAGGGGCAAAGCAATTCACCGAAACTCGCAACGATACGCAGGCCGCACACCGCGCGCAGTGTGGACGGTAGATCATGTCGCCGCTGCGACGAAATCCGGTACGCGTCAATTTCGTCAAAAGCGACGAATCCATACGTAGATCGGGGTCGATAACCAGCGTAGTGGCTTCTTCCTCGGGCAGATACGGGCAAGGGTGGGGCATGGACAGAAACAGCTTGATCGGTTGTTCGGCGCGCAGCACGGCAGTGTCGCCCCGTCTTCAATCCGTCCACGGACCGACGTCGTCCGGGAACCTCAGGGCCCGCGCGAGCTCCTCCATGAATCGTTCTCGCGGTACGGACTGCGCGCCAAGAGAAGCCAGATGCTCCGACGGCATTTGACAATCGATGAACAAGAAGCGCCTGCGGTCGAGAAATTCCACCAGGCGCACCAGCGCCACCTTGGAAGCATCTGAGACGCGGGAGAACATGCTCTCACCGAAGAACCCGCGCCCCAAAGCCAAACCATATAAGCCGCCCACCAATTCGCCCTGTTCCCAGGTTTCCATCGAGTGGGCGTAACCGCGCTCGTGTAACGCCACGTAAGCGTCGATCATCTGTGGGGTAATCCAGGTTCCTGTTTCGCCGTTGCGAGGAGCCGCACAGGCGCGGATCACGTCGGTGAAACGGGTGTCGGCAGTGACGGACAGATGGCCGCGTTTGAGGGTCTTGCGCAGGCTGCGCGAGACCCTGATGCGGTCGGGATAAAGAATCGCGCGCGTGTTCGGTGACCACCACAGGATAGGCTGGCCGGCGCTGTACCACGGAAAAATGCCCTGCCGATAGGCGGCCAGCAGACGCTCACTGGAGAGATCACCGCCGATCGCGAGCAACCCTTCGGGGCTCGCCTGGTCCACCGGTGGAAAGCGTGGTGGGTTGACGTTGGTCGGAATGAAAAACACCGATTTCCGCTGCGACTTGCCGATGAAATTGACCATATTGTACAGCTATCGGGCTTCGCGCAAGGGGTCGGTTTTTGCGTCCTTGAACGGCGAATGGGCGCTCAGAGTTTCACGATAGTGGGCTACGCCGTCTTTTTCGTGGCGGAGAAAATGGGCGACCGCAGACGCGAATCGCGGTTCCCGCAACCAATGCATGGAGTGTGTCGGAGTCGGCAGCAGGCCGCGGCTCAATTTGTGCTCTCCCTGGGCGCCGGCCTCGAACCGTTGGAGTCCGTGTTCGATGCAGTATTCGATGGGGCGATAGTAGCAGGTTTCGAAATGCAACCCTCTGAAGTCCGCCGATGCGCCCCAGTATCGCCCGTAAAGGGCGTCGGCGCCGCGCAGATACAAGGCGCCGGCCACATAATTCGAATCCAGGCGCGCTAGGATGAGGACGACGTGTTCGCGCATAACGTCGGCGAACGTCAGGAAGAACTCACGGGTGAGGTAGGGGATCGCGCCGTGTACCGCCACGGTGGAACGATAGAACGCATACATGATTTCGATATGCCGTGGTTGCAGGTGGTCGCCGGACAACATCTCGAACCGGATTCCCGATTCGTGGACCCGGCGACGTTCGCGTTTGATTTTCTTGCGTTTGTGCGCCGTGAATGCGCCCAGATAATCGGTAAAACTGGTATAGCCGCGATTCTGCCAGTGGAATTGTGTACCCGTCCGATGCAGGAGGCCCCGCGTATTGAGGGTCTGCAGGTCGTCCCCTTCGATAAACAACCAGTGCAGGGAGGACACCGCCTCCCGCTCGGCATAGTCGAGGGTGTAATCCACGAGTGCATCGCGAACGCGCGTGTCGCTGAACAGGATCCGCGGTCCAGCCACCGGCGTGAACGGTACCGCGACGACCAGTTTTGGATAGTATTCCAGGCCCGCACGTTGGTAGGCATCCGCCCACGCCCAGTCGAACACATACTCGCCGTAGGAATGAAACTTGGTATACATAGGGATGGCGCCGACCAGGTGTGAGCGCGATCGGTCGCTATAGCCCAGCACATGGTTGGCCGACCATCCGGTAGGGTGTCCGACGCAACCGCATGCTTCGAGCCCGCACAGGAATTCGTGGCTCACGAACGGATTCGCGAGCCTCGCCGTAAGCGCGTTCCATTGCGCTCGATCCACGTGCGACAAACTGTGCCTGATCTCTATGTGCATCACGCGTTCAGTGTAACACTGAATTCGCTTATCGCAGTTTTGCGCAGCGCAGGGGATTCGCCGACAATACCGAGCTTCGATCAGCAATAGGCGACCCTTTTCGTTCAGCGAAGTTAAATGACTGAATCCACTAGCGACACCCTCAAGGTGGCGGTGGCGCAATTGAATCTTACTGTCGGCGATGTTGCGGGAAACGTCGCGCGTATCGTGGCTGCTGCTCACGCGGCGCGGGATCGGTACGGTTGCGAGCTGGCTGTGTTCCCGGAGTTGGCGCTGACTGGTTATCCACCCGAAGATCTCCTGCTGCGGCCGGCATTCCTGCGTTGTGCGCGGGACGGTCTCGAGCGGGTCGCCGATGCGGTGGATGGGATTGGCGTGTTGCTGGGGTTGCCGCTCGCCGAAGATGGTGCTCTGTACAATGCGGCGGCGTTCCTGGATCGGGGTCGGGTGATCGGTACCTACCGAAAACAGCGGTTGCCGAATTACAGCGTGTTCGATGAAAGACGCTATTTCGACGCGGGTTGCGCACCCTGTGTGGTCGATTTCCGAGGGGTTCGTTTCGGCGTGACGATCTGCGAGGACATATGGTGGGCAGGGCCCGTGGAAGAGTCGGTGGCGGCCGGTGCGCAGGTGGTGATTAACCTAAACGCATCGCCGTTCCACATCGGTCGCGACGAGGAACGTTTCAAGATCGTCGCCGACCGAGCGCGGCGCAATCGGGTGCCGGTGATCTATGCTCACATGGTGGGTGGCCAGGACGAGTTGGTGTTCGACGGCGCTTCTTTTGTCGTCGATCGCGACGGCGCGCTGACCCAACGGGCGCGCCATTTCGAGGAAGACACCATGGTCTGCCGGCTTGCATTGAAGCCGTATCCGGCGCCGGCATCAGCAGGTATCGACTCGCTCCAAAGCGTCGAGGAAGAGGTGTATCGCGCCTTGACGTGCGGCGTACGGGACTATGTCGGCAAGAACGGGTTCGATGGCGCCGTGGTGGGATTATCCGGCGGTATTGATTCAGCGCTTACGCTGACCATAGCCGCGGACGCGCTCGGCCCACAGGCCATACAAGCGGTATCGATGCCGTCGCGCTATACCGCACCGATGAGCGTCGACGATGCGCGTGACCAGGCCGATACCCTGGGCGTCGCTTTTCACGAGATCTCGATTGAACCGATGTTTGAAGCTTTTCTCGAGCAGTTGAAACCGGTATTCGCCGACGCGCCGCGCGACGCGACGGAGGAAAATCTGCAGGCGCGCTGCCGGGGTATGGTGTTGATGGCGATTTCGAACAAGAGCGGTAGCATAGTATTGACGACCGGAAACAAAAGTGAGATGGCCGTGGGTTACGCGACTCTTTACGGCGATATGGCAGGTGGTTTTGCGGTGATCAAGGATGTTTCCAAGACTCTAGTCTACCGGTTGGCACGCTACCGGAACGCAATTTCCGCGGCGATCCCCCAGCGCGTGCTTACGCGTGCGCCTTCTGCGGAACTGGCGCCGGATCAAAAGGACGAGGACACTCTGCCGCCGTACGATGTGCTCGACCCGATCCTGGAGCTTTATATCGAACAGGACCGCTCACCGGCGGAGATCGTCGCACAAGGATTCGCGCCCGATGTCGTCGAAAGGGTCGCGCAACTGGTGGATCGGAATGAGTACAAGCGTCGTCAGGCGGCTCCCGGCGTGCGCATTACGCGCCGTGCCTTCGGCCGCGATCGCCGCTATCCCATTACCTCCGGATTCAGGAGTCGCGTCGGAAACCGCTGAACAATCGTTTGAAGAAACCGTCGTCGCTCCCGGCGTCTTCGCCGTCGTCTTCCACGACGACGGCTTCACCCAACTCGTCGTTGTAGCGGCTGCCGGGAAAGTTCAGCTTAAGAATCTTGACAGTATCCGCGGCGAGTTCCGGCATACCCATCTCGCTGTAGGCCATTGCCATCATTCCCAGCGCGTCCTCTACCGCTGGCGCGCGCGGGTAGTTCTCGATGACGTGCTTGCAGCGATTGACGACAGCGATGTACGCGCCGCGACGCATGTAGTAGTCCGCAACCTGAACGTCGTGCTCGGCCAATGTGTTCAACAGGAACCTCATGCGCTGGCGGGAGTCGTCCGCATACCGGCTGTCCGGATAGCGGCTCACTAGATCGCGGAATGCGTCGAACGCATACTGGCCGGAGCGCGGATCGCGGTCACTCGCCTCGCCGAGACCGAATTGACTCAAGATACCCTGTTCGTTATGGAAATTGGCTAGCCCCTTCAGATAGAACGCGTAGTCGACATTGGGGTGGGTCGGATGCAGGCGAATGAAACGTTCGGCGGCGGCGATGGCCGCTTCCGGTTCGCTGTTCTTATAATAGGCGTAACCGATTTCCAGCTGCGCCTGCTCGGCATAGGGTCCGTAGGGATAGCGGGATTCGAGCCTCTGATAGGTTTCGATGGCGTACTGATAACGTTTCTTGAACAGTGCTTCGTTGGCTTCTCGGTAAAACTCTTCAACGGTCCATTGGGCGGATTCCGATTCCTGCGACCGGAACACCGAGCACCCCGCCAGCAATGCGGCGAGGGTGAGGCCAATTACGACTGTCCAAAAACGAGCCATATCGAATCTTGTTGGGCTTGACGGCGGGCCAAGGATAACCTTAAACCAAAGCGCGCGGGAAGAGCCGGGAGTCCGAAACGGAACATGACGCATTTGTGTGCCACGATACCCATTGAATTGGCTGGCGCGCGCGCCGACAAGGCGCTGGCGCGCCTGTTTCCACAGTATTCGCGGACCGTGATCCAAGGGTGGTTGCGGGCCGGCCTGGTCTTGTTGGACGACGAAGTGCCGCGGCCGCGAGACCCGGTGGTCGGTGGTGAACGCGTCGATATTGCGGTGCCCGAGACACCCGAGCCCGAATGGCGGGCGCAGCCGGTATCCATCGAGGTGGTACACGCGGATGACGTGCTGCTGGTGGTAAACAAACCGCCGGGCCTGATCGTACATCCGGGTGCTGGACACCCCGATCAAACGCTGCTGAACGGCCTGCTGCACTACGACCCGCGCTTGCGGCGACTACCGCGTGCCGGGATCGTGCATCGCTTGGACAGAGATACCTCCGGGTTGATGGTCGTGGCCCGAAGTGAGTCGGCGCGACTCGACCTGATCGAGCAGCTCGCCGCGCGTCAAGTACACCGCGAGTATCTGGCCGTGGTATGCGGACAGGTCATCTCAGGGGGGACGGTTGACGAGCCGATCGGTCGTGACCCGCATGATCGGCGCCGCATGCGGGTCACGGCAAAGGGTAAGGAGGCGATCACCCATTACCGTGTGGCCACGCGTTTCCGCGCCCACACGGTGCTGCGGGTGCGGCTGGATACCGGCCGTACGCACCAGATTCGTGTGCATATGAAATACCTCGGGTTCCCGGTGCTGGGAGATCCCGTCTACGGTCAGCGTCTGCGCATTCCGTCGGGTGCTACGGAAGCACTGACCCGGGTCCTGCGCGGTTGCAGGCGCCAGGCTCTGCACGCCACCGGACTGGGCCTGATTCATCCACACTCCGCTCGCGAGTGCGTATGGCACGCTCCGTTACCTCCCGACCTGAACGATCTGGTGCAGGCGCTCGGCGAGGACCTGCGGGCGCATGCCGAGCGGGCGCCGTGAGTCGCGCGGCGATAGTTACGGTCCCGGCGGCGTGGAATGCACCGGCGGGGGTTCGCGCCTTGACCACTTGCCGGTTGGGGGGAGTCAGCCGCGGACCCTACGATTCGCTGAATCTTGCCGACCACGTGGAGGACGATCCGGCTGATGTTGCGGAGAATCGTGCCCGACTGCGATCGCTTGGCGTAGGCGCTGAACCGGTGTGGTTGGGTCAGGTACACGGCGCGCGCGTGATCGACGCGGTCACGGGTGGGGCGCGCGGTGCGGACGGCAGCTTTACCGATCGCCGTGGCGTTGTGTGCGCGGTGCTGACCGCGGATTGTCTGCCGCTGTTCTTGTGTGATCGGGACGGTCAGCGGGTGGCGGTGCTGCACGTCGGGTGGCGCGGTCTGGTCTCCGGCGTGATTGAGGCGGGGGTGGCGGCCGTCGGTATCGAGCCGCACGGGTTGTTGGCATGGTTGGGGCCGGCAATCGGTCCACGCGCCTTCGAGATCGGCAGTGAGGTGAAGACCGCACTGGCCGGCCGGGACCCGCAGGCGAGGGCGTGTTTTACGCCCTCGTCTCGTACCGACCGTTGGTTCGCCGACCTGTACCGGCTGGCCGCGCTGCGTCTCGCCCGGCTTGGCGTGCACGACTGTGCTTGGGATGCGTCGCTGTGCACGGTCCGCGATGCACGGCGGTTTTTCTCCTATCGCCGCAACCCGCGATGTGGGCGCATGGCGTCGCTGATCTGGATGGAATAAAAAAGCGGGGGCGTACCCCCGCTTTTCGTCAGGTCATATGTCGGCGGTTATGACTGCGGCTTGGCGGTCGTCAGACCGAGAATTTCCCAGTCCTGCATGCCACCCCGGTACCATTTGATCTTGTGCGCCGGGTAGCCGAATTTCAGCAGATTCTGGATGTTGTTGGGCGACTGACCGCACCACATTCCGTTGCAGAACATGACTGCGGTCTTGGCATCGGAAAAGTTGAAAAGACCTTCGCTTTCCGTCACTCCGAAAATATTCTGCATGATTTCGGCGATGTCGATGGGGGTCGCGCCTTTGGCCGGGTTCAATTGCGTCCACGGCACGTTGATAGCGCCCGGGATAGTGCCTTTTGCCGCCCAGTCCGGTGTGCGCGAGTCGATCAGCACGATGGTGTCGTCACCGTCGCTCATGCGCTTCGCGTAGCTGATCAACTCCACTTCGCCGATGGTCTCGACGCCCGGCGCGAGTGACGCAGGCTGGATGCAGAACGGCGGGCACGGACGTGAGGTCTTCGCAAAGGCGGGATTGACGGTCGCCTTGTTGTCCTGGTTTCTTTGCACGGTGACGGTTTCCTTGCCGTGCTTAACGGGGACGCCCATGACGACCCCTTCCTTGATATCGCCTTCGATCTTGTCAGCGACCCACGCCTCCTGGGTAATTCCCACTGGTTTGTTTTCTGCGGCGCTCGCCCCCGGCGCCACAACGATTCCGGTGACGGTCATAATGGTGGACAGCAGAGTCAGTAATCGCATGATTGCAGTTCCTCCTTCGGTTGACGTTTTCGATGAATGCTTACGAGTAACCCTGTCAGCAGTCCGGCTCCTCTTCTTCCTCACCCGGCTTCGGTTTGCTCGTATCGGTGCCCGGCTCGCCGTCCTGTTGCGCGACCACGAGCTGGGCGGTGATGGTATCGCCAGTCGCCACTGCAAGTGAACCGCCAGAAAGCATGAGGCACAGTGTGGCGACCAGTCTGATCAATTTTCCAGTCAATATCCTGTCTCCGGTTGGGACTCATCGGTCGTGAGTGTGTTGCAAGAGCCATGCCAGGGTCAATCAGTTCCGCTGGGCCGTGCATACAGCTTGTCAGAGTCGAAAACCTATCTGAACGTATCCGACACTTGTCATGACAGTGGCTGTCATAAACGATTTCGGGCTGTGGGTATACTACGGACGATCGCGGGCCATTTATATTCCCCCTCGGGGATACTGACACTACTGACACGCTTTCGCCGTCATGACAAAATACGCACTCTTCTGACACGCGGTTGAGGTCGATATGCGTGACGACACCGGCGACCGCCCGGATTGCCACCAATTGCTGGAACTGCTTCCCGAGGCGTACATGATCATCGATAGCGCCTACCGGATTGTTGCGGCCAACCAGAAATACTGCGAGCGATACGACGTATCCGAAAACGATGTGGTCGGACGCCATTGTTACGAAGTTTCGCATCGTTCCAACGTTCCGTGTCATCAGAACGGAGAACACTGTCCGTTGCTCGAAGTGTTCGGTAAGCGGCGTCCCACCAATGTGGTTCACGTGCACTACGACAAGACCGGCGCTGAGGAGCGGGTGCAGCTCAAAGCGACCCCGTTGTTCGATGCCGACGGTAAGGTCGCTTTCATGGGTGAGGCGCTCGTGACCCTCAATAACGAGGACCACGCTCCATTCACGATGGTGGGCCGATCCAAGCCGATGTTGCATCTGGTAAGCTTGTTGCAACGGGTCGCCGCCACCACGACGACGGTGCTGCTCGAGGGCGAAAGCGGGGTCGGGAAGGAATGCGCCGCGCATTATATCCACCATTACTCCGACCGGCACGCAGGTCCGTTCGTGGTCGTGGATTGCGGCACGCTGGGCGAGAGCCTGATCGAGCGGGAGCTGTTCGGGCATGAAAAGGGCGCATTTACCGGAGCCACCACGAGGAAGCCCGGCTTATTCGAGGCCGCGGACGGTGGAACGCTGGTCATCGATGAGGTGTCGGAGCTGCCTTTCGCGTTGCAGACCAAGTTATTACGCGTGCTCGAAACCGGGACGTTCCGCCGCATCGGCGGCACCGAGTACATCAAGGTCGATGTGCGCATCGTCGCGGCGACCAACACGCTGTTGTCGGAGTTGGTTACGGAAGGACGATTTCGCCGCGATCTCTATTATCGGCTGTCTGCGTTTCCGGTGACCGTACCACCGCTGCGCGAACACAAAGACGATATTCCGGCATTGGCCGATTATTTCTTAAATAACATGGAGGGGGGAGGTGCGCAGTTACCGCTTTCGGCATCGGTCATCGAAGCACTGCTCGAATACGAGTATCCCGGCAACGTGCGTGAGCTGCGCAACATTCTGGAACGCGCCAACGTGCTCGCCGCAGGCTCTATGCTGAGCCGCGAGCATCTGGTTTTCGAACCGGTGTCCGCGCCCGCACAGGGCGTGCCGGCGGGCGCAGAGCCCTGGTTGACGGCGAACTCCCGGCGTGACCGGTCGGAAGCGATCGTCGCTGCCCTGCGGGCCAGTGGCGGTAACCGGGCGCAGGCTGCACACATGCTCGGGGTCAGTGAGCGCACGGTATATCGATACCTGCAGCGGTTGCGTGCGCGCGTCGCCGATATGGAAACGGGCCCCTCGATCTCGGACCGGTAAGCCGTGCGTAGATTACTCCTCGTCATTCTGGTCGCAGTAATCGGTACGCTGCGGCCTGTGTGGGCGGAGCGAGCGGATTTCACCCTTGCGGATCTGAACGGAGGATCGCTCACGCTGTCCGAATATGCCGGTGAGTGGGTGGTCGTGAATTTTTGGGCCACCTGGTGTGCGCCGTGCATCGCGGAAATCGCGGAGCTCGTTGAGTTTGCCGGCCGACCCGCACGTGCCGCGCGCGTGGTGGGCGTCAACTTCGAGGAGATCGACGACGGGACGTTGCGCGCGTTCGTGCGCGAGAGGCGGATTAATTATCCCATCGTGCGCGCGGGCGAAGAGCCGGTCATCCCGTTCGAACCCCTGACCGGGCTGCCCACGACATTCCTGGTTTCGCCCGCCGGCGAGATCGCGCGCCGCCACCTGGGGCCGGTCACAGCATCTCTGCTGGACTCCTGGTTACAAGAGGCGCAGTGAACGCAGGTGCATAGTACGGGTTGTTCGTGATCGGGCTGCCTTATTACTTGTTCCTGCGCTGGCTGATTTTCATCGGTGCACTACTGGTGGGCTGGGTTGTCGTCTGGGACCAGGGCTGGTTGCGTGCGTTGCTTGCCTCCGACACGAGCCATTTGTCCCTCGTGATCATCGTGATTTTCGCCCTGACTTGTGTGCATGCGGGCTGGATCGTCTCCCGCCTGTCACGGCAATTGAATCATTTGCGAGTTACACGGCAATGGCTTCGCGATACCGAATCGCCCGGGATTGAACTCGTGTCCGGCCAGGTCGTCATCGACGGGCAGCGCACCGTGCCGGCCGGATTCTTGAGTGAGCACATCGGTAATTTGTTGCGCAAGGCGCGCACCGACGCAATGCGGGCGCCGGACAACGATCAGAGTCAGTTGCTGGACGCTTTGAGCCGCCGCATCAAGTCTCCTTATCAGATCGGTTGGGTCGTCGCCGACTTGATGATCAAACTGGGTTTGCTGGGTACCGTGATCGGTTTCATTCTGATGTTGCAGGCGGTGTCGCAGATCGGGGAATTCGATATCACCACCCTGCGCGATATGTTGGTAGATATGAGCGGAGGGATGCGCGTCGCATTAGTGACGACGCTGACCGGACTCGTGGGGGGTATCCTCACCGGATTGCAGTATCATCTGGCGGAACGAGGGGCCGAGGAGTTGATAGCCGGGATTACCGAGGTCACGGAGATATACGTGGTTCCGCATCTCGCGCCGGTCGTCGACGGCGGATAACCATGGCGCCCACTCGATCCTTCACCGATCCGTTCACCGATCTCCTGTTCAATGCGCTGCTCGGATTCACGTTTCTGTTCATTGTGGCGGTGTTGTTCGTCAACCCGATCGCCAAGACCGGTATCCTGGATCCGAAAGCCGAGTTCATTATCAGTGCGACCTGGCCGGCGCACCTCGCGGACGACATCGATCTGTGGGTCGAGGACCCGCACGGGGCCACCGTGTCCTACCTTGCGCGGGACGCGGGTTGGATGCACCTCGATCGCGACGATCGTGGCGAGGTCAACGATACGGTGGAGATCGACGGAGAATCGGTGGTTTATCCCATCAACCAGGAAATCGTGACACTGCGCGGCATTATCACCGGCGAATACGTCGTCAACCTGTACTATTATCAGGCGGCCGGCGGCGCTCCGGTCCCGGTCACCGTTAAAGTCGAACGCGTGAACCCGGAATTTCGTTTGGCGTTCGTGGACCAAGTCGAATTACGGCGTGAGGACGAAGAGCGCACGGTGGTGCGTTTTACCGTTACCCGCGAGCGCGAGGTCAAAGACATCAACCGACTGCCGAAAACTCTGACCCCATACGCATTGTGAGCGAGCCGCTGATTGGAATTACCGTTGCGCTGACGGTGCTTGCGATTCTGCTGTTGAACGTAAACTTACGGACGCCGTGGCCATGGCCGGTGAAAGCCGCGTCCGTGGTCGTGACCTTCGTCACCGTGGTCGCTGTGTATTTTGCCGTACAAGGGTTACTGGGTTGGCCCGTAGAAAGCGCCGCCCTGCAGAATCTGCGGGTTCTGGCCGTCGATATCGTCGAACCGGACAAGACGCAGAGCACATCCGGCGCGATTTACGTGTGGGCGAAGGCCGAGGATCCGCAGCAACCGCCCCGTGCCTACGCATTCAGTTATTCCAAGTCCCTGCACCAGGCGGCGGCGCAAGCCCAGGAGCGGTTGCGCAACGGTCGCCGGCAGGGAGCGCGCGTGACGGCGCCAAGTGAGGCGGGCGATGGTGGGCGCGCACCCCCGGTAACCTTCTACGATTGGGCGCAGAAGTTGCGGAGCAAACCGGCGCGCGCGTTGTCAGCGGACTAAGCCGACATCGGTGCGTGCGGCCATTCCGGGCTACTTGCCGAATTGCAGGGAAAAATCCACCGCCACGATATGCTTGGTGATACCGCCGACAGAGATGAAATCCACGCCTGTTTCGGCGATCGCTCGTAGATTGTCGAGCGTAACGTTACCGGAGGCTTCGAGTTCGGCCCGGTCTCCCGCGAGGCGCACGGCACGTTCCAAGTCGGCGATGCGGAAATTATCTAACATGATGCGCGTTGCCCCCGCCGCCAGCGCCTCTTCGAGTTCTGCCAAGGTCTCCACTTCGATCTCCAGTAGCGCAGTCGGCGGCGTCGTGGTGCGGGCCCGGGAGAGGATTTCGGCGATCGACTCGTCGGTGCGCAAGTGGTTCTCTTTGATCAGCACCCCGTCATGTAATCCCATTCGGTGGTTGTAACCGCCGCCACACCGGACCGCGTATTTTTGCGCCGTGCGCAGACCGGGTATGGTCTTGCGCGTATCGAGCAGACGTGCATGCGTACCCTGTAGCAAGCGCGCGTAACGATGGGTCTGCGTCGCGGTTCCGGAAAGTGTTTGCAATAGGTTTATCGCGCTACGCTCGCCGGTGAGTACGGAGCGGGCTGGCCCGTATACGCGACACAGAACCTGATCGGCGGCGATTTCGTCCCCGTCTGCGGCATGCCACTGAATCCCGATCGCAGGGTCCAATTGTCGGAATACCTCGTCGAACCAATCGGTACCGCACAATACGGCATCCTGCCGGGTGATCAGGTCCGCGTAGGTTTGGAATCCGGGGTCGATGAGCGCCGCCGTCAGATCTCCGGATCGGACGTCTTCGGCGAGCGTGATCTTGACGAGTGATCGGATTTCGCTCCGATCTACGGCCCGGATGGATCGTGTGTGATGCAACACTTGCGGATCAGTCAACGATGGCCACGCGACATGGAGTTGTCGTGTCCGCATGATAGCGATACCGGACGGCAGACACTAGCCTGTCGGCGGTCGTGGCCGCGGTCGCTGTACGACGTCGGGACGGCTATTCGCGCGCGCCCGATTCGAGCGAATCCCACATCGTCTGCGCTCCGGGGCCGAAGAACCGCCGTTGACCCCGCGGCGCAATATTGGACTTGAGACGGGACTGGTTTATGCTTTGACGCGTTCTCACTGAATCTGATTTCCGCACGGGCAGCTTTGCCCATTCCGAATAATTCACCGTCATGATGCACAGCCTTTGGGAGTTGGTGGACGCCGCCCTTACCCGTCTGCCGCAGCAAACCGCCTGGGTGCGGCGCGCAAAGAATCGCCGTGACGAATTCAGCTATGGCCGAATCCGTGGTTGCGCGCTCACTCTTGCGCACCGCTTGCGCGAGGCCGGCATCGAGCCTGGGGATCGAGTCGGGATTCTCGGCCCCAACGGCCCGGAGTGGGGCGCGTCAGCAATGGCGGTGTGGAAGCTTGGAGCGGTGGTGGCTCCGCTGCACACGGGGAACAGCGACGAGGAGTTGCGCGCGCAAGCAAGCGCGCTCGACCCGAAGCGCATTCTGTATCAGGGTAAAGACCGGGGCTTGCGCGACACGCTGGAGATCGAATTGGAAAGCGATGCGGCCGCCGCGGGAATCGAACAAACCCGCGACGGCAACGGGGGCGGAGACCAGGAGGCGGTGCGGATATACACCTCTGGAAGCACCGGCCAACCGAAAGTTGTGCGCCTTTCCCACAACAACATCCTTTCCAATGTTTTGTCGGCCGCAAAGCTAAAGATCGATATCGGACCGCGGGATCGTTTTCTGTCCCTGTTGCCGCTTTCGCATGCAATGGAGATGACCGGTGGCATGTTGCTGCCCTTGCACAAGGGCGCGACGATCGTGCTCCCGAGGCTGTTGGCCGCCAATGAGATTCTCGAAGCGCTCACCGAAGAACGTATAACCCTCATGATCGGTGTGCCACGGTTGTTTCGTAACTTGATGCTGGGAATGGAAAAGCGCTTTGAGGAAGGGGGACGTCTGTTGCACGGCTATTTGGCGTTGCTGCGCCATTTGCCTTATCCGCTGCGTCGGTATTTCAACCAGCCGGTACGCAAGCGCCTCGGAGGCGCGGTCAAGTGCTGGTTGAGTGGTGGCTCACGCCTGGACCCGAACATTAACCGGTTCTTTCGCAACCTCGGGCTGGATGTGATTCAGGGGTACGGTTTGACGGAGTGTTCGCCGGTGGTGGCGGTACAGATCCCCGGCGACCCACTGCTGGAAAGCGTCGGCCGGCCTCTGGAAGGGGTCCAGGTAAAGGTGCACGAGCCCGACGCCGGTGGCAGCGGCGAGTTATGGGTGCGTGGCCCGAATGTCATGCTCGGGTACGTCGACCAAAAACATACCGAGGAAGTGATGCACGAAGGTTGGTACAAAACGGGTGACATCGCGCGGCTAGTGGATGGAGACAAGATCGTTTTGACCGGGCGGTGCAAGCGTTTGATCGTTACCGAGGCGGGTAAGAACGTTTATCCGGAAGACCTGGAGATCATGCTTGAGCGGCATCCGGTTTTGAAAGAGGCCGGCGTCGTGGAAGTCGAGATGCGGCCCGCTGCCGTGCTCGCCATCGATCCCCCCGATCAAGTCGACAAAGCCAAAGCGGTACTCAAGGAGTTCAACGCTCGCGTGTCCAGTCACAATCAGATTACACGCTTCGCTGTCGTGGAGGAACTTCCACGCACGGCACTCGGAAAAGTCGCATTGCGCGCGTTACCGGAGGTGTTCGAGCGGCACGAAGTCAGGACTGCACGATAACCGCCAGGAATGCGGCAGCGATAGAATACGGTCATGACTGAAACGTCAATGGTGTTGCTCGGCGTTGGCGTCGCAGCCGGACTGGTGATGATTGCAATGCGCGCGGCACGGTACAACGGGGCGGACTGGGGCAGTGCTGGACTCAACTGGCTCGATGGACTGAATCGGCTTTTTTGTCGCCGTTTCCACCGCCTGGAATCAGATCCCGTTCCGCTGCCCGAGCGCGGTGGCGTGATTGTCGCGGCCAACCATATCTCGGGTCTCGACCCGCTGTTGATGATTGCCGCCTGTTCGCGGCCGCTGCGATTCATGATCGCTACCGAACAATACAACCGCTGGTGGTTGCGCTGGCTGTTCAATCTCGTCGGGTGCATCCCGGTGGATCGGTCGCACCGACCTGAGAAGGCTTTCTATACCGCGCGCCAGGCGCTGGAACGCGGCGAAGCGCTGGCGCTGTTTCCGCAAGGGCGAATTCATCCGCCCGAAGCGCCCCCGGCACCCCTGAAACCCGGCATCGTCTTTCTCGCCGACCTCGCGCAGGTGCCCATCGTACCGCTGCATGTGTCCGGTGTGCGCGGTGTGGGCCGCATCATCCCCGCGCTGGTGCTGCGCAGTCGGGCGCGCATCCGCGCCGGCGCCCCCGTCACCGTGGCCCATAAGCGGTCCGAAGATTGCCTCGCACGCATCCAGCGCTTCATCTCCGAGAACGATGCGCGCTGACGAAAAAGTGCTTGAAAAACGCACCTTCGCGCCCCACGTAGAGAGAAGCATGGCCGGGAGACGGACTTGGCAGCGACACGATACACGCAGCGTCGCTCCCCGTTAATCAAGCAGTTGGACAAAAAATCTAGCGTGAAATATCGATAACCCGGGGACCGGCCGACACTGTACCGGGGCGCGCTTGAGAACTTGAGGCGAAAACCTTCATGCGAATGGACAAACTGACAGCGAAATTTCAACTCGCGCTGGCCGACGCCCAGAGCTTGGCGGTCGGGCGGGATCATCAATTCATCGAACCGCTGCACGTGATGATCGCGCTGTTGGACCAGGAAGGCGGTACGGTGCGCCATCTGTTGACCCAGGCGGATGTCAACGTCAACAAGTTGCGATCTCAGTTGGGGGACGCCCTGGATCAGCTGCCGGAAGTGCACGGGCAGGCCGGAGACATTCACATTTCCAATGACTTGGGACGGCTTCTTAATGTAACAGACAAGCTGGCCCAGCAACGTCAGGACGCCTACATCTCGAGTGAGCTGTTCGTGCTGGCGGCGCTGGAAGACGGCGGTACGCTGGGTAAGTTGCTCACCGCGGCGGGAGCCGTCAAGGGCAGTGTCGAACAGGTCATCGACACATTGCGTGGTGGGCAGAAAGTCGAAGATCCCAACGCCGAGGAACATCGTCAGGCGCTAGAGAAATACACCATAGACCTCACCGAACGCGCCGCGCAGGGCAAACTCGATCCGGTCATCGGTCGGGACGACGAAATTCGGCGCACCATCCAGGTGCTGCAGCGGCGCACCAAGAACAATCCCGTATTGATCGGTGAACCGGGGGTGGGCAAGACGGCGATCGTGGAAGGTCTTGCGCAACGGATTATCAATAACGAGGTCCCCGAGGGTCTGTTAGGCCGCCGCCTATTGGCGCTGGATCTGGGCGCGCTTATCGCGGGGGCGAAATACCGCGGTGAGTTCGAAGAGCGGCTCAAGGCGGTGCTGAACGATCTGGCCAAACAAGAGGGTCAGGTGATCCTGTTCGTTGACGAGTTGCATACGATGGTGGGGGCCGGTAAGGCGGAGGGGGCCATGGACGCCGGAAACATGTTGAAGCCAGCTTTGGCACGCGGCGAATTACACTGCATCGGCGCCACCACGCTGGATGAGTACCGGCGCTATGTCGAGAAGGACGCAGCGCTGGAAAGGCGTTTTCAAAAGGTATTGGTCGATGAACCTACGGTTGAGGACAGCGTCGCAATCCTCCGTGGGCTCAAGGAAAAGTACGAAGTGCATCACGGCGTGGACATCACCGATCCAGCCATTGTTGCCGCAGTAACCCTGTCGCACCGCTATATCACCGACCGTAACCTGCCCGATAAGGCCATTGACCTCGTGGATGAAGCCGCAAGCCGTATCCGTATGGAGATCGACTCCAAACCAGAGGCTATGGATAAGCTGGATCGCAGGCTGATTCAGCTGAAAATCGAGCGGGAAGCTTTGAAAAAGGAGAGCGATGACGCGTCGAAACGCCGCCTCGATGATCTGGAGCAGCAGATTCGCGAGCTGGAAAAGGAATATCACGATCTGGACGAGGTCTGGAAGGCCGAAAAGGCGGCGGTGCAGGGGGCGCAGCACATCAAAGAGGCGCTGGACCAGGCGCGTCTCGAACTCGAAACCGCACAGCGCGCCGGCGACCTAACCCGTATGTCCGAGCTTCAATACGGACGTATTCCGGAGCTCGAAAAACAACTGGAGGCCGCCCATCAGGCGGAAACCACGGACACCCACCTGCTGCGAAACAGCGTCGGCGAGGAGGAAATCGCCGAGGTCGTGTCGGCATGGACCGGTATACCGGTGTCGAAAATGATGGAAGGGGAGCGGGAAAAACTGCTGCGTATGGAGGCTGAACTTCACGCCCGCGTGGTCGGCCAGGAAGAGGCGATCACCGCGGTGTCGAACGCCATTCGGCGGTCGCGGGCCGGTTTGTCCGATCCGAATCGTCCCTATGGCTCGTTTCTGTTCCTGGGCCCCACCGGGGTTGGTAAGACCGAGCTGACCAAAGCGTTAGCAAGCTTTCTTTTCGATTCGGAAGGTTCCATGGTGCGCATAGACATGTCCGAGTTCATGGAAAAACATTCGGTGGCCAGACTTATCGGCGCCCCACCGGGATATGTCGGTTACGAGGAGGGCGGCTACCTCACCGAAGCGGTGCGCCGTAAACCCTACTCGGTGATCCTGATGGACGAGGTCGAGAAGGCGCATCCGGAGGTGTTCAATATTCTGCTGCAGGTGTTGGACGACGGACGCCTCACGGATGGGCACGGGCGCACAGTCGATTTCAGAAACACCGTCATCGTCATGACGTCGAATCTGGGTTCCAACGTCATCCAGGAATTTGCCGGGGAGGAACGCTACACGGAGATGAAAGCGGCGGTAATGGAAATCGTGGGCCAGCATTTCCGCCCCGAGTTCATTAACCGGGTCGACGATATGGTGGTGTTTCATCCGCTGGCACGCGACGAGCTGCGGGAGATCGCACAAATTCAGATTGGCTATCTCCGTGAACGGCTGCAGGCGCGAGACATGGATATCAAACTCACCGATTCCGCTCTGGACAAACTGGCTACGATCGGATTCGATCCGGTCTATGGGGCGCGACCTCTGAAGCGCGCCATTCAGACCCTGATCGAGAATTCGCTCGCGCAGGAGATATTGAGCGGACGGTTCGCGGCCGGTGGAACCATCGAGGTCCATGCGGCGGCGGACGGATTCGAGTTCACGCGCGCCGGGGCGGGTGGCGACGAGGACGCGCGGGTGGCCTGAGGAGCGCCCCCACTGCGCGACGTGCGCAGCGGGCACCAAATCTGGTAAATTGCCGCGGCGTTCGGCCACGCCGCGGTTGCGTGAGTCGGGCGGACTCCGAAATCCAGTAAACCCGGCGGTGTCCATGTGTCTGAACTGAATTCGAGCGCCAGCGCAACGACCCGCGGGCGCGTCCAGAAGCGGCGCGTCGCGCGCCTGCCGAGCCGCCGTAAGCTCAACTACCTGCTGCTCGGCGGGCTCCTGCTGCTGCAGGTGTTGACGGTAGCGGGCATCCTCATCTCCCAGCAGTTCGAAGGCCGCGAGGCCATGCGCGTGCACTTGCAGCAGATGATGGCCGGCGTGATCGGTGAGATCGAGGAGAACGCAAACGGGTTCTTGGGTCCGGCGCAAAACGCCGTGATCATCACTCAGGGTCTGTTTTCTTCGGCGCTTCTGGACGTGGAGCGCGACCTCGAATTGGAACGTTTCTTTTTCCACCAGCTCGACGCCCTACCGCAGCTAAACGGTATGTACTACGGCGATGAGAAGGGCCGTTTCGTTTATGTCATGCGCGCCCCGGAGCCCGAGCACGGGGCCTTCCACACCAAATTCATCAACTATGAAAACGGCGCGCGGCGCACGGTGCGGATTCATCGCGACCAGTCGTTCGCAGAGCTACACCGCGCCGACGACCCCGACGATCTTTATGATCCCCGGGTTCGGCCGTGGTACGTAAAAGCGAAGCGGCAACAAAGCCTGGTGTGGACCGAGCCGTATGTATTTTTCACCTCAAGGCGGCCGGGGGTCACCGCCGCCGCTCCGGTGCGTGATGCGGACGGGAACTTGCGGGGCGTCGTGGGCGCCGATATCGAAATCAGCGCGCTATCGCATTTCCTCGCCGGCCAGGGGATCGGCGAGCACGGTTCCGCATTTATCGTGACCCGCGACGGCCGGGTCGTCGCGCATCCGCGGGACGAGCTCATCAAACCCAATATTAGCGGGGAACGGTTGCGGTTGGCGCGCTACGAAGAACTGGCCGACGCGATTGATGGAAAAGCCATGCGTTCGTTGTTCGAGCACGGCATGATCCAGGGCGCCGACGCCCCGCTGTTTCGGTCCTTTGTCCACGAGGGCGAGCTGTATCATGCCGGTTTCGAACCGTTCTCCAAAGATCGCGAGTGGCCTTGGATCATCGGTGTATACGCGGCCGATGCGGATTTCGTCGGACCCTTGCGGGCAGGTCAGCGCGAGAGCGCCGTGCTCGCGGTTCTGATCGGGGCTTTCATTGCGCTCCTGGCGTTCATGCTGGCACAGAGCTTCGTGGCGCCCGTTGCCGAACTCGACAAAGAGGCCTCCCAGGACGGGTTGACGCGGGTGCTGAACCGGCGGCGACTGTTCGAAGTGGGTCCGGATATCGTCGCGCAAGCGCTGCGCAAATCCCAGCCGTTGTGTTCGGTGATGTTCGATATCGATAATTTCAAGGATATCAATGACACGCACGGGCATTCGGTGGGCGACGAAGTGCTGCGGGCGGTGGCCAAACGCGTGCGGAGCGTGATCGCGGAAACCGATGTGCTCGCGCGGTACGGCGGCGATGAGTTCAAGCTGATACTGCCCAACGCAGATCTCGAAACCGGGTTGTCGGTGGCCGAACGCCTGCGCCGGGCAGTCTGCGAATCGCCCGTGGAGACGAGCGCCGGCGCGATAGCAGTGACCATCAGCGCCGGGGTCGCCGCATTGGACGCGAAACACCCTCATTTCGACCACATCGTCCGTAACGCGGACCGCGCACTGCTCATCGCCAAGCGACACGGCCGAAATCGTGTGCACGGCAATCCGGAGCCACGGCTGTACGGTTCGGACACGACGGTTTTTCACTGACCGGGCCGACCTTTGCGACATACCGATTCATTGCGCCCCACATGAATGCCGATACGCGCAAGTTCTTTCTCCAATTGTGGGAGAATTATGTGCAGATCGCGCCGCAGGCCGGGTGCATTCACGACCTGTTCACATCGCAAGGCGAGCGTATCGTGAACGATCACGTTGCATTCCGCACCTATGACCGCTATCCGCTCGACATCGAAACGCTGGAACCGTTGCTCCTGGGGCTGGGTTATCGTCGCCATGCGCCCTACGAGTTTCCCGAGAAGGGGTTGACCGCATGGAGCTATTTACCGGCCGATCCCGACGACCCGCGTATTTTTCTGAGCGCACTCAGAGTTGCCACGTTGTCCCGGCAGGCCCAATGTGTGGTCGAGCAGCTGGTGGCGCAGGTCGACGCAACGCGGGTGGTGTCGGTGGAAGTATTCGCTGCCGGTCGCCTATGGGAGATGCCCGCCTGGGAGACGTACCGCAGCCTGCTCACCGAAAGCGAATATGCGGCGTGGGTGGCGGTGATGGGAATTCGACCGAACCACTTCACGATCAGCGTAAACGCACTGCGCCGCTGGGGCGACGTTCAGGAAGTCGTGCGCGTATTAAAGCAGAACGGATTCCCCATCAATGATGCGGGCGGCGAGATCAAAGGTTCGCCGGAAGCGCTCCTGGAACAGGCCTCGACTCTGGCTGACCGCGTCAACCTCGAATTCGCCGATGGAGACCGCCACGAAGTGCCGAGTTGCTACTATGAGTTTGCGCGTCGCTACCTGGATGCCGACGGCAGGCTGTACCAGGGCTTCGTGGCGTCCAGCGCGGACCGGCTGTTCGAAGCCACCCGCGCGTAACAAGACGATGGACTACCGGGTCGCAATCGAGCGGGAGATCGAAGAAATACATACTTTTTTCGAGTCCTGGTTCAATGGCGCACGGCCGCAGACGGATCGCGTGTTCGACGAGCTGGAATCCCGCCTGCACGCCGATTTCCATATCGTCATGCCGTCCGGGGATTTGTTGACTCGATCGCAACTACTGGCGGCGCTACGCCGCGGCTGGGGAACCAACCCGAAGTTTCGCATACGGACTCGGCTTCTCTACTGGAAACCATCGGGTGTCGGCACTTGGCTCGCCGTGTACGAGGAGTGGCAGAAAGCGGCGCGTAACTCCGCGCCCGCGAACAACGGTCGCGTTACGAGCGCCGTCTTCATTCCGGCGGATTCGGCGCCGAACCGCGTCGCTTGGTTGCATGCCCACGAAACCTGGTTGCCGGCCGCTGCGGTTGCGGCGGCGGCTTTCGACTTTTGACCGACAGGGCGGTCAGGCAAAATCAGCGATCGGACTCGGCTCCTGGGCGGGGACGTATAAGGGAAAAATCTTGTCCGGATTCATCAGTCCGTGGGGGTCGACGCTGCGCTTGATGGCGCGCATGACCGCCACGGCCGCCGCGCCGTGTTCCGCCTCCAAGTAATGGCGTTTACCCACGCCGATACCGTGCTCGCCGGTGATCGTGCCTCGATAGCGTAGCGCCCTGCGCACGAGACGGTCGCTGAACGAGGAGGCGCGGCGCAGTTCGTCGGCGTCCGACGTGTCGATGACCATGACGACGTGAAAATTGCCGTCCCCCACGTGTCCGACGATCGGGGCGACCAGCGAATGAGCGCGGATATCTTCGCGCGTTTCCAGAATACATGGCGTGAGTTTGGAGATGGGGACGCACACGTCGGTGGGCCAGATTTCGCAGCCCGGACGCAAGGCGCGGCAGGCGTACGCGACGTCGTGGCGGGCGCGCCACAGGGCACGCCTTTCCACTTCGCGGGTTGCCCAGCGGAAATCATGACCGTCATTGCTCCCGGCGATGCTCTCCACGGTGGCGGCTTGGTCGGCGACCCCGGCCGTAGTGCCGTGAAATTCGAGGAATAAGGTAGGATTCGCCTCCAATTCGGTGCCGGCATAACGGTTCACCGCGTCGATCTGTACGTCGTCCAGCAACTCGATACGCGCGACCGGCACACCAAGCTGGATCGTCGTAATCACTGTGTCCACTGCGCCCTTTAGGGTTTCGAAGCCACAGACCGCTGATGCGACGGTCTCCGGTCGACCGTGGAGACGCACGGTTAGCGAAGTGATGATGCCCAAAGTGCCCTCGGCCCCGACGAATAATCGCGTGAGGTCATAACCCGCGGCCGATTTTCGGACGTGTCCCCCGGTACGTACCGATCGACCGTCTGCGAGAACGACACTCAAGCCAAGCACATTGTCGCGCATCGTGCCGTAACGTACGGCGCTGGTGCCTGACGCGCGCGTCGATGCCATACCCCCGAAGGTGGCGTCGGCGCCCGGATCCACGGAGAAGAACAACCCCTGGTCGCGTAAATAATGGTTCAGTTGCCGGCGCGTCACCCCGGCTTCGACGGTGCACGTCAGGTCCTCCGCGTTCACTTCCAGGATACGGTTCATCCGTGACATATCGATGCACACGCCGCCGCGCGGCGCAGTAACCTGGCCTTCTAATGATGTGCCCACACCAAACGGTATCATCACTACACGCTGGCGCGAGCAGATTTCCACGATACGCTGCACCTCTTGCACATCGGCAGGGTATACCACTGCATCCGGAGGCTGGCAGGTGTGGTGCGATTCGTCCTGACCGTGCTGTTCAAGCAACACCGCATTGGTAGACAGGCGGTCGCCGAGGAAACGTTTAAGTTCTTTCAGGGTCTGTGCAAGGGGAGAGGACATGGCGCTCAAATGTGAATCTTTGGACTAAACTCCGTAACAATTGATGACGGCAAGTTCGTTACCTTTGCGTACTTTGCGATACTTGTCCCAGAATGCGGTGTCGATTTTCTTCAGCGATCGCGGTGTGGATTTTTTTCTGTAACGTGACAACTGCCGAGGTCCACCGTTGTACGCGGCATAGGTGGCGCGCGCCAGGTTGTCGATGCTGCCGGTTTTGTGTTCCCCCTTGCGGATTGCATAGCGCTTCAGATAGTGCTGGAGAATTTCGCTGCCCGCGGTAGCGTTGTAGCGAATGTCCGTTTCGAGAGGCTTGGGATCGTAGAAACCGCGCCAAACCGTCGGAACGACCTGCATGATGCCAACCGCGCCCGCACCGGAACGCATGGGTCGGATCTTGCCCTTTTCGACCACGAACTGGCGCCAGCAGGTTTCCTGCCAGGCCGTGGCCAGGACCAGGGCGCGAAACAGGTCGTGGTATCGGGCCTCCAAAGGTTTCGCGCGCAGCGTGTCGTTAACCGTGTCATGCAAGAGGGTCCTCACCCGGGACAGGTAAACCGGTAGCTCACCGGTCTTAGGAATCCAGTCGGCGACGCGCGACGGCACGGCGGCCACGGTGACGAACGGCTGCGTGCGCAACGTGCGGGGACCGGGATCGGGCGGCCCTGGCGGCACCGGCGGCTGGCGAAACTCGAACGCTTCCCTTAACTCGGGATCGATACGCTCGCTGTAGTCGAGCGGATCTTCCTGGGCCGTGGGCAGCATCATGCGCGCCATGCGCCGCAACGCGTCGGTCGAGACCTCCAGCCCCGTAACCGGCGTCAGTTGATCGAGCGCGTTGAGGGCATCAGCGGCGGCGATAAAACTCAAAAACTGCAGGCTGCGCTCGGCGGAGAGATCGCTGCCGATGCCACGCATGACCGGTGCGAGTCGCGGCCAAGCCGACAGGAACAACTCGCGAACCGGATCCCGGTCGCGGACGTCGTCCGTCGTCAATGCGTCGAGTAGCGTATGGCGCGCGTCCAACAGAATATCGAGTAATTCACCCCGGTGATCCGGGTTCTGCGTGGCGAGCGCGGTGTGTTTGATGATGAATGTGAGGAAGGCATCCCAGCGGCGCCAGGAGATTTTCACGGCGAGCAATTCCTGCTCAGTCAGCGGCGATTCGGAGATCACCCGGTCCGGGGCCGGCACCGGTTGTGCTTGAAACTCCAACACGGCGGACACACCGGAATCCGACGTCGCCACGGAAGAAAGGTGCAGCGAATCCACGAGTTGGCGCGCGTCGGTTTCGCTGCCGGCGGGCAAGAAACCCGGAATCAAGTACCGTAGTTCGTCGAGCGCCGGTTTTAAGTCAATGCGGATACGCCGCATGCGCGGATGCGCATGTTCCTTTACCCATTTCCAGATCGTAGTCTGCAGTCCCGGTTGTCGGTCCTTTCTGTACAGGTTGGAGTCAGTGATCTCGAACTCGATCGCCGCGCCGTCGGCCGACACGCGCGGCTGCTCGACAACCTCCACCAACCCCTCCCATTCGATGGGCAACAGACAGTTCACCCCCACCGGTTTGCCGATCCTACCTTGGCCCTCGCTGAGGACGCGGACCCCAGTGTCGTCCGCCGAGACCTCCGGCGTCGACAGAGTGAGGGCGTTACACCCGCTCGCGTCCGCCCACACGCGCGCGGTGCCGCCCGCATCGGTGTAGACCAGATCCTGCACCAGCGAGGCTAGAAACTCGGTATCGAAGTGCACCGGTACCCGTACGGTATTGGCCCAGGTTCCCGGGGTGAATGCGCTCAAACAGCAAAAAAGAAAGAAGGCGTGGGAGAGTGTCAACGTCGCGTGCACAAGACCAGGTCGTGTGACGCGTAACTTAACGATTTTCGGCGGCGCAGGCCAGCGCCGACGGATGCCTGCGGAAAGTACCGCCGCTCAGCGGCTCAGGCGTCTTCCGGCAGCGTCGCGAGGTCCTCGCGCGTGTAGAATTTTCCGTTGCGTACGAAACCGGAAATGATCGAGTGTTTCACCGCCGTGACCCGTTGGCGGTGGTCGCGTTCCAGTATCCAGTGTTCCGGCAACCCATCCAGAATGTGAATTGGTGAAACCGAACCGTTGGGTAGCAGGGACAAGTGGGTTTCGCCGCTGATCGTGTCGCGAAACGCGGGGAGAAACCGCATGGATGAGCAATTCGCGCTCACACCGCGAGTATGGGAAAAACGTCGATTTTCCCGTCCCAGCGTCGCTGGCGTGAGCCGTTTGTCAATGTCTATGCAATCGCGCATGCTGTGTTTCGCTTGTCCCTATGTATCTTTGAAGACCGGTGTCGTCAGTCCGCGCTTACGCGTTCCGCCATCGGCGTTCTATACTCTTTGATAAAATATAGTCCCTGATAGCCGATGCGGTGTGAAAAAAATGTAAATGAACGCAAATCCGTGGTCCCCAGCGCGTTTTCGGTCGGCCGGTCCACGCTGTGTTCCGCGGGAGGTTGTCGTGTAGACTTCAGGGCCCTGTTTGGGGCCTGGCGGCGGAAAAGCGGCCGGTTTGCGAGACAAGACAACGGGAAATACAGGAGCCCACGATGAAAGCGATGATTTTGGCCGCTGGTAAAGGAACCCGAGTGCGGCCGTTAACCTACGAGCTGCCTAAACCAATGATTCCGATCTTGGGGAAACCCGTCATGGAATATCTGGTGGAGGAGCTGGCGCGGCACGGATTCGACGAAATCATGGTGAACGTGAGTCATTTACCGGAGCAGATCGAGCATTACTTCGGCGATGGCCGCCGCTGGGGCGTCAGTATCGGCTACTCGTTCGAAGGGCACATCGAGGACGGCGATATCGTGTCCACGCCGGTGGGTTCGGCGGGTGGCCTCAAGCGTATACAGGACTTCAGCGGGTTCTTCGACGACACATTCGTGGTCGTGTGTGGCGATGCGCTGATCGACCTCGATTTGACCACGGCGTTGCGCAAACACTGGCAAAAGGGCGCGGTTGCCAGCGTTTGCGCGCATAAAGTCCCGCAAACCCGTGTTTCAAACTACGGTGTGGTCGTATGCGACGAGGATGGGCGCATCTCTTCATTTCAAGAAAAGCCCTCCATTTCAGAGGCGCGCTCCAATCTCGTCAATACCGGTATTTACATTTTCGAACCGGAGGTCTTGGATCTCATCCCTTCGGGGAAGGACTACGACATCGGTAGCGAACTTTTTCCCCGTATCGTCGAACAGGACCTGCCGTTCTACGCAATTCATCAACCCTTCAACTGGATCGATATCGGCCGCATCAGTGACTACTGGGAGGCAAACCAGCAATTGATGCAGGGAAAACTCAGGGACATCCCGGTACCGGGGCGCGAGGTTCAACCGGCGATCTGGACCGGCCTCAACGTGTCAGTCAATTGGGCCGAAGCGACTATCGAGGGCCCGGTCTATATCGGTAGCGGCTCTCGCATCGAGGGTGGGGTGGAGATCATCGGGCCGACTTGGATCGGTCACGGTTGTCACGTCCAGCGCGGCGCGGTGATTTCCCGCAGCATTCTGTTCGAACACACCCGTATCGGTTCCGCCGGCTGTGTGGAGGATTCGGTGGTATTCGGCCGCTACTGCGTAGACAAAGATGGAAACTCCGCTCACGATGACGATCGTGAACTGGACTGGGTGGGTGATGCGCGCGTGCGCGCCGGGGATGCCCGGTTGGCGGTGAGCCGCTGATCGATCACGTACGGCGCCCGATCAAGGATTGACGATGATTCGCGGTGCGGATTCGCCTGCGAGTTTTGCACCGAGAAGATTATTGATTCGGCGCACGTAGTCGGCCGGCTCCGGGAGGCGGGCGCCCTCGCTCAAGGCGGCTTGATCGAACAGGACATGTGCCCAGTCTTCCAGGTCATCCGCGTCCGGCATCAGTTTCGCGATGATGGGATGATCGGGATTGAGCTCCAGAATGGGTTTATACTGCGGCGCGGCCTGGCCCATTGATTTCAGGATCCGCTCAAGATTCGCGCTGATGTCGTTTTCATCGGCCACCAGGCAGGCCGGAGAATCGGTGAGCCTGCGGCTGAGTCGAACCTCCTTGACCTTGGTGGCGAGGATCTCGTTCAGGCGTTTGATCAAGTCCGCGTACTCGGAAGCGCGGCCGCCGGCGGGTTCCTGGCCCGGTGTTGCGGCCAGTTCGTCGAGATCCAATGCGCCCTTGGCAATCGATTTCAACGGCGTGTCCCGGTACTCGTTGAGGTGCGCGACAAGCCATTCGTCGATGGGGTCCGTGAGCAGCAATACCTCAATGTCGTTTTTCCGAAATATCTCCAGGTGTGGGGAGTTCTTCGCCGCCTGGTGACTCTCCGCAGTTATGTAGTAGATCGCTTTTTGTTTGGCCGGCACGCGTTCCAGGTACGCATCCAGCGAAACGTCCTGCGCCCCGTCCTCACCGCGGCTGGTGGCGAACCGTAATAACCCCGCGATCTGTGGGCGATTATCGATGTCTTCGATAATTCCTTCTTTGAGGACCTGGCCGAACTCCTTCCAGAATTTCGTGTAGTCGTCGTTGTCCTGCGAGGACAGCTTTTTCAGTTCAGCAAGAATCTTTTTCACCGAAGCGGTTTTGATTTTGTCGATGTCTTTGTTCTTCTGTAAGAACTCACGGGACACGTTGAGCGGTAGATCCGCGGCGTCCACGACGCCGCGAACGAACCTCAGGTAAGCGGGCATCAGGTGTTCCGTGTCATCCATGATAAAGATGCGCCGGACGTATAGTTTTACTCCGTGGCGCCGTTCTCGATCCCATAAGTCGAACGGGGCTTTGCCGGGAATGAATAGCAGACTGATATATTCGAGCTTACCCTCGACGCGATTGTGAATTACGCGTAGCGGGGGTTCGGGATCGTAGGCGATATTCGTATAAAACGCGTTGTACTCTTCGCTAGTGATCTCTTTCTTGGATCGCGCCCACAACGCGGACCCCTTGTTGACGGTCTCCCATTCGTCAATCGGTTTACCATCTTCGATGCGGTGCATACGTATGGGCAGGGAAATATGGTCTGAATACTTGCTCACGATGGTGCGCAGGCGATTCGCGTCGAGATATTCTTTTTCCTCTTTGCGCAGAGTCAGGGTAATCTCAGTTCCGCGATTGGGTTTGGTGATGGATTCGAGGGTGAACTGCCCGTCGCCGCTGGATGCCCATCGTACCCCCTGTTGCGGGTCGTCTCCGGCGCGGCGGGTCGTGAGCACGACTTCCTCGGCGACCATGAACACGGAGTAGAAACCTACTCCAAACTGACCGATCAGATTGGCGTCATGGGATTCATCGCCACTCAAGGCTGCCACGAACTGTTTCGTGCCGGAACGGGCGATGGTGCCAATATTTTCTAGCACTTCGTCTTTATTCATCCCGATGCCGGTATCGGTCACGGTAATCGTGCGCTTTTTCTTGTTGAAATCCACCGTAATCTCGAATTCGTCTCCACCCTCCAGCAAAGCCTCGTCGGTCAGAGAGGCGAAGCGCAGCTTATCGAGCGCGTCGGACGCGTTGGAAATCAGCTCACGAAGAAAAATTTCTTTGTGGCTGTAGAGTGAGTGGATCATGAGATGCAGAAGTTGCTGCACCTCGGTTTGAAAACTAAATTTCTCCGGTTCGGCCATACTGCGCGTCTCCTATTGCCGATTTCTCACTGAACGTTGATTCCAGTCTGTGTGCAAAGATCGTCTTAACAATACGGGCTTAAGAGAGAAATTCAAGCCTCAGAGGGCAACCGGCTGCACCCGGTGCGGTCGTTGCGTTGACGCTCCCCAGGGCAGCGCGTATATTCGCGGGCCTCGAGACCGTCCGATAAGGGTGGTCATCCGGTATGCGTAAAGCGGGGTATGGCGCAGTCTGGTAGCGCACCTGCTTTGGGAGCAGGGAGTCGGGGGTTCAAATCCCTCTACCCCGACCAGATCGGGAACGGCGGGACACGTCGGGACGCGTATACGCGCCCTCGGGTTCCGTCGCCGGGTTTACATGCGCCCGTAGCTCAATTGGATAGAGCAACGGCCTTCGATTCACGGCCTGGCCGTGGTCAGGAGCCTCCGCGGGGAAACGGAACCCGCGAAGTGCACGGCACTGTATCGGTAAAACCTTAGCACGGCGCTGTGTTGGCGATACCGAGGAAACCGAGAGGGGCGCGAAGGGCATTCGCGGTAGCGCCTCTGGATGGCGTCATCCCGGGATCCGTAGAGACTATACGTGCCGCACCTGAGAGGGTGAAGATATAGTCCAGACCACAAAGGGCAGATCGGCTCTGGCGCCGCCAGAATTCGCAAGCCGATTTTCCCGCAGCGAAAGCTGTAGTGGTAAGCTAAGCCGTAGGTTACAGGTTCGAGTCCTGTCGGGCGTACCAACTCTCGCACTGTCGGCCTCGAATCGGTGCGGCGGGTCGATGGTGAGCGTAGCTCAGTCGGTAGAGCCCCGGATTGTGGATCCGGTGGTCGTGGGTTCGAGTCCCATCGCTCACCCCAGTCCGCCCTGAACGGTTGTGTCGCGACCGGGCCGTTAGCTCAGTTGGCAGAGCAGCTGACTCTTAATCAGCGGGTCGTAGGTTCGAGCCCTACACGGCCCACCATTAAATCAACAAGTTAGGGGGTTTTTAACAGGGCGGGCCAACGACTGGCACACAGGCGGCACAGTAGATATGGCGACCATCCAGAAACGGGGGAACAAGTGGCGGGTGCAGATAAGGCGGCGCGGATTCCCTCATCAGGCTCGAACTTTCGGTAAGAAGACTGACGCGCAGGCCTGGGCGCGAAAAATCGAGAGCCAGATGGACCAGGAGGAATACGTCCCTGAGACGAATATTACGTTGTCTGAGCTCATCGATCGGCGCATCAAGGAAGCCTATCCGGATCCGTGTGCACACCGGACCTATCGGCAGCAATTGGAGTGGTGGCGCCAAGAGCTCGGAGCCAGTTACGCCAGGCTTGTTACCCCCGAGGCTATCGCAGTTGCAGTCGAAAGGCTCAAACAGCGCACCAACCGCTACGGCGCCCCCCTCGGCCCGGCATCGATCAATCGATATCTTGCCTGCCTATCGGCGGTCTATAGGGATGCGGTAAAACACTGGCACTTGCTCAAGAGAAATCCGGTGCGGGAGGTGGCCCGGAAGAGAGAACCCAAGGGCCGACAGGAGTACTTGAATCAGGAGCAGATTCGGGCCCTGTTGTCAGCATGTCGGGCGCACAAGAATCCTTACCTATACACCGCTACCGCCCTGGCGTTGTGCACCGGCATGCGGCGGGGTGAGATCGAAGGCCTCACTTGGGACCGCGTGAGCCTGCGAGAACATAAGATCACGCTTACTACCAGCAAAACGGGCGAGCCGCGGATCGTACCGTTGTACGGCGTTGGTCACGAGGCCCTCACCGAGTACGCCAAAACCTCCCGCCGGATCGACTCGCCTCTGGTGTTCCCGGGGCGCGCTGGCGACCCCACGAAACGAACCGATATCGGTCATGACTTCCATGAGGTGGTGAAGACCGCCGGTCTCGAAAACTTCCGGTTCCATGACTGTCGACACACGGCAGCCAGCCTGCTCGCGAATTCCGGCGCCGAGCTGCTCGACATCATGAAGATACTCGGTCATAAGCAACTTGAGACCACAAAACGCTACGCCCACCTGACAGAGAAGCGTTCCCACCAGGTGGCGAGGAAGATGGCCGAGGAGTTCCTGCCCTGAAATCGAAGAAGAAGTATTTGGGGATGGCAGCCGACATCGAGTTGATGCTGGCATACACCGGCGGCACCCAAGGCAACGGCGCCGCCGCCAGGGAGGCATGCCGATTGATTGCGCTGTATCTCGAGGGCGGCCGACCGTTACCGCCGTCAGTGCAAAAGTGGTTGGCAGAGAAGTTGTATGAGATAGGCACGACCGATCGCAAGGCCGATGACGTCCTCGGACTTCGACGCCATGCTCAATGGACTCGGCCTGTACCGGGATACACCGCTCAGATTGAACGAGACCGACACATTTGGCAGCTCAGAGAGGAAGGCGTCAGCGTTGCCGATCTGGCCGACAGATTTTCGCTCAGCGAGCCCGCGATCGAAAAAATCCTTCAGAAGAACCCACTCAAGGCAAACCCGTAAAAATCCTGGCCAGAATTAGTACGTTGGAATTTATTCCTGCGTATTAATAATTACCGTTCGTTTTTCACAAACAGCGGTAATTATTATGCTCTCCACGATCCGACATTTTGCCGAAACCAACCCCGCGATCGGAAACGGATCGCCAGAGCGGGCACGGTATCGGCTTCAAAACATGATCGCAAACCCCGACTCTCGTCGCGCCCTTATCGAAGGGGGCGCCTTGTTAAGGATTGGCGGCCGCTGGTTGCTGCACAGCGATCGCATGATTGCTGTTATGCAAGATCTGGCGCGTCAGACGGTGGAGGAGGGGTGATCACATCATGGACCAAAAAGAGAAACCCGCGCCGGGCGAGGGCGCGGGCCGTTTTCCGTTTCTCGATCTCGACTGGCGGGTAAAGCCGACGAGCCGTAATTTTAAACCCAAGCCACTCGGTTTTGTACCGTGGCGTATGCGGTTGCGGCGACTCGAGCGCAGACTGCACGAAGAGGACCGCGTTAGGGGTAGTCGTGTTAAGAGCGGAGATCCGCGGTGAGCGCGATTCTAGACAGCGCTCCGGAGTCGATAGAGCGGCCGCTATCGTTCGTTGGGGGACACGCGTACGCGGCCACATGGGTGCACGTCGAGCGCGAGGTCGATGGCGGCACCGGCAAGGCCACACGGCAGCAAGAAATGATCGTCGTCCGCGACGACGGGACGCTGTACGCATACGCCGAAACCGGCGGTATATCACAGCCGATCTCCGAGCTGGGCTTGAGTATCAATCTCAGTGATCCACCACCAGTCGCCAAACTGTGGAGCGGCGCCGGCGTCAATCGCTACCTATCTGGCAACTGGCCGGATCCCGAGATCACATTCCTTCAAGTCGCCAAGGTGATCAACCATTTCATGGATTTCGACCGTTCGATGGGCGAAAACCCCCAGCGAGATGTGTGCGACTTGGTGGCCTGTTACGCCATAGCAACGTGGTTCCTGCCGGCCTTCTCAGTGATGGGGTACTTGTGGCCGAATGGCGAGAGCGGCGCCGGGAAAACTCACCTGCTCAAAGTCGTTTGTGAACTGTCGTATCTGGGTCAGCTGATACTGGCAGGCGGCAGTTTCGCATCGCTGCGCGACATGGCTCACTACGGCGCTACTTTGGGTTTCGACGACGCGGAGCAGGTCATGGATCAAAAGAAGGGGGATCCTGACAAACAAGCGCTGCTGCTGGCCGGCAACCAACGCGGCGTCACCGTGCCCGTGAAAGAGCCTGCGGGCAAAAACGGATGGAGAACTCGACACATCAACGCATTCTGTCCGCGGCTCTTTTCCGCCATCAGGCTGCCCCACGAGACGCTGGCCAATCGTTCGATCTTCGTGCCGCTGGTCGCCTGTACCGGTGAGAAGGCCAACAGTGACCCACTGGACTACGAGTGCTGGCCGGTCGAGCGGCGCGCGCTGATTGACGATCTGTGGGCGCTGGCACTCAACCACATGCATGAGTTGCGCGACTGCAACCGCCGAGTTGCGGAACTGGCGGCACTGAGCGGCCGACAACTGCAACCGTGGCGGGCCATCCTAGCCGTGGCGTTATGGCTGAGCGAGCAACGGGATTCTGACCTGGGTGACATGTTCACGCGCATGGACGCACTCTCCGTCAAGTACCAGACCGAGCGGTCCAGCATTGAGGCCTCAACGCATAACCGGGTAATCAGCGCTGTATTGCTCAAGATGATGTCGCGGTACAAGGAGCGTCCCACCGAAGAACACCTGATCCCTACGGCCGACATTCGTAAGGCCATCAACGAACATGCGTTAGATCAGGGCCTGTATGACGAACCAGGCAACGATTACGTGTCGTCACGGAGTCTGGGTCGGCGCTTGGGGAATTACCGACTCAAGCGACCCGAGGGGCGCAACGCGCAGCGCCGTGAATGGCTTATCAGCTACTCCGATGCTGTACGTGTGGCGAAGTCGTACGGGATCGTACCCCCTACCTATGAAACGTCACTAACGTCAGCCACGTCACAAACGTCACAAGACAGTGACGTTAATGACGTTTTGGACATGAGTGACGTTAACCCCGAGAGGGGTAACGGATCGAATTATGTCCCGGGTGCGGATACGTAGGGGGCGGGGCGGGTCGAAATGTTCAGAGCCTTGGTTCGGAAAGGCGCCGCGTGGGGAAATTTTCATTTCTCCGATTCAAAAATCAACAAACTGGGGACAAATCTATGAAGAAAACACGTCCGATGCACGAGCTGCCCGTCGACCAACAAGTATTGCTGGTCCGCGGCGCCTTTCGCCATACCTTCGAATTGCTCCTCGATAAGAAATGCCCCAACGACACGGCGCTGGCGGGCGCCCTGGCCTTTGCCCTGTCGGCCCGGCTGCGTTTAGGCTCTGACGAGCTCAAGGCGCGAACCGCCCAGGAGTTGCGGGACGCTATCGCCACCTTCGAAAAGGAAGTCGAATCGGCGAGGCAGAGCCATTGAGCACGCCACGTCAGAAAATCAAAACCGTCCGCGACTATGAGCGGTTCCTGAAGGCGCGGGGCTTCACGGCTCGCGAGGCAAAGACACTTGCCCGCAGTTGGTCTTTGCTGGACAATCAACAGTGCTCCTGTGCTCGGGGGGAATCGATGACGCCTCCCGACTGTAAACACCCGTCATCCTCAACGCCGACGGAGTAACGCGGCGGCCAGGGTCCACCACCGAGACGGTGGGGCCGGACTCACAAGCTCTAAACAAGCGCTGTATTCGATTCGTGCGCGCGATGTCGCGAAAAAAATGCGGGCGCTTGAGCTGGCTGGGTCGGATTCGAGTGCAATGCCGGGTACGACCACCGGGCTTTTTCTTGCGCGTGATGCCGGGAAAAACTCAAGGCACGGTAAAGCAGAAACGGCAAGGGTTTTGAAATCGAAAACTTTTGTGATGCGCGAGTAACGCGCAAGGAGTTACTGCTATGCCCGAAGAAAAAACTGAAACCCAACGCGTCCTCGACCAGCTGCACAAGCTGGACGATTTCTGGAGAGAATCGTACGAGAGTCTTGAGGACCGGTTTAACCGGCTGGAAGCCAAGAACTCGTTAATTCTCAACAGCCCCGGCGACCCAGACAACCCGCACTCCCCGGAAGCCAAAGAGTTTCTGACCGCGGTCATTCAGCGGAAGGCCGTGGACATGCAGAGTGCGACCGCCGGCGGGAATGCTGCGCCGACGATTTTGAGTGACGCGGTGCACGCCCAGGTGCGGAGAATGTCGCCGATGGTGGACCTGGTGCGGATGGAGTCTTCCGGCACGGGTCAATTCAAAAAGATCGTTTCCGATCTCAAACACGGGCACGCGTGGGTCGGTGAGACCGGCGCGCGCGGCGAGACCGGCACCGCCGGCCTGCAGCTGGTCGAGCCGACTTACGGGATGTTGTATGCCTACCCGAAGACCACCGAGGAAGCGGCGCAAGATATTTTCTTCGAGGTGCAAGCCTGGTTTGTCGCTGAAACGTCACGCGCTTTCGCTCAAGGTCTCGGCGCGGCGATCATCAGCGGCAACGGCACCGACAAACCGACCGGTTTTCTACAGGCCTCCACCTCGAGCACGATCGACGGTGACACCCCCTCGCCGGAGCGGCCGTTCGGCACGATTCAATACCTGCCGACCGGTGCCGCGGCCGATTTCCAGGGCGATCGCTTGTCTTCACCGCAGGGGGATCCCGGCGGCGTGCTGTTCGATGCGTTGTACGCGTTGAACGAGGCGCACCGGGCCAACTCGGTGTGGGTGATGAATAGCCTGACCCTGGCGAAGATTCGGAAATTCCGGGACGCCGACGGCAACTACCTGTTTCAGCCGGGGCTGATCGCCGGGATGGATGACACACTGTTGGGCCGTCCGATACGGATTGCCGAGGACATGCCAGACGTCGGCGCGAACGCCTTCCCGGTCGCGCTTGCCGACTGGGAAGCGGCTTATCTGTTGGTGCGGGTCGGTCAGCTCCTGGTGACCGTCGACAACAACATCACCACGCCGGGCTACATCAAGCTGTACGTGCGCCAGCGGTTCGGTGGCAAGTTGCTGGATAGCCAAGCCATCAAGCTGGTGAAGTGCGCCACGTCGTAAGGGCGCCGGCGAGCTTGTAGGTTTGGCAGAGGAGTTCACCTCGGGTGACTGATCGTTTAGGTCGTCTCGAAATCGAGATGAGCGCGAATCTCTCGCGCTTACAAGCTGATTTCGACCGGATGGAAAAAAGGGTCGACCGCGCGTTCGGGCGCATCAGTAAATCGGTGCGGCAGGTCGACCGGGCGTTCCTGGCGCTACGCACATCGATCGCCGCGGTCGCCGTGACGAAGTTCGCTGCCAGCGTCATCCAGGCGGGACGCTCGATGCAGGGCATTGAGCAGGCCATGAAGGCGGCCAGCGGATCCGCACAGCTCGCCGGCGAAAATCTCGATTTCGTCCGCACCGTATCGAACCAGCTGGGCCGGGATCTGGAGGTCAGCGCCCGCGGGTTCTCGCAGCTGGCTGCATCCGCCAAAGGGACGGCGATCACCAATAAGGATTTGCGTCAGACGTTCCTCGGGATTTCGGAGGCCTCCGCGGTCCTGCAGCTCAACTCTGAGCAGACGAAACGATCGATTACGGCGCTCTCGCAGATCATCTCGAAGGGGAAAGTCTCCAGCGAAGAACTGCGGCAGCAGCTCGGGGAACAGCTGCCCGGCGCGATGCAGATTGCCGCTCGCGGACTCGGGGTGACGACGGCGGAGCTGTCGAAAATGCTCGAGAAAGGACAGATCGCGAGCGAGCAGTTTATCCCCGCGTTTGCCCAGGAGCTCCGCAAAACGTTCGCCGAGGATGTCCCGGCCGCGACCCAGTCCGCAGAGGCCGCGTTCGGTCGCCTGTCTACCGCTTTTTTCGATTTCAAGGTGGATCTCGCGAAATCGGGATTGCTCGACACCACGGTGCAGTTGTCCAAAGGGATCACCACGGCGCTGAAAAACTTCGATCTCGTCAAGCTCGCCACCTTCGACCTGATCGCGTCGTTCGACGAGGCGTTCGTCGAGATCAAGTTCGGCACGAATGTCACGGTCGAGGCGTTCAAGGCGCTCTGGCAGGGCGGCATCAATACCGTCAAGCAGGCGCTCGGCGGCCTCGTCGGTATCGCCGTCTCTGTGGCGACCGGCCTCGGGAAAATCGGGATCGTCAGCGACACGACGATTTCGTCCCTGCAGGCGCTGCAGAAGCGGTTGACCGACGTCCCGCCGGCGGCCGATACGCTAAAAGCCGCGATCGAAAAGTTGCGGGCCGAGCGGGACAAGGAACTCGAAAACATCGAGAACGCGCGTCAGTTGTATGAGGCGGACGTCCTGGCAAAGTCCCGCGTCAATGAAGTCACGCTAGACCTCGCGAATAGCGAGGGTAACTTGAAGGGCGCCATCGGTGGGACGACGAAGTCGTTAAAGGACCAGGTCAAGGAACTCAAAAAGCTACACGCCGCGCAGGAACGCATCAACGCGATCCTGCAGGAACAGGACGAGCTCGTCGAGGATCAAAGGCGGTTCTCCGAAGAAATGCGGCGCGAACGCCAGGCGGTCGTCGACCAGCTGCAGGAGGAAAAGGACGCCCTCGGGAAGACGAACACCGAGCGAGAGATCGCCATCCGTCTGCGCCAGGCGAACACGACGGCGATCAGCGCCGAGGGAAAGAAGATCGTCGAGCTGGTCACCGCCATCGAAAAAGAGAAAAAGATCCTAGAGGCGATCGAGAAGCAGAAAGAGCAGGCCGTAAAGCTGTTCGACAAGATGGTCGAGGGGATCCAGGACGCGTTCACCCGGTTCTATGCCTCGCTGCTCAAGGACACAAAGGGTTTCCTCGACAACCTCAAGGATCTGATTATCCGGACGCTGGCGGAGATTGCCGCAAAGAAGACCGTCGGCAAGATCCTCGAGATCATCGGCGTCAGCGTCGGCGGATCCGCCGGCGCCGGCGGGGGTGTCGGCGGCGCCATCAAGAACATCGCGATCGGGAAGATCGGCGGCAAGATTCTCGGAAAGCTCGGCGAAACCGCGATCGGCAAAACGATCAAGGGCGTTGGCTCCAAGATCGTCGGCGCCATCGGGGCCAAAATCGGTTTGGGCGGTTCTGCGGCGGCGACGACCGGCATCGTCGGTGCCGGCGTTGCACCGACCGGCTTTGCCGGGATTGCGGGCGCCGCCGGCACGCAGGCGGGTGCGGCGGCCGCCGCTGGCGCGGCGGGTGCCGGCGCTGGTGCTGGTCTCGGCGCCACGCTTGCTGCGGCTGCGCCGTGGGCGGCGGCGGCGATCGCAGGGTTCGTGGCGCTCAAGGCGATATTCGGTGGCGGTCGCAGCAAGGCTGAAGTGTTCGCCGACGAAATGAAGCAGGTCACTCAAGACCTGCAGGCCGGCACGACCAAGTTGATACAGATCAATAAGGGCAACGAACGCGGCCAGTTCGATATTCTGGGAGGAAACAATAATACTGTTTTTGCCAAGGATGACGGGCGACTCAAGAAGATCGCAGACGCCGCTGGGCTTAAGACGTTCGGAGACAAGAACGGGTTTCTCCGTATAGAGGGGTTAGAGGGCGGGGCGGCAGAGCTCGGCCGTATCGTCCGTGAAGCGCTCCAGAAAGGGATTTCCGAGGGTTTCTCCCTTGAGCTGGTCAAGGGCAAGGTCAACGAGCTGTCCGCCACCTTCGACAACGCGGCGAAGGACTGGACCAGCATCCTACAGCGTGGCGCCGAGGAGATCGGCGGCAGCTTCGAGGTCGTCTCGCAGCAGTCCGGTGAACTCGCCGTCAAGCTGACCGGTGACATCCAGCGCTGGACTGAGTTCCTGGCCCGCGAGGGCGGATTGTCGGCGGATCAGGCGCGAATCGCGCTCGACAAGCTGTTCGACAGCGGCCAGGTCGGTTTCGACCTCCTGCGGCAGCTGATCGAGGGCACGAAAGGCGGCCTCGACGAGGCGACGGGTGCCGCGTTCGGGCTCGCGGACGCGATCCGATCCATTCCCCCGCCGCCCCCGGTCAGCGGGCCCCCGCCGGCACAGCAACAGACCACCAGCCTCGGAAACTTCGCCGCCGGCGGATCCCGCGTAGTTCCAGGCGTCGGCAATCGCGACCTGCCGTTCACGATCGGGCTCACGCCGGGCGAGGTATTGACCGTCACGGACAAGGGGTCACGGGCCGAGGTCGCGGTGCTCGTGGGCGAGGTCCGCGCGCTGCGCCACGACATACGCCGTCTGCAGCTCCAACAGGGCGGGCTGCGTGGCCGTTGATTTCAACGCGTGGCCTTCTTCCTGTAATTCTCCCGGTGATCGAACCAATGCCGTAACAACGTGCGTGCATCTTCAATCTCGCGCAATGCCATTAATGAAAGAACTCTGTTGATCTTCTCGTTATCAAGGGTTATGTCAGCCGTGACTTCGGTCAGCGCCTCCGCGCGCTCAAGCGCCAGAGCGACACAATCGTACATATCCAAATCGTCGCCGGCTTTGTAGCTGTCGGCGGTCACGGCGAGTCGGTCTTCAGGAATGGGGGGCTTGCTGCTGGTTTTCTTCGACATGGGAGACACCTCCGTCAGTTAAGGGTTGCCGGGCGCTAGCAGCCGTGTACAAGTACGGCCCGGTTTATTCCCCGGAGGTATTGTATTCACCGGACACCCGGCACAGAGGCATAAAAAATCCGCAAGCTATCGGGTGCGGTGTCCGCTTGTACTTGGGCTGCTAGGCCCGTGAATGCGACTGTACGCCAATGGGTAGGGCGGGGCAATAGCAGCTGCCGGTCGCGGCGCTCGAACTCCGCCCAAGGTCGCCACCAACTCAACCCTTTGTGTTTGTATGGGTAGGCTCAGCGCCGGCCCTGGGCGGCTCCCACAGCAAACACTCGGCGACGCCGGCGCGTCAGTCCTGCTCGTGTACGAAGCGATTTCGTTGACTTGCCTGTAGTTGTGTTTTGCGTTTCAGCGCTTCCTCCCCCTGATACTGCCGTAGGTGAAATGGCATACCGACAAAAATCTCATCCAGGGGTATAGGGTTTCTGTGTCCCGCATTGATGTTAGGAAAGGGCGCTTGTGTAGGGTCCCACCAGGTCAATTTGACGCCTTGTTTCTTTGCTTCCAGTTGCATCATCAGGCTGGAGTGCGTCTCCATCGCTCCGGTTAACGCCGCGATAGTCTCTGAGACCTTTCGTGTCTCTGTAGCAAGCCGGTGCGATTTCCAAGCGAAAAGAGCGATCACCACGGAAGTAAAAGCGATCGCAACCGTGGCATAGGCATTTATGCTTTCTGTAATCTCTGGATCCAACATTGGCACACCTCACTAGATCATTCCCCTATGGATCGGCTCGTGCCGACCCGCAGATTGGCGGAAATCGGGTCGGTGGCACACTGGTGGCACACCGCCGCTACAAGTTACTACAAATTTGTACTATTATCCCCGTCTCAACTCTTTGATAGTAAGAGTTTCTAATAGGTACTACGCACATAGGCATACGACTCTTAATCAGCGGGTCGTAGGTTCGAGCCCTACACGGCCCACCAATAAAATTGGGTATTCCGCAGATTGGGCCGGGCTTTGAGGGAAAGACCACGATTCGAATAACGGCCAGGGGTTTTCCTGGTTGCTGACTTGTAGGGCCTCGAAGCCCGGACTCCCGAGGGTCCCGGGTATCGTCAATGATGTCCGGGTTAGTAACACCCGATCGTCAGCACTTCACAGGCAATGGCGCTATAGCCCGACCGCCAATGAAAGACACTGAAGTACTGCCCATGGAAGTCGCTGTCTTTGTCTTTGAACCAGCGAACTCACATTGCCTCGCTAAACAGCCAGTGTTTAAAGTAGACGTGGTTGCCCCCTGGTAACGACGGTGGCGATATTGGCGAGATGGATTACGAGACGCGGGAGCTGGAGAAATCCGCTGTGGCTGGTGGTGTTGAGCATGTTGGCCGTGGCGCAGGCCGCCATCGCCGTTGAGCTCAAACCTTACCGGGCGACTTACGAGATCAAACGTTCACTCTTGAAGGGGCAAGTCACTGTGACGTTGAGCGTCGATCCGCGAAGTGACACTTATCTATACCAATCCGAGGGTAAACCGACAGGGCTGATCGGTGCGCTCGTAAGCCGTAACCCCACCGACGCCACGCGTTTCGAGATCTCTTCCGAGGGACTCAAACCGTTGCAGGTCGAGATCCGGGACGGTACCGACAAGGGAAAGAAAGACATGGCGGTCGAGTTTGACTGGGCGGAAAGGGTCTTAAAGGTGACACGGAACGGGAAGACCTCGATTCAACCCCTGGCCCCAGACACGCACAGTATTCACACGGCGGATCTGTCCATGCGTTTGGCGCTGCAGAATGGCGCACCGCCGGGTCCCTTTGCGGTATTTGACAAAAACCGCATGCGCGAATTCCGATACGAACCGTTGGGCGAACACGAACTGTCCACGGCGCTGGGCAAACTTGCGACGGTAAAGTATCAACTGACCCGCGCCGATTCGGAGCGTCGCATTGTGCAGTGGTTGGCCCCGGAATTGGGATACCTGCCGGTACGTGCGGAGCAGTACCGGGACGGAAAAACGCTCTATACCATGCGCATCAAGTCCTTCGCATGGGAGTGACGCCAGGGCGATTGCAGCCGCGGGGCTGCATACTGAGGCGGTTCGGACTATCATCTCGCCAGGATGACCAGTTTTTCTGATCGACAACGATACCCGACCACATCCGCGAGAGTCGCGGTCTGCCGGTACCGCTCGAACACAACGAGGTTTGTCTGCAGCTTCGCGGCGCTCCTTGCGGCGTGTGCTCTCAACGACCCCGAATATCAGCCCGACGCCGGCCCGTCGGTCGCCGGGGAGGCCTCGGTATTGACGCCCCCGGGGCGCTACCGTGACGCGTGCGTGCCCGATGTTCAGGCACAATTCCGTGCGCTCAGTCCCAGACCGACTCGCTACGAGTTCTGGTATCAAACCGATGAGCTGATTTCTCCGTTCTTTGCTCCCAACCTCACCGCCAATAATCTCTTCCAGATGGACCGTTGTCACATTCAGGGCGCGTACCGGCTGCGTGCGGATGGCTATATCGCTTTCAACGCAAACTCACAGGACCAACCGTATGGCGAGCGAAACCGAAAGTGGAAACTCAATAACTGCCGTTCCGTGACGACCGCGGATGGCGGCGGGGCGCACCTGTTCGTCGCAAAGCTGGCGCAACAGCCGGATCCTTCAGGCGACAACGGAGACCACGCGCCGGACACGGGCAGATTCGTCCGAAGCAAGAGTGACCGTATTGTGGCCAACGTAGTGCTCAACACGAACCGCGGAAAACAACCGCCCGATGTCGGCAATCTAATAGAGCTTTACCACACAGGCGGTATCGATGGTGTCGGGGATTTTCTCTACGTCGGTATCGACGCCAAGCCGCACGTTTCCTACCTGAAAATTCTGGACATGGCCGATCCAGAGAACCCTCGGGTAGTGGGCGGTCGCGGGTTCGCGGAGCACAGGGCCCAGGCGATCGGCGTTACCGACGACGACTCCGGGAGGATTCTGCTGGCCGTGGTCGATACCAACCGGTCCACGCCGCTCATCTTTTTCTACGCGGAGAAGAGCGCGGCGGTTACCGGCGGCATCGAACGCCATCGTTTCGAGAAGATCGGCACATGGCGGCAGACCCAAGGTGCGGATGAAACCGAAGCGGAGCCTTTTCCCTTTCTCAGCTACCAGGGCATTAGCCTGATTCGGGAGTGTGGGACGAATCGGACTTATTTCGTGGGTATTCACAACGAACGCAGTGTGGTCTGCGGGGGCCGCGCCCTGCTGCCCGGGATGGCTAGCGCGACCCGATTGGACTTGTATCGGTTTCAACTCGCCGCGTCGTCGGGTCCCGATGCCGCGGTGCAGGTCGAAGCGGTGCTGCGCAGGAGTCTTCGCGACGTAAGAGGGGAGGCATGCGCCGGCGCCAGCGTCTTCATCAGTCCGCGGGGTCAGGCCATGGTTTACACAATGGAACATGATGGACGACGCGCACTGAGATTCGGGAAGTATCCCAACGGGTTGTTGCGCTGGGTGGGCGGCGTTCGTTTCTATGAATACGGCGCGGGCGCGAGTGGTGAGGTTTCGAACGACGATGGGGATACGGTCGCGGGGGTTTTCGACATATGTCCCGACGACGCCGAAGATCTGGACGGCTACAAGGACGAGGACGGCTGCCCGGATGAAGACAATGACGGTGACGGGGTCGTGGACGCGGAAGATCGTTGTGTGAAACTTGCGGAAGACGCGGACGGCATCAACGATGGGGACGGATGTCCCGATACTGGCCTGGAGACGGCTCTCAGCGAACGCATCGCGCTGGGTGTGCATCGATTGTTCCCAGACGATCGGCAGATTGACCGCAACGAGGCGGACGCGCTACTGCGCCCCGTAGTCGCTTGGTGGCAAGAACAGGACGCCGGCGCTTTGTGTGTGGAGGCGCACACCAACCGCTATGGCGACCCCGCCGGCGAACATGCGGAGACCGTCAGGTGGGCGACGGAAACTGTGGCGGCGCTCGTGCGTCTGAACGTTCCCGTGGAGCGGCTTTCTGCAAGAGCGATGGGTTCCAAGCGACCCTTGGTGCCACCGAGCCATCCCGATGCCGGGAAGCGGAATGTACGGGTCGAGTTTGTCGTGTGCAGCAACCCCGAAACCCCGGCTTGACAGCATTTTGCAAACTCGCCGCGGATACAGGTTCGTTTGCTAAGATCCGTTTCATGGCGTCGACGAACTTGGCGCGTGTTCGGGCATGTCGTGCGCTAGTGCGCCCGGATTCGGCCGATCTGCAAGACGCTCGCGGGGCGGAGGGACGCACGCGGTACCGACGCTGCGGACAACGCTGCGGTTGGTATAATGGCGGGCGTTCAAATCAAGCTCCTCCGCAAGGGTTCAACCTCCGGGCGCCGTCGTCGGTGGCGGCGTCTTCAGTGGTGCGGGCGAAAGTGGCGGAACTGGTAGACGCGCTGGTTTTAGGTACCAGTGGGGTAACCCGTGGGAGTTCGAGTCTCCCCTTTCGCACCAGTCCTGTTCATGGCATCGCTGAAAAGCATAAAGATCTGAATAAATAGTAGGTTACAATATATTATGCGAGTATCGGTTGAGAATACCGGCGCCATCGGCCGACGCATGACGGTGGCCGTACCCGCCGAGCAGGTGGAAGCCCAGGTCGCAGAGCGCTTGCAGCGCTTGGCGAAGTCGGTGCGACTGCCCGGTTTCCGTCCCGGCAAAGCGCCGCGCAAAGTCATCGAGGCGCGCTACGGTGGTCAGGTGATGCAGGAAGTAGCGGGATCGCTGATCGAGTCGAGTCTGTACGATGCGCTCGGCCAGGAGGGACTGCAACCGGCGGCGGTCCCGGATGTCGAACCGCGCGCCGTGGAACGCGGCCAAGACCTGGAGTACGTAGCGGTATTCGACGTGTTTCCGCAGATCGAAAAGCTGGATCTGGGCGGCGAGGAAATACAGTATCCGGAATGTGAGATCGGTGACCGGGACATCGACGCAACCCTGGAGTCGATGCGCAAACAGCGGGTTACGTGGAATCCGGTGGACCGCGCCGCACAGTCCGGTGACCGGTTGCTGATCGATTTCCAAGGCCGCATCGACGGCGAACCTTTTCCCGGCGGACAGGCTGAAGGATACGAAACCGTACTGGGATCGGGAAACCTGCTCCCGGAGTTTGAGGCCGGCCTCAACGGGTCGCACACCGGCGAGGAGCGTACCGTGTCGGTCGCGTTCCCGACCGACTATCACGATGCGGACGTGGCCGGCAAACAAGCGGAATTCGCGGTTACGGTACGGGAGGTCGCCGAGCCGCAATTTCCTGAGATCGACGACGAGTTTGCGCAGTCGTTCGGCATCAAGGACGGTGGTTTAACGCGTCTGCGCGAAGATGTGCGTGCCAATCTGGAGCGGGAAGTGGAGGATCGAATACGCCGCCGGGTTCGGGAACAAGTGTTGAGTGCGCTGATCGCCGCTAACGACGTGGAGCTACCCGCGAAACTGGTCGAGAGTGAGATCGATCGCTTGCTCGAGAACAGCCGGGCGACGTTGATCCGGCAGGGCGTGCTGGCGGACCGAGTGAAAGATCTCGATCGAGACGTTTTTCGTAGCGAGGCGCGTCGGCGTGTGGCGCTGGGTCTGATCTTGCGCGAAATCGTCAAGCGACGGGAGATCAAAGCGGACCCGGATCGGATGCGCGCGCGAGTCGAAAGCATGGCCACGGGATACGAAGATCAGGAAGCGTTCGTGCGGTGGTACTATGCGGACCGTGAGCGCGTGGAGCAGCTTGAGTCGATGGTGATCGAGGAGCAGGTGATCGAGGAAATGGTCCAGTCGGCAACGGTTAAGAAGACCTCCATCACGTTCCAGGAATTGGCAGAGCGCGCCGAGAATCCGTCCTCCGCGTGAGTCTGATTGGAAATTCTGATTAATCGTTAAGGTGTGAAGGAATGAAAGAACAAAGCAGGCGGCCGGGTCTTCCTCCCCAGGGGATCGGTTTGATTCCCATGGTGATCGAGACCACGGGCCGGGGAGAGCGTGCGTACGATATCTACTCGCGGATGCTCAAAGAGCGCGTTGTGTTTTTGGTCGGGCCGGTGGAGGATCACATGGCGAACCTGATCGTGGCGCAGTTATTGTTTCTCGAGTCGGAGAACCCGGACAAGGATATTCACCTGTACATCAACAGCCCGGGCGGTGCCGTCAATGCCGGATTGGCCATTTACGACACGATGCAGTTCATCAAGCCGGACGTGAGCACCGTGTGTGTGGGTCAGGCAGCGAGTATGGGTGCCGTGATCCTGGCCGGCGGCGCCAAGACCAAGCGTCACGCGCTTCCGCATGCACGAATCATGATCCATCAGCCGTGGGGCGGTTTTCAGGGCCAGGCGACGGATATCGATATCCACGCCAAGGAAATTCTGCGTCTCCGGGAGCGGCTGAACCAGATACTGGTGCACCACACCGCTCAGGATGCCGACACCATCGCCCGCGATACGGAACGGGATTTCTTCATGGGCGGCGACGAGGCGGTCAACTACGGGCTGATCGATTCGGTCATCGATAGCCGACGCTAGGCGCGGGGGTTGCCAAATTTCCCCAAAAAATGGCATCGTTTGGGGCTAGCAGGGTCCGACATGCTAAGATATTCGGTATGAGCGACGACAAGCACGACGGCAAGAGCGAAAAGCTACTTTACTGCTCGTTCTGCGGCAAGAGTCAGCATGAGGTACGCAAGCTGATCGCAGGCCCCTCCGTGTTCATCTGCGATGAATGCGTAGAGCTGTGCAATGACATCATTAGGGAGGAAGTTCAGGACGGGTCCGAGTCGGCCGAAGCGAAAAGCAAGTTTCCCAAGCCGAATGACATTCGTGAGATTCTCGACGAATACGTCATCGGGCAACAGGACGCCAAAAAGGTCCTGTCGGTGGCTGTCTACAACCACTACAAAAGGATCGAGAACGAAGAAAAGGTCGGCGACGTCGATATTTCGAAGAGTAATATTCTGTTGATCGGCCCAACGGGCTCGGGCAAAACGTTGTTAGCGGAAACGCTAGCCAGGCAGTTGAATGTCCCGTTTACGATAGCTGATGCAACGACTCTGACAGAAGCCGGCTACGTCGGTGAGGATGTCGAGAATATCATCCAGAAACTTCTACAGAAGTGCGATTACGATATCGAAAAGGCTCAAATTGGTATCGTATATATCGATGAGATCGACAAGATTTCCCGCAAGTCAGACAATCCCTCAATTACCCGAGATGTGTCGGGGGAGGGTGTGCAGCAGGCATTACTCAAGTTGATCGAAGGTACGATTGCGTCGGTGCCGCCTCAAGGCGGGCGCAAGCATCCGCAGCAGGAGTTCTTACAGGTCGACACCCGCAACATTCTATTCATTTGCGGCGGCGCTTTTGCGGGGCTCGAAAAAATCATACAAGACCGATCGGAAAAGAGCAGCATCGGGTTTGGCGCTGAGATCAAAAGCAAGACGGACGGAAAGAACGTCGGCGAGGTGTTACGCGACCTGGAGCCCGAGGATCTCATCAAGTACGGGCTGATTCCCGAATTCGTCGGACGCCTGCCGATTGTGGCCACGCTCGAGGAGCTCGACGAGGAGGCCCTGGTATCGATTCTCACCGAGCCCAGGAACGCGCTCGTCAAGCAATATCACAAGTTGTTGAAACTCGAAGGGGTGGACCTGGAGATTCGCGAGGACGCGCTGCGCGCGGTGGCCAAGAAGGCGATGGATCGCAAGACCGGGGCTCGGGGTCTGCGCTCGATACTCGAGAACGCCCTGCTGGACACCATGTATGAACTCCCGTCCATGGAAGGGGTCAAACAGGTTATCGTCGATGCGGGAGTGATTACCGACGGTGCGCGTCCGCTCTATATCTACGAAGACGCGGAGCAGAAGAAGGCCTCGACCACACATTAAAGGTTGTTGCGGCGGTGGGCGAAAACCGCCGCCGGTCGCGAGAACTCCCCTGATTCCCGGAAATTGACGTTTTCACGTTGAATTTTGGCCGGGTTGGCACCATAGTTAAAGAATCCGAGAGCATGGTGATTGGGGTGGCCGATGTTTCAGAAACTTATCTTCTATATACTCACGCCTATACTGATCCGCCGAGGCGGAAGGGTTTGTCATGACTGACGAAAACGTTCTCGTCCCTGTCGATTCCCCGATTCCGGTGCTGCCGTTGCGCGACGTCGTCGTGTTCCCTCATATGGTGATTCCATTGTTTGTGGGCCGCCGTAAGTCGATTACCGCCTTGGAACGATCGATGGAGATCGGTAAACATATTCTCCTCGTAGCGCAACGCAATGCCGCCGACGACGACCCCGGTCCAACCGATATTTACAACGTAGGGACGGTCGCGAGCATTCTGCAGCTGTTGAAACTGCCCGATGGAACGGTAAAGGTGTTGGTCGAGGGGGAGCGGCGCGTGCGAATCGACCAGTATGTGGAAGTAGACGATTGTTTCAGCGCCAACATTTCCCAGGTAGAAAGCGAAGACATGCCGGATCGCGAGGCGGAAGTGTTGATGCGCACCGTACTCAACGAATTCGATCAGTATGTCAAACTCAATAACAAGATACCCCCGGAGATTCTCACTTCGCTTGCGGGAATCGACGACGCCGGTCGACTCGCCGACACGATAGCCGCTCATCTGAGCCTCAAGATCGACGACAAACAGGATATCCTGGAAATGTCCAACACCCGGCAGCGCCTTGAACATATTCTGGGTGTGATGGAGTCGGAGATCGATCTATTGCAGGTAGAGAAACGGATTCGCGGCCGGGTCAAGAAACAGATGGAAAAAAGCCAGCGCGAGTACTATCTGAATGAACAGATGAAAGCCATCCAGAAGGAGTTGGGGGAGATGGACGATGCCCCTAACGAGCTCGAAGAACTGGTGAAGAAGATCGACGAAGCCGGGATGCCAAAGGAGGCGAAAGAAAAGGCCGAAGCGGAGCTAAAGAAATTGAAGATGATGTCGCCTATGTCGGCGGAGGCGACGGTTGTGCGGAACTACATCGACTGGCTCGTCCAGGTGCCCTGGAAAAAGCGTACCAAAGTCCGCAAGGATTTGGCGGCCGCGGAAGAAATTCTGGAACACGATCACTACGGTCTGGAGAAGGTCAAGGAGCGGATTCTCGAGTATTTGGCCGTGCAGCAACGAATTCGCAAGATCAAGGGCCCGATTCTGTGTCTGGTCGGACCACCGGGGGTTGGCAAGACGTCTCTTGGCCAATCGATAGCGCGTGCGACGAATCGGAAATTTGTGCGTATGTCTCTAGGCGGGGTTCGTGACGAGGCGGAAATTCGTGGTCATCGACGCACGTATATCGGCTCGCTGCCCGGAAAGATCATTCAGAACATGGCGAAAGTGAAAGCCCGCAATCCGTTATTTATGCTCGATGAAGTGGATAAGATGTCGATGGACTTTCGCGGTGATCCGTCGTCGGCGCTACTCGAGGTGTTGGATCCCGAGCAGAATCACACGTTCGTCGATCACTACTTGGAAGTCGATTACGATCTTTCCGAGGTGATGTTCGTGGCCACCGCCAATACGCTCAACATACCTCCGCCGCTGCTGGATCGTATGGAAGTGATACGTCTGTCCGGTTACACGGAAGATGAGAAGATTAACATTGCTACCCGCTATCTGGTACCTAAACAGCGGAAGAACAACGGGCTCAAGGAGGAGGAAGTGCTCGTCAGTAAGCCGGCGCTGTACGACATCGTGCGCTACTATACACGGGAAGCGGGCGTGCGCGGCCTGGAGCGCGAAATCTCCAAGATATTCCGTAAGGTAGCCAAGGAGCTGCTGCTCGAATCGAAAAAGACCAAGGTCAGGATTACGCCCAAGAACTTGAACAGATACCTGGGCGTCAGACGTTATCGATACGGAAAGGCGGAGGAGAATAATCAGGTCGGTCAGGTCACGGGCCTGGCGTGGACAGAGGTGGGCGGTGAGCTCCTTACGATCGAGTCCATCATTCTGTCGGGCAAAGGTAAGCAGATGTATACGGGCAAACTCGGCGACGTCATGCAGGAGTCGATCCAGGCGGCGATGAGTGTAGTGCGCAGTCGCGCACAGAACTTTGGTATGGACCCCGAGTTTTTCCAGAAACACGATTTTCATATTCATGTGCCGGAAGGGGCGACGCCGAAAGACGGGCCCAGCGCCGGTATAGGCATGTGTACGGCGATCCTGTCGGCGTTGACGGATATACCCGTGAAATCGGATGTTGCGATGACCGGCGAAATCACCCTGCGCGGCGAAGTGCTTCCCATCGGCGGCCTGAAAGAGAAGCTTTTGGCGGCGCACCGTGGTGGAATAAAGACGGTAATCATTCCGCACGACAACGAAAAGGATCTGGTGGAAATACCGAAGAACATCAAGGGCGATCTGGACATCAGGCCGGTCAAATGGATCGATGACGTTTTGGAGAACGCGCTTGAACGTACGCCGGAGAAAAAAGACGAACCGGCGGCGGCGAAGCAGTCCGCGACGCAGGGCGATCCTGCTTCGGAGACCGTTACTACCCACTGACGTTAACGGCATTCGTTGACGGTATTCCGGGCATGCATTGAACGGGCCAGGTTCGCGGTTCCGAGCAGAACTCAATATCGCTTCGACCTAGTTCGGCTAGGTCTTTGTTTTCATTAAAGTTCAATTTTTGCCGCCGTCGGACTGTTTGATCGGTGTGCAACACTGGTTGCGTGTTCCCTTGACCGAGTATTGGCCAATTGGTATAAGGTCGGCCGTGGAGGACAGGGCGCATACAAAGCCCGCTTGCCTATTGCGTCGGCCTTAAACTTTTTGATTTTCACCGCTTCGAATTAAATTAAAAAGGGGATACAACCGTGAATAAAGCGGAATTAATTGACTTGGTCGCATCGTCTGCCGATATCTCGAAAGCCGCCGCAACGACTGCGGTAGATGCGGTAATCGATGGAGTGACCCAAACACTGAAAAAGGGTGGCTCTGTGACGTTGGTTGGGTTCGGTACTTTTTCGGTGAGCCAGCGCAATGCCCGTACCGGTAGAAATCCGAGGACCGGAGAAACTATAGATATTCCGGCTTCCCGCAGCGCCAAGTTCAAAGCTGGCAAAGCGCTAAAGGATGCCCTAAACTAGCGCGCCGTTCGCACCATCCTAGAATGGGTGCTTAGCTCAGTTGGGAGAGCGTCGCCCTTACAAGGCGAAGGTCGGGGGTTCAAGCCCCTCAGCACCCACCAGCAAGATTCGTCGAGAAACCCGCGAACCGGTTTCGGAACCGGCGTAACAGGTGCGCCGGGGTGTGGGATGGATTGCGTCCGTCGCCCATTTGTGCGACGGTGTGTATTGTCGGTTGGTCACGGAGCGGTAGTTCAGTTGGTTAGAATACCGGCCTGTCACGCCGGGGGTCGCGGGTTCGAGTCCCGTCCGCTCCGCCACGAATGAGAAAGGCACGAAAAGGCGAGAATTTCTCGCCTTTTTTGTGTCCAATTCTTTACCGGCCGAAGGCGGTGCTCGTCGCGCCGAATTCTGTGTTTGATGGTTGAACCGATAGTCAAGGTAACGCCGCCATGTTGACCAAGATAAGAGATCGCGCCACCGGTTGGATCGCGTGGATAATCGTCTTCCTGATCAGTATCCCCTTTGCGCTCTGGGGCGTAAACGAGTATTTCGCCGGCGGTACCGAGATAAACGTCGCCGAGGTCAATGGTGTTGAGATCGACCAGCAGGCCTATCGGACGGCGCTGGACGATCAACGCGAGGCGCTCGCGCGCGCACTGGGGGGTCGTACGGATCCCGAGTTGGTAAACAGCCTGTCGTTTCGCCGCGGCGTGCTGGATGGTCTGATTCAGCGCACGTTGCTACTGAATGACGCAGTCGAAAACGGGTATCGTGTGAGCGACGAACAGTTGCGTCGCTTCATACAAACAGCACCGCAGTTTCAGCGTGATGGAACGTTCGATGCGGAGTTATACCGTCAGACCGTAGAGAGTTATCGCTACACCCCGACGGGTTTCGAAGAGCGCTTACGGCAGGAAAACATGCTGGAGCAGGTACGGAGTGGATTCGCCGAATCCACGTTCATTACGTCGAAGGATATGGATGCGCTGCTGAAAGCCTTTCAGCAAAAGCGCACGTTTCAGTACGTGAGTATTGATCCGGAGAAATTCCGCGATAGTGTGGCCATACCGGACAGCGAAATCGAGGAGGAATACACTAAAAACAGCGAATCGTATCAGGTGCCTGAGCAGATGCGTGTACAGTATGTGCGTCTGGCCGTTGACGATCTGAAGAAGGAGGTGAGTGTCGACGAGTCGCAAGTGCGGGCGCTATACGAGAACAACCCGCAAAGGTTCATCACGCCGCAGCGACGCAAAGCGAGCCACATACTGATTCAGGCGACTGAAGAAGACGGCGAAGACCGGATTGCCGAGGCGCGGGAGAAAATCGAGACTTTACGACAGCAGATCGCCGAAGGGGCGGATTTCGCGGAGTTCGCCAAGGAGCACTCCGAGGACCCCGGATCAGCGGCCCAGGGCGGGGATCTTGGGTTCGTCGAAAAGGGCGCTATGGTTGAGCCGTTCGAAGCGGCGCTCTACAAGCTCAGTGAGGGTGAGGTTTCCGACCCCGTGCGGACTCAGTTCGGGTTTCACCTCATCAAGTTGACCGAATGGATCCCGGAAGCGCAGAAACCGTTTGCGGAACTACGTGATGAACTGGAGAAAGAGGAAATTCGTCGTCAAGCCGAAGATTTGTTTCTGGATCGTGCAGAAACGTTCCGCAACCTAGTGTACGAGCATCCCGAATCGCTGGAAGTGGCTTCTGAAGAACTCAAACTTCCACTCATGGTTAGCGAATGGTTCGCGCGGGACGAGGGCGTGGCGGGCGATGTTTCGGAAAATCCCAAAGTTCGTCAAGCGGCGTTCAGCGGCGAAGTCTATGACGAGGGTTTGAACAGTGAGACCCTGGAAACTGACCGCGATACGTTGATTGCGTTACGAAAACTAGAACTTAAGCCCGAATCAATCAAGCCGTTGGCGGAGGTGCGGGACGACATCGAACAAAAGCTGGTCTCCGAGAAGACCCGGGAACGCGCGCACAGCGAGGGTGAGGAGATGCTGAAAACGCTGAACGACGGCGGAAAGTGGTCCGAAGCGACTTCGGCGCGCGAGCTCGATTCTCACGAAATCACCGTAACGCGGGCCGATAACCAAAGCGAGGTCTCTTTGGAGGTCGTACAAGACGTGTTCAAGGCCGGGTATCCGGGCGCGGAGCAACCGATATTTGGCGGCGTCGCTCTCAATGCCGGCCCATTTGTGGTGTATCGCCTCGAGAAGGTCGAAGAGGGCGATCCCGCAGTAGCGAACGATGCCTTGCGCGAACGGGTGAAGACCGCGTTGCAGAGCCGTTGGGGACAGGATGCGTTTCTCGCCTACATGCACGAGCTGCGCGAGGGGGCGGATATCACCGTATTTGAAGACCAGCTTTGATCATCGAACCTTGATCCAAAGAGCCTGGCTTCCGGTCACCGGATTCCGGCGGTCAGCATCCCCGTGTGTGTTATCGGCCGAGTGACGACCGGCCACGGTGAGATCCGCCTAAAACATCGTGTTGTCATTCTTCGGCGTGTCCGGGATGACCTGGAGGACGTCCCAGTGCTCCACGATCTTACCGGCCTTATCGAAGCGAAAGATGTCGATCCCCGCGTATTCATGATCACCCGGCCATTTCTGGTGGCAATGGAGTACGACGAGATCGCCCTCCGCGATCGCCCGCTTGAAACCCACCGTTTTCCCGGGATACTCGGTATTCATACGTTCGAAGTACGCGATGAACTCCTCCTTGCCGTCGCCTACCTCGGGATTGTGTTGGATGTACACGTCGCCGGTGTACCGTTCGATGGCTTCCCGGGGGCGGCATTGATTGAACATTAGGTCGTAAAACGCCTGCGCATTCACCTTGTTCCTTTCAAGATCGTGGACCATGTGTTTTACCCTCTTGCGTAGCGTGGTCCGTACCAGCGGACCGATACCTTCAATCAGTCGCCGTGAGGGACCCTGGTCGAGCTGTAAAGGCTTCGGAGATCGACACCCATCCGGGGCCCGCCTACTGGCTGATCAGCTCGTTCGCCAGGCCGATAATGTTGAAACCGGCATCTACGTATGTAATTTCGCCGGTAATGCCGGAAGCCAGATCGGAGCACAAAAATGCCGCGGTGTTGCCGACTTCCTCAATGGTGACGTTACGTTTCAAAGGCGTGACTTGCGCGTGAAATTGCAGCATCTTCTTGAAACCCTTGATTCCCGATGCCGCCAGCGTGCGAATCGGGCCCGCGGAAATCCCATTGACGCGGATGCCTTCCGGCCCGAGTCCCTGGGCGAGATAGCGGATGTTCGCTTCCAGGCTCGCTTTTGCCAGCCCCATGACGTTGTAACCGGGCATCGCTCTCACCGAGCCGATGTACGATAAGGTCAATAGCGCGCCGTTTCGCCCCTGCATCATGGTGCGTGCGGCCCTCGCCACGGCGGCGAAACTGTATGAGCTGATTTCATGCGCCATTCTGAATCCTTCACGCGTTACGGTGTCCACGTAGGCACCTTCAAGTTCCTCGCGCGGCGCAAATGCCACGGCATGCACGACGGCGTCCAACCCGTCCCAGGACTCGGCGAGTCCGGCAAAGACGTTATCAATGTCCGAGTCATTCACCACGTCGCAGGGCAATACAAGGTTAGAATCGGCCATTGCGGCGCAACTCTCTACGCGGGAACGCAACTTTTCGGTTTGATAGGTGAAGGCCAGTTCAGCACCCTCCCGGTGCATGGCTTCCGCGATTCCCCATGCGATGGAGCGCTCGCTGGCGACACCGAGTATCAGGATGCGTTTGTCTTTAAGAAATCCCATATGCAGCTTAGCGGGTTATTTGGAGGTTAGTTATAATCCCGTAACGAGAGCGTGAACCTATACCATAGACTAAATGGTGTCAAAACATACCAGCCGCTTAGCGACGGCAAGCGTAACGGTCGCATTGATGTTCGTCGCTCTCAATTCGCTCGCCGCGTGGAACAACCCCTACCCGGAAAGTGAAGCCGATGACAACGTTTTGTACTCCTCTTTTGCGGAACGCCCCAAACACCTGGACCCGGTGCGGTCCTACAGCTCCGATGAGTATTCTTTTATAGCCCAGATTTATGAACCCCCCTTGCAGTATCATTTTTTGAAACGGCCTTACACTCTCGTGCCGGTGACATTGAGCGAAATGCCGACCGTACTCTATTTCGATGCGGCCGGGGCGCGCGTCGATGGCAGCGACGCGACGGTCGTCGCACATAGCGAGTACGAGTTTCGGGTGAAACGGGGAATCCGTTATCAGCCGCATCCGGCGCTCGCCACAGGCGGCGACGGAGAATACCTGTATCACGGACTGACGGAAGCGGAGATCGCCGGCCTGCACGCGCTGGCAGATCTACCGGAGCGGGGAACCCGGGAATTGGTGGCTGAAGATTACGTTTATCAGATCAAGCGTATGGCCGACCCCCACCTGCATTCGCCGCTAACCGGTGTGATGGCGCAATACATCGTCGGCTTCGCACGCTTAAGCGAAGCCCTGGTGGCGGCACGCGAGGCGCTGCAGGCGGGTGAACATCTGGATTTGCGGCAGTTTCCGCTCACCGGCGTCTCGGTCGTGGACAGGTACACGTATCGCATCCGGGTTCATGGTAAGTATCCGCAATTCCTCTACTGGCAGGCGATGCCGTTTTTCGCGCCGATGCCTTGGGAGGCCGACTTGTTCTATTCGCAGCCGGGCCTTGAGGAGAAGAACATCACGCTGGATTGGTATCCGATCGGAACCGGGCCATTCATGCTGACGGAGAACAACCCGAACCTACGCATGGTCATGGAACGCAACCCGAATTTCCACGGAGAAAGTTATCCCTCGAGCGGTGCGCCCGGCGATCGGGAACAGGGTCTGTTGAAGGATGCCGGTCGCCCGATGCCGTTTATCGACCGCGCTGTCTATAGTCTCGAGAAAGAAACGATTCCGCGCTGGAATAAGTTTCTGCAGGGCTACTACGACAACTCCGGAATCAGCTCAGACAGTTTCGACCAGGCGGTGCAGTTCGATGCCCAAGGCGAAGCCACCCTGACCGACGCAATGCGCGAGCGTGGAATCAGTCTGGCAACCTCGGTTTCGACGAGCATCTATTACATGGGGTTCAATATGCGAAACCCGGTGCTGGGCGGAAACTCGGAGCGAGCACGGAAGTTGCGACGTGCGATCTCCATAGCCGTCGACTTTGAGGAGTTTATTTCCATATTCACAAACGGACGCGGCATCGCCGCCCAGGGGCCACTCCCGCCTGGGATTTTCGGTCACCGCGAAGGGCCAGAGGGTTTGAATCACTACGTCTACGATTGGGTGGAAGGCAAGGCGCGCCGCAAGCCGATCGATGAAGCGCGGCGCCTCCTGGTCGAGGCGGGTTATCCCAATGGGATCGATGCGGAGACCGGGAAACCGTTGGTGGTGCATTTCGAGGCGGTGGCACGTGGTCCGGACGACAAGGCACGCTTGAACTGGATACGTAAACAATTCAGCAAGATCGGACTGCAGCTCGTGATCAGGCCGACCGACTACAACCGGTTCAGGGAGAAGATGCTGACGGGCACCGCCGAGGTGTTCATGTGGGGATGGAACGCAGATTATCCCGATCCCGAGAATTTTTTCTTCCTCCTGTACGGCCCCAACTCGAAGGTCGAATCCAAGGGGGAAAACGCCAGTAATTACACCAATGCCGAATTCGATACGTTGTTCGAGCGCATGAAGAACATGGAGAACGGTCCCGCGCGACGGGAGATTATCGATCGAATGGTCGAGATCGCACGCCGTGATGCGCCGTGGGTGTGGGGTTTTCACCCCAAGAGTTTTGCGTTGTTTCACTCGTGGTATTACAACGTAAAACCCAATCTTATGGCGAACAACACTCTCAAGTATAAGCGGATCAGTCCGGACGTTCGCAGGGAAAAGCGCGAACAATGGAACCGGCCCGTACTGTGGCCCCTTGGTCTGATCGCCGCCGTGTTCGTGGTTAGCATCGTGCCCGCTGTCGTAGGGTTCCGACGCCGCGAGCGAAGAACAGCGCTATGATCGGATACATAGTTCGCCGCGCCGCTTATGCGGTGCCGATCTTGATCGGCGTAAATCTACTTACCTTCATACTGTTTTTCGTCGTGAATTCCCCCGACAACATTGCCCGTTCACAACTGGGCGACAAGCGGGTTACCGATGAGGCGGTACAAAGTTGGAAAAAGGCGCACGGGTACGATAAGCCGTTGTTGTTCAATGCCGAGGCGCGGGGCGTCGAGAAGGTAACGGAAACGGTTTTTTTCGATAAATCTTTGCGTCTGTTCGTGTTCGACTTTGGCCGCTCTGACAGTGGGCGGGACGTCGGGTATGACATCGGTCAGCGCATGTGGCCGAGCCTCGCGATCGCGGTACCCACGCTGGTCGTCGGTCTACTTGTGAACATTACCTTCGCACTTACCATAGCGTTCTTTCGCGGAACCTACTTTGATTTCTGGGCGGTAGTGCTGTGTGTCGTGCTCCTATCGGTTTCGACGTTGTTCTACATCATCGGCGGTCAGTTCTTGCTGAGCAAGATGTTTCATCTGGTCCCGATCTCCGGGTACGACACGGGGTTCGATGCGGTGAAATTCCTGATACTTCCGGTTGTCATCGGCGTGATCGGAAGTATCGGTGGCGGAACCCGCTGGTATCGCACGATTTTCCTCGAGGAAATCGGCAAGGACTACGTGCGCACCGCGCGTGCCAAGGGGATGAGCGAAGTGCGTGTGCTGTTTCGGCATGTACTCCAGAACGCGTTGATACCGATATTAACGGGGGTAGTCGTGATCTTGCCGCTGTTGTTTATGGGCAGTTTGATCACCGAATCTTTCTTCGGAATCCCCGGGCTTGGTAGCTATACCATAGACGGCATCCAGCGACAGGATTTCGCCATCGTGCGATCCATGGTGTTTCTCGGATCTGTTCTCTACATATTGGGTCTGTTGCTAACGGATATTTCGTACACGCTTGTCGATCCCCGAGTGCGGCTGAGCTGAGGCGCGCACGATGCCAGTATTTTTTTGGACCGATATTTTGATTTTTCTTTTGGCCGTCGTCGGCGCGGTTTTCGCGTGGTACGCACGGCGGCACGAGCATATGCGCGCGCCGTGGCGGCGTGTGACGCGCAGCCGGGTGGCCATGTGTTCGGTAGTGGTCCTCATTCTTTACGTAGTGATCGGGCTCTTGGACTCGATGCACTATCGCCCGCTAGTCAAGAATGGAGAGGCGGACCAACGTGCACATCAGATATTGAGCGTTTTCGATGCGCTGGTAACGCCCATTCGCACGCGCTCTGAGAAAACGTACTCGGCTCCGTTTGCGACCCACCTCTTTGTAAAAGAGACCGTTGAGCTGCCGGACGGTCGGCAGGAGCGACAAAATCCACGGCTCGTGTACGGGGGTGCACACCTTGCTGATCCGGAGGACAAGTGGGGGGACATCGCTGCACGAGCCGTCTCCGGCGCGTGCAAAGGGCTTGTACTGTGGGCCGTGCTGTGCGGATTGTTTGCCCTGGTGTGGTCGCGCCGTGCTCGATTGTCATGGTCGGAAGGCGCCCGGCTTCTTGCGATGGGGAAGACGGATGTTCGGTGGCGCGCGGCGCTGGTGACCGCTGGAATCCTGTGCGCGCTTGGGTGGGCGAGCGCCGAACTCTCGGGTGTCTATCACATCCTTGGTACCGATAAGGTTGGGGAGGACGTTTTTTTCCAGACTTTGAAAAGTATCCGCACCGGTCTGGTTATCGGTACGCTGACCACGCTCGTGATGTTGCCCTTCGCGATTCTGCTCGGAATCATGGCCGGCTATTTCCGAGGCTGGATCGACGATGTGATTCAGTATATCTATACGACCCTGAACTCGATCCCCGGTGTGTTGTTGATCGCGGCCGCCGTTCTGAGCTTGCAAGTGTATCTCGATAACCACGCGGCGGACTTCACCAGTATCGAGGAGCGCGCCGACCTCAGGCTGTTGTTCCTGTGTTTGATACTGGGCGTAACGAGCTGGACGGGTTTGTGCCGGTACCTGCGCGGTGAATCGCTCAAACTCAGAGAAATCGACTACATTCAGTCAGCGCGTGCGCTCGGTGTCGGCGATTTTACTATCATCGCCCGACACATTCTTCCCAATGTCATGCATATTGTATTGATTACCGTTGTCCTGGATTTTAGCGGTTTGGTACTTGCCGAGGCGGTGCTCTCGTACGTACAGATCGGGGTCGATCCGACGATGAATAGCTGGGGAAACATGATCAACAGCGCGCGCCTGGAAATGGCGCGGGAGCCGACCGTCTGGTGGTCCTTATTTGCCGCTTTCGTGTTCATGTTTACCCTCGTGTTGGCGGCGAACCTGTTCTCGGACTCGGTGCGGGATGCCTTCGACCCGCGACTCAGGGATCGCTGAGTCTTTACATGAGCGAAACCGTTCTTTCGATCTCTGACCTTACTACTCACTTGGGCGCCCGAGATCGGCCGGTGCGCGCCGTAGATGGAGTGAGTTTCGATATCAGGCGGGGCGAGACGTTCGCGCTGCTGGGAGAGTCGGGATGCGGGAAGTCGATGACCGCGCTCTCCATCATGCGATTACTTCCGGCATCAGGTCGTATTGTCGCCGGCGCGGTACATCTCAATGGCAACAATGTGCTGGGCCTGTCGGAAGCGGAGATGCGCGAGGTACGCGGCGCCGGCGTGTCCATGATATTTCAGGAACCCATGACATCGCTCAATCCGGTAATAACGGTGGGCGAGCAAATAGCGGAGACCTTGCGCGCCCACTCCGGATTGCGCGGCGCCCGACTTCAGTCGCGTATCGTGGAGTTGTTGGACGACGTTCGTTTGCCCGAGCCCCACAAGCGCATACACGAGTATCCTCATCAGTTATCGGGTGGGATGAAGCAGCGGGTCATGATCGCGATTGCGTTAGCCGGACGGCCGGAGCTTCTGATCGCCGATGAACCCACCACGGCGTTGGACGTAACCATTCAGGCGCAGGTCCTGGAACTTATGCGCGTTCTGCAACGCGAGCACGGTACTGCGATTCTGTTGATTACTCACGATCTGGGAGTGGTCTACGAGATGGCGGATCGGGTAGCCGTTATGTACGCCGGGGAGTTGGTGGAGAAGGGCGCGCGCGCTGATTTTTTTGCCGCTCCCAAGCATCCTTACAGCAAGGAACTCTTCGAGTCCTTGCCCGCCATACACAAACGGAACCGGGCCTTGCACGTAATCGGCGGGACCGTGCCGTCGCTGAGCGATCATTTTACCGGATGTCGATTTGCGCCGCGTTGCGACTGGGTCGAGAACGTCTGCCGCGAACGTGCCCCGAATTGGCACCGCGCTGCGAACCAAGATGTTCTGTGCCATCTCTATACAGCGGCCGGTGTGGCGCCGGGCCCGCGCGAAGAGGCCCGCGCGGCGAAAACCTTTTCCGGCCCTGGCGCCGACCCCGAGGTCCTGCTGGAAGTCATCGATCTGAAAGTCCATTTCCCCATCGTCGCCGGCGTGCTCAAACGTACCGTCGGGTATGTGCGGGCGGTGGATGGCGTGAATTTGGCCATTCGTCGCGGCCAGACCGTCGCCTTGGTCGGTGAGTCGGGGTGCGGCAAGACCACCGTGGGTAAGAGTATTCTTCAGTTGATCCGCCCCACTGCGGGAAGCGTGCGTTTCGACGGTTCGGATTTGACGGGACTGTCCAACCGGGCCCTGCGTGGGCTGCGCAGCGATTTCCAGATCATTTTTCAAGATCCCTTCTCATCGATGAATCCGAGGATGGTCGTGGGAGACATTGTCGGTGAAGGCATGAAGGCGCTCGGCGTTGCCGAGGGCAGCGAAGCGCGTGCCGCCCGCGGGTGCGAACTGTTGACCCGGGTCGGCTTGACCGAGGAAGCGATGTCACGCTATCCGCACGAGTTCTCGGGTGGACAGCGGCAACGCATCTCGATCGCGCGGGCGTTGGCGGTGGATCCAAAGTTGATCGTGTGCGACGAACCCACCAGTGCGCTCGACGTTTCGGTTCAAGCGCAGATACTCAACCTGCTGAGCGATCTTCAGCAAAAATTTAGACTGTCGTATCTGTTCATTACGCATAATCTGTCGGTTGTCGCCTACATTGCGCACGAAGTGGCAGTCATGTATCTCGGTCGAATCGTCGAATACGGCACGGTGGAGGAAATTCTCAACGAACCCAAGCATCCGTATACTCGGGCGCTTCTCTCCGCGGTACCCGAGATTGAACCGGAGACCGGGCGTCAGGTCATCCGGCTCTCCGGGGACACGCCGTCCCCGTCCAATCCTCCCAGCGGCTGTCACTTTCATCCACGATGTCCGGAACGGATGCCGGAATGCGACGTGCGTTATCCGAAACCGACGCGCCTCGACGGTACACGCACGGTATGCTGTCATCTGTATTCGTCCAACGCGTGAGGCCGATCGGATGGCGACGGTGGCTTTTCTTACCGCAGCCGGTGAACAAGCGTACAGCGACTACGGTCTACCGTCGACCGGCGAGGACGTGGTCCGGAACTTTGATTTCGTGCTGGTCTCCGTGGGCGGGGTGCTCGAGCTGCGAGACAATGGGGACCCCCGCGGCCGACCGATTTCGGTTGATCTCAAACCGGTTCGGGCACGCAGTTATCCGACCAAGAAAAACGGCGCGTTGGCGACCGCGATCGGGCGCCGAAACCGGTTTGTCGTGGATGCGACGGCTGGTCTGGGCAAAGACATGCTGCTGCTTTTTGCCATGGGCTACCGGGTTCTGGCGGTGGAACGTTCACCGGCGATTGCCGCGTTACTGGAAGACGGATTGCGCCGTTTGGCTAGCGAACCGTGTATGGGTCAGGCCGCACTGACTGCTCCGGCTTTGCATTTCGGAGACGCGCGGCAAATGCTTGCGGCGCTCGCCGCGCCACCCGACTGCGTCTATCTGGATCCAATGTTTCCGTCACGCAAGAAACGTTCGGCATTGGCACGCCGAGAACTGCGGATACTGCGTCGGATCGTTGGCGCTGACGAGGACGCGGCGCAGCTTTTTGATACCGCTCGGCGCATCGCCCGCAATCGGGTTGTCGTTAAGCGTGCCGACGACGCCCCACCTTTGGCGGCGAACCCGGACCAGGTCTACAGAACCCCTACGGTTCGTTACGACGTCTATCTGACGTGCTGACATGTCCGTGGTTACGGCGTTTTGTGAGGAAATCCCGCCGCCGGGCGAGACGGCGATCATGGTTGCGAGTGAGTTCCACCATGCGGTACGCGTACGGCGGGTGCGACGTGGTGAGGCAATACGTCTGATCGACGGACGCGGGGTTGTGGGTATGGGAATCGTCCTCGGCCACGATCCGGGCTTGGTCGTCGAGGTCCGACAACGGCGTACTCAGGCGGCGCCCAAACTTCGCATTCACGTCGCGGCGGCGCTCCCCAAGGGCGACCGCCAGGTGACGCTGCTCGATATGCTGACTCAGTTGGGCGTGTCCGCTTTCACGCCGTTAAACAGCGAACGCAGCGTGGTCCACGCCGGTGCGCGTGCGTTGCGTCGCTGGCGGCGCGTGTGTGTGGAGGCCTGCAAGCAGAGCGGCAACGCCTATCTCCCCGAGCTACATGAGGCCTCGAGCCTTGCGCAGGCGGTGGCGTTCATGCGCGCTCGAGGCGCGGTCTGCTATCTCGCACACCCGGAAGGTTCGTCCCAGACGCCGACGTATCCGGCCCAAGGTCGATTGGGGCTCCTGGTCGGGCCGGAGGGGGGGTTCTCCGACGCCGAGGTACAAGACGCGTTAGCGAACGGCGTCACTCCGGTGGCATTGGGTCCTCACGTACTGCGAATCGAAACCGCGGCGGCGGCCTGGGTGGCGGCGTTGCGGTTACGTCCGGAGGCGGCCCGCCCCACGCCGTGAGCCGAGTGCGGGCTCACTCGGACAGCCCGCGGACTACCTCGAGTTGGGCATCCAGATTCTCCAGCCGTGTCTCCAGTTCGATGAGGCGTTGGCGTTCCTTGGCGACGACGGCCTGCGGTGCTTTATCGACGAAGCTCGGATTGTCGAGTTTGGCCCGCACACGTTGTCGATCGTTCTGGGCTTTTTCCCGGTCCCGTGACAGGCGCGCAACCTCTTTGGATTTGTCGATAAACGCGCCCATGGGAATCAGCACCTTCATGGTCCCGACCAGTGCAGTCGCCGCCTCGGCGACCGGTTCTCGGTCGGTGGTGATACTCTGGAGCCGGCCGACCTTGATCAAATAATCGTGATTACGGCCGAGGTAGTCGCCATCAACGTCAGATAAGTCTTGAAGAATCACCGGTAATGCCTTGCTGGGCTGTATGTTATTCTCCCCGCGGATGTTGCGTATGCCGGTGATTACCCCTTGTAACCAGGCCATTTCACCGAGTGCGGTCTGGTCAACCTGTGAATCATCATCCGCGGTCGGGTACGGCTCGAGCATGATCGTAGGACCGGTTTTGTCGGCGAGTGGCGCGACCTTGAGCCACACGGCCTCGGTGATGAACGGCATGATCGGATGCAACAATCTCAGACTCGACTCCAGGACGTGTACCAGGGTGTGACGGGTACCGCGCCGCTGGGCGTCGCTGGCGGACTCGTCTCCGAGCGCGACTTTGGACAGTTCCAAGTACCAACTGCAGTATTCGTCCCACACGAAACCGTACAAGGTCTGCGCCATTTGATCGAATCGGTACTCGTCTACGGCGGTGCGCACCTGATCCTGCACCTGTGTCAGGCGGCTCCGAATCCATCGGTCGGGCAGTGAAAATTCGAGGGCCCCGCCGTCCTGGCCGCAGTCTTCGTTGGCGCTGTTCATCAACACGTAACGCGCTGCGTTCCACAGCTTGTTGCAGAAGTTACGCGCGCCCTCGATACGGCCGAGGTCAAAACGTACGTCGCGGCCCTGAGTGGCGAGACTGGCGAACGTGAAACGCAGCGCATCGGTCCCGTAGGCAGGAATACCGTCCGGAAATTGCTGTCGTGTAACCCGTTCGATCGCGGGGGCGAGGTGCGTTTGCATCAGTCCGCTGGTGCGTTTGCCAACCAGTGTTTCCAGGTCGACCCCGTCGATCAAGTCCAAGGGATCGAGAATGTTACCCTTGGACTTGGACATCTTCTGTCCATCGTGATCTCGCACCAGGCCATGGATATACACTTCTCTAAACGGAACTTCGCCGGTGAACTTGAGACCCATCATGATCATGCGTGCAACCCAGAAGAAGATGATGTCGAATCCGGTCACCAGCACCTGGGTGGGATAAAACGTGGCCAAGTCCTCGGTCTGCGACGGCCAGCCAAGCGTGGAGAATGGCCACAGCGCGGACGAGAACCAGGTATCCAGTACGTCCGGATCGCGGCGCAGGTCCACATCGTGGCCGTGTCGGTTGCGCGCCTGTTCGTGCGCCTCGGCTTCACTGCGGGCCACGTATACGTTCCCTTCGGTGTCGTACCAAGCGGGGATACGATGACCCCACCAGATCTGCCGTGAGATGCACCAGTCCTGGATATTTCGCATCCATTCGAAGTACGTGCGTTCCCAGTTGGCGGGTACGAAGCGAATGTCCCCACGCGTGACGGCGTCGATAGCGGGTGCGGCAAGCGGTGCCGCCTTGACGTACCACTGGTCGGTAAGGAACGGCTCGACGACCACCTGCGAGCGGTCGCCCTTTGGCACCGTCAAGCGATGCGCCTCGATCTTCTCGAGCAGGTCTTGTGACTCCAGGTCGGCGATAATCCGCTTGCGTGCGATGTATCGGTCCAGGCCGTGATACGGAGATCCCGGTAATTCGACGGCGGCGTCCACGGTGAATATATTGATCAGCGGCAGCCCGTGGCGCTGGCCGACTTCATAGTCGTTGAAGTCGTGGGCGGGGGTGATTTTCACGCAACCGGATCCGAACTCCGCGTCGACGTACTCGTCGGCGATGATCGGAATTCTGCGGCCGGTGAGCGGCAGATCGACATCTCGCCCCACCAGGTCCTGGTACCGCTCGTCCTCCGGGTGCACCGCCACTGCGGCGTCGCCGAGCATCGTCTCCGGACGCGTGGTGGCTACCACCAGCCATTTGTCCGCATCGTCGGCAAGCGGATAGCGCAGATGCCACAGGTGGCCGTTTTGTTCTTCGGGAATCACTTCCAGATCGGACAGCGCCGTGTGTAAAACCGGGTCCCAGTTGACCAGGCGCTTGCCGCGGTAGATCAAACCCTCCTCGTAGAGTCTGACGAACACCTCCTGGACCGCCGCGGACAATCCGTCGTCCATCGTGAAACGTTCGCGCGACCAATCCAGGGAAGCCCCCATGCGGCGCAATTGGCGCGTGATGGTTCCTCCGGAGCGCTGCTTCCATTCCCACACGCGTTCGATGAACCCGTCGCGGCCGAGGTCGTGGCGGGTCATCCCTTCGCTCCCCAGCTGGCGCTCGACGACCATTTGCGTTGCGATTCCGGCGTGGTCGGTGCCCGCTTGCCACAATGTGTTGGCGCCACACATCCGGTGGTAGCGGATCAGCGCATCCATGATCGTATCCTGGAAAGCATGCCCCATGTGCAGGCTGCCGGTCACATTGGGCGGCGGAATCATGATGCAGTACGGCGACCCCCGGTCGGACGGTGCGAACCAGCCCGATTTCTCCCAGGTTTCGTACAGCGGTGCTTCGATCTCTTGCGGATCGTAAGTCTTGGCCAGCAGTGGGGTCTCCGACATACGCGAGGGGGCTGCTATCGAGTTATACGAGTTGTTGACCGAATTATACGCGAGACGCCGACCCAACACAGGCGGGGGCGTGGTTCGGGGTTGTGAACGCGGCGGTTATTTCCGCTTCGCGGACGACCGACGACCGAGCCGCCACTGGGTGAGCATGTCGCGCACCTGCCCGGTGACTCGATCGGCGATCTCCGGTGTCCAGCGCAACGCATTCGGGGCGCCGATCTCGGCCGCGATACGCTCGACGATGCGTGAGGCCATCGCGGCGGGGGTCAGCGGGGGACGAATCGGCGTGCCTTTTGCGTAAACGATCTCGGTCAGCACGGGAATGTCGTCGTCGTCGGTGGTCGCGGAAGCGGCGCTGGGCGATGGCTTCGGCGCCGGGGGCGCCTCGCCCGCGGAACGCTGCACTGCCTGGGCACGGCGCAGTTCCGGCGTCGGCCGCGGTCGTGAAGGGGCGGTGGTGCGGTTCGTTTCCCGGGTGCGCGTCGATTGGCGATCGGTCCTGGGTTGGGCCGTGACAGACTCCGACTCCGCTTCCTTGAACAGTTCCTGGAGGGAGCGCAACGAATCGGCGAATACCGTTTCGTCTTTTGGTGCGGGTGCTTTCTTGCGGCGAAAGAACAAGTTCGGTTTGCTCTCTACAGGGTGATTTCGTGGGTCGCAACCTCGCAATCGAGGGAGCGATAGCGTCGAAAACGGTCGCGCGCGCATTGTTTGTCCGCAGCGCCCCCGTCCACAATTTCAGCGACGCGCTCGAATTTACCCCAACAGTCGGGGATGTCGTCCTCTAGTAAGGAGATTAGCACGTCGTAACGAAAATCACAGGGCGATTGCCAGCCGATCACCACCGGCGGGCCTGCGTCCGCGCCGGAAGCGGCGGCATCGCATTCCAGGGCATGGGGAATGAAGCTGCTCTGGTCGAACGTCCACAGCAAATCGTCCAACGTGCGTGCCTGGGCCTCGTCCCGAGCCCGGAGGAATGCCCGGTGCCCGAGGCGGTAAATCTTCCCCGCCAGACGCGCGGCGAACAGAATCTTGCCGCTGGCGGTGGCGCCGTTCAGTAAATAGAAATCAACGCGACTCATGCCGCGCGATTCATGATGAATTGCGTCAGGAGCGGCACGACCCGCCCGGTGGCGCCTTTGTCTTTTCCACCACTGATCCACGCACTGCCCGCGATGTCGAGATGCGCCCACTTGAACTTCTTCGCGTAACGCTCCAGGAAGCAGGCGGCGGTGATGGCGCCGGCGTACCGGCCGCCGATATTGGCCATATCGGCAAAATTACTGTCGAGTTGGCTCTGATACTCTTCCCACAGCGGCAGGCGCCAGGCCCGATCGAAGCTTTCCGACCCCGCCCGCAGCAACTCTTCGGTGAGGTTGTCGTCATTGCTCATCAAACCGCTCGCGTGGCTGCCAAGCGCCACGACGCATGCCCCGGTCAGCGTGGCGATGTCCACCACTGCGGCGGGCTCGAACCGTTCGGTATACGTCAGCGCATCACACAGTATCAATCTACCTTCGGCGTCGGTATTCAGTACTTCAATCGTCTGCCCTGACATGCTCGTCACGATGTCGCCGGGTTTGTTCGCATTCCCGTCGGGGAGGTTCTCGCAGCTGGGCACCACGCCGATCACATTGATCGGGAGTTTCAACTCCGCCACCGCCTTGAGAGCGCCCAGAACGCTCGCCGCACCGCACATGTCGAATTTCATTTCATCCATGTTCTGAGCCGGTTTAATCGAAATTCCTCCGGCATCGAACGTCAATCCTTTGCCCACCAGGGCAATGGGTGCGGCATCATCGGCGCCGCGATATTCGAGAATGATCAGCTTGGGCGGTTGGCGGCTGCCCCGCGTGACGGACAGGAATGCGCCCATCTTGAGTTTTTTCAACTCCTTTTCGTCGAGCACGGTGCACTTCATGGCATATTGCTTTGCCATCGTACGGGCCTGTTCGGCCAAGTATGTCGGAGTACATACGTTACCGGGCAGATTACCCAATTCCTTCGCCAATTCCTTTCCAGCGCTGATCGCCGCCCCGTGGCGCACCCCCTGTCGAATCGCCGATACGTGTTCTGAAGACGCAGCCAGCAGCGTCAGTTTGTGCAGTGCGGACTTATCGTTATCCTTGGTTTTCAATTCGGTGAACGAATACAGGACGTCATTGACGGCTTCGGTCAAATGTCGAGCCATGAGATCGTCCTCCGCGCCCTCGACTTTACAGTCGGGGAAAAGCGCTGCGGCTTCCTTCACCCCGAGCGAGTTGAGCGCCTGAGCTGCGGCGGTGCACAATGATCGGAACTCCATCAGGGTGATTTTCCGTTTACGTCCCATGCCGACCAACAGCAGCCTCGGGCACTGCAGGCCCCGCGGACTACGGAATAACACGGTTTTCCCGGGCTTACCCTTCAAGTCTCCACTGGAGACGGCTTCTGAGACCAGACCGCGTGTCGATTTATCGATCTTTAGCGCCGCGGGCGTGAGTTTTTCGCTAAGCTCGACGAATACAACCAGGCACGCCGTCTTGAATTTCTGCGGGATTTCAGCTTTGACGGGAAAAATCATAGAGGTGGTCCCTTTTCTATTTGTCGTCGGGTGTTTTACAGTTAATCGGCATCCGATTGTCGATGCAGCCTGTGAAGTTGTCAAAAGCATCGTGAAGCCGCGACATGATTATTAATCGAGCATTGATTCGCGAAGTGGTGTACACCAGTGGCGCGGTCACGGTCGTGATCGTAAGTATTTTTCTGGTCGTGCGAGTGCTCGGATTCCTGAAGGAAGCGGCCCAGGGAGATATCCCGGTAGAAAGCGTGCTGGTTTTGGTATTCTTGAAATTAATCAGCTACTTAGATGTAATAATTCCCCTTATGCTTTACATTGCGATCTTGATGGTGCTGGGGCGCTGGAATCGCGACAACGAGATGACGGTGCTCGCGGCATGCGGGATCGGGCTGGGCAACTTTTTGCGGCCGTTAGCGGTGTTGGCGGCCTCGACCGCGGCTTTGGTAGCGTTGTTCTCTTTCTATCTCGGTCCGCTGTCGGTGCGCGCCGGGCACGCCATCGAACAGGAATTCAAGCAGCGCTCGGAAATCTCCGGGGTGATTCCCGGCGTGTTCATGGAGACCCGCAGTGGGGGTGGTGTGTATTTCGTGGAGCGCTATGATCGCGATGCGGGCCGCTACGAAAACGTTTTCGTCTACAAGTCGTCGTTCAATAAAGAAGGGGTGGTGGTCGCCAAGTATGGTTTTCAGCGTGTGGATGAGCTGACCGGCGATCCGTTTCTGATTCTGCGTAACGGCACACGATATGAGGGAAATCCGGGCGAACCGAACTATCGAATTCTGGATTTCGAGACCTATGCTCTGCGTATCGAGCAGCGCAATCGAAGGTCTACGGCACTTCCCGTAAAAGGCAGGCCGATGGCCGAGCTGATCCGGTCCGATCACCCGCAGTTGGTGAGCGAATGGAACTGGCGGATCTCGAAGGTCATCGTCGTGCCGATCCTGGCGTTATTCGCCTTGGTGTTCAGCCATGTGAACCCAAGGGAGGGGCGTATGTTCGGCATGATACTCGCGTTTCTGACCTATTTTCTGTACTCCAATGTCCTCGGTTTCGGGGTTGCCTTGATGAAAAAGGGGAAGCTCGAGGGGGGGTGGGGTTTGCTCGCCATACACGCTGTGTTCCTGCTCGTGGCGTTGTACTTTCTGATGCGCCGCTCGCGGAATCTGCCGTTTCTGCCACTGCCCGGCCGCAGGTTGAGAGCCCCTGCCGCATGAGAATCCTGGATCTCTATATCGGCAGAATCATTGTCTACTACACGCTGATTGTATTCGCGGTACTACTTGGTCTGTTCACGTTCGTATCATTTCTCGATGAACTCGGGGAACTGGGACGCGGCAACTACGGCGCTTGGGAGGCGATTCGTTATGTGGTGTTGACGGTTCCGAAGACGGTGTACGACATTTTTCCGATGGCGGCTCTGCTCGGTTCGATGTTGGGGCTGTCCGCGATGGCCAACGATTCCGAATTGATCGTCATTCGGGCGGCTGGCGTTTCCCTGCTAAGGATCGTCGGTTCAGTGCTGAAGATCGGAGCGGTACTGGCCGTGGTCGCGATAATCGTAGGGGAGGTGGTGACGCCCATCACTTCGACCCTGGCGCAGCGGGGCAGGGCGGAGGCGTTGCAGCAGAATATCAAACAGCACACCAATTTCGGTTTATGGATGCGCGACCACCAAACCTACGTGAATGTCGGCGAAGTACTCCCGGACCTGTCTCTTCTCAAGGTCAAGGTGTTCGAGTTTGACGATGAGGGGCGGCTGCGATCACTCGTGACGGCCAATGACGGCCAGTACGTGAATGAGCGCTGGCGGCTCGGTGATATCAAACAGACTCTGATCAATCGCGAGGGGGCCGAATCCAAGGAGGTCACCGCGGCTTACTGGCGCACCGAGGTCAGCCCGCAGATCCTGTCGGTGTTTCTGATACGGCCCGACCAGCTGTCAATCTGGCAGCTCGGCCGGTACATTCGGCACCTGCGCGACAACAACCAGGATACCAGCGCTTATGAACTGTCGTTCTGGAACAAAGTGGTCACGCCGCTGGCTACCGGCGTGATGGTCATACTGGCGATTCCGTTCGTATTTGGTCAGTTGCGCAGCGGTGGGCTGGGTCGCGGTTTGTTTATCGGCATCATGCTGGGTCTGCTGTTTTTTGTCGCCGACAAAGGATTCGGATACATCGTGCTGGTTTACGATATCTCACCCGTTGTGGGGGCGATGGTGCCGACGCTCGCGTTCCTCGCGGCCGGTGTGTTCATGCTGCGCCGACTCCAATGAGGGTAAGCGCGATATCGGACTAAGGGGTCTTGGGCAAGACCTGCAGGCGAGTCCCGGACAGCCGGTCATGCCAGGAGAGACCGTCCCGGTCGAACCAGATCCAGACGAACCCGAGTCCCGCGCACAACCAAGAAAGTCCGGCGCTCGCGAATCGAAGCGCAGCATCTCGCCAGGACAACGGGTCACCGTCCGCCCGCCGCACGCGCAGGCGCCAAGCGCGCATCCCGAGGGTTTGACCACCGTGTACCCAAAACCAGCCAAAGAAGAGAAATGCCACCGCCAACAGATAGGCGCGGATGGCCAACGTCGGCCAGAACATGCGCTGCACGGATTCCGGAATCACCGGCAGCGGCAGCGCGGCAATCCACCATACCGCGATGAGCAGCAAGGCGTCGTAGAATATGGCAGCCAGTCGGCGAGCGAGCCCCGGCGAAGGGGCTGACGGAGAGTGTGGCATGTTTCCAATCGTTGTTGCGCGAGAAACTCTTGGGCGTTCCTGTTGACGAAACACGTTAACATGTTCGTCGGATTTTCGTGACCGTTTGGCTGCTGCCCGTTGAGTTGTACACAGATTGTGAGTAGGCGGCTACACACCTTGTCATTTGGCGTCGAGTATTTATCGAGAATCTGTAAGATCAACGTAAATTATTGTTTAGTAAAGTTAAATGTAGGTTGCTCAAAAATTCATCAAATTGTCACATTTTCGAACTGTCAAGGGACGCGAGGTTTTTTCTAGCGCTTATGCACAGAATTATCCACAGAACATGTGGATAATCCACGCGTCGGTGGCGCCGGGTCCGGTGCCGCGACGGCCGGTAGGGAGCCGTCGCCAATGAAAGGTGGAATCGTCAAGCGGTGGGCATGGGCGGCATTCGCCCTGGTCCTCGGCGTTACGGATGCACGCGCGTTTACCTACCTGGATCTGGTGGACGTGATTACCCGCCGCGGCTTGCAACGCCTCGAAGACGTTCTGCCGTACCTTCCCGCTTCGCTGCGCGCCCACTACACCCTGGTATACCGCAGTCACAGCCTGCAGGAGGCCAGTTACGATTACCCGCGCGCGGTTCTGTTCGGGCGCGACGCCAGATTCATCGTGACCTTCAACGGTAATCCGGCGCAGCGCGGTTATTCCGACTTGGAAATTCTGCAGTTCAACGAGGATCGGCGCGAATTTGAGCTGTACCGAATCGCTTTTGAGGATCGCGTCCAGTATTCGCAAAAAAACCCACCGCGCTGTCTGGTGTGTCACGGCCGGCGCCCGGGTCCGATCTGGTCGAGCTACGAATACGGTAGTGTCCCCGATGGCGGACACTGGCCGGGTGTCTACGGGTCGATACACGATGCGCCCGGGCGCGACGCTTTGGAAGCGGACGCCTTCGATCGGTTCCGGGTCCGCGCGCGCCGCCACCCGCGGTATCGAAATCTGCCCCTGGACCATCCGGACTCGGCCTGGTTTCCCTATGGGGCAGGGGCCCATCAGCACCGGTTCCGACCCAACAATCGGCTGGGTAATCTGCTCGGGCGCCTGAACGCGCGACGGATCGCTGCGCGCATTCGAAGCGCAAAATTTTATCAGTCGAATCCCAACCTTGTCTGGCTCTGGTTGTTGAACTGCCCGCAAGCCGGTGACCCGCAGGTATTGCGGTGGTTGGAAGACCTCGATGGTAGCCGGCTGGAAGGAGTGGCGCCGCGCGGGCGCGATCGTTCATCGGCGGCTGTATCCCGGACTGTGCGGATCGCAGGATTATTCGAAGCATTGCTCACGGGACCGGAGATCGACGGCTGGAACCTTTCTCTCGCAAACCGAAACGCCAAACCGGCCGCTCGCTACTCCACAGGAATTATCGATATCGGACAGCTGGTTTCGGCGGCGTTGCTTCAATCGGAGGTATCCAATCTTCCGTTTCCGCGGAAATACTACAAGCGCATCGACAATCGAGCCCTCTACGATGGGTTCGCGCCCGGTTATTACGGTGCCAACGTGGAGCCCGGAGGTGTCGGCGCGGACTACGACGCGCTGGGTACACTGTACGATCGCACGGCCGCGCGGGGAGCCTGTTCACGCCTGTGGTCCGGCGCCCGATCAGAGATGGCACACGGCGATCGAACGTTGCGCGGCGCCGGTCGAATTGCAATCACGAGTGAAAACCGGTAATAAAGGCCCTCGCCGAATCCGGCGCTTCGTAAACTTCATTCCTTAAAGGACAGCCATGGGTAACGTAATAGACGGCAAGAAATTTGCCGCCAAGCTGCGCGGACAACTCGCGCGACACGTCGACGTCGTAAAGAAGAATCACGGCCTGACGCCCGGACTGGCGGTGGTGTTGGTCGGTGAAGATCCCGCCAGCCAAGTGTACGTTCGCAACAAAGGCAAGCAGGCAGCACAGGCCGGGCTGCAATCTTTTGAACATCGACTCGCTGCGGATGCCGGACAGGCGGCTGTATTGGCCCTCGTCGACGAGTTGAACCGCGATCCCGCCGTCCACGGCATACTGGTACAGCTTCCATTACCGGATCACATAGACAGTGAGACGATTCTCAGCGCCATCGACCCCGCCAAGGACGTCGACGGTTTCCATCCGCTCAACGTCGGGGGGTTAGTGGTGGGGGACGACGTGCTCGTGCCTTGTACGCCTTTGGGTTGTCTCCTGCTCCTCAAAGCGCATCTCGGTGACCTGACCGGCCAGCGCGCCCTGGTGCTGGGCCGCTCGAACATCGTTGGAAAACCCATGGCCAGTTTGCTGTTGCGTGAGCATTGTACGGTGACGATTGCGCACTCGCGGACCCGTGAGTTGCCCGCGGAGTGCGCGCGCGCAGACATCCTGGTGGCGGCGGTCGGCCGTCCGGAAATGGTACGCGCGGATTGGGTGAAGCGCGGCGCGGCGGTCGTCGATGTGGGCATCAACTACGTGGACGGCGCGAACGGAAAAGGGAGGCTGGTGGGCGATGTGGCGTTTGCCGAAGTGAAAGATAAAGTCGAGTGGATTACGCCGGTTCCCGGCGGCGTGGGTCCGATGACCATCGCGTGCCTGTTGCATAATACGCTGAAAGCGGCCTGCAAACAGAACGGATTGGCGGTTCCTATCATCGAATAAGCCATTCCGATTAGAAAACCACATGCGATATGCTTAATGTGTATGGCTCACCTGCCTGGTGTCGGTAGGTGATCGCAGCGTTGGCGGTCGTTCCCGAGCAAGGAAAGGTGTTCGTGAAGCCGCGTTACCGGGGTTAATGAATTCGTTAACGACATCAATGGAGTGTGTTGACATGAATGACATAGACATTGCGCGCAGCGCCGAGTTGAAAGGGATAAATCAGATTGCCGAACGGCTCGATATCGACCAGCGAAATATCGAACCGTACGGACACTACAAGGCCAAGCTGTCTCTCGACTATGTCGACTCACTCAATAACCACGAGGACGGTAAACTGATCCTCGTGACCGCGATGACGCCGACGCCGCCCGGCGAGGGAAAGACCACGACGTCGGTGGGTCTCGGCGATGCTTTGAATAGAATCGGAAAACGCGCGGTGATCTGCTTGCGTGAGCCGTCATTGGGACCGTGCTTCGGCATGAAGGGCGGTGCTGCCGGCGGCGGTTACGCCCAGGTTGTCCCGATGGAAGACATCAATCTTCATTTCACTGGAGATTTCCACGCCATCGCCGTGGCACACAACCTCCTCTCGGCGCTGGTGGACAACCATATTCACCAAGGGAATACCTTTAATCTCGACGACCGTCGGATAACCTGGAATCGAGTTGTGGATGTGAACGACCGGGTTCTTCGTAATATGATCGTGGGGCTGGGAGGCACCGCTAACGGTCATCCGCGTGAGACCGGTTTTGCTATTGTAACCGCTTCGGAGGTTATGGCGATTCTGTGTCTCGCCGAATCACTGCCCGACTTGAGGGAGCGTCTCGGAAACATCGTGGTCGGTTACAGCTATGACCGAACGCCGGTTCACGCGCGTGACATCGGGGCGGACGGCGCGATGGTGGTACTGCTGAAGGATGCGCTGAAGCCCAATCTGGTGCAGACGCTGGAGAACAACCCGGCGTTCGTGCACGGCGGTCCGTTTGCCAATATCGCCCACGGCTGCAATACCGTCATCGCCACCAAGACGGCGTTGAAACTCGCCGATTATGTCGTTACGGAAGCCGGATTCGGCGCGGATCTGGGGGCCGAGAAGTTCGTCGACATCAAGTGCCGAAAAGCCGGACTCACGCCCGCCATGGTGGTTCTGGTCGCCACGATTCGGGCGCTCAAATATCATGGCGGAGCATCGCTCAAGGCGATCAACGAGGAAGACCTCAGAGCACTGGAAAAGGGGTTACCCAACCTTGAACGGCACATCAACAACATACGCAATCATTATGGGCTGCCCTGCGTCGTGGCGGTAAATCGCTTTCCCAGCGACACTCAGAAGGAGATAGACGCGCTGACTGCCGCTCTTGCACATCATGGGGTTCGCGTCGTACCCGCTGATCATTGGGCCAGAGGCGGCGCCGGGGCGGAAGACCTGGCTACCGCAGTGGTAGAGGAGATCGAGCGTGTACCGCCCCAGGTGCGGTTCGTTTACCACGACGAAGATCCCTTGTGGTACAAGATCGAGAAAGTGGCGATGAAGATCTATGATGCTACCGAGGTGGTCGCCGACACACGCGTACGCGCGAAGATCAGGACTTATCAAGAGGAAGGCTACGGTCATTATCCGGTGTGCATCGCCAAGACCCAGTATTCCTTCTCATCGGATCCGAAACTGCGCGGTGCGCCCTCCGGTCACGTCCTCCCGGTACGAGATGTGTACTTGGCGGCCGGTGCCGAGTTCCTGGTGGCGATTTGCGGCGACATTATGACGATGCCGGGGCTGCCCAAGGTGCCGGCCGCGAACCGCATCGATCTCGACGACCGAAACCGGGTAGTGGGTTTGTTCTGAGCCCCGCGCGTGGCGGGGGGATTCGCGACGACGAATCACCGCGGGGCGCCGGCACATGACGGTTGGAAGCGCGCCGCTGTGCCGCGCCATCAGCGGGCCGCGGCCGCGTTCAGGTCTTCTTGGTGGATGCGTCGGGAAATTCCGGGTGCGTCGCGATGAAGTGTTTCAGCACCACGCGCAGCCGTTCGACATGAGCCTTGTCGTGACGCATTTCTGCGTGTCGAATGTCGTCCAGGATTATTCGTTTGATCATCGGTACGCCATGTTCGGATTTTACGAGGTATTGTCCGAGTTCCGCGGCGATGATTTCCGGGATATGCTCGTGTTCGGCGATGGCGTCAATCTCTTCCTCGGACAATCCACTGAGCTCGATGCAGTCTTGCAGAGTTAACACGATAGCACCCTAACGCTGTGGAAACTCGCATTAGGATAACGATTTTCCGAAATTGTTTTGTTGATGCAGGTCATGGCAAGGCGAATCGGCGACCCGCAAAATTAAAGTCGGTAACACAGACCCCTGTCAACAACGGAGGCCGCATGACCATTAGAGATATTGTGGTGCACATCGACAGTTCGCCTGCGAGCGCTGCAAGACTCCAGACGGCACTACGAATAGCGCGAGACCATACAGCCAAACTGACCGGTTTATACGTCATTCCAACCTACGAAATTCCGGTATACGCGGAGGTGTCGGTGGGACCGGAAATTCTTGAGCAGGGTACTCAGGCGCTGCGGGAAAAGGGTGAGGAGACCCGCGCACGCTTGCAGGGAGTCGTGGACCAGTCCAGCGTGTCGTTTGTCTGGCGGGTTCTGGAGGATGACCTGATTCCTTCCTTAGTCCGTTACACGCGGGCCACCGACTTGATGATACTGGGCCAGGGAGACGAGGACCGGCGTGATGACTTGAGCGCCGGGGCCGCGGATCGGGTCGTTCTCGAAGCTGGAGCACCGATTCTCGTGGTGCCCCGCGGCGGCTGGGATCAAACGGTGGGTAGGCGAGTGTTGATCGCTTGGAACGGGAGCCGCGAATCTGCCCGCGCGGTGCGCGATTCCATCCACCTGATCGGGAATGCCGATGATGTCGAAGTGCTATGGATCGGTGCGCGGTCCGAGGAATTGTCGTTGGCGATGGGGGCCGAAATCGTCGACTACCTCGTTCGTCATGACATCGCCGCCAAGCTCGGTACGGTCACCGGCAAGGATCGGGATGCCGGCAGCGTGTTGTTGGAGCGCGCCCAGACGACGGATCGCGACGTGTTAGTGATGGGTGGTTATGGTCACTCGCGGTTCCGTGAGATCATTCTCGGAGGTGCGACCCATCAGATACTGCGCGACTCGGCGATACCCGTGCTCATGTCACACTGAGGCTCGTACGTCTCAGGCGGTCCCCGGCCCGGCCCAGTTGTCCATCATTTTCTGCCGCGCCGCTTCCAACCGCTCCGACATCAGGTGCGCAAACCGGGAGATGACTTCATAACCGAACGCGGGTTCGGCATCACACTGGGCCAGGATCGCTTTACCATCAAATTCGATGATTTCGGCATCGGTTTCTGCGCGCGCTTCGAAGGCCCATTTGTACGGTTTAATCAGCCATGACCATCCGAGAACCGCGCCTTCGCTGAGGTTTTGCACCACGAGCGGTGGGCCGTAGAGGGCCGGTATTTGAACCGACACCTCGCCAGAGATGACGACGTAGAAGTGGGACGCCACATCGTCCTGAACGAAAAGCGCATCACCCCGATTCAGTTGTCGTGTTTCGGCCTTGTTGCTCAGGAAGTCAAGGCCGGAATCGCTCATCCCCGCAAAGAATTCGTGGGACCCCAGATATTCACGTATGTTTGTCATATGTCGTTGAGCCGTGCGTAAGTGTCTGCGTAAGACTACCGGAAAAAGAGTATCGTGTCTTTCGGCGGTCGGTAGTTTGACACAAGTCACAGAGTACAGCGTCGCCGCTGTTCGGAAAGACACCACTGCAGGGACGGGGTCCCACAACGGCGGCGTTCGACCGTCATCCGATGCGCCGGGTGTGCTCTATGGATCCGAGAGAACTATCATGCGCATGCCCGGCATGTTCCTGCGCCGGAGGACGACCGCCGGCGTGAAAGTGGGCCGGTTTCACCAGCCCGCTGACGGTCAGCACGCCGAACAACAATAGCAAGCTCCCGGCGATGCGGCGCGCTGCGAGGTTGCCGCGCAAACGGTCCAGCCACGCCACAGCGGTACCCATCATCAACAACATCGGCAAAGTTCCGATGCCGAACGCCGCCATTAGTAACGCCCCTTGGACGGCGCCCCCGGTTGTGGCCGCCCACGCCAGCGCGGAATACACCAGGCCGCATGGCAGCCATCCCCACAGCATGCCCAAGGCGAACGCGCGATGCGGCCGATCGATTGGTAAGAAACGCCTGGTCAATGGTGCGATACGCTGCCACAACCGTCCTCCCTGCTTCTCCAATATCGTCAATCCGTTCCACCAGCCGGACACGTACAATCCGAACAAGATGATGAACACGCCGGACAAGACCATGCCCAGCGTATGCGCCCGTTCCGGAGGAAACCAGGACATCAGTCGCGCCCCGATAACTCCCACGGCCGCACCGGCGGCGGCGTAGCTGAGTATCCGTCCCAGGCTGTAAATGAGGTGGTAAACCACGCGTACTGCAGGAGGACGGATCTTCAGACACGAGTCAAGTGTGCCTACGATGCCGCCACACATCCCGATGCAATGCGCGGATCCGGCGAGCCCAACCAGCAGTGCGGCAAACAGGGGCAGCGCGTCGGTCACCGTAGCTGATCCTGGAAGCGCAGCGATACGCTGCGTTGCGTCGGCCAGTCGAGGGCGCCGCTCAAGCGCCAGTCGGCGGTACCGAGCTGGACTATCCACTGTGCATGGGAAAGTTCCGGCAATGATCCCGAGTAGGTGGTGGTGGCGTCGCGTTCGAGCTCCAGTGTGTGGTCCTGTCCGCCACGCGTAGGGTGCAAGAGCCGCAACGTGATCGACGCAGGCAACCGGCGCGCATCGTCGCTCGTGAGCGCGACGTAGACGCGATGCGTGTCGCTGCGGAAGGCGACATCAGCGGTAATGCCCAGCTCGCTCGCCAGGCGGTCCCGCGCCAGAATGCGGTTGATCTCCTTGCCGCGTTTGTAATAATCGTCTACGACGAGGCCGTCGAAAGTGGTAAGGGACAAGCCGAGCATCACGAGCCCGGCGACAACCGAACTCAGCGGTATGGCGATTAATAACCACACGGTCGGGACCCGAAACCAGGGAGTGCCCGGAGCCCTTGGTTTGGCGGTCATCGTGAACGTTCTCCCGGCCCCAGGAAACGTGCCGGCTCCGCGGTGCGCATACGCTCGTCCTCGATCGCCTGGACGATGAAATTTACTGAGCTGGAGCGCGCTTTTACATCGGCGAAATCAACCTGCAGCCGGGCCGGTACGTCGATTACCGCGCCCGCGGGTACCGCCACGCTGGGACGCTCGGTCAGAACCCGCACTCCCGGGAGTCCATCCGCGGCGATCGTGAAGGTCAAATCACGATCGGACTTGTTCAGCACTTTGAGTGTGTAAATGTTCTCGATCAACCCCTCGTTCGTTTCGCGGAACAAAGCATTACGGTCGCGAATCACGTCCAACCCCACAGGGTTGCGTGTAGCGATACCGTAGACGACCGCAGCGAGTAACAGTATCAGGATCGACCCGTAAATGATGACGCGGGGACGCAGAACGTGCGCGCCCTGTCCCTGCAGCGCATTCTCGGTGGTGTAGCGTATCAGGCCGCGTGGATAGTTCATACGGTCCATCACGTCGTCGCAGGCGTCGATGCAGGCGGCGCAACCGATGCACTGGTACTGCAGTCCATCGCGGATGTCGATCCCCGTGGGGCATACCTGGACGCATATCGTACAGTTGATGCAATCGCCGAGGCCTTGTGCTTTGGCGTCGCTCCCCCGCTTGCGCCTGCCGCGGGGCTCGCCCCGGTTCTCGTCGTAAGAGATGATCAGTGTGTTCTTGTCGAACATCGCGCTTTGGAAACGCGCGTAGGGGCACATGTAGATACATACTTGCTCACGTAGCCAGCCAGCGTTGCCATAGGTAGCGAAACCGTAGAAAAAGACCCAGAAGGTCTCCCACGGTCCGGCATTGAAGGCCAGCAGTTTTGCGCCGAGTTCCAGGATCGGCGTGAAATATCCCACGAACGTAAAACCCGTCCACAGCGAAAAAGCGATCCATACGGTATGTTTGAGGGTCTTGACGAGGAATTTGTGGGTGGTCCACGGTGCTTCGTCCAACTTTTTTTGCTTTGACCACTCGCCCTCGACCAAGCGTTCCATCCACATGAAGACCTCGGTCCAGACCGTTTGCGGGCAGGCGTAACCGCACCACAAACGTCCCGCTAGAGCGGTGAAAAAGAACAAAGAGAGGGCCGCAATAATCAACAAACCGGAGAGGTAAAAGAAGTCCTGGGGCCAGAAGACCAGGCCGAACACGTAGAACTTTCGCGCCGGCAAATCGAACAAGACCGCTTGGCGTTCATCCCAGCGCAGCCAGGGTACGATGTAATACAACCCCAAGAGGGTAAGAACCGCGGTGACGCGTAACCGCGCGAAGATCCCATGCACTTCGCGCGGATAAATTTTCTGGCGTTTGGCGTAAAGTTCCTGTTCTATACTCGCCGCGGGCTCGACGCTCATGGTTCCGGATTGAGGGAGTCGACCGGACGCAGAAAGTAGACGGTCAAGCTGGACGACGTGAAGGCGATCACCCAGATCAGAAAAAACCCGAGGCTGTAGACGGCCATCCGGCCAACGTCGGACAGGCCGATCGCATCCATCAGGTCATGGGGGTCGAAAGTCGCAAACAGAAGGATCGTAGCGATTCCAGCGACCAGGAACGACGGCCACAGTACAGCGACCAGACGTTGTACGACGGGTACAGACATGACGTCAGGACTCCGAACTAGGGTGATCCGGAGTTTGACAGGCTATATATGTATGCCGCAAGCAAATGGACTTTGGACTCGCCGAGAAATTCGCCGTGTGCGGGCATTTTTCCCTGCCGGCCATTTTCGATGGTGTGCAGGACCGCGCGTGGCGATCCCCCGTACAACCAATAGCCATCAGTGAGATCGGGGGCCCCCAATGCCTGATTGCCCTTGCCCTCGGGTCCGTGGCAGGCAATACACAACGCTTGGAATTTTTCTGCCCCCAGGGCGATTTTTTGCGCGTCGCTGCCCTCGCCGCCACCACTCAACGACCGCACATAATCGGTCACCGCCTGGCGTTCCTCCTCGTTCAGTGCTTTGGCCCATGCCGGCATGATGCCGGTGCGTCCGTTCATGATAGTGGCCTTGATCGCGTCGGGTTCGCCGCCCCACTGCCAGCGGTCATCCCGCAGATTCGGAAATCCCACTGCACCGCGCGCGTCGGAACCGTGGCAAGTTGCGCAATACGTGGAGAAAAGACGCTGGCCGGCTCTCATGGCCTCCTCGTCTTTGACCAGTTCCTTGAGGTCGGTCTGGGCGAACTTCTGATACAACGGTCCGTACGTTTCGTTCGCGGCCTGCACCTCTTCTTCGTACTGATTCACTTGTGTCCAACCCAATAGTCCCGAAAAGTTGCCGAGGCCGGGATACAGGATCAGATATACGGCAGAGAAAACCAGCGTGATGTAGAACAGATTCAACCACCAGCGTGGAAGAGGGTTGTTGTATTCTTCGAGGTCTTCATCCCACACATGGCCCATAGTCTCGTCGGTTTCGGAGCGCTTACCTTTGGAGTTGGCCAATAAGAGCCAACCGCAGCCAACGAGCCCGAGGACTGTCGGTATGATGATAAACAAGTGCCAGAATTGACCGAGCGTTTCAGTCATCAACGCGCTCCTTCATGAGGTATGTCGTCGGTCGAATCGTCGTCTTCCAACGGCATGCGCGCTGCGGCTTCGAAGGATTTCCTGCGTTTGCTGCTCCACGCCCAAACCACGATTCCGATGAATAGGACGAACAAGACGATAGTCCAAATTATGTGAAACTCGCGCATTCTATCTCCGTGTTTTAATCAACGTACCGAGCCCCTGCAGATACGCAATTAAGGCGTCCATTTCCGTCTTACCTTCCAGTTTCCCCGGCGCTTCCTCGATTTGTTCGTCGCTATAAGGGTGCCCCAGCTTGCGCAAGGTACGCATTTTGGCCTGAATATCAGAGCCGTCGACGGGGGTGCCTTCGAGCCACGGATAACCCGGCATGATGGATTCCGGGACCACGTCTCGCGGATTGATCATATGCACGCGATGCCAGTCGTCGCTGTAGCGCCCGCCGACGCGTGCCAAATCCGGCCCGGTGCGTTTGGATCCCCACTGGAAGGGTCGGTCGTATACGAATTCGCCGGCTACCGAGTAGTGGCCATAGCGTTCGGTCTCGGCGCGAAACGGTCGAATCATCTGGGAATGGCAGGACATACAGGATTCGCGGATGTAGATATCCCGGCCGGCCAGTTCCAGCGCGCCGTAGGGCTCCAGACCGGCAACGGGTTCGGTGGTGGATTTCATGTAAAACAGCGGGACGATCTGCACCAGCCCACCAACACTGACGACCAGCACCACCAGAATCACAAGCCATGCAACGTTTTGTTCGGTTTTCTGTTGTAAAGACATTGCCCTTTCCTCAGTGGGCCGCAGCGGGAATCGGCGCGTCCACCGGCTTCCCACCCGCGATGGTTCGGGCTACGTTATAGGCCATGATCAGCATCCCGGCGAGAAACGAGAGGCCGCCCAGTAAGCGAATCACATAGTAAGGGTGCATGGCCTGCACGCTTTCAACAAAACTGTACGTAAGCGTGCCGTCCGTGTTCACTGCACGCCACATCAAACCTTGCATGACGCCGGATATCCACATTGCGGTGATGTACAACACGATGCCGATAGTGGCGATCCAGAAATGGGTTTCGATCAGTTTGACGCTGTAGATCTCACGTCCGAAAAGCCTTGGAATCAGGTAGTACACGGCACCGATAGAAATCAGCCCGACCCATCCCAAGGCGCCCGAGTGAACGTGACCGATAGTCCAGTCGGTGTAGTGGGACAGTGCATTGACCGTTTTTATCGCCATCATGGGCCCTTCAAACGTCGACATGCCGTAAAAGGACACGGAAACGATGAGGAATTTGAGAATCGGATCACTGCGCAGTTTTTCCCACGCGCCGGATAGCGTCATGATGCCGTTGATCATGCCGCCCCAGGACGGCGCCAGCAGAACCAGGGAGAACACCATGCCCAGAGATTGCGTCCAGTCGGGCAACGCCGTGTAGTGCAGATGGTGCGGTCCGGCCCAGATGTAAGTGAAAATCAGGGCCCAGAAATGGACCACGGACAGGCGGTACGAGTATACGGGGCGGTTCGCCTGCTTGGGTATGAAGTAGTACATGATGCCGAGAAAGCCCGCGGTCAGAAAGAATCCCACCGCGTTATGGCCATACCACCACTGCACCATGGCATCCTGTACCCCGGCGTAGGCGGAGTAGGATTTGAACAGCGATACCGGCAGGGCGGCGCTGTTGAAGATATGCAGTATCGCCACGGTGAGAATGAAGCCGCCGAAAAACCAGTTGGCCACGTAAATATGTTTGACCCGGCGCGTCACCAGGGTCCCGAAAAATACCACCGCGTAGCTGACCCACACCAAGGCGATGAGTATGTCGATGGGCCATTCCAGTTCGGCGTATTCCTTGGTCGTGGTAATTCCGAAGGGTAACGTCAAGGCCGCGCTCACGATCACGAGCTGCCAGCCCCAAAACGTGGCCTCCGCCAGTTTTTCGCCGAACAAACGCACGTGACACGTGCGTTGAACCACGTAATAGGAAGTCGCAAACAGGGCCGATCCGCCGAATCCGAAAATGACGGCGTTCGTGTGCAACGGCCGTAAGCGCCCGAACGTGAGCCAGGGAATATCGAAGTTCAGCACGGGCCAAGCAAGCTGGGCCGCCAGTAGCACGCCGACCAGCATGCCCACGATGCCCCAGACGACGGTCATGATCGCAAACTGGCGAACGATACGATAGTTGTAGGTTTCGGTAGTCATCGTTGCTGCAACTGTAATTTCGTAGGTGGACGGATCAATTAGTAAAACGGGGGCCGACGCCAATGCCCCACAGGGCGGCAGTGATCGCCAATAAACCCACCAAGGCTACGAGGCCGACGGCAAGAATCGAGGTGGCGAACAGAAACCCTCGTTCAGCGGGGATATCCATCATGGCCGGGACACCCGTGTACAGGAGATACACCGTATAAGCGAGCGCCGGCAACCCGATGACGAAGTTCAGCCACAAGGTTGGATACAGTTGCATGACGCCGACCAGGAACAGCGGGGTCGCCGTGTAAGCCGCCAGCGCCAGGCAGACGTTCAACGGCTTTTCCCCGCCGTAAGTCTGCGACATCCAGTGAATCAGCAAACCGATGCTGAAGGTCGCCACCAGCATTGCGACATAGAACGCCAGCGCCATCTGGAATGCGCTGTCAAAGGTCAGGCGCACCGGTTCGCCAGCGCCGATGCGCCACCCGAGTAGCGTAGTACCGATCAGGGAGCACACCGGCGCGATTGCCGCTACGATGAGTATGTAGCCGGTATAAAGACCCTGAACCGACGTATTTTCGCTACGAATGGCGCTCCACTCGTGTTGTGGATTCGAAAGAAGACCTGGAATGTGATTTAGCAGCATACCGCTCGTAGTGTTCTAGTTTGTTTAGGACGGGACCGAATTGTGGATCAAGCAATTATGAGACAAGTTGACATATATCAGAAAACGCTCGGCGGGGTTCGTTCAACAGACGCCGCACGCGTGCAGTATACTATGTTGTCCCGGCCGCCGGAATTACTGATCTCGTGAACGACCTGTCCGTGAACACCGGTGCCGAATGTTTTCATTGCGGCGATCGAATCGGCCCCGGCGCGTTGGTGCTGGGGGAGTTGGACGGCCGCACGCGGGCGTTTTGTTGCCATGGCTGCCGGCTCGTCGCGGAAACCATCGAAGGGGCGGGCCTCAATAATTTCTACCGGCAACGCGCCGCACCCGCCCCCAAACCCGACGCCGAGGATCTCGCGGCGTACAGCGCAACGTATGACCATCCGGCGGTAGAGAATCGTTACGTCCGCGATCTCGAAGGCGACGACAAAGAAGTGTTTTTGCTGTTGCAAGGCGTGAATTGCGCCGCCTGCGTGTGGTTGATAGAGCAATACGTGGCGCGTTTGCCTGGCGTACGCAGCGCGGACGTCAACTATACGACACGCCAGGCGCGGGTCCGCTGGGACGGCAAAGCTCTGCGTCTGGGGCGACTCCTGGCGCACATCGCCGGTCTTGGTTATCGCCCCGTCCCCACACTCCCCGGTGCCGAGCGGGAACTGCTGGAGGCGGAGAAGAAAGGACTGTTGCGGCGGTTGGGCGTGGCGGCGGCGCTGGGTATGCAGGTGATGATACTCGCGGTGGCGCTGTACACCGGCCAGTGGTGGGGTATCGAGCCCCAATTCGCCGCGTTTTTCCGCTGGACAAGCCTGGTTTTGACGTTGCCGGTGCTGGTGTACGCGGGTCAGCCCTTTTTCGTTGGCGCGGCGCGCGACCTGCGCCTATGGCGGTTGACGATGGATGTCCCCATCAGCCTCGGTTTGGGCGCGGCCTTCGCTGCGAGTGTGTGGGCGACGGTAACCGGTGGCGACGTGTATTTCGATACCGTCGTCATGTTCGTTTTCTTTCTGCTCGTTGCGCGCTACGTCGAGCTGGTTGCGCGTACGCGCGCCAGCGACGCCGTGCACAGCGGGCAGGCGCTGATTCCGGATCGGGCGTATCGCGTGCAGGCGGGTGGGGGTGGTGCCCCGGTGCCCGTCGTCACGCTTGAGCCGGGTGACACGATTCTGGTGCGGTCCGGTGAAGTCGTTCCGGCGGACGGTGTAATCATTCAAGGCAGTTCGTCGCTGGACGAATCCCTGCTTACCGGTGAGAGTACTCCCGTGACGCGGGAAACGGGAAGCCGCGTGGTAGCGGGATCGATGAACCTGGAACAACCGCTCACGGTCCGCGTTACAGCCACTGGTGCGAATACCGTGGTATCCGGAATTCGGCGGTTGCTCAACGAGGCGCAGTTTGCGAAACCCATGATGATGCGCCAAGTCGATCGGGTGGCGCGGTGGTTCGTAGGCGGAGTGCTGATCGTGGCGGTGGCAGTGGCCGCCGTCTGGTTGAGCGTGGATCCGGACCGCGCGCTCGCCGCAACGATTGCGGTGCTGATTGTCAGTTGTCCCTGTGCTTTGGCCTTGGCGACCCCGGCGGTCACCGCGGCGGCAGTGGGGGCGGCATTGAAACGAGGCGTTTTGGTCGTGAACAGCCGGGCATTCGAGACGCTGACCCGCACGACCCGGTATTTTTTCGACAAGACCGGTACCCTGACGCGCGGCAGGTTCGATCTCGTAAGCGTCGATCAGAGGGCGGATTTGAGTGCTCGGGAATGCCTGCGTATCGCCGCGGCGCTCGAACAGTACGCACACCACCCCCTGGCGGCAGCGTTCGCCGAGCGCGTGGATTCCCGCCTACCGACGGTCGACGCTCCAGAAGTCGTAACCGGAAGGGGGGTATCCGGAACCATCGATGGGCACCGGTACGCGATCGGTAAGCCTGAGTTCGCCAACCCGGGAGGCACGGTACCTGGGGCCGGGAACCCGGATGACGGCGGAACCGTGGTGGTTCTGGCGCGGGAATCCGAACCGGTGGCGGTGTTTGGGTTTCGTGACCGTCCCCGCCCCGGGGCGCGCGAGATTCTCGAGGACCTGAAGCGGCGGGGCAACGACGTGCATATGCTGACCGGCGACCGCCGTGCCGTGGCTGAACACATCGGCCGACTGCTGGGCATCGCCGCGATTCATGCCGGACTCACTCCGCAGCAGAAACTCGCGCGGGTGCAGCACGCCAACCGCGCGGGAGAGGTGACGGTGATGGTCGGGGACGGTGTGAATGACGCCCCGGTAATCGGTGGTGCGCACGTATCGCTCGCGCTTGGGAATCAGGTCGACCTGGCCAGCACGGCGGCGGATATCGTCGTGCTCAACCAGGATCTTGGAGCGATCGAGTACCTTCTGGGGTTGTCCACGCGAGTGGTCAGGATCATGCGCCAGAACTTCGCCTGGGCCATCTCGTACAATGCGATCGCGATACCCGCCGCCGCCTTGTCGATGGTACCGCCTTGGTTGGCGGCGATCGGTATGTCGGCGAGTTCCCTGGTGGTTGTATTGAACGCGCTGCGGGCACGGTAATGGAGATCGTATTCCTGCTGATTCCGGTAGCGCTGGTGCTGATCGCGGTGGTCGTGGGTCTGTTGTTCTGGGCGATCCGTAGCGGTCAGTTTGAAGACATGACCGGACCTTCCTATCGGATCTTGATGGATGATGACGGTCCACCCACGAGCGATCGCTCCACGGCTTCCGATACCGATTCCACTAAGCGTCGGCGCAAGTAAGGTTTTTCCAGGAAGTGAAACGCGCCAGCACGCATCATATTCACCGCGGTTTGCACGTCGCTGGTGCCGCCGAGAATAATGATCGGCAGGTGGATATTCGCGTCACGCAAGGTGTGTAGCATCTGCAGGGCGGACATGTCCGGTAGGTGGTCGTCGGCAACGATGCAACCCGGGGGTTGGGGGTGTGTCGCGGTAAGCAAGGACTCGACCGTCGGGTAAACCGACACATCGAACTGTGCCCCCCGACATAGCATTTCCAGGCTACGGCGCACCGCATCATCGCCCTCTACGATATGTACGGTCGGGTTTCCTGTTGCTCTCACGTCCCGAGGCATGCCTTTAGCTTCTGCGCCGGCTGGGAAGGTGTACATTGTCTTTGGTTTCCGTGCTTGACGACTTGATCTCGGTCAGGATTTGGCCCGCTTAGTGAACGGCCATGGATCGGTTGGCGGGACCCTCGGCGAGAGAAACTTCGGCACGCAGTGCACGCATGTCCCGAATCGAAATTTCGCGACGCGAGATACCGATCACGCCGGCGTCACGCAAGCGCGAAATCTCGCGGCATACGGTTTCCATGGCCAGACCCAGATAATTGGCCAGATCGTTGCGCGACATCGGCAGCGTAAATCGAGTGGCGCTGAACTGGCGTCGAGAATAGTGCCGCGACAACCGGAGCAGAAACCACGCCAGCCGCTGCCGGGCCGGCTGCCGGGCCAATTGAAACACTAACTCCTGCTGACGATGTTGGTGGATGCTCAGTTTGGCGAGCAGGTCCAGCGCCAGCGTGTGTTCCGAACCGGACGCGTTGAACAGTTGCTCGAACGACAGCGATGTCACGGAGGTCGTGTCCAGCGCCTGGGCTGAGGTGCGGCTGACGCCGTCCGCCAGCGCGTCGAATCCCAGGACGTCACCCGGCAGATAAAAGTCGATGATTTGTTGATCGCCGTTCTCAGCGATCGCGTAACCGCGCAGCGCGCCCGCACGAACAACGTACAGACCTGCCAGTTCGTCACCCATACAGTACAGGTGCTCGCCGCGACGCAGCAGCCGCAGGGCGGCGCTTCCCACCCCTGCATTGTGCTGATCTTCCCCGGAGCGCGTGGACTTTGCAGACGCTTTCAAATCGACAACTGGTGCCGTCGTCATGATGGGCCTCCTACAACCGGCAGATTTCGCTTCAAATGCAGTGTAACTCTCGGTAATTTGGGGGGAAATTCGGAGTTGCCGAAGTCGGACTACGTACAGTTACGTAGTCGTGTAAGTAAGGTGACGTGCTCGCGATGGGCCACTAGAATGGGCAGACTTGCGGAGCCGACTACGTGACTGAATACAGCAACCCGAACCGTTCCGGGGGCGTTGAGGAGGGCGGGGTATTCCAGCTTTCCGAGGCCCATATGCGCGCGATTCTACAGACCGCCGTGGAGGGCATCATCACGATTGACGTGGCGGGAACCGTGCAATGTTTCAACGCCGCCGCCGAGGCAATGTTTGGATACAATGCCGACGAGGTCATTGGTAAGAACGTGCGAATGCTCATGTCGCAACCCGATCGCGACGCGCACGACAACTATTTGCAGCGCTATTTACAGACGGGTGACCGACGCATCATCGGTATCGGGCGCGAAGTCGTCGGTGAACGGAAGGACGGGACCCGGTTTCCGATGGACCTCTCCGTCGCCGAGGTCAACGTCGACGGCGATACCAGTTTCACCGGCATCGTCAGGGATATGTCGGAAAGGCATGAGCTCCAGCGCGCGATACGGGAACGCGAGGAACAACTCGCGCACTTCGATCGGCTGGACATCATGGGCGAAATGGCGGCCGGTATTGCCCACGAAATCAATCAACCGTTGACGGCGATTGCCGCGTTTGCACAAGCGGCGTCACGACTGTTGCGCGCGGGCCAGGTCGATTCCGAGTCGATTCTGGATGTGTTCGATCAGATCGTGAAGCAGGCGGAACGGGCGGGCGACGTGATCCGCCGGCTGCGCAGCTTGATAAAGAAAACCAAAACCGATACGCGCATCATTGTCATCGCCGAACTGTTTGAAGACACGCTGCGACTCGTTCGGATGGATCGGCGTGCGCAAGACGTCGTCATAACCACGGAATTGGACGCCGACGTTCCACAGGTAGAGATCGACGTCATTCAAATACAACAAGTATTGTTGAACTTGATCCGTAATGCCTTGGATGCCATCGTGTCGTCACACGGTGAGGGTCGGATCTTGATGCGCGCAGCGCTCGATAGCAGGGGCGACGTAGTCATATCGATCGAAGACAACGGCCCGGGTTTCTGCACGGAAGTGGCAGACCAGATCGGCCATCCGTTTTACACCACTAAAGAATCCGGTTTGGGACTGGGGCTGTCGATCAGCCGCTCCATCGTCACCGCGCACGGGGGTCGGCTTTGGTTCGAATCGGCGGCAGAAACCGGCGCGTGTTTTCACTTTTCCATACCGACGGCGACGGGTGTGATCAGTGAGTGAGCCCACCGTGTATATCGTGGACGATGACGCCGCCGTGCGGACCGCGGTGGGAATGCTCATGCGGTCGGTGGGTCACCGGTCGCTGACTTTCGGCTCGGCGGCGGAATTCCTGGCGAGCTACGATCCCGCGCAGGGCGGATGCCTGGTGCTCGACGTACGCATGCCGGGGATGAGCGGACTGGAGGTCCAGGAGCGCCTCAATCAGATCGGGGACCCGATACCGATCATCTTCGTTACCGGTCACGGGGATGTGCCGATGGCGGTGCAGGCGATGCACGCCGGTGCCGAGGACTTTCTGCAAAAACCGTTTCGCGACCAGGACTTGATCGACCGGGTCAATCAGGCACTCGAGAGATCCGCGACCTGCGCGCAGACCGAATTCGTGAGACGGGACGTGGAAGCACGGTTGAATTCGCTCACCGCCCGAGAACGTGAGGTGCTCGATATGATCGTCGACGGTCACGCGAATAAAGTGATTGCGGCGGACCTCGGGTTGAGCGCCCGCACGGTGGAGGTCCACCGAGCGAACATTATGGAGAAAATGCGCGCAAGCTCTCTGGCGAAACTGGTACAGCTCGTGGTGCTATATCGGCCGGATAGCTGGGGACCCATCAATGATGAGTACGCGCGGGTGCCTGATCACTAAAGCAGCGCTTCAATCGCGCGCCGGAGTTCGGCGCTGGCGGGTACAAAAACACGCTTATACCGGCACAAAAATGTTCTGGGGTGGGTCCGGGAGCGCTGATTGGATAGGGTGATAGGGTATGTTCGATGACAAGGCAGTTCCAAGCGTACGGGCGTTTTTACGGTTTGGCGTCGCGAATCTCAGGATCTACCGGGGGTGTTCACCGATGAACGGCCGCATCGCCCTGGCCGGGTTGCTGTGGGTTGCGGTGACGGTGGTTGCAGCCGAGCCGCCGCTGGCCACCGCAGTGGTCGAGAGACACACCGTACCGCAGGAGCGAATCCTGGAGGGTCGCGTCGAGGCGGTCAATCAGTCGACGGTTTCCGCGCAGACGTCGGGGCGCGTCGTGGACGTGCTCGTCGATGTGGACGATTTCGTACCGAAGGACGCCGTCATTCTGCGACTGACCGGGACCGAGCAGCAGGCCGGGGTGACCCAGGCAGAAGCGGAACTCGCCGATGCGCGCGGTCGTCTCACCGAAGCGACGCGGCGCTTCGAGCGGGCCCGCGCGCTATTTGCCGAGGCGGCCGCTTCGAGGGCCGATTACGATGCCGCCCAGGCGAACCTGGAGACTGCGCGGGCGCGCCTGCAATCGGCGGAAGCGGCGCTGTCGCGCGCCCGCGAGCAGGCCGGCTATACCCTGGTCCGCGCGCCATACGGCGGCGTTGTCACCGAACGCCATGTGCAACCGGGCGAGACTGTGGTGCCGGGCCAACCGCTGTTGACCGGTTTCTCTCTGGACACGTTGCGAGTGCGCGTGGAGGTACCGCAGCGGTCGGTCCATGCCATTCGCACCTATCGCCAGGCACGGGTGCTCGTTGAATCTCCCGAAGCGAGTTCGATCGAGGTGGCGGAGCTCACCGTATTCCCGCACGCGAACATTGGAAACACGGTGACCGTCCGGGCGCTCCTGCCGGCCGGTGTGCCCGGGCTTTATCCCGGTATGCTGGTAAAGGTGGCGTTCACCGTGGGTGAACGCCAACCGCTGGTCGTACCGGGACGGGCGATTGTGTATCGCAGTGAGGTGGTCGGCGTATACACCGTGGCAGCGACGGGCCGCGTCGATTTCCGCCATATTCGCAGCGGCCGCCGCATCGGCGAAGACCGGGTGGAGGTACTGGCCGGATTGGATGCCGGCGAACGCGTGGCACTGGACCCGAACCAGGCAGCCCTGCTCGTCACGCGCGCCGGCAAACCATAATGGCGGAGCATGCCGGACTGGGATTCTCCGGCCGCGTCGCTGCGGCGTTTCTGACTACCGAGATCACCCCGTTACTGGCGCTCCTGGGTGTGCTGGCGGGTGTGTTTGCGGTCCTGGTGACGCCGCGCGAAGAAGAACCACAGATCAACGTGACTTTCGCCAACGTATTCATTCCCTTCCCCGGGGCATCTGCGGCGGAAGTAGAGAGTCTGGTGACGGTTCCCGCCGAGCAGGTGTTGTCCGAAATCACCGGGGTCAAACACATCTATTCGGTGTCACGCCCGGGGATGTCGATAGTCACAGTCCGCTTCCGCGTCGGCGAGAACCGTACCGACGCCATCGTGCGCCTGTACAACCAGGTATTTTCGAATCAGGACTGGTTTCCGGAGGCATTGGGCGTCGGACGACCGTTGGTCAAGCCTAAGGGTATCGACGATGTACCAGTAGTGACCGTAACACTGTGGTCGAAGGATCCGACCACTGGAGCCTATGAACTGAGCCAGGTCGCCCACGCGTTGGAGGCGGAACTCAAAAAAGTGCCCGGCACGCGGGACATCTATACAGTGGGCGCTCCCGATCAGGTGGTGCATGTGTTCCTGGATGCGCAAAAGCTCGCCGGATATGGCATCGACGCTCGCGATCTGCGTCGATCGTTGGCCGCCGGGAACGTTTCTGTGGACGGCGGATCGCTGGTGGCGGAAAACCGGGAACTGTCCATCAAGGCCGGTGTGTTTCTTGCCGACACGCACGAGATCGGCGATTTGGTCGTCGGTACGCACGACGCGAGCCCCGTCTACCTGTCCGATGTGGCGACGGTCAGGCACGCCCCCTATCAACCGGAGCGCTACGTCCAATTCGCCCTGTTAGGCGATGGCGGGGGCGAACGACATGCTGCGGTGACCGTCGGTATCGCAAAACAACCCGGGCGCAACGCGGTCGATATCGCCAAGCGGATTCGCAAGCGGATCGAAGACCTGAAAGGGCTCGTGATTCCTAGCGGTGTGGAAGTGACTATTACCCGGGATTACGGACGAACCGCGGATGCCAAAGCGCGGACGCTGATCCAAAAGCTGTTGTTCGCTACTACCTCCGTGGTGTTGCTCGTGTTGCTGACGATGGGTTGGCGGGAGGCGATTATTGTCGGTGCCGCAGTGCTGGTCACGCTGGCAATCACTCTGTTCGCCTCGTGGGCTTGGGGTTTCACGTTGAATCGCGTGTCGTTGTTCGCGTTGATATTCTCCATCGGCATTCTCGTGGACGACGCCATTGTCGTGGTGGAGAACATCCACCGACATATCTCCGAGGGTGCCGGCAGTCTTGTGGAAGCGATCCCGCGAGCCGTGGACGAAGTCGGAGGTCCGACGATCCTGGCGACGTTTACCGTCATCGCAGCGCTGCTTCCTATGGCGTTCGTGAGCGGTTTGATGGGTCCCTACATGAGTCCCATTCCGATAAACGCCAGTTCGGGTATGTTGATTTCGCTGGCAGTAGCGTTTGTGCTGACGCCGTGGATGGGCCGCAAACTACTCGGGGCGAGTACATCCGGGCACGCACCGGCTGGTCCGCGCGACGAGGGCGGTCTGTACGCGTTGTTCGACCGGTTGTTGACACCATTCTTGAGTGTCCGCCAAGGCGCGCTGCGGCGGCGTTTGTTGGGGGCGACTCTGATCTTCCTCATCGCTGCATCGCTATCGCTGGTGGCTTTTCAGTGGGTGGTGCTGAAAATGCTGCCGTTCGATGACAAGTCCGAACTGCAAGTGCTGGTGGACCTGGACGAAGGGACCAGTCTCGAGCAAACGGTACGCGTACTGAACGCCGTCGGTCAAACGCTGTCCGCCGTCCCTGAGGTAGCGAACTATCAAAGTTACGCCGGTACCACGGCGCCCATCGGGTTCAACGGTCTGGTACGGCAGTATTATTTGCGCGAGGAGTCCCATCAAGGCGACGTGCAGGTCAATCTGGTTGAGAAATCCGCGCGGAATCGTAAAAGTCATGAGATCGCCCTTGAGATCCGAGAACTGCTTGAACCGGTTGCTTCGCGGTTTCGGGCGAAGTTGAAAATCGTGGAGGTGCCGCCGGGACCGCCGGTATTGGCGCCACTGGTGGCGGAAGTGTACGGACTGGATTACGGGGCGCAGGTCGAGGCGGCGCGGCGTTTACACGAGCTGTTCATCAGTACGCCCGGTATCGTTGACGTTGACGACACGATCGAGTACCCCGCTGAACGTCTCATCTTCCGGGTTGACCGACAGCGGGCGGCCCAGTTCGGCGTCAGCCAGGCAGAGGTCGCGCAAACGTTGGTGTTACTGACGGCCGGTGAAGACGTGTCGTTTTTACGCGCTTCACGCCTCAAGTATGCGGTCCCTATCCGGTTAGAACTTTCCGTGGCGGATAAAGCGGATATCGACAACCTTCTGACCTTCAAGCTACGCGCGTCCGACGGACGCATGGTACCGTTGTCGGAATTCGTACGCATGGATACCGAGACGCGAGACAGCGCCATACACCATAAGGATCTGCGACCCGTCGTGTACGTGACCGGCGACATGGCAGGTCACCTGGACAGCCCATTGTACGGCATGTTCGAACTCTACAAGCACATTGCCGAAGGTATGCCTCCGCTGGACCAATACCTGGTAAGGCCGGCGGAGACATCGGTGAATACGAGTCTGAAATGGAATGGCGAGTGGCAGGTGACTTACGACACGTTCCGCGATATGGGAATCGCTTATGCCGTGGGCATCGTGCTGATTTATCTGCTCGTGGTGGCTCAGTTCCGCTCATACCTGGTGCCCCTGATCATTATGGCGCCCATTCCGCTGACCGTGATCGGCGTCATGCCGGGACACGCGCTGCTGGGCGCAAAATTTACTGCCACTTCAATGATCGGTATGATCGCGCTGGCCGGAATCATCGTGCGCAATTCCATACTGCTGGTGGATTTCGTCAACGAGCAGGTGCGCAGCGGGTCCACCCTGGATCAAGCCGTGGTGCACTCCGGCGCGGTGCGCGCGAAGCCCATCGTGCTGACGGCACTTGCCGCGATGTTGGGCGCCTTCTTTATTCTGGATGACCCGATTTTCAATGGGCTGGCGGTGACACTGATCTGCGGCATTTTCGTCTCGACACTGTTGACGTTGATAGTGATCCCCGTGATGTACTACGCTTTCACTTACAAGCACGTGAATCGCATCACGGGCAAATCCGGGATTGGACATGCTTCGGAATGAAGACCCGATTCTCCGTCGGATAAACAAAGAGTTCCAAAATGAAATTGCGGCCCCATCTGAAGTCATTCATGACTCCGTTTCCGTATTCCATCGATCTGGCCTGTGGGCTGTCTCAAGCCTCGGCCTTGATGGCGGAGCACGAAGTGCACCATTTACCGGTCACCGAGAAAGGCCATCTTGCCGGAGTCATCACTGAGCGGGACATCAACGCGGCGTGCGCAGTGGTGGAGCGTGACACGCGGGAAAAGCTGAAAGTCAAAGACGTCTATGTCTCCGACGCCTATGTGGTGGATCTCAACGAACCGGTGGACAACGTGCTCATGACGATGGCGGAACGCCATATCGACTCGGCGCTGGTGACGCGTAACGGAAAGTTGGTGGGGGTGTTCACGCACACGGACGCGTGTCGTTGTTTCGGAGAGTACATTCGCAGCCGGTTATGGCCGGGGGGCGGCAATGACGCCGCCTGACTCCGACAGAGCAGCAAAGCGTATCGCTGGCCGGTCGTCACTAAAACTCTGCCATTCGTGAGGTATCCCGGAACAGTCGCCAAGGCGACGCGGGCACCGTTTTTGGTGTTGACTCCGGCTTGTGTATTGTTAGGTTACCAAACCGCCGCCGTTCTGGGTGATCCGGACCCACTTACCGGATTGTTGGTGTTGCTGGGTGCGTTGTTCGCGCACGTCAGCGTCAACGCGTTGAACGAGTATTCCGATTTCAGAAGCGGGCTGGATCTGCGCACCACAAAAACCCCGTTCAACGGTGGCAGCGGGGCGTTGCCTGCGCATCCCGAGGCTGCGAAGGTGGTACTGGCTGCCGGGGTCGCGGGTTTAACGGTGACCGTGTTTGCCGGGGTTTGGATCGTATTCCGATCGGGTGCAGCAGTGGTACCGTTGGGGCTGGCGGGTATCGCTCTGGTGGTGGCTTATACCGACTGGATTACGCGTCACCCGTACTTGTGTCTCCTGGCGCCGGGTTTGGGTTTCGGGCCGTTAATGGTGGTCGGCACCCACGTATCGCTGACCGGGCAATATGCCGCGTTGCCCTTACTGGCGTCTTTGGTGCCTCTGTTTCTAGTCAGCAATTTGTTGCTGTTGAATCAGTACCCGGATCTCGAGGCGGATCGCAGCGTGGGGCGCAGGCATTTTCCTATCGCGTACGGACTGACGATCAGCAGTCGTGTGTATGCCGGGTTTGCGTGCCTCGCCGGCATCGTGCTGATAACGGGCGTCGTTCTGGGTGTGTTTCCCACGTCAAGTGCGGTGGCCCTGCTGCCGCTTGGCGCCACGTTCTGGATTTACCGGGGCGCCCGGCGCAGCGGGCGCGATGTGTCGCAACTTTATCCGTACCTGGCGGCCAACGTCGCGTCCACCGTCATCACCATTGTCGTATTCGGCCTGTCCCTGCGGCAGTAACTCGCCGCTCGCCGGGCCGGGCCCGGGTCATGCGGTCTCGCTGATCATTTCCGCCAGCGAGTGCGCAATGTGCTCGGACTCGAAGATGTCGCGGCCGAGGAATTTGCTGATCTGACTGGCCGAAAACAGACCGCGGATCCGCTGGTTCCCTGCATCGTCGGTGTCTACAGTGAGCACGTGTTGTGCTTCCATCTCGCGCAGCGTTTCGATGATATGTCCGACCTGGGAGTCTTGCACGCTTAGCATGCTGAGAACGCGAATTTGTTCGGCGGGCGTCATGATCATACGTACGGTTACCGCCGAGTTCTCGATTCTATTCTCGCTCGCATACTTGATCGGTTTTTCCCCCTGTATATCGTAGGCGGTGATCGTGCCCACGATCTCGTCCTGCGCGTCGGTGACCAGCAGGAATCTGACGCCGGCTTTCTTCATGATTTCCAGGGCACGCGCGATGGGCGTGTCCGGCGCAGCGGTGATCGGGCGAACGCGTTCGAAATCAGTCATGACGTCGAGCGCGGGGTTGTCGGTATGGACCAGTTCGGGGGGGTCTTCGGGGTGGGCGAATCCGGTCCGTGGGGCGAGCGATATCAGGTGGCGCGGCAGGAATTCTTTCATGAGTCCCTCCAGTACGCTAACGTTAAACAATGGACCTTTCGCCATGGCGAAAGGTTCCGCGGCGCCCGCCTTCCGCAGACCTCACCGGCATACTTCGGGTACACTCTGATGCCGGGATTCCCGGCACGGGCGCTTGAGTAATATCGCATCTTGAGACGAATTAGAAAATGGCTTCATCAAAAAAAGCGATCTACGCGGCGATAGTCGGAAACCTGGCGATCGCGGTTACGAAATTCATCGCCGCGGCAATCAGCGGTAGTGCTGCTATGTTCGCCGAGGGCGTGCACTCGCTCGTGGATACCGGCAACGGCGGGTTACTGCTCATCGGTATCCATCGCGCCAAACGACCTCCGGACGAATCCCATCCCTATGGCTACGGCAAGGAGGTGTATTTTTACACTCTGATCGTCGCGGTGCTGATTTTCGGATTGGGCGGCGGCGTGTCGATATACGAGGGTGTGAAACACGTCTTACACCCCGCCGAGCTCGGTAATCCGACCATGAGCTATGTCGTGTTGTCGTTGGCAATCGTATTCGAAGGCGTCGTGTGGTGGATCGCCTGGAAAGAGTTCAAGAAGCTCAGGGGGGATGCGTCGAATTGGTCGTACATTCGAGGCAGTAAAGATCCGACGACGTTCGCCGTGCTGTTCGAGGACTCGGCGGCGCTCGCAGGATTGGTGGTTGCCTTGGTCGGCATCTATCTGTCCCATCGGTTCAACATGCCGGTACTGGACGGTATCGCCTCCATCGTAATCGGCGTGATCTTGTGTATCGTCGCCAGTGTGCTGCTATACGAAAGCAAGGGTCTTCTCATCGGCGAGGGCACCCACCCCGAGACGATAACGGCAATACGCCGCTTGACCCGCGACGACTCGGCAGTACAACGCGTGGTGCGTGCATTGACCATGCATATGGGGCCGGAGCAGGTGTTGTTGAATCTGGAGGTGACTTTTGCCTCAGATTTGTCCGGTACCGAGCTCGAAAAGGCGGTTGACCGACTTGAACGGCGTATCCGTTCCGAACACCCGGAAGTGAAGCACATATTCATAGAGGCGGAGTCCTTGACCACCCAGCGCGTCGACGGCCAGCCGGCCGGCTGCGGCTAATCCGGACCTTGGGAGGATTGAAGCATGAACCTGGAACGCGTCGTCTTTGGTTTTTTCATTTTACTGGCACTCACGCTGAATTTAGTTTTCGTGATGGGCGATATCGACAATTTCCGCCACCACAACGTGTGGGTGTTGACCACCGCCATTCTCGTCAATTTGATTGCTACGGGTTTGAAACTCGGGGATCGCACTCAGGTCGGAGCGCTTCTGCTAGCGGCGAGTTTGGTTGCGGATCTTCTATTGATTACCGCGCGCATAGTTTGGATTGTCGCAGATAACGCTGTTACCGGAGGGCCGAGTCCCGAAGCGACGGTGGCGATAGTGTCACTGGCAAGCGGCGCATTGGTGGCCAACGTCGTGTCCACGATTATCTTCATAGGCGATACCCTGATGTCGCGCAGGTAACGAATATGGCTACCACCTCCGAACTCGATCGGGTGACGATGATCGTTCTGCGTTTCATGCGCAGGCCGTTCTTTACATTGATTGGCGTTTATGCGGTCGGCATTATCGGCATGTCCCTGATACCCGGCGAGGCAGTGAACGGCAGATCTCAATACATGAGTCTGTTCCACGCGTTCTATTTCTTTACGTACACCGCTACTACGACCGGCTTCGGCGAGATTCCCATGGATTTTTCCGACGAGCAGCGGCTGTGGGCGATATTCTGCTTGTACATGGGGGTAATCGCCTGGTTTTATGCAATTGGTTCGGCCATCCGTCTACTGCAGAATCCGCACTTTATCCAGGCGCTCAACGAGCACCGCTTCGCAAGGGTGGTAAACCGAATCTCCGAGCCGTTTTTCATCATCTGCGGTTTCGGTGACACTGGAAGTTTGCTGGCACGCGGCTTGAGTGATCATCACCTCATGGGGGTGGTGATTGACAGCGACCCGGAACGAATCAAAGCGCTGGCGTTACGTGATTACACGGTCAAGATGCCGGGTTTATGCGCCGACGCCAGTGTGCCGAAACACCTGGTCGATGCCGGAATCAGGAACCCCAACTGCCGCGCGGTAGTGGTACTCAACAAGGAAGAAGACGTGAATCTCAAGATCGCGGTAATGGCGAAGTTCCTGAATCCGGAGGTGCGCGTGATCTGCCGCTACCGGTCGCCCCGACACCGGGAACTTTTGAACGCTTTGGAGGGCATCACCGTAATCAATCCCTATGAGCTGTTCGCCCAACTATTAGCGATGGCGATCAAGAAACCCAATTTGCACAACATCAACAGTTGGTTGGTGGGGGCCAAAGGAACACAACTGGGGAAACCGTTAAACGTGCCCAGCGGTGACTGGATACTCTGCGGGTACGGTCGGATGGGAAGGTGGGTCCACCAATACTTGACGGAGAGCGGCATCAAGGCGCGGGTCATCGATCCCGAGCTGGACGATACGGCGCCGGAGGACGCCGTCTGCGATAACGTGGACCAACGAACACTTTACGAGGCGGATATCCAAAACGCTGTCGGTTTCGTGGTGGGGACCGATCACGACGCGGACAATTTGAGCATTCTGATGTGTGCGCAGACCATGAACCCGAACGCTTTTGCGATCGTCCGTCAAAACCGACACGAGAATCAGCTCGCCTTTGACGCCGCGAAAGTGGATCTGATTCTGCAACCCAGTCTGACCGCCGCGAGACGCATCTTGAAAATGCTGATATCGCCATTGATACAGAGGGTTATCGATTATCTGTACGAGCAAGAGGGGGATAAGACGGACGCGCTCCTGCAGCGCCTGCAGGCCACTGTGGGTGAGCAGGAGCCGCTGTTGTGGCGGGTGAACATCTGCCCGGGGGAGGCGCAAGCCGCCGTGGACCACCTGAACCAGTCGAAGCCTATCGAACTCGGCACCCTGCTTCGCAACCCGCAAGACCGAAGTCAGGCATTGTGCTGCGTACCACTTGTCATTCAGAGGCGTGGCGCGTACTTGATGCTGCCCGACGATTCAGTGCCGATCGAGTGCCGGGACGAGATCCTTTTCTGCGGGTCCGAACGGGGAGCGCGGCTGTTGGCCGCCACCCTGAACAACCCTTATACGCTGCAATACGCCATCACCGGGTTGGACCCGCCGCGCGGTTACTTTTTCCGCTGGCTGCACGACCGGATGGCGCCGTCCAAGCCGGCAGCCGTTTAGAAACCACTACGCAAAGATCGTCTACGGTTCAATCTCAATCGTACAGCCCAGGGTCGTGGCGCTGAATCGGATCGTCTCCAGCGTGTTCTGCGTGTAACTGCGCGGGACGCTGATCACATATTGCCCTCCGCGGTCCGTGCTGTCGCACAGAATCCGGCACGGGGCCTGCCCTAACGCCGTCTGCGCGAAAGCCCGCGCCGGAAAAGCGCGGGCGTCGACGTCTATAGCAACGAGCCTTGTCATCAGCTCGCGGGCGCAGCGGCCCGCGACGACGAACGAAATCTCCGCATGGGAGAGATCCACCGCGACCAGTGCTGTACCGACGCCGTGATGACGCGCCACCTCCGCGGTGGCTGGACCGACATCGTACAACCACAACCGTTCGGGCGCGGTGCGCAGCAACCGGCCGCCGTCCGGCAGCACCCGTGCGCTTCGCGTGTCGGGCATCGCCGCCACGTGGAGTTGCTCGAGTAAGGGGGCCGCGGCGTCGCTAAACGTATCCGGCCAGCCGGAAACTTGCCAAGTGTGCCGGGTGGGTCGTGCGCGCAGCAGCAACCCGATGTCCGCGGCGGTCGGCGGCGGCGAATGGGACTCAGACATTCAGCCGTTTGCCCTCCGGATCCAAGAACTGCGGGGCCACCACACGAACACGACAGCGGGTGTTCTCTATCGGGCTTACCGCGACCAGCTCTTCTCCGTGGCGCGACGGGCCGCGGTTGAGCAGCGCCAGGGCGATGGTTTTAGCGAGCGCGGGCGAATACGTTGCTGAGGTCACGTAGCCCTCCCCGTGGCCGGTGTGGGCAGCGCCACTCGAGAACAAGATGGCGCCGGCTGGCAACGCAGCGACGGTTTGTCCGGCGGCGCACTCGAGTCCCACCAGGCGCGGGCGCGCCGGATCTTCGAGCGCGGAGCGTTTTCGCAGTGTCGCGCCGACAAATGCTTTGCCTTTTGCACACAACGCTTCCAGACCCAGATCGCGTAACGTCGTGCGCCCATCCATCTCGGGCCCGGCGATGTGGCCTTTTTCGATGCGCAGCGTCGACATGGCCTCGGTGCCGTAAGGAACGAGCTGCCAGGGTGCGCCGGCGTCCAGCAGACGGTCCCACAGCGGGACCCCGTAACCGGACGGTGCGTAAACCTCATAAGCGAGCTCGCCGGAATAACTCACGCGGCCCAGGCGTACCGGGATGCCGTCGATCTCGGCCTCGATACAGCGCAAGTGCGGAAGGCCCCGGTTCGAGACGTCGGCGGTGGTTCCCACGGCCTCAAGCACGGCACGCGAGCGGGGACCGGCGACGGCGATCACCGCCCATTGCTCGGTCACCGACGTCACATCGACCTTGAGGTCGGGCCAGGCGGTGTGCAGCAGAAACTCCATACGCGCGAGGACCGCCCCCGCGTGAGCCGTCGTTGTGGTCAACCAGTAATCGTGAGCGCCGAGTCGCGCGACGGTTCCGTCGTCGAACACGACGCCGTCGTCCCTCAGCATCACCCCGTAGCGGATGCCGCCGACGGGCAGCGACGCCAGATCGTTTACGTACAATCGCTGCAGGAACTTTAAGGCGTCCGGACCCTGCACGGCAATCTTGCCGAGGGTGGAGGCGTCGGCGATACCAACAGCGCTGCGGACCTGCTTCGCTTCGCGGGCCGCGGCGGCGAGTTTCGTCTCACCGGGCTCGGGATAGTGGCTCACGCGCAGCCACAGCCCGACCTCCGTACAAACGGCTCCTTGCGCCACATGGCGTTCGTGTATCGCCGTCACGCGTGTTGGGCGCAGGCGCGGGCCGTACGTGGGGCCGGCAATGGTGCCGATCGCGATCGGTGTGTAGGGTGGGCGGAAGGTCGTGGTACCGGCGTGCTCGGGATCGATCTCACGTGCCTGCGCGAGTAACCCGATGGCGTTCACGTTAGCGGTTTTGCCCTGATCGGTGGCCATGCCCTGGGTGGTGTAACGCTTCAAGTGCTCGGCAGACTGATAACCTTCACGGTGCGCCAGTGCGATGTCGGTGTCGGTCACGTCGTGTTGCAGGTCGACGAACGCCTTGCCCGCACAGCGTCTTTTGCGATCCGTTATGCGCCAGATCGGTGGCGCATCATCACTAAATCCATGCTGCGGCGAGTTCCCGCGCACCGTTCCCACACACTCGATGTCTGGCAACCTGCCGGCGGGTTTGAACGCGCGGATCGCACGGTCGTAGCTGAGCCGACCACCAATCTGACTCCAAAGGTGGGCCGCCGGCGACCAGCCACCCGAAACACACAGGCAGTCGCACGGTAGTGATCTGCTTCGGGTTTGGACGACTCCCTGCCGATCCACCGGGCCGATGACGACCTGGCGCACGCGCCGGCCGCCCACGGCCTTGAGCACCGCATAGCCCGCGATGACCTCGACGCCTGCGTCCTTGAGTTCGTCCAGTATCGGCTGCGCGACGTGCGGCCGCATGTCGAGGAGGGTAACCGAAGCACCGACTCGCGCCAGATCGAGCGCAGCGGCATAAGCGCTGTCGTTGTTGGTAAACACGACCGTACGATTGCCCGGCAGGACCGCGTAACGGTTGACATAAGCGCGCACCGCGCCGGCCAACATCACCCCCGGGAGGTCATTACCGGCAAACACGATAGGTTGCTCGATCGCGCCGGTGGCGAGTACCGTTCGCCGTGCGCGAACCACCCAGAAGCGTTGCCGCGGCAGGTGCTCCGGCGGATTCGACAAGTGATCGGTAACGCGTTCGACGAGACCGAATACGCCGCCGTCGTACGCGCCGAACGCGGTCGTTCGGGTAAGGGTCTGAATCCGGTCCTGGGCCTGCAACGCGGTGCGTAGGTTCGCCAACCCGTCTTCGCCCACCACCTCGCGCAACGCGGAGCCACCGACTTCGCGGTCCTGTTCGACCAGCAGGACGCGCCGGTGATTTTTCGCCGCGGCAATGGCCGCCGCCAGTCCAGCGCGACCGGCCCCGACCACGAGGACATCGCAGTGCGCGTTCACCTTCTCGTACCGATCGGGATCCGGTTGTCGTACCGCGCTGCCCATGCCCGCGGCACGGCGGATGAATTTTTCGAAGAACATCCAGGTGCGGGTACTGTGCCCGAGGCCGATAAATGTTTTGTAATAAAACCCGGCTGCGAGCAGCGGTGACAGCAGGCTGTTTACGGCGGCGAGATCGAACTCGACCGACGGCCAACAATTTTGACTGCTCGCCGTCAGCCCTTCGTAGATTTCGCATGCAGTCGCCGGTACGTTCACGTCGCCGCGGCCGCCGCGCCCGGTCTGGACCAGTGCCGTAGGCTCCTCGACTCCGGCAGAATAAATGCCGCGCGGTCGGTGATATTTGAAGCTGCGTGCCAGCAGTCGAACGTCATTCGCGAGCAGCGCCGAAGCGAGCGTATCGCCGGCCACTCCCAGATACTGCACGTCGTTGAAAGTGAACGAAATGGGAGTACTCCGATCGATGCGCCCCCCGAAGGTCAAGCGCTGTGCGGCGCCGGTCACGGCGTGTGCCCCGACTGTGTGTGGGCCGCGGCGTCGCGCGCCAGAACCGCACCGGTAATTTCGTGGGTCAGTGTGTTGCGTTCGACGATCAGCCACTGACGGCAACCCATCACATGCAACCAGTACTCGCGGTGCGCGCCGCGCGGGTTGGTCGGTAAGAATACGTACTCGCACCAGCGATCCATGTCCGCATCGCTTTCAGCCGGGCGTTGTTTGTCGGGCGATACGCCGGACTGATAGAGGAATTCCGTGTGGTCGCGCAGACCACAGATCGGGCAGGGGATGCGCAGCACGGGTCCGCCGTCGCGGGTTCAGTGCAGATTCGGCACCGGACCGGCGCCTTTTTCGTCGATCTGCACCCCGCGAGAGAAGCGATCCAGGGTAAACCCGGCATTAAGTTCATGGGGTTCATCTTTGGCGAGCGTCCATGCGTAGCACCACCCCGAGGCGGGGGTCGCCTTGAACCCGCCGTAGCACCAACCGCCGTTTAAGTACAAACCTTCGACCGGAGTCTTGCAGATGAACGGTGATCCGTCCGGGGTCATGTCCATAACGCCCCCCCAGTGCCGCAGAATCTTCATTCTGGAGAGCATGGGGATGAACGCTTTGGCGCCAGCCAGCGTGTGCTCGACGATAGGGAGATTCCCGCGTTGCGCGTAGGAGTTGTACCCGTCCAGGTCGCCGCCCATGACCAGACCTCCTTTATCGGATTGACTGATGTAAAAGTGTGCGGCACCGAAAGAAATCACCACGTCGATCAAAGGCTTGACGGGTTCGGTCACAAAGGCCTGGAGAACGTGAGTCTCGACCGGTAGCTGCAAACCGGCTTTCGCGGCGAGCGACCCCGAATGACCGGCGACGGCAAGCGCCACTTTGACCGCGCGAATCGGACCGCGTGTAGTTTCGACGCCCGTGATTCGCGCGCCTGATTTGAGAAAACCGGTCACCTCGCATTGTTGGATAATGTCTACTCCGTAGCGGTCTGCGGCGCGCGCAAAACCCCAGGCAACGGCATCGTGGCGCACGGTTCCGGCGCGCGCTTGAAAAAGCGCGCCGTGCACCGGAAAACGCGCCGTGGCGGAGTAATCGAGGTATGGTAACTGCGCGCGCACGGCGTCGCGCGACAGGAGCTCGGCATCGATGCCGTGTAAGCGCATGATGTTTCCGCGCCGCCGCGCGACGTCCATCTGCGCCGGTGAATGGCAGGTGTTGAACTGGCCGCGCTGGGAGACCATGACATTGAAGTTCAGATCGCGGCTCAACCCCTCCCACAATTTCAGCGATCGTTCGTAGAACCGTGTGTTGCCCGGTATCATGTAGTTGGATCGGATGATCGTCGTGTTGCGTCCCGTATTTCCGCCGCCCAGATAACCCTTCTCCAGAATCGCGACCTTCGTGATTCCATGCTCCTTCGCCAGATAGTAGCCGGTGGCGAGACCGTGGCCGCCGGCACCGATGATGACGATGTCGTATTCCGGGCGCGGCTCGGGATCGCGCCACACGCGGTCCCAGTGACGGTGGCCGGTTGCCACGTTGGCCAGAAGCGCGAGCAGGGAATAGTTCCGCATTGCAACATGTCACCCGATGTGGAAAGTGAATAATGTCGCGTCCAGGAAGCCTTGGCAAACGAAAAGGTGCGCGCGGTTGAGTGTGCCGAAGCGCTCTTCGTGCGTCGCGACGCGTGTGTTCGCGCTTGCGCGGTCCAGGCTGCGATTGGGTTTTTGTGTTAGACTGCGCGGCTCTGATAAAGATGGCGGCGGATTTCCGAGCGCCAGTCTACTAAGCGATAAACCCAGCAGAAACGATCGAGGAGCGAGTGATGAACGTATCTCTTTCCAGGATGATCTCCGGCGCATTTCTGTCTCTGGCGTTCCTGTGCGGGAGCATGCCGGGCAACGCGGACGTCATAGACGATGTCAAAAGTAGCGGCGTGTTGAAGGTCGGTGTGAAAGCGGATTACAAACCGTACGGGTTCCGCGATCCCTCGGGTAAGATTATCGGCATCGAACCTGATCTCGCCGCCGATGTCGCTGGGAAGCTCGGCGTGGAATTGGAGTTGATTCCGGTAGTGAGTTCCAACCGAATGCAATTCCTCCAGCAAGGCAAGATCGACCTCATGATTGCGACGATGACGGACAAGCCGGATCGCCGCAAAGTGGTCAAAATCGTCGAACCCAATTACTACTCCTCGGGCACGAACATCATGGCGCCCAAGAAAATGGGTTTCAAGCAGTGGGAGGATCTACGCGGCAAACCGGTGTGCGGAATCCAGGGTGCCTTCTACAACAAGAAAACCGGTCAAGAGTTCGGCGCCAACATCGTTGCCTTCAAGGGAACGGCCGAGGCGCGGACCGCATTGAAATCCGGTAACTGCGTGGCATTCGTGTACGATGACTCAGCCCTGGTCGCCACCCTTGAAGAAGAGGAATGGGCGGATTACGAAATGCCCCTGCCGACCATTGACGATGCGCCGTGGGGACTGGCCGTGCGGCACGGCGAAGACCGTTTTGCCGAGTTGATGTCGGAGACGATCAAGGACTGGCATAAGAGCGGCCGCATTCTGGAACTGGAATCCAAATGGGGCGTCGCGAATACCCCGTTCGCCAAATCGATGCACGAAAAGCACAAATAACCGTTGTAACGGTGCGACGCGGTCGACAAACCGCCGATGGGCGGGCGGCGGCCGGGTACCGGTACGGAACCGCCGGCAACGGTTCGGCCGCGTAACGGGGGAGCCGTGGACGCCTTTTTCGCCTGGTTTCAGTGGCTGTACGAAGAGACGGGGATCAATCTTCCGTTTCTGTATGACAGCTACGACCGGGCGCGGATGTTGTCCGGGTTCTACATGACGCTGTGGTTGTCGGCGGTGTGCCTGTTCTTTTCCATCATTATCGGCATCGTCGGGGCGTGGTTGCAGGGTTCGCCTTACAAGTGGACGCGCCGCATCGTCAACGGGTACATCCAGTTTTTTCGCAACACACCTCCCCTGGTTCAGCTTTATTTTTTCTATTTCGCAATCAGCAGCCTGTTGCCCAAAGTGACGACGGAGTATGGCGGCCAGGCACCCCTTGTCGGTAACGTGGCGTGGGCAGTGATCTCACTGTCTTTTTTCGCCGGTGCTTTCAACGTGGAGATCTTTCGCTCCGGTATCGATGCGGTGCCCAAATCGACCGTGGAAGCGGCCAGCTCATTGGGTTTTACGCGGCTGCAGACGTATCGGCACGTGACGTTTCCGTTGGCGCTGCGAGTGTCGTTGCCGGCCCTGAACAACAACCTCGTGAACTTGGTGAAAACCACGACTTTGGCTTACGCGATTGCCGTGCCGGAGATGCTGTACGTCGCCAACCAGATCTGGTCGGACAACGTAAACGTGCCGGAAATGATGGTGTTATTGCTGTTGTCCTACATCGCACTCGTCGGTGTGCTGGTGTGGGCGATGAATAGCTGGGAACGAAAGCTCAAAATACCGGGTTTTGGGACATGAGCGTGTCGGATGCCAAGCCCGCGCTGGCCGTCTTGTACCCGGTAAGACGTCCGGATCCGGCCTGGAACGAAGGCGGCGGTCCGCTGCGGTTGCGCGCTCGTTACGGGATCTGGATCGCCATCGTATTTCTGGTTTCTTCGGGTATCGCGCTGGCCCAGGCTGCCCCGGCACAGCCGTCCATTCTGTCGGTGTTGGCAAAGTGGACCCCGCTGCTGTTCGGCGGGTTCGTATTCAACATCGTGATTTCGGTGATGGCGATGGCGATTGGCACGTTGGTGGGGGCGGCGCTGGGACTCGGGCAGATTTCGCTGCATCCGACCGTGCGCAAGTTTTGTTATTACGTCACCCAGTTCTTTCGCAACTCGCCTTGGTTGGTGTTGCTGTTCTTTTGCATGTTGCTGCTCCCCTTTCAGCTCAATGTCGCGGGGCTGACGATACCTTTACCCGATTGGTTGAAGGCGACTTTTGGATTGGCGCTGCCGGTGATGGCCAACGTCTCCGAAATCGTCCGTGGCGCGGTGAACTCGCTCCCGAGCGGACAGTGGGAGGCGGCGGAGTCGCTCGCGTTTACCCGCCGGCAGACGTTGTGGCGGATCATCCTGCCGCAGTGTATCAAGCGCATGCTGCCGCCTTGGATGAACCTGTACGCGATACTCGCGATGGCGACGGTACTGGCGTCTATCGTCGGCGTCTCCGAGGTGATGACCCTGTCGGGCGAGGTGCTGGCGGCTGAGGGTGGGCGCACCGACTTGTTGGTACCGCTCTACGCGATGATCCTGTTGTGGTTTTTTGTTTATTGTTACCCGATCGCGCGCTGGACCCTCTACCTCGAGAAAAGATACGCGGTGAACATCTGAGGATTCATGAGATGAGCTGGACGCCCGACCAACCGATGGTCAGCTTGAAAAATGTGCATAAGTCTTTCGGTGATCTGGAAGTTCTAAAGGGGATTTCGTTTGATGTCATGAAGGGCGAAGTCATCTGTATTATCGGTCCTTCGGGGTCCGGCAAGTCCACGGCCATCCGGTGTATCAACGCTTTGAACGACATCGACCAGGGATCAATTCTGGTGGAAGGGCAGGAAGTCAATGACCCGAATCTGGACAAGCTGGAACTACGCAAGAAGGTGGGAATGGTTTTTCAGCAATACAACTTGTTCCCGCACAAGACTGCACTCGAAAACATCATGATGGCTCCGCTTTTGGTCTTGAACCAGGCGCGTGGAGACGTCGAGGAAAAGGCGCGGATGCTGATCAAGAAGGTGCGTCTGGAAGGCAAGGAGGACAGTTATCCGGGTGAGTTGTCCGGCGGTCAGCAGCAGCGGGTAGCGATTGCACGTTCGCTGGCGATGGACCCGGATATCATGTTGTTCGACGAGGTGACCGCCGCACTCGATCCGGAAACGGTCAAGGAGGTGCTGGTGACCATCAAGGACCTCGCCGAGGAAGGCATGACCTGCATTCTGGTGACCCATGAAATGGGCTTTGCGCGCGAGGTGGCGGACCACATCTATTTCACCGACCGGGGCGTGATCGTCGAACATGGCCCGCCGGCAACCTTCTTTACCGAAGCCAAGGACCCGCGCACCAAGGAGTTCTTGAGTCAAATTCTCTGAAGTAAGCGGCTGTTTCGCGTTCGCGTGTTGCCGGCGCAGCATTACGGGTTCGGTCGAATGCGATTCCCGGAACGCGGTTAAACCGTTTCGGCGATGATCGTCACGGTGATGTACCCGCTATATGGATCGTCAAAATTCTTGTCCGCGTATTGACACTGCACCCGAAAGTTCACTGTTCTTCCGGAGATTCCGGTCATGTCGGTATCGATTTGCAGGACGTTGATATGGTGGTCGGAGGCGGCAAAGTCCATTCGGAAGCCGTTTAAAACCACGCTCGCCGTCACCACCCGAGCGTCGAACGTCACCCTGCCGGGAATCGTACGTTGGCCGCGGCCCCGCGGAATGTTGATCTGCTGGTTGCTGATTGCGAGTGCCATGTGAATTCCTCCGTTCAGTCGAAATAGCTCCGAACCCCCGCATTGTGCAGGCTCACGATTCGCACCGGCGCGGTGCGACGCGTCGGCGGTCGGCCTGCTGCGTTGGCCGGGACGCGATCGACACACTGCGCTTGCGGCGGTGGTGGGGGAAGTGAATCTGCCGGGAAATGGGTCTGCACTATTACCGTTGGCTGCCAGGCGGCACGACACGCGCCGTGTTTCCAGGCATAGGACCACGGCCCGATGCGGAGCGCCGGCCCGCGAAAGGGGGTCTGCGACAATCGCCTTCGCGTAGCGCGTTGTACTTAACAATATGTCTGAATTGCCCTTCCGAACAGCTTGATTATTAGGGCAATGCCCTGTTAAGTTTCGCGATGCGGGTCATTGGTGCGGATGGCCGTTGGGCTCCGGGGGGGAGTCGAACGGCGCAGGCGTTCGTACGCAACGATTCGCAAGGGACCTTGCACAATACGAAGGGGGAACAAGATGGCTCGGATTCAGGGTTTGGAGCACCCGGCCTGGTCGGGTGGAGGGGAGCAGTGTGAGCGGGGGCAGCCTCGCTGGGGCCTGTGCCGGATGGATATCTCAAAAGCGTTACCCGGCAATATCATTCTCGGCCCATTCCAGCTTGATGAACGGCGAAAGAAAGTCTGGGTGATGGGAAAAGAGCAAGCGCTGTCACCGAAACTGTTCGACCTGCTGCGGATATTTCTTTGTCGGCCGGGCATCGCGATCTCGACGACGGATTTGGCGGTGGCGATGTCACCTGTGGACGAGCAGTGGAATCCCGCTGGTGTCAAGCAGTGTGTAAATCTTCTGCGCCAGACGATCGAGTTCAATCCCATTGAGCCGCGCTGGCTTAAGGATGTCGGAGGCTTCGGTTACCGGTTGAGCATCGAGCCGCTGTAAAGTCAGGCGGGATTCGGGGTGCGGATTCTTTGATCTGGGCGAAGGGCGCGTTGAACTTCGCGCCCGATCCCTCCGCACCGGGCACAGGGTTAACCATGTGTCCGTATATGGACCCTCCTCGTTTGCCAGCCATCTGGTCACTGGTGATGAGGTACGACTGCTAACGTATCCGGCCTCGTGTCTGGCATCCGCTGATACCGGGTTCCGGAATGGACCCATTGAAAATTGGCGCCCCAGGCCGGATTCGAACCGGCGACCTGCCGCTTAGGAGGCGGCTGCTCTATCCTGCTGAGCTACCGGGGCGTTGCGGCTTCTGTTCCAACATGCGGCGTCATGCGCGCGCGTAGCCAACGTCCGATGTCGTCGACTTCTTCCGCGTTCACCGCGTGCTGCATGGGGTAGGTGCGCCATTCGACCGAATACCCCAGGCTTTCCAGGAGCTTGCGGCTGGCATCGGCGAGCAGTAGTGGAATTACCGGGTCGTAGGTGCCGTGCGCCATAAAAATCGGCGTGCCCGCGTTTGCCGCATGTGCTTCTTTGGCAAGCCGTTCCCGGACCGGCACATAGGTCGATAGCGCCATGATTCCCGCCAGAGACTCCGGATATCGCAATCCCGTGTGCAGCGCGATTGCGCCGCCTTGTGAAAACCCGGCCAGGATGATGCGTTCGCTGGGGATACCCTCGCGGTGCTGGCTCTCGATCAGCGCGCGCACCTGTATGGCCGACTGCTCGATAGCGTCTGTATCCTCACGCCGGGCCAGATCTACATCGGCGATGTCGTACCAGGCACGCATCACCATACCGCCGTTGATCGTCACCGGTCGCATCGGGGCGTGCGGAAAAACGAAGCGTACCACCGGCGCGTCCGGCAATTTGAGCGCCGGAACAATGGGCTCGAAATCATGGCCGTCGGCACCGAGGCCGTGGAGCCAGATCACGGCGTAGTGCGGCTCATTACCGTTCTGGCGTTGAATGTATTCCAGGGGAGCGGTCATGCGAACTCATGGTGAATAGTTGGAAATCAAGCTCAGTGTTAACTATAACATATTGAATTATCAGCATATCGATCCGAGGCGCCGTTTTGACAGGTGAGCGGGTTTGGGGTAAAAACGTCAGCTTGTCGTGGTTTAAGGGTGTGTCTCGCTCGAATATGGACGGTCTTTCGGAATCGGAATCTCATTGTTTAAGGGGTGTGTGATGTTATATCAAAAGTACTCGGCGTTCTGCGCCTGTCTCATGTTGCTTGCGGGCGGTCCGGCCCATGCCCGGCTCGTGGCGATTGTCGATTCGGGGATCACCCCGGTCCCGGACGTTGCCCCGTTCCTGGTTCCCGGCGGCTTTGATTTTGCGAATAACGACCCCAATCCCATCGATGACAACGGGCATGGGACGGTAGTCGGATTTATTACCGTCGTGGCCTCCAACGAACGGGCGCGGCTGCTGCCGATCAAATCCTTCAACGCCCAGGCGGTGGGACTCAACAGCTGGGTCACGCAGGGGATCGCGTTCGCGGCGCGCCATCCCAATGTGCGGGTAATCAATCTCAGCCTCAAGAGCGGCGTATTCGACGTGCCGCAACTCGAGACCATCAAAGACGCCACGAAGCGCGGCAAGATGATCGTCATGGCGGCGGGGAATACGGGGCTGCCCAACCCGGATTTTCCGGCCGGAACCGTGAACCAGTTGAAGGGTCACGGTCTGGCGGTCGGCGCCGTGGGCCCGAGCCGCAACATCCGTCCATACAGCGCGCGCGCCGGTACTTCCAAGGAATTTTACGTGGTCGCCCGAGACTTTCTCGAAGAGGGGTTAGGGGGGACGTCCTTTGCGGCGCCTCAGGTCTCCGGTGTGGCGGCGGCGATTTTCGACCAGTCTCCGTTTCTTAGCGCTAAGGAGGTGGTCGACATCATCCGCCGCACTGCCGTTGACCTGGGTGCGCCGGGCGTCGATACCGTTTATGGCCACGGGCTCCTGAACCGGGCCGCCGCGTTGGGCCCCGTGGGAGCGGCGCGTATCCCGACCGGTAACGACACGTCCGGACCGAGCGGTGAGTTTACCGGTGCGGCGCTGACCCTGGGTGCGCCTTTCGCGTACGCGATCCTCGAGAACAATCCGCGCCTGTCGCGTACGCTGATTCTCGACGAATACCAGCGACCGTTCAGCGCCGATCTGACTGCCGCGATCAGCGTGCCCAGCCGGATCACCGAATTGGCCTCATTGATGCGTACCTTCCGCCAGGAGACCGGCAGCGTATATACCGATGTGGGCAGTGTCGCGCTGCGTGCCTGGGTATCCGATGATCCCGCGCTACGCGCCACCTATGCGTTGGATCCTTTCGGCCAACGCGATTATGAAGAACGTGTACCGTTCGCTTCGTTCATGCTCGAAGGCGGGGCTCCAGCCGGCCTGTATTACGGTTTTGGTTACAACGTGGATCCGCGGACGGTATTCGGTATGTTCGAAGGGGACCGCGCCGCACCGGTCCGATTCCTGAGTAGTGAAACGTTCGATGCGCCGTATCTGAGCTTCGGCGCGGTGTCCGACACACTGCACTTCGGTTACCGGTTGAACGAGCGGACCGACGTATTGTTGGGGTGGACCAACACCGATGACCGTGAGCGTTACGGCCATCAAAGCCAAACCGCTACGGTGCGGGCTCGCTACCAGGCGACGGATGCGCTGTCGTTGAGCGCTCGGTTGACCAATACCGAGGAGCAGGGCGGGCTGTTTGGTGGTGCCAGTGACGGTGCGTTCGCGATTGACGATGCGCGTACGGTCGCGGTGGGGGCCGGCGCAGAATATCGCTTCGGCTCGAAGCTCGCCCTTGTCGGGCAATACACCTACGGTTACACGCGGGTCGCGAACATCGCGGGCAGCCTGCTCGGCGATTTCTCCACGCTCCGTGGTGAAGCGTACGGTCTCGGACTGGTCGCCGGCGGCGTGTTCAGGCGAGACGACCGCTTCGGCATCATGGTTTCGCGACCGCTACGCGTCATCGGCGGCGAGGCGGAGATCCGTATTCCGAACGCGCGCGATTTCGACGGTCGCGTGTTCGCCGAAACGGAAAGTGTCAACCTGGTACCGAACGGTCGGGAAACAGACCTGGAGGTGGCCTACGCGTTACCGGTGACACCTACCGTCGACGTGGAGGCCCATGTCCTCTGGCAGCATGAGCCCTTTCACAGTGCACGGCTCGATGACAGGATGACCGTTGCGGCAGCGATCCGAAAGCGGTTCTAGCGCCGTCGATGCCACGCGGCTGCTGATACGTCGATGAACCTATCGGTGCTCGTCGATGAGGCGGCGATCGCGCGCCGCGTGAACGAATTGGGGGAGGCGATATCCCGCGATTACGCCGACCAGGACGAACTCATTCTGGTCGGCGTACTCCGGGGTGCATTCGTATTTCTCGCCGATCTGTCCCGCCGGCTCAGCGTTCCATGTCGAATCGAATTCATCGCGCTGCAGAGCTATCAGGGCGCGACTTCCGGCGCTATTCGTGTATTGATGGATCTGGAAAGCGATGTCCGCGACAAGCATGTGCTGATTGTCGAAGACATTGTCGATTCCGGGAAAACCGTGCGTTATCTGATCGACGCGCTGAAAGCCCGCGGGCCGGCCTCGGTGAAAGTCTGTGCGTTCGTGCGCAAGGATCGACCCGTGGACGGCGACGTCGATATCGATTATCTGGGCGTGGAGATTCCCGACGTGTGGGTAGTCGGCTACGGTCTCGACTACGACGACCAGTATCGTACACTCCCGTATCTCGCCAAACTTGAAATATGATGCCCGAGGGGTCGAGCTTCAGCCGCGAGCTTTCCACAGTCATCATCCGTTCAGTCGTGCATTGGTAAACCGGACCTATCAGATTGACGCGTGCTGCGCGCACAGCCCAGTTTATGCTTTCTGCTACCTGTAACGCCGTGGGGAACACGCGCAGCCGGCCGCGTTGATTGAACCGGTCATGTCTTGTGTGCGACAGAATCAGTAATATTAATGGGGGTGTAGGTCAATCGCGACACTGTTGGTCTGTTGTCATAAGGGGTAACGATGAATGAGAGAAAGCGCGCGTATTGCGCTGGTGGTGTGTCGACCCGCCGGCGACTCCTGATTGCGGCGTGGGGGTTGATTACGTCCCCGCTGTACGCCGGCACCATCCAGGGGCTGGATATAGACCCGCCGTTGCTCTATGTCAATTCCCCAGTCCAGGTATCCGTGACCGGTATCGGCGCTTGTGCGAACGGGGTGGTGTTGGACTACGGCGATGGCAGCAGCGATGAGCAGTCCGGGGATCTGCCGTTGATATTCTCCGGCAAGACTTACGCCCAGTCCGGGAGCTACACGATTTCCGCCGCAAGCAAACCGGGCACGCTCGGCTGCAATGGAAGCGTGTCGCTGGATGTCGCGGTGAAGAAGCCGGGTGATCTGTTGAACCAATTGTGCCTGGCTATCGATTGCGATGTGCTCGTGCCAAAGAAGGTGTCCAAGCCTTTGGGGCCGGATCACCCGGCGGCCATGGGACCGCCGAAGATCCACACGTCGCTGCATCTGCCGCCGGCGGGCGGCGGCATACCGGGCTATCCGCAGCGCCTGGTGCCCGGCGGGAAGATTCTGGTGGGTGGTGAGCGGTTCGGTGACAGTCCCGGTCAGGTGTTCATCACCGGTATCCCCGGAAAAAGCCCGCTGCAGCTCGAGATTCTCGAGTGGAACCAGACCAGCTCCGGGAAAATCAGCGCCATGACGCGTATCCCGGATTCGGTGGACCAGCCGGTTTATCCCATCGACGTTAAGCTGTACGTCAAACGCGCGTCCGGACTGCCGCAGAACCGGACCAGCCCCGGGGTGGACAAGCAGTTCGAGGCGCCCGGTGAGGTGGTGAAACTGACAATCGACGATCCGGCCGTCCAGGTCGTGCAGTGCGGTGACGACAGCAACTCCAACAGATGCAACAACGAGACACCCGGCGGCAGTATGTGTATGAATTATGGCTCGGCCAATCAGGCTCCGAATATTGGTCCCACCGGGGCTGCGGTGTATGGCTACCATGCGAACTGCTGGGGGGCCGTCGGCGACGACAAGGGCACGGATAAGTACAAGATCTCGCTCAAGGGCGGTTGGGTCATTCACGAGGTGAAGCGCAAAGCGGGTGTGTCGTCCGTGGATGACGACAACTGGGTGTTCGGGCCGAAGCAGTTCGGTGCGGTGCTCAACAAGTCGTTTTGGCAGTTTTCGGTGCCATGGAAAGTGACGCCCGCCGATTCGATCAAGTACCGTTACGAGATCTGGATCGAAGGTCCGCCCAAGACCCGCTGGTGGTAGCGGCGTGGCGTGCACTGCCGAGCCGGGGTTGCTTCGCCGGCACGGCTTGCAGGGCGAGACCATCCCGCGTACTGCGATAACTCCCGTCGTGCGGTGGCCGGGGACGGAGCGCCCGCGGCATCGGTGCGCGACGGATTGCCGCCGATTGCCGGGAAACAAGGGCGGCGATCTTTGCTCTCTGGTTCCCACCGCGGCCATGCCCAGGGGCGCGCAAACCGCATTATTTTCTACTTGAATAAGTATATATAAGTATCTAGTTTTAAAGATAATAGTTTCGCGCATCTCTGGTAGACGAAGGACGCTTGAACCGTTGCCTGTGGCGCCGCGACTCAAGGTCATGACGACACCTCAATTGGAGGGCGTGGAGATGACCAAGAAACAAGAAATTCGCTTCATCGATCACAGCAATCGCATCGTCATCGCAATGCTGTCCCTGACCGGCATGATGCTCGATGGCGGTCAGATCGCCGACTTGGTTTTAGAAGCCGCGATCGTGTTGTGGTTGTGGTTGCCGGAGTGGCGGTCCGTGGAGCACGCGCTGTTGCGTCACTTGCATACCGGACGCAGCAAACTCCGTCCCTCGGCGTCCTGAACCGTTCGGTGTTTGCCGCAGCAACGAGGCGCGGTAAACACGCCTTGCGGTTTCGACCTACAGGCCCAATTCGTCTCACCCACCCAGCCGCAAAAATTGCGTTTCGCCGGTGGCATCGTCCACCCCGTCGTTGTCCCTGACCGCGTATACCTGACCGTTCCTGGCCACTGTCAAACCCTCAGTTTGTGCAGCAACGACTTCGCCAACATGTTTTCTCCGTATGGGTTGGTGGGTCAGCAGGGGTCGCCAGTCTAGAAAGGAGTTGTGACGATGTTGTTAAACCGTCGCGCGCGGTGACACGATGGTAGTCTCGATTGCATCCCGGTGGCCGAAGCGGGTAGGCGCGTATGGTAAAGTGCGGCCGATGTACGACCTGTTAGGGATAGATCGCGCCGCTGCCGGATGTGGTTGCGTGCGGCGCAACGGTGCCGTGAGATGATGGGACCTGCCTTGGTGTACGTGGCCGACCCGATGTGCTCATGGTGCTGGGGTTTTTCCCCGGTGATGGCTGCCGTGGCCGAACGGTTCGCCGACCGCGCGCCGGTGGCGGTCAGGCTCGGAGGGCTGGCGACCGGCGCAAGCCGTGTGATGGACGCGGCGAACAAATCGATGGTCCGTGAGCACTGGCGGCACGTTGAGGAGGCCACCGGTCAACCGTTCAACCACGGATTTTTTTCCTGGGACGGGTTTGTCTACGACACCGAACCGGCTTGTCGGGCGGTTGTCGCCGCCAGACGCTTGGCAAGCGACCGCGCGCTGCCGTTCCTGAAGCACCTCCACGCCGCGTTCTACTGCGACAACCGGGATATCACGCAGCCCGATACGCTGTGCGACCTTGCCGAAGACTTCGGCTTCGAGCGCGCCCGGTTCACCGACGAAGCGGAGCACGAGGGGACTCATCGCGAAACGCAGTCCGACTTTAGTTTCGTGCGCCGCATCGGGATCACCGGCTTTCCCGCATTGCTCGGACTCGCCGACGAGCGCCTCACGGCGATTACCGTGGGTTATCGGCCGCTCGAGGAAGTGCAGGCCGTGGTCGAGACCTGGCTTGGCACCGCAGGACTTGCGGCGACCTAGTCCCTACATGACTGCGATCGTTCTCCGGCGGTGACCGGACCCGGTTTGAGAGTCGGGTGGGCGGCGTGCGCGTTGTGGGTCGGATTTTTCGCTTACTACTTCCAGTACACCGACGATCTGTCTTTCAACGGGGGACCGGACGAGGAGCCGCACTATCACGCCGCGCGCTTCATCGACGAGCACGGACGGCTGGCCGTGTATCCGGATGATGAGGACAAGTTGTATTTTTCGGGCCACGGCACGACACGGTCGTTCCGGCCGCCCCTGGCTTATCTCGCCGGCGTGGGGGTCGCCAAACTGTTCGATGTGCTGGGAATGGAGGAGAAAGTCCGCTATCGCGGCGCCTCATCGCTGTTCGGTGCCCTGACGGTAGCGGGCCTGTTTCTTGTCTTGACGGTGGTCAGCGGCATGCCTGTGCTGGCTTTGTTTTGTGCGGCGAGTTTCGGACTTCTACCCCAGTTCACTTTCCTGTCCGCGTATTTCAACGACGACGTGGCCGCCGTATTCAGCACCACCTGCCTCTTGCTCAGTCTGGTGTTGATGTTGAAGCGGGGAGTGGACGCTCCGACCCTGCTGCTTGCCGGCGGGTCCACGGGGTTGGTGATCATTTCTAAACCGTCGGCGTGGTCGGTGGCGGCGGGGTTGTTGTTGCTGCTGCCGTGGTTGGTGACGCGCAGCAGGGTGCGGTTGACGCGCGCCGCGCTAATCTTCGGACTGGCGGCGGTGATCGTCGGCGGCTGGTGGATCGCGCTCAATCTCTATACCCACGGTTGGCACGATCCCTTGAACTGGGCGGTGGAGCGAGCGCTCGGAGAAAAACATCGCACCCTGCCTGACGGTGTCGGCGTGGGTTATGCGGCACAGGGGATCGGCTGGAGGCAGTTGCTTGCGAACCACGACGGCTTCCTGACCGATACCTATACATCGGCGGTCGGGAATCTGGATTGGTTGCGTCTCCCCATGGGTCCGCTGCAATACGGCTTTTATGCACTTCTGTTATTGGCCGCCGCGACCGGTGCGGTGTGGGGATGGTTGTCGCCGGACCGGCACCCGACGGTTCCCCGGTCGGCTTTGGTCGTGCTGCTGTTCAGCTTGGCGCTGCAGGTTGCGGCGTATTTATGGGTGAACTTGTACCGCGACTCGCAGGCCCAAGGGCGCTACCTGCTGCCGGCGGCGCCGGTCGTGATGGCGTTTGTCGTGGTCGCGTTGGGTCGCCTGGTCGATGCATACCGGTTGCGGGGATATTGCGATCGCCGCTGGTTCCACACAGCTTCTCTGGCACTGGCGGTCGGTGCACTGTTGGTACCGGTTTACGTCCATCTCCATGGACTGGTGCACTACGTGCTGCCTTTCTACCGGTTGGCTGACTACCATGGAGTGAAGACGGTCGATTTCACGCCGCTTACGGGTGTTTGGGACACCGAAACCGCGCGGACTCACCAGCTCCAAGTCCGCGGCCTGCGTGGTCGCGCGGTACGGATCGAGAGCTCCGGCGCCGATCCGTGGATACTGCTGCCTCACGATTACACGCGTTTTTTCGAAAACCGGGTCCTGCTTCGTGTGACCTTAGAATCGCCGGCCAACGGAACGTTCGCCGTCTACTGGGATGCGGGCAGTGGGATGAGCGAATCGACGTCGGCGCGGCGGCACTTCAACATCGGGCACCAAGTGTTGTATCTGCGGCTCGACACGGATGATCTGCGCGCGGTGCGTATCGATCCGCTGGCGGGGCCGGGGGGTCTGGTGGTCTACGAAATCGCAGTCGCGCCCATCGTGCACGCGCCCATGACGGTGCTCGGTTTCCTCATCGGGTGGTTGGATGAACGTGTAACCGGGACGGGCGGGGAGCGGCAGCGGGCTACCGCTGTGCCCACGGGTTGATCGGCGACCCGACCGCCGCCTTGCCCCGCGCGACGGGATGCGCGCAGCGTGGCATACTAACGCGGGGGCGCGAGTGACCGGATCAGCCGTTTCCGGAAACGTTTACTAGATTCTGTTCCGTGAGGACACCGCAGTCAGGAACCGCATGTTAAGGATGCCCGTATGAGTACCCGTAATCTCGATTATCTATTTCGTCCCAGGTCTATTACCGTCATCGGCGCTTCCAATCGAGAGCGCAGCGTGGGCTACGCGGTGATGCGTAATTTACTGACCGGCGGCTTCGGCGGTCCGATTATGCCGGTGAATCCCAAGTATCAGTCGGTGGCGGGCGTGCTGAGTTATCCCGATGTCGCGCGTCTACCGCATACCGCGGATTTGGCCGTGGTGTGCACGCCGCCGCACACGGTACCAGGCCTGATTGCGGAGCTGGGGGCGCGTGGGACGCGTGCGGCCGTCGTCATTACCGCCGGGCTGAAGCACGAAAAAGAGAACGATCGCTCCTTGCAACAAGCGATGCTCGACGCCGCCCGGCCGCACCTCCTGCGTATCCTGGGCGGAAACTGTCTGGGTATCCTGGTGCCCGGAGTCGGAATCAACGCAAGTTTCGCGCACATTCCCGCCTTGCCGGGGAAGGTGGCGCTCATTCATCAGTCAGGGGCGTTGTGCACCGCGCTGCTGGATTGGGCGACGTCCAACGGCATCGGCTTCTCCCACTTCGTTTCCATCGGCGACAGTGCCGACGTCGATTTCGGTGACACGCTCGATTATCTCGGCGGTGATCCCAGTGCCAAAGCGATACTCATGTACGTCGAAGCGATTTCCCAGGCGCGCAAGTTCATGTCGGCTGCGCGTGCGGCAGCGCGTAACAAACCTGTCATTCTGATCAAAGCCGGGCGGGCCGAGGAGGGAGCGCGCGCCGCGGCCTCGCACACCGGTGCGATGATGGGTGCCGATGACGTGTATGACGCGGCATTTCGCCGGGCAGGCCTACTGCGCGTGTTTACGACGCGCGAGATGTTCGATGCGGTGGAGACGCTGGCCTCGGCGAATCGTTTCCGCGGATCGCGCATGGCGATTCTGACCAACGGGGGCGGACCCGGTGTGATCGCTACCGACACCCTGGCGCTTGGTGGCGGCACGTTTGCCGAATTGGAAACGACGACCGTCGAACGCTTGAATGAGGTTCTGCCGGCCACCTGGTCGAAAGCGAACCCCATCGACATCATCGGTGACGCGGACGGGGCACGCTATGCGGCGGCGCTGAAGATACTGCTCACGGACGATAATGTCGACGCGGTGTTGGTGCTGCATTCCCCGACCGCTGTCGTCGACAGTGACGACGCGGCGGCCGGTGTGCTCACGGCGATCGAGGAGATGGACAAGCCCGGCCGGGTCAGCGCCAGTTGGTTGGGGGGTGACACCGTGATGCGCGCGCGGCGGTTGTTGACTGATGCTGGAGTTCCCAACTACGACACGCCGGACGAGGCGGTCCGAGCATTCCTGCAGGTGGAGGAATATCACCGCAATCAGGAAATGTTGATGGAAACCCCCCCGTCGATGTCCGACCTGTTTACTTGTGACACTGCCGTCGCGCGCAGGATCGTCAACGACGTGCTCGCCGAGGAACGTCATACGCTCACGGAGCCGGAAGCCAAGACCGTGCTCGACGCGTACGGAATTCCGACCGTCGAGACCCGTATCGCATCAAGTCCGGAGGAAGCCGCGCAACTGGCCGAGGAAATCGGGCTGCCGGTGGCGCTGAAAGTACTGGCGGAGCAAATTACACACAAGTCCGACGTCGGTGGCGTGGTGCTCGATCTCACCACTGCCGCGGATGTGAAAATGGCGGCCGCCGCGATGGTGCAAAGAGTCGCCAGGTTTAGGCCCGATGTGTCGGACATCGCGTTTACCGTACAACAAATGGCGCGCCGTCCCGGCGCCCATGAATTGATAGTGGGTGTGGCTACCGATCCGGTGTTCGGCCCGGTCGTCATGTTCGGGCAGGGCGGCACGGCGGTGGAAGTGATCGGCGATAGAGCGGTGACGTTGCCGCCGCTCAACCTAAAGCTGGCCCGGGAACTCGTCACGTCGACGCGGGTGGCCAACCTCTTGCGGGGGTATCGCGACCGGCCGCCGGCGGACCTGGACGCCATTCAGCGATGTCTGGTACAGATTGCGCAACTCGTGGCCGATTTTCCCGAGCTTACGGAAGTCGACATCAACCCGTTGATGGCGGACGAGCACGGTATTCTGGCGTTGGATGCGCGCATGGTAGTGCATCGCACAGAGATTCGTGGCACCGAACACCTGGCGATCCGCCCGTACCCGAAGGGCCTCGAGGAGCGCATCACCCTGGACGACCTTGATTTACTGTTGCGGCCCATCCGTCCTGAGGACGAACCCATGCATCGGCAGTTCTTTGATGCGTTGGATGTGGAGGATGTCCGTTTCCGGTTCTTCGGCATGGTACGCGATTTTCCTCATAGCCAGATGGCGCGGCTCACGCAGATCGACTACGACCGCGAAATGGCGTTTATCGCCGTGCCGGCGGACACTCAGGACCGTACCTTAGGGGTGGTGCGTACCGTGTGTGATCCGGACAACATCAACGCGGAATTTGCCATCGTGGTGTGTTCGGCCCTCAAAGGCCGCGGTATGGGGCGCGCTTTGCTGGATAAAATGGTCGATTACTGCCGGGCGCGCGGCACGCGGCGATTGATCGGCGAGGTGCTGTCGGAAAACGAGCGGATGCTGAATCTCGCGCACAGCATGGGGTTTGAAATGCAGCCGGAAGAAGACGGGTCGGTGGTACGCGTGCGCCTGAATCTCCAGTGACTGAAACCGTTAGCGCCTGGGTTCACGGTCTCGACTTTCTGGAACCAGGCGGCCTTCGCACCCGGATGAGTCGCTGTATGGGGTCAGGGTGCCAGCGCGCTGCGGTCTACTCGCAAGTATATTCGTGCAGCGCCAGACCTTCCTGCAAATAGTCGGCCAACAACGGCGTTGCGATGAGATAGCTCGCGGTGCGCGCATTATGCGCGTCTCCCGCCTGGGCCAACGCGTCATCCCACTCGTCGATAGAGAAATCGCCGCGGCCGAGCCACATCAGGGCCACCAGACAGACCTGCTGATCCGGTTCCAGGTCGTCGATGGTCGCCACCATTTCCTGATAAGTCGGGTCGTGAACGTGGTCGGCCAGCGCTTGCATCGCCCAGTCGTCAGCCGGACTGTTCGACGTCTCCGGTATCGTAACTTGTTCTTGCGCATGAAATTCATGCGCCTTTTCGATCAGAAAGCACACCGTTTCCGGGTTGATGTCGATAACCATCGGTCACTCATGGCATAGGTCGATAGAGTGATTGTCGCGAGCCCGGCGTGATGCCGCCTTGATCGGGGTCAGGAAAAACCGGGTCGGACACGGTTTTATCCGGGAGAGTTTAGCGAAAAGCGGGGTTCGACCCCATCGTTGCGATCATGCCAACTGCCGGGGGTACCAAGCGGAGCCGGCACGGCGCACCGATGTGCCGGTCTCAACAGCGACTGCCCAAGGTGGCGAAGGAAGCCCCGAGGGTGTCGGAATGCTGTTGGCGGCCCCGGTGCAGGTACCGGTCGAGGTCACAGCCGGTGACGCGGCGCGGTGCAGGCGGGAAGGGGTAGGTGCGGGCATGAATACGGTTCCGGTCGGGGGCGGGGGTATTTCGAGACTAGATTCATCATAAAAAATATAAAATACTAAAAAATCTAGCAATACTATTTGTATAATATTGAAAATGAACCAGGGATCGTTGCAATGGATTTCGTGGACCTGACCCTGTTCAGCCGCGCGGCCACTCTTGGCAATCTGTCTGCCGCCGGACGCGAGCTTAAACTGTCGCCCGCGGTGGCGAGCACCCGACTGACCAAGTTGGAGCGGAGTCTCGGTGCGCGTTTACTGCAGCGCACGACACGCCGCATCAGTCTGACGGAAGAGGGCCGCGTGTTTCTCAAGTACGCAGAGCAGATATTGAATGACTTCGCCGCTGCGACAGCCGCGGTCGGCGCCGGGTTAAATAATCCCCGGGGTACGTTGACGGTCGCCGCTTCGGCCTCGTTCGGTCGTCAGCATATCGCCCCCGCGGTCCCGGAGTTTCTCGCCCGTTATCCCGAACTGAGTCTTGAGTTGCGACTCACGGATCGGGTCACCGATTTGGTCCAGGAAGCGATCGACGTGGCGGTACGTATCGGGCCGTTACCCGACTCAACACTGATCGCGCGCCGGCTGGCGCCCAGTCACCGCGTTGTTTGCGCGGCGCCTCGCTACATCGAGAGACACGGCGCACCGGAGGCACCCGAGGGGCTGAGCGCGCACAACTGCTTGGTGTTGAGCAATCAACGAAGTTGGTCGTTTCGAACCGCGAGTGGCGTCGAAACAGTGCGCGTCAGTGGCAGCCTCACGGCGGACAACGGGGAAGCGCTGCGCGAGGCTGCTGCGGCCGGTCTCGGCATCGCATTACTTTCGGATTGGAATGCGCATGAGGCGCTGCGGTCGGGTGCCCTGGTGCAGATATTGCCGGGTTTTCCAGTCGTGTATGATGCGACGGTCTGGGCGGTGTACCCCAGCGCCCGGTTTCTGGCTCCCAAAGTACGTGTGTTCATTGACTTTTTTGCCGCGCGCTTTGATCCACAACCCAACTGGGGCGACTTGACCTAAAGCCTCCTTGTGAAGCGGGTCCCGAGCCCGCCAGGCGGCGCGACTTCGACGTCATTAGTTTATGGTTTAGCCGCTTGAACGTCGTTTTAACCCTAAGGACAAAGATTTGCGATACAGCTTCCGTAGCGTGCCGGTAATCCGGAGCTTGTGTGACTGAAGCCGCCTGGATCAGTCTGGCGTTTGTACTTGGACTGGGACTGCGACAGATCGGTCTACCGCCTTTGGTCGGGTACCTGGCGGCGGGGTTCGTATTGAATGTGTTGAGCCGGTATACCGGCCAGCCGCTGGACGGCGGCGAAGCACTGAAACACATCGCTCATCTCGGGGTGATGTTGCTGCTGTTCACCGTCGGCCTGAAACTGCGGCTCAAGAGTGTGATTCAGCCGGAAGTGCTGGGCAGCAGTCTGGTCCACATTGTCTTGACCTGCCTTTTGATGACTCCGTTGTTCATGATCTTCGGTGTGGATATGCGCACCGCCGTGTTCCTTGCCATCGCTTTGAGTTTTTCCAGCACCGTCATCGCGGCGAAGGTGCTGGAAAGCAAACGCGAACTGCGGGCGTTTCACGGGCGGGTGGCAATCGGTATCCTGATCGTTCAAGACCTGGTCGCGCTGGCGGTGTTGAGCGTGGCGGGGGGCCATACGCCTTCGCTGTTCGCGCTGTTCGTACTGGCTTTACCCTTCGCCCGCCCATGGATCCACCGCATGGTCGATGTGAGCGGTCATGACGAACTGCTTGTCGTATTCGGCCTGCTGTTGGCATTCGTCGTGGGTGGACTGGGGTTCGAGACCGTAGGCCTGAGCCCGGAGCTCGGAGCGCTGTTGCTCGGTGCGTTGCTGGCCAACCACTCGCGCGCACAGGAAGTCGCCAAGGCGTTGTGGGGGATCAAGGAGGTATTCTTGATCGGCTTCTTTCTGTACATCGGGATGTCGGAGTTGCCGACCGCCAACGCACTCGGAATCGCTTTCCTGCTGGTATTGCTGCTGCCCCTCAAGGCGGTGCTGTTTTTCCTGCTGCTGATCCGGTTCAAGCTGCGCGCGCGCAGTGCGTTTCTCGCCGGCCTCAGTCTCGCCAGCTACAGTGAGTTCGGATTGATCGTCGCGAGCCTCGTGCTTCCGGATTGGACCGCGGTGTTGGCGCTGACCGTCGCCATCTCGTTCGTCGTGGCCGCGCCGTTGAATCGTGCATCGCAAGCCGTATACGAGCGCTTCGAGCCGTTGCTCGTGAGATTCGAGCGCGACGAACGCCATCGCGACGATCAGCCCGTCTCATTGGGGAGCGCTCCGGTTCTGGTGATCGGTATGGGGCGTTTGGGCGCCGCGGCGTACGATCACCTGCACTCCCAAGACGAGGTCATCGGGATGGACACCGACCCGGGTAAAGTTGAACGGCACAATCAGGAGGGGCGTCGGGTGTTATACGCCGATGCCGAGGACCCGGCGTTTTGGCAAGGGCTGAACACGGATCATTTGCGTGCCGTGATATTGAGCATGAACGACGCTGTGGCCAAAACCATCGTCACGCGCCAACTACGCAAGGGCGGGTTCGACGGAGTGATCGTGACCAGTTGCCTGTACGATGACGAGGCGGACGCGATCAGAGCGGCGGGCGCCGACGACGTCTTCCTGGTTTACAGCGATGCTGGTATCGGTCTCGCCGAGCACGTTCGTCAGGCGCTGTACGATGGCAGCGAGCCCGAACCCGCGTAACGAACCCGGTCGCGTTTGGCGGCCGAACCGAGCATCCTGGCTGGCGGCCGGTGCCGACGGATTTTCCCTGCCTGATCGGTTTCCGGGGCGGTTGCGTGGACGCGTAATACCTGCATAAAAGGTAAGGGAAACGGAACCGAATGCGGGCGACGTGTGCGCCGGGGAACCGGTGAGGGGTAAGTATGGTTTACCGTCAACCGAGCAGAACGGCGCTATCGAAGTGCGGTATGATCCTTGGTCTACACCATTAGTGAGGAGAGAACCCGTCATGCCAACGAACAAGTTCAAGACGCTATGGATTGGGGTGGTGGCCGCGCTGATCAGCGGCGTTTCGATCTCGGCCCGTGCTCAGGAATCTTACATTCTCGCGACCGCCACCACCGGCGGTACTTACTATCCGGTAGGCGTCGCGTTGGCGACCCTGGTCAAGGTCAAGCTGGAACCCAAGGCCAAGATCTCTCTGGCGGCCATCAGTTCCGCCGGATCCGGCGAGAACGTCAAACTGTTGCGCGAGAAGCAAGCACAGTTCGCGATCCTCCAGGGCCTGTACGGGGCCTGGGCGTGGGCCGGCGAGGGTCAGGTCGAGCCCGACGGACCGCAAAAGCACCTGCGTTCGGTGACCATGTTGTGGCAGAACGTGGAGCATTTCACGGTCAAGACCGAGCACGCGAAAACGGGATTGATCGACGACCTCAAGAACCTGAAGGGCCAGAAATTCTCCATCGGGAAACGAAACTCGGGAACCGAGGGTTCCGGCCGCCAGATTCTCGGCGGACTCGGCATCGACCCGGACCAGACTTTTGATCTCGTCTACCAGGGTTATGGCCCGAGCGCGGAAGCGCTGCAAAACGGCACCATCGCGGGTATGAATACGCCGGCTGGTGTCCCCGTGTCGGCGGTGGCGCAGGCGTTCGCGGCGTTGGGCGACAAGATCACGGTACTCGGTTTCGATGACGATCAGGTAAAACGGGCGAACGGCAACTACGAGTTGTGGACGCCGTTCAGCATTCCGGCCAACACCTACTCGGGGCAGACGAAAGATGTCCGAACGATTGCGCAGCCGAACTTTCTCGCAGTGCGGGATGACGTTCCCGAGGAGACGGTCTATCAGATCGTCAAGACGGTGTATGAGAACCTGCCGTTTTTGAACAATATTCATCAGGCGACCAAGGCGATGTCTTTGGAGCAGGCGATTGCCGGGTTACCCATGCCGCTGCACCCGGGTGCAGCCAAGTATTACAAAGAACAAGGTTTGCAGATCCCCGATAGACTGATGGGGAAATAAGGCGGTCGCAAAGTCCGGTGAAGGGGCAGGGAAGTCCCTCGCCGGGCGTGTAAACCCAGTCCGCAAACGCTTGGGAGGTGCCGGTCATGTCCAGTGAGACGTCGGGTCAGGTCGCCAGCGATGCGGCCGCCGAGAAACCCAGCGATCCTCTTCGTTCCGACGACTCGGCCGTCGGTAAGTTCGTTTTCTGGTTCGGGGTGGCCGTGTCGCTGCTCCACATCTATTTCAATACGCTCGGAACGTTGCCGGAGTTGTGGACCTCGGCGATCCATTTCGCGAGCTTCGCCATGCTGTGTGCGTTGTTGTACCCGATGTACGCGGCGAAAACCGACAGCGCCCGGCGCACGGTGTTGTTCAGCGATGTCGTCATCGGCATCGCTGCGGTCGTTTGCGTGGTCTACCTGATCCTGATGGAGAAGGCGTTTTATGACCGCGGGTCGAACTTCATTCTGACGGATTGGATTTTTTCCATGCTGTGTGTGGTGCTCGCGATAGAGTTCACACGCCGCACCACCGGATGGCTGATCCCGTCACTGATTATTCTGTCCCTGACCTATGTCGTTTTTTGGGGCCAATGGGTGGCGGGCGTATTCCACTTTCCGGGGTTGAGCGGTGAAACGGTTTTGTTCCGCCAGTACTTCGGCACGGACGGAATGTTCGGTCCCATTGCGCGCATCTCTTCGACCTACGTGTTCATGTTCATTCTGTTCGGTGCGTTCCTGGTGCGTTCGGGTGCGGGCGACTTCATCATCAATCTGGCTGTGTGCGTCGCCGGTAAACTTATCGGTGGGCCGGGGTTCGTCGCCGTTTTCGGATCCGCGTTGATGGGTTCCATCTCCGGTTCGGCGGTAGCCAATACGGTATCCACCGGCGTGATCACCATACCCCTGATGCAGCGTTCCGGTTTTCCGGCCAAATTTGCAGCCGGTGTCGAGGCTTCGGCTTCCACTGGCGGGCAACTGATGCCGCCGGTGATGGGTGCCGGGGCGTTCATCATGGCCAACTACACCGGCATCGCCTACCTGGACATCATCGCCGTGGCGGCGTTGCCGGCGGTTCTCTACTTCCTGTCCGTGGGAATCTGGGTGCGCATCGAGGCGATGAAGTACGGCATCAAAGGCAGCCCGGACGAGGCGGGCATGACCCTCAAGGAGGTCTTGAAGGACGGCGGACACAACCTGATCCCGATTGTGGTCCTGGTGATTCTTCTGATCCAGGGTTTCACGCCGACCTACGCGGCCGGAATCAGTATATTGTCAGTCGTTGTTGCGTCGTGGCTGTCGCCACACAAAATGGGGCCGAGAGCGGTGCTCGAAGCCTTGGCGCTCGGCGCCAAGAACACAGCGACGGTTGCCGTGCTGCTGGTCGCCGTGGGGATCATCGTCAATGTGATTTCCACCACCGGTATCGGCAACACGTTCTCACTCATGATCACGAACTGGGCGGGCGGGAGTCTGCTCATTACGATCGTGTTGGTCGCCCTGGCGTCGCTGGTGTTGGGAATGGGATTGCCGGTGACCGCGGCGTACATCGTGTTGGCGACGCTGTCGGCGCCGGCAATTCGAGATCTCATCGTGCAAAGCGAGCTGATCAATGCGATCGCCAGCGGCCAGGTTCCTGAACAGGCCAAGGCGGTGTTTATGCTCGTGGCTCCCGACAAGCTTGCCCAGATCGGACAGGCGATGCCGGTGGCGGAGGCGGCCGCACTGGTCGCGGCGGTACCGCAGGATTTCTTCTCCACACTTACCGAGCAAGTGCTGAACCCGGCTACCCTCACCGCCGCGCTGCTCTCGGCGCACATGGTGATCTACTGGCTGTCGCAGGACAGCAACGTCACGCCCCCGGTGTGTCTCACCGCTTTCGCGGCCGCGGCGATCGCCAAGACCCCGCCGATGGCGACCGGCGTCATGTCCTGGAAAATCGCCAAGGGTTTGTATGTGGTTCCGCTCCTGATTGCGTATACCCCGTTTCTCGGCGGCACATTCCTGGAGGTGCTCGAGATATTCTTTTTCAGTGCCTTCGGAATCTATGCCTTGAGCGGCGTACTGGAGGGGCATCTCGAGGCGCCGATCAACTGGTTCTGGCGGCTGGTTCTGGCCGTGGCGGCGGTGGGCCTGTTCTGGCCCAACGAAACCCTGTACCACGTCGCGGGGTTGGTACTGTTCGTCGTCGTTTTCGCCCTCAACGTGCGGGCCAGTCGGCAGATGGGGGTTGCAACCGGATAACCGCAAAGACCTGCGATGCGCCCATGCGTGTCCCGATGGGGTCGTCCGCGGGATGCCGACCCGGCGCGGGGATCAGCGCCGGCGGTAGTCAGGCGGCGGGCCCGAACGTTTCGATGTGTATACGCTCGGCTGGCACCTGCCGACTGCGAAGCTGGGCCGACAGGTCGGCGAGAAAGGAGGTCGGTCCACAGAGGTAGAAGTCAGCGTCCAGGGTCGGTAGCAGGGTAACCAAGAGATTCGCGTCCACGTGGCCGACGCTGTCGTAATCGTCGCCGGCCTTATCCTCTTTGCCGGGTCGGCTGTAGCGGACGTGTGCGTGTAGGTGTTCGTGACCTTGGGCGACCGCCTTCGCTTCATTAGCGAGGGGATGATGGTTTCCGTCGCGTGCACCGTGAATAAACCACGTCAACCGACGCAGCGGGTCTTCAGCCAGTTCGTGCAACATGCTGATCATCGGCGTGACGCCGATGCCTGCGCTAATGAGCGCGATTGGTCTATTTCCGCGCACCAGCGTGAAATCACCGCCCGGTGCAGCCGCGTTGAGCAGGTCACCGATGGTCACCCGATCGTGCAGGTGCCGCGAGACGATGCCATGCGCTTGGCGCTTGACGCTGATGCGATAGTGCCTGTCCCTTGTACCGCTCGACAGCGAATAGGTTCTCCGCAACGGAGTCGTGTCACCCGGTAAGTGAACTTCCAACGGCAGGTGTTGACCGGCTTCGAAATGAGGTAGCGGTCCGCCATCGCGACTGGCGAGCAGGAACGACACGACGTCCTCGCTTTCGATCACTTTCTCGATGACGCGCAGAGTACGTACGGACTGTTTCGGTGCCGACCAGCGAAGTGGTAACACACCGTTCAACTCGACAGTTTCGTCGATATCGACCGTGACTAGACGTTGCGCCCCTGGATACTCACTCACAGCTTCCGAGTCCCAGTCGATGCTTGCGCGCCCTGTGATCTGCAGCAGGCTGCCCCGTTCGAAATCCACGAACAGCAGACCGACGCCGGGGTCCATCACCAGGTTTCCGATGGTATTGAAGTGGTTGTTGCCGGCGTAGTCCGGCCAGACCAACCGTGTATCACTCGACACTTTGACGAATCCGGGCGGACCGCCGCGGTGTGATGCATCCATTCCGAACGCGTCGCCGTCCCCATCGCCGCGATAGCCGCTGGCGATGAACAGAGTATCTGCGCCCTCGATCCACCGACGTGCCGGCGTAGCGAGGCGCCTACTGCGCAGGACCGGTGTATCGCCACCGACCGCGTCCATCCATCGCCAGGCACGTTCACGTATGTACTGCGGGCAGTTGCCGAACGCCTGCTCTACCGCGAAGTGCACGCTCGCGCCGCCTTGCGTCACGCGGCCGTTGACCCGATTCCGCCGGCGCGCTTCCAAATCGATACCGAGCAGACCCAGATCCTGACCGGTTACCAGAGCGCCACTCAACGCGTCACCACCGGGCAACGTCGCGTCGATACGCAGGTGGCGTTTGTCGGGCGCGTGGATGAACCCCGGTCTGCCGGTCAAAAGTGTCGCCCAGGGTCGCCCCGAAGTATCGCGCGCCGCCGCGACCAGGAACGGCAGACCCGTATAGAACCGTCGGTGCTCCTCCGGCAGGTACGATTTCACCACTTGTCGCGCCCACGGCTCGATGCTTTCACGCACTCCGAGACGTCTCTGTACGTGCTGCTCGCCGAGGTGAAATGGAGAATCGGGGGCGGTCGCTGCTTGTTGCGTGTGCATCGTGCTTTCCTCGCTTCAGGCGGCGATGAACTCGAGACGAATACCGCCGGGTATACCGCACATCATGTGTCTCACTGAGAGATCACCGAGCGGCTCGGGAGCGAATTCAATGTTGACATCACTACGTGCGCTAAGCGCCCGGTGCAGGGCGTCGAGGGCTTCGTCGCCGGCCACCCGCAACGCGAGATGGTGTAATCCGATATTGCGACGCCGGTCGAAACCATTGGCCGCGGCCGGATTTTCGGCGCGCCAGAGGGTGATCATGAGTTTGCCGTCGCTTAAGAACACGGCCGGGTACTCGGGTTTCTCGCCGACTTGGCGGTAGCCCAGGGCCTCGGTGAAAAATGTCGTCGTCGTCTTCAGATCTGGCACTGTCAATCCGATGTGGTGGGCGCCGGCGGTTTTTGCAGTGGTTGTGGTCATGGGTCGCTCCCTAGTTGTTCGGGATGGGTGAAAGACGTTGCCGGGCACTGTGCCGGATTTCAATTTCGGAATAAATACTGTAAGTTTGATAAAACTTATGCATAAATTGGAGTAATCTATGAATTTGCTCGGCGCGATGCGGGCTTTCACGGAGATCGTCGACCGGGGTTCGCTCACTGCGGCGGCAGAAGCGCTGGACCGTTCACAGCCGTCGATGGTCCGCACCCTCGCGGCCCTGGAAGAACGACTCGGCGTGCGACTTCTCAATCGAACGACGCGTCGCATGTCGTTGACGCCGGAGGGCCGCGATTACCTCGCGCGATGCAGACGGATCCTGGCCGACGTAGAGGATGCGGAGCGATCGGTGGGCCGGCAACAAAGCGAACCACGCGGTGACCTGCGCCTCACCGCGCCGATACTGTTCGGTGAGATGTATGTCGCGCCTGCCGTGATCGAGTTCCTACGGCGCTACCGTGAGGTTCGCGTCGATCTCCTGTTGTTCGATCGTAATCTCGACTTGGTGGAGGAGGGCATCGATCTCGCCGTGCGCATCGGCCACCTGGCCGATTCTACGCTCGTCGCGATGCGCGTCGGAACCGTTACCCGCGTCGTGTGCGCGAGCCCTGCATTCCTGGAACAGACGGGTGAACCGACTCACCCGAAACAGCTCGCCGATTCGCCGTGCATACGCTTCAGCGGCTTGTCCTCGCCCGGAACGTGGACATTCCGTGAACACAATCGCGACGTGAGTGTACAGGTTGGCGGCAATATGAGTTGCAACCATCTGAGCATCGCCAGGGCCGCTTGCGTACACGGACTCGGTTTCGGCCGGTTTCTGTCGTATCAGGTCGAGCCGTTTCTGAGCGATGGCTCGCTGCAGCGCGTCTTGAGAGCCTATGAACCCGACCCGCTACCGGTCTCCCTGGTCTATCCGAGCGCGCGGCTGACTTCGACCCGCGTGCGTGCAATGATCGGCTGGTTGCAAGCGTTCTTCCAGGAGCATGCGGCGGCCGGTTGACACCTCACGGGCATTTGTTCCGATGGGCTCGGGAATCCAGTACACTGATCCGCGATGATCAGGGGACTACAACACCCGCAAAAAGTAATCAGTTAGCGGCGGGGCGATTACAGTTTTGCAAGGGGATCGAACTTCTATCGGGAGGAAAACGTAAATGCAGATCGAGCGCCATGATGAAGGGCCGCGCATGAGCCAAGTGGTTGTGCACAACGGTGTGGTGTATCTGTCCGGCCAGGTTGCCGACGACGCCGGTGGCGATGTTCAGGCGCAAACCCGCGCGGTATTGAAAAAAATCGACGGCCATCTCGCGTCCGTGGGGACGGATCGCACCCGCTTGCTCAGCGCCATGATCTGGCTGCGGGACATCGACTGTGATTTCCAAGCAATGAACCAAGTCTGGGAAGCGTGGATTGAGACTGGTGCTAAACCGGCGCGTGCGACGGTCGGAGCGCGCTTGGCGAGGCCGGAACTCAAAGTCGAAATTCAGGTCGTGGCGGCACTTTAGAAACGATAATGGGTTACTTGCTCCGAATTCGGGTTTTTTTAGTTGGAAGAACCAGATTTAAGAGCGAATGATTTTCTGAGTAATAAATCATTTCTGGAACGAGACCGAGCAACACCGATCCACTGACTGAAAAGTGAGGGCTTGAGTTACTTTCTTTGGTTTTTTGGTTACCCTCCGGGTTTGGCATTGTATAACCACGGTTTCAGCACACGGGTCGCCAGCGGCATGATGAGGTAGGTCATTAATAAGACTTGACCGATGACGACCACACCAATTCTTGCAAGCATCGGTAGCTGTGCTAACCAGGTACCAAACATCAGGTTGATTGACACCACCAAACAGAAAACCACCACAATGAGCACCAATGCCATTTTATGGGGCGGTGGTGGCGCGGCGGACGGCACCTCCGGCAAAGTGAACCAGAATTCCAGACCGGTCACTCGTTGCACTGTTGCTTCACCTTCGACCAACCCTTCAAGACCTTTCAGCGAATCGGCCCGTTGGGGGGATTCCTCCCAATCTCGGAGGTGCCGATACGTATCGAACCGGAATATCGTCACGTAGTCTTTCTCCCGAACACCGTCCGGGCGGATGAAATTCACGCCCATATGCCCTGGGAAGGCGCTGGCAACGGCTGCGGCTTTGCGCAACCAGGCTTCGTAATCCGTCTCCCGGCCCGACTTTACCCGGCGCCGGATCGTTACGGTCACCGGACCTTCCTGATCGTCGCACTCACGACACTCACCTGCGTCCTTTGTCATGATCGGTACCTCGACATTGTTGCGCGTGATGTGTTTGGGACAAGATCGAACTGCCGACATTGATGGTAAGCGAATAGCCGTATCAGATCGCTATATAGGGGTCCGGGACGCCCGTTGCGCGATCGCCTTCAGCCCGAATAAACCCTGCCGGCCCTGCCCCGGCAAAAGTCCCGCGAGACGATGTTGAGGAAAAGGTTCGCTCGGCGGGTCTAGTGTGGCTAGCGGAAGAGGGGCGAACAACGCGACCGATTGGCTTCGTCGACCGGATAATCGAAATCGACCTGAGCCCATTTCTCGTGGCCCTTGCTGATCAGCCAGTCGCGTTCCCTGATGACCACCTCCGCCAACTGTCCGATCTCCGCGCACGCCTCGGAATCGCCGGGGAAATCCAGCGTTATCAACAACGACATCATTCCCAATGTCGATATGTCGCCGTTCTGCCACGCGTAGGTGCCTGCGGGGATGCTCACGGGCGGTCCGTAGAGTTCTTGGAAAACCTCGTCGTCAAGAGAAACCAGGTCGACACCCGCCTGCGCCGGAAGTTTCTCTTGCAGCAGTTTCATCGGACTGCCGGCCACCAGAATCGCCGCGTCGATCGAGTTGTTGAGCAGCGCCTCCACCGCTTGATCCGCCTCCAGCCACACGGTCTCCGCCGGCTCTACATTGGCCAGCGCGAAAAGTGTGTGCGCCGTGATCGCCGTACCGCTGCCCTCTTCGCCGACCGCGACGCGTTTCCCTTGGAGATCCGAGAAGCGGGTGATTCCCTTGCTCGCAACGAGGTGCACTTCTTCGGTGTACAGGGGCAGCACGACGCGCATGGCGGAGGCCAGCTTCTTCTCGTCGGCATTGCCCAGGCTTTCGAGAAAGAACAGCACATCGACCTGACTGATCGTGAGATGCAGGTTGTCACGCTGGTAGAGCGCTAACAGGTTCTGGACGGACCCCTTGCTGGGGTAGACTCTGAGACTTAGTCCCTCGGTCGCGGCGATTCGTTTCATGTCTTCGCCGAACCGGTAGTACGTACCGGTTTCACGTCCCGTGGCGATACCAAGCGTGCCCGCAACGACCACGGTATGCAGAACCAACAGCAGCGCGCACAGCACCGTTCTCATCATCAACATATTCTTTTCTCGTTCGTCGGGTTGGCCGGGGGACAGTATACCCATCAGTGGTGAGACACTACAGAGGGACCGGCTTCACGGGCACACAACTTCCGACCATCAAGCCGGTCGTAAATGGTATCCATCCCTTTTGCACAACCACCGCGCCCAGGGGGGACGGTTTTCGGCCAAACTATTCCCCCACCGTTGATCCAGTGGCGATTCGGTAGATCCGGCATCATCGGGCGTCGGGGGTCCGGCTTTCTTGTGCAGTGCGATGCCTGTTAGCATGAACAGCAGCGGAGGAAGGCTCACGAATCTTTGTCTTTCGTGCGCCGCCGTTTGCCGTAGCATACATGCTCGGCGGCTATCAGCGATCGGATCAGAAAGGGGGAATTTCCGATGTCGAAAACCATTCTTATCATGATTACGTCTTTTTTGTCTTTGCTTCCCTTCACCGCTAACGCGCAGGCATTGACCCATCTTGGCCAACCTCCCGGCCAACATGTAACGCTGGATTACCGTTTCGATGCCAATAACCTATGTGGTAATTCGCGGATTTTTTTCCAACGTTCCCCGAACGGTACTGTGGCGTCCAACCACTTTCGAGTTCCAAGCGGAAAATTTTTCATCATCACCGACCTCGTTTGGGAGGCAGCGCCCGGCGCGGGCAGCGGCGGTAATTTTCTTGCGGGGCGTACTCTGCGCGTAACGGTAACGTCAAGAACTAGCAATGGTCTGCAAAATCGACTTGTCTTCATATCGTCACCGATCAACTTAACAGCGGAACTCGCGGGACCAAATCAGGTCGGTGGCAGTTATCACCTCATCGCGGGGGTTCGCGTCGGTACTGGCAGGGTGTTGTGTGCGGGCGCGAATAGTATCCACCCCAGCGGTGGTTCTGCCCATAGCGTTCGTGCCGCGGAGATTCACGGATATTTAGTGAATAAGTAGCCGGCCGACATAGGTCATGACAAGCCCCGCTTCGGCGGGGCTTTTTCTATCTGCACGAAACTGACCCACGCCAGTGTGCATCCTCTGCAACTCCCATCCAAGCGTCGTGCATCAGGCGGTTGCGCTTTTTTGAAAGCGCGTCACGGCCCGGGTCTGACACCGGATCACTGCAGAATCCCCCAGCGTCAGCTTGGGTCGCTGCTAGACTGCGTCTCTGCAGCGGGCTGACCCATGGCCAGCCGTCCGGACGGCACGCCATCTCGTGGATGTCATCACTTTTCCTTAAACGTCCCTTGACTTATATCAAATAACTTGGAGTTCGTACTAGAAGTATTTAGCGACTGAACTATTTGTTTTCAGTGTTAAGGATTTAAGAACGTCACAGGTGCGACGTGCCGCGCAAGGCTGGTTCGTCAGAGACGGCCTTTCTCCCGTCGTCGACGGGGAAACGGGCCGAAAGCGGAAATAAGAAACCATGGTGAAAACCCATCCAAACGGTAAAAGGGCGTGGAACGCGATGCGACCTTTCGGTCTCTCTATCCCGAGACGCGTTTCAACGCTCCATTCGAGACAAAGAAGCCAGATAAGGAGGTGACCTGATCCGATGAGCGAGTCGATGGATTACAGCGCATTGCTCGACGGCATCCGTGGCGCCGCCTACGTGTCGGACGAGGAAGGGGGCATAGTGGGCTGGAACTCTGCTGCAGAGGATCTGGTCGGGTATGAAAAGGATACCGTGGTCGGCAGTCCTTGCCATCAGATCATTCGCGGCCGGGACTCATCTGGCAATCGCTTCTGCCGGCGCGCGTGTGATCTGCGGCAACTGATGCGCCGCGGCGAGTTCTGCACAATCCAGCTTGCGGTCCGCAAGGCCTCGGGAGCCTATGTCCCAGTCACCTGCTGGGCGGTGGCGTTGTGCGAGGAGTCACATTGTAATTCGTTCCAGATCCTTCACGTATTGGCTCCGCGGCGGTCGGAACAGACGTCCACGCGCGCCCCCGAGGCCGTGCGTGACCGTGGGTTCTCGTCCGCTGCGGCCGCATCCACCGCTGACGACGCCGCGATCCTGACGCATCGTGAGGCCGAGGTCCTCAAGTTGCTGGCTGGGGGTCGGACCACCCATGAGGTCGCCGCCGCGCTGTCGATGAGCGTCAATACCATCCGCACACACACGCAGAATGTCCTGCGCAAGCTGAACACCCGCACCCGCCTACGGGCCGCTGCCGCGGAACCCCCCCAATGCTTTGCCAAACTCCGTAACAGCTTCCCCACTGTTTAATCTCTTCGCTTTGCTCACCTACGAAACGTCAGGGTTTCAGCAAAGATCCGTCGGATTTTGCCCCGGTCCTCTCCAGTAGCCGTATATTAGAGAGCCTTACTCGACAACCAGGCGTTGCCACCCGTCACCATCGCAAGCACTAATTACTCCAACGGCTCTCTTTTCTTGATCTAAATCATCATGATTCCTTGTGGGAATAGTTGGGTTAATGTCGACTTGACTCATGTCAATGCTTCCATACCTAAAAGCATAAAAAATCGTTGGCAGATCAAGTGCATTGCGTTTACGACAGAAGATTCCTTGGCCGCCGATGCGATCCATACGACTTTTACGCGAGGACCGGGATCGTCGAATTGTGAGCCGCCCAAGCGGTTTTTTGCCAGTTCCAATCAAATAGGGGATTGAATGATGAACAAGCTTTTAGGTGTCTCAACTGCCGCAGTCGGCCTGTTTCTGGCGGGTGGCGCAGCCATAGGCGCAGAAGAAAAGGAATTGCAGCCCGTGCCCGAAATGACCGAAGAGGAGTACAAGACCGGGCAGCAGATCTATTTCGATCGGTGCTCGGGTTGCCACGGCGCCCTGCGAAAGGGCGCGACGGGGAAAAATATTACCCCGGAAAAGACGCGCTTAAAGACTTTAGAGGCCTTAGATAAGATCCTGTACGAAGGTACGGAAGGCGGCATGCCCAGTTGGGGTAAGGACGGGTTTATGACCCGCGAAGAGACCCAGCTCATGGCGAAATTCGTCCAGAACCCGGTGCCGGCGCCGCCGGAATGGGGCATGAAGGAGATGCGGGAGTCCTGGAAAGTTCATGTTGCGGTGAAAGACCGGCCTACCAGCCCGCCGGAGGGTAAGAACTGGCAGAACTACTTCGGTGTTGTGTTACGGGACGTGGGCAAGGTCGCTATCATCGATGGTGACACCAAGGAGGTCCTGAACATCATCGACTCCGGGTTTGCAACCCATATCCTGAGGACCTCCGCTTCCGGTCGGTATATGTATGCCATCGGCCGCGACGGCAAGGCCACCATGATGGATATGTGGGCCGATCCACCCAATCTGGTAGCCGAGGTTAGGACCGGAATCGACGCCAGGTCCATTGACACGAGCAAGTTCGAGGGTTTCGAAGACAAATATGCCGTCGTGGGCGATTATTGGCCGCCGCACTATGTGATCCTCGAGGGAGACACCCTCAAACCCTTGAAAGTTGTGGGCACCCGGGGCTACACCTACGACACCAATGAGTACCGAGACGAGACCCGCGTCGCTTCCATTGTTTCTTCACACAATGCGCCGGAGTGGATCCTCAACCTCAAGGAAACCGGCGTAGTCCTGCTGGTCGACTACAGCCGGATGGAGGACGGCACGGTTACCGAGACCAAGATCGACGCCGAGCGCTTCCTGCATGACGGCGGTTGGGATTCCACCAAAAGGTACTTCCTGGTCGCAGCCAATGCCCGGGATACCATCTCGGTCATCGACACCGTGGACCGCAAGCTCGTCGCCAACATCATTACCGGAACCAAGCCGCATCCGGGCCGGGGCGCCAACTGGGTCGACCCTGAATTCGGTAACGTATGGGCAACGCCGCACCTGGGTGAGGGGCTGATCTCCATCATCAGCACCGACCCTTCCAAAGAGTATGCCTGGGAGGTCGTCAGGGAGTGGAAGCTGCACGGCAACTCGCTGTTCATCAAAACGCACCCGAAGAGTTCCCGTGTCTACGCCGACAACACGATCAACCCGGAAAAGGACAATGTGCTTACGGTGTTTGACATCAACAATCCCAAAGCGCCGCCCCAAGAACTTGAGTTCGATAAGAAGGTCGTGCATATGGAGTACAACAAGGCCGGCGACGAGGTTTGGATTTCTCTGTGGGACAAGGACGGTGCGGTCGTAGTGTTGGACGACAAGACCCTGAAGGAGAAGGCCAGGATTTCCGGTCTGGACACCCCCACCGGTAAGTTCAACGTCTACAACACCATGAAAGATATCTACTAAACGGGCTGTTTCCGTGTAGATCATTCTGGACAGAGGGGCTGGAGGACTTCTTCAGCCCCTTTTCTTTTTGATTTGGGAGAAGAATATGAAAGAAACAGCAGGTGTGGTGGCCCTCGCCCTGGGGTTCGTTTTTTCCGTTTTCTTAGCGGCTTCCTGGGCACAGGATCATCAGATTCCAACTGCCCCGGAGGAGTATCTCGCCATGGAAAATCCCATTGACGAAGATGACGTCGATGACGATTTTCTTAAGAAAGTCAAAAGGACCTACAAAAGTAAGTGCAATAAGTGCCACGGTGCGAGCGGGGACGGCAAGGGATCTTCCGCGGACGAGATCGAGGATCCAAAGCCCACCGCGCTGAATGCCCCGGGTTATATGGAAAGCAGGAAGGACGGCCAGCTTTTTTGGATTGTCATGTACGGCAGCGAAGGCACCGAGATGAACGGTTTCGGCCCCGAATCCGACGCCGGCCTCTCCGAGGAGAAGATCTGGGAGCTGGTAAGTTACATGCGCGCCGAGTTCACCAACTAACGGTGGAGCTGAGAGAGGGGACGATGAAAGCGGCAAGCAGACTGGTGCTCATTCTGGGGTTTTCTTCCTTGCCTCTAAACCAGGCGGCGCTGGCGCAGGATGAACACAAGATTCCCGACGCTCCGCCCGAATATCTTGCGATGGAGAATCCCATCAAAGACGAGGACGTTGATGAGAAGTTTCTCAAAAAGGTGGGCAAGCTGTACCACCGGAAGTGCCGGAAGTGCCATGGCGAGAAGGGAGACGGCAAAGGACCCAACGCCGAGAACTTCATAATCAAGCCGGCCGCATTCAATACTCCCGGGTACCTCGCCAGCAGGAAGGACGGACAACTCTTCTGGATCATGATGTACGGAAGCGAGGGTACCGAGATGGCGCCGGTCGGTCCTTACTCCGACGTCGGCCTTTCCGAGGAGCAGCTCTGGCAGTTGATCGTTTATTTGCGCAAAACGTTCACCAGATAAGGGCACATTCGAGAAAGTGAGGTTCGCACAGCGGAAATAACAAAGGAAAAAGGGTTATGACTAAAGAGCGTAGCTCATACGGGCTTCAGACACCACGCACCAAGGGCGTACCCGGAACGAAGCGGTATGCCATGGTGATCGATCTGAGAAAGTGCATCGGGTGTATGTCCTGTGTGGTTGCCTGTAAAGCAGAGTATGGTGTCCCGCTCGGCGTCTGGCGGACGTGGGTGAAAGTGGCCGACAAAGGCAAGTACCCGAACACCAGGCGCGTTTTCATGCCGCGCCTGTGCAACCACTGCGACTATCCGGTCTGCGTGCGCAACTGTCCCACCCAGGCTACGTACAAGCACAAAGACGGCTTCGTCCTTCAGCGATACAACCGGTGCATCGGCTGCCGCACCTGTATGGTTGCGTGCCCCTATAACGCCAGACATCTCATTCCCGCAAAGCGAACCGACGACAATCTTCCGAAGCTTGTGGTCGACAAATGTACGTTCTGTATTCACCGCGTGAAGAAGGGGCTCGTGCCCGCCTGTGTCCAGGCCTGTGTAGGCGGCGCGCGGATCTTCGGCGACATGAACGATCCCAACAGTGAGGTGGCTCAGTTGGCCAGCAAGGAACACCTGACTGTGCTGAAGCCGGAGCTCGGTACCAGTCCGTCGGTATCCTATATCGGTGGTGACTGGGAGATCATGGACGAAGCGCACAGCTATACTAATCGCTCCGCCCAACTCCGCGAAGAATTCAACACCTTCAAGAGAAACCACGAGGGGGATGCGTTCGGCGATATCGTAGAGGGCGAGTCGACCATGCGCCAGGTCAGTAAGAACTTCGGCGGCTTCCTGCGCACGATACCGCACAAGGCCAAGGAAGTACTAGACGCTTTCGTCAATCTGTACCTGAGGTAGAGGGTGGCAAATGGACGACAGTGTAATCATCTCCAACGTCTTTCACCACGTTGCCTGGGGCACGACGATCGCCATCTATTTTTGGCTAGTCGGGGCGAGCGCCGGTTCGTTTGTTATCTCAAGTTTCGGCTGGGTATTCGGAATCACGCGCTATAAACCCCTGGCACTGTCGGCGTCGATAACGGCGATCATCTTGTTGTTACTGGTCCCCATCCTGCTGATCTGGGACCTCGGTAAACCGCTGCGTTTCATTTACCTGTTGCTGCCCAGTTACTGGCACGCTACCGGTCCCATGTCTTGGGGTTCGGCGCTGATCTTCAGCTACCCCATCGCGATGATCGTGTACACCTACTTTGTGGTAAAGAACAACGTGACCGGGGCCAAGGTCGCCGGCATCGTATCCATCGTGCTGGCCCTGTCCACCCACTGGTATACCGGGGTGGTCATGGAACTCAATCCGGGTCGGTTTCTGAATCATACCGCCCTGGCGCCGCTGCTGTTTCTTACCGGTGCCTTCATATCCGGAATCGGACTGCTGATTCTGATTCTCTGGATCCAGAACATGATCGTTTCCACGGAAAAGAAGATCAGCTGGTCCCTCATCGAGGAGATGGCCCAGTACATGATGTACGGTTTGGTCTTCGACGCCTTCCTGCTTTTCCTAGAGTTCATGCAGACGCTGTACGGCAGCGCGAACTTGGTGATGGCGCATGACGAGGTGTTAATGGGCGTGTTCCGCTTTCCGTACCTGTGGATGGAGATTGTTATCGGCCTGATCATCCCGTTTGTCATCCTTGTATCACCCCTCAAGAAGATCAAGGCCGGGGTAATCATCGCATCCTTCCTAGTGGCCTTCGGTGTGTATGGCATGAGGATCTGGTGGGTCATGGGTGGCCAGTATCTGCAGACCTTCTATTGAGGAAACCCGACGATGAGGGAAATGGACAGACGAGAATTTATGAAACTCAGTGCTGCAGCGGCGGCCGCGTCAGCCTGCCCGGCGCTCCTGCATGCCATGGAGCTCGAGCTCGGGGGTCAGGATTTTCACCAGATACGGACCTTTCACCCCCGGCAGAGAAAACCCTATGTATGCACCACGTGCCCTTATTTCGACGGTGGTTTTACCTTTGCAGAAGAGGGGGAGATCTTGAAGGCCGAAGGCGACCCCAACCATATCGCTACCCGGGGCAAATTCTGCGCAAAAGGGCTGGCGTCGTTCTTTAGCAGATACGATCCAGACCGGATACTCGCCCCGATGAAACGGGTGGGTGAGCGCGGCGCCGGACAATGGCAGGAAATCAGTTGGCAGGAAGCCATCGCTGAGGTAGCAGGCAGGGTCAGTGCCGCGCTGTCGGATCCCGACAGCATCTACCTCAACGAGGGCGGTTTCAAGGAGGGAGGTACCGTCCGCTTCATGGACACGATAGGTTCTCAATCAGTCATACGCAGCCGCCTGCCGTCCATCGGTACCGCTCCCAAGCAGGCAGCGCTGGAGCAGGCCCTGGGTTTCAATTTCGCGATTCCCGACCTCGAGCACACGAAATACGTCCTGAATTTCGGCGCCAACATCATGGAGACCGCGCTACCGTTGGCGCAGCGATTAACCGAAGGTGTGGTGAACAACAAGCTCAAACTGGTCACCTTCGATGTGCGCATGTCCAATACCGCCGGCAGGAGTGACGAGTGGTTTCCGGTATTCCCCGGCAGCGACGGCATCGTTGCCCTGGCGATGGCCAATGTGATCATGGACAAGGGTCTGGCGGACACGAGTTTCGTTGACCTCTGGGTCAACTATACGAGCGACCACGGCGGTGAGGGCGACTATGCCAGCGCGAATCTAGCGCACGACTTGAGTAGATTCACGCCGGAGCGGGCGGAAAAAGCCAGTGGGGTTCCGGCAAAGACCATTGAGAGAATTGCACTTGAATTCGCCAAGACCAAACCGGCAACGGTTTTCAGTCACAACGGAGTCGTTTACCACCGAAAAGGGATGGACGGAGAAAGAGCCTGCTTGCTGCTCGCCGTAATCACCGGCAACATCGACACGGAAGGGGGTTACTGCCTGCCGCGCTCATTCGACGTCGCCATGCCGGAGCCGGCGCCGGAGCCGCTGGGCAGCACCTCGAAGCGTTTGAACCCAACCTTCCCCTTCGAAGTGAAGGACGGCGACCGGCGGGTCGCGGTGCTGTTTAACCACATGAGCAATCCGGTCTACTCGTCCCCGGCCGCCAGCGTCTGGAGGGAGGTCCTCAAGGACTCGAAACTGATTCCCTATATCGTTGACTTCAGTCCGTTCATGAGCGAAACCGCGGAGTTGGCCGATATCATTCTGCCGGATGTCGTGGATGTGGAGCGCCATGACGTGGCCAGCAGTCCCACCGCCCTGTGGCCCTGGATCAGCATGAGCTACCCGAGTATCAAGGCCCGCGGTGAGGCTCAGGATGTGCGGGTAACCTTGAAGAAGCTGGTCGAAGCCATAGACCCGGACGACAGCCGGGGCATGAAAAAATACTGGGCATTCGCCGACACCAAACAGTGGGTTAAACAGGCGGTGAACGCGACTCCCGGAACCAAAGAAAAAAGCTACAAGAAACTCAGATCTAAGGGGGTCTGGCCGCAATACGGCAAAATTGATCCGGCGACCAGGCACATCGTCAAGAAAGGACGGCCGGTCGAGGCCAAGTACCGCACCTTTGACCCAGCCGGCTTTCCTACCCCTTCCAAACGGATCGAGATTCATACCCCCGCCTGGAGCGAGCATCCACGCCATACGGATATGAAGCCGGGCGAGTTCGTGCTGGTTACTTTCAAGGTCGCATATCAGACCCTTTCGATGACGTCCAACCTCAAATACCTCGCCGAGTTGTGGCATTCGAACCCCCTCTGGATCAACCGAGAGGTGGCGCGCGAACTCGGGATCGGAGACGGCGAGCTGGTGCGGGTTACCAGTGAAGCCGGACATATGGTTACCAAGGCATGGCTGACCAACGGAATCCATCCACAGGTGGTCGGTATGAGTACGTCTGTGGGGCGTACCGCCTACGGTCGCGTTGCCCGCGCCGATCCTCATGCACATGCTTCTTTCGCCCGCGAGGAGCAGGAGGACGCTGATATCGACCACAACCTGTGGTGGCGGGACCCAGGCACCAATCCCAACGACATCGTGCCTATCTCCATCGACCCGGAGACCGGGGCGCAGGCCTGGAACGACACGGTGGTTAGGGTTACCCCGCCCGAGCCGGACGATGAGTACGGCGATATCAAGGTGGATAACGCCAAACACTTCGAACTTTACAAGAAGTCGCAGGCATGATCTGGGTGAATAAATAACGGAGAACGCAGATTGAAACTCTTCCCTACATCTACAATGGGTCGCGTCCTCACGGGTATAGCAGTATTCGGGGTTGTGGTCGTCGTGGGCCTGCTCAGTTGGAGTCACAGCAGATTTACGCGACCCAATGTTTGCATCACCTGCCACGAAGTATTCGTAGACCACGAAGAATATAAGCAAACGAGTGCGTTGAGCGAGTCCGTAGAAGACTACAAGCCTACCGCAGCGCCCGATCCGGGACACTTCAATATGACCGTGGGCTGCGCCGAATGCCACGCATACCCCTACGAGGAGTATCGGGAATCACCACATTACGACAATGAACGAGGCGTCAGGACCGGATGTGTGGGTTGTCACGAACCGCACAGCGTCACGGATTTTCTTGTCTGGAAGTTCTTTTACATTAATAAAGGTACGATCGGCGAGAGCCCGTTTCATGCCATCTCCAGTGGCCTGCGCGATATCCCGGAATGGGAAGATTTGCGCGTAACGCTGGCGACGCGAGTGCGGGAGCAGATGATGGAGGAGGACAGTGCCAAGTGCAAGGTCTGCCACAAACCAGAGGCCGAATGGTTCAAGAAGATAGAACGGCACCAGAAGACGGAGAAAACCTGTATTCAGTGCCACTATAATCTCGTCCATGAGGAAGTTGAATGGCAGAAGGCCGCGTCGGAGCCAACGACTGAAGGCGCAAAGAAGGAAGGGTAAACGGGCAGCGGATTCGCCACACGTACCAAGCCGACATCCACAGAAACAAAACTGTGGATGACGTTATTGGGTTAGAAGTTTACAACCGATTCCGAGCCGTCGGACTTTTTCACAATTTTCTTGGTCGGGTTTCCTTCGGCGTCGTAGTGGTAAGTTTCGGAAAACTCAATTTTGCCCCTTTCGTAGGCCTTGAAAGTCACGATGCGCTCGTTTGAGTCGAAAATGGCTTCATAGTAATTGTAGTTCTGCCAGACTTCCTCGAAATTTTTTTCCTCGCCGAGCCCCGAAACGCCATTGCTCGTCGTATATTCATCAGAATAGTAGGAAACACCGGGTTTTATTTCGTGGGGTTCGAACTGACCCGCGAACAGCACGGCTGTCATTGCCATGGTGAGAACGATAGATAGTAGAAAGTCTCTCATTGTGAAGAAGTTGTTGTCAGCAGTTGCATGCTGTGAAAGGGGTGGACGAGTTTACTTTGCCAACCGGCAGCGAAGCAATCCCCGCAATCCACTTTGCATAACTTACATTCACTGATCGATCCGATACCGGTTACGATATCTTTAGAGTCCCTTCAACACACTGCGCAGATAGTCAATCTCCCCGGCGGAGACATAGGACCACCCTTGTTTACCGCGGCCCACGAAATCCAGGTCCTGCTCAATCGACTTTTCCGCTTCTTCTCCCGTCCCACCCTTTAGCTGGAGCAGGGCGCGGAGCAACCGCTGGATCCGCCGGTGGCGCGAGCGAAACCCCCAACGTTGCCGAAATCCCATCCCTGGCCCCAGTTGTCGTTGTACGGCGGCCAGTTGGCGGTGCGCGAGCAAAAACAGCTCCGCGTATTGAGCAGTCTCCTGATCCGAAAAGCGAGTATTTACCATTCTCGGTTATCGTGCGAAGGAATCATTTAATTGTTGCGCGTAAATGAGGTCCGGCCGCTTATTTTGCTTACGCAGGTAAACCGGAGCACAACTTGTCTGGTGTCTGATCGACGTGCGAACACCCTCGAGCAAACCGATGTTGTGCCGGGTAGCCGGGATCGTCCCAACGGAGGCCGCCGCGACGCCGTTTGTTTGGATTGCAAGCCATCGGGTGTGCAGAGTTCACGTTGTACGTCGTCAAAGGATTTCGGGCTTCTGATGTCGTGATTCAAAGGGGCAGTTCAACTCATCGGGTAAAGGGCGTAAGTTGTTTATCGTAGTGCATTTGTCGGCGTATCGTTAAGGTGTTGCGCTTGATCTAGTCTCTCCGTTCTAGGATCGCCTGGCCACGGCCATAAAAAACATTCGCCGGCGTCAGATTATCCAATGATTCGTGGCCGGGGTCGATCTGAATACGGCGCGTGAACTGTTGGGGCACGCAAGTCCGTTGATGACTTTGCGGTATGCGCACTTGGCACCGGAACACAAAGCGGCGGCAGTGGCGAGGTTAGTACAATCACCGAATTCGTGACCCTGGACTTTCGGAAAGGGGTGCGCCGTTGAGCGTGGTCGCGATCGGGTACCTGGTCGAGAGCGCCGGCGAGCGCGCGGGGCTTCCGTTCCCGATTACGACCCACATGCTCCGGCACCGCACCGGCTACGCGCTGGCCGGCAAGACGCCGAGCCCGCGTTTTTTGCCGGTTACGTCGGGCACCCTACGAGGAGCACCGGTCTATGTCGGCGATCTTTCGGGAGCAAGTTGAGCCCTATTTGAAGAAAAACGGCTATCTGTAGTAACTGGTGCATGGCCGGACAGAGATTTTCAGGCGAATCAGCCCACCGTGCCGCGGGTCCGTACGCGGGCCCCCTCGGCCGCCTATACTTCCGAGCCGAGTTGCTCGAAGTCGTCTACATCGCGACAACCGGAAAGGTGGACCGGATACCAATGACAATCATGTCGATGGCGATCGCTGCCACAACCATTCCGATGAGCCGCGTCAATACGGTAAGTCCCGACTGACCAACGATTCTTGCCACAGTGAGAGCGGCGCGTAGTACCACGTAGGTCACCACCGCCATCGCCAGTATCACCACACCGATGGTGACGAAATCACTCAGTTGCTGCGCGCTCTCACAACGAACAATAACCGTGGCGATCGAACCGGGTCCGGCAAGAAGTGGAATCGCTAAAGGGCAGATGGCCTCGGATTGCTGATTCGACTTCGCACCGGATCTTGAATCGTCGGATCCCGCGACTTTCGCATTCAACAACGAGAGCCCCATCAACAGAACAATGATCCCGCCCGCTATTCGAAACGAGGAGATACTGATCGCAAAGAAGCCCAACAGCTCCCTCCCGAATAGAGCGGCCGAAACCAGCGCGATCAAAACGGTAGCGGTAGCCACCATTGCGAGTTGATGACGCTGTCTCTCCGTTCGGCCCTCGGTCAGGGTGACGAAGAAGGGGACGGCCACCAACGGATTCATAATCGCGAAAAGGGCGGCAAAGAGTGTCCAGAAAGATGCAGCGTCAAAGGGCACTGTCTCCCATAAACCCGGGGCGTTGCCAATGATATCGACAAGCCGCTCGCTCGAACCGGTCATGGAGATGAGCAGTGCTCCAGCAAGAACACCGATCGAGCCGTTGTAAATGATCAAATTGCGAATGTCACTATGCATTTTTCTATCTCAACATGTTCACCCGCTGACAGCGAGATGTCCGTCAACTGATGTCGCGCTCAGGCGATCTGGTTTAATGTGGCAGGCTAAGATAGTGGATAGGTGTATCCATAGGATTTCATGAAAGAAGAAAACTGTAACGTTTGTACCTGCCTTGCGACCGAGCAGCGGCTGCGACACGAGGCGTATCAGCCGGGTGCCCGGTCCGCACTGCGGTCTTCTATTCAGGCTACGTTTGGAGTGTAGACGTATCCGGTCCCGTGGACCGTCTTTATGACCCTTGGTTTTTTGGGATCAGCTTCGATCTTGCGACGAATACGACCGATTTGAATATCGACGCTGCGGTCAGAGTGAGGCCTGCTTCGGGCACGCGTGAGGTCGAATATTCGATCTCGCGAGAGGGTTCTGCCCGGGTTTTCGGCAAACAGCGTCAATACCTGGAAGTCCATGGCGGTAATCGGAATTTCCTGTCCGGCGGCGCCTGAGAGGGTGTGGGATTCGAGGCCCAGCCGGCAGTCACCGAATTGTGCGTACTTTTCGTTGGCGCCCGCCATGAACGTTGGTGCCGTAGCGAGGTTCGCGTTTCTCCGCCGTAGAACCGCTTCTATCCGCGCGGACATCTCGCGCAGGTCCACGGGCTTGGGTAGATAGTCATCAGCGCCAACCTCGATGCCGACGATCCGGTCCATGACTTCGCCTGCGGACGCCACAATGATGATGGCCACGCTGGTGCGTTCCCGCAAGAAGCGCGCGAGGGACAGACCATCCTCGCCGGGCATCGCAACGTCTAACAGTGCCAGATCGACGTTTTGTTCGGCGACGATTCGTCGCGCAGACTGGCCGCCATCGGCGCAGGAGGTACGATAGCCTTTGAGTTCCAGGTACTCCTCGAAGCTCTCGCGAATGTCGGGCTCGTCATCGACGATCAGAATGTGCGCCGTTTCGGTCATCGCGCTGTTTGTTTCGGGGACGTTGTCAGTTCTCTGCATGAAATCTGAAAGTCACGGTTTCGAATTCGGGGTACGCGCGCATGCCGGTTTCAACTTCATCGACACCCAACGCCTCGCCCACTTCAGTCAACCTCAGACCGACTGATTTTTTGAGAGCCAGCCAGGTAATCGAGCTCAGTGTCACGACAAAAACTCCGATCGCGAGCACACCGATCGCCTGCGTCACCAGGTTCGCGTCCGTGTTGGTGAGCGGCACCGCAAGCGTTCCCCAGATCCCGGCAAACAAATGCACGGGAATCGCACCCACTACATCATCGACCTTCCACCTTTCGAGAACCGGTGTAGAAACGACGACGATCGCTCCCCCAACGGCGCCGATCAAACATGCGACGCCTACGGAGGGCGTGTCAGGACTCGCGGTTACGCTGACAAGACCGGCAAGTGAACCATTCAGCGCCATAACCAGATCGAATTTGTTCTTGAGCGCCTGGGTCAGGAGCATCGCGGCGATGAGCCCCCCCGCCGAGGCCAACGTTGTGTTCACATATATGTTGGAGACCGCCACCGCATCGGCTGCCGAACCCAGAGAGAGCTGAGAGCCACCGTTGAAGCCGAGCCAGCCGAACCATAGGATATACGTTCCGAGGGTCGACAGGGGTAACGACGAGCCCGGCAAGTGATTGACCGAACCGTCGGGCCCATACCTGCCGCTACGCGGTCCCAGCATCACTGCGCCGGTGAGCGCCGCCCAGCCGCCCACGGAGTGCACCATGGTCGAACCGGCGAAATCGGTGAATCCCATTCCGGCGAGCCAGCCGCCACCCCAGTGCCAGGCGCCTTGAATGGGATAAATGAACGCGGTCAACACGAGCACGAAAACCAGAAACGGCCACAACTTGATGCGCTCGGCCAAGGCACCAGAGACAATCGAGGCTGCAGTGGCGACGAAGACCATCTGAAAGAACCAGTTCGAGGCCGCCGCACGACCGGCGCTGTAGTCGCCTTCCAGTGCAGCAAAATCGTCTGGACTAAAAACGCCCCAGGACCCGATAAACCCGCCGCCTACGCGCTCGTACATCAGACTGTATCCGACAAGATAAAACGCGATTGCGGTGATAGCGAACAGCGAGATGTTCTTCAGGAGTATTGTCGTCACGCTTTTCGTTCGTACCAGACCGGATTCAAGCATCGCGAAGCCAGCGGCCATCCATAACACGAGAAAGCCGTGCATGAGTAACGTTAGCGTATTGAATACATATGCCGTTTCCGCGGGTACCTCGGCGCGTGCGAGTGTCGGGGCCGCCAGAAACACAAGGCCCAGCAAAATGGGCGCGACCGTGCGGGGCGACGCAGATAATCTGGTCCTGGTGACGATCGACATCCGGCTTCTTCCTCCACAGATGTATTGGTGGTCTCAAGGGATAGCGCGTATTCGCACGAGGCCGCCCAGTCTAAGCCCTGACGTTTTCAGTAAAATGTCACGGGGACGGCGAATTGTTTCAGTTGTATCAACTACACCGACACTGGAAAATTCCGGTCAGTTCAGCAGCGCGCTGATCCGCACGTGAGACAAAAGCTCGGCGATCAAGGCCCGCACTTGATTTGGTGAGAACGGTTTCTCGATATAGGGTCTGTCGGCTTGCTTCAAAAATTCACTGATCGATGGACTGAAAGAGCCGGCAGTGATGAAACCGATGCGATGGCGTATCTTTGGGCTGAGCTCATTGAGCATCTCATAGAGACGAAAGCCGTCCATGTCCGGCATTGTTAATATGAGATCGAATTCGTGCCGCGCGAGAAGTTGAAGCGCCCGCCTTCCGGGAGCGGTGGACCTGACTTGATGTCCGTCTGAAATGAGAATCTCCCTTAGAATCTGCGCGACATCCGGCTCATTCTCGATCACGAGTATTCTGCATGCGGGCATCTTTAAAGATTTTTGCTCACGCTTTCGTCCCTTAACGTTCCCATTGGCAGCAACCGGAAAGGAGAGGGTAAAGGTGGCGCCGTGTCCGACTGGGCTCGTAGCGGTAATTTTTCCATCGAGTGATTCCACGATTCTGTGACAAATGGCGAGCCCCATTCCTGTGCCGGCTCCCACCTCTTTCGTAGTAAAGAAAGGGTCAAAGATACGTGACCGAACCTCGCTCGGAATTCCGGGGCCGTTGTCGCTGATCGACAGCAGCACCGTGTTCTCCTCACGGTCGTAGGCAGACACGATTCTCAACTGTCTCGATTTGTCACACTCCGACATCGCCTGCTGCGCATTCACGACCAGGTTGGTCACCACCTGATTCAACTCATCCATATCGCCCCAGATTTTCGGTAAGTCCTTTCCCAGATCGAGTGTCGGCTCGATACCCGCGGTCCGCAGCGAATAGCGAGTGACATCGAGTACTGCTTCGACAACCTCATTGATACTGACCGCCTTGCGCTCTAACGGCCGTTGCCGGGCGAGCGCCAGAAACGTGCGCACAATTCGGGTGCACCGGTCGGCGGCGTTGGCTATCTTGGTTGCCCGTTTCACTAGCCTCGGGTCAGTCACAGTATCCTTCATGAGCAAGGCTTGCGCGGCAACGACGGACAAAGGGTTATTCAGCTCATGGGCAACTCCGGCGAGCAGCGATCCGAGCGCGGCCAGCTTTTCGCTCTGATGGAGTTCTTCCTTCTGGTGTACGATCCGATGCTCGATAGCCTTGTGCTCGGTGAGGTCGGCGATAGTGGACACGATTACGACTTCGCCCCGCCATTCGACAAGCCGGACAGATACCGAAGCCCAGAACACCGTCTCGTCGGATTTTTTTAGCTGCACTTTCGGATTCTCGACCGTTTCGGCGATGCGGGCGCGGCCGATCAATTCCGAATAGTCATGCGAGCTCACAAAGTCGTCCTGATCGCGGCCGGGGAGGTCTCTCTCGCGTTGGAACAGACGGGCGGCCGCCGGGCTTTCGTAGATCACCTCGCCGCTATCGGCTCTCGCCATTTTGACGGGAATCGGATACGCCTGCAGTAACGTGATCACTCCCTCATCACGAAAAGGTGCCTGAACGGCTGTTGGGTGATTTGCAACCATCGTTCGTGCCCGTCGTGGTATGAATGCATCGTAGGTGAAAACCATTTCCACCTGATTTCACGACGACGGAACTAGGTTTCAATTGTTTCCGCTCCAGCGGCGATTCGGTCGGGCTGGCGCTCGTGACGTTGATTGTTTTGCTGGTGACGATTAAGCCCTGAAGCCGTCAAGGCAGACATTTGGATGACCCAATACGTCGAAGATGGAAATCAACACTAATGACGGAATCTCGAACCAGGTATGCTCTACAAGTCACGCAATTTGTAAAGAGTTTGCATAAGGGCAGCTAATCGCCAAATATTGGTCCGTCGAGATATCACGGAGGCTCCAACCCGGCAAGTGGACGTAAAATTGCGAGAACCCGAAGGGACGATGGATCAGCCGGACCGAAAGCCAAACTCTAATACGATGTGCAGAGCGGGAAGCCAATGCTCCACATCTCGCGGACTTCATCCGACTGGCTCTCCATACGGGGTGCCGTAAACAGGAATTGCTTGGCTTGGAATGGATGCGGGTGGGTTTACAGCGCGATTTGATCTTCTTGGAGGCGCAACATACGAAAACAGCGCGGCGACGGTCGATACCGATAAACACACTGTCCCGACTCGCCGCGGGTGTTCGCCCACAAAGATGGATCACGGATACAGGATGTCAAACGGTCGTTCACCACGGCGTGCCAACGTTCAGGGTTGGATGATTTTCGTATTCACGACTTACGCCACACTTGTGCGGCTTGGTTGGTATCAGCCGGTGTGCCTTTAACTGAAGTCAAAGAGTTGCTCGGTCACACTTCGGTGAAAATGACGGAGCGGTACGCGCAGTTGGCACCGGAAAATGTGCGCGCCGCGGTGGCGAAGTTGGATGCAAGTCACGATTTGGTCACGGTCGACGAGAAAACGAGTGGTGGAAGTTTGAAGTTGGTTCGCTAACTACTTGAAGGGAATCACTTAAGAATGGTGGAGCGGAGGAGGATCGAACTCCCGACCTTCGCATTGCGAACGCGACGCTCTCCCAGCTGAGCTACCGCCCCATACCGTTTAATCACCGCGCCGGAGGCGCGGTTCGGGTTACCCGTAGTGTAAACCAGGTTGATGGGTACCAAAAGGCCCCGATCGCCCAGTCCTCGCGGTTATCACCCGTCCGCAAGCTCGTTGACGATCACTTGCAGTTCCGCGAGCCGTTCGAGCGGGCTGCTGATTTCGAGCAGGCGCTGCTTGAACGCGGGCTCTAAGGGCAGCGATTCGGCGAGCCGGAAGCTGACCCAGCCCGCGTCGTCGAAGCGATGCTCTCGACCGGCATAGAGATCCTGTCGTTCTTCGAACAGGTGACGTACCAGGTTGACCAGCATACGGTGCTTTTCCGGAATCGCCACCACCGGATCTTCGGGTAACAGGGCGACTTCCCCGATCAACAGTTGATTCGGTTGTACCTTGGTGTTTTCGATGGAGAACCGCTCGCCGCCCTCGGCGACGATACCCAACAGACCGTCAGGAAGCCGGTTCCAATCGACGATACTCGCCAATGTACCGATCCGATGGGCGTCCGCCGCCGTGCCCACCTCCTGCCCCTGGCGAATCAGGCACACTCCGAAGGGGCTGTCCGTTTTCAAGCACTGGCTCACCATATCGAGATAGCGTGGCTCAAAAATGCGCAGTGGCAGCGGGCCTTCTGGAAACAGTACGGTTTGCAGCGGAAATAGAGGTATATTTAGAGTTTCCATTCCGGGCGGCTCGGGCGGTGGCGTCACCAGCCTACGCGTGTTGTCGACTTGTTGGCAAGAGGTAAAAGTCAGTATGTTTGAACGGCTTGTTTCGGGAGGACAAACCGGAGTCGATCGCGCGGCGTTGGATGCGGCGCGCACAATGGGCATCGCGTGTGGCGGTTGGTGTCCGCGCAACCGGCGCGCCGAGGACGGCCCCATTGCCCCGTGTTATCCACTCAGCGAGACACCTTCATACAGCTATGCACAGCGTACCGAATGGAACGTACGGGACTCCGATGCGACACTGATCATCGTACGCGGTCCCGTGACCGGGGGGACCCGGTACACGCGTGAAGTGGCCACGCGCCTGCATAAACCCGTGCTTACGGTGGCGATCGACGACGAAAATGACCAGGCGGGTTTCGATGGCTGGTTGCGGTCGTTCGACGTACGGGTTCTGAATGTCGCCGGACCGCGTGAGAGCCAGTGTCCCGGAATTTATGCTCAGGCAAAATCCAGATTATTGCACTTATTTGAAACCGAGCTGGCGCATATGGAGTTCAAACCATGCCTCATACAACGCTGATCGAACCGGAGGAGTTGGCGAAGAATCTGGACAACGAGTCCTGGGTGATTTTCGATTGTCGTTTTTCGCTGGCCGATACCGAACGTGGTGAGCGGTCTTACGCCAAAGCCCATATCCCTGGTGCTTACTATGCGCATCTCGACCGGGATCTGTCGGCGCCCAAAACGCCGGAGTCGGGGCGGCACCCGCTGCCGGACCCGGAGGAATTTGCCGAGTGGCTCGGCAGGCGCGGCGTGACAGGCACCAGCCAGGTGATTGCCTACGACGATGCGGGAGCGGCAATCGCCAGTCGTCTGTGGTGGATGCTGCGCTGGCTGGGTCACGACGATGTCGCGGTGCTGGATGGAGGTTGGCGCGCCTGGCAGGAGGGTGAGTTCCCGGTGGATACCGAGGTGCCCGAATTACGCGATGCGACCTTCGCCCCATCCCCGCGTCGTGACCTGTGGTTGAGCACCGAGCAGGTGGTGAACACGATGCACGGTGGTCGCGATCTCATCGTCGATGCACGGGCACCGGAGCGCTATGCGGGCATATTGGAGCCGCTTGACCCGGTCGCCGGACACATCCCCGGCGCGGTAAACCTGCCGTTCGCCGGCAATCTCGACGATGTGGGGCGGTTTTTACCCAAAAACGAGTTGAAGAAGCGGTTTAAGGACGTCTTCAAAGGCATCGGCGCGGAATCCATCGTGCACATGTGCGGCTCCGGGGCGACCGCCTGCCAGAACATTCTGGCGATGGAACACGCCGGACTCAAAGGTTCGCGACTGTATGTCGGCTCGTGGAGCGAATGGGTCGCGGACAGTTCGCGCCCGGTAGCGGTAAAAAAGGACCGTCGCGAATGACGGTATGAAAATTCTCGTCATCCGGTTGAAACAGATCGGAGACGCGCTCTTGTCGCTGCCCGTGTGCAGCAGTCTGAAGCGGACGTTCCCCGAGGCGCAGGTGGATTACCTGGTGTACGCGCACATCGCGCCGCTGTTGGCCGGGCATCCGGACATCGACAACATATTGACGATCTCGGAGGCTGAGCGCGCCAGCGTGCGCAAGTATGCGCGCCGAATTCTGGAGCTTAGGCGACGGCGTTACGACGTCGCCATCGACCTCATCACGGTCCCGGCCAGTGCGCTGATCTGCGCCCTGTCCGGCGCCGAACGGCGCATCGGTTTCGATCATCGCCGTACGCGCTCGTTCTTGTACCGCACCAAAGTCCCGCATCCGCTGGAGGGCAACACCGTCAACGCCAAACTGGCCATCCTTGCCGGGCTCGGGGAAGAAATCCGCTATCAGCGGGATTTTCGGATCTACCTGGAAGAGCAGGAAATCGCGGCGATGCGGGACACCCTGGAACGCGCCGGTGTGGATCGCAGCAAACCGGTGTTTTTTGTTCCCGCTACGAGTCGCCGAGATTACAAGTTCTGGCCGGCGGAGTATTTCGCGCGCGTCATCGAGCATGCACGGAAGCGCTACGACGCGCAGATTGTGCTGAATTGGATTCCAGGTAAGGAGAAAGCGTTCGTGGACGCGCTGGTTGCCGGGCTTCCCGATGCACGCGGAGTGTTTTCGGACATCCCCTGCAACCTGCGCGAGATGGCGGCGCTCATCGCGAACTGCGATATGGTGGTGGGGAACGACGGCGGCCCGATACATATCGCGGTCGGCGTCGGCACGCCGTCGCTCGCGGTGTTCTCGCCCTTGAACAGTAAGCACGCATGGCTGCCAGCGGGCAGCGATCGGCACCGCGGCATCGATATCACCGATGCGCTCGGAATCAGCGAGACGGAACGCCGCGCCCGCAGCGAGACGTTCAAGCAGGATCTGGCGCGCTACTACCGGCAGATCACCCCAGACCTGGTGGTGGCGGAGCTCGACCGTATGGTGGAGCGCTACGTGGGGACACGGAACCCGGTGGGTGTCGTAAAGGCTTAGTCGGTGCCTAGGGGTTTGGCCGATCCCGCGCGATAGATAGCGGGATTCAGCGCCGGATCGTTGTACATCTTGAATTGCCGATACAGCTTCAACTGTTTGCGGCCGGCGCGCAGATCCGTGAGCAACGCCGCCAGCGCCTGGGCCAGGTCGTCACGCTGGCGCGCGAGGACTTCCAGCTTCTGCGCGCACTGTAACTGGTGTACAGCGTCGGCGTCGTCGCGTTCGACTTGTTCGCGCATGTGATAAATCTTCAAGGACAGGATCGACAGGCGATCGATGGCTGCGCCCGGGGTTTCCGTGTTCCACGGCGTGCCGGGCTTCGTTTCGGGCAACTGTGCTGCCAGCCGCTCGTCGATGCGCTCAATGAGATCGTTGCGCTCCTGATTCAAACCGTCGATGCGCCGCTTGACGTTGGCGATTTCGGGGTCCGGCGCATCCGGGGCCCGAGCCTTGTCTTCTTCGTGCCAGAGATCGAAATTGCGGCGATGTTGAGCGCACACGATTCGCGCCAGATCGTCGTCACCGATTTCGCTGTCGTCGTGCGGGTTCGGGGCATGCCAGGCAGCGGTCCACAAGTCGTGGAACGCCGCAATGCGTTCGACAATGCCTTCAGCCTGCATGCTGTACATGCAGGAGAGTGTACGGTGAGTTTCGGGTTTTGCAACCGCCAAGACCGGCCGCATCGGCGCGCGCAACTCCGCTTGTGCGCCAAAATCGGTATCGCGGGACCGTGAGGCTCCGGCCGTGGACGGCGCGGCAAGCGCTGGGCTGCGCGGGTCCGAGCGGCCGCGCGGCGCGTTGACGCCGCCGTTGATAGTCACCTGACGAGACACCGGAAGCGGAACGCGGGAGGTTCGCGCTCGCGGTCATGGTGGTTCAACGCCCAATCACGCGTGGGGTTCGCCGAGATTCAGGAAGGGCAGGGCGCGGGCGTGGTATTTCAGCTTGCCCCTCCAAGGCACGCGGTACCCCAAACCTTCCTCGATCGTGTAGACACAAGGATTACAGACGCCGCACGGTTGTCGCCCGCGCCACGGCGTATGGCAGAACCAGGTGAGTTTCATCAGGTCGGCAAACCCTTCCGTATAGGCGATGCGCTGCATCTCTTTTTTCGTCAACGCCAGAATCGGAAACACGAAGAACCGAAACAACCGGTGTTCGTCCGTTTCCGAGAACGCATCGTCTATCCGGTAACCCTCCGTCGTGCTGGAACGGTTGACGAAAGGTGCAAGAATTCGGTGCGCTTTGTCGTCCTGGTGAATCGCGAGCTCGAGGTTTCGAATTCCGCGGCACGCGCAGAATCGCGCCAGCCAAGCGTACTGGGTGCCCAGGTACTGTTTCGCGTTGATCCGGTCATGGGCAGTCTGGTACCGATCCTGCCGTTCGATTTCGTGGAACTCCACGGTCCGCGAATCGAGCAGTTTGGTCTCAGCCTCAGGATAGCGGGCGAACAGCCCGTGTTTGATCCGGCGCATGGCATCCAGTTCGGCGTGTGTCGATTGACGCGCAGGATTGACGACATAAAGCGTCTGCACGGGCTGTCGTTCGATGAGCAGGCGTTGCAGAAGCCGGAACGTCGAATCCCATCCGCCGGTCCACAGCAGCGTGGGCACAGCGGGGGGGTCCCGAACCAGGTCGTGGGTGGGTCTGGTATTCATGGAAGCACTCCCTCGTGCATTTCGGGTCCGTGGATCGGATGGGTGCGGTTGCCGTCGTGTCGCACGGGCGGCGGCCAGCGGACGCCGGTTATTGCCCCGCTTCTCGTGCGTTGACCAAAATCTTTTAGCCACTCGACGAAACGATCGGTTGTCCCCTTGACACCGAGTTGCTCAAGACGAGACAAACCCCCCACGTTACCCGCGTTGATTTCGCTCAGCTTCCAACGACCATTTTCGTCGCGCAGGAAATCGTAGCCGAGGATGTGTACCCCGGCCTCCCGGTAGCGGCCGTGCGTGGCGGCGATAGCCGCGCGTTCTTCGGGCCGCACCGTGGTCAGAACGCAGCTCGCGCCGCGACTCACGTTCTGTATCCAGTGACCGCTCGTGGAGATTCGCAGATACGCACCGTATATCTCGCCGTCCACCACCACAATCCGTTTGTCGCCGCGCTTTACGTCGGGCAGGTAACGCATGAGCAGAACCGGTTCGGAGTAGCCGTTCGTGAGTTCGGCGAACAGAGTGCTAAAGGACTCGAATGTGCGTGTTCGAAGGACGACGTTGTCCACTACCAATCGCCCGCCGCCGGTGAGCAGGATCCGGTGAACGCCGTTGCCGCCGCAGCTGTTCGATTGCTTCGCCACCACCGCCTGGTGCCGGCGGACAAACCTCTGCGCCGCAACGGGATCGTCGGTCGCCAGTGTGGCGGGCAGAAAACCCGCCGCGTCGCCCAAGAAAAAAGCGGGATCGAGCTGGCGTCGTATGCCCGAGGGGCTGTTCAAGAACGGCAGCCGCCGTGCGTGTTCTTGCAACGACTCCAGATAACCCGGCGGATACGGTTTCAGAGTTCGGCAAAATCCCAGATCGAACTCCTGAATCCGCCGCGCGACCGACGCGCGGCGGTCCAATTCTGCGAAGTCCTCGGGCCTGAATCTGGGGGTAACGGGTACGGCCCGTATCACACGGCCGGTTTGCCGGAACGCTTCGGTATTGGCGTGGAACAATTCGACATCGGGGTGCGCGGCGAGGTGGGCGTAGTTCAACGGTACATCGGTGCGTGTACGCCCGTAAACGAGGGGATTTGCGATGCACAAAAGGCGCATGACTAAGATGCCGCCACGCTGCTTTCGGCATTGTCTGAGGTGCCCTTTGGTGCGAACTTGCCGATGTTGGACACCACGATACCGAGGGTGACGAATCCCAATGCGATCATCTGAACATTGGACGGATGCTCGCCGTTGATCAGAAACGCATATGCCACGGTGAGCGCGGGTGTCATCACCGTCCACCGCGCTACGCTCGCCGGCGACAGTTGAGCAATCCCCTTGTACCAGGAAAACTGACCGGTGACGATGACGAGCAGTGCATAAACGAGCATGATCACCCAAAGCGGCCCGAAAAACGCGTGCATGAAATGTTCCGGACCGAAAAGAATATTTGCGATAATGAAAAACACGACTGCGGAAAAAAAGTTGCGCGCGAACACCAACGTCGCCAGCCCGGTCGCGGGTAGAAGGCGCTTGCTCATCAAAGTGACGGCGGCGTAAACGAAAGCCGAGGCGAGGATTAGAAGATCGCCCTCCGCGAGTTCGAAACCGCCTCCGGTGAAAACGGTTGCCAGTACGCCGACACCGATCACTCCGAAGCCCAACCATTCCGACTTGCCGATCGTCTGGCCGATCAGGAGCGCCGAACCGATGACGAACAGCACCGGCCCGAGCCGCGCGAGCAGAATGGCGTTGGTGATCATGGTTGTTTCCAACGCGGTATAGATCAGCGATGCCAGTAGGGCCGACAAGGCCGCGAAGATCAGCAGTTCGTAACGCAGTCGCGTCGACAGTCCGCGAAGCCCGGCTTCGATGCGGCGCGGACCGAAGCTTGAGAGCACAACGAGCGAGGCGCATAGATTTCCCACGAACAACAAATTACAGAAGGAGATCGCATCCTCCAGTTCCCCGCCGAGACTTTCCGAAGTCGCTATCAATAATGCGACGACGGGCAACGCCGCCGCCTGCAGCATCCGTGACACGACCACCAGCAACTGCGGGGGGACCACATCGATGACCCGTACCAACGCCGTCGCCACCGCCGCTACCTCTCTGGCCGCGGTGGTGGGTAGCCGGTGAGCACGCGTTGCATGATGACGACGTCCTGCCAGGCCCCGTTGAGGAAACCGATCCCTTTCTGGCGGCCGATGATCTGGAAGCCGTAGCGCTCGTGGAATCGAATGCTCGCCTCGTTGATGGCGACCACCTTCGCAACGATGTGTCGGTACTCCAGCATATAGGCTCTTGCGACGATCGCCCGCAGCAACCGAGACCCGAATCCGCGGTTCTGGTGGTGGTCGGCGACGTACACAGACGTTTCACAGGCATAGCGGTATCCACCGCGATCGCTGTATTGCTTGGCTTTCGCCCAGGCCACCACACGCGAACCCAGGGTCGCGACCAGGAACGCCTCGCGCCGCACGCAGCCCTGCAGCAGGTGCCGAAAGTGGCCAGCGTCCACGGGTTCCGTATCCATGGTTTTGGTGCCGGTGCGGATGGCGTCGTTGTAAATGGCAGCCAGCTCGCCGCAGTCGGCGAGTCGGGCGTCTCGTATATCGAACTTCGACCTCGTGTCCCAGCGATCAATGCGCGCGTATACCGGGCGGGAAGAACCCGGGTACGCGTTGGTTGAGCACTCCTGAATCTTCTCCATCGTTGTCATAGCCTCATACCTCTAAGGGTGTCGGACGAGCTGCGCCCTGAGTAAACCTGTCAGTCCGGGCACCGCGACACGAAAGTGCAGCGCCGGTGGGGTCCGGTTTGCAACCCGTCGTTTCTTAATCGTTCATCGCATTTCGTATGACGCACATGTAGTTGTGGTCTGCATTGACGTGAACCCTTTTGTGTGGCGCGTATATTCTCATGATCAAATCGTGCACTCCTGTAGAACACGTTTCGGTAATTCGTCGGTATTTCGCGTACCCAAGCAATCGTGGTCGGTTAGAGGCGCATGGTCGGCTTAAAGTTTCTGCGCGGTTGGTGCAGCGCGTACCCGGTGCGGGCGTGTGGATGTGCGTGATACGCAATGTGCAATCGGACCAGTCTTCGTCGGTAACACACTGATAATTAGCGTGAATATCGGTCAGTGATGGGGCATGCACGGGCGCTCGCAAGCCGGTCGTATGCGCCGCTGCCGGCGTTACTGCGTTTATCACGATTTGTTCATATTTCTATGACACGACCATCGAGCAGCCGATCAGCAAGGTATCGCCATACGTAGAACCCGGCAGCACTTCGTCCGTGTCGCGTGTTCGATTTAACCGTATTCCAATCACCGGTGTCCTCGACCTTCGATCGGGACCGCGGTAAGTCGCGGTGAGGAACGTTGATGAGGGGCATTCGCGCCGGTCGCGAACGTGTTCAATTTGTGACCGCATGCGCAACGCGCGGTGTTCCGGTTCTCCACTATGTTGCGAAGCATTGCATTGAGCGATCAAGGATCCCCGCACGTATCGGTGTGCGCGAGCACATCGAGGTGCGCCTGGTTTACACGTTCGACTCGGCGGGTACGGTTGCCGGTACGCCGAGCTTCGGAGCGTCGACTTGCGGACGTGTCGCGGTCGTTTCATCGGACCGGGTGCCGGCAAGCGCCCTGGGCGGGGGTAGACGGCGCGCGGGTTGGATTTCTCCGTTTGGCCGGTGGCGCCTTGGAACAGAACGTGTATAGTAGCTAGCGCGGATACAGGTCGGCGCCGACACCTAACTAAAGGGCGTTCGTCAATGGGCGGTGGTTGAACGTTCGTTGCGGCCGGTTGCGATTCTACGGCGCGGCAGGTTCAGGGCTCCGGAGCCGGCATCGCGATCCTTAAACTTGCAGGGAGCCGAAGACATGTTTCAGATTCGAATCCACGGGCGCGGAGGACAGGGAGTGGTGTCGGCGGCGGAGATGCTGTCGGTGGCGGCGTTCGAAGAAGGTCGATACGCCCAGGCGATGCCGAGTTTCGGTTCGGAGCGCATGGGCGCCCCGGTGGTTTCGTTCTGCCGTATCGACGACCGGGAGATCCGCCTGCGCGAGCCGGTGCTGGAGCCCGACGCGTTGATCGTCCAGGACCCAACCCTGTTCCACGCCATAGACGTATTCGGCGGGTTATCACCGGGCGGCTACGTGCTCATCAACACCAAGTTGAATCCCGAAGAACTCGGAATCTCAGAGGCGGTGGCGAATTTGCCGGCGGGGCACGTGCGTACCGTACCGGCAACGGAATTGGCGATGCAGTACGTACAACGACCGGTGCCGAACGCGGCGCTCCTCGGTGCCTTGGCGGCGGTGAGCGAGGTCATCGAGCTGGCATCCGTCACCAAGGCGATCGAAGACAAGTTTCCCGGACCGATCGGTGCGGCGAATGTGGCGGCCGCCAACGCCGCGTTTGACAGTCTACGCACCCCATGATGAACCGGAGCATGAGTGTATGTTGAAACAAACCGAAGGTTCCCAAGCCGTTGCCGAAGCAGTGGCGTTGTGCCGCCCGGAGGTAATTTGCGCTTACCCCATTACACCGCAGACGCATATCGTGGAGAAACTCGGTGGTTTGGTGAAGGGCGGCGCGCTTGAGCCCTGCGAGTTCATCAACGTCGAGTCGGAGTTTGCCGCACTGAGTGTCGCCATCGGCGCGTCGGCGGCAGGCGCACGCACTTATACCGCGACGGCCAGTCAAGGCCTCCTATTCATGGCGGAGGCGGTTTACAACGCGTCGGGGCTGGGTTTACCGATTGTCATGACCGTGGGCAATCGCGCCATCGGAGCGCCCATCAATATCTGGAACGACCACACCGACTCGATGTCCATGCGCGATGCCGGCTGGATTCAACTGTACGCTGAATCGAACCAGGAGGCCGTGGATTTGCATATCCAGGCTTTCCGGATCGCCGAGACGCTGAGTCTGCCGGTGATGGTCTGTATGGACGGTTTCATCCTGACCCATGCGTACGAGCGCGTCGATGTACCGGAGCCCGCGCAGGTCGACGAATTTTTGCCCGCCTTCGAACCGCGTCAGGTTCTCGACCCCGCGGCACCGAAATCGATCGGTGCAATGGTCGGTCCCGAGGCGTTCACCGAGGTTCGTTATCTGGCCCACCACAAGCAGATGCAGGCGCTGGAGCTGATCCCGCAGGTCGCCGACGAGTTCCGGGCGGTATTTGGCCGCGCGGCGGGCGGACTGCTCGCGGGATATCGCGACGAGGATGCAGAGACGGTGGTCGTGACGCTGGGCTCGGTGATCGGCACCATGCAGGAGGTGATCGACAACATGCGTGACGCCGGTAGCAAGATCGGTGCGGTCAGTATCCGGTCGTTCCGCCCGTTTCCATTGGAGGCCCTGCGGCGTGTCCTGGCGCCTGCCAAGCGCATCGTCGTGTTCGAGAAATGTCTGGCCGTGGGGCTCGGCGGCGTACTCGCCAGCAACGTACGCATGGCCGGTCATGGCATGGCCAAGCCGGTGTATTCCGTGATCGGTGGGCTGGGAGGACGCCCGATCACGCAGAACTCGCTGGCGCGCCTGTTCCAGGCTGCCGAACAGGACACCCTAGAGGGATTGCATTTCCTGGATCTCAACGAAGAGGTCGTAAACCGCCAGATCGAACGTGAGGAGGGTAACCGCCGGTCCGGTGCGGTGGCGGAAAATATCTTGCGTGACATCGGCCTGGTGGCGGCCGCCAAGGTCAGTTGACGGAGGTCCCATGGCACATCAGCAAATCAAATTTTATCAGACCGGGACCTTGACGGTAGGTAACCGCCTGCTCGACGAGGATCTGCGTACCGTACAGGCAACGCTTGACCGTTCCAATTCCCTGGATTCCGGCCATCGCGCCTGCCAGGGATGCGGCGAAGCGCTGGGCGCGCGCTATGCCATCGACGCCGCCATGCGGGCCACCGACAATCAGCTCATCGCCACCAACGCGACCGGATGTCTCGAGGTCTTCACGACACCGTACCCGGAGTCGGCGTGGCGAATTCCGTGGATGCACTCATTGTTCGGCAACGCCGCCGCGGTGGCCACCGGTATTGCCGCAGCGCTCAAGGTCAAGGGCAACACCGGCGCGCGGGTCATCGCCCAGGGCGGGGACGGCGGCACGACCGATATCGGGCTCGGTTGTCTGTCGGGTATGTTCGAACGCAATGACGACGTCCTGTACATCTGTTACGACAACCAGGCGTACATGAACACCGGCGTTCAGCGTTCGAGCGCTACCCCGGGTGCAGCGCGTACCGCGACCACCCAGCCGGTCGGGCCCGAGCCGGGCGCGGATTTCCGCCAGGGCAAGAGCCTGCCCCTGATCGCGATGGCGCATCGGATTCCGTACGTTGCCACCGCGAGCGTCCACGATCTGCACGATTTAGAGGCAAAAGTGGAAAAAGCGATGTTGCTGCACGGCGCGCGCTACATCCAGATATTCGTTCCGTGCCCCTTGGGCTGGGGCGCGCGACCGGCGGACACGGTCAAGATCGCGCGGTTGGCGGTGGAGTCGGGGTTGTACCCGCTGCTAGAAGCCGAGCACGGCGACGTGGTCAGTGTCACCAAGATCCGGCATCGGGTCCCGGTGGACGAGTACCTGAAACTGCAACGTCGATTCGCGCACGTATTCAAACACCCCGAACAACTGGAGCATATCCGCGACGTTGCCGAGGCGAATATCGCGCGCTACGGCCTGTTGGAATCGGACCGGGGAGCCCAGTCATGAAAACCCCTTTCGCGATCACGCTGGACGTCGGTAGCAGTCTGCTCAACAAGACCGGTTCGTGGCGCACCGAGCGGCCGATGTACGTAGATCGGCTGCCGCCTTGCAACAATGCTTGCCCGGCCGGCGAGAATATTCAACAGTGGCTGTATCACGCCGAAGAGGGGGACTACCGTCGGGCCTTCGAAGAGATCATGCGCAACAATCCGCTGCCGGCGATCATGGGTCGCGCCTGCTACCATCCCTGTGAATCGGCCTGCAACCGGGCAACCCTGGATCAGGCGGTGAATATCCACGCCGTGGAGCGTTTTCTCGGCGACCAGGCGCTGCGCGAGGGTTGGGGGGTTTCGGTGTCGGTGCCCGCGAGCGGCCGTCGCGTGCTGGTCATCGGCGCGGGTCCCAGTGGGCTGTCCGCCGCTTACCACCTGGCGATGGCCGGTCACGCGGTGGAGATTCACGAAGCCGGACCGCTCGCCGGCGGCATGATGCGTTTCGGCATTCCCAAGTACCGGTTGCCGCGCGACGTGGTGGACGGGGAGGTTCAGCGCATTCTGGATCTCGGCGTCACCTTGAAACTCAACACCCGTGTCGATGACATTCCCGCAACGATGGACGCCGGTGGTTTTGACGCCTGTTTCGTCGCGATTGGCGCGCATTTGGCGAAACGCGTCGATATCCCGTCGCCGGACGCGGGGCGCATATTGGATGCGGTGAGCGTATTGCGCGGAATGGAGACGGATGATGAACCGCCGAAGTTGGGGCGGCGGGTGGTGGTGTACGGCGGTGGCAACACCGCGGTGGATGTCGCGCGTACCGCGAAACGGCTCGGCGCCGAAGAAGCGGTCATCGTGTATCGCCGCACCCGCGAACAGATGCCCGCGCACGATTTCGAAGTCGACGAGGCTCTGGAGGAGGGCGTGGTGGTGAATTGGCTGCGCACCATCACCGGGGTCGACGAAGAGGGGTTCAAGATCGAAAAGATGGAACTCGACGATGAGGGCTGGCCACAACCCACCGGCGAGTTCGAAACGATCGAAGCGGACACGCTGGTGATGGCGCTCGGCCAGAACGTGGACACCAGCATCCTGGAGAACCTGCCGGGCGTCAGCCTGGGACGCGACGGTGTGGTGGAAGTGGGCAGCGACATGATGACCGGTTACGCGGGCGTCTTCGCCGGCGGCGATATGGTGCCGTCGGAGCGTACCGTCACCGTGGCGGTTGGGCATGGTAAGAAGGCGGCGCGCCACATCGACGCATACCTGCGCAAAGAACGCTATGAGCCGCCCGCCAAGCATGAACTCGCCGAGTACTCGCTGTTGAATGCCTGGTATTACTCCGACGCCGAAAAGACGGTACAGCCGGTGCTCGACGCGATACGCCGCCAGAGTACGTTCGAAGAGGTCCTCGGCGGCCTGGACGAGACCAACGCGTTGTACGAGGCACGTCGCTGTTTGTCGTGCGGCAACTGCTTCGAATGCGACAACTGCTACGGCGTATGTCCCGATAACGCTATCAACAAACTGGGACCCGGCAAGCGGTTCGAGTTCAAATACGACTACTGCAAAGGTTGTGGTTTATGCGCCGAGGAATGCCCGTGCGGCGCGATCAAGATGGTCTCCGAAGACATCTAGGCGGGTCCGCTCGCGCGTGGTGCGCGGCGCGGCCAACGTGTGCGGCACGGGGTGGCCGCGCGGCGGGATGCCGGCCCACGGCGCAGCGTCCGCCTCCCGAAATAGACCACGGAAGCGCGCTCGCTCTCCTTGGGTGAGGAACACCGTATCGTCGGGATATGTGCATGAGTGCGGCGACAGTCATGATCCAAGGCACCACCTCGGACGCCGGCAAGAGCGTGCTGGTCACCGCATTGTGTCGCTGGTTGTCTCGACAGGGGGTGCGGGTGGCGCCGTTCAAACCGCAGAACATGGCGCTCAATAGCGCCGTGACGCTCGACGGCGGCGAGATCGGCCGGGCGCAGGCGGTGCAGGCATACGCCTGCGGTCTCGAACCGCGCACCGACATGAATCCGGTGTTGCTCAAGCCGAACTCTGAAATCGGCGCGCAGGTGATCATTCAGGGTCGTGCGGTGGGTAACCTGAACGCGGCTTCTTATCAGGGTTACAAACGGATTGCGCGATCGGCGGTACTCGACTCGTATCGTCGACTCGCCGCCGAGTTCGACGCGGTGGTCGTCGAGGGGGCGGGTTCCCCGGCGGAGATCAATCTGCGCGAGAATGACATCGCCAATATGGGCTTCGCGGAAAGCATCGATTGCCCGGTCGTTCTGGTCGCCGACATCGACCGGGGCGGCGTGTTCGCCCACATCGTGGGCACCTTGGCCCTGCTCGAAGACAGCGAAAACGCCCGCATCCGGGGTTTCGTCATCAACCGCTTTCGCGGCGACTACGCCCTGTTGGAGTCGGGTCTCAGGTGGCTCGAGGAACGCACTTCGAGGCCGGTGCTCGGCGTTCTGCCTTATCTGCATGGCCTCCACGTGGCGGCGGAGGACGCCCTGCCGCGAGAACCGGCGGCGGCCGGCGGGACAGGTTTTCGGGTCGTCGTGCCTGCCCTGCCCCGGATCAGCAACCACACCGACTTCGATCCGCTGCGCTTTCACCCCGGAGTCGAGGTTCGGTTCATCGGTCCCGATGCCGCGATTCCGGCCGCCGAGCTCATCGTCTTGCCGGGGACCAAGAACGTGCGTGACGACCTCGACTGGTTACGGCGGCAGGGCTGGGTCTCGAAGCTCCAACATCACTTGCGATACGGCGGCAAACTCATCGGGCTGTGCGGCGGCTTCCAGATGCTGGGCCGCGCGATCCACGATCCCGACGGCGTCGAGAGTACCCCGGGCAGCAGTGCCGGGCTCGGATTGCTGGACATGGAAACCACCCTGGGCCGCGAGAAGCAGTTGCGCCGCGTGCGTGGCAAACTGCTGATCGGTTCGGTGGCGATCCGTGGTTATGAAATCCACGCTGGACGCACCACCGGTGCGGCGCTGGCGCGTCCCGTGGTGCGCGACGGGGCGCGCGCGGACGGCGCAATCAGCGGCGACCACCAGATTCTCGGCACCTACCTGCACGGTTTGTTCGACGGCGACGCAGCACGCGCCGCACTGCTGAGTTGGGCGGGTTTGAGTGATCCGCCGACCTACCGCTATGAAGCGATGCGCACTGCGGCGATCGACCGGTTGGCGGATGCCGTCGAGGAACACTTGGACACGGACAAGCTGTGGCGGTTGCTCGATGCGCGGGCGGGAGTGGCGTGACGGATTCCCGGCCTTGCGTGGCCTCATCCACAACCACCCCTTCCGTCCGTGAATATCTCACAAGCCTAGGGCGGCGCTTGCCACCGAACGGGTAGCGGCCGGTGTGGACAATGGCGCGCATCGTGTTACGAGTGGTACAGAGGCGACTGAAGGATGAGTAGGGATGAAAGACGCGCTATGCGGCGGTCTTTGCGCGACCATTGGCGGCGTCAACGACACGAACGGCTTGGGTTGCGCGTGTGGACCGGGCGATCGGGTACCGCCAAGCGAGACGTTCTCGGAGTGTGCATTTCGGCGTGGTTTTTTGTCGCCGCCGCCAGCGTCGTGCTCGGTAGCGCCAATGCCGAGGTACCCCAGGTTCCTCTAGAGACCAAGCTCGTCGCGACGGATGCGACCGGTAGCGACAACTTCGGTGCCGCCCTGGCCGTCGACGGCGACACCATGGTGGTGGCGGCGCCGTGGGCCGAATATGACGGCGTGGAGCGTTCGGGAGCGGTCTACGTGTATCTGCGCGACGCGGCGACCGGGGCGTGGCATGAGCACCAACGGTTGATGCCGGCGGACGGGAACTACGACAGCGTCAGGATGTCGGTCGCGGTCGATGACGACACGATAGTGATTGGTGCCTACTATGCGACGCTTGCCGAATATCAGGAAGGCGCCGTGTACGTCTTTGCACGCGGCGAGGACGAGGAAAACTGGCACGAGGTAAAGAAACTCACCGACTTGAGTGTCGGCTTCGGCGGGCACCTCGGCATAGCGGTCTCCCTGGAGGGCGATCTGCTTGCAGTCGGCGCCGACATGCAGCCGACCCTGTCGGACGGCAAGGTGGTTTTGTTCGAGCGACACCGTGGCGGGACCGACAATTGGGGTGAGGTGGTAACCCTTTATGACGGGGTCGTCGGTGACGGCGGCACCCTGGAAGCGTTCGGCAGCGCGGTGGCTCTCAGCGGCGAACTGTTGCTCGTGGGTGCCGAGCGGGCCGACGTCAGCGGTTTCGGTGAAAACGACGGCGCCGCGTATCTGTTCCGCCGCAATGACGCTGATCCGGATCAATGGGACTACGTCACGCGCTTCATCGCGCCGGGGTCCGATGCCTGCGTCGGTGGGCAGACGCTGACCGATTTCTTTGCCGACCCGGAGAGCGATACCGTCGAGGCGGATCGCTGCCGCCGCGAAGACAGTCGAACGGACCACGACTATTTCGGCGGCGCGGTGGCCCTCGACGGCGATACGGTCGTGATCGGTGCGCGGTCAGCCGACAACGACGACGGTGCGCTCGCCGGCGCGGTCCATGTGTTCGAACGGGATACCGAGCATACCGACCAGTGGCACCCTATCCAGAAGTTCGTGCCGGACGCGGCCTACGAGTATTTCGGCGGGGACCTGGCATTTTCCGACGGCGCATTGCTCGTCGGCGCCCACGGGGCCACATTCGGCGCCAGCACGTCGCAAGGGGCGGTTTACACATTCGAGCGCGATGCGGAAGGCGCCTGGCAGGCGGTCGAGAAGCTGTATGCCTTCGACGGCGTGAGCAACGGCTACTTCGGCGATACCGTGGCGCTCGCCGAAAACGAGAAAATCGTCGGCGCCTGGGGCGATCAGAATGCGCGCGGCGCCGTGTATATCGGTGCGCCGATCGAGGAACCGCTGCCGGCCGATGAACCCACCGACCCGCCGTATGCGCCGACCGGCGAGTTGCTGGATGACGCCGTTCTCGTGAGCGATACGGGCGTCATGCTGGGGACGATTAAGGACACGGTCCTAGAGTCCCTGCCGATCTGGGTGCACTCAGTCCCGGCCCCGGACGAGCCATTGTTTGCGAACGCGAAGGCAGTCGGCGACTACTACAACATCGGCGCCGTCGAGACCACGTCGTTGCCGACCGACAGCGGATTCGTGCTGGGTTTGCCGGTTCCTGCAACGGCGGATCCATCCAAGATCGTCGCCGCGGGTTTGATCTCAATCGATCCGCTCGCGGGGGGCGCCGACGCGGTCGGCCCGTTGTGGTGGCCGGTTCCGGGGGTGTATGACGCGGCGAACGAAGTCTATCTCGTCACGCTGTCGGCCCTTTTTCAGGAAGGCACGACGTTCGTCTTGATAGAGCATCCGAACACGCCTCCGACTCCTGAGCCGTCGGTGCCCGAGGGGGAAGCGGCCAAAGCGACCACGGCTATTTTCGATGTCAATTGTTTCCCGTGGCTCACGTCCGGCATCTGCGATGCGGCGCTCGAGCAAGAGGTGGAGAGCGAATTGGTCGCCATCCATGCCGAGTTCGAGAAGTTGGGGTTCCGGGAGCCGGCGCTGCACGGGTTGTCGGCTACCATAGCGAGAGATCCGGAAAATGATGACATCGAGTTCGTACCTGCGGACACCGTGCATCTCTATTATCAGTCGATCTACCTCGTGCCGCAGGTCCGGCACTGCAAGACGAAAAGTCTAATTACCAGCGGGGGCGGCTGGTACGATCCACTATTGCGGGCCTTGTTCTTGTGCGTCAACAACTATGGGCACGTGCGCCACGAGACGACACGCCACGAATACTTTCACGCTATACAGGCGTCGTATTGGGGCGCGTTACCGATCCCGCCGGCCCACTTTTGGGTTCGCGAAGGCATGGCGACGGCGGTGGAGGGGGTGCCCGATCTGCGTCGGGATTCCGGCTTTGGGTTGCACCGTATCGACGAAAGTCTTTCCGAGACCATATGGACGAACGTGGTTTATGCGCCTTACTACGAGACGCAGGATTTTTTCGTTTACCTGGGTACAACCCATGACAAGGATCTGAGTTATCTCATTGATTTTCTGGAGGCGGGCGGTCCGTACACACAAACCGTGGCCGACGCCATCGCCCAGAGTTTCGGTTCCACGCTGCAAATCGAGTATTGGAACTGGGTCAGGAATCAGGTGATGGAAAAAGAGATCGACTACGATCCGGATGGTCCCGGCGGCGACGAACCCCCGCTGCAGGATCCCTGTAACGTGCAATGGAACGTGATAAGCCCGCCGGGTTGGGTGGGCGAGAAGGTCAAGTACGAAATCACCTATCCCCAGGAGGACACCATAGAGTTCGATCTGGGCTACCTCACCGCCGAGCTGGTGGAGATCCGTTTTGAAAACGTGGACAAGACCCATGTCAGAGTAAAGGCGGAAGCCAAAGGGGTGGCGCCCGATCCCGCTTTTCGGGTCTATACCAACCAGCCCGGCGACGTGGACGATGCGGCATGCCGCAACATCGCCGATGGCCCGCGTACCTTTGATGTCCCCCCGGTGGCAGAGCAACAGCCCCCGTTGAAGGCGTATGTCCTCCTGGCCAACACCCGCTACGAAGGATCGACCCCGGTGAGTTACACAGTCACCGTTGAGCCATGGGACTGATTGGGTGGGATGGTCGAACGGGGCCCCCGCGGTAAGCGCTTCCCGTTCGACGCGGTACGTCCGACACGTCACATTCGAATTCCCGTGGATGGAAAGTGCTGATGTGTCGTTATGCGATGAAGCAGTCGAAGTTCTTCGCGAAGAAGCCGGAGCCGCAAGGCGTTCGGACAATCGAGAATGACGAAACACAATGGGCGCCCGTTGCTGAAGCGGTGTTACAGGTTGGGCAAGGACAGGGATCAAAGACGAACGGGCGGCGGTCAGTAGCCGCTTGCGCTGCGCCGTTCGGCGAACAGGGCGCGCACCACGATCGCCAGGATGAGGCCTCCGCCGCTCAGCAGAGCTGCGGCGAGGGTGTTAAAGCTGAGTGCGTTCAACAGGCGGACAGTGCCCTCGGCAAGGGGCTCGATCAGGCCGAGGTCGGCGAGGTAGACGGGCACCTTGGCCAGTCGGCTCAGCAGCACGATGGTCATGATCCAGCCCATGACGAACTTGATCACGTAATCCCTGACGTAAGTGGTGCCGATGGCGCCGAGCTGCACTCCGAACAGGGAGGCGGCCAGGATGATCATGGACAGGCGGATGTCGACGAAGCCGTCCAAAGCGTAGAACAGGGTGCCGCCCAGCCCCATGACGAAGGCCACCACCAGTTCGGTGGCGGTGGCCATGATCGCGGGCACTCCGAGCACGTACATCATTGCCGGTACGCCAATGAAGCCGCCGACGGCGATGGATGCCGCCAGCAAGCCGGTGGCGAATCCTAGGGGCGCGATCACGAGCACTGAGACGCTGGCGTCTATAGAGCGCAGGCGCACCATCGTCCCCGGGATGCGGAGCGTGCGGACCCATAGCGCGAGGCGGGTGATCTGAGCGGTATGCGATTTGCCGTGACACTCGCGCCAGGCATCGCGCAATACCATAACCCCTACGGTCGCGAGGATCGCAACAAACACGGCCGATACGTACAGGTCGGTGCCCGTATCGCCGAAGGCCCTTCGGATAGCGGTCATCAGCTCCTTGCCGGTGAATACGCCGGCCTCGGCGAACAACCCCATGATCAGGCCCAGCTTCAGGTCCACCTGACCGTAACGGGCGCGTTTAACGGCCGCGACCAGGGCCTTGGGGAACTTGTGCGCCATGTTGCTGGCCACCGCGACGATGCCCGGCACGCCCAGGCTCATCATCGCGGGTGTGAGCACGAAGGCGCCGCCCGAGCCGATGAAGCCGCTCACCAGGCCGCCGACGAAACCGACGCCCAGCAACAGCAATACGTTGTCGGCCGTGAGCGAGAGAAATTCCACGGCCTCCATCAGTCGTCGATCTCCGCGTGGACTTGCTCATCTTGGTTCTGCCGTTTGGCGCGAATGCCCAGGGCATCCCAGAAGCGGCCGGTAAAGGCGCCATGCACGAGGGAGAAAACCAGTGCGATGCCGACGGGCGCCAAGGCATCGAGCTTGTGGCCGGCGCGGGTGAGTAGGGCCAATTCCGTCACCTCGCTCTCGTAGTGAAACAAAAAGAGGTAGAGCACACCGCTTACCAGGCCCAGGGCCACGGTCTTGGTGATCTCGGCAAGGCGGTGGTAAGCAATCGGGGTCAAGAGTCGTTTGAGGGCGATCAACGATATCGCCTCGCCGGCATCGAACATCGGCGCCCGCTTGGGCGAATACGGGTCAATATTTTCCACGAGTTACTGCTCTCCAGTGTCGGGCAGGTGGTGGGCAAGCGGCCGTAACGGGCGCTTGCCTTGAGTTGGACGACACAAGACGTCGCCCGGGAAACTGATGGGAGAGTTTGTTAGCTCAGTGGAGGGCCGCGGATTGGCAGGCAATCGGCCGTCGTGGCCGTGTCGACGGCTTGTGTGCCCGGCAGCGGCACAGCGTCGCCGTCGGTCACCACGGCGCTGCAGGAAGCGGGGAGGGTGGAAGGATCGTCCGCGCCGTCGCCACCGTCCGCGGCGAGCACGTCAAGAGAGTAACCACGATCGTCAACCGTCGCATCGGCCACGAGCGGGGCCGTGACCAGCAGGCTCAAGAGCCCGGCGATGAAGATCGACTTAATAGAAACTGGATTGAACGAATGGCGTTGGTTCACGACGGCACTAAGTCTAACATCCTTGTCAAATCCGACCGATTAGATTCCCTGATCGACACGCGTGTGTCGTGCTTATGGTCTAGTTGGTCTCCAGTCCAGGCCATGGGATCGAAACCTGCCCGCACCACATGACACGAGTCGTCGGACCATGGGGTCTCAGCGCCAAAGATTTGTACCAGGGTCGGCATGGACGCCGTTCATTGATCGGCGTCGGCTGTCTGTGGAAATATACAGGGCGCTTTTGTTTCCGACATGCCTCATCTCACAGCGAAACAAGGAGAGTAGTTATGAAAACCGTGCACAAGATAGCGGCGCTTGTGTTCGTGAGCGTCCTAAATAACGGCAATGCGTTCGCGCAATTTGAAGGCAATAGCAACACGTTTCTCGGCACCGATACCGGTGCTAACACGGTGGGTGACGACGATTCTGCCACCTTCGTTGGGTACAAGGCAGGGGAGAACAACACGATTGGGTCGGGCAACACCTTTATGGGCTGGATTGCTGGCCACAGCAATACGCAGGGATCGGAGAATACCTTTGTCGGGGCCAACGCGGGCTTTAGCAATCTCACCGGGTCGGCGAACAGCTTTGTCGGTGACAACGCCGGCTACAGTAACGTCGACGGATCGCATAACACTTATTTCGGATATTACGCCGGTAACCGCGCCACCGAGGGGTCTGACAACACGTTTATCGGCAGTGGGGCCGGAAACACCAACACCGAGGCGTCCGGCAATACCTTTGTTGGCAGGTCGGCCGGTAACTCCAATACGACCGGGCATAGTAATGCTTTCCTCGGCTATCAGGCGGGCTACCAAAACACCATTGGGCACCGCAACAGCTTCCTGGGTTATCAGGCCGGCTCCAGCAACATCGCGGGGTGGGCCAACACGTTCGTCGGAGAACGCGCCGGCTCTGCAAACACCAACGGACAGCGTAATACCTTCGTCGGAGATAGGGCCGGCCACCAGAATACGACGGGATATATGAATACGTTCTTGGGGGCGTGGGCTGGGCAAACTAACTCGGAAGGACACTTCAACACATTTGTGGGACAAGGCGCCGGTATTTATCGTCGTGGGGGAAGCTCCAACACTCTCATCGGTTTTGCGGCCGGCTACGCTCATCCCGCTAAGTGGGATGAGGGCGACCACAATACTTTTCTGGGCTACCGCGCGGGGGAGAATAGCGTCAGCGGACATGGCAACACTTTCCTCGGGAGCCGCAGCGGTCAAAGTAACTCTGCAGGAGACTACAATGTATTTGTCGGCAATGAAGCAGGATACTTCGAGGGGGGTTCGAACAAGCTATACGTCGATAGTTCTAATACGTCTAGCCCGCTCATCCACGGCGATTTCGTGTCCGATGAGCTGACTTTGAACGGGGATGTACACGTCACCGGCACACTTACCAAAACCTCGGGTTCGTTCGTCCAACCCCATCCCTCCGACCCGGCCAAAGAACTCGTCTATGCGTTTTTCGAGGGACCCGAGCATGCGGTGTTTCTGCGCGGCAAGGCGAAACTAGTCAACGGCCGGGCTGTCATCGAGACGCCGGAGCACTTCCGCCTGGTAGCGGGCAGGGATGAACACATCACCGTCCAGTTGACACCCCGGTCAGCGGATACCTTTGGGCTCGCCGCGGTGAAGGTGACCAAAGAGCGAATCCGAGTACGGGAGCTCAGGGGGGCAACGAATACTTATGAGTTTGATTATTTCATCACCGCCAAGCGGGGAGGCTTCGAAGCACATGCGCCCATTCAGCCGAACACCCATTTCACGGCTGACCAGAAGCGGCCGGAGGATTTCGAAGCCGCCTTCGGCAAGGTAGACGATCTTTCGGACAAGGCCGTGCGGAAACTGTTGGTTGCGAATGGTACGCTGACATCGGCAGGCAAGCTCAATCGGGAGACTGCCGCGAGGCTCGGCTGGAAGCTCCGGGAAGTGGAGAGTTCGTCTGAGTCGGAATCTCCAATCCCTGGTCCGGAGCATGCGAAATGACCGACAGATAGGGGCCCAATTGGCCTGCTACTGTACGAAGTTTTTCTGACAATCTTGAGCAGCATCGCTAGGCATGCCGAAGTCCGAGCCCGGTGCCTGACCCAGGCCTCGAGACGCAATGGCCCCAAAATTCGACTTAAGCCACTACCGTTTCGGAGGCCATTCCCGTGCCGATGGGCTATTGCTCCGGAGCTAGAACTTCATCCTCCGTTGCCGGGTCTGCGACTGGCGGCACAGTCTCTGACGGCGTCTTAGATTCTCGCAACGCCCAACCGAGCCTGGCGGCCGTTGGCCGATCCAGTGTTCCCTGCGGCGTCAAAGTGCCGTTGGCAACCAGCAGCGCTCTCATGGTCTTGACCGAAGGGTCGTCCCCGCCGGCATTCGCGGTTTGAAGGCAACGCCGCCGCCCAGGGCGGCGGGATCTACCAGTACGGTTTCGACGCACTGCGCGTCGAACGCACTCTGATTGCGGGGAATACCGCCAATACGGGCGGTGGTATGAAGATCCGCGGCCCGGCTGCGATTGTGAATACGACGTTGAGTGGCAACGATGCTCGATACGGCGGCGCTATCGATGTGCAATTCAACCCGTTGAGCCGCGCTTCGGACCCGCGCTTTGGCGCTGTACGCAATGCGATCAGTCTTCAGCACACGACCATGGCCGACAATACGGCTGAGTTCGGCAGCGGGATCTTTATCAATTCGGGTCGAATCATGGTGCAGGCGGTAGCGACAATCTTCGCCAACCAGCCCAAAGAACAAAATTGCTATTTCGGCTACTACGCAGTTAGACCCGGCTGGTTGGATTCGGTGGATTCGAATCTGGATTCGGGATTGAGCTGTAACCTGAGCGGCGTAAACGATTTGATCGACACTGATCCGATATTGCGGCCTCTGGCTGACAACGGCGGTTTCACCCGCACCCATGCGGCTTGGCAGCCCGGCGATTGACGCCAATTTTTTCGCTGGATGCCTGCCGAACGATCAACGCCGTGCACTGCGCCCAGCCGGTGACCGCTGCGACATCGGCGCCTATGAGTCCGGCGCGGAATTTCCGCCGCCCTTCGAACGCCCTGATCCGGACGACCGCTTCGAGGGTGTTCAAGGGCCGACACCGGATTTTCCGTTCTAAGGCGCGAGCCGCTTTTGCTCCTAATGTAAAGGGATCGACCGGATTCTCATACCCGGTCTGCGCAGCCAACCGTGTAATGCGAGAACCAAAGCTGCGTTCAGAAACGCCGGTCGCCTATTCCCAAAGAACTGATCGAGGCAATAGCAGCTGTCGTCGGGTGGCAGCGAAAGTAAGAATCTGCTTTCCGGGTGAACTCGGACTTTGGTGGAGGCGGCGGGATTACTCGGCGCGCATCCCTGCGCCTCGCCCTTCGGGCTGTCGCTGCGCGACGTTCGGCAGCGCTCCCGGCGCTGCTCGTCGAACCCGGAACGCGGATTCTCAACCACACCGCCGCAAACGCAAAAAGGTCAGCACCAGGCTGACCTTATTCGTCTGGTGGAGGCGGCGTCTTTGTTATCAATAAAATCAGTGACTTAAACAGCATTTCTCTAAATGCCCCCACAAATACTCCCGCTTGACCTGATAGGGATTGATGGGGTCCTACAGGGATTCAACAATGACTAGACGAAGTACCTCGGGTCCATGTGCTCCCTGAACCAATACGCCCTCGATATCGGTCGTTCCACTCGCTCCTGAGATTATGCACATGTTGCGAGGAGTCTCTCCCTGTTGGGCGATTCCGTTTGCAATTAGAGCGTAGTCGTCCATGTAATGCAGTATCTTGGACCGAGGAATCACTGCCATCAGATACAAAGGCAGGAAGTTTAGCAGGATAGGCATCTCAGCACTGGAGTGAATGACGAAAGAGCCGGTTTCTGCAATACCATATTCAGCCCAGCACAAACCAACGGTATTGTCCTGTTTAATATCGACCTCGATGTTGAGATCCTGCCAGTCCACGGCTTGTAGTTGATCGGTTTGTTGAATCTGTAGCTCCTTCTCCAGCCCGTGTTCGGCCAAAAAAGCTTTAACGGCGCCCGGCAACTCAGTCAGCGATTCAATGCGCTCACAGCTGGTGCCAATCACAAGCCCCTTATCTATCCGTCTAACCAGCGCGTCGGCAGCATCCTCCGCCAACAAAGCTGGGCGGGCATCAACACTCTCGTCAAGTATTGCCAGTGCTTCTTGCTCTATGGTGGCGCTATCTGCTGTCGTGGTCGGGCTGGCATCACGAATGGCCGAAAAAATACGATCTCGGCTAACGGCTTCTCTGCTTTTATCAATCATGTTCCCGCCCTCAATTCCGTTGCTTCTTCATTTTCTTGTATTGCTGCATGAACGTCCGGGAGCCCGGTGCAATCAAATCACGATTTCGGGTCCAACCACTTGCCATCGGCATCGAACCTATCCAACCGTTACGGATAAAGAGCTTCATGAAAATAACGCCCGAGCTGCAGGACAACTGGAATAACCAGGGGCGTTTTGCCAATTGCGCAAAAGCCGTGACGAAAAAGCGATTCGTGAGAGGCTCGTAGCCTTTTTTCCAGGATCGGGCCCGCAATGATCGTATTAGCTTTGGCAGCGGGATCTTGACGGGGCAGACTTCTTCGCAGCGTCCATTCAGGGTACAGGCATGGGTCTGCTTGTTGGCGACCTGCAAACTGTTCAGGTGAGGTGTCAAGACCGATCCCATGGGGCCCGGATAGACTGAACCGTAAGCATGTCCGCCGATATGTTTGTAAACCACGCAGTGATTCATACAGGCACCACAGCGAATGCAACGCAGCATCTCTTCCATGCCGTCCGCGAGCATCCTTGTGCGGCCGTTGTCGACCAGAACTATATGGCATTCTTCGGGCCCGTCTGCGTCATTTTCCCGTTTCGGTCCATTGTGGAATGTGATGTACTGGGTTATCTCACCGCCCGTTGCCGATCGGGTCAGCAACCTCAGCAGTGGAATCGCATGTGCCATGGAAGGTACCAGCTTTTCAATACCTGCCGTTACGATGTGTACTTTAGGTGGCGTAGTAGTTAGTTCGGCATTGCCTTCATTGGTTACCGTGCAGGTTGAACCGCTATCTGCAAGTAGAAAGTTGGAACCGCTGATGCCTATATCTGAAGTCAAAAACTTGGTTCGTAAGTCACGACGGGCACTGCGAACAAGCTCGATAATCTCTTCTGACGATGTCGGTTCCCTATGAAACTCGCGAAACAGTTTGATGACATCCTCACGACTACGATGCATTGCCGGCCAGACGATGTGCGATGGCGGGTCGCCAGCAAGCTGGATAATATGCTCTGCCAAATCGGTCTCTACACGCTCGACTCCCGCATTGTCTAAAGCGTGAGAAAGACCAATCTCCTCGCCCAGCATCGATTTGCTGCGGGTAACCTTTCGGGCCTCATGCTGGCGGCAAATATCCAACACAATACGTGATGCCTCTTCACCATCGTTAGCCCAATGGACAATGGCTCCCTGCGCCTGGGCATTTTTTTCAAACTCGGCGAGGTAATGATCCATGTACCGAATCGTATGGTCTTTTACCTTTTTGCCCTGCAGGCGCGCATTTTCGAAACCGGGAAAATTCTCGATGGCTTCCGCGCGCTTGGCCTCTGCCTTGTCAGTCGTTCTCCTGATAACGGACTTCAGATTCGGCTGCGACAGTGCGTGACTGACATTCTTTTTGAAGTCTTCTGGTTTGTTTGTGTACATTACTTGCTCCTCAGGATGTCGGGAGCCATACCTGCCAGCACTTCGGCAGCGTGCAATGCCTGAATCTTTTTGTGGCCTTCACGGTTTAACTTGCCTGCCATGTTCATCAGGCACCCCATATCTCCGCCTAGCAGGTAATCCGCTTCAGTATTCAGAATGTTTTCGGTTTTTTCCTCAACGATGGCATCGGAAATGTCAGAGTACTTGACGCAGAAAGTACCGCCGAAACCGCAACATTCGGAATGGCCGTGCAGAGGCCTGTGCTCGAGCCCTTGGACATTGGAAAGCATTTTGCGTGGCTGCTCATAGACATTGAGAGAGCGATAACCCGTGCAGCTATCGTGATAGGTATAAGTCCCATCAAGCTCTATGCCCTGCGGCATGTATTGACAGACATCTACGAGAAAAGAAAGCAGTTCAAAGGTTTTATCCGCAAGCTTTTGAGCCCGTGATTGCCACTCTGGCTGCGCTTTGAATATTTCTACGAAATTCTTCTTGATCATGCCCGCGCATGATCCGGAAGGTACTATGACGTAGTCGTAACCCTCAAACCGTTGGATTATTTGATAAGCAATTTGGCGGGTGCCCTCGTCATCCCCTGAGTTGAATGCAGGCTGGCCGCAGCATGATTGCTGTTCTGGAACATCAACTTGACAGCCAGCATCTTCCAACAATTTGAGTGCAGCGAAGCCTACCGTTGGGCGCATCGTATTAACCAGGCAGGTTACAAAAAGGGCCACGCGCGTTTCAGCGACATTCTGGATATCTGTCGAAGATGACTGATTGGAGTTACTTCCTACATCGATATATTCTTCAGACATTGGCCTAACAACCTCTCTTGGTCAGGAGCGACATGTTTGGCTGGTTCTCGTCCGTAAACGACCTTCCTGGCCGTCATGGATACGGAAACGGAAAAACGTGGTTTCCCTTTCCTTCATATTCAATGGCTTGCGGTCATCGAAAGTGTTGGTGCGTTCTGCACCGGACCTCGGGTCCGCCTTTCTGGACGGACACTAGATAGGATGTATGGAAACACCCCGCCCAAGTTTATTACGTATTCGTGGCGCACAGGGAAAAATAAACGCCCTTTCCGAACCGGCACCGAATCGCAGGCGCATAGTGGCGGCTGACACCGCCGTTGACGCAGGTGGAATCGACGAAGAAATTGCCGTCCACGTTATCGCGCAGGTTTTCGCACGTGTTTGCCATTACCGTGTACGGTCGCTCACCGACTTGCCCTCACTCACGTGTGGTGCCTCATCATCAGGTCTTACGATAAGGGCTGCCATTGCCGGCGCAAGGCGCTTCGACTCGCCCCTTGTGTGGGGTTCTGAACGATAAGTTATTTGCGGGACATGACACATCGGCATGACTTAAGGCCTGAAGCCCACTGTGCGAATCTCAATCATAGGCGTTCGCCTCGCGAGACGTACGGGCTTTTTCTTCTCGTTCAGCAGTTCGCCGAAGTCCACTGGCTTTGAGCTAAAGACAGTCCCTACGTAGATTTTTGCCGAGTAACGATGAAATATACGATCAGTCCGGACACGACTATGCCGAGCCCAGCGAGACCTTCGACCGGCTTCGAATACAGCACAAACGCGAGCGTCCAGCCGGTGACCGTCAAGTAGACAAGTGGCGTGAACGGATAGGCGAGCGTGCTGAAGGGCCGTTCGAGGTCAGGGTGGCGCCACCGTAGCACAAACACTCCGAGCACGGTGACAAAGCTGTTCAGGGCCAGCGTGAAGCCTGCGAAAACGAGCACCGATTCGAAAGTCGACGTTACGATGAACAGGATCGTCAGCAGTGACTGCGCCGCTATAGCGACATGCGGTAGTCGATCATTGTTTTTGCGAGCGAGCACGGCTAACGCCGGAAAGTCTTCACCGATGACTTGCAGTACGCGCGGGCCGGCCATCGTCATCGCGCTTACTGTCGATATCAACAACAGTGCCAGAGCGAGGCCGGCGAATCGTCCGCCGGCATCGCCGAACGCATGTCGCGCAGCAATGAAACCGACTTCGATTTGACCCACCATGTCCTGAACCGGCGCAACTTTCAGAAACACATAGTTGAGCGATACATATAGTGCGGTGACTACAGCTGTTCCGATTAACAGGATTCGCGGCAGGTCTCGCTGCGGATTGTCGAGTTCGCTGCTCAGATAGGTTGCCGCGTTCCAACCCGTGTAGGCATAGCTAACATAAATCAGCGACACCGCGAACGCGCCGCTGGTAAGAAGCGCCACATCCTCGCTTTGCGGCAGCACCGACAGCGGCTGCCATTTCGGCGTCAGAATCAGGGCAGCGACACAAAACACGATGATTGCGGCCACCTTCAGCGCCGTGAACGTTGACTGCAGGCCGCCGCTCTGACGGCGCGACAACGCGTGCACCAGAGTCAATACGACAATCAGTGCGACGGCGATCCACTGTTCGTCGCGGGCATCGAAATCGGCCGGCCAAGCCGATGTGGCGTACGCTGCGAACGTCATTGCGGCCAACGCCGACGGCGCCGCGAATCCGATCGTCGCGGACACCCAGCCGGCGGCAAATCCGGCCGCTGGATGGTAGATGCGTGCCAGGAAATTGTATTCGCCTCCGGAGCGCGGCAGCGCGGCACCCAGTTCCGCATAGCTCATTGCGCCACACAGGGCAACAACGCCGCCGACGACCCATAGCGCGAGCAGCGCGAAGCCCGAGCGCAGATCAACGAGTTGAAATCCCAGACTCGTGAACACGCCGGTGCCGATCATGTTCGCAATAACCACCGCGGTGACGGTCGTTTGGGCGTAATTTGTCGTTGCCGGCGCAGACATAGGCTGCGACGATAGCGCAAGCGGCGTCGCAAGTGCACTACGCAGTCATTGTCACCCAACGGGGACGCTACTGCAGTCGCGGTCTTGATGTTTCCAAACCGCTGCCGGGCTCATCGATCTGGGCACGTTCCTGCATCAGATCGTGTCACGCGCGGATCGTTAGTCAGTACGTCGAGCGTTTTACGCTCTTTCCAGTTCCAGGCTAGGGCATTCTTCGTCGGTGGGGGCCCCGAAATTGCGGGAAAGGAAATCACGCTGCAAGGACCGCCGGCAAAGAAAAAGGCCGAATTTTGGGATGCCAAATTCAGTTTAACTATTTGTTCTTATTAATAAAACTGGTGGAGGCGGCGGGAATCGAACCCGCGTCCGTAAGCCCTCCGCACACCGGATCTACATGCTTAGTCTGCGCCTTGCTTTGACTGGCCGCACACCGGCAGACGAGCGTGCCGACCAGCGAGTCCGCTATGGATTTAACGCAACGATAACGGACGCACCGTTACGCGATTCCGTGTGATTTGACCCCTCGAATCCCGGTCCACGGACAAACGCGGGTGAGCGGTTAGCGGGGTTAAGCCGCTAAAACGTAGTTGTCGTCGTTGGCAACTAATAGTTTGCAGTTGGATTTACGAGGAACTCTGCACCTCGGCATGCACCAATGGCCTCAAAACCCACGTCGAAGCCAGTCGCCCCCAATGAGCGATGCACGGCCGATCGACCGCACCTGAAACTCCTTCTTACCTCTCAGTATATGGGGACGGTCAACCCCGAAGCAAGGGTTATGATCAGGTTTAGAAAGTGGCTATAACGATCGGTAAAGAAACACGAATTTCTGTATAAAGCGATGCAAGGATTCAAGTCCGTCGTGGCGGCGTGTCGGACCGGCGATCGTGGCAGGCCGCTGCCCTCGGGTGGCGCGTCATACCCGGGCTCGGTCAAGGGGCCTGCACGCATCTCGAAAAACCAAACCGCGGTATGGCGGACCCGTCATTTTGCGGGTGATGCGCAAGCGTTCACACCGGCCGTCGAGACTCGATGCGCCGGAGTCAGCGCGCGTGTTTCAGAATGCGGTGCTGTTCGCGGTCCCACTCGCGTTGTTTGATCTGCGCGCGTTTGTCGTGCTGTTTCTTGCCCTTGGCGAGCGCGATCTTGAGCTTTACGCGCCCGGACTTCCAGTACAGCGACACCGGCACCAGCGTATACCCTTGGCGATCCACGGCGCCGGTAAGGCGAGCGATCTCTTTTCGGTGCATCAACAATTTGCGCGTGCGGGTCGGATCGGCATGCACGTGGGTCGATGTCGAGGCGAGCGGCGAAATGTGCGCGCCGAACAGGAACAACTCGCCGTTGCGGACAATGACGTAACTCTCTTTGAGCTGCGCGCGCCCGTCGCGCAGACTTTTGACCTCCCAACCCTCCAGCGCCAGGCCGGCCTCGAACAGTTCTTCCAGAAAATAGTCGTGGCGCGCCTTGCGGTTCTCGGCAATGACGTTGGTGTTTTTGGGCTTGCTTTTCTTGCGCATGAAGTTCGCATCGGGATCGCGGGCCTTCGGATTCAACCACACTCCCTACACCCGGGAAAGGTGTACGCGAGTGCGTGTTCGCCGCGCTTACGCTACACTTCGCGCCAAAACCGGCTTCGCGGCCCAGCGCGATACCCGCTTCGGACCGGATGAGACACAGGCAATGGCAGTCACCGACAACAACTACGTGCACGCGCAATGGTCCTCTCGCTGGGCATTCATCCTGGCGGCCACCGGATCGGCGGTGGGACTCGGCAATATCTGGAAGTTCCCCTACATGGCCGGCCAGGGCGGCGGCGGTGCCTTCGTCCTGGTGTACCTCGCCTGCGTGTTGTTGATCGGCCTGCCGATCATGATGGCCGAGGTGTTGCTGGGGCGGCGTGCACGGCGCAGTCCGATCAACACCATGCGGACGCTGGCGCGGGTGGAGGCAGCCAGTCCGCGCTGGGTGGGACTCGGGTGGATGGGGGTCATTGCCGGTTTTCTGATTCTGTCCTTTTACAGCGTGATTGCCGGCTGGACCCTGGCTTACGTGTTCAAAGCCGCGAGCGGGGGGTTTTCCGGGATCGACGCAGACGGGATCCGCGCCATGTTCGGCCAGTTCGTGACGAATCCAACCGGTCTGTTGGTTTGGCATAGCGTATTCATGATCATGACCGTGGCGGTCGTGGGCCGCGGTGTCGAAGCGGGTTTAGAAAAAGCCGTTAAGGTGTTGATGCCGGCGCTTTTTCTGTTGCTCGTCGCGCTGGTCGTTTACGCCATGGGCAACGGCGCGTTCTCGGCTGCCGTCGAGTTCCTGTTTCGGCCGGACTTCAGTCAACTGAGCGGTGGCGACGTGCTGGGGGCGATGGGGCAGGCGTTCTTCAGCCTGAGCCTGGGAATGGGCGCGATCATGATCTACGGCTCCTACCTGCCGCAGGGCGCATCCATCGGCGGCACCACGTTTACCATTGCAATCGCCGATACGCTGGTGGCGTTGATGGCCGGGCTCGCGATTTTCCCCATCGTTTTCGCCAACGGCCTGGAACCCGGTGCCGGGCCCAGTTTGATTTTTCAGACCCTGCCGATCGCGTTCAGTCAAATGACCGGTGGCGCGTTGTGGGGCACGTTGTTTTTCCTGCTCTTAGTTTTCGCGGCCTGGACCTCGGCAATCTCACTGATCGAGCCGGTCGTGGCGTGGCTGACCGAGACCCGGGGGATGCCGCGCATGAAGTCGTCGTTACTGGTGGGTGCGGTGATCTGGTTTCTGGGAATCGCCACCGTGATGTCGTTCAGTGACTGGGCGTTTGAGTTCAGCTTTTTCGGCGCGGCGAAAACGAACGGCGTGTTCGATATGCTCGACATACTGACCTCAAACATCATGCTACCGCTCGGGGGAATTCTGATCGCCGTGTTCGCCGGATGGGTCATGCGGCGCGCCAGTACCGAAGAGGAGCTGGCGATGAGCACCGGCGCGGGTTATCGCGTATGGCGCTTTCTGGTGCGGTTTGTGGCACCCACTTCGGTGGGGGTGGTGTTGTTCTTTCTGATTTTCGGCAATTACCTCGGTGCCAGAGGTTAAGCGTTCCGCGCTCGTCCCGTACTCGGCGGAAGAGATGTACGCTCTGGTCGCCGATATCCCGCGTTACGGCGAATTCCTCAAATGGTGCGGCGGGGCCAGGATCCTATCCCAGGAGGCGAACATCCTGGTGGCGTCCATCACCATCGCCTACAAGGGCTTGCACAAGACGTTTACGACGCGCGCCCGGATGGAGCCGCATCGCTCGATTAACATAGAACTCGTGGAAGGTCCGTTCAGTCATTTACAGGGGGTATGGCGCTTCGAGGCCCTGGATGAGCGGGCAAGTAAAATCGAGCTCGATATGTGTTTCGATTTCAGCAACCGGCTCACGGCGGCGTTAGTGGGGCGCGTGTTCTCAATAATTGTCGACGGTCAGGTGGACGCCTTTACGCGCCGCGCGCGGGAGCTGTATGGCGAGCGCTGAACCTGTCACTGTCGAGGTGGTATTCGCCGAACGGCGCCGTGCGGTACGGCGGCAAGTGCGTGTTCCTCGTGGCAGTACCGTACGCGAGGTGGTGGTGGCGTCCGGAATTTTGACGGAAATCGGGGGAACGCCGGAGGCGCACCCGGTCGGTATATTCGGTCGTCGCGTGGGTCTCGACACCTCGGTGGTGGACGGCGACCGGGTGGAGCTTTACCGGCCACTGGTGGTGGATCCGAAACAGGCCCGACGCCGCTTGGCGGACGCGCGCCGTCTAAGAAGGTAAGCCCGTCGGCGAGCCGCTGGCGGCGGGCCGCGCCCCTAGCGACGGAATTTGTCGAGCATGCGACCCCACCAGCCCTTTTTGTCTTTCTTGATGGGTTCCGTCACCGGCGTGCCTGAGGCCACGAGCTCACCGTCGTCATCCACGCTTCGGGTGGTCGAATTCAGCGCCACATCGCCGTCAACGTGATCCAGTCGATCCCCATCGAAGACCAGAGTCACACGCCGCTCGTTGGGATCGGACGCGCTTCCCGGCTTGTAGGAATAATAGTAGTCCCAGCGGTGGTCGTGGAACGGATCGGTCACCAGCGGTGTTCCCAAGACGTACCGTACTTCGCGCTTGGTCATGCCGCGCTGCAGTTGGGAGATCTGTTTCTGCGAGACGACGTTGCCTTGCTGAATATCGAGCTTGTAGGTGCGCATACAAGCCGCCAGCAGGAGTGCCACGGCGGCCAGCGACAGGAGGCGGAGGCAATGACGCATAGGGTTGCAAAGTGTCGGTGGAACCGCGCCGATCATAGCCGATCGGGGGTCTCGGGGTAAAATCCTTAGGCCGGCCTAGAGGGGGCGCATAACGGCGATTTCGTCACAGCGGTGGAATTTGTAGCACGTGACGCACACGCCCCAGACCTTTTCCGGCAGGCTGGACTTGGGAACCACCGCGAAGCCCAGTCGGGCGAAAAATTCCGGGCGGTAGGTCAGCGCCATGAGGCGTGTCAGACCGCGTGCGCGCGCCTCGTTGATCAGATATTCGACGATCGAGCGACCCACCCCTCGCGACGTGTAGAGCGCGTCCACGGCGAGGCTGCGTACCTCACCGAGGTCGGCGGTAAATACCTCGAGCGCACCGCAAGCGATGGTTTTGCAGTCATCCCGCACGACACAGAAGTCGGCGAGATTAGTGCGGATGTCGACTTCCGAACGCGGTAGGAGATTGCCCTCGCCGGCGTAGATCTCGAGCAGTGCGTGGATGGCGGGCACGTCCGCGACCGCTGCCGGCAGGACGGGCAGGGCGGTGACCGCAGATGCGTCGTTCAACTTGCGAGCCTTCCCAGCAGGTCTTCGGCGTGCGCCAGGGTCTGGCGGGTAATCTCCACCCCGCCGAGCATCCGCGCGAGCTCCTCGACGCGCTGCCGCTCATCGAGCGTTTCCACGTCCACCCGGGTGCGTGCCCCCGTAGTCTTGTACACCCGCGTGTGATGGTGGCCTTGCGCAGCCACTTGCGGCAGATGTGTGACGCACAACACCTGGTGGGTCCCACCCAGCTCACGGAGCTGCTGTCCAACGATCTCGGCAACCCGTCCCCCGATACCCACATCGACTTCGTCGAAGATCACCGTGGGTACCGCGGTATCGGTCCTGGAAGTTACCTGGATCGCCAGGCTGATGCGCGACAGCTCACCGCCAGAGACGATACGCGCCAACGGTCGGTGCGGTTGATCCGGATTCGTGCGCACTTCGAATTCGATGTGGTCCAGACCGTGGGCGGTGACCCGGTCCTCAGGTAGCGGCGTGACCCGAATGTGCAGTTCGCCGCCGTTGAAACCGAGATCCTGAAGCCTGGCGGTGACCGCCGCAGACAGCGCCTGGGCCGCGTCGGCGCGGCGTTCCGAGAGCGCTGCCGCTGCGCTCAAGTAGTCCCGATACGCGGATTCGTAGGCCGCCCGCGCCTCACCGATGATTGCGTCGAGATTTTCTAGCTCGTCGCGCTGAGTGCGCAAACGCGCCAGCGTGTCCGGCAGTTGCTGCGGCGCGCAGCGGTGTTTACGGGCCATGTCCAGGAGTACGCCGATGCGTTCCTCCACTTCCCGCAGGCGGTCGGGGTCCAGATCCGCACGCGTTGCGGCGGTGCGCAAGTCGGTGATTGCGTCGTCGATTTCGACGCCGGCGCGTTCGAGTGCGTCGCGCGCCGCTGTCAACCCTGGATCGTAGTCAATGAGACCGAGCAGCCGGTCGACCCCGCGGTCGAGCGTTGTTTTGACCGCGTGTTCATCCGCGTCATACAGCACATGAAGGAGCGCGTCCACGCCGGTGCGTAGTTCCTCGGCGTGCGCGAGCCGCTTTTGTTCGGTTTCGAGCTCCGCGTACTCTTCCGCGCCAGGTCGCAACTCTTCGAGTTCGCTGATGTGATAACGCAACAGTTCCAATTCCGATTGGTCACCGGTCGTGCGGGCTTCGAGTTCGGTGATGCGGCGTTTGAGCGCTTCGAGCTCGCGGTATGTCTCGGCCAGTCCGGCAACCGCCGGTTCCAGGTCGCCGTACCGATCGACCAGCCGGCGCTGCACCTCCCGCTTGAGGAGCCGTTGATGTTCGTGCTGACCGTGAATGTCGACCAGGAGCGCGCCGAGTGCACGCAATGTCTGGGCGGTGGTGGGTCGGCCGTTGAGGTACGATTTGGCCGGCTTCCGCGCGTGAATGACGCGGCGCGCGATACACTCTCCGTCGGCGTCCAGCTCCTGCTCCGCGAGCCACTCCTGAACGTGAGCAGGCGGCGCGAACGTGGCGGTGATTTCGGCGTACGGTGCTCCGTGGCGGATCGCAGAGGCGTCGGTGCGACCGCCGAGAGCGAGGCTCAATGCGTCGACGACGATGGATTTACCGGCGCCGGTTTCTCCGGTAACCACGGTTAGTCCCCCCTCGCACTCCAACTCGATGGTTTCAGCAATGGCGAAATCTTTGACGTATAAGGATTGCAGCATCGACCGCCTACAGATCCTCACCCCAGCCGAGTTTCGCACGCAGCACCGAGAAGTGATCGTGCTCGAGGGTGCGCACCAGCGTCACGGTGCGTTTCGCGCGCTGCACCCGCACCGTCTCATCGCCGTCCAGGTGATACTTGATCTGCCCGTCGACCGAGACGTGGGCGCACTGCTCGCACACGTCGATGAGTTTCAAATCGATAACGGCCGTATCCTGCAGGGCGATTGGTCGATTGGACAACATATGGGGACAGATCGGCACCATGATGATGGCGCGCAGTTGCGGGGTCAGGATGGGGCCTCCGGCGGACAGCGCGTACGCCGTGGAACCGGTGGGGGTGGCGATGATGACGCCGTCCGAGCGGGCGCTGGTGACGAACTCACCGTCGACGAAAGTACGAATCTCAATCAACCGTTCCAGCTCGCCCTTGCCGATCACCATGTCGTTCAGCGCGACGTCTTCCGCCAGCACCCGGTCGTCGCGCCGCACCTCGACGTGCAACATCAAGCGGTCTTCGGTCGAATACTCGCCATCTAGGATGCGCCCCACATCCTCATACATGTCGACCAGTGCGATGTCGGTCAAAAAGCCCAGGCGTCCCATATTGACGCCCACCACCGGGACCCCGAAATCGGCCAGCGAACGCGCCACGTGGAGCATTGTGCCGTCGCCGCCGATCACGATGCCGAGATCGATGTGTTCCCCGACTTGGCCTTCGTGCAGCCGCCGGGCGTGGGAATCCGAGATCTCCTCGGCGGTCGTGTCTCCGAGCAGCACCTCGACGCTGCGGTAGCGCAGATATTCGGCCAGCCCGGACAAAGCCTCACGAGCACTGGGGTCTTTGTATTTTCCGAACAACCCGATGCATTTGAAGGAAGAAGGCATTGTCCTGATCTTGTATGACGCTTGGTATGCGCTTGGGCGCGTGCCGCGGTACTCCGGCGGTGGGTCGGACTCGTAGGCGAGGTCGACCGCGGCCGGTTCCGACATTAGCACGTCGGGGCAGGATGCGGGAATTAGCACTCGCCACTTAGGAGTGCCAAAATCGGCGTGGGTTTTGATATAGTTAGGACATGAGAGAGGTATTGAGCGAACGGGCGGAGACGCTCCTCAAGAAACTCATTCAGCTGTATATCGTGGGCGGCCAGCCGGTCGGCTCGCGAACTCTGGCGAAGGAGGCGAAGCTCGACCTGAGCCCGGCCACAATTCGTAACGTGATGTCCGATCTCGAGGAACTGGGACTCATCAAGGCACCCCACACGTCGGCCGGTCGGGTTCCCACGCAGCAGGGTTACCGCCTGTTCGTGGATAGCCTGCTCAAGGTCAAGCCGCTGGATCACGACGCTTTTCGCGAGATCGAAGAGCGGCTCGTCGGCGAGTGGGACCCAAAGGTGCTGCTGTTGAACGCATCGGAAATTCTTTCCCAGATCACCCAATTTGCGGGGGTGATCTTGATTCCGGGCCAGCGCAATTCTCGATTCCGGCAGATCGAGTTTTTGAAGCTGTCGGCGAAACGGGTGTTAACCATCCTGGTCACCGACGATGGCCGCGTTCAGAACCGCGTTATCCCCACCGAACGTGAGTATAGTGAAAGTGAACTGATCGAGGCCGCCAATTTCTTCAACGCCGCCTATGCAGGCTCTTTACTGAGTCAGGTACGGCGCAGGCTGGTGCATGAGATGCAGGCGGACAGCGATGAGATGCATCGTATTACCCACACTGCGTTGTCGATGGCCGGTCGGCTGTTTGCATCGGAAGAGGGTGACGCTGACGATATCATGCTTTCCGGGGAGACGAATCTTCTCAACGTGCCCGATCTGTGCGAATTGGAGAAACTGCAGGCCCTTTTCGATGCCTTCAAGACCAAGCACGACCTGTTGGACCTTCTGGACCGCAGCATGCGTGTCAACGGGATCAGTATCTTCATCGGCGACGAGTCCGGCTACGACTCCCTGCACGACTGCAGCCTGGTGGTGGCGCCTTACGACGTCGACGGCGAGCCCATCGGGACGGTCGGTGTGATCGGACCGACCCGCATGGAGTATGGGGAAGTGATCCCGATCGTCGATGTTACGGCTAAGTTGTTGAGCGGTGCGCTGTCGAGCTCGGCGGCGGATCGACTGGGATACGACTGAACGGTGTTGAAAATCTTGGCTTCCGACCCCATCCATCACAAAAGCGGTGAGACGAGTAAATAAAAATGAGTGAAACACGGGATTCCATGCAGAAGGAACCGGTAAACCCCGAGGCGAGCGACGAACCCGCCGACGCTGCGGACGCCGAGCCGGAAGCACAGGCCGTAGCGCCGGCTGAGGACCAGACGGGTGAAGAGCGCGAAGCAGCGCCCGGCGACCGGATCGCCGAGCTCGAGGAACAATTGGAAGCGATGCAAACTGCGATTCAAGAGCACGAAGACCGATTTCTGCGCGCCAAGGCCGAGGTAGAAAATACCCGGCGACGCGCCGAGGCGGACATCGCCAATGCGCGCAAGTTTTCCATTGAGCAATTCGCGGCCGAGATGTTGAACGTCCGGGACAGCCTGGAGCTGGCCCAGGCCGTGGAGCTCAAAGAGTCGGACAACGAGAGTCTCGCACGGATGCAGGAAGGATTGGATCTGACGTTGAAACAACTCGACTCGGTGTTCGCGAAATTCGCCATCGAGGTGGTGGACCCCAAGCCCGGCGACAAATTGGATCCCCAACAGCACCAGGCGCTCAGCATGCAGGAATCTGCGGAAATCGAGCCCAATCACGTGATGGCCGTCATTCAGAAAGGCTACACGCTGCACGAACGATTGCTGCGACCGGCCACCGTGATCGTGGCCAAAGCCCGCGAACCGCAAGCGGAAGAAAGCTTGAATTGAGCCCGTCCAACCCCACTTAGTAAAAACGACCTAATTTTTCAGTTCGAGGCAAAAGCAATGGGAAAAATCATCGGTATAGACTTGGGAACCACGAACTCGTGCGTCGCGGTCATGGAGGGGGGGAACGCCCGGGTCCTCGAGAACAGCGAGGGCGACCGCACCACTCCCTCCGTGGTGGCATTTGCCGAAGACGGGGAAGTGCTCGTCGGTCAGCCGGCCAAACGGCAAGCGGTGACCAATCCGCACAATACCGTATTCGCGGTCAAACGGCTCATCGGCCGCAAGCACGACGAGGAAGTCGTGCAGCGTGACATCGACCTCATGCCGTACAAGATCGTGAAAGCCAAGAACGGGGACGCCTGGGTTCATATCAATGGCAAGGACATGGCACCGCCGGAAATTTCCGCGCGCATCCTGCAGAAGATGAAGAAAACCGCCGAGGACTATCTGGGTGAGTCGGTGACCGAGGCGGTGATTACGGTCCCGGCCTATTTCAACGATTCGCAACGGCAGGCGACCAAAGACGCGGGCAAGATCGCCGGTCTGGACGTCAAACGCATCATCAATGAACCCACGGCGGCGGCGCTCGCATATGGGCTGGACAAGAAGCAGGGCGATCGCAAGGTCGCGGTGTATGACCTGGGCGGCGGCACCTTCGACATCTCCATCATCGAAATCGCCGACATCGATGGCGAACATCAGTTCGAGGTGTTGTCCACCAATGGCGATACGTTCCTGGGTGGCGAAGATTTCGACCGGCGGGTGATCGACTACCTTGCCGATCAGTTCAAGAAAGATCAGGGCATGGATCTGCGCGGCGATCCGCTGGCGATGCAGCGTCTGAAGGAGGCGGCCGAAAAAGCCAAGATCGAGCTGTCTTCCAGTACTCAAACCGAGGTGAACCTTCCGTACGTCACGGCCGACGCCAGCGGCCCGAAACATCTGAATATGAAGATCACCCGCGCGAAGCTGGAATCGATGGTCGAGGACCTCATTCAGAAGACGATTGAACCGTGCAAGGTGGCCCTGAAGGACGCGGGCCTGCCCGCGAGCGAGATCGACGACATCATCCTGGTAGGCGGCCAAACGCGGATGCCCAAAGTTCAGGAGAAAGTCAAGGACTTCTTCGGTAAAGAGCCGCGCAAAGACGTGAATCCGGACGAAGCGGTGGCGGTCGGTGCCGCGATTCAGGGCGGTGTACTGGGCGGCGATGTCAAAGACGTATTGTTGCTGGACGTCACGCCACTGTCGTTGGGTATCGAAACCTTAGGTGGCGTAATGACGAAGTTGATCGACAAGAATACGACCATTCCGACCAAGGCCACGCAGGTCTTCTCGACCGCCGACGACAATCAGACGGCGGTAACCGTGCACGTGCTTCAGGGTGAACGCGAAATGGCCGCAGGCAACAAATCTCTCGGTCGTTTCGATTTGACGGATATCCCGCCGGCGCCACGCGGAATGCCGCAGATTGAAGTAATGTTCGATATCGACGCCAATGGAATCATGCACGTGTCGGCGAAGGACAAGGCCACCGGCAAGGAAAACAAGATCGTTATCAAATCCAGTTCGGGTTTGAGCGAATCCGAAATCGAGGAAATGGTGCGCGACGCCGAAACCCATGCGGAAGAAGACCGCAAAGCGCGTGAGTTGGTGGACGCCCGCAACCAGGCGGAGGCGATGATCCACAGCGTACGTAAGTCGCTGACCGAGATGGGCGAGCAACTGGCTGACGACGAAAAAGGCAAGATCGAAGCGGCGATCACGGATCTGGAAGAGGCCGTGAAGGGCGAAGACACTGAAGCGATCAAGTCCAAGACTCAGACGCTGGCCGAGGCCAGCCACAAGCTGGCTGAGGAAATGTACAAACGCGCCGCTAGTGAGGAGCAGGCCAGCGAAGCCGGTACTCATGGCGCCGGAGCTGCTGGGGACGATGCGACCCAATCCGGTGGCGGCGACGATAACGTGGTCGACGCGGAGTTCGAAGAGGTTAAGGACAACAAGGACAACAGTTGACAAGGTTTGCAACTCGCTGAGAAATAAGCCACTGATAATGGCAGTCTGACCGGCAGGCGTGAGTCGTGCGAGGCTCGCGCCTGTCGTTGCTTATGACTAGAGACGGATAACAACGAAGGTGGGAAATGGCAAAGCGTGATTACTACGAAGTGTTGGGAGTACAACGCAACGCTTCTGACGCCGATATCAAGAAAGCGTACCGGCGCCTTGCCATGAAATACCATCCGGATCGCAACCCGGACGACGCCCAGGCGGAAGCCAACTTCAAGGAGGCGAAGGAAGCCTATGACGTGTTGTCCAGCGCTCAAAAACGTGCCGCCTACGATCAGTTCGGTCACGCCGGTATCGATCCGTCGTCGGCCGCGGAGGGGTTCCAGGGTGCGGGTGGTTTTGGGGACATCTTCGGCGATATCTTCGGCGATATCTTCGGCGCCGGACGACGGGGCGGGGGATCGCGCAGCGCGCGCGGTGCGGATCTGCGTTACAACCTGGAACTGTCGCTGGAAGACGCGGTTCGCGGTACCGACGTCAAAATCCGGGTGCCGCGTTCTGTGGCCTGTAGCCGCTGCCATGGAACCGGTGCCGCACCGGGTACCACGCCACAGACCTGTTCAACCTGCGGCGGTCATGGCCAAGTTCGCATGCAGCAGGGCTTTTTCTCGGTGCAGCAAACCTGCCCGACCTGTAACGGAACCGGCGAAATCGTCCGTGATCCGTGCGACAAGTGTAATGGCCAGGGGCAGGTCAGAGAAGCCAAGACCTTATCTGTAAAGGTGCCGGCGGGTGTCGACGAAGGCGATCAGATTCGCCTCGCCGGAGAGGGCGAAAGCGGAGGACGTGGCGCGGTGGCGGGCGATCTGTATGTGCTGATACGACTCAAACCGCATCCCATATTTCGGCGCGAAAGCGACGACCTGTACTGCGAGATGCCGGTCCCGTTTACCACTCTGGCGCTCGGCGGGGAGATCGAAATTCCCACGCTGGGTGGGCGAGCGCGGCTCAAGATCCCTTCCGAAAGCCAGACTGAGCGGGTGTTTCGGCTGCGTGGCAAAGGGGTGAAAAACGTACGCAGCGGGCAAGTCGGCGACTTATACTGCAAAGTCAGCGTCGAAACGCCGGTGAACCTGACCAAGCACCAGAAGGAGCTATTGCGGGGGTTGGACGAGTCGCTCCGCAAGGGGGGCGTAAGGCACAATCCTCGAGAAAATACCTGGACCGACAAACTGAAGTCGTTCTTCGATGATCTCGTAACCTAAATCCCAAAAAGGGTAACTAGAAAAACAAGTCTGTCACCTTTTTGACTTAACCGTGGTTAGACGAGTGCACCACCGCAGCTGCTGCCTGCACCCGCGGTGCAACCAAAACAATGCCGCCCTACGGCGATGGGCTGACCGTCGATATGGTCCGTGTGTAACTGCCATAGAAAACGTGGGTGCGATCCGCCCAAGGGCAGGCCCAGCATCTGGTTGAAGTCGCAGTCGTAGACGCGTCCTTGCCAGTCGGCGCTGATGAGATGCCGGCACATCAGGCCGGGCACGGTATCCGGATTGAAGTTGTCGACCAGCAGTCGGTGGTAGTCGGCGGTTTGACCCGTGCGCGCCAGATAATGCGCGAATCGATTGATGGGGATATTGGCCAGCACCAGCAGGCGCGAGAAGCGGATTCCGAAATCGTCCGCGAGACGCTGCCGGTAATCGGACTCAAGGATCGTCTGAGATGGCGGGAGGAACGCGCCCCCAGGGTTGTAAACCAGGTCTAGAGGCAGATCCGAATCGACGCCGTAGCCTACCTGGTTCAACAGCCGTAAAGCGCGGATGCTTTTCGTGAAGACGCCCTTGCCCCGCTGCGCATCCACGTTGTCTTCCGTATAACAGGGCAGCGAGCACACCAGACGCACGCGTCGTGCCGCGTACCAGTCCGGCAGGTCGTCCTGGCCCGGTTCGAACAGGACCGTCAGGTTACAGCGCGACGTCGTGTTCACACCGAGGTCCAGAAACGCGTCTACGAACCATCGAAAGTGGGGGTTGAGTTCCGGTGCGCCTCCGGTGATGTCGACGTGGCTGATGGCGGCCCGCTGGGCCCAAGCGAGGATGCGGTCCATCGTGTCGCGGGTCATGATTTCGGTCCGTTTGGGGCCCGCGTCGACATGGCAGTGGGAACAGGCTTGGTTGCACAATTTGCCGACATTGATCTGGAGTTCGGCGAGGGCTCCCCGGCAGAAATCTTCGCAACCGTGTTCCCTGAGCACAGAGCGAAATGATGTTGGCGTGCTGGCTTCGCGGTTGTTTGTGTGCGCTACCGTCATTGCTGTTATTTTTGGGTTCGAGGTAGTGGATCGGCGAATCATAACACCATCGCGGCGGCTTCCCGATTCGCCACCACCGTTCGCGACTGTGACTGCCGGCGCGGCCGAAAGTTCCGGCGTGGCCGCGACCGGGCGTAACCGCCCGCGCCGCACGGATCAGTCGTGGAACGCAAATAACCCGAGCGCGGTGGAGTACTGGAACAGGTGGCAGCCGCAGCCGTGCGACAGGGGCGCGATCTCGCCGTTGCCATAGAAGCCGATGAAGGGCAGTTCCGGGAACCGGGACCTGAGCTGGTCGATATCGCGGTCGCGATTGCCGTAGAACGAGGGGCCGCGACTGATGCACGGGAACATCAGCGCGAAGTCCGGGTCGGTGCCCAGCTCCTCCCGTGCCGTGATGATGGATCGAGACATCGCGCGCTCGGCAGCCAGTTTGTCGCGCAGCGCCCAGAATAGACGCGCGCCGCGCGGCAGCGGACTGGAGACGGTGATCGACCGGTCCTGCTGATTGGCGGAGACGATGTAGTCCAGCCGGAAACGGCCGTCCCGTATCGCCGTGGTCGGATCGCCGAACGTGATTCCGCACATCACGAGATGCAACGGTATCTGGTCCATCTGGCGAATGGTGCTCGGCAAGGCGCGGAACAGCACGTTGAGCGCGGGATAATTCCCCAGGCGCCGGATATCCAGGCCGGCGACATCGGCGACCTCCAGCGGCGAGGTCAGGGCACGCACGCCTTGAGCGACTACGATGCTGGTACGGGTGCCGTGCACGATCACCTCGGCGCGTTCTTCGTTACAGACTCGGCTACCGCGCCACACCATGAATGGACCGTGTCCGGCGAGATCCGTCGATACCGCACCGATGCGCTGCACCGGCAGATCCAGCCAGTCCGCCGACACGGCGGCAGGTGTTGTGAGGCTGACCAACGTCTGGTGTTCTTCGTAGTGCAGCGCCGGCTCCAGGCCGACCGCTCCCCCGAATACCATTGCGGCGGCGGCGGGGCTGTCCAGGACCCAATCCTGTTCGGTGAACAGCCCGGCACCGGTACAACCCACGACCTGAGTACACCCCGCTACGCGCGCCGCGGTGCGCAGCGCCGCCGGCGGATCGCTCGCGAACTCCGGGGTCAAAAACAGCAGCACCGAGTTGGCCTGGCTGAGATTCGCCTTGTGCAAGGCGTCTCGAACCGCGGTCTCTACGTGACGCAAATGTCCGGAGCCATAGCTCAAGCCGGTGGCGACCGCCGCTGGGCTCATGTGTCGGTTTTACCCTTGTATTCGCACAAGTCGTTAATAATACAGGTTTTGCAGTGCGGTTTCCGCGCCGTGCACGTATACCGTCCGTGCAGAATCAGCCAGTGATGCGCGTGGCGCCGGTAAGCTTCAGGTACATGTCGCATAAGCCCGCGTTCCACCGCGAGCACGTTCTTGCCCGGCGCGATACCGGTGCGGTTGGATACTCGGAAAATGTGTGTATCCACCGCAATCGTGGGGTGCCCGAAGGCCGTGTTGAGGACCACGTTGGCGGTCTTTCTGCCGACGCCCGGCAGCGCTTCCAAGGCTTCCCGGGAATCCGGAACCTGGCCTTGGTGCTCGGTTAGTAAACGCTTGCTCAGCGCGACGACGTTTTTCGCCTTGGTGTTGTACAACCCGATGGTCTTGATGTACGGCTTGAGGCCGCGTACGCCGAGGTCCGCGATCCCCGCGGGAGTATTGGCGACGGTGAACAGTTTGCGGGTTGCGCGGTTGACGCTCACATCGGTCGCCTGCGCTGACAGGACGACCGCCACGAGTAATTCGAAAGGCGTCCGGTGCTTGAGTTCGGTGGTGGGGTGCGGATCGGCGGCGCGTAAGCGGCGGAATATTTCTTCTCGTTTCGCCGCGTTCATGGCCTGGGACCGCGGCGACGCGCGGCCATGCTGCGTTTGTTGCGCACGCGCGCGACTGCAGCACGGATTTCGTCCTGCATGCGTGCACGATCCCAGGGCAGGGTTTGCTGCGGCCGCGTACGACCTACCCGGCGGGCGGCCCGCGCGTCGTGTTCGGCGGTGCGCCGTCGCGCGTCGGTCACGAACTCCGGTGGGTATTCCGGCCACCGCCAACCGCGATTATCGGGCGTCACGGTCACCGTGTGCATGTCGATGCAATCGACCGGACACCGGGGTCCACACAGATCGCATCCGGTGCAATGCGTTGCCAGCACAGTGTGCAGGTATCTGGCGGCGCCAACGATCGCGTCAACCGGACATGCCTGGATGCACAGCGCACAGCCAATGCAGCGGGCTTCGTCGATCACCGCTGTGCGGCGCGCGCGCCTGGGGCCGAAAGCCGGGTCTGGACCACACAGCGGTGCGCCGGTCAGCCGGGCCAACCCGGCGCGGGTCGCCTGCCCGCCGGGCGGACACTGGTTGATGGCGGCCCGTCCACCCGCCACGGCGGCAGCGTACAGCCGGCAGCGCGGGTAGCCGCACCGGCCGCATTGGGTCTGCGGCAACCACTCATCAATTTTATCAACAAGAGAATCCATCTCTCTGAAAAAAAACAGAAAAGATATGTTTACTTAATGCGCATTCCCGGTGCTGCTCCGGGGTCTGGTGATAACAGCCAGAGATCCTTGCCGCCGGGTCCGGCGGCCAGCACCATGCCTTCCGAGACTCCGAAGCGCATCTTTCGAGGTGCCAGGTTCGCCACGACCACGGTTAGGCGTCCGGTCAGGTCATCCGGCGCGTAAGCCGATTTGATACCGGCGAACACCGTTCGTGTGTCTTCGCCCAGGTCCACCGTTAGGCGCAGCAATTTGTCCGCCCCGTCCACGTTTTCGGCGTGCACAATACGCGCGACTCTGAGATCGATGCGGGCGAACTCCTCGAAGCTGATCGTATCTTCGGCGCGTGCCGAATCCTGCGACTGGGGCGAGTCCGCTTTTTCTGCGGTCTCGGGTGCTTTACTTGCGTCGATCATGGCTTGTACCGCCCTGGTGTCTACACGTTGCATTAAATGGGAAAAGCGCGCCACCGGGTGGGCCAGTAGCGGGCGATCCAGCGCGCACCAGGCTCCGGGTCCGCTCAAGTCGCAGCCGAGCAGCGCTTCCGCGCGTTCGGCGGTCGCCGGCAACACCGGTGCCAGGTAGGTCATCAGAACGCGAAACATGTTCAGTCCGGAGGTGCATACGCGGTGCAGGTACTGATCTTGCCCCGATTGTTTGGCGATGTCCCAGGGCTTGTGGTCGGCGATGAACTGATTGGCGCGATCGGCGAGCGCCATGATTTCGCGCATGGCACGGCTGTACTCGCGCTGTTCGTAACTTTCAGTGAGTGCGTCGCGCAGCGCGACGAACTCGGAATAGCCGTCGCGTTCGTGCAGCGCGTCGGCGAGCATACCGCCGAACCGCTTATGGATAAAACCGATGCACCGGCTTGCGATATTCACCAGTTTTCCGACCAGATCCGAATTCACCCGCTGTACGAAATCGTCGAGACTGAGGTCCAGATCCTCGACCCGACCGTTCAGTTTGGCGGCGAAGTAATACCGCAGATACTCCGGGTCGAGGTGCTCGAGATAAGTGCGCGCGGTAATGAAGGTGCCGCGCGATTTCGACATTTTCTGACCGTTCACGGTGAGAAATCCGTGTGCGAATATCGCCGTAGGTGTCCGATAACCGGCACCGGTCAACATCGCCGGCCAGAACAGGGCATGAAAATACAGAATGTCCTTACCGATGAAATGATACAGCTCGGTGGTGGCATCCCGGGCCCAGAAATCGTCGAACGCGAGATCCGTGCGTGCGCACAGGTTCTTGAAACTCGCCATGTAGCCGATCGGGGCGTCCAGCCACACGTAGAAGTACTTACCCGGGGCGTCGGGAATTTCGAACCCGAAATACGGCGCGTCGCGGGAAATGTCCCAATCCTGGAGGCCGGCCTCAAACCACTCGCTCAGTTTGTTGCGGACCTCGGGCTGCAGGTGGCCGGCGCCGGTCCAGGCTTTCAACAGGGGTTCGAAGTCCCCCAGTTTGAAGAAGAAATGCTCGGAGTCCCGCTGCACCGGCGGTTTCCCGGAGAGCACCGACACGGGGTTTTTCAAATCGGTGGGCGCGTATGTCGCGCCGCACGCTTCGCAGTTGTCGCCGTACTGGTCCGCGGTCCCGCAGTTGGGGCATTCGCCCTTGATAAACCGGTCCGGCAGAAACATGTGCTTGAGCGGATCGAAGGCCTGGCGAATCGTGCGGCGCGCAATGTGGCCGCCGGCCTTGAGACGCGCATAGATCTGCTCGGAAAAATGGCGGTTCTCGGGTGAGTGGGTCGTGTAGTAGTTGTCGAATTCGACGTAAAACTCGGCGAAATCGGTGCGGTGCTCGGCGCCCACGCGTTCGATCAAGGCTTCCGCAGAGAGCCCCTCGTCGGCGGCTTTGAGCATGATCGCCGTGCCGTGGGCGTCGTCCGCGCACACGTAGTGGCATTCATGACTTTGCAGGCGTTGAAATCGAACCCAGATATCGGTCTGGATGTATTCCACCAAATGGCCCAGATGAATCGGACCATTGGCGTAGGGAAGGGCGCTGGTGACCAGGATGCGTCGAGGGCTGCGGTTCATGGTATCGAAATCTGCGCGAAAACGGTCGCCCGGTAAAGAGGCGGGCGGTACGGTATCAGGTTTACCGAAGTCAGACCAGATAAGCGAAGCCTATAGAGGTGGAGAACGGTTTTATCCCCGCCGCCATGACATTTATTTTGCCAGGGTGTAGCATGGCGCCGGCTTCCGGCGTGCGCCGGCAGCAGCCCGAATTGGTCAGCGAAGAGAGGTTTTAGATGTCCGGCCCCACAGAATCACAGGTTGAATCCGCGTTACGCGACATTATCGATCCGCACACCGATCAGGATCTGGTGAAGAGCAAGAACGTGAGGAAGATTACCGTGCAGGGCGACCACGTGAACGTGGAAGTGCGGCTCGGCTACCCGGCGAAGAGCTGGGTGGGCGAACTGACGGAAAAGATTGAGGACAAGGTCTCGACGCTGGACGGCGTCGCGCGGGTCACCGTGGATGCGGATTGGGAGGTCGTCTCGCACAGCGTGCAAAAGGGAGTAAAGCCGCTCCCCGAAGTGAAAAACATCATTGCCGTTGCGTCGGGCAAAGGAGGTGTGGGCAAGTCCACGGTGGCCGTGAATCTGGCGCTCGCCTTGTCCGCCGACGGCGCCAAGGTGGGGATTCTCGATGCGGACATATACGGCCCGAGCCAGCCGCGCATGCTGGGCGTTAGCGCCAAACCGGAATCCAAAGACGGCAAGAGTATGGAACCGCTCAAGAGTTATGATCTGCAGTCGATGTCCATTGGGTTCCTGATCGACGAAGAGACGCCGATGATATGGCGCGGCCCGATGGTAACGCAGGCGCTGGAACAACTCTTGAAGGACACGCGTTGGCACGACCTGGATTACCTGATCATCGACCTGCCTCCGGGCACCGGTGATACCCAGTTGACGTTGGCGCAGCGGGTTCCGGTAAGCGGTGCGGTCATCGTCACCACACCTCAGGACATTGCGTTGTTGGACGCCCGCAAAGCGTACAAGATGTTCGAGAAGGTGGAGATACCGATTCTTGGTGTGGTGGAAAACATGAGCACGCATATCTGTAGTCAGTGCGGACATGAGGAACACATCTTCGGCGAGGGCGGCGGTCAGCGTATGGCGGAGGAATATGGGCTCACCTATCTGGGCGCGGTGCCGCTGGACATGCAGATCCGTGTCGATGCCGATGGCGGTCGGCCGACCGTCGTGGCCGACCCGGAGGGTGCGGTGGCGACGACCTATCGGGCAATTGCGCGTTGTGCCGCGGGTCGGCTCGCCACGCAGAAGAAAGATTACAGCGCGAAATTTCCATCCATCGTCATCGAAAGCAACTGACCGCCGCGGCCCGGCCAAGAACCGGCCGGGTGCCACGTGATCGTCGGTCGTCACGTGGCCCGTTGGCGCGCTACCGAACCGTTGGTAACATGCGCGAATGTCCGGCAATACTTTCGGCAGATTATTTTCCGTTACCACGTTCGGTGAGAGCCATGGGACGTCTCTCGGTTGTGTCGTGGACGGATGTCCACCGGGCCTCGCGCTGGCCGAGAACGACATCCAGGTCTATCTCGACCAGCGGCGCCCCGGCCAGTCGCGATTCACGACGCAGCGCCGGGAGTCCGATCGCGTGCGCATCCTGTCCGGTGTTTTCGAGGGCGAGACCACCGGGACGCCGATCGGCTTGCTCATCGACAACGAGGACCAAAGAAGCCGCGATTACACCGACATCAAGGATCGGTTCCGACCCGGTCATGCGGACTACGTATACATGCACAAGTACGGACGCAGGGATTACCGCGGCGGTGGGCGGGCATCGGCGCGCGAAACCGCGATGCGCGTGGCGGCGGGTGCGATTGCCAGAAAGTACCTACGCGAGCGTCACGGTGTGGAAATCCGCGGTTATCTCGCGGCGATGGGGAACATTGAAATCGCAGCAGTGGACTGGGACGAAGTCGCGCGCAATCCTTTCTTTTGTCCGGACGCGGGGCGCGTCGCCGAAATGGAAGCACTGATCGAGCGGTTGCGCCGGGATGGCGATTCGGTAGGCGCTCGGGTCACAGTCGTAGCGAGCGGAGTGCCCCCCGGCTGGGGGGAGCCGGTATTCGATCGCCTGGATGCCGACATCGCGCACGCGATGGTGAGCATTAACGCGGTCAAGGGCGTGGAGCTCGGCGCCGGTTTCGCATCGGTGCGCCAGACCGGTTCGGTGCACCGCGATGAAATGACGCCGCAAGGTTTCTTGAGCAACAACGCCGGTGGGATCCTCGGTGGCGTATCCAGCGGCCAGGATATCGTGGTGAGTATCGCCCTGAAACCGACCTCCAGCATCCGCATTCCCGGACGCACCGTCAACGCGGACGGGGCACCGGTGGAAGTGGTAACCACCGGTCGCCACGATCCCTGTGTAGGGATCCGCGCCACACCGATCGCCGAAGCGATGCTGGCGCTGGTGCTCATGGATCATTGCCTGCGGCAACGCGCGCAGAATATCGACGTTGACCCATCGGTGCCGGTGATTCCCGCCGACACCGGACCGCGCTAAACCCAACCCGCCGACTGCAGGTCAGCCATGCCTTATTGGCGGTTGTCGACGTATTACTTCTGCTATTTCGCCACCGTCGGAATACTGGTGCCCTACTGGGGACTGTATCTACAGTCGCTCGGATTCAACGCGTTGGAAATCGGCCAGTTGATGGCGCTGCTACTGGCTACCAAGATTGTCGCTCCGAACCTGTGGAGCTGGGTCGCGGACTACACCGGACAGAGCATGCGCCTGGTTCGCATCGCAGGACTCCTGTCACTCGTCATCTACCTGGCCGTGTTCGTGTTTCGCGACTTCTGGGGGATGGCAGCGATCATGATCGGATTCAGCTTCTTCTGGAACGCCTCGTTACCGCAGATCGAGGCCACGACGCTCAATCATCTGGGTGCGCGTGTGTACCGTTACGGCCGCATCAGATTATGGGGATCGTTTGGATTTATCGCTTTGGTGGTCTTGCTGGGTCCGCTGGTCGATCGCTACGGCCCGTCGATGGTATTGCCTGCGCTCACCGCCATGCTGGCCGGAGTCTGGCTGGCCACGCTGACCATACCGGAGGCCGCACGGCCGGACCGTATCCAGGATGGGGGTCGTTTGCAGCAGGTCTTCCGGCAACCGGCGGTGCTGGCACTCCTGGCCGCGTGCCTGTTGATGCAGGCCAGCCACGCCCCGCTGTACACCTTTTTTTCCATTTATCTTGATAGCTATGGCTACAGTAAGTCGCTGATCGGGGCGCTATGGGCGTTCGGCGTGGTCTGCGAAGTCGGTGTATTTCTCGTCGTGCACCGCGTATTTCGCGTGTCGTCGCTCGCTACCGTTCTGTGGATCACGTTCGCCGTCACCGCGTTCCGCTGGCTTCTGGTCGCGTTCTATCCCGAGCAGGTGGGGGTGATGGTGTTTGCCCAGGCGCTGCATGCCATCACGTTCGGTGCTTACCACGCGACCGCGATTCAGTTGATTCACCACTTTTTCCGCTCGGGCCTTCAGTTCCGGGGTCAGGCGCTGTATTCCAGCGTCAGTTTCGGCATCGGCGGTTCGTTGGGGAGCTTGTATAGCGGTTATCTGTGGAACGCATGGGGGGCCGCGGAAACGTACCTGGTCGCGTCCGTGCTGGCGGTGCTGGCGGGGGCGCTGGTGGCGGTTTTCGTGAGTCCGGCGCTCGCCAAAACGCTGCGCGCGTCGTAGGTGAACCTCAAGGGGCAGGACCGGCGTACAAGCGATGGACCGAGGCCGGTTTCTTGAGCGCATCGTCGGCGAGCGTCATTGGACGGTAGTCGGCGTCGGTAAAGATTTCCCGCGCCGCCCAACCGAGTGCATCGAGCAGGTTGACCTGATCGATATCCGACTCGCGGCAGCGCGACAATTGTGCGCGTATCTGGCCCAGTGTCGCGAACGTCGGTTTGGCCGACACCTCCGCATCCAGGTGGCCGCACCGGTTGGCCTTGTATATCCGGCGCACGACACTGGTCACCAACTCATGGTGTACGGCATCGGCACCGACGAACTCGTGAATGTCTTTCGCGCCGGGATGAACCGGGATGTGGTGGTCGCCGACGCGGTGCGCAAATTCCACTAACAGTGTGCGGAATGTCACCGCCGATTCCACTGTCGTTCGACTAAACATGTGCGCATTCGAACACACGGCGTGTGTTATACTCGCTCAGTTTTGTAGAGCTTTCTCTCATCACTGTAGACCTATGATCTACTCTAACTATGTCCGGAAAAACACTTTATGACAAGCTCTGGGACGGCCACGTGGTGCGTACGAACGACGATGGCACGAGCTTGTTATACATCGATCGTCACCTCGTTCACGAGGTGACGTCTCCACAGGCTTTCGAAGGACTGCGCCTGGCGCGACGACCGTTGTGGCGGACCCACGCGAATCTGGCGGTGGCCGATCACAACGTTCCGACCGAGAACCGCGACGCAGGCATTACGGATCCGGTCTCGCGTCTGCAGGTCGAGACTCTCGACCGCAACTGCCAGGAGTATGGAATCACGGAGTTCGACATGCAGGACGTCCGGCAGGGAATCGTGCACGTGATCGGCCCCGAGCAAGGGGCGACCCTGCCGGGGATGACGATCGTCTGCGGGGATTCGCATACCTCGACGCACGGTGCTTTGGGCGCTTTGGCGTTCGGTATCGGTACTTCGGAAGTGGAACACGTGCTAGCCACTCAGTGCCTGCTCATGCCGAAGTCGAAGAACATGCGTATCCGGGTCGATGGCAATTTGGCTAAAGGTCTGTCGGCCAAGGACGTGATTTTGGCGATCATCGGCAAGATCGGTACTGCCGGCGGGACCGGCTACGTATTGGAATACGCCGGATCGACGATTCGTGATCTGTCACTCGAAGGCCGCATGACGATCTGCAATATGACCATCGAAGCCGGGGCGCGCGCCGGCGTGGTCGCGGTGGACGACAAGACCATCGAGTACGTGGCCGGTCGCCCGTACGCCCCCGGGGGAGAGCGGTGGGAGCAGGCGGTAGCGGCGTGGAAGGATTTGGTCAGCGACCCCGACGCCGGATTTGACGCCGAGTTCGCGTTGACCGCAGACGACATCGCCCCCCAGGTGACTTGGGGCACTTCGCCGGAGATGGTGGCGCCGGTCGGCGCACGTGTGCCCGATCCGGACTCGTTCGAGGACCCCGGCCGGCGCGCCAGCGCAACGCGGGCGCTCGACTATATGGCTCTAGAACCCGGTACACGCATCGAATCGATTGCCCCGGACAAGGTTTTTATCGGCTCCTGCACCAACGCGCGCATTGAAGATCTCAGAGCGGCGGCAGAGGTGGCGAAAGGTCGGCGCGTCGCCGCCGGAGTAAAACTGGCGATGGTGGTGCCCGGTTCCGGTCTCGTGAAGCGCCAGGCCGAGCAGGAAGGGTTGGATCAAGTGTTTCTGGAAGCCGGTTTCCAATGGCGCGATCCGGGCTGTTCGATGTGTTTGGCCATGAACGCCGACCGCCTGGAGCCGGGAGAACGGTGCGCGTCAACGTCGAATCGTAATTTCGAAGGGCGTCAGGGGCGCGGCGGCCGCACCCATCTGGTGTCGCCGGCGATGGCGGCGGCTGCGGCAGTGGCGGGTCACTTTGTGGATGTCCGGGAATTGGTAGGGAGTTGATTGATGGAGCCGTTTACACAACTGACCGGTATCGTCTTGCCCGTCGACCGTGCCAATGTCGATACCGATGCGATCATCCCGAAACAGTACTTGAAGTCGATCAAACGTACCGGGTTCGGGCCGAACCTGTTCGACGAGTGGCGCTATCTGGATCCGGGTGAGCCGGGTCAGGACCACAGTCAGCGCCGCGTAAACCCGGAATGCGTGCTCAATCATGACCGATACCGCGACGCGCGCATTCTGCTCGCGCGCGACAATTTCGGTTGCGGATCATCGCGGGAGCATGCGCCATGGGCCATTTTCGACTACGGGCTGCGCGCGTTGATCGCACCGAGTTTTGCGGACATTTTCTACAATAACTGTTTCAAAAACGGGCTGTTGCCCATCGTGTTACCCGCGGGAGTGGTGGATCAGTTGTTTCAGGAAACGCTGGCCGGCGAGGGTTATACCCTGACTGTCGACCTGGCCGCCCAGGCCGTCACCAAACCCTCAGGTGAGGTGATCGAATTCGAGATAAAGGAATTTCTCAAACACCGGCTGTTGCATGGGCTGGACGATATCGGGCTTACGCTGCAGCACGAGGAGGAAATCCGCGCGTACGAAGCGCGCCGCCGACAGCAAGCCCCGTGGTTGTTCACGGAACTCAACGCTTGAGCTTGACGGACGCCAAGTAGACATCCTGTGTGAAACTATGAGCAAGAAAATTCTGTTACTGCCCGGGGACGGAATCGGTCCGGAGGTCATACACGAGGCGCGACTGTTGCTGGAACACCTGGGACGACACGATGGGCTGCACGTGGAGCTCGTGGAGGCGGATATCGGCGGGATCGCAATCGATCGCCAGGGAGACCCGTTTCCGCCGGAGACGCGCGAAAAGGCCTTGGCTGCGGATGCGGTGCTGCTGGGCGCGGTGGGGGGGCAGAAGTGGGACAGCCTGCCCAACGACCAGCGCCCGGAGCGCGGCTTGCTGCGCATTCGGTCAGAACTGAAGCTGTTCGCAAACCTGCGTCCCGCCATGACCTATCCGCAACTTGCTGAAGCCTCGAGCCTCAAGCCCGAGTTGGTCGCCGGACTGGATCTGATGATTGTACGCGAGCTGACCGGCGGCATCTATTTCGGCGAGCCACGGGGTATCGATGCACCGGACGGCGAACGGCGCGGCGTCAACACGCTGGTCTACACGGAGAGTGAAATTGCACGCATCGCGCGCGTTGCGTTCGAGGTGGCGGAAAAACGCGGTCGGCGGGTGTGCTCCGTGGACAAAGCCAATGTACTGGAAGCAACCCAGCTGTGGCGGGATGTCGTGTGCGAGACGGCGGCTGACTATCGAGACATCGAGCTGTCGCACATGTACGTCGACAACGCGGCGATGCAGCTGATTCGACAACCCAAACAGTTTGACGTCATCGTCACGACGAACATGTTTGGCGATATTTTGTCCGATGCCGCGGCCATGTTGACCGGGTCGATTGGCATGCTGCCGTCCGCGTCGCTGGATGCTAGCGGTAAAGGCTTGTATGAACCCGTACACGGCTCGGCGCCTGACATCGCCGGCCAAAATCTGGCGAATCCTTTGGCGATGTTGCTATCGGTAGCCATGATGTTGAGATATTCGCTCGGCGAGGCGCAACTTGCCGACCGTGTGCAGACCGCGGTTGACAGCGTGCTGGAGGGCGGTTTGCGGACCCGGGACTTGGGCGGCAGCGGGGAGACGGCGGTGGGTACACGCGAGATGGGGGCCGCCGTCATCGCGGCGCTGTGAACCCATGGCGAAGAAATCCGCATACAACGTAGCGGTGGTGGGCGCCACCGGTGCGGTCGGCGAAGCGATGCTGGATATCCTTGCCCGCCGCGAGTTCCCGGTCCAGGAACTGTTTCCATTGGCGAGCGAACGCTCCGCGGGAACGACGCTGAGGTTTCGGGGTCGCTCGTACACGGTCGGCGATCTGTCCGAGTTCGATTTTCGCCGCGCCGATTTGGGTCTGTTCTCCGCCGGTGCATCGGTCTCCGGGGAACATGCCCCGCGGGCGGCTGAGGCGGGCTGTGTAGTGGTCGACAACACGTCGCGATTTCGCTACGACGCCGATATACCGCTCGTCGTGCCGGAGGTAAATCCGGATGCGGTCGCTGACTATCGGCCGCGCGGCATAATCGCCAATCCCAATTGCTCGACGATACAGATGGTGGTAGCGTTGAAACCGATTTACGATGCGGTGGGTTTGCGCCGTGTCAATGTGTGTACGTATCAGGCGGTATCGGGCACCGGCAAGGAGGCGATCGAAGAGCTGGCAAGCCAAACGGCGGCACTGCTGAACGGTAAAGACATCCATCCCCGCGTTTATCCGCGCCAGATCGCCTTCAACGTCTTACCGCACATCGACGCGTTTCAGGAAAACGGTTACACCAAAGAGGAAATGAAAATGGTGTGGGAGACGCAGAAGATTCTCGGTGACGATACCGTGCTCGTGAATCCCACGGCCGTGCGGGTGCCCGTATTCTACGGACACTCGGAGGCGGTGCACGTGGAAACGCGTGAAAAAATTACCGTCGACCAAGCGCGCCAACTGTTGGCGAAAGCGCCCGGCGTAACGCTCGTCGACCGCCATGAAGACGGCGGTTACCCGACGGCGGTGACCGAAGCGGCCCACCAAGACGGGGTGTTTGTCGGGCGCGTACGGGAAGATCTGTCCCACGAGCGGGGGCTCAACCTGTGGATCGTCTCGGACAACGTGCGCAAAGGCGCGGCGCTCAATACCGTGCAGATCGCGGAACATTTGCTTAAACACTATTTATAGACTATGACTTAGTAAAAATTTGTAAGAATCGTCGGCAATATAGTAATTTAACCGCTGGCGATGTAAGGGTTTTCGGGTCGGCGCTGACCCTTACGATTGGTTACAATGCGCGGTGAAGTGAATCGGACGGGGCGAGTATGAGGGAACGCGTCGAACAGGCCTACAAAAACTGTTACTTTTCCTTACTAGACAAACAGTTGTAGCGTTATCCCACAGTGTGCGTGTCCGGATTGGGGCAACCATCAACGACAATATAAGCGGTAGCGAGAATGGATAAGAAGCACCTTTCGGTTGTCAAGCGACTGATCATCGGCGTCTTCCTCTCGGCTCTGGTCTCGCAGTCCCACGCGCTGGGGCTGGGGAAACTGCGGGTCAATTCCGCGCTCGACGAGCCTCTGGACGCCGACATCGAGCTGACCTCGGTGGACGAAGGCGAGCTAGAATCACTCACTGCTGCGCTCGGCTCGCGGGCCGATTTTCGCCGCGCCGGCGTGGATTTTCCCGAATATCTGAATGAGCTCACCTTCCAAGTGGCGGAACGCGACGGCGTGCCGGTGATTCGGGTACGGTCGGACACGCCGGCCGTGGAGCCGTTTCTACATTTCCTTATCGCCGTGGAATGGACCGGAGGCAAACTGATTCGCGAGTACACCGCACTGCTCGACCCGCCGGTGTACGCGGCTGAGACGCCGACATCGGTAAGCAGTCCGCGGATCGTCGAGGGGGAAGCACCGGAGGCGCCAGCCATGGTCGACGAGGCGCCCGGCGAGGAGGAAACGGTGCGGTTTGGCGAATATGGTCCGATTCAGAAGGGGGAAACCCTGTGGAACATCGCTTCCAAGCTGCAGGTCGAGGCGAGCGGGGTCAATATCTTTCAGATCATGATCGCGTTGTTGCGCGAAAACCCCGATGCGTTCTTCGATAACAACGTCAACCGTCTCAAGGTGGGTCAAATTCTTAAAATCGGGGACCTTGAGGCGATTGCGGATATCTCGCCCGCCGAGGCGGCGGTGGCCTACCAGGCGCAACTCGAACAATGGCAGGCTTACCGGGAGCAGGTGGCTGGAGCAGCGGATGTCGCCAAAACGCCGGCCGTCGGTGATGCGGCGACAATGGCCGCGCCGGGCGAAGCGCCGCCCGAGCCGGGCGCGGCGCCTACGACTGAGCCCACCGAAGCGGCGGCTGCCGGTATGGGAACCGAGGACAAGGACGTGTTGCGCATAGTCCAGGCGACGGATGCGCAGGCGGAGCAGCGAGCGGAAGCCGGGGTGCCGGCCCCGGGGGCCGCCGAAGCGCAGGCCGAGATTGGCCGACTCAACGATCAAATTACGACACTAGAGGAGACGCTGGCGTCCCGGGAGTTGGAGAATCAGGAACTGAAAGAACGAGTGGCGATGCTCGAGGAGCAGGTGCGCAACGCAACCCGTCTGATGGAAATCGAGAGTCAGGAATTGGCGCTGGCTCAGCAGCAAGCGGCCGAGCGTCAGGCGGCGCAGCAGGCCGCTGCGCCCGCGGCAGCCGAGACCCCCGCCGCGCAACCCACGCCGGCACCCGCGCAGCAGGCCGCAGTCGAACAGCCGGCGGCCGAAAAGCCGGCGCAACCCGCTCCGGCCGCACGCAAGCCGTCGGCCCGTGAGCAAGCCAAAGCAGCGGATACGGGCGCCAAACCGCAACCGCAGGCGAAGCCCAAGCCAAGACCCAAGCCGCGCGTCACACCGCCACCGCAAACCTCGTGGTGGGAAGACATCCTCGGCGCCGCGTCCGACAATTGGACCTGGCTTATGGGTGGTCTTGCAGTGCTGGTCGCCGGCGTCGGTGGCCTGTTGTTCATACGGCGACGCCGTTCCCTGGCCGAGTTTGAGGAAAGCATCTTGTCCGGCAGCGCGTTGGACACGCAGACCGATACCACGTCCACCGGACAGACCAGTTCGGCAACCACCGATACGTCGTTCTTGAGCGACTTTGGCATGACCGGGGTCGGCAGTGTCGAGGCCGATGAGGTCGATCCCCTGGCGGAAGCCGAGGTCTACCTGGCGTACGGACGCGACGAGCAGGCGGAGGAGGTGTTGAAGGAAGCCGCGCAGCGCCACGCCGATCGGCCTGAACTGAAGTTAAAACTGCTGGAAATTTATCAGCAACGCGAGGATTTGAAGTCCTTCGAGACCCTGGCGGAAGAATTGTACCCGGCCGGTGGCCAGGGTGACCCCGACGTATGGCAGAAGGTGGTCGCCATGGGGCGTAAGATGAACCCCAACAATCCGCTGTTCAGCCAGGAGATGTCGGCGGGAATCATGGGCGCTACCGCGACGGCTTCGGCGCCGGCGAATGCCGACGTCGATATCGGTACCGATTTCGACGATTCGGCGGTGCCGGTCGATCCCGGGCTGAAACCCTTTCCCGCGCCCGAGGAAGACGTAGCGTTGGACCAGGAGCTGGAAAAGCTCGCCAACGGGGGCGACGAGACGCCGGAACCGGCGGCCGTTCTGGAGCCGGACGACGCGGGCGCGGTGGATCTCGACGAACTCGATTTTGACCTGGACCTGGAAGAGAAAGCGGCGAGCGCTGACGATGCCGATGAGTCCGAAGAACAGGCGGTGGTGGACAGTGACGACGACGTCCTGGATTTTGAGGATCTGGAGGAATTAGCGGAGTCCGGCCCACCGTCCGAGACGCCGGCGACACCGTCCGCGGTGGAATCCGACGACGACAATCTGCTCGATCTGGACGACCTGGATATCGAATTGGAGCCGACCGAGAAAAGTGACGCGAAAGACGCGCTGACTGCCGCCGAGGACATGCCTGGTCTGGACTTCGAGCTTGCCGACGATGAGGCCGAGGCCGACGGTGAAGACGAGACGCAGGGCAGCGCCGACGACGAGGAGCAGCAGTGGGACGAGGCGGCGACCAAGCTCGACCTTGCCAAAGCGTACATCGACATGGGCGATAAGGACGGCGCGCGCAGTATCATCGACGAAGTAATGCGCGAGGGGAATCAGCAGCAGCGGGATCAGGCGGCGCAGCTGGCGAGCCAGTTGGGCGGTTGATGCACCGCGGCGCCGGGCCGCGCACGGCCTTTGCGCTACGCGCGTGGCCGCGGCTGGGATTCCCCGCGCTGTCCCGATACCTGGGTCCGGCGATCGATGAAGGGCTCCGACCTCGACTACCCAGATCCACGACCCGGTCCCGTACTCCCCAAAAAGCGTTCTGAGCCGTGCGGTTTGCCGTCGGCGTAGAGTATGACGGTACCCGTTACGGCGGTTGGCAGCGGCAGAGGAACGCGCTAACGATCCAGGATTTGATCGAACGCGCCTTGTCCCGGGTGGCCGATGCGCCCGTAGACATCGTGACCGCCGGGCGTACCGATGCCGGCGTACACGCGACCGGACAGGTCTTTCACTTCGATACCGAGGTCAGAAGGGACGCTGGCGCATGGGTGCGCGGCGGCAATACGTTTCTGCCTCGCGACATCTCGCTCCTGTGGGCACAGCCGGTGAGTGCCGACTTTCACGCCCGATTTTCCGCGCTGTCCCGCTCTTACCGATACGTGGTGTTCAACCGCCGCGTGCGCCCGGCACTGTACACCGGCCGCGTCGCCTGGGAATACCGGAGGCTGGAGGTGGCACTGATGCGCACCGGAGCGCAGTTTCTAACCGGTGAGCACGACTTCGAGGCGCTGCGCGCCGCTGGATGCCAGGCGCGTTCGCCCGTGCGTACGGTGCATACGCTGTTGGTGCACAGCACCGGGGATTGGGTCTGGTTCGACGTGCGCGCTAACGCTTTTCTGCAGCACATGGTGAGAAACTTGGTCGGCGTATTGCTACCGATCGGCGCGCGTGAAAAGCCGCCGCGTTGGGCGCGTGAAGTTTTGGAGAGCCGCGACCGCCGTCGCGGCGGGGTCACCGCGCCCCCGGGTGGCCTGTATCTCACCGCCGTTGAGTATCCGGCCGCGTTCGGGTTGCCCGCAGCGGCCCCGCCGTGCCGTTTTTGGTAAACTCCGCGGTCTTTCGGCCGTGCGTCGACTCGGAATCGAAAAACATCCTCGTTTGAACCCAACTTTGCGGACCCGAATCAAGATATGCGGACTGACCCGCGCGCGCGATGTGCGGGCCGCGGTAGCGGCCGGTGCGGACGCGATTGGACTCGTGTTTTATCCGCCCAGTCCGCGCTATGTGGCCCCGCGCCGGGCCCTGGAGGTGGTTCGGGATATTCCACCCTTCATCACCGTAGTCGGTGTGTTCTGCGATGCCGACAAGGCCGCGGTCCGCGAGGCGATCGACACGGTGCCGCTGGATCTGCTCCAGTTCCACGGGTCGGAGTCTGCCGAATACTGCCGGGGGTGGCCGCAGCCGTATCTCAAGGGCATCGCGATGCGCGACAATGTAGACGTCCGCGTCGAGGCGGCGCGGTTTGCCGATGCGCGCGGGATTTTGGTGGATTCGGCCGTTGCCGGCGCCGCGGGAGGCACCGGAGCGACCTTCGATTGGCGGCGATTGGCGGACATTTGCGATGTGCCGCTGGTACTGGCCGGCGGTCTGACCGTGGAGAATGTAGCCACAGCGATTCGTACGGTGCGGCCCTACGGTGTTGATGTCAGTAGCGGAGTGGAGAGCGAAAAGGGTATAAAGGATCAACGAAAGATCGAGCGTTTCGTATGCGCGGTGCGGAGCGCGGACGAAGGCGGGACAGAATGAGCGGTGAAGAATCCATGAGCGCAGCAGAACCCATATCGGATTACCGATTGCCCGACGCGAGCGGACATTTCGGGCCATACGGCGGGATCTTCGTGGCGGAGACGCTGATGCATCCGTTGCGTGAGTTGGAAGAGGCATATCGGCGCTACCTGGCCGACGATGGGTTCCAGCGGCATTTCGACGACGATCTCAAACATTATGTGGGACGCCCCAGCCCGCTGTATTTCGCAGAGCGATTGACGCGTCATTTCGGCGGCGCCCGCCTCTTCCTGAAACGCGAGGATCTAAACCACACCGGCGCGCACAAGATCAACAATACGGTGGGCCAGGCGCTGCTGGCGAGTCACCTGGGCAAGACCCGCATCATTGCCGAAACGGGAGCTGGCCAACACGGCGTCGCCACCGCCACGGTCGCGGCGCGGCTGGGACTCGAGTGCGTAGTGTATATGGGTGCCGACGACATCAAGCGCCAAGCGATCAACGTGTTCCGAATGAAGTTGTTGGGGGCGGAGGTGGTGCCCGTAGAATCGGGCTCGAAAACGTTGAAGGACGCGCTCAACGAGGCGCTGCGGGACTGGGTGAGTAACGTCGAGGATACGTTTTACATTATTGGCACGGTGGCGGGTCCGCACCCTTATCCGGCGATGGTGCGCGATTTCCAGGCGGTGATCGGTCGCGAAACCCGCCATCAGGCCCTGGAACAAACCGGTAAACTGCCCGACGCGTTGGTGGCGTGCGTCGGAGGAGGTTCGAATGCGATCGGGTTGTTCCATCCCTTCATCACCGACCCGGGAGTGCGCCTGATCGGTGTGGAGGCGGCCGGTCACGGACTGCATACGGGTCGCCATGCGGCGCCGCTGTGCGCCGGCAATGTGGGTGTGCTGCACGGTCAACGCAGCTACCTGATGGACGACGCGGACGGCCAGATCATGGAAACCGACTCGATCTCCGCGGGGTTGGATTACCCGGGCGTGGGCCCCGAGCATGCGTGGCTCAAGGATACCGGGCGCGCGGAGTATGTGGCAGTCACGGACGACGAAGCCCTGGAAGCATTCCATCTCCTCACTCGCAAGGAGGGCATCATACCTGCGCTCGAGTCCAGTCATGCATTGAGTTATGCAGGAAAGCTCGCGGCGCAGATGGATCCCGGTGCGGCGATCGTCGTCAATCTGTCGGGACGCGGCGACAAAGACATTCACACCGTTGCCGAACGCGAGGGAATTACCGTCTGATGTCACGAATCGAAACGTGTTTCGCCGGTCTGCGTGAGACCGGTGAGAAAGCCCTCATCCCGTTCGTTACGGCCGGCGATCCGCACCCCGATACCACGGTGTCCCTCATGCATACCCTGGTGGAAGCGGGTGCCAACGCGGTAGAACTGGGTGTACCGTTCTCCGATCCGATGGCGGACGGCCCGGTTATTCAACGCGCCAACGAGCGCGCGTTGCGTTACCGGACCAGTCTTAAAGACGTATTGTCGATGGTGGAAGCGTTCAGAAAAAGTGACGACCTAACCCCGGTCATACTGATGGGTTACTTGAACCCGATTGAAACCATGGGTAGTGAAGAGTTTGCGCGGGCCGCGGCGACGGCCGGCGTAGACGGCACGATTATCGTCGATATGCCGCCCGAAGAGGGAGGCCTTCTGCTCCCCGCCTTGCAGGAAAACGGTATCGATCCGGTGTTCCTGCTCGCTCCGACAACGACCGAGGCGCGGACACGACGTATTTGCGACGCGGCGAGCGGTTTTTTGTATTACGTCTCACTGCGAGGAGTAACCGGAGCGACACAACTCGATTTTGACGAAGTGGAGTCCCGGCTGCGGGTCATTAGGACCTACTCCGACCTACCGGTGGGCGTCGGGTTTGGCATCAATTCACCGCACGCCGCGGCGCGCGTGAGCCGGTTTGCCGATGCGGTAGTGGTTGGCAGTGCCATCGTGAATGTCATCGATGCGCACCGGAACGATATGCTGGATTCCATCAGGGCCGCGTTGTTCGATTTTGTCCGCTCGTTACGAGTGGCGATAGACGGCGCGGGGTCGCGCGTGGCGAGTGGATTATGAATTGGTTCGAGAAGATTCTTCCGCCCAAGATCAAATCGGGCGCCGGTCTCGGCAAACGGGGAGTGCCTGAAGGTCTCTGGACCAAGTGCGACCATTGCGGTGCGGTGCTGTACCGCGCGGAGCTGGAACGTAATATCCAAGTCTGCCCTAAGTGCGATTTTCATATGCGTATCGGCGCGGTTCGGCGCCTCGACACGTTCCTCGATCCGGGTACGCGCGTTGAGATCGGAGCGGAGATCACGCCGGTAGATATTCTGAAATTCAAGGACAGCCGGCGTTACAAAGACCGCTTGAGTGAGGCGCAGAAGCAGACCGGCCAGAGTGATGCGCTACTGGTCATGCAGGGGACGTTGAAGGAACGCTCTGTGATCGCTGCAGCGTTCGAGTTTGAGTTCATGGGTGGTTCCATGGGTTCGGTGGTGGGAGAGCGTTTTGTGCGCGGTGTGCGCCAGTCTCTGGATCGACGTATCCCGTTTGTTTGCTTCTGCGCGAGTGGTGGAGCGCGTATGCAGGAGGCGTTGTTTTCGTTGATGCAAATGGCGAAGACCAGTGCGGCGCTCGCCCAGTTGTCACGGCAGCGAATACCGTTTGTTTCGGTATTGACGGATCCGACCATGGGCGGGGTGTCGGCGAGTATCGCCATGCTGGGCGATGTCGTGATCGCGGAACCCGACGCGCTGATCGGGTTTGCCGGACCGAGGGTGATCGAACAAACGGTCAGGGAGACGCTGCCAGAAGGCTTTCAGCGCGCCGAGTTTCTTCTGGAGCACGGTGCGATCGACATGATTGTGGATCGGCGTGAACTGCGCGATCGAATCCATACACTGTTGGATTTACTCGATACGGAGGCGCCCGCGGCGCGCGCCGAGTCCGTCGACGGCTCACAGCTCGAGTTGGTGCCGGAGGCCGTCGGGAGCGACCCTTGATGACTCGGAAACCTGCGGCTGTTCATTGATCAGAGTGAGTACGGCGGCGCGTCCAGGTCCGGCGGGACCCCTGCTCAGCGACTGGTTGGCTTACATAGAAACGGTTCACCGGCGCTCGATCGACATGGGCCTCGACCGCGTACGCATGGTGCTGCAGCGGTTGGTTGAACCCGGGCCCGATTTCAGGGTCGTGAGCGTCGCCGGCACCAACGGTAAGGGTTCGACGACGGCAATGCTGGACGCCATTCTACGCGAGTCCGGGTATGTGGTCGGTCGCTATACGTCTCCGCATTTGGTGCACTATAACGAACGAATTTGCGTCAATGGTGAGCCCGCGGACGACCGCACATTGTGCGAAGCGTTTACGGCCATAGAAGCTGCGCGGGCAGATATTCCTCTGACTTACTTCGAATTCAGTACGTTGGCGGCTTTGTTCGTATTCTGCCGGAGTGCGGTGGACATCGCGGTTCTGGAAGTCGGTATGGGCGGGCGTCTGGATGCAGTCAACGTGATGGATGCGGACGTCGCGGTGATCACCAATATCGCCATCGACCACGTGAAATGGTTGGGTGCGACCCGTGAACGCATCGCTCTAGAGAAAGCGGGAATCATGCGGCCGACCCGTCCGGTCGTCATGGCAGACCCGTTTCCGCCCAAGAGCGTATTGCGTTTGGCCGATGAGATTGAAGCGCCCTTGTTTCTGCTTGACCGGGAGTTCGGTTTTTCCAACCACGGCGATGTGTGGGATTGGTGGGGACCGGAAGTGACGATCCGCCGTTTGCCGCGACCCAGTGTTCCGGGTGCCATCCAGATACAAAATGCCGCCGGTGTACTGATGACCGTGAATCGGTTGCAGACCCATTGTCGAATTTCTGCGGAAGCGCTCCGCCGAGGGCTGCGTTCGGTATCGATACCGGGTCGATTCCAGGTCATCGAAGGGTCTCCCGAGATCATTCTCGATGTGGCTCACAACCCCGCCGCTGCCCAGGTGTTGGCTGCCAACCTGAACGCGCGGCCAAGTAGCGGCCGTACGCTGGCTGTATTCGGGGTGATGCGCGACAAGGATGTCGAGGACATAGTTCTGGAACTGGCGCCATGCGTAGATCGCTGGTTGGTGGGCACCGTTGATGATCCGCGCGGCGCCGTTGCCTCCGAGGTCGCGCGGCGAGTACGAACGGCGCTGGAACGAAAACAGGTCGTGAGCCGAGTCAGTAAACATCCCTCGATAAGCCGCGCTTTCATTGCCGCGCAAGCTGCCGTCACGGGGCCGGACCGCATCCTGGTGTTTGGTTCGTTTCATGCCGTGGGTGATATACTCGCCGCTCTGAAGTAAGTACACACACCTTGCAACGTTACCATCCCCAGTAAATGGCCCGTACCGCATCCAGCGTCGGTCCCGGATTCGAGCTCAAGCACCGAGTCGCGGGAGCGATCATTTTGATCACGTTCGCCGTGGTGGTATTGCCCATGATCTTGGGCGGCCCGAAACCTTCGGTGTCGGAGCGTGCAGGCACCGTTGGCGGGGTTCCTGCAGATGAACAGAGCGACACGCAGGTCTTTGTGTCGAAAATAACGCCGATCGGCGGGGCCACGCCGGAGCCAGTCTCCGAGTCGCGTGCGCCAGCCGGAGACGACGGTCCGTCACCGACCGGCGGTGATCGGACGGCACCCGGTTCCAACCCACCGACGCCGGCACCCCCGACGAAGGCAGCGGAGCCCGCGGAGAAACCGGTCGCGAAAGCGCCGGGCACTTCCCTACCGCGCACGACCGCGGAGCGAGCGCCGCCACAGGAGATCGAGCTGGATCGCGGTTGGGTTGTGCGAATCGGCACCTATTCGCAGGCTGACAATGCCAAGCGTGTGATGGAGACGCTGCAAAGACGTGGTTTCAAACCGTCCTCGGGCAGCGTCAAGACCAAGAGTGGTGTGGCGACGCGTGTGTGGGTAGGTCCTTACGCTCAGCGAGTGGAAGCCGCCCGCGCACGCACACGGATCGAGCGGGCGACCGGCGAGAAAGGCATGATTACCGCGTTTCCCTGACACGAACATTCATGAACGCTTTCGATGTCGCGATCGCTTTCGTCTTTGTGATCTCCACACTGATCGGTCTGTATCGCGGTTTTATTCGCGAGACGCTATCGTTGCTGGGCTGGGTCCTCGCTTTTTGGTTGGCATTTACGTTCGCCGAATCCTTCAGTCCGTTGTTCAGTCCGTACCTGTCTTCCCCATCGTTGCGGACCGCCGCGTCATTCCTGGTGTTATTCCTCGTATCGGTGATTGTCTTCTCATTGATCGCCTTCCTCCTGGGACGGCTGCTGGCGGGGCCCGCGATACAGGGAACCGACCGACTACTGGGTGGGCTCTTCGGTGTTTTGCGCGCACTGGTTATTGTCGCGGCGTTTATGCTGGCGGCGGGGCTTACTTCCATGCCCAGTGCCCGATGGTGGCAGGAGTCGCTGTTCGCCGATCGGATGGAGCCGGTTGTGGCAGTGATGCGAGAATTGCTGCCGGAAGACATTGCGCGACAATTTCAGTCATCCCTATAGCAACTATTCAGGCTTCTGCGGATATGCAAGAATACCCGCTACCCGCCGTCCATAGAGATCGCAGTTTTATCAATCGATAGAGACCAGGGAGTACCAGATCAGTCATGTGTGGGGTAATCGGTATCCTCAGTAGCTCGCGGGCCAATCAGGCAATTTACGATGGGTTGACGGTAGTGCAGCATCGCGGACAGGATGCGGCGGGCATCATTACCAGCGACGGACGGCGCGTATATCTGCGCAAGGACAATGGTTTGGTGCGGGACGTTTTCCACGCCAGGCACATGCAGCAACTGCTCGGAAATATGGGTATTGGTCACTGTCGTTACCCCACCGCGGGTTCGAGCTCTCCCGCTGAAGCCCAACCCTTTTACGTGAACTCTCCGTTCGGGCTCGCACTCGCCCACAACGGAAATCTCACCAACGCAAGAGAGCTCAGGGATCAGTTGTTCAAGGACGATTTACGTCATTTGAATACGTCGTCGGACTCCGAGATTCTGCTCAACGTGTTGGCGCATGAATTGCGCGCGGTGTTGAACAGCAGACGCCTGGAGCTGACGCCCGACGACGTTTTCGGCGCCATTACGACGCTCCATCAGCGCTGTCGAGGCGCCTATGCGGTGGTGGCGATGATCGTAGGTCTCGGTGTCATCGCGTTTCGAGACCGGTACGGTATTCGGCCCCTCGTGTACGGACAGCGCGAGACGGCAGACGGCATCGATCACATGATCGCGTCGGAGAGCGTCGCGCTGGATGTGTTGGGATACGACCTGATCGACGATGTACAACCCGGCGAAGCCGTTTTGGTCGATATGCAGGGACAGGTCCATAGGCGGACCTGCGTCGACGACGGACGTCACGTGCCGTGCATATTCGAATATGTTTACCTGGCGCGGCCCGATTCCATGATCGACGGTATTGCGGTTCACAAGTCCAGGCTGCGAATGGGCGAGAAACTCGCGCATAAGCTGGTCCAGGAGTGGTCGGACTACGATATCGACGTGATTATCCCGATCCCGGATACTAGTCGCACCGCGGCGCTGCAGATGTCTTACGAACTGGGGGTAAAGTATCGAGAAGGGTTCATCAAGAACCGCTACATAGGACGCACGTTCATCATGCCGGGGCAGGCGGAACGCAAACGTTCGGTGCGTCAAAAGCTGAATGCAATCGATCTGGAATTTGGAGGCAAGAACGTGCTCCTGGTCGACGATTCCATCGTTCGCGGAACGACGTCGAAACAGATTATTCAGATGGCGCGGGAGGCGGGCGCGCGCAAGGTTTATTTCGCGTCGGCGGCCCCGCCGGTACGGTACCCGAACGTGTATGGTATCGATATGCCGAACGCCAACGAGTTGGTCGGCAACGGGCGCAGCGAGGCGCAAATCGGCGAGGAGATCGGCGCCGATCGGTTGATATTTCAGGATCTCGGAGACCTCGTTGCGGCAGCCCACGAGGGAAACCCCACGATTGTGGAATTTGACTGCTCCTGCTTCGACGGTAAGTACGTGACGGGCGACGTCAGTAAGGATTACCTAGTTGATCTCGAGCGTGTGCGTAACGACAAGACGAAATCCGAAGCCACCGAACGGGACGCCGATCTCGCTGAAGTCAACAGTTACAGTTATTCATAAACACACGAGTATGGTCGCCGAGGATAGACAAGGTTGGCAGCGCTACGGGTTCGCAACGCGCGCGGTGCGCGCAGGTCAACGCCGTACTCCCGAGGGCGAACATGCCGAACCGATTTTTACCACTTCCAGTTTTGTTTTCGAAAATGCAGCCCAGGCGGCCGCACGATTCGCGGAGCAGGAACCAGGGAATATCTATTCCCGGTTCACTAATCCCACGGTGCGTAATTTCGAGGAACGATTGGCGGCGCTGGAAGGAGCTGAGGCCTGTGTTGCGACCTCGTCCGGCATGGCGGCGATCATGTCCCTGTGCCTGGGTTTGCTCAAGGCGGGCGACCACGTGGTCTCGTCGAACAGCATATTCGGGTCGACAAAGTTGTTATTTAACAACATATTAACCAAGTTCGGAGTGAACTTCGACTTCGTGCCGATCGCCGACGTGCAAGCGTGGCGCCGGGCGATACGTGACAATACGCGGTTGTTGTTCGCCGAGACGCCGGGAAACCCGCTGACCGAGATCGCGGATATGGAGACACTTGCCGATATCGCGCACGAGGCAGAAGCGCTGTTGGCGATTGACAATTGCTTTTGTACTCCAGCGTTGCAGCGGCCCCTCGAATGGGGTGCGGACATCGTGATTCACTCGGCGACGAAATATCTCGACGGTCAGGGTCGTTGTGTCGGGGGGGCCGTTCTGGGACCCGATAAACAGGTAGGTGAAGCGGTTTACGCGGTGCTGCGCAGCGGTGGCGCGACCATGAGTCCGTTTAACGCCTGGGTATTCTTGAAAGGACTGGAGACACTGGAAATCCGTATGCTGGCTATCTCCTCGAATGCAGCACGGCTCGCACAGTGGTTGACCGAGCAGCCTGCCGTTGAGCGTGTCTACTACCCGGGGCTCAATTCCCACCCGCAGCGTGCCCTCGCCGCGCGTCAGCAGCGCACCGCCGGCGGGATCGTATCGTTTGATGTCCGCGGCGACCGTGAATCGGCGTGGCGACTGGTCGACGCGACCCGATTGATGTCGATTACCGCGAATTTGGGCGACACCAAAACGACGATTACCCACCCGGCGAGCACGACTCACGGTCGCTGGACTCCCGAGGAGCGTGCCGAGGCAGGTATCGGAGAAGGGCTGATTCGGATTGCAGTGGGTCTTGAGGATGTGGAGGACATCCAAAACGACTTGCGCTTCGATCTCCTGCGCTAGCGACGCTGATCCGTCTTCGACTACGGGGTCAACCGGAAAAGGCGTCAAATCTGAGCTCGACATCTCCGGGTGTCAACGACAGACCGGATTCGTTCACCGACAAAACGCTGCTTTGTTCATACCAGTCACCCAGTACCACGCGATATCGGACGTCGGTTCCTTCGGTCATTCGGTGGATTCCCGGGCGGTGAGTATGACCGTGAATCAGAAGCCGAGTGTCGTGGTGCTGCATTTGTCGCGAAACTTCTTCCTGATTGACGTCCATGATATCCATGGGAGTCAACTGTTTGTTTTGTTCGCTTATCATCCGCGCCTGCTTGGCCATATGCAGCCGCTGGTCTACCGGCTTATCCAGAAACGAGCTTTGCCACTCTGGAGTATCCACCATGGCGCGGAACTCTTGATGTTTTTGGTCGTCGATGCACAAGCTGTCGCCGTGCATTATGAGGGTGCGCCGTCCGAAAAGGTCAATCACCGAAGGTTGGCCGAGAATCTGCACTCCGGTTTTTTCCGCGAATGCCTGCCCGACCAAGAAATCCCGATTGCCCGGCAAGAAATACACCGCGGGCAGGCTGGAGGTGGTGTCCCGTAATGCCAGGAGTATCGGCTCGTTGCCCGTCGTCTCGGCGGCATCGTCGCCGACCCAGAACTCGAACAGATCACCCAAGATGTATAGAGCGTCGGCGGTGGGCACCTGCTTATCCAGGAATTCGTAGAATTGTAAGAGCATCCGCGGCCGTTGGACGGTCAGGTGCAGATCAGAGATGAAGAGGATGGTCATCGCGCTGGGCCCGTGAACAGGCAGGTGACCGTTCAGTGAACCTCACTCGATCCGACATTTCGGGCCGAGCAATGGTGCACGCTGATCATGATGCGAGCCACCGCCGGAGTTGGACAGACCCTGACGAGTGGGATTGAAACCGATCCGTTCATGGGAAATCCGCTTAAGAGACTTAGACTATTTCCATCCGCTGCAAGAGGATTTCCTTGGCCGGTACGTCGTGGTGCTCACCTACGCTCCGTGTGGGTACACCCTCTATGCGATCAACGACCTCCATGCCTTCAATCACGGACCCGAAAACGCAGTATCCCCAGCCATCCGGTGCGTCGGAAGAATAATCCAGTATTGAGTTGTCGCGCGTATTGATGAAAAACTGCGAAGTAGCCGAATCTGGGTCGGTCGGTAGCCGGGCCATGGCGACCGTTCCTCGCTGGTTGAGCCGACTGTGTTTACTTTCGTTCCTGATCGGTCCACGGGTGGTCTTTTGGATCATGCCGGGCTCAAACCCACCTCCCTGGACGATAAAATTGTCAACCACCCGATGAAATAAAGTGTTCGAGTAGAACTCGTCGCGCACGTACTCGAGGAAATTGTTCACCGTAGCCGGGGCTCGGTCAGGATACAGTTCGATCAGGAATGATCCCACCGATGTGTGAATCCTTACCCGTGGTAGCGGTTCGTCTTCGTGACTCGTCATTAGTGATGAAATCAATCCCCGAATAACACGCGGATTGTGCGCGAAATCATTGCTGCCACGCAACCGGAGGGGGCATCGGCCGCGTTTTCGACGCTACCGGGTAGCCGCAGAAACGAGACATATTCATGTTTTACTTGGACTATTCGGGGCGTTTATACTACTGCGATTGCCCGGGTGCCGGGCTTTTTTTGTCACAAAAATAGGGGAGTTGCCGTGGAGCTGACAGGCGCTGAAATCGTGATGCGATGTCTCCGGGACGAGGGCGTCGAGTACATATTCGGTTACCCGGGTGGGGCCGCGCTGCACATCTACGATGCCCTGTACAAACAAGAACAGGTCAAACATATATTGGTCCGTCACGAACAGGGCGCCGCCCACGCTGCCGACGGCTATGCGCGCGCGACGGGAAAGCCGGGCGTGGTATTGGTGACTTCCGGTCCCGGGATCACGAACGCGGTTACGGGCATCGCTACGGCGTACATGGATTCGATCCCGATGGTGGTGATTTCCGGTCAGGTCCCTACCCATTTGATCGGTGATGACGCGTTCCAGGAGGTGGATGCGGTAGGCATCACCCGCCCCTGCGTAAAACACAACTTCTTAGTGAAAGACGTGGCCGATCTTGCGACTACGATGCGAAAGGCGTTCTATGTAGCTTCGAGCGGGCGGCCCGGTCCCGTGCTGGTGGACATACCGAAAGACGTCACCGCCAACAAAGCTGAATATATCTACCCTTCGTCGGTATTCATGCGTTCGTATGCGCCGGTAGCCAAGGGTCACCCCAAGCAGATCAAACGGGCGGTCGACGTATTGCTCGACGCGGAGCGACCGATCATTTACACGGGTGGCGGGATTGTTCTCGCGGGAGCGCAAGACGAACTGCGGACGCTGGTGCGCTACCTCGGTTATCCATGCACCAACACCCTGATGGGGCTCGGTTCTTATCCCGCCGATGACGACTTATTTCTCGGCATGCTGGGGATGCACGGGACTTATGAAGCGAATATGGCGATGCATGATTGCGATGTCATGCTCGCGATCGGTGCGAGATTCGACGATCGTATTACCGGAGACCTTGCCAAGTTTGCGCCGTTCGCAAAAATCATACATGTCGACGTGGACCCTTCTTCGATCGGCAAGAACGTGAAAGTGGAAATTCCCATCGTCGGGGACGCCAAGTCCGTGATTCGCGATTTGATGAAGGAAATTGAGAGTCGAGGTACAAAACCGGAAGGCGCCAAGCTGGAAAAATGGTTGAAGCAAATCAACGTCTGGCGCTCGGTTGACTGTTTGTCTTACGATCGCGGCGCCGATGTGATCAAACCACAGTTCGTCATCGAAAAACTTTACGAGTTGACGAACGGCGACGCATTCGTGACGTCGGATGTCGGTCAGCATCAAATGTGGGCGGCGCAATTCTACGGATTCAAGAAGATCCGTCGGTGGATCAATTCCGGCGGACTCGGGACGATGGGATTCGGGCTTCCGGCAGCGATGGGAGTACAGTTGGCGTACCCGGATTCGACCGTCGCCTGTATTACTGGAGAGGCCAGCATAATCATGTGCATCCAGGAACTCTCTACGTGCAAACAATACGATCTGCCGATCAAAATCATCAATTTGAATAATCGTTATATGGGTATGGTCAGGCAGTGGCAAGAGTTCTTTTACGATCGGCGTTACTCACATTCGTATATGGACGCGTTACCGGACTTCGTGGCGTTGGCGGAAAGTTTCGGCCATGTCGGAATATCGGTGGAGAAACCGGGGGACGTAGAAGGCGCGCTACGTGAATGCTTGGGGCGCAAAGACCGGCTCGTGTTCATGGACTTCATCACCGACCAGACAGAGAACGTCTACCCGATGATTGCGGCCGGCAAAGGTCATCATGAGATGCATCTGAGTCCCGGAGGGGAAACGCCACAAGAGCGCGAATTGGCCTGATCATGCGACACATCATTTCTATCCTGCTCGAAAATGAAGCGGGCGCTTTGTCGCGCGTGGCTGGATTGTTCTCCGCGCGAGGTTACAACATCGAATCGCTGACGGTTGCGGCGACCGATGATCCTACCTTGTCCAGGATGACCCTGGTCACTCGCGGCTCCGACGAGATCATTGAACAGATTGTCAAGCAACTCAATAAGTTGGTGGACGTGGTAAAGCTGCAGGATCTGACCGAAGGCGCGCATATTGAGCGGGAGTTGATGCTGGTTAAAGTCAAGGCTATCGACGTAGCCCGCGAGGAGGTCAAACGCCTCGTAGATATTTTTCGTGGGCGCATCATTGACGTTACCGACTCCACGTACACCCTGGAGTTGACGGGCACGGTCGAGAAACTGGATGCGTTCGTAAAAGCACTGGAAGTTACGGAAATCAAAGAGGTGGTCCGATCCGGGGTGACGGGAATAGCGCGAGGAGAACGGGCACTCACGGTTTGACGGGCGCAGTCTGCACAACCGATTCGAGTACGGGGAAATGCTATGAAGGTTTTTTACGATAAAGACGCGGATCTGCAACTCATAAGAGAACGGAAGGTTGCAATCGTCGGCTACGGGTCGCAGGGTCACGCCCACGCGAACAACTTAAAGGACAGCGGAGTGGAGGTCGTGGTCGGGCTGCGCGAAGGATCGGAGTCGTGGCAAAAGGCCGAGCGCTCCGGACTGGCGGTAGCAAAGGTATCTGAGGCCGTTACCGACGCGGACGTGGTCATGATCCTGGTCCCCGATGAACGGCAATCCGCTTTGTTCGAATCGGAGATATCGCCTCACCTCAAAGCCGGTGCCGCGCTGGCGTTTGCCCATGGCTTCAATATTCATTTCGGATTCATCAAACCCCAAGCGGACCAGGATGTGTTTATGGTGGCGCCGAAAGGACCGGGTCATTTGGTCCGATCGACGTTCACACAAGGGGGCGGGGTTCCATCGTTGATCGCGATCTTTCAAGACGCTTCCGGTAAGACCCGGGATCTTGCCTTGTCGTATGCATGCGCGAACGGGGGCGGGCGTGCAGGTGTGATCGAGACCTCGTTCCGGGAAGAAACCGAGACCGACCTGTTCGGCGAGCAGGCGGTGTTGTGTGGCGGTATGACCGCGCTCGTACAAGCCGGGTACGAAACCCTGGTTGAAGCCGGGTATGCGCCGGAGATGGCTTATTTCGAGTGTCTACACGAAATGAAGCTGATCGTGGATTTGATGTATGAAGGTGGCATCGCGAACATGCGCTACTCGATCTCCAATACCGCAGAATACGGAGATATGACCCGGGGTCCGCGCATCGTGGATGATGACACAAAAAAGGAAATGAAGCGGATTCTCTCGGAAATCCAAACCGGTTCGTTTGCGCAGGAATGGATGGATGAGAATGCGTCGGGCGGCGAACGCTTCAAAGCGTTACGCGCCGAAGCGGCCCGTCATCCCATCGAGGAAGTCGGGCAGCGACTGCGGGATATGATGCCGTGGATCAAGGCGGCGCGGGTGGTAGACAAGACCATCAACTAACCCTGACGCTCGTTTGTCTAACGCGATGCAAACCGGAATCACCTCGGATTCCGGAATGGCAGCGGACTCGCATCCCCTCCTCGCTCGTGAGGGGTGGATTCACATCGCGTTAGCCGTCGCCGCCGCCGCGGGCGTGAGCCTGTGGATCGGAGGGATTCCGGCGCTCGTGTTGTGGCTGGTTGCCGGCTTCGTAGTGCAGTTCTTCCGTGATCCACGCCGCCAGGTACCCGCCGGCCAGCATCTGGCGGTGTGCCCGGCCGATGGTAAGGTCGTATTCGCCGGCCCTGTGCAGGACCCGTATCTGGATCGCTCGGCGTTCAAGGTGAGTATCTTTATGGACGTGTTTTCGGTGCATGCGAATCGTATCCCCGTCGCCGGGCTGGTGCGCGAGGTGTGGTACGAGCGCGGTAAGTTTCTGAATGCGGCGCTTGACAAGGCTTCCGAGCAGAATGAGCGAAATGCACTGTGGCTGCATTCGGAGTCGCAAGGCGATATCATCTGCGTGCAGGTGGCAGGATTGATCGCGCGGCGTATACTGTGTCACGTCAGACCCGGTGATCGTGTACAGCGCGGTCAGCGTTACGGATTCATCCGCTTCGGGTCGCGGGTTGATGTGTACCTGCCGATGGGGTTTACGCCGCGGGTCGAGATAGGAGATCGAGTACACGCGGGCAGCAAGGTGCTGGGTAGTTTTCGGGACAATGGCTGAATTGCGGAAAATTCGACGCCCACAGCGCAACGGTTCGGAAGCGGAGCCGGATGCCGATGACGGGCCGCAGCGACGGGGGGTGCGTGGCAAAGGTATCTACATCCTCCCGAATCTGCTTACCACTGCGGGCCTGTTTTCCGGGTTCTTTGCGATCGTGCAGGCCACTCAGGGGCGGTATGAAATCGCCGCCATCGCGATCTTCGTGGCGATGATCATGGACGGTCTGGATGGGCGCGTGGCGCGCCTGACGGGCACCAGCAGTGACTTCGGCGTGGAGTACGACAGCCTTACGGACATGGTGGCCTTCGGTTTAACGCCGGCGCTCGTGATGTACGAATGGAGCCTGCATTCGCTCGGCAAACTGGGCTGGTTGGCGGCGTTTCTCTACGTGGCCGCCACCGCACTTAGACTGGCCCGGTTCAATACTCAGAAAACGGCTGACAAAAGCTACTTCCAGGGTCTTCCGAGTCCGGCCGCAGCGGCGGTGTTGGCGGCGTTCGTCTGGTTAATGGAAAGTTACCAGTTGGGGAACAAACAGCTTGCGTTTCTCGCATTGTTCGTTACCGTGGCGGTGGCGTTGTGTATGGTGAGTAATATACCGTATCGCAGCTTCAAGGATCTCGACCTAAAGGATAAGGTCCCGTTCATCGGCCTTATCTTTCTTGTGTTTACGTTTGTCGTTGTTGCGTTTGATCCGCCCCTGGTACTGTTCGTCATTTTCGGCGGGTATTTTCTTTTTGGTTTGTTCGAGTGGTTGATGCGAGTGTGGCGGCACGAACCGGGAACTGCGGCGCGTTGGTGGCATTCCACGGCCGGGCGCGACCGTAACGATCCGAATTGACTTGCAATTTCGCGAAAGTGGGGGCTAAACTTACCCGTATGCAGCCGATTCAATTCATGGCACCACAGCCTCTATCCCGGGTCTTGTACGCGGCGTTTGCCTGCGGGACTCCGGTGCTCCCGATCGTCCTGCTGCTGCGCCGTTAGGCGCACATTACTCCCCTACATCGTTTTCCCTCAAGTACTGTTGACCCTACCAGGGCAATCCGCCGTCGGCCGGCGGGGTGCCATTGCCGATGGAGCATCGACATGAGTAAAGAACGGTTAGTCATATTTGATACTACGTTGCGAGACGGCGAGCAGAGCCCAGGCGCGTCCATGACACGCGAAGAGAAAGTTCGTATCGCGCGCGTTTTGGAAAGGATGCGCGTGGACGTGATCGAGGCGGGTTTCCCGGCGGCGAGTCCGGGGGATTTCGGCTCGGTACGAGCGGTGGCGCAATCTATCGAGAACAGCGTCGTGTGCGGACTCGCGCGGGCCGTACAATCCGACATCGATCGTGCGGCAGAAGCGGTGAAACCGGCGCGCAACTCTCGGATCCACACTTTCATCGCGACTTCGCCCATTCATATGAAAGATAAACTCCGCATGGAGCCGGACGAAGTCTTACGGCAGGCGCAATGGGCGGTGCAGTATGCGCGCCAGTTCACGGACGACGTGGAGTTTTCCCCGGAAGACGCGGGACGTTCCGACGTCGACTTTTTGTGCCGCGTCGTCGAGGCGGTCATTGCCGCGGGGGCCACGACGATAAACATTCCCGATACGGTTGGGTACAGCATGCCGAGCCAGTTCGGCGCGACGGTTCGACAAATCATGGAGCGGGTGCCGAATTCGGATAAAGCGGTCTTTTCTGTGCATTGCCACAACGATTTAGGGCTCGCGGTGGCAAATTCCTTGGCAGCGGTGATGAACGGCGCGCGTCAGGTCGAATGCACCATCAATGGTCTTGGGGAACGGGCGGGCAACGCTGCATTGGAGGAGATCGTGATGGCGGTCCACACCCGGCAGGACATATTTCCCTGCGATACGGAACTCGACACCACACAAATCGTGCCCGCTAGCCGATTGGTGTCCGGGATTACCGGATTTCCGGTACAACCGAACAAGGCCATCGTCGGTGCCAACGCGTTTGCCCACGAGTCCGGCATTCATCAGGACGGCGTCATCAAAAAGCGGGAGACATATGAAATCATGCGCGCGGAGGATGTGGGGTGGAGCGCGAACCGCATGGTGTTGGGCAAGCATTCGGGTCGTAACGCATTCAAATCCAGATTGTCCGAACTGGGTGTCGAGTTGGCTTCGGAAGAGGAACTGAACACAGCGTTCGCACGCTTTAAGGATCTCGCGGATAAGAAGCACGACATTTTCGATGAGGACTTACAGGCCCTGATCACGGAAGGGACGATGAAATCGGAGGAAGAACGCTATCGCCTGGTCACACTTCACGTGTGTTCGCAAACCGGCGAGACTCCGGAGGCACGCGTAACTCTCGCGGTGGCGGGCGAGGAGGTCAGCGCCGTGGCACAAGGTGGGGGGCCGGTCGACGCGTCCTTTAAGGCTATAGAATCCATTGCCGGCAGTGGTGCCCAGTTGCAGTTGTATTCGGTAAGCAATATCACCAGCGGTACCGACGCCCAGGGAGAGGTAACCGTCCGGTTGGAACGCGGAGGGCGGATCGTGAACGGCCATGGCGCGGATACAGATATCGTAATCGCCTCGGCGAAGTCGTATCTCATGGCGTTGAACAAGTTGGCCGACAAAGTGGAGCGCCGTCATCCGCAGAAAAGTCAACCGATCTAAGGCAGTCCGGCTCGCCGGGTTCACGCGACACAACGGGTGGCGTGTGGGGTTTGCGTGAGTATTCGCGTCACCCATTCGATAGCGATTTATTTTCTCGAAGCAGCCCGCTATGCTTACGCGTATGGGCGTGAGAAATACGGTGTCCCATGCGCACTTGGCGGCGATGGGTATAGACGCCTGGGAACGGCGTCGGGGCGCGGTGGCGGAGACGAAACCGCCTGCGGAACACACGCGCTTGGAAGTGGACGATTTGAACTGGAGCGAGTTGACGTCGCAGGTCGCGTCCTGTACACGCTGTGCGCTCCATAGCACAAGACACCACGCGGTTTTCGGCAGCGGCAATCAAAATGCGCGCTGGATGTTCGTTGGCGAAGCTCCCGGCAGCGAGGAAGACAGGCGGGGTCTGCCGTTCGTCGGGCGAGCGGGTAAGCTGTTGACCGCGATGGTTACGGCGTTGGGAATGGACCGAGAGGACGTATACATCGCCAATGTGCTGAAGTGCCGGCCGCCGAACAACCGCGATCCGATGGGAGTCGAAGTCCAGCAGTGTGAGGGTTACCTGCACCGCCAGGTGGCGCTGGTAGAACCGGAAATCATAGTGGCGTTGGGTCGTTTCGCCGCCCAGTCATTACTCAAAACGACGCGCCCCATCAGCAAGCTGCGCGGCGAAAAGTTTACCTACGCCGATACGGGGATACCGCTGCTCGTGACTTATCATCCAGCGTATTTGCTCAGGAATCCCGTCGATAAACGCAAGGCCTGGCAAGATTTGTGTCTGGCGAGTCGCATTGCGGGGGGATAATGGTCGCGGTCATCAAGCCGTCGAATGCGTGGATACGTACCATGCTTTCCGGAGACCTGCAGGTCGTCGCCGCCATCGAGCAGAACGAATACCGCTTTCCATGGACGCTCAATATCTTCAAAGACTGCCTGCGTACCGGTTACGTTTGTCGTGTGTGCGAGCAGGAAGATGGAGTGGTCGGCTATGGAATCATGTCCGTCGCAGCCGGGGAATGCCACGTATTGAACGTTTGTATAGAAAAAAGCCGGCAGAACATGGGGTTAGGGACCCGGTTGTTGAATCATTTGATGGACGTCGGGCGGCAGAAACGCGGTCGCGTAGTGTTCCTCGAGGTGCGCATGTCCAATTATCGCGCGCAGGCCCTTTACACGGGGCTCGGATTCAACGAGATCGGCGAACGTAAGAACTACTATCCGGCGCCAGGCGGCCGGCGCGAGGACGCCATTGTGTTAGCACGAAGTCTGGTCTAGCGGGGAGCAGGAGCGCGGCTAGTTCCGGTACACGAGAATTCTCTGTCCGGGGCGTAAGAGGTCGTTAGCGCGTATGGCGTTCCAGCGGGTCAGTTGTTTGATATAGACCCGATACTTTCTGGCAATCGTCCACAACGTGTCGCCGGATACGACATGATGAACGATGCGGTTTCCTCGGTCGCTCGACGTTATCGATGCGCTCGAAATCGGAATCATCAAGTGATGGCCGGCACGAATCAAGTGACTGTTCAGGCCATTGGATCTTCGTAGCGTTCCCAGGTCGATGCCATACCGTCTGGCAATACCGGACAACGTGTCGCCACGACGAATCAGATGTCTCTCCCACCGCATACGCTGGTTTGCGGGCAGCGTCGCCAGTTGCTGTTGCAGTTCGGTTTTCGCGTGCACCGGAACCAGCAACCGATGCGGCCCATCGGGCGGGGTGGCCCAGCGCTTGAAGCCCGGGTTGAGTTGCAGAAAGTCTCGCCGATCCATCCCGGCCAGCCGGGCGGCGGTTCTCAGATCGACCTGATAATCCAGTGTGACCTCGGCGAAGTACGGTTGATTGGGAATCGGCTGGAATGGTAACGCCGAGTCAGATGCGGCTACCAGGTTTCGCAGCGCGAGCAATTTGGGAACGTAGGACTTCGTCTCGGGTTTCAAGCGGAGATGCTGGAAGGTTGCGGGTCGCTTCCGCTTCCGGTTGTAGGCCATCGCGCGCGCCACTTTGTATTCGCCGGCGTTGTAGGCGGCCAGCGCTAGAAACCAGTCGCCATCGAACTCGTTGTGCAGCAACTCGAGGTAATCCAACGCCGCCCGCGTCGCGCTCAACACGTCCCGACGCTCGTCGTACCACCAATTTTGCTCGAGACCGAAACGCCGGCCGGTCGAAGGAATGAACTGCCACAGTCCAGAGGCGTGTGCGTGGGAATACGCTTTTGGGTTGAAGGCGCTTTCTACTGCCGGGAGCAGGGCGATTTCCATCGGCATGTCGCGCTTTTCCACCTCTTCGATGATATGGAAAAGGTAGGGGCTGGCGCGCGTGGACAATCGGCGGAGAAACTCGGGGCGGGCACGATACCAGCGCTCGTAGTACGTTACCTTGGGGCTGTCGAGATCCGGCAGCGCGAAACCCGCCCGTAGCCGCGCCCAGGTGTCGGCATACCGAACGGTGGCGGCCGGAGGCGGCGCCGGCGCCGGTTTTGGTGATGCTTCGGGCTGTGCCGCGGGTTCCGGGACCGCGACCACGGGGTCCGACGGCGGCGGTGGCACGACTGATGTGTGCACGCAACCCGCCAGCAGGGAAACGGCGAGCAGGAAGAATACGCTGGGTTTGGTGGTTATTGTTGTGCGCATTGCTGGCGGATACTACGGATGGGCACGAGCGCAGTCAAACCGGCCCCGCACCCATGGCATCTGACTTGCGTTGTCTGCACCAGCACGGGTAAAAAGATCTCATGTCATCCATGACTCTAGCTCAATGGTTCGCGACCCGCCTCGGCCAGTCGCTATTGGCCGCCGAAAAACGGCGCGTCAAGGACCATCTGGCCACCCTCTACGGCCCCACTGCCGTGCAGCTGAGCGCTGGGTTGGACGCAGACTTCCTGGAACATAGCGAGGCAGTGCACCGCATTCACATAGCGCGTACGCCGTCCCGATTCGGTTCGAGCGTGTCGGTGGCTGGGATTCCCGAGGCATTGCCGTTGGAGGCTAAAAGCGTGGGGGTAATCGTTCTACCGCACGTGATCGAATTCACGTCCGATCCGCATCGTGTACTGCGGGAGGTGAACCGAGTTCTGATTCCAGAAGGCCACGTGGTCATAGTCGGGTTCAACCCGCTGAGTGCCTGGGGGCTCTGCCGATGGGTGCTCGCACATCGCGATACCCCGCCCTGGAGTGGGAACTTTCACCGGTTGTCGCGAATCAAGGACTGGCTGGCGGTGCTGGATTTCGAATGCGTGGCCGGATCGATGGTGTATTATCGGCCGCCGATACAATCCGAAGCGGTACGCGCAAAACTCCGGATCGTCGAGAAGGCGGGAGACCGCTGGTGGCCGATGATGGCAGCCGTGTATGTGTTGGTGGCGCGGCGGCGGGAGTTGGGCATGACGCCCATCGCCCGGCGTTGGAAACAGAACCCGGGGTTGGCGCCAGGCATCGCCGAACCGGTAGCGCGTAGCGGCTGACCGTGGCGACGGTGACCATATATACGGACGGCGCATGTCGCGGCAACCCGGGCCCGGGGGGATGGGCAGCGGTACTGAACTTCCGCGGCAAGCGCCGCGAACTCAGTGGATTTGAGCCGGAGACGACTAACAATCGTATGGAACTCACCGCAGCAATCGCCGGCTTGGAGGCGCTCACCCGCGCTTGCGAGGTAGATGTGTATACCGATTCCGAGTACCTGCGCAACGGCATCACGCGCTGGTTGGCGGCGTGGAAAGCGAGGGGCTGGCGAACGGCAGACAGGAAACCGGTGAAAAACATGGACCTTTGGGAGCGTCTGGAGCAAGCGGTGGCGCGCCACCAGGTTCGTTGGCACTGGGTCAAGGCACACGCCGGCGATCCGGGAAATGAACGCGCCGACGCGCTGGCCAACCACGCTATAGACCGGTATCTTTCCTCGGAGGGAGCATGAGCGTCAGACAAATTGTGCTCGATACGGAAACCACGGGCCTGGACCCAGAACAGGATCACCGTATCATCGAAATCGGGTGCGTCGAGATCGTGGGGCGGCGAATATCCGAAAACGGATTCCACCGGTACCTCAACCCAGAGCGCGCGATCGACGAGGGGGCGTTCGAGGTACACGGCATCACTAACGAATTTCTTGCCGATAAACCCCGTTTCTCGGACATCGTAGATGATCTGCTTGTTTACCTGAAAGGCGCTGAACTGATCATTCACAACGCGCCCTTCGACGTCGGTTTTCTGAACGCCGAGCTGCAGCGTGTCGGGCACGATCCGGGGCGGATCGAGGATTATTGCGAAGTTCGCGATACTCTGGTCCTCGCCCGCCAGCAGCACCCTGGACAGCGTAACGACCTCGATGCGCTGTGCCGACGCTACGAGATCGACAACTCGCAGCGCACGTTACACGGTGCCCGCCTGGATGCCGAGATTCTTGCCGATGTTTACCTGGCGATGACCGGCGGGCAGACCGCACTGATGCTGGATAACCTCGACTTGACCACCGGCGCCGCGCCGACGCACGCGCCCTCGCCGCATACCGGTCGGGCGCGGCGTCTCATCGTCATATCGCCGACGCCCGACGAACTATCGCGCCATCGCGAGTGGGTAGCGCGCCTGGACGAGGAGTTGGGAGCGCCCTGTCTGTGGCATCGGGTCGCGGAACAGCAAGCGAGTTAACCGTCCGGCGTGACGACGGTATAATCGGAGATCGGCCGGCGGTGGGACCAGGGACCATCAACCGGACCGGGGGAGATGATCTTGCCGCGTTCAAACACTGGGGAAATTCTGCGTTTTTCCGGTTCTGATTCTATCGGACACAGTTTCGCTGGGAGCAACCTTGCCGGTGTCAACCTCTCTGGCGTGCGCCTGTGTGGTTGCAATTTTGCCGGCGCCGATCTGGCGGGCGCCGACCTGACCCAGTCGGATCTGGCGGGCGCCGACTTGTCCGGTGCCGACCTGTTCCGCGCGAAACTGTGTGACGCACGGTTGTTCGGCGCCGACCTCAGCAACGCGGACCTGACTTCCGGGGACTGTAGGGGCGCCCGCTTCTCCGGAGCCACCCTGCGCGGTGCGCGTTTAACCGGTTCGTATTTGGTCGATGCCGTGTTTTCGGGGGCGGATCTCAGCGGTTGCGATGGTTACGACGCGGTGTTCCGGAATGCCGATCTGTCCGGCGCCGATCTCGGTCACGCGAATCTCGCGCTGGCGGACCTGCGGGGCGCGAAGTTGTTCGCCGCATGCCTGGTGGCGGCGCGCCTGGGTGGAGCGCAACTCGACGACGCAACTTTGAACAATGCGAATCTCACCGCGGCGCATCTGGACAGCAGTTCGCTCAATCAGGCGGTTCTGTTCAAGGCCGACCTGACGTCGGCTTCACTGCGGGGCGCGCGGCTGAGAGGTGCTGATCTTTCCGCGGCGATCATGTGCGCGGTCGTGTTGCGGCGTGCGGATTTGACCGGTTGTACGTTGTGCAGCGCGGACCTGACCGGCGCGGATCTTCGCGAGGCAGTCCTGCGCCACGCGGACCTCTGGTCGGCCCGATTTGAGAAAACCGATTTTTCCGGCGCCGATCTTTGCGATGCGTCGCTGGGTCGCACCGGCCTGTCCGCGAGTCGCGCGCGGAAGCGATTTCCAACCATCCGGTACTCTGCGACGACCCGATGGGATGATGTCGCGCGCCGGGCCGGGACCCGATTGCAGCTCGGTCGGCGGGCGGGCGCCCCTTTCTACGGCGTTCGCCTCACAGCCCGTGCGCCGCGCGCCGCGTTGCGCTCTTGACGATTGCCTCGGCGCGCGACGGCAAGTGGATAGGATATTGGCCGTCAGACAGTGAGGCAGTGCTCGCCGGCGTCGACGTGCTTCGCGATCTGGTAGCGCAACCGGGTACCGTCCTGAAGGACGATCACCGCAGTTTCCTGAAACGTGTCCAATTCTCCGGCATCGATATCGTGGCCAAACAGCCACGGGACAAGAACCGGCGTCTATGGATACGGGTGTTGACCTGGTTCCGCCGCAGTGAGGTACGTTTTACGTTGGATACGCTGGAAGCGTTGTGCCGGGCTGAAGTTCCGAGTGTGACACCGCTCGCGGCCCTTGAGTACCGGCGCTTGGGAATGGTCTTGGACTCATGGTTGTTCTACCGGTACCGCGAGGGAGTGCGATGCGGGGAAGCCCAGTATGCCGAGATTGTGCACGTATTGAACGCGCTGCATCGCGCCGGTTTGCGTCACGAAGATCCGCATCTGGATAATTTTCTGTACGACGGCAAAGCCGTTTTCGTATTGGATACGAAGGGAAAGCCCCGCTTGGGGCGAGTGTCGGATTATTACGATTACCTGCTGCTGCAGGAGCGTACCGAGGGGTTCGACGCCTACATCGAGCCGCCAGCGCGTAACTGGTCATACCGGCTCGCGGTCTGGTACGGCGTATATCGCCAGTGGCGTAGGAGGGTGAAAGAAAACGTCCGCCGGGCCGTGCGAGCAAAGCGAGCGCGGCGTTAAACCGCAAGCGCTATGAGAACCAGCAGCGCAAATACCGTCAGCAAGACAAGTACGGTCGCGCCGGTGGGCGGTGAGTGGTTGATTCCCGAAGATGGACCGACTTGGCGATAGGCACTGTTGAGCAGCTGCAGTTGCCGGGTACGCGCGCCTCGTCGCAGTGTCGTTAAAAAATCCGCGACTCGTGATGCCGTTGCGGAAACTATTCGCGGAATCATTTTACGATAGATCCAATCGAAATCGAGATTGGTAGACCGCAACTCGGGCGGGTAAACTCCGGTTTTCATCAACCCGGTAAACGCCAGCGCAGAAAACATGAGAAGCTGCAGCTGAGTGATGACGTGAGTGGTGGTATAGGGCTCGTAGTCGACTGAGTAGGGCAGTAGCGCGTAGAGTAGACCTGGAAAAATACCTATGGCTATGCATAAAAATGCCGTGACGCCCATTGCCAGCAGCATATTCGTGGGCGCTTCCTCGCAACGAATTCCGCTGTCGTGGGCATAAAACGCAAAGTAAGGAATCTTGATACCGGAGTGATGAAACACGCCGGCCGAGGCGAACAAAAGTACCAACCAAACGAGCCAGTGATGCTCCACCGCGACCGCAGTCAGGATCAGTGATTTGGAAACGAATCCGCTGAACAACGGAAAAGCGGAGATAGAGGCGGCTCCGACAATGCAAAACCCGGCGCTGTAAGGCATGGACTTATAGAGTCCACCAAGCTCCGAGCCTTTGATGGTTCCGGTGCGCAGCAATACTGCACCCATGCTCATAAACAGCAACGCCTTATAAAGTATGTGGCTGAATGCGTGGGCCGTGGTGCCGTTTAATGCCAGTTCCGTACCTACACCGATTCCGACCACCATGAAACCGAGCTGGTTGTTCAGGCTGTAAGCCAAAACTCGGCGCAGGTCGTTTTCGATGACGGCGTAGAAGATCGGAAAGGCGGTCATCACAGCTCCGATCCCGATCAAGATTTCTGTGCCCGGATAACCTCTGGCAAGCGAGTACACCGCCAGCTTGGTGGTAAAGGCGGAAAGCACGACGGTGCCGGTAACGGTAGCTTCAGGGTAGCTGTCCTGAAGCCAATTGTGGAGTAACGGGAAGGCGCACTTGATCCCAAACGCCAGAAAAATCAACAAACCTCCGGGGCTGTCCAGTCCCAGATACTCGAATGCGAGCGACCCGGTGGCCTGCAGTTTGATGACGGCACCCGCCAGCAGTAGCACGCCGGAACCCACTTGGATGATCAAGTAACGCATAGATGCGCGAAACGCGCGCTCGGTCCCCCTCGCGAGAATCAGAAACACCGAGGAGATCGCCGTCAGTTCCCAGAATATGAACAGCGTAATCAAATCTCCTGCCAGGACTGCCCCGATCGCCGCACCGCCATAGATCAGGGCTGCTACCTGCTGCACAGTATCGCGCACATGCCACGCATAAAGCGCAGTGAGAAATGCTGCGATATGAAAAATGAGCGCGAAGACAAAACTCAGGCGATCCAGGCGTAGCGTAGCCAACGAGTAGCCAAACATTTGCATCTGGCCGTACTCACCAAAAGGCAGAAGCAGCAACACCACCGTGGCCAGCACCGGAAGCGCCAATGTGCTCCAACGCCGAACTATTGTCGGCAGTAGGGGCAGCAACGCTCCCCCGAGGATTAAAACCAACGCGGGATTGAGCACCTCAGTCATAGTAGTTCTCGTCCCGCTTAAGAAATCGGCGCATTTCTTTGGCGAGTAGTACGAGGCCAACGCAAACCAAGAAGCCAAACCAGGCAAAGAACCCAAACCAGCCCTCGAAGGCAAAGTGGGTGTGCTTGTGGTAGAAAAAATCGGCCAGCACCAGCAGCCCACAAATCAACACTAGTCCATATACCAAGCGGTCAACGTTACGAGACTGATCCAGCCAATGGACCTTCTCGGTTCGATCTTTTTTGTTTACGGGGTTAAGCATGATGAGATCTCAGGGTGTCGCTTCAGGCGCTACAATCGGAGACAATAGCGCGTACAGCGCATCAGCGTAAAAAAACAAGAGCACACATCCGACGGCAGTCACACATAATGGAACCACACAAAAGAGTGGTGCTTCGCTAATAGCGGCGTGGCCAGAATTCTCGAATCCAGGTCGGTCACGAAAGAAACCGCGCGCCGCCACTGGGACGAGATAGGCTACGTTGAGTAAAGAGCTCACGAGTAACACCATCATCATCGCCATCTGCTGGGCATCCACCGCGCCCAGTAACAGATACCACTTGCTCCAGGTGCCGCCGAACGGTGGTAAACCGATAATGCTGAGACTGCCGATCAGGAACGCACCGAAGGTAAAAGGCATCACGCGGCCGAGCCCGTCCAGTTGGTCGACTTCGGTCTTGTGAGTGGCAACGTAAATCGCCCCGGCGCAGAAAAATAACGTGATTTTGGCAACCGCGTGGGTCACGATCTGGATTCCACCACCGATTACACCCAATGAGGTGGCCAACATTGCCCCCAGGGTGACGTACGAGAGCTGGCTGACCGTGGAGTAAGCCAGGCGCGCCTTCAAGTTGTTTTTGGAGAGCGCAACCAGCGAGGCGGTCACCAGACTGACGGCTGCCACCCATAGCATGGGGGTGGTGGCATCAGTGGCGGCCAACAGATCGATCCCGAAAACGTACACCGTGACCTTGAGCACCGTAAACACGCCCGCCTTGACGACCGCCACAGCGTGCAGCAACGCGCTCACCGGCGTCGGCGCCACCATGGCCGCCGGAAGCCAACGGTGAAAAGGCATTAACGCGGCTTTGCCGATACCGAACATGTATAGGGCGACGAGCCAGGGCAGTACCGTTGGCTCGATACGATCCCGTAAGATGCCGCCAGGACGAAAATCGAGCGTGCCCGCCGCCTGCCAGGTCCATATCATGGCGAACAGCAGAAACGTGATCGACGTGAACATCAGAACAACGAGATAGGTGCGGCCGCCGCGCCGCGCGTTCTGGTCTCCCTTGTGGGTTACCAGCGGATAGGTGGCGAGAGTGAGTAGCTCGTAGAAGATGAACAGGGTGAGCAGGTTGCCAGCGAAAGCGATCCCGATCGCAGATCCGATCGACACGGCAAAATAGGCGTAAAACCGGGTCTGATGCCCCTCTTGGTTGCCGCGCATGTAGCCTATGGCGTAGACCAGTGTCACCAGCCACAAACCACTGGCCACCAGGGCGAACACCAGGCCCAGAGGCTCGACATCGAAACGCAGGGACAGGTTCGGGAAAATGTCGATCAACACCGCAGCGGGGCGCATACCGCCGCTGACCGCCGGCAGCAGCGTCGTTACAAGAAAGAAGCACACAGCGGCGCTCGCGAGCGAAACGAATTCCCGCAGGTTGGCATGGCGTCCGGTGATCACCACGCCGAGGGCGGACAGCCACGGCAGCAACAGCGATCCAAAAATGACGGTACCGGCGCTCATCCGCCGGAGCCCACGAGCAGCGCGGCGGCGCGCGTGGCGGTGCCCACGCTGAGCGACGTGTCGATTCCGAAATAGACGTTGATACCAACCAGGATCCAGGTCGGAATCAACAGCCGCAGCGGCGCTTCACGAACCGTCCCTCGTGCGCGGGCGGGGCGGAAGTACGCGCTCTCGACCACCCGCCACACGTATGCTACCGCCAGCAGCGAGCTCAACAGGATCAGGATTCCCAGCCACCACCAGCCATGTTCCAAGGCAGCCAGGATCAAATACCATTTGCTGACGAATCCGACGGTCAGTGGAATTCCAATCAAACTCAAGCCGCCGATCACGAATGCCGCCATGGTCCAGGGCATTTGCTTGCCGAGGCCCGCCATGTCGTCGAGGTGCACGCTGCCGATTCGGTAAACGACGCAGCCCAGTGACAGAAACAGTGCCGCCTTCATGACGGCGTGGTTGAACAAATGAAGGATTGCGGCCGAGACGCCGGTTACGGAGACCAGTCCGACTCCCAAGGCCATGTAGCCGATCTGGGCGACGCTGGAACACGCAAGCATCCGTTTGATGTCGGTCTGAAATATTGCGACGACCGACATCACGAACATGGCGGCGATTCCCACCACCAACAGAACAACATCGAGTTGCATCACCTCCATGCTGAAATCCATGTCGAAGACATCAAAGAAGAATCGCAGAAGCAAGTACACGGATACTTTGGTCGCGCTGCCCGCCAAGAACGCCGAGACGCTGGATGGGGCGTAGGCGTAAGCGTTCGGGAGCCATTGGTGGAGCGGAAACACGGCCGCCTTGATGGCGATACCCACAGCGAGAAATACAAAAGCAGCCTGCACCGTTCGCGTATTTTGTACTGCCGGCAGGCGGTTGGCGAGATCGGCCATGTTCAAGGTGCCGGTCATCATGTAGAGCAGACCAATGGCGATCAAAATGAACGAAGCACCGATGGTGCCCACGACGAGGTATTGGAAAGCGGCGATGAGCGACTTTCGGGATGTCCCGAGACTGATAAGAAGATATGAGGACAGCGAGGATATTTCGAGAAACACGAACACGTTGAACGCGTCGCCGGTAATCGTGATGCCGAGTAGTCCGGTGAGGCACAACAGCCATCCGGCGTAGAAATAGGGTAGCTGATCCGGATGAATCTCTTGCTTGATACTGGTCTTGACGAACGGCAGAACGACGGTACTTATGCCCGATACGATGAGAAGAACGAACGAATTGACGGTATCCACGCGATACTCGATGCCCCATGGGGCGAGCCATCCACCGAGCGCGTACGAGAGGGTGCCGAGTTCGTAGACCTGAGACAACAAACCCGCGGCGATCAGCAAGGAGATCACACTCGCCAGCGTAGTCCACAACCAGATCAGCCTGGGCTGCCGCACCAATATGCAGACCGGCGCGGCGAGAAGCGGTACTACGACTTGAAGCGCGGGCAGATGCTCCCTTATCACTTCTGTTTGCTGTCCATGGAGACGATGCGGTGTTCGTCAATGCATCCGTATGCAGAATTTATGCGCACAACCAGCGCCAGGCCGAGGGCGGTGGTGGCGACACCGACCACAATAGCGGTCAGAATTAGAACGTGAGGAAGCGGGTTGGAGTACAGCGTGATGCCTTCGGAAAGTATCGGCGCCGTACCGCCCGATACCTTACCTAAGGATATGTAGAGTATGAAGATCGACGCTTGAAAGATATTGAGCCCGACAATTTTTTTGACGAGATTGTTGCTGACCATGACGATATACAAACCTATCATCATCAGTACGATCACGATCCAGTAATTGTAGAGGCCCAGTACGTTCGACATGGTTCGCGCTCTTCAGCTCCGGTTGTAACCGGCAAACGAATAAAACAGACTGATAATGACGGAAGCCACGGTAATACCCACGCCCAGCTCAATGAGGATTATGCCGGTATGCTGCCCCGCCTGCGGGGTCACGGCCAGGACGTTGTAATCCAGGTAGTTGCCTCCCTTCATCAGGCTCGCGACTCCGACGCCGGCATAAAGCAGCAGTCCGAGAGCGGCGCTGACGCGAACTATTCTGGGCGGGGCGACCTGCACCGTGTTGTTCAGCCCGAAAATCAGACCGTAAAGCACGAACCCCGCACCGAATATGACGCCCGCCTGAAAACCACCACCAGGTCCGAAGTCGCCGTGGAACTGCACGTAGAGCGCGAAAAGCAGGATGAAAGGAAGCAGCAGTTTGGTGACGACGCGCAGTACGACGTGATGTTCCATCAGTTAATCACCCGTATCGGATTTGTCGCGAAGTTTTCTGCCCCCGGCCAGCAAACACAATACAGCGATACCGGCGGTAAAGATCACGGTGACCTCGCCGAGCGTATCGTAACCGCGGTAGCTCGCGAGCACCGAGGTCACGACATTGGGAATACCGATTTCGGTCCCGGACTGCTCCAGATACCGCGGCACGACGTGTAGGTCGGCCGGCGCCGAGGGATCGCCCAGCCGCGGCATATCGAAGGTCGCGTAAATCAGACCGATTCCGGTCACTGTGCAAACGGCCAGTGCTTTGATGGGGCGCACGTGCTTCACTTCTTCGCGGACGCCCACGATGGCGAGCGTTCCGAGCATCAGCACCGTCGCGACGCCGGCGCCCACCGCGGCTTCCGTGAACGCGACATCTACCGCATCCAGGGCCACGAACAGCGACGCGGAGAGCAAGCTGAAAATACCGAACAGCATGACGGACGCGAACAGGTTGCGCAGGCGGGTAACCGCCAACGCCACGACACAGAGAAACACGAGCAACACGAAGTCGATGAAAAACTCAACGTTCATCTCGAAGTTCCGGTTTGACTCCGCCGTGCAGCGCCGATTTGGCAAGCGCGTGCGTGGACGTCGGGCTGGTGAAAAATAGAAACAACAGTATCAGGACCAGCTTGATGGTGACCAATGACCAACCGGCCTGCAGGCCGAGTCCCAGGACGATGAGCGCGGTACCTAACGTATCCGTGATACTGGCAGCGTGTAGTCGAGTAAAAAAATCGGGGAGTCGCAACAAGCCGATCCCGCCGGCGATTATCAGAAACCCACCGACTATCAAACAGACCCAGCTTACGGCGTCGGCGATCACGGAGCCTCCTCGGAGGCGTCGGCATTGTGACTGGCTTTTCCCAGATCCTGGTACTCGAAAAACTTCAGTACGGCAAGCGTGCCGATAAAGTTGATCAACGCGTATACGAGCGCGATGTCCAGAAATTCGGGCCGCCCCATGAGAAAACCGAGAACGGCAATCATCAAGACCGTTTTGGTGCCGAATGTATTGACCGCAAGTATGCGATCGTAAACCGTCGGCCCCAATAACCCACGAGCGAGGGCCAGCCCCATGGTGATCAGGATCGCCAGACCCGCGATGATGAACATGACTGTCTCAGTTGTCGTTGCGGTCGGTAAGTTTTTCGAGCCGTGTGACACGACGATCCATGTCGCCTCCGTGCAGGTCGTTGGCCGCTGCCTTGGTCAAAGCGTGTACCTCGATGTGGTCTCCCTGCACGCTTATGGACACGGTACCCGGCGTCAGCGTTATGGAGTTGGCAAAGATCACCCGGCCCAGATCGGTTTTTTGCGTGGACTTGACGTGGGCGACTGTGGGGCTGATCGGGAGACGCGGGTGCAACACTCTCTTCACTACATCGATATTGGCCAACACAATCTGCCAAAACAACCAGGCGAGGTATCGAAAGAGGCGTGCCAGCCGCAAGTTCAGATAATGTGCCTCGTGGTCCACCAGGTCCATCCGCGCGACGATTACGTACACGAACAAGCAGGAAGCCACGCCGAACCCCATCAGCAACGGTTCCCAGAAGCCCGAGAACAGCATCCAGGTGACCGCCAGGGTCAATAGCAGACTGATCGCGTGTGCCATACACCCGCGATGTTACACATCCTTGCGCGCATGTCCAAAATCCCGCGTCGGCGGCCCCTTGGCCGTCGTCGGGTCGTGCCGTGCGCCGCGGGCGGGAGGTGGGGTTCGCGCACGGTCGGTGATGATTGTCGGCGACGCGACGCGGCGGCCTGCGAGCGGCTGCACGGCAATTTGACACGTCGCAGCAAGCGCTTAAAATTGACTGTCACCGAGCCCACGGGCCGGAGCAGATTTTCCCGCGATTCCACCTGGCTTTTAGCCGCCACAATCGCGCCATAAGACCATCATAAGCAGAGTGGACGGGTTGTCGTCCGGTTTGTGGAAATTCCAAAGGAGAGAGTCATGTCCGACGAGAAAACCTACGATGTTCCCGCCGGTTGTGCGGAACACGCGTGGATAGATGAGGCGAAGTATCAGCAAATGTACAAACGATCCGTCGACGACCCGGAGGGGTTCTGGGCGGAGCAGGCGGACGAGTTTCTGGACTGGTTCAAAAAGTGGGACAACGTTCTCGACTATGACTTCCACGAGGCCCGTATACGATGGTTCGAGGGGGGCAAGCTCAACGTTTGCTACAATTGTCTCGATCGCCATCTCGATACCCGCGGAGATCAGGTCGCGATCATCTGGGAGGGCGACGACCCGGCTAACGACAAGAAGATCACCTATCGTGAATTGCACGAGGAGGTATCGCGGTTCGCCAACGCCCTCAAGGATTTGGGGGTTGCGAAAGGGGATCGCGTCTGTATCTACTTGCCCATGATTCCGGAAGCTGCCGTGGCGATGCTCGCGTGCGCGCGCGTCGGTGCGATTCACTCTATCGTGTTCGGCGGATTTTCGCCGGACGCTTTGGCCGACCGTATCAACGATTCGGCGTGTAAGGTGCTGATAACCGCCGATGAAGGTTTGCGCGGCGGACGCAAAGTGCCGCTCAAGGCGAACGCCGACAAAGCATGTGCAAATACTTCGAGTATCGAGAAGATCGTCGTCGTAGCATGTACGGGCGGCGATGTCGGCTGGCAGCAAGGAAGGGACGTACGCTACGCCGACATCGTGGAAGCTGCCTCGCCCGAGTGTCCGGCGGAAGAGATGGATGCGGAGGACCCGTTGTTCATCCTGTATACCTCCGGCTCCACTGGCCAGCCGAAAGGGGTACTGCATACGTGCGGGGGCTACAACCTATTCGCCGCGATCACCCACAAGTACGTGTTCGATTATCACGACGGCGATATCTACTGGTGCACCGCCGACGTCGGTTGGGTGACCGGCCACTCCTATATCGTGTACGGCCCGCTGACCAACGGTGCAACGACCCTCATGTTCGAGGGTGTACCGACCTATCCGGATGCCGGACGGTTTTGGGATGTCGTGGACAAACATCAGGTCAATATTTTCTACACCGCGCCCACCGCGATCCGGGCCTTGATGGGGCAGGGCAAAGAATACGTCACCCGATCCAGCCGCAAGAGTCTGCGTATACTGGGGTCGGTGGGTGAGCCGATCAATCCCGAGGCCTGGGAGTGGTATTTCCATGTGGTGGGCGAAGATCGCTGTCCCATCGTGGATACCTGGTGGCAGACCGAGACGGGCGGGATTCTCATTACCCCTCTGCCTGGCGCGACAAAAACGAAACCCGGTTCAGCCACTCGTCCGTTCTTCGGCGTGCAGCCGGCCCTGCTGGACGATCAGGGCGAACTGCTCGAGGGTGCCGTGTCCGGGAATCTGGTCATCACCCATCCCTGGCCCGGACAGATGCGTACCGTGTACGGCGATCACAAGCGGTTCTTCGAAACCTACTTCCAGATGTATCCCGGAAATTACTTCACGGGCGACGGTTGTCGGCGCGACGAGGACGGGTATTACTGGATCACCGGGCGCGTCGACGACGTGATCAACGTATCCGGCCATCGTATGGGTACTGCCGAAGTGGAAAGCGCGCTGGTCTTGCACGACTCGGTTGCGGAAGCGGCGGTTGTGGGTTATCCCCATGAAATCAAGGGACAAGGGATCTATGCGTACGTCACCCTGATGGCCGGGATCGAACCCAGCGAGGAGCTGCGCAAGGAACTTGTGGCGCACGTGCGCAACGAAATCGGACCGATCGCTTCCCCGGACCTGATTCAATTCGCGCCGGGGTTGCCCAAGACGCGATCAGGCAAAATCATGCGCCGGATTCTGCGCAAGATCGCCGAAAACGATTTCAGTAACCTCGGCGACACCAGCACTCTGGCGGACCCCGGTGTGGTCGACGATCTGATCGATAACCGCGCAAACAAATAGCGAGCTGGAATCCGTTCCTGGCCCGGTTCGGGGCGGCCCGGCGGTCGGCCCGAATCGGGCGCGGACGTCCCCCGCAGGGCAGGAGGCCGGCAAACTCATGCGCGACCGAACCCGGTCAGCGGGCGCCCGATTGGCGTTTTAGCCACACGGCGACACCTTGCGCATTCAGCTCCACGTCCATGGCGAGGCCGTCCCGGATGGCTGCGTCGTCGAGCTGGCACCCGTGCCGTTTCACCGCCGCGTGTAGATAGTCACCGATGCGCCGTTCGAGCGTTTCCTCCAGCGAGGCGTCGTTCGCGACGGCACGGGCAAACGCCACGAATTGATCGATATGGTCGTGCAAACCGGCGACCAGTGCCGGTGTGGGGGTAATCGGGCCGAAATGGGTCAGATAGACCCGATCGGGTCGTAGCGCCGCGAGTCGGTCCAAAGACGCGTGCAGTGCCTCGGGTTCGAACTGCACCGGCGTGGTGGTCGGCATCAGGAATGGGCCCCGTTCGGTCGTGAAAGTGGGATAGGCGATGCCGAAAGTGTCTCCGGAGAACAGCCCGCAGTAGGCGGTGTCGAACACGCAAAAGTGGTGTCGAGCGTGACCCGGCGTGTCCAGAAAACGCAACCGTCGACCGCGAAAGTCGATCTCGTGTCCGTCTTCCGCCACCACCACTCGCTCCTCGGGTACGGGCACAATCTCGCCATATAGCCGTGCGGTTTTCGCTTTGCCGTATACGGCGACAGTACCCTCGATCAGCCTTTGTGGATCGATCATGTGCGGTGCGCCGCGAGGATGAACGACCAGTTTGGCGCGCGGAAACTGCCGCATCATGGCGCCTGCGCCGCCCGCATGGTCAAGGTGGACGTGGGTGGGGATCACGAAGTCCACATCGTCCACGGAGAGATTCTCGGAGCGCAGAAACTCTACCGCGCGGGCCACGGAGTGGCTGGTGCCGGTATCGAAAAAGGCGGCGCCGCCGGCTTCGATCATGGCGTAGAACCCGGCGATCCCGGGTCGTACGTAGCCGGAGTCGATCAACGTGATTCCGTTATCGAGGGGTTCGAAGTATGCGGTCATGGTTGCGTACGGGGTCTACGATTTCAGCCTATGGTAGCAGACGCGGCGACGGCGCGAGCGGTATTCAGCGCGACGTGCCCACTCCGATCCCAACCTTGCCGATGGCCATGAATCGGTCTATGTATTGGGTATGGACAACCATCGCACACCGGAATCGCCGGAACGGCGTTTACACGCGCGGTACGTGTTGACCTCCAGAATGGAGGTTTCCTTGTATACCGCTGCCGGCGACGCCGCTTCCTATCGCATGATCGACTATAGCAACGGCGGCGTTCTGCTCGAGCGCTTATCCAAACGCAACGATAGGCCCGGACCGCGGAGGGGAGACTCGGTGACCGTTGCCATCGATCCGGATCGCATTGCGTATCCGGTGTCCGTCCCGGCACTTGTGGTACGCACAGCGTACTCAATCATCGCCTTGCAGTTCCGCAGCCCGGAGCACTCGGCACTGGGTACCCTGCGCGAACGCGTGATGCGGCACGTCGATCACGAGTCCCGGCCGCGGGCCCTGGACTCAGATCAGTACTCCTGAGCCGGCGGCGCACGCGATCCCGTTGACGCGGCGCTGCGTCCGCATGACGGCGAGCTTTCGCACCGGGCCGATGTTGTTGGCAGACCACACCAAGGCACTGCTCGGCGGTCAGTCTTCGCGACGCTCGGTCCGGATCATGGTCACCATGCCCAGCGAGGCGGCGTACGAAGGGCCGCACATTGCCGAAGCCGTCAGGTTTCTGCATGGCGTCCTGACACACATGGAGTCGCACCAGTCGAAAAAGACCGCGATGCTGAGGAAACTCTCGATATCGGAAGTACGATGACAATCGGTATTTGGAAAACCTGTTTTATTCTTTAAGGTTAACGCATTTACCCCGGGGCACCGGCCTTGCGCAATCCGTTCAGAAATCGATTTAGCGCTCCGGGACTCTTGAATGGAAAAGCCAGTTGAATGCGCGCTAGGGTGAAGTCCGGATCTAAAGTGAGCACCTGCGCCATTTCCCATTCTGCTTCGCTGGTCTGTCCCGATTGGCCATAGGCCGCGGCCAGCCATACGTGAAGGCGTTCAGAGTCAGGATAAGTCTCAAGTCCTCGCCTAAACGCGCCGATCGCCTCATTGTATTGCCCGAGTACGAAGTATGCTTGTCCCAGGTGGAATGGATAGTTATGTGGGTGATGAGGATTAAGTCGCATGGCTCTCTTCATGACTTCCAAGCCGTCTCTGGGTTGCCCCGTGTAATAGAACAGCGTCGCAAGAAGGACATGGGCGTTGGCGTAACTGGGATCAATCCTGATTGCCTCCTCCGCCTCCACGAGGGCCTTGGTGTACTCCCCTTTTTCCCTGTAAACGATGCCCATGACGAAGTAGGCAACGGGGAGTACATCATTCACAGCGATCGCTTTTTTCGCCAGTGCGTAGGCTAGGCCAAGCGAATGCTCCCGCATATCGGTCCAACCGTTCATAGCGTCGAACGCATGAGTCCAGGCGAGCATGGCATAAGCCATCGCGAAATCCGGGTCGATTTCGATGGCCTTTTGATAGAACCTCCGCGCTTTCTCGTTCTCTTCCTTGTTGGCATAGAAGTAGAAGTGGTGCCGCCCCTGAAGGAAGTAGTCATAGGCCTTCAGACTGGGGGAGCGCAGGGCGGTCAAGTTCTCCTGCTCTTCAGGACTCACTCGCACAGCTAAGGCGGATACAATCTTGTGGGTAATTTCGTCCTGCAATTCGAACACATTGTCCAGCTTTCCGTCGTAACGCTCCGCCCATATCTGGTGACCCGCCGTCGTGTCCACCATCTGCACGTTGATTCGCACCCGTTCTTCAACTCGGCGGACATTCCCATGCACCACGTATCGAGCGTTGAGTTTACGTGCAATGTCTCGTAAATCTAAGGGTTCGCCCTTGTAGACATAAGTAGAATCGCGGGCGATGACGAAGAGACCAGAAATCTTAGACAGGTCCGTGATTAGATCGTCGGTGATTCCATCGGCGAAATACTCCCGCTCGGCGTCACCACTCAGATTGTTAAACGGTAGTACGGCGATTGAATTAGTTTCAGTAGGTATATGATCGGCGTCATCCGAAGTATCCCAAGGGCCCAGCCAGAACAGGATGCCAAGTGTGCCGAACACGATAGCAGACCAAGCTATCGGCCGAGACCGCCAGTACCTTATTTGGGGCAGGGATGTTGACGCAGTTTCGTTTCCAGTCTCGTCGGGTGTTTCATCCGGTGGACGTACAGGTGCTACCAGACGGTAACCCTTCTTGGAAAGAGTTTCGACGATCTGTGGATGCCTTGGGTTATCTTTGAAGGCTTTGCGCAACTTCAACATGGCGCCCGTCAAGGCGTCGTAGCCGACAACGCTGCCGGCCCAAACTGCCGCTTCGAGTTCCTCCCGGGTAACAAGCTCGCCGGGCCGATGCGCTAGATAGACAAGAACCGCCATGACCTTCGGTTCCAGTTTGACTGTCTGGTCACCGTAGACGATCCGCCTTGTCGACGGATCGACTAGCCATCGACCGACGTAGAACGGACGGTCCTGCGCTTCGACTCGAACCGATGCTGCTGACATCACGCGTTACCGGCAGGCCGGCTCCCCAGGGTCCTCGTGTAAGTCATTGATTATAAGTGACGTCATAAAAAAACCAGAAAAGCATTGTTTTTCCGGCATAACTCCTGTGGGTCAGGTTGCTAGGGTGATCTGCGCAAGATCACTACCCGGAAAAAACGCCATGACTTCATATCCTATCTCTCGCAGAAATTTCCTGAAAGGCTCTCTGACCGGTAGTGCCCTGGCTGTTGTAGCGGGGGTGGGTCTGTTAAGGCCCGGAACAACCGCGGCAGCGGCGTGGCCCAAAGCGGCCTTTCGCGCGCAAACGGAGTCCGAGGCCATCAAGGCCCTGTTTGGCAGCGTCGGAGCAGAGCCAGACGAGGCCATCAAGATACGAGCACCCCTTGTGATTTCCAATGGAGAAACGCTCCCGATTGCGGTCTGGACCGACATGAAAAATGTAGAGCGGATTGCCATTGTCGCCGATACCAGCTCTAACCCACTCTGTAGTTCAGTGAGCACCGCCGGAGCTGTGGGCTACTACAGCACTCATATCAAACTACCGAAGTCGTCGCGTGTTACTGCTTACGTGAAAGCGCGTGGGAAGCTTTATTCGCAGTCGGTCAGAGTAAAAATAACCCACGCTGGCTACGCCTTCGACTAGTCGAGACAGTGCTCCCGAGGAGGACTTGAACATGATGAACCCAACGAAAATCAAGATTCGCAAGAACGGTGATCAGGCCCGAGTCTTGGTGCTGGTCAGGCACCCCATGGAGACTGGACGGCGCAAGGACGAAAGCACCAGGCAACGGATTCCAGCCCACTACATCGAGACGATGACCTTCGAACTGAATGGCAAAGTCGTCGCCGAGGCCAGCCTGGGCCCGGGTGTGGCGGCCAACCCCATGACGGTGATTGCGATTGACCACGCAGAGGCCGGGGATCAAGTCGATGTTCGCTGGAAAGACAACAAGGGTCAGCGCGGCGGTGCGCGGGCCACAATTTGAGCAAGTTGGTTGGTCCAAAGCGGAGCGCCGCTACGCACTGTTGCCGGGTTGCTCAGGCACAAGGACGTTCGCGCGACGATGCGTTACGCACATCTTTCGCCCGAAGATACTCACAACGCAGTTGAGGCGATCAATGTGTCACGGTCGCGACAAGCGAGACGTGGATTGTGATGATAATTCGTTGATTCAAGTGGTGGGCGATACTGGGATTGAACCAGTGACCTCTGCCGTGTGAAGGCAGCGCTCTCCCGCTGAGCTAATCGCCCTTTTTCGAAGCCGGTGGGCGCGAGTGTACGGGTAGCGCATCAAGTCAGTCAAACCGGGCCCCCTTGTTCTCTTGACCGGTATCCGGCGAGCACGTAAAGTACCGCACCCACTCGTCCAAACGCGTTCGACACTTGGTGTTTCAAGTGTTTGGTGCGTTGGTCGGGATTGACTCAGGAGGGGCCATAGCTCAGCTGGGAGAGCGCTACAATGGCATTGTAGAGGTCGCCGGTTCGATCCCGGCTGGCTCCACCAGACCCTTCCGTCCCCATCGTCTAGACGGCCTAGGACACCGGCCTTTCACGCCGGCAACAGGGGTTCGAATCCCCTTGGGGACGCCACCTTCACATGTCCCGCGCCACCGACCGCTGTCGACGCGACATCGTGCGCTCACTCCGCACCCCGGTGTATGACCTCGCCGCGGTCCCCGCGGTCGAGAAGGTTGCGCGCATGTGATATTTTCATTACCGTTCAAACCTTTTGGTGTCTAGGAACTGCAGTGATCGAGGTCGAAGAGACAACGCTGGAAGGCGTGAAACTGATTACCCCACGGGTGTTCGACGACCCGCGGGGCTATTTCATGGAGACGTTCAACGCACGGGACTACCGGGAGGCGGGCCTCGCTCACGAGTATGTGCAGGACAACCACTCGCGCTCGGTGCGCGGCGTTCTGCGCGGATTGCACTATCAATATCCCACCTGGCAGGGAAAACTGGTGCGCGTTGTGTCCGGAGAAGTGTTCGACGTGGCGGTGGACATTCGCCGTAATTCCCCTACCTATGCCCGGTGGTTCGGAGTCACTTTGTCGGCGCAGAACAAGAAACTGCTGTATATCCCGCCGGGGTTCGCGCATGGTTTTTGTGTGACTAGCGATGCCGCGGATGTACTGTATAAATGTACCGCACTCTATAGCCCCGCCGAAGATCGCTGCGTGCTGTGGAACGATCCCGAGATCGGCGTGGATTGGCCTCTCGATAATCCCTTGGTCTCCGAGCGGGATCAAAAGGGTGCACGCCTGGCCAATATCGGCATCGAGCTCTAAGCAATCGGTCCATGCGAGTTCTCGTTTTCGGTAAGACCGGCCAGGTCGGGATGGGCTTGAGCCGCCATTTGCAGGGATTGGGTAAGGTACTGGTGCTGGGCCGTCAGGAGGCGGATCTCTCCGACCTCGCTGGGATCGAAACGGTCATTGCCGAGCATCGTCCGGATGTGATTATCAACGCCGCTGCGTATACCGCTGTGGACCAGGCCGAAACCGATGCCCAGACTGCGGAACTCGTCAACGCCAAGGCCCCCGGTGTGATGGCGGAAATGGCCGAAGCGGTGGGAGCGGTGCTGATCCATTATTCGACCGACTACGTGTTCTCCGGAAAAGCGCACCAGCCGTATGACGAGGATATCGAGGCCCATCCGCTAAACGTCTACGGTGCGACGAAGCTTGCAGGTGAAAAAGCTGTACAGAGTGCGTCTACGAAATTCCTGATTCTCAGAACCAGTTGGGTGTACTCCAGTCACGGCAGAAACTTCTTGAACACGATGCTGCGCCTGGCTCGCGAGCAAAAGGCCCTGCGGGTCGTGGACGACCAGTACGGTTCGCCCACGTACGCGGGTTACCTGTCCGAGGCGACCGCCGAGTTGGTGCGTCGGTTCATCGACGAGGGTGGGTTTTCCCCTGCGCATGCCGGGATCTACCACATCAGCTGCCGCGGTCTTACCTCCTGGTGTGGGTTCGCCAAAGAGATTCTCAAGCAGATGCGGCTCAACGAGGTCCGCGTGGTCCCCATACCGACCAGTGAGTACCCGACGCCGGCCCGCCGCCCTCAGTACTCGGTGCTGAACAATGCGAAACTGGAGCGCACATTCGGAATCCGCCTCAAGAGTTGGCAGGAGGGGTTAAGACAATGTTTGACCGACGCCCGGCTTGTCCCCTAGCGCATTACTCTTAAGCGCGCGGGGCCCGTTCAAGGACGCGGTGGCCGGATTCGAACCGCGAGTTGCCCAGCAAGAGATGGCCGCCGACATCGAGGCGGCCCTGGCGCACCGCGGCATCCTGGTGGCGGAATCCGGAACCGGAACCGGAAAGACCTACGCTTATCTGGTGCCGGTTCTACTGTCGGACAAGCGTGTACTGATCTCCACGGGCACCCGACACCTGCAGGATCAGTTGTTCTCTCGCGACCTGCCGCAGTTGACGGCGGTGCTGGGACAGGCCCCGGATATTGCGCTACTCAAAGGGCGCGCCAACTACCTGTGCACGTATCGGCTGGCGCTCGGTAGCGAGGCCCCGGCGGAGCTGCAACGGCAGCGGGGGATCATCGCACGTTGGCGGGAACGCACCGTGACTGGCGACGTGGGTGAGCTGGAGGGGATCCCCGAGGACTCGCCGATCTGGCCGCGCGTGACGTCCAATGTGGACAACTGTCTTGGCGCGGCGTGCCCCGACTATGACGGTTGTTTCGTTGCCCGGGCGCGCAAACAGGCGCTGGAGGCGGAGGTCGTGATCGTCAACCATCACTTGTTTTTCGCCGATCTGGCGCTCAAGAAAGATGGCTTTGGCCAGTTGCTGCCGGGCGTCGACGGGGTGGTGTTCGACGAGGCCCACCAGTTGCCGAACGTCGCCTCGCAGTTTTTCGCTACCTCGGTGTCCAGCCATCAACTACTGGATTTGTGCAGTGACGTACGCGACGAGGGGCACCTCGCGGGTGGCGGTGTCGAAGGCCTGCTCGATGGGAACCAGGCGCTCGCCGCCACGGTGGCCGAGGCGCGCGCCAGCGATATTGAGGACGGGCGGTGGCCTTGGGATGCGGTGGCGAACGACGCGGCATGGGGCGCGCGAATTGAACAGGTCAAGGACCGTCTGGCGACGCTGTGCGGCGATCTGGAGGCGGCTGCCCCGGTCTCCGAGGGTTTGCACCGCTTGAGCGTACGTGCCCAGGATTTGCTCGGTCGTGTGTATACCGTACTCGAGACGGACAACACTGCGGTGCGCTGGCTGGAGTTCACACCGCGCGCTTTCAGGCTGCACAGCACACCCATTGATGTGGGCCGCCTGCTGCAGCCGTACTTTGACAGGCGGGACAAAGCATGGGTGTTCACGTCGGCGACGCTCACCGTGGCCGGGCGATTCGACCACTTCTGCGCGCGCATGGGGCTCAGCGATGCGGAACAAGCGCGGTGGGACAGTCCCTTCGATTTTCGTACTCAGACGCTCCTGTATCTGCCGCAGGGACTGCCCGATCCGCGGTCGGGGGCGTACGGGGAAGCCGTGTACGCAGCGGTGCTGCCGGTGTTACAGGCCAGCGGCGGTCGTTCGTTTTGGTTGTTCACCAGCCACCGGGCGCTCAACGAAGCTCACCGGCGGATTGCCGGTGCGGACTTCAACGTACTCGTACAAGGCAGTGCGCCGCGCGCCAAGCTGCTCGATCAGTTTCGCGACACACCGCGCGCCGTGTTGCTCGGCACACACAGTTTCTGGGAGGGCGTCGACGTGCGCGGCGAGGCCTTGTCGTGCGTCATTATCGACAAGCTCCCGTTCGAACCGCCGGACGATCCGGTGACACAGGCGCGCCTCAAAGCCATTGAAGTCTCGGGAGGCAATCCGTTTACCGAATACCAGCTCCCCAATGCGGTCATCAGCGTGAAACAGGGCGTGGGTCGGTTGATTCGCGACCGCCGGGATCGGGGCGTTCTGGTGCTGTGCGATCCGCGGGTGTTGTCCAAAAGCTATGGTCGTGTGTTTCTCGACAGCCTGCCGCCTATGCCCCGTACCCATGATTTTGGCGCGGTGCAAGCATTCTTCTCGGCGGCGCCGTGATCATACTGGCCATCGAAACCGCCTCGCAATCCGGATCGGTGGCGATCCGGATTGGCGACGAAGTGCATCAGGAGGACATCGGCGGGCAGCAGCAACAGTCAGAACGAATCCTGCTGGCGATCGACCGATGTCTTGCTGCACGCGCCATCCCGCTCGACCGCTGCGATGCCGTGGCGGTGGGTAAGGGACCGGGCTCGTTTACCGGTCTGCGCGTGGGCATGGGGGTGGCGCAGGGCCTTGCCTACGGAAGCGGGCGGCCGCTGGTGACGGTATCGTCGCTGCAAGCGCTGGCACAGTCCTGTAGTAGCATGGGCACGCCCGTGCTGGCGATCATCGATGCGCGCATGGATGAAGTGTACTGGGGATGCTTCGCCGCGGACGCCGAGGGTTGGATGCAGCCACGGGGTCGCGCGCAGGTATCGCCACCGGAAGCCGTGCGCGTGGCGCGTGCCGCATCGCAGTGGCGCGTGGCGGGCAACGGATGGAAACGCTACCGCGACCGGTTTACCGGGCTGGCCCGTGGAGTCTCCATTATTGACTGCGGAAAAGACGCGCCGCAGGCACGCGAGGTGGCGGCACTGGCCGCACACGCGCTGGCACACGGGGCCGGCGTATCGCCTCTGCAGGCGCACCCCGAGTATCTGCGAGACGACGTCGCCACGCCGGGCGGCATTACGATCGATACCCAGAAGCCAGATTAGCAGATTACTGTAAAGTTTTGTTTTGAAATTGACTTTCCGTCAATAAACAACTGGACTTCCCAGTCTCCGACAAACTCGCCGAGGCCGGCACCAGGGTCCACGAACTGCACCAGGGCAGCTTCCGGAGAGCGGTGCAGTTTCAACCATACCCAGATGCGTTCACGGTCGCGGTGCACCCGGAAAGGGTATTCGGTGCGCTCCCGTTCCTGTCCGTGTGGATCGCGCCATACCGCGTTCAAGGTGTGCTCGGTCTTCTCGAGACCGTGAAGCTCCAGGACCGCATAAATCGCATCCGTGCAGCCGAACTCGGCGGTGGGCTGAGCGAGCGGGACGCCCTGGTCAACGGCGGCGGTGAGATAGACTTTGTAGTCCGCCGCGAACAGCGTTGCGTTTAATCCTGCAACCAGTATCGATATCAGGTATCGGGATACCGCTTTGGTCACTAGGTGCGATTACCGTTGAACGTTCCGGTATGCGCTTGGCAAAGGACCACGGTCATGGTGGGATCATTGGGATCCGGTACCGGCGCGCCTGTGCCGGCGTGCGTATAGAGCGCCGTAAGCCGTCCGGTAGTGGCATCGCCCTCAACGGTGACGGTGGCGCCGTTGACGTCTGTCCAAGTCAACTGAAAACGCGAACCGGTCACCGTCCCCTCGAAAGTGCCGCCACCCCAGCACCCGGTCTCCGGGTCGCGAACCGTAATCGTACCGCGAATCGTACCGTCTTCTTCCTGGGTCATGTCGAGCGTGAAGATACCACTGAACGGTGCGGGGATATTGGTGCTGGCCAGCATCTGACCGGTCCACACGCCAGTCAACACGACCGAGAAACCGCTAGAGGTGCTGCTGCTGCAGCCGATTAACCACGCAAGAGGGATGACCCAGAGAAGACGTTTCATTTGAAGTCCTCGTAATTATTTTTAATATCAATTAGTTATAGTTAATTTGCGAGTTCGAATCTATTATAGATAAATTCTCGCAGATTGAAAGAATTTCCGGCCAAGTGGTGGCATTAGCCGGTCCGTTCACCGCCCCTGCTGTGCCGTGTCTACCGAGCGCCCCAACTCGCGCGGGTCGACCTTGGCGATGGTCACCGCGGTACCGCGCGCCTTGACGATTTCCACCGGATGCCCGCCGAGCAACAAACTGGTACCCGGCTCGGGAATCGTTTCGAGATATTCCAGAATGAGTCCGTTGAGAGTCTTGGGTCCGCCAGTAGGTAGCGACAGACCCAGTTTGCGATTCAGCTCGCGCACGTGCACGGTGCCGCGCACCAGGTAGGTGCCATCTTCCTGAACGTTGATCTCATCGTCGAATCCGGGTGTACGGCGGGTGAATTCGCCGACGATCTCCTCGAGAATCTCCTCGACCGTCACCAGACCTTTGACGTCGCCGTACTCGTCCACCACGAGACCGAATGTGCGGCGCTCATTTTGCAGATTGAGCAACAGCTGGGAAAGCTGCGCGCCCTCAGGAATGAAGTACGGCGTGCGCAGGTGCTTCAATAGACCTTCCTGGTTCAATCGTTGCGTTTGACTCAGATGCAAAACGCGCCGTAAGTGAATGATTCCGATCACGTTGTCCAGCGAACCGCGGTATACCGGCAGGCGCGTGTGGTGACTGGTTGCAAGCTGCTCGACTATGGTTTCCCAGTCGTCGTCGAGGTCGATCGCTTCGATGTCGGAACGCGATACCATCACGTCATCGACGGTCATGCCCTCCAGTTCCAGTATGCGCAGCAACATGCTTTGATGGGACTCGGGAATCAAAGATCCCGATTCCCTCACCGCAACGCGCAGTTCCTCGGCGCTCAACGATTCGGTCTTTCGTTTGAAGTTTACGCCCAACGCCTGTAGCAGTCGATTGGCAATGGCGTTTATCACCCAGACGATGGGATAGAACAAACGCAGTAATGCGACCAAAACAAAAGCCGCTGGAAAGGCGATGCGCTCAGGATGATGGGCGGCAAACGTCTTGGGTGCGACCTCGGCGAAGATTAACACCACCAAGGTAAGCAGAAAAGCGGCAATCGCGATAGCTGCCTCGCCATAAATCTTCAAGGCCAGGATGGTGGATACCGAAGAAGCAGCGATGTTGGCGAAGTTGTTGCCGAGCAGAATGGTGCCTAGAAGGCGGTCGGGTTGCTTCAGCAGTGCACGTGCGAATCGCGCCCCACGGTGCCCGGATTCCGCCAAGTGCTTCAGGCGATAGCGGTTGAGCGCCATCATCGCTGTTTCCGAGGCGGAAAAGAATCCGGAGAGTACCAGCAAGCAGACAAGCGCAATTGTCAGTGCGCTTATCGGAATGTCTTCCAATCAGGCATAGCCCTGGTATGAGAGGTGTTCCATTCTAACCAACGCTTGTGCGGGCAGGCAATGCGGGCGAATCCGTAGCAGCGGCGACGGTGCCCGGGCGGCAATCGGCGGGCAGGCACCGAACGCGGTGTGCGGGTCGCGAGCGGCCGCTTGGGATCAGCGGTTCAGTATGAGCTCGAGGACGATTTTGGTCCCGAAATAGGCCAGACCCAGAACGACGAATCCGCCGATTGTCCAGCGTACCGCGCTCTTTCCACGCCAACCCAGGCGCCAATGACCGATGAGAAAGGTACCGAAAATTCCCCAGGCCAGCACCGAAAGCACGGTATGGTGATTGAATACGAGGGGCGCGCCGAAGATCTCTTTCGAGAAGAATACGCCGGTGAGCAGCGTGATGGACAGCAGCACATAACCCACCACGATCAACTGCATCAGCAGAGTTTCCATGGTCTGCATCGGCGGCAACAAGGCCAGCAATCGCGATGGGTGGCGGCTGTGCAAACGTCGCTCCTGGATCCACAACAGAATCGCTTGAAACATCGCGAGTGCCAAAAATGCGTAAGCGAGCACCGATATTGCGATGTGCAATGCGGCTCCGGTGCCGTGGCTACGTGCCTCTCCGGTGCCCGGCCACCACCATGCCGCGAGTGTCGCGAGGGCGGCGATCGGCAGTACAAACGCCCCCAGGTTGATGACCGGCGCGACCAATAATGCCGACAGAAACAGCAATACCACCACCCACGCGATCAGCGAAGCCGAATCGGTGAGTCCGAGCTCCATAGTGCCGGCGTCCAGAGTGCTGAAATAGAGGCTACCCGCGTGTAGAATCACTCCCGCTATCGCCAGGATGAGGATCAGTCGATACGGTGCGCGCCGGTCCGGAGATTCCGTGGCCAGCAGATTTCGTGCCAGTAGACCGCCGGCGGTGGAATACAAAGCGACGGCGGTTAGACTGAATAGCGTTATAAGCATGATGGCGTTATTGAGCATTACGAGCCGTCCCAACACATGCCACGGACGAGCGGCGCAGAATAGCTATCGTATCAAAAACCAACCGGCTTAGGAGACGATTCCACTGTGTTCGACCAATTGAGCGGGCGGTTGCTAAAAACCCTGAAGCTCGTTCGTGGGCAGGCCCGCCTCACCGAGAAAAACGTCCAGGACGCGCTGCGCGATGTGCGCGTAGCACTGCTGGAGGCGGACGTGGGGTTGCCGGTCGTTAAAGCGTTCATCGAACGGGTGCGCGAACGTGCGTTGGGTGTGGAGGTGTTGGAAAGCCTCAATCCCGGTCAGATGGTGGTCAAAGTCGTCCACGATCAATTGATCGAACTGATGGGGGGCGCCAACGAGGACCTGGACCTTGCGGTACGGCCGCCGGCCGTCGTGTTATTGGCCGGATTGCAGGGCGCGGGGAAGACCACCACTGCGGGCAAGCTCGGCGCGTGGCTCGATGCCCGGAACAAGAAGCGCGTATTGCTGGCGAGCGTCGACGTGTATCGCCCCGCGGCAATCGACCAGTTGCGCACGCTGGCAGGTGATCTCGGCATCGATTTTTTCGCGAGTGCAAAACATACGGCCGTCGAGATCGCGCGCGCGGCAGTGGCTCACGCGCGCACTCACGGTTACGACGTGTTGATCATCGACAGCGCCGGGCGTTTGCACGTTGACGAGGAAATGATGGACGAAATCCGCGCCGTCCATGAAGCGGTGGAACCCATCGAGACCCTGTTTGTGGTGGACAGCATGACCGGACAGGATGCCGTCAACAGTGCGTCGGCATTCGGTGCCGCCCTCCCACTGACCGGCGTCATTCTTACCAAGATTGACGGTGACGCGCGAGGCGGCGCGGCGTTGTCGGTGCGCCATGTCACCGGAAAACCGATTAAGTTTCTGGGCACCGGGGAGAAACCGGATGCCTTCGAGCCCTTTCATCCGGATCGGATCGCATCCCGGCTCCTGGGGATGGGAGACGTTTTGAGTCTGGTGGAGCAGGCGGAGCAGAAAGTCAACCGGGCGAAAGCGAAAAAAATTGCCACCAAGCTCGCAAAAGGTAAGGGTTTCGATCTCGAGGACTTTCGCGACCAGATGCTCGAGATGGAAAAAATGGGCGGCTTGACCAGTCTGATCGACAAGCTTCCCGGAATGAGCGCATTGCCCGATCAGTTGCGCAATCAGGTAGACGACCGCCAGATTCGGCGTACCGTAGCGATCATCGATTCCATGACGCCCCAGGAACGCGCCCACCCGGCAGTGATCCGGGGCGCTCGCAAACGACGCATTGCCGCGGGTTCCGGGACCCAGGTGCAGGAGGTGAACCGATTGCTCAAACAGTTCACGCAAATGCAGAAAATGATGAAGAAAATGCGTAAGAAAGGGGGCATGACACAGCTTATGAGACAGCTCGGCGGGCGCATGCCGCCGGGGGCGGGGTAACTTGCTGATTACGGGTTTTTTTTCGCGCGCCGGAACGCTACAATCGCGCACCCCGGCGGAGCCTCGATGGCCACGCCGGGCCGACAGCAATTCACTGTAGACGTACAAGATATGGTAACTATCCGTTTGGCACGAGGCGGTGTCAAAAAACGGCCGTTTTACGCCATTGTGGTGGCCGATCAACGGCGTGCCCCGCGTGGACGGTTCATCGAGCACTTGGGTTTCTTCAATCCGCGGGCGACGGGCGGCGAGGAACGGCTACGCGTCGACCGTGATCGGGTGGACTATTGGATCAGTCGCGGCGCACAGCCGTCTGATCGGGTCAAACAGTTGCTCAAGACGCAACCGGCGGCAACCTGATCGCAACCACGCCGCGGGCGCGCCGAGTGACTCTCGGCAAGGTCAGTGGGGCGTGGGGGGTACGCGGTTGGGTGAAGGTGCATTCGTACACCGCTGATCGCGACGCCATCCTCGATTACCGGCCCTGGTACCTGGTGGGACCCGATGGTGAGCGGAAAATATTTGTTTGCGCGGCGCGGTCGCTGCGGTCCGGTTTGATTGTCCGGTTTGGCGACATCGAGACGCGTGAGCAGGTCGTGCCGCTGGTCGGCCGCACGATCTGTGTCGATAGCGACCAACTGCCGGCGTTGAACGACGGGGAGTATTACTGGAACCAGTTGGTCGGTCTGCAAGTGACGACCCGTGAAGGGCGGAACCTGGGAACTGTCGCGCGACTCTTGGAGACCGGTGCAAACGATGTGCTGGTTGTGTGCGGAGACCGCGAGCGACTGATCCCTTATGTGCCCGGTACGGTGCTGGAAATCAGCCTCGCGACCCAGACTATTACGGTGGATTGGGATCCGGAGTTTTAAGGTAACGGTATGGAACTGCACGTCGTCAGCATTTTTCCGGAGATGTTCGATGCCGTGACCCGTTACGGGGTAACCGGGCGCGCCGTGCGCCGCGGAGCGGTCAGACTGAGATTATGGAATCTACGCGACTTTGCGGCCCCACCACATCGGTCCGTGGATGGGCGTCCTTACGGCGGTGGGCCGGGTATGGTGATGCGGCCGGAGCCAATCGAGGCGGCGATGCACGCCGCGCGGGAAGCGGCGGCGCCGGGTGTCAGAGCCATACACCTGAGTCCGCAGGGTCGACTGATCGACCATCGCGCGATCAACGATTTCGCCCGTCACACGAGCTTGATTCTGCTGGCCGGACGCTACGAAGGCATCGACGAGCGCGCATTGTCGTTGTGCATCGACGAGGAATGGTCGATCGGTGATTTTGTCCTCTCCGGGGGCGAGTTGGCGGCGATGGTCGTGATCGATGCCGTCGTGCGCAGGCTGCCGGGGGTACTTGGTAATGCCGAATCGGTAGGCCAGGATTCGTTTGAGCAGGGGTTGCTCGACTGCGGCCACTATACCCGGCCGGAGCAATTTCGTGGACAATCGGTACCGGAAGTGCTATTGAGTGGCGATCACGACGCGATCCGCCGCTGGCGACTCAAGGAGTCGCTGGGACGTACCTGGAGAAGACGACCGGACCTGCTTGCGGGAAAGGAACTGAACACCGAGCAGACCGAGCTTTTGCAAGAGTACCAGCGGGAAGCCGCAATGCAGGAGAATAACCATGACTAACATTATTCAAGATCTTGAAGCGGAGCAGCTGACCGGCGAGGTGCCGGAATTCGGTCCGGGCGATACGGTAGAAGTGCAAGTCAAGGTAAAAGAGGGGAACCGCGAACGCACCCAGGCCTTCGAAGGGGTGGTGATCGCGAAACGTAACCGCGGATTGAACTCCTCGTTTACGGTGCGAAAAGTTTCCTACGGTGAGGGGGTGGAACGCGTATTTCAAACGCACAGCCCGCTGATTGCGAAAATTACGTTGAAGCGTCGGGGCGACGTTCGCCGCGCGAAACTGTATTATCTGCGCGACCGCACGGGTAAGGCCGCTCGCATCAAAGAAAAAGTGTAGGCGCCGGGGCGGCCGCCCGGTTCTCAGGCCATGCCACCGCGGAATCACGACGAGAGTTTGATATATCGGTTTCTGGACGCCTTGTGGCTCGAATCCGGATTGAGTGAAAACACGCTCAACGCTTACCGGACCGACCTCAGGCAGTACGCCATTTATTTGGCAGGTCGTGGCGTGGACTTACGTGACGCTGGACGAGAGCACTTTCAGAGTTACCTCGGCGAGCGGTTTCGCCGCGGCGCACGCTCGGCGACCGCAGCGCGATGCGTGTCGACAATGCGTCGGTTTTATCGCTACCTGGTGCGCGAGGGCGTCGTGGTGCGGGATCCGACGGAAGATATTCAGTCACCGAAACTACCGCGCGCGTTGCCGAAGTCTTTAACGGAGGCGCAGGTGGAGAGTCTCCTCAGTGCGGTGGATCCTGCAACACCGCTCGGTTGTCGGGATAAGGCGATGCTGGAGACGTTGTACGCGAGCGGCCTCAGGGTATCGGAGCTCGTGGAACTGCGGATGTCGGAGATCGACCTCGCGGCCGGCGTGGTGCGTGTGGTGGGTAAAGGTGGTAAGGAGCGTCTCGTGCCGCTTGGAGATTCCGCGGTGTCGACGGTTACGGCTTACCTGCGGGAAGCGCGGGCGGAACTGCTGGCGGGCGATCACAGCGACGCGTTGTTCGTTACCCGGCGGGGAGGGCCGATGACGCGCCAGGCATTTTGGCAGCTAATCAAGCGTTACGCCGTGCGGGCGGGTATCGCGCCGGGCAGCTTGTCTCCGCATACGTTGAGACACGCGTTCGCCACGCACTTGCTCAACCACGGAGCCGATCTGCGTTCTGTGCAAATGTTATTGGGGCATGCCGATTTGTCGACGACGCAGATATACACGCACGTCGCTCGCGAGAGGTTGAAGAATCTGCACGCGACGCACCATCCACGCGGGTGAGCGCGTAGTGCACATACGGTCGTAGCACGTGTTCAGTGTAGTGCCCGTGCCAGCAATGATCGGTAGCGGCTTACGAGTTCACCGCCACCCAACAAATCGAAGATCTTTAGAATGGAGCGCCGTGCAAGACCCTCTTCGAAATCGGCATCCCGACGCACGATTTCCAACAAGTGCTCGAGGGCCTGCTCGTATTCCCCCTTGCGTACCAGTGCGACGGCCAGTCGAAACCGCAGCGCATGGTCGTTGGGGTTGTGCGCGAGCTGGGCGGGGCTGTCTTCGGTGGTCGGCGTTTGGCCGCTCTGCGCGAAGTATCGTCTGGCGTCCAGCATCTTGTATCGGGGCGAGCGCTGGGCATCGTCCGAGAGGCTCTCTAACAGTTCCGAGGCTCCGGCCGGATCTTCCTCGTCGAGTAGAAACTCGGCAAGCGCAAGCTTGGCATCGTCGTTGTCAGGCTGCTCAGAGATCATGGTTTCGAGCGTCTGCCTGGCGCCTTGCGTGTCGCCCCGTTGGCGGAGTTCGGCCGCGAGTGCCACGGCGTCATCGGCACCTTGTTTCACGTAGGGTTGGAGCATCGCTCTGATGTCGGATTCCGGACGCACACCGACAAACTCGTCGACCACCCTGCCGTCGTGGAAGAGCAGTACGGTAGGGAGGCTGCGGATCTGAAAATGGGCTGCCAGCTCCCTTTGGGCGTCGGTATCTACCTTGGCGAGCACCACCGCTCCTTGATATTCTTTCACCAGTTTATCGAGAATCGGCGTGAGCATCTGGCACGGACCGCACCAAGACGCCCAGAAATCGACCAAAACCGGTACGTCCTTGGACTTGGCGATCACCTGCATCTCGAACGAGGTGAGATCGGTGTCATAAATTTCCGTGGCGCGGTTCATAGGGCTGTGCTCATGGTCATTTGTTGCATATATATAACGTGGGGACAAAATTCAGGATTCCCAATAGATTGGCGCTCCCTAGGGGGTTCGAACCCCTGTTACCGGCGTGAGAGGCCGGCGTCCTAACCGCTAGACGAAGGGAGCTTCGGGAGTTTCATGCGGATTTCGAATTCCGTGTATTATAGATGAGTAATGACAAAGCAAAAAAGCTGGGTAGCTAAGGTGGCGGGGACCCCAAGAGCGGAGTGAATAAGAGTACAACTCCGAAAATTTACCCGCCCGACGCGCATTCGATTGCACTGAGTTCAGTTAGTGAAGCAGCGGTGGGCGTTGCGGCGGAATTGGCGGCGGCGGGTTTCGAAGCGTATCTCGTGGGCGGTTGCGTTCGTGATTTACTGCTCGGAAAGCAACCGAAAGACTTCGATCTGGCGACCGACGCGCGTCCCGACGAAATCAAACAGGTGTTCCGCAAGTGTCGCTTGATCGGGCGCCGTTTCCGGTTGGCTCACGTGCGCCATGGCCGAGAAATCATCGAGGTGGCGACTTTCCGCGCCGAACTCGGCGATGACGTTGATTCGGACGTAGATGAAGATGAGCGTCGCGTGTCCGCAGCCGGTCAGGTCGTGCGCGACAACGTGTACGGTTCCAAGGAAGACGATGTGGTGCGGCGCGACTTCCGTGTGAACGCCCTGTATTACGATCCCCGTACCGAGTCGGTGATCGATTATGTCGGCGGTATGGAAGACTTGCGGGTGGGTATTCTACGCACCATCGGCGATCCGCTGGACGGTTTCCGCGAGGATCCGGTGCGCATGCTGCGTGCGGTGCGGTTTTCGGCAAAACTCGGGTTTGAGATCGCCCCCGACGCGCAGGCGGCGACGTCGGAACTGGCTTCCTTGCTGCATCATGTACCGCCGGCGCGTATGTACGACGAGGTTTTGAAATTGTTTCATGGCGGTCACGCCGCAACGACCTTTGACCGGCTTCGCGACCACGGCCTGTTCCGTTACCTGTTTCCCTTTACCGAACAATGCCTGGACAGCACGGCGCCCAGCCTGCCGTCGCTCGCGCTGCGTAATACCGACACACGTATCAGGGCGGGAAAGCCGGTGATTCCGGCGTTCTTGTTCGCCAGTATGTTATGGGACCCGGTGCGCACCGATGCGGAGAAACTCGTGGATCAGGGGCAACCGACCCGGCGCGCGTGGGAAACGGCGACCAACGACGCTATTCGTGACCAGGCGCAGCACGTAGCGATTCCACGCCGGTTGGCGGTCGTCGTCAAGGACATCTGGGAGCTTCAGGCGCGACTCGAACACCGTCCCCCGCGCATGATTTCCCGCTTGATGCAGCACAAGAGGTTCCGGGCGGCATATGATTTTCTCATGCTCCGCGCGGAGCTGGGAGAAGTCGAGCGCAAACTCGGCGCCTGGTGGAGCGAAATTCAGGAGGCCGATGCGGACCAGCGGCAACGGATGATTGCTGCGCTCACGCCGCGCCCAAAGAACCGCAAGCGGCGACGTCGTAAGAATACTGCGACGAAAAACAATAATTCCAATCGCATGTCGCGACTCCCAGTTTGAAATTCGTTGAGTCCCGGTTGGCCGGGGCGCGCACATGGCTCAATTTTTCGAGATTCATCCGAAAAACCCGCAACCGCGTTTGATCCGCCAGGCGGCGGAGATTATCCGCCGGGGCGGAGTCGTGGTGTATCCGACGGATTCCAGCTACGCGATAGGTTGCCATATCGGCGACAAGGTGGCGTTGGACAGAATACGGAGAATCCGTAAATTGGACAAGGACCACAACTTCACACTGGTGGCGAGCGATCTGTCGGAAATCAGCAGTTACGCCAAGATCGATAACGAAAAATACCGGCTGATCAAAGCGACTACCCCGGGACCCTATACTTTCATTCTGGCGGCGACCCGCCAGGTACCGCGGCGATTGCAGCATCCCCGGCGCAAAACCGTGGGTCTGCGTATCCCGGACTCATTGATTGTTCAGGCGCTGTTGGCGGAGCTCGGCGAGCCGATACTGAGTTCGACCTTGATTCCACCCGGCGATTCATTGCCGATGAGCGACCCGCACGACATTCGCGAGCGCCTGCAGCATGTCGTGGAACTGGTCATCGATGGAGGATTCTGCGGACTCGAGCCGACTACGGTTGTGGAATGGGTAGCGGACGTTCCCACCGTGGTGCGCAATGGAAAAGGCGATGTCTCGTCGTTTCAGTCGGACCGCTCTAGTCATGAGATGTACGCCTGATCTGATATACTGCGAGCGCGTATGTCGGTAACGCTAACAATTCGCCTGCTTCGGTACCCGGAAGTAACCGGCAGCTGCGCAATGCCTTCAGGAGATGACGTTTGATCAGCAGTGCCGGCCGGCCGTTACGTGTGGTCTCGGGAATGCGCCCCACCGGTCCGCTGCATCTGGGTCACTACCACGGGGTTCTCAAGAACTGGATCGAACTACAGCACGAGTTCGAGTGTTTTTTCTTTGTGGCCGACTGGCATGCTCTGACCACTCACTACGAGGACGATTTCGTCGCGATCGGCGGTTATGTGTGGGATATGATCGTAGACTGGTTGGCGGCGGGCGTGGATCCGGGGCGGGCGACGCTATTCATACAATCCAAAGTGCCGCAGCATGCCGAACTGCATGTCCTGCTGTCGATGATTACTCCGCTGGGTTGGCTCGAGCGCGTGCCGAGCTACAAGGACCAACAGGCGAAACTCAAAGAGCGGGATCTGGCTACGCACGGATTTCTCGGCTACCCACTGCTGCAAAGTGCAGACATCCTGATTTACCGTGCGACGCAAGTTCCGGTCGGCGACGATCAGGTGCCGCACGTGGAATTGACCCGCGAGGTGGCGCGGCGCTTCAATTATCTTTATGGCCGCGACACCGGTTACGTTGAGAAAGCTGAAAGTGCCATCAAAGTGCTTGGCAAGAAGGGCGCCAGATTGTACCGCGACTTGCGTGTCGCCTATCTGGAAAGGGGTGATGAGGAGGCTTTGCACAAAGCACAGGCGCTGTTGGATCGCAACCAGAATTTGTCCCTCGGGGATAAGGAGCGGCTTTACGGATATCTCGAGGGTGGTGGACGCGTCATCCTCCAGGAACCCGAATCATTGCTCACTCCCGCGTCCAAATTCACGGGCCTAGACGGCGAGAAGATGTCGAAGTCCTACGACAACACGATTGCGTTGCGCGACGACCCGCAGCGGGTCGAAAAGGCATTGCGGGCCATGCCCACCGACCCGGCGCGCAAGCGCCGCCACGATCCGGGCGACCCCGAAAAATGCCCGGTCTGGGACCTCCATAAGGTATATTCGGACGCGGACCTCAGAAGCTGGGTGACTCAGGGTTGCCGCAGTGCGGACATCGGTTGCCTGGACTGCAAGCAACCGCTGATCGACGCGATTCTGGACGAACAGCGCGTCATCCGCGAGAGGGCGAACGAGTATACTGAAGATCCCACCATGGTCCGCAACATCATCGCCGACGGCTGCGAACGCGCCCGTGCGGTGGCTGAAGAAACGATGGAGGATGTCCGTCGGAGCGTGGGAATTGTCTACTGAACGAGGTCGACCGGTACCGATATCATGACTACCGTTTCAGACCCCACCGGCGCCGGAAACGAACACGATGGGTTGCGCGCCGTGGTCGGCGGTGTGGTGTTTCACGAATGGCCTCAGGACTTGTACATACCACCGGACGCACTCGAAGTCATACTCGAAAGCTTCGAGGGGCCGTTGGACTTACTGCTGTACCTCATCCGCAAACAGAATATCGACATTCTGGATATCCCAGTCGCGGATATCACTCGACAATACATGGAATACATCGAATTGATGCGCGCGACAAAGCTGGATCTCGCCGCGGAATATCTGGTTATGGCGGCGACCTTGGCGGAGATAAAATCACGCATGCTTCTCCCGCGTACCGAGGAAGACGAGGAAGAGGAGGACCCGCGCACCGCTCTGGTACAGCGGCTGCAGGAATACGAGCGATTCAGGCAGGCCGCGCAGGATATTGATGCTTTACCTCGACTGGAGCGCGAGCTGCATTTGGTTTATGCAAAGTTCGAGGACCCCGAAGAGATCGAGAGGCGGCCGGACGTCGACCTTGCCGATCTGGTCGGGGCGTTTCGGCGGGTGATCGAAGAGGCCGAGCGATCGCGAAACTGGCAGGTCAGCCGCGAGGGACTCTCGGTGCGCGAGAGAATGTCGCGGATTCTGGAACGGCTGCAGCAGAACGATTTTGTCCGGTTCGAGGATCTGTTTTCAAGGACCGAGGGCCGTATGGGGTTGATCGTGACTTTTATTGCGATACTCGAGCTGTATAAGGATGACGTACTAGTAGTCGTGCAGAACGAACCATTCACCGCTATTCACGTGCGGGCGGCAGCGTGATGTCGGAATCCAAGAGCGAACTCAAGAACATTATCGAAGCTGCGCTGTTTGCGAGCGAGGAACCCTTGTCGGTCAGTAAATTGATCAACCTGTTTCCCGAGCAGGCGCGGCCGCTGCGCACCCAGGTCAGCGAGGCGCTGACCACTTTGATCGGCGAATTCGAGGATCGAGGCATCGAGATAAGGCGCGTGAGCGGCGGTTACCGGGTACAGACGCGTAACCAGTACGCTCCATGGGTGCGCCAGTTGTTTGCCGGACGCGCGCCCAGATACTCGCGTGCTCTTTTGGAAACTTTAGCCATTATTGCGTATCGGCAGCCGGTCACCCGTGGGGATATCGAGGAGATACGCGGCGTTTCCGTCAGCAGCGATATCATACGGCATTTGATGGAGAGGAACTGGATCAAAGAAGTGGGTCGCCGGGATGTGCCTGGTCATCCGGTGTTATTGGCGACGACCAAAGAGTTTTTGGCTTATTTCAATCTAAGAAGCTTGAACGAACTGCCCGCGCTTATGGACAAGCGCGACACGTTCGAGATTGCGCGCGAGTTGAACCTGCAACTACCGCTGAACGGGGAGCAAAACGACGATGGCGATGGCGGCGGCCTCGACGATGGGCAGCCGGGGCACGATGACTCCGGCCTCATGCCGTTCGCCGAATCCGCGACCGTGCCCGCGCGGGACGAAGTTGTAGATTCAGAAGTTGACCGAAAAACTCCATAAAGTACTCGCCAATGCGGGCATCGGTTCGCGCCGAGAAATCGAGCGTTGGATTGCCGCCGGCCGCATAACGGTAGGCAACAAAACAGCGAAAATCGGCGATCGCATTGCTACCGGTGCGACGGTGAAAATCGATGGACGGCCCGTACCGCTGGTGTCGAGGACCCGTACTGCGCGCGTACTGGTGTATCACAAACCGGTGGGCGAAATCTGTACCCGACACGACCCGCACCGTCGCCCGACGGTGTTTCGTCGTTTACCGCCCGTGTCGGGAGGACGTTGGATCTCGGTAGGAAGGCTGGACCTGAATACGAGCGGCCTATTGCTGTTTACCAACGATGGAGAATTCGCCGATCGGCTGATGCATCCCCGCGCCGGTGTCGAAAGAGAGTATCTAGTCCGGGTCTCACCGCCTTTGACGGATGCGCAGAAAACAAAGCTCATGCGCGGTATCCGATTGGAGGAGGGGTGCGCGAATGTCCTGCGGATCCAAGCGGGGCGCGGTACCGGAGGGCGCAACCGCTGGTATCGGGTAGTACTTACGCAGGGCCGGTATCGGGAGGTGCGGCGACTGTGCGAAGCGGTCGGTGCTTCGGTAAGTCGCCTGATCCGCATTCGTTACGGCAGCGTTCGGTTACCGCGAGATCTACGCGCCGGCGCGTGGATGGAGTTGCAGTCCGATGCGATCGACCGACTGGCAGCACAGTGTACGCGGCAACCCCCTGGGCGAATACCGATAGGTCATTGAGAACCCTTGATTTCAAGTTGCTCGCGAACTTCTGAGCTGTGGGTGCCGGGGTCGGCCCGGCGATATTATCGGTGAAGATTTCCGTGATCACCGTCGTGCGTAATGCGGCGGGGACGATCGAGGAGACGCTTCACTCGGTCATTACGCAGAGTTACCCCGACATCGAACACATCGTGATTGATGGTGCGTCCGACGACGGGACTCGGGACGTGCTCGCACGGTACGAGCGGAATCTTGCGTGTCTCGTATCCGAGCCGGATGGGGGTATCTACGCAGCCATGAACAAAGGCCTGGCACGCGCACGCGGTGATATCGTCGGCTTCCTGAATGCCGACGATATGTACAGCCATCCAGGGGTGCTGAGTCAGGTCGCATCGGTGATGACGGATTGTGGCCGGGACGCGTGTTACGCTGATCTCGTCTACGTCAACCGACGTGATCCCGGCCGTACGGTTCGATATTGGACCTCCGAACCGTATCGACGGGGTTTGTGCGTGCGCGGTTGGCTTCCCGCACACCCGACGTTTTTCGTCCGTCGTGAACTCTATGAACGATACGGCGGATTCGACGAAAGGTACGCCATTCAGTCGGACTTCGAAATGGCGTTGCGTTTGTTGGAAATTCACGGAATCAACTCCGTCTACGTGCCCGAGATCTGGGTACGCATGCGCATGGGCGGAGTTACTAATCGGAGTCTGCGCACCGTGATCCAGGGCAACCTCGAATCATACCGGGCCTGCCGCGAGCACGGTCTGCCGGTGACGCCGCTGTTCTTTCTGCAAAAATGGAGTATGCGCATCCCACAGTTCTTGCGTCGACCGGCCCCGGAAAATTCGTAATCGGTCCCGCGGGACGCTGGACACGGCGCCGCCAAACGCGGCAGAATCGTCCCCACTACGGGGATCATAATAGAAAGACAATGTCCGACAGTGCATCGCAGGATCGTCCGCGGGAGCGTCGATCCAAAACTCGCGCCATGGCGCACAAGTTGATTACCGAGCGTACGCAGATGCTGGTGTTGTACTGTCGTGCCGCAGGCTTGGGTGTGGAAAAGGAATCCGAATCTACGGACCAGGTGATGGAGGAATTCTGCCAGGTTCTTGTGGACTACATCGCTGCAGGACATTTCACGCTGTATGAACGAATTGCGTCCGGTAAGGAGCGGCGGCAGAGTGTGCGAGAAATCGCCGAGCAAACTTACCCGACCATCGCCGCAACGACGGAGAAGGTCGTCGCGTTCAACGACAAATACGAGGACAAACGTCAGCGGGCGGACCGCGAACAGTTGATGCGGGATCTATCCGAGCTGGGGGAGCAGCTCGCCGTCCGGGTCGAATTGGAGGATCGTTTGCTCACCGCTATGGGTTGAGGCGGACCGACAAGGCACACCCCGTCACGGTTAGACTGTCCGGGCCCATCAGATAGAGGTACGCTGGAACCACATCTTCGGGTGCCGGTAGCTGGCTCGCGTCTTCGCCGGGGTAGGCTAAACCCCGCAGGCGTGTCCGCACTGGACCCGGGTCCAACGTATTGACGCGGACGCGTGTGTGGGCTTCCAGTTCCTGCGACCAGATCTGTGCCAGCGATTCGATCCCGGCGCCGGCGACACCGTAACTGCCCCAGAATGCCTTGCCTGCTCTTGCGGTACTGCTCGAGGAAAATATAATCGACGTGTCGGCCGCGGATTTCAACAGCGGCAACACCGCTGCGGTAAGCAGAAATGGCGCGGTCAGATTGGCTTGCAGTGTGCGTGCCCACCGCTCGGCCGTGACATTATGCAACGGCGTGAGACCGCCGAATTCCGCGGCACAGTGCGCCAGTCCCTCCAATCCTCCGAAGTCATGTTCGAGACCCAATGCGATACCGCGCGCAGTCCCGGCGTCCAGCTCGAGAAGATTTTGTACGATTATGACGGGTTCGGGAGAACCTGCGGCGATGATCTCGTCGTACAGAGTTTCGAGTTTACGACGCTTCTTATCCAGGATTGCGACGCTGGCCCCATGGGCGGCAAACCCCCGTGCCACCGCACGGCCGATTCCGTCGGCGGCACCGGTGACCAATACTCTACGCCCGTGCAGCAGATCCGGCGGCGCGCGATAGTCCGAGAGGCTCTCGGGGGTCTGGTTTACGGTCGTGGGCGATTCGAGTTCAGTCATTGTCGTTGCAGGGTTCTGTGTTCAACAGGCGCTCATATCAGACCGTAGATACGAACCGCAATCCACCACATCCTAAGCGGTGGTAAAACGACGGTCTCGCGCGTGGGTCGAAGGCGACGACTGAGGATTTCCTGCAAACAGGCGTACTGCATCGCCGCAATCGCGCGCAGGGGCCGTTGCGCTATTTTGCAGTCAGTCGGCAACGCCGCCAAGCCCCGGTCGAGATACTGCATAGCGCGAGTCGCTTGAAAATTCAAACACGCCGACACACTTCCATCCGGTGCGTGGCATGGATCGGCGGGTGGTAACCCGAAGCGCTGTAACTCGTCGCGGGGAATGAACACGCGTCCGGCACGCACATCGTGAGCGAATCGGAACACGAAACGTCCCAGCGCCAGGCCGACTCCCAGTTCCTCGACGCAGTGTTCGGGAGGCGGCGGCCGCGGGTGGGCGGCGATACCGGCCACGAGCCGCCACGTGCGTGCGTCGACGGCCGCGCACCGTGCCTTGAGCGCGTCGAAGGAAGCATACCCATCTGCGTCCCGGTCGTGAGCCACGGCGTCAATCATGGCGCGAAATTCATGGGTGTCGATCGGGTAACTGTCGAGCGCCGACGCGAGTGCTCGGGTGACGGGATGTCGCGGTTGTCGATGCTCGAGGCGTTCCAACTCTTCGCGCCACCAAGCGAGCTTGGCCGACGCGATCGGGATTTCCGACGGCGCGTAAGCCGACTCGGTGATTGCCCCCTCGTATGCGATTACCGCGCACACCGCGGACCGCGCGGGCTGAGACATCGGCCCCAGCGCGTAGCGGTGGACGGTTCCCGGTACCAGTACCAGATCTTCGCAGTGGCGGACCGCATCCATCAGTCCGGCGTATTCACTTTGCGCGCGGTCTTCTCGATTGGGGATGGCTCAGGGATCGGGCCCTGGTCGCTGATTCCAAGCTCGGCGAATTTTCGTGATCCAGGAAGCACTTTGGATTGAAAAGATCCAACCAGGCGGTTGAATTGGGTAACGCTGGCATCCAGGTTCTTACCCAATCGTCCCAAGTGATCAGACAGGGTTGTCAAACGGTTGTACAAATCCTCGCCGATGGTTCTGATGACCTGCGCGTTTTTCGCCAATGCTTCCTGCCGCCAGCCGTAAGCCACGGCGCGCAGCAACGCCACAAGACTGGTTGGCGTGGCCAGTATGACCTTGCGCTGTAACGCGTCTTCCAGCAGCGATTTTTCGGTGTCTAGCGCAGCGGTGAGGAACTGGTCACCGGGTATGAAGAGAATGACGAAATCAGGGGCGTGTTGGAACTGTTCCCAGTATCTCTTTCCCGACAGTTCCTTGATGCGCTCTTTGATATTGCGCGTATGCTGCTTCAGAAATTGCGCGCGCTCCGCTTTGTCCGTGGTTTCCACGGCATTCAAATAAGCGTCCAAGGGGGTCTTCACGTCGATCACTACCTGTCGGCTTCCTGGCATGTGCACAATCATGTCCGGCCGCAACGAGCCTCCCTCGATATCGGTGTGCACCTGCTCGACGTAATCACAGTGCTCCACCATCCCCGCGAGTTCCACCAGTCGGTGCAGCGAGAGTTCGCCCCAGCGGCCACGGACCTCGGGACGTCGAAGCGCCTGGACGAGATTGCGCGTTTCGCCCTGAAGCGCCTGGTGCGCCTGAGCCAGCGACTGCAGGTGCTGGGTCAGCGAGCCGTGCGCTTCGCGCCGATCGCGCTCCAGTTGCTGGAGTTGCCGCTCCGTCTTGGTCAACGCCTGCTCTATGGGTCGCAGCATCGCTTCGATGGATTGTTCCTTGAGATCAAGGCGACCCGCTGCCTGCGCCTGAATTCGCTCGAAGACCTGTTGCGCCAGTTCGAGAAAGGCTTGGTTATTGCGCTGCAAGGCGGTCATCGATAGCGATGCGAACGTTTTTTCCAACGCCGCGTGTCGTTCCTCGTTCATGCGTCGTTCCAGATCCAGCGTGGCTTGCAGGCGTTGGGTGTGCTTATTAGCGCTGAAACGTCCGGCCAACCAGCCGATGATCAGACCTGCGGTGAGCAGTGCGGCGCCCAGCCACAGGTCGCGAGCGTCCAGCGATTGTAGCCAGATCTGCCAGTCGGGACTGCTGAGCAGCTCGTCGCTCACCGTTCCAGCCAGTCCACGATAGCGCCCGGGTCGTTCACAATACCGTCAGCGCCCCACGACTGCGGATCGTCATCAGCACCCAGGTAGCCGAAGCTGGCAATGAGCGTGTACAGTCCAGCTCGACGTCCCGACTCGACGTCGCGTTCGGCATCGCCGACGTAGACGGCTTGCGCGGGGGTGACGCCCATCAGACGACAGCCGTAGAGCAACGGCGCCGGGTGCGGCTTTTTGTGTTCCAGGGTATCGCCACATACGATACACGCGGACCGCTCGGCCAGGCCGAGTTGCGTCAGCAGTGGTTCGGTCAAGTAGGTGGGTTTGTTGGTCACGACCCCCCATCCGATACCGCGACACTCGCAATACTTTAGGACTTGCTCCATGCCGGCGAAGAGACGGGTCTCGCGACAGACGTTCTGCGCGTAGTGCCAGAGGAACCGCTGGTGCAGCACTTTGAACGAAGGCAACTCCGGTTCGAGGTCGAAACCTAGCCGCGTTAACGCGACGCCACCGTGTGAGACCCAAGGTCGAATTTCCGCGAACGGCAACGCCTCCTTTCCGTTTTCGGTCAACAGTGCGTTCAATGCGTGGGCCATATCCGGCGCGGTATCGGCCAGCGTACCGTCCAGGTCCAGCAGCAGGGCCTGTACGTCGTTCATGCCTTCTGTGCGTGGGCGATGTAGTTGACATCCAGGCCAGGGGCCAGCCAATAGCGGCGGGTCAGTGGGTTGTAGTGTATCCCCGTGAGCTCGCGCATTTCGAGTTCCACGTTTCGGGCCCACTCATCCAGTTCGGACGGTTTGATCAGTTTCTCGTACTGATGTGTGCCTTTGGGTAGAAGTCGCAGGATGTACTCGCCGGTGAGGATAGCGAACAACCACGACTTGGGATTGCGATTGATGGTAGAAAAAAATACGTGTCCACCGGGTTTTGCCAAGGTGGCGCAGGCCCGCACGGTGGATACCGGATCGGGCACATGTTCCAGCAGTTCCATGCAGGTGACGACATCGAACTCGCCACCGTGCGCGGCGGCCATCTCCTCCGCCGTAGCCTGTAGGTAGTTGACAGTGAGCCCCGATTCCTTGAGGTGCAGCTCGGCGACCGAAAGCGGTGCGCGGGCCATGTCGATGCCGGTGACCTGCGCTCCTTTTCGCGCCATACTTTCGGTGAGTATCCCGCCGCCGCAGCCGATATCGATGACCCGTTTTGCGTCCAATGGGCAACGCCGGTCGATGAATTCGAGGCGCAGCGGATTGATGTCGTGCAACGGCTTGAATTCGCTGTGCGGATCCCACCAACGGGCCGCCAGCGCTTCGAACTTGGCGACTTCGGTCGGATCGATATTGACGTCGACGGACACGACGCTAGTTCGGCGGTATATGGTGAGGAGCGGCCGCACCGATTCGATCCGCCCAATCGGCAGCGGTGGACAGGGTCGCTTCGATGTCCATCGTCAACAGGTGGCGGTCCGCCAAGAGTTTGCGTCCCTTGACCCACACATCGGTAACGTGGTCGCAGGTCGCGCTGTACACCAGTTGCGTTACCGCCCGGTAGACCGGTTGGGTGTCCAGTTGTCGGAGGTCGACGGCCGCCAGGTCGGCCTGTTTGCCGGCCTCTATGGATCCGATTCGCTGTTCGAGACCCAACGCCCGCGCACCGTTCAGGGTCGCCATTTCCAATGCCGTATGCGCGGGAACGGCGGTAGGGTCTTCACTGACGCCCTTGGCGAGCAGCGCCGCGGTACGCAGCTCCCCCAACATATCGAGATCGTTATTACTCGCCGTGCCATCGGTGCCGAGCGCAACCGTCGCCCCGGCGCTCTGCAATTCGGCTACCGGGCATAGTCCGCTTGCGAGTTTTAGGTTCGATTCCGGACAGTGCACGATATTCACCCCGTTGGCGGCTAGCGTTTCGATTTCCGGTGATAGAAGCTGTGTCATATGCACCGCAATCAGTCGGTTGGTGAGCAGGCCTAACCGACTCAAGCGCTCCATGGGCCGGACGCCGTAGCGGCTCGTCGATTCCTCGATCTCATGTGCGGTCTCATGGACGTGCATGTGAATCGGAATATCGAGCTCGTCCGCCAACACGCGAAGTTTCGTGAGGGGAGCGTCCGATACCGTGTACGGCGCGTGCGGAGCGAAAACCGTCGTCAGCAGCTCCCGGTTCTTGACGTCATCATGCACTTTCAGGCCTTTTTCCAGGTATTGTGCCGGAGATTCGGCCCAAGCGGTGGGAAAGTCGATCAAAATCAATCCGACGCTGGCACGGATGCCAGCACGAGTCGCGACTTCCGCGACGATATCCGGAAAGAAGTACATATCGTTGAAACACGTGGTGCCGCCACGAATCATTTCCGCGATGGCGAGTTCAGTTCCGGCACGTACAAACTCGCGGCTTACCCAGCGCTCCTCGGCGGGCCAGATGTATTCGGACAGCCATTTCTGCAACGGCATGTCATCGGCGAAGCCGCGAAACAGCGTCATCGCCGCGTGTGTGTGGGCATTGACGAATCCTGGAATCAACACCTGGCGGTCGAGCTCTTCCACGGTTCGGGCGGAATAAGCCCGGTCTGCGTCTCGAGTGGGCAGAACATCGACGATGGTCCCTTTGTCGACCACGACGCTGTGGTGATCGAACGTTACGCCCGCCGGCTTTACCGGAATTACCCAGCGGGCTTTGATCTGCAAATCGACGGGCCGTAACATGGGTGAAAGATACCGGTGCCCCAGAACGAGTACAAGCGGTGCTGGGCACTAGTGTTCGCGGTATTGTACGGTGCCGGACACTTGGGTATCGTCTGCGCGTATGTCCGACACCCGCGAATCCTGTTCCGATGTCCGGGCCATCCACTGGGATGGCAGGAGCCTGCATCTTCTGGACCAACGCCGGCTACCGGATGAGGAGGTCTATATCCGTATCGATACGGCGGAGCAGGCCGCGCAGGCCATCCGCGACATGGTGGTGCGCGGGGCGCCGGCAATCGGCGTGACCGCCGCCTTCGCCGTGGTGCTGGCAGCGCGGGCGCGTCTTGAGAAAAGTCCAGCGACCTGGCGCGAAGCCATTCAGGAAGACCTGGATGCGCTCGTCGCCGCGCGTCCGACCGCGGTGAACCTGGGATGGGCCATAGAGGCGATGCGGAGGTTGATCAATGAACTCGACAGCCCCGATCCGGTGGCCGTTCTCACGCGGCGCGCGGTGCAGATACGGGACGAGGACCTGGCCGGCAACCTGCGCATTGGACGACTCGGCGCCGCCTACATCGACGCGGGCAGTACGGTGTTGACGCATTGCAATGCCGGGGCGTTGGCCACCGGCGGCTACGGTACTGCGCTGGGAGTGGTGCGCAGCGCCTATGAAAGCGGCCGGATCGCGCGCGTTTTCGCTGACGAAACCAGGCCCTGGCTGCAAGGCTCGCGACTGACTGCGTGGGAGCTCAGCAAAGACCGTATTCCGGTGACGGTGATTCCCGACGCCGCTGCGGCGGCCCTGATGCGCGCAGGCGAATTCAGCTGGGTGATTGTCGGGGCGGATCGCATTGCCGGCAACGGCGACGTGGCGAATAAGATCGGTACATATTCGCTGGCGGTCAACGCCAGGCAACACGGCGTCCGGTTCATGGTCGCCGCGCCGATCAGCACCATCGATCCGGACACCGCGAGCGGTGCGGAGATCCCTATCGAAGTGCGCGACCCGGCGGAGGTGCTGTCACTCTCCGGCAGGAACATCGCGCCACCGGGGGTAGACGCACTGAACCCGGTCTTCGACGTCACGCCCGCGTCGCTGGTGGACGTGCTGGTGACCGAGCACGGGGCTATCGAACACCCGTGCGAGGACAGCATCCGCACGCTACTGGATAGTGCGCGAGGCCATTGAGCGGTCGTCGGCTCACGCACACCGCCGGCGGTATGCCGGGGTGTGGGTATTTCTGTTCACGGCAGTCCTGGCGTGGTCGGCGTATCAGCCCCACGATGGAGTGATCTGGTTGCTCGAGGCGGGGCCGGCGGTCATCGCTGTCGCGGTGCTGGCGATAACCTATCGACGTTTTCCGCTCACACCTTTGTTGTACTGGCTGATACTCGTGCACAGCGTGATACTGATGGTCGGTGCGCATTACACCTACGCTGAAGTGCCTGCCTTCGACTGGTTGCAGGAGCAGTGGGGTCTGTCCCGCAACTACTATGACAAAGTCGGCCATTTCGCACAGGGTTTCGTTCCCGCTATCGCGGCGCGCGAAGTCCTGATCCGCCTTTCTCCTCTGGTTCCGGGTCGATGGTTGGCGTTCGTGGTGGTGTCCATTTGCCTGGCGATTAGCGCGGCCTATGAGTTGTTGGAATGGATGGTCGCATTGATTTCCGAATCGGGAGCGGAAGCCTTCCTGGGCACCCAAGGGGATGAATGGGATACCCAGTCGGACATGGCGATGGCACTTCTTGGCGCTTGTCTCGCGCTGGTGTCTTGTGGGGCCGTGCATGACCGCCAGTTGCGCGAGGTCGCGGCGGAATCGTAGTCTGCGTCCGCTCTGGTAACGGCACCGATATTGGGCCCGAAGTCGTCGCCATGATAAACTAAGTCGTTTATTTTCAGCGACTCTGCGGCGCTGCCTCGCGCCGTCCCCGCTACCCACTTGATTTCGATATGGAATCGTTTGCTAAAGAAACCATTCCGGCCAATTTAGAGCAGGAAATGCGTCAGTCGTACCTCGACTACGCAATGAGCGTTATCGTCGGACGGGCATTGCCGGATGTGCGCGACGGTCTGAAACCGGTTCATCGCCGGGTACTTTACGCTATGTCGCAGCTCGGCAACGACTGGAACAAACCGTACAAAAAGTCAGCGCGTGTGGTGGGCGACGTCATTGGTAAGTATCACCCTCATGGGGATGTTGCGGTATACGACGCGATTGTCCGTTTGGCGCAAGGGTTCAGCATGCGCTATCCATTGATCGACGGCCAGGGCAATTTCGGATCGGTGGATGGCGATTCGCCGGCGGCGATGCGCTACACGGAGATTCGCCTGGCGCGAATCGCGCACGAAATGCTGGCGGACATCGAAAAGGAAACCGTCGATTTCGGTCCCAACTACGACGAGACTGAAACGCAGCCTCTGGTTCTTCCCACCCGGATCCCCAACCTGCTCGTCAACGGCTCCTCCGGAATAGCGGTGGGCATGGCGACCAATATCCCACCGCACAATCTTACCGAAGTGATCGATGCCTGCATCGCGCTGATCGATAACGAAGAACTGTCCGTGCCGGAGCTGATGCAACACATACCGGGCCCGGACCTGCCCACCGCCGGAATCATCAACGGAAGCCTGGGTATTCAACAGGCATACCGCACCGGCCGTGGCAAAATCTATATGCGCGCACGGACCGAGATAGAGATCGACGCGAAAACGAACCGGCAGACGATAGTGGTTACCGAGTTGCCTTATCAGGTCAACAAGGCGCGTCTGTTGGAAAAGATCGCGGATTTGGTCAAATCAAAACGCGTCGAGGGAATATCCGAACTGCGCGACGAATCCGACAAGTCGGGTATGCGCATGGTGATCGAACTGCGCCGCGGCGAGGTCGCGGAAGTCGTGCTGAACAACCTCTACCGGCATACTCAGATGCAGTCGGTGTTCGGCATAAACATGGTGGCGCTGGTAAATAATCAACCGCGTCTATTCAACCTCAAAGAGTTGTTGGAGGAGTTTATTCGTCACCGCCGCGAGGTCGTGACGCGGCGAACGATATTCGATTTGCGCAAAGCTCGCGAACGGGCACACGTTCTGGAAGGCTGGGCGGTCGCGTTGGTCAACATTGATGAGATCATCGCCTTGATTAAAGCGGCGTCGACGCCGGCGCAGGCCAAGGAGCACTTGGTCCGCGGTGTGTGGCAACCTGGAACGGTGGTACAAATGCTGGCGCGCGGCGGCGCCGAATCATCGCGGCCCGACGGGTTGGCCGAAGAACTCGGGTTGCACGATGACGGTTATCATTTATCAGAAGCCCAGGCTCAGGCGATTCTGGATCTGAGATTGCATCGGCTGACGGGCCTCGAACAGAACAAGATCCGAGACGAATACGGGGAGATCCTGGATCGAATCGCCGATTTGCTGGACATACTCGAAAGCACGGATCGTCTGATGGCGGTCATCCGCGACGAACTCGGCGGACTCAAAGAGCAGTATGGAAACCGCCGCCTGACTGAGATTGTCCCCGATCAGGTGGACCTGTCTACGGAGGACCTGATCGCCGAGGAAGACGTGGTGGTCACCTTGTCGCACGCCGGATATGCCAAGTCGCAGCCGCTCTCCGAGTACCGCGCGCAACGGCGCGGGGGGCGGGGAAAGACCGCAACCCGAACCAAGGAAGAGGATTTTGTGGAACGGATGTTTGTGGCCAATACCCACGACACGATCCTGTGTTTTTCTTCGCGCGGTAAGGTGTACTGGCTGAAGGTGTATAAGCTTCCCCAGGCAGGCCGCAACGCGCGCGGCCGCCCGCTGGTGAATTTGTTGCCATTGGAGGCGGATGAGAAGATCACCGCAATTCTGCCGATACGCCGGTACGATCAGGACGTATTCGTATTCATGGCCACGAGCGACGGTACGGTCAAGAAAACGCTTCTTCGGGAGTTCTCGCGTCCACGATCCTCGGGTATCATCGCCATCGATCTGCGCCCCGGCAGCCATCTGGTCGGCGTGGGACTTACCGAAGGATTGCACGACATCCTATTGTTTACCGACGCCGGCAAGGCGATACGCTTCGCCGAATCGAACGTGCGTACGATGGGTAGGACGGCACGTGGCGTGCGGGGCGTCAGTTTGAAACCGGGACAATCCGTAATTTCGCTGATCATCGCCAACAACAAGGACGAACAAGAATACTCAATCCTTACCGCCACCGAGAACGGTTACGGCAAGCGCACGAAGATGAAGGATTTTCCACGCCAGGGGCGCGGCGGCCAAGGCGTGATCGCCATCCAGGCCAGCCCCCGAAACGGGCTCGTCGTTGGTGCCAGGTTGGTGGAAGACAACGACGAGGCAATGCTGATCACCGATCGAGGTACACTTATCCGTACCCGTGTAGACGAAATTTCCACGCAAGGACGGAACACGCAAGGGGTACGGCTCATTGGGTTACACACTGGCGAAAAAATGGTGAGTCTAGAGAAAGTCGTCGAGACGAACGGTGACACCACGCACTAGCAGTCAGCCCGCTCGCACAGCACAAAATCACGGAATCGAACATTGAGTCGCGTTTTTAATTTCAGCGCCGGACCGGCGAACTTGCCTGTGGAAGTGTTGGAACAGGCGCAAGAGGAGCTTCTGGATTGGAACCGCACCGGGGCTTCGGTCATGGAAGTCAGTCATCGCGGTAAGCCGTTCGTAGAACTGGCTGTGCAGGCCGAGACCGATCTGAGAAATCTACTCGCGATTCCGGCGTCGTATAAGGTTCTGTTTCTCCAGGGTGGCGCGCAACTGCAGTTCGCCATGGTTCCCTTGAATTTGTTAGGGGACAAACGTGACGCCGACTACCTCGATACCGGGTTGTGGTCGAAAAAGGCAATTCAGGAAGGCCGTCGGTTCGCAAACGTCAACGTTGCCGCGAGCAGTGAGTCACAGGAGTATACGTGTATTCCTGCGCCGGAAGAATGGCAGTTGAATGACGATGCCGCCTACCTGCACTATACCCCGAATGAGACTATCGGCGGTGTCGAATTTCATTGGGTCCCGGAAAGCGGCACAGTTCCGTTGGTGGCAGACATGTCGTCGACGATTCTTTCGCGACCTATCGACGTCAACCGGTTCGGTTTGATCTACGCCGGTGCACAAAAGAACATCGGTCCTGCCGGTCTGACATTGGTCATCGTTCGGGAAGATCTGCTTGGGAACACTGCAGTGACCGCGCCGAGTCTTTTCGATTACGCCCGCCAAGCCGAAGCAGGCTCGATGCTGAATACCGTGCCCACATTTATCTGGTATATGGCGGCGCTGATGTTCAAGTGGTTGAAGGCGCGCGGTGGGTTGTCAGCAATGGCGGAAGTCAATCGCCGCAAAGCCGAAAAGTTATACTCGTGTATCGATCGTTCGGGAGGTTTCTATATCAATCCGGTGGACCGAAAGTGTCGGTCGTGGATGAACGTTCCCTTCACACTGTCGACACCTGAGCTGGAACAGCGGTTTCTCAGCGATGCTGAGAACGCCGGTCTGGCGGCACTGAAGGGTCATCGGTCGGTCGGGGGTATGCGCGCGAGTATTTACAACGCTATGCCGGAAGCGGGCGTGGACGCCTTGATTTCATTCATGAGCGAGTTTCAGCGCGTGCACGGCTAATGTTCAAAGTCCGCACGCTAAACAATATCTCGCCGGAAGGATTGGCACATCTACCGGCTGAACTGTACAGCGTTTCGGCGGATGAGACGGCGCCGGACGCGATCTTAGTGCGATCCTATAAAATGCACGGCATGCAGTTTCCCGGTACCTTGAAAGCGGTTGGCCGCGCCGGCGCCGGCGTGAATAACATTCCTGTTGCGGACCTCGGGCACCGTGGCGTTCCAGTGTTCAACGCGCCGGGCGCGAATGCCAACGCGGTCAAGGAACTGGTCGTCGCGGGTCTGCTGCTTTCATGTCGTAACCTGTGTCAGGCATGGGACTACACCCGTAACCTGACCGGTGACGATCAGGAACTGGCGGCGGCGGTGGAGGCGGGCAAGAAAACCTACGCCGGTGTTGAGCTGCCGGGGCGCACGATCGGGGTCATCGGACTGGGTGCAATCGGCCGTTCGGTCGCTAATATCTGTCTCGAACTGGGGATGCGCGTCATTGGATACGACCCGCTGCTTACCGTCGAGGGAGCCTGGCAGTTGTCCTCCAGTGTGGAACGCGCGGTCAGCGCAGAACAGTTGCTGGCGCGCTCGGACTTCGTTACGTTTCACGTGCCGTTGACCGACGGTACTTACGACATGATCAACCGGGACAACATCCGTTGTATGAAACGCGGAGCGACAGTCCTTAACTTTGCCCGCTCCGGCATTGTGGATGACGAGGCGGTTTGCGAGGCGGTAGCGGAGGGTCTACTCAAGGCATACGTCACCGACTTTCCGACCAATGCCACGAAGGGATGTTCGGGTGTTATTGCTTTGCCGCATCTTGGGGCTTCCACGCAGGAGGCAGAGGACAACTGCGCGGTAATGGTCGCAGAGCAGATCAGAGATTTTCTCGAGAATGGCAACATAAAAAACTCAGTGAATTTCCCCGACGTCTCGTTGTCGCGAGGTTCACCGCACCGCCTAGTCGTGGCCAACGCCAATGTGCCGAACATGCTGGGTCAAATTTCCACCGCTATGGCTGAGGCGGATCTGAATATTCACGATATGATCAACCAGTCTCGCGGCGATTTGGCTTATACGATGGTCGATACCGACAGCCCCATTCCGCCGGAAACTCTGGAGCGCGTACGTGCCATCGATGGCGTGATGATGGCGCGGGTGCTCTGAGTGGAACTTCTGGGCGGTGGCGCACCGATGCGAAACGCACCGTGTACGGCGACGCACTCTCGAAGCGCTCGAGCGATGATCTGGAACGCTGAACGTGCCGGACCATTGTGCGGAAAGGACCGCCGCAGGGAATCGGGATAACTCTGAACTCGAACAGCGGACCGGGCGATGGCTAAAAAAGACACAATCGAAGAGTTGCGCAGCAGCATCGACGAAATCGACGCCCAGATCGAGGACCTTATCAGCGAGCGCATACGCATTGCGCAACGCATCGCCGAACACAAGCGCAAGGTAGGTGAGGCGTGTTACTACCGGCCCGATCGTGAGGCCCGCGTGCTGCGGCAGGTGAGGGCTAGGAATGCCGGGCCGTTGTCGGACGAGGACATGGCGTGTCTGTTTCGCGAGATCATGTCCGTAACCCTGGCCGCCGAAGGGCCGGTCACCGTGGCCTATTTGGGTCCCGAGGGCACCTATACACAAAGCGCAGCGCTGCGGCATTTTGGCCGTGCCGTACAAACGGAGTCCCTGTCGACGATTCCGGAGGTCTTCGGCGCGGTGGAAAAAGGGCAGGCGCAATTCGGCGTCGTACCGGTGGAAAACTCCACCGAAGGTGTCGTTACCCACACGTTGGACATGTTCATGGATTCGAACCTGAAGATTTGTGGAGAGGTGCACCTACGTATCCATCACCAGCTGATCGGTGCGAGCGAATCCACCCAGGATATCGAGCGGATTCTGGCGCACACGCAGTCGTTTGCCCAGTGTCGTCGCTGGCTCGCGGAGCATTTACCCAAGGTCGAGACCGTGTCGGTCTCCAGCAATGCCGAGGCGGCCAGACGGGTTACTCATGACCATCGGGCTGCGGCGATCGCTTCGAACGCTGCAGCGGAGTTCTACGGGCTGCGCATTCTGGCCGCGGATATCGAGGACGATCCAGGTAACACGACCCGATTCCTGGTGATCGGTAACACGCGTTCCGGGCCTACCGGTGAAGATAAGACCAGTTTGCTGGTGTCGAGCCAGAATCGGCCCGGGGCGCTGTACAGGTTACTGAGGCCGATTGCTGAACAGGGGGTAAGTATGACGCGCATAGAATCACGCCCTTCCAGGCAAGGGGCATGGGACTATGTATTTTTCATCGACATCGAGGGGCACGCCGAGGATCCGGAGATTGTCCCCGTCATCGAGCAGCTCAAACAGGAGGCCGCGTTCGTAAAGCTGCTCGGCGCCTACCCACGCGCGGTGTTGTAATGCCGGAATCGAATCCGATCAGCTCGGCGGTGCCAGGCGTGCTGGGCCTCGCGCCTTATCAGCCCGGAAAACCCGTCGAGGAGCTGGAGCGGGAGCTTGGCATCAGTAGCGCCATCAAACTCGCGTCCAACGAGAATCCGTGGGGGCCTTCGCCGCTCGCGGTCGCGGCGCTACGCGAAAGTTCCGATCAGATTGGTTTTTATCCCGACGCCAATGGTTTCGCACTCAAAGAAAAGCTCAGCGAACGGCTCGGCATCGACCCCCTCCAGATCACACTCGGCAATGGCTCCAACGATGTCCTCGACTTGGTGGCACGGGCATTTGTCGAACCTGGCGACGAGGTCATCTACTCGCAGTATGCTTTCCTCGTGTATGCGCTGGTCACCCAGGCAACCGGTGGGCGAGCTGTGGTAGTGCCCGCGGTCGACTGGGGCCACGACCTGGATGCCATGGCGCAGTCGGTTACCGTGCGAACCAAGGTCGTATTTCTCGCCAATCCCAACAATCCAACCGGAACGTTCGTCGACCAGACCGCCCTGATCCAATTCTTGGATCGAGTGCCGCGCCGCGTGATCGTGGTGTTGGACGAAGCGTACTTCGAGTACGTCATCGAGGCGAGTTATCCCAACGGCATCGAATTGCTGCACGCATATGAGAACCTCGTGGTTACCCGGACGTTCTCGAAAGCCTATGGGTTGGCAGGACTGCGGGTCGGTTACGGAGTCGCCAGCGCGGCGATCTCTGATATTTTGAACCGTGTCCGGCAGCCGTTTAATGTCAGCGGTGTTGCGCAAAGCGCGGCGTTAGCGGCACTCGAAGACAACGAACATATTGTCAGAAGCCGCGATGAAAATACGACCGGCAAACGATACTTGTGCGAGAGCTTTGAGAATTTGGGCATCGGATATATCCCTTCGGTAGCGAACTTCGTGACGATCGAGCTTGGAAGCGATGCTTCGCGAATATACGAGGAGCTCCTGCGCCGCGGCATCATTGTAAGGCCGATCGCCAACTATGCGATGCTCGAGCATCTGCGCGTGACAATCGGGCGCGGTCGCGACAACGAGGCGCTGACGCGTGCGTTGGCCGAGACTCGGTCCGCTTGAACCCACGTATACCGACACGGGTGCCGCCGCATGTCCAGCGAAATTCTGTTTGAGCGGATAGCCATCATCGGACTTGGATTGATGGGGGCGTCTCTGGCTCTGGCCTTGCGTCGCCGCCACTGCGTACGCGAAATCGTGGGTGTGTCCCGGACCGCGGCGACGGCGGCGCGCGCACTGGAAATGGGAGTCGTAGACCGAATTGCCGAGTCTCCGCGAACCGGGGTCGCCGGGGCGGACGCGGTGGTGATCGCCACACCGGTGTGTACGGTGCCGGAAGTGTTGACGGACGCGGCGGGGGCCTTGGAGGATGACGCCGTGGTGACCGACGTGGGGAGCGTGAAGGGATTCGTTGTAGAGCAGGCGCGTCGCGTGTTGGGTCATGGGTCGATGGCAAATTTCGTTCCGGGACATCCAATTGCCGGGACCGAGCGTTCCGGGGTGGGGGCGGCATTTCCAGAGTTGTACGATCATCGCCATGTCGTCCTGACGCCGGTGGAGGAAACCGGGGATAGGCCGTTGTCCAGGGTTACTCACATGTGGGAAACGGCGGGCGCGGACGTAATCGAAATGCCGGTGGAACAGCACGACCGCCTGCTGGCGGCGACCAGTCATCTTCCCCACGTCATCGCCTACGCATTGGTGGAATGTCTGGCCGATGATCCAGATGCGGAGCGACTGTTCGACCTTGCGGCCGGTGGTTTCTACGACTTTACGCGCATCGCTTCCAGCGATCCGACGATGTGGCGCGACATCTGCTTGACGAACAAGCATGCTATTCTCGACGCCGTCGGCGTTTTCCGCGACCGCATCGACGCTTTCGAACGGGCAATCGGCAGCGCAGACGGCGAGCGTCTCCTGCGCCGCTTTGCGAATGCCAAGCGGGCGCGTGACGGTGGTCTCAGCAAAAAAAAGCGTCCCTGAATCGACCGTGGATTACCGCACCGAACCGGGTGGGCACCTCCAAGGGCATGTGCGCGTACCCGGTGACAAGTCGATTTCCCACCGCGCGATCATGTTGTCGGCCGTTGCCTCCGGAACCAGCCGCATCCGTGGTCTGCTCGAGGGACACGACGTATTGGCGACCCGCGATGCGCTACGCAGAATGGGCGTTCCCATCGAGCGTTGCGGCCCCGGTCATTACGTCGTGCACGGGGTGGGCCGGTGCGGGTTGCGCGCACCGGGACAGCCACTCGATCTGGGCAATTCGGGCACCGCGATGCGCCTGTTCGCCGGGCTGCTCGCCGGCCAGGGCTTCGCCAGCGAGTTGACCGGCGACGCGTCGCTGCACCGGCGCCCCATGGTACGCGTGGCGCAGCCGCTCAAGGATATGGGGGCCGAGATTTCCGTGAGCGCCGCGGGTACACCGCCGCTTCGCATAGGCGCGGTACCGGCGTTGCGGGCGATCGATTATGAACTTCCGGTGCCCAGTGCGCAGGTGAAATCGGCTATTCTTCTGGCCGGGATGTATGCCGAAGGCACCACCTGCGTGCGCGAACCGGTGGTCACCCGCGACCACACCGAGCGAATGCTGGTGGCCATGGGTTGTCCGTGCGAAATCGGGAACGGCCGCGTGTGCGTCCCGGGCTGTGCCCCATTGACAGGCATTGATATGACGATCCCCGGGGACCTGTCATCGGCAGCGTTTTTCATCGTCGGTGCGTGTATCGCCTCAGGATCGGTGATCACGCTTGAGGGGATAGGCGTCAATCCGACGCGCATCGGGGTCATCTCTCTGTTGCGGCGGATGGGCGCTGATATTCGTCTGTCTGGCGCGCGGGAGCTGGGTGGAGAACCGGTTGCCGACATCGAGGTGCGCCACTCGCCACTCAAGGGGATCGACGTGGCAGACGCGGATATCCCGCTTGCGATCGACGAAATTCCCATCTTGTGCGTAGCCGCGGCGTGCGCCGAGGGGGTCACCCGGATAAGCGGAGCCGGAGAGCTGCGCCACAAAGAAAGCGATCGCATCGCGGTGATGGCGGGGGGTCTGCGCGCCCTTGGTGCCCGTGTCGCGGAGACCGCGGACGGACTGGTGATTACCGGGGGACGTTTTTCCGGCGGTGTGGTGGACAGTGGCACCGATCACCGGGTGGCGATGGCGATGACGATCGCCGGCCTCTGCGCTGCCGGTCCGGTGACCGTCAGGGAGTGCGAAAACGTCGCCACGTCGTTTCCCGATTTTCCGCGCGTCGCCCGGTCGCTGGGTTTACCGCTGTCGGACGGCTCATGACGGCAGTGGTGGTTCCGGTGCTTACGGTCGACGGTCCGGGCGGGTCCGGAAAGGGGACCGTGGGGCAGAAAGTTGCCGAGCGGCTCGGATGGCACTACCTGGACAGCGGCGCCGTTTACCGCGCGGTGGCCGGTGTGATGGCAGAGGAGGGAATCGCGGACGCTCGAGATCCGCAGGTGGTGCAGATCGCCCGGACGTTGCAACTGGAATGCCGGCCCAATCTGCCGGACAGCGCATCGATCTGGGTCAATGGACGGGACATGAGCGCCCGGATCCGCAGCGAGGAGTGCGGACGCACAGCGTCGAAAATCGCGGCAGTTCCGGCGGTACGCACGGCTTTGCTGGCGCTGCAGCGAGGCGCGCGCCGCCCGCCCGGGCTGGTGGCCGATGGGCGGGACATGGGGACCGTGGTGTTCCCGGATGCACCACTTAAGATTTTTCTTACGGCGGATCCTGCGGTGCGTGCAAAAAGGCGCTATAACCAGTTGAAACTAAAGGGGTTCGATGTTAGTCTTGCGGATCTTTCGGAAGCGATTCAGGCACGCGATGCCCGAGACGCGCAGCGTACGGTGTCGCCGTTGCGGCCGGCCGACGATGCGGTAGTGGTGGATACCTCTGACCTCACGATCGATAAAACCGTATCGCGAGTCCTGGATTTAATTGAAACTGAACTCGTTGTCGAACGGGCTGACAACAAGAGCACACCCGGGAACGACTGACCGTCGTTCTTGCGAATAGATAGGTTTTCCATTTTATGACTGATAGTTTTGCGGAGTTGTTTGAAGAAAGCATTTCCAACGCCGTCATGACGCCGGGCGCGGTGATTACCGGTGAAGTCGTGGATGTAGACGGCGAGTTCGTCATTGTCAATGCGGGTCTCAAGTCGGAAGCGGAAATACCCGCGGCGCAGTTCAGAGACGAAAGCGGAGAATTGACGGTACATGTGGGCGATCATGTCGAAGTCGCGATCGAAACGATTGAAGACGGATTCGGCAACACTCGGTTGTCACGCGAAAAAGCGTGCCGGGCCCGCGCCTGGGATGACCTCGAGAAGGCGTACGAAGAACAATCTATCGTCACCGGCGTCATTACCGGCCGCGTCAAGGGTGGGTTTACCGCGACACTGGAAGGGATTCGCGCTTTCCTTCCGGGTTCGCTGGTGGATGTACGGCCGGTTAAAGATTCCGCCTACCTCGAAGGCAAGGAGCTGGAGTTCAAAGTCATCAAACTGGACCGCAAACGCAACAACGTCGTGGTATCTCGCCGGGCGGTGGTCGAGAACGAGCTGAGTGCGGAGCGGGAAGCGTTGCTGGAGAACCTTGAAGAAGGCCAAGTCGTCAAAGGCATCGTCAAGAATCTCACCGACTACGGCGCGTTTGTGAATTTGGGCGGGATCGACGGCCTGCTGCATATCACCGATCTGGCATGGCGCCGGGTGAAGCATCCTTCTGAAGTGTTGAGTGTGGGCGATGAAATCGAGGCGCGTGTCTTGAAATTCGATCGCGAGCGCAACCGTGTTTCACTCGGTATGAAGCAGTTGGGGGACGATCCCTGGGTCGACTTGCCGCGACGCTATCCGGAGAGCACCCGAGTATTCGGTAAGGTCACGAATCTCACGGACTATGGGGCCTTCGTCGAACTCGAAGAGGGGGTAGAGGGCCTGGTCCACGTCTCGGAAATGGACTGGACGAATAAGAACGTGCATCCGGCGAAAATCTGTCATGTCGGCGACGAGGTGGAGGTGATGGTGCTGGACATCGATGAAGAACGGCGCCGAATCTCTCTTGGGATGAAGCAATGTAAGCCGAATCCGTGGGAGGAATTCGCCGCCACGCACAACAAAAACGACAAGGTATCCGGGACGATCAAGTCCATTACCGATTTTGGCGTCTTTATCGGCCTGGAGGGCGGCATTGACGGTTTGATCCATTTGAGCGACCTTTCTTGGGATCGACCGGGAGAGGAGGTGGTCCGAGAATACAAGAAGGGAGAGGAGATCGAAGCCGTGGTGCTCGCGGTGGATCCGGAACGCGAACGAATTTCGCTGGGAGTCAAGCAGGCGACGCAGGACCCGTTTACGGTGTACGTGGGTAATAACGGCAAAGGGAGTGTGGTGGCCGGAAAAGTGTCCTCAGTGGATGCCAAGGGTGCTGTAGTCCAGCTTGAAGATGGGATCGAAGGCTATTTGCGCGCTTCCGAACTATCGCGCGAACACGTAGAGGATGCCCGCTCGGTTCTCAAGGACGGCGACGATGTCGAGGCCAAGATTACCAGCATCGATCGTAAGAATCGCCGCATTTCTCTGTCGGTGAAAGCGCTCGAAGCGCAGCAGGAGAGTGAAGTGATTCAAGAATACGCGCGTAAGACGAGCACGGGAACCACCACTCTCGGCGACAAGTTGAAAGAACAGCTTGAGAAGAGCGGCAGCGGTAGCTAGGCGCCAATCCGTAACCAACGTTGGTAACAGGCGGTTACCAATGACCTGGGGTAAATGAGGCCATGGGCAATTCGGCGATTACGAAGTCGGAAATGATCGAAGTGCTTGCTGCGGACCAACCGCAGTTGGCGTATCGAGATGTTGAATTGGCGGTCAAGGGTTTGTTGGAGTGTATGTCCAACGCCCTGGCAATGGGAGAGCGTATCGAGGTTCGCGGATTCGGTAGTTTCTCTTTGCACTACCGCCCCGCGCGAGTCGGTCGAAATCCGAAGACCGGCAACGCCGTGAGTGTGCCGGATAAGCACGTTCCGCATTTCAAGCCAGGCAAGGAGTTGCGCGAGCGGGTAGACGGGAAAGGAAACCGCTAATCGGTAAGGGCCTCCGGCGCCGCGAGGGCCTACCGGCCGCTCGTGAACCATGAAAACCCGTCCCGCCTATTGCAAACCGGGCTTCTCTTTGCGATGGTTACGCCCTATGTCAAGGGTGCGTTGTTAGCTCGTTGGAGGCGCGATGCGAAGGTTATTTTATTTGCTCATAATTATCGTAGTAGGGTTGCTGGGCGCGACTTTCGCGATAGAGAATCAATCGCAAACGGTAGACGTGCAATACTACTTTGGTTTCAACGAGACGCTGCCACTGGCCGTATTGGTGTATATCGTCCTCGCGATCGGAATTGTGCTGGGGGTACTGCTTACTTCGATGTGGGTGCTGCGTGTCAAACTGCAGCTCGGTAAGGCCAAACGACGTATTAAGAATCTGGAAGCCAGTAGCACGGTATCTGAAAATAGATCTCTGTCGATTGCGGATTCCGCTTAGATGTCCGAATATCTTTGGCTTTTGCTACCGCTGTTGCCCGCCGCGGCGGCTTCGGGATGGTATGCGGCGAAGCGCGATGCGCGCCAGCCTCTGCAGACCGATTTCAATCTGCCCTCCGCGTATTTCAAGGGGCTGAATTTCCTTCTCAACGAGCAGCCGGACAAGGCGATTGAAGTATTCGTCAAGGTCCTCGAGGTGGATCCCGAGACCGTGGAAATGCACCTTACGCTGGGCAACCTGTTCCGTCGTCGGGGTGAAATCGAACGGGCTACGCGCATACATCAGAATCTGATCGCGCGCCAGAATTTGAGCAAGAATCAGCGCTTTCAGGCGCTTTTCGAACTTGCCCAGGACTACTTCAAAGCGGGATTGCTGGATCGCGCCGAGAGCCTGTTTATGGAGATCTCCGACGTTTCCAGTCATGCCACACCGGCCTTGAAGTACCTCTCACAGATTTACGAGCAGGAAAAGGAGTGGGAGAAAGCCATACGCGTCCTACGCCGTCTGGATGACGTATCCGAAGAGGATTTTTCCTATATCGTGGCGCAATACTACTGTGAGCTCAGCGACGCGGAATTGCGAAACGATAATCTGGATCAAGCGCAGGACTTCATTAGGAAAGCTCTCGCCGAGGACCCGTATTGTACGCGGGCCACGATCCTGTTGGGTGAGACGCAAGCGCGAGCCGGGAGTCACGGAGATGCAATTGCCACTTGGCGGAGTATCGAGAAGCAAAACGCGCGGTTGTTTGGGGAAGTCGTAGACAACATTATCGGTAGTTATCGAGAACTCAACGACGAGGCGGGATTGCGCGAGTTCTTGAGCGATATGGTGAATAGGCATCGCGATCCAAAGGTGTTGCTGGCAAAGGTCGACGAGCTGGAGCAGCGACGCGGCTCCGCTGAAGCGGAAACGTTTCTCGGGAAATGGTTGCAAAAGAATCCGACCGTACACGGTTTGAAAAGGCTCTTTGAATTGAAGAGATCGCGATACAGAACGGACGAACGTGACGAACTGTACGCGTTTCTGTTGGTGGTAGAGCAGCTGATGGATACTGAAAATGTCTATCTGTGCAAGCAGTGCGGGTTTAGTGGACGTTCCCTGCACTGGCAGTGTCCGGGTTGCAAGGGATGGAATACCATCGAACCGATCAATGTGGAAAAACACCGCTGCAGGGGAAGTTGACAAGCCAAAAACGCGGGGCGATACTTGAAGGGTCCGCAAGGAGCGGGCGATAGCAGTACTTTCGAGCAGTTTCACATGGACTGGTAATAAGGAGAGACAAGGATGAAGTCGATTCGAAATTTCCTCGCGTTTGCAGTGTTCAGTAGTTTTCCTATGTTCGGTGGCGCCGCCCCTGTCGATGTCAATACGGCGGATGCGGCGGAGATCGCTCAAGCGTTGTCCGGCGTGGGCGCCAGGACGGCGCAAGCAATCGTGGATTACCGCGCCAAGAACGGGCCGTTTGGGTCCGTGCAGGATCTCTTGAAGGTGAAGGGCATCGGTCCGAAAACCTTGGAGAAGAATCAGCGGGACATTAAACTGGACACGAAAAACTAACCAATATTCGGTCGAACCCTGGAGCTGGAGGAACGGCGTCGCCGTTCCTCCAGTTGCTGCGTTTTTGGCTATGAAAAGAAGCGCGGACCCGCGATACGATGCGGCAGGCCTGCTTTGGCGTTGCCTTTTCACAGAATCGATAAGAATACGGGCGCAAGGACCAGTGTATGAACATTACGGTAATAGGTACAGGATATGTGGGACTTGTCAGTGGCGCCTGTTTGGCTGACGTTGGCAATCGGGTGCTATGTATCGATTCAGATACGGACAAGATACGGACCCTGAATTCGGGACAAATCACCATCCACGAGCCCGGCCTTGAAGGAATCGTCTCGCAGAATACGCAAGCCGGGCGGTTGCGCTTCAGTGACGACATAGAACAAGGAATTCGCCACGGTGACATCCTGTTCATTGCGGTGGGCACGCCGCCGGATGAGGACGGATCAGCAGACTTGAGTCATGTCCTCGAGGTGGCTCGTCAAATCGGAAGACATATCGATGATTATAGAGTGGTCGTCACCAAGTCCACGGTGCCTGTGGGTACCGCTGAAAAAGTGCGCGCCGCGATCACGACGGAAATCACCGACCGCGGTAAGACCGTCAGTTTTTCCGTGGTATCGAATCCCGAGTTCTTGAAAGAAGGGGCTGCGGTAGAGGATTTCATGAAGCCCGACCGAATTATAGTCGGTGCCGATGACGATAACGCCATTGATGTGATGCGGTCACTGTATGCACCGTTCAATCGCAATCACGAAAGAGTATTGGTCATGGACATTCAGTCCGCCGAACTGACCAAGTACGCGGCAAACGCGATGTTGGCCACGAAGATCTCGTTCATGAATGAAGTGGCGAACCTGGCTGAAAGACTGGGCGCCGACGTGGAAGCGGTGCGCCGGGGAATTGGTGCGGATTGCCGCATCGGCTACCACTTCATTTATCCGGGGTGCGGGTACGGGGGCTCATGTTTTCCCAAAGATGTAAGAGCGCTGCATCGGACCGCGTTGTCGCAGGGATACGAGGCGCGTCTGCTGGAAGCGGTAGAGCACGTCAACGAGGCGCAAAAGGAAGTTCTCCTCGCGAAAGTGGACGCCCACTATGATTCGGCGGTCGAAGGCCGCAAGTTCGCTTTATGGGGCTTGGCTTTCAAGCCGGACACCGACGACATGCGGGAAGCACCGAGCCGAGTGGTGCTGGAGGGATTGTGGGATCGCGGCGCGCAGGTTGTTGCGTTCGATCCCGTAGCTTCGAGTGAGGCCCTGCGGATATATGGAACGAGAGCAGATTTCGCGTTGGCCGCAGGCCCATACGAAGCGCTGGATGGTGCGGAGGGCTTGATTGTGGTTACCGAGTGGAAGATTTTTCGCAGCCCCAATCTTGACGAGATGAAAAAACGCATGAAATCGCCGGTTATCTTCGATGGGCGCAATATTTTCGATCCGAAAACGGTGCGCGAATCCGGTTTTCACTACTATGGAATCGGACGCCGCTGATGTTGGCCGCGGGTGTCTTCAAGTCGGTCCGCGTTCTGGTGGTTGGTGATGTCATGCTGGATCGGTATTGGTATGGGGACGTAGACCGTATCTCGCCAGAGGCGCCGGTCCCGGTGGTTGGGGTGACGGGTCTCGAGGAACGCGCCGGAGGCGCGGCAAACGTTGCGCAAAATGTCTCCGCGCTGGGTGCGCGCTGCACACTGTTGTCGGTCGTCGGCGACGACGAGCCGGGGTCGAGTCTCCGAAGTCTGCTGCGCGGGAGCGGCGCCGAAGTGATACTGCACAAAGACCCGGACATGAAGACGACCGTCAAACTACGCATTCTTTCCCGTAATCAGCAGTTGCTGCGTGCCGATTTCGAGACGCGTCCGAGTCACGAAATTCTGGCGGCGTGTTTGTCGGATTATCGTCGCCAGCTCGCTGGCGCGCACGTAGTGGTTATCTCCGATTACGGAAAAGGCGGGTTGCTGCATATTAGAGAGATGATTGGTGCGGCGACACAGGCCGGAATACCGGTAATCGTGGATCCCAAGGGTGCCGACTTCGATCGCTACCATGGTGCAACAGTCATTACTCCCAATACCAAAGAATTCGCGCAGGTGGCCGGGAAGTGGTTAGATGAATCCGAACTGCGCTCGTCGGCGCGGTTATTGCTCGAGCGTCTGAATCTGGAGTATTTGCTGATCACGCGCAGCGAGCATGGCATGACGCTGTTACGGAGGGACGGGCGGTTCATCGATAGTCCGGCCCGCGCCCGCGAGGTTTTCGACGTCAGCGGCGCCGGGGATACGGTCGTAAGCGCGTTGGCGGTAAGCCATGCAGCGGGGCTCGACGATGAGCTCAAGTTACGGGTCGCAAACGTTGCTGCGGGAATCGTGGTGGGCAAGCTGGGAACCGCCACTGCATCCGAGTCTGAAGTGTTGGCCGATCTACAGGCGGGCCCATGATTGTCGTGACCGGGGGGGCGGGTTTTATCGGATCGAACCTGGTAAAGGGTCTGAATGACCGGGGTCGAGAGGACATTCTCGTAGTGGACGATCTGACGGACGGGACAAAGGCCATGAATCTGGCCGATTGCATGATCGCTGACTATCTGGACAAGAACGATTTTGCCCGCATGTTGGACGCCAGCGCTAACTTCGGGCGGCTCGATGTCGTTTTCCACAACGGGGCGTGCTCCGATACCATGGAGGCCGATGGCGGCTACATGATGCGGACCAACTATGAGTACTCCAAGAACCTGTTGGCCTTCTGCACTTCACGAAAGATACCTTTCATCTACGCGTCTTCCGCATCTGTGTACGGCAATGGACCCGATTTTCAAGAGCAACCGCGGTGCGAACGCCCCTTGAATATCTATGCATATTCGAAATGGCTGTTTGATCGGTATGTGAGAGACCGGGTTTTCGAGCTTACTTCGCAGGTGGTGGGTCTGAGATATTTCAATGTGTATGGGCCTCGCGAACAACACAAGGGGCGGATGGCATCCGTCGCGTTTCATTTCTACAATCAGTACAAAACCCAGGGTAAGGTTAGCCTGTTCGAGGGTAGCGGTGGATTCGAGGATGGCGACCAACGCCGAGACTTTATCTGGGTGGGTGACGTCGTCGACGTGAATCTGTATTTTCTCGACCACCCTGAAGTGCGCGGAGTTTTCAATGTCGGTACCGGAAACAGCCAGAGCTTCAATGACGTAGCGGCGGCTGCTATCAATGCCCACGACGGGACACAGCTCTCCGTGAAGGATCTGGTTGACTCCGGGGCGGTTCAGTACATCCCGTTTCCAGAGGCACTTAAGGGTAAGTATCAGAGTTACACGGAGGCGGACGTTTCCGCACTTCGTAATGTGGGATACGAAAAGAGTTTCGCTACGGTCGAAGTGGGTGTTGGCCGGTATATAGAATGGCGCAATATCCATGAGCGCTGACCACGACCAAGAAGGCGCAGCGGTTGGGCGCGGAAGAAAATGGTATCTGGTGTATACCAAACCGCGGCAGGAACAGTTGGCCCGATCGAACCTCGACCGACAGGGGTATGAGATCTACCTGCCTCTTCTACGCGTTCCGAGGCGTCGCCTGAGTCGGCGAATGATCAGGATAGAGCCGATGTTTCCGCGATATCTGTTCATCAGGCTGGACAAGGTTCACGACAACTGGGCGCCGATTCGTTCGACTTTCGGAGTCAGCAAGCTCGTCCGTTTCGGTTCCGAACCAACCCCGGTTCCGGATAGCCTGGTTGCCGCTATACGTGACCAGGACGACGATGACGGAATTCAGGATCGTCCCTTGCACGAGTTTAAAAGAGGTCAACGTGTAAGGATCGAGGAGGGGCCGTTTATGGGATATGAGGGAATCTTCCAGGCCAAAACCGGTCGGGAGCGAGTCATTGTGCTCCTCAAGATCGTCGGCAAACACGCCAGGGCGACCATAGAAATGTCCGCACTAGGCGCGGTGGAAACGTAAAGCCGAGTCCGTGTCATTGGTTGAAGCGTACCAAGGCCAGCCCATGGTGATCGCGGAGAAATAACTTGTGGACGTGTAATCCTGATGTTTGGTTATCGATCAAATTGTCCGGGTCGACTCCAGATACGAATGCCAACCTCCACCCGTCGCGTTTTTTCAGGTGAAAAACAGCGTAATCGCACACCGAGGCTGCACAGAGCTTCCGAACCTCATGCACAGAAACACGCGTGGTGAGAGGGTGGGTCCAAGGCGGTATATGAATGTTGACGTGCTTGATATTCCACAAACGCAGATAGGCGGGTAGCGCATATTGCCAGGCGATGGGAAAGACCAGGTTTGTCGGTGGCTGTTCGGCCAGATATCGAGCCAGTTCGTCGTCTGGGTAGTACGGTTCCTGGGTGAAGCTACGAACGTGTTTCGGTACCGGCAAACCCAGCGGTTTTCCCGTGTACCAAACCAGCAGCGGAGCCAAAAATACCGGGACCGTCAACAACGCGCCAATCCGGGGCCGGATCGGTAGACGCGTGATGGCAGTGTGCCAGACCCCGGTGCACAGAATCGCTATCGCCGGTGCGACGAGAATAACAAAACGGGGTACCGGAATATGGCGCGGAATGTCACTGACGAAGATGGCGAAAAACACGATCAGCCAGGACAGGGCGAGGATCGACAGGCCGCGCGGTTTCTTGGTAAACGCCAGGACGAGTCCGGCAACAAGTAACACGGTGGCGGGCAAGCCGATGGTATCCGGCAGTATCTTGGGATATGCCGATACCAGGGTCCAATCCTGCCAGTTCGCGAAACTGAAGCCGAAGGGGCGGATCCCTTGTGTGATCTTCGACCAGGGATAGGCAACCCAGGCGGTCACCGCAACACCGAGCGTATAGCTGAGCAAAGGTTCCCAGTCACGGGATGTTCGCGTCGCGCCGGTTTTCTGGACGGCGAGTTTGATCAGAACCACCGCACCCACGACGAATACGAGACCCACGGCTGGCCGGCGCTCCAGATACCCCAGGATCGCGGCGGCGATCGCAGTTCCGATGTAAAGGCCGGAGATATCGGAACGCCAATACCTCGCCAGGTAAAAAGCACCAAGGGTCAGAAAGAAGACGCCACCCGTTTCGCGGTACGCGAAGTGGCCATAGCGGAAGAAAATCGGCATTGACAGGCACAATAGGGTACCGACCAACGCCGCTTCTCTGCCGTATTCGCAATACAGTAAGCGATACAGCACAAAACCCGTCGCCAGATAGAAGAACAACGCGGGAAAACGCACCGCGGGTTCACTGACTCCCAACACGGTATGGCTGAATCCCGAGACCAGCAGGCCGAGTGGTGGCCAGCGTATCGAGGCGCCCCAATTCGGGTCTGCAAACTGAAGTACCACGCCGTAAAGCGCAAAAGTCGCGAGGGCGATGGCGGCGACTCGTGTCGGCGCTCTCGCCTCTTTCCACCGGTGAAAAAAGATGTAGCAAACCAGCCATAGAAGCACGACACTTAGCAACAGAAGGGCCGATGAGAGCGGCGAGCGGGCGAGTAATTTCCACTGCAGGAAGTGGTTCGTGACTTGCACCGGTTCATCCGGACCCGTAACCAGCGGCAAGACGAGAAACGGCCACTGGAGAACAGCGAAGACGAACAGGAGGAAGGCTATGGGAGTTACAGAAATCGACGACTTTGAACCGCCGATTCCCGATGCGGAAGGCTGTACGGGAATCACCCGTTGCCACAAACACAAAAGGAAAAGCAGGCCCGCCAGATGCCCCAGACCCAGTGCGAAAGGGGTGTAACGGCCTGGACTGAAATGCCCCCATATAGGGTAGAAAAAGTAACACAACAACTCTGCAGCGAGGATAAGCGCGGCGGGAATACTCAGTCCGGACGGCAGCATTGCGCTAAATGTATTTGAGTTTTCGCAGCGCCTTGAAGAGCATTTTCATGAGTAGCCATCCTTCGCTCCAACGTCTAATGTTGGGTTCACCATAGCTTCGTGCGTTGTAGCGAATCGGCAAGTCGGAAATTTTAAGGTTTTGTTTTGACGCGCCGAAGAGCAGATCGAAATCACCATAGGGATCAAAATCACCAAAATACTCGCGATTTTGCGCGATGCTCTCGTAGTGGGTTTTGCGCAATACTTTGGTTCCGCACAAAGTGTCTTTTGTCGACTGGCTCAAAACGTAAGAAAACCCCAGGCTGAAAAACTTGTTTGCCAGCAGGTTTAGAAAACGCATCGCTTTTTCCTGCATGGGATACACGAGACGCACGCCGTTGATCAGTTCCCCCTTTCCATCGATCAGCGCCCTGTAGAATCTGTTCAGGTCCTCCGGAGGTACGGTGAGGTCTGCGTCCAGGATCATCAAGATGTCCCCACGTGCTTTGGAGAATCCGAGACGTACCGCGTCTCCTTTTCCGGTGCCAGTTTGTACATACACTGACGCTGGCAGCCGTCCATGAACGGTTATCGAGTTCTTGATGACGTCCAGAGTGTCGTCTTCCGAACCCCCCTCGACGAATATGATCTCGGTTTCCCGGCCCATCTCCGGAACGCGATCGAGCAGCGATCGAATGTTTCCGGCCTCGTTCCGGGCGGGAACGACGACCGTGACGCTGGGTTCATGAGCGTCGTTTTGGGGGTCAGCGCGAAACAACGGACGTGCCACGGTCATGTGCGCGAGAGCCAGCTTGGACAACGGCCAGACTTTGCTAAGTATCCGGTTTAGGACCAGATTTGCGGGACGCCACGAGATCGGGACGAGGATTTCCTGCCACTGCCGGACCGGTTCGAAATCCGTCAGGCGCAACAGGTTGTTGACGTCGTCCCGGGTCAGCCAGTTCTGGGGGAGCACCGGTGTAGCCAGATTCAGTCGGCGCGCGGTCTGTAAAGGGGCGGCCCATAGATGGCTGTGGAAGTTGATGATAATGCGGGTCACCGGCGTACAGTAGCTTCTGAGCGCGGCTAAGACAGTCTGAACGTCATGGAGCTCGTTGACGAGGTCCGACATGATGATGTAGTGGAATTCCCCCTCCAGCGGAAGTGGAAGATGCACGTCACCCTGGTAGAGCTTGAGATGGGGATGCTTCTTGCTCCCAAGCTCCAGCATTGCAGGGGAAATATCGACGCCAACGCCTTCCTCAGGTTCAAGTGACGCCAGCAGGTCGCCCTGGCCGCAGCCCAGTTCAAGGACCCGTTTCCCCGGTGGCACCAGGAATCGATATACGCAACTCAAGCGGTTGTGATAGGCCTTGGCGAACCGGTCGGAACGATAGTGGTAATGGGCCTGGGTATTCCAGTGTTCCCGGCGTTGCGATTGGTAACGGTGAAGCCCGTGTATGTTAGGGTTGTTTTGCAAAAACGAGCCCGATACCCAAGTTAGCAAAAGGCTGCACAGGTATAATGGATGAGGCATAGTATAACTTCATGACATGCAGATACCCAATAACGAGCGCCGCTCGACGTGGGAAAACAAACCGACGTTACGAGCGCTTTATTCCGCGTACGCGGATAGGTTGATTGCTAACGCCAGACCCGGAAACATTCTCGAGATCGGCGGGGGGGTTGGAAACCTCAAAGAAACTGTTCCTGGCGTAATCTCGATGGATATCGTCGCGACTTCGTGGATCGATTTGGTAGGGAAGGCAGAGCGGATTCCATTTCGGCAGGAGTATTTCGACAATATTGTGCTGATCGATGTCTTGCATCATTTGGGATCACCCGGAGACTTCTTCGCCGAAAGTCTTCGTGTTTTGCGACCGAAAGGCCGTGTGATACTGATCGAACCGGCCATCACGGCGCTGAGTGGAATGTTCTACAGGAATTTACACCCTGAACCCGTGGACATGAGCGTCGATCCTTTCGCACCGGTCGAGCGTAAACCTGAGCGTGATGCACACGACGCCAATCAGGCGATACCGACTTTGATTTTCTTCGAACAAATCGTACGATTCCGGGAACGATTTCCTGGATTCAATCTCCTGCGGCGGGAGTATTTCGATTTGCTCGGACTTCCCCTTTCGGGAGGCTTCAGGAAATGGTCATTGTTGCCCAGTCGTCTGGTGGGACCACTCATTAACTGTGAAAAGTATTTTCCAGACGGAGTGAAACGCTTCGCTGCGTTCCGGTTATTTGTTGTATTGGAAAAATCCGAGTAAAGGCCGTTGTAGTGAACGAGAAAACGACACATATCAACGAAGAGGTGATGGAGTTTTACCGGAACCTCCCATTCAATTACTACAGTGAACCGCGAATTGCAGCGGAATCGCTGCGTCGTTCCAACCCGGTGTCCAACTATCCGGACTTGGTCGAAATTCTCAAGCAGGGAACGTCGGTTCTCGACGTAGGCTGTGGTGCGGGTTGGTTGGTGAACGCCATTAACTATTACTATTCGACGTGTGGAACCCGTGCCCAAGGGCTGGATGCGAACCCGGTGGCCTTGGCCCAAGGCGCAGCCGTAGCCGATATTCTGGGCCTCGAGTCCCGGTTCCATGAGGAAGATCTTTTCGTATACGTGCCGGATTCACCTTTCGATCTGGTCGTATCTTTGGGCGTGTTACACCACACGAACGATTGCATGGAGGCAGTGCGGCAGGTATGTCGTCAGTGCGTGGCGCCCAGTGGATATTTTTATCTGGGTCTCTACCATACGTATGGACGCCGGCCGTTCCTCGACCACTTCGCGGGACTGAAAGAGCGAGGCGCCTCGGATGATGAATTGCGCGAGGAATTTCGACGTCTGCTTCCGCAAAATACCGATGAGACGCACTTCGTTTCCTGGTTTCGCGATCAAGTCATCCACCCGTACGAAACGCAGCACTCAGTTGAAGAAGTGAATGCGGTTCTGGAGGCGCAGGGGTTGCGGTTGGTCAGTACGTCGATAAACCGCTTCGCGCCGATAAACGACGTCACCGAGATTTTCGAAAAAGAGAAAGAATACTTGGAAATCGGTAGAACGCGTCTTGAGCAGGGCCAATATTTTCCGGGATTCTTCGTCGTCCTGGCGCAGAAATGCGGGTAGCGGGCGTTTACCATCGATGTAGGCAAAAAAGGGAATAAAAACAATAAAATAGCTCTATATCTAATGTGCCGGTCGCCAGGCCTCCGTTCATTCGGTGAACAATATTCGCCGATCCTCGACAGCAATCATAAGCTGTTGAGCTAACAAGAAAATTTTGACATCGGGTAGGTTTGGTGTATAGTGTTCATCCCGTGAACGACACAAGTGATCGGGAAGCCCGCCTGACCCTCGAGTTGCTCGACGCCATCGAACGGCGCAGCGACGTGAGCCAACGCAGTCTGGCCCGGCAGATGGGGGTGGCCCTCGGCTTGGCCAATTCGTACCTGAAGCGCTGCGCTAAGAAGGGATTCGTCAAGATCCGGGAAGCGCCGGCGAATCGTTACCTGTACTACCTCACCCCGAAGGGCTTTGCTGAAAAAGCCCGCTTAACGGGACAGTTTCTGTCCACGTCTCTGACATTTTATCGCCAGGCCGGCGAGGCCTGCACCGCTATCTATCTGCAATGCTTTCGCGAGGAATGGAGTCGGGTGATTTTGTGCGGTGTATCGGACTTGGCGGAAATCGCGTACATGCGCGCATTAGAGTCGAAAATCGATGTCATCGGAGTATTCGATCCAGTGTCGAAGCGCACTCAGTTTTTTGGCAAACCCGTGTGGCGGTCTCCGTCCGCGCGTGGTGAGGCGGATGCGTTCGTTGTTACCGAAATGCAAAGTCCTCTTGAGATGTACGACCGGCTTTCGCGCGAGGTAGATAAGGAGCGAATCCTGATTCCCAGTGTTCTGGGGATCGACGGTTTGATTCACGGTGTAACAAGAACAATCAGGGCGGACAACGTTTCAGAAAAATAGCGACCGGGTTCGCTGGGTTCGCCTCTTTTATGCGGTGCCTTAAATGCACTGCAGGGCGGTAGCGTGCCTGATGCCGGATTGTCCCGGATGGATGAGCGTCGATGATAAACGAAAGGAAAAAAGCGGTTGCGGTTATTGGTTTGGGTTACGTCGGCTTGCCCCTGGCCGTCGCGTTCGGTAAGAAATTCACGACCTACGGTTTCGATACCAGCGTTTCGCGGGTTGAGGAATGTCGCTTTGGACGAGATTCGACGTTACAGGTTTCCGCGGCGGATTTTGCGGCGGCCCCGCACGTTACTTTCACGTCGGACGCTCACGACTTGTCGCATGCCGACTTCATAATCGTGGCGGTTCCGACGCCAATTAATCCGGCGCGACGACCCGACTTCGGACCTTTGAAACACGCGTGCAACTTGATCGGGTCAGTGATGAAAAACGGCGTGACCGTCGTGTTCGAATCCACCGTATTTCCTGGAGCCACGGAGGAAATATGCGTGCCGGTTCTCGAGCGGCGATCACGCAAGACCTGGAAGACCGATTTCCATATCGCCTACTCCCCGGAGCGTGTGAACCCCGGTGACGAAGTTCATACGCTGGACACGATCACGAAGTTGGTTGCCGGTGATACCGATGAAACTCTGAAACGCGTGGCGGACCTGTACCGTGCGGTAATCAGCGCCGCTGTGTACGAGGTGGAGAGTATCGGAATCGCAGAGGCCGCAAAGGTTATTGAGAACACGCAGCGCGATTTGAATATTGCGCTGGTAAATGAGCTGGCGCTGATTTTCCATAGACTGGGTCTTGATACGACGAAAATCCTCGATGCCGCGGGAACCAAGTGGAATTTCCTTCCGTTCAGGCCGGGACTCGTTGGCGGGCACTGCATCGGTGTGGACCCTTACTATCTGACTCACAAGGCGGAGATGGTCGGTTATCACCCGGAGGTCATTTTGGCGGGCCGGCGTATCAACGACGATATGGGCAAGTTCGTCGCCGTCGAGACCGTAAAGGAGATGGTCAAGAACGGCGTGTGTGTGGATGGGGCTTCAGTCAGCGTGCTGGGTGTCACTTTCAAGGAAGATTGCAGCGATCTTCGCAACACGCAGGTACGTCCCCTGGTTGCAGAACTGGAATCCTACGGATTGCGTGTGTCCCTTAACGATCCGATCGCGGACAACGCCGAGGTGGAAAGAGAATTCGGTAAATCATTGACGGATTGGAACGAACTGGAGGCCGCTAAGGTGCTGGTCGTTTGCGTCGCGCATCGCGAATACCGGGCCCGGAGCCTCGAGGTGTTTTTAGGCAAGCTCCAAACACCCGGTATCGTCATGGACGTCAAGTCCATGTTCAATCCAGTTGAATTCGAAGGATCCGGTTATTCGCTGTGGAGGCTGTAGGAAACCCTTGAAGGTATTGATAACGGGGGTGGCCGGATTCATCGGCCACGCACTGGCTCTAAGGATACTCGAGCGGGGCGACGAAGTTCTGGGCGTCGACAACCTGAACGATTACTACGATGTCGACCTGAAAAAAGCGCGGCTCAAGCGTTGCCATTCGGCAAATTTCGCATTCGAGAAGCTGGATATCAGCGATCGTCAAGCCATCAGGGCGCTTTTCCACAGGCACGATTTTGACGCTGTAATCAACATGGCGGCGCAGGCAGGGGTACGTCATTCCATCGAGTGTCCCGAAGCCTACGTGGATGCGAATCTCGTAGGCTTCGCAAACATTCTGGAGGGGTGTCGTCGCGGCGCAGTTCGGCACCTGGTATATGCGTCGTCGAGCTCGGTGTACGGGGCGAACACCCGGCTTCCTTTTTCGGAACACGACAATGTCGACCATCCTTTGTCGCTGTACGCAGCGACAAAGAAAAGCAACGAGCTGATGGCCCACTGTTACGCGCACCTTTATGATTTACCGTGCACCGGGTTGCGGTTCTTCACGGTTTACGGACCGTGGGGCCGGCCGGACATGGCACTGTTCAAGTTCACTCGCGGAATACTTGGCGGCGAACCGATTCCGGTTTTCAATCGCGGACAGATGGTGCGTGATTTCACCTACGTAGACGATATTGTAGACGGCGTAGTCAGGGTTCTCGATCGGCCTCCGCCGCCGAACGACGCTTGGAGCGGCGAGCGGCCGGATCCGGCCACGAGTCGTGCGCGGTATAGAATTTACAACATCGGCAACAACAAGCCGGTACAACTGATGCACTATATCGAGGTGCTGGAGTCCTGCTTGGGGATAAAAGCGGTGCTGGACCTTTTGCCCATGCAGGATGGCGACGTGAGGGCGACGGACGCGGATGTAACGGAATTGGAGAGCAACCTCAATTACCGGCCATCGGTAACGGTGGAGGAAGGGATCGCAAGGTTCGTCGATTGGTACAAAGAATACTATGGCAAAAAGGACACAGGCGCATGAAAACGGCGTTGATCACGGGGGTCACGGGGCAGGACGGTTCATACCTCGCCGAGCTGTTGTTGGACAAAGGGTACGAGGTGCACGGCATAAAGCGTCGGACTTCGCTGTTCAATACGCAACGGATCGATCATCTCTATCAGGATCCACACCAGCAAGCGGTGAACTTCGTCCTGCATCACGGTGATATGACAGACTCGAGTAGTTTGATTCGAGTTATGCAGGAGGTGAGGCCGGAGGAGATCTACAATCTCGCTGCCCAGAGTCATGTGGCGGTCTCTTTCGAGGAGCCGGAGTATACCGCCAACTCGGACGCCCTGGGCACGTTAAGGCTGCTGGAAGCGATCCGAATACTCGGCTTGAAGGAAACCTGCCGGTTCTATCAAGCGTCGACTTCGGAGCTTTACGGTAAGGTGCAGGAGGTTCCGCAAAGAGAGACTACGCCGTTCTACCCGCGTTCCCCATATGGTGTCGCCAAACTGTATGCCTACTGGATCACGGTAAATTATCGTGAGGCATACGGAATGTACGCCTGCAATGGAATTTTATTCAACCATGAGTCGCCACGCCGGGGTGAAACATTTGTGACGCGAAAAATCACCCGTGGATTAGCGAGGATTGTCTGCGGCAAGGATGATTGTCTGTACCTCGGCAACCTGGATGCCAAACGGGATTGGGGGCATGCCAGGGATTACGCGGAAATGCAGTGGTTGATGTTACAGCAGGAACGCCCGGTTGATTACGTCATTGCCACGGGTGAACAATATTCCGTGCGCGAGTTCATCGAGGCGGCGGCGACACGCCTGGGCCTGTCGCTGGAATGGCAAGGTTCCGGCGTCGAAGAAATCGGGCGCGTTTCCGAATCCAAGGGAGAGCACAGGATAGAACCTGGATCCGTAATCGTACGGATAGATCCTCGTTACTTCAGACCCAGCGAAGTGGAGTCTCTGGTAGGCGATGCCGGTAAGGCCCGCGAGGAGCTGGGTTGGCGCCCGCGTATGTCGTTCGACGACTTGGTGGAGGAGATGGTGAGCGCAGATTTATTGGTGGAAACCCGCACGACAGACTGAGTGAATAGGTGAACACCGTGGGTCGAGATTCCGGCGTAAGCGCGGAGTGGGTCGCTCATGCCTAAATGGCTGCAACCGTATTCCCACCACGGCTTGTTGCTCGTGCTGCACGATATCGTCGCGCTCTATGTCGCGGTTGGCCTGATTCACCAAATCCGGCTGGGTTACTGGGTGCCGGAGATCGATTTTTCTCTGTTGAGCGTCATTGGTGTAACCATACTTAGTCTGTATGTCATGAATGTATACGTGATAGATCGTCGCATGACGGCCACCAACGTCGCGTTGCGCACGTTTCTCGGCGTCGCGATCGGCGGCGCTATCGTCGCTTCGTTCATTTATCTGACTAAATCGACCACCGCGACTACGGTGTTCTGGCGCGGTAATCTGCCTTTGAGCATGTTTGTATTCGCGTTGTGGGCGGTTGCAGTACGGTATGCAGTCACCTCATTGCAGCGCCGGTTTCGTCGCGAGCCGCGGTGGTTGGTGTTGGGAAACGGGCCGCGCGCCGATCTGCTCCGGAACGAGCAATCGTCCCAATCGCTAACGGAATCTTTGGAGTTTTTGCCCGCCGACCAGGGTGAGTTCGAGGATCTTCACTTGGATTACAACGGAGACGGCGTTCGTATCCACGGCGGTAAGTGCGACGTTTTTTCGGGAAAGATCAGCGGGATCGTCCTTGCAGACGACCAGAAACCCTCGGAGAAATTAATCTCCCAACTGATGGGGATTCGCCTCAAGGGAATACCGATACTCGAATTATCGGATTACTATGAACAGAAGCTGCTACGCGTTCCTGTTCTTCAGCTCCAGGACGGCTGGTTTGCTCTGACGCAGGGTTTCAGTCTCATACATCACGACATCGAAATGAAGTTGAAACGAATCATCGATGTCGTGTTAGCGGTTTTGAGCATTTGCGCGCTTGCCCCGTTGCTGGTTTTGATCGCGCTGAGCGTATGGCTCACTAGCGATGGTCCGATTTTCTACAGTCAAACGCGCTGCGGGCACCGGGGGAAAAATTTCAGGCTCCACAAGTTCCGAACCATGGTGAAGGACGCTGAGCATCAGGGCGTTGCGCAATGGGCGGCGCCAAATGATCCACGCATCACTCCGGTCGGTAAAATACTCAGGGGCCTTCGTGCCGACGAATTGCCGCAGCTCTGGAATGTGCTGATCGGTGACATGAGTTTTATCGGCCCTCGTCCGGAACGACCGGACTTCGTGCGCCAGTTGGAAAAAGAAATACCGTATTACGATTTACGGCATCTGGTAAAACCGGGGATCACCGGCTGGGCGCAGGTCATGTATCCATATGGGGCGTCCTGTGAGGACGCGCGGAAAAAGTTGGAGTACGATCTTTACTACATCAAGAACTATTCCCTCGCCCTGGATATATATATAGTTTTGCGGACGATTCGCGTAGTGCTGGCCGGTACGGGTCGTTAGCGCGTAGTGACCGTCCATACGACATGAATTCACTGGTCAGCTTCTATCGGCTGGGTAGGCTGTTTCCCGGCCTGCTGGTCACAACGATCCTGCTTCTCACCATTGATGCGCTGTTTTCCAGCATCAGTGTCGTAACCGTGGCGCCTCTTGCAGACTTGCTGCTGGAGCGGCCGCAGGACCAGTGGTTGGGTATCACCAGGAAGATCAGCGCGGTATTTGACCGCGCGGGGGTTGATTTCACACCCGTTTCGGTGGCGGTTCTCGTTTGGTCGTCGCTGCTGATCATGGCGATTACCAGTGTATTGATACGTTTGACGACGCTGCGTATACGCTTTCGCGTGGTCAAGCACCTCTTGCTCGAGTCCTACCAGCACATATTTGCCGCCGGTTGGGGGTTTTTCGCCAACATAAACCGGGGCGCCCTGATCAATACTTTCGTACGTGAAATCAACCAAGTAGGAAACGCCTTCCAGGTTTTCTCCGCCTCGGTGGCGAACGTCGTCAGGATTGTTGCATTTATACTTATTCCGTTGATGGTGGCGCCGGGGCTGGTTACGGTGACCATCGTGGGTTCGTTGATCGTTCTGTTTCCGTTTTTATTAATGGGTCGATGGAGCTACCGTTACGGTGCGCGGAACGTCGCTGCCGCAAGCCGTTACACCGCGCTCGTCAGAGAGTCTTTGGAGGCTGCTAAAGAGGTAATCGGGCTTAATCGGCAGACGTATACGCTGTCAAAGGTGAAAAGCGCCTTCGACCGGTTCGCACACTATGCGGTTCGCGTAGACGCGGTTCGCTATTTTTCTTCACAGATGTACGAACCTGCGGGCTTTTTGATACTCGTGATAATGCTCGGCATGGCCCGCGAGCAGGGTGTTGCGACACCTGTGATCGCCGTAGCTTTATGGGGTTTGATTCGTACGATCTCTCCGTTGAAGCAAACCATATACCTGAAGCACCAATTGGACAGTAGCCTGCCGAGTTTGGAAGTAGTTCGGGCACAGCAACGTGCCGCGGCGGTTTCGAGTCAGCACAGCGGCAGCAAACCCTTTGTGTCGCTGGAAAGCGGTGTGGAACTGAAGAACGTGGGATTCGCGTACTCGCCGGACGCGCCGGTACTAAGAGACGTCTCGCTGAAAATACCGAAAGGCAAGACGGTGGCACTGGTCGGTGAGTCCGGATCCGGAAAATCCACCATCCTGGACTTACTGGTCGGCCTGCAGAGCACCGACCAGGGGGCGGTATTGATAGACAACGTCCCTATCGGCGACTACGACATTAATACGTGGCGCTCAAAATTGAGCCTCGTGCCACAGAAACCGGTATTGTTCGATCTGTCGATTAAAGAGAATCTGCTATGGGGCAACCCGGACGCGGGAGAGCAGGAGATTAGGCGCGCTTGCCAGCTTACCGGTACCGACCGTTTAATAGCAACGTTGCCGGATGGGCTGAATTCGGAGGTCGGCGATTCGGGGATTCGTTTGTCGGGAGGTCAGCTACAGCGACTGGCACTGGGTCGGGCACTCATTCGAAAACCTGAACTACTGATTCTCGATGAGGCGACGAGTGCACTGGACAACGAAAGTGAAAAACGCGTCTATCAAGCCTTGTTCGGCCTGCGGGGCGACATCACGATTCTCATCGTGGCGCATCGATTGTCGACAGTCATCGACGCCGACATGATCTATGTAATTGGGGATGGCGCCGTTCTTGAGGAAGGGGATTTTTCTTCCCTAATTCGTCAAAACGGTTATTTCAAGAAACTCTTCGAATACCAGAGCTACCGACAACATGCCTGATCACACCATATTGGTGACCGGAGGGGCGGGTTACGTGGGTTCGGGATTGATTCGCGCTCTGCTTGCGGATGGGTATCGGGTGGTATGTGTCGACAGTTTGAAGTTTGGCGGAGAGTCGCTGCTTGGCGTTTGGCACGATTCGAATTTCGCGTTTCACCACATCGATATTTGCGATTCCGACCGACTCCGAGAAGTGTTTCGTAAACACGAGGTGTGGGCCGTCATACACCTGGCGGCTATCGTTGGTGATCCGGCGTGCAGCCGCGAGCCCGATCTGGCGAGAGCCACAAACTGGTCCGCTTCCGTAGCCTTGCTCGATTTGGTCTTGAAGAACCAGGTTTCCAGGTTCGTGTTCGCCTCGACCTGTAGCAACTACGGCAAAATGGGCAGCACGAATGCGTATGTCAATGAAGACTCGCCGCTGGCGCCCGTGTCATTGTACGCGGAACTCAAGGTCGCGTTCGAGCAGCGATTTCTGGAGATGAAAGAGCGCTCATTGGGATTCAGTCCCACATCGCTTCGGTTTGCGACGGTGTACGGCGTGTCCCCGAGAATGCGGTTCGACTTGACGGTAAACGAATTTACGAAAGAGTTGGCGCTGGGCCGGGAACTGGTAGTGTTCGGTGAACAGTTCTGGAGACCGTATTGCCATGTGCGTGATTTCGCGCGGGCCTTTCTGGCTGTGTTGCGGGCCCCACAGGAGGAGGTCGCATACAACGTATTCAATGTGGGAAGCACGGACGAGAACTATACGAAAAAAATGCTCGTTGAACAGCTTCAGACAGTGCTGCCGGACGCGCAGATTCGTTATGTGCGAAAAGACGAGGACCCGCGGGATTATCGAGTGAACTGTGACAAGATCAAAGAGACTTTGGGGTTTGAGGTCTCATTGCGCGTTCCGGAGGGGATACAGGAGGTGAGAACCGTCGTTACCGAGGGCATCATCGCCGATCCGGACGACCCTAAGTACTACAACATACCGGTTCCTTCCGACGCGTGACGGCTTCACGCTCAGAATCTGTAGCACGGCGCCCGGACTGGTACCATGATTTCGTCGGCGCGGTCCGCGGATGGTATGCGACGCAAGATTTCGTCCCGCTTCACGAACCCAAATTTTGGGGCAACGAGAAACAGTATCTCGCCCAGACGGTGGACTCCACGTTCGTGTCCTCCGTAGGCGAGTTCGTGGATCGGTTCGAGACGGCGATCGCCGCCTATACGGGAGCGGGATATGCCGTTGCAACGGTCAACGGCACTGCCGCGCTGCAGATCGCTTTGGTTCTCGCCGGGGTCGAAGAGGATGACCTGGTCATCACCCAGTCGCTGACTTTCGTAGGCACTTGTAACGCAATCGCCTATTGTGGGGCTGCGCCGGTGTTCGTCGACATCGACGAAGCGACGCGTGGACTGTCACCCGAAGCGCTCGCAGCGTATCTGGAGGGGTTCTGCGAGAAGCGCGCCACCGGTTGTTTCGACAAACAAACAGGTCGCCGGGTGGCCGCCTGCGTGCCGGTGCATGTATTCGGGCACCCGGTGCGCATCGACGTGATTCAAGAAATTTGCGATGAATACGGGCTAAAACTGGTTGAAGATGCCGCGGAATCTTTGGGCAGTTTCTACCGGGGACGGCATACGGGCACTTTTGGCGCATTGGGCATCTTGAGTTTCAACGGAAACAAAATCGTCACCACCGGCGGCGGCGGAATGATACTCACTGGCGACCCGGCGCTCGCGAAGAAGGCGAAACATCTTACAACCACCGCCAAGGTTCCGCACCGATGGAGTTACGATCACGATCGGATTGGATTCAATTACCGGATGCCCAACCTCAATGCGGCGCTCGGTTGTGCGCAAATGGAGAATTTGGATCGGTTTGTCGAAAGCAAGCGGAATCTCGCGGAGTTCTACCGTATATGGTTTCGGAATAGTCCTGCAGAGTGGCTATCCGAACCACCTGATGCGCGTTCCAACTACTGGCTGCAGGGCATTTTGGTACGCGACGAAGCCGAGCGTGATCGTTTTCTGGAATTCACCAACGGGCAGGGGATCATGACCCGTCCGGCATGGGTCCCGATGCATCGCTTGCCCATGTTCGACAAAGGTAAGCGGCTTGATTTGCCGGTCACCGAATCCATCGCGGCACGAATCGTAAATCTACCGAGCAGTGCGGTCCGGCGGACCGATGCACGCGAGCCTTGATTCGCGCACCGGGACAGACGGCCGGCGCGTTTCGCTGACGCGCTGCGATCAGTTCCCGCGCACGTAAAACCCGCCCCCAAGTACTGAATTTAGGCGTATGTCCGGTATCTACATCATCGCGGAAGCCGGTGTGAACCATAACGGCGATCTGGACCTGGCCGTCGAGATGGTGCGAGCGGCGGCCCGCGCGGGTGCCGACGCGGTGAAATTTCAAACTTTTACCGCGGCCGCGCTGGCTACGGCGGACGCTCCCAAGGCCGCTTATCAAGAGCGGGCCGCCGGGCGGCCCGAATCCCAGCACGCGATGCTGCAGCGGCTAGAGCTCGACGAGGCGGCACACCGAGTTCTGATCGGTGAGTGCCGGCGGCGGGATATCGAGTTTTTGTCGACAGCGTTCGATCTCGCCAGCGTAGATATGTTGCACCGACTCGGGATGGCGCGATTCAAAGTGCCGTCGGGCGAAATCGACCATGTACCGTATCTGCGGCGGATCGGCGGTTTGGGCAAACCCATTATCTTGTCCACCGGAATGGCCACGCTCGCAGAGGTGGAGGCGGCGCTGACCGTGCTCCAAGGTGCCGGGGCACGTCGCGATGAGATCACCGTGTTGCATTGTCATACGCAGTATCCTACCGACTTTCGGGACGTCAACTTGAAAGCAATGGTAACGATGCGCGAAGAACTTGGTGTGCAAACCGGCTACTCGGATCACACGTTGGGAATAGAGGTTCCCGTCGCCGCCGCCGCACTGGGAGCGGTCATCATCGAAAAGCATTTTACTATTGACCGCAGTATGGAGGGTCCCGATCATGCCGCAAGTCTGGAAGCGGAGGAGTTTGCGAATATGGTCGTCGCTGTGCGTCACACGGAGGTGAGTCTGGGCAGCGGCATCAAATCGCCGACCCCGTCCGAGTTGGAAATTCGACCGGTGGCGCGGAAATCCTTGGTGGCTTCGCGGGATATTCGGGAGGGGGAAGTGTTTAGCGAACACAACCTTGCTGCGAAACGCCCCGGCACCGGCCTGTCCCCCCTGCGGTGGGATGAAATCGTCGGCCGTAGATCGAAGCGCGCCTACCGCGCCGATGAGCCTATTGAGCTGTGAGTAAGAAGCTCTGCGTCGTGACCGGTAGCCGCGCCGAATACGGCCTCCTGTACTGGCTCATGCGCGAAATCTCCGACTCGCGGACTCTCGAGCTGCAGGTTTCGGTCACCGGTGCGCACCTCTCTCCGGAATACGGTTTGACCTATCAGTTGATCGAGGAAGACGGATTTTTCATCGACCGAAAAGTGGAAATGCTGGTTGCCGGCTGTTCGGGTTCGGCGATCGCGAAGTCCGTGGGACTGGGGGTAATCGGGTTTTCGGAAGCGTTTTCGGAACTGGCGCCGGACCTGCTCGTGGTTCTCGGGGATCGCTTTGAGGTGCTGTCGGCGGTCGCTGCGGCGTTGTTCATAGGTATACCGGTCGCTCACATCCACGGGGGCGAGCTGAGCCTAGGCGCTTACGACGACGCAATCCGCCACTCGATCACTAAAATGTCGCATCTTCACTTCGCCGCGACGGAAACGTACCGCCGGCGCATCATCCAAATGGGGGAGGATCCGGAGCGCGTATTCCATGTGGGCGGCCTCGGTATCGACAACATAAAGCGACTCTCGTTGTTGGAGCGCTCAGCTTTCGAAGATTCGATCGATTTCAAGCTGGGGAGAAAGAACCTCCTGGTCACATTTCACCCGCCTACGTTGGCGGCGGAGAATGCAGAAGGGCAGTTGCGCGCACTATTGAATGCGCTGCATACGCTGGAGGATACTCATCTGATATTTACCTATCCGAATGCCGACAAAGGCGCCTCTCGCCTGATTGACATCGTCGCCGACTACGTCGCCAGCAATCCGCACCGGGCGTGTATGTTTCAGACTTTGGGGCAGGTGCGTTACCTGTCAGCGCTGAAGCATGTCGACGGCGTGGTCGGCAATTCCAGTTCCGGCCTCATTGAGGCGCCCGCATTCCGTATCGGCACGGTGAATATCGGCGATCGGCAGGACGGCAGGATCAAAGCCACGAGCGTCATCGATTGTGAGCCGAATGAAAGAGCGATAACGAAGGCGTTACAACGTTTATTTTCCGAAGAGTTTCGAGCAGGCCTACATGAAACACAGAATCCCTACGGTGACGGGGGGGCAAGTCAGCGCATATGCCGTATTTTGGAGCGGATACCGCTGGAATCCGTCAGCAGGAAAATGTTTTACGATTTGAAGCCAAGCTGAGCCACGCGTGTTTCCGGAGTGGAAAAAACTGGTCGTATCGGCGGATGATAGTGTGCAGAAAGTCATCGAGACTATCAGTCGCGGCGGAATTGCGCAGATAGCGCTGGTGGCGGATCAGTCCGGGAAGTTGCTGGGTACGATCACGGACGGCGATATCCGGCGCGGATTGCTGGCGGGTACCGGACTGGGCGCCAACGCGGCGGATATCATGCATCGAGAGTTTCATGCCGTGTCGCAGTCCGATGACGGCAAGTCCGTCGTGAATATGTTGCGCAGTAACGTCATTCGCCAGGCGCCGGTTGTGGATGCCGAAGGTCGACTTTGCGGTTTGTATCTTCTCGAGGAATTTCTGACTCCGGCGCGCAGAACGAATCCCGTGGTGCTGATGGCGGGCGGACTCGGCAGGCGATTGAGACCGCTGACGGAGCGACAACCGAAACCGATGCTCGAGGTCGGCGGCCGGCCGTTGCTGGAGACCATCATCGATAACTTCATCGATCAGGGCTTTGAGAACTTTCATATAGCAATCAATTACTTAGGACAGAAAATTCAACAGCATTTCGCGGATGGAACGCCTAAGGGCGTACACATTGAATATCTCCAAGAAGAACAGAAGCTCGGTACAGCCGGGGCGCTGGGCCTGCTGGAGGCGCGTTTCGAAGAGCCGCTTATCGTGATGAATGCGGACGTACTCACACGCATCGATTTCGCCCGACTCCTTGAGTTTCACGAAGAGATGGAAGGTGTCGCCACCCTTTGTTTGCGCGAATACGACATGGAGGTGCCTTACGGAGTCGTGGAAACAGAGCAGCATCAGGTGGCGAAAATCGTTGAAAAGCCGATTCACACCTTTTTCGTAAACGCGGGCGTGTACGTATTGAATCCCACTGTGTTGGGTCTTATCAATAAAGGCGAAGCCGTCGACATGCCTGAGGTCATACAACGCGTCATCAGCGTGGGGCACCGGGTTGCCGCGTTCCCGATTCACGAGTACTGGCTGGATATTGGAGAGCATAAAGAATTTGAGCGTGCCAATCACGACTTTAGGCGTGACTGAAAATCATAACTTCCATCCACTGGAGCCGAACGCCTCGTGTTTTTGATCACCACGGCGGACCAGAGAACCTGGGAACGGGATCGCAAGATCCTGTTTTTGGGCGAGTGGTGCAAGACGCTCGAAAATCGCGGTGATTGGGAGAATCTCGATTTCGCTGTCGTCCCGTACCATTGGGACGACCGGGACACGCTGTATCGCGATTTCAAGTATCTGACCGGGGTTTATGAAGCTTACCTTGCGACGCTGTCCTCCGCCCTCAATGAATACCATGGTTGCGACCGTTCGTTGCGTTACTGGCGCATTATCGTCGGTCCGTGGCTCCGTTATTTCGTCGACATGCTGTACGACCGATATTGTTCGGTGCGCGCCGCGCCGGATTGTGGGGCCGAAGAAACGTGTTTCCTGACGATTCCCCGTTACGCGTGGACGCCGCGGACGTTCAACGAATTCTACACGGCGGCTTTCGAGGACGGCTGGAACCACTATATTTACAGCGAACTCATCTCACGGCTGACAGAAGTTCGCATCAGTAGAGACTCGCAACGATGTGTTCCGCTCCGGAAACCATCCACCGATAGTCATAAGTGGCGTGCTCGGGCTGTTATCAAGAGCCTGGCCTGGAATTTCACACGATACGTGGCGCACCGATACAATGATGTGACTTTCGTGAGCAGCTGTTTTCGCCGCTCAGACTTGATCAAATTGCAGCTGCGGTTGGGAGAGTTTCCGTCGACGCACATTCCCGCGATTTCCGTGAATTCGACGCTTGGACGGTATGCGCGCGATGGGCTCACGCCGCAGCACGCCGGTAACGAATTCGAGTCTCTGCTCGAAGCGCTGCTGGCGGAGAATATTCCGGCTGCGTATGTGGAGGAGTTCGCTGCATTCCGCACGGCGGTACTGGATCGGTATCCGCGACGGACCAAAGTCATATTTACCGCCAACGCGTTCATTACCGATGACGCGTTCAAGCTTTGGTCTGCAGAGCAGGTAGAAAGCGGGGCGACGCTCCTTGTTGCACAACACAGCGGTTTGCACGGTGCGAGTCGTTGGGACCAGGTTGAGGACCACCAGATCGCGATCAGCGATCGGTTCTACACCTGGGGTTGGAGTAACCGGACGGAGAAGAACATCGTACCTAAACCCGCCAACAAGCTCGTCAGCGTCAACAAGAACATACGCTGTACAACCCGCGGCTCCGTCCTGTGGGTGCAGATATCGTTTCCACGCTACGCGCACCGCATGTCGAGCTGGCCAATGTCGTCTCAGGCGCTGGATTATCTCGATGAACAACTACGTTTCGCGACTTTATTGAAGGATCAGGTGACGGCCCGGCTGGTGATTCGGACGTATCCCCATGACCACGGTTGGGGAGTTAACAAAGCTTTTGAAAACGCAGGCCTCCAGGAGTACTTACGACCCCCCGTCGAGTCGTTCGAAACGGTCTTGAGCCGCAGCCGCATATGCGTGTCCACTTATAACGCGACGACGTTTCTCGAAACGTTTTCCGCCGATTTTCCGACTTTGCTGTTCTGGAATCCCCATCACTGGGAATTGCGGCCCCAGGCCGCGCGGTACTACGATGCGTTGCGGGAGGCGGAGGTGCTGCACGATACACCTGAGTCTGCGGCGCGAAAACTCAACGACGTGTTTGACGACCCTCGTGCGTGGTGGTCGACCGCCACGGTACAGGAGGCGGTGCAACAGTTTCGTACCGAATATTGTTACGTGGGTGACGATTGGCTGCAGGAGTGGCGTGAGGAACTGCAATCCTGGCTTGTGGCCCATACCAAGAGCGCCGGTCGTTTGTCCACCGCCAGTAAATGAATGTCCTGATCGTCGGTTATGGCTCGATTGGTGAGAGACATGCGCAGATTCTCGATCGGCTCGGCCACGAAACCCGCGTGGTTACGGCCAGGACCGATGCCGAGTTTCATTCGTATACGCAACTGTCCGAAGCGCTCGCGGATTTCACACCGGGATACGTAGTGATCGCGAATGAAACCGAACATCACCATCGGATGCTTCGGGATTTGAAGGCCCACGGCTATTCGGGACGCCTGTTGGTAGAGAAACCCATATTTTCGAGTACCTCTTACAGGAATTGCATCCCGTGCCCGGGCTACGTCGGTTACAACTTGAGATTGCATCCGGTATTGCAGGAACTCAAACGACGCACGGCGGACAGCCGAATTCTATCGACGCATATTTACGTCGGCTCGTATTTGCCCGACTGGCGTCCCAACCGGGATTACCGGCTCTGCTCGTCGTCGGCGGATCCGGTCAGCGGCGGTGTGTTGAAGGAGTTGAGCCATGATTTGGATTATCTGCTCTGGCTAACCGGGCGGTGGCGTTCAGTGGCGGCTTGGGGGGGGAAGGTCAGCGATTTCGAGATGCAGGCTCCGGATGTGTATGGTTGTGTGGTGCGTACACGACGGTGCCCGGTGGCCACGGTGCAGCTCAATTACTTCGACCGAATCGGTCGACGGGAAGTAGTATTGAATTCCGAACGGACGAGTTTTCATGCGGACCTGCTCCGTAATGAGTTGAAAATCAACGGCGAGGATTTGTCGTTCCGCGTCGACCGGAACGATACCTATCGGGAAATGCATGAGTCGATCCTGAATGACCGCAGCGAAGACTTATGCAGTTTGCAGCAGGGGATCGAAGTGCTGAGCCTCGTCGAGGCCGCAGAAAAATCGGCGCAGGAAGGTCGGTTCGTAGAAAATCAAGCGCCGCTCTCGTGAAGGTCATCGCTTTTATTTTCGCGCGCGGCGGATCGAAAGGGATTCCGCGAAAAAATCTCGCCGATCTGGCCGGCAAGTCTCTGTTGGAACGCGCGGTCGAAACGGCGAGCCGGGCGGACTCGGTCACTCGCGTGGTCGTGTCTACGGATGATGACGAAATCGCCGCAGTGGCCCGCGCCGCTGGCGCCGAGGTCCCGTTCATGCGTCCCACCGAATTGGCCGGCGATCGCTCGCCCGAATGGCTGTCATGGCAACACGCGATCCGCGAGGTCAGCGCCGGAAGTTCGGCCCCCGTATTGGATGTTTTCTTGAGCGTACCGACGACGTCGCCGTTTCGATGTGTCACGGACCTGAATCGCTGTGTCGACAAGCTCTCGTCGAGTTCCGCTGATATCGTCATCACGGTAACCGAAACCGCGCGTCATCCGATGTTCAACATGGTCACGTTCGATGCTGAAGGATACGCAAGGCTGGCAGCGCAACCGCCGGCCGCCATTGCGGGGCGCCAGTCGGTGCCGTATCAGGTCTACGATATGACCACCGTCGCGTATGCCGCGGATCCCGGCTACGTGTTACGTGCGAATTCAATTTTCGAAGGCAAAGTGAGCGCCGTCACCATTCCGACTGCTCGCTCGCTGGATATCGATACCGAACTCGACTTGGAATACGCCCGCTTCCTGTGGAAGCACAAAGGACAATGGGGTGCATGCGACGACTCAGTGAGTTAATGAGCTTGAGCGGGCGCGTGGCGCTCATCACCGGAGGTGCCGGCCATCTGGGCCGTGCGTTCGCCGGTGCTTTGCTCGAGTTGGGTGCCCGGGTCGTCCTGGCCGATATGGACGCCGACGGATGCGCCGGCGCGGCGCGGGATCTGCGGGACCGGTACCACTCCGAGGTCATTGATATGCCTTTGGACCTGGGCGTAGACGAGCAAATAGACCAGTGCGTAGAGAACATCCGGCGGCGTCTGGGGCGTTTGGACATCCTGATCAATAATGCGGCGTTCGTGGGCGATTCCGATCTCAAGGGATGGACGGTTCCTTTCGCGGAACAATTGCCCGACACGTGGCGCCGCGCGCTGGACGTGAACCTCACCTCCGCATTCGTTTTGATACAAAGAGCCGCTCCACTGCTCAAGACCGAAGGGCGGGGATCGATCATCAATATCGGCTCGACGTACGGGGTATGCGGTCCCGACATGCGCCTGTACACCGATACCGAGATGGGCAATCCGGCCGCTTACGCGGCGAGCAAGGGGGGGCTGATTCAGTTGACCCGCTGGTTGGCAACCGTTCTCGCTCCCGAGATACGCGTTAATGCCGTCTCGCCTGGAGGAGTTTGGCGGCGGCAGCCGGAACAGTTCGTCGAGAAATACGTGGCAAGAACCCCGTTACAGCGGATGGCGCGGGAGGAGGATCTGATCGGCATCATTGCTTATCTGGCAAGCGATTTGTCCGCGTACGTTACGGGACAGAACATTCTTGTCGATGGCGGATGGAGTGTGTGGTAGGGGAGCGCCCGATACCCAGACCCCGATGGCATTCGGTCTTCAATAGAGCGTTCGTCTTCTTTCAGGATGCCTATTTTGCGACGGAACGCGTGCGCCTGCGGCGCGCTCGCGCCCGCTGGAAGAAGGGGCGTGATATGTCGAGGGACGTTCCGGATGTTTCCATGATTATCGCGACCTACAACAGGTCGAGGATACTGGTCGAGCGCACTCTGCCGAGGATCCTTGAGCAGACGCACGAGAATTTCGAGGTGCTCGTTATTGGCGACCGCTGTATCGATGATACGGCATCGCGGATAAAGGAGCTTCCCGATCCGCGCATTCGGTTTTACGATCTTCCCCGACGCGGGCGTTACCCGCGGGACGATGAAAGTCGTTGGCACGTGCAGGGATCCGTGCCTCGGAACTATGGACTACGGGTGGCAAGGGGCAATTGGATCAGTTACATCAGTGACGACGATATTCTATACCCCGACTATTTTACGGAACTACTCGAAACCGCAAACAGTGGGGAATACGAGCTGGTTTCATGCAACTACTCCTACGAAGAAGACGGCGTTGTGTATGTGCAGGAATTCCCCAGCGACGTCGGGCCCTACGGCGGTATGCCGACATGGCTCTATGCCTCTTATTTGCGCATGTTCAAGTGGAACCGGCACAGTTGGCGCCGAACCTGGAACCGACCATGTGATATGGATTTACTGACGCGTATGTTGAATGCCGGGGTCCGGGCCGGCAACGTGTCCAAGACGTTGGTGCATATACCTGCGGTGGCGGGGACGCGTTACCGTGGATATAAGGGATTTCTCGCCGCCAATATCGTGCAATGAACACCGCGAGAGCGACGACTATCGCCTGGGGTGCGAGTCCGATCCTCGATATTCTGCTTCGAAACTCGGATCGCAAGCTGTTTGATTATTGTATCGATGCCTCGCCCGCAAAACACGGCACCCTCGCCGGCGTCCTGCCCGTATACCCGGTTGAGCGTTTGGACTCAGAGAACGCGAACAATGTAATGCTCGTAAACACAGGCATGTCGTCCACGGCGTTGCGCAGCATTCACTACGAAGCGCACCGCCGCGGTTACCGGTTTGGTGAGAACTACACTTTGTACTCGAGCATGCTGGCGGCTCCCTTCGCCGACAAACTTGCGCGCTTCTTCGACGCGCCTGTTTCCACCGCGAGGCTCCGTTTCGCCGAAGCGTTCAATTTGAACGCGCCCGCAGAGCTGCAGACCGGGTTGCTCGCAAACTGGTTGCTGTTGGAGGCCTTGAACGATACCCACTCGTTGTCCGGCGGGATTGCCGAAATCGGGGCGTACCGCGCCGGAAATAGCTGCTTGATGATGCAGGCGCAAAACCTGCACGACGACCAGCGGCCCTACTACATCGTTGATACATTTTCCGGATTCGCCGGCTATGGCGTAAACGACCCCGGTGGACGCGCTTCGGACTATGCCTATGACTACGATTTCGAGGAGATCGAAGCGCGGGTTTCGGTCTTTCCGCAAGCGAAACTCGTACGTAGAGCAGTGCCGGACGCGTTCGTCGAGATCGACGCTTCGTCGCGGTTTTCGCTCGTTTTCTACGACTGCGATCTGTATCGGCCGGCTGTGGACACTCTCGGGTTTTTCTGGCCGCGTTTGGAGCCCGGCGGATATCTGGTCGTACACGACTACTATACCGCCGCAAACGGTTGGACCGGCGTGGCGAAAGCGGTAGATGAATTCTGTCGGGAACAAGAGTGTTCCGCCGCCTGCTTTCCAGAGGCCACGATTGCCGTTTTGAGAAAAAATGGCGCCGCGCCGGAAAGACGAACGGTGTAGTGCGGTTGGGGGGACGCGTAAAACGCATCATCTCCCTGGTAGGTGTCCTGAAACACTTGGCTTGGTTACCGTCCGGGCGCAGGGCCGGCGTAATCATCGTTGATCGGGTGGGTGCCGAAGTGATGAGAATGTGCGTCCCTGAGCAGGCGAGCGTCTTGCTGCTGCCCGTTCGCAATGAAAGGCGCTACGTTAATTTCGCGATCATCTTTCATATGGTACGGCTGTTTCCCGACTGGCGTGGGAAGCGTATGAATTTGCTGGGTCTGTACGTCGCGGCGGTGGCGAATTCAGTGAGCGCGAAAGTCTTGTTGACTTTCATAGACAACAACAACTGGGACCGAGGGGTCTCGGAGTGTGCGAACGTACGCGTAATCAACGTGCAGAATGGAATTCGAACACGGAGTGATCTGTGCCGCAAGGCGTACGATATCTTCTACGCGTTTGGAACATTTTGCATGGAACGCGTGGTCGCCAACGAGTTTTATCCTTGTGGTTCCGTAAAAGCCGGAATCGCCCTAATCGCCGATCGGGAGCGAAGCCGCTCTGATGTGTTCGATCTTTTGTTTGCTTCGCAGTTTCGTCCGGTGGAGCGAATAGGTGACAGAGATAGACACGATCAGATACTGGAAGCGCACGCCCGAACGCTCGATTGGTTGTCTCGGTTGGTGAGAGAACGCCGTCTGCGCCTCGGGATCGCCTTCAACAGCGCAACTCCGAAGGCCATTGCGCAAGAGCAAGATTTCATCAAGAAACACTGCGCTGCGGACTTTGACGGTTTTTATCGAAACGACGATCCCTACGCAAGCTATAAGGCAATTCTGCGCGCACGAGTAGTCGTGTCCTTCGGTTCTGCGCTGTTGTATGAAGCGATCGGTTTGAACAAGCGCATAATCATCGCCTACCGATTGTTAGGAACCCAGACCGCCGGTATCGTCGATGACTGGTTTTCAGACCCGGAGTTTTCCCGATACGTGCTCCCCGACGCGTCATACGGCGAGTTCGCCCGTATGGCCGAGGAATTACTCGATTCCAGTGACAAACAGGAGTTCGCCAACATGAGGCGTTTACGCGATTTGTACTCGAATCTCGACCACCGGAAAGTGCCGCATTTGATGATAGGAAAGAGAATTGGCGACCTTCTCACGTACGGTCAAAGCGAATCAAACAGGGCACAAATGACGTGAATAGACGAGTCAAAATTTTGGACTGCACGCTCAGGGATGGGGGCTATTACAACGATTGGGATTTCGATATTGACGCGGCGGAAAAAACTATAGCAGCACTCAGTGCGGCAGGCGTCGATATCATTGAAGTCGGTTACAAGACCCGGAATGTGGAGGGGTTCTGCGGGCTATTCAAGTATTGTAATGAAGACTATCTCGAGTTTCTCGAGCATTATCCGTCCGCCGAGTATGCATTCATGCTGGATGTGAAGGAATTCTGCACTGGGGACGGTGTCGATCTCGACGTGCTCGATTCCATCGTCCGACAACGGTCGGAGTCGGTGTTTTCTTGGTGCCGACTTGCCTTGACGGCAGAGAACGCCGCCGCGGCCGCCCCGCTTGTCCGGTATTTGAAGGGTAAGGGTTACAACGTCACTATTAATCTGATGGGTATTTCACTGTTGCCGGACGCCGAAAAGGTGTCGACACTACATACTCTAGGCGAGGCGGCCCCGGATGCGCTGTATTTCGCCGACTCATTCGGATCCATGTATCCGGACGATATAAAATCCACGATCAACTCTATCCGCACCGTGTATGACGGACCCCTGGGCATTCATACCCACGACAACCAGGGACTGGCGTTTGCGAACAGCATTACGGCGTTCGAGCAAGGTGTCGATTTCATCGACAGTACGATTACCGGCATGGGCAGGGGGGCGGGAAATCTACACACCGAGCAATTTCTCCTCTGGTTGTCGGAAAAAATCCCCGAGGGCAACTATAATGCCAGCGCTCTGCTGGGCGTGATACATGACTATTACAGTGAATTGAAATCCTCATTCCGCTGGGGTTACAACTACCTGTATATGTTGAGCGGGTTAAAAAATATCCATCCAAGCTACTGCATGGCGATCAGCGACGGCACCCGGTTCACGCTGACTATGTCGCAAATCTCGGATGTCCTGGAGAGAATCGATGACAAGCACCGCGTGAAATTCGACAAGGCCCGACTCGATGAAAGCATCAATGAGTTGCTTTCGGTTTCCGATGCACAAGGCTCACGTAAACTCCCGGTGTTCGACGTCACGAGCCATGAGATCGACAGCGAAGCATGTCTGGTTGTCGCTCCGGGAAAACATGTCGGCAAATACGGCACCGCGATTGAAGGATTTTTGACCCGAAAGCGTCTCATGGCGCTCGAATGTAATTACACGGGTGTACTGGACAGCTACGACAAACGTATCGTGACCATTCTGAACCGAATTCGTCTGAACGAAGCCCGGTCTTATGACTGGTTCAACAGAGTGCCGTTGGTCACGGGGCAAGTGGACATCGAAGGGGGTGTCGATCTGACCAATATTCATCACCTCGATTACGAAATTGGCGCACTCCGTTTGGAGTCGAACCGCATCGGTATACCCGATTATGACGCCGGAGAATACGCCATATGCCTGGCCATTTTGATGGGTTACCGCGTATTGTATCTTGCCGGTTTTGAGGGCTATGACGAGCCGGAACGTAACCGACCTTTGGAATCGTTTTTCAACGAACTTGCCGGAGAGCGGCCGAGCGTGGAGCTCACCGCCATCACACCGACCAACTATAGGTCATTGAAAAGGCGATCGATCTATTCGCTGTAAGCTGTGGCTCGGATCATAGGCATTATACCTTCACGTCTGGCATCATCCCGCGTGCCGGAAAAACCCCTCGTCGATATACTGGGGTTGCCGATGGTCGTGCATGTCTACAAGCGAGCAAAGCTCGCGAGTGTGTTGGCGGATGTGATCGTGGCGACGGACAGCGAAAAAATCAAGGCGGTCGTAGAGGGGCACGGTGGCAAGGCGATACTCACGGCAAAGACGCATCAGAACGGAACCGAGAGAATCGGGGAAGCGGCGCGGTCCATCGAATGCGATTATGTAGTGTTGATCAACGGTGACGAAGCGCTTCTCAATCCGGAATACATTCGGGTCAGTGTAGACACTTTGATCAACTCGGACGCTTCGGTGTCCCTTCTGGTAAATGAATTCACGAAAGTGCGGAGCCCGTCGGACTTCAAAGTGGTTCTCAATCTCCGCGATGAGGTCATGTATATATCCCGTGCGGATATCCCCAGCGATGCCAGGCATCCCGTCGCGACGCGCCTAAAGGCGTATCACATCATGACTTTCAGAAAAGCGTTTCTGGAGACATACGCGCAGCTCCCCAAGTCCCCAATGGAGGCTGTCGAAGATCACGAGCACCTGCGCGTAATCGAAAACGGTTATAAGATCAAGGCGGCGCGCGTGGAATCTGTGGCAGTAAGCGTGGATACGCCGGACGATCTGGAATTTACCAGACAGCAAATGGTCAATGACAGGTTCTATCGGCGATACGCCTGAAACAGCGGGCATACGGCTGCTGGAGGAGCACGGCCTGGCGGCATACCGCACGGTCATCCTGGACTGCGACGGCGTGGTGTTGGACTCAAACGGGGTGAAGACCGAAGCGTTTCGGCAGGCGCTTGCCGGACACCCCGCCGATCAGGTAGCGGCCTTGATCGATTACCACAAGACGCATGGCGGGGTAAGCCGGTATCGGAAATTCGAGTATTTCTTCGCGGAGATTGCGAAGACAGACGACGACGAGTCCCGCAAGAGGGCTTTGGATGCGTTCGCACAGGCCGTCCAGTCCGCTCTGCGACGCGCAGAACTGACGTCTGGTGCACGCCGGTTTTTCTCCCGCGTTACGGAAACGGCGTCACTATATATTGTATCGGGTGGTGTCGAGAAAGAGATTAGGCAGGTACTGGCCGACAAAGACTGTGAAAAATATTTCGCCGAAATTCTTGGGAATCCCACCACCAAAGAGGACCATTTCAAGTACCTGCTCGAGGCGGTCGGGATTCGCCACCCCGTGTTGTTCGTCGGCGACAGCGCTGAAGACTATAAGGTAGCGCGCCGCCACGAAGTGGACTTCCTCTTTATGACCGACTATACGGAAGAACCGGCCTGGGAGGCGTTTTGCGCCGACGAAAAGATCAAAACGATTCCCAATTTCGCGGCGCTTCTCGAATGAGGCAGGGTGCGTCCGAATGAACTCTGCCAGCATTACGATAGTCGGTGGCGGGCAGATGGGAAGCCGGCATCTGCAGGGTCTGGCCCGTCATCCCGGACCATTGAACGTTTACGTCGTCGATCCAAACCGCGACTCTTTGGCGGTCTGTCGCAGACGCTGGCTGGAAGCGAATCCGGAGCCCGGCAAGGAGGCTTCATTTTTCCCTCGTGTGGAATCCATGCCGGACGACTATCGGCTAGCGATTCTCTCAACGAATTCAACCGCACGCTTTGAAGTTTTGCGGACCGTCGCCAGGCACTGCAAGACCTTGGAGTACGTGCTCTTCGAAAAAGTGCTATTCCCCTCCTGTGAAGCGATCGATTCGGCGAAGGAGGTACTGGTCGAGAACGCGATCAAGTCCTGGGTCAATTGCCCACGGCGCGTGATGCGTTCGCATCACAAGATCAAGGAAACACTTACCGGAGAGGGTCCTTTCCACGTGGCGGTGGATGGCGGTGAGTGGGGGCTGGCGTCGAACTCGATTCATTTCTTGGACTACATAGCATGGCTCACGTCGTCGCGCTTGCAGGAGCTGGAGTTCGGCGAGACCGATAACGTGACGTACGAATCGAAACGCGCGGGGTTTGTTGAGCTCTCCGGATCCATGACCGGTCGTTACGCCGATGGCACGACGTTTCGTTTCGTCGCGGATGCGTCGAGGCCCGGCGAGACACCGAAAATCTCGGTTTCCGGCGCGCGCGTACAGGTCGCAATCGATGAACACGTGGGAACTTTCGTCGTTGAGATGGAGGAGCGACCGCCGGTTCGCTTCGAAGAGCGAAATCCGTTTCAGAGCGAGATGACGCACATGGTGGTCGAGGACATACTCTCGACAGGGAGCTGCGCGCTCGCGACCTTCGACGAATCGGCGCTGCTACACAAGATATTTCTGCCCCGGATTTCCCAACATCTAAAGCGGTCGTTGGGACGCGACATCGATTCGTGCCCGATCACCTAACAAACCCGGCGGTTTGGCTTGTGGGGACGGGAACCATGGCGGTCGATTATGCGCGCGTCCTCGGCGCGTTGGAAGTACCTTTCTTACCCGTCGGACGGGGCAGTCAATCCGCGGAACGCTTTTTGCAGGCGACGTCAGTGGAGGCCGTGACCGGCGGTGTAGACAGAGCCCTGGGTCGATACCCTGTGCCGCACACCGCGATCGTCTGCACGGGCGTCGACATGCTCTACGAGGTGGCAAGCGCGTTACTCGCACATGGTGCCATGCGCCTGCTGGTGGAAAAGCCTGCGGGGGCGAATCCTCGGGAAATAGAACAATTGTGTCAACGAGTGGACGGCACACCAGCTGAAGTTTACGTGGCCTACAACCGCAGGTTTTACGCTTCGGTCCTCAGGGCGCGGGAAATGATCGATGACGACGGCGGCGTACGCAGCTTCTCGTTCGAGTTCACGGAGTGGAGCGAAAGAATCGGCGCCAGCGGCAAGGATCCGCGCGTTCTCCGGCATTGGTTTTTGGCCAATTCCACGCACGTTGCGGACATGGCGTTTCATCTTGGCGGCACGCCGGAAAGGATACACTGCGTTGTATCCGGTACCGGTGAATTGCCCTGGCACCCGGCGGGTTCGGTGTTCTCCGGTGCGGGAACGACGTCGGGTGGATCTACATTCTCCTATCTTTCCGACTGGCAAGCGCCGGGGCGTTGGGGCGTCGAAGTTTCGACGGAAAAGAATCGTTACGTGTTTCGACCCCTTGAAAAGCTGAAGGTGCAACCCCGCGGCAGTCTTGAGCTGCGCGAGGTCGACCTCAATACCGATGTCGACACCGATTTCAAACCCGGTCTGTACAAACAGGTGAAAGCCTTTCTTCATCACGACAATGAGCAGAGTCTGTGTACCCTGGGGCAGATGCGCACTTTATTGAACGTATACCAGAGAATGTGTCCATACGGTGATTGATCGGCAGTTTCTGGTGGTAACCGGTATGCGGCGCTCGGGCACTACGCTGGTGATGAACCTCTTGAATATGTCGCCGGAAATCAGCATAGAAGAGAATCCGATCGTGTTACGGACGCTGGAGAAATTCGGCGTATCGAATATTACGATGCCGCTCGCATCGCGCCCGTACAATATAATCCGCAGCCAGCTTGTTGCCGATGGTTTGGCCAAGAACGTCGATTATCGAAAGTTGCCGCCAGAGCCTCTGTCACCGCTGGAGTTGTTCCGCCGCCAACTGATTCTAAGATCGGCGGGTCCGGCAATTTCATACGCGGGTGTTAAAGCCACGGAGATATATCGGACCACGCCCCAGTTTCTCGAACAGGGTGTGAAATTCATATATGTGTATCGTGATCCGCGCGACGTAATACTGTCGGACAAGAACAGATTTCCGGAAACAGACGTCATGGAGCGTGTGGATACCTGGAAGAGGTTGCAGTCCGTGTATCGGGAAATGAGCCACGACGGTTTATTCAAGGTGTGTTTCGAGAACCTAGTCACTGACACGGACGCGGTGGTGGGCGAGCTGTGTTCCTTCCTCGGCGCGAACGTGAGCGTACCGGAGAGCTTCACAAGGGACAATGTAGCATTCTCCTTTTTCGATAACTCTTCGTTCGGGGATTTGACGAAGACCTTCGATGAGAAGGCCGTCGAGCGATGGACGCGCGTCGAGGATGAGGATATTGGTTTTGTGTCTCATGTATTACGCCGACATTTGCCGCAGTACGGATACCGAAATGTAGAACAAGATCTTCCGGAACGCGCGCGTTACGAACTGCGTGGTTTGTCGAGTAGGGCGAGCGGATGGGCGCGCAGTATGGGTCGCAAAATTCTGTCATAGCGAGAACGGGTTCGGGATATGTGGATCAATAAATTCAAGTACGCGTTACGAAACTGTCTCAAGGATCCTGCGCTTCATCCGCTGACGAGGTTCCCGTCGCTCGATCTGGAACGGTGCGCTGAAGATTACGTTGAGAATTTCAATGTAGCGAAGCAAGTCTGTACGGCACGCGGATGGGTGTATCGGAACTATCTACAACCGGATGCGGCTAATCGGCGGCAGGCGCCGACGAAGTTCGACATGAGCGCGTGCGCTCATTTGGCGCGCCGCGAAACCGTGGACGGCAGGGACTACGGCCAATTGGTGACTGCATTCCTTAAGCGTTTGGAAGAAATACTAGCCGAGGAACCCATAGTGGCCAGTATGCGAACCTATTTCGAGGGCCATGAGGGTGAGATATTCTTCGATCACGCACATCTTTCGGACCGGGGTTATGATCTCATGGCGAAGTCGATCGCGGAGGATATCCTCAGAGAGGAACGGCGATGACGTTCGTTGCAATCGTAATCGTCGGAATGTTTTTGTTTGCGGAGAGCATGCTGCGACTATATCGTCTTCGCTATTCGCCCTGGGGTATCAAAATTGCTTACGCGCTTTATCTGCTATCGCGTCGCGCATACCACGAAAACCGCGTGATCAACCAGCGCATCGAGCGCGGCGGCTTCGGTAGTGAGGACGAACTGATGCACCACTATTCACTCGTGTCTGGCAAGTCGGTGGACGAGATTAAGGCGTTATTGCGCCCGATTTCGCTGTTCGAGTCGGTCTTTTCCCGCTGCTACTTCTCCGGGCTGCATGGTGTGGTAGAGGAAAGACAGGAAATGCCCCTGGGGAAGGTGCCGGCTTCCGGACAAACGTTGCAGACCATCGCCACCGACGAGCACGGGCGGCGGAAAACGGGCTTCGACGGCAAACCCGAGCAGAGTGATACAGGCTTGCGGATCTTGTTCCTGGGCGGCTCGACGGCGTATGGATTCGGTGCGACCAGCGACGCGAATACGATTCCGGGCAAAGTAGGCCATTACGTCAAACAAGCGCTGGGCACAGACGTGACGATCGTAAACGGGGCATACATGGGATTTACGTCTTATCAGGAAGTTATTTCCCTGTTGGACATGAACGAACAGTTCGATTACGTAATTTCTTTGAGTGGGTGGAACGATATCGATCAGAGAATGAGTAATGCGGCTAAGATATCGTCGCTAGCGGTGGCCTGTGACAACGAAGCGAATCGACATCCGCTGCATTCTTTCGCGAGTCGATTGGCCGCCCGCTCCGAGATTATTGGGGTCACGAGACGGTTCATGGACGCTTATCGAGCATACGACGATACGGATAATGCTCCAACGGCGCCACACGCCGAGATATATCCGATGTACTGACGGGGGGAAGTTAGAGCAAATATATGGCAGCCAATCCCGAATTTCCACTGCTCCGATTCGAACAGGTAAATCGACCGATTTCGGAGGCGCGTCGTATATTCGAGCAACGAATGATCGATGCAGTCCACATTTATGAGAAATATCATCGTGATTTCGTGACGCGTCCGTGCCCGGTCTGTGGGTACCCCGACTACGATCCCTTGGAGAAGTTTCACGGTACTTACGGGGTATCGCGCTGTCAGCAGTGCGCCGCGTTGTACGTGAACCCGGTACCGAATCTCGAGGCGTTGACGGACTATTATAACAACTGCGCGTGCAACTTAATGCTGCAGGATCTGTACAAAAGGCGGAGCACAGGACCTAAGAATTTTATAATGGATGATCGTGTCGAAATGATTGTCGCCCGAATTCGATCCAGGATCGCACAGGCGCATGACAAGACGGATATTCTGGAGATTGGGTGCGGCTCCGGCAGGTTCCTGGCTAACTTGAACGGTGTGCTCGAAGAACAGGGGCTTCGTGAAAAGACCCGGCTTACGGGAGTCGATATCGACAGAAACGCGGTGGCTTTGAATACGGATTCTCGACTTGATCTCAGAGGGATGCCGATCGAGTCGTTCTTGGCCCAAACGAGTAAGCAGTTTGACATCCTGCTGCATTTTGAACTGATCGAGCATCTCGCGGATCCGTTCGAATTTATGAACAACTGCAAAAAATTGCTCAAAGACGGCGGCATGATGATCTTTACTACGCCGAACATGCGTGGTTTTGAGCTCGCCGCATCGGATTACAATGGCTTTCGTCTAATCGCTCACGGAATTTTCCCGCCTATGCATCTAAACGCGTTCAGTACGGATAACGTTTCTCTGTTCGTAATACGGTGCGGGTTCAAGATTAAATCCATCACGACCCCCGGGAATCTGGACGCGGATATGGTTACGGTGATGAAGGATGAACTCACCGATCCAGGATTTGTCGCATTTACCGAGTTGGACGACCACCACAAAGGTCTTTTCCAGTATCTGTTGAAGAAGTTGGGTTGCAGTAGTCACATGTTGATTGTGGCCGGCAAGTAATAGTTCTGGGGCGGGCGCAACGACTAACAGACACGGTGCCTGATAGTACTCTGGACTTGAGATGGCAGGCCCCGCTTAGCGGTGCGATTGCGGATCAGTATGATCGTCTTGCCGCGTCGGCGCGTTCCGATTTCACGGAGATGCTGGTGCGGGTATCGGAAACCCGTCAGGGCGATATTGCCTGGTGGATGTCGACCCCGTCGACCCGCAATCAGTCAGTCAGTCGATTGTTTCATTTCTGTATTGCGTTGCTGCTGCTTCGGGAATTGATCGACACACGGCGCGTCCCTGTGTCCGTTCTGGTCGACACGGCGAACCAAGGCGCTTTAGTGAAAGACGTGCTGGATCGCTACGGTCTGCGCGCGGAGGTGCGGGTGGCGCCCCTTCGACCGGCCGGGGAAGCAAGGCGGTTGCGGCGTTTTTTGTCGCCATATCGTGCCGGTGCAAGCGCCGCGTTGAACATAGCTTTGGTCCGGGCCACTTCGCTCCGCATCGCGTGCCGGCGACCGGCAGGGACCGTAACGCTGCTCGATACCTATAAGTTGCCGGGATATAACGACACGGATCCGTACTACAGCGGGCTTTGGGAACGCCTGTCGGCGGCGCAACGCAAAGCGGTATGGTACGTACCCCACTTTCACGGGTTTGGGGTACGGGACCTGTGGCGCTGCGTGCGGCAACTCAGGCAGTCCGAGCGGAATTATCTGTTCAAAGAAGATTTTCTCCGTATTGCTGACATTTGGTTCGCGCTGCGGACGATTCTTAAGATCGAAAAAATCCGTGTATCGAACGCGCGGTTTCGGGATTGGGATGTGGGTCCTCTGGTCCAGGACGAGCTGCGGTTCGACACTGACTTTCGCGCGGCTTTGTGGGGCATGCTGAATTTCCGATTTCCTGTTCGACTACAAGGCGCCGGAGTGAGCGTACGCCGCGCCATCGACTGGTACGAAAACCAGTTGCCGGACCGGGGATGGAATGCCGGATTCCGACGCGCCTATCCGGACGCTGATCTTGTCGGCTACCAGGGTACGCACGCAGCCTATCAGAGCATAAAACCGACTCGTGCCGAATATTCAGCCGGGGTGCTGCCGAAGGTCCTGGCGGTAATGGGCAGCGGTTACATTCAAGACCGACGCGAGTTTTTCTCCGGCATGCCGATCACTGTTGCTCCTGCGTTCCGGTATCAGTGGCTGTGGAAAGCGGGCCGCCTGGCACCCCGGGCCAATACCGTATTGGTGGCGCTTCCCATAGACGAAAGTGGTTCACTCTACCTGCTGGACTTGCTGGGGGCGGTCTGTCGTCGTCTTCCTCGGTATCACTTCTGGATCAAGGCGCATCCTGCATCGCAGATTGACGTTCCCATGGACGTTGCGGGGATGGAGCCGGTGGAGGGATCGCTCGAGGAGTGGCTTTTCAAGGCGTCGACCGCAGTGTGCGGAGGTCTGACGACCGCCAGCCTTGAAACTATGGCGTGCGGCGTACCCACGGTGGTCGTACCGATGCCCGGCCGGGTCTGGGAATCGCCATTACCCTCCGGACTCCCGGAAGGACACTGGCGGGTGTGTCGCGATGCGGATGCCCTCTGCAGTGCATTGATCGACTTTCAAAATGAGCGGGAAAATCCGCACGCGGCCGTTCAGAAACAAAGTCAGTACATCAAGGAGCGCTATTTCTGCCCGGTCACGGCGGAGCGAATTGCCGAGTTCTTGGGTTTTTCGGGTGACAAGGTCCGCGGTATACGGGTCGAGAGTGGAGCATGCTCCTGAAAGATAGCGACAATTTGTTTACGCGCACCTATCGTGGCAAGAAGGTGCTGGTATTCGGTCATACCGGCTTCAAGGGCTCCTGGCTCAGTTTGTGGTTGCAGGGGTTGGGGGCCGACGTCTACGGGGCGTCCCTCGATATCCCCACTAAACCTTCGCATTACGAGGTGGCCGCTGTCGGCGACGTTGTCGAGTCGCGTTCGCTGGATATCCGGGACCGGAGCGCGGTGGAAAACGTCTTCCATACTGTTCGTCCTGATTTCGTATTTCACCTTGCAGCGCAGGCACTGGTAAAGCGCTCGTACGAAGAACCCCTTCTTACCCTGGAAACGAATGCGCTGGGCACCGCGCAGATTATGGAATCGCTTCGTGCTCTGGATCATCCGTGTATCGCGGTACTGATTACCAGTGACAAGTGCTACGAAAACGTCGAGACGTATTACGGTTACCGCGAAACGGATAGATTGGGAGGTCGCGATCCGTACAGTGCATCCAAGGCGGCCGCCGAAGTTGTCATTCACGGTTATTATCATGCGTTCTTTACCGACCTGGGCGAAAGGGTGCGGATCGCCAGTGCGCGGGCGGGGAACGTGGTCGGAGGAGGGGACTGGGCACCGGACCGGTTGATTCCCGACATTGTGCGCGCCTGGGCGCAGGGTCGTTCGGTCGTGATTCGCAGACCCGCCGCGACGCGTCCATGGCAACATGTGCTGGAGCCACTAAGCGGTTACTTGCAGCTGGGCTCGGCATTGTCGAGGCGCGCGGAGCTGAGCGGCGAGGCGTTTAACTTTGGGCCCCCTGACGAAGATGTGTTTCCGGTCGGCATGGTCCTGGAAAGAATGGCGGACCAGCTTCCGGACCTACGCGCGGAAATCGTTCCTGAAACGGCCTCGGAATTTCACGAAGCCGGGCTGTTGAAGTTGTCTTGCGACAAGGCTCGCGATGGATTGCGCTGGCGGCCGGTGTTGAGTTTTGAAGAAACTATCTCGATGACCGCCAGCTGGTATCGGGCATTCTATGAAAGCAAGTCCGATGTGGCCGAGTTCAGCCGGGAGCAGCTTCGGCAGTACTGCCTGTTGGCCGCAGAGAGGAACCGCGTATGGACCCGGTAACCGTATCCGTCGCGGGCGTAACCGTAACGCCGCTGCGTCGGATTCGAGTTCCAGGCGGCGACGTCTTTCATGCGTTGAAAGCCTGCGAAGCGGATTACAACGGATTTGGCGAGGCGTATTTTTCGGCCATCGATCCCGGTCAGACAAAACCGTGGCGCCGACACGACATCATGACTTTGAACCTCGTCGTTCCAATTGGGGCGGTACGATTCGTGATTCACGACGATCGACAACACTCCGATACCCGGGGACGGTTCCAGGAGGTACTGCTTTCTGCAAGTTCGGCCTATTCCCGCCTGCATGTGGCGCCCGGGCTGTGGCTTGCGTTCCAGGGACTGGCGCCGGGTCCTAACCTGATTCTCAATATTGCAGATTTTGCGCACCAGCCCGATGAATCACAGCGCCGTGGTTTGGACGCTTTCCCTTACCCGTGGTAGATCGTTTGCGCGTCGTGGTGGTTGGAGGAACGGGATATCTAGGCGCCGTCGTCGGTCGCAAACTGGCGGCGCGACACCGGGTCGTGGTGGCGGCGCGCCGCCGGCCGACCGGTTCCGAACACTGGGCGCGGAATCTCGCCGGTTTCGAAGCCGCGGACGTTACCCGGCCCGATGGCGTGCGGCGTGTGGCTCGGATCGACGCCGATGTGTTCATTTATTGTGTTTCGCTCGATCATCGTGCGTCCGCAGCGAGCATCGACCACGCCTGGGAGGTCAATGTCGCTCCGGTGTGGCACTTACTGCACAGGTTGAGTGAATCGGGCCGTCGAACCCGATTCGTGTATCTGTCCACGTCCCAGGTCTATGGCCCACTGTCGGGGACCGTCGATGAACGATCAGAAACCGATCCGCGCAATCACTATGCGTTGACGCACCTGCTGGCTGAGACCGCGACTTCGCGCTATCGAGCAGTGCCCGGAATCAAGATCGTTAATGTGCGCGTCTCCAACGGCTACGGCGCACCCATATTCAGTGATGCGAACTGCTGGTGGCTGGTGGCCAATGATTTGTGCCGGTCGGCGATGCAGGAGTATGAAATCCGCCTGACCTCGGACGGCACACCGCTTAGGGACTTCATCCATGTGGAAGACGTCGCGGCGGGAATCGAGGTGCTGGTCGAAGCGCCGGATGCGCAACTACGACATGAGGTTTACAACCTGGGTAGCGGTTCCACAGTGTCGATACTGGAACTGTCGCGTCGGATCGCCGAAATCCACGAACTCAAGTACGGGCGGCGGGTTCCGGTTCGGTTGGTCCACGGCGAGGCTCCCGTTACAACCGCACCGACAATGCAGGAGTCGCGTTTCCGGTTTTTGAGCGAACGGGTTCGCGAGCTGGGATATAGACCCACGATAACACTGGACGAGGGAATATCGATGTTGTTCGACTACCTTGAAGAGAGTGGGAGACCGACATGAAGGTAGTGATATTGGCGGGTGGTCTGGGAACCAGGTTGGCGGAGCAGACCGATGTTGTCCCCAAACCGATGGTGGAAATCGGCGGCAAGCCGATGCTATGGCATATCATGAGGTTGTATTCGCGCTACGGTTTCAATGAGTTCATCGTTGCGTTGGGATATAAGGGCGAAGTGATCAAGGACTATTTTCTCAACTATCACCCACTGCAAAACGATCTGCATGTGGATCTCACGACCGGCCAGAATCGTACATTGAACCGAAACTCCGACAACAGTTGGAAAATCGATTTGATCGATACCGGTTCCAGCACGATGACCGGCGGTCGTGTTCGGCGCTTGCGGGAAACGATAGGCGAGGAGCCGTTCATGCTTACGTACGGGGATGGTGTGGCAGATATCGACATCGATGCGCTGCGGGAATTTCACCGGGCACACGGGAAAATGATGACGATATCCGCGGTGCACCCGAAAGCGCATTATGGTGAGCTTGAGATTGAGGACGATCTGGTTACCGCGTTCAAGGAAAAGCCGCAATTCAAGCAGAGCTGGATTAACGGCGGTTTCATGGTGATCGAACCGACTATTTTCGAACTCATCGAAGGAGACGACACGGTTTTCGAGCGGGAACCGATGGAGACGGTCGTCGCGCGCGGTGAACTGATGGCATATCGCCACACTGGGTTCTGGCAGTGCATGGACACGCTACGGGATGTGCGTTATCTGAATGAACTCTGGGAATCCGGCAATCCGCCCTGGGTAGCGTGAAAGCCTAGGGTAAGGGTGATGTCGACGGCACCTTATTTTTCAGTGGTAATCCCCACGTACAACCGCCGCGACCTCGTCGTCGACGCCGTCGGTTCTGTACTTCGCCAGTCGTTTGATGATTTCGAGATACTGGTGATAGACAACGGTTCGACGGACGACACCGGCGAGCGGATCGGTGCGTTGAGCGACCCTCGGATTCGATATGTCTGGCGGGAGGGCAGCGGGTCTCCCGCCGCTCCGCGGAACCAGGGTCTGCGGCTGGCGACCGGGGAGTGGGTCGCGTTTCTCGACTCGGATGATCTGTGGAAACCCAACAAACTCGAAATTGTGGCGCGCGCGGCGCGTAGCGGAGCCTATCAGGCCGTGAGTCATTGGCAGGGTATCACCGATCTCGCGGGAAATTATCGGTGCACGGTAAGGACTGATTTTTCCGGACCCGTCGACTATAAACGATTCCTGCTGGCAGAAAATACCCTGGTGACGTCAGGTGTCGCCGTGGAACGCCGTTTTTTGACGCGCCACAATCTGTTTTTTTCCGAGCGGGACGATTTCATTGCCGTGGAGGACCACGATCTCTGGCTGCGAATCCTGCAACAAGGCGGCCGTTTCGGTTTTGTCAGGCAGGTTCTCGGGGTAAGCCGTGAACACGGAGGACATACCGGTAGCTCGGAGTTGTTTTTCAGGAATCACGCCGCGTTGGTCTGTGAACACGCATTGAACGTACAGAGATTTACCGCCGGCAGAGAGAAGCTGCGTGATCGTCTGCTAGCGGGGTTGGCGATGCGACGGGCCATGACAGCAATGCGAGCGCGCTCCGTCAGCACCGTTCGAGAGCATCTGGTCGAGGCTTTTCGGTTGGATCCGGCGGAACCGTTGCGGTACGCCGTTTACCGAATTCGACGCCGAGTCGAGTGGTTGTTTCTTGCTCGGCGTGTGAATATGCCAGTTTGAACAACTTGCGGCTGGGGATCGTCATTGCAGATATGATGCTGCGCGGCGGCGGTGAGCGCGTCGTGGCGACCCTTTCGAATTATTTCGTGAACCAGTTTGGGTATTCGGTCGATATATTTTCGCTCAACCGAACCAACGGTGAAATACCGTATCGACTGGACGCACGGGTGAACGTGCTCGATACCGGACTGGACCTCGAGGTATCTCCGCTTATTGCAAAAACGATCACTAGGCTGAAGTCAGTTGTGGCGATCAGAAGGTACCTCGCTTCGAGAGAGCTGGATTTCGTCATCGGTGTAGGCACGTATCCGAATGTTGTTTTGGGACTGGTTGCCTCCGAACGGACGACGCGCATCGGGTACGAGCAGGTCGCGTTCGACGTGTGTCCGAAAAATTGGCAGATATTGCGCCGGTTGACCTATCCGAGACTTGATGGCGTCATCTCGTTGACTGAGAAGGACCGGATAAAGCTTGCGCGGTTGAACAGGAATTCGACGTGTATTCCGAACTGCACCGATTTCGCGCCGCAAAGATCGGCGAACTTGGATTCAAAGACACTTTTGAGCGTCGGCCGTTTGACGACCCAAAAAGGATTCGACATTCTGCTTCAGGTGTTTGCGCGTATTCACCGATTGAGGCCGGAATGGAAGCTAAAGATTGTCGGCGACGGTGAGGAGAAAGCAGCGCTCGTCAGTACCGTTCACCGATTGAGTCTCGCCGATAGCGTATCCGTCTGCCCCGGGACGCGGGAGATCGAAGCTGAGTATCTGAACGCTTCAATATACGTGATGACGTCCCGCTGGGAAGGATTTCCCCTCGTTCTTCTTGAGGCGCAGGCTTGTGGATTGCCCGTCGTCAGTTTCGACTGTCCGACCGGTCCGGCGCAGGTGCTGAGCGACGGTGTAAACGGTTACTTGATTTCCGCGTTCGATCAGGAACGGATGGTCGAGCGCCTCCTTGAGCTGATCGATAACCGTGCGCGGAGATCAGACTTTTCACAGCAAGCCGTCGTTAACGCGGACAAATATTCCGTAGATAACGTAGCCCGCCGATGGCGGTCAGTATTCGAGACCTCGAGAAAAAGGGTCCATGCGTACAGTGCGTAGCCTGAAACTTCTTACCAAACAGATATTGGCGCCGATCTATTTTCGCGGTTATCCGATAACACTAAAGGCGGAACGGTTGTATCTGTGGATGGATATACTGTGCAAAACGATGGAGATCGAAGGTGATGTAATAGAAGTCGGTGTCATGCACGGAGGCACATCGATCATCTCGGCGAAGTTGCTGCGGGGGTTGGGGTCGCAGAAACAATACCACGCTTACGATACATTCGGTGGTTTCGTGGAGAATCAAGTGTCAGACGAAATAAATAAGGGATTGGATCCACAGTTTCGTACTCATTTTCAGGCGAACTCCGAGGGTTTGGTAAGGAAGATATTCCGCTTGCACGGTGTGTCTGAGATCAAGACGGTCAAGGGCGACATCATGACGCAGGACAAATTTCCCGAAAAGATCAGCGCGGCATTGCTGGACGTCGATTTGGCGGATCCCACATACGCGGCCTTGACCAAAGTTTATGAGCGCCTATCTAACGGCGGAATAATCGCCATAGATGACTGTCACAGGATGCCGGATGGATATGACGGTTACCGGGCCGCTGAAGGCGTGAGACGTTTCGCCGATGAGCATAAGGTGTCGGTGACCCTTGACCGCGGTATGGGGTTCATATGCAAGGGCGGAGCGTATGTGAATCATTGCCTGCGCGGTGGCGGCATTTGAATAACCTGTACGAATCGATCGATGCAGCTGGGGTTGAATCTGCTTGCGCTGCGGTCTAGGCGACCCGTTGGCGTAGAGCGGTTTGTACGCAACGTCGTGGGGCACCTGAGGCTGGCCGAGAACACCCAGTCCCGTGTTGCGCTGCCAAGGAGGGTCGACAAGTGCACGGCCCTGGGGAAGGAATTCTTTCTACACAACCCTGATACGACGGTATCGTACTGGCCTACCGGTGGAACCGTGACACGCGTGCTGATGGAAATGTTTTTATTGTCCTTCGCTTTCTTTCGTTGCGATGTCGTTTTCTCGGCCAATAACTTCGGCCCCTTATTCGGTAAGCGTTCGCAGAAACGGATCGTTGTTATCCATGATGTCTGGTTCCTATCAACGAACTATAACGGTGCGGCCACGACGCGTGTGCTGTTCAAGTTCCTGCTCAAGCTTCAAATCGCCACGAGTCACAGGATAGTAACCGTGTCACGGTTTTCGAGGAATGCGATTGCGGAAACCATGAAAGTGGATCCGGCAGGCGTTACGATCGTGTCGAATTGCCTCGAAGATGGCGAGATGACCGAAGTGGATCGTGATACCGGAGCGATCCCGGACGCGTTTTTTCTGCTGATCGGTTCGGACCGACCTAACAAAAATGTGCTTCCGGCGTGCGAGGCTTTCGCCCGCTATCGACGCGAAACGCGGGACGCGGTCTCACTCCTGCTGGTGGGATCGTACGCCCCTACGTTTGTCGACCAATTACATCGGCGTATACCGGAAGCCGGCGCGGTGGGGATCTCAATTCCCGGCTACGTGGGGCGCGAACGGCTGTTGATGCTGCTGCGCATGGCGAAAGGCGTAGTCTTTCCGTCGCTGTATGAAGGGTTCGGCATTCCGGTGCTGGAGGCGCTGGCGGCGGGCAAACCCATCATGATTTCGCAAGGGACAGCCTGTGAGGAACTTGCCGGTCCTATGGGAATAGTGGTGGACGGGGAATCAATGCGTGACATCGTTCGCGGGTACAAGAATCTCGCCGCATTTCGAAATCCCCTCTCAGAGGCCGAGCTGCGACAAATGGTTAGCCGCTTCTACGACTGCCAAGCTTGCGCAGACGCGCTCCGGATGACCCTTGCTTGATGAGCTCCGTGGAACCGTTTTCTCTGTTAATGTCGGCCTATCGGGGCACGCAGGCGAGAGATCTCCGCCGTTGCCTGGACAGCATACTGTGTCAATCGGTGTTGCCCGACGAACTCATCATCGTGCTCGACGGGCCGGTTGCCCCGGATGTCGAAGCGAGCGTGCGAGCGGTACACACAGTGCCGGTGAACATCCTGGCCAGGTCCCGGCATCTGGGTCTCGGTATTTCCCTGCGCGAGGGGTTGAACGCGTGTCGTGCGCCTCTGGTGGCGCGTATGGACACCGACGATATTTGCACGTCAAATAGATTTCAGTCGCAGCTGGAGTTTCTACAAGAACACCGAAATGTCAGTGTCCTCGGCGGACTGCTTGTGGAGCGATACCGGCGTTCGGTCGGTACGGTCCCGGTGACACGCGACATGCCCTGTGATCCAATCGAGTTGCGCAGTTTTGCGAAACTACGCAACCCCTTGAACCATCAGACCGTCATGTTCCGACGGCGAGACGTCGTCGACGCCGGAAGTTATATTGATTTCCCGTGGTTCGAAGACTACCACTTGTGGGCACGGATGCTGGTACGAGGGTATCGATTTGCTAACCTCCCCGAAGTATTCGCCGAGACCGACGTGAATAGTGCATACTTCGAACGGCGCGGCGGGTTGGCATATTTCCAGCAGGAGCTGAGGCTCGCGAAGGAATTTCGCAAAATGGGTTTCCACGGTCGGCTCGACAGCCAGAAGTTTTTACTCACTCGCGCGGCTTTTCGATTGGTACCCGCCACCGTGCGCGAGGGCCTGTACCGGCGGTGGCTACGTCGAAATTCTCGGTGACGACGTTTCTCGGCGCCCCGCTGGATCTGGTCCTTTACCTGCTCTCGATTCAGGCTGTCCCACTCGTGTGGTCCATTCGTAATGGGGCGGAGAACGCGGATATAAGATACGCGCTCTGTTTGCAAGTCCTCTTTCTGTTGATTTTCTGGCTCGTGTGGGGAGGATATTCGGTGGACGCGTGGCGGTATCTTTCGCGCTTCGACCGCGATCCATTACGCTTCGAGGAAGAGCAGCTTTTCTGGGTTATCGGACATGGGTTGGGGCGGGTACTGGCGGATCCATGGCCCTTCAAGGTCTTGTCGGCCTTGGCAGCGGGGTTGTTCGCCTACGCTACGGCGCGGTTCTTGATTCATCGTAACAACAATTCGAGCTATTACGCGCTGTTTTTGATCCCACTCTTACCGGCGTTTTTTCTCACCTTCGGAAATGCTATCCGCCAGGGTTTCGCCGCGTCCGTCGTAACACTGGGGCTGCTTGCGTTACGGAACGGCCGGCTCGCCTTGTTCGCAGTAGTCGCGTCCACTGCATTTTTACTCCATCAGACATCCATACTGTTCGTGTTGGCGTTGTTGTTGGGCAGGCACCTGCAGCGCGGAGTACCCGCAGCGCTGCTCCTTGCGCCATTGATGAGCTTTGTCGCGGATCAGTGGGCCACGATGTACGACGTGAACCTGGCATCCTACATACGTTACGCCGACTACCAGGAGGGGGCGTTCCACTGGGTGAAATTTATCGTTGCCTATATCTTGGCTTGGGCGTTCTGGTGGATTCGCGATAGGGACGACGCGGAGATGGCCTGGCTTACGGCTAGCTATGGATACATGGTGGCGTTGAGCTCGATTCTGTTGCGTTACGAAGTTCCTTTTGAAAGGCTGTTGCTGTATTCAGAGTTCTTATTGCCTATCCTCGTGATCTCGTTGTGGTCCCGACATCGAATATTGACCAATAACTTTTCCTATATATGGGCATGCGGCGCCTTTTTTGGTCTTGCGCTGTGGACGCACCCTTCTATCGTGTCTACTCTGGGGTATTGAGGTGGCCGGACGCGGTGGGCAAGGGACAGCTTATGTCATGGAGGCTGGCGAGGGTGGATGCGAAAATCTCAACCCGTTTGACAAGGTGCGGGAGGGCTTTGGCAATTTCCTGCAGGTCGATGCATAACAGGTCCAGGACCACCACGGGCGTAGGGGGCTCCAAGGGACGGAGACTGTTCTCGTAGGGAGCGCCTTGGAGTACCTCATTGACGCCCAACTGCAGCCTCACGTAGCTCATACGCGCCTGCGGCGCCACCAGGTATACGAATTCACTCGCCGCGAGAAATTTCCAGGGCCGGAACGTTGAAATTTGTTCGCGAATGTTCTCCTTGACGAGCTTGAAAACAGAAGTTGCGCGGTTGACCTCGTTCATTGCCCGCAAGGCTCTTGCATACTCCAGACGCGGATATGGGTCTGAAGGATTATTTTTCACGTCCGCTTCGAACAACGTAAGCGCATGATCGTAGCTTCCGTTTCGCAGCAGGACGCGACCCAGATCATGAAGATAAGCACGTTGATCGGACGCCAGAGCTACGGCTTGCCGCAAGTGCGTGATCGCGGAAGCCCAGGCGCGCGCTCGAACGTACGCAAGCCCTAAACCATGGTGGACGTGGGGCCTATCAGGAGCGACCGCCAGCGCGCGCTCGAACAATTGAATCGCTAGGGAGATATTGTGGTCGTGCAGTTCGAGCTCGGCCAGACTCGCCGCGATTTGCCCATCGTTAGGATATTCGGACAATAGTGCCGACAATTGTCGGCGGCGTTCTACAGTCGTTACGTGCCCGTCCGGCAGCGACAGGGAGGTTTTGGCGAATCCCAGCTTGGCTTGTTCGTGTTCGGCGCTCAAGGTCAGCGCTCGCCGATAGAGGCCGCGCGCCTCGTAGAAATTGCCGCGCTTGAGCAGCCGCTCTGCGTTGGCTAAGTAGACGCTCAATCGCGGTTCGACGGGTGGATTCATCAAGCGCCATGCAGATGTTGCAGCCAGTATTAGTAGCACGATGACAATTAGGGCACTTTTCACGAGTAGATTTCTTAAAACCTCTCTTTTGAATTAATTCAAATAATGACGATGAATAAACTGCTTTTGACCGGAGGCGCTGGCTTCATCGGTTCCGCTGTAGTTCGAAAGATCATTCGCGAGACCGATATGGCGGTCGTAAATGTCGATAAGCTGACCTACGCGGGAAATCTCGAGTCTCTGGCTGAGGCGCGGGATTCCAGCCGCCACTTTTTCGAACAGGTGGACATCTGCAATGGTGAGAGTATGAGTAGGCTTTTTTCCGCCCACGAGCCTGATGCCGTTATGCACCTTGCTGCGGAGTCCCATGTGGATCGCTCTATCGACGGTCCCGGTGAGTTTATGCGCACCAATATTATGGGTACCTACAATCTCTTGCAGTGCGCGCGAGACTATTGGACGATGATGCCCGACGAACGCAAATCGACTTTCAAATTTCACCACGTATCGACTGATGAAGTGTACGGCAGTCTGGGTGAAACGGGGTATTTTACGGAAACTACCCGCTACCGCCCAAATTCGCCGTATTCGGCCTCCAAAGCCGCATCGGATCATTTGGTTCGCGCGTGGCATAAGACGTACGGTCTGCCTGTCGTGACGTCGAACTGTTCCAATAACTATGGCCCTTATCAATTTCCCGAGAAATTAATTCCGCTTTTGGTTCATAAAGCTTTAGACGATGCACCTCTGCCGATATACGGTTCGGGCGACAACGTCAGAGATTGGTTATTTGTTGAAGATCACGCCGACGCGCTGCTGCACATACTCAGCAGAGGTCGAATTGGTGAAGTTTATAATGTGGGTGGTAACAACGAGAAGACAAACCTTGAAGTCGTGCGGCAACTATGTGAGGTGCTCGACGAACGACGGCCGCGTTCGGACGGCGCGTCTTACGCGAATCAAATCAGCTTTGTCGAGGATCGGCCCGGGCACGACAAACGATATGCAATCGACGCGTCTAAGTTGAAAAACGAGTTGGGCTGGGAGCCACGCGAGACCTTCGAGAGCGGTCTACGCGTTACGGTTGATTGGTACCTTGAAAATACAGGTTGGTGCGATGCCGCCATGCGACACTACCGGGGTGAAAGGTTGGGGGTCGATTCATGAAAGTGCGCGGGATAGTACTAGCGGGAGGATCGGGAACCCGGTTGTATCCGGTGACTCAGGCGGTGTCGAAACAATTGCTGCCGGTATATGACAAGCCGATGATCTATTATCCCTTGTCGCTGCTGCTGCTGGCCGGTATTCGTGACATTCTGGTGATCTCTACACCCCACGATACACCACGCTTTGAGCAGCTGCTCAAAGACGGGAGTCAATGGGGTGTGAACATCTCCTACGCGGTGCAGCCGTCTCCGGACGGGCTCGCTCAGGCGTTTATTATCGGTGCGGAGTTCATCGGTAACGATCGCAGCGCGTTGGTGCTCGGTGACAACGTTTTCCACGGGCACAATCTATCAGTCTCGTTGGAGCGCGCAGCGTCCCAGACCAGGGGAGCAACCGTGTTCGCGTATCCGGTAAACGACCCCGAACGGTATGGTGTGGTGGAGTTTGATGATTCAGAAAAAGCCGTGAGTCTGGAAGAGAAGCCGAAGACACCCAAGTCGAATTACGCCGTAACCGGGTTGTATTTTTACGATAATCGGGTGGTCGACATTGCTAGAGAAATAAAACCGTCAGCGCGCGGCGAGTTGGAAATTACCGACGTGAACAGCTGGTATCTAGAGCGAGGTCAACTGTCGGTTGAGGTGCTGGGAAGGGGATTGGCGTGGCTGGACATGGGAACGCACGACTCGTTATTGCAGGCGTCTATGTTCATTGAGACGATCGAGAATCGACAGGGTTTGAAGGTGGCCTGTCTCGAGGAAATCGCCTACCGACAAGGATTTATCGACCGCGATGCCTTGCAGGCGCAGGCAGAGCTGTATGGAAAGAGTCCGTACGGGCATTATCTGAAGCACATTGCTACCGCACCGAGACGCGTCAGCTAGAGGTTTCACAGGGGAAACCGTCCGGTTCCGCGGCGCTGAGTCCATGTTCAGCATAACCTGGCAAAACCGTGACCTCGTCGGCCAGATGATCCGTCGCGAAGTCCTGGAGCGTTACCGAGGATCCGTCCTCGGGCTGGTATGGTCATTCGCACATCCGCTGCTCATGTTGCTGGTGTACATGTTTGTGTTCGGCATCGTATTTAAAATCAAATGGGGGGTCGAGCACGAAGACGACGTTCAGTTCGGAGTCGTGCTGTTCGCCGGCCTCGTGGTTCACGCGTTGTTTTCGGAATGCCTGGTCCGCGCACCGCAGTTGATTCGGTCAAACGTCCATTTCGTTAAAAAGGTGGTTTTTCCCTTGGAAGTTCTGGCGGTGGTAGCGGTGGGTACGGCATTGTTTCATACCGCAGTCAGTCTTCTGATCCTACTCATTTTCAATACTGCTGCGCACCTGGAATTCAATTGGACAGTATTGTTTTTGCCCCTCGTCCTGGTGCCGTTGGTCATTCTATCTCTGGGTGTGACGTGGTTCTTGTCGTCCCTAGGGGTGTTTCTTCGTGACGTGGTCCATATCGTGGGTATCCTGTCGACGATACTGTTGTTTTTGAGCCCGATTTTCTATCCATTGAGCGCGGTGCCCCAAGGGCTGCGACCCCTGATGTATCTCAATCCGCTGACGGTCATCGTCGAACAGGTAAGAAACGTCGTGATTTGGGGCCAGCCCCCAGACTGGGGCCCGTTGTCCGTGTATTTCGTCATCGCCACCATAGTCGCGGCCGTCGGGTATTGGTGGTTTCGGCGCACACGGCGGGCATTTGCCGATGTCCTCTAAGGTGGCCGTTTCGGTGCATGGCCTGGGCAAGTGCTATCAAACGTACTCCAATCCCTCGCACCGCCTGCTTCAGGCCCTGTACGGAACCAGGAAGAAACTTTACGAAGAATTCTGGGCGCTGCGCAATGTCACTTTATCGGTCGACAAAGGAGAGACACTCGGCATTGTCGGCCGTAATGGGTCCGGGAAGTCCACGCTGCTGCAGCTGATAGCAGGGACACTGACGCCCACCGCCGGAAGCGTATCGACGATTGGTCGGATTTCCGCGCTTCTAGAGCTGGGGGCGGGGTTTAACCCGGAATTCACCGGCCGAGAGAACGCCCGTCTAAACGCCTCGATACTGGGTATAGACAGGTCCGAATTCGACGCGCGGCTTCCGGGTATTCTCGAGTTTTCGGAACTCGACGACTTCATCGACAGACCGGTAAAGACTTATTCGAGCGGAATGTACGTACGGCTCGCCTTCGCCGTGGCAATCAACATGCATCCGGATGTTCTCATTATTGATGAAGCGCTTGCTGTGGGTGATGTACGCTTTCAGCGTAAGTGTTTCAGGCAGTTGCAGAAGTTGAAAGAAGCAGGAGTAACGATTCTATTCGTTACCCATTCGGTAGAAAGCGTCGTAAACCACTGCAACCGGGCGGTATACTTGGACGGCGGTGTGACTAAAGCGATCGGCGAACCCAAAGCCGTGACCAATCAGTACCTCGAAGATTTGTTTGGCGCCGACCGCAAACACACCATGAGGCACGACAGCCCGGAACGTGTTTCCGATGGCGGAGCGGGATCGTTGAACACCGACCCGAGTATCGATGCGTGCCGTGGCCAGAATTCCTACAACACATCGGAGTACCGGTGGGGAGATGGGCGCGCACGGATTATCGATTACCGCTTGTCACAGGATGGGGCCGATCTCGTAGGCCATGTTTGTCGGCGTGGCGCGGAACTGACGATTTCCGCTGTGGTTCATTTTTCGGCACCGTTTGAGGATCTCATCTACGGTGTTACGGTGAAGACCGTCGATGGGACGAGCGTCTACGGGACCAATACGCGTTTACAGGGACAAGCCGTACCGGGTAAACGCGCGGGCGACATTGCATTGATTCGCTTCTCCCTTCGATTGCATTTGGTTGCTGCGGACTATTTCATTTCCCTTGGCGTAGCTCTGAATGATCCCATTCATGACCACCTGCCCTTGGATCGCCGGTATGACTTGATTCACATTAAAGTCGAGGACGACGGTGACGCCTTCGGGCTCGCGTCTCTGGGCGGTGAAATCGCAGATCGATCCGACCGACTTGCGGGGCATGTTTCATGAGCCGGTTGATCGCCGAGAACAATCTGCGGCAGAGCGATCTCGGAATATTCGTGCGTGAGCACGGTGATCGGGATATCGGGTACTCCGACGGGGCAGAGGCGGAGGCTTATCTTCGCGAGGTGTTGAGCAGCGCAAACGATTTGTCTTCGCTGTCCATGGAACTGAAATCTCGAGCTTCGGACTGGGCGAGCGAATATCACCTGAGTCCACTACGGGCGAACTTGTTGCGGGCATTGAATCTCTCCGGTGCGTCTCGGGCTCTGGAGTTGGGATGCGGTTGCGGTGCGCTAACTCGTTACCTGGGCGAACAAGGGTTTTCGGTGGATGCGGTGGAGGGCAGCCGACCGCGTGCCGAGCTGGCGAAGTTACGGTGCCGCGATCTCGACAATGTAAACATCATTACCGCCAATTTCAACGCGCTGGTATTACCAGACTCGACATATGACACCGTATTCCTGATTGGTGTTACGGAATATGCGGCACGATTTTCGATCCGCGAGCGAGGAGACGAAAACGCCGTCATTGCGCTGCTCAGTACCGTCCGTGACGCGCTCGCTCCCGGAGGCGTCGTTGTGATCGCCATAGAGAACCGGGTTGGTCTCAAGTATCTGCTGGGAGCGCACGAGGATCATCATGCGAAACGTTATATCGGCGTACATGAATATCGGCCCGACTCCTCCGGTATGCGCACCTACGATAAAAGGCAATGGGGTCGGCTGCTGGCCGCAAGCGGCCTCGACCATCACGAGTTTCTGTTGCCGTTTCCCGACTACAAATTGCCGACGGTGGTCTTGTCGGAGCGGTATGTGTTGGGCAATCCCTACGCGTACTGCCACTTGGACGCAATACGCTCTCGAGACTACATACATCCGCTAGAACCGGACTCCCCCGAGTCGCTGTTCTGGGAAGGCTTGTGCCAGGCCGGCACTTTGGCTGACCACGCTAATTCGTTTCTGGTGGTGGCAACCAATGATGCTTCTCGAATCGCCGAGGTGTGCGACAAGGATTTCGCTCATTTGCCTGAATTCCAGCGCCCGGCTTCGCTTTCCTGCGCGATAAGCAAGAAGAGAGGCAGTGCCATTGTAGATCGAGAACGAATGATCGGCACAGAGGATGCGGTTGTGAACCTCGACGGCATCATTCATCGGGTGGCGCCGGAAACATTTCATCGTGGAGTGCTGTTATCGGTGGAGTGGGCGCGGAGTCTACTAATCGAAGAGGAGGCCGCTTCTTTCGAAGACCAGCTACGCAACTATTACAAATTTTTGGCCGATTCCGGTAATCGAAACGAATTAGCGATCGATCTTCTGCCCGCAAACATCGTCGTTACGGAAAGCGGCGACTATGCCGTTTTCGATCAAGAGTGGGAGGTGGAATGGGAACTGGAGCCCGATTTCATATACTTCCGTGCGTTGATGTGGTTTGCGTTGCGTTATCACCAGCGCCGCTCTCTTGAGGTCATTCAGCGAAATCTGCAGATCGACGACGTACGCAGCTTTGTCAAACACGCATTCGAAGTCGCGGGAAAGTCGATCGCGGACGAAACATTGGATCGGTATTTGCAGGTCGAGCAAGAGTTTCAAAGCAGGATAAAGGGGGTGCGATCGGACCGTATTCTTCTTGATACGCCGCTGGTGGGCGCGCGGGCGGTGGCCCGGCCGGTAGCTCGGGTTTACTGGCGCCGCGGCGGAGAGATCTACGGTGAAACACAGTCCCGGGTTGCCGATATTGCTCTGGATTCCGAACGGCAAACATTGTGCTACGAGCTTCCATCAGACGCCAACGCAATGACGCATTTCCGGTTTGACCCATGTGAGGCGCGCCGGCCTACCGATTTCGGGTTCCTGCACCTCCACGGTTTACGCGTTTTCCTGTGCGGGGACGGCGGCCATGAATGTATCTGGAAACTCGAAGGGGAAGAGCACATCGCCGCGCACGCGCGCCTGTCGGAGATCTCGTTTCACCATGCGTCGCTGGGAGCCGTCTTCGCCATACATGGCGCGGATCCATATTTGGAGTTCGAGTTTATACCGCGGCGACTGCCGGTTGAATCGGAACACTACCGGGTTGTCGTAGAGTTGACCGCACCGCGCTCAACGGACTACGTCCTGGTTAGAGATCGATACCTGGTCAATGAGGAAATCATGTCCAACCGCCTGCGCTATCTGGAGGAAAGGCTGTCGGACTACGAAAGCACCGAAAGGGAACTTCAGACTCTGAAACAATCCAAGGCATGGCGCCTGGCGGAAAGTTACCGAAGTATGATCTACCACCGAATCAGACCGGGCATCGAATTTCTGCTAAGGGGTCCAAGAGCGGTGCGCAGCCACGGACTGGCCGGCACCGTGCGGCGGCTTTACTCGCTGTATCGCCCCGAGTCCGACGAGCTTGAACGCCGCCGCCTGGCGTCGCGTACACGCTACGAGATATGGAAAGAAGAGCACCGGCGAATGCCGCCGCAGGTTCAGCGTGGACCCCTGATCAGTATCGTTATGCCGGTCTATAACGTGGCGCCGGAGTTGCTGGGGCGGGCAATTGCGTCGGTGCAGAATCAAACTTACGTAAACTGGGAGCTTTGTATTGCCGATGACGCCTCGACGCAGGATGATACCCTGAATTTCCTGCGCAGCCTCAAGGGAGAGAAACTCAAGGTCAAGTACCTCAGTCGCAATCTCAATATTGCAGGGGCTTCTAACGAGGCGTTAAGTCTGGCAACAGGGGACTATGTCACATTGCTGGACAATGATGATGAACTGGCCCCCGGCGCGCTCGCATGGGTGGCTGAATGCGCTGTACAGACCGACGCCGACATCATCTATAGCGACGAAGACTTCATCCGCCCCGATGGGCATCTGGACTACCCGCATTTCAAACCGGACTATTCCCCTGATCTTTTGTTGTCGCACAACTACATCACCCATTTTCTGGCGCTCAAACGGACGCTATGCAAACGTATCGGTGGATTTCGCAGCGGCTATGATGGCGCCCAGGACTACGATTTATTGTTGCGCGCCGTGGAGCAGGCGCAGCGCATAGAGCACATTTCGGAGCCGCTCTACCACTGGCGAATGGTCAAGGGGTCTACAAGTCTGGACCCCGATGCAAAGCCGGAAGCGCATCGCAACGGTAAACGTGCGCTGGTCGATGCACTGCGAAGACGGAATATCGACGGAACAATCCTTGACGCCAATCTTCCACATTTCTTTCGCGTAAGAAGAGCGATCGCAGGCCGACCCCTGGTGAGTATCGTGATTCCCTTCAAGGATAAACCGGGGCTTCTCGCGCAAGGCTTGAACTCTGTACTCGAAAAGTCAACTTACAACCATTTCGAGGTGATTGGCGTTTCGAACAATACGGTTACCCCGACCACTTTCGATTCGATGAAGGAGTTTGAACGCCGCGATTCCCGTGTTCGTTTCGTCGAAAACAACATCCCATTCAGTTTTTCAAAACTGGTAAACAGCGGTGTCGATGCGGCGCGCGGCGAACACGTTATTCTGTTCAACAACGACATCGAGATACTTACCCCGGATTGGATCGAGGGGTTTTTGGAGCATTCCCAGCGTGCGGATGTTGCGGTGGTCGGTGGCAAGCTGTACTACCCGAACAACACGATTCAACACGCGGGTGTGGGTATAGGGCTGGGAGGTTACGCGGGGCATTTTCACAAGAATTTCCCCGCCCACGCGACCGGGTATTTCAATCGGCTCAACGTCATCCAAAACGTGAGCGCCATTACCGCCGCCTTGCTCATGGTCGAGCGTCGAATTTACCGGGAACTGGGCGGTTTTGACGAAGAAAATCTAGTGGTCGCATACAATGACGTCGATTTCTGCCTGCGCGCGAGAGAACGTGGGTATTTGAACGTCTTCACCCCCTATGTAGAGGCGTATCACCACGAATCCATATCACGGGGTTACGAGGACACGCCTGAAAAACAGCAACGCTTTAGCCGGGAACAGCGCTATCTGCGTGAAAAATACTCGGACGTCATCGAGAGCGGTGACCCCTACTACAATCCCAATTTCGATCAGGGGCGCGACGATTTTTCGGTCTGAAAACTCTTCATGTCGCTGATTACTAAACTCAAGAGTCTCGCGCGGCTGGAACGCGCCAGGGTGGAACTAACGCTGGCGCGAATTCAGAACATTCCACCGCTGATGTTCGTTTTCAATGCGTTTCTCCTGACCATCAGTATGATGGCACGTATCAAGAATGCGGTGGTCGGCATACTCGATTCGCTCGGAATATCGAAAACGGATTTACACAAACATCAACCGCTCCTGATTCCCCAAGGCATGCCGAGGACGGTACTGCCTGACCGCCCCACAGTACTGTTGATAGTGGAAGATACGATCGCGCAGTGTTTTCATTATCGCGTCGAGCAAAGACTGGAACAACTTTCCATTATCGGTCTGCCGGCGCGGTGGGTATCCTGGCGGGATCTCGACCGGGCACGTTACGAACTGCATTTCGCGCACATCGTTATTTTTTATCGGGTTCCGGCGTTCACAGGGGTTCTCGAAACGATTAAATATACCCGCGCGCTGAACAAAATCGTCGTTTACGATATCGACGATCTCGTGTTCGATCGCGCATCACTCGAAGAGAAATTTACCGGTCCCACGGGCCAATTACCCGCTCACGAGCGTAAGTCGATGCTGCGCGGTGCGGACCTTTATCGACTAGCTATCGAACATTGCAGTTTCGCGCTGGCGTCGACGGAACCCCTGCGCTGCAGAATCGCTGAGTTGCTCGGCGCGGATCGATGTTTTACCGCGCCGAATGGAATCGGAGAGACCATTCTCAAAACAGGATCTACGCCGGCGGTACCCAAGGAGCCTGGAACGTTCAATATCTTCTACGGTAGCGGCACCAAGACCCACGACGAGGATTTCGCTCTGGTCGCCGCTCCCCTGGGCGAGTTGATGGAGGCATTTCCTCATGTCCGCCTCCTGGTCGTCGGTTACCTGACGATACCCGAAGCGCTGACCCGTTTCAGGACGCGTATCACAAAATTACCACCTCTGGATTTCGCCACCTTCGTATCTACCCTGCGGGCGGCCGACGTCAATATCGCCCCCCTTGAACCCGGTCTGTTTGCGGATTGTAAGAGCGAAATAAAATGGCTGGAGGCCGCGGTTTGCGGCGTCCCTTCGGTGGTCTCGAATACGGCCGTATACCAGCAAGTAGTGGAGGAGGGCGTTACCGGTCTCGTTGCGGACGGGGTGTCAGCGTGGCACGGTAAATTGGCCCGGTTTCTCGAAGATCCAGCCTTGAGTAGCCGAATCGGTGCACAAGCCAAGCGGGCGGCCCTGGCGAATTACCACCCGGCGACCCTGGCACAACGTTTGCAGGGCGCCTTGAACGCGATATTGGAGGCGGCTGAACTCCTGGGAATCAGCGGTTCACAGGATCCGGATCGGCCCCATATCATGTTCGTAAATACGCTGTACCCGCCACAGGCGATGGGCGGTGCGACATCGGTTCTGCTGAACATCGTCCGCCATCTGCGTCGACATTACGCCGACCACTACCGGGTTTCCGTGGTGACATACGACATGAAACAACCGGTCCCCTATCGCGTGCGCCAATACGCGTGGGAAGGCATTAGTGTGACGGCGGTCAGCGTTCCGCCGGGTCCGGAAATGGATTGGAATTATAGAGATGCGCAGATCCGAGAGATCTTCGAGCGCATACTTAATTTTGAGGCTCCCGACCTCGTACACTTTCACAGTGTCCAGAGGCTGACGGGTTCGGTGTTGGAGGCGTGTGAACGTGCGCAAGTTCCCTTCGTCGTGACGGTCCACGATGCGTGGTGGTTGTCGGACCATCAGTTCTTGCTCGATAGAGACGGGCAGGCAGTGGGCGATCTGCAGCGCAATCCTGTCGTCGCCGCACAAACGAGTTCACATTTGCCTGGAACCTTGAAACGCGCGAGTTATTTGGCGGCCCGCCTAGCGCGCGCCGCTCGTGTCTTTGCCGTATCGGATTATCAGGCCGACCTGTATCGGCGGAACGGTTTCCGGCAAGTGATTACCAACCGTAACGGCGTCGATATACCAGCCCGGCGAACGGTAAAAGCGCGTTCCAGAACCGACGTTTTACAGCTGGGTTACGTCGGCGGAATTTGCACTCACAAGGGTTTTTTCCTGCTAAAAAGTGCCCTTTCTGAACTGGCACTGCCGAACTTGTCGCTGCTCGTCGTCGACTTCGATGTGGCCAGAGACGTTCGTAAAGTGGAAACCTGGGGGCGCAGCGAGGTGACGTTTGTCGGTCCGTTCGATTACGATGAGCGGGCGCATTTTTACGAATCCATTGACGTCCTGATCGCGCCGTCCATGTGGCCCGAGAGTTTCGGGCTCGTCACGCGGGAAGCGGTATTGAGCGGCAGGTGGGTCGTTGCCAGTGATGCCGGAGGTTTGGCGGAAGACATCGTCGACGGCGTTAACGGGCACGTGTTTCCCATGGGGGATCACGCCAGGCTCAAGGAAATCCTGAGCGAGTTACACGACCGCCGCGCAAGGTATCTGGAGCCCGCGCCGCACAGTGAGCGGGGCGGCATCGTCTCGATCGATCAGCAGGTCGCCGAGCTGAACACCCAGTATCAACTCGTACTCGACGCGCAAATACGTGGTGCATCCGAGGGCGACGAAGAATCACAAGAACTATCCTATCTGGAAACTGCGCCGTGAATATTTCGATAGTCATTCCGCTGCTGAACGAAGCGCCTAACTTAAGTCCGCTATACACCGAAATTACGGAAGTCATGAACGGACTTGAGCATGCATACGAAATAATTTTCGTCGATGACGGGAGTACCGACGGGGGGTTAGAAATTCTGAAAGATATTCAGCGCTCGGACAGCCGTGTGAAGATTATCAGTTTCAGGCGCAATTTCGGCCAGACTGCGGCACTGGCTGCCGGTTTTGAATATGCGCAGGGCGAAGTTTTCGTAACCCTGGATGCAGATCGCCAAAACGACCCGCGCGATATTCCGTTATTGTTGGAGAAAATTCTTTCGGGATACGATCTTGTCAATGGCTGGCGCTACGATCGACAGGATGACTACGTTTCTCGAAAGCTCCCTTCGATGATCGCAAATAAACTCATTTCGTGGACGACCGACGTTAAGCTGCACGATTACGGTTGCACGCTGAAAGCGATTCGCGCCGAGGTCGCGAAACACATCACGCTGTACGGTGAGCTACACCGTTTCATACCGGCGATTGCTAGCTGGATGGGCGTCAGTATCGCCGAGGTCCGGGTAAACCACAGGCCGCGAGTGGAAGGCGACTCGAAGTATGGAATTTCGAGGACGTTTCGCGTGTTTCTGGATTTAATCACGGTAAAATTTCTTCTCAGTTATTCCGGCCGACCGATACATTTTTTCGGGCTTCCAGGGTTGCTGACCGGTGCGGTCGGTTTTGTCCTCGCCCTATACCTCAGTATTGAAAGATTGGTATTCGGTGTGGCGCTGAGTGACCGGCCCATATTATTGTTGGCAATACTGCTGATTCTGATCGGCGTGCAGTTCATCGTATTCGGCCTGTTGGGAGAGCTACAGATACGCACCTACCATGAGTCTCAGAACAAGCCGATATTCGTGACCAAGGAGCTCATTGGGTTTGGCACCTGACCCAATCTCAACCGCGTCGGACAGCGTGTATGCGGTGGTCGTCACGTTCAATCCCGATATCACCGTGCTACGCCGCGCCCTGCAGCGTCTTAAGGGACAGGTATCCGGTGTCGTGGTGGTGGACAACGGTTCGAGAAATCGCGATGAATTGCGGGTCGTGGACGACGTCGACGATCGAATTGAACTCGTGTGGCTCACGGAAAATCGAGGCATTGGTTATGCGCACAACGTGGGGATCGCGCGGGTACGCACTCATGGCGGGGGTTACGTACTGATTTTGGATCAAGACAGCATTCCAGCTGCCGATATGGTGCATGCGTTGACCAGCGTTGCCAATCGTGTCCAGGCCTTGCACTCCAAGGTAGGCGCGGTGGGTGCCCGGTACGTGGGGCGCCACGCAGGGAACGATTCGTTTTTCGTTCAATTCGGCGCTTTGAAATTCAGACGCGTTTTTTGCGGCGCGGGGACACAACCCGAGCGGTTCGTGAAGGCGGATTTTCTCATTTCCTCCGGCACTTTGTTTCCGATCGCAACGCTCGAAAAGGTCGGGGGAATGGACGAGGGATTGTTTATCGACCACGTCGACACGGAATGGTTCTTGCGCGCCAACCGACAGGGTTATTACTCTTATGGGGCGTGCGACGCCCTGATGGAGCACGGATTAGGCGATGAAACGATAAGAATATGGTTCGGCAGATGGCGTTTTGTGCCCAGACATCGCCCGTTTCGCTACTACTATATGTTTCGCAACAGCATTCTTCTTTATAAGCGCGAATATGCGCCCGGGCGCTGGATCTGGAACGATGTGTTGCGATTGATGTTCATATTTGTCGTTTTCGGGCTGTTCTCGAAGCGGCGCGGTGAATACATGAAAATGATGTGGCGCGGGATGATTGATGGTGTCCGTGGCGTCACCGGCGGATCCGTGTCACCGTCACTTTCGGTATGAGTCGTCAACTCGATATCGTGGTGGTCATCGTCAATTACAATGCCGGAACGTGGTTGCTTTCTTGCGTGAAGTCGATCCTGGAATCCGACATATCCTGCGCCATTGTCGTGGTCGACAACGCTTCGACGGACCGCAGCCTCGAAGCGGTCTCGGGGCTGGCCCACGCTCATACGAACCTTACCCTGGTTCGCAACAACCATAACGCCGGGTTCTCTGCGGCAGTGAATCAGGTATTGCGGAGCACGCCGGCCACCTACTATGCCATCGTCAATCCGGACTGCGTCGTAGACCGACACACGATCTCTACGGTAGTAGCGGCACTGGAAAGAGACGCCCGGAACGGGTTGGGTAGCTGCTTGATTCAAAATACGGACGGTACGCCGCAAAAAACCTGCCGGCGATCGTTCCCGACTCCGTGGTCCGGTTTCGCACGCCTGTTCGGACTGCATCGTATATTCCGCGATTCGCCCTTTCTTGCGGACTTCGATCATGGCGGCGGATTGGAGCCCGATAACCCGGTTTCGGTGGAGGCGATTTCCGGGGCGTTCATGGTGGCCAAAGCGGCGGCCGTCGAGCAAGTGGGATTGCTTGATGAGCAATACTTCATGCATTGCGAGGATCTGGACTGGTGCAAGCGCTTTTGGGATGCGGGTTATCGGGTAGTTTACGTCCCGGGCGCATCGGTTGTGCACGCCAAAGGAATGAGCGGCCAGGGTGCGAAAATCCGGGTTCTTTGGCACCTACACAGAGGGATGATCCGCTTTTATCGAAAGTTTTATCGCAACAAATATCCGCTCCCGGTAATGTGGTTGGTCTACGGCGGGGTCTATCTGCGATTCGGTGTTCAGGTGGTCGCTGTGTGCGTCGTCTCCGTTCTGAGACCGGGCGCCGGGTTGCGGGAACGGCAAGCTCAGTCTTCGCGTTAGGTCGGGACCCCGGCAGTGGCGAGGGTATTGGTGACCGGGGCCCGGGGAGTGGTGGGCCATCCGCTCGTTGAAGCGGCGAAGGAAAATCACACAGTCATCGCCGTTTCTCGTCAATCCAATTCGTTCGCTGACACGCATTCGGTTGTGTGGCTCAAGTGCAACCTCTCCGCGCCCGTTACCCGGTTTCCCCATTGCGACTTGGTTATTCATACCGCACCATTGTGGCTGCTCGCGAAACATATTCCGAACCTAAAGGGTGCAGGAGTTAGCCGCATCATTGCCTTCAGCTCAACGAGCGCGATCACCAAGGTGACGTCGAGCCGATCCAGCGAACGGGCCGTAGCTGAACAGCTCGCGCGTGCAGAATCCGAGTGTTTAGGCGCGGCGTTGCAACAGGATATTCCCATCACCGTCCTCCGACCGACAATGATTTATGGGTACCGACGCGATCAGAATGTCGCAGCGATAGCAGGGTTCATCACACGATTCCGGATGTTCCCACTGCCCCGTCATTCCCTGGGACTGCGCCAACCGGTACATGCTCTCGATTTGGTCAAGGCGTCGTTGAGTATCGTGGGCAATTCGCAAACCTTCGGGAATATCTATAACGTCAGCGGGGGTGAAGTACTCACGTATCGGGACATGGTGGGGCGCGTGTTTCACGCCCTCGGTCAGCGCCCGCGCTTACCGATCGTTCCTACGCACGCGTATCGTATACTCGTAAAGATTGTGTCGGTGTTTGCGAGAAACGCTGCCTTGAATACTGATGCCGTCAGACGAATGACCTACAACTTCAATTTCAGCCACAATTTGGCCACTCGCGACTTTGATTTTCGTCCCGAGCGGTTTCTCGAGCACCCGGCTAGGGACTTGGCGATACCAGGTTGAACCGCGCGCCCGTCTATCTGGTAATACCAGTGATTGTCGGGGGATTCGCGCTGAGCGTCTTGCTCACGTACTGGATCAAAAGGTACGTGGAGGCCCTCGGTGTGTGGGATACCCCCAACTCCCGCAGCTCACATGCGACGCCGGTCCCGCGCGGGGGTGGACTGTCCATCGTAATTCTGACGCTGCTATCGTCAGTGTTTTTTGTAGTGATGCTGGGCGCGGGCGGAATATTGTGGCCCTTGATTCTGATCACCATTGTCCTTGCAACCACGGGCTGGTGGGACGACCGGCGCGGTCTGAGCGCCGGGATTAGAATTACTATTTATGTGATTACAGCACTTTATGCAATTCGCGCTTTCGGAGGTTTCGCTTCATTGGAGATTGGCGGCGCGCATATATCACTTGGTGGATTTGCCGTTCCGTTCACCGTCATGTGGATCGTATGGCTGATCAATCTCTACAACTTCATGGACGGTATCGACGGTATCGCTGCGACGCAGAGCGCGGTGGCCGGCTGCACGCTGGGAATCTGGTTTACGATACATCAGAATTATGTGATAGCCCTTTTCTGTTATGTCATAATGACGGCGTCTTTGGGCTTTCTGGTGTGGAACTGGGCGCCCGCAAGAATATTTATGGGCGACGTTGGCAGCGTCACTCTCGGCGGCATTTTTGCGGTACTCGCGCTAGTGGGTGAGAAACGACACAATATTCCACTCGGTGCCTGTATAATCCTGTTAGGGCTGTTCATAACCGATGCAACCGTTACATTGTTGAACCGCGTCTTCCGTGGTGAGCGGGTATGGGAGGCGCATCGCAGTCATTTTTATCAACGCGCTGTACTTGGCGGTCTCAGCCATGCGCAAGTAACAGGGGGTGCTGCGTTGGTATCTATTCTGCTGGCGGTGTTCGCCACGATGGAAATGTTGAGAGTCTCTCCGCGCTGGATATGGCCGTCGGCCGCCTTGATCGTTCTGCTCGGTCTTGCAATTTCGATCGTCAGACGCGAGAACATATCTCGGGTGGTTGATCGGTGAAAGAGTTATTGTTGTCGCTGCCTAAACACCTTCGCGTAATGCGATATCGGTGGCTGGTCTTACTCCATGATGCATTGGTGATTCCCTTAGCATGGCTTGCCGCCTACTGGTTGCGCTACAACTTCGGCGACGTTCCAGATCCTTTTCTGCAGCAGGCCATATCGTTGATACCGTTGGTAGTTTTGATTCAAACCGGGACGCTCGTTTTTTTCGGTGTACACCGTGGTGTTTGGCGTTTCACGTCTTTGCCGGATCTCGTGCGCCTCATCCAGGCGATCGTGATCGGGACGACTTTAATGGCGCTACCAATCGTCCTGATTACGAGAATGGAATTCGTCCCTCGCTCGGTGTTTGTTCTTTACGCTCTGTTGTTGGCTTTGATCCTGTGCGGCTCACGCCTCGCTTATCGCCTCGTCAACGATCGACACTTCAGCACAAAGATAGAGAAAAAGGCATTGGTCGTGGGTGCGGGGGCCGCCGGCGAACAACTCGTCCGAGACCTGAAGAGAAACTCCCCCCGGGTGTACGACCCGGTAGCGTTTGTGGATGACGATCCGAAGAAGGTCGACAAAGAGATACATGGTGTCCGGGTCGTTGCGTCTTGTGATGTGATTGGCGAAATATGTGAACGTTGGAACATTGATCTGATTGTGATTGCAATACCGAGCGCAACGGACAAACAGATGCAGAGAATAGTGGAAAAGTGTGAAAAAACCGGGATCGAATTCCGCACCCTGCCCACTATTCACGATGTCGTCTCCGGACACGTCAATTTCCACGATATGCGTGAAGTGCGAATCGAAGATTTACTGGGGCGCGATCCGGTGCGCCTGGATTGGGCGGGCATTCGTGACCACATCCGCAATAAGAAAGTGCTCATTACCGGAGGTGGTGGGTCGATAGGTAGCGAATTGACCCGGCAGATTGCTACGCTAGATCCTACGCAACTGATTCTTTACGACCATAGCGAATTCAATCTCTACACTATCGAAAGGGAAATACACGAAAACTATCCGAACCTCAACATTGCGTTTGTCCTGGGTGACGTCTGTGATGCGCGTGCCCTTGAGCGTGTATTTGTGGAGCACAAACCAGACATCGTTTTTCACGCCGCGGCCTATAAACATGTACCGCTTCTGGAGGGGCAGATACGCGAAGCGGTTAAGAACAATATTATCGGCACGCGCGCCGTCGCCGATCGGGCGCACAAAAGTGGGTGTGATCGGTTCGTGCTGATATCTACGGATAAAGCTGTAAACCCAACAAGTCTTATGGGCGCTTGTAAGCGGGTGGCAGAGATCTATTGTCAAGCGCTGAATTCACAATCGCAAACTCGTTTCGTAATGGTACGATTCGGAAACGTGCTGGGTTCGACGGGAAGCGTAGTTCCACTATTTCGCAAGCAGATACGTGAAGGCGTGCCGGTCACTGTCACGCACCCTGATGTCACGCGGTATTTCATGACTATTACCGAGGCGACGCAGCTGATCCTTCAGGCGAGTTCGGCCGGAGAGGGGGGCGAGATCTTCGTGTTGGATATGGGAAAACCCATTAAGATCGCGTTTCTAGCGGAAAGGATGATAAAACTTTCGGGTAAGGAGCCAGGCCGGGATATCGAGATTGTGTATACCGGTTTGCGTCCCGGCGAGAAACTCGTGGAAGAATTGTTTTACAACGAAGAAACCGCGGTAAAGACCGAGCACGACAAGATTTTGTTGGCCCGGAGCGGGGAAGTCGCCTGGCAAGTAGTGGTACCGATAATCGAGAGAATGGAACAGCAAGTCCAGAATTTCGAGGAGGAGAGCCTCGTAGGGCTGCTCAAGCACCTCGTGCCCGAAATAGACCGGGATACCGGAAATTTCGGCATTGAGAAAGTCGGAAGTGGCTGACGGCAATGACCGGTCCCATCGTTCCCGTGATCCTAGCCGGCGGGTCAGGCACTCGTTTATGGCCGCTCTCCCGACTCTACTATCCCAAACAGTTTCTTAGTTTCGGTAGGAACCTCTCGTTTCTCCAGGACACCGTCCGGCGTGCAGAATCGATTCCAGGTGTAGAACAGATTGTGGTCGTGTGTAACGAGGAATACCGGTTTCTTGTTGAAGGGCAACTCAGTCGGTGCGCAAGGTCAAAATGGAACATTCTGCTGGAGACCGAAGGGCGGAATACGGCACCGGCTACCGCCTTGGCGGTCATGTATTCGCAATTTGCATACGACGATGACTGTATGCACGTAGTCATGCCCTCTGATCACGTGATCAATGATTTGGCCTCTTACCTTTCCGCGGTTGAAGAGGCGCGCCGTTGGGCGGAAGATGGCCGGCTGGTGACTTTCGGTGTGACGCCGACGGCGCCGGACACGGGCTTCGGGTACATCGAAAAGGGGACTGATTTATCGGACGACGCCTTCGAGGTGGCGAGATTCATAGAGAAGCCTGACCATGATACGGCGGTCGAACTGTTGCACCGGGACGGGTATTTTTGGAACAGCGGGATGTTTGTGTTTCGCGGGAATACGTTTTTGAAGGAGCTCGACAGGTTTACCGAGATTGTCGCGCCCTGCCGCCGGGCGCTGGACGGTAAGCATACTGACGGCAGATTCGTCAGACCCGCCGCTCAAGCCTGGAACGATTGTCCCAACGTCTCGATCGATTACGGCGTTATGGAACACACCGACAACGCAGTGGTTGTAGCCCTCAATGCGGACTGGAACGATGTCGGCACCTGGTCACGCCTGTCGACCCTGCTTGAATCCGACGAGAACGGCAATACGACCCATGGCGACATTATGCTTGCCGATACTTCTGATACGTGTGTTTACGCGGACAAACGGCTTGTTACCGTTGTAGGGGTGAGTAATCTGATCGTAATCGAAACGGCGGATGCTGTGCTGGTTGTTAAGAAAGATGCCGATCAATCCGTCAAACAACTGGTTGACCGGCTTCGATGCGAAGGACACAAGGAGGCCGACATCCATACCGAGGTATTTCGGCCTTGGGGGTCCTTCGTCGCGCTCGATAGCGGAGAGGGTTATCAGGTCAAGCGGCTGGTGCTGAAACCACGGGAAGCGATTTCTCTGCAACGACACCAAAAACGTGCCGAGCACTGGGTCGTCGTGAAAGGCGAAGCCGTGGTCACTAGAGACGGGGAGGAGTTCGTGCTACAGGCGAACGAGTCGACGTACATTCCCCGGCAGTCGATGCATAAGCTTGAAAACCGAGGACCTGATGATCTGGAGGTGATTGAAGTCCAGACCGGCTCCTACCTGGAAGAGGACGACATCGAGCGTTTCGAAGACCGTTACGGCCGAAGCTGAAAGCCGCCTTACACACCAGGAGATTGTCGATGGCACGTTTAGCCGTTATCGGGGGCAGTGGTTTCGCCCGTTTGGCGGAATTCACTGCTCGTGAGGAGACAGAAGTACAAACCCCTTATGGTAACCCCAGCGCCCCCGTTCTTGGGGGTACCTTGTCAGGGCACGCGTTGTGTTTTCTGGCGCGGCATGGACAAGAACACCGTATTCCTCCGCATCGGATCAACTATCGCGCGAATCTATGGGCATTGCGGCGGACCGGTGCCGAAGCGGTTATCGCGATTGCGGCTGTCGGTGGCGTCACGAACCGGTGTCGGGCCGGCACCCTGGTAGTTCCCGACCAAATTATCGACTACACGTGGGGGCGGGAACACACGTATTTCGATGGTGGGGAGGAACCCGTCACCCATGCGGAATTCACGCAACCCTATTGTAATGAGTTGCGAGAGCTCATTATAAAAACGGGTGCCGAATTGGGGTTTCCGTTGCTGGGTGCGGGCTGCTACGCGGCGACCCAGGGGCCCCGTTTCGAAAGCGCCGCCGAGATCAATAGGCTGGAGTCGGATGGTGCGGACATCGTAGGAATGACCGGTATGCCTGAAGCAAGTCTAGCGCGCGAGCTGGGACTGTGCTACGCGACCATTGCGATCGTGGTCAATCCAGCAGCCGGCCGGGGGGACGGTATGATCACGGCAATGGAAATCGAAAACGTATTCAGCGCCGCGCAGGAAGCCGTCACAGCGCTTTTGTGCGCGCTGATTCCGCGCGTGGCAGCGCTCACATTTCGAACACCGGAACCGGTCCGACCGTGAAGCGCCACGTTGCGGAATCGACATGGTTAGCGACACGCACCGTCGTCCGGTGACGGGGCGGTGTCGGACGCGCGATTGGGCGATCAAGGAGAGCTTTCGTGCCGACTCACTCTGAGAATGACGCCGAAAAACGGGTGATCAAAATAATGCGTTTCGTTCAACTTGAGCCGGCGCTTTTCTTCGATCGAGTACACCGACGCCGTCACCATCCCGGGCAACCGCATCCCAGCGTAGTTCACCACCACATCGGCGAACAAAAGATGCCCCCCATGAACCTGAATCTTTCCATCCAGGCCTTCCGCCGCGGAGCGAATCGAAACGAGGGTAGACGGACTTCTGACCAGTGTGTCTTGCATCCAGGCAACGTAGTGGAGCAACTGGTATTCACCGCTGCGCTGTAACACGTTTGCGACCGGTTCCATGGGTCCTTGGGGCAAGATATTGACGCTTTCGACAGACGCCTCGGTTTCGGTCGATGTCAACCCGGTATACGATCGCTCCCAAATTTCCCCGGTAGAATCCGCACTGCGATGCGCGAACACCGCCACCTCTACGACGTATTCTTTCGTCTCGGCGTAGGCACCGCAGGCCAAGCCCAGCGTGGCGAGTACGATGGGGATTTTCAGCAGTCGTAAGGTCATGATAAAAAACGCCTGTAACGAAACCGACCCAAAACCGATGACCGTAGGGTTCGAGCGTTCAGTGTCGATCATCATAACAGGGATCAACACAGCCGGGTAACGTTTGATGGCCGTACGCCGAGTATTGAAGATGGGCGAGCCTTTGCTGTATCGGAAGGCGGCACCAGTCACGAATTTCAATACACCCGAGCTGGATGGGTTGATCACGGATATGATGGATACTATGGAAGCCTTGAATGGCGCCGGGATCGCTGCACCGCAGATTGGAGAATCGAAACGAATCGTTATTTTCGGCGTGGATGCCAATCCGCGCTATCCGGAGGCGGAACCGGTACCGTTCACCGTGCTCATCAATCCCGAGATCGAGATTTTGTCCGCCGATACCGAGAGCGGCTGGGAGGGCTGCCTCAGCGTGCCCGGGCTGCGCGGCCTGGTAGAGCGGCACACGGTGTTGCGTTACCGCGGTTACGACGCCTTGGGTATGCCGCTGGTGCGTGAGGCGACCGGTTTCCATGCACGAGTGGTACAGCACGAATGTGACCATCTAGACGGCGTCTTATACCCGATGCGCATTGCGGACATGCGGAATCTCATCTATGAAGATGTTATAAATCAATGAAATACAAATATTATTTAAGGTGTTGTATTATAGAAATCGCGGCCTCCAGCCGCTGTTCCGGCTCCTGCAGGTCGGCGCGTATGGTCAACGTATGGGGATCCTTCATCCGGTAACGGCTGGGGTCGCCGGTAATGAGTTGCAGCACCGTGCCCGGATCGATACGCGGATTTTCCCTAAAGCGAACGCGACCACCGGAGGGTCCGATTTCGATACGTTCCACGTCCAGCGGCCCGATTTCCAACCGTAACCCGGCGATCTTGAACAGATTCTCGCCGGGTTCCGGGAGCGGACCGAATCGATCGATTACCTCGGCTTTGATGTCGTCCAGCTCCGCGCGATCCCGAACCGTAGCTAAGCGCTTGTAGAGGATGAGTCGCAGATGCACGTCAGGCAGATATAGCTCGGGGAACAGCGCCGGGAAGTTTAAGTTTATTTCTGTGTGTTGCCGCGCCGCTACCACGTTTGTACCGGGCTCGCCGCGTTGTTCGCGCAGCGCAGCCACTGCTTGGTTCAAGTATTCCGTGTATAACGAGAAACCCACTTCGTCGATCAGCCCGCTTTGCGATTCGCCCAGGAGTTCACCGGCCCCGCGGATTTCGAGATCGTGGGAGGCGAGTGCGAATCCAACCCCAAGATCCTCAAGCGATTCGATCGCCAGCAATCGCTTCAGGGCGTCGCCGGTTAGCGTCTTTTTGTCCGGGATGAGCAAATACGCGTAAGCTTGGTGGTGTGAGCGCCCTACGCGGCCGCGCAGTTGATGGAGCTGAGCGAGGCCGAATCGATCGGCACGGTGGATGAAAATCGTATTGGCGGTGGGTATGTCGATCCCGCTTTCGATAATCGTCGTGCACAGTAGAACCTGAAAGCGCTGGTGGTAAAAATCCCGCATTACCGCCTCGAGTTCTTTTTCCGGCATCTGTCCGTGAGCAGTTCGAATCTCCACCTCGGGAACGATTTTGGCCAGCCGCTCGTACATCTTACCGATAGTGCGCACTTCGTTGTGCAGGAAATACACTTGACCCCCGCGACGTATTTCCCGCAAGACCGCCTCCCTGAGTATGGGGTTGCTCCATTCACGCACGAAGGTTTTTATCGACAGACGCGAGCGCGGCGGCGTGGCGATGACGGATATGTCTCGCAGCCCGGCAAGGGCGATATTCAAAGTTCGGGGTATCGGTGTGGCCGTAAGCGTCAGCACGTCCACCTGACTGCGCAGCCGCTTCAGGGTTTCCTTCTGCCGCACCCCGAAACGATGCTCCTCGTCAATGATCAAAAGTCCCAGGTTCTTGAATTTAATGTCTTTTTGTAACAATCGGTGGGTCCCGATGACGATATCCACCGTGCCGTCTTCGAGGCCGGCTGCGGTATGTGTCAACGCATTCGCGGAACGAAATCTGGACATCAATTCGATTTTCACGGGTAGATCGGCGAAACGATCTGCGAAGTTCTGGTGGTGCTGCTGGGCCAGCAGAGTAGTGGGTACGAGTAGAGCGACTTGAGCTCCGGCGTCTACGGCAATGAACGCGGCGCGCATTGCGATCTCTGTTTTGCCGAATCCCACATCTCCGCAGATGAGGCGGTCCATGGGTTTCGACGACTCCATGTCTGCCAAGACCTCGTCGATGGCATGCTGTTGATCGGCGGTTTCTTCGAACGGAAAAGACGCACTAAATGCTTGATAAGCGTCGTCGTCGGTCGCCGGAAACGCGTTCCCCACGCGCGCATTGCGAAGCGCTTGTATTTCCAACAACTCGACCGCGACATCATAGGCGCGTTCTCGCGCTCTTTGTTTTGCCTTCAACCATGCGTCGCTGCCGAGTCTGTGCCATGGCGCAGTCTCGGCGTTGGCTCCCACATAGCGCCCGACGACGTCAAGGGACAGTACCGGCACATAAAGCTTGTCCCCGCCGTAATACTCAATGGTCAAAAACTCGGTCAGTGCCCCTTCAATAGACAGGGTTTGTAGTCCCCGATAGCGGCCGACACCGTGGTCCGTGTGTACGACGGGATCGCCTGGATTGAGTTCGGCAAGTGTTTTGATCACCGATTCCGGGTCCAGACCGCCGGAACTGCGGCGGCGTTTCTGCAAGACCCTATGGCCATAAAGGTCGGCCTCGGTAACGATCGCCAACCGGTGTTCCGGCAGTATGAAACCGTGCGCAAGGCGGGCCACAACGATCCCGAAAGGTTGGGTTGCGTCAAGGAACTCGGACCAGCCGTCGTACACGGTCAGTGTTTTTCCTTGCTCGCGAAAAAGGCCGACAAGATTTTCGCGCCGGCCCGGACTCTCCGTGATCATCAGAACGCGGCCTGCGAACCCGTCGACGAAGTCCCAGAACGCGCGATAGGGACTATCGGCACGCGGATTGACCGTGACTTCGGGGGCGCGGGCGGTGGCGAAACCGAATCCTGCACTGGAATCGGAAAAAGGCGCGATCTGTAACGATGGGTGACGGTGCAGCCGCTCGTCGACTTCGCTCGCTGGACAAAATACCGCTTCGGGCCTGAGCGCCGGACGGTCTTCGTCGGCGTGCGCGATTTCATAGCGGTCACGGGCCTCCGCATTGAGTTTTTCGATCGTGTCGCGGGCCTGCGGGGTGAGCACGAATAACGACTCCGACGGCAGGTAGTCGAACAACGTCTGCATGTGCGGGAAAAACAGGGGAAGGTAAAATTCGATGCCCGGCGGTGCTATTCCCTTCGAGACATCCCGGTAGACTGCATAACGCTGCGGGTCCCCGGAGAACGCACGGCGAAACGCACGTCGAAAGTCGGCGATCGCCTGTTCGTCCAAGGGAAATTCTCGCGCTGGAAGCATCTCCAGCCCATCCGTTCTGGAGACGGTTCTTTGCGATTCCGGATCAAAAATGCGGATCGACTCGATCTCGTCATCGAGGAGGTCGATGCGATACGGTTGCTCGCTACCGCCGGGAAACAGGTCGATGATGCCGCCACGAATCGAGAATTCTCCGGGTGCCACGACCTGGCTCACGAACTGATAACCGGCGTTGTGTAGTTTCCCGCGTAGCGCCTCCACGTTGAGCACAGCACCGATTCGAAGCGAAAAAGTATGCCCGTCGACGAACGAACGCGGGGGCAGCCGTTGGATGAGACTGGCGGCCGGCACCACCGCAATTCCGGGCGTCAACGTGGGAAGGCGATAGAGTGCGCGCAGTCGCTGCGAGATCAGAAATTGATGCGGGGAGACGTTGTCGTACGGCAGACACTCCCAATCCGGCAGCAACAGCCAGGGGACGGTCCCGGTACGACCGAGAAAAAATTCAAGTTGATCGCACAGGCGCTGAGCGGAACGCGCGTCTTCGCTAACGACCACAATCGTTCGGCGGCGATCACGGTGGGCGGCCTCAGCGAGCGCCAATCCCAGACTGTCGCCCCGCAGACCATACCAGCACCCCTGCGGTCCCGGATCGTTCACGATGGGGATATCGAACAACCGGTCTCCGGTGCACGCCGGTGATACAGCCTCGGACATGAATACTGGAATTCGCGGTCAGCGGCGCCGTTTGAGGATGACGTAAACTGCTCCCGAACCACCGTCCTGCGGGCGGGCCGTTGCGATGGCCAGCACTTCGTCGCGGCGGCGCAACCATCCGTACACCTTATTTTTCAGCACCGGGGTCTTGCCGGGAGAGCGCAGACCCTTGCCGTGGATGATGCGAATACAGCGGTGATTTTCGCGGCGTGCTTGGTGGAGGAAGGCGGCTAAAACCGTCCGTGCACTGGCCACCGTATGACCGTGCAAATCCAGTTCACAGGTCACGCTGAAATCTCCGCGCCTCAGTTTTCTAAGCACCGCCCGTTGCACGCCGGCTCGCAGCCAAGCGATTTCGTCGCCGGTCTCGCAGTCCAGCGGATCGTCGCTTCCGGTTTCCAGGGCAAGGAGCACCGCTCGCTCGTCACGTTTAGTCTGCGCGGGAACCGGGGCCGGTCGCGATCGCCTGGGTGGGATTCGCGGCTGCTTCGCCGGTGCCACGCCCGATACGGCTTGGCGGAACAGGCGTCGGTCCGAGTCGTCGCTACTCATCGTCAAGCGCTTTCCCCTTCGAGAAAGCGCTCCGCATCGAGGGCCGCCATACATCCGGTGCCGGCAGACGTGACCGCTTGCCGGTATACGTGATCCATGACGTCCCCGGCAGCGAATACGCCCGGTACGCTGGTGGCGGTAACGTCTCCGTTACCGCCGCCGCGAACGTTGATGTATCCATTGGTCATTTCCAATTGGTCTTGGAACAACTGAGTGTTGGGAGTATGTCCGATCGCGATGAAAACGCCGTGAACGTCCAGTTCTTTTGTGTCTTGGGTGTGTTTGTTGACGAGCTGAACACCCGTGACTCCCTGTTCATCGCCGAGCACCTCGCCCAGTGTGTGGTCCCACTCGATCGATACATTGCCGTCCCCGCCGGTGCGTTCCATGAGTTTGTCGACCAGTATGGCTTCGGCCCGTAACTTGTCACGGCGGTGCACGACCGTGACCCGGCTCGCGATATTGGAGAGATAAATGGCTTCTTCGACCGCGGTATTGCCGCCACCGATTACCGCAACGGGTTGGTTCCTATAGAAGAATCCGTCGCAGGTCGCACACGCCGATACCCCCTTGCCTTTGTATTTTTCCTCCGATGGCAGGCCTAAGTACTTGGCCGAGGCGCCCGTCGCTACGATCAGAGCGTCGCAAGTATATGCGCCGCTATCGCCGGACAGCGAGAAAGGACGCCGAGTGAGGTCCACCGACTGTATATGATCGAACACCACCTCGGTCTCGAAGCGCTGCGCATGCCGCAACATGCGGTCCATCAATTCGGGACCCTGCAAACCCTCGACATCCCCTGGCCAGTTATCCACATCGGTGGTGGTCATCAATTGGCCCCCTTGTTCGATACCCGTAATGAGTACCGGCGAGAGATTGGCGCGTGCGGCGTAAATGGCGGCGGTGTATCCGGCGGGGCCGGAACCGAGAATCAATACTCGACAATGTTTGGGATCAGCCATCGAAATGCACAATCGTCATCTTGGGATTGGTGTGATCCGGCCGGGGTGGGGGCGGAGGCCACGATTCCGGCTGGGCGAGGTGCGTATGTTACGACATCTGTACAGGGGCTCAAAAGGATCCGGCGCTGGAAAAACCATTAAAATACCCGGTCAAATGCGTGATTCCACATCAGAACTGAGTACTATACGAGACCCCCGGACGGGTGTTGGCTGATGAAGACACAGCGCGATTAATGGCCCAGGCGCGAAGAAAAAAAGTTTCCGAACCAATCCTGACCCCGAGGCTTCTATATCTGGCTCGGGAGGCGGCGCTGTTTGGTCTGGGTGCGGTCGCGCTGTACATTGCATTGTCCCTGATCACGTATTCTCCGAACGATCCGGGTTGGTCGCATACCGGGAGCGCCGACCAGGTGGCGAATCTCGGCGGACGATTCGGTGCGTGGTTCGCCGATCTGCTCTTGCACGGGTTCGGTTATGTATCGTTTCTGTTGCCGATTATGGTCGCGGCCCTGGCGTGGCGCATTTTCGAGAATCGTAGAAATCAGGCCACGAATTATCAGCGCAAGCTTATTACCGCCACCGGTTTTCTATTGACGATCGTGGGGGGTTGCGGACTGGAGAACCTGCATTTCACGCAAGTATCCGCCCACTTGCCGTTTGCCGCCGGCGGTGTGCTGGGTGCGGTGACCAACGAAGGGCTGGTCAATGCATTCGGACCCGTGGGGGCGACGATGTTTCTGCTGGCGATGTTCCTTGCCGGGGTGACCTTCTTCACCAACTTGTCCTGGTTCTGGTTGATGGATGTAATCGGCGAGCGGACGTTTTGGCTGCTGGACCGGCTAAGAGAACAGACGATGACCGCCATCGACCGCGTCGTGGGCTTCCGGGCGAGGCACGAGCGGCGCGAGAAAGTCACCAAGATTCGGGCGCGCATCGATCAGAAGAAGCCGCCGCGCATCGAGCCCCGGATTCAAGTAAAGGACGACAGCGGGCGCCTGGAGCGGGAGAAACAGTCCAACCTGTTCGAACCGAAGTCCACCGACTCCACAGTCATTCCTCCGTTGTCGCTCCTCGATCCGGTGGAACCGACCGGTTCCGGTTATTCGCATGACGAATTGGAGGCGATGTCGCGCCTGCTGGAGAAGAAACTCGCTGATTTCAACGTCGAGGTCGAAGTCGTTGCGGTGCACCCGGGCCCGGTCATTACGCGTTTCGAGATCGAACCCGCTCCGGGAATCAAGGCCAGCCAGATTCAAGGGCTGGCGCGGGATCTGGCGCGGGCACTCTCGACAGTGAGTGTAAGAGTCGTGGACAACATACCCGGGAAGACGGTAATCGGGTTGGAAGTGCCCAACGAAACCCGGGAAACCGTGCGCCTGATCGAGGGGTTGTCCGCGCGCCTCTACGAAGACGCCAATACGCCGCTCGCTTTGATGCTCGGCAAGGACATCAGTGGCGTCCCTACGATCGCCGATCTATGTAAGATGCCGCATCTCCTGATCGCCGGTACCACCGGTGCCGGCAAGTCAGTGTGCATCAATGCGCTGATCCTGAGCATGGTATATAAATCGACGCCGCGCGACGTTCGGTTCATTATGGTCGACCCGAAAATGCTGGAGTTATCGGTCTACGATGGCATTCCGCATTTGCTGGCGCCGGTGGTTACCGACATGAAAGAGGCCGCCAACGCCTTGCGTTGGTGTATCGCGGAAATGGATCGCCGTTATCGGCTGATGGCCGCCCTGGGCGTGCGCAACATCGCCGGTTACAACCGTAAGGTCTCGAGCGCTGCGGACCAGGGCAGCCCGATCCCCGATCCGCTTGCCGATCCCGAATCGGAGGCTCCGCCTTTGACGTCTTTGGAATACGTCGTCGTCGTGATCGATGAACTCGCGGACCTGATGATGGTGGTTGGGAAAAAAGTGGAAGAACTGATTACCCGGCTGGCGCAGAAGGGCCGCGCGTCGGGAATACATCTGGTACTCGCTACACAACGACCGTCGGTGGATGTAATCACGGGGCTCATCAAGGCCAATATCCCATCGCGAATCGCTTTTCAGGTGTCGTCGCGGGTAGACTCGCGCACCGTGCTGGATCAGATCGGGGCCGAACAACTGCTGGGTCACGGCGATATGCTCTACCTGCCGCCGGGCACCAGCGTGCCAGTGCGAGTGCACGGGAGTTTCGTTTCCGACCAGGAAGTCCATCGTGTGGTCGAGTTTTTGAAAAAGGCCGGCGAACCGGAGTACGAGGACGAAGTGCTCACCGGGCCCAGCCAAACGACGGATGGCGGGGGAGATCCGGTCTTAGCAGGCGGGGACGGCGACTGGGAAGACGATCCGCTCTACGACCAGGCCTTGCGCTTGGTCACCGAGACGCGGCGTGCATCAATTTCGGCAGTACAACGCCAATTGCGCGTCGGCTACAACCGGGCGGCGCGCATGATCGAAGCTATGGAGCAGGCGGGAGTCGTGGGGCCGCTGCAATCCAATGGAAAACGCGACGTACTCGCTCCACCCCCTCCCGAGGACTAGTGGATAATGTCAGATAAACCAACCCGGTCCGCGCGGGTGGCCAAGATGGTTGTCATGCTGGCGGTGTGGACCGGACTGGCGGCCGCACAAACCGACACGCCGAGCGCCGCCGAACAGCTACACGCCTTTCTCAAAGGTACCCGGGCGTTGGAAGCGGCCTTCGATCAGGTGGTTTACGACGAACGATCCCAGCCTCTGGACGCGAGCCACGGCCGGGTTGCCATCAAACGTCCGGGACGTTTTGTGTGGGACTACTTTCCGCCGGCCGACCGTAAGATCGTCAGCGATGGAAAGCATGTGTGGATCCACGATATCGATATCGATCAGGTCACCGTACAGAAACTCGCCGACACCCTGGGCCAGTCGCCAGCCGCGTTGTTGGCGGGCAGTACCGAGCTCGCTGCGGAGTTCGAAGTGACCGACGCCGGAAACAAGGGTGGACTGAGTTGGGTGGCGGTTACCCCGAAGTCGGGCGAAAAGAGCTTCGAGGCGCTGCGGCTGGCGTTCAAATGGAAAGAGCTGCGCCGCGTCGAGATGGTCGACGCGCTGGGTCAGACCACGCGCATTGATTTCAGCGAATATCGGCGTAATCCGGATATTGACGACGAGCGATTTGAGTTCATCGTGCCGGAAGGAACCGATGTTATCGATCAGACCGGTGAACGATAGGCAGCGCGTCTGAGTTCCATACAGAGTCTGATTGCGGTGGCAATGGGTGGCGCGGTGGGAGCGCTGCTCAGATTCGCCACCGTGCACGGCGTACACGCCTGGCTGGGTGCGGGATTCCCGTACGGAACTCTGTTGGTCAACGTGCTCGGCTCGTTCGTTATCGGATGTTTGTCGATTGCCCTGATCGATCGGATCGCCGATAACGAGCTATGGCGGTTGATCTTCTTCGTGGGACTGCTCGGGAGTTTCACCACGTTTTCTACGTTCTCGCTGGATACTATAGAATTGCTGATGGCGGGGTGGTATGCGCAGGCTGTTTGGAACGTAGTCTTAAGTGTGACACTGTGTCTCGGCGGCACGTTTTTGGGCATCGCCCTAGCGCGCTGGTGGTTCTGACAGTACCGGTCTGGACCCAGATAAGAAGAACCAACCCAGAGAAAACGCCCCTTTCGCAGTACGGAGAAGTGGACCGCAATGTTAGATCCTCAGTTACTTAGGAAGAACGTCGATGAAGTTGCGCGGCGACTGCGTGACCGTGGTTACGACCTGGACGTGGCGCGCTTGAGCGCACTGGAGTCACGACGCAAGGCCCTGCAAGTCGAATTGCAGACCCTGCAGCAGGAGCGCAACGCCAAGTCGAAGTTGATCGGGCAAATGAAGTCCCGTGGCGAGGACACGGAAGAGTTGCTGAGCACGCTTGCCGGCGTGCGTGAGCGGCTTGACCGGGTACAGGCGGATTTCGCGGCTCTGCAAACGGAGCTCGACGAGCTGATGTGGACGATTCCCAACGTGCTACACGAGAGCGTACCGCTTGGCCGGGACGAAACGGAAAATGTAGAGGTTCGGCGCTGGGGAGACATCCCGAAATACCCGTTCACGCCGGTCGACCATGTGGCACTGGGGCACGCATTGGGCATGATGGACTTCGAGAAGGCGGCGAGCTTGACTGGCTCGCGGTTCGTCGTGCTCTACGGTGACCTGTCGCGCCTGCATCGTGCGTTGATCCAGTTCATGTTGGATCTGCATACGTGCGAACACGGATACCGTGAAGTATATGTGCCGTATCTGGTTAATCGGCAGAGTCTATTCGGTACCGGGCAGTTACCGAAATTCGAGGACGACCAGTTCGCTACGCGCGGCGAGGAGGAGTATTTCCTGATTCCCACCGCTGAGGTTCCGGTAACCAACCTGGTGCGCGACACCGTCTTGAACGATGGACAACTGCCTCTCAAGTACGTCTGCCACACGCCTTGTTTTCGGCGCGAGGCGGGCAGTTACGGCAAAGACACCCGCGGGATGATTCGCCAGCACCAATTCGAAAAAGTGGAGCTCGTCCACGTTACGCGACCGGACGATTCCTACGCCGCGCTGGAAGAATTGACCGGGCACGCGGAAACGGTCCTTAAAAGGCTGGAACTGCCGTTCCGCACCGTCGCCCTGTGCTCGGGAGATGTTGGGTTTTCCGCGGCAAAAACCTACGACCTGGAGGTCTGGCTGCCTGGACAGCGCCGCTACCGGGAAATCTCCTCGTGCAGCAATTTCGAAGCGTTCCAGGCGCGACGGCTTTCCGCACGCTGGCGCGTTCCGGCCTCCGGATCCAATGAATTCGTGCACACGCTGAATGGGTCCGGGCTGGCGGTGGGCCGCACCCTGGTGGCGATACTCGAAAATTACCAGGACGCCGACGGCACGGTCACCGTCCCTCACGCGCTGCGGGGATACATGGGTGGCACGGTGAAGTTGGGCGCCCCACGGTGACGTTCGCGTTTTACATTCGTTTGCGAAACGGTCGTCTTGCAGCCCTGAAGCGGACCGCAAAACACGGTACAATCCGACGCAGCGAACCCGGACTTCGGTGCGTACTTGAGGCCGTGGCCCACGAAAAAACAACGATAAATCCGAGCTCAGCAAGCCGACCGCGCGTTCGACAGGTGTGGGGTATCGGCGCGTTTTGCGCGTTGTTGGGCGCGGCCCTGGCCGCCGACACCGGAGATACAGTACCGCCGGTGCGGCCGGCGGTAGAAACCGAGGGCTACCTTTACAAAGGCTATCCTTTCGTGCCCGTGGCGCTGCACGGGTTGACCCTGGATTGGCCTCTGTCGCGGGTGTTGGCGGCGGCGGTGCGCCTGGACGCATCCCGCACTCAGGATTACTTCACCGACGCTATGCGCATCGTCCGGGCGTTTCCGGGCTGGCGCTGTGACGCCGGTGCGCAGGACCAGTGGCGCGCCGCAACCTTTTCCGTTGACGATCTCGAGGCAGCCACGCTCGACGAGGTCATTACCCGCTATTTCGATGATGACGAGCGTTTGCAGCCGTATCCGGACTGGTTTCGACGACCCCCGATCTTGCAGGCGACCCGGTCCGAACTTCGCCGCTACGCCGCAGCGGGCCAACGCTGGTTCCGGGCCGGCGACCTCGACCCCGGCGGTTACGGGGTCGTCAAACCGCGGCCGGTCATCGTGTCGCTGTACAAGGAGGAAGAGCGGGTTTTAGTCGACATCGATGCCAAGCGGCTGTCCGCGGCCGGGCAAAACCCCGCTGCCAAGGTGCCGGTCGTGGTCTGGTACAACCCGGAACCGGTCAAATTCGTCGACCGGTACGGTCCAGGGGTGACCCTGAAGCAGATCGTCGAGGCGTTCTTCCGTGACGGGCATACGCTGACCCTGGTTCCGCAACTGGGTTTCGGCGATCACCACCTGGTCACCACGCTGGCGGAGCTGCGGGACGAGCTGGACTACGTCCCGGACCTCGAGGACGTGAGCGACGAGCGCGTCGAGGCGCTCACGGCGGAATTCAACGCGGTGGGGTTTGGCCGGCCGCTGCCGGTAGCGTTATTCCGCGTCGAAGGGGATCGCGCGGTGCGCGCGGTCGAGAGTGACCGTATCCCGGTTGCGCAAGCACTGGGTATCGAGCGCGTGCCGGTGGCGTTTTTTTTCGTCGATAACGATCGCCGGCGTGGTGACCGGCAGCGGGTGGATTGCGATGTTGTCCTGTGCCGTGCCGCCGGTGGTGACCCGTTGCGCTGTGCACAACTGCCGCAGGTCGTGGAGTTCGGTGTGCCGTCCGTCGGTCAGCCCGGCGGCGCCGCGCCCACTGCACCGCCGCCCGTGAGTCCGCCGCCAACTCCTCTCCCACCCCCGCCGGTGTCGCCACCCCCGGCGCCGCCGCTGCCGCCCCAGGTGGTGCCGCCACCGCCCCCCGCCAGCCCGTGAGCGGACGGTAGGGGATGGCCGGCACCAATCATGCCTATATGGCACACACCGCCTGGTGGATGGGGTGGACGCTCGGCACCGCCATGACGGGTTCCGTGGCGGCGCAGACGGCCATCCACACGAGCCCGGCCGCGGCCGCGGTGGAACGGGGTTTCAACGCGCGACCGGAGCTTGCCGAGGAAACGTACAATGGCTGGTACCCGAGTCTGGAGCTCATGTATCGGCACCACGATAATGTATTTCGACGCCCGGACCCGGAGAAACGCAGCGACAACGTTTGGAGTATTCGACCGGCGGTGCTGTACCGAACCAACGTCGGCCGCCATCAGGCCCAGCTCTACTATGGGGTGAGTCTGGAACGCTACGACGAGTTCGACTCGGAGGACACCACCGATCACGGCGGCAGCGGCGTGATTACATTCGATCTCAGCGAAAAGCTCGAGGCGGATATTTTCGCCGAGCGTCAGGATACCCACGAGCCCCGCGGCACGTCCGCATCGCGTCTCGCATCGTCCGACGAGATCGTCACGCTGGCATCCGGACCGGATGAGTTCGAGGTCACGCGTTATGGCGGAGAGCTTACCTACGGACGGCGCGAAAACCGGATGCAACTGTCGCTGGGGGCGATAGCGGGCGAGTGGCGATTCACGAACAATGACCAGGAGGGGCGCGATCGAGACGAGGACCGCGTGTTCGGTACGGTGTACTATAACCTCGGTCCACGTACGTCTTTGTTCGTACGCGGCGCCTGGGACGACATCGACTTTCTCTCTCCGGCGTCGGACCTCGACAGCGAAGAGTTCGGCTATTATCTGGGTTTGCGCTGGGAAGCGAGCGAAGCCACGACGGGTGAAGTCGGTATCGGTCGTATCGAAAAAGACTTCGACTCACCGCGGCGCGACGATACGGAAACCGGAAGCTATTTCGGACGCGTGATTTGGCAACCCAAGCCGTTTTCTACCGTGCGAGTCCATGCCTCGAAGAGCCTGGAGGAAACCACCGATTTGAATTCAGACTTCATCGACACGCGCTTGATCGGAATGAGCTGGGATCATGGGCTGACCGACCGATGGGCATTTTTCGTTTATCTCAATCAGACCCGTGACAAGTTCAGCGACGGGCGACGCGACACGCTCAAAGATTATGGGGCGGGCCTGGATTACGCGTTCCGCTCCTGGTTGACGTTCGGCGGGAGCTACGGCAGGTTTGAGCGGGATTCGAATTTCCCCGAGGCCGAGTTCGAGGATCGAATATTTTCGTTATACGTTCGATTCCGGTATTTTCTCGGCGGCAGCGGTTTTTAGCGCACCCCGGTGGCCGGGGGCAGTGTATGGCAAAGGGTATCCTGATTGTTCTTCTCCTGGGTGCGGCGTTTAACCTGCCGGCGAACGCCGAGGCGCAATATCGCCTGTCGCCCGGTGATACCGTCGCCATCAACGTTTTCGAGGAGCCGGACTTGAGCTTCCCGAGCGTCCGCATCCCCAGCGACGGCGTCATCTCGTATCCCCTGATCGGCGAAGTCCGGGTGTCCGGGTTGACGGTACGCGAATTGGAACAGCGGCTACGGAAGCGGTTGCTCGATGGATATTTGGTGAAGCCCGTCGTCACCGTCAGTGTGCTCGAATATCGCCCGGTGTATGTGGGAGGCGCGGTCAACAACCCGGGCGAACACCGTTTCTCGGTGGGTATGTCGGTGGAAAAAGCCATTGCGGTGGCCGGCGGTTACCTTGCGGACGCCGACGTAAAGAGCGTCACCGTTTACCGTCAGTCCGAAGGTTCGAATCCTTACCAGGTCGGCCTGAATTATCAGGTCGAACCCGGAGATGTCATTACCGTCCCCGCGCGCCCCCGGCCCACAAACACCCAGCATGAGTACGTGTACCTGTACGGGCAGGTGCGTAACCCGGGCAGCTACGAGTACCGGCGCGGCTTGACCGTGGAAAAAGCCGTGGCGCTGGCTGGAGGGTTCGGTCCGCGCGCTTCCAAACGCAAGATCGCGATTACCCGCGACGGCAATCCACAGGTGAAGATTTCGGGCGCCAAACTTACGGACAATATCGAACCTGGAGATGTCATCACCATCGGCGCGAGTTTCTTCTAAAGTGAACAATGTAACGGAAAAAACGACGCGTTTCCCCATCCAACCCCGCGTTTCGGAAATGTTGCTCGGGACCGCCAACGACGATCATCCCGGGCTGCAGCTCTACGAATACTGGCGGGTGCTGAGAAAGCACCGGTTGCTGATTCTACTCACGGTAGTGCTGGGACTGGTGGTAGGGGTGTGGGTGGCCCTGACTCGCGTTCCGGTCTATCGAGCGCAAGCCACGCTGGTTATCGAACCGGAGCAGGCGAACCTGACTTCTGTAGAAGGAGCGGTCATCTTCGCCGGGCCCTCATGGCGGTTCTACGAAACTCAGCACCAGCTGTTGAAGAGTCGGCTGGTGGCACAGCGCGCGGCCGCGAACCTGCCGGACTCGGTACGCCCTGCGAACGGCGCCGGCGGCGCGCGTTCAGGACCCGAACAGTGGTGGGCCGAAATCCGTGATCTGCTGTCGCCGGGGGTCGGCTCCCGGCAGAGCGACGCCGCGGTGCGTCGAGATGCGCAACGGACCACCGATGCATTGGCCGCCGCCATACAGCAGGGCGTCAGGGTCAAGGGCGACGATAACAGCGAGCTGGTCGTGGTGTCTTACGAATCGCCGGATCCGAAGTTTGCTGCGGCAGCGGCTAACGCGGTCGTGGATGCCTATATCGAGACCGGTCTGGAGTCGCGCCTGGACAAGGTGAAAAGGGCGAGTTCCTGGTTGACCGAGCGCATCGAGGATCTGCGGCAGAAAGTCGTCGAATCTGAGGCGGCGTTGCAGGCATTTCAGGACAAGGAGGGAATGATCGATCTGAAGAGTCGCGAGGAGTTGACGAGCAGTAAGCTGGGGATCCTGAATCAGGAATACGTGGCGGCGCAAAGACGTTACTCGGAGCTCGCGAAAAGATACGGACCGAAACATCCGAAAATCATCGCGGCACGTGCGGATCTGGGCGCCGCTCGGAAGCGCCTCGACTCGGAATCGCGACAAGTGGTGCAAACCCAAAAGAAGGAGTTCGAACTCGCCAAACTCGAACGAGAAGTCGCCACCAACCGCGAGCTCTACGAAATGTTCCTGACCCGATTCAAGGAAACCGACCTGTCTACGGATTACACGTTGAGCAACGCGCGCGTCGTCGATCCGGCACGGGTGCCGATCCATCCGTACAAACCCGACAAAGCCGCGATCGTGGGCATCTGGTTTGTCATCGGTACCATAGTCGGTGTGCTGATTGCTTTTCTTCGGGAGTATACGGACAACACGTTCAGCAGCACGGATAAGGTCGAAGAGAAACTGCGCTTGCCGGTGTTGGGCGTGGTTCCCCTTCTGAAGCTCAAGGGTCGAAACAAGAAACGGGAACCGGCATCCGAACTCAGCATCCCGGAGCGGCATTACATACACAATTCCCAGTCTTCCTTCGCCGAAGCGATCAATCATATAAGGACGGGGGTCACCTACTCCAACGTCGATGCGCCCCCGCGCGTGGTTCTGATCAGCTCCGCGGTACAGGGAGAGGGAAAAACCACGCTGGCCACAAACCTGGCATTGTCTTACGCCCAACTCGGTCCGACACTGCTCATCGACGCCGACTTGCGCAAACCGCGGGTGGCCCAGGTCACCGGGGTCCAGCAGGGCGTGGGTCTGGTGGACTATGTCGCCGGTGCCGAGCCGCTTTCCGAATGCGTGATCTCAGACCCGGATTGCGCCAATCTTGTGATACTCAAGAGCGGGACGGTGCCCCCGAATCCGCTCGAACTCCTATCTTCGCAGAAGTTGAAAGCGATTCTGGCCGAACTTCCCAAGAAGTTCGATCACATCGTGATTGATACCGCGCCGGTTCTTCCGGTCAGCGACGCCATCGTTCTTGGTCACATCGCCGATGCGGTATTGATGGTGGTTCAGTCGGAGAGAACGACGCTGAAGATGGTTCAGGATGCGTTGAGGCGGCTCGAAGGCGCAAATATCAACCCCCTGGGGATCGTGTTATCCCAGGTCAAGCACCGCCGGACTCCATACTACTACGACGGGCGGTATCGGTATTCCTACAGCGGTTATTACGGCCGCGCGATAGCAAAGAAGGCATCGTAACCTCCTCGCAAACCAACAGTCTGGCTATCTTTGCGCGTAACGCGGGAATTGTACTAGGCGCCATTCTGCTGGGATGGTCCGTGGCATGGGCCGTCGCGGAGTGGGTATCTTTGAGGCCGCGCGCCGAGCTGCAAGCTTGGTACGCGAGTGGTTGGCGGCTGGCCCCGCGCTTAGGCCCAGAGGCGCAGGACCGCATAGAGCTTGCGATCAGGCTCAACCCCGTGGATCCCGACTATCGACTGGCGCTGGGACGGTTTTACCACTGGCAGGCGCAGCGTCAGGTTTTCGATGCGCCGCTTATCGGCCGGCTACTCGATAAAGCGGCGGCATCCACGCGCCGCGCCCTCGATCTACGCCCTACTTGGGGCGAAGCATGGGCGGCGTTGGCCCGACTGCGAGCCGATCGGGGCGTGGCCGACGAGGTCGCAATAGACGCGCTTCGAAACGCCCTGAAGTTTTCGCCCTGGGAGCGCCGGACCCTCGAGGACAGCGTAATCGCGGGTATGCTGTTGTGGCCCCGTTTGCCGGGCTCGGTGCGCCGGCAGTATCGGCAGGCGGTCGATCGCATGTTCGGGTTCGACCGTGGACGATTCGTCGTAGACGCGGCCCTGCGCTACGGCTGGGTACCGGAGGTGCGCGAGCACATACCTCCCGGCCACGGCCTGCACCGCTATTTGGAATCGCAGCTTCGCGTTTTCGGCAATGCGCAAGGGTGATTTTCCCACCGGCGATGCGACCGGGAGCAAACTGGACTGGGGATTTGCGTTCCTGTTGTTGTTCCTTGCTTGGCTGCCGCTTCCCTGGGGCAGCGAACCGGAATGGGCGGCGGCGACCGCGCAAACTTGGATTTTCGTGCTCCTGTTGGCTGCGGCAACGCGTGGATTTCACTCCGGCGCGCTCGGATCGGTTCGCGTACCCATGGTACTGCTCGCCGCGGGTGTTCTCTATGTGTTTGCGCAGGCCGTGCCGTTGCGGGAATGGATCGGGTACGGCGTGCACAGTCCGCTCGCGCCGGTTTCCGGAATCAGCCTCACGCCGGGAGACACTCTCGGACGGGCGCTGCAATATACCGCGTATGCGGCGTGTTTCGTGGTAACGATTATTTGCTTGAACCAGCCGGGGAAAGCCGTGCGCGCCGCGTACCTGCTGGTGGGCGCCGGTGTTTTTCAGACGATCCTTGGCGGTTTATTTCTGCTGTCGGGTTTCGAGTTCGTTCCGAACTCGCTCCGTGACGGACATTGGGATCGAATGACAGGGACTTTTGTGAATCGCAATCAATTCGCGGCGCACGTCGTCATCGCTTTTTCGCTGGCAATGGGGTTGCTGTTGACGGAGACAGCCAAAACCCGGGAGCGCGGTTGGACGAGTTTCGCCGATAGCCGCGCTGTCGGCCTGTTGACATGTATGCTCGTATTCGCCGGCGTGCTCCTGTATAGCGGCTCGCGAGCGGCAATCCTGGCCCTTATCGCATCCGCGGCATTGATGCTGGCAACGGTTTCTGTTTCCAGGGCCGATCGCTCCGGCGTGGTAAGAGTCACCGCCGTCGCGGCGATAATCGTGATGCTGGCGCTGTTTTTGTCGGGAACAGAAGGCGTATATCAGAGGCTGATGGTCGCCGGTCTGGACTTGGGTGAACGAGCTACGGAGTGGCGATTGCTGATGCCGTTGTTGTACGATTCCCAACCCTGGGGGTCCGGCGCGGGGTCGTTTGAGTGGCTGTTCCCCGCCTATCGCGACGGAAGCCTGCGGCCGCTTCTTTACAATCACGCACACAGCGACGTACTGGAAAGCCTTATCGAACTGGGTATCGTGGGATTCGCGCTGACGGTATCGGCTATCCTGATAGTAGTGGTGAAGCTCTTCGTGACCTGTTTCAAAAGTTTCCGTATCCCGGAGTGGGGGCTGCTTTATGGGTGTACAGTGGCCGTGACCGCGTTTCTCATACAGAGCTTCGTCGACGCGAATTTTCAAATACCGGCCAACGGCTTTTACTTCTTTGCCGTGCTTGGGATCGGAATTTCGATTGAATTTTCTAACGACAGGGTAACCGGACGATCCAATGCATAAAAACAAGCGAGTATTGATTACCGGGGGCGCAGGGTTTCTGGGCTCGCATTTGTGTGAACGGCTTTTGGGCGAGGGGATGCACGTACTGTGCGTGGATAACTACTTTACCGGCTCCAAGCGTAACATCCTCGAGCTCGTGCACGATCCGCTGTTCGAGATAATGCGTCATGACGTGTGTTTTCCCCTCTACGTGGAAGTCGACGAAATTTACAATCTGGCGTGCCCCGCGTCGCCGATACATTACCAGCATGACCCCGTGCAGACGACAAAGACGAGCGTTCACGGCGCCATCAACATGTTGGGGCTCGCGAAACGGGTCAAGGCGAAGATTCTGCAAGCCTCGACCAGCGAGATATACGGGGATCCGGCAGAGCATCCGCAGACCGAAAGCTATTGGGGCAATGTCAACCCGATCGGACTGCGGTCCTGCTACGATGAGGGGAAACGCTGCGCAGAAACGTTGTTCTTCGATTACCGTCGACAACACAATTTGCGCATCAAGGTTTTACGTATCTTCAACACGTATGGCCCGAGAATGCACCCGAACGACGGTCGCGTAGTATCGAATTTTATCGTACAGGCTCTACGCGGCGAACCCATCACCATTTACGGGTCCGGGGAGCAAACGCGATCATTCTGCTACGTCGACGATCAGATCGATGGAATGATCAAGTTGATGAAAACGAGTGACGAGTTCACCGGGCCGGTAAACATGGGAAACCCCCAAGAATTTCGCATTATTGATCTGGCCGAACAGATCATCGATCTGACGGGCGCCGGTTCGAAACTCGTCAAAGCGGATCTCCCCAGCGACGATCCAAAACAGCGGTGTCCAGACATTACTAGAGCCCGGGAGGAGTTGGATTGGGAACCGAGAGTTCCGTTGCGCGAAGGCCTGACCAAGACGATCGCCTATTTCGAGCAACTCATGGCGGAGGGAACGTTATGAGAGGGGCGGTAAAGTCATGGCGGTAGTGCTCGTTACCGGCGGCGCCGGATACATCGGAAGCCATACCTGTAAGGCGCTCGCGTCCATGGGCCACGAACCGGTCGTGTACGATAATTTGCGTCGAGGACACGCAGAGTCAGTACAGTGGGGGCCTATGGTTGAGGGAGACATTCGTGATTACGACTCCGTATACACCGCGCTGGATCGGTTTCGCCCCGAGGCGGTCCTGCATTTTGCCGCCTATGCTTATGTCGGGGAGTCAGTGAGTGATCCTGGCAGGTACTATCACAACAACGTGACCGGAGCGCTGACCGTATTGAACGCGATGCGTGCTGCGAAGATCGAAAAGTTCGTTTTCTCCAGCACCTGCTCAACATACGGAGTTCCAAACACAAACCCTATCCGGGATGATCATCCGCAAGACCCGATCAATCCGTATGGACGATCCAAGTTAATGGTGGAACATATACTGCGGGACTTCGGGTCGGCGCACGGACTGCAATCGTGCGCGCTACGATACTTCAATGCCGCCGGGTGCGATCCGGAGGGTCGAATCGGTGAACGCCACGACCCCGAACCGCACTTGATCCCCAACGTGCTGCTAACGGCGCTTGGCCGGCAGGCCTACGTCACCGTGCATGGGGACGACTATGACACGCCGGATGGAACTTGCGTTCGCGACTATATCCACGTTTTGGACCTCGCCGAGGCCCATATCCTTGCCCTCGAAGCCCTCGATGGCACTGACGGATTTCAGTTTTACAATCTCGGGAACGACGTGGGTTATTCGGTAAAACAGATCATCTCCCGGGCTGAACAAGTGTGCGGTCGCGCGATTCCCGTAGTTACGGGGCCACGGCGGCCGGGAGATCCACCGGTCCTCGTGGCAGATTCCGAGCGCGCCCGCCGGACACTGGGATGGTCCCCGAGATACGCGTCCCTCGAAGACATCATCGGTACCGCGTGGAATTGGTTCAGCGCGTATTACGCGGCCTGACGGTGGTGGTGAAAGTCGTTCACTGTTTGAATTACGAGGCCGACCACCGCACGAGCATGGAGGTGTACGCCGATGCGCTGGCGAATGGATTGACGGACGGCAACCATAGCGGACTGGAACTGAGTCGGTTCCGCCCCGAGTCCAATTTCGCGAAATATCCCGACAGCCGGTGGGCGATGCGTGTCGCACGTTACTGGACGTATCCCCGCCAGATAAAACGAATGCGCGCGGACGTTTACCATATCGTAGACCACGGCTATGCACACCTGACTGCAGCGCTCGATCATCGACCCAAAATCGTGACGGTGCACGATCTAATTCCCCTGTTGAGGTGGAAGAGGAAAATCGATGGTCAGGAACCTGCCCCCAGGCCGTGGTTAAGCGAGTACTCGGTGAGCAAGCTCGTGCATGCCGATAGGGTGATTACCGTCAGTGAAAGCACGAAGCGCGACCTGCTCGAGCACACCGACGTTCCCGAACACAAGATTCGCGTTATTCATCTCGGCGTCGATCCCGCATTTAGACCCTTACCCGAGGATACGGTTTCTGCTTTCAAGGCGTCGATAGGCTGGGACGAACAACAACCCATACGCCGCATTCTGATTACTGGAGATCAGTTCTACAAGAATCATAAAACCTCAGTGCAGGTCTTCAAACAACTCAAGTCGCGCTGTCGATTCCGTTTGCGGCTGGTTAACAGCAGGGCGCGTCGCGGATCATTGATGCGCCTTGCGGGTCGCGTCGGGCTCACCGATTCAGATATAGACGAAATTTACGTGCGCCGTCATTCGGACATGCCGTTGCTGCTCAATAGCGTGGATTGCCTGCTTTTTCCTTCTCTCTACGAAGGATTCGGAATGCCGGTGTTGGAAGCCCTCGCTTGTGGTACCCCGGTGGTGTGCTCGAATCGAGGATCACTCCCGGAAATCGCCAACGGTCTCACCAACCTGCATGATGCGCACGACGTCGACGGTATGGCGGATGATTTGCTGGCGATTCTGCAGTCGCAAGACGCGCATCCGCGAGTGGAAAGGGCCCGCACGGCGATTATGAAGAAGTTCAGTTGGCACGATACCGCCCGCCGTACCTTCGAGGAATACCGACGCGCCAGCCAGGCCGCATGATTCCCCCCTCGGTGCAAGGCCAGGAGCCGCGCGTGACGATAATCGAACCTGCGCGCGGCTGGTCCACTTTGAACATCGCGGAGCTGTGGGCATACCGGGAATTGCTTTGGGTGCTGACACTACGTGACCTGAAGGTTCGCTACCAACAAACTGTTCTCGGTGTCGCGTGGGCGATTATTCAACCGGTTGTAACGATGTTGATTTTCAGCCTGGTGTTCGGTCGTTTCGCCAAGATTCCGTCAGATGGACATCCTTACCCACTGTTCGTCTACGCGGGTTTGTTGCCATGGTTGTTCTTCGCCAACGCTGTGTCGAGTGCCGGCATGTCCTTAGTCGCCTCGGCGCAGCTCGTGAATAAAGTTTATCTGCCGAGGGTCATTATTCCGACGTCCTCCATAGGCAGCGGGCTGGTCGACTTTGCCATTTCCAGTTCGGTGTTGCTGGCCATGCTTTGGTACTTTGGTGTCGGTATATCAGCGTCGCTGATGTTGTTTCCACTGTTGATCTTCATGCTGATCACGTTGTCGCTGGGAATAGGTATTTGGTTGGCTGCACTGACCGTAAGTTACCGTGATTTCCGATACGTAATCCCGTTCATTCTGCAGGTGTGGATGTTCGCCACGCCCATTGTGTACCCGTTGAGTATCGTCCCTGAATCCTGGCGCTGGCTCTGGAGGTTGAACCCGATGACAGGAATTATCGACGGTTTCAGAGCCTGCTTTCTGGGTGGTGAGGTCGCAATCGGTGCTCTGTTCGCGTCCTGCGCGCTCTCACTGTTCGTTTTAATTCTGTCGCTCGCGTACTTTCGCCGCGTCGAGCACAGATTCGCCGATGTGATATGAAGCACGAACTCGCCGCAACCGACGCGATTCAAATTGAGGGTCTCGGCAAGCGATACGCCGTGAACGGCGCGCAGGTGACTGGGCAGTCCTTCAGAGAAATGATCATGAATGGGCTGCGTGCGCCGCTTCGGCGTTACCGGTCACTGGCCGGCGTGGTTTCAGAGCGAAATGCGTTCTGGGCTTTGCGAAGCGTGAGCGTGGAGGTCGCGCGCGGCGAAGTGGTGGGCGTAATCGGTCGCAACGGGGCGGGTAAAAGCACGCTGCTCAAGGTGCTTACTCGGATCACACCTCCCACAGAGGGGCGTGCGCGCATCCGCGGTAAAGTGTCGAGTTTGTTGGAAGTAGGTACGGGCTTTCATCCGGAATTGACCGGGCGGGACAATATCTTTTTGAACGGCGCGATTTTGGGTATGAGCCGTCCGGAGATAGCCCGGAAGTTTAACGACATCGTCGAGTTCGCGGAAGTAGGTCGGTTCATTGATACGCCGGTAAAGCGCTATTCGAGCGGTATGCACGTGCGTCTCGCGTTTTCGGTCGCCGCGCATCTCGACCCAGATGTCCTGTTGGTGGACGAGGTCCTCGCTGTCGGTGACAAGCAGTTTCAGCAGCGTTCCATTGGAAAACTGCAGGATGTGGCCACCAGCGGCAGAACCGTTCTGTACGTCAGTCACAATCTGGGCTCGGTGATGGATTTATGCGACCGCTGCCTGGTGCTCGATGGCGGTAAGATCGTCTTTGACGGTCCCGCGGAAGGGGCCATCAGACATTATCTAGAGCTGATGTCCGAGCCGGGCCGTAACATGCACACGGGGTTGTTCAAAGGGCCTCTGGCGGGCCAGGTTTGTTTTGCCGAATTGACGGTAAACGGTGACGGCGCCGGCCGCGGAGCCGTGGTCTCACCATCCGAACGCATCCGAATAGAATGCCGCGGAAGCAGTCGGGTCGAGTTGTCCGACTTCAACATTTTCGTGTCGATATTCAAGGACGGCGTGCGCCTGACGACGATGCAGGACGCTCCGGAAGGCACCCGTCTTCGCAGTGGGGACTTCACGTCGATCGTGGAGTTGCCGGCCCGGTTTCTACGGCCCGGCACGTACACCATCGGTATCGGCGGCGAGCGCAGGGGCCAATATCAATGGGTGTGGGGCGCGGACGTCGGTCAGCTCACCGTATTGGAACAGTGGGATGACGGATATGAAGAGCGAAACTATGGTCCGATCAACTACGCGCCGCTGGGCGAGCGTCTGCAGTAGATGCGTAGCGATTCCGTGTCGGACGCGAGTTGCCCGGTATGCTTGAGTGTCGAAGTGGTACCGAAACGGGAAACCTATCGGCGCGGCGGTACCGAGTACCGTTACCGGCGCTGCCGAGACTGTCAGCTCGAATTCGTCGTTCCCATGGTAAGCGCCGATGCCGAACATTACGGCGATCGGGAGTGGTACGGCGAACGCTGGGAGTACCGATCCTCGCTGGCGGTGACCAATATGAACCGGGGACGAATCCTGGAGGTGGGGTGCGGCGAGGGGCATTTTGCTGAAATCGCCGCGCACAGGCACAACCGTGTTGTCGGCGTCGATTTCAATGCCGCCGCCCTGGAGCGGGCCCGGGAGCGGGCTCCGGAGCAGACCTTTGCCTGGGTCGATATCAAACAGATTGCCGGCGCGGTCAAAGCGCATGCCCCCTTCGATATGGTGGCGGCATTTCACGTTATCGAACACCTCGAGAACGTCCGCGAGTTTGTGTCTGAGTGCGTATCCATGCTCCGGCCCGGAGGATTTCTCGTCGTAGCAACACCGAGTACGCGCCGGCCAACCGCTATCCTGGGATTGCACGAGTGGTGGGATACGCCCCCGCATCATTTGACCCGCTGGAACGAGCCGTCTTTCGCCGCGTTAGCGAAGCACGGCGACCTGAAGCTGTGCCGGATCGTTTATCAGGATCTTGACGAAATGCAGTTACGCCAGGCTGTACGCAACAAGATCTACAAATCGCTCTTTTCGTATTTCGGTAACCGCACGATACTCTATGCAATCACAAAACTCCTGAGCGCGCCCGTCTACGGAGTACTTCGAGTCGTGCAGGGACGCCGCAATATTTTCTCCGGAAAATCCGTCCTGGTTGTGGCGCGCAAGCGCCCCTAGGGAAGTATCGTGGAATTTAGTGTTATCGTGTGTACCTACAATCGATGCGAGCGATTAGAGCGGCTATTGGCGAGCCTGGTGCCGGCGCTGGACGCGGCGTCCGGCGAAGGGGAGTTGATTGTCATCGACAACAACAGCACTGACGCCACCCGCGCTGTCGTCGAACGGTTTCACGGATCTATGCCGGTTGTGTATTTGTTCGAACCCCGGCAGGGCAAGGGCTACGCGCTGAATACAGGAATTCGCCGCGCGCGGGGTGATCTGCTCCTGCTCACCGACGATGACGTCACCGTATCCGGGGACTGGATAGAGGCGTACTTGAGGGCGGCGCGACAGCATCCGCGCTGCGGTTGGTTTGGCGGGCCGATCTTCCCGCAATGGCCGGGCGAGGTTCCTGCATGGTACGGCAACAGCGACAATAAGAAAGTGTTCGCCGGTTATCTCGTCCATTATGAAATCGCCGCGTCTTCCAGGCTCTATACACAAGACGACCCCCTTCCTTGGGGGGCTTCCATGGCGGTGCGCAGCGCGTCCGTCTTCCGCATCGGCGGGTTTCGAGAGGACATGGGTGTTACCGGCGCACGCCGCGGGTCTGGGATGGATGTCGAATTCGTCGCCCGTTTGCGGGACGTGGGCGACCCCGGGTACCACGTGCACGGGGCTGTCGTTTTTCATCACGTCCATCCGGAGCGCCTGCGCTACCGCGCTTTTCTGGGTTACGGATTCAGTCGGGGCATCGACCATTTTCGCGCCGATCCCGATCGGTTCCGCGGTTCCTACTGGCGCGCTGCCGTGCATCTCGTCAAAGCACTCCAACAACTACTGAAAGGGCGGAGCGACAATTTCAGAATCAACCTGATCAACGCGGGACATCAGATCGGCCGCGTGTACGGCGCGCGGACGATCGGGAACGTCGGTGATTGATTCGACTATGCGGTAGGAGCGACGGTCTGAGCCCACGCGGTTATTGGTCGACAATCGTCCGGGGAATCGGTTCGGAGTTGAAGTACGCTACGGGTCGCTATCGCCCGGGCTTCAGAGATCCTTTCGAATGGTTGCAGCACTCCGTTCTACGGGGTTGGTACTGGTCGTTGGTGCTTCGATTTCGTATGCCTTTGGCCGTCGAAATCGAGATGAACTCTCTATGCAACCGGCGGTGTTCTTACTGTCCCGTATCGATCAAGCCGCGGCCGAAAGGCAATTTTCCCGTTTCCGCGTACTACCGGCTAATCGATGAGCTGGCGATGCTGAACTACCGGGGAGTGATTACCCCTAATTTCTACGGTGAGCCTTTATTGGATAAACGTCTGGATGAATTCGTTCGCTACGCACGTGCGAGGCTTCCACTCTGCACCATTATTATCAATACCAACGCCGATCAACTCGACATCAACAGGATGCTGACCCTCCTCGACACTGGTGTCTCTTACATATTCGTATCCCAGCATGACAAACAGCCGTCCGAGAACATTCGTAGGATTGATGACTATCTCGATAAACATCCGCAGTACGAAAAGCAAGTCGTGATCAAGAACCGAACCGCCCCCGATCAGGAACTTTCGAGCCGCGGCGGATTGATCGATGACAGCCGCGTCACGCACATGCCGGCTTTCGGCTGCTTTCGCAGCCGGCGCGCCACGATTACGTTTGAGGGGACGATGATCCTGTGCTGCGAGGACTACAATGCCGAGTACCGGTTCGGGAACGTGATCGAAGACGGGTTCTGGCGCGTGTGGAAGAAAAGCCTCGCTCGACGCAAGGAAATCTATCGCGGTAACTATGAAGCACCCATTTGTCAGACCTGTACCGGGCTTAGCCCTGATTTGACGAGTCCGACAGGAGGCGCTCAATAGGCGGGACGAGACAATCGGCCCAGAGTGTATGTAGCTTTGCGTTCGGATGGCGTTCTCCGGGAACGCGGTACTCGGTAGTGCGTTCGACGTGGCAGTCGAACATGTGCAGATTTTGTTCTTGCGCATAAGCCTTGAGGCTGGCCCGTCTTGTCGGAGCGGCGCTTAACATCGCGATGGCAAAACGGGCGGAATGCCGTGCAGTCAGCTCACGCAATTGGATCAAGAGGCTGTTCGTGACTGGCGCTCCGGTTGGCACCAGCGGCCGGTCCCGAATCGGGATTAGAAAATCATCCAGAAACGCCATCAAGGCGGATCGTTCGTACAGCGGGAGACCCGCATAACTGGCGGGTGGAAATCGTCGCAGCTCGTCGTCATTCATGCGCACGAACGGAACCTGCACATGGCCGCGGCGGCGGTTTCGTGACAAGGAAGCCAGCCACGCACTCGTGCCGACGTTGCGGATGTCATGATGGTCGAAATAGCCGTAAACGACGAGCGACACATCGCCCAGACGGGGAAGGATTTCCTCCAGCAACAGGAGCGACTGATAGGTGCCGTAACCCGCGTTGCCGAAGTTCACGATTTCGAAACCGGAAAAATGCTGCTGCAGCTCCCAGGCAAACGTGTCGTCATCGGAAACTGCCCAACCCTGTACAAATGAACCTCCGACCAGAACGATCTTGGGTCCGGATGAGCGCGCCGCATCGATGCTGCGGCGACGTCCATCGCGCAAAATGGTCATTAGAATCGGTGTATCGCCGCTCCGGTATGCGGGATAGCGGTAGATACCGGGTTTGTTTCGCCAACCGCGCACTGCGTGCGGTTCCAACATGGTCGGTTCGTTCGGGTAAGGGGTGCCGGTGTGCGGGTATCCCATCATGCGCAGAATCGCTTCTGCGAGCACCATGGCGACTGCCAAACCTAAGCCCGTCGCAAGCAGACTGAAACCGGCACGTCTGGCGATGCTCCTCGATTCACTCATCAGCGACACTATACCTCAGTCAGATCGAAGCTACGGGTAATATGGCTTTACTGCAGCGTATTTTGGTTCCATTATTGAAACTGGTCCCGTCCGCAGCGCTACCGGGACTGTCTAACCGGACGGTGTGGCTACACCATCGGATCGAAGAACAACGCCGGCGTCGACAAGCCCTGACAGACCCAGTTATTGGATTGGACGCAGACACGCGTCTGATCAGGTCCATCCTCGAGCACCGCGAACCTTGGGAATGTGAGAGTCCGGAACCGTGTTCGATACCTGGAATGCTTTCCGAGGCCGAGCGGAAGTACTACCGTTTCATTACCCGCTACTACCGTGGCGTTGGAGAGGTAGTGGAAGTCGGGCCCTGGCTGGGCTGCTCTACGTTTCACATTTTGAAGGGTTTGCTGAAAAACGAATATTTCGCCGACCGATGTCTGCACGTTTTCGATGATTTCGTCTGGCGGAGCGGGTGGATGGACAAATGGGTGGTGGACGCCAGCCTCGACGCGCCGCGTAATCTGGAGTCATTTCGCCCGCTTTTCGACAAAAACCTGGCCGACTATCGAAATCGGTTGTGTGTTCGCGAACAACGGCTCGTCGACGAGCCGGGTAACGAACGTATTCCTCCTATACATTGGAACGCCGGCCACATCGAACTGTGTTTCGTAGACTGTGGGCGATCCATGGACAAAAACCTGGCGTGGTATCGCGCATTCAGTCCCGCTTTCTTGAACAACCGGACGCTCATCATCATGCAGGACTGGCAGATGCACAAATCCGTACCCGCGGCATGGTGGGAAAACACGAAGGCATTTACCGATCGGTTCGCAGACACGTTGGATCTCGTCCATGAAGTGGCCCAATCCGGTATCGCCACGTTCCTCTATCGGGGCGCCATACAATCATGACGACACCGGTACCGAATCTGGTGACAACAGTGATTCCGGTGTACAACCGGGCGAGCTTGTTGCGTGATGCGATCAATAGTGTCCTGGCACAAACCTATCGTGACGTCGAGACGATTATCGTCGACGATGGTTCCACGGATGACACCCCGGCGGTTGCCGGGGCGCTTGCGAGTCAGAACCCCGGTCGTGTGCGCGTAGTCAGTCAACCCAACGCCGGCCCGGGCGCAGCGCGGGAAGCCGGTCGCCGGCTGGCCCGCGGCGAGTTCATTCAATATCTGGACAGTGACGACCTCCTCCAGGAGAGGAAATTCGAGGTACAGGTGGCGGCGTTGCGCCGTCATCCCCAGGCGATTCTGGCTTATGGGGCGACGCGAGAATACTGGTTGGGCCAGACTCCGTCCGAGAGCGCGGCGCGGGAGACGGCAGTTGCTTTCAGCCACATATTGCCACGGTTTCTTTTACGACGCGCCTGGCATTCCGTCACGCCTCTGTATCGCCGTGCGGTGTCTGACTCGGCCGGCCCGTGGTCCAGTCTAAGGCAAGAGGAAGATTGGGAGTACGACTGCCGAGTCGGCGCTTTGAATCGGCCCCTGTGTCATACCAGCGTCTTTGTCGCCGACCACCGGCATCATGAAGATCCGCGTCTGTGCCACGCCTGGCTAACCGATCAGGCGGCGATGCGCGACCGCGTGCGCGCCCATGTCGGCGTATTGAAGTCGGCACGGAAGGCGGGCATTGACGACTCAGTCCCGGAAATGAAGGTGTTCGTGCGCCGCCTCTTTGCGCTCGCCCGGAAATGCGGACGGTTGGGTCTGGGGGAAGAATCCCGGACCCTGGTAAAGCTCGCGGAGCAGGGTGCGGTCGAGCGGGTGCTCGAGTTCCGAATTTACCGCCTTCTGGCTGCGGTGATCGGCTGGAGGGGTGCGGCGGTGTTTTTCGAATCATTGCCACGACACCCCGGTTTTCTTCACGCGCGCCGGCACGCCGGCGGCTAGACAACCGGCGGGAATGTCATCGATAACGACGGCACCCGCGGCGATCACCGCGCCGTCACCAATCGTTACTCCCGGAAGTACGGTCACGTTCACACCCATCCATACCCGATTTCCGATGCGTACCGGACCCGAGGTTTCGCTCATGGGTTCTAGGCGATGGTTGTGATCGTCGCGAATGGTGACGTTTTTGGAAATCGCGACGTCGTTGCCGATAGAAATGTGGGCAAAGCAGTCCAGCACAACTCCTTCGTTGATGTAGCCGCTGCCGAGTTCCAGGAACGCACCACGATTTACGTTTACCGACGCATCGGTGTATATCGACATCGGGCCGGATACCGCCACTTTCGCCTGCGCGGCGATCTTGAACGACGACGGGTAGTAACGGCCCAGCGGCCAGCGACGGCCGAATAAGAGCCGGCCGTGCCCAACGAGCGACGCCCCCGGCCCTAAGCCGTACTGAACACGCGGAAACACGATGACGGGAAAATGCCAGGCGCGCAGTCTGGCATTGAGCAGTAGCGTTTTCAACATACTGGCTTGCCAGAATAATTTCAGCGAGTTGGCCGACATATCTAGTTTCTTTTCCGATGCACGTTGTGCCGGGTTCGACGCACTCGTGGACAACCACAAGGGGTTTTAGTTTGCCAATCCGGCGCGTTTTCTCCGGCGCTCTGGCGATCCTGGCGGGGACGGTCGTGGCACTGGTCGTGGCGGAATTCTTGGCCCGATTTCTGGAGCCCGATCATACTAAGGAGGGGGATTTTTACAACGTTCCGCACGAAACCGTTGGCTGGATACCCAAACCGGACTCCCAGGCGGTGGAGACGACCGACGAGTTCACCGCCCGTTACCGGATCAACGCCCTCGGTATGAACGATCTACCCGTCGCAGGGCAGCGAAACAGCCGTCTACGCATCGTGGCGCTGGGCGACTCGCATACATTCGCTATGGGTGTGAACATGGACGAAACATGGCCGAACGTTCTGGAAAATCTATTGTTCGGCGGCGAGTCAGATGCGGGCACCGTGTTCAATCTCGGCGTCATCGGCTATAACCTGGGTCAATACTACGATTGGTTGCTAATCAATGAGAAACGGCTGTCACCCGACGTCGTCATCATCGGTTTTTCAATGGCCACCGATCTGTATGACCTGATTCCGCCGCGCAAAGGCGGGTTCGTTTACGGAAAAGGGGCGGATCGCTATTACTACGACCTCTCGGAAGACGGCGAGCTGCTCCGCCTGCGGTCGAACGTCTCTCAAGGCACCACGAGTCCGCAGGTACGGGACGTCCGCACACACTTGAATCGATTGGCGCTCTATCGGTTGTTGAAGCGTTCCAAGCTGGCCTACTGGTTATCGGTGCGCCTGTCTCCGGGAGGACAGTCGTTGTGGCCGGGGCTGGACACCGCGCTCAAGCGAGAGTTGAGCGGTGATGACGCCTACCGCTGGCGGCTCGCCGAACGCATATTGACGGCGTTGGTCGAGGATGCCGGCAGCCGCGCTCGGCGGGTGGTTCTGGTGGTGATACCGTATCTGGCGCAAGTATATGACGAAGTGTGGGAGTCCTCGTTCGGGAGTTTCCCGGACAAGTACGACAGATGGATCGGTAATCGGCGGCTCCGCGAATTGGCCGAACGACTGGGCATAGGATTCGTCGATACCACCCCGGACTTTGTTCAACGAGTCAGGGAGTCGGGGGAATGGCTGCACTACCGTCGAGACGGACACCCCAATCCCCGCGGCCACGCCGTGATCGCCGCGGCCGTCGCGCGCTATTGGCGCACTCTGGAGGCGCCTTGAGATGGAGACCACGCTTTCGGTCGTAATGGCGGTCAGGAACGACGCGAAGCATCTCGCAGATACGCTGGCGAGCATCGTCAGTCTTGCACCCAGCGACACCGAATTTTGTATCGTCGACGACGCCTCGACCGACGCAACGGCGGACATTCTCCGCCGCTTTGCCGCGCAAGATAAACGTTTCAAGTTGTCGCGTCAGCCCGGCTACGGGCTTACCGTTGCGCTCATCGAAGGGTGTCGGCAGGCGACGGGCCGCTTCATCGCCCGACACGACGGGGGTGGCGACATCAGCGTCGGGGACCGGTTCACCAGGCAAATGGCAACTCTCGCCGGCGACGGCCGGACCGTGCTGGTGTCGGGCGGCACCCGATTCGTAGGGCCGGCCCGGGAACAGCTATATGATGTGATCCAGGACAGTGCCGTGCTGCGTAAGCACCTCGATCACCCCACCATGCCCCGCGGTCCCTCGCATCACGGCTGCACGATGTTCCGTCGCGATGCGTACCTGGCGAGCGGCGGTTACCGCCGCGAGTTTCGCGTCGCTCAGGATCTGGATCTGTGGACTCGTTTGTCGGAGCGCGGTTCCTGTGTCGCGATACCGGATATCTTGTATCAAGCGCAGCTCAATCGTGCCAACCTGAGTATCCTGTTTCGCAGACAACAGATCAGGCTGAGCGGGCTGATTGCGCGTTGCACCGCGCTGCGCCGCGCCGGGCGGAGCGAACGGGATCTGCTGAACGAGATTGACAAGCTGAGTCGCGAGATACAACCGCCCGCCGCCAAGTGGCGCACCCGGCTAGCTGACGCACAATTTCACTACTTCGTCGGTAGCTGTCTCGATCGCAGTCAACCCCCCGTCGCGCGCCGCTATTTTCGGCAGGCGGTGCGCATGTTTCCGCTCCACGCCAAGGCCATGTACAAGCTCAGTCGGCTAGCACTGCGTGCGTGATCTATACGTACATATAGGTTGTGGATTGCACGCGCCGCGCGAGTGGTTGAATTATGACGCCTCACCGCGCCTGCAGATCAGCGCCTGGCCGCTGATCGGCGGTTCGCTGTCTCGAATCCGCGCTCCATTTCCGGACAATGCGCAGTGGGGGGACATTGTCAAAGGTCTGGCGTTGCCGGACAGTAGTTGCCGCGGTGTTTACGCCTCACACGTAATCGAACACCTGTCCCTCGCCGACGCGCGCACTGCGCTGCGCAATGTTTACCACCTGTTGCAACCCGAAGGCGTATTTCGCCTCGTCGTACCGGACCTGGACCGTATGGCTCGCGATTACGTGAACGATCCGAATGAAAATGCCTGTCATGAGTTCATGACTCGCTCTATGCTGGGTTGGGAGACCAAGCCCCGCAACTTGGCGGAATACGTAAGGCTGTGGTGGGGGAATTCCAAGCACTTGTGGATGTGGGATGATAAGGCATTGTGTTACGAACTGTCGGTGCTGGGTTTTATCGACGTGCGACGAGCGGCGTTCGGCGACAGCAATGACGCGCGGTTTGATGAAGTCGAAGAGCAAGCGCGGTGGCGGGACTGCCTGGGCATCGAAGGCCGTAAACCGGGAGCGCAGGGGTGACCCGGTCGGATGTCTCTATCGTCGTTCCGACCTACAATCGAGGGTCGGTTCTGATCGAAATGATCGGGCACCTTCGGAGGCAGACCACGGCACCGGTGGAGATCGTCATCGTCGACCAGACCGAACGACACGACGCAGCCAGCTTTACCGCCTTGTCGGCGCTCGCAAGGGACGGCGTTCTCAACTGGATACGGTTGTCGCGCCCGTCGATACCCGGCGCCATGAATGCGGGACTTCTGGAGTGCCGGGGAGGAATCGTTCTGTTTCTGGACGACGATGTCATACCCGCTGCGGATCTCATCGAGATACACGCCAAAACGCATCGCACGACCGAAGCGGTGGCCGTGGTGGGCAGAATCGATCAGCCGTGGGATATAAAGCGTGGGGTGTGGGACGGCAAGCACGCCATAAGCGGCGATCCGGACCACTTTGCGTTCAACGCCCCGCAGGCGGCGTGGACCGAACGGGTCATGGCCGGAAACTTGTCGGTGAAAAGAGAATCCGCCTTGCAAGCCGGAGGATTCGACGAGAACTTCAAGGGTGCGGCATACCGTTTCGAGGCGGAGTTTGCCGAGCGCCTGGTGCAACAGGGAGGGCGCATCAGATATGAACCTCGCGCACGTCTCGAACACCTTAAGTTCAGCCACGGTGGCACACGCACTTTTGGCGTTCACTATGACACACTGAAACCGTATCACAGCGTCGGCGAATATTATTATCTGTTGTCCGTAAAGACCGTGACAAACCGTCGTGCCAAGATCCCGTTGCGCCTATTGAGGTCGATTACGACGCGTCATCATTTGCGAAAGCCGTGGGCGATCCCAAAGACCCTGATCGCCGAGCTGTCCGGCTTGGCATGGGCCGCGTGGCTGTGTCGGACCGGCCCGAAGCTCATCGCTCCTCCCGCCACCCATCGAGCCTGGGACGCGCGCGAGCGTTGACTTATACGCTCATGTTCGTATCGTTCGCTGCGCTGGCAGCCGCGCTGGCTATCGCCCATGACTGGAAGCGCGGCCTGCTGCTGTGCGTGCTGGTCGGATTTCTTCAGGATCCGGTGCGCAAGCTGATTCCTGGTGAACCCGTCATGGTCACGATTTCGGTGGGTGCGATCCTGCTGCTCACGGCGGCGATCGCCGTGCTGCGAAATGTTTCGATCAGCCCTTTGCAGATCTACGAATGGACGAAGCGATTAACAATTCCGTTCGGGGTGTTTTTGTCGTGCCTGATTGTTCAGTGTTTTCACACCTGGTTGCGATACGAGAATTTTCTTCTTGCGTGCGTAGGCTTCATGTCATACATGATTCCCTTTATCACGATGGTGCTGGCGTACCGTGCTGCGATCGAACGCCCGGACTACATAGTCAGGATACTCAAAGTCTACGCATTCATTTCAATCATCGCGTCGATCACGATATACCTGGAGTATCTGGGTGTCGATTGGCGCATCCTCGGAGAGGTCGGCAAGGGAATCATCATCTACGACTTGGGCACCGCGTTCCACGGTATGACCGGTCTACTGCGATCACCCGACATCGCCGCGTGGCATGCCGCAACAGGCATCGCATTCTTTGTCATCCTATTTCTGACCACCGGGCGCTCACGCAATGTCCTGATCGGCGGCCTGGTCGTTTTAGCGGTTCTCGGCGCCGGCGTTTTGACCGGTCGGCGTAAGATCATTCTACAGGTATTGATTTTCCTGTCGGTGTACTGGGGGTTGTTGTTGGCCTTTGCGCGAGGTTCGAAACGCCTGGGTGGACTGGCGATTGTCCTGGCGATTTTGGGCTACGCGTTAATGCTTGGCGCAGAACGCACGGCTCGGGACAGTGCGTTTGTGGAGCTGTACGTCGAACGAGGCAAGACCGTGTTCGAGGATGTAGAGGACCGGGTCGAGTTGCTGGGCATCAGGTCGATCGGTTGGGCGTACAACCGGGCGGGTTTCTTCGGCGCGGGTGCCGGGGTGGCCACCCAGGGCGCACGATTCTTCCGCGAGCGCTCCTTCGGGCTGGAAGGGCCGGCCGAGGGCGGATTCGGTAAGATCACGGCGGAGCTCGGCATTCCGGGGCTCGTGATTACTTTGTGGCTCCTGATCGCCATCTGTCGGGTCATGTGGCGGCAGCTCCGTGTGATTGGCAGAGACCCGGTGGCCGCCAAACTGGCGTATGGGTTTATCGGCTTGGCGATTGCCAACTTCGTGGCCTTCATGGTCGCCACTCAGGTATTCGGCGACCTGTTCGTCCTCATGCTGCTGGGGGTCGTGCTCGGGAGTTTCTTCGCCCTGGGCTACCATTGCTCGCGGATTCCCGCACCCGTGGCTGCGGAGCCGCGTACTGGCGCGCTGGCCGAGACAGGTTGAGCGGTTCATGACGCCCACCCGCCTCGCGGTCATCACGACTCATCCCATTCAGTATCACATTCCCTGGTATCAGTCCCTCGAACGGGAATCGGACATCGATGTCAAGGTCTTCTACGGCGTGTGCCCGGACCCGGATTTGCAAGGGGTAGGGTTCGGCATTCCGTTTTCATGGGACATTCCCATGCTGAACGGTTACCCATGGTGGGTGTCCCGTCGGTCCAACGCCGCACGCCTGAGGAACGGCCTGTTCTATTTGTGGACGCGGGATCTGGCGGACGCGCTACGGCGGTGGGAGCCGGACGTGGCACTCGTGAGCGGATGGAATTCGTTGTATTTGTTTCAGGCGATCGGAATTTGCCGGCGGTTCGGTGTTCCGATCGTCGTAAGAGGGGAGGTGAACGGCTTAAAAACACGCCCGCCGTGGATGCGGCAGTATCACGCGGCGTTGTTCAGGCGGTTTCAGGCGTTTCTCGCCATCGGCCAACATAACCGAAACTACTATCTGGAACATGGAGTGACCGCGGAAAAGCTCTACGACGCGCCGTATTTCGTCGACAATTCGCGGTTTGCCCAATGCGCGGATCGCGAGCGCACCCGGCGCCACGAGTTGCGCCGCCGGTTCGCGATACCCGCGCACGCTTACTGCGCCCTGTTTGTGGGCAAACTCATCGCCAAAAAGCGCGTCATCGACCTGCTCCAAGCGCTCGCCCTGATCCACGAGACGCAACGCTCGCCGTTGCACGTCTTGGTCGTGGGCACCGGTGCCGAGCGGGACAGTCTCAGTCAATACGCGGCCGAGCGGGCTCTGCCGGTCTCTTTTGCGGGGTTCTTGAACCAGGAAGAAATCGGTCAGGCCTACGCGGCGGCAGATCTGATCGTACTTCCCTCAAACGCATCCGAAACGTGGGGATTGGTGGTCAACGAAGCCATGGCGTCTGGTTTACCCGCGCTTGTCAGTGACCGCGTTGGTTGTGCGGCCGATCTGACGATCCCCGGCGAGACCGGGTACACGTTTTCCATGGGGAATCTACGAGAGCTTAGGGAACGGTTGTTGCAGTTGGCCGGATCGCGCGATGCGAGCCGTCAAATGGGGCGCAGCGCCCAGCAACACGTGATGGAGAACTACTCGATAGAACGTACCACGCGGGGCACGGTGCGTGCAGTGTGCGCCACTGCGGGCAGCCGCAGCGCTGGCCGAGCGACCGTGAGAGCGCCCTGAGCCACCGCGCTCGCCTTGCCCTTGCGAATCTTACACATTACACCGAGCTACCTGCCGGCGCGGCGCTATGGCGGCACCATCTACGCAGTCCACGGGTTGTGCAAAGCGCTGGCGACGCTCGGCCATCACGTGGATGTCTACACGACCAACCGGGATGGCCGCGGCACATCGGACGTTCCGATCGAAACTCCACAGCAAATAGACGGTGTCAACGTCACGTATTTCCCCGTCTCCGTGCCGAAACGGCTTTATTTTTCACCCGCGATGGCTGCTCTTCTGCGTGACCGGATCGACGCGTTCGATGTCGTCCACGGGCACTCCTTGTATCTTTGGCCACCGTGGTACGCTTCGAGGTTAAGTGCGAAACGCGGTATTCCGTATGTCCTTTCGCCGTGCGGGATGCTGACCCGTTCATTGGTAGATCGGAGAAACCGCTTGATAAAAACGCTGTGGATACGATGGATCGAGCGAAACAATTTCAAGCGGGCCGCCGCGGTTCGTTTCGCGTCTGCGCTCGAAGCGGAGGAGGCGTGTGCGTTTCGGTTGTCGTTGCCCCAGTACTTCATCTCGGGCAACGGCGTGGACATGCCCGAACCCGCCAAGCATTTGCCGGCGAATCTCGAACGCGTCTCGAATGGCGGGCCGTATGTTCTGTATCTGGGACGACTGAGTTGGAAGAAGGGTTTGGTAAATCTCATTCGCGCGATGGCGCAGATCGATGGTCCGCGCTTGATCGTCGCCGGAAACGATGAAGAAAATCTAGCCCCCCACTTGCGTGCGTTGATAGACACGCTCGCGCTCGACGACAAAGTACTCTTGCTCGGACCGGTCTGGGATGCGAACAAAGCCAGGCTGATGCACGACGCGCGTCTTTTCGTTTTGCCGTCGGAGTCGGAGAATTTCGGTATCGCCGCGCTCGAGGCCATGTCCGTGGGGTGCCCCGTCGTGGTCACCCGGACAAGCGGCGTCGCGGAATTGGTCGCACGCCACCAGGCGGGGCTGGTTACCGACACCGACAGCGACAGCCTGGCCGACGCGATCCGTACGCTGCTCGAGAACCCGGTACACGCTTCAAGGTGCGGAGAGCGGGGCCGCCGGGCAGTCGCGCAGAGGTACGGTTGGGAGCGCGCCGCCGGAATCACCGCCGACTGCTATCGACGGTTATCGAGCAACGCGGGCTGAAGCGCGTGCGCCTCACCGACATTACTCCAGTCATACTCACGCGCGACGAGGCGAACAATATCGACCGCACGCTCGGCCAGCTCACTTGGGCACGGGATATCGTCGTCGTGGACAGTCTAAGTCGGGATGACACGGTGGCAATCGCCCGCGGTTTTCCTAACGTCCGAGTCTTCAGCCGTGAATTCGACTCGCTGGCGGCGCAATGGAACTACGCTCTAACCGAAACCGGTATACACACGCCCTGGATACTCGCGTTGGATGCCGATTACTACGTACCGCGCGAGTCGGTGTCGGAAATCGAGGCTTTGGAGCCCGAGGGCTCGGTGCGGGGTTACCGCGCGCGTTTCAGGTACTGTGTCTTCGGCAGGGCGTTACGGGGTTCTTTGTATCCGCCTGTCACCGTGTTGTTCGCGCGATGTTACGCCCAATACATTCAGGATGGACATGCCCACCGGGTGCGCATCGACGGTCGAATCGGTGAACTCGCACACCCGCTCCGGCATGACGACCGCAAGCCCCTGTCGGTCTGGATCACTACCCAGGACCGCTATATGACGCTGGAAGCGGAGAAGATTGCCACGACATCATGGGCATCACTCGGCTGGAGCGGGCGAATTCGCAAACTGCGTTTGTTGGCGCCGCCGCTCGCGTTTCTCTACTGCTTGTTCGTCAAGGGTAATCTACTGGACGGCTGGCCGGGCGTATTCTACGCAACGCAGCGGGCCATCGCCGAAGCGATTCTGTCTCTGCGCTTGCTGCACTTGGACATCGCGCGAAGATCAGGCATCGCCCCCGATTGATCCAGTACCGGAATTCGGCGCCGTGTTGATTCTCGGGCTCAATCTTTATCACGCGGATTCCGCGGCGTGCCTGCTGCGAGACGGGGAAATTATTGCGGCGGTCGAAGAAGAACGATTTTGTCGGCGAAAACATTGGGCCGGCTTTCCGGCCCGGTCAGTCGGCTACTGCCTGCAAGCGGCGGGCGCGAGCCTGGCCGACGTGGACCACATCGCCGTCAACAGCGATCCCCGGGCACAGTTGGCGCGCAAACTCTGGTACGTCACGCGCGGCCGTGCGCGCTGGTCGTTGCTGAAGGAAAAAATCAGAACCCGTGTACGGCGTCGCGGGGTTACAGAACAACTGGAACACGCCCTTTCCGGGCAGCGTTTCAGCGGTTCGGTGCACCGCGTCGAGCATCACCTGGCTCACCTGAGTTCGTGTTTCTACGCGTCGTCTTTCAACCGCGCGGTGGTGGCATCGGTGGATGGGTTTGGTGATTTCACGAGCTGCGCATGGGCCACCGGCGAGCACGGGCAGCTGCGGCGTCGCGCCCAAGTCCTGTTTCCCCACTCGCTGGGTGTGTTTTACGAAGCCATGACCCAGTATCTCGGTTTCGAACACTACGGCGACGAGTACAAACTGATGGGACTCGCGGCCCACGGGAAACCCGATTCCACGCTGGGGATGGACGCACTTCTGCACGCTGAACGCGAGGGGCTATTTAGCTTGAATCTCGACTTCTTTCGTCACCATCGACATCCCATCGGTTACGAGTGGGACGGTGCCGAACCCCAGGTGAGTCGGCTTTTTTCGGCACGACTGGAACACCTGCTGGGACCACGTCGACGACCGCACGAAACGATTACCGCGCGGCACGCCGATATCGCGGCGACCACGCAAGCGCTGTACGAACGTGCGCTGTTCCGATTGCTGAATGCGGCGGCCGAGGCGACCGGTGCCGATCACCTGTGTCTGGCCGGTGGGTGCGCACAAAATTCGGTCGCCAACGGCAAGATTCGCACGCACACGCCGTACCGCCGCGTGTTCGTACAGCCGGCGGCCGGGGACGGTGGCGGCGCTTTGGGCGCCGCCTGGCATGTGTGGCATCGTCAGTCGGATTGCCGGAGGGCGACCGCTATGCCCCACAGTTACTGGGGTCCGGAATACTCCCGCGACCAGATCCAGCACTATCTTGAGGATGATCGAGGCCGCCTCGCTCAGGCCGGTTGCACAATCAACGAGATCGACGATCGGCATGAATTGTGCGCACGCGTCGCCGCCCACCTCGACGCCGGACGCATCGTCGGGTGGTTCCAAGGGCGCATGGAGTGGGGTCCAAGAGCGCTCGGTAACCGGTCCATTCTCGCCGACCCCCGTCGTGCGGATATGCGCCAACACCTGAACGGTATGATCAAACGCCGGGAAGATTTCCGGCCCTTTGCCCCGGCGATCCTGCGCTCGGCGGTGTGCGAATGGTTTGACGTCGATATCGCGGTCCCGTTCATGACCGAGGTGTACGCCGTCAGAAACGACAAACGCTGCGTCATTCCCGCCGTCGTGCACAAGGATGGTACCGGCCGGCTGCAAACCGTAACGCGGGACACCAACCCCTTGTTCTATACCCTGATCGAGGCGTTTGCCGCGCGTTCCGGTATACCGATACTTCTGAACACGTCGTTCAACGAACGGGAACCGATCGTCTGCAGCCCGGCGGAGGCGCTGGATTGCTTCCTACGCACGGGAATGGACGTGTTGGCGGTGGGCCCCTTCGTTGTGGAAACCGAGGGAGCACAACAAGTAAAATAGATACATGAATATTTTAGGAATTTCAGCGTATTACCACGACAGCGCCGCCGCCCTGGTGCGCGATGGCGCGATCACCGGTGCGGCACAGGAGGAGCGCTATACGAGAAGGAAGCATGACTCGCGGTTTCCGGCGCAGGCGGTTCAGTTCTGCTTGAGCGATGCAGGGATGGCGTTGTCCGACGTCGACCAAATCGTGTTCTACGACAAACCGCTGGTGAAGTTCGAGCGCCTCTTGGAAACCTACGTCGCCTACGCACCCAATGGCTTTCGATCCTTCCTCGCGGCGATGCCGATCTGGTTGAAGGAGAAGCTGTATCTGAAAACGTTATTGAAAAAAGAGTTCTCAAAGCTGTCCGGAGTCAAAACCAAAGATCTTCCGCCGCTGCTATTCGCCGAACATCATCAGTCCCATGCCGCTTCGGCATTCTTTCCGAGTCCATTTGAGGAGGCTGCCGTACTGTGTATGGACGGCGTAGGAGAATGGGCCACGACATCGGTATGGTGGGGCGACGGCAATCGACTCGAGCCGAAATGGGAGATCGATTTTCCGCATTCCTTGGGTCTTCTTTACTCGGCATTTACCTATTACACCGGATTCAAGGTGAACTCGGGCGAATACAAGCTGATGGGCCTTGCCCCTTATGGAGAACCGAAGTACGTCAATCTCATCAAGGACAATCTGATCGATATCAAGAACGACGGTACGTTTCGACTGGACATGTCGTACTTCAACTACACCACCGGTCTAACGATGACCAATGGCCGTTTCGATGCCCTGTTCGGCGGTCCGCCGCGTCGCCCGGAATCGCAGATTTCGCAACGCGAGATGGATATTGCCGCTTCTATTCAACAGGTTACCGAGGAGATCGTGTTGCGCCTCGGGCGCACGGTGTACGACGAGCTGAACACCTCGAACCTGTGCCTGGCGGGCGGGGTGGCCTTGAACTGCGTCGCCAACGGGCGCCTGTTGCGGGAAGGTCCGTTCGAGCGGATCTGGGTGCAGCCGGCGGCCGGCGATGCCGGCGGCGCCATCGGGGCGGCGCTCGCCAGTTGGTATGAACTGAACGACAACCCTCGTCAAATCAACGGCGCAATCGACCAGATGGCAGGCGCATACCTCGGGCCCAGTTTCGCTGCCGACGATATCCGTACTACCTTGGACAAGTATGGTGCGGTCTATGAGCAACTGGACGAATCTGCCTTGTTGGAACGGGTCGCGCGACTGCTCGCCGAGGAAAACGTGATCGGCTGGTTTCAAGGACGCATGGAATTCGGGCCCCGCGCACTGGGAGGGCGCTCGATCATCGGTGATCCGCGTAGTGCGAAGATGCAGTCGGTCATGAACCTGAAGATCAAGTACCGAGAGTCGTTTCGTCCGTTCGCGCCGGCAGTGCTCGCCGAACGGGTATCCGATTTTTTCGATCTGGACAGCGCCAGCCCTTATATGTTGATCGTTGCGGATGTAAAAGACGAGCACCGGCTCGCGCTCGACGACGAGCATAAGAATTTATTCGGTATCGAAAAGCTGAACGTCCCCCGTTCCACGCTGCCGGCGATCACGCATGTGGACTATTCCGCGCGTATACAAACCGTTCACCAGGACACCAACCCGCGTTTCCATGCGCTGCTTACCGAATTCGACAAATTGACGGGCTGTCCGGTATTGGTCAACACGTCTTTCAACGTGCGGGGCGAACCTATCGTGTGTACGCCTGAAGATGCTTACCGATGTTTCATGCGTACCGAAATGGACAATCTGGTGGTTGGCGATTTCCTACTCAGTAAGGATCAGCAGCCTGAATGGACATCGGACGATGATTGGCGGCAGGAATTCGCACTCGATTGACTCTCGCATCCATGGCAGAACCTGATATCCCGGAACTCGACCGCGCCGGACTGCGTAAGTTCGGATTATTGTTCGGCGGTTTCGTCATGCTGGTGTTCGGTATGGTACTGGCATGGTTGTTCGGTTACGGCTTTACTCCCTGGCCCTGGCTGGTGGGAGTGGGATTCTGGATCTGGGCGATCGCGGCGCCGAACAGCCTCGACGGGTTTTACCGCCTGTGGATGCGATTCGCATTTCTGCTCAATGCAATCATCACGCGGTTGGTGCTAGGCATCGTGTTTTATCTCGTCGTTTGGCCGATCGGAATTCTAATCCGCCTGCGCGGCCGCGACCCGATGCGTCGCGGCTTTGAGTCGGACGCCGCAACTTATCGGATCCCGAGCCAAAAAACATCTCCAAACCATATGAATAAACCCTTTTAAATGATTGAATTAATAAAAGATCTTTGGGATTTCATGCGTGTGCGCAAGAAATTCTGGCTCGCCCCGATTGTTATTGTTCTACTGCTTCTCGGTGCGCTCATCGTGTTCGCCCAAGGTTCCGCATTGGCACCGTTCATCTACACCCTCTTTTGAATCGCGGTCGCGTATGCGCGCCGTTTGAGTGAGCGACATGACCGGTATCAGCGTTGCGTTTGTCGTGACCGCCGTGGCGATTTGGCTGTTAAGGGACCGCGCGCCCAAGCTCGGGTTGGTTCAGGAGCCCGACGCCCATCGTCGACACGAGTCAGCGACGCCTATCGTTGGTGGGTTGGGTATGTTCGCAGGGAGTGCGATCGGCTGGTGGTTCATCGCGAACGGGGCGTCCATGGCGCCCCTGACACTGGCGGCGGGCGCCGCCTTGCTGCTCGGCCTCGCGGACGATCTGCGGCCGTTGTCGCACTACACACGGTTCGCGGGGCAGATCGTCGCTGCCGGATTGATGGTGTTTGCTGGGAACGTCGTATTGCTCGATATGGGTGCCCTGGTCTCAGAAAACCTCCTGTCGCTGGATGGCTGGTCGGCACCGGTCACGATTTTCGCGGCGGTGGGGTTGATGAACGCGGTCAATATGTCAGACGGTATGGACGGTCTGGCCGGGTCGCTATGCCTGCTCGCGTTGGCGTGTATCGGCAGTGTCGCGACTTTCGGCGGGGACGGGTCTGCCGTCGCTTTTCTGGGTCCCGTGGCCGGCGCGTTGATTGCTTTTCTGGCATTCAACTTGCGCCTGGGCCGCCGGCGGCCGGCGCGGGTGTTTATGGGTGATGCGGGGAGCGTGTTCCTGGGCCTGCTGATGGCGTGGATGTTCGTGCATGCCTCGCAAGGGGAGGCGCGCGTGATCACGCCGGTAACGGCGTTGTGGTTGTTCGCGTTACCGTTATATGACGCAGTGGGCAGTCTCATCAGACGTCCGGCGAAAGGCCGGTCTCCGTTTCGCGCCGACCTTTCCCACTACCACCACACTCTGCGTGCGTATGGACTGTCGGTGAACCAGGTCCTTGGTGTTTCCTTGCTCACCGCGTCGGGGTGCGCGGGATTCGGTCTCTACGCTTGGTACACGGAGATCCCCGAGCGCTATATGTTCTTCGCTTTCCTGGCAGGGTTTGCGGCTTATCTCGTCGGCATGGAATACCTGGCACGGGGGGCGCGCGGGGCTTTCGATGCAGATCCTCCGCACTGGGCGGAGCAACGCGGTCGGCGGCCCTAGCCCCGTACTGTCGACCTGTACCACAAGAAAAAGGCCCCGAACGGGGCCTTTTTTTACGTCTTTACGGTCGGGGCGATTATTCGTCGCCGAAGATCCCCAAAATATGCAGCAAACTGGTGAATAGATTGTAAATCGCAACGAACAACGTCACGGTCGCCATGATGTAGTTCGTCTCGCCGCCGTGGATGATGGCGCTCGTCTCATACAGGATCAGCCCCGACATCAGCAGGATGAACATGGCGGATACCGCCGCCGACAGAGCCGGGACCTGAAAAATCACCGCTGCCAGTCCGGCCAGGAATGCCACCAGGATTCCCGAGAACAAAAGACCGCCGATAAAGCTGAAATCTTTGCGGGTGGTCAATACGTAACCCGAAAGCCCCAAAAAGATGATCCCCGTGCCGCCCATCGCCAGCATGACCAGTTGGTGCCCGTTGGGAATCGCCGATACATAGTAACTGACGATCGGACCCAGGGTGAGGCCCATGAAGCCGGTCAGCGCGAACACGAACACCAGGCCGAGGCCGGAATTGCGGAACCGCGTGGTCAGGAACAGGAGACCGAAGTACCCGACCAAGGTGATGAGCAATCCCGGGTGCGGCCAGTTGAACGCCATCGATAATCCCGCGGTGGCGGCGCTGAACAACAACGTCATTGCCAGCAGCGCGTAGGTGTTCTTCAGAACTTTATTGACCTCGATCCCCCGGACTTCCGGGCGGTCGACGGTCTGATTCATTTGCTGTATTGCCATTGCACCTCCGTAATCGGCCATTCGCAATCAATCATGCATTGATGAGCAGGATACCGTTTGTGGCACCCAGGTCAAGACTGGATTACCGTATGTTCATGTTGACGGAAATGGGGGCGAGTCGGATATGCTTCAACCCCAGGGATTTAGGGGGAAATTAAGGGCCACCGCCAGGCCGCCCGCAGAGGCTGAGTGGTCGACCAGGCGAGCCGGGAGCGAGTCGGCGCGACCGCGGGGAGCCCGAAGGGTGAGTATCAGGGAGGATACGCACAAAGCGGCGGAAACCGCCGCGTTGGCGGACCCACGTACAATGGGAAGTCCTGACCGAACAGGATGACGCCGGAGAGGTGGCTGAGTGGTCGAAAGCGGCGGTCTTGAAAACCGTTGACCCTCGCGGGTCCGGGGGTTCGAATCCCTCCCTCTCCGCCACATAAAGCGAATAGGCCCCGCACGGGGCCTAGTGACTTTATTCGAGACGGGAGGTTTGATGAGAACCCCCTGGGTTCGACGAGCCGCGCTCGGGAGCGCGGCCGAACGTCGCCGCGTGGGCGGCGGCGGCCCGTCAGGGCGAGGCCCAGGGATGGGCCGAGTAATCCCTCCCTCTCCGCCACATAAAGCGAATAGGCCCCGCACGGGGCCTAAGTGGCTTTCCCGCGCCGATGACTCATATCTGAGAACGTTGACCGGCTGGGCTCGGGTCAGAAACGGGCGCAGCAAAGTACCAGGTTAGCCCCCGAATACGCGGTTTCCGTTCATCCAGGTCTCGCTCACGGCGATATCCGAGATGCGCGTCGATTCAACGTTGCGGGGATCCTCCTCAAGCACCACAAGGTCGGCGAATTTGCCCGCCTCAAGGCTGCCTATCTCGTGTTCGGAATGACATGCCCACGCGGCGCTGTGTGTAATGGCTCGAATCGCAGCTTCAACGCTGACTCGCTCACCGGGTGCCAATACGGTTTCGGGCTCTTTCCAAAGATCGTGCGCAACGGCGACGCGGATCTTGTGCAACGAGCCGAGTGGAGAAACCGGCGCGTCGGTGTGCAAAACCCAGTTTAGTCTCGCATCCTCAACAGCGCGACAGCGATCGAGCAATTGCACTTTCTCAGGGCCGAACACGTCGTCTCGCATTACGTGACCCCAGTAGTGCACGTGATTGATCAGGAAACTTGGCACCATATCGAGTGCTTGCATTCTCAGTATTTGCTCGTCGTGAAGAATCGAGCAATGCTCGATGCGACAACGCAGTCCGCGAACATCAACGCCTTCGTTTTTCGCCGCTTCGACAGCATCCAGAATGCTATCGATTGCAGCATCGCCGTTGCCGTGCATTGCTATGTGCCAACCCTTGCCGGCACGATCTATGACCTGCTCTCTCAGTGCGTCGGGTTCGACATAGTAAAGACCGAGGGTGTCCTTAGTATGGTATGGTTCGCGCTGGCGTCCCGTGAACCCCTGATTCGATCCGTCGGTAACAATCTTCCAGCCCGTAACGCGCATGAACGCGTCGCCGTCACCCGGCTTCACACCGGCTTCGTCCCAACCGCCGGTTTCGCTATAGACGTATGCCCTAATGCGGGCCTTCATGCCGTCACCATCGTACATGGCCCGATAGGATCCCAGCTCCGTCGCACCGGCCAATGCGCCGGTCGCCATGTCACACAGCGTCGTAATTCCGAGCGATACAGCCTGCTCGCCGACCTGACGTCCGGCACTGACGAATTCCGATTTCATTCGACTGGCGATGGCTGGATTTTTCAGAAGCACCGGAAGGTGCGCCGCTGGGCCGTACAAGACACCGTTGGGCGAGCCATCGCTATTGCGACCGTATTCAGCGCCTTCAGGATCCGGTGTTTCGCGGGTGATCCCGGCCAGCGCCAGAGTGCGGGTATTCACATAGCCTATATGACCCGACGCATTCAGTATGAACGCGGGTCGGTCAGGCGCGACTTCATCGAGCTCCACAGTCGTTAGCTGTCGCTGTGGCTCGAGAAGAATCGGGTCAAACTGTCGTCCCATCACCCATTCATCAGCGCCCTCTGACGCCGCCGTAGCGCGAATCTCGCGCAACGCATTCAGCGTGTCCTCGAAGGTGGCGTAGTTGAAGGGACCAATGTCTTCAACGTGCCCCAACCCGGCCATTAGCAGAAAGTGCATGTGTGGCTCGATGAAGCCGGGCAGGACGACCCGACCATCAAGGTTGATCACATTCGGACTGCGACCAGCCGCCGCCATCACCGATTCTTCGTCCCCGACCGCAAGCACCTTCCCATCTCGGATAGCGAGCGCTGCGTGCTGAGAAAAGTCTGCGTCGACCGGCAGAATGATTCCGTTGCGAAAGACCGTCGTCACCGGATCGGCCGACGTTGCTCCCTTACCAAAACCCCACAGGGGAAACCCGGCGGCGGCCACGGTACTCGCTTGAATGAAACGTCGACGGCTGACGGACATGATTGATTCCTCTACATAACTGGTTCAGACAGCACTTGCGTCCATTTGCTGAACCGCGAATCGTTCCGACAAAGGAACGTCCGGATTGGGTCAGCATTGTAACCGAGGCGTTGCGACCGGCGATAACTTGCACGTATGGCGGTCGCTCGCGCGTGTGGCCGATACCGCAATGCAGGCGCCATCGGCCAGGCTGCCAGCCGGCCTCTCTTGTGGCCAGGTTGCAAGTTTCGACCCCCGTTGTTGATAGTCGGCGCCGCGGGCACCGGGCAACCGGTCGGGTGTGGATATCGGCATGCGAGATACTGTGCACCGCTTCGCCAGACGTGTTATACACGCACTGACCGCGGCGCGGCCGCGGGGTTGACCGGATATTAGGAGCCAAGCATTGGACAATCCCCTCGATTTTTCCCGCAAGACGGTGTTCATCGCCGGTGGCACCAGTGGTATCAATCTGGGCATCGCCCAGGGCTTCGCGAGCGCGGGCGCACGTGTGGCGGTACTGAGCCGCTCCGCGGAAAAAGTCGAGCGGGCCGTCGGCACACTCAAGGAACTCGGCGCCGAGGCCATCGGGTTTTCCGCCGACGTGCGCGATTACGACGCAGTCGAATCGGCGCTTAGCGATGCCCACGCTGAGTTCGGCGACATCGATGTGCTCGTGTCCGGCGCGGCCGGCAACTTTCCGGCTGCCGTTCTTGACATGTCGGCGAACGCGTTCAAATCGGTGGTCGATATCGATCTGTTGGGCACGTTCAACGTGGTGCGCGCGGGGCACGCGTTTCTGCGTAAACCCGGTGCCTCGGTGATCAACATCTCCGCACCTCAAGCCTACGTCCCCAGTCCGCTACAGGCGCACGTGTGCGCGGCGAAAGCCGGGGTAGACATGCTGACCCGGGTGTTGGCTCTGGAGTGGGGGGCGCGCGGGATTCGTATCAATTCTCTGGTTCCGGGACCGATCGCCGGCACCGAGGGAATGGCACGCCTGGCGCCGACCGCGGAACTCGCCGCCGCAGTCGCCGCGAGCGTGCCCGCCGGGCGCATGGGCAGCCCGGAAGATATTGCCAAAGCCGCTCTGGTTCTGGCATCGCCGTTGTGCGACTACGTGAACGGAGCGGTATTGCCGGTGGATGGCGGCTGGTCGCTGATGGGTTTCGGTGCGGTGATGAAAAAGATGGTGCGTCTGTTCGAAAACCGGTGAGCGTGAACCATTTATCCCGCTCTTTAAGGAACGGGTTGGTGTGTGAAGGTTTGCAGCGTGCGGCGCCACGACGCGACGATGCGCAGTGGATCGACCGGTGTCGGGAGACTTCGTCCGGGTATCTGTTACCGGTACATCGTAACAAGAACCTCGTAGTGCGCGACAACGAACGGGTCACCGCCGTGCGGGTGCGCGTCGATGCGCTGGGGGATCCGCTCACCGCCGGCGAACAGACGGTGTTTCTCGGCGTCCATGCGGAGACCTGCTATTTCGCGCTGTCCGTATCGGGCGATAATCCCTCCCTGTTAGCGGAGATGGCCGAGCGCGGCGAATTTGTCGATCTGCGTCGCGTGGGTCCGTCACTCGATGAGTTTGACGTTGCGCTGCTTGCCTACGCCCGCGCAATGATTTACTGGCATGAGCGGTACCGTTTCTGCGGTGTCTGTGGAGCGTCGACAAACTGCGACCGGGCCGGACATGCCCGGGTTTGCAGCGACGATCATTGCGGTGCGGTTTTTTTCCCGCGCACCGATCCGGCGGTGATCGTGTTGGTTTACGCCGACCGCGGGGCTTGTCTATTGGGTCGGCAGTCGAGTTGGCCGGTGTCGATGTATTCGACCATCGCCGGTTTCGTAGAGCCCGGCGAAGCGCTGGAACAGGCGGTGGTGCGTGAGGTCGATGAAGAAACGGGGATTCGAATCGATCGCGTGCAGTACCACTCCTCACAGCCCTGGCCGTTTCCCAGTTCGGTGATGACCGGTTTTCTGGCGCGTGCCGTCTCGCTGACGATAGACAGACGCGACGGGGAGTTGGAGGACGTCGGCTGGTTTACGCGGCGGGAGGTGGGCAACGCGCTGAGGGGCGGCGGGCGTTTGTGCGTACCCCCCGCCCTTTCCATAGCGCGGCGCTTGATTGAGGATTGGTATCGCGGAGTTCCGGTTTGACCCCGTATACCGCTTATACTCACTCACAGACGACATACGGATCTCATCCGGAGTAAAGATTTGGAGACAAGGCATGATATTTGAAGGGAACACGCTGTCGGTCGCAGAACAGGATCACATCGCCGAGCTGGTGTTCGATCTCAAGCAGGGGTCGGTGAATAAATTCAACGCCGAAACCCTGAGCGAGCTCAAAGCGGCGGTTGGAGAAGTCGCGGAACACGGCGGGCTGCGCGGATTGATCCTGTCGAGCGCCAAGAACGTCTTCGTGGTCGGCGCTGACATTACCGAATTCACGACCTGGTTCGAGCGTGATGAGGAAACGCTCACCGCGGACGTATTGGAAATTCACTCGATCTTTGCCGCCCTCGAGGACCTGCCGTTTCCCACCGTCAGCGCCATCAATGGTTTCGCCTTGGGCGGAGGGTTCGAAGTGACGCTGGCCACGGACTATCGGGTCATGTCGACAGCCGCCAAGGTAGGATTGCCGGAAGTCAAATTGGGTATCTTTCCCGGCTGGGGCGGTACCATACGCCTGTCCAGACTGATCGGCGCCGACAACGCCATTGAATGGATCTGCACGGGCAAGGAGCAGTCCGCGTCGAACGCGCTGAGCGTGGGAGCGGTAGACGCGGTGGTGGACCCCGAGCGCCTTGCGGCGGCGGCGCGCGGGATTCTCACCCAGGCCAATTCCGGGGCGCTCGATTACGCATCGCGGCGCGATGAAAAACGCGGTCCGCTGCGATTGAACGAAATCGAGCGCACGATGGTGTTCGAAGGTGCCAAAGCATTTGTCGCACGGCAAGCCGGCCCGCACTATCCGGCACCGCTTGCCGCCGTCCGTTGCATGGAACAGCACGCCACTCTGGGGCGGGACGACGCTGCGGGCGTGGAGGCGCGCGAGTTCGCCCGGCTCGCGCACACCGAAGTGGCGCATAACCTGGTCGGGTTGTTTTTGAACGACCAAGCGATCAAGCGGCAAGCGCGCGGATGGGCAAAAGCGGCCCAGAGCATCGAGCATGCCGCGGTACTGGGGGCGGGTATCATGGGCGGCGGCATTGCTTACCAAACCGCGTTGAAAGGTACACCGATCGTCATGAAGGACATCAACAGCGGGGCGCTCGACTCCGGGATGCAGGAGGCGGCGAAACTGCTGAGCAAGCGCGTCGACCGGGGGCGCATGCAGGTTGCGCAAATGGCGGAGGTCATGGGGCGCATCACTCCGACTTTGGCGTACTCTGAAGTCGAGCCCGCCGACATCGTCATCGAGGCCGTGGTGGAAAACCCCAAAGTCAAGAAATCGGTGCTCGCCGAACTCGAAGACGCCGTTTCCGACACAGCGATTGTCGCGTCGAATACATCCACGATCTCGATCTCAGAGCTTGCCACCGCGCTCGATAAACCCGAACGTTTCTGCGGCATGCATTTCTTCAACCCGGTCCCGGTAATGCCGCTGGTGGAGGTCATCCGGGGTGAAAAAACTAGTGAGGCGACTGTTGCCACCACCGTCGCCTTCGCCAGCGCGATCGGGAAGAACCCGATCGTCGTCAATGATTGTCCGGGTTTTCTGGTCAACCGGGTTCTGTTTCCCTACTTCAACGGTTTCGCGGCGTTACTCCGCGACGGTGCGGATTTCGCGCAAATCGATCGCGTCATGGAGGGCTTCGGTTGGCCAATGGGGCCTGCCTACCTCCTGGACGTGGTTGGCCTGGATACCGCCTGCCACGCGAGTGCGGTGCTGGCGGCCGGTTATCCGGACCGCATGGCCAGCGACTACCGGACTGCCATTGAGGTGCTGAACGAGAACGACCGGCGCGGACAGAAGTCCGGCCAGGGATTCTACCGTTACGAGCGGGACAAGAAAGGGAAACCGAAGAGACTCGCCGACGAGACCGTTTACGAATTGCTCGCAACCGTCCAGGCGGATCGTGGTGAGTTCGAGGCACAAGCCATTATTGACCGCATGATGATCCCGATGTGCCTGGAAGCGGTACGCTGCCTCGAAGAGCAGATCGTCGCCACCGCCGAGGAGGTGGACATGGGTCTGGTTTGGGGAATTGGGTTTCCCCCGTTTCGCGGCGGCGCGTTGCGCTACATCGACACGGTCGGCGTTCGCGAGTTTTGCGACACCGCGGACACCTACGCCTCACTCGGCGCCGCCTACGCGCCGCCCGAGCGCCTGCGCCGGATGGCCGAACGGGGGCAGACCTTTTTCGCTTAGGAGACGATGATGGATGTACAACCACGAGATGCGGTGATTGTCGATTGTGCGCGCACACCGATGGGGCGATCGAAAGACGGCGTATTCAGAAACGTCCGCGCCGAGAATCTTTCGGCGCATCTGGTCAGGACGCTCTTGGCGCGAAACCCTGGGGTGAATCCTGTGGAAATCGACGACGTCATCTGGGGATGCGTCAATCAGACACTAGAACAAGGATTCAATATCGCTCGTAATATGTTGTTTCTTACGGAGATTCCGCACACAGTGCCCGCGCAGACCGTCAATCGGCTGTGCGGTTCGTCGATGCAGGCGCTGCACAGCGCGGCCCAGGCGGTGATCGCCGGGGAGGGCGACTGTTTCGTGGTGGGCGGCGTCGAGCATATGGGGCACCTCGCGATCACCCACGGAATAGACCTCAACCCGGCGATCAGCAAGACGGTGGCCAAAGCGTCGGCGATGATGGGACTCACCGCCGAGCTATTGGGGCGCATGCACGGCATCAGCCGCGAAGCGCAGGATGCCTTCGGCGCGCGTTCGCATCAGCGTGCCCATCAGGCGACAATCGACGGCCGCTTCGATACGGAGATCGTGCCTACCGAGGGTCACGACGAACACGGCGGTAAAATCCTGTGCCGGGTGGACGAGGTGATCCGCCCCGATACAACCCAGGAGTCGCTCGCCGAGTTGCGGCCGGTATTCGACCCGGTCAACGGAACGGTCACCGCAGGCACGTCGTCGGCGTTGTCCGACGGCGCGTCCGCCATGCTCGTGATGTCCGCGGAGCGGGCGGCATCGTGGGGGCTGTCACCCATGGCCAAGGTCCGGGCCATGGCACTCGCCGGCGTCGACCCTTCGATCATGGGCTACGGTCCCGTGCCGGCCGTGCGGAAAGCGTTGGCGCGGGTGGGCCTAAGCATGTCCGACATCGACGCGGTCGAGCTGAATGAGGCGTTTGCCGCGCAAAGCCTGCCGGTACTCAAAGATCTCGATCTGCTCGACGATCTGGACGAGAAAGTGAATTTGAACGGCGGTGCCATTGCCTTGGGCCATCCGCTGGGGTGCTCGGGCGCACGTATCAGCACCACACTGATGCACATACTTCGCCAGCGCGACGGAACACTTGGCCTGGCCACCATGTGCATTGGTCTGGGTCAGGGCATCGCAACGGTTTTTGAGCGGCTGTAGGTTTCCTAAACCCGAGCGACGTATGAGAGAATCCCGCCTCGGATCCGGTTAAAGATCGTCCCACCGGGCGGGATCCGTACACGCCGCAGACAACAAGAAAATGGTCGACTACAGGGCGAAAGCGCTCGAATACCACGAGTTCCCCAAGCCGGGGAAAACCAGTGTCCAGCCCACCAAACCTTTCATCAGTGCGCGCGATCTGTCGTTGGCGTACACGCCGGGGGTTGCCGAACCGGTGCGTGACATCGTGGCGGATCCGGCGAACGCCTACCGTTACACCAACAAAGGCAATTTAGTCGCCGTCATTACCGACGGCAGCGCCGTGCTTGGACTGGGCAACGTCGGCGCGCTGGCGGGCAAACCGGTGATGGAAGGCAAAGCGGTACTTTTCAAGAAATTCGCCGGCATAGACGTGTTCGACATCGAGGTCACCGCACCGAGCACCGAGGCGTTTATCGAAACCGTGGTCAACATCGCGCCTACCTTCGGCGGCATTAACCTGGAGGACATCGCCGCCCCCAAATGTTTTGTGGTTGAGCAGTCGCTGCGTGAGCGTCTGGACATACCGGTGTTTCACGACGATCAACACGGCACCGCGGTCATTACCTGTGCGGGACTCAGGAACGCGCTGGAAATCCAGGGTAAGCGCCTGCCCGACGTGCGCATCGTCATTCTGGGGGCGGGCGCCGCAGGTATCGCCACTGCGAGACTACTCATCGCGCTCGGTTCGAAACGGGAAAACATCATCCTCGTCGACCGTAAGGGCGTAGTGCACACCGGGCGTACGGACATCAATATTTACAAACAGGCCTATGCGGTGGACACGCCGTTGCGGACTTTGAGCGAGGCGCTTTTGGAGGCCGACGTGTTGATCGGTGTGTCCGGGCCGGGCCTGGTGAGTCCGGAAATGATCGGGATCATGGCGGACCGACCGATCGTATTTGCGCTGTCGAACCCGGTGCCGGAAATCATGCCGTACGACGCCGCAGCGGTCAGGGATGACGCTATCATCGCCACCGGCCGATCTGATTTCCCGAACCAGGTGAACAATTCCCTGTGTTTCCCGTTTCTGTTCCGGGGCGCCCTGGACGCGAAAGCGAAGCGCATCGATGAGACGATCCTGATCGCTACTGTCGAGGCACTCTCCGAGCTCGCCAAGGATCCGGTCCCTCCCGAAGTCCTCAAGGCTTACGAAATGGATTACCTGGAGTTCGGTAAAGACTATATAATCCCGACCCAGTTCGACCCACGTCTCATCGAACGAATTCCTCCGAAGGTTGCTGAAGCAGTGCAGGCACAAACAACATAACTCACTTCACTATTTCGAGGGAGCATTATGAAAATCCACGAGTACCAAGGAAAACAGATTCTGCGGGACTACGGGGTCGCCACCTCGCGCGGCCAGCCCTGTTTCTCCGTCGAGGAAGCGGTGCGGGCGACGGAGCAATTGGGAGGTGACGTTTGGGTGGTCAAGGCACAGATCCACGCCGGAGGCCGGGGCAAAGGCGGCGGCGTGAAAGTCGCGCGCTCCGTGGATGAAGTACGGGAGCATGCGTCCAACATCCTGGGAATGAACCTCGTTACTCACCAGACCGGGCCGGAGGGTAAAGAGGTCAAGCGGTTGCTGGTCGAGGAGGGCGCCGACATCGCGGCAGAATTTTACGTCGGACTGGTCGTCGATAGGGCCATTCAGCGCGTGGTCATGATGGCGAGTTCCGAGGGGGGTACCGAAATTGAGGAGGTAGCGGCGAAAACCCCGGAAAAGATCCACAAAGCCGCGATTGATCCCACCACCGGCCTGACGGAGGCGCAGGCCCGCGACCTCGCGGAAAAAATCGGCCTCGAAGGCAACGCGCGCGAAGACGGCGTGGCGTTTCTGCAGGGCTTGTACCGCGCGTACTGGGAAACCGACGCTTCGCTGGCGGAAATCAATCCGTTGATCTTGACCGGCGACGGTCGGGTCCTGGCACTGGATGCCAAACTCAATTTCGACGACAACGCGTTGTACCGGCACCCGGAACTGCTCGAACTGCGCGATCTCGACGAGGAAGACCCGAACGAAATTGCGGCCTCCAAGGCCGACCTCAACTACATCTCCCTGGACGGAGATATCGGTTGTCTGGTGAACGGTGCAGGGTTGGCGATGGCGACGATGGACATCATCAAACTTTATGGTGGGGAACCCGCCAATTTTCTCGATGTCGGCGGCGGCGCGACCACCGAGCAGGTTACCGAAGCCTTCAAGATCATGCTCACGAATCCGAATCTGAAAGCCATTCTGGTGAACATTTTTGGCGGCATCATGCGTTGCGATGTGATCGCCGAAGGCCTGGTCAATGCGGCCCGCGAGGTGAACTTGAGCGTGCCTCTGGTGGTGCGTCTGGAAGGCACCAACGCGGATAAAGCGCAGGCCATACTGGCGGAATCCGGGGTCGATATCAAACCGGCAAAAACAATGGCGGACGCCGCTGAGGCGGTCGTCTCCGCAGCACAGGGAGGGTAAGCCAGATGTCCATTCTGATCGACAAGAGTTCGAGAGTCGTTACCCAGGGTATTACCGGGAAGACCGGACGTTTCCATACCGAGCTGTGCGTGGAGTATGCGTTGGGACGGGAAACGTTCGTCGCCGGCGTCACCCCCGGCAAGAGTGGCCAGGAAGTGTTCGGAATCCCGGTCTTCGATACCGTCGCCGAGGCGAAAGAGCAGACCGGGGCGAATGTCTCGGTCATCTACGTACCGCCGCCGTTTGCCGCCGCCGCCATCGACGAGGCGGTGACGGTCGGTATGGACCTGGTGATCTGTATCACCGAAGGTATTCCGGTCAAGGATATGATCTTGACGCGTTACCGCATGCAGGGCAAACCCACCGTCCTGGTCGGCCCGAACTGTCCCGGCGTGATTACCCCCGATGAACTCAAAATCGGAATCATGCCCGGCGCGATACATCGCAAAGGACCGGTCGGAGTCGTGTCGCGGTCCGGAACCCTGACCTACGAAGTGGTGGGGCAGTTGAGTGAAGTCGGTCTCGGCCAGTCGACGTGCGTAGGCACGGGAGGCGACCCGGTGAACGGTTTGAAACACATCGACGTCATGAAGCTCTTCAACGACGATCCGGAAACGGAGGCGGTGGTGATGGTCGGAGAGATCGGCGGTACCGACGAAGAGGAGTGTGCGGCGTGGATCAAGGACAATATGACCAAACCGGTGGTCGGATTCATCGCCGGCGTGACGGCGCCTCCGGGCAAACGGATGGGGCACGCCGGGGCGATTATCTCGGGCGGGAAGGGCACGGCCGCGGAGAAAATCGCTGCACTGGAGGATGCGGGCGTACGGGTCACGCGCAGTCCGGCGGAAATCGGATCATTGATGCGCGAGGCGTTGAAGTAGTCCATCGCGCGCAAGCGCGCGCACCCGTTACTGGATGTTGTGGAGTATCGCTTCCACGCTGTCTTTTGCGTCACCGAACAGCATGCGCGTGTGTTCGCGGAAGAACAAGGGGTTCTCGACCCCCGCGTAGCCCGTGGCCATGCTGCGTTTCATGACGATCGTAGTGCGCGCCTTCCAGACCTCGAGAACCGGCATTCCGGCGATCGGGCTGCCGGGATTGTCCTGCGCCGAAGGATTGACAATATCATTGGCCCCGATCACCAGAACGACGTCGGTATCGGGAAAGTCCTCGTTGATCTCGTCCATCTCCTCCACAATGTCGTAGGGCACTTTCGCTTCCGCCAGCAACACGTTCATGTGGCCTGGCATCCGTCCGGCGACCGGATGAATGGCGAAGCGTACGTCAATTTTCTTGGCGCGGAGCTTGGCGGTGATGTCGGAGATGGCGTGCTGCGCGTGAGCGACCGCCATCCCGTAACCCGGGACGATGATCACGTGGTTCGCGTCACCCAACAATTCGGCGGTCTCCTCCGCGGATACCGAACTCACTTCACCGCCCTCGGCTTCCGCAGCGGGCCCTGCGGCAGTGCCTCCGAAACCGCCGAGGATCACGCTGATGAACTTGCGGTTCATGGCCCGGCACATGATGTAGCTCAAGATTGCGCCACTGCTGCCCACCAGGGCCCCGGTGACGATCAACAGGTCATTGGACAACATGAAGCCGGTGGCCGCCGCCGCCCAGCCCGAATAGCTGTTGAGCATCGAGATTACCACCGGCATGTCCGCGCCGCCGATCGCCATCACCATATGCACGCCGAACGCAAACGCAATCAACGTCATCACGATGAGTGGAAACAAACCGCCGCCAATCGACTCTGCATCGAGGAACACGGCGCCCAACCAGATGCAGGCCAAGCCCCCGGCAAGGTTCAACCAGTGACGGGCGGGCAGCAGCAGCGGTTTGCTGTGTATCACGCCCTGCAGCTTCCCGAACGCAATGACGGATCCGGTAAAGGTCACCGCGCCGATCAGAACCCCGAGGTAAATTTCGACTTCATGAATGGTTTTTTCCGTACCCGTGTAGTGCGACGACGGATCAATGTAAGTGGCAAAACCGACAAACACCGCTGCGAGGCCTACAAAGCTGTGCAGCATCGCAACGAGTTGCGGCATAGCGGTCATCTGCACTTTCGACGCAACCACCGCGCCGATGGCGCCGCCGACCAGCATCATGGCGATGATGAGGCCGTAACCGCTCACCCGGTCGCCGGCCATCGTGGCGATGATCGCGATGGTCATTCCCGCGATCCCGAACAGGTTGCCGCGGCGCGCGCTTTCCTGATGGCTCAAGCCGCCAAGGCTCAGGATGAAAAGGATACTGGCAACGATATAAGCAGCAGTAACGATTCCCTGGCTCACGGCTTACCCCTTACGAAACATTTTAAGCATGCGCTGGGTGACCAGAAATCCGCCCGCGATGTTGATACTCGCGATCAATACGGAAACCGCGGCCAGAAACACCGCCACCCCCGATGGCGCGGCAATCTGCAACAGGGCACCGATCACGATAACGCTGCTAATGGCGTTGGTGACGCTCATGAGGGGCGTGTGCAGGGCCGGCGTGACATTCCAGATCACCTGGTACCCCACGAAGCAGGCCAGAACGAACACCGTAAAATGTGCCATGAACGAAGCGGGCGCCACGGCTCCCACGAGGATCAATGCCGCCGCCGCAACCACCATGGCAATGATCCCTCCGAAACGGCGCGCTGGTACCTCGGGGGGCGGTGCCGGTTCGGCAGGTGCTGGCACCGGCGGTGGCGCCATGGTTAATTTAGGCGCCGGCGGCGGCCACGTGATCTCGCCGTCCTTGATCACCGTCGCGCCGCGGATCACCTCGTCCTCCATATCGACGTTGATGGTGCCGTCTTTCTCGGGGGTCAGATCGGTGAGCAGATGGCGCAAGTTTGTGGCGTATAGCTGGCTCGACTGCGTCGGCAGCCGGCTCGGCAGATCGGTGTGGCCGACGATCGTCACCCCGTGGGCCTTGGCCACTTCATCCGGTTGGGTCAGTTCACAGTTGCCTCCCTGTTCCGCCGCCAGATCGACGATCACACTGCCCTGGTTCATCGACTCGACCATCTCCGCCGTAATCAGCTTCGGCGCCGGTTTACCGGGAACCAGCGCGGTGGTAACGATGATGTCCACCTCGCGTGCCTGTTCGGCAAATAGCGCCATTTCCGCCTCGATGAATTCTTTGCTCATCACTTTGGCGTAGCCGCCGGCGCCGGAACCTTCTTCCTCGAAATCCAGTTCCAGGAATTCCGCGTCCATGCTCTCTACCTGTTCTTTCACCTCCGGGCGCGTGTCGAAGGCGCGCACCACGGCCCCCATACTGCCGGCGGTACCGATCGCCGCGAGACCCGCCACGCCGGCGCCGATCACCAGCACCTTGGCCGGCGGCACCTTGCCCGCGGCAGTGATCTGTCCGGTAAAAAATCGTCCAAAATGGTTGGCCGCTTCGATGATCGCGCGGTAGCCGGCGATATTCGCCATGGAGCTCAACGCATCGAGCTTCTGGGCGCGCGAGATACGGGGCACCGAATCGATAGCCAGAACCGTCGCCTTGCGCGACGCCAGCGTCTCCATCAGCTCGGGGTTCTGGGCGGGCCAGATGAAACTGATCAACGTTGTGCCCGCCTGCAGCAACTCGGCTTCATGCACGCCGAGTTCCGGATGCGGTTCCGGCGCGCGCACTTTCAACACGATGTCAGCGCCGCTCCACACCTCGCGAGGATCGTCGATCACTTCGACCCCGACCTCGCGGTACGCTTCATCGATGAAGTTGGCGCTGTTGCCGGCACCGGTCTGGACAGTGACGGAAAAGCCAAGCTTTATCAGTTGCGCCGCCACCTGAGGCGTGGTCGCAACGCGCTTCTCGCCGGGGTGAACTTCCCGGGGAACACCGATCTTCATGGCGGTCTTATTTCTCTGTCGAAAGGGAACGGAGCTTGTTGGGCGAGGATTCTCCTATACCGCCAAGGGGGATGCAACATATCCCGGTGCGGGTGTGACTCGTGCGGGGACCGTGACCCGTGGTGCGTCGAATCTGGAACTGGGCGGAAATCGCCCAAAGCGATGCGCGGGCGTCGGGCCGAATTGGGACCGTAGCCGGTCCGGTGTGGATACGGTGATCGCTTATTCCGGCGACAGGGTGTTGATCACCCGCGCCGCGGCGGGTTCGATTTCGGTAAACAGCACGCCGAATCCATCGTTGTTTTCGCGTACGATCTCCCCGGATAAACGCAACCAGCGGCGTTCATCCCGTTCTACGACCGGCACTACCATATCGATCGGCGTACGCGGCAAGAGACTTCTTTGCGTCTCGACGAACGCCCCGTCCTGGCTGAGGTCCCGCACGTGACCGTTCATCCAGCCGACCTGATCGTGATACAACCGGACCTGCATCGCAACCGGGTGCCGGGGATGGCGGCGGCGCTTCTTATCGAATCGCGTCGCCGCCGATTCATACAGGACCGTATCGTCGATTCGGTCCTTGTCAAAGGGAAACTGCGTGAAGCGCAACCGTACACGGCCAAGATCAATAACGTCGCCTTCTTTCAGCAGTGTCGAGGCAACCGGACGGTTCCCCACCCGTATGCCGTTCTTGGAGTCCATGTCGAAAATGGCAAAGGTACCGTTGCGGTTGCTCACCAGTTGCGCATGGAATCGCGACACGCTGGGGTCGGACAACACGAGTTCGTTGTGGCGGTGGCGCCCGATGCGACAGGTGAAAGTCTTGAGATGAAAACGCAGTCGATCATTTTTCGTCGAGCACAGGTAAGCCAGGGTTCTGGGTCGGGGCCGGCGCGCCCACCACAACACTGCCAGCACGAGCAGGAAGAGCAGTGCCGCGGTGATCCAGCCCCAGACCCACGGCCCAGCGTGCGGGGCGATCGCTTCCTCTACCGTGACCGGCTCAGGCTTCTCGACGGCAGCCGGGGCGGGGGTCACGTCGACGGCAGCCGGGGTAGCGGTCACGTCGACGGCCGGGGCGGCGGTGACAATTGGGGGCGGCAACACCGGTGTCGGAAGGACCACCGGCGCGTCGGCAATGATGTGCGCTCCCAGCCGCACCGCTACACGCTGCGCGCCGGAGAAACCTGCGTCGAGCAATGGCTCCACGTCGATTTCGATACGCTGGGCCTGGCCCAGGGCACGCGCCGCATTCTGGACCCAGTCCGGGAGCCGGCCCCCATCGGCGGCGGCGAACGCGCCACCGGTCTCCTCGCTCAAGCGCCTCAATACCTGCAGGGCAACCGTTTGGATGCCGGCGAAACCGAGCCCGAATATCGACACGCCACGGCGTTCGGCTTCCGCGATCGTATCGGCGAGACCATACGCCCGGTCTTCGGCCAATCCGTCGGAGACCAGAAACAGGACTTTGCGTTCCGCCGGCTGAGCCCCCAGCGTGTGGATCGCCCATTGGGTAGACCGGTACAGTTCAGTATGCTGCCCGGTGGCACGCAGGGTATCCAGCTTCGCCTCGAGTGTCGGGCGGTCAAGGTCGATCGGGTGCAGCAGCTCCGGGTTGCTGTCGAAGCGGGCCAGCCCGACGCGATAGTGATCGGGCAGCGCGGCAACCAGCGTCTTAAGTTCGCGGGCGGCATCGTCCAGGATCGCTTGACGGCGTGGATCGCTGGTGTCTACGAGGAGTGCGATCGCGACGCCGTCCGGCGCATGCACGCGGTGTGACACCACCGGCGCCTCGACACCGGCAATCGTCGCGCGCAGCGGAGTCCCGTTATCGACCGGCGCGTAGACCGTGCACGGAAGCCTGAAGGCGGCCACCGTACCACAGCGAACGGCAACAGAGATTGGCCCCGCCGCAACGCCCCGCGCGCCGTGGACGACGGTTAACCCCAACACAAGAAACCCGATCACCGCCCGAATATGGCGGGTTGCACCCCCGGATATCAAACGCGACACCTCATTGTTTTTCGTGCGGCTCGACAGACTTCCGACCGCCTTTCTAAATTTCAGACACCCGCGCCTATTATAACCCGTGGCGAAAACCGCTCAAATACGGGAAAACTGAAGCATTTTCGGGCATTACACATGGGTTATGAATTCCGGTATGCTGCGCAGCCGTTTTCACAGGAGACCACCAAGCAGGGGCTCGGTATGGAACTGACGTCCGTTACGGAGAAGCTGAGAAATCTCATCGAGCGCGTCGATGCGCTGAGGGGGTATCTTTGACCTGGAGGACAAGCGTGACCGCTTGCAGGAGATTCTCCTGCGCCTGGAACAGCCGGAGATTTGGGAGGACCCGGATCTCGCCCGCCAACTGTCGCGCGAGCGTACACAACTGGAAGAGGTGGTGGACAACCTGGATGCGCTGACCCAACAACTCACCGATACGGAGGAGTTGCTGGCATTGGCACGCGAGGAGAACGATGCGGAATTGCTGGGCTCGGTCGAGGCGGATGTGATTGATGCCGAACGGCGCATCGAAAAACTCGAGTTTCGGCGTATGCTGTCCGGGGAGATGGATGCGCATAATGCGTTCGTCGATTTACAGGCCGGGTCCGGCGGCACCGAAGCTCAGGACTGGGCCAACATGCTGCTGCGTATGTATCTTCGCTGGTGTGAACGGCGCGGATATCGCACCGAGCTGCTGGAAGTCTCCGAAGGGGAAGTGGCGGGTATCAAGAGTGCCACGGTAAAGGTGAGCGGCGCCTACGCATACGGGTATTTACGCACGGAAACGGGCGTTCATCGGCTGGTGCGTAAATCGCCGTTCGATTCGGGCAACCGTCGGCATACCTCGTTTGCCTCGGTGTTCGTCTATCCGGAAGTCGATGACAGCATTGACGTCGATATCAATCCGGTGGACCTGCGCATCGACACTTATCGCGCGAGCGGGGCCGGGGGCCAGCATGTGAACCGTACCGATTCCGCCGTGCGTATCACACACTTGCCGAGCGGCATCGTGGTGCAGTGCCAGAACGACCGCTCGCAACATCGAAACAAAGCAGAGGCCATGCACATGTTGAAAGCGCGTCTGTACGAAGCGGAACTGCAGAAACGACGTACCGAGCAACAGCAGCTCGAGGACAGCAAGGCGGACATCGGGTGGGGTCAACAGATTCGCTCCTACGTGCTCGATCAGTCGCGCATCAAAGATCTGCGTACCGGCGTCGAAGTGGGAAACACTCAGGCGGTGCTCGATGGGGATCTGGATACGTTTATTGAAGCGAGCCTCAAAGCGCAAGTATGATATTTATAAATTGATTTAGCTACTCTCTGTTACCCGTTGAAAAATAAAAATATAAGTTCCGAGAACGAACAAATCGGCCAACGCCGAACCAAACTCGCTGAATGGCGTGAGCGGCACTCGGCGTATCCCAACGATTTCCGTCGCGATGCGCTTGCCGGTTCGCTGCGCGCGCACTATGACGACAAGAGCAGCGCGGACCTCGAATCCGCCAATCGACACGCGCGGGTCGCCGGTCGCATCATGAGCCGCCGCGTGCAGGGGCGGGTCAGTTTCGTACATATCCAGGACATGAGCGGACAGTTACAGTTGTTCGTGCAACGGGACGCGTTGGACAATGGTGTGTACAACGAGGAATTCAAAAAATGGGATATAGGTGACATCATTGGCGCCACCGGGGTGCTGTTCAAAACCAAAACCGGAGAGTTGACCCTCAAAGTCGACGACATTCGCCTGCTGGCCAAGGCTCTGCGGCCTTTACCCGAAAAGTTCCACGGCGTGACGGATCCGGAAATCCGTTATCGCCAGCGTTATCTCGATCTGATCATGAACGAGCCCGCACGGCGAACGTTTCGCATGCGGTCGGAGATCGTAGCTTTCCTGCGTCGTTTCCTGATCGATCGGGATTACCTAGAAGTGGAAACACCGATGATGCAGGCGATTCCTGGAGGCGCGTTGGCGCGACCGTTCCAGACCTACCATCACGCATTGGGCATGGATTTGTTTCTACGCATCGCGCCGGAGTTGTATTTGAAACGTCTGGTGGTGGGCGGTTTCGAACGTGTATTCGAAATCAACCGCAATTTCCGCAACGAAGGTATCAGTACGCAGCACAATCCCGAATTTACGATGCTCGAGTTCTATCAGGCATATAGTGATTACCACGACCTGATGGACCTCACCGAGGAGATGCTGCGGGGTCTCGCCCACGCGGTACACGGTTCGGCGGTGATCCAATACCAGGGGGAGCGGTTCGATTTCGCGCAGCCCTTTGCACGGTTGAGCGTGGATGAGGCGATCCTCAAATACAATCCCGAGATGGCGCGCGCCGAACTCAACGACCGCGGGGCGCTGGCGGCGCGCGTGGACGCGCTGGGTATTCCGATCAAAGACAGTTTTGGGCCGGGAAAACTGAAAATAGAATTGTTCGAAAAAACCGTCGAGCATGCGCTGCGCGCGCCGACGTTCGTGACTGCCTACCCGGTGGAGGTCTCGCCGCTGTCGCGGCCCAATGACGACAACCCGGACGTCGCCGACCGTTTCGAATTGTTCATTGCCGGCCGGGAGATCGCAAACGGATTTTCCGAGCTCAACGATCCGGAAGACCAAGCCGAGCGGTTCCGGCGCCAGGTGACCGAGAAGGAAGCGGGTGACCAGGAGGCGATGCATTTCGACGCCGACTACGTGCGCGCGCTCGAGCATGGCATGCCCCCCACCGCCGGCGAGGGGATCGGCGTCGACCGCCTCGTGATGTTGCTTACGGACAGTCCCTCGATTCGCGACGTGCTGCTGTTCCCGCACTTGCGTCCGGAAGCGCCGTCCGTCAACGCGTGACGGCCCGTGGCGTTATCACTGCAAACACTCCTCGCACTCAGCTGGCTGCCTTAACCCACCGATGAGCCGATCGCTTCCGATGTATATCGGTATGCGCTACACGCGGGCGCAACGCGAGAATCACTTTATTTCGTTCATCTCGCTGGTATCCATGTTTGGTATTGCGTTGGGCGTGTGGGCGCTGATTACCGTACTGTCGGTGATGAATGGCTTCGAACGCGAGTTGCGCGACCGAATACTGGGGGTCGCCTCCCACGTCACCGTCAGTGGCGCCGACGGCTGGTTACGCGACTGGCGCGTGATCGCCGATGATGTGAAACGGCGCCCCGAAGTCGTGGGCAACGCGCCCTACATCCTGGGGCAGGGCATGGTCGTGCGCGGCAAGCACGTAACCGGCGTGTTGATTCGCGGCATTCTGCCGGATCGCGAACAAAGCGTCTCCGAGTTCGAAACGCACATGCTGGAGGGCGAGCTCGGCAACCTGCGGTCCGGGGAGTTCGGGATCGTACTGGGCGACGCCCTGATGCGGCGGTTGCGGCTCGCCATCGGCGACAAAGTCACGTTGGTCACGCCGCAAGGGCAGGTCACGCCCGCCGGATTGCTTCCACGCCTGAAGAGGTTCACCGTGGTCGGTTCGTACTCGATCGGAATGTACGAGTACGACAGCGGGCTCGCGCTGATTCATCTCGACGACGCGGCACGTTTGTACCGTAGCCAATCGCGCGTCAGCGGCGTGCGCTTGAAACTGGATGACGTTTTTTCCGCGCCGCTGTTGCGAAGTGGACTGGCCCGGGAATATGGCCCCGATTTTTACGTCAGCGACTGGACGCGCGAGCACGTCAATTTCTTTCGCGCGCTAAATATCGAAAAACGGGTCATGTCGATCATTCTGTTCTTGATCGTATCCGTGGCCGCCTTCAATATCGTCTCGACGCTGGTGATGGTCGTTACGGATAAGCGGGCCGATATTGCGATTCTCAGAACGCTGGGTTTGAGCCCGCGCGGCGTGATGGGAATCTTCATGGCGCAGGGTGTCGTCATCGGCATCGTTGGCACCGCCTTGGGCGCCGTCGCCGGGGTGCTGACATCGATCAATATCGAGACGCTGGTGCCGTTTTTCGAGAATCTGTTCGGCTTCAAATTCTTCCCCCCGGACGTCTATGTGATCAGCGACTTCCCCGCCGAAATGCACTGGTTCGACGTGATCGTGATCGTTGTGGTGTCATTGATCATGAGCGCGCTTGCGACCCTGTATCCGGCGTGGCGGGCGGCACGAATCCAACCGGCACAGGCGTTACGCTATGAGTGAGTGCGGTGGGCCGGTATTGTATTGCACCGACCTGGAGAAATGCTTTGTTCAGGGCCCATCGCGCATCGATGTCCTGCGCGGCGTCAATTTGCAGGTTGCGCCCGGGGAGCAGGTGGCGATTGTAGGCGCCTCGGGCTCGGGGAAAAGCACATTGCTTCACTTGTTGGGTGGACTCGATACTCCCACTGCCGGCGAAGTCGTGATCGCCGGCGAGCCCGCCAGTACGCTATCGGAAACGGCGCGTGGCACGCTGCGCAACCGCACATTGGGATTCATCTATCAGTTTCACCACCTGCTCGCCGAGTTTACCGCGCTGGAAAATGTGGCGATGCCGTTATTCATCCGCCAGGAACCGATCGCCGTCGCGGAGCGGCGCGCGACCGAATTGCTCGTTCACGTAGGGCTGGGCGAACGGCTGAACCATAGACCCGCGGAGCTCTCCGGCGGCGAACGTCAGCGTGCGGCGGTCGCCCGCGCCCTGGTCACCGAACCGCGCTGCGTCCTGGCGGACGAGCCGACGGGCAATCTGGACCAACACACCGCGGATCAGGTCTATCGACGGATGCTGGATCTGAACCGAAGTTTGGGGACCAGTCTGGTGGTCGTCACCCACGATCCGAGCCTCGCCCGAAAGATGGATCGCATCCTCGCACTCGAGCAGGGCAGACTGCGGCCAACGACCGCGAGCGCGCTCACCGGCTCGACATCTTGAGTGCCTTTCGTCGGCGCCGCGCCCGCCGTTCCTGTCGATGGCGCCATGAACTCATGACTTTGAGACGCCACAGGTACTGCACGGCGAAATAGCCCGCCGTACTGACGATGGTGCCGAAAATCAGGCACCCCACCCACAACGCCAGCAGCCTTTCCACGAACCCGTTCGGCTGCGCATCCTCGAGCGGAATCGCAGTGTCTCCCAGCAACCAGTTGCCGAGGAGATACGCCGGCGCATACAAGGGAAACCAGGTCAACGGATTCGAGATCCATACCCATGCGATCGCCAGCGGTACGTTGGCGCGGAACACGATGGCTCCCAGGGCGGCGGGCAGCATTTCGAACGGCATCGGCAAATACGCGCAAAACAATCCGATGCTGGTGGCTCTGGATACCGAACGACGGTTCAGATGCCACAGGTTCTTGTCATGCAACTGCTCTCGGAACACCTGCATGAGCGGATTACCGAGAATCTGCTCGCGCGTCGGTAGGCGCCGCTTGATGGCTTTTAGCCGGGTTCGCATTATAATGGTGTAACTTCAGGACAAGGATCTGGTCATGGATGATCGTTCGGCTGGAAGCCGACACCCAGTGATCCTAGCGGTCTCGTTTCTGCTGGGTATTCTACTCGTCTTGCATTTGCCGTCCCCACTTTCATTGTGGTGGACAATCCTGTTTCTTCCAGTTGCGGCCGCCGCGCCGCGCGCGGCGCGACTGCCGTTCACAGTCGGGGCGATCGGATTCGTCTGGGCGGCGTATCACGCACACCTGGTTGTTACCCGCTGGCTTCCTGAATCGCTCGAGAAGATCGATCTCGTCGTGGAAGGTCGGGTCCGGTCGCTTCCCGAAGAGCGGGGACGTTACCTGAAATTCGATTTCGATGTCGAGCGCCGGCCGGGCTCCGGCGGTGGGTCCGAATCCGGGCCACGGATTCGATTGCGCGCTTACGCACCTTACCCGGCGATCGCCGCCGGCGAACGCTGGCGCTTGGTCGTGCGGCTGACGCGCCCGCACGGAGCACTGAATCCGGGTGGATTCGACTATGAGAAGGCGTTGTTTCGCGCCGGGATCGGCGCCACCGGTTACGTGCGCGCGGACGCTCGTAACCGGCGCCTGGCACCGGCTGACGAGGTCTGGCTGCCGTTGCGCGCATCCATCACCAGCACGGTCGACCAGGCCCTCGGGTTCCGGTCCGCGCGCCCGGTGATTCGGGCGCTGGCCATCGGCGACCGCTCGGGATTTACGCCCCAACATTGGGAGGTCCTGCGGCGTACAGGAACCGCGCACCTGGTCGCCATCTCCGGTCTCCATATCGGCCTCGTGGCCGGAATCGGATGGTGGTTGGGGCAGAGATTCTGGCGCTACACCGGTAACGGTCCGTTGCGTTTGGCCGCGCCCCGGTTCGGCGCACTGGTCGGCGTCGCGGCGGCGGTCGTGTACGCCGCGCTCGCAGGGTTTGCCATTCCCACGCAACGCGCCCTCATCATGCTGAGTGTGGTGGCGGTCGCCCTGTATTGCGGTCGCTCGGTGTCGCCGTTCCGCCTGCTCGCGGTCGCGCTCCTGGCGGTGCTGATCTACGATCCACTGGCGGTACTCGACGTCGGATTGTGGTTATCGTTTGGCGCGGTGCTGGCTTTGGCACTGGCGTTCAACGCGCGGGTGACCGGGGTGCGACGTGTGGGGACGTGGCTCACCGCACAGTTCACCATCGCCGTGGGGTTGCTGCCGCTGGTGGCGCTGTTGTTCGGCGAAGCCTCGCTCGTCGGGCCCCTGGCGAACAGCGTCGCGATTCCGATCGTGGGTCTCGCGGTCGTCCCCCTAACACTGGGTAGTCTTGCACTGCACGCGCTGTTCCCGACCGCCGGCGCCGCCGGACTGCTCTTGGCTGCGTACCTGTTTGACGCGCTGTGGGCGGGGCTCGTTTTCTTGAGCCGGTTCGATCTTGCCGCACTCACGTTGCCGCCGCCAAGTGTGGTCGAATTCGGGATCGCGTGTATCGGCGCCCTGTGGTGGGTGGCGGCGCGCGGTGTGCCCGGCCGTTGGCTCGGGGTGCTCGGCCTGGTTCCCATGCTTACGACGACATCCGGTCCCGATCTTGCCCGCGGCGAGTATGAGCTGGTGGTTCTCGACGTCGGACAGGGCTTGGCCGTGGTCGTGCATACGCGTCATTCGACACTGGTGTACGACACCGGCGCCGCGTGGGATGGCAATGACGCCGGGAAGGCGGTGGTGATTCCGTATCTGCGGCACCGTGGCATCGCGCGTCTCGACACGCTGGTGGTCAGCCATGGCGACACGGACCACATCGGGGGTGCGTCCAGCGTGCTGCGGCACTACCGCGCCGCTCGTATCCTCACCAGCGTACCGCACCGTTTCGCGGCAGCCGAACCGTGCCGGTCCGGCCAGCGGTGGGAAGTCGATGGCGTCGAGTTCCGCGTACTCGGACCGCACCCCGAAGATCCCCTGGCGGGGAACGACGCGTCCTGCGTCCTGCGCATCGCCGGGCATTTCGGTTCGGTGCTTTTGACCGGGGATATCGAGGCCGCTGCCGAGCGGCGGCTCCTGCAGCGTGACGCGGACGGGTTACGCAGCGATGTCTTGCTCGTACCGCACCAGGGCAGCAAAACGTCGTCGACGCCGGCGTTCCTACGCGCGGTCGCCCCGCACGTGGCGCTGGTGTCCGCCGGTTACCGCAACCGATACGGACATCCGCATGCGGAAGTGCTCGCGAGATACCGCCGCCTTGCCATACCGGTGCATAATACCGCGCATTCCGGCGCCTTGCGGCTCGCGGTGACGCGCACCGGCGGCGCCATCCGCGGACAACGGGATGCCCGTCCCAGGCTTTGGCACACCCATCGGCGCAGGCCGGACAATGCCTGATAGAGTAAGGATTTCTGTTACACTTTTAAGGAAGTTTCATGAATAGCAAAGCAGGGGAAACGTAGGCGCGTGTTTGAACTTTTCAAGGCCGGCGGGTTGTTGATGTGGCCGATACTGCTGTGCTCGGTGGTGGCGGTCGCGATTATCTGCGAGCGTTTCTGGGCGTTGAACCGCAAGACCGTGAGTCCGGCCAACCTGACCGCACAGGTCCAGCAAATGGTGGAGCGCCATGAAATCGATGCGGCGAAGATCGATTTGATCCGCGGCAGTTCGCCTCTGGGGCGCATCCTGGCGGCAGGTTTGATCAATCTCGGCCACGATCGGGAAGTCATGAAGGACGCCATCGAGGAGGCGGGCCGGCACGTCGTGCATGATCTCGAGCGGTACTTGAACTCCTTAGGCACGATTGCCGCAATTACGCCGCTTCTGGGGCTGCTTGGTACCGTCATCGGCATGATTAAAGTGTTCTCCGCGATCACTGCGTTCGGTGTCGGTGATCCGACGGTATTGGCGGGGGGGATTTCCGAGGCCCTCATTACCACCGCCACCGGGTTGTCGGTGGGCATCCCGTCGCTCATGTTCTACCGTTATTTCCGCGGGCGTGTGAACACGCTGACCGTCGATATGGAAGAACAGGCCATCCGCTTCGTGGAAATCATTCACGGTGATCGTACCCCGGATTCGGCGCCTGCCGTCACGTCATTGAGGGCGTCATGAGATTCTCCGACCGCCGGGAAGAGGAAACGCACATCAATCTCACGCCATTGATTGACGTGGTGTTCCTGCTGCTGATCTTCTTCATGGTTTCGACCACGTTTTCCAAGGAATCGCAGCTACGCATCCGACTTCCGGAGTCTTCCGACCAGCCTGCGGAAACACAAACCCGGTTTTTGGAGATCGAAATCAGCGCCGACGGCGTTTTCGCGGTACGCGGGCCGGATGACTCAAAAGCGCGCGAGCTCATCAATACCCAGCGCGACACCCTGCGGCGAGCCCTCACCGAAGCGGCGGCCGGGGATCCGGACCTCGTAACTCTGATTCGCGCGGACCGTCGCGCGCCGCACGAATCCGTCATTCAGGCCATGGATATGGCGCGTCGCTTGGGATACATGGACATCACTTTCGCCACCCAGCAGATCAGCGAGCGGTCGAGCGCGCCGTGACTCCGGCACCCCCCCCGCCGAGTAGTCTCGATTTATACCTGCGGCTCCTGCGCTATGTGAAGCCGTACAAACTGGTGTTCGGAGTCGCGATCGCCGCGATGATCGTCACCGCGTTGTCCGAAGCATCGTTCGCCGCGCTCCTCAAGCCGATTTTGGACAAGGGATTCGTCGATCCCGACCCGGCGTTCATCCGCATCATTCCGCTATTGCTGGTGTTGGTGATTTTGATTCGGGCGGTGACCGGATTTGTGTCCGCGTACGGCATGAGCTGGATCGGCCGGCGCGTCGTCTTCGATCTGCGCCGCGACGCGTTCGATCGGCTTTTGGTCCTGCCGTCCGATTATTACGACGATCATTCCTCGGCGACCCTGGTGTCCAAACTCATCTACGACGTCGAGAACGCCACCACCGCGACTACCGACGCGATCACTATGCTGACTCGGGACGCGTTCATGGTGCTGGCCATGCTCACGTGGCTGTTCTATCTGGACTGGCAGTTGACGCTCGTTTTCCTGATCGTTACGCCGATCATCGCGCTAGGCGTGCGCAGTGCATCGAAGCGGTTTCGCACCGCCACCGAGCGCATTCAGGATTCGGTGGGGGATATTGCACACGTGGCCAAGGAAGCGATTCAAGCGCAGCGGGTCGTGAAAACGTTCGGCGGCGCCGGGTACGAAACGCAAAGATTCACCGGCGTCAACAATCGCAACCGTCAGCAATCGATGAAAAAGGCCGCCATTTCGTCGGCCATGGTGCCCATCGTCCTGTTGCTGGTGGGGTTGACGGTGGCGATGATGATCTACATCGCGTTGACCCGTTCGGGCGCGCATGGCGTGACCGCCGGCACGTTCGCCAGCTACCTCGGCACCGTCCTGATGCTGATGAGTCCGCTCAAGCGGTTGGCCAAGATCAACGAAAAAATACAGACCGGGGTAGCGGCGGCGAACAGTATCTTCGGTTTGTGTGACGCCAAACCGGAGCCGGATGCAGGGCGCGTGGAAATTCCTCGCGCACAGGGCAAACTCGAATTGGAGCACGTCTATTTCAGTTACGAGCGCCTCAACGAGGCGGTGCTGGCGGACGTGTCGCTGGTGATCAATCCCGGCGAGACCGTAGCTTTAGTCGGCGCTTCGGGCAGCGGTAAATCGACCGTCGCTTCGCTGTTACTCCGCTTCTATCGCCCGGACCGCGGCCGGATTCTCCTTGACGGGACGGACATCAACGATATCCGCCTCGCGAGCCTGCGACGCAATATTGCCATCGTGACCCAGGACACGATCCTGTTCGACGATACGATCCGCAACAATATCACTTACGGCAGTGAAGATGGTGGAACCGATCAGCGCGTGGAGAGCGCGGCGCGCGCCGCACACGTGCTCGAGTTTGCACAGCACATGCCCTCCGGATTGGACACACTGGTCGGTGAGCACGGCGTGCGTCTGTCCGGCGGACAGCGACAACGCATCGCTATTGCCCGCGCGTTGTATAAGGACGCACCGATTCTGATTCTCGACGAAGCGACGTCTTCGTTGGATTCCATCTCCGAGCGGTTGGTCCAGGAGGCGACCCATCGCTTGATGGCCAACCGAACCACCCTGATCATCGCACATCGATTCTCAACCATCGAAGGGGCCGATCGGATCTGGGTTCTCGACAAAGGTTACATCGTGGAGTCGGGGCGCCATCAGGAGCTATTGGCCAAGGACGGGCGTTACGCCCGCCTGTATCACAGTCAACACGAACCCCAGTCTCGGCAGCAGGCGGTCTAGCGTTTTATGCCGAGCGCGACTATCGTCGGCGCGGTCACCCACATTTGGCAGCGACGCACACTGCTGAGCTATCTACTCTGGCCAGTGAGCATCCTGTACTGCACCGTTGCGACGGCGCGGCGCCGCGCCTATCAGGTGGGGTTGGCGTCCGCCTACCGGATGCATGTCCCGGTATTGGTGGTGGGCAACATTACCGTCGGTGGAACCGGTAAGACGCCGCTGGTAATCTGGCTGGTGGACGAGCTGCGTAAACGCGGTCGGGTTCCCGGCGTCGTGAGTCGCGGATATGGTGGCCGTCCGGTGACGCTGCCGCACGATGTGGGCGCCGACTCCGACCCCCACACCGCCGGCGACGAACCGGTGCTCATCGCACGACGCGCGGCGTGTCCAGTGGTCGTGCATCCGGACCGCGTGGTGGCGGCGCGCCACCTGGTCGATCGACACGCCTGCGACGTGGTGATCGCAGACGACGGACTGCAGCACTACCGATTGGCGCGCGATGTCGAAATCGCCGTCATTGACGGCGAGCGTAGATTCGGCAACGGATTTTGTCTGCCGGCCGGTCCGTTGCGCGAACCGCCGAGCCGGATCGGGCGGTGCGACGTTACGGTGGTCAACGGGGACGCCGGAACCGGCGAAATTTCGATGCGTTTACGCGTATCGCGGTTGGTCGCGCTGGGCGATCCGTCGCGCACGCAAACCCTGGACGCGTGGCGCGGCCGACGCGCGCATGCGGTAGCCGGCATCGGTAATCCGGACCGCTTCTTTGCCCGGCTCGAGGAGGCCGGCATCGACGTGATTCGCCACGCGTTTCCCGACCACTTTCGGTTCAACGCATCGGATCTGGCGTTCAACGACGGGCTGCCGACGATCATGACGGAAAAAGATGCGGTAAAATGTGCCCCTTTCGCGGCGGAAGGCACGTGGTATGCGGAGGTGGAAACCGAAGTCAACCCGAACTTCACCGATACCGTTCTGACGATGTTAAAAGTGCGACGATGATAGACCGAAAATTACTCGACATCCTGGTCTGCCCGGTCACCAAAGGGCGGCTCATATACGACAAACAGAATTCCGAACTGGTCAGTAAGCAAGCACGGCTGGCATACCCGATCCGTGACGGTATCCCCATCATGCTGGAGGACGAAGCCCGGCATCTGGACGACGATGAGTGGAGCGAGTAGGCGGGGCGGTATTGGCCAGCTTCGCTTTCGATGTGGTAATTCCGGCGCGTTACGCGTCGACGCGCCTGCCGGGAAAACCGCTGCTGGATGTCGGCGGTAAGACGCTGATTCAAAGAGTTTACGAGTGCGCGCGCACAAGCCGCGCTACAGAGGTCGTCGTAGCGACCGATGACGCGCGGATTCTGGAAACGGTGACCGGCTTTGGCGGTACGGCGAGGCTGACATCTCCGGACCACGCTTCGGGAACCGACCGCGTAGCACAGGCAGTGCGGGACATGGGCCTGGGTGGTGACCGCATCGTCGTCAACCTGCAGGGCGACGAACCGTCGATGCCGGGAACGGTTCTCGACCAGATCGCCGAGACCTTGGTGCGTATGCCCGACGCCATGGCCGCTACGGCTTGCTATCCGATTCGCGACGCAACGGAACTGGAGAACCCCAACGTGGTAAAAGTGGTCATGGACGAGGCCGGCTATGCCTTGTATTTTTCACGCGCGCCGATTCCTTACCCGCGCGTCGCCGAAGCGGCGCCGGCCTATCGACACGTGGGCGTGTATGCGTACCGAGTAGACGCGCTGTACGCGTTCACGCGACAGGCGCCCGCTCCGCTGGAGCGGAGAGAGGCCCTCGAACAATTACGAATTCTCCAAACCGGGGGAAGAATCGCCGTGTGTATCGCCGCCGGGACCCCGGGCGAGGGGGTCGACACCCCGCAAGACCTGGAGCGCGCTCGGCGCCGGTTCGCAAGCCACAACTCGGATCAGTCACCATGGTAAGAGTCTTGTTTGTGTGCCTGGGCAATATCTGCCGATCGCCCACGGCGGAAGGTGTGCTCCGCACGCTGGTGAGGGCTAGGGGATTGGAATCCGAGATCGAAATCGATTCCGCCGGCACGCACGCCTATCACGTCGGTCAGCCGCCGGACCCCCGCGCGTGCGCCGCCGCAGCGCGCCGCGGTATCGAATTACACGGTCTGCGCGCGCGCCAAACCCGCATCGAAGATTTCCACGCTTTTGACTACATTTTGTGCATGGACCACGAGAACCGGGCGCACCTCGAGCAGTTGGCGCCCACCGAATACGTTCACAAAATCCGTCTGTATATGGAATTCGCGCGGGCCGGCGAAGAGCTGGAAGTACCGGATCCTTACTACGGCGGGTCCAAGGGATTCGAGCAGGTACTCGACATGCTGGAGGAAGCGGCGGCTGGGTTGCTCGAACATCTTGGCAAACGCTGACCGTTCAATCGTATGTTCATTGATGTCGACATCCCGCAGCAGATTCTGACTGTTTTCGATGCCAACCGCCGCCCGATTAGCGAACACCGTGTATCCACCGCCGCCAACGGATCCGGAGAACGTCGTAACAGCGAGTGCACACCGCGCGGCCGTCACGTGGTGCGCGCGCGGATCGGTGCGGGTTGTCCGGTCAATACGGTGTTCCGCGGCCGCCGTCCGACCGGGGAAATCTACACACCGGAACTGCGCCGCCGCTATCCTGACCGGGACTGGATCCTGACCCGGATTTTGTGGCTGAGCGGCCTGGAGCCGGGCAAAAACCGCCTCGGTGACGTGGATACCATGCGCCGTTACATCTACATCCACGGCGCCCCCGACGAGGACCGTATGGGGCGACCGAGCTCCCATGGTTGCGTCAAGATGTGCAACGCAGACATTCTCGCGCTTTTCGACTTGATTCCGGTCGGTACCGAGGTCCGGATTCATGACCCGTGACAGGGACGGTACGGACACCGTAGGCCGCGCCCCCGAGTGTCAACGGTGACCGCCACCGGCCCGGAACCGCGGCTGCCGCTCGGGCCGATCATGCTCGATGTGGACGGGCCGCGGCTGACGGCGGAAGACCGCGAGCGATTGGCACACCCCTTGGTGGGCGGGGTGATCTTGTTCGCCCGCAATTTCGTCGATCGGCCGCAACTTATGGCGCTGACGCGTGAAATCAAGGCCGTGCGCACGCCGCAACTGCTCCTCGCCGTGGACCAGGAAGGCGGCCGCGTACAGCGGTTTCGTCAACCGTTCACCTGCCTGCCGGCGGCAGCGGTGCTGGGCCGGCAATACGCCGCCGATACCCACGCGGGATTGGCAATGGCGCGCGCGGCAGGGTGGATCATGGCGTCCGAGCTCAAGTCGGTGGGCGTCGATTTCAGCTTCGCACCGGTTTTGGACGTCGCACATGTCCCCAGCGAGGTCGTCGGTGACCGGGCGTTCGGTGCCACCGCCGACCGGGTGGAGCGGCTGGCGACGGCCTGGATCGAAGGGATGCACGCCGCAGGGATGGCGGCCGTTGGCAAACACTTTCCCGGCCACGGTGGTGTCCATCAGGATTCGCACCACTGTGTGCCTTGCGACCGCCGCTCGTTCAGTGAGATCGAAGCGCTGGATCTGCGGCCATTCGCCAGGTTGGCGCCGCGGTTGGCCGGTATCATGACTGCACACATTCATTTTCCGTCGGTAGACGATGCGCTACCGACCTACTCATCGCGGTGGCTGAAAGACATCTTGCGGGGTCGGCTGGGATTCGACGGCGTGATCTTCAGCGATGACTTGTCGATGCAAGGCGCAGCCGCCGAACCGTACATGGAAGATCGCGTCAACCGGGCAATGAACGCCGGTTGCGATATGGTGTTGATTTGTAACGACTCTGAGGCCGCGGACCGGGCGCTGGGTCGAGTGCGCGTGGCGGCGAGCCGGAGGCTGGCTGGTCGGCTGGCCGGCCTGCGCGGGCCGCGTCCGGGCGCCCCCCCGCCCGCACTGGAAACAGCCCGCAGGATGGTCACCGAACTTAATGAATCATAAAGGACAATTCTTCCAGCCGGTGGTGGATGAGGCGGGTTAGAATAAATCCAGCCTTCAACTAAGCTATATACTATAAGTATAAGAGCGATCGCGTCCTCATACGGCCCATGCCTCACGCCCAGTCAACACCCAGATGGAAGCTGTTCGTTGCTGAACACTGGCTGTATCTGGTGCTTCTGGTGGTGCTGGCGGTCGCCGCGATCCTACTCCGCGACACCGCGGAAGCGCCATATCTGTTCCTGAAACGCTGGTTCGTATGGCTGGGTCTGTTCGGCGTCGGTCTGTTCCTCCTGAAGCGCCTGTATGTAGAAACCGAACGCCGCGCGATCGCCGAACACGCCGAGTTCGAGAGCGGTCGCCAGTTGGGGGCGGTGCTGGAACAGTTGCCGGCCATGGTATGGACTACGGACCGTGACCTGCGTTTGACCTCGTTGGCCGGTGCCGCGGTGAAGACCCTGAATTTGACACCACCGCTACTGCTCGGCTCGCCGGCCGAGGTGTTGCTGCAGCCGGTCGGCGACGGGGAAAAATGCGCCGTGGTGTATCAGGCGGCGCTGGCGGGGGAAGCGACCCATTACGACGCGTACCACGACGAACGGCAATTCGAGTGTCATGTCGTGCCGCTGCGCGACAGCGATTCTGAAATTACCGGCTGCCTGGGAATTGCACTCGACGTGTCCGACCAACGCCAAGCCGAAGCTGTGTCTCGCGACCGGGAAGACCGTTACCGCCAGTTGGTGGAAAACAGTCCGGGCATGATCTGCACACATGACCTCGACGGTGTGGTGTTGAGTATCAATCCGGCCGCCGCGCAAGGGATCGGCTACCGCCAGGAAGAGATCGAAGGACGCAGGCTGGTGGAATTTCTCGATCCAAGCCGGCAGGGGGAGTTTGCCGATTACCTGCGCCGCGTTCGCGAGCAAGCCGCCGACGACGGTTTGATGTTGGTGCTGACGCGTCATGGCGAACGACGCGTATGGGCCTACCACAACACGCTGGTGCTCACCGCGGACGGCAAACCGTACGTTCTGGGACACGCGCAGGATGTGACCGCGCGGGTGCGTGCCGAAAAAGCCTTGCGCGAAAGTGAACAACGCTTCAAGGACTTTGCCGAGGTGGCCGCGGATTTCTTCTGGGAGCTCGATGACCAGTTGCGCTTTACGTATCTGTCCGAACGATGTCAGGTAGTGATGGGCGTGTCCGCCGAGCGGATGCTGCACAAGACCTGGAATCAACTTCTGGACGAAAGTCTGCAGGACGAGCGGAAGTGGTCGCGCCACCTGCAGGAACTCGATAGGCGCATCGCGTTCGAGGATTTCGAAGTGACCTGGATCCGGCCCGACGGCGATGCGCGGGTGATTCGGATCAGCGGTCGTCCGGTGATCAGCGAGCACGGCGTGTTCAAGGGGTACCGGGGCGTCAGCCGGGATGTCACCGAGTCGTATCTGATGACGCAGAAGATCACCTACCAGGCCACGCACGACGGTCTCACTGGGCTCGTAAACCGGCGTGAATTCGAGCGGCGCTTGAGCATGGCGGTCAATTCCGCGAAACGGCTCGGCTCGCACCACGCCCTGTGTTACATGGATCTCGATCAATTCAAGCTCGTCAACGACACCGCCGGGCACATCGCCGGAGACGAATTACTCGAATCCCTGGCCGACATCTTGCGCCAGAAGGCCCGCGCTGCCGATACCCTGGCGCGGCTCGGTGGGGATGAGTTCGGTCTGCTGCTCGAAAATTGTCCACTGGAAAAAGCGCTGCAAATCGCTCAATCGGTCGTGGAATCGATCAATCATTACGTCTTCGAATGGGAAGGTCGGAACTTTAACGTCGGCATCAGCATCGGTTTGGTACCGATCACACCCGACACCGTGGACTCCGTCCAAGCCCTGACGCAGGGCGACGTGGCCTGCTACACCGCCAAGGACCTTGGTCGCAACCAGGTTCACGTGTACAGCGGCAAGGGGGGTGAATCCAACAGCCGCCACCTGGAATTGTTCCGCGCCACCGAGATTCGGGAAGCGCTGACGGCACAGAGTTTCGAGTTGTACGTGCAGCCGATTTACGACCTCGATAACGACGGCGATACCCTGCAGTGCTACGAAATACTGGTGCGTCTCGTCGACAACCAGGGCAACACACTACCCCCGCGCCAGTTCATACCGGCCGCGGAACGCTACGGCATGATGCCCGCCGTAGATCGCTGGGTAATCAAGAATGTACTCGCTTATTTCGAGGGCACGCACGAGCTGCCCGAGGGAGTGGGAATCAGCATAAATCTGTCCGGATATTCGATCGCGGACGCGAACTTCGCCGACGAGCTGGTAACCGAGATACAACGCACGAAGTTGAGTGCATCGCGCATTTGCTTCGAAATCAACGAAAATGCGGTGATGCGGAATCTGGGTACCGCTATTCAATTCATCAAACGCGTCAAGGCGCTGGGCTGCAAGTTTGCCCTGGATGATTTCGGTAGTGGTTTGTCCTCGGTCGCATACCTCAGGTCCTTGTCGATTGATTACCTTAAAATCGACGGTACCTTCGTGCGCGAAATGGACCTAACGGCGCCGGACCACTCGGTGGTGTCCATGATCAACAATCTCGGCCATATGATCGGTACCAAAACCATCGCAGAGGCGGTGGAAAACCAACGAGAAATCGAGGGCCTCAGACAACTGGGTGTCGATTGTGCGCAGGGGTATGTGCTCGGCAAACCGATACGCATCGAGCAGGCCGGACTCGATCGCGATACGCCGACCGAAACGCGTGTGATTCGCTAGTCGGCGCGCTCGACGTATTCTCCCGTTTCGGTATTGACTTTGATACGGTCGCCGACGTTTACGAACGGCGGAACCGTCACCCGCAAGCCGGTCTCGAGCTCGGCCGGTTTTCCCGAACTCGCCGCTGTCTGACCCTTGACCACGCCCTCCGTGTCGACGACTTCGAGGACGACATTGGCCGGAAGCTCGAGGCCGATGGGTTCATTGTTGTGGAAATTGATCTGCACTTCGGTGTTGGGTAAGAGGTAGCCCGCCTGGTCCTGAATATCTTCACCGGGCAACGTGATCTGTTCGTAGGTCTCCGTGTCCATGAAGAAATGCGTATCTCCGTCGGCGTACAAATACTGCATCTTACGGGGTTCGACGTAGGCCTTCTCGACGTTGTCCACCGATCGGAACCGTTCGTTCAGCTTGGTGCCGTCGCCGACCGCTTTCATTTCCACCTGCACGTAGGCGCCGCCTTTTCCCGGCTTGACGTGATTCTTTCGCAACACACGCCAGAGCTTTCCCTGATGCTCAAGCAAATTGCCCACTCGTATATCGAACGCCGAAATTTTCACGATGAACCACCCCGGTTCCGGTTACTGGCGCCGGGCATTCTAGCAAGATGCCGCGAAAGGTCTAACCCGCGCTCGATTCAACGGTGCGCCCCGCCGGCCCGGCCCTGCATCGGCCCGGCTTCGAGGGCGCCGATCCGTCGCGTTCGACAAATCCCGGGAGAAATGGTTGGCGTAGCGGGTCTCGATGATTTCCGATGAGCGCGCGTTCGCGGGTTAGAATCTTAGGCGCCGACATCGCGTTGACGATCAGTTTGCGATAGATTATTTGTCAGTTAATCAAAGAGATAAAACGAATACTAAAATTGAATTCGAGAAGCGAACCCGGCCCGCCACGCGCATTTGATCCGCGTTGCACCCAGTGCACGCGGCTCGTCGATCACCGGCGTGCGGTCAAGCGTACACACCCGGACTATGTCTGCGCGCCGGTGCCCGGCTTTGGTGCGCCGCGTCCGCGTATGCTCGTGGTGGGTCTGGCGCCCGGTCTGCACGGCGCAAACGCCACGGGCCGGCCGTTTACCGGTGATTTTGCCGGGCGGCTGCTGTACGAGTCTTTGCACGAGTTCGGTTTCGCGAATCGACCGGTGGCGATCTCGCGCGGTGACGGGCTGCGCCTCACCGACTGCCGAATCACCAATGCGGTCAAATGCCTGCCGCCGCAAAACCGTCCTTCGGGGTCCGAGGTCCGCGCGTGTAATCCGTATCTTCGACACGAAATCGCCGCACTCCGCGCGCCGGGCGTGATCCTGGCCCTCGGCCGCACGGCCCACGACGCGGTCCTGCTCGCGCACGGGCTGCGGCGCGCGGACTTCCGGTTCGGCCACGGCGCCTGGCACCGACTGAACGAGGCGACGGTCCTGTGTGACAGCTATCACACGAGTCAGTACAACATGCACACGCGGCGCCTGACCGCTGCCATGTTCCACGGCGTCGTCGCCGAGATCCACGATTACCTGCTTAAGGGAGCGGGGCAAAGGCCGTGACCGGTATCCGTTTTTTGGCCAGTCTGCCGTCCGGTCCCGGTGTGTATCAGATGCTGGACGCCGCAGGCACGACGCTGTACGTCGGTAAGGGTCGCAACCTGAAAAAGCGCGTCGCGTCGTATTTTCGGAGATCGGGACTGCCACCCAAAACCGCGGCGATGATGCGGCGCGTCGCCGATGTGCAGGTCACGATCACGCATACCGAGAACGAGGCGCTGATTCTCGAGAACAATCTCATCAAGAAGCACCGCCCCCGCTACAATGTCGTGTTGCGCGACGACAAGAGTTATCCGTACATCTACCTCGATGATCAGAGCCAGTGGCCGCGGTTGAGCTTTTACCGCGGCAACCGCCGGGAACCGGGGCGCTTCTTCGGCCCCTACGCGAACGCCGGCGCGGTGCGGGAAACCCTGTCGCAACTACAAAAAGTGTTTCCCATACGCCAGTGCGAGGACACTTTTTTCCGCAACCGCTCGCGGCCCTGTCTGCAGTATCAGATCAAGCGCTGTTCGGCGCCCTGCGTGGGTTTGGTCAGCGAAGCCGCATACGCCGAAGACGTCGAACAGGCGCTTCTTTTTCTCTCCGGGAAAGATGCGTCGCTGCATGAATATCTGGCGAGCCGCATGGATGCTGCGGCAGCACGCCTCGATTACGAATCTGCCGCGCAGTATCGCGACCGCATTGCCGCGCTGCACCGTCTGCAGGAACAGCAGGACATCACCGCCGGAAGCAGCGATCTCGACATCGTGGTTTTGACCATCGACCAAGGCCGCGTTGGGTTCGAGGTGGGTTTCGTTCGTAGTGGGCGCTACAATGGCAACAAGTCATTCTTTCCGGTAGTTTCTCTGGAGTTGCCGCCCGCCGAGATCATGGCCAGCTTTCTGACCCAGTTCTACCTGAGCAAATCCGTGCCTCCGGAGATCGTTTGCGACCCCGCGCCGGCGCGCCCCGAACCGTTGGCTTCAGTGCTGTCGGCGCATGCCGGACGCCGTGTGACGCTCAAGAGTCGCCCGCGCGGCGCCCGCGCCCGGTTCCTGGAGGTGGCAAAGCGCAACGGCCGGCAGCGCCTGCAGCGCTATCTCCTGGGCCGCTCGAATCACGCCGAGCGAATCGAGGCCTTGTGCAACGAACTCGGGTTGGCGGAGACGCCGGGACGCATCGAATGTTTCGACGTCAGCCATACCATGGGAGAGGCGACCGTGGCATCCTGCGTGGTGTTCGATGGCGAAGGAGCGCTGAACGCCGAGTACCGGCGCTTCAACATCCGCGACGTCGCCGCCGGCGATGACTACGGAGCGTTGAGTCAGACCCTGCAGCGGCGTTATCGAAAAGTGAAGGCGGGCGGCGGGGCGCTGCCCGACCTGATCCTCATCGATGGGGGCAAAGGCCAGTTGGCCGCCGCCGTCGAGGTCTTCGACGAGCTGCAGCTCGACGGCGTCACGCTGGTCGCGGTGGCCAAGGGCACCGCCCGCAAACCGGGGTTGGAGCGATTGTTCGTCGCCGGCCGCGGTCCGGCTCTCATACTTCATGCCGACTCCAAGGCCCTGCATCTGATCCAGCACATCCGTGACGAGGCACACCGTTTCGCCATCGCGGGTCACCGCGGCCGGCGTGCAAAGAAATGGCTCAAGTCGCCGCTGCAGGAAATCCCCGGTATCGGCGCGAAGCGGCGCCAAGCCCTGTTGACGCACCTCGGCGGCCTGCAGGAGGTGGCGCGCGCCGGGGTCGCCGATCTGGTGTCGGTACCGGGTATCAATGCCGACCTGGCGGCAAAAATCTACGCCCATTTTCACGACAGTTAGCATGCCGATTACCGCGCCCAACATCCTGACCCTGGTACGCATCGGCATGGTGCCGGTATTTGCCGTCGCGTTCTTTCTCAGCACTTCCTGGTCCAATGAACTGGCCACCGCGCTGTTCGTGATCGCCGGGGTCACCGACTGGCTGGACGGCTACCTCGCCCGCCGCCTCAACCAGACTTCGAAGTTCGGGGCGTTCCTCGATCCCGTAGCGGACAAACTGATGGTGATGACCGCGCTCGTCCTGCTGGTCGGCAACGAAGGAGTGCGCGCCAGCGTGATCAGCGAAGAAGTGTTTACCGTCGTAGCGGCGATTATCATCGCCCGCGAATTCATCGTCTCGGCGTTGCGCGAATGGATGGCGGAGCTCGGGAAACGGGCCAGCGTCGCGGTGTCGATCATCGGAAAGGTTAAGACCATCTTGCAATTCGTGGCGATTTCGCTGCTCGTGTACCGCGACCCGGTGGGATCCATCCGCAGCATCGACGTTGGCGAATGGCTGCTTTACGCGGCGGCGGCGCTCACCGTGTGGTCGATGTTCGCGTATCTCCGCGCGGCATGGCCGATTATTTCCGGCACTTCGGGATTTGCCCCGCCGAGCGCGGACAGTTCGGATGAACGGGTTACTTGACAGGGTAGGGGCCGGGCTTACAATGGAGCGCCGGTTAAGCGGGAATAGCTCAGTTGGTAGAGCACAACCTTGCCAAGGTTGGGGTCGCGAGTTCGAATCTCGTTTCCCGCTCCAATTCGTGTAGATCAGGGGAAAGGACCGCTTTCCCCTATTTTTTTATGGCTGGGTGGCAGAGTGGTTATGCAGCGGCCTGCAAAGCCGTGGACGCCGGTTCGATTCCGGCCCCAGCCTCCATGATTCCGCGCTTCTTACGAACCGTTTATACTGCCCGCCCTGTTGCCAGCAAGAGTCCCCATAGACACGGCCCGGGTGGCGAAACTGGTAGACGCAAGGGACTTAAAATCCCTCGGTAGCAATACCGTGCCGGTTCGAGTCCGGCCCCGGGCACCAGCTAAACACAGGTGGCAAGTGTTCCTGCTCCCATCATACAGAGACAGCGGTCATGTCACGGGTGATTCAGTAAAAAACCGAACCATCGAGCAAGGCAGCGAATCGTTTTGCTGAACGCGCCGAAACTCGTCCCGAGGGTATCGCCGAAGACAGACTGCCAAGCTTAGGACCGTGTAAAAATGCCTGAAAGCAACACCGCTCGACGACTTCCCGATTTCATCATCATCGGTGGTATGAAATGCGGTACGACGTCTTTGTATCACTATTTGAACGAACACCCCGGGATATACATGAGCGATCCCAAAGAACCGAGTTTTTTTGCCGAGGAAAAAAGCTGGGGCAAGGGATGGGATTGGTATCATTCGCTATTCGCACCGGCCGGTGCGCAACAGATTACAGGCGAAGCATCAACTTGTTATACACTCTACCCAAGGTTTCAGGATGCGCCGGAGAAAATTCGGGAATATCTGCCCGATGTCAAGCTGATTTATATCATGCGCGAGCCTCTCAAACGTATCTTGTCCCACTACTGGTATTGGGTGAAGTGTTTTGACGAGACACGGAAACTGCCGCTTGCGCTTCGCGAAGATCCGGTTCGTTATATCGAACCGAGCCGTTATGCCGCCCAGCTTGAGCGTTATTTCGAGCGATTTCCCCAGTCACGATTCCATATCATAACCATCGAGGCGCTGGAGCAGGAACCGGTCAACGAACTGCAGTCGTGTTTTCGGTTTCTGGGCGTAGATGCAGATTTCGTTCCCACCGCAATGGATCAGCAACACAATGTCGGACCCCAGGTGCTCTCCCAACGACATGTCCCATTGCAACGCCTACGGCGGATTCTTCGGCCTATAAAAGGCTTGATTCCCGAATTCGTAAAAGCCCGCGTGCAAGGCCGGGGCACCCGCCAGGTGCAACGCACAGATCGATTTCCTGATAGTTTGTATCAGGAGCTGCGTCACCAGTTCGATATCGAAAACGAGAAACTCTTCGGGCTCATCGACCGGCGATTTGATGAATGGATCAAGCCGAGCTCAGCCCCTTGAAAGGTTTGGGTGTCCCCAGCGCAGACATACACCGTAACACAACAATACATCACGAAGTATGGAAAACCAGTGAATGAATCGTACCCCTACAACTCCATCGCTCTTGCAGGACAATAAAGGGATGTCAACCGAGCTCCGGGTAATCGTGCAAGATGCGTTCGAAGAACTGAACGAAGAACTGGAAAAGCCCATATCATACGCCGATGACCTGCGACTTCTCGGCACCGAAGGCGCTTTGGATTCCTTGTCGTTCGTCAGCCTGATGGTGATCATCGAGGAAAAGCTGTTTGATACGTATGAGAAACAAGTCACCATTGTCGATGACAAAGCCTTCTCGAGGAGACAGAATCCGTTCGAAAATATCGATTCCTTGATCGAGTATCTGAAAGAGAAACTTGGATCGTAGGCCGTGCAAGTCGTCATTACAGGAACGAGTCGCGGTATAGGCCGCGGACTGGTTGATTGGTTCTTGCAGCAAGGCCACTGCGTGGCCGGTTGCAGTCGTTCTGAACTCGACATTGAGACCGACGGATATACACACTACATCGTTGATGTAGCGACCGAAGAGAGCGTCCAGGAGTTTGTCGGAAAGCTACGCAAAACTATGCCGGTGGTGGATGTGCTGATCAACAATGCGGGGATTGCAGCGATGAACCATGTATTGTTGACGCCGGGGGACACCGCCCGGCGGGTGATGGATGTCAATTTTCACGGGACGTTTACAATGAGCCGGGAAGTCGCGCGGCTGATGAGAAAGTCGTCCGCGCCGCGCATCATCAATTTTTCCACCGTTGCCGTGCCGCTGAATCTCGCCGGAGAGGCGGTGTACGCGGCTTCCAAGTCGGCTGTCGAGACTCTGACGCGAGTCCTCGCCAAAGAATTGGCCCAGTACCGGATACGGGTGAACGCCATCGGACCGACGCCGATCCAAACCGACCTGATCGCGAGCGTATCCGAAGAAAAGATTCAGGAACTCGTCAATCAGCAGGCCATCAAGCGGCTGGGAACTCTCGAAGACATCGTCAATCTCATCGAGTTTCTCATCCGACCGCAAAGCGACTTTATCACCGGACAGACCATCTACCTGGGAGGGGTGTCTTGAGATTCACGCAACGGCTGTTGCGACAGTTTCAAGAAGCCGGTGACAAACCGGCCCTGATCGTGCCGGGCGCGGGCGAAACGACCTACGCGGAGCTGCGAGATGCCTTCGAGCGTTGGAAAACCCGTCTGGATTCCGCCGGTGTCCCGAGAAACTCTGTCGTATCGGTACGCGGCGATTTCGACGAGTCATCCATAGGCTTACTGCTGGCGCTTCTGGACCGACACTGCATCTACGTACCCATTGCTACCCCGGTCAAGGATGTCGAGGGCTACCTACGCACGGCCGAAGTGGAATATTTTGTGGATATGAGTTCAGGGGTCATCGAAACAATAGGCACTGAACCCGCTCATGACCTCCTCATCAAATTGCGCGACCGCGACTCGCCGGGGTTGATTCTGTTTTCTTCGGGCTCGACCGGGGCACCTAAAGCGGCTGTTCATGACCTAACTCCCATGCTTGAGAAATATCAGGATCGGAGTAAGTGTTACCGTACCATCGCATTCTTACTGTTCGATCACATCGGCGGCTTCAATACCCTGATGTTTTTTCTCGCCAATACGGGCACCATCGTCTGCCCGAAATCTCGCGATGTATACGAGATCTGTAAGGTCATCGAGGATCATCGCGTACAAGTATTACCGACTTCGCCGACATTTTTGAATATGATTCTGACGAGCCGGGCGTATGAGGAATTCGATCTTTCCTCGCTCGAGCTCATCACCTACGGCACCGAGCCGATGCAAGCATCGACCTTAAAGGCGGTAGCGGCCGTGTTTCCGGAAGTTACCTTGAAACAAACCTATGGCTTGAGCGAGGTCGGAATTCTTCGGACACACTCCAAGGCGAACGATTCTTTGTGGATGAAGATCGGGGACAGTGAGCACCGTGTGAAAGTCAAAGACGGCATACTTTGGATAAAATCCGAAATGTCCATGCTCGGGTATCTGAATGCTCCATCTCCGTTCGACGATGAGGGCTGGTTTGATACACAGGATACTGTCGAGGTCGACGGAGAATACATCAAGATTTTGGGACGCGAGTCCGACGTGATAAACGTCGGTGGCGAGAAAGTGTATCCGGCTGAAGTGGAGAGCGTCATATTGGAATTGCCGGAGGTGTGCGATGTTGCTGTTTTCGCTAAGCCGAATCCGATAGTAGGTCAGATCGTCGCGTGCCGTGTTTACCCGACCGGCGGCGAGCAAGAACAAAACGTCAAACGGTTGGTCAAGAAACATTGTATACAGCGGCTTGAGCGCTTCAAGCGGCCGAGACACATCGAATTCTCCAGCCAACCTCTGACCAGCGTCCGTTTCAAGCGGGTGCGTTAATGGGCCACGACATACGCTTGGCCCGGTTCGATGAACTCAGCGAGATCCAGGGGTATATAGACAGATGGTGGAAGCGGGGACACATACTCGCAAGACAACCCGATCTGTTCTTGTGGCAACACGGCGGTGGGGAGTGCCTGGACATGGTCATCGCGAAGGAACCCGCGAGCGGTCGCCTGGATGCCATCCTCGGATTGATTCGAACGTCGCGATATTCGGGGTTGGATGACGAACACGCAGTGACGTGGATGACAACATGGAAAGTTCGGGATGATCAGGCCCACGCGGGTCTCGGGTTGCGCACGTATTACTTTGCCAAAAATACGTTGGGTCTCGCGAATATAACCGCGGTAGGAATCAACAACGAGGTCGAGAAACTCTACAAAGCACTCCGATTCGAAACGGGCGAACTCGGCCAGAGGGTCGTGTTGAATCCGGCTATCACGCTGCAATTGGCTGAAGGCGCACAGCAGGCAATGTCGCCGCACCCGGCTGTGTGGGTGTCGTTGCGCGAGAACCACAAAGAGCTACCGCCGGAATTTTTTACTCGCTGCCCGTCCAAGAATAACCGGTATCTCGTCGAGCGCTACGCCAAACATCCCTGTTACCGTTACACGTACCTGGATATCCATATCGATGGGGTTCTGGTTGCGTGTTTCATAGTACGGCGCGCTCAACACGGGGGTGCACAGTGCCTGCGCGGCGTGGATTTCTTCGGACAACCGTCCACGCTGCCGATGTGCGCGGGGAACCTGCAGCAGTTTCTCATCGCGGACGAATCCGAATACCTCGACTTCTTTACCAATTGCGAGGAGCCATTTGAGGAGATGGGGTTCGAACCGGTCGACGAATCCAAAGTCGTCCCCAACCACTTCGCACCTTTTGAGAAACGAAATATCACAATCCGCTATGCCACGCGGGCGAAAGACTTGTGTATCGTCAAAGGGGATGCCGATCAGGACCGGCCAAATTAGAAGACACGACAAGAAACACATCAATGAGCGCGCTGACCATCGTCATGTATCACTATATCAGGGACTTGAGGCGCTCACGCTTTCCCCGAATCAAAGGCTTGGATATCGAGGAGTTCCACGGGCAGTTGGAGTATATCGATACGCATTATAGCGTTGTGCGGATGGAAGACGTCATCGCCGCATGGCACGGTGGCCGGGCGCTTCCCGAGAACGCTGCGCTCTTGACCTTTGACGACGGATATATCGATCACTATTTGTTTGCTTATCCTCTTTTGAAGAAATTTGGGTTTCAAGGCGCATTTTTCCCACCAGTAATGACCGCGTGGCAAGAGATGGTGTTGGACGTGAATTTGATACACCTCGTGTTAGCCAGTTGTGACGACGATCATCACCTCGTAAAGCGGTTGCTGGAGAAATTGGAGAAGTATCGCGAGGAATATCACCTGGATTCGAGCGACGTATATATAGAGCAATACATGCATCCGTCTCGATTTGATACGAAAGAGGTCATTTTCGTCAAAAGAGTGTTACAGAAGGGGCTGCCCGAAGAAGTTCGTTGGAAAATTTGTCGGGAACTGGCTGAAGAGTTTGTCGGAATCGACGAGGCGACCATCGCCCGCGAACTGTATATGGACTACGACCAGATTCGTTTGATGGTGGATGGGGGCATGTTTTTTGGCAGTCACGGCAATAATCACTACTGGCTTTCAAACCTCACCGATAGGGAAGTAGAAACCGAGATCGACCAATCGTTGTCATTTCTGCAGGCTGTTGGCCAATCCACGGAGGACTGGGTCATGTGTTACCCCTACGGGGACTACAGCGATTCGGTGCTGGATCTTCTGCACACGAGAGGTTGCCGCTTGGGTTTGACCACGGAGGTGAGGGTGGCAGCGACAGAACAGGACCATTACTTGAAACTTCCCCGCCTCGATACCAACGACCTCCCTAAACGCAATCAGTAAAACAGGAAATGCTTACTCGTGAGTATTGATGAGCTCTCGACGTGTTTCAGACTCTCGGCGCTTGGAACACTGGCGTTTTCAGTCTGGTTTTATACAATCGTTCAGTTTTTGTGGGTGAGAAAAACCAGCGATTCAAAAGTTAGTTTCTGGTCTTCCTTACATCCAATCGAGAGCCTCAGACAAGGCAAAAGTTTCCTCGTAAAAGGTCCTGGAATACTGATTTTCGCTTTATCTATGGCAATGGTTGCGATTTTAGGTCCACTTTTGCCTGGTTTGATCTGCGAGTAAGTGACTACTTCGAGAACCGCAGGGCGACATTGAGGTCGGGAACGATGATGCTTTCGAAACCGTCGTAAGTCGCCGCCGCCTTTTGGACCTCGCGCAGGAAACCGTCCAGATCGGACCATCTGAGAGTGCGGGGCTCGTCGTAAGCCGTAAAGAAATCGTTGAAGTGCGAGAGGATGATGTGCCGCGGCCGCAGCGCCTGCAGGAACTCGCCCGGATAACCGGGCGTCTTTTCCCAGGAGGGCACGCAGAGAATCGCGATGTCGATCGGTACGAGGGCTTCCGTATCCGGCGGCAGCCCTTCGGGGTATGGGGTCGCGGCGCCCGTAAAATAAACGGTAAACGTCGCGGCGCCGCTCGTGAGTTTGAATAGATAAGCGAATGTGTCGCCGGTGACGAACTCGCGGGCGCGCTTCGGTACGGTCTGCAGCGGCTCTGAAACCCTGCCGTCGAAAACGAGCAGCCCGTCGATCTGCGGCGCATGGCCGGCTAACATCGCCATGTATTGCAGGTGTTGATCGGAGGTGGCCTGCCAGTCGGGGTTCGTGTCCGCCTCGTGCACGGTCCAGAGATACCGATTTTCGTAGGCATGGAGAATATTCTTGGTGGTCCGGCTTCCATAGATCTCGGTCTGTTCCCATTCATGCGTGTCTATCGCGGCCACGGTATCCATGAGGTGATCGTAATGGGAATGACCGATAAAGATGGAGCTGGGTTTCTCCAACGGGGACAGTAAGGATTGCACACGTTCCTTGTGCGTCTCCAGTTTGCCGAAAGCGATACGAAAGGGAGAGTGGTGGGAATAAAAAGGATCAGTCAGGATGGCGCTGGAACCCAGTTGTATGTGGTATGACGCAGTGCCCAGCCACGTGATCCGAAGGGTGTCGGATGCCGGCGAGGTCGAAGCCGGGTCGTTGACGGGCCGGCTCAACGTCATGACATACCCTTGCTCGACGGGGAAGGGGGTCGTGCAGCCGGTCAGGATGGCCAGCGACCCGAGAACGATTGTCAGAGGTACCGAAAAGCCGATGCGCGTTACAGTATTCATAGGTATTCAGCGTTCCTCATGCGACAGGGGGCCAATGCGGTCATTTTCGGGGTCTAAGGGCCTGGCGGCAACACGATCCTGCAATGATGATATCCACCGGGTTCGGGACTACGTCGTGGATCTGCCGGGTATTGGGTAGTGCCGCCGGTTCCTTTGGGCACGAGACAAGGCGACGCGGGTGCTCCGGGTCTCGCGTCGGCCGGATCACAGTTTGCTCCATGAGCGAGGCAGTATACCTCGCTCATGGAACGCATCGGGTCAGTTCAGTACTTCTACCAATGGTACCCCGGTGGCGCCTGACGGCGGCTTTATGCCGAGGTAGGCGGTAATAGTGGGCGCGATATCCCGCGGCGCAACCGGGCGCGTGCTTTTCGCGGCTTTTATCCCCGGCCCCGCGATCATAATCGGCACATAGGTATCGTAGGTGTAGGGTGATCCGTGCATCGCAGAAAATTGGTCCGGTTTTGGATACAGATACCAAAACGGGTCTTGAACAATGAGCACATTACCGGAGCGCGTCGGATGAAACGCCGCCTGTAACCGGTTGCCTGTCGACGTATTCGGCACATTGCCAGCCATCAGATCCGTACGCGTCAACGCCAGCGTAAACCCTTTCAATTTCATCATCTCTTCGGCAAGCGCCTGTTCGACCGTTGCCACGTCTACGCCCAGTTTGGTGACGGCCTCGGCGTCAAGATAGAGGCTGGGGTTCCAAAACGCCACCACGAGCGTCTCATTGGAACCAAAACGCCTCTGTAGGGCGGCATTGGCCTGCGCCATGAATTCATCCGGGCGGTGACGACCCGCCGCTACGCCCAGGCTCTCTTTATACTCGGGAATCTCGTCCGTCCCATGATCCGACGACAGTACAACCAGCGTTTGGTCAAGCCCCACTTGCGAATCGATGAAACTCAAGAAGTCCGCCAGTGTCTCGTCGAGGCGGAGCAGGTTGTCTTCCGCCTCCAGGCTATTGGGCCCAAAGGCGTGACCGAGATAGTCAGTGGCGGAAAAACTTACCGCCAGCATATCCGTGCTGTCGCCCTGACCGACTTTTTCTTGTTGCATCAGTTCCTTGACAAACGCGAGTGTGATTTCGTCGCCCATCGGGGTGAAACGCAACGCCGCGTAAAAAGCCTTGGCATCCTCGTTCCCCAGGGCATGGGGAAAGGTTCGTCCCAGATGTTTGTAGGATTTCTCGAACGGCCGGTCGTCTTGATCCTTGAATACGTACTGCTCACGGTCTCGTAGAAGATCCCAGGTCTTGTCCCGGTACGTGCCGGCATGGTCTTGCGCGTTCCAGGTCGTCACCCAAGCCGGATAGTCATCGTAGTAGTACGTACTACTGACGAACTTACCGGAACCGGACGAGTACCAGAACGCTTTGCCCAAGTGTCCGCCGGGCAGGATCGCGCCCCGGTCTTTGATCGATACGGAAAACACCCGGGATCGACCGCCGCTGGCAATAACCAGCTCATCCCCGATCGTGCTGGCCGTCAGGTTCCGGGGGGAAGTACCTTTGTGCGCCGCCGGTTCCTTGCCGATGATCGGATGCCGATCGTCTTCGACACAATACATGCGCTTGCCAGTGGTGACATCGTACCAATCGTTGCCCGCTAGCCCGTGCTGAGCGGCGTTGCCGCCGGTAGCGAGTGTCGCATGGCCAACCGCGGTGAATGTCGTGGAGTGCTGATAGTGCGCGTTGGTGTAGGAGACGCCGTTGTCCATCAGGTACCGGAAACCGCTCGGTCCGAGCCGATCCTTGAACCGCCAGGGCATGTCGCCGCGCAGCTGATCTATGGTGATTTGCACGATCAGTTTCGGCTGGGGCCCGGCGTGGGACGGCAGGATAACGAAGGTAGGGAAGAAGGCAATCAACGCCGTCAAAGGGCGGCGCATACTCATTAGATTGAAGTTTCGCATGACGGTGCCCTCGTCACTGGTGTGGAACTACTCAGTGTACGCCGATCCGTGACTCCGATAATGGTTATTTTCGCCGACCGCCGAAAAGACGCAGTAGCGCGGTGTGCTCAAGGCATATTTGCCGCAGCCTGGCGTCGGGACCGGCAAGCTCAGCGGCCAGCGCGGCCAGATTGATCGGTATCAGATCGCCGTCGAACCGGTCGGCCGTAGAAATTGACGTGCTGCCGGGCGAGCGGAGAGATCCGCCGTTGGCGGTGGGGCGTCCGCAGGCCGGCGGTCGGCGTGTGACTGGCTTTGACTTATTCTGAATAGTGAATAAATTCTTGACTATTCACATCCCGCAGTGATACGGTGTGGAGCCATGTCTCCGGTGCGACAAGAATCCGACACGGTGCGCGAGCGCATCCTGGACGCCGCCCGGGATCGCTTTCGCGATTTCGGCTACGGCAAGACGACGATGGCGGAAATCGCGCGTGACTGCCAGATGTCCGCCGCCAACCTATACCGATATTTCGAGAATAAACAGGACATTGGCGCCATGTTGGCCTGCCACTGTTTGGCCGGGAAAGCGCAAGTCCTGAACGAGATCGTGGCTCGGAACGACCTCGGTGCGGCCGACAAAATCCGCCAAATGATCCTCACCGGACTCCATTACACCTATGATCAGTGGCAGGCGACGCCACGCATGAACGAGCTGGTGGACGATATCTCGCGGGCGCGGCGCGACATCGTCGAAGACCACCTACGCGCCCGGCACATTGCGTTTCTGCGCGTGATCGAGCAGGGTAATACGACCGGAGAATTCGCCGTACCTGATCCCGACGCCGCGGCCCAGGGGATTCTATCTGCGACTTTTCTTTTCGATTACCCGAACCTAATGGATCTGCACCCGCTGAACGTCTTCGAGGATCGTGCACTGCAGGTCGCGGAGTTGCTGCTGCGGGGCCTGTTCAAGCGCTGAATTTTTTTCCGACGATTGTGAACGATGTTGTGATTATTCACTATTTACACCGCACATACATAGAGGAGCAACAGCCATGATTCCCGACGCCCTCGCTGCGCGGTTCGGACGCTTCATCGTGGATCGTCCGTGGACCGTCATTCTGATCACGGCGATCCTGGTCGCCGTCGCCGCCGGTGGCGGGCGTTTCATTCAGTTCACGACCGACTACCGGGTGTTCTTCAGCCAGGACAACCCGCAGCTCAAGGCATTCGACGCGCTCGAAAATACCTACACCAAGAGCGACAACGTACTGTTCGTGGTGACACCAGCCGACGGTGATGTCTTCACTCGCGAGAACCTCGCCGCGCTCGTGGCGTTGACGAATCAAGCATGGCAGATCCCTTACTCGATACGCGTCGATTCGATCACTAATTTTCAGCACAGCTATGCCGAAGGCGACGATCTCACCGTAAGCGACCTGGTCTCGGACCCGGGGTCGCTCACGGATCAGCAGTTGCAACGGATACGGGACACCGCGCTCGCCGAACCGCTGCTCCGTGGACAGTTGATCGGCACGGACAGCCGGGTAACCGGAGTCAATGTCACGGTACAACTGCCCGGGGTCAATCAAACCTCCGAGGTACCGGAGATCGTCGCTGCGGTACGCGAGATCCAGAACCGGTTCATGGAGAAGTACCCGCACATGGACGTCAAGCTGACCGGTATTGCCATGCTCAACAACGCTTTCTCCGAGGCGTCGCAGAACGATATGCGCACGCTGATACCGCTCAGCTTCCTAATCATCATTATCAGTATCGGTCTGTTGCTGCGCGGGTGGACCGGCACGATCGCTTCGGTCTGGGTGATCGCCTTGAGCATATTGACCGCCATGGGGTTGACCGGTTGGTTGGGCATCAAGCTGACTCCGCCCAGTGCCACTGCGCCGATCGTGATCCTCACCATGGCGGTCGCGGACACGGTGCATATTCTCGTGACGTTCTTTCACGGCGCGCGCCGCGGCATGGATAGGCATACAGCCATGGTCGACAGCCTGCGGTTGAACCTACAACCCGTATTCCTGACCAGCGTGACCACCGCCATCGGTTTTTTGAGCATGAATTTCAGCGACGCACCGCCATTTCGGGACCTCGGCAATATCGTCGCCATGGGGATCGCCGCCGCCTTTGTTCTGTCGGTCACGCTGCTCCCCGCGCTGATGGTACTACTGCCGGTCAAGACGCAAAAACCCGACGACCTCCCCGCGCCCTCATTCATGGAGCGGGTGGCGGAATTTGTGATTGCCCAACGCCGGCGGTTACTCGTTGTCATGGGGACGGTCATCGTCACCCTGGTGGCGTTCATTCCACGCAACGAACTGAACGATGTTTACGTGGAATACTTCGATCGTTCCATTCCATTTCGTACCGCCACGGATTATGCAACGGAAAATCTCACCGGTTTGTACCGGGTGGACTATTCCTTGACTCGTTCCGAACCGGGTGCGGTCAGCGATCCGGAATTTCTTTGGCAGGTGGAAGGTTTTGTGACCTGGTATCGACAACAGCCGGAAGTCATTCACGTGAACAGCTATACGGATATCATGAAGCGCTTGAACAAGAACATGCACGGCGACGACCCGAGCTTCTATCGTGTGCCCGGCCAACGCGATCTGGCTGCCCAATACCTGCTGTTGTATGAAATGTCATTACCCTACGGCCTCGATCTAAACAATCAGATCAACGTAGACAAGTCGGCGACGCGGGTATCGGTCTCGATCAAGACGATTTCGGTCAATGAGCTGCTTGCCCTGGAACGACGCGCTCAGGCCTGGCTCGTGCAGAACGCGCCGGCGATCCGCAGCGACGGAAGCGGACCGTCGATGATGTTTTCGCACATCGGTAAGCGCAACATAAAAAGTATGCTCGTGGGAACGACAGCGGCGCTGATATTGATTTCCGCGTTGCTCGTCGTGGCGTTGCGATCCTGGAGAATGGGCCTGGTTTCGCTGGTGCCGAACCTGGTGCCGGCGGCAATGGCGTTCGGGGTGTGGGGCCTCTTAGTCGGAGAAGTCGGTTTGAGTCTATCCGTGGTAACCGGTATGACACTCGGTATCGTGGTTGACGATACGGTCCACTTTCTGAGTAAGTATCTACGCGCGCGACGCGAGCAGGGGCTGAGTGCCCCCGATGCGGTGCGCTACGCGTTCAAGACCGTAGGTACGGCTCTGTGGGTAACCTCCGTAGTACTGATCGCGGGATTCCTGGTCCTGGCGTTGTCCGCGTTCAAATTGAACTCTGGAATGGGATTACTGACTGCCATTACCATTGCTCTCGCGCTGGTCGCAGACTTCCTTTTCCTGCCTCCATTGCTGATGAAACTCGAGGAGAAAAACCATGCGCAACAGATTGTTGCTGACTCTACCGCTGTTAAGCCTGCTTCCGGCTGAATTGCCGGCCGAAACGCCGGAGGAAAAAGGCCTGGCCATTGCGATCGAAGTGGACAGGCGGGACCTCGGCTGGAGTGACAGCACGGCGAACATGAAGATGATTCTGCGCAACAAGCAAGGCGATACCAGCGAACGTGAAATCCGGGTGCGCAGTCTCGAAGTCGAAGACGACGGTGACAAATCGCTTACGATCTTCGATCGCCCGGCGGACGTGAAAGGAACCGCGTTCCTGAGCTACACCCACGCGGTGGAACCGGACGACCAGTGGCTGTACCTGCCGGCGCTGAAGCGGGTTAAACGCATATCTTCGGCCAATAAGTCAGGCCCCTTCATGGGAAGCGAATTCGCTTACGAGGACATCAGTTCACAGGAAGTCGAAAAGTACGACTACAAATGGCTACGCGATGAGGAACTGGACGGCCAAGAAACGTTCGTGGTCGAGCGTTATCCGCGCTACGAGCATTCCGGGTATACGAGGCAGATCGTGTGGATAGACAAGGTGCACTATCGCCCGCTCAAGACTGAATTCTACGACCGAAAAGGCACGCTCCTGAAAACCCTGGAGTTCGAGGATTACCAGCAGTACCTCGGTCAGTACTGGCGTGCGCATCGAATGGAAATGGTCAATCACCAGACCGGCAAGAGCACGACGCTCTCGTGGGAGGATTACAGCTTCAAGACCGGGTTGAATGATCGGGATTTCGACCGAAACAGCCTCAAACGCGTGCGTTGACTCCCTGCGCCAATTCGCTTTGCGACTTATCGACCAACCGTTGTAGAGACGCCGTACGTGCCTTGGAGACGCTCCAAGAGCGAAAGCTTCCGCCAAACGACGAGCTGATCTCCTCCTATGAGGGCCAGGAGACGATCGTGTGAGGCAGCAGTGATCGAGTTCGGGGTGACGCCGTTCGGCAAGCCGGTCCGTAGCGACTTCCAAGGCTCGCCACTTCGCTTGGTCAGGACTCCGGGATCCGGGTGATTCGGGTCTGTCGACCCGCCCGCCACAGCGAGCAACTCGGTGCCGCCGGCGACAACCGAAACGCTGCGAAAAGAGTTCCAACCGCTCCATGGATCCGGGATAAGCAATCTTTCCCAGCTCAAGCCACCGTCGTCGGACCGCAAAATGCCACCTTCGACGCCGTTGGGCGTTTCGGGTGCACGTGTGTCCGTGGCGGCGAGGTAGAGGTGGTTGGCGTTTTTCGAGGCGATGGCGATGTCACGAATTCCAGGAGCGCTGAGCCCCTCCGTTACCCGGCCACTCGTGCGCCAGGTATTACCCCCGTCGTTGCTCCGCAGGGAGACGGTTCCGTAACCGCTCCAATCGCGCCCAGCGTATACCTCGACGAACGCCAGTATGGCGGTAGCGTCGAGGGCAAACAGTTTCACTCGCGGTGAGGCCCTGTCGGCAACTTCTCGAGCCGCGCGACGGGCACCGTTGACTGCGTCACGGGAAAGATCTATCCCCACCCACCGCGCTTCACTCGGGTCCAACTCGTCGAGTAGGAGGGCCTTACCGCCACCGACAAAGAAGTAGGACCACGGCACCAGTGTCAGCCCAAGATCGTCGTTTGATTCCGAGGTCGAAAGGATAGTGGTCGCTGGCGACCCTGTATTCGCCAGCGAACCTTTGCCGCCGTGAACCTCGCACGGTCCTTCCTTTACGCCGGCAAAGGAGTAGTCAATCGTGGCATAGGCGAAGCAACCCAGCTTGCGCCCCATGACGTCGAGCTCAAGAACGACCGTGTATTCGACGCCGCCTACCTCTGTATAGCGGGAATGGGGGGAACGGTCGACATAGCGCGTTAACACTCGGAATCGCTCGCCGACCCCATCTGCAATCCTCGCAAGGCGGGACACCCCGATGTCGAGCTGGGTCGGCATCCAAGACCAGCTCGGCGTTCCCAAGGCTATCCAGGCTGCGGCGCCCGAGGTCGAGAGCGAAAGTGCGACCAGAGAGCCAACCGCGACCCACCGGCGGTAACGCGCGGCACTTCGGCTTTGTACGACGAATTCGATCTGCAGAGGTGTGAGTTTTAGGGGCGAGTCAGAGTAAGCGACGAGATCCCGCTCGACTGCGGTGAGATCCTTGCCACGCAGCACCAGGCTTTTTTCTCTGCCACGGCTTTCCCATTCTCTCGCCCTCACCTGTAGTCGCGCGTGAACACGCGCCCAATCCAGGTCGGTCTCGAGTGCGCCAATCAGACGACCGAGTGCGGTCGGAAAATCCGAGGTCTTGAAATCGACCCAAGCGAGATCGGACAACTCGGTACGCATCTGAATTCCCTTGATATCTCGCAGCTCGACTGGCACCAGTTTCTTATTGTTGCGTATTGCGTACGAGAGCTCCTCAGCACAAAAGGTCGACGTGAGGGAGTCGGGGCTGAGTACGAAGATGAAGATTTCCGCCGAATCGATCGCATGTTGGACCTCGGGCAGCCACGCGGCGGACTCGCGAATGTCCTCCAGATCGACCCAGGCGTCCCACCCCCGCGTGTCGAGGGCATCGCGAAGCGAACCGACAAATTCTTTGTCGACTCGCGAATAGGAGATAAAGACGGTCGCCATGTAGGTGATGCCAGTTGGAGCCTCGCGGTGGTTGAGATCATACAAGATCCGCATTAGATCTGGACCGGGTCGCCGCTGGTATCGAAATGCTCCGAAGCGGCGCATCGCGCTGGCTGCGCTTGCAAAGAAGGCCGGATGACGGACTGTGGCGGTGCACGCGTGAACCATCGAACACAACCCGGCGTGCCTCACCATCTGTGGGCCGGCCGAATACGTCGCCAGGCTCACCATGGCTAGCGCGCGGGCGGCGTATGGAAAAGGTTAATTTTTCACATCAATTGAAGTGCCTATTTCACATTTAAATAAAGAGGTTACGAATAAGTTTTCAAGCATCAGTTGTTTTGGTTATACTCTATTCGTCAAAACGGGGATTCGCCAGATAGGGGGGTGGTTGCCCAATGAGCAGCGTTCTTCAGTGGCCGAAAAAAAGGCCGAGCATCAAGCAAGAGCTCGAGCACGTACGGCAGGTCGTCGATCGCTTGCGCGATTCGGCCGAACAGTCGTTACCGCCCGATCATCCGTGCGCGAAAGAAATCGAAGACTTCTGGTGGCGGACCAAACGCTTCGCAGAAACGGTCAGTCGCAAGATCAAATCCTAGTAGGTGCTCGAGCGGCGCTATGCCGCGAGCGGCAGTGAAACCGTGAACATCGCTCCCGGCACGTCAGACCGGTTACGGGCTTCCACGTTCCCGCGGTGATATTCGGCGATCAGCCGAACTACGTACAATCCCAGCCCGAGTCGCGATTGCTTGGCGTTTTTCTTTCCCACGGACACCATCGGGTCGAACAATCGCCCCTGCATGGTTTCCGGCAGCCAGGGACCGTGATTGAGAACGCTGATCTTGGCCTCACTTCCGGTGCGATCCAGGCGCACCAGGATCGGAGAGCCTTCGTCGCCGAAATCGACCGCATTGTCCGCCAACTTGTCCAGCATCTGTGCGATGTGATCGGGTACACCGTCGACACGCAGCGGCCGAGCCCGGACTTCGAGTTCAAAAGCCCGGTTCGGATGACTCAGCCGGTAGCCTTCCACGTAACTCGACACCAGGTTGACCAGGTCGAACCGTTCGCGGCTTTCGCTCTGAAGCGCGTCTTCCAGATTCGCCGCCTCGGTGAGGTTCGTTAAAATGGAGCCCAGACGTACAATTCCATTTTTGGCGCGTTGCATGTACTTGCTGGTCTGCGTCGACGGCACTTCCTTCTGCAGGTTGTCGAGCGATGAATTGACGACGTTCAGCGGATTCTTCAGTTCATGGGCGAGCGTGTCGGGCATGCCTTCGAGATAACGCGTGTACTGCGACAAGCGCCCGAGCATCCCGGTCACGCTGCGGGACAAATCGCCGATCTCGTCCCCGGCCTCGGATTCCGCCGAGATTCGGTCAGCGCGCACGCGCCCGTCCGGCCCGATCGCCTGTTCGGCGGCGTTACGCAAACGCCGAATACGCAGGGTAATTCGCGACGCAAAGACGAGCAGGGCAACGGCCAGCACGGTCACCACAATCAGCGTCACGCTGATCACGTTTTCGAGAATGTGTTTGTGATGGAGCAGAACCTCGTTGCTGCTCTGCTCGACCACGACCGTGCCAAGTACCTCATCGCCCGACCAGATCGGGTGTGCGGCGACCAGGATTTCCGTACGTCGATCCAGGGACGGGCGGCGGGTGGTTTGCGGGAATCCCGCCAGCGCCTTACGAAATACCTCTTCGTCCCGCACCGAGATGTCGGTCGCGACGTCGGTGAAATCATCGGCCGGCGACTGCAGAATCATAGCGTAGACGCGGGACAACAGGTTGTCGTACCAACGCTCGATGCGGCCCCGCCAGGTCGACGTCGCGGTTTGCAACTCCACGTCGCGCGATAGCTGACCGACCACGGCGCGGACGTGCCGCTGCCGGTCCAGAACCCAGATGCGCGCTATCGGTCGATCCAGCCCGCGCAAGATCTTCGCGATCTGTGGAGAATGCACCAGGACGCGGCTGAGTGTTTCGCCCTGCGGCGTCACGATGCTGCGCACACTGCGCTGTATGGGGTCGTCCACATCCGCTACCGAGAACCCAACGCGCGCCTGGGAACTCAACAGAAACCGGGGGACGCGTAACTCGACGATATAACCGGCGTCGCGTGCCGAGAACTCAGCGGAAATTTCGTAGTTGGGTTCGCCGGTGACCGGATACCGCCAGTCTTCGGTCACCAGATACACACTCATCCGTCCCGGCTGCCGCGCAGTGAGCACGTAGCGCTTTTTACGGCCGTCCGGATCCTGGATCGTCAAACGCAAGTGGTCGCTGTTGTCCAACCGGCGCAACTCGAGTCGGCGGTACACGACCTGATCGTCCAGGACTTGAAACAACGCGTACAGATAGGGTCCGCGATAACCGACCAGGTGCCAGAACGACAGAGAATCGGCGTCATAGTCCGGACCGCACAACAGTTTGACGGAGCTGTCGTGAAACTGCATCTGATCCAGTTGCTGCTGACCCCAGTCAGAGACCTGGCCGTCCAAACGGATGTAGTTGGGCAGTGCGTGAGCGTAGAGATCGCCGGGCTCGCCGACGAGTTCAGGCGCCCCGGTTTCAGGATCGAAAAACTCGGGTCGGTCGTGGAGAACCGTGGAGACGGCGCGCGCCGTTAAACTCAGGGCGTTCTCCTGGCCCTGGAGCAGGAACGCTTTCATTTCCCGCACGTATTCGTAGCCCATCCATGGGATCAACAACACGGCCATGGCTACCAACAACAATTTGCTGCGAATACTCAGCCCACGACCTGATCGCATCGCCTTTGCCTCGCTATTCAGGTTGCCATCGATAACCCACGCCGAATACGGTTTGTATCATAGTGAATTCCGGATCCACTTCCTTGAATTTTTTTCTTATTCGCCTCACATAGCCGTTGATCGTATTGCGTTCCACGTAGCTCTGACGGGTGATCTGCATGAGGTTCTCGTAGGTCTTCACGTGCCCGGGGCGGCGCGCCAGCGCCTGTACCAACCAGAATTCGGTCAACGTCAGATTCACTTCATTGTCGTTCCAGCGCACCGACATACTGTTGGGATCGAGCTGCAACGGCCCGAGGCGCAGGATCGCCTCCAGCTCCTGCGTCTGTGTGTGCAGGGTTTCGACGATACGAAACAGCGAATTGACCCGTACCGACAGGAATTGCAGGTTGACCGGCTTGGTCAGGTAGTCCCACGCGTCGAGGCGCAGACCGGACACCCGGTCGATATCCGTGTCGCGCGCGGTGAGGAAGATGATCGGCAGCTTTGGCGCCACCGCACGCAAGTCCCGACACAGGTCGAAACCGCCGTCCATTTCGTCCTCCAGCATGATGTCGAGTATCGCCAAGTCGGGCAGATTCTGCCGCATTCCGGCGTATGCTTCCGGGCGATTGCCGTAGCAACGCACGTTGTAGCCGTTGGCGGTCAGCGCATCGGCATAGTTCTCCCGCTGGTCCGGGTCGTCTTCGACGATCGCTATCGTGCGTGCCATGATGTTCCGGTTCCTGAAAAAATCGTCTTCTTATTCAACAAGATGCGCGGTTTGTCAACCCATTTTGAGATACCTTTAACAAACACCATCATTTCGCCATGAGTTATTCCCCAGTTAGACACGCCAACAGGCTTTAATTTCCTATGTACGAGCATGCCCAGCGTGGGCGGTCACCCGAGTCTTGAGACAGGCAAGTAAACGGCGTCGAGCCGAGGCAGTAAAGCAATGAGTCGATATGTGTTTGTACCGTTGAGCGACGAAATGTTGTACGACCATCCGGAGCTTATCCCCGGACCGATCGTACCCTATCATCCGGGCACCCCGTGTTACCACTGGCTGTCGGTGGAAATCAATCCCAAGGACGACATTCCACCCCGCCCCCGACCCGTGGCGGCCAGCGAGCGCCCGCGTTCCGAATCGTATCTGCTGCACGGGTATTCCTCGTAATTAGCCACCCACCGGTTTCGAATTCGTCCGTTACTTGAATCGGCATCGGTCCGGCTTATCGGGAGGCGCTCAAGCCCGGGAACCCGTGCGCCCTCCGTGTCCTGCAATCCGCAAGACCCCCAGAGTTCACTGTGTATGGGCAGGGTTCGATTCCCGGCGGTTTTCACGTTCGTCTTCTTCAAATAACTCTTCCAGTTCGCGAGCCGCTTGCTTGGCCAGGTACACCATACGGTCCTCATCGTTGTGCATGTCATGATGCGCAACGAGGCGTTCCTCGTCATGCCGTTTGAAAGTTTCGACCGCGCGGGTTGCCTCGGCCTTGTTCAACCCCAGATTCATTAGCGTCGTGTGCGCCATGTCCAGACTGGACAACAGCGTCTCGCGCCAGATGTGGGTGATTCCGAGATCCATGAGTTGGTAGGCATGTTTTCGGTTTCTGGCCCGGGCCAGAATCTTGAGGCGCGGAAAGTTGTCGATCACGGTGCGCGCGGTACGTAATGAGGCCTCGACATCGTCGATCGCGAGGATGAACAAACTCGCTTGGTGGGCGTGGGCGGCACGCAGCAAATCAAGCCGGGATGCGTCACCGTAGTAGATTTTGTTACCGTGGCGCCGCACAAAATCCACCTGCTCGGGACTCGCTTCCAGCGCCGTAAATCCGATGCGTTTGGCGCGCAGAATGCGTGCAATGATCTGACCGAAGCGACCGAATCCGGCGATGATTACTTTATTGTCCTCTTCTAAGGGCTGTTCGTAATCCTTCGCCGGCTCGGGAGCCAGCCGTTTCTGCAGGGATTCCACCGCATTGAACAAGAACGGCGTAACCACCATCGACAGTGTCACCACCACGATCAACAGTTCCACCAGGCCCCGGCCCAGCACGCCCGTCATCACTGCGACGCCAAAGATCACGAAGGCGAATTCTCCCCCCTGCGGCAGGGTGGCGGCCAGGCTGGACGCAGAGCGCGAGTTCATACCGCTGAAGCGACCGATGGCGAACAGCACCACAAACTTGAGTGCCAGCAAACCACCCACCAGACCCAGCACCGTCACCGGATCGCTGCGAATCAACGTCAGGTTGACCGACATTCCCACGGCGATGAAGAACAGTCCCAGCAACAATCCCTTGAAGGGTTCCAGGTCCGCTTCCAGTGCATGACGGTACTCGGAGTCGGCAAGCAGCACGCCGGCCAGGAACGCGCCCAGCGCCATGGACAGTCCCACCCATTCCATCAGTACGGCCGTGCCTATTACGGTCAATAATGCGAGCGCGGTGAACACCTCGTGGATCCCGGTGGCCGCCACGAACCGGAATACGTGCCGGATCACATAGCGTCCACCCACCACCACGAACACGATCGCCCCCAAGCCCTTGGCAAAGGCGAGCAGCGTGGTCCGGTCCACGGCGTCAGCTTCCACACCGCCGCCGAGCAGCGGAATGAGGGCCAGCAGCGGGATGACCGCCAAATCCTGAAACAGGAGGATGGAAAAGCCGGTGCGGCCGTGACGGGTCGTGAGCTGTTTTTTTTCCGCCAGCATCTGCAGCGCGAATGCGGTCGACGAAAGCGACAGCCCCAATCCGACGAGTACCGCCGCGGTCAAACCTAGCCCCCACAGGTACGCGGCGGCACCGAGCAGTACGGCCGAAATCAATACTTGCGCGCTGCCGAGGCCGAAGACCGAGCGGCGCATGACCCACAACCTGCTGGGCTGTAATTCGAGCCCGATGACGAACAACAGCAGCACCACGCCGAATTCGCCGAAGTGCAGAATGTTGTCGACATCGCGTACCAGACGCAACCCGGCCGGCCCGATGACGATACCGGCGGTGAGGTAACCGAGCACCGCGCCGAAACCGAGCCGCTTGAATATCGGCACAGTCACGACCGCCGCGCCCAAGAAAATCACCGCTTCAGCGAGCAGGCTCACGTTTGGTGCGCACCGGGTTCGTGCATGCACGGCACCGGGACCCCGAATACCGTGTTCATCCGCCTGGACGGGATCACAGCAGCGGATACTGCCGGCCGCGGGCGGCGGGTGTGTGCTGCCGGGCCGGCGACCCACCCACCGAGTGGGACGACGCACAGGCAGCCCTGCGGCAGGGGTTTCTCACTGCGGTTGTGAAAGCGGTGATGGTGCATTTAAGATAGTCTGGAAAACAGCCTCTCGGGGTTCGGCGATCAACGTCGAATGGACATGACCTAACATATCGAAAACGATTATGAAGATAAATATCGAGGTCGACGCTACGCCGGAGGAAATCCGTGCTTTTTTCGGTCTTCCGGATGTTGCGCCGCTGCAGAACGAATTGATGGCCAAATTGCAGGAGAACATGAAGCTGGGGATGGAAGGTTACGACCCCGTAAACCTGACCAAGTTGATGCTGCCGTCGGCCGGGTTTTCGGCCATGGAGAAATACCAGAAGGCCTTTTGGGAGTTTTTCGAGGCGGCACAGGGCCAGAAAAACAAAAAGAAAAAAGGGAACTAGGGTCGAGGCAGTTCGTTTACTTTGTGCGGCACATGGTAGCCGCGCTCTACGGCGGGGCGGGCAGCGATTGTCAGGTACCAACGCTTCACGTTCTGATACGCGTCCAGATCGATGGTTTGCCACTCGTAGCGCGATATCCAAGGCCACACTGCGATGTCGACGATGGAGTACTCGTCCACCAGGTACTCGCGTTCGGCCAACCGGGTATCCAACACGCCGTAGAGTCGGCGTGCTTCTTGCAGATAACGTTGCTCCGCGTACTCACATTTTCCCGGATTGAATTTCACGAAGTGATGCGTCTGTCCCAGCATCGGGCCGAGATCGCCCATTTGGAACATCAACCACTCCAGCGCGTGGATTCGCGCACTGTTTTCGGACGGTAGGAGCTGCCCGGTCTTGTCTGCCAGATACCACAGGATTGCGCCCGACTGCATGAGGGAGAGGTCATTGTCGCGATCGACGATGGCCGGAATCTTATTGTTCGGACTGATACGATGAAATTCCGCGTCAAACTGCTCGCCCTTGGTGATGTCCACCGCGTGGACGCGGTAGGGCAGGCCGGTTTCCTCCAGCATGATGGAGACCTTGCGTCCGTTGGGCGTGGTCCAGGTATACAGGTCGATCATCGTGACATTCTCCGACTGCAACTCGCAACGTTTTTTGCTACGGTTAATCCGTTATGGGCGTGTTTAGGTCAGTCTGGCCAATATTTTGCTTCGGTTGCGCACTGATGACGACTGCATACGCCGACACCGGCTTAGTGTATCACCCCGACTTTCTGCTCCACGACAGCGGCTACGGGCACCCGGAGCGGCCCGATCGGTTGCGTGCGATCATGGCTCATTTGGAAGCCACCGGGCTCAGTGCTAAGCTGACCCGCATCGATGCGCGGCCGGCGGACGACCGCTGGGTTGTCCGCGTACACAGCCGCGCCTACCTCGCCGAGTTGCGCCGCGCCGAATCCGAAGCACCCGTGCAGCTCGATCCGGATACGCGTATGTCGCCAGACACCCTGCGCGCCGCGCTGCTGGCGACCGGCGGAATGCTTGCCGCCGTCGACGCGGTCATGGCGGGGGAGGTGGCCAACGCGTTTGTCGCCGCCCGACCGCCCGGGCACCATGCGCTGCCGGAGCGCGCAATGGGGTTTTGTTTCATCAATCATGTGCTGGTGGCCGCGCGTTACGTCCAGGAGCGGTACGGACTCGAGCGGGTCCTGATCGTCGATTGGGACGTGCATCATGGTAACGGCACGGCCGAGGTCGCGGCGGACGACCCGGCCATTTTCTACTTCAGCACACATCAATATCCTTACTATCCGGGCACCGGCGCGGCCGCAGAAACTGGGCGCGGCGATGCACGTGGCACGGTGCTCAACGTGCCGCTGGCGGCCGGGGCCGGCGACGACGAGATCATCCACGCCTTCGAGTCGCAACTGATTCCCGCAGCGAACGCATTCCGTCCGCAGTTCGTGTTGATCTCGGCCGGATTCGACGCCCACTATGCGGATCCCCTGGCCGGTCTGATGGTCAGTGAAGACGGCTACCGTCGGCTCACCGAGATCGTACGTGACATCGCCGCCCGCCACGCCGAGGGTCGCGTCGTCTCGATACTCGAGGGGGGGTACGAACTGGAGGCGTTGGCGCGCTCGGTGGCCGCACACCTCGAAGCGCTGCGTACGCCACCCCCCGAGACCGACCGGTGAGGTTGCCGCCATGGCGCCCGTCGTCCGGCGTGCCATGGGCCGCGGCGCAAGGAATCGGCCGTCACACAAACGAACCGTACAGTTCGTCCTTCCACTTACCCGTACTCGGTAGGAAGCGTCGCAGCCCGGCAGCAGATGCGTATGCTTCGCACGCTGGGTGCGGGCCCGCAGCGCACACGACTTCCCCCGGTCAAAAGCGGGACAATTTATGCGTAAGATTTACTTTATAAAACAGTGGGATGGAGGAAACGGGTGCAGCATCAGGCCTGCTTTCGCCGGACCGGCAGGGCGAGCGTCAAATGATGCCGGTCGCTGGTGAAACGCGCCCCGGTGTATGCGGCCCGCACCCGTTCCGCGGCCTGTTTGAAACGTTTCTTGAAATCCCTCAGCCCGTCTACGGTTTCCGGATAACCGGCGCCGAATTGCCACTGCAGCGCTTCCCAGGGAATCGCCGTCGCCCGGCGCAGCGTGTGTTGACGATAGACCATCCAACAATACACGTCGAGCGCCATTGGTGACTGTTTGAGGGAACGCAGCACCGGTAATGACGCCAACACCGGGTGCGCGGTGATGCCATCGAAGAAGTCGCGCGACAGGCGTACGGTGGACCCCCACAGTGCCGCCTGGTCGGGTTTCTTCGGGTCCCACCACAAGTTATAGTCTCTGGCTACCAACAGCTGTGTGCCGCTGTCAGCGGTACGATCCGTGTGATGACACGCAATCGACGCGGAAAACAAACGCACCATCTGCTCTCGTAAGCGATGTATAGTGCCCCAACGGCCACCGGTGGGCAGCAACCCGAGTTCCGCCATGAATCCGGACAGCGTGGGCCCAAGCTCAATCAGCGGGTCGCCGGTCTTCACCGCTTCGTTGACGATCCAGGCGAGCAACAGGCGTGGGTAGCTGCCGTAGGGTAGGCCTACGCCGGCCACATCGCTGATGGTGACGGTCACCAGTCCGTTGTTGCGTTGAAATTGAGTGTCGGCGACGCGGCTGTGGGGAAGGGTGGTCTGAGTGAGCACGTGGGCCATGTAGCCTGCCAAACCGGCACGTTCGGCATCCTCGGCTTCGAGCACCAGGGCGGTGCGCACGCGTTCGGAGAGATCTCGAGCGGCAGGCATGCCGCAAAGTTTGGCAGAATTCAAAACGAAGTTAAAGTAAAATCCTGAATAGGGATAAAATAATCATATTTAACAATATGTTGTATACAATAATTGATGTTTATACTTATATGCTGATTGCGCGCCACAACCACGCCCTATGAACGACAACGCCAATCCCCGCTTATGGGTACCGATGCTGACCCACTACCTGCGCCGTACCGACGGATCGGTGCACATCGATCTGGCTCGCATGGCCGCCCACATTGCCCACATTCGCCCACAAGTCCGCGGTTACCTGATTGCCGGGTCGACCGGCGACGGTTGGAACTTGAGTCGTGATCAATTCCACGAGCTCTTGGAGATCACCATCGTGCCAGACGCGTTCGACGCATCGTGCCGCTACATGATCGGATGCCTGACCGGTAACACCGACGCGGTCCTGTCGCTCGCCGAAACGGTGTCGCAATGGGTGGCCGAGCAACCGCTGGCAGGGCGTTTTGTCGGGCTCACCGTGTGCCCCCCGGTTGGCGCGACGCACCCGCAGTCGGAGATCCAGCGCCATTACGAGGCGGTGCTCGACGGTGTCGCCGGCCCACTCGCGGTGTATCAGTTACCGCAGGTGACGCACTGTGAGATCGATGCAGCCACACTCGCGGAGCTTGCGCAGACCGGGCGCGTCAGCATGTTCAAGGATACCAGCGGCGCCGATCGCGTGGTCAACGCTGGATTCAGCGATCCCCGCGTGTTTATGGTGCGCGGTGCGGAAGGCGGCTATTTCGAGGCACTCAAACCCGAGGGTCGCTACGATGGGTTGCTGCTCAGCACCGCGAATGGGTTTGCCGCGCAGTTGAACGCCATCGTCGAACATTCCGCGAACGATAATCGGGCTGCCGGTGCCGAGTTGTCCGCCCGGCTGACAGACACGGTGGCGCGAATCTTTTCGCGCGCCGCGGAGATCGGCGGCACCAATCCGTTTTCCGACAGCAACCGCGCCGTCGATCATCTGGCCGCCTATGGCGCCGACTGGCGAACTGCACCGCTGCCGCTCTTGGTCGACGGCCGCTCTCTGCCCCTCGATTTCATCGAGTTCACGGCGCAACAGGTTGCAGCCATACAACCGCTCCCTGAACGAGGCTACTTGACCGGTTAGCGCAGGCCATTCAAGTGGCGGCGGGCGAACCACAGACGCTGCACGACGGTCAGCGCACCGCCCACGGCCAGGACCGATACCGCCACCTCGAGTATCCCAAACAGGAGACCCGCGGACAGAAGAACGACGCGTTCGGGGCGGGTCACCCAGCCTTCGCTGCACGACGTGCCGAGACCTTCGCTGCGGGCCCGCACGTAGCTGGTCATCAGACTCGTGAACCAGGCAACCAGCGTGGCGAAGAGTAGGGGCGGGGAAGTCGCGTAGTGGAGCGCGATGGCCACGAATATAGCCGCTTCTCCGAATCGGTCCAGGGTGGAATCCCACATCGCGCCGAAACGCGTCGCCTGCCCCTGATTGCGAGCAACCGCACCATCGAGCATGTCAAGGGTGCCGGCTACCAGAAACACCACCCCGCCAATCACCCAGTGGCCAAAATGCACGAACAATGCAGCGCTGATCGACAGCGCGCAGCCGGTCGTCGTGATACGGTTGGGCGTGAGACCAATACGCGCGGCGGCGGTCGCCACGGGTTCCAACCAGCCGTAAATCAGAGCCCGGACCTGGTTGCGTAACCGCTCGGTGAAGGCTGCGCGTCGCAGATTCGCGTTCGGTTGCGTCACTGCGGGTAGTGTTCTACGGTCTGGTTGACGAGGGTCGCCACCGGCTCTTCTCGGTCGGCACGGAAGTCACGGATTTCGGTTTGTTCGATCACCTGACGTGCATGCGGGTGTGTCCCTGCATAAAACCCAACTTTAGGAAAAAAGAGTACCATAAACCCCTAAACCCGGGTTCTGTGGAACGCCGCCGTTTCTCACCGCCAGGAGGCGGGAGACGGAACCGGGCCTCCGTGTTGAACCGACCCGCGCCGCGATCCGGTCAGAAAACCCCGACAATCGGCTTCGTGTACGTTGCCGTACGTCACACTACCCAGATCGCATCCGCGGCGTCGATTCCCGCGGCGGAGCAATCCGGGCGGCGCGAAAAAATAGCCCTTGTCCCCTACGGGACTTGCATAGATGCAGGGAAGCGTTTAACACTACGCCTTCAGCAGCCGGTCTGAGCCGCAATCAAGGAGCGTTGACAATAAAGCGAACGACGAGGGACACGCATGCAGACATCAGTGTATCTGGGGAGGAGGGCGGCGGCACTCATTATTCTCATGTTGTTTCTGTCGCCCGGCGGTGCGCTCGCCAATCTTCTCAGTTCCGTAGAAGCGCACATACCAACACGCACGATTGTGGATCCCCTGGCCACCGCGGCGCGTCTGGCGGGACAAGCGGAAGGGCTAAAGCAATCGGTCGCCGAGCATGCGCTGCAGGCGTATCAAGACGCACAGCAGCAGGGATACGTGCGTCGCAGCCGTCTTGCAATCATCGACTACAGCCTACCGTCGAATCAAAAACGCCTGTGGGTGTTCGATCTGGAGAGCGAGCGGCTGCTATTTTACGAATGGGTCGCGCACGGGTTGAACACCGGGCTTAGGGAAGCGCGGGATTTTTCCAACCGGCTCGGCAGTAAGCAGAGCAGTCTGGGCGCTTTCGTCACCATGGATACCTACTACGGCGGACACGGCTATTCACTGAAACTTGTGGGTGTCAGCCCCGGGTTAAACGATCTCGCCATGCGCCGACGGATTGTCGTGCACGGTGCCTGGTACGTCGGTGCAAGGATCGTCAATGAGTACGGTCGCCTCGGCCGCAGCTGGGGTTGTCCCGCGGTACGGCCCCAGATTTCCCGCGCCTTGATCGACACGGTCAAGAACGGCAGCGTCCTGTTCGTTTACCATCCAAAGCTCGAAAAGACCGCACAACACATCTGAGAACCGGTATGCCAGATCGTTCCCGGTTCTCCCTTCGTTCGATGTCATTGGACCTGGAGCAAGCGCTCCTGCGCGTCCTGGTAACCGCCGTGGTAGTGCTTTATCTCATGGTTTTCGGGGACGCGGTCGACCGTACGTGGTTAGTACTGGCGTTTGCCTACCTGTCTGTCGCCGTCGGCATCGTGGTGATGGTGATAAGAGAACCCCGAACGTCGGCAGCTCGTCGCATAGTAGGCATGGTGTTCGACATGGGAGGGGCTACCTATATTCTCGTCGCTTTCGGCGAAGTGGGGGCACCCGCGGTTTTCGTCTATTTCTGGGTAACCATAGGGAACGGTTTTCGGTGGGGCATTCAATATCTTTTCGTGGCGATGGGACTGAGCATACTCGGAATGTCTGTCGCGCTGCTGCTCAGCGAATACTGGCAGGCAAACCCCTACCTGTATGTCGGTATAACGCTGAGCCTGCTCATCGTTCCGCTTTTTGTGTCGCGCCTGTTAAAGCGCCTGAATGAAGCTATTGAACGCGAACAGGTTGCGAATCAGTACAAGAGTCAATTTCTCGCCAATATGAGTCACGAGCTTCGTACGCCGCTGCACGGGGTTATCGGCAGTACGGACCTATTGCTTGCCAGCAACCTCACCGCGACCCAGGCGGAACACGTCCAGACGATAAACACCTCCGCAGACACGCTGTTGTCCATCGTCGACGATGTGCTCGACATCTCCAAGATCGAAGCCGGCAGATATGAGTTACAAAGCGAGCAATTCGACCTTCCTGCACTGATCAAGAACACGATCCAGGTCGTGAGCCACCAGGCACGACACAAAGGGCTCTCGATCTCTTTGTTGCCGGATCCTGAGGTGCCGACCCGCATAGAAGCGGACCCGGGCGCCATTCGCCAGGTATTGCTGAATCTGTTGAGCAACGCAGTCAAGTTCACGTCGGTGGGCGGAATACGCATACTCGTCAACCGTTCATCGTTGTCCGACAACGGAAACGCTACCGGTTTACGGGTCGAAGTGGCGGATACCGGTATCGGCATCCCGGCCGATACGCAACAGGAAATCTTCAAACTGTTCACCCAGGGCGACGGTTCGATTACCCGAAGGTTCGGGGGTGCCGGACTCGGTATGGCGATCAGCAAGCAACTCGTCGAGATGATGGGCGGAGAAATCGGAGTACGCAGTGAACCCGGCAAGGGCAGTACGTTCTGGTTCGTGGTACCGGTGGCGGCCACCGACGCTCCGGCCACTCTCTCGAATACCTGGAACAAACCGCGTATTGCGGTGGCCGCGTCCGCAAGAGACGGCGCGATCGACAAAGTTCTCACGGCGTTGAGTGGTGTGAGCGACGCCGATATCGTGAATTTGTCTGTAGGAGACCTTGTCTCTATTTCCCCAGATTACGACGCCATCGTTGCCATCGACACGCCGAACCCGCATCTGCGAAGCACGCTGTGTACCAAGCTTGGTAACGAAGCCCGTTCCGGTCCGGGGGTAGTCTGGGTGGGGGACTCGCCACCCGCCGATCTCTTTCCCAACGTGATGTGCGTGGTGAAGAGCGCGTTCGATAACAATACGTTTTTGAAAGCCCTTTTGTGGACGGCAAAAACGAAAAGCGGAACTGTGCCTTCGTTGTCCAACCATCCACGCTGCCGAAAGATACTCGTTGCGGATGATCAAAAGTCGAATCGGACGATTCTCGCGAATATTCTATCGCACGGGGGATACCAGGTTCGAACCGCGGAGGACGGAAAGGAAGCGTTACGCGCTTTGCGGGACGAGGTTTTTGATGCTGCCGTCATCGACTACCACATGCCGGGAAACAGCGGTACGTCGATCGTCCGCCAATATCAAGATATAGAACCGGATTCGAAGACCCGTTTCATGATTCTCACCGCCGACGCCACCCTGAAGGCGAGACAAGAATGTGAAAATGCCGGTGTCCTTTACCTGACCAAACCCATACGTGGTACTACGCTCTTGCAGGAAGTAGCGCGCTTGCTCGAAGTGGATCAACCGGCCGGCTTGGATGCCGAACGCGTCACCGAACTGATCTCGTACTACCCCAGCCGGACTGCGGTCGGAGAGACCTTCGAGGATTTTTGGGAGGACGCGGGCCGCCGTGTGACGGCGATGCGCGGCGCATTGAGCGCCCCCGAACGGGCCGCACTCCGAGATCATGCTCACGCTTTAAAGGGCAGCTCGGAATTTATCGGCGCACGACGTTTGGCTCATTTGTGTGCCACGATTGAACGACAGCACCAAACGGCCGGGGAGGGGGAAGTCGACAGTTTGCGAAACGAGTTGGAGCGCGTGCGACTCGAATTCCGCACACTTCTCAACAATTCATAACGATCCTCGAAGTTCTTCGTCCGTTGCACGCCTGCGACTCTGAGGCGACGTACTGGGTAACATTTGCGCAGGCGTCGGGAAACCAATCCACCGCCACGACGGCATATTACGCAAGAACATGCGGGGGGGCATCCTCGTGGTCACGGTATAGACCATGGGGGTTGAGCGTGTGAACCGCATCAACCAAGAGGGGGCAACAGCGCCCAAGGTGGCTGAAAGCCCATCTCTATCACGCGTCTACGTGTACAGAACAGAACTTTACATAATATATATTATGCGCATATATATTCGCGCCGCAAGGCACAGTGTCAGGTCTCGTCGGTGTTGCTGAGAAGCCCCAAGCTGATCCTGTGCCATTGTAACCCCTTGCTCCATACCCATTTCGAGAACCTTTTGCAGGTCCTCCACGTCTTCGTATTCGGCGACTACACTCGTGTCGTGTCCGACTCTCCAATGAACAAGATCTGCTTGGGCATGTCGGGATTCGCGGCACCGCACACATCAGCGAAAACGTCGACCGCAACGTAGCCACTCTCCGGGTCGATCTCGAGATAATCCATGCGGCCGAAGTGCCGTTCGTCCTGCGGCCCGATCATCGCGTAGTGCCAACAGCCCCCGATGCGGAAGTCCATCGTGATTGTCTCCGCTTTCCAAGTCGGCGCCCACCACTGGTCAAGCAGCTCGGCATCCGTATAGGCCTGCCATACTTGGTTACGAGGTGCGTTGAAGCGGCGCTCCATGGTTATCGAGATCTCGCGTGATGCGGGTCTTGTTCATCTTGGAAGTCCGCCCCCCGTAGGTTTCGCATTGTGCTACTCGCTGGGTCATAGCATCCTGAAGTATCGCGCAATTGGTAGCATCCGAAATCCGGCCGATTCGTAGGTGCGGCGCGCCGGAGCATGTCCAGGATCGCCCCCGGTCTCGACCATCACCGTCGTCATGCCCGCTTCCTTAAAGTACGTGAACGCGTGGTCTGTCAACGCGGTGGCAATACCTCGACGTTGAAAATCGGGATCCACGGCAATCATATAAATCTCACCCATCCGGTCTTCCTTGTGAAGCCGCAATGCGGCGAACCCAACAACTTGGTGCGCTTCGACAGCCACCCATACAGCGTCATCGGGCGCTTTGCAGACCGATTCAACTGCGCGTCGCTGTGATGAGCGCCAATCCGGATGTTGCTCTCGGTAAACTTCGGGATCCATGACCTTTGCGAGTGATTCAAAGACGGGTTCCCAGGCTCTCAGCGACAAACGAATAACGGGACCGAGGTGAGAGTCGTTGTAAGCTTCGATGTTCATGGGCCTTGTCCCGCTTCGGTAGCGGTATCGACTTTGTCTTCACCGCTCGCGGGCGTCCAAGATGGCTTTGATCAAGTCTTCTGGGACATCATCCGGTAACGGCTCGTCAGGAGCCGTCCGCATCGCGCGGCCAAGTTCGGTTGCGCGCTTGTAAGCGGCCAAATATTCACGGCACTCACGACAAATCCGCAGGTGCAGTTCGAAGATCGATCTCTGACGGGGTGGGAGCTCGCCGTCTAGATAACCGAGCACGAAGTCCTCGAACTCTTTGCAACTGATCATGCCGTGCATGTACTTGAACATAAGGCCTCTCAACCACCGCCACACACTGCGAAAAGCCATCATCCGCCTGCCTCTCCACGAAGCACCGGCTCAAGCAGTGTCTTGAGTGCCGCTCGGGCCCGATGAAGGCGCACTTTGACGTTGGCCTCAGAGATATCAAGCAGGCCCGCGACTTCTCTGGTGTCATAACCTTCGATGTCGCGGAGATGCAAAACGATACGGTATGCATCCGGTAGTTGACCAATGGCTCGCGTAATCCGTTTACGCAGATCTGCGCTCTCGATGACATCCTGAACGGAAGCAAGGTACGGCCAAGGCGGTTCGATCCGGCACCCGTGTTGATCGAATTCCGGCAAATACTCGTCGATCGGTAGTTCTGCGAGTCGCTTGAGCTGACGAAGCTTCGTGACCGACGCATTGACCGTGATGCGGTGTAACCAGGTCTTTAGACTGGAACGCCCCTGAAACTTTTCCAAACCACGAAACGCGTCAATAAACGCCTCCTGTACGACGTCTTCGGCCAAGCTTGGGTCCCGGACTATGCACTCTGCCAGCGACCGCATCCAGCCGATGTTTACCCTTACAAGAAGCTCGGCGTCTGAGTCACTGTCACTGATCCCAGTGCGCGCTGCTGCCGCGGCTTGTGATTTGGATCGTTTGTCGGACATTGAGATTTTAGTCGGGATCGGCTGATTCGTCCTCGGTTTAGTGTGGTCATCGCGTCAGCAATAAATTTCACCGAAGGTGTAACGAATCGAGAACTATGAGCGTCTACGGTTTCAAACCCAAACATTGTACCCCGAAAACAAACCGGCGTATGAACTCAGTAAAAAATGCGGTCATCTACGGACACGCGAGCTGGCGCCCAGCGACAAAGGCTACTCACCCCCAAGATCACGGTAGTCTCAGGTGGACCTAGCATCACTCGCCCTCATCACCGGCAGTTTACTGCTCTACGCGATGATATCCGAGCGACTTCAAGGGACGATTGTCACTGCGCCGCTGCTGTTCATCCTGTTCGGGTTTGCGGTGGGTACCGGCGGTCTCGGCATCGCCCGTATCAGCATGGGTCATCAGGCGGTCCATGCCGCTGCTGAACTGACACTGATATTGGTGCTGTTTTCGGATGCCGCACGTATCGACCTTGACCAGGTCCGCCGGGATCACGATCTGCCGATGCGAATGTTGCTCATTGGACTACCCTTGGTGATCGCCGCCGGAACCGCGATCGCTTACGGCCTGTTTCCCGCATTCTCATTCTGGGAAGCTGCCTTGCTGGCAGCGCTCTTAGCACCCACTGACGCTGCGCTCGGCCAAGCAGTGGTATCGGCGAGGGCCGTGCCGATTCGCATAAGGCAAGCCATCAATATCGAGAGCGGCCTCAACGATGGAATCGCCCTCCCGGCGGTGCTGCTGTTCGCGACGCTCGCAGCAAGCAAGTCCGGTAGCGTCGACGCGGGCGATTGGCTGAGTTTTGGACTGTTACAAATCTCCCTCGGACCCGCGGTCGGCGTCACTGTCGGTTATATTGGCGCACGGCTGTTGGATACGGCGGCCGACCGCCGCTGGGCCAATGAAGCATTCCAAGGAATCGGCATCCTTTCGTTGGCAGTTTTGACTTACGTCGCGGCGGAACTTGTCGGCGGCAACGGGTTCATCAGCGCGTTTGTCGGCGGAATGATGTTCGGCAACACCATTCGCCACCCATGTACATTCCTGTTCGAGTTCATGGAGACCGAGGGCCAGCTTCTGATACTGATCACCTTTCTGGTTTTTGGTGCCGCGCTGCTACCTGAAGGCATGACTCACTTGAATTCCACATATCTTGTCTATGCTGCCTTAAGCCTGACGCTCATACGGATGATTCCAATATCGCTTTCTCTAGTCGGCACCGGTGTTCGCATACCCACTCACCTCTTCCTCGGCTGGTTCGGTCCACGTGGCCTCGCGTCGATTCTTTTCGTTTTACTCATACTCGAGCAAACCGATATGGGACACCGTAACGAACTGTTGTCAATCACCGTGATCACCGTGGCTTTGAGTGCGCTGTTACACGGGGCCACTGCGACGCCTTTGTCCGCTCTCTACGGTCGCCTGGCAGCGCGTACGGGCGAGTGCGAAGAAAATCAACCGGTTTCCGAACTACCGCTCCGGGAAGGACACTAATCTGCAAACCAAATGAGTAACGGTACCTATCGAATGAAGAAAGTCGCAATAAAAACATGGGATGAACTTGAGGATCGAATGCCGGAACATGCGCTGGTGGCGGGCGTAGACCTAGTCATCGTTCGCCGCGACCACTCCGTGTCAGTATTGTACGGCCGCTGTGCTCATCGAGGCGCTCTGATGGCCGACGGTCACGTTGAGGGCGATAACCTGATTTGCGGTGTACACGGTTGGGACTACCGCTTGGACACTGGAATCAGCGAATACAACAATAGCGAAACGCTGCCGAAGTTCAAGGGCTGGTTGGAAGATGGTCAAGTCTACGTTGACGAAGACGAAATCGCCGCTTGGGCCCAGGAACATCCGCAGCCCTATAAACGTGACGCTTATCAAGGCGCTTACCAGGATCCCACCGGCACACCGGATGAACCACACGTGAAGTTCATTCGTAGGCTCGCAGATGAAGGATTGACCAAGTTCGGTCCCCACGGGCCGGCGGCCGCTATGGGTGTGTCCCGCTACGACCTACCGAAATGGGAAGATCTGCAGTTCGTCGTCGGCCAGTTACATAAACTGCCGCTGCTCGATGACGAAGCTGTGGCCACCGACGTCGTAATCGGACCCAATGCCCGCAAACCCTTGCACCTGGACATACCGCTCTTCGTGTCGGACATGAGTTTCGGCGCCCTGTCGGAAGAAGCGAAAGTCGCGCTTGCCAAGGGTGCTGAGCTGGCGGGGACGGGTATCTGCTCCGGTGAGGGTGGCATGCTACCCGAGGAACAGGCAGCGAACTCACGTTATTTCTATGAACTCGCCTCAGCCCGTTTCGGGTTCTCATGGGACAAAGTACAAAAAGCCCAGGCATTTCATTTCAAAGGTGGCCAGGGCGCCAAAACCGGAACCGGTGGCCACTTACCGGGAAACAAGGTACAGGGCAAGATTGCCCAGGTCCGAGGCTTACCGGAAGGTCAGCCAGCCGTTTCACCCGCACGCTTCCCCGACTGGACGGATCTGAGCCGGTTCCGTGAGTTTGCCGCGGAGGTGCGCGACAAGACCGGCGGAATCCCGGTCGGATTCAAGCTGTCCGCGCAACATATCGAGAAGGATCTCGATGCGGCGCTCGAGATCGGTGCCGACTATATCATCCTCGACGGTCGTGGTGGCGGTACCGGTGCTGCGCCGCTGATCTTCAGGGACAATATCTCGGTGCCGACGATCCCAGCCCTGGCCAGGGCGCGCCGGCACTTGGATCGCAGTGACGCGGATGGCGTTACGCTCATCGTTACGGGCGGCTTGAGGCATCCTGCCGATTTCGCCAAGGCGATGGCCTTGGGGGCCGACGCTATTGCTTTGTCCAATGCCGCTCTCCAGGCCATTGGTTGCCTGGGAATGCGGGCGTGCAATACAAACAATTGTCCAGTCGGTATTGCTACTCAGAAGCCACACCTGCGCGCGCGTTTGCCCGTGGAAGTCGCCTCCGACCGCCTGGCGAGGTTTATCTCGGCATCCGTTGATCTAATGGTGGTACTGGCGCGCGCCGCCGGACACCGACATCTGCACGAGTTCTCGATCGACGATCTGACCACCTACAAAGCGGACATGGCGCAATTATGTGGGGTTGCCTACGGCGGAGTTTCATTGTCTTACTCGGAGCGATCATGACTAGACAATCATTTCCCGACTTAGAACAAACGGGTTTCATTATCACGCGCGATGCGCTACAGGCCTACGCGCGTCTGCTCGGCGACTGGCTGAAGCACTGCCGTCCGAAACACAAACATTGGTGGCATGCAAGCCTGCGGCCATCGTTGAACGGCCTCACTTCCGGCGTGGTTCACACCTCAAGTATGGATTTCGAGCTCGAATTGAACCTCAGAGCGGGCTGGCTGCAAGCGCAGACGTCGAATGGCAATCAGACGACCGTAGTACTGCGCGGACAGTCGGCTTCAGCACTCGCGACGAAAATCACGGATTTTCTGTTGGCGAGCGGTATCGAGGATCGGTTCGTCCCGGACGGGTCTCCTTACAGTGCTGACACCTTTGTCGGCTATTCAACGACGCGGGCCCATGATCTTGCCGATGTGCTGAGCTCTGTCACGGCGACTATCAAGGTATTTCGCGCCGGTATTCGCGAGGAGACGAGTCCGGTACAGCTGTGGGCGCACCACTTCGATTTGGCGATGCTGTGGTTACCTGGCGATAAGATTCCAGGAAAGGATCCCAGTGATGAGGAGTCTGCGGACAAGCAGATGCACTTCGGCTTCACTTTCGGTGACGCAGAAATCCCTGAACCTTATTTCTATGCAACGGCCTATCCACAGCCAGCCACGTTCCCGACTCTTCCGCTACCCCAGGAAGCAGTGTGGCACACCGGAGGATTCAGCGGCGCCATCATCACCTACAAATCACTAGCGAAAACAGCGGACCCCGAAAGCTACCTATTGGGTTTATGGGGAGATCTGCTCTCGGTAGGCCGGGAACACATGCGCGCAAACGCCCCATGAGGACAGCACCGTGACACAGAACGACAAACAGTTGGAATGGCATCGAGTTGCCAGCCTGGATGAACTGCCATCCGGACGTGTAAAGACGGTAACAGCCGCCCATCACTCCTTAGCGCTGACCCATATCGACGGAAAATTCACCGCGATGGACAATCGCTGCCCGCACCAGGGCGGTCCATTGGGGGAAGGCTCGTTAGAAATCGGGACTGATGGGCAGTGTTGGTTGCGTTGCCCATGGCACGGATGGGATTTTGATCCCATGACCGGACGCCCTCCCGGCGGGCATGAGGATTCGGGTCAGACCCTTTTTCCAGTTGAGGTACGGAACGACGGTATCTACGTGGGGCTCGAGGCCGAAACACCGCGGGTCACCACAGTGACGGATATCATGGCCGAAACGATGACGAATTGGGGGGTCACGACGGTGTTCGGCATGGTGGGACACTCCAATCTCGGTCTCGCTGATGCGCTACGGTTGCAGGAGAAAAAGGGATGCCTGAACTACTACGGGATCCGTCACGAGGGAGCGGCGGCGTTCGCCTGTTCGGGTTACGCGAAACTGACGGGCAAACCGGCGGTGTGCCTGACCATCGCCGGCCCCGGGGCAACGAACCTGATGACCGGGTTGTGGGACGCCAAGGTCGATCGGGCACCGGTGCTGGCGCTGACGGGCCAGGTGGAGGCACAAGTGCTGGGTCCCGGCGCCTTTCAGGAAATCGACCTCGCTGCGGCATTCGCTCCAGTGGCTCGATTCAGCCAAACCGTGTTGCACACCTCCAAGCACACAGAACTGATGAATCTGGCGTGTAAGAACGCTCTGGTCGAACGTGACGTCGCCCATCTGATTTTTCCCGACGATGTGCAAACCTTGCCGGCCTCTGAGTCGGCGAGCGCATCCAGTCCGGAAGGCCGGCTGGCCGTGCCGACCATCCTGCCGGACCCGAACGCACTTCAAGATGCGATTTCTGCGATCGACGCTTCGAAGCGACCGATCATCGTCGTCGGCTATGGGGCAAAATCGGCGATGCGCGAAGTCTGTGTATTGGCCGAGCGACTCAATGCGCCGGTATTGACGACCTTCAAAGCCAAGGGCCAGATCGCGGACTCTCACCCCCTTGCGGCGGGGGTTCTGGGACGCTCCGGTACCCCCGTCGCGAGCTGGTTCATGAACGAATGTGACGTCATCATCGCGTTCGGTTGTTCCTTCTCTAACCATACGGGTATCACGCCCAAGCGCCCTATCATCCAAGTCGACTTCGATCGCATGGCATTGGGCAAGTCCCACGGCGTCAAAGTCCCGTTGTGGGGTGAGATCGGCGTGACAGCCGAACTCATGGCTGCCGAGGTCTCCAATGAGACCAAGCATGACCAGCGAACAGAACTCGCTGAACGCTGGGCGATCTGGCGCGCCGAGAAACTCAGCCGATTGACCGATGATAGGGGCAAGGGTCTGAATTCGGCGGCGGTATTTGCCGCACTTGGTACAACCGTTCCAAACGATGCGATCATTGCCGTCGACGTAGGGAATAACACCTATTCCTTTGGCCGCTATTTTGAGAGTCGGGGCCAGCGTATCCTCATGTCCGGTTACCTTGGCGCCATCGGCTTTTCGTTTCCGGCTGCGATGGGCGCTTGGGCGGCAACTCAGGATCAAGACACATATCGCGGTCGTAAAGTCGTTTCGGTCAGTGGCGACGGCGGCTTCGGTCAGTATATGGGGGATTTCAATACCGCAGTGAAGTACAACATGGACATCACCCATGTACTGCTCAACAATTCCCAACTTGGAAAGATCTCGAAAGAGCAACGTGCAGGAGAGTGGCCTGTTTGGGAAACAGACCTTCATAACCCCAGTTTTTCTGCCTATGCAAAGTTGTGTGGTGGTCAGGGTTTTCGTGTCAAGAAAACTAAGCAGCTCGAATCGGCACTCCATGATGCCATCGAATACCCCGGCCCATCGTTGGTCGAAATCGTCACTGACGCCGACTTGATTTAGCCTCGGCCACGCGGTGGAGATTACGATGGCTGCAGCATTGTCTCTTGCCGTGTTGCTGAGCCTGTCAGTTTTTGTCGTTCGTGTCGCCGCAGTTGCGCTACGTTTGACAGGTTTGGCAGAAGGTAGCGCACGATTTCAGGCGTTATCCGCATTCACCGGTACCGGATTTACAACCAGTGAATCAGAATCTGTCGTTAGCTACCCGATCCGACGCCGGATCATGAGTCTCCTGATGATCATAGGCAACATGGGTTTTGTGACCGTGTTCGCCACAATTGTGGTGTCCCTCGTTTATACAGAAGGACAGATCGGCGCGGTGATGGCGCAACTGGCATGGCTGCTGGGTGCCTTGGCATTGCTTTGGTATCTGATACTCAATAGGACAGCTGATCGAATCATGTGTTCTTTCATCGGCCGTATCCTGGAATCGACCACCCTACTGGGTAAACGGCGCTTTCAACGTCTTCTGCAAGTCGATAGCGGTTATAGCATCTGTGAACACCGGGTTTCTCGCCGGCTGGCGAACGCGCTCGACCCTATGATCGAGACGAAGTTGAACGAACTAAACCTGACCCTTCTCGCTTTCCGGCTCCCCACTGGCGAGTGGTCGACGGACCTACGGGGTCTACACAAGTTGAATGAGGGGGATCGGTTGATCCTGTTCGGCCAAGACGCGGGCCACGAAAATCTCGCGTTGTACTTAAAGGATTCAACCCCAGAACCGAAATGACACTCAGCGCCTTGACCCGCTGACGTCAGGACGGTGATACAGCCCCCGTAAGCGACCCGGTCAACTGCGGTGTGGCGCGCCCGCATGCCAAACAGCCGATGGCCTGAATGGCGGCATCGAAAAGTGCTATGCCGCCGCAGCCCGGCGCCACCAACCTGGCGAAATCACCCGGGTGTCGTAAACCGCCGGCGATGATCAGAGTCACGTTTTTTGCCTGGCATCGATCGAGATGCCGCCGGGCCTCTTGCTCAAGCAGGAATCGTTCAAGAATCTCGAGAGTTGACGTCAGTCAAAACCGACTTGATCACGTTATCGTAGAATTAGCGAGATTTTTTTCCCGGAAGGAGAACAAGATGTGCATCATTCGACGACTGATCGCGCCACTATTCTGCGCGGTAACGCTACTTGCCGCTGCGGGGTCTTACGCCGATGAGCAACCGACCAACCCCTACGGTCACGGTCTGATGACCCAGGAAGAATGGCAGGAGCATCGTGAGAAAATGAAGCAAATGTCGGCCGAGGACCGGCATGAATACCGCGAACGGATTCACGCCCAGATGAAACAGCGGGCCGAGGAAAGAGGGATAAAGATCCCCGATACCGTGCCCGACTGGGCGGGGCGCGGCATGGGACCGGGTAAAGGCATGGGACCGGGTAAAGGCATGGGCCGCGGCACAGGCATGGGGGGCGCAGGCCGCCCAGCATATTGATGGTGTACGAATCATGAGAACTAAAGTAGTAAAAACAGCCCTTTGTGGACTATCCGCCCTGCTGCTCACCGCGTGTGTCGCCGGGCCGGACGGACGGGTCCGCCCAGACCCGCACGTATTCAGCGGTGAATCCTTCGCGTCGCTGGGCACCGGCCTGGTCGGCGCCCTGATTTGCAACCAGCTTTTCAAAGGACACGGCAGTCGCGAAGGATGGACTGCGGCGTGTGGTCTGGGTGGGTACTTTCTGGGCCGTTCGTTCTACCAGCAATCGAACCACGTGCTGGAACGGAACCCAGTTGGCCAGGCGACCACCTGGCAGGATCCCGACGGCCATACCGTGACGATGGCCCCGACCCGCACGTTCTACGAAGGATCAGTACCGTGTCGAGACTACCGGTCCACCGTCGAAATTAACGGTCGGAGCGAGATCCTCACCGGGACCGCGTGCCGGCAACCGGATGGGACTTGGCGGGCGCAACCCTGAGGGGCATGTGGAATGGTGTAATCTTTACAACACCGATTCCCAAAAGGGCCACAAGCGGCGATCGACCGCCGAGTTCACTTGTCAAAAGCCGAAGCACTGGGTGATACTCACCCGTGACGGGATTGGTGGCGATTTGGGGGGTATGCCCGTTAGCACCTACCGAGTCGATGCTTATGCCGAGAATAGCTGTCTACGCCATTTTCCTCCTGCTACACTGGTCACCACCGACCGTCGCCGATACGCGCCCCGGCCTCCCGGTTCTGCGTTCCCCGCAGGTACAGATTTACTATGGCGAAATCGTGCGTCGTGCGCCAACACCGGGAAAACTGTCCTCAAATCATCAATTTCTCAAAGCGTTAAATCGCAATTTTGACATCGAGCTTGATGTCAATCGACGGCTGCTGGCGGCGCTGCCATCGCGCGCCGTGGCCCGGGCGCCCGCCGATTTCAGTCTCCTCACCGGGCGATTGCGCGGGGTGGCCAACTCCTGGGTACGCATCAGCCAGTCCGCCGATGAAATCATCGGCGGCGCCATCTTCGACGGCTCGGAGTTGTTCATCATCGACCAACGCAAGACCCTGACGCATGCGTTGGCACCGGGGATGGCCGATTTGCTGGCCCAACCGCCCGCCACCCCAATCATGTTTCGTGCCGCAGACGTGGTCACGGTGGAGCGCTGCGGGGTGGAGCATACCGCCGGCTCGGCGGCGACCCTGGATACCATGCTCAACGGTCTGCAGCAGGATCTCACCGGCGCGGTCAGTGCGCTTGAGGAACTCGACGTCACGCTGGTGACCGACACCGCGTACGCGGCGAGCAATGGGGGGGATGCGATGATGCAGCTCCTCACCCAGATAAACGTGGTCGACGGTATCTTTGCAGGCCAGGTCAATCTGCAGTTGAATCTGTTCGAGATCGTCGAACTCACCAGCGACGGTCCCCTTACGGCCACCAGCGCGCAGGCGCTTCTCGATCAATTCCGTGCGTACTCGTTCAATAACCTGTCTAACCAAGGAGTTTCCCATCTACTCACTGGCCGTGACCTGGACGGCGACCTCGTCGGAATGGCGTTTGTCGCGAGCGTCTGTGACCCCTCGTCGGCGGTAGCGCTCAGTCAGGCGGGGGGGCGCGGCGTGCTCGGCGCGCTGACGATCGCACACGAGATTGCGCACAATCTCGGTGCTCCGCACGACAACGAGCCGGGATCCGCCTGCGCCACCACCCCCGCTACCTACCTCATGAATCCGGAGATCGTCGGCAGCCAGTCTTTTTCCCCGTGCAGCCTGGATCAAATGTCGCCGGTCGTAACGGCGGCGCGGTGCGTAGCGTCTGCGGACCCCGCAACGCGAATCATCAACGCCAAGTTCGATCTGGGAACGAATCGTTTCAACTACCTCGACGATACATTTCGGGGCACTGTCAATCCGGTTTACGCGAAGGGCCAGTATGTTACGCACTCCGGTGGCGCGTTTTTGAGCGTGAAGCTGGGGGGGCGGGATAACCGGAACATCCAGGGGATCTCGGGCGGTTGGCGCCGTCACTTCAATCTGCCGGAACCGCGCCGGTTGTCGGTATCGTTACGGTTCAAGCTCGTACAAGCCGCTTACTACGAGGCGGACGAATTCAGCGAGGCCATCGTTGCGCTGGATGGGCAACCGGTTGTGCTGGCCCGGCTGACCGGCGACGGCGATGGCGGGGACCGGCAGATCCTCGGTTGGCAGAAGGTCGAGGCTGATCTGGGGTTTGCGGCCGCCGGCCCGCACCTCCTGACGCTCGGCGGGTACAACAATAAGAAAACGACGAAGGACGAGTGGACTTTCGTTCGTTTCGACGATGTCGCCGTCTACGCGCGTTGAGGTCGGAAAGGTGACTTTTTCACAGAAATCCGCGCATAAAACCTCTACCCTACCCGCCTCATGAAACGCAACCACAAAGAGGCAACAAGCATGCGGATTCTCACGCGACGAATCGGGGAGTCGTTGTGCGTCGGCGACGGCGTCAAAATCGTTGTCCTGGACGTCCAGGGGGCATTTGCCCGAATCGGAGTCGTCGCGCCGGACGGCACCGTAGTGTGTATCGAGGAGCAGTTCGAGACCCAGCGGTGTACCGTGCCCCGCCATGCCGACAGTTCTTACCCACACTAACTTGGCGCATTAAGCCTGATCACTATCCCCGCCCGCACAGTAAATACTGTGCAGCACTTCCATGATCCGCACTACCTTGGAATCCTCTAGTGAGTAGTACACCGTCTGCGCCTTGCGGCGAGTCGCCACCAACTTTTCGCGGCGCAGTACCGCGAGGTGTTGCGAGAGCACTGACTGACTGACCGGAATCTCCCGGTTCAGGGCACCCACGCTCTGTTCGCCCGCCACCAGCTGGCACAACACTCTGAGCCTGACTTCATGGGCAATAGTCTTGAGTACTTTGGCTGCATCCCGCGCATGCCCCCGCACGGCCTGCACGTCCTGCTGTATATTCATAATATCTAATTAAGGATATGCTAAATTACCCGGCTCTCAACTAGACTTTGGTCCGTCAGATCGTAAAGCGAACCCCGCGATCCTGGCAATCCAGTACAACGCCATGGGGGACCGGCGATCCCGCCGGCAGATCAAGAACTCACGAGGTACGTCGGTATGTACAGACGTTGCAAAACCTGGATCACGCTCACCGCTGGCGTCTTGTTCCCCGCGGCCGCGTCGGCCACCACCGGGTATTTCGCCCTCGGCTACGGTGCGAAGGCCATGGGGATGGCCGGGGCCGTGGTCGCCGCACCGCAGGATGCGTTGATCGGTGCCGCCAATCCGGCGGGTTTCTCAGCCCTTGGCCATCGCACCGATTTCGGACTGCGGCTGTTCAGCCCGATCCGCGAGGCAGAGCTGGATCCAACCCGAGTCGGCGGATCCTTCGTGGTCGATGACCAGAGCAGCCGGGAATCCTTCGTGATTCCAAACTTCGGGTATTCCCGTCCCGTCAACGAAAAGGTCACCCTGGGTATCAGCGTATATGGAAACGGAGGTTTGAACACGACCTACAACCGCAATATCTTCGATGAGACGGCCGCGGTGCTCGGCGCCTTCCAACAGGGTTTCCAGGGAGCGCTCGCCGCCGGCGCCAGCCCCGCCCAGGCGCAGCGTGCCGGTGCTCAGGCCGCCGCCAGCGTACCGCCCGGGACCGGCACCGGGGTACCGGACACCGGTCAACTGGGCGTTGACCTGGCGCAACTCATTATCGCGCCTACCCTGTCGTACAAAATCTCCGAGCGGCATGCGCTGGGTATCGCGCCGCTTCTCGGGATACAAGTGTTCGAAGCCACGGGACTCGGCAATTTCCAATGTTTCACGCCGACCGCGAATTCCACGCCGACCAGCCGCCAGGCGTGCGCCACGCGGGGTTTTCCGACGCTCTTGTCACAGAAGCTGACGAACAACGGTAAAGACTGGGTGGCGGGATTGGGGTTGCGTGTCGGTTGGATGGGACAATTGACTCCGCGGCTGAACGTGGGGGCTTCCGCCGCGAGTAAGGTCTATATGGAGGAGTTTGACGATTACTCGGAGTTGTTCGCGGAGGACGGCGACTTTGACATACCGGCCAATTTCGCGTTCGGTGCGGCGTTGCAGGCCAGCCCACGGCTGTTGTTGGCGCTGGATTACCAGCGCATCTTCTACAGTGACGTGAACGCGGTCGGAAATCCCGGGCCGGTGCCCTCACCCCGAGGCCCGGTTCCGCCGCCGGGAACCGGGTTGTTGGGCAGCAATAATGGGCTCGGTTTTGGTTGGGAGGATATCGATATCGTGCGTCTTGGCGTGCAGTACCGTGCGAACTCGAGCTGGACCTTTCGCGGCGGCGCGGCGTACAACGAGAGCCCCATTCCGGACAGCCAGATCCTTTTCAACATTCTCGCTCCCGCCACGCCAAAATGGCACGTCACCGCGGGATTTACCTACTCGCCCAAACCTAACATGGATCTGACTCTGGCCTATATGCACGCCTTCGAGGCCGAACAAAGTACCAATGTCACGGCGTTCGGGGTTCCCGGTTCGATAGAAATGTATCAGAATTCCCTGGAATTCAGTGTTTCATTCCGATTCTAAACGTACAGTGCTCTTCGACACTTGATACGAGGTAAAGACACCATGTCAGCCAAGAAAGAGATTGCCAGCGGCTCACCCTCCGTGGAACAAATGGACCTGGAGGCTTTAAATCAATGGTTCGACGATCGGCTGGAGGAAAAACTGCGTGAACGAGAGGCGGCCCATACTCCGCGTCTGGCGATTATTGCAACCAAGGGAAACTTGGACATGGCCTACCCGCCGTTCATACTCGCATCGACGGCGTCGGCTCTAGGCTGGGAAGCTTCCGTATTTTTTACGTTCTACGGTCTTTCTCTACTGAAAAAAGATCTCGACCTTAGCGTGTCGCCGCTGGGGAATCCCGCCATGCCGATGAAAATGCCGATCGGTCCGGATTGGTTCAAACAAATCGAATGGAACATCCCTAATGTCATCAGCTCGAACATCCCGGGATTCGAGAAGTTCGCAACGCAAATGATGCAGAAAACCATAAAAGACAAAGGCGTAGCCAGCATCGCCGATCTGCGTGAGTTATGTTTGGAGGCCGATGTGAAGCTGATCGCCTGTCAAATGACCGTCGAGCTGTTCGGCTACGAGAAACAGGACTTCATTCCGGAGGTATCGGAATGGGTGGGCGCGGCCACGTTCCTTCCGTACGCGCAGAAAGCGGATATCTGTCTGTTCGTCTAGCGTCGTCGACCGGGTACGCTCTCACCACAACTGTTCGAGCGCTCGCAACACGTCGTGGCGACTAATCTGCCCAACCAGGCGGTTGTTGCTGACCACGGGATAACGGCGATAGTCGTCGCGGATGAACATTTCCGCGACGTCGACGATGCTGGCATCCGCTTCGACGGTAGCCACCTGATCGCTCATGTATTCCGACACCTTCCCTCCATGGAACTCGTGGTATCCGGCGTGTAATGCGACGTACAGGCAGTCCCGTTCCGATAACACACCGATCAGGCTGCCATGCTCATCGACCACCGGCGCCCCGGATATTCCGTTCTCCACCAACATGTGTACCGCCTTGAGTACGTCCATGCCGGGCTCGAAAGTGACCAGACTCGCGGTCATGTAATCCTTGACTTTGACTGCTCTTAGCATGGCTTGCTGTCACTCCCGTTACGATTCACCAGGGTATGGCGTGCGCACGGCCGGGCACATCCGGCGCACGAGCCGTTGAGTCCTCCACAACTCCCACTGATCGCTGGACGCCCGCACATTACACCAATCGACATGGCGAGGACGATTAACAGGAACACCAGAAAACTCGCGACAAAAATCAGCACCGCCGTCAACTCGCGAGATGTGGAGCCAAGGTCGAAGTATGGCGCTGCGCGAGGCCATCCCGCACGCGGGACATGAAAAGCGCCGGAATTGCATGGCGTTCGGCGAACTCGTAACCGGCCTCCGGCCCCAACACCATCAAACCGGTGGCCAATGCGTCGGCCGACATGACCGACTTATCCAATACCGTGACCGATGCTAGGTTGTGTGCGACCGGCTTGCCGGTACGGGGATCCAGCGTGTGACTGTAGCGGCGCCCATCGCGCTCGAAGAAATTGCGGTAGTCGCCGGAGGTCGCGATTCCGATCCCGGTCACGTCGAGTATCCGCTCTACCCCCCGGTTCGCGGGGTTCGGCGTCTCGATACCGATTCTCCACGGAACTCCACCGGGTTTCGCATCTCCGGCCCGCAGTTCCCCACCGACATCCACTAAATATCGGTGGATGCCCCGGCGCTCCAGAAAACGCCCGACCTCATCCACGGCGTAACCTTTGGCGATGGCCGACAAGTCCAGATAGGCTTCCGGATGGTCTTTGCGGATACGCGCCGGTGTCGCGGCGAGCGCGATCAGGTGGTGGCCGGTACGCGCGCGGGCCGACGCCACGCGGTCCGGGTCGGGAATCGACGGACCCTCTGAATGGGCGCCGAATCCCCATAGATTGACCAACGGGCCGACACTGGCGTCAAACGCACCTCCGGTCAAGGCGCTGATCCGATGCGCTTCGCGCAACACTTGGAGCAGGTCCTCATTGACCGCCTGCCATTTGGTGTTACGCGCGTTGTTGACGCGACTCAGGATGGAGTCCGGCTCATATGTCGACATTCCGTCGATGACCCGCTCGAACACCGCTTCGATGCCGGCGCGTAGCGCGGTCACCTCGCTCGTCTCGATATCCGCGTCCACGTTGATGCGATAGTAAGTGCCCATAGTTCGACCGTTGATGGTGCGCAACTTCGTGTCGCGGTTCTGCGCACATCCGGCGGTGGTCAGGATCCCGGCGGGGAGTACCAACCGTCCGCACAAGGTCAATGTCGACGTGACGAACTCTCTTCGATTCATGGTTCCTCTAACCTCCGAAATCGTCAAGCAGAATGTTTTCCCGCTCGACGCCCAGGTCTTCCAGTGTGTTGATTACTGCTGCGTTCATCATGGGTGGGCCGCACATATAATATTCACAATCCTCTGGGGCCGGGTGATCTTTCAGGTAGTTCTCATACAGTACCTCGTGAATGAACCCAGTGTAACCGTCCCAATTGTCTTCCGGAAGCGGATCGGAAAGTGCTACATGCCAAGTGAAGTTGTCATGCTCGGCCTGTAAGCGGTCGAAGTCATCAACGTAGAACATCTCCCGCCGACTTCTCGCCCCGTACCAGAACGTCATTTTGCGCTTCGACCCGAGACGCTCGAGCTGGTCGAAAATGTGCGATCTCATCGGCGCCATGCCAGCGCCGCCGCCAACGAACACCATTTCGTTCTCCGTTTCGCGGGCAAAAAATTCCCCGAACGGCCCGGAAATTGTGACCTTGTCCCCCGGCTTCAGACCGAAAATGTAGGACGACATTGCCCCCGGTGGCACCGACTCCTCCGTGCGCGGCGGCGGTGTCGCTATGCGCACGTTGAGCATAATGATGCCCTTCTCCAGCGGGTAGTTGGCCATCGAATACGCCCGCATCACCGGCTCTTTCACGACCGATTCGTATTTCCACAAGCTGTAGCGGTCCCAATCGTCGCGAAAGCGCTCCTCGATATCAAAATCCGAAAATTTGTGGTGGTACGACGGGCACTCGATTTGTATGTAGCCGCCGGCGCGAAAATCCACGCTCTCGCCCGGCGGCAGTTCCAACACCAATTCCTTGATGAAAGTCGCCACGTTGTTGTTCGACCGGACCGTGCACTCCCACTTCTTGACGCCGAAGACCTCGTCGGGTATCTCGATCTTCATCGGCTGCTTGACGGTCACCTGGCAAGCCAACCGTTCCCCATCCGCCGCCTCTCGTTTGGTGATGTGCGTTTCCTCAGTAGGGAGTATGGATCCCCCGCCCTCCAATACTTTGACACGGCATTGTGCGCACGTGCCGCCCCCGCCGCACGCCGAGGACACGAACAGATTGTCGTTGGCGAGCGCGCCCAGTAATTTCATACCGACTTGTGCGTGGATGGTTCGTTCGTCGTTAATGAGAATATCGACATCGCCCGAAGCGACGAGTTTGGATTTGGCGAACAAAATCACACCGACCAGAGACAAAACAATGGCGGTAAACAAGATGACACCCAGTGTGATTTCCAGCACCTGATCGCTCCCCAATGCCTAGAGTTGAATACCCGAAAATGCCATGAAACCGAGTGACATCAGGCCGACGGTAATAAATGTGATGCCGAGCCCCTGCAAGCCGTCCGGTACGTCGCTGTACTTCAATTTTTCCCGGATACCCGCGAGTGCGGTAATGGCCAACGCCCAACCAATGCCGCTCGAAAACCCGTAGACCACGCTCTCTGCCAAATTGTAGTCGCGCTCAACCATGAACAGAGTGCCGCCGAGGATCGCGCAATTTACCGTGATCAGCGGCAAGAAAATCCCCAGCGCGTTGTACAGCGCAGGCACGAAGCGGTCCAAAAACATTTCCAGGATCTGTACGATTGCCGCGATTACGCCGATATAGCTGATCAGGCCGAGGAAGCTCAAATCCACCTCCGGCAACCCCGCCCATGCCAACGCTCCGTCCTTGAGCAAGTACTGATAAATAAGGTTGTTGACCGGTACCGTGACGCCCTGAACGATCAGCACCGCAAAACCCAGACCCACGGCGGTTTCGATTTTTTTCGAGATCGCCAGAAAAGTGCACATCCCGAGAAAAAACCCCAGGGCAAGGTTTTCGGTGAAAATCGATTTCACCGCAAGACTCAAATAAGCCTCCATCACATCACCTCAGTCCGATGAACCTGATGAATCTGATATTCCGGCTTCTCCACCTGCTCGGCTTTCCACGTGCGTATCGCCCAGATCATGAGACCGATAATGAAGAACGCGCTGGGCGGTAGAAGCAGCAAACCGTTCGGCACGTACCAACCGCCGTCGCTCGCCAGAGGCAGAATCTCATAACCCAACAGTTTTCCCGAACCCAATAGCTCGCGCACTGTTCCGACAACGATCAGGATCAAACTGTATCCTAGGCCATTACCGATCCCATCCAGGAAACTCATGAACGGGCCGTTCTTCATCGCATATGCTTCCGCCCGTCCCAGAACAATACAGTTCGTGATAATCAGACCTACGAAAACCGATAATTTCTTGCTGGCATCGAAAGCGTAGGCCTTGAGTACCTGATCGACGACAATCACCAAGGATGCAATGATGGTCATCTGTACGATAATCCGAATATTGGACGGCACATGGTGACGAATCATGCTCACCGATGCATTAGACAGCGCAGTTACCACGGTAAGGGCGATGCACATAATCAACGATGTGACCAGCGTCGTAGTCACTGCCAACGCAGAGCAGATACCCAGGATCTGCAGCGTGATGGGGTTGTTGTCGACCAGCGGTTCGAACAACGCATTCTTGGCTTGTTTGTTCATCGTCCTCCAATCACCCGGCTTACGCCTAACCTTGCTGCTGGCGGAGCTTGTCGAGGTACGGCCCAAAGCCGCCCTCTCCCATCCAGTACCGTAACAGGTTCTCGACGCCTCGGCTCGTCAACGTAGCGCCCGCCAGCCCATCGACCTGAAACGCGGCGTCCGGCGTCCCCTCCTGCACCCGACCCTGGACCACGTCGATTCTCACCGAACCGGATTCATCGAAAAGCTTCTTTCCCTGCCACTGTTCGCGCCATGTTGCGTTGTCAACCTCACCGCCGAGCCCGGGAGTCTCCGCATGCTCATAAAATTTAAGACCGTAGACGGTATTGCCGTCCTCTTCGAGGGCCACGAACCCATACATCGTCGACCACAAACCGTAGCCATGCACGGGTAGAACGACTTTATCCGTCTGTTCGCCGTCTTTCACCAGATAGACTGTTGCATAACGGGCACGGGTACGGATGTTCGCAATATCCTGATGCGCTGACAGCCCAACACTACTTGACGGATCGCGCGCCGCACGACGCTGATCATAGGTCGACACATCGATATCCGACACGTACTCGCCGGTATCGAGATCGACAATACGTGTTTCGATCCCTGCGAATAATTCTTCTACGCTTTTCCCGGGCTGATTCAGTCCCGCCACTTCGATAATGTTGCGTTTCTTATCGAGGGCTTTATTCGCGACCTGCAGAGGTTTCAAAAAAACCGCCGTCATCGACACGATGATCGAGCACACGAGACACAACGCAACGGCGACGAAGATTGTTTTACCCCGGCTGTCGTTGCTGAGGTTCAGCACCTGCGCCAAGTACTGTTTAACACCGTCAAGCATGGCGTTTCCTGCGCCGCCGCACATTGGCCTGGACGACGAAGTAATCGATCAGTGGGGCGAATAGATTAGCGAACAGGATGGCCAACATGACGCCCTCGGGAAACGCCGGATTCACGACCCGAATCAGGGCGGTCATGAACCCGATTAGAATCCCAAAAATCCAGCGACCGGCATCCGTCATCGCCGCCGAAACCGGATCGGTCGCCATGAACACGGTGCCAAAGGCGAATCCGCCGAGCACCAGATGCCAGTACCAGGGCACACCGAAAACCGGATTGGTCGAGCTCCCCACCCAACCGAGCAGCAACGTCGTCACCACCAGGCCGATCACGCAACCGGCCATGATGCGCCACGAAGCGACTTTGGTATAGATCAAGAACGCGGCACCGAGAAGGCAGGCCAGCGTCGAAGTTTCGCCCAGGGAGCCGGGTAAAGAACCGATAAACGACTGCCCCCAACCGAAACCGGCCTCGGTGATCGCCTCCAGCCCGCCGATTGCAGCCAGTCCCAGCGGTGTCGCGCCGCTGAATCCATCGACGGCGGTCCACACCGCATCGCCCGACATCGAAGCCGGGTAGGCGAAAAACAGAAAAGCACGCCCGGTCAGCGCCGGATTGAGGAAGTTCTTGCCGGTGCCGCCGAAGACCTCCTTCCCGATCACCACGCCGAAAGAAATTCCCAACGCCACTTGCCAAAGCGGGACGGTAGGCGGCAGCGTCAGGGTGAACAGCATCGAGGTGACGAAAAACCCCTCGTTGATTTCGTGATTACGCACCGCGGCGAATAGGACTTCCCACAAACCGCCGACCAGGAAAGTCACGAAATAGATGGGCAGGAAATACCAAAAACCGTGCCAGAAATTGTCCCATACGCTGGATGGGTCGTATCCGATGCCAAGTGTATTCAGTACTTGCCCGCGCCAACCGGCCGCCTCGTCCATGCCGAGTACCTGGAGCGCGGTATTCGCCTGGTATCCGGTATTCCAACACGCCATCAAAATACACGGTAGCGTGGCGATGACGACGTAAATCATGACACGTTTCAGGTCAATTCCATCGCGAACGTGCGGGGACGTGCGGGTCACGTCCGGCGGCGAATAAAGAAACGTATCCACCATTTCGTACAAGGCGTAAAACCGTTCGAACCGACCACCTTTGGCGAACAAGGGGTGTAGGCGATCCAGTGTCTGCCTCAGTTTAAGCATCAACCCCCCTTCTCTATCTGTTCCAAACGTTCACGTAACACAGGCCCGAAATCGTACTTGCTGGGACACACGAATGAACACAGCGCGAGATCTTCTTCGTCCAGTTCCAGGCAACCAAGCGCCTGGGCGGCGTCCGTATCGCCGACTAAAAGCGCGCGCAGCAGCGGCGTAGGGAGAATATCCAGCGGCATCACCGTTTCGTAAATGCCGATCGGCACCATCGCTCGGGGGCTCCCCTGCTGCGACGTGGTCAGGTCGAACGTACGGGGGCGGCTAAAACTGGACGCGAATACGTTGGATGCCGAGTACTTGTCGACGCCGGGCGCCAGCCAACCCAGGAATTCACGCGCCGCACCTTCGGCGAGCACCGATATCTGTGTATGGTAACGTCCCAAGAAACTCAACGGCCCGGCGGCCCGGCGGCCCGCCAGCACCGAACCGGAGACCACCCGGCTGTTGACATGCTGTACTTCGCCGTCGAGCAGTTCCTCAGTATTCGCCCCGAATCGCGTGCGTAACAAGCGCGGTCTATTGACGAGCGGTCCACCCAGAGCGACCACTCGTTCGGTGTGCAGTTGCCCAGTAGTGAAAAGCTGCCCGATAGCGATCACGTCTTGATATCCCACGTACCAAACCGATTTGTCGGCGTGCACCGGGTCCACGAAATGAATGTGGGTCCCGGCAAGACCGGCCGGATGCCCACCATCGAATTCGACGATCTGGCACCGTGACGCGTTGCCGGTGGTGACTCCGGATCCTGGCGCTACGCATACGTATACCGGACCGCCGGTCAACTGGCCGACCACAGTCAATCCATCGCCGAAGGCCTGCATCTGTTCCGCGATGATAATCTCCGGTCGCGCCGCCAACGGGTTGGTGTCGATGGCGGTGACGAAAATCGAGTGCGGTTCTGAATTTGGAACGGGAATCTTGCTGTACGGTCGGGTGCGGAGTGCAGTCCATAAACCGGAGCGCAGCAGGTTGTCCCGCACCGATTCCGGGCTCAGTGTGTTCAGCTCGGACGCCGTATACGCCGAGAACCCCTCCGCGTCGTCGCCATCCAGTCCAATGACGACGGACTGCAGCGCGCGGCGCGCTCCCCGGTTGACGGTTTGGACGATTCCCGCGCCCGGCGCGGTGAAATTCACGTCGGGGTTTTTCTTGTCCGTGAACAGCGTCTGGCCCAGCTTCACGCGATCGCCCTCGGTGACGGCCATCGTGGGTTTCAATCCCACGTAGTCGTTGCCGAGCAAGGCCACGGTGCGTACCTCGTTGGCGTCGCTGATGCGCTGTTCGGGCGCACCGCTGATGGGTACATCGAGACCCTTTTTTATTTTCACGCGCATACGTATGTGCTTACCAAGCGAGGCCACCGATGGCAGCTTTTCACGGACGCTGCTTAACTTCGCGATGCCGGTGGGTGCATGATAAAACAACCACCAGAGTGCAACAACTCGTTGGCCGGGCTAGGGTCATCAACGGCTGGCCCCGGCCATGTCACGTCTCCGCTACGGACTGTCCTGGCGAAACAATTCGGTTTCGATGATGATGCTGACGAGATCGCTGGTCAGCGGTGCAAACATGCCCAGATCGAACTCGCTGCGAAACACCTGAGTCTTCGCGGAGAATCCGGCGACGTGCACGTCCTTGTATTTTTTCAAGAACTTGCCAAGCGGGTGGTCACCCTTGAAATTCAGGGTGGATACCAAAGTCACGGGTTTGGTTATACCTTTTATCGTCAGTTCGCCATCCACGCGCCAGGTGGTTTTGCCGACCGGAGTCACCGACGTGCTGACGAACGTCATGTCCGCGTACTTGTCTACCTCGAAAAAATCCGAGCTGCGCAGGTGCTCATCGAAATCGGTGACTCCGGTATTGACACTCGCGGTCTTGATCGTCACGTTTACCCGATTGTTCCGCGGGTCCTCCGGGTCGATCACGACTTCACCATCAAAGTCGTTAAACTGCCCGTAGGCAGTGCTGTTACCCACATGGCTGTAGTTGAATATGATTTCCGTGTGGTCCTTGTCAAACGTATATTTCTCCGGTGCGGCCACCGCGAGCGGTGTCGCGGCCAGACCGAGCAACACGGAAGAATAGCGAAAACACCACTTTTTCGTGCGACTGTTTTTAGACATTATGTATTTACCTAATTCCTTATGTTGTTAATGGTTGTGCTTGTTTATGGCCGCGGTGCGGCACGCGGCGCATGATACACTCCTTCACCCGTTCCGCGCCTCATTCTGAAAGGTGTCTGAACCATTGAATTCTGACTTGGACAAGCTGCTCATCGACGAGTTTCCACTGGCTCCCGACATCACCTACCTCAATCACGCCGCGGTAGCACCGATTCCGAAACGCACCGCCGAAGAGATTTGTCGGTTTGCCCACAACTACGCCCGTAACGGTGCCCGCGACTACCGCGAATGGCTGGGTACCGAGGCAATATTACGCAGCCGACTGGCCGCCTTGATCAACGCGCCGAGCCACGAGGACATCGCCCTTTTGAAGAATACCTCGGAAGCGTTGTCGGTCGTGGCACACGGGTTTCCGTGGCGGCCCGGAGATAATGTGGTGGTGAGCGACGAGGAATTTCCTTCCAACCGCGTGGTTTGGGATTCGTTGGCGCCGCTCGGCGTAACGGTTCGCGCGGTTTCCCTGCGTTCCGGCTCCTCACCCGAACGAGCACTGGCCGCCGCGATGAACGCTCGCACGCGGCTGTTGTCGGTAAGTTCGGTTCAGTTCGCGAGCGGCCTGCGCGTCGACCTGGAAACGTTGGGACGCCTGTGCGCGGCGCGAAACGTCGCCTTTTGTGTAGACGCCATGCAGAGTGCCGGGGCGATACAGCACGACGTGCAAGCGGCGAACATCGATTTCTTGATGGCCGACGGACACAAGTGGATGTTGGGACCGGAGGGTTTGGCGTTGTTTTATTGCCGCGGCTCCTGGCGCGAGCAATTGCGTTTACATCAGTTCGGCTGGCACATGCGCGAAAACCCGGGTGACTTCGATACCCGAGAATGGCGCCCGGCGGCAAGCGCGCGCCGTTTCGAGTGCGGAAGTCCCAATATGCTGGGCATTCATGCCCTGTCGAAAAGCCTGGAGCTGATCGTGGAAGTCGGTATGGAGACCGTCGAAGCGCGTATACTCGAGCGTGCCCAGACGCTTTTCGAGCTCATCGGAGCACGTTCCGACCTCGTCTGTACGACCGACCAAACCTCCGGCCGTTACGCCGGCATCGTGCAATTCCACTCACGATCACTGCCCTCGGAGACCGTTTGTGCGCGACTGCGTGACGCCGGGGTGATTGCCGCGGTACGTGGCGGGGGAATCAGATTTTCCCCGCACTTCTACACGCCGATGGAAGCCGTGTCCCGTGCGGTGGCTGTCATCCCGATGCGTTAAGCCCGCTTCACGGGACCACGGCGCGCGACGGTTCGGCGCGTCGCGCGGCCAGGTAGATGCCCGCAAATATCAAGCTGATCCCGAGCACGTGAAAGCCGCGCAACGACTCGCCGAGAAATACGACCGCCAGGGCGAATACCGGAATGAAATTGTTGAACACACCGGCGAGGTTGGCACCGCCGATTTTCACCGCCTGGTTCCAGAACAAGAAGGCGAGCACCGACGGGCAAGTACCCACGTAGAGCAGAATCGCGCCGGTCGTCGCGTTGACTTCGAACCCCCGGCCGTGAACCAAATCCCAACCCAGAAACGGTATCATCGCTACCAGTCCCAGGAGTATCATTGCCGTGAGCAGCCCCACCGGGTTCAGGTCTGCCGGCAGTCTTGGTAGCAGCACCGAATACACCGCCCAGCTGACTACCGCAAGCAGGATCAGGCCATCACCGATATTGAGACGCGTTTCAACGAGTACCGAGAGGTCCCCCCGGCAGATGACCAGGACTATCCCCATGATACTGACCACGACGCCAAGGAACTGATGACCCGTGGCTTGCTCCTGACGCAATAGACGCGTTAACGCAAAAATGGCTATCGGCAAGCTCGCCGTGATGACTCCCACGTTGATGGCGCTGGTCCAATGCAGAGCCCAGTATTGAAACGTGTTGTACAAGGCCACGCTCAACAGCGCGAGGAGAAACACCAGGCGCCAGTGGCTCGCGTACCAGTGGCGTTCCGCCACCAGCGCACGCCAGCCGAACGGCAGAATGCACAGCAGTGCCACGACCCAGCGCCAGAACGACAGGCTGAACGCAGGCATGCTCGAGGCAGCCAGTTTTCCGACCACCGTGTTGCCCGCCCAGAACATCGCGCACAGCGTCAACAACACAATCGCCCATGACCTCGCCGTAAAAACGAACCGCGGTCTCACCCACCCGCTTCCGAACTACTCAGGTGTCTCACTTCCGCGCTTCTGGGAACAGCGAGAAGAAGTTATCTGTCGTGATTCGCGCTAGGTCCTCGAGGGGGATTCCCCGTAGCCCGGCGACACACTCGGCCGTGTACCGCACATAAGCCGGTTCATTGGTTTTACCGCGGAACGGCACGGGGGCCAGATAGGGGCTGTCGGTTTCGACCAGTACCCGGTCCGCCGGGGCTTTACGTACGACTTCCCTGATCGTTTCTGCGTTCTTGAACGTTACGATACCGGAGAACGACAGGTAGAAACCCAGGTCCAGCGCTCCTTTTGCCACTTGCCAGTCTTCGGCAAAACAATGCATTACGCCGCCTGCAGCATCCGCACCCGCCTCCCGTAAAATCGCCAATGTGTCATCGGGCGCAGCACGACTGTGCACGATCAACGGTTTGCCGCTCTCGCGCGCCGCCTCGATATGGCGCCGGAACCGACGACGCTGCCAGTCCAGTTCCCCATCGCTGCGGAAATAATCGAGGCCGGTTTCACCAATGGCGATGACGTCCGGATCGGCAGCGAGTTCGACCAGTTCCGCGGTTTCCGGTTCGACTCCCTTGCGCTCGTTCGGGTGCACCCCCACCGACGCGAACACCTCGCGATGCGTCTGCGCCAGGGCCTGCACGCGCGGAAAATCCTCGAGGTTGACGGATACACAGAGTAGATACAGGACGTCGTGGTCGCGGGCACGCGACAATACCTCTGTCACGCGGGCTCCGAGCGGTTCGAAATCTATATGACAATGGGAATCGACGAGTTCCATGCGCCCAAGTATCCCATTTTTTACGCTGCGGAACACCGGCGCCCGCCGCCGCGGCCGAGCGTGCTTACATCGTGTGCGTGGGGCGCTCCGAATTGAGTGCCGCGCCCAGTATGCCCTCAATCTTGGTGCGTGCCGCACCCGAATCCTTCTGGCTGAACTGGATGCCGACACCCGCGGCGCGGTTGCCCTGCGCGCCTACCGGGGTGAGCCAGACCACGTGGCCAGCGACCGGAATCTTTTCTTTCTCTTCGAGCAGCGTGAGCAACATGAAGACTTCCTCCCCCATCTGATATTTTTTGTTGCTCGGAATAAATAATCCGCCGCCTTTAAGAAATGGCATGTAGGCGGAATACAACGCACTCTTGTCTTTGATCGTCAACGACAACACGGTGGGGCGCGGGCCCGCTGTGCTTGCCGCCTCGGCCATTGCGGCCTCGAGTTTCGAATCAGGTTCGCCGTCGCTCATGGTCATCCGGGCGCATCAACGCCACATCGCCGCAACGTTGCGCAGCTCGATGAGGAGGTCCTCAAGCATCAATTTTTGTTCCAGAGGTCCGTTGGTTTCTTGTCGCATTGCCCCGATACGCTCCCACAAATGAAACGCTCGACGCAAGTCTATTCGTTTCGCAGACTCTTGTAGCAATGTCTGTAGATCCGGGTTGAACAGCGCGGGCGGAGCCGGTGCGAGGGAAATTCTGACCAAATCCGTCACGAATCCATGCAGCCACTGCAACGATGCCGCCACACCGATCTCCTGCCAAACGGCCGCTACCGACACGGGATCGCCCGTCGCCTGCCACAGCGATTCGACACCTTGCACCCACTGTGGGCGCACCGAGTCGTAATTCTCCTTATACAGGCGCATTGCGGCCAACGGTGCACCCCCGGCCCATTCCAGAAGTGTAGCCGGATTCTGCGAATCTTCAACGCGCGCCGCCAGCCACTCAAGCGCCCGGGCGCGATCCGGTATGTGGAAATCCACACGGCTGGCGCGGCTGCGTACCGTTGCCGGGAGGCCGGTTCGATCTTCGCTGATGAGGATGAATACCGTAGCGTCCGGCGGTTCCTCGAGAATCTTGAGCAGTGCATCCGCCGCGTTGGGGTACAGGCGCTCCGCCGGATCGATGATCACCACCCGCAGGCCGCCGGCGTGCGCGTGGGTGGCGAGCTGCGCGATGAGCGCGCGGATCTGGTCGACGGTGATGACCGACTTGGGACGCGCGCCTCTGGCGGACGACGCCGCATAGCGGCCGGCATACCGGGACCCTGGGGCGGCGGCGTCCAGCGCGTGGTCTTCCGGCATCAACACGTGCAGGTCCGGATGGGTCCCCGCCGCGAACAGCGCACTGCCCCGCGACCGCGCGCGCGCCGACAGTTCCGCCTGCTCACACAAATAATATCGAGCCAGGCGGAACGCCAGCACCCGTTTCCCGAGCCCGGAGACCCCGGAGAACAACCAAGCGTGCGTACAGCGCTCGCCGTCAGCCATCAGTTGCCGCCAAATGTGGCTGTTCCAGGGATGGATTTCGTCGCTCATTGGGCCGGTTCACCGCTGGCGATGAATTCCTCCACGACCCGGATCACCTCGCTCCGCACGATGGCGAGCGGAGCGGTGGCATCGATCACCTTGATGCGCTCGGGTTCCGCTTGCGCCAGCTCCTGGTACGCGGCGCGCACGGCGCTTTTGAAAACTGGGTTCTCGGTTTCGAAACGATCCGCGGGGGCGCGCTCGGCCGCCCGGCGCCGGCCGGTCTCTATATCGACGTCGAACAGCAACGTCAGATCAGGACGCACCGTTGCGTGTACCAGGGTTTCCAGCGACTGAATTTCTGCGCGCGGCACGCCACGGCCGCCACCCTGGTAAGCATACGTCGCATCCGTGAACCGGTCGCACAATACCCAGGTGCCGCTCGCCAGCGCGGGCAGAATGCGTTGTTCCAGGTGCTGGGCACGGGCCGCGAAAATCAACAACAGTTCACTCATCGGCGCGATGTCGATCTCCGCCCGGTGCAGCACCAGATCACGAATTCTTTCGCCGAGCGGGGTACCCCCTGGTTCGCGAGTCTCCAGGGTTTTGATGTCATGGGCCTGCAACACCTCGCGCACCACATCGAGGTTCGTGGTTTTACCGGCCCCATCCTGACCTTCCACAGTGATGAACCGCCCGCGCGACGTGCTCATGGCCGGCTTTTGGAACGACGCAATTGATATTTCGCTACCGCACGGTTGTGGGCGCTCAGCGTTTCCGAGAACTCGTGGGAGCCATCACCCCGCGCCACGAAATACAGTGCGCGTGTCTGAGCCGGGTGCAGCGCCGCGTACAACGACTCCGCCCCGGGCATCGCGATCGGCGTGGGCGGCAAACCGTCACGCGTGTAGGTGTTGTACGGGGTGTCAGTGCGCAGATGCTTGCGCGTCAGGTTGCCGGAAAATTGTTCACCCAGACCGTAGATCACAGTCGGGTCGGTCTGCAGGCGCATGCCGCGCCGTAGCCGGTTGTGGAACACCCCCGAAATCAACGTCCGTTCTTCGGGTACCCCGGTCTCCTTCTCGATCACCGATGCCAGAATCAATGCCTCGTCCGGTTCCGTCAGTACGAGCCCAGGAGCGCGCCCGGCCCACGCCGCGCGAAGCCGCACGCGCATGCTTTGAAGCGCGGTGCGTAGAATCTCCAAATCGGAATTCGCCCCCGAGTACACATACGTATCGGGGAAAAAACGCCCCTCCGGATGTAGTTCAGGTTCTCCCAGTAATGCCATGATTTCTTTGTCTGTTTTCTCTTTCGTCACTGCCTTCAATCGAGGCGCCCGCGAAAGCGCTTCGCGCCATTGGCGAAACGTCCAACCCTCCACCAATGTGATCGTGTACTGCACGACATCGCCGCGCACCATCTGCTCCAGCAGGTCACGCATCCGATAGCCGGCCCGCAACTCGTACTCGCCGGCCTGCAACCGGTGAGTATGGCCCCGAACTCGCGCCCACAGGGCGAACGAGTACGGCTCCCGAATCACCCCTTGCGCGGCGAGCCGGCGGCCGATGGCCAGGGTGCCCGACCCGGAAGCGACGGTAAACGTCTGTGCCACCGGGTCGATGGGTTGCTGACCGGCCCAGTATACATAGCCGGACACGGCGGCGAACGCAGCAGTCAGGACCGCCGCGGTACCGCTAATCCACCACCAAACGGTCCGGCTGTTCATGCAGGGCGCGGTGCAGCGATCGGGTAATCGGACCGGTTTCCAACGCGCGCTCTTCAAAGGTGCATACCGGCCAGATTCCCACCACGCTGTTGGTGAGAAACAATTCGTCTGCGCGCGACAACTGGTGGGCGGTCAGCTCCACGACGAGCACGTCCAGGCCCGCCTCGCGAGCGATACGGATGACCTGATCGCGCATTATGCCCGCCACCCCGCAGTGCTTGAGGTCGGGGGTATACAGCTTGGCATCCCTCACCGCGAATACGTTACACGTGGTCGCCTCAATCACGAGCCCGTCTTGGTCGCACATCAGTCCTTCGTCCCAATCGTCGTGCCATTCGGCGCGCGCCAGAATTTGTTCAAGGCGATTCAAATGCTTGACTCCCGCCAGTTCTGGTTGCCGGGAAAGGGCCGTACGACAGAGCCGGATACGGGCGCCTGAATTACAACCGGCGAAGCGGTTTTCGGGCCAGGGGGACACCATCACCACGCGCGTCGGCACCGCGTCCGGTGGTTTCCGGTAACCGCGTCGACCCGACCCGCGCGTGATCACCAGTTTCAAGACCGCGCGATCGCGACCGGCACTCAATCGAAACGCCTCGTCTTTGAGAGCGTGGACATCCGGTAGGCGATCAAACTTGAGCGCGCGGCAGCCCGACAGCAGACGCCGCTCGTGGGCCTCCCACAAGAGCGGCGCCCCGTCGCACACCGCCAACGTCTCGAATATTCCGTCCCCGTATTGGAAACCCCGATCGGTGATGGGAACCGATCCGGCTTCGCTCCCGTTGACCAGCACCGGATTCATGTCGAAAGAGCGACGCGTGCGCCGTTCGTCGGGTTCAGGATAAACGTTTCAATGCCAGCGTCCCGTTGGTGCCGCCGAAGCCGAACGAATTGCTGAGCGCGACGCTGATTGTCATCTCACGGGCCGTGTGGGGTACGTAGTCAAGATCGCACTCTGGGTCCGCCGTGTCCAGATTGATGGTTGGCGGCGCCACTTGATCACGCAAAGCCAGAGCCGTGTATACCGCCTCCACGCCACCCGCGGCACCAAGCAGATGACCGACCATGGATTTGGTGGAGCTCACCGCCAGACGGTCCGCGTGATCCCCGAATGCCTGCCTGATGGCGCGGGTTTCCACGATGTCGCCCTGCGGCGTGGAGGTGCCGTGCGCGTTGATGTAATCGACTGCGTCGGGATTCGCTGCAGCGTTCTTGAGCGCGGCGGTCATGCATCGCGTCGCACCTTCACCGCCCGGTGCGGGCGCCGTCATGTGGTATGCGTCGGCGCTCATCCCGAATCCGGCCAGCTCCGCATACACTCGAGCTCCCCGTTTGCGCGCGTGTTCCCACTCCTCCAACACCAGGATCCCCGCACCTTCGCCCATTACGAAGCCGTCGCGTGCCGCGTCCCACGGGCGGCTTGCCCCTTGCGGGTCGTCGTTACGCGTGCTCAACGCTTTGGCATTACCGAACCCCGCCATCGCCGTGGGGGTAATGGACGCCTCCGACCCACCGGCGAGCATCACGTCCGCGTCGCCGTACTCGATCAAACGTCCCGCCTCGCCGATCGCGTGGGTTGCGGTCGTGCAGGCGGTGACCATGGAGAGATTCGGTCCTCGCAACCCGCATTTGATGGACAGGTTTCCGGATATCATGTTGATGATGGCCATGGGCACGTAGAACGGCGACACCCGGCCGGGCCCCTTACCAAGTACCGTCTCAGTGGTTTTTTCTATCGTTTCCACGCCCCCGATTCCGGAACCGATATACGCGCCGATACGATCGGCGTTGTTGTCGGTGACCTCCAATTCGGCGTCTCGCAGAGCATCCATGCCAGCGGCGACCCCGAGTTGGATAAAGCGGTCCATCTTACGAGCGTCCTTGGCGGAGAAATATGCCTGCGGTTCGAATGCTTTCGCTTCCCCGGCGATCGTGCACGGATAGCCCGACGCGTCGAACCGGGAAACCGTGTCGATACCGCTCTGCCCCGCCAGAATCGCGCTCCAGTTGGGTTCTATACCCACACCCAGCGGGGAGATCACGCCGAGACCTGTGATGACCACCCGACGTTTGTTCATTTGGGCTATTTCAAGAAAGGCCTTTTACGTGACAAGGCCGCTCCTCCGACGAGGCAGCGGCCCGAACTTGCGGTGTTATGAATTAAGCGCTCGATTGCGCGTTTATGTAATCGATGGCTTGCTGTACCGTGGTGATCTTCTCAGCTTCTTCATCGGGGATTTCGGTGTCGAACTCCTCTTCCAGCGCCATCACCAGTTCCACGGTATCTAGAGAGTCAGCGCCTAAATCGTCTACGAACGAAGCCTCCGGCGTGACTTGGTCCTCGCCGACGCCAAGTTGCTCGACGACAATTTTTTTTACGCGTTCTTCGACACTGCTCATCGGTTTCATTTCCTCCACTTTTCAGGGATAGCGGGCAACGAAGGCCCGCATAGTTAACACCAATCACTTACTCAAGTCCAATGAGTATCGGTGACCGAGCGAGTAGACTTTTGATTTCTGATTGAGGTGAATAATATCATATAACCTACTGTAAACCGGTCATATTTTTTCATGGGATCACACCATGTACATACCGCCGTTGACGTGCAACGTGACGCCTGTCAGGTAGCCCGCATCCGGCGACGCTAAAAATGCCGTCGCCTTGGCGATATCGTGCGGTGTGCCCAAGCGGCCCGCAGGGATTCTCTGGATCAGCTGCTCACGCTGTTGTGGCGTCAGCGAATCGGTCATGTCCGTTTCGATGAATCCAGGAGCGATGGCGTTTACCGTCACGCCGCGCGCCGCGACTTCCTGGGCCAGAGACTTGGTGAAGCCGATTATTCCCGCTTTTGCCGCCGCGTAGTTGGTTTGCCCGGGATTGCCGGACACCCCAACCACCGAGGTGATATTGACAATACGGCCGTAGCGCGCTTTGGTCATACCGCGCACGCATGCTTTCGTCAGTCGGTAAACCGACTTCAGGTTGGTTTCCATAATCCGGTCCCAGTCGTCCTCACTCAAACGCAATAGCAGACTGTCCCGGGTAATACCGGCGTTGTTGACAAGAATTCCCGGCGCCGCGAAATCTGCGGTCACGGACTGCACGATTTGCTTGATATTGTCCTGATCGGTGACGTCCAGCACCGCGCCCTGCCCGGTCACACCCGCGTCCTTGAACATCTCGGTAATGGCCTCTGCGCCGCTCTGGGTGGTTGCCGTACCCACCACCGTCGCACCGCAGCGCGCGAGTTCCAAGGCGATGGCCCGCCCGATGCCACGGCTGGCGCCGGTGACCAAGCAAGTCTGATTGTCGAGGGTGTTCATGTGTCACTCATTCGCAAGCGTCTCGCTACATCGCTCAAAACACCAACAAAACGGAACCCCACGTGAAGCCGCCGCCGAAACCCTCCATCAATACCCGGTGGCCGCGCTGTACGCGCCCGCTGCGTACCGCCTCGTCGAACGCGAGGGGGATCGACGCCGCGGACGTATTGCCGTGCCGGTCGACCGTCACCACCACGCGATCCATGCTCATACCGAGCTTTTTCGCGGTGGCCGATATGATCCGGATATTGGCTTGGTGAGGAATCAACCAATCGATGTCCGATTTTCGTAGCGAGTTCGCCGTCAGTGTTTCGTCGACAATATCGCCGAGGCACTTCACCGCAAATTTGAAGACCTCACTCCCCTGCATCTGCGTATAAGCTTCCCCCTGCAGTACCCGTTGGAAATTCAGCGATACGCCGGTCGGTACGCTCAACAGCTCATGGTACCGCCCGTCCGCATGCAGGTGCGTCGATACGATACCGGGTTCGTCCGCCGCTTCAAGTACCACCGCCCCCGCGCCGTCGCCGAACAACACGCAGGTTTCCCGATCCGACCAGTCGATGATGCGCGAGAAGGTTTCGGCACCCACCACCAGAGCACGCCGCGATGCGCCGGTGCGAAAAAACCGGTTCGCGACATCCATCGCGTAAACGAACCCCGCGCACACGGCCTGTACATCGAACGCCGGCCCGCCGTGAATGCCGAGTCGATCTTGGAGCAGGCAGGCGGTACTGGGAAACACCAGATCCGGCGTAGTGGTAGCAACCACAATGAGGTCGATGCTGTCGAGCTCCACATCTGCCGCCTCGACGGCACGGCGTGCAGCGTGCTCCGCCAGGGTCGCGGTGGTTTCGTTCGCCGCGGCGATACGCCTTTCGCGAATTCCAGTGCGCGAGAAAATCCACTCATCGCTGGTATTGACCGATTTTTCCAAGTCGGAATTCGTGACCACGTGTTCCGGCAGATAACCGCCTGTACCGATGACGCGTGCGTAGCTCATACAGGTACCGTGTCGTTGGTCCGGATCAGAGTTTCCAATTCTTCGCTGATATGTTCCGGAACCCGCTTCTTCGTCTCGGTGACCGCCACCAGTATCGCCTGACGGAAAGCCAGTGAATCGGCGCTGCCATGACTCTTGATGACTACTCCGCGCAAGCCGACCAAGGTCGCGCCGTTGTAACGGCGGTGGTCCACTCGCCGGCGAAACGCCTTCATCACGGGTAATGCCAGCAGCCCAGCCAAGCGCGTGAGCGGATTGCGACGAAATTCCTGATTCATGATGTGCGCAATCATCTGCGCCAATCCCTCGCTGGTTTTCAGAGCGACGTTACCGTCAAACCCATCGCAAACGATCACATCCATGTTTCCGGTGTAAATCGCGTCCCCTTCTACGAAGCCTTGGTAGTTGATTTGACTATCTCGCATCAGCTCCGCGGCGCGTTTGACAACATCATTGCCTTTGATGTCTTCCACGCCGATATTAAGCAGACCTACGCTGGGATTGGGCTTATTCTCCAGGTATTTAACCAGAATTGATCCCATCACGGCGAACTGCAGCAACAATTCCGGCGGGCTGTCGACGTTGGCCCCCAAGTCCAGCATGTGTACGTGGCCATGAAGACCGGGCAAAGTACCGACGATCGCCGGCCGGTCTATCCCCGGCAGGGTCTTCAGGACGAAACGCGCCGTTGCCATGAGTGCTCCGGTGTTGCCCGCGCTCACGCACGCCTGGGCGTCTCCGGAGCGCACCAGATTAATGGCCACGCGCATGGATGAGTCTTTTTTGTTGCGCAGCGCCTGTGCCGGCGGCTCATCCATGCCCACGGTCTGCGACGCCGGGTAGACATCGACGCGCTGCGCCTCGCCCCCGCCGAGCGACCCCAGTTGCGCTTCGATCGCGTTGGCGTTGCCAACCAGAATCAGCCTGAGATCGGCGTCTTTGGCCAGCGCCGAGAGTGCCGCGGAGACGGTAACGGGCGGTCCGAAATCGCCGCCCATCGCATCAACGGCAACCGTGATAGTCAATGCCGGATCCGTGCGGCGCCGCGAGGTGTTTTATTGATCCTTGGACTCCACGACTTTCGCGCCCCGGTAGTAGCCCCCGGGCGTGACGTGATGACGGCGATGCAACTCACCGGACACGGGATCAGTGGACAGGGTCGGCGGCTTAAGGGCGTCGTGCGAGCGACGCATACCGCGTTTCGAAGGCGTTTTGCGATTTTGTTGAACTGCCATGATAGCCTCGATGTATCGTCGGAACAGGCCGACGAAAGGGATGTTCGGAATTTTTCGTCGGCGCATCATATAGAGGGGCCGGTACTCTGTCAAAACTCGAAAATCAGCGAAAATCACGGGAATCGGCCGGTAAACGGCCCAACCATGCGCTGTAGTCGTGCGCCCGGCGGGCGATCAAATGCAGCACGCCCTGCTCCTGTTGAATGGTACCGGTGACCGCCAATAAACGGGCGTGCAGTAAAGCAGCGTGCTGCGCCGCGACTACGTGGGGCCATACGACGATATTGACGTGCCCGCTTTCGTCTTCCAAAGTCATAAAAATGACTCCGGAGGCCGACGCCGGGCGCTGACGGCAGATAACCAGCCCCGCCGCCGTCGCCGGCGAGCCGTTGGTCAAGTCCCGCAGTGCGGCCGCCGGCTGGATTCCGCGCCGGCGCAGCGGCGCTCGTAACAAAGCCAGAGGATGGCGGCCCAGAGTCAGGCCCAACGTCGCATAGTCGGCGATCAGGTCCGCGCCCTCCGTCGGCGCCCTGAGCAAGGGTTCACCTTCAACGTTGCGTTCCACAGGGAACAAGGGGGTCGGCGGTTGCCAATCACTCACCGCCCAGAACGCTCGGTGACGATGGCCGCACAACCCTCGCAGCGCATCCGCGGCCGCCAGGCACTCCAAATCGCCACGCGTCAACCGGCTGCGCCGCCCCAGGTCCTGGATGTCGTCGAACGACCGTTCCCGACGGGCTGCCAGCAGGCGCTCTGCCCCGGCTTTCGACAGCCCCTTGATCATGCGCAGTCCCAAACGCAACGCCGGTGGAGCCTCAGCGACCGGCTCCAGAGTACACTCCCAGTTGCTGTGACGCACATCCACGGGCCGTATGCGCACTCCATGACGACGCGCATCCTGGACCAACTGGCTGGGGGCGTAAAACCCCATGGGCTGACTGTTCAGCAGCGCGCAGGCAAACGCTGCCGGGTAATGATGCTTCAGCCATGCCGACACATAGGCCAGCAACGCGAAACTCGCAGAGTGCGATTCGGGAAAACCGTATTCGCCAAATCCCTTGATTTGTCTACAAATCTGCTCGGCAAAGTGGGTCTGGTAGCCACGCTGCTGCATGCCTTGCTTGAGCTTGGTTTCAAATTTCTCCAATCCGCCGCGACGCCGCCATGCCGCCATGCTGCGACGCAGTTGATCGGCTTCTCCTGGCGTGAATCCGGCGGCGACTATCGACAACTGCATCACCTGTTCCTGAAAGATCGGAACACCGAGGGTCCGCCGCAAGACACCCTCGACCGCCGCGCTGGGATAAGCCACCGGCTGTCGGCCGCTGCGTCGCGCCAGATAAGGGTGCACCATCTGACCCTGAATCGGGCCCGGCCGCACGATCGCGATCTGAATCACTAGGTCGTAATAACAGGCGGGCCGCAAACGCGGCAGCATGGACATTTGCGCTCGCGACTCGATTTGAAATACGCCTACCGTATCGGCTTTTTGCATCATGCGGTACACCGCGGGGTCTTCGGCTGGCACCTCGGACATCGTTAGCCGCCGCCCGCTACTGGCCGCCGCATAAGTCAGGGCCTTACGAATCGCAGTGAGCATGCCTAAGGCCAATACATCGACTTTGAGTAACCCCAAAGCCTCCAGGTCGTCTTTCTCCCATTGAATAACGGTGCGTTCCGGCATCGCCGCATTCTCGATCGGAACCAGATGCGAAAGCGCGTGCTTCGCAATGACGAATCCCCCGACGTGCTGCGACAGATGCCGTGGAAAGCCGATGATTTGCTGTACCAGATCCAGGAAATGCCGCGAAACGTCACTCCTGACATCCAGCCCCGCGGAACGGATCTGCGCCGGCAGAGCCTCTGTGCGATTCCACCACTGAGTGGATTTGGCAATCTGGTCTATTTGTGCGGCGCTCAAACCCAGCGCTTTTCCCACGTCACGGATTGCACTCCGCGGCCGGTAACGAATGACCGTAGCCGCCAGCGCTGCCCGCTCACGCCCATATTTTGTGTAGATATACTGGATGACCTCCTCACGCCGCTCATGCTCAAAGTCGACGTCGATATCCGGTGGTTCGTTCCGCTCCCGGGAGATAAAGCGCTCAAACAAGAGCTCCATCCGCGCCGGATCCACCTCGGTAATGCCTAAGCAGTAACAGATGACGGAGTTGGCCGCCGAACCGCGTCCTTGACAGAGGATGCCGCGGCGCTGCGCAAACTGCACGATGTCATGTACAGTGAGGAAATATGCTTCATAGTGAAGTTCGCCCACCAGCTTAAGTTCGTGCTCTACCAAACTGCGGACTTTCCCCGGCGCGCCTCCAGGCCAGCGCCGCCGCATACCTTGTTTGGTCAACTCCCGCAACCAGGCGCTCGCCGTATAGCCGTCAGGCACCAGCTCGCTCGGGTATTCATAGCGTAATTCATCCAGAGAAAATCGGCATCGTTGGGCTACGCGCACTGTCTCGGCCAAAAGCTCGCGGGGATACAGGCGAGCGAGTCGATTCCGGCGGCGCAGGTAACGTTCGGCGTTGGCGTGCAGTGCATACCCCAATCGCTGCAGGGGCCGGTTGAGACGAATCGCCGTCAAGGTATCCTGCAGCATCCGGCGCCCCCGGCAATGCATGTGTACATTCCCGGCCGCACACAGGGGCAGATGCAGCGTCTGCGCGAGGTCTGTCAAGCGGTGTAATTTCTCTCGGTCCCCGCCCTCGCGCAACAACTCGACGGCGATCCACACCCGTTGCGGAAAATGTTGCGCCAACCATTGTCCCGCTTGGTGCTCGGTTTCGGTGGGTACCCACAGCAGCAGGCAGCCTCCCAGATCCCGGTCCTCGATATCACTGCGGCCGAGGACATAAGCACCTTTAGGGGCGGCCCGGCGCGCCTCGGTGATCAGTGCCGCCAGTCTCCCGTAACCGGTTCGGTCGGTGGCCAGTACGATCAGCTGCCATCCCTCACGCAACCGAAACTCGCTGCCGATGATCAGAGGTAGGCTGTGAGACTTTGCCTCGATGTGCGCACGAACGGCACCGGCCAAAGAACATTCGTCGGTGATGGCCAACCCGGCATAGCCCAGGTTCGCCGCCCGCGCGACCAATTCCTCCGGATGGGAGGCACCGCGCAAAAACGTAAAGTTGGACAGACAGTGCAATTCGGCATAAGCCGGACAGGGATCCATCGAGATACTGTACAAATATCCAGTACTTCGATCAAGCCGGATTCGGACCGCCTATTCCTGGACGCGTATCGTGGGCTGAAACCACTCCCCAATGACGGGTATATCGATAAACAGCAGCGCGATCATGACCGCTGCACAGAACAGCGAATACCACATGAAAGCACTCTGCCGATAGAGTTTTTCCGGGTACTGGGTGGGACTGTCTTTTAGAAATCCCAGATGGATGTACCACCCGACAAAACCGGCGATGAAGGGAATCGACAGCAGAAGCTCAACCCGGTAACGCAACAAAAACATGCCGAAGAACAAACCGAAAGCCACGGCATAGTAAGTAATGCTGACCAGCAGCTTTTCTTCGTTGTAATAAGCGAAGCTGGTGCGGTACTGCGCCGCGACATTCGGGTCGTCGATACGACGGTATTCTCCGAAACGTTTGACCGCCATAAAGAACGCCCCCACCATCCAATACGCGGCCACCAGCGATACCGGCGGCAATACATCCACGCGAACTGCGTACCAGCCCATCAACAAGCGCAGCGGGTTGTTGACGGATTCGCTCAGCACGTCCAGGTACGGTTTGTCCTTGGTCCGGATCGGTGGGATGTTGTACACACAGCCCATGATCCATAGCGCCAGAGCAGTGAGAAAAAACTGCATACCCAGTGTCCAGGCCAAACCCAAACCCACCGCTGCAAAAGCGATCCAGGCAAAGTACGCGTGCGGTAAATGAACCTGCCCGGACGGTACCGGACGATATTTTTTCACTGGATGCAAGGCGTCGCGGGGCGCGTCCAGGACTTCATTCAGAATGTAATTGCTCGAGGCCACGCACCCCGCGGCGAGCAACGCGATCAGGACTGTGAACAGCAACCAGCCATCCCACAGATCCGGATAGTCGTACAGCGCCAGGATTACACCGGGCAGCATGAACGCGTTCTTGAACCAGTGATCGAAACGGGCAATGCGCAGATAGGGGCGAATGGACACGGTGTTGTGGTCGGTTTTGGTTATTGTGCTGCGGAGTCCCACCCCCCTATTTACCGTTATCCACGCTGCAACTCAATACGGGAGTGGCCATCAACCGAACAGCCCATGCACATACCATTGTCGGGATATGAGATTTTGGAAAATCCACAATCGAGCACCACGTTCATTAGTGGCCTGGTAGTAATCCCGGCGGCACAATCCGCCATCCCACCAACCCGCCTCGATACGCTCCGGGTCGGTGTCGATGTGCAGGTTGCCTGCATACCACAACCGCCCCCGGCGATACCCTAAGCGCCGTGGTGTCCTGAATAGCCACAGCGGTCGGGCGTGCGCCGGGCAGCGAGGCGCTGTTCCCGAAACCGGTCGGTAGTCCCAGGCTCGCTCCGGCCGGTGGTCGTCACGCAGATAAAGCTGCATTACCGCATCTCTGCCCAGGCGGATCTCGATTTCTTCCAGCACCGAAGACCAATCCGCTTCGATGTCCTGCGCAGAAGGAAAAAGGGAGCCGCTGTGCCCCGGCGCCACGGCCAGCCGACCACCGCTTGCGAGCCCTACCCGGATCACCGGCGCGGGTAGCGAGATATGCCGCAGACGCTCGGCAAACAGCCGTTCCATACGCGCCACATCCCGGGTTGCCTGCCGCGGACGAACAGTCACCAAAGTGGTTCGGGTCTGCGCATGGAACAGGCTGACCCGGAATTCCTGCAGCACCTTGATGCGGCAACCCAGAAACCGATCCAGCCGCGCCAGTAAATGTCGAACGGCTTCCACCAGTATGGCATGCTCGAAAGTCTCAATACTCAATTCCACTGCGGCAGCGAAATTTTCCGGTCGCGCGAAGCTGCGCCGCGGCTCCGGCTGCTTCCCCCGTAAACGATCCAGATACGTCACGAGTTCGGGACCGAAACGGCGCGCCAAACCGGTCCGCGGCAACCGCCATAAATCTTGCAACGTATGTACCCCTGAACGCGACATACGGCGCCGTAACATCTTGGGAAAGGGTAAGACGGCGCTGGGCAGAACTCCCAGTACCGTGTGCAAATCGGAGACATGGGTCACCGTCGCGGCATGTTGGTGGCGCGCCAACAACGCACTGGCGGTTGGACTGGGAGTGACCGCCGTGATCTGACGATAATTGCCCACCGCGAGTGCGACACACCGGCTCAGTTTTTCAAGTCCGCCGAACAAACGCAGGCTACCGCCCACCTCGAGCAAAACCAGGTCAGGCTCTTCCATGCTCACTAATGAAGAAAACCGTTCCAACCGGCCGGCCAAAGCCTCTAAAGCATCGCGTTCCGCTGCCGGGTCACGGCGGCAGACGCACAGTTCAGGAACCAGCGCCAAGGCGGCGGGCACCGGCATCCCGGGTTCAACTCCACGGTCGCGCGCACGCGTCGATACTGCATGCACCACGGGCCCACGGCGGGTGTCGGTAGTGACTGCGGTCAGTGCCGGCCGGGCGTGCACCTCGAGGGCCAAATCAGGCAGTGCTACCGCCATCCATAAAGCGTCTCGCACCGACGCGGCCGGGGCGGGTACCGCTGGCCGGGGTTCCGGGACCGGTGAATGCCACAAAGTGGCCGGTACACCCATTACAGACATACCGTTACCCGGTGAGGCCGGTTACCACCGCGGGCTTTGACCACGGCCAGTTGAAGAGGCCCGGCTGGTCTGTCTATGTGCAGGCACAATGCCGCCGGGGTAGTGCGGGGTGGGCGCGCGGCGCGGCGCAGCAAAAACGCCGGTTTATGGTGCTCAAAAGCCGTCAATTGCAGCCGCCGCAAAGCAGAGTCCGGGACCTTCGCGTCCAGCCAGGCCACCGCTAAACCACAGGCCGCCGCACGCAGACATTTTTCCATGCTCCAGAGTGTGCCCTTAGCATCGTCCGGGGTCACCACGGTCAACAGCGGCAGAGGCACGCCATGCTGGCACAGCGCTACAGCATGCGGAAGGTAGGGCGGCGCAATCCACACGACCCGCTGCCGACGGGCCATCAACTGCTTCATGACCGGCAACAGTAAACGGACTTCCCCCAACCCCCACTCACTCACCGTCATGTCGATCAGGGCATCCGCCGGCCACGCCTGCTGCGGCAGCACCGCATCCAGTGCGGAAAAACCGGTGTGGAGCCCGGGCCGGGCTGGGCAGCGAACACCACGCCAAAGCCACGGACTGTGAGCAAGCAATGCATCGAGCGCGGACATGCGCGGACGTTATACTGGATGTTTATACAGTCTTCAAATATACAGGATTCGCAACCACTTCCGCCACTGGTTTTTACTTCATGTGATTTATGATAAACGGATATTTATCTTTATTTTTCAGTGGGTTTCTTTGTTTTTCTGATCTTCTGGTTTCATTCTGTGCTGTCCCGCTTTCGCTCTCTGACCGCAGCGGCGACATACCACGCCCACCACTGCTTCGCGCATGCCGACCGCCCGTGTATCTCCCACGCGGCCGCGCTGGTGACGCAGTACCACCACGCACATCGTCGCGCCTGGAACACGGTTACGAGGGATAAAAGGTCTTTCCCGCTTCGGCCATCTCGCACAGCATCGGGGCCGGGGCAAAAGTCTCTCCGTGCAAACGTTGCAAGGTCAGCAGTCGGTCCACTACATAGCTGTTACCGACGGCATCGATATAGCGGAACGGACCTCCTCTAAACGGTGGGAATCCCAGTCCGAACACGGCTCCGATATCCCCGTCGCGGGCACTTCGCAGCACCCCTTCCTGAAGGCAATATACCGCCTCGTTGATCATCCTGAGTGCGCACCGTTCAGCAATGTCGTGGCTCGAGATGGGATTTTGCGATTCGATTCCGAGCACCGTGTAAACGGTCTCGTCGACGCGCTTTCCACCCGACTTGCGCGTATCGTCGTAGCGGTATATGCCCCGCTTGTTTTTGCGTCCCAGTCGGTCATCCGCGAGTAGCCGTTCCATACCCTGCACCGGCGCCATGCGATCGCCAAAGGCTTGGTGCAGTGTCTCACCGACCTTCTGACCGACGTCGATTCCCACTTCGTCCAACAACGCCATCGGCCCCACTGGGAACCCCCAGTTCATGAGTGCCTCGTCGAGGGTCTCCACGCGCGCGCCCTCAGTCAACAGTCGCGCGGCCTCATTCATGTACGCGCCTAGAATCCGTGTCGTGTAGAAACCCGGACCGTCGTTGACCACGATCACGGTTTTCCCCTGGCGTTTGCCGATGTCGACACAAGTGGCTGTCACCCACGCTGCGGTCTTGTCGGTGATCACGATTTCCAACAGCGGCATCTTCTCCACCGGAGAAAAGTAGTGCATGCCGATCACGAGTTCCGGACGTGCGCCGCCCGCGGCGATGTCGGAAATCGGGAGCGCCGACGTGTTCGTCGCAAAAATGACCTCTCGATCGCCAAGTTCTTCGATGTCGTGCACCATTTGGCGTTTCAGTTCCAGATCCTCGAACACCGCCTCGATAACCAAGTCCGCGTTGCCTACCCCGGAATAATCGGTCGTGCCGGTCAATCTCGCGAGATGCTGATCCCGCTGCAACGGCGTGATCGCCCGCTTCCTGACGCGCCCGTCCAACAGGCTGCGTACCTGCGCCAAGCCGCCGGCGACCCCCGCCGCGTCCTTGTCTTTGAGACGCACGGGGAGATGCGCTTTGGCGATGGTCGCGTAAGCGATACCTGCTCCCATCAGCCCGGCGCCGAGTACGGCGACTTTACCGATCTCCCGTTCGTCGGCCGTGGCATCATCGATTCCACGGTCTTTCTTGAGTTCGGTAGAGGCGTAAAACAGATTGATCAGCTGCCGCGATTCTGGGGTCACCACCAGTTCACCGAAACCCTTCGCTTCGGCGGCCAGACCCGCTGCGTGGCCCTGTTCGAGACCGGTTCGCACGGCATGGATAATTTTCGTCGGCGCGGGATAATTCCCCCGCGTGCGTTGCCGAGTGCGCTTTTCCACCTGATCGAACAGCAAGCGCCGTCCCAAGGGGTTCCCGCCCAAGGCGAAATTTCTGGCCGCCTGTAAACGGGTTCCGGACGCTGGCGCCCACACCGTACGCCACCCGCTGGCGGGGGCCCGGGTTCGCCGCTCCCGCCCCCGTCGAATCGCTGCTTCGATCAGAATCTCCTTGGCCACGACCTCGTCAACCAGACCGAGGCGGCGCGCGCGCTCGGCAGACACCTGGCGCCCGGTCAGCAGCAAATCCAAAGCGCGCTCAATACCGATCACGCGCGGCAAGCGTTGCGTTCCGCCGCCCCCGGGGAGCAACCCCAACTGTACCTCCGGTAATCCGAGACGGGTGGCGGTATCCGCCGACGCGACCCGCGCGTCGAACGCCATGGCCAACTCCAACCCGCCGCCCAGACAGGCACCGTGGATGGCCGCGACGGTCGCGCAGCGTAGCGCAGCGATCCGCTCGTGTAAGATTTGCGCGATCTCCGACAGCGCTTGGGCATCCGCCGCACCAGTGGCCCCACGGAGCATGTCGAGGTTGGCACCGGCGACGAAATTGTCCGGTTTCCCGGAGGCAAAAACCACGACCTCGAGATCATCGTTGCGTTCGACGTCACCGAGCACCGACGCGAATTCGTCGACCAGTTCGCGCTTGAGGGTGTTGACCGGCTCCGTCGGGTCGTCCATCCATATGATCGCGACTCCGGATTCGGGTTTTTCGAGGATCAGGACCGGCGCAGCCTCGTCCATTAGGACGCCTCCAGGATCATTGCCGCCCCGAGCCCACCTGCGGCGCAGGCGGTACACAGTGCAAACTGACCGCCGCGACGTTTCAATTCGAACAATGCCTGCATGATCTGCCGGGCCCCGGTAGCCGCGAATGGATGACCCAGGGAGATCGATCCGCCGCTGACATTGAATTTGTCCCAGTCGATGTCGCCGATCGGTGCGTCGCGATCCAGATGTTTCTGCGCAAAAGCGCGCGACTCGAACGCCTCGGTGTTGGACAGCACCTGGGCTGCAAACGCTTCATGCATATCGATCAAATCCAGGTCAGCGAGACTCAGCCCGGCGCGCTTTAAAGCGCGTGGTGTCGCGAAAGAGGGCCCCATCAGCATCTGCCAGTTGGGATCGATCGCGGCGAAGGCATAACTGCGAATGAATCCAAGTGGCTCAAGCCCTTCCCCGCGCACCCTCTCCTCACTCATCAGTACCAGCGCCGCAGCACCGTCGGTGAGCGGTGAGCTGTTGGCGGCGGTGATCGTGCCATGGCGGCGATCGAATACCGGGCGCAACTTCGCGTAGTCGGTGAGCGTGGAATCGTGACGGACAAGATTGTCATCCGCGACTGGGGTGTAGCGCGGCGCTGGATAAGCCACCATTACGTGGCTTGCGAAAAATCCGTCCTTCCACGCACGGGCGGCATTGACGTGACTGCGATGCGCAAAATCGTCTTGTGCTTCGCGCCTTATATCGTTTTCTTTAGCCATTTTCTCAGCGCTCTCACCCATCGTGTAATCGGACGAAGGTTCTTTGAGCGCCGGGGCTACCGGCACGATATCGCGTAACGCCACACCGCGAAACGCCTTGATGCGCTCGACCCAGGTACGTGCTTTACTGGCCGCCAGCAGCGCGTCGGCGAGCGGTTTAGAAGCGGTGATCGGAACGTCACTGGCGCTTTCGGCCCCGCCGGCGATGCCGCATTCGATGTCTCCAGCGAGAATCGCCTCCGCCACGTTGACGGCCGATTGATAACTCGTGGCGCAAGCCCGCGACACACTGTACGCATCCACCGTCGCGGGCAGCCCCACCCCCAGTGCCACCTCGCGAGCGATGTTGGGTGCGCGCGGCGCGGGAATCACCTGGCCGAATACGATGCGCTCCACGCCGCCGGCGTCGAGTCCGGCGCGCTGCAGCAACTCGGCAACCACGATTTTTCCCAGATCGCGCGCCGCCAAGTGACGATAGTCCGTCCCCTGTTTAGCAAACGGGGTCCGCAGTCCGGCGACGACCGCCACGCGGTTGGATCGATTATTGGCCATCACCGCTCTCGGTGTGAACAAACCCGCCCACGCTAGGCACCGCCTGCCGGCTTGTCAAGCCGGCAGGCATTGGTCTACCGCTCGGCGCGAAGGGATTATCGGTGTGTTATTCATAATTAAATCTAATTGTATCCATAAGCACCAGACCTGGCTTCCTGCTTGGATATTGAGGCGGATGCTAAATGGCTGTTATCGTTGCACGTTTGTGGCATCGGTCAGGCGAAACGTCGGTTCGACCACATCTTGAGCCCTGAGCAGTTTTTGCGTTTTTTTTTTACGGAGGAGACCACGATGAAAATTCGAAATACGGTCACAACGCTGGCAACCGCCGTTTGTGCGTTGTCGTTGAGTTGGACCGAACCCGCGCAGGCCGCAGACTGGCAACCCAAAAAACCCGTCGAACTCGTCATCATGGCGGGCAAAGGCGGTGGCGCCGACAAGATCGCGCGCCTGATGCAGAGTATCATCGAAAAACACAAGTTGTCGTCCAAACCGTTTCTGCCGGTCAATAAACCCGGCGGTTCCGGCGCCGAGGCTTTGGTCTATTTGAAGCAGAAGTCCGGAGACGACCACACGGTAATGATGACGCTCAATAGCTTCTACACCACGCCTCTGCGTCAACCCGCGCTCGGCATCGATATCTCCGAATTCACCCCCATCGCGCGCATGGCAGAGGATACTTTCCTGCTGTGGGTACACAAGGACTCCGGTATCACCAACGTCGACGAATTCGTCAAAGCGGCAAAGGAAAGCGACAATAATTGGATCATGGCCGGTACCGGTACCGCCCAGGAGGACGAACTCCTGACGAATTTCCTCAACAAGGCCTACGGCCTGAATATGAAATATGTCCCCTTCAAAGGCGGCGGCCGGGTGGCCAAGGAGCTCGCCGGAAAACACGCCAACTCCACGGTGAACAATCCCTCGGAACAGCTCGGCTTTTATGAGGCCGGGGACACGGTTCCACTGGCGGCGTTCACACCGGAACGCCTGCCGGTATTCAAAGACACACCGACGTTTCGTGAACTCGGCAAGGACTTCGTATACTTCATGCAGCGTAGCGTGATCGCTCCCCCGGGAATAAGCCCGGAGGCGCAAGCCTACTACCTGGGCGTATTCAAAAAGGTCTACGAGTCTGCGGAGTGGCAGGAGTTCATGGCCAAGAAAAGTCTTCGGGGGGAGTTTCTCACGGGCGATGACCTCATGAGCTACTTCACCCAAGAGAAGTCCAACCACGAACAAATGCTGAAAGAAATCGGCGAGATCTAACGGTTCATCTTCTAACGCTCACCGCAGGCGGATCCGTGGCGAGCGGATCCGCCTGCCTTTGTTTGAGGCTCCAGGCGCACACGCATGAAAAGGGCTGAAACGATCACCGCCGCCGTGCTCGCGTTGTTCTCCGCGTATCTGATGTGGAAAAGCGCGGAATTGCCCATCGGCTGGATACGCGGTGAAGGACCCGGCGGCGGCGCGTTTCCGTTCTGGCTCGCGGCCGGAATGCTGGTCTGCAGTATCTGGATCCTAATCCGATCGTTGCTGGGCAAAGCCCCTCTGGAAGCGGAGAAACCGTTCATGGACGATTTCTCGCTGAAACTGTTTGTTCTCGTCGCCGGCAGCCTGGCGGCGATGATCGGGTTGACGCACATCGTGGGCATGTATGTATCTGTGCCCTTATTCTTATTTTTTTACATTCGATTTATCGGCAGACACGAGCTTCGCAAAGCGTTGGTTATTTCCTTGGCCACGCCGGTAGCCATGTTTTTCTTCTTCGAGATCGCGCTGACGATTACTCTGCCGAAGGGCATCACCGAACCGTTTTTTTACCCGCTCTACGACATATTCCTGTAGCGGTGGCTGGTTCCCGATGGATATCCTGAACCTCCTGATCGACGGCTTTCACGTTGCGTTTCAACCGCTGAACCTGGGGTTGGTCGTGCTCGGTTGCACGCTCGGTCTCTTCATCGGTGCCATGCCCGGCTTGGGATCGGTGAACGGCGTGGCGATTTTATTGCCCATGACGTTTCTGGTGCCCCCGACCGGAGCGATCATTTTTCTCGGTGCGATCTATTACGGCGCTATGTACGGTGGCGCCATCAGCTCGATCATGCTGGGTATCCCCGGGGCTTCGACAGCGGTTGCCACCACCTTTGACGGGCGACCGATGGCATTGCAGGGGCTAGCCGATAAAGCGCTGATCACGGCAGCTACCGCATCGTTCATCGGCGGTACAATCTCCATTGTTCTGTTTACCCTGTTTGCCCCGCCACTGGCTAAAGTCGCTCTCGCCTTCGGTTCACCGGAGGAGTTTGCGCTCATGGTGCTTGCGTTCGCGACGTTTATCGGCCTGGGTGGCGATGACATCCCGAAGACCTTGTTTTCGATCTTCATCGGGCTGGCCCTGAGTGCGGTGGGGCTCGATATTATCAGCGGGCAGCCCAGGCTAATCTTCGGTGATATCCCCGGGTTTTTGCACGGGATCCACTTTCTCGTACTGGCGATCGGCATTTACGGCATCGGCGAAATGTTGTGGACCATGGAAGCCAGCAAGGGAAAAATCGGTGTCAGTCAAGCGACCGTGACGCTGCGTCGTATTATTGATGGATTCCGGTCTTTGAAGGGCACCGTCAAAGCCACCGTGATGGGATCGTTTCTCGGTTATTTCGTGGGTATCTTGCCGGCAGCCGGCGCCACACCCGGGTCGCTGATGGCGTACGGCGTCGCCAAATCAATATCCAAGCATCCCAAGCAATTCGGTAAAGGCGCACCGGAAGGCGTGGCGGCGCCCGAATCGGCCAATAACGCCGCCAGTACCGGATCGATGCTGCCGATGCTCACACTGGGTATTCCGGGTTCCCCGACCACCGCCATTCTACTCGGCGGAATGGTAATCTGGGGCCTGGAACCCGGACCGCTGCTGTTCGTGGAACACAAAGATTTCGTCTGGGGCTTGATCGCCAGTCTGTATGCGGCCAACGTGTTTGCACTGTTGATCAATATCGCTTTTATCCCGTTATTCATCTGGGTGCTGAAGCTTCCATTCACGATTTTGGCGCCCATCATCTTCGTTCTTTGTATCGTCGGCGGTTACGCCCCGACGCTCGATATGCACGACGTCTGGCTGATGTACGTTTTTGGCGTGGCCGGATATCTCTTGCGTAAACTCGACTACCCGATGGCGCCCGCCGTATTGGCGATCGTGCTGGGTCCCCTTGCGGAGACCTCAATGCGCCAATCCCTGTTGATATCGGGCGGCAGCTTCATGGTGTTCTTCGAACGCCCAATCGCCGGTACCATCATGGTAGCGGCGATTGGGTTGTTTCTGTTGCCGGTCGTGCAGTATGCACGCCGCGTCATTCGCGCCCGCGGCCCGTCGCGTTGAAAAACTGCGCTGCTCGCGTCGGCGAATTCGATCGCTTGTACCGATAACGCTGCGGACAGGTAATATTCATAACTGGAGTCGCCTTGATGTCCAATCCGCAAACAATCTTCGATCTTCTCGCGGCGGGTGATTCGGACGCCCCCGCGCTGGTGGGTCCCGAGCGCCCGTCACTGTCCTACGGCGAGCTGCTCACGCATATCTCCCGCACCGTGGAAACCGTGAACGCGATCGGCCTGGGTCGCGGCGATCGGGTAGGCATCGTCCTACCCAACGGGCCGGAAATGGCCAGCGCGTTTCTGGCATTCGGTTGTGCGTGCACGACCGCACCCCTGAATCCGGCTTACCGTACCGAGGAATTTGAATTCTACCTCTCCGACTTGAACGCCAAGGCGCTGGTTGTCGCCGGGGGTGAGGACACCCCGGCGCGCGCCGCAGCCGAACGACTCGCTATTCCGATTCTCGAGATCAGCGCGAGCGCGTCGGCGCCCGCCGGGACATTTGAAATCGTGAACCGGCCCCAGGACGCGCGTCCCGCGGCGTTGGGCGGCTTGACGCGGCCCGGTGACGTGACCCTGGTGCTGCACACGTCGGGCACGACGTCGCGCCCGAAGATTGTCCCGCTCACCAACCTCAACGTCACCACGTCGGCGTACAACATCGGTCGGACGTTGTCGTTGACGGCAGACGATCGGTGCCTGAACATCATGCCGTTGTTTCACATACACGGTTTGATCGCGGCGATCCTCGCTTCACTGGGTGCCGGGGGCAACACCTACTGTACGCCGGGTTTCAACGCGCTCAAATTTTTCGCCTGGCTGGATGACGCTGCACCCACGTGGTACACCGCGGTACCGACGATGCACCAAGCCATTCTGGCGCGCGCCGGACGCAACGTCGATATCATCGAAAACTGCCCCATCCGCTTCATTCGGTCGTCGTCGTCATCGCTGCCGCCGCAGGTGATGGCGGAGCTCGAAGACGTATTCGGGGTACCGGTCATTGAAGCGTACGCGATGACTGAATCGGCGCACCAGATGACCAGCAATCCGCTGCCACCGGCATCGCGCAAACCCGGCTCCGTGGGTGTCGCGGCCGGTCCTGAAGTACGCATCATGGACCAGAGCGGTAATATGCTGAACGCCGGTCAGGTCGGCGAAGTCGTGATTCGCGGACCGAACGTCACCGCCGGATACGAAAACAATCCGACGGCGAACGCAGAGAACTTCACCGACGGCTGGTTTCGCACCGGGGACCAGGGAGTCATGGATCGCGACGGGTATCTGCGTATCACCGGACGACTCAAGGAAATCATCAACCGCGGCGGAGAAAAAGTCTCACCGCGGGAAATCGACGAAGTACTGATGGACCACCCAGCCGTTCAGCAGGTCGTTACTTTCGCCGTGCCTCATGAAAAATTGGGCGAGGAGATCGCGGCGGCCATCGTGCTGCGGGAGGGAAAAACCACCACCGAGAAAGAGATCCGGGAATTTGCCTCAATGCAGCTCGCGGATTTCAAAGTCCCGCGCACGATTCTGTTTATGGACGAAATTCCCAAGGGACCGACCGGTAAACTGCAGCGCATCGGTCTCGCGGAAAAATTGGGGCTCGCGTGATGCGAGTGTGTATTTACGGTGCCGGCGCGATCGGTGGTTTTCTCGGCGTTCAACTCGCCCGCGCCGGCCATGACGTGTCGCTCATCGCGCGCGGCCCGCACCTTGCCGCGATGCGCGAACACGGCGTCACCCTGCTGATCGAGGGGGAGCGGCATATTGTCCATCCCGTCTGCACGGATGACCCCGCCGAACTGGGACCCCAGGATTATGTGATCGTTACCCTGAAAGCCCATTCGGTTCCGCGCATCGTGAATGTAATGCAGCCTTTATTGGATGCAAATACCGCGGTTGTCACCGCTGTCAATGGTGTCCCGTGGTGGTACTTCTATAGACTGGACGGTCCCTGGAAGGATCGCCGTCTGGAAAGCGTCGACCCGGGTGGCGTGCAATGGCAGGGTATCGGACCCGAACGCGCCATCGGGTGTGTCGTGTACCCGGCCTGCGAAGTCCCAGAGCCGGGAGTCATCGAACACATCAGCGGTGATCGTTTTACACTCGGTGAACCGAGCGGTGAGAAATCCGAGCGCGTACGAACGTTAAGTCGCGCGTTGATCGAGGCCGGTTTCAAGGCTCCGATCCGGCGTATCCGCGATGAAATATGGGTGAAGCTTTGGGGCAACCTGTGCTTCAATCCGATCAGCGCACTCACCCACTCGACTCTGGAGGTCATCGCCACCGAACCCGGCACGCGCGGGGTCGCCCGGGCAATGATGCTGGAAGCGCAAAACATCGGTGAAAGGCTCGGAGTCCGGTTCGGCGTCGATGTCGAGAAGCGGATCGATGGAGCGGCCGCGGTTGGCGCACACAAGACTTCCATGTTGCAGGATCTGGAACGCGGACGCCCGATGGAAATCGACGCCCTGGTGACCGCGGTGCAGGAGATGGGGCGAATGGTCGGCGTCGATACACCCAGCATCGACACCGTTTTGGCACTCGTTCAGCAACGTGCCCGGGTCGCTGGTAGTTATTGATCAAGAACGCAGATTCATCGCGCCCGTACCCGCCTTCGATTATGTCCGACGCTAAAGTGATACTCGCTTCGTCATCGCCATTCCGCAAAGCGCTGCTGGAGCGTCTGATGATTCCCTTCTCGGTGTCGATACCCGATATCGACGAAACTCCGCGATCCGGGGAAACCCCCGAACAGCTCGTGGAACGTCTCGCGGTGGGAAAAGCACGAACGGTATCTGCGCGGCACGCCGGCTCTGTCGTGATCGGTTCCGACCAAGTCGCCGTGCACGCCGGCGCCATCGTCGGCAAACCTGGGAACCACGCCCAAGCCGTGCAGCAGCTGCGCGATGCATCGGGAAAACACATCATGCTGTACACCGGTCTGGCCCTGATCGATACCAGCGGCCGCGTTCAGTCCGACGTGATCCCCTACAGCGTGAAATTTCGTAATCTGGACGACGCGTGCATCGAGCGTTACCTGCGTAAAGAGCGTCCGTATGGCTGCAGTGGAAGTCTGCGTGCCGATGGTTTGGGTATCGCCCTGCTCGAACGGTTTAGCGGCGACGACCCGACCGCGTTGATCGGGCTGCCTCTGGTTAGACTGGTCAGGATGCTGGAAGACGCGGGCGTGACGGTGGTCTAGAAGTGCTTGACCAGGGCCTGTGCAGCCTCGCCTCATAGATCCCGACAATCACCTTGTCGGCCTCCGCTGCTGCAACGCGTCTCGAGATCAAAGCGGAACTCCACACGACGCGTGATTTACCGTCGGCGGCCACGGAAACCGTGCCGCACGAGCGCATCGCGTCCGTCGGTTGCGGAGCCTAGCGGATCTCCAGACCACCGGTGATCTGTTCCAAACGTAACGTCTTCGCGATCGCCACGCCGATTCGATCGGCAAACTTCTGGAAGAAGTCTTCGCGCGGCGTATAGTCGACGATCTTCTTTTCGCCGACGATTTCCCGCGCTACAAAGCCGGCACTGCCGAAGTCATCGATTAATCCCAACTGCTTGGCTTCGCGCCCGGTCCAAATCAGACCGCTAAATATCTCTTCGTTTTGCGCCAGACGGTCACCGCGGCCGGATTTGACCGCCGTGATGAATTCCGCGTGCACCCGGTCGAGCAGATCCTGGGCATGGCGCTCGGCCTGTGAATCCAGTGGCGAAAACGGATCGAGCATACCCTTATGTTCTCCCGCCGTCATCAAGCGTCGCTCAATCCCGAGCTTCTCTAGCGTCTCGACGAATCCGAATCCGTTCATCAAAACCCCGATCGAACCGACGATGCTGGACTCGTTGGCGTAAATTTTGTCGGCGGCGGCTGCCACGTAGTAACCGCCGGAGGCACAGACATCAATGACGACCGCGTACAAGGGCTTGTCCGGATGACTCGAACGCAGCCGATTGATCTCCTGGTGAATATAACTGGACTGGACCGGACTGCCGCCCGGGCTGTTGATGCGCAGAATTACCCCTTTCGCATCCTCGGCCTCGAAAGCGGCCCGCAGACCACCGACGACGCGGTCCGCATTGGCGTCCGACTGGGCCGCGATGATTCCGTCCAGATCCACCAGCGCGGTATGCGCACCGACGGATGGCGTGACGCCGTCGGACTTAAACGCGAACAGCAACGCAAACAGGTAGATTGCAAACAGAGACTTGAAAAAGATGCCCCAGCGGCGACTGCGCCGCTGTTCCTTTAACGACTCGAAGGCAAGCCTCTCCAGCACCGCGTACTCCGGGCCCCGGTGGCCCTCTTCCCGAGGCCCCGGTCGAGGTTTGTCGTTCGTATCGGATTCCCAAAATACCACTAGCTGAGTACCTCCTCGAAATGTGGGTCGGTGAGCCAGACCCTGCCCTCCGCTTCTTCGACCTCCACCGGGATCAATCCGTTCCCCTGGCATGGGCCCCCTACGCACGCGCCGGAGTCCGGTTCGTACAGTGCGCCGTGCGTCGCACAGATCAGATGCCGTCGCTCGCGGTCGAACAACCGGCCCGACACGAGATCCAACTCCAACGACAGGTGGCCGCACCGGTTTATGAACGCGCGAACCTCTCGATTGTACCGGATCACGAAAGCGGGCACTGTTTCCGTTCCGGCGCGGAGCGCGAAGCGTACCCCCGGGCCGCGTTCGGCAAGTTCCGCGCTGGCACAGATATGCCGATTTACCGCGCCGCACATATCCACGTCGTGACCTCCTCGAAACAGTCTAGACAAGCGGTCGGTGCCTGTTCAAGCAGACGGTCCCGACTGTGCACACCGTAAGTAACTGCCAATCCTTTGACACCGGCCTGCCGCGCCATTTGCATATCGTATACGGTATCTCCGACCATCAGCGCCGCTTCGGCCGACAGTCGAGCCTCGTCCAGGATGTCGTGGAGCATCTGCGGATGCGGCTTGGAACGGGTTTCGTCGGCACAGCGGCTGACTGCGAACAACTCCGCCAAACCGGTTTCCGCAAGCGCGCGCGTCAATCCCCGCCGCGCTTTGCCGGTTGCCACTCCCAGCATAAACCCACGTTCGTGCAGCCTGAGAAGTCCGTCCTCGACCCCGGGAAACAAATGCATCGGGGTGTCGTCAATGGCGACGAAGTAATCCCGGTACCGCTCGACCAACGCGGCGCACGTTGGCTCCGAAACACCGGGAAACAGTTCGTCCATCGCTTCGCGCAAACCGAGACCAATAATATTTCTCACCGCGCGGGCGGCCGGGCTTTGTACCCCCACATCCCGGGCTGCACGTTGAAAACAATTCACGATCCTGTCGCTGGAATCCATGAGCGTGCCGTCCCAGTCGAAAATCACCAGCCGGGTATTCATCTCGCGTGCCACCCCTCCAGCAAGGCAGCGAGGTCGTCGGGCAGGGGCGCTTCGACAGTAACACGCCCGCCGTCTGCCGGATGGATGAAACTCAACGAGACCGCGTGCAGAAACAAACGATGCAGGCCCCGGGCGGCGAGTGCCTCGTTAAACGCTTCATCGCCATACTTGGCGTCGCCGGCGATCGGATGCCCGGCAGACGCCGCATGCACCCGAGCCTGATGGGTGCGGCCGGTAAACAGCACGACTTCCACCAAACTGGCGTCGTCATATCGCGCCACCCGGCGAAACCGGCTCTTGGCGAAACGGCCTTCCGCATCCACGACCGCACGTCGCTCCCCTCCGCGCACAACGTTCTTCCTGAGCGGTGCCTCGATTTCGCGTAACGACGCCGGCCAGTGTCCCTTGACCAGCGCCAGATACCGTTTCTTCAGCCTTTGCGACCGCACGCTGTTCTGGCGCAGGTCATCATGCAACCGGACCAAGGCCTCCCGTTTCTTCGCGATCAGTAAACACCCCGACGTATCGCGGTCGAGCCGGTGCACCAACTCGAGAAACCGGCAGGTCGGTCGGTCGCGGCGCAGCCGCTCAATCAGACCCGCGCTGATGCCGCTGCCGCCATGCACCGGCAACCCGGCCGGCTTGTCGATCACGCACAGGTGGGCATCCTCGTACAGCGTGTACCGCTTCCAGTCGGTCCGGGTACCGGCCGCCATCGGAGCCCGCGGCGACATCCTCAGCGGCGGTATGCGTACCTGATCGCCGGTCTGCAAACGGTAACTGGGCCGCACGCGCGACTTATTGATACGAACTTGTCCGGTGCGTACGATCCGATAGATATGGCTGCGGGGTACGCCCTTCAGGCGCGTCAACAGATAATTGTCCAGACGCTGCCCTCGATGGGTGGCATCGATGTGCACTATACGGACGCTGTGGTGATCGCGATCGGGCATCGGGCGCGCGGATAATAACCGGATTGATGGGCCGTGACGAGACTGATATATTAATTCGGTGGTAAGCGCCACGAGCCTCGACGCACCAGAGGATAGGTCAAACAGGCGGTGAGCTTACCCGCACAGAGGCCGCTTTCAAGCATCCGATAACATCTCAACGAAGAGTTGTTATATTATTGATTTGAAAGATTTTAACTGATTCGACTTAAAGTCGTTTCAAGACTCGTGTGCGACGTTCGACCAACGCCGTGTTTCACGGTGGTCGGGGCGTCGCGACACTTGAGACTAGGGTTTCGCGCCCCTCCCTGAACACAACGTTGTAGGGGCACAACTGAACAAATGTGGGCCCGGCCCGCTCGACTCGCGTTGAAGCGCGGGTTAAGGATGCGCCGGCAGGAGTTGTGTGTGCCGGTTGCCGGGTACCCAAGGACAGGTCAACATGAAAAGAATGCTGTTCAACGCAACTCACGCGGAGGAGTTGCGAGTCGCCGTCGTGGACGGTCAAAGGCTACTCGATCTGGATATCGAATCCGCCGCTCATAACCAGAAAAAAGGAAACATTTACAAGGGCCGGGTCACCCGGGTCGAACCCAGCCTCGAGGCGGCGTTCGTCGACTACGGTTCCGAACGACAGGGCTTTCTGCCCCTCAAGGAAATCTCCCGCGCCTATTTCACGGATTATTCGCCGCAGACCCCGATGGCGCAGGTGCGAATCCAGGATGTGATCAAGGAAGGCCAGGAATTGCTCGTGCAGGTGGAAAAAGACGAGCGCGGCAACAAGGGCGCCGCACTGACGACGTTTATCTCGCTGGCCGGGCGGTTCCTGGTACTGATGCCCAACAATCCCAAGGGCGGGGGGATATCGCGACGTATCGAGGGCGAAGAACGTGCCGAATTGCGTCAAGCCATGGCGCAGCTCGAGACCCCGACCGAGCATGCCCTGATCGCGCGAACGGCGGGTATCGGCAAGAAAATCGAAGAACTGCAGTGGGATCTCGACTTCCTTCTCCAGCTGTGGGATGCGATTACCGAGGCCTCCGCTGCCCGGCCCGCACCGTTTTTGGTCTACCAGGAAACCAACCTCGTGGTGCGCGCGATTCGTGACTATCTGCGCAACGAAATCTCGGAAATCATTATTGATAACAAGGAAATTTACGAACGGGCCACCAAATTCATGCAGCAAGTGATGCCCCACAACTTGGTAAAGCTCAAGCACTATCAAGATACGGTGCCGCTGTTCTCGCGCTTTCAAATCGAACACCAGATCGAGTCGGCCTACTCCCGGGAAGTCCGACTCGCCGCCGGTGGCGCCCTGGTCATCGACCACACGGAGGCCCTGGTCACTATCGACGTGAACTCGGCTCGTGCCACCAAAGGCGCGGATATCGAGGAGACCGCGCTGCAAACCAACCTCGAGGCTGCCGACGAAATTGCCCGACAGCTGCGAATCCGCGACGTTGGGGGATTGATCGTGATCGATTTTATCGATATGACGTCGAGCAGGAATCAACGTACGGTGGAAAACCGTCTCCACGACGCGCTACGTGCAGACCGCGCGCGGGTACAGATCGGGCGGATTTCGCGGTTCGGACTGTTGGAGATGTCGCGACAGCGCCTGCGCGCCTCAATTGGTGAAGCCAATTACACCGCGTGCCCGCGCTGCGACGGCACCGGTCATATCCGCGGCGTTTCGTCTTCCTCACTGAGCATTCTGCGTATCCTCGAGGAAGAAGCCCTAAAGGAAAACACCGAAGCCATTCACGCTCACCTGCCGCCCGAGACCGCCACTTTTCTGTTGAACGAAAAGCGGCACGAGCTGACGATGATCGAAAATCGGTTGGGCACGCAGATTGTCGTCATACCTACCCCGGCTCTGCAAACGCCGCAGTTTCGGGTACGGCGACTGCGCAGCGACGAAATTGCAGAAACGGCTTCGGTACCGAGTTTCCAGCTACAGATGGTGGAGGACGAGGACGACACTGACACCACGGCGGTCCCCGGTACGCAACGAACCGAACTCCCTGCCGTACATCTCGACACGATGCCCGCCCAAACCCCGCCAGTCACCGCCAAACCGGAGGCCGAGGGTTTCTTCAGCAGACTGTGGAGCCGGTTCTTGGGCGGCGAAATCGTTGCGGAAACGCAGGTCGTGACCCCAGCGCGCACCGCGGAGCGCAGCCCCCCCCGGCCGCAGCGTACGCGCCAGGAACGCGGCGGGCGCAAAGGTGGTGGGCGTAGCCGCGGGCGGCAACCCAAGCGCGACGGGAGCGAGAAAGCCCCAGCCCAGACCGCGGGTAGTGCGCGGGACGAACGTTCGACCGGCGACACCGCCAGCGGGCGGCCCCGGCGATCACGCGGTGGTGGTCGTGGCCGGCGCGGGGGCGCAAACCGTACAACCGCGAACAAGGAGCGTCAGTCGGACACGAAGTCGGGGAATGGCCGGAGCAACCGTGGCCAACGCGGCGATGCCGCCGGTGCGAGCAAGACGCGCGAGAGAGCCCCCAAGCCCGCCGCCGGCAAATCCTCGGCGTCGAATGAACGGGAAGCGCCGCAGCCGCAGCGCGAAACGACGGACAATCCGCCAAACACCTCTGAAGCGTGAGCGCCCGGGTACCGGGTGGAATCAGTGCGGCTCGAAGACCGCCAGTGACTCGACGTGCGCGGTATGCGGAAACATGTCGATTACCCCGGCGGCCACCAAACGAAAGCGCGCCTTCTTGACCAGGAAATCCGCATCTCGCGCCAGCGTCTCCGGATTGCACGAGACGTATACCAGCCGCTCCGGCGCGAGCGCCGGAATCCGTTTGACGAACTCGATCGCACCGGACCGCGGGGGATCGAGCAGGATCTTCGAGTAACCGTCGTGTAACCAGCTCCCGGCGACGTCGGACTGAAACAAGTCCGCAGTGAAAAAACTGACATTGTCGATACTGTTGTGTTGGGCATTTTCCAAGGCGCGCCCGACCATTGCGGGTGCGCCCTCGATTCCGGTTACGTGCCCGGCCAGGCGTGCCAAAGGCAGGGTGAAGTTTCCAAGGCCGCAGAACAGATCCAAGATCCAGTCGCCCGGTTGCGGATTCAACCAACGCACGACGGTGCTTACCAGGTTGCGATTGAGACCGGCGTTCACCTGGATGAAATCCGTAGGTGCGAATCGATGCGTGATCTGAAACTCGTCGAGGGTATAGGTCAACGGCCTCGGTGCCACGGGGAATAAGGGCGTCACCGACTCAAGATCTCCCGGCTGACGATACACTTGTACACGGTGTTCGGCAGCAAACTTCTCGAGCTTATCGATATCCCCCGTGTTCAAAGGCTCCAGATGCCGGAACACCAGCGCCGCATCGGCATCGCCGACCGCGACTTCGATTTGGGGCAGCCGGTCATAACAAGACAGCGCGGCGACCAATCGGTGCAACGGCGCCAAGAGAACGGCAATGCGCGGATGCAATACTTCGCAGTGATCCAGGGGCGTGATATAACTCTTTCGCCGCTCACGGAAACCCACCAATACCCCGCCCTTCTTCGGCACGAACCGGATACCGAGCCGCGCTTTGCATCGATATCCCCATACCTGTCCGCACAGTGGCGGCAACAGCCGTTCGGCCGCCACTCCTCCTATTCGTTGTAGTGCATCGACCAGCCGCGCCTGCTTGTGTTGAATCTGCGCTTCAGTGGACACGTGTTGCATGGCACATCCGCCACACACGCCGAAGTACTCACAACGGGGTGTCACCCGGTGCACCGAGGACACCAGTCGTTTTACGGCCAAACCCGTATCGTAGCGGCGCTTTCGGCGCGCCGGTCGAAACAACACGGTCTCGCCGGGTAACGCATCGTCGACAAACGCCACCTTGCCGTCGATTCGAGCGACTCCACGTCCGTCATCGCTCAATCCGTCGATCACCACCTCGATGAGGCGGTCGCTTCCGCTGTCTATTGCCACGCGTTCAGAAATTCTGAAAAATGTGGCTTGTCGTCCTTGCGGAGCGCGTTTCTCACCCGCTGACATTCTTCCTCCCAGCCGGCCCGCGTGAGGTGTCCGCGCACCAACTGCCAGCGCAGATAGACGAGGTAGGTATTCAGAGCGTCGGTTTCACAGTAGTCCCTGATATCCTGGATCCGACCGGCGACAAATTGCGGCCACACGTCCGCACCACTCTTGCCCAGTTTTCCGGGGAGTCCCAGTAGTACCGCGACTTCATTCAGCGGCGCGAAGCCGCGTGCCTGATATCCCGATATCACATCCATCAGATCGGTATGCCGATAATGGAACCGATTCAGATAGTTGTTCCAGCGGAAGTCGCGGTCCTCGTCTCCGGTATCCCAATAACGGGTTGCCTGGATTCCGTGCACCAGCGAACGGTAGTGTAAAACAGGTAAATCGAACCCACTGCCGTTCCATGACACCAGAGTCGGCGTGTACCGTTCGAGTCCCTCGAAAAAGCGCGTAATCAACTCCGCTTCACTCGATTCGCAGGAGCCCAGAGACCACACCTTGAACACGTCGGCGTTGCGAAGTACCGTCGATATCGCTACCACCCGATGCAAGTGCAGGGGTAGAAAATCTGAATCAGTTTGCTGGCGCCGTTTGGCGAACATAGCTTCCGCGACACCCTGGTCATCCAGATTGCCGAGGTCGTAAAGCCGGCGTCCGCCGTCGACGTCCGGTACGGTTTCGATATCGAAGACCAGAACGTTCACGACCGTATTGCGACTTACACCGGAAATACGCCGGTCGAGGTGTAACGGTCACCGCGATCACAGACAACGCTGACGATCACGGCGTCCTCCACTTCGCTGCTCACCTCCAGAGCGGCGGCCATGGCGCCGCCCGACGACACGCCGCAGAAGATCCCTTCTTCGGCGGCGAGCCGGCGCATCATGGTTTCCGCGTCTTCCTGCGATACATCAATGGTTCGGTCGACGCGTTCGGGTTCGAAAATTCGCGGCAGATACGCTTTCGGCCAACGCCGTATCCCCGGAATCGAAGCGCCCTCCTTGGGCTGTACACCGATGATCTGGATATCGGGATTTTTCTCCTTCAAGTAACGCGACACGCCCATGATAGTGCCCGTAGTGCCCATTGAACTGACGAAATGTGTGATGCCGCCTTCGGTATCCACCCAGATCTCGGGACCGGTACCTAGATAGTGCGATTCCGGGTTGTCTGGATTCGCAAACTGGTCGAGCATGATACCCGTACCTTCCCGTTCCATCGCTTCCGCCAGATCTCGGGCCTCTTCCATACCCCCTTCCTTGGAAACCAACTTGATCTCCGCGCCGAACGCCTTCATCGCTGCCTGGCGTTCCGCGCTCATGTGCTCCGGCATGATGAGTATCATGCGGTAACCCTTGGTTGCCGCGGCCATGGCAAGAGCGATGCCCGTGTTACCGCTGGTCGCTTCGACCAGCGTGTCTCCCGGACGGATGTCGCCGCGTCGTTCTGCAGCTTGAATCATATTCAAAGCCGGCCGATCCTTGACCGATCCCGCGGGGTTGTTACCTTCGAGTTTAGCCAACACCGTGTTACTGGTCGCACCCGGCAAACGCTGGAGCGCTACCAGCGGCGTTTTGCCGACAAAGTCCTCCAGCGTCTTCACGATTGTCTGCGTAAAAAACCCATCGACACCATGTTAACACGGCTCCATGTGTTCAATAATGAGCTGCGGGGTTCTTTGCCCCTGATACTCATTCACCTCGAGGCGGTAAACCAACCGCACACGCTGCGAATCAAGGCGACCTTGATGCTCATCGAGGTAGCGAAAAGCAAGCGCGTCCAGAACGCGCGATCCTGCAACCCGCCGTACCCGGAGTTTCAGGTGTATATCGGCGAGCACACGCTGTTCCAGGACCTCGAACTCATCGTCGAACAGGGGTTCGGGAAAATCCTGTCCCCAGGGCGATGTCTGACGCAACAGTTCCGCACATACAACACTCAAATATTCATCGGCAAGAGTTCCATCGGTCAGAATAACGTTGTCTGCGCCACCTTCCCCCATCACTTCCGCCACCGTCTGTTCAAACACCGCTGCGAATTCGTCGAATCGCCCTCGCTCTAGGCTCAGGCCTGCCGCCATCGCGTGACCACCGAACTTTGTCATCAAACCCGGGTGTCTCGCGGCGACGAGACTCAAGAGGTCACGGATATGCAGGCCCGGGACGGAACGGGCCGACGCCTTGAGTTGTTGTTCGTCCACAGCGGCAAACGCCACTACCGGCCGGTTGATCCGCTCGCGCATACGCGCTGCGATCAGCCCGACAATGCCCTGATGCCAGTCCTCCTGAAACAAACACAGTCCAGCCGGCAACTGCGGCCAATCGCGCGCAAGTCCGTCGACGATACGACCCGCTTGAACCTCCATGTCGGCTTGCAGCTCGCGGCGTTCCGCATTCAGGGCGTGCAGACAGTCCGCCAGGGTGCGCGCCTGTTGCGGGTCGTCGGCCAACAGGCACTCGATTCCCGCCGCCATGTCGTCCAGGCGGCCAGCCGCGTTCAGACGCGGGCCGACTGCAAAACCCAGATCGGCCGCCGTCACCGTACGTCCATCACGCCCCGCCACGTGCAGCAACGCGGCGATCCCGGGGCAGCACCGACGCGCATTGATCCGCGCCAGGCCCTGTGCCACGAGAATGCGGTTGTTGCGGTCGAGGGGGACGACATCGGCAACCGTTCCGACCGCCACCAGATCGAGCAGGTCAGCCATATTGGGTTCCGTGCGCCCCGCCCGTGCGAACCAGCCGGCGTCGCGAAGGTGCTGTCTAAGCGCCGCCATGACGTAGAAAATCACGCCCACCCCCGCCAGGCTCTTGCTTGCGAACCGGTCGCCGACCAGGTTCGGATTGACGATAACGTCCGCAGGTGGCAATCCATCGCCGGGCAGATGGTGGTCGGTAATCAACACTGAGATACCGAGTTCGCGCGCTACCATCACCCCATCATGACTCGATATGCCGTTGTCGACGGTCACAATCAGGTCTGGTTGCCGGCTCGCCGCGACGCCGACAATTTCCGGGGACAAGCCGTAACCGAACTCGAATCGGTTCGGTACCAGATAATCCACGTGCGATGCACCGAAGCGCCGCATGGCCCGCACTCCCAGCGCGCAACTGGTAGCGCCGTCGGCATCGAAATCACCGACGAATAGGATACTGGCATCCGCTGCGAGCGCCTCGCCCAGCAGCGCGACCGCCTCCTCTATTCCCGATAGATGATCCGGCGGCAATAGATTGTGTAAACCGTAATCGATGTCGTCCAGGGTTTGCACGTTCCGATTAGCGAGGATGCGCGACACCACGGGGTGTATTCCCGTCAAGCGCTGGAAAGTGGGTGCGCGGCGAACGATGGTTTTCTTTGCGAGAGTGCGTCCCACGCTGTAGTGATGGTTGTTGTTCAACGACCTTCTGAACGCCACCGGCTCCAACTCGGCCACCAACGGCGAAGATCACGGTTGGTAAGCACCGCTTCGCCGTAATGGCCGTCCACGATTCTGAACTCGCGCAAGCGACCATCGCGTAAGGCGCGGATCGCCGGCGTGACCCATGCTTCATCGAATCGCTGTACCGCGTCGCCGTCGTCGCGTCGGTACCCGGGATCGAACAACGACGCCAGACGACCGCCGGTAAGCAACACCCGGGCGTGCTGTTCGGCCCCCTTCAGCAGCGTCTCACAGTCCCCGGGCGGCGACGCCACCAGGCTCTTGGCAAGCGTCGCCAAACCTTTAAGTACTGGTTGCTCAGTAAACACGAGGTCCCACGTGTTTGGCAAGGTCGACGGTACCCGGCCGCCTCCCCAGAACCAAACGCTGTTTGCCGGCGGCGCACCGCCCTGCTCCCGCACACGGTTGACCTCGCTGGCGAACAACTGCATTTGACACTCGTTCATGAAACCATGCCACCACGTGGCGTCGGGACCGGTCGGCAGATGTTGATCGACATCCGCCCCCGCTACGCGAGCGATCGGAGAGGTTTGAATGCGCTGACGGTCAGGACCGCTCAACAGCGCGCGCGTCGCGCCGGTCGGTAACCACTCCCAACCTGGATCCGAGCACTGGGCGGCGAGTTCCGCGAATAAGACGCCCGCGTCGGTCGCGTCTAACTCCAGCGCCGCGCCCGGCATCAGATACAAACGTGCACCCTCCGGGCGCAGGTGGACCAGGTCCGCGCAGATACACCAGCGGTCCGGTTGCTTTCCGAGGGTACCCAAGTACTCCAATGCCGCCACTGGAAAATCCACGGTCGCCGATGATGGGAGGGCGAACAGGCGGCCGAGCAGCGCATACGGATCTGAGGTAGTTTCGCCCCTCACCCCGCCAGAACGCAGAAGTCGGGACAGACCGGGCGGCGGCGTGCGAACCCGACACACATCCAGTATCCCCACACAAAATATCGTCAATGCCCCCAAGATCCGTTACCCACCACGTGTCAAGCAACGCGCAGTGTTACATCGCAATCGGGAAATGACAATCGAAAGGGGCTTTGGAGGGTGTCGTGGTGGCCGCGACCGGGAGCCAGATAAAAGGTGGCCCGGAACCCTCCGATACAACCTTGGAGGAGTCCCGGGCCATCACCACCAGCTCACGTTACCGTGTGCTGGTCAGGGGGGGTGGGGGAATCGGTGTTACATTTTTTTCGGCTGCGCCGCCGCTTGATACTCGTCGGCACTCAACGCGCCATTTTCGTCCACATCGATGGACTTGAACATTTCGGTCAGCTGCTCGTGCACCTTCGCTTCCGCGGCGGTGATTTGACCGTCCTGGTCAGCATCCAGCTCTTCAAATTTTGGCAATCCTTCCCCCGCCTGCGCCAGACTGGTTAACGTGGCCAACCCCATTCCGGCTACCACTGCGATCAACTTTTTCATGCGTTTCTCCTTTAACATTACTACTCACAAGTTGGTGGGCATCCTGCCCAGGTGCTCAGCATCCTGTTGGGTAAGCAATAAGCAATGACCGTGCCAACTGTTTTTCGTAATCAGAAATTCAGATAGTTACGAAAGTTTTTGCATGAAAGTTCTGCAGAATCGGGGCATCACGACCCGCGTGACTGTCGTCAGTCACCGACAGGATCAGCCTAGAAGTAAATTGTTACTTTAAAAACAGCAGGTTATGTGTCGCTAATTTGCGACAGTCTGGCGCGGTTTGAATTCCGAGGGATCGATCTGGAAGCGCGACAGGAGTTTGTAGAAATCCGTGCGGTTGCGTTTGGCGAGTTTCGCCGCCTGTGACACGTTCCCTTCGGTGAGCGTAAGCAACTGGGTCAAATAAGAGCGGGTGAACTCGTCGCGGGCGGCGTTATACGACTGTACGCCGTCGGCCTTGCCGCCGAGCGCGTCCTGGACCACCCGTGCGCTGATGACCTGGGTCGACGACAGCACGACGTTTTGCTCGACCACATTGTACAGATGCCGGACGTTACCCGGCCAGTGCGACCCGACCAGCAGTTCCATCGCTTCTGGGGCGTAGATTTTCGGAGGCTCATCGCGCTGTTTTGCCAGGTGTTCGAGAAAGCCGGTGATCAACAAAGGGATATCCTCGCGACGCGCCGACAAGGGCGGCAGGTGCAGGTTGACGACGTTCAGCCGGTAAAACAGATCTTCCCTGAATTTTCCCTCCGCCATCCGCTGCTGAAGATCCCGGTGCGTGGCGGACAGGACGCGTACGTCCACGGACGTCGATCGCGTACTGCCCACCGGCCGGACTTCGCCCTCCTGCAGCACGCGCAGGAGTTTCATCTGCAGGCCGATCGGCATGTCGCCGATTTCGTCGAGAAATAACGTGCCCCCGTTGGCGGCCTTAAAAATACCGGCGTGACTGCCCACCGCGCCGGTGAAAGCCCCTCGCTCGTGACCGAACAATTCGGATTCGAGCAATTGTTCCGGTATCGCTCCACAGTTGATGGCGAGGAACGGCTTGTCGGAGCGTTTGCTGGCATTGTGGATAGCGCGTGCCAAAAGCTCTTTCCCCGTCCCGCTCTGGCCGGTGATCAACACACTCGTGTCCGACTGGGCTACCAAACGGGCCCGGGACAGCACCTCCTCCATCGCGGGGCTGCGCGTAAGTATTTCCTCAAACGACCCGCGCACTTCCGTCGCTGCCCCGGAAACACGAAGCGCTCTGACGACTTGATCCTGCAACTGCGTTTTTTCGATGGGTTTCGTAAGAAAACCAAATGCGCCCCGCTGGGTCGCTGCCACCGCATCCGGAATCGTTCCGTGTGCGGTAATGATGAGCACCGGCAGCCCTGGCTGTCGGCGGTGGATTTCATCCAAAAGCTGCATTCCGTCGATGCGTTCCATGCGCAAATCGGTGATCACCGTCTCCGGCCGGAACACATCCAGGGCAACCAACGCCTCTTCGCCCGTTTCAACGGCCTTGACTTCGTGGCCAAAAGACTTGAGCCGCAGGCTCAACAGACGAAGTAGCCCGGGGTCGTCGTCGACCAGCAATATTTTTCCGCAAGTTGTATCCACTACGGAGCCTCAGAATTCTTGGGACGTTCTATGGATTTTTCAATCTTCGTTAAAGCTTGTATCTTCTCTGTGGCTTCGGCCAGTTCCTGCTCCAGACGCTCCACATCCTGCGCCAGACTGTTTCTCTGTGTTTCCAGTACCTTAACGCGTTCCGCCAACCTTCCCCTTTTGACGATCTCATGTTTCGAGACCGTTAACAAGTCTTTTATCGGCTCGGATAATCGATCGCCATCTGCATCCAACAACGCGTTTAACGTACGCTCAGCTTCTTTGCGGTCCGGCTCCGGCCGGTGTGGCGCGGCAAGCAGCAGGGCCAATCGCACGCGCCGTTCCTGAGCGGAAAGATTCGGGTCGGTCTTTGCACCCTCGTAAAGCACCCGCCAGGCCTTCTCGTCCGACTCCATGGCCTGACGTTGCAAGTCGACGTATTCGGCCAGTTCGGTGCCGTTGGGCTCCGGTGTGCGCATGACCACGCGCGGCGGCTCCGACGTTGAATCGCTGGGCGGGGGCGCACCACCGGGCGTGGCGACGCACGCGGCCAGCATACCGCCCAAGACGACGCAACCCATTCTTTTAACCATGTTTCGGGACCAAAATTCGAAAACACGCGCCCTGATTCGAATCCACCAGTTCGATCTTGCCGCCGTGCGCAAGCAAGCAGTCTCGAGCCACCGACAATCCCAGCCCGGTACCCCGGACATGGGGATCACCCGATTCCCGTCCTTGATAGAACGGCTCGAACACGAACTCGCGGTCTTCTTCCGCCACTCCAGACCCCTCATCTGACACCTCGATCACGATATCTGTATTGCTGTTCTTTACCAATAAGTTGATTTTTCCGCCCTCGGGCGAAAACTTTATCGCGTTGGACAATAAATTATCTAACGCCGTACGAATCTGGTCCTGATCCGCATACATCTCGTGGTCCTTGCCCTTGGCTTCCAGTTTTAGCCGCTTCCCCACCAGACTCAATTGGTGGTTGTTTCGTAAATCATTGATCACTTTGCTGATCCTGAAGCGCGTACGGTGTATTTGATTATCAGCCGTGGTACGAGCGCTGAAGTTCAGCAAGTTCTCGATAAGGCTCTGTAACTGCAGACTGTTGTTTCTAAGTATAGATGCCACCTCTTGCTGGGTATTCGTCAAACTCCCAACTGATCCATCCATCAGTAACTCCGTCCCCTCGCGAATACTTGCCAGCGGCGTCTTCAGTTCGTGCGACATGTGCCGTAAAAATTTGTTTTTTTCATGTTCCAACGCATTCAACCTTCTCCGCAGCCAGTCCAGCTCGCGCCCCAGACTCGCCAATTCCGGTGGGCCGTTCACCGTCACCGGCTTGTCGAAACCCGCTTCACCCAACTGTCGAATCGCAAGTGCTGTTTGTCGCACCGGTTTAACGATCAAGCGTGTAAAGAATAATACGAGGATAATGGTACCCGCGATCAATGCGGTCGCCTGCCAGGCCAGACTGTGTCGCGCGCTGCGCGCCGCCTCGCGCAAACCCTCGAGTTGCTTGTTGATAAAAGACCGGCTCCGTATGGTGATCTGTGTGGACAGATCGTTGAGTCCGGGAAACATCTGCAGCGCCTCTTCCATTTGCGGTGATTGGGGAGGGTGCTCGTGCAGGGCCAGGGCGATCACCTGGCTGTCACTCTTCATGCGCGCCAGCCTTTGCGCTACAGACTCGTCCTCATTCAGGTCTTCCAAGATCCTCAAGCTGCTGACAAATCGCTCCTGCTTGTCATCGTAAAGCGGAAGCAGAGAACTGTCTCCCAGCACCTGATACTGGCGCGCATTGCGTTCCATCGCGGTGAGCTGCTCCCCGAGCAATTCCCCTTCAGCCGTCAATCGAAGCCCTTTGACCACCAGCTCCTCGCTACGCGACGACAACTCATTCACGTAGGTTACGGCGCGCACTGCGGCCACGATGGGCGGGATGGCAACCAAGGAGAACCCGAGCAGAACGAGTCCGAGCACCGACTTGGGACGCGAAGACATAACCAAACTTGCGACGCGGGGTAGCTTTAAGGAGATCCATTATATCTCGGCAGTAAACGGTTGCCTGCAAGAATCTCCCGACGGGTGCGCCAGCCAGGGGGTTCAGCGGCCTGAATTACCACATGAACGGGTGTGCGGGCCCGGCCGAAGACGTCACCGGCCGCGGAAACAACAGCCAAGGGTGCCCGGCGTCAACCGTTACCGCCGACCCGAAGGGACGTCAACGCGCGGTGGTGGCAAAGATGCGTTGGTTACCGATTCGCAATCGGCTATGCGATTTATGTGACTTTTGCCCAAGGAACAAATTCGTTACACTAACCGTGGGGTACCGGGGATGTACTAGGGACCGCGCGCAAGCGAACGTGCGCGGCCGCCGTATGAGACAAACGAAAACGATCCCGGTGAAGGTGTTTTGCTGTACTCGGTCTTGCTTCCACGGCGCGTGGTAACGCTATGAGTCTGGTGGCGTTGAACGCGAATCCGCGTGCATGGTACGAGCAGTCCCGGCACCGATGTTTGATTTCCCCACATCCTGATCTGGAGTTCGATCGGTCCGACATAGAGACTTCGCTCCGCATGCGGTTCGAAGCCCAGGTGCACCGATTCGCCGATCGCGTCGCGGTGCGCGAACCGCTTCGTGACTGGAGCTATGGAGAACTGAATCGGCTTGCGAATCGCATCGCTCACACCCTGATCGAACGCCGCTCCTCCGTTGAAGAACCAGTGGTAATGTTCTTTGACTTAAGCGCATTAAGCGTTGCCACAATCCTGGGAATCCTCAAAGCCGGAAAATTTTACGTGCCCTTGGAGCCACGCGATCCACCTTCGCGACTGCGATCGATACTCCAGGATATCAAACCGGGTATGGTGATTGCGCAGGACACTCACTTTGAACTCGTTGAAAAATTGTGTACCGGTGCTCATCCGGTCTTCCGCATGAATCTCGATCAACTCTCGAGCAACATCGAGAATCCCAACATTCTGTTCGGCGCGGATCGCCTCGCCTACGTCTTGTACACGTCGGGTTCTACCGGAACGCCAAAGGGGGTGATGCAGAACCACCGTAACGTACTGTTTGACATCTGGCGCCAAGCGCACGATCTGGGCGTGGGACCCAGTGACTGTTATGGTTTGCTCTTTTCAATTTGTTTCAGCGCGTCGGTATGCCACATCTTCGGGTCCCTGCTGAGCGGCGCCTCTGTTTCGCTCTTCGACGTTCGACGACAGGGTTTGAATCGCATGGCCGCGTGGTTGAACGATCACGCGGTGACGATCTGCGACATGAACGTGGCGACATTCCGTGCATTTACCGCCACGCTCAAAGGCGGCGAACGATTTCCCCACATGCGGGTCATTGCCCCCGGCAGCGAACCGCTCTATAGGTCCGACGTTGAATTGTACAAGCACACGTTCGACCCACCGTGCGTCCTGCAGAATGCTTTAGGCACCACAGAGACACGTACCGTAACGCAATATCTTTTGACTCACGAAGACGCGCTCGACGAAACCGCGGCCGTCCCCGTCGGCTGGGCGGTGACGGACAAAGAGGTTCTGATACTGGGCGCGGACGGCCGCCCCGTCGAATCCGGCCAAGTCGGGGAAATCGCCGTCCGCAGTCGTTATCTGTCTCCCGGATACTGGGCGCGCCCGGACCTCACTGCACGCTCGTTTCGTCACGCCCCGGGCGACGCGGACGCCCGTATCTACCTGACCGGAGACCTGGGTCGACAACGTGCGGACGGGTGTTTCGTTCATGTGGGGCGCCGAGATTTTCAGGTGAAGATCCGCGGCTATCGGGTTGAAACCAGCGAGGTGGAGACGACTCTACTCCGACTCCCCGAGGTACTCGATGCAGCCGTAGTCGTAGAGGAAACCACCCCCGGAGAGCGGCGTCTGGCGGCCTACCTGGTAGCAAATTCCGGGGCCAGGCTAGAGGCCTCTCGGCTGCGGTCTACGCTGGCCGAAACCCTGCCGGGTTACATGGCCCCCTCCGTCTACTACGTCCTCGAGTCCATGCCGCTGACTGCGACGGGCAAACTCGACCGGCGTGCACTGTCCCCCACCCTGGCCATTCGCAACCTGTCGCGTTCGCGGGCCGCCGAAACAGCGCTGACCGACACTCAAGGAGTTCTCAAGACCCTATGGGATCGTTTGTTCCAGGCCGACGTATCGGTGAAGGACGACTTCTTCGACCTCGGCGGAAATTCGCTTCAGGCGCTGCATCTGTTCGCCTCGATCGAGCGCGAGTTCGACAAGGTGCTCCCGTTGTCGGCACTGCTGGATGCTCCGACTATCGACCAGCTGTCAGCAGTGATAGATGCGGGCGGCGGTGGCGCGACAACGCCGCACGGATTGGCGGTAACGCTGCGCGCTTCGGGCACCGGATTGCCGGTGTTTTTTCTACCCGGGAACGGCGGTCACGCGTTCTCCTACCGGAAGATTACCGATCTGATGACGCCGGATCGCCCCTGCTACGGGCTCGAATATCCCGGCCTGAAAGGCGAGCAACAACCGCTCGACAGTATCGAGGCGATTGCCGGGGCATTCCTGGAAGAGATCCGTCGCATACAACCACAAGGCCCCTATCGGCTCGTCGGATATTCCTTCGGTGGGCTCGTGGGGTACGAGATTGCGCACCGCCTGACCAAGATCGATGAGCGGGTCGCATCGCTGATATTGCTGGATGCCTGGGTTCCGAACGCCTCAGTCACGCAACCCCTGCGTACCCGGGTAAAAGCGCATGCCCGGTATTTTTTGTCCGCCGACATCGAAGGGAAACGCCAGTACCTCGAGCAACGTTGGAAGAACTTGAAGCGCAGGGTCCAATCTATCGAACTCGATGAAATGGATCTCGGGTTACCGACCGACGATGGTTGGCACTCAGCGGCGATCGAAGCCGTGCGCGAAGCGTGCCGCCGCGCGCGACGTACTTACGAGCCGAGTACGTACACTGGAAACATGCAACTCATTCGTTGCACAAAGCGGGATTTCAAGAAACGCTATTCGGTGACGGATGAATTCAACGGTTGGAAGCACCTCGTATCCGGTGAGGTAGACGTGAGAACGATCGACTGCATGCACCTGGAAATGTTCGAGCCAAGATACGCGATACGAATGACCACGTTTATCCAGGACTGGCTAAGTTGACCGTGAGTCTATTCTAAGCGCGCCGCTTCCGAATCACTATCATCGAGAACCGAATCGCCCTCTGAGTCGTCAGGCAAACCCAGCAGGTGCCGGGCGATGTATAGCGCCGGCGATCGCGGAGATACGGCCATGACGGCCAGCAGGATCGACACGAATCCCGCCTTGGGGAGTGATACGTGGGCGGATCTGAACGGTGAGACAACCATGTCGAAATAGGGCGGCAGCGGTGCGGAAGTATCCAGAAGATGCAGCGCATGCTCGGCGACGAACCGTCGCCAATTGGCGTTACACTTGTTCCAGTAATCCAGATCCACACGGTAGCCCAGCCGCTCCGCACAGGCGGCGAGGTAATCCTGGCTTCTGCGCACCCGCCGCACGATGTCCTGTAGCGAATCGGCCGAGAACCTGTCGCTCTTGGGCCCCCGGTTTTCTCCGTGTATACGGTAATTAACAACCGTCCGTGGGATCGAAATGATCGGTCCGAAGAGCGTCGCTGCCGGGTTCAGGAACGCATCTGTTCCCATGTCCCGGAACTCCGGCAGCGGCAGCATTTCTTCGAGAAACCAGCGCGCCCATGCATTGCCCGATGTCCAGGCATGCCGGCATGCGCCCAGGCCCCGTTTCAACGTTGCCTCGCGATACAACCCGGATGGGGACAGGCGACGCGGTATTCGCTCTCCAGTAACGCGACCCTGCGAATCGATGACCGCCATATAGCCCTGCGCTTTTGTCGCCGTGGGATCTGCCCGCAGAGGCGCGGTCAACAGTGACACTGCGTCCGTACACAATGTATCGTCCGCGTCCAGAAATACGACGTATTCGCCTGTACTTTCGACAAAGCCTGCGTTCAAACTTGCGGTTTGGCCTTGCCAGGTACGGTACAAACGCCGGATTCGATCGCCAAAACCGTCGATGATGGCGCGCGAATCATCACTGGAACCGTCGTCGACGACGATAACTTCGATATCGGCGTAGTCCTGATCGAGCGCGCTGCGTATGGCTTCACCGACGAACCGGCCATAGTTCCGGTTAGCGATGATTACACTGACCCGCGGTGCACTAGACATCGCCCACATCCCCGCTCATCGTAGTACTTCCAAATAAGCCCGGCCCGCGATCGCAGGTGCGATTTAGGGACGCCGCTGAACGTTTGTTCGTTACCAAAGTCCCCACCCTGGTATGCGCTTGCGATCATACCGTGTTTTCGGCCTATTGCGCCAGTCCATGTGGTCGCACGTGGAGTCCTGTTAAGGACTGACACTCTGACGGCACGACGCCGCTAGTCCGGTCGGCCCCCCGGACAACCGCGCGACCGTGCGCTGAACGAAAGCCGCGTCGCCTAGAAACATGCCATATCGCGCGTCCGCCAATACGCTCTGGTACGCGGGTTCCTCAACGAACACGCGATACCGGCGGCGCGCCATTGCCTTGAGCCGGGTAATACGATCCAGAAGCTCGGTGGTTTGCAGCCACTCTCCGGGTTGCGTTTGTCCGACCGTGGCACCGTAGCTGCTCCAGCGCCACTGCAACGCCTTATCGACCATGCGCGTCTCAATGGGCCGGCGTACGATATGCCGATTTACGGGCAGCAGGTATTCGTTCGGCTCGACGAAAAATACCCGATAAGCCTCCCAAAATCGCGACCGTGTGACGTGGTAACGTTGGCGGAACCGCCTTGCATAGGCGTGTTGAACCTCTCCAACACCGTGTGACAAATCTGCTGTAGAGGTTTCGACCAGCATGTCGTATCCGTCCGGTAACAGGCAGTACCCATAACAGCGCCAATGCCGCTGGGAAAAATTATGCACCAACAGCGTAAGAAACTCTGCGCAATCTGTATCATCCAGGAACGCACCGCGTTGCACGGTAGAATTCGAAACATAATACAGAGTCGCGGGTAGATTCAGATCGATTTCCGTAGCGCTAATGCCGGAGTAAATGAGTGTCTGCATCACGAACCTCCTTGTCCGTCGATTGCGAGGATGATTCTCTGATCGCACGGTTACCATCAACGCGCGCCAGGCTGACCTCCACACGTGTATCCTTGCCGCCGCGAAGGCGATTAGAGAGTAGCAGAAAGTCTGCGCGCAAATAAACCGTACAACCGCACACTCAAACTTCCGGGTAATGGCGGTGTGAGAAACGACGGGCGGTCGCGAACCCGCGTTTCTGCGCCTGGACCAACGCGCCCGAAGTCTGCAAAATGCGAGCATCGTTGCGCATCCGATCTATCTGGAAACCTTAGGTATGGGTGTTAACTTTCTGATATGACACTTTCTTTCCTTGACTTCGGTGTCGTGGTTCTGGTGATGTTTATCGCCTCGGGAATGTATATTCACTTCCGCGGCCGGGTTCGCCACTCGTTCGCGCGCCAACTGACCAGCCACACCAACCTCACAGCGCCGTATAACGTCTTCGTCTACCTGTTCTCTCGAGTACCGAACCGTCCGTTTTTGGATCTCGATCAGTTTCCAGAGTTGGATACGCTGACGTCCAACTGGGAGATTATTCGGGACGAGGCCTTGACCCTGGACACGCAAGGCCGTATTCGCGCGGCGGAGACTTACAACGATGCCGGGTTCAATTCGTTTTTTCGCACCGGTTGGACGCGCTTCTACCTGAAATGGTACGACGACTTCTTGCCCTCGGCGGAGCGTGCATGTCCTAAGACCATCGAACTTCTGCGTGCAACGCCCTCAGTGAATGCCGCGATGTTTGCGTTACTACCACCCGGTGCACGCCTAGTTAAGCATCGCGATCCGTACGCGGGATCGCTCCGCTATCATCTGGGTCTGGTCACGCCGGGTTCGAAACGATGCATGATCAACGTGGACGGCACCGAGTATTTCTGGAAAGACGGAGAAGCGGTACTTTTTGACGAAACCTACATACACTATGCCGAGAACAAGACCGATACACCCCGCATCATACTGTTTTGCGACGTTCAGAGACCGCTGAAGGGTGTCGCCGATTCAATTAATCGATTCGTGAGCCGCTATATCGTCAAGGCGAGTGCTACTCAGAATCAGGAAGGCGAACCGGTGGGCTTGATCAACCGACTGTTCAGCGTGCTGTACGGTGTGCGGTTGGTGGGTAAACGTCTAAAGCAGTGGAATCGCAAGATATACTATCTGGTGAAGTACCTGCTCTTTGCGGGGATCATTTATCTGCTCTTTTTGAGCTAGATCGTCGGATTCGCCCCTTCCCGCCCGCTGCCCAACCGGGTCGCGTCACCGATTAGAATACGCATGTGATCCGGGCCATCATTCTGCCCGTTAATCGTCGTGCAGTTGACGCACGTCAACAATCGCCCTCATCTACTGCGTTTAATACGAACCAGACCTTCGACGGGGCAAGAAAATGGATACCAAAGCGCAACACAACGAGCCAACCGATCAGGCTGTCGAAACAAACCCGGCTACGACGCCGGCGACCGATGAACCGATCGGTCAAAACCCGGACCAGGCGGAAACCAGCGTTCCCGCCGCGCATGACGCTGATATGGATCCGCACGAAGTCATTAACGAAAAGCACGTGATGCCGAACTCAGAGTCGCTCCGGATGGCGCACGAACAAGGGGATTACCCGTACTGCGACAAGATGACGCGGGTGGCGTACGAGGAGGAAAAACATCTCCTGCAGACCGAGTTATTGAAGGTCCAAAACTGGGTCAAAATGACCGGGCAACGCATCGTGGGTCTGTTCGAGGGACGCGACGCCGCCGGCAAAGGGGGCACCATCAAACGCTTCATGGAGCACCTGAATCCGCGTGCAGCACACGTCGTGGCCCTGGAAAAACCGTCCGAGCGTGAGCAAGGGCAATGGTATTTTCAACGTTATATCAGACACCTGCCGACCAAGGGGGAAATGGTTTTCTTCGACCGCTCCTGGTACAACAGGACCGGTGTCGAACGCGTAATGGGTTTTTGCAGGCCGACCGAGTACCTCGAGTTCCTTCGCCAAGCCCCGGAACTCGAACGTATGCTCGTCAACAGCGGGATTGTTCTCTTCAAGTACTGGTTTTCCGTAAGCCGATACGAACAACTACGACGCTTCCATGCGCGCAAGCAGGATCCGCTGAAACAATGGAAGTTGAGCCCCATCGATATCGATTCGCTGTCTAAGTGGGAGGACTATACTCGGGCCAAGGAGGCCATGTTTTTTTATACGGACACTGCAGACGCGCGCTGGACGGTCATCAAATCCGACGACAAAAAGCGCGCCCGGATCAACTGTATGCGTCACTTTCTGTACAACCTCGACTATCCAGAAAAAGATTCCAAGATCGTCACTCCACCCGACGCCCTGATCGTCGGACGCGCTTCGGCCGTTTACGAAAAGGACGAACACCCCATCGACCGCGAGTTGACTTTGTCCACCGTATAGGGGTCCCACTGGCCTCGTAATCATTGACTCAGCTCCACGAGGTTTTTTCGCGATCATGCACGAGTCGGCGCAGCGGACCAAAAGCTCTCGCGATCACACGTTAGGAGCTACATAACCCGCCCCATCGTGCGGACCGCCAATCCGGGTCGAGCGGTGACGTTGGTCTCAACAGTTAATGGATGCGAGCTCGAAATGCTTTCGTCCTGTAAAGCGAATCTCAGGAAAAACGATTTCTTTACCGTCAATTAGAAACCTGGGTAACACTATTATCGCTTCCGACATATCGTCCGCTTGGTCAACGTCATAATCAACGACGAAAGACCGGCGCGGTGCGGATTCTGATGTGAAAACATGGTGCAACGGTATCGGTTCCATCCCCGTTTCGCCGGTGGCAGCGGTTCGCATTCGCAACGCGCGACGCGCCTTACCGTCCTTGGTCTTAAGAACTGATGTACCCCCGTCGAGTGTTACCACCGCTTGCCCGGCGGTTACGACGTAGAACGATAGACTGGGGGGTTCACCATGGCGTCGCCCGTGGAGCACGCCGCGAACCTCGACGTGGTCACGTTGATAAACGAATTGCCGAGGCGGACCAATACACGTATGGCGTTCCACGTATCCCACGTCGGGTGGCGTTATCGGTATGTAGTACTCGCTCCAATACGGCACACAGCCGGTCAGCCACAGAACGAGGGTTATCGACAGTATGCGGATAAGCTCTGCCATTTTCATTTTGCCAGTCGATCGAGGACTAAAGATCCTTCCCACGTAGTGCCCAGGAGCGCCGCGTAATTCCAGGCGGCTGCGATCGGCATCGTGCCCCAGTTCAAGATCTGGAAAGCCGCGCCGTCCAGGCCTCCGCTGTGCGTGAACTGATGGGTCATCCAATCATGCAGGCCGGCTGTCGAGTTCAAGCCGGGAATTACGTTGAGAGTGACACTCAGGGGGCTGCCCTCAAACAAACCGGTCCCGAGTTCAGTAGGAAAAATGGTTGTCGAGCCGATATTGTTCATCATGAACCGTGGAAGTGCCGATTGACCTTCCTTGAGGACTGCATCGCCGCCCCTCGCCCAGGTTGGATTGTATCCGACGAGCTGGGTATAGATAGCGCTGAGACCTTGACCCAAACCGCTTCGGACGAACCCCCGGGTAAAGTTTCCACCATTCAACTGCGCCGCCACACCACTGCCCACCGCCTTGACCCCTACCTTGGCAAAGGTATTGAATGCAGAAAAATCTCCCCCGGTGTGGAACGCAAACGCCGACGATTCGACGACGTTATTGATTCCCCGCGTCACCCCTACCGCCACCATACTCAACACGACATCCTCGATATCACCACCGGCCGCCGCCGTAAACCCTCCGGCAGCGATATAGGGATTTACCGGCAGAAAGGGAATGGCGACCATGGCCGCCGGCGCCAGGTCCTGGGCTAAAGATTTCACGAATCCCTTCCGCCGCTTACGCAGATACACGTCGATCTCATACGCCGTGTTGACGGCTTCAACGGCCGCGCGCCGTTTCGCGTACGGGACCCCCCTTGTCGCCTCGGGAGTCGTCGCGGTGGCGATACTGTAGATCTGTTCGGCGGTCAGGTCTGACCGCCCCCAGAATTCGCGTACGCTGTCCAAGGCGTCGTTACGTACCCCGCGCAAATGCTCGCTTCTCGAAACCCGCACCTGCTGGCTGTGCCACTCCATGTTGTCACCGTCATACCAGGTCTTCACCCGGCATCCATATCGGCTCGCACAAGGATCTCCGGGCGCGGAGGTATCGAAATAAGTATTGCCGGTCGGATCCACGAGCCGCGTCGGATTGTTTCGCGCGTAGGCGTAGCGATTGTATGACTGAATATCCCCTGCCCCGGGGACCACGGGATCCGGGCTCAAGAAGCGGCCCAATACCGGATCGTAAATACGTGCATTCATATTCACGAGCCCAACTTCGTCGTCCACTTCGTGACCGGTAAAACCTTTGGTGGTCGAACTCGGCACGTGGCCCGCAGCATGACTCCAATCCGGATTGCGCCGCCGCCCCCAGGGATCGAAGCTCAAGCGTTCCACCACCGCCCCGCCGCTGTCGGTGATCACTGCAGGACTGCCCAGGTGATCTTTGTGGTAATAGCGGAACGCCTTGGCCTGATTGGAGACCTTTCTGACCTCCACGGTCGACCCCCCGGCCTGCACGTATACCTTCTGCGTGACCGCGTTTTTCTCGATGGTCTTCTCGTAGGCGTGCCCCACGTAATAGGTGGCCTTGTTCGTGTCGACGGTCTTTTGCACGCGCTGGAACTCCGGTCCGTAGTGATAAGTGACGGTCTTATCGTTGCTGATCATGCGCTCGGGCTTGTTGAAAGTCGTCCAGGTGATAGTGCGCCCGGAACCGGAGATCGCATTACCGTTGGCGTCATAGGTGTACCCGCCTTGCGGGTCGAACCCGTTCCCACCGGGTACCGGGTTGGCGGTAGAGGTATCGATGCGACTTAGGGCGTGCGGGCCGGCGCCGCTGCGCCCGTAGGTGTACGTGCCTACGTCGGATTTGTAAGTGATATTACCGATTGAGTCGTAATCCACCGTAGTGATCGCTCCGGCCATGTCGGCGAACACGAGTCGGTTCAGGGCATCGTAGCCGAAGGTCTCGCTCGTGGATTGATTCACCCTTTTGCGTTCGGTGAGATTACCGATCGGGTCGAAGCTATAGCGCAGGTGCTGGACGCTACCGGCCGGCCCGGTCTTGATCTTGAAAATCCGGCCGGTCGGATCGTCGTATGTGCGGGTACTGACCAAGCCGTTGCCCGCGGTTTCTTTTTGCACCTGGCCGCGCGCGGTGATGTTGTTCAGTTGCCACAGTAAGGCGCCGCCGGCGCTATCGACAATCTTGTTCAGATAACCACGGGCATTGTAAAGATTCTTGATAGTTAGGAAACCGCCCGGGTAACTGACCGTTTTGATTCGCCCTCTCGCGTCGTAGGTGGTCGTGCCGGTGAAGCTCTGAGGGCCGATACGGACCGTGGTGCTGGACGGACGGGCCAATGGATCGTAGCGGTGGGTGCGGGTGTAACCCGGGGCGACCACTTTCTTGAGCTTGCCGATCCCTTTCGTGGCCGTGTCGTAGGTCCAGGTGCTGACTCCTTCCGCTGTAGTCCGCGTTTTCAAGCGCCCGAGTTTGTCGTAGGTCATCGACTGCGTTTGGTTCTTCGCGTCGGTCTGTGCCGTCATCTCACCGAGCGTGTTGTACGTGTACGTCCATGTACCCATATCCGGATCAACCATGGAGAGCCTGCGGCCGCGTAGATCGTAGGTCATGGTAACCACGTTGCCTTGGGGGTCTGTGGTTTGGATGAGGTTGCCCACCGCGTCGTATGCGTAGGTCAGCGGGTTGCTTGCGTTGTCGAGCACTTTAACGATCCGACTTGCTGCATTCTTGGTCGTCGTGGTGGTCTGAAACAAGTCGTTGGTCACGACCGTAGTGAGACCTTGATAGTTGGTGGTGGTAGTGCTCTGATCGGGCTTGGTGACCCGGGTAACGCGGCCGATGACGTCGTACTCATATTCGGACCAGTGGATGGGATCGCCCGGAAAGTGCGGCTCCGACTCATGAGTAATACGACCCTTGAAATCGTACACCACGTCCTGGTGAATCGGTTTGCTGGCGAGAAATCCCTCGGTCACGGTTTGAGTGGTACGCCCCAGAAAATCGAGGGTGACCGTCTTCGCGGGCTGACCCGTGGACTGTGTTGCCACCGTGTATGGGGTCGTCTCGAACTGATAGGTGGTCGTGGTCTTGGTACCGTCGGGCCGGGTCTCAACCACTGGGCGGCAGAACTCATCGAACGTCCAGGTTGTCGTAAGATTGTTTGGGCCAGTCAGGCTGGCGACGGCGCCGCAGGCCGGGTCGTAGACGCGGGCCTCGGTGTGACCCAGCGCGTTGGTGGCGCTGATGGGGAAACGTCCGTTGGCATCGTAAGTCGCGCGGCTGGTACGCGTCGCAAAGTCCGAACCACTGACGGTGGTCTGTATGCGGTTGCCGAAGACGTCGTAAGTGTACGTCGTGCTCAGGCTGACATCCGGCGTCGAGTTGGGCTCAATCACCGTACGCAGAAGTGCGCCGGTACTGGTGTCGTAGCTGAACTCCGAGATCCTGGTCACAGCCCGCATACCAAGCGCCGTATGGGTCACTTCCACTCGGGCCGGCAAACCGAACAACCACTGATTCGTGTTGTTGAAGAACGTCGTATTCGTCCTCTTTACAAAACCATCACCGGAGTCCACTACCACGGTCTTGGGATTGCCCACCCAATCGACGGTCGTATCGGTGATGACTGTCGTCGCCGGGGAGCCGTCAAGCTCGAAGCTCCGCTCGACCGTCTGCTTGGTATAGACGACATACGTCTCGTTGCCGCTTGGATGACGCTTGGTCTTTTTGCCGTACTGATATACCGTCTCACCGATCAGGGTGCCGTTGCCGAGCCGCATCTCGGTGCGGCTCGGCGCACCCACGTGAGGAAAGTCCTGACGGAAAAAGCGCTTCGCCCGAATCCCGGTCTGCGTGTCGGTCGCTTCCCGCCAGCGAAAGCCTAAAACCCCGCGACCCCGCAGATGCGCCTTGGCACCACCGTAGCGATAGGTGAAACGATACATCCCCGGTTTGCCGAAAGCGTCTTCGGTACCGTCGCTCTGTGCATGCTTCGCAACGACGTACCGAGCCATTTGCAGATCTATCTCGGGATACGTCGCTGAGCTGTCTTTGGTGTACACCGAGCTATCGGTGAGTGGAGCGTAGCCGAGCTTAACGTTGGCACCCAGGCTGTCGGTGATCGACTTAATCAGATCTGGTTGGACGCGATTGTTGGTCAGCAGACGGTGGCCGCCACTCGTTTGGTTGTACCAGAGGATATCTTCGAGGCCGTTGCCATCCCAGTCTCCCACGTACAGAGCCGTGCCGTCATCGATCCGGGCCGGGGCCACGGGGTTCAACGTTTCGGCAAATTGGAACCCACCGCGGTTCTCCAACCAGCGGTTTTCCCCGTTGGTCGGCTGCCAAATGATCATGTCGGTACGTCCATCACCGTTCCAGTCACCGTAGTAGGTGGTGGCGAAGATATCGAAGTAGGTCTTGGGCAGCGGGTTTAGAAATGCCGACGTAAAGGTCCCGTCACCTCGATTCAGATACCAACGATTAGTGCCGTCCCCCTTGTACCACATCACGTCCGTCAACCCGTCGCCGTTCCAGTCACCCAGGCGCAACGGTTTCTTTCTACCCACCTCGCTCGCCGGGATGGGGTTCAAGGTCAGACTGAAAGAGAGATCCCCGTCATTCAGATACCAGCGGTTTGTGCCGTTCGATTCATTGCTGAACAGGAAGTCTCCGGTCCCGTCGCCGTTCCAATCTCCGATCTGAATGGAGAACTGCGCCGTCGCCGCCGCGATCTGTGAGGGCGTGATGGGATCCACCGCTACGCTAAATCCCAGACGTCCGTCGTTCGTGTACCAGCGGGTTTTTCCTGTGGCCCTTTGATACCACATGACGTCGGTAATCCCGTCTCTGTTCCAGTCGCCCGGATATGCGGACCATGTCGCGCCCTGATTGGGATCCAGCTCCGTCCTCGCGATCGGATTCGCCGTGCGCGTAAAACTCATGCCGCCGTTGTTGACATACCAGAGGTTCTTGCCACTGCTGGCTGAGAACACCATAACGTCGATCTGGCCGTCGCCGTTCCAATCCCCGAAGTGGAAACGACCGCCGGTCGCTGAGACTGGATTGAGATATTGACGGTAACCGCCACCGCCTTTGTTCACGTACCAGCGGTTGGTACCGTTGCCCGCGCTGTACCACATCACGTCGGTAAAACCGTCGCTGTTCCAGTCGCCGAGACGTATCCCGTCGCCAGCCGCGAGGCTCGCGGCGCCGATGATCGGATTCAACGCCGAATGGGTGAAAGTGAGATCCCCACCATCCTGCCAGACAAACTTGTGGGCCGGCAGACATCCACCTTGGCTGCCGCACTCTGTGATGCGCGTCAGGCGCGAGCGACCGGTCGACGCATCCGTTTCGTAGTTCAAGCGATACTCGCGTACCACCGCCGCATCGACTTCGGTATGCACGGTCTTGAGTCGTTGAGTGCTCTCGAATTTATTTCCGGCCACGTATTCGGTCACCGTATCCGGTCGCGGTTCGTAACCGAAGACGACTGCGCGATCCGCACTTGAACCCGCGCTTTCGTTCACCGTGTAGTCGATCCGGCTCGGCACATGTTGCGCCGACAGTGAGTGGTCATAGGTGATCTCCAGAGCGTTGCCGTGGCGGTCCGACACCCGGTCGAGCAGCCACTTGTGAATACTGGCCTTGCCCGGCAACGTGACGCGTGAGCCCGGAGAAGAGCCGAACTGGAGCACCGTCCCGCCTTTCGTCTTGACCTCGAAACGTTCCGGGGCGCTGCCGCCGTGTTCGTTAACCACCGATCCCAAGCCCTGCACGCGTTTGAAATCATCCCGCTCCGTTCGATACACTGAACCCGCGCTGGCGTAGGGGCCGCTGCCGGTCAATATCAGCCGCTCCCCGTCGAGACAAAAGCGATCCCGGCCGTCATGATTGACGCCGCCCACGGCGTCATCTACGACCTGTGTTCGGGGGCATCGTTCAATCGCGGAGATGCCGGTGAGAAACCATCCCAAACCCACAATCCCGTTACCGGCCTGGCTGTTGTACGAGAGTGACAGTACCGGTTCAAGTCCGCGGGTGCCCGGCGGGACGTCAATCGCTATCGAGTACGACGCACCGCCCCCGTCGGAGACCTTGAAATCGCCCACCGAGATCCCCGGCGGATTCGCCTGTACCTGTACTCCCCAGGCCCCGACGCCACACGTCAGACATAGCCCAAACCACAGAAATCCTTTTCCGTTATCCATAGCGCAATCCTTTGCTGTCAAAAACCGCAGACATCCCATCTGCGGTGGGTAAAGCTTAGAGCTTGATTTGAACGTCGTACATCAGACTTGACCCCGTCGCCGCCTCAGAAAACTTCCCGTCATCCCGGTTACGGGTTCGGGCTCGGGTAGTGTGCCCGGTGGTTAAAAATCAGGAGCCGCCTTCCCTGACGGCTCCTGACTCACTCCCTTGTACACCGCAACCCATCCCTGGCTTGCGTGCCTCTCCATAGGCGTAGTCACGATAGACGGATGTCGGAACGTTTTCTTCACCCAAATGGGTGATTTTTCGGGCCCGTCGACCCGCGGACACAGTCAGCCCGCGTGTGTAGTCAGGAACCAGCGATAGGTTTGTGCCAAACCGTCGGACAGGGAAATCGTGGGACACCAACCCAACTCGCGCATACGCGACGTATCCAGAAGTTTCCTTGGCGTCCCGTCCGGCATGCTGGTATCGAAACGGATCTCGCCGTCGAAGCCGACGATTTCGGCAATCAATTCAGCGAGCTCGCGAATCGTCACCTCCTGCCCTGAGCCGACGTTCAACAACACATCCCCGACGTTTCGTTCGGCGAAATATACGCATGCGTCGGCCAAGTCATCCACGTGCAGGAATTCGCGGCGTGGGGTTCCGCTTCCCCACAACGTCACCGATGTGGCTCGCGCAACTTTCGCTTCGTGGATTTTGCGCATCACGGCGGGGATGACGTGTGACGTTTCCAAATCGAAATTGTCGCACGGACCGTAAAGATTCGTGGGCATTAGCGATACGTAGTTCGTTCCGTACTGGCGGTTATAGGACTCACACAGCTTCACGCCGGCGATCTTGGCGATCGCATACGGTTCGTTGGTGGCCTCCAGCGGTCCGGTCAGCAAGTAGTCTTCACGCATCGGTTGCGCGCAATCGCGCGGATAGATACACGAGCTACCGAGAAACACGAGACGCTGCACGCCGGACTGGTAGGCGGCGTGGACAACGTTGTTTTGAATCATCAAATTCTGATAGATGAACTCCGCGCGATACGTATCGTTGGCGTGGATTCCGCCGACCTTTGCGGCGGCGAGGAACACCACGTCTATAGGATGTCCCGCGAACCAGTTTTCCACGTCCCCTTGCCGGGTGAGATCGAGTTCATCGCGGGAGCGGGTGAGAACGTGAGCGTATTGCCGTGCAGCCAGGGCGCGCACGATCGCCGCACCGACCAATCCACGATGCCCGGCCACAAAAATGCGGTCGCTCGGCTGCATCACACAGGGTTCAGGCCAGATTGTCGAGAATAATGCGTTTCACCGACTCGAGATCCGCATCCACACTTTCGGGCTGCGTGCTTTGCTGAATCGCCGTGTCCGGATCCTTGAGACCGTGGCCGGTCAACGTGCACACCACGGTGGCGCCCTCGGGAATTTTACCGCATTCGATATCCTTGAGCGCGCCGGCCACGGAGATCGCCGACGCCGGTTCGCAGAAGACACCCTCCTTGTCCGCCAGCAGTTTCTGCGCCGCGAGAATTTCCACGTCGCTCAACGCTTCGAACCAACCCCCCGACTCTTTGCTCGCCGCCCAGGCCTGATCCCAAGATTGCGGACGGCCGATACGGATCGCGGTGGCAACAGTGTCCGGTTGCGCCACCGGTGCGCCGGCCAGAAACGGCGCCGCGCCGGCTGCCTGATAGCCGACCATGATCGGCCGTGATGCGACGGCTGGTGGGCCCAGGAACGGGCAGTTGCCGTCACAAAATCGGCATGCCTCGGTGACCGGTGCGCCGCCCGGCGGTACCGCGTATTCACTGTAACCGATCCAGTAAGCGGTAATATTGCCCGCGTTGCCCACGGGCAAGCAGTGAAAGTCCGGGGCCCGACCGAGTTCCTCGACGATCTCGAACGCAGCGGTTTTTTGGCCCTGAATACGGTACGGGTTGATCGAATTTACGATACTCACGGGCGCCTCGTCGGCCACCGTTTTAACCAGCGCCATGCCGTCATCGAAACTGCCTCTGATCTGGATCACCTGCGCCCCGTGCATCATGGCCTGCGCCAGCTTGCCCAACGCGATCTTGCCCTCCGGGATCAACACGAACGCGGTGATTCCGGCCCTCGCCGCATAGGCCGCCGCTGAGGCCGACGTATTTCCGGTAGACGCGCAGAGGATCGCCCGCGCACCGTCTTCGACCGCCTTGGTCACGGCAACCGTCATGCCGCGGTCTTTGAACGACGCCGTCGGATTCAAGCCCTCGTACTTGACGTACAGAGCGACCTCCTTGCTGATCTGGCGCGGAATATTGCGCAGGCGAATGAGCGGCGTGTTTCCCTCGCCCAGGCTCACCGGTGTCGTTTCCGGCGACAACGGCAAACGCGACCGGTAGGTATCGATCAGTCCCAGATAGTGGCTTCTGAATGACGGTGGCGTGGAGAGTTTCATGGACTTGTCAATTCTAGAGCAAGTTAATCGTCGAGGTACTCGACACGAATCCGGCCCACTGGCGCGGTGATCGACGACAGTTTTTCGATCTCCGCGAGCGCGTGGTCGATGAGCCGCTCGTCGGTACGCTGGGTAAGAATAATCACGCGTACGGTTTCCGCACCCGGCAGCGGTTCCTTTTGTACGATGGCCTCGATACTGATCTCCAGCGCGCCCAGCACCCGCGTGACATCCGCCAATACCCCCGGACGGTCAATGGCTTCGAGCGTCAGGAAGTACGCCGTACGGAACGCATCGGGAGACAGGATCGGTAGGTCGGTGAGCGCATCGGGTTGAAACGCCAGATGCGGTACGCGGTTATTCGGATCGGTGGTCAATGCACGCACCACATCCACCAGATCGGCGACCACCGCTGACGCTGTGGGTTCGGCGCCCGCACCCGCCCCGTAATACAGTGTGGGCCCCACGGCATCGCCGCTCACGACAATCGCGTTCATGACACCGTCGACGTTTGCTACCAGCCGCCGTTTTGGAATCAATGCCGGGTGGACGCGCATCTCGACGCCGTCCTCACGACGCTTGGCTACACCCAAGTGTTTGATGCGATAACCCAATTCTTCTGCGTATTGAATATCGAGCGGGGCTATCCGACTTATTCCCTCGGTGTACACCTGCTCGAACTGCAGCGGGATTCCGAATGCAATGGCCGCGAGAATCGTCAGTTTGTGCGCCGCATCGACGCCTTCGATGTCGAATGTGGGATCGGCTTCCGCGTAGCCGAGTCGTTGCGCTTCTGCGAGCACCTCGTCGAAATTACAGCCTTGCTCGCGCATTGCGGTCAAGATGTAGTTGGAGGTGCCGTTGATGATCCCCGCCAGCCATTCGATGCGGTTACCGGCGAGGCCTTCACGAATACCCTTGATGATCGAAATACCGCCGCCTACCGCGGCTTCGAATGCCACGACCACGCCCTGCTCCTGTGCGGCGCGGAAGATTTCGTTACCGTGAATTGCGATCAACGCCTTGTTCGCCGTCACAACGTGCTTGTGGCGCGCGATGGCGCGCTGCACCAGGTCTTTAGCGATGCTGTCGCCGCCGATCAGTTCCACCACAACGTCTATGTCCGGATCGTCGACCACCGAATACGGATCATCGCTCAACGCAATGCCTGATGTATCGCATGCCCGCGGCTTAGAAAGATTACGCGCTACGGCGCGGCTGATGCAGATCTTGCGTCCAGCGCGCCCGGCGATCTCGTCCGAGTTGCGCGACAGGACATTGACGACGCCGCAACCTACGGTACCGAGGCCGAGCAGCCCTACGTTTACCGGATCCATGGTCGAAAAACTATCCGGCCGCTGAAATCGGTTCCGGGTTCCGCAACATGTGGCGGATCGAGCGTACCGCCTGGCGGATACGGTGCTCGTTTTCGATCAGACTGAAGCGTACGTGGTCGTCGCCGTATTCGCCGAATCCGATTCCGGGCGACACCGCCACCTTGGCATGTTGGAGAAGATACTTACTGAACTCCAGGGAACCCATGTGACGATACGGTTTCGGAATCCGCGCCCAGGCGAACATCGTCGCTTTGGGAACTTCGATTTCCCAACCCGCGTTGTGTAACCCTTCACAAAGCACATCCCGGCGCTTCTGGTACATATCCCGAATCTCGTGTACCCATTGCTCCGGACCGTTCAAGGCGGTGATCGCCGCCACCTGCAGCGGCGTGAACAGGCCGTAATCGAGGTACGACTTCATCCGCGCCAGCGCGGAGATCAGCGTCGTATTGCCGACCATGAAACCGACCCGCCACCCGGGCATGTTGTAACTCTTGGACAGGCTGAAACTCTCCACGGCGATCTCTTTCGCGCCCTCGACCTGCAGGATCGACGGCGCCACGTAACCGTCGTAAACGATGTCCGCGTAGGCCAGATCGTGTACCACCCACACTCGATGTTCGCGGGCGATGGCCACGACCTTCTCGAAAAACTCGAGTTCCACGCATTGGCTGGTCGGATTGCTGGGAAAACTCAGTACCAGCATCTTGGGGGTGGGATATGAGTTTCTGATCGCGTCTTCCAGGCCCTTGAAAAAGTCGATACCGGGTCCGAGAGGGACGTGTCGAATGTCCGCGCCGGCGATAACGAATCCCCACGGGTGAATAGGATACGACGGGTTAGGGGCAAGCACCGCGTCGCCCGGTTCCACGGTGGCGAGCGCAAGATGCGCGAGCCCCTCCTTGGAACCCATCGTAACGATGGCTTCTTCGTCCATATCCAGGACCACATCGAAACGCCGCGCGTACCAGTCGCAGATCGCTTTACGCAGGCGCGGAATACCCTTGGACATGGAGTACCGGTGGGTATTCGTGCGCTGTGCCGCCTCACACAACTTGTCGATAATCGGCGCTGGGGGCGGCTGGTCCGGATTCCCCATCCCGAAATCGATGATGTCCTCACCGCGCCGGCGCGCCTTGGCTTTCAATTCATTGACGATGTTGAAAACGTACGGCGGCAACCGCTTAATCCGCGGAAACTGGTCGATCGACTGTGCGTATTCGACGGACGGTGCAGGTTTATCGGTCACTCGTGTAATCTCTTCGTGTCAGATGCTGTCGTCGACGCCACCCCGGATTGCGGCACTCACGACCCCAAATCGGTACAATCGCGATAGTATCGGAGCCATTCCGCCATGAAAATCCATCTCACGGTCGCCGACGAGGTCAATCTGGTCAAATCCGTGTCGCCGCACGGCATCGAGATCAATGAGCGCGCGTTTACCGCGAGCCTGTTGATCAGTCCGACCGATTTCGTCTCGCCTTGGACGCCTCAGTATTTTCATGACCTTACCGATCAGGATTTCGCTCCGATCATCGATTATCGCCCGGAAGTCGTCATTCTCGGTACCGGGGCACGGTTGCGATTTCCCGCGCCGACGGTCACCGCGCCGCTGATCACTCATGGAATCGGTTTCGAGGTGATGGACACCCGCGCCGCGTGCCGCACCTTCAATATTTTAGCCAGTGAGGGCCGAAAAGTCGTGGCGGCCGTGCTGCAGATCGAACAAAGCGAATCGGGTGGGTAGCGACTCAGAACAACACATCCAGCGAATACCCCCGGTGCTCCAGCACCGATCGCAACCGCGCTAGAGCCTCTACCTGTATTTGACGCACCCGCTCACGGGTCACGCCGACGTCGGAACCCACCTGTTCCAGCGTGGAAATGTCGCGGCCGCGTAGTCCGAAACGCCGTTCCACGACTTCACGTTGCTTCTCGGTGAGGAGATCCAGCCACTCATCGATGTACTGGTGGACACGCTCCGACTGCAGTACGTCCGCCGGGTCCGCTGATTTCTCGTCAGGAATCGCTTCTGCGAGCGTGCGGTCCGGATCGGAATCGATCGGCGCGTGTATCGACGTGACGCGCTCTTCCAGATCGAGCATCTTCTTGACGTCTTCCACCGGCACATCCAGCTTTTCGGCGATTTCCTCAGCGGTGGGTTCGTGGTCGAGCTGCTGGGTCAATGCCTTGGCCGCCCGTTGGTAGACGTTGATTTCTTTCACAATGTGGACGGGCAACCGTACAGTGCGCGTCTGATTCATGATCGCCCGCTCGATCGTCTGGCGTATCCACCAGGTGGCATATGTGGAAAATCGAAAGCCGCGTTCCGGATCGAATTTTTCCACCGCACGGATCAACCCTAGATTGCCCTCTTCGATCAGATCGAGAAACGCCAGGCCCCGGTTGATGTATCGGCGGGCAATTTTGACCACCAGTCGCAGGTTGCTCTCGATCATCCGCGCGCGGGCCGCTTCATCGCCTTTTTGACATAACCGACCGAAGTGCACTTCCTCCTCGGCGGACAGCAGCGGAGAAAAACCGATCTCTTTCAGATAGAGCTGGGTCGCGTCGGAATGGGAGCGTTTGTCGGAACCGGCTTTGCCGGCTTTCCGCTCCGTTTTCTCGCTACCGTTAGAGCCCGCAACCAGCGCGTCGGACTCCTCAGCCTCGGTTTCGGTTCTGTTTTTTTTCCGACTCATGGTTAAGCCAGCCCCTCCGTATCTTAACGCCGTGGCAGATAGCGCAGCGGGTTTACCGGCACACCGCGGCGCCGAATTTCGAAATGCAATTTGACCCGCTCGCTGTTACCCGACCGACCCATTTCGCCGATCGGCTGTCCCCGCGTCACAATCGATCCTTCACTAACCAGCATTTTTCTATTGTGTGCGTAGGCACTTAGGAAGGTTTCGTTATGTTTTACTATAATAAGCTTACCATACCCCCGAAGTCCACTGCCAGCATACACCACGCGCCCGGGTGCCGCCGCGCGCACTGACTGTCCGGCGCGACCGGCAATATCGATGCCCTTGTTGCCCCGACGTGTCGAGAACGAGCGAATGATGGTGCCGTCGGTGGGCCAGATCCAGCCGCTCTTGCTGACCTCGAAGTGAGGCGTACGCACCGGTGGCGAATCCGTCCACGGCGCCGGAGATGGCGTGGCGCGGGCGGTGCGCGGCGGGGCCTGCGGCGCTGGTGCGGCCGGCGCGGGGGGCGGTTTGGCGACCGCTCGCGGCGTGTGGGGGGGCGCGGTAAGCCGCAACCGTTGCCCCGGCTTGATGAGGTACGGTGCGGCGATTCCATTCCAGGCGGCGAGTTCGCGGTAGTCGATACCGCGTTCGAAAGCGATGCTGTATAACGTGTCTCCGGAACGCACGATGCGGTACTCGGTCACCGCATTGACCGGATAGCGGGGCTCGGTAGCACGATCCGATATCGGCACCGCGCCCGGCCCGAAACAACCGGACACGCCGGCCGCCAGCGCGGCGCTGGCCAACAGACGGGCTAGCGCGCCAACCTCATGATCGCGACGACCACCACGACAATCCCAACAGTTGCCCATCCAATCTGATCAACGCGTGTTTTCAAAAACCTTTCGAACCGTTCGCCACCCCACAGCAACAATCCCGCAACCAAAAAAAAGCGCCCTCCCCGGCCCACCAGTGAGGCGAGGGTGAATGGTACCATCGGTAACGCCAGTACCCCGGATGCGATGGTGAACACTTTGTAGGGTATTGGTGTGAAACCGGCTAGAAACACGATCCATATGCCGTACTCGCCAAACCAGGCTTTGATCCGTGCGAATGCATCGTGTGCGTCGTAAAAATCGATCAGCGGCCGGCCCAGTTCTTCGAACAGGAACGCGCCGATCAGGTAGCCGGCGATACCCCCCAGCACCGAGGTGACCGTCGTCAAGGTGGCAAAATGCCAGGCGCGCTGCGGGCGCGCAAGCACCATCGGCGCTAGCATCACATCCGGCGGAATCGGGAAAAACGACGACTCGGAAAAACTCAAGGCGGCGAGGTAACGCGGCGCATGCGGGTGCCGCGCCCATAGCAGCGCTTTGTTGTAAAGGCCCGAGAAAATCCGCATTACTCAGTACCGGGCACCAGCGGTACGAAATTGACCGATTCCAATTCTCGATACTCGAACCCGTCCGCGGTGCGTTCAACGACCGTCAGGGTCTGTACGTCACGCGCCCCCACCGGCGCCACCAGGCGTCCGCCCAACGCCAACTGATCGAGCAGAGGCTGCGGCATAGTCGACCGCGCCGCGGCCACCAGGATACCGTCGAACGGCGCGTACTCGGGCCATCCCTGCATCCCGTCCGCGTGTTGATACTTGATGTTCCGGAACTTGAGGTCGAACAATCGGTCGCGAGCCTGCCGGAACAGGCCCAGCAGCCGCTCGACGGTGTACACCGTCTCCGCCAACTGGCTGAGCACCGCGGTCTGGTAACCGCACCCGGTACCGATCTCGAGAACGCGGTACAGTTCGCGACTATCGCTCAATGCCTGCGTCATCAACGCGACGACATAAGGCTGGGAGATGGTCTGCCCGAACCCGATCGGCAGTGCGATATCCTCGTAGGCACGGCTCGCCAGTGCCTCGTCGACAAACAGGTGACGCGGAACGGCGCGAATCGCCTCCAGCACGCGCGCGTCCGAGATGGCGCCGCGCCGCAAACGGTCGATCAACCGCAAACGGGTCCGTTCCGAAGTCATACCGATACCCAATGGTGCGCGTTTCACGACCGCACTCCGGTCAACCATTCGGCGACATCCGGAAGTGCTTCGTGGCGCGTCAGATCCACCTTCAGCGGAGTGACCGACACATACCCTTCGCGCACCGCATGGAAATCGGTGCCTGAACCGGCATCCTGTTCGCCACCTGGGGGGCCGACCCAGTAGATCGTGTCGCCGGATGGGTCCCTCGAGCGCACTACCGGCTCCGACTTGTGCCGATTACCAAGGCGCGTCGCGCGAAACCCGGCCAGATGCGGGTATGGCACGTCCGGGACGTTCACGTTCAATATCGTGTCGGTGGGCAGAGGGTGCCGCTCGAGCGCCGCCAACAGGGCCCGTACCACCGCCGTGGCGGTTTCGAAATGGCGCGGCGGTGATCCGACCAGCGATATGGCAAGCGCCGGATAACCTAGAAAACGCCCTTCCATCGCCGCGGCCACGGTTCCCGAATACAGAACGTCATCGCCGAGATTCGCTCCGCTGTTCACGCCGGCGATGACCATATCGGGCTCGTCCTCCATGAGCCCGGTCAGCGCCAGATGCACGCAATCGGTAGGCGTGCCGTCCACGTAGTAGAACCCTCCCTCGGCGCGATACACACGCAGCGGAAGGTGCAGCGTCAACGAATTGCTCGAACCGCTGTGATTGCGCTCCGGAGCGACTACCGTGATATCGGCGACGGGCGCCAGCGCCTGCGCCAGGGAACGCAGTCCCGGGGCCAGGTAACCATCGTCGTTACTGATGAGAATCCGCAACCCCTAACCTCAGTCGGTACACACTTCGTCATTCCCGCGCGATGGCCGGTCCCGGCACGGCATCCTCGCCGCAGGGCGAGTTTGAGTTATTGGTCGGGGCGAGAGGATTTGAACCTCCGACCACCGCAACCCCATTGCGGTGCGCTACCAGACTGCGCTACGCCCCGAGCGGCGAACCCAAGGTAGTACAAGGCCGCCAATTGGCAGGTTGTTAGTCTCTCAGAATCTCAACGATGTCGTCGAGATCCCGGATCAAATCAACGATGATTTCTTTGCGGTATCCGCCGCTCTTGGGCGCCGACGAGCCGTTGGCGTCGGTTTCGAGCTTGTTGCGAGCGCCGCTGATTGTGAATCCGTCGACATAGAGCAGGCTGCGGATCTGCCGGATGAGTTGTACTTCATGGCGCTGATAGTAGCGCCGATTACCCCGTCTCTTGATGGGCTTGAGCTGCGGGAATTCCTGCTCCCAATAACGCAACACGTGGGGCTTCACCGCGCACAGTTCACTGACCTCGCCGATGGTGAAATAACGCTTACTGGGAATCGGTGGAAGATCAGCATTGTCGCCTGGATCGAGCATGCTAGCCGGCCTGTTGTTTTCCGAGTTTTTCTTTCAACCAGTGCTCGTTGGCCGCGACACGGTCTTTCAGCTTCTGGCTTGCTTTGAATGTGACTACGCGGCGGGCGGATATCGGTATTTCCTGTCCGGTCTTGGGGTTCCGTCCGGGTCGGGAGTTCTTCTGTCTTACGCCGAAGTTTCCGAAACCGGAAAGCTTGACTGACTCACCCGCTTCAAGAGCGGCTCGTATTTTTTCGAAAAACAGTTCGACGAATTCCTTGGCTTCGCGCTTGTTCAATCCAAGTTCATCGAAAAGTCTGTTCGCCAGGTCTGCTTTGGTAATCGCCACAGGTGTCCCCTCTTTTTACGTTCTCAGTTCTGCCCCGAAATCCCTGTCGAGGGCGTCAGTCACTTGCGCGATAACGGACTCTATTTCGTTATCTGTAAGGGTGCGCGAAGCATCCCTTAACGTCAAGGTGAAAGCCAAACTTTTTCGCCCTTCTCCGACGCCTGGGCCTCGGTACAGGTCGAATAACCGAATCCCGTCCAGCCAGTGTCCCGCCGCGCTGCGTATGGTCCGTAACAAGGCATCGGATGGAACGCTCTCATCGACCACGATTGCTAGGTCACGCGCGGTGGACGGAAATTTAGAAATCGTTCGATAGCGGGGAATCTCACCGTTGTCGAATACTGACCAGTCGAGTTGGAACACATAAATATCTTTATCGATATCCAATTGTTTTAGTACTTCCGGGTGCAACTTTCCAATTTTTCCGACCACACGAACGCCGACACGGATTTCGGCAGCCTGGTTCGGGTGTAACGCATCATGTGATAACGCATTGAATATAATGCGGTTTTTGTCGCCCGTCAATGCTATTAATGCTTCCAAATCACCTTTTATGTCGAAAAAATCGACATCATGGTCAGCCCCACGCCATTGCGCCTCGCGCACCCCACCGCATACCGCGCCGGCTACCGCGAGCGTTTCTTCGATCCCGCCACCGCGCTGGGCGAAGGTCTTACCGACTTCGAATATCCTGACCCGTTGTTGTTGCCGACGCAGATTGGCGGCAACGGTTTGCACGAGTCCCGGCCATAGCGACGTGCGCATTTCCGAAAGCTGTTCGGAGATCGGATTCGTTAAACCCACCGACGACGACGTGGGATCCAGCAACTGTTGCAGGATCGGGTCCACGAAACTATAGGTGATGACTTCCGAGTAACCACGGTCGACCAACAGCGTTTTTACCCGTAGCGGATCGATAGCGGCTTCGGATCGCAAGCGCGGCGCCGGTCCGGCATCCGGAAGCCGAGCTGGCAACTTTTCGTAACCACGTACGCGCGCGATCTCCTCGATGACGTCGCATTCGGCTTCGATATCGAACCGATACGACGGTGGGCGAATACGCCAACGATCACCGCGCCGCACAACGCGCCTTGATATGCGATTCAAAATCGTGTCGATTTCGCGCGTCGGGACCGACAGTCCGAGAACTTGCGTTACGCGTCTGCTTCTCACTTCGATTTCCCGGGTTTCGGGTAAATGCGACGCGGCGGTTCGCACGACCAATGCGCCTGCCTCACCGCCGACGATGTGCTTCAACAGCGACGTCGCGTAATGCATCGCGGCGACCGGTAACCGCGGATCGACACCGCGTTCGAAACGAAACGCCGAGTCCGACTGGATCCCCAAGCGGCGCGCTAACCCTGACACCGCCGCACGGGTGAAATGCGCCGCTTCGAGGATGATGTCGGCGGTGTGCGTGCCGATCGCCGACTCCGCCCCCCCCATCACACCGGCCAAAGCCAGGGGCTTCTCACGATCGGCGATCAGCAGATCGCCGGCCTGGGTGCGGGCGTTAGTTCCGTCGAGGAGTTCGAGGCGCTCGCCGGCACGCGCTTGGCGCACCACCAGCGCGCCGCTGATTCGCGCCCGGTCGAACGCGTGCATCGGCTGACCCAGGGCCAGCATCACGTAGTTCGTCACATCGACCACCGGACTGATCGGCCGTATGCCACAGCGGCGCAGGCGCTCGCGCAGCCGATCGGGCGTGCGCGCCTGCGGATCGATGCCCCGCATCACCCGCGCGACGTAATGGGGGCACCCCTTCGGCGCACGCATCGCCACAGGCAGCGCCACCGGCGACTCATCGACACATCCCGGCACCTCCGTGCGGCGCAGACGTGCCGGGGTCAGTACCGCCAGTTCGCGCGCGATACCCAGAATACTCAGACAGTCGCCCCGATTCGGCGTTAGATCGATGTCGATCACCGCATCGTTCAGATCCAGATACGCACCCACGCCAACGCCCAGTTCAGCATCCGTATCCAGTTCCAGCAGACCGGTGGACGACTCCGCCAGCCCGAGCTCCGCCGCCGAACACAACATGCCCTGGGACTCGACGCCGTGTATCGTTGTCGCTTCGATCACGGCGCCGGCGGGCAAGCGCGCACCGGGCAGCGCCACCGGGACGTGCAGTCCGGCACGCGCGTTCGGCGCGCCGCACACCACACGCAACGTACGCGTACGACCGATCCGCACTGCGCACACGCTGAGGCGGGTGGCCCCGGGATGCGGCGCAACGTCCACGATGCGGCCAACGACGACCTTTGGAAGGTCGGGCCCGGCGCGCGTTACCGCGTCGACCTCGAGCCCGGCCATGGTCAATGCCTCCACCAACCCCGCGGTGTCGAGACGCGGCGCTATCCAGGTCCGCAGCCAATTTTCGCTGACTATCATCGCCGCTCAGAACTGACGCAAAAATTCGAGGTCGTTCTCGAAAAAAAGACGCAGATCGTCCACGCCGTAACGCAGCATTGCCATACGCTCGACACCGAGACCGAAGGCGAATCCGGTATAGCGGTCGCTGTCAATGCCCACATGCCGAAACACTTCGGGATGCACCATGCCGCATCCCAGTATTTCCAACCATCCGGATTGCTTGCACACGCGGCACCCGGAGCCGGCACAGAATACACAACTGATATCCACTTCCGCGGACGGTTCGGTGAACGGAAAATACGACGGCCGGAAACGCACGCCGAGCTCCGATTCGAAGAACTGGTGTACGAACACTGTAATTAGACCCTTGAGATCGGTGAAACCGATGGCGTCGCCTACCGCCAAGCCCTCGATCTGGTGGAACATCGGCGTGTGGGTCATGTCCGAGTCGCAACGGTAAACCCGTCCCGGGGCAATCACCCGCAGCGGCGGTGCATGGGCACGCATATAACGCACCTGCACCGGTGACGTATGCGTGCGTAGCAGGGTGTTCGCGTCGACGTAGAAAGTATCGTGCATGGCGCGCGCGGGATGATTGGCGGGGATATTCAACGCCTCGAAGTTGTGAAAGTCGTCTTCGATCTCGGGACCGTCGGCGACGTCGAAACCGAAGCGCACGAAAATGTCCTTGCAACGCTCCAAAGTTCGCGTCACCGGGTGCAGATGGCCCACGTCGGTGTCCACGCCGGGCAGCGTGACGTCGATCCGCTCCCCGGACAGCCGCTCCGCCAGGGCCTGTTTCTCGAGCTCGGCGCGCCGCACCTCGATCTGCTGCTGCACCCGTTGCTTGGCGTGGTTCACGGCCTGGCCGAACAGCGGGCGCTCGTCTGGCGTGAGCGCCCCGACACGCTTGAGTTGCCCGGTGATCGACCCCTTCTTACCGAGAAACCGCACCCGCACGGTTTCGAGTTCCGCGACCACTCTGGCCTGCGCAATCTCTCGGTTGGCCTGGTCAACCAGGTTATCCAACTCCGCGGCTATCGTTGTACTCATGATCCAGAAATAAAAAAGGGAAAGGCTTCGCCTTTCCCTTGGTTGCGGTCGGGTGTCTGCCTGGGACGACGCGGACGCTCGGAACGGGTCAGGCGCCGAGCGCGGATTTCGCTTTCTCCGCGAGCGCCGCAAAGGCCGGTTTGTCGTACACCGCCAGATCGGCCAGGACCTTGCGGTCGAGCTCAATATCGGCCTTCTTGAGCCCGCTCATGAAGCGGCTGTAACTCATTCCCGAATTTCTCGCCGCGGCATTGATGCGTACGATCCAAAGCGATCGAAACTGGCGCTTGCGCTGCCGGCGATCCCGGTAGGCGTACTGTTCGGCGCGGTTTACCGCCTGATTGGCGACCCGAAATACGCTTTTCCGCGCTCCGCGATACCCCTTGGCGCGTTCCAGGACCTTTTTGTGACGGGCGCGGGCAACCACGCCCCGCTTTACACGTGGCATAGGGCAGGACTCCGTTAGCTGTATGGCAGCATGCGCCGCACGAGCGGTGCGTCGGCGGCATCGACCATCAAACTGGACCGCAGATGCCGCTTCCGCTTCTGCGACTTCTTGGTCAGAATATGATTCAGGTGTGACTGCGAGCGCTTGAATCCGCCACTCGCGGTTCGCTTGAAGCGCTTCGCCGCTCCCCGATTGGTTTTCAATTTAGGCATCTGCGCCTCCAGAATACTTCGTTTAGCGTACACCGTCGCGTCATTTACGTTTCGGGCCGATGACCATCACCATCTGCCGCCCTTCCATCTTTGGGAACTGTTCCACGCTCCCTAGATCGGACAAATCTTCCTCCACCCGTTTCAAGAGCTCCAGACCCAGCTCCTGGTGCGCCATCTCGCGGCCCCGAAACCGCAGTGTGACTTTCGCTTTGTCCCCCGCATCGAGAAATTTACGCAGATTCTTGAGTTTGACTTCGTAGTCTCCGATGTCGGTGCCGGGACGAAACTTCACTTCCTTGACGTGAATCTGCTTTTGCTTCTTGCGCGCCGCGGCGCGGCGCTTACTATCCTGGTACTTGTACTTACCGTAATCCATGACCCGACATACGGGCGGGTCTACGTTCGGAGAAATCTCTACCAAGTCCAGTCCGTCTTCCGAGGCGCGCTTCAGGGCGTCCTCGATGGCGATGATACCCACCTGTTGTCCATCGGTGGCAATTAGGCGCACTTGGGGCGCCGTTATTTCTTCATTTAAGCGTAATGGCTTCTCAGCTGCGATGTTTGATGTCCTCCCACACGGCCAAAGCGACACCCGCGGGGCGTTTACACACCCCGCGGGCTCGTCGGATTCTAATGCGGATGTATAAACTTCTCAAGTTGTTTCAGGGTGTTATCGCGCGCTTACAAAGTGTCGGGAATGATACCCGGCGAAGCGGCGACCGAGCGTTACGCGCTTCCCTACCACGCCCCGGAGGAAACGCCGCCGTAGAGCGACACGCACCGCAAACCCGACCCCACACGAGAAAACGATCGTCAGGCAAATCAATTACTTACCGCCGGATCACGACTCCAGATCGGCAAGCAGCGGGACGCTATAGTAGAACATGAATAAGCCAGACATGTCTTTCCGCGGCACGAACTCACGCACGCCGAGCGGCTCCCGGGGATTGGAAAACCAAGAACACTTAGCGGCACCGCCCGACGCCACTTCACGTTGCGACCGGTGATGCCACACAAACCCAGCGTATCGGCATCGTTAACAGGAGGCGGTCGGCATTGATGTCCCGGATTTCGCACCTCTGCGCAAGTCTCGGCCGATCTTTCCCGATCATCGTCATGGAACGGTCGGTACGATCTCGCCACCCCGGACGCAAAGCGATTCGCGGCCGCACCGCCGGCCTTAGGTCCAAGATCACGCTCTGCATCCACGATGTCGGCGCTCGTGAATCGGGCGCGGACCCGCCGGCCGGCCCCAATCGGGAAACCATCACTCAAACGCGACCTGTGTGACCCTTGCTGTCAGCATGGTTCAGTAAGTTGTTGATTTAATGGTAGGCGCGAGTGGGATCGAACCACCGACCACTACCATGTCAAGGTAGTGCTCTACCACTGAGCTACGCGCCTTCGAGTCGGGACGGCGCAAAATAACACACCTGTTTCCGGCGGTTCAATTTGTCGCTTCCAGCGGCCCGAACGTGCGCTCGCGAATCCCCTGAATCCGGTCCCGCAACTCCGCGGCCTGCTCGAACTCCAAATTGCGCGCGTGTTCGAACATCTGTTTTTCCAGCCCCGCGAGCACGCGGGACAGGCCTTCGGCGGACATCGAGGAGTAATCGGCGCCCGCTTCCGCCACCCGTTCACGTCCCCGGCGTGCGCCCACGCGTCCACGGCTACTCCCGGCGGCGCGGTGCGTCACGCCGTCAATGATGTCCTTGACGGCTTTCTCCACGCCGCGCGGTGTGATGCCGTGGCGGGCATTGAACTCGGACTGCTTGGTGCGCCGCCGCTCGGTCTCATCAATGGCCGTACGCATCGATTCGGTGACCGTTTCGGCATACATGATCGCCCGCCCGTGAATATTCCGCGCCGCCCGGCCGATGGTCTGGATGAGGGAGCGCGTGGAGCGCAGGAACCCTTCCTTGTCCGCATCGAGAATCGCCACCAGCGAGACCTCGGGGATATCCAGACCCTCGCGCAACAGATTGATGCCGACCAACACATCGAACACTCCGGCGCGCAGGTCGCGGATGATCTCGACGCGCTCCACCGTGTCGATGTCCGAGTGCAGGTAGCGCACCCGCACATCGTGCTCGCTCAAGTAATCGGTCAGGTCTTCGGCCATACGCTTGGTCAGGGTCGTGACCAGCACGCGCTCGGCGGCGGCGACCCGTTTGCGTATTTCCGACAACAGATCGTCGACTTGCGTTTCTACCGGCCGCACCTCGACCTCCGGATCGACGAGGCCGGTTGGGCGCACCACCTGATCGATCACCGTACCGGTCTTCGCCATTTCGTAGGGCCCGGGTGTCGCGGAGACGAAAAACGTCTGCGGCATCAACGCCTCGAACTCGTCGAATCGAAGTGGCCGGTTGTCGAGCGCCGAGGGCAGGCGGAATCCGTACTCGACGAGGGTTTCCTTGCGCGAGCGATCACCGCGGTACATGCCGCCGAGCTGCGGGACGGTAACATGACTCTCGTCGATAATGAGCAGGCCGTGGGAAGGCAGATAATCCATCAAGGTGGGCGGCGGTTCGCCCGCATTGCGCCCCGACAGGTAACGCGAATAGTTCTCGATACCACTGCAGTAACCCAGCTCCTGCATCATCTCGAGGTCATACAAAGTCCGCTGCTCGAGCCGCTGCGCCTCGACCAGCTTGCCCGCATCACGCAGCTCCGTCAGCCGCAGCCGCAACTCCTCCTTCACCGCATCCATCATGTTGAGAATGGTCTCGCGTGGCGTCACGTAGTGGGTTTTGGGATAGATCGTGGTGCGCACCAGCCGTTCGCTTACTTCGCCGGTGAGCGGATCGAAGCGCGTGATCTTTTCGATCTCGTCGCCGAACAACTCGACCCGCACGGCATACCTTTCGGATTCCGCGGGAAAAATATCGATCACGTCGCCGCGCACCCGGAACGTACCACGTTTGAGCTCCAAGTCGTTGCGGGTGTACTGCAGTTCCGCGAGGCGTTTTAAGAGCGCGCGTTGATCCGTGATCGCCCCCTCGCGCAAGTGCAGAATCATTCCGTGATACGCCTCCGGATCGCCCAAACCGTAGATGGCCGACACCGTGGCCACGATGATGACGTCTTCGCGCTCCAACAACGCCTTGGTGGCCGACAACCGCATCTGATCGATATGCTCGTTGATCGAGGCATCTTTTTCGATATAGGTGTCGGTACTCGGCACATAGGCCTCGGGCTGGTAGTAGTCGTAGTAGGAAACGAAGTACTCCACCGAGTTGTGTGGGAAGAATTCGCGCATCTCCGCATAAAGCTGCGCCGCGAGGGTCTTGTTGGGCGCCATGATGAGCGCCGGCCGACCGGCTTTGGCGATGACGTTCGCCATCGTGAACGTCTTTCCGGAACCGGTGACTCCAAGCAGAGTCTGATAGGCTTCGCCGGACTCAAGCCCCGCACACAGCGCGGCGATCGCCGCCGGCTGGTCGCCGGCCGGGTCGAAATCGCTGACCACTTCAAACTGCTTCGCCATCGGGGCTGTTAGACCGCGGTAAATAGAGTTGTTCCTGGATTCCCGGTAATATTACTGCCGTTCCGAACGGTGCGCCCCGGCGCAGCCTGAAACCTCAACCTTAGAAGCGAAAACGTTGAACGACATCACCCTTTCTGAACGCGTCCAAGCCATCAAGCCCTCCCCCACGCTCGCGGTGACCGGGCGCGCGCGCGAGTTGCGCGCGGCCGGACACGACGTCATCGGTTTAGGAGCCGGGGAGCCCGATTTCGACACACCGGAGCACATCAAGCAAGCGGCGATAGCGGCCATCGGGGCCGGGGCGACCAAATACACCGCAGTGGACGGTACGGCGGAGTTGAAACAGGCGATCATCGACAAGTTCAAGCGCGAGAACGCGCTCGACTACGCGCCGGAGCAGATTCTGGCGTCCGCGGGGGCCAAACACAGTTTGTTCAACCTGTTTCTCGCCCTCTTGAACCCCGGTGACGAGGTCGTGATCCCGGCGCCGTACTGGGTTTCGTACCCGGATCTCGCAATCATGGCCGAAGCCAAACCGGTGATCGTCCCCGCCGGTTTCGAGCAGGATTTCAAGATCAGGCCGGAGCAACTGGATCGGGCGCTGACCGCCAAGTCGCGGCTGATGATCTTGAACAGCCCCAGCAATCCCACCGGTCGCCACTACACGCCCGCCGAACTCGAAGCGCTCGGTACGGTACTGCGCAATCATCCGCACGTGGTGATCGCGACCGACGACATCTACGAGCATATCTTGTGGTCCGGGGGGCCGTTTCGCAACCTCGTCAACGTGTGCCCGGATCTCAAAGAGCGCGCCGTAGTTGTGAACGGCGTGTCCAAAGCGTATGCGATGACCGGATGGCGGATCGGCTACGCGGCCGGAGACGCGCGTCTGATCGGCGCGATGAAGAAGATCCAGTCGCAAAGCACCTCGAATCCGTCCTCGGTCTCGCAGGCCGCCGCGGCGGCGGCACTCGCCGGTGATCAAAGCTGCATCGCACCGATGTGCGACGCGTTCAAGGAGCGCCACGACGCCGTCGTGGCCGGCCTGAATGCCATCAAAGGCGTGCGCGCACTGCCTTCGGACGGCACGTTTTATACGTTTCCCGACTTCTCCGAAGCAATCGCCGCGACTCCCAACGTCCAGAACGACACCGACATGGCCGGTCTGATTCTGGAACAAGCCGGTGTCGCGTTGGTTCCGGGGTCGGCGTTCGGCGGTCCGGGGCACATGCGGCTGTCCTACGCCACCGACATGGCGACCTTGAACGATGCATTGCAGCGGCTAGAGAACATGCTCGGGGGGAAGTGATCGGCTAGACTTTACCTTGAAGGAAGTCGCCGCCATCGTGTGGTGGCCTTCCGAGTGGCCCGGCCTACCGGGTCCGGCGGCGAGGATGCCGCCTTCAGTCACCACCACGAACACAGGTTCAAGGAGGAACCATGCTCGCAACATACCGCATTGCGTCCGCCGCGCGCGGGGTCACGCTGCTCGAACTGATCGTCACCCTCACGGTAGTCGCGTTACTCGCTGCCTTCGGTATACCGGCGCTTTACGACTACGTTCAAAATCTACGCTTGACCGCGGAAATCAACCGTCTGGTGGCGCATCTACACCTGGCGCGCACCGTGGCCATCAGCCGGAACACGAACGTCGTCATGTGCAAGAGCGATGACCAGCGCGCCTGCGCCGATCCCGCACCGCGCGGTGCCGATTGGAGCCGCGGCTGGATACTGTTCGTGGACGACAACGACAACGGCGTCCACGATTCAGCGGAACTGGTTCTCCACCGGCAGGAGGCGCTCAACGAAGGCCTGACGGTGCGCTTCAACCAACCGGGTCGGGTGCGATACCAACCCACGGGCATCGCCCGCAGCGGCAGGTTCACCATCTGCGACCTGCGCGGTGCACAATTTGCCCGGTCGGTGATCCTGTACTGGACCGGGCGGCCACGCACAATACGAGAGACAGGCGGGCCGTTTGCGCAGGTCTGCGCGGGGTCGGGACCCGCGACTTGACCGTCAAATCGGCAGCCTTTAGGATGCGCTCACCCTCCGATTCCCCGGTAGCTCAGTTGGTAGAGCAGGTGGCTGTTAACCACCCTGTCGGCGGTTCGAGTCCGTCCCGGGGAGCCAAATTAAAACAATCACTTAGGTAGGCTTTTTGCGAGGGTGGAGATCCCGAAAATTAGACCGGGGTAACGCCTGGGGTAACAGCGGCGGCCCGTTCTTGCGGAAGGCATGCCTACCCCTGCCTCCGATGCAGATCGCCGCGCTACGGGGCTCTCACGAAGCCGTTCCAGGATAGAATCCGCGCATGATCCCACTACGCCTATGTTTCCAGTGTGAGCAGGCCGCCGCAGCCTCGCTCGGCCGGTGTCAGTCAAACACCTTTGCCTACGTCTACCGGCACAATAACGTGCTGCTTACGGCCGGCCTAGAAGACCGCGAAGTGACCCGCTGGCACCTGCTCGTGTATCGGGACAACGCAGACTTGCTGATCGCCTTGGTGCGGAATGAACCTACTCCGCGACTTTGACAGTAAACTATTCACCTGTACGCCTTCTGCGAAGACTGCCACCACTCCAATGGGTTGCCCTTCTGGTGGCTGCGGGAGAAGTGCGGGCTGGGGACGATGATTTGGTCTATACGAACTACATGTTCAACCGCAGGCAAATAGAGAATCTGCTCAACGAAATCTAGCGGTTCTAACCCCGCTTCTTGATTTCTATCGTGCCGACCTGGCCGGGTTTGAAGTGGCAGGTCGCCGTGTACCTGAATGTAGTGGCGAGGTCCGGGTGTCACTGGACCAGTGAGGCAGTTTATACTAGGCGCGACAATCCTCTCACAACGACAAGGCGTTCTATGTCAAGAAGGGATGCTCACGCGACGTGCAGGGACCATTGATCCATGGGCAGTCGGACTGTGAAGACCGTGAACCGCCGGTACACAATGACTGTAGCGGGGCAGCTCTTCAAACACCTTGGTCTCCAGATGTACGCCGGGGCGGTTCCCGCGATCTCCGAGCTCATCTCCAACGCCTATGACGGCATGGCACGGAACGTCTGGATTACGATCCCCACGGGCCGGCCCGTTGAGAGTACCGACAAAATTACCGTCAAAGACGACGGCCACGGCATGACTTTCGACGAGTGCAATGAGTTGTACCTCGCAGTTGGGAGGGACCGCCGCGCGGGCACAAGCGAATGGACCAAAGCCTACAATGGCATCGAGGCGCGCAAGGTCCAGGGCCGAAAGGGGATCGGCAAACTTGCGGGCTTTGGCATTGCCGATCGACTCGAAGTCCGCACGGTGAAGGGGAAGCAGGCGTCGCACTTTGCCCTTGACTTTAGCGAGCTCACCAGGAGCCAGAGCTTTGCTGACACCAACGGCTACAGCCCCGAAGCGCTTTCCGACGATGGCACTCGGACCAGGGACCAGCCCGGAACGAAGGTTACGTTATCCCAGTTGAAGATCAGCCGTGCAATCGAGGAGGATGAATTCAAGCGCAGTCTTGCCCGCAGGCTCCTTGTGCTTGCTAAGGATTTCACCGTACACGTGAATGGCGAGCCCATCACTCGACAAGAGATTCCGTTCCAGTTTCGCTTTCCGTCGACGCCGGGTGAATGGGAGACGGCCGAACTCAACAACGGCCAGCAGATTCAGTGGTGGGCCGGGTTCTGCAAGGACACGATTCCCGATGAAGAGCAGCGGGGGTTCGTAGTCTACGTGCGCGGCAAGCTGGCACAGACGCCGTGGTTCTTCGACCTAAGCGGAGGTGTCTGGGGTCAGCACGGCATGCAGTATCTGACCGGAGAGGTCCAGGCGGACTTCCTCGACGAAGCAGTTGATCTCATCGCTACGGATCGAGGCACGGTTCGTTGGGAGGACCCACAGGCCGCGCCCCTCAAGGACTGGGGGCGCAAGAAGATTCGGGATCTCCTTGAAGCCTGGGCTGACAAGCGGCGAGAAGCGAAGGAGAAGAGCCCTAACATCCAGCGGTACCTCGAACTTGCTGAGAAGTTGCCGGAAAAGGACCGCAAGATCTTCAAGGCCGTTGTCGACCGTATCACTGCGATCCCGCAGCTCGACAAAGACAAAGAAGGCAAGGATATCGCTGACGAACTTGTCGAGTTTGCTTACAACGCACTGACCAATCGCTCGTTCCTCGAAGCGATCCGCCGCCTCAACGCGGCCTCACCGGACGACGTCGACCAGTTCAACGAGGTCCTGTCGGAGTGGGATATTCTAGAGGCCGTCAGCACGGCGCACCTTGTTAAGGGACGCGTCGAGATCATCCGAAAGTTTGCGCAGATGATCCAGGACAAGGTCCCGGAGAAGCCCGACATGCAGGACTATCTCAGGGATCACCCATGGCTGATCGACCCGAAGTGGACGATACTCGTGCACGAGAAGTCCCTCGACAACCTAATCGCCAAGGAATTCGGGCTTAAAAAGTCGGGAGCCGGCGAAGGATCTCGACGTCTCGACTTTTTCTGCCTCGGCGATACGTATCAGACTGCGCATGTCGTTGAAGCAAAGCGCCCAGGGGATCTCGTCGGGCGCGATGAGTTCGACCAGTTGCGCGACTACGTTGCATTTCTTCAGAGAAAACTGCAGGAAGAGTCGACGGACCCTGCTCACCGCAGGGCCACGGTTCGCGGGTTACTCATCTGCGGTCGCATTCGGCCCGATGACCAGCAGCACGCCAAGATCCACCAAAACTCGGGTGTGTTCGACCTCCGCACGTGGGACAACCTGCTAGCGACCACGGAAATAATGCACAGAGAGTTCCTCGACGTCGTCAAGCTTCGTGCGCCGGCGGATGACCCAAGGATGCAGGGCCTTGAGTCTGAAGACCAACCAAGGCCGAATAAGCCGCGAGGGAAGAAGACTGTGGCTCGGAAGAAGTTGAGAACTAGGGCTACCGAGAGCACCAAGAAGAAAGCGCCCAGGCGAGCCGCGAGGAAGAAGAGGTGACTGCACGGAAGCCCATAGCGATTGATCTGTTCGCCGGATGCGGCGGTTTGACCCGCGGACTCCGTGACGCGGGGTTTCACGTCGCGGCGGCCGTGGAGGTCGATCCCATCGCGACCAAGACGTATCGTCGGAACAATCGCCGCACCACGTTGTTTGAAAAGGACATACGGGAAGTGTCCGCCAAGGAACTCCTGCGGGCCGTGGGAAAAAGGAAGATCACCCTATTGGCCGGATGCGCGCCTTGCCAAGGGTTTTGCTCCCTGACGGCGAAGCACAAGAAGAACGATCCCCGAAACGAACTCGTCCTCGTCATGGCGCAGCTCATTGAGGAGCTGAGACCGGAAGCGATCATGATGGAGAACGTGCCCGGCCTAGTGGATCGTGGCAAGCTGATCTTCGCTGAGTTCCTGAAGGTCCTGCGGCGCGCCGGATACTACGTCGAGGACTGCTGGCGAGTCGAACAGATGGCTAACTTCGGCGTTCCGCAATCTCGGCGGCGTTTGGTCTTACTCGCGGGTCGCGGCTTCGCCATCCCTTTCCCAGAAGCCACGCATGCCCGCTTTCCAAAGCCGGGTTCTGGATTGGAGCCGTGGAAGCCAATAAGAGAAGTCATCGGGCACCTCGGCGCGCCGGTTACGCTAAGCACGGCACTCAAAAACGGCGGGCCTCAATCGCACAATTGGCACGTGGTTCGTGATCTTCAGCCGCAAACGAAGGATCGCCTGCGAGCCGCCAAACCCGGCCAGACATGGTTGAAGGTGGACGAGTCGCTGCGTCCGAAGTGTCACCGGAACGGTTACGACGGGTTTACGAACGTGTACGGAAGAATGGCTTGGGACCAGGCTGCACCGACCATCACCGGTGGATGTACGACCCCGTGCAAGGGTAGGTTCGGACACCCGGACAAACGCCGATACACCATTTCAGTCCGTGAGGCGGCTCTGCTCCAGACGTTCCCCGAAAATTACCGCTTCGTCACCGACCAGATAGACGCCGTGTGCGGCCTCATTGGCAACGCAGTTCCTCCGCTGTACGCAAAATTGGCTGGTAAGAAGGGGCTCTCGGCTGTTATGAACCGCGGTCGTCGGGGTAAGCGTTGATGGGGCAGTGGCCGGGTGACGCGCAGAAAGAGCGAACGACGTTCGGGGGCCTAACTCGCGGACAGCTAATGTCCCGAGTGCGTAGCAGAGGAAACGCTACTACTGAGCAACGCCTTGTATCGCTACTTAGGAAAATGAGTCTACATGGTTGGCGAAGGCATCAACCGTTGCCCGGGAAACCGGATTTCGTCTGGCCGCAATGGAAAGTTGCAGTTTTCGTAGATGGATGTTTTTGGCATGGTCATGAATGTGGTAGAAGCCTTACCCCCAAGGGGAATGCAAAAGCGTGGGAAGAAAAGATTAAGCGCAACAAGGCTCGCGACCGTCAGGTAAGCCGCCATCTCCGGCGTCAAGGATGGCGAGTCGTGCGTATATGGGAATGCCGGCTTTCCAAGAACCCCTCTCAATGTATCGCCAGAATTGAGCGGGCCCTAAACCGCTAACGAAGACACTGGACAGGCTGCGAACATCCTGTTGCTAATATCGTCGGGAAATCAGTCGAAGTCCATCACCATCTGACGCACAACGCCGCAGATCGCGGCCTCTTCGTCCGAGTAATTTTGATTGCTCAATTTGATTCAATCGACGTAGATAATTGCGTCAAAGCCTTTCTGTTGTACTATTTCTAGCGCCCGTTCTGCACGATCTCTGGAAAAGAACCATCCTGATTTGCGCTCTTTTCCGTCCTTGAGATAAAGAACAAAATACCGGCGTATACCGGTCCACTTTAGGGCGTTCTTCGCACGCTGCAGTCCAGATAAACGATCGGATACAACTCATCCACCGGCCGTGATTGCCATTCCAGCACTCGCTCCAGCACCGCATCGGTGACTTTCGAAACCAACCCGGCCGAGATGTCCGCGTCGTACATCTCCTTGAAGGTCGCTACGATATCCTGGATGCTCATCCCCTTCGCAGACAGGGTCTAGAATCCGGTCATCGAACTGGGTCAGGCGGGTCTGGCCCTTACGCACCAATTGCGGTTCAAAGGAGCCGTTGCGGTCGCGGGGCGTGTCGATCTCTACTTCGCAGTGATCGCCCGTCAGGGTCTTGCGGCTGTAGCCATTTTCCCCAGAGGCCTCAATCCGTTAGCAGTGCTTTGCCCCGATAGTCGCCCTCCTAACTGAAAATCGCCTAGACGCGGTTTGCAGAAATTCCCAAACCCCTCAATTCTTATCTACAAGTTTGTACTTTCGAGTTTCTGTTCGGTGCATTAAGCTTCCACATCGCTGACACTCTTGTGTGCTGCCATCAACTATCAGCTGCCTTACCCCACATTGTGGATGACAAACAGCATAAGCTATAGCGATTGTCTCGGGAAAAGAAATGTCTGTAACGTCAGGATAATCCTGTGGTTCATCGTACCATCGGGTCAGCGATTCCAGATGCGAAACAAACGCTTCTTGTATCGAGTCAGAATAGGATCCAGTCACCGCTTCATAACGTCGGCGAATGGAGTGGAGAAGCTCATCAATTCTTCCAGTCACTGATCTACCCCTTATCTGTTAGTTCCTCCTTTACGGACGAGACTAATGCGCCATAAGCGTGCTTGCAGCTCCACCAAGCAGGCATAGCTGCGGTTGCAACGCACAGCAGACCGCTACAACCGCCACGCCGGTCCATATCAAAGTTGTCTGACACGCTTCTCCGCACATCTGACTAGCAGATCTTGTTTCGTCCGAGCCAGGAAGTGGATTGCCATCTCGGTCCCAACGGTTGTTACTAGATTCGTCATCCCAATGCCCACCTTGTGGGCCTTGCCCACGGTCGACACCTGAACCATGAGATCGGTCATCCCACGTGAGTTTTCGACCTTTCTTGCCTTCCCAGTACCCTTTAGAATTCCATTTCGGCTTTTTCCCCCCAACGTTACTGGGAAGATCTGGCCAGCTGGTTGGCGGAGTTCTACCTGGTTTTCTCTCCAACCCCTGGATATCGATTCCTAGTAGCGGATTCCCCCCAACGTAGCCGTAAGTGTTTAACCCACCATCTAGGCCAATCGGATCACTCGTGATATATCGTCCCGTATTGGGGTCGTAGTAGCGGTTCCAGTTGTAGTATAGCCCGGTTTCGGAGTCCCGGTACTGGCCCGGGAAGCGTAGATGTATCCAGATGTTGCTGCCGTTGCCATCCGGGTCGGCATCGGGCTGTTTGATGCCGAACGCATCGCTGTCCCAGCGCCAGACGAGGGCCTGGGCGGGATCGGTGCCGATCCGTGGCGTGCCCAGATGGTCGGCCAAGAGATAAGTACTGGTCGTGTCTTTGACCACGCCGGAGGCGTTTTTGAACACCTGCAGATGCGCGACCAGGAGCCCATCGGCCCAGATATAGTCCTTGATCGGCTTGCCGTTCTTGTACTCGGCAATCAGGTTGCCTGCGGTGTCGTACAGATACACAAAGGTCTTGCTGCCGGCGACTTTCCGGGTGCGCTGGCCGTTGGCGTTGTAGGTGAAGGTGGCCTTGAGGACCGCACTCTCGAACACCTCGGTAAGCCGCCCGGCGCTGTTGTAGGTGAAGGTGCGGGCGCCGTTCTGGTCGCTGATCAGGTTGCCGGCCGGATCCAGGCCGATGTCGTCGGTGCCGACGATGTCCAGCCGGTTACTGATGGCGTTCTCGTAAGCATAGGGCGTGATCGTCCCGTTCTTGTCCAGGCTCGTGCGGTTGCCGTTGCCGTCATAGCCATAGCCGTAATCGGCAATGGACGCGGTGGCCAACTGGGCAATATCGATAGTAAGACGATCCAGGGGGTCATAGTCGTAATCCCGGCCCTCGGTCGGCTGATTGCGCTTCTTGACGTTGCCGTTGGGGTCGTATTCGTAGGACCAGTTGACGAGGCTTCCCAGGGTCTGGGTCTCGAGCCGCCCCTGCAGGTCGTGGCCGCGGGTTTCGATTAGCCCATTGCCGAAGGTCTGGCTTCGGATCAACCCGTCGGCCCGATACTCCCGGGCGGTGAGGATATTGAGGGTGCTGTCCAAGACACTGGTGATCGCCTCGATGCGGCCGATGGCGTCGCGCTGGTAGGTCAAGACGCGCCCATCCGGGTAGGTGAGGGTCAGAATCCGGTCTCCGGCGTCGTAGCTGTATTCGGTGACATAGGTCACCCCCTGCCGGAGGGCGGTCTCTTTTTTGACATTGCCCCACACGTCGTATTCAAAGTCCGTGGTGCCGCTCTCGTCGATGATCTGGCACAGCCGCCCGGTGCCGTTGACACAGGTGTCGTAGCCGAAGGTCACGTCCTCGTCCGTGCCCGGGTAATCGATGGCAATGGGCCGGTTCAGGGCGTCGTAGCTGAAGTAGGTCAACACGTTGCGGGCGTCCTTGATGCGGGTGATGTTGCCCGCTTTGTCGTACTGGTAGTTGACCGAGCCCCGGTCCTGGATGATGTCCCACTGCAGATCGCCCAGGTCGTCGTAGCTGTAGCGGGCCTTGGCGCCGTTCGGGGCGATGACCTTCTTGACGCGGTCCTGGATGTCGTAGGTGTAGTCGGTGGTGCCGCCCATCGCATCGAGGGTCTGCGCCAGGCGGTGCAGAGGGTCGTATTGGTGGGTGGTGGCTGGGTTCAGGTTGGGGTCGGTCTCGGTTTTGAGATTCCCCACCGCGTCGTGGATGAGCTGGGTCAGGGAGCCCGCCGCGTTGATGGATTCCACCCGGTCGCGCAGGTCATACACCGTGCTGACGGTGCGCACCAGGGTGCCGTCCGGGTCTTTCGTGTCTTCCTGGCGCCGGTTGCCCTTCAGGTCATAGAGATAGCTCACCTGGTTGCCCAGGTTGTCGGTGATGGTCTTGAGATCGTGGGCGGCGTCGTAGCCGTAGGTCAGGACAATGCCGTCCGGGGTGGTGACGGTCTCCAACTGACCGACCGGGTCGTAGGTGTACTGGGTGACTCGTGCCGGGCCCTGGCCGGCGGGCGGAGTCTGGGTGACAGTCTTGAGCCAGCCGCGGGGATAGTAGTCGTAAGTGGTCACCACGCCCAAAGGATCGGTCATCTGCTTGAGCCGCCCGTTGGCGTCGTAGGTGTCGTAGGTGGTGGGGTGCCCGAGGGCATTGGTCACCGACTGGATCTGGCCGCATTCGGCGCCGGTGGTGCACTCGTAATAGGCGATCGTGGTCAGGTCGGCGACATCGGTGCGCGGCCCGTCGATCTCTTTCACCTGGCCGAACGGGTTGTATTGAAAAGAGGTGCTGCGCGAGACGGCGTTGCCGTTGTCCTTGAAGCCGTTGATGGTGATCGACTGGACGGTCAGATCCGGGTTGTAGACCGTCACCGTCTCCTTGTTCAGCCCCGCCGCGACACTCGGCTCGATCACCTTGGTGATGAGATCGATGTCCGGGGACTGGTATTCGTAGGTGGTGGTGCGCGCTTCCGCCGTGCCGAACGCCTCGGTCATCGAATCGCGTTGGTTGGTGGGGTTGTAGCCGTATTGCGTGACCCGCCCCTCCTCGTCGGTGCGCTCTTGGAGGTTGTTGTTGGTGTCGAACACTTGCGAGATGCCCTTGCCGTCGGTGTTGCTGATCTTGGAGAGCAGGTTCTTGACCCCGAGGTTCTCTTCGAACGTATAGGTCCACACCTCCCCCACCGGGTCGGTGACCGTGGTGGTGGTCGTCTGCGCCCAGCCCGGCAGCGCCAGGGCCCCGGTAACCAGAAACAGGGCGAATCTCGATCGCAGCACCCTGAAGGCATCCCAGGGCAATGTGTGGCACAAACGGTCGGCGGAGTCAGACAAAGTCGTTTCCATGCGTCGGTTCCTGACTACAGTGTTCTGGAAAGGGTGGAATGGCGCGGGCAGGGTTCGCATCGTCATCATTGATACCCCAGGGTGAATTTTTCCTGCGGCTGGACGTTGTCGGTCACCGCGTGTTCGGTGGACTGCGCCCGGCCATTGGCGTCGTAGGCAAACGTCGCAAACCGGTCGCCGTTCTCGTCGGTAATCCCGGTCAGATGATTCGGAAAGCTAGCGTTCTCGTAGTGATAGATCCATTTCGGATTGTCGGTGGTGTTCCCCGGCGTTTCGTCCGGATACGTCACTTCGCTCAAGACGTACGAGCTGCCCTGGGTGGTGTATCCGTAGCGATACACATTACCGGCGGAATCGGTGAGGGTGTCCAACCGCCCGTTGGTGGGTTGGTAGGCAAAGGTCAGCGTATGCCCGAACGGCCCGGTGACCGTCTCCAAACGACCGTTCGTGTCGTAGGCGTATTGCGTCGTCAGGCCCGCCGCGGTGGTCTCTGAGACGAGTTTTCCGTTCAGGTCGTACCGCTCGGAGTCGTTGTTGGCGCGGGTGAGGGTGTATCCGGTGGCGTCTTGGGCGAACTGGAGGGTCGAGTCGGCGTCCCCGGTCCAACCGGTATTGGTGTTGGACCACATTTCGCCGCGGCCGGTGCCACGACGCACGACGACCGTGTTACGGGCAATCTCGAGGCGCCGGTGCAGATTGGACGTCCAACCGGCCCCAAATCCGTGATTCGCCGTCGATCCGCTGTTGTAGTGACGCACGAAGGACAACGAGCCGTTCGAGGCATCGACATCCGTTTCGGAATGAAACTTGTTGCCGGAGCCCGGGTCGCAGGAATGAATACTACTGACATCCGCCGAACAGCCCAGATGTTTGGGCGGCAGCTCGCAGGCACCGGTCACCGGATTGGCGTCGCGGGGTGGATCGCAGGTAATGCCGGTGTTGGTATGGTCGTACGGCTCGTCAGCTTTGAGGAACAACGGATCGCACGTGATTGCATAACGCGCTTTACACCCGCCAGTCGGCGCGCAACCAATCATGTAGCAAAACTCTCTCGTCCCCCAGTTGGTTTGGCCGGGAAAATCAAACGAAGCTCGATAACATGCCTCTGACAGATCTGTAGAATAGTGAAACGTAAAAGGCTCGATCCGATCGGTCCAGCACTGCCAGATGGTGGCCGAGAACGTAACCCGAGGGACGCACAGGGCCAGAACCACAACCAGTCCGCCAATCAGCATGGAGTGCCGCGAGGTCGACATGGCCACTCGCAGGTCCCGGTATACATCGTGATTCGCTCTTTTTACTGTTCGCATACAAACTGTCCTAAGTTTTCTTGATTGATCGATAGGGGTCATCGCGTGCCTTGCGGAAACGCAATCGGTCTCAGTAACTCAACTGGTATTTTTCCTGTGGGCCGGTGGCGTGCTCCGTCGAGATCGCTTTGCCGCCGGCCCCACACGCAAACGTTGAGAAACGGTCGCCGTTCTCGTCGGTAATCCCGGTCAGGAAATCCGGGAAGTTGGGGTCCTCGTAGTGATAAATCCGTTTCGGATTGTCGGTGTTGTCGCCCGGCGTCTCATCCGGATACGCCACCTCGCTCAAGACATAGGAACTGCCTTGGGTGGTGTAGCCGTAGCGATACACGTTACCGGCCGGATCAGTGAGGGTGTCCATCCATCCGTTGGTGGGGCCGTAGCCCAATGTCAGGCTGTGGCCGAAGGGACCGGTCACGGTCTCCAAACGCCCGTTGGTGTCGTAGGCGTACTGAGTCGTGAGCCCGGTGGCCGTGGTCTCAGAGATCAACTTACCATTGAGGTCATACCGCTCGGCGCGGTTGTCCGGCATGGTGAGGATATAGCCCGTCGCGTCTTCGGTGAGCTGCAGGTTCGTATCGGGATCACCGGTCCACACGCCGGCATTGTTGACCCACGGCCCACCTCGTCCGTCGGCCTGCCAAACCATCAGGCCCGTGCCTTCGAGTTCCAGCGACCGATGCAGGTTCGAGGTCCAGCCGACGCCCAAACCCCGATTCTGATTGTCCTGGCTGTCGTAATGGCGCACAAACGCGAGTCCATTCGTCGATTGATAGTCCGTCTCGGACTCGTATTTATTGCCGGTCGCGACGTTACAGGGATTGAACTTGCTATTGCAGCTCCCACCGAGTTCCTTAGGCACCGTCGTGGCTTCGCACTGGCCGGTATTCGGGTTGGGGACCTGGGAGCCCGGACAAGTCCCGATTTGTGTCGCTTGTACCGCCGCGTTGCCCTCGCCCCCATTGTTCCCGGTGCACCGACAGGTGATGCTAGGAGGGGGATCCATCACGGATGTCCAGGTTTCATTGCATTGCTGGGTCTCGTTCAGAAACTCGGCGAATCCGTCGCAGGCGTTGATCCAACACGCAAAGGCATCAGGACCGTATCGGATCGGGCCGTCCAACCACGGCGATGGTTCAAACGAACATCCGCCGCTCTTTGTGTCGCGCGCATCAGTGACGCAGCGATAAATCGGATCGGCCATTACCGGGAACGACACAGCGAACATGAGGAAGAAAGCACATCCACCTCGGCGCAAGCGCGATCTCGCGCCGGTCGTGCGCTTGCACATAGGGGAGTTCGTCGTGGTACGGCAGGAAACGTCCGTTGCCGGGCGGAGGCCCGCATGGCCAGTCCTTTTGATTGTAGTGGGCGGCGTTATACCGGCCCGAATAAGCCGTGTAAATACCAGCTAACAATTCCTAACAAAACTGTCCTTCTGCCGGGCAGATCTCGGCATTCAAGACGTTCAAAGGTTGCCAAACATTGTGCCGAGCCACACGGCTAACCACCATCAGAGTACAGAGGTTGTCCACCTCAGATTTTTTCGATCGAAGCCATCGGATTTCGCCGGACACCCTTGGGCCGTGGTAGGCCGATGGCCCGCGCCGAGTACCCCTTACAGGGGTCGCCGTTTACGTCAAAACGGTTCGCCGGGCACGCTAGTTGCCAAATCGGGGCGACCCGAATTGGCGCCTACCCTAAATGTCTATAGACCCGGCCAACAGCTGAGTCCTACATATCCGCTACTACCCTTTCCGCCATCTCCAGCCCCGCCGAAGCGGGGCGGCCTCAAAGAGGCTTAGTCGTTGGTTCTCTCCAGCCGAGCGATACCACCCGATACGTCGGTTCCCCGAATAGCGTTGGCGAGACGTTCCAGCAAAAACCGTGCGTCATCAATATCGTTATTGACTTGGATCATGGCAACTATGGTGTTCGACGTCGCACACCTGTGGCCACTTTCCAAGTGATCCATCGCCATGTTTTGAATATTTTCCGCGTGGCCCAGGCACATCAATACTGAATCTAAGCATTCTTGCAAGTTTAGGGTGTCCTGATCTGGATAACCGAACCGAGGACTGGCCAGTCGTTCAGAGCGCCTCAAAATGATTGATTTAGTCATCATGCGGCCCCCATTCTGTTTCGTTTATCGAATCTGTCGTCATCTTCAACGGACACATAATCGCGGGCCCCCGCGAGCCGTACTGCGAAATGGGGAATTGCTTACTGGACATTGCTGATACCTCCGTTTTAAGGGTTGCCGGGCGCTAGGAACCGTCCATAAGCACGGCCCGGTTTATTCCCCGGAGGTGTTGTATTCACCGGACACCCGGCACAGAGGCATAAAAAATCCGCAAGCTATCGGGTGCGGTGTCCGCTTATGGTTCGGGTTCCTAGGCCCGTACACACAACTTTACGCCGGTTAGGATTGGGGGGCAAGCGACAATCGTCCGATAGTGTGTCGGACAACCCCCTCAAACACCGAAGCATCTTTACGGCTGTAATATTCTCGCCCAGGTCTCGGTGCTAACCTTATACGAAGTTCAAACTCATTGCCCACAGGTAAAGAATCATGGACGTTAAAATCGCATCCTTTAATGTTGAGTGGATGGTTTCCTTGTTTGGCGGTCTCTGGACTGATTGGACGCCAGAGACGGGGATTCCCAATACCTTTGCTGGTAGACAATTAGGTCCGATCTCACTCGAGCCGATTCAGAATGTCACGGAGTTGTGCGAACGCATAGCGGCAACCATCAGACAGATGGAAGCTCAGATTGTTGGGCTCCAGGAAGGCCCGCCGTTGAAGTCTCAGATGGAGTTTTTCGTGAACGAGTTTCTAGACAACGAGTACGTTGTATTTACCTCCAACCCCCGTTGGCAGACAATTCACGCACTCGTCCATGAGTCCGTAGCCGATCAAGTCGCTGCTGAGGACCCCGATTCGGATGAAGTAAAAGCCCTCTGGAAGGATATCGGATTCTATCCGTGGGGCGAGATCGTAGAAGACCATCGCATAGCACACGATTTCTATCGACGCCCGCTCATGCTGACCTACACCCCCACGAGCGGCGGAAGCGTAGAGATCTTAGTCGTTCACACAAAGAGTAAATTCTCTTCCCTGGATCTCGATGGCTGGCTGGAACGTGACCCCGAGGCGATGCACGATGCGTTACTGGCCCGTCAGAAACTTTCGGCAGAGGTTCGTCGGCTCCGGAAGTACGTTGAGAGTCGAATCAGGACCGACCAGGACGCCATCCTGGTTATCGGTGATCTAAACGATGGTCCACTCGCCGAAGAGTTCGAGGAAGAGTTCATGATCCATAACATAGTGGATGAGCTGGTAGGATCGATCATGCGTCCTGACTTGATCATGAAACACGCGATGGAACCCACTCAAATGGCTCAAGCGTGGACTGCAGAGTTTCACAACCCATTGATGGGCAATGAACTCACTCGGGAACTCATCGACCATATCATGGTGTCCCCAGCGCTAATAAATGGCGATGGCGGTATCAACCTAGTACCTGATTCCGCGATAGTGGAACACGCGGTGTTCGACGCGAACTCAGATGGGCTTAGGCGAAGCCAGAGACCAAGTGATCACAGGCCAATTTCGGTCAGTCTTCGCGTTGAATAAATCAATTAATCGAACCAGATTGCCACCTCGATTGAACATGGCCCAGAACGTGTACGGGTACCGGGGGCCGCCCAACGTCTTACACGATCGAGCCCATACGCGCCGTTCCTACTCGACCGGCACTTCCCCGGTTCGCGAGAGTCCGCCGGCAGTATCACGTTCTGATCCGCCTACAGATCCGGCGCCCTCGCCAGAGACGGTTCCAGTGCCACCTTCGCGAGGACGGTTAGCCTCAGCCCATTTTCTGACAGCCGCGGCAGCGTCTGCTCTGATCGCTCTTTGTTCATCCAACAGGATCTGCCTGCACTTACCCGGGTCGCTCTCCGCGGCTACCTGACCCGCGCAACGCCCGGCGATGCCATCCTGAGAGGTCGCCCACATGCTCAAAAGTTGTGTGAAGATGGTCTCCACCTCGTCGAATGGGATTGATCGACGTTCCAACTCCGCCACCTCCAGCTCCGCCTTACAACGTCGTACACGCAACAGCGCTGCTCGTTCGACCTCCAGATCATCCGGGCCCTGTCGCTGATAGTACTGCATGATCCCGCGGATGTTTTCCTGAGCCGGATATCGTCCCCGGCGCGATCTGGTCAAGACCCCCGCGTTCACCAATTGTTGAATACGACGTGGAGATAAGTCGATCAGATCACCTAGCTCCTGAACCGACAGCTCGCCGGGAATGTGTTCAGTTTTCATCGTGTCTTCCTCTTTGTGTGGGATGTCGTTGGAGTCTTTCTCCGGCAATTTCGCCCCTTGGCTAAAAACGAAGTGAAAGAGCGCCGAACTGCCGTAAATCGAGACAACGGATCAACAAATTCAACGGGTTATGTCCGTTTGCGAAACGAAGTCGAAGTACCGAGGAGAAAAACTCACGAATCTCGCCGGGCTCGCGCACCGCATTGCATCGCAACATAGGAAGGACCCATGCCGCCAGTCGTGCCCTTGCCCATTGAGCCCGTCCTGTCCTCACCGGTCCGTGTTCCTGGCTTCGCGTTTGCGGCGACGGGTCAGCTCCGAGAGCGCCTTGCGATACTGCCGTCGGACCTCGAACAGTTCGGGATCAACCTGTTGCGCGCTTTCGTCGCCCAATTTCGAATTCTTTGCCCAGCAGCACCTCGTCCCGCATTTGCTCAACGAGGTCCATAGACGGATGTTTCCAACAGGTGCACTGCCAGCGGCTCGACGGGTCGCGTTTTTGCCGCGCCCGATGGTAGATCTCGCAGTGATTGTCGTGCTGAGCGGTGTTCATCAGGTCGAAGAGACGCTCCAAATCAGAGGCAATGGTGTGAGGGTTGAGTTTGCTCATGTCGTGTATCGTTTCAGAAGATGTTCTGGATCACTTAGACCCGACGGATCCATCTATTTCTGTGTGCCAGCAGTCCTTAAACTGCAAGGCCCCTGGTATAATCTAAGAAGGTGTTTCATAACTGAGTTAATTGATCTCCCGAAATTGCGCTGACTCACTCTCATATGGACTACATTGCCTAAATATTAAGCAACCCTCCGCGCTGATTGCTCCATATGAGAGTTAATGTGCTCCATATGAGAGTTACCCTAATTGTTTTTCCAGGTGCCCGGCGGTGCCGCAGTTGGCTTGATGTCGAGCTTGCCAGCACAGTCATCGATGGCGAGATAGCTCAGTGCGAACAGGTTTGGCTTGTGCCGGCCGCCTTGCCGAGTCTTCACTATCCAGCCTTTCTCAAGCAGTTCTGTTAGTGCCCGAAACAGGGTGGCACTCGACTTCCAGCCACGCTTCTTCATCATCGACCATGTAGCAGACAGGTCGCCATTGTTGTGGCCTTTGAACTGCGTGTTCAGATCGACCATGAGTTTTACCGCGGCTGGAGACAATTGGGCATATTCATCGCTTTCCAGGACGGGCGCGGGTATTGCGATGAAGCGGCCCTTTTCACGCCGGCCCTTGGCGTTTCCGGCCTTGGAATTCGCCATCAATCACCCCCACCATTTTCTGTAGTGCTACCCGAATTGAGGCTACCCTACAGGGTAGGCGAGCACTGCGTTTATAACCTGTTGATTTCCTTTTCATGCCGCCACCCCTGAAACGGTAGTCTTAGACCCTCGTTTCACATCCAGCAATCGGTACAGCTCGCGAGTGTTTATCGCCCAAGCATCCGCGACGCCCTCCACAGTTCTGTTTAGCAGGGTAGAAGTACCACGTATGACTGCGTTGTAGTCGCGGCGGATGGCTTTGACTTGATCCGGGGTGAGTTGCTTGTGGCAACCGAATGGTTGGACCAATCCCTGGAAGTCCCCGGTCTCAGGATTCCCCGCACGCATCATGCGGAGTCCCTTCCGATACGCGGTGTCATTGCGAAACTCTGCAATCCTGACTGAGGACCCGCGAGCCGCTATGCGTTGTAGCGTCAGCTCATTCAGCTTTAGGTACGGCTGGCCGGCACACTCCAAGATGTGACCGTCGCGCCAAGAAAGAACGGTGAGTGCAGTGGTAGCAGTGAACAGGAGCAGCTTGTGGGTTGTGGGTTTTTTGTTTCGGTGGGGGCGCGTATACTTCGCGTTGTGCATCGCGTTGAACGCGCCCCTGTCGCCGGCCTTCCCGCCGGCACAGGGGTTTTCGTCTGAGATCATGCCACAAGCGCCTCCCCGCCCCGTTGCCGCATCCGCTCCTCAATCCACTCATCGACCTCAGACTCGATCCAGCCGACGGAATTAGGGCCTAGTTGAACACGTCGAGGAAACTTGCCGGCACGCTCTAACCGGTAAATATGCATGTCCGAATAGCCGGTCTTCTCCCTGACTGCTTTTCGGCGTAGTACTTTGTGGGAATTTGTCATTTGCTTCACCATGATTGGATATGGTGCAGCAAGATTAGTGGCGATGGCCGCTGATGACTAGGCAAGTTTAAATGAATTAAAGTCGCCTATTGAGTCACTCATTATTTTTTGGGGGTCTTCACCTTTAACCTATCTAGAGCTTCGCGGTATTCATCCTTTGTAAACCTTATTTCCGGGATCTTCTCGAGAAAATCGGGGATCCCATGCCTTAGGATCGGGCTGTAACGTCGATAAATTTTCAAGATCGTACTTACGTCCCGCTCAATGCCGAACCTCTCCATTGCTTCATAGGCAGCCTCTTCTTGTTCTAGACCGTCGCGAATGCGTTTGGTTACATACATACCAATAGTCGCGTCGCGAGCCTCATTCTTCCCAAAAATAGACCTCTTTTGCGAGCCCAACGCCTCGGATACGGTCTTGTTCTCACCGATGGCGACTAGAAATTCTCTCAGATAACCGCGCATCGGCTCAGGGACCGGTTCACCTCTTTCGATCCATTGAGCGCACTGCGCTAACACCACACGACCAGCATGCCCGTCACCTCGAACCGCTCTCCACCAGTTGCACACAGCATCCACTTCCAAGGGATCTTTCCAGCGGATTTTCACTTCACGCAAACCAACGGCAGAAATTCACCGCCTTCTCCTGCTATTACACCCCGAAGAAAGCTAGCCCAACGCTGCAGCGCATCGGCCCTTTCCGCTTGGTACGTATAGCGGTCATAGACCGCGTGAAGTCCCTTTTGCGTGTGCCCTATAACCAACTCGGCCACATGCGGCGGTACCCCAAGCCGGCCTAACCCAGTTCTCACGGTGCGGCGCAGATCGTGGAGCCGCCAAGGAGCGATATCGATCTGTTTGTCTATGCGCTCTTTGGCCTTGCTGTAACCAGACACAGGCCGCGTTGTACGACCACTGGAAAACAGATAATTCGTTCCCTCAATACGGGGTAGAGAATCGAGAATATCAAGCGCCAAGTCTGACAGAGGTACTTGGTGGGTACGGTCGGACTTGTACCGCTCGGACGGGATCGTCCAGACTTTTCGGTCCAAGTCGAACTCGGTCCATGTCGCGCTGGTGACTTCTCCCAACCGCTGACCAGTCACCAAGAGAAACTGAAAGAGCGGCCCAAACGGGTAACCCACTCCCTCTAGTGCGGGCCATAGATTTTGAATCTCATCGTCCGTCAGCACCCGGTCTCGTTTGCGTTCCTTGCCCGGCGCCCGAATCCCAGACACTGGTGAGGTTTCGATGTACCCTCGCTCCACAGCCCACGTGAACAATTTACGAACCACCTCAAACAGACGATTGGCAGCGTAGTCCTTACCCTGATCTAAAAGCCGGTCCAGCGCCCGCAACACGTCTGCTCGCGTTATTTCCGTGATTTTGCGGTGTCGCCACCCCGCGAGCTCACGCTCTATCCTTCGCGCCGTCTTTTCCCAGTCCTTATGGTGCCGCTTGGCGTAGCGGTTGATGAATACATCGGCGACTGCCCCAAAGGTGTCTGCTGGCAGGTCAGCATTCCGCAGCGGCTCGCCATTGTCGATCTTGATGAACAGGTCCCGGGCCTTGTCCCGGGCCGCTACCAGCCTGTAGCGGCCCAGCGGGCCAATTGTGTGTCGCGCCAGCTTGCCGTTGTCCCGGCGTCGGTAGGTGATAAACCAAGAGCCTTCCACGCGTTGGGCATCGCTCTTTGACTTCCAGTAGCGGAAACCAAAGCCTTTCAGTACCGTGTCTCGAATCTCGGTCCGCTGCGGCGGCGGCGTGAGATTGTCCACCATCTTGGCTGTGATCTTCTTTCGCATGGCACTACCTGCTCCTACGGGGTAACACTGGGGTAACTATTTTCAGTTTTACGCTGTTACCCGATGTTATGCCTTGATAGAAAATAGATCAATAGTACAGTAGGTTAGGATATGAGATGCGGTGGTGTGTTAGGGGGTAAGTGGTGGCTGTTAACCACCCTGTCGGCGGTTCGAGTCCGTCCCGGGGAGCCATTAATTTCAATAAGTTATCTGGCAACCGATCCACCGGTAACGCCTGAAAGGTAATGAAAAGGTAACGTTCATTCGGTCCCCAGTGGCACAGCCACCGAAGGCATACCTACCCTCTGTCTTAACCCCAGATCGCCGCTCTACGGGCCTCTCACGCAGCCGTTTCAGACTCAATCTCGGTACAATTCCCGCATGGTCCCGCTAGGTCTCTGTTTCCAGTGCGAACAAGCCGCGACGGCCGCGCTCGGTCGGTGCGAGTCCGACACCTTTACCTACCTCTGCAAACACAACCTCGTAATCCTCACGGCGGATCTGGAAGGCCACGAAGTCATGCGCTGGACGTTGCTCGGGTATCGGGACAAAGTTGAAATGCTGGCGGCGTTAAGGCAGTGACCGGATCGTCTCCCGCAGGGTGGCCGAAGTACATTAATTCAAAACTGGTGGCCACGTGGAGGTGCGTCAATTCGTACCTCAGGCGAAGATCCAAAGTGCTAAGTGCGTGGTCCTCCCTGGTTACGATAGTGGGGCTACCGCTCCTTATTTTGGGCGGGCTAACCTCTTATATCCAGCTTCGCGACTATCTCGTCAGACCCGATATTGCCCTTGTGTTTGATACACCCACGCACCTACGTTTCTGGGTCGTCAACCTGTCGCCAGTCCTAGCCGATGAACCGGAATATCAGTTTGCGCTCTGGAATCTCGACGAACGTGCTAAGGGACAAGGGAAAGACCCTGGAAATCTGCGGATTCCCGTAAAGGGTCTCGACTATGTCCGGCCAAAGTCCGCTCGAGGGCCATGGAGAATCAGCTCGTTATCAAAATCTGCCGAAGCTGTGCCGGCGGGGCACGTAATCTTCGGTCGAGCGGCGGTTCAGTGCGCAGAGTGCCAGTCGCGTCGTGACTATTGGTTATTCTGGAGGAAGGGTGAAAAAGCATGGTATTACGAAATACCCCCTGGAGCCGAATCGGTCGAAACTAGCAGAGGTCTTGCTCGCTGGTGCAGATTATTCAAAAGTGATCTCGAAGCTTGCGCCGGAAGAGAAGCGAATTTCAATCACAGAGCGCCGTTAAAATCACCGCCTACTGACGGGAAACCTGCGAATACCCCAAAGAATGGAGCTAGACCGCATCCGGCACAATTTTAAATCATCTAGGTGTGATTATTATTGTAGAAATCCTTAGCCCACCTCGGAGTCCTGCGTGATTTGGTAACTCCTTCACATATACGCTCAAGCAACTCGAGCGTCATATTATCCATACGGATTAGGGTTTTTCGATTTATTCCGGCCAACAAGGGACCCGCCTTCATTAGTCTGGGCTGTTGGTAAAAAACTACACTCTCGCGTTTTATAAAGTGATGGTCGCCTGGTCGCAATAAACAAGTAGTGTCGCTATTTTTTCGGCAGGTTGTTATGGAAACTAGCAACAAATCGGAGTGATAATCTTCTGCGTCCGTTAACAGCACAAATAGGTGCTTTGACTCCGGATTATCGTCCCTAGGAGTTGGTACAAGCATCGCAAAACCGGGCACAAGATCATTGATTAACAAGGACCAGATCTGCCGTCAATTGAGATTCAATATCTTTTGCCATCTCGGCGGCTTCCTTTTCATCCATACCTAAAGCTAGGAACACAGTCTCATAGTGGATAGGGTTCGAAGAACCCTTCGGGTCTTTCCATTCGTCGCAATGATCGTGAGTCCAGTCACGAATCTGGAACGGGTGCATATCTCCAAATTCCTTCCACACACCTGCCAGTATCTCTTCGTCCATTTCGCTAAATTCATCAAACGTATTGATTTCTTGGTGAAGACCCACACAGTGATTTTCCCTATCAGTAATCACTGATTCCCAATAACCGTCATACTGACCGGCTCCCACCATCAGACCATATGTTTGGCTGAGAACTGGCCCGTGAGGCATGGATACCATCCTGTCTCCAGTCATTGGGAAGCCGGTGAATTCCATTGAGCGCCGATCAGACAGGTAAAGCAGCTTCACAAGCTTTAATACATTGATCTGCCCCCCGCTTTGGTTAATGAACCATGCAGCCATTTGAGCAGTCTTACGCTCGTTGTACAAAATCTTACCCCTCGAAAACCTGTGCTCGGCCCTTACAAAGTATAGTGGTTTGGACAGATTTTTTCTGCGCCGTATCCACTGAAATACTGTTAATGTTAAGTATTCTTAATAAGAGATAATTTACAGTTTTTCAATAGGATACGTCTGATTTCTTTTGTCTGACTTCGTTGCGATTTTTGCGGACTGTCCCTTGTTGGCCGAAGGATCGTCGGAAACCAGCAGCCGACTGATGCAAGCCGCCAAGCAAAATGGCAGCGCGCTGCCATTTTCAACTCTCCGCCAAACAGGCAAAAGATACTGAACTGGAAAACCATGCTGCAGAAATCAAGCTCCGCGCCTACCGCCGTATGGGGGAGATAACGCGGGAACTGGATAAAGCGAAGACGGGACCAAAAACGGAATTGGATAACACCGGTGTTACGAAACAAGCCGCCCTCAAATCTGCCGGTATCAACACCATGACCGCCAGCCGGGCCGAAAGAGTCGCGCGACTGGGTAAAGGCGAATTGTGAGTTTTCGTACAAGTCCGCGGCGGCATACATGAAGGCCGCAAAAAACGAAAAGTCTAGCGCGCTGGATTTTTCCAGTATCCGCGCCGCCTTGGGACAAGGACGCTGACAAAAAAGCCGGGCCCGAGGGCCCGGCCATGTCTGACAAACAAAAGCACCGGGATTTCAGGGTCAGGTTCCCGGCAGACCTGTTTAGGGAATTAGCTCGCGCTCGACTTACAGAAACTCACCGCATGCCGAACGGCAAAATCAATCGGTAGAATCGCCCGAATCGCAACTGAACCCTTGGCAAAATTGCTCCCATAAGGATCGCTCGCCAGCGCCAGCGCCCCCCATTCAGCAACGACAAGATCGCTGAAATTCCCGAACAGCAAAGTGTTCGCGGGCATGTGTGTGGTAGCCGTTAGCGGGTAGCCGTTCAGTGTGCCATCGTCAGCCAAAAAGCCAGCTCCAGCATCCGCGCTTACTTTGGTTGTGGTTTTCAAACTTTTGTAGGTTGCATCGTCAGCCAGATAGGCCAATGACCCCCGCAGCGCCTTGTCCTCAATCAGGAGCCGCTCGCACTCCACCACATCGTCCCAACTGATCGCCGCCGGTGAGCCATTCCACAAATCCGAGTTGATTCCAGCCGTGTTGAGAATCCCGGTTGGCTCCGAGCCGGTACCACTGCCTTGAAGTGCTGCCCGGTCGATTTCTTCCGCCAGGACGCCAGCCAAATCATTTCTAATGATCCGCTCGACGTTCCCACCAGTCTGAATCAACATTCGATAAGTGGCCGTGACCAGACCGGCGCAGAATTTCGGGCGCAACTGCACTTGCGAAAAAGTCGGATTCGATTCGGTAATCGAATCTGCACCGTCACCGGCAAACCAATATGCGGTTGAATCCGTCGATTTTTTCGGAACATCCAGGTCACCGCTCGCGCTAATCATTAGTGGGTTCAGCCCCAGTACAACCGATTCTTGACGCAAAACATCAATCAATTGCGGAAACAGTTGCTGCGGGACCAAATTGGACCCGGCCGCGCTCGGGCTGCCTGCTGAATAATCCACATCCTTTGTAGTCAGCGGCACCCATACCGCGCCCGGATGGGGCGGCGGCAACTTGCCCTTTAGCTCTTCGTGCGTTTCCCGCTCAAAACCGTCCAGCACATTGTTGCTTGGATCTGAAAGGTGGCGCACGACCTTGGTAATCATAAACTCGGGTCGTTTACTCGCGTCGCTCAAAATACCGAACTGCTTTTGCTCCAGCGTATGCACGCGGTCGGCCAGCTCGGTAGTGGTGTCATCCAACTTGGATACCGCGGCCTCGTTCTTTTCGAGCCCGGCTTGTACCGTTTCGGTAAATTCCGAAAGGCTCTTTTCAATCACTTCAACGTTCATTACTGTCACCTCAAAAATTGCTTCAGGGTTTGTGTGTGCTTTTCGATTGCCGCCAATAGATCTTGCGTGTCATCGCTTCCCTTAAGCCCGCGCCAGCCAGCACTTGCTAGCCTTTTTGCTTCCTTCGCGCTCAGACCCAACACGTCGCGTGCCAGGTGTTCAAAGTCCCGAACTGTCAACGACTTCACGTCGGTAACGCGGGCGCGAGGATTAGCCGGAAGTGCGACTAAACTGATTTCGGCCAAATGCAGCGACTTCAAGACACGAGCATTTTCGGTCTGCTCGAAGTCCAACACATTCACGCCAACCGAAAACGACAACGCTCCGTCCTTCGCCAAGGCGAAAGCATTGCGGCCTCGGTCGCTATCGAGGGTTAACCGGCCTTTCACGTGGAGCCCGTGGCTGTCTTCGTTGAGTTCCAGCCAACGTCCACACGGGTCGGACTGGTTGTGCCCCCACAACATCGCGGGTTGCGTGTTGTCGGCTTTATGGCTTTCGAGGCTCGCCTGATACGCGCCGGGCGCGACAATATCGCCGACTGCATCCGGTGGGCCATCGAACGTCGAAGCATAGCCCGCGATCAATCCAGCGGGTTCGCTCGACGCGGCTTTTATCGTAACGGGTAAGAAACGGATTTCAGACACGCGCTCAACCTCTCTCTAGGCAATCAAAAACAAACGACATAAGCCGTCTTACTTTGCCCAGCCTGAAGCAACGTCGCGCGCTTTGAAGGCGGGATAGTACGTCTCGCACTGGTGTATAAGAATACCACATTTTCTAATTCAACGTGCGATCTTCGGTGTACGCGACGCTCATGACCTCCGCAGTGCGCGCAATCTCAGCGGTACGTTGCGCGAGTTCCTCGGTGTTACGAATTGGGCGCTCCATTGTCCAGCTCACGATTTCACCATTCTCAATCCTTACAATCGCCATTGTTTCGTGGTGCGGACACCAGGCTACAAATTGATTCAGTCGTTGATCTGTTTTCCGGTGTTCCTCCATGAGCTTTAGGCAGTCGGGGCAAATCTTTGGTTGTCTCATTGGTTCAGCCACTCACTTTGCTCCACTTCGTCGGTTTCGGTGGCGGTGCCGATACCCGGCTACGGTCGGCGGGAGTCAAACCGAATCGGCCGAGACACGCTTCAAGCCGAATCATCAACGCTGGATCCCGCCACTCACGCTCGCGGCACAAGTACAGGACATTCGCGAATTGCTCCATCGCCGCTTGGTCGCTGGATTGCAAAACACCAGCCGGGACGAGTCGCACCAACTCGCGCCAGCACTTCTTAACCTCACGCGATAGGTGTTTCGGCGGATCCTTCGGAAACTCGCCGGCGGCTTCCGGCTCATTAGGTCGCGCGCGCTGCGGGTTTTTGGCAAAACTGCCGCGCAATTCCAGCAGTTTGGTGGGGGTTCGTGGTTTGGGCATGGTCACCTCATGAGTGGGGTTTTAGAGCCATTCTAAGGCCATTCTAGGCCAAGGAATGGGGTTATACAGCATTGAAATCGTGGTTTTTGCATAAATGTGGGAAATTTTGATATGGGGATATGACAATCTCCGGGGCGGCGATTCCGACAAACGGTCGGAAACGAGAAACAATCCGCCCCTATCACCTTGATTTGTCTAGGATTTCTCATTTCATGTCCCCTCCAGCGGGCCGGTCCCCGGCTCATAAGTCCCGGTATTTTTTTCGGCGTCCGAACGTACACAACGTACATGACGTACATTCTCAGCGGCCCCGGATGTACGTTGTGTAGGTTGTGTAGGTTGCCGGTCAATCTTTTCTACGGTGACGTGGTAGCCATCTGGCTTGCGCTGAGGATCAAACCGAATGCGTATATCGGCCAGTTCAAGCGCGGGAATCGCCCGTTTAAGCCGGTTTTTGAAGCCCCTATCGGTCGGCCAGTCCCGAGCGCCGGACTTCACCCCGGCCTGCGCCATGAGCTTTTTGAGCAGGTTTCCTTGCAGTCCAGAATATCCACCCTCAACGTGCACGAAGTGCATAAGGGCCTGGATCACGGGGTCGCCCTCCAGGGCGTGCAGCAGGGCGTCTTGACGCATGTCTACGTAGCGCCGGACGAATCTGTCTGCATCGCCATGCCGGACGTGGGACACCGCTTGCCCAAGCTCGATAAAGTCCTGCTGCCGAAGGTTTCGGGGCGCATCCCAGTGTCCCACCCAGTCGAGCGCCTCCGCCAGCAACTGCATCAGCCCGGAAAAGATCACGGGCCGGGCCTTCCCCACATCGGCCATGAGCGCACTTTCTTTCCGGTATCGCTGGATCACCGGCACCTCCACCTGCACCACCCGGTCAATCAGATCCGGGCGGGTCGCCAATATGGTTATGCCGTTCATCATCACCGGCCGCTTGACGTTCAAGGCATGCACGTCGGCATTGGTGTAAAGCGCCCGCTGTTTGCGTCCGCCGCCGGTCGCCAGTCGGCAGAGTTCATCCTGAAAGTCCGCGGATAGGCCGCTGAGATTGTCCATGCTCAAGACGTGTTCCTTACTCGCGGCAACGAACATGTCGTCCACCGACTTTGGTTTGCCCATCAGCGGCGCGGTGGAAGGGTCTACTGTGGATCGGATGATTTCCTGTTGCTTGGATTTGCCGCTCCCCTGCTGACCGATAATTTCGAGCACGCAATACGGCGAGCTCGGGCGGAAGGCATCGCATGCCCAGGTCAACACGGTGTCGCGGTCGTTGTCCGCTGCGTTGACGAACTCGAAAAGCCGGTCAACGTTCGCCGCGTCATCATCCGGCGTCGGTAGCGGCAGCATGGTAGCGGTGCGCCAGAATTTCACCGGGGACTTGTCGAGCACCTTTACTTCGCCCGGCCCGACAAACACGGCGCGCCATCGGTCATCGCAAAGGTCGATCAAAAACCCATCTTCCCAAGGCGCGACACGCAGATAAACATCGTGCCGATCACCTTCGTACTTGGCGAGCCCCGCCAGCGTCCGTTTTGCGTCCTGAAGGGTTGACTCCGGCACTACGCGCTGCGCGGTTTTGAAGTAGCGTTGCCCAAGCCACCCGGTAAACTCGCGAGACGCAATAGGCCAGTTCTCATCATGCCCGGCTTGTTTGAATGTCGCGAAGGCCTCATCGTCCGGTGTGGTGAATAGTCGCGTATCTTGGGTTGCGAGCTTGACCAGTTGAGTCGCCGCCGACTCGCGGCCATTCTCGGATGATTCCACCGAATTGATCGCCGCTTCGCCGTCCTCGAAAAACTTGTCTGCACCGTCGAATGCCTCATGCTGCGACTTCATCTATCACCCCCTCAGCGAGCCGCGAAAGGTTGGCAACCGCCCGTTGCACAGTTGCTAAATCGTCGGGTGATAACTTCTCGCCGCGTTCGAGATCACCCGCAGCGAGCATCAACACCAACGCCTCGTGCCGGGCCAACTCCAGGGCACGCTTGTAATCGACGCGAGGGCGCTGCGGGCGCGATCTATGGTGCGGTAGCGGCTCGTTCCACAGATCAGCATATGTGAGTCCGACTGCGGCCAGTATTTCGTCCGGGTCGCACCCGGCGAAGCAATGGACGAGCACACGATCGCCGACATCGCGAATAGAAAAACTGGGAGATCGATCGTCGTGGGCAGGACAGCGCGCAATCCATTTGCCTGAGCCGGTTTCGCGCACGCCATCGAGTCGGGCGAGCAATCGCTCGGCGGCGGCACTCATAGCGCGCCCCCGAAACACTCAAACGCCGCAACCGCAGATCGGTGCGCCGCGTATGCGCGGCACGTCGGGCAGCGCCCCCGCGCTTGGCAATAACAGGGCGCGAGGTTAAAATTGGGCCGCTGTATTTTCCGCCGCCTAAACGGTATTACACGCCCGGTTGCCGCCGGGCGTTGTTTCTTGGAAACCATGTAACCTCCCTGTCATGCCGCTGGCTGCGGTTGAGAATCGAGCCACTCTTTTAGCTGCTCGTCAGTCCAGAACGGGCGCCCGTTAGGATCCACATGCGGGGCCGGGAACTTGCCCTGCTTCACGTTACGGTCGACTGTCCAACGCGAGCCGTATCCCCGCCGCTCCAGGTCTTTATAGCGATTGACGTCTTTCATGCTACTTAGCCTCTTAACAAAATTTCAGAATGAATTGGCGGTGTTCTGATTGTTGTTATCCCGCCAATGCCACAAGAGGCTACGACATGCTCACCTTATAAGTCACCGCAACAAATACGGCGATTAATTGCGGTCCTTAACGTCCCCCCATCGGTTGTGTATTTTCTGCAGGTCGGACTTGCCTATCTTAAGCACTCCCGGGTCCAGCTCAGCATCAGACAATTCCTGTAGTAGTGCGTCAATAGCGTTGTCTCGATACCGGTACTTGTGTTCGCCATCTTCCCGCGTTTCTAACAACATTTGGTCAATGGCGGCGGCTAGATCCCGATCTCTGTCGAGGTTGTCTATCGTTGCCCGGCCGCGGTCACGCTTGACCATCAGTATCTTGTTTGCATCGCCGCCTTTGGCAATGTCGTTGAGCGCCATCGCTAACCAGTGCCTGACAGTTGCGGGCGGTAATATGCCCACACTGAGATACTGGGCACATTGCCCCAACAGCATGCGCGCTGATTCGGTTTCTCCGCAGCCCGCTCGATATAGCGTCCACTTTAGCAACTGCTCGCGAATGTCAGTCATGTCACGATCTCCCGCAGCCGTTTGTCCCACTTTTCAAGAGCGGCGCGCTTTTCGTCATCGTACTGGTATAGATCGTAATGCTTGCCAGTTACCCCGGGAACAGCATGATTCAGCAGCATAGCGATATGCAGCCGTGGAACGCTCAAAGGTGGCCCCGCCATGTTGGTTGCAACCGTCCGCCGCAGATCGTGAATGCGGAAGTCTATGCCGGTGGCCTCTCGAATTGCGTGGTGCGCCTTATCTAGGTGCACGATTGGCTTCCCTGTTGACTTGCGTGGACTCGGGAATACCCATCCGCTTTCCTTCTGATCTCCCAACAGCTTGGTTACAGTGTCCGTCAGCGGTACGCGGTGCGACCGGCCGCTCTTGGTGAAACCTGCTGGTATCGTCCACCAGTCTCCCTCCATGTCCTCCCAGCGCATCGTGAGTACTTCAGAGCGCCGTTGCGCCGTCAACAGTAACAGCTTAAACGCGAGGCCAGCGGAGTTTCCTAGCTCGGTATATGCTCTCCAAACTGTCTTGAGCTCCCGGGGCTTCAATACCGTATCCCGCGCAACTTCGGGTTGCCGGTCCTGATTGGCGAATGGGTTGTACTCGATATGCTTGTGGTACTCCCTCTTTGTCATTCCCCAGTTATAGGCTTTGCGCCCAACTTCCAGAAACCGGTTACTCCACACGGGCCGGGTCTCGGCAATCTCCATGAGCAGGTCTTCTACGGCCCACCGGTCCAGATCTCCCACGCGCACGCTGCCATACTCCGGCACCAGCTCGTTGTTCAATAGCTGCGCGTCGCGCTCCCACGTCTTCTTCTTCGGCTTCGCATAGTTTTCTATGTAGTCTTCCACGAGCGCGGCCACTGTCGGCGCCTGTTTTCGGTTTGCCTTCTCTTTGGCTGGATCGCCATCTACGATCTCGGCTAGCTTCTTTGCTGCCGCGTCACGCGCGCCGGATAGGGGTAGATGGTCGGGCCGTTCCCGTTGCTGACGGTCGTCGTTGTAATACCGTCCGATCTTGAAACGCCTCAACTTGCCGGTCTTGCGGTACATCACAAACCACTGTTTCGCCCCGGCTTGGCTGATCCTGAGCCCGAAGTAAGCGCCGTCCATGCGCGTCTTGTCGTCGTAGTAGTCTGTCTGCTTGCCCTTTCGGGGTTTGACGGACTGCACCCACTTCGCGGTCATTCGCACGCGTGGCATATACCCACCCTGTCTGGTAACGGTCAAAAAGGTACAAAAAAGGTTACAAACAGGCTACAACTTTATGCTACGGGGCGCAACTCAATACTACACGGAACGCTGATAACCGCTTATTTCTTAACTATTTTGCTCCAACATGCTACGGGCTACTCTATAGCTGTACGTGGCTGTTAACCACCCTGTCGGCGGTTCGAGTCCGTCCCGGGGAGCCAGTTACATCAAGGACTTAGCCACTTCGGCCTACCCTGCCCTGTTTTCAGCGTGACCAAATCGTGACAACGGTTCGCCATCCAGGATTGCGACCGCTGCGCGCACGTTGTCCGGCGCCAGATGAGCGTACCGTTCCGTGGTCTTGACCATGCTGTGACCGAGCAGATCGCGCACCTCCGGTAACGGTACACCCGCACTGACCAGCCAGGCCGCGCAGGTGTGGCGCATGTCGTGGATTCGAAAATCCTCTATGCCCGCCCGCCTGCGCGCGGTGGTAAAGCTCCTATGCACCGTCGTGATCCGCGCGCCTTTCTCACTGCAAAACACCCGCGGCGAATCGGGACAGTGTCTTGCCCGAAACCGCGCGCGGTTGAGCAGCGCCTCGCGTGCCTCTCGGTTGAGCGGAATCGATCGCCGTTTACCCGACTTCGTGTGCCGCCCTTCCAAGTAGAACAGCGCCTCCTTGAGATCGACACGGCTCCATTCTAGACCAAGCAACTCACCCGACCGGCAACCCGTGTTCAGCGCCAGACGAATGAAGTCCGCCAAGTGTGGCGCCTTCGGTTCTGTCTCGGCGGCGCCGATCAAAGCCACCGCCTCGGCCCGCGTGATCCATCGTACTCGTCCCTCGGACTCCTTGAGCTTGCGTCCCTGGACCGGGTTCGGCAATTGCCATTCCCACTCCCGGTTGGCGTAGTTGATCGCCGACGACAAAACTTCGAGTTCGCGATTGATCGTGGCGTTGGACATTCCCTCTTCTCTACGTCGCATTACATGAGCACGGATATCGGCCGGTCGTAATGTGTTCATGACCCTACCACCGAACGACTTGCGCACCTGCTTCATGTACTGCCGGTACTTGTCGATGCTGCGTAGATGCCGATGCTCGCTCTACTTCAGATAGCGTACGGCAAGTTCCTCGAACGTCCGTGTTGGTTCCTCTTCCCAATGCTTGACCCTAAAGGCCTCCAGCTTCCATTTGGCCTCTAAGGCTTCCGCTTCCTTGCGGTCGGTTGTTTCAGTAGAACGTCTAATTCTTTGCCCAGACGGGTCGGTGAAGCTGGCCCACCATATCGGGCTGTCTTTGCGCTTGTATGGCATGTGTTATCTCCTTTACGCACAGCCGGCCCCGCGCAGCCGCTATTATTCGAGATCGAAGCCTGGGTTTCCACCCATTGCTCCACGGCGGCGACCGGGATCCGGACTGCACCACGCACCCGCACGACAGGTAGTTCCCGGTGATTGATCATCCGGCGTACCGTGCGCGCCGAAACGCTGAGCTGCTGGGCCGTGTCGGGAACCGAGAGTAAAAGCCGGTTCATGAGTGCAGAATCCGGCTCATCGACCCAGATAGACATTGGTGATGTCAATCCGGCTATGGCCGAGTTTCTGGGTGATCTGCATTCTGGCCCTGAAGTCAGCCTCCCGTTGGTCATCGGTCAGCGCTAACCGCAACGGCCCACCGGCTGTGGGCGTTTCCAGCCCGTTAGTTCCTCGTAGCGGTGCTGAGCGTAGGCGTGCCTCAGCCCATGGGTACGCGAAATGCCTGCCCGCGTGGTTTCGTATTGCCACTTGGCCAACTGTTCTCGGTACGATCTGCGCGGCGGAATCATCGAATTGCTGCCGGCCAGACGCTTGGCCTCTTCCAGGATGGCCCGTTGCTCGGGCGTGCGAATCGGGATCGCGCGGTCTCGGCCACCCTTACACCATGAGCCCTTGAGTTGCAGATGCGTACCGCGATCGGCCCAGGCCGGCTGGAGTTTCAGCGCCTCTTCGCGCCGCAGACCGAAGTACTGCTGGAGTTGGAGTGAGATGCGGGTATGCGGATCTCGGACCCGAGCAATTTTGGTCTCCGCGCCGTGGATGGCCTTGGAGACATTGGTCTTGTACGCTCGCTTGCCGACACCGAGCTCGGTATTGGTCTTTGGGACGATATTGGGTTTGTCGATCTTCTCCGCCAGCCAGCGCAGGAAGGCCAGTCGGTTCTTGAGCGTCGCGTCGGAGACGGTGTGTTTCCATGCCTCGACCGCGCCCACGATATGCTTCGGCTTGAGCGAACCGACATCGGACGGTCGAAACCCCAGGGTGTAGACGGTACGGGCGAACAGCGACGCCATGCGCCGGCGGTCGGCCTGGGTCGCCTTGGAGCCATCCCGGTTACGCCGCGTTAGCCGCAGCAGTCTTATTTCCAGATCGTTCATCGGTCATCTCCTGTTTCTCGAGGTCTTCTCCACGGACACTGAGATATGTAATTGTGTGAAAACCAATCGGTTAGTGTTGATCCGCCATTGTCCGGCCGTAGCGCGAACAAACTGTTTCGGCGGGGTGCGGTCGCTCACACGGCACGACCTGTCCGGTATGGACGGCCAACGACGGGTTCTCACATGAACCGGTTGGTTGGCCTTCTACTTGCTCAGTGTTTCTACGGAATCGACCTCCTTAGGATTATCAGGGTTAACAAGACACAACCATGGCGCGAACGTCATCGACCGTTTTTGGACGCACAAACGCCCACACGCCGATGAACACTCGACAGCACAAATGGAGAATGGGTAAAGGTCCGTTGCAGTACGAACGCCTCAAACTAGGCTGACTGCAACAGTTGATGAACGCTGGCTAGCCATCCCGATCTATCGATCGGGTGGCCTACAATCGCCAGGACTAGATAGATTAGAGACTCGGGTCCCCTAATCCTAAATGGTGAGATCCGGTTGGCTTCCGCCAGAGGACGCCTCAAAACCAGCCTGGCGTCTTGTCCGATTCGCTCCGAAGGAGCGACGCTCGGACAGCGTCATCGAAATCGGTCAATCCGGCTTCCGCCAGATAATCGCTACTGTAGGCCTGCGAGCTCTCCCTGACAAGACCTATATCGTCACTTGGCCAGCACTTCTTATTTTCCCCTCGGAAGCCTGAAGTGGACTGAATCTCCCAGCGCGTCACTACCCGCTAAAGCTCGGTAGTGACGCGCCCTTACTTTTGCCGCCACTATATTCGGTCAAACAGACGCATTGAATCGCCACGATTGCCAAAGCCGCGGATCATAAACCCAATTCCTTGTCTACTGCAGCTTTAGCGTAACAATGATCAAAACGCGAGAGACAGTTGGATGCGCGCTCAGTACCTCCGAAGCCTATCCCGCTTCGTAAACGTTGGACAAGGTGTTCTCTGGCCGGCGGTGTCTGAGAGTTCCACCAGCTCGGACGGAAATAAGTATTTTCTAAGTGTTCACATGCGAGGTGGAACACAGCATTTGCCATAGTGCTCTTTCTTAGAGCACTAAATGAGCGAACGAATTGCTCCGATGGACCTTGCGGTTCCCCCGTCCAACCCAAAACCGCTACAGATTTACTAGCAACGACCGTGAGATTGAAGCAAACATGTTCGAACCCGTTGTCTCCCCGCGTAATTATTTGTAATGGATTCCCATTGAAGTCAAATTCCGGATGGAACGCGCCACAAGAGACTATGGGTAGAGATTCGGCGAACACCACGCCGTAAAACGAGAAGTCGTCGTACTTTCCGGATAGGTACGCGGAGTCGTACGTGTTTTTCCAGGCTTCAAGGTCTCTAATGCCGCGTTTCGTGCCCTCCCGATAGATATGTAAATATTGTTGTATCGCACACTGCACTTCAAAAGGCTTCCCTCTATCCGCTTGCCTCTGTATATCGACACTGCGAAGCGACGCGTTCTTCGTATAGAGTTCGTAACATATTGCTCTGAATGAGAGAAGAAATGCGGCTCCTTTGTCTAACGTAATTGGTGTCTTTTCAATCGGAGAAAAAAGTTGATCATCATGGGCCCCACAGAACCCCATGAAAGTAGACGCATCCCGCACGCCGTGCAGTCGCGGAACGATCTCGCCGTCGTTCTTGAAAATATCCTCGAAACCGAGCTTGGGAGAGATGACATGACCTTCTTCGGCGATCGCCGACAATCCTCCTCTACGTTGTACTGTATGAGCTCTAATGATTCTCGAGCTGCAGTTACCTGCACTAGCCTGCGGATGGAGGCAGTAGCCACCTGACATCTCAAGTCGTTGTTCTGCCAACAGCCTCCCAATGGGAATAGGCGCCTGCCGATCGCGATCACGGTGGCATTTTTTCCATTTCTTGCCTGATCCGCACCAGCAAGTCTCGTTGACAGGCATTCGTCTGCGCGGCTCGAGCTCTTTAGGAGGGTTAAATTGTGCGTTCAGGGATGTATGCACGTTCTCTGCACCAAATGATACCTATCACACTGAATGATGTTGTTTCACCGAATTCAGCACAACTTCCCACTATCAGCGAAAGTTTCAAAAACTACTCGTTAGGGCGACAGCGATGCGGAACACAGGTTGCGGTAATCGCATCCTCCACAGCTCTTTTTATGGGGTCTCGGGTGTAACGCATTCGATCGCAGCGCGTCTGCAGCACCGCGCACTTCGCGTTTCACGTCCTCCATGAACTCATCGTCTACTGAGCGGGTCTTCTGCTTCTGCTCATCCAACTCATATATCTCGACATAGTCCGCATTCCGACCAGTCAACTCATGGTACCCAAGGGCGTAGATATGAAGTTGAGTCTCAGTAACTACTTCCGGTTGTGCTCGCTCATTAGACTTCAAGTCGACGATGGTTACTTCACCGGTGTCGATCCGCTTCACGAGGTCGATGCGGCCCGCTACCGTAACCCCTTCACCTAGCGTGATTTCGATCGCTTTCTCAGAGAATTCGAGGTTATGGAAATCCTGTGCGTTACGTTCGATGTAACCGGAAATTGCGTTTTTCGCCGCGTTCTCAAGTTTCTCACGCAGTGCTGGATAGGCGTATGGAGTGCGGAGATGACGCTGCACGAGACCATCTGTATCGTCCGCTGAAATTGCTTCGCCAGCCAACGCGCGCTTGTGCACTTCGGCCAAGGCGTCGTGGAGCCCCTTTCCGAAACCCAGAGCCTCATCCAAAGGCGCGTTGAACCCGTAGAGGATCCGGAGCTTAAACTGATATGGACACTCGAAGAAGTACTTCATATCCGAAAATGAGAGCAATACGTTGGCTACCGAGGCTCGCGGCGACGGATCTCGACGAGGACGGGCGGCGTAGTCTTGCATGCGGCGCTTTACGTACTTGGATGCCAGGACTTCGGTGAAGAAATCCGATGGCGCTTGCGCGTGGGTGTTGCCCGCCGTTGGTGCCCAAGTCATGTGCAAGAATTTCTGCGCGCGTGTGACTGCCACGTAAAAGAGCCGGCGCTCATCGTCTTCTCCGCCGCGGTAACGCTGCGCGTTCTCGAAAGCATCGGCGGGTATCAAGTGCCACGGCGTGCGACCGCCGCCCCCACGCGACGGAAATCGGTTACGAACTAGCTGCGGGACGAACACTACTGGCCATTGGAGACCTTTCGCTTGGTGCACGGTCATAATCTGAACCGCGTCTGGGGTCGCATAACCGTTATTTTGCCAGCCTTCCGGATAGGCATTCTCTGCATGGTACTGAAGGAATCCGGCGAATGACTCGTACTTTGCTGCTGGGTTCGAGTGAAAGTGAATACTCTCGAAATCGGAAATCGCTTGGCTGAACTGCCCGAGATTGTAAAAGACCACCTCTCCGCGCCCCTCAGGGACTTGCTCCTCCCGTAACGCTGCGGTCTCAAGAAACGCCATGAACTGGCGTTGCAGATTGTAGACTTTAAATTGGCCTACGTTTGCGTCCTGCATATCGTCGCGGGCTTTCCTCGCAGCCGCGATGGCAGCGTTAAGTGCTCCCTTCTCAATACCGAGGTCGGCTTTTTCCCAAGCCCTGAGGAGTTGATTCTCGTCTATTTTGTGCGCAAAGAAGTAGAAAAGCTGGCGTGCGGCCTCTGCCTCAGGCTTGGCGAATAAGTTGTCCATACCGGTTATGACATAGGGCACGCCGGCGGCATTGAGCGCGTCCATTATTGGACCTCCGTCACGGGGCACGCTACGAAGTAGTACCGCCATATCTGACCAGGAGATTCCGCGCCCCTTAACACCGTCACCGATGGCTACGCCCCTTAGTGCAATGCACATATTCGCAATGTAACTCGCTTCGTCTCCTCGTGTATCGAAGGGCAATGCAACTATGTCCCCTGTCTCATAGGCTTGCGCCGTAGTTGCCGTCATCTCTTTCTGGAGACGTTTCGAGACACTCCTCACGAATTCGCGCGCGAGCGCGACTATGCCATCGCTTGACCGAAAGTTTTCTTCCAACTGGACCTGTGTAACCGCCGGATAACGATTTTCGAAACTCAGAATGTTCTCGACATCACTGCCTCGCCACTGGTAGAGGGTTTGGTCATCGTCGCCCACCACACAGACATGGGCGCCGAGGTTGTGAAAGGATGCTATGACTGCCTCTTGAACCGGATTGACGTCTTGATACTCGTCGACGATTACGTGCTTGACACGTTGAGCGAGGCGTTGGCGAAGCGACTCATCTTGCTGGAGCGCTGTTACTGCCTCTTTTAGAATCCCTGAATAGTCTAGGTAGCCTCGGTCACGGAGCAACTGCTCATAAGTCGGCAGGTGGGACGCAACGGAGCAGCCCTCCAGCTTTGTCGAATCACTCACCACGTCCTCCCGTAGGATCGAATGACACATCACATAGTTCCGAGTGTCGACGTAGCGTCGAAGTTTTTTTCCGTCAAGTGTTGTGCTTTGCGTCAAACCTGAAATGCGTGAGTGCCGATCAACGAAAAGCGCCTGCTGAACTTCGTTCAGTACTTCATATTTCATGTACTCGGGTACTTCAGACTGAAGCAGGGCAAGGCAGAAACCGTGTATCGTCCCCACATACATCTCGACTAACCCGACTACCTCGCCCAACTCCTCGCGACATCGCTCATAGATGCGTTCTTTCAGTTCCGCGGCCGCCTTGTCAGTAAAAGTAAAGGCGATGACGTTCTCTGGGCGACAACCGCCTCCAGAGCGCGCGGGAGAGAGCAGATTTACGATACGGCGTGCAACAACCTCTGTCTTACCAGACCCCGCACAGGCAATGAGCTGGAGGTTTCCCTCAAGATGGTCTATCGCCTTCTGCTGTTCGTGTGTAAATTTCATGTTTTTCAGCACTGCGAATGGGATAGCTCGGACCCCGGATGGATAATCTGCGGGATCGACCTGGGGAAGTATTTGGTTTTGGTGACTGCAGCATCTTCTTCCTTAACAGCTCGTTGGATTCGGCGTGCACATAACCCAGAACCACAGCAACCCTCACTTCCGATACAGCGCCGTAGGACAATTTCGGCGATTTCTCACTAAACGACGGCTGCCGCCTATTCTTCTACAATGAAGCGCCGGATATATGGGATAGGCCTTTAGTAACTCAAAATCTTTGTCCGCACACTCCCCAATGGTCTGTGTTAAAGCTTCGTGGAGACGCAAAATATTTCAAAGCCTCCTACTTTTGCCAGCTTGGTGCTCAGAGATGGCCTCTTCAGCAAACCGATCCAACTTACCCGCCCTGACGTCGTCTTCAATCTGAAGGTCCCACGCAGCCGAGTCGAACCGGGCAAACCAGCGCCGGAAAGTCGCCAGCTCGTGCCGGGGAAAGCTCCTGGACCTCTTTTTCCAACTTCTCAACTTTCGTTATGACCGCCCCTCGTCGCTACAGCGAACCTCGATGTTGTTTCTCTATGAACACAATCATTAGCTCTTCTTTCAATAGCGATCTCAGAAACGCTACGCAGCGTCCGTTTCTACGATGCTCGGCAGCTTGTTTAGGATTAACTTCTCCAGTCTTACCTTAGTGCTGGCGTTATCGATATCGATCCCAACGAGACGTCCCTTGCTGTCGTAATCCAGCACAACCCCCTCGGAAATCTCCTTACTTTCGGCGCTGGGCTGCTCGGATAGATCGATATACAGTGAATCGGTGTCCGGGTAATAGTTCAGTTTCATGGCTTGAATCCTCTGTCCGGAAACGCGTTGTGAATGGTAATCCGGTCTTCAAGGGTAACAACGCGCAGGTAGCGATCGCCAAGCTCTGGGATCCGTGCCCAGAATCGGTGCCGATTATGCTCCTGCGGCTCGGAACGAACGGCATTCTCGATGACGTAGATACACCACTCCTTCCTCAAGTAGGGACGCTTCCGCAACACTTCGTTCTCAAAATACTCCGTGAACAAGTATTCCACAATGGCGTCGAGGATACCGCCAATATCTGCCGCTGCAAACCGGGTTGTGTAACCGGATGAGGGAGTTGAATCTCTGTATCGGTGCCAAAAATGACAACAATCAGCGTGACCAAATCGTGCCACACGCCAGGAGAAACCTGTCCACACTGGTCATTCTAAGTCACGTTGCGACGGGGCCGGCGCACGTAACTCCTTGAAAGTATTACCTACGGTTCCTCAAGATCGAAACTGTTAACCACCCTGTCGGCGGTTCGAGTCCGTCCCGGGGAGCCATATCTCCATGGTCCATTCCGGGCACATGGGTAACACTTTATTCCGAAGACATAGTTAACACTTTTGGGGTGAAGGGGTTGTTGATCGGTTCGACCCTACATTCGTGTTCGTCGAAATACCCTAAATCAAACTGCATAAAGCTCACAAGCCAAATCTGGTCGGCGACCTCGCGGATACCGACGATTTGACCGGCAAACACGGCACTTAAGTTAATTTTTCTCCCATTTAGGCAGATCCGCCCGCAGCGGGTGACCTGGATGGTTTTGTCATGGAACGGATAATCGGGCTCAGTCAGGCCCTGATATTCTCGGGTGGAAGGTGTATACACCTCCCCGGGATATTTCATGTTCAGGGCCTCATGGGGCCGGTCATGGTTGTATTGGTCCACGAACCCATCGAACGTGCTTTGCTGTTGTAGAAAATTGAATCCGGGCGGCTTGGTCGCTTCTTTTTTGAGCGTCAAATGCATGCGCTCATGGCGCCCATTTTGTTGCGGGTGTCCCGGTTTGATGCGTTCAATGGCGATGCCTAAACGCAACCACCAGACCGATAGCTTGCTCAAACCGTATAAGGCGTTGGGGGCTGAGAACGGTACGCCGTTGTCGGTACGGATGGCATCGGGCAACCCGTATTCCCGAAATACCCTTTCAAACGTGGTGAAGGCATACGGCTCCTTGGTGGATTCGAGGGCCTCACAGGCCAAAAGATAACGCGAGCTGTAGTCGCTGATCGTCAGCGGATAACAGTACTGGCGATTCCCCAGCCTGAATTCACCCTTATAGTCCGCACACCACAGCCCGTTGGGTCGCTTCGTATCCTGTAGCGGTGTCCCTTTCGCCTTATAACGCCTGGGTTTGCGCCGTCTCACCAAACCATGGCGATCCAATACCGCATGCACCGTACTCGTCGCCGGCGGCTTGATCGTTGGATACCCGCGGAGGAGCTTCTCCCGGATCTTCGGCGCCCCCCAGCTCGGCCGTTCCCGTTTGATGCGTAAAATCGTCCTTTCTACTTGAAACGGCAGTTGGTTCGCATGGCGATATGGCCTGCGGCTACGATCGAATAATCCCTCTAAACCACAGCTCTGATACCGATTGAAGATCTTGTAGCCGGTCTTGCGCGAAATCCCAAACTCGCGGCACAGCGCCGCCATCTTCTCGCCATCGAGTAATCTTGCTACGAACTTCAGTCTCTCATCCACCAGGTTACACTCCTGCCAAGGCATCTGGACCCCTCCAAATACCCCCATTGTGTAACCTATCTCTCCGGTATCACCTGTAACCTATGTCTCAGGAAGGACACATAACTACAATAAGTTATCGGCCGCATCGAGAGAGTCGCGTTTCCTCCACTTGAGAAAGTTGGCAGTGAGTTAGCGTGGCGCGCCGCTTATACGGCTGCTCACAGCCGATCTGAAAGGCCGGAGGTTACACAGGGCTATTAGAACTCATATTCCAAAAGCGAGATATCCGGGTCGAACGCCCGCCTCACGAGTTCCTTCGTTTCACTGCTGTAGAATTCTCGATATGGTTTAGTATTCGAGACGTTCAGTTTGGGAAGAGACGCCGAAATCCCAATACGGGAGCATATTTTTTCGAAATCCTCGTTGAGAGTTTCAAACCGCCCCACAAAGTCAACAAGGAGTTCGCCATTCGAATAAATAAAATCCTTCTGAAATCTTACTTGTTCCTCGCAGCGCCATACGATGTATTTCTCAAAGCTCCCAAGGCGTTTCGTGAAATCGTGCCACTCATGAGTCGTATCTTTCAACATATATTGGTACAGCGACACCTGCCAGTCCCACGGATTTCGAACAATGGCGAAAGAGAAGAACGAATCAAACGATTTTCTTCCCATTCTATCGACCATCTCCGATGCCTTAATGTGGCTCGGAAACGGCCGGGGATCGAAATACTTCGTGTATTTTCTTAATGCACGATTAGCTAGACCTCGCCATTTGCTCGTCGCGAAAGGCATGAGCGCAGCGGTGATACTGGTTCCGGCGTTCTTATAGATATGAATGAAAACGAAGTTGTGTTGTCTCGATATCAACATTCGCGTTTCTTCTTGTGCTGACGAGCAGTTTGTTCGCCCTTTCAGCGTAGCAAATGCTTGGTCTGAGGCAAACGGTTGGCAGTCCGGCAGATAAGCCCCGCCGAAGAAGGGCTTAGGTTTCAGTTAATTTTGGAGTTCGCCGCTGCATCCGACTCCCGCATGCAACTGATGACGCCATCCAACACCCACACGGCGTCATCCACCGCATAGGTTACCGATAGCAGGGCGTCATGGGTTGCGCCGGTCCCTGATACCATCCGTATACATGCGCCCAACGAGAACACTACCGGCAGATGCTTCTGAAGTGTCAGATCTCGTCTAAGAGGCAGGGTTCATGAGATCGCACGCGGATCGTCCGAGCCGATTCGCAATGTGTTCACGAGTTTACTGCTGGTATTTGCTTGGGCGCGAAAAAACGACTGGTAAGCTTCAAACCTCAGAAGCTCACCAGTCATTGTCTTAGAACTTCGGCTTTTAGATTGTTACTTGTCCGGATTGATTTTCACCATAATGTGTGCATAAGGAGTATCTTTCCACATCACGTATACCGGATCATTCGGGTTCGTAGATAACCCCTCAAGCATCCCACTATCGGGTACAATGATCATCAGGTGAGGCCCTTCCTTCACCCAGTCGTCACTTTTTTCAGGTTCGGTCGCATAGGGATCGCTATTGCTTACTCCAAGCGCGGTACCCTCGCCCGCCAGCATGTAAGACACACTAAATTTACTTGGCGTGAAGCTCTTCTTGTTCAGCATCGCGCCAATGAGGGCATCCCACTCCGCCTCGTTGCACATCGGGCCAATAATGTCCTGTTGAGGATAACAGGTGTAGCTGTTCGATCCCTCGCGTAAGACTGTGCCATCAGGTGCCTTGATGGTCGCATTCGCTGTGACGACAGGAGGGCCTGCGCTTTCCGCACTGGCAATCATCGCCTCTTTGTCACCCGCCAGCGCCAAGCTGCTGCCAAGCAGGCCAAGACAAACAAATGAGTTCACTACTCGGTCTTTCATGGTGATCTCCTCCAGTTTGTTTGTTCATGAATGGGCCGGGGCTTCAGAATACCATAGACATAGAGCATTGAAACGCACCGTGAACGTTCGCCGTTCGAGCCCGGTCCGAGGAGCCATAATCTCACTAATTACAATAGCTAACGAGCCCGATTGAGAAAGTCGCCCCGCCGAGGAGCTTTGGCCTTCGCTGAGAGCCTCTTGATGCGCTCTTCTATCTCGGATTGGTCACCATCGCGGATACCTCCGCCGAGGTCCAGATACTGCTGAAAGTCAGCGATCGCATCGGTGTACGCCTCGACGTCTTCCCTCGTACCCCCCCGGTTGTAGTAGGCGTTCGCATATTCAGGGTTGAGGCGGATCGCCTCGTCGTAATCGGCGAGGGCGCCGTCTAGATCGCCTTTGTCAGAGCGCGCAATCCCGCGGTTGTTGTAGGCGGTCGCGTATTCAGGGTTGAGGCGGATCGCCTCGTCGTAATCGGCGAGGGCGCCGTCTAGATCGCCTTTGGCTTTGCGCGCAATCCCGCGGTTGTTGTAGGCGAGCGCGTATTCAGGGTCGAGACGGATCGCCTCGTCGTAATCGGTGAGGGCGCCGTCTAGATCGCCTTTGTCAGAGCGCGCAATTCCGCGGTTGTTGTAGGCGAGCGCGTCTTTAGGGTCGAGGCGGATGGCCTCGTCGTAATCGGTGAGGGCGCCGTCTAGATCGCCTTTGTCAGAGCGCGCAATCCCGCGGTTGTTGTAGGCGGTTGCGTCTTCAGGGTCGAGGCGGATGGCCTCGGTGTAATACCGCAGCTTCTCGTCCGCATCGGAAGCGGCGTATCCTCTTTCGAACCATTGCTGTGCCGTCAACTCCTCCTCGCGCACGACTGGAGCCTTGCGTGCCGCAGTCTGCTGGACCTCTACCGCCTTTTGTGCAACCTCGGACGGTGGGTGCAGTACCGCCTCCAGGGGAACGTTCAGGTGCTTCTCGCGCAACCGGTCCATCGCTTCTGGGAAGTAAGTCACGGGCACGTCAAGTGCATTGTAGCGTTTCAGAAGTTCCAACTTCCCCGTGAGTCGCTTACTAACTGCGGGAGCCTCAAAGTCGAAGCGATCCAGCATCAATGGCACGATATTGCGCTGGGTATCGAGAGCTGTTTCTATCTCCCGACGCAGCCAGTCTTTAGGTTCATCGCAACGTTCCAACGCCGAGGGGGTCAGCAGGAGCAAGAAATGGGCTCGGGCCTTGACGTTCTCTAAGATGACCTGCTCGAAGTCGCCGCTTGCGATGCCCTCGAAGTCGTAGAACACGTCGTATCCATGGTTTGTGAGGTTCTGGAAGATCGCTAATGCCCAAGATGCGTTGGTCCGACGGTAGCTAATGAATACGGTCTTTTCTATACGCGCCATGTCGCCTCCCGCTGATACTCATTAACCGGCTCCACCACGACTCGCACGGTGACATCCGCGGGCTTACCCGATCGGCCTGTTTACTACGGATAAGCAGTATAAACCCCCTAAGTTCTGAATAAAACGCAACTTAAAAAGGACGACCATACTGGGGTAGTGCGGATTCGAAAATCACCATTGGCATAAGACTTTCACACTGCCCATCGGGCAAAGAATTTGGTATTCGCGGCTGTCTAGATCATCCGGCCAGTACGACCTGACAGAGAGGTGCCGGATTCAGGCTACGGCGGGCCTGTTCTCACGGCCTCGTGGACACAAAAAACCGGTTCAAGGGGAAGGCCGGACCCGAAGGCCCAGCCCTTTAAATAGTGATAGCGGTTCGCCATCCCAGATTGCGACCCCTGCATGCACATTTACAATTTCAGTGAACTAACCATATACGTCATGACCAGCGCCGGGTCGATCCCTTCCGTGCCACATCCCCTTTGGCGTTAGTCGCCCGTGAAAGTCGGCGCGCGCTTCTCCAGAAACGCCCGCAAACCCTCGTTGTAGTCTTTACTGTCGTACACCTCGCGACGCAGCCCCTGTATGCGCTCGAACATACGCGGCGTGATCGAATGCGCGCTCTCTAAAAGACGGATCTGTTCTTTGATGACGGCGATACTGAGTGGTGCGTTGCGCATGATGTGCTCGACGAGTGCCTGCACGGTGGATTCCAGATCCTTCTTCTCCACGGCGTAGTTGATCATCCCGAGTTGTTCGGCGCGTTCCGCAGAGATCGGTTGTGCCGTGAAGACCATTTCACGCACGATCATCCGCGGCGCCGCGTGTAAGAAATTCAGCACCCCGGTTGTATTGTAAGGCACGCCGAGTTTGGCCGGAGTAACGGCAAAGGTAGAGCGCTTCGTCGCCACCACCATGTCGCAAGCGAAAGCGACCTCACAAGCGCCACCCCAGACCCCACCCTCAATCATCGCGATAACGGGCATGGGCATGGTTTCGATTTCTCGGATGACGACGCGAAGGGGATCATCCCAGCCCAGTGGGTCGCGGCGAGACAACGGCAGTTCTTTGACGTTATGACCCGCCGACCAGACCTTTACCCCGCCGGGCGCCCGCAGTATCACGGCCCGCGCTTTTTTTTCCTTAAAGTCACTCAAAGCCCCCATGATTCCGTCGATCAGCGGCGCGCTAAGGGCGTTGAGCTTTTCGGGATGATTCATTGTAATGGTCCCGACTGAGTTGTCGAAATTCGTCGACACAATTGACATTGGCTGATTACCTTCAGTGTTAAAAGTGGATCGAAATATTCGTGTCGGCATGTGATTCGACCGCGGCAGGCGCACCGACCGCGATCAGGGGTTCCACGACGACGGCGCTTCGCTCTCGTACCGGGTTGAGTGCAATGCCGGTGACATGCATCGAAAAGCAACCGCGGTGATGGCAACTGAGAGCAACTGGCGTACCAACTCTAGCCCAAACCGATGATGGGCAATACCGGCTTTGGTAACCGGTTGTTTTCACTATCGAAGGAGAAAGGAAATGCGCGGTACGAGTGCGGCCTCGCCCGGACCGAGTGTGCGCGAACCCGCCCATGCCGATAACAACCATGGGTGTAATTCCACACATCTCGGACGCGCTCCTTAGGTTTTGCGGCTGGAATCGGATTGGCGAGACAACCCGCGTCGTGCTGCGTCTGATAGGCACAGTCTAGTCCATACGAGCCAGGCGCGTGCGGCAGAGAGTTTTGGGGTAAACTCGTGCCGGTAATTGAATTCAAAACTGGAATGAACCATGAAGACGCTCGTTGTAATCGGATTACTCACGATATCGGTATCTACGTCTGCGGCGACGGCTGATGACGAAGCCGAACTGAACGCTCGCAAGGAGGCCGCGGCGGCGGTCACCAAAGAATTCATCACCGAATTGAGCAGTGCATTAAAGACTCACCTCAAGGCAGCCGGCCCCGCCTCTGCGATTTCGGTGTGCAGGGACATTGCACCGTCTATCGCCAACCGCCTCTCGCTTGCACATGGCTGGAAAGTAACCCGCGTTGGAACCCGGGTACGGAACGCGATGATCGGGACCCCCGATGTCTGGGAACAAGAACAACTAATGCGGTTTCAACGGCGTGCCGCGCAAGGCGAAGAATACCAGCAGATGAGCCATGCCGAGATCGTCAGCGAGCCGAACGGGCGGTTCTTCCGGTTCATGAAACCGATTCCCGTCGGCGAGGTGTGCCTGCAATGCCATGGGGACAGTACACAGATTTCGGACGATGTAGGTGCGGCGCTGAATCAAGCGTACCCTCATGATCAGGCCGTCGACTACGCGCCCGGCGATTTGCGCGGTGCAGTCAGCATCAAACAACCGCTCGATATCTGGTTGGCTAAATAAGCGCTGGCCGATCGAGGGTAGTGCTGGCCACCAGTAGAGGTGCTCGGTACCTGAGTGACAGATACGCAGAAACGTCGAAAGGTAGCGCTGGGGAACGGATCTTTCGATCAACGGCCATCGGCTTTCAAGTCGCTGTGCGGGAGATAATCTGTCGACCGATAGCCGATTATCGTGATCGACAGGTACAGGAAACAAAACACGACGAGGCTCATTAAGTGTTCCCCGGCAATCAGCGGAAGTGTCCCTATCAAGAACATGAACCCCGCAACGACTTTCAATATGGACTTCGGCCAATAGAGGAGATACGAGCGGTCACTTCGCTTCCACGTTGCGAAAACGAGATCGATCACCCTACTCGTGTGGCAAATCGAACACACGTGGTCCGAATCTATCCTGATTAACCCCCAGCCGAGCAAACGGTATTTTTTTGACCGGAATTCTTGCACGGCGAGGTACTGTGAAATTTTTCTTGTTGAGCAAACTGTTATCATGGCCACCAAGGGTCGTGGCGACGACCGGGCGCTCAAGGATTTGCGTATTCCCAGTAGACCGCAGAAGTTCTTGGGCTTCAAACGGTATCATTTCGTTCCGGCCACGCGTCTCGCGACACTATGCAGGAATCGGCAGCACCACCATCCACCCCGACCGGTCACCGCCCGTTTCCCTGACCGAATGTCTAAAACACTCGCCGTACGGAGGTGGCAAATCGGCGTTCACATGCCATGATTACGGTTCACCGCCGGCGCTTCGGGGACAGGGACGGGGTCTAGTTCAAAAGGAGCGCAATGAAGACACAGCGAACGTTTGTGAAGATGACCCCGGTCCGGCACCTGTCCAGGACCCGTCACACAGCGGGCCGAGCCGCCCATCACCGGCCCGCGATCAAGGTCCGTAGCGGCGGTCTACGGCGCCGGATCCCTTTATTTCGGCATGCGGTCGTCACCGGCCTGCTGATCCTCAGCTTCGGCGCCGGTAGCACTGCCGAGGCGTTGACGGTGCTCCCCCTCGGTCTGGAACAACTCCACGGACGGGCTAGCCATATCTTTGTCGGGCGCTGTATCGACAATTCCGTCCAGCACGATACGGCGACGGGCCTGACCGCGACGTATACCACCTTTGAAGTCCTCGAGCGCCTGAGGGGGGCCGCCGGCGGCACGTATACGCTCAAACAAGTGGGCGGCAGCCCGCCGGGTGATCCCGGAGGCCTCGTCATCCACGGCGTGCCCCATTTCGAGACCGGACAGCGTTATCTGGTCTTCCTACCCACACCGTCGCGCTCCGGGTTTTCCAGTCCGGTGGGACTCTCACAGGGTACCTTTCAGATTCGGCACGACGGCGGCACTGTTGATGTGACGGGCAACGGCAGGCCTATCGCCCAGTTGGTCGCGAATGTGCCCAGCGGTAGGATGCCGAAGCGTGTACAGGACCGCTTGGTGGCGCTGACGCGACCCGCCGAGCGGCCAGCGCAAAACGCGTGGATGCCGCTCGATGATCTGCTCGACATCATCCGCGGCTTGGAGCAGACGCGATGAATCGGGCAATTCGGTTTGCTCTATGCTTGATCGCGCACTGGCCGGCCGCAAGCGTTGTGCTCGCCGGCGGTCCCTTGAGTGTGGCCGGACCCGACGGCGCGACGCCGGTGACTTATCCCAACGGTGGCCAGAACATCATCTTGAACTTCGACCGAGGGGGTCTCGGAAGCCGCACAAACGGCCAGGTGGATGCGATCGTCAACAACGCGATCGCGTTGTGGAACGGAGTCGGGACTTCCTCGCTGTCGCTGTCGCAAGGCCCCGACCTGCCGCAAAACGTGGATGTCACCAACTATGGCCCGTTTCTCGGCGACTTCGAGGACGGCCTCAACCCGATCATCTACGATGCCAATGGCTCGATCACCGACGACTTGTTCGGTATTGGCGCCAAGGAGTTTATTCTGGGCTTCGCCGGCTCTGCTTTTTTTTCTTCGACCGCCACCTATGCCGAAGGCCGCGCGGTTATCAACGGGTTTATTCCGATGTCGGATGAGACTCTGACCATAACGTTCGCGCACGAAATGGGGCATTTCGTCGGGTTTGATCACAGCCAGCTCGACGACACTCAGGGCCTGGCACCGGCGGGCTACGTCCTGATGTACCCGATCGCCGTGCGCACCCAGTTGTCGTTGCACGAGGACGACACCGCGGCGGCCACCGCGTTGTATCCCACCGCCAATGTCGGCAGCACCTACGGAACGCTTAGCGGGGTGCTGACGCGAGCGGACCAGAGCGCCGTTCTCGGCGCCAATCTATGGGCACGGGAAATCACGACCGGTGCCGTGTACAGCATCGTATCGGACTACCTGACCCAGGGAACCGGGTTCTTCCGATTGTTGCTGCCGACAGGCACGTATACCCTGCATGTCGAATCCATCGAACCGGGATTCACCGGTGGATCGAGCGTGGGTCCGTACGCAGAGACGCCGACCTCACCTTCGTTCCAGCCGCCGCACCCGATCCCCAAACAACCGTCGGACCCGGGCGTGGTCTTTGGCGAGGGGATTCCGGCTTCGACGCCCTTTGAATTCACGATCGCCCCAGGCTGCGGGGTGGATATCACTTTCCAGCTTCTCGAAGCGAACGTCGATTCGGACCCGGCCACGGAATATGTAGGCGGTGGGTTCGTCAATGACAACGATTGTAACGGCAGCGGGGAGATCGGTGACTTGGTGTGGGAGGACTTGGACGGTGACGGGATACAAGACGCCGGTGAACCAGGATTACCCGGGGCCACGGTGAATCTCAAGGATTGTGGCGGCACTGCGCTAGCGACCACTACTAGCGACGCGAGCGGGCGCTACTCGTTCGCGGGCCTGGCGGCGGGCAGCTATACCGTCGAGTTTGTATCCCCTGCCGGCTTTGCTTTTAGCCCCCCGCTCCAAGGGGCGAAACGGAGTAGAGACAGCAATGCGGATCCAGCCACGGGTTTGAGCGCTTGCCTTTCGATGCCCACCGGCAAAGTTAGAACCGGCATCGACGCCGGGTTGCAACGGCAAACCGCAGCCGGTACGGGGCAGATCGGAGACCGGGTCTGGCAGGATCTCGACGGTAACGGCATCCAGAATGCCGGCGAACCGGGGATGCCTGACCTGACGGTGAATCTGCAGGATTGCGACGGAAACGTTTTGACCACTACCGTGACCAGCGCAACCGGGGGCTACACCTTCGCGAGTCTCGCGGCCGGCGCCTACAAAGTCGAATTTCTGGCGCCTTCCGGCTCTGGCTTCAGTCCGCGCCGCCAAGGCACCAAGCGTGGGAAAGACAGTGACGTGTTCCCGAACACCGGTCTCACGCAGTGTATCTCGCTGTCAGAGGGCAGTAACAAAAAGGGTATCGATGCCGGGGTGATACCGTAGCCGGCGTGACACGGTTCTTGGTTCACAGCTTGATCCCGGACCCAGGCCCGACGCTCAAGCCGACAAGCCGCGCTGCAGCAGACCCAGCGGCGGATAGTCCAAACCGGATAGCCGACCGCCGCTAGGGTAAGCGCACGAGTGTGACGCGCCGGTTCAAGGCTCGTCCCGCGTCGGTCTCGTTCGTCGAGATCGGCTTCGTCTCACCGTAGCCCTTAACCTGGAAGCGGTCGCTGCCCAACTGGTACTCCTCCACCAGCGTGCGCATCACGGTAACCGCACGCCGATACGACAGATCGAGATTGTAGTCCGCCTCGCCGTTGCTGTCGGTATGACCTTCGATGCGAACTCGTGTGGTTTTGAGCTCGGGTGCGCGCAACGCATTGGCGATCTCCAGGACCTGGACGTGGCCCTCAGCGAGTACCTGGTCCGAGTCATGAGCGAAATTAACGGTCAAATCCACCTGCCCCTGACCAGCCGCCAACGCATCCCGGATTGCCAGGGCGCTGGTTACCTGCGGTCGGGGCGCCACGGCCGCCACCGTCTCGCCGCAACGTTCGGGACCCTCATATACAGCCGTGTTCGTCTTGGCGTGACTCATGTCGTTGCCGACCATTTTCGCGCCGGTGAGATTCGCTCCGGAAAAATCCGCGTGGGACAAATCGGAACCCACGATCTTGGCGCGCACCAAACATGCGTTACGGAAATCGACGTGGGCCAGGTCGACCCCTTTGAACACGACCCCATCGAGGACCGCGCCCGAGAAGTCGGTGTTGGCGGCGTCCGTCGCCAAAAACACGGCATCGGTGAGATCGGCATTCGAAAAATCCGCGTTGCCGAGGTCGGAGCTCTTGAATACCGCGCCTACCAGATTCTGGCCGCTGAAATCGGCATTGCCGAGGTCCGCCCCGACGAACTTTTTCCCGTCCCGGCTAGGTACGTTGCCATCGCCCTTGATCGTGCTCCCGGGCAGTTTCACCTCGTCACCGGTAATCTCGATACCGGGTAGCGTTACTCCTTCGTCGGTGATTTCAACACCCGGAACCGTGACGCCGCGGGACTCCGATTCGGCAAGGGCGGTGGCGCCCAGACTGCTGATTACAACTGCGGGTACGATGGGCAAGAACGTACGAAACATTTTTTTCTCCCGGATGGTTATCGTTGATGTATAGCCGGATCGGGGACCGGGTTCCGCTGCCCCCTGTTGGATCCTGGGTACTAGGACCGATACGGTGCCGATTTATTCCCACCTACTTCGAGTGGGAAGTTTGCTCCGCTTGATCGAACATCACATCGAGGCCATTTGGCCTCGCGTTGTGCCGCTTTTGACCATCGCGAACGTTTTCTTTGCAGGAAGCTGCTTTTTGAAATATCTGGTCGGACTGCATATGACACCACGACTCGGCTGCCGGCAGCTTGCGTCCGTCCCGACCGGTAATCGTCGACTCCGATTAATACACCCAGGCACTGACCGGTGATGCCGGTGGGATGGGCGCGCCAACGTCCAGGATAGAAATCTCTCGGTGACGGCTCAGAACTGCGTGCCCAGGAGCACGTAGAGGGTGTTTTCGCCCCCCTCCGCCAGTCCATAGGCCAGGTAGAAAGGACCGAACAGCGTGTCCAAACCCAGGTACACACCGCCAGCCAGTAGAGCGTTGTCAAAGCTAATGTCGTCGGCGTCTTCGAACACGTTCCCCAACTGCAGCGTGAGACCGACATAACGCGGAAATCCCAACAGATCGCTCAGTGCGCGCTGATAACCGCTGCGCAAGAGTACCAGGTGCCGTCCGGTCAGCTCGTCCTCGGTAAAACCGGGCAGTTCGAACAATCCACCGGTGCGAAATTGATTCTGGATCGGCACTTCGCCATCATCGGTGGTGAAATACCGGGCTCCCAACAGAAGTGTGTGGCGGCCCCACGTCCACGCACCCAGCGAATCGAGACGAAACTGATTGAAGCGCTGGTCCGCACCCAGTCCCGTTCTGGAGCCGTCCCAGCGCAGGAGACCACGCGCTCCGGCGGTTGGAAAATTGACATTATCGAGTGTGTCCATCTGAAAAGCGGCGAACACCTGTCCCTCGTCAAATTCGGTTTCCTCATCCGAAGGGCCGACGGATTGGGACACATCGCCCGTCGCGCGGCGCAGGCCCGTGGACAACCGTCCCCAGGTACCCAGATCACGGCCCAAAGCGAGGCCAGCGCCCACACGCTCAACGCGGTTCACAGCAACGACGTTCCCGCCGGCGATCTCGTTGAACTTCTGGTTGAGGTAAAACAGCGTCGGCCTCACAAAATAGGGCGACGCCAGCCCAACCGGCTGAAAGAGTTCTGTCGCGATTCCCTGATCCTGGCCAAGGCGCAGAGTCGCCCGCCATTCACCGCCGAGACGGTTTATCGGCGTGATGGTATACGCGGCGATCAGGCCCAGTTCCTCGCCGCCGCCAAAGTCACTGGAAAACCGCGCGCCAAACTGGAGGTAGCGAGGCCCCCAGGATTTTTCCGTTACCGAGATCACCACACCCCGCCGCTCGTCTTCCGTGACCACATCATAAGTGACGGTTTCAAACAGACCGAGTCCGTAGAGCACGCCCAGGTCCTCCTCCAATTGGGTGACGTCCAGCGGTTCACCGGTTGTCAACCGCAACCGGGCGCGGATCACGTCATCACCGATGCCGGAACGATTCTGTATGCGCACGAACTCAACCGGCCGCGCCGCCTCCACCGATCCGCGTCGCGCGACGATATGGCTCTCATAATCCTCAGAGTTAAGCGCGTAGGGCGCGAGTTTTGCGGAGGCCGCGACCACCGCCGCCTCGCCGATCGGGACCGCATCCCCGGCGCGCTTGAAGCTGCCAGTCTCGATGTCGCCCAGCTCAGGCACAATAAACACGTCCTTTTTCGTGAGGCTCGCGATCTGTTGCTCGGTGTTCTTCCTAGTCAGGAAACCGGTCAATTGCGAGATGATGGCGAATACGGAACCCAGTTTCTCCGCATCGAACAACGGTGTACTGATGTCCACCGCGACGACTACGTCTGCGCCCATACGGCGTACTACATCCACCGGGAGATTGTTCGCGATCCCGCCATCGACCAGTAACCGCCCATTGATATCGACGCGCGCCAACGCGCCGGGAATCGACATGCTCGCGCGTATCGCGGTCGCCAGGTTACCGCTATCGAGCACCACCCCCTCACCGGTGACGAGGTCGGTCGCTATGGCGCGAAACGGAATCGGCAGGTTGTCGAAGTGATCGATTTTGCGCACCGACGCGGTGATCCGATCCAGGAGCAGGTGCAGCTTGCGACCCTGTATAAAACCCGTCGGACCCCGCAGTCCGCCTTCCTTGACGCCGAAATTCTTGTCGATCTGGAACACTGCGTCATCGATCTTGCGCCGTTGGGACAGCGCCCGGCGTACCGGCGCGTCGCGAAAGATGTCATTCCAGTCGATTCCCAGCAGGACTTCCTGCATCTCGTCGGTGGCGAGCCCAGCCGCGTACAGACCGCCGATGACGGCCCCCATACTGGTACCGGCGATGTAATCGATGGGAATCCGTTGACGTTCGAGCTCGCGGAGCACGCCGATATGCGCAGCGCCCCGAGCGCCCCCACCGCTCAAGGCCAACCCGATCTTGGGCCGCGATGGCTGAGCCCGTTTCTCGATCGGCGGTTCCGCGCACGGCGCGACCCCGGCGCAACCGAACGCGGCGAGAAAGACGGGCACCGCCACCATATGCGTCACGCGCCGTCGATGCATCTATTGTTTAATCTGATTCAATTTCCGGGTTACGTCTGCCAACTGCGATTGCACGTACCGATAGTACGCCCTTCTCACTCGTGCCCGCTCATCATCATCGGATGTCTGGTCCCAATCCGCCGGTCGATTGCGCCATATGTTTTCATAGCGACTCCGATAATAATTCAGGTTTTCTTCCACATCCGTGTAACGCAGCATGTCGAGCATCCCGCTTACACGCCGGCTCTTGGGCCGAAACAACGGTGTTTCCAGCACGAATATCCGATGGCGGACGTCGTACAGCACGTTGTTCTGGTGCACCGGAATGTACTCGAGCATCGCTCCGTGCGCCGCCGGGAGCCAGCCGTAGCGCAACAGGGCTTCGCGCATGTGTGGATCGTCGTAGACGCGGTCAAAGTCCTCGATCTCAAATCGGTTCGTGCGAAAAGCGAGTTCGGCGAACTCGTTCGCCGGAATGGCGAGATGGAACAACTGCAAGAGTTTGATCCGGTTGATCGATTTGGGCGCCCAGACGCGCCCGGCCGCCAGTGCATTGCGCACTGTGTGCACGCAGTTGTCGCTGTACCCGCTCCAGTTGTACGTCGCTTCGCCGTCTGCGTATTTCTCGTTCAAAGCATTCAACCAGTCAACGATGTCGCTCAAAACCGGTCGGGTGACCGGCATATTCGCGCAGTACACGGTGCGCCCGAAGGTGAGGGCAAAATCCGTCCCCAATGTTTCCTTGGCGAGAAATCGCTCCAGATCGCGATGCGTGCTTGTCGATGGCTGGTACTGCTCGTGGATCTCTACGCCCTCGAATACATCCCCGTCCGCGGCATCCCGAATCGCCGCACGCGCCTCATCCGCTTCGAGAAATTCACCCGGTTCGAGGTTGCCGTGGAAGAACAACTCTTTGCCCGGCACCGCTGTCCAGTTGACGTTCTTGAAGACCTTGTTGACGCTGATCCCGACCCCGGTATGGTCCGAACCGGCATCGCACAACTTGATCCGGGGATACGGGTATGCATCGTCCCTGCATGCCCCCTTGAGATACATTACTGCGTGGCCGGGGGTACCGCCGGCGGCGGCGAACTTGGCGCGGATCTGACTCACGGCGCAGAGCTGCACGTAAAGTGGATACAGGGTGTCGTAAACCGGTCCGGGGCGCTGCGGCGGGTGATACGTCGTCTGCGGCGACTGACACCCGGATACCAGGCCGACCGTCCCCGCACAGAAAACCAGCGCCGGTAACAAGCGAGGGCCGCCACTCAAGACCCGTGGCGTTACCGGCGGCTTCACTCCGACACTCGTGATTCTTGATATGTATAGCGACAGCCCCGACACGCCGGTCAGCCACTGAGCTCCTTGAGCGCGTTGTCGAACACACTCCAGCCGAGCTTTTCCAATTCCGCGCGCGCGCGCTCGGAAACGCGTCCCTCTACGCGCAGCTCCGCGTTGCCGGCGTGGTCGGCGGCCGCCTTCGTATAAGCGCGGGCACCGCTCTCGGTCGACTCGGTCCAGCCGATATAATCGGCCGCGACAGACAGCACGGCGACACCCTCCGCGGAGACTGCCAGCGGAATCAGGCGGCGCGCGTCAACGAATTTCTTGATCGGCGACACCTTCTGGTGGTATGCCGCCATCATTTCCGCCATGCGGCTGAAGAACAGGGCCTCGACGGCGGATTCGACACCCGCCGCGCCCGCTACGACCACATCCCGGCCCTGGGCGCCGGCAATGGTTTCCAGCGCCGCCACGACGCGGGTCCGTTCGCTGGGGGTATAGTGCGGGTTGTCGAACAGACGCTCGATCAGCGATTCATCGGCACCCATCTCCGCAAGCGCTTTCTCATTGCGCAAACGCAAGTCCTGCGAGCTCAAGTTCCACACCAGATCGTCCACGCTGGTAATCAGGCCCACACCCGGGATGCTGGGCATGGCGAGCTTGGCGCCGAACGAACCTGCCGCGGCATACTTCGCCATGCTACTCAACTCCTGCTGCAGAACCGGATTGCGCGAATAGGGATCGACGCGCAGTTTGCGGGCCAGCTTCCGATGTGCACCGCTCACTCCCAAGTAGCTTTTCGCCAACTCGGTCCCCTTCTCGACCACCTCGTCTCCGCTCACGCCCCCATCGCCGCTTCCATCGCCGCTATCCTCGCTACCGGCACCCACCTTTGCCACCTTTTTCGACACGTCGCCGATCGTGTCTTTGGCACGCGCGAATAGCCGGCCGACGCCGGCCGGAACGCCCTTCACCGTCCCCACCGGATCCTCAACCAGCCGTCCCGCTGCCTTGATCGGCGCCTGTACCGTGTTCGCCGCCGACTCGGCCGCCGACTCGGCCAGGAGTCCGGTCTTACTCATTTTCTGGAGTTCGGCAATCACATTGATTTCGTGCACCGCGTTGGGCACCCGCGAATCGCCGACAGTGCTGAACTCGCCAAATGGCGACGCGATCTGGTAGTGGTTGATGTATCCCTTATTGACGACCGGGTCCTGAATGGTGTGGTTGGCGCCTTTCACGAGTTTCGGATCCAACAAATCGGCGGCCTTGAACTCCCTCTGTGCGGATTCGTACTCGGCGGCCGCACTGACTGTTGCAAGTGGCAGTAAGACGATTGCCGTCACGACGCTGCGCCGACAATGGTGACGGATAGTCATATAGACCTTTCTCGACATTGGCACTCCTCTATTCAGACGGGTGTTTGCTCGCAACGGCTCCCCCACCCGCACACGGTATTTGCAGATCAAAGACTACGGTCTCGAAACCGTAAAACCGGACTCGAAACTTTCCCGCACCATTCTAACGACAACATTTCATATTGATAACCCCGCGACCCTACGAAAAATGGCGCAACCCCGCCCACCGGGGCACCTTATTCGGGCTCCGTTCGCCGTCGGTTACTCCGGAAACGGCTCGCTATAGCCGAACGCGTCCAGATCCCGCTGCCAATGTTGCAAGAAGAACTCGCGCAACGCTGTTGCCGGGAGGCCCGCGGACAGGGTGAGGGCACCGGACGCCCGGTGCGAAGTATTGAAACGCGCCAAGCGGGCGGGCAGGCCTATTCGATTGCAGATGACGCGGAAATCTCTTTGCAGGAACTCGGTATGTCCGACGAAGTCCACGCCAACTTCACCTTTCGTCGAACTGACCATGTCGTATTGAAAGGCGTTCGGATGATGGATCCGCTCAAACACAAACTCTTCGAATGAATCGATGTGCTCGATCCAGCGATGGCGGTGCCGGCGCCGGTTGTCGTGTAAGTGTGAACCGCGCAGCAAAAAGCGATATTCGGATTCGAGACGCGACCAGGGATGCCTGACGATCGCGAATTTGAAATACCGGTCGAAGGTTTCCACCGGCAATCGCCGCTGGATTTCCGCCAATGCCGAGTGGGTACGAAAGCGGTAATGGCGATAGTTCCGGATCAGCCCGAGCCGCGACAGCCACTTCTCCCATCGCGCGTAACGGCGCTTTATAGACACCGGCGCTAGGGCATTCTTGACGCTGGTGCCGCCGGTCCGCGGGATATGAACAAATATGAATCGATGGGTGTCAGAAATCAGCATATTCCGCACCCGCGCGGGGCCGGGCGCGAGTCCGCGTGAATCGACGCGCCGCTCCAAGACTGCTGCGTCGGGTGACGAGAGCTCGCGTGTGCGCGAACGGGGCAGTGTCGGCAGCGTGCGTAAGGCTGCCATGACCGGCCCGCAAGTATTCCTGTTCGCATCACGCCACGAACATAAACCTCCCTGCGGCGGGAATCCAGCGGGATCGGCCCGCTGCTGATCCAAGCGAGGCCCCGGCGGACACCGCCCTGGCCTTACCGATTTCCTACAGCGTGAACAGGCGCCGTTCGCGGTCAGCGGCGCGCGGGAAGCCGCTCAGTCACCGTATTCATCATGCAGCCTGACCCATTCCATGGTGTAGGAAAGGCCGTCCTCGGCACGCCCTTTCGGCACGATATCGAGCCAGTGGTAGGCGGTGATGAACATATCGAGGCCGCGCTGGAACACCGAGTAGGTGTGATAGACGGTTCCTTTCGCATCTCGGTAAAACACACTTGCCCCGGGCGCTTCGGTGCTCGGAAAGGTTTGTTTCCGGTAATTGTAGTAAGCGTCGCCCGCCTCGATTTCGGCTTCGCTGAACGTGACATGATAGTCACGATTAAAATCGTTCTCCAGCGACGACACCCAGGGAAAGCTCCACCCCATGCGCGCTTTGAATCGTTCCAGCGACGCCAGGGGCGCCCGCGATACAGCGACCAGGGAGACGTCGCGGTTGTTCAGGTGTACGACGGCGGGATTGAAGTGATCCGCAAGAAAGGAACAACTCTTGCAGCCGACCTCCCAGTCGGGTCCATACATGAAGTGATAAACGATCAACTGACTCTTGCCGGCGAACAGATCGATCAGGGTCGTAGGTCCACCGGGGCTGGCGAACACGTACTCCTTCTCGACCACCTCCCACGGCAATTGGCGTCGCTCGCGGGCGATGTCATCGCGAAGCCGGGTAAATGCCTTCTCCTTGGCCAGCAGCGCCTCCCGCGCCTCGATCCATTGGTCGTGTGTGACTACTGAATTCTGCATGCGGCTGTCTCCTTCGTGTTGCGGTGGGTGGCTTGATATTTTAGTATCTGCTATAATATAGTAATACAAACTAAACAGACTTGCGAATTCACCGCCGCGCGCGACGCACGGCATGCCTTGAGGAAGCCACTCGCGATGGACGTCTACCACGCCATTGCCGACCCGAACCGGCGCAAAATGCTGGAATTGTTGGCACAACGGGAACGGTCCGTGCAGGAGCTTGCCGCTCACTTCGACGTCACCCTGGGGGCGATCTCCCAGCATTTGAAGATTCTTCACGAAACCCGGCTGGTGGCACGACGCAAACAGGGCCGCTTTCGCTACTACTGCGCGCGACCCGATCGGCTGCGGGAAATCCACGAGTGGACCCGCCGCTACCGGCGCTTCTGGGAGTCGCGCTTGGATCGGCTCGGGCGCTATCTGGACGACCGCGCGTGAAGTTCGATCTCAAGTTCGAGCGGGTCTACCCGCACCCGCCGGAGGTCCTGTGGCGCGCGCTGACCCAGCGCAACGCGCTTGGCGACTGGCTGATGCAGACGGACTTCGTGGCCGAACCGGGACGGTCGTTTTGGATGCGGTGCGAACGAGAGGACGGGAGTACGGAGCAGTATCGCTGCCAGGTGCTCGCTCTGGAGCCGTCCCGGCGCATGCTGTGGTCCTGGGAACTTGATGACCGGCGCGAAGGCGACCCCATGTACGTTGAATTCTTGCTCGAACCAGTGTCACAGGGAACGCGCCTAACCATTCGCCATTACGGTGATCGCGATCCGGCCGTGGTGGACGCCTTCAAGGGGGGATGGCCGGCTCGGCTGGATCAGCTCACCGCTGTCGCCGGCTGACGGAAACCGATCTTACCGGACTACACACCTGTTTTTTCTGGCGAGCCGTACGGCCATTCGCCCCGCCGCGCCGAACCTACCTTTCCTCGCGCGTGATGAACGCGTCGCTCAGCCGGGAACTGTATCCGCGGTACTCAAAACTCTCGGCCCAGGGTCACTGCTGCAAAGGGCGCGGGATCATAATCCGAGGACGCGAGATCGTCCCCATCTTCATCCTCGAGCTCCAACTCACCTCCTACGACCGCACCGAGGAAGACACTGACGTCGAAACCGTACAGTGGTTCGCGTTTCAACCTGAGAAAAACGGCGGTGCCACTGTTGCTGCCGATACCATCGGACACCGTCCCTCGATCCTCCAGGCGAAACCGAAACGACCGGTAGACGCCGCCGACTCCCAACTGCCAGCGTTCGCCGAACCGGTAACTGAGCTCGAGACCCGCCGGTCCGAGCGCGTCCGCGTCGAACGGGTTTGCCAACCGCCAGCGGCGATCAAACCACCAGTCGACGCTCGGAAAAGGATACACGCGAAACTCGCCATCGATCGACCTGAAGACACCGACGCCAAACCCAAGTTTCTTGTCACGGGCAAAACTCTTCGCCGCAAACCCCGTGAAACCGTAGGATAGGGATCGCTCGAAGTCAGCGCCGGGTTCCCAGAACCCATCCACTGACGGCGTGAAACCGAACCCCCAATCTTTGTTCCCGCGAACAAATAGCGGAATCCCAATGCCGACCCGACGTACGTCGTTCCAGGGTGGCGTATCGCCGAACGGGGTCGCGCCGGCAAAATCATAATCGTCGATATCGTACTTGAGATTGATTCCCGCGACGAACCTCGGGGTAACGGGGCGGCGTAACTTGAACCGCCAGAACACGCTTTTCAACCTGAACTCGGCACCGCCATCCATGTCCGCGCCAGTCTGATAGAGCGGGCTCACGGACAGTTCATAGACGATATCCGCCGGCTTATGCTCGTCCTGTGCGTACGTGCTGCACACGGCGAACGCTGCGGCGATTGCGCCCATCGTGCGATGACGGGCGTACGGTCTTCCGGACCGTGTGGAACACTTGCGGGGAACAGCGACAGACAACGAAACAGACGTATTGGGTTTTGATTGGGAATGTTACACCAACAACGGCCGGGATCGCGACTCACGGATGCACCTCGGCGATGACCGTCACCGGCGCGCCACCCGCCGTGGGGCACCGTTCCGCGAGTCCCGGCGCCCATAACGACTCTCGTATATCACCGCCTTACGATTCGCGTCGAGGCCGCCCTCCACTCACGGGGCTCGCGCACGCATTTCCTGCGGTGTGTAACTCGCCCATCGCTGGTAGGCATTGTCGACATCGCAGGTCTTCAGTTGCAGCCTACTCGGCGCACCCACGCGGGGTACGGCTTCCGCGCATACCGGAGTCTCGCCACGACCCCATTTCATGGCGCCGTCGGGGGACAGCGTCCACGTATAACGACCCGCGCATATCGGCGCATAAGCCGCTCTGACGTGACGAAATTTATAATCGGGTTTTTCAGTCACCGTTTCGCCGGACATACAGATCGCATTGGGATTGCCCACCGGGGTCGGCAAGAGAAAATGGGGTTTCGAATTGATTTCAGTGTACCGGAACTGTGGCTGAGTCTTCGACCGGCTGTCGCAGGGCGCCAGTCGAACATCGAAAGGCGGTGTGCCCGACGTGAAATCCCAGCATTCCCCGGTTTGAACGTTCGCCACGAAATTGCCGATGAAGTAATCGCCCGCCAGTGTTTGTCGCGCCGTCGGCTTCAACTTTTCGATTTCTTCGTTGGTCAGGCACTCATTGTCGGTGGGGTCGAGCGCGCACATACGCTCCGAGGGACGGCGTACGTACCAGTTCAATGCAGCTTTCTCGTAGTCGGCGACGCTTTGGGCGCCGGCCACTGCGCGCAGCGGCAGCGGCATGCGCAACCGCACGGCATTGGGCACCGAGCCATACCGTGCCTGCAGGCGGTCCACCAGGTCCTTCAGATCCTGGTTCGAAACGGTCTCATGCAGACGGGCCGGCCCCGGAACGCAGGCGAATTTCGTCTCGTCGAAACCGCTCGCCGTTCGGTTCGCGTGCAAAGCGGTATACAGCAGTCGTCGAACGCAGCGGATCTCGTCCTGAAAACCATCAAGATCCGTATCGGCGGTATGGTAGTCGTAGTCACCGGCGTGGTGGCGCACCTCGTCGAGTTCGCGATCCATCGTCGAAAACAACCAGTACACATCGGACAGGTAATCCAGCCATGGGTCGTCCGCAACCGGCCGGATCGCCGTACCGAGAGCGGCGTACGGGGTGAGTTCGACACTGTGGTAACCGGGCGCGTCCACCGCTTCCTTGGCAACGGTCTCGAGCTTGTTGACGAACCCCTCCGGGCTGGTGGGGATGGCACCACCGGCACCCCCGAGCTGTGTGAACTGGACCTCGACATCCCGCGTTTGCATGGCGCTGCCCGCCTGCTTGGACGCCTCGGAATTGAACTGGCCGGCGGTGAACGTCGCCTTGAGGGAGGCCTCGAATTGCTCGCTCTCTTCACGCGACGCGGCTTTGAACGTATACAGGGCGATCAGCTCGGCCCCACCATGAATCGCGGATACGAAGGAATCGCCGCAAAGCGCCCGAAACTTGTCGCCTCCCTGGTCCTTGGCCAGCAACGCTTTCGCCCAAGGCAACAGCGTAATACGATGTTGCGTGCTCTCGTTGCTGTCGGAAGGTGTTTTCGTGCCGGGGGTCCACCGGCTGGGGGCGGCGAACAAGGGTCCGTTGACGACCGTTGCGACAATCATCATCGACGTACTGCTACCGCCGACCTTCACGTTTTTCGCAAACGAGACCTTCGCCGACCCACTCCCTAAAATCGAAGATACCGATGCCGCGGCGCTGATATTCAATCGATCCATGACCTCCGAGTTGTCGGACACTTCGGTCATATGCAGTCGAGTGTTCTGACCCCGCTCTTGCACCGCGGAAAACGCGACGCACACGCTTGGGAGTGGTTTACCCCGAATGCTGTCCCAACCGAGTCCGAGCTCTACGCCCGAACCCGGCGCCGCCACGGTGACCGGCGACGCGGCGGTGGCCGTAGAAAAAATTACACAACAAATTGCACAACCGATTCTGGTCGGCACGGCTAAACCCTCCTTGTGCTGATCCGGTAAGTGTACCGTTAAACCGGATGCCATTCCCCATCCGCGGTTTGAGGACCACCGCGGCGGCGCCCCGTATGGCCACTATGGCATTAACCGGCTGGACGTCTCTCGTATGCATTTCGAAATACTTCGCCTGCGCGCCGCCTTATTGTGTGTCCCGTGTCTTTTCGCGACAATACCAACGCATGCATAGGTCATGGCTGCGATCAGCGCACAGGGACGTCGGTGTTCATCGCCGTTGCCCGCTCACTCGGACACCCATCGCTTGAATCAGACTCTGATACGCGTTTGTCTCCTGCTCGGCATAATGGTCGACACCGGGTACGCCATCGAAACAGATTACGTCGGTCGCGAGATTTGCGCAGAATGCCATGCGGCCGCAGCGGCCCTCTGGCGCCGCTCGCACCACGCGGCGGCCATGCAGCGCGCCGAGCCCACCACCGTACGCGGATCTTTCAACAACCGGACTTTCTCCTACAACGGGGTGACGACCGAGTTTTACCGGCGCGACGACCGGTTCTACGTGCGCACCGATAATTCCCAAGGACTGCTGGAAGAGTTCGAAATCGTATACACCTTCGGCGTCGACCCACTTCAGCAGTACCTCATAGAACGACCCGGCGGGCGCCTACAGGCTTTCGGTATTGCTTGGGATACGCGACGCAAGGTCGAAGGTGGAGAACGGTGGTTTCATTTGTATCCGGGAGCGGGTATCGATCATACCGATCCTCTGCATTGGACACGCCGCGACCAGAACTGGAACTATATGTGCGCCGAATGCCACTCCACCGGCCTGCGTCGCCGCTACGATCCCGTCGAGGACCAATACGCGACGTACTGGAGCGAGATCAACGTATCGTGCGAGGCGTGTCACGGGCCGGGCCGCGAGCACGTGGCCTGGGCAAGCAATCCGAGCACACCCCTTAAAGATATCGGGCTCGCCGTCCAGTTTCCCCCGGCCGGCCCCGACTTGTGGTCCAACGGGCCCAACGGGCCCCAACGCGTGTCACCGCTCGAGAACCGCAACGAAGTCGAAACCTGCGCGCGTTGCCATTCGCGCCGCAGCCGTCTGACCGACGACTATCGGCACGGCCGATCCCTGCTGGATAGCCACAGACCGGCCCTGCTCGAAGACCGATTGTATTTTCCAGACGGTCAGATTCGCGACGAGGTATACGTATACGGCTCTTTCCTGCAAAGCCGCATGTATCGACACGGCGTCACGTGCAGCGATTGTCACGAACCGCACAGCGGCGCGCTGCGCGCCGCCGGCAACGGCGTGTGCCTCCAGTGTCACCGGGCCGACAAATACGAAACCCGGTCGCACCACTTCCACCGTGAAGGTTCGCGCGGCGCGCAATGTGTCGACTGCCACATGCCGGAACGCACCTACATGGTGGTCGACCCGCGCCGCGACCACAGTATCCGCGTGCCGCGCCCCGATCTGTCCCAAGCGCTGGATACGCCCAATGCCTGCGCGAACTGCCACACGGATCAGGATCGGGCTTGGGTCGTCGAGCGATTCGAGGACTGGTACGGTGAACTGTCCCAACACTATGGGGCCGCCATACACGCCGGTCGCAACCGCACCGCCGGCTCCGAAGAGAAGCTGTGGGGAGTGATCGACGATCCGGAAATCCCTGCGATCGCGCGCGCCACGGCCGTTTCGCTGCTGGCCGGAAACTTGAGCCCCGCTGCACTGTCGTCTGTGAATCGCCTGCTCTCCGACGACGACAACCTGATTCGCCTTGCCGCCTTGGAAATTGTAGAGACGCTGGAACCGCAAATGCGCAAGAACCTGGCCACGCACCTTTTGGACGACCCGCTCCTGAGCGTCCGGATCGCCGCTGCGCGAGCCTTGGCCTCGGTCCCAGCCGGCGCGTGGGGTGGCCGGGAGCTGCAACTGTTCGAGCGGGCGCTGGCAGAATACGTGGAAGTCCAACAGAACAATGCTGAACGACCGGAGGCCCATCTCAACCTGGGCCTGCTGTACGCGACGCAGGGACGAGCAGATCTTGCGCAGCAGGCGTACTCCAACGCGATCCGCCTCGATGCGGCTTTCGAACCGGCCTATGTGAACCTCGCCGACCTGTTCCGGGCGCTGGGCCGCGACCGGGACGGTGAGTCACTGCTGCGCGGGTTCTTGGCGCGGAATCCGGATCACGCGGACAGCCACCACGCGCTGGGGTTGCTTCTCGTGCGCACGCGGCGCTTACCGGAAGCGCTGGAGCACCTTCGCCGGGCCTTGGAACTCGCTCCGGAAGCGCCCCGCTACGGATACGTGTATGCAGTGGCCTTGAAATCCGCCGGCAAGATCGATACCGCCGTCACCCACCTCGAAGCGGTGCTCACCCACGCCCCTAACCATCGCGACACGCTTTACGCGCTGGTAACGTTCAATCTCGAGTTGGGTAACGTACGCGAAGCCCGGCATTACCTGGACAAGCTGCTCGAACTGGCGCCCAATGACCCCGATTTCCAACGACTCAGCCGGCAACTGAGTCCATGAACTCGAAACGCGAACACGATCCGCGTATCATTCTCCCAGTTTGTTGGCTGGGTTTAATTTTGGCTTCTGATTGGTTCGTTCAAGTTCCTTCGTGTTTCAGGATACTCATGCCCGGTGTAACCGTCTTCCCCTGCGATGCTGATGCCAAGGATGCACGCTACCCAGGCTGTCGGTTTCTCAATATCTCGTTAATCGTTGGTCCAGCGCAAGCACGGACTGTTTGACCAGGAATACAACCATGAAAAGTGTCGGCCTGCTTCTTCTTATGGCCTTAATCCTCGCCACGCCGGCGCGTGCCGCGGACTGGAACTATCAGTTGACCCCTTATCTGTGGGCCAGCGGTCTCGACGGGACCCAGGCGATCGGCGGTCGTGAATTCGAAGTCGACGCGAGTTTCAGCGATCTTCTCGAAGTGCTGGACGTCGGGTTCGCCGCCCGCTTTGAGGCGCAGGGACCGCGGTGGGGTTGGTTCGGGGATATCTTCTACGCCAAACTCTCCGACGACGCCAATCTGCCGGCGGTGGCCCTGTCCGGGGAAACCAAACAAACCATCGCTGAAGCCGGTGTGAGTTACCGCCTCGCTGAGCGCCTCAAAGGGCTCGCTGGCCTGCGTTATCAAAAAAGCGAACTCGAACTGGCCGCGTCCGGGATCGGGGCGCGCAGCACGGACGAAAGCTGGATCGACGGTTTCGTCGGCCTGCACTGGATGCCGGTGAATACGGGCAAGTGGCAGGCCTGGTTGCGCGGCGATATCGGCGCCGGAGATTCGGATCTCGTGTGGTTTACCGGACTCGGGGTCGGGTATCGGTTCAATGCGCGCTTCACTGGATTGCTGGCGTACCGTTACCTCGACACCGATTACGAGCGGGGCGGTTTCAAGTGGGACCTGGTACAGAGCGGTCTGGGATTGGGGCTGGCGATCAACTGGTAGGTCGACGCGCCGAGACTGGGCAAGGGGCCACATCACACCACGCCGGTATTGCCGGTAGGCTGCGTCCCCTAATCGGTGCCGAGATCGTGCCGGGTCGATGTGACCTTAGAATTTCCGATTCACCGGGTGTTTACACGCGGGTGGCGGTAAAAGTCCCGTTGCCGTTAACCGAGACATTCACGTTTCCGTCCGAGCAAGTCGCGTTGCCGGAGACATTGCCCGAAACCCGGTCTCCGGATACCGTGCCCTCGTAGGTGACCGGTCCGCTACAGGTCACCCCGTCTTCCGAGATCTGGCCGGTTCCCTGCGCGGTAAGTTGATTGCCCGACAGCGAGCCGGTGAAGGTGAACCCCGCCTCATCGACGACCGTTACGTTACCCGCCGCATCGATGGTTACCGTGATGGACTCCGACCCGGAATCCGTCAACACGCCGGGAATCGTGAACGTAAAATTTTCGGTGCCGCGGTAGGTACCGGCCGCGGACGAGCTGCCCCCGCCGCAAGCCGCCAGGGTGACAACAAATACAACAAAGAGGGCTGCCTTTCGCATGGTTGATGCTCCTTTTTTCTTATGAGGCCGGCTGCCACGCTCAAGCGCAACACCTCTGGACGAGCACGGCCAATCAGATGGGATTTGTGTTCTAGAGAAGTATTGCCAGATCGTACTGAATTGGGTTTTGTTGTTCGCTGCGTTTTTTACGCGTATGCCCTGCGCAGTCGGCGGTCGCGGAAATCGACAGCGCCGACCCTTCCTACTCGACGAACGGCCGGAGGCGACCGAAACGCCGGGACACCCGCTACCGCCCAAGTGTAAGCGATTTCCTCGTCGAGGTTAATGCTTCACGTCGATGCGGACAACGTTGCGACCACCCGTTACCAACGCGCCGACCCCCGGCCTGCGGCCGGTAAATCATGCGTGCCGACTCTACAATGGCATCAGGTGGTGGACACCGTTATGTCGTAAACTGTGTGCCGTCAGTCATTTTGGACGTCATTGTCGAAAATGTGGTCGTCAACCCGACACTGGGTTCGTCGGATCGTGGGCAGTTTCAAGTATCGATCCGTTACCCACGCCGAACACTTGCCTCCGTGGATGCATCGACAGGTAGAGGAAGAGCTCGCTGTTTTCGCTGATTCCGGAATAACACCGGCACTGCTCGACATGGCCGCGAAATACTATCAGCAGGACTACAACAGTCACTTCGTGCGCTATCGATGGGACACGAGGCGGTTGTGGTACAAAGCGGATACCCGTCGCTTTGCAGACTACATTGCACAGCGGTTTCGCACCATCACTTCGGTGTTCGCAGCCGTGACTTCAGGGCTGCCCGATTTCGAATGCGTGGTGTATCTGGGCGACGGCTTTACCGGCTGGGCCCAACGTTGTCCCGCGCCCGTATTTTGCTTCGCCAAGCACAACACGCTGGATCGCACCGCCTTGTTGTTGCCCGATCCCGATACGCTCGCGAACGGGAGCACACTGAGCCGCCGGGTGGCCGCGGGGAACGCCGCCCATCCGTGGACGTCCAAACTCGATCTGGCCTTCTGGCGCGGCGCAACGACCGGTGGTCCACACACGATCGAGAACTACCAGAACCACGTCCGCTTCAAGCTCGTCGAGCTCGCCCGCGCACATCCGGAGTGGATCGATGCGGCATTTACGGAGTTCCACAGCTGCGATCCGGCGGTCCAGGAGATCGTGAACCGAGCCGGCGGCCTAGCGGAGCACGTGGCCATTGCCGACCACATGCGCTACCGGTACTTACTCATCGTCGATGGGTTTACCGCGCCCTGGCCCCGTACGTTTTGGGGACTGCACAGCAATTCGGTGTTGATCCGTCAACAGTCTGAAATCCTGGGCTGGGGCGACGCCGCGACCGAACCCGGAGTGCACTTCATCCCGACGCAACCCGATCTTCGCGATCTGATCGACCGCCTGCGTTGGGCCAGAAACCAGACGGCAGCGGCGCGGCAGATTTCGCGCCGGGCCCGTGACTTCGCCGCGCAGAACCTACGTCCGGAACAAGTCTTGGGATTCGTTTGTCGCTATCTCGCCGCGTACGCCGCGCTCTACCAGAAAGACGGCTGAAGGCGAAGTCGGATCATCCACGCCACACGCAGAACCGAAGTGTTTGACTACTCGACGAACGTCACGCAATACACCGGCGGCAGATGGACGCTGACCTGCTGCCAGGCGTCACCCCCGTCCTCGCTCACCCACAGAGCGCCGGTCGTGCTGCCGAAGGCCAGACAGTCGCCCTCGGGGTCGATATCCAGGGCGTGCCGGAACACGATGTCGTAAGCCGGCCCCTGGGGCAGACCGTGACGCAGGATATCGAAACTGGTCCCCCCATCCCGGGTGCGGGTCACCACCAGTTCACCGTTCACCGGACACCGCTCCTCGTCTTTGGCGGCGGGTACAAACCATGCGGTATCCGGATCTTTGGGGTGCACGGCGACTGCAAACCCGAACGCTGAAGGTCTGACATCCGCGATTTCCTGCCAGCTCCGCCCTGCGTCGCGGGACTTGAATATACCGTTGTGGTGCTGCGCCCAGTACGTATCCGGATGCGCGGCGCACTGCACCACGCGATGTGGATCCTGCACCTCCGGGTCGCGCGATTGTTCAGGCGGCATGTACTCGGCCACCATGCCCGATGCGCGACATTCCCAGCTGACGCCGCCATCGAAGGTAGTCCAGACACCACCACAGGATACGGCGACCGTAACGTGTTCGGCGTCGCGGGGATCGACCAGAATCGAGTGGATACCGGGAAAATCGGCCCCGCCGCCGAACCATTTACTGCGGCTGGGGTGGCGCCACAAACCCTCGACGATCCCCCAGGTATCGCCGTTGTCGTCGGAACGGAACAATCCACCGGGGATCGTTCCACACCACAACGTACGCCCGGCGTCTGCGGGGCTTCCGGCCATAGCCCAGATCAGTTTCAAAGACCACGGAAGCGGTTCGTTGCGGAACGGATCGATATCGGTGCAGTCCTCGGGGCGCGGTGGGTACTGCGGCACCGAACGCTCGCTCCACGAACGTCCGCCATCGACAGAACGGTGCAACTTCACGCCAAAGTGTCCGTGATCCAGGGCCGCGTGAATCGCGCCGTTTCCAGGCTGCTGATACACCATGCTGACCGGCACACCCACGAATGCGACCGGCTCCAGCGACCAGCCGCCGTGCCTGTGTGCGACGCGAAACAGGCCCTTGCGCGTCCCCACCAGAATTACCGTCATGGCCGTCTCCGCTCAGCCCCCAGATAATGCCTGCAAGACGTAGATTTCACTGTTCGGTTGCGCCGGGTCGCTCAACCGTCGTCGATCACGCACCGGTGCACCGTCCACGATGACGAGCATGTGTTTTCGCACCGCACCCTGATCGTCAAGCACGTAACCCCGCGCCTTAGGGTGTGAAGCAAAATAGGCCTCGAGCACGGCGGCCACGGTCGACCCTGGGACCGCCGCCGGCGGGCACGGCATATGCCGCTGCACGTTGCCGGTGAACGTAACTTGCGCCATAACCACTCGGGCGATAGTGACGGGCCGATGTTAGCACTCCCGGGTCATGGTGTCCCCCGACGCGGTCGAACCGCAGCAACCGCCGCCCGGAACTCCCGCTATCGAGGTCCGGGACCGTCGCCGGGTCGCCGTGCGTCCGCCGCCGCGACCGTCGGTCCCGAAAACCCGCTAGGAGCGTTGTGGTTACCAGCCGGCTTCGGCTGGTTAAATTATAAATCAAGTACTTAGCAGCTTGTCTAAGAAGAGGTTGCGAAATCTGATATATGACATTGAGTTTCCAATAAGTTCCTGCTACTTTTTCCAGTAGAACCTAAAGTGACCGTCGCGTGTGCCGGACACGAAAAACAGAGGACAAGAAATGACAAGAAACCACCGCATCCTTTTCGGGTTCACCTTGGCCGCCATGTTATGGCTGCACGGGGCGCAGAGCCGGGCCGCAGACGAAGTGACTTTCTTTGGCAATCGTGCCGAAGGCAAGTGGATGATTGGGGTCAAAGCGGCCGTGGTACAGAACGGCACCACGGGCTTCGACGATTCGTCCAACATCGGTTTGCTCCTCGGTTACGAGTTCGCGCGTCCCATCGGTTTCGATGGCACGGCGTCTATCGAGATCGAAGGCTCCACGAACCTCAGCGACGGCGATATCGACCCGGACAGTCTATTCGGTACCGGTGGCGACTGGGATGTGGATACGCTGGCACTGTATTTCGCGTACCGCACACCGGGCACCGTATTCTTTAAAGGCAAACTTGGCGTTATCCGGTCTGAGGTTACCGCGAACGTTGCCGGTCAATCGATCGAAGACGACGATGCGGCCCTGTCGTGGGGTGTCGGCCTCGGCTTGCGGTTACACGAGCGTTTCAACGCGGAGCTCGAGTTTACCGACGACACCGGCGATACCGACATCAGCCTGATCAGCCTGGGCGGCAATTTGCTTTTCTAGAAAATCCGTTGATCTGTATAAGTGAGACCAACGACAACGGCATTTTTACTTAAAAGTTTACTTCGGGGATAAAAAGGGGGACGGAGCACTTGTTCCGCCCCCCTTTTTTTATTCCACGCCGGGATTCGCTGAAATTGCGTTCACCCGTCATTCCCCCGCCAGCGGCCCGCTACCATCAAACGTTTCATCTCCCGCACCGCTTCGGCGAAACCCGTCATCACGGCGCGGGCAACGATTGCATGGCCGATATTGAGGCATCGCAAGCCCCCTATCGCAGCGATCGCGGTCACATTGTGATAGTGGAGACCGTGGCCCGCGTTGACTTGCAGGCCCAGCGACCCGCCGTGCTCGGTCGCCGTGATCAGACGTTGCAACTCCCTGCGGCGCTCGTTCGCGGTGCGGGCTGCGGCATACTGCCCCGTATGGAGTTCCACGATAGGAGCGCCAATGGCCGCCGCCGCCTCGAGCTGTTCCGGTTCGGGATCGATAAACAGTGAGACCTTGATAGCTGCCGAGGCGAGTTCGGTGCAGAAATCCCGGTAACGGGGCGGATCGTCGGCCGCATCGAGCCCGCCTTCGGTCGTCAATTCCTGGCGACGTTCTGGAACGATACAACATTCACCGGGCCCGATCTGTACAGCCGCTTCACACATCTCGGGGGTGGCCGCCATTTCGAGGTTCAACGGTACGTGCAGGACTTCTCGCAGACGGCGGACGTCGTCATCCTGGATATGCCGGCGATCCTCCCGCAGGTGTACCGTAATTCCGTCGGCACCCGCGTCCTGAGCGATATAGGCGGCTTGTAGCGGATCTGGGTAAATGGTGCCCCGCGCTTGCCGCAAGGTGGCCACATGATCGATGTTTACACCCAACAAAATGTCTTTGTCCATCATTCTGGAATACGGTTCCGCCTACCCTTTACGGTGTGACTGCGAAGCGAACATGCGGCGGCTATGCAACGGTTTGCCGTCGAGGAAGTGCCCCAGCACACCACGCATGAGTTGTTTGGACTCACGCCGTTCACGCTGGCTTCCCCACTGTTCTCGCGCAATGGCCTGCAGCGTCGACCCGCTTACACATAGGCCTCCCGAATCTCCGGCGGCAATCTTGAACGCGCCGCGCTCGGGGACGTACCGGTAACGCGACTCTCCATCAATCGGTTCATGCGTATCCGCCGCGACATCCAGCATCAGACCATAACCCAGCTCCTTGAGCAAAGCCTTTTCGAAACAACGTAACTGCGACTCAAGACACACCGGCTCACTCAAGGTCTCGACGGTTTGCGAATACATCTCGAACAACGCAGGATGAGCGTCGTGCGCCGGCAACAAACGCATCATCAGTTCATTCATATAAAAGCCACACCCGATTGCAGGTCCGGCAAGCGGTCTCGGACCGGCGGCCGGCTCGGCATCGGTCAATACCGGCAGGGAACCACGACCCGCCCATCCCACGAGCAGCGGTTGAAACGACTGTAGAGGGCCGCGCAGCTTGGATTTTGTGCGTCGTGCCCCTTTTGCCAGCAGTGTAAGGCGCCCGTAGTGCAGCGCGAATACCTCCACCAGCCAGCTGGACTCGCGGTACGGTCGTCGGTGTAGTACAAAACCCGGTTCCTGGTAAACCCTCATCGGCTTATTCGACGTAACCCAATGTTTTGAGCGCTTTCATACTGTCCGCCCAACCGGTACGCACCTTCACCCACAACTGCAAGTGAACCCGTTTTCCCAAGTATTTCTCGATATTTTCGCGTCCCCGTGAGCCAATACGTTTGATGCGTTCCCCGGAGCGGCCAACCAGTATTTTCTTGTGCCCAGGTTTGTCTACCCAGATCGTGGCGTCGATCCGCACCGGTTCCTGTGTGTCATCGATAGCTTCTACCTCTACGGCACTGGCATAGGGCAGTTCCTGACCCAACTGTCGAAATACTTGTTCGCGCACCAGCTCACCACACATGAAGGCCGCATTGCGATCGGTGATCTGATGTGCCGCGAATCCAGGTGGTCCGGCGGGCAGGCGCGCTTCGATCACATCGAGGAAGCGATCCACGTTCGTACCCCTTGTCGCCGACAGCGGTACAATATCTGCGAACGACGCTCGCCGGGCCGATGCGTCAATCAACGGCAATAGAAGACGTTTATCGCGCAGCCGGTCAACCTTGTTTATGACCAGCATCGTTGTCGTCCCCGCCTCGCGTGCCAGGCGTAACGGCAACTCATCGTCCTCGCGCCAACCACCGGCCTCGATGACCAATACCACCACGTCGACGCCGGCAAGACTTGCGCGCGCGGTGCGGTTAATCGTCTGGTTGATTGCGCGGCCCCTCGTCCCGTGCACGCCGGGCGTGTCGACGAATACTGCCTGACTGTTGGCCGTGGTCCTAACGCCGAGTATACGGTGGCGGGTGGTCTGGGGTCGGCGCGAAGTGATACTGATTTTCGTTCCCACAACGCGGTTCAACAACGTCGACTTTCCGACATTGGGCCTGCCGAGTAGCGTCACGAATCCACACCGATGTTCTGTCGTCACGACGCGAACTTGGCAAGTGCTTTCCTGGCAGCGGTCTGTTCGGCGCGCCGGCGACTGGGCCCGACCGCGGTGAACGATTCGGTCTCGCCCGCCACTTCGCAGGCCACCTCGAAGACCTGTTGGTGGGGCGGACCCGAAACACTGATAATCGTGTAACTGGGAACCGGCAGTCCCCGGCTCTGCAGGGTTTCCTGCAATCGGCTTTTCGGGTCTTTGGAAACCGTCGCGGGGCTGGTTGCGTTGAGTATCGGCTCGAAGTGCCGCAACACGAACTGTTCGCTCGCGGCAGCTCCTGAATCCAAGTGCACTGCGCCAATAATGGCCTCCAGGGTATCCGCGAGAATGGAGTCGCGCTCAAAGCCGCCGCTCTTCTGTTCGCCCTCCCCCAACAACAACCATTCCCCCAAACCGATCGTCCTAGCCACTCGCGCAAGGCTCTCCCGGCGTACGATCGAAGCCCGCATCCGGCTCAAGGTGCCTTCGCTGGCATCGGGAAACTGGTGGTACAGCCACTGCGCCACAATAAAACCCAGGAGACTGTCACCCAGAAACTCCAGACGCTCATAGTTCTTCACACCCTTGCTGCGGTGAGTCAGAGCGCGTGAAAGAAGGCGGACATCGTTAAAGCGGTGTTCGAGATTTTTACAAAGTCTCTCGAAATCCTGCATTACCGCAACGGTACTTCAACTTGATTCTGGAAATCGAGCAGTGCGCTGATGTTGTAAACGAGGGGAACCACGACTTCGTAATCCACCGTTATGATCATATCCTGCTTGGTCTTTTCGACCACCAGGGATTCCTTCAAATCGACAACTTCGTGAGCGAAGTCTATATACAGGATATTGTCCAGCTCGTTGATGATCTCGCGACGCGTCATCGCCGAAACGCGTGCGTTGTCCACCAGTGTGTCCAGGGCTTCCTGTATTTTCAGATTATCCAGGTACGGAGGGAAAAGACGCATAAACAACAATGCCAGCGAAGCAAGGAGGATAATAACCCCCAAAGCGCTCCATAACGTCCACCCTGCTTGTTTCCCAATCAAAATCGACCTCCGCTATTTGATCAAGTTACCGATGCGGTTCCAGACTACTCCGCCCCCGTTCGTCATGTCCCAGCTAAACCAGATAAAAAACGCTTTTCCGACGATATTCGCCTCCGGGACAAACCCCCAATAGCGGCTATCATTACTATAGTCCCGATTATCTCCCATCACAAAGTAATGTCCCTGAGGTACGGAGAATCGCATGTTCGTGGACCGTTTCGACTCATCCACCAGTATTTCGTGCCGGACGCCCCCAAGTGTCTCCACCAATCGCTTCGCGAATATCTGGCGCTTACCGCTCTCCTCGAACGCATAGCCGTCCACTTCCTCCACCGGCACGGGTTGCCCGTTGATATAGAGCCGTTTATTGCGGTATTCGATATTATCCCCCGGCAATCCAACCACGCGCTTTATATAGTTGATCGACTCTTCTTGCGGAAAGCGAAACACCATCACATCACCCCGCTCGGGCAGCGAGAGATCGACGAATTTCGTGTTCACGATCGGCAGGCGCAGACCGTACCCAAACTTGTTCACCAGGATAAAATCGCCGATGTGCAGACTGGGCAGCATGGAACCGGATGGAATCCGGAACGGCTCAACGATGAACGACCGCAACAAAAACACGATCAGGATTACCGGGAAAAACGCCTTGGAATACTCGACGATCCAGTTCTCTCGGGGCCGCCCGGAACCGCCGCCGCTGGTTACATCCGTGTCTTCGACTTTAACCACACCGGCCGCGCGGGGGCGGCGCGCCAGGCGGTCCCACAGGCTGATGGTGCCTGTCACGACCAGGGCAATGAATAGTATCAAAGCGAAATTCATAAAAGCCTACTCCCCGCTCACGCGCAATACCGCGAGAAACGCTTCCTGCGGAATCTCGACCGAACCAATCTGTTTCATTCGTTTCTTGCCTTCTTTCTGTTTTTCCAGCAGCTTACGTTTGCGTGTAACATCACCGCCGTAGCATTTCGCGGTCACGTTTTTCCTCAGCGCCTTTACCGTTTCCCGAGCAATGATTTTTGAACCGATCGCCGCCTGAATCGAAACTTCGAACATCTGACGCGGTATCAGTTCACGCATGCGTTTAACGAGTTCGCGGCCACGATACTGACTCTGTGCCCGGTGTACAAGGATAGACAATGGGTCGACCCTGTCGCCGTTGATCATGATGTCCAACTTCACCATATCCGCGGTACGATATTCCATGAATTCGTAATCCAGAGAAGCGTAACCGCGGCTTACCGATTTCAGTTTATCGAAAAAGTCGAGTACCACCTCATTCAGCGGCAGTTCGAACTCCAGCATGACCTGCCTACCCAGATAGCTGATGTTCCTTTGCACACCACGTTTTTCCACACACAGCGAGATTACCGGCCCCACATAGTCCTGCGGCATGAGCATACGCGCCTCGATAATCGGTTCGCGTATCTCGGCGACCTGGTTCACCGGCGGCAGCCGCGCGGGGTTGTCGACCAGCACGGATTCACCTGCAATCATCACAACCTCATAAACCACGGTAGGAGCCGTTGTGATCAGTTCCAGATCGTACTCCCGTTCGAGTCGCTCCTGGATTATCTCCATGTGCAGCATGCCGAGAAACCCGCAGCGGAAACCGAAACCGAGCGCGTCCGAGGTTTCCGGTTCGTAATGTAGTGACGAATCGTTGAGGCTGAGCTTGGCAAGCGCATCACGAAACGATTCGAACTCGGCGGAGTCTACAGGATACAAACCGGCGAAAACGCGCGGCTTGATCTGCCGAAACCCCTCGAGCGGCTCGCTGATCGGGGCGCTTTGATAGGTGATGGTGTCACCGACCCGGGCGCCGCTGACATCCTTGACACCGGCGACCAAATACCCGACCTGCCCTGCGGACAGCGCCGGAACAGGGTTGCGTTTGGGCGTAAATGTCCCCACCTGCTCAAGCAGGTAATCGCGCCCTGTCGCCATCATCCGAATCTTGCGTTTGGGCACGAGTTCACCGTCGAAGACACGCACCAGTGAAATCGTGCCCAGATAGTTGTCGAACCACGAGTCCATAATCAAGGCTTTGAGCCGGCCTTCGGGGTCACCCATCGGCGGCGGCAGCGCATGCACGATCGCGGCGAGCACCTCATCCACTCCCTCTCCGGTCTTCGCACTCACGCGCAGCGCCCCGCTGCAATCGATACCGATAATGTCCTCGATCTCCTGACTGACCCGATCCGGATCAGCGGCGGGTAAATCGATCTTATTCAGCACCGGAATGACCTCGAGGCCCAGATCCACGGCCGTGTAGCAGTTTGCGACAGTCTGAGCTTCCACGCCCTGAGAGGAATCGACCACCAGCAGCGCGCCTTCGCACGCCGTCAGAGACCGCGACACCTCATACGAAAAATCTACGTGTCCGGGAGTGTCGATAATATTCAATTGATACTGTTGCTGATCGGCCGCGAAGTATGTCAGTGACACACACTGGGCTTTGATGGTGATCCCGCGTTCGCGTTCGAGATCCATGGAATCGAGAACCTGCGCCGCCATCTCCCGGCTCGACAGTCCGCCGCAGGTCTGAATAAAACGATCCGCGAGCGTCGATTTGCCATGATCCACATGAGCAATGATCGCGAAATTTCTAATGCGTTCCAGAGCCGGTTGTGCCACACCGGGAGTACCTGATAGGGGCTGCAACTTTAGATGTCCAGTCTCTTTTGTTCAAACGGGGCGCGGCTGTGGAGAACCCCCCGAGCGGCCGTAGCGCCGGGACACCGGCACGCGCGCACATAGCAAAAGGGGCGCTTTGAGCGCCCCGACTGTCGTTAGTTTAACAGATCTTACGATTTCGCGAGTGCGGCAACCCGGCTCACGGTTGGTCCTTTTGATTTTCGTCGTTGCGCAGGGCCAAAAACAGCGAACGTTTCTCCCTTTTTATCAGCACCGGCACCGATTTGCCCTCCGGAATACCGTCGATCAGCTTCTCGAACGACTCGACTCCTTCCACGGCCTTACCCTGAACCTGTACGATGACGTCCCCATTCTGAATACCCGCCCGGCTGGCCGGACCCGGCGCAACGTCCTCGACCACCACACCTCCCTCTATTTCCAGCGCGTCACGCTGCTGATCGCCGAGTTCCTTGACGACCATGCCCAACAACCGACGATCTTCGACCTGCTCCTCGTCAGAATCCGCGATTTCCCGCTCTTCGGCGGGCAGCTCGCCGATCACCACCTCTATGGTCTCGGTCCTCCCCTCCCGGATCACACCCAGATCCACGGTTTTCCCGACCGGGGTTACTCCGACCAGGGGCGGTAGATCGGACATTTTGTCCAGCGACTTGCCATCGAAAGTAACGATCACGTCTCCGGGCTTCAGCGATGACTTGGCGGCCGGGCTGTCCGGCATGATCTCCGACACCAGGGCGCCCATCGGTTTCTCCATGCCGAAGGATTCCGCCAATTCACGCGTCACGTTCTGGATCAACACTCCCAGCCAGCCGCGACTCACTTTACCGTGCATTTTGAGCTGGTCCGCCACCTGTACCGCGATATCGATCGGTACCGCAAACGAAAGACCCATAAATCCACCGGTGCGGCTGTAGATCTGCGCGTTCACACCGACCACCTTGCCGTCCAGATTGAACAACGGCCCGCCCGAGTTGCCGGGATTGATCGCCACGTCGGTTTGAATAAACGGTACGTAGTTCTCGTTCGGGAGAGAGCGGCCCTTGGCGGACACGATTCCCGCCGTCGCCGTGCTTTCAAAACCGAACGGTGAACCGATGGCCAATACCCACTCTCCGACACTGAGGTTCTCCGGATTCCCGATCTCAACGGTCGGCAAATCGGCGGCGTCGACCTGGAGCAGGGCCACGTCGCTGCGGCGATCGGTGCCGATGACTTTGGCTTCCAGCTCTCGGCGATCGCTGAGTCGAACGATGATTTCCTTGGCGTCCGCGATGACGTGTGCGCAGGTCATGATGTACCCATCGCTGGAGATCACGAAACCGGATCCGAGCGAGCGCGAGTCGCGCTCTTCAGGCATATCCTCGAAGAAGCGGCGGAAGAAGTCCCGAAACGGGCTGTCTTCGGGAAGATCCGGGATTTCGAACTGATGCGGCGTGGTACGCCTTCGTATTGCCTGGGTGGTACTGATGTTCACCACGGCCGGCGCATTGGCGCTCACCAGGTCCTTGAAGTTCGGCAACGTCTGTGCGCCGGCGGTTCCCGCCGAGCCCACCAGATATACGAGGCATACAACTCTAAAAACGTTCTTCATAGTGGTTCTCATTATACGATTCGTATCCCGCAAAACATATCACTCGTCCGTGATTTTCGACTCCGACAATCCCTACACTTGTGACCAGAGGAAGCCTCTATACATGGTCTCATTTCACGCGCATTACGGACATACCGATCAGGTCTACGGTCTTTGCGGGTACTTCCCCAACGACCGTGACTTGATGATCGTCGATCGTAGTCCCGAACGCATGTACGGCGCCCATCCGGTTGACCCCCGACACCGGACTTACGACGCGGTTGGGATTCTCTTCTATAAAGACTGAAACCGTCGCCAATCCGTCCGTGTACACATGGTGTTCGAGCATTCGATTCCGCATCGGCGACAGGCGTTTTCGGCTATTGGACAGCATGAACCCGCTCGGAACCTGCGCCGCGCGCCACTCACTCTTGGCCACTGTCATACTCGAGTCCGGATTCTTGGCGCCGAACCACTTCAGGTTGGTCTTGGCGGTGACGGGTTCGAGTGCGCTTTGGGTAATGGGCTCGCCGATCTGGATATCCGTAAACATGTACTGCTCGATCGGCGCCGAATCGGTATCCAGTAACGCAGCTTTGAGAAGCAGCCCGGTCTCCACGTCCACCCACAAATCGAAACCGTATCGGTAATCGTCATTGGGCTTGATGTGTATCTGCTGGGTCAAACGATCCGCAATTCGGTCTTTGCGTCCCAACTCGATGTGATAATTGACCCTCAATTCCCCCAGGCGTTGCGGCAATATGTTTGGAAAACTCTTTTTCGTGACCTGTCGGTACTGATGCATGCCCATCTTTTTCTCGGGCAGGTAACACCAGACTTCCTTCGAGTCGCGCACAATTTCACGCGCTGCGCCATTTAAGGAATAGATACGTTCGCGTACTGAATTGTCGTGAATCAGCCGAACAACGCGCATCACCTCGACACTGTGTCCGTGCACGTAAACGAATGTACCGTCGTAACTCAAATCGGTCGATGCACTGCCCAATTTCATCAACCAATGGTTGGCGCCCTGCGAATCATCGGCGCGCACCGGTGCGGTGAGTACCAGCAGGATGAGCGTGGAAGAGACCAGAAAACGCAATGGTCCGTAACTACTCTGTAGTGTCGTAGCTGACGAACTTCGCATAGGCGGCCAGCCCGTTCATTCCAAAGGGCGGAGTGAACTCTCCGTGTTCGACGAGCAACTCGTTGAGCATCTCTTCGTCCACGTTTTGGCTGGATTCCCACTTCGTCGCCGACACCGTGAGCGCCACCGAGTTCTGGACGGGCGCGGTGTCCGGCCCATCCGACAGAATCTGAAACCCAATCACGGCAGCAACGAGTGACGCCGCGATCGCGAATGGAGGCCAACGCTGCGGCAACCGGCTTGTCGCGGTGACAAGCGGCACCGGGTCTTGTTCGCGGTCGAGCACGGCGCGGATCCGCTCGGTGAGGTCCAACTGGTGAACCGGTTCCTTGCGAAACGCGGCACCAATCAAGTGATAGCGCTGCCAAGTCTTTGCCAATTCGGCGTCACGGCTGACTTCGGACAGGGTTTCGATACCGGTATCACGCTCCAGCTCGCCATCGATCAAAGCCGACACTCTCTCTTTCATTCCTACCCCTCGTTTACACCACTTATTGGCCCAGTAAAGGCTTTAGTTGTTTGTCTATGACCTCGCGCGCACGAAAAATACGCGACCGCACCGTGCCGATCGGACAATCCATGACGGTCGCGATTTCCTCATAACTCAAACCCTCCAGTTCTCTAAGTGTAATCGCTACACGCAAATCTTCCGGCAATTCCCGGACTGCTTTGGAGACCCGTTCCGCCAGTTCCTTGCTCAGCAGATTGGATTCCGGAGTTCCAATCTCCCGCAGGTTTCGTCCGGACTCGATTTGTTCGGCGTCTTGGGCCTCGACATCGGTCCCTGGCGGCCGGCGACTCTGCGCCACCAGGTAGTTCTTCGCCGTATTCACGGCAATCCGGTACAGCCAGGTATAAAACGCGCTTTCCCCACGAAACCCCGAAATTGCTCGATACGCCTTTATGAATACCTCCTGCGTAATGTCCTCGATTTCGGACTGGTCATAAACGTACCGCGAAATCAGGTTCGCGATCTTGAACTGATACTTCCTCACCAGCAGGTCAAAGGCTGGTTTTTCGCCACCCTGAACCCGCTCGACGATGATCGAATCGGCGCTCTGCTTCTTCATTCAGGATTTCGACTGACAAATCCCGACGAGAAACACCGCGCTACGGTGAGAGACAGTCGTGGCGGCATAAAGTTCTATAAAAATCATGGAACTTCGAATATATCTGGGATCCTTCGGACGAGTACCGGGCCGCATTATTTTTGTACCCGCCTCCCCGTTCAAGCCCGCTATAATACCGTAATTCGGTAGGCGACGCCCTTTATCGGCAGGCACGGCTGATGACACAACACGAATCTGCGGACGTCTTGATTCTCGGTACTGGAGTGGCCGGGTTGAGCCTGGCGCTGCGTCTTGCCGACGCCGGTATCACCGTGACCCTGCTGGCCAAGAACACCATTACTGAAGGATCCAGCTACTATGCACAAGGAGGGATCGCTGCGGTCGTCAGTGTCGAGGATTCCTTCGAAACCCACATCCGCGACACCATGGAAGCCGGTGCCGGGTTATGCCGTCGTGAAACGGTCGAAACCGCCGTCTACCGGTCCCCCGAAGTCATCCACTGGCTCGTCGACCAGGGCATCCAGTTCAGCGGCGGAGACAACGGTGATCTTTACCACCTCACACGGGAAGGCGGACACTCGGTGCGGCGGGTAGTGCATGCGCAGGACGCGACCGGTTACGCGGTAGAGAAAGGGCTGGTGGGTCGCGCCCGGACGCACGCCAATATCCAAATCTACGAGAATCATATCGCCGTCGATCTCATCACCCCGTCTCGGCTCGGCCTGTCGGGACCGGAACGCTGCCTCGGCGCCTATGTGCTGGACATCGACCACGGTCGGGTACTCACCGTGAGCGCCAACCTCACCGTGCTGGCCACCGGGGGAGCGTCCAAGGCGTATTTGTATACCAGCAATCCGGACACATCGACCGGCGACGGTATCGCCATGGCCTGGCGGGCGGGATGCCGAATCGCGAACATGGAGTTTGTGCAGTTCCATCCGACGTGCTTATACCACCCGCACGCCAAATCGCTGCTGATCTCCGAAGCGGTGCGCGGCGAAGGCGGAAAACTCCTGCTCCCCGACGGCGCGCGACTTATGGAAGAGCACGATCCGCGCGGTGAACTCGCACCGCGCGACATCGTCGCCCGGGCCATCGACTACGAGATGAAGCGGCGCGGCCTGGACTGTGTGCATCTGGATATCAGCCACAAATCCGCGGATTTTATTACCAAACATTTTCCCAATATTTACCAGCAGTGCCTGAAATTCGGTTATGACATGACCCGCGAACCGGTGCCGACAGTGCCCGCCGCACACTATACCTGTGGCGGCGTGGTCACCGATATGCGCGCGCGCACCGATCTTCCGGGGCTATACGCAATCGGCGAATGTGCCTACACCGGTTTGCACGGCGCCAATCGACTGGCGAGCAATTCCTTGTTGGAGTGCCTCGTGTTTGCCGAGGCAGCGAGCCGCGACATCGAAGCGCGTCTGCGCCGGTGGGAATCGAGTTCCAGACCGCTACCGCAATGGGACGAAAGCCGGGTCACCGACCCGGACGAACAGATCGTAGTCGCCCACAACTGGGACGAGTTGCGTCGCTTCATGTGGGACTACGTGGGAATCGTGCGATCCACGAAACGGCTGCTGCGCGCCCAGCACCGGATCAATGTCCTGCAGGACGAAATTCGCGATTTCTACAGCAATTTCAAGGTCAACAACGACTTGATCGAGCTGCGCAACCTGGCTCTGGTGGCGGAGCTGACCATCCTGTGCGCCCTCGATCGTAAGGAAAGCAGGGGGCTGCACTACACCCTGGATTTTCCTGACACGGCGGCCACCGAGCCGTCCGATACCGTGCTGGTGCCGCCGAATTTCGTGGGTCGCGAATTGGAACCGTCGTGGGTCTACGACACGTCGGACCATGCTGAGAGTCGTGCCCGCGCCCTCAATTGACGTAACCGGTCGCTGCCCGTAACTGCGCTGGTCAGGATCAACGACCGCGATCGCGCGCCGCAGAACCCAAACCGCAGCACTACCCAATCATCGTAAACCCGGGCATATCGGAGGCTGGCCTTTTCGCGCGCGGATCGACCATTACGGGTCAAGGTCCACTCACCGGTGGCGGAAACGGAAAGCGTGCGAATCGCCCCCGCCCCTTCGCGACTGACGTGTTCCCGGTATACCCATCGAAGGCTCGCCAGGACCGTCACCAGCAGCGCTAGGCCGGTAATCGGCGCGGTGGGACAGAGTCCTACCGCAACGCCAATTGCCGCCGTATGAGCGGCAACAACGAGGTTGGCGACTCGCGGATCGGGCTCAAGTACCAGATTCAGCGTGGCGGCGTATTCGTTCAATGAGTCTTCCCAACTCGTCGGTGGGCGCCGATTCGCGCCCCCAAAGCCAATCCATAAGCTCCGGGTCCTGCTTATGCAGTAATTCCTCCAAGGCGCACCGCTCCCGCGCGGTCAGTGTCGCGTAGTGTGTGTCGAGGAAGCCGGTCAGCAGCAAGTCCAGCTCCCGTACTCCGCGGCGGCATAACCAGACGATCCGCGGCGGCGGCGCACACATCAATCAGCGCCGCGCCACTATCAGTTTCTTGATCTCGGCGATTGCTTTCGCGGGGTTGAGGCTCTTCGGGCAGGTGCGAGTACAGTTCATGATGGTATGACAACGGTACAGACGAAATGGGTCCTCGAGATCGTCGAGCCTTTCGCCGGTAGCCTCGTCGCGGCTGTCGATGATCCACCGGTACGCCTGCAGTAACGCCGCGGGGCCGAGATACCGGTCTCCATTCCACCAATAGCTCGGGCAACTGGTGGAGCAACACGCACATAGAATACATTCGTAAAGACCATCCAAGAGCTCTCGGTCTTCCTTGGACTGCAGTCGTTCGCGATCCGGAGGCAGCGGTGATTTGCTCCGCAGCCAGGGCTTGATCGACGCATACTGGGCATAGAAATGCGTCAAATCTGGAACCAGATCTTTGACCACCGGCATGTGTGGCAGCGGATACACGCGCACTTCACCCTCGATATCTTCCAGCGGTTTGGTGCATGCCAGCGAGTTGGTTCCATCTATATTCATCGCACACGACCCGCAAATTCCCTCGCGGCACGAGCGCCGGAAAGTCAGCGTCGGATCCATCTCGTTTTTTATTGTGATCAGTGCATCGAGCACCATCGGCCCGCACCGCCCGGTGTCCACCTCATAGGTGTCGGTACGCGGATTCGTATTCGCTTCGTCGGGATCCCAGCGATAGATCTTGAACTCACGGACCGACTGTGCCCCGGTCGGGGCGGGATGGCGTTTTCCATCGTGAATCTGCGAATTTTTCGGCAACGAAAACTGGGCCATGCGATGCTCCGTTAAGTTCGCCTGTTTAGGAAGGTCACGATAATCAATAGGTTCTGGCTTTGGGTGGAATCGGCTCGACTTCATCCGTAAGCGTCACCGAATGCACCGGTCGATAGTCGATGCGAGGCTCGAATCGATCCTCGAGCCATGCCAGAGTGTGTTTCATCCAGTTGTCGTCATCGCGGTCGGGATAGTCTTCTCGTGCGTGTCCGCCGCGACTCTCCTTACGGTTGTTCGCCGAGTGCACCGTAACTACCGCCTGTCGTACTAGATTGTCCAGCTCCAACGTCTCGACGAGATCCGTGTTCCACACCATCCCGCGGTCGGACACCTGAACGTCGGCGAGCGAATCCGCCACCTCAGCCATCAACGCCACTCCCTGTTCGAGAATCTCACCGGTGCGAAAGACCGCGCAATGCTCCTGCATGATCTTTTGCATGCGCAGACGAATATCGGCGGTCGGAGACCCACCTTTGGCGTGGCGCAACTGGTCGAGCCGCTCCAGGGCTTCGGCCCCCGCCTCGGGTGGCAAAGGTTTGTGGCTCTCGCCGGGTTCGGTTAGATCGCGCGCGCGACGGGCGGCCGCGCGCCCGAAAACGATCAGATCAAGCAACGAATTGGACCCGAGACGATTCGCACCGTGCACGGAAACGCATGCCGCTTCTCCGATCGCCATCAGTCCAGGTACCACTGCGTCCGGATCCCCATCGCGCAGGGTGAGCACCTCGCCGTGGTAATTGGTGGGGATACCGCCCATGTTGTAGTGCACCGTTGGCAGCACCGGAATGGGCTGCTTGGTCACATCCACACCGGCGAAAATCTTTGCGGTTTCCGAGATGCCCGGCAGACGTTCGGCGAGCAGTTCGGGGCCAAGGTGCTCGAGGTGCAGGTGGATATGGTCTCCCTCCTCGCCGACGCCCCGGCCTTCGCGGATCTCTATCGTCATGGAGCGGCTGACGACGTCACGGGAGGCCAGATCCTTGGCGTTGGGCGCATAACGTTCCATGAAGCGCTCGCCGTTGGAGTTCGTGAGGTAACCGCCTTCGCCCCGCGCCCCCTCGGTGATCAGACACCCGGAACCATAGATGCCGGTGGGGTGAAACTGCACGAATTCCATATCCTGTAACGGCAAGCCGGCGCGCAGCACCATACCGTTCCCATCACCGGTGCAAGTGTGCGCAGACGTGCACGAGAAATACGCGCGACCGTAACCACCGGTCGCGAGGATCACCATTTTCGCGCGAAACCGGTGTATGGTTCCATCGTCCAGACACCAGGCCAGGACGCCTCGACAGCCATCACCGTCCATGATGAGGTCGAGTGCGAAGTACTCGATGTAGAACGTTGCGTCGTGCTTCAGTGACTGCTGATACAACGTGTGCAGAATCGCATGCCCGGTGCGATCCGCTGCCGCACAAGTGCGCATCGCCTGCCCTTCACCGAAATGGGTGGTCATACCGCCGAACGCACGCTGATAAATCTTCCCGTCTTCGGTACGCGAAAACGGTACCCCGTAGTGTTCCAGTTCAATCACCGCAGCGGGCGCCTCTCGGCACATGTATTCGATAGCATCCTGGTCCCCCAACCAATCCGATCCTTTTACCGTGTCGTACATGTGCCAACGCCAGTCGTCCTCGCCCATGTTGCCCAATGAGGCACTCATCCCTCCTTGCGCGGCCACCGTATGGCTACGTGTCGGAAAGACTTTCGTTATGCAGGCGGTGGACAACCCGCTGGAAGCCAGCCCGAACGTGGCACGCAGACCGGCTCCGCCGGCACCGACGACGACGGCATCGTAGGTGTGATCGATTATTTCGTAGGATGTGGTCATGGTTCTCAGTCGAAAACAGCAAATTTAACGCATTGACTCATCGAGCGTTCGGACGCCGCACCGCGACGTACCGGTGCCCGGGTGGGGGACCGCAAGGACGGCGTCGGGTGCGTCATGCCAACCCGCTCAGCCGGCGGTCGCAACTTTGAGGACCGCCACGATAGCGACCAGGGCGAAGAACACGGCGGCGAATTTCACGGCGATTAGGCTCGCCATTTTCACCGCCTCGTGATGTACGTAATCCTCGATAATTACCTGCAGGCCGAGTTGCGCGTGATGGAACACGGAACCGATAAACAGGACCAGCAGAGAGGCCGTGACCGGCGACGACATCCACTCCGTTACCGTCGCGTGATCACCGGTCCCGTAGGCGGCCAACGACAATACGAACCAGAAAGTCAAAGGGACCAGCGCAATGGCGGTGAGGCGCTGCCACCACCAGTGTGACACACCCTCCTTGGCGGTGCCCAAACCGACGACGCGCGCAAGCGGGCTACGTAAGTTCATGATCCGCCTCCTCGCAACAGATAACCGAGTACCCAGGCAACGACGGTCAACACGCCCGCTGCGATCACCACCAACCGCCCCGACCAGTACACAGTGTCGATTTCAAAACCCTCGCCAATATCCCAAACCAGGTGCCGGACCCCGTTGCACAGATGGTAAAACAACGCCAACGACCATAAGAACATGAGCAAACGCCCAAATACGGAACCGAAAAATCCTTGCGCGTGCACAAACACGTCCCCGCCCTGGGCCGCCGCGACGAACCACCACACGAGTAACGGCGTGCCCACCGCCAGTAATGCGCCGGTGGCGCGATGGGTGATGGACAACACCGAGGTCAGTTGCGGACGATAGATCTGCAGGTGCGGCGAAAGCGGGCGATTCACATTGGCCTTGCTCACGTTATTCCTCCGTCGTTCGACAAAACTTCCGAACTTCAAAAATCGGTGCAGCGTCCGTTGCGTTCCCAGTCCCCGTAGCGGGTGGGTTCTGGCCCTTTCGGACCGCCGATTTCTTTGCGTCGCCGCGATGGCGATGGGGTGGCGCCGGACTCGTGTGCAGGCTCCGGGACCGGACGCGGCGCGTCGGTCGGTGGTGTCGGGTTCATGTTCTTTTTGTGCGGTGCAGTAACCAGTTATTCTCTCCGGTGTGGGTGCGAATTACAAGCACGCGGGCACGTGTACCCGGGGCTTGCAGTTTTCCATTATGATCTTCCACGGACGGGTTCACCCAGACCGCCTCGGCGGTCGAGCCAATAGCAAATTATGAGTACGATGTTGTGAATAAGCTTTCCTTATTCGACCTTTCTGAGCAGGGCCTCGTGTTCGCGTGTGGGTCCGATGCGAAGTCCTTCCTACAAGGGCAACTGACCAACGACCTGCATTTGCTGGCGCCGAACCAGACCCAGCTTCAGGGCTATTGTACGGCCAAAGGCCGTCTCCTGGGTATTTTCCGGCTCGCGCTGTGGGACGATGCCATTCTTTTACTGTTACCGCGCGCGCTGCAAGACGGGATTCTCGAGCGCTTACGCAGGTACGTGCTGCGTGCCGACGTCACATTCACGCCGAAGGACGATTTCCATACCTTGGGCATCGCCGGACTGGACCCGGAGGTCACGGTCTTGCAGGAGCTGTATGGCGCCCTGCCCGAACCCCCGGTCGGATGCGTGCGCACCGGCGAACGCCTGCTCATGGCCCTGCCCGGCCCGCGCCCACGCTATCAGGTCGTCGGTCCCGCCGAGGTGCTCGGCCGCGACCGGGAGCGCCTCAGCGAATACTATGAGCCGGAGGACGCGCGCGGGTGGGCGTGGCTGGACATTGCCGCGGGTCTGCCGCACATCGAGCCCGCCACCCAGGAGTCATTCGTACCACAAATGGCGAACCTGGATCTGCTCGACGGCGTGAGTTTCAAGAAAGGTTGCTACCCCGGTCAGGAAATCGTGGCCCGTATGCACTATCGCGGCAAACTGAAACAACGCATGATTCGCGTCCACGGCGAGGGGACCGACGAACCCACGCCCGGCGACAAAGTATACGCTCCGGGCTGGGGCGAACAGAGTGCGGGCACGGTGGTCAGCGCCGCCGACAATCCGGCGGGCGGCTATGATCTGCTGGCAGTGGTACAGCGATCCGCCATCGCCCGCGGCGAGTTTCGACTCGCCCGCGTTGACGGCGCGTTGTTGACAGTGCGCGACCTGCCGTATGCGATCGACCCGTGATGCAAGCAATCAGGGTCAGTCCGAACCGGGCTGGCGCTCCTCGATCACCTGATAGTAGGTTTCGCCTTTTTTTACCAGACCCAGATTGCTGCGCGCCCGCTCCTCCAGTGCGTCCGTGCCCTTTTTCAGGTCGATGACTTCCGCGTGCAGACGCTCGTTGCGTGTACGCAATCCCTCGTTTTCCTGCTCCTGCCCTTGCACCGCGCGCTGTACGTCCTTGAGTTTCACCCAACCGTGTTCGCCGAGCCAGAAGCGATACTGGAGGACAACCAGGAGCACCACAGACGCTCCCACCAGGATACGCGAAACGAGCTTGCGCATTGTTGGCCTCACCACGTCATCCTGCAAACGCGACGCTCACGCCGGAAACGAGAAGATCCCCGCACCGGGGTAAACGCCGGCGTCACCGAGTTCCGCCTCGATTCGTAACAGCCGGTTGTATTTGGCCACTCGCTCGGAGCGACACAAGGAACCGGTCTTGATTTGGCCGGCGCCCGTCGCGACCGCGAGATCCGCGATGCTCGTGTCCTCGGTCTCGCCGGAACGGTGTGAGACCGTAGCGCGATATCCCGCCTCCTGCGCCATGCGTATCGCAGCCAGGGTTTCGGTCAAGGTGCCGATCTGATTGAGTTTGATCAGTATCGAGTTGGCCACCCCGCGGTCGATACCTTTTTTCAATATACGGGTGTTGGTCACGAACAGATCGTCACCCGTCAATTGCACACGGGTACCAACCCGTTGCGTGAGATCCGCCCAACCATCCCAATCCTGCTCCGCCATACCGTCTTCGACGGTCACGATGGGGTACTTGTCTACCCAGGCGGTCACGTAGTCCGCGAACGCCGAGGTGCGAAACTCGCGGCCCTCGGCCTCGAGGCGGTAAACGCCATCGCGATAGAATTCACTGCTGGCGACGTCCAAGCCCAATAGGACATCTTGTCCCGGCACATACCCGGCGCGGGCGATGGCGGTGATCAAGATACCGACCGCCGCCTCATTGGATTCGATGTCCGGGGCGAATCCCCCTTCATCGCCTACCGCGGTGCTCAAGCCGCCCTCGTGCAACACCGCTTTTAAAGCATGAAAAATCTCCGTGCCGACACGCAACGCCTCGCGAAAACTGTTGCTCCCGGTGGGTAGAATCATGAATTCCTGGAAATCGATCGCGTTGTCGGCGTGGGCGCCGCCATTGATGATATTCATCTGCGGCACCGGTAATTGAAATGGCTCCGAGCTGCCGTAGTGCCGTGCCAGATAACGATAAAACGGTTGTCCGCTGCTCTGCGCCGCCGCTTTGGCACACGCTAATGATACGGCGAGCATGGCGTTGGCCCCCAACCGGCGCTTGTTCTCGGTGCCGTCCAACTCGATCATACGCTCGTCGACGGCTTCTTGGTCGGCAGCATCGTGGCCCACCAACGTGGATTGAATTTCGCCATTGACGTTGTCCACCGCCTGCAATACGCCTTTTCCGAGGTAACGCTCGGCGTCTCCGTCACGCAGCTCCAGCGCCTCCAAAGTCCCGGTCGACGCTCCGGACGGTACCGCCGCCCATCCGTTGGCGCCGTCCTCCAATTGTACCTCCGCTTCGACGGTGGGGTTGCCGCGGGAATCCAGAATTTCCCGGGCTATGATGTGTTTGATCGCGGTCATACTTCTGTTTGGCCTTGGAGTGATTGGCTGTTTTCCAGCCATGGTTGTTGTTTAACGACGGTATCGAGCGCTTTGAGCCCAACGAGCAGGGCGCGGAGTCGGTCCAGCGGCCACGCATTGGGGCCGTCGCTCAAGGCGCGCTCCGGATGCGGATGGGTTTCCATGAACAACCCGGCTACTCCGGCGCCGACCGCGGCACGCGCCAGCACCGGAACGAACTGCCGTTGCCCGCCCGATCGGTCCCCCCCTGCTCCGGGTAGCTGTACTGAGTGCGTGGCGTCAAACACCACCGGGCAGCCCGTCTCACGCAGGATCGCGAGGCTGCGCATATCGACAACCAGATTCCGGTAGCCAAACGACACGCCGCGCTCGCACACCAGGGTCCGGCCCGCACCGCCCGCCGCGTTCGCTTTGTCGACGACGTTGCGCATCTCTTCGGGCGACAGAAACTGGCCTTTCTTAATGTTCACCGGCCGACCGGACGCCGCCGCAGCTTCAATCAGATCGGTCTGCCGGCACAAGAACGCGGGCGTCTGCAGCACATCCGCCACCTCCGCCGCCGCGGTCACTTCGTCGCGACCGTGAACATCGGTCAGCACCGGTACCTGTGCGTGCTTCTTCACCTCGCTCAAGGCTTTGAGGCCCTGCTCGAGACCCGGGCCGCGGAAGGATCCGGACGCGCTGCGATTGGCTTTGTCGTAAGAGGACTTGTAAATGAACAGCAGTTCCAGATCGGCGACGTGTTCCTTGATCCGGCACGCCGTGTCCACCGCGAACTGAGCAGACTCGATCACGCAGGGACCGGCGATCAAGAAAAAGGGCTTATCTAAGCCGACCTCAACACTACACAAACGCACTAAACGGCAACCTTACGGTCCACGGCGATGCTCTTGTCGTCACTGTCGTGATATCGGCGGGCTGCCAGCACGTAGCCGGAAAACAAAGGATGGCCGTCCCGCGGAGAAGAGGTGAACTCCGGGTGAAACTGACATCCCACGAACCACGGATGATCGTCCAATTCAATCACTTCGACCAGATCGTCGTTGGAAATCCCAGCCACAACCAGCCCGCATTTTTCGAGTATCTCCCGATAACGGTTGTTGAATTCGTAACGGTGCCGGTGCCGCTCGACAATCTGATCTTTGGCATACAGTTCGTGGGTACGCGTGCCGGACATCAGGTTGCATTTTTGCCCCCCCAGACGCATGGTTCCGCCCAGGTCGGAGTCCTTGGAGCGGGTTTGCCGCGTACCGTCATTATCGATCCACTCGGTAATGAGGGCGATTACCGGGTACGGCGTCCCCGGATCGAACTCGGTGCTGTGCGCCCCGGTCAAGTCTGCGACGTGCCGGGCGAATTCGACCACCGCCAGTTGCATGCCCAGGCAGATTCCGAGATAGGGAATCTTGTTCACACGGGCGTATTCGACAGCCCGGATTTTTCCCTCTATGCCCCGCTCGCCAAATCCCCCCGGCACCAGAATGGCATCGACCCCGCTGAGGCATTCGAGACCATCGGTCTCAATGGCCTCCGAATCGACGTAGTCCATGTCTATCGCGGTACGAGTGTGAATGCCAGCGTGCACCAGGGCTTCCGACAAAGATTTGTAAGATTCGGTCAGCTCCACGTATTTACCGACCAGAGCGATCTTGATGTTCTGAGTGGGGTGCTCGCGGTTGTAGATCACTTTGTTCCATTCGGACAGATCCGCGTTGGGAGCCTCCAGCCCGAGCTGCGTCAGAACCAGCGAGTCCAGCCCCTGGTCGCGAAATACGCTGGGCACTTTGTAGATGTTGTCGACATCAACCGCTGAAATTACCGCATCCTGCGAGACGTTCGTGAACATCGCGATCTTGCGTCGCGCGTCTTCGGGCAACGGTTCCTTGACCCGGCAGATGAGTACGTCGGGCTGAATACCGATACTGCGCAATTCTTTGACCGAATGCTGGGTAGGTTTGGTCTTGATCTCCCCCGCCGCCTCGATATGGGGAACAAGAGTCAGATGAATGAACACCGTATTTTCGGGCCCCAGCTCGATCCGCATTTGGCGTATGGCCTCGAGAAAGGGTAACGATTCGATGTCGCCGACCGTACCGCCGATCTCCACCAACGCGATCTCCGCGTCACCCGCCCCCTCGCGCGTACACTGCTTGATCTCGTCGGTGATATGGGGAATCACCTGCACCGTGCCGCCGAGATACTCACCGCGCCGTTCCTTGCGGATGACGCGTTCGTAGATTTGACCGGTCGTGAAGTTGTTGCGCTGTCCCATTGTAGTGCGAACGAAACGCTCATAGTGACCGAGGTCCAGATCCGTCTCTGCTCCATCCACGGTCACAAACACCTCGCCGTGTTGAAACGGACTCATGGTTCCCGGATCGACGTTAATGTACGGATCGAGTTTTATCAACGTGACTTTCAGACCCCGGGATTCCAGCACCGCCCCCAAGGACGCGGCAGCGATACCCTTCCCCAGCGACGAGACTACGCCGCCCGTAATAAAGATGTATTTAGTCATGTTCTTCTGTTGCGGCACTGGTCTTCTACGATCGACGCTGGCTGACGATGAGACGGAATGGACGCCGTCTCGGACGGCATTACAGCTTACCAGAGGTCCCGGCGGGTCTCAATAAACGTATTCGTTCGGTAGGGGCTTACCACCGCTAGCTTTGCTCCGTATCGGGTCGTAACGACAGTTCCACGGCCGGCTCTCCGGGGCGCGCGCAAAACGGTTCGCAATACCAGTGACCTACTACGGCGGCCAGCCGTTCGCCGGAATACACCAACGGAATTCGTTTACGTTGCCAGGGAGGTATGCGCTTCTCTTGAAACAACTTCTTAAGCTTTCGATGATGCGCGTGGCCACACAAACGACACACTTCTCCGCCCCGCCGCCAACGCACCGTCAACGGCAGGGTGAGGCGTTCCAGGGCGAGCCCATGGCCCACCGTGCGATCGGCCTGGAGACAGCTCTGAATCACCGGCAACTCGAGCGCGGCTCGTGCGTCCCACGACCACTCGTGGGACACGTCCGGAACCGGCGCCGCGCGCATCGCATATAGCCAGCCGCGGTAGCGCCGCAACTCGTTACCGGACCAGGCCATGATGGCACCCGGGGCACGAGGATCCTGAATCATACGGTTGACGATTTCGTCGAGCCGTTTGGTGGTCGGCGCGCGCAGGCCAGCCCGCCGCATCCAATGGCGCAACAGATTTCGCAGACGCCGGCCGTCCAGGCGCGCCAGATCGGCGATCTGTAGGCACTGCCCGCCGACCCACGAACGGGGCACATCGGCCGATGCCACCTTGTCGAGGTCCCTGCAGGCCGCCGCCTCGAGAATGCACTGCGCCTCGGCGGCATGTTCGGCAAAGCGCGCGATCTGTGTTGGTGCGGAAGGCCACTGCCGCGTAAGCTGCGGTAGTACGCAATGGCGAAGATAGTTCCGATCCACGCGCGTGTCCACGTTGCTCGGATCCTCCACCCACGCGAGGTCGTGGTGACGTGCGTACCGCGCCAGGTCGGCGCGCCCGAACCCAAGTAACGGGCGCACCAGCCAACCACGACCCAGCCGGCGACGCCGGCTCATCCCGGCGGCTCCGGCAATACCGGTGCCGCGTAGCAACCGCAGCAACACCGTTTCTACCTGATCGTCACGATGGTGGGCCGTCAACAGCACGTCGTTTTCGTCCAGCCGGGTTTCGAACCAGGCGTAGCGAGCGGTGCGCGCGCGCGCCTCCGAACCGCCGCCGCCGGCATCCGCCAGCGCGAGCCGGCGGGTGTCTATCGGGACTTCGTATCGCGCACACAGTTCGCGGCAGTAGGCTTCCCACTCCGAGGCGCGGGGATGCAAACCGTGATTCACATGCAGGGCGTACACCCGCAATCGCTCGCGGCGGGACAGTTCGACCAGTGCGTGTAGTAACGCGTGCGAGTCTACGCCGCCGCTAAGGGCGAGGAAAACCCGTTGGCGTTCGGCTAGGTGTAGTGAACCGAAAAGAATCTGTGCCAGGGCATCGGCGTCGAAGAGTTCGCCCCCTTCCTCATTGCGCGTCGAACTTGCCATAACTGAACAGCCGCTCCTGGCGTTTCGCGACGAGTTCCGCGGCCGGCAGCTGATCGAGATCCTGAAGGTTCGCGACCAGTGACTGCGACAACGTCTGGGCCATCAGATCGACGTCGCGATGTGCGCCGCCTAGGGGTTCCGACACGATCTCGTCGATAAGTCCCCGTTGTTTGAGACTGTCGGCGGTCAACCCCATCGCGTCTGACGCCTCGGCGGCGCGTTCCGCACTTTTCCACAGAATCGACGCACAGCCTTCGGGTGAGATGACCGAGTAGGTGGCATATTCCAGCATCAACAGGCGATCGCACACGCCGATCGCCAGCGCGCCGCCGGAACCGCCTTCACCGACCACCACCGAGATGATGGGAACTTGCAACTCGGTCATTGTGAACAGGTTGCGGGCGATCGCTTCACTCTGACCGCGTTCTTCGGCACCGACACCGGGATACGCACCGGGCGTATCGATGAAGGTAATGATCGGCAACTGGAAACGTTCCGCCAATCGCATCAGGCGCAGTGCTTTTCGGTAACCTTCCGGACGCGGCATACCGAAGTTCCGAAACACCTTCTCGTTGGTGTCGCGCCCCTTCTGGTGCCCCACCACCAGTACCGACCGGCCGTCCAGTCTTGCCAGGCCCCCGACAATGGCGTGGTCGTCCGCGTACATCCGATCCCCGTGCAACTCCTGAAAATCGTTAAAAATCCTGGGCACGTAGTCCAATGTGTACGGGCGTTGCGGGTGTCTGGCCACTTGCGCGATTTGCCACGTGGTCAGCGAGGCGAATATGTTCTTGGTCAGCTTACGGCTTTTCTTCTGCAGCCTGGCGATTTCGTCGCCAATACTGATTTCGTCGCCCACGCCAACATGGCGTAGTTCCTCGATCTTGGCCTCGAGCTCGGCAATCGGTTGTTCGAAGTCTAGAAAGTTGAGGTCCATCGGGTTCAGTCTGCGGAGCGGGTCCCGGACTATATCAGATTTTGCCGCTACGCCGCTGACACACGGGTCGCCGGAACCACCGGTGGTGGTCGGCGATACTGGACCCTGACCGCCTGCGGACCGACCAATTCCGACAACGCCTCCAAGAGCTCGCCGGACAGGCGTACACGCCAGGAATCTCCGGCCGACAAATCGCCCTCTTCGCCGGCGGTGAGGTAGTGGAAGGTCACCGGACACGTGCCGCCCAGGTGTCGTTTGAGCGCCGCTTGCAACGCGGTTAACAAGTCGTTCGACAGGGCGTCGTGATCGAGGTTGATAATGAGGCGGTGCGCAAGCTCCGCACGCGCCTGGTCGAGGTCGAACACCGCGTCCGCGGACATCCGAAACCCACCGGTGAAATCATCGACGCTGACCTGGCCCTGGACAATCAACAAACCGTCTTTGTGCAGTACGTCGCGGCTGTGTGCAAACAGTTCCGAGAAAACGGCGATTTCGAGCCTGGCTGTGTTGTCGTCCAGGGTGACGAAGGCCATCCGGTCGCCGCGCCGAGTGTTCATGATCCGCAACGCCACTACCAGGCCGGCCACCACCATGGAGCGGTCCTGGGAAGGATTGAGGTCCGCGAGACGCGAATCGACCAACTGATCGAGCTCGCCACGATATCGATCGATGGGATGACCGCTCAAGTAGAGACCCAGTGTTTCTTTTTCCGCGAGCAGCCGCTGCGCCTCACTCCACTCGTCCGCTTCCCGGTAGTGACGGACCGTTGCCGCAGAGGTGCGAACACCGAACAAATCACTCTGCCCGGCGTCTCGCGCCGAAGATTCCTGGTCAGCGGCCTCCAGTGCAATCGGCAGAGTGGCCATCAATGCGGCGCGGTGGGCACCCAGGCCGTCCAATGCGCCGGCGCGGATCAGCGACTCCAGAGCGCGCCGGTTCAGACGTTTCGTACCGATGCGGTCGCATAGGTCGAACAGGTCGGAAAATTCACCATTCTGTTCGCGCTCACGGACGATGGATTCGATTACCGCGAATCCGATTCCCTTCACCGCACCCAAACCGTAGAGTATCTGGTCCGATTGCCTGGCCTGAAAAACGTAGCCACAGGAATTGATATCGGGCGGTAGCACTTCGATATCCATGTCGCGGCACGCGCTGATCAGCCGCACGACTTTGTCGGTGTGCTCCATATCCGCGGACAACGACGCCGCCATGAATTCCGCCGGATAGTGGGCCTTCAACCATGCGGTCTGGTAAGTGATCAGCGCGTACGCGGCGGAATGCGATTTATTGAAACCATAACCGGCAAATTTCTCCATCAGATCGAAGATGTGGGTGGCGACGGACTCCCGAACCTGCCTCTGGCGCGCGCCATCGACAAAAAACGCTCGCTGGCGCGCCATCTCGGAGGCCTTCTTCTTTCCCATCGCGCGGCGCAACAGGTCGGCGGCTCCCAGCGAATAACCGGCCAGAACGCGGGCGATTTCCATGACCTGCTCTTGGTACAGAATTACGCCGTAAGTGGGTTTCAGTACCGGCTCGAGCTCCGGGTGTGGATACGCCATGGCGGCGCGACCGTGTTTGCGATCGATGAAGTCCTCCACCATCCCCGATTGCAGCGGCCCGGGTCGGTACAGTGCGACCAACGCCACCAGGTCCTCGAATCGATCCGGCTGCAGGCGCTTGATCAAGTCCTGCATGCCGCGGGATTCCAGTTGAAACAGTGCCGTCGTTTGACACGCGCGCAGCAATTTATAGGTGGGCTTGTCGTCCATCGGCAAATCGTCGAGCACCAACAGGGGTTCGTTGGCGGCGCGGCGTGCAGCGTTGATATGCTTTACGGTCTTGTCGATGATGGTCAATGTGCGCAGCCCGAGGAAATCAAACTTGACCAGCCCGATTGCCTCCAGGTCATCTTTATCCAATTGGGTTACGGTTTGTTCGCTACCTTGTTCACAGTACAGCGGGGTGAACTCGGTGAGTGCGGACGGCGCGATGACGACGCCGCCGGCGTGCTTACCGACCGTTCGCGCCAACCCCTCGAGGTTGCGCGCGGTATCCAATAATTGATGAACGTCGTCATCCTGTTCATATTGCTCGCGCAACAGTTCCTCTTGTTCCAGCGCCTTGTCGAGCGTCATCCCGACCTCAAACGGAATGAGTTTCGCGATCTTGTCGACATAACCGTAAGGCATTCCCATTACCCGCCCGACATCGCGCACGACGGCGCGTGCAGCCATCGTACCGTGGGTGATGATCTGCGAAACCTTGTCTCGCCCATAGCGCTGGGCCACGTAATCGATCACGCGGTCACGACCTTCCATACAGAAATCGATATCGAAGTCGGGTAAAGACACCCGTTCTGGATTCAGAAATCGCTCGAATAACAGGCCGTGCTCGATGGGGTCCAACTCGGTGATGCCGAGCGAGTAGGCGACCAGCGAGCCCGCACCGGAGCCACGTCCGGGCCCGACCGGGATACCGTTGTCCTTCGCCCATGAGATGAAATCGGCGACGATCAGGAAGTAACCGGGAAATCCCATGTGGGTCACGACTTCCAACTCGTGCTCCAGACGCTGGTGATATACACCTTCGTCGAAATCCTGTGCACGATCTTTGCGCAAGTCGGACAATCTACGTGCGAGACCCGCCTCCGACTGGTCTCGCAGCTGTTGCTCTACGGACTTTTCCTCGGGCACCGGGAAATTCGGCAGATAATAATCCCCGATCGCGAGGGCAAAATTGCATCGCTCGGCCACCCGCAGTGTGTTCTCCAGCGCCTCCGGGACATCGGAAAACAATTCCGCCATTTCCGACGCTGTGCGCAGGTACTGCTGGTTCGTATAGCGCCGCGGCCGCCGTGCGTCATTCAGCACCCGGCTGTCCTGAATACACACCCGAACCTCGTGTACATCGAAATCCTCGGCGTGCAGGAAATGAACATCGTTCGTCGCCACCACCGGGAGCCCCTTGGCCTCCGCCACATCCAGCGCCAGTTCTCCGTATTCGGCATCGTCGCGCCGACCCACCCGGTGTAGTTCAATGTAGAAACGATCGGGGAAAATTCGCGCGTAGTCCAACAGCAATTGATCGGCCCGATTCCGGTTACCGGTCAACAACGCCTGACCGAGCTCTCCCTGCTGAGCCCCGGACAGGGCGATGAGTCCGCTACCGGCGTCGCGCAGCCAGTCCAGGTGCATACACGCGCGGTTTTGGTGCTGACCCTCGCGATGAGCGCGCGTGACCAGACGGGACAAATTGCCATACCCGGTTTCGTTCTGCACCAGCAGAATTAAACGCGTGGGTGTCGTCGGATTGGCGGTATTCTCGATCCAGGCGTCGACCCCGATCAGCGGTTTGATGCCGGAAGCCAGCGCAGCCCGATAGAACTTCACCATGCCATAGACGTTCGATACGTCGGTCATCGCCACCGCCGGCATCTCCAGTTTCCGAGTTTGCGCGATCAAGGACTGGATTCGAATAACGCTGTCGACCAGCGAGTATTCGGTGTGCACATGGAGGTGAACGAAGGCGCCGCCGGCCACTTACCCTGCCCTCGAGGTACCGCGTTGCAACACGAGCCGAACCGGGCCAAAGCTGCGGCGATGAATCGGTGTCGCGCCGCGTTCGCGCAGGACTGTAAGGTGCCGAGGTGTCGGATACCCCTTGTGTTGCGCGAAACCATAGCCGGGAAATCCGGCGTCCAATCCCCGCATAACGCGATCGCGGTACACTTTTGCGAGGATCGACGCCGCCGCGATTGCCGGTTCACTCGCATCGCCTTTTACCAACGTTTGTACGCGACACGGCAGCGACGGCGCCTGATTTCCGTCCACCAGCGCAAGACCGGGCGTCAACGTGAGCCCGGCGGTAGCGCGTTGCATCGCCAGCAGACTGGCCTGGAGAATGTTCAGCCGGTCGATTTCTTCGACTTCCGCGCGCCCGATCGCCCACGCCAGTGCCTGATCCTTGATCAATCGTTCCAGCCGATGGCGGCGCTTGGCGGAGAGCGCTTTCGAGTCGTCGAGGCCGTTGAGCACGTAGCGCACCGGCAGGATCACGGCCGCCGCGACCACCGGCCCCGCGAGCGGGCCGCGCCCGGCCTCGTCCACACCCGCGACCAAGCCGTTGCGAATCATGTGCGGCCGACCCCGGCGATCTCAATCACCACGTCCGCGGCCCGCTCGCTGGCATTTTGTCGCAACGCGTCATGGATGCCGGCCAAGCGCGCACGCATCTCGGTGCGTCGCTGGGGAACATCGAGATAGCCCAGCACCGCTTCCGCCAGATTCGCGCCGGTGGCGTCGCCCTGGAGAAACTCGGGGACCACCGGTTGTTCGAGCAGATTGTTCGGCATAGAGAAGTAATCGACATGAGCGAACAACCGTACCAGCATTCCGGTCAACCAGGATACTTTGTAGGCCACGACCATCGGAACCCCCAGAAGCGCGGCTTCCAGAGCCGCGGTGCCGGACGCCAGCAGTGCGACGTCCGAGGCGCCCAGGGCATCGCGTGAAAACCCATCGCGCATCGCGAGGGGCAACTCCGTGAGCGTCTCTCCACCCCGCTCGATGAAGCATTCGCGCGTTTGCGTATTGGCAAACGGTACGACGAATTCAACACCGGGATAGCGCGAGCGAATCGTGTGGGCGGCGTTGACGAACACACTGGTAAGGCGCCCTACCTCACTCGTGCGGCTGCCCGGAAGGAGCGCCACAATTGGATCGCCGACGAGCCCGAGACGTTTGCGTAAGGTGTGGACGTCGACCTCGGGGCCGATCTCATCCGCGACCGGGTGACCGACATACGTCACCGGCACCGAGTGGCGCCGATAGTAATCCGCTTCGAACGGGAACAGGGTCAGCATATGGCCCACCGACTTGCGAATACGGCGGATCCGGTATCCGCGCCACGCCCAGACGGTTGGGCTGACATAGTGGATCGTTTTCAACGCTTTGGCGCGCAGCCTTTGTTCCAGGCGTAAATTGAAATCCGGTACGTCGACACCGATGAAAACGTCCGGACGGGTCGCCGCGAAGTGATCCACCAGCCCGCTGCGAATACGCAGAATCTTGAACACGCTCTTCAGTAGACCGTCGACCCCCATGATGGAAATACTGTCCATCGGAAAAAGGCTTTGTGCGCCCAGTGCTTGCATGCGGGGGCCGCAAATTCCGACAAAACTGGCATCGGGGATCCGGCGCTGAATGGCGGCGATGAGGCCCGCGCCCAGATAGTCGCCCGAGGCCTCACCGGCGACGATACCGATCCTCACGAGCCGGGCCCGGATCGAGTCCGAGCGTATCGCTCGATCGTGGACGCGGTCACACCACCGGCAAATATCCGCCCGCGTCGCCCGAGACCCAGCGGGACCCAGGATGCGCGGATGGGGTTAGCGGATAATGCCACGCCGTGTGTGTTTGATGAAATCAGCGAGCCTCTTTACCTCGGTACTGTCCCAGTGGTCGGCGTCCAGAAGGCGCAGGGCGTCCTTCAACGCGTGACCGGAGCGATAGACGACGCGGTAAGCTTTCTTGAGTCCCACGATATCGGCCTCGCTGAAGTCACGACGCCGCAAACCCTTTACGTTGATGCCGTGCGGCACGGCCCGGTTGCCCGCCGCGATGATATAGGGTGGGACATCCTGCAGGCACACGGCGCCGATCCCCGTTATGCAGTGCGCGCCGATCCTGCAAAACTGGTGCACGAGACTGAAACCACCGAGCACTGCATAGTCGCCTACCTCAACATGTCCGGCCAGGCTTGCACAGTTGGCGAATATCGTGCGATCGCCCACTGTGCAGTCGTGGGCGATATGTACGTAGGCCATCAGGAAATTGTCGTTGCCGATGCGGGTCACACCGCCGCCCTCTTTCGTGCCGCGATTGATCGTACAGTACTCGCGGATGATGTTTCGATCGCCGATCTCCAAGCACGTAGTCTCACCCGCGTAGCCGAGGTGCTGGGGCGCGTCACCGATGGATGAGAACTGATAGATCTTGTTGTGCGCGCCGATGACTGTATCGCCGGTGATGACGGCATGCGGGCCGATCCAGGTGCCATCGCCAATTGACACTCCGGCGCCGATGATCGAAAACGGCCCTACGGCGACGTCTTTCCCCAGTTTCGCACCAGGTTCGATGATCGCCCGGTCGTTGATCACTTACAGATCCTGATACGTAAACATCAACTCGGCGCCGCAACAGAGTTGATCTTCGACACGAGCTTCGGCCGCACACTTCCACATGTTCTTGATCCGCCGCAGAATCTCAACGTCGATTTGCAGGCGATCCCCCGGGCCGACGGGGCGCTTGAAACGCGCTTTGTCGACGCCGGTAAAGTAATATACGCGTTGTTCGCTGGCGCCCGGCGTCAGGCCTTCACTCGCCAGCACCGCGCAGGCCTGGGCCATTGCTTCCAAGATCAACACGCCCGGCATCACGGGCCGGTAAGGAAAATGCCCCTGGAAGAACGGCTCGTTGATGGTGACGTTCTTGTATGCACGCAGCGACTTACCGGTTTCGAGCTCCGTGACGCGATCAAGCAGCAAGAACGGGTAGCGGTGGGGCAAACGCTTTAGAATGTCGTGGATGTCGAGATTGCTCAATTCGCGCCCCATCCTTTACTTCGAACTTCGTACCGCCACCGGTCTCGGCCTCCGGCTCCGGCGGTACCTACTTTCCGTTCGGCGAAGCAGATTTGTTTTCCAGTTGCCCCAGCACTTCTTGCGTGATGTCGATACGATCACTGGCAAAGACAGCGCCTTGATGCAGCACCAAATCGAATTTCTCGCGCTTGGCGATATCGACGATCGCTTTGTACACGACCTTTTGCAGGGATCCCAATTCTTCGTTCCTGCGTAGATTGTAATCTTCACGAAATTCCTGCGTTTCGCGCTTCAGCTCCCTGCGCAGATCACGGATCTCCCGTTCCTTCTCGCGTCGTTCGGATTCCTTCCATACCAGCGCATTCTTCTCCAACTCGTCTTCGAGATTCTTGAGCTTATCCCGCGAACTCCGCAATTCGCGGTCACGGGGACCGAATTCTGACTCCAGCTTTTTCAATGCCGCGTCTCCCTGTGGAGCCTGTTCTATGATTTTGACAACGTCCACGTATCCGATCTTGAGCTGCTGTGCGTAACCGGCGCCGGCATACGAAAGGGCCAGGACCGCTACTGCCACCAGCGCTGTTTTCTTATGAACCATCCGCCATAACCTATCTAAAGAATCTACCCAGGGTAAATTGTACCGCTTCTGTATCGTCCCCTTCCTTGTCGTTAATGGGCACCGCGAAGCTGATCGCCAACGGGCCCAGCGGCGAAAACCAGCTGAAGCCGATGCCGGTCGAAAAACGCAAATCCGACAGATCCATACTCTCGCTTGGCGCATATACCTGACCGCCGTCCACGAACAGGCTGATGCGCTTGTCCCGGTTCTCCGACCCCGGCAGCGGAAATAATAACTCAGAATTCACCAAGATTCGCTTGCTGCCACCGATCGGTTCCGGCGTATCCCCGCTGTCGCGCGGTCCCAACGACCGCGCCTCGTAACCACGTACCGTACTCGCCCCACCGGCGAAGAAGTTCTTGAAGAAGGGCAGCTCGTCGGTCCCCGAATAACCGTCGCCGTAGCCCAGCTCTCCACCGGCCTTGAACACCAGATTAGTGGTAATTGGAGTGTACCACGCCGTATTGTAACTGACCTTGTAGTATTCCAAATCACTACCCGGCACCGCCAGTTCCAGAGACAGGCTCTGTAGCAACCCAGTCGTGGGATAGAGGAAGCTGTCGCGCGTATCATGCGCCACGTTGCCGGTAAACTTGAATATATCGTTCTCCGGATTGGCGTCGATGAATTCTCGAATTTCGGGTGGCGTCTCGGTCGTGTTGGTCAGATCGATACGCTCGAACGTAGCACCCGTGTTCAGGGAGTTGAACTCGCTCAGCGGAAACCGGTAGTTGATCCCCCCGCCGGTGGTTTCCGTGATGTACTCCGCCGTATCCGCTTCCGCGGCGTCCACCCGGCGGCGAAACAGGCTAAATCCGCGACTGATACCATCCAACGTATGGTACGGGTTCGTGTATTGCAGATTGATCACCCGGGTGACGGATGAGTTGTCGATACTCAGATCCAGTTCCCGGCCGCTACCGAATAAATTCCGCTGGGAGACGCTGGCCTGCAGCAGCAGGCCATCGGCATCGGAAAACCCTACACCGAATAGTAGGCTTCCCGTGGAACGCTCCTTGACGACCACCTGGATGTCCACCTGATCGGGACTGCCCGGGACCGGCGGTGTCTCGATATTCACGTCTTCGAAAAAACCCAGGCGCTGAAGGCGCACCCGGGAGCGCTGTACTGCACGCGCCGAGAACCAGGCTCCTTCCAACTGCCTGAGCTCACGCCGAATCACCTCGTCCTGGGTGGTCAGATTTCCGCTGATATCGATTCTGCGAACGTACACGCGGCGCCCGGGGTCGACGAAAAAATCGAAGGACACCGTGTCGTTTTCCTGATCGATTTCGGGAACCGCATTCACATTGGCGAAAGCGTATCCGTCATCGGCCAGGCGATCGGTGATGGCCTTGCGGCTGGCACTGATGTCCTTGCGTGAATAGGTGCTCCCGGGTTGAATTTCGACCAAATCCAGCAACTCGGCTTCCGGAACGACCAGTTTGCCCTTCACCGCAAAGGCCGAGACCGTATATTTGTCGCCCTCGGTGATATTGATGGTTATGTAGATGTCCTGTTTATTCGGAGTGATGGAAACCTGTGTGGAATCGATATTGAAGTCCAGATATCCCTGGTCCTGGTAAAAACTGCGCAGTGTCTCGAGGTCGGCGGACAATTTCTGCTTGGAGTACCGATCTTTACTACTCAGAAAATTGAATACAGACTTGGTCGAAAGCTGAAACTTTTTCTTCAGTTCTTTTTCTTCGAAAGCGCGATTGCCTACGATATTCACTTGTTTGATCTTGGCGGTCTCACCCTCCGATATCCGGAATTCGACGGCTACCCGGTTGCGTTCCAATATCGAGACGTTACTCTCCACCTCCGCGCCGTACTTGCCAAGAGCGAAATATTGGTTTTTCAACTCTTGTGTAACCTTGTCCAAGACCGACCGGTTAAACACGCGTCCTTCGATGAATCCGATTTGCTGCATCGCGTCCTTCAACGCGTCTTCTTTGATCTCCTTGTTGCCGATAAAATCGATTTTAGCGATGGACGGTCTTTCCTCGACGACCACCAACAGGACCGTTCCCTCCTGCTTGAGCTGCACGTCGGTAAAAAAACCGGTTTTGAACAACTCCCGAATCGCTTCCTGCGCGCTCTGTTCATCGATTTCATCGCCCACTTTTATGGGCAGGTAATTGAACACCGTCCCAGCAGAAATGCGCTGCAGCCCTTCCACGCGGATGTCAGAGACGACGAATGATTCGATTGCATTCGTAACGAGGGGAAGCCAAAGAAACAATAGTGCGGCGACCAGCGTTTTTTTCATTTTTTTTGTCTATTGAGCCTGGTTGCGTTAGCGTTCCGGCGAAGAACCGTTATTTTGGTTATTGCAGCAGGCGGACTATATCATTATAAAAAGCCAGACTCATAAGCGCGAACAAGACCACCAATCCGATCTGTTGACCCCACAACAGCACCTGCTTAGAAACCGGGCCGCCGGTGACGGCTTCGATTGCGTAGTACAGCAGATGGCCGCCATCCAGCACCGGGATCGGTAGCAGATTCAGCACGCCCAAACTGATACTCACGATGGCCAGAAACAACAGAAATCGGTCCAATCCAATGCGCACCGTCTGACCGGCGTACTGCGCGATGGTGAGGGGCCCGCTGATGTTTTTCGCCGACACCTCGAGCTGTACGATCTTGATCAGCATATTCAACGTCAGGGCTGACATGACCCAGGTATTCTCGACGCCGCGGACCAAAGCTTGAAACGGTCCGTACTCGAGCTGCACGCGCATCGCGTCAGGTAACTCGACCGGGGACGGTTGAATACCGATACGGCCGTATTCGCGCTCCTCAGCGGTAACGCGTTCCAGGATCAGGCGCATCGAAAACCGATTCCCGTCGCGCTCGACTACGAGTTCGATCGGTTGTCCCGGCCGATCGCGGACCGCGTCCACGAGATCGCCCCAATCGGCAATCGGGACGTCGTCGACGCTCAGTATCCGATCTCCGACCTGTAATCCTACGGAATCAGCCGGTGAATCCGGTTGGATACCCCCAACCACGGCCGGGATCTCGGGAATATAACCGATCAGGCCAATACCGCGTTCGACCAGTCCGGCATCGATGTCGCGCAGCGATAGCTCACGCAGGTCCAACACACGTTGGCGCGTCACTCCGGCGGAATCACGCACTTGGACCGCCACCGGTTCGCGCTGAAACGCCTGATTGAACAGATACAAACGATTCTCGTCCCAGCTGCGGTTCGGTCGTCCGTTTATCGCGACGATTTCGTCGCCGACCTCGAACCCGGCACGCTCTGCGATGGACGCCTCCGCCACTTTCCCCACCACCGGCTTGACGCCTTCGACTCCGCCCACGAATACCAGCCAGTAGGCGAGGATTGCGAACAGAAAATTGAAACCTGGCCCGGCCAGCACAATAGCGGTTCGCTTCCACAAAGCCTGACGATTGAAGGCGCGGTGCTGCTCGGCAGGGGCCACCGCTTCCTCGTTCTCGTCGAGCATCTTGACGTAACCGCCCAACGGAAGCGCCGCCACCACATACTCCGTCTGATCGGCACCGCCGCGCCGCATCCACAGGGGTCGGCCGAAACCGATGGAGAATCGAAGGACCTTCACGCCCAAGCGCTTAGCCACCCAGTAATGCCCGAACTCGTGGACCGTAATCAGAATACCCAGGGCGACAACAAAACCCACCACACTATAGAGAAACGCCATCAAAACTCGCTCATCACCCCGATTACCGGTTGCTTTACACCACCCGGCGAAGAATGCGCAGAAGCGCCCATTGAACCAGATCTACCCGCGGGGCACCAGTTCCCCACCGAGGCTCATACCGCATCGAACACCCGCAAACCCACCGCGAACACCGGTGCCGAGGCCGTAATGCCGTCGATGCGATCCAGCACGCCGCCGTGGCCGGGAAGCAGCGTGCCACTGTCCTTAACGCCAGCGGTGCGCTTGAGTTGACTCTCGAACAAATCGCCCAGCACGGACGCCAACGCGGTCATCACGCACAAGAACATCCAGCCCGGCCACGTCCAATCCTGTTCCCGCGATACCAAGGCGCCGGTGATTCCGGCCACGGCGCCGACCACCACCAGCCCGCCGATCACGCCCTCCACGGTCTTTCCCGGACTGATCCGCGGCGCCAAACGACGATGTCCGAAGGCGCGGCCGAACGCGTAGGCCCCGACGTCGGCGGCCCAGATCAGCAGGAAAAAAACGAGCAGAAACTGCCATCCATACGGCCCCCAGTGCAGTGAGTACACCGCGTACCAGCCGGTAGGCAACACGATGAGTCCGCCCAACACTCGGGATAGCAAAGACCAGGGACGGTGAAACCCGAGCGTCAACCGGTACAACGCGAACAGCCACCAGATGACCGCCACGGCGAGCACGGTGACGACCCCGGGCTGGAGATACAAGGGCACGGCCAGTAAGAAGGCACAGATGACGTAACTCGACCGCACTGCGAGTTGCTCGATGCCAAGCAAACCGCTCCACTCCCAGGCCGCGAGTAACACGAAAACCCCCGCGATCAGGGCGAACAGACGACTCGGCAGATAGATGATGGAAAGGAGAAACGGTGGTGCGAGCAGCAGTGCGGTCAGCACCCGGTCCCTAAGCATTCGTCGCTTGTCGCGTGCGGCGCTCCACAACTTGTTCCCCGGTCTGACCGAAACGGCGCTGGCGTTCTTTGAAAAACTTCAACGCCTGGTCAAACTGCTCCCGCTCGAATTCGGGCCACAGGGTCTTGGTAAAGTAAAGTTCCGTGTAAGCCAGTTGCCAAAGCAGAAAATTACTGATCCTTTGTTCGCCGCCGGTACGGATGAAGAAATCCGGTTCCGGGAGGAAAGCGGTACTGAGGCGCGCCTCTATCTCTGTGTCATCGATGGCCTCGGCATCGAGATATCCGTGTTCCACATCGCGCACGATCTGCTGACACGCCTGGGTCAGATCCCAGCGTCCGCCGTAGTTGGCGGCGATGGTCAGATTGAGCCGGTCATTATCCCGGGTCAGGGTTTCCGCGCGCTGCACGAGCATGCGAATCTGCGGGCTGAAACGGCTCAAATCACCCACAACTCGCAGGCGCACGCCGTTGTCGTGCAGCCGTCTGACCTTATTCTCCAGTGCATTGGCGAACAGTTCCATCAACAACTTGACCTCCGCCGGGGGACGCCGCCAGTTTTCACTGCTAAAAGCGAACAGAGTCAGGTAGGGTATTCCGAGATCGGCACACGCCTTGACCACGGTTCGCACCGACTCCAATCCCCTCCGGTGTCCGGCAATACGCGGTAGACCGTTCCTCTTCGCCCACCTCCCGTTCCCGTCCATGATGATGGCGATATGTGCAGGAAGCTCGACACTCTGCGGTATGTCACGGGTACTGCTTGAAAAACACTTTTGATTCATGAGCGATCTGCGGTTCAGTGCATCCGAAATGGCTTATTCGATCACACTTCCATGATCTCGTTTTCTTTTTCCTCCACCAATGCATCGACGTCGGCGACGAAACTGTCTGTGAGTTTCTGTACTTCGTCCTGGGCACGCTTTTCCTCATCCTGCGCCAGCTCCTTGTTCTTTACCAGGTCACGAAGGTGGTGGTTCGCATCGCGCCGGATGTTGCGTATCGCGACCTTGCCGCCCTCCCCCTCGGCGCGCACCAGTTTGGTCATCTCGCGCCGCCGCTCTTCGGTCAGGGGTGGCAGCGGTATGCGTATGACATCGCCGGCAGTGACCGGATTCAGCCCCAGGTCCGACTCCTGGATTGCCTTTTCCAGGACCGGTATCATCGACCGCTCCCAGGGATTGACCGCCAGCGTACGTGCATCCTCCACGCTGATGGTCGCAACCTGATTCATCGGCGTCGGATTACCGTAGTATTCCACCCTCAGATGGTCAAGAAGCGCCGTACTGGCACGTCCCGTACGCAGTTTCGCCAGTTCGCTACGCAACGCTTCGAGACTCTTGTTCATGCGCGAGCGTGCATCTTTAAGAATCGCTGCCGCCGTCATCACTCACCTCACGGATACCAGTGTGCCTTCGTCCTTTCCTTCGATTATGCGCTCTAAACCGCCCTCCTGCATCATCGAGAATACCCGTAGGGGCAGCTCGTGCTCGCGGCAAAGCGCAATCGCCGTGGCGTCCATCACCGCCAACCGTTGTTCGAGCACTGCATCGTAACTCACCTGTGTATAGCGCTGCGCGTCCGGATGCGTTTCCGGGTCCTTGGAATAAACGCCGTCCACCTTGGTCGCCTTGAGCAGAATGTCGGCGCCAATCTCCAACGCCCGCAGGCTGGCCGCGGTATCGGTGCTGAAGAACGGGTTGCCGGTGCCCGCAGCAAACAGGACTACCCGGCCGTGCTCCAGATGCGCCAGCGCATCGGCGCGGCAGTAAGACTCGCATACCGGCGTCATCGGTATCGCCGACAACACGTGCACGGGCGTGTTCAGGCGCCTCAGCGCGTCGGCCATCACGAGGGCGTTCATGACCGTAGCCAGCATACCGACGTAATCCGCATTGGCCCGCTCCATGGTCTCGGTATCCACGCCGCGGAAAAAATTTCCGCCGCCGACCACGACCGCGGTTTGTACCCCGCGCATCACGATCGCATGAATCTGCCGACAGATGTCCGTCACCGTGTCCGCGTCGACGCCCGCCTGGGCTCCGCCCCCCAAGGCCTCACCGCTGAGTTTCAGTAAGATCCGTCGATACTGCGTCGCCACGGACGAGTCCGCCGTCGTTATCCGCCCTTGGCCTGCGCCATGACCTCAGCGACGAAATCATCCGCGCGGCGCTCCAGCCCCTCACCGACCTCGTAACGGACGAATCCGCTGATCTCAGCATCGTTCTCGGTAAGCAGTTTCGCCACCGTCTTGTCGGGATCCTTGACGAAGGCCTGGCCCAGCAGCGTGACCTCGTTCAAGTACTTCTTAATCCGTCCCTCGACGATCTTCTCGATGATGTTCGCCGGCTTACCGCTCTCCTGTGCCTGCGCCATGTAGATCTCCCGTTCCTTATCCAGGGTTTCTTCCGGAACCTGGTCTTTAGAGACACACAGAGGACGGCTCGCCGCCACGTGCATAGCGACGTCTTTTCCCAGCTCGGCATTGTCGTCGCTCACCCCCACCAGCACACCGATCCGTATGCCGTGCAAGTATGCACTCACGCGGCCACCGGCAGGGGCATCGAGCGAGGCGAAACGCCGTACGTCGACCTTCTCACCGACTTTCGCGATCAGCGCCTGACGCGCCTCATCTACGGTCTCGCCGCCGGCCACACGCAACTGGCTCAGCGCCTCCACGGAGTCCGGGCGTTCACCGGCGACGGTCTCGGTCACCGCTCGGGCAAAGGCCTGGAAGTTTTCGTCCTTGGCGACGAAATCGGTCTCGCAATTGACCTCAACCATGACACCACGCGTGTATGCGTCGTTCAACCACACGGCGATGGTGCCTTCGGCGGCAATGCGCCCGGCCTTCTTGTCGGCCTTGGCAGCACCGCTCTTACGCAGTGCCTCCACTGCCGTATCGAGGTCGCCGCCGGCGTCCGTCAATGCCTGCTTGCACTCCATCATCCCGGCGCCGGTTCGGTCGCGCAGGTCTTTAACCATCGATGCCGTAATAGCCATGGTTCAATCCTCTATCTCGCTTGTCTTGCTGCGTTAGGGGGCATCGTCGCCGGCCGCTGCGCCGGCATCCTCGGGGGTATCGGCCTCTGCGGCCGGCGGGGCGTCGGCCGGTTTCTTGATCGCGGCTTTAGTCGCCTTCTTCGTCACCGTCTGCTTCGCGGCCGGCTTCGCCGGCTCGTCAGTCACCGCTTCGATCTCCGTTTCACCCGTCGAAACCCCCGGTTCAGTTGGCGTTTCACCGGTGGACGTCGCCGGCTCGGAACCGTCGTTCGCAGGCGCGGCCGCTTCGTCTTGCGGGTCCGCTTCCACCGCCGGGGTCACGGCGCCGGGGATCGCCTGCCCCGCTTCATCCACTTCAATATACTCCTCGGACTGCCCGGCCAGGTTTAGAGATGAAGTCCGCTTACCCTCGAGAATCGCGTCCGCCGCATTCACTACATAAAGTCTGACGGCACGAATCGCATCGTCATTGCCGGGAATGATGTAGTCCACGCCATCCGGTTCGCAGTTCGTATCGACCACCGCCACCACCGGGATGCCAAGCTTGTTGGCTTCCGCCACTGCGATATATTCCTGTCGTACGTCGATCACGAACAAAGCGTCCGGCAGCCCGCTCATGTGCTTGATACCGCCGAGGCTCCTTTCCAGTTTGGCGCGCTCGCGGTTGAGCCGCAGACCTTCTTTCTTGCTGAGCCTCTCCAGACCGCCCTCTTCGAACTGCTGATCCAGATCGTGCAACCGCTGAATCGAGTTTTTCACGGTCTTGAAGTTGGTCAGCATTCCGCCCAGCCAGCGATGATTGACGTAGGGGCACCCGCAGCGCTCGGCCGCTTCTCTCACGATCTTGCTCGCCTGCCGCTTGGTACCGACGAACAACACGGCACCGCCGTTGCTGGCCAGTTGGCCGAGGAAGTTCATCGCCTCCTTGAACAGCGGCAACGTGTGCTCTAGGTTGATGATGTGAATTTTGTTGCGTTCCCCGTAGATGTAGGGACGCATTTTGGGGGCCCAATAGCGGGTCTGGTGCCCGAAATGCACGCCAGCTTCCAGCATCTGGCGCATCGTGACTGCTGCCATCGTAATGTCGTTCTCCGGTTCGGGTTCTAGGCTTCCAAGGATCCCGGCCACCGACCCGCCACAACAGGGGGCACCCGGATGACCGTGACGATCCATGGGCGTCGTTGAATGCTAGGGAGCGCGCTTTATATCACAGCACCGCAGCCCGGCCAAGGGTGATCCTGCGCCGCCTGGAGGAAATGGTGTAGCATTGTCGCCCATCAATTTTGGCGCTATACGTCCCGTTTAATGACCATTACCATCAAAACACCGGAGGAAATCGAGAAAATGCGCGTGGCGGGGCGGCTGGCCGCGCAAGTGCTGGACATGATCGAACCCCATGTGCAGGCGGGCGTCACCACCGGAGATCTGGACCGCATCTGTCACGAATATATCGTCAACGATCTGGATGCGGTCCCGGCACCGCTGAATTACCGGGGCTTCCCCAAATCCATTTGCACCTCGGTCAACCACGTCATTTGTCACGGTATACCGGGCAACAAGAAGCTGAAAAACGGCGACATCATCAATATCGACATCACCGTCATCAAAGAGGGATTTCACGGCGATACCAGTCGGATGTTCTTTGTCGGGGAACCCTCAGTCCTGGCCCGCCGACTGACGGAGGTAACCCGAGAGTGTATGCTCAAGGCCATCGAGATCGTCCGCCCGGGCGCGCGCCTGGGAGACATCGGCCACGTGATCCAGGACCATGCCGAAAGCCACGACTTTTCCGTGGTGCGCGAATACTGCGGACACGGCATCGGCCGAGTATTCCACGAGGACCCGCAAGTGCTGCACTACGGGGAACCCGGCACCGGCGCCGAGCTGGTACCCGGGATGACCTTCACCATCGAACCGATGATCAACGCCGGAGCCAAGGAGACCCGTCTTCTTTCCGACAAGTGGACCGTCGTGACCCGCGATCACAGCCTGTCAGCCCAATGGGAACATACCGTCCTGGTTACCGAAGGCGGCCATGAAGTGCTCACTGTGAGTGCGCGGAGCGACGCGTAAACGCCATGTATCTGGCGAAAAGCAAGATATTCGACAGCCATCGATTCAAACAACGGTTGGCGGTGTGCGACAGCCGGGGGGCAACCGGCGTATTTCGCGACACGCTCGCGGCATCGTTGGAGCGCCTGCGGGAGTTCCACCGCGAAGGCGCTTCGTCGCAGGACGTGGTGCATCATCACGCGTGGCTGGTGGACCAGCTGCTGGCACACGCATTCGAGCAGCACGCCGGTCTGCTGAGCGCGGACTGCGACATCGCGCTCGTCGCGGTCGGGGGTTACGGCCGCGGCGAGCTGCATCCCTATTCGGACATCGACCTGATGCTCCTGATCGGCGCCGCTCAGCACGACCGAGCCCGTGACTTCATCGAGAGCCTGTTGCGTTTCCTCTGGGACATCGGTTTAGAGGTCGGCCACAGTGTCCGCACCGTCGCCGAGTGCGTCGACGAAGCGAAAAGCGACCTTACGGTAATCACGAACATCATGGAGGCGCGCCACGTGGCCGGCGACCACGACCTGGTCGAGGCCATGGCTGCCGCCACCAGCACGGACAAACTCTGGCCGGCGGAGGAGTTTTACCGGGCCAAGGTTCGCGAACAGGAAATCCGACACACGAAATTCGACGACACCGCCTACAACCTGGAACCCAACCTTAAAGAAGGCCCCGGCGGTTTGCGCGACATCCAGACTGTCTGCTGGGTAATGCAGCGCCGCTACGGAGTACGGGACCTGAAGGACCTGATCGCGCACGGCTATCTGACCGAGGACGAGTATCGCGCGCTGATCCGTGGGCGGAACTTTCTGTGGAAACTGCGCAACGGCCTGCACTTCATGGCCAAACGGCGGGAAGACCGGCTGTTGTTCGATCATCAACGCGCTCTGGCGCTGGAGCACGGCTACACGGATTCCGAGGATCGTCTGGCCGTCGAACAATTGATGAAGCGTTATTATCGTAATGTCAAAGAGTTAAGACTTTTAAATGAGATATTGCTTCAACATTACGAAGAAACCAACTTTTCCCCCCCAGACGCCGAGATCCGCAGTATCAACCGCCGGTTTCGGGTCTACAACGGTTATTTGGAGACCACGCATAGTCGTGTATTCGCGCTGGCCCCGTTCGCGCTGCTCGAACTGTTCCTCATCCTGCAACAGCGTCCCGAGTTGAAGGGCGTGCGCGCGGCCACGGTCCGGCAGCTGCGCGCCAATCTCTTTCGTATCGATCAAGACTTCCGCCGCGATATCCGGGCCCGCAGCTTGTTCATGGAAATCATGCGCCAACCCCAGGGCCTGACACACACCTTGCGCCGGATGAATGCCTACGGCGTACTGGGGGCGTACATCCCAGCGTTCGGCGGCGTGGTCGGACAGATGCAGCACGACCTGTTCCACGTCTACACTGTGGACGCCCATTCCTTGTTCGTGGTGCGGAACCTGCGGCGCTTGGCGCTGGGTCAGGACCGGACCGAACTCCCGCTTCCGACCCAGGTCATGGAACGGTTGTTCAAACCCGAACGGCTTTATCTGGCCGGGTTCTTTCACGACATCGGAAAGGGCCGGGGCGGTGACCACTCGAAGCTCGGCGAAGGTGAGGCGTACGCGTTCTGCGCCAAGCACGACATGAGCGAGTACGATGCGCATTTCGTCGCATGGCTGGTGCGTAACCATCTGTTGATGTCGTGGACCGCGCAGCGCCAGGACATCTCGGACTATGAAGTCGTCGCCAGATTCGCGCAGGCCGTGGGCTACCAGGAGCGTCTCGACAATCTGTTTCTTTTGACCGTGGCAGACATCCGCGGCACCAGCCCCCAGGTGTGGAATGCGTGGAAGGGACGCCTTCTCGAAGATCTATATCTGGCCACCACACAAGTCCTGCGACGCGGTTACGGCGAACTGGTGCGTATGGAAGAGCGCGTCGCCGAAGCCAAAGAAGCAGCCGCCAAACACGTCGACGCGGAGCTCGTATCCGACGACGAATTACAAGGCCTGTGGGCGTCTCTGCCGGACGACTATTTCCTGCGCCATGGTCCACCCAGTATTGCATGGCACGCGAACCAGATTGCCGCCGCCACCGCAATCGATTTGCCGCTGGTGGCGATTCACCACGATCCGCATCTGGAGGCCAACGTGTTCCTCATTTACGCGCCGGAGTCGGAACAACTATTGTCGCTGGTCACCGGTGCCTTCCAGCAGATGGATCTGAACATCGCGGATGCGCGCATCCATACCACGAGCTCCGGCTTCGCACTGTATACTTTCGTCGCGCTTGCCTCCGCGGAATTCGATGACGATGACCCGTTACATACGGAAAACCTGGCCCGGCGACTGCGCGCACAGATTCTCGACATACGCACCCGCCCTGCGACGCGCAAATTCCGCATCTCTCGGCGTTTGAAGCACTTCCCGATCCAGACTGAGGTCAAGCTCAACGATGCGGACAACGCACAACATACGATCATGGAAGTGGTGGCTAAAGACCAACCGGGACTGCTTCACCAGGTTGCGTTGTGCCTGCTCGAGTGCAAGGTACGTCTGGTGACGGCCAAAATCGCGACCTTCGGCGAACGTGCCGAAGACATCTTCTTCGTTACCGACCGGGATGGCCACCCGTTGACGGATCCGCAGCAACGACGCTGCCTGGAAGATCGCATCCACCGCGCGCTGGCGGCGCCGGCCGAAACACCGTCGCGCGCGGCATCGCTGTGAGAACGATTGACAACCAAGTAACAACACAGGACTTTCCCATGAATGATTACCGCGATCTGATTGAAGATGCTTTCGAACGCCGCACGGATATCATGCCGGATCGTGTAACACCGGAGGTGCGCAACGCAATTCTCGAGGTCATCGAGCAACTAGACGCCGGAGCGGTACGGGTGGCGGAAAAGAAAGACGGTGAATGGATCGTCAACCAATGGATCAAGAAAGCGGTCCTGCTCTATTTCCGTATCGAAGACAACGTTCTGATTCCCGGCACGTTCTCGAACTTCTATGACAAAGTTCCAACGAAGTTCGGAACCTACGATGGGGGACACTTTGCGCAAGCCAATTGCCGTGTCGTGCCCCCCGCCACCGTGCGCAAAGGGGCGTTCGTCGCGCCCAACACCGTATTGATGCCGAGCTACGTGAATATCGGCGCGCGCGTGGACAGCGGCACGATGGTGGATACCTGGGCTACGGTGGGCTCCTGCGCGCAAATCGGCCGAAACGTGCACCTATCGGGTGGCGTCGGCATCGGCGGCGTTCTGGAACCGGTGCAGGCCGCGCCCACCATCATCGAAGACGACTGTTTTATCGGAGCGCGCAGCGAAGTGGTGGAAGGGGTGATCGTCGGCGCGGGCTCGGTGATTTCGATGGGCGTTTTCATCGGCCAGAGCACCAAGATCCTGAACCGTGAAACCGGGGAAGTCGGCTACGGCCGGGTGCCGCCGGGATCGGTGGTGGTCTCGGGTTCGTTACCGGCCGCCGACGGTAGCCACAGCCTGTATTGCGCGGTCATCGTCAAACAGGTCGACGCGCGCACGCGCGCTAAAGTCGGCATCAACGAGTTGTTGCGCGCAGACTGACAGTGAGCGACCCGAGCCTGGAACTGGCCAAGGCGCTTATCGCGCGACCGTCGGTGACACCCGAGGACGGTGACTGCCAGGCGCTATTGGCTGCGCGCCTGGAAGCGATCGGTTTTGCCGTCGAGGCGATGCCCTTCGGTCAGGTAGCGAATCTATGGGCCACTCGCGGAACCGGCCGCCCGTTGGTGGCGTTCGCCGGGCACACCGACGTGGTGCCGACCGGCCCGGCGACGGCCTGGACCTATCCGCCTTTCACACCCACCGAGGCGGATGGTTACTTGTTTGGACGTGGCGCCGTCGACATGAAATCCTCGCTGGCCGCAATGGTGATCGCGCTGGAGTCCTACGTCGCGCGCCGGCCCGAGCACGCCGGTACGCTGGCAGTGTTGTTCACCTCCGACGAAGAGGGTCCGGCGGTCGACGGCACCGTCAAAGTGATGGCGGCGCTCTCCGCCCGCGGCGTTCACATCGATTACTGTGTGGTGGGGGAACCGACGTCAGAGCACGTGCTCGGCGACACCGTCAAACACGGGCGACGCGGTTCGCTGGGCGGTCACCTGACCGTACGCGGGGTACAGGGCCATATCGCGTATCCGCATCTCGCCGACAACCCGATTCATGCGTTCGCGCGTGCGTTCGCAGATCTGATTCACATCGAGTGGGACACACCGAGCAGCGAATTTCCTGCGACCAGTCTGCAACTTTCCAACGTCCACGCCGGCACCGGCGCCGGTAACGTCATTCCCGGATCGCTGGAGGCGGACTTTAATTTTCGCTTTTCCAACACCGTGGCGCCCGACAGTCTGCGCGCCCGGTTTGAGGAAGTGCTGAACCGACACAAACTGAAATTTCACGTCGACTGGACATTGTACGGCATGCCGTACCTGACCGAGCGCGGGCAGCTCTCGCAGGCCGTGAGTGCTGCGGTGCTCGAGTCGCTAGACGTCACTCCGCGGTTCTCGACCGGCGGCGGTACTTCCGACGGCCGCTTCATCGCGCCCACCGGCACCCAAGTGGTGGAGTTCGGGCCGGTAAACGAATCCAGCCACTGTGTCGATGAACGGATTCGCAAAGAGGACCCGGCGCTCCTGGCGCGGGTCTACGAGCGGATCATCGACAAGCTGTTACCATGAATGCCAGTCACGACGACCCCGAGACCGACCTCGGCGCCCCTCTCCGTATCGAGATGGCGGGCGCGACCGACGTGGGGCGGGTGCGTTCTCGTAACGAGGATTTTCTACAGGTCCTTCCCGCCGAAGGCATGGCCATCCTCGCCGATGGAATGGGCGGCCACCGCGCCGGCGACGTCGCGAGCCGCATGGCGGTGGAAATACTGGGCGAAGAACTCGCCCAGCGCGAGGGAGCACCGGACGAAATGCCCGACAAAGACGCGCTTAGCGCGGCGTTGAAGACGGCTAATGACGCCATCCGCACCGTGTCGCGCAATGAGCCCGACTGTTTCGGAATGGGCGCGACGGTGGTGGTGGCGGTATTTCGGGGTGCGCGATTTACTGCTGCGCACATGGGCGATTCGCGCTTGTACCGTTACGCGGATTCTGCGATCGACCAGCTGACCGAAGACCACACGCTGGCGCAGCAGTACGTACGGCGGGGCCTGATGAGCCGACAGGAAGCGAAAACCTCGGCCGGCCGCAACATGCTGGTAAAGGGGCTCGGCATTGAAAAGCGCGTCGCCCCCGACATTGTCAGCGGGGCCCTGAACCCCGGCGACGTGTTTCTATTGTGCAGCGACGGGCTGAGCGATGTCGTCCCGGAAACCGAGCTGGCCGCGGCGCTGTCGAAAGCTGCCGCGGCGCCGCTGCAGAGCGTGGCCGACCGGCTGGTGAAACTCGCCAACGACCACGGCGGACCGGACAATATTTCCGTGATCGTGGTGCGCGCGAGCGAAGCTCTCTGAGCGGGTGGAATCAATCCCACACTCGCTCCAGTTGCGTGACCCGGGACACCGCCACCCACTCCGGCGCGGCGCTTAAACCTGATCGGTTGGCGCTCGGCAGCACCACCCGTTCGAAACCCAGTTTAGCCGCTTCGCGTACCCGTTCCACGCCGCGCTGGACCGGGCGCACCTCACCGGCCAATCCGATCTCGCCAAAGGCGACGAGGCTCCGGGCGAGCGGCCGATCGCGAAAGCTCGACAGCACCGCCAGTGCGATCGCGAGGTCTGCGGCCGGTTCCAGGACCCGCACGCCGCCGACGACGTTCACGAACACATCGTGGTCGTGCAGGGTCAGCCCCATATGACGGTGCAGCACCGCCAGCAACATACCCAGACGTGCATGATCCAACCCGACGGTCAAGCGCCGCGGATTGGCGAGCGCACTCCGGTCCACCAGTGCCTGCACCTCGACGAGTAACGGTCGCGTGCCTTCCTGGGTGGCGAGGACAACACTACCGGCGACGTCTTGCTGGGCGCGATTGATGAACATGGCGGACGGATTGTCGACGCCGCGCAGGCCTCGGTCGGTCATCGCAAAGACGCCGATCTCGTTCACCGCCCCAAAACGGTTCTTTATCGCGCGCACCAGTCGGAAACGGCTGGTCGATTCACCTTCGAAATAGAGCACAGCGTCCACCATATGTTCCAATACGCGCGGCCCGGCGAGCGTGCCGTCCTTGGTCACGTGGCCAACCAGGATCACCGCGGTCCCGGTCTGCTTGGCAAAGCGGACCAACTGTGAGGCCGTCTCCCGCACCTGTGCGACGCTGCCCGGTGCCGACTGTAGTTCCTCACTGAACAACGTTTGCACACTGTCCGCCACCAACACTCGCGGGCGGCTGTCCGATGCAGTGGCGAGAATGCGCTCCACGCAGTTGTCGGCCAACAGGCCCATATCGGGCGCGTCGAGCTCCAGACGTTTGGCGCGCAGCGCGATCTGTTGCACCGACTCCTCTCCCGTGACGTACAGAACGTCGACGTCTTGGGACAGGATGGCGAGACTTTGCAGTAGGAGGGTGGACTTACCGATCCCCGGGTCGCCGCCGATCAATACCGCCGAGCCTTCGACCAGTCCGCCGCCGAGCGCCCGATCGAGTTCGCCGAGCCCGGTCGAGTAACGCGCGGATTCCGCCGCGCGCACCCTCGCCAAACGTTGCACTGGCTGCTGTGGGGCGTACCCGGCGAAACGCCCGGCCTGCTGCGCCCCGACCGCCGCCGTTGGCTCCTCGGTCAGGCTGTTCCACGCCTCGCAATCGGGGCATTGACCGGCCCACTTGGCGGTGGCGCCACCACATTCCGCGCAACGGTAGCGCGTTTTCGGCGATCGGCTGGCCATTACTCGCGGGCGTCGCCCACCGTGTCGCGTACCACACGCGGCGCCACGCCGCACAACAGCTCGTAGCCGATCGTGCCGGCCCACTGCGCAACCGTATCCACCGACAGATGCGCGCCCCACAACTCCACGGGAGTACCGACACGCGCTTCAGGATGCGCGCGCAAGTCCACCGACATCAGATCCATCGACACCCGACCCGCCACCGGTGCGGTCGTGCCCTCGATCCAGACCGGCGTACCACTCGGCGCATGACGCGGGTATCCATCGCCGTAGCCACACGCAATCACCCCCACCGGCATGTCCTCCGGACAGCGCCAATCGCCGCCGTAGCCGACCCGATCACCGGCGCCCAGGCGTTTCACCGCGATGAGCCGCGACGCCAGCGTCATCACCGGTTGCAAACCCAACTCGGCGGCCGCACGATCCTTGAGTGGTGAAGCGCCGTACAACATGATCCCCGGCCGCACCCAATCCAGGTGCGTATCCGGCCACGCCAACACACCTGCAGAGTTGGCTAAACTCCTCGAATAATTATAGTTACGCGTGGTATCCAGAAATACCTTTAACTGTCGGCGCGTGCTGTCGTCGCCGCTGTCGTCGGCATTCGCGAGATGCGACATAAGCCGCAGCCGGCCCACCGCGGGACATGCCTCGAGACGCGCAAGCGCCGCCGCCGCGGCCGCCGGCGGAAACCCGAGCCGGTGCATCCCGGAATCGATCTTGAGCCACACGGAAATCGGTGCCGGCAGGTGCGTGGCTTCCAACATCTCGAGCTGGGCCGGGTCGTACACAGCGCTACTGATGTCGCGCGCAGCGAGCAGCGGCAGATCGGCCGCTTCCTGAAACCCGGACAACAGACAGACGGGCGCGTCGACGCCCGCGTCCCGGAGTGCCATCGCCTCGTCGATACCGGCCACACCGAATCCATCCGCGTCGCCGAGTGCGCGTGCCGCGCGCACCGCGCCGTGCCCGTAGGCGTTCGCTTTGATCACCGCCAGCGTTTTGGCACTTGGAGCGAGTTCGCGAACCCGGCGCCGATTGTGAACGAGCGCGCGAAGATCGATCTCGGCGCGCACCGCGCGGCTCACGCGAAGCTCCCGGTAAACTCCTCGCTGGCGAAGCTCTCGAAGCGTGTATATTCCCCCATGAACGTCAGTCTTACCGTACCGACCGGACCATTGCGTTGTTTGCCGATGATGATTTCGGCGGTGCCCCGGTCTTGACTGTCCTCGTTGTACACCTCATCCCGATAGATGAAGAAGATGACGTCGGCGTCCTGCTCGATGGCGCCGGACTCGCGCAGATCCGACATCACCGGACGTTTGTTGGGCCGGTTCTCGAGACTGCGGTTGAGCTGCGACAGGGCGATCAAGGGTACGTTGAGTTCCTTGGCCAGGATCTTGAGCGAACGCGTAATGCTGGAGATCTCCGTGGCACGGTTTTCTGCGCCCTCGCTCGATTGCATGAGTTGCAGATAGTCGACAATGATGAGACCGAGGCCGTGCTCGCGCCCCAGGCGCCGTGCCCGCGTGCGCAGCTCGAGGGGCGTCAACGCCGGCGTGTCGTCGACGTAGATCGGTTTGTCGGCCAGCATACTGAGGGTGCCGGTCAGGCGCGGCCAATCGTCGTCCGACAGATGACCGGTGCGCAATTTTTGCGCATTGACGCGGCTCAATGAGGCCAGCATGCGCATCGCCAGTTGCTGGCCGGGCATCTCCATGCTGAATATCGCCACCGGCAGGTTTTGATCGATGGCCGCGTGTTCGGCGAGATTCATCGCGAGCGCCGTCTTCCCCATCGAGGGTCGCCCGGCAATGATGACCAGATCGGCGGGCTGCAGGCCCGAGGTCATGTCGTCCAGGTCACTGAATCCGGTTGCCACACCGGTGACCGACTGCTTGGTCGAATACAGCAACTCGACGCGGTCTATGGTCTGTTTCAGCAGACCCTTGATGGGTGCGAACCCGCCGCTGCGGCGCACGTCCCGCTGCGCGATCTCGAAAATCACATTCTCTGCACGGTCCAGCACCTCGGCGGCGGTGCGGCCTTCCGGGTTGTAGGCGCGGCCGGCGATCTCATTAGCCGCCGTAATCAGCCGGCGTAGAATCGCCCGCTCGCGCACGATGCGTGCATACGCGGTCAGGTTGCCGGTGTTGTGCGTATTTTTGGCCAGCGTTCCCAGATAGGCGAGCCCGCCGACCGTGTCCAACTCCCCGACGTTGCTCAACCATTCGGAAACGGTCACCACATCCACCGGCTCGTTGTCCTCGCTCAACGCACAGATGGCGCGGAAGATCGTTTGATGGTCGTGACGATAGAAATCGTCGGCGGACAAAATTCCGATGACCTCGTCCGCGAGCTGATTATCGAGCATCAGACCCCCGAGCACCGATTGTTCCGCCTCGGTGGACTGTGGCGGCAACTTGAGAAGCTCGGTGGCGCGGTCCGGGGCGGTGGGTGACGGGCTGCTCATTTCACTCCTGGGCCAAGATCCTAAAGCGTCACGGGCGATTTTAGGATAACCAATAAACCCCCCTGCCGCCACCGGCGGCGACCAGGCGGACGAAACGGCTACTCTTCGGCGACGACGGTGACGCCGATGTTGACATCGACGTCGGGATGTAACGAAATCGCGACCGCGTGCTCACCGAGTTCTTTCAACGGTCCGTCCGGCAGATCAATTTCCGCCTTGGCCAGTTCAAACCCCTTGGCAGCCGCAGCCTCGGCGATGTCGGCGGGGCTCACGGAGCCGAACAGGGTGCCCTGTTCGGTGGTTTTCCGCACGATCTCGAGCGCAAGTCCCTCGAGCTGCTGGGCGCGGGTCTGGGCCTCCGCCAGCCGGGCGGCGGCGGCGGTTTCCAGCTCCTTACGGCGTTGCTCCAGTCGCGCCCGGTTCTCCTCCGTCGCCGGCGCGGCTTTGCCTTGCGGGATCAGGTAGTTGCGGGCGTAGCCCGGTTTCACTTTTACCAGGTCGCCAAGGTCGCCCAAGTTTTGCACCGGCTCCAGCAATATCACTTCCACGCGGCAGTCCTCCTCAATGGCTGTCGGTGTACGGTAGCAACGCCAGGTAACGGGCGAGCTTTACTGCCCGCGCCAACTGCCGTTGATAACGCGATTTGGTACCGGTGTTGCGGCTCGGAATGATCTTTCCGGTTTCGGTGATGTAGTTGCGTAGAGTGGCGAGATCCTTGTAGTCGATTTCTTCCACACCCTGCGCGGTGAACCGGCAGTACTTGCGGCGTCGATACGGTCTAGACATCGGCGGTCTCCTTCTCCTTGGCGGCGTTCTCTGTATCGGCGGCCTCGGTTGACGTGGCTTCCTCGCGAGGCGCGGCTTGCTCGGCCGGCGCCGCTCCGTCCGCTGTCGCGTCGCCCCCCGCCTCGGTGGTCGCCGGTTCGGCGGCGGCCTCCTCGCGCGCCGCTTCGCTGGCGCGCGCCTCGGCCTCGGCGGCGGCTTGCTTTTCGGCGTTGCGCACCCGCTCAGCCTCGCGCTCCGCTTCCACTTCCTGCATCATCGGGGAGGCCTCGGTCATCGCCGCTTTGCGGCTCAGCACCAAGGATCGGATCACCGCATCGTTGAAACGAAAAGCGCTTTCCAGCTCGTTCAAGGTGGCGCCATCGCACTCGATGTTCATCAGTACATAGTGCGCCTTGTGGATTTTGTCGATCAGGTAAGCGAGCTGCCGACGACCCCAATCTTCGAGTCGATGGATCTTTCCGCCGCCGGCCTCGATCATGGATCGGTAGCGCTCGACCATGGCGTCGACTTGCTCACTCTGGTCCGGATGGACCAGAAACACGATTTCGTAGTGTCGCATAATGCTCCTCTCGGGTTTGCCTCCCGCCGCGACAGCGGTGAGGTAAGGAGTATGTTGTTGTCTGGACTGAAGCTCCTGCGGACGGCGATTCTACGAAAAACTGACTTCCCGTGCAAAGGCACGATGCCGAGCGAAACGGCTACTTCAGCGGCGCATCGAACACATCCACGCTGAACGGCGTGTAACCGGCGCCGGGGTCCACGTCGAACACGACACGGTTTGACGAGATCACCCAGGCATGGCCGACGACCCCTGTGCCACGGCGCTTCAGGCCCAATCTGACGGACGCGTCGAACCCCCGGCGTAATGCCATTTTACGAAACACCAGTGATTGGTGAAGACAGGTGGCGAAGGGCAGGATGCGCCCGGCGCGTTGCACCGCCCTGCCGTAAAACCGCGCTTGAGGGGGCGGCATCGATATCCCCCCGTCCCGTCTCGCGGCCCGCGTCACCCGCATCGCCAATAACCGGCGGCTGTGACGGAACGGCAGGCATCTCAAGATAAGACTGCTGGTCAACAAGCCGACGTACGCCTCCACGAGCGGTGTCAAATCGCGCCATGACCAATGGCTCACGTTGTTCAACGCTGTTTTACAATCCACAAGCACCGAGCTATCCCTGAATCTTATACAATCACGGCCACCGCCACCATCAAAGCGAACCTGATCACGCGATGTCGGCCATCGATTCAGTCCACCTCGACGGCGGGGCCACCGCGCCGGCGACCTCCGCAGCGATTGCGCCGAAGGCGTCCCCGCGCTGCACGGATGGGTCTCCCGATCGTTAAGGCCGGACATCTGTGAGCGAATCACTCCACACCGGCCCGGAAGCGAAAAACGCGGTATTCGCTTACCACTATTGCGGCTACCGGATCATCACCAATCGGACAGTTGCCGGCATGCCCACACACGGCCAGCACGACGCCGAGCTGGCCATGTGGTTCTGCCGCGACGGCGATGAGAGCCTCCCCCGCCGGACCGTGAACTGGCCGCGGCTTAGCGACGGTCGCGGAACCCGTTATCTTTTTCACCCGACCGGGAATCCCACACTGATCTGTCCATTTTCCGGCTGCTGCGAACGGAAAAATACTTTCATCAAACAGGCGTTGCCGTTCGCGCTTGCGCTCACGGGACAGGCCGCTCTTCACGCCGCCGCGGTGGACAGCCACGGCACGGTCGCCGCGTTCGTCGGCCCCAGCGGTATCGGTAAATCCACGCTGGCGCGGGTGCTGGTCGGACAGGGTGCAATACCCGTGTCCGATGACTTCCTCCTGTACCGGATACGAGGTGCACACGCCCGGGTGCGCGGCGACCGGAGTGCCGGAATCGGCTGGAGACCATTGTCGGTTATGTACTTTCTGCACCGAACACCGTCTACGCAAGGGCACCCGGAAGTCGTCCCACTCACCCAGCGACAAACCTTCCAAGCACTGTTGCATAACAGTTTTTGCGAGCTGGCTTATGCGAAAAACTGGGCTTTTCAGTTCGAATCCATGCATCGCTTGTGCCTGTTGGTTCCCGCCTTCGAATTGCGGCTGCCCAATGATCCGAATGCGCTGCACAGTGTTCTGTCAATAACCAACCAGTGCGCCGCGACTATCCTAAGCGCTGATCGGGGTTGAATGGGCGGCATCGCGGCTATCTTCGATCGGCGCGGGCGGTGCGTCAGTCGGCGCTGGTTGCAACGATGGCTCAACGTCATCGCTCATCGCGGGCCGGATGGTTTGGAGTGTTGGGTCTCAGGATCCATCGGCATGGGGCATGCGCTGCTCAAAACGAGACAGGAGGACGTGCAACAACCTATAACGGTGCCCGCGGGGTCATTGACGATTGTCGCCGACGCCGTGATACATAATCGGGCCGAATTGTCACGACAACTTCGCGATACACCCTGGCTTACGACACCCGCATGTGACGCCGCGCTTCTCTTGGCCGGTTACGAACGCTGGCAGACCGGCATTCTAGACCGCGCAAACGGTGATTTCGCGTTCCTGATCTATGACGGTTCGCGCCGCGTTTTGTTCGCGGCGCGCGATCCGTTCGGTGTCAAACCCCTGTTTTTCTCGGAACAAACCGAATTTGTCGCATTCGCCTCCGAACCCAAGCAATTACTGGCTTTACCGGGGGTCGCAAAGGACATCGACGACCTGGTCGTGGGTGAATATCTATTCAAGAAATTTGAAGATGTAACGCGTACCTTCCACCGGGACGTAAAGCGGCTGACGCCGGCGAGTTATCTGATCGCGACACGCGAGCGCGTCTCGGAGACCAGGTACTGGAATCCGGATCCGCTCGACGAGTTGTCATTCCCTAAACCGCAGGACTACCTGGATCGGTTCCGAACCCTGTTGCGCCGGGCGGTAAGAAACCGCACCGATAGCGACTTCGCAGTGGTATCCCAGTTGAGCGGCGGTCTCGACTCGTCCTGTATCGCCATCACTGCCGCCGAATTGTATCGCCAAGACCCCCGGCCCTGGCCCGATTTCGTCACCGCCTCTGCAACGTTTCGCGATCTCGCTTGCGATGAGTCCTCGTATATCAATGCGCTACGCAAAACGCTACCTTTTTCAGCCTACTCGTTTTGTCCGCTCGACGATCCCATCTTCGAGCACCTGCACAACGACTATCGCGAAATCGACTCGCCGTTCTCGGATCTGCAAAGAGGAACGCTCGATGGTTGCACGGCCGTGGCCGCCAAGTATGGCGCCCGCACACTGCTCACCGGACTCGGTGGCGATGAACTTCTTCACGAGGAATTCTATCTTCGGGATCTGGCGCTGCGACGGAAACGGAAGGTGCTGGTCGCGGAGGCCTGGCGGGCGAGCAAGACTTCCTGGAACTCCTTCGGCTGGTTGCTCAGAGACGCGGTGAGACCGATCACTCCGAACACGATATTGACTGTCTACCGATGTTTGTTCCGACCCCCGCGTTGGGTGCCCCCACCATGGGTCACCGAGGAGTTCGCCGCGCAGTTCGCCGGATTTCCCGAAGTGTCCGCCGGGATCCCCGCTGGATTCCGGTCGTTGACCCAGCAGGCGGTGATCGAATACGTCAATTATCCGGGGCTGTGCTGGGCCTTGGAGGCTCTTGAGTGCCAGGCCGCGCACCGTGGATTTTCGGTGAGTCACCCGTACCTCGACCGACCCCTTGTCGAGTTCATTCTTAAGGTACCATTCGAACAGCGCCTCCCCGGCGGATGCTGGAAATATTTCCTGGTGCGGGGCTTCGCCGACGCGCTGCCCGCCTCCCTAGTGCGCAAAAAAACACGATTCGACGAGTTTGAAGAACACGTATTTCGCAAGCATGAACGCGACATACTCCAGGCAATGTCGAGCACTGTCGAATGGCATTCCGCAAGATACGTAAATGCGCGAGTTTTTCGATCCTATCTGCAAAACTATTTCGCATCTAGCGCCGACCTTGCGCACAAGCATCAGAACGTACAGAGTCTGTGGCGCGTGATCTCTCTCGAGTTGTGGCGGCGCTTCTCGGCGAGTTATACTCCCCGTGACCTGCCCCGTCGCTATCATGAAGGATAAACAGCCGCAACCGCCTCCCAAAAAGAAGCGTTACTCCACACCGCACGTTACAACACTCGGTCTCGTCACGCAGGTCGCTCAGAAGACGGGCGCGAGTCCGGACGTGAACCGGACGACAAAACCGGGTCGCGGCGGGGGCTGACCGCATTCCGACAACCAGGCCTTGCGGGACTCTTATCACTTTCGCGCTCGTCTGTTTCATCAGGTAGATCGCTACCTCGGTCGCATCGCGGCCGGCGTGAAGGCCGTACACCAAGGCATATGGCTCGGTGTGCTCGACAGACAGATGCTGCGCGAGGCCACCGAGCTCCAATACTCGGCCTGGGTCTGGTACCGGGATGTCGCTTACAACGCGTCGGGATTCAGCAGTTGGGAAAGCGACGTCGCGGATCGTTACTTCTCCGACTGCCGCACAGTCCTCGTCGCTTCGGTCGGCGGCGGCCGGGAGGTCGCCGCGCTGGCAAAACGCGGGATCACAGTGGACGGATTCGAGTGCAATCCGACGCTGGTGGAGTTCAGCCGTACGTTTCTTCAAGCGCGGGGATGCAGCGGCACCGTAACCCGGGCAGACCCCGACCGGGTACCGCCGGTGCTGGGCCGCTACGACGGCGCGGTGATCGGTTGGGGTGCGTATATGCATATACCCGGCCGGCACAACCGTGTGCGTTTTCTGGGCGAGGTGCGCGCCCATCTGATCGATCATGCGCCATTATTGGTGTCTTTTTTCACACGCGATCACGGCCCGACCTTCTATCGCTGGATTCGCAATACCGCAAACGTGTTGCGCTGGGCACGGCGGAGTCCCGAGCGTATCGAGCTGGGCGATACCCTTTCCGGTTCCTACGACCACCGCTTTACCCGCGAGGAAATCGAATCGGAGCTCAGGCAGGCGCGCTTCGAGCCGTGTTACTACAACCAGACCCCTTACGGCCATGCCGTCGCTCGCGCCATTTCAACCTCGATCACCGACCCCGTCGGCAGGCCATGATCGGCTGTTCAAAATCCATGGGTCGAGTTCTCCCGCCCGGTGCAGATGCGTATGAGACCTGCGTGGGGTATCGCGACGCGTGCGCACGTCGCGTACCACCCCTTCACGTTGACCGCACCACCCATACGCCGACGACGGGGCGAAATTCGCCCGGTGCGCGACGCGCAAGAACGAGGGCGGCCGCGCCAAAAGAGCACCAATGTGATGACGCGCAGCTTGCCGGATAAACTGCACAAACACTCCGTCCTAGGCTGGGCCCCGGGCTTTGCAATCCAAGCCAGATCCGGACGCCTGTTCGCGGTATCGGGCAATAAGGACGTCGACATCGGCCCGCAAGGCCTGCGCGCGCTTCAACTCTTCGCGACGCCGCGCAGCCTGGCCGATGCGCTGGACCACATTCCGGTTCATACGGCGAAGGAGTGGGTCGAACTCTGCACAACCGTTCTGAGACTGATGGCGGCCGGGGTTCTGGAAGCGCACGACGCATCACTCCCCCGCCTCCTCCCGTCGACCTCCCAGTTCGGCGGCGCGGCGGCGCACATCAGCATGCTCAACGACACGGCGCGCACCCGAGGCTATCTGCAAGCCATTGCGAGCATCGTCAAGCCCGGCCAGATTGTGCTCGACCTGGGTACCGGAACTGGTATTTTGGCGGTGGCGGCTGCCAAAGCCGGCGCACGACACGTGTATGCGATCGAGGAATCGCGAATTTCGGAATGTGCGGCGCGAGTCTTCGAGCGCAATGGGGTCGCCGATCGCGTGACGCTGTTGCGCGGCCGATCCACCCACATCGAACTCCCCGAGCCCGCCGATGTGCTCATCACCGAAACCATCGGCGCCAGCCCCTTGGCAGAAGAGATCTTGTCCTATACCAGCGACGCTTGTCGACGGTTGCTGAAACCGGGCGCAATGGCGATACCCGGGCGCCTCGTCGTCCACGCCTACGGCGTGAAACTGGAGACGACGATGCTCGAAAAACATCGCTTCACCGAACGACTCACTCGCACTTGGTCTGAGGCATACGGCGTCGACTTCAGTCCCTTGACGCAAGCGACCTTCGATGCCCCCTATCAGCTCATCGCCAATGCCTCCATGGCACGTCGATGTCAGGTAATGACGGAAACGGTTCGGCTCAGCGAGTTCCGGTTTCCGATGGAGCACGACACACAAGTGGAAACCGAGGTCGAATCGCGCGCATCGGGATCCGGACAGGTTGATGCCGCAGTCGTCTATTTCCGGGCGTTTCTAACCGGCGAGCACTGTCTGACGAACGCGCCCGCCGATATCGATGACGACTGCTCCTGGCAGTGTCCGATGTTTCTGTTCGAAAAACCCATACCTGTTCGTCCCGGGGCGCGGGTTCGCTGGCACTTCAGTCACGGACCGGTCGGCACGGTGCTGAGATTGTCGGCGGGCGACCGAGTGCCGGTGTGAGCAGGCTGTGCGGCATCGTGAATCTCAAGGGCGGCGTGCTGGACCCGGCATGGCTGCCGTTCATGCTGAACGGGGTGGTCTCTTCGGAGCGCATAGGCAGCGGACGTTACCGCGCGGACGGGGTCGATCTCTGCCAGCTCTGCGTTTCGTCCCCGCTCGATACGCCGCGTGCGACGCAACCGCTCACGGCGGGGGATCTGGTGCTCATCGCCGACGCACGGCTGGACAACCGGAGCGAATTGATCCGACTCTTGCGTCCGCGCGCACGCTCTCGGTCACCCGCGGATGCCGATCTGATCCTTGAGGCGTATGGGAAGTGGGGCCAACAATGTGCAGAATTTCTGTGCGGCGATTTCGCGTTCGCCGTGTGGAACCGTCGCACGCAACAACTCTTTCTGGCCCGTGACGCCTTGGGCGCGCGTGGTCTTTATTATCACATCGACCGCGAACGCTTCGTGTTCGCCTCAGACATCGCCGGCATCCTCAGCCTGCCGTTCGTTAACGCACGCATCAACGAAACCAAGGTGGTCAACGACCTTATCAATGCCGAGGACGACGGGCACACGACTTTTTTCCAAGACGTTCATGCCTGTCCGGCCGGCCACAGCCTGTCGGTCTCGGCGACGGGCGTTCAAACCGCTCGCTACTGGTGTTTGGACCCCAATACTGAGATTCGATACACCCGGGACACAGACTATGTGGACCACTTCCTCTCACTGCTCACGAATGCCCTCGAAAATCGCATGGCGGCGGCGGGCGACCTCGGTATTTCCTTGAGCGGCGGTTGCGATTCCACACTCTTGGCGGCCCTCGCAACGAAGCTCCCGGACGTGAGCGACCGCCGGCCACGCCTGCGATCATTCTCCTATGTATTTAACGAGTTGACGGAGTGTGATGAGCGGCGCTACATCGAAACTGTCGTAGACCGTTGCGGGATAGACGCGGTATTCATTCCCGGCGACGAGCTGTGGTCGTTCCGTAACCTTTCTGACTATCCGGTACCCCGCGATACGTTTTGTTGGGACTGCTTCTCGCAACTGCCGATGACCGTGGCCCGAACGGCAGCGGAAACCGGGTGCCACGTGTTGCTGGACGGCCATTTCGGAGACGTCCTGTTCTCGGGCGGCCGCTACCTGGTGGGCGACTGGCTTCATGCCGGCCGCTGGGGGCACGCAGGGCGGCAGTTATGGGCACACCGCCACGATGTGGATTGGCATCGTGATGTACTGAATCACGGGCTGCGTCCGCTGATCCCAGCGGGCTGGCGAAAGACCTACCGGCGAATGCGTCCTCGCGACCTGACCGAACTACACCCACACGTCGATCGTGGTCGATTGGCGGATGCCGAACGAGCCCGCGTCGCGCAGGACCACGATGCGCGCCCGTGCCCGCCCAGTCGGCACCACCGGTTGCGCGCCTTGACGGACGCCACCTGGGCGCGCCGGAGCAGTACCCCGGAGGTGTGTTTGCGCCTGCCCGTGGAACGGCGCTCACCCTACTTCGATCGCCGCATCGTCGAATTCGCCATGGCGCTGCCGGGTGAACAACTGGCTCGCCTGGGTACCGACCGTTGGTTACAGCGCCGGACCTTATCCGAGTTACTACCGACAGAGATCGCCTTTCGCCGCACCAAGACCAGTTACGAGGCGTTGCTCGCGCGTGGTCTCGCACGGGAGAGCGGTGGGTTGCGGGCGTTGATGGCCGACCCGCTAGTGGTACGCGACGGGTGGATTCGAAAGAACTGGCTGGTTACCGAGTTGCAAACCGACGGCCGTTACTCTGGTTATGGTTACCCACTTGCTACCGCCGTTCACCTGGAGCTGTGGTTGCGCGCCGTCGCTGAAGCGCAGGCGACATCGAACTGGGCGACACCGTATCGATACGTGCCCGGTTGATGTTGCGGTGGTGGAAACGACGTTCGTCAGGGCAGACGGATCAGCGCCGCCCCGCTTTCGCCGCGACCGGGGCTGCCGGCCAGCGTTACGTCCCGGACGTCGCCGTATTTTTCCAGACGCGGTGCGGTATACGCTCTACGTCGTGGTTCTTGCACCCGGTCAGAGGGTGAGTGTGCGGTGAGCGATTCGCGCTTCGGCGCCATTTATCTTGTTACGCTAATCTGATACGAATACGCTCTTAAGTGTATCACAACCCCCAAACAGCGAGTTTTCGCCGGACGAGATTCCGTGTCCGTTTCACTCATTCAGAATCGTAACGCGCCTGTTCTTCGTTACGCCTACCATGTTGCCGGTTGCCGGGTGCGATCCGACCGGCCGTTGATCGGCCTGGTGCCCAGTTCGGTGGATTTCTCCCCCGCGCCATGTGCCCCCCCACCATCCACGGCTGGCAGCGGATGCTTGTACCACACAGGTACCCATCTCGTGGCCGGCGTTCACCGGCCCGTCGAGGCGTGGCTCACCGCCGATGGCCCCCGTGTGCACATCGGCGGCCTCGCAGACATTCACGTAACCAATGACGGCACCGCCGTCATCGTCGATGCGACCGAACCCGACGCGGCGCCGCATGTTGTTCAGGAATGTCTCGTTGGTCCGGCGCTGATCCTGGCCCTCGCTTATCGCGGTGTGTTTTGCCTGCACGCCGCGGCCATCAACGCCGGCGCCCGCGCGATCGCTCTGTGCGGTGAATCCGGAACCGGCAAATCGACACTGGCGGCGAGTTTTCCGGATGCTGCCCGTCTGGCCGATGATATCTTGCCGATCCAAATCCAAGGCCCACGGGTGCGTGCGTATACCGATTACCCGCAATTCAAGCTCGGAGGCGAACCCCCCGTAGCCGCCCGCGCCCGTTCGGCGACGAATCTGGATGCCTTGTGGTTGCTCACGCCGCGTCAACCCACCGGCGCTGTCGACGTCGAGACTCGACCTTCGACCTCGCGCGAGGCGGCGTTGGCGCTGGTCCGGCACACGGTGGCCGCCAAGCTGTTTCCGCCGGCGCTCTTGGCGCAACACTTGCGTTTCTGCATCGCGGTCGCAGAGCGAATCCCCGCGGGTACGATCGATTACCCCAAGCTGTGGTCGGTGCTACCGGCATTGCGGCGAACGATAATGAGACAGGAACCCCAGCGCGACCCCGAGCACGCCGACATCTCCACCTCGGTCTTTGATTCGCCGACCGCTAGTTAACGTTGAGATACCACAGTCGATATTTTTATATATGACAGTAAGTTAAAGCTACTATTTAACTTAATTACTAGTTTAGTTTTGGATGACCAAGGCCGGATCGCCGAGTTGTGTCCAGCCGAGAATCACGTCTTTGAGCTGGTTCGGATGGGACTCGGCCAGCGCCCGTTTGGCTTCCAGGATCGCGGTGCCCAGCGGCTTGCCCGGCTCGGTCAGACGCGCGTACAACGCCGAGGACAAGGCGCGCTCCGAGAGCGCCCCGGTCAAGGTGCTGGCACCCAGTACGGTCGCCGCACCGCGATCGCCGTTCAGCATCAGTTCGTGACCCAACGTGTCTTCGGTGGGGGCTACGTAGTAGGTATTCCAACACCCCCATTGCGTGACGACGGTGGGCTGTCCCTGGTTGGTGAGGTCCTGCGCATCGGCGCCGGTGAATAGACCCTCAAAGGTCCACTCGCCGGGCCCCGAGTGACCGAAATAGCTGGTGAGCGCCACACCGTTGTTGATCGCATCGATGAGCGTATCGCGCGCGCCCGCCAGACCCAGCCCCTGCGGTCCATCGATGTAGGCCCGTGTCACCTGCCACCCCGACGGCAGCCGGCCGATGAGCGCTTCGCTGTCTTCGGTGAATGCATAGTTCTGATTGCCGTCAAAGTCATCGGCGGCGAACAGGGCCGTCTGTCCGTAACTCTTCGTTTCGTAGGCCAGCGTTTGTGCGACCAACGTGGCCAGTTCGGCGCTGGTACGCACCGGGAACCGGCCAACGGCGAGATCCGGAACTTCGTCCCCATCGGTGTCCGCATACAAGGGATCGACCGGCGCAAACTGGACGATGGAGTCGGTCTGCGCGTACAGCGAAGGGATGAAGCTGATCGAACCGACGCCCAGGAAATCCCGGTAGTCATAAGTATCGCCGCCCACCAACAGGACGAACTCGGTGCCCATGTTGCGGTGTGCGTGGCGGATGTAGTCACGGATTGCCTGCGCGTCGACGACGTAGTGCGAAAACTGAGCATAGATATCCTCGACGTCCACGACCAGTACCGAGCTGAACTGACCCTGGCGTGCCTGCACCAGCGCGTCCAACTCCGGGCCGATGAAGTCCGGATGGCTGATGATCAGATACTCCGCCTCTCCGCCGGTAATGTCGGTCTCCGCCTGCGGGGCGGAGAGTTCCGGCGCGCGTAGCGCTGCGACCGTGGACACGTAGTACGTGGCCGGCTCCGGAGTACCGTTGAATTTCACGAAACGGTTGCCCGCCGGGCCGCCGTTGGCGAGCTTGGTCACCCGCTCCACGTCGCCGTTCTCGCGGATCCGGTACACCACGGCGTTTTTGTTCGGCAGGCCGTCGACTTGAAACGCCGGCCCGGCGGCGGTGAACGTCAACGCACCGTCCTGGGCTACGAAGCTGCGCGGATACGTCACGCGGTAGCGGTCCAGATTGATGAGATCGAACTCGACCCCCTGATCCAGCGGTAGAGTCACGGTCAGGGTATTCGCGCCCTCGTTCAGCACACCGGTGGGAAGCGTCGCCTGAACGGAGGCCTCCACAAACCCGTCGAACTCTTCGTCCGCCACGTTGAACCCGTTGACATCCAACTGCATGTGGTGATCCGGGGCCGCCGGCCAGTCGGTCACGCCGTACGCGTCGACCGTCAGCGTCACCGGCGCCGCGCCCGCGACGTGATGATCGACGGCGAAATCGAAATCGCGGCTGAGCGCGCGGCCCCAGGCGAGCATGCGCGCCGCGTACCAGGGGTCGCCGTTGGGCGTGGAAAAACTATACAGCGCCTGCTCCTCGACGTCCCGGGTCTCCATGTAGAACGCTGCGGGTGGTGCCGCCGAGACCCTTTGCTTGTCGGTCGACACACGCGCCTTCTGCGTGCGGTCGACACGCAAGGTATAGATATTGGTGTCGGTATAAAGCGTGTCCACGCCCTCACCGACGAACTCGATGAAAGCGCCCGGCCCAAACTCCTTCTTGCTGCCCGCGGATTGATCCTGGCCCTTGACGCGGATCGGGACCTGTACGCCGCGGCTCACCACCGCAAGCTTTCCATGGCGCACGCCGGTCAGGTCGAGACCGGCGGCCAGCAGGTCGTCATGGGTGACGCGGTAGATACCCGGTTTACCGACCGAGAGGTTAATCAAATCGACTTTTTCCACAACCTGGGCGTAAGGCGTGTTCCCCGCACTCATGAACAGCCCTGCCGCGAGCAACAAGCCGCGTAGCGACTTCTTTTGCGTCATAGCGTTGCCACCATATCGTATCACCCTCATCAATGCATCCTCCGCGCCCTTCGTGCGCGTTCGTGCATGCGTTTGCGTTTGCGTGCTTTGCGAGCCTTGCGCTTGGCCTTATGCTCGGCGTGTATATGCTCCCAGTCGGTGGCCTGCCGCTGCAGCCGTTGAGATCCGTATTGTTTACCCAAGCGGAATGGGCCATGAAAGGTCTTGTTTCCGCGCGCGTCGATATCTTCAAGCGCGAAGACGCGGCCGTAAACGCCTATGCCGTCGTACCGATAGCGTTGCACCGACACCGAATTGCCCACCGGCGAGGGTATCGGGTGTGCGTTGATGCGCCTCCACTCGCCGTCTTGGCGCACATACAGATTGAAGCCCAGATTCTGTGTTTCCGTGGCCGTCGACCAACGGAACGACAGGTCGCCGTCGTTGGGTCCGACGACAGCCCTGAACGACGCGAGCGTCACGGGTGTGGTCACCACATCGGCGGACGAGTCTGCGGAATCCGTGGGATCCGTGTAATCCGCGTTCAAGTTGGCGGCGGTGCCCGGCACACACAATCGCCCGTCCAAAGGATCGTTTACGGCGCACACTTCAAGAGGAATCTCTAAACGATTTCCACCAGCGTCATTCGCAAACACACCGGTATCGGGCCCGGTTTCAAACAGCGTTACGGTCATACTATCGCCCGTGGTCGGGTCCGTGATTGTCACGGTTATCGATTCGATCGCCGTTGGGTCGGTATTCTCGTCCTGATCATCGACCTGCACGTAAGCCGTCCCGGTACCTGCGGACACGTCGTACTCGGTGACTGGATTTCCGCTGCTGTCGGTGAACGTGGTTTCGCTCCAACTCAACACATCAAACGGATCGGTGATAATGGTGGAGTCGTCGGCCAGCTGCGCGGTCAGGGTAGCTTGCGGGGTCACACCGTCGGCCACTACCACCGCAGTCCAAGTACCGTAGGCGAAGTTGGGATCCGCACCGTCCAACCCGTCGGCCGGCGCATACATGCTGGTGAGAAATCCACTTGCGTCGGCGGCCGCGTCGGTATCGCTAAACACTAGATTTCCTTCGGCATCGTAGTAGGCGACGTCATACGACGTGTTCGGCGAGAAATTGTCACCACCAGTGTAAAACGCGGTTTCCGGATTGCCGGTCCCGGCCGGATCGCGATAGTAGACCTGATCCAAAGTATTGAACCCACTGTTTCCGGCATTGTCCCCCGCGTAGGAGTCGAGCTCCGGCGGATCGCAGTAGGTGCCGCCCAAATCGGCAGCCGAGAACGCAAATGTCGAGATCACGGGTCCCAACGCACCGGTCGTCACGTTCAGCGAGCGAAACTCACCATTGTCCCGCACCGCCCAACCCTGGCCGGTGTCGTCCATGGCGATCTGTAATCCGCTGCCGACATCGGTGATATAGTTGAAAGCACCGGTCGTGACGTTGTAGCTCCAATAGTCGAAAAATCCGGCGTTGGCGATATCACGCGTCGCACCGAAAATGACGACGTCGCCGCCGGCGTTCGTCGTGACGATCATATCCCCATAATCGGGATCGATCTCCGGACCGAACGCGGCTTCCAGACCGTCCTCCGGCTGGTTGGCGGCCAGCAGTTGCACCGGCCCGGATGGCGCGGTACCACCGCCGCTACTGTCGATCGGAATCCGGTACAAACCGTTGGCATCACCCGACTCCACGCCGAAATAATAAAACCCATCGTGGTACGCGCCGCCACCGCTTTCCAGGGTCCCGTTCAACTGTCCGGTCAAATCGGCAAAGACGCCCTCAGTATTGGTCTCAGGGTCGTAGTAATACAGGATTTGGCCGCTGCCCCAATAGATCACTCGATCGTCCGGGTTCGATGCCAATCCGTTCATTCCGTTTGCCGTCTGCGTAGTGGTAAAGAGAACCGTGGTAGACCCATTGGTCGTATCCACCCGATAAATGATGTCGCCACCGGCGCTCTGCTCGGCGGCGATGATGTCGGTTCCCGATCCAGGCTGACAGATCGGCGCCGCCTGAATACTGGCGCAAAGCGGCAATAGGAGAAAAGATCTTACGAAAAACCGGGTTGTTATCATGATCGTGTGTAAGTTCCTTCCGACGGCGAGCGAGGACTCGAATCCCGTTGCCACCCCCTGCGGCGCCGAGATCCACAAAAAAGCCGGATCTCGAACATCCGGCCTGCAAACGTCTCCGAATCCAGAGAGACGAACTGGGCAACCCGGCTATCTTGTTGGCGACAAGACCCGCAGCTTTCCGTCCCCGCCTCACGGCGGGTTTGGCAACAAACAATTTACTTTATACCGATGATTCTAGTATCAACGTGATGAATTTCCAGTGTTTTTACTATTCGTAACAGACGATATCGTCGACACGATCGGTTTCTCCCCGGTCACCGTGCCCAAGGTATCGTATGCGCTGCCCTGTCCCACGGACCGGTAACCGATGTCCGGAACCCGCGGGTCAGCCGACTCGAACTCCGGTTATCCGGGCGCGGTTGGTTATTGACGGTCCGCTTACCCGCTGCACGGCGCCGGCGTCTGAGCCTCGTTCACGCAGAGAGATTCACCGCTCGCGTCCACCACCGGTCGATGACAGTACGGTATACTTGCGCGGCGATGACGCGTTACCGGATTCCCGACACCACGCTCACCCAGCGCATCGGCGAGGAATTGGTGTTGCTCAACTTGAATGACGGGACCTACCACGGTCTCGACCCCGTGGGCACACGGATGTTCGAGCTCTTGCACGAGCATGGTGCCGCCGAACCGGTAGTGGCGGCCATGCTGGATGAGTTCGATACGTCCGAGGCGGTGTTGAACGACGATCTCCGGTCGCTGGTACGCGCGCTCATGGACTGCGGGCTGCTCGAGACCGCTTGAAGTCTTCCTGGGCAACCGATCTGGCGAGCGACGTATGATGGCGCCAGCCGATACGAAACCTCATGCGCCACAGCACTGACAGCACCCGCCGTCCGCTTGTGTACGACCCGCGCAAACAGGTGGCGCATTGGCTCAACATGGAGCCCGCTGCACTCGAGCGCCCTGATTTCAAAGACTTTAAGAGTACGGTCCCGGGATGGGTCGAATGGATTGACGCCGAAGGGGTGAGCGGTCTGTTGTGGCAGCGCCTGCAGCAACTGCCGCCCGCCACGGTGCCGGCTTGGCTGGCCGCAGGCGTAGCGCAAAATGCGCGGCACCAGGTCGCGCGACAATTGACCGCCGACCACGCGCTGCGGCAATTGGCCGAACCGTTGAGCCGGGCCGGGCTGGAGCCGGTACTGTTCAAAGGTGCGGCGCTGGCGCACACGTTCTATGATTCACCGGCATTGCGGCCCCGCTGCGACGCCGACCTCTTCATCCCCCGCGACGCGTTACGGGATCTGGAAGCGATCCTGGCCGCACACGGCTACCGGCGCGGCGTCGAAGTGTCCGGCCCGGCCGTAATGCAGCAATTCTCGATGTGGAAACATCTCGCTGGTTATACGCACGTCCTGGATATACACGTCGAACTCACCAACGCACATCTCTTCCAAGATCTCGTTACCTATCCCGAACTGCGCGCGCAAGCCATCTGGCTGTCAAAGGTGGGGTTTCCGGTCCCCGAGCCGGCGTATGCGTTGCTGCTCGCCTGTATGCACCGCTCGGCACATCACCACAACACCGACCGGCTGATCTGGCTATACGATATCCATCGCTTGCTGTGCAGCCTGACTGCGACCGGGCAACGCCGCTTCGCCGAACTCGCCTGTGAAAAACGGATCGCGTCGATCTGTGCACAGGGGATCGCTACCTGTGTGCGCTTTTTCCCGACCCCGTTCGATACCGAAGCCGCACGCCTCTTGTACAACACCGGCCCGGAACGAAGCGCCGACTATCTACGACCACGAAAAACGCTCGCGGGCGATCTGTGGCTGAATTTGCGCCATTGCCCGAATTGGTCGACGCGCCGCCAACTCGTCGCGCAAACGCTGTTTCCACCGGCAAGTTACCTGCGCCAGCAACACGCGCGGGCACGCGGCGCATGGCTCACCTTGTACTATCTGAAGCGTATACTGAAAGGCGCCGCCAAGTACACGCGTCACCGCGACAACGTTCTATGAGCGCGCAACTAAAACTAATGCACCAATGGGGACGGATTTGTTGACTGGGGGGATAGATTTGCGTTTTGTAAATCGGGGACAACTCTTAGGTCTTTACACCCTCTGTAGAACACAAATTCGGCGAAAAACGAACATCCTCTGTCGAACCAATACCGAAAACTAAATCTGTCCCGTTTGTCCGGGTGTTAGGTGTCCTGTCCGGGAACATTCAGGCGCGTCGCGGGCTGCTCGTCGTCCCCGGTTTGGGCAGGTTCGCCGTCCCCATCGGTACGCAACGGCTCGTCATCCTCCGGTCTTTCCTCGTGGATCACTTCGACGTCGTTGGAGCTCGGCACCGGCAACGTCGACGGGTCCTGATCTTCGCCCGGTGGCGCATCGATAACGTTTTCCCGGATCAGCTCCAGCCGCTCCAAGCGACCCTCCCGGTCCAGCAGCACGAGCTGAGGACCGATTTCATGCAGCTTGGCATCGGTATTGGGAATCTGATCGCCGACCCGGTAGGCTTCGCCGCGATCTCCGCCGACCGCAATAAGCGCGCGCGCATAGGCGTCGTTGGGGCTCGAAAACACCCCCAGCAAGCGCAGCTCGAGCCTCGTCACCGGGGCTTCCTGGCGGCGTACCACGGCCTGTCGCTGGCGCCCGAACAAGTGCGCGGCGACAATGGAACCGGCGTCCACCCGGTACTCGGGCGTCCTCGTCGGGCGTGCGGCGGTCGTCGTGGCTGAGTCGTCGTTCATCCACACCGGTCCAACGAAACGGTAAACGGCCTCAACGATTACCGCTGCGAGCACAAGACCCGCCGCCAACGTTGCCAATTTCGAGTACGGGTTGTTCAAGCCGGTCAGCCCTCCATACCCCTAATTGTAACCCGGCCCCTTGGATTGGGGTGTGTAAGGAAAACCCGTCAAGCGAATGACTCGGGAGGCCACGGTTCCATCCGTGCCGAGGTCGAATACCCGGTAACCCGGCGCTGTACCATCCAGCTCGAAATCCACGCTCCCGGGGGCGAACTGGAAGCACGTCGACGGAGTGCCGAACAATCGTACGTGCTCGTCGTGTCCGGCATACGCCTGGTGCGCGTGCCCCCACAGCAAGGCTTTCACACACGAAAATTCGCGCACCAACTCCAGCAGGCGCGGGCCATTCTGCAACCGAATCTCGTCCATCCAGCGACTGCCCAGTTCCACCGGAGGATGATGGACCGCCACCATGACGTAGTCCCCTTCGGATGCCTCCAGTTGAATCCGCAACCGCTCTAGATCGAAATCGCTGAGCACTCCGTGTACGGCTCCCGCTACCGAACTGTCGAGAAACACGATGCGCCAGTTGTTCAGCACCACCGGCTTTTCGAAATGCATCATACCGTCGGTCAGGATCTCGAACATGGCGCTACGATCGTCATGATTTCCGGGAATACACCGTACCGGAGCGGGCACGGTTTCCAGCACATCCCGCAAATATCGGTAGGATTCAGCGCTTCCGTCCTGGCTCAAATCTCCGGTCACCAAGAGTTGATCGAAGGACGCATACCGATCACGGATGTCGCCAAGCACCGATTCCAGCGCCGCCCGCGTAGGCATACCCAGCAACAGCGAGCGGGGGTCGGCGCAAATATGCGTATCGGTAATCTGAATAACGCGCGCAATCGAGGAATCCATAACTGTCTACGACTTCCCAGTGATGCGGCCGTTCAGTTGCGGTCGAGCAGGAATTCACGTGCCCGCTCGTGGTGCTGGTCGGCCGCATTTTGAATCCAATAGTACGCCAAGCCTTTATCTCGATCGACGCCCAGACCGCGAAAATACAGCAACCCGAGATTGTACTGCGCGCGCGGATGCCCCTGGTCGGCGGCTTTGCGGTACCAATCGTAAGCCTTGGCGTAATCTTTCTTCATTCCCCAACCGCTCTCATACATGAACCCCAGGCTGTACTGCGCTTCGGCGTCACCGTTCTCGGCAAGTGGTGTCCAAGCGCGAAACGCCCGGTCGTAGTCTTGATCGTTGAAGGCGCGCTGACCACGTACCCGGGCCTTGAGCACGTTCGGCGGGACACGATCCGTGGCGAGCCGGCTGCGAGGTGCCGGCGCCGAACGCCCGGATCGGCCGGCACCGCCCATTTCTTTATGGATCGCCGAAAATCGGCGGATCCAGGGCGAGTTGGCTTTCAAGTGCGCCGGTAGCCGATCCCGCGCTGCACGCGCACTGGTAATATCCAGGTATACACCATACACCGTCTTGTACCAGACGCGACCGCCGGACGTGGCACGGAAATATGCCGCACGCTGTTCCAGACCGTTCTCTTTGATGAACTTGACGGCCGACTGCTCATCGCCGAACGCGAACAGTTGGATAGTCAGATGGTCGGCATCCTGGGCGCCGACCCAGGCGCTGGCACGAATCCCGCCGCCCGGCGCGGGTACCGAGGCAGAATCCCCGGGCGTCGGACCGGCGGACGCCGGCGGGCGAGCGGCAGTACCTGGGGGCGGTGCCGGCGCAGTGTCCTTCCCGACCGCCGACGCCGGCTTGCGATCCGGCCCCTGCGCGGCGATGGTTTCGAGCTTGGCCAGGATTTGTTGTGCGCGTGGATCGCCGAGCTCGGCGGCTTTGCGGTACAACGAATGGGCCTTGTTCCGGTCGCGCGTTACTCCGTTGCCGTGAAAATACAAGGTGGCCAGATTGAAGGTTGCCTGCGGATGACCCTGTGCTTCGGCCTGGCTCCACCAATGCACCGCCTTGGACATGTCGACTGCGACCCCGGCACCCTCGCGATAGGCGGCGCCGAGGTTGAACTGCGCCGGTGCATAGCCGGCCTCCGCGGCACGTTTGTACCAACGTATTGCAGCGCGTGGATCTTTCGCTACCCCCAGGCCTTGCGCGTGCAATATTCCGACGTTGAACGCCGCGACCGTGTCTCCCGCTTCGGCAAGGGGCAGCCAGATTCGTTGCGCCTCTGCGTAGTCACCGGCCAGGTACGCCTCCAAACCGTCTTGAAACCGATCCTGCGCACCGGTCGATGCAGTCGCAAACACCGCGATGAAGAGCGCGCACGTCCAGGCAAGCGGACGTGTCCAACAATGCGAGCTGACGTGGGCGTTATTATTAGATGTCGTAACCTCGCTCCTCGTGGAGAACAATGTCCAGGCCCTGTTGTTCCTCCTCCTCGGACACGCGGAGACCCACCATGCCATCCACGATCTTCAGGATAACGAATGTTATCACTGCGCACCAGATTAGCGTAGCCACGACACCCACCAATTGCACCATCACCTGGCCGCCAATGCCGGTTCCGTCGGGCAACCCCAGTCCCCCGAGAGCGGTGGTGGCGAACACGCCTGTCAACAGAGTTCCCAGGATGCCGCCGACACCGTGTACCGGGAATACGTCCAGGGAATCGTCAATTTTTAGTACGCGCTTGATGTATTGCGTGGCCGCAAAACAAATGACGCCGGCCAGCGTACCGATCACCACTGCGCCCACCGGACCTACAAATCCCGATGCCGGCGTGATGGTGCCGAGCCCGGCAACCATGCCGGTCACAATACCGAGCACGCTCGGTTTACCGAATTTCATCCATTCGCTGAACATCCAGGCCAGCGAGCCGGACGCGGCGCCCATATGGGTAACCAGCATCGCCATGCCCGCCGCTCCGTCGGCGGCGACCGCGGAACCTGCGTTGAATCCGAACCAACCCACCCACAGCATCGATGCGCCGGTCACCGTCAGTGTGAGATTATGTGGAGGCATGGGCGTGGTCGGGAACCCCCTGCGGTTACCGAGCACCATCGCCGCAACCAGGGCCGCTACGCCGGCGTTGATGTGCACCACCGTTCCACCCGCGAAATCCATGACCCCGAGCTCGGCGAGCCACCCACCTCCCCATACCCAGTGACACACCGGCAGATAAACCAGGCTGAACCACAGGATCGAGAACCATAGCATGGCGGAGAAACGCATGCGCTCAGCAAACCCACCGACGATCAGTGCCGGCGTAATGATGGCGAACGTCATTTGAAACATCACGAATACGGTTTCCGGGATCGAACCGCTCAATGACTCGAGATCGATTCCGGTGAGAAACAATTTGTCCACCCCGCCGATAAACGCACCGCCGTCGCCGAAAGCGAGACTGTATCCGTATACCAGCCACAACACAGACACCGCGCAGGTAATCGCAAAACACTGCATCAACACCGATAGCACATTGCGGTTTCTGACCAGGCCGGCGTAAAACAACGCAAGTCCCGGGATGGTCATGAACAGTACCAATGCCGTCGAGGTCAATAACCAGGCACTGTCACCGGGATTCAATACATCTGTTTCGGCGCGCGCCACGCTCGCAATCGCGCTCAATCCAATGGTCAGTGCAACGCCCGCCGTCACTCGCTCACTCCGCGCCATAATTTGTATCTCCTTATCGCGCTTACAACGCGTCTTCGTTGGTCTCGCCAGTGCGAATACGTATCACCTGGTCGAGATCGGAAACGAAGATCTTGCCGTCGCCGATTTTGTTACTTTTCGCTGCGCCCACTATCGCCTCGATCACGCGCTCGAGGACATCCGCCGCCACCGCCACTTCGATTTTGATTTTTGGAACGAAATCGACGACGTATTCCGCACCGCGATACAGTTCAGTGTGACCTTTCTGGCGCCCGAAGCCCTTGACCTCGGTAACCGTCATCCCTTTGATACCCACCTCGGCAAGTGCGTCGCGAACATCGTCGAGCTTAAACGGTTTAATAATGGCGGTGACGATTTTCATAATTATCTCCTCCGGTTAAGGCGAGTTTCGCTGGCTGCAGGGAATACGAACCGTTCGGCGTGCGCCGAACCTATCCCTGCACCGTTTCCGTGCATGTCAATGACAGGGGCGCTCCACAAACGGGGCGCATTCTACGCGATTGTTTCGCGCAGCGGGAGTCGGCCGAAAGCCCAGGCCTGAACAACAATCCGCTCGACGGGCGGCGGACGGAGGATCATGCCGAGAACGCTACGACCCGGCGCGCGCGGTCAGAACGGGGTTTTCAAATTTAACACCGCGCCCACAAAGTCGATGTCGCTGTCGATCCGCACGTATTCGAACTCGAGTTGCCCCACAGCGAAACTGACCCCCAACCCCAGTCCCGCAGAGAATTCTATGTCATCGTCGGAAGCCCCGCCCACTTCGACGTCCACGTATTGGGCGCCGGCTTTGGCCTTCAGATAGACCGGACCGGCGGTCCGAAACGCTCCGTACGCACCCCAGGTATCGACCTCCCAATCGCGGCCCGCCGACGCGTCGCCCTCGTCCACCGTGGTCGTGTACAGCCCTTCTAGTGCCACGTCGCCAATGCCGACACTCAAGAACTCATAACCCAACAGCAGCCCGACGTTGAGCGCTTCATCGAAACCGCGGCGGTCGTTATCCATCAAGCCCGCCGTCAGTCCCAGGTAGAGACCGTCCGCGGCGGGTGCCGGTGAATTCATCGTCAATACTGTGGCCGCGACCGCGGCGATCCGGATGTTCCTAGGCATGCGCATACGCTCCTTATCGCTCGTGAGTGATCACCCCCCATGCTTTCGGGTCGCTATCTTAGCGAATAACCGCCCGCTGGGCGCGGCACTCGCGCCGACGCGAATTCCCTCTGTTTCTTATTATGTAGTAAACTACATATTTATAGAAATATTTATCTAATTAATATATAGAAACTAATCATATATATGTATTTTTTTTCATAAATGAATGAGGTACAGGCAGCGGTTCATACCGCCATCAGACTGGTCGTTTCCGCGGACCCGGACTTGATCGAGATCGTACTGCTGTCGTTGCGCGTGAGCTTGAGTGCGGTATTTCTGGCCGCGCTCATGGGGATGCCGCTCGGCGCCCTGTTGGCGTTGCGGCAATTTCCCGGACGCACGGCGCTCGTGACCGTGCTAAATAGTCTCATGGGCCTGCCGCCGGTGGTGGTCGGACTGTTCGTGTACCTGCTGCTGTCCCGGGCTGGGCCGCTCGGGCAATACGGGCTGGTGTTTACGCCCACGGCGATGGTCATCGCACAGACGATCCTGGTCTTTCCGATCATCGCCGCCCTGACGCGTCAAACGCTCACCGATCTGCATCGTGAATATGCCGAGCAGCTCTACTCATTCCGCCTCTCGACAAGCCGCCGTGTACGCACCCTGATCTGGGAAGGCCGTTTCAGCCTGTTGACGGCTCTGCTCGCCGGTTTCGGCCGCGCCAGCGCAGAAGTGGGCGCGGTCATGATCGTCGGTGGCAACATCAATCACGTTACCCGGACCATGACCACCGCGATCGCTCTCGAGACCAGTAAAGGAGACCTGGCGCTCGCTCTCGGTCTGGGGTTCGTACTGATCGCACTAGTCATCCTCATCAATGCCTGCGCGATGTCGGTGCAGCGCTGGGAATCTCGAGTGTGATGGATGCCGCCGCACGCGAAAACGGTCCCGGACCGGTGGGCAGCGAGATCGAGGTTCTCCCGCTGACGCTCTCCCACGTCGGGCTGCGCGTCGACGGACAGGATCTGCTGGACGGTATCGACCTGACCTTCGACGACGGCCGGCTGTCCGTCATTCTGGGCCCCAACGGCGCCGGCAAGACGCTGCTCCTGAAGTTGTGCCACGGCTTGCTGGCCCCGACTTCCGGACGCGTGGAGTGGGCGCACCCGGAATCGCTGCGCGATCCCCGCGCCCAGTCCATGGTGTTCCAACGCCCTGTGATTTTGCGCCGCTCGGTGGTCGCGAATATTGAGTACGCCGTGCGCGTGTGTGGCATCGAGCGGCGCCACCGCCGCGCACGCGTCGACTGCGCGCTGGCGCTCGGCGGTCTCAAAGAGTTGGCCGGGCGCCCGGCACGTGTGTTGTCTGGAGGGGAGCAGCAACGCTTGGCACTCGCCCGCGCTTGGGCGATCAGACCACGTGTCCTGTTTCTCGACGAACCCACGTCTCACCTCGATCCTGGCGCAACGCGCAACATCGAGCAGATGATTACTTCGATACGCGAGTCGGGCACCAAACTGATCATGACCACCCACGACCTCGGCCAGGCAAAACGCCTCGCCGACGAGATCATCTTCATGAATCGTGGTGCCATTGTCGAACGCAGCGACACTAAGCGCTTCTTTCAAGGACCGGAGACCCCCGAAGCCCGCGCATTCATCGACGGTCGTCTGCTGTGGTGAACCCCAAAAACGCTTGAGCTAAGGACTTACGATTATGCCCTCCTTTTCACTAAAACGAACACTCGCGCGAACGTTGCTGTGCGCGGCATTTCTTGCGATCGCCGATGCACCCGCCCAAGAGCGCTTTATTACCGCCGCCTCCACAACGTCCACCGAGAACTCGGGCCTGTTCGAATCGCTGCTGCCGCAGTTCACGAAATCAACGGGTATCGCCGTGCGCGTCGTCGCGGTGGGAACCGGGCAGGCGATCAGGCTTGCACGCAACGGCGACGCAGACATCTTATTCGTGCATCACGAACCTTCCGAGCAGAAATTCGTCACCGACGGTTTTGGCGTAGAGCGCTTCGATGTCATGTATAACGACTTTGTCATCGTCGGACCGCACTCGGATCCGGCAAACATCCGCGGATCCAAAGACGCTGTAGCGGCGCTCAAATCTATCGCGAAAACCCGCCAGCCGTTCGCGTCCCGTGGCGACGACAGCGGCACGCACGAGAAGGAGCGCTCGCTGTGGCAAGCCGCAGGCATCGACGTCAGCGCCGCGAGTGGGACCTGGTACCGCGAGACCGGTTCCGGCATGGGTGCTACCTTGAACGTAGCCAGCGGCATGCACGCCTACACGCTCACGGATCGCGCCACTTGGCTGAAATTCCAGAACAAGGGCCCGTTGGAAATGCTTCTCGAAGGGGACGAGCGTCTATTCAACCAATACGGCGTCGTTCTGGTCAACGGCGAGAAACACCCGCACATCAAGTCGGCTGACGGCCAACGCTTCATAGACTGGTTGCTTTCAGAAGCCGGACAGACCGCCATCAATGGCTACATGATCGACGGTGAACAGGCCTTCTTCGCGAACGCCACACGCTAGCAATTGTGGACGTCCACCTCGACATCACCTGGCACCTGGGGCGCGGTGATACACACGCGGTAAGCTCCACACTGTTCGAAATCCTGCGGGCTGTCGACGAACAAGGCTCAGTGACCGCCGCGGCAAGATCGGCCGGCATTTCGTACCGCAGCGCGTGGAATCTGCTTCAACAATGGTCCTCGCGCTTGGGGCAAGATCTGGTCATCATGGAGCGCGGACGCGGTTCCGTCTTGTCTTGTTTCGGGAGAAAACTGTTGTGGGCCAAGGACTATACGCGGGAGCAAACCGAGACGTTGTTGGCGCAAATCACCACACAGTTACGGCGCGAACTGGACCGGGTGGACACATCCGCTACCACGGCGCGGATTCGCGTCGTCGCCAGTCATTGCTTGACGCATCCCCTGTTACGCAAGGCGTTTCGTGAACGCACCGGACAAGATCTCCATATTGAGAACGCCGGCAGCGCCAGAGCCCTGGAAAGACTGGTCGACGGGGGGTGCGACATCGCCGGGTTTCACGTTGCCGAGGGCGGGTTGCGGAGCGACTTCGTACACCACTACCGGGGCCGCATAGATCCGGCCGATTACACCCTGATACGCGCCGGAGTGCGCCGGCAGGGACTGATCGTCGCACGCCGCAACCCGAAAAATATCCGCGAAATCAGAGATCTGGCTCGATCCGGTGTATGCATGGTGAACCGGCAGCCGGAGTCGGGAACCCGCCTGCTGCTCGACGCCATGTTGCGGCAAGCCGTGATTTCCCCAACCCGACTCACCGGTTATGACACCGAAGAGTACACGCACTCCGCCGTCGGCGCGCTGGTGGCCAGCGGTGCGGTCGATGTCGGCCTCGGCACCGAGGCCTCCGCTCACCAATTCGGTCTCGAATTCGTTGGTCTTGCCGACGAAACCTACTACTACGCGGTGGCCACTGTCAGACTCCGCGAGCCGGGCGTCGCCAAGTTCGTGGTAGCCCTCGGCAGCGAAGACTTTCGTGAGCGCGCACGCACGCTGGCGGGCTATGATCCGTCGAATTCCGGACAGCAAATTCCGGCCCCAGTCGTACTCGCGTAACGCCGCGGCGCACGCGGACCACCGGGCGGTCCTGGACACCCGTTTCGTCCGGTCCGGCAACCCCTGGTTTTCGGTCTACTCTTAGGGGGTTATGGCCGCTGTTGCGCAAATCCACACCGTCGTCCCGGAGGCATCCGCACGGTCGGTGTCGCGTCCGCGCGAAGCGCTGGCAGTGGAATTTCATGGCACCGCGCGGGAGTACTTCAGGATTTGGATTGTCAATCTGTGCCTGACGCTGCTAACGCTCGGCGTCTTCTCGGCATGGGCAAAAGTGCGCAAGAAAAGGTATTTTTATTCGCATACGACGCTCGGGGGCACACCGCTTCAATATTTGGGCGAACCCATCCCGATCTTGAAAGGACGCGTTGCCGCCGCGCTGTTGTTCGTCTTGTACTACCTCTCCAGCAACATTTTCACCACTCTGCTTCCCTACGTGCTGGTCCTGGCAACCGCGCTGGCACCCTGGGTAATCGTGAAATCCGCCGCGTTCAACGCGCGCTACTCCGCATTTCGAAACATGACATTTCGTTTTGAGGGAGATTACTGGGGCGCGCTCAGGGCGCTTTACTGGTTGGGGATGATCCCGGCTTTGGTCGTTGGTACGATTTTCAACTGGTGGGGACACGATTATGCTGCACTGGCGCTTTACGGAATTTTCGCTTTGCTGTTTCCCTGGTGGTTAAGGCGGCTGAAAGCGTTCGTCATCGATAATACCTGTTATGGCTCGCAGCACGCCCGACTTTCGGCGACCGGTTCGCAGTTCTTCAAAATTTACTTTGTTGCCGGATTGATCATCATTGCGGCCGGCTTGGTCGTCGGAGCAGGTGTTGTGCTGACATTCCGATTGTCCACCGCGTTCGCCGAATACGCCATGTATGCGGCAACCGCTCTTATTTATGCCGCCTACGTAGGGGCCTACGCAGTGGTCAATGCACGCAGTGGCAATCTGGTCTGGAACCAAACGCGTCTCGGTCCCGTGGGTTTCAAGTCCACGCTTCATGGCGGCGAGCTAACCAAGCTGTATATCACCAACGCCGTCGCGATTATCGCTTCGGCCGGGTTGCTGATTCCGTGGGCGGTGGTCCGAACGCTCAGGTATCGAATTGATCACATAGAAGCGGAGACCAACGACACCTTGCGCGTTTTCCAGGGCGATGAAGCGGCGCCCGTGCGCGCAGCCGGTGCCGAACTCGGTGAATTCTTCGCGGTGGACTTATCCTTATGAACGCTGCAGCAGTCACCGTGCGCGGGCAGTATTTCGACGGCCGTCAACCGATCGGCATTCCCGCAACGTTGATTCTCGGCCCGCGCAAAGTCGGGCTCATCAGCACTTCCGTGTCGGCGCGTTACGACCCTGATGAGCTGCGTATTTCACCCCGCATTGCGCGCGCCGATCGATTCATTTCACTCCCCGACGGCGGACAGTTTCAATGTCCGGATGTCCCGCTACTGGACACATTGGCGCCGGACAGCACGACGGAGGGGTGGGTGGCGTGGTTGGAAAACCGTCTGTGGGTCGCCGTCGCCGCCATCGTCACGGTTATCGCCCTGGTTTTGCTCGGTTACTTCGTCGGCATACCTCGTGCTGCCGAACAGGTGACTGAATATATCCCCGTCGAAACCGAACAGGTCTTCGGCGAGGAGGTGCTCGGTTGGCTGGACGAAAACGAATGGCTGCTGCCGTCCAAAGTGGATCCCGACATGCTCGATTTCATCCGCGACGAGTTCGACGAACTACGCCGGGGGTTGCCGCTCGAGAGCCACTACCGCCTGGAGTTTCGCGACTCAAATTTCATTGGCGCCAACGCATTCGCTCTGCCCGGGGGCACCATCGTACTCACCGATGGGATGGTCTCCCTCGCCGAATCGTTGAACGAAATCAGCGCTGTGCTGGCGCACGAAATCGGCCACGTCGAGAAACGCCACGTCATGCGGAACTTCCTGCAAAGTTCAGTGATCGCACTGCTCACCGCCACCATCTCGGGTGACGCCGCGTCTCTCAGCGTAGCGGTGTCCGGCGCGCCCGTGCTGCTGGCACAGGCCAAATACTCTCGTGAGTTCGAAACCGAGGCAGACAGTTTCGCCTTCGCGCGCCTTAAAGAGGTCGGCCGCTCACCCGAGGCATTCGCCGCACTGATGGAACGACTCGCCGAGAACGTGGGGTACCGGGAAGACGAATTATCCCTGTTTGCGACCCACCCGATAACCGCCGAGCGTATCGCACGAGCGCGCGCCGCGGCGCACTGAGTGCAGCCCACCGACCGGCTCAAGCGCGAACTGAACCCTAACAGGTCGCTGAAAAAGTCCGTCCTGGACTCTTTCAGTACGCTGCGCCGCGGCGCGTGTCCGCGGCTTGCTCCATTTTTCAAGCACTTGCGTGCTCGAAAAATGGTGGTACCTCCCTGTACCACACCGCAGGCTGTGAAAAACGGAGTTTTTCATCAGCCTGCTAACTGCGACGCTGCAGGCGCCTACGCAGGGTGTCGATTTCTTCCAGGAGTTCCAGCGCCAGACCGGCACCGGCCCAATTGACACCGAGATCGCGGCGCAGGGTCACGGCGCAGCGAATCCGCCGTACGCAGGTTCCATGGAACCGCCATTGCTCGACCTGCCGGCCCCGCGGTTGAACAATTCCCTCCTCCACCAGCTCGAGCACCTGCTCGGCACTCAATCGGCATGTCCGGCAGAGCTCCGCCAGGGTGAGCTCGGTGTCATCCAGCAGTTCGCCCGACAACGGTCGCGATTCGTACTTCATCTCCGTCACCCTACAAGATGCGCGCGCGGGTTGAAATCGAACTTGCCCGCCATTTCGCGATAAGCGGCCTTCTCGGCGTCGCTGCGGGCCGGGGGTAGGGTGATGTCGAGTACTACGAAAAGATCGCCGGCGGGGCTGCCGGGAATCCCGCGCCCCTGCAAACGCAGCTTGCGACTGTTGGTGGAGCCGGCCGGGATCTTGAGGTCCACCGTCCCTCCCGGCGTCGGGGCCGTCACGGTGGCACCAAGTGCCGCTTCCCAGGGGGTCACCGGTAGCGTGAAGTACACGTCCCGACCCTCGGTCCGGTACAGATGATGCGGTCGGAAACTCACCTCCAGGTATAAATCACCGGCGCCGCCCTGACCTACACCGCTGCCTCCTTGCCCGGCCAGGCGGATGTACTGGCCGGCGCGCACCCCCTTCGGTATGCGGACGTTCAAGGTACGCTCCCGCACACGGGGACGGCCGTCGGCGCCAAGCTCCGTCGATTTGAGCGTCACCGCGCGGGTGGCACCCTGGTAAGCGTCTTGAAGATCGATCACGACCTTGGCGTGCGTGTCGTGGCCGCGCGCGTGTAAACCGGCCGCGCCGGTCCCGGGGTGCGCAAACCCACGCCCGAACAATGATTCGAAGAAATCACTGAACTCGAAGGCATCGGCACCGGTGAATTCACCGCCGTGGAACTCGAACCCCTGGTTCCAGCCCGGCGGCGGCCGAAAATCTTCGCCCGCCTTGAAGCGTGTGCCCAGCTGATCGTAGGCCGCCCGCTTTTCGGGGTCTTTCAGGACTTCGTAGGCTTCACCGACTTCCTTGAACCGCTCCTCGGCATCCGGCTCACTGCTGACGTCCGGATGATACTTGCGCGCCAGGCCACGATAGGCGCGCTTGATCTCGTCCTGCGCGGCATCGCGCGGAACCCCCATGATCTCGTAATAATCTTTGAACTTCACCAGTCCAGCCCTTCAGTATCCGGTCCAACACGCCGTTACGACAATGCCTCCCCACCCTTATGAGGGATATGCGGTCGCTACTGTCATCATTCAATCTTCACCGGGCTCAACGCGGAACGCGCTGCGGTGCCGGTTGTCATCACCGACGGCCGCCGCCTGCGGCGGCGGCCGTGCGGCTCCGCTTACCGGCAACGGGCCTCTCTGCCGAACCACCAAGCGGAACTTCTGTACCCGAACAGCGGTCTATCGTACATTCGGAGTGCCCATGTCTCCGCCCATCAGACCTACGCGTCAACGTCACTTCGACGAAGATCTGCCCGACGACGTCGAAGCGGTTCTCGACGTGGCCGCGATACTGCAGATTAGAGAATTCGACGTGTTCCACGCCGCCCACTTGTGGTTTTATGGCCGCGCGCCCAGCGAGGACCAGATCGAACGCCATTTCGTGCTCTACATGTTCAAGTCGGTGGTCCCCCACTGGGTACGTCAATTCACACGCAAGATTCTGGATCTGGACGCCGAGGGCCGGCTCGATCCGAGCGAGTTCGGCATCGACCGTCTTCCGCCGGCCTCGCCGCAGTCGGTGGCAACCGGTCTCCGCTACACCGTCGCACTGGCTAGCACGGTGGCCTTTCTCGTGTTGATGGCGCAGGCCACGACAAAACTTTTCAAACTCAAGTGTCTGTTGCCACCGTGTTATTAACGAGGCCGCTTTTCTGGGCTATGATGGCCCGATGAGCCTCGCCCGTCGGCATCGCTAGTGGAGTCCGGCCAACTCCTTGACGTCGTATTCGTCATCGTCACCGGCGCCATCGCTTATCACGGCATTACTTTTCAGGACGAAGAAGGTGAGCGCGATACCGTACGCCTACTCTTCGGATGCATCGCTCTCCTGTTCTGTCTTCGTGTATTGTTCGTCGATCTTCTCGGCGTCGGGCTGCTCTAGTCCGTCCAGGCCGGGCACCCGGCCGGGAGCGGAACCCCCGCGCCGAGTCGGCAAGGATCACTGTTGGTAAGGACGTTGCGCATCATCGAGCTCTTCGACCCGCAGTAACCGCTCGTGTTCGGGCTTGGCGAGCTCGGCGCGCAGATAGGCGGCGCGTTCGGCGATACCCGGGGGTTTTTCAGGCTGCAAGCGGAGAAACCGCGTCATCCAGTTTGGTCCTTCAGCGGTCTCCGGGCTCAATTCCATCGCCCGTTCGTAGTCGTGGATCGCCGACTCGTAGTCCCCCATCCGGTCATAAAGAATTCCCCGGTTGGCGTAAGTGAACCCGACATTGGGCTCACGCGCGATCGCCCGTTCGAAAGCATCCAGAGCTTCATCGTAACGCTCGAGCTGCATGAACGTGCGTGCCAGACCGCGCAACGCATGTACATGCTCGGGCCGTTCCTTGAGCGCCCGTTCATATTCCACCAGTGCGCGTTCGTACGCTCGGTCCTCAAACAATCTGTTGCCGGCCAGATACGCAGCATCACCCGGCTCACGCCCACCAACAAAACTATCCGCCAGCCCCCAGCCCAGTACTATGATCGCCAGACCGAAAGCGGTGTATTTCAGGAACCGGTAGAGCCGATCGTCCATTACCCCAGACCGTTCAGCAACCGGTAGTTGAACAGCATCGAGAACGCCGCACAGACCAGTATGGCGATAAAGTAGGCACGACCTTTCTGCCCCTCGATTTCCGCCGCACTGAGCTCACGCTGCAATTTTCGCTGCAAACGGCGGACTGACATGACCCAGATCAGTTTGCCGGCCGGGTAAAGCAGGGCCAGCGTCAACGCAACGACCCACAACCAGTAGACTGTAGTTTGAGACAATATGAATCTGCCGTACAGCGATATGGTCGGGTGGAGTGAGAGCTTGCCGGGCAGGAAAAGCGACACCGCGGGGGAGGATTGCGCTCCCTCCCCCGCGGGTTTTCATCGGTTACGTGGAACCGGTAGCTTCGTGCTGGTCGCCGATATCCTCGTATAGTGCTTCGACCTCGCGTTCCGGCACCGTGGACATCTCCATCTTATAGGCCAGGAACCACATCATGAACACACCGAGTGCCCACCAGAGGATTTGCCACGCCCAGATCGACGGTATGCCAAACACCCAGGTGGCGGCGTCGTTGGGATTACCGAAGATGGTGTTGCCCAACACCGCGCCCGGGCCAATGCCGAAGAAGAACCACACCAGGGTGATGATCCACGCAAGCGGGACCAGACCGCGCTTCGACGGCGACAGACTCGCGTGTTCACGCAGGAAGCTGTGGTATTTCATCTTGTGGTCCATATCCGCCTGGTTCTGTGTCATTGCGGAGATGATCACCGCCAGGCCGAGGTTGAAGACGATGCCCCAACCTGCGGAGTGTATGGTCCACGGCCAGCGGCCCCACGCAGTGATGCCGAGACTCTGCCCGATCGTTTCGGTACACACCACCGCGATCATACCGGCGGCCAGCCCGATCGTGACCCCGGCCCGGGTGAGCCACGGGAAGTAACACACCGCCATCAGCGCCGGCCACATTTGGAAGCCGAACGCCACGGCGAGGCCACCGAGCAATACCAGTGCGTCCTTGGACGTCGTAGCGACCACCAGCGCCGCCAGCACGATAACGGCAACCCCGATGCGGCCGAACAGCTTTTGCTGGGTATGGTTGGCGTTGGGCATGATGAAGTGCTTGAGCAGATCGCGGGTCAACATACCGCCGGCGGTGGACATGTATGCCGCCCCTGTCGACTGCATCGCCGCCAGGGCACAGACCGACAACAGACCCACGAGCCAAGGCGCAGTATCCTGCATCAAACGGATCAACTGAGGCACCAGCATGCCCTGTTTGCCCGCCGACTCCATTAAGTCCTTGCCGGCGAGGCCCTCGGCCATGACGTTGTTCACCAATTCCGGGTGCGCCGCCATGAACGCCGCGTCGGCGCCGAGAAAGTGGCCGCCGATACCCTGGAACGCGGTGAAGAAAAACAGGATGAATCCAATACCGAACGACGACGCCCACACCTGCTGCGGCGCAAACGGTTTGGGGTTATTGTTCGAGAATGCCCACATGGTGAACGCCGGAGACGAGTGAATGCCCATCAAGGCGAACATGTAAGTCAGGATCATGATTCCCGTCCAGGCGCCACCGACGGCCTTCGGGCCGCTGGATACGAACTGGATTACCCCGGGGATTGCAACGTAGTGGCTATAGCCATCCAGCGTCTTCTTCTCATCCATGAGCGCCAATGCGGCGATGCCCTTGTTCAACTGTTCGAACCCGCCGACCGCATTGATGGCAATAATGCCGATAGACACGATGCCCAGCGCCAGCAGGATGCACTGCAGGGTATCCACATAGGCCACTGCCCGTAACCCGCCGGAGGCCACGTAAATGAGCACGACTGCCGACAAAAGCCACATGCCCACTTCGACGCCCAACAGGCCGTCGGTCAGGACATTAAACAAGAAACCCGATGCACGTAGTTGCAGACCCAAGTAAGGAACCGAGAAACACAACGCCACCAGTACCACCAGGATTCGGATCACGTCGGACTTGAAGTAGTGAGAAAGCATCTCGCCCGGCGTTACGAAACCGAACCGCTTGCCCAACATCCACTGGCGCTTCAGGAACATCACGCCGGTGAACGGGATGGTGATGGCGTAGAAAGATGCGTAGGCGTATTGAAATCCGTCTCGGTAGATCAGTCCGGGATGCCCCATGAACGTCCAGCCCGAGAACGACGTTGCCGTCGCTGCCAGAACAAAGACCCAAAGGGATATTTTGCGCCCCGCGATGAAGTAATCACTCGCTGTCTTGGCCGTCATCGCACCTTTGATGCCCCAAAAGATGCAATACGCCCAATAGAGGATTACGAAAACGAACAACCAAACGATTTTCGCATCCATTTATGACTCCCCTTTGTTCGATTAAAGAAAGCTACACACTTTATCCGCTCCCTTTTCAGATCGAGCCGGCCGACGCGACCGAAGCCACTCGAATGGCGCGATCGGACCAAAGAATAAACGAGCGTTGTTATAAAGTCCACGTACGTCGGGTGCAGGCGCGCGAGGGTCTTGACTTATTGCGACGCAACATTCCCCCGGCCGTGCCCATCGGGCGGTCCTGGCGCTGGCGTTCCAGCACCCCGCTGGACTCACGATCAGCGCAGCAAGATTTCAGCGCCGACGCACGCACCGTAATCCGTCGCCTCGCACTGGACGGGCATACCCGATCAACCCGCTTTGGGCGGCACCGCGCCCTCTCAGGTTCAAGCATGGAATGGCGAGTGCTTCTCACCGGGCGTTGAGTTGTTAGAATTCGGGCATGACACGCCGACGCCTGTTATTGCTGGCCGCCGGTCTATCACTGGCGTTTTGCGCCGTTGCGGTCGTGAACGTATGGCTGCTTGCGTTTCGCGATCTAAGCGCCGCCCAGATCATCATCCTGTTTGGCGTACAGGTCATCGCCGTCGTCACACTCGTGTTCGCCACAGCGGCCTGGCTGGAAACCCGGCTCCTGCGACCGTTACGAATGTTGGAAGACCACACGCGGCTCATAACGCAGACCACGTCACACTATCCGATCACCTTGCCCGAAGAGCATTTCCTGGGCCATCTTCCGCAGTGCATCGAAACGCTCGGCGTGACGCTCACGCGGGAACGCAACGATACGCTGCGCACCCTGCAATCGGCGACGGACCGACTGGATCGGCGCAACGCGCGCTTGGAAGCGATTCTGCGCGACTTGAGCGAGGGGGTCGTGGTTTGCACGCTGGAACACCGCATCGTTCTTTTCAACCACGCAGCGGCGAGCTTACTGAAAGACGCGGGCACAATCGGGTTACACCGTCCGCTGACGCGATTTTTCGCCGAAGACCTGATCGCAAACCGACTCGACACGCTGGTGGACCTGTATCGGCATCATGGATATCGCGAGATCGAGCAGTTTTCTATCGAACCGGTCGGGGGCTCGGAGGCGCTTATTGCGCGGATGGCGCTGATCATCGAAGCCGGAGCGAGTTGCGCGGGTTACGTGCTCGTGCTCTCCAGCGCCCGGCGCGCGCGCGACGCTGACCAGCGGCGCGAGCGTGTCAATATCCTATCGCCGCGCCCGGAATTCTACGACTTCTCGCTATTCGAGCGCCCGCCGTCCGCCACGCTGCTCGCACGGCCCTTGGTCGATCTCGACTACGTAGCTTTCGACACCGAGACCACGGGTCTGAACCCGTCCGACGGCGACGAAATCGTGCAGATCGCCGGAGTACGCCTACTCGCCGGCAAAACGCTGGCCGACGACGCGTTTGAGACCTTAGTGAACCCCGGATTTCCGATTCCGCCGCAATCGATCCGTTTCCATGGAATCACCGACGACATGGTTACGGGCGCGCCAGCAACCTGCGACGCGCTACACCGGTTCCACACCTTTGTCGATGATGCGATTCTGGTCGCTCACAACGCAGCCTTCGACATGAAATTCCTGAAACTCAAAGAAGCCGATTGCCAGCTCACCTTTGAACAGCCGGTGTTGGATACACTGCTCTTATCGATTGTGCTGCAACCCAATCTGACGGCCCACACTCTGGACGCCATCGCGTTGCGTTTCGGCGTCGATATTCGCGCGGAGGAACGACATACCGCTATCGGTGACGCGCGCGTCACCGCGGAAATTTTTTTGCGCATGTTGAAAGCATTGACGACACGAAACATCAATACGCTCGGTGAAGCCATCGAAGCCACCAACAGCGTCTACGAGATGCGTCGCCTCCAGGAACAATTCTAGGATTCGGGCTCAGAAAAGATCGCCCGTGAGTTCGGTTCGCAGGCGGGTGCGGAACGTTTTGATGGCTTGAAACCCATCAACCAATATATCGCGCTCGCGTCTAGACATTTCTTCCAATGCCACATGGTTACCGACGTCGCGACCGGCATTGTAGTCTCGCAACTGCTGACGCAGCAGTAAACGGGTTATATGACGAAACGCGCCGCTCAGATAGTCTTCCTCGTCGCGGCTCAAAAACTCGATATCGCGCAACGCTTCGATTCGCTTCAGTGTCGCCGTTTGCGGGATCCCTTTTGCGAGCGCTGCGATTCGTACGGCACCGACGAGCGGTAAGGTGCCGGTCAGCTTCAAGTTGAGTTTACCCTGATTGGGTCCCGTTTGTCTGTCCGTGAGCAAACGGTTAAACAGTCCCAGGGCGACCTCGTGTTCCTGATCGAGCTTGAACATCTCTCTGAGAAAAAACGTTCGCCGCGCGTTGGCGGTCACGTGATCTCGCAGCTGTGCGGCGAAGCGCCCTTCGCCCCACACGGGGATGAAGTCAAAGACGATATCGGCCAACCGGAGCACCGTCCCCGCCCCTTTTCCCACCCATTGCGAAATTTGGGCGTTCCATTGACTGATCGTCTTGCGCCATAACGGGTTGGTCGCCATCACATGACCTTTGCAAAATGGAAAGCCGATCTCGTTCAGTGCCTCGGTCATACGTGAAGCAAGCTCGATGAACCAGGGATCGATGTCGCGGTGGGCGGAGTCCGGGTAGTCCGCAAGGATAAAGCCGTTGTCCTGGTCCGGATAAAGGTAGCTTTCACCACGCCCCCCAGAGCCCATCACGATGACATCGAACGCCACCGGGGGCCGCCCGTATCCCTCGTCCCGCATATCGCGCACGCAGACCTCGACGATGCGCCGATACAAGTCATTGTTGATTCGCGTGAGCAGGGATTGGATCTCCGGTGCGGGCACGGCGTCATCCAACAGTTGGGTCGCCACCCTGAATTGCGCACTCTTGGTCTGCGCCATTCCGCCGAGCGTCTCCGAATGCGTCAGTAGTTCGATTTGCTCGGTCAATTGCGCCGCGGCCACTGACTGCGCCTCGTGGAGATGGAGAATACCCACTGGCCGGCCGTCCGCGTCGACCACAGGCATGTGACGAACCCGATGACGCAGCATTTGCGCAATCGCGTGGTAGAGATAGTCGTGCGCGGCGATCGTATGTACCGGGGAACTCATGAGATCGCCGATCTGCTGCGATACGTCGACCTCAAGTCGTTGCACGAAATCGTGCTCGGTGACAATTCCCGCCGGCCGTCCGGCCTGATCGACGACCACGACGTGATCGGTACTGTGTCTGCGTAGTCGTTCGATCACGTCGGCGGCCCGCTCTCCGGCCGCGACCGTGAGCGGGGGCACACCCATGTAATCTCGCACCAGCTTTGTGAATACTGACGTTTGCGATTGCATCTGTTCCGGCGCCTGAGTCGACCCATATTCACCACCCAAGGAAACCGTTCACTCGGGCACACGAAAACCATCACGCGGCCGAAGGGCGTCCCACCACTTTAGCAGGGTTAGTCACGGAATCCGATTACCGCCATCCGCCGTCGGTTCACGCGGATCACAATTTTCAGATGCACGCCCCGAATCCTATAATGGGCGGAATAGATCCGAAATTCGGGAGATCATTTGGCGCCCAGACACTTTGTATCCCGCCTGTTCGGCACCGGGCTGTTACTGTGGGCGCTGTCGTTTTCGCACATGGCAGCGTACGGCCAACCTCCCGAACTGACCGACGAAGCCCTGGTGCATGCGCTTCGATCCGGCGGTTACAACATCTATTTTCGTCACGCGCAGACGGACTGGTCGCAGCAGGACCACATCGACCGCACTGGCGACTGGATCAGTTGCGATCCGTCCAGGGTTCGCCAACTTGCGGACATCGGCCGCGAAACGTCGCGTTCCGTAGGCGCAGCGATACGCGCGCTGCGTATTCCCATCGGACAGGTGCTTGCGAGCCCCTATTGCCGCACCGTGGAAACCGCGAAGTTATTCGCACTGGGTCCCGTTATGACCACCACCGACATTATCAACCTGCGCGTAGCGGCGTATTTCGACGGCCGTGATGCCGTGGTGGCCACCGCGCGCAGACGCCTGGGGGATCCTCCACCCACCGGCACCAACACGATTTTCGTCGCCCACGGCAACCTTGCCCGGGCCGCCACCGACGTCTATCCCGCCGAAGCCGAAGGCCTTGTTTTTCGCCCCGCACAAAACGGCGGCTTTACCTTTGTGGGCCGACTGACCCCCGCCGACTGGGCGCGACTGGCGGCAAAGCCGGATTGACCCCCGTCAAAGGGCCGAGAACGGCCTCCGCTGGTCGCGATGTTTCGTGACACGGTCTGTCCGGTCAGGTTCGGGTTACTGCGGCTTTTAAGCCTCATCCACGGTGAGATAGTGGATGCTGAACCAATTCTTTGCGTCCGTCCACACGCAACGCGGCGCAAAATCGGCTTCCATGGCCAGACGTTGAAATTCTGCAACGGAATACTTATAGGAATGCTCCGTGCAGATCTCTTCTCCCGCCGCCAACGAATATGTCCTGTCTTCGATACGCACTGACTGGTTCGACTTGCTCGTCAAGTACATCTCAATACGACCTTCCGACTCGTTGTAGATCGCCTTGTGCGCGAACTGAGCGACGTTGAAATCGGCACCCATACGATGATTGATATGCGCGAGTATATTGAGATTAAACTCTGCCGTGACGCCCGCGGCATCGTTGTACGCCGCTTCCAGCAATTCCGTCTCCTTTTTCAAGTCCACGCCGATCAGCAACCCGCCACCCCGACCCACCAGATTCGCCACGCGCGCGAGCAACCCGCGCGCGGCAACCCGATCGAAGTTCCCGATACTGGAACCGGGGAAGAACACATTGCGGCGACCTGGCCCGAATACCGGTGCTTCCCAGGGCCCGGAGAAGTCGACGCACACCGCGTGTACGGTCAACCACGGATAATCGGCAGCGATCCGTTGGGCGGCATCGATCAGATGCCGGCGCGAAATATCGATCGGTGCATAAATCCGTGGTTGCACGGCTTCCAGCAACAGCCGGATCTTAGCGCTGCTACCGCTCCCCAGTTCGAGGAGAATGCTGTCCTCGCCCAACCACTCACCCATCTCCCGTGCGTGTTCTCGGAGTAACCGGATCTCCGTACGCGTCAGATAATATTCCGGCGACCTCGTGATCGCGTCGAACAGCTTCGAACCGCGTTGATCATAAAAGAGTTTCGGCGGCAGTGATTTCCGCTTTCGACTCAAACCGGCGTGTACGTCCTCGGCCATCGTGTCGGAAAACGTATTGAGCTCGTGGAAAAAAATCCGGTCTTTCTTTACGGCGTTGGTAAAAGTCATAGGTTGTCGCGAACGGATATCAACATGACAAGTGGTCGGCCAGGTGCATTTCGGTGAACTAATCCTGCCCCTGGGATGGCGAGCCTGATGGCTTTTGAACCGCGTTCCGGCTTACAGCCAACACGGTACGCCTAAGCGGATATATCACGTGCGGCCAAGTGTACGGGATCGACTCCGCGAATGCACCCGCCCGACCGTTTCCGGGGGGCTGTATACCTAACACGGCCACATCGCGAGTATCACGCCGCAACACGCCGCTCGTTTGTTGCGGCCCGGCCATGCTTTGGGTACGGGCCGGCGGAACCGAAACCGAGATCAGCGCCGCGCCAGCGTCTTTCGCATCCGGTGCCTGAGCCTGGTGACCACGCTTGGCGGTCGCGGACAGTGACGGTCCGCCGGTTGAAAACCCAGGATCCGGCATGTCTCGGACAGGTCCCAAAGCGGCATCGCGTTTTCGGACGTCACGAACAGGATCGCGAAATCGATATCCGGGGTGATGATCGCTTTTTCCACCGCCTGGCAGAAATCTCTGTTGCTCAACCACTGCCGTTGGCCGCGATACGATCCGACGTCGGGAGGATTGGGCCCACGCCGTATGGTCCCGATCCGCAAGCACACGGCAGAAAGCCCGTGCGATTCCGCATAACTTTTCGCCAGTCGCTCGCCAAATACCTTGGTGGCCCCGTAAAAATTCACCGGCGATGGGGCCGCCTCACAGGACAGGGAACGCGGCGCCGGGTGACCCAGCATCACCTGGCAGGAACTGGTAAAAACCAGCCGCTTGACGCCGTGCATTAACGCCGCCGCGAACACGTTCAACGTGGCATCGACGTTGTGCTTTTGCAACGACGTCCAGGGCGCTTCCGGGCGCGGGTCCGCGGCAAGGTGAACAACGGCGTCCTGCTGCGCAAAGCTCTCCGTCCAGCCCGGATCGTAGGTGCTGAGATCTGCGACCACCACCTCCGTTTCGTCAACGGAACGCGCGTCGATCATAGTGAGGGAAAAGCCGCCTCGGTCTTGCAGGTGCTGACACAGTTTTCGACCCAGGTTGCCGCTGGCACCGGTGATAAGCACGCGTTTCATGAGAGGTTCAGTTTAGCAAGGTATGCGGGCGGCATAGTCCGGGGCGCCCGGGACCGGCATCCGCACACGAAACAAAGCCCCGGCCGCGCGTCCGTGCAGATCCCGGCGGTCGCCGCCTGCGGAAGTCACGTACAGATCGCGTTGATCGGGTCCGCCGAACGCGACGCTCGTCAGGCGGCTGGCCGGAAACGCTATTCTCCCCACCTCTCGGCCCTCCGGCGACCAACCCACGACGCAGCCCCCGCCGCTCAAGGCCATCCAGAGGTAACCTTCGGCATCCACCGTCAATCCATCGGGACGCCCGACCTCAGCCGGGACTTTAAGCACGGTGCGTCGGTTGTCGATGTCGCCGCTCCGCTCGCAGTAATCGAATGCATACACCACCCGCGCTGCCGTATCGGTGGCGTAAAATGTCCGCCGATCCGGCGAGAATCCCATCCCATTGGGTTGCCCCACGTTCGGTAAGACGACCGACACGTCGCCATCAGTGTCGAACCGATACAGGTGGCCCGGCCGCTTCGGCCGCTTACCGAGCATCCGTGCACAACGACGTTTGATTCGTTGCACGAGGGTCCGGGCTGGGCGCACGTGGGCCATCGTCCCGGCAAAGACGCGGCCCCGGGGGTCGGCGATGGCGTCGTTGAACCGGTATCCGCTCTGGCGGCGACGCAGCAACCGGGATCTGCGCAGCCGACCCGCTTCAAACGCGGCGACATATCCCTCATTCAGCATCAGGAGTAAGCCGCGGTCACCCAGCAGGGTCAGACCACCGATCAGCTCGGTACGGATCACTTGGCGGTAAGTGCGGGTCGCCGGATTGAAACCAAACAGGCGTCCGCTGGGAATGTCTATCCAGTACAGCACCCGGTCGTAAGGGTGCCAAAGGGGGCTTTCAGCGAGTACACAGCCCGGGTCCGCGACCACTTCGGGGGCCGGCACTTCAAGGAACATGGGGGCGCGGAGCAGAATTGTTGCGTCGCAACATACGGTCTATCGTCTATGATGTTTCAGTAGGCCACAAAAAATACGTTACCATTGGCTAGGCGGTTCAGACTAGCCGTGGTTAGGTCGTGGGTCGACTTTAGGGGGTAATCACGCACAACGGACGCGATGGGCGGATCCATCGCACGGGTTGCCAATGGCTATGTTGCTATACAATCACGCGGGGGTGGTCCCCGATCAGCGAGTTGTAGAGGCTCGCGTGCCCTTCGCCCAGATGCGAGATGCATTCGCCCTGGCGATGCAGCAGTCCGGCGGGGCGACGTTGGAGAAACAATACCGCATCGCCGGCTATCCGGTGCGGGTGCGGGTCGTCGGACACCGGCTGGCGCGGCAGGTCGGGGCTGCGCTCGCGCACCTCAATACCAGCGAGTCGGACACCGGCGCGCTTACCATCGATCTGTGGGACCAACGGGCGACCGGCGTGACCTGTGACCTGAATGCCACGCACCCCACTAATGACGTGTTGATCATGATGAAAGCGACCACGGACGGTCGGTTCGTCTGCGAGCAGCGTTATCAGGGCCAACACTGGCTGGATCGGGCAGATCACCGGATTATCGGCTCAACCCAGGCTGCGGGTCAGCGTCATCTGGATGAACGCGCCCGGCCGTTCCACAAGCTGCTGGCGACATGGCTCAATGATCGGGGGATTCAGTTCATCCATTCGGGTTTGATTGAAATCGCCGGCCGCGGCGTGCTCTTCGCCGGTCACGGCGGGGTCGGTAAATCGACCACCTCGCTTGCGTGTCTGCAAGCGGGCCATCGGTACCTGGGCGATGATTTTATCGGTATCGAGCGCACCGCAGATGGTTCGTTCACCGGGTACGGGCTGTATTCATCGGGACTCTTATGCGTAGATCACCTGCAACGATTTCCCGATCTCACTGCATACACCCATCCCCCGTATCACCCACACGAACACAAGGCCGTGTTCTACGTCAATGAACGGTTTCCGGGGGCGATGTGCCACAAAACGAAAATCGGCGCCATTGCGCTGCCACGCGTCGTGGACCGCGAATTCACATCCTACCGGCCGGCGGCCAGATCCGAAGCCCTGCTGGCTCTGGCGCCAACCTCTGTCATGCTGCTACCGGTGCCCTCGGCGCGGGCGTTTGAAACGTTGGCGCAGCTCGTGGAAGCGGTTCCCGTCTACTGGCTGGAACTCGGCAGGGATATCGAGCAGATTCCCGACGCCGTGCGAGATCTCGCCGATGAACTGCCGGTATGAGGGAGCGCCCAGTAATCAGCGATGTCGCGCCCGGCACGGAGCGTGTCGGGTTTGTCCAAATAGTTGCGGTTCACCGCGGTGGAAAGTTTAAGAAGTGCAACGTGTAGGAGAAGTATGATGTTGAACGTCGAAAAACGGTTTCGGCCGAACGAAGAGCAGGTTGCGGCGAAGATCATGGATGGTGAGGCCATCCTGATCAACTTATCGAACGGCATGTATTACAGCATGGGTGGGATTGGCGGTTTCGTCTGGGCGTTGATCGAGAGCCGCCAGTCTCTGAGCGAAGTGGCGGACGCCGTGGCGGATCGATTCGGTATCGATTCCGAGCGCGCGCTCAGTGATGTACAAGCACTGACCGCCGACTTGCTCGCGGAAAACCTGGTCGTGGAGTGCGATACGGATGTCATGTCGCAAGACGCGACACCCGATGGCGCCGACCTTCCGGACGACTATACCGCCCCGCAACTGCAGAAATTCGACGACATGGCCGACATGTTCGCCCTGGACCCCCCGCTGCCGGGCCTCACCGACGTGACGGTGAATGCGGTCCCGGAACGGTCCGAAGATTGAGAACGCCCCGTCACGATGACCGAACAACCACTCATCAGTTGTATCGTGCCGGTCTATAACGGCGAGCGATTTCTCTCCGAGGCGCTGGACAGTATCTTTGCGCAAACTTACCGCCCCATCGAAGTGATTGTCGTGGACGACGGCTCCAAGGACGGCACGGCGAAGATCGTCGCCTCGTACGGAGAACCGATTGCGTACGTCCGACAGGCCAACGCGGGCCCGGCCGCGGCCCGGAATCGTGGCGTGGCTCTTGCCAACGGCGCGTTCATCGCGTTTTTGGATGCGGACGACGTCTGGCACAGGGAAAAACTCGAACGCCAGATGGCGCGCTTCGTCGCCCGCCCCGAACTGGAACTGAGCCTCACACACAAGAAGAACTTCTGGGAAGAGGAACGTCGCGACGAAGAGGCGCGCCTGAAAGCTCAGGATCATCCTTTCGTGGATGAGCATCCGGGTTATGCATGCCCGATGCATCTGGTGCGCAAATCCGTCTTCGATCGGGTCGGCGGTTTCGACGAGTCCCTGCGCATCGGAGAGGACACGGACTGGCTGTCGCGAACTGAAGAGCACGATATCGTTACAGAGATTTTGCCCGATGTCCTCGTGTATCGGCGTATGCACAACGCAAATCTATCCTTGAGCGCGACGAAAGAAGATCGTATGGCAGTGGTCACCAGAAAACTCAAACGTCTGCGCACCCGCCCCGCCGCCCCGAACAGTACAACCGACCAGGATCACACTGCTTGACGATGAAGACCCAGGACTCTCTGGTAAGCTGTGTTGTCCCGGTTTACAACGGCGAAAAATTTCTGGGTGAGGCGATCGACAGCATCCAGGCACAGACGTATCGGCCCATTGAGATCATCGTCATTGACGACGGATCCACAGACGGCACAGCGCAGGTAATCGAGCGCTACCGAGACCGGATTAAATCGGCGCGCCAGGAGAACGCGGGTGCACCCACGGCGCGCAACCATGGGGTGCGTCTCGCCGGCGGCGAGTTCGTCGCGTTTTTGGACGCCGATGATCTCTGGCACGAGCGTAAACTCGAATTGCAGATTGAACTGCTCACCGCCCGCCCCGAGATCGGGTATTGTTTGGCCTACATGCAGAATTTCTGGGTCGAGGAGCTCAGCGAGGAAGCCACGCGTCTAAAGGATCACGAGTTGGCGAAACCGCAACCCGGGACCATCTCCACGCTGGTGGCAAGACATACACTGTTCGAGCGCATCGGGTTGTTGAACACGAAGTACCGGAACCGCGACTTGCACGATTGGATGCTCCGCGCTGAGCGCCAGGGTGTGGCACGGGAAATCCTAGCGCAGGTGCTCCTGTCACGACGCATTCACAACGACAACGTCAGCCGCCAGCGGTCTCGTGAGGAGTTGTTCGATCTCGTCATGCAGCGCCGTCGTGACCACTCGAGCCGATAGCCCAGTACGCGCGGCCAACCGGGAGGCGCAGGAACCGCGGTCCGTCCACCCCACGCAACGACGATTTCATCCTTTCCTGCGGGCGTTGCTGCCGCCGCCGGAACACACTCTGCTGTTGGGCACGTGCCTGACTCCCGGCGCGCGCGCCGAACAAGCGTGGCGCCACTGGGTAGCACGGGTCGGTGATCCGAAAGCCTATCTGGAGCGCGACGAGGCGGGGCTCAAGGGACTACTGCCGTTTCTCGAGCACGCATTGGCCGCGAACTGCATCGATCCCGGTAATGAATTCCTTACTTATCTGCGCGTATCCACCTTGCGCGAAGCGCTGCGCAGCGATATCTACCGTACCGTAGTCGCCGAGGTCGTCTCCGCACTGCAGAGGGCGGGACTGCCGCTCATCGTGCTCAAAGGCGCGGCGCTTTCGGAAACTGTCTATGAGCGGCCCAACATTCGTCACAATCACGCGATCGATCTCTTAATGCGAGAGTCCGATTTCACTGCGGCCATCGACGTCGTATCGCGGCTGGCATTCAAGCGCACGACCCCATCGCGACGACACAGCGCCGCGCATCAGGCGTTCGTTCACGAAACGGGACTGCCTCTGGTATTGCACCAACGGCCTTTCTTTCTTCCTTACTACCACGCGGACGACTCCGGTCTGTGGGAGCGCGCTGTGCAAGCATCCATCGGCGGTGCGCCAACAAGGGTCTTGAGCCGCGCCGACGCCCTCGTCCATGTTTGCGGTCATGCCTCCTACTCTCGCAGCCGCTCGAATCTGCGCTGGGTGTGTGACGCATTGTTCCTCGCCCAGCGCCACCCGCGCCCGGACTGGCGTGTGCTGGTGGACGAAATCGAGGCACGCCATCTGGTGATGCCGTTGACGGTCATGCTGGACTACCTGAACCGCGAGTTCGGAGCCGAGATCCCCGCGCAAGTGCTCGACGCGCTGGCGGCGCGGCCGGTGGACGACGATCCCGCCGCCCACGAAGCGGCTCTGGTATGTGCGACCCTGGGCACGTCGCCGATCAAGGCGTTCAACCGGCTGCAAGGGAACTGGTCAGACCGCGCGCGTCTGCTCCGCTTTCTCCTCACACCACCCCGCGGATACCTGCGCTGGCGCTACGGCATCAACCAGCCCCTGGCCGCTCCACTGGTCTACGCGTATCGCCCGCTGAAATTCCTGGTGCGACGTGTGGCGCGCACGCTGGGGTCGCGTCAGCGTGGGCAACCGTCCGGCGGTTAGTCCAATCCGGACCTCTGCAGCGTGCGCAGACCGACCGCTTTGACCCAGCGTGCACCGATACGCAAGGGGCGTAGCGCGTAATACAGAGGATAAAGCCACTTCGGCAGTCGGACCACGGCCCAATCAGCGACCCGCGGAACGAACAGCGCACGATAAATGTAGGTGGCGCAGTCCCGGTAATTCTCGCACAAGCGCACACTCAACATTTTGATCGGACTCCACTCCTCGACGGGGCGCGGATCAAGAACCAACTCGGCGAGCACTTGACGAACGAGGTCATCCGTTTTCGCATTTGCATCGAGTCGTTCGCTCACCTCCGGGGTCAAGGGTACCTCGAACAGTTCTCGAATCAAGCCTAACCCCAGTAGCACCTGTGGTCTTATCCTCGCCTGCCGGGCGCGTTCAAACACAATATTCCAATCGATGTCGGAATTATTGACCACCGTTTTCTGCAGATCGACGATCCATATCATTTTCCTCCACTCGTCCTTACTGCCGTGCATACACAACACCAGGATCTGGTCTTCGATACAGAAGCTCTTCACCTCCCGGCCCTCCATCCGGAACGGTTGCAGCCGCCGCCACATCGGTTCCGGGTCGAGCTGCGCGGGGTATACATTGGGTGCGAGACGCCAGTGCAGATCGATGAGGAGACCGTCCTTTCGCTCCACTTCATATTCGTGGTTGTAGTGCAGGAATTGTTGCCTTTGGGTCTCCGTAAGGGTCGCCAGGGGCCGATGGCCGTGCACGAAACGCTCGTGATAACCCTCCCGGGCCAACAACTCTTTGGCGCGAAACAGATCCTGGGGCTTGACCAAAATGTCGAGATCCGAAAACTGTCGCAACGACACATCCCCGTATGCCGTGGCGGCCAGCAGCGCTCCTTTGTAAGGCACCGCGCCGATGCCGTCCTTCCAAAACAGCTCCATCAATCTCAACAACTCCTGAGCAAATACGAAATTACGCCGGGAGATCAGTCTCGTTTCACGGCGCAACCGTTCGGTCACCTTGGCGACCGCGCGCATCTCGCCGTGCTTCAGGAACGATCTAGCAAACAACGGCACCACACCGTGCCGGCTCGCCGTCGTTATCACTCGGTCCCAGTCGATGGGCCGCCCGTGCGGCTCACTAGCGCCGACAATCCGTTCCGGATTCCGCACACCCAGATGCTCGAGCAACAGACGCAACTCGGGTCCGTCAGTCCGCGCGGGAGTCATGCGCGCGCTACGTTAGCCACAAGCCGCATGGCTGGCGGCCGCCCTGCGGTCGTGCGTTGTTCGCCCAGCATCCCGCAGCGGTGGGGTAAACACGAAGTCGCTTCCGGACACGTTCGTTATAAAGACTGATTGATGACTTCGCGAATCTCACAACATTTGTGTTCCCATAGTCCAAAACCTTCTCCGATTCCTCGCCAGGCAGCGCATCCCAGCTCGTGGATCCGTCGCAGATCCAGGCACTCGGGATTGTCGAGATCATATAACAAGCCGTTGACTCCGTGTTCGATATATTCGTTGGCGGTAGGCCGATCAGGACTGATCACGCACATACCCTGCGCCATGGCTTCCAGGTTCGCCATTCCGATTCCTTCGTCGGGTCGCGAAGCGATGAACATGCTGCACTCCCGCAAACAGCTCAGGTATTCGGCCCGTGGGAGCCAGCCTTCGACGACCCGCACGTTGAAACGATCCATATCCATCTCTTCCGGTCCATCGATCACGCAACCCGGGTCCGGGTCGCGCTTATAAATAACCTGTTCGACGGTTTGGCCCCGGAATAACGTTCGTAGCACCGGCCAATCGACGTCGGGTCGGCGCTGCCAGAAAAACACTTTGGGTGATTTCTCGGCCGGGGGTCGCGCAGCGGGTTCAGGGAAATACTGCCAGTAACGGGACCTGAAGCCGAGTCGGGTCACGGTTTCATGCAGCGCTCTACAGAACGCCACAATCGTCACTTCAGTGAGCAGATAAGGCCGCCAGATACGATCGGGCAAATGCCATACGGCGTCCCACATGGGCACCCACAGCTTTCGGGCGCGAATTTTCAGGACGTCGTGGGCCGGTGGGATGGCTTGAAAGAAAATGATCAGGTCGGGTTCGAGTTCGTTTATTGCGTCCGGACTCGGTTGCTCCCCGCCCCGCCAAAGATCATCCCACACGCGAATTACCTCCGTGCCGGGGTCCAGCAGACGGAGAAAGAAGTCGCTGCTGCGGGTCTTTTTATGAAAGGACTGATCCCAGAAAACAAGCCGCACTGAAGTCGCCGAATGCGCTCACGCCAAGGACCACCGTACCGTTCCCGGGGTCACCTTTCAAGCCGCTTGGCAAAGCGGCCAAACTGTGACACGATCCGCCTTCGTTTTTTCGGAACGTTATTGACAGGGCTTTCGTCACCGAATCGCATGTCTACTGTCAGCTGTATCGTACCCACCTACAACAGCGCCCGGTACTTGACTGAAGCTTTAGACAGTATCGTCGCGCAAAGCTATCGGCCTATTGAAATAATCGTTGCCGACGACGGCTCCGCCGACGCGACGCTCAACATAGCCCGGGGGTATGGCCATCCACTCCGAGTGGTCACGCAAACGACCGCTGGACCCGCGGCGACGCGGAACTTGGGATTGAAGCACGCAGACACGGAGTACGTGGCCTTTCTCGATGCGGACGATCTCTGGGTGCCTGACAAACTCGCCATACAGGCCGCCCACTTAGAACGCCATCCAAGTTTCAAGCTGTGCATCAGTTACGCGCAGATGTTCTGGAGCGATCCGCGCGATCCGGAAGCCATACGCTACCGCGACGAACCGCGGGCTGGAGCGGTGCCGGGTTACGCTACCACGACGCTGATGGTGCGGCGTTCGGTTTTCGACCAAGTGGGCATGTTCGATTCCCGCTACTGGTTCAGCGACGCGGTGGAGTGGTTCGTTCGCGTGCGGCACGCCGGATTCGACATCGCCGTGCTCCCACAGGTACTTACTCTGCACCGAATGCACGAATGCAACCTCACACGCCGCCGGCGGGACGCCAGTCGTGACGAGTTTCTGGCGCTGGCGTGCGAGTCGATCCGACGCAAGCGGGCGTAACCCGAGCACGCCCTCGCTACGGGCAATCCGTACCCGATTGTTCGCCGACTTTGTCCGCGAGGCGGTCGCACAAGGTGCGCAACACCTTGATTCGCGCGAATCGCTTGTCGTTCCCTTCCACCAGAGTCCACGGCGTTTTCTTGGTACTGGTGTACTGCACCATGTCGTGGACCGCCAACTCGTAGTCTTCCCACTTTTCCCGGTTGCGCCAGTCTTCGTCGGTGAGTTTCCAGCGCTTGTGCGGCGTGCGCTCGCGGAGTTTGAAGCGGCGTAGTTGTTCGTCTTTGGTAATGTGTATCCAGTACTTGATTAAATTGATTCCGTGATCGACCAACTGACTCTCGAAATCGTTGATTTCGGCATACGCCCGACGCCATTCGTGCTCCTGCGCAAATCCCTCCACCCGCTCCACGAGCACCCGCCCATACCATGAACGATCGAAAATCCCCATATGACCGTCGCGCGGCAAGTTACGCCAAAACCGCCACAGATAATGCTGCGCCAGTTCTTCTTCAGTGGGTTTCGCCACACCGTGTACCTGATAGACCCGCGCCTCCAATGCCGCATCGATACGCCGGATTACCCCACCTTTGCCGGCCGCGTCCCAGCCCTCGAACACCAGCACCGTCGCCACGCCCTGGGTGCGCGCGGCGTTCTGCAGGAGTAACAGTCTCGCCTGCAAGTGCTTCAATTGTTCGGCATACACAGCCTTGCCAAGTGTCTGATCGGTGTCGAGCTGCGAAAGCACGGTAGCGGCCTTCACAGATTTGTTGTCGGCTTTCTTGGCGCGTGATTTCTTCGGTTTGTTTGTGTTCCCCGCCGGAACCGGGGGCGTCGGCAGCGGTTCGGACGGACCGTCCTGAATTCGAACCAGAAGTTCTTTAACCGCATAACCCACCGTCAGACAGCGGTAATGAGTGTCCTCGCCCTCTACGATCACCCATGGCGCTTTGCCGGTATGTGTCCGCGAAATGACGTGTTCCGCGGTCTCCACGAAACGTTCATAGTGCCGCCAGTTCTCCCAGTCGCTCTCCGAGACCTGCGCTTCGGTCAGCGGGTCTTGTTCCAAGTTTTTGAGGCGCCGCTCCTGCGCCTGTTCACTCAAGTGCATCCAGAACTTGACGATCGCCGCACCGTCTTCGGCGAGCGCGGTTTCGAACGAGAGAATGCGGTCGAGCTTGGCTTCGAACTCGTGGGCCGAAATTCTGTCGTACACACGATCCAGGATCGGCTGCGAGTACCATGCACTCAGAAACATGCCGATGCGACCGCGCGGCGGCAGATCGCGCCAGTAACGCCAGTATTCCGGAAACCGGCGCTCGTGTTCGTCCGGCGGTTCATAAGCGCGGGTGACCATCCACCGCGGATCCATCCATTCGTTCAGCTTGCTGATGGATTCCCCTTTACCTCCACCGTCCACGCCCCCTAACAGCAATATCACCTGCGTACATCCTGCCCGGTGCACCGCATCCTGGAGCCGCAGCAACTGCTCGCGCAGCGGCGGAACCTGCTTCTTATACGACTTGGCGTCGACCTTTTGCCCCAGTTCGGCGGTTTCGAACACGGCCACCTCCTTTCTCGTAGACCGCCGGCTATTTTAACGCCATCGACGGTCGTCATCGCGTTTCCACCATCCGGTATCGTTGACACGTCGCCCGATCGAGGACGGGCCGCCCCCACTCGTAAGATTTCCGAGCGGTCGGGGGCTGAGGCCGACGACCGTGCCGTAGACCCGGTATGCGTAGGTTTTAGGTGATTTCACTTTACAACCCGGTTGGAACTGGCGCAAAACGGGTTTTGGACTAGTATGAAGGCAGATTACTTCACCCCGTCCGCCCGCCCCGTTTTTGGAACGATTATGAATACTAAACGGCACACAGTTCTCATGGCCGTACTATTGGGCCTGTTGGGTTACTTCATCTGGGATACCCAGATGCACCAGAACCCGCTGCGATCGGCCCGCATCGCCCCCGACCAGTCTGCATACGCGCACCGGTCGCCCGCACCGGCCATACTGCCCGGCGCCAATGCGATTCGCGGTGTGCACGTGGAGGAGAGAAACGGTACCTATGTTGCACGGGTGAATTATTTTTATCGGGGAGACTTTGAACCGGGGATACTCAGAGTCTCTCCCGTGGTCTCGAAAAACAGTGCGAGCACCACGAACCCCCAACATTTCCGGCCGCTCCAGCGCGGTCAGCACGAAGTCGAAATCCTTCTCCGTCGTGACTACGTGATCGGTTCCCCGTCCACCACACGATTGTTGCGCGTCGAGATGACGCAGGGCCGAAGTGGACCGGTGAAGATCGCGAAACACTTTGATCAACCGTTGGACTGGCCGGGCTACGAGGGTTACGCCTCCGCGCAACGCCAACCGCAAGACATCGCCGAGCTCTACGAACGGGCGGTGGCGGAAATCGACCACGGCGCCCGAAACTCTTTGGAGGCCGGCAAACAAAAACTCGAGAAGATCCTCAACCAGGACCCCCGTTTCGTGCCGGCTTTCCCCGAGCTGGCCCGTTATCATATGAAAACCAACTGGGGGCCCGAAGGACTGGCGCAGGCCGAACGCTTTTTGCTAAGTGGCCTCGAAATCGATCCCTTTCACAGCAATTCCCACGTACTACTCGGTTACGTGTTCGCGCACCAGCGGCGTTACGACGAAGCCGGGGCGGCGCTTGAAAAAGCCGAGGAACTCGGTACCGAGAACTTGTGGCTGTGGGCGAACTGGGGAGAGCTGCTCGCGATGCAGGGCCAGTTCGATGCAGCGATCGGAAAATACGAGCAGGCGGTGGCCAACGACCGCCCGTACAACACCTACGACCGCGCACGACTGAATGCATACCTACGGCTCATCGAACTGCAATTAGCGAAGAAGAACCTCGAAGCCGTGGATTCCTTGTACAGAAAACGTTCCGACGAATATAAACGACGCTACTGTTTTGCCAACGACTACGCCGAATTCCGGCTGCGCTGGTTCGGCGACGCCGACACTGCGATTGCCCAGGCACAGAAAGCTCTGGACAGCCCTTGCCGCGACAAAGATACGAGCCGCGCCATCCTGGGGGCGGCGAACTATTTCAATTGGCGTGCAACCCGCGATACGGCGCCGGAGCGAGCCAAAATTTATCGCAATAAAGCGCGGCTGTTCTTTGCCGAAGGTCCCGCTCTGCTTTACTGGCTGGCCCAATCCGACCAGATGGTATCGGTAATCGGCGCCTTGGCCGAAGACAACGTTTCGGTGGATGCGACGGACAACGAAGGCCGCACGGCGCTTGCCTACGCTCTACAGAACGCCGATCAGCGTGCCGCGGAACGTTTGATCGAAGTCGGGGCAAATATCAATTACCGAATCGGAGAGGACCGGCTGCCTTTGTTGTTCATCCCGGTGGTGAACAATGACGTTGCGCTGGTAAAGTTGCTATTGGACCGGGACGCCGACCCCGGCATCACCGTCTATGGAAGCGTCTCGCTGCTCCAATTCGCCGAACAGATCGGGCACAGCCGGATTGCTGCGCTGCTCAAACAGCGCATCAACCGCACCTGAATGGCGCAAGGCACCCTCTGCACTGCACGGGGGAAAGGGAATAAACAGAATATCAGTTCTTCAGCGTCTTCAGAAAATCGATCAACTCCGCGCGCTCCTCCGGATCGGTGATCCCCACCAGCGTCTTGGTCGTCCCGGGAAGAAATTTATCCGGATCGGTCAGGTATTCGTTCAGGTCCTCTTCGGACCACTCGCCGCCGGCATTCGCCAACGCTTTCGAATACCCAAACCACTCAAAGCGGGCCTTTTTCGCCCCGACGATGCCCGACAGCGTGGGCGCCACGCGCAGTGGCGCATTCTTCTCGAGGGTGTGACACACCACGCACTGTCCCGCTGGCGTGTCATGGCCGTCCGGTTGTGGTGTGTAGCGGTACGCGAAAGACTGGCTGGACGACGGGTCGGTGTTACAGGCTGCGATCGCCGCCGCGACCGCGGACGCGAGCATGAGCATAATGAGTGGACGCATAAGGTTGTCCTCCGCTGACCAAATCAGCCGACAATGAGCAGGATACCGCAGCCGGCGATCCCGGCACCGGCGAGGTTCGGCACCGGTGTGCGGCGTGCCAGACCGAGTAGCGCCCCGAGCGACAACAAACCGGTGGTGGCGACGACAAAACCCAAAACATAAGCCGGATTCTGCAGGTCCCACCGCAGTTCGACACCGTGGGTCCAGCCTTGAGCGAACGCGAAGGCACCCACCACCGCAATACCCAAGCCCGGGTGGACGCGCGCCGTCATGATCAGCACTCCGACCAACACCAGCGCGCCGATCAGTCCCGGATGTGAGGGCGACAGCGGGTAAGACCCCGGCAGCGCCGCAGCGCCAAGGATCGTGGCGACCACAAATATGGCGACGGTAGCCCCACCGAGGCGGGAATTTCGGTAAGACGCCCACAGACCGACGGCGACTACCGGAAGAAGATGATCCAGGCCCGATAACGGGTGCAGGAATCCGAGCCAGAAGTTGGCCGCCACGTCGTGGCCGGGGTGCGCCAGGGCGTCACTGACGATGCCGAACAGTAAAACGACCGGTGCGGTAATGCCAATGAGCAGTCTCATATGTTTTTCTCCGTGTAAGGTGGTGCCGGTACTGCGTATATTGCTGGTGCCGGACGACGATGCCGCCTGAACAGTGCGATCAATATCGGTCCCGGTGACGAGTGGCGATCATTCACGCCGAGCGACCCTGAAAGAAAGCGCGACGGCCCGGATTATCCGGGCGCGGCGATTTAGACTCGTTGTCCTCGGGCGGTCTGAACAGTGCATTAATACGCCGAAGCGCCTCGATGCGGGCCAACTCCTGAGTCTTGAAATCGAACACGGGCGAATGTAGAGACAGGCTCTGGTACATGCCGATCTCCTCATCGCCGCCGTGGGTAAACTCCCATTCGCCCGACGGAGTCGTAACGGGGGACTTGTTTCCCACCACCGTATAGTCCATCTTCTTTTTCGTTTCCGGCAGGAATATGACGTTCATAAACCAGGGCGTGATCAAAACCCCCATCAACCCACTGGTGTGGCGCCGAAATCCGATCGCTTCGGTGTCGAGCTCGTCATGGAAGATGGGCAGATCACGCATGTTTTCCTCGCCGATACGGCGGAAACGTTCGACCATGGCGAGGACGCGCGGATGGTTGTTGTCAGGGTATCGTGGTTCGCTCACTTACGCCACCTGCTCGTCGGTGAGCGTGCGGTCGAAGTCGGTATCTTGCAGCACTTCGGCGAGCTCTTGAAACAGACGCTGCGCCTCGCGGGCCTCATCAGGATCCACCCTGCCGACCGCGTACGACCGGGCCTGCACCACCACGTAGTCGCCGATTCGCACCGGTTCGCTCATCAGAGCCAGACTGATTTCCAGGCATTCGCCGAAACGCTCGACAGTGGCCATGCTGCCAGTGATACCGGTAACCCGCGAAGGAATAGCGAGACACATGAAACCTCAGACCTCCAGAACGTTTGCCTGCGGGCGAGCGGACACGGCGACGCCGATCCCGGTCAGTTCTTTGACGAGCTGATGTAGCGCCGTTTCCAGCGCGCATTCTACGGTCCCGGAAAGCTCCAGACCCAGATCCAGTTTCTCCGGCACTACGCCGATCAACGTGACGCGCTCCGGCGCCTCACCGATCAGGCTCAGCTTGGCGAGCAGATCGCAAAGACCGAGCTGGTGAGGCGACATTTTTACTTGCAAGAACGCCGGAACGTCGTCGTCGGCGAGCCGGATCACCGAACCCGGCGAGGCGTCCGCCGTCACCGCATCGCACACCAGCAAATGACGGCGGCCCGCGAGTATATCGAGGAGGTCCATGCCCGCCGTACCGCCGTCCACCACCTCGACACCGTCCGGCAACGCATAGCGCTGCTGGAGGGTTTCCACCAGCCTGACGCCCACACCTTCGTCGCTGAGCAGGATGTTGCCGAGGCCGATGACGAGAATGTCGTTCATGACTCGTTGTATGCCCCGTGCTACGCGGCTTTCACCTTTACGATGGATCGTTTCTTGGAGTCCACCATATGGATGGCGCAAGCCAGACACGGATCGAAGGAATGCACCGTACGCAGCACTTCGAGGGGCAGTTCCGGATCCGCAACGGGGTTGTCGAGCAGCGAGGCTTCATAAGGGCCGATCTGGTCATTGTCGTCCCGCGGACCGGCGTTCCAGGTGGTCGGCACGACAGCCTGATAGTTCGCGATTTTGCCGTCATCGATAACCACCCAGTGCGACAGTGTGCCGCGGGGCGCTTCGTGAAAACCGAAACCGCGTACTTCGCCTTTCGGAAACTCCGGCCGGTTGTAGGTCGCAAAATCCCCTTTGGCGATATTGTCCATCAGCAGCTGCCACTGATTTTGCAGTGATTCGTAGAGCACCGCCGCGCGCACCGCCCGGGCGGCGGTGCGGCCAATCGTCGAATGCAGGGCCGCCAGCGGAATATCCGTCTTGGCGACGCTACTGACGATGTTAATCAAACGCTCCAAGTGCCGTTTGGTGGGTTCATGACCGGCCGCATACATCCCCAGCACGTTCGCCAACGGCCCCACTTGCGCGCGCTTGTCGTAGAACGTCGGCGCTTTGACCCAGGAGTACTTGCCGTCGTCCTGGAAGTCCGTGTACTTGGGGTTGGTCTGGCCGTCAAACGGATGTCGCGCCTGGTCGCCGCCTTCGTAGTTGTACCAAGCGTGTTTTACGCTCTCTTTGACGCCGTCGCGAAAGTACTCATCCTGGTAGCTGTTGATCGCCTTATAGGTGCCCAGATCTCCTGCGTCGATGTATCCGCCTGGCAGCTCGAATTGCGTGCCGGTGCTGTCGAGAGGCATATCGGGCACCGACAGATAGTTGGTGACTCCCGCGCCGTACTGGGTCCAGTCGGCGTACAAAGCCCCCACCGCGCCCACGTCCGGAATCAACGCTTCGTGGATGAACTCGCCGAGTTTGTCGATCTCCGCCTTGATGGCGTACAGCCTTTCCAGGGTCAATGTCGACTGACTTTCAGGGTTGATGGGATTGGCCACCCCTCCGACCGCCAGGTTCTGGATATGCGGAGTCTTCGAACCCAGTATCGTCACGATCTTGTTGGCGGCACGCTGATACTCCAGCGCCTGCAGGTAGTGTGCCGCGGCGAGCAAGTTCACCTCCGGCGGCAACTTCATCGCCGGGTGCCCCCAGTAACCGCTGGCAAATACACCCAGTTGACCGGTGCCGACGAACGCCGCGAGCTTTTCTTTGATCTTGCGGATCTCCTGCACGCCGTTGTGCGGATAGTCGGACAGGCTTTGCCCCAGTTTCGCGGTGGCCTCGGGATCGGCGTCCAACGCCGATACGATATCGACCCAATCCAGGGCGGACAGATGATAAAAATGGACGATATGGTCATGGATTCCGTGCGCGGCCATGATCATGTTTCGAATGTATTGTGCGTTGACCGGCACCTCGAGATCGAGCGCATTTTCCACCGCCCGGCATGAAACGATCGCGTGCACGGTGGTGCACACGCCGCAGATGCGTTGCGCGAACACCCAGGCGTCGCGTGGATCACGACCCTTGAGGATGACTTCGATACCTCGCCACATTTGACCTGAAGCCCAGGCATTGGTGACTTTACCGTTTTCGACTTCGCAGTCGATGCGCAGGTGGCCTTCGATGCGCGTGATGGGATCAATAGTTATGCGTGTCACTTAAGCCTCCAGTGTCTTCTAGCGAGCGGGTGCGCCATGCAAGACGGGCAGTTTCTTGATGAATAGCAGGTACAGCATGATTTCCAATGCAACCACGCCGATGGTGACAACGAGCTCCGGTACCGACGGGAAATAGGTCCAACCATTGCCCGGGTTGTACGCGACCAGGTAGGCATCCACGCGGTACAGGGAACCGGCTCCGAGCAGCAGCAGTGCCGCGAGAAACATCAACCGCTGACTGCGACGCTTGGTCGGGGACGCGAGAATCCACGCGGCCGCGACCATCATGACGGTTTCGAGGATAAACATCCATCCGTTGAGGTCGCCGGCAAACATGAGCGCCAGTTGACCGCGATAAGCCAGGTCAGCGAACCTGAGTACCAGGAATGCGATCAGCAGGCCGGCGACCACCGGAGACAGTTTCCCGAGCAGCCTCTGTTCGGAGGGTAGCGAGAAGGCGTTGGTAACCAGCGTCGCCTCCATGATGACTACCGAATAACCCATCCACAACGCGGACAGCAGGAACAACAGCGGTAACCAAGTCGTGAACCACAGGGGCGACAACTGCGAACCCATGACCAGGAGCACCGAGCCCAGCGAAGACTGGTGCATCGTCGGCAGCAGTACGCCCAAGGCGATGAACACGAACATGTACTTTCTCAATTTGTCCCGGACGCCGTGCAAACCGAAACGTTCGAGAAACGCCGGTGAGAATTCGATCCACAGCACCGTGATGTAAGCCATAACGCACAGCGCGACCTCGAACATGACCGAGCTCGGTTGCGCATACCAGGGCAACAGGAGATTGTAAGCCTGCCAGTAGCGGCCGAGGTCGATCACGACTGCCAGACCGGCCAGCGTGTAACCGAACAGGCCGCCGAGCAAGGCGGGACGCATCAAGGGATGGTAGGCACCACGGTTGAAGATGTACACCAGGAGCGCCATGGCGAAACCACCGCAGCCGAACGCCGTGCCGATCACGATGTCCACCACGACCCAGATTCCCCAGGGATAACCGCCATTCAGGTTGGTGACTTCGCCCAGGCCGAATACGAATCGCTTGGCGATGAAATAGGCGGCGATGAGTACGAGCAGGCCGAGAAACAGAAACGGTTTCGTGAGCAGCTTACCGCCTAGCGGTTGGTGGGTTTCCGTGGCCATACCGCTTACTCCTGATCGTCGTCGTGTTTATCGGCGCTGCGTTTGGCGAAATACATCAATCCACCGAGCAGCGCGGCCGGCGCAATCATGCCCTTGTACAGGGTATGCTGCATGCCTTCGGAAAGTCGCGCATAAGAGTCGTCCGGCAGCTTCGGTAAGCCGAGTTTCTCGTGATCGACGGCCGTCAAGTAGCGCACTTGGGTTCCGCCGACTTCGCTCTGGCCGTAAATGTGTCGTTGGTACTCGGCGAGCGGCGCTTCGTGCCTGGGATGATCTTCATTCAGGTTGCCGCGTGGGAACTCGTACGTGACACCGGGCTCGGCCGCGAGCCGGCGCTCGGCCTCCACCTGCAGATCAGCCAATTTGCCGAACAAGGACGCTCCCGTCGGACAGACGTCGCAGCATGCAGGGGTCAGGCCCTCGGCCTGCAAATGTTCACAGAACTTGCATTTGGAGATCTCACCGAACGTGTCCTCGAGCTGGTATTGGGGTACCCCGAAGGGGCAACCGTATACGCAGTAACGGCAACCGATGCACGCATCGGGATCGTGGCTGACGATACCGGTCTTCTCGTCCTTGATCATGGCGGTCACCGGGCACACGGATACGCAGGACGGATCGACGCAGTGCAGGCAGTGGCGCTTAATGAACGCGTAACCGTTCTCTTCCTGGTCCTTGTGTTCCTTGGTGCCTTGTTGGTACACGCGGATCACATTCAACGTGCGACCTGACAGGTCTTCGGTCGTATCCCAGGTTCCGGGGTTCCAGGCGTCGAATTTCATCGGCTGCTCCACCGGCATATCGTTGGCCTCCTTACAGGCCACCATGCACGCACGGCATCCGATGCAAAGCGTAGAATCGAAAAGCATACCCACGGCATCGGGCGGCAGTTCCTTGTGCTCGCGCAACGGGATCAACGCATTGGCGGGACCCGCGGCCGCGAATGTACCAGCGAGCGCACCGGCCGCCCCTTTCATGAATTGTCTTCGGCTTTTGTCCATGGCTGGTCTCCCGGATCAGGAGTCGTGATCCGATTCGTCGACGGGACCGGGCATGTTGCGCATGGCCATCGCCGCCGCACCGAGCACCGCACCACCAACACCCGCAGCGAGCGCCGCAGCACCAGGACTGATGCCGTCGCCTTTGGCGCCGTCCACCGCGGGAAACGCGGTCGGCGGACTGTAGGTTTTCACATCGGCCAACGCGTGGATCGGTTTGCGAAACCCCGCCTCCTGCATGGTGCAGCCGAAGCACGGGTGTCCGGTGCCGATGGGCCACGCCCCGAAACCGACATCCCCGAATCCGATGGATGGACAGTTGGCGTACGTCTCGGGTCCTTTGCAACCCAACTTGTACAGACAAAAGCCCTGGCGATGCCCGTGATCGCCGAACTCGAGGGCAAAGCGACCGGCGTCGAAATGCGGACGCCGTTCGCAGTTTTCGTGGATCAGTCGTCCGTAAGCGAACTTCGGCCGATTCTCCTCGTCGAGTTCGGGCGCCTTGCCGAACGTCAACAGATACAGCACGGTGGAGAGAAAGTTGTACGGATTCGGCGGGCAGCCCGGGATGTTGATGACGGTCTTTTCCGGGATCACCTCGTAAGTCGCTTTCGCGCCGGTGGGGTTGGGATCCGCAGACTGAATACCGCCCCAAGAGGCACACGAGCCGATAGCAATGATGGCCGCGGCGCCTTCCGCCGCTTCCTGCACGTGTTCTATATGCGTTTTGCCGCCGACCTTGCAGTATATTCCGCCGTCCTTCGTGGGCGTCCCGCCCTCGGTGACCAACACGTACTTCCCATGGGCCTCCTGCATGATCTTGCGTTTATGGGCCTCCGCCTGGTGGCCGGCGCCCACGCACAGGGTCTCGTGATAATCAAGCGAGATCGTGTCGAGGATTAAGGACTCCAGGGTGGGGTGATAAGACCGCAGCAGCGACTCGGTACAACCGGTGCACTCCTGGCCATGCAGCCAGATGACCGGCGGGCGCTCTTTTGCGGTAGCGGCCTCGGCCATTTGCAGGCCGGCCACGGTCGGTAGACCCATCGTGGCCGCAATACCCGTACAATACTTCAGGAATTCTCGTCGCGTCAGTCCGCCCAACGCGCCCTCGTAAACATCCAGGTCCTGGTCCGCGAACCGTTCCAACTCGCTGGGGGTAGTGGTCACTGCCTCCATCGCCTGCCTCTTCTGTTCAAGTGGGGTTGACGTAATCTAATCAGGCAGACGACGGCGAATCGTTGACGATCGTCAATTTTCCCGATCAAGAGGTACGCGCCGCCTGTGCAGCGCGGGCGGCGCGGAGGCTCAACCGACCAGATGGGGCTGTATCTCTTCCAATAACGAATCGATTTGCGGTACGTGAACCGAGCGCCCCGAGAACTGGGCGACCCCGTCCTCCTCCATGCGCGTAATGATGCGCGAGAGCGTTTCGTGGCGTGTACCGATCATCGACGCCAGGTCACGCCGCGACACGGGCAGGTCCATGGTGCGCGCGCCGTCGCCGTGCCGCTGGCCGAAACGGTCCATCAACACGAGTAGCAAGTGGGCGAACTTGGCGCGATTCGACAGCGTGGCGTTTTGTACCAGTCGGTCTTGGGCCTCGTCGAGGTGGTCGGCGGTGCGCCGCAGAAACTGCAACCCCAAAGCGGGATTGTCCTCCAGCAAAGCGCCGACGGTAGATTTGTCGATCAGGCACACGGTCGTGGGTCCCACCGCTTCGGCAGCCGTGGTATGGGGCTCACCGGTCAGAAACGCCGTGTAACCCAAGGTATCTCCCGGATACGCCAGCTGCAATAAAACCGAGTTGCCGTGCGCATCCAGTCTGCGCACCGCTACCGTGCCGGAGCACACGCAGTACACACCGCGACTGACGGCCCCCATGGTGAACAGCGGTTCACCGCTTCCATAAGCCCGGCTGCGTTGCCCGGCGGCCAGCAGTTCCACCTGCTCGGGGGTCAACACCCGCCAGTCGTTTTGTGTGCGCATCAAGCACGACAAACAGCTTGGTTTAGCACCGGCGTTCGGCATCGCGTTTGACCGTTGCGGAATCGTATACGGGCCATTTTACATACGGTGGTTGCTGGAACAAGTCGGAGAAGACCTGGGCCGCTACCCGGTCAATGTCGTATACTGGCGCGCATTCCCATTTCAGCGACGAACTCGTGAACATCAAATCCGGTCAGAGTCATTCGGTGACTTCCTCACGCGATCTACGGGGTGAGCACGATGTCCAGGTCAAACTCCTCAAAGCACTTGAAGACGCAGTCGAACACGGACGTGATCGTGCGGAGGTCGTGGAAATATTCCGGCAGCTCGTGGACTACACCAAAGTGCATTTCATGTCCGAGCAACTGCTGATGCGGTTGTACGCCTACCCCCAGTACGAACCTCATGAACAAACACACAACGGAATGATCGACCGTTTGACCCGCATCGACGAGCTGCTCGCCGCCGACGACACTTCCGCAGCCGCCAGCGTTGCCCGGGAACTACGGGCGTTCGTGATGCAACACATCGACAACGAAGACCACCGTTTCGCCCGTTACCTAAGCAGCGAGACAAACACCGAGTCGCGCTGAGGCGTTCGGCTAAGGCGCTTGCCGCTCCGATTCGGGTCGCACAAACATCCCGTTTCGCAAAAACGCTACCGTTTGTTCGGCCACTTCCTGGTTGTAGCGCATTGCCGAATGACCGGTGTCGACGACGATGAAATCGGTCATACCGACGAGTTTTGTCGCTTCAACGGTAACCAGACCATCGTCCTCGCCGGGCAGGTACTTTTCGTTGGGAATACCGTCTGCCACACCGGCGATGACTCCGACCGCATAATACGGTTCATCCAGTGCGTTGGGGAAGCTGCCCGCCGCGGTACCCAAGGCACTGGCCGTGGGACCCAACATGCTCATCCACCAGCGGTCGCGAAAACGATCCACCAACTCCGAACCTTGGCTGGGCGTACCCAAGAGGACGACGCGTCCCAGGTTCTCGAGCCGAGTATGCTGCAGGTAAGCGCGGACGAGCAGACCGCCCAGCGAATGTCCGACGAAATGGACGGTTCGATCCTGCCCCACGCAGCAAGCCTCGATCTGCCCGCTGATGTCGCGGTGGATCTGTTCCGGCGTCTGACTCAACGACCGATAGCCCACGCGCACGACGTCGAACCCGGCATCCTCGAGCCTGGACGCCAGCAACCACATCGCCGAACGGCTGCGACCCAACCCGTGTATCACAACGACGACCTCTGCGGCCGCGACTGGGGCTGGCGGGGAATCCGCGTGCGCGCCCGGGGCCGGCAGCGCCAGGATCACAATGAGCCACACACAAGCGACCCTTCTCGTAAAGTGGATTATCATAAAGTGTTATTAACTGATTAATATATATGAGAATATCGGTGTATTGAGTCTCCGGCCGCGGCGTGAAACCAGGGTTCGACAACGGTTACCGGGAGCGGTGGATGACGCCGATCGCGATGCGCAGGGTCGCGGCGGCCGAACCTGCGGAATGCGTCGTGCTTCACCCGTTCCACCGCAGACACACACCGCTTTCGTGTTGCCAAGACGCCGGTATGACCATCACGGACGGGTGCTCGCGCCCTTAGTATAATGGCGACTCGTTGTCCGGCCCGGGTCATGCGATGAAGCCTGACGCACACTGGCGCCAACTAGACGCGTACTGCGAGCTGTTGCGACAACTCGGCGCGCACCGCATCTCGCACTACGGTCGACCACTGCTGAGTCACCTCAAAGGTGTCTACGCGCTGCTGGTCGAGTGGAACAACCCACAGGAGACCTGCGTCGCCGGATTGTTCCACAGCATCTACGGGACGGAGCGGCTGGATGCCGGCCAACGGTCCCCCGGCCGCGCCGAGCTGCGCGCCGTCATCGGTGAACGCAGTGAGGAGCTCGTATTCTTGTTCGGCGTGGCCGATCGAACACGGTTGCTGGCGAACAATATCCGCCCTCCGTATCAGGTCGCCCGACGCGACCGGCGCGAGAACATCTCGGTGACGCCAGACACCCTGGCGGCGCTGGTGGAGATCGGCGCCGCGAATCTCGTCGAGTTCATGCCGTATCTGCCCGTGGCAGCTTTTCGCACCGTGCGCGAAGAAGTGGGGTTACTCCAGGGGATGCAGGAATACCTGTCGGGCCCCGCCGGCCGTGCGCTGTTCCTCGGCCTCAACGCGTTCCAAGAACGGCAGCGTGCGGCGATGCACCCACCGCCATAAAACAGAAAACAGAGCGGCCACCCCCATGGGGGTGGCCGCGCCTAAAAATAACAAGAACCTCTAAATGCAACCGGCCGTCGCACCGTCGCCGATCGGACAGGCAGCTACGACTTCCGCGTTGTCCGTGGCGTCATCCGGGTCGACACCGTCTACCGCACCCGGTCCGTCACACTTGGGGTGGCCGAAACCATTTGTCGGATCCAGGATGATGTTGTCACCCGGCACCCCCACCCCGGCGGGCACGAAGTCCAGGCCCAACGTGTCGCGCACGCGCCAGGCGATGTTGTGGTCCGCACACGAAGTGTCGCCGCTGACACCCACCGCACCAAGGAGCGTTCCATCCGGGGCATACAGCGCGAGGCCACCGCCGAACACGTTGACGCCGCCCACTTGATTATTGACCAGCGGATCATTGCGGCGGCCGTAATTTCTGGCCGTACCCCCCGCATGCCCGGCGGTCCCGTAGGCCACCGCCGTATCGACGGGATTGCTGAACTGCAGCCCGAACAGACTGCCGCCGGGCTGCGTCGCGGCCCACAAGTTCGCCGTCGAGAGCGCCAGCCCCGGCAGGCTGAAGGCATTGGCGGTGTTCGCTTTCTGGCCGGAAATCACGCGGCTACCAGGCCACTGATCGCCGCGGTCGTTGCCGGAAAACGCCACTGCACACACCTGACCGTCCCGGTTGACAAGCGTCGCCCACATATGGAGATCGAAACCACCGTTACTGCTGGGACCACCGGTGGGGGTAATGCTGTCTTTAAGGGCTTGTTGCAACGTGCCGTGGTCGGGTAAGTCGCGACAATTGGTCAATGCCCAGGAAGGCGCGGCCAGAAAAAACGCGCCAGTCACAGCCAAACCATACAACCCGTTACGATGTTTCATGGACTCCCCTCCGATTCCAGTTGATTGTGTATTGTTGTTGCGTACGATCCAGTTTCGTACGGCCGGTCACAGGCACGATCCTTCGACCCCCCAAAGATGGCCATGCGAAAGGGTCCGATCATCTTCTCCCAGTCTTAGACCCAGATCAAGCGAAAAAGGCCTGTGTCCCGCCCTTAGTCGCCATACGAACAACGCCGCACAGCGGCACCTGATGGACTTCTTAACGAACGGAATATCATGGGCTGTCCGGACGATGGGCATCGCGACGCGCAACCCCCCCAATCACCGTCAAACCGGCAAAGCGTAAACGAAACGCCAAGACCGCATGCGCACGAACATTCATACCCGATTGTCGTTAGGATGGTCCGGCTGCGCCCGCGCGTTCAGTGCGATGCTCGAACAGCCCGGCGCTGATCACCAGTACCAGAACTGCGACACCCGTGAAGACCACCCCCCTCCATCCGCCTAGCGTCCAGGCGTATCCGCACACCGTGATTCCCGTCGATGCACCGAGATAATAAAACAATACGTACAGCGCGTTCGCACGGCCCCGTCCGCTCTCCAGCTTGCGGTTCACGGCGCCCACTGCCGAGGCATGCACGGTGAAATACCCGGCGCAGACGCCGGCGAGTCCCAGCGCCACCGCCACGAGCGCCGGGATCAGCAAGACCAGCAAGGAAGCTGCGAATACGATCGCCCCGGCGACCATCGCCCAACCGTTGCCCAACCGGTTGCTGACGCCGCCGGCCACCGGCCCCATGAAGATACCGATGATGTAGGAGAGATACAGCGCTGTGACGACCTCGGTGGGCGCGTTCAGTGGCGGCGCGCTCACGTGAAACGGCAGATAGTTGAAAATCGAGGCGAACACGAACATCGACGCGAATGCCACCGAAAATAGGCGTAACAGATCGCCGCGCCGCAGCATCCGGAAATAACTCATGCGGTCGGCGGAATGATGCGGTGCGGGCGGCGGCTCACGCAGCCGCCAGACCGCCACCGTGGTGACTGCGATTAACGCCACGGCCACCGTCACGAACGCGTAGCGCCAATGCGCCGGCGGGTGTATAAAACCCCCCAACAAGCGCCCGCCCAATCCGCCCATGACGGTTGCCGACACGTAGGCCCCCATCACCACGTTCAACCTGTCCGCCGGCAGCGTGCGGGCGAGGTAGGCGACCACGCAGGTCGTCAGCAGCGGGATAAACAGACCCTGCACGAACCGCACACCGATCAGCACCCACAGGTTATAGGTTGCGGCGGCGATCAGGCAGCATACGCTGACCACCACACCGCCGAACAGTATCATGCGGTGCACCGCGACCCGGTCAGCCAGATCTCCAACCGGCATGTTGGACAGCGCGACGCCCAGGATCACCGCCGACACCGTAAAGGACACCTGAGCGGCATTGGCCTGGAATTCCTCACGCAGCACTGGCAAGACCGGTTGCGTGATGTAAATCGTGGTAAATGCGATAGCCACCACGCCGAACACCACTGCTTGCAGTGCCAGCGTACCGTCGCGCGATTGGATCATGTCGCGGTGTTCACCTTCGCGTCAGTCAGATCAAACGGCACCCAAGAACCGGACCGCGTACCCCCCGATCGCATCGCGGAGATACGGGTCCGTGCCTCGTTTAACCGTCCCCCTCATTCGAGGGTCGATCCGGTCTCCCGGTCGCCAGGGTCGATCAGGAGGGTCCGGGACAGGACTCCAAGCGTCGCACCCCGGACATTGACTTGCGTGACGATGTATATCCGACCTCATTCGTTTTCGGGTTCACCACGATTCGGTATCGACAGAAACAAGAATATGATCCACCGGAATGGCCTCCAACTCCACTACCACGGACTCTCTCAGTTCCTCGCCAAGGTACACTCCCGGAAGATGACTGCAGCCTTCTGCAAGCGATGATCGTCCGCCGACTGGCGCGGCACCCGACACGACGGTGAGCAGCGGTGGTGCGATCTGCCGCCTCGAAGGCGATTACGCCGTAGGCTGGGTTCCCGCTTACACGATTACAGAACGTAACGCGATTCTAACCGGCGCTCGCCAGTATTGAACCAACGTCCGGTACGGACACCCCGAAACTCTCCGCGTTTTGACGAAGAAAACTCCCCGAGCCCCTGACGCCCACACTCGACCGGGCGCCGGGTTTGGGTTAACGGGAGCGATACCGCGTCGAGTAGAGACTCCCCGGTGTCACCGGTGGCCAAAATTGTATTGCGGCGGCCTCAGAAAATGCATAAGATTTGGAAGAGCTTTCGGTGAGGGTGGCAAGTGGATCGAGGGGGAACTGTCGGGAAAATCGCAGTGGGTGGCTCTTGTCTGAGTAGTCTACTCTGAGTAGTCTACTCTGAGTAGTCCACGTGACTACGCGGTGCGAAAGACCACTCAGTGCCGGATCTATTTTCTCAATCCTTAATCCAGATTCATGCGATCGAAGTCGCCGGGGAGCCGGGCGACGACCCTTGTACGTGGTTGCATGGTTCGCCGCTTCCCCTTACCGAGAAATCAGTCCGAAACGGAGGTGAAGTCGGATCAAACTACAAAGGTGGAAACATACTACCAGTTGTTTTTAACAGACCATGAGGAGGTAAGTTCATGAGCACATTTCGCAGAAGCACGCTACTTCGATGCGCTGTCATTGGTGCCGGTTTGGCGAGCGCTCCGGTGTTCGCCGTGGACCGTTGCGGCAGCATCGGGTTGGGCGGCAAAGATGCCATACACGCCGCGCTGACGGCAGCACTGCAGGCCGCGGTTGCCGCCCCTAACGGCGGTCTCGGTAACAATATGTGGGCAACCGTCGTCGACCGCGACGGTGTGGTCTGCGCGGTCACATTTACCGGCAACAACCGGTTGCAGCAATGGCCGGGGAGTCGGCCCATCTCCGCACAGAAAGCATACACAGCCACGTCATTCAACCTGCCTGGCGGTGTCGGCGGAACCGTGGATGCTCTGTCGACGGCTAACCTGTGGACCCAAACCCAACCCGGTGGCACTCTGTTCGGTCTCCAGTTCAGCAATCCGGTGGATCCTGCGGTCGCCTTCGGTGCAGGACCGGACCACGGGGCTGGCAACGCGGCCGCATACGGTACGACCACCGATCCGATGGTTGGAAACTTCATCGGTGGGGTCAATGTGTTCGGTGGTGGACTCGCCCTATACAACGCGGCGGGGCGTAAAGTTGGAGCGGTCGGAGTGAGTGGCGATACCTCGTGCGCCGATCACAACATCGCCTGGCGGGTGCGCGCCAACCTGGGTCTCGATAATCTGACGACCGGAGGGGTATCGGGGTTGAGCCCGGCACCGCGTCAGGACAACATCATCTACGACATACCGGCGGGCTCCAGTCATGATGCCATTGCCAACAGCCCGAGCGGGTTCGGCCATCCAATCTGCGGTTTCGGCGAAGATCTGATCGTGTTGCCTCCCACGTCTTGAAGGCGCAGCCGAACTCTGATAGACCAGCTTCAACATCAAATTGTGTAAAAAGCCCCCGCTCGTGCGGGGGCTTTTTTGCCAGGCTAGCGCGGTAGCGCGATAGGTAGGTTAGACGGCGGCAAGACGCCGATGCTTCGCGACGTTCCTACACTCGTTGGTCGCCGACGGTTTTACGCGTGCCCTGATCCAGTCCATTGCCCCGCTACGCACTGAAGTGACCGGATTTAACGTCCGTGCTCGATGAGCTGGCGATCGTAGGTGGTGATATGACCGACAATCCAGTCGTGCACCTGTTGCGCAAGGGCGCCGATATCCTGGTGCGTGAAGTCCTCTTCGAATTCCGAAATGGCGCCCGTGACTTCCTCCAAGAAACGATCGTGTTCAGCTTTGTGCTCGGCGTAGTGGGGGTTTTTCATTTCCCGCATGGTGCGCTCTTCCAAGGCAAAGTGCGCGGCCAGGCGTGCGTGCAGACGGCTTAAGCAGTCATCCACGGTATCGAAGTCGGCGCGTCCGGAGCATTGCGAGTACACGTCGTTAATGGAGTCAAAGAGATCCCGGTGCTCATGGTCGAGCACGTCTATTCCCAATAGATATTCGTTTCGCCACTCTAAAAGCGGCATGGCATGACTCCCGTCGCCAACGAAAACAAGTTTGAACGGCCCCAGCCCGCCAATTCAATCGAAACTCGGTTGTTTCTTGACGTGTCTCAACTGCAACCCTCAAGGAATCCCGCTGGACTCATCCTGGAGCTCTGCACGATCCGGCGTCGACAGAATACGAACATAATCCACCGGAATGGCCTCCAACTCCACTACCACGGGCTCTCTCAGTTCCTCGGTAAGGTGCTTCCGAAAGATGTCCGCAGCCTTCTCGATGTGTCGGTTGTCCGTGGACTGACGGGGTACGATCGCATCAATATCGACATAAAGCAAACCGCTGCGACGGGTGACGTACAACGATTCTATGCGTCCTTGCGATCGAAATATGTCCGGATGATAGACGCCCAGATTGGCAATCGCCCTCAGGGCCCTATTTTTGACGTACAGCGTATACAACGACTCACCGAGGGGTTGCAGCAACAACGTGGACAGCGCACCGATGACGGCCAGACCGGGTACCGCTTTTTTCCAGTTCGCGTATCCCTGCCACAGTAGGACCAATCCCGCCACCACGATGATGCCGGCCAGATTGGCCAGGAACAGAACGAAAGCACCGTGGGCAATGTCACTGCCGCCGGAATATAAACCGATTCTGAACAGCGAAACGCCGGTTTCGGCGGTCGCCTTCTCCCCGAGGGCCAGTCCAATACCCGATACCGCCAGAGGCGGCACCAGCGCCACCGCGATGGCGACCCCGGCGATGGAGTTCCTGATGCTGCTGCGGGTCACTGAAAAGGCCGCCGCCGCCCCCGCGGCCATCGCTACGCCGAGGTCCAACAGGGTCGGAGCGGTGCGGTTCAAGATCTCGGCACCCGCGATTCGCAAGCCGATGAGCCGGGTCGTCGCATAAGCGAACAGAATCACGAGCGCGGTACCTGACACGACAGTGAGCAGCGATCGTGCGATCTGCCGCCACTCGAAAAGGATTACGCCGTAGGTCAGGCCAATAATGGGCGACATCAGGGGCGCGATGATCATTGCACCGATGATGGCGGGCGCACTGTTCGCGAGCAGCCCCAAGGTGGCTATGGCGCTCGACAACACGAGCATAAAAAAGAAGCCGAACGATGGGATCGACACCTGCCGCATTTCCCTGTCAAGTTCCGCATCGGGAATGGAGGCCTCGATATACGGCGACCACTCGCCGCTCAAGCGTCGCAACTTCAGCTTGATAAAAGCAAGAATCCGGCGCGCAAAACGACGGCTGGCAGTCATCGGACGCCCTCCCTTCTGGGGGTTACCCTTTGGTTAAACACATGGTCGGGACGCCCATTCTAACCGGCTGTGGCTGACGTTGATGGCAACCGCCCGATAAGCCCTTCCGGACCCTTCCCCGTCTGATGACCGGCTACCCCGCTGCGCTGTGTGCGCAAAGCGGGTCTGCGGGTCAACGACGCGTGTGGATCTGAGTCGTTCAGCCGGCTTCTCGGCCGCGAGCCGCCGCCGATCTACGAAGATTCCTAAGGCCTGGTGTGCGGTAGGCGCGCGAGCCGTGCGCCGCTGGAAGCTACGGGCCTAGCTCCAGGTCACCGGGCGGACCCATCTTTGTAAAAACCGTCCAGCGTCTGGAACAACGCCTGCGCTTCTTCGGCGCGTTGGCGAATGCCCTGCGGAACATCAATGCCCTCCAGGTAGTCCCGAATACTGTTGCGGTACTTGCGCAACTGGTCATAGGTGGCATAGGTCTGCACGGCATTCTCTCCCCGCCGCAGCGCGTCGGAGAGCTCACGTGCCGTTTCGCCGAGAAATTTTAAATCCACCTTCGCCGCATGGATGTTCTTGGTATCAATTGCAGTAGATTGCTGGCGCGTCTCGGAGTCGGCAAGGATCTCGTCGACCGCTGCTGAAAATCGCGCGGCAACATCGTTCGCCTGCTGCTGATCCCACTGGGCAAATAGGGTGGCCGGCGTCAAAACCACCGCACCCACCAGCATCAACCCCACGAGACTCTTGCCTGCATTCATATTTTCTAAAGGGAAAGCCGTCCCAACACGCGCAGATGAGTTACTTCTTGAACCGTACGCGAACAGCGGGAAAACTGCAACAACACACACTTCCTTGCATCGACCGGCATCCAACTCGGTTGCCGACGGCCTAGTCGCTATGCAGTCGTGCCGCAGCGTGCGTGACCAGAGGCCCCTTCGACATCAACGCTTACTCGACACACCTTCATTGCTTTGTTTTTTCGTTGACGTCACCCTCTTTCGCATTACGAATGACTTTGGCCCCTCATCTTCTGAGTTAGTAGTTTATGGCATTGCGCACGTACCCCACCGCCATAATCTTTCTCAATGTTCGCGCTGTAGTGCCGGCCGAACTGCTCCGTCCGACCCGCGGGTCGCCTGGAAATCGTAAAGCCGGAAGTGGTACATTCGATACTACGCGTAGAAGCAGTGACCAAGGAGAAAGGAGATGCGTCAATGAAGAAAGCTGAACCACAAGCCAAGCACGTTTTCGCACTTGTAGTGCTCGCCTTCGCGGTATGTTATCAGGCGCCCTTCGCGGCGGCCGCCGGCAAACCCAACATTCTTGTGATTTGGGGGGACGATATCGGTGTGTGGAATGTCAGCGCCTATAGCCAGGGGATGATGGGGTATCAGACGCCCAATATCGACCGGATCGCCAAAGAGGGCATGCTGTTTACCGATGCCTACGGGGAACAGTCCTGTACCGCTGGCCGAGCCTCGTTCGTAACCGGGCAGAGCGGGTTTCGCACCGGTCTGTTGAAGGTTGGACTTCCCGGCGCGAAAGAAGGGCTGATGCCCGAGGACCCGACCATCGCGGAGCTATTGAAGCCCCATGGTTACGTGACCGGCCAGTTCGGCAAGAACCACTTGGGCGACCGCGACGAGCACCTGCCGACCAACCACGGCTTCGACGCGTTTTTCGGTAATCTCTATCACCTGAACGCTGAGGAAGAACCCGAGCACCCGGACTACCCCAAGGACCCGGCGTTCCACAAAAAGTTCGGCCCCCGCGGGGTGATCAAGTCCAGCGCCGGCGGAGCGATCGAGGACACCGGGCCGCTGACGAAGAAACGCATGGAAACCGTGGACGAAGAAACGTTGGCGGCGGCGCTCGATTTCATGGAGCGCGCCGTTACCGAGGACAAACCCTTCTTCGTGTGGTGGAACTCCACACGTATGCACATTTTTACCCACCTCAAGCCGGAGTCCCAGGGGGTTACGGGTATTGGTATATATCCCGACGGCATGGTGGAACATGATGGGCACGTCGGCCAGTTGCTCGAAAAGCTCGACGAACTCGGTATTGCCGACAACACCATCGTGATGTATTCCACCGACAACGGCGCCGAGACATTTTCCTGGCCGGATGGGGGCACGACCCCGTTTCGCGGCGAGAAGAACGAAAACTGGGAAGGTGGCTTTCGTGTGCCGCTGGCGTTGAAATGGCCGGGGGTCATCGAGCCGGGCCAGGTATCCAATGAGATAATCTCGCACATGGACTGGATCCCGACATTTCTAGCTGCGGTCGGCGAACCAAACGTGAAAGAGGAACTTCTCAACGGTAAGCAGGTTGGCGACAAGACTTTCAAGGTCCATCTCGACGGCTATAATTTTCTGCCCTACTTGAAAGGCGAGGTTGACAAAGGCCCGCGTCAGGAGTTCTTCTATTTCTCCGATACCGGCGACCTGTTGAACCTGCGCTATAACCAGTGGAAAATCGTTTTCGCCGAACAGCGCGTCCATGGTTTCGATGTTTGGCAGGAACCGTTCGTCTTCCTGCGTCTGCCCAAACTGTTCAACCTGCGTGCTGATCCTTTCGAGCAGGCCGACCACGTCTCTTCGAATTACGACTTATGGCGTGCCGAACGTCTTTTCGCATTGGTGCCCGCACAGGCCTTCGTCGCGAATTTCTTACAGACCTTCCAGGAATATCCGCCGCGCCAGAAACCGGGCAGCTTCTCCATCGATCAGGTGTTGAACTCGCTTCAGGTGGGCAGCTCGCGCCAGTAGTACTGCAGCGCCAGGCTCGAGTCGGGACGCCGGTTTCAAATGATGCCGGCGTCTCGATTCCCTACCATGCCTTGTGGGCGCGGTAAACCTGCCCTTTTCGCCCCGCTTCCTCGACCATGATTGAGACTTCTTTTGTCTTGATGGAGGCCGGGTAAAATCCGCGCCTGTCCCTTCGAGCCGGACAAAGTGGCAACCATATGTCCGGAACACCCCATCACCCATCCCGATTGCCGTACGACCCCGCCATGCGAGCGCAGTGCATTCCCACAGCCCTGCTCATTTTCATCGACATTCGGCTGACGGGCTTCGCAACCGCACACATGGCAGCCTTGATCTTCTTGTGTTCAAACGCAAATGGCGCGCTGCGTGGCGATTCGTCTACCCGACGAAATTAGACATCGTCGGATATCAGATATACCTGCCGCTTAGATCGAAATTCGAATTGTCGGCAGCCTTTCGAAGGCGGTTTTCGTCCTTTTTGTCCGCCAGAGCCTGGCTTGTTACTGCCCGGGTCGACGCCCGTGGACACGGCCATGACATGATCGTGATCATTTTTCGATTACGTGCGGCCAGCCGGTCCGCGAATTCTTGACCCAGATCAAGTTGGCCCCAGCGCCGGCGGGATTTAATGATTTCGTAACCGCGCGCTGGATTGAGGTCGTGGATCAAGACTCTTGTGCCCGCACACTAATACTGGGTATCGGTAATACACTGCTAAGTGACGAAGGCGTGGGCGTACATGCAGCCCGGCTGATTGCCGGATGCTTCAATGCTCACGAATACATACAGGTCATCGACGGCGGCACGCTCAGCTTTACGCTGCTCGCTGACGTGCAAAACCACGACAATCTGATTGCCATTGATGCGGCCCAACTGCAGGCCGCGCCCGGTGAGATGACATGTTTTGAAGGGCGAGAGATGGATCGCTATTTGCGATCGGGCCGCAAGAGCGTGCACGAGGTCGGACTGGCTGACCTTCTAGATATGGCGCGCTTGTCCCATCGTGTGCCGACGAACCGTGCCTTGATCGGTATCCAACCCGCCAGCACCGATTGGGGCGACCGGTTAACCCATTGTGTTGCGGCGGCGGTGCCTGAAGCCATCACGCAAACATACGATCTGCTGAAACAATGGGGCGTTTACAACGCCTGTCAGTCCACCGCGCCACATCCCCAAGGGAGTGATCACAATGCCCGTCACTAGCCCAATCAACGAGATACCGATACAGACATCGGAGGGACGCAAGTTCGATTTCGCTACTGGCAACGATGTGCCGATCCTGCACGAGATCCGTCATGCGTTACGACGCCTGCTGAGCGAAGGCAAGCCGACGGTTATCGATCTTCAAGCGATACCCATGGCACCCGGTGAGGAACAGCGCATCATGGAGCTACTCGGTGTCGGCGAGGTAAAGGCGGAAGTCAACGCACTGGGACCCAGCGAAATAGTTGAAACCGCTTACCCAGGTGTTTGGAGCATCGTGCACAGGAATGCCCGCGGAGACACCGTCGGCAAGTTTATCGAAATCACGCGCTGTCCCGACATTCTCCGTTCGCAAGAAGCAGACATCAAAGCGAGTTCCGAGCGCATCGACCGAATACTCTCGGAGCTGCACGCAGCCTGTTCTGGAGGTTCAACATGAACGACTGCAGAACCATTGGTGACGTTCTTCGCAGCCACGGTGTGTCGCGACGCGGATTCCTGAAATTCTGCGCCGCGACCGCATCGATGATGGCGATGCCGCCGGGCGTGGTGCCCGCCATCGCCCAAGCCTTGGAGAAAGCGCGCCGTCCGTCGGTCATATGGCTGTCATTTCAAGAGTGCACAGGTTGCACCGAATCGCTGACTCGCTCCCACACTCCGACGGTCGAGGGCCTCTTGTTCGAGAGCATTTCGCTGGACTATCACCACACCCTGCAGGCGGCCAGCGGTCACGCGGCCGAGGAGGCGCGCGCACAAGCGATGCAAGACAATTCCGGCAAGTATTTAATGGTGGTTGACGGTTCAATCCCTTTGGGAAATCCCGGCTATTCGACGATCGCCGGTATCAGCAATATTGACATGCTCACCGAAACTGCCGCAGGCGCCGCCGCCATTATCGCGGTAGGCACCTGTGCCGCGTTTGGCGGTATACCTCAGGCCCACCCCAACCCCACCGGCGCCGTAAGCGTATCCGACATCATCAAGGACAAACCGATAATCAATGTGTCCGGTTGCCCACCCATTCCGGTAGTGATTACCGGTGTGTTGGCCCACTATCTCACGTTCGGGAAGGTACCTGAACTCGATAATTTGGGCCGACCCAAAGCGTTCTTTGGCGAAACCATTCATGACCGGTGCTACCGCCGTCGGTTCTATGACAAAGGATTGTTTGCTGAGACGTTCGACGACGAAGGTGCGCGTCAGGGCTGGTGTTTGTATAAGCTGGGTTGCAAAGGTCCGACCACTTATAACGCTTGTGCAACGACTAAATGGAACGCCGGTGTGAGCTTTCCGATTCAAAGCGGTCATGGGTGCATCGGTTGTTCTGAACCGGATTTCTGGGATGGTGGAGGTTTATACCGACCGCTGTCTGCGACTACTGTAGATATAGGGACGACGGCCTTGCTCGCCACGGCCGCGGGCGCGATAGCCGGCGCCGTAGCGGGCCGCTTGGACAAGAGCACCAAATCCAGCGCGCACGAGCAGCACGAAAAACTTACCGTCGACGAGATCGAGGAGCCCGCACGATGACCGAAACAGCCTTTCTCAATTGGGTCCGCGGAGCGGGAATGCAGATTGCACTAGCGGTCTTTCTGGCGGGAATGGTCTATCGTTTACTGGAAAACTATTTGATCGGACGCAAGAAAACGCTTGCCGACCCAAAGGGCGACGAATGGCGTCACGGCCTGACTACTGTGTGGCGGCGCTCCTTCCCAAACCCCAATCTCACTACACGCGGTTACTTTACCCTAGTATCCGGTTATTTGTTTCATCTGGCGTTTCTCATTACTTTGTTTTTTTTCGCTCAACATATCGAGATGTTTGAGAGCCTGCTCGGTTTCGGGTGGCCGGCGCTTCCACCACTGGTGATTACGATAACTGCAGTGCTGGGTATCGTCGCCATGGTCGCGGTAATGTTTCATCGAATTACCGATCCGGTCAAGCGCTTGCTATCCGATTTCCAAGATTACTTGACCTGGTTGTTGACATTTTTTCCGTTGATCACCGGGTTCCTGCTCATCACTCAGAGCAGTCTACCGTACAAGGGATTACTCGCGACGCACATCCTGAGTTTCGAGTTGTTGTTGGTCGCTATCCCGTTCACCAAACTCAGTCACATGATTACCGTAGTGACTGCGCGTTGGTACAACGGAGCGATCGCCGGTTACAAGGGAGTGCAGTCGTGAGCACATCTGTAGAGCGCGGCATTCGCACCTGGATCGAACAAATCGATGCGCCCATGGCGTCGTTCTTTACAACGTGTGTACATTGCGGCATGTGCGCGGACGCCTGCCTGTTTTATACGGAAACCAACGACCCCAAGTACACACCGATCCATAAACTAAAGCCCATGCGCCGGGTGTGGCATCAGAACTATACGTTCTGGGGCCGGTTGGCCAAGCGGCTGGGCTTGAGCAAACCCGTGACTACCGCCGAACTCGAAGAATGGGAGCCGCTGGTGTACGACAGTTGCACGCTGTGTGGCCGGTGTTCGATGGAGTGTCCCGTGGGTAACGATATCACCTACATGATCCGGAAAATGCGCGAAGGCATGGTCGCGGCCGGTTATGCCCCGGAAGGACTCAAGGAGGCGACCTCGCGCTCGATTCGCATCGGCAGTCCCATGGGCGTGAAAGTGCCGGCGCTCAAGGCCCAGGTCAAGGCCGCGGAAGCGGAAACAGGCCTCACTATTCCTTTGGATCAAGCCGGCGTCGACTACTTGATGCTATTGTCCTCGGCGGAAATCATGCAGTTCTCGGAGATCATTGGCGCGGCCGCGCAAATCTTTCACGAAGCCGGCGTGTCGTGGACCATATCCACTGAGGCTTTCGAAGCCACGAACAGTGGTATACAGATCGGGTCCAGTGATCTCGCCGGGGAGTTGGTACAACGGATTGTGGACGCCGCAGAAAAGCTCCAGGTGCGCTACGTTATCAGCCCCGAATGTGGGCACGCCTACACCGCTTTGCGCTGGGAAGGTCCGAATCTGGTCGGACGTGCTTATCCGTTCAAAGTCGTCCACATCCTCGAGTTACTGGATGAACTGCGCACCCAAGGCCGGTTGCGCACCGAGGGTTTCGAGGAGGAACGGGTTACTTTTCATGACCCCTGTCAGATCGTACGACGTGGCGGCATCGTCGAGCCACCGCGCAATCTATTGAAGATGGTCGCCAAAGATTTTGTCGAGATGGAAGAACACGGCATCATGAACTGGTGTTGCGGCGGCGGCGGCGGGGTCAGCGCCAACGAACGGGCGGAACCTTTGCGGCGCAGGGTGTTCAATCGCAAAAAACACCAACTCGAAAACCTCGACGTCTCGAAACTCGTCACCGCCTGTTCGAACTGCCGAAACATGCTGGAAGAGGGTTTGGAAGACAATCACCTCGAGGATATCGAGGTCGTTGGTTTAACCGAGATGCTTGCGGAGCATCTGGTCACCGGTAACGATGAAAGCGTCGCCCCCGCCGCCGCAAAACAGGAGCAGACTGAAACATGAGTCAACGCATCGTAGTTGATCCCATTACCCGTATCGAGGGCCATCTCCGAATTGAGGCACAGATGGAGGGAGACAAGATCGCCCAGGCCTATTCCTCAGGCACTATGGTACGCGGTATTGAAATCATATTGCGCGGCCGCGACCCACGAGAAGCCTGGGCTTTCGCGCAGCGCATCTGCGGTGTGTGCACCCTGGTGCATGGGCTGGCGTCGGTACGCGCCGTCGAAAACGCCCTAAACTACGAAATCCCTCCGAACGCGCAGCTCATTCGCAATCTCATGATCGGTGCGCAGTATGTGCACGACCATGTCATGCACTTCTATCATCTGCACGCCCTGGATTGGGTGGACGTGGTGTCGGCGCTGGATGCCGATCCCAAGGCGACGTCGGAGCTCGCGCAGAGCATCAGCAATTATCCCAAATCGTCACCGGGTTATTTCGCCGATACGAAAAAGACGCTCAAGAACTTTGTCGAAGGTGGTCAACTCGGGATTTTCGCCAACGCCTATTGGGGGCATCCAGCATACAAATTGCCGCCGGAAGCTAACCTAATGGCGGTGGCACACTATCTGGAAGCCTTGACATGGCAACGCGACGTCGCACAAATCCATACTATCTTCGGCGGCAAGAACCCCCACCCTAACTTTTTGGTCGGGGGCACCCCAAGTGCGATTAGCGTGGAATCCGGCGGCGAAGGCGCGACCGCCGTCAACATTACTGGTCTGGAAAAAGTCAAATCCATAATGGCGCAGATGCGCGCGTTCGTCGATCAGGTCTACGTACCCGATACACTGGCCATCGCCGGATTCTATAAGGATTGGGGCGGACAAGGAGAAGGTATAGGCAACTTCCTCACGTACGGGGATTTCCCGACCACAAGCATGGATGATCCGTCGTCGTACATGATTCCGGCGGGAGTCATTTTGGATCGTGACCTATCGACTATTCACGAAGTAGACATGCACGCGGCGGACGAAATCCAGGAATATGTCGCGCACTCCTGGTACGACTACAGTGGCGGCAAACAGGCGGGACTGCATCCCTATGACGGCGAAACCGAACTGAACTACACGGGCCCGAAACCGCCTTTCAAACAACTGGATGTGGAAAACGGTTACTCGTGGCTCAAGTCGCCGCGGTGGAAAAGCAAGGCCATGGAAGTGGGCCCCTTAGCCCGCGTGCTGATGCTGTACGCAACGGGTCACGCACAAACCAAATCCCTGGTCGACATGGCTTTGGGCACGCTTGACGTACCAGTCACAGCATTGTTCTCGACTCTGGGTAGGACGGCGGCACGCACCCTGGAAACCAAAATTATCGCCGATGCCATGCAGGGTTGGTACGATCAGTTAATCGCCAATATTCGCGCCGGCGATACGCGCACTTTCAATGACACGCTGTGGGATCCGGCCAGCTGGCCGCGCCACGCGCGAGGGGTGGGATTCATGGAGGCCCCGCGTGGCGGTCTGGCGCACTGGATCGTCATCGAGGACGGCAAGATCGACAACTACCAGGCAGTCGTACCGAGCACCTGGAATGCCGGTCCGAGAGATCCCCAGGGTCAACCGGGTCCTTACGAGGCGGCGCTAGCGGGACACGTATTGCACGATCCCAAACAACCCATCGAAATCCTCCGCACCATCCACAGTTTCGATCCGTGCATCGCTTGTGCAGTACACGTGACCGATCCGAATGGCGAGGAATTGATAAGAGTGAACGTGCAGTGACGCCCGACATGTGTTTATCGCTAACCATGCATCACTGATTTTCACAAGATTCTATTCGGCCGGCATGTGACGCAGCACGAAACCCGGAGGCGAGGTGATCGTAGTACGTCGGTCAGCCATCTGCAGGGCTTATTCAGAGTCACCCGAAGCCGACCAGTAATGCTGATTGTCTAGAACTGCTGATGCGGAGACACCGTGGCAATGAGTCGTTCAAAGAGGTTCAAGACCTTTGTTACCGTTTTAGCGTTCGTTGGCGTCATAGGCGCAGTTTACTGGGTAATGCTTCTGCGTCAGCCCGAACTCCCGGAGGGTTTCGTGTCGGGCAACGGGCGCACCGAGGCCACGGATGTGGATATCACTACGAAATTCGGTGGTCGGCTGGAGCACGTTCTCGTCAAGGAAGGCGATCAGGTCAAGATCGCTCAGATCCTGGCCCAGTTTGATACGCGCGAGCTGCATGCCCAGCTCCGCAGAGCGCAGGCAGAGGTCAGCCGCGCACGACAGGAACGGGCAGTTGCCCAGGCGGTGATCGCCCAGCGCAAAAGTGAACTCTCTCTCGCCGAGAAAGACATGCAGCGCTCGGCTGGCCTTTATGAAAACGACAGCATCTCCTTAGAACAACTGGAGCGTGATGAAACGGCAGTGGAAACCGCCCGTGCGACATTGACCGCGGCGCGGGCCCAACTGTCGAACGTGGAAGCGGCCATCGACGCCGCCATCGCCAACACCGAGCTGATAAAGACGCAAATCGACGACAGCGTACTGAGATCCCCTATCAGAGGTCGGGTGCTTTACCGTCTAGCAGAGCCGGGGGAAGTCCTGCCCGCGGGTGGAAAGGTGCTTACCGTGCTCGATCCCACCGACATGTATATGACGCTTTTCCTACCCACACATGATGCCGCCAAAGTAGGCATCGGCGCCGAATCTCGCGTGGTTTTTGATGGCCTTCCCGATCGCGCGATACCGGCGAAGGTTTCCTTCGTCGCACCTCGCGCCCAGTTTACTCCCAAAGAAGTCGAGACGCGCACCGAGCGGGAAAAGCTAGCGTTTCGTATCAAAGTCCAGCTCGATAATGAGTTTCTCTACACACATGCCGCGTTGGCAAAAGCCGGTGTTCCGGGTGTCGCTTATATTCAGATCGACCCAAACGCCTTATGGCCGGAACACTTGCGAACAACAATGAACGGGCCGGATTCCCGTTGATGATGGGGGTTGGTCGTCGTCCCGGTTAAAGAAATTTAGTCAATGAAGATTATCGCCCGCGTCACTGAACTTAGACACCACTACAAAAAAAATGTGGCATTGGACGGCGTCGACCTCGATATTCCGGCAGGTGGTCTCGTCGGTTTGATTGGCCCTGATGGCGTGGGCAAGTCCAGCCTACTGTCTCTGATCTCCGGCGTGCGCAAAATTCAGAAGGGCTCAGTGCACGTGCTGGGTCGCGACATGGGTCGCACGCTAAACCGCTTGAAGATAGGACCGCGCATCGCTTACATGCCGCAGGGGCTGGGCCGAAACCTGTACATGACCCTTTCGGTATTCGAGAACGTGGATTTCTTCGGTCGTTTGTTCGGTCATGGCCGGGAACAGCGCGCCCGGCGCATTCGCGAATTACTAAATGGCACCGGTCTTGCGCCATTCGCAGATCGTGCCGCCGGCAAGCTCTCGGGCGGAATGAAACAAAAGCTGGGGCTCTGCTGCGCTTTGATCCACAGTCCCGATCTTTTGATTCTGGATGAACCGACGACCGGTGTTGATCCCTTGTCACGACGGCAGTTTTGGGAGTTGATCGAGCGCATTCGTGCACGCCGTAAAGACATGAGTGTCATCGTCGCGACTGCCTATATGGACGAAGCCGATCGCTTTGATTGGTTGGTCGCTATGGACGCGGGCCGGGTACTCGCCACCGGCAGTCCGGCTGAAATAAAAGCCCGCACCGGTACCCGCAGTCTGGAAGCCGCCTTTATCGCTCTATTGCCGCCCGAAAAAACTTGTGCTCACCAGTCGCTAACCATCCCATCCCGCCCGACGCAAAATGCGTTAGTGGCTATTGAAGCTAACGGACTCACCCGCCGCTTTGGTGACTTCGTTGCCGTCGACCGCGCCAGCTTTCGCATCGAGCGGGGTGAAATCTTCGGATTCTTGGGTTCCAACGGGTGTGGCAAGACCACCACTATGAAGATGCTCACGGGGCTGCTACCCAGTTCAGAAGGTGAGGCACGGTTGTTCGGACGGCCGGTCGATGCCGAGGACATCGAACTACGCAAACGCGTCGGCTACATGTCTCAGGCCTTCTCTTTGTACGGTGAGCTGACCGTGCTTCAGAACCTCGAGCTCCACGCGCGAATCTTTCAATTGTCCAAAGCGCAGATGGCAACGCGCGTGGCCGAGATGGTTGCACGCTTCGGACTTGGCGAAGCCGTCAATGAGTTAGCGGAAAAACTCCCCCTGGGCGTGCGGCAACGCTTGTCGCTTGCGGTGGCGCTGATCCACGGTCCCGAGATATTGATCCTGGACGAGCCGACCTCGGGAGTAGATCCAGTGGCGCGCGACCAATTCTGGCAGCTACTGGTTCAACTCTCTCGGGACGACGGCGTCACCATATTTATTTCGACCCACTTCATGAACGAGGCTGAACGCTGTGACCGCATTTCTCTCATGCATGCGGGAAAGGTGCTGGCCCGCGGCACTCCCGCTGAACTGTGTCGCGCACGGGGGGCGAATAATTTGGAAGACGCCTTCATCACTCATCTGGAGGAGGCTGCCACCGACACCACTACAGCCACTGCCTCGGTAACACCGCCCGATGAGCACGGGCAACCGGACCCGCCGCAGCCGCGACCACGAAACGCGTTATTCGATCCGCGTCGCGGCTGGGCTTACGCGCGTCGTGAGAGCCTGGAAATCGCCCGCGATCCGATTCGAATTGCATTCGCGCTTGTCGGGCCCATCGTCCTGTTGATCGCCTTCGGCTACGGCATCACATTCGACTTGGAGAATATCACCTACGCCGTGCTTGATCGTGATCAGAGTCCGGAAAGCCGCCAATACCTCGAAAACTACGCCGGTTCGCGGTATTTCGAACAGCGCCCACCATTGCGCAGTGATAGCGACCTGGAGGCCCGTTTGCGCGCGGCTCGATTGACGTTCGCGATTGAAATTCCACCGGAATTCGGCAAGGACCTGAAACGTGGCCGTCAAGCGGAAGTCGCCGTCTGGCTCGACGGCACCGTCCCGTTTCGGGCCGAAACCGCGCGCGGATATGTCCTCGGCTTACACCACCTCTACCTCGAAGAGCAAGCGCACTTGCACGGTATTTTCGACGAAGCCCGACAAGGACCGCCCTTTGCCGTTGAAACCCGCTTCCGCTACAACCAGGAATTCAAGAGCGTTTACTCCATCGTACCAGGGAGCATCATGATGCTGCTGATCTGGATTCCCGCCATGATGACCGCCGCGGGGGTGGTGCGAGAGAAGGAGATGGGTTCCATTACCAACTTCTATGCCACACCAGTGAGGAGCTTGGAGTTTCTCCTGGGTAAACAGCTTCCATATATTGTCCTCGCCCTGGGTAACTTCGCAATCCTGATCTTATTGGCAGTGTTCCTGTTTCAGGTTCCGATCAAAGGCGGTGTCGTCGCCCTGCTCGTCGGCGGGCTGTTGTATGTGATCGCCACAACCGGTCTGGGGTTGTTGATGTCCTCCTTCATGAAAACCCAAATTGCTGCGATATTCGGTACCGCCATAATCACCACCGTCCCGGCAGTCAACTTTTCCGGGTTCTTCACACCAGTGGCCTCTCTTACGCCCGGCGCCCAAGTGTTCAGTCACGTTTTTCCCAGCAGTTATTTCCAAAAGATCGCCTTAGGGACTTTTACCAAAGCGCTAGGGGCCGATGCGCTGATGTTCGACTTTCTTGTTTTGGCATCGTTGGTTGTGATCTACCTGAGTTTGGGGTTGATGCTGCTAAAGACTCAGGAACGCTAAACATGAAGCGCTCGCTAACCAATATCATGCGACTGGGAATCAAGGAACTGTTCAGTTTGCGTTATGACCCGGTGATGTTGTTTCTCATCGTCTATATGTTCAGTTTGTCGATCTTCGAGGAAGCCGAGAATGCGGTAACGGGGGTGGTTAATGCTGCTGTGGCTATTGTCGACGAAGACCGATCGCAGCTTTCAAGGCGTATCGGAGATGCCTTACTGCCGCCCTACTTTCAAACACCGATGTCGATATCGGTCGACCAAATAGATGCAAGCATGGAAGCCGCACTTTATACCTTTGTTATCGATATCCCGCCTAAATTTGAGGCGGATCTGCTCGCCGGTCGGCCAACGGCGATACAGCTCAATGTAGACGCCACTGCCATGGGTCTAGCCGGTACTGGTGCCGGCTATATCCAACAGATAATTGACCAGGAAGTGCAAGCATTTCGAGGGGATAATGCGCCGGTCCCGGCGGTTGGTATCGTTACCCGCGCGCGATTCAATCCCAATATGGAATCCACGGGATTTCAGGGCGCCATGGCACTCACGAACAACATCACCCTTATGGCCATCCTGCTCACCGGCGCGGCGCTCATCCGGGAACGTGAACACGGCACTATCGAACATCTCCTGGTCATGCCTCTGCGGCCGGTCGAGATCATGCTGGCCAAGGTATGGGCCAATGGCTTCGTGGTGATCCTGGTCGCCAGTCTATCTCTTTACTTTGTCATCCAGGGTCTGTTGGCGGTGCGAATTATAGGTTCTATCCCTCTTTATCTGTCAGTCGCCGCCGTTTACTTGTTTTCGGTAACCTCGCTAGGCATCTATCTAGCAACGCTCGCCCGTTCGATGCCGCAATTCGGCTTACTCGCGATGATTGTGTTCGTGATCATGCTGTTGCTTTCGGGTGCCCATACTCCCTTGGACAGCATGCCGGAGGCGCTGCAAACGATCATGCAGCTTGTACCATCCACTCATTTCGTAAGCATGGCGCAGGCAATTCTTTTTCGTGACGCGGGCGTGAACGTAATCTGGCCGGATTTGATCGCCACGGCTCTTATCGGTGCGATGTTCTTCACTGCGGCACTGATGCGTTTCCGCAAAACCGTTACGCTGACTCAGATATGAGTATCGTGAACTCGCAAGGTGACACGGATATGAGACGACGGCATCTTTCCTGTTTATTGACCGTGCTATTGCTCGCTTCTCCCGCTCAAGCAGACAAGGTCTTCAATATCGGTGTCGTCACGAGCGGCCCCGTGGAGCACACTAGCTGGTCACCTGAGTTATTTAAGAACGAGTTGTTGATGCTAACCAAGACCGACTTCAACGTTCGCTTCCCCGCGGCGATACAGCTTGACGGAGGATGGTCGTCCGAGCGTATTACCGCGGCACACAAACGACTTCAGGAAGACCCGACAGTCGACATGGTGCTGGCGCTGGGTTATGCGTCCAGTGCTGTCGCCGTGTTCACCCGGCCGTTACGCAAGCCGACTTTTGCCCCTTTCGTCATGGACGCGGACCTACAGGGGCTGGCTAAAGCGGGCAATACCAGCGGCGTCAAGAATCTCAACTATTTGAGCAGTGGCGCCGATTTCGTGCGCGATTTGCAAGTCTTCAAAGGCGTTGCCAATTGCAGAAGCATCGCCGTGTTTGTCGATGAGGCGAATTACGCCGCCCAACCCGGACTGATTCGTCGGGCGCGGGAGGTGAGCGCCGCTGCGGATGTCGAGCTCATATTCATTCAGCAGCAGACACGTAACGAGGACCTGGCGGCGCGGCTGCCGACCACGGTCGATTGCACCGTCGTTACCGACCTGGCCCGGCTCGATTCCGCGGCCATGGATCGACTCATCGCGGCCTTGATCGACAAGAAGCTCCCCAGCTACAGCCTGCTCGACTCCGGGCTCGTCGAACGAGGATTGCTCATGGCGGAAGCTCCGGCTTCCGACTGGCGGCGTTTGGCGCGTCGCAACGCTTTGAACATGCACGCCGTGTTGCACGGTGAATCCGCTGAAAATCAACCGATTGTCTTTCGGAGCAAGCGACGGCTGACGATTAATATGGCCACCGCGCGCGCCATCGGCATCTCACCCCGTTTTGACATCTTGAACGCTGCGCGCCTTCTGCACGAAGAGCCCATCCCACAAGGGCGACGACTTTCGTTGACGATCGTAGCGACGGAGGCGCTTGCCGCGAATTTGGACTTAAGGGCAGCGGAATTGGGCCTGGAAGCGGGCGACACTGAAGTAGACTTGGCGCGCGCCGACTTGCTGCCACAACTCAACGCCAGTGTCGATTACACACGACTCAATGATGACAGCACCACGGTAATCGGCGGTGTGGCCGCCGAGGAGTCCACTACCGCAGCAATCACCCTGAGCCAACTGATCTACTCGGACCTGGTACGCGCCAACGTTGAGATTCAGAGATACCTGCAGAACAACCGCGAGGCGCTCAACCACCAGTTGGAGCTGGACATCATCCAGGAAGCCGCCACTACTTACCTGAACGTACTTAAGGCCCAAAACTTCGTCAATATCAGCCGGGAAGACATGAATCTGAGTCGAACCAATCTGGATCTCGCCACGGATCGGCAGCAGATAGGCACCGCCAGCGCCGCCGAGGTTTATCGTTGGCAGAGCCGACTCGCCACATCCCGGCAGGCTCTACTCGACGCGCAAGCCCGACTTCAAGAAGCCCGTGATGCCCTGAACCGCCTGCTGCACCGACCTTTAAAGGAGCCCTTCATCGCCGCTCCGGTCACCCTCGAGGACCCCAGCCTCATCGTCAGCCGTGAGGAGTTGTTCGACTATGTGAGTAACCAACGCGCATTCGAACTCATGGGTGACTTCATGGTCAGCGAGGGCCTGGCGGCATCACCGGAACTGGCGGCTCTGGAAGCATTGTTGGCGGCAACCCAGCGCGCCGTCATAGCAAATCGACGCGCTTTTTGGTCACCAACGGTAACGCTACGGGGTGAAGTCGCCCAAGTGGTCGAAGAGCAGCGTTTCGCCGGGTTGTCCGCCGAGAACGATACCGACTGGTCGGTGATCCTCGACATTTCGCTGCCGCTATTCGAGGGGGGAGCTCGGCGCGCGCGACTGGCCAACAGCCAGCTTACGTTCAACCAACAACTCACCCAAAGGAACGCCAGCCGGGAACGTATCGAACAACGCATCCGCGCGACACTACACCGAATAGGCGCCTCTTATCCCTCCATCCAACTCTCCAAGGATGCGTCGACAGCAGCCCGAAACAACCTGGAGATAGTCACCGATCTCTATTCCCGGGGCGCCGCCTCGATCCTTGATGTGCTCGACGCTCAGAACGCCGCCCTGGTCGCTGAAGAAGCGGCGAGCAATGCAGTTTTCGATTTCCTTATCGACTTGATGAACTTACAACGCAGCATAGGAAGGTTCGATTTTTTCCTCGACGAACAAGGGATAAATGACTGGCTGGAACGTTTGCACCAGTATATCGCGAGTGGCTGAACTACGCCGCTATACGCGTGTGCAACTCGTTCTCGCCCACGCTTCTCTTTTCTCGTGTTTGTTCATACCGCTACACGCTGACGGAAATCTGACTATCGCGAAACGAGCATAGCGGTGTCGTCGCGGCGACGAATATAGCGATCACGCACCGATACGCGAGGCAACAAAAAGGAATAAACGGGGCGGGCCTTTCAGCGCCCGCGGTCGCAGCCGTCCTTCTTTGGTTGTGATCCGGGGATTTTCCCGATGTACAATACCCGTTTCCAGGACCCCCTATGCCCACCCGCAGCGGACGTCACTTTCTGCAGATTCCAGGCCCCACGAACGTGCCTGACCGGGTCCTGCGGGCGATCGACGCGGCCGTCATCGATCACCGGGGCGTTTCCTTCGCGAACCTCGCGCGCGACGTGTTGACCGGTTTGCGCAGCGTATTCAAGACCGAGCAACCGGTGGTGATTTTTCCCGCCTCGGGCACCGGCGCCTGGGAAGCCGCGCTGGTCAATACCTTGTCACCCGGGGACTCGGTACTGATGTGCGAAACCGGGCACTTCGCTACACAATGGAAAACGGTGGCGGTGAATCATGGGCTGGACGTCTCGTTTGAACCGGGCGACTGGCGAAGCGGTGCGGACCCCGAACGGATCGAGGCACGCCTGCACCGGGACCGGGACCGTCTCATTCAAGCCGTCTGCGTGGTTCACAACGAAACCTCCACCGGCGTGGCGTCCCGGATCCCGGAAATCCGCGCGGCGATGGATAGAGTCGGGCACCCGGCGCTGTTGATGGTCGATACCATATCCTCCTTGGCATCAATGGAATACCGACACGACGACTGGGGGGTCGACGTCACCGTCGCCGGCTCGCAAAAGGGCTTGATGCTACCGCCGGGGTTGAGCTTCAACGCGATCAGTGAGAAGGCATTACGCGCAAACCGCAGCGCCCGGTTGAACCGCTCCTACTGGCGCTGGGAAGAGATGTTGAAAATGAATGACGCAGGGTTCTTCCCGTACACACCGGCCACCAACCTTTTGTACGGTTTGCGCGAGGCGCTGGCGATGCTCGGCGAAGAGGGACTGGACAATGTGTTTGCTCGGCACGCGCGCCTCGCTGAAGCGACACGCCGCGCGGTTTTGTCCTGGGGTTTGGAAATTCAGTGTAAAGATCCGCGTGAGTTCAGCCAATCATTGACAGCAGTGCGTGTACCCGAAGACTGTGACGCGGATGCGTTCAGACGTATCGTTGTTGAAAACTTCGACATGTCGCTGGGTAACGGGTTGGGCAAGTTGGCCGGGCGCGTGTTCCGTATCGGGCACCTCGGCGACTTCAACGAACTCATGCTCGCCGGTACTTTAGCGGGGGTGGAGATGGGGCTGAAACTGGCCGGCATTCCTTACCGTGAGGGCGGCGTTCTGGCAGCGATGGACTATTTGACCGCCACCGCGGGGAGTACCGGCGGCAATCGCAGCGAGGCCCGGGCGTGGGCCACCTCTCCCGCCGATCCCTCGGACTGACTCGGACACAGGACCGGTCCGCCCGTTCGTCGCCCTGTGTCGCCGTCGGGGCGTGTGGCCTACACCGTGAGCCGGTGCTCGCGCAGGGTTTCGTAGATCGGCTCGCATACCTCAAGAATTCCGTGATAGCGTTTCGGCACGCTGCCGGTACGCGGCCGATAGGGCGCGAAGCCCGTGGAGGCGATAACCGCATCGTACCAGTACGGCGCCCAAATACCGTCATCGTCCCGAGGGCCGGAGGGCCAATGCAGCATTGCCTCGGTAAAGGCAATCCCAAGGCTTTCGCACCAGGCACACAGTTGGGCACGCAGGTTTTTCAGAAACAACTCGGCATCGATGACTACCGGGTTCTGGTGCAGCGTGTGGCGCACGTAGTCGAAAATCTCCGCCTGTTGCGGCACACCGATGTCCTCCACTGTCACGTGATCCCGGGTCTTGAGGTAGGAGAGCAGCACTTCGCGCGGATCGCGAATCAGAAAGCAGTTGACCATCTCGCCCAACCAGTCGCGGGAGATGTGCGGCAGGAGATGGTGGGTCATGTGTTTTTGGTAGAAGATCTTTTGGCCGCCCGGCACCGGGCCGGTCAGTTGGGAAACGACGCGTCGCCAGTCGGTTTCGCCGGCGGCGATGATCTCTGCTTTTCCGGGATGCTCCAGCCCCGTCTCCTGCAGATAGTGGGCATAGAAGGGTTCGTCGCAAACGACGGTGTCGGAACGATTCTCCCAAGCACGCATCATGGCCGTGGAAACGTTGCGCGGGCCCGACCACATGGCAATGCGCAACGGTTGCGCCACCGCGTTCATGGCGCGCCGAACGAGTGCAAAACGAAAATGGGCACCCCATCGCTCATGGTCAGGCCGTGGTTTCCCCCCCCCGAGTTAAGTCCACGAAAGCTAACACGTTCTTTCCCGGACCCGCTACTGGAGTCTCACTTTCGGACGCGTGTATCGCTTCCTATGGTTTCACCACGTATCTCAGTAGTGCAATGCTTACCGTAACCGTCGTTCAACATCCCTGCGCTGATATACGCAATTGTGACACTGGTCCTTTTGAGTTGCATCACCCGGCGAACTCTCCTAGAGTGATCTCCGGCTGCTTTTCCTGGGAATGCACTAAAAGTAAAGGAGAGACAAATGGGTTACCTGGAGAGTTTTTTCAACGGCATCGGTAACGCCACCTGGGGATGGGCGCTCATCCCGTTCTTGGTTGTCCTCGGCGTATTCTTCACCTTGGCCTCGGGATTCGTCCAATTCCGGTTTTTTGGGCGCATGTTCCGGGTGCTGTTTCCAGGCGGACAGCCCGAGGCGGGTGGGCACGTCAGTTCACGAGAAGCCCTGTTCGTCAGTGTCGGGGGCCGCGTCGGCGGAGGGAACATTGCCGGCGTGGCGGTTGCCATCACGCTAGGTGGTCCTGGTGCGGTTTTCTGGATGTGGGCGATCGCGTTGATTGGCATGGCAACCAGTCTGTTCGAATGCTCGCTGGCCCAGACTTACAAACGCTCGGACGAAGATGGCACGTATCGAGGTGGTCCGGCCCAATACATCATCCACGGGTTGGGACACCACTATAATTGGCTGGCGATGCTGTACGCGGTTTCTTTGATTGCCGCCTTTGCCTTGGGTTTTAACGCGTTCCAGGGCAACACGGTGGCCGGAGCGGTCCAGGACAGCTTCGGAATAGGCAGGATCTGGACCGGGATCGGGCTCGCGGTAGTGACCGGTTTCGTCGTTTACGGCGGCATCAAGCGGATTGCCCACGTCGCTGATGTCGTGGTTCCCGTCATGGCTATTGGGTATATCGGCATGGCCCTCATCATCATCGCGATCAACATCACAGAGGTACCCGCCATATTGGCAATGATTGTGAAAAACGCCTTCGGATTTGAGGAAGCTGTGGGTGGCGGCATGGGTGCAGCCATAGCCAATGGCATTCGTCGCGGGCTATTTTCCAACGAAGCGGGCCTGGGCAGTGCACCGAACGTCGCCGCGGTGGCCTACGTTCGTCATCCGATCAGCCAGGGAATCGTTCAGTCCCTCTCGGTGTTCATCGACACCATCATTATTTGCTCCTGTACCGCCTTTATGATTCTGTTGGGGGGTGTTTACGAGCCGGGAGCCAGTATCGACGGAGTGGTCTTGACTCAGCAGTCCCTGGTGTCGCACGTGGGGGCGTGGAGCCAGTATTTCCTGAGCGTGGCGATTCTGTTGTTCGCTTTCAGCTCCATCATCTATAACTACTACTTGGGTGAGAACGCGCTCACGGTCTTTACGGAAAGCGAGTTATCTCGCCACGTTCTGCGCATCCTGGTTGTCGGGTTAGTGTTTCTCGGATCTTCGGCACCGGGAGCCACGTCGGTTTTCTTCTTCTCCGATCCCATGATGGGTGTCCTGGCCCTCGTCAACCTGCTGGCCATTATTATGTTGTTTCCGGTTGGCATGCGGGTATTGAAGGACTATCGGGAACAGCTGAAGCAGGGGATCGAACATCCGGTTTTCGAGCCGGCGAAGTTTTCGGATTTGGATATCGATCCGAGCGCCTGGAAAGACTGATCTAATACGGAGACTGATCCGGAAACCCGGGCTGTCTCGTTTTTCCGGTTAACTGCCAAGGCGCGACGAGGCACCCGAGAGGGGCAACGCACCGCGAGTGCTTGCGGGAGATTTTCGCTCGGTGGAGCGTGAGTTGAAAGCAGGAGGAACGCAGGCGGTGAGAGACCGTAGGTTGACCACATTGCTCGTGGCAGCGTTTTTGACGCTGACCCCGATCTCGACCAGTTGGGCCGAGTTTCTGTTCACCAAGATAGCCGACACCAATACCGTTGTGCCGGGGCGGGGAGACACGTTTACGGCTTTCGGGAGCAATCCGTCCATCAGCGGTGACGACGTCGTTTTTGTGGGCTGCGTCGATGCCGATGAGGCCGCCTGCATCCCCCCATCGCCTCATCTGGGGATATACCTGCACAATCGTTTCCAGGGATTGCAGGTGATTGCGGACCTCAATACCCCGATCCCCGGGGGCATCGGCAATTTTACCGATTTGGATTTTCGTCCCGCGGTCGCGGACGGCGACGTGGCGTTCAGGGGGCGCGGCGTTGGCACGGAGGGCTTTTACCTCTTCTCACGTAATGCCGGACTGAATGTCGTAGCGGACAACCGCATGTTCGCAGACCTGTTCGCGGGACCCGACGTCGACAATGGCATTGTCGTCTTCTTGGCGGCGCCGACATCCCGGTTGTTGGACCACGGTATCTATACAAATCTCGGAGGACCCGCGCTCGTGCAGCAGGGCGACTTGGCGCCGGACGGCGGCGTGTTTCTCGCGATTGGGCAGCCCGTCAGAGCCGATAATCGCCGCGTGGCGTTCTCCGGCGTAACCGGTGCAGCACAACAGGTCAAGAGCCTCTATACCGTAGACATTGATACAGGACTGGTCACGCTTGCGGCGAGGGGGGATGATCGCGCCATCCCCCCGAAGGGTTTGCGGGGTTTGGCGTTGCATGATCTCGATGAAGACGGAACGATCACGTTTACGGGCCGATGGCATGATGGTGGAAGCGGCATCTATGTGCTCACAGACGATGGCCTGACTCTCGCTATTGACGTCACTACGCGGGTTCCGCATCCGCGCGGTGATTTCTTCCTGACCGTCGGGCCGGCTCAAACCGAGCACGGGATACTCGCCTTTCACGGGAGATATCAGTACGGGTTCGCGCCCGACATCGAAACCGGAAACCGTACCAGGGCCGACATAGGGTTTGGTGGAGCGGTTTATCTCTACGCCAGCGGCGAACTGCGGAAAGTGATTGGCGAATCCGACGTACTGGACGGCAGAGAGGTCAAGGACGTCGATGTCGGATCACAAAGATTCTTGAGCGGCCGGTCAATCGTGTTTAGAGCGCTGTTCGAAGACGGAAGTGGAGGCATATACCGCGCCGACCAAACGGAGTGATTGAACGTGGTGTCCACAATATCGTCAGCCACACGATAACACCATTCATACGCTTCATCGCCACGAGTTATAGAAGAGTAACGTGATACGCGCGTAGCAAGTGCGCCCTCGACCAACTTGCCCCGATGGGCGTCGACCAGGCGGTTTCCGTTACGCCTGGCCAGCCGATTTGATCGGCGTTGTTGCCATGCTGCACACATCTCGCCCGCCAACCAACTGGAAACGGCGGGTGTGACCCTCCCCTTACGTCTGACGCGGTCCTGGAGCGCAAAATAGAAAGTGTTGCAATTGCCCCGTTATCGGATCCCCCTTGCCATCCATCGCCCAGGATGCGGCCATCGACTTCACCCAACGGCGCAACGCGGGCACCGGCTCCGGTCAGATCCGCCCTTCACGCCGCAAACGGCGCTCCACCTGCCAACGATAGATCCCCGACACCAGCGGCCGGATCACGGGCAGGCCAATCAACCACGCCAGCGGTTTCAGGGCGGGCACTCTACGCATTAATGCAATATACGCATCGAGCTCGACCAGTACCCGCTGTTGCTCATCGACGACGTGCAGTTCCCTCATCGCCTTGTCGGGATCGATGCCGATTTGCCGCAACTGCTCGTCGCGCCCGGTGATATCGACCCAGGACACGCGATCTCCGGTGTCGCCGGCGAGTTTCTCGTACTGCGCCCGATCGCGAACGCAGGCCGGGCATGCGCCATCGTAGTAGACAGTGATCTTGCTCACCCGCGTGTTCATGCTCGATCGGTCGTCTCACCCGAGCAATGCCGCCAAACTATGTAGCGTACCGAGCCGGACTGATCGTATCAACCGCGCCCCCGGCGGCCCCGCCGCCGCTTTTTTCGCCCACATTTCGCGCGGCGGACGGCGAATATCTATGTCTCACTGCCGCCTATCCCTGCTAACGTGCTCCCGAAAACCGTCGCGTGCTTCACGTACAAATACCGAGAGTTCCCGCTCCGGGATACGGACGACGGTAATACCTTGCCCCTCCGCCGCCGTACTCAGGATATCAGCCGCTTGACCGGTTGGAATGAAAAGCTTTTCCGGAAACTCCTGTTTATGAGATTTCCCGGCTGCCAACAAACGCTCGGACTCCAATTGAGAGGGCTCCTTTGAATCGGCTCGAACAAATTCAGCAGCAAGAATAAAAAGACTCGCCGCGTCCATGAGCGCGAACACATTGTAGTCACCCTCGTCCTTTGTAACCACGGGGGCGTCATTGAGCTTGAACGCGATCCAAGCTTCATTGACTCGAAATTGCGCCGGTTCAAGCATGGATTCGATTTCCTGGTCTTTCCCGCACGCGGTTCCGCAAACTCTCGCCCTGGCGGTGCGAGGCCGTCACTGTCGTCTCAGTGAGATAACGAGCGGGTGGCCAGTACCACCGCTCGCTTGCTGGCCACGGCCGTCTGATAACGCTAGTCATCGACCTATGATCGGTGCGGCTCATTGAGCGGCCCGTACGAGTTTTCGATCGACTCGAGTTCGGCGCGCAGTTCGGAAATGAAGAGCGCAACGAGATGGGACACCGGTTTATGGGCCGGCGTCATGATTGAGGCGATAAGGTGCACCGGCGGTAAGAACGGCAGGAAGACGGGGGCCGAACTGCTCCGGCAGTGGCGTTGATAACTCCGCGCCGTTAGCGGGTCGACGACGGAATAACAACGACCGCGTTCGACAAAGCTCAACAACGGAATGAAATACTGAGTCTGGATGCGGATATTCAAGCGCGCATCCATGGCGGCGAAGGCCTCCTGGAGTTGCAGGGTGTTTGGGTGATCTTTGTATAGCGTCCCCAGGGGCCTGCCGTCCAGATCAGCGGCGGTGACTTCGTTGCGCTTGGCGAGCGGGTCGGTGCCGGGGACGGCGCACAAACAAGGCAGATGCCACATTTCGTGGCGCACAAGCGGTGATTCCCGGAACCCGGCGTAGCTCACGTCGGCGAGCCCCAAGTCAAATTGCTGGGCCGACACCAGGCGTTCCACCTGCGGGGCGCTGCGAGTGATCAGCGACACCTGCACGTTGTCACGACCCTCGAGAAAGTCGGCGACGAGATCGGGAAGCAGAAAGACGGAGGGTCCCAGCATGGCGACCATGTGTATGGTGCCACGTTCCAAATGCCGAACGCTTTTCACTGCGCTTTCTACCGAATCCAGCCGATCGATGATCGCCGTCGCTTCTTCGAAGAGGAAATGGGCCTCGGGCTGGGGATGCAGTCGGCGTCCGCGGCGTTCAAACAGCTTGTAACCGATCTCTGCTTCGAGTCCGGCGATCAATGCACTAATCGTCGGCTGTGTGCGATACAGGCTGCGGGCCGCTTCCGAGACGGACCCCGTCAACATGACTTCCCGGAACGCCCTTAACTGCTTGAGATTCAACGATCTCCCTCCGCCGGTCGAATTCATTATATAGACTATTCTAATGATTTTAAAGAAATTAATAATTTGTATCTATTTGATGCAATCGTTACGCTAGGTTTTCCGGGACTGGGTTCACGCTTGCCACACCGACATCCAGTCTGGCAACCACTAGGAGCAAGGGAGAGAAGATCAATGAAATTCAACTCGAAACTCGCTGTCGCAGCCGTCACCGGCATACTGGCCGCCAGCTCCGTCGCCGAAGCACAAGCACCGAAATTCTTCCGCATCGGCACCGGTAGCGCTGGCGGCACCTACTTTCCCATCGGCGGCACCATCGCCAACGGGATTTCCGCCCCGCCGGGTTCCAGGCCGTGCGACAAGGGCGGCCAGTGCGGCGTGCCGGGCCTGATTGCCATCGCCCAGTCGACCACGGCATCCGTGTTCAACAACGCGGCCGTACAGAACGGCGAGCTCGAAGCCGGTATGGCGGCCGCCGACGTTACCCGCGACATGTATCTGGGCCAAGGCAAGTTCGAAGGTAAGCCGCACGGCAAGCTGCGCATCGTTGCCAACCTGTATCCGGAAGACCTGCATCTGGTTCTGCCCAAAGGCAAGACAATCAATGACCTGGGCGACCTCAAGGACAAACGCGTGGGTATCGCTCAGGCCGGTTCCGGCACGCAGGTCGCAGTGCTGCAGATGTTGGAGGCGTGGGGGGTCACGCGCGACAACATGGATGAGGCCGAGCTCAACAACGCCCAGTCGGCCGAGCGTATGGCCGACGGTCAGCTCGATGCCTACTTTTATGCGGCCGGTTGGCCGGTGGCGGCGATGGTGCAATTGGCCTCCACCAAGGGCATGAACCTGCATTCGTTCTCGGAACAGGATATGGAAAAGATCAACAAGATCATCCCGGCCTATATCCCATCGAAGATTCCGGGTGGCGTTTACGAAGGCGTTTCCAATGAAACGCTGACTCCGGCGGTGAGCGCCCTGCTCGTGGTTTCCGCAGACCAGGGCGAAGACCTGATCTACGGCATCACCAAGGCCTTGTGGAACAAGAACACCCGCACGCTGTTGGACAACGGCCATGCCAAGGGCAAACAGATCACCCTGGAAACCGCACTGGATGGCGTAAAGGCCTTGGGGGTTCCGCTGCATCCAGGCGCGGAGAAGTTCTACAAAGAAGCCGGCCTTCTGTAGTTGGCCCCCGCTCTTTAGAGTGAAGGCCCCCGGTCGGCGGTCCGTACAACGCTACCGTACACCGCCGGCCGGGAGACTGCTTGTTTAGAGGATGCGGTGCATTGCGCACCGCAGTCGAAGCGTCACTTCGCCGCCCACGCCACTTTGGTACCGCCGCATGCCCTGAGAGGAGGCAAGGACCATGAGCGACTTGAAACCTGACGAACATGAACTCAGTGCAGAAGAACTCGCGGCGATCGAGGAAAAATACGACGAAACCGCTGCCACGCGCCCCATCACCGGAATACTAAAGCATGGGCTCCGCGTCGTCGCCGTGGTCTTCGCCCTCTATCATTATCTGACGGCGGGTTTTGCTTTACCCGCCGAACACTGGCACATGGGGTGGCATCTCACCGGCCTTTTCATTTTGACCTACGCGCTGTTCCCGATCCTCAAAAGCCAGGGTGCGTCGCAGGTAAAGACCGGCGGTCTCAGGATCGGCAATGTGCCCCTTTACGATTTGATTGCAATAATCCTGGGTGTGTCGGCCGCCCTCTATCTGGGCCTGGCGTGGCATGGTCTGCCCGCGTTCGGCATCGAAGAACAGACTTTCCGGATGGGGAACCCGAACAACTACGATCTGTTCTTCGGGTCCATTTTAATCGTCCTTGTCCTCGATATTGCGCGGCGCACGCTCGGCTGGGTACTGCCGCTGATCATTTGTGTCTTCATCGCCTACGCGTTGTTCGGCCCGTATTTCCCGGGCATCCTGCAGCACCCGGGGGTTCGATTCAATACGTTCGTATCCTCCATGTACTTCCCGCAGGAAGGCATCTTCGGCGTTACGCTGTGGGTCGTTTCGACAATCGTCTTTCACTTCGTGCTGTTCGGGGTCATCGCGCAGCGCACCGGACTCGGCAGCCTGTTTATCGACAACGCGACGATCCTGGCCGGTAGGTACAAGGGCGGTCCGGCCAAGGTGTCGGTGGTGTCGTCGGCGTTTTTCGGCACGATCTCCGGATCGTCGGTAGCCAATACGGTCTCGACGGGTTCCTTGACCATCCCGAACATGATGCGCCTCGGCTATCCTGGGCGGTTCGCCGGCGGTGTCGAAGCCGCAGCCTCCGCAGGCGGCCAGATCACGCCGCCGATCATGGGGGCGGCGGCCTTTATCATGGCCGAGTTCCTGGAGGTTCCCTACACGACCATCGTCATCGCCGCGATTTTCCCCGCCATGCTGCACTACGTCGGCGTGTTCACCGTCGTTCACCTGATGGCGAAAAGGTTGAACCTCGAGGGTCTCGCCGCCGACCTGCTGCCTAAACTCGGCGCCGTTTGGCGCGACGGCTGGGCCAACGTGATCCCTTTGATTGCGCTCCTGACCGTATTGTTCTCGGGATACACGCCCTACATGTCGGCGTTTTGCGGCATCAGTCTCGCCATAATCGTGGGAGGCGCCAGGCGCAGCGCCCCGGCGACGCTCATATACCCGGCGGCCTTTATCGCTTTCGTCGTTTGGAAGTATCTGACCGAAGGTTTTGATTTTCCGATCACCCTGCTGCTTTGCGCCGGCGCGGTGATCGGTGTCTTCAATCCCCAAGAGCGAATCAAACTGCCCGAGTTCTTAAACGCCATCGAAACCGGCGTGAAATACGCCTTGGCCGTAGGGGCGGCATCCGCCGCCGTCGGTATCGTGGTCGGAGTCATCAACACCACCGGTGTCGGTTTCCGGATCGGCTTCATGGTTACCACAGGCGCCGCCGCCATGGCTGAAAACCTCCATTGGTTCATAAGCGTTGGTGCGTTCGAGCTTTTCTCGGTCCAGGATCTGCAGCTTTTCCTGTCACTGATACTGATCGCCATCGCCTGCATCTTGATGGGAGCGGGGATTCCGACGACAGCGCTGTACATCATGCTGGTTTCGGTGGCCCAACCGGCTTTGAGTCAACTGGGCGTACCGCCGATCGCCAGTCACCTGTTCGTGCTCTACTACGGCGTGGTGGCGGAGATTACGCCGCCGGTTTGCACATCCGCCTATGCGGCCGCGGCGATCGCCAACTCGAACCCGTTCAAGACCGGCATATCCGCGTTCACGCTCGGGCTCGGCAAGGTCGTCGCACCCATGGCGTTCGTTTACGCGCCGGTCTTGCTCTTCGTGTCGTCGACCGGATTCGATTTTCTTGAGTTTTCCTACGCTTCGCTGAGCTGCATCTTGGGTGTCGTGGCATTGTCGGCCGCGGTGGTCGGCCACTTCCTGGCGCCCATGCATTGGATCGAACGCCTCCTTGCCGCTATCGCCGGGCTGGTTGCCATTGCACCGAGCTGGCAGTCCGATCTTATTGCGTTGGCGATCGTCGCGCCGGTCATCCTGGTACAAATTTTCGCCAGGAAACGAGTCACCGCAGCACCCTCAGACAAAATGCACTCGGAGGTCTAAAGGTATGCCCAAGAAAATTCTAGTCGCCGTCGATCTTGAAGACTCAAAGTTGACGGAAAAGATGTTGCGGACCGCGAGCGAGATCGCGAGCCTACATGACGCGCAAGTCACCTTGGTCCACGTGGCTGCCAAATTGCCAACCGATGTCGCGACTCGTCTCCCTGAGGACTTCCAACGTCAGATGGCGGAAAAGCTCATGAACCAACTCCACAAATTGGCGGCAAGCTCGAATCTGCCGCCGGAGGCGACGCAAGTGCTGCTCCGTTACGGACCGATTTATCGGGAGATTCTTGCGCAAGCCGAAGCCGACAAGACTGACCTGATTGTCATCGGATGTCACAAGCCCGACGCCGCTGATTTCCTTCTGGGCAGCAACGCCGCCAGGGTCTCCCGCCATGCCAACTGCTCGGTGTACGTCGTTCGCTAAGATTTCAGCGCGGCGGAGGTAACCAGCCCTCTATTGATACCGTCACGTGCCAAATGACGTCATCATCTAAAGACGAGGTTGCAGTCGTCGGGGCGGGCATCGTCGGCATTTGCTGCGCGTTGTCCTTGGTGGAGAAAGGAGTCTCAGTCACCATGATCGATCGGGAGCAACCGGCGCAGGGGGCGAGCTCCGGCAACGCCGGCGTCATTTCGCCTTGGAGCGTCGTCCCCCAGTGCCTGCCCGGCGTGTGGAAGAGAGTCCCGAAGTGGCTGCTCGATCCCAACGGGCCCGTATCCATCTCGCCTCGCCATCTGTTTCAGGTACTGCCGTGGTCACTCCGTTTTCTTCGCAACGCCAACATGGCAAGAGCGATCAAGATCAGCGATGCCATGGCCGTCTTGAACGCGCCGAGCATCAGCCTCTACAGGAAGCATTTGAACGACACCGGCGAAGCTGACCTGCTTCGCGATTCGATGTACGTTCACGTGTTCCGGGACAAGACCCAGGCTAATCTCGACGGCGCGGCCTGGCAGTTGCGAGCTCGCCACGGTACGCCGGTGGAGCTCGTCGGCGGGGATGAACTGCGCGCGCTAGAGCCAGCGTTATCGCCCAATTACAAAGCGGCGATCCTGATCAGAAATCAGACCCGGGCGGCATTACCCGGGCGGCTCGGTGCGGTGCTCGCGGAGAAGTTCCAGTCGATGGGCGGCCGACTGCTGCGGGGTACCGTGTACCGGCTGATCCCGCTTGAGGCGGCGACATGGCGGCTGGAAACCGACCTTGGCGAGATTTCGGTGGACAAACTGGTGCTCGCCGCCGGCGCTTGGTCGGTGCGCCTGTTGGAACCGCTCGGCTTGAAGCTGCCGCTGACGGCGGAACGGGGCTATCACCTGACCTTCAGAAACCCGGGCGTCACACTCAACAATTCGGTCATGGAGACCCACCGCTTGTTTGTCTGCAGCTCCATGGAGAACGGTATCCGCAGCGCCGGCACCTCGGAATTCGCGGGTCTCGATACTGCGCCCAATTACAAACGCGCGCGCAGCTTGAAAGCGTTTACCAAAGCACTGATCCCGGATATCAATACCGACGACACCGAAGAATGGATGGGTATCCGGCCGTCTTTGCCCGACAACTTGCCCTCGATCGGCAAGGTGAACGGATTTACCGGCTTGTACGCGGCGTTCGGGCACTCCCACTGGGGAATGAGCATGGCGCCCCAGACCGGTCGTATCGTTGCCGATCTGGTTACCGGCGCCCCGCCCGACGTCGATCTATCCCCCTACCGAATCGACCGCTTTGATTGAGGAGTGTGCAGATGGGACTTCTGGAGAGTGGGCGTCATTGGCGTAAGGAGCCACACCGGATCATTGTCGAATTTTTCCTTGATTCGGCCGATCTCGATCTATCCCGCTTTCCGGATCGTGAGGTCCCTCGATGAAACCACAACGGAGATTGGAGAAAGGACTATGAAACACATTATATTATTTATTCTCCTGATGCTGGGTTTGACGCCGGCGGCATCGGCTGATGAGTTGACGGCGGTCAAACAACTCGCCGAACAAGGGGATACCCAAGCTCAGTTCGTTCTCGGCTCCATGTACCGGGATGGCCGGGGTGTCGCGCAGAACAATGATGAAATGCTTCGCTGGTGGCGTAGGGCTGCCGAAGGCGGCAATTTCGATGCTCAGTTCGCGCTGGGGAATCTATACTCTGGCGGCTCCGGGGTCGCAAAAAACCATGTTCTGGCCTACATGTGGTTCGATATCCTGGCGGCGCAGGCGACCGAGGGATTCCTCGGCAAGATCGCGGCCAGCAATCGCGACGCCCTGAAATCGTTCATGACGCAGGACGAAATCGCCGAAGCACAGGCACTTTCGGCCGACTGGCAATCGAAGCACGCGAAGTAATGGCGCGCTCGTCGGGTCAAATGCGCAGGAAGAAAGCCACAGTAGACCAAAGACGATCTGCTGGGCTGTGCCGACCCGCTTGTTTTAATATTCGGCTGAAATCCCCGGCTACCGGAGCACCACCGAAATGACTGTTTATCGCCGCGGCCCGCAACTACGCAGCGCATCGATTGGCGTGCTTTGCCTCGATACACGGTTTCCCAAACCTCCGGGGCACATCAGGAATCCGTCGGGCCTCGATTTCAGCGTCACTTACGAAACCGTCAGGGGCGCGACTGTGAAGGAACTCGTGTTCGATCCTTCCAGTAAGTACATCGCACCATTCATCGATGCCGCCAAACGCCTCGAAGCCAAGGGTGTCCGCGCGATTACCGGTAGTTGCGGCTTTCTTGCCCTGTTCCAGAAAGAACTGGCCGCAGCAGTGAAAATCCCGGTTTTTGCTTCGAGCCTGATCCAGGTGCCGCTCGTCTATCACCTGACCGGCGCCGCCGCGCCGGTTGGTGTGCTCACCGCAAGCGGTGACAATCTGACGCCTGCGCATTTCGCTGCGGTTGGCGCAGCGGATATCCCGGTCGTGATTCAGGGCATGGAAGGCCGCAGCGAATTCAACGATGTCATCATCGAGGCGAAGCGCACCACGATGGACGTCGGCAAGATCGAGGCCGAAGTGCTCGCGGCGGCCAGTGCGATGATCGATGCGCATCCGGAGATACGCGGCCTGGTACTCGAATGTACCGATATGCCACCTTACGCGTACCAGCTACACGCGCGTTTCGGCTTGCCCGTATTCGATCTGACGACACTCGCGACGATGGTGCACGATGCGGTGAGTCGGACGCCCTATACCGGATCGATGCCGGGAGACTGAATGACCGGGCGCATCCTTTACGGCGCCTCCCAGATAATGTATTGCCCACTCCCTATCGTTGATAGAACCGCGGCCAGGTGTGCGAAGCTCGCATTCACATCGGCGATATTCCGAAATCGCGCGCATCACTTGCAATACGTGGCCGCGGGAGGCCGGCGCGTGTTCATGAAGGTTCGCCAGGCGATCTTAAAGCACAACTGCGGCCACAGTACAACGCATTTGAAGTGCGGTAGGGATCGGCCACATGCACCTTCGCAAAACCGGGGTTCACCGGGGGAATATTTCGTCCACTTTCCCGGTCTACTGATACTTGAGAGGCGCAATCATTCGGCACCTCGCAAATCAGTCCAAAATAATTCGACAATCGGGAACTTTTTCATGAGCAACAAGACAAAGAAGTCGGCGGCGCGCGCGCGCCGTCGATTTCTCAAGCATGTTCAGGGCATCGTCATCGCCTGCACCCTTGGGGCCGTCGCGGTGGTCGGCCTCACCGCGTACAAGCGCAACTATGAAGTCACCCACGACCTCTCGGTCATTGGCAACGGCACGCCTACGGTCGTCCAGGTGCACGATCCGGGTTGTAGCCTGTGTCGAAGCCTTCGCGACAACGTGAATACAGTCAAAGGCGAGTTCCACGATCGCATTCAATTCCGAATCGCCGACATCCAAACAGGCGACGGACGCGCCCTCGCGCGACGCCATAATGTTCCCCACGTGACGCTGCTGCTTTTCGACGGCGAGGGGGAACTCGTCACGGTGTTGCGCGGTGTACGAGAACCGGAATCCCTGCGGCCCAGCTTCAGGAGGCTGCTCTGACACCCAGAGTCGATTTCACCCGCGGCTACGGAGATTGGGCCTCCTCGGAAAAACGGCGACCGCTTTTGTTGAGAGGTTCCTGTAAACGCAGGGCGATCCCTGTAGCGCCCCACTCTTGTGCTTCAAACCTTAAAACGTCTCCACCCTAACTAGTAAGCCGTTGTATCAGAGCACGTTCACCGTTCACCCCAAGCCGCTGTCAGGCACCCACAGCTAGTTCCCTTGGCGCGAGAACGGTTGCGCAAACATCGCCCAGACCGACGATCCTTCCTCGCCGGTGGCGAAGTCCAGACGCACGGGAAAACGGAACGTCATCAGCCGCAGTCCGACTCCGGCGCTCCATTTCAGGTCGTCGAAGAACAACTCGGAATCGTAGCTCGAACCCACCCGGCCGGCCTCGACGAACGGGACAACCTGCCACCAGTCGATCTCGAAGTAGCGCAGCACGGGGAGGTCGCGCAGCGGTTGAGTCTCGGGAATCAGGCGCAATTCCGCAGCGTAGTAAGCCGCAGCCTTGTCATGGAACCGCCCCGACGGATACGCGCGCAACCGATCGAAGCCGCCCAGCGTCGAACCATAACCGGGCGGCGGGCGATTCGATACGACATTCGGATTCGCCGCATCCGTCTCCCAGGTCGTCGTGTTCGAAGTCCAGAAATTCAGTGCCGCGACCTGCTGGCGGAACCACTTTGACGTACCCAGGTCGAAATACTTCGCCAGGTCGAGCTGAATGTTGCTCCAGCTATTGGAACTGTCGAACCAACCAAAGTCACGGGAGAACTTCAACAGTTGCCGGCTACCCTGGGACGGATTTCTCGGAAAATCCGTGTTGTCGTGTTCGAGCCAGAACTCCAGTCCGTTGGTCTCCGCGGCCAACTCATCAGGAACGACCTGCTCCCCCTCAGGGCCGATGGTGAAGTCCTCCAGATCCCGGTAGGTATAGAACAGCTTGGTCCCAAACGTCGTTTGACCGCTTGCCAATGGATTCCACTCCTCACCGCCGCGCGGACCCGATTCGAGCAACCCCCGGTGCACACGGTAAACCGCCACCGGATCATTCCGGATTCCACCGATCGGCAGTCGGTACTTCAACGTCATGTTGAAGGTCACCTCATCGCTGACGCCGGTCACAAAATCATCCTCGTCTGAGTCGTTGGAACCGGCCCGGACCTCGTTGGGGTCCTGGTCGAAATCGCCGTAGAAACGCTGGTCGGTAAAGTGATCTACTAAGAGGAAGGTGTCGAAAAACCACCGTCCGCTACCCAGGCGGATATTGTTCAGCGCCCCCGACACCAGGCTGGAATCGTTCGACGTGATAAAGGCCGTCCCAAACAGGCTCGACTGCGGTTGGAAATTCCCCGAGGAAAAGCCCCCTACGCCCACAGCCGTACCCAGCGCGTCGGTCGAAAACACGTAAGGCAGCCACCCGGTGCGTTTGTCTTCCAGACGCATACCTCGATCCAACGCCACCACCTGGGCGTGGAGCTGTATGGGCAGTAGCCACAGCCACAGGCACACAAACCTGCATAATCCTTTCTTCTTGTTCGTCAAGAGAATCTCCCTAATCGATATGGATACGAGCCGCCCGGCGGCGCAGACGGCGTTGGAGCGAGCCGATGGATAGAGCGGTTCCAAGTGTAAACCATGTGCTCGGAATGCACCCCATCCATAACCGAATGGGTAGCATGGGTGCATGCGAGTACCGCAGTACCGTGTCGCCGGTCAGTACGCGCGGCAATCACCTTGTCCATCGCACCGATCGGTGCTCCCCTCGGCGGCTGAGTTGGAGAGCCTGATCACAAACTCCCGCAGGATTCGTCTCCGAGGCGAATTGGACGAGCTCCACTGATCTGAAGAGTTAGATTCACAGGCCTTCCGCTCACGGAGTTGATGCCGGACGATCTATACAGGGAGTGTCACGCTCGATAGTCGCTTCGATAGGAATTCGCACCCCACAGGCCAGAATTCGCAGTTGGTCAGCGATTTGGCGCAATCATTGTGCAGAGCAGCAGTATTTGTTGATTCAGAATCACTGTTAGCGTTGCGCACGGGGTGAGATAATCGAGGCCACTCGAAGGAGTCAACGAATATGTGGGGGTTGTGGCGGTGACGAACTGTTTCGTAGTCTTGTTTTTTTCGTCTGTTGGTCCCCGGGGACAATCCGCACCCTTCACGCATTCATAAACCTTGCAGATCAGCGTGTCCATACCGGACACGTTCGTGCCCGCTGACATCCACCTCAAAGGGGGAGACTCATCATGACCATTCAGAGCAAACTGATCTCCATGTCCTGCACATTCGTTATCGCAACGGCGCTGGCGATGCCCGTGAACGCGGACTCTAAAACCCAGCCTGGGTACGCATGTGCCCCATTTTTTAATACTGACTCCACGATTTTCAATAACCTTGACATCGTTAACACATCGGGAGCGACAACCGTTTTTGAGTGCCCGATTCTGCGGGAAAAGACCGGCACCGCGCCGATCCTAACCGTGATAGTCAAATTATTTAATGCTGAAAATACTGGGCAAAACCGCCTTTGCAGCGTAGTTTCGAGCAGAGCGAACGGCACAGTAGTGCAAGTTAAACAACAGGCTTATTCCGGATTCGGTGTCCGCACAGTGACCTTTAACAACATAAAGACCGTCAGCCGGGGTGTTGTTGGGGTTGGTTGCGCGGTAGCAAACGGTTCACGAATCCGTTCCTATTTCTGGAACGAATAAGTCGTTGGAATCGCACCAGGGAGGGTAGTACTCGGTGATGGTCTAGTTCGCGCTTCCGTCTGGAGAAGCGCGTGACTGCAGATCGATGATTCGTTCGCTTCGCTACTGGATACACCGTGCCCTGAGTCTGCGAACGTGACGATGATGACGGTGCCTTTCGGAAATGAGATTTTGATTTCTGGCGGCCTCGATCGATTTATCAGGTCTACAACTACGCCAACCGGGCGCGGTTACTTCGTCGGAATGACCTCGTACTTGCCATCCGTGCGTACATAGATGATGCTTTCTTCTCCCGCTTCGGACGAGATCTGATGCACCGACTCTCCCTTCGAGCTGAAGAAACTACCCGGCACCAAGGTCTCAATGCCGGTCTCCCCCGGCACTTGGTGCTGTAGTTGACCTTTGATCACTACAGCACGGAAGGTTGACCCGGGGCTATTTATCTTTCCGGTATATCCAGCCGGTAGCTTGACAAGGGTTCCGCTTAACTGACCATCCTGCGGGTTACCCCAAAGAAAGGCTACCTTTGGTGCATCGTCAGGAGCGGGCATTCCAGGCTGATCGACCCAAACAATGTTCGATGTGTCCATGTTGACTGGCCTTTCTCCACTATCAAACGCCTTCTCTGTGGGGAGGACGAGATACGGTCCTTGCTCAATCTCTATGTACGCCACATTGGTGCTACCCTTGGCGGCGGTAATATGCACTTCTCCTTTTGGCTGCGTCCAGAAAGAACCCGCCGGCATCCACAGATCAGCGGCATCAGGATCATCATTATGAATGAGGCCGCTAATGACCACTCCGCGGTAAGAGACATTGTGAATGTGAGGTGGCGACGAAAAACCGTCCACAAACTGAACGAGAAAACCCGTCGGACCGGTACCGTTGCGATCGCCCCAAAGAGTCCCAGCCTTCGGGCTTTTGTCGCCACGGGCGGGGTTTAGCTGTTCCCACTTGACTTCCGACGTCAAGACAACATTGATGGGAGCGTCATTCTGACTTCCACCGGTATGGGCCGAGTTAGCAACGACCAACGCTGCTAACGCCAGTCCTGTCGCTGTTCTCATGCCATTATCTCCTTTCGGTGCTTAATGAGGGGGGCATAGGTCCCTGAACCAGACATCTCATCGATTGAACCCGAGCAAGAATTTCTGACCGAATTCTTTTCTGGGACGGCGCTCAAGGGGTTGTCCTGGCGTTTGCGACGTAATTCAGCGGATTATGAAGCGTCTGTAATCAGACCGGACTGCGTTTTTGTGACCAGAATCGCTTCTATGATGCGGGCGATCTCCAGGGATTTCTGTGGATCCAGCGCGTCGGGATGCGGCGAGGCGAACCGTTCTTTATCGTTGTCGAAATATAAACCAGAAGCCGCTGCGAATTCATCCGCAAGCGCCGCGCGTACGAGTATCTTCGCGCCGATGCGGATATCGCCGCCTGCCACACCAAAGCCTTCTTTCACCATCTTCGTACCAAGCAATGACCCGGGATTGACCGCTATGATTGCCGGGCCATCGCCTTTGAGCGAAAGCGCCAAACTGCGTGACCACGTCGTGAGTGCCAGTTTGCTTTGCGCGTATGCGGTGAAGTCGTCAGACAACCTGACCCGTCCGGACAACGCTTCGGGGTCGACCGGCGATTGCGCTGCGGACGACAGGTTGATCACCCGCCCGGATTCTCCCATCAGCGACATAAGCCTTTGCGTGAGTAGATAGGGTGCAAGGGTATTGACCACGAAGCGGACATCGAGCCCTTCCTGCGTTCTTGTATCGGCGGTCTTGAAGACTCCTGCATTGTTGATCAGCACATCAAGTTTAGTGTGCTTTTCGGTTACCGCTTGTGCGAGCGTTGCCACGTCGGGCAGATGCGACAGGTCCGCGACGTAACCTTCGACGCGCCCACCGCCGGGGAGCGTAGACAGCGACTGTTGGGTTTTCTTGAGCTTTCCGGGATTTCTTCCGTGCAACAGAACATGATGGCCCAGGGTGACCAGCATGTTGGCTGTCGCCAGCCCGATGCCGTCGGTGGAACCGGTTATGAAGATGGTTTTAGACATGATCTGGTCCCCGTCACTCAGCGATGCTCGCCCCGGAAAAGTCGGGCAGTATGTCGCCGGCCAGACGTTTCAACGTTTCTTCCGTATCCGCCTGGTTGAACCGCAGATTCAGCGCCACATGGTTGACGCCGATTTCCTCCAATGATCTCAGATACGCCCGAAGATGGTTCACGCCCAGTCGGAATCCCAGGTGGATCGGTTGCGGCGGTGCTTGAGGATCTTTGGTCAGATCGACGTAGAGCGGTTGCACCGCTGGTTTTGCTAGGCCGCTAATTGCCTCGACACGCGTCCGCCAGTCGCTGATAGTCCGTGCTTGCGTAGCGATTCCGCGAGGATAGGTTATCCAGCCATCCCCGTGCCGCGCGATCCAATCCGGATCCTGCTGACTGCCGCCAGTAATGAGTAACGGCAGTTTGCCTGTCGTTGGTTCGGGTAACATGTCTACCCCGCCGTGCGGGCTGCCATAGGCATTCTCAAATGTCGGTGCATCCTCCCACATGCGCTCGATATAGTCGAAGCTGTCTCGAAAACGGTCGCCACGGTCGGCAAATGGGAGGTTAAGCACCGGATATTCCTCTGGCCGGTCACCCGAAGCGACACCCAGGATGAATCGTCCGCCGGACAGCACATCGACGCTTGCCGCTGCTTTGGCGACGGCGCAGCGGCAGAATGATACTGGCGATGCCAAGGGCGATCCGCTCAGTCTGACCGCCCAAGAGACCCAAGTAGACGAAAGGATCGTAAACTTGTCCTGCATCGCCAAATGAGGGCACGTTGAACGGGACGTCCCGCAACCAGATTGCGGAGTAACCAAGTTCCTCGGCCAACTGAATACGTTCAAGGTGCCGGGTCATTCTCGGCACCGGATCCCGCGAATAGGTCTCTAGCGGTACCACCAGGCCGAGGCTCAACCGGTTCATACGGAATACGGTATTGTATCCCCGATTTATCGGCTGGAATCCCCCGTTGTCGACATGCTTCAGCATCATTTGCACTCCCTGTTCCTCGTTTCTATGCGCGCTCGTGTCTCGCTTCGAGGTCGATAACTGCCCGCTTAAACGAGCATCCATTCTTGGCAAGTCCTTAGATTTCTACGACCACCTTGCCAATGGCTTGTCCGCGGGTCAGGCGGTCGTATGCGTCGCCGACGTCTTCGAGGCCAAACGACGTTTCATCAAGCAATGGCTTGAGTGCACCCGCATCCACAATCTCGGCCAGCTTCGCGAGAATAGCTCCGTGTTCTTCTCGTTTGTGGTCGTACAGCATCGGGATCAGCATGAACACAACATGTATCGACAAGCCTTTAAAGTGAGCCGCCGTCAAGTCCAACTCCAGCATCGATACCGTTGTGATGACGTGGCCATTCAAGGCGGCCGCTTCGAGGGAATTAACCATGTTAGCCCCGCCAACAGAGTCGAAAATGACATCGAAGCCGACGCCGCTGGTATGCTTCGCGACATAGTCCGCGACCTTTTCGGTCTTATAGTCAATGGCTGTGGCGCCATACTGTTCGATGACACCAATCTGTTTGCCTGAGACTGTTGCATAGACGTTTTCGCCAAAGTGCTTGGCCAATTGCACGGCAACATGTCCCACGCCGCCCGCACCGCCATGCACTAGAACTTTCTGGCCGGCACGAATATTTGCTCTTTGCAGACCCTCATAGGCGGTAATGCCTACCAGTGGCAGCGCCGCTGCTTCACGCATCGAAAGGGTTTTCGGTTTGTGCGCGATCAATCTGGCCTCGGCCAGCATGTACTCTGCAAGCGCGCCTTGTAAGTCTGCGAGCCCCCCGGCGCAGCCATAGACCTCGTCACCCGGGGCAAAGTCGATGACACTCTCGCCGACCGCTTCGACGGTACCGGCAAAGTCCATACCAAGCACCGCGGGCAGATCAGGGGAAATAGGTAAATCGTTGCCCATTTGACGGATCATCGTATCGACGGTATTCACACTGGTTGCGACGACATGCACTACCACATGGCCAGCCTTTACCGCGGGCCGGGCCAACTCGGTCAATTGGAATTCGGCATTGTCGCCATATTCATTGAGGACCATAGCTTTCATCGAACTTTTCCTAAGGGGTGTTTGGTTTGTCCGAGAACTTGGACAAGTTCAATTGACGCCGCTTTTTTAGTTCAACATCCCCATGGGTGCGGGCAGGGAAACGATTGTTTGGGACTTCGTTTGACGCTCATTCGTTGACGTCCTGGATCTTGACGAGCATTTCCGGCCAGGCACGCTGATTATCCATGTCGCATTGTGCGCCCTGCTCATCCGCCCATTTGAAGCGTTTGAGAGCCGGAGTCTGGCTAGTTGCCTGATACAGCCAGTAGGCTTCTTCGCGAAGCGCATCTTCAATCGGCAGGTCGACAGAAGCATAGACGGCCTGCTTGGTCGCGTTGATCGACTCGGACGGCCACAGCGAAATGCGGTTTGCCAATTCCTCGACGACTGGCCCGATCTCGTCCGCGTCCAGTGCACGGTTGACCGTGCCGTAGGCCTCGGCCTGATCGGCATCAAAGTCACGGGCACCCAGAACAATCTCGAGCGCACGACCAAGACCGACTTGGCGCGCCATGCGCGACGCGCCGCCGCCGCAAGGCAGGATGCCCATGCCCACTTCCATCTGCATGAATCTGGCTTTACCGCGCGCTGCGAAACGCATATCACAAGCAAGCGCAAACTCATGGCCGCCTCCTCGAGCAAAGCCTTCGATCTTGGCAATCGTCGCCTGGGGCAGTTTGCTGATCCGCTCCAGTACAACCTGCAGATCTAGCAGCTTCACTTCGTCGCGCGAGACGGCTTTACCCGACATATCCTTCAGGAAGTTGGTATCAGCATGGGCGACGAAGACTTCCGGGTGCGCCGACTGAAACACGACTACCTTCACGGTGCTGTCGACTTCCAGTTTCTGCGCCAAGTGGTTGAGGTCCGCAAGCATCGGCAGACCCTGGATGTTGACCGGCGGGTAGTCGAATGTGACCCATGCAACCGCGTTTTCGATGCGGACGCTGAAGGTGTTGAAGCTCTCGTAGTCCATGGCGCGTGTCTCCAAGCAGTTGGCGATCAGGTCGTGTGAGGTAGAGAACCGCTCAGTCGTTGATCTTGTCGACGACGAGCTCGTAGGAAACATCTGATGTGCCATCGCCAGCAGCAGCGGGGACAACGGCCCCACCGAGTTGGGCAATGCGACCGGCGATACCTTCAAAATCACCGCGGCCGCTGCCCTCTTTGATGTCACCGGAGGCGTGGAACCCGTTGCCGTCCCAGGCGCCCGACGAGGTGTAGGCGAAAGCACCGCTGGTGCAGCTGACGTCTCCCGCGATGTCAAATATTCCCCAACTGCCCTCATCGCGGCCGTAAAGTGACTCGACGATGTCAACGGCGCAGCCGTCGAGTTCACCGCCCTGCAGCTCGACCCGGTAGGCCACTCTGACACCGTTCGCCGGCTGATCGGCGGTCTTCTCACCGATGCCAGTGTTGAAGGCGACCTTAGCGCGCAAGGCTTCGGCCGAGGCCGGCGTAGTGATCATCAAGGGCGCAATAGCCGCCGCACAGTAGACAGATACTTTGAAGTTCATTACGGAAATCCTCCTGTCGATACAGGCGTTAATCAGGCGTGCGAAGAAGATAATTGTTCGCGAAGTGAAAAAAAACGCCCTATAATTGATTTCACAATTCGCAAAACGGATATAATCAAATCGATACCGAAGGCGTTCAGCTGTTTGTCCTGGCGGCCGAAAAACTCAACATCAGTGCGGCCGGCCGCGAATTGGGAATGGCCCCAGCGGTGGCCAGCGCCAAACTGGCGAAACTGGAGAAAGCGTTGGGGGCAGATCTGTTGCGTCGTTCGACGCGGAAAGTAGCCCTGTCGCTGGAGGGGGCAGAGTTCCTGCCTTATGCCAGGGAGATCCTCGCCCAAGAGAATGCGGCCCACGCCGCGTTGGGGCGCGGCACTGTGACGGTGACGGGTACCCTTAGGTTTACCGCGCCAAGCACTTTCGCCCAGCTCTATATCGCGCCCATCCTGCCCGAGTTTCTAGCGTTGCATCCGGGCATTAATCTCGATCTGCGCCTCACCGATATCGAGTTCGATCTGATCCAGGGTAGCTTTGATCTGGCACTGCGCAACTCGGCGCTCCCGGATAGTAGCCTGAAGGGGCGCAGGCTGGCCGACGACATGCGTATTCTTTGTGCGTCGCCCGAATATCTGAATCAACATGGCACGCCTACGCATCCAGATGAACTCGCGAGGCACCAATTGATCGCATTCAAGGAACAGTCACCGATCCAGCTGGTTGGGCGCGATGGCAAAACAGGGCAGTTCAATCCGCGCCTGGCCGGGTGCCGGCTCACCGTCGATGACGGATTGAGCCAGAAGATCACAACCATCGCGGGGGCAGGCATTTCGATGAACGCACTGTGGAGTGTTCACCGCGAACTTGCCGACGGCTCGCTGGTCCGTGTGCTGTCCGACTACAAGGTCGACGACCAAACCGCGATTTGGCTTGTCTACCCGAAGTCAAACGTTCTGACTGCGAAAGTTCGGGTCTTTATCGATTTTTTGTTGGAGAAGATCGGCAACGCTCCGGCCTGGACCGAGGCCTATCGGGGTCGGCCGGCTAGCATTTGACTCAGAGATTTCGCACTACAGCGCTTAACCGCGCATGACTTATTCCCGCAAAACTCGCGCAGGATCGTCTCCATGACGAGTTGGACGAACTCTACGTCGCGCGCATCGGCAACGCTTTGGTAGGAAACGGGAATCTTCCCCACGCGTTAACCCACCGCTGGCCGGTAATCTTGTCTCGAAATCCTATACCCTGGCATTAACGCCAGGGTTCGCCGGCATCGAATCTCTGCGCTGCGCATGGATTACGGTAGGTGGCGTCGCTCAATCGCAACCGGTCTTACAACCTCCGTCGGGTTTCGTTCCGCCCAAGCCTGAGTCGGGATCGGCGATAGCTCCACTCTCCGTACCGATGGTTACTGACTCGGTCGAGTGGCTGCTAACACTCGTCGTTTTATTGTTCCGATGAGATAAAGGAGCGCAGCGACGTGCGGCTCATCACGGTGCGTGCCGGCAACTGGGATACCCATTTTACCCGAAATCACCGACATGCTCTCACTGCCGCTGGTGCCAGATTCTCTGCGTGCTGAAATAGCGTATGCATGGGTCGATACTCAAGGGTAAAATAACAATGAGGATCCGCCTTCCCGGACAAGTGCGTTCGAGCCGCCTCACTTTAGTTCATCAGGGCGTCTGCCTTGCGGATAAGCAAACTCTTGGCAAATGAGTATTTATGGCCAATTTACTGCTAGCGATCAACCGTCACCTCGTACAGCCTATAATGAGCCCCCTACGGCCCGGAACCGTGGTGATGTTTCACATGGGCCGCAATGGCAGCACTGTGCTCGGAGACCTTTTGGACCAGCACACGCGAATCTTTTGGGATGCCGAAATTTATAATCGTGCCCGCCACCGCTGGCTGGATAGACGACACAGTGAGACCGAACGCTTCGATCTGGATCCAATAGCCTACTTGCGTCGCCGCATGCGCTTGGCCGGCTACCGCTATTACGGATTCGAGGTCAAGTTTCACCACCTGAAGTTTTTGCATGTTGATCTGCCGACGTTCATTGCAAGTCTTGATGAACTTGACGTCATGCATTGGATTGTGTTGCGCCGTGCAAACACACTGCGCAAGATCATCTCGTCTCAGCTAGCGCGGAAACTCGGGCAGTGGCACTTCAAAGCAGAGGAAGCCTGCCCACCGGTGCGGATCAAAATAGACGTTCAGCGTGTCGAGCAGGGTCAAACGGTCGCGCCACTGATCGAGCATCTCGATTACTTTGAGCGAAAATTCAGCACACTGACCGCGCAACTCAGCGGACGTAAGGTACTTGAACTCGTATATGAGGCGGATATCGCACTGGACCCCCTTCTGGCATATCAGAAAGTTTCTGCATTCCTTGGATTAAATCCGGAACAGCCCAAGGTACGATATAAGAAAAATCGTGACGACCTGCAACTGTCGGAGCTAGTCGAAAACTCCCACGAAATTAATAAGGCGCTCACCGGAACGCCCTACGAATGGATGTTGTCCGGTTGACCGGGGTAGCGCGCCGCGCGAATGTCAAAATTTGCCTCTAGCGGCATGATCGCATTTGACACACGCAGCACCGCTGAAGGTTTTCCCCTAAACCACCGATCTCCGATTTTGCCGAGTTCCGGTGGTGCGGGGGAACTACGCCAATCCTTCGGTAGCTCGGCGAGCTTACTACCGAGATAGCGTTCTGGGGAAATTCCAGTCGATAGACCAAGTAATGGGATAACAACCACCGACTACTGTGAGTCAGGATTTCAAGCAAGGCACCCGACTCGGCGGAATAGATGATCGTTTGACCGGGCGTGTTCCAGCGTGCTCCAAAGCGACGCGCACCCTCCCCTGTCAACGCATTCTGTCGGTGCTTTTCCTTAACGATGCACCAAGAAATGGGCACTAACTGAACACACCGTGCTCAAGCCGGCCAATAAGATTCTCGACTTCCCGCGCACCAATTTCGGTGCGCGAGAAACCCAGCGATGGCCGATTGGCCGTAAGGTGTGCCTTACCTCCCTTGGGTCGCGATATAAGCGAGGATGGTCGCTGCGATCATCACCGCAATCGAGAGACCAACGACGAAACGCAGGTCCTGGACCGGCCGCTCATCAGTTCTGATCCTTTCCCTAAGCTTTTCCAGTTCGCTGCCGTCGAGGTGCTCACAACGGTGGCACTGACCCTCCCACACGCGGTAGCGATTGCCGCAGCGCGGGCAGATCCGCCGTGGTCGGGCGTAGGCGAACGCCACGCGCACGAGATCGAAAAACAGATTGTCTTTTCTGCCACTCATTGCTCGCTACAGGCTGCTGCGTTCCAGCGGGATAAGGCGGGCCATTGCAACCTCCTACTGTGGAACTCACCGGCTGGAAGTCGCCGGCAGCGGGCGGATCGTTCCACGCGACGCTAGCCGAGCAACAGCAACAAGCCGACTTCCGGGCGCGGCTGCAGATCACTCAGGAGTTCGGCCACACCCATATCGACATTACGAACGTCTAACTCACGACACACTACTTGGCGCCGGAGCTGCAGGAGTTTTAGATGCCTCCAACAAATTGTGCCGGAAAAAATCCGGCAAAATTCCGGCACTGAGGTTGATCCGATCGACAACCGTGTCGGCGCAAGTTGTAAGCCGTTGACGAATTTTGCGAAATTGGCGCGCCCGGAGAGATTCGAACTCCCGACCGCCTGGTTCGTAGCCGGTTTTTATTTCAAACCTTCGTTTCTATTCAAATAGTTAGCCCAACAACTTGGGATGCCCACAGCACATATTCCCACATAGTTCCGTATAGCGTTAGGGCCGAATAATGACCAGTGGCAAGCACGAAGCAAATCACATCGGTTTACATGCTATTCGACAGGAACGCGCGCAGCGACGCCCGTCGATGGTCAGGCTGCGAATAGCTTTCTTACCTTCAGAGATTTGCGCTTTTTTTCCGCTTCCCATAAGTCGTACTGCGCTTGCTGATTGAGCCAACTCTCGGAAGACGTTCCGAACGCCATAGAAAGCCGAATCGCCATTTCCGGGCTGATCCCTGCGCGGCCATTCAAAATCGCCGATAGCGTTTTTCTGCTCACACCAAGCGCTTCAGCAGCCTCGGTAACACTCAGCCGCATCGGCTCAATGCACAGCTCCCTGAGCACTTCACCGGGATGGGGTGGATTGTGCATCTTCATCATTACACCTCAATGATAATCTTCATAATCAACCGCTTCCGCATCCTTTCCTCGGAAGCGAAATGTCACGCGCCAGTTCCCGCTAACCCAAACCGACCAAACTCCTTTCCGGCGGCCACGAAGCTCGTGCAACTTCAGCCCTGGAAGATTCATATCCTGCGGGTCCGTCGCTGCTTGTAGTCGGCCAAGAATAAGTCTCAACCGAGCCGCATGCTTGACTTGAATCTCTGTCTTAGTGCCCTTCAGGAAGAACCTTTCCAGTCCTTTATGCCTGAAGCTCCGTATCATATAATCTATTGTAACCTATTACGTGACAGGTTACAAACCTGCTTGGATCGACTCAATCTTCCAGGATATTGGCGAACAGCGTTGGACGACTCTGCCTTGAACTTCTGAGACGTGTTTTCTAATCCACGTTGCCAGTTTGTATAGCTCTGAAATGTTCATAGGACACCATGCAGGTTTCTATCGGGAAGTTGCTAGTGACACTCACACGAGCTTGTGGGGCATCACCTAACGTTCAGGGTTAGCCGACCGTAAAAACGTCAGCTTTTTGTGCGTCGGACAAACCCGCTTGCCAGCTAGTTGCTCATGGGTTGGAGATGCGCGTTTGGTTTTTTCCGAACCGCTCTTCCCATTGCTTGAGGCTTAGCTCGTTGCCCGCGTTGGCCTTGACCCAATGGTTATAAGATTCCAATTTCAGCCCCTTAAACTCTTCCTCAGTGAGTTCCTCTTCGCCCAATAACTCCACGAAACTTGGGTTGCGCTCAATCTCGATGTGCTGCTCATGAACCACGGTAATAGGTGACTCATAGACGAATACGAGATACGCCACTCCGATCAGAATAAACGAGAGCAGAACATAGATGAGAGACTGTTTTAACGATGTAGTCATCCTTTACACAGCTAGCACTCAAGGACATGAAGCTGTTGGTGATGCAGTTGAGGAAGCACTTCGGCAGTCGGGTGATGAACACGCTGCGACCGAAGGACATCAGCGAGTTCATCGCCGTCCGGAAGGCCGACGGGATGGCCAACGCCCCAATCAACCGGGCGCTGGAAGTGCTGTCGGCGGCGATCAATCTGGTCAACCGCGATCTGGAGTGGGACCTCCCCAATCCGGTGTCGGGGCGGAAGCTCAAGGAACCCGAGGGCCGGTTGCGCTGGTTGACGGTAACCGATGCGAGACAACTGCTGGAGGCAGCGAGGCATTCCAAGAATGCGCCGCATTTGGTGGATTTCATCACCATTGCGCTGCATACCGGGATGCGGCTGAGTGAGATCTTGGGTATGGAATGGGAACGAGTCGATCTGAGGGCGGGTTTGATGCACCTGGAGGCGCGTCACACCAAGTCCGCGCGGCGACGCTCGATCCCCATCAACAAGATCGCGCGCCAGACCCTGATCCGGCGGATGGGATTTCGTGCCGAGTACTGCCCGGACAGTCCGTGGGTGTTCTGCAAGCCGAATGGAGAGCGGATGTTTGAGATCAAGACTGGGTTTCGTAATGCATGCCGGCGAGCCGGGATCACCGACTTCCGGATCCATGACCTTCGGCACACTTGCGCCGCGTGGTTGGTCTCCTCCGGTGTGCCATTATCGGAGGTTCGCGACCTGTTGGGACACAGCACGATCACGGTAACGGAACGCTATGCTCATCTGGCACCGGAGAACGTCAAGGCAGCAGTAACCCGACTCGAGGATATCGAGTCACGCTTTGGTCACGGTGAAGACAACGAAGAAAGCGAAGCGTCAGCTAAGTCGTTGTGTCCTTCCTGAGACATAGGTTACAGGTGATACCGGAGAGATAGGTTACACAATGGGGGTATTTGGAGGGGTCCAGATGCCTTGGCAGGAGTGTAACCTGGTGGATGAGAGACTGAAGTTCGTAGCAAGATTACTCGATGGCGAGAAGATGGCGGCACTGTGCCGCGAGTTTGGGATTTCGCGCAAGACCGGCTACAAGATCTTCAATCGGTATCAGAGCTGTGGTTTAGAGGGATTATTCGATCGTAGCCGCAGGCCGTATCGCCACGCGAACCAACTGCCGTTTCAAGTAGAAAGGACGATTTTACGCATCAAACGGGAACGGCCGAGCTGGGGGGCGCCGAAGATCCGGGAGAAGCTCCTCCGCGGGTATCCAACGATCAAGCCGCCGGCGACGAGTACGGTGCATGCGGTATTGGATCGCCATGGTTTGGTGAGACGGCGCAAACCCAGGCGTTATAAGGCGAAAGGGACACCGCTACAGGATACGAAGCGACCCAACGGGCTGTGGTGTGCGGACTATAAGGGTGAATTCAGGCTGGGGAATCGCCAGTACTGTTATCCGCTGACGATCAGCGACTACAGCTCGCGTTATCTTTTGGCCTGTGAGGCCCTCGAATCCACCAAGGAGCCGTATGCCTTCACCACGTTTGAAAGGGTATTTCGGGAATACGGGTTGCCCGATGCCATCCGTACCGACAACGGCGTACCGTTCTCAGCCCCCAACGCCTTATACGGTTTGAGCAAGCTATCGGTCTGGTGGTTGCGTTTAGGCATCGCCATTGAACGCATCAAACCGGGACACCCGCAACAAAATGGGCGCCATGAGCGCATGCATTTGACGCTCAAAAAAGAAGCGACCAAGCCGCCCGGATTCAATTTTCTACAACAGCAAAGCACGTTCGATGGGTTCGTGGACCAATACAACCATGACCGGCCCCATGAGGCCCTGAACATGAAATATCCCGGGGAGGTGTATACACCTTCCACCCGAGAATATCAGGGCCTGACTGAGCCCGATTATCCGTTCCATGACAAAACCATCCAGGTCACCCGCTGCGGGCGGATCTGCCTAAATGGGAGAAAAATTAACTTAAGTGCCGTGTTTGCCGGTCAAATCGTCGGTATCCGCGAGGTCGCCGACCAGATTTGGCTTGTGAGCTTTATGCAGTTTGATTTAGGGTATTTCGACGAACACGAATGTAGGGTCGAACCGATCAACAACCCCTTCACCCCAAAAGTGTTAACTATGTCTTCGGAATAAAGTAATGGAATGGTCCGCCCCACCGTTCTAAACGGCGTCATGTGCGCCAGAATGGATAGTCCATTCGAATGAAAGATGAGGCGAACCATGAACCAGTCTAGCGAAAATCAAATCGTCAGCGTAGTCGGTATTGATCTTGGAAAAACGAATTTCCAGATTCATGGTGTGGCTAATCAAGGCTGCACGGTTTTGGAGGAACGGATTTCCCGCAAACGGCTCAGAGTATTTGCTGCAACACTCCCGCCTTGCCTAGTTGCCATGGAATCATGCGCGAGCGCGCACTACTGGGCGCGTGTGTTTCAAAGCCATGGTCATAAGGTCAAGCTTATCGCTCCCCAGTTTGTGAAGCCTTACGTTAAATCCAACAAAAATGATCGTTGCGACGCTGAAGCGATCTGCGAAGCAGTGCAGCGTCCCAGTATGAGGTTTGTCGCGATCAAGCAAGTAGCACAACAAGATATTCAAAGCTTGCACCGTGTTCGCAGCCAGGCAGTGGCTCATCGGACCGCCCTGACAAACCAAATTCGAGGGTTGTTACTGGAGTACGGCATTTATCTGCCCCAAGGAAGGGCGTGTTTGCGCCGGCGAATCCCGCTGATATTGGAAGATGCGGATAACGGCTTAACGGTGCAGTTTCGCACATTACTGTCTGGGCTTTACGATGAATTGGATCATATGGATCAACGAGTGGAGGCCCTTGATCGTCAGGTTGATCAGGTGGTTCGAGGCAGCGCGCCTATCCAGCGTCTCATGAGCATACCCGGCATTGGGCCTCTGAGCGCAACCGCCTTGATCGCAGCTGTAGGTGATGCCAATACCTTTAAGAACGGTCGCGAAATGGCCGCCTGGTTAGGCTTGGTCCCGCGGCAGTTCTCCACTGGCGGTAAGGCGCGCCTGCTGGGTATCAGCAAACGGGGAGACGTCTATCTGCGACAACTCTTGATACACGGTGCCCGCGCTGCACTACGGGTGATCGAGCATAAGCAGGATGCGAGAAGCCGGTGGGCCAAAGGTCTAATCGAGCGCCGAAACAAGAATGTCGCGGCAGTGGCCATGGCTAACAAGATGGTTCGTACGGCGTATGCGCTGCTGAAAAATGACGAATCCTATCGCCTCTGTTCGGCATAACCGACGACAGGGCAAACAACGGAAACTACACAACGAGTTGCATAGAGAAGGTACCGTGATGGCGACAAAGTAAGTACTGTATTCCCAGGATCCTGTTAGGTAACAAGGCTAGGACGAATTCAGCCGCTAAAGTGATGAGGACGGGAATGCGCGGATTCCATCGGGGCCCGAAGCTTAACACCTTCATTGACGAGGCCGGATATATGACCGCAGCTTACAAACACCCACTACAGAGCCCTTCTTGCAATCCGGGGCGGACCATATATGTTACCCATGTGCCCGGAATGGACCTTGAATATGTGGCGCGCCCGGAGAGATTCGAACTCCCGACCGCCTGGTTCGTAGCCAGGTACTCTATCCAACTGAGCTACGGGCGCGTGCTGATGGGTGATTCTGTGGGCCGAAGTGTATTATAAATGAGTGGCGGAGAGAGAGGGATTCGAACCCTCGATGGGCGTTTTATACCCATACTCCCTTAGCAGGGGAGCGCCTTCAGCCGCTCGGCCATCTCTCCGGGCACGGGTCCGAGGCGGTTACTCCTGGCCGACCTCCGTAGTCTGACTGTCGCCGGAATCCTTATTGCGCTGTTCCTGCTTGATCCGCTCGTAAATTTCCTCACGGTGAACAGGTACTTCTTTCGGCGCGTTAATTCCGATCCGGACCTGGTTGCCCTTGATTCCCAGGACCGTGACCTGCACATCGTCGCCGATATTCAGGGTCTCGCCGATACGTCGAGTCAAAATGAGCATCTTCCGATTCTCCTGCCAGTTACCACCGCACGGTCCGCGACAGCCAACGCGATCCTTCCGGCCCAGTTTTTGTGCGGTAAGCGTTCACGGGTGACCAAATCATCCTTAATAATTAAGTATATACCACATCCCCGGTTGTACCTATTGTGCTACTGCAGCATCGTTCTCCAGGTGCTCCCGGCGCGTATCCAGACCGAACGCCTTGTGCAGGGTGCGTACCGCGAGTTCCATGTATTTGTCGTCCACGACCACCGAAATCTTGATTTCGGAGGTGGAAATCATCTGAATGTTGATCCCTTCTTTGGCCAGCGATTCGAACATCGTCGTCGCGATTCCCGCGTGCGACCGCATCCCGACGCCGACCACCGACACTTTGGCGATGTCGTCGGCACCCGTCACGTCACGGGCGTTCAACTCGACCGCGGTCCCGCGCAAGATCTCCAACGCCTTGGCATAGTCGCCGCGGTGCACGGTGAACGTCAAATCCGTGGTGCCGTCCGCGCCCACGTTCTGCACAATCATGTCGACATTCACGTGAGCGTCCGAGATCGGTCCCAGAATGCGAAACGCCACACCGGGCTTGTCCGGGACACCGTGGATGGTGAGCTTCGCTTCGTCGCCGTTGAACGCGATCCCGGAAATCAGCGGTTGCTCCATAGGTGACTCCTCATAAGTGATTAAGGTTCCCGGTCCGTCTACAAATGCCGACAACACCCTGAGTGGCACGTGGTACTTTCCGGCAAACTCCACCGACCGGGTCTGCAGCACCTTGCTGCCGAGGCTCGCGAGTTCCAGCATCTCCTCGGACGTAATGCGGTTCAGGCGTCGCGCCTCCGGGACCACCCGCGGGTCCGCCGTATACACGCCCTCAACATCGGTATAGATGCGACACTCGTCGGCGCCGAGCGCCGCCGCCATCGCCACCGCCGTGGTATCGGAGCCGCCGCGCCCCAGCGTGGTGATGTTCTGCTCGTCGTCGACGCCTTGGAACCCCGCGACCACGACCACCCGGCCCTTGGCGAGATCCGCGCGCACGCGGACATCTTCGATATCGACAATGCGCGCCCGACCGTGGACGCTGTCGGTGCGGATGTGCACCTGCCCCCCGGTATAGGAACGCGCCTCGCAACCGCGCCGGTGCAACGCCATTGACAACAGAGCGATCGTTACCTGCTCACCGGTCGCCAGCAACACGTCGATCTCGCGCGGCGGCGCATCCGGATTGACCTCGCGCGCCAGCGTCGTGAGGCGGTTGGTTTCGCCGCTCATTGCCGACACGACCACGACCAGATCGTCACCCGCAGCGCGCGCCGCAGCGACTTTGTCGGCGACCGCGTTGATCCGCGCCAGGTCACCGACCGACGTGCCGCCGTATTTCTCTACGATTAATGCCACCCGATCGACTGCAGCCCGAGTAAGAATTTACTTTAAATTATGCCTTGATTCAGGCGCTTTTAGAATTTTTTACGTTCGAGACTTAAAGCTGGTCCTTAACCCAAGCCTCGACCGCTTCCAGACTCTCGTCCAAGCGGCTCGGCTCGGCCCCCCCTTCGGCCATGTCCGCGCGCCCGCCGCCGCGGCCGCCGCCCAACGCCGCAATGTGCTTGATCAGATTCCCGGCGTGTAGCGTATCGGCGAGCGTTTTCGACACCCCGGCCACCAGCTTGCCTTTCCCGTCGAGCTCGCCCCCGAGCACCACGACCGACCGTTCAAAGCGGTCGCGGAACCGATCGATCGTGGCCCGCAACGCTTTGGCGTCCGCACCATCCAACCGGGCTACCAGCAGTTTAACACCGTCGATGTCGCGCACCTGGTTGTCCAGATCCGTGCCGGCACCCGACGCAAGCCGCGCCTGAAGCCGGGTCTTCTCGCGTTCCAGATCTTTCACCCGTTCCAGAAGCTGTTCCACCTTCTCGACCAGATCGGCGCCGGACGCCTTCACCAGGTGTCCCGCACGATCGAGAATCGTTTGTTGCGCGACGACGTAATCCAGCGCGAACTGGCCGGTCACGGCTTCGATGCGCCGCACCCCCGCAGCGACGCCGCTTTCGCCGGTGATTTTGAATATTCCGATATCACCGGTGCGCGAAACGTGGGTACCGCCGCACAGCTCGAGGGAAAACTCGCCCATCCCGACGACTCGCACGTCGTCGGCATACTTCTCCCCGAACAGCGCCGCGGCCCCCGCCGCCTTGGCTTCGTCGAGCGCCATGATGCGCGTCGCCACCGGATGGTTGGCACGGATCTCGGCATTGACCAGCCGCTCGACCTCCGCCAGCGCCGTCGCGCCGACTGGCTCGGGATGGGAAAAATCGAACCGTAGCCGTTCCGCCTCGACCAGCGAACCCTTTTGCTGCACATGCTTGCCCAACACCTGCTTCAAGGCCGCGTGCAGCAAATGAGTCGCCGAATGGTTATAGGCGGTTGCCGACCGCAAATCGCAGTCCACCTCTGCGACAATCGTGTCGCCCACGGCCAGTGCCCCGAGTCGCATGCGCCCGATATGACCGATGGCTTGACCACCGAATTTTTGCGTGTCGGTGACGTCGAAGACCGCGTCGGTCTTGCGCAACCTGCCGCGGTCGCCGACCTGGCCGCCGCTCTCAGCGTAGAACGGCGTATTGTCCAACACGATGCTGGCCTCCTCGCCGGCGATGACCGTCTCCACCGGCGTGCCCTCCTTCACGATCGCGACCACGGTACCCGGATTCTCGAGCGTACCGTAACCGACAAACTCGCTCGCGCCGTCGAGTTCGAGCGTCGGACGGTCCGCCGCGTTGAACTGACTGGCCGCCCGGGCGCGTTCCCGTTGCGCTTCCATGGCCGCTTCGAATCCGGTCATGTCCACCGACAACCCGCGCTCGCGCGCCACGTCGGCGGTCAGATCCACGGGAAACCCGTAGGTATCGTACAACCGGAACACGACCTCTCCGGCGATCTCCCGCCCGCTCATGCGCTCGATTTCGTGGTCTAGAATACGCAAGCCTTGCTCCAGGGTTTCCGAGAAACGTTGCTCTTCGCGGCGCAGGACGTCCGTGACCAGCGCCTGGTGCTCGGTCAATTCCGGATACGCCGCGCCCATTTCCGCCACCAGCGCCGGCACCAACTCGCAGAAGAACGGCGTCCGCTTCGACACGCGCGTCCCGTGGCGGATGGCGCGCCGGATAATGCGCCGCAGGACGTAACCCCGGCCTTCGTTGCTCGGGATCACGCCGTCGGTCACCAGAAAGGCGCACGAGCGGATATGGTCCGCAATCACGCGCAGCGACTTGTCCTCACCGTCCACTGCCCCCAGGATGTCCTGCGCGGCGTGGATCAGATTCTGAAACAGGTCGATCTCGTAGTTGCTGTGCACGCCCTGCAGCACGGCAGCGAGGCGCTCGAGCCCCATGCCGGTATCCACCGAGGGTTTGGGCAGCGGCGTCATCGTGCCGTCTTTGGCCCGATCGTATTGCATGAACACCAGATTCCAGATTTCGACGTAGCGATCGCCGTCGGCGTCGGGACTGCCGGGCGGTCCACCGGGCACCTCCGGCCCGTGATCGTAGAAAATCTCGCTGCACGGCCCGCACGGCCCGGTATCGCCCATCGCCCAGAAATTGTCGTACGCCCCGATGCGCGCGAAACGCTTGCGATCGACGCCGATCTCGTTGAGCCACACGTCGGCCGCCTCGTCGTCCTCCTCGAAGACCGTCACCCACAACCGCTCCGGCGCCAGGCCGATGACCTCGGTCAACAGCTCCCACGCGTAACCGATCGCTTCGCGCTTGAAGTAATCGCCGAAACTGAAGTTGCCCATCATTTCGAAGAACGTGTGATGGCGCGCGGTATAGCCGACGTTTTCGAGATCATTGTGTTTGCCGCCGGCCCGTACGCACCGCTGCACGGTGGTGGCGCGCTGGTACGACCGGCTCTCGGCGCCGAGGAAAACGTCCTTGAACTGCACCATGCCCGCGTTGGTGAACAACAGGGTCGGATCGTTCGCCGGCACCAATGGGCTCGAGGCCACGCGCTGGTGCCCGTTCTGTTCGAAGAATTGCAGAAACTGTTCCCGTATGTCAGCGGTTTTCACGTCTCCACCCTGCCCAATACCTGTCTAATCATCTCCACACTGAATCCCCGGCCCTGTAAAAAACGCGCCTGGCGCGCCCACTCCCGGTAATCCCCGGGCGGCTGGCGACCGAATTTTTTCGCCCGCACTTCGCGCAGGCTCTCCAACCATTCGGGGTTGTCCATGTCCAGAAACGTCGCCACCCACTCGTCACCGACACCCCGCTCGCGTAGGTCGTTGCGAATACGCAGCGGTCCGTAACCGCGCCGTCTACGCTGGTGTACCAGCGCTTCCGCAAACCGCGCATCGGACACCAGGTTTTGTGACCGGCATTCAGCCAGCGCCCGTTCTATGGTGTCAACGTCGAAGCCGCGCGCGCCGAGCTTGCGCCGCAGTTCGAACTCGCTGTGCTCGCGGCGGGCGAGCAGATGGAGCGCCGTGTCCAACGCTTCGCGGTATTCGTGCTCCGGGTCCCGCGGCCGCGCCGCGCTGTTACGCTTCGGCCTGATTCACCGCCTCCAGTTCGACCTCCGGCGTCGCACCGGCGACCGGTAATCCCTTTGCCTTGCGTATCGCGGTTTCAATCTCCTGGGCGGTGTCCGGATTCTCTTTCAAGAACTGGCGCACGTTGTCCCGCCCCTGGCCGATGCGGTCACCCTTATAGCTGTACCACGCACCGGATTTCTCCACCACGTCGGCGTCGACGCCGAGGTCGATGAGTTCGCCCTCTTTGGATATGCCCTCGTTGTACAGAATATCAAATTCGCACTTCTTGAAGGGCGGCGCCACCTTGTTCTTGACCACCTTGACGCGGGTCTGATTGCCCAGAATCTCGTCGCCTTTCTTAATCGCGCCGATGCGCCGAATGTCCAGGCGCACCGACGAGTAAAACTTGAGCGCATTACCACCGGTGGTGGTCTCCGGGTTACCGAACATGACGCCGATCTTCATCCGGATCTGGTTGATGAAAATCACGAGCGTATTCGAACGTTTGATGTTCGCGGTCAGTTTGCGCAACGCCTGCGACATGAGCCGCGCCTGCAGACCCATGTGGGAGTCGCCCATCTCACCTTCGATTTCGGCTTTCGGGGTGAGCGCCGCCACGGAATCCACGACCACGACGTCGACCGCCGCGGAACGCACCAGCATGTCGGCGATCTCCAGCGCCTGTTCGCCGGTGTCCGGTTGCGATACCAGAAGTTCGTCCACATTAACGCCCAGGCGCCCCGCGTAGGCGGGGTCCAACGCGTGTTCGGCGTCGATAAACGCAGCGGTGCCGCCCTGGCGATGCACCTGCGCGATCACTGACAATGTGAGCGTGGTCTTGCCCGACGACTCCGGACCGTAAATCTCCACCACCCGACCACGCGGCAAACCACCCAGTCCAAGGGCGATATCCAAGCCGAGTGAGCCGGTCGGCACTACTGAAAGATCCTTTTCCACCTCGGCGTCACCCATGCGCATTACCGAACCTTTGCCGAACTGTCGTTCGATTTGACTGAGCGCTGCCTTCAGTGCCTTCTCTTTGTTTTCGTCCATCAACTGTCTCCGTTTGACCCAATGTAAAAATCAGCGCCGTTCCCTCGGCGCCACGCGAAACCCAATTATTTCATATCCACGGACCGGCCGCCTAGGTGGCCGTCCAGCGCTCGAGAGGCCGATAGCGCGCGCCGGACCTGCCGAGGAGAGACTCCACGAGGACGAATTCCGTGACCCGCCATTCGATCGCCGGCGAGTGCCGGCGTGGCCGCCGCCGCGCCTTGCGCACGAGCGTGACGTGGGGTCGAAACACACGCGATTCGATCACGAAACCACGGCGCCGCAACCGGTCGCCGAGCGCATCCACGAGCTCGGACAGCGCCGCGGGGACGGTGCCGGCGGCGAGCCACGCAATCTGCGATCGGGACCGATATTGCAGCCGGTCGAGGCACAGGGTGAAGGCGCGCGGCACCACCTCGCCTGCGCACTCGTGGATCGCCGCCAACTGCGGATCACCCACCGACCCGAGGAACACGAGCGTGATGTGCAGGTTGTCGTGCGGCGTGACGCGACCGCCGCCCGATTCGGCCACCTCCCGCGCCACCGTGAACAGTTCGCGGCGGATGTCGGGGTTCGGCCACAACGCCAGAAACACCCGGCGCTTGACGTTCAGCGTGCGGTCAGGATCCGACACAGCCCGTCAATCGCGTATTCCACCGACAGCCGGCGCACCGCTGTGCGATCGCCGCTAAAATGCGCGAGCGCCGTCTCGGCGGTGGTTCCCTCTAGGACCCAAGCGAACGCCACGGTCCCGACCGGCTTGTCCGGAGTGCCGCCGTCCGGTCCGGCGATGCCGGTGACGGCCAGCGCCGCTCCCGCGGCGCTGCGCGCCAGCGCGCCGGAGGCCATCGCCGCCGCCGTGGCTTCGCTGACGGCGCCGAACTCGACCAGCAGGTCCGCCGACACCCCCAGGATGTCGCGCTTGGCGGCGTTGCTGTAGGTCACGAACCCACACTCGAACCAGTCAGAGCTGCCGGCCACCGACGTCAACACCTGGGCCACCCAACCGCCGGTGCACGATTCGGCGGTTGCACAGGTGAGTCCACGCTCGACGAGCAACGCCCCCACCCGCCGGGCGAGACGCTCCTGAGCGTGCGCGTCCATCCTAGGTTCCGCGCCGCCGGGCACCGTCCGCCACGGTGCGCCGCTGCCGCAGGGCTTCGAACAAACAGATACCGCTCGCGACGGAGACGTTCAGTGCCGAGTTGCTACCGGCGGTGGGAATCGCAACCAGGGCATCGCAGCGCTCGCTGGTCAAGCGCCGTAGGCCAGACTGCTCGCCGCCCAGCACCAGCGCCAGCGGTCCGTTGAGGTCGGTGTCGAACACGGAGTCCGGGGCATCCTCCGCGGTGCCGACGATCCATACGCCGGCCGCCTTGAGGCGCGTCAGCACACGCGCCAGGTTCGCCACGCGAAATACCGGAATCACGTCAGCCGCCCCAGCGGCCGCCTTGCGCACCGCTGCGGTCAACGGACAGGTACGGTCGCGGGGTAAGATCACCGCGTCCGCCCCGGCCGCTTCCGCCGTGCGCAGACACGCACCCAGATTGTGGGGATCCTGTACGCCGTCGAGGACCAGCAGCAACGGCGCATCCCCACCGGTGTCGAGCAGCCCGGTGAGGTCACGTTCATCGTACTCCCGCACCGGTCGCACCTCCGCCAACACGCCCTGGTGCGCAGCGCGGGGGGCGCGTCGCGCCAGAGTCCGGGCGTCGCAGCCGTGCACCGCCACACCCATACGCTGCGCCAGAGCGCGCAACGCCCGCGCCCGCGCATCCGCGCGCGTCTTGTCCAGATAGACCGACAACACACGCTCCGGAGCGCGCCGCAACAGGACCTCCACCGCATGAAAACCGTAGACCGTTTCCGCCGCCATCTCTGTACGAAATCTACCGCCGCCGTTTCTTGCGCCGCCGTTTGCGCCCGCGCCCAGCGTCGGCACCTACCAGTTCGAAGTCTATTTTCGCCTGATCCAGGTCGACACGCACCACCCGCACATGCACTCGGCCACCCAGCTGAAAACTGTGCCCCCCGCGCTCACCCGTCAGACGCCGTCGCGACGGATCGAAGTGAAAATAGTCATTGCCCAACGCGGTGACGTGCACCAGTCCTTCCACGTACACGTCTTCCAGTTCAACAAACACACCGAACTCGGTAACGCCGGTAATGATGCCCCAGTACTCTTCGCCGATACGGTCCTGCATGAACTCCGCTTTCAGCCATTGGATGACGTTGCGGGTGGCGTCGTCGGCGCGGCGCTCGGTCATCGAACAATGCTCTGCCGCATGCATGAGGCCGAGCTCGTCGGGCATGTGCACGGTTTCCCCCTCGCCCGCGCTGAGCGCCTTGATCACCCGGTGGACGACCAAATCGGGGTAGCGGCGGATCGGCGATGTGAAGTGCGCGTAGCGGTCGAATCCGAGAGCAAAATGTCCGGAGCAGTCTGCGGAGTAAATGGCCTGGCTCAAGCTCCGCAGCAACGCGGTCTGGACCACGTGCGCGTAGGGCTCGTCTTTCACCGCCTCGATCAGTTCGGCATAGTCTCCAGGGTCAGGCTCCGCCCCACCCTTCAGCGACAACCCGAACTCGCCCAAGAAACCGCGCAAGTCCTCCACCTTGTCCGGATCGGGGCGGTCGTGAACGCGAAAGATTCCATACGCCTTGGCACGCACGATGCGGTCGGCGGCACACACGTTGGCGGCCAGCATGCACTCTTCGATAAGCCGGTGCGCATCGTTGCGTTCGCGCGGTTCGATGGAGGCGATTTTCTTGTGCGCGTCGAACACGATGCGGGTCTCGGGCAGATCGAGGTCGATGCTGCCCTCCTGCATACGGCGCCGCCGCAGGACCTGCGCCAAGGTATGCAGTTCCTGCACCCGCGCCGGTATCTCGCCGTCGGCGCCCTCGTCGGCGGTCCCGGCAAGCATCGCCGCCACCTCGGTGTAGGTCAGCCGCGCACGGGAGTGCATAACTGCTTCGAAAAACCGGTATCCGCGAATGCGGCCATTGCGTGTCAGTTTCATCTCACAGGCGTGGCACAGCCGATCCACGCCGGGATTGAGCGAACAGATGCCGTTCGATAGCGCCTCGGGCAGCATGGGAATGACGCGTTCCGGAAAGTACACCGAGTTGCCGCGCTCACGGGCCGCCGCATCCAATGCGCTGCGCGGTTTAACGTAGTGGGAGACGTCGGCAATCGCGACGATCAACCGCCAGCCCGACCGCAAGGCTTCGCAGTACACCGCATCGTCGAAATCCCGCGCATCCTCCCCGTCGATGGTGACCAGGGGGACCTCGGTGAGGTCCTCGCGATCCCGAACGTCGCGCGGGCGCACCGAGGCGGGTACCCGGCGCAGCGGTTTGTCGATATTGGCCGGCCACTCGTAGGGCAGCCCGTACTTGCGGATCGCGATTTCCACTTCCATACCGGGCGCCATGTGCTCGCCCAGCACTTCGATAATCCGGCCCGTCGCCTGGGCCCGATTGTCGGGTTGCGTGAGAATTTCCGCGACCACGATCTGTTCCGGCACCGCGTCTCCCTGGTCGCCCGGAGCGATGTAGATATCCTGGTTGATGCGCGTATCGTCGGGGACCACAAAGCCCATCTTGCGCGCCTTGACGAAACGCCCCACCACGGTCTTGTTACCGCGTTCGATGACCTCGACCAGGGTGCCCTCCGGGCGTCCGCGCCGATCCACCCCTTTGACCCGCGCCACCGCGCGGTCGCCGTGCAGCACCTTGCGCATCTCGCGCGGCGACAGGTACAGATCGCCGCCGCCCTGATCCGGTACCAGGAATCCGAAACCGTCGGCGTGCCCGACGATACGGCCGGTGATCATGTCCATGCGCTGGGCCGCCGCATAGTAACCGCGGCGATTCTTCAGAACCTGACCGTTCCGTTCTAAACCTTCCAGATGTTTGCGCAGTGCGCGGCGATGATGGGGCCGGTCCAGACCGAACGCGGCAAAGAGCGCCTTGTCGTCCTGCGGTTCGGGGGCGTCGGCGAGCCATGCGAGCAGATCGCGGGCGCTCGGTACAGGGTCTTTGGCACGGCGGCGTTTGGTATACTTCGTTGACATGTATTGGGTCCGTCGGTAGAGTGACGCGCCCGCCGTATCCTGGCGGGCATTTCGATCCATTGGCAAGCGGTCGGCCGGGATAGTGTCGGTATTATCCAATCCCCTCGGCCGGAAAGATACGCGGATTTTCGTATGGGCCGGGCGGCGAATACGCCGACGCGACGGAACACATGCCGAGGTGGCGGAATTGGTAGACGCGCTAGCTTCAGGTGCTAGTGGGGGCAACCCCGTGGAGGTTCAAGTCCTCTCCTCGGTACCAACGATATTAATACGGCCTTGTCCTTCAATTCTGTAAGTCTTTCTTCCACCCTCCATCGCAGGAACGAATCGAAGCTCGTGTAGCAGTTTCTTGAGGGCTATTCGAGCCATCGGTACATCCTCGTGAATCGAACGCCGAAAATCTCTCAACTGCGAGCGTACCCACTTACGGCAGCGTGGCATTTCAAGTTCATCTTCGCGCAAGGGTTTGAGGGCCAATTCGAGTTCTTTGATGCGCCGCTCCCGCTTTTCGATCTCAATGAGTACGCTCTCCAAAGCCTTCCCTTTAGCGATCAGTTCTAGGAAGTTTTGAAGCTCTTGGCGTTGGTTAGATAGCTCCTGCTGCAAACCAGGGGCCCGGCGCGGAATCTTTCGCCAACGGCGTTCGACTGCCTTTGCGGCTTTCTCTGCAACGTAATCTACTGCTTCCGATGTAAGTACCTTTCTCTCAATCACTTGAAGGACTCGGCTGTCCATCTTTGCGACACGTTCGCGATGGTCATTGGTGCATACCATACTACCGCGATTGCTGTGATAACTGCAGGCGTAGTAGCGATAAGGGCTCCCGACCACGACCATACTTCTCCCACACTCACCGCACCGAGCAATACCGGATAGCAGATAGCGTTCTTTTCCGGTTTCAGGCCGATGAGGCGTGCCACCCTTGTTCTGCTTTCGGTACTTCTCTTTCTGTGCTTTTAGCTTCTCCTGCACGTGATTCCACAACTCGTCGTCGATTATGCGCTGCGCTGGCACTTCCACTATCGACAACGGTTGTTCACGCCTAACCCTAACCTTAGCGCTACCCCCTTTCACGGCCCGTTTGCGCTGACCGTAGGGCACCTGCCCAATGTACCTGGTGCGTCGCAACATGGCGTGGATCGCCGAGGGAGACCAAGAGTGGGTTCCCGTTTGTGGTGACAGCGGTCGCTCACCACTAAAAAACTTTTGGCTGACGGCGCCGTATCGTGGGTCACCATTTAGAGCTTTGGCAATAGGCGCATATCCGTATCCCTCCGCGTACGCTTGAAATATGCCTCTAATGACTTTCGCCTCTTCCTCATTCACACGCCATTCAACGTGCGTGCGTTCGCCGTCAACAACGACGGGAACTGCGTCGTACCCGAAACAGGAACCGCCGGCGGAGTGTCCCCGCTCAGCTTTCAGCAACAATGCGTCGCGGGTACGCTGAGCAATCTTCTCGCGCTCGATCTCCGCAGCACCCGACAGGACGCCAGCGACGATCTTGTCCACAGCCGAGTCAAACCGTAGTTTCTCGTCGCTCAGATAGAACCAGATCTCTACGCCAGCGTCGACGATCTGTTGGAGCACGAAGGTATTCTGCGCGGTGTCTCGACCAAGCCGGCTGAGTTCGCTGGCCACAATCACGTCGAACCGATCCAGCGCGTTTAGCATCCGGAGCAGCCCGGGTCGATCCCTGAACTCGGCGCCGGAAACGTCGTTGTCCACGAAAACCTCAACCACTTCCCAACCCTTGCGTTCAGTGTACGCGCGTGCACGCTGAACCTGCCGCTCGACCGACTTGTTGTCGGTGATTCGGTCGTCCTTATTGGATTTTCGGCTGTAGATTGCGGCTCTCATTTACCCAACGATTCGGAAATCCGGAGATTCCCGAGATTCTACCCCCCGGCACGGTTCAGTTTCTCGCCTGTTGCCCTCTATTTCGGCTTTCAAGTACTGATCCGCCAGCATTTCGGCGATAGCGTCAAGGAACGGCAAGAGTTCCCTGGGCACGGTTGGGGCTCCTTGGCTATTGGGTTTGCTCATTAGCGGCACGTTTCAAGTAGTAGGAGCGAGCCCGTTCGTCGTCGGCGCATCGCCGCAGAGTGGCTCTAAACTCTTCAGGATCAGTTTCGCCAATCGATTTCAGCCAGCCGAGAATTTTCTGTGTCTGGTCGGGCGGAATCTCGAAGACCTCGAGACTTGGTTTTTCCCATTTAGGGCGAAGGTGCTCACCCTCCCCAACCTGAGCAACATGAGCATCTTGAGCACCTTTGTCTGGGTTGAGCACCTTTGTCGGTCCAGTATCGCCGTTTTTGGGGCTGTTTTCGGATAGATGCTCATGTTGCTCAAGATGCTCATGTTTTTGGGGTGAGCATCTTTGAGCACCTTTATCGGGGAGCGCCCAATACCACGGAACGTCTGTCCCGCCCCGGGGCCTTGTCGCCTTGACCCCGAGCGCATCCTTTGCACGTCGAACAGTGGCCCACGAATAGCCCGCTTCTTTCACTTGGACCTGAACGGTCTTGGTAGGCACCGGCCCGTCGGCGAGTAGTTCAAGGAGGAACCCCTTGGCGTCTTCCTTGGCCGTGCGCTCCTCCGGGTCAGCATCGGTCTCACTTCGAGCCAGCAGCTCGCGGGCCGTACCCTCCACGGCGGCACCCCATGAGAGGCGCGTGGTGTAGACGCCGGGGTACTCTTGCACTTCGACCGGCTGCAGGTCGTAGTAGAACCCCCCCGAATCCTGACCGATATTCGACTTCGCGCGGGCGAGCAGTCGCGATGCTCCAGACTCATCGTCATCGGGGAGCTTCGCCGCCGCCATGACGATGCGCGGTAACGCACCAAACGCCAGCGAGCCCGTGACGCGCTCTACCGGGTCCCTCCCGTTGGATCCCTTGGTGAAATGGGTGATTCCCAGCACTGCACAGCGTAGCGATTGGGCCAAATCTACAAGGGGCTGTAAGGCGCGGCGCACCTCAGCGTTCTTGTGTGAATCGCCGGCCACGGCCGACACTACCGGATCGACAATCAAGAATTTCGGCCGAACCGTCATACCCCGAGCCTCCTGTAGCAATGCGGCCGCATCGGTGGCAGGATCGAAGGGCCGGAGATCACCCTCGGGGGCCGTCACCGTTCCGATGAAATGAACACGAGACAGGTCTGCCCCGCACGCAAGAAGACGGGGCACCAAAGTGTCCTTTGTGTCGTCTTCGCCGGACCAGATCAGCACATCCCCTTGTTCGGCCGGAGTTCCGTCCGGCCACCGCCCGCCACAGGACATGGTGGCAGCCACGGCGATCGCGATCGTGGTTTTTCCAGTGCCTGGCGCGCCGGCGAGGATGTGTAACTTGCCGGCGGCCAGCCAACCTTCCCATCGCCATGATATGGGCTCGGGGCGGATCTCACTGGCCGATACAAGGTTTACGCCCCCGCATAGACGTTCCGCACTTTGTCGGCCCCGCGCGATGGCTTCTTCCCAATGGTTAAACCCTTTCATCCAACACCCCCGAGGAATTCCGTATCCAGCGCGCGCAAGAACATCTGCAGGTCCCTATGGGCTTTGTTGACGATTTCCATGTCTTCCGGATCGGGCTGCTTTCCGTTGACGGCATCGTGCGAAAACAGCCAAACAATCGTCGCCGCACGCCGAGCCATATAGCATAGGCCCTTGTAATCTACTGACGGATGTTTTCGGCCCCGGCGATGATGTTCTAGAGGTTGGTCGTAAAGGTCGCTAAGACCGAGCCCCACACCGACCATTACGTCCGCTGCAGAACACCCGGCGAAGCAATGGACTAACACGCGATCATCGACTTCACGAATAGACAGACTGGGGCTGTGGTCCTCGTGGCCCGGGCAACGGGCAATCCATCTATTCGGCCCCGTCTGACGCACACTCTCCAACCGTGGCAGCAACAACTCGACCGCGCTCACGGCGCACCCCTAGCGAACGCCTCCACCGCAGCACAGTTGCCGGTGGCTTGGCACGCGCATGCGTGCGGTTTAAACTCAACGAGTCGTATCCGACGCCCTGGAAATGACAACTCGCCGTTCCCCGGTGCTGGCCGGGGGCGGCGTTTGTTTTTAACCATGGCGCTCTCCCAGCCTCATCCGTTTGTAGCGTTCGAGCTCTTCGGGCGGCACGATCGTCCGTTTCCCAATCTTGAAGGTCTTGATTCGCGGATGGACAGTCCAATTCGCATGGGGATCTCCTGGTATTTAGAGATCTCCAATCATAAGAACTTGTCTCTGGAAGTCACGCCATCATTGAGCAGCGGAAGATGGGGGAAGATGGGGTATTTCGTTCAGGAAGATGGGGTATTTCGTGCCCCATCTTACCCCAATTTAGTCCTAAAAATGTCCGTAATTCTCAGAATAAAGAGGGGTCACGCCTCCTGAAGATGGGGTATTTCGTAGCTATGTTATTTGCGTTCACCTCCAAGAAGTTTTCTCAAAAAATCAGCCTGGTTGCTACGCTTTCCGCGCGCAAATGTGACCGTTATATCTTTGAGATCGTCTTTCATTGTCGACTGGCTAATACCCTCGTGCTGGGGGTATTGTTCAACGAATACCGTTAACACATCCTTCTTTGAAAATGGGAGTGGGCCTCGCCGTCCAGCCCAGTCATGATTGGCGTCCGCCCCGGCTTCGTACACCCTATCTACGAATTTTTGGAGATGTGTACGACGGTCCTCTTTCGCGATTTGTCTAGATCGTGTTGCTGGTCCGGTGGGCTTCCCAAAGTCCGCTTCGAGTTCTGGCTTGGCTGAACCATCATCTGTTTTTTGAAACCACTTGTCTGGCAACGGCAGCTTCTTAGTTTCGCAGAACTCTCGAAAGTCAACCTTGCGAACGTAAGTGTTTTTCAGGCCATCGACGATCGACGCCGGCATTTCAGATGGGTCTAGTGCATTTCCAGCCTGGTCCACAATGGGCAGAGATCGGTTTCTAGCGAGTGTGTCGAAAAGATAGATCGCAAGCCCCCGTGGGTACCGCCCCTCTGAATCGGCAAGTGTGCGGCTTAGTACTCCACCAGGTTGTACGTTCCACAACTGCTCAATGAAAGGCGCGAACTGCTCATCTTCTACGCAAAGTCGCACCAGATCCAATAGCGATAGGCTGTCTGCTATCGCGCAGTCACGCGGGATTTCGTCACCCTCGGCCCCATACCATTTTTCAACCAAACGGGACTGCAATTCTTCTAGCGATTTACTTTCGAGTTCTTGGCTACGTCGCTCTTGTTCGTCGGGCGTGCCGCTGTCTCCGGGCGGAAATTCAAGTTTGAGTAACTCGCGAATCGCACGCCTTTTTCGGTCTACCTCTAGATCATGTGCTTCCATAAGCGGACGCCCCTTAACGCAAGTACCCTTGGATTGGGAGCCAAGCCAGGCGGGTCAAGGGAAACCCGCCGTTCGCTCCGTCGAGCTAGGCTTGGACAGGTCCTATTTTAAGGGATAGAAGTGAGCCTGAATCTAGTTCTTGGGCTGTAATCTCGCCACGAATCCGCGCGATGAAAATCTCAACATCGGTCGCAATTGCCGTCACTACTGGGGAAGTGTCACAGGGCATCACTCGAATTCGCTATCTTCGCTTAGTTACCGCTTTTGGCTGTCTTTTCGGATGTTCTCTAACGTCTTTCCGATCTCTTTGAGTGCATGAGCGACATGGTGTCTAGGAAGATCGGAGTATAGAAATGGTCTGAAATCAATCGTAGATTCTTCCACAACGGTTTCACCTGAAAATTCGTACTTGAGTGTTATTCGGAATCCCTCTATATCTTCGGGAGCTTCTTTGTAAGGATCGTGTACATCCGAAGCTGTGCCGAGCCAGAAGTTGAGCTCAGCAGCTGGAGCAAAACTTTCTATCGGCTCTCGAAAAGCAAACAGTTCCCGAAGATTTCTTTCAGAATCGCCGCCCCCAAAGGCAGGATAATCGCGGTCCATCGTTATCCGAAGGTTCTTAGCAGCTGTCCGTCCATGGTTCTTAATGGTCAACACATAAATGGGCGTATCAACCAATAGGCTGAGCGTCGCATGAACATAGGGTCTACTGAGAGCTTTGCTTTGCTTCTCCATTGCCCGCACGGCAGCTTCGTTAGCTTGAAGTATGCGATGCGTAACCCAAGCGTAAAAGCCTGTTATCAGTACGAGTATTGCGGTTAGAATTTCCATAAGATCGATCCAAATGTTGGTTGATAAGACAAATTGGGCTTTTTTCTAATCTTTCCAGAAACGATCGAATCGATTCGCCGCCAGCTCCGTATACCTGACCGTGTGCTGGATCTGCTTGTGCCCCAGGTAGTGCTGGATGGCGCGGGTATCGTGGCCGTCGTTGGCTAGCTTGTAGCCGCATCCGTGCCGCAGCATGTGCGGATGGACCGGAAAGCCGAGTTTCGCCCGCTCGCCGGCGCGCGCGACCAGCTTCCGCACCGTGGAGTCCGTGAGCGGCCCCCCTCGTTCGGTCTGGAAGACGTAAGGCCCCTTCGGATATTCGCGCTGTAAGCGCCTGAGCGCGCGTATTTCGGGACCTCGGATCGGATGGGTTGAAGGGGTTCCGCCTTTCAGTCGATGTACGTGGAGCAGCCCACGATTGAGCTCAACCTGGTTCCAGCGCAGCGAGACGAGTTCCGAGACCCGTAGGCCGTGCCGATAGGCGATCAGGATCAAGGTGGCGTCGCGATGCGGATGCCGCCCGACACTCTTGACGGCCGAAATCAGTTTGTCGACTTCGTCCTCGGTCAGATACTCCCGAGACCGAACGTCTTGGTTCTTCGGCTTGCGCGGCAACTTTCCCGAAAACGGAGGTTGGGGTAGAGGGATAACCGTTGCTGTGTTTTGCATAGTCATTGACCTCGCGGTTGGGAACTTTCCCGAAAAGAGTCTTTTTCCGGAAAACTCGGGCCCGGCCCAGGTTCCAGCGTTACGTATTCCGGAAGGCAATAGCCTGGTGCCCTCCCATTCTTCGTATGGAGCCGTAGCGTGGTGGCGAGCAGATTCAGAGTGAAGTCCAGGCCACTGTCAAAGCTGTCCATGGGTGCGGCGTCGGTCACGAGGTGCGTCAGCGTCTCAAGGACTGTGGCAACGTTATTCGCAGTATCTACGAGATCAGCGGCAACGAGTGGGTTAATTTCGTGCAGCGGGATGCGGTTTGTTGCTGATGTATCAGACATGCTTGGCCTCTCGAATTTGGTGAGTTAGTGAATGGTGGCGGGCGCTGATAACCGCTTCAGAACGGCCCGGCTGATTCCCCGAGGGTGTTGTATTCACCGGACACCCGCCGTCGAGTAGGCACAAAAAATCCGCAAGCTGACGGGTGCGGTATCCGTCTGAAGGGGGTTATCAGCCCCGCAGTTCAAATCTACTCTTTCATCATCAAATGGTCAAGAAGTGGTTGTCAACATCTCTTAGTGGCGTTGCCCTCATATCTTGACTTCGGCGTGTCATCGGATCTGTCACGCTACGTATACTTACCGTGACAGTTTTTATATTTGCGACCGCTTCCACACGGACATCGAGCATCAGGGCGTGTTTTGGCCACCACCATCGGTTTGGTGTTCGCATCGGGATTCTCAACGTAAACCTTGATGTCCTTAAACGAGGTATTTGGCCTCTTTGTTAAGTTTAGAAAGTCCGGCATGTAGTACGCATAAGACGGCTTGTTTGAGTAATAAGCGCCTGTGGGGGCCTCAGTCGAATCTCTTGGTACAGTAACTATGTTTAGTTGTTTCCCAATCCTGTTTCTTGCCGCCTTGCTGCTAGCTGCGCGTTCGAATAGTTCTATTGCTTTTCCGACGATCGCCTTGCGGGGTTTTCTGCTCTCCAACATTCCGAACAAAACGCGCAACCCGTTCGCATCTAGAGCCGCTCCTATGCCGATAAAGCGTTGAAAGGCTACCGGCACATCACATGGCCTCTTTTCTTGTACACAATCGAATGTAAATTGATCTTTGCCGCGAATTACCCCTTTGGACGGTTCTTCAAAGTTCTTGATAACTGCGTTTATCGCACGCGGAGGTTCGCAATTTGTTAGATAACCTGACAGCATAAAACTCAAGTGTTTCGCGTGTGCCGGCAAAGACTTGAACGGCCTAGAGATTGAGAAGGAGCGGGAAGCGTAGTCAGAAAAGCGCTTGATAATGTTTCCAATAGAATAATCTGGCGGGGCGCTTTGAGTGAGTGCGTCTAAGAGCCACGACTGGATAGAGAGCCTTTTGCCAAGAATCTCTATTATTGCTGGGCCTGCGAAACCAATCACCACCCGCGCGTTCTCGCACCTCAGTAATGTGGCCTTGTTAAATTCTTCTGTATACAGACCGTTATTGAGGGTGACTAGTCGCCTGTCTGCAATTTGAATCGCCTGGTCTTCATTCACCAAAGCCAGTACAAGCGTCATTGTTCGATCAACCCCGTAACCCTCAACTTCGAGGACCGACACATTCTGGATTTGCTCCATTTGCGATTGTCTACGGTTTGGCCGCGACCATTGCTGTGGGCGACTTGGCGAAACGAGATGATGTGATCTGCGAGCCAAGCCACAAGTACTCGCTGCGTTCTATTTGGGCGCGCGAAACACCGGAAATTGATACCAGAAACGGCTTGAGTGAGGCCTATTTTGGCAAACAATTTTCAAGAACAAACGCGCACTGCTCACCTTTCGTAATAAGGCCCCCTGTGCGCCCGCTGTAGCTGAGTTTCTCGACTACATCCCCACGCAGAACAAATGTGACTTCGCAGTATTTTTTCTTGGTTGATACCGTACTACCAGGAGCAGAGGTACCGCTCCCGCCCGTGACATAGGCGGCACTGTCACCGCCGCTGTAATAGGTCATAAATTCCATGTCTTGGGCTTTGTGTGAGCGCAGAGGGACACCCGCACACATCAAAATGTCTTGCTTAGATTTGCCCACAAGTTCGAGTTGTGCGCGTTTGGCAAAATCAGCGCGACCGAACTGCGTATGAGCGCATCCGGCTAGTAAGCTCGTGGCAACCATTAACGTTGTACTATGTTTCAAAACACCGACGGACATTGTACGTGAATATTGAGAGCATACTGTGTTCCGGCCTTCAGTTGCTACTCAAGGAGGCGTATAATCCGCATGTAGTCCGAGCTTTCCATGGCGCCTTACCCGGGCCATTTCTAGGCGTTCTGCCTGAGAGATCGCGACCGATCAGGGTCGCGGGATCCCGAACAAACTGAGCGAAACAGCGGTTCCAGGACGAACCGCGGATGACCGCCCGTGGTCCGGGCGTGGACCGTTTTCCGGCGGCGGGCAAGGAGGTTAAATGACTGAGTTCAGCCCTCGTTACGAGGCCGCGCTGACGCTCACCTCGACACCGAACGGCCGGCCAGATTTTCACCTCGCGAGACTAAGGGAGTCACCTCATGGCCAAGCACTTTAACGGCTACGACAACTGGAAGCAGGATCGCTTCGAGTGCCCTGAGTGCGGATGGGCGGGGTTCGGTCGTGATCTATCAGAAGAGTATTACGACCAGCTCTATGATGGTTCTTGCCCCAAGTGCGACAAGATCCTTGCGATCATCTCGTACCCGTCGATCGGGTTGACGAAAAAACTGGCCGCGGAGGGGCACCCGGAAGCCCTGACGGAGCTGGATTTCGCCTTACAGCGCGAAGCATTCCTGGAGCGGCTCGAGGCGCGTGATTCGACACAGCCAAGATTCCCGAGGCTGTGGGGCATCCGGTTGAAATTCGTGTGGGACTTCGAGACCGAAAAAGTAGATGGTGACCACCATTGGGTGGTCCGCTGTGGTGATCGGCTCGTATGGCGGGAGATCGCCGCCTACGGAGATTGGCGGCGGTTCAACGAGATCAAGGCCCTGCTAAAGAACAAGTACGGTTGGCGCTTTGTAAGTCTCACGCCGACAGAGGCGTCGAAGCTCTATTTGTACGGCGATGACCTCCGGGCAGCGCAGGAAATCTCCTTGACCTAAGCTGAGACGGCGTCTGAGATCCTCCACCTCCCCAAAGACCCCTGGCCGATTCGGCCGGCCGACGAGAGCATGTCCGAGGCTGGCAGCGGGATACTCACCCCTACAACGCCGGCACAGGCTCCCCAGGCAAAGCACCCCGCCACCGGGCACACTACGGCATCACCTCATGAGCAAAACGACTGCGTCCCAGTAGAGGAACGTGGCTGGGGCAAAAGCTACCCGCCATGGGACAGCCTCGCGCACATCTGGCAGCTGGAAACGCGTGTTGTCCTGGGCGCGGGGATCGTCGCCGGCATCCTGCTGATACTGAATAACGTGTGAGTAAGACAGCAAAATATTTAAGGACTTGATATAGATCATGTAAAGAAGATTGAACAAGTTCTAGACTGCACCGCTCAAACAATCGGCAACACCGCCGACGTTTTGCACGGAGTACTGCTATTCGTAATTTTTCCGAACAGGGACTCTAGAAGAAACTGGAAATTCGACTAACTCGACCGCCGGCCTTCATGATTGGACGATTAATCAGTTTACCCACAACGCGGGATTTGGTGGCGTCTCGTTCGAAATTCTGAACTGGGGCACCATGCCGATTGCGGCCGCGTGGAGTTATGCGGCACTCCTGGGCACCACTTGGCAGGGGTCCCTGCTGCTGGACCGAGCGGTGAAATGATGCTTTATCGTCTTTTGCGTGTTGCGGTGGCGTTCATGGCGCCGATTTCTCTAGGCGGGTGCATGCCCATTTGGGGTCACTACTACACACCGGTCCTGCCACTTGGATCGGGATCCATTGTACATGATCCCTGTGCGAACCAGGATTGGCGGTTTATCTATGATAGATCTGGCGTCATTCTTCGAGGAAATTTCCACGAAATAACAACAGATTCGAATCTGGCGGTGTTCATGTTCGACATTACTACACCCAAAGAACAGGAGGTCGAGATCGACGGAAGTGCATCGGTCCTACGCTCAAAAGACGCGGAAGAGTACCGGGCAACGGAACTGGCGACGTGGTTATATGGAACAGCGGGATCAAAAAATGTGCCCCTTAGTTATACCTATAGATCGAAAGGTTCACGTCCGCGAAGGGGATTTGGCCTTGATTTCGAAATTGATCCAACGGACGATTGGACTGAGGCTGTGGTGGTGTTGCCGCATATATCCGTAGACGGCAAGACGATCGAATATCCTGACACCCGGTTCGAGCGGCGGAAATTTTTCGCGATCATGGCCTGGAATTGCTGACCTCTTTTATCAGGCTAGGACGTCAGCTAACAAGCAGTCACATCGGTGACTTTCATGCCGCGGTAACTTGGAAACGTGTGTTGTTGCAAGCTAGACGCGGCACTAGGCAATGGCGTAAGTGCACAACTCAACGGCGGACACTTTACAACGGGCCTCGTACGCACCGGGCTCGGGCGTGGCCTGGGTTCCATATTTGCGAAGCTTACTCCAGTAGGGGAAGTACATGGCAAGGGAGGTAAGCTGGAATTTCAAGGTGGAAGAACGATCCATGTTGAACCGTATAGTCACACGCAGGGATATGATCCATTTTATTATGACGTGGACTATCATCACATTGGTTCCGACGGAAACATCGTTCCGATGGCGACTCCCTTGGATATTTACGGTAGCGCCATACCGGCGTGGCGGGTGCACGTAACAGCAGGGTTCGGTAGGGGAGGGCCAGACAGAACCTTCGCAGCTCCGTCCCAGTATTTCGACAGAGTATTGTGGCGGGTGACAATACCCCACCAGATCTCAAGGCATCAAAATAGCGCTGGATGGGGTCTTAGGGTTTTTGAGGTTAAGTAGCATGCGCAATACAGTGTTCTGTATATTGATCTGTGTTTTTTCTCTCGGGTGCTCGGAGGGTATGACGTATGGTGAAGGGATCCAGAAGGCAACCAACCAATTCCAGATTGAGAGGAAATACTATCTTAAGGACTGTGTCGTAAAAGTGAATTTTAGTTGGAATCCTGAAGATAGCGCTCTGAAGAGGGAAAACGTGCTGAACGCGATAGCCGAAGAGATTAAGGACGTGCTTGTGGCAAACGTATTTCCATTGTTTTCAGGGCACTTTGGGAGGGATGGTAGTTATTATGTTGTGTACTATTCAGATCGTTGTGATAGTCGTATAGAAATGACTCATTCCTTAGTGCGAGACTACTTGTCTCCAAAAATACGAGACCTTCCTAGCTACTCTGTTGACGTAAACGTTGAACCCGGTTTTGACGGAGTTTTGCCTAGCGGCTGGTGGTTAGATGATTTATAACTGAAGTTGTGGTCGTGTCTCAATCTTCGATCAAGCGGCTATTCGTACACATCCACGGTTGAGACCATCGACACGAGGAATTTCGACTACCTTACCTTAATCTCGTGTCCACCGAGTTTTAAGGGGTCGCATATTAGAATAGTTTTGACGATTAGCCGTCGGAAATGTTTTTATCGGCGCGCCGAAGGGTGTTTAGTTACGTAACCGCGTGTGAAATGTCGAGCGGCTATCCTTGGTGCGGGGAGGCGCCCGGCGTACTCTAGGCGAGTGAGAGCGCCCGGCGTGATGGACCTATGGCCTAGAACGCCGGGTCGTCTGTAATATCCACGACTGCGCTCCGGGCCTCCGCATCGGCTAGGAATTGTTCCATGCTCAGTGGTTCGGGAAACACCAGCACGCCTCCTTTGCCGTCGCATTTCCCCTGGTCCCTATATCGTTGGACCGTGTCATCAAACGTCTCGCCTGGTTTCTGTAGGAGCACACCCGTTTGCTGACCGGAATTCATCTGCCGTTCCAGCCGCCGAAGTCGATTGGTCAGGGACCGGGTCATTGGGCCTTCTGCTCCAGTTGTTCGAGGCGCTGCTCGAGTTCTTCGATCTCTTTCACGCGCGCCTGGGCAGCCAGCGCCTGAAGCACCGCCGCGGCGTCCGACGGTGAGATCGCACCGGTCGCCATTTCGCTGATGACCGCCTCCCCCTTCGCAGAGAGCGTATCGCCCTCCACGGACATCGGCACCGGCATTTCCACGGACCGGTAGCTCGGGATAATCCGCTCGATACACAGCCGCAGGGCCGTCGTGTCGCCGTCCAGAGCGAGATCTACGGCCCGCTGGACCAGCTCCTCGGCATGGGGTTCCAAGAGCTCCCGAAACCGCGTTCGCTTATCCCTGATACCCTTCGGACGGCCTTTTCGATTGCCGGATTTGCCTTTGGTGAATGCCATGACATTGATCTTTCGTTGATCAGATCAATGAAACCGCGAAGGCGATGGCTTCGGCCGCCTGGGAAACGTCAGAAACACTCGCGACTCACGGCCACCGCCTTTTCCGGGTGCCTTCGGCTGTAAGGCGACCCCTGTGGCGTGTGGCATCACCTCTTGCGGAGGCGCGTTCCCTAGGACCTCAAACCGAACGCTGCTAACTGGCCGAAGGATCCCCCGGGCGACCAGTTCGTCGATCCGGGCGTAAAGGTCGACGAGACTTTGTCGCGCCGCCTCCCGGAATTCAGCCCGAGTTAAGGTCGTACGCTGTGCCACGGACCGCCTCTCACTCAATACCGAAGTGTTGCCGTGCCTCTTTCAGCGATAACCTTCGATAGAGGGCGTAGTTCCGGACCATCTCATCAGACACTGGGGTTTGCAGGACGGAGCTGAAACTGTGGCCAACCGGCAGCGGTGGTGCCGGCGTGCGACTGGCCAGTTCCGGCGGCGCTGTTGGCGTCGATACGAGGTTCGCGAATTGACGCACTGCTCGTTCCCACCATGGCGGGTTCTGTATCGGTGTCGTGGGTGGAGGCGGTTGAACCGGCGCCGCTGGCACAGACGCAGGAACTGCCGACAGCGGTTTCCCCACCCTTGCTCGGTCTAGCGTCTCCGCGAGCCGATCGAAAATGAGTGATTGGTCTTGGGTCGGGTCGAATCTGCGCTGGATTGGTTGTTGATCGAATGGGCCTGGCATGGTTTTACCTCACAAGTGTTACTCAAAAGTCGGTTTCTCAGGCCGCGAATGGTATTAATATCGTTAAAGTCCTCTCCTCGGTACCAGTCGAGGCAACACTCGCTACGACTTCATCGACTCCATAAGAATGGCCAGACCCTCGATAACGAAGGCCCGGCCACCTGTTTACACATACCCTCGGATTATTCGTTCCAGTTATACGACACGATCCGGGCCGCCGACGGTATGTTACAGTCAACCACAACTACGCCGTTGGTAACCGTCCGCAAGTTGTTGACCGTGAGGTTCTGCAGGCCTGCCTTGCTGGTCGTTCGGGAAACGCTCTGGACAAGATTGCCGTTTGGTCTGAGGCTCCTAAAAGCGCAACTAAAATCGGAAGCAGCAGGGGGGCGGACGACCTTCACCTGCAGTTTCAGAATCGGGGCGTTCGTCGTCTTTTCGCGTAGAATGGGACACAGGAAAAAACGAGCGTTAGCCTCGTTATTGAACACACCATTGGTAAAGTGGAAAGCACTTTGCGTGTTGCTGATGGGGTGACAAGCCATGCCCGGCAGTGTCTTCGAATCGGCCACGGCGGTGGCGGGAATATTGAGCGCCAGCCCGATAACGGCCGCGCAGAACAACGAACTGAATCGGGTTTGGATAGTCATGGTTATCCTCCTTCGGAAGTGATCGAAAGGAATCAGACCGTGCGATGGACAGACCGGTCTGGAAGAATTCGGAGCGCAGAAAACGCAGAGGGTCCGGTCGGACCAGAATGGAACAATCTCATTGGTATTACCCCCCATCGGCACCGCAACCCCGTTGCTGGTTGGTTCGGACTGCCAGGGTGGGTGAATTATCGCCGATCAGGCGGGGGGCGACCAGTTAGAACGCGGCCCATGCAGCGCCGTACAATAGAAGCGGGGGCACGCCGTCAATGGCAAATCACGCAAACGGGGTGTTGTCGTCTGCACGGCCCGAACCCGCAGTTTACCTATCGTTAAGACCGACTCCTCGGTACTACTCGAAGGCACACTCGCCTTGCCTGCCCCGATTCCACAAAGGAGTGACCGGACCCGAAGGCCCGGCCATAACTCCTTACACGCGCCGGGGCTATTCGTTCCAGAAGATCCAAAAAATCTTGGCATCGTGCGGTATATCGCACGCAACCATGACCATGCCGTTGGTGACGGTCTGTAGGTTTCTAACTGTCAGGTTCTGGAGGCCGGCCTTGCTGGTTGTCGCGGTCTTGCGTTGGACAAGATTACCGTTCGGCCTGCGGCTATCGAACGAGCAGGGGAAGTCGGAAGCGGCAACGGGTCGTTCCACTTTGACCTGCAGTTTTAGAATTGGAGCAGTCCCGGTCTTTTCTCGTATGACGGGACAACGAAAACCAGTGGCGCCGCCTGCGATATTCCACACGGAACCATCGTCAGTGTGAAGCGCGCTTTGCACATTGCTAACAGGCTGACAGGCAATGCCCGGCATCGTCTTGGAATCCGCCACAGCGGTAGCGGGAACAGAAAGCGCTATCCCCGCAACGACCGCATACAGAATCGAGATAAATCGGATTAGTATAGTCATCGTGAACCCCCGTCGGTGTGTCGAAAGATCAGACGGTCCAGCGGACAGTCTGAATTGAACGAAATTCAGGTCGCAAAAGACATGGAGGGTCCGGCCGGACCCGCAGAACGGAAAAATACCTGTCTGATTTACCCCCCACCGGCATCCCACCCCGTCTTATGTTAGTTCGGATTGCCAGGGCCAATTATCGCCGATCAGGCGGGAGGTGACCAGTTGAAGCCCAGTAGTTGCGGCGCCGCACAATGAAGCGTGGCGTCACACCCTCAATGACGCGATTCCGGAAAACGGGGTGTTTTCGTCTATGCGGCCCGAATCCGCAGTTTACCTATCGTTAAGACCGACTCCTCGGTACCAGTTGACGGCATGCCCGCCTCGCCTACGTTGATCGCAGAAAGGAATGGCTGAACCCGTAGGCCCGACCTGGACCGGGTGATACTGGTAAAGGTCGGTGATACGTCACCCCGCCCCATAGTGAAGAGTTTCTGGATCGACGTAAAGTGTCAAGGTACTTCGACCGTATGCGGTGACGACTGAGTAACTGAAACCCTTACTCGGTTCTCATCGTTGCTCGTCTTTTGGCAATCGCTGCCCGTTCTTACCACGTCTCTACGCCACGAAGCGGAACACGAGGACTGGATTGCGTCTTGGAGATGAACCAAGCGGAGCTTGTCCGGTAAGTTGAACCTCAACGGCGTGCAATGCCCGGTGCTCCACGAGGGGTTCTTGCGTGCTTCCCACGGGCAACCGCCATGGCAGAGCGGCTGCACCTTGCACTCCCGGCATTCCTCGTGCGCGAACGGATCATAAGCTTGCCAAGCTGCGCGATTCCGGCCCATGCTAGAATGGATGCTATCGTCTGGCGGTTCGCGCCGGTCGTTGCCGACCTCGACTGGCAGCAACGACCCGCTTGCTGCCGCTGCCGGCATCGCGACCTCGTTCCAGCACTGAAAAACGAGCCCGCCTGGCCCGATTACGGCTCCCGACGGATCGTCGGCGGTGCACAGCGAGCCGTATCTCGGAGCGGGGAGTCGGATTGACGATCGAAACCCCATCTGGAGCATTCGGAACTCAAACTGGGACTCGATCTGCGCGAACTCCTCCCTCGTGAGCGCCACCGATTCGACATCTTCGCACACCTCCGTGTATGGCAGCACGTGGGCGACGTACAGGCTGACCCGATCGTGCAGGTCGTGGTCCACGAGAATCTGTAGCAGGTCGTTCAGTCGTCGGTAGTTCGTCCGATCTACGTTGACGCGAATACTGATAGGCAACTTTTCGGCTGCGTGCTCGATGTTTCGTAAGATCCGCTCAAAGGTTCCCCGCTTGCTGACCGTCATGCGCCGGTGATCGTGCACTTCCGGTGGGCCGTCGAGCGTAATCTGGACTAACGTCATGTTTTCGTAGGACGCGAGGATGTCGGCTTTCTGTGGTTCCAACAGAAATCCGTTGGTGATGACCGACTGTCTGAAGGCGCACTCTCGGGTCCGGCACAGTTCCTTGAAGTAGTCACACAGTCCCACGATCGTGTCAAAGGCCAGCAAAGGCTCGCCGCCGAACCAGGTCACGTCCAGGGACGTCTCCCGGTCCAGCCTCCCCTCGACGTGTTGCTTCAGCGCCGCGATACTCTCCGGAGTCAATCGCTTCTTCGGGTGCTCCTGAAAGCAGTAGCTACAGTCGAAGTTGCAGCTGATGGTCGGCGCCAGCGTCACACGTAGACCCCGGATCGTCTCCCGCCCGCGGGAGTATCGCTGCCGAATCAGTGCTAACTCGTCCTCGTGAGACGAGACGATGAAGCCATTTTTTACCAGCGTAGTCGACAGCGTGTCGTTCGCATCGAAGATCCGGTCTGTGTCACGCACGGTGCGGAGGAGATCCGACATGTGCTCATACTCGGCTTCGCTAAGCGTCAAGTACGCACCCGTCAGGGAGTTGTAGACAATGATCGTGTCGTCCAGGAAGGAACGTACGAAGAAGTTGTAATGTGAAACCTGCATTACACGATTCCTCTGCTCGTCCTAATCGGCTGTCCTGAACCCGTTAGTCATGCAGCAAGGAGACCGCCGGGCTCCAACTTAAATAAGCGCTCGGATGTCGATTGACGGATACCGACATTCGTCGAGTGACAGCTCACTCCTCCGAAGTATCGAGCTTCGTGGATTCGACGCTGATCGAGAACGACTGCACGCCTTCTTCAGCCTGAGTCAAGCGCTCGAGCCGCTCCCGGACGCGTATGAATGCCTCGGAATCGAATATGTTGTCATTCGGCGGGGGCGCGTTGCTCGCGCAGCTCGCGCTTGGACAGTTCTGTGTCCCGCAGGCGTTCGTTCCGCAGTTATGGTTGGAGCACGCTTGCGTGTTGCACGCCTCTTCCTTGCACTTGGATGCCATATCGGGAAAAGGCGTATCCAGGTGACTAACGTAGCCCGTGCAGGCGTGCCCGACGCACGTCTGTTCGGTTCCTCCCGGGCCCGGCCTTACCGTGAAGCCACTGAGCGCCGTGTTAACGATGTCCGGAAGGACCGCTTGAATCGCGGCGATTGTCGCCTCCACAGCGGCCGGGTCCAGCGAGGTGCGGTGGTCCAGCGCAGCCGCGGCGATTCTCGCGACTCGCGCGCGCGGCGCCTTTCCGATGTGCGTAAGGTGAAGCATCGGTCGCTCTGGCGAGCAGCTCGCGCGTTCCTGTTCCTTCTTGGCCATTACTCCTCCTGCAGCTTCGCGCGCCGACTTCGGGGTCGCCGTGCATGCTTCGAGTGGCCTCCCCTCCCAGGAACGAGCATCTTTTCCGCTCGATCCGAATGCGCAAACGGTTGGTACCATAATTGCAAACTCAGGTCAAACCCCAACCCAATCCACCCCCTCGGGAGGCCGCGCGGAATCTCGATCTTTCGAGATTGCCATCTCTTGACCAAGTATCAGATCGCTCCATTTAGTGACGTTTTAACACCTTCTATCCATATCACGTGACATGGGCAAACTATACCGCCCGAATCCGCAGTTGACTTATGGTTAAAACCGCCTCCTCGGTACCAGTCGAGGCAACACTCGCCATGACTTTACCGACTCCATAAGAACGGCCGTACCCGCAGGCCCGACCATCTAAACCGTTACACGCGCCAAGGTTATTCGTCCCAGAAGATCCAGCGGATCTCACCATCCGGCGGCACAATACAACCAACCAGAACCATGCCGTTGGCTACGGTCTTCAGGTTCCGCACCGTGAGGTTCTGCAGGCCTGCTTTGCTCGACACAACGGTTTTACTTTGGACCAGATCGCCGTTCGGTCTCAGGCTGTTGAACAGGCAGAAGAACGAAGTATCCGAAGCACCCGCAGGGTTGAGGACTTTGATACTCGCCTTCAGAATCGGCGCATCGGTCGTCTTTTCGCGGAGAATCGGACAGTGAACACCAATATTGAACGTTTCTGCATTGTTTATAGCACCGCTCAATTCGTGGTAGGTCAGCTGGTTGTTGCGTACAGGTTGACAGGCAATTCCTGGCAGTGTCTTGGAATCGGCGGCCACGGTGAACGGGAAAACCAAGGTTATCGCCATGCAGAAGATCGAAAGCAGTCTAGTTTGTACAGTCATGCTTATCCTCCTTCGAAAGTGATAGAAAGGAATCAGGCTGTCCGGCGGATAGCCTGGAGCAAAGAAATTCAGGTCGCGGAAACGTGAGTTCCGGAACGGACCCGCAATGTGGAAAATCTCGTTGGCACTGCCCCCCATCGGCACCCCACCCCCGGTTTCGTGCCGGTTCGGATTGCCCGGACCCGTTATCGTCGATGCGGTTAGGGGTGACCCGTTGAAAAAACTCGGTGTTTGCGTCGCTGCGATATATGCGGGGTTCATCGAACTTGTACGTCCACTCAGTGATCGGTAGAGACAACACTTTGTCCAGAACTGTTTCGGCGCCGGTGATGCTCCACCACGGCATCGATAGAACTCATGATGCCTTTAGCGCCCTGCCACCAGCTGGCCGGCACCAGGTAAACGGGTTCGCTCTGGTCTTTCAGCTCAGAGGCCTCGAAAAACAGCGTGTTGTGCATCACGTAGAAGCCAAGCTCCTGCAAGCGCAGAATATTCTGAGCAATCGGTGCGTGCCGCAACATGGCCGGGTTCATCACCGGCGCCACGACCACTGGCGCATACGTAGCCGATGCGATCAGGCTGATCAGGTCCGTGCAAGCGCCTTGGACCAGCCGAGAGATGGTAGTGGCGGAAGCCGGCATCACTAGCACACAATCTGCTCGTTTACCGAGATCAATGTGCGGGACATGGATGCCATCCTTGATTTCATATGGATCGGACCACGTCCGGATGCCGTAGTGCTCGAACAGCAACGGATTTGCAAACGTCTTGCTGGCCTGGGTGAACACGAGGTCCAGATGACTCGCGAAGCGGTTATAACACAGGCTCAGGATGGACGGCGCCATCAACCCACTGCAAATACTTCCGGTCATACCAACAATGATGGAGCCGTAGGGGTTTGGCCGCGGTTTACAATAGTACCCCACATTATCCACAAACAACGATTTCAAAATCGCACCAAGGTTTTGTTCGCTGTCCGTGAGCAATATCCCCCGGTTGGTCAGTTCGATCACAAAGTCATGGATAGTGTCCGCATCGCGCCCCACGAGACTATGACAGCACTCACGGATCTCTTGGGGCGCTCGCGGCCAAACCAGAAATTCCATCAACTCGAATATGGCGTGGCTGAACGATGGTTGTTCCGGGCCCGACATGGAAACCACCTCGGCTCCGTTAGCGGTCACGAACAAGATCTCGTCCTTACGCGTTATCGGTATCACGTCCGGGTCGCGCATATAAAAACTCTGCTTCGTGTTCATGCCGGGCATTCTCAATGCGTGTGATATTTGCGCACGGCGGAAACTACGATCTGCTCCGCCAGTCTGTTGCCGGCCGGGATGATCCGGCCGAAAGTCCGCATCAGATCCGCCTGATTGGTGGAAAAGAACCTGGGTATCGGTATCCGCTCCGTGGCGGCAATGATGGCGCCTGAATCCAGCTCTTCGGTAACTTCGTGGGCCGTGACCATCGCGTAGCTTGCATGGTCCCGCTCCATATCGCCGAATGGATCGGCGCCTTTATACAGACCCCGGCCAATATCCGATGGATGAAGATTGACCATGCCGAAGCGCGGATAGTCGTAAATGGACGCAGGTATCATCTGCCCGAAGCCGTACATCAGGATCAGATCCGGAGCCCACCTCGGCAGCAGTTTTTCTATAAAGAATGATGATTTGATGCTGCCAGTGAACAGATCGATCTCATTGTTCAGTGCCAGGTCTACGACTTCCTGGAAGCATTGTCGCGTCTTTTCCACACTCAGATACTGCCAGGTGCGCTTCTTCTTGCTGATGCGCGCTTTCGAATCCAGCACATCATCCGTCACGATACCTGTGATCGTGATCCCCAGTTCATCGCGCCTTTCCACAATGTGACGAAGAGCGGCATTACCGAATGGGAAGCTGCAAAACAATACCACCTTGGGCCGGTTGGTCGGCGTGTGGCGGTGACGGAAACAGTTGAAACGCCCCCAACCTATGTCCGGGCGTGTTGGTCGGACGCAGTCCGGATTTTCCGATGAGCGAACCTCCAGGCCCGTTGGAGCCGGTCGAGGCCCGGCATGAAGTGCCGCTGAATCATGCTCGGCTGGGAAGATCGAGAGGTCGGATATTGCGGTTTGCATTGTGATTTCCTCCAGTTTGAGTTCGGGCCAAGCGATCGGCTTGGCGTGTCAGGACTATGGCGCTATGCTGTCCGCAAGTACCGACGAAGTTCCGTTGTTTTTCCGAAATCTCCTAACATATTGAAATTTCGCCGGAACTAATCCCTTTGCGCGCACCTTGGTATCCTTGAAAAGCAAAACGCTGCATACCACGGCTCCGTTCGAGATCATCGGCTACACCGTCGACCCTGCCGCTTTGCGGGTGAGCAACGCCGACGGCGAAATACGACTGGAATCCAAGTCCATGGGGGTGCTGGTGTACCTCGCTGAACGCGCCGGCGAGGTAGTGAGCCGCGAGGAGCTGGAAGCGCGCCTGTGGCCCGGCCGCATCGTCACGGAGGATGCCGTTACCAACGCCATCGGCAAGTTGCGCAAGGCGTTCAACGACAACGCCCGTAATCCCCGCCTGATTGAGACCATTCCCAAGACCGGTTACCGGCTCATTGCGCCGGTAACCCCAGTCACGCTGCACGAGGTTCAGCTAGATCAGGCCGATACTTGGACGGCAACACCGCTGCTGCGGTGGCCCTCGACAGTCACCGCGGTGATTCTGCTGCTGGTCGCTGGAGGCTGGTACCTGATGGAACACGACTCACCGACCCGCACCCACCCACCAAGCAGACCGGCGGTTGCGGTGTTGCCCTTCAACAACCTCAGTGCTTCGCCGGAGCAAGGCTATCTGGCGGATGGCATCACCGCGGACTTGATCACCGACTTGTCCAAACTGTCCGCGTTGAGTGTAATCGCGCCGGGTTTGCTGACGAGCGCCGCAGTCGATCGCGATCAGATTCACGAGCTTTCCGAGGAGTTGGGTGTGCGCTACCTGGTAATCGGCAGCGTGCAGAAAGCGGATAAACAGTTGCGAATCAACGTACAACTCTACGAAACAAATGCAGACCGCGCGCTCTGGGGTGAGCGTTACGATGGTGAACTGAAAGACATTTTCGAAATACAAGACACGCTTACCCAAGCTGTGATCACCGCGCTTGAAGTCAAACTGGTCCCGCAGGAACGCGTGGCGCTGACCAAACGGCCGACCAACAGCGTAGCGGCTTACGACCATTACCTTCGTGCGCTGTCCGCCCATGGCCACCGGTCCAGGCAGGACAACCAGCTTGCGAAAGAACAGTTTCAACTCGCCTTGGAGTTGGACCCCGGTTTCGCGCGGGCCTACTCGGGTCTAGCCATGGCCCTGTCTCGCGATGCGATCGATGGCTGGAGCGCGGATCCGGCGCAGTCGTTGACGACAGCAAAAGAACTTGCGGACAAAGCGACCGCCCTCGATCCGGAATTGTCGCAGGCGCATTTCGTGATGGGCCAAATCGAACTATTTCGCCGCCGGCACATGCAGGCTATCGAGGCAGTACAACGCGCGATCGAACTCGACCCGAAGTTTGCCGATGCGTACGGCCTGAGGGCGTGGATACTGAATTACGCCGGTCGACCTGATGAGGCTCTGGCAGCTATGCGCGAGGCGCTGCATCTAAATTCCAGGCCGTCGGCCTCGTACCTGGAAGTGCTGGGCGAGATCCAATTCGTGCAGCGCCGATACGCTGATGCAGCGGAGACACTCGAGCAGGCGTTACAGATCAACCCGGAGTATATGCGTGCCCGCATGTGGTACGCGGCCGCCCTTTCCCAGGCGGGAGACCTGGACGCGGCGCAGTGGGAAGCCACACAGCTCAAAGTCCAGCACCCGGAGTTTCGTTTGGCTCGGCTAGCGTTGGCATTTCCCTTCAAAGACGAGCGCGAGTTGGATCATCTGATCGACGGTCTCAAAGCGGCAGGCCTTAAGGAATGAGCAAACTTCGAGCACGTCATGGCGTGTCCTATGTATGCGCGGTGAACAAGAAATTGAGGACTATAAGGTGGTTACTTCTGGGCATTCTAAATCGTGTTGTTGTTGATTTACCTTGAGTATCCTAGTCATCAAGGTACCATGGACGACTCTGGTCGAGGATGGGTTTAATCAAAAGACCACGCAATTCGGGCGGCCACCTCATGAAAGGCTCGGATTCACGATCGACAACCCTGAGCCATCCCGCGACCTTCGCCAGACTTCCAAAGATCTTCTTACGAATACACCGTACGTTATTTCTAAGTCGATGAAGCAAACAGCAAACCAGCGCACCCAGTAGACCGATTTGTGCGCCCACACATAGGAGCCGGATCACCGGTGGACCGTAGCGGGGATTGATCTGCGGATCTCGAGACTCTTTAGTGAGGATCGTATACACCGGTGCCGAAGGATTTTCGTATGGACATTAAGGCCGGACCCGGAAGCCCAGCTATCTACTCCGCCGACTTCACACGAAAAAAGGGCTCATCGAAGTCAAACAAATACCGGATTGAGTTTGGTCTCGCCTGCCTGGGCATCGATGAGAGTTGCGACAATGAAGCGTAGCGTCACTCAATCCCCGAAAACGGTGCCGTCAGCGTGTCATATATTGGTTGAACCAAGTCCTCGGTACCACTCGACGGCACACTCGCCTCAGCTTGAATTTCGAAGGTCTTCCGACCATTTTTCACGATAGGAAAGAAGTGCAACTTGCCCACACATCGGCGGGTTCAGCGGTCTGTATCGCGCACGATCGCGCAGTGCAATTCATCGGTCAACTGTGCACGGTGCTTGGGGGTGATACCGACCTTAATCTGCCCTGGCCCGTCGGCGTTTCTTTATTTGGATTAAGTGCTGGTTGAAGCAGCCACACAACCAAAAGAAACCGCCCCGAAGGGCGGTTTGATTAAAGGAACGAATATTGATCTCGACGGTTGATAGTTACAATGTCTACGGTTTTGGCTTAGAAAAAACCGATTCCAAAAACGTTGGATTCGTTGGATTAACACAATTCGGGTTGCCAGAGCGATAGACCCCGTATTTCAGTACGAAATTTTTGGGGTTAAGAGTACGTCCGAACTCCATGACAACCACCGTTAGCCAAGCATTTATGGGAGTAGGATCGATCTTAATCAAAGGCCTGAGACCACCGCCGGAGTCATCGTCTATGTATATCTGACTCTCGACAAAAGAAGGGCCTAAAACCGCCATCGCCGGATCAAAAAATGGTGATGTGCTCACTATCTCCAATCGTATACATGAATTCCGAGGAGCCCACACATCTATCGTGAAGTTCTCCGGAGTTCTTTGAAGCGTACCTCGCAAAGTCTGCGCCCGACAGTTGTTCGAAGAACAATCGTTTCTCGCGTCGGTAAAACTTGCCCCTGCTCGCGCTTCAGTCCCCACAACCACCACAAACAGAAGTGACAAAATACACCAAAGTCTAGTCATGATAATCATGTCGCATCCCTCACTTGTTGACCTAAGCGATGTCCGCGCTTTAACTTCCCTGGCAGACGTTCACTTTCTTTGTGTAACACCTGGCTAACCGTTTCGCCTCATGCAGATGCACGAATTGTCGAATTGATTCGTACCGAATCTGACCTACCTTGATTCAAATCAAACGCTGATCACGAGATTGCAGAGCGATTGGCCTGCGTCGCGGCGTCACTGTGCTTAGCAGCGCCGACTCTCCTGCAAGTTCATGGCATGTCCCGTGCCTGGAAAAGTCGTATGAACCCCGCCCCAACTAATGCATTTGCATTAGAGGTTTTTTGATTCAGGTCATACGGCGGATAGTTACCCAGGCGCAGACGGGAATTCTGATGCGTACTCCAGGGGCGGTAAGAGTATGCTTAACCCTGTCCATAGAATCCCTCGGGGGGTTCGGATGTCTGTGACAGGCGATTCTCTGGATTACTCTTCTTTGGCCCACTTTTGGGTTACAGGTTCTCTTGAATCCAGCCCCGTTCAAAGCACATGTCTGACAAAGACGGTTCTTTGTATTTCACAGTAACGATCCGTAAGCGGAAGCGGAGGAATGGAAAGATGCTGTTTACATACCCAAGACAGAGTTATGTTTGTACTTATGTAATTGCTACGGCTCTTGCTGTAGGCGTTGCACAACCAGCGGCGGCTGATACGACGACCATCGAAAATCCAGAAGCAGCACAGCCGCTGTCGTTCGAAGAGACCACACAGTTTCTAAAGAAGGTCAAGCCCATGCCGTTTTATGATGAAGCCAGCGACCCGGACGCGCTGCCTTCTCACCTTTATGCCCCACAGGAGGAGCTCGGCCCTCCCGGTTTCGCGCCAGGTGGATTGCCGGGCGCCAGTGGGACCAATCTCGGGAGCACCTCGGGTTCCGGTACTGAGTCCGGGCCTGGAACTGAGTTTGAGGCAGGCACTGACTTCGGGACTCAGGACACGGGGGATTTTTTCGCCGCACGTAGAGACAAGTGGTCGAAGACACGATTCCCATGGCAGGCAGTCGGGAAATTGCTGATCGCGACCACAACCCCGAACCAGTTCAATTCCTCGTGCAGCGCCTCGGTCATTAGCCCCAACAACATCATTGTGACGGCCGCACACTGCTGCTATAGCCGTAGTGCGCCGGTGGGATTTTTCGCGGATTGGAGATTTATTCCCGGTGCACACAACAACCAGCAACCGTTCGGGGTCTTTGACTGGGCCAGCACCACCGTTCTGACTGGATGGATCAACAACGGCGGACGACACCGAGACGTATGCTTGATTGCCCTTGGGCCAAACGCCCAGGGTCAGGGAGTGTCGTCGCGAACGGGTTGGCTCGGTCGGTCCTGGAACCAGCCGCAGACGGAGCATGTTTTCACGTTTGGTTATCCCGGCAATGTCGAGGCGGGTCGGCGGCAGGCCGTCTGCGCGTCTGAAAACTATCCAAATTGTGGGAGCGGTACGGTAAACGCAACGGGGTGCAACAAGACCTTCGGCGATAGCGGTGCCCCGTGGATTCGTGTTTACAGGCCAAGACAGACTGGCGCCAACAATTTCGTCAATTCGGTAACGAGCGGCTGGGATGCTTGCACCGGCACGTTTGGGCTGTCCTATAATGGCGCGAGATTTAGAGATCAGAACATTGTGAGGCTGTGCAACACGGTAGGGTGTTAATTCCTCACCTCGTGTAAGGCGGACTCGTAATTCAGAAACCCGGCGTAACAGCCGGGTTTCTTTTGACGCGGGGGCCACCACAATGACTTCACAATGCGACTCCGCGCAATAAAACAAGAATCACGGCCGCTCGCACCAGCGGCACAATCCCCGAAAACGGCGTCGTCAGACTATTATATATTGGGCGAACCGACTCCCCGATAACACTCGAAGGCATACTCGCTTCGACTTCACCGATTCCATAAGAATGCCCGGACCCGAAAGGCCGCCCATTTTGTTCGCCAGCAATACCCTACTATTCCTGCCAGAAGACCCAGTGAAGTGCGTCACCATTCCTCAGGGCACAATTGACGTTAACCGTACCGAGCGCAACGGTTCTTAAGTTCCGCACTGTGAGATTTTGAAAGCCCGCCTTGGTGGTTGTTCGGGTCTGAGTTTGAACGAGGTTTCCGTTTGGCCTCAGGCTGCGGAACACACATTCGAGTTCAGGGTTGAAGTCGGCGCGGTTCACTTTAACCTGCAGTTTCAGGATAGGGGCATTCGTCGTGTTGTCACGCACGACGTTGCAAACGAAAAAACCAAGCGGACTGTTGGTAAATACAAATCCCCCTGAGCTTACCTTGGCAAAGTCATTTGCTTGTGAAGTGGGATCACAGGCAGTGCCCGGCATTGTCTTGGAGTCGGCCACGGCGGTGGTGGGAATGGTGAGTCCCAGCACGATGATGACTGTAAGAAACGTCGAAACGAGTCTGGTTTGGATAGTCATGGTTATCCTCCTTCGAAAGTGACAGAAAGGAATCAGGCTGTTCGGCGGACAGACTGGATTGAAGAAAATTCGGGTCGCAGAAAAACACGGAGCGTCCGGCCGGACCCGCAGAACGGAAAAATATCTGTTTGACTTACCCCCCACCGGCATCCTACCCCCGTCTCATGTTAGTTCGGATTGCCAGGGCCAATTATCGCCGATCAGGTGGGGGTCGACCAGTTGAAACTCAGCACTTGCGGCGCCGCACAATGAAGCACGGCGTCACGCCGCACCGGGACTATTCGTTTTGCGAATTCGATTATCGAAGCTGGGTACGCCGCGAGAGATCCGAACTTGCAACGGTCCTGGAGTTCTAATGACGATTCCCGGCGGGTCGACCTCAGCGTCTTGTCGTGTACTCGAATACAGTGGTAATTCGAAAGTCTCGGCCATCCTGGTCACCGTTGGGATCGTCGACGATAGGTACCCCAACGCTGGCCGCAAAGGTCCAACGCTGCCCCTTAAACGCCATTCCGGGGGAGCCTACACGGCCCGAACCCGCAGTTTACCTATCGTTAAGACCGACTCCTCGGTACCAGTTGAAGCCACATTCGCCTCGCCTGCCCCGATTCCATGAAGGCGTGACCGGGCCCGAAGGGCCCGGCCGACACGACAGGATGGCCAGCCTGTTCCCCGCGGTCTACAAGCCTGCCTTGATGGTTGATTGGGACTTCAGTTACACGAGCTCCGTTTTACTCATTCCAAAAAACGGACACGATCCGGGCGCTTAATGGCAACGAGCAAGTCACCGAAACGTGGCCGCCGTTGGGGGCGGTTATTATGTTGTTCCATCCAAGCGTGTTTATTCCGCCCTTTGATGTACTCTGGGAGGAAATTTGGATAAGTGTGCCGTTTGCTCTTCGGGACTGAATTGAACAGACAGCGGACGTGCCCGAGACGACACTGACTTTCAGCCGGGCTTCCAATATTGGGGCAGTGGTGGTTTTTTCCCGTAGAATAGGACAAATGTAGTTCCTCGGAAAATCCAAAGCGTGTTGCAGACCTAACGAAGTCTTAGCGTGTGGCGTGTTATTGTCCTGAGGATCACAAGCGTTTCCCGGCAGGGCCTTGGAATCGGCCACGGCGTTAGCGGAAACACAGAACGCCATCCCCACAACGGCCGCATACAGCAACGAAAACAGTTGGGTTTGCATAGTCACGGTTATCCTCCTTCGGCTCGAAAGGAATCAGCCTGTCCGGTGGACAGACTGGATTGAAGGAAATTCGGGTTGCAGAAAACGTAGAGGGTCCGGCCGGACCCGCGGAATGGAAAAATCTCATTGGCATTACCCCCCTCGGCATCCTGCACCCATTTACTCGTCGGTTCGGACTGCCAGAGTAGATTATCGCCGATTGGAAAAGGGGCGGCCAGTTGAAACTCAGTGCTTGCGGCGCCGCACACGAGCGCGCATCACGCCGCTTCAGGCACCATCCCCGAAAACGGCTCCGTTAAGGCGTCATATATCGCTTGAACCGGTTCCTCGGTACCACTCGTTCAAACTACCACACCCTCACACACCGCCCTAAGCTATCTCCGTGCACGGTTGTCCTCGGCTATGGGGCCGAAACTCGCAATCAGCGCCGTGTAACCGAACAGCTCTAACAATCTGTCGCGCAACTCCTGCTCCGGGAAAGTGCGAACGACCATGAAATACGAGTAACAGGTCACCAGGTCATAGATATCCGGGTCGTTTTCATCGAAGAGCTCCAGGTACTCACATCCGCTGCGATCGCCGTAATCTGCGCCTACCAGACCCGCTGAAACTATGCAGGCCTTGTCCTCGTTTTGTCTTATCCGAATGAGGGTATAACTATGCCTGCCGCCTTCCCCGTTATTCATGAACAGCTCGAGGCGATGTCCTTGACCCGATTTCTCATCACGCAGCACGAGCGCAAGGCGCTCATGGTGCGGGTGTGCGGTAAACAAGCCCACGAGCCGGTCGCGAACGTCACAATGCTTGCGCGGATGCGTTGCGTGTCCGTCGAGTGCGTACAATAACGATACAGCGAGCAGACCGACTTTCAAGAGCCGTTTGCTGCTTGGAGTCCGGGTCATCATCTCCGATATATTCCCAGAAACGCCGCGGCTATGCGCTGAGGTGGATCATGAATGCCCGCTGACAGATTTCTTTCAGGCTACGAGTGAACGTCGGCTTTCGCGATCGCAGGGCTGACAGACCGAGATCGTTTGAGGCGCGATGTACGTACGAGCTTCCGGACACGGCTGCGCGCACCTTCTGCTCACGGTCTTCGGCGGCCTCGGGCCGACGGCGATCCGATACGTCACCGAATGCTTGAACAGGTCGTCCATCGCCTTCGCTTGGCGAACCGGTGGCGCGTTGCTCGAGGACACTCAAGTATCGGGTCGGTCGACTATTACGGCGCCGACCGGATCTTTAGCGCTCTCGCCCTTCGAACCTCGCTCGATCCATGGCTTAAGGTCATTACGCTTGAACTCAACAATCGGGAGGAGCACGCTCTCGAGCACCATACGCGATCCTTGTTCGATCGTCGGTCTGATATCGTATTCGGGGCGGTTGCCGTCACTCCCATACGTCAGCCGAAACGAACCCACCGTTTAAGAGCCGCCTGTAAAAGGAAGTCGGATCGGGCAGACTCATCAAGTGCTTATACGACTTCACCGCGAATGCCGCTGGATTCAAACCGAGGTACATTGAAGTAATCTCCGATTCGTCGCCGAATGCGTCGACCGGATAAAGGGCGAGTATCTCTTCCCGTAACGCGGAGTCCATTGACGCAAGCTGGACTGTATACGCAATGTATTCGTGCGCTTCCCGGGATGGCTTCGGTATCGAAAAATTTTCGTGGGCTATCGCATGCGCCAGTTCGTGAGTAATGAAGCTCTTGTGCAGTGCCGGGCTCATGGAAAGTTGAAAGGGCGCTTGCTTGCGTGTGATCTCCCGGCAATGTTCATAGCTCAAGACCTTGATCTGCGCTGTGCGCGCATCAAACTGCCCCAGGTCTATGGCATATGGCCGGCTCGGCAGGTGCTCTACTATTCTCACCCGCAAGGGGTTCTCGGTCGTGAACCCGTGGCTGCGCATGAACTGTATAGCGCCGGTTGCCACATCGCACGCTTGCCCGGCTTCAAAAGCATTTGGCGCGCTAACTTCGACCGGCACACCAGCACAGGGGAACGTCGCACCCGTTCCCGCCTTCGAGAAAGCCATCCCCAGTACCGCGGCACACAATATGAGCGGATCCAGAACCACGGCCCGTCGGCGTTTCAGCGGCATGAGGAGTTCAGCCGTCCGTGCGGCTGCCGCGGGCGCTGCGGCAGAACGCTCCGCTTCGGAAACTGCGTGATCATGAGTCCGTGATACAGAGTTTCGTCTCGATTGTATTCATGCGAACCCCCGATAACGACCCCCGCGCCCGTGCACCTAAGATCGCCAGGACAGGGATAGCGTTGAAGCGGTCAGCGTAGCATTCTTGTGCACCGCGTGGTCTGTGTTTTGGGAGAATGACGGGATTGCTTGATCCAGGTCAACGGGGGTTCACGGCGGACAACGAATGACGCATCCAACGAACCAACAGCTTGGGAACTATTCAACCAGTCCCACTTGGGGAAGACAGGTCATTTTGATTACGGTCCGATGGTCGTGGTCTAAAGGCTGCCAGGCGAGTCCTGGCGGTGCCTTGGAATCGTCGGCCACAATGAATGAAAACCAGCGTGATCGCCGCGCACAACAAAGAAAAGAATCGCGTTTGCAGGAGTCATGGTTGTCCTCCTTCGCAAGTGATCGAAAGTGGACCTGTTCCCTGTGTTAAGGGATAATCGAATCACACCGAAACCGTCCTAACCGAGAGGGTTGGATACGGTGAGAGAGACTGCAGACAGTCTTAGTGGTTTTTCTTGTGGTCAGCCCCGACCTGTTGCTCCGTATGTGTTCTTCCGACGCGTTGCTCCTCGTCCTCACTTACCTCCGTTCACTTCCATTGACGTGAATGAACGATACGTGGGTAGCGTGGCGGGTTGCCGCCGGAGGTGCAAGCAACGACGTGTTTGGAGGAGGTTGTTATGAAAAAACCAATGCTCGCAACGACCATTTTAATTCTGCACTTCATGTACTCAACCGCCGTAGAAGCCAATTGCATACAAGATGGAACTGTCGTTAGGGTGCAATTCAGGGCAGACCAGATCACCGGAAATCACGTCGTTTTCTTAAAAACGACCCCCACAGCCAATTTCTACTATCGAGCTGTGACGAACGATGATGAACTGGCCGCCGCGGCAATTGTGCTTGCGGCCAGTCACACAAGAGTACGGATCAACGCAGATAGGGGGAGTTGTCAGAATACTGGTACGCAACGCCAGATGGGCAAGATTCGGATACTAATTGTAGTGCCTTAATGTCACAAGAATTTGTGCAGGAGAATGTATGATGAAAAGTAACAGCCGTAGTTGGTGCCGACTTTTGCTGAAGAAGGGACTGCTGTTAGCTAGCGTATTCGCGCTGCACACCTCGGCTAATGCTGCCTGTTTTCAACTTGGAACGATCATTCGCGTTTTTGCCGTCGATGATGCAAGTGGACCAACGCATGCGATCAACTTTCGGACCAGTGCCCTGGCAGACCATTACTATCGTGCCGTTACGCAAGACGACAACATGATAGAGATTGCCACGATTCTTATGGTGAACCAGGCGCCGGTCGCCATCACAGGCTCTATCAGTGTTTGTCCCACGGTCGGTACGGTCCGGGAGATTGGGCAATTATTGAGTTTGAATTCGCAATAGTTGTCAACCACCAGATCAGGACTTTACGGCCATTGCGCGCGGATCCGGTGCCGCGGGTGCGGGCGCGTATATTGAAACGCTGATAATGCCAGACTAATGCGGAGATACTTCTCTCACCTTCCGGCCTTTTTGCTCATCTCGACGCTCGTCGCGGGAGTTGCATATTGCGGTACCGCGGGGGGCGAGGACAAAAATCTGCATGGAGACTCGCGTAGTACTGAGCCAACAGTGGTGTTACGGAGCCACAGCTTAAGCGTGGAAGCGAACGGCGTTGTGCTGAAGAGAGTACTACGAGAACTGGAGGAGCAAAACGCTATCGGCGGAAATATAGATGTTTACATCCTTGACAGATCATCCCTTGATGCGCCGGTCTATGTCGCGTTTAGCGGCGTGTCACTCAAACTAGGCCTTCAACGTCTATTAAGGAACGTAGATCATATTATATTTTACCGCGCACGCATGTGGGGAACGTCAACCAATCGCCAATCACAGACAGGAAGAATTCGCGTCTTTGAAGTTGGAGACGCCCAGCGTCATTTCCCTCGTACCAAGTCTCCAGAGACACCTCACGAGAAGAACGAGCTTCGGATCGTCAGTGGCGTAGTACCTGAATTATCCTTCGAGTCTTTAGTCGGCGCCGCCACCGGAAATTCTGATCCAGAAGTTCGGCGGGTATCGCTCACGTTGCTCGCGAATAAGCTGTGGGACTTGCAAGATGACGATACTCAAATATTCCTCAACAGCCTATCAACGGCGGTACACGACTCCCATACAGAGGTCCGTGCAGCGGCCTTGGAGGCGGTCGCAGAAATGAATATCGTTGAAAACAATGACGCGCAAGCAGAACTCTCGCAGTTCAGGGTTCAGAGATCCAATATTGTCGCCGATGTAGCGGCGGCCGATCCCAGTCCCGTACTTCGAGCACGAGCCTTTAATATACTAGCCGATCTCGAACAACAAACTGGCAAATAAAGTTCGGAGCGGCACAATCGTCGAAATTACTGAACTGTCTATCGGACTCACGGACACGCACGCCGCGACACCTCTTCGTCGAACCCGAGGGTTTCCGCCGCCGTCGGACTGCCGGGGTAGACTATCGCCGATCAGGCGGCGGGCGACCAGTTCGAGTAACTTCTGAAGTTTCCCGATGAGAGTTTACGGTACATCCCCGTACAGCAAATCGATAAGCCGCCCCGCCGACCACCCTGGTCCACCGCCGCGTGTAGAATAGCGGTCATGACCGCCGCCCGAATCCAATCGCTTCTCCTGATCCTAGTCGTCGTCCTTGCGCCGGGGGTGTGGGCGGACGACGACGGTGACTTCGATCGCGGTGTCAAGGCTTATGGCGCCGGCGACTACAGAACCGCATTCGGTGTTTTTCGGCGGTACTCGCAACGGGGATACGCCGGCGCACAGTTCAATCTTGGATTGATGTACCACGAGGGCCAGGGTGTTTCACAGGACCACAGAGAGGCGGCAAAGTGGTTTCGCAAGGCGGCGGATCAAGGGCACGCCGTCGCCCAGTTGAACCTTGGGAGTATGCACTACGGCGGTTACGGCGTACCGCAGGATTACCGAGCAGCGGCAAAGTGGTTTCGCAAAGCTGCGGATCAGGGCCTGGTCGACGCGCAGTACAACCTCGGGGCGATGTACGACAATGGCCAGGGCGTACCCCAGGATTACGAAGAAGCCGCGAAGTGGTACCGGAAAGCGGTGGACCAAGGGTACGCCGACGCGCAGTACAATCTCGGAAATCTGCACAACAAGGGATACGGCGTACCGCAGGATTACCGAGAAGCGGCGAAGTGGTTTCGCATGGCGGCAGATCAGGGGCATGCCGACGCACAGAACGACCTCGGGGCGCTGCACGAGAACGGCCACGGCCTCCCGCAGGATCACCGGGAAGCCGTGAAGTGGTACCGAAAAGCCGCGGACCAGGGGTACGCCGATGCGCAGTACAACCTCGGCGTGATGTACCTACTGGGACAGGGAGTACGGCAGGATTACGTGCAAGCACACACATGGTTCACGCTTTCAGCCGAACACGGGAGCGAAACGGCGCGCAAGATCCGCAAGATAGCGGCTGGCAGAATGACGCCCGAACAAGTCGCCGAGGCGCAGCGGCTGGCACGGGAGTGGACGGAAAAACGTAACCGGTAATTCGGTCCGTCGTGAACACGGACGTCAACCCCATCCGGACAAGTTCATCCTGTACGCTTTCCGCGACGATTACGGCTACTCGAAGGGTGTGCCGTTCTGTTGCATCTCGCCGACCACTCGAAGGGGTACTCGCCTCGCCTTCTATTAGACAATGGCCGGGCTCGAAGGCCCGGCCATCTAATTCAGCACCTGCGCGGGGACTATTCGTTCCAAAAGGCCGAGACGATGCGCCCGTCCAGCGGCAGTGTGCACAATAATACAACCGTGCCCTTGGCTACCGTTTGCAGGTTTTGAATCCCGAGCGTATTAATACCCGCTTGGGTCGTAGTCCGGGTTTTTTCCTGGACCAGAACACCGTTTGGTCTGCGGCTCTGGAAACGGCAAGTGAAATTCGAGGTGTTTGCCGGGCGGTAGACGCGCGCTTGGAGCCTTAGTATCGGGGCGTTGTTGGTTTTTTCGCGTACGATGGAACAGAAATAGTTTCTCGCAATCGAATCCAACGCCCTGATACCCACTTCGGTACCTCTAATAAAAGTCTGGAACTCTTGTTGTGGCGAACATCCGCTTCCGTGCATGGTCTTGGAATCGGCCACAGCGGTGGCGGGAATCGTGAGCGCCAGCCCCATAGCGGCCGTACAGAACAGCGAACTGAATCGAGTTTGGGTGGTCATGGTTATCCTCCTTCTGGGGAATCGAACTCGTTTCGAGAATTCGAATTACAGAAAACGCGGGGTTCCGGCCAGAGCCACAACGAGGAAAGTCTCTTGATATTACCCCCCATCAGTACCCCCATTGTTTGTAGGTTCGGATCGCCGGGAGACCTGTCACCCACCAGGCAGGGTCGACCGATCAAACCCAGCCGGCCCCTATGCGACACGGGCCCAGAGACCGGGACGTACACTGACTTCGCCGCAACCCTCGGAAGCGGTTCTATTCTACAAATATGCGCCGCGATCCGGAACGGCAGTATTACCTTGACATATACCCAGGGTCTCCAGCAAAACCCGGGCAGAGTTTCGGTACGAACTAGACTCCTCACCCTCCGTACAAACCCGTCTTCAGCTCACTCGCCCCGCATTCAGGACCAGAAACAGCCAAATTCGCACTCAGTACTCCAAGTCGTACCCGTCGCGACTGATGAACACCATGCTCGTTTTCGATCCGTCCGGCCGGTCTTCCACATGCATGGTCAGGGTGCTGTTCCACTTCAACGCCATGGGCAGGGAGCGGCTGAACGTATTCAATGCATCCAGGTCTCGATGGGTGGCTTCCAGCTTGCACATCGTGTGCCGACAATCCACGTAATTCAACGTCGATCCGTCATTATCCGAGCTCTCGCTGATCTGAGTGATGCGATCCATCGCCTCCACACTCCAGACCTCATCCACGTCCTCCGCCATCAATTGCTCGCTGAGCGTCGCCATGGCCTGCCGCATTTGTTCCTGAAACTCCGCTTCCTCCCGTTCGGGGTTGTATTCGGGCTCGGCCCGGGTATTCCCGCCCGAATCTCCACGCTGATCTGTCGGTAATGTACCCATTGTCACGCGTGTTTCGAGGGACTCCAGCGTTGCCGCCATATCTCGCTGAGTCTGCTTCAGCGCGGATTGGCTTTGTGCCAGCTCTTCGATGCGGGCGGCTGCCTCACTCAGGTGATCTTCCAAGGCGGCCAAACGCGTTGATACACCGTCAAAGACTGCCGAGCTGGAAACCGCGGACGTACCGGTGATCGCAGTCCGGGTGATTTCGTTATCAATCGCTTCGGACCGCGCCAGCCACTGCCAGATCGCCGCCCCGGCCCCGGCCCCCAACGCAAAACCCGCCACCAGTAGTGCCAGCTTCTTCATTTCCCACTGTTGGGTGCGGATGGAATACGTCGAATCACTTTCATGCCAACTACCCGTTTGAAAGCGCCTCAAAGCAACACGCTGTTCCGACCTGAGGTCATGGGTACGACGAAACGTACCATACCATCCCCTGCCAATTCTTTATCAAATGGACAGCGGCAACCGGCCAAGTCACCGTACCACATGCAGCACCTGGGATCGCGCAGTGGATAGCGTTTTGGGTTTCTGAAACCGAGGCGTGCTGAAACCCGGAGTCTGGCGAGTTTGGATCCGAACCACACCGCCGCTCGACGTTAAGTGAAGACGGAATCCGACGCCTGAATCAGACCTTCGCCAAACCTTGTCTTCGCGTTCGAAACACCGGGATTCGTCCATTCGTGTTATCTCCAAGGAGCTGACGGATGAACCAAAGACCGAACCTGTCGCTTCCAAGTTCGGCACCCCAGACCTTACCCCGAGCACTCACGGCTCGCGGATTGATCGTGCGACGGTGATTGATTAGCGAATCGAAATGCGCGACGGTCGCCTCTCGAAATGCGAGGAACCATGTCCAGCCGCGTGACGCCGCATGATCCATATCCATGCTCCAGCGGCGACCAACAACACGCCGGACGCGGTACCGATGCCGAGCGGCAGACTCACTATCGCCCACGAACCGGCGACGACGTAGCCATAAGGCAATACGCCATAGATAATTCTGGGAATCCAGAACATGACACACCCCTGTTATTTAGTAGTCGCTCAAGCTTACCGGTTTCGGCGGTCCCGGTCCAGCCTCGCACGGTCGAACGCGCCGCCGGCAACCATCGAAGCACAAACCCAAAAGCGCTTTAACGGCGGCGCACCATGGATATGTCGATCGACTTGAACGTTACCAAACGATACGAGTCGATCTTCCGGCGACACGCGCCGATATCAAATATAGTGGTGGCTCTGGGTGAATCGATGCAGCTCCCGGTGCATGGCCACCGTCTCGCGCGCGTTGCCCGCTTTCTCCACGCTTTCGAGGCGCTCCAACAGATACTTCAGCAGGATCCGGCACCCCCGTGTAGTATCGGCTAAACTCCTGGCGCGCCCGCATGCCGCGATCATGCTCACATGCTCGGCGTCGGCCACCGACAGGATCACTTCATTATCCAGTTCGCTGAAATGTAGACAGTCCTGATAGGTCAACATGTACATACCCTCCTTTGGATCTTGCACCAGGCCGGTGCCGCTTCTGCACCAGCAAGGCGCGTAGGTGACTCCGGTGGCGGTTGCTGGTCGCAGCGGAATCCAAGTATTTCGCCGAATTCCCGTAATTCTTTGGCGCGACGACCACCTGCTCGATAATAGAGAGAGCATCTTTCGTGCCAAACCGCGCAGATGAAAGGGTAACGAACGCAATAGAATCGGGAAGCGACGGCGGGCGATCGACTGCGCTACTTATCCTCCGCTGCCGTAAGGCCGCGTGATGATTTCGAGAAGATGGCCGTCCGGGTCTTCGAAATACAAACCGCGGCCGCCGTCCGCGTGATTGATCTGTCCGGACCGCCGTTGACCGGGGTCGGCCCAGTATTCAATGTTACGCTCGCGGAGGCGGGCGAAGATCGAGTCGAACTCCGCTTCGGTGATGAGAAAGGCATAGTGCTGCGACGCGATTTCGGTGTCCGTTTCGTAGAAGTCGAGACTGACCCCGTTGTCCAGCTCGACCACCAGGAACGGACCGAAACCGGCGGGTTCACGCAGTCCGAGAATCTCCGTGAAAAATCGGGCGGAAGTCTGCTTGTTTCGCGCCTTTACGATTGTATGATTGAGCTCTACGGCCAAGGGGAGCGTCCTTACCTATGAGGTGAGAGCTATTTTTTCCACAATATTGACGAAAACTGCGATCTGCCTCTTTGCCCAACCACCACGTGGCCGTTTCGTCCCAGAACCAAAGGAGTCCGTTGATGCCCCAATTCTGCGCCAACCTGACCATGCTGTACAACGAGATGGAGTTCCTCGCTCGCTTCAGAGCGGCGGCGTCCAGCGGATTCAAGGGGGTGGAATACCTGTTTCCATACGACTACCCCGCCGAAGTACTGGGCGAACGGTTGTCGGATAACGGCCTGGCCCAGGTACTGCACAACCTTCCGGCGGGAGACTGGGATGCCGGCGAACGTGGCATCGCCTGCCACCCCGGCCGCATGGGAGAATTCCAGGACGGTGTAGGCAGGGCGCTCGAGTACGCCACGACGCTGGGGTGTGGACAGCTGAATTGCCTGGCCGGCATTGCGCCTGCGGGCGTGCGCGATGACCGGCTGCACCAAACGTTCGTCGACAACCTCACGTTTGCCGCCGCTGAATTGGCGCGCGCCGGGATCAAACTCCTGACCGAACCAATCAACACGCGGGACATACCGGGGTTTTATCTCAACAACACACGCCAGGCGCTCGATATTGTTACCGCGGTCGACTCCGACAACCTGTATCTCCAGTACGACATCTACCACATGCAGATCATGGAGGGCGATCTGGCCCGCACCATCGAAACCCACCTGCCTCACATCGCCCACATGCAAATGGCGGACAACCCCGGCCGCCACGAGCCGGGCACGGGCGAGATCAATTACGATTTCTTGTTCGACCATATCGACCGGCTCGGTTATACCGGTTGGATCGGCTGCGAGTACAAACCGACAAGAGACACACAGACGGGACTCACCTGGATCGAACCGTATCTGCAGCGCTGACCGTGCGACTCTTCGTAGGCCAGGATCTTCCGCGGCACGCTTACAGGCCCGCTCATGATCAAGACCGGCACGGAGATTCAACCCGGGCCAAGCTAAACTAGAATCTTCTTCTTGGCGGTCGCGCCTTTACCGGGGCTGCCGTAGTGACCGCTTTACCTCTCGATTGCCGCACTCTGAGCCCATTTCTAGGGAGTTTGGCAGCGTCGGAAACGGCATCCTTCCAAAGTTTCCTCAGCGAGTTCGAAACAATGTGGAGGACAACTCTCGAACAGCACTATAAGCGAGACCTTTCAAGGGTTCCTCTTAGAAGTGGCTGACGCTCCTGTATCGACGACATTCACTCCATTGCGTCCACCGCACAGATTCATTGGCCCGACGATCTTGGGGGGTGAACCTTATCCTTTCCGACCCTATGATTCCGTCTCACATCGGCTCACGGATGCAGTAACAGCTTGTTCCACACATCGCCGTTACGCTCGTAACAGACGCGCTCATGGAGATTGCGCCACCCGGTTTTCCAGAACTCGATGCGCTCGGGTTTCAGCCGGTAACCGGACCAGGTAGGTGGTTGCGGGACGCGCGTGTCGGCGTACTTGGCGTGGAATTCCGCCAGACGCGCTTTCAGAACGTCGAGACTTTCCAGTGGTGCGGACTGCTTACATGCCCAGGCTGCAAACTGCTTCTCCCGGGGACGCACGGACCACCAGCGCTGTACTTCCTCGCCTTCGACCATTTCCACCTCACCTTCAACGGTGACCTGTTCCCATAGCGGCTGACAGAAAAAGCACAGCGCGGCGTGTGGATTGTCCATGAGCTGTTCGGCTTTCCGGCTGCGATTGTTGGTAAAAAACACGAAACCGCGCCGATCGAAGTGCCGGACCGTCATCGTGCGCACAGTCGGTCTGCCGTCGGCCGAACACGTGGCGAGCGTCATCGCCGCGGATTCACGCAGATCGGTTTTTTGCGCTTCGGTGAACAGACGCTGAAAACGCGTCAGCGCTTCGTCGTAGAGATCCATCCATCAACTCCCAACGGTCATCATACCCCGGCGACAGACGGCCCAAACTGACCTGCGTCAGTGCCGCGGCCGCCCCGGTCGCGAATCTCCGCCCTACCTGCACTCGGAGTGGTTTTCTGATCTGGGTCAAGGACTTAGAACGCAGATCGAAATATGTTAATCTTACACGTTATGCACCCGAGAGAGTAAAGTGAACGCGCCGGCCACGCACTTTGATTGGGATCTGATCCAGAGGTACGACGCGGCGGGCCCCCGCTACACGTCCTATCCCACTGCCGTACAGTTCACCGACGCGTTCCACACGCAGGACTACCTCGATCACGCGAAGTCGAGCAATGCCGCGGGAACGCCGCTCTCCCTGTACGTCCACATCCCGTTCTGCTCGCACCTCTGTTTCTACTGCGGGTGCAACAAAATCGTCACCAAGAACGTTGCCAAGGGCGATGAGTATCTCACGCGCTTGCTGAAGGAAATCGCCCTACAGGCCGCCTTGTTCGACGCCGACAGACCGGTGCGCCAACTGCATTTCGGCGGCGGCACCCCGACATTTTACGATTTACCTCGCATCGAGCGAATCCTCGACCGAATCGGCGCCGAATTCACTCTCCACCCGGGGCCGGAGCGGGACTTTTCCATAGAGATCGACCCTCGTACGGTCAACGCCGACTCGATACAGGGGCTGGCGACGCTGGGATTCAACCGCATGAGCATCGGTGTCCAGGACTTCGATCCGGCGGTCCAAAAGGCCGTGCACCGCATCCAGTCAGCGGAACAGACCCTCGATATCTTACAGGCGGCGCGTGCCGCGCGCGTGCCTTCGGTCAACGTCGATCTGATCTATGGGCTGCCGTTACAGACTCCTGCGAGCCTGGATACGACGATCCGCGCCGTGATCGATGCCGACCCGGACCGCATCTGCATATTCAACTATGCGCACCTGCCGGAGCGTTTCCCGCCGCAACGGCGGATCAAGGACGCGGACTTGCCGAGCGCTGCAGACAAACTCGAGATGCTGCAGTCTACTGTCGACACCCTGATCGGTGCGGGGTATCGGTACGTCGGAATGGATCATTTCGCAAAGCCCACCGACGACCTGGTTGTCGCCCAGGAACACGGTCACCTGCATCGAAATTTTCAAGGGTACACGACCCATGCCGAGTGCGAGCTGGTCGGCATTGGCGTGTCGTCGATATCGAGCCTCGACGGTTGTTACAGCCAGAATCACTACGGGCTCGACGATTATTACGCGTGCCTCGATGAAGATCGCCTGCCGGTATGTCGCGGGTTGGTCCTGGACGCCGACGACCGTCTACGCAGACAGGTCATCATGCAGATGATGTGCTTCGGAACGCTCAGCTTCGCCGCGGTCGAACGGGCGCACGGCATTCGGTTCGAGGATTATTTTCGCGCCGAAATGGATCGCCTGCGCGACATGGAGGAAGACGGACTGGTAACCGTCGCCAGAGACGCGCTATCGGTCACCCCCGCCGGCTGGGCGCTGGTGCGTAACGTGTGCGCCGTGTTCGACAAATATCTGCCTCAGGTCTCCAAGGAACGCTTTTCCCGGTTCATTTAGGCCGTTCCAGGTAGCGACGCGCATCCCCACCGCCACCAAACGCTCCGTACCGAGTGACGATCCGATCCGTTCACGCGACGGTGGATGCCTCGGCCTATGCCCTTACTTCCAGCCGCGCGCACTCCGAGGGTATGCCCCGAGACCGCCGTCGGATTTGCGCTGGTGCCCGCGGACTACGATCGGGTGGTGTTTAAGACTCACCCAGTCGCGCGTACATCGCCGTAACCGTATTCATCAGTGTAACGATCTTCTCACTGGCGTCGATGACGATCAGCGGGTAATAGGTCTTTTCGGAGAGATTCAACGAACTTTCCATCCATAGCCACTGCTGCTCCACTTCTTCGAGTTTTTGCGCAATAGCGGGTGTGTTCAGCGATGACCGCTTGAGGTTCACCAGCGCACCCATGAATTCGTTGCGGGCTCGATCCATACGCGACAGCATAGAGGGTGAACCTAGATCCGAGGCCAACGCGACGTAAAACTTGGCGAGTCGTTGCGAGAGCATGCGCTGCCGGCCCGACATGTTTATCAAATTGGAGGTTTCCGTGTCGGCGATGTCCTGAATCAGATACACGACACTCTCGCACGCATCCAGTAAACGCTCGTCTAATTCACTCAGTCGACGCGCGCCCGTCTTGGTCGGATCGGTCAGCGCCGTACCCTTGAACGGCTCCCACAATAAATCGATGGCCAGTAGCGCCTCATTCAGGGCCACTGTCGGCGCGAAACGCTTGAGTTCCCGGTGTTGCTGTTCGAACAGATCGATGGCAGCCTGTAACTGGCGCCGGGACTCGTCGACTTTCGCGCCTAAACCGATCTGGATATAGCTCTTGGTGATGCGCTGCGTGAGCATGCGCTGCCGACCCGCGTTGTCAATCGCGGTCGCGAAATCCAGAGCGTAGGTCGCATCAGCCGCCGTCATTCCCAGCAGCATCAGCCAACACGCGGACCATGGGATGAACCGCCTTGACGCCATTTTGTTCTCCGTAGTGGGACAAACAGAGTTGAACCGTTTTAACTTCAAGAACCGATAAGTCGTTATCCCGGCTCGGCTTACCCGTCTTTTAAGTTCTAAGTTACCCATTTGAATGCTTGCTTTCAGTGACTATATCACCCAAAGAGTGGCTCTCAACAGACACCGAATGCTTAAGATATACTCATGTTTCGTTTCTACCCACCTCCTGGGAGATGTGCGCGCCGCCCGCCCGTGAACCGTCCTTTACGATACGCCAGTGCCGAGTCGGAACCCGGCCGCAATCGCGCGCGTCCTGCTGCCAATGACTTACTTTAACGCCGGCGCCTTGGGTCCGCTTGTGATCGTTGCCGGACTCGCTGGTATGATCGCGATCGGCACTTACCGAACGCAACCGTTTCACGGCGAAACGGAAAACGCCGAGGAGCTGGCGGCGAATCTCGAATCGCGGATCCGGCCGGTGGGCGAGATACGATTCGGACCGAGCGTCCCTCCGGCGCCCGCGGAACGCCCGGTCGGTGAATCGCCGCCCCCCGCAGACGCACCGTCCGCGCCACCCGCTCCGGCGGACTCGCCGCCGGCCGACGGTGCGGCGATTGCCCAGCAGAGTTGTTACGGCTGCCACCAGACCGGGGTGATGGACGCTCCCAAGCTGGACGATAACGCGGCCTGGAAAGCGCGCTATGACCAGGGCTACGACACGCTGCTGGCCCATGCCATCGACGGTTTCAATACCATGCCCCCGCGTGGCGGTAATACCGCATTGAGCGACGGGCAGGTGGAGGCCGCCCTGCGTCACCTGCTCACCGCCGCCGGAATCGGCGAGTTGCCGGACCCGGTGTCCGCGCCAATGGCAGCCGCCGAGTCCGCGCCTGCCCCTGCCCCGGTTGCCAGCGAAACACCAGCCGCTGTGCCGGTACCCGACGCTTCGGCCGATACGGCCGCCGCTGCCGACACCGATGCGCCCGGGATCGCGGTCGGCCAGCCCGATTCCGGCGACGACGCCTCGCCGGCCGCCGAAGCACCCCCTCCCGTTGCCCCGGAGCCTGCGCCCGATGCCCCGGATACGGTGTCTACCGAGGCGGCAACGCCGGGCGTCCATCCGGGCCGCGCCGTGTATGAGAGTGCGTGCGCGCGGTGTCACGATGACGGACTCGACGGCGCCCCGGCGCTTAACAACCAAATGGATTGGGCCACTCGTATGGCGTCGGGCGTGAACGACCTGCTGCGCCGCGTCCGGTCCGATGCGCACGTCAAGGACCTGACCGCCGACGATACCGACGAGCTGGAGCAGGCGGTGCGCTACATCGTCGAGACGACGTTCGCACCTCACGACGGTTGACCCGATCCGCTACAGGAGATGGCAGCTCATACACAATCGGCTGCCTTCGTTGCTCGTGCGCAGAAACATCGCGGCATCATTGTGCGGATCGTGGCAGGTCGAACACTCGACATAAGGGATCTCTGTTCCCGAAAACGTGTCGCGCCGTGAATACAGCTGCATATCGGACCGTTGTCGACCGAGTTCGCCGGTGTCCACCCACCACACGGACACGCGGTTGATGATGTCGATTTCCGGTCGCTCGTAGTCCGCCTCCACATCACCGGGGCCGAGGAAGCGAATATCGGTGCTCGGGCCCCGGCCGGTATCCCGCGAATACAGCCCGCGCCCGTAAGGCACGCCGACCGGATGGCTGAATTCACCCCGGTGACCAATTGGAACGTTCGTCGCATGCGCACCGTCGTGGCAGGACAGGCACGCCAACGAAATGGAACCTACGGTCCCTGCGGGTTCGTCGCTGGGCGTGGTAATGCCGAGCGTGGGATAAGTGCTAAAACGCCCGTTGCTCTTGCCGGTACCGTTGGGCACCCAAATGGGTTGCTGCGACGAGCCGGCGCTGCCTTGCGGAAAGTGGCAGAACGCGCACACTTCGCGGTTATCCGGGGAAGTCGCGCGTGCGGGATCACTCAACATATTGTGCGCCGTGTTCGCGACGCCCGCGGACGCCGCCGCGCTCAGCACGGTAGTGCCGAGGACCAACACACGACCTATTCCACACCGGCGGCTTCCGCCATCGTTTCCTTTCATGGCAGCTCCTTGGAGGCGGTTCTTAGACACTGAGTCTGATCTTTCGCATCCGCGTCCGACGATTGGGTGGATTCCCATTCCCAGACCGCAGCGCGCGCCTTGCGAACGAACTGGTCATCAGGCGGCGCCAGATGAATAAAGGTCCGCATCGCGCCGAGTGCGCCCGCCCAATCACAGTCGCGTTCCAGTGTCTCGGCCAAACCATAGTAAGCGTTGTACTGATCGGGCCTGAGCTCGATGGCGGCTCGGAAAAAGTCTCGCGCCGCCACGTGTTCGTCCTTACCCAGCAGGGCATAACCCATGTTTACGTGCGCTTCCGGCATTTTTGGGGCCAGTTCCAACACGCGATGCAGGGCGGTGATCGCATTGTCGTAGCTCCGCGCGTGCAGCATCAACATGCCCTGTTTGAATATCGTGTCGATTTCCCGTGCGCGCTGCTCGGCTTCGTGCCGGCGGGCGTCCCATTCCACGCCGTCGGCCACAGCGCGGGTCGCCGTCGAGGGCACGGGCGCAGTACTGTATTCCGGAAGGAACTTGATGGTTATCCCGATTGCCGCCACCAACCCGACTCCGGCGGCCAGTGCGCGTAGGCGCACGTCGCGCGCCGCCTTCACATCACCCCCTTGTGCGGCGCCACGCTCAAGAAGGGCACGCCAAAAAAGGTGAGAAACGCCAGCGCAAATACGCCCACGATCATCAACGCCCCGATCCAATCCTTGATCGCATACGTGGTGCGCACGTGCAAACCGATACCGAGCGCGAGCCAGGTGATGAAAGCCCAGGTCTCCAGTGGATCCCAGGCCCAATACCGGCCCCACGCGTCCTGGGCCCACACCGCACCCGCGATCAGCATCAGACTGTGGAACACAAACGCCACCATCATAAACTTCCACGCCCACGCGTCGAGCAACGCGTTGGGTCCGAGCGCCGGAAACCGAAACGCGGTCCACCTCGATCTTCTCGCCAGGACTACCCCCGCGAGCCCCACGGCGACCAGACAGGTGCCGAGAAAAATTTTGCCGACGGTGATGTGTATCCACAACCAGTAATTGTCGTAGGTCGCGGGTAGCCGGCTCGGTTCAGCCGACACACTCAGCACCCACACACCCATCAAGAGTAGTACCGGCAAAGCGAACAATGCCCCCGAACGCACCGCCGCTAGGCGCCAGTAGACCAGAAGATAGACCAGACCCAGGCTGAACAGGTTGCTCAGCAGGATTTCGAACATGGTCAAGAACGGCCCATATCCGACCCGCAGCCAACGCACTGCGATGGCCAGCGCCAGCAACGTCACGCCGGTCGCGAGGCCGGCCATCACGATTCGTTCCACGGTGCGACGACCGTGTTCCGGCGTCCACGCCGCTACCGCGCCGAGCAGATAGCTCGCCACGCCGCCCCAGACCCAGGGTCCTTCAGACGCGAATAACCCCGCCATTGTCCTCCACCGGGCGCGCAGCGTGGCGCGCCGCAGGCCGCGGCGCCAGCTTGCCCCAGAAATACCAGGCGATTCCCAGCACCGCCACGAAAGCGGTGGCGAACAGCCAGGGTAGGGTCGGGTCATAAAAGATCTCGTAGCCCATCCACATCCGCACGTCTTCCAACCGCAACCTACCCTCCGGCAGGGTGGCCTCGGCGCCCGGTACCAGCGCGATCGGCGCGGACGCCGGCAGTCGAACGGTAAACGACTGCACCGGCCGGCGATTGTGCAGGGTCCACCCCCGACTTTCGGGCACCGGATCACGAAACTTCAGACTGAACTCGAGCTCGGTGCCCGCGGGCGTTCGCCACTCGACAACCTGACTCCAGTCCTTGAGCGGGTATGAGGGGAAATGCAACGTACCGGTGCGATGCGTGCCGTCCTTCCCGAACCAGGTCACCACCGCGGCAAACCCCTTGTTCGAGGTGGTATAGAACCGATAACCGTTCACCGTCAACGGTTTGCTGTCGCCGAAGGCGATGACATCGTCGCGTCGATCCGCGCTGAACGCAACCTGACTGCGGGTTTCTCTGCGCACCAGGTGCGCGTCGTACGCTACCTTGATCGGCCCTTGGCGAAAATCGACCCCCGCCAAGCGCTTCATCGGATGCCACGGACCCCGATCCAGGACCTGAATCATGCTCGCATCAAATGCCTGACCCTCGGTGATCTCGACACGGGCGTCCAAGTTGGTCATCCGACCCCACGCCACTAAAAGCACCACCCCCAGAAGCCCGACGTGGAACACCAGCAGACCGCCGTGGCGACGAAAGCTCCGATTCACCAGAATCGCCGCCGACAGATTGGCCGACAACGCCAGTAACGGCACGACGACCCACAGGACCGACGCGTCGCGGTCCAGGTAAGCGACCAAAACCCCGCCAAGTAGCGCGAGCATCCCGGCAAGGGCGAGCTTTAACGAGGCCAGTCGGCGGATCACGTTCACGGCGGGTTCTCACAAACGTCACGCATCCAGTCCCGGCCCTGGCTCGGATTGTCGCTCGCCGACCCGCAATCGGAGTCCTGCCAATTGCCGCTTTGCGCGAAATTGATGACCTTCAGTTTCGCGCCTAAGTAATAGGGCTCCTGATTGAACACCTCCGCGGCGCTGCCAATCGGGACCTCGGTTCCGGGAGCGAAACCGGCCTCGGGGCCGACATCGTTCAAATTGACCAACAGCGCTTTGTTTTTCCAGCCATGGGGCACCGCGGTGTGGCACCACGTGCAGTGCATGCGTTCGATTCTATCCGTATGAAACGCATGCAGGTTGTTGCTCTTGTCACCACCGAAACCGCTGTTTAAGTCGTCACCGTTCCGGTCTGCATAAGTCTGGAAATCGTGACACTTGAAACACAGGCCGTTGTTCGGGTCCGTGGCCGGCACTTCGCGCGCCTGACCGCCGGTTTGGTCGTCCCAGGTGCCTTTGAGCAGGAAGTCGTTGGACGAACCGTGCGGCCCCCATGGATTGTTGCCCGAGGGCACCACGGTATTGTTGGCGGTGTCCGATCCGTGGCAATCGGAGCAATACATGGTCTGATTACCGACGCTTCCGCTCCACGGCGCCAGCCATGCCGCGGCCGACGCCTGCCGTACCCCAGTGGTGCGTCCGGTATCGTCGATAACCGGGTGCCAGGAACGGTGATTGTTCGACGTAAAGGCGCTACCGGCGCCGGAGTCGGTCGTGGTGATCTCGCCCTTGTGCCCGGGGGGCGCCTGAAATTCCATCGCCTGGTTGGTGTACTGCGTGAGCCCGTTGACCAGCGGCGGTGTGCCGCCGCCGGAATCGCCCAGATTCGGTCGATTCCCGACCGGATACACGGCATTGTCGTTGTAGCCGAAGTCCGAGTGACATTTGAGGCAGATCTGGTATTCGCGCGTGACATACGGATTCGTCACGCCGGTGCCCGCGCCGTCGCCGCCATCCCCCTGCTTGGTGATGTAGCTCGTAGGCAGACTCAGAAACTCGGCGCCGCCGTATACGGGCTCGACGCCGAACGCGCCGCGCAAAGCCCCCGAGGCGATGTTGGAGGTCAGTTCGTGGGTGGCGGCACCGGTGGAGCCGGTGTTGTTGAACAGCACATTCTTCGTCACCCGATGGGGGTTGTGGCAGTCGGTGCATTCCGCATGACGATTGTTTAGGTCGCCTTTGCCCAGATTGAGCTGGGGTTCGGTAAAGTCGTCATCGACAATATCGTGCACCTCCGTGTTGGCGGCCTGATCGATCGAGGCAATGGGCATGTGGCGCGGCAGATTGAAGTCCGTTTCGATATCCTTCACATCGCCGCCGCTGTTGGTGACGATCGGAGTCGCGGAGTGACACTGGTAACAAGTCTCCTCGACCGCAGAGTTTCCGCCGCTTTTCGGCGTACTCGTGCTGTCCGTGCCTTCGCGCAACAGACGCCGGGCGCCTTGTACCGTGTGCGTATCGTGACAATTCAGGCAGGCGGCCTGCCACACCGGCAAATTCGCCGGGAATTCGCGTTCGTTGGCCGCCGTGCTGGTATACGTCTCGTCGGCGACGACGGGATTCGCGTGCGCGGATCCCGCCCAGCCTTCCTTGAAATGGCAACCGATGCAAATAATATCGCCGGTCTCGTTGAACGCCGCCTGACCCGGCGTCGCTTCCTGGAACCGGTTGGCACGTAGGAATTTGATCGGTTTCGTCGCGTCCGTGTCGCGCACGTGCGGGTCGTGACAAGTACCGCATTGAAGCTGTTCGTCGCCGCCGGTTCCGGTCGCTTCCAGTGGCAACAACGGGCGTACGCCAGGCGCGCGCACGGCGATGTGGGTCACCGAGTCCGGATCGCGCAGTTCCGTGTCCGCTTGCGCGAGCTCAGCGGTATAGGTCAGGGAGATCGGGTGATCGTTGCGCAGGTCGATACCCAGGTCCCGAGTGAACCCGGTGTCGATACCGGCGCCCGCGGGCATCGTGCCATCGCCGGCGGCGCCAGTCAGGGAGATGTCGACGTTTTGCTGCCCACCCTTCACGTTGACCTGGCCGATCGCCAAAGTGCCGTCATGGCAGGACAAGCATAACTTCGACGTGCCGCCCGGTTGATCGAGTTGTCCCTGGATACTTTCCGCATCGAGAGAGGACGATGTGTACACGGTATAAGTCTGTCCCGACAGTTGCCGGTTCCACAATGGCGATCCGGGAAAGCTGGTGGCACCGTGGGGCGTATGGCAGAACACGCAGATTTCCGTTTCCGTGACCGCCGTGACGGTGCCGGGACCGGTCACCGACAAGTTGTGCTTGGTGTTCATGATGTCGGAAATCGGTTCCGCGAACGCCCGCGGTGCACCTCCCCCCAGGAAGACGATGAGGGCCGTGATGCCGAGAAGCCGGAGATCCATTACGAGGCCCCCAAATAGCGAAGAATAATCACGCGGCCGTTGAACATATCCGCCACGAAAATGCGGTCCACCCCATCCACCCACACCCCTGCCGGCAGATAAAATTGTCCTATCGACAAACCGGTTCCGCCGATTGGCAACAGAAAGCGCCCCGCGTCGTCGAAAATCAGCAGGTGGTCGTAGTAGGATTCGACGACGTACAGATTGCGGTCACGATCGACCGTCACGCCTTTTGGGCGCGTGAAATTACCCACGTACAGTCCGCGCTTCCCCACGGTGGCGAGGGGTTCGCCCGCGGCGTTCAAAATCTGTACCCGGGCGTTGAGCGTATCGCTCACATACAAACGGTTGTCCCGATATGCCAGATGGGTAGGACCGTTGAACTCGCCGGGACCTTCGCCACGCAATCCGATCCGTCGTACGAGCATCCCTGAGGAGTCGAACACTTTGATATCGTGGGCGGTGCTGTCGGCGACGTATACGTTGCCGCTCACCGGATCTCTCGCGAGTCCCGTAGGGCGCTGCAGAACGTCGCCCCCGAAACTGCCGAGCGGTTCACCTTGGGGGTCGAGACGCACGATGCGCTTTAACTCCGCGTCGGCCACCAGGATCTCATCGGTGGCGCCGAGCGCAATGCCGACCGGTGCGCCAAATGCCGAGAATTCGTCCGCCGTATCCCAGACATGTAGTTTCCCGGCCGGTTCGTCGAACACGAAAACCGCCTGACGTCCCACATCGGTGACCAGAATACGGCCCGTTGGATCGACGATCCCCGCCTGTGGCCGTACCAACTCGCGCGTGCGGAATCGCAGTTTCGCTCCCAGACCGACCAGCCAGCGGAAGATCCGTTCGCCGGCGCTCGGCGTGCTCTGCTCGGAAGGGCCGAAGTTGTCCTCGCCGGTCAACACGCCGTACAGCGCATAACGGGGGGTTTCGGGCGGACCCGGCCACACGGCGGACTGCAGAGCCCCAGCGCCTTTCGGTTGATAGGACATTACCGTAGGGGTCGTCGTACACCCCACGCCAACCCCCACCGACAGGACGCACACCGATACCCAATGACGGTTCACGAACAACGCTCCGACACGGCGAACACCGACACCTGGGAATTGCCCGGACTGGCTACGTACAGAAACCGTGCGTCCACCCAAATATCGGCGATCTCTGCAAACGGTCGCGAGGGCGCCGCCCCGGTCACCCGCTTTTCGTATTCGCCGTCGGTAAAAATACGTACGGTGTTGTCGTAGCGCTCGGCCACGAATACCCGCTGATCATCGTCCACGGCGATGGATATGGGGCTTCTCAGCACGTCGCCACCGAAGTGGGTGATGTACCCGCCGTCCCAGTCCAGGACATGCACTTCCCGTTCCGCCCGGTCCAACACGTAAAGACGTCCGTCCGCCACCGCCAGACCGGCCACGCTGTCAAACCGGATTCCAGAACCCAGCCGTGCACCGATGCCCCCGACCAGCGAGCCGAACGCATTGAACACCAGCGCGTGGGCCTGTAGGCCGTCACCGACCACAATATTCCCGCGAAAACGGTCGCTCACCACCGCCACCGGCCGACTCAGGTTGCGCTCATCGCGCACCGCACCCAATAAGCGCCCCTCCCGGGTGTAGTGTAGAACCCGGCCGCCAGCGGCGTCCGCGACGTACACCGTCGCATCGTCGGCCACGAACAGGTCCACCTGCGACACGGCGCCGGTCAGCGCCGCGAATCGGGTTATGATGTCGGTGGCCAGATCGTAGCGCAGCACCGCCCGGTGCCCGGCATCGGCAATGTAGACGTCGTTGACGTGCGCCGCCACCGCCACGGGGATACGCAATGCGCTGACCGCCGCAGCCTCCGTGGGCGCACCGGACTCGCCGGATGTCGCAGAACGCCCGACCGACAGATTTCGCCAGAAATCCACGTCGGTGACCGCAATGCCGGGACACCGGCTGTTTTGGATCTCCAGAGGCATCGGTCTGTGCGGAATACCGTTGCACCCAACCGCGCTCATCATACAAATACTCACTACCCAACTACGCCGTAATAACGCTACCAATTGCCGGGGCCGCTGGTCTTGTGCCCGCCTTTGATGCTCGTCGGGGTTCCCGGTATCCCGGAATGACAGAGATCGCAGTTTTCGACGGTCCAGGCTATCTCACCATTGTGGCACGCCCCGCAGAATTTTCCCTGGGTAATTTCGTTCATCGACACATCGTTGGCGCCGACCCGCATTTCAAAACCCAGTGTGGCATGGCAGACGCGGCACTGGAAACGTATACGATGGAACCAGTGCGGAAACACCACCGGCCTCATTCCCTCTTTTTCCGAACGGTTGTTCAATATTACGTCGGCGTACTCGGCCTCGGCCGTTTGCCCACCGACCGCGGCGATGATCACGAGCAACCCACAGGTGAGCGTATATCGAACCGGCCGGGGCAAAATCAATACGGATCGGGCCAGCGACACGCCTTGGTCTCTCAGAACGGGGTGTTGTGGCATCGATTACACTCGGTCAGCGGGAAAGCGACGGCGCCATGACAAACGCCGCAATATTCGCCTTCCAGGATCTTGCTCATCGATACGGGAGTCGCGCCCGCCTCGGACTCGAACAGCTTGTCGTGGCAGTTCGCGCAATCGAGCCAGCGGGTATGCGCTTTATGGGGAAAAGTGACACGCGGCAAACTTCCATCCTCGTTCATGAGAATATCCAGATCCAGGATCTCAACTTCGCGATCCCCCGCCAGCTCGGCGCGCGGTGTGATATACCCGCCTTCGATCGCACTTATCCAGTCGACCTGGTTTCCCGCGGTATCGCTGGGTAGACTGGCCAGCGCCTCGGCGGGTTGCTGAAGCACCGACAGTGCTGGCCCGGTGGGATCGTGCACACCATCGTCGGTGAGCGGTTTCCACTTTTCGGCGTGCGCCTGGGATACAACGACGGCGAGAACCAGAATACTCAGACCCTTGTTCATGCTTCAACCCGGAATGTAAATCCCGGCGCTGCGAATCGCGCGCACGATCTCTTTCGTCGACTGTTCCAGAGTTTTCACCGCGCTCTCGAAATCACCGCTGGCCGCCTGCTTTTCGGCGTCGCTGCGGGTCTGCGCCGCCTTGTCCATGTACTGCTGCACCATTTTCTTCACTCCTTCACTGGTCTCCATCTTCTCCTTGAGCAACACGTCGACCAGCATCTTGTGTGTATCGTTGCGGTCCAGCTCGTACTTGTATTCTTCCTCTTTGGAGGCGAAATTGAGTGAGCGCACCAGCGTGTCGCCGCCGCGCAACTCCTCGATCGCCGTTTTCGCGGCGACGTAGGCCTCGTCGAGAATGCGTCGCGCGCCGGTTATATCGTCCGCCTGACGCAATTTCCTTGCTTCCGTGATTTTCCCGTCTACGATGGATCGCAGTTTCTGGTGAGCGTCGGACGCCCCTTTTTCCGCGCTTACTCGCGAGTGCGCCTCAACCAGCGCATTCAAGCTCTCTAGCCGGTTCTGAAAATCCTGTCCCTGTTTCTTCTCGACCACACTCTTCTGTTCCGCCATACGTACCGCTTCGAACATCGCGGTAGTCGCCTCTTTCAGGAGTTTGTCAGCGGCGTCGTGGTCACCGGCGTCGTGCGCCGCTACCGCCTTGGCGAAGATTTCTTGTGCTTCGGCGTGGCGCGCCCGTGCCTGCTCGTTTCCGCTGGTACGAATTTGACCTGCTGCCGAGGATTTCTCCAGCAACGTACGCACCGATTTGAAACGCCCGTTTTGCGTATCCGTACCTGGATTCTGCTGCGCAAAACCCGCAGTCGGGAATCCCAGCACACACACTAGAAACAACATGAACGTTTTACGCATTACCTGTACCTCTATGGGAGCTTCGATAAAATCACAATGCCAATCCCCCGACCCGCAATGCTTTGACCAGCCCAGCCGTCCCCTCTTCGAGCTTTTTGATCGCCGCTTCGATTTCGCCGCGCGCCGCCAGTGCTTCGGCCTCTCTCTTGAGCGCTTCGTTTTCCGCCACCAAGCGGTCGAAAAAATCCATGCGCTGACCGGTGGCGGGACGACTTTCCCGCAACAAATCCAACAACATTACATGACTTCGATTACGTTCCTGCTCGTAGGCATACTCTTCCTCGGGAGAGTCGAACTTGAGCTCGTAGACCACGGTCTCCCGATCCCGTGCTTGTACCAGAGCCGTTTCCAGCGTATCGGCCAATTCCTGCAACTGCCGATTGGCTTCGCGATAGCGGCCCTCATCGGCATCCCGGCTCGCCGCCATCAGCGCCGCATCATAATCGCGAGCGGCTCCCAACTCGGGCGCGTCCGACGATTTGCTCGCCGCAATTTGCGCCAAAGCCTCACGAAAGGAGACGACTCTGCGCCGCAACTCCTCGTAACGCCGTTGTTCACGCCGTTTCCGACCCTCGGCATCCACGACGCGTCGTGAAGCGTCGCCCGCCGCGCGCAGTCCTTCGTCGAGCAACGGCTCGAGCGTTGCGGGATCCTCGCCCTGATCGAGTTTTGCCCGGACTTCTTGTAAGGCCTGACGGGCTTTCTCCAACAAGTTCAAGGCCTCCTCATCCCCACTGCGCTCGATGCGACCGACCGCCGGAGATCGGTGTACCAGCGTGTCCAGCAGTTGCAGCTTGCTCGGTACGACGCCTTGTGGTGCGCCACGCTCGACGTCGGCGGCGGCGGTCTTCGAATCTGCCCTACCGGACAGCGTCCAGACCATCGCGAAACAGCACGCCGATGCCAGCACGACGCGGCACGCGCGGCGGTATCGCGAGACACCAACAGCGCTCATGGCTACTTGGTCGCCCCCTTGGGTTGATCGGCAGCGGACGTGGCGGCGGCGGGCGCGGCAGTAGCGGGAGCGGTAGCAGGCGAAGCGGTAGCCGGTTCGGTTTTCGCGGCTTGACCCTTGGTCTGTGAATGACATCTACGACAGTCGGAAACCGGAAATGCGACTTTTCCGTGACAAACACCGCACTTTTCACCGAGCAGAATGGCTGCCATGCTGATCTGGTTTGCGCCTTTTTTGGGTACGAAGATCGCCGGATGGCAGTTGGAGCAGTCCAACCACTCGGTGTGTTGTTTATGTGGATAGACCACATTGGGCATAGAACCCTTCACCTCGCGTACGATGTTCAAATCCATGATAATGGGTTTGGCATTCGCGTCGAGGCGATCGAAACGCGGCGCAATTTTGTTGCCCTCCAGGGCTTTTACCCAATCGATGTGATTGCCACCTTTGCCGGGTGGCAATGCGACAAACGCCTCCTTCGGGGGTTGCAGCGACTGCGTACCCGTACTCTCGGGGTCGTGTATACCGTCGCTGGTCGGGGGCGGGTTGCGTTTGGATGGCGGCTTCATCAACCGATTGAAAGTATTTGGATTTCCAGTCTGTGCATCGGTCTCGGGAATGCCAAAAAACGAGACGGCGACCAGCAGCAGGGCGATCTCTATGTTGCGAATCGGATGTCTCATTGTCCCCTCTCCTCTACTTTGCACCGCCTGGTGAAATCAGTTTCTGCAGCGTACTCTCATGCACTTGCGTGGGCGTCCCCGGTTTCCCGGAATGGCAGAGATCACAATTCTCCACCGACCAGGCGATATCGCCGTTATGGCACGCACCGCAGTATTCGCCGTCGATGATTTTCAACATGTTGATGTCGTTACCACCGGCTTTGAATTCGAACCCCAGATCCGCGTGACACACTTTGCAGCGAAAACGAATCCGATGAAACCAATGCGGAAACACCACAGGGCGCATGCCCGCGTCGTCCGAGAAATTGTTGATGACGACGTCTCCATACTCGGCTCGCGAGCCATCGGGCAGAAATACGAGAAATACTAACGACAATAGGTAACATGCCCATCTCGATCGAGTCTGTGCCTCCAGCGGTGTAAATAGCATTGTCATCCTCCTAAGTCCTCATGTTCGCTAGTGAGTCGGTAGTCGTAGTTATAGTGCCCCGAAGAAACGGCGTACCTGCAGTAGCAGCGTGGTTCGGTCGTCCTCATTGAATTTGGTGTACCGGGTGATAAATCTGACGTCAAGCAATCCGATCGTGTATTCCAGACGATTTTCCCATAGCGCTTGCTCGCGATCCTCGGGGCTATCCGCGGGATCCAGAAACGGCGCGAAGGTGTCACTGTTTAAACGCAACTGGGAGCGAAATCGAAGTCTCGGCACGTTGAACACACGTCGTTGCGTGTAAGTGAGATTGACAGACGCGGAAGGCTCTAAGTCATCGTCGGTCGTCGACCGCGCGGTGACCGAGCGCGTCAGCCTGAGGTCGGCACTCCCGGTCAACGACGCCAAACGGCTCAAGCGACGGTTTACATTAGCATGAAAGGTGATGAGCTGGAACTCGCTGTCTTCGTCACCGGCCCTACCGCCACCGCCGTAGGTGCGCGAATCGCTCGCCGAAATGCGAAACAGGGTTGTCGATACCTGGCCCGTCTGACTCCAGGTGGCGCTCAGGTTGTGGAGAAGGGTCTGTGTGGAGCGGCCTTCGGTATCCTCCAAAAGCGCGAGACTCTGACTGCCCCGTAGAGCCTGCGACCAGCCGCCGCCGAGCAGGGTCGTTCTGTCCAGCGTATGCCCGAGCTCGAGTACGGCGGTTTGAAACGATCCCTCGTCACCGGTCTGATTGGTCAGTTCGGGACCGGCGAACCAACTGTAGTTGAACCCGCCAAGACCCAGGGTTTCCGACGTATAAGTGGCCGCCGCCCGCTGTGTCGTCGACGTGGACTCGTCGCTGGCCGTCTCGTTTCGCGACACAGATGCATTTCCCGAAAAGCGCCACCGAGGGCTCCATTCGTAGGTGCCGCCCACGGTTCCGAATATGCTCAGGGCATCCGAGGAACTGCCGGCGCTCTTCGTCGTCGAATCCCGGACACGGAATGTGCCGTTCACCAACAAACGTTTCGCGGTTTGCGGGCGCCAGAATACGAAGCTGTTGAACTCCAGCGCTTCGTTACCCACAGACTGCGTATCTTCACCGTCCAGCGTCTGCAGTGTGAGGTCCTGGTCCCGGTCGGTATAGGTGAGCCGGTTCTCGACCGAAAATGTCGGACCCGATCGAAATCGGTGGCGCACCAGACCGAACACTCGATCTACGTCGTCTCCGGTACCTTTGCGGTCGATATCGTCGATCGTGAGATCAGTATCGAATCCATGGTTGGCCAGGGTGTGCGTGTAGGTGAGCTGAACGCGGTCCACCACGTCGCGATCCACTTCCGCTTCCGCGTCACGATCATCGAAGTCCAGTGTTTGTGTGCGATCGCTGTGCTCGTAACGAAAACGGGCCGTGTTACCGGCCAGGGTCGTGTATCGCTGCGTGATTCCGTAGCGCGTCAGATCGACGTCAACGCCGGTCAGATCCGTATCCACGTTACTGTCGGTCTTCCTGAAGAACGCTTCGAACGGAAAGCGACTGAATGGAAACAGCTTGAACACCCCGTCGCCGGTCACGGCGTTGCCCGACGAACTGCCACGATCGAAATCCTGGCTGCGCACCGTCCATAACACGCCTCCTTCAACCTGCGCGACCCAGGGTTCGATAATGAACGTTGCCGCATTCACGTCGACCAACCCGATTTGCTGATCCTGGTCAAAATCCTCCAGGCGGTAATCGAACCCCAGCTCGCCCCATATTCTGATCGGCGGTATGGCACCAAACACTTCGGTCGGAAACACGCTGGCCAGGACCACCAACAGCAGCGGCAGCCGACCCGTGGGTCCTACTCGGCGCTCGGCCGGCGGCAAGGCCGAGTGTGGATCGGGGTTGAGTGGGAAGCCGCTTGCCACGCCGATTGGAGTAGGTTCTCGTTCACGATGAGAAAGTCAACGGCCAGCGGCGTATTCGCGATTGAGTATTCGTTCTCGCTTCCGGTGGATGGGGTTTCAGATTCGGATCGTGGATTTCGATCTTGGTCGAGGCGCGCAACGAGTCGATGAGCGCCTGCCAGGCGCGGTCGCTTTGTTCCTTGACCCACAGCTCCCGCGCTCGATCACGGACCTGGTCGTAGTCTCTCTGCAACGCCGGTTTACGCTCGACCAGCCGCAGGATCGCCACCCCCTCGAGAACCCGTACTGGATCGGACACTTCGCCTTCCGACAGCTTGTCCGCGACCGCTTCCGCCTCAGCGCTGAGCATGCCGCGGTGCAGATAACCCATGTCGCCCCCTTTGCCAGCCGATGCATCCGTCGAATGCAGCCGTGCCAACTCGGCGAAATCCGCCCCGTTTCGGAGACGCTCCACCAGGTTGCCGGCTTCGGTCATAGCGGCGTCCCACACGGCGCGCGCTGCGGACGGATCCACTTTGAGCAGAATCAAGGACAATCGTTGTTGCTCAGGCTCCATGAACTTATCCAGGTGGTCGTCGTAGTACTGCTTCATCTGGGCGTCGGTGGGTGCAGGCACATCACGCGCTTGCGCCTCCAACTGCTTGACCGTGTCCTGGGTTTCCAGAAATCCCTTGAGAGATTCGAGCAGTTGCGCCCCCTCTTTTTCCCAACGCGGATTTCCCGCGTACCGCTGCTCATAGCTCGCCAATTGCTTCGCAATGCGGTCCTCATCGGCTTTGATGCCTCGCCGCGCGGCTTCCTGAACCAGTAGCATACGGTCGATGAGGTCTTGCGCGATTTCACGCTCGAACGTGCGCTGTTGACCTTCAGGGGGTTTGAAATGATAAAAGCGTTTGCGCATGGCGCGCTGCAAGGCGGCTTTGTACTCATCCTGAGTGATTACGGACTCGCCGACGGTGGCAAACACTTCGGGGGCCGTTTTCGACGCCTCGGATCGCTGGCCTTCCCCCGTGGAAGATGTATCCGCTCCCGCTACTATGGGAGCACCGGCCCAAGCGCTCAGCAGGACGATCCCCAACAACTTCGACATAGACGCGCTCCTTAAACTTACTACTTAAGCGTACCAACATTCACGACCGGCTACACGTAGCGGCCGACCTCGCGTTCGTAACACGAATTATGAAGAACTCGCGCCCAAAAAGCGAAGGGCCCAGGCAAAGTTCAACCTCTACCCGGGCCCACCCAAAAGCCGAACAATTATTACGTTATCAAGCCAACGCTATCCTAATCCGTATGGTACTCGTCGTCCGTGTGGTCGTCACAGCAGACTGCTATTTGACGTGACACGCGGTGCAGATCTGGCTCGCCGTGTTCTGCACCCGCAAGAACGCCACCGAACCGATTCCCGCTGTCGCATCGTTGTGCGGATCGTGGCAGCTGCCGCACTCGACAAACGGCTCACCGGAGGCATCGAAGCCGGTTTCGAAGCGCGTATAGAGCTGCATGTCGGTCGATTCGCGCACACCGGTCGTGCCTGCGGAGCTGTCCACCCACCAAATCGGGATGGCGTTGATAGTGGTTTTCACGGGTTGATTGAAATCCGCGTCACCCAGCGTCGTGCACGGGCTGGCGCCGTCCGTGTCGGTGCCGACGCATCCGCCACCGGCGTACTGAATACTGATCGGATGGTCGTCGGTCAAGTCGGTCTCGAGGCTACGGACCGGGGGACTGCCCATGTTGCCGATAGCGCCGGCGTCAATCTCGATACCGGCGGCGTTGTAAGCACCGGAACCGGGCGCGTTCAACACCACATCCATGGCCTGGGTACCGTCATGGCACGAAAGGCACGCCAGAGAGACGGAACCCACATCCGCCTCGGCGCCGTCCAGAGTGGTGCCGTTCAGGCTGGAATAGCGGGTGTAGATGGTCGGGTCGGACAACACCTTGTTCCACAAGGGCACGGCCGCAGCGGTGGCTGCACCGTGCGGCGTGTGACAGAACACGCACACCTCATCCGTATTACCGGTCTGAGTCGACAAGTCATGAAACGAGCCGGCAACCCCCGCAAGAGCGCCCTGGCTTACTGTCAAGACCAACGCTCCCCCCAATAAACTTAAAGACGACCGTATAAGTTTGTTCATAGCACATCACCCATAATTGTTTTGACAACGCTGAGCAGTACGGCTTAAAAGTCCAGAAATATCTCGTTAAACCAGAGCCACTCTAAACCTCACCGAATCCCTTTGGCGCTGGCTATAAACTACCCATGCGCCCTAAAACAATACAGTGATAAAGTCACGCTTACGTCAATATAGTTGGGGCTAAACACCCAGAAGGTTGACGCAAATCAATTGTGACTTTACTCCCCGCCAGATCTTGCGCATACGCCGCGTATCGACCACAAAATGCGCCAGAAAAAATTCCGACCGCGCTTTGGCAGATGTCATACGTGACTTTGTCACACAGCTCTTCTCGCGCCGCCGCCGAGCCGCTACCACCGTGCCCCGATCTCGGGCCGCGTTTCGCCCTCACAGGGTATTCCAAACGCCCAGGAATCCTTCGGTCTCGTCGAGATTGGCGGGACGATAGATATCGAACTTGCGGAAAAATTGATCGACCATCAATACGCGTCCGTCCTCGTCCACGTCGATGCCCGCCGGCAGCATATACACCGCCCGATCCAGCGTTTCCGAGCGGCGTCCGATGAACAGCAATAGATTGCCGTCGGGATCGAATATCTGAAAGTTGCCGAATGCCGCGTCGCTCACGTAAATATTTCCCTCCGCGTCCGCGGCAACCCCTTTGGGGCGCGAGAATTGTCCGCTCAAGCGCCCGGCCGTACCGAAACTGCGTACGAACTGACCGTCTGCGGTGAGCACCTGGACGCGAAAATTGCCGCCGTCCACGACGTACAATCGTCCGTTGGGGGCGTATTCGATGTCGCGCGGGAGATTGAATTCCCCGTCCTCCGTACCGCGCTTCCCGATGTCATACAAATGTTCTCCCGATTGGACATTGAACACGCGAATCCGGTGGTTTTCACTGTCCACGCCGCCGGTATCGACGGCAAACAGCTTGTCGCCCTGGGGCGTGACTGCGACGTGCGACAACCGGTCGAAGGCGCGCTCCGCCAGAGATTTCAGATATTCGCCGCCCTGGTTGTACACCAGCACCCGGTTGCGCGTGGCATCAGCGACGTAGACGTTACAGTCCCCGTCCGTCGCGACCCCTAGGGGTTTCCGTAACAGGCCGGGTTCGTTCTTCCCGATCTGCAGAAACGACCGATTCGACACGTCAAACCCGACCACCACGCGGCTCACCGTATCGCTGACGTAGACCTTTCCCTGGCATACCGCGATATCAAAGGGCTTGCTGAATCCGGAACCCACTTGCCGCTCGCCGGTCAGCAACTGCCGCCAGCGAGTGCGCTGATCGACCGCCTCGACATCGGCGCTGCTGAACACGCTACGCTCGAAAATGAACCTGGGCACCTCCGGCGGCGGCGGAAAAAACAGGGGTTCCAAAGGCGGCGCTTCAGGAGGCGTGGCGCAACCGGCGACTACCACCACTGCGACACCCACGATGCGGCGAAAAATTTTTCGTATTCGTGTGTTCATTTCACTTCCTCGTTCGCCCCGGCGGTCGCAATCCACGCGGTAGGCCCTGCCTCGTTGAACCGCCTCTTGTTCGACGGGTGCTTGAAGCGTATTTTAGTTTGTAACAGCTTAAGCATGCCTGGCAAGTGTTCGTAGCGGGATTCAGCAAGATGACAATTACGACTCGCACCCGGTCGCGGGTGGGAAAAGTCACGTCCGTGACCCCGAATCTGATCGTTCTGGTCGCTTTGAGCTGCGCAAACGTAACGTACGCGGCTGAAGATAGGCGCGCGGAGCGGCTCTACAGCGAGTACTGCTCGGTCTGCCATGGCGATAACGGAGACGGCAACACACGCGTTAAACAGGGACTCGTACCGCCGCCGCGCGACTTCACCACGGCGGCAACGAGTCGTGAATTGACGCGCGAACGGATGATCGACGCCGTCAAGAACGGTCGTCCCGGAACCGCGATGGCGGCGTGGGCGAGGCAACTGAACGACGCCGAAATCGCGCTGATCGTCGATTACATACGCGATCGGTTCATGCAGCGCGACACGCAAGAATCCGCGCGCAGCGGAAAATCCGATGGTGCCAGCATCTACGCCAGCACGTGCTCGGTGTGCCATGGTGACCGCGGCACCGGCGCCGTGTGGGGCAGAACCTCATTAAAACCGCCTCCGGCCAATTTCACCACCGCGGCCACCGCGCAACGACTGTCTCGCGAAACCATGATCGACGCGGTCACCCATGGCCGACCGGGGACCGCCATGGCCGCATTCGGTAGTCAGCTTACCCCGGCGCAGATCGAAGCGGTGGTCGACTATATTCGCACCCACTTCATGCCCGCCGCCGGCCCGATACAGCCGCTGCGGCGCGGCACCGGCAGCACCATCCGCGCCGATGCGTGGCCGGACAACGTCTCCGGGAACGCCGAAACGGGTAAGGCGTTCTACTTGCGAAACTGCGTCGCCTGTCACGGTACGGAAGGCGCCGGCAACGGACCGCGCGCGTATTTCATTTTCCCGAAACCGCGAAACTTTCTCGACCCCGTCTCGCGCGCACGGTTCGATAGGGGCAAATTGTTCGCGGCCATCAAGCACGGCGTGGTGGGCCGCGAAATGCCGGCGTGGGGCAAAGTCCTGACCGATCAACAGATCGCCGACATCACCGAGTATGTGTTCCAGGCCTTCATTGACGCTCCACCCACGCGATGAGCGGGACGTACCGGACGAAACCGCATCCGGCAGACGGTGTGTCGTTTGCGCGAACCCCGTTGCGGCGCCGCCGGGCTTATTTCGTTCGCTAACCGCAGGCGCTCTCGGTCTGCTACTTGGCGCTTGTCAGCAACCTCTGGTGCAACCCGAATTGGAAGACCGGCCCGTCCCTCCGACTACATCCGGCACGGCGACCGGTAGTGGCGCCACACAGTCATCGGACACCGATCCCAAACCGCGGCCCGCCGTGCAACCGGCGCCCGAACCCCGCGCGACCATCGGGGCGATTCCCGAGGCGCCGACCGCCATCCCGCCGCCAGGCGCCGGGGCCGCACCCACCGCGCACCCGCCGCCGCGACGCCGCACGGCTTCCGGCGGCCACGGCCCGCACTACGACCCCGCCAATCCCCGCTTGGCGCTCCTGCAGAAACCGGACGACGCGCTGCACGGTATGCCCATCGACTCGGGGGGTGAGATCAACTGGTCGGCGGCTCTCGATCAGCGTTTGATCGCCCCGCGCGCCTCGCTCGCCGGTAAGGAATCCATGCAGGTGCTGGATCTGGACATCGTGATGAAGAACACACGGGCGATGCCGGCGGTTCGATTTCCCCACCGACCGCATACCGAATGGCTGGCGTGTAAGAACTGTCATGAACGGATATTCGTTTCCGCCGCGGGTCGCAACAAGATTTCCATGCAGGATATCTTTTTGGGCAAGTACTGCGGCGTTTGCCACGACAAAGTCGCGTTTTCCACCTATGACTGCGAACGCTGTCACAGCGTTCCCACTTCAAATCCATGACTTCAAGAGTAACGGACATGAACATCCTCAAGAATGTACTCACAGCGTGTCTGATTTCTACCGCACCCGGCGTGATGAGTGCGGGTGTCGAAGAAACCCTGCGCGACGGCGAACTCGCGTACAACCGCGGTGACATCGTCGGTGCGATGAGTTTGTTTCGCAAGGCCGCCGAAGAGGGCCACCCGACGGCGCAGGTTCGCCTGGCGCGGATCCTGGATGCAGCGGGGGACAACACCGGGGCGGTCCGATGGTTCAAGCAGGCCGCAGAACTCGGCGATGCGGAAGCCTCCTACGAACTCGGCACCAAGTACGCTTTCGGCGAAGGCGTCGACAAAGACCTCGATACCGCCGTGAAGCTGATCACCGACGCCGCGCAAGGCGGGTACAGTCAGGCCCTGCGCACGCTGGTTCTGGCGTATGAAAACGGTGGCTTGGGCTTGAGCGTCGATCACGAACGCGCGGTATCCTGGTTGCGGGAGGGAGTAGCCAGGAAGGATCCCTGGTCGATCCAGCGCCTCGCGCAGAGCTACGAACAGGGGGAACTGGGGCTGCCGGTCAATCTGGACGAAGCGAAAAACTACCGGGACATGCTCTCGGAGACCGCAACCAAACCGAATCCCTAATACCCTTCGGGGGTTGGTATAGCGTGGCTCGCATACCGCGCCCCTGTGGAACTCCAACGTCAATCACTGAGGTTTTGAGATGATTTGGATCACCTCGCACTTAGCAAAGAAATGGACAACCCCATGCCGTTCAACCGCCCTGCGGTGGGGCGTGTGCCTCGGACTCCTGCTGGCGCCGCTGGGGGCGGGCGCCATAGATCTCGACAACGGCAGACGCATCTACCAGAATCACTGTGAATCCTGCCACGGTCCGACCGGCGTGCCGGACATGTTGGATACGCCCAATTTCACACGTGGCGAAGGTTTGATGCAGCCCGATGCGGCGCTGATCGATGCCGTACGCCGCGGCAAGAACAGCATGCCGGCGTTTGATGGAGTACTGAACGACGTCGAAATCGTCGATGTGATCACATACGTGAGGTCGTTCTTTTGATGAGGCCACGGCGGTGGCCGGCGTGGACAGCTATCCTGCTCCTGTTCGCACAAGCGTGTTCGGAATCCACCGACACTGCGACCCCGGCGGCGGTTGAGACACCGGTTTCCCAGTCGCCCCCCGAGGCGCCGGTAGTAAATCCCGCGTTACCCAAGGTTCTCGATACCTATGCCGTGGGGGACCAGGTATATGTCCGCTCGTTGGCGGTGGACAAAGCACAAAACAGCCTGTGGGTCGGCACCTCGGTAGGCGTCCTCGAGATCGCGCTTAGCGACCAGACGGTGAAAAACACCTTCACCCGGGAACACGGGCTCGCCAATGAGTACGTGTTCGCGATCTTCGTTGACAGCACCGGACATAAATGGTTCGGCACCAACGCCGGCGGCGCATCGCGGTTTCGCGACGGCGAGTGGCAGGTATATTTCCCTCTGCATGGGCTGGCGGACTACTGGATTTATTCGTTCGCCGAGCAGGCCGACGGCACATTGTGGGTCGGGACCTGGGCCGGCGCCAACCGGGTGGCACCGGGTACGCTCGAGTTCACGACTTACATCGATGAACTCGTCAACGAATGGGTGTACGGTATCGATGTCGATTCCAAGAACCGGGTTTGGTTCGGTACCGAGGGGGGCATCTCCATGTTCGACGGGGAGCGCTGGCAGCACTGGACTCACGAATCCGGCCTCGGAGCCCCCAATGTCAAGGACCAGCCCCACAGTACGAATACCGGCCTCGGCACCCGTTCGCGCCACAGTTTGAGCGTATTGACGGACGGTCAGGAGACGTACAATCCCAATTACGTGTTTGCCGTCGCGGTGGACGCCAAAGACCGCATCTGGGCCGGCACGTGGGGGGGCGGCGTGGCGCGTTTCGATGGTAATGAGTGGCGCAATTTCACCACCGACGACGGACTCGCCGGTAATATCGTCTACAGTGTCGTGCACGACGCCAACGGCGTGTTCTGGTTTGGCACAAATCACGGCCTGACCCGCTATGACGGCGTCACTTGGACCGTCTACGGCCGGGATGACGGTCTGCTGGACAACCACGTGTACGCGATCGCGGTTACGCCGGACGGTGAAATCTGGGCCGGCACCAAACGGGGAGTGGCGCGGCTCGGCACTCCACCAAAAACGAATTGATGACTGTATTTATGTCTTACATTTCCAGGAGTTCAGAGTGCAAGTTAACGCGAGAATTGTAATTGGCATCATGGTCGCCACGGTGCTGGCCGGCGTACTGGGATACCTCTTGGGGGCGAGCGGCGAAGCGCCGGCGCCGACCGCCACGGCCCCGGCAGCAGGCCCCGCGGGCGAGCGCGATGCGGACCCGACGTCCGTCGCGACCGGCGCCCCGCGTGCGCCGGTGACCGGAACGCCGGCCGCACATCCGCCGATCCCGGCCAACCCGCAACCGGACGGGAACATGCCGCCGAACGCGTTGCCCGCCGCCAGCGGCCGCGCGCACTTGCAGGGACCGGCGGACCCGAACGCCGAGTTCACTCACTTTCGCGTGGGCCAGCGTAACGTGAAAGGCATTATTTCCGACGGCGACTACATGTGGGTCGCCACGTCGGGGGGGGCGATTCGATACAACACCAGGACCGACGACTACCAGTTGTTCGACGTGCGCAGTGGACTGCTGGCCAACGGCGTTTTCCACATCGGGAAATTGGATGATCGAATCGTCGTCGGCACCTACGGCGGTGGGATGGCGGTACGCACTCCCGACGGCACGGGCTGGAACGTGTACAACATCCCCGACGGGTTGGCCGATGCTTTCGTTTATGACGTGTTGCGGGCGGACAACGGAGACATCTGGATCGCCACCTGGTCGGGGGCGAACCGCGTACGCGGGGGAAATCTGGACGAACCCTCGACATGGGAGGTGTTCACCGTGGCCAACACCGAGGCGGGGTTGCCCAACGATTGGGTGTACGCCCTGGCCAAAGGGAAGAACGGCGAGATCTGGCTGGCGACCGAAGGGGGCCTGGCTCGTTATCACGAGGGGCAGTGGACGAACTGGGCGCACGAGGAAGGCCTGGGTGCCTCTTATGAAACGGTGAAGGACGATATACAGTTCAAGAACGATCCGGCGCAATTCTCTAAACACCACGCGCGCCAGAAAAGTGAAATGGGACTGACCGACGTGAGCGTGTCTTACAATCCCAACTACATCATCGCTCTGCACGTCGACGACGATGGCACCGTGTGGTGCGGAACGTGGGGCGGCGGTCTGGCGCGGTTCGACGGAACCAGCTGGAAGAACTTCACGGTCGGTGACGGGTTACCCGGGAATCATGTGTTCGCACTGGCTGCCAACCCCGATGGATCGTTGTGGGTCGGTACGAACAATGGCCTTGCGAAGTTCGATGGTGAGAAATTCAAGGTGTTCACCACGGCTGACGGGCTGTTCTCGAACATCGTCTTCTCGCTGGCCAACGCTCCCGACGGCAGTACCTGGATCGGTAGCTTCGGTGGCGTGGCCCGCGTCGCCAGCCTGCAGTGAACCTACACCGGCACGCGTCGCCAGCCGGTCGAATGGGCACGCGCCGGCGCGTGCCGCTGTTTCGTTGAGCCGAACATCGCCGCTCGCCCCGCGACACGTTGTCTTCTCACGGCGGGCCCTGGTGGCGGGTTTGGTGTGGGCGACGGTTCACGCGTCCTGCGTCGGCGCGTCGCTCACGACCGGGGAAGCCGTTTACGACTTTTACTGCTACCAGTGTCACGGTTATTCCGGGGATGCCCGCACGCTCGCGAGCACGTATCTGAAACCACCGCCGCGCAACTTTACGCGCGCCGACTCCAGCACACTGACACGCACCAAGATGCTGGATGCGGTCGCGAACGGGCGCCCCGGGACGGGAATGGTGTCGTTCGCTCGGGTCCTCGACCAGCGCCAAATCGAACGTGTGGTGGATTTCATTCGTGGCGCGTTCATGACCCAATCGCCTCGCCGGCGCGTCTACCACAGCGTCGCGAACGGCTGGCCGAATCACGAGCACTACCGCGCCGCGTTCCCTTTCGCCACCGGTGAAATTCCGCTTGACGTTACCTGGGAAGACCTGGATCCGGAGCAAGTGGCAGGCAAACGCCTGTATCTCAACGCCTGCATTTCCTGTCACGATCGTGCCCACGTGACACAGGAGGGACCCGTGTGGGAGTCCCACGCCGTGTCCTACCCGCGCAAGCACTACTCCCACCGGGCAACGGACCTGGACGGACGCACCGGCGCCACGCCCTACGCGCAGCACGAAAGACGCCCCGACTCCGGTTCTGCCGGTGACGCGGTGGCGCGCGGTGAACGCCTGTTTCAGGACAATTGCGCGTTTTGCCACGCCGCCGACGGCACGGGTCGCCATTGGATCGGCAGTTTTCTCATGCCCCGACCCCGCGACCTCACCGGAGCGCGGGTGGCCGGCATGACCGCGGCGCAGTTGCGCCGAACGATCCGCGAAGGGCTACCCGGTACTTCCATGCCGGGTTGGAAACACGTTCTCGAGGATGGGGAAATCACCGATGTGGTCACCTACTTGCGGCGCGCACTGCGCGGGCGCACCGTGCGAGCCAACGATGCCGGTCCTGCCGCTAAGTCGAGCGATGCGCACCACGAACCGCTCTCATGGCGACGCCAAGACCGCTGAAGCGGGCGACGCGCGGCGTCGTAAACTCGGTGTTAACCGCCCCGCAGTTGTTCGAGCCGCGGTAACACTTCTGTGGACCAGACTTCCGGCGTGAGCAAACCGGATCTGCGGTAAGCGACCACGCCGTTGGCATCCAGAATATACGTCTCCGGTACGCCGCGCACACCCAGCGCGTGGGCGACGGTGCCGCTCGCGTCGAAACCGGTGGCGACGAAGGGGTCCCCCAGTTGCTCCAACCAGCGAATTGCGAGTTCGCGCCGGTCTTTGTAGTTCAAACTGTAAATGGGCGCCCTGCCGGAACGCGCCATTTGCAACAGCGTGCCGTGTTCCTGGCGACACGGCACGCACCAGGTCGCCCATACGTTCAGTATCGTGACCTCCCCTTTGAGATCCGAGCGTTTAAAAGTCTGCTCGGGCATCTTGAGACGCGGCAATGCGAAATCGGGAACCGATTTTCCAAGCTCTGAACCCGCGGGGCGGAATACGGCAACGGCGACGAGCCCCACGATCAACCCCACCACCGCCCACACCACCCAGTAACGTACCATCGCAGCCGGCCCTCAGACACTCCTGGTTGGGTTCAACGGCGACCGTGCCGCACGCCCTGCCGCGCGCGTCGTCGCATACATCGGCCTGGCGCTCAGCGCTCGCTCACGCAACTGGCAACCTTGTCACGAAAACGGGCCATATCCAGGATCTTGACCCGCTTGCGTTCCACTTCCAGCAAACCCTCGTCCATGAATTGCCGGAACAATCGACTTACCGTTTCCACCGCCAGACCCAGATAGTTCGCGAGATCGTAACGCGACATAGTGAGATGAAATTCGGAACTCGAGTATCCCCGGGAACTCAACCGCCGAGAGATGCTCAACAGAAACATGGCGAACCGTTCCTCGGCGGGCGCTTTTGCCATCAGGACCACCATTTTTTGCTCCGCCGTCAGTTCACCGCCGATAATTCGATACAGTTCCTGCTGTAAACTCGGAAGCCGCATGCAGATCTCTCCGAGATCGGAAAACGCCATCTCGCAGTACGTGCTCGGCTCCAACGCCGTGACCGAACAACTGTGCGAGTTGCTATGCAATCCATCGAATCCAACCAGTTCACCGGGAAGATGGAAACCGATGATTTGCTCTTCTCCGTCAGCGGTGGCCACGAAGGATTTGAGGGATCCGGACTTGACCGCGTAGATCGACCGGAAAACGTCGCCGGTCTGGTACAACGGCTGCCCTCCCTGCAGTCTTTGGTTCGTCGCTACCAGATGCTCGAACTGCTTGAGCTCGCTTCGATCGAGCCCCCGCGGCAAACACAGTTGATGCAGATTGCAGTTCCGGCACGAAACCTTGAATTGAACCGGATCAAACCTCTTGTTCATTGCCGTGACTTCTGTACTCTCGGTGGTCGACATATTCGCCGTTGCGCTCCGGCTTCCGGCCCCGCATCATTGGTAAGACAAAATTTTCCATGGCGTGCCTGCCAGTATGTTGCGGCGTACGCCTTCCCGCACACTGCTATCGAAGACGTCGATCGGGTTGTAATCGTCGGTCAACACGATCGCATCCTCGCTAAGCGTGAAATCGTAAGGCGTCTGGATACGCGGAAATACCTGAGATCTGGCCAATCCGTGTACCGGAAACCGCAGGTCCGCCGGCCCGGGCACTCGGGTCGCTCCTGGATACGCAATAACCGCCACATTGCCAAACGCATCCCTCGTGTCTCCCGGATAGAGTAACACCGTATCGAATACCTCGTATAACGTTTTGACCAATGACGACGTCACGAACGCGCCATCTTTAACGCTCGCGACGAGATTCATGGCCAGCACGCCGGACTCCCGCAGATGCGCGCGCATCAGACGAAATGCGGCCAGGCTCATCAGATGACTGGGCGTCGTGTCGCCGTTGAAAACGTCCAGAACGATATAATCGTAAGTGCGGTCAGTGGTCGCCAGAAAGTGCCTGGCGTCTTGGATGAATACGCCTCCACGGGGCGAATAGCTAAAATATTCGCGCGCAACGTCCAACACCGTCGGATCGATATCGACGACGTCCGTAGCCACGCCTTGCGCCTCGAACCATCGAGGGATGATGCCCGCACCGACGCCGATCACCAGGCACCGGTTCCCTTGCGGTGCGAGCATGCGAGGCAAGTGCTGCAGGAAATATGAATACCCGTAGATCGAGAGCCCGCTGTTCATGTCAACGCCGCCCTGTACCAGTCCGTCGATGAGCATTTCTCGCGTGTGCACCTGTTTGAACGTGTAATCAACCACCTTGATATTCCCGTAGAAGCTGTCGCGGGATGCGACCAACGTCGCGCGCGTGCCATTGGGCATGATTTCGCTGTAGCGCTCCGTTGCGTCCGCGGCGAAGAAAAACGGCACCACCAGCGCCGCCGCCATCGGAATGAATTTCTTGTAGATCAAGTAATAAAAGGTGGACAACGCGATCAGTAAAACCCCGGTAAGCGCAAAGATCCGGCTCACGCCGAAGTAGCTGATGAGCACGAAACCGGTAATCAGCGTCCCCAGGCAGCTACCGAGCGTCGAGTAGGCGTAAAACCGGCCTACGGTGCTCCCGATTCTGTCGAACTGGCGGGCCGCTATTTTGACCAGGTACGGGGACACGCACCCCAACAGTAGCAAAGGCGGGCCGAACAACAGCAGTGTGCTGAGGAAAGCCCCTGTACGTAGACCCAAGGGCTGGCACAACTCGAGCACGCGCGCCTGCCAGGTCGGCACGAGAAGCACGAGCACGCCAGAGATCCCGATGATTCCGTACAGAAAGTCGGGACTCGGTCGGCGGTCCGCCAACCAGCCGCCCAACGCGTAACCCCCGGCGAGCGCCAACAGGGTCACGGTGATGAGGGACGTCCACACGAACAGGCTCACACCGAAGAACGGGCCGATAACCCGAGATCCCAGCACTTCGATGACCATCACCAGCGCACCGCATAGGACGGCGGTGACGACCAGAAAAATCGCGAACGACAGAGATCCGTCGCCGGGGTTGGGGTTCGACAATGGGCGTCCCTGACTGTGAAACGGGAGCTTACCTTACGGAAATGCGTGGGTGAATGCTACCGCCCTATCGAGAGGCACGGCCGCGATTCGCACCGCAGGTTAACGGCGCGGCGGCGGTTAGCAGACGCCCAGAACCGCCGTCCGCAGCCGGACGAAGGGCGCGGCGTTGCGGGTGATAAGCGGGTCGGCGGGTACTGCCGGCTCTACGTCGATGACGCGCGGCTAGTAACCTTTACGCGGTTACCGGGGACACCAAGAGACTCAAACCGCCCGAGATTCCCTCGAGCGGTTTGAGCCTGACCTGGAGAAACGAAATGAAAAAGCGAAGTTAACCTACAAAGTGCAGCACTATACCGAGTCCGACGAGCATGCCTAAGACTACCGCTGGCCACCTGACTCGGTTGATCTGACCCGTGCGTTGTTCATGGCAGTGAAAGGAAAACGAGCATTGCGGGCACCACTCGGCGCTCTGGCACGGGGGTGTATTCACCTTATTGATCGTTGCGGAATTCATTGGGTGCGCTCCAGGTTGAACTATTATGGTACCTACTGTAGGGGAGCGGCCCCGGCTTCCCATATGATCCAGATCAAATTCCCCAGACACCGTGCATCGGTTGTGTCAATCACCCGATATGACAGACCTATCAACGCACATCAAGGGTCGAACGGATGCTTCAGACAGATGGTTTCGTCGCGCTCGGGCCCGGTGGAGACAATATCCACCGGGACGCCCACCAGGTCCTCGACGCGTCGGATGTACGCACGCGCGGCGGCCGGTAGGGCGCCGAACTCGCGCACGCCGGAGGTCGATTGGCTCCAGCCGGGCATTGAGTCGTACACCGGAGCACAGGTCGCCAGCTCCTCGGCCCCGGCGGGCGGCGCGGTCACGGTCCGGCCCCGATAGCGGTACGCGGTACAGAGTTGGACTTCGGCCAATCCATCCAGCACATCGAGTTTGGTCATACACAGCGCAGACAAGCTGTTTACCTGCCGCGCGCGCCGCACGGCCACGGCGTCGAACCACCCGCATCGGCGCGGACGACCGGTCGTCGCTCCAAACTCGGCGCCGCGCTCGCCCAACCGGCGACCGGTGTCATCGGTCAGTTCGGTAGGAAACGGACCGGCACCTACGCGGGTCGCGTACGCTTTCACGATACCGAGGACGAAATCGATGGCCAACGGGCCGACACCGGACCCACAGGCCGCCGCCGCCGCCGTGGTATTCGACGACGTCACATACGGGTACGTGCCGTGGTCGATATCCAAGAAAGCACCCTGCGCGCCCTCAAACATGATCGCCTGGTCGGCCGCCACGTATTCGTTGAGCGTCGCTGTAACATCCGCCACCAAGGGCGCCAGTTTCTCCTTGAGCACGATGCAGGCGTCGATCATCGCCTGGATATCGACGGCCGGGGCCGAAAAATAGTGCTGGAGTGTGAAATTGTGATACTCGCCTACGTCGCGCAAATGGTCGACAAACGACGTCGAGTGCACCATATCGCCGAAGCGCAATCCGCGGCGGGCCACTTTGTCCTCGTAAGCAGGGCCGATGCCACGGCCGGTGGTCCCGATCGCGGTGTTGCCTCGCGCGCGCTCGCGTGCGGTATCCAGAGCGATGTGATAGGGAAGAATCAGGGGGCACGCTTCGCTGACCTGTAACCGATCGCGCACATCGATCCCTTTTTCCTCCACTTCGCAAATCTCTTTCCACAAAGCCTCGGGAGACAGGACCACACCATTACCGATCAGACACCGAACATCCGGTCGCAGGATACCGGAGGGAATCAGGTGCAGAATGGTTTGTGCGCCGTCGATCACCAACGTGTGGCCGGCGTTGTGTCCGCCCTGGAAGCGCACCACCGCATCTGCCCGATCCGTCAACAGATCGACGATCTTGCCCTTGCCTTCGTCACCCCACTGGGTGCCGACGAGCACCACGCGTCTGGCCATCAGTGTTCTCCGTACCGTCCCGACGGTTCCTGCGGCGCGACAATCCGGCCCTCGACTACCCGATGGCGGCTGGCGTTGCGTTTCAGGAATTACCGGGAGAAGTCTGGTTTTAGTTCTTGATTATATAAAGCAATATCAATCCCGCGATCATGCTCACCGCGCCCAGTCTGCGCAGCTCACGGTCACCCATCTCATGCATCGCATTCATCAGGTTGCGCCATCGGTCCGGACTGACGAACGGCAGTATACCCTCCAAAATCAACACCAGGGCGAGCGCAGAGAACAGATCCTGCCAGGCGATCACGACTCCGACCGCCGCTCACTTCTGCGCGGTCGGGCCTCCGGCCGGTGCCACCGGTTCGGCATGCGGGCGATTGAAATACCGGAAAAATTCCGAATCGGGCTCGATCACGAGCAGGTCGCTTTCCGACCCGAACGTCTCCTTGTACGCATTCAAGCTGCGGTACAACGCGTAAAATTCATCATCGCGCCCGAAGGCTACCGCGTAAATACCCGTCGCCTTGGCATCACCCTGACCACGCAGTTCTTCGGCATCACGAAACGCTTCGGCCAGGATGATCTCGCGCTGGCGTTCGGCGTCGGCGCGAATTTTTTCCGCTTCCTCGGCGCCCTCGGCACGCAGCTCCTTGGCGACCCGCGAACGTTCCGCCTCCATGCGTTTGTAAACCCGCTCGCTGATGTCTGGAACGAGATCGACGCGCTTCAACCGCACGTCCACCACTTCGACGCCGATTTCCCGCGACTGCTCCCCGGTCTCCTTTTGCACCTCATCCATGATCAGCGCGCGGTCTCCGGAAATCACCTCCTGCACCGTACGCCGACCGAATTTCTCCCGTAGACTGTCATTGACGCGTTGTGCAAGACGACGCTCGGCCGAAGACTTGAGACCGCCTACGGTCACGTAAAACTTCGCGACATCCTGTATCCGCCATTTGACGAAAGAGTCCACCACCAGGTTTTTCTTCTCGAAGGTCAGGTATTCTTCAGCGGACGCATCCATGGTCTGGATGCGTGCATCGAACTTGCGCACCTGTTCGATAATCGGAATCTTGAAATGCAATCCCGGTTTATCGTCTGACCGTATGATTTCACCAAATTTGAAGACGATCGCTTTCTCGCGTTCATCCACGTAGTACATCGACGAATATCCGAGCAGCACGACCGCCGCCAACAGAATCAGGCCGATCACGCCTTTCGTACCCATACTCGCTACCTCCGCTCACGCAACCCGAAACGGCTGCGCGGATTGCGTTCGCTGCTGTCATTACTGCCGCCCAACAGTCCTGAGTTGTCCGATTCCGCAGCCAGCGGCGGCTGTACCTCAGCGCGCCTTTGCCGAATCAACTGATCGAGGGGCAGGTAAATCACGTTGTTACCGCCAGACTGGTCGATCATCAGTTTGCTCGACCGGCTCAATACCTCCTCCATGGTCTCTAGATACAGTCTCTGGCGCGTGATCTCCGGCGCCTTGTGATATTCGGTCAAGATCTGGGTAAAACGCGACGCCTCACCTTCGGCGCGTGCGATCACACTGGCCTTGTAGGCTTCCGCCTCTTGTATCGCGCGCGCCGCCCGACCGCGGGCACGCGGAATGATGTCGTTGGCGTACGCCTCGGCTTCGTTGGTCAAACGCACCCGGTCTTCGCGCGCCTTCACCGCATCGTCGAACGCCGCCTTGACTTCCCGCGGTGGTTGCGCGTCCTGCATTTCCACCGCGATCACGTTGATCCCGGTCTGATAACGATCCAGGATGGTCTGCAGCAGGGCGCGGGTTTTCTGCACGACGTCGGCACGCCCGTCGGTAATCACGAAATCCATCGTGTTCGAGCCGACGACTTCACGCAACGCGCTCTCGGTCGCGCCGCGCACCACCAGTTCGAGATCGTCGGCGACATAGAACACACGATCCTGCGGATTCTTGATGTTGAACTGCACCGCCAACTGCAGATCCACGATGTTTTCATCGGTGGTCAACATCAACGCCTCGCGCGGTACGTTGGACGTTTTCTGATTACCCGAAGTGCGATAACCCACTTCCGCAGTGTTCACTTTCTCCGTATTGACCATGACCACTTCTTCGACGGGCCACCAATGCCACTGTAAACCGGCGCTGGTGGTTTCTGAGTAGCGTCCGAAACGCAGCTCCACGCCGGCGTAGCCTTGCTCCACCTGATACAAACTCTGGAAGGCCCAAGCCACCGCCAACGCAACGAGTACGAGCAGCACGCCCGCCTTGTTCGGCGTCGGCGTCGCCTTGTTGCTGGAGCCGCCGCTCCCGCCGCCGAACAACCCGCCGAAACGGCGCTGCACGTTGCGTACGATTTCATCCAGATCGGGCGGACCTTGCTTGCCGCCGCGTTGACCCCAGGGATCGTTTCCGCCCGATCCGGGTTGATTCCAAGGCATATTTGAATTCCTCGCGAAACTTAGACGAATTTACTTAACGAAGGTGCGGGTTCGCTGATAGGACAAATAACCGGTCTGAACGCGGGATTGTAGCACGCGTCGAACCGCCGAAACGTTAAAATCCGGAAATGAGTCGCTCTGCGGCCGCACGACTGACCGGCGAACATGGCGCTTCAGTCTCGTACTGCGCCAACCCCTCGACCTCGGCCAACCAGCCGTATACCCGGTCGCTGATCTCGACCTCCAACACTGCACCGCCGTCGTCTACGGCGGTTTCGCCGACGACCCGGGCGTGTTCATACAGCAGCGCGCGCAAACGTGCCGCCGACGGAGGCAGGCGCAGGCGACGGCGAGTCACCACCGCCGACAGGCGGGTTTGGATGGCGTCGCGCAAAGCCTCCACACCGTCACCGGTATGCGCGGACAACCAGACCCGATCCACGCGACCGTCGTGATCGCGTTCGGTACGCGGCTCCACGCCGGCGAGATCGGTCTTGTTGTACACCGTGATCGACGGCACCGTGTCGGCGCCGATTTCCTGTAGCACGCTTTCGACCTGACGCGCGTTTTCCGCGCGTTCCTCGTCGCTTACATCGACCACGTGCACCAAGAGATCGGCGGCGCCGACTTCCTCGAGGGTCGAGTGGAACGCCTTGATCAGACTGTGCGGCAAATCACGAATAAAGCCAACCGTATCGGACAACACGACGGTTTCGCCATCCGACAACTCCAAACGCCGCATCGTGGGGTCCAGGGTGGCGAACAATCGGTCCGCAGCGAATACGCCGGCGCCGGTCAAACGATTGAACAGAGAAGACTTGCCTGCGTTGGTGTAACCCACGAGTGAGACCGTGGCCACCGGGACTTTGTGGCGCGCCTTGCGTCGCAATCCGCGCTGCGCGGAAACGCACTCCAATTTTTTGCGCAGGTACTTGATTCGCTGCCCGATCAGGCGCCGATCGGTTTCCAGTTGGGTTTCGCCGGGTCCGCGCAAACCGATACCGCCTTTTTGACGCTCGAGGTGGGTCCAGCCGCGCACCAGGCGCGTGGATAGATGCCTGAGCTGCGCGAGCTCTACCTGCATCTTGCCTTCGTGGCTGGACGCACGCTGGGCGAAGATGTCCAGAATCAAGCCGGTTCGGTCTAACACGCGGCAATCCAATGCGCGTTCCAGATTCCGTTCCTGCACCGGCGTCACGGCATGGTTGACCACCACCAGCTGCGCCTCGTGCGTTCGCACCGCCGCGCGCAATTCGTCGAGTTTCCCTTTGCCGATGTAGGTGGCAGGTTGCGGCGCCCGCCGTCGCCCGGTAATGACTTCGCACACCTCGGCGCCCGCCGATTCGGCCAGTAGCCGCAGCTCATGAACGGCGGCATCGTCGCCCCCGTTCCCGGCGCATTGATGGACCAGAATTGTCTTTTCGGGTGTGGTTTCGGTGTCGTGCCTAATCATAATCGGCCGGTAGATCCGGCGAATTCGTACTCTCTACTGACCGTGACACCCGCACGCGCTCCGTCAGCCCTCGTCGATATTGTCGAACGGAATCTTTACCGGCCGGCTGGGAACCACGGTGGAGATGGCGTGTTTATAGATCATCTGACTCACACTGTTCTTGAGCAGCACAACGAACTGGTCGAAGGACTCCACCTGCCCCTGCAGTTTGATGCCATTCACCAGGTATATGGATACCGGGATTCGCTCCTTCCGCAAAATATTCAAAAACGGATCCTGAAGCGCTGCCCCTTTTTGTTGAGCCATTACAATTTCTCCTATTGTCTTTATAGTACGAGCGACCGTTATGCGTTTTATGGGGACGGATTCGCGCAGTTCAATTCTTAAGCGTTGGAATTATACCCCCAATACCTGCAGTTTACCGGTCAGATACTGCCACAACGAGTCCTTCGTTCCCTCGTTTTCGCGCCCCGTCGAGACGGCGTCGAGCCACGTGACACCGCCCTGGTTCCGGAGCCACGTCAACTGCCGCTTGGCGAGCTGACGCGTGGCGGCAATTCCCTTATTTATCATATCATTATAGCTGATTTCGCCAGCAAGAAATGCACTGACCTGACGGTAGCCGACAATCCGCATCGCCGGTATCTGCGCGCTGACGCCGGGCATCGCCAACAAACGTCGGACTTCGTCCACAAACCCCTTTTCCAGCATGCCTGTGAAACGTTCGCTGATCCGCGCATGGAGAAACCGCCGATCACTAGGCGCCATCGCGAGTTTAATGACTCGGTAGGGCAACTCGCTGCCCGGGCGTGGTGCCTCCTGCAACGGTCGACCGGTCAATCGAACAATCTCCAGCGCCCGTTGAATCCGCTGCGCGTCGTGCGGGTCGATACGCGCGGCGTTCGCCGGATCAACGGCGGCCAGCTCCCGATGGAGGGCCGGCCAGCCGACGCGCCGAGCCTGCTGTACTAGCATCGCGCGCAGCGCCCGATCAGCGCCCGGCAACTCGGACAGATCCGACTCCAGGGTGTGGAAATAGAACATCGACCCGCCAACGAGCAGGGGTATACGTCCTCGCTGCACGATGTCCGCCATGGCGGCAAACGCGTCACACCGGAATTCTGCCGCCGAATATGTCTCTTGCGGTTCGCGGATGTCGATCAGGCGATGCGGAACCGCGGCCAGCAGCGCCTGATCGGGTTTGGCGGTGCCGATATTCAAGCCCCGGTATACCTGCGATGCGTCGACGCTGATGACGTCGAAGGGAAACCGTGCACACAGCTCCGCGGCAAGTGTTGTTTTGCCCGCCGCCGTGGGCCCCATCAGGAATACCGCCGCCGGTCGGCAGTCGCCCGAGGCGTGCGTCAACGTCCGCGCAGGAACCACCGGTCCAACTCCGAAACCGGAAGCTGTATCCAGGTGGGGCGTCCGTGGTTGCACTGGCCGCTACGCTCGGTCTGCTCCATTTCACGTAGCAGCGCATTCATCTCCTCGAGCGTCAGGCGGCGATGCGCTCGCACCGATCCGTGGCACGCCATCCGCGACAACAACGCGTCGATGCCGTCCTGCACCTGCTGGCTGGCTCCATGTTCGGCCAGGTCGGCCAGCACGTCGCGCACCAATTGCGCGACATCGGCCTCCTGCAACGGCTCGGGAACCCCGCGCACCGCCAGGGTGTGGGCGTCGAGCCGGGTCAGCTCGAACCCGAGCTCCGCGATCAAGTCCACGTAACGTTCGTAGGTATCGAGTTCCTGCGCCCCCACCTGCACGGTGACCGGTACCAGCAGCGGTTGACGCGCTACCGAATCACGGGTTTGCGCAGCCTTGAGCGCTTCGTATACGAGACGTTCGTGGGCCGCATGGGTATCGACCAACACCAACCCCTCGCGGTTCTCGGCAAGGATGTAGATCCCGTGCAACTGGGCCAGCGCGAATCCAAGCGGCGGGCATTCCGGCTCCGCGGCCACACGCGGCGCTTCGGCCCCCGCCCCGGCGTGTCCGGCCGGTCCGTCATCCCCGGTGTCCCGCACAGGTATGACAAGGGGTGTCTGCGTGGCCGGCGGGTAAGCCGCCGTCGGCGGCGCCGCGCGCGCGACGGCTGCACCAACCGCCAGACTGGTATCCGGCGCCGCCACGTGTCGGTGCAGGGTCTGATACACGAAATCGTGAACCGCGCGGCTGTCACGGAAACGCACCTCGTGCTTGGTCGGGTGCACGTTGATGTCGACACGCGCCGGGTCGAGCTCCAGATACAGAACGTAGACCGGTTGCCGGGCGTGGTAGAGCACGTCACGGTAAGCGAGCTTGATTGCGTGCGCAATGGTCCGGTCGCGCACGATCCGCCCGTTCACAAAGAAGAACTGCAGATCCCCCTGGCTGCGTGAGAACGTTGGCAATCCCAACCATCCCCACAAGCGCATACCGGCGCGCTCTTCATCGAAGCGTACCGATTGGCGCACCATATCCGCGCCGCAAACGGCGGCCACACGGCGATCCTCGGCGTCGGCGTCCGACGCTACGGTAAGCGCCAGACCGGCGCGACGATTGTGATGCACCGTAAACGCGACGCCGAAACGACTCAGCGCCAGTCGCTTGAGCACCGCATCAGCGTGTTGCAGTTCGGTTTGGTCGGTACGCAAAAACTTACGGCGCGCCGGGGTATTGAAAAACAGATCACGCACCTCGACGCTGGTGCCGGCATCCGACGCCGCCGGCTGCGGCTCCGATATCGCGTTGCTGCCGTCGCAGCGAACTTCCCAGCCGTGCGGCGCATCCGCGCAGCGCGACCGCAACGTGAACCGAGAGACGGACGCGATGCTCGGCAGGGCTTCACCGCGAAACCCGAGCGACGCAATGCATTCGAGCTCCTCTAGGCGCGCCAGTTTGCTCGTCGCGTGGCGCGCCAGCGCCCGCGGCAGATCCGGTCCAGCGATTCCGCAGCCGTCGTCACGGACCAGAATCCGGCGCTTGCCGCCCTGTTCGAGGTCGACGTGAATCTGGCCCGCGCCGGCGTCGAGGCTGTTTTCGAGTAATTCCTTCACCACCGAGGCCGGCCGCTCGATAATCTCCCCGGCCGCAATTTGATTGACCAAATGCGGTGCGAGAACTTGAATGCGGTGGGGAACGTCGCCGGCAGACATGGGCGTCAGCCGGATCCGGGGATGCGCAACTTCTGGCCGATTTTAACGATGTTACCGCGCAGGTTGTTTGCCGCTTTCAAACTGGCAATGGATACGTTGTAGCGCGCGGCAATCACGGATAACGAATCACCGGCCTGGACCACGTACTCGCGCGGCGTGCCGGGGCGGCGAAACTCGGGCAAACGTTGCGCATAGCGGCGGATCCCCCGATACAAGGCACGCGCCACGTTGCGCCGGTGGTTCGGGTCCAGCAGCAGCCGCTCTTCCGCCGGATTCGAGATGAATGCGGTCTCGACCAAAATCGACGGTATGTCGGGAGATTTCAACACCGCGAAACCGGCCTGTTCTACACGCTTTTTGTGCAGGTAGCCGACCGTACCCAACTCCCGCAGTACGTCGGTACCGAGCTGCAGGCTGTCGCTGATGGTCTGGGTCATGGACAAATCCCACAGCACCTTGGCGAGCAACTCGTCTTTGTCCTTGAGGCTCACGCCGCCCACCAAATCCGCCGCATTTTCCTTGTTCGCCAGCCAGCGTGCTTCCTCACTCGACGCGCCCCGTTGCGATAAAGCGTACACCGAGGAGCCGCGCACCGATCGTTTAGGAAACGCATCCGCATGCAGGGAAACGAAAACGTCCGCCTGGTAACGGCGCGCCACGGCGGTCCGTCCGCGCAGGCTGACATAGTAGTCCCCATCGCGGACCAGGATCGCACGCATCGACGGGTCCTGATCCACAAACTTCTTGAGCGCCCGCGCGACCGCCAGCGTAATGTTTTTTTCGCGGGTACGGCGCTTACCGATCGCGCCCGGGTCTTCGCCGCCGTGCCCCGCATCGATGGCCACCATGAAGGGCCGCTGTGGACCCCGCGCGGGTGGTCGTGTCTTCGTTACCGGAACCGCGCTCGCGGCCGTGGATTCGAACAGGTCGATGACCAGGCGGTGGCCGTAAAGCTTGTTCGGCGGCAGCACGAATGTGCGCGGACTGACCTTGCGGTGCAGATCGAGGACGATGCGCAGGACTCCCGCCCTCGGTGTTCCGGTTCGAACCTGACGCAAGAACCGGCCGCTGTACTCCAGATGCGTGAGTTTTCCCTGCAACGTGGCCTCGGGCAGATCGATCACGATCCGATGCGGGTCAGACAACGTGAATAGATGGTGTTGGACCGGTGCGCTGAGATCGAATACCAGGCGTGTGTGATCGGGCGCCTGCCACATACGCAGGTTGCGCACCGACACCGGCTCCGCAGACCCGATCACCGGCACCGCGAGCGCGGCCGCCAGAACCAGTAACCCTAGGGCTTTGAACCGAGCGCGGCGCATAGTTTTTCGCCGAGCGGGCTGCGACAGTCGACAGCTACGCGCCGTCTGGCATCCCGGTAACTGATTGAGATTCGCGAATCCGCGTCGGGCAACCCGCCCACACCCCTTTCCGGCCACTCTATTAACAACACATTCTCGCCGTCCACATAGTCTCGGATGCCTATGGCTTCGAGCTCGTCGGCATCTTCTAAACGATATAGGTCTAAGTGGTAGACCACAACCCCTGCGACGGGATAACACTCGACCAGAGTGAAGGTCGGACTCTTCACCGCCCCGGCAAAACCCATGCCGCGCAGTATGCCGCGCACCAGGGTAGTCTTGCCGACCCCCAGCTCGCCGACCAGATACACCACCAAGCCACCGCTGACCGCGCGCGCGAGTTTGGCGCCCAATGTTTCCATCGCGTCGGCCGAACCGACCTCGACCTGGACGCGCGTCACGGGCCGCGGTTGAGCAACCGACGTATCCACGGCAGTGTGTCGGTGGCCATCAAACCGATTTCACCCTCGCGGCGCACCGCGCAGTCCGCCGCCCGGGCGTGTACCCACACGCCCAGGCACGCCGCACGCCACGGTTCCAGTCCCTGTGCGAGCAAGGCAGCGATGACGCCGGTGAGAATGTCACCCATACCCCCGGTGGCCATGCCTGGATTACCGCGGTCGCAGACCGCCAACGGCTGTCCGGCGGCGGCGACCAGCGAGCCCGACCCCTTGAGTACCGCGACACCGCCGTAGCGTTCCACGAGCGCGGCCGCGGCGGCGCTCCGGTCCTGCTGGACATCGGCGATCGTCATTCCCAACAGCCGTGCGGCTTCTCCTGGGTGTGGCGTCAGCACCCAGTGGTCACGCCGTTCGGGCTGGTTCGCCAGGAGATTTAGCGCGTCCGCGTCCACCACCGCAGGCAGTCGCGTGTCCAGCGTCGCGGCAAGCATCGCCAGCGCCCACTCGTCTTGGCCGAGCCCGGGCCCCACCGCCACCGAGGAAGCGCGCGCGTCGGGTCGCCAGTCGCCGGGACGCAAACCGTTGACCATCAACTCCGGACGTCCCGCACCCACGGTCAGCGCTTGTTCTGGCGGAGTGACCACCTCCACCAAACCGGCCCCGGCGCGGTAGGCGGCCATTCCGCTCATGGCGGCGGCCCCGGCCATACCACGGTTACCACCGACGATCACGACACGGCCGGCGCGCCCCTTGTGCGCGTCGCGCGGCCGCTGCAACGGCAGCCAGCCCGACGTATACGGGCGAATCCGCCGAGCGCGCTCGGTGACGCGGGTGTAGATCCCCGCCGGCACATCCAGATCGCTGAAACGGATGCGGCCGCTCAACGCGCGGCCGCTGCCGGTGAACAGACCGAGCTTCAAGCCAATGAACGACACCGTGACATCGGCGCGCACGGCACACCCCATGATCCGCCCGCTGTCGGCATGTAAGCCGGAAGGGATGTCCAGCGCCAACACCGGGCCGGTGCCGTGATTGATGAATTCGATGGCCTCACGATAGATGCCGGTCACGGCCCGTTCCAGACCGGTTCCCAACAGGCCGTCCACCACGACTCCACCCATGGTGGCCGGCGGCCACTCGCGGGCGGTGCCGCCGGCGGCGGCAAAGTCGTCGTGAGCCTGACGTGCGGTCGCGGTTGCGGGCGATTTGACGGCAACCGCGCTCACGTCCCAACCGGCCCGCAACGCCAGTTCGGCGAGCACGTAACCGTCACCCCCGTTGTTGCCACTGCCGCACACCACGGTCACCTCCCGTACCCGCGGCCAAGTCGCGGCCAGGCAATCGAACGCCGCCTGACCCGCACGGCGCATCAGGGTGTACGCATCGATATGGCACTCTTCGATCGCGACCCGGTCGAGTTCCCGCACCTCTTGTGCGCCGTAGAGTAATTGGGGGAGCTCGGACATCTCTTTATGATAGGGGCTGAGCGGCCACGAACCCAAACCATGGTTGACCTTCACCGTTTACGCGACGACATCAAACAGTGGGGTATGACGCTGGGATTCCAGCAGGTCGGCGTTTCCGATGTGGACCTGTCAGCGGCGGAAGTCCGGTTGGTCAACTGGCTCGGCGCGGGGCGCCATGGCGAGATGGCTTACATGAGCAAGCACGGCACACGGCGCACCCGTCCGGCAGAACTGGTGCCGGGCACCGTGCGCGTCATCTCCGCACGCTTGGATTACCTTCCCACGACTGCGGCCCCCATCGAGGCGACGCTCGCTGATCAGGACTGTGCGTTCATCTCGCGCTACGCGCTGGGGCGCGACTATCACAAAGTGGTGCGTCAGCGGCTACAACGCCTGGCAACGCATATTCAAGAGCGGGTCGGACCGTTCGGCTACCGCGTATTCAGCGACAGCGCGCCGGTCATGGAGCGGGCACTGGCAGAGAAAGCCGGCCTCGGTTGGATCGGAAAGCACACCAATCTGATCAGCAAACGCACCGGTTCCTGGTTCTTCCTGGGCGAGATCTACACCGACCTGCCGCTGCCCACCGACGATCCGGCCACACCCCACTGCGGGCGGTGCCGCGCGTGTATCGACGTGTGCCCTACCGGCGCCATCGTCGCCCCTTACGAGCTGGATGCACGCCTGTGCATTTCTTACCTCACCATCGAGCTGCGCGGTGCTATTCCCGAAACGCTGCGTCCGGCGATTGGCAATCGGATTTTCGGTTGTGACGACTGTCAGTGGGTATGCCCTTGGAACCGTTTTGCGCGGCCCACGGCGGAACCCGATTTCGCGCCCCGTCACGGACTCGACCGGGCGCGCTTGACGGAACTGTTCGCCTGGAGCGAATCGGAGTTCAACCAAAAAACCGAGGGTTCGACGATCCGCCGGATCGGTTACGAATGCTGGCTGCGCAACCTGGCGGTGGCGCTGGGCAACGCCGAGACGCACGCCGAGGTCCAGGCCGCGCTCCGTGCGCGGATCGATGACCCTTCACCGCTAGTTCGGGAACACGTGCGTTGGGCACTCGCGCAACACACTGGATAGACCGAGGCGCGTTTCACAAAGGCGATAAAACGCCCATAGTTCGAGTAGCTCCTCCCGCAAAGTACGGGGACAGAGAAAATAGACCTGTCCCCGTTTTCCCTGTCAGTCTTCGGGGCCGTCCCTGTTGTCGAGCAGCATGAAGTGGTCGCGGTAGTAGCGAAGCTCGTCAATGGATTCACGGATATCATCCAGCGCTCGGTGGGTGTTGCGTTTCACGACGCCTTCATAAATCTTCGGTGCCCAGCGCCGCGCCAGCTCCTTGAGCGAACTGACATCCAGGTTGCGGTAGTGCAGCCACTGTTCCAGATCCGGCATATGGCGCGCCAGAAAACGGCGATCTTGACAGATGCTGTTGCCGCACAGCGGCGAACGGTTCTTCGGGACGTGCATCTTGACAAATTGCAGCGTCTCGAGCTCCGCGGCGCGCTCGTCGTGCGCCGACGTACGCACGCGCTCCACGAGTCCGGTGTCGCTGTGCGTCTTGGTGTTCCACTCATCCATGGCCTCTAAGGTGTCGTCGGACTGATGGATCGCGATGACCGGGCCCTCCGCAATGACATTCAAGTGCGTGTCGGTGATGATAGTCGCGATTTCGATGATTCGGTCCCGCTCGGGATCGAGACCGGTCATTTCCATGTCGATCCACACCAGGGCGTTCGGATCTTTAGGCATACAGGCTCCCGTTCCGGTGTTACTTGGGTGTTCGCTTCTCGGGCGCCGATCGCGCCTCGCGCGCCAGCGCCGAGCAGGTCGCCAAGCGGACGCGCACTATTTAATTTAGCCGCTCAGGTATAGCATGCAAGTTTTTGTATTTTTGCCTTTTTTCTCTCCAACGTAAGGGAGTCCATGAAGTGCGTCGACTCAAAGGTCGCGACGACCGGCAAACGCCTGCACCAACGTGCCTTGATCCATGTACTCCAATTCGCCACCCACCGGTACCCCGCGCGCCAACCGCGTGACGCGTATGTTCTTGTCGCACAAGATCTGGTGTAAATATTCGGCGGTCGCCTCGCCTTCCACCGTCAGGTTGGTCGCCACAATGACTTCCTCGATACGCTCTTTGGCCAGCAGGTTTTCAAGCCGATCGAAACCCAGATTCTCCGGACCGATGCCATCGAGCGGTGACAGGTGACCCATCAATACGAAATACATGCCCTGATATACGCTCGCGTTTTCCACAGACTCCAAGTCCGCCGGCGTCTCCACTACGCACAACTGCTCGCTGTCCCGGCGCGGCGAACCGCATATTGCGCACAGGGTCGTCTCACTGAACGTGTTGCAACGCTGACAGCGCTTGACCGTGTCGATGGCAGCGCTCAGTGCCGCGGCGATTTCGCGCGCCCCTTCTCGGTCTCGCTCGAGCAGATGAAAGGCCATGCGCTGCGCCGTCTTCGGTCCCACGCCGGGTAGCCGCCGCAACGCCTGTCTGAGCATATCGATCGCGTGCGAATTCGACACCGGACGCTCACATGTTCAGATTGAGACCCGGAATATTCAGTCCCTCGGCAAACCCGGACATCTTCTCCTGCGTGGTCTTCTCCACTTTGCGCACCGCGTCGTTGACCGCCGCGGCCACCAGATCCTCCAGGATTTCTTTATCGTCTTCCAGCAGGCTCGGGTCGATGTCTACCCGCCGCACGTCGTGTCGACAGGTCATGGTCACCGCCACCAGACCGCCCCCTGCGTTGCCGGTGACTTCGACCTGAGCCAGCTCCTCCTGGGCCTTGCGCAGATTCTCCTGCATGGCCTGGGCCTGTTTCATCAGATTACCGATTCCACCCTTCATGGATTAACCTCACTTTCTCACTCGAATTGATTCATCGACGACCGTAGCGTCGAACCGCTCGACGATCTCCCGCACATGCGGATCGTTAACGATGGCATCACGCGCCGCCCGGTCCCGCTCCGCGGATACGCGCCGACGCCGTCGCGCCGGCGTTTCGCCCGTGACCTCCCCGATATCGATACGTAGCCGCACATCCGCTCCCAAATAGGCCGATACCGCATCCGCGAGGGTCTGCTGCCGCGATTCGGTCAGCAACCCGTCGTGAGAGGCATCGAGCTGGAAGCTCATCGGGCTGGAGCGCGTGTCGACCGGCGAGATATTCATCGCCAGCTCTTTCACCGCCCCGCTGACGCCAAGGGCCTCGACCACGGACGACCAGTTCTCCGGCGTGACCGCCACGCGTGCGTCGGCTTCCGGCGCTGGGGACGGCGGCGGGCTGCGTCGATCCGTCCGAGGCACCGGGGAGTCGGTCCGATTGTCGGTCGCCACGGGCTGAAACGCCAGCATGCGCAGCAACACCATCTCGAACCCGGTGCGAGGATCCGGCGCCAAAGGTAGATCGCGCTTACCGATCAAGCAGATCTGATAGAACAGTTGCACGTCCTCCGGTGACCACCGTTCCGCCAGTTCGTCGTGCCATGGCTGAAACCGCTCTTTTGCCACCAGCGCTTCGGGAACCGTTTGCTGCAGCGAGACGTGGTGAAATTCCAGCAGCAGCTCATCCAGTGCCGCTTCGTAGTCCACAGCTCGGGTAGCCATCTCCGCGACCACGGTCAGTAACGCCTGTGAATCGTGGCCGCTCAAGGCCGCGAGTAACGCCTGCGTGTGCGCTTGATCGATGAGCCCGAGCATCGCCCGCACCGACTCGTCGGCGACCCGCCCCCCACCGTGCGCAATCGCCTGGTCCAGCAGGCTCAACGCGTCGCGCATACTGCCGTCTGCAGAGCGCGCCAGTTGCTTGACCGCCGACGTTTCGAACTCGATCTGCTCGCTGGTCAGAATCGACTCGAGCTGGCCGGCGATTTGCTCAGGAGATAATGCGGTCAAGTAAAATTGCAAACAGCGCGACAGAACAGTGACCGGTAGCTTCTTGAGATCAGTGGTCGCGAACAAGAACTTGACGTGCGGCGGCGGCTCCTCCAGGGTCTTGAGCAGTGCGTTGAAGCTGTGCCCCGATAACATGTGTACTTCGTCAATCAGGTAGACTTTGTATCGGCCAACGGTAGGCGCATACTGGACGTTATCGAGGAGTTCGCGGGTGTCGTCCACCTTGGTGCGCGACGCGGCGTCGACTTCGATGAGATCCACGTAACGCCCTTCGTCAATCGCCACGCACGCGGCACATTCCCCGCACGGGGTGGCGCTGACACCAGATTCGCAGTTCAGCGCTTTGGCGAAGATTCGCGCCAGCGTCGTCTTGCCCACCCCGCGCGTACCGGTGAACAGCAAAGCATGATGGATACGATCATTGTCCAGCGCATTGGTCAGCGCGGCGACCGTGTGCTCCTGCCCTACCACCTGAGCGAAGTTTCGCGGGCGCCACTTGCGCGCCAGAGCTTGGTACGTCATGTATTCACAGTACAAAAGTTGGTGGCGGATCGAGCTAGCCCGGCCCCGGCACCCGATACGGCTGCTGCGGCTGCTTCCTTCCGGACCTGACCGGGTTCACAACCTTTCGCCACCGGGGAGACCAGCTGTCACCGCCATAATCAATCGGCAACCTGCCTAACCGCAGGCCGCGTCATTCTACCTGCAACGACGCCTGCGACGCAGGGGTTGGCGGAAAGGAGGGACGCGCTGGACCGTCCCCTCGCCGGCAAGCCTCTCACGTTGACGGGAAGCTGTCAAAGCGGGAAATCAGCGCGATCTCAGGTCCGTCAACCAGTAGAACCGGTAAGGCGGTACCACCAGCTGATCGCGAAACAGGCGCGGCGCCTCACCGGAATAGAGGTCCTGCAGATTGCTGAACTCGAGAGGCCCGCGCGGCCCGACGTCGGTGAGCGTAAGGGACTGGGGCGCGTTGTTGAAATTGCCTACCACCAGCACGTTGTCGTCGGGCAGAAACGGATTGCTGCGGCGAAACGCGAACAAGTGCCGATTTTCGGTATCCAGCAACTCCCGGTTGTTGTAGTCGGCGAACGCCGGCACCTTCTTACGCACGGCAATCATTTTCTGCAGTCCATCGAAAATAATCTGCTGTATCGTCCCCTGGCGGTGTCGCAACTCCGCCTGACTCCAATCGATCTTGGGCCGGTGCATCCAACGAGTATCACCGCGCTTGAGCTCGTCGGCTTGGTAGTCGTAATCGTTGAACGTGCCGATCTCGTCGCCGTAATAGAGCAGTGGAATCCCCCCGAACGCCATAATCATCCCGTGTAGCAGCAAGATGACATCAATGCCGTCTTGAATCGCCTTCGCGTCGTCGAGCTCTACGGCCCGTTCCAATCCAACCAGCGACGCGAGGGTACCGCAAATACGTGCATCGCCGGTCTTATCGTTGCAGCCGAAGCGCGCACCCCGCGCTCGGGAGTCGTCGAAGGCGCCGGTGAAATAGTCCACCAGGAAGCGGCGGTGGGCAGTCGGATCGTAACCCGCCTGTTTGATGTCGGTGTCGTCGAATCCGAGCCCAATGTCATCGTGACAGCGCACGTAGTTCAGCCAGGTCGCCCGATCCAGCTTGTCAGGCAGACTGCGGATGCCCTGGTCGAGCAACCGGGCGTTCTTGGTCGCCACCGCATCCCACAGCAACGCCATGAACGTGGCGTTGTAGGCAATTTCGCATTCCTTGGCGATCACCGCATCCTCACCGAAATACTTATTGATCTCCACGGGGGCCACGATCGCTTCGGCGATGAACAACACACCTGGCGCCGTGACCTGACAGCAGTCTTTCATCAACTGCAACACGAGATGCGCTTCGTACTGGTTCTGGCACGTGGTGCCGATCTTCTTCCACAAAAACGCCACGGCATCCAACCGCAGGACGTCGACGCCCTGGTTGGCCCAGTACAAAATAATGTCCAGCATTTCGATAAATACGACCGGGTTGCTGTAGTTCAAGTCCCACTGGTAGTCGTTGAAGACCGTCATCACCCATTTACCCATGGTCTCGTCCCAGGTGAAGTTCCCCGGCGCCGTCTCCGGGAATACTTCGGGCATGGTTTCCATGAACATATCCGGAACGTGGCGGTCGTCGAAGATGTAGTAATAATCCTGATAGACCGGCTTCCCCGCGCGGGCGCTCTGCGCCCATTCGTGTTCGTCGGACGTGTGGTTCATCACCACGTCCAACACCAACAACATGCCGCGACTGCGCATTTTCTTCGCCAATGCATGCAGGTCTTCGAGGCTGCCGACGCGTTCGTCGACGGCACGAAAATCGCTTACTGCGTAACCGCCGTCACTGGCGTCTTTGGGGCACTTGAGAATCGGCATGACATGGACCATGTTCACGCCGAGTTCCTGAAGGTAACCGAGCTTATCCTGCAAACCGGCGAGGTCATCGGCGAACCCATCCGTATACAGGGCCATACCGACCCATTCCTGCCGCAAGAACCAGCCGTGGTCGCGCTCCCGCTTCACATCCAGGGCTTTCAATTCATCACCCCTTTGCAGGTACTGCATCGCCATCACCTCGACCAGGCGAGTGATTTGTGTTTCGAAATCCGGTCGTTCCCGGTACAGCCGATAAAAAATGGAATAGATGGCGTAGAAGTTCGCACCCAGGCGCGTGTACAGATGGCGCAGGTCATGCTTGCGAATCTCCGGACTGAGGTCGTCCAGAATCCGGTTGAGCAACGAATGGGAGACTTGTTCGTACATGATTATCTTTAACAATTTAGCCGGTTTTCCGAATTCCACGAGGCGGTCACGCGCCGGTAGAAGTCCCGGTCGTCGAGCGTGGCACCGCGTACGCCGACGACTTCCGACGCGAAACTCTGGGCCCGCTGCAACGTGCGCGCCAGCGACCAACCGGCGGTCAGTCCGTGAATCAGAACGGCAGCGAAGGCATCTCCGGCACCCACCGTGTCGACGACATCGACGCGGCGCTCGGGCCTTACCGCGAGTTGTTCCCCACTCACGGTGTGCAGCACCGCCCCTGCCGCCCCGTGGGTCACCAGAATGCCGCCTCTCACCCGGTTCGCGGCGATAAACTCGTCCGCGGCATCGCCGCTGCCGGGGTGCGGGCTCAACCGGTTCAGTTCTTCGCCGTTGAGTTTCACCCAGTCGGCACCGCTGACCAGTTCCAGCACCGCATCGGTGCGCCACCAGGGATCGCGCAGGTTCACGTCGACGAACACCCCAGCCGACAACTGCGCCTTGAGTCGCGCCAATGATTCCCGCGAGGTTCGGTCGCGCGCTGCGAGCGTGCCGTGGTACAGCCAGGCACAGTCCGGCATCTGAAAACCCGAGATCGCATCGAAGGCGGTGGGATATACGATATCGTAGCGTGGTTCGCCATTTTTAAACTGCACGTCGACGCGACCGGTGGGAAGACGGTCATCGACCCCGACACCGCACATGGTCATGTTCCATTCGCGCATAGCCGTTTGCACTTGTTCTCCCTCCGCATCGGCGCCGACGCGGCTGATCAGGTAGGGCGCGCGGCCAAACGCCTGAAGGTGCCAGGCGACGTTGAAAGGTGCGCCGCCGAGGACCGTTTCGCCGTTTGGAAAGTGGTCGAACAGCACTTCCCCGAACACGCAGACATCACCGCTCTTCACGCCCGTCCCCGTTCCTCTGCACCGTCGGTCCGCATCCACGCAGCGGTTTCCGGGTGATAGTGTGCGATCCCCTCCAAAATACCCGCCGCGTAACAACCGTTCATGCCCATGAAGTTCCCCTGCGCTACATACAGCCGTGTACCCCACCCGGCGTCGTTCGCGCGCCGACGCGCGAGGTCACGGACTGCCGGCTCGCAATTCGCCACCAGCACCGACGGAATGGGGCTCGCGAGCACCTCCAGATCATTGCCGCTGTCCCCTGAGAACACCGTGTTCGTATAGTCCCATCCCCGCGCCGCCATCAGGGCTTCGACGGCGTGATACTTCGACGCCCGATACGGGACCACATCGAGCAAACGGACCTCTTCCAACTCATCGACGCTCCATATCAGCCGCGCCTTGACCGCAGTCCCCGCGAGGCGGTTTTGGATCTCTTCGCAGAGCGTTTCCGGGCGCACCGCGAGCGGTACGTAATAGCTGAGTTTGTAGTCGTTCTGCTTTTCGTCCTCCTGCAGACGCAGATCGGGCAAGACACCGAGCCGGGCGGCAAGGTCGGCATGCGTCGTGCCGGCCCAGTCTTGGGCGATCTGCTGCGCCCAGCCGCGTTCGCGCCGCCACCCGCCGTTTCCATCGAGCACATAAATCGTCGTGCCCACATCCCCGATGACGAAATCGGGCTGTGGAAGATCGTATTCGGCGATCGCCGCCTCGACCAGGGCGCGATGACGCCCGCTCACGTACGCCAGGGTCACCTCGGACCGTGCGGCCAGCGCCGCGAACCGTTTTCGCGCCCCGGGTGATTCGGGTTGCGGACCGTTCGGGATCAAAGTGCGATCCAGGTCGGTGCCGATCAACAGACGATCGAGCATCATGAGAGCCCGGTAAGAAAATCATAATGGTCGATGGCCTCAAGGATGCCGAGCGCGTGATCCCCGTTCGCAAAATAAATGCGGTCGAGATCCACCAACTGCGAGAGTTCTTCGTGATGCCGGTTACGCACGACCACCGCCAAGGTATTGCCACGCATCATGTCCTCGTCGGCACCGGACCCTCCAGCCACCAAAATGTTCTCCAGGGGGATCTCCAGCCGCTGCGCTACATAACGCAGCGCCAATCCCTTGGACGCCCGCGACGGCACGATATCGAGGAACTGTCCGAATGCGCAAATCACGTTGGCGGTCAATTCCCGCTTGCGAATCAGTGCGGTAATATCCTCTACCGAGGGCGCACGGCGCGCGTCGTAATAGTACGAGACCTTGTGCGGGGATTGCTCGGTCTTGGGCTGCGGTTTCAACCCGTCGAGTTCGGCAAGAAGCCGCCGGATGCGTCCCGGATTCCAATCGTGGTCGATGTGGTCCGCCCAGAAATCGTCCTCGATCAAGTCCGGGCCATAGTGGACACGTGTACCTAGGCTCGAGATCAGGATATCGGGCGCCGGTACACCGTGCTTCTTCATTACCGCCAGCGCGGCGTCCATGCGTCGGCCGGTGGCCAGCCCAAACATCATGCGCTTACGGTTGTGCTGCACGACTTGGGCAAAACGTTTCAGGGCTTCGCTATCACCGAGAAGGCTTTGATCCAGGTCGGTAAACAACGCACGATCGGGATCCCGTACCGAACCCAGTGCCGGACGCGCGCTCGGCGGCGGTCGATACTTGGCCGGCAATTCTTTGATCTGTTCTAGATAGTTCCTGGCGTGCGCTTCCCAGGTGTAGTGTTCCCGTACCCCCCGCAGCCCGTTGCGCGCCGCCTCGGACCAGGCTCGCCGGTCGCGCAAGAGCTTCAGCAACGCGTCGGCGATCTGTCCTTCGTCTAGCGGGTCGATCAATTCGCCGTTCCGGCACTGCGCGATGATGTCCACCGGGCCACCGTTTTCCGTGGCCACCACCGGCAGACCGCTGGCGGCCGCTTCGAGGAGCGTCAGACCGAACGGCTCAGTCAGCGCCGGGTTGATGAACACGCCGCCGTGCGCCGCAGCGAACCGATAGATGCCGGGCACATCGTCGGGCCGATGCTGTTTGGGGATCGCTACTTTACCGTACAGATCGTAAGCGTCGATCAGAACCAGAATCGCCGTCAGCACCGATTGGGGGCCCTCGTCCATATCGCGTATGTCTTCGCGGCTACCGGCAACGATGAGCAGGTTGGCCGCTTCCTGCAGTGCCTCCGACTGGCCGAACACCTCAAGGAGTTTGGTGATGTTCTTACGTTCGTCGGGCCGCGACAGGGCCAGGATTGGAGGCTTGTCCGGATCACTCAAGAAGCGCCGCAGTTGCCTTGCAAACGGGATATCCTCGTCGTCCGCCGGTGGGCGAAAACTTTCCAGATCCGTACCCGGTGGAATGACGGACATGTGTTCTGGATCGAAGTAATTGTACAGGCCGTATTGTTCCTCGATCTCATGACGCGTGCTCGTGATAACCAAGTCGGCGTTGGCCAGTACGTCTTCTTCGGCTTCGATACGCCGCTGCATGTTATATGTTCGTTCGATCTCGGCGCGCGATAGACCCTTGGCCAGCAGCCGCTTGCGCTTGTCGCGCCCCAACGAGTGACCGGTGTGAACCAGCGGGATCCCCAACCGGCCGCTGACACGCACCCCCACGTAACCCGCGTCGGCGTAATGGCTGTGCACCACGTCGGGGATTCGGCCCTCCCCATTCAACCACTCGACCAGGTTATCGGTAAAACTGTCCAGGTGGTCCCAGAGCTGCTCCTTGCGAATGTACTCGTCGGGCCCGGCGTCGATGCGCACGATCCGCACCGCCCCGGACAAACGTTCCTCGTGCTGCGCGTAGCCGTCGCCGACCGACGCGTCGACGATCCGGCGGGTGACCAGATCGACCTGCTCGACCTCGCTGCGTCGGGCCAGGGCCCGGGCCAGATCGACGACATATTTGGTCTGCCCGCCGGTGTCCGCATCGCGGCCGAGTTCCAGGTCCCGCCCCCGGATCAAACCGTGAACACTGATCAAAAGAAGATACATTTGTTAATTAACTTTCAACCTATTATAGAACTAATGCAGAAATCACATGAGTATGCCGCAGGAGCGACGCCGGGTCACTGCGGACATCGGTGGGCTATGGGGTGGACGGTCCTCCGGTCTGTGCGCTCAGCACGAGTCAGTCCGCTCACCGCAACTCACACGCAGAGATCGATCGACCCTATACCGCACACACGAATTCGCCGAGTTTTTTGGTAAGCCGCATATTTTCGGTGTAGTCCACGGGACAATCCACGACCGCGACGGTACCGCAGTCGAGTGCGGCGCGCATCACCGGCAGGAACTGATCCGCAGTTTCGATCCGAAAGCCGCACGCGCCGAAGCTCTCTGCGTAGCGCACGAAATCCGGGTTGGCGAAGTCGACATGGCTGTCACGTCCAAAGCGCCGGTCCTGATGCCACTTGATCAGGCCATACTGACTGTCAGACCAGATGAGTACGACGAACGCGAGCCCCAGGCGCAGGGCAGTTTCGATTTCCTGCGAATTCATGAGAAAACCCGCGTCGCCGGTAAGCGCTACCACTTTATGTCGCGGACGCACCAGCTTGGCGGCAACCGCTCCGGGTACCGCGATACCCATGGCTGCAAAACCGTTCGAAATAATGCAGGTATTGGGCGCGTAGGTGCGCCACAGATGGGCGATCCACATCTTGTGCGCCCCCACATCGGAGATCAGAATGTCTTCCGCCGCCAGCACACGGCGTAAATCCCAGAGAATCTTCTGCGGTTTCATGGGATGCGCGAGATCGTCCGCGTATTCCTCGATGTCGTTATCGATATCCCGACGCAGCGCCGCGGCCCAGTTCTCCTCTCGCGCCGACACCCGGGACGCGAGCTCCCGCAACGAGGCAGCGATATCGCCAACCACGCCAACCTCGAGGATGTAATGTTCGTCGACTTCCGCGAACAACGTATCCACGTGAACGATTTTCTGCTCCGAATCGCGATGCCAGAGATGCGGGTGGTATTCGACGATATCGTAACCCACGCAGATGACGACGTCCGCCCGATCGAATCCGCAGCTCGTGAAGTCGCGCGAGGAAAGTCCGGTGGTGCCCAACCACAGGGAGTGGTCACTGGGAATCGACCCCTTGGCCATGAATGTCGTAGTGACGGGAATGCCGGTTTGCGTCGCAAACGCTTCCAACGCGCCCGCGGCGCCGGCGCGGATGACCCCGTTTCCCGCCACGACCAACGGATGGCGCGCCGCGTTGATGATTTCTGCCGCGCGGCGCAATTTTTCTTCGCCGGCGACCGGCGGCGCCGGCTCCTGAACCTTGAGCGGCCGTTTGCCTTCCACCGTGGCAGCCGCGACGTTCTCCGGAAAGTCGATGAAACAACAGCCCGGTTTCTCCGCTTTCGCCAGCTTGAACGCTTTACGCACGACCTCGGGCACAATACCGGCGTCGCTGACCTGCACTGCATACTTCGATACCGGTTCAAACAAGTTCACGAGATCGAGAATTTGATGGCTTTCCTTGTGCAACCGCTCGGTCGAGCCCTGGCCGGCGATGGCAACCACCGGCGACCGATCCATGTTGGCATCGGCCACACCGGTTATCAGATTCGTGGCGCCCGGCCCCAGGGTTGCGAGGCAGACACCCGGCCGCCCGGTCAAACGCCCGTAGACGTCGGCCATGAACGCGGCACCCTGCTCATGTCGCACGGTGACGAAGCGGATTCCACTGTCAAGCAACGCGTCCATGACATCGAGATTTTCTTCACCCGGAATCCCGAAGATATACTCGACGCCTTCGTTTTCCAGACTGCGTACGAACAGTTCCGCACAACGCATGACGACACCTCTTTTCTTGACCGAGCCCTAAGACCTGTCCGGACGCGGACGAGTTCCCCGGTCGGGAGCCACACCGTCGCCCTCCCGACGCACGTTGCCCGGGCCACGGATACCCACCGTTTACAGCGTGGTCGCGAGCTGCCGCATGCGGCGCCGCGTGCTGGCATCCGGCAGTCTGCCGATCCCGGCGCCCATGTTGTCCACCAGGTGCCGGGGATTGCTGGTCGCCGGTATCACACAAGTGACGGCAGGGTGGGCGAGAATATACTTGAGCGAGAACTGTGCCCAGCTACGACAGTCGAATTCCGCCGCCCACACCGGGAGCGCGCGGCCGCCTACCCGCCTGAATAGCGCGCCGTTTTCAAACGGCCGGTTTGCGATTACGGCGATACCGCGGTCGGCGGCGAGCGGCAGCAGACGCCGTTCCGCGTCGGGTTCGGTGAACGAATAATTGAGTTGTACGAAATCCAACCGCTCGGTACGCATCCACCGCTCCAGATCTTCGAATGCCGACACCCGCGAGTGGGTAATCCCGATATACCGGACCCGGCCGGCGTCCTGCCAGCGGCGTTGATTGTCGAATTGCGTTCTGGCATCCACCAGACTGTGCACCTGTATCAGATCCAACGGTCGCTTGTTGAGTAGGCGCTCGGAACGTCGGAATTGCGCTTCGCCAGCCTGGCGACCGTGGACCCGGACTTTAGTGGCGATAAACGAGCGCGGCGCCAGGTCCAGTTCGGCGAGGAGCCCACCGAGTACGGTCTCTGCGTTGCCGTAACCGGGCGCCGTATCGATCAACTTACCGCCGACTTCGGCAAAACGGCGCAACACTTCGCGCAGTTGCAAACGGACGGCGCCGGCGCCCGAGTTAAACTCATCGGACGTACCGAGACCCACCGCCGGCAACCGCTCGCCACTCGCCGGTATGGCCCGCTCGAGCAGCACCGGTTCCGGTGCCGCCCGAGCGGCGCCGAACGGTGCCGTGAGCCCACCCGCCAACAACCACTTGAGCAGGGTACGCCGATCGACAACCCGTTCGCCATCGCGCGCCGCCGTATTGTCGAAGCGCGCACCGTGCCTCGACGGCTTGGATCTATCGGACATGACGCCTGGTTGGAATTTCCAAATCACAACGACTATACGCGTTCCCCGCCACCGCTGCACCGGCGACGCGTTCTTTCGGACCGGCGTATCTTGCACGCTGCGGTGCGGTGCGGTCGTTCTCCAGGCTTGAACGCCGTGCCGTCCCCAGTGCATCGTATTCCGGATCGTAGGGAGTGGGAACCGCATTCACAACGGACGACCACGACACGACTCGGACCGGCAACCGCGCCGTCGTGGCCCTCGGTGGGCCGGCCCGTTACAATTGCGAACACCAACCCGACACGGAACATGTCTCAAACTTCCGAGAACGTAGGATACCTGCCGCGCGGACGGTTCGATGATCTGTTGTCGGTCCTGACTGCCGCCGGCTACGAATGTGTGGGACCGACGGTACGCGACGGCGCGATTATGTATCGGCCGATCGACGGTGCCGAAGATCTCCCGCGCGGCATCTCCGATCGACAGTCGCCGGGCCATTATCGCCTTGAGCCGAGTAACGGGAACCGTTGGTTTGCCTGGGCCGTCGGGCCGCAAGCGATCAAGCCGTATGTATTCGCACCGGTTGAGAAGTTGTGGTCGGCAAGACGTGACGCGGACGACCGCATTGCTTTCGTATCCACCGCACCGGCGGTTTCCGCGGTCGCTCTGATCGGCGCCCGCGCCTGCGACCTCGCTGCACTGCGCCTCCAGGACCAGCACTTTCTGGAGGGTCCCTATCCCGACCCGTACTACGCGGCGCGCCGCGAGCGGCTGCTGGTGGTCGCCGTTAACTGCAGTCATCCGGCCGAGACCTGCTTCTGTGCTTCGACCGGCGACGGGCCGCATGCCCGTGCCGGATTCGACCTGGTCCTGACGGAACTCGACGATGGTTTCCTCCTCCATGTCGGCAGCGAAGCCGGCGCCCGGGTGGCTGCCGACTTGACGCTGGAACCGGTCGATGCCACACAGGTACGCGCCGAGCAGCGGCAAGCCCGCGCAGCGTCCGTACAACAGTCACGCAGTCTGCCGCCGGGCAATCTGCGCCGCGCGTTGTTCGACAACCTGGAGCACTCCAGATGGGACGATGTGGCGGCGCGCTGTCTCGCTTGCGGGAACTGCACCAGCGTCTGCCCGACCTGCTTCTGCCACGCCGAGAGAGAGCACGTGGACCCGGGTCTTATGACCTCGGAGCATGTACGGGAATGGGATTCGTGTTTCACTCAGGGCCACGCTTACATGCACGGCTACCCGGTGCGTCCGCATATTCGCCAGCGCTATCGCCAATGGCTCACGCACAAACTCGGCACCTGGCACGATCAATACGGCCGCAGCGGTTGCGTGGGCTGCGGGCGCTGCATCGCGTGGTGCCCGGTCGGTATCGACATCACCGAGGAAGCGGCGGCCGTGTGCGCACCCGCTCAATCGGGTGAGGCGACGGAATGCTGAACCCATATCTTCCCGAGGAGGCGCGTATCGCCGAGCGTATCGACGAGTCGCGGGATATTTTTACCCTCAAACTGCAACTGAGCGATCCCGCTAGACACGCCGCCTACGACTTCGAACCGGGTCAGTTCAACATGGTGTATCTGTACGGCGTCGGGGAGGTGCCCATCTCGATCGTCTCCGATCCCGAGGACGCGGGGACCCTCGACCACACGATTCGCGCCGTAGGCCGCGTGACCAAAGGCCTCGCGCAACTGCGTTCGGGAGATCGCGTGGGCATCCGGGGTCCCTTCGGTCGTGGCTGGCCGTTGCAGCGCGCCGAGGACCGGGATCTGCTGCTGATCACCGGCGGGCTCGGATGCGCGCCGATGGTGTCGGTCATCGATTACATCGTCAAAAGGCGCGAACGCTTCCGGCGCGTTTGCATTGTTCAGGGCGTGAAGCACTCCGCCGATCTGATCTGGCGCGAACGCTACGACGCGTGGGCGGCGTTGCCGCGAACGCGAATTCTGCTCGCCGCCGATCGCGCCGCTTCGGGTTGGCGCGGGCACGTGGGCCTGGTTACCGAGCTGTTGCAGGACGTGGAACTCGCGACCGATGACTGCCTGGTGATGATGTGCGGTCCGGAAGCGATGATGTCGGCCGCCGCGCGCGAACTCGTGGCCCGCGGCTACCCCCGGGATGAACTGTATCTCAGCATGGAGCGCAACATGCACTGCGCAGTGCGGCATTGCGGGCATTGTCAGTTCGGCGCCGACTTCGTGTGCCGCGACGGTCCAGTGTTCGCCTACCCGCGCGTCGCCCCGCTACTCAGGATCAAAGGTTATTGACCGTGACGGCAAAACCGCGCATTGCCGTGCACAAGTTCGCGTCCTGTGACGGTTGCCAGCTCGCGTTCTTGAATCTGGGCGACATGCTGCTAGACCTCGCCCAGTCCGTGGAACTCATGCACTTCGCCGAAGCAGGCCCGGTAGACCCGGACGCGCAAGTGGATGTGGCGTTTGTCGAAGGCAGCATCACTACGCCCAAAGACGTTGAGCGCATCGCGCGCATCCGCGCACGTTCTCAGTATCTCGTCACGATGGGCGCGTGCGCCACGGCCGGCGGTATCCAAGCGCTGCGCAACGGCCACGACGTCGACGCGTGGATGGCAAGCGTGTACGCGAAACCCGAATACATCGAAACCCTGGCCAGTTCGACGCCGATCGCGCAGCACGTCAAAGTGGATTTCGAGCTGTGGGGCTGTCCGGTCAACGGCCGCCAAATCCTTGCGACGATCAACGCGTTGCTGTTGAACGTCACTCCCGCCGACGACGCCGACAAAGTGTGCCTGGAATGCAAACGGCGCGAACGGGTCTGCGTGCTGGTGAGTCGCGGGTCGCCATGCATGGGGCCGGTCACGCGCACCGGTTGCGGCGCGCTGTGCCCGAGTTTCGGCCGCGACTGCTATGCCTGCTACGGACCGGCGGAGAACGCGAATACGCGGTCGCTGGCAACCCGCCTCGAAGGTCTGGGCCTCAAGCCGGAAGCCGTTGAGCGGCGATTCCGATTCATCAACACCGAAACGCCGGTGTTTCGCGAAGCGGCCACCACTGCCAGAGAGCGCGTCGATGACTGACCGTCAGGTCAGCATTCACGTTCCGGTACTCGCGCGCGTGGAGGGCGAAGGAGCGCTGCATCTTAAGATTCGAGCCGGCCAAATCGAACAATTGAAGTTCGAGATCTACGAACCGCCGCGCCTCTTCGAACAGTTTCTGGTCGGTCGGTCTTTTGAAGAAGTCCCCGACATGGTGGCGCGCATCTGCGGGATCTGCCCGGTGGCCTACCAGATGAGCGCGGTGAATGCGCTGGAAATGGCGCTGCGCATCGAACCCGGACCCTGGGTACGCGACATGCGACGCGTGTTGTATTGCGGTGAATGGATACAGAGCCACTGCTTGCATATCCACTTGCTCGCCGCTCCCGACTTCTTCGGTTACGAGAGCGCGATGGCGATGGCGCGAGACTTCCCGACAGTAGTGCGCCGCGGTCTGGCCCTGCAAGGGCTCGGCAACGAACTCATGCGTCTGTTGGGTGCGCGGTCGGTGCACCCGGTGGGCGTGAAAGTGGGCGGCTTCCACCGTGCCCCGACAGTCGACAAAACCAAAGCCCTGCTTACCCGATTGCACGAAGCGCTACCGCTCGCCGAGGAACTCGTAGACTGGGCCGCCGGCATACCGCTGCCCACAGACGATCAGAGCTTCCGGTGCGTCGCGCTGCGCCATCCGGACGAGTATCCGCTGCATGCTGGCGACATCGTCGCCGACAGCGGCCTACAGGTTGCGGCACCCGACTATGAACGTCATTTCAAGGAACACGACGAACCGCATTCCACGGCACTCTACAGCCTCCTCGACGGCCGCCCTTATCTGGTGGGACCGCTGGCACGGGTCAACCTGAACTTTGACCGTCTTCCCGCGTCGGTACGGGAACGCCTCGACGCCGCCGGGATCACCTGGCCGACGCGGAATATGTTTCACAGTATGGTGGCGCGGGCCGTCGAAGTACTGTATGCCCTGCACGAGGCCATACGGCTTCTGGAAACTTACCGGGTTCCCGACCACGCGTCGGTCGCGGTAGCGCCGCGGGAAGGCATTGGTTTCGGCGTCTCCGAAGCGCCGCGCGGTTTGCTCTGGCACCGCTACGAGCTGGACGATCGCGGTCACGTCACGAGCGCCAAGATCGTCCCTCCCACCAGCCAGAACCAGGCGCGCATCGAAGAAGATCTGCAAACTTCGCTCATCGCCTACGGGCTCGAGCACGATGACGATGCGTTGCGCCTGCACTGCGAAAAAGTGATCCGTAACTACGATCCGTGCATTTCCTGCGCCACCCATTTTCTGAACCTCACGACCGAACGCCTGTAACCCGCTGGCGCGTTCTGGGTGTCGGTTCGCCGCACGGCGACGATGCGGTGGGTTGGCTGGCGGTCGAAGCGTTTCAGAGCGCCCGGCCCCGGCTGATTGAGCATCAGATCGAGACGCGTATTCTCGATCGACCGGGCGCCGGCCTGCTGCACTACCTGGTGGGCGCCGATGCGGTGATCATCGTCGACGCCGTACAGGGGGGCGACGCGCCTGGCACCGTGGACGTATACAGCGCGGAACAATTCTGCACCGGCGGATCGCTGCTAGCCGTGCACGGGTTCGGTCTCGCGTCCACCCTGGCACTTGGCCGCGTATTGGACATGCTGCCGCCGAGGCTGACGGTGGTCGGCGTGCACATCGCGCAGACCGTTCCCGGCGCCCCGATGACGCCGGCCGTACGCGAATCGGTGGCGAAGGCCGCGGCCAAAATCCGGGCAATGATAGGCGACCCCCCGACGCGCGCCGAGGCCTGAGAACCCCCCTTTAGCGATCGCTGCGGTAGCGATCCACGGGTTGCTCGGAGTCGTCGAGGTGGTACGCATCGGCGATATACCCCGGTCCCTTCATGAGGATGACGACCAGACAACCGATGGCGACGATGAACACCGACATCCACACAACCACCACCGTCGCGATCAACAGGATATCGACGCTTGCCAGGTGTTTTTCAATCTGCGCGGGGGTTCCGTCCGGCGGAAATAGGCGACTGGCGAGTGCCGCCACGAGAGGAACCAGCGTACCGCCGAGCAAGATGATGGGCAGTTTCTTGAACGTCACCCATTCCAAGCCCGGGGGCGCGCGGCGGGAATTCGGAAGTTTCTGAAAGTAATTCAACGCATGCTTTCCTCGTCTGCCAGGCGTTACTGTCTTGGTCGACGCGAGCGACATCACCCACACACACCCGCGGCAAACGTTGGGATCTCGCGTGTCTATTATTCGCCCGGCCCGCAATGATCGCAAATCCGATTCGCCGCAAAGACGGGCGACCTTCTGTTCGACCGTCAACCGCCACGCCGCCCGTCGCACGGATTGCCGACACCGGCTTGTGCTGCTCTAGTCCATCCACCGCGGACTTTCGGCACAGAAGTGTTCAGACTGCGTGCCGCGGGACGAGAGTCATCGCGAGTGGGGCCGTGACGCACGCCTAGCGAATTAGGGGAGATCGACTCCGGAGCGCGAATGACGGGTGGCAGAGGATTAAGGGGAATTCCAGAGGGGGTGCGAGAACAACCGTTGGCCCGTCTCGCAAGACCAACGGTTGTTCGACACGATCAGTCGTCGCCAACCTTGAACGATACCCGTACCTTGGTCCGGTAACTGGCGACCTCTCCATTCTCCACCTGCATATCCTGTTCGACTACCTCGGCAATGCGCAAGTCGCGCAAGGATTTACCCGCCTGTTTAATGGCTGCCTGAGCGGCTTTTTCCCAGGATTCCGAACTAACACCAACGAGATCGATGAGCTTGTATACGCTTTCTGACATTTCCGGCTCCTTTTTGGCTTACCGACGTTGAGATGAGCGCATGGCGGCAACCTCTACCGGCCATACATCGACTGCGCTTCCTATACTACCCGAGACGTTCATCGAATCTCCAATTTCGGTCGCCGGCATACGGTCAATGCATGCTCCAGCTCGTGGGTATCGACCACGAATCGCTTCGCCGCCGGCAACGCGGATCCGGGTCGCTCCGCCGGTCAACGACGCGCGCGTAAGTCCGTGGACACGAATCTTCCCCCTACTACGCGGCCACCGCGATATTTTTCAGCCGTTCGTCAGCGCGAAAAGAGTCCATGAGGTGATCCATGAGCAAACGTATCCGTTCCGTACGTCGCAACTCCGTATGGGTCAGCAACCAAATGTCCGAAACGAAAGCAGGCCGACACGGAAACAAGCGTTCGAGCTTCGATTTGATCTGATCGTCCGGGAGCAGCGCGATGCCGTAACCCGAGACCGCCATCGCCGACATCGCATTGAGCGTAGAACAGGTCATGACAATCTCATGCGCGCGCTCGGACTCGAGTTGCCGAAACGCGGGGATACGCCTGAGCGCCCCATCGGCTCCGATGATACGGTGGCCATCGAGCTCGCGCGGATGTTGCGGACGGCCGTGACGGCGGAGGTAGGATCGCGCCGCATAGAAACACCAGCGCAACGAGATGACTTTACGACCGACCAGGTGCGGCGGCGGGTCGGTAGTGGCGCGGATGGCCAGATCCGCCTCGCGCCGGGTCAGGTCAAGACTTTCCGCGCCCACCACCAGTTCGAGCGCGATCGCCGGGTAACGCTTGGAGAAAGCCATGAGATAGCGCGGCAGGTATTCGTACGCCAGGTTGTCGGGTGCCGTCAAACGGATCTTGCCGCTCGGCCGGTAGTCTTTGCCCAGCACTTTGAGTTGCAACAGGTCGATGTCCTCGCCGATGCGCGCGGCGTATTCGACGAGCTCATCGCCAACCGCGGTCAGCTGATAACCATCCGCCAACCTTTCGAACAGCCGCGCGCCCACCGTGTCTTCGAATCGGTTGATACGACGGAACACCGTCGAATGATTGACGCCGAGCTTGCGGGCGGCGCCCATCAGTGAACGCGCCTGCGCCACGGCCAGAAAGTAACGAAGATCGTCCCAATTCATGTTTGCATAATTGCAATATTTAATTGCAGATTTTGCCACTTTACTTGCGTACGTACAAACCCTATCTTGTCCTACACGTACAATCCACGACCGGAGGAAACCATGATGACTACTGGAACCCCAGCCCACGGCGCCCTGGTGACACGGGTTAGCTTGGGCCTCGTTTTAGTCGCGCACAGCCTTTACTTGAAGCTCGTCGTTTTTACGTTACCGGGCACCGCCCAATTCTTCGTCTCACTCGGCCTACCGGCCGCCACCGCGTACGCCATATTCGCCATCGAGGCGCTGGCCGGCGTCGCATTGGTGCTCGGCTACCGCGTACAGCTTGCGGCGGCAGCGGTCGTTCCCGTGTTGTTGGGCGCCGCTTGGGCACACTGGTCTAACGGCTGGCTGTTCACGAACGACGGGGGCGGCTGGGAGTACCCGGCGTTTCTGGCCGCCGTCGCCGTGGCGCAGGTGTTTCTCGGCGCGGGTAGCTACGCCATCGATACCCCCCAGTCGTCCTTCAACCCCCAAGTACGGAGGGCTGCGTCATGATCGATTTGTTCTTGCCGACGAGTATGGCGATCGGTTTGCTGACTTGGTCGCTGGTCGCGAAATGGTACGTGTTGCCGTGGATGGAGAAACAGTCACTGGTCGATGCACTAACGCCGTTGTTACTGCTCAACGCGCTGCGCTACGTGGGTCTCGCGTTTCTGATCCCGGGGGTCACAGCCGAGGCGCTGGACCCACGCTTCGCCGTGCCCGCCGCGTGGGGCGACCTTGCCGCCGCCGTGCTGGCGCTGATCGCGTTGCTGGCATTGCGCAAGGGTTGGCTGGTGGCCGGCGGTCTGGTGTGGACATTCAACATGTTCGGCGCATTGGATCTCATCAATGCCGTGTTTCAGGGGCTGCGCTACACGACGGACGGTCACCTGGGGGCGACTTACTTCGTCCCGGCGCTCTTCGTACCGGCATTGTTGGTGGCGCATGTCGTCATTGCCGTCGTACAGTTCCGACACCGCGAAACGTCACGCCACAGCGTCGCTGCCACTTCCTCGTCCTAACCCTCTCAGGGCCAATGAACCCCACCAGGGCCCGGTTCCGGAGTGTGCAACCAGTCATGGCATCCGGACCGGGCCCGGGCCGGGACATGTGCGCCGCCCGGGCATGCACGACGACACCGCACCGTGCGTGGCCGAGATGTAAGATGTGAATCACGGGGGAATCGTCTGAGCTGCCGCGATTCGTCCCGCACCCCCGTGTACACCAGAAGCGACACGCGGTGCCGGACCTTCAAATGAGGGGGTGGGGTAATTGGGAGCGATTCTTGGCCGCTTCAGTGACGGTGACTCACCCCTATCGAAGCGTCGGAGAAACGCGCGCCGTACAAGGAAAAGCCGTTTCAGGTATGATGTAGCGCTGTGGTTTCGGAATTGCCGACAGTCCGCTGCCGTCACGCTACCCCACTCGGGCTAGGGGGAGGCGCCTGATCTCCCCACTCACTGCATCTCACCGGAAATTCAAACTGAGCCACTACCCTCGACAAGATGTGTAATCGAACAAGAATTCCACTCCGGTTCCTGGCAATACTCATCTGCACGTCGTGCAGCAGTACGACGTTGACGCCGTTCTGGGAGACCCAGGACGCGGGTCTGGCTGATCTAGCCATGGTGAGAGCGGACCCTCACTGGGGTACCGTCGTAATCTACAATCCGGTGTACTGCGCGCAGATCGGCGACGCCTGTGTGTTCTTTCGTGCCCACGCTTTCGCCCATGTCAGACTGAACCACACGCTTCTTGCTTCACCTGCGCACTATCCCGATTTGCAAGAGGCCCAGGCGGATTGCTACGCCGCGCAGCGCAGCGACCCCCGCATCAATACCGCCGTCGTTGAGTTTCTGCTTCAAGCCGACGTCGCGGCCTTGGAGTGGAAGCTATACGGGGACCCCACAAAACGAGCGCAAAACATTCGCGCGTGCGCCATCAAGGCGGGACGATGGACCGGCGGCGGATGAGTCAGAAAAACCGCACGGCGACGAACCATCCCACCATCGCAAATCCAAGCATGAACTTCAACGCGATCCCCAATACCAGACCGATGCTCGCTCCCAGACCGGCGCGCCCGGCTTGTGCCACGTCACGACGCGCCGAGAACTCCCCCAGCGCAGCCCCCACCAACGGACCGAGGAAAATACCGGGCACCCCGAAAAAGAGCCCGACGACGGCGCCGGCTGCCGCCCCGAACATGGCCCGGCGACTGGCGTGGAAACGTTTCACACCGATAACACCGGCGGCGAAATCAACGACGTAAGTCAGCGCGGCCAGCACGGCCAAAACGACGATGGTGCCTCCACCAGCGTAGACGAAATCCTCCGCCCAGGCAGCCAGCACCAACCCAGCGAGTATCAAGAGCGCTCCCGGCAGCGGAGGCAAGACCAAACCGACCACGCCGGCCACCACGAGCACCACGGCGATTACCAGCAGCAACACGGCCATGACCGATTACCTAAAACACGGCACCGGAATATGCGGTCGTGCAGACCCGCAAGCGTTCAGGGCAGGCACTCACCCGCGCTATTTCTTTTTCCTGCCCAGCAACCCCTCGAGAAGGTCCGCCGCTTTTTCTTCGAGCTTCTGCTTGGCCTCCTGCTTCGCGTCGCTCGCGAGCCCGCTGCGGGCGCCGGCGAGCAAGGCCTTGGTATCCGGGCGTACCTTCGGATCGTCCAGGGTGCCCGTCACCGCCATCGGGATGGGCACCCAACCTTGATCATCAGCGAGCAGATCGAGCACATCGCCACCGACCCCGCCGATATCGAGTCCGTCGCGCAGGGTGGCGACCGACAGGTCCAAGTCGAGAGGCCCGTCGAGGTTGGCCGTGCCTTCAAGCGCAAGCCGCGCCCGCTCGGTCCGAAACTGAAACGGCGCCAACCGCGCCACATTACCGGCGAGCGTGAAATCCGCCCGCGTGGCCTCATACGGCGCCCCGACCACGACCGTCTTACCCAGGACCCGGTCGATACGCTCGAGCGTCGGCGCATCGGGCAACTGACCCGCGGCGAGCTGCACCGACCCGTTCGCACGCACGTCGCGGGTACTGGCGCCGGCACCGTCGGCTTCCATATCCAGCGTCGCCGCGCCGAGCCCGGCGGTGGCTCCGATGAGCGGGTTGAGGTCGAGGTCTTCGCCGTGCAGTGACAGCCGGTACGTATAAGGCACCGGATTGAAATCAACCTGCGCCTTCGCGTCCACCTTTCCCTGCCACACCGTCGCGGTCAGCGCCGGTATATCGAATTTGCCTTCCGCCAACGCAAAACGGCCCGCGACGTCGGTGACCGACCCGGACTCGAAAGCGACTTCCTCGATTGCCAGTTTGCCGTCTGCGGAAATGCCGGCCAGACCCGCCGCTCCCGGCGCCACGTGGAGGTTCTCGGTATCAAAATCGAGCCCCCGAATCCGGGTCGCCCCCTGCTCTCCGGCCTTGCGTAACATCAGCGCGCCATCGCGCATCGCGATCTGCCGAACCGTGAGCGTAAAACCGCCCGGCTCCGCACTCGTATCGGTGGCAGGCTCCGGGTCCCCCACGGCGGCCTGTGTCTCGGCGGTAGCCGATGGTGCCTGAGGCGCTGCCGGTTCCACCACTTCGACCTGGGGGCGTTTTACGACCACCCGATCCAGTTCCACGGTACCGGAGATCAGCGGGGCCAAGCGATGCTCCACAATGAACTCCTCCACCGCCAGTGACATCGTTCTGCCGTCGCGCTCAGCGGACGCCTCGACGTCGGCCAATACCAAACCCTTCAAAACGTTGAACCGAAAACCCTTGGCAGTCATGGAAACCCCGGCCACTTCGCCGAGCTGATCAAGGATCGCCTGCCCCAATTCCGGCGACTCCCAATCACGAGTAATCAAAACACCCAGGATGGCGGCGACAACGACAACGACGATGATCAGTTTCTTGAGCATATTGTTCTCTACATATCGACTGCGTGATATCCAACCACCGAGGTCGCGCCCACATTGCTTCCCCGGCGTACGGCAACGGTCAAACGAGCTTACACAGGATGTGGAGAAAAATCAGCGATCGGTGCAGGAAAAATTCACGCCTATTCGAAACCGCCCGTACGTCGAGCGTGTACGTGGCCCGTTGGTTCGGACCGGCAGAACTTTAAGTAAGAAACTTGTTGTGAGCGAAGACTTTCATCCCGGAAAGCGCGTCCCGACACGGGGCGCTATCGCCACCACTCGTATGCATTGATATTCGCCGGGACTGTCCACGCCCTCGGGGTGAGGCCTGGATCGTGTTGGGGCGCAATTGGAGTTCAATATCGCTTAGCGCCCTTCCGACGGGGAGACAGTTCGCCGCAACACGACGGAGAACCGCGCTTGTTGTCGCGGAATGTCCCAGTATTTTTCGAGCAGAGTACTCGTTCGCTCGGATGACAGGACGACATACCCGTTCTTCTCGTAGAAACGGATTGCCCAGCTTGCCGCCGCCCAGGTTCCTACCAGGATAGGTTTGTCAGTCAACCCCTCCACGTGATGTAGCAGTTTCGCGCCCAGGCCATGCCTCTGGTGCTCCGGAACCACGTAAGCGTGACGGACCAGGGTGACCTCACCGCGATTCTGGAGCCCCATTACCGCGACGAGCCTGCCTGCTTGCTCCACGCCCCAGAACTCGACCCCGTGCGAGAGTTCACGCGCGAGCTCTGAGCCCCCCATGTACGGTTCGTGCCAACAATCCTCAGGAATCACGCCCTCGTACGCACACGCCGCATTGTTGATGACGGTCAATACGGCAGCGAAATCTACCGGTGTGCATTTACGAATCGTCATTCAGGGACCTCGAAAGCAGGTGTCCGGTAAGCCGATCTAGCGCGAAATCAGAGCACTTTTCAAAATTAGCGCCTATTTCAAAACTGCCTGAGCAGGAGGTTGATAGAAGCGTGCCGCACAAAGCCGAGAAATCCTCGCGTAATACTACCGGAGAATTAAGAAGCCACAGCGCCGACCTCAAAAACCCTGTGTGTCGGTATCGGTTTGCGACTCTGTAAGTGCCCGAAGGCGGGAAATCATGTGCTCGTAATGCGACCCCTTCCAATAGACCTTGTCACAATCGATACAGCGGTAGAAGTCTTCAAAATGCTGTCTGGTCAGTGGCTCGAGTCGATCGAGCACGGTGTCCTTGGCAACAGATTCGATTTCCCCGTTGCATTCGATACAGCGGTGGAAGGGATGGATCCGTCCCGATAGATCGAATCGGCTCAGAATTTCCTTGAGTTGTGAATCCGGGTCGGTTTCACGCACCCAGTAACCATGCGTGATGTCTTTGTGGTAAAGCAGGCGGCGATCGCGGGTGAGGATGATCCGGCGGTTGCGGACACCGATATTCACGACATCGCGGTCACTGTAGTCGTTACGGTATTCAGCGTCGAAGCCGCACAAGCGCAGGCGCCGGGCCAACTTGCCCAGGTTGACGTCGAGGACGAACGCGGTGCGTCGCAGCGGTGCGTCTCGCAGCCGCACCAAGGATGTGACGTCCAGGCTCTCGAACATCGGGTAGACAGCGACCCGATCGCCGTCACGAAGTCGGTAATCGAAGCCGACGGACCGGCCGTTGACGACAATCAATTCGATCTCCGGATGCGGTATGCCGAGGGCCTCGATCGGATCTTTGATGCCGGGGTTGCTCGCGAACGAATAGCGCACGGCTTGCTTGCGATGTTCCGGGGGCAGGAAGTCGTTGAGTTCCTCGTAAAACCGAAAGTACGCGGTGTTCATGTCGGTGTTAGCGGTATCCTGGAAGCGGCGGTCAGATTTCTGGATACTACACTATCGAATCGCGTTGGCTGCCGACCATGAATAAGATCTTTATTTCATATGTTCGGGCTGATTCCGAAGCGGATACCGGGCGACTCTCGGATACTCTGAGGCGCGAATTACCTGATGTCGTTCTCTTCCTCGATGCACGCGATCTCGAATTAGGCACGAATTGGAAGCGAGTAGTAGAAAGGGCCATCCAGGATTCCGTCGTTGTTTTACTGATCATGGGGCCCGATTGGAGGCTTTCAGATGCGATCAAGCTGGAGTTGACACTCGCCTTTCGATCCAACGTTTCCGTAGTACCAATCCTGTTCCGCAACGCGGATATCAGCGCACTGACACGCGAGATACCCACGCAAATTCAAGAGCTCAAAGACCGGCACGCACTGAGAATCGACCATGCCGCGTGGGAAAGCGATACCGCACCCCTGGTGGAGTTGCTCAGGAAGATCGTCGCCGATCCTACACGAGCGCGGGTCATCATTGATCCACCGAACCCGGAGAAACTTCTTACTACGGAACCTTCATCCGAAAATAAGAACGAACTGGTCAATTATGCACAAGACCTTGCCGAATGCTTGGCGGATGAACAAATTTATCAGGATGCCAAAAACGCTGCGGAACATTTCGAAGAGGACTACAAGCGACAGCGGAAGTATGATTCCGAGATGGATAATCTTTGGGGCGCATACAAGAGCATTCGCGCGACCCCTCCGCTTTTGAATCAGACAGTCGACGCGGGAAGGAAACGACTGGAGATTGAACAAAAAGCGTGGACGGTGCTGCGCTTAGATTGCCCTATACGGTTGCTGGCCCAATTTCTCGATGATGAACAACTCTTGACCAATCTGACTGAACTGCATAGGGAATTCCGGGAAGCGGTAGAGGAGTTGAAGTACGACGGCATGCCCATTAGACCCCCGAAGGAGCTGAAGAACGAACTTGACGAGGCGATTGCAAAGGCAAAGGCGCGTCTGCGAGCGGAACTGCCGGGCATCACCAAGAAGTATCCTGATCGCAAATGGCCGCGGTAAGCTTGGCAAAGGTCTGTCATTTCCCAAACAGCCGAGGTATACGAAACGGGTTTCGGTGTTTGTTGAACTTCGTTCGCGTCTCGCAAACCCTCGAATTGGCCGGCCGGCGGCTGGTCGGCGGGTACAACGAGACGCGGCAAAACGCTACCGCCAGTTTACCGAGGGCCGCTGACTGACCGGAACGCATCAGCCCAGCGGCGACAGCCAAGTTATCGACGAGATCGGAGAGAGTCCGGAACGATCCCTGTTCCGGCCCACTCGCGATCATCGTCTGGTAAATCTATTGACTTAAGCGAGGCCGAATGGTCCTGATCGAAGTCTTGGTGTCGCTCCCTGGGTTCCCGACCCCGGTTCCGCCCGCCGAAGCGGTGCTGATCCCGGCACCGAATCCGGTCAGGGCTATCATCGCTACCAATGCGGCGCATAAGGTAATTCTGTTCAATCTTTGCATCGTGATTGTCCTCCGTTTTGGGTAATGCTCGATCGCTTCAAGAGGTGCTCCATTGCCGGCGGCAACGGCTGCGCTGACAATGTAGAGAACAAAGCGAGTGTTGAGTGGTGAATATTATCCATTCGCGGCAGGACTTATTCGCTAGACCGCGGAGCGCCGGCGCTTCCGGCTAACATACTGACCGCCGCCCCGGATCCAAGGGACGGACCCCTCGTTACGCTCGCCGTGGCCACCCGCTCGCGAGCGGTCCCTTCGGATCGCCGTGGTTCTGGATTCCGTATGTGCCGACGGCTAACTTCCGCCGGCGCGGGACAGCATCACCGTACCCGAATCCATCATCGGACAACCGCCAGAACCGTCTGTGGTGAGCGTGTAACGCACGGTGTTCGGCGCCCCCGGCGAGTCAAGGTCGATATTCGGCTCGGAGTTTAGCGCCAAAAACGGCGAGTCACTAAGCGTCTCAATTTCAAACGCACCTAACCCGGAGGCCGCACCCCGGATCCCGGTCGCGGGCACACACGGCAGTAAAACCACACCTCCTTTGAGTTCGCACGCCTGTTGCCGCAAACTTAAGGAGATACGCCAGGATCGGCCTCCCGAATCGGAAACGGCGGTCCCGCGATATTCACCCTGTACGTCGCCACAGACGACAGGAACGGGAACATCAATGCCGAAACCGCTGGTGATACTGTTCTCGCCGCACCCTGCCAGAACCACGACCACCAGATGCGGCCATCGAATCTTGGTGTCGATCATAAGCCCTCCGCTAGTTGGACGATCGCACGGGGTTCGCAAATGTTTGCGTCACAGCGCCGACCAGCAAGGTGTGAACGGATTGGGTCGGATGAATGCCGTCCCAGAACGCATAGCGTGCCGGCTTGGCACAGATTGCGTTTCCCCATAATGGGAAAGGCAATCAGGGCACCCCAAATGTCGTTGCCCCCCACAAATGCGACGTAAACGGTGCGGGAATCGACGGCCCCGCCGACCTGAGTCAGTGGCTGTGCGATCATCATCGTATTCCTCGTTATGCAAGTTTCGATCACCACGCATTGATATGCGTGTCTCTGGTCCACGCGATTGCACCTTTCAAAGTTCATGCCAAGCTGATAAAAGCCGCGTTATCACCGTTTTTTGCGCATGAACCGGTCGACGCAAACAGATCGGTGTGAGTCATCCGCATGGGGGGCGTGCGTACTTGCAGAAAAATGTGTGAAGCTGCGACGGTGCGGCGGCTACAGAAAATCGCGCCAATCCGCACGTCGCCCAGTAGGCAAAATGTGTGATTTACGGTACCGTGACCGCTGGGGACGGAGGGACTGAGTGACACGCACGACCAGGTCGGGTCTGCCAGGGAGTTTGAACCGGCAACGGTTCATCGTCTACGCGTTGCTGTTTGTCGCCGGGCTATATGCCCTGTTCGTATTTCTGCCCGGAATGGCGAGAACTCAGATCATCGGTTTCTCCGGGGATCTGGACGGCGGCCGCTTTGTCGTCTCTGCAGTGATGGACGACAGCCCCGCCGCCCACGCCGGCCTCCAGGCGGGCGACGTCATCGTCGCTCAAGGCAGCTGGAGCACCGCCGACTGGGCACGGCTGTACGCCGCCGACGTCGAGGCCTACCTGGCCCGGCGGCAGACCCTGCCGGGGCACGACGTGTCCCACGAAATCGACCGCAATCAAGCCCGGCTCCGCCTCAATCTAACCCCGCGCGCGCTCACCGCCGGCGAAATCGGTTTCCATTACGGCGTCCGGCTGTCGTTGGTGGTGTTCCTGATCGGCCTCACCCTGTTCATCGTCGCCTCAAAACCGCGGGAGCACAGTGCGTTCCTGATGTGCCTGGGTTTCTGCTTCGCAATTCCATGGCTCGCGAGCGTCGAAACTTACTGGCCGGCGCTTTACGCCCCGATGATCCGCGGCGTATCGCTGCCCGTGATTTATCTGTCCGACCTGTTGGAAATGCTGTCGCTGCAACTGGTCATGGGTGCGCTCGTGCACATCGCACTCGTATTTCCGGAGCGGCAACCCGTTCTGCGCCGCCATCCGTGGCTGCCGACCGCCGCCTATTCGCTTTCGCTGCTCGTTCCCGCCGTGGTGATGCTGTTCGCCTCGGGCGGGGTCCTGAACCGATTGACGTCAGTGTACGTGGTGCGGCTATGGCTTGACACGGGCCTGCTGATTCTCGCGACCGGCGTGACCTTTGTCGGTTACCGGCAGTGCCGGTCGCCGGCGCGCCGCGAAGCCTCCCGTTGGATTATTGCATCACTGACCGTTGTCGCGGTGGTGCATATCGGGTTGTGGAACATCCCCGCGGCGGTGTTCGACCAACCGCTGGTTCCGAATTACAACTGGGTGCTCCTCCCGATCACACTGATTCCCATCGCAATGACGCTGTCCATCGCCAACCACGAACTGTTCGGGATCCGCGGCATCATACGCGGTCGAATAATGCTGCTGGAGGCGCGGCTGCGGCGCGAGCGGGCGATGGTGATCGGCCGGGACCAACGTATTCGCGAAATGACGCAAGAAATTCATAAGCTCAAGTCCGAACTGGGTGAATACGCCGCGGCGGAACAACCGCGGGGTTACCAAGGAAGATCGGCGGTCCTGGCCAAACTGGAAGACCGGTATCCGGACCTGGCACGCCTACGCCAGGAATCGCTCATTAGCGTGAGCCGCACTTGGGACCGGGTGTTCGAAACAGCGGCAGTCGCCGCACGCGGCACGGCGCCGGCGATGATTGTCGGCGAGTCGGGCACCGGCAAAACGCATGTGGCACGCGCTGTCCATCTACTCAGCGATCGCAACGACAGAGATTACAAGGAGATCAGTTGCGCACAGTTCGAGCACACCGATCCCGCGTTCGCGCTCGGCAGGCTGTTCGGTGTCGGGACCGGGCATGGCCTGCCCAACGTTCCCAAAGAGGGACAGAAGGGTCTTCTGGAGGAGTGTGACGGGGGCACGTTATTTTTGGACGACTTCGATCGACTCCCCCTGAACGTACAGGATCTGTTGTTGTTTCCGCTCGAGGGCAAACCCTTCGAGCCGGGCATCGGGCGGGGACCGGCGCGCCGGGTGTCGGTCAAGTTCATTTTCGCCACCAATCAAGACCCGTTGCGACTTGCGGGGAAGTCTAAATTTCAGGCCGATGTGCTGGCGCGTATCGGCACCCGCATCGATGTACCGCCGCTGCGTGACCGTCCCGAAGACATCCCGCTGCTGGTCGAGCATTTCACGACCGAGCTCTGTGCCGAGCTCGGCCATGAGATTTCGGTGGTCTCGCCGAAGGCCTTGAACTTATTGTGCCAATCCGCCTATTCGCTGGGCAACGCACGCGAGCTAAAGGCCGAAATCCGCCAGGCTATCGGCAAAGCCATGCTCGAAGACGATAACGTCCTGCGCGCCGGATATCTGTCGGAGGCGCTGCGTGATACCACCGTCCGGGAGCAGGAGCAAAACCCCTTAGCCCCGCCCATCGAGGCGGCCCCACTCGGTGGGACGGAGAGAGACGAATCTCGCGAGTTGGCCGTACTCCGCAAACACGCCTTTCAGATCAAGCCTGCAGAAGCGGAATTGGGACTCAGTCACAAGTCGCGAACCTTGTCCAATCACCTGCGGGGAATGTGTATCAAAGCCTTGGCCGAAAACGATTGGGAGCTGCGGCATGCCGCCGTGGCGCTGTGCGAATCGCAGGACGCGCACGCCGTGGCGCGGATCGAAGCCAAGATGCGCCGCTATCTGCGCAGCATCGAGAGTCATGTGGATTCCGGCTCCGAGGCGAAGTTGTTCAACAACCTCCCGGCGGTGTATCACGACTTCCTCGACCAAACGATCCATCGCGTTCGGGCCCCACGCGAGAATCCGCAGGATCGCACCGCTTAACCCGACGCGCCCGGCGGCACCGCTGGCGCTTTGTATGACGACTTCCCCGCTCCGGCGGCCTTGCCGATAGGCCTGCCCGCAGGTGCGTTTAGCACTTCACACATAACGTCCGTGCTCACACATTTCGACCCCGCTACACACATTCCGCAGCGCGTGTCCTAGCGGCGCCCAGGTCCTTCGCTTTTTTTCAAGCTATTGATTCGAGGCGATTTTCTTCGATATCCAGGACCGGTCTCGGGATCTGGCATGCGCTTTGCGATGACGAATACGTCCGCATAACGCCAACGGGGGAACCGAAAACATGCGCAAGCCCGATAGTACACCCACTCTGCTCACGCCCGACTCGTACCCACCGCCGCGGCTTGCGCGCTGGCAGGGGCGCATACGGGAAGTTTCCATCGCCGTTGGGGTGCAGCTCGACTGCTGCTGCGTTCCCGACCGGTGGTTCGCCCAGTATCTGATGAGTTTAGCGCTCCATCGATGCCTGCATCGGTGCCGGCGGCTCATCCAGGCACGGTTCGTACTTTTGTGTGCGGCCGTGGCGATCGGGGGTTGCGCGTCGCAGCCTCCGTTACTACCCGTAGCCGACTCGCACGAGCGCTGGGTCTTCAACGGATTCTCCATTCTGCCGCCGGCGGGTACGGGCTGGAATTGGGTGGGGCGGAAAGGCCAAGACCGAACTCGATTCTTCAACGCGACGTTCGTCAAAAAATCCGGAAATCGGACTTATGTCGCGGTAGTCGATCTGCTCGACGCGCGCCACGAAAACCGGGACCTATCGGACCCGGATCAACTACTGAGGTACGTGAAAACCGCTCCGATCATGCAGGAAGGTCCGCGGCAAAGAAATATGCGCTCCGACTTCCGCATTGACGAGACGCTCGCGAGCCTCTGTGTGCGCTTCGACTTCGAGGCCGAAGACCCCGGGGCTCCCGGAGGGGCCACGATCTTTGATCTTGATGGACATGGTTTCTTCTGCAACCACCCCAACGCGGAAGCCGTGATTGCACGCATCGCCTACACCCGGCGATCCCCGCAAGGGGCGACCCATCTCGCGGGCCGCGAGGAAGGCGAACGTTTTCTGAACAGCTTGAAATTCGCGGAGGTACACCGCTAATGAACCCCATCACTCGCGATCACCGCTACCCGACGAGCCTGCCTCGATTGACGCGCAGCCCCGCGACTGCGGCGGAATTACACACTCGCGGCACAACACTTCAGTTCCACCGAAACCGAAACTCAATGTCGTTGGGCGCGCGAACAACCTCGTACACGACCAAACTGGGGTTGACCCTTGCACTGCTCCTCACTGGTTGCGCGGCCACCCCTTCTTCCAATACGGACCCTTACTGCAACGTAGCGCTCAGTGAGATCAACGAAACAAAGCGTCTTGCCGAACAACAGGATACCCCGGCGCAAGTACAACTGGGCCTGTGGCAGAAACACGGTCACTGCGTCGCGCAGGACCACCAGTCAGCAAGGAGACTTTTCTCGAAAGCCGCGGCACGCCGTGACGCGCAAGGACAATACGAACTGGGCAGACTCTACCTGCACGGTTTCGGCGTGCCGCAAAACTCCGAACGCGCGGTGCACTGGTTACGGAAGGCCGGCGAACAGGGCCACGTCGACGCCCAACGACTGCTCACCGATACCCGCCAGGGTCATCCGGACGACATAGACTTCGTGCCGCCGTGGAGAAATACGCTTGATGACCTGGGCACAATCGCCATTGCCATACCCCGGTTTCACGCGGTCATAGACGTCGAAGGACCGGACGACAGGAAAAATCCGGTCGTGCGGATGGCAAGCGGCACGTTGAAGGGCACGGCCGCCGGCGCTGCGGTCCCGGCGGCGGTGCTTATACAGACGGGGGCCGCGGGCGTCGTCGCTGCGCCGGTGGCGCTCGGCGCGGTCGCGGTGGGGACGCTACTGGGGACCGTCGGGGGGCTGGTGACAAGTGTCAAGGATGTGCTTTCGGAGCGACAAACCGAAAAGACGGCGAAAGAATTGTCGGCAGTCTTAACGGGCACGGACATCCAGACCGGGCTACAAACCGAATTGGCAGCGCTCATTCGCGAGCGCTCTCAGCACCCTGTGGTGCTGCTGGACATGCCTGATTCCGAGCCCTTCAGCAACGCGGACCAACTGTTCGCTCAGACTCATGCCGACACGGTCTTACAGCTCCCGGTGTTCTCGGCGGAAATGGCGGAAGACACGCTATCGCTTCACCTTAGCGGCCAGTTGTGGAGCCGGGTAACCGGTACCGTGATTGGGGCGAAAGACTTCGATTACTCCGGTTTGATACCGGATGACGACCCGAAGCGCGTTGTGGTCGATGCCTTCTATGCGCTGGCCGAGGAAATCGTCTCGTACCTTCTGGATCTCGAGTCGGAAATACCGGACGCGACGGATGTAAGCGGCGTATTCAACGACATACTCCAGCCCGAATCAGTGCCCGAAGTCCTGAGTTCGACCTATCGGTAGGCGACAGCACGCTCCATCTGCTCGACTAAAGAACGGAGACAACGAGTGAACGAACTCCCGAAAACGGTCAGTCCGCATGGCAACCGTACAGCGTTATCCGCACATGCCCCGGCAAGCTCGCCATATCAGAGCCCGCTTCAAACAACCTGTTTCAACAGTGGCGGTCGAGAACGTCCCAGAGCCGAATAGGCCCACCAGGACCACGGCCGCGGTTCTTAAACAAAGAGAGGAGATCACAACATGCAACTCAACACCATCTATAAACACAAAATATTCACTAGAGATCTCGCCGCGATGTTGTTCGCATTGTCCGTACTACCGAGCTGCGCAACGATTACCAAGGGGACCTCTCAAACGGTCACAGTAGATACAGATCCACCCGGAGCGGCTTGCACCCTGTCACGAGGCGGGCAAGAGATCGCCGTTGTCGATCCGACGCCTAGCCCCATTAGCATCAAGAAAGAGAAAGCTGCCATTACGCTTAGCTGTAAAAAGGACGGCTATCTGGACTCGACCGGCGTGATCGAGTCCAAGTTTCAGGCCATGACCGTCGGGAACATTCTCTTCGGAGGCGTAATTGGTGCAGCAGTGGACGCGAAAAGCGGCGCAATGAACAAGTATCCACCCGAGGTCACGATTACCTTAATTCCCGAATACTTCGAGTCGGCTGCCGAACGCGAGGCGTTTTTCGACAAACTCAAGCTTGCGTTCTTAGAAGAGTCAAACAAGGCGATTCAAGAGTTATCGGATCAATGCAACTCGATGGAAGGCGCGCAGTGCAATAAGGAGATTAAAGCTGCCCAAGCGGCGCAGCAGGCGAAACTGGAAGAAATCGACGGCAAGAAGCACTTGAGCAAGGTTGGGGAGAAGTGATGTGGATGACTGGCCCAGCCTTCACGAAACGTCCATCAGGATCTAGTGAGTGTGAGGCGCTTAGTCGATCCCTGCATCGGCGCGGTCTCGCAATGTACAACCCGAACGCTTTCTCCCGAGGTAATTCGTCATTGTTACGTAACAGGAGGTTTGAATGAAATCGATATCAGCGAAATACAACATAGTCTTGGTTCTTGCTGGTCTGCTTTTTGCGGGATTGACAGTGGATCAAGCGTCGGCAAACCCAAATTCGGTGTTCGCTCGACAAGTGGCGGGCAGCTATCTGGCCGATCTGCAGCTCACCGGAACCGACGGAACACCGTTTCGTATTCAAGCCCTGGCGACGCTCGCTGCGGACGGTGGGGCGGTGGCGACGGATACGGATGATTTCGGATTGGGCTCCGCTTCTTTCTTCCATAGTCCCAAGCACGGAGCATGGAAAAGAACGGGTGCCCGCTCCATCTCGATTACCGTTCTGGAATTCGCGTTTGATTCGGCGGGGAATTTGACCACGGTGTTCAAGTTGAATTTTCTGACCGAATTTGACAGCAGGCAGTTCGAAAAAGGCGCGGGGACAGTCACATTTTCGGCGTTTTTGCCGGCACAAGATCCGCTGGACCCCGAAACGACGCCTATTGCCACCGGAGGCGGAAGCTTTACCTTCCGCCGTATCTCACCCTAGCGAGCTGTGGAGGCGGAAGTGGGCGTGTCGAAGCGCCAAACCTCGACATATTTGTCAGTCGCAGACGACGATGACAATCGCGGTATCGGCGAGGGCTGTGTGGTCGACATGCACCTATCGGATCTTGACGATCGCCTCGTGATTTTCGGTGTTGACGGACGCGGTCAACCCGAGAGAAAAGTCAATCATGAAAATGCAACTACGTTCTACAGAACCTGATTGTCTTTTCCGTAGACGTCCAATATTGTGTATCCATGACCCATCATTGTCCCGCGACCGACGACCCGCGCTGTAATTTCGCCGGGGATTACGAACTTGCCCGCTTGCCGGCATTAAAAGCGCTGGAACGTGAAGTCCTCGGCTGCGACTACGGGGGCACCAGTTGGACGACCCGCGCGCAGGTCGATCACATCGTGCGCTCACTGGAACTCGGGCCCGGCGTTAGGCTGCTCGACGTCGGCGCGGGCTCCGGATGGCCCGGTCTTCTGCTCGCCAGGATGACGGGCTGTGACGTGATGCTCCTCGACATACCGGTCAATGCACTGAAACAGGCCGCCGAACGCGCCAGCGAGGATCGCATAACGAAGCAAATTGAGATCGTTGCCGGCAGCGGCGGCGCCCTGCCCTTCGCGGATGCATCGTTTACCCGCCTTAGTCATTCGGACGTGCTCTGTTGCCTGCCGGACAAGCCCGGGATGCTCAAGGAGTGCCGGCGAGTGGCCCGCCCGGAAGGGCGCATGCACTTCTCCGTCATCTTGCCCGCGGCGGGTCTATCGCCGTCCGAGTACCGGCGAGCGCTCGACGTGGGCCCGCCATTCCTCGATGCACCGCACGGCTACGGCGCACTGCTTCGCCACTCGGGATGGACGCTCCTCGAACACTTGGACGTCTCGGACGCCTATCACGAGAGCCTGCGGACACTTGTCGACGGAATGAAAAGGAACGCGCCCGAGTTACGCGAGGCATTCGGTGCCGACGAACTCGAAAACCAGTGCCGTCGACGGACAGCGCAGGTCGAACTGATCGAACGCGGAATATTCCGGCGCGAGGTGTTCGTCACCGCGGCGTCGGCATACTAAGCAAAGGCAGCACGGCACCGGCCGGGAAACTCCAGGGCATAATGAGAGTCGCCTGAGCCTGATATCCGACCGGTAAGGAGATGAAATGAACCTTTACACGAAACTACAGGCCCGCGCTGCGCAGGGAAAACCAGTCCGCGTTGGACTGATCGGTGCCGGCAAGTTCGGCTCCATGTACCTGTCGCAGGTGCCGCGTACACCGGGGATCCAGATGGCCGGGATCGCCGACCTCAACCCGGCGCGCGCCAGGGATGCGCTCAAAAACGTCGGCTGGCAGCCAGAGCGCTACGGAGCCAGCTCGCTGGAGCAGGCGGCGAAGAGCGGCGCCACCGCCATCATTGACGACAATCTGGCGCTGATCGCTTCCCCTTTTGTCGACGTCGTCATCGACGCCACCGGTCATCCCCCCGCCGGTATCGCGCATGTGCTCGCATGCTGCGAGCACAACAAGCACATCATCATGGTGAACGTCGAGGCCGATGCCCTGGCCGGCCCTCTGCTCAGGCGCAAAGCGGATCAGGCTGGTATCGTCTACTCGCTGGCTTACGGCGATCAGCCGGCGTTGATATGCGAAATGGTCGACTGGGCGCGCACCGCCGGCTTCGAACCGATTGCCGCCGGCAAAGGCACCAAGTATCTACCCGCCTACCACGCCTCGACCCCGGAGACGGTGTGGGAGCACTATGGTCTGACGCCCGAACAAGCAAAGCTGGGCGGCATGAATGCACAGATGTTCAACAGCTTTCTCGACGGCACCAAGAGTGCGCTGGAGATGGCGGCAGTGGCCAACGCCACCGGGCTGTCCGCTCCGTTCGGTCTCGCCTTTCCGGCCTGCGGGGTTGATGATCTGCCGCGTTTGCTCAGGCCCCGCGAGGACGGCGGCATCCTGCCGCATCGCGGTCAAGTAGAGGTCGTCTCAAGTGTTGAGCGCGACACGCGACCGGTGTTTCGCGATCTCCGCTGGGGAGTTTATGTCACCTTCGCAGCCGGTAGCGAGTACGTGCGGCGCTGCTTCAAGGAATACGGTCTGCTGACCGATCCCAGCGGCGAATACGCCAGCATGTACAAACCGTATCATCTGATCGGTCTGGAGCTGGGTATCAGCGTTGCCTCGGTGGCGTTGCGCGGCGAAGCGACCGGTGCCCCGAACGCTTGGCGGGGCGATGTCGTCGCCACGGCCAAACGCGATCTTCGGGTCGGCGAAATGCTCGATGGCGAGGGTGGTTTCACCGTCTACGGCAAGCTGATGCCGGCTGACGAATCACTGCGCCAGGGCGGCCTGCCGCTCGGGTTAGCGCACGGCATGAAGCTCACTCAGCCGGTCGAGGCCGGCGCTTCGGTGCGCTGGGTCGATGTCGCCGCCGACCAGAACGCGCAACCGGTACGCACCCGCCGCGATATGGAAAAGGGTTTCGCTGCCGAGTTCGGTCTAAAAGGTTTGACGGCGACATAACCTCGACATGCTGCTCTAGAGGTAGCGATCCGGCAACGATCGATCGAGTGCGCCGCGGTCCGCGCACCAATCGTAAAAATTGGAGCACCCGGAGAGGGATCGATTAATCATACGTTTTTCGCATTCGCCGTCCTACGTCCCGAAAACCTTAACAGGGAAATATCAGTTAATGGTTCGGCCCAAATCACATGGGCGGCCGAAATCCTCAATTCGATATTGAATATCAGCGCCCGCCTGCCAGACTATGATCCGCTACCCATGGTCAAACCCCCAATTGAATATTAAGATGCTTGCGAAAAACCGGATGTTTCTACCCGCGTGGTGTCGCTCACACCTGTTTTCAATAGAGTGAACTATGGAACAACCCACGACACAGTACGCCGAGCGAGATCGATCTCTGATCGCATATCAGACCTTCGGAAAAGGTTCTCTCGACATAATCATGTCTCTGGGTTTGGCATCCAACTGCGATCATATCTGGGATGTTCCGACGAATGCTCAGGCACTCGAGCGCCTGGCGTCTCACTTTCGTGTGATCATGTTCGACAGACGTGGGACGGGGCATTCGGATCCCCTACCCCTGCAGTCACTGCCGACCTGGGAAAACTGGGCAGACGACCTTCTGACTGTTATGGATGCGGCCGAATCCCGCCAGGCCGTAGTGCATGGTGATCGCGACGGCGGAATTATGGCGCTATTGTTCGCGGCGTCGCATCCGGACCGTACCTTAGCTCTATCCCTGGGAAACACGACAGCCTGTTATTTGAGGGGGCCCGATTACTCCATCGGGATGAACCCCGACGAAGCTGAAAGCTTTTTGACTTTGTTTCGGAACCGTTGGGGCACCGAGGAGCTCAGCAAACAGCTGAGCCCTGATTACGATTCGCATGCACTGAGGATGAGCGCACGATTGCTACGTGGCGCGGCTACCCCTCGCCAGGCCGCGACCCACTTTCGTTACGTCTTCGATTTCGATGCCAGACCGGTTCTCAAATCAATCAATGTACCGACAATCGTGTTTCACTGCGTCGACCAGAAAATCATTCCGATAGAGCACGGCCGTTATCTAGCCAGGCAGATTCGCCGTGCCCGATTCGTTGAATTACCAAGTGCCGCGATAACCTCCCTGTTTATCGCCGACGACAGGATAGACACCGTCGGGACGCTCGTGGAGTTCGTGACCGGAAACCCCGCCGACACCGATCCCAATCGGGCACTGGTAACCGTCTTGTTCTGTGATATCGTCGAGTCCACCGAACGCGCATACGAACTCGGAGATCGCGGCTGGCGCGAGCTGCTTGATAACTTTTATGCAGTAATTCGTGGCAGGCTGGTTCGATACGGCGGGAGAGAGGTCGATACCGCCGGCGACGACGTATTCATGGCCTTTGACCGACCCACCCGTGCGATTCATTGTGCGCAGGCCATCCGCGATGCAGTGGAGGCACTTAATCTTCGGGTTCGTTGCGGGATTCACACAGGCGAGTGCACGTCCATCGGCGATAAACTTACGGGGATGGCCGTCCATGTCGGTGCGCGGATCGCCGCCGTCGCCGACCCCAATGAGATATGGGTCTCCGAGACAGTAAAAATGCTGGCTATGGGCTCAGGCATTGAACTTGCGGAACGCGGGTTTTATGAGCTCAAGGGTATACCTGAACGATGGGCGCTGTATGCAGTTGAGTAGCAACACCCGGGCCGATCGTCTCCCATAACATCCTACCGCAAGCCGTGTCTCCCCCACTTATCAATCTTTCCTCAAGCAGCCATCCTCAGCATATTCATCAAGCAGACCATCCACGCGGGGGTTTCGACCACCGTGCCTGCCCCTCGATACTCGCTACGATTTTTCTACTTAACGAGACGCCATGAAATAACAAACAACGTCGAGAGAGTTAGCGTTGTATACCATAGTACAACGCAGTACCGCGTTAGGCCCCGTAGTCGGCGATCCTGGACCCCGCCCTGCGGGCCGGCGGCGCTCCCCAGTGCGGCTCGTCGAACCATAGGGTTCCCATCGAACCTTCACACTCCATACAACCCAAGGGTCCCGTGCGGGGTCTTTCAGGTCTTGTGGCGGTGGACCGAGTCTGCAGCGATCCTCTCTCCAAGATTCCCCGTCAACGGTAAAAATACAGGGAATATTTTGATACTTCGCGGATAAGAAGCACGGATAACTTCCCTACGCCGCTGATACACATGCGCTTTCCGGCCTTGCGGCTGGAGCTCCGGAAAAGTTAACAGGGAATCGTGCTGTTCGAATCGGATAGGAGAAAACCCCTGTTTATCGGATACAGACATCGGTCTGCCCGCACCGGTTCAGGTTCAGTCGGCTCATCGTGATAGACCCCCCGAGCCTTGGGATGAATCACGATGTGGCACCGGTAATCCAACCCGGGATGTTTCAATTCCGTTTCCCCGCGTATTTTTTTGTTTCAATGGTTTCAATGCGATTTTTCGGGGAACGAAACCAATTGTGGTGCGTCCTTGGCTAACGAAGGCGATGCAGTCACAGCACGCCACTGATCACCAACCAGGAGACAACCATGAACAACGCGACTTTAAAAACTACCGCTACGAACCCCGGCCCCTCCCCTGCTGCTTTCTCAGCATCGGAATTGTTCGCTACGGAGCGCACCCACTTTTCACGTAACACTCTGACGGGCAACTTTTCTTTAATCGACGACGCACCCCTGTGTATCGATACGGTTCCGGGTATGGAGCTTTACGTGAATGCCGGTTCGATCCGGACGAAGGTGCTGCACGGTACTTGCACGCGGGAAACCTGCGCCGGCCAGCGGTTCGTGGCGGACGACTACGGGGTGCTCATGGTGCACGGTCGTGCCGGAGTCGAACTCGAGGTTGCCTGGCCCGTATAACGATGCCGCGTACACTTTTCCAGTCCTTCGATGCCTACCGCGGAGTCGATTACGATGGCGATTATTGCACACAGTCTGCCCGTAACCGCCCGCATTCACCGCCATTCGACGGATACACTGCAGAAGTTGCGCGGAATCACTGCGCTGGCGGCGATGGTTGTTTTTGTGATCGCCGCCAGCAGCGGAGGTCTCAGCGAGTTGATGCACACCGCGACGCGAAGCATTGTCGAGATGTTGGCGGGTCTGCATCACTGGATGGGAGAGAATCCGCTGGCAGCGCTGACCATGCTGATCATCGCAGGGGTGCTATACGCTTTACTGCTCAGCCTCCCGTTTGTCCCGGGTCTCGAGCTCGGGTTTGCATTGATGGTGGTGGGTGGCACGGAGGGCGTTTTGGTAGTGTACTTGTCCACCCTCGCCGGAATGGCGTTGGCCTTCTCCACGGGCCGGCGTCTGCGCAACAATGGCATGTCCGCCGCGGCGATGCGCGCGACGAAAGGCGCGCCACTCTATCGGGTGGCGGCCCTTATTGACCGCCCTCCGGTATCCTACCTGATTACCGCATTCCTGATTAATTGCCCCGGTAACTCGGTTCTGGGCGGCGGCGGTGGTATCGCCATGTTGAGCGGGTGCTCCCGAAGCCAGACTTGGGGAGGTTTTCTGTTTACCGTGGCCGTCGCTGCGGCGCCGATACCGTTTCTTTTGCTGGCCGGATTCGTGACTATCGACCTGTGCACGGCGAAATTCTAATTTTTTGCCGAAGTGGCGATTTAACTCCAAGTCTTGTCAGCGCATCAGACTCCGCCACGATACAGCACCCATGCGCGACTTGGCGGTTCTGTTCCAGCACCTGATCACGACTGCCTTGAGGTTGCTTCGTTCCGGCGGCGCTCGATCGATGGTTGCATCCTGGATCGACGGTGTTGACTGTGCGACCCTAGTTTGATGCGGATCTATGGCATCGACTTCACGAGCCGTCCCAAGCGCAGCAAACCGATCACCTGCCTGGAATGCTCACTAGATGGCGATACGCTGCGCGCGGGTGAACTCGTCGAATGGCGCGACTTCGCGCGATTCGAGGCCGCATTACGCAGACCAGGCCCGTGGATCGCCGGCATCGACTTCCCGTTCGGGCAATCGAGAGTTTTCATTGAGAACATGGGCTGGCCCCAAGTATGGGCCGGCTATGTCGATCACGTCCGAACGCTCGGCCGCAGCGGCTTCCGGGCGGCGCTCGACGCGTATCGAGCGAACCGAGAACCGGGCGATAAGGAACACCGACGTGTCACCGATATTCGAGCAGGCTCGATCAGCCCGCAGAAGCTCTATGGCACGCCTGTCGGTCTGATGTTCTACGAAGGGGCGCCCAGACTGCGAGATGCCCGAGTGACGGTCCCCGGCCTGCAGAACGGAGATCCCGACCGGATCGTGGTCGAAGCCTATCCGGGGCTGATGGCAAGGGGGATCATCGGGCGCCGGAGCTACAAGCAGGACCGGAAGACAAAGCAGACCGAAGACCAGCTCGAGGCTCGCTACGATCTCTTGCGAACCATTACGGAGGGTGTTCTTCAACCATACGGTCTGCGCGTCGAAGCACCGATGTCTCTCGCCGAGGATCCGGGCGCCGACCACCTCGACGCCCTGCTCTGCGCGATCCAGGCCGCCTGGGCCTGGAGGCAAAGACATGACGGATATGGAATACCCAATGCGGTCGACTCTCTGGAAGGCTGGATTGCCGATCCAGCGGTCAGTACGGCCCGACAGCGCGAAGGGATAGAGACTGAATCAAGAAGCAGTAGATTGAATCAAAGCGGGATTATGCTTGGAGAAAAGTTCGATGAGGCGTTGAAACTCGCCAGTGACCTGCACCGGGAACAAACCAGAAAGGAAACCCCGATTCCTTACCTGGCACACCTTCTGGCTGTGGCCGGCCTCGTTCTGGAGGCAAATGCCTATCATCGGTTCGATGATATCGAGGATATTGCGATCGGCGCTTTACTTCACGATGCGATTGAAGACCAGGGGCATAAGATCAACCTGAGAGAGATCCGGGAACGATTCGGCGACAGGGTGCATGACATCGTAGCACAGTGCTCTGACGCCGTTATCGAGGAGGAACACCAGAAGAAGCCTCCCTGGCGCGAGCGTAAAGATGTTTACATTTCGAAAATCAAGGACAGACCGAGGGAAACCCTGCTCGTTTCTTGCGCGGACAAGCTACATAATGCCCGGTCGATCATGTTTGATTTTGATCGAATCGGAGATGCCGTTTGGGATCGCTTTACAGCGTCAAAGGAGGAAACGCTCTGGTATTACCGGAGCCTGTATGAAGCGTTTGAGCAGGCTTGGCCGGACAATCCGCTGTTGCCGGAATTCGCGGCAGTCGTGCAACGGATGAGTCGAGCGGTCAACCGAGACTGACTCCGCGCTGAGGGTGCTTAAAGATCCGCCAAGAATCCATAAACACTATATAAAACATTCGGTTACCTGGCGGAGAGGGAGGGATTACTCGGCCCATCTCGGGGCCTCGCCCTTACGGGCCGCCGCCCCTTACGCGGCGACGTTCGGCCGCGCTCCCAAGCGCAGCTCGTCGAACCCAGGGGTTCTCATCAAACCTCCCGTCTCGAATAAAGTCACTAGGCCCCGTGCGGGCCTACGCACTTTATGTGGCGGTGGATGCAGTCTACAGCGAACCCTTCTCTCCAAAATTCCCGGTTAACAGGAAAAATACAGGGAATTTTCCAAGATTTGGCGCGCCAATATCCGCATGAACCGCACTATCCTTCTGATACACATACGTTTTCCGGCCTTACGGCTGAGTTCCGGAAAAAATTAACAGGGAATTATCAGGGAATCTGTCGGAAAACCCTATTAGACACCGGATACCAACATCAGCCTACCAACTACGAATTCACCAACCGCAGGCAGGCCGATTTCACGTTTTCACCCCGATCCTTTCTTTCGGAGCACTTAGTACGGCCGCCGGCAACACGGATTCGAAGTAATAGCGCAGCACATCAGAAAGACTCTCCTCAAGGTCGAAACAGGACCTGTAACCTAAATTAAGAAGTTCATTGATGTCTGCAAAATGTCGTTCAATATCCACGGCCCGGGCCTGACGACGCTCAACCTTGATAAGACCGACCAAGTCGACCAATCTCAAAAAAGTATCGAGGATCTGTCTGCCACTGGTTTCCACACCAGATGCTACGTTGTAGATACGGCCCGAAATACCTTTAAGGGCTATGATTCTCAACGCTGTAGCAGTATCCCTAACGTCTATAAAGTCTCGGGTGGTATCTATGGAACCAATAGACAGAACAGCAGGTTGCAGACCCCATTTTATAGCTGCCAATTGACTCGCAACATACCCGCACAAATGTCGTTCATCTTGCCCTGGTCCCACTGGATTAAAAATTCGCGCCCTGATCATAGATACCCCACCTAGACGACCGAGAATTCTCGATAACTCCTCGGCCGCGAGCTTGGTAACCGAATAGGGCTCGATTGGCGCACAAGGCGCGTCCTCGCGAAGAGGTACGGTACGATTAGGTGCTCTACCATAGACTGATCCGGATGAGGCGAATACGACGCGCGGCGAATCTATCTGCGCATCTGCTAAACATTCAAATAGCGCGGCAACTGTCCCCATGTTGGCACGAACGAGCTGTGTGGGCGGGTCATCTCGTAGCGAAGCAGCTAGATGCACGATGATATGCGGGCGACTCTCTTCTAAAACCTGGACAAGTCCATACTTGTCAAGCATATCTAAACTAATGTACTCGTAACGTCCCGGAGTTAGGGCATCTATTAAACCTTGAGGCAGCGGAGCCGGTATCTCTTGTTTAACTCGGTGTACTAAGTGGGTGAACGTGCGTTCGTGCGGCGCAGACCGGCCTATGCCGAGAATATTCACCCGTGTGTCATTTTTTAACCAATCTGCTACCAGATACCGGCCAAGAAAACCCTGAGCACCGGTGATCAATACGCGCAATACCATTTGTCCTACGTGAGATTATTAATTTGTGCACGGGCCATGATAGCTAGCCCAGATTCAAGACTCGTGGTGGCCCACCAAGCCAATTCGTGTGCGGCACGGCTAGAGTCGCTAACGAGTTCACGGATCTCTGCATAACGCGGGCGATCATCGCACGAGGCCTCAAGAATCGGAGTGTTACGTCCAACACCTTCAAGTACTCTTTCGGCCAACTGAGCAACGGACACCCCCACGCCAGACCCGACATTATAAACTCGCTGGCGTTGCGGAAGCTTGTCTACACAAGTAGCCGTCAATGCGGAAACGACATCATCAACGTAGCAATAGTCTCGCACAGGACGTAAATTTGCGAGTTGAATGTCCCGTCCTGCGAGCGCGTCGCGCATAAGGGTATACAGTAATGTATCTTCTGCCATACCGGGCCCATATACTAGAAAGGGCCTCACAATCACTGTCTCAATATCAGCCGCCAACGCGCCAACCCGTACAAATGCCTCCGCCCCAATTTTTGCTGCTGCGTAAGGTGAGCGAGGCGCTAGAGGGGCTTCCTCGTCAACCGGATTCCGGTCTGGCTGACCATAAACCTCAGCAGACGATACGTAAACTAGCCTACGGATGTTGTTACGGATACAAACATCCACCACTGTTCCGGTCCCACGCACATGGGTATCTATATATAAGCGAGCTGCATTAAAAGAAGCTGCCACAGAACGCGGGCCTGCCAGGTGGACGACGACAGCTACATCGTCAACCAACCGCCTCACAATCTTCTCGTCGTCAATCATCCCAAAGCAACAGTCAACATCATCAGGAGGAGGGCACCGCACATCAACGCCACGAGGAGCTAAGAGCGCCCGTACTTCTACGCCCCGATTTCGTAACGCTCTTATAAGCCGAGAACCTATAAAACCCGCGCCACCTGTGACCGCAATTTTCACGCTCGGTCCACCATAAAGATTGCGCACGCCCTAGTGGCCAGTGCGGATAAATCGTCCATTGTCCCGATGTCCTCCCTCTTAATCCATCTTCTTCTATTTCCCGATTTCACCCCAGATCCGGATGCGGCGATGACGTGCGTTCGAGTGACCGTGCTCTTATCAACGTCGACATGGTCAAAAACAGAGATCAATTGCGGACTTTCATCGATCCCATAACGAGTTACTAGAAATTCGAACACGGGAGATGTCGACATACGGTTAAAGCCAATGTCGATTTTCGGAAGAGACCACGTGCCATCAGATTTCTGTTCTATCAATATACTGTCCGCACTATGTATGATCACAGCGAGTGACTCTGCATCTGGCTGACGTGCCCAAACCTCAAGTTCAGTTGGGTGTTTGGACACCAGTCTTTCCGCATCCCCGATCGCCGAAGTGTCATTAACGTCCACCCAAGGGGCGTCATGCCAGAATGTCCCCACACGCACTCCTTTATTCAGCAGCCTGTTTGCAAACACCGGTAGCCCTAGAGTTTCCCCTGGTTTCATTTGTTCTAAAGCTTCTTGGTCCAAAGCAGAGATGGCGCTGCATATCGGAATAACTAGGTTCGGTTTTTCGTCATAGGCGGTTAGCTCGCCATCTTCAGCCGTAACCTTACCAAAGGGAATGGGAATCGATTGATTATGAACAGCGAGAGTGAGTACCGACTCTCTTTCTCGATGCGTCGTAACAAATGCGCCTATGTCTAAAGTAGTAAGATTGTCCGCATTGACTACAACAACTTCGTCCCTGTCTCGCAGGAACGCAGCCGCTCCAATCGACCCCAAGGGATCGGGCTCCTCAATGATTGATAGTTTTGAATTGAGTGCTTTTGCAACTCTAGCGCACCGTGAACGGGCGAAGTCCCCTACGCCATCACGCCTTGCCGATACAGCCACGTGGATGTCTTTGATATCGGCCTTAATTAGTGAGAGCATATTTCGCTCTAGCAGGCTAACCCCACGAATACACACCAACGGTTTCGGCACTTTGCTACCGGATAGTCGCATTCGCGTGCCGTACCCTCCAGCCACAATGAGTCCTGAGGTGACCATCGTTATCTCTATTCTGGCACTGGGAACGATACCTGGGTTGACTTCTTCCGCATACGGGGCGCCGTATACACCCGTTCGTAAAGAGCCTCGATTCGTTCCGCCATTAACTCGGGGCGGTAATTGGAGCCATAGCGTTTTTTCGCTCGCTGTCCCATACGGGCAGCCTTATCGGGATTATCAAGGAGAATCTGTATCGCCCTGCACAATGCGGCTTTATCCCTAGGAGGCAAGACAAACCCCGTATCGCCATCGAGGACGAGTTCGCTGATACCACCGATGCTCGTAGTCACAGAAGGTTTTCCGAGAGACATGCTTTCGAGCAGCGCGATGGGAGATGAGTCATGCAACGTGGGATGAACGTGTATATCCACCAAAGGCCAGATATCACCGATATTTCCCGGATACGAAACTATACGTACACGATCACCGAGCCCGTGTTTTTCCACAATGCGATCGAGTTGTACTCGATAGTCCGAGGCACGCTGTGTGTATCCTGTGTATCCACAGACCAAAAAATAGACATTTGGATGTTTGGCTAATATCAAGGGTGCCGCTTGAAGTAGTATGTCTTGTCCCTTGTATGGTTGAATACGTGCGATCTGCCCCACCACCGTGGCATTGTCCGGGATGCTCAACTGTTTCAACATCTCATCGCGAGCGCGCTCTGGCCTCGGTACCGCGATCCCATTCGGTATGCAGTATCCCGGCGGTGGTAAGGTCATCCATTTTCTCATCGCATCAAGACATGCCATAGAATCACAAACAACCGCATCTACCAGCGCATAAGTAGATCTCCCTACGAACGACCAGCCCGGTGTTTTAAAACGTTCTAGCTGGGGAAAGTAATTCGTCGAGATAATTCCACGTACCCCAGCTATACGGCCAGCGAGTGTCGCCAGCAACGTGCCCATATCGCATCGCCCATCGACAATATCGATATTTTTCTGGCGGAGGATCGTCGCCGTACGGCGAACCAGCTGCGTAAATACGCGCGCCTGATCAATATTTCGACTCAAGGCAGACTTCTTTTTCCAACGTAAGTAGGGGGCAGGAACCCCCAAATCGATCGTATCAACATCAACAGAGCGGAACCGCTCCAAAATGGGTCCACAAAGAGACTCTAAATCGGGAGAACCTTGGGTACCCGCTATAACTGTATGTTCGAAGCGATCAGCATCGTGAACTGCCAAGTATCCCAGCAGACGATTTTGGTCGCCGCCAATTATCATGTTTGAGTAAATTGAAGCGACTCTCAGCCTATCGGGCATAGCACTTTCATCCTTTGCCAGTTAGTAAATATTGCCTACAAGGACCGCGCCATATTGGCCCATATCAGTTTCGTACATTGGTCGGCCTTTTTGTTGGGGATCATTGGATCGGCCAACAACGCCGTGTGTATCGCGTCCACACTGGGCTCCTTTATTGCCCTAAGCAGCAAACGCTCATGATTGTAAAAGCGCGTCAACCAATGATTGATGTTTTCTAAATTGATGGCCGGTCTACACGGTTCCATTTTGTCTTGGCTAACGTATGCCCTCACCTCCTCGACAACATTTTTTTCCGTCATTACATTGACCTCCAACAAGGAAGCACATTTTGAATAAATCGCCTCGATAAACGGAATCACTGCAAACCTGTACCAAGCCATATAACGCTTCTTGAGACTAGGGGGAGAAGACGTTGGATCGGCCCTCAATTCCGCGAGTATTTGCGTACGTAGCTGTCGAAGAAACTCGGATCTACCTCCTTTGATAGGAAGCGCACCTTTTTGCTCCAATAAACAGAAGTACTTAGTCGGTATCGCATGCAATGCGATGATCTCTTCCGCACGCACACCGGACAAGGTCTTTGATCTCAGAGAACGAGCAATATTCTGGATCTGGTCAATTCCCAGATGTGAGAATCGAACAATAAAGCCGCGGTGGTTCAGGCCAACGTAAGACCAATTTATCTCATCGATGTCGTGCCGTATGATACTCGCTGCTTTGCGCGCCGTAACTCTAGGAAGTTCGCACAATCCTACGCACCGTCGCACGCCTGCGCTAACCATTAACGCAGTGGTTATGCTAAGCGGATTTGTTAAATTTATGACCCACGCATCTGGACAGTGCTCCCCAATCATCCGCGAACAGTAACCAAGTGCGGGGGCGAGTCGAAGGCAAGACTGCACAGCCGCTGGCCCTAGTGTCTCGTCGGGTGATAGTTCGACCGAAAGAGCGATTCCTTCATCGGCTTCCCGACCCTCCAATCCTCCGTATCTCACCTGATGCAGTACAATATGGGCACCCTGCAACGCCGTAGGTAAATCTGTGGACGACTCGATCGACCAACCGAGGCCCGCGAGGAGATTTTTTGCATACCTCGCTACAATATTTAGGTTTTGTTCATCTCGACCAAACAAAACCACCTCGTGAGGTGGAAGAGATGCGCCGCGCGCCACAAGCGCATCTATCAGCTCAGCCACAAACGGTGAGCTACCTCCGAGAACTGTTAGTCGCGGTATCATTGCACCGAAGACAAGTGGGATGTATTGCCACGTAAGTCGCTTGGCGGACGTCTAACATTTTCATCTTTTGACTTATGCAACTGCGTTGCTAACCTACCGGCACCGATCAATACCGAATCATCACCTGAGTTTCCAAACTCGAACATTTGGTGCCAGTCTTGCCCTAGGGACCATTCACTTCGTTCCGCGGCCCGCGCAACGAGATCGAGATAACCATGTCCCAGCGCGTTGGCGAATCCTCCGATGATAACGAAACGTTCCACCCCCACAGTTGCATGGACGGCCGCTAAGGCTTGCCCCAGCGGTCGTGCCATATTGCCGATGAGTTTGTTAGTCCATGAATCCCCTGCCACGTATTCTCGTGCGACCAACTCATTATCAAGATGCGAAACATGTCCACCAGTAAACTTTCCCACTGAAGACTTCGCAAAATCAGCGGGACTTTGTTCGGCTAACCACCTGGCCTGGACTGGTACCGCCCTGCCAGACGCTAATGCACCAAGATGGCCCCTGCCACCACAATCGCAGATCGGAGCAGATTCCCGGTGATCCACACGTAAGTGCCCGATTTCTCCTCCACGACCATTTTTTCCCACCACAGGCCGCCCCTCGACGAAGACCTTATGGCCGATTCCCGAGCTAACAGTGACCACACAGAAATCTTCACTGACATCGCCCAGAAGACAGTACCCCGCTAGAGTGAGGTCGTTCGCCACAACGACATGGGAGGCGGGCCAAATGTTTTGCAGGCGTTCTTGGACGGGTTCGGGTTTGAGGGCCGGACCCCAAACAGTCGGAGCACAGAAGGCTACCCCCATCGAATCAATGGGGCCTGGAAATCCTACAGATACTATTGAAGGTCTGCGCAATTTCAACTTCGCCGACATGGAACGCAGCGTGTCATAGAGTAAGGGCCGTATAGCGTGATGGGACAACGTCGGAAATCTATAAATTGAGGGTGTGGGGGCCCTAATCGCGCGAACGATTTTGTCCTTTTCCGTGTCGTATATTCCCGCGCGCGTGAAAGTACCACCTACGTCATATACGAGTATCTCGTTTTCATTCATTGATTGTTCCATGCCTCACCATCGTATGGGCGCTATCAATCGATCATGAGTCTCTGACGTTCTTGCAGCATTGTTATTACTTTCTCGAAAACTACTCCTTTAACCGCGTTCGTGGACCTAAGAAACTGACATTCACCATTTGCGGTAGGCAGAACGAGGTTGGGGCACCCCCCTCGATGCCTTGCAGCGGCAGCTAATGAGTCCTTGCACAAATCTACTGATACGAAGTCAGAATAAATTGGGAGCTTCAAGGTAGAAAGCAACGCGAGGACCCTATCCCTATATAGTTCATCCAGCGCGCCCAGTTCTGTGGCGATTGATACTGTAATAGCCATATCTACCGAAACGGCGTTGCCGTGCGAGAGAGAGTGTGCCGACGTGGATTCCAGCAGAGGGCTAAATGTATGCCCAAAATCTACAAGCCGTTCATAGGTTTGATCTTCGTAAGGATTTTTTGCGAGCTCGTCCATCATTGATACGATCGCGCGCCAGATAATCTCACTACCCTGCGTTTGATAAGAATCAAACGCCACCCGAATCAGATCACTAGCATGGTGCTCGACCAAACGCAGGAGGTATGGGTCGCGAACGATTCCCATCTTAATGATTTCAGCAAACCCCTCCCGAAGATGATAGGCCGGCAAAGTACTCAAAAATTTGGGCGCTATCAGAACTTTTGTCGGAGGGTGAAAACAGCCAATAAAGCTCTTATATCCACCGAAATTCACGGCGCCTTTATATCCAATGCCCGCATCAATTTGGCCGACAAGTGTGGTTGGTACGCGAAAGTGGTGCAAACCACGTCTAATTAATGAGGCCGCCATAGTGGTAATATCCGTACAAACGCCACCCCCGATACCAACTAGAATCCCTTTGCGGTCAATATGTAGCTCTCGTGCTTTTCTGCAAACCCGTTCGACCTGTGCTAGTTCCTTGCTAGACTCAGTACAATCCAGCACTAACAGACGTCTGCCTTGGGTCGATACAAGTTCTTTAAGCAGACACCCATAAATATTTTTTACCGTAGGTGTCGTGACAACCAAAATATCGCGGCCATCGACCCACTGCCTCACATGACAGAGCGCCTGTGTTAACGTAGCCGTATCAAGGAGTATTTCCTGATCGGCTCGCCGCCCTGAAGAGGTTCGGTATCGCCTAGATTGGGTTGGCGTCTCGTCCACAGGCTTCGGCGGAGAAAGTAGAACTCGCTCATCCCCTGCGTCCATATGTCGCTCGGTTAACGTCATGCGTCCCTGTCACCAATTTGCCAACCACTAAGACGTCCACCTTGGCCGCACGTCTCCGCCAAACGACAAATACCTATCACAAAAGGCACACACGTTTTCATGATCACAACCCGCCCTTTTTAATCACCTTCCATCCTCCCTAAGTGACCGGTATCTCTATAACAACAAGTTGAATTTCTTGCCTACTCAGATTCTGTAACCCATGCGCGCCACCCGGTCGATTCACAATCACGTGTCCAGGCCCGACCTCGAAGTGTTCGCCGTCTAAAACCATCAGACCCGTGCCCGAAACGACTATGTAAAACTCTTCGTTATCGAGACTGTGTGTATGCACACCGATACCACTATTCGGGGGGACGATTGTTAGATCAACGAAATTGCAGGACGCACTTGTGGAAGACGTTAGCACGCGCCGAGTAAGCAACGGACGCTTAGCTCCATGTGCCGTGACCTGGTTGAACGCCCCCTCATCAAAAGTGAAATGCGCTCGCCCCAAACGGCTACCGGGTTTTCCTAGGTCTCTCGTAACGCGGGGCGCCTTTTGCCGCAACGCCCCCACCTCGAGCTTGGGCGGGTCATCCGGAAATCTCGACAAGTGTCGTTTACGCAATTCTTCCCCCACGTCGATTCGACTGCGTTCGAAATTAGTTTCGCAATCTACGGTTGTAAGATAACAGTGCGCCACAAGTGAGCGCGAGATCATCTAACAAAACCTAAAACAAAATAACAAAACCTAACTCGCTAACGATATCTTCACACCATTGACCCGTTATATATTTTATCTAGCTCATGTAGGTTCCGTTTACTGTCCGCCAGAGACCTGTAATGCATTTACACCCCCCAACAACTACAAACGCCCATGCTTTTCCGTAAGCGCGTCATCTTTGTTCAAGGTACTGCATATTCTGGATCCACCATGCTTCATTTGATGCTCGCTAACGATGCTTCGGGGTTCGCTTGTGGTGAAGTACATGGTTTGTTTCGTCCTATACGACTTGAACAACTCAATCGTCGTTGTTCTTGTGGTTATACAGAATGCAAAATATGGCCTCCGGTACACGCCAGTGGAGAGCATCTACTCTATCCAAGTCTTTTTGATAAACACCCGAATATAGATTTCATTGTCGACTCAAGTAAGCAACCATTTTGGGTGCTATCGCAACATAGATACTTGCGAGAACGAGATATTCCGTTTTGCGATATCCTTGTTTGGAAGACCCCTTTAGAGTTAGCCGAGTCGTTCAGGAAGCGAGGGCGTAGCGATTGGCTCCGCGTCTGGCTCAGTACGTACCGCAACCTACTAACAATGTTTCCGAATATTCGCGGCGTCAAATATAGGGACTTGTTGACAAAAGAACACGCATTGCGTGATGCGTGTCACCGCCTCGGTATTCCTTATTTCAACGGTAAAGAGAACTACTGGAACAGAACGTATTGCCTACTCGGGGGTAGCCGTACCGCGAGAAGTCATCTACACCGTGCTACTGGTGATGACTCGACACACCAAGGAACGTCCGGAATAAATACTCCCTATCAAACGCTGACTTATACGCCGGTGGTCGACCGGGCACTGCAGATGGAGGTACAACGTGAATTAGATAGCAACACGCTCGCGGGTCATATCGAACGACTATTGTCATATATTGACGTCAGTAACAAGGCGTATGACTACACTGAATTTCGCCAACGCGCAAACGGCGTTTCGCTTAACAGAGCGACAATATTTCTCAAACGGGCGAAGTACCAACTCCGGGTAGTTCATTGTCGGTATAAATTCCGGAATGTACCGTATTTTTCCCCCACACCCCAAAGTAACGCGCGTTGATAGCAATTGGCAGACCGCCCAAAAACCAAGTCAATTTAAAATGATGTCGTCACATCCGAAAGTAAGTGTACTTGTACTCACCTATAATCATGAGGACTTAGTTGCTGATGCACTCGACAGCGCGCTGGCACAGAAAACCGATTTCAACTATGAAATCGTGATTGGCGACGACCATTCCACCGACCAAACGACGGCCATCCTAAACCAATACAAAAAGCGTCACCCAGATAAGATACGGTTACTACTACAAGCTAGGAACAAAGGGATCAGGAACAACTATTTCGATACTCTGAAATCTTGTCAAGGGGACTATGTGGCCGAGTTGCATGGGGACGACTATTGGACCACTACGGACAAGCTTCAAGTGATTAGTGATTTCCTGGACACTCATCCCGAATGCCCGATGTGTATACACAACACAAGGATTGTTCATCAAGACGGCAAGTTTAAACCCTATAATGCGTGCCCGGCAGGAACTAAGAATTTGTTGTCCCTTGAAGACCTGTTGATCACCGCAAAAGCCTTTCCTTCAGCAACTACTACTCGAATGAGGGTTGCAATGGCGGCGCTGGACGCTCCCGATATCGTTCTTGATGACAAGACTCGGGCTGTTTTAGCTGCACGATATGGTAGCGTGGGATACGTAGATCGCGTCATGGCTGCGTGGCGAGTTCACGATCGCGGTGCGTTTTCACAGGGCCGCCCAACCAACACACAGAATAGGATTAGAGTCAACAAAGCGTTTATTGAATTCCATTCTGTACTAAACGAATATCTCGAGTTTAAATATCATAAGGTCAATAGTGAGCAGCTAACACGGTTGCATTACTCGCTTGCCAAACTCTACGGGATTGAACGCCACTGGAAACTAGCGCGTCATCATGCTTACAAAGGATTTACCAGCGCCCGCATCCCAGGGAAAGCATTGACACCGTCTGTCTTAGCAAGGTCAGTCTTATTTTCTTCGCGCTTACTAGCAGAAGTAATAGGACGCAAAATGCTACGTGTTGTCGCACAGACTGACCGCCCTTGAAAATCGAAACTCCAGCCTTTGACACTGACGGCGACTTTAACCCGAGTGACCTTGTCCCTTGATTGAGTCCACGAAGTCGTTAGGAAATTCAGGCAGGCTGCGCTAACTGCTCACGATATTCAGCTGGGGTCAGATTACCGATACGGCTGGCCACTTTAGAGTCTGAGCAAACACCCAACACGACTCCGCGTGGCGTCACTCTGGTGAAGTTAACACAATGCCGTCGTCGAGAGTTTCAATGGTAAGTTTCGCGAGTATTTCTTGGATTTGCACTGGTTTGCTAGCCTCGATGATGGGCGTTCAACTATCAATCGCTAGCGAGTACATTACAACCACGTGAGGTAGTGCAACGATTATTTCGCTTTTTTTGAGCGATGGTCTCGATCCAGTTCATGCAATGGCCACGTCAGCTTCGAGCGGCTCGTTCAATAACTCCATCTTCAGATAACGTCTTGTTCCCCATTTGGTGGTGGCAATATGCCGTAGCCTGGCGGAAACCAGCATCAGCGCCGATTCGCCGTCAGGAAAGGCCCCGACCACGCGTGTACGCCGGCGAATCTCGCGGATGATCCGCTCCAAAGGGTTGTTCGTCCGGATCCGCCGCCAGTGCGGTGCGGGAAAGCGGTAGAAAATCAGTGTTTCGTCGATATGTTTTGCGACCAGCTCCGCCGCTTTGGTCAGGCGCAGCTCCTTGAGTTTGGTCACCACTGCCTGGGCCTTATCTTGAGCCGCGGCCAGGTCTTCCGACGCATGGATCGCCTTCAACATCCGCGCCACCGCTCGGACTTTGCCACGCGGCACATGACTGAATACGTTGCGGTAGAAATGCACCACACAACGCTGCCAGCGCGCCTCGGGAAAGTGTTCGCTGACACTCTCGACCAGGCCCATACAGGCATCCGAGACCACCAACTGCACACCTTTCAAGCCCCGGGTCCTCAGGTGCTCAAGAAATCCCGACCAGCCGGCCTTGTCTTCCTTCGCCCCTTCGGCCACGCCCAGTATCTGCCGGTAACCGTCCTGCGCCACCCCGATCGCCACCAACACCGATAAATTGCGCACCTCACCGCCCCAGCTGCGCTTCAGCACCACGCCATCCAGGTACACGTAGGCAAACTCATCCGTAATCGGCCGATTCCGCCAACGCTCAATATGGCTGTAGATCCGCTTGTTCAGGCGGCTCACCGTCGAGGCACTGACCCGTGTGCCCCACAGCGCCTCGGTGATCGTCTCCACACGCCGGACCGACACCCCCGCCAAATACATCTCGATCAGCGATTCCTCCACACTCGCCTCACGGCGCCGATAACGCTCAATGATCGCCGTCTCGAACGTCGCTTTCCGCAGCTTCGGCACCTTCAGCTCCACCTCTCCAGCCCCGGTGTGTAGCTTCCGTGTGTAATGCCCGGCGCGCGTATCCATCCGCTCCGGGGAACGACTGTACTTCGGCGCATTGCATAACTGGTCCGCCTCCGCGTCCAGCAGCTCGTTCAGCGTCTTCTCCACGCTGCCTCGCACCAGCTCGCTCACATGCCGCTCAATCCGCCCTTCGTCAATTCCAATCACCTTCCCCAGCGGCTTTTTGGTATCTTTACTCATGGTGGTCTCTCCTATGGTCTTGGTTCATTGGTCTTCGCAATTCCAATTAAACCAGACCGAGACCACCGCTTCACAAAAGCGAAAAATACGTTACGTTATCCCACGTGAACCCGCATCGATCACTGGGTAAGACCACCCGCTCGTCAAGCAGTATTAGAAACGATTCGTCAAGTTTGTCTGTGTTGTGAAGAGTGGGTCGTCACAGAGATGTAGGCACATCCGCCAACGCTTCGTCCGGGAGGGTGTACGACGATGCGATGAGTTCGTTGTCCGGTTCCAGGATCTCCGGGAAACGGATACCGCGCAGCACCTGGACGGCAAAGATTTCCTGCACCGCTTCCTCGAACCGCAAGAACGCGACCGTGTTGCCGGTGTCGATGTGCACCACCCACACCCCACAGGTACGCTCTTCGAGACGGTCCACAATCGGGATACCGCTGAAAGTTGCACTCTCGCGTATTTGGGACAGGCCGACAAACGCGAGCGGCCCGCAGAAGTCGAGTCCGCGGGTGAAGCCGGGCAATTCGGCCACGGTAGTGACCGCGCCGGAGTCCGGGTTGACCCTCACCAGGCTGCCTTTCCCAGACTCCAGCACCCACAGCCGGTTGTGGTACCAGCGCGGCGAATGAGGTATGGACAGGCCCCGACAGATGAAGCCATTGGTGGTCATATCCATCAGCACACCGCCCTTCGCCTTGTTATCTCGCCAGCCCTGTTGCGTGTCTGTTTGTCCCAGGGCGGTGACATAGCGGGGCTTTCCCTTCACCATGCCCAATCCGTTCAGGTGACAGCGGTCCTCCGGGTCAGCGCACTCACGAACGGGGGCCGCCACCGCAGCACGAAGCTGTTGAGGCTGTCCAGGGTGCAGAGCGTCGAGAACCGGGTGTTCACGCACCACAATTGTCCGTCCTGTCCCCAGGCCATCTTGTGGATATCGATGTCGCCGGTGACGTGTACATTACGCGGGATGAAACAGGCGTCGTGCTTCCCCTCGGGTTCGAGCCTGCGGGTCACGTCCGGCATGTTGAAGTATTCGTGCACTTCCCGGGCGGTGCCGAAGGCCACCCGCATCGGAGGTCTATTCCGAACTCAAGAACCTATGCGTCTGGAACAAGACCAATGGGGGCATGGGGTCGTTCTACCGGTCCAAACACGAGCTGGTGTTCGTGTTCAAGCATGGACAGGCGCCACATGTGAACAACGTCGCCCTGGGCAGCTACGGCCGGTATCGCACCAATGTCTGGGATTACCCGGGGTTCAACACCTTCCGGGAGGAGCGGATGGCCGAGCTGGCTATGCACCCGACCACCAAACCGGTGGCACTGTTGGCCGACGCGATCCTCGATGCCTCACACCGTAAGGAGATCGTCCTCGAAGCGTTTGGGGTTCCGGGACCACCCTGATCGCGGCGGAACGCACCGGGCGGCGGGCTCGGCTCACGGAGCTGGATCCTCGGTACGCGGACGTCACCCTGCAGCGCTGGACCCAGACGACCGGAGAATCGGCCCGTCATGCCGAGACCGACCACTCGTTCGAGGACATCGCGCAATCTCGTCTTACACCTACCAACAAGAACCGGAGGTCCCGGTCATGAAACGAGAAAAACTTCGGGAAAGAGCAAAACCCCGAACTGAAAGAGTACCTCTGAAAAAAGAAGAAAACGCCTGAAAAAGCCTGGTGACGTGGGATATTGCCAGCCACCCGAACATACCCGTTTCAAACCCGGACAAAGCGGCAATCCAAAAGGCCGGCCCAAAGGTGCTCGAAACTTGGAAACCGATTTAAAAGAAGTGCTCGGTGAGCTCATTCAGATTAATCAGGGTAAGAAAACACTGATCGTCAGTAAACAACGGGCCATGATCATGCGGGCCATGGAGAAGGCCCTGAAGGGGGACATCCGCGCAGTGGAGAATCTGGTCAAATGGTGGGATCAATATCTGAGTGATGTCGACCTGGATAACCAACCCTTGCGTGCTGATGATCGAACTATCCAGGAGCGCGCACTGGCCAGACTGAGTAAACGAAGCGCCGATGCAGATGAGGTGGATCAATGAACGATCTCTTCGACATCAAAGTACTTGATGCCGCCCTGAGGCAGGATTTCGCGGCGTTCACCGAGAAGTCTTTCGGAGCCGTGTCGCCCTCGGACCAATTCTCTCCGAACTGGCATATCGAACTGATCGCCGATCGGCTAATGCAGTGTCACCGGGGCGAGTTGAAGCGGTTGATCATTACCGTTCCGCCCCGGAGTCTGAAGTCGATTTGTGCCTCGGTTGCCTATCCCGCCTGGCTCCTGGGCCGAGACCCCACCTGCCGGATCATCTGCGCCAGTTACGGCCAGGATCTGGCCGCGAAACATGCCCGGGATTGCCCCACGGTGATGAACAGTCCCTGGTATCGCCAGGTCTTTCCCAAGACCCGCTTCGATCGAAGGAACGAGCATGATCTGGAAACCACCCGCAAGGGAGGTCGATACGCCACCTCGGTGAGTGGATCGCTGACCGGCCGCGGGGGACGTGTGATCATTATTGATGATCCGATGAAGCCCTAGGACGCGATGTCCGCCACGAAACGGCAGAGCGTGAAAGATTGGTACGACAATACTTTGTTCTCCCGCCAGGACAACAAGCGGGACGCGGTGATCATTCTGGTCATGCAGCGCTTGCACGTCGATGACCTGGTGGCGCATGTCCTTGAGCACGAAGACTGGCACCATCTCAACCTCCCAGCAATCGCTGAGAGCGATGAGGAGTTCGAGCTGTCCAATGGCGATAGATATACCCGCGAACCGGGAGAGGTGTTGGATCAGCAGCGGGAACCGCGGGCCGTGCTCGATGCGATCAAGAACACGATCGGAACCTTTAATTTTTCCGCACAATACCAGCAACAGCCGATCCCGGAGGAAGGTAACCTGGTGCGTTGGCCGTGGTTTCAGTTCTACGACGCGAAACCCGCGTGGGAGGCCCGCGATGAGATTGTTCAGAGTTGGGACACGGCTTCGAAGGCCAGTGAACTCGCCGACTATTCGGTCTGCACGACGTGGCAGATCAAAGGTCACCAGTATTACTTACTCGATGTGTGCCGCAAACGGCTCGAATACCCGGAACTGAGAAAAGCCATTGTCGAGCAAGCACAAAAGTTCAAAGCGCGCACCATCTTAATCGAGGATACGGCGTCCGGTACGGCCTTGATCCAAGACATACGATCGTTGAATGCCCCAGGACTCGACAGGCCGATCGCCGTCAAACCGGATGATGACAAGGTCATGCGCCTGTCGCGTCAGTCGGCCAAGATCGAAGCGGGTTCGGTGTACCTGCCGAGGAAAGCGCCGTGGCTCGACGAGTTCAAGAGAGAATTGGTGGCGTTTCCCCAGGCTGCGCACGACGACCAGGTGGATTCCTTGTCTCAGTTCCTGAACTGGATCGATGAAAGAAGCCGGCGCACGCTCCGACAGGTTCCGCTTTCCGGGATCTGAGCTTCTCGGTGCTAGCCTTCGAAGGGGTCACCGCTGGGCACACCAGTTATGCGCCCCTGCAGCTCGATTGATCCCGTACTCCGCCATCCTACAAGAAACTACCTGGCGCGACTCGCCAAGCTGAGATCCAATCCATGCCATCTACCCATGATCATCCGCCGGCGCACCAAAGCCATGAATTCGGACACGGACGTTTCAGCTGTTCTCCTGTGCCTGCGGGCATTGCAAAACTGGCAGGCGGCGACAATATTCTTCGTGTCCGCCATGCCGCCATGCTTATGTGGCAAAAGATGTTCCCCGGTACACTTCAAAAGCCTTCCCTGGGCTTTGGAAAGGTTGTATCTGCGCACGAACGAAATTTGCTCATGGTCACCGGTCCACATGGGTTGGCAGCAGTAGTAGCATTTACCGCGCTGAGCCTCGAACGCGATTTTTCGTAGAGTTTTGAGGGATTTTCTGGGATGTGCCATATGAAATCTCCAAGTGTTGTCTAAGTTGCCCGAACATCGCTATTCGTCGATGTCGAGAACCAGCTGAAGGTCTCCATACTGGCACTGCAAGCGCACCGGTCGGTCACGCTTCTTAACAGCCTAGCACAGTCTGTGGGACTTTTTTCGGGGGACTCCTGCATCGCTAACATGCTTTGCTAACCGGGGAGACTTGGCTTGTCCGAAAAGCCATCGATTTTCGGCCATAACTTGCGAAAAAGACTCGCTTTTGGTGCCCCGGTATGGACGAATGGCGGCATGGAAGCCGAACCCGCAGAGACCCTGCCCGAACTGGAGGCCCTGGCCGCCCTCACCGCCACGGAACTCCGGGGGCTGTACGAGACACTGTTCACGCGTCGACCACCGTCGCGTGCCAGCGCCGATTTCCTGCGTGGTAACGTGGCCTGGGCGATCCATGCGCGAAGATTGAAAGAAGATCCAGCGGTTCTTCGGAACAAATTGATTAAGGCCGGCGACACCACCATACCGAGCCGGCAGGCTCACAGCCCGGGCACGCGCCTGACCCGGGAGTGGCAGGGTGACACTTATGAGGTGACGGTACTCAAACGCGGATATTTGTGGCAGGGCCGGACCTACCGCAGCCTGACCGAAATCGCGACCCGGATTACCGGCACCAAATGGTCCGGGCCGCGATTCTTCGGACTGACCAAGCGCGCCTCGTGAACAACACCCCCAAGGCTCCCGGCTCACGTATCCGCTGCGCGATATACACCCGCAAGTCCTCAGAGGAAGGTCTGGACCAGTCGTTCAATTCGCTCGATGCTCAGCGGGAAGCCTGTGAAGCCTATATCCAGAGTCAACGCCACGAAGGGTGGACGGCGATTTCCGATGGCTTCGACGACGGCGGTTTCTCAGGTGGAAACATGGACCGCCCTGCCCTGGCCCGCTTGATGCATCAGATCAAACAGGGGCTGATCAATGTCGTGGTGGTGTACAAGGTGGATCGGTTGAGCCGCTCGCTGGCCGACTTCGTACGGCTCATCGATCTCTTTGACCGGCATCAGGTATCCTTCGTGTCGGTCACCCAGCAGTTCAATACCTCCGCCTCCATGGGGCGTCTGACACTGAATGTGCTTCTTTCCTTCGCCCAGTTCGAGCGGGAAGTCACCGGTGAACGGATCCGCGACAAGATCGCGGCGTCCAAGCAGAAAGGGTTGTGGATGGGCGGTGTCGTGCCGTTGGGATATGAAGTCAAAGGCCGAAAGCTCGTGGTGAACCGATCGGAAGCCGAGACGGTCCGGCACATCTACGCCCGTTACCTGGTCCTCGGCAATGTGCGCACCCTGAAGAAGGAGTTGGAGGAAGCCGGAGTCGTGAGCAAAGTCCGGCAGCGAGACGGTCTCCAGGTCGGAGGGACACCGCTGTCCCGCGGCGCGCTGTACAAACTGCTGCAGAATCCCCTGTATGTCGGCCGGATCAGTCACAAGGGAAAGCACTATCCGGGACAGCACGCGGTCATCGTCGACCCGGACCTGTGGGACCGGGTCCAGCAGCATCTCGCCCAGAACCGAAGCCATAACAAACTCAAAACCGTCGCCAAAGACCCCAGTCTGTTGGCCGGGCGAGTGTTCGACGATAACCATCATCCGATGAGTCCCACGCACACCCGAAAAGGCCACCGGCGTTATCGGTACTACGTTTCGCAAGCAGTATTGCGGTTTCGCGAACAGGCGGCCGGCAGCGTGATCCGAGTGCCCGCACAACCGATAGAAGAACGGGTCGTCGCGCAGCTCAAACAATTGTTGACGCATGGCCATCAGCTGGTGACGCTGTTTCAATCTTGCCGGTGGGCGGCCCAGACCCAGAAGCAGGTGATCGCACGAGCCCGGAAGTTGGCCTCGGAGTGGGATGTTCTCCCCTTCCGCCAGCAGATCGAGTTGATCAAGCGATTGATCAGTAAGGTGGTCGTCGGCCGCGCTCAGATTGTGATCACGGTCAATACCGCGAGTCTGGCCGAGGAGTTATTGGGTGAATACGTCGAGGGTCAGGCGAAGACGGGGCCCGACTCACTCGTGGACCACACCATCTGCGTACCGGTCGATCTCAAGCGCTGCGGGATCGAAACCAGGCTGGTGGTCCCCAGTGAAGACCAGAATTCCATCCTCGCGCACTACACCACGATTCACGCAATTCGTCAGGCCGTGATCAAAGCCTTGACTTGGAATCAAGCGCTCATCGACGGTTCGGTCGGTTCAATGACGGAACTCGCCCGTCAAAATGGCGTTACACAACGCTACGTTGCGCACTTGCTGAAACTGGCATTTCTTGCTCCCGACATCATCAAGGTCATCATTCGCGGCCAAGTGCCCGCAGATCTGTCTCTGGATCGTCTCAAGGCCGGGTTCCCACTCGATTGGGACGAGCAACGTAAAGTCCTGGGATTCCCCCGCTAATCGCCCCAAACCGAACCCGCAAATCGCCATTAGAGACAATGGTGGAAATTCGAGGAAGATGTCCGACACTGGTTCGGTTTGCGGCACGAACGGGCCCGGCAATCGCCCACAACTCTCTGAATCTTTGAGATTTACCGAACCGCGCCGGAGACTACGGGGGGAGACCAGACTGTATGGCGGAGAGGGAGGGATTCGAACCCTCGATACGCTATTAACGTATACACACTTTCCAGGCGTGCGCCTTCAACCGCTCGGCCACCTCTCCGATGTAACCTGCCGGAAATGAGCGGCGAAGAGTAAACCAGTTAAGGGTCCATCGCAATTCACACCGTAGAGCCGGAACCGCTATCCGCTGGGGCTCGGCTCCCCGTGTACGGCGCTCAACCAAGATACAGCCACGTAGTGACGAGGAAGAACACCGTTACGCCGATGACGTCGTTGCTGGTCGTGATGATGGGGCCGGTGGCGAGGGCCGGATCGACGCCGACTTTGCGCAGCAGCATCGGCGCGGCTGCGCCGATGCTGCCCGCGAACATGATGACGATCACGAGCGACAGGCCGGCGGTTGCGGCCAGCCGCAGCGGGGCCTCCAACGGGAATATCTTTGCTACCAGCAGCACCACGGCACCCAAAACCAGCGCCACCGCCAGGCCGTTGAGGAGCGCCACCGCCACTTCTTTGCCGATCCGTCGCCCAGCGTCGCCGCCCAGGCCGGTGCCCGACGCCATTGCCTGCACGGTGATTGCCGCGCTCTGAATACCGGCGTTGCCGGCCATGCCCATGACGATGGGAATGAATCCGGCGAGGATCACGGCCCGACTGAGAGTGTGTTCGAACGCGCCCACGACGAAACCGGAAAGACCGGTTCCCAACAGGCCTGCAAGCAGCCACGGAAACCGTCCTCGAAAGGTCGACCACACCGGCTGATTAGGTGCCTCCCTTTTCGGTGCGCCGCTGATATGGCTCAAGTCTTCCTCAGCCTCCTCACGAATGACGTCCACCGCGTCGTCGATGGTGATACACCCGACCAGCCGGCCCTCGCCGTCGGTCACCGGTAGCACCACCAGATCGTAACGTTCCATGAGAAGCGCAGCCTCTTCCTGATCGACGTCGGCGCGTACCGACACGACGTCGGCGCTCACGATCTCCATGATCGGGAGCGAGCCCGGCGACACCAATAGTTGCCGTACGTCGATCGACCCCTTGAGCACGCCCTCGCTGTCCACGATGAACACCGAGTAGATCGCCTCCAGCAGGTCTACGTTGGCGCGCACGGCTTCGATGGTCTCCGCGACGGTTGCCGTTTTGGGTACCGCGACGTAACGCGCTGACATGATGCCGCCGGCCGAATCCGGCGGGTAACCCAGCAGTTCCTCGACCTTCGCCTGATCGTGCAGGCCGATCATCACCTTGCGCGCGATTTCCGGCGGCAACTGCGCCACTACGTCGGTCGCGTCGTCGGTCTCCAGGGCGTCGATCATGCGCACGATGCGGGGCAGCGGCACGCCGCCGAGCAGCGTCGCACAAAAGGCGGGATTCATCTCCGCCAAGGCGCGGCCGGCCAGCTCCGGCGGCAGCCAGTCGAACAACTGCTGTGCGGCGGCGAACGGCAATTGCTGCAAGAGGTCTACCAGGTCCCGGGGATGGACACCCTGCAGACATTCGAGCGCATCACTGCGTCGACCCTGCCCCACCAGGGACTCCATCTCCAATAGTCGCTCCGGGCTGTCATAGCGAAATTCGGACTTCGCTGAATCGTCGCCGGGCCCGCCTGCGTTATCTGCTCGTGCCATGAATACGTCGCCTCGAACGCATTGATCAATGACCAATATCATACCTGTTACATCGCCTGCGCCTGCATAATCGTATAATTCGATACTCCGGTCCGGAACTGACAGCTCGAATCCAAACCGCACTACATTGACAACGCGCAGACACTTTCTGACCCGCACCGTCGCGTTGGGGATCTCATTGGCGGTCCCCAGCATGCGCCACAATCCACGCGCGGCGGCGACGGGTGCCGCGCCGGACGACAAACGCGTGCAAGTATTCGGCAAAGTGGACTACCGAAAATTCTCCAGCGTGGGCTACCGAATGTCTGACGGCACGCGCGTACCGGAGCTACACGACGGAATGGGTTGCTTCCAAGCACCAAACGGCAACTACGTGCTGGTGCGCAACCACGAAATCAACGCCCGCGAATCTTCGCCGCTGCCCGCATTCGCGTACGACATCGGTTGCCGCGGTGGCACGACTACCGTCGAGATCACTCCAAACCTCGAACTCGTGCGCCATCACCTGAGCCTGACCGGGACGCTGCGCAACTGCGCCGGCGGCAAGACGCCGTGGCACACCTGGTTGAGTTGCGAGGAAATTTTCGAAGAGACCCCCCGGCGTCGCCATGGTTACGTCTTCGAGGTCGATCCGTTTGTGGAGACGATACGGGAGCCGCAGCCGCTCACGGCACTGGGAAGGTTCCGCCACGAAGCGGTCGGGGTCGCCGCCAACGGCGTCGCCTATCTCACCGAAGACCGGCTCGACAGTTGTTTTTACCGTTATCTGCCGGAAGGAACACCGTGGGGACAACACGGGTCGCTGCAGGCCCTCAAAGTCGTCGACCGGGACAACTTCGACACCACACGAGACGGGATGAGTCCGGGGATGTCGCTGCCCTGTACCTGGGTGACGATACCCGAGCCCGATCCGGACCGGGATTCGGTACGCTATCAGGCGCGTGACGCGGGCGCGGCGTTGATCGTGCGCGGCGAGGGGGTGGCGATGGACCAGGACACGGTGTATTTCACCGCTACCACCGGCGGTCGCCGGCGGCTCGGCCAGATCTTCAAATACACCCCGGCGGACGCCGACACCGGCACGTTGACCCTGGTCTACGAATGCGCCGATGAGACACTGATTCATCCCGACAATCTCACCGTGGCGCCGTGGGGCGATCTCGTGGTGTGCGAGGACCGCGAGGCCGAAGCCAGCCTGTTGGTCGGTATCACCGAAGCATCGCGGGTCTACCCGATCGCGCGCAACCGCAACGGCGAATGGGCGGGCGTATGTTTTTCGCCGGACGGCAAGGTGCTTTTCGCCAACAACCAACTGGGGGGATACACGCTGGCGCTGACCGGTATCGATAGAAGTTTCGCGCGCGGTTGAGCCCGATTCAGGGCCTGAATTTTCGTACCCGGACGAGACGCAACTCCCCGGCGTGCGCGGTAAATTCGAGAATGGCGTCGCGCCCCGCGACCTCGCCCAGGAAATAGCGATCGTCGACGCGGCTGAAGTAGTACGGATTGCCGCGTAAGCCGTACTTGTCGTACACGGATTCACAGCGATCTTCGGCAAGCGCCGCGAGGCTGTCACAGCGCGCCATGCGATTCATGGTGGCGGTCAAGTAATAGTGGCCATGGATATAGGCGATGTCGTTCATGCTCGCGTACCGGTGCGGTACCGGGAACGTATCCACGACGGCGTAGTTCCCGGACGCATGGTCCACCACCACCACCGCGCCGGGTCCGGAAACAAACACCATGCGGCCTTCGATAATGGCCATCGAGCGCGTGTATGCGCCGTTCAAGAACGGTAGGTCCCGTGTGTGTTCGATGACGAGTCCGGCGGCGTCCGTTGCCAGCTTGGTGATTTGCTGTGACGCCGACGCCAGCACGTAGAACGCGCGCGTCTGTGCGTCGTAAAGCACGCGATGGGGCCGTCGGCCCACCCCGCCGATGCGCTCGGTGAGCACGTAGTCGTCGCCGCGTCGTTCGTAAACGTTGACCCGGTGGGCATCGGTGTCGTCGACCACCAACCAGCGACCGTCCGAGGCGATCGAGTGCGGACGCGACAGCTCGCCGTCGAGGACCCGCCAGACATCCAACGGGAGGTCCAGACTCTTACTGTACAAGACCCGGTTATTGTATGAATCGACGATGAAGTAGTGGTCGGCGAACTTCTCCATCAAGGTCGGCAGGTAAAGGCGCTCAGGGCGAAATGCGCGCCGGTAAAGCCCCTTATCGGCCCCGCCCGAAGACGGGAAGTCGGCGCCCGCAATGACCGCCGTGCTCCGCGATCCAGCGCACGGCGACACCCCCAGACCTGCGGCAACCAGGACTACCACCGAGCAACGGCGCACCATGGTGGCCCACCGTGCACCAAAGTTGAGTTTGTCGGACCCCGACACGAAACGTTGACACATATCAACTCGCCACAAGGCTACGCGGAAAATAATCGATGACCCAAAAATTTGAATAATGAGGATCAACCATGATAACGAACAAACTCCTAGGTATTGCAGCTCTGGCGGCGGCACTGGTATTCCCCGCCACCGCCGCCGCCGGTAACCAGGCGGGTGACTGGTTGCTCGACCTGCGTATCGCCAACGTCGATCCCAACGACGACAGCGGCCCGGTGTTCGTAGGCGGACAGCCGGTGCCCGGTTCCGGCGTCAAGGTCGACGATGCGCTCACTCTGGACATCAGTATCGCGCGCATGATGACCGACCGGATCGCACTGGAACTGTTGGTCGACATCACCTCCAAACACGACATCACCGCCACCGGGGCGACCCTGGGTCCGCTGGGGAAGATCGGCGAAATTCGCACCCTGCCACCGACGCTGTTCGTTCAGTACCACTTCTCGCCGAGCGGCAATGTTCGCCCTTACGTCGGCGCCGGCCTCAACTATACGACCTTCCTCGACGAAGAGACATCCAGCTCGCTGGACGCGGCGCTGGGCAACTCCTCGTTGAGCCTCGACGACTCATGGGGCATCGCGGTGCAGGCCGGGGTGGATATCGACATCACGCCTTCGATGTATCTCACCTTCGACTTGAAGTGGATCGATATCGATACCGAAGCGGTCATTCGATCGCCCGCCGGGCGCGTCGAGGTTGATGTGGACGTCGACCCCTGGGTGTACGGTGCCGGGATCGGTTGGCGGTTCTGACGCTTGGACCCGCCGCGCGTGATGGGTGGCGGCACGACCCCGACACAGGATTTCAGTTTTGGCGTGTTGCCCCTTCGGGCAGTTCGACGATCGGCCAGTACAGCCACAGGTGCGGATGGCGCTCGGCCATCTCCCCGAGGGCCGTGCTGTACGCCCCGATGATCGATTCGATGGTCGCGTCCGGCGCCGGATACACAGGCTCGGCGATGACCACCTCGAAACTGCGGTACCCAGTGTCGATGGTGAATACCGGAAACAGGGCCGCCCCGGTGCTGAGCGCGAAATGGGGCGGCCCGGTCGTGAAGTGGCGGTACCCGGCCAAAAACGGCGCGCGGACGGTTCGCGTCGCCTCATGTAAATCCGTAATGGACACGATTTGGTTGGCGAGCAGCCGTTGGCGGATGGTTTTCACTGCACGCAGCGTTTCCGCGTCGGTGATGCGGATGCGTTCGGCCAGATAGCGATCCTCGATCCGCACCCAAAAAGGATTCAAGTATTGAGTGCTCAGTTCAGTGTTGCTAAAACCGTGCCCCGGGCGGCTCAAATGATGCACGGCATAGCCGGCCCGATGCAACGCGATCTTGGTTATCAGTCGTGCGGAACTGAACACCGCGACCCACAGCACCGCGCCGCGCCCACGTTCCAGCGCCGCGTCCAATCGCTCCGCCCCGATCAGGGTGACGTCCGGGTTCCAACCGAGCGGGTGGTACGAGCGAAATATCCGCAACCTGTCGTCGAACCCGCCGCTCGAGGTCCGGTAATCCACCTCCGCCGACTCGTTCGCCGTCAATGGACGTCCGATCGCGGACTCGATCATGGCAATTCGCTTCGCGGCCCGGTTTCGCTGGCGCATCTTGAGCCCCAGCCTCCTCTGGAAGTGCATGAGCGCCGTGCGCGTGGGGCGCCAGAAGCGTTCCGGCACCAGCCAAGAGACCAGTCCCAGGAGTGGCAGCGCCAACATACGCAGGTCCTTTTTTTGTATCGGAATGGTAATGACAAAGCCCTCGCCTGCGTACGATCCTCCGCCGAAAGCGTAACCAGTGCGGAGCTTCAGTATATCTTAAGACCCACTGCGATCCACTCGAATCCGTTTGTGAGTCGGTTGACGATCCTGCTAAGCTAACCCGTTAAACCGACACATTGCGTTCGCATGGACATCAACATTCACGAGGCGTTACGGACCAACTACCTCTTCAAGGCGTTTGATGACGCTCAGTTGGACACTATGGCACGGGCCACGCGTCAAGTGTCGCTGGAAACCGGGGAACGCCTGTTCACGCAGGGGGACCCGATTCGCGCTTTCTATTTTGTCGTGCGCGGGCAGATCAAACTCTACCGTCTGTCCAAGACTGGCTATGAGAAGATTATCGATCTGGTCAACGTGGAGGAAACGTTCGCCGAAGCCGTCATGTTCATGAATGACGAGGGGTACCCGGTAAACGCGGAGGCGTTGAAATCATCGATTTTGCTCGCCTTCGACGCCCCCACGTTTATCCAGTTGCTGCGCGAGTCGAACGAGACCTGTTTTCGACTGATGGCGAACATGAGCCAGCGCTTGCGCTGGCAACTCAACGAAATCGACCGTCTGACCCTGCATACCGCCAGTTTCCGCTTCATCAGCTTCTTGCTCGACCCGCCGCCCCGCTGCCAGGGCGAAAACGGCGAAGTGCGCCTGAATATGCCGAAACACGTACTCGCGTCCCGCTTGTCTATCAAGCCGGAGACCTTCTCGCGCCTGCTCGCCCGATTGTCGGACGAGGGCCTGATCGAGGCGAAACGCGATGCGGTGCTGTTACGCGACGTCCAGGGGCTGCGCGAGCGGCTGCAAAACCTCCTGTAGGCGCGTCAGTGGCTGGTCCCGGCCGAACGGGTGATTTTATTGTGAACGTTGTATTTACCTGACGGCTTGTTCATCGGAATCCGTTTCACCTCTTCGAGGGTCGTGCTGTCATACACGACGATCGCTCCGTCCGGGTCCCAGATACTGACCAGCGCATGGCGTCCGTCGGCGGTGAATTCCACGTGTGCCGCCGTCTTGCCGGGCGCTGGCCGCAACGTCTGAACGATCTCGAGGCTGCGCTTGTCGATGACGTGCACGGCGTCGCGGTGTGGCCCGAAGAACACATCCACCCATGCATAGCGCGTATTCTCGTGGCTACGCATGAAGAACCCTGGACCCAGCGTATCGATGCGCTTGATCACCTTCCAGGACCGCATATCGATCACCGACACCACCCCTTCTTTCAAATTGGGCGTCGCCAGCACCGGCCGACCCTCGTATTCCCAGCTGATCCCGGAGCCCAGATGCGGCAGACCGGTGAGCGCCACGTCGGCGATCTTGCGCCCCGCCAGCAAATTGACGACCTGCCCGTTCTTGGCGTTACGCGCAGCGCCGACGATGTGCTCGTAGGCCGGGTCGAAGAAAAAATCGTCCAGAAAATCGTCGAGCCGGATGCGCCGGATCGGAAACAGCGCCCGATCCGGGGGACCCTCGTCGTACGATATTTCCCACACCTCCGGCAAGTCCTTGAGCGCGGCGATGAAACTCTCGCGCGGCGGCGCTGCATACACGGCACTGACCCGCGAGGAGTTCCCTTGCGCATCGGAAACCGGTATGACGCGCAGGAGCGCCAGATCTTGCCCGCTCAATAGAACCAGGGTGTGCGGCAGATAGTTGGCCGCCATCACGAAGCGGCCGTCGCCGGACACCGCGATGTTGCGCGTATTGATGCCGGCGCGGATCTCGGCGACCACGGACAAGGCGTACAAATCGTATTTGGTGATCCAGCCGTCGCGCGAAGCGAAATACACATAGCGGCCGTCCGGGGAGAACTTGGGGCCACCGTGCAATGCAAACCGCGTGCGCAACCGATGCAGCGGCGCGAAACGGTCGCCGTCCAGAATCGTGGCGTGGTGGTCACCGGCCTCGACTACCACAAACAGATTGCGCGCGTCGGCGTCGTAGCGCGGTGCCGTGAGTGCGCCGGCGTCAACGGTCGCTACGGTGCGCGAGCGGGCGATCTCTTCGCGACCCCACACGGGCGTCTCGGCGAGCGGCGTGTATATCAGCTCCACCAACGCATCGACTTGTGCGTCGTTCAGGCGCGCGGCGAATCCGGGCATCTGCGTAGCGGCGCGGCCGTCGCGAATGACGTGGGCCGCATTGTTCCTGCGCAACCGTTTCAGATTTTCGGGCAAGAGCGCGGGGCCGACACCGCCGAGGCGATCGGTGCCGTGGCAAACTGCGCAGTGTGCCGCGTACAGATCCGGCGCCTGTGACTCGGCCCTAAGCGGCGTGTCGAGCGTCAGGGTACCGAGGCCGACGCCGGACAGTATCACGGCTCGAAGCGGCCAGGCGCCGTACGGCCGAATCAGACGCCGCGTCCCGTACACGGTCCGCCCGGCGCTCCCCATCCGTCTCAGGCACCGGTCGCGGCGTTACGGGCCCCGACAATACCGATTTCCTCGTCTAAGAGATAACACGCTGGATCCTCCGCCCACGCGTCACCGGTCAGTTGCAGGGCTCGCACGCGCGTGTTGCCCCCACACACGTCGAAGTAGGCACACGCTCCACAGCGCCCGCCCACGCGCCGCGGATGCGCCTTCAAACCGGCCATGATGGGGTCGCGGGTATCCACCCAGATCTGCGAAAATGGCCGTTCCAGCACGTTGCCCAGACTATAGTGCCACCAGAAGGTGTCCGGATGTACATGGCCCAGGTTATCGATGTTGGCAACATTCACCCCCGACGAGTTGCCCCCCCACTGTGCGAGTTTGCGCCGCAAGTGGTCGAGCCGATGTGGATACCGTGCCGCCGCCCAGTGCAACAGGTAAACGCCGTCGGCATCGTTGTTGCCGGTGACAAACTCGCTGTCACGACCCTCGCGAACGTGACACATCGCGGTCTCGAAGATCAGGTCCATGATGCGGCGGGTCGTGCGGTGTACCACGTCGTCGCGACGGTTCTTGTTGCCGCGCCCTGCGTAGTTCAAATGCGATAGGTAAAACTTGTCGATGCGCTCGTCTTCCATGATACCCAGCAGGTGCGGCAGTTCGTGGGCGTTGTCCTGCGTGAGCGTAAAACGCAGACCCACCTTGAGCCCCTCATCGCGACACAGGCGCAGCGCGCTCATCGACGCATCGAACGCACCGGGCAAACGGCGGAAGCGGTCATGTGTGTCCCGCAGTCCGTCGATACTGATGCCGACATAGTCGTAACCCACCGCGGCGATGGCGTCGATATTGCCGGTGTTGATGAGCGTCCCATTACTCGACAGGCCGACATAGAAGCCCATCCGTTTGGCGCGTTCGGAAATGGAGAAGATGTCCGGGCGCAGCAGCGGCTCACCGCCGGACAAAATGAGCACCGGCACGCCGAAGGCTTTCAAATCGTCCATCACTTCGTAGACCTGCTCGGTGTTCAGTTCGCCAGGGAAGTCTCGATCGGCGGAGATCGAATAGCAATGCTTGCAACATAGGTTGCAACGGCGAATCAGGTTCCAGATCACCACCGGGCCGGGCGGTACGCGCCTTGCACGAATGGGCGTCGGTGCGACGATCTCACGCATGTAATGACTGACGCGGAACATGCGCTAACGACCTCCGTACGAGGTTTCCGCAAGCGCCGTCGGCGCAATGCGGAGTCCGGTTTTTTTCAGGATGCGCGTGCTGAACAACACATCGTAGTCGAGACAGGCGCCATCAAGCTCGTCGGCGATATGCGCGACCTGGGCCAGCACTTCATCGCGGCTACGGCCATGGACCATTGCGAACAGGTTATAGCGCCAAACTGGCGGTCGGCGCGGGCGTAGATAACAGTGACTCACAAACGGGAGCGCACCGACACGCCGTCCCAGTTCGGCTACCCGGTCGTCGCAAACGTCCCACACGGACATGCCGTTGGCCCGGTAACCGAGCTGGTAGTGGTTGGGCACTGCCGCGATACGCCGGATGACCCCGACCGCCAGCATGCGCTCCATGCGCTGCATGACCTCGGCCACCTCGAGGCCCAAGGTTTCCGCCACCCGGCGGTAGGGTTCACGGCACACCGGCAACCCGCCCTGGGTCGCTTCGATGATGCGCCGATCCACCGCGTCCACCGGCGCCGACCGGGTTGCCGCCGGCGCACCGACACTTCGCTCAGACTGCAAAGAACAGACCGACATAAAATTCCTCGAGTTTGGGCAGATCGATCACCGCCAGGCCGGTATCCCGCTCGATTTCCGCGATCACCGCGGCGATGCGTTGTGGATCGTCGCACGCGAGCACGAACCACATATTCAGTTCGTGGTCGCGCCGGTAGTTGTGTGCCACTTCCGGATACGCGTTGACCAAATCCGCGACCCGGTCGAACTGCGCTTCCGGCACTGCCATCGCCGCGAGCGTGAACGCACCGCCAAGGCGCTCGGCATTGTACATCGGGCCGAAACGCGTCAATACGCCTTCCGCGAGGAGCGCATTCAGTCGCTTAACCAGCACGGTCTCATCGAGCGCGAGCTCCGCCGCAATGGCCGCGAATGGTCGTTCCGACACCGCGACGCCGCGCTGCAGACGATTGACAATCGCGCGATCGACGGCGTCCAACGGCAACTCTTCCAGGGTCACCCCGCCGCCTCCTGTGCGCCCACGTCGTAGCGCGCGCCGCGCTGTTTGAAACAACGGGTGCTGAAAAGAATCTCGTGCCGGACACCGCGCAGATCGCAAGCGTGGATCACCTCCTCGAGTTCAGCAAGCACTCCGGCGCGGTCGCGACCGTGGATCATGCAGAACAGATTGTACGGCCAATCCGGTAAGCGACGCGGCCGGCGGTAACACAACCGGACCCGTTCGCAGGCCGCCATACGCCGACCGACGGCGTCGACGCGGTCATCGGGAATATCCCAGACGATCATGGCATTGGCCCGGTAACCCAGTTCCCGGTGCCGCACCACTACCCCGAACCGCTTTACCACGCCTGACGCCAGTAGCCGGCGCAACCGCGCGAGCACCTCACTCTCGCTCAGGTCGAGTGCGTCACCGATCGTCTCGAACGGCCGCGGCGTTAGCGGCAGTCCGTCCTGTATCGCCCACAGCAACAGCCGGTCCCGTCGGTCGATTTGCGGTTCGGCGACCGGCGCCGCGATTTCCGACCCCACAGCGCTCATCGATCCTCCAGCTCGAACCCGAGATCGATATAGTAGTCATCGAGCATCGGTAAGGTCATGATCTCCAAGCCCGTCAGGCGTTCCAGGCGCCCGACCGCCTCGGCCAAATGCGACGCATCGGCGGCGGTCATTACGAACCACAGATTGAACGCGTGCTCACGCTCGTAGTTGTGATTGACTTCCGGCTGCGCGCTGACCAACGCGGCCACTTCGCCGACGCGCGCCTGCGGAACCCGCATCGCCGCCAGCGTACTTGCACCGATTGTATGTGGACGGATCACCGGACCGATACGCGCCACCGCACCCTCGGCACATAACCGCCGCAGCGTCTCGATCACCACCGCTTCGTCGGCGTCCAGAGACGCCGCAATAGCGGAGTACGGCCGTTCTACCAGCGGCAGGTCACGCTGGAAATCGTTCAGCAGTCGTGCACTCAAGGGCCGTTCGTCGCGGATGCCGGTCATGTTCACAAACCGATACGGTGGGCGCGGTGGGTAAAAAAGATACCGCTCGGTTTGCGCGCCGCCAGCGCGGCGATTTGTGCGAAGGTCTCGGTATCGTAAACCAGCACACGATCGTCGTCGCGCGCGGAGATCCATACCTGCTCGCCGCGCGGTGTGAATTCCATATGCATCACCGCCCGCCCCGGTGTGATCGAACGAATGACGCGCAGGTTCTCGACATCGATGACCTGTACCGTTCCGTTGTCCGGGTGCGCAAAGTTCACCCATACGTGCCGTTGATCCGGGCGTGCCATCACGAACACCGGCTGACCGTGCACCGGAACGCGCGCCACCTCCTGCCAGCGGATCCGATCCACCACCAACACTTCGTGACGGCCGACCGCGGGCAGGAACGCAAGGTGGCCGGCCACGGCCCAGCCTTCGAGGTGAGGCATCTTGTACACCGGCAAGGGACGCTCGCCGCGTCCGTAACCGTCCAGAATCCGACGTACGCCTGAGTCCAGATTCCACAAATCGAGCAACGCCAGACCGTCCTCACCGAACAAACCGGCGATGTAATAGCGGCCGTCCGGGGTAATCAAACCGTCGTACGGCTGTTTTCCGATATCGGTATAACGACGGATATGTGGCCGGTCACGGTCGGAGAAATCGGCGACCCAGATTTCCGCGCTGTCGAACAGGCTGAATACGAACCGCTGGCCGGGGGCGTCCACCAGACCGACCACTTTCGAGCGTGCGCCCGTCGTGAGCTCTGAAGCGGGAATGTCGGCCACCAGCTCCAGATTGGCGGCGTCGAACACCTTGACCCCGCCAGGCGTGTAGTTGGACACCGCGATCAAAGTGCCATCCTGTGAGATCGCACCGCCGATTGAATTGCCGGACTGCACCACGCGCCGCGCGGCACGCGTGCGCAGCAGGTCGATCTTGGTCAAACCGCCGTCGCGGCCGAACACATACGCGTATCGCTGGTCGCGGGAAAACACGACCGACGCATGCGACAGATCGCCGAGCCCGTCGACCGCGTCCAACGGTGCGCGGCGGCTGGTGTCCACCACCACCAGAGAGCCGCTGGCACGTTCCACCACCACACCCAAGTCACCGGTACCGCGCAGCGTCGCACAACCGGCGAGCCCCGCGGCCACGAGTGCGATACAAAGGGTTTTCACGGTGCCGATCCGCGCCGCAGCACCGACACCAGATGGTCGATGTCACTGTCGCTCAACAGAGCCCGCCACGGCGGCATCGCCGTGCCCGGGACGCCATCGCGGATGACTGCCGTCAGGGCCGCACTGGAGCGCGATGCCAATGCGCGGGGTGTGAGCGGCGGACCCAACCCGCCGGTCAAGCGCAATCCGTGGCACGACCCGCAATCGTGTTGCAACAACTCACCCAGTTCCGTGGCGCGCGCAACCGATACATCGGCCTGAGCGGACGATGCCGCCGCGCACAGCAAAACAACCAGGCTCACGCGTGCACTTCGCACAGCGGCAGGACCTCGTCGTGTTCCGCAGGCGGAACGTACCACGCCAGTTGCGACGCACAGCGGACGACCTCACCGATCACGATCATGGCCGGTGGCTGGATGTGCTGATCCGCCGCGCAGTCCGGAAGCGCCGCCAGAGTGGTGACGTAAACACGCTGGCTGGGCAACGTGCCATTTTCGATAATCGACGCCGGCGTCGTCGGCGCCCGCCCCGCGCGTACCAGGCGGTCCACCAGTTCCGGGAGCTGCCGTACCCCCATGTACACGACCAGCGTGGTCTGTGAGTCGGCGAGTGGGGCCCAATCCATATCCGCCGGCCAGCCGCGGGCGCAGCGGCCGGCGACGAAACACACGCGCTGGGCGCGATCGCGCTCGGTCAGTGGAATCCCGGCGTACGCGGCGCAAGCGGTCGCGGCGGTAACGCCCGGGACCACCTCGAACGCAACGCCGTACCGCACCAGATAGGCCGCCTCTTCGCTGCCACGACCGAACACGAATGGGTCGCCCCCCTTCAGACGCACGACCTGCGCATAGCGGCGCGCAAGCCGCACCAGCAAGGTATTGATCTCTACTTGAGACAGGTGATGACGGCCGTCACGCTTGCCGACAAAAATGCGCCGTGTACCGCGCCCGATACAGGCGCGCACCTCGTCGGACACGAGACGATCGTAAACGACGACATCGGCGGATTCGATCAGATCCCGGGCACGGACCGTCAGCAGGCCGGCCGCGCCCGGCCCGGCACCGACCAGATAGACGGTGCCGGTTACCGGTGGCTGACTGCCCTGGACATTCATAAGGGCGTGTGTACGCCGCAAGGCGTCTAGCAAATGTCGTGTTGCGTCGTGTGGACGTTGAACTTCCCGGTCGGCGTGATCAGGGAAGGCTCGGTCTTATTTTCCGCGGCGCGCACCGCTGGGGACGCAAGAGCGCTTGACAACAGCATCGCTGGCAACAGCCTGACATTCATGGTGGGCATGTTATTTCCTCGCTGAATACCTTGGGTCGGCTACAGCGTCTATTAGAGGCGGGGGCGCGCGATATACGCCTTGACCTGGGTCAACCGACCCGGTAGCAGGATTGATCTATGTCAACTTGCTGTGAGTTCATTAGAACCGCCCCGCACTCCCGTTTGTACCGGGGATGGGCATGCGGGAACCCGGTGTTCTACATCCGGCGGGCGCGCCGCAACGATCCAAGGGTACGCGTCGAGTCGCAACGCGGAGAAATTCGGTACAGGGTTCAGCCAAGTTGCCGGTGCAAACGCGCGTCGTGGGTCTTGAAATGATTGCTGAACCACGCTTCGAGGCGCGCGGACAACCGTTCACGGCTCACCGCATCCGGATCTTCCTGTTCATCCATCATGTCGCGGATTTCGTCCAGCAGTCGCTCGTGATCACGTTTGTGTTCGCTGATCTCGTCGTAGCCTTGTTCCCGCATGATGGTTTCTTCGAGCGCGAAATGGGCCGCGATATGCGCGTAGATTTCGCCCAGAAACTCGCCGATCGCCGCATCCGGATTTTCATCCTGAAGCTCCGCGTACAGCTCGTTGATCAGCTCAATCAGCTCCTGGTGCTCATGGTCGATCTCAGGTACGCCGACAGAGAACTGCTTTTTCCACTGTATCAGCATCGCTTCTAGAGAAACTTGAACCCGCCGGTCTCGGCACGAAAATCGATAACGAAATTCTGCCGCGGTTTGATGTCCACGTCACCCTGCTGCTCCCAATCGAAACCGCTGGTGCGCCGGCTATCACGCAGCCGAATCGCAATCCGGTGCGGCCCGGGTTCAACCGGGAAGCGCTCGTAGACGGTGGACGCCCCGTCGCCCGCCAGACCCGAAGGCGGCCGCGTGCCCCGGTACGCCAGCTCACCGTCGATCTCGAGTTCAACCAGCAACGCGACGCGTTCACGCGGGCACTCGGTCGGGCGGCGCATGTTGGGCGGGAGCGCGTCCAATTCCTCCTGGCTCAGCCGGCGGCATTCCGTTCTGGGTGCGCCGGCGTGGCTGAAACTCAGTTTGATGAGCGCCAGCTCGGGGTCGAGATGCGTGTACTCCGGGGCCGAAGAAAAGTAGCCAATGAACGCCGCGAACACCGCGTAGGCGGCCCCCTGCATGACGATGCGCGTCGCACTAACCATGACCGGTTTCCCCGGCCGGCGCTGCGGTGGGTTCTGCCCGCGTGCGCGGTGGCAGCTCGCCCGCCTGACGCAACCTTTCACGAAGCCGTTCCAATTCAGCCCGCACCGCGCGCATCTGGTCGATACCCGACCAACACACGGCGATCCGCTCACGCGGGACGCGGCCCGGCAGATAGGGATCCCGCTCCGCGGCGAGACGTTGGCGCGTCCAGTCCTGACCAAGACGATAGCGGCAGTCGCCGTCCCGGCACCCCACCAGCAACACCCCGTCCGCCAATCGCCGGTTGATGACGAAATCCAGGAACGACGGCGGGAGCGCACCGAGACAGGGCAGCTCCACCGCCGCGACGCCCGGTGCCTGTAGCGCCCCGACCGGCACCCCCGTTCGGCAGCCGTAGATCAGCACCCGCGCCGTACCGCTGAGTGTAGCGGCCGCATCACTGGTGGATTGTCGGAGATCCGCGATCGTGTGGTCAGGCAGCTCGATGCCCGGCACCAAGGCGGCGCGGCGCCGATAGGGTGACGCGGTTGGGCACGCGGCCGCACAGATCCCGCAACTCACGCACTTCGCCGTGCTCACTACGGCCTCCGTGGGGTGGTAGTCCCCGTCGCTGCGTGGTTCTAGGGTGATCGCGCTATACGGACAGTCGGCGACACAGCGCCCACACCCGTTGCAGTTCGGGAGATCCACCCTGGCCGGCGCAGCCCGATGGCGCGGCGGCAGCCACGGCATGACCGCCAGCAGCAGCGTGGCCACGCCAGCCACCACCCACATCAGCACGTCGGGATATACGTCGAGCAATGGGTACAAGGTCAGGTAAAACCAATCGAGCCCCACGGTAGCGGGAACCTCGTTCAGATTCGCCGGTCCCTGACTCAACGCCGGGTAGACGAGCGATAAACCCACCATCATGCCCAACGTCCCCAACGCCAGTCCCTTCGGCGGATTCACGCGCGGGTGCATGTGGCGTTGAATGTGAATCCACATAACGAACAACAAAATGAGCGGGACCGCGATGTGGATGAACACCATCAACGTGAAAAACCGCCCACTCAACACCGTTTCGTGGAGAAAGTTGCGGGCGATGGGTTCGCCGAAGAACGGCAAACTGTCCAACCACTCCGTTGTCGCGATGGCGACGTACTGCGCGAGTTTGTCCCACACGACCCAGTAGCCGCTGATGCCGCTGGCGTAGAGCAGCCACAGCATCGGCACACCGATGAACCACGCGAACCAGCGGGCATCTTTGTAGCGCTCCAGCAGGTACTCACGCACCAGGTGCAGGAGCACGACCACCACCAAGGCGTCGGAAGCGTAGCGATGCAGACTGCGCATGACCCCCGCGGCGTACCATTGTACGTGGGTCATGTACTCCACCGACTCGTACGCCTCACGCACCCCCGAGTCGAAAAAGATGTAGAGATAAATGCCGCTTACGGCGACGATCCAGTAGAAAAACCATCCCAGGGCCCCGAGGTAATAGAACGGGTTCCAGCGCGGGCTGAATACCGCGTCGAAGGCGGTCTCGACGTGTTCCAGGCCCGTTCGGACCGCGCGCTTCATGCCGGTCATGCCGCTACAGGCGAAACAGGCGTTGGCGAATACCGGCGGAGGGTTTTCCCCCTTTTTTTGCGGCGCGTCCGGTCTCCCACCAGTGCTTGAGCGCGAAACCCGCGACCGCGCTCAAGCTGGCAATACCGATAACGAGGGTGATGAATATCGAATAGTCGAAGGTGTACCGCCCGGTGTTGGGATCGTACACGGTGCAAAACAGCTTGACCCCCTGTACCCAGCCCGTCAGCGTGTTGGCTTTGGCTTCCTCACCCCATACGGCGCGCTTCAACGGTTCAACGAGATTGGGCGCGTGTATCAACTCCCCATACACCTGGTCAAAAACCACGCCATCGGCACCGACGATCGTCGTCTGAGTCAAATGATCGAACCCGCGCACCGAAGGTGCGTATGCGAATCCCAACTCGCGGGTGAGTTGCTTCACGGTAAGGACATCGGCGGTGGCGAATCGCCAACCCGGCACATCGATACCGCGCTCGCGGGCGAACGCGCGCAATCGATCGGGGCTATCGGTCGGCGCATCAAACCCGACACTCAGCACCGCAAAGCTTTCCGGGCCGAGCGCCTCGCGGGCAATGTCCACCGCGCGCGCCAGTTGTCGGGTGATGGTGGGGCACGTATGGTGACAACTGGTGTAGATCAGACTGATCACCAGCGGTTTGCCGCGCAATTCGTGGAGGGACAGTTCCGCGCCGCGACTATCGATCAGACGGTGATTGTCGAGCAAGCGGCCGATGGCGGCCTGGCTTTGCTCAAGTGCCGTGCGCTCATCCAGCGCGCCACGCGCAGCGGGGTCGTTATCCGCCAGCGTTACGCCGCACACTGCGAGGCAGGCAGCCATTGCGAGAGCCGGCTTACCGCGCAACGTCACCCCAGCAACCAAGCATCCAGGATCGCCGCCACCAGTAGTACACCGAGTTGCAGCAGGGAGGCATGGAAATTTTTCCACGCCGCGTCTTTCGTCGGCCTGCGCACCATGTCGACGCTCTTGGCGATGAAATACACGCCACCGCCGGAGACGCCGAGCAGATAGATCCAGCCCATACCGAACGCGAACGGCACCAGCGACAGTCCGACCAGCGCCACCGTGTGCGCCAGGATCACGCGCGCGGCCGTGTCCTTGTCCACCACCGAGGGCAGCATCGGCACACCCGCGCGCCGGTATTCATCCTGATAGATGAACGCGAGACTCCAAAAATGCGGCGGCGTCCACAAGAACAACACCACGGCGAGGATGATCGGTGACGGCGATAAACCGGGATCGACCGCCGACGCGCCGGCGAGCACCGCAAAACTGCCCGCGAGGCCACCCCACACGATGTTCAACGGCGTGCGTCGCTTCAACCACACGGTGTACACGACCCCATACGTGAAGGCGCCGAGAAACACATGCAGCGCCGCCGTCGGATTGGCCGCGAGCGCCGCGCTGGCCACCGCCACCATCAACAGCCCGACGATGCCGGCCAGCCAGTAACCGTTGGCGCGATACAAACCGGTCACGAACGGCCGGCGGCGCGTACGCGGCATGCGCGCATCAAGGTCCCGTTCCACCCACTGATTGAAGGCCCCGGCGCTGGCCGACGAAGTCAGTACTGCCAGGGCCAACACGGCGATCTGCCATGCCTCTGGACCCGGCCCGGGCGCGACCGCGATACCCCCCAGCGTACACAACATGATGGCGACGCCGATGCGCAGTTTGAAAACGGAAAATACGGTGCCGACCGTATCGCGCACGCTCATGGCCTCGAATCTCCCACGCTTGGTCCGTCCGTCAACTCAACGGCCAGATCTCGGACAGATATTTCCAGTTGACGAAGTAATACAGTATGAATGACACGAAGAACACGGCTACCAGCAGTACGGTGCCGGGAATCTTCGGGTGCACCTCGCTGCCGTAGGTACCCACCGCGGCCGCTTCGCCAGAGGGCGCCGGAAGACCGACCGGGACCGCTTCCTCGTCACCCACGCGTTCGCCGAAGAACACCGTACCGACGGTGACCACGATATAGACCAAACCACCCAGCGCGGCCAGTATGGCGAAGATTCCGTTCAACCCCATCATCAGGAAGGCCGCCGCCGGATAATCGAAGCTCAGCGCCGAATCCGCAAAGGTGATGTCCCAGTGGCGGCGCGCAACACCCAGTGTACCGGCACCCATCATGAACAGGGAAATCCCCGCCGCGCCGATACCGAACAGGTACGGCTGTATTCGCGCCCATCCGGGCAAAACCAGCTTGCGGCGGAATATCAGCGGCAACAGCAGATAGGTCACCGCCATAAACGCAAGTGTCGTACCCGCGACCACCGTGGCATGGAAATGACCGGGCACATAAAGCGTATTGTGCATGATGATGTTGATCTGTTCGGTGCCGAGTACCACCCCGGAAATACCGCCGAGAAATCCGAACATGATGAGCGATAGGAACATGCCGGAGAACGCGGGGTTACCCCACGGCGCGCGCCGCAACCACTCGAACAACCCGCTGCTGAAGCCGCGCCGGCGCTGGGCCGCCTCGATGGAACCGGGGACGGTCATACCGTGCACCATGCTGCCGATCACGGCCAGATACAGCGCATAGCTGGTGTTGAAGATCTTCCATTCGGAGCTGATTCCCGGTTCCACCAGCAGGTGGTGGGCGCTTGCCAGTTGCAGGAACAAGATGTACATCAGAAACGCCATGCGGCTAACCTTCTCCGACAGTGGTTTGGCACCCAGCACAATGGCGGCGATCGCATACCAGATCGCTACGTGCGCCGAGACGTTGATCTGCTGCGATGAGTGGCCCATCGCCCACCACACGGTCTTGTACATCAAGGTGTCGATATGACTGACCAGTCCCATCGACCACAACAGAGTGGGAATCAGAATGATCGCGCCGGAGGCGATCGTGAACACCGCGATGATCGCTGCGGTGAGCGCGCCGAAGGTAACGAGCGGGATGGAGCCTTTGTAGGTACGCTCAGCACGCGCCACCACCAGAGTGCCGAAGAATACGAAACAGCCGATCAGCGCCCCGACGGCGAACAGGATTATTCCGGCGTAGAAATGCGGCGCCGCCTGCATCGGCACGTAAGACGTAAACATCACGCTAGAACCGCCCTGCAAGACGGCCACGTTCACGACCACCGCACCGACCACCATGAGTACGAACGCGAGCCAAGCCCAGCGCGGCGCCGCCAAACGCGAGTTCAACAGTATCGCGCTCGCGAAATACAAAACCGCAATCTCGAAGAAAATGATCCAAACGATCAAAACGTCCAGACCGTGCGCGGTAAGTACCAGGTAAAACCAGTCGGCGGGCAGAAGGTGTACCGCGGGCCAACGGGTCAAAGCGACCAGCAGACCGAAAAAACCGCCGACCATGAGAAATACCACCGCGACAACCGCGTTCGCTTTGATCAAACGCTCTGCCGCGAGATCTACGCGCAAGCCGGTGGTCGGACAGGTCCGAAAATCGGTGATTGCATTCATTACCGCTCCCCCTATTTGTCGACGACGTAAATCTTACCCACCATGTTGTGGTGGCCGATGCCGCAGAACTCATTGCACACCACGCTGAATTCTCCAATCTCTGTGGGCGTCATGGTCACGACCATGTCGTAGTGAGGATGCACCTGAACGTTGATGTTTACCGGTTGCAGGGAAAAGCCGTGTTGCCAATCCAATGACGACATGTGTACGCGGTAGCTCTTGCCCTTTTCGAATTCGAAAATCGGCCACCATTGCCACAAGCGCGCGACGAGAAATACATCCGAACCCGCCGGCGGACGTACGACGGGGATGCCCGCTTCTTCACGGACTTTATACTTTTCGGCCTCTTCTTGCGCCTTTTGCAAAAACCTTTCCGGGGTCACCCGGTACGCTTCGTTGGACAAGTTCTGTTCACCGGCCCCGTGCCAGTAAATCATCATGAAAAACATGAACAGACCCCAAGCCAGCGCGATGAAGACCCAGACCAGTTCGGTGCGCGCAATCGGGAGTCGCCACCAGATTTGTTCGCTCGGCGGAGTGACGGCCATGGTTGCTCTCCTCTAGTAGGTGGCGATGGGTATGGATATGATCTCCATCACGCCCCAGATCACATACAAAACAGCGGGGATGACGACACCGAGAAACAGCAGTAAGAACGGGTTATCCAAGACTCTCTGCATTACCGGAATTCGCTCCGGTGGTGAGTCATCGGTTGTGGATTCGGTGGGTTTTTCTGTCTCGTCCATCACAGGGCCTCCGGACTTTTGGCTAGTGCAAACACGGATTCAATAGAATCGTACTTTTTGTGCGACTCGCTCCTTGATATAAGTCAAGCGGAAAAGACATAAGTCAAGGGGAAAAGTAATTTGCGCTAACCGCGCCAGGCGCGAATCAAAGCAAAACTTGTGACAGCGAGAACAACCAGGATGGCGAAGAAGATCAGCGTGCGATACTCGAATCGGCGACCCGCCGCAACTTCAATACGGTCGAGAATCCAATCGGACCCGAAATAAAGCACGATCGCCACCAGGGTAAAGTACAGAATCTCCATGAACGCCGTGGTCTTTGAATCGGGACTGATTTACTTGTGTCGAGCGAACTTTTCATTTTTTGGTGTTTTTATATCGCCCCGCCTTGATCTGGATCAAGCGTGACGACCCAATCGCGCGATAACCGGCGTGGGATCAAAAAACGTGCAACTGCCAAACCGAGAGCCAGTCCTTTGACTGCGCCACTCTGCTAGGATCGCATCTGGTTGATGCGTAGGTGATTGAGGTTGAAAATCGAACCGCCGAAACGGGGCGCTGCCGACACGGCGCCGGCGTCCCGGACACCGCGCCCGGGATTCACAGTGCTGCACACCGGATTCCGGCCATTCTTCCTGCTCGCCGGTGGTTACGCGGTGATCGCGATGGCGTTGTGGCTATACGACCAATCCACCGGATTGACCTTGAACACCCACTACGGCCCGTGGCTCTGGCACAGTCACGAGATGCTATTCGGTTATGCCGCGGCGGTGATCGCCGGATTCCTGCTAACCGCAATCCCCAACTGGACCGGGCTGCCCACGGTCAGCGGCGCTGCCCTGGGGGCGCTCGTGGCTTTGTGGCTCGCCGGCCGCCTGCTGGCGTTTTGGCCCGATCTGGTGCCGACGTTAGCGATAACCGTCATCAATCTGGCGTTCTGGCCGGCGCTGGCCGGCGCCCTTGCGCGGCCGCTCGTACGCTCCGGTCAGCGGCGGAACCTCATATTCGTGCTGTTACCGGCCCTCATGCTGTTCGCCGACCTCGCGGTGCACGCACAGGCGGCCGGCTGGACGCAAAGCGGCGCCCAGGCCGGCGTCGAACTGATGTTGTTTGTCGTGGTCCTGGTGATCACCGTTATCGGTGGACGGGTAATCCCGTTTTTTGCCGAGCGTGCGCTGACGCCGAACACCGTGCACCGGCGCCCGCGGCTGGATATCGCGTGCATCGCCGGCGTGATCGTCACTTACTTCACGTTGATCGCCGCTCGCGGCACCGGTGCACTGGCGGTGGTCGCCGCAACCGTCGCGTTGTTGCACGGTATACGTCTGTGGGGTTGGTGGACGCAAGGAGTGGCGAAAAACCCACTGCTGTGGATTCTGTACACGGGGTACGCGTGGGTAGTCGCGGGGTTCGCGTTGACCGCGCTGTCCGCCGGCGGATGGATACCCCTTGCCGGCGCCGTGCACGCATTTGCCGCCGGCGCCATCGGCAGTCTGACCCTCGGGATGATGGCGCGCGTGGCGCTCGGCCACACCGGAAGACCGTTGGCCGCGCCTGTCTCGATGACGACCGCCTTCGTGCTGATCAACCTAGCCGCCGCAGTCCGCGTCATCGCCACCGGCATCGGGACCGACGGCTATGGGACTGCAATTCTGCTCTCGGGCGGCTTGTGGTGTGCCGCGTTTACGCTGTTCATGATTCATTTTGCGCCGATCCTGGTGGCCCCCCGCTACGAAGCGCGCTGAGCGGATCGCTTCGCTTTCTGCGCATCCGCCAAACGGTGCGCTGTCCTCGACCAATACACTGATTTATATCAATTAACGGTTCCGCGATTTGACCTATATCAATTACACTAGCAGTGCGAGTGCTACGCTTCGCACATCCAGCATCGACGACGAAACGCGCTCTTTATGCGACCAGCCCAGGTCACCAGACGTCAGTTTCTGCGCGGAGACGTGCGCGGCCGGCAGGGTCCGGTACGTCCCCCTTGGTCCCGCACCGAGGCCGATTTCGTAGGCTTGTGCACCGGATGCGGCGATTGTTTGCGCGCCTGTCCGGAAACGATACTGATCACGACCCGTGCCTCGGCGATCCCCGCCGTCGATTTCTCACGCGGCGAGTGCACGTTCTGCGGTGCTTGCGCCGAGGCGTGCGCCACCGACGCACTCGACGCCGCGCGTACCGGCGCGCCCTGGACCTACGTTGCGCGGATTCAAGACACGTGCCTGCCCAGGCACGGCGTCATGTGCGGCAGTTGCCGCGACTATTGCTCTGCCGGCGCCATTGCACTGCGCCTCGAGTTCCGGGGCGTGGCGGTACCGCGCGTCAACGACGACGCATGCACCGGGTGCGGGGCTTGTGTCGCAGCGTGCCCCGTGCGGGCCATCGAGATTCACTAGAGGAGACCCATGACCGATACCCATATCAGCGGCGTACTGGTGCACGCCCGGCGTGACAAGATCGCCGAAGTCACCGACACGATCAGTTCGTTGCCTGGGACCGAGACCCACATCGTGACCGATGAGGGCAGACTGGTAGTTACCATTGAAGATAGACAGGAGCGCGCGGGCGACACACTGCTCGAACTGCAGGGGATCGACGGCGTACTGTCGGCGTCGATGGTTTACACCGAGTTAGTGGAGGACTCCGAAACGGAGATAGAGATATGAAAATCAGCCGACGTGATTTCATCAAGTCCAACGCCGTCGCCGCTACCGCAGCGGCCGCCGGTATCGCTTTACCGGGCATGCGCTCCGCGCACGCCGCCTCGGCCGACGCGATTCGCTGGGACAAGGCGCCGTGCCGCTTCTGCGGCACCGGCTGCAGCGTGCTCGTGGGCGTCCGCAACGAGCGCATGGTCGCCACTCAGGGTGACCCCGACGCACCGGTCAACCGCGGCTTGAACTGCATCAAAGGTTACTTCCTGTCGAAAATCGTCTATGGCCGTGACCGGCTGACGAAACCGTTACTGCGCATGACAGACGGCCAGTACGACAAGGACGGCGAGTTCACGGAGATTACCTGGGACCAGGCGTTCGACATCATGGCGGAGAAATGGAAACAGGCGCTGCAAGCCAAAGGCCCGACATCGATCGGCATGTTCGGCTCCGGCCAATGGACGGTATGGGAAGGTTACGCCGCCGCCAAGTTGATGAAAGCGGGGTTTCGCTCGAACAACATCGACCCCAATGCGCGTCACTGCATGGCTTCCGCGGTTGCCGGTTTCATCCGTACGTTCGGCGCCGATGAGCCGATGGGTTGTTACGATGACTTGGAAAACGCCGATGCTTTCGTTTTGTGGGGTGCGAACATGGCGGAGATGCACCCGATCCTGTGGTCGCGGCTCACCGACCGACGCCTGACGGCCAGCCACGTGCGGGTCGCCGTGTTGTCCACGTTCGAGAACCGCTGCTTCGATCTCGCCGACCTCGATATCGTGTTTACACCGCACACCGACCTCGCGATCCTGAATTACATTGCCAATTACATCATCAGCAACAATCACGTGAATCAGGAATTCATCGACAAGCACGTGAACTTTCGCAAGGGCGCCCAGGATATCGGTTACGGTCTGCGGCCCACCGACTCTCGCGAGAAGAACGCCGCGAATGCCGACAAGGCCGGCGCTTCCGAACCGATGACTTTCGACGAATTCGCCAAGTTCGTCGCCGACTACACGGTGGAAAAAGTATCCGAGATGTCCGGCGTGGCGCCCGACAAGCTGGAAGCGCTGGCGAAACTCTATGCCGATCCGAAAACCAAGGTGACCTCTTACTGGACGATGGGATTCAATCAGCATTCCCGCGGCACCTGGGTCAACAACATGGTCTACAACGTGCATTTGTTGACCGGAAAAATCTCGGAGCCGGGCAACAGTCCGTTCTCGTTGACCGGCCAGCCCTCCGCTTGCGGAACCGCGCGCGAAGTCGGCACGTTCGCCCACCGGCTGCCGGCGGACCTGGTGGTGAAAAACGAAAAACACCGCGAATTCGCAGAGCAGATCTGGCAGCTACCGGCAGGGACGATTCCCGGTAAACCCGGTTATCACGCCGTGTTGCAGAACCGCATGTTGAAAGACGGCAAACTCAATGCGTACTGGGTGCAGTGCAACAACAACATGCAGGCAGCGCCGAACTTGAATGAGGAGACGCTGCCGGGTTATCGCAATCCGGACAATTTCATCGTGGTCTCCGAACCCTATCCGACCGTCACCGCGATGGCGGCCGATCTGATTCTGCCCACCGCCATGTGGGTGGAAAAGGAAGGCGCCTACGGCAACGCGGAACGGCGCACCCAGTTTTGGCGCCAGCAACTCAAAGCGCCGGGCGAGTCGCGCTCCGATTTATGGCAGGTCGTGGAGTTCTCGAAGCGTTTCAAGGTGGAGGAAGTGTGGCCGGAGGAACTCGTGAATCAGAAACCCGAGTACCGCGGCAAGACTCTGTACGACATCCTGTTCGCCAACGGCGTGGTCAACAAGTTTCCAAAACAAGCGGTCACCGACAAGGACGGCAACGAGTACGCCAACGACGAAATGGAGCATTTCGGTTTTTACCTGCAGAAAGGGCTGTTCGAGGAATACCGCCGCTTCGGCACCGAAGGACCGAAAAAAGGCCACGATCTGGCGGAGTTCGATGCCTACCACCAATCGCGTGGCCTGCGTTGGCCGGTGGTGGACGGCAAGGAAACTCTATGGCGTTATCGCGAGGGATACGATCCGTTCGTCAAGACCGGAGCGGGCGTCGAATTCTACGGCAAACCCGACGGCAAAGCCGTGATCTTTGCGTTGCCCTACGAACCGCCCGCCGAAGCGCCCGACACAGACTACGACTTGTGGCTGGTTACCGGCCGGGTCCTCGAACATTGGCATTCGGGGTCCATGACGCGCCGGGTGCCGGAATTGTACCGCGCGTTTCCCGACGCGGTGTTGTACATGCATCCGGACGACGCCAAGCAACGCGGCCTGCGGCGCGGTTCGCTCGCCAAGATTGTGACGCGGCGCGGCGAAATCGAGGCGCATGTCGAAACGCGTGGCCGCAATCGGGTGCCGCCGGGCGTGGTATTCGTGCCGTGGTTCGATGAGGGACGGCTGGTCAACAAACTCACCCTGGACGCGACCTGCCCAATTTCCAAGGAAACGGATTTCAAGAAATGCGCAGCGAAAGTCACCGCGGTGTAAGCGGAGACAGCAGCGCGATGAATCGGTTTCCGTTTTCCGCCGGACGGCGCCGCTTTTTCGCGGAGACCACCAAGGCTGCGTGCGGGGCCGCGCTGGTCGGGCTGGGACTGATGTTGTACGCCAGGAACTCCGCTTCGCACCCGGCTCAGGTGCTGCGCCCACCGGGCGCCGACGAGGATTTTCTTTCCGCTTGTGTCCGCTGCGGCTTGTGTGTCAGGGATTGTCCCTACGACACGTTGCGCCTAGCGAAACTCGGGGACGACGTGGCGACCGGTACCCCGTACTTCGTCGCTCGCGAGGTGCCGTGTGAGATGTGTGAGGACCTGCCGTGCGTGAAGGCCTGCCCGACCGCGGCGCTGGATCCCGAACTCGAAAACGTGGATGACGCACGCATGGGCGTGGCGGTACTCGTGGACCAGGAAAACTGCCTCAACTTTCAGGGCTTACGCTGCGACGTCTGTTATCGCGTGTGTCCCCTGATCGACGAAGCGATCACGCTGGACCACCAGCACAACGACCGGACCGGAATGCACTCGCGCTTCATCCCCACCGTTCACTCCGACCGGTGCACCGGTTGCGGGAAGTGCGAACGTGCCTGTGTTCTCGATGAAGCCGCGATCAAAGTGTTTCCCATCGAACTGGCAAAAGGCCGCGCCGGCGAGCATTATCGCTTCGGCCTCGACGAGAAAGACAAAGCGGGCGAGAGCCTGGTGGCACCGGACCGACCGCACCGGTACCACCTTCCGGATGCGTGGCGCTACGAGCACGGCGGCCGGGGCCTGGTGCCCAGCGAAACGGAAACGCCGTTCGCATCGGATCCGCTCGGCACGCTGAACCGAGGCGTCGAAGGCCAGTGATCAGTTCAACGGATTACGCCCGTGCCGCGACGGTTGACGACGTCCAGAAGCGCTGGCTACCCGCGCATCGATTCCTGATCGCGAGGCGCTTGAGCCAATTCGCGGTGCTGGCGGTGTTTCTTTCCGGGCCCTGGTTCGGCATCTGGATTGCGAGCGGCAATCTGAACTCGAGTCTCACGTTCGGCATACTGCCGTTGACCGACCCGTTCGTGCTGCTGCAGAGCTGGTTTGCCGGTCATGCGCTGGCCGGTACGGCCATACTTGGTGCCGCCATCGTCACCGGGTTTTACTTCCTCGTCGGAGGTCGTGCGTACTGCGCGTGGGTGTGCCCGGTGAATGTCATCACCGACGGCGCGGCGTGGCTCAGACGGCGTCTGGGATTGCCGATGACGACGCGGCTCAGCCGCACGATGCGTTACTGGCTGATTGCAGCCAGCCTGATCGGCGCGGCGGTCAGCGGCGCGGTGATCTGGGAGCTCGTCAATCCAGTGTCGATCCTGCACCGCGGCGTGATTTTCGGGTTGGGCGCCGGTATCTGGCTCATCGCCGCGGTATTCCTCTTCGATCTGTTCGTCGCACCGCGCGGTTGGTGCGGACACCTGTGCCCGGTTGGCGCCTTCTATAGCGTAATCGGTACGAAGAGCCTCCTGCGTGTCAATGCGGCGGGCCGCTCGCGCTGTAACGATTGCGCCGACTGCTATCGGGTGTGTCCGGAACCGCAAGTGATCAAGCCGGCGCTCAAACCTCAGGACCCGCATGCCACCAGCGTCATACTAAGCCCCAACTGTACGAACTGCGGGCGTTGCGTAGATGTATGTGCAAAACAAGTTTTCAAATTCGGTGCTCGCTACACCGAAGTTCAGCCACCAGGAAACCTGACATGAAAAAAATCACTCGCCTCGTTTTTCTTTTAACGGGCCTCGCCGTCTTGAACCCGGCCACGGCGCAAGACGCGGTTAACAGTCTGCGCGGCGCCAAGGCTATCGACGACGGCTCCGTCGAGACCGATCTGAAGAAATGGCAGCCCGATCGCGACCCGATTCCCCGGGACTACGTACAACAGCCACCGCTCGTGCCCCACAGCGTCGACAAGTACGAAGTCAATCTCAAGGTGAACAAGTGCCTCACGTGCCACAGTTGGGCGAATTACAAGAAGTCCGGAGCAACGAAAATCAGTCAAACCCATTTCCAAGACCGAGAGCGTAGCGTGCGCGCTAACATTGCCGGAACCCGTTATTTCTGCACCCAGTGTCACGTACCGCAGGTCAACGCAGAACCGCTCGTTGACAATGCATTCGAACCGGTGGAAGCGATCAAACAACAATAAGCGAATCTACGAGAAGATCATCATGCGCAAAATTTTTTCTCGACCGAGTACACGTTACTCGCTGGGGTACCTGCTCATTGTCGGTGCGATCGTCGGCGTGGTTTTTTGGGGTGGATTCAACTGGGCTATGGAACTGACGAATACGGAAACGTTTTGCATTTCCTGTCATGAAATGGAAGAAAACGTGTACCAGGAGTATCGGCAGACCGTCCACTACAACAACCGATCCGGAGTGCGTGCCACATGCCCGGATTGCCACGTGCCCAAAGAATGGGTGCACAAAGTGGTGCGCAAAATCCGTGCGACCAACGAGCTGTACCACAAGGCCCTCGGATCCATCAGCACACCGGAAAAATTTGAAGCGAAACGGCTGCAACTGGCGCAAAACGTTTGGCTTTCGATGAAGGCCTCCGACTCGCGCGAGTGCCGCAACTGCCACGAGTTCGATTCCATGGATTTGTCGAAACAGCAGCGGCGCGCGGTGGCGCAACACGAAACTGCCGATGACGAAGGCCAAACTTGTATCGACTGCCACCAAGGCGTGGCCCATTCGCTGCCGGACATGCACGACGTCGATCCCAGCGCGGTACTGGGGGAAAACCCAAGCGAAGCGCCGCAAAAGCAATAACGGCTGCCACAAAAACAGACTGATCGGGAAACTCGCGGCGGATTTGTTTTCCCGACAAATCTGTTCCTGCAACAGGAATGTCACAACGGACGGCAGGATATTTTCCGTATCTCCTACCGCCATGGCGGTGTTCATCCATATAACCCCGTGAGAAACCGGCTGGTACTGGTATCCGCCGTCACGATGCTGATCGCAGCAGCTCTGGAAGTTGGAATCCGCGTTCTACTCCCGCAGTTCAATCCATCGGACCAGGTTTACTACCTGCAGTCGGACCGCCATGCCCCGCCGCTTGGGCCACCCAACACGCAATTTCGGCAACGCAAGAACAGCGGCGACTATGACGTATCCGTGGCCTTCAATAGCCACGGACTGCGCGACGCCAAGTCGGTGGCTCGCGCGGAAGAATCGGACTGGTTGGTGGTCGGCGACTCTTTCAGTATGGGCATGGGCGTGCAGGCCGACGAGCGCTATTCCAACCGGCTGGACGCGGCCCTAGACGCGGCTGTGTACAACATCAGCATCCCCACCGACGTCCAGGGTTACGAGAAGCTGCTCTCCTATGCACGGCAGCTCGGGGCCAAGGCCCAGAACATCGTTGTCGGTGTGTGCATGGAAAACGATCTGCGTCACTACACCGCGATGGATACACCACCCACGACCACGACATCCTTGGACTATCTCAAAGCGTTTCTCACCTATCGTTCGGCCGTTTACCAGGCGCTCACCACGGTCGTTCAGCAAACCCCTTCGCTGTATGAAGTGGCGCGGCGCACCGGCCTGATTCGTCCGCATATTGGCAGTATCCCGAGCGCCCAGGTCAGCGAGATGGTGTTGCATTCCACCGCCGATTTACTGACCCAACTACGAAGAGACAACAGCCGAGTGGTGGTGCTCATTATTCCCTCACGGTACCTGTGGGCGGGCGACCAGACAGTCGAAACGGATCGTGTACATCGGGCCTTCGTCGCATTGCTGCGCGCTGCCGGTCTGGCGGTGGTCGATCCGCGGCGCGCGTTCGAGAACACAGGTAACCCGCTGGGTCTGCATTTTGCACACGACCCGCATTGGACACCGACCGCCCACCGTATTGCGGCGGCGCAGTTAGCCGCAGCCCTCCAAGATGCACCAGGGCGTTATCGCAAAATCGGGAACCGATCTATTCTCGATAATGGATCCGTCCCCAATTAAAAGCGGGCGGGGGCGGGCGAACTATTTACCCGACCTTGTGAGAAAAGTCTGAGTTTTTGGACCGAAATTGTCCGATAGAACGCGAACCGCAGTGGCCCTAGGATAAGACCCGGCCCTGGTAGAGGCCAACTTAGCGTTCAGAGTGAGAAGAGACCGCCAGCGACGGCGATCGGACAGGGAAGCCGACGTGCTCTCGAGTAGTGCCCCCGGAATTGTCAGGGATCGCAGTTCCGGGGTCCGACCCATGATCATCGCCCCGCTCCGTTCAAGTCGCGGTGAGAGCACGGTGCACCACCCACACTGACGCCTAGACTGCCCCGCCCCCGTTACGCCTTTGCGTGGGACACGGATTGTGATAGCGTTCGCCCCGAAGTTGCAGGTATTCCAGGTGACTACCGTTGCCTGGAATCAAACGGGAAGCCGGTGCGCAGGTTGCACTGCAAGGCCGGCACTGCCCCCGCAACGGTATGTGAGTCAAGACCGATCGGTATGCCACTGTGCTCGCACGGGAAGGCGATCGGTTCGGCGGTAATCCCCCACTCACGAGTCCGGAAACCGGCCTGCACCCAGCTGCCGTCGTATCGCGGAGGGCGTTGCGTGGTGTATCCACAGTGCGTTTTCTTCCTTACCTCCGAGCGCGGCAGCGTTGACACGTTGTTGCGGACTTGCCTGTCGGCACCCGCACCGAGCGCTGCGCTGTGCGGGATCGCGCCGGGCACCACGACAACACCGACAACGGGCTGCGGGCGGCGCCTCGGAGAAACGAAAGACGTAGCGATCCTCCACCTCCCCTCCAGTCCTGCAATCACATTACGATGAAGCGGGAGCGGAAATGAAATACAGAAACACCTCGGTTTTATTGGTCCTCTTATCCCTGTCTTTCGACAGCGCGGCCGACGAGGAGGTAGTAGTGACCGGCCATCGGACTCCGGTCGACATCGATACGGTCGGTAGCACATTCAGCATCATCGACCGCGAATACATAGAGCGCAGAAACCCCATCGCGGTCTCCGACCTTTTACGCGACGTCCCGGGCCTGTCGATAAACCGATCCGGGCCGTTGGGCACGCAAACGGTAGTCCGCATGCGCGGGGGTGAAGGGAACCACGTGCTGGTCCTGATCGACGGCATCGAGATGAACGATCGATCACAGGACGACACGCTCAATTTCGCCGACTTGATGACCGAGGACATCGAGCGTCTGGAAGTTGTTCGTGGTCCGCAAAGCGCGTTGTGGGGCAGCGACGCCCTATCCGGCGTGATCAACATCGTGACGCAAACGGGGCGCGGGGCGCCGCGCGTGAGCGGGTCGCTGGAGGGCGGCTCGTTCGGTACGTTCCGGGCGAGCGGTGCATTTTCCGGTGCGTCCGAGCGGTACGACTATCGTCTCGCCGCCGCTCATCTGACCACCGACGGGACTGACATTCGCGCCGGGTTACCGAGCGACGTCGGCGACGATGACGGGTACGACAACACCCGCCTGTCGTTCAGGGGCGGTATGCACCCAAGTGAGAACCTGAGCGTTCAAACATCGATCCTGCACACCGACTCAACCAACCAATTCGACGGCGGAGGCGTCGATACGGACATCAACGAATCGGATAATCGCTACACTTACGCGATGCTGCAGGCGAAGCTCGATACGCACAACGACCGGTGGCAGAACTTGCTTCGCGCGGCCACTACGCGCACCGACCATGACACGACGACTGGCGGTGAATTCAATGCTAGCCAGGAGGCCGACAATTATAAGTTCATCTATCAGAGCTCCGTGTTCTTCGACACACCGTCGATATCCGCCTCGCACGCGGCCACGGTTGCCTATGAATACGAAAAAACCGAATACGACGCGGCGACCGCAAGCCCGTTCGCACTCACACCCACGGTTTCCGCCAGCAACCGTATCGACAGCGTTGTCGGCGAGTACCGGTTGTCTCTACGCGAACGTCTGTTTCTGTCGGGCAGCGCTCGCCACGACGACAATACGGATTTCGATGACAGCACCACGTACCGGATCACCGCTGCCGCGCGGTTTCCCGACACCGCCACGCGCTGGCATGCGAGTTACGGGACCGGCGTGAAGAATCCGCTCTTCGTCGAGCTGAATTCGGCGTTTGGAAGGTTCGTCGGCAACCCGAATCTCAAGCCCGAGTCTTCCAAGGCCTGGGATATCGGTATCGACCAAACGTTGTGGGATGGCCGGTTCGAGTTCGGCGTGACCTATTTTCGCGAGCGCCTCGAGGACGAGATCGTCAATGATTTCTCGAACTTCCCGTTTTTTACCGCGGTCAATCTCACGGGCGAGAGCAAACGCAAGGGTGTCGAGGTGACCGCCGCGTTAAGGCTGACCGCAGATACCGACGTGTCGGCGACCTACACTTATCTCGACGCCACCCAGCCGGATCCGGTCAGCGGACAACAGACCCGAGAGATCCGTCGGCCGCGGCATATCGCTAGCGTCAATCTCAATCACCGGTTCCTCGCCCAACGCGGTAATCTAAACGTCGGCGTGAATTACAACGGGGAGATGGAGGATACGGATTTCACCCAATTTCCTTCGCAGAACGTGACACTGGACAGCTATACGCTCATCAACGTCGCCGCATCGTTCGCAGTCAACGACCGTTTGACGGTGTTTGGCAGAATCGAAAACCTCCTCGACGATGAATACCAGGAACCGTTGGGATTCTTCGCAAGCGGTATCGGGTTGTTTGCCGGAATCCGGTTCGATCTCGAGCCCTGGTAACGCGCACATGTTCGGGCACCGACGGTACCGGTCCGTGACGTCCCGCCGGCGCTGGCCGCCGGGGTTCACCATGCGGGTCGCGCTTATGGGGGTCGTCATGGCGTGCGGCCTGTCGGCCGGTTGTGCGGACGAACCGGCCTCCGCGCCGCGGCCTGACCCACAACGACTGGTCGTCCTGTCACCAGCGGCCGCCGAGATGCTCGACCGGCTCGGTTTAGGCGACCGCGTCGTTGGTATCGGTGAGTTTGGTCCTTGGCCACCGCGCCTCGCCACCCTGCCGGTCGTGGGCGGCTACGACAGCCCGAACGTCGAACAGGCGGTGCGCCTCGGCGCGCAGGCGTTGATCAATACGAAAAGTCAGGCCGCTACGGCCGCCCATCGCCGCTTGGAAATCCTTGGAATAGAGGTGATCGCCCTCGATACCTCCACTTACGACGGCGTGTTCCAGTCGCTGATGCGGGTCGGCGAACGATTCGGGCGCGGCGAGGCGGCGCGCACGATTACGGCACGCCTGCAGGGCGAGTTGCAAGCAATTCGCTTACAATCCCAGGGTATCCCCGAGCGGAGGGTGTTGTTCGTCGTGGGTCGCGATCCTCTGTATGTGGCAGGCCCCGGTTCGCACATCGATCGGTTAATACGTATGACCGGCGGCATCAACGTCGCCCACGACGCGCATTCGCCATACCAGCAGATCTCCATGGAAACGATACTGGAAAGACGCCCCGAAGTGATTATCGACACGTCGCAGAATTTCGCCGGCGCGCCGCGCGGTCGGCAACCCGGCACCTGGCGGCGATGGGACTTTTTACCCGCGGTGCGGGACAACCGTGTTCACTGGGTGGACCCATCACAGCTTGTCATCCCTGGACTGCGTCTGCCGGACATGGCGCGACTCATGGGCAAACTGATTCATCCCGAAGTTTTCGGGTCGCCCCGACGGGAAGATTATCTGGAGCTTCAATAGAGCGGTGGCACGCCGGCACACACCGCTGACCAAAGACCGGATGATTCTGATCATCGGGCTTCTGACCCTGTTACTGATCGTCTGTCTGTTGCTCGGCGTCAGCTTCGGTGCGGGGACGATTTCCCTGAAGTACCTATTTCTCGACGCCGCCGACGATCCCGTGCAATACGCGATCCTGCGTGATATACGCCTGCCGCGCGTGGTGATCGCGGGCCTGCTGGGCGGTGCACTGGCGGTGGCCGGCGTGGTGTTCCAGGCACTGTTGCGAAACCCACTGGCCGACCCCTATGTACTCGGCGTGTCCGGAGGCGCGAGTATCGGCGGTGTGCTCGCGATCCTCTTCGGCTTCGGCGCCCGCAGCGGACTGATCGGCCCGCTGGCGGTGCCGGCGTGTGCTTTCCTTGGCGCGCTGGGCGCGCTGGTCATGATCGAGAGAATCGCCACGGTCAATGGGCGGCTGGCGGTGTTTACCGTATTGCTGACCGGCGTGATCTTCAACGCCTTCGCCGCCGCGTTGATTTACTTTATTCAGAGCATTGCATCGCTGGAACAACTGCACGACATCGTGTTTTACCTCATGGGACGCGTCCCTTCCCTGGGCGCCGCTGAGCTGATCGTAGTCGGCGTGGCGATCTTACTGGCCGCACTGGCGCTCACGGGAATGAGTCGCGATTACAACGCTTTGAGTCTCGGCGAGGAAGGAGCACTGCAACTCGGCGTTGACGTGGAACGCGTTAAACGCCGCACGTTCGTACTCGGCTCGCTGCTCACCGGCCTGTGCGTGGCCATGGCCGGATTGATCGGTTTCGTCGGTCTGGTGGTACCGCATATCCTGCGCCTGTTGCTCGGTCCGGACCACCGGTTGCTCCTGCCGGCGGCTTTCTTCGGCGGGGCCAGTTTCCTGATCATGGCCGACCTCTTCGCGCGCGTGATTGTCGCTCCCGGTGAGCTGCCGGTGGGCGTGGTGACGGCGCTGGTGGGCGGTCCATTCTTCTTGTACCTGCTTCGCACCCGCAGCCGCATCTATGACCTCTGACAGCGACACGGCCATCGACGTCGAAGCCCTCGATTTCGCTTACGGGGCACGCACTATCCTGCACGGCGTATCCCTGCGTGTGGGCCGCGGACGAGTCGTCGGTTTGCTCGGCCCCAACGGTTCGGGCAAAAGCACGCTCTTGAAAGTGGTGTCCGGCGTTCTGTCCGGTTATCGCGGCAAGGTGTCGGTGATGGGTCAAAATGTATCGGCAATGACACGAAAAGCCGTCGCGCGGATGGTGGCTAGCGTCCCGCAGGAGTCGTCCTTCAGCTTCCCGTTCTCAGTGTTGGAAGTGGTACTGATGGGACGGCAGCCGCATCTGTCCGGCCTCACCTTCGAATCGCAAACCGACATCGCCATTGCCGAAGACGCCCTGAGACGCTGCGGGGCTCTTGAGCTTGCCCCACGCTCCATCCATGAGTTGTCGTCCGGGGAACGGCAGCGAGTGGTGTTCGCCCGTGCACTAGCACAACAACCGCAGGTCCTGTTGTTGGATGAGCCCGCGAGCGCGCTCGACATACGCTACCAGGTGGAACTCTACGACATCGTCAGAGATCTCGCACACACAGAACAATGCGCCGTTTTGACGGTACTGCACGACATCAATCTTGCCGCCGAATACTGCGATACCGTTTATCTGCTCGCCGACGGACGCATACGCGCCGGCGGAAACGTCCACGACGTACTGAGCTACAGTAACCTCACGGACCTGTTCGACACAGAAGTCTACGTAGACGTAAACGCATTGACCGGTAAACCGCTGACTATCCCGTTGAGCAAACACGCGGTCGCGGAGTACAAAACCCGGCAATCCAAGTAGCGTGACCGGTAAAGCACGTTCGTTTGGAGGCACGTACACGGAACTGACGCCGCATAACCACATCACATATACCGACAAGTTCGAAGAACCCGGCATGCAAATTTCAAGCTACAGTGTGTCGGGCACGGAACAGGAATTATGACCATCAGGATAAAAGCTGCCGACACCAGCGATATTCCAGCTCTCACGTCGCTAATGCGCGAGTTCTACGCGGAAGCCGGTTATCCGTTGCGCGACGACGCCGCCCATGATGCGTTCGCGGTATTCATCCGGGACCCGGACTTGGGCTGCGTCTGGCTCGCTAACACCGATGCCGGACCCGTGGGTTACGTCATGCTGACGCTGAGCTTCAGCATGGAATACGGTGGGCTGCGGGGCTGGATCGATGACTTTTATGTCCGGCCCGCGGCGCGCGGGCAAGGCACAGGAACTGCGCTCCTCTCAAGAGTCAAGCAAAGCTGTCGTGGGCTGGGCGTCCGCGCACTACTCGTCGAGACCGGCAGACCGGATCATCCAGCGCAGCGACTTTATGAGCGCCTGGGGTTCGCGCAAAATGATCGGGTACTCTTGAGTCAGGCGTTCGCCCCTCCGATCCACGAACTCTGAGCCGCCGGAGAGTGCGAGGTCATGTCATCTAGCGCCGAGTTCTACGACCCACTCACTCCTTTTTACCATCTGATCTACGAGGATTGGGAGGTGGGTGTACTCGTTCGCTTTTAGCGTTGTTACGAAAGGCGGGCTTTAGCGATGTCGACCGATTGGACGATGTCTGTTTTCAACCGGGTCTGGTCGGTACAAGACGCCGCTAACGACATATTTCAAGTATGACCGGAGGATCTATTGACTTACTACCTGGTAAAAATCGCCGTCACCACCGTCTTGATCGTAGCCATCTCTGAGATCGCCAAACGCAGTTCACTCGCGGGAGCGATACTCGCGTCGGTGCCCTTGGTCTCGGTACTGGCTATGGTCTGGCTTTACGTAGACACCCAGGACGCCGCCAAGGTCAGTGCGCTGGCAGCGAGTATATTCTGGCTGGTGTTGCCGTCGTTGGCGTTGTTTATTGCACTGCCTCTCCTGTTAAGGCATGGCGTTAACTTTTATTTGAGTCTGGGGATCTCCATTGCTCTGACGGTCACCGCCTATCTATGCGTGATACTTATCCTGAATCATTACGGCCTGAAGTTATAGGGCGTGAAAATCGACGACCCTCGAATATTCGCCATGCAGGCGTAAAAGACGCGCCCTATCCCCCGCCGGTTGACGTAGATCAACCCATGGTGCGGCGGTTTCGCCTATAAATCCCTGTGGTCTTGTCCGGAGAACTCCGTCGATCGGCCAATACTCATACCAAAAAACTACCAAGGAGGCACTGGAATGCCAAGGTACTCAACTTTCTTGATTGCTTTCCTCACCACACTTGCGACGCCCGACATCATCCGCGCACAGAGCCTGGAGCAGCGCGTCTCCGATCTGGAAACCGCGCTGGCCGAGGCGCAAGCCCGGATCCTGGCGCTCGAAAACAGCAGCGTCAACGAGCTCGACGGCCTGGTTCGATTCGAGACGGTTGACGGCCAACCGACGGTCGTCTTTACCGGTGTCAACGTACAAATCCAGAACGGTCTAAACGCTACCAATACCGTAAACGGGGTGGGCAACCTGATCGTCGGTTACAACGAACCACGCGACCGACCGGTGAATGCGCTGGTATGCAGCGACGGCCAGTACACAACGCAATTCGACTGCGAAGCGGCCGGGGAAATCTGGGCGCTGAGCCATAAGTCCGGGTCACACAACATCGTTGCCGGCTCCCACAACAGCTACTCCCGGTATGGAGGTCTGGTAATGGGCCATCAAAACGTCATCAATCAAGTCTACGGTACCGTATCCGGAGGCCAGTTCAACACAGCCAGCGGCGCGCATTCGGCGGTGAGCGGCGGCGGCGGAAATGCGGCGACCCAATCGCGCACCACGGTTTGCGGCGGCAACAGCAATGCCGCCAGCGGTTTGGATTCCACGGTAGTCGGCGGAATTGGCAACCGCACCACCGCGTCGCAGGCTGTAATCTTAGGCGGCGAGAGCAACGTGGCCAGCGGTATCCGTGCCACGGTCAGCGGCGGTATCCGCAACACCGCGAGTGGCGTACAAGCGAGCGTCTCAGGTGGACGCTTCAACACCGCCGGCGGGGCGCAAGCCAGCATCACGGCCGGCTCTTTCAACACGGCCGACGGACCTCAGGCGGCGATCGGCGGTGGGTCCAACAATCGAGCGACGGGACAGGAATCCAGCGTCAGCGGAGGGCGAAACCGCAGTGCGACTGGTATCCACGATTGGGCGGCGGGAAGTCTGTTCGAGGACTTCTAACCCCACGTGATCAACACACATATGCGGGCGCAAGCTTCGCCATCAGAGCATGTGGGCAAACTTCAGAGTGTGCCCGGACTGCGGCGGCCGCTTCACCGTTGACGCAGACACGAAGCGCCGCCAGGCAGTGGCTATTTGCGTAGCCATTATTTCGCTGGCGCTAACGATTCTGCTCTACTTTCGCGGCGCGCAGTGGCTGATACCGGCACTTGTCAGTTACGCGGTCCTGGGTCTGATCATCTATTACGGAAACCGGCGCGTGTTTCTGGTTCCATTCAATAACTCCTAACGAGTTTGACGACCCCCGTCATACCGAAGCGGAGATCATCACAACGGTACGAATCATCTCACAAGGGGGGCAGATTGATTCTTTAAGGTTTAATAAATCTGTTCCCATGTTGGTCCCTTGTTGGTCAATTTCCGCTGGCGACGTCCCATTCGAAAAACGTTTCCGACGGGTTGCCGGCCGCGTCGTAGGAAATATGCGTGACCTTGATCCGTTCGAAAGCCAATGACACGCAGTCGCGTGGCATCTCGCCTTTCTCGCCGGAGATGAAGTAGTCCTTCAGGCGGACGCGGGAAAACTCGTACCGCAATACCACCTGACCGTTGCGCACGACCTCCATATTCGCGTTTTGGAGCACCGTTCCGCGGGCGGTCGCCTCTTGGATGGGCGGGGTGGACTTATCGATTTCCTTACAGATGCGGAAGTCCTTGAAAAGGGGCCGTCCGGTCTCGCGGCCGGCTCCACCGCCGCTCGCCACATCGATGCCGTGCTCGAAAGAAAGGATATCTATCCAACCTTGGTGCTGCGCCTCCACGCTACCGCCCGGAATCCCTGCCAGCTCCAGGAAGTAGTCTTGCGCGTAAACGGTCGGGGACAACAACGTCAGAAGGAATGCCAAACGCGAAATCGTCTTCATGATAGCGGTCCTTTCAGCGAATTCATCGAGAAAACGTCTGTCGTCAATATATACGCCAACCCTGCGGGCAACACATCCATACCGCACCGGCGTTGTCACCATCACCTGCGCACGTCGAATCGGTGCAGCCCGGCCGCGCGTGCCGCAGCGAAGGCCGATTCCAGTTCCGCACGTCGAGGCCGCCGGGCGATGCCGTCGTACTTGTTCTTGGACGCCCGGGTGCCGACCTGGTAAGCGGGACGGTACTGGTCCATGACGTTCACGTAGGTATCCGGCGACAGTTCCTGCGCCAACCACCGAAAAATGTGCTTCGCCTCCTCGGTCTGTCCCGGCATGACCAGATGCCGCACCAGCAATCCCCGGCGGGCCAGTCCGTCCGGTCCGAAGCGCAGCGGCCCGACCTGCCGGTGCATCTCCTTGATGGCCACCCTGGCGCGCTCGGGATAGTCCTTGGCTTTGAGCAGCCCGCGCGCGCTCTCCCGGTCCCACACTTTGAAGTCCGGCATGTAGATGTCGACGATTCCGTCCAGCAGCTCCAATGACGCCAGCGCGTCGTAGGCGCTCGTGTTGTAAACGATGGGCAGGCGCAGACCCTTAGGGACTGCAGCGGCGACCGCTTCGACGACTTGCGGCGCCACGTGCTCCGGCGTCACGAAGTTGATGTTGTGACAACCCTTGGCCTGCAGGGCGACCATCAGGTCGGCAATCTGCTCCGCGCTGCATTCCCGGCCTTGACGCTGCTGAGAAATGTCCCAGTTCTGGCAAAACACACACCGCAGATTACACAGCCCAAAAAAGATCGTACCGGACCCGTTGTACCCGCGCAGGCAATCCTCCTCGCCGAAGTGTGGAAAGGCGCTGCTGACCATGGCGTGCCGACCCGTATGGCACACCTTGGCCCGGTCGACGAGCCGGTTTACGTGGCAGTTGCGGGGACAGGCGCAGCAGTCTTCCAGCTCCGCCAAGGCCAGCGCAACACGACCAGCGAGTTCACCGCGGCGGTACAAACCCAAGTAGGCGGGTTCATAGTCTTCGGTCACGAAACGGGGATCGGGCGCCGGCGCTCGAGGCAGTGCGAACATCGCGTGAACCCAGAGGAACGAGACTCAATAGTATATCCGAGGGGTGGCGCCGGTGCATGGCCGCCACCGGCGGCCTCGCCGAAAGTCAAGTTCTAGGCTGCGGGACGCAAGCGCACTCATCCCGCAACGGGCGGGTAACGCAAACTCGCCTGGTAGTCGCTGAACAGCCGCTCGGTCACGCGGTTGTGGTAGTCGACAAGCGGCGCGGACTGGCGGCTCAAAGTGCGGAAGGGCGTGTCGAAGTCCGGAACGATCATATTCGCAATGAATCCGAACGTGGTGCAGTCGATTTCACGCGGCTCGTCCCCACCGAAATAGGGCCGACCTTCGAGCAGGATCTCCAGCGCTTCGATATCGCGTTCGATCAGCCGGTCGATCTCGCCCCAGCCGTGGCGCAGCGTCCCCTGCCCGTTCAAAGTCTGCCTCAGGCTCCGCTGCACCAATTTGAATACGACGTGTTTCATCACCCCCAACCGCGCGAAAAACGCTTCGCGAACCAGCCGCGCGTTGTCTTCCCGCATCCATCGATATGCGACGGCCAAAAAGTAGGTGTGGTCCTCGAGGCTCAGGCGCAGCGTGTGATGCCCGGCGTGTTCGATTTTCGGGAGTCCAGCGTTCACCTTGTCCCCGTAGGTCTCACACAAATAGCGAATGGCGAACTCCGAATCCGGAATCGTACGCGCACCGTCGATCAAAACCGGCAGTTTCTTCTTCGGCGCCTTGCGCACGTCCCCGTTTACCGGCGTGTACTCGAAACCCGCCAGCCGCAGATAAGTTTCGAGTTTCAATACGAACGGACTCAAGTCCGGCACGCCGAACGCCGGCCCGAATTTCAGTAGTTGCATCATAGGTCATTCCTCATCCATCGCGCCGTACCATCAACCGACGAATCCACAAAACACCATGCAAGGCCACCAGACATACCCGCTTACTGGCGCAATCTCACACTCGCACAAAACAAGCCCTCTTTAACACTTTGGAAGTAAGCGGCTGCTCACCATTTCAAACAGTTGCGCTTTGCCCAAGGTTGAAGTCATTTGGCTACCTCATGAAGTGCCATTCCACTCTACATATCAGTTTGAGAGATAATGAGCGCTTTAGACCAGTCCGAGAAATCTGTGGCTCCATAGGTGGAGCAAGGAGTTCTAAAGCCTACACAACATGAAATCGAACGCTAAAGTAATCACCCTCTTTGCGCTGTTACTGTATCTATTCATTGAAGGCGTCATTTATGCGGGTCTTCTCATTGTCGGGAAGATCTACAACTACCGTTATGATCCGCGAATAAATTCCCTGTCGGAGCAGCAGAAAGACCATCTAAGACGCTTTACGACGCAGAGGGAAGCGCAATACATACATCAAGATCCGATGTTGGGATGGACGAACAAACAATCAAGATATGAGTTTTCATCCAAATATGGGACCATCGTTTACGAATATAATTCAGCGGGCATGCGCGATAACCGCGAGTATGCGACCACACCTTCTTCAAAGGTTATTCGCCTGTCTGCCTTTGGGGATTCATTCACACACGGCTCAGATGTCAATCTGATCGAGACGTGGGCCAAGCAATTATCCTCGATTGATCCTGCGATCGAGGTCCTCAACTATGGTGTAGGCGCCTATGGTCTGGATCAGGCCTACTTGCGGTACCTTGAAGTTGGTACAGAATACCAGCCGCACATTGTATTGATTGGATATATGTCTGAGAACATCGCCCGGAATGTGAATGTGTTTCGACCATTCTATACAAGGTTGTACCGCAATGCGATCTTCACGAAGCCGCGATTTATGGTAGGCGATGATGCATTGGACTTACAGGAAAATCCACTGTCAACGTTTGAAGATTATGAATACTTTTTGCACAACGATACAAAGGTGCTGGCTCAGCTCGGTGAGCATGACTACCACTATCAGATCAACTATGATGGTGGGCCCTTTGATGTTCTCCCATCAGTGCGTTTCGCCAAGGTCCTCTTATATGGTTATCGGAAAAGGATCTCAAACCCAATCTTTAAAGACGGTATGTATCAGGTGGGCTCAGAAGCATATCAGGTAACCCTCAAGATCTTCGACGCTTTTTATCAAGAAGTGATCGAAAATGGTGCAGTACCTATAGTTCTGATATTCCCCGACACCGGCGATCAACGGAAGAGTCGCCAAGGGAAGGCACGGCGCTATACACCATTGCTCGAGGATTTCGATGCAAGGGGGTATCGGTACATTGACCTGCTCGGGGCACTAGAGCCGTATGAGTCACAATATACAATAGATCAACTGACTAGAAACTGGGGCCACTACTCACCGCTAGGGAACCGTATTGTCGCCGAATACATCCACGCGCGACTGGAAGCGTGGGGGTTGACCGAGCCATCAAACATCAAGAAGACCGTCGAGGCAGCACTGAAAAGCAGATAAGCGACAACAGAGGCTATTCCAAAAATGGCAACTGTTTCATCCCCCCGAAAGAAGCGATCCGCTCGTGGCCGAACCCGGAAGTACGGTCTCCTTGATTTTGAGACGTTCGAGCGACTGCTTTCGGTGAGAGCTACCGTTCGATCATGGTGCTGCCCTATCTAGCGGGACGGACGTCTACGTAGATACTGAGCCCGGACTTTTACGCAAACTGTGCAAGAGGTCGTCCGTCAGGCGAAAGTTATCGGATGCCACCGGGCGTCGAACTGACCCGATGTGTGCCAGGTACCGCGAGGGGTGATACGGTAAGGCGAAAGCGATGCGGGGGGCAAAGCCAAGCGTAGCAACGCCTCGTAAATGGGAACGGAGGGATCGAAATTAATCCCTCCGCCCCGGTTTATCACTGATTCGTGAACGCTGCTAATTGAGGGTTCGGTTGTTGTTTCTACGCCGCCCGGGCGGTTCGTTGGAACAACTCGCCTTGATCTTGATGTTCTTCGGCGGCTTGAACCCCGCGAGACGGGTCGCTTTGGTTACGTTTGCACCTGCGGCGATGTTGCCCAGCACCAGGTTCGTCTGGCGGTTCTTGTTGCCGGTCTGGTAAGCGACGTTCAACGAACACCCTTGGGCGCCGGCGGTACCGGCGTTCGCAGCAGTAACGCTCAGACGCCGTGGGGCCACCATTTTCGCGTCCTTGATGGCGATATCCACATAAGTGCGTTTCTGCTTCTTGAAACCAGGCCTGCGTCCCGGATTCTCACCCTTCAAACCTGCCTTACTCGGCGTAGCCACCAGGTCTGCCGGGGAGCCCTTGGAATGCGTGGGACGTTTCCCTCCCGATATCTCATTCGGCATTCCACCGAGCGCCGGGTTGAGCTGCGGTTTGCAGGTCAGCGTATACAGTATCCAGTCGGAGGCCAGCGCGCCCTTCAGTTCGCTCTCGGCTTGTTGCCCACCCGGCGACACCTTCACAGGTTGACCGGTCTTGATAACGACGCGAACCGCACCTCTATGGATATTTTTGTTGTTGTTTCCGGGCAGAACGTCATCGGGTTTTCTCTGTTCCGCGGCCAGGCCACCGATGCTACCGCCGCTGGTCGGGTTCCCGGGCGGCACGCGTTTGGCGACCGGGAGACTGATGTCGGTCATAAACTCGGTGATCACCTTGCCGTCGTTAGGATTGGGCTTACCGGTGTGGACATTGCGTTTTGGCCCCTTTGTGATTTTGCCATATTCGTCGCGGTACTCGACCTGCGCCTTCAAGACGCCTTTCTGGTTCGAATAAACGATGGTCGCAAGGCTGACCGGGGCCGGGCACTTCTCATAAAGATTACCCAGGCTGCGGGTAGGCAGAGTGTTCATTTGATACAAGCCCATCGGGCCCAGATCAGCAGCCATATCACCTGCGTGATCGATAGCCGGACCCTCAAACTTCTTGCAGATGATGTAGGACACGGCCTTGGGATTGAGGGCGGGTTCCTGCACCTCGGTTGGTGAGGGGGTGATGTGGGTGGTGCGCATATGTCCAGAAAAACCCCAATGCAGAGGGATCTTCCGATCGACTGAAAAGATTTCCTTTCTGCTCATCTTCTTCACCACGCGCAGGTAATCCACATGGGTCTTGCACGCAGACCAGGCAAAGTTCTCCATGTTCGCCAGGGAGATATTACCACTGATATTTTCGTCTATCTGCTTCTGCAAATACTTGTAGCTCTTTCTCGCGTCTTGGTTCTCATCGTACGGTTGCTTTTTGGCGACGCTGAAGCCCAGCTCGGGTTTGGCTGGCACCACCAAGGAGGGGCCAAATTTAAAACTCTTGATGCGTACGACTGGAAACTCTTCCGTTGTGAGCCTGCCGCTCCATTTGTTGGACAGGCTTTTGTCCAATACTGTGGGCTCGACGCCATTCGATTTGACGGCAAAAGTAGGAACGCTAACATTACCAAAATCGCTGTTACCCAGGCCTTGACTGCTCATGGCCTGTGCCGCCGGAGCGGCTAGAACACCGCATGAAAACACGGCAAAAGCGAGCTCTCCAATACGGGGGGTTCTGATCTGGTTTCGTGGTTTCATTGTTATGGTTGCCTCAAAATTTGGTTTTATTGTGAAATCCTCACGCGCTTTGTCGCTCGTTGCCGGGGATCGGTTCAAACTGAGACATGGCGGTAATACTCGGCCCATCTTCCCGCCACGGTCCTGCCGGGTGTGATCGCCGATGCCGGGAAGCTGCCGGAACCCTCGACACTTCGCCGGTATCGCTAGGTGCCGGGAAGCGGCCACCGTGGGCCGCCCAGCATCAGGCCACCGATGATGGTTGCTTGATCAACGACTTAGAGGGCATATCGTCGCTCCTCATAAGGGATTCGCTGCGGCGACCTGGATAGGTGCGATCACCGCTCTGCGACGCGGGTCCACAATCAGTAGTTATCCTTCTTACACCTCTAACCGCGCGTTTTGTTTACGGTTCTTGTTAGCAGCATCGATGTCTCGCTTTGTGGCGTGCGGTCGAGAGTGTTGTATTCGTTTGTGTATCGCTAACCGGCGCATGAATAGGCCCTGAAACGAGCGGCTTGGAGGTATGGTGGTCATTGAATGCCGGATTGACGAAGGACTAGACATTATTTCAAACGACATCAATGAGGGATCTCGGCAGGATACCCATTCGCCAGTAGCAGGATTCTTCTAAGACTGCCGTGACGAGACGAACTCTCCTGGGGCGCTCACCGGCGTTGAATCGTTCGGATTTCTGCGTAGGGACGTTTGGGGGTGGGATATTCGAATTTCAATGACGTAAGATCGATGTATTGGCGGAGAGGGTGTCCGCCTAATGCACGTGCGATCCGGTCCAGCAAAGTCCACTAACGCACTGTTTCCTTGTACTTAAATTCGGTTAGATAGTTCGTCGCCGTCCGTTGCGATCCGTCCACGTCCCACATAAAATGTGGGGTGAAATGTGGGGTAAACGGCGTGACGAACAAACATCCTGATAAAGCGCTCACGGCACTCGCGGTACGCAGCATTACGAAACCGGGGCGCTACGCCGACGGCGGCGGGCTTTATCTCGTCGTGGACTCATCAGGCGCGAAACGGTGGCTGTTGCGCACCGTCGTGCACGGTAAGCGCCGCGATATTGGTTTAGGGGGACTCCGTACCACCTCGCTGAAGAAAGCCCGCTCAGACGCCCTCAGGCTGCGCGAAATCGCCCGATCAGGCGGTGACCCCCTGGCAATGCGGCGGCAAGAAAAGCGCCAGATTCCGACGTTTCGGGAAGCGGCGCGAACCGTCCACGAGGAGCACTCCAAAGCGTGGCGCAACACCAAGCATCAGGCGCAGTGGATCAACACACTAAGCCAGTATGCGTTTCCCGTATTGGGCGACAAGCCGGTCAATACCATCGATTCAGCCGACGTACTGAAGACCCTCTCCCCGATCTGGCTTTCGAAACCGGAAACTGCCCGCCGTGTCCGCCAACGCATCAAGGTCGTATTCGATTACGCCAAAGCGGCCGGCTACCGAACCGATGACAATCCGGTAGAGGGCGTGGGCAAGGTGCTACCAAAGCAGCCGGCGACTCTCAAGCATCATGCCGCCCTACCCTATACCGAAATCTCGTCGTTTCTGCGCAAACTTCATAAATCGAACACCGCCGAAGCCGTAAAGCTGGCGCTCGAATTTCTAATCCTCACCGCCTCGCGTACGAGTGAGGTAATCGGCGCGAAGTGGGGCGAGATCGACTGGCAGGCGAAAACTTGGACCGTCCCCGCCGACCGCATGAAGGCGAAAAGACCCCACAGAGTCCCGCTCTCGAAACGCTGTATTGAAATTCTGAAGTCCGCAGAAACCCTATCCGACGGTGGCGATTACATATTCCCGGGCCGGTTACATCAGCAACTGTCCAATATGGCGTTCCTGATGGCGCTGCGGCGGTTGAATTACGACGTGACCGCCCATGGGTTCCGTTCGACTTTCCGGGACTTCGCGGCAGAAAGAACGAACTATCCACGCGAAGTCTGCGAAGCCGCATTGGCTCACACGCTACGGGATAAAACGGAGGCCGCGTATAACCGAACCGATCTTTTCGAGAAACGGCGTAAGCTGATGGAGACATGGGCGACGTTTGCCGCCGCGTCCGGGAAAGTTGTTTCGATGAAACGCAAGCGGGCTTAATGACCAAACCGATTCCAAAAGCGAAGTCCAAGGGTTTTTTCGCTACGCCACATCGACTAAGTGACGATGCGCGTGAAACATTGTCCGGATTGCTCGGGTTCGACCCAGGAATGGGGGAACTCCCGAATAGAGTCCAAACTGCGCTGGAACAAGTCGAGCTGTTGTTAGGTGTATTTCAGCCCGCTCGAAAGGTCTTAGATCACATGCCTAAATCTGGAGACATCCGCTCCGAGTTAGAGTCTGTGCGAGGTGCGGCGGCCCTGTTCTTGGAGCAGCTACACACACTCAGCGATTGGGCGCGATCTGCAACGGATGAACTTGACGCAGAAATAACGACGTTAACGCAACGGGTGGGAGCTTTTTATACGGTCGTTAACGCCGTACTCAGAGATTTACCAAGGACGAATTCCGGCGGGAGCCCGCCCAAACTCGCGCTCCGGGAAGTAATCCGACAGCTTGAATCAGTATTTGATGAGCATTATCAAGGCTCAAATGAGCCGTCACAACAAGTTGGAGCAGTAAAACCGCGTAGTGGCCGAGGCTACGATAAGCTGGAGTTCATCCAGGCATCGCTCAGCGATGCCGGAATAGAGTATCCCGCTCGACTAGACCGGTATTTGCAATACCCCTGATTTTAGGCCCAATTTACGGTGTCAAAAACCGGTCGTAAATCGGCCCCGGTTTTCGTCATCGTGAGGTCGCGGTACTGGATAGACTGGCTCGGGCGTAAACAAACCGAGACACACATCCATGCAGATTCTAAACGACGGCCTGCCGAAGACCGGTTTCCTGCGTTTACCGCAGATTATCGGCGACAAACATTCGGACCCACCCATACCTGCCATTTACCCCGTTTCAAAATCGACCTGGTGGGAGGGTGTTAGAACCGGCCGTTATCCCAAACCAGTAAAACTTGCACCGAACGTCTCAGCTTGGAGGGTCGAGGATATCCGAGACCTAATCCAGCGCTTGGCGGAGGCAAATGAGGAGGCGGCATGCACCACGTAGCCGCTGCTTGGGCGATAAATGTCCGCGAGCTGTACCGACTCGTAGGGGTAGAACGCAGCTCCGAGACTCCGAGACCCCCATTTCGGAGGTCATAGCATGATAGAAAAATCAAACGTTTACGACTTGAGTGCTCAGGGGGTGCAGTGCGACCCTGCGGGGTCTTCGAGCATTTACCGAAAACCGGCCCAAGGTCGCATCGTTGGAAGCCGTCCGCCGTTGGTCAAAGCCGGCACTTATGAGGTGGTTTACGCCAGACACAAATCAAGTCTGATGTTCGGCAACTCGCCCAAAATCGAAGTGTGGTTTCGGATCGTGACGCCCGGCGAGTTTTTCGGGATGGAGTTGCCCAGATACTACAACGCCCTGAAGCTGCGCCGCGGTGGCGGGTTCGACGTTGCTCGTGGTTCAGATTACACAGTCGAGTATGCCCGGTGTCTGGAATCAGAGTTCGTTCTGCGGGGCTTCAATCCACCCGACTCGATCAGGCGATTCACACTGAAAGCCAGGGTACGCGAAATCAGCACCATTCGCGGACAGGCGCTACCAAAACTCTTGCAATACAGCGTGATAGGTAAGTTGGAGGGGCGGGCATGATGCACACTACTCCTACTCCTTTTCTTTCACCTTTACCTAACCTCATGCCTTGCCCCAACCCTAAAGGTGATAGCAGAGGGCAGGTTTGATTTTCTCAGGGCAAAGCTTGGATGAAATGGTCAAGGCCCTTTGTCTAACTCTTGCATACCTCCCGGCGGGCTGTTCAGCAATGGATGGTCCGTCGGGTCCAAGTGACTGATCACCAGCGTTGTGCGTGTGGTGCCTGATCAATTCAGTGGAATAACAGCATGAGCCGATTCAAGCGAGGCCAGAGCGGAAACCCGAGCGGACGTCCCAAGGGCAGCAAGGATAAGCGCACAGCGTTGCGGGCTCTGCTCGAACCCCACGCTGAAAAGCTCGTGGAGAAAGCCGTTGCCTTGGCCCTAGAAGGCGATAGCACGGCCTTGCGGCTGTGTATTGATCGGATCATTCCTGCCTATCGCTCTGTCGATATACCGGTGTCGATTTCCCTGGACGGTGGCACCCTTACGCAAAAAGCCGAAGGTATCCTGGCGCAAATGGCCGCCGGCACGCTGACCCCTTCCGAATCGGCCGCAGTCGTGCAAGCCCTTTCTGGGGTGCTCAAGGTCAAAGAACTCGAAGACCTCGAAGACCGAGTGACCAAATTGGAGAAACGCGCCAAATGACCCTCAAATCTCGAATTGCAAAACTCGAAAGGTCTCAAGGTAATCTTGGCGTTCTCGTAGTGGATGCTACGGATTGCCGAACACAGGAGGAAATCGATCAGGCCATCAATGAGCAGTGCCGCATCAACGGTACACCCCGAGACGATTACAATGCGATCATCGCAGTGCGCAGCCTGATACGATCACGCACAGAGGGGCCCGAACCATATGACTCTTAGATTGAGAATAGAACGGCTGGAGAGGGCCCAGGGTGGCCGAGGGACTTTGGTAGTACCAGTTAAATACGGCCAGCCTGACGAGGAAATCGAGCGTATTATTGACGAGGCATGCCGGGCCAACAACGCCACGCGCGAAGACTATGACAATATTATTCAGGTAGTAAAGTTCAGCGACGATGACTTACCAGAGTAGTATGGCTGGGCAATATTAATTCGGGGGAATTTCAGTTGGGTTGGTTAATCGTTATCGCTATCGCTCTGTGGGCAATCTTTGGAACACCTACCAAGCATTTGGCGAACTGGTTTTGGCCTCAAACGCCCGCCCCGTGGGAATCGGTAGATGCCTTCTACTATCCCAACCGTGCGGACTTAACACAGCACATACTGGGTCGCAATGTTGGCAGTCTGGAGGGTTGTAGAACATGGGTAAGTTCTCGGGCGACGGCCTTCAATGATCCTGGGTTGAAGCGCGGAGATTACGAATGCGGTGTCGACCATCTTGCCCCGCAGTGCGGTGCCATCCTCGAGCAGGCGACCAAGAAGGATCTGGGTTATCGAGAGCTTCTGACCCAAGTACCGAACTGTGAGTGGCAGGGTCGTAAACAACGCGGCACCGAGTCGCGTCTGGCTTAGGCGCGGTTACCCTGGATGAAAACCCTGGAGCAGTTCGACTTCAGCTTCGAATCTGCTCGATATCTACCTAGAAATTCACTCCCCTAGCGGGGTCCTGTTCTTAAGAGCGTACTGGATTCGTATAAGGAAGCTCACACCCATGTTCTTCTAGTACTCTTTCATAGTAAGTCAATAGTTCCGTAAACTTTTCTTGCAACACATTCGATATGTCCTTAACAGCTTCCAAATCCCCAACTGTAGCTTCTTCCTTAAGCTCCTCAATTTCATCCAAGATCGTCCGTAGTGTATCACCTTGAATTAATACTCCCGGAAAATTCCGGCCCAAGTACCTAACTACCACAGCATTACTCGCAGCACTTAGCAGTTCGAATTCTTGCGTCTCAACCATGAAGTTACTCCGGACGGAAAATAACATGAGGCTTGTTTGGATCGACCGTTCCCTTGAAAATATCCTGATTACTTGGGATGCCCTCGCGAACATTTTTTGAACCAGGTAACGATCGTGACAGATTATTTCGCGTTTTGCTGTTTGCACCAATAACAAAATCAAAATCCGAATCTGATCGTAGCGCCTTATTCGGATTTACTCTACTACCCACGACGCCAATTTCCTGACCAGATCGATTCGCTGCATTCTGAATCCGTTGGATTTCAGTCGGCGATAACTTATCAAGCGTACCTCCACCACCAACCTTTGGCCCCTTAGGAACGGCGCCCCCTCCCCGGACTCCCCGAATAGCATCGGCCAGCTGCTTGACCTTACTACCCAGGCCCAAGCCACCCGACGCCGCGCCCAGGGCCGTGGCCCCGGCAACTTGCGTAATACTAAACGACTCTTGCACGCCCGTCGAAATAAGAATCCCTTGCAGGGCAATGTCGGCTACCGCCCCCACCACGGCACCGACGACGGCTTGCGCGGCTTGCCCATCCGGGTCCACGAACCGATAGGGGTTGTTGTTGCCGTAGGCGTAGCGATTGAAGCTCTGGATATTTGCCTCATCAAATCCCTTGGGGTCGACCCCCATGAACCGTCCGACGGCCGGGTCGTAGTAGCGCGCCCCAAAATACGACAACCCGGTCACGCTGTCGTGGGGTTTTCCGGTATACCAGCGGCTGTTGTCATCCGCGAACGGTTCGTTGAGACGCCGTTCGCCATACGGCAAATACTCCTCACGCCAGAGCAGATTTCCGGTCTCATCGGAGGCCGCAACCGGCGACCCCAGCGCGTCCAGATGATAGTAGGTGATCCGCTCCGCGGCCCCGCCCGCGTAGGGAAACAGCACGACGACACCGACCAGCAGGAGATTCACGACGGTTTTCATTGGATTTTTCATTTCCTGAGCCTCCCTACTGCGTGTGTGCGGTAAAGGTGTAGTCGTTGGTCAGCCAGACACCGCCGACTTCGGTCCGCAGCTGGGCGTATATCGTCCGACCGTCGGTCGGCAGACCGGTGGCGGTCTTGATCGTGGTGCTGTTCATGAACACGATCTGGATATCGCTCGCCCCCGGCGTGTTGCCCAGGAAGAGCTTGTACTTGGTCGCCCCCGCCACGTCGGTCCGCTCGAAGGTCACCGTATCCGAAGTGAACGTCGAACCGTCAGGGGGTGAGACCAGCTCGGAACGGTCAGGTACCCCACCCGCGGCGGTAAAGGTGTAGTCGTTGGTCAGCCAGACACCCCCGACTTCGGTCCGCAACTGGGCGTATATCGTGCGCCCATCGGTCGGCAGACCGGTCGCCGTCTTGGTCGTGGTGCTGTTCATGAACACGATCTGGATATCGCTCGCCCCCGGCGTGTTGCCCAGGAAGAGCTTGTACTTGGTCGCCCCCGCCACGTCGGTCCGCTCGAAGGTCACCGTATCCGAAGTGAACGTCGAACCGTCAGGGTGGTCGATGGATTTCGTCTTCGACCGTGTCGCCGGTGGACGCCGGCTCAAGATCCTCGGCATCGTCGATGACGGCACGACCGAATGCGTCGCTGCCCATCCCGAACATGCTATCGGCGGTGATCACCTGGTTCGCGTCCTGGACGGAATCTGTTTGGACCGGGGCTACCCCAAGGTCATTCGGACCGACAATGCCAAGGAGTTCACGGGCACAGCGATGCTAAATTGGGCACACAAGCACGGAGTGAAGCTGCGGCTGATCGAGCCCGGCAAACCAAATCAGAACGCCTACATCGAGTCATTCAACAGTCGCTTCCGGGATGAATGCCTGAACGAACACTGGTTTTTCAATTTGCGGCATGCCCGACATGTCATCGAGACCTGGCGGCGGGAGTACAACGACGAGCGACCGAAGAAAGGACTGGGCGGGCTGACGCCTTCTCGATACGCAAAGCAACTGCAAATGAAGTCGGATAAACTAACTGCCGGATTCTAGATCAAAATGCTACTCAAGAAGGGGTGACGCCGCACGTATTATGAGGACGAATACGAGGATCTGCGCGGGAATCTCTCTGTCTTAGAGAACTATGGATAATTTGGGAGATTGGTTCTACAAACGTACCTATCTATCGTATGAGCGAGGAGTTTTTTAACTTGATCTACGCTCAGAATCGAAAGCCTTGAGCGTTAGGATGCTTGTGTTAAGTTTCTCTTCATGAACACTTTCGGAATTATGTAGCGTCGGAGGCACATTCAAAAGCTTGTTCACAATGCACCTCCTTGATGGATTGTAAAGCCCATCGAACGCAATTTTATCAGATTGTGCGTTTGCTACATAATTCCGAACACTTTTGCTAGGAAAAACATTAGAGCGTTCTTGTTGCAGCGGCTTGGGGACAAGAGGCGTTAGAGATGGTAAGCAACACACCTTGAAAAAAAGGGTGACAGCTAAAGATCAGGCGCCCTCGTGATCTCGAATACCGTCAGCAATAAACGTATAGAGCAAAATAAACATACCCGGCGGGATCACTCATCCCGGCACATAGTCTCTGTCTGTGATACCAAGCAGTCCAATCGCAATCTTGTAGACTTCCCTTAGTTTGCTGTCGTTTGTCAGGACACCATCGAAAAACGATGCATACGCCGCATGTGAACTGTCGATGATATCATTTTTTAGTGTTTTCTCTCGTGCGGAATGTATACCCCCCTGAGCGCTCCATACGGTAAACAAAGCGCAGTACGAGAGAACCTGTCGAAATATGATCCGATTACGTGCCTCTTCATATTCTCTTGGTGGATTATCTAGGATGGTTCTAAACATAGATGCAGCAAATTCCATTGCAAGGCGTCCTAATTCCCTTATTTGGGTATATTGAAGGGCCCCTAAATCCGATCGAAGTACCTTCGTTGTCTCCGCACCTAGACGTTCTTCAAAGATATGAAAATGGCGAATTATTGTTTCATGATAGTTAGTATCTTGAAGAATCGAGGTTGCCTTTTTGCCCCGTACTCGCATCAAAGCTAACTGCGCGTTAGTCGGTGCTTGTTCGTTTCGTAGCGCCTTCAGGAAGAGTTGAGTTCGTTGGGTTTGTTCAATATCAACAAAGTCATCCAACGGGTTAGTTGTTGGGGCCAAGCGCGCTATTGTGTCGTTATTCTTTAGTATCAATATCCGATCTGGAAATTCGGATGTTATCCTGTGTGAACGAAAAAAGTTCAATTGCGCGTTACCTTTAAGCGTCTCCATACAGGCGAGTTCCGTTAGGATGACGGCATTATTGTGAGATTTGAGAAAAAATGTTCGCAGAGCTGGATTACGAAGGTAACCTACATCAACGACTTTATGCATTTAGACCGTGTTTTCATTCAGTTGGTGGAGGCTAACAACAGGCATAGAGACCCGATGTTTCATGGTTACCCTAGTTAACGCTACTCCGACAGGGCCCCTTCAACCCTTCCTGGCGAGAAATCTATGTGGGGTGAAATGTGGGGCCTACCAATTAACTAGAAGATAATATACTTATTTATCAGATACTTATATCCACTACTTGGCGGAGAGGGTGGGATTCGAACCCACGTGGGGCATAAGCCCCCAACGGATTTCGAGTCCGCGCCGTTATGACCACTTCGGTACCTCTCCGTGGGGGAGCGTAGCTTACTGGCCCCGCGGGGGCCGGGGCAAGTATTCGCGCGCCGGCTTACGTGCCGGCCTGCCGTTTTTCGGCAAAAAACGCTTTCAGCGGCGCTCCACAGGCGTCGGCGAGCACCCCGCCGGTCACCGCCACACGATGGTTCAACTCCGGCCGGGTGACGAGATCGAACACGGTCCCCGCGGAGCCCGCACGCGGGTCGGCGGCGCCGTATACGAGGCGCGCGACACGTGCCTGGACCAGTGCCCCGGCACACATCGGACACGGCTCCAGCGTCGTGTACAGCGTGGTACCGGGCAGCCGGTAGTTGGCCCGCCGCCCCGCTGCGTCGCGCAACGCGACGATCTCGGCGTGGGCAGTCGGGTCGTGGGTCTGAATCGGCCGGTTCCAGCCTTCGCCCCACACGTCGCCGCCGTACACAAGCACCGCCCCCACCGGCACCTCCCCCGCCGCGCGTGCCCGTTCCGCCAGACTCAAGGCGTATTCCATCCAGCGCTTATCAGCAGGTGGCGCTATTTCCACTACTTCCAACTTGTGATTGTGAATGACGATTCTCGATGGATTTTCTTGGCCACGTCCTATCATACCCCGCAAAATCCTGCCTTGAGAGCCTGCCCGAGTAATCGGCAAACCCACTGCGAAAACGGTTGGTCCTATCGGGCCCGCCGCCGCGCAATAATTCCAGGAGCGGTATATGACAATGTGGGTTCGGGCGAGAGGCCAAGTCAAGCCCCGAATGAGCGGAACCGACCGGCCCCGGCTGCTCTCTCGTAAAATCCGCTTTCGATCAGGCGTCTGGCAAAGAAGCGATACCGAGCACCGAACCCGGGATCGCCGACCGACTTACGTACAGAAACCGAGCACCTCACGACACATAAGCTGCTTACGCAGAACTCCACCGACCAACATGGTCACGTGCTCCGCACCGTAAAAGAGTGCGCAACCTTGGGGTTGCGCACTCCCGGTCGACGTCAATTTAACGTATAGGAATTGTCGGCAAGGTTATTCTCTCCCGGGCAACGGACTTTGACCACGACCTGCTTGGTCTTCTTTTTGCGAGGCACCCCATCCAACACCACCGACACGGTCTGGCCCGGATGCACTGCGGCGAGGGACTTGCCGACCGTTTTCTTGGCGTTGTTCTTGCGGACAATGTGCGCGCGCACCGTGCAGTCCGACGCAACCTCACGGCCTTTCTTATTGCCGACTTGCACCGATAGGCTGTGCTTTGCGGATCGCTTGACGTTAACGATCTGCACGTCAGGTCTGCCCGGTTTTTTGGGTGGCATCGCCACCAGCTTGGTCTGCACAGGTGGCTCGTTCGGCGGCTCGGCGACCGGCTTGGTTCGCGGCGGTTGCTTCTCCGGGTGCACCGCTACCAGCCTCGGCGGTACGGATTGGATGGCCCCCTTTTCCGCAGGATTGAGGGGTTTCACAGCAATTGTCTTGCGTGTGGCAGAGTGACCCATACCAGGCGTGCCCCTGGCTCCGACATTGTCTATGGGAAGCCCGGGGTTCGGCAGCTTCAACGTCGCGGTCTGCGTTTGTTTCGCCGTAACCTGGCCGCCGAATACCGGTACCGCTTGTTTTGGGGTCTGCGGCGCCACGGTGAGCTCCCCGGTCGACCCTAGGATATCCGTGTTGAGCTTGGGACGCCGGCACGCGACTTCGAAGCGTTTCTGGGGATGTGAATAGACGATCTCGTTGTCATCGCCCACGATGTTGAAACCGATGTTGAACGATTGGGTCTGCAAGGGCAGCTCCCCGGATGACGGGCTCGTGAAGGACTTCGGATCGTGGCCCCAATTAATCGGGCGTTCGGCACCCATGAGTTCTTTTTCGCCGCTTTGCAACGCGATGGGTTGGGGCGCGGAGAAGAAGTCGGTGCCCACAAACGCGCCCTTGCCCTGCAATTGGCCGCGGGCGTCGATGAACGCAACCAGCCGCGCTGTGGTCGGGCAAATCTGGTTATTCACCATCTCGATGTCCTCGGGGACGACGTCGATTTTGACCACCGGCGGCAAAGGCTTCTCGCAAGTGATGGTCAATGACTTACGCTCGCCGGCGTACACCACCTCGCCGTCCTTCACAATCTTCATTGCCATGGAGATGGTCTTCGACTTGAGTGGGGCCTCGCCGGATGACGGTTGGCCTTCGAACGCGGGTCCACCGGATTGCCAGTTGAGCTTCTGTGACACCGCAAACAACTTCTTGTCGCCTTTGTGCATCGACACCTCGTGCTTGGGAGAAAAGTAATCGGTGCCTACTAAGAACGCGTCTCCTGTGACCTCGCTACGCGCCTCAATGAGCGCATTCCAGCGCAGGGTGGTGGGACAGCTCTGACCATCGACCAGACTGGTCTCCTCCACGAGCGGATCGATCTTTAGAATCGGCGGCAGAACCGTCTCGAAACTGTCGGCGGTTTCATGACAGTTCATGTCGTAATGCCGCTTCTCGGACCGAAAATCGCGGCCCACGCCGACAAATCGAATCCACCCGGTTTCATCACCTTCATTGTTAGGAATGTCGTACTCGTGGCTGAAAAAGGCATGATGCGCTTCGGTGGTCACCGTTTTGACTTCGCTGGTTTTGCCGCTGCTGTGCTTGTAGCGAAAGCTCACTTTCATGCTGGGCAGGTCGGTCTTGATCACCCCCGACACCGTCACGCTGCATTGACCCGTGAGGGGAGCGTGTTCGGTCAGGGTCAAAGTGGTATCGACGACCTGGCCGTCGGTAGAGGCAAGATCCGAGGCGGTGGCCACGCTCGAGCCGGCATGCTTTTCACAGATGACTCTCATGTGAGTAATGTTGCCGGGGCTATGAGAGCTGAATCCGCTAGCTAGCCCACCGTAGGCGCTCACGTTCAGTTTTTGATCGACCTTCAATTGAACCTCGTGGGAGTTTCCGAATATGTAGGCATCTCCGTACCCCTGTTGCCGCAACTTGTCGGCATGCTTGTTGCACACCCAAACCAACCTGTTGCGCATCGATTGATCGGGAACCACCGAAAACGTTTCGGATTGATCGATCTTGTCCGGTCTGCTGGTGGGCAGCAGATGGGTCCAGCTTCTGGAGATTTTCGCACTGCTGAGGTCGATGTTGGAGGAGCCGAGAGTGCCCCCGGTATGGATATACGGCCAGGTGCTGAAACTGCTTATGAAACCGTCCGGAGGACTCCCCACTTCAATATATACGTGCCCCTCGAACACGAGCTCTGTATCGGTCAGCTCGGTATATTCCACGGTATTGTTGATCACGCGAGCCGTCGGTAGCTTTTCCCAATAAGCTTCCTCGGTAACGCCCGCGATGAGCGGAACAGGCGAGACGGCGAGCGCCACCAGGGCAGCCATCCTTACGATACGGAATTTGAACCACGCGCCCGTTTCAATGTGCTTGGTGAGCCCGCTCTTACTCGATGTCTCAGTGACCTTCATCATCCCTCTCCCGACTCAAGGCTATGGTGCATTCTCCTCTTAGTCGAGGAGAATCGGTCGACGGTTCACGGCGCTCGAGCTGCGGTTAAGACCGCACACGCGGCCACCCGGGTACCCTGGCTGACCTGGAGCGGCAGTGGGGCGATGGGAATTTCAAGCCGGTACCCCCAAAAGGCGCTGGCGAACGACTGGATGCTCCCGCCAGGGCGCGAATCACTCCCACTCAATCGTGGCCGGGGGCTTGCCGGAGATGTCGTAGGTGACGCGGCTGATACCGCGCACTTCGTTGATGATGCGGTTGGAAATCGTCGCCAGAACGTCGTACGGGATGTGCGCCCAATTGGCGGTCATGAAATCGACGGTTTCCACCGCACGCAGCGCGATCACGTACTCGTAGGCGCGGTTGTCGCCGACCACGCCCACTGATTTCACCGGCAGGAACACTGCGAACGCCTGACTGATGTGGTCATACAAATCGTGCTTGTACAACTCCTCCAGATAGATCGCGTCAGCGGCACGCAGGATGTCGGCGTATTCGGCGCGCACTTCGCCAAGGATGCGCACGCCCAGACCCGGACCGGGAAACGGATGGCGGTAGACCATTTTGTGCGGCAGACCGAGCTCCACGCCCACGCGCCGCACTTCGTCCTTGAATAATTCCCGCAACGGTTCGAGCAGCTCCAGATGCATGTGTTCGGGCAGACCCCCGACGTTGTGATGCGACTTGATCACCTGCGCCTTGCCGGTTTTCGCCGCCGCCGACTCGATGACGTCCGGGTAAATGGTTCCCTGCGCCAGCCACTTCACTGCGCGCAAATGGACCGCCTCCTCCTCGAACACCTTGATGAAGGTGCGGCCGATAATCTTGCGTTTCTCCTCCGGATCGGCGACCCCCTGCAAGGCGCCGAGAAAGCGATCGCGTGCATCGACGCAACGCACCTCCACCCCCATGTGCTCGGCGAACGTCGCCATCACCTGATCCGCCTCGTGCAGGCGCAACAGGCCGTTGTCGACGAAGATGCAGGTCAACTGATCGCCGATCGCGCGGTGCAGGAGTGCGGCGACCACCGACGAGTCGACCCCGCCGGACAGCGCCAACACCACGCGGTCGGCACCGACGCGCGCCCGTACCTGGCGCACCGCATCGTCGATGATGTTGCCCGGCGTCCAGGTCGATCCGCAACCGCAGATCTCGTGCACGAAACGATTGATGATGTCCTGACCCTGACGCGTGTGCGTGACTTCGGGATGAAACTGCAACCCGTAAAACGACCGGGCCGGATTGGCAATCGCGGCGAGCGGCGCGTTGTCGGTGGCGGCGATCACCGAGAACTGCGGCGGCAGATCCATGACCCGATCGCCGTGGCTCATCCACACGTCGAGATACGCCGCGCCCGCCTCGTCGATGCGGTCGTTCAAGTCTCCAAGCAGCGCCGAATCCGAGACCACCCGCACTTGTGCGTAACCGTATTCGCGCGCCGACGAGGTTTCCACGCGCCCGCCGAGCGCGGCGGCCATGCACTGCATGCCGTAGCAGATGCCAAGCACCGGGACGCCCAGCTCGAACACTTCCGCCTCCGGGCGCGGCGGCCGATCGGCGGTGACGGTCGCTGGTCCACCGGAAAGGACGATTCCACGCGGCGCATAGGCCTTGATTTCTTCCGCCGGCATATCGAACGCACGGATCTCGCTGTACACCCCCGCCTCCCGCACGCGTCGTGCGATCAGCTGGGTGTACTGCGAACCGAAATCGAGAATCAGAATTCGTTCAGCGTGGGGATCGGACATGGAGATTGACCATGACGATTGCTTAGAGCAAGCGGGATCGCGCCGGGCGTCACTTACTGACCTGGTAGTTCGGCGCCTCTTTGACGATGCTGACGTCGTGCACGTGACTCTCTCGAATACCGGCGTTGGTGATGCGCACGAATTCGGTCTGGGTGCGCAGTGCGTCGAGCCCTTCGCACCCCGTGTAGCCCATGCTCGCGCGTAAACCGCCCATTAGCTGTTGGATGATGTTGATCATCGGGCCCTTGTACGGCACGCGGCCTTCGATCCCTTCCGGCACCAGTTTGTCCGGGGCGGCGGTGCCGTCTTGGAAGTAACGGTCGCGCGATCCGGTTTCCATGGCGCCCAGGGAGCCCATACCGCGATAGGTCTTGTACGAACGCCCTTGATAGATCTCGATCTGTCCGGGCGCCTCGTCGGTACCGGCAAGCAGGCCGCCGACCATGACGCTGTGCGCGCCGGCGGCGATCGCTTTGGCGATATCGCCGGAAAACCGGATGCCGCCGTCGGCAATCAGCGGCACGCCCGTGCCTTCCAGCGCCGCCGCCACATCGGACACCGCGGTGATCTGCGGGACACCGACCCCGGCCACCATACGCGTGGTACAGATGGAGCCGGGCCCGATCCCGACTTTGACGCCGTCCACCCCGGCATCGAGCAGGTCCCGGGCCGCGGCGGCAGTCGCGATGTTACCGGCCACGACGTCGATGTCCGGGTAGTCGCGCTTGATTTCCCGCACCCGGTCGACCACCCCTCGCGAATGCCCATGCGCGGTATCGACCACGATGACGTCGACTTGCGCTGCGGCGAGTCCTGCCACCCGCTCCTCGGTGTCACTGGATACGCCCACGGCGGCGCCCACCATCAGACGCCCACTGGCATCCCGGCAGGCGTGCGGATACTCGTTGGACTTTTGGATGTCCTTGACGGTCACGAGCCCCTTGAGATTGAAGTCGTCGCCCACGACCAAGACTTTTTCGATGCGGTGCTGGTGCAGAAGGCTCTGAATTTCCTCGCGCGATGCGCCCTCGCGCACCGTCACCAGACGCTCGCGCGGCGTCATGACCCGGGTCACGGGTTCCCCGGAGCGGGTCTCGAAGCGCAGGTCGCGGCTCGTCACGATACCGGCGAGCTTGTCGTCCTGTACCACCGGCACGCCGGAGATGCGGTGCCGGCGAGTCAGTTCGAGGACTTCCTGAATCGTGGTGTCGGCGGGCACGGTGATAGGGTCGTAGATTACGCCGCTTTCGTACTTTTTTACCCGCCGCACTTCCGCGGCCTGCCGCTCGGGTGTGAGATTGCGGTGAATGACGCCCAACCCACCCTCCTGTGCGAGACAGATCGCCGCCGCCGATTCGGTCACGGTGTCCATCGCCGCGGACAACAACGGAATGTTGATCGTCAGGCGGCGGGTCAGCGCAGTGGTTAGGTGGACGTCACGGGGTAGAACCGCGGAAGCCGCGGGCACCAAAAGGACGTCATCGAAGGTGAGGGCTTCTCTGATGGTCTGCATCGGCGAATTATACGGAACCGTTGCGAAATTTCCACGATGACGGATTCGTGTACCCCCACCGGTGCGCCAGTCTAGTCCTTAAGGGGGAGTTGACAGAAAATCCCCGTTGCCAGTAGTTTGGTCGCTGCATCGCGCGCGCGTCTTAAGCGCGTGCCCTTGAAAGCGCTTGGAGCTGGAGGTCGAACATGCGAATAGCAAGAACAATCCTGGGCTTAGTGGGCGGCTTGGCGATGGGGTCGGCCCTCGCCGGCGACGACGTCGCAAACCTGCTTGCCGAGGCGGAAAAAGAGCTCAAAGCCGCGCAAGCGGTGGGACACGAGTGGAAGTTGATTCCGAGCGGCGGCGGCTCCTCCAAGCCGCTCAGCAAACTCCTGGCTGCCGCAAAAAAGGCCCACGAGGCGGGTGACAACGATAAAGCGATGAAAATAGCGAAACGGGTCCTCGAAGCGGCCAAGCTCGGACAGCAACAAGCCGCCGAGCAAGAGAACATCAGCCCACACTACAATTAAAGCGCAGCGATTTTTCACCAAAGCCGGTCCCAGCGCCGGCTTTGGTGTTCTGCGGATGGGTTTCGTGCCGGGAAAGGTTGTGTCAGGATAGACACGAGTCATCCGCGGCCCAACTGAGCATGCCAGAATTGCCCGACCGCACCCCCGCGCCCGGCGGTCAGCGCGACATATACAGCGTGACGCGCCTGAATACGGCGGTCAAACGTCTGTTGGAGACGAGTTTCGCGCAAGTGTGGGTGGAGGGGGAAATTTCCAACCTGTCGATCCCGGCGTCCGGGCATGCTTATTTCAGTTTGAAGGACAGTACGTCGCAGGTACGCTGCGCCCTATTCCGGAACCGTTCGCGGGGACTCAGCTACCGGCCGCGCGACGGCGATCAAATTCTGGCGCGGGCACGGGTCAGCCTGTACCCGGCGCGCGGCGACTACCAACTGATCGTCGATTATCTCGAGGACGCCGGCGAGGGGGCCCTGCGCCGCGCGCTGGACGAGTTGAAAAAGCGGTTGGCGGCCGAGGGCCTGTTCGACGCACGCCACAAACGGCCCCTGCCGCGGTTCGCCCACCGCGTCGGCGTGATCACTTCGCCCACCGGCGCCGCGGTGCGCGACATCATCACCACTTTCAGGCGCCGGTTTCCGGTCATTCCACTCATCGTGTACCCGGTCTCGGTGCAGGGGGACACGGCCGCCGGTGAGATCGTCCGCATGCTGGAACTTGCCGAGCGGCGCGCCGAGTGCGATGTGTTGATTCTCGCGCGCGGTGGCGGCTCGCTGGAAGATCTGCGTCCGTTCAACGACGAGGCGGTAGCGCGCGCTATCCATCGCTGCGCCATCCCCGTGGTGACGGGTGTCGGACACGAGATCGATGTATCGATCTGCGACCTAGTCGCCGACCAGCGCGCCGCCACACCCACCGCCGCCGCTGAGTTGGCGAGCCCCGATCGCGGCGATTGGCTGGAATACCTGCGCTCGCGGCAAGCGCGCGCCGAACGCCTGGTGCGCGACGCGCTGGAGATGCGCGCACAACGCCTGGACGGCGTGCGCAAACGGCTGCCGCGGCCGGAACGATTGGTCGATCAGGCCCGGTTACGTCTGCACGCGGCGGCCCGCCTGTTGCACCCCGTGGTCACCGCGCGGATCGCCAGCGCGCACCATCGCCGCCAGCGGGTCGCCGAACGCCTGCTCCGGCAGTCGCCACAAGCGCGGCTGGAACGTTTGAGAGACCGGTTTGCACACGCCCGCCAACGCCTTGTTCTGGCGAGCTACCAGCGCCACGAACAGGCCAGACAGCGAATGCGCGCACTCGGCGCCCGCCTGCACGGCATCAGCCCGATGGCCACCCTCGAACGCGGTTACGCCCTGGTCACCGATGCCGCGGGAAACCTGGTGCGCAGCGCGGCGGCGGTCGCGGTGGACAGCGACGTCACCGTACGGCTGGGGCAAGGGCATCTCGGCTGCCGGGTACGTGAGGTGCACCGGCGTTGAAGGCAGCCGTCAGATCGGCTGCAGCCCTGTGGTTGGCATGGGGGAGCGCAGCGGCCGGCCCGCTGCCCGCGCATACACCGATCCCGGGCGGCATCGCGACCGTGGTACTGGGTCCGGCCGACACTCCCAGACCCACCGCCCAGTTCGGTGAGCCGCCGATACTGGTGGTCAAGGACGCCGACCGCTGGGTCGGCATCGTCGGGATCGGCTTGGACATCGTGCCGGGCCGCTACATCGTGAAAACCACCGACGAGGATCACAGCGCGCACGCGCACGAATTCACCGTGCGTGCACACCGCTACCGCGTGACACCACCGCGACCGACCGTCAAATCGCGCGGTAGTCGGCCCCCACCGCCGGCACTGAGCGATGTGACTTACGAGCGCGCCGTACAGGCGCTCACACGCCGACGCGCCGGTCGCGCCCCGGGTCTACCACTACGTACACCCGCGCAGGACTCCGGTTTGGAAGACCGGTTCGGAGAGCGCGAAGTAGACGCGCAGACCAGCTCGCTGCCGATCCGGTTCGTGGCGTTCGAAGTGTCGACCGACACGGTCGTGCACGCACCTGCCGCGGGCCGTATCGTCGAGGTTCTCGAGCGCGCCGCGGGCCATGTGGTGATCGTCGACCACGGTATGGGCCTGGTCAGCGTCTTATGGCCGATTTCCCCGGTTGCGGTACGCGCAGGCCAGGATGTCGACAGCGGCGCGACGCTCGGCGTCCCGGCTTCCCAAGCCGACACCGAGGCTGTCGAACTCAGGTGGTCGGTGGCGTTGAACGCGGAGTTCGTGAACCCTCGCCTGCTGCTCGCCAAGCCGGGACCGGAACCGCGTCACGCGGTATCCAGATAACCGTTTTCGCGGTACCACGCGACCGTTCTACGCATTCCCTCCAGAAGACCCACCTGGGGCGCATAGTTCAGCATGGCCCGCGCTTTATCGATACTGAATGCGCGATTGTTCTTGAAGAATTTGACCCGCCGCCGGTGCAGCGGTGGCTCCAGATGGAGCGGTTTACACACCGTCTCGCAGGCCCATGCGGCGGCATGCACTGGCCAGTACGGCACCCGCCAGCGCGGCGGTGGGACGTTCAGCGCCTCGGCCGCGGTGCGGATATACGCATCCAGCGACACGTACTCCGGCCCACCGAGGAGAAACGTTTCACCGCCGATGTCCGGTGTGACGATCGTTTTCCAGAAACCACGCACCAAGTCGTCGATGTACACGGCATGGAAATTCTCCTTACACGCGCCGATGAGCAGGAACCGGCCGGCCTGAATCATCTTGAACATCTTCAGCATGCGCATGTCACCCGGTCCGTACTGCGACGTGGGGCGGACGATGACGATCTCCATTCCGCTCTCGCGCATGGCGCGGTGACAGGCGAACTCGGCCTGCATCTTGGTTTCCTGGTACAGATCGCCCGGATTGTAGGGCGAGGTTTCGGTCGCCGGCGTCACCGCGACATCGCCGTGCACGCCGATGGTCGAACAATGCACGACGCGCCGCACACCCGCTGCACGCGCCGCCTCCAACACGCGCATTGTGCCCTCGACGTTAGTCTGCTGGTAGCTGTCCGGCGTCCCTTTGACGACCCGGAAGTTCGATACCAGATGGACGGCCTCGGTACAGCCGTCCAGCAACTCGCCGAGGGCGCCGCGGTCGGTAATGTCGCCCACCGCCACCCGGTCCACACCCTGGGGCAGTGTCCGTGCGCGGTGTTCGCTGCGCGCCAGAGCCCGTACCGTGCAGCCTTCGGCGAGCAGTAAACGGGTGAGATGACTGCCGAGAAATCCGGTCGCGCCGGTCACCGCGATGACTCGCTGTTCGGTCATGCGTGTCTAGCCGCGGTGGGCAGCGTCACGAGGCGTGGCTTTGACGATCAAGCTGTATCCGGGGGAAAAGACGAGCAGCCGGTCGAGCTGCGACAAACCCCACACCAGCGGGTACATCAGCGAAAACAGCGCGAATTTCTTGGCGTGCTTGCGCATGTCGTCACCGGTGACCACCGCGCCCTTGCTGGACGCCCGGCCGCGGTTCAGCTTGTCGAAGACGAAGCTCGTCCCCGCGTCGAAAAGTTCGACGAGGAACTTGGAATACGTATGCGCAACGGCGATATCAAATTCCGGCCCCAGCACCGCGTCGAGCGTCTGCCGGGTATATCCGGGCCGAACATGGCCATGCTTTTCGTCCGTCAATCCCAGCTTGAGCCGCAACCAGCGTATCGGGGAACGCGGCCGGTGGTGCGGCACGTTGACGATCAACGTACCATCCGGCTTGATGATACGGGCCAGTTCGGCGACGAAGGCCTCGTCTTTGTGGATGTGTTCCAGAAAATCGATGATTACGATGACATCGAAAAAGGCGTCGCTAAAACCGGTCGGGCCGCCGTCGAACCGGTAAACGCGGCTCCCCACCATGCGCCGGATGGACTCCACCACCAGCGCATCCAGATCCGCGCTGTGCCACTCGCCACCGCGCTGTCGCAATAGGTAGCTCAATACTCCGTTGTCGGCACCGACATCCAGGCACACTTTGCCCGCGGTATCGGGCAGGTAGGCGGTGATCGCCGCATACTTGGCTTTCTTCAGCACCGATTTCTCGTACAGCTTGAGGAGTATCTGGCGCTCCGCGGACGAGTCGGTCGACACGGGGACTTCGGCGGTCACACTTCCACACCCCGCCGATCGCGGATGAAACGCGCCGGCACACCCGCGGCGACGCCGAACGCCGGCACGTCTTCGGTGACTACCGCGCCCGCCCCGATCACCGCATCGCGGCCGACGGTGACTCCGTCCACGACTTTGACGTCCGCACCGAACCACACGTGGTCCTCGATCACGATGCCTTTGATCGTCTGACCCTGATCCATCACCGGGATGTCGGTACGCGATGCGACGTGATCGCCGCCGCCAATAATGTAGCAGTACGCGCCGAACAGGACTTTGGCGCCGATGGTCACGGAACGCGAGGACTGGATGAAACAAGACATGGCGATGTTCGTGTTGTCACCAATGCTGAGATCCCCGTCCTTGCAGCTCAACACCGTATTGCGTCCCACGAGCACGCCGGCACCGATAAAGATCCCCGCATTGCCCTCTCCTTTCGCATCGAGGACCGCGTAATCGTCGATGGCCACTCCGTCGCCCAAGTGAATCTTCCCGGGGTGCCGCAGGGTGACATTGCGACCGACGATCACGCCACGCCCGCAACTGCCGACGAAACGTGGTAGCAGCCATTTGCGTAGCGCATAGCCGAGCGCACCCGGCAGGGGGGCGATAAACATCGTATAAAATTCGTAAACGGCGAGATCGAACCAGCGCTCGCTGCCGACGTTGAGCCATTGATATTTCTTGATCGCAGACGTATTCGGATCGGACAACGCCCCCTGCAGAAGGGTGCGTCCTTCGGTGTCGTAACGTTTCGAATTCGAATCCGAGCCGCTCATACAAATCTGCGTATCAGCACCCAGTAGGCGTTAAGAAAAGCGTTCATCGCACGGTAGCCCACGGCGAGAATCGGCGAGTCGACATAGTCCGAATACACGAATATGTCGCCCGCACCCATCACCTCGCTGTCCTTCAATCGACGCGTCGACTGGATTCTGCGCCGGACTCGCAATATGTCAGGCAAATGCGTGACGAAGTAAGCCCAGCCCCGGAAATAATCGCGCAATCCGCCCTTCATCGCCAGAAACGCGAATACCGAAACTTCGTACACGGCAAACGCCGGCAACGCCAGGATAATGGTTCGCCAATAATACATCTCGAATATGAAACGCAATCGATTTCTGACTGCGGCCAGGTATCGCTTCGAACTTTCGAACCGCTTGTGCAACACGACTGACCGGGGCACATGGTAACAGCGATAGCCAAAGAGATTCAGCTTGTGGTTGATTTCGCCGTCGTCACCCCACCCGAGCAGGTATTCCTCGTTGAAAAAGCCCACCTGTTCCGCCGCGTGCTTTTCGATCAACTGCACCCCCCAGCCGATGCTCACGCGCGGCTCCACATCGGCCTCGGCGACACGTTTGCCCCGGTTGGTACCGGGCGATGCGCCGACGTAGTGGAGTACCTGACCGTCCTGATAGATGATATCCGGATCGTCCGCATACACCGCGCGGTTCATGCACGCCGCGCACCGTGGTTCGGTATTCATGACGTGCAGCAGCTCGTCGAGACAGGCGGGCGTCATGATGACATCGTTATCGACGATGAACACCAACGGTTTCGCAGACTCACGAAATGCGCGGTTGCGCACCATATTCAGGATCGTCGTATTGCGCCCCATGCGCACGACTCGGACCTGTGGGTGCTCCCGCTCCAGGGCATCGGCGCCGCCGTCGGTGGATCCGTCATCGACCAAAAGGAGTTCGCCGGGCGCATGATCGAGCTCGAAAATGGAGCGGAACAGCTCCGGTAGCCGCTCGGCGCCGTTGTAATTCATCACCGCCAGGGTAACGTCCTCGGCGGTGTAGGGTCTGGAAGTCATCGGCGGCGGCATCCAATAAAAGCGCGGAATTCTGCCAGCTTTGGCCGACCCGAACAACACGCCACCGCACACGGCCCGGCGCGCGCAGCGGCCCTCACTCCACGCGGTCCGAGGGCGCCGCCGTCGGTCGGTCGACCGCGTACAGCAGACCGCCCACTAGAGAGATCAGCAAATCGGTGATCGACAGGGCAAATCCCAGCGCGAACGCGTCGGTGGTGGACATCCCCGCCAAAGCGAACAACGCCACGAAGATTCCCTCGCGCAACCCGAAACCGCCGATCGACACCGGAAACATGATGAGAATCATCGCGATCGGAATCAGCACGAAATAGTAGATTCCGGGAATATCGATGTTGAGCGCCATCGCCATCGTGTACACACCGAGCACACGGGTCAACTGCAGAAGCAGTGACAGCACGAACGAGTACCCGAGAGTAAAGGGGTGTTTCCGGTAGTCGATGAACGACCGGTAGACCTTCAGGAACATTCCCGACACCCGGGTGCCGAGCACCCGAGGCAGCAACCGATCCATCCACTGGGCGAATTCCTCGCGCTGCAGAATATACAAGCCCAGCGCGGTTACCAGAACGAGCACGCCGAGGTAGATCCCAATCTTCACTTCGGCGAATACGCTGCCATAGAACAGCAATCCGACGACCCCCATCAATAGTAGCGCCCACAGCGACATGACTTTGTCGACCAGCACTGAGGACGCGGAGATTGCTCCGCTCGCGGTTTTCTTGTACAGGTAGTATCCGCGAATGATGTCGACGCTGACGCTGGATGGCAGAAACAGCCCCCAGAACTTGCCGATCAGCGTGATCATCAAGAGCGTGCGTACCGGTACGTGAGTGTTCTTCACCACCAGTAACACCTGCCACTTGTAGGTGAATATCAGGCGCTCCAGTACCAGTACAACCAAATGCGCCAGCAACCAACCGGGTTGCATGCCGAGGAACAATTTTTTCACGCCCGGCCAGTCCACGTAGTACAGCGCCAACGCGAACAGTGCGACGCTGAGAAGACCGCGTGTCAAGTACGACCATGCCTCGCGGGTCAGCACCGTAACCACCGTAACGCGTCGGCGTCCGGCATCAGGCAACCACTCGATCGAAGTAAGCGTCGATCAGACCCATCTGCCGCTGTTTTTCCTGTGCATCCCATGCATAGCGTTGCCCCATCTGTTCGAGGCAATACGCGATCGTGTCGGCATGCGGTCGGTGCAGCGTACCGAGATCGGTGCGCCGGAACAGCACATCATCCACATGGTAAGCCAGTTCGTGGTCGAGGATGTAGGCGATTTCCGCCTTCAGCGTGTCGGCCGCTCCGGGAATCGGCGCGCACAGTTCGGCCCGGTCTTCGGCGTAGCGCAGAACCGCCTCTGCGCGGCGCCCGTAGTTTCGAACCAGCCGTTGCACGCCCACCGGTGTCAACCATGCGCCTGCCGAGGTGCGCAGCGCCGCAACGTACGCGGCGAAAGAATTCATGTCGCCCCCCTCCAGACGCCGTGGGTTGCCATTCGCCGGCGCAGCGGCGCGCCCCTGGTCACGGAGAATGCGCGTCACGGCGCATTGCGCCGCCTGGCGCGCCGTCGTGTACTTGGTGCTGACGATTCGATACACACAGTCGGCGTCATCGTCCGATACGGGACACACCGCGAAACGTTCGCGCAGCCGGAGCGAACCCGGCGCCGCGCGCGCCGCAAGCGGTAGGCGGCCGACGTGAACGCCGGCGATGGAGGCTGCCGCCGCTTCGCCCAGAAGGCGGCGTACGTCCGCCACACACGTGGCGAGTTCCGCTTGGGTGATGCGGTCTCCGAGCTCCGGGCGATCTGGAAAATACCAGGTCCCGGCCAGCGCGTGGCCACGCCACGGAACGATAAACAACAAACGCGTCGCCTTAGGGGACTGGCCCGACGCCACCGGTACCGCGATCCCCAACGCGTACCGGCCCCAGGTGTGTGTCAGGATGAGATTCACCGCGCGCGCGTAGCGCGGCGCATCCCCGCCGCGCCGGTCGCGTCCGTACGCCCCATCCGCGAACAGCACCGCGGCGCCGGTTACTTCGAAGTCGCGCGCGGACAAGCGATCCGTCACGTGCACCACGACGCCTTGATCCGTCGCTGCCGCGACGCGCTCCGCGCGCGCGTAGTTGACGATGTGGGCGCCGCGCGATCGCGCCGACAACAGAAACTCGATGACCAGACGTTCGGCGCTGTACACCTGGGCATCGTGCCACAGCGCGCCACCGGTGATCGCCACGTCATCGAGCGGTACCGGGAACAGCCGCTGGAGCTCCGCGCGCGAAATGAGCCGTTCGCCGCCGTCGAATTCCGCCGTGCGGCCGGCCGGCGCCACCAGCGCCCGGTACAGGGCGAGCCCGAGCCCCAATGCCAGACGGCTCTTGCCGAATTCTCGATAGGTCGGCATTACGCACGGCAGCGCCTGGACGGCGTGCGGCGCCAGACGGCAAAGGAGCAACTGCTCGGAGGCCGATTCGCGGGCGCGACGAAGATCCAGCGTCTGCAGATAGCGCAAACCGCCGTGTATGATCTTGAGGCTGTTCGCCGACGCGCCACTGGCGAAATCGTTCTGCTCCAGCAACACCACCGACAGACCGCGCACCGCCGCTTCCCAGGCAGTGGCCGCGCCATGGATGCCGCCCCCCACCACCACCAGGTCGTAACGCTTCGCGAATTCGAGTCGCCGTTCCATCATTTACTCGATGCGTTGTTGGAGATAACCGTACAGTGCACGCACCGCCTGTTTGAAGCTGTCCGCGCCGTGTTCCCGCTCGGCATAACGACGCGCCCGTTCGCCCAACTGACGACGCTGTTCCGGGTCCGCGGCGAGCGCTTCGATCGCCGCGCCGAACGCTTCGGGTTCGGGTTCCGCCAGCGCGGCGATCGCCGGGTCGAGCACCTGCGTGTGCGTGGGCAGGCGCGTGGCCACTACCGGAACGCCGGAATGCAGATAGGAGTAAATCTTCATCGGGGTATTGGTACCCTGGGTACGCGGCGACACCAGTATGTCGGCCTGGCGGAGGTATGCCCCGATCCGGCTTACCGGCCGAGTGCCGAGAAAATGCACCCGCTCGCCGAGCCCGTGCTGCCGTGCGATGTTTTCGTAGCGCTGGATGTCGTCCTGAACGCCGCCGATGATCACGAGCATCACATCCGTGTGCGCCAGCGCGGCCATCGCCTGCAACAACAGATCTATACCCTGATAAGCCTCCAGATTTCCCACGTACAGGACCAGCGTACCGTCGATGCCGAGGGTGCGACGCAGATCTTCGACGTCGCCGCCCGCCGCGGAGTCCTCGCCCTCGATCAGGGACACGTCCTTGAGGACGAACACTCGATCGTTGTGCGCGCGCACGCGATTTGCCAGGTCTGTGCACATCGGCGCCACTGCGGTGGCGCCGCGAATAGGGAGGGTCTCGAACCACTGCATCGGCGCCTTGAGCCCTTTGAGAAACCGAAACTTTTCCAGCAACTGATCCGACATGACCGAATCCATATCGTAGACGTAGGGAACGCGGTACAGCTTGGCGAAAATCCACGCCATGAAGGCGGATTCCTCCACCGCGTGTATCACGTCGTAGCGATGACGCCGCAGGAGGCCCCAGGCACGCGTGAACAACCAGGCGTCGCAGTATAGTTTCTTCATTGAAAAACCCGGACGCACGTCCCGCACGCCCCCCGGCGGGTCGATGCGGTGGATGCGAACGCCACGATAATGCCGCTCCGCACCTTCGTTGAAAGTCACCACATCGACGTGCATCCCGTCTTCGTCCAGTACTTTCAGCAGCATGTCCACGGCGATCGGGGTTCCGCGCTCCTGATAAAACGGATGCGGCGCAAGGAGCAGAATGCGCATCGGGTCCATACCGTCAGTCCACCGCGCCCTGCGGATCGAAGGCGTAGTAGGCCCGGAGGCTGGGCTGCCCCCTTTCGTTCAGCCACAGCGAGAACGGCGCCGACGGTGTCTTGCTGGCCCGAATCTTCGCCGTCAGGCGCGTGTCGGCGGGGAGCTCGAGCGTCGGGAAGTCTACGAAGAACCATTCGTTGTCGATGACGTAGGCGCCCTTGACGCGCGTTTGCGCGAGCTCGCGGCCGCGGTCGTCATGCAGCGTCACGATCAGATCGTAAGGCAGTTGCGGTTGCCGGTAGCTGGCTGCTTTGAAACCCACCCGTGTCAATCCGGCGGCGGGGACCTCCAGCGCTGCGGTAATGGGTTTTCCCGCTGCCAGGCGCATCCCGGGTTGAGTCGACGCGTCGCGTTGGACGCGTATTTCCTCCACCGTGAACGGCTCTCGGGGGGGATCGCGCTCCGGAATCCCCGGCAGAATCGCCCACGACAGCGACAGTGCGGACTTGACCAGCACGATAGCGGCAACGCCCATCAGCACGACATGGGCGAAGTGGCGTACCGGTATGCTCGCCGCGACCCACACCAGGACGATCGCACCGGCCATCAACACGACGGCCCCGAGCATGTCGATGCGGTTGCGGTAATGCACGCTCACCTGCGATGTGCCGGCCGGCACCGGCACCCCCAGGAACGCGGCGTTCACCGGCACCACCGCGGCCGGTTCGCCGTCGACCCACGCGCGCCAACCCGAGACGTAGGCGTAAGGCAGAATCACCAACCGTTCCGCGACCGCGGAGACGGTAAAGCGCGCCCCGTGTATGTACGCCTCCACCGCCTTCACCTCGCAGTCGCCACCCTCCGCGTCGAGCCGGTCGACCACCAGAGCCGGGCGCGCCGCGCTGCGGATGGCGCCCTTGAGCTTGCGGTATATCTCCCGTTCCGACTTGACGATGATATCGCTCGCACAGTACGCGCGCGGCAACCAGTCCCGTACACGATAGACAAAGTGATTGTTCGACGCGAACAGTTTCCGCACCCCCGGATCCGTCAACTCCCGGTCGCTGAGTACATACTTGACGTTCAGCAAGCGGAGCGCCTCGACGTTGGGTTCGAGGAGAAACAGCATGCCGTTATGGGTGATGTGGTATCGGTCGAATACCGCGTTGATGAATCTTGCGTACTCGTTGGGCAGTACGGTCGAGTACCCCTCAACGGTGGGGATTCGGTAATAACTGAGCAGGTTCGAGCGGTACAGGGGCTCGTCGGAGATCACGGCTACACGGTAGGGATCGGCGTCATTCAACAGAAAACGGATGACGTTGTTGGTGGGGAAAATCCGCTCGTTGCTGACGCGCGTATTGAAGGCGTACGTCGCGTAGAACAGATCGCCAACAATCACTGCGACCATCAGCACCGGTGCCAACCGGTGCTTTCCGAGCACCGGAACGAGTGCCATGGCCAGAACCACGGCCACTCCGCCAATCAGGAATGGATGGCCCAGCGCCGCGAGATCGAGTTCCCGGTCGACCGCCCAACCGACGATGGGAAGCACAACGAACACGCCGACCGCAGCGAGCACCCCGGCCCGGCGGGAAGCAACGCTGCGCGCGCATATTTCAGCGAATCCGAACGCCGCCACCGTCGTGGCGAAGAAAACGACAAGGGTGATAAACCTTCCGTACGAACCCTTGTCGGCCAACGGGATCAGGTTCAACAAGAAAATCGTGACGCTGTCACGGTGGTACGCAGACAAGAATACGGCGAGCAGGATGAGAAATACGATAACAGCGCGGCGTCGCGCCGAGTCGCGCAAGGCCAACACCGCCGCCACGACGCACAGTACCGTCACCGCGCCCGCGTAGGCCCCCGATTCGACGATATTTCCCAGATACGGATCGCGGTACACGTCTCCCCAAATCCCGCCGTAATAATCCGGCGTGTAGAATCGTTTGATCTCTTGGATGCCGGGCACGAGGCTGGTCACGAAGGCCCACACCGAATCCCAGGACCATTCGAAATCCGTGACCTTACCGCGGAACTCCTGAACACCGCGTAGTCCCTCGTTGATGAACTGCATTTCCGAGAAGATCGCGGCCGCGTAAAACAACGTCGCGCAGATATAGACCAGATGGATCAGCACCCAGGACCGCGCGCGGTCCGCTGGCGGCCCCCGTTCCAGGATCAGCAAATACAAGGTATTGAAAAGACCGACAGCGATGTAGGTATACAGGACGATTTGTGTGTAACCGCTGGTGAAGAACAATACGTTCACGAGTATCAGCGCCGCCACGTAGTCGCGGCGAAACCCGTACCGCAGCACCCACAGATTGGCGAGCAACAGTAACGGAATCCAGAGTTGTGTAGCGAGGTGTTGGGGGAACTGCAACCACACGATCTGGTGCAGGTTGTACGCCCACACGACGCCGCCGAACACACTGGCGGCCTTGCCGATGCCCCATTCCATCAGGAACAGGTACATGAAGAACCCGGCCAGGATCAGACGCAACCAAATCGACCAGTCCAGTGCATCCGGAACCTGCAGGAACGTCTGCGGGATGCTGGTGAGAAACGCACCCACGCCTTGCGGCGACCAGGGCATACCGGTGAAGATGTAGGGATTGTAGGTGGCGTTGACGCCGTGTCGCAGCGTGCTCCAGTCGTGCATGCGTTGCGGATAGTGCGCAGTCGGCGAGTCCAGGAGGATGCTCTGGTGAACGCCGGGGATCGGATATTCGCCGTACCAGTTCGGTTGACTTAGAATAATGTCGAACGCCGCCAGGCTTTTGTCGGTGAACAAAACATCCGCGAGAAATGCGGTCGCCAGACCGACGAAAACGACCAACGGAACCCCGTGCGCAATGAAAAACGCGCGACCGCCGGCCGCGAACCTTTTAGTTGTCATGTGCGTATCGGTTCACAAACAAATTTGACAGACCTACGGATTTGGCCTCTCCCATCGCTCACTCACTGACCGGCGCGATCATCTATGCCGCGTGTTCAAGAAATCCACGGATCTCCGATCCGGTATTGTGGCTGGTCGTGTGCGCCGCCAATCTGCCTGACCTGGATCTGATTCCCGGGCTGCTCCTCGGCGATGACGCGTTGTATCACCGGACGGTGTCCCATTCCCTAACATTCGTGGCGAGTATCTCGCTGCTTATATTCTTGTTGTTGAAGTATACCGGGTGTGCCCGCGCTCACCGCGTAACCTTGATGCTCACGCTCGCGCTCGTGTCACAGATCGTAATCGACTGGATCAGCTATGACGACAGCCCACCGGCCGGGATCGCCGTATTCTGGCCTTTTTCCGATGAGTTTTTCATGTCGCCGCATACGTTGTTCCTTAACGTGCGGCGCGACAACCTGTTCACCGATACGGTGATTGCCCACAACCTGCGCGCCCTGGCCCGGGAGGTGATGATACTGGGTCCGCCACTTCTGGTTCTATGGGGAATGAAATACGCAGCCCGACACCGAGACCGCCGCTGACGACAACCGCCGGCCTACGCGTTCAACCGGGTGGTCAGGTCCGCCTCCGCAGCCACTTTAGCCACCAGTAGGTCCTCGCTGATATGGGACCAGGGAACGTCCATCTTTGACACGATTTCAGAAAGTTTTCTCGAAAATTTGGTGAACGGAAAGTCCCCGTAGTCGTTGATCGCGCTCCCGGCTGCCTCCAGGTAAGGAATCAACCCTTCGTACTTCTTCAATTTTACCCGTTTCGCCCGCAAATCTTCGTCTTCCTGTTTGGACTCGAAGTAACCCTGGGTGTTGAATTTCATCGTCTCGACTGCCTTGTTGAAATTGTCGAAATCCAACAAGAACATGCCATAGGCGCGCTGGTACAGCTTGAAATACTCGATGATGAAGTCCTTGATCTGGACCAGTCTCGGGTAATACTTGAGGGCGCGCGTGAAGCGCATGAAGATATCATCGATGTCGGTCAGGGTGGCGGCTGGGTCGCGCTTCTCGCGCATATCCGGATTCATCGCCATCTGACACAAGGCTTTCATGTTCGCCAGTGTTTCATTGATATGCCGCGTTTCCGCCCGCACCGCGGCCTGGGCATCCAGCAACTGACCCTTGGCCTGCTCGTAATCGAAACTACCCAGCACCTCCAGCTTTATGGACTGTTCCACTTCCCCCTCCGCCTTGGCGCCGAGCTGACCGGACAACCGCTCCCGCAGTCGCTTACTGGCGTCCTGCGCAATGCGAAATTCGTGCAGGCGCCGGGCCTCCTCCTCGCGCATCTCCAGATACCGTTCGATGTTCCGATTGAAGTCGACCATCGTTTGCTGGAACTGATGGGTGAATGACAAAAACGGCGCGAAAAACTCCGTGTTCTCCTGCGGGGTCAGCTGCAACCGCGAGACGTAGGTCTTGAGATAATCGATCTTTCTGCTGATGACGTCGACGCTGGTCGAAATACTGGCGCTGATCTTCGAGATAATGCTGAATGCCTCATGCAATTCCTTGTGCATTCGCAGTATCTGCACCAGTTTACGCAACATGGTCTCCTCGCCGCTGGTGCGGATAAACAACGCCTGCAGACTACGTTTGGCGTCGTTGAGCTGGGCGCGCGTCATCAGGGCATTCTGCTCGATATAGACCAGCGCCATGGACACGACCAGCATTTCTTTTTGTTTCTCGAACAAAAGGTTGTTGGACGCTGTATTCACCGATACGCTCGGAGCGGCGAAGCCGCTTCAAAGATTGCACTGAAAAACACCCACCGTACTGCGGCCAGTATACCACCGGTAGTCCGATTTACGGCATGTTGCAGCGCATCACCTCAGCGACGCGGGCGCTTGTCCACGTACGGGTTGGCCCCTGCGCGCAACGCGATATCGACGCGTGCACCGGTAAGATTGAAGGTCTTGCGAAAGCGTTTGGCGAGAAAGCGCCGGTAAGAGTCCGGCAGTTTGTCGACCAGTGTCCCGTGGATCACTACGCGCGGCGGATTCTTCCCGCCCTGGTGGGCGTACTTGAGTTTGATCCTTCGCGCACCGACCATGGGTGGAGGCACCTCTTGCACCGCACGCCGCAGGGCGGTATTCAAGTCGGCGGTGCCCAGGGTCGCCATCGCGGAGTCGTAGGCCCGTTGCACGGCAGGTACCACGTCCGCCAGACCGGAGCCATACTTGGCCGAGATGAATAGGGTCTGAATTCCGTCCAAAAACAATAGTTTCCGCCGTATGACCCGCCGCACCTCGGTACGCTGCCGATCCTCGAGACCATCCCACTTGTTGACCAGCAACACCATCGCCCGGCCGCTGTCGAGGACCGTGCCGGCGAGCTTGGCGTCCTGATCGGTCACCCCGCTTTGCGCATCCAGCATGAACAGCACCACATGGGTACGTTCGAGCGCGCGCAACGTGCGCAGAATCGCGAACTGCTCAAGAGGTTCGGTCACGCGCGAGCGCCTTCGCACCCCCGCCGTATCCACCAACACGTAGTCTCGCCCACGGTAGTGCAAGGGGATAGAGACACTGTCCCGCGTGGTCCCCGGACTGTCGAACACCACCACCCGCGGCTCACCGAGCAACGCATTGACGAGGGTCGATTTCCCCACGTTGGGTCGACCCACCACGGTCATGTGCGGAACCCCGGGTGGCGGCTCGGCACGCGACTGCACAACCTCGACACCTTCCAGCAGTGCGTTGATCATGTCGCGCACGCCGTCGCCGTGCTGTGCGGAAATCGCGTACGGGGTGCCCAGACCCAGCTCGTGAAACTCGGCGACCGCAACCTCGGGGCTCAGACCTTCGGCTTTGTTGACCGCCAACAAGACATTGCGCGACCGTTCCCTAAGCCGGGCGGCGATTTCGCGGTCACTGGGGTTCGGTCCGGTTCGCGCATCGACCACAAACAGGACGGCATCACTGTCTTCAATGGCCGCGTCCACCTGCGCGGTTAGCAAATCCTGCAACCGGTCCGCAGACCGTTCCAGCCCCCCGGTATCCACCGCCCAGTAGGTTCTGTTACCCACACGACCGATCCCGTACAGGCGATCACGGGTCACCCCGGGCCGATCATGGACAATGGCATCGCGGCTGCGAGTGAGGCGGTTGTAGAGGGTGGATTTACCGACGTTGGGACGGCCGACGATAGCGATAACCGGTTTCATCTGAAACTGCTCCTGAAGCTGCCGGCCGCCCCACACACAGCGGACCACCGTGACTCAAGGAATCGTTACCGCGGCAATGTTCCCGCCCTGGGTTACGATATAAGCGACGCCTTCGTCGACCAGGGGCGCGCTGCGAATCGATCCCCCTGACAATTTTATCCTCCCCTGGGGCCGGCCGTCCGTCTTGTCGAGAACGTGCAGGTAGCCTTGATAGTCGCCGACAATCACGTACCCTCCCAACACCGCCGGTGCCGACAGATCGCGCCGCGCCAACTGCTCCTGACGCCACAATAACGTACCGGTGAGTCGGTCGATCGCAAATACGTCACCGTCGTCGTCGGCAACGTATACGTTATCCGCGTCGACGGCGATGTCGTTGTAAGTAGACAGATCGCGCGCCCACAGGATGCGTCGGTCGCGCAAATCGATCGCCATCAATTTGCCCTGGAACGACGCCGCGTAAAGCACATTGCCGAACAACAGCGGTTGACCCTCGATATCGACCATGCGCTCGACCTCGTTACGACCACGCGGTTCGGATACCGTCAAGTCCCACAGAATACGACCGTCGTCCACACGCACCGCTACGAGTTTTCCGCTCGCGAACCCGATGATCGCCACACCCTGAGTCACCAACGGCGCGCTGGCGCCGCGTAGGCTCAAGCTCGGAACCGCCTCGCGGAAACTCCACGCCGGTGCGCCGTCGGTGGTGGCCAAACCGAATACGCGTCCGTCCACGGCGCGCACCACGGCACGACCGGCGCCAATGGCCGGCGGCGCCAACACTTCGCTACTGACACGCTGCTGCCACTCGTCACTGCCGTCTTCGGTGTTGAACGCCAGCACATCACCGCCAATGGTTCCGACCACCACTAACCCTTCGCCGACCCCGACGCCACCGGTGATTTCCGCGTCTAGACGTCGTGACCAGAGGAGTTTACCCGTGCCCTTCTCCACTGCGACGAGACCGCCTTCCGGGGCGGTCGCGTACACTGCGCGATTATCCGTGGCGGGCACCAGACGGAAATACTTCTCGCCCGCGCCGCCAACGTCCCTCGACCAGGTTTCCGCAAGCCGCAGCGGCGCCTCGACATCCGGCAACGGCGCCGGTTCGAAGGCCGGTTCGGTGCCCTCGTCACGGCCAAACAATCCGCACCCGGCGAGCAGCCAGGCAACGACGAGCGCCAGAGCTGCGCGCGTCACGGTCGGGCCGCCCCGCTTACGCTGTCCAGCTTCATGCTCAGCATGTCTCGATAGACAGACTGTGCGGACAGCGCCGCGAGGGCTTCCTGGTAAGCCTTGCGGGCGTCGTCCAAACGCCCTTGCGCTACCCGCAGATCGCCCTCGAGCTCCTTGTATTCGGAGGCAAACGCCCCCGTCGGCTCGGCGTTGAGCTGGCTTTCCGCCTCGTCCAGTTTTCCGTCATCGAGCAGCAGGCGTACCAACCGTAGGCGGGCGGTGTGCCGGGTTGCCGCGTCTTCGACGTTGTCGAGAACCCACGTCAGTTGAGCGCGCGCACTCGCGGCATCGTTCTGTTCATAACTGATCTTGGCCAGAAACAGCGCCGCCTTGCCCGCGTAGGCGGTTCCCGCGTGATCTTCCATCAGTTTCCCCCCCGCCGTCTCCGCATTGTCCAGTTGCTGCGCCGCGTATTCGGTGAGCATACTCTGATACAGTTCCGACGCTTGCTCCGCCTGGGTCTGGCGGTAGTCGCGCCAGTAATTCACGCCACCCACGATGCCGAGCCCCACTACCAATCCGAAAATCACTGACGACCCGTTTTTCTTCCACCAGTCTTTTAGCTTTTCAGCTTGTTCGTCGTCGCTAAAATGTGGGTCAACCATACTTCCCTCGTTATTTTACTATCGCTTTATCAATTAGTTGAGGCAACTTCATGATAAGTTCATTGAAGGGGATTTCTTGCTGATCCCCACCGCTGCGCAGCGGTTTCAGGGTCACCGTTGCGCGCGCCATTTCATCATCACCCAAAAGAATCGCGAATTTCGCGCCGCTGCGGTCGGCATGCTTGAGTTGATTCTTCAAGCCGCCCTCTCCGCAGTGCTGCCGAACCGTTACGCCCGCGTCGCGAAGTTGCTCGCTCAAGCGTAAACCGGCACGGCGCGCGGCGTCTCCGAGCGAGACCAGGTACACGTGTGGTCCATCCGGCGAGACGTCCTCCCGGGTTTGTATCAGCTCCACCAGGCGTTCCAACCCAAGCGCGAAACCGGCCGCCGGCACCGGCTTGCCCCCCAGTTGCTCCACCAGTCCGTCATAACGACCACCGGCACATACGGTTCCCTGCGCACCCAGTTCGTCGGTGACCCATTCAAACACCGCCCGATCGTAATAGTCGAGCCCACGTACGAGGCGCGGATTGATCCGGTAGTCGATCCCACACGCATCCAGGTGTGCACAGAGCGTTTCCAGATGCGCACGTGATACCGAATCCAAAGCATCCAGAATGCTCGGCGCGTCGGCCAGAATCTCACGCGTTCGTTCGTTCTTGGTGTCCAGAATTCTCAGCGGATTGGTATCCAGACGACGGGCGCTGTCGGGATCCAAATCGCCGACGAAGGCGGTCAGATACGCGATCAGCCGCTGCCGGTATCGGCGTCGGCTCTCCCGATCTCCCAACGAATTGATCTCCAACGCCGGAGCGGGGATCTCGAGCGTGCGCCACAAGCGGGCGGTAATCGCGATCAGCTCGGCGTCGATGTCGGGGCCCGGCCACCCGATTGCCTCGGCTCCCGCCTGATGGAACTGCCGGTATCGGCCGCGCTGCGGACGTTCGTGCCGAAACATCGGACCCAGGTACCAGAGCCGCTGTTGTCGGTTATGGAACAACCCGTGTTGGACACCGGCCCGAACACAACTCGCGGTGCCTTCCGGGCGCAAGGTCAAACTGTCGCCGTTTCGGTCGGTGAAGCTATACATCTCCTTGGCGACGATGTCCGTGTCTTCGCCAATCGAGCGTGCAAACAACTCGGTTTTCTCCACAATCGGTAGTCGTATTTCCCGATAATCGTACGCGGCAAAAAGGTCTGCGAGGGTGCGCTCCAGGGCCTGCCACACGTGTACGCGATCCGGTAACACGTCATTCATACCGCGCACTGCCTGCAAACTGTTCATGGCACGCGTTCCACGGCAGGCCGAATTCGCCCGGTCATGGGATGACAAAACGGGCGTACAGTCCCTGGATGTGGCGGTCCAACGCGTACGGTGCGCCGTTGTAGCGCACTTCGACGACGCGCGCATTACCGAGATAAACGCGAAAAGGCGGTTGCCCGGCCGCCACGGCGTCACGGCCGGGTGCCACGTGCTGATACAGTAGGCGCCGGCCCCGGGAGTCGCGCACCTCCACCCAAGCCGGTGCGGTGGCGGACAACGCGAGTTCTCCGGAACCGGTCGCGGACGCCACCGCTGCGGGCGTCGTCGTGCGGGGCGCCTCGCCGGGTGATCCGCTGTACACCCAGTAAACGACTGCACCGGCGGCGAGCAACGCGCCGGTCCCGATCCACACCGGCCTGCCGCTGCGAGCCGCCGCTTCCGGCACAGTAGGCTCCGGCTTCTCCGCGGCCTTGTCCACCACCGGGGTGCGCGTCTCCGGCGTCACACTGTCCGCATCGAGGCCTACCAATCGGGCATAACCGCGCAAGTAACCGCGCACGTAGGTGTCGCCATGAAACGGCTGATAATCATTCGCCTCCAGCGCTTCGATCTGACTGCGAGACAAACGCATATCCTGCGCCACACGATCGACGCTCAACCCCAGCCGTTCGCGCGCTTCTCTAAGCATGCCGCCAGTGGTTACCGGTTCGTCAGAATCAGCCATGCGCGTTTCCTGCTGACAATCAGCGCAACTCCTGCAGTTCGCGTGCTTCGTCGGAATTTGCGAATTGCTGCTTGAGTTGCTCTGCGTACTCCTCGGCCTGCTCCCAGGCGCCTAACTCGCGTTCGATCTTGGCCCCGAGCAGTAAACTGTGTGCGGTTTGCGGTCCGACGGCGAAATAACGTTCGATGTACGCGCGCGCGCGCAGATACTCGCCGTTGGCGAAATTGATCTCAGCCATGCTGAGAAGTGCCGGCATCAGCCGCGCGTTGACTTGCAACGCTTTGCGAAAGTACGATTCGGCGGCCGCGCGATCGCCTTTTTCAAGTAAACATTCCCCGGCCCGCAGATTCGTCACTTCTTTACGTTGGTACAGAGGGTTCGCCAGCACGGCTTCGAACTGTTTCAGCGCGGCGTCGACTTTTCCCTCGCGGCACAAGAACACGCCGAAGTCGTGCGCCGCTTGCGCGTATTCGGAATCGCTGCGCACCGCACGCTCGAAATACCGCTCGGCCGCCCGGCTGTCACCCAGTCGTGCCTGCAACACACCCATGTAGTGATTGGCTTGCGGATGGTCGGATTGGATCTCCAGCGCCTTTTCAAGTTTATCCCGCGCATCGGCCAGTTGGTTACGACGCATGTAACTCGCCGCCAGTTCGGCGTTGATGCCCGCCTGCTTATCGGGCTCCCAGGGTTTAGGTTGCGGGGGCGCGTTACTGACACAACCGGCGATACTCAATACGGCCACCCAAGCGAGCATACGCGTGCGGTTCATGTCCTGCCTCCATGTATCCGTCGCGCGTAGCGCTCGGCACGATGCGTCCGATCGACGATGCGGCCCGCCAACTGCCCACATGCCGCAGCGATATCATCGCCCCGAGTCTTGCGCGTAATGGTCATGATACCCGCTTCGAGCAGCGCGTCCCTAAACCGGTCTATCGTCTCCGGGTCTGAACTGGCGTAACCCGAACTCGGGAACGAATTGAATGGGATCAGATTGACTTTAGCGGGCACTGACCGAAGCCGGGTGATGAGTTCGCGCGCGTGGTCCAGTCCGTCGTTGATCCCCGCCAGCATGACGTACTCGAAGGTGACCCGTGCACGGGGGTCGCCCGCCACGTATTTGCGGCACGCATCCATAAGCTGCGCGACCGGATATTTCTTGTTCAGCGGCACGAGCCGACTGCGGAGGTCGTCGTTGGGGGCGTGCAGCGAAACGGCGAGACTCACCGGGCACTCGGTTTTCAGTCTGCGGATCGCCGGTACCACCCCGGCGGTACTCAATGTCACACGGCGCCGTGACAACCCGTAAGCGAAATCGTCGAGCATGACCCGCACCGCCCGCACGACGGCATCGAAGTTCAGGAGCGGTTCACCCATCCCCATCAGTACGATATTCGTCACCGCACGTTGCGCGCCCGGCCGCTTTTCCACCAGTTCATCGGCCAGCCATACCTGCCCCACGATCTCGGCACTCGACAGGTTGCGGTTGTATCCCTGCCTTGCCGTCGCGCAGAACGAGCAGTTCAGCGCACAACCGACTTGCGACGAAACGCACAATGTCCCGCGCTCGCCTTCCGGTATGAACACGGTTTCGATGCAGTTCCCGTCATCCAGGCGCAACAGCCACTTGCGGGTACCGTCCACCGAGCGCGTGTCCGCCACGACATACGGCGCCGCCACGCGCGCGATTCCGGCCAGGCGTTCGCGCAGCGACTTACTCAGGTTGGTCATGCCGGAAAAATCGGTCATGCGTCGCTGGTGTACCCACTTCATAAGCTGCTGGCCACGAAACGCGCGTTCACCGAGCTCACCAACCAGCTCCTGCATGGCCGCGTGGTCATGTCCGATGATGTTGGCCAAGCGGGTCGTCATGCGTCCCGGCCTATAGATCCGGCAAAGCCCACGGCCCGGGACCCAACGCCGCTTTTCCCTTTTTCACTCGAGCCGTGCTTCACATCGATCGCCTGCGTACGATATTCGGGCTAAGCGTCGCGCGGACAGATTTCCTCGTCGGCAAAGAAAAACGCGATCTCGGTCCGCGCGGTGTCCGGACCGTCCGACCCGTGTACGGCATTCCTTTCCACCGACTCGCCGAAATCGGCGCGAATCGTTCCCGGGGCGGCCTCCGCCGGATTGGTCGCACCCATGATCTCACGGTTTCTGGCGATCGCGTTCTCTCCTTCCAACACTTGCACCATGATCGGCCCCGACTGCATGTAGTTCACCAAATCGGCGAAAAACGGGCGCTCTTCATGTACCGCATAGAATCCTTCCGCTTGTTCCCGCGAGAGGCGTACCATCTTGGCGGCGACCGGGAGCAGGCCCGCCGTTTCGAAGCGCCGGTAAATCTCCCCGATCAGGTTGCGCGCCACGGCGTCCGGCTTGATGATCGAAAACGTGCGCTCTATCGCCATACAATACTCTCCAGGAACTGATTGTCATTAGAACTCGCCGCCGCAAGGGGCGCGGTTTCAAGCAGCAGGGTAAAACCGGCGTAGTTTACCGTTTAGGCGATCGAGCGGGCAATGAGTGCCTCCCCGTGCCGGCGCAGGTACTCGACGTCCAGCCACTCGCCGACGGTGCCGGCATCCGCCGGCGTCATGACCGTCAGGTAGTCCGCAGAACGGGCGCGTTGGTAGCCCGGCGGCGGTTTCCCGCCACCTTCCACCAACACCCGGGCGGTGGCACCGATGCGTCGCGTGAGCAACCGCTGGCGTACCACGCGGGCCGCACGCCGCAATGCGTCGGCGCGCCTTTTGCGCTCGACGACGGGGACTTGTTTGTGGACCGGAATACGCGCCGCAGGGGTGCCCGGGCGCTCGGAGTAACAGAACACGTGCACAAACGCGATGTCGAGCTCATCAATCATCCGCGCCGTGTCCGCGAACTGCGATTCGGTCTCGGTGGGAAATCCGACCATAACGTCCGCACTCAAGACGACGTCCGGTACGCGCTCGCGAAGCCGTGCAACATACTCGTAGATCCGTTCACGAGTGTAGCGCCGCTTCATGCGCTTCAGAATCAAGGTGTTCCCGCTCTGCAGGGACAGGTGCAGGTGTGGGCACAGTTTCGGGTCGTGCGCGAGTCGTGCGACGAGCGGCTCGGACAGATGCGACGGATCCAGCGAACTCAGACGCACACGGAAGTCGGCATCGATTTCGCTGATGTCTGCGAGCAGTGCCGGCAGCGTCACACTCCCGACCCCCTGTGCGGAAAAGTCGGCGCCGTACGCGCCTAAATCCACACCGCAGATGACCACTTCGCGGTAGCCGTTGGCCGCCAACCGTTCCACCTGCCGCTTGATCAGCGCGGGCGGCAACGACCGACTCGGCCCACGGGCGCGGTGGATGATGCAGAACGTACAACCCTGGTCGCAACCCTGCTGTACCTGGATGAACGCGCGCGTATGCCCTTCGTAACCGGCCAACAAATCATTCGGAAGACTGACGTGGGCGTCCAGGTCACCGACCATTACCGGCGGTAGCCGACGGGCCTCGAGGTCGGGAATGAACCGGTCCAATTCGAGTTTGCGATCGTTACCCAACACCAGATCGACACCGGGGATGCGCGCGCAGGCTTCCGGGTCCATCTGCGCGTAACAGCCGGTCACCACCACCATCGCGTTGGGATTCTGACGTATCAGGCGCCGCACCGTTTGGCGCGCCTGGCGATCGGCCTCACGAGTCACCGTACAGGTATTGATAATATACAGGTCCGCCGGCTGCCGGCCGTCGACCACACGCCAGTGCTGTCCCTTCAAGCGCTCGGCGAGCAGTGCGGATTCGAACGCATTGACCTTGCAACCGAGGGTCGCAATGGCGACACGCCGGGCCGCGCCCGGCGGGGCCTGAACCGCTTCGCTCATCGCCGGCTTCGGTTCACAGAGGGAGGGGGGTTCAGCGCGCTGGATTACTCGACGGTAAAACTTTCCCCGCAGCCGCAGGTATCCTGCACGCGCGGGTTATCGAACTGAAAAGACTCACTCATGCCATTTTTGCGGAAATCAATCTCGGTCCCATCCACCAGAGCGAGACTTTCTGGATCGACAATCACCTTGACTCCGTGGCTTTCGAACACATGGTCGTCGTCTCCGATCCGATCGGCATAGTCCACAACATACATGTACCCCGAGCAACCGGTGGTTTTGACACCGAACCTTAGACCCGCACCCTGCCCCCGGCCCTGAATGAAGCTACTTACGCGTTCTGCCGCGGCTTTGGTCAACGTCACAGACATAGAACCTACCCTTTTAAATGATCAGTGGACGAAAACGACTGCCCGGCACCGGTCCTGGCGCCTGGTCACTTCCCTGACATGGGGTTGTTGGACCAGTTTTTCAAGGGTCACGTCGGACAGGAACCGACGAATCTCGGCGCTCAAGTCGGCCCACAGGTAGTGCGTCAAACAAGGACGATGATCCGAACAGTTTTTCTCGCCACCACAACGTGTTGCATCGATATTCTCATCTATCGCATCAATGATATGAGCGACCGATATCTGGTGTGGAAAGCGCGCCAATGCATACCCGCCGCCGGGTCCGCGCGTGCTCACCACCAAATTGCGGCGCCGCAACCGCACGAACAACTGCTCCAGATACGCGAGCGAGATGCCTTGACGGGCGGCCACGTCTGGCAACGCCACTGCCCCTTCCTCCTGGTGCATAGCCAGGTCCAGCATTGCCGTCACCGCATATCGGCCTTTGGTAGTGAGCTTCATCCTTATGCCTCCGACAAAACTCTCCTCTCAGTTCGTTGGTGCAGGATTTTTCGGCACCGCTTCGCGGTCCTCCTCTAGCGAGGCGATCTCCAGTTCATCGGCCTTGAACTCGCCGACGTCGATCCCCGCATCGGTCAGACGGCGCACGAGATCCGCGGTCTGTTGGTCCGTCGCGCGGATGTGTTTGAGAATACAGTCAACTGCGTGCGCGACCGGATCACGTGCCTGCCGCGGTTGGCCGTAGGCGTCGAACCCGAGAGTGGCTTCCTCGGCTTTGGGTTTGGGCAACACCACGTGACCGGGTATGCCCACCACGGTGGCGCCGGCCGGTACATCTTTCACGACCACCGAATTCGAACCGATGCGCGCGTTGTCACCGACGAAAATGGGTCCGAGTATTTTCGCGCCCGCGCCTACCACCACGTTGTCGCCGAGTGTCGGATGCCGTTTGACTTTCTGCCAAGTGGTGCCGCCGAGTGTCACACCGTGGTAGAGCGTGCAGTCGTCACCCACCTCCGACGTCTCGCCGACCACTACACCCATCCCGTGATCGATGACAAAACGCCGGCCGATTCGGGCACCCGGATGAATTTCCACGCCGGTGAGCCATCGCGACACGTGTGCGATGGTTCGCGCGAGTAGTTTCCAGCCGGCACGCCAGAGGCGATGCGCCAAACGATGAATGAGAATCGCGTGCAGACCCGGAGAGGTGAGAATCACCTCCAGCGTAGAACGCGCCGCCGGGTCGCGTTCGAACACACAGCGAATATCCTCTCTCAAACGCTCAAACATCGAACCCGATCCCGATCATTACGGCGTATCTGGCCATTCCCGAGTAAAATTGTCAAGTATTGTCCCGCGGCGCATCCACCCGTTGCTCCACGGCGCTCAGAATACCGCGCAGAATACGTACCTCCTCGTCGGTCGGTTGGGCGCGATTGAACAGCCGTATCAGCTTGCGCATCAGTTTGGTGGGCGGCGAGGTCTTCAGAAATTCCAATCTCTCCAAGGTGGCTTCCAGATGCGCGTACAACCGTTCGAGATCCGCGCTGCGCGCCATCGCCTCGGTCGCGACATGTTCGGGACCGCTGGCCGGCCGCCGCGCCGCGCCGGCTATCTCGTACGCCATGATCTGTACCGCACACGCCAGATTCAGCGAGCTGTACGCAGCGTTGGTCGGGATACTGACGGTATATTGGCACAGCGCCAGGTCTTGATTGCTGAGCCCGCTGTGTTCCGGCCCGAACACCAACGCGACGGCGCCAGCCTCTGCGACCAGCCGCGCGGCGGCGTCTTCAGGGGTCAGCGACGGCCACGACAGCGTCCGCCGGCGCGCCGTGGTACCGATCACCAGTCGACAGTCCGCCACCGCGTCGGCGAGTGAAGCCGTAATCCGGCAGTCGGTCAGCACATCGTCGGCACCGGCCGCCCGGCGGTGCGCCTCTTCATCTGGAAACCGCTTCGGGTCCACCAGATACAATCGCTCGAGGTTCATCGTTTTCATGGCACGCGCCACGCCGCCGATGTTTCCCGGATGCGTGGGTCGCACCAGCACCATACGCAGTGCGTCGATGGTCATCGGCGCGGACACCCGGCGCGGCACCGGCCCATCCGGTACCGTGCTTTCATTCGACCGTACACATCTTTACAATCCATCGCGCCAGCTCGGGAACACCCCTATTCCTCCTGTATAACTTTGAATGACGAGGCTTAAGTCTCCAGCTTATCAGACTTCCACATGCACCCGATCTTGAACACCGCCGTGAAGGCCGCGCGGCGCGCCGGGACTCTCATTGTACGGTATGTCGATCATACCGACCGGCTCCAGGTTACGGAAAAAGGCCGCAATGACTTCGTTACCGAAGTCGACGAGATTGCGGAAGCCGAGATTGTCGGTATCATCAAATCCGCGTATCCCGATCACGCCATCGTGGCGGAAGAAAGCGGCACCCGATCTGGCCACGAATACGAATGGGTCATCGACCCGCTCGACGGTACCACCAACTTCCTTCATGGCCATCCCCAGTTTGCGGTGTCCATCGCGGTGCGCCGCCGCGCCGATCTCCACCACGCCGTGGTGTTCGATCCGCTCAGAAATGAGTTATTCACCGCGTCGCGCGGTGCCGGCGCACAGCTCAACGACCACCGGATCCGGGTCAGTCGAACGGTACGCATGCGTGCCGCGCTGCTCGGTACCGGCTTCCCGTTCAAACAGCTCGAGCATCTGGATACCTGGATGGCCACCTTCAAGGCGCTATTGACGCGCTCCAGCGGCATCCGCCGTGCTGGGTCAGCGGCATTGGATCTCGCGTATGTCGCGTGCGGGCGATTCGATGGTTTCTGGGAGATGGGTTTGAAAGAATGGGATATGGCCGCGGGCTGCTTACTGATTCAGGAAGCGGGCGGGCTGGTCACCGATTTCGCCGGCCGTCAGGATCACCTGACCACCGGCAACATTGTCGCCGGCAACCCCGCCATCCATCCCGCGTTATTGGAAGTGATTCGCGCACACGTTCCGTCCGCATGACGCGATGACCGGCGCCGAGCATACGCCGATGATGCAGCAGTACCTGGGCATCAAAGCCCAGTATCCGGACGCGTTGCTGTTCTATCGAATGGGCGACTTTTACGAGATGTTTTATTCCGACGCGGAACAGGCGGCTCCGCTCCTCGACATCACCCTGACACAACGTGGCAAATCCGCCGGCGAACCGATCCCGATGGCCGGCGTACCGGTGCACAGCGCCGATCAGTATCTGGCAAAACTGATCAAGCTGGGCCGCTCGGTGGCAGTGTGCGAGCAGATCGGCGAACCGGGAAAAACCAAAGGACCGGTGGAACGCAAGGTGGTTCGCGTGCTGACTCCGGGCACGCTCACCGAGGAAGCGTTACTGGAAGAGCGACGCGACAATACCCTGGCGGCTTTGACCGGCGATACCCGCGGAGTCGGTCTCGCTTATCTGGAGCTGTCCACCGGCAGGTTCGGCGGCCAATGCCTGGAACCGGGGGAGGATCCCACCCTCACTGCCCTGGAGCGATTACGGCCGGCCGAGATCTTGGTTGCGGAAGCGCAGCGCGAGTGGGTACCCGCCGCCTTCCGGGACCGCGTAAGACCGCTCGCCGGCTGGTTCTTCGAAACCGAACTGGGAGCGCGTCTGCTGCGCCGCCAGTTGCAGGTCCGCGATCTCGCCGCATTCGGGCTCGACGGCGAGCCTCGTGTGCTGGCAAGCATCGGCGCCCTGTTGCAGTACGCAAAAGACATGCAGTTCGAGGCACTACCGCACGTGCGCGACTTCGTACTGGAACGTAACAACGATCATTTGTTGCTCGATGCGACGACGCGACGCAACCTGGAGCTGGAGTACAATCTGTCGGGCGGAAAACAGCATACCTTGATCGAACTGCTGGACCGGTGCGCGAGCCCCATGGGTGGGCGCCTGCTGCGCCGTTGGATCCACGGCCCGACGCGCAACCGGGCGCGAATCGGCAAACGCCTCGGCGCGGTTGCGCAATTGTTGGACGCCGGTGCCGACCACGCACTACATGCGCACCTACGACGCATCGGTGACCTGGAACGCATACTGGCGCGGGTCGCCTTGTTGACCGCACGTCCCCCCGACCTGGTGCGCTTGCGCGACGGCCTGGTCCAGCTCCCGGCGCTGATAGCGACCCTGGAACCGCTGGACGCGCCCGGTCTGCGTGCGATCCGCGACCAGCTCGGACCGTATCCGGACATCGAAGACCTGCTGCGCCGGTCGGTGGACGACGAACCGGCGGCCACGATCCGCGACGGAGGCGTGATCCGCGACGGCTACGACGGCGAACTCGACGAACTTCGTACTCTGAGCCATGGCGTCAGCGCACACTTGCTGGAGCTTGAGAGCGACGAACGTGAGCGAACCGGAATTCCCACTTTGAAAGTGCAATACAACCGTGTGCACGGCTTCTATATCGAAGTCTCCAAAGCTCAATCCGAAAAGGTGCCGGACCGTTACACCCGCCGCCAGACGTTGAAGAACGCGGAACGCTATGTGACGCCGGAGCTGAAGTCGTTCGAAGAAAAGATCCTGGGCGCGCGCGAACGGGCGTTGGCGCGCGAAAAATTATTGTACGCCGAACTCCTGCAAACGCTGGCCGGCGATACCCATCGCCTTCAGTCGCTGGCCCGGGCGCTAGCGCGCCTGGATGTCCTCGCCAATTTCGCGGAGCGGGCCCGGGCTCTGCGTTTCACGGCGCCGAGTCTCGTCGACCAGGCGGGAGTCACCATCAAAGCGGGGCGACACCCGGTGGTGGAGAATCAGACCGAGACCCCGTTTATCGCTAACGATACGGTGGTCGACGCCGAACACCACATGCTGATCGTTACCGGGCCCAATATGGGCGGTAAAAGCACCTATATGCGTCAGACCGCGCTAGTCGTTCTGCTGGCGCATACGGGCTGTTTCGTGCCCGCGGAATCGGCCGAAATCGGCCCCGTGGATCGCATCTTCACACGCATCGGCGCCTCTGACGACCTCGCAGGGGGACGGTCCACGTTCATGGTCGAAATGACCGAAATGGCCTACATCCTGCGCAACGCCTCGCCCAGCAGCCTGGTGCTGGTGGATGAAATTGGCCGTGGCACCAGCACTTTCGACGGACTCGCCCTCGCTTGGGCATGCGCCCGCGATCTCGCGGAGCGTATCCGCGCGTTGACGCTGTTCTCCACACACTATTTCGAAGTCACGACACTCGCGGGGTTGCAGGAAGGCGTGCGGAACGTACACCTCGATGCCATTGAGCACGGCACCGAAGTGATTTTCTTGTACGAAGTCAAACCGGGGCCCGCAAACCAGAGTTACGGCCTCCAGGTGGCGCGCCTCGCTGGCGTGCCGACGGCTGTGATCGAGGACGCGCGCAGCAAGCTTGCCGAACTGGAGCAGCAGTACCAAGCCGCGGTGGCCGACGCCCCGCATGCGGGCGCACAAATGGAGATATTCGCCGCCGACGACCCGGGGTTGCGCGAGGTGGCGGCGCAACTCGCGGCCCTGGAACCCGACGATCTCAGTCCCCGGGACGCGTTGGCCTTGATGTTCGAGTGGAAAAACCGCTTGGCAAATCCCTGAACGTGAACCGGCGCCGGGAGCCGGCGCTCAGTGCAGCGGTGAACTCGCGACCATCAATTGATCGAAGCTGCCGCTGCGCTCGAGGAGACCGACCGGCGCGATCGGCGTTGGGCCGGTTAATCCATCATCCACGAACAGGTCCGCGCCGCGTTCGTAAATCCCCCGGTTGAGCAGTAAAGACTCGGGTTGTTTCAGAACGCGGTTGGCGGGCACCAACAGCCCCGGCGCCGCTTGGGTGGTATGCGCCCCCTGCCGGCGCTTCACGGTGACGGGCACCAGATCCGGTCCCAGTAGCTGGATGCCCATCTCCAACACCTCTTGACTGGAGCTGCGAATCCAGCGCACGACTCCGGCGCGCCAGCGTTCCGGTGTTGGGTGCTGTAGGCCGACGACATCGCCGACCCGAATCTGCAGATCGGAACCCTTGGTGACGAACAGCCGAACTCCAGTTGCGCTCTCGTCTTTCGTCTTACAGGCGTGCAGTCGGTGCGCGTTCTCGTTGTACGACCAGCCGCTTGGTTCGGCGCCCTCGTTCGGTGTAGCCGAGTCCGCCTTGGACGACGCCGTGTCCGGCAAGGCCGGGTCGCTGAGTATCCGTTCACCGGCCGCGTAATAGTGTATGGTGTTCACTCCCCGGCAGATCGGTATTCCACCGTCACTCGGCGTGCGGTGTGACTGGCGACGGGTTTTCACGCCGCCAAGTACCCGGCCCACGCGCCGCAACATGTCCATGTAGGCGGGGTTGACCCCTGGTACGGCGCTCTGAATCGCACGCTGCGTCGAGTCCTTCTCCAACCCTTTGAGCATGCGGTGTATGTCCCGCACCACGTCGATCAAATTGACAAAGCGCAGACTGTCCGACCCCACGCGCGCTGCGGTCTTGTCCGCCGGGACCGGCGGAATATCGGCTTGCAGGTCGACGATAAAACGTGCAGCGCAGTCATCGAGCGGTGGCGCGATACCGATTTCCGCCTGCGCTTCCCACAGCGGAATCGAGTCGTACAGGCGTACGCATTCTCCCTGCAGTAAGCCGTACGGATTCGCCCCACTGACGATCAACAACCGTTCGTAGGTTTCACTCACGGTAGCCAGTCCGTCTTGCGTTACCGTGTCTTCGGCGGCCACCGGATAACGCAACAGATCGTTGTCCTCGGCGTACTTGTAGAGTTGGTGCAGCTCGCGCCACACGCCGCGCGGGCAGGCCACGTACGCCTGGTAAGCGTTCATCAAGACCCGACCCAGGAAGTGTGCGGCACGCTGAATCGCCGTGACCAGTTCCGCATGGTGGGTCTTTTTCTTACCCTCGCGCAAAAGATCGTTGGCGACGATTTTATAACCGTTACTCAGTTCGGTGAGTAACTGGCGAAGAAAGTCCACCAATTGTCGCTCACGCTCGGACAGCGGAAACGAAGCCAACCGAAAGGTCTGCTGGAGGTTGTCCACGACGAACGATACCGGTTTCCGGTAGAGCTCCATGAGCACCAAGCGGTTCTTGGCCTCCAATGCGATACGGTTCTGCGCATAGATGGCCTGATACAAGAGATGGGCACATTCGCGCGCGTCGGCGCGCGGTAACGAGTCGAGCCATTCCTCGACACGTCGGGGACGCACTTCGGCGCCACGGTGTCGGCCGCCGCGCAGCTTGGGTATCGAAACAGAAAGCAAGGTGACCTTCCCCTACATAACCGCATTGTCACGGTGTTTTCTTATCCATCAAGGATAGCAGAGAATCCGCGAAAGTAACGAGGAAGAGGGCCGGTCTGGCCCGGCTCGTGTTCGCGTTTACGTACGCCCCGGCAGCCCCTACAATACGCCCCCCCTCCGGGGAGTCATTAAGCTTACAAAACAAGGAGTTTTTATGACCTACGTGGTCGTTGAGTCGTGCATCAAGTGCAAGTACACCGATTGCGTGGAGGTGTGCCCGGTGGACTGTTTTCACGAAGGACCGAACTTTCTAGTTATAGACCCAGAGGAATGCATAGACTGTAGCTTATGTGAGCCGGAATGTCCGGTGGACGCGATTTACGCCGAGGACGACGTACCGCCCGGGCAAGAGCATTTTCTCGAGCTCAACGCGGAACTCTCGCGTGACTGGCCGGTGCTGACGGAGAAGAAACCCGCGCCGGAAGACGCCGCCGAGTGGGAAGACGTTCCCGACAAATTGAAACACCTCGAACGTTGATGGCGCTTCGGCGCGCCGCTTCCGGTAAACCTTCCCCATAAAAAAGGCGGCGCTCCCGCCGCCCTTGGGCACGCATTTTCCATTCCTCGTACGATGGTCACCCGTTAGAGGTCTTAGCAGGCAGTACCCAATCCTGTGTCTGTAGTCCTAGCGACCCAGGCTGCGTCCATTGCGAGCTCAATATAAACCACCGCTCTCGCAAAAACAAGTTTTATAAATGTTTTATATACAGAGAGTTAAGTGAATTCCCATCGTTCAAATTTCTGAAAACTATTTTTTCTCGTGGCGTGTCAACGGGGCTTGTGACCCATTTGCGCGAATAGCCTGTCTGGCGGGAGGTAACCCGGAATCATCGTGCCGTCATCGAGAAATATCGCCGGCGTACCCTGCACACCCACGGCACGCCCCAGCGCCAGGTGGTCGCGCACGGGGTTGTCGCACTCTTTTGGTGCAACCTCACCGCCTGCCTTGGCGATCCCCATCATGGCAACCGGGTCGTCAGCGCACCATACGCCCACCGCGCGCTCGAAGCTCTTGCTGCCCACACCCGTACGTGGGAACAGCAGGTAGTGCACCGCCACGCCCGCGTCATTGAGCGCCGGTACGTCACGGTGGAACCGCGAACAATAGGGACAGTCCACATCCGTGAATACGGTAATAAAGCGCTGCGGCTGATCGGGAGCGATGACAATCATCCGCTCGGGACTGACCTCGGCCAGCTTGACGGAGGTCAGTTCGGCGCGACGCAGCTCGGACAGATTCTCCCGCTTTTCCGTGTCGATCAGGTCTCCGAGCAACACGTACTTGCCGTCATCGGAGACGTATACGACACGGGTACCGACTACGACCTCGTAAAACCCCGGCATCGGGGCATCTTGCACGGTGTCCACCTGCACGCCGGGAAAGGTCTTACCGATCATCGCTTTGACATCTTGTGCCCCCAGTTCGGCGGCCGACGCGAGCGGCGTGACCAACGCCAGCGCAGCCAGCATATACATTTTCCACATATTCTTCTCTCTGCTTGTTACCACAACCACTAATCTCGAAAATTGACGAACTGTAGCGGCAGGCCAAAGTTTTCGCCTTTCAACATTGTGATGACCGCTTGCAGATCGTCGCGCTTTTTTCCCGTCACCCGGATTTGCGTTCCCTGAATCGATGCCTGCACTTTGAGTTTCGAACTTTTCACCAATTTGACGATGCGCTTACCCAGTTCCTGATCGATACCGCTGCGAACCGTAATCTCCTGCTTGGCTTTGCCGCCACCGGTAACTTGTACTTGACCGGGTTGCAGGCTGTCCAAGTCCACTTTCCGTTTCGCCAACTTATTACGGAGGATGTCCACCGCCTGACCGACTTTGTACTCGTCATCGGCGTACACCGTCAGTCTTTCCTCGGTTTGCGCTACGCGAGCGTCGCTGTTTTTAAAGTCGTATCGGTTGGCGATTTCGCGATTGGCTTGATCGATTGCGTTACGCACTTCATGCATATCGACCTCGGATACCACGTCAAAAGACGGCATTTCGGTCCTCCCCGGTTTCGACTTCTGCAATACGTGAAAATTCCGTCATTGTTTCAAGTTCCCCGATATATTCCCGGCCCGTGCCGCGTCCGCGCCAAGTGAAACGCCGGTAACAGCTTGCCAGCGCCACCGGATTGGCCTAATCTCAATGGGTGCACACGCGCAATTTATAATACAAAAACAACCGGTTGAAACGTCTACCCGCCGCCGAACGAACTGCCCCATGCGCACCACGCCAATCGTCACGAGCCCGATGCCGGTGAGTCGCAGCACGCGGCGCTGGGGTTCGATATTTTTCGCTGGCCTGCTGGTCGGTACCGCGCTCTGCGGCGCGCCGGCGCTCGCCAATCAGATCTACGTTTATCAGATGCCCGGCGGCGGGCGCATGATTACCGACCAGGTCCGCCACGATAGCGGATTTCGGCTCCTCAAAACCTACCGGGACCGAAGTTTACCATCACCACGAGGAGCGACGGCGCACCCCCGCCCCATGGCGTCCGGTTACGATCCAATGATCGAAGCCCTGGCCGACTCCCTCCGTATGGACACGGCTCTGATCAAGGCGGTCGTGCACGCCGAATCCGCTTTCAATCCATATGCAGTGTCGGACAAGGGTGCGCAGGGGCTGATGCAGTTGATGCCGGCCACTGCCGACCGCTATGGCGTAGTGAGCGCGCTTGATCCGCGCGAAAACCTCCGCGGCGGAATCAGCTATCTCAAGGACTTGCTGGCACAATTCGGCGGCGACACGCGCCTCGCTCTGGCCGGCTACAACGCTGGCGAAAACGCCGTCGAGCGGTTCGGTGGTATACCGCCGTTTCCCGAAACGCGCCACTACGTGGAAAAGGTCTTGTCGTTGCACAAGGCCTATCGTGCAATGATTTGCACCGATCTCGAGTCGGCGTGCGGACGACCGCCGCACCGGCGCGGGGTCTGGCGGGCTCTCGGCCTCAATCAATAGCCGAATAGACCCATCCGTACCGCCACCTGCATCGATACCGCCGCGTAAATCCCGGCCGCGACATCGTCGGCCACGATCCCGAGCCCCCCACGCAGTCGGCGATCCAGTAGCCCGATCGGCCACGGTTTCAGGACGTCGAAAGCCCTGAACAGAATGAACCCGAGCACCACCGTTCCCGCGGTGAAGGGTACCCCGATCATGGCGACCAGAAACCCGACGATTTCATCGGCGACGATCGCGCGATCGTCGTGGACCCCGAGAAAACGCGCCGTACGTCCGCAAACCCAGACACTGAGCGCTCCGATCACGACCACTACGCACAGGTAACCCAAAAGGGTCCAATCCGATAAAGACCAGAACAACGGGACCGCCACGACGGTTCCCCAAGTGCCGGGGGCCGCCGGCAACAAGCCGGAACCGAATCCGAACGCCAGAAGATGACCGGGGTCGCGTAACAGTGCGAGCCGTGACCCGCGGGGGCGATCACTCATGCGCGCGGAAGTGATCGTAACCGCCGGCATCGGGTCGGTGCTCGCGACCGTCACGGTCACGAAACACGACTCCGTCGCCGGCGACGACGCGACCGATGCGGGTGACCCGCGTACCCAACGCCTCCAGTCGGTCGCCGACGGCCTGTGCCGCCTGCGGGGCGGCGGTAAAGCACAACTCGTAATCGTCCCCGCCGGCGATCGCCGGCGCCCAACCCAACGGTCCGCGCACCAGGGCCGCGCTGGTCTCGGACAATGGAATCGCCTCGAGGTCCACCTCCGCCGCCGCTCCGCTCGCGCGCACCAGGTGACCCAGATCGGCGGCCAAACCATCGGAAATGTCGATCGCCGCGCTGGCGAGAGCGGTCAACGCGAAGCCTTCATCGACGCGCGGCGTGGGAAAATCGAGGCGCGCGCGCAAAAGCGCCCGCGCCTGCGCGGTGAGCCCGAGGTCCCGACGCAGGTCTTCCAACGCCACCGCCGCGTCGCCGAGCGTGCCGGTCACGTAAATGTCATCCCCGGCACCGGCGCCACTGCGGCGCAGCGCCCTTCCGGGGGCCACAAAACCGCACAGTTGCAGACCGGCACCCAGCGGTCCGCGTACCGTATCGCCGCCCACCAACTGTACCGACCACCGATCCAGAAGACCAAACAATCCCTCGCCGAACGACTCCAGCCACGGACCATCGATCTGCGGGACCGACAGTGTCAAGGTCGCCCACGCCGGTGCCGCACCCATAGCGGCCAAGTCACTCAAATTGACCGCCGCCACCTTGTGGCCGACCGCGCGGGGATCGCCAGGTTCCGGGAAGTGCACACCCGCGATCAAGAGATCCGCCGTGATGACCAACTCCCGGTCAGCCGCAGGCGCGACCACGGCGGCGTCGTCCCCGATTCCCAACCGAACGTCGGTGCGCCGGATTCCCCGCGACCCGAAATAGCGGCTGATGAGAGAGAATTCGTCCAAGGCGCGCCCGTCCTTGCGGGACGGTTTAACGACGGGGCGAGTCGGGGTTACTTGTCCGCGAGCCCGGGCTGCGCGGGTACGGACTTCGCTTCCAACGGCGCGGGTTGAGAATCGCCGGCCGGACGAACGGCATCAGCCAGCTTGTCCAGGATGCCGTTCACGAACTTATAGCTGTGCTCCGCCCCGAACGTCTTTGCCAATTCAATGGCTTCGTTGACCACGACACGGGTCGGGACGTCGGGACGGTACTCCAGTTCGTAGGCACCGATGCGCAGAATCGCCCGCTCGACCGGATCGATGTTGTCCAGATCCCGATCGACGAAGCGCAGCAAATTGTCTTCGATTTCGCGCCGATACATGGGCACTTCGCGGACCAAGGTGGAGAAGTACGCGCGATCGACGTGCTCCAAATCGTGCTGATGGATGAAATGCGCTTCAATATCTTCCGGGGCCTGTTCGGTCAGATCCCATTGATACAACGCCTGGACCGCCGCTTGCCGTGCCTGATGTCGACTTCCGCGTGCCATGAATCCAGCCTCAGCTCTCCGTGGTAGGAATACGATAGCGCTTTTCGTGAATCCGTGCCACTGCTCGCGACGGGGTTCAGGCGTCGAGGTCGCGCAGCACCGCAATCATCTCCAGAACCGCCGTCGCAGCGTCGACCCCCTTGTTGCCGGTGCCGGCTCCCGATCGTTCGACCGCCTGTTCCACCGTATCCACCGTCAACACGCCGAAAGCGATGGGAATGGCGTATTCCAGGCCGACCTGGGCGATACCGCGCGCGCATGCGCCGGCCACATAGTCGAAATGCGGGGTGTCGCCGCGGATCACGGCACCCAGCGCTACCAGACCGTCGTATCGTTCCGTGCGCGCCAGCACCTTGGCGGCCAACGGGATTTCGAACGCGCCGGGCACGCGGACAACGGTGATATCCGCGACCGCAACCCCGTACCCGCGCAGCGTCTGTGTGGCTCCAGCGAGCAGCTTATCGGTGATCGCGGTGTTGAAACGTGCGACCACGATACCGATGCGCAAATTTTCGCCGGACAGATTGCGCCCCGGCGGCGGCGCCGTATCCACCATATACAGATTTATTCGGTCAGGTAATCCACAATTTCCAAGTCAAATCCGGAGAGGCCGTGGGCGCGTTTGGGGCTCCCCATGACTTCCATGCGGCGCACGCCCAGATCGGCGAGAATCTGGCTGCCCAACCCCAGCACTCTCAGGTCCTCGCCGGCTTCGCGCCAAGGAATCTGAAACTCGCGGTCTTCCAGCTGTGCCCGACGCATCGATTTGATGATCGTGTCCCCGGATTCGTTATACCGCAGTATGACCAGAACGCCGCTTTCCGCCTGCTGAATCCGTTCCAGGGCATCGTGCAGGGTCCAGGTCGAGGCGCCATGCAGCTCGCGCAGCACGGCATACAAACCCGACTCGACATGGACACGCACGCGCGTCACCGAAGCGCCGTCGATCTTCCCTTTGACAAGGGCGAGATGCGTTTCACCCTCAACCATATCGCGATACACGACCGCTCGAAAACGACCCGCCGGGGTGTCCAGGTCGCTCTCGCCGACGCGTGTGACGGTGGGCTCGTGCTGCAACCGGTAACGAATCAAGTCGGCCACTGAACTGATTCTGATGTCGTGCCGGACCGCGAATTCGATGAGATCCGGCAAGCGGGCCATCGTACCGTCCGGCTTCAGAACCTCACAGATCACACTGGCCGGTTCCAGACCCGCAAGGCGCGCCAGGTCGACGCCCGCCTCGGTGTGGCCGGCCCGGGTCAACACCCCCCCGGGGCGCGCCATGAGCGGAAAGACGTGCCCCGGCGAGATGATGTCGCTCGCGGTTGCTCCGGGTTTCACCGCCGCGCGCACCGTGGTCAATCGGTCGGCGACCGAAATCCCGGTCCCCACGCCGTGCGCGGCCTCGATCGAAACGGTGAAATTCGTCGAGAACCGGGAGGTGTTGGCGCCGACCATGAGGGACAGGCCCAGTTGCCGGCAACGTTCTTCGGTCAGCGTGAGGCAGATCAAACCGCACGCGTGCCGGGTCATAAAGTTGATCTGCTCCGCGGTGACCTTTTCCGCCGCCACCAGGAGATCGCCCTCGTTCTCCCGGGACTCGTCGTCGACAAGAATGACCATCTTGCCGCGTTGGTAGTCGTCCAGAATGTCCTCGATATTGCTGACGGTCATGGGAGTCGTCTTATTTACTCGCCCGGCGGCAAGAAACCGTGCTCGGCCAGAAACTCGGCCGTGATCAAGCCATCCTCCGTTCCTTCCCGCTCACCGGTCAGCAGGCGTTCCACGTACCGCGCCAGGATATCCACCTCGATGTGTACGCTCTGACCGACATGGTAATGCTGCATGACAGTGCGCCGCGCCGTGTGGGGGACGATGTTGACATCGAAACGATTACCGTCGACGTGGTTCACCGTCAAACTGACTCCGTCGATGCATACCGACCCTTTTTCGGCGATATATCTCGACAAACCGTCGGGAACCGCGAACTGCATTCTCACCGAGCGCCCTTCCACTTGCCGATCAACCAATTCGCCCGCCGCGTCGACATGGCCGGTGACGAAGTGACCGCCGATGCGCGTAGTGGGCAGCAGCGCCAACTCGAGATTCACCGTCGTACCCGGCTCGAGAGTCCCGAGCAGCGTGCGCGACAAGGTCTCGGCAGAAACGTCAAAACGCAAACCGTACCCATGGCGCGCGACCACGGTCAAACATACGCCGTTGACCGACACGCTGTCGCCGATCTCCGCCCTGAGATCACCGCCGCTGGGTTCTACGGTCAAGCTCATGTCTGTATCGGTTCTCTGCACCTGGCGTACGATACCGAGCGACTGTACTATTCCGGCAAACATTCCTCGTCCTTGCGCGTGTACTCAGGGGTCATGACGAGTTTGAGGTCGGGCCCGATCATACGGACTTCCTCCAGCTTGAACGCAATGCTCTGGTCGAGCCGCTCGAGACGCGGTAGGTCGAGCATGGTCCGCGCGTCTGGGCCCAACAACCGCGGCGCCGTGTAGAGCACCAGCTCATCCACCAGCCCGTCGGCCAGCAATGCACCGCTCAAGGTGGGTCCGGCCTCGACGAGCAGCTCATTCACTTCACGTTTCGCCAGCTCACGCAGCAACGCGCGCAAATCAACCGTGTTTCCAGCACCCGGTACGACGATCACTTCCGCCGCGTGCCCTTCCAGCGCTTGGACGCGCACCGGATCGCTGCAGGCGGTCGCCAACAGCACCGCCCCGGGGGAGTCGAACACCCGGGCATCGCGCGCGATGCGCAGCCGGCTGTCCACCACAATGCGCGCCGGCTGGCGACCGACACCGTCCAGGCGCACCGTCAAGCGCGGGTCGTCGGCCTCGACGGTACCGATCCCGGTCAGAACGGCAGAGCTGCGCGCGCGCAACTTCTGCACGTCGTGGCGCGCCGCGGTGCCCGTGATCCACTGGCTTTCCCCGGACGCCATCGCCGTGCGGGCATCCAGACTCGCAGCAATCTTCACTGTGACCCACGGTACGCTGGAGCGCATGCGGCACAGGAATCCGCGATTCAAGAGTTCCGCCTCGCGGCGCAACACCCCCACATCTACGTCGATGCCGACGCTACGCAGCGTATCCACCCCCCCGTGCGCCACGCGTGGATTCGGATCTTCACCGGCGGCCACGACACGCGCAATTCCGGCATCGATGATGGAGTCCGTACACGGTGGGGTACGGCCGGTATGACAGCAGGGCTCCAGATTGACGTACATCGTCGCTCCGCGGGCCGCGGCGCCCGCCTGACGCAACGCCAGCACTTCCGCATGCGGTTCACCGCAGCGCGCGTGCCACGCTTCCGCGAGCACCTCGCCATCCTTGACGATCAGGCAACCGACGCGCGGATTCGGGTCCGTCGTATATACACCGCGCCGCGCCAGCTGCAAAGTACGCGCCATGTAGACGTGGTCCGAGTTACTCTTCATTGTCCCCGGGCAGGAGCGACATCTGTTTTTTTCTGACCAACTCAGGGAGTTGGTTCTGCAAACGCTTCACCTCCTCGCTGAATTCATCCACATCCTGAAACGATCGGTAAACGGATGCGAAGCGGACGTAGGCCACTTGATCTAGATCGTTGAGTTCCTGCATTACCCACTCACCAAGATACCGCGATGCGAGCTCCCGCTCACCCGCCGTTCGCATTCGGTGTTTGATGCGGTGGATCGCCGACTCGACGGCCTCCGCGTCGACCGGACGTTTTTCCAGCGCGCGTTCGATTCCGCTGCGCAGCTTCGCTTCGTTAAACGCCTCCCGGCGACCATCGGACTTGACCACCTGCGGCATGCGCAGATTCGCCCTTTCCAATGTCGTGAACCGTTCGTTGCACGCGATGCATTCGCGGCGACGGCGCACGGCGTCGCCGTCTTCGGCGAGACGTGAATCTACAACGCGGGTGTCTTCGGAACCGCAGAATGGGCAGCGCATGACAAAATTATATGGTTGCTGATTTGTCTATCTCGTCCGGATGGGACATCGCTGGGCGGGCACCTAACGCGGTATTCTACCACGTACGCGTGACGCGAGACCCCGGGGCGGTCGGTTCGACCGGTTGGATTACGGCGTCAGCGACTCTTGTTCAGCACCCTCTTTCTTCACCGGCATCATGTCTTCGCGGGAGATGCCGAGCGCCAGTACGACGGGGCTCGCCACGAAGATCGACGAGTAGGTCCCCACTAGAACCCCGATGATGAGCGCCGTCGCAAACCCATGAATGATTTCGCCGCCGAGAAGAAACAATGCTACCAACACCAGAAGCGTCGTCAACGACGTCAGCAGGGTTCGACGCAGCGTTTGATTGATCGATTTGTTCATGATTTCGGCCGCGGCACCCTTGCGTATCTTCCTGAAATTCTCGCGAATCCGGTCGAACACAACGATGGTATCGTTCAAGGAATAACCGATAACGGCGAGTAACGCAGCCAGAACCGGTTGATTGAATTCCATCTGCATTAGCGAGAACAGTCCTAGAGTGACGAGCACGTCGTGCCCCAGGGCGACCACCGAACCGATGGCGAACTTCCACTCGAATCGGAACGCGACGTACAACAGGATCATGAACAACGCCGCGAGCATCGCCAAGCCCCCGTCCTCGGCCAGTTCTTTACCGAACTGTGGGCCAATGAATTCGATGCGGCGCATCTGTACCTGGCAATCCGCGACATTCCCGTCCCGCGAACACTGTTGTACACGGCCCCCCACCCCCTCGGTGAGCAATTCGCCGAACGGGGCACGCAACGCCGCCATGACGTCGGAAGACACCTGCGCAGTCTCGGTTTCCGCGCTCACCGGCAAACGGATGGCGATATCCCGCGAGGTCCCGAAGTACTGTACCACTGCATCCTCGAAACCGGCGCCGGTCAAGGTGTCGCGCACCGCCGCGATTTCGACCGGCTGATCGTATTCGACCTCGACCAGCGTGCCCCCGGTAAACTCGATACCGAGATTCAAACCGCGCACCAGCAGCGATACCAACCCCACCACCACGACCAACGTGGATACGATCGTGGCAATCCGGCGCTTACCCAGAAAATCGATGTTGGTGTCCTGCTTGATGATCTGCATGGCTTAAATCATGAGCTCCTTGATGCGTCGCCCGCCGTACATCAAGTTGACGATTCCACGCGTGACCCAGATCGCCGTGAACATCGATGTCGCGATGCCGATGCTCAGCGTCACGGCGAAACCCTTGACCGGGCCGGAACCGATGCCCAGCAACACCAAAGCGGCGATCAGCGTCGTCAGGTTGGCGTCGAATATGGTGCCGAACGCCTTGTCATACCCCACATGGATACTCGCCTGCGGCGAGTTGCCGTTGCGTAGCTCCTCGCGGATACGTTCGAAAATCAAAACGTTGGCGTCCACCGCCATGCCCACCGTCAGAACGATACCGGCGACGCCGGGCAGCGTGAGGGTGGCCTGGAACAACGACAGGGCGGCGACGATGAGCACCAGATTCAGGGTCAGCGCGACACACGCCACCGCCCCGAACATCCGGTAATAGACCACCATGAACGCCAGCACCAGGACGAAACCGATGACCACCGAACGCATGCCCTGGGCAATGTTGTCCTTGCCGAGGCTGGGTCCCACGGTGCGTTCTTCAATGATCTGGATCGGCGCCGCCAGGGCACCGGCGCGTAGCAGCAGCGACAGGTCGCGCGCCTCGTTGACGTCGTCGAGGCCTTCGATCTGGAAACGTTTGCCGAGCTGGTCGCGAATCACGGGTGCCGTGATCACTTCTTCGATACGCCGCGAAGTGCGTACGACTTCCCTATCTTCGTTCAGCACCGGGTTACCCTGGGCATCGCGCTTGATCTCGGATTTGTCCTCGATATACACCACCGCCATGCGCTTGCCGATGTTTTCGCCGGTAATGCGCTGGTTGATGGTGGCGCCGCGGCTGTCCAGCGTGATGTGCACCACCGGGCCGCCGGTGCGGCCGTCGAAACCCGCCGCGGCGTCGACGATGTTGTCCCCGGAATAGATGACCCGATCCTTGAGCAGAATCTGACCGCCATGCCGATAGCGGAACAACTTCGAACCCGCCGGCGGCGAGCCGGACAGCGCCGCCTGCAGGTCGTGCTCTTCGTCGACCATCATCACTTCCAGCGTCGCGACGCGGCCGAGTATACGCTTCGCTTCGGCGGTGTCCTGCACGCCCGGAAGCTGGACCACGATGCGCTGTTCGCCCTGCTGTTGCACCACCGGTTCAGCCACCCCCAGCTCATCCACGCGATTGCGCAGCGCGGTCATGTTCTGCTGCAGCGCAAGACTCTTGACCTGATCGATTTCCTGGGGCCGGATGGTGACCAGCAGATACGGCGCGCCGTCGCGCTCGAACTCGTCCAGCGCCAGCGCCGGCAGCTCGCGATCGATGACGCTGCGGCCCTTGTCGCGCTCCTGTCCGTCGCGGAACTTGATTTCGATGCCCCGGTCGGGCACGCGTTTGATGGTCAGATAGCGCACGCGATCCTCGCGCAGCGTGGAGCGCAGATCCGCCTCGTAACTCTCCTCGGCGCGCTTTAGCGCAGCGTCGGTATCCACCTGCATCAGAAAATGCACGCCCCCGCGCAGATCCAGTCCCAAATACATCGGCGCCGCCCCCAGCGTGGTGAGCCAGCCCGGTGTCGCCGGTAATAAGGTCAGTGCAACGGTGTAGTCGTCGCCGAGCTCGCGCTGCAGCAGATCACGCGCTTTGAGCTGGATGTCGGTATCGGCAAAGCGCAAACGCGCGTTGCCGTTCTCGAGCCGGGCGCTGGTCCAGTTGATGTTCTCCGCCGTGAGCGCGCCCTGCATCCGCTCGAGGGTCGCCGCATCGACGGTCACGTTGCGCGTACCAGCGACCTGGACACCGGGGTTTTCACCGAACAAGTTGGGCAGCGCATATAGAAACGCCGGTACAATCACCGCCGCGATGACCACGTACTTCCAGAGCGGATAGCGATTCAACATGGGGGCGCGTTCAGGCGTCCTTCACCGTGCCCTTCGGCATCATCGACTGCACGGCGTGCTTCTGCACTTTGATTTCGACGTTCTTGGCCACTTCCAGAGTCACGAAGTTCTCGCCCACATCGATAATGCGTCCAAGCGTGCCTCCCATGGTGACCACTTCGTCGCCCTTGGCCAAGCCCGCTACCATTTCCTTGTGTTGCTTCTGGCGCTTCTGCTGAGGACGAATCAGCAGAAAGTAGAACAGGACAAAGATGAGGATCAGAGGGATCAGGCCCTGGAATCCGCTCATGGCATCACCGCCACCACCGGCCTGCGCCCAAGCATCAGAAATGAAAAACTTCATGAGATTTAGGTCCCTATCGTGTGTAATGGCAATGCCAACCGCGCGCGGAATTCGACTACCGAACGGAGCTCCACCGGCCCGATGCGGCGGCGCGGTATTATGCCACAGGGTGCGGTCAAATGGAGGTTTCCTCTGCCGAGACGGCCCTCAGCCGGCCGGCACCGAGATAGGACTGCCGGTGCGGGCCGCGAAATCACGTGCGAAACCGGCCAGTCGACGTTCGGTGATGGCGGTTCTCAAATCGGCCATCAGCGCCAGGTAGAAATGCAGGTTGTGAATCGTACTCAGGCGCGACCCCAGAATCTCATTGGCCCGGTGGAGGTGGCGCAGATATGCACGACTGTAGTTCCGGCACGTATAGCAGGAGCAGTCCGGGTCCACCGGACCGGTGTCGTCGGCGTACATCGCGTTGCGTATCTTCACTACCCCGTTGGACGTGAACAGCCACCCGTTGCGGGCGTTGCGCGTCGGCAGCACGCAATCGAACATATCAATGCCGTGCGCCACTGCGAACACGATGTCCTCCGGAGTGCCGACCCCCATGAGATAGCGCGGCTGCTCTACCGGCAACCGCGGCGTACAACCCGCCAGGACCTCATACATCAACGCCTTGGGCTCACCGACCGACAAGCCGCCCAGCGCGTAGCCGTCGAAACCGATATCCACCAACCCATCGGCACTGCGCGCGCGTAAGGCCTCGTGCATGCCGCCCTGCACGATACCGAACAGCGCGGCGGGATGATCGCCATGCGCCGTGCGGCTACGAGCGGCCCAGCGCAGCGACAGTTCCATCGACGCTTCGACGTCGGCGTAGGCCGCGGGATACGCGGTACACTCGTCGAATGCCATCACGATGTCGCTGTTCAAGACGTGCTGCATTTCGATCGCTTCCTCAGGCCCCAAAAACACGCCTGCCCCATCCACCGGCGACCGGAACGTGACACCGCGCTCGTCGAGGTTGCGGATCTCGGTCAGACTCCACACCTGAAATCCACCCGAGTCGGTGAGAATCGGTCGTTTCCAGTGCATGAATTCATGCAGACCTCCGTGCCGGGCCACCGTTCCCGTACCCGGCCGCAGCATCAAGTGAAACGTGTTGCCGAGAATGATCTCAGCGCCGAGTTGGACGAGTTCTTCGGGCGTCATCGCCTTGACCGTACCGGCGGTACCCACCGGCATGAACGCCGGCGTGCTTACCGTTCCATGGGCCAATTCCAGGCGCGCGCATCGCGCCGCACCGTCACGCGCCAGAATTTCGAACTTCACGCGCTTCTGGCCTCGGGGTGCGGGCGCTTGATGAACATGGCGTCGCCGTAACTATAGAATCGGTAACGTCTGGCCACTGCATGTCGGTATGCGGCGAGTACCCGCTCGCGTCCGGCCAGGGCACATACCAGCATCAGTAGTGTGGATCCCGGCAAGTGGAAATTGGTGATCAGTGCGTCCACCACCCGAAACCGGTAACCGGGATAGATGAACAGGCGCGTCTCGCCTTCGAACGGAGCCAAGGGCCCGGCCGCCGCGGCGGTTTCGAGTGCGCGCACCGTGGTCGTTCCGACCGCCACGATACGTTTACCGGCGTCGCGGGCGGCGGCGACGGCGACGCACGTGCCCACGGGCACCGACACCCACTCGGGATGCATACGGTGGCTGCGGGGATCGCGCACCCGCACCGGTTGAAAGGTGGCCGCACCAACGTGCAGCGTGATGAATTCGATGCGCACACCGCGTGCGGCGACCGCGTCCAGAAGCTCGCGGTCGAAGTGTAGACCGGCGGTGGGGGCGGCCACCGCCCCGGGATGTCGCGCGTATATGGTTTGATAGCGGTCGCGATCGGCCGCTTCCGTCGCGCGCCGAATGTAGGGAGGCAACGGGACGTCGCCGGCACGACCCAGCACCTCCTGGACCGGCGCTTCGAAACGTATATGGTAGAACGACCCGTCGCGGCCCGCGACCTCGCACCGATAACGTCGCTCACCGGCGTCGATGTAAATGGTGCGCCCAGGGCGCAATGGCTTGGCGGTGCGGATCTGCGCGCGCACCCGGTGTTCGTCCAGCCGATTTTCAACCAGAATCTCTACTCGCCCACCGCTGTCCTTGTGGCCGCGTAGCCGCGCCGGGATCACACGCGTGTCGTTGAGCACCAGGACATCGCCCGGCGCCAAGCAATCGGGCAGGTCGGTGAATCGCCGGTCGTCCAGCATCCCGTCGGCGCCGTCCAGGCACAACAACCGGCTGCCGGTACGGGTTGCGGCGGGATGTTGTGCGATCAGGGCCTCGGGCAGCGTAAAGTGAAAGTCCTGTTTATCGAGCGCCGGGCAATTGGTACTTGCGCGCATGGTCTCAAGCCCGACCCTTGGCCCGCCGGTGGGCGCCACTGCGACGCATCGCGACCTCAACGCGGCGCCGGACTTTGCCGACTCGCAACGGCCCGGCTATACTCTCCCGCCCCGCCGGCCGAGGTGGCGAAACTGGTAGACGCGCCAGACTCAAAATCTGGTGGTGGCAACACCGTGTCGGTTCGAGTCCGACCCTCGGTACCAAATTCTGCATCGCGTCCGCACTTGGCCACTTAGAGGTTGAACTCCAGGTTGTCGATCAATCTCGCTCTGCCCAGCCGTGCGGCGGCCAGCACGACGAGTTCACGGTCCTCGGGACGCGGCGCTCCAAGATCGGCGGCCCGCCGCACGCTCACGTAGTCGGGCTCGAAACCCAGGCCTTCGAGACGTGCATACGCGGCGCTTTCGATTTGCGCTCCCTCCCCTGGCGCCGTCTGCCACCGCTCGGCGACCTCGCGCAGGGTGTGCTGCAGGCCCGGCGCCACGCGACGTTGGTCGCGATCCAGATACCGGTTACGCGAACTCAGCGCCAATCCGTCCGGATCGCGCGCGATATCCACGCCGACGACGCGCACCGCAATCGCCAGATCCTCCACCATGCGGCGAATAATCAATAACTGCTGATAGTCCTTTCTACCAAAGAACGCGGCGTCGGGCGCGACCATGTTCAACAGCCGCGCCACTACCGTGGCCACGCCGCGAAAATGCCCGGGCCGATAACTGCCGCACAGAATGTCGCTCAGAATCGGCACTTCCACCTTGGTCTGGGTATCCAAGCCGCGCGGATACATGGTCTCATCGTCGGGCAAGAACACGATGTCGGTACGTTCGCGTTCGAGCGCCGCCAGATCTTCCTCTAGGGTGCGGGGGTAATCCGTGAAGTCCTCGTTTTCGCCGAACTGCAGCGGGTTGACGTAGATCGTCGCCACAACCACATCGCAGTCGGCCCGCGCCTGCCTCACCAACGCCAGATGGCCGTCGTGCAGATTTCCCATGGTCGGAACCAGGCCCACCTGGCGGCCCGCGGCGCGGTGTGCGCTCACCGCCTCCCGCAACCCCCCCCGATCCGAGACTTCAAGCATGGTGCGCGCCGATCCCGACCTTATACCGCCAACGGATTGAAATAGTGGCGCCCGCTCTTGATCGTTTTGATGTGGTCGACCAGCATGCGGAAATCGTCATCCCGGTCGACGAAATTGATCTCTGCAACATTGATAATCAACAGCGGTGCCCCGGAAAAACCGTGAAAGAATCCAGTGTAGGCGTCCACCAACTGCTCCAGGTACTCCGGATCGATATACCGTTCATAATCCACGCCACGGCGGCGGATACGTTCCAGCAATACCTCCACCGGCGCCTGCAGGTAGATGACCAGATCGGGGGCGATCACTTCCGGCGCCACCTGTTCATAGACGCGTTGGTACAATCGGAACTCGTCATCGTCCAGGTTGAGCTGCGCGAACAACATGTCCTTTTCGAGCAGGAAATCGGAAACCCGGCCGGAACGAAATAGATCGTTCTGTTTCAGTCCCTGGAACTTCTGCACGCGCTGAAACAGGAAAAACAGTTGTGTGGGCAGCGCGTGACGTTTACGCGAACGATAGAACCGCTCCAAGAACGGGTTTTCATCCGGCTCTTCAAGTAACAGATCGCAATTGAACACCTCGCTCAGTCGCCGCGCCAGACTGGTCTTCCCGACCCCGATGGGTCCCTCGACCACGACGAACCCGGGCACGTGGGGCTCACTCGCCGCGGGCTCCGGTTGTTTCGAAACGGGTACTCGCATCCTGTTGATTATATGTTATGTTTAAGAAAGGTTTGAGCTCGTTCAGGGACGGATCAAACTGGGATGGGGGAGCGCGCGACGCGGCTTACGGTGCGCCCCGTATCGCGTTTGTTCCCCATCGTAACGACCGTATCGCAGGCGTAGTCGGCCCGCGTCACCGACCACATGCCGGATCATCCGGGGTACGCTCTAAATTCCGCGGATCGGGCGGTCGGACGACGACTCGATGCGACGTCAACATATAAGGACAATGGCTCGTACGTGGTTCATTTACCGCTAGATCTCGCCTCGGCCCGCGACCAATACCAGCTCGCGTCCACCCAGATTATTCAGGAATACGCACACCGGGCGCCGGACCATACCGGACGGGCGACGCCGACGCAATTAGACGAAGCGATCATTCAGTTTCTCGAAGTCGCCACGCGGTTGGACGGCGAGCCGGATACGGTAGCGGCAATGCAACCGGACGAGGTCAGCGCGATCGGCGATTACGGGCTGCAACTGATCAGCGATTTGAGTCAATGGGCGTCCGTGCTCGACCTGGAGATCCCCCAGCAGAGGCTCGAGGACACCGCGCTGGCGGCCGCGTCTTGGATCATACGCCACGCGGGTCGGATCCGCACCCCGGAAATTATCGTGGATGGCTTGGCGCGACTCGCCAACTCCACCGAAGATCCGGATGAGCTCGCCGAGGTGACCGCCTTCATGACCCAGGTGATCAATGCGCTGGCCACCGTACTGCGGGAAGATCTGGAGCGTTCGAGTCCCGGCCGCGCGTGGCGCGTACTGCACTTGAACCGCGCGATCGTCGCGACGCGCACCTTCGACGCCAATATCATGCAGGAGGTGTTCGACGAGCTGATAAATGTACTGCCGGAGGAAGCGCCGCAATTTTTTACCGAGGGGATGGCGCAGATGGATCAATTCGACTATCCGGACCACGTGCGTGCTATCATGCGGCGCTATTTCGACATCTGGGGCCGTCGCATCATGCACTGAGGCGGGCCGTATCTTATGCAGCTCTTGTTCGACTTCTTTCCGCTCATTCTGTTTTTTGCGGCGTTCAAACTGTACGATATTTTCGTCGCCACCGGCGTCGCGGTCGCGGCATCCCTGTTGCAAGTGGGTTGGCTCAAGTTCAGCGGCCGCAAGATCGAACCGATGCACTGGATCACGCTGGGCACCATTGTGATTCTGGGAACCGCAACGATCGCGCTCGCAGACGAGGTGTTCATACGCTGGAAACCGACTGTGGTGTACTGGATTTTCTCAGCGATTCTGTTCGGCACGCAGTTTTTGGGCAGCAAGACGGCGATCGAACGCGTGATGGGGTCGAAAATGGAAATGCCCCCACGGGTATGGCGAACCATGAATCTGAGTTTCGCCGTCTTTACCCTAGTCATGGGGGTGCTCAACCTGTACGTCGCATTCGTGTATGGCGCCGACCTGGACCCGGACACACAGCGTGAACACTGGGTCAATTTCAAAGTGTTCGGCACCTTGATACTCACTTTCGCGTTCGTCTTTTTCCTCATGCTCGCGGTGTCCAAACATATCAAGACCGAGCAACCCGAAGGAGATTCCTGACTTGTACTACGTCATCATCGCGCAAGATACGCCGAATTCCCTGGAGAAACGAAAGCGGGCGCGCCCAGATCATCTGGCAAGACTGGATGCCCTGCGCAGCGAAGGGCGGCTCTTGACCGCCGGCCCGCTTCCGGCGGTCGATGCGGAGGACCCCGGCGACGCCGGGTTTACGGGTAGTCTGATCATCGCCGAGTTCGATTCGCTGACGGCGGCCCAAGACTGGGCACAGAACGACCCTTACGCGGCGGCGGGCGTTTATGACGCCGTCGAGGTACAACCGTTCAAGAAAGTGTATTAACAAAGGGGAGTGACTCGAATGCAACGCGAGGCACTGATCCGCACACGGCTGACCCACGCGCTGGAGCCACTGTCCCTGGAGATTCGAGACGACAGCCATCTGCACGCCGGACATGAGGGCGCCAAGTCGGGAGGCGGACATTTCACCGTACGCATCGTGTCGCCGAAGTTTTCCGGCCACAGCGCCGTCGCGCGCCACCGCATGGTGTACGAAGCACTAGGCGACGCCATGCGCGCCGAGATTCATGCCCTCAGTATCGCGGCCCTCACGCCCGAAGAAAACGCAGACGACGCTTGACCAGGAGTCCCGCGGGGCGCTCCCGAACGGCGCGTACGATGAGCGGCCGCGCCGCGCCGGGCGCGCCCGCTCACCACGCTCGCACGACGTCAGGCGGCGCGCTTGTCCTGCGATACCAAGTTGCGCAGCACGTACTGCAGGATACCGCCGTGTAGGTAGTACTCCCACTCCTTGGGGGTATCGATGCGCACCTGCACTTCGAAGGCGCGGGTGTCGTCGCCGTCGTCAATCTCGATCTGCACGCGCTGGGCCCCGGTTTCCAGTCCCTCGACGTTGAACGTCTCGGTGCCCTTAAGATTCAAGGACGAGCGATCGTCACCGGGCAGGAACTGCAGCGGCAGTACCCCCATGCCGATGAGGTTGGAGCGGTGGATGCGCTCGAACGATTCCGCGATCACCGCGCGTACCCCCAGCAACAGCGAGCCTTTGGCCGCCCAGTCGCGGGACGAACCGGTCCCATATTCCTTGCCGGCAATCACCAGCAGCGGCGTACCCTCTCCCTGGTAGCGCATCGCCGCCTCGTAGATCGACGTCTGCTCGCCACTCGGCTGATGGCGTGTCCAGCCACCCTCGGTGCCGGGCGCGAGTTCGTTGCGCAAACGGATGTTGGCGAACGTTCCACGCATCATGACTTCGTGGTTGCCGCGGCGGGATCCGTAAGAATTGAAGTCGCTCGGCTTGACACCGTGGGCAATCAGATACTGCCCGGCCGGCGTATCTTCTTTGATTGCCCCGGCCGGCGAGATGTGGTCGGTAGTGATGCTGTCGCCCAGCATCGCCAGCACCCGCGCCTCCTTGATCTCACGGATTCCTTCCGGGTTTCGCGGCATCCCGTCGAAGTACGGCGCTTTCTGAACGTAAGTCGAGTCCGGATCCCACTCGTACAGACTCGAGTCGGGAGTCTTGATTTTCTGCCACCGCGAGTCGCCGGTCAGCACGTCGGCGTACTTGGATTGGAACATTTCACGGCTCAAAGTACCGCTCACCGCGTCATTGATCTCCTGTTGCGTCGGCCAGATGTCCTTCAAGTACACCGGGGCGCCCGAGGGATCGGTGCCGAGGGGATCATTGTACAAGTCGATGTTCGTAGTACCCGCGAGCGCGTAGGCGACGACAAGCGGCGGTGAGGCGAGAAAATTCATACGTACGTCGGCATGCACGCGGCCTTCGAAATTCCGATTACCCGACAGCACCGAACAGGCGACCAGGTCGCCGCTCTTGATCGCCGCCCCGATGGGCTCCGGTAAAGGCCCCGAATTGCCGATGCAGGTGGTACAACCATAGCCGACGACATCGAAGCCGAGCTGGTCCAGGTAAGTCATCAAGCCCGACTCTTTGAGGTATTCGCTCACGACTTGCGAGCCCGGCGCCAGCGACGTCTTCACCCACGGCCGCACGTTCAGGCCTTTCTCCACGGCACGCTTTGCCAGCAGCCCGGCGCCCATGATCACGTCGGGATTGGACGTGTTCGTGCAACTCGTGATCGCCGCGATCACCACCGCACCGTCGGTCAACTCGAAGGTTTCCCCGGCGTACTCCACTGTCTGGCCCCCGCCGCCGGCGGCGCCGCGGTCTGCCAGCATGGTGGTCATTTCCTTCTCGATGGTGGTTTTCGCCGAACGCAGTGGAATCCGGTCTTGAGGCCGCTTGGGGCCGGCAATGCTCGGCTCCACGGCGCTGAGATCGAGCTCCAGCGTGTCGGTGTAACGGGCTTCCGGCGACCCGGTCTCGCGGAACATGCCCTGGGTGCGGGCATAGGCTTCCACCAGCGCAATCTGTTCGTCGCTGCGTCCCGTGAGACTGAGATAGTTGAGGGTCTCCGCGTCGATCGGAAATATGCCGCAGGTGGCGCCGTATTCCGGTGCCATGTTGGCGATAGTGGCCTGATCGGCCAAAGACAGGTGATCCAACCCGTTGCCGAAGAACTCCACGAATTTGCCGACCACACCCCGCTGACGCAGCATTTCCACGACCGTCAACACCAGATCGGTAGCGGTCGCGCCTTCCGGTAGACGGCCTTCGAGCTTGAATCCGATCACTTCCGGAATCAGCATCGTGATCGGTTGACCGAGCATCGCCGCTTCCGCTTCGATGCCGCCTACTCCCCAACCGAGCACGCCGACGCCGTTGATCATGGTAGTGTGTGAATCGGTGCCGACCACGGTATCCGGATAAGCACGCAGCACGCCGTCCGCGGACTGGCTGAAGATCACCTGAGCGAGGTGTTCCAGATTCACCTGATGGACGATACCGGTGGCGGGAGGTACGACCCGGAAATTGGAAAACGCGCGTTGCCCCCAGCGCAGGAATTGGTAGCGCTCGCCGTTGCGCTGATATTCAATCGCCGCGTTCAGGTCCAGGGCCTCTCCCGTGCCAAAGTGATCCACCATGACTGAATGGTCGATGACCAGATCAGCCGGCGACAGCGGATTGATATGTTCGGGATCTCCCCCCAGATCACGCATTGCATCACGCATGGTCGCGAGATCCACCACCGCAGGCACACCTGTGAAATCCTGCATCAGAACGCGGGCCGGGGTGAAGGCAATCTCGGTGGCGGAGGGCGATTTCGGGTCCCACCCGGCTAGGGCTTCGATATCCGCCCGTGTCACGTTGACCCCGTCTTCAAAGCGCAAGAGATTTTCGAGCAGAATCTTCAGCGAGTACGGCAATCGACTCAGATCGAACTGATCGCTCAACGCATCCAGGGCGAAAACTTCGTACTTCTTACCGTGCACCTCCAGCGCGCCGCGGGCGTTAAAGCTATTCGTCATGTCTGGTTCTCCAGTAGTGAGGCCGTGTCGGCCGGATTGAGGCGGTTTGAGTTTAGCGCACTCTAGGAGGCGGGTGCACAACCGCCGTGCGCGGCCGCGCTGGAGAACCGACCGGCGCGCCGAACCTCACGGCATCGCCCGACGCGGCGAACGGGGTCAGACGTCAGAGTCCAGCCGTACGGCCACCGTCATACGTGGCAGTTCGGGGTGCGTTGCCGGCAGCCGGCCCGTATCCACACCGACGAGTGAGATTTCGTTGCGGCCCTTGCGCAGCCGGCTGCCCGGCACGGACAACACCTGAGAACGCCAACCGCCGCGCAGGGTGTGCAGCGCCGCCTGGCCCAAGGGTTCCCGGTTGAGCGTCAGCGCCAGACCGCCGCCGGAGAGATCCAGCCCCTTCAAGGCCAGCGCCAGAAACGCCGTGCCGCGCGGGACCTTGCCGGCGGTCGGAAATTGAAACGCCTTGGTGATGCGCCCGGGTTCGATGACTAGATCGGTGGTCGGTTCCAGACCTTCGGCCTGGTGTTCGTAATTGCGCATGACGCTCGCTCCGCTTGCGGTGGTCGACAACCACAAATTTGCCGCGGCCGCTCGGCGACGTCCGTCAAATTTGCCGGGCTAGAACGGTGAATTATTCCCACCTCGAACGCCAATCGAGTACCATCGCTCATGGCGCGGTGTGACCGGCGCCCGAAACTCACGGTCCGAATGGGACCAATCGAGGGGGAAAGCAATGCAGCACAGGGTCCGACTCGCAAGCATCGTCTTGCTCGTCGCAGCAAGCATCATCGGTCCTCCCGCATCTGCGCAGGCGGAGCGCGCCATCACCCAGGTCGCCGGGGACCTTTATCGCTTTCAGAATAATTTTCACTACTCGGTATTTCTCGTAACACCGAAGGGGATCATCGCCACCGATCCGATCAATCGCGGCGCGGCGGCGTGGCTGAAGTCGGAAATCGAAAAACGCTTCGGGGTACCCATCCGGTATCTGATCTACAGTCACGACCACGCGGATCACATCGCCGGCGGCGAAGTGCTGGACGGTGACGAAGTCATTGTGGTCGCCCACGAGAACGCCAAGGAGACCATTATTGGCGAAAAACGACCCACGGCCGTGCCTGAGCTCACTTTTTCCGATCGCCTCACCATCGAACTCGGTGGCAAACGCGTGGATTTGGTGTATGTCGGCTTGAGCCATTCCGACAATATGATCGTGATGCACTTTCCCGAAGAGCGCGCGCTGTTCGCGGTCGATTTCATCTCCGTCAAACGGCTTCCGTATCGGGATCTCACCGACGCCTACTTTCCGCAATGGATTGAAGCCATCCGGCGCGTGGAGGCGATGGATTTCGATATTCTGGTCCCCGGGCACGGCCTTCTGGGCACCAAACCGGACGTCATCGAGCACCGCAAGTATCTGGAACAGTTGTACGAGGCAGTGCTCGCATCCGCGCGTGAAGGCTTGACGCTGGAGCAGATGAAAACCCGGATCACGCTCCCGGAATTCCAGCATCTGGGCCGTTACCGGGAATGGCTGCCGCTCAACATCGAGGGGATGTATCGACAGGTCCAGCTCCATCGCCGCCCCAACTAGCAGGGCTTAAAAACCCTCTGAGATTGTCTTTTATCTGATTGAATTCTTTTCGATTATTCGTCGTATTCAAAGTCGTTTATGAGGTGCGTTACAGCGCCCCCGTGACGTTCGCAGCGTCAGTAGAAATGCAGCACCACCACTGCCAATGACAGCATGAACGCCACGTAGCTTGCATTCCAGCGATAGCACGCGGTGCTGGGTACGTCGAAGCGGCCGCGCATCACGAGATGGGTGGCGGACAGCGGACTGACCGCCACCCCCAACCCCCAGATCATCAGGAACACAAGCGCCGCAAAGGTCGGGTCCGGACGCAGCGGCCCCAATAAAGTCGCCAACACCGTTACGGTGATGACCGGGTGAATGCCCAACGCGGCCAGCCCCACTCCGGCGACCAGAGTTGTAACCGCCACACCGGGCGTGAACGTAACCAGCGGAACGCGACCGCCAATCGTACCGAACAAGTCAGTGAGGCCGACCGCAAGCACGCCGGCGGCAAGAAACAACAGCAATTCCCCCGCCATCTCCGGCAGCCGGTCGCGGGCATGCCCGACCAGCAAAGCGCCCGCGCCGGCCACACCGCGTCGCGCGCACAATACGAGCCCGGTCATCACCGGCGCGAGCAGACTGATTACCGTGAGTACCGGCCAGTTCGGTATCGACCAGTGCGCCAGCAAAACGCTGGCCGTCAACGCGCCCGGGACCCACAGGCTCTCGAAGTGGATCGGATAGCCGTGAAATCCGGCCAGCCGTTCGGGATCGGAGCGCAACGCTTCGGCAAATGTGTACGCCAGCCCGCAAACGGCAAACGGCAGGCCGACCCCGATCAGCACCGGCAGGCGCGCGCCGGGAACGTAGGTCAAGACCAAAGCCATGCCCGCGAACAGCGGCGACCATAACGCGGCCGACGAAAAACCCCGTGAGATGAGCGTCCCCGTGCGCCGATCCATTCCTTCTCGGCCCACCAGACGATCACCCAGAATCGTGACCGCGGACAGATTGATTGCGGCGCCGAATAAGTGGATTCCGAACAACGTCCGGAGATACGCGGGTGCGCCGCGGGGCATCGACCGGTGTTTTGCGTCCGCGGCCGGTTGGCTCACCAGACGCAGAAAACTCACCGCGGCCAGCATCGCGAGCAGTGCGTGATTTTGATCGACGATGCGCAGCCATTGCGACGGCATCCCCAACCCACCGCTCCATGTCAGGGCGGCGACTCCGAGGCCGGTCAACACGATCACCTGCAACCGTTGTCCGGCCGAAATACCGCGCCACAGGAGGAGACCGGCAAGCCATGCCGCAGCGCCCGCGGGCCACGCCGGGATGGCCGGCGCCGCCCCGTGCATCACTGCCAGCGCCACCATGGCCACCAGCAAACCGCCGGCCACGGCGCGCCCTTTCACTGACGACTGGCTCACTCCGGAGCGCGTGAGTGCCCCCGCATCGAGCACCCGAGCCCGACTACCGGAGTGTCCCACCGGGACCGACCCGGTTCGGGTGTTCGCCCTCCGGTCACGCTACGCAGCGCACCGGTGAGCGCCACCGAAGGCGGCCCGATAAACCGGCCGGGTCAGGCGTTCGACGGGGATCAGGAACACATTGTCGAAGGAACGGCAGGCCGCCAGGGCGGGAATTCGCCGCCAACCCGTCGGACCGGAGCGGAAAATCGCATAGTTTGCAGGTAGCAACGGGAGGATTTGCACGTCCGGGTCGACCCCGCGCGCACGATAATAGGGCTTATTCACCTCCATCAACACCGCCGGACGCTGCATGGCGAGGGTTTGGACGGCACCGCGCAGGCAAAAGTCTTCGTGACCCTCGACATCTATTTTCACGCAGTCGATGATCGTTCGCGCGTTCACGGATTCTCTCACGACCACGTCATCCAGGGTTCTAAATTCCGCGCGCGCAGTCGGGAACCCCTCGTCGAACGCGTCACTGATCGCCACCGACGCGTTACCGGTCTCCCCGCCGTCGGCAAAGTCCTCGCGCAGCGTCAGCGGTGCGTCGCGGGCACGATCCGACAGTCCGAATTCGAACACCCGGCACCAAGCGTGCAAATCGTTCAAAGTGAGGTTCTCGCGTAAGCGCGCACAATTGGCGGTCAGCGGTTCGAACGACCACACGCGGCCAGCCCCACACCGGCGGCGCAAGCTGGCGGCGATCGCCACCGAATAAAAACCGATGTTGGCGCCGATATCGAGAAACACCCCGTCGGCATCGTACAAAGAGAGGACCGTGTCGATCAGTTCGCGCTCGTATTGACCCCGATAAAACGCGACCGGCTCGGTGCGAGTGCGCAAATCGACGCGCATGACGGTTCCGTCGCGCATCGGAGCCGTGACCACCGGCGCCGCGCCCAAGGCGAGCAATGCGCGATTGATGAATCGCCATGTGCGACCGAGTCCGCGGAACTCCGGCAAACGCCGGAATCCGGCCGCCGACGCGTCACGCACGGCGGCGCGAAAGCTTACCATTCGTTTGATCACCCGCGCTGTACGAGAACCGCATACGGCTAGCCACCACCGAACCTTGCCCGCCGACCCGTCACGATGCTCACTTACGCGAATCCGCTCAGGGTGTTCCCACAATTTGATCGCCGCCCGCGGTCGGCTTACGCGCCAACGCGATTAACGACTTTGCCAGCGGAGGAATGCGGCCAGCACGAATAAAAGCGACATCTGCGAATCCGGCTTCGTCCAGCAACCTACCGAGGGTACGCCGCGACCAGAACTTGATGTGACCGCCGTCCCATAGCGGGGACCAATGTTCATCGAAGCGGTTGGTCAAAGCCAACAGCAGGTTCTTGGCGTAACCATGATACGGGGTCGAGATCACCGCCAACCCGCCTGGCAGCAAAAGGTCGTACACGGATGCCGAAAACCGCCGCGGCCAGTAACAATGCTCCACCACCTCCAGGCTGATGACAGCCGGGAAACGGCCGAATCGTTCAACCAAATCGTCGTCGTAGGCCGATCCGATTTCGAACCGGCCGGCCGGCCACATGCTTCTGGCCAACTCAACACCGCTCGCGGAAGGATCGATACCGACAGTCGCGTAGCCCGCAGACATCAGCATTCCCACAGTCGCGCCGTTGCCGCAACCCAGGTCGAACACTGTGCCGCCCGCGGGCAGCTCACGCGCGAGTACGCGCCGAAGGGGTCCCCACAGATAGGCGGAAGAACACGCTGGCGCGGTGCGGCGGTGCACGTATTGGGAATGGGTATCCCTACGCGCCTGCCGGTCACGGTTGTCGGACACGTGCCGGTCGCTCGGCGTTTCCACCCAACGTTTCGACCGTCATTCCTCGGGGTCTTTGAAGCCGACGCCCCAGTGGCTGCCGTCGCAAAAAGGCTTGTTTTTGGAGGCCCCACACCGACAGAGTGTGAAATGCTCCCGCGATGCCTCCGCGGCCATCGACGCACCGACTAGGTCAATCCCCCCGGTTATCGCATAGGGGCCGTCGTCCACGGCGGTCACCAGGGGCTCACGCTCCTGATCGCGGTACTCGATGTTGTCCACCGAGTAGCTGAGTGCGCCGGAGGGACACGCTTTGATCGTTTCGATAATGTCCTCGGCCCGCGCACCGTCTGGATCAATCCATGGGTCCTCGCGCATTCTGAATACGGAACTCAGCCGATCGGTGCACAATCCCGCGTGTGCGCAAATCGTGCGGTTGTCGTGAATGGTAATGTGCGCCCCCACGTAGTCGCGCCGTAGCCGATCCCGGTCGCTGGCGGTATTTTCATCCGAAAAACCGATTTTTGCGTGCGATCCATCGCAAAACGGCTTGTTGCTGGAAGCGCCGCACCGGCACAATGCGACGCCGCCCGCGGTCGCACACGGTCTCCCATCGGACCGCTTGAGATGCGGGACTGCTTTCGGTTCGGGATCGTTGATCAGATAGTACGGGCCGTTGGGCAGACAGGCGATCTTGGGTTTGGGGGCTTGCATAACTTCTCCTTCTAACAGCAGGGGTGGCGCCTCGTTCTCACCCGCCCCGGCGCACGCCTTAGCGCATCCGCCCGAACGGTAAACGGGGCCTTGGATGTAACGATAACCATACCACTGTTCGTACCCCTTTAGTCTTTCCGATCCTCCGACCGCAGTTCGAACACCGCGGTGAGCGGCAAATGATCACTGGCCACGCGCACAAGCTGGCCCCGGCATCGATCCGCCGAAACCAGACGCATCGCGCCGCGGTAATAGATACGATCCAGGCCGCCGCGCGGCGAAATCGACGGATAAGACTTGATCGGTTTCGGTCCGCGGCGCGAGATACGGTCGGTGGCACAACGAAAACCCATGCCCGCGACGAAAAACACCCGTAGGCGGGAGCGCCAGTCGTTGAAGTCGCCGCCGAGAAGACACGGCGTCGCGAGCTGCAGATCGGCGAACTCGCGGGAACGGCTCAGTAGACCCACCTGTCGCTCCCGTTCCCAGGCCGACAAACCCAGGTGCAGATTGAACACTTCCAGATGTTGGTGACGATCCGTCAATGCACCGACGTCGATCGTCGTGTGTTGGCAACCACGCCGTTTACGCGCGCCGAGCGTCAGGTCGATATTCCGCTCACGTACGATTGGGTAGCGACTCAGCGTGGCGTTCCCGTAGCGACCCTTGCGCAAACTGACATTATGGCCCACCGCGAAATAAGCGTAATCGAGCTCCAGCGCCAGTTCTCTCGCTAGGTCTTTTCCCCGCGAACGCGGCGCACCCTCGTCCACCTCCTGAAGCAGCACCACGTCGAGATCGTGATCGCGCAGAATGGCGGCGATACGGTCAGGCCGAAATCGGCGATCGATTCCGATGGCACGATGAATGTTGTACGTCATGACCCGCAACCTGGCCATCGTGATTTCCGAGCGCTCGTTCGCCGCCGATAGGATAAGATTATTGAAAACGGTACAGGCTGTGAAGCGCCGTCAGACCGTTGCCGTCGATTGGCGACGCCGGCCGCTACCGCGCGGGAGGGCGTCCTACCGGGACACACGCTCGCGTCGGGCCCCGCGATTTATAACCTTTTCTTATAAGTAAAGAATGAAACAGTCTTTCCGTTTATAAACTATACCGCTATGGTTACCGTGATTCGTTTCCCGGCACCATGGAGGTCCCGGCCATGCTCAACCTTGACTGCACTCCGAACCCACCGCCAACGCGCCCCGTTCTGGTCCTCGACGAAGATGGATTTCTCGTCGACCGCGAGTCCTGGAATCGCGGCAATGCGCAGGCGCTGGCCGTGTTGAACGGCGTGGGTGAACTGACCCCCTCGCACTGGTCACTCATCCGCTACATCCGCGACTACCACGAGCGCTTCGGTTCCGTACCGTTGATGCGCCGCGTATGTCGCGCACAGAATCTGAACCGGGATTCGGTAAAAACGTTATTCGGCGGTTGCTTGGAAGCATGGAAGATCGCCGGGCTGCCCAACCCGGGAGAAGAAGCCAAAGCGTATATGGCGTAACGCTGTCGCCTGAACCCACCTGCGTTGAGGCTCCGCGCCGCCGAGCCCTGAAGACGCAACGACCTCGATCGACACCGCGTTTCGCCGACAGTCAACCGGGACAATCAGCCGGTCCACGCTTGGGCTCACCTAAGGATCGGTTAGAAAAGCCCACCCACGTCATCTCCCGACAAAAAAAGCAGGTCCCTACACTGAGTAGGGACCTTGTTCCAATTTAAGGAGGAGCCTAAGAATTTGTCTCAGAAACTGATGGAGCCTTCGATCACAAATCCATCCCACTCGCACTCTTCGGCGCCACCAAACTGGCACCGACCGCCGGCCGAGAATCTTTCCTCCGTCTGTTTGACGTACTCGGCTTTTAGAAGGACACCGTCGTCGATCCACCAACCGGCACCGACTTGTATCCGATCGGCTTGATTGTCGCTCGACAAACCACCGGTCTTGTTTTCAGACGCGGTATATCGCGATGCGATGTAGAACTTCTTGCTCAAGTCGATGCGTCCTAACAGACCGTAAAACTCTTGTTCTGCATCGGTGGTGCTGAATGTCGTCGGGGTCGTCACGAACGAGCCTCCCGACCAACTGAAGTTGTCTTCCGCTTTACCGAAAAAACCATGGACCGTTATCGGAATACCTACCGCATCACCGGAGTACATTAGGTCGATTTGCCAGATATCCGCTTCGATTCCCGGCACGATGCCGGGCTGCGTCAAGCGCGCGTTCAGCGTCTTGCTCCCGAAATCGTAATTATCACCATCGCCAAGCGCGATCAGCGATCCGAATGCTCCACCATCGGCCAAAGTACAGTCGGTCGGCGTGGTACATTGGGCATCGCCGGTGGTCGTGAAGTAACCGGCACCGATACCGAATCCACTGTCCATAACAAGGGAGGAACGAAGACCGTAGTCGTAACCGCTGTCTTGACTCGCATCACCGAAAAACGACGGTTTGGTGAGGATCGCATTCCAATCCCACGTCCCAATATCGGTCTTGTGATTGCCCAGCAGCCATATACCCTCAGCAGCGGTAATCATGTCATTCGATCCGTTTCCGATCAGGGGATTCCCCTGAACTGCGGCTCCGTCAGAATATCGCAGAAAGTTCATGGTGGTCTCGACCACGTTGCCAACCCGAAACGTGACCGCGTCGTTTACTTTGTAGTCGACCCACGCCAGATCCTGCCGAATATCGTATTCTCCGTCACCGGCGTCGTTCGGCTCTTCAGCCAGTTCAACGAAGAAACTGAATCTTTCTGTGATCTGTCCGGAAAGCCATAGACCGAAGCGTAGCCGGGCAAAACCGGAGTCCGCATTGACGTCGGCCGGATTCGCGGCAGAACCATCGACCTCGATTGCAGTCTGCCAGTGCTGCGCCATATATCCGCCCGCTTTCACTTTGCCTCCAAATAAATCGACATCCGCGGACGCCGGACTGCACACAGCGACAGTTACCGCTATCGCGGCTAGAGTTTGCTTATAGTTAGGCATGTTATAACCCTCGAAGAATTATCGTCCGGGCACGGGGCCCGCGTTACGTGTACGCGAACCTTAGTAAAGCAATACTCTTGCCAGTTTTCTGGAGCCCGACGAAAACGTGGGTGGCGATGCCTAATAGATCGTACCTTATTGTTTTTTTTACAATATTACTTATCTTATGTTTTCGGAATAAGGTCGTGCACCAAGCGACGTGCAACGATACTCGATGCTATGGAGTTTCCGATCTAATTGTCTCAAGTGGTTCGCGACACCTGTCGCATAGCACTCGATGTAGATGGGATTGTTTACGATTCGTACTGGCGTAAAGACGAAGCAAACGGGGATCCAAGCGATCGCTCTTCTTCAATCACTCGCAAACGCCAATACAAATGAAGTGGATCAACGGGCGCAGACCGGCGTTCTCCGAAATGAATCCGCAACAACCGCCGGGGTCAGGTGACGGACCGCTCAGAGTTCGTCGAGTATTTGCATAACCTTACGTTTGTACAAGTCCTCGGGAATCGCCCCCCTCTCGAACAGGTATTTCAGCTTCCGCAAGCGCGCCTCCATACTCGAGGCCTCTGGGTCCTGCTGCGCCCGCTCCGACCGATAGCGTTGTTCCTCTTCCTTTTTCGATATCGGTGGCGTTTCCCTCTCCTCTCGATCCTCGGCCGTCTCACCCGCCTGAATCGTCGTCTCCGTGCTGGTCACTCCGGCCGCTTTCGGGGTTTTACCGCGCGAAATTGGCGTCCCGGCCAAGTCGATCAGCAGCCAATCCTTGCGCACCTCACCGTCGTTCATCGTCATGAATGAGGAGCTATTTCCGCGCGCGAGAAACTGATCCGCAACTTGTTTGCTACGCGATGCCTGGTCCAGGCGAAACGCTCTCAGCTTGTGAACGTCTACTTTCTCCGCCACATCCGAAGGTCCTCCCCTTATGCGGTAGCGCTGCTCCAGAGTTACACGTATCTCGCCCACGATCAGATTGAGTAACTTCCCATCAAAAAACACACGCCCGGTCGTAGACAGCACCCGCTTCCCAAACCTGATCTCACGCGGCGAGCTGACTCTGAAAATTACGTCTTCTTCAGGGCGAGCGTTTGTCAGTGCATCTGCCAAGGGCTTACTCAACTTCCTTAGTTCCTGCTCGTTGAATAAATAGTCTACCTGACCTCGTTCTTCCTTTTTCTTCAGAAAATCGAAGACTCCCGAGTCACCGGACTTTTCATCGTCCTTCTCCAACTCGATTTCCTGCAAGAAACCGACCATCCTCTCAAGCGTGATGCGAACGGGATGATCGTTGACCTGGTCCAGCCCGGGAACCGTTTCCAACGCCACATAGTCAAAGCCCGATTGCCACACCGTCCTTTCAGCCGCGGCACCCGCCGCCGGTATGAACAGGAGTAGCAGGGATGCACCGCGCGCGAATCGTTCGACATCACCGACTAAAGTCATGAATTTCATTCGGTATACGTTTCGCTATTTGTGTTCGATCCAATTTCACTAAGCCATTCTACGCTTACAAGTCCGAGGGCTAAAACCGAATACCTGTCTTCAGTCTTGCTCCTGCGCGAGGCGCTTAGAAACATCCCTCAGATAGGCAATGATCTGCCACATTTCTGTTTCACTCAAGGACCCCTCAAAAGAGCCCATGATCGTTCCCGGCCTTCCGTTTTTGATAATGGCAAGGAAATACGCATTATCGTTCCCACCATCGGGCGCAAAGGCATTAGCAACCAGTGTGGGGGCGCGCGCTCCTTTGCCTTCGGCGCCGTGGCAAAACAGGCAAGTATTCCCATAGAGCGCACGACCTTTTTCGATCGATTGGGTATTGCCGATATGGCGACCCTCGAACCGCGAAGGATTGACGGATTGCTCGGAACTTACTGTTTCGTCAGCGAGAGCTGCCAGGCATCCTATCGCTAACCCGCCGATAACCAGTGCATAGAACCGTTTCTGGAACGCCCTAGCGGTCGGTTTCACGGAGCGTTCCCCGCGGAACGGCACAGAAACACACCGGCCGCTCTCACGATATACGCTACGCATCATTTCCCATGCAACGCGAACACGAACAAGCCGCCCCCTTTGGTATTGGTCTTAAAGAACTCCCCGTACACCAGCGGCCAAAGGCTGCCGCCCCCGGGGCCTACCAACACCGCCACGTACTGGGTATCGCCCACCATGTAGGTGGTGGGATTACTATGGATTCCGGTACCGACATTATACTCGAACACAGTTTCACCGGTTTCGTCCCCCATGGCGCGAAAGAAGCCTTCGGCGTCGCCGGTAAATACAAGCCCGCCCCCGGTCGCGAGCATACCGCCAGTCGCTGGCGTATTCTGCGCGCGCATCCACACCAGTTCCCCGGTAGTACCGTCAAAGGCTTTAACGTAACCGCCCCCGGGATGCAGCCGCAGAACACTTGTTCCCAGGAACCATTGCCCCGGTTTGAACTCTTGTTTCTTCGCAGCCAAATCCATAGCCATATCAATACCTGGAACATAGATCAGGCCGGTTCGTTTACTGTAGGCCGCAGGGTGCCATTCCTTGCCCCCGCCCAGAGTCGGCGTAATATTGATAGTCTCCTTACCGTATGTGGGCACTTTGTCCGGGTTCACCTTGGGGCGACAGTTGTCACCGAAACCGAGCACCCAATTGGCGCGCTGCATCGGTACGACCCAGTTACACTTCATCGTAACGCGATCGATGCTGTACAAATGACCGTTTCGGTCAGCGTGAAGATACACCTTCCGGCCCTCTTTATCCGTGATCAGTATCGCTTCGTTCGTTCCGTCATAGTCCCACACATCGTGCGGCGTGTACTGAAAGTGACCCTTGATTTCACCGCTCGCCGGATCAATAGCAACTGTCGAACCGGTATATAGATTATCTCCCTCGCGCACGCTGCCATCGAAATCCGGCACCGGATTACCGACACCGTATAATATGTATCCGGTTTCCTTATCGTATGACGGCGGCAACCACGGCGTTCCGCCCGCGGTTTTCCATGAATCTCCCGCCCAGGTTTCGGCAATTTTCTCTTTGCCGGTAACAGGTACAGTATGCGTTTTCCAAATCAACTTTCCGGAATCGGGTTCGAGCGCATAAACCGCGCCGGGATTCGCACCGACGTCTCCACCTGAGTTGCCAATAACGACCATGCCGTTGATGATCATCGGCATCGACGTAAGAATCTGCCCGGTCTTGTAATCGCCCAGTTTCTCTTTCCACACCACCTTACCGGTGTCATTGCTGAGTGCAACCATGTGCGTATCCAGAGTCGCCATGAAGACTTTGTCCTCATAGACGGCAACTCCACGGTTGACGGATCCGCAACAAAGCTTCGGCCCTAAATCGCCAGGTAACGGATGCTCATATATCCAGAGGATATCGCCTGTCTTACCGTCCAATGCGAATACCTTGTTATGGCTGCTACTCACGTACAGCCGGCCATTGACTGCGATAACTTGACTATCCTGTGCGCCGATCACACCAAACGAGAGATTCCATTTGGGTACCAGATCGCCCACATTCTCTCGATTGATCTGCGACAGCGGCGAATAGCGCGTACTCTCGTAGTCGCGGCCGTAGTGCAACCAATTATGCGGATCTTTGTCGGCATTCAGCAGCATGTCATCTGTCACCATATAGCCGATGTGTTTCCCCTCCAAGACATCGACCCCCAGGCCGTGACTCGCTGCGGCCACGAAAAATTGAACAGTAAATAAGGTAATCACCAGTTGCTGACGAGTTCTTGTATTCAGCATTTTCCAACCTCCGAGCTGATAGTTCTCGCTGTACTGGTCAGCATAGCCGTGTGAAGCCTAGCGTCTATTGAGCATTGCAAGTAAGAACTTGTTGACCTGAGACGCCGCTTCCATCTGCACCATGTGACCGGCTGTATGGATAATCTTTACGTTTACCGACTCCGGCAGATTTTCTGCGTGCCGTACGGGAATCACCTGGTCCTGTGCCCCCCAAACGACACAAATGTTACTTCCTAATTTTTCCAATAAAGCCCCAAATTGAGCGGATTGCGTGCCATCCTTAATGAAGCCCGCCGCAATTTCGCGCAACGCCGCATCCACACCATCGAGCCTCTTGTACTCGAGCATATTGTTGATCATCTGACGTGTAACCAGGTCTTCACTGGCAAAGAGTTGTCTCAAAACGGGTCTGAGATCCTTTCGCGTCTTGCCTGCTATGAAGTCATTTATGTAGTCCGTATTGATCTCCGGCCCCAGTCCCGCCGTAGCAATCAAGCTGAGCGACTCTATCGAGCCCGGATGTGTATCGGCCATGGCGAGCGCAACTCCACCACCCATGGAATGACCCACAATGTGGGCTCGGTCCACGCCCAGCTCCACCAGGAACTCATGCACTGAATTACCGAGCGCATCAATATTGCCGTTTTCGATGAGCTTCGTGGTTTGACCATGACCGGGTAGATCGAGCGCAATCACACGCGTTCCGGACTTGGCCGCCAATTCATCGTGGTTGAATAGCCAGTTGTCTAGGTCGCCGCCAAACCCGTGAATGAGCACGACCACGTCCTCACCTTCCCCCTTCACCAGGTACCGAAATCGATATGGCCCCACTTGGAGAAACGCCGCGCTGGGTATTTCCTCCGCTTCATCGCCGTCTTGAGGGACGAATTCCGCCTGGAACTTTTCGACAAATGCATCGATCTCATCCGCGCTCACGTCGTCCTCGGCGATCACGGCGAGAAGCGCCCCGACCGGATAAATCGTATCGCACTCGGCTACGATCTTTCGCAGCGTGCCGGCAACCGGCGCCTCGACCGCGCTCGTGATCTTTTCCGTTTCGACCTCTGCTATCTCCTCTCCCTTGTTGAAAACCTCCCCTTCCACCTTTAACCACTCAACGAGCTTGCCTTCGCTCATCGACAGCCCCCACTTGGGCATGGTTACGGCGTCAATGCTCACACCTGCCATATTGGCTCCTTTTTCGATTGGATGGCCTAACAACCTTCATACAATTTTCCTGACCGCCGCTTCGATCTTCTCAACGGAAGGTATGTAGGCATCTTCCAGCACAGAGGCAAAAGGAACGGGCGTGTGTGGCGCGGTCACCGTGACTACCGGCGCTCTTAGTTGATCGAAAGCTTGGGTCACTGCGAGTTCCGCAATGTCGCTTGCCATACTGCAGCGAGGGTTCGATTCGTCGACGACGACCAACCTGCCGGTGTTTCCGAGACTCTCAAGTATGGTTTCGGTGTCGAGCGGTGACGTCGTGCGTGGATCGATCACCTCGCACTTGATCCCCTCCTTCGCTAGTCTGTCGGCAACCTCCGTAGTAAACACAACCATTCGGCCGAACGCGACGATAGTGACATCACCGCCCTCGCGCACTATGTTGGCCTCGCCGAAAGGAATCGTATAAGCCTCTTCCGGGACTTCGCCCTCCGTGCTGTACATGGCCTTGTGTTCGAGAAACATCACCGGATCGTTGTCTCGGATAGATTCGATCAACAGGCCTTTGGCATCATAAGGAGATGCCGGGAGCACGACCTTGAGCCCGGGGATGTGCGTGAATATCGGATACAGAGATTGGGAGTGTTGCGCGGCAGCCCGAAAACCCGCTCCGTACATTGCCCGTATCACGACCGGCGTTTCAGCCTTGCCGCCGAACATATATTTGAACTTCGCGGCCTGATTGAAAATCTGATCCAGGCACACGCCCATGAAGTCTATGAACATAAGTTCTGCGACCGGCCGCATACCACAGGTAGCAGCGCCGACTGCGGCCCCTATGTATGCAGACTCGCTGATGGGTGTGTCCATAATTCGCGCGCCGTGTTTTCCATACAGACCTTTCGTCACGCCGAGCACGCCGCCCCATGCGTCCATCTCTCCGGGGCTGCCCTGACCGCCGACGACATCCTCTCCCATCAAGATGACGGAATTGTCACGCGCCATCTCTTGATCCAATGCTTCATTGATCGCTTGCTGGTATGTGATTTTTCGAGCCATTTTCTGATACCTTGTTGCAGACTAGTAGGATACGTAGACATCGGTGAGCAGGTCAGTGGACCCAGGCTCTGGTGCGACTTTGGCTTCCTCAACCGCTCGGTCGATCAACGCAGCTACGTCTTTATCGATCTTGTCCAACTCCGTAGGATCGAGTAGACCGGCGCTCGCAACGCGGTTCCTGAATAAATCGAGACAATCTTTTTCCGCACGAATCGTCTTTACTTCGTCCTTACCCCGATAGGTCTGGGCATCGCCTTCGAAATGGCCGTAGTAACGATTGACTTTGACTTCCAACAGAGAGGGTCCACCGCCGTTCCGGGCACGATTGATAGCCTCGCCGGCCCCTTCGTATACAGCAAAAAAGTCGTGTCCGTCGACTGTTGTACCCGGCATCCCAAAACCTGCGGCCCGGTCGGTATAACTATCGCAAGAGACAGACCACTCGGAGGAAGTGGACTCGGCGTAGCCGTTGTTCTCTACTATGAACACGCACGGCAGATTCCATACCGTCGCGAGGTTTAGGCTTTCCAGTGTCGTTCCCTGATTCGATGCTCCGTCACCGAGAAACGCAACACCCACCCCGTTCGTACCGCGCAACTTATGAGCCAAGCCAACGCCGCATATCAGCGGGGGACCCCCGCCAACGATTCCGTTCGCACCAAGCATTCCCTTTTCCAGATCGGCAATATGCATCGAACCACCCTTACCCTTACAAGTTCCGGTCTGTTTCCCATAGATTTCTGCCATCATTCCAATGACATCGACGCCTTTTGCGATGCAATGCCCGTGGCCGCGATGGGTGCTGGCGATCCGATCCTCATAGGTCAAATGCATACACACTCCCGCCGCGGATGCTTCCTCACCCGCGTAGAGGTGCACGAAGCCGGGAATCTCTCCGGTCGCGAACTCATCATGTACCCGCTCCTCAAAATCACGAATCGTTCGCATGGTCCGGTAGGCCTCGAGCAACTCGTCTTTGGTTAGTTGAGACATATTTTCTACTCCGTACTTGTGGTATCGGTTTGGTGCCAGCGTTACTAAGTTCGTGTCTTAGACATGATCGATTGAGACCCGGCCTCGCGGCTAAGCGATGCGAATCCGTATATGTCCAACATCAGATCCTCGCATGTCGGACTCTCGCCGCGCGGACTCAGGAATGCTCCATGCCTTGCAGCGAGTTCCAGCGCAGCATCAACATCGATTGTGAGGGGACCATCGTAATTCAGCGTGATAACTACTTCGTCGTTGGGCGAAAACTCAATTTCCCGTTCGCCATCCAGCGCAATGACGCCCCTTGACGCTTCTAGTCGGTACGGAACACCGATCTCCATAGTCTTCGAATGCACCACTCCGATCTCGGCAAATACCCCCGGCAAAACCGGCGCTTTAACCGTGACGTCACTATGTTCTGGAGTAGACAGGAGGAGCTTCAGCCCAAAAGGGGCATTCCGAGGCACACTTCGAAACAATCCACCTATTGCGGACATCCCGATTGCACCCGGTTCACAAAATGCTAGATAAAGTTCCTGAAGTTCGTCCATCTGCCAGATGGCTTTTGCACCGACCCACTCGTCGCGTGTGATTGCCACATCAACCAAGGCCAAATCCGTCGGCCCTCCGTTAACGTCTACACTCAATGACTTGTTTTTATTGAGTATTTGTTTTCGATCAACCAGATTCGTTGCGTATAGGCCGAGCGCCATTCCAACCAGTGTCGCCTCCCGGTATTTTGGAAACGCGTTGTTGGTGCCTGTGGAAATACTAGCGAGTGGAATATGCGCAATCTGTTTGCATACCGTACGGTGGGTACCGTCTCCGCCAAGGACCAATACGGCGTCAACCCCTTCATCCCGAAGCATCGCGCTGGCCACTTCGGTGTCGACCGTGGAACTCGTGACCGGCATATCTAGCAACTCGACTCTCGGAGTACTGGCCCCGTAGTACGACGATACGTTGGCTAAACGACGCATGAGCTGACCGGTTAATCCGGCCTTGTCTGGCATCATGAGGACACGCGATATTCCAAACACACCAAGGGACGCGATGACACGCTCGACGATATTTGCGCGTTCGACCGTTTGAATCGACGTTGCGCTGGAGACCAACCGTCGAATGTCCCTCGACGACAATGGATTAGCGATAATCCCGATGGTGCCGGAGGTGGGCGAGCGGATCGTCTCTGACGTAACCATACCCTGTCGTCGAGCAAGAACGATGCCAACGACATACGGCGATCGGAAAATCGGCGCCCGGTTTCTGCAACTGACCGCGTATTCTCGCCCCAGGAATCACTAAGTGGTTGACTCTGCGAACGAATTCCAGTCAACCACCGGTTACGCCCAAGTGGCTATACCCGAGCCCGCCTCTCTGCGCCCCGCATCACCGATCGTTACCGTTACCATGCCGATGTAACATATGTCGCAGGAGCGATCTCAAACCCTAAAAGCAAGCGGCCAATGCATATACGACAGGCAGGGGGACGAAGGGCCTGCCAGTGCCGCAGCCGGAAATCAGAGGAAATTAGTCGCTCTGATTGGATAAAGACAGAATGTATGTGACGAGCTGCCAGCGCGCCTCTTCCGGCAGACTGCGCCACGGCGGCATATTGAGCGATCCGCGCTTTTTTCCGTTGGTAATTGTGCGAAAAACGTAATCCGCATCGAATTGCCGGCCGCGCAACTTTCTTGCTTTTCCACCGACACCGCCGTGGCCATGACAATAAGCACACAGTGCGCTAAACCGGTTTTCTCCCTGGGTGATCGAATCTGGGTCCGACAACACGGATTGTTTTATCGCCGGATCGAATTCATCAGCACTGCCGTCGGCGTTTGGCGGAGAGGCGAATACAAGTACAGCCACCAAATAAGGGGCAATGAGAGGACGCTTCGTTTGGTTCATCTCGGGGACATGACTGACGAAAGGGGGCTGTAGCGCCCCCTCCCTAAAGCCTACTCAATTAATACACGCCACAAAAGATTACGGCAATGTAAAGGCAATAATCGAAGCACCGCCAGGCAACTCATTGATCCCGGGAAATGCCGATGCGGCGAACCCAGGGGCAAGCGAGCCCCACCCACTGGGCACGAGTATATACTGCTTGCCGTCCACCGCGTAGCTAACGATGCCGGCCCGGATTCCCGAACCGGTATTAAATTTCCATAATACGTCTCCGGAGTCCGCATCGTACGCATACACGTAACCTTTGGGATCACCGTTAAACACAAGCCCCCCGGCAGTGGACAAAACACTTCCATACCCCGGCAACTCGTAGTCGACGCTCCATTTCACTTTACCGGTTCTGGGCTCCACCGCCTGCAGGCGCGCGCTCGCCTTATCTCCCGGTGGGTCGATCGCCTTGATCGCCGATACTCCCAGGGCAAGAGCAGCAATGCTCTCTTGCGTTGCGGGGTCGGTGGGAGCGGGCGTTACAGTATTGCACGCCTCCTGCGCATTGACGTACCACAGCCCGGTGTCCGGGTTGTACGCCCCGTGATTCCAACTCCGCGCACCCAGCAAATACGGGCATATCGTTATCTCCTCACCTTCTTTGGGTGTCGACCTACCGATCAACTTACCGGATTTCGGATCGATACTGTCCACCCAGTTCACATGTTTCGCGAACTTCCAGACGTTGTGCAATTTCCCGGTCTCTTTTTCGTAAACGTAAACGAACCCTCCTTTGTTCAGGTGCGCGATCAACTCTTTGCCGTCGTGCTTAAAAAATAGGCCCTCATAGGCCGAGTCGTAGTCATAGGTATCGTGGGGCACCTCCTGGAAAGCCCATTTGAGCTTGCCCGTTTTACCCTCCAAAGCCAGGTAACTGGCCGCCCAACGATTATCACCTTCACGGCCCGGGGCGTAAAAATCGGGGGCCGCGTTGCTGGTTCCAACGTAGATCGTATCTGTAGCCGGGTCGTATTGCCCCGGTAACCAAGCACCGCCGCCACCGACCTTACCACTCTCGCCGGGCCAGCTCTCCTCATTGTTAATCAACAGCGTTTCGAACGTCCACATTCTTTCGCCGGTCAGTGCATTTGCGGCGTATATTTTACCGGCCTGTGCCTGGTCGCCTCCGGTTGTGCCACCGTAGAGGACATCCCCCGCCAGTTGCGGCGGCGAAGAAAATAGGCAACCAAAACATTCTTTCAAGTTCGTAATCTTCGTCGCCCATTTTTCCTTACCGGTTTTTTGATCGATCGCGATGAATCGTCCGTCTAGAGTGCCGAGGTATACGTTTCCATGACCGACCGTTACACCACGGCTGGCATTGGTATAGAACACCTCCTCTACAATCGAATCTAATTCGGGTTGATAGTGCCAGATGGTCTCGCCAGACTTTCCGTCTACAGCAAAAACGTTGTTGTTCGGACCCACATAGTAGATAACCCCACCCAGCACAATCGGCGTCGCCTGCATACCATTGGCGATATCACCAACCTGGTGAATGAAGGCAACCTTCAGATCGGCCACGTTCGATTTGTCGACCTCGCCCAAAGGACTGAAACGCCAACCGTTGTCGAGGCGATGGTAGCGAGGCCAATCGGCCGGATTGTCGCTCTCGGCGGCATCGGCGGCAGACATCATGCCCACCGCGATCAATATCAGTGCGGTTATACCCACCTGCGCATGCCGCCACACTTCCAACTTGTTATTGCACTGCATCATATGTCTTATCCTCATTCGCTTACACACTGACCGAAACCCAAGGGTGTGTACTTGGGTGCCTATGAGCACCAACCGCAGTCAAACAGCAGATTCGATTCGAAACGTGCAGTATTCATGCCAAAATATAACCCAATGTTTTTTAAGTTAAATTTTTTGGCATCGACATCACTCACATCGTAGACACGCGACACCTGTTTCATATTCATCTGTTGCGTGTACCTGGCTTGCCAACAAGACAATCGCATTTTCGATTTGTACAGACGTAACAACCGCGAGTAGACTACGATCCCGCCTTGCAGAACGACTTGTGGGCATGAACACGGGCAAAACTCACCACATCGATTTCATTCTGAATTCGGTTAAGGCTTCGGGGTCGAACAGTCAGCACACGTCTCCTGTTGATCCGCTCATCCTGCGATCGTGGCGGCGCTGCGTCAACGAATACGACCTCATACCGAGTAATACAAGGACAGCGCATGTACTTACGAGTGCTGAACTTAAGGACTTCCAGCTACCGATAGAAAAATTTCTGCACGTCGCACGCTCCGGTCTACTCGATCTACATAAACAGGTAAAGGATCTCAATTACGTGATTCTATTGACGGACGCCAACGGAATTACCGTCGAATACCTGGGAAACGAACGGGATGATGCCGAGCTGCGCAGAGCCAGCCTTTACCTTGGGGCCGATTGGAACGAGGAGCACGCCGCTACTTGTGGTGTAGGCATCTGCGCTACCGAGCTACAACCAGTCACTGTCCACCAGACCGATCATTTCGATGTCCGAAACACGACCCTGACCTGCACGACGGCGCCTATCTTCGACCCGGAAGGAAATCCCCTTGCCGTCCTAGATGTCTCATCCTTGCGGTCGCCACGAAACAAAGCAAGTCAGCATTTGCTACTGGAACTCGTGAAACTACATGCCCGTAGAATCGAAAGCGCTGCTTTTATCGATCATTTTCAAAATGATTACGCGATCATGCGCATCGGTCCGTTACGCGAATATGTCGAAATCAACAGCAACGCCCTGATCGCCGTAGATGAGGCGGGAAAGATTGTAGGGTTGACTCCTGAGGCACGCCAACTTTTGTTCGGGCCATGCACCTACTTCAGCGATGACTGGTCCGCCGCGATCGGTTCAAACGTAAATACGTTTTTCGATCAACCCGTTACCGATGCCCTACAACAACGCGACCGTGACGCCAACAATCTGATTTCCGTCTCCCTCCTACACGATCGGGGGACCGTATTCGTTTCGATCACGCCGCCGCGCCGGCGCCCAACGAACAAAAAGTCATCCAAGAAGACAAGGGCCGTCATTCGTCCCAGCCTCGCGCTGGACGAGCTCGTTGGCGGTGATGCGATCCTGAAACAGTCAATCGATGTCGCAAAACGCTTGTTGAACAACAAGATTAATTTTCTCATTGAAGGTGAAACAGGAACTGGTAAGGAGTTGTTCGCACGGGCGATCCACAAGGAAAGTAATCGCGCCAGTAAGCCTTTCGTCGCAGTAAATTGCGCCGCTATTCCGGAATCTCTCATCGAAAGCGAACTGTTCGGTTATACACCTGGCACATTCACCGGTGCAAGGCGTAAAGGGATGCAGGGATTAATACAGCAATCGAACGGAGGGACATTATTTCTGGACGAGATCGGTGACATGCCCTTAAATCTGCAGACGCGACTACTCCGTGTGCTATCGGAGCACGAACTCATGCCGTTAGGTTCGGACAAAGCGATTCCCCTGGATCTCAACGTCATCGCGGCCACGCACAAAGATATCGAACAAATGATTGCGGATGGGGACTTTCGGGAAGACCTATATTTCCGTATCGCGGGCGCGACGCTTACCTTGCCGGCCCTAAGAGATCGTGCTGACAAAAAGCACGTTATAGAGAGCGCTTTGCTTCTGGAAAGCGGAACGTCTGATATTGCGCTTTCTTCCGATTCGATGGCACTGCTGGAGTCGTATAGCTGGCCGGGGAACATACGCGAATTGCGTAACGTATTACGTATCGCATGTGCGATACGTGACGGAAATACGATCACCCTAAATGACTTTCCCAAGACCTTCAAAAGAAAGATTGCAAGTACTCCTTGCGCGGAAAAGCTAGTAACGTCAACAACGGATGTACCCGCTGAGATTAGTGAGAACACAACAGAAGCTGATAGTCTTATCGTCGCACTGAGACGCAACAAATGGAACGTTACTGAAGCAGCGGCCGATCTCGGAATGTCCCGGGCGACCGTTTACCGGCACATGAAAAAATTCCGCATCGTGACCCCGAACGAACGCGACAGTACCGACGATAGTTGTTAGAGGCAACGTTGGACAGATGTAGAAATGTTCGGTTCATGTGCCATGCCGACGTCCGCCGACCGCAGTAGCGACAGCGCCTTTAATTTGGCTATCTCCCTCTAGGGATTGAAACACCTGTCACGCCACCCCTGCGAGTACCGGCTCGGAGCAATTACGCATCCGAACTGCGGGTCTCCGCTTCAGCAGCAAGTCTTTGATTTTAGACCTAAATCTGTCTTCCGGCCGGGCGCTTGCATCGGCGCTTTAGAAATCCGAGGTGGCACTAATCTTGCTACTTAGTAGCTGATTGTTTGACAACTCAGGTTCAAGGCCCGTAACAGGTCAGTGTAATTTCATAACGTCGGGGACAAACCCAACCAAGGCTCCACCATGACTGACGGTACCGATAGACGTAAACCCAGTTCCCTACATGGCAGAAAGCACAGAGGTGTACTCAAATTGAAACAGCGTCGTGCTGGCCTGGCTGAGGCGGCACCCCTGCGTAAACCCGACTGGCTGAGGGTCGCGAATCCGATGAGCGCGCCGGTACAGCGCCTGAAATCCGTTTTGCGTGAGCGGCGCCTGCATACGGTTTGCGAGGAAGCATCGTGCCCGAATATTGGCGAGTGTTTTTCGGGCGATACAGCGACGTTCATGATCCTAGGAGATATCTGCACCAGACGATGTCCATTCTGCGATGTCGCGCACGGACGTCCACTGCCTCCGGATCCTCGGGAACCTGTGAATCTTGCTGAAACTGTTCAGGCTATGGGCCTCACTTACGTAGTGATCACATCGGTGGACAGAGACGACCTCGAAGACGGCGGTGCTACTCATTTCAGGAAATGTATCCGCGCTGTGCGCAACAACAATGCACCGGTACATATAGAGATACTCACCCCGGATTTTAGAAAATGCCTTCCACGAGCCCTGGTAATCCTGTCACAGGCACCGCCTGATGTGTTCAACCACAATATCGAGACGGTCCCGCGGCTGTACAAGGGAGTACGGCCCGGCGCTGACTACCGCCATTCACTCACATTGTTGCGCCGCTTCAAGGAGTTAAACCCGGAAACTCCGACTAAATCGGGTCTCATGCTGGGACTGGGTGAAACAACCGAAGAAACTGAACAGGTTCTGCGCGACCTTCGGGACAATGGCTGCAACATGGTGACCATCGGTCAGTATCTGAGGCCGACACGCCACCATATCGACGTGCAACGTTACCTGCCGCCGAGCGAATTCGATCGGCTCAAGCATGCGGCTCTGGATCTGGGCTTCGACAGCGTTTACTCGGGACCGCTCGTGCGTTCCTCGTATCACGCGGAAACCCACGCTACGGACGTACTAAAGGACGCGAATGGATGATCGTATTGCTTGTAGTGACATATCTACATACACACAGTAATCCCACTTGCAACCGCTACTCTTCTCCGCCTGTCACACAAATTCCCGTATTTCTTTCGTTCAGAACCCGACTGATGCGCTACCCGCCGGCTGTTTCTCCGAACTAAATCAATGCCTCCGTCGGCTTGCTCGATTTAGGAAAAATCGCAAAATGTTAGACCGTCCTTTAGTGTTAGATGGTAAAGCGTACGAATCACGCTTGTTAGTTGGCACAGGAAAGTACAGAGACCTTGAACAAACACGGGCTGCTATCGAGGCCAGTGGCGCAAACATCGTAACCGTAGCAGTACGGCGGACCAATATCGGGCAAAGTTCTAATGAACCGAATCTGCTCGATGTGTTAAGTCCGACACACTACACGATACTTCCGAACACGGCGGGTTGCTACACCGCTAAAGACGCGGTCCGGACATTACGGCTAGCCCGCGAACTGCTTGGTGGTCACAGCTTGGTGAAACTCGAAGTTCTGGGCGATCCTGATACACTTTATCCGAACGTGTCCGAGACGATAACGGCTGCAAAACTTTTGATTGCCGAAGGTTTTCGAGTGATGGCCTACACATCGGACGATCCTGTGGTGGCAAAAGAACTCGAATCGATTGGCTGCGTTGCGGTAATGCCTTCGGCTTCGCTGATAGGCTCTGGGATGGGTGTTCTCAATCCATGGAACCTAGGGGTTATTATTCGCAATTCCAGGGTGCCTATAATCGTCGACGCGGGTGTTGGAACCGCCAGTGATGCCGCGATTGCAATGGAACTGGGTTGTGCGGGCGTTCTCACCAATACAGCAATCGCCGCGGCAGAAAATCCGGAACTCATGGCTCAAGCGATGAAACTAGCGGTAGTTGCGGGGCATTTCGCCTATTGCGCCGGGCGCATGCGAAAGCGAGGAATTAGAGGTTCATCGAGCTCACCTTCGTTCGACACTATCGATAGCAACCGAGAATAATGATGGTGCACACCAGTGGTATGCCCGGCAATCGCAAAAGCAACTCGATTGATGGGGGACGAGACCAATCCGGTTACTGGGTCATCAGAACATTCACGTACTACTACGATACCCCGAAGGCCTTGCTCCGGTATCACTTAAATTCTGCTCCGTACAGGATCATCCGCCAACTATGACTTGAGACCGGCGCTGGCCCACGGCACCCAGTAACCCTACAAGACCGACCGCATCGGTTTCCCGACGACGTGCCAATCGCGGGTGCGCAAAAACCCCTACACTTTAGAGATCGGCGCCGCGAACGATACCTGATCCCGTGGCCGGTCATAACGTGGCCGGACTTCACCCGCGTCGCGGCGTGCGTTACGCGTTCAGATGTGACATGGCCGTCTCTAATAATCGATACTCACGCCGTTTGGTCTGCCTGATCGGGTTCGCACTCCACGCCTGTGTCCCCCGGCTCGATGCGGCCCCCGTCGAATGCGGCGCGCCCGCTTTCGACGCTTCCCGGGAGGCGGCGTTGTTCATTTGGAAAGCGTGCGCCGGAGATGGGGCCTGGCACGTGCGGGTCACTGGCGGTGGTCGCGCCGGCAGCACGTGGTTTACGGGTTCACTGATTTCCACCGGCGACTTCAGTGCGGTATCCGGGTTTCGCCTCGAACCCGCCGACACGCTCGACGACGGTACCCCGGGGCGGCTCACCTATCGACTCCGTGTCGCGCGGTCCGGGCAGGACGGCTTCAGCTTCACTTTTCCCGATCGGGCCGAGACCTGCTTTACGCTCGACGGCACGGCGGGATTCCCGGTGTGGGTCGGCGCCTCCCGGGCGGCGTTGCCGTTACCGATCAGCCTGACGACGGCAGCGCGCTGCCGCACCGAGACGGTCACCGTTCACGACACGGTACTGGGACGGAGTACGCGCTATATCGGCGCCGTCGAGGGGGACGTGGATTTCGACTCCGCGCATTTTCAGGACCTGGGGATCAACGCCTACCGAATCTACGGAGGGATGTCGCGCTGGGAAGCAGAAGACGATGACGGTGTGTACGGTTACCCGTCCATCTCTCAAATCAAGGCGAACCCGGACGTCATCAACTGGGAGTGGTGGGACAACGTCATGACCAACCCGATCCAGGGCAGCGATTACTGGTGGTCCGGCGAAGCTGGTAAGGTCTGGCGCGGCAACGCGCGGCGGATTTTCCGCACCTTACGCCAGACAGGCATCCGCCCGATCTTGACCCTACGTAACGTGGACAACGGCTGGAACCCGCTTTGGGCGTGGCAGTTGAACCCACCGCGCACGCAGGACGACCGCAATGAGTGGTGGGCTCATGTTTTCGCCACCGTGTACTGGCTGAACGTGCGTAACAATTATCACGTCGATGATTTCGAAATTCACAACGAACCGGACAATCCGGATCAAGGTTGGGCCGGCACCCAGGCGGATTATTTTGCGTTCGCAAGACTAACGCAGGACGCTATCGATCATGTGTACCGCACCTATCTGCCCCGACGTTCCTACCGACTCCATGCACCGAAGACGGTGGGCGGAAGTGTCTGGCCGTTGGCCGCCCTGCAGCAGATTCCGAACGTATTCGACGTCGTCAACGTACACAACTACCACGCGGATATTTCCGGTTACGTGCGCCGCGTACACGGCTGGATGAACGGCACGCCGCATCGAAACTCACCGTTGTGGCTGGGTGAGTGGGGTACGTACCGAAACCGCTACGACAACCCCTCCCTCGCCTTACGGGTAATCGCCAACCTGATCCGCGGATCCCGTCCCGGCGACGATTACGTTTACGGCAGCACGATATTCTCCCTGTACGACTGGGGTGACGCGCTGCAGGGGCTGATCGGCCGCAATGATCAGAAACGCCTGGCTTACTATGCGCTGCGCATGGGTATCCGTGCTCTGCAGGGCGGACGCACGACCCTGTCCACCACCCATAGCGATGCGGAACTGGAGGCGATCGCGACCCGCACTGGCCACCGCCTATATCTGCTGATGGTAAACGTGGGCACTCAACCGTATGCCCTGCACGCCAACGTACGTACCTTCGCGTTACGCGGCCGGGCCGTGATCCGGGAATTTCGTGAGCGGGTCAAGGACCGCCGCGTGGACGCCATCGATTTCACCGGGGGACACATCCCGCTGTGGATGCCCGCCAAGGCGGCGGTTCTGGTACGCGTCAATCCCGACGACGGTTAGCGTGGAAACGGCTTGAGCCGAGTCGGTTCGCCGGGAATGGGTAGTCTCACAAACCGCGGGGGCGGTCCCCTGCTCCCGGCCCAAGCGGTTGCCCGTAACTGAATTCCACGAAGTTGCCGTCGGGGTCTTTGATGCCGCAGTAGTAGCCGACCGGATACGGTTCGTCGCGCGGCTCCCACTCGAGAATTCCGTCGCGGCGCGCGCGTTCGGCGACCGCATCGACTTCTGCACGGCTGTGCACAGCGACACCGAGGTGAGAAAAATCCTCCGCGCTCTGAATGCGCCCCGGCCCTCCAGAGAGCACAACGAGGATAAACCGCGACTCCTCGCCCGGCGAGGCGAGCCATACCACCCGCTTACCATCGGCGCGACGATCGTGGACCACGCGCATCCCCACGTAGGACTCGTAGAACTTCACGCACGCCGCAAGGTCACGGACATGCAAGGCGAGGTGCGTCAATGACGGTTTCAGGGTTGCGGCCTCCGACAACAGAAGGAAATCCAAACACGAGCGATGACTCGAGCGCCTACCCACGCTCACCGGAGGCGCCGAAGCACGACCTTATGTCTGTGCGGATCGAATTGTCAATCGACATTGATCGCGGGCAGCGGTCTGATTTGACGATTAGTCCTGCGTTTCGTGATCTTTCTGTAATCGTCGACGATTGCGGCACGCACCGCCGCCTTCGGCGAGTCGGTTGGCCGAGTCTCCAACAGAGATCCGCTAACCGCTGTTTTGAATGACGATTTCGACGCGTCGGTTCTTGGCACGGCCTTCGGGGTTGTCGCTGCCGTCCGCGTGCGAATTGGGCGCCGCCGGTTGCGTTTCGCCGAAGGCATTTATCGATACCCGCCCTGGATGTACGCCGTACAGAATGAGTTCACGTTTGACCGTATTGGCGCGACGTTCCGACAGCTGCAAATTGTAGCTTCGCGCGCCTACCGAGTCGGTATGCCCGTTCACCGCAATCGGGCGGTCCGCCGATGGCTCTTGCCGAAGCAAATTAGCGATAAGCTCGATATTTTCGCGTGCCACCGGCGTCAGTTTGTCTTCGTCGAAGTCGAAGTACACATCGGGGATCACGACGACCACGCCCTGCGGCGTTTCTTTGGTTTCGAAACCGAAGCCCGTCAAGGTATCCATCAGCACCTTGTTTGCGCTGGCGCACCCCCAGAGCAGCAACGCCGCGAGACCATAGAAGATACGCCGATATGTTATGAACTGCATACGCGCGCCGATACCATCCACAACTCGCTCCAGATTGTACGTGCCGCAACCCGTAAAACGTTCGGCAAAATGTTAACTTTCAAAAATCCACGCGGACCTTCACCAGGCACGGAGTTCGGCGGCGAAGCTCGCGAGCGACCGCCACTGCTCCGCCCAACAAGGAATCCGCGCTACCGGTCGCCGCTTTTGACGTCGCCGGGCCTTAAGCCTTTCGCGAACCCTCCCGGGCCGCGGACGCCAAGCGGGCGGGAACCGCGGGCGCCGCGTTTTGGGGATGGGGGGCCGTTGTCGCCGGCGCCGGTGCTGGCGATAAGCGGGTACTGTCAATAAATAGACAGTCCAACGCCAGGCACCCGATATAATCGGGTCACCAGACCGGCGTCCGCCGCCGCATACGCCTGCGTATCCGGACACGGCGGCGCGGTGTCCAACCGCGATTTCCGGAGCTTTCCGCATGCCATTGGCCTTGTCGATCGATCTCGAACGCTGCACCGGCTGCCGGGCTTGCGAGGCGGCCTGTAAACTCGAAAATCGATTGACCGAGGGAATTTTCCGCAACCGCGTTTACTGGCGCGCGCCCGCCACCGACGGGGATCGTTTCGAGTTCGTCGTCAGTGTGTGTCAACAGTGTCAACGACCGGCCTGTGTGCGCGCCTGCGGCGCCGCCGCCATCGCCAAGGACGCCGACACCGGTGTCGTTACAGTCGACACCGAACACTGTACCGGCTGCCAGGAATGCGTGCTGGCTTGCCCCTACGGAGCGATGAGTTTCGACTATCGTCGACACAAAGCGGAAAAATGCGATTTATGTGCCGATCGCCGGACGTCGGGCCGCGGCGGCCCGGCCTGTGCCGCTGCCTGCCCCGGCCGCGCCATCCGATTCGGTGAACGCACGCACCTGATCACCCTAGCGCGCACCGAGCGGCGCGAGATCCGCGATGTGGATCACTTCGGATTGATTCCGGCCACGCTGTACCTCGAACACGTGCCGCGTCCCCGGGCGCCTGCAGTGGATGGCTGACCGGCCGCACCGGTCGCGACCCCTACCCGCGCCAGCCACCTACGCGCCGCGCGAGACGCGCGGTCCTGCGCGCCGGTTTGGTCAGGAAGCGGGCCGCCTCTTCAACGGGCTGATGACCGGGCGCTCCGACGCAGCGCGTTACCCCTACACCGAAGTGGGCCAACACCCGCGCGCGGACCGTACGGTCACCGGCACCTGCCCCATCTGCTTCAACAGCTGCCCGGTGAATTACCACCTGGACGGTGGCCGCCTGACCGCCATCACGGGGGTCGGCGACGATCCGGTGACGCAGGGACGGTTGTGCCCCAAGGGCCAGTTTCAGATACAGATGTACAATTCGCCGGACCGACTCACCGAACCGTTACGACGCGTCGGCGCACGTGGTGAGGGCCGTTTCCAACCGGTCGACTGGGACACGGCCCTCGACGAGATTGCGCAACGCCTACAAGGGATCCGCGAGCGATACGGCGCCAGAGCACTGGCGATCTACACCGGTACCCGCTCGAGCTGGTTGAACAAGGCCGGTGCCGCGGCGTTGTTCGCCGAGCTGTTCGGCACTCCGAACCAGGAAGGGACCGCGCCTTTGTGCGCGTCGGCGGCCGCACAAGCGTTCCGCGTCACGCAAGGTTCGGCGCCCGGGGGCAACAGCTACACGGAAACCGATCTGGGTTCCGCCGACTACTATTTGTTCGTTGGCGACAACATGGCGGAAACGCGGCCGGTATATTTCGGCTTGATCCACGACTGCCGCCTCCGTCACGGGGCACGTATGGTGGCCGTGGACCCGCGCCAGTCGGCCACCGCGGCCAAAGCCGACGAGTGGATCGCCATCCGACCCGGCACCGACATGGCATTGGCGCTCGGTATGATGTTCCATCTGCAAGAGCAGGGGCTGCTGGCAACAGAGTTCTTGAAACGTCGGGTTGCGGGCTGGGAAACGCTGGTCGAATTCCTGCGTGACAAACGCTACACACCGCGCTGGGCCGCGGCAGTCACCGACGTGCCTGAGCCCACGATTCGGCGACTCGCTGACGAATTCGCGGCCGCGGAACGTGCGGTCATATTCGGGGGCAAGGGTCTCAATCAGCACACCAATGGCTTTCAGACCAACCGCGCGTTCCATATGTTGTGTCTGCTCGCCGGACACTGGGCGCGTCCGGGTGCCGGGTTCATGAATCTGAACCGCGGCCTGCCGCTGCACGCCCATGCACCCGAGGGCCGGGCGCCGACGCGCGGCCCGGCGCTGCGGAAATCTCCCACCGGTTGGATCGACGCCATGATCAGCGGGCGTCCCTATCCCATCAAAGCGTTCATCGCCACCGGAAATCCGCTGTCGACCTGGCCCGGTCAAGCCTGTCTGCGCGAAGCATTGCACAGGCTCGATCTCGTCGTGTACATGGAGCTGTTCCCCCATGCCACGTCGTACTTCGCGGACTACGTTTTTCCCACCACGTCCGCGCTGGAAGTCGGCGACGTCAATCGTTCCAACGACGACCGCCGCGTCGGGTGGATCGAAAAATGCATCGAACCGCCCGGCCAGGCACGCTCCGATCTGCACTTCTGGGTGGCGCTGGGAAAGCGATTCGGTTTCGACGATGTGCTCAAAGACGAATACAAATTCGACCCCGGACGTTTCTGGGACGAGACCATGATCCACGCCCGAGGCACCGAGGGACTCACCACCGAACGCATGAAGGCCAATCCCTCACGCTGGGTACGTGGACCGCTCGCGGCGCCGGGCGCGCCGGAAACCGAGACCCTGTTCCTGGAAGGCAGCGTGTTTCCCGGAGACCCATCGGGTCGCGAGATCCCCACCGACAGCGGTAAGTTCGAAATCTGGACGCAAGCACTGGCGGAACGCTTCCGCCCGTACGGACTGTCGCCCCTGCCGGAGTTTTATACTGATCCGGACCAGCTCACCGAACTGCCCTATCTGGAATACCTGGCTTCCGACGAAGAGGAAGGAGTCCCGTCGCCGGTGTGGGGCGGCAGCGCCTTGACCCGCCCGGTGCGCATCGTCTCGACACCCCGACGCCGATCACCGCTCTACGATCTGGAGCTGGTCAGTGGGCGACCGCCGGCGCCGCATTTTCACTCCTGGACCCACTGGTTTTGGCAGGCGCAAGAGATGTGGCCGGAGCAGTTCGCCATGTTGCATCCCAGCGCGGCCCGACGACGCGGGATTCGTGATCGCGATCGCGTGAGGATCGAAAACCAACACGGTTCGATCACCGCCGTTGCTTGGGTGCACGCCGGAATCCGCGCATCGGCGGTGTTCGTACCCATCGGCTGGGATGAGCGCCAGAAGCGCGATCCCGCGGCGTCGGTGAATTGGTTAATCGATCACCATTTACGCGATCCGGTTTCCGATCAGACCAATATGAAGTCCATCCTCGTGCGTGTACAGAAGGCCTGATGGCGCCCGAGAACCGCCGTGTCGCCGCCGCGGCCCTGGGACTCGCCGCGGTAACCATCGTGTACCTGGCGGGCGGGTTGGACGGCTTGCCGTGGGACCTGCGCCCGGGCTCGGCCATCGGCCAGTCATTGGGTATCCTCGCGGGGGTCCTGCTGCTCGCCACCCTGGCCTACGTTCGCGTACGTCGTTCGGAAGCGCCGCACCCGGCGAAACCCGCCGCGCAACTAGCGCACGCACTCGTCGGGACGCTGGGAACCGCGCTGGCGATCATGCATTCCCGCGCGGCGTTGAGCGAGTGGTCGACGCTGGTATTGTTTGCGGTGCTCGGGCTCGTGGCCAGCGGCCTCTACGGGCGCGTCGTGGCACCACGGCGGGTGGGCACGACGTTTGGCCGCGGTGCGGTGCCCTACCAGGCGGCGCATCAGGGCGCCACAGCGGAAGGCGACCGGATCGTAGAACAAAAGCGGCGACTGATCAGAACTTTCACCGAGCACGGGCGGGAAGGCGAGTTCGTACTGCGCTGGCAGCACTGGAGGCGGAATCCGCGCGGCGCGTTGCGGTATCACCGCCTGGGGATGCTCGAGCGGCGCGTGATGGCGGCCAACCCGTTGAGCGCGAGTACAGAGATTTCGCTGCTGGAACGATGGTGGCGACGCGCTCACCTGATCCTCGCGGCGTTGTTTGTCATCGGGCTATTTGCCCATGTCGTCACCACTGTGTTTTTCGCCGGCTACGTGGCGGAGGGACGCGACATTTACTGGTGGCACCTGACCGACTGGTGAGGCTGAGCCCGGCCGATCCGTCAACAATATGACATAATTTCTCGCACCGACTGGTGATACTTGAGTACGAAGGAGAATCGCGCCCCGTGAACAACGCCGCTCACATCAGTACCCTTCTCAATGAGTGCCTTGCCAAGGCAGTCGGAGACCTCGACATCGACCGCATTCAGAGGCATATCTTTCTGTGCTGCGACCAATCCGAACCCAACTGCAGCGGGCGCAAGAAAAGCCTGGAGTCATGGCAGTACTTGAAAAAGCGGCTCAAAGAGCTGGGCTTGGTGGGTAAGGGTGGCGTCTACCGGACCAAGGCCAATTGCCTGCGCGTGTGTATGCAGGGGCCCATTGCGCTGGTATACCCGGAGGGAGTGTGGTACCGGTCATGCAGTCCCGAAGTCCTGGAACGGATTATCCAGGAACATCTGGTCGGCGGTAAGGTGGTCGACGACTACGTCATCGCGGTGCGCCACCTGGGGGACCCGGCTGACTGACGCGGGACTCACTTGCGATCAACCGCCGCACGCAGGCTATCCAATTGCAGAATGACGATCTTACGTTTGCGCAGTTTGATGCAGCCGGCATCCTGGATGCGGTTCAGCGCCGCATTCACGAACTGTCGTGACACACCGACCATCGAAGCCAGGTCTTCGTGGGTCAACCGCAAATCGATCAGCAAACCTTCGTCATCTTTCACTCCGAAACTGTCCGCGAGCGCCAGCAAGACACCAATGACCCGGTCCTCCGTGGAATGAGTCTCCAGGCTTAGCGCCAGGTGCGCGACCCAGCGCAGGCGTACCGACAGCGCGCGTACAATCTGCTGCGCCATCTGTGGAAACCTTTCCAGCACGTCGTAGAAAGTCGGCAACGGCATGCTGTACACGGTCGATGCCTCGAGAAAGCGCACCGTCATCTGCCGAGTTTCGAACCCGCCGAGATCGGCGGCACCCAGGATGTCGCCGTCCGACCAGAATCCGGTAATACCCACTTTGCCACCGGGACTGTGGTACGTGGACATGGCCTTACCCTCCACGAGAAACGCCACGGAATCCGCGCTCTCACCCTGATTCCACAGCGCGTCTCCACGCGCGAAGGGTTCCTTCTTGCACAACCGTAAGATTGCAGACCGGCAGTGGGCGGGAATCGAGCCCAATACGTCCAGGTGTCCGCCCATGCCCAGTGTATTATCGTGCCCCACCTTCGAACTCTGCCGCACAACGGGATTTTTCAAAGCGCCGGCTTACCGCTGGCCTGGAAGGAACCGGATGCCCGCCCGCCAGGACCCGGCGGGCCGACTACGCCAAATAGTATACGCCGATGCCGATCAGCACAATCGCGACAAACAGACGCAGAAAACGTTCGTTGATGCGGCGATTGACCAGCGGGCCAATAATCGATCCCACTGCTATCCCGGGCACCTCCACGACGACCAGCAACCAGTCCACGTTGACGCTCAGCACCAAGTACGTCACGACGCTTGCAACCAGCGGGATCATGAGTGCGACCAGCGCGGTACCGACGACGAAAAACATGGGAAACAATAGAACACTGGCCATGAAAGGGGTGACGAGAAATCCGCCTCCCACACCAAGCATCGCGCCGAGGAATGAGATGGCGAAACCGCCAGCGGCGCTCGCCAGCGGATTGAATTCGAAGCTGTCCGCGCCCAGATCGATACGTGCACGCATAAGCCCGAGGTCGATGGCACGCGGCGCGGCGGGGACCGCGTCGGCGTTCTGTGCGCGTTCGCGCTGCACGCGCTGTGAGACAGCGTACGCTCGCTGCAACCGCTTTGAGCGTCGCGTCGGCTTGGCCAGAGATTCATACAAAGTGCGTGCCGCAACCAGGAACACGAGCAGACCGAATACGGCACGGTAGCTGGACATATCCGCGAGATAACGAGCCGACACCCACGAACCGGCAACGGCGCCTAGCGGCGCACCGATGCCGAAGGACACCGCTAACGGCCAGACGAGTCGCTTCTGCTTGAGATACAGCGGCACCGAAAACATGCGACTGGTCAGTTCGAGCAGTTGGTTCACGACCTTAATCATGTTCGGATCGCCGATACCGAGTATCGAGATGTGGCCGATTCCCGCAAGTATCCCCCCGCCACCGGCACCCATCGCCATCAGAAACCCGGCGACGACGCTCCACGCGAACGCGACGAACGGGTTGAAGGCAAATTCCATCGGAACGTGGAGCTAAGTCTTGGTCGGGTTCGCGCGCTCAGTGCCGGTTTTCGCTGCCGTTTGCGAGCCGTTATCGCGGTGCGTGATCCGCTTGATGTTCGGCCACAACGACCAGACCAGGAAAACGAACGCCAGCGCCATGATCGTGCCGCTCAAAGGTCGGGTGAAGAAAATGGACACCTGATTGTCGTAGGAGATCATCGAAGTGAGGAAATACCGCTCCGCAAGAGGACCGAGAATGACACCGAGGATCAACGGCGCGGTGGGGACGTTGAAGCGTTGCATGGCAAATCCAAGGATACCGAATCCGATACAGATATAGACATCGGCCATGTTGTTGCGTACCCCGAATGCACCCACCAGACACAGTACGACGATAAATCCAAACAGTAACACGGGCGGAATCCGCATCAGCAACGCGAAGGTACGCGCCACCAGCATCCCTGCGGCGATCATCAACAGATTCGCGACCAGATAGGCGGCAAATACCGTGTACACCAGATCCACGCCGGTAATGAACAGCATGGGGCCGGGGTTGACCCCGTGCAACATGAGCGCGGCGAGCATGATTGCCGTCGCCGCACTGCCGGGTATACCCAGGGTCAGCAACGGAATGGTGGCGGTGCCGGTGGTGGCGTTCTTGGCCGTCTCGGGAGCCGCGAGCCCTTCCTCGACGCCGGTGCCGAAGGCATCGCTGCGCTTGGAGACCTGTTTCTCGACGCCGTAGGAGAGGATTGCACCGATAATCGCACCGGCACCGGGGATTGCGCCGATTGCGCAACCGATTCCGGTCCCACGCGATATGGCGCCCTTGAGCCGGAACAGATCTTTCACACCCGGCAGGCGGGTCCGCGTTTCGACCGTGAGGCGGCGCTCAGCCGGTGATCGGTCGCTGATCCAGGCCAGCACTTCTCCGATGGCGAACATACCGATCAGTACTACGACGAAACTGACGCCGTTGTTCAACACTTCCCACCCGAAAGTCAAACGCGGGATCGCATACAGGGGGTCGAGCCCGACGGTGCCGACCGCCAAGCCGGCGAACAGAGACACCAGACTCGACACCATGTTGCCCCGCGCGATCGCCACCACCGAGACGAGACCGAGTACCGTGGCGGCAAAAAATTCGGGTTGATCAAACTTCAGCGCGAAGTTTGCGAACGGCGGCGACACGAAGATCATCATCAGCGCACTGCCCAACCCGCCGATTGCGGAACAGATAATGGCGATACCCAAAGCACGCGCAGACTCGCCGCGCTTGGTCATGGGATAGCCGTCCCAGGTCGCCGGCAAAGATCCCGGCGAGCCGGGAATATTGATCAATATGGAGGAAATCGAACCACCAAACACGCCACCGCAGTACAAACCGGACAGGAAGACCATGGCATTCGTGGGTTGCATCACATACGTAAAAGGCAAGGCCAGTGCCATGGCGTTGACGAAGGAAATACCGGGTAGCGCACCCGCCACCACACCGATAAATATTCCCCCAATCAACAACAGTAGCGGGATGACGCCGATCAGATGCGACAGTCCCAACAGCAGATTTTGTAGAATCTCCATGCCGTACCGTTACCGGCCGTGCCTCAAAAAATGCCCAGCAGCCGGTACAGACCCACGGTCAGCGTGTCCATGTAGCCGACTCCCCGCGGCAGCGGCAGATAGGCCACCTTCAGAAACAGATACAACAAAACCACGGTGCCTAGAATTCCGTTCGCCAGCACCGGCAGCGGTTTACGCAGACCCCCGACAAAAAACCAGACGACCAGAAACAAAAACGTCGCGAACGCGAATCCGACATAGACCATCGCCGCGCCATAAAGCACCACGGCCAGAATACCCCCGGCGAGCTTTACCGCATCCAGCGGCGCGGGAGTCTGGGCCGTCCGGTGGCCGACGCGCTGGCGCAACGCCGCCCACAGCAGACCGGAGGCGACCACGCCCCATAGCATTACACGTGGCCAGCTGGTCGGTCCCAGGCTATCCTGGCTCACCACCAGGTTCGATTGACCCCCCGCGTCCAGAAACACCAGCGCGGCGAACCCCCCGACTACGGCGATCAGCGGACCGGTCAGACCATAACGGTTAAGCCATGCCAACATCCTCGCCCACCCCGGATTATGCCGATCCGGCGACGCGACGCGCCCGTCTTTCGCGCACCACGCAAGCGGTCAGCCGACGCGTGTATTCATTTGGTAATGCCGAACTGTTTCATGAACTTGGACAGGTCCGCGAATTGCTTCTTAACGAACGTATGCGCTTCGCTGGGCGTCCTCGGTGCGACGCAACTGAACTTGACGGCACAGTACTTTTTCCAGTCTTCATGCGCCACGACCTCTGCCATCGCTTTGTTGAGCTTCTCTGTCACGTCGGCAGGTACTTTCGCCTGCGTCACGATACCACGCCAGTTGGGAAAGGCGATCTCGTGACCGAACTCGTAGGACGTGGGCACATCCGGAAACCGCGCGTGCCTCTCTTCTGCGAACACCACCAGAGGCCGCATCTGTCCCGACTCCAGAAACTGCACAACGTCGCCGGGCTCTTCGTAAAGCACTTCGGTATGGCCGCCGAGGGGGGATATGTACCGTTCTGCGGGCTTCGCGTAAGGAACGTTTTTCATCTCGTAGCCTTTCGTCCCCAGAAACTTTACGGTCAAATCATCCAGTGTCCCGAGCCCCGCAGTTGCGACGCGCACCTTCCCGGGATTCGCTTTAGTGTAGTCCAGCAGGTCCTGGTAAGACTTGAACTGGCTGTCCTTGGGCACGTACAGCATGGACGGGGACGACTGGGCGATCGCCAGATACGCGAAGTCTTCCGGTGTCAGGCTCCCCATGCCGGATGCCCAGGAAGATACCGTCAGGCCCGTCATGGTCCCGATGGTGTAGCCGTCGGCTGCGGCGCTGGCCACCTTGGTCAACCCCGTATTGCCGGCGGCGCCGGCCACATTCGAAACCGGCACGGCCACATCGAGAATCGGAGATAACAGGCGGGCGACCGTCCTACCCATGCCGTCGGCCCCCCCGCCCGGGCCGAAATTCACGATCAGGTCTACGGGACGCGACGGATAGTCCTGGGCCCCGGCCGGGGTGACCCCGCAAGCCACACACAACAACGCCGTCACCATGCAACCTCTGAGCACTGTGGTCTTCATAGCGTTTCTCCCTCCTCACTGACGACAATAGCTGGCACGAAAACGGCTGAGCGCCATTTGATGGGCGCTTACCCCCAGCCGATCGTAATGGATGTTAGACGTGGGGCGTTTATAGCGAAATTCATTCTCCGCCCGCGCGCCCACCGCTTCTGTCAACTATGTGACATTCCCCTGAGGCGCCATCCAGCAAGGACGCGGGCGGCGCACCCGCGCCGATGCGGCGGCGACCTGTCTACTATTTGACAGTAACTTGGCAAGAAGTGGGCGTTAATAGTGACATGCGGTGCGGCTGCAGTGATCTTTTTTGCTGCAGCCTGGCCAATTCACACGAACATGCACGTTTTTTGAGGAGCGATGCCGATGAGCGACGTTGCAGTCAAGACCACTGATGAAGAGCATTATCAGGCGGTTGCGGATTCTTATCGTTCGAAGAACAAGCGGGTAGCAAAAGAATTTTTCGTAATCGACGCGGACCGACACGTAATTGAACCGCCCGAAGCGCTGACCAAATACCTGGACCCGGAGTTTACCGACCAGGCGCCGAAGCTGGTGACCGACAACTCGGGCTCACCGCGCATCATGATGGAGGGTCGCTTGTATCAGAAACCCCGTGGCTGGGGCCTTGGGCGCACCGAAGGGTGCGGAGACCAACGGCCGCGCGGCGAAGGCCTGCCCTATGAACAAGCGTACAAACACTCCATGGAGTTTCGCGATGAAGATATGGACATGGGCGGCGTGGATGTGGGGATCTGGTTCCCCACCGTCGGGTTGTTTATACCGGACCTGCTCAACCTGGAACTGCAGTACGCCCTGGCACGTGCACACAACGACTGGATGGCGAACGATTTCGCTACCAGCAAACGACATATCTGGTGTGCGACGATCCCGTTGCACCCGGAATGGGCGGTGGAGGAAATCAAGCGCTGTCACCAACTCGGCGCGAGAACGGTTTGGATGCGGCCCAACGTGATGAACGGTGTGCGCTACTGGACCGAGGAATGGGACCCGGTCTGGAAGACCATGACCGATCTGGGCATGGCCTTACTGTTTCATGAGGCCACCGGGACCTACAACGCCACCTACAGTACTGACTATAAATACGACAAATACTGGCTGGCACACGTCGTTTCGCATCCATGCGAAATGGCCACCTGCTTGTGCGCCCTGATCGGCTACGGCGTTTTCGAACGACACCCCACCTTGCAGGTGCTGTTCTGCGAAGCGGGAGCGACGTGGGTGCCGTACTTCCTGTTCCGATTGGACGAACACGTGGCGGGCCGTCCCAAGGCCGAGACCACGGAGCTCACGATGAATCCGTCGGACTATTTCAGACGACAGTGCACAATCTGTTCCTTCGAGCCGGCCGAGGCCCTGCTCCGGGAAACCGTCGAATGGTTCGGCGCACGTAACATGGGATTAACCAGCGATTACCCGCACTGGGATTCCAGCGGCGTTAGCGGCGTGGAGATGTACATTGAGCTGTATCCCGACATGGAAGAAACCCAACGCGAACGCTTTTTCTCGCGCAACGTGATCGACGCCCTGAATCTGCAACCGTGATGCGGTCGCGGCGGGGGCCGGCAGCGGCCCCCGCCCGCGACACGCGATAAACCCGGTTCGGTTCTCCCGTCACAGTTGCAATCGACCTCGAAATGGCTACGCACGTCCTCTGCAAAGCGTCCGAGATCTCCCCCGGAAGCTGCAAATCGTTCAAGATCGACGGCCGAGGTATTGCGCTTTACAACGTCGACGGGGTTTTCTACGCCACTCAGGACTTCTGCCGACATAAGGGCGGTTCCCTGGGAAAGGGAACCCTGGAAGGCCCGGTAATCGAGTGCCCCCTGCACGGGTGGAAATATAACGTGATGTCGGGAGAATGTCTGACGCTGCCCCAATGCAAGAAACTGCAGCGGTTTCCCGCGCGCGTAGAGGGAGACGAGATCGTGGTCGATGTCGAATAAACGCAGCAACGACACAACGGCGTAGCCGGGTTGCGCCAGGGGGATGGAGCCCCGCGCCCGGTATTTATGCAAAACCGCTGACGCGACGAACGGCGAACCAGTTCAGTGACAAGAGCATTGCCACGAACAACACGCCGGCGAACTCGAGTCTGCCGACCCTCCCCACATCCAGAGACCCCATCGAAAACACGACAAAGAAACCCACCGCGGCGATTTTGATCGCGCGCTCCGCCCTCGCACCTCCGCCACGCCAGGCCCACACGAGAATCCAAAGACTCAGCACGGCGTAGAGGCTGCTCAAACCTGCAAGCGTTCGCGCCCACACCGGCGCCTCCCCCTGCACCAACACCAACCCGCCGTAATAGAGGAACACCGCGGAGACCGCCGTGCTGCCGGTGGTAAGCAGTACCGCCCCGGAGAGCGCTTTCTTTGTCATTCCAGAAATCCGGTCAGATCGCAATTCGTTTCGGTATACCAGCACAATCGAGATCCGATTCGCAGTCAGGATATTCCTGACCCGCGTCAATTATTCGTTTCGACCATCCTAGTCGTCAACGGCGGCCTTCAGCGCAATTCTATAACGCGTGTAGCGTACCGACTCACCCTGATTTACCCCGAAGAAAATGCTTTTCGCGCGGTCGTCTGCGACCGGCCGAAACGGTGATTGATGTTTCACCAAGATAGGACTTGGGCGATACTCTGCATCGTTCTCGGCACGGGTCACTATCCGCAATTCCTTCTGCGGGGTTCCCAGGCGCCGTGGTGGTGAGCTGTCCAGGGTTTAAACCCCGAAGCGGGAGGGTGCGATGGCGACACAGGCGGAGAAAGCAGAGAGGTTCAGGGCGCTGCATGGGCGCAGCGGCGCCTTCGTCATCCCTAATCCGTGGGACACCGGCTCTGCGCGGCTGCTGACCGCGCTTGGCTTCGAGGCGCTGGCAACGACGAGTTCGGGGTTTGCCTACGCGCTGGGGCGTTTGGACGGCAAGGTGACGCTGGAGGAGGCGATCGAGCATTGCCGCACACTCTGCGCGGCCACTGATCTACCGGTGAGCGCCGACCTGGAAAACTGTTTTACCGATGATCCCCTGGCGGCGGCGGAGACCATCAGGCGCGTGGCGGAGGCCGGCGTGGTGGGCGGCTCAATCGAGGATTACAGCGGCGATGCGTCGAAGCCGATCTACGAATTCGAACTCGCGGTAGAACGCGTGCAGGCCGCGGCCGAGGTCGTGCAGTCGCTTGATTTTCCGTTCACATTGACCGCGCGCGCCGAAAACCTCCTGCGGGGCCAGAGGGATCTCGACGATACGATCCGCCGACTCCAGGCATTCGAAGCCGCCGGCGCGGATGTACTTTATGCGCCCGCGCTGACAACCCTCGATGAGGTGCGGTCAGTGACGAGCGCTGTCGGCAAACCGGTGAACGTTCTGGCGCCGCCGCTCAAGGAGGTCACGGTGGCGCAACTGGCGGACGCCGGCGTCAAGCGTATCAGCATCGGTGGCGCACTGGCGCGCGCGGCGATCACGAGCTTGCTGCGGGCAGGCGTGGAGATGCGAGAGGAAGGCACTTTTGGCTGGACCTCGGGCATCGCGCCAGCGGCCGACATTGACAAGCTGCTCGACGCTTGGAATGACTGAGGGGTTTTAGGGGCCACCCCCATCGCTTATCCGGGGCGATGATTCGCAAGTCCAGTGAAAAGCGGATTTTTCGGAATGTACCCTTACGCAGAACCAGAACCGGTCAGACCGTGAAACAGAATAAACGGGGATACCTTTCAAAGTCCCCGTACCGGCTGTGCCCATCGGCATTGGTCAGGCAATGGAACGGCGCTTCGATGCGATTTGCAGATCTCCGCAGTACGTGGGCGATTTGCTGACGAGCGCGACTTGTCGCTATCGTACAAGGAACCGCCTGGGGCCAGCGGCGCCCTCCCAGCCACCGGTTGTTGCGACTAGAACACGCGTCGGACGCGATGTACGGTCAGTCATCCAAACCGGTTCTTAAGCGCCGGCGGTTGTTCCGGGTGGGGCCGCGCTCGGGTACCGCCATCGACGCGTCGCGCTCGGGCCACTTTTGGGAGCGCGGCAAAAACTCACCCGTAATCTCTCGACCCTGACTCACGGCTCGGGTACCATATAGTGTGAAAGTTAATACTCTCATCCGCAATATGTTGCGTATACCAAAGGGGACTATCGATGCGTCGCGTGATTTTCAATCAGAAAGGCGGGGTGGGAAAAACCACTATCACATGCAATCTGGCCGCGGTCAGCGCCGCGCGTGGCAAACGCACCCTGGTTCTGGACCTGGACCCGCAGGGGAACAGCACCCAGTACCTCCTCGGCAGGGAACAGGAGTCACTCGAGCTCACCGGTGCCGATTTTTTCGAGGAAATGCTATCGGTGTGGCCGCGCCATGAACTCGCCGACTGCATCCACCCCACCCGTTGCGAGGGTCTGCAAGTGCTGCCTTCGCATCCGGGCCTGGGTGAGCTGGAGGACCGGCTCGAGTCTCGCTACAAAATGTACAAATTGAAGGAGGCGATCGCCGCAACCGCGGGTCAGTACGACGAGATATTTATCGATACGCCGCCGGCCATGGGGTTTTACACGCGTTCGGCATTGATCGCGGCGGACTCCTGCGTGATTCCATTCGACTGTGACGATTTCTCCCGCCGCGCGCTGTATGGTCTACTGGAAAGCGTGCGTGAGCTGCAGCAGGACCATAACCCGAAGCTCAGAGTGGACGGTATTATTGTCAACCAGTTTCAGGCCCGCGCCAAGCTGCCGCAGAAGCTGGTTCTGGAGTTGGTGGACGAAGGCCTGCCGATCCTTGAGCCTTACCTGTCGGCCTCGGTCAAGATCCGCGAGTCGCACGAGCGGGCCACACCCATAGTGCGCCTTCTACCCAGCCACAAGATCACCAGGCAATTCCAGGAACTCTACAAGGCAATTCAGCCCGCCAAAGCCAGGAAAAAACCGGCCAGGCGTCGAGCGACCAAAACTACCACGGTTCCCATGGCCGCCTCCGCGTAATCCAACGCATACGAAAAAAGCAAGCTGTTCCATGACTTGGTAGTGGCTCTGAGCCACTACCCATGACTTGGCATGCCATGCGGATGTAAGGCACGGGTTCGAATATTAGGACTTATTTCCGGTCCGGTACCTTATGTTCTTAAAGTCTCAGCGCGGAGGAATTGCTCGAAAGACTGCACGCTCAATCGCCTGCCCCGCCATCTGCGCTCCGCCAGCGCCGGATAACTCAGTAGCCGGTTCGTTCCGCCCATATATTCGTTAAGAGAAGTCATGAACGTTTCACAGCGCTGCTCCCAGATCCTGCCCCCAGTGCTCCCATCCTTGGCCGCTGCCGCATAGAATTTCTGTAGCGATTCCCGGTTAAAAGGCCACTCTCCGGTCCACTCCTCGAACAGCTCCAGCAACTCCGGATCCCGGCCGTCGACCACAACAACCGTTTTGCAGTCGCCGCGCTGCCTCGCGACCTCGATTTCCTTTTGCACCCACAGCGAACCCAGCGAGCGGCGCGTTACGTAGGACAAAAAATACTCGCACTCGCCGATTGCAACGGCCACCAGCGGCGCGATCTGTCCGCCCGTGGGAATCTCCGCTTCGAACAACCAGGTACCGCAGTGGCGATCGGTAATCAGTCGCCGCAACTCGAGGACCTGGGCAAGATCCCTGTGGTTGTGTGAGATGAAGAACCAGGGTGCGTGAGGCGCGATGTTCGGACACGGTGCGCAGTACGGGTCATCGATACGGTCCAACTCGGCCAGGTTTTCCCGCTCACCGACGATGTCGACGTGTCCCCACAGAATATCGAGTGTGGCCTTGCTCGGATAGTGGGAGTATCGCACCGCACGAGGCGCGGTGCGCGCGTGCGCCACCAATATCCGCTCGATCGCGGTGGGCGACAAGGTTCGCCCAGTCGACGCGCACAGCTCGCGAGCAAGCCCGGTTGCCGTCATCCATGGTTTGTGCGGTGTCCGCGAACGCAACAGCTCGGCGATATCCCGTAACACGCGATCGTCGGCCATCTCCGAGATTTCGCCCGCAGGTCACGCCGTTTCGCGGTCGGCTCGTCTCTAGCGTGTGGCGGCCAGCGCTCCTGCGGTATCGTAAAACTCGAAGAACTCCACGATTTTCCCGTCCTTCATCCTCAGGACATCGGCCTTGGGTGTATCGACGGTCTTACCGGTCTTTCGATGGATCCACTTGCAACGACCCACCATGACGACCCGATCGCCCTGCGCGATGAACTCATCGGCTTGATAGGAAATCATTTTCCATTCCTCGGCCAGCGTCTCGAAATACCGTGCCACGTCGGTTTTGCTGCAGCAGGCCTGTGTAAACTCCATACCCGCGGCGCCATCTGCCAGCGAACCCCATTTGACGTCGTCGGCAATCATGTTCATCCAGTTCTCAAAACTGCCTTCCTTGTTATCGTTCCACGACCGATACGCCTCCTCGAGCAGCCTCACGTTGTCTTGCTCATTCATACCTCCTCCTTTCCTTGTCGAACGCCCTGGCCGGACGATCCGATCGAATCAGTTCACGAATGCGAAAGCAAACCCTATCCGGCAGCCTTCACTGCTGGTGTCTCCAGGGACTTGTCCCAGATATTCGGAATCACGTTGTTTGAGTAACCCGATACGAAGCGCTGCTTTTCGCCACTTGGAACGTCGTAGATATGTCGCTGCACCGCACCGATGTTGGCACCGTATACGTGTATACTGACCGACGGTTGATCCTTCAAGGCATTCGACACACGATGAATGTCGCCAACCCGTGGAGAGACCAGATCAATACTCCCCACCCCTACGTTGTGTTTATCCACCGCGCGCAGCTCGCCGCTCGTTTCATCGGCTTCGAATTCCTCACAGTACTCGGCGCCGCGCATAACGCCCACCATCCCCCATACCGTATGGTCGTGCACCGGAGTCGCCTGACCCGGACTCCATACAAAACTGGCCACTGAAAAACGCTCCAGAGGATCGCAGTACAAGAGGTACTGCTGATACCGGTTCGCATCAGGTTTGGCGAACGTATCCGGCAACCAATCGTCATGATCGATCAGTGCGGACAAGAGCGATCGACCGTCCCCGAAAGCGCGTTCTTCGTCGTATGCGGCGTCCTCAACCAGTCGCGTAAAGGCCTGAACGAACTGGCGTAACCTGGCGATATTGGGCATGCCAATCCTCTTCCAAGTCTCGTTGCCGAGACCGGGGTGTGTCGTCGTATCCGCATAGTGTAGCGCTAAACGGAGGTCATTATTATTGCTTTTGTCCTTATTGCTCTCGCTTTCGAAACACGCAGTACAAAAATTGTTGCACGCGACCGGCCGGTGTCGTGTGGGCCTCTTTCTCGTGTTTGAGCAGCGCGAACGGCGTGCCGAACTCCGCGTGCAGCTCCTGCGCCCGGTAGCGCATCACCGGTAGTCCGCTGCACTCGGTCGGCCCGTCTTCCGCAAACGTCGCCACGATGACGAGCCCGCCGGGCTTGACCGCGTTCAGCACTGCGGCCACGTACGCGCGCCGCTGTTCGGCGTGGACCAAAAAATGGAACACCGCTCGATCGTGCCATACATCGTACGACCGTGCCGGTAACGCCGCACTGACCACGTCGGCTTCCCGCCAGCGGACCCGCTCGGCGTCGGCACCGAGGCGCTCTTTCGCGGCGGCCAAGGCGGCGCCCGATATATCGAGGACCGTGACCTGCGTGTAACCGGACCCCACCAGACCATCAACGAATGTGGAAGCGCCACCGCCGATGTCGATAATCGAGGCAGCATGGGACACCCCGGACTCGCGCAGGAGCGCTATCGAGCGGTCCGCTCGCGCCTGAAACCAACTCTGCGCCGCGACGGGTTTATCGGCGTATACCCTTTCCCAATGTTCTTTCGATGACATCACGTTCGCGTGTCCGGTACCCGTTACGTTAGCGCAAGACCGCCTACTCCACCGTGAGCGAGATCATCCTTAAGGGATATTTCCGCTCGATAATCTCGTGCGGCTCCTGACCGCACCGCCGCGACCGGCACGCTCATGGGCGTCTTACCGTGCCTACGGCCACAAGGGGGGCGTGGCGCGGAGTCGTCCCCCCAACAACGCACGCCGCTGGTGGCCGCGGAACCTCGGGGCACACCACGGACGATAAATATCATCAACTTGCAAATCCTCTAAACTTTACTAAAATGCATAAAACCTGTCTATACTTTTAATTTTATTAAATATTGTCAAGGGTGAGCTTGAATCGAAAATCCGCTCCGGGCGCCGCCCACCACCGCTGCTCGTACTGTCAGGGCGGCATGCGCATCAGCGCGTTGACCTGTGAAGAATGCGGACTGTCTTTGAGCGGCGAGTTCTTCACCCCCCGGCTCTACCGCCTAGAAGCCGAAGATCAGCGGTTCATCGAGGCGTTCGTCATCGCGAGCGGCAGTTTGAAGCAGATGGCGGAGTTGCTGCAGGTGTCTTATCCGACCGTGCGCAACCGGCTCGATCGGCTCATCGAAAAGCTCGAGGACGAGCAGCACAAAGATGCGCAGCGGAAGGAACGCATTTTGGAGGACATCGAGGCCGGACGCCTTTCGGCCCGGCAAGGAATGCGCATGATCGACGCTATTTGAGGCACGAACCGCGATGGAAAACTCCATAGACGACGCAGACCGCATCGTGCAGATGCTCAACGACGGGAAGATCACTTCCGAGGAAGCGGCACGACTCAGGCAATCAGTCGCCGCCCAAATGGAACGTGATCGACAATTCTTTGAACACCGAGAGCGCCGCAGCCACACCAGGCACCGCCGCCGTTTGATAACGTTGCTGGCGTTCTGTGGCGTGTTCCTGTTGATCGGTATCGGTGCCGGATCGTTTTGGGCGCAGTCTCCACACGACTCGCCGAAACGAACGACGATCACCACACTTGAAGGCGAGAATGCCGATAAACGCGTCATCGACCTCAGTGCATTGTCCGCAGAACGGAGAAATACCATGGGTAAATCCACTTCACTATCGATCAGCATTGCGGCGCTCGGTGTCGCTGCCCTGATCGGCCTCGCCATACTGCTCATCTACAACGGGTTGGTAAGTTCGAGAGAGAAAGTCAACGCCGGCTGGGCGCAGGTCGAGAACGTATATCAGCGCCGGCTCGATCTGGTACCGGTATTGATCGAAGGAGTACAAACTTATATGGACCACGAGCGTCAAACCCTCAGTGAATTGACCGCCGCACGGGCTAAGGCGTTGCAGACCACCGACGCGCTTGCCGGCCGGGCGCCTGAGACGATACAACAATTGCAAACCGTCGAAGCCTCCCAGGGCGAGGTCAAGTCTGCATTGGCACGCTTGTTTGCGGTGGTGGAAAACTATCCTGAACTGAAGGCCAGTCGCAATTTTCTGACTCTGCAGGATCAGATCGAAGGTGCGGAAAATCGCATCACGGTGGAACGACGGAATTTCAACGAGCTGTCCCGCCGCTATAACACTAAGCTATTGACCTTTCCGTCGAACGTCGTCGCGGAGATGCTCGGCTTCGAATCGAAACCGTACTTTCAGGCCGAGGCCACCGCACTGCGAGGCCTCGACGACCCCTTTGATCGCAAGCCATAGCGGGATGGTGCGCCGGGGCCGTTGGGTCTACTTGTGCCTCGCCATTACGGGACTCATCCTGGTTGCGAAATCGCTCTGGCGCGATTCGCCACTGACGGATCAACCGCTGCCGCTCGCCCCATTCAGCCTTGAAGAACGCCCGCAGGCCGACCGCTATCTGTTCGATTACGCCGGAGTTCTCGCGCATTACGAGGAAGGCACGCACGAGTATCTGCAACGGATCGCCGAACGCTTCCACCTCGAAGGCGTGGTCGTGACGCTGCCCGAACTCCCCGATGCCGGAATTACACAAATGGCAACGGACATCGTCAATCGCTGGGCAATCGGCCAACGCCATGAAGGCCGCGGTTTGCTGTTACTGCTCGTAGACCGTACCAGCGAGGTCAAACTTGAGGTCGGTTACGAACTCGAAGACGTATTCACGGATGCATTCGTCGGTTACATCGAGGATCTGCAGCTCAGGCCCTACTTTCAACGCGGCGACCTGGGCACGGGACTGATCGCGGTAATGGAGGAAATCGAACGTCGCGCGCGGATCAAGCACCAGGCCCACTACACCCCCGGCCTGGTCAGCGCGCTCGACCAAGAGTTGCTGGCAGGAGGCGGCGGTGCCAGGCGCGACCTCACCAAAGATCGGGACAACGCTCCCGTACAGTCCAACTTACCGGCGTCGATGGAACTACCCGGAGCCAGTACGCCGGGCGAGGCGTGGCGGGTGATGTTGGCGAAGTGGGCCGGTGAAGGGGGCGATATTGACACCGACATTTACACCGAACTGACAAAAATGGCTATGGGCGACGCCGACCGTCCCGATCCGCGTACCCGCGCGGCGCTCGACCATTGGCGCGGCGCTGACTATCGAATCCTTCAGGACGGCGATCACGCCGTCATCCATTTCGGTAACCGAACAGGATGGAACAACGCACCGTTTCTGTTTTGTCGGACGGCGGCGGGCTGGAAATTCGATATCGTGCACCAGCGGCGACTGGTGGTGATGACGGAGAACCCGCACTGGCGCATCGAACAGGGCAACTATCCATACGTAAGTCTCCTGAGCGATGTGCCGCAGGGCACGGCGAAAGACTTACCTCTTGAGGGCGAGGACCTGTACGCCTGCGCGAAAGACACCGAAATCGCTGCGCGCATCGATGTACTGGAACGTGCATATCGGGACCGACCGAACGACTATTCGGTGATCATGGAACTCGCCCGGCTCAATGTCATCACTGGACGTCGGCCCAATCACGTTCACCCGCTGCTCGACAAAGCCAAACAACTGCGCCCAACCAGCCCTGCCCCCCACAAGTATGCAGCGATCTACAGCGTCAACACATTTTTCCAGTACCGAACCGCGCTGAAGGAAATGCGGGCGTACGTTGACATACGACCACAGGACCCGTTCGCATACAATTTCCTGGGGTTCCTGTATTACCGGCTGGGGGAGTACGAGAAGTCCATCGCCACGCTTGAGCAGGCAGCCGCGCTGCGGTCGGACGATACCTATGCTTACAGCCTCATGGCGCGCGCCTGGGCACTGCTTTACCAACAGGCCAAAAGCTTCGACCCACGCAAGAATGGTTATCGGGACAACGCGCTGGCGATGCTCCGGAGCGCCGAATCTGCGCCGCTCGCCGACGCCCATCGAGTTGCCCGTCTGCGACGCTGGCTGAAAACCCGAGATCTCCTTTGAAGCCCCCGTCCCGCTGACACCGACTCCAGGGCTTTGCCCTCATCGGAGTACAGGGGCTATTGTTCGTTCTTGGACAGCTTGTACCGATTAATCAGGCGGTAGAGGTTACGCTCGCTGACACCCAGAACTTGGGCTACGGTGGCGCGACGACCGTGGTACTTCGATAGCAAACGCTTCAAGTATTCCTCCTCGATATTTTCTAGGGTCGGCTCGTAGTCAAACAGCAGCGAGGTCGTATCCAAGTGATCGCAATTGCGCGTTTGTAACCCCAAGTGCCGGGGTTCGATAGTTTTCTGATCTTCAGATACAACGATGGCACGTTCCACAACGTTCTTGAGTTCGCGTACGTTTCCTGGCCAATCATATTGCATCAATTGGCTCAAAGCCGCATCCGAGATCTCCTTATCGGCGCGACGAGACATACTGTTGTATTTCATGAAATGTTTGACCAGCCGCGGTATGTCTTCGCGACGTTCCCGCAATGCGGGAACATTGAGCACGAAACCCGTTAGTCGATAGTATAAATCCTCGCGAAATAGCTTTTCCTTCACTGCCTGCTCCAGATCGCGATTCGTGGCCGCCACTACACGTACGTCCGCCCGCAGGTTGTGGTTTCCGCCCACTCGTCGAAACTGGCCCGTATCGAGCATACGCAACAGTTTCGCTTGTACGGACAGCTCAATTTCCCCGATTTCGTCCAAAAACAGAGTGCCCCCCTCAGCGCCTTCGATCAAACCCTTCTTACGTTGTGTCGCGCCGGTAAAGGCACCTCGTTCATGACCAAACAACTCGGACTCGAACAGCGTCTCCTGCAACGTACAGCAATCCACGACGATGAAATTTTTTTCCGAACGTTCGCTGGACTCGTGAATCGCTCGCGAAACGAGCTCTTTGCCCACGCCGCTTTCGCCGTGGATAAGAACCGTCATATCTGAAGGCCCCACGAGGCGGATCAGCTCCGTCAAGCGATCGAATGCCTGACTGCCACCGACCATTGCATGGCGGGGACTGCCGCGCGCCCTGGATTTCCAGAACAGATGCTCCTGCCGGAGCGCATTCGTCTCTATGGCTCGCTTCACCATTAACTCCAGTTCATCCAAGTTTACGGGCTTGGCCAAGTATTCCATGGCTCCAGCCTTCATCGCCTTGACCGCGTCCTGTATGGATCCATGCGCCGTGAGAACAATGACCGGCAAGTGGTTACTCAAACCGGGCAATACCTCGATCCCGTTAGCATCGGGCAACCGGACATCCATAATCAAAAGATCAGGTTCTTCTTCGGCCACCAGGGCCTCGCCTTTGCTCCAACTGCCTGCACACCTCACCGCGTAACCCGCGCGCGCCAGGCAATCAGAGATTAGAATACTTAGCGTACTGTCATCCTCGACGATGAGCACCGATTTGGATACCCGAGGGTGATCTTCGGTCTGTTGCTTAATGGGCTGCATCGGCTGTTTTGAAACGCATCGTGAAATGTGTGCCCTGGCCGGGAACGCTGTCCACTTCAATCGTGCCGTCGAACCGTTCGACGATCGATTTGGAGATCGTCAGCCCCAACCCGGTACCGTTGATCCTATCCGCCCGGTCGCTGAAGAACGGATCGAAAATATTGGGCAACGCATCCGCCGAGATCCCCTTGCCATTGTCAGTAAACGTCAGTTCCACCTTGTTTTCGAACTGATGACACGAGATGATCAGCTTGCCGCCACGCGGCATTGCGTGAAAGGCATTCTGCATCATATTGAGTACGACCATGCGGAGCTCTCCGTCTACGGCGATGATCCTGGGACTCGGGTCGTCGAGGTTCAGTTGTACTTCTACACCGAGACGGGCCGCCTCATAGCGCAGTAGCGAGGCGGTTTCCTTGATTGCCGGATTGATATCGATCAGCGTAGGTGACTGGCTCGGGAACGCGCTCAATTTCATGAGTCTGCCCGTCACCTCCACACACTCATCTACCTTTCTATCCAGCAGCTCCAGATAGCTCCGCAGTCGATCGACATCATGCTGTTCTTCCTTTATGCTGCGCAACGCGGACTGCAAAGCCATTCTCACCGACGCGAGCGGATTGTGCACCTCATGCGCAACTCCGGCCGCCAGCTGTCCGACGGTGGACAGCTTCTGTTCGTGCGAGTACTTGACGGCCTCCGACAAATTGCGGATCGATTCGACGATCAAGAACTGCGCTTCGCCATCGACTTCTACGACCAGCGGGGCTGCATACACTTCCACCCATAGTGGGGTACCGTCTCGCCGAACGTGACGGTGCCTGACCTTGATCGGTTTGTCTTTGTTGCGCAACTCGTGGAGCGGACAAGTAGTCAGCGTCGGTGGGCAGGGTTCTGTCCGACCATGACTGGAGCGGTAGCAATGCACTCCCGCTATATCCCCCGCTTCTACACCCAGTTGCTCGCAGTACGTCCTGTTGGCTTTCACGATTTCGAACCGATCATTGATAACCCGGATACCGTCCGGGTCTGAATCCATCAACGCCTGTATGAAACGTTCTTTTTCTTCGATGCTGCGAAAACTCTGACGGAGGTTTCGCGCCATGTCGTTGAAAGTTACCGCCAGCTCGGCGAACTCGTCACTCTCACTTGCGACATCCACGCGGGCGTCCAGACTACCCGCCGATATGCTGCGCGTCGCGGTCGCCAGCGCTTGCACGGGCGTTAACACGAATCGGCGCATGAACCACCAGCCCCCTGCAAGACAGATTAGCACCACGATCGCCCCGGCTCCCATGAGCATCAGAGTCGTGTTGAAAGCGTGGCGGCGTATCGGTTCCGCCGAATAATCCACCAGCAGTATTCCGTTGATCGGATTCTCGGCCACATCCCCGTGACATTTCACACAGGGCGCACGGTTGGGCACCGGGTTCAGGCTGCGCAGCACCTCTTGTTGTTGGTCGTCGACCAGAAAGATGGTTTCCCCGTCCGTGGGCACATCCCGGTCCTGGAAAAACCGCACACCGAGTTTCTCCGGACGGGACGAGAAACGAACTTCCCCCTCAGGATTCAAGACCATGACGCCCACTATTCCCGCCTGGCCGCCCAAGCGGTTGACGATCTCACGCAACCCCTCCAGATCCCGCTTGAGCATCGCGTTCTCGAGCGAAGCCTGCAGCAGATGATTAATCTCGACACTGGCGTGACCCCGCTCCTCGGTCAGTTGACTGCGGTACATGGCCACAAACAGAGCGAGAAAAACGACCGAAACAGCAATCAAACCGATCGCCGTTCCGGAGAGGAACTTCCTGTTCAGGCTCCCAGAGAACACTGTCACGTTCACCGGCCCTATAGGCTTTCGACGAAGTACACAGCCTCGCTAACAATGCAAGAGCCGCGCCATGGGAGGGAGCTTCGATAAACCCCGCGAGAAGCCGGACAAAACTGACAAATTGTCAGGTCTGGTGTCAATTTGACAGAAATCCAAACGGCGTCTCCCTCTCCGACCCCGCCGTTACACGCCAGCGGGATATGGCATACCGGTTGCATTGTTCCATTTCAGAATCCGTTTCTGACCATAACCTGACGCAGTTTATCCGTGGTTGATTTAGGTCAATAGAGTCCGCGTAAACGACACGTGACGCGATTCGAAACCAAGTACTGCAACGCTACGAAAAGGATGAAATCATGTCTGAGAATGCGAAACTTTGGTTTACCGCAACCCTGGTCGCCCTGATGACCGTACCGCTACCTGTTGTCGGTCAGGGAGCCCCAGGAATGAGTGGAACCACCGTCGGCCCGTCCGCCATCGACACCGAAGCGAAGGCAAAACAGGCGGCGGCCAATTGGTTGGCGGCCGTGGGTGGCCACGGTTTGAAGGTCGGCAAGGTCACCGAGATCGGTGAGATCTTCGTAGTGGACGTTTTGTTCGCCCAACCTCAAGACGCGCTGCGCGACCAACTGATTATTCGTAAGCCGGACGGCTATACCTTTCCTGTGTTTCCCCGTGCCGCACCGCGTCCGCCTGCAATGGGCGGCATGTCCGGAATGCACGGTATGGGCGGCATGTCCGGGATGCAGGGCATGGGCGGCATGTCCGGGATGCAGGGCATGGGCGGCATGTCCGGAATGCAGGGCATGGGCGGCATGTCCGGAATGCAGGGCATGGGCGGCATGTCCGGAATGCAGGGCATGAGCGGTATGTCCGGAATGCAGGGCAAACCGGGCGCATCGGAGAAGGAGAAGAAAGCGAAAACGAAATAGCGCGGGGCGGCGTTGAGCTCGGGCCTCTGATCTTTAAGCGTTTGCCCGTTTCTATATGTCCGGGAGTAACCAAATGAAAACAATGTCGAGTGCATCGTTGTTCATCGCCGCCGGCCTGGTATTGGCCGCTGGCGCCCAATCGGCCAGCAACGACCCGGGTTACGAGGAGGCTCGTTGGAATCCCATTCACTTCCAACCGGCGATCTCCGAAGCCACCAACGATCAGTGCCTCGAGTGCCATCAGGAGGTTCTGGACCGCCAGGTGCTTGTGAAGTCACCCGCGGGTGTTCAGCCCGATGATGTCATCGCGTGGTATCAGACGCTGGACACCTACAGTGGTCCCCAGGAGACGATGCACCGTCGTCATTTGGTGACGCCACTGGCCGAAGAACTGATGGCAATGCGCTGTACAACCTGTCATCAGGGCAACGATCCCCGTGAGGAAGCACCCATCCAACCCACGAGCGAGGATGCGGGTTTCACCCTGCGCAAAATGGTCAATCCGAAGACGTGCCTGATGTGTCACGGCCAGTTCGGTTACCAGCTCATGGGTTTACCAGGACCGTGGCGAGAAGTCGCGGCAGTGTTCGGTAACAACTGCCTGACCTGTCATGCAGCGACCCGCACTACCCGACATCAAGTCAATTTCCTTCGCGCCGAGAACATCGAGGCCCGAGGTAAGGAAAATGCCGACGTCTGTTTCGGGTGCCACGGCGGTCGCGCCTGGTATCGAGTGAGCTATCCGTACCCCCGCCACGAGTGGCCCGGCATGCCAGATACGACACCCGATTGGGCCAAAAACCGTCCGACGGAGTCCGAAGCCCGCTTCAGAACGCCATAGGCGAGGTTCTCACCTACACCCGCACTGCTCACTTGCCAAGGAGACAATGCTGTGAAAGCAGAAAATCTCGAGTTTCTCAATGCGCGCTTCGATGTGTCCCGCCGGTCTTTTCTGAAAACGACAGCGGTGGGCGCGGCGGCACTGACCGCCAATGGATTGATCGATCTCAAGACAGCCAAGGAAGCCAAAGCCTTTGCGTACGAACCTTACCCTCGGGACGACGAGTTGGAAACCGTCGTGACCAGCTGCGCGCACAACTGCGGTTCTCGCCATATGCTCGTGGCGCACAAAAAGGGCGACGTGATCGTGCGTCTCACCACCGACGACGGTCGATACCAGGCGGACGGTTACTTCGGCAAGGACACGTTCCAAGAACCGCAGGTGCGGGGGTGCCTGCGCGGCCGCTCGTATCGCCAGCGATTGTATTCGGCGGAGCGCCTGTTGCATCCAATGATCCGCGTGGGCGCGCGCGGCGAGGGCAAGTTCAAACGCGCCTCCTGGGATGCCGCGCTCGATTACGTCGGCGAACGCATGGTGTACCTGAAAAACATGTACGGACCCACCGCTCTGCTGGACCAGAGTTACGCCGGCGCGTCCTGGGGAGTGCTGCACAAATCGGATCAGATTGCCGGGCTGCTCGGTCGATTTCTGGGCTTGTTCGGTTGTCGTACGGTGTCGTGGTCGGTGCCCTCCTACCAGGGGTCGACCTTTGCTTCGGAAACGACCTACGGAACCATCGAGGACGGCAACGAAGATGACGCCTTCGCATATTCGAAATTAATGATTATGTGGGGTTGGAATCCCGCCTACACTTTTCATGGCGGAAACACGTTTTATTACCTGCGGATGGCCAAGCAGAACGGGTGCAAATTCGTCGTCGTGGACCCGCAGTACACGGATTCCGCCGCCGCTTACGACGCATGGTGGATTCCGATCAAGCCCAACACCGACGCCGCGATGATGGCGGCGATGGCCTTCTACATTTTCACCAACAACCTGCAGGACCAGGCATTCATCAATCGTTTCTGCCTCGGCGTCGATGCAGGAACCATGCCCCAGTGGGCACACAACCACGAAAATTTCCGCGACTACATCCTCGGGCGCTATGACGGCCAGCCCAAAACCCCGGAGTGGGCGGAGCCGATAACCGGGGTCAAAGCCGCCGACATCAAAAAACTCGCCGACATGTACGCGCGTACGAAACCTGCCGCTCTCAAGGCGTCCTGGGCGCCGGGCCGCAATGCTTACGGCGAACAGTATGCACGCATGTCGCAGGCGCTGCAGGCCATCACCGGGAATATCGGCAAGCTCGGCGGATCCGCGGAAGGCGTCGGTAAGGCCTGGCACGCCGAGGGTCTGGCGGGACCGATGGACCAGCATTGGAACCATTTCGCCGCGTCGATCAAGTCCGACCGCTGGGCACATTGCGTGTTGAACTTCCCGAACGTGCGACGCGAGGAGGTCGGTCTGTGGCCGAAGCCCGGACCCACGAACGGGTTGATTCCGCATATCCGCGGTATCTTCTGGCAGGGATCGGACTGGTTCAACCAGCTCACCAATATCAACAAGGAAATCCAGGCGATCAAGAAGCTCGACCTGGTGGTATGCATGGATTCGACGATCACGCCCTCCGGCCTGTGGGCGGATGTGTTGTTCCCGGTCGCGACCCATTTTGAGCGTCATGACGTCGCCTTACCCTGGTACAAAGGCCACTACTACATCCATCGCCCCAAGGTGATCGAGCCCCTAGGTGAAAGCAAGACCGACTGGCAGATTCTCACCGAGTTGTCTTACCGGATCGATCCGGCGATGGCCCGCGTCTTCAATCCGAAGGCAAATCGCGACTACTTCCACTACAACGACGCGGTCGACGAAGCGTATCTGCGGGAATGGTGGATCAATCGTGTGATGGGTCATCAGCACGTACGGATGACCTGGGAGGAATTCAAACAGCGCGGTATTTACAAGTTCAAGTTGTCGCGGCCGCATGTGGCATTCCAGGATCAAATCGAGCGCGGCACTCCATTTCAAACGCCGTCCGGCAAGGTCGAGATCTTCTCCACCAAACTGGCCCAGATCACCGACTGGCGGCAGACTCAATTCGGGTACCCAATCCCGTTGATTCCGAAATGGATCGAGCCGTGGGAGTCGCTAAACAGCCCCAAGGCACAGAAATATCCGTTCCACCTCATCTCGCCGCACCCCCGCTGGCGTACCCATTCGATATTCAACAACTGCTCCTGGCTGCGTGAGACGTATGAACAAGAAGTAACGTTGAACGCCGCTGACGCAAAGCGCCTCGGCGTAAAAACCGGCGACACGGTGGAGATTTGGAACGACCGGGGTAGCGTCGTGGTTCCCGTCTACGCGACGGAGCGCTGCATGCCCGGGGTCGCCGTATTGTACGAGGGAGCGTGGATGGACCTAGACGAGAACGGTATTGATCGAGCGGGTAATCCGGATTTCCTGACGCTGGACGAACCCAGCCCCGCCGGAGCATTCGCCTACAACACCGTGCTTGCGAATATCACCAAGACGGACCTGGAACACCGCCCCGGATGGGACAAGCTCCAGACTTCGCGCTCCCATGTCTTTCGGCGTGACCTGTAATCCTGTGGAGGAATAAGCGATGGCAAGAAAACTGGATGCCGAGCAGAAGACCCTCATTAAAGAGGCGGTCAAACGCCGCAAGCAGGAAGTATACGAGCCGGTTGTGCCGGACCTGCAACTCGGATTCATTCACAACAACGTGGACTGCATTGGTTGCCGCGCGTGCGAAATCGCGTGCAAGGACAAGAACGGACTAGCCGCCGGCCCTCGTTTCCGACGCGTGCAGTATATCGAAGGGGGCACCTATCCGGACGTATTCGCCTACAAGGTGAACATGTCCTGCAACCACTGTGCGGAACCGGCCTGCTTACCGGCATGTCCGACGGGCGCGATCTGGAAACGTCAGTCCGACGGCATCGTCGATATCGATTCCACGCTGTGCATCGGCTGCCGGCGCTGTGAAGCCACCTGCCCGTATGGCGCGCCCCAGTACGACCCCAGCGACGGATTGGTGAAAAAATGCAATATGTGCGTGGATGAAATCGAGGCGGGTCGTAAACCCTACTGCGTGATGGCGTGCATGATGCGAGTATTGGATATCGGGCCGATCGACAAACTCCTAGCCGCGGAATGGCAGACCCCGGCCCTGGGGCCCAACGAACAACCCGTGCACACGGTGAAGAACCTGGCCGATCCGGAACTCACCCGACCTTCCATCGCCTTTGTGCCGCACAGCAAGGGACGCGTCGAGTCATGACGGCGACAGGCGTGAGCCCGTTCGACGCAGGAAGGATTTCGACGCTCGAGCGATTTCGTGCCGCGGTCGCGCTCGACCTCGCTGAGCTGGCCGCATTGCACGATGCGGAACCGGATGCCGATCGTCTGGCGGCACTATGCGAACTCAGGTTTCCCACGTCACTACGCCTGCGACTGAAATCCGATCCAGGGCAACAAGGGACCGAGCTGATGCTAACCGCTCTCGATTCCCTGCCCAAGCACATCGATCAGCAGGTTCTGGATGAACTGGCCGCCGACTACGCTGCCATTTACCTGACGCTGGCGGTGCGGGCTTCGCCCAATGAATCTGTGTGGATAGACGAAGAGCAGTTGGAACGGCAGCAACCCATGTTTCAGGTACGGAAATATTATCGGCGGCACGGGCTAGCCGCGGCCAACTGGCGCAAACGCGCCGACGACCATCTCGTTCTGCAGCTCCAGTTTTTGTCTTTTCTATTCACGCCGCGGTCTGCAAACGACCATGCCGATCTCAGTGAAGCGGCGCGTTTCCTGGATGAGCATCTGTTGCGCTGGTTGCCGCAGTTCGCGGTGCGAGTCGCCGCGCGCTGTGCAACACCTTTCTTCGCCGGCCTGGCTCTGATTACCGCAGGTTATTGCGAAGAGTTACGGGATTTGTTGGTTGATATTCTCGGGCAACCACGCCCCAGCCAGGAAGAGATCAACCAGCGCATGACGCCCAAACCGACCGTTCAGGAAATGCCATTACGCTACGTGCCGGGCATCGGTCCCAGCGTGTAGCGCTCCGTGTTCCTGTGAGCCAGAGCAAGTCAACGTCAGCGCCAATCTCGCGGCCGGCCGAGGTATAAATGCTTGACGCCCTCGATCGGCCTACCCGGACTAACACCGCCGTCCCCCAGGTGCGGGCCGAGCGGTGCGTTCACAGCCATGTCGAAATCGCTCGTTGCCAAGCCTGTGTCGACGCCTGCCCGCGCGATGCCTGGCGGTTGAGTGACGAAGCACTATTTATCGACACATCAGCCTGCGATGGGTGCGGCCTGTGCTGTCCGGCCTGTCCAGAGGCCGCCATTGAATTTCACGGCGTACCTGCGCCCGGAGAGTGTGACGGAAAAGCCATCGTTTTCGTCGGCTGTGAATCCGCGTTGCCTCTGGGTCCGGATGTGTTGCCTTGTGTGCATGCGCTCGGTATCCGGGATCTGTTGCGGCACTACCGAAACGGAATGCGCGAACTGGTCAGTTGTACCGCCGATTGCGACCAGTGTCCACGGGGAGCCGGCCAGAGGCTAGGCGATCTGCTCGACAACGCCAACGCGATGATTGCCAGCCGCCAACTACCTCCGATCCGACATCGCGTAACCAACCGAAGCGAGTGGGAACAGTGCCGACAGTCAACCCCTCCGCCAACAGTAGATTTCAAGCGGAGCCGGCGACATTTTCTGAAGCGTGCACTGGCGCAAGCCGGCGCAACCCTGGCGGACCGAATGGCGCCTACTTCCGAGCCCGGTACTGACGACACGTCACCGAGCCTTCTCCTCCCCGATCTATCGCCGGCAGATCGTCTGGCGTATGTGCCCGCCATTGATCCACAACAATGCGACGGTTGTGACGCTTGCGCGAAACTGTGTCCCCACGGCGCCATTACCCTTGTCAACGCACCTGACTCGGAGTATCGGATCGATGCGCGACGATGCAGCGGCTGCGGCATTTGCGTCGACGTTTGTGAACAGGAAGCGGTCCGTGTTCGTCGCTGGTCACTACAGGATCAGTGCAGAATAAGGCTAACGTCTGATCGCTGCCATGCCTGTGGCACGCCTTTTCATCTACCCGCGGTGTCACCACAACCACCCGCACGTCTGTGCGCCATCTGTCGGCAAACCAATCATGCGCGCAACTTGTACCAGGTACTCGACTGAGAACCCCTTGTCTACGGCATCCGGCTGTATCACCAACAAACAACAGCGCCGCGCGTTTTCTCTCCCGAGCTGGACCGTCCTTCGCGCGCCGTTATCCCCACTCCGGAACCGAACCAGTGAAGAGGATTCCACCATGGACACCAATTCAGTCATTCGGACCATATGCATTCTCGGTCTGGCCAGTCTTGCAAACCCGGCTGCCCTGGCCCAAGACTTGGGTTCCCGGGCTGGGATTGAATACGAACGCCCGGTCGATGTACGCGAGTTGCAAAGGGTTCTGGGCGAGCATGGCTGGCGAGTGGAAACCGATGTCGATGGCAGCGTGCTGCTGTTTCCAGGCCCCGAGTCCGCCGCGGCAAACGACGCCGAGCCACCGTCGGACCCGAATTCCGCGCCACCACGCGCATCCGGATTCGACAGCCTGAGGGGCTTGTTACAACAATACGGCTGGCGCGTCGATCGCGACAGCGACGGAAGCCTGCTGCTGTTTCCGGAACACACGCGCCAACCCGGTTCGCATACCGTCGTCCAATCACCGCGAACCCCCCGTGAACCCGCTGTGGGTTCAGCGTGGCATCCGATCGAAATCGAGGACCTGCGTGACGTGTTAACCCGTCACGGATGGCGTGTCGAGCGCGGCCCCTCTGGTGACGTCCTGCTATTCCCGACACCCGCACCGGATCGTGCGGAACAAGGGACCACAACGCCAGGAAATGACCGGCAAGAAGCCGACACGAATCGACTGCAGCGATTGCTTGCCCCGCACGGATGGCGTGTCGCCCGCGGTAGAGACGGTAGCTTGTTCCTATACCCCCAGGGTGCAACTGATATCGGACGGGTTACGACAACCGTTCCGCAGAATGCCCCCGTACCACCGGCACGCCCAACAGACGTCGCGAGTGAAGTCTCGGCTGACGCGCCATGCCCATGTTCTGGTGTGGAATTGGCGGCCCTCAAGAACACGTCGATCGAACTCCCGCTCGCCTCCGCGTCCAGTGTCAGGCTACTCGCACAAGCGTGGTTAGATGAACAAGGTCATCAAGACTGGGCGGTCGGGAGAATCCGTGACGTTCTCAAGGTCTACCTCGTCAGTATCGTTAATGAACGACCTCCGCACTGGCTCCGCAATCAACTGGTCATCAGAAAAGACGACGGCATGCTATTTGCCTTACTGCCGTGATTCCGGTCGCGCACTGCGACTTTTCCGTACGAACCCGGGGCGGCATGCCAAGTTGTCAGCCACCGAAATGCGCGACGTTTTGACAACTGCCATTCTGGCACGACGGGCCTAGTGTTCTACCGCAGCGACAAGGTTTTTCCTATATAAAACAATTGGTTCTCCTTATAGCACCTCCTGGCACACGGTTTGCTAACTCGTAAGTCATACGACGGAACGGAAGGATGACCAGAGATGCCATGTTTACGGCTGCCCCGAGTTTTAGCGTCAATGATTTTGCCGTCATTGACCTTCGGCTTTCTCAGCCACCCTTGCACCGCGGCGGCCACCGAGCACGCGGTCGCCGGAACCAGCCCCGATCGACGTCCGGAAGGCGCTCCGACGATATCTGAAGTGACTAAGGATGGCGTGTGGTACGACCGCGCTTTAACCGGCCTTGAACCTCCGTATCCGTCCAGTTTCCGCTTTCTCGAAGACCAGGGACACTGGAACACGCCATTCACCGTCCCAGGGATGAAAGGACCCTACGACATTCGTGGCTGGCATTCCCGGTCGACGAAACCCTCGCCGTAGCGGCACAACCCGCGCGTCGAGGATCCGGAGTTGCTGTTGCCCCACATGGGCGAACGGCAGCGGGGTCGCGCATCGGTCGAGCGAACCGCGCGTGACGTGTTGTTAACCATAGAGCTTGATGGAGGTTTTCTAGATGGCTCAACTACACTCCAAGTGGTGCAAAGCCGCCGGCCTGGCTGCGGTGATGGCTGTGTCACTCGCATCACCGCCATCGTCTGCTGCGACGATGTCAGGTATGGGCGGCATGGGCGGTATGTCCGGCATGTACGGCATGTACGGGATGCCCGGCATGGGCGGTATGTCCGGCATGTACGGGATGCCCGGCATGTACGGCATGTACGGAATGCCCGGCATGTATGGCATGTACGGAATGCCCGGCATGTACGGCATGGGCGGCATGCGTGGCATGTACGGCATGCCCGGCATGTACGGCATGGGCGGCATGCGTGGCATGTACGGCATGTACGGAATGCCCGGCATGTATGGCATGTACGGAATGCCCGGCATGTATGGCATGTACGGAATGCCCAGCATGTACGGCATGGGCGGCATGCGTGGCATGTACGGCATGTACGGAATGCCCGGCATGGGCGGTATGTCCGGCATGTACGGCATGTACGGGATGCCCGGTATGTACGGCATGTACGGGATGCCCGGCATGGGCGGTATGTACGGCATGTACGGCATGCCCGGCATGTACGGCATGGGCGGCATGGGCGGTATGAGTGGCATGGGTAGCTACTTCCGTATCACGCCTACCGGCCAAATCTTCTTCTATCCTTCCATGGGCGGTATGTCCGGCATGGGTGGCATGGGCGGTATGTCCGGCATGTACGGAATGCCCGGCATGTATGGCATGTACGGAATGCCCGGCATGTACGGCATGGGCGGCATGCGTGGCATGTACGGCATGTACGGAATGCCCGGCATGGGCGGCATGGGCGGTATGTACGGCATGTACGGGATGCCCGGTATGTACGGCATGTACGGAATGCCCGGCATGGGCGGTATGTACGGAATGCCCGGCATGTACGGCATGGGCGGCATGCGTGGCATGTACGGCATGTACGGAATGCCCGGCATGTATGGCATGTACGGAATGCCCGGCATGGGCGGCATGGGCGGTATGTACGGCATGTACGGGATGCCCGGTATGTACGGCATGTACGGAATGCCCGGCATGTACGGCATGGGCGGCATGCGTGGCATGTACGGCATGTACGGAATGCCCGGCATGTACGGCATGTACGGAATGCCCGGCATGGGCGGCATGGGCGGTATGTCCGGCATGGGCGGTATGGGTGGCATGAGCGCCTGGACCCCGCCTAGGTAGGGTTTGCTCTAGTCGCTTCGCAGTGAGTGGTTAAGTGCGGTAACAGCGAAAGTCTTTTTGCACCGTTCCTTAACCTCAAATTGGGGTCGGATTCCAGCCAGACGGACTTGGTGGGATCCGACCCCGCTCTTGTAATCGCGGGACGCTCACGCTGAACACACTTCTATCCGATGCAGGCGTGCTTCGGCGCGCATGGGAATGTAAATCCGGAGTACACCGTCAACCAAGTTGGGGCGCCGATCTCATCGACCGTAAGCTCGCCGACGCTCTGAATCCTACTTCACCTCGATCTCTCGCGGGCGCACCGCTTCATGTTGCTTGACGTCGGCGGCGCCTGAATTCGTCGAACAGGCTGACGCCGAGTTAGCGGGATTCGGATCTGATGTCGATTTCCGCCTACCTCGATGGAGAGGATGCTCAGGGTACGTAAACGCGGGAAGAGCCCGTCGGGGCGTTCAGAACCGATAGGGTGCCAATATCCAAGATCAGCGGAGAAAACTCGTTCAACCGTTCAGGGGGCGTATAGATCAGGATTCGGAAGCGCTATCGCGGCTCGGTTCTTTTCGATACTTCGATTGACTCCGGGATCGGCGTACGTCCAACACCTAAAAGCGTAGCAACGAAACCGAAAAGCGAGACGCTCACACCACCACCAATATCGCGATTACCAGGAGCACAAAAATCATCAATAAGATCAACGAAACTTTGCCTTTCTCGGCCAGTTGCCTCATGCTTAGTTTCATCTTCCGTATCTCATGCGCACCGTAATTTTCGCCACAATGTCTGCAGTAGCGATCGGTCGCCGAAACGAAACCGCGGCAACTGACACACCTGTAACGGTCCCTCAAGTTCCAAGAAAAAATCACCAGCGTGAAGTTAAACTGTTTCTTCATCGCGCACACGTGTTTACTTGTGAATGCCAACCCACAACCACGGCAGAATCGATCGCCCTCAACGACGGGTGCCCCGCACCTCGGGCAATGGTAGTCATGATACACGGCGCTATCCTCGAGAATGGCGCAGACAGAAACCCATCATCGTCAATCACTGCCCTCGTCGCGCCGAACTTCCCGGTAAACGATAGACAATGCGGCAATCGCAAATATCGTCACAACCGAATCCGCGACGGCAGTGAACATGGAGATCATAGGTATTCGATTGAGCACGTCAAACGCCATGCCTACAAGAAAAGGAAATACACCAACCACAGATATCAACAACCACTGGTATCCACTGGACAGCGTCCATGCCTCACGAATCGTTAAAACGTCGCCAACAGCGATGCTCGGGAAAACGAGAGAGAGACGGCTCAATATCCACAATACGCAGACCAGCGACAGCAATCCCCCTATAAAAGGCACCATTACGAGAACTGCCGCGGGAACTGCGCAAAGAAGGGTTAGAAAAAAGTATATCAAGAACGTCGTCTCCCGCCGGCTCCAGGATCTTAATCCGCGCCTGGGGATGGAATCCTCTCCGAGCAGCACCAACCTGTGTGTGGTAACCGCAATAACAGTATGCGCGACCAGGAAGACAACCAGAAGCAGCGCTAGGACCCACCCGCTTCGGTAAGAGAATGAAAGAAGCGACACCCCCGTATAGAGCGCGATGGGGACGATCAAGGTTCGGAAGAACACGCTTCTCCATGCGCATACGAACATCACAGCCGCTGCGATCACTTGTATCGGATTCATTCGAGTCGATTGGATCTCCTTATTCACCATGCTGCAATCCGGTCCCGCCACTTATCGGTGTGTGTATTTTCCTTTGGGTGCTTAGGGGCGCCATTTTTTGAACTCATTCCTTTTTTAATTCATTCCGAGAGAAGCGGTAGCGCTCAGTGTTCACCTAGGCGTGATTCGTGTGACGTAAGCACTTTCCCGGGTACGCAACAGGCGAGTAAAAGTTTAAACTACCACTATTCAAACGCTATACAGGTACCACAATGACGTCCCGACTGTCCCGTTTCGTTTTTCCTCTGATTTCCCTTGCGTTGGCGGGGGTCGTATTCACGCTTTCCGCCCTCGGCGGTGAGGCGGAGGCACCCGAGATCACCGTGTACAAGAGCCCCACCTGCGGGTGCTGTACGGCGTGGGTGGACTATCTGAAAGACAACAACTTCCGCGTCACCGCACACAACGTAGACAATCTGGATGAGATCCGCGCTCGCAACGGTCTCACGGATCGGCGTCTACGCTCCTGCCACACTGCCGTCGTCGACGGCTACGTGGTCGAAGGCCACGTGCCCGTCGACGATATCCGGCGCCTGCTCGCCGAACGCCCGCCGGTGAGGGGCATCACGGCTCCCGGCATGCCGCAAATGTCACCTGGGATGATGAGTATCGAGCCGCAGGGCTATGACGTGCTGAGTTTCGATGACCAGGGCCGGATCGGTCTGTTCAGCCGCTACTGATCCGGCTCACCGCTTAGGTGCGTAACTCCTCGAGGTCGCGGTACAACTCCAGCGCCTCGGGGTTCGCCAGCGCATCGGTGTTCTTCACCGGCCGGCCGTGGATGACATTGCGCACCGCAAGTTCCACGATCTTGCCGCTGAGGGTACGCGGGATATCGGCGACCCGGATTACCTTCGCGGGCACGTGCCGTGGCGACGCGCCTTCGCGGATGACGCGTTTGATGTCTTTGATGAGCGCATCGTCCAGAGCCATGCCATCTCGCAAGCGCACGAACAGAACGATGCGCACGTCGTTGTCCCATTCCTGGCCGACGGCAATGCTCTCCAATATTGGCTCGAGCTTCTCCACCTGGCGGTAGATCTCGGCAGTACCGATGCGTACGCCGCCGGGGTTGAGCACCGCATCAGAGCGCCCGTAGATAACCACGCTGCCGCGTTCGGTAATCTCCGCGTAGTCGCCATGCGCCCACACATTGTCGTACTTGGCAAAATAAGCGTCGTGGTAACGCGCACCATCCGGGTCATCCCAGAAGCCGATGGGCATCGACGGGAAGGGTTGGGTGCAGACCAGCTCGCCCTTCTCGCCGATCAGCGATCTGCCATCGTCATCGTACACTTCGACTTTCAGTCCCAGGCCCCGGCACTGCAGCTCACCGCGAAATACCGGCAACAGCGGGCAACCGAGCGCGAAGCACGAAATCAGGTCGGTCCCGCCGGAGATGGACGACAACTGCAGGTCTGGATTGAATTTCTGGTACACGTACGTAAACGACTCCGGGGCGAGCGGTGAACCGGTGGACAACACCGCCCGCAATGCGGTCAGGTCATGACTGTCTCCGGGCATCACACCAGCCTTCTCCAACGCCGCCAGATACTTGGCGCTGGTGCCGAACACGTTCACCCGCTCACGCTCGGCAAGCTCGATGAGCGCCTGCGGCTCCGGATGAAACGGTGAACCGTCGAACAGCACCACGGTCGCCTCCGCCGCCAGGGCACTCACCAACCAGTTCCACATCATCCAGCCGCAGGTGGTGAAGTAGAAGATACGGTTGCCCGGCTTCAGATCGGTGTGCAGGACCAGTTCTTTCAAATGCTGCAGCAACGTCCCGCCTGCGCCGTGAACGATACACTTTGGTTTACCCGTGGTGCCCGAGGAATACATCACGTACAACGGGTGATCAAAGGGCATGGGTGCGAAATCGATCTCCCTAGCGGTGTACCCGGCGAGCCAATCGGCCCAGATCGCGGCGCGTGGGTCGCTGACCGGCTCGATACCCTCTACAAACGGCACCACCACGACTTTTTCGATGCTCCCCAGTGCATCCAGGATTTCCGCCTGGCGCTCCGCCAATGCGATACGCTTTCCTGCGTAGCGATATCCGTTGGTTGTGACCAACACCTTGGGTTCGATCTGACCGAACCGTTCGAGTACGCCGCTCCTACCGAAGTCCGGCGAACACGACGACCACACCGCGCCGAGGCTCGTCGCCGCAAGCATGGCAATCACGGTCTCTGGAATATTCGGCAGATAACCCGCGACCCGATCGCCGGGCTCGATTCCTGAGTCTTTCAACGCCTGGGCGACCCGCGAAACGGCATCGTACAACTGGCCATGGCTCATTTCGCGCCGGGTTCCGTCCTCTCCCACGAAGATCAGCGCTGCCGCGGCATCGCGCCGGCGCAGGAGATTTTCCGCAAAATTCAACCGGCTGCCGGTAAACCAACGCGCGCCGGGCATACGGTCGCCGTCCACCAGAATCTCCTCCCACGGGACGGCGGCCCGCACCGCGCAGAACCGCCACAGCTTGCTCCAGAAAAGCTCCGGATGTGCGATCGACCAATCGTACAACGCAGCGTAGTCCGTGACATCGGCGTCATGCGCCTTGCGCACGGACTCCATGAATCGGTGCAGATTGCTGTTCCTTACGCGTTCGGGCGAAGGCACCCATAACGGTTCGGTGTGCGTACTCATTCAGGTTTCTCCAAGTCTTCGATCGCCGCCATCAGAAACCGAGAGGCCTCACCGCCGGTAACCGCGCGATGGTCGAAGGTGAGAGACAGGGGCAATCGGTGGCGCGCCACCACCTCACCATCTACCACCACCGCTTCGGCGCGGACCTGGCCGGCGCCGAGAATCGCCACCTGCGGTGGAACGACCACCGGGTTGGCGTAGCGGCCGCCGAACATCCCGAAATTCGTCAGCGTAAACGTTTGACCGCGCAATTCCTCGGGCGGAATATCCCGCGCCTCGACCGCCCGCTTCATCGCTTCCAGAGCCACCCGCAGATCCTCCGGGGCACGACTGCCGACGTCGCGCAACACCGGCACGAATAAACCGTCGCGCGTATCAAGTGCCACACCGAGATCGATTTTCTTCAGAACCCGGCGGCCGATGGCGTGACCGTCGTACCAGGCGTTGAGAGACGGTTCCGCCCGGCATGCCGCAACGATAGCTCGTATCAGACGCACGGTAATGTCGTGGGCCGACCCGTGCCACGGCTCGATGTCCGCGTTGTCGACCACGGTGACCGGAACGACGTCGGCGTGGGACACCGCCATCGTCTGTGCCATCGCGCGGCGCACCCCCCGCAGGCGTTCCATCGGCCCGACTTCGCGCAAAATGCCGGCGACGCGCTGCACATCCGCCGCAGTGATCGTGCCGTCCTTGCCGCTGGGTGTCACGTGCAACAGATCGACATTGGCGCGCCGCGCCAGCGCCCGCACCGCCGGTGTGGCCTTGAAGCCGCCGCCGCGCTTACCCACGGCTTGCGCGGCTTCCTCCACGACCTGATCGCCGACCGCCACCGCACCGACGACCGTTCCTTTGTCGGCGGCGGGTTCGTTCTCCGTTTGCGAAGCCGCCGGTACGTCGTCGGCGTCAAACTCCACCAGCAGGCTGCCGGTGGCGATGATATCGCCCGCCGCCCCGCCCAGCTTCACGATCCGGCCGGAGTACGGACTCGGCACTTCGACTACCGCTTTGGCGGTTTCCACCGACACCAGCGGCTGATCACGTTCTACCCGATCACCCACCGCCACATGCCATGCGGCGATTTCCGCGTCGGCGAGCCCCTCGCCGAGATCCGGCAGATTGAAGACCGCCGCCGCCATCTTAGGCGTACTCCACGACGCGCTTGACGGCACGCAGAATCTGGGCGGTGCTCGGCATGTAATGGTCCTCGAGGCGGTACAACGGCATGATGGTATCGTATCCGGTCACCCGCGTGATTGGCGCGAACAGGCTGAGGAGCCCCTCCTCCGCCAGGTTGGCGGCGATCTCCGCACCAAAACCGGCGGTGCGCGCCGCCTCGTGGACAATCACGCAGCGACCGGTCTTGGCCACGGAATCGAGTATCGTCTGCATGTCCAGGGGCTTCAAGGTGGCGACGTCGATCACTTCGACTCCGATACCCAGCGCCTCGGCTTCGTCAGCCGCCTGCAACGATTCATGCAGCATTGCCCCCCAGGACACCAGCGTCACATCTTCGCCCTCGCGCAGCGTGAAACAGACGTCGAGCGGCGCCGCCTCGCCGTCGTCCGCCACCTCTTGTTTGACCAACCGGTAAATACGCTTGGGTTCCAGAAACACCACCGGGTCGGGATCGCGGATCGCGGCCAGCAGCAGACCGTAGGCGCGCATCGGCGAGGATGGAATCACGACGCGAATGCCCGGGATATGGGCGAACATGGATTCGGTGCTCTCCGAGTGGTGTTCCGGGGCATGGATACCGCCGCCAAAGGGTGCGCGTAGCACCATGGGGCAGGTGAGACGGCCGCGACTGCGGTTGCGGAGACGCGACGCATTGTTGACGATCTGATCGAGGGTCGCGTAGATGAAGCCCATGAATTGGATCTCGGCCACCGGTTTCAGTCCCTCCGCCGCCATGCCTACGGCCATCCCAGCGATCAGCGACTCGGCGAGCGGCGTGTCGAGTACGCGCATTGCACCGAAGCGTTCCTGCAAACCGGCGGTGGCGCGGAACACGCCGCCGTTGACACCGATATCTTCGCCGAGCAACACCACGGTTTCGTCGGCCTGCATTTCAAACGCAAGCGCGGCATTGACCGCATCGAGCAGGGTCAACTCAGCCATCCGTCTCGTCCTCACCGGCGACGGCGCGACGCTGCGCAAGGTACACCGGCGGCAGCTTCGCGTACAGATTGTCGAACATCGTCTCTGGAGCAGGTGGCTCGGCGTCGAGATAGGCTTGAGCCGCCGCGTCAACCTCCGCGCGGGTCCGGTCGTAAAGTTCACGGTCGTCGGCATCGCTCCAGGCGCCGATCCCCACCAGGTAGGTCTTGAGACGCGTGATCGGTTCCACCGCCCGGTGCGCTTCGACATCGTCGGCCTTGCGGTAGCGCCTCGCATCGTCAGCGGTGGTGTGATCACCCAAACGATAAGTGAGCGCCTCGATCAACGTGGGTCCGTCGCCGCGGTAGGCGCGCCGAAGAGCTTCGCTGCACACCTGGTACACGGCGATCGCGTCGTTGCCATCCACCTGCTCCCCGTGGATTCCGGCAGCGACCGCCTTTTGCGCAAGCGTCTGACTGGCGGTCTGTTTACTGCGCGGAACCGAAATTGCCCAGCCGTTGTTGATGGCCACGAATACCACCGGCAGCTTCCACACCCCGGCGGCGTTCAGCGCTTCGTAAAAGTCGCCCTTGGACGTAGCGCCGTCGCCGAACACCGGCACCGCGGCACGCGCCTCACCCCGGTAGCGCATGGTGAACGCCACACCGACCGCATGGACAATGTGGCTGGCCACGACGATAGATACCGGAAAGTCGCGCCGCGGTACCGCAAAATCCATGCCGCGTTCGTCGCCGCCCCAGTAGCGGAACAATTCCAACATACTTACGCCACGCATGAGTTGCGCGCCGCACTCGCGATAGGTGGGGAGTAACACGTCGTCCGCCTGCATGGCGCAGCCTACCGCCACCGCCACCGCCTCCTGACCCAGCGTGGAAGCGTAGGTGCCGAGCTTACCGGTGCGCTGCAACGCCACCGCCTTGTCGTCGAACAACCGCGTCACCACCATACCCCGATACAGTGCAAGGAGTGTGTCTGGAGTGCACGCGAATTCGGGCAGCTCCTGCTGCGGTTGGCCACGTTCGTCAAGGTAACGGCGGCGACGGATCTCGAATTGGGCTACCACTGACATGATGTGACTCGGTTCGATTCGTGGGCAAACCGCGTAGCTCTCCGTGTTATCTCTATGGGGACCGGAACTCGCGCGCAAAACTCACTGGTGGTGTTGGTCATTCACGTAATCCTATATATTTCCGCCGCTTATAGGCATATCCTAATCAGGTTACACCATCCGTAGGGGATCCGTTACTCATTCACGCCGAATCGATCAGCGCGAGGAATTCGCTCTCGGTGAGCCGCACTACTCCGAGGGCTTGTGCTTTATCGGCTTTGGCACCGGGTTCGGCCCCTACCACCACGTAGTCGGTGTTTCGGGACACGCTGCCCGCCACTCTACCCCCGAGCGCGACAAGTTTTTCTTTGGCCTCGTCGCGAGTCATCGACGCAAGCGTGCCGGTCAGAACGAACGTCTTTCCGGCGAGCGGCTGCACAGCCACATCCGTGGGCTCCAGATCCGCCCACTCGACTCCCGCAACCCGTAGTTTGTCGATCACCTCGATGTTATGCGGTTGGCGAAAAAACGTGAACACAGCGTCGGCGACAATCGGGCCCACGTCGGGGACCCGTTCCAGGTCTTCCACAGTCGCCGCCAGGATCGCCTCCAGCGAACCGAAATGGGTAGCGAGTTGCATCGCGGTGGTCTCGCCGACCTGCGGGATACCCAACGCGAACAAGAATCGCGGTAACGTCGTCTGTTTGCTGCGCGCCAAGGCAGCGAGCAGATTGCGCGCCGATTTTTCCGCCAGCCGCTCCAGACCTACCAACGATTCCAGATCCAACGCGTACAAATCGGCCACCGTATCGATGAGACCCGCATCGACCATTTGTTCCACCAGTTTCTCGCCGAGACCATCGATGTCCATCGCTCGGCGCCGGGAAAAATGCTTGATACTCTCCTTGCGCTGGGCGGAACAGGTCAGGCCGCCACTACAGCGCGCGATGATACCGGCGCCTTCGTAGATCACGTCTGCACCGCACACCGGGCACACCCTAGGAAACCGGTATTTACGCGCTCCCCTGCGTCGTCGTTCTTTCACCACGCCGACGATTTCGGGAATCACATCGCCCGCGCGTCGCACGATGACGGTGTCGCCGATACGAATGTCCTGGCGCTCGATCTCCGCACGATTGTGCAGCGTCGCGTTGGACACCGTCGCGCCGCCGACGAACACCGGCTCCAGGCGAGCGACCGGTGTAATAGCCCCGGTACGCCCAACCCGCACCTCAATGGCACGCACTTGAGTCGTTTCCTCCTGGGCCGGGAATTTGTGCGCCAGCGCCCAGCGTGGCGCACGGGACACCTGGCCCAGCCCGCGCTGCAAATCGAAACGGTTCACCTTATACACGATACCATCGATATCGTACGGGAGCCCCGCACGCTCCGCTTCGATTTCTCGATAGTATTCCAGGCATCCTCGCGCGCCGCTGACTTTACGCGCCTCGGCCGACACTTTGAAACCCCACTCGCGCAACCTGTCCAACAACTCGAACTGGGTGTCCGGCAGCGCACCCGAGTCCCCACGCCCGATGCTATAGCACAGCATCTCAAGCGGACGTTTCGCGGTGAGCGTCGAATCGAGCTGCCGCAAGCTGCCGGCGGCGGCGTTGCGCGGGTTGGCAAACTGCTTCCCGCCCACCGCCACCTGCTGCTCATTGAGCGCCTGGAAGCCGGCACGCGCGAGATACACCTCTCCCCGGACATCGAGCACACGGGGGTAAGAAGCGCCGAGCAAGCGCAGCGGTACCGTGCGGATAGTACGTACGTTCTGGGTCACGTCTTCGCCCTGAGTACCATCCCCGCGCGTGGCGCCGCGTATCAGGACACCGTCCTCGTAGCGCAGGCTGACCGCCAGACCATCGAGTTTCGGTTCCGCAACGTACTCGACATCGGCTTCTCCGGTACGTTCTCGGATGCGCCTATCGAAGGCCTCGACTTCTTCGTCGGTGAACGCGTTGTTCAACGACAGCATCGGTACGTCGTGGGTGACCGTGGGAAACCCGCTGGCGGGGGGTGCCCCCACACGCTGGGTGGGTGAGTCCGGCGTCTTGAGTTCCGGATGTGCTGCCTCGAGTTCTTGCAGTTCGCGCAGCATACGGTCGTACTGTGCGTCGGAGACGACCGGTGCGTCGAGCACATAGTAACGATAGTTGTGCTCGTTCAACCGATCGCGCAATTCCTCCACGCGCTTCCGGACCTCGCTCGGCGCCGGCATCCTATGACTAGAACAAGCGTACGGCCTGGTCGCTGCCCGGCACGATTCCTTCCTTCTCCAGTTGCGCAGCGATGTCGCGAATCTGCTGCGCAATGTGTTTCAGGCCTTTTTCGGTCATGCCGCGCTTGTGCTGATCCACGAGCTTGCCGTCAATGTGCTGGCATAACCGCTTGGCGTCGTCGACCATGTCGTTGAATACCTGACCGGGGCTCGGTGTGCTGGGAATATTGATGAAAAGCATGACACCGTTGGTGCGAAACCGGTCGGGATCGTCGAGATCGAACTCCCCACTACCGAACAGGTTCGCCAGGCTGTACAAATGACGGTTGCCGCGGCCGGCGGGTCGTGTCTTGCAATAGATATTCCGACCCGGGGCCAGGTCCATATCCAGCTCTCTGGCGGCATGATCGATCTGACTACCCCGGAAGCCGTGTGGATCGCGGGACAGAATATTTAGAATCGCCAGCGCATCGTATTTCTTGCTGAGTTCATCCAGCTCAGCGGCTTCGGCGAGGGCCTCTTCGAAGGTCATCGAGAACTTGAAGCGGCGGCCGAACACCTCTGAGAATCGCAGTACCATTTGCGAGAACTGGTTCAGCTCCGATTCGGTCACCGGTCCGCGGCGATCGGCGAGTTGCAGGCTCAGACCGAAATGAGTGAACCGTGCGGTATCCGGTTCGTGCTCGAGGTCACACCACTGGTTGTCCGGATGCGAAAGGCCGAAGATCCGGTGCGGTTTGCTCAGCTCGTATTCGTACTGGCGGTAGATGCCCAGCGCCGTGTCGCGTTTGATGATGTTCTTTCCCGGCAGGCGCGCGACGAAATCGATCTGGCGGCCTTCTTCCGGCTCCGGTTCCGCCTCTTCCATGTCGGTGGTGTCCGCTTCCACGGCCGCCTCTACGGCCACCGCGACATCATCCCTGGCCTCCGCCGACACCGGCGGTGATGCTGTGTCGTGTTCCGGCCCGGGCAGCGGCTCACTTTCAGGCTCCGGGACCGGTTCGGGTTCCCGTGTCTCGGGTGCGGCGCGCGCAGGTTCAGTGTCCTCTTCGCGCGGCGTCAAGACTACGCCTTGGCTTTCGTTCGGTACTTCGGGCTCCGTATCCCGCGGTTTGGGAGTCAGCACCGGCTCCCCGCGGTGCATCCGGCCGCGGTCGCGTTTCAATGTACGGCTTGCGGGCCCGCGCTTGGCCATCCGCATCTTGTCATAGGAAACGATAAGGATGATGACGAACAGGACAATCCCGGCGAGCAGCAACGCCGTGCGCAATTCGATCATTGCACCGCCATCTCCATCGCCTCATCGACGTCTACCGCCACCAGCCGTGATACACCCGGTTCCGCCATGGTGACGCCGACCAGGATATCCGCCGCCTCCATAGTGATCTTGTTGTGGGTGATGAAGATCAACTGGGTTTTTGCCGCCAGCGTGCTCAATACGGAGCTGTAGCGCTCCACATTGGCGTCATCGAGCGGCGCGTCCACCTCATCGAGCATGCAGAACGGCGCCGGATTCAGATCGAAGAACGCGAACATCAACGACACCGCGGTGAGCGCTTTTTCGCCGCCGGAAAGCAAGTGAATCGTGCTGTTGCGTTTACCCGGCGGGCGCGCCATGACCGCAACTCCGGTGTCCAGAAGATCGGTGCCGGTGAGCTCGAGATAGGCGCTGCCGCCGCCAAACAATTTAGGGAAAAATTCCTGAAACCGGCGGTCCAGATTCTCAAACGTCTGCTTGAAGCGGCTTCGGGTTTCACGATCGATTTTCTGGATGACCCCCTCCAGGGTCGCCAGCGCTTCATTCAGGTCCTCGTGTTGCTTGTCCAGATATACCTTGCGTTCCGACTGCTCCTCGTATTCTTCGATCGCCACCAGGTTCACCGGACCGATGCGTTCGATGCGCTGCGTCACCGTAGCGAGTTGCTCGCTCGATTGCGCTTCATCAACGTCGTCCGGCAGTTCTGCCAACACGTCTTCTGCGCGGTAACCGCCGTCTTGAATCTGCTCGTAGAGCGTATCGCGGCGCACAGCGGCTTCACCGCGCGCGACCTGTAGTTCTCCGATACGATCGCGAACCTCCCGGGCTTGTTGCTCACGCGCCACGCGCGCGCTCTCATTGCTGCGCAGCGCTTCGTCGATTTCCGCGACCCGTGCACGGGTGCGGGCCAGATTCTTCTCGACACCGATGCGCGACTCCAGCAGGGTCTCGAGCTCCTGCTGGAGATCCGTTTCGGGCCTGTCGTCCGTCGCCAGGAGCGCGCGCAGCTCCTGGCGCCGCGCCGCCATTCCCGACGTTTGGCGGCTGAGGCGGTCGATGCGCTCGCGTGTGGCGGTGATCGCCGCCGACAGGCGCTCACAGTCGAATTCGGCCTGGTGTTTGGCGTCGCGGGCAGTGTCAGCGTCGGTACGCGCATCGTCCAGGGCCGCGCGCAACACGTCGCGCGTGCTGGACAGCTCCGAGCGCCTGGACTGGTGACCGGCGTTCATGGCTTCGGCAGTAGACAGCCGCGTGCGCGCGCCGTCGAGGGCCTGTGCCAAAGCGGCGGCCTCGCGATCGAGTTCGGCAAGGTCCTCCTGACCGCGCGCGCGCTGTGCATTCAATGCTTCGGCGCGCGCCTCCAGCGCGCCCAGGCGGTTGTGCAAATCGGTGCGTGCGGTAGACAGTGCCGCGAATGCACGACGCCGATCGACCAGCTTTTGTTCCGTGCCGTCAAGCTGCCGCCTGACGCGTTGCAGTGCGTCGCGGAGCGCGACGATGTGCGCCGCGCCTTGATCGACGACCGTTGCCAACGCCTCGATTTCCGCGGCCCGTTCCAGAATACCGGCGCGCACGTCGCCGTCACCCCCTGTCGCCAACCAGTGCCGGCCAAACCACAGTCCGTCGCGGGTCACCACCGACTCGTCGGTGGCCAACCGGTCGCGTCGCGCCAGCGCCTGTGCCAAGGTATCTACCGCATACACGCGACCGAGCCATGGCGACAGATCCACGTCGTCGCAACGAACCTTATCGAGCAGACGGTCGACACTGGGCGCGGCACTGTGTGTCCGCTCAACCAGGGTCACCGCCGAATCACGCAGCGTCTGCGCGGCGGTGCGCGCCAGATCGTCGAGCCGGTCGACGCACACCGCCGCGGAACGTGCGCCCAATACCCGGTCGACGGCGGCCTCCCAGCCCGGCTCCACCTCCAGCACCGCGTTGAGGCGCGGTGCGTCCTGGATGCCATTGCCGACAAGCCAGCCCTGCAGGCGGTCATCGTCCGCGCCCAGTGCCGCCGCTTGCAGCTCGCGCAGCGCTTTGAGTTTCGCCTCATTGTCGGTATGCGCATCCCGCGCGGTTTCCCACATGGTTTCGCGCTCACCGATATCGGCACGCACATCGTGCACTTCGCGCTCCAGCGCAGCAATTTCGTCCTGCAACGCGGCAAACCGGTCGTCCACGTCCTTCACCTCGCTGCTCAAGGCCTGGGGGCGAAGATCTTCCAGCTCGGATTCGATGTTGCGGGCCTGGTCCACGATTCGGCGGCGGCGGTCTTCGATCTGACTGGTTTGCCGCTCGTGTTCGGCGATACGGGCGCGTTGAATTTCGCCTTCCTGTTCGGATTTGGCGGCGTCGTGACCAAATTCTTCCCACGCGTTCTGCCAGTCGAGATACGCAGATTCTGCGGCCCTCAAGGTCTCAAGACACCGTTCGAAATCTTCCGCGCTCTGGGCACGGCGTGTTGTCGCTGTCTCGAGCTCACGCTCCAGCCGTCCGATTTCCGTACGATCGCCGTCGAGGTGGCCCTGCGCTTCGCGTTCGCTGTCATCGAGGCGCTCGAGTTCGGTCTCATACTGAGTCCGCGTCTCGCGGGCATGTTCGATATTCTGTTCAACGTTGGAGACGCGCGCGCCAATGCTGTAGAACTCTCCCTGCACCGCATTGAGCGCCTCGTTGGCCTCAGCTTGCTCCCGGCGCAGACGCTCGATAACGTTCTCCACTCCGCGCACGTCGGCCACCTTCGCCTCGAGTTCGGTCTGGGCGCGCGCCACTTGGGCGTCGAACTGTTTGAGTTCCGCGTCGAGCCGCCGCCAGCGCAAGGCGAGCACCTGCGCTTTGAGGCCTCGCTCCTCGGCCTTCAGCGTCTTGTAACGTGCCGCTGCCGCGGACTGACGCTTCAAGCGCCGCAACTGTGTTTCCAGTTCTGCGCGTATGTCTTCTACCCGCGACAGGTTCTCGCGGGTATGACGGATGCGCGTCTCGGTCTCGCGGCGGCGGTCCTTGTACTTGGAGATCCCCGCAGCCTCTTCGATCAGTACACGGAGTTCGTCGGGCCGAGCCTCAATGATGCGGCTGACCATACCCTGCTCGATGATGGAATAGGAACGCGGACCGAGCCCGGTGCCGAGGAAGATATCCGTGATATCGCGGCGTCGGCATCGAGTGCGATTGATAAAGTATCCCGACTGGCCGTCGCGTGTGAGCTCGCGCCGGATCGCGATCTCCGAGTATTTGGCGTAGATACCGGGCGCCTTGCCTTCACCATTGTCGAAGACCAACTCGACCATTGCGCGACCCACCGGTTTGCGGGCCGTGGAGCCGTTGAAAATCACATCGGCCATGTTGTCGCCGCGCAGCGTTTTTGCCGACGATTCTCCCATCACCCAGCGTACCGCATCGATGATGTTCGATTTACCACACCCGTTCGGACCCACGACCCCCACTAGATTCGCGGGCATCGCGACAGTGGTTGGATCGACGAAGGACTTGAACCCGGAGAGTTTGATGTGTTTCAACCGCATCGACACACACGGTCCGAGACGGGGGTCGAATTAGGCAAGGCGTTCCAGTGGATCAACGAATCAAGTGCTGGGTTGGTCGTATCGCGAATCGACTACGTTAGAATTTAAGCTAATCGATCTAGCATACGAGGAACAAAATGCCGACGCAACCGACACGCGATCTCGAAGTATTCGCGAATCCGAACCCAGAGCGCGATTACACGATACGCATTCGAATTCCCGAATTTACCTGCCTGTGCCCGAAGACCGGGCAACCGGACTTCGCTACATTGCACCTGGAATACGTGCCCGATGCACACTGCGTCGAGTTGAAATCGTTAAAGCTGTATCTTTGGTCGTACCGTGACCAGGGCGCCTTTCACGAAGCGGTGACCAACGGTATTCTGAACGATCTACGCGACGTACTGGCGCCACGATTCATCCGGCTGACCGCCGAGTTCAACGTACGTGGGGGGTTGTATACGACGGTGGTGGCCGAACACCGTGATCCGCAGTGGACCGTTCCGACACCGGTCTCGCTCGCGGAGGGAAATCTGTGACCACTCGCGGTGTTGTCGGTATAACTCAATGTATCATTGACAGTTGCGCGTCTAATTGATTGATCCGACGCGAATAAACGGTCACACGTGTTGCGCAGTCCACGGACGAACCATGCTGAGCGCGGGCCCGCTAGCGCCGCGTAAAAAAGTCCTCGAGATCGAAACGATCAGCGTTCCGACGTGCGTTCTGTATGAAGGCCGACCGCCGGATGGCGGCGATGATAAATCGGTTGAACCACGAAACCGGCGCAGGTAAGCGCCGTACGACATCCAGAAACAACACCACGCGCAGGCCATCCGTGTCGTTCCACACCTCATGCTCATAGGTGTCGTCGAACACCAGACTCCCGCCTTCGCGCCAGGTGCGGTATTGGTCACCCACCCGCAACCGGCAGCACGCCACGGGTTCGGGCACGATCAATCCGAGGTGATAGCGCAGAATGCCCTTGTACGGACCGCGGTGGGGGGGAATGTGTTTGCCGGGTTCGAGAATGGAAAAAAACGCGGTGAGCATGCCCGGCACTTGAGCGACCAGACGCGCGGTTTGCGGGCACAGGCCACAGTTGCGATCCTGCCGGTAACCGAATCCATACAAAAAAAACGTCTTCCAGGCATTGTCCTGGGTGATGGTGATCTGATCCCGCGAGATATCCTGAAAGTTCGGCAACCGTTCCTTGTGTTCGAGTATTTTCTCAAGTTCAGCACGTATCGTCTTCCAGCTGCTCTCTAGTTTCGGGACCCAGGCAAAGCCACCGGGATCGAAGAACGGACCGTGGCCGTCCAGGCTGAAGCGGTCGATGAGGGATTCGGTGCGCTTGACACCCTGGTATGCGATGCGCACCAGTGGTTTCTGTTGCCACTCGGCTTGCGGTTTATCCGAGGTATTCATGGCTTTCCGGTCACGCACCGTCGTGTTTTGATTGCACCCGGGTTCTCGCATAATAGCGGACTCTCGTCACGCCGACACGACACACGAGTTTGAAAAAAGTCGAAAACAGCCCCTTCGACCCCTTCGTCAAGCGCACCTTTCCCAAGCTCCTGCCATGGGTCCCGTCCTGGATCAGCGCCAACATGGTCTCCCTCGCGGGCGTCGGTGCCGCAGGACTGGCCGCCGCCAGTCTGTATCTCAGCCACGTCTCCCGTTGGATGTGCCTGGCGGCGGCCGGGTTCGTGTTCCTGCATTGGTTCGCCGATACCCTGGATGGCGAGCTGGCGCGCGCGCGGCGGGTTACGTCGCTCGGTTTCTATCTCGACCATTTCGGCGATTCGCTGAGCGTCGCCCTGATCGGCGCGGGCTTGTTTCTCACCCCGGGCGCTCACCTGGTGATCGGCCTGGTAGGCATCACGCTATACCTGCTACTGATTATCAACGGCCTGATCAAGGCCGAGCTCACCCGCACCATCGAACTCCCCGCCTTCGGGCCGACCGAGATCCACTTGTGCATCATTGTGGTGCTGGTCGTGCAGATGTTCGTCGATTTCGGCCAGCCGCCGGCCTGGCTGGCGGCCGCCGATGACGACGGCTGGTTGACCCGCAGTCTGGGATTCGACCGCGGGCTGACGTTTATTGACTTGTTTGGACTGGTGTTTGTGGCCGGCGCGGCGTTGGCGCTTGTGATCGAAACCATCGCTACGGCCCGGGTGGCCGCCTCCATTGATCGCCGGTGAAAGCCGGTCAGGGCAACAGCACGGTAGATCCGGTGGTGCGGCGCGCCTCCAAATCCGCGTGTGCGCGCGCCGCATCGCACAACGCATAGGTCTGGTGGACCTCGACGCGCACCCCCCCGGACTGCACGGTTTCGAACAGGTCGTCGGCGCTGGCGGTCAGGTCGTTGCGCGCCGCGGTGTAATCGAACAAGGTTGGTCTTGTGAGATACAAGGAGCCCTTGGCGCCGAGCACACCGGGATCGAAGGCGTCGATCTTGCCCGAGGCTTGACCAAAACTCACCAACAGCCCGAACTTTCGTAGGCAATCCAATGATTTTTCGAAAGTATCTTTGCCAACTGAATCGTACACCACCGGGACCCCTTCGCCCTCGGTGATTTCCCGCACCCGCGCCACGAAATCCTCCTCCGTATATATGATGAGGTGATCGCAGCCGTGCGCGGCGGCCAGGTCCGCTTTCTCGCGACTACCCACCGTGCCGATCACAGTGGCGCCGAGGTGCTTGGCCCACTGGCAGGCAAGCAGCCCAACGCCGCCCGCCGCGGCATGAAACAAAATCGTGTCACCCGGTTTGACGTTGTACGTTCGACGTAACAGGTAGTGCGCCGTCATCCCTTGCAGCATCATTGCCGCGGCAGTCTGATCGTCAATCGAGTCAGGCACGCGCACGACGCGATCGGCCGGCATAATCCGTTGCTCGCAGTACGCGCCCACCGGCCGCGATGCATAGGCGACGCGATCTCCCGGCGCCCATTCGGCCACTCCCGGACCCACCGCTTCGACCACGCCGGCGGCTTCGAAACCGGGAATGAAGGGGGTTTCTCCCGCGGAATACGCGCCGGTTCGGAAATAGACGTCGATGTAGTTGAGACCTACGGCGGTATGCCGTATCCGGATCTCACCGTCACCCGGCGCACCGAGTTCCACGTCTTCCCATACCAATGCCTCTACGCCTCCGGGTGCGTGCACACGTATTGCTTTTGTCATGTCTGCTAGGCCCGTCCGACCGTGTGAATCCTCGCCAAGCGCCGAGTTTACTCATTTGCACTGGTTCGTCACACCGCGACTGACGGCGCGGGCCCGCGCGACCGACAACCGGCGCGGCTTACGACGCCCGGCTGCGTTTGATCGCATCATAGGCGGCGCGGATCTGCTGGCTCTTTTCGGTGGCGAGCTTCATCATCTCCTCGGGCAGCCCCTTGGCGACGAGTTTGTCCGGGTGGTGCTGGTTCATCAACCGACGATACGCCCGTTTCACATCAGCGTCGGAGGCGTTGTGCGCGACTCCCAGTGTGCGGTAGGCCTGATCCAAGGCGTCGGCGCCCGACGGTCGCCCGTGCGCGGCGCGGGCGCCCAAACCCCGGATGAAGTCCAGTAACTGACGAAACGCCGCCGGCGAGAATCCGAGACCCGCCGCCACCCGCTGCAGTACCGCATTCTCACCGCTGTCGAGACGACCGTCGGCCAGCGCCGCCTGAATCTGGATTTCAAGGAACATTTGCAGCAGATTGCGACGGCGATGAGTGACCCGGCGCAACTGTTCGACGACGTCGTCGAGCGGAAAGTCGGCGCGTTTCCCCTCATTGAACAGCCGGCGAGCCGCTTTGCGCTGCTCGTCGTCGAGACTCATCTGGCGCATGACCTGCTCGGCGAGCGCGATCTCGGTTTCCGATACGCGGCCGTCCGCTTTGGCCAGATGACCCATCACTGCGAAGGTCGCAGTGAAAAACGCGGTCTGTATGCGCTCCTGGTCGCCCGTCGGGTCGCCGGTCGCCTCCATCGCGCGCAGACCCCGGTCGAACTGATGTCCCAATACGCCGCCGATCAGCGCCCCCAACGGTCCACCGAGCATGAAGCCGAAGGCCCCGCCCGCAAGCTTGCCCCACCAACTCACCCGTAACCCCGCCCGTTTGGCCCGCCCCTGACCGCCTGATCAACCATGCGCCTCACTCGTTGAAAGCAACACATACGTGTCCTCCGTAATCGCGGCACCGCCGCGCTCAGCGCCCCCGGGTTCGCCATCGACTTGGAGCGTCCCGCGCGCAGACCCGGTTCCACGCGAGCTGCGGCGTGCACGACCGGTCAACTCGGGGGGAACTCCGCCACCACTCGCGTGCCTGGGCCGGTTGTCGCGTCGATCTCGAGCTTACCCGCATACGCGTCCACGATTTCGTGCACGACCGCCAAACCGATGCCCTGGCCGCTCACCCGCTGATCGGCCTTTACGCCACGTCGTAGCACCTGCTCTCTGAGCGCGGCACGGATGCCGGGACCGTCGTCGTCGATCGTCAGGCGCACGCCGCTGCGGCGAAACCGGGAGTCGCGCATCGGCTGCGCGCGCACCGAGACACGCCCGGTACACCACTTGAATGCGTTGTCGAGCAGATTGCCCAGAACTTCCATCAGGTCGCCCGTGTCGCCGTAAAACACGAGCTCAGGATCAACTTTAACTTCGACTTCGACCGATTTGTTCGCATAGACCTTATGCAATGAGTTCACGACCTTCTCCACGTATGGCGCAACGACCACCGGAACCGCCAGAGTGCGCCGGTTGGCGGCCGCCGCGCGTTGCAGTTGATAGCTGACGATCTCCGACATGCGATCCACCTGTGCGGCGATCTCGGTGCGTGTATCGGCACTCCAACGTTGTGCGTCCAGGGTCCCGCGCAGCACGGCAAGCGGTGTTTTCAGACTGTGCGCGAGATCGTCCAGAGACTGCCGGTAGCGCTGCGACTGGTTCTGCTCGTTGCGCAGGAACGCATTGATGTTTTCGGTCAACCCGCGCAGTTCGCGCGGATAACGACCGGTCAACTGACCGCGCCGTCCCTGCTCGATGGCCTTGATATCGGCCGCCACCTCCCGCAACGGTGCGAGACCCCAGCGCAGCACGGCACCCTGCACCGCGAGCAGCAGGACCACCGCCCCACCGAACCACAGCGATATGCTGCGGCGGAACGCGTTGACCTGGGACATGTACTCGCGATGATCCTCGGCCACGGAAAACACGAAACGCAGCAACTCGCCATTGTCATCTTCCCACGCCACACCAAACCGATACAAAAACAGCTCGCTCCCGTCCAGACTCCAGGTAAAAAAACGCGCTACGCCGGGATCTAGCGGTGGCACGAGCGGCAGCTGCTTGCCGAGCAGCGAGCGCGAGCGCCAAGTTACCTGCCCACGGTCGTCCACCACCTGTGCGTAGAGGCCGGAATTGATGCGGCCGAAACGCGCTTCGGGCAGAGCCTCCGGCAACACCATCCGCCCGTCCGCACCCACGTCGGCGGCGGCGAGCAATCCGTGCAACTGACCGGTGAGGCGATCCTGTATCGCGGCTTGCGCACTGTCGCGAAAAGCGCGGTCCAGCGCCAGCCCAGTCAGGCCCAGAAACGCCGCCAGCGCCACCGACGCCGCGAGCAGGAGACGTGTACCAAGAGACGGGGTCACGCCATACGCGGCAGGTTGAATCGGTATCCGCGCCCGCGCAATGTCTCGATCGGTTTCAACGTATTGTCGGGGTCGAGCTTCTTGCGCAGGCGGCCGATGAATACCTCAATCACGTTGCTGTCGCGATCTTCATCCTCTTCGTAGATATGATCCGTAAGCTCACTTTTTGAAATGACTTTTCCGGAATTTAGCATCAGGTATTGCAGTAAACGATATTCGTAGGCGGTGAGGTTCAGCGAATCGCCCGCCAGCGACACATTCTGCGTCCCGGTATCGAGCGCGATGGGGCCGCAGTGCACCACCGAGTTGGCGACTCCCGCCGAGCGCCGCAACAACGCGCGCACGCGCGCGAGAAGTTCCTCGATGTGAAAGGGTTTGACCAGATAATCGTCGGCACCTGCCTCCAGTCCGTCGACCTTTTCCTGCCAGCGCGCGCGCGCGGTAAGAATCAGAATCGGAAAGGTCTTACCCTGGTCGCGGGTGCGCCGAATCATCTCTATGCCGTCCAGCTTCGGCAGACCGAGATCCACGATCGCAAGATCGAGCGGATACTCGGTCGCGTAGTACAGACCTTCTTCGCCGTCTCCCGCCTCATCCACCGCGAAACCGCCGCCGCGCAATCTTGCGACCAGCGGTTCGCGGATACCCGGTTCATCTTCGACGACCAAAATACGCATCACGAGGTCCTACCGACGCTCCCCCCTGTCTCGGCGTGATGTGCCGCGGCCCCGGCCTCGTCCTTTACCCTGCGAGCGGAGCTGGCGCTGTGAATCGACATAAATCTTGCGTACTCGGCCATCGCGGGTGAGGACTTTGAAACACTGCTCGACCCGTCCGCCTACCTCACAATCGCGCGCATCGAGAATATGCCCGTTGGTCTGTCGCTCGACGCGTTTCGCGGCTTGGTCCAGGGTCATGCGCTCATGTTCGCCGTACGCCGTGCCGGCGGCGACGAGGCACAAAACGGTAACGAAGTTAAGGGCGGTTTTCGGCATGGGTCCGTGTGATGTGCGCGCCGGGGCATGCAGCCCCGGCATGCGTCAAATTATAGCCGACTCTCAGTAGGCCGGCGTCACCTTCACGTTCAACGGTATCCGGTCGCCCGGGTGCTGGTCCGTGCGCGTGCGATAAATTCGACCGTTGTAGCGATATTTCACTTTGTAGCCGACCACGCGTTCCTCGGTGTGGTGGTCGTAGTGGGTTTCACAACGTTCTACCGGCTCCGTATACGCATGGCGGTGGCCGTGACGACGCTTGAAATCGTGACCGATCGACCCGCCCAACAGGGCCCCCGCGGCGGTCGCGATCTTACGCCCCGAACCGTCGCCGAATCGGTTGCCCACCGCAGCACCGATAATGCCGCCCAGAATCTCCGGAGTGTAACTGTTGTGCGAACCCCGATAATGGGTGACGTGCTCGGTCCAGCACTCGCGGCGCGGGGTTTCAACCCGCACCAGTTCGGTAATCGGACGAACCTTGATCACCTCTCCGTAGTCCACATAGTTGTGCTTGTTTTTGCCGTGCCCGGCATGGGCAGTACCCGATAGTACGGCGCCCAAAATGACGACTCCCGACAACAACGCTAATTTCTTCATGATTTCGACTCCTCAAGTCGTTAAGTGTTGTGCATCCTGGCTAACCGCTCCCTTCGAGCTTGGCGCAAGATTAGCGGAATCACACTGAACCACGACTGAATACAATCTGAACCGAAACTGAACCGATCGACCGCCGTATCACCGTATCTGCCGGATCGTCAGTTCGGCGCCACGTTGCTGAAATTCCAACTGCTTGAGGAACGCCATGCCCAGCAATACCTCTGATCCCTGGGTGCGTGGATTGATACTGGCCGGTACGCGGCGCAAAAGGATACTTCCCAGCTCGACGGTGTCGAGTACGGTGGCATAGGTTTCGATCACGCCGGCGGCTGTCTGTGTCGGCAGCGCCGCACCGCGCTGGAGACCGAGCCGTGCGGCCAAATCGCCGGGCACCGATACGGTCGTGGCCCCGGTGTCCAGCAGGAATTCCACCGCCGTGCCATTGATCGCACCGGTCGCCATGTAGTGGCCGGCACGGTTCCGCTTGAGCACCACCTCCCGTACGCCGTCGGCGGTTGCACGTGTTTCCACGATGCGGTTCGGATTCCGCTCGCGTGCTAGATAATCGGAAAATATCCAAGTCAGCAGGCCCGCGACGGCAATCCACGCAGTGTATGTCATGATCCGCCCGAGGCGGCGACCGAATTCGTCTTGTTCCGTCAAGTCACCCAAACCTGCTATCGGCTGGCATATAATGACGCGTTCTTGCCAAGCCGTGTTACAAAACTATGTTCAGCAGTCTCTCACAGTTGATGGCGCGCGTGCGCGCCGGATTGGGCCGCTTGGTGGCCCTGTATCGCCCATCCACCATGCGCCAGAAAGGCGTGGCCTGGACCCTGGGTCTCGCGATCGCCACGGCACTCGTGGTCATCGCGCTCCTGGGTTGGTACTGGAACGAAGAGCCCGAGCCGTTCGACGTCCGGGAAGTCGCGCGCCAGCGCCTCGGTGACGACTCCCAGCCATTGGTAACCGGTTATACGTTTACCAGCACACTGATGAAGATTGGCGAGGAACTGCTGGGTAAGCGCGGCGGTTACCTGTCCAACGACGTGATGCCGCCGGGCGTGTGGATGGACAATATTCCCAACTGGGAGTTCGGCGCCTTGGTCATGCTGCGCGACGGCTCCGCGGCGCTCCGCAACCACATTTCCCGGTCCCAGTCACAATCCATCGAGGATCCCGATCTGGCCCGTGCGGAACCGCAGTTCAATTTCCAGAACGATTCGTGGATCTTCCCCGCCACCGAATCCGAATACGGGGAGGGTCTCGCAAGCCTGGAGCGTTACCTGACGCGCCTGGCGGATCCGAGCGCAGCCAGCGCGCAATTCTTCGCGCGTGCCGACAACCTGCGTCAGTTTCTCGAAATTGTGGAGAAGCGGCTCGGCAGCCTGTCTCAGCGACTGAGTGCCAGCGTCGGTCAACTGCGCATCAACACCGACCTGGCTGGCGATACCGCGGCCTCCCAAGCCACCGAGACGCCGGCATCGGTGGAGGTAAAAACCCCGTGGTTGGAGCTCGACGATGTTTTCTACGAGGCGCGTGGCGCGACGTGGGCGCTGTTGCACTTGCTGCAGGCGGTGGATTACGATTTTCGGGATATTTTGCGCAAGAAAAATGCGTTGGTGTCCCTGCGGCAGATCGTGCGCGAACTCTCCGAGACCCAACAATCCACCCTCAGTCCCGTGATCCTGAACGGCAAAGGATTCGGCCTGTTCGCCAATTACTCGCTGACCATGGCCAACTACATCGCCCGCGCCAATGCCGCCGTGATCGATCTGCGCAGCCTACTGGAGCAGGGTTGACGGTTTCGTCGATGCCCACCGCCACATCGATACGGCGCGCCGCATTGAAACAACAGCTTGAGCCCCCCTTAAGCCGCGTACGTCGATAGCCGGCACGAATCAAACTCTTCAAGACCTAGGTGTATGGTTCGTGCCGCTTCCACCCGCAACGACACGATGTGTTAAAGTTCACGCGGCTCTATCAACCGAAGAAGAAACCGAGGAACGGGAGCGATCGAAATGCGCGTGATTCTATTAGGCGGACCCGGGGCCGGGAAAGGGACCCAAGCCGGATTCATTACCAAGAAATACAACATACCGCAAATTTCCACCGGCGACATGCTGCGTGCGGCAGTGAAGGAAGGCAGCGAGCTGGGTAAACAGGCGAAAACCATCATGGATGCCGGCCAACTGGTGCCGGACGAAATCGTCATGGCGCTGGTGACCGAACGCCTGCAGCAGCCGGACTGCACGGATGGGTATCTTCTGGACGGGTTTCCGCGCACGCTGGCCCAGGCCGAGGGACTCGAGCAGGCGGGCGTCGACGTGGATTACGTCGTGAATATCGCGGTGCCCGACGAGGAAATCATCCGTCGTATGAGCGGCCGGCGAGTGCATCTGGCATCCGGGCGCACCTACCACGTCGAATTCAATCCGCCGCGTCGTGAGGGTGTGGATGACGACACCGGCGAACCGCTGATTCAGCGCGAGGACGATCGTGAAGAAACCGTGCGGCAGCGTTTACAGGTGTACCACGAGCAAACCAAGCCGCTGGTGGACCATTACGCGCAACGGGCCGGGGAAGGCGGGTCAAATACGCAATATGTCGCCGTCGACGGCATCGGTACGGTGGAGGAAATTCGCGACCGTATATTCGCGGCCCTGGCCGACTGAACGGCGGTGTCTTAGCGTCAGCCGTCAGAGCGACGGCGATTTAGTGGGCGCGCGTGACGTTGCGCGCCGCGAGCCATAATCCGGAGGTCCAGCGGCTGAACGTGGGCAGGCGGTTGCGCGCAAATTCCACTACCGCCTGATTCGGCGACGTGGTGATCTCGTCGGTGCGGAACAGATCCTCGACGTTGGATTTTTGCTTCTGGTCGGAAAGGGTAAAGCGCATCTTTTTGACCAAGTCCTTCACGTCGTAGTGCTCCTGCACCGGCAGCCGCAGCAGGGGCACGTTGATGTCGCGCAACACCTCCTCGATCACGTCCGGCCCCCGCAAGCGCCGGCGCTTGTTGTCGGCTTTGCTCTCCAGTTTGATCGCCATCACCGGAACCAAGCTGGTCGGACTCAGCAGGAGGAAATCGATCGCGCGGCGCTGCACGCGCGTCCAGTGGGTACGATATTTCGGGTCCTGACCGGGGTTCTTTACCAGGTCGGCCAAGTGGACCTTAATGAAGACCTTCGAATGGTTGCCAACCGCTTGCAACAGACAGTCGTAAAGCCTGCGGTGCGACTGTTCGAGCAGCGGTTTGCGCTGGTAGGCGGGCACGGCGGTGGCGCCTGAGTCGGAAGATTTATGTCGCCAGAACTGAATCATAGGTGCTCGCTACGGGTAAACAGAATCGGCATCCCTGGGACTATTAAGTGTGGCACCGGAACTCCGTCCTGCTGGGTCGCCGGTCCGGGGAATCCGATCAATCGTCGGAAATCTCCCGCTCTTTACAGCCTAGCACAGCATCCAGTTATTTCGAGGCGCGCCCTGATCGTTAACAGTTTTTCACCCTAAACTTAAGAAATTACTTTACCTCCAGCAACTCCACCTCGAAGATCAGCGCCTGGTTCGGACCAATACGGCCGCCAGCGCCCCGCTCGCCATAAGCCAGTTCGGCGGGAATGTAGAGTTCCCATTTCGCGCCTTCCGCCATCAGCGGCAGCGCTTCCTGCCACCCCTTGATCACGCCGGTCAGAGGCAGCGTTGCGGGCTGTTCACGCTTGTAAGAACTGTCGAATTCCTCGCCGTTCAGCAATGTCCCCCGATAATGCACCACCACCGTGTCACCCTCGACGGGTTGCTTACCGGATCCTTCGGTGAGGATTTTGTACTGCAGGCCGCTCGCCGTTTCCGTAACGCCCTCCTTACTCCTGTTCTCATCGAGAAACGCCTCGCTGGCCTTGAGGTTGGATTCCGCTTCAACCGCCCGCTCCTGCTCCGCTCGCTGGCGATAACGATCCACCGCCGCGCGCATTTCATCCGGCGAAATTTTCGGATCTGCGCCCGATACCGCGTCTTTGATGGCTTGGGCGAGGGCATCGGCGTCGAGTTCCAATCCTTCACGGGACAGGTTCTGCCCGACCTGGTAACCCACCGCGTAGCTGAATTTCTGTTGATCCGAGCCGAGCTCGTCTGCAGCCCGCGCACCGCTCGCTGCGAGCAGGATGATCCAGGCCGCAAGCGTGAGAATCGATTTCGTGTTCATGGATTTATCTCCTGATGGATGGGGCCCCGGGGGCCGGTGACGGGCGTCGCGTGGGTTGCGTCGACCCTATCACAGCTCGACGTCCGCGCCCAGCGGAGCGCCGCGATCAGTCGGTTAGACGGGGTCTAGTGGGTAAAGTTTACGCTGGACCGCGCTCCGGCGGCTGGTCGTTCATTCGAGGTGCCGCCCACGCTCGGCGGGCAGGATGCGAACGAAGCGCCGACCGCAATAGTAACAATCCACGGTTTCCTCGTCGCCGAACGTCAGATAGACGACTGGATGGCCCAACGCCCCGCGTCCGCCGTCGCACGCGACGGTGGCGGTATCCGGGGTCACTTCAACGATTTCTGCCGGTTCCATTTTCTGTTGCCTCATTGTTGCTCACCGTTTTTTGGCAACGGTAACTCGCTAACCAGTAACTGCGGGTCAACGCGCCGTGCTTTCCAATTCATGCGCCAATCCAGGTGCGGCCCCGTCGCGCGGCCGGTCGCGCCGATCTCTCCGATCACCGTGTCGGTGGTGACCTGGTCACCAACTTTGACACTCACCGCATTCAGGTGCAGAAACGACGACGACAGCCCGTGACCGTGATCGACGATCACGGTTCCGCCCGAGAAATAGAGATCCGGCTCGGCCAGAGTTACGATTCCGGGGGCCGGGGCGCGCACCGGTGTGCCCACGGGCGCGGCGATATCGACCCCGAAATGCGGTCGACGCGGTTTGCCGTTCAACACACGCTGACTGCCGTACACACCGGATATCCGCCCTCCCGCCGGCCACCGAAACCCCGCCAGAAAATCGGTACGCGGATTGTCCGTCGCGCGCGCCTGCTTAACCAAACGCGCCTCCGCACGAATTCGCGCCAATGTCTCGGGCGGCGGCGTCACCTGTTTGGGAGGCAGACCATCAATGCGCTGAATATCGTATTGCCGCGGTTGCACGTCGAGCACACGGCGCTGCACACGCCCGTCCGGGAAGATGACTTTGAGTTCGACCTGCGGGCGTTCGTCACGCCCGAAGCCAACCACGAAATGACCTCCCGGTGACACGCGCACCGGTGCACCGTCGAACTCCACCCGGCTAGCGGGCGCCACGCGGCCGAACATCAACCCGCCCTGCACCGCGTCGCCCTGAAGCGCCAGTTCCGGTGCCGCGCTTAAGACCGGGACTGCGAACAGTGCGCCGTACGCCATGCCCCACATGCGCCAGCGCCGCACGCTAACCACCGCGCTGTCCGGCTTCATCGACAAAACCGTCCACCGCCTCCTGCAATTCGATAGTCTGCTGGGCTTTGGTTCCGAATCGGCGCACCGTCACCGTCCGTTGTTCCGCCTCGCGTCGGCCGAGTACCAGCATCGCGGGTACTTTCTGCAGGCTGTGTTCGCGCACCTTGTAGGATATCTTCTCATTTCTGAGGTCGCTCTCGGCACGGACCCCAGCCCTGCGCAGCGCGTCGGTGACTTCCGCCGCATAGGCGTCCGCGTCCGACACGATCGTTGCCACCACCACCTGCAACGGCGCCAGCCAGAACGGCAACGCCCCCGCGTAGTGCTCGAGCAGAATGCCAATAAACCGCTCCAGCGATCCGAACAAGGCCCGATGCAGCATGACCGGACGGTGTTTGTGGCTGTCCTCGCCGATGTAGCTTGCGCCTAACCGCTCCGGCAGGTTCAGATCCACCTGCAGCGTGCCGCACTGCCAGTCCCGGCCGATCGCGTCGCGCAGCACGAACTCGAGTTTGGGGCCGTAGAATGCACCCTCCCCGGGATTCAATGTGTACGCCAGCCCGGTGGCCTCGGCAGCCGCCAGCAGCGCTGCCTCGGCGGTGTCCCACACCGCATCCGACCCGACGCGTTTCTCCGGCCGGTCAGCGTACTTGATGCGGATGTCATCGAAACCGAAATCCCGATAGATCTTCAACACCAGTTCGCAGACTCGCTTACTCTCCATGGTGATTTGATCGGGCATGCAAAATATGTGTGCGTCGTCCTGAGTAAAGGAGCGCACGCGCATGAGACCGTGTAGCGCACCCGACGGCTCGAAACGGTGCACCTTGCCGAACTCCGAGATCCGTAGCGGTAATTCCCGGTAGCTGCGCAGGCTGTAATTGAAAACCTGTACACAACCGGGACAGTTCATGGGCTTGATGGCGAGCGTCCGGTCCGCGTCGGTCTCGGTCGTGAACATGTTCTCGCCGAAGGTCTGCCAATGCCCGGAGGTTTCCCACAAACCGCGGTCCAGCAAATCAGGCGTGTTGATTTCCTCGTAACCGGCGCGTGTCTGCTGTTCGCGCATATAGTCGACCAGCGTACGGAACAACGTCCAGCCTTTCGGGTGCCAGAATACCGCCCCTGGTGCCTCTTCCTGAAAGTGAAACAGATCCAATTGTTTACCCAGTCGCCGGTGATCGCGCTTTTCCGCCTCCTCGAGACGGTGCAGGTACGCCTTTAGCTGGCGTTCCGAGGCCCAGGCAGTGCCATAAATCCGTTGCAGCATCTCATTGCGCGAGTCGCCGCGCCAGTAGGCGCCGGCCAGCTTGGTCAACCGGAACGCTTTGCCCAGTCTGCCCGTGGAAGGCAGATGCGGGCCCCGGCACAAGTCCACGAAATCACCCTGCCGGTACACTGTCAGGGCTTCACCGGCATCGATGCCCTCGATGATCTCGGCCTTGTACACCTCGCCGATGTCCCGGAAATAGGCGATCGCCCGATCGCGCTTCCACACCTCTCTCACGATAGGCTCGTCGCGGTCTACGATGTCCCGCATACGCGCTTCGATACGAGTCAGGTCCTCGGGGGTAAACGGCTCCGTACGGGCGAAATCGTAATAAAAGCCGTCTTCAATCGCCGGCCCGATGGTGACTTGGGTTTCCGGATACAGCTCCTTCACGGCTTCGGCCATGACGTGCGCCGCGTCGTGGCGCAGCAATTCCAAAGCCTCATCCTGATCGCGGGTCAGGATTTCGATCTCGGCGTCGTGTTCGACTAGGCGCGAAAGATCGCGTAAGTCGCCGTTCACGCGTATCGCTACGGCCTTGCGCGCGAGCGACGGACCGATATCCTCGGCTATCCGCAGGCCCGTGGGCGCGGACTGGTAGTCCCGGTGCGCCCCGTCCGGGAAAGTAATTCTGACCGACATACTGTGACTGTAATACGTGGCTGGTTGTACCGGCGGTTTTATTCTCAGGCTTCGAGCCAAACGGATTATGGTATAACGTGTCGTTCGAAAGCTTCAAATCCGGTTGCATACGAAAACGATGACAAACACGCTGATCGTCAACGCGCGCGTGGTGAACGAAGGGACGGTTCGTGAGACCGATGTACTGATTTCCGGGGGAAAAATCGCGCGCATCGACAACGAAATCACCGGCGGCGCTTCGGAGGTGGTGGATGCCGCCGGGCGCACCCTGCTGCCTGGTTTGATCGACGACCAGGTGCATTTTCGTGAACCCGGCCTGACCACCAAAGCCGATATCCAGAGTGAATCGGCCGCAGCGGTAGCGGGCGGCGTGACCAGCTTCATGGAAATGCCCAACGTGAAACCACCCACCGTGACCTTCGACCGGGTGGCGCACAAAAACGACTTGGCCCGGGACCGCTCCCACGCCAACTATGCGTTTTACTTGGGCGCCACCAACGACAACCAGGAACAGATCGCAGCACTGGCTCCAAACCAGGTTTGCGGGGTAAAAGTGTTCATGGGCGCTTCCACGGGCAATATGCTGGTGGACGATCCCGACACCCTGGCGGCGATTTTCGCCCGCAGCCGCGTGCCGGTAGTCACTCATTGCGAGGACACGCCGACGATCAAGCGCAACGAAGACCGATTTCGGGAACGCTACGGGGAAGACGTGCCGGTGCGGTGCCATCCTGATATTCGCAGTGTCGAAGCCTGCTACAAGTCCTCTTCACTGGCGGTGGAGCTTGCGCGCGCGCATGGCACCCGATTACACGTGCTGCATCTTTCCACCGAACGAGAACTGGCGCTCTTCAGTGACGGCCCACCGGCCGACAAACGCATTACCGTGGAGGCGTGCGTGCATCACCTGTTTTTCGACGAACGCGACTACGCCCGACAAGGGGCGCTGATCAAGTGCAACCCGGCGATCAAGTCGAGCGCCGACCGGGAAGCGCTACTCGCGGCGGTGGCCGATGGCCGCATAGACATCATCGCCACGGATCACGCCCCTCACACATTGCAGGAAAAACGCCAACCATACTTCCTCGCGCCGTCCGGGCTACCCCTGGTGCAGCACTCTCTGCAGAGTCTGCTCGAGCACTATCATCGGGGGCGGTTGTCACTGGAGCTGATCGTCGAGAAGGCTTGTCATAACCCCGCTGTCGTGTTTTCGGTACGCGATCGGGGTTTTATCCGTGAGGGATTCTGGGCCGATCTGGTGCTCGTTGACCTGGATCGTCCTTACACGGTTACCTCGGAAAATATCAGATACAAATGCGGCTGGTCTCCGTTCACCGGTTACACGTTTCAGTCCACTGTTGCGGCTACCTGGGTGAACGGTTGCCTGGTCTACCGTGGCGGAACACTGATGGGACCGCCGCGCGGGATGCCACTCGAGTTCGCGCGCGACGAAACGGGGTAAGGCGTTGCCGCACGGAATGTCAGACTTGAGTCGTGTCTCTACCCGCGAGGTAGCGCAACGCGGCGTCGATGCGTATGACAGTCTGATCGCGGCCGAGTAACGCCAGGGTGACGTCGATAGGCGGTGACACCGCTTCCCCGGCCAGTGCCACGCGTAACGGTTGAGCGATTTTCCCCAGCCCCACTCCCCGCTCCTCGGCTAGCGTGTGTACGCATTCGTGCAGGGTCTCGGTACGCCACTGTGGTAGTTCGAGAAGCCTGCACTTGAGGGTCGCCAGCAGCTCCCCGGTGCCGCTCTTGAAGTGTTTTTTGACCGCGGCGGCTTGGTATTCGGTGGGCGGGACGAAAAAGAACCGGCTCCGCGCCACCAGCTCCACCAGCGTTTTCGAGCGTTCCCGGTTGGCCGTTACCACTGCGAGCGCCTGGTCGTGTCCATCGAGGTCGATACCGGCCTCTAGAAAATAGGGGCGCGCCAGGCCCATCAGGCGTTGCGCGTCACAGGCCTTGATGTACTCGTAGTTCAACCACAACAACTTTTCCGGATCGAAAACCGCAGCGCTCTTGTGGACATCCTTGAGATCGAAAAGCCGGATCATCTCGTCGCGGTCGAAGATTTCCCGATCACCGTGCGACCAGCCCAGGCGAACCAGATAGTTGAGCAATGCATCCGGTAGATATCCGTCGCGCTTGTACTCCATGACTCCCACCGCACCGTGTCGTTTGGACATCCGTTTGCCGTCCTCGCCCAATATCATCGGAACATGGGCGTACTCCGGCAACGGGGCACCGAGGGCGCGCAGTATGTTTATTTGTCGCGGGGTGTTGTTGATATGGTCGTCACCGCGTACGACGTGCGTGATCCCCATATCCATATCGTCAACCACGACGGTTAGATTGTAGGTCGGCGTTCCATCGGACCGAGCAATGATCAGGTCGTCGAGCTCGTTGTTTGCGATCGTAATGGGCCCTTTGACCAGGTCGTCGATGTGTACCGCACCGGTGTGTGGATTCTTGAATCGCACCACCGGCGTCACGTCCGCACGTGGTTCACTACGGCCTCGACAGCGACCGTCGTAGCGCGGTTTCAACCCTAGGCGGCGCTGCTGTTCGCGCATTTCGTCCAGCTCCACATGACTGCAGTAACAACGGTACGCGTTGCCCTCGGCCAGTAGCTGATCGACCACTTCACGGTAACGATCCATTCTCTGAGTCTGGTAATAGGGGCCTTCCTGATAATCCAGTTGAAGCCACTCCATCGCGTCGAGAATCGTTCGTACCGATGCATCACTCGACCGCTGGCGGTCCGTGTCTTCGATGCGCAGAATCAACTTGCCGCGATGCCGACGTGCGAACAACCAGCAGAACAACGCAGTGCGTGCGCCTCCGATGTGCAGATCACCGGTAGGACTGGGAGGAAATCGGGTCACTACTGTCATCGTTATTTACCGGCCTACGTCTCCGACGAGGCGCTGCATTGTAACCGAGGCGGTTTCGATTCCGTGAAACTGCGTGTGAAATCGCACCGTGGAAACCCGATCAACCGTTTCCGGACCGGCTACGCCGGCCCTGGTCGTCACTAATCGCTTCGCTCCATGTGCTGTCGGGCATGATCGTAGATCGCTTTCAACATCGCATGCAGACCGTTGCTGCGCGTCGGGCTCAGGTGCTCCGTAAACCCCAGGTCTGCGACAAAATCCGGTTTTGTTTCGACGATGTCACGCGCCCGGCGGTCACTGTATACCCGCAGCAGCACGGCGATGAGTCCAGACACGATTGCAGCATCACTGGTACCGTCGAAGTGCAACCGGTCGTCGCCCGCCTGCGCGCGTAGCCATACCTGAGACTGACAACCGTGAATCTTGTTTTCTTCGCACTTCCACTCCTCTGGAAACGGCGGCAATTGTTTTCCCAGGTCGATGAGGTACTCATAGCGGCTCATCCAGTCGTCGAAGTACCCAAACTCTTCGATCAACTCTTTCTTGGCTGCTGCGATGTCTTCCGCTACCACCACCCACGCTCCTTCACTTCAATTCCGCACCCGCCAGCGGGTGCCAGTCGCACCGTCCTCGAGCACTACGCCCAAGGCGTTCAGTTCCTCACGCAATCGATCAGCGCGCGCGAAATCCTTCTCCGCCCGCGCCGCATCGCGTTCCGCCACCAGCCGCTCGATACGCTCCACGTCCAGGTCCTCCTTTCCGGCTCCGAACCAGGCTTCCGGGCCCTGCTGGAGCAAGCCCAGCAACTCGCCGCTCGCCAGTAAGGCGCCCTTCAGCGCCGCCCGCTCACGCTCGTCGGCGCTCTTGTTCGCCGCGCGCGCCAACCGGAACAACTCGGCCAACGCACGCGGTGTATTCAGATCGTCCTCCAGATACCCGAGAAACGCGGCGCTCGGTTGGGCATCGCCGCCCACCGCCACTCCCTCAAGTTCGCGCAGACTCTGGTAGAGCGTATCCAACGCCGCTTTCGATTGCGCGACCGCGGCGTCGGTCCAATCAAGCGGCGCCCGATAGTGCGCACTCAATAAAGTGTAACGGATCGCTTCCGCCGGCGCCCGGGCAAGCAAATCCCGCACCAACAACACATTGCCCAAAGACTTGGACATCTTTTCGGCCGACACATTCACGAATCCGTTGTGCATCCAGAGGCGGCTCAACGGTTTGCCGCCGTGCGCGCAGCGGCTCTGCGCCACCTCGTTTTCGTGGTGCGGGAATACGAGATCGTTGCCACCGCCGTGGATATCGATGGTTTCCCCGAGATGCGCGGCGATCATGGCCGAGCACTCGATGTGCCAACCCGGCCGACCGCGACCCCATGGGCTGTCCCAGCCGGGCTGGTCGGTGTGCGACGGCTTCCACAGCACGAAATCCGCAGGATCGCGCTTGTAGGGGGCCACATCGACCCGCGCGCCTGCCAGTAGCTCATCATGGGTACGGTGTGACAATCCACCGTATTCGGCAAACGAAGGCACGTCGAACAGCACGTGGCGCTCGGCTTCGTACGCGTGACCGGTTTCGATCAATGTGGTAATCATACGCACGATGTCGTCGATGTGGGCGGTGACACGGGGTTCGATGTCCGGCGGCGCCACTCCCAACGCGGCCAGATCCTCGTGATACGCCTGTGTGTAGCGCTCGGTGATGTCGGAAATGGGCACCCCTTCTTCGGCGGCCGCGGCATTGATCTTGTCATCGATATCGGTGATGTTGCGCACATAAACGAGATTTCCGAATCGGTAGCGCAGCAACCGGGACAAAACGTCGAAGATCACCGCCGGACGGGCGTTGCCGATATGGGCGTAACTGTAAACCGTGGGACCGCACACATACATCGTGACACGTGCGGGGTCTACCGGTACAAACGCTTCTTTACGGCGGGTTTGGGTATTGTACAGCTTCATGTGAATTTCAGTTCACGCAGGTTGCCCGTTATCGCCAGGCGCAAGATGCGTCCGGAACACACCCGCATGCAGCGGTGCGCACACCGCCTCCATACAACCATCCGTTACCGCGCCGTTCTGCGCTGCTAGAACTGCAGCTTAAGCGTCGACAAAAGCGTGACTTCAGTGTCGGTTTCAGCAAAGTGGCTCGGTTCGTGCTGTACCATCAAGTATGCACCGAGCTGCGCATTTCGGTTCAGTTGATAACGGTAATAGGTTTCCAGAGTGTGTTCAGTTCCATTCGGTGCGAGACTGATGCGGTCGACGTGGCGGAAGATGTTACCCGCGAAATCCCGCGCGTAGGGTACGTGCATATCGACTTCGCCGCTCTGCACGCGTAGAGGCTGGGATATCGCGACACCGAGTTGGTCGTTCTCGGTGAACAGGTCGTGCCCGATGATACCCAGCCCGAACCAGTCACTGCGTATACCGGAAAAATTCCGCAGTAACTGACCGGCGTCGGCAACGCTGCTGTACCCGACGCCATAGTTTCCGATCAAAGACAAGTGCGGGGAGAAGCGCCATGTTCCGGATAGATTGAAAGCGTAGGTGGTCGTGCTGTCCACTCCGAACGCCCCATTCGATGCCCCTCCGAAGAGACTGCCGGCTTCGTTCAGGCGCCCGAACTGCAGGCCTACAGCGCCGGCGTCCTGAAATTGATACGCGCCCTCCAGTACGGCGGCCACACTGCGGGTTCCGTAATCGATGTCGTCGTGCGTATCGACCACGCCGAACCGAATATCGAAACCGTCCCGGAACCGATATCCCAGCTTCAAACTGTCGCTGCGGTTGCCGAAGCCCAAATACGGCGTGGTGAACGTTTGACCGGAAAGGAAGGAAACACCACCGTTGCGCGCCAGGTGGCCGGCGTCTTGAACGATCCCGAAGTTATAGTCGGCATCGGTATAACGATCGGCCTGATAGTGGAAACCGTGCTGACCGCCGCCGCGTACCGACAAAGACCAATCCAGGCCCTGGTCACGGAACGCGGCGTCGTCCGGCAGCGCAAAATGGCGTTCGGGATCGAGAGACAGCGTGTCGCGGGTGCTGTAGGACAGGCGCATCTCGTTGTCGCCCGGCAGCGATAACCGATGCGCGTTGTAGCGTTCGTCGATGGCGTCGATGAACTGCGCAATATTGGGTGCGTGGTCTTTGACGCGCGTTGTCTCGGTCAGATCGATCGTGAACGGACGACCAAACGAATCCAAAATCAGTGTTTTCTTCAATTTCTGTTTGTTTCTGAGCAGAATCGCAGCGCCCGCTCCCACACCGACGATGAGTGCGGCGGCCGCAGCCCCGCTCCCGCCGCCCCCGCCGCCCCCGTCGGAAGACGGGATCTGCATTTGTCCAGCAGGGCTGTTGATGACCTGCGCCGCGTTGCGCACGAATCCCTGACCGTAGACCGGATCGACCCCCGGGGCGCCGAAGTCTTCGGCGGCGGCGAAAATCACTTGCGCCAGTTGTTCCCCGGTGAGAAACGGCGTGGCGCGCAACACCTCAGCGGCAATACCGGCCATGCGCGCCGCGGCAAACGATGTCCCCGACAACGGGGAGAAAGACGTCACACCGAGAGTACGCACGAAGCGCTCGGCGGTCACGCCGGCATTGTTGGTAAAGAACAACGGCCCGCCCGCCCCGTCGGTGGCGCCGACGATGACGACGCCCGGCAGGCCGAACGAGGACACCGACAGCGGGTTGGGATTTTCCGCGGCGTCGTTTCCGGCGCGCACGGCGATAAACTTTCCGGCGCTGGCAGCATCGGCAATGGTGCTCGATACACCCGTGGAACCCTCGCTGATACTGATGGTCCGGATGCCGGGCGTGGCGGCGGCGCGCAAAATCGCGGCATCGGTGGCGCTTTGGGAAGTCTCGAAAGCCCCATCGGTGACCTTGAGCGGTACAATCGGAATCCCCGGGGCCGCCTCATTGACGTTCAATGAGGAAACCGTGCCGTGCTGAGTCTCAGTCTGATCGGACGTATCCGGCGTATTGGAGAAAAAATCGAACCCGCCCGGAGCGATATTGACCGTCGCGTTGGTTCCGGTATCGATCAAACCCACCTGAATATCTCCGGTCTGCGCCAGGGTTACCGACGCAAACGCCCCCACAACGGATAAGACAAAAACACTGACAAATCGAGACAACATGGGTTCCTCCAGCTGACCGGACCAATCCGTAAACGTTTCTTGTTCGTTGGAACGGCTCCAGAACGCCTGAAAATGGCCTTGGAGCCGGTAAAACTCCCTTAACGGCAGTAAGTATTTTAGCATCGGACCGTACGCCATGAAACGCGGGCGGTGGTCGGAGCCCTCATTCCCGCGAAATCCGCTCGAACGAGTCGTGCCCCAGGGCGTGGAAAACGATTCCTTTCTGTACCGAAGTCCCGCTTTCCCGGAGCCAGTTGCGGGCCGCCTCCACGCTATCGACCCGTTGAATATTGCGCTGCGCGTAATACACGGTCTGCGGGAAGACGGGGAACGGCGATACCACAAACACCGTTTCGTCGTCCCGCGCGTGTAGCCAGAAGGGGAACGCTTCGCGTTGATAAAACGTGGGATCTACGACATTCGCATACGCCCGATACTGAACGTAGCCGAGCGGTGCCAACAACGCCGCCGCGACGAGCGACGCAGTGGTCAGTCGCTTCGGTCGGCGCACCGATCGTTGAACGGCGTAGAACAGGCCCGCGGCGAGCACGGCAACAAGCTACACGCCCTTCAACATGGAATACCAATGTTCGGCGGTAAACCTGGACAGCAGAACGTGGTGCGCCAGCGCCGGTCCACCGACAACAAGCAGCAGCCGACCAAAACGGTCCCAAAACGCCTGCGAACGGAGTGCTCCGTACGCGGCCACCGCGAGTACAACTACCAGCACCAGACCGGGACCGGCACCCGCCCAATAGTTGTGCACAATGCCGGTCAGTCCGGTATGGATATGCATACCCATCTGCTCGGCCAAGGACGTACTGCCCGCGGACTGATACAGGAATTGTCCGATCAAGTGGCGCACCAATGGCCCGAACCCGATCAGCACGCCGTGCGGCAACACGTATAAGACAAGACCGAGCGCCACCGAGATGAAGACCACGACGATAAACGCCCAGTCCTTGGAACGTCTGAGTGAATAGAGGCCGTAACCTACGAGCGTGGCCGCAAGCAAATACCCCAACCATTCGCTGAGTACCGTCGCGAGCACGGCCGCACCGAGCGCGGCTAAGCGGTAACCGCTTCGCACGCCGGGTGGATCGCGCAGATACGCCTGCGCTAAATATACCGACACGATAAACGGCAGCTGGGCAAATGTCTCGACATAGTACGTATTGCCGTGGAACCACAGCAGGCCGGGCAACAGCAGGTACAAACCCGCGCCGATCAATGCAGGAAAGTTGACGGCATCCCCAACCTCCGCGGCACGCAGCACGATCAGGTACACGAACCAGGCACACAAAAACTGCACACCCAGGTTGAACAACTGTAGCCCGAGTACGTTCGGTCTCACATCCCACAGCGCAAACGCGACGTAATAAGGAGCAACCAGACCGAGGACGGGGTGAGACAGGTAGTAGTAGCGGCCCTTGCCGTCTGATGGGTATCCGGGATAGTGATTGGACATCGCTGCGTTGTTGACATAGAGATCACCGAGTTTCCCATAGTTCATAAGCTGGGCGAACAGGTGCCGGGCCGGTCCGCCCTGTTCGTGCGAGATCTCGTGCACCATCAGGGTGTGTGCACTGAGCCACTCGAAGTGGTACGACAACGGGCGGTCGAGGTACGGCAGGCGCAGCGCGAAACTGGCGGTAAAAATGGCGACCAGTACTGCGAACTCGGCGCACCTTACCGCGCGCCGTCCGGAGCGGTGAACCGAACTGGGGACGGCCATAGGCATGTTCGTACCGGGTGACTTTCGGGCGCGCGGAAATTAGCATTGCGGGTCCAGGGACGCAACCAGTCACGAGGCCGGATCGAACCCGGTGATGCCGCGGACCCGGTGTGTCACCCGAACGCGCCGCCGCGCGTTGGCTTTAGCAGGCCACCGAAAGCGAGACAATGACTACACAAAGAGCGGCAAGATATCGGATCGGGCAAGTCGTGCGCCACCGCGTATTCCCGTTCCGGGGCGTGATTTTCGATGTCGACCCGACGTTCAGTAACACCGAAGAATGGTGGCTGGCGATTCCAAAAGCAGTACGCCCGCGAAAAGATCAGCCCTTTTATCATTTGTTGGCGGAAAACGAACAGACCACCTATATCGCTTACGTTTCGGAACAGAACCTGCTGCCCGACGACAGCGGCCCGGTCGGGCACCCAGCGGTAGCGGAAATGTTTGGCGCGTTTGCGAACGGCACCTACGCATTATTGGAATCGCAACGCCACTGACCGGGGAGCACAAGCGCGCCAATTCGCTTTTCCAAACTGGTACACTTCGTCCTCTATCCCATAAGGAGACACCCCATGCGCATCATGCACACCATGATACGAGTCGGTGATCTGGACAAGTCCCTGGACTTTTACACGCAAATACTCGGTATGCAGGTGCTGCGCCGCAAAGATTATCCGGACGGTCAGTTCACACTGGCGTTCGTCGGCTACGGTCCGGAGTCGGAAAGTGCGGTGCTGGAACTCACTCACAATTGGGACACCGACAGCTATGACCTGGGTTCGGGATACGGACATATCGCTATTGAGGTCGACGACGCGTACGAGGCTTGCGAGAAAATCAAAAGTCGCGGCGGCAACGTCGTCCGCGAAGCGGGACCGATGAAGCACGGCAGTACGGTGATCGCCTTTGTCGAGGACCCGGACGGCTACAAGATCGAACTGATTCAGCGGGGCACCGGCTCCCACTGACGGTACGTCACCCCCACAACCAACGGCCGGCAAGCGGCAGGATCAGCGCCGTGGCGAGCGCGTTGAGTCCCATCGCCAAGGCCGCAAACGCGCCCGCCAGTTCCCCGATCTGCAGGGCTCGCGCGGTTCCGATTCCGTGCGAGGTAACGCCCAGTGCCAAACCCTGCGCGTGAGCCTCGCGGATACGCACGACGCGCAGAACCCAGGTTCCGAACGCGGCGCCCAGCACACCGGTCACAATCACGAGAACCGCAGTGAGCGAGGGCAACCCGCCGAGTTCTTCCGAGATTCCCATGGCAATCGGGGCGGTTACCGACTTGGGCGCCAGTGAAATCAAGATCGCGCGCGACGCACCCAGCGCCCACGCCAACCCCACGGCCGTCACCACTGCGGTCGCCGAACCCGCGAGAATGGCGACAGATATTGCCAGGACCGAACCCCGTATGCGATGTATCTGGCGGTACAATGGCACCGCCAGAGCGACAGTTGCCGGACCGAGCAGAAAATGCACGAACTGGGCACCGGCGAAATACGTTTGATAGTCGGTCCCCGTGACCGCGAGCAACGCGACCAGCGTCACGACCGCAATGAGGACCGGATTGAAGATCGGCCTCTGCCCCGACTTCTCGAACAGCCATTCACCGGCCACATAGGCGGCGAGGGTCAGCGTGAGATGCAAGAGTGGACTGGTGGAGAGATACACCCACACGTCGCGAAATTCGGATCCCATCCGCACCCCCTACTCAGCGTGTTTCGCGAGCAGGCGCATGACCCACGCGGTCACGATCAACGTGCAAACGGCACTGGCCACGATCGCCACCGATACCGGCCACCACTGCTCACTGAGCAGTGACGCGTGCAACATCACCCCGACCCCGGCAGGGACGAACAGCAACGACAAATGACGCAGTAACCCGGCGCTCAAGGTCGCCAGCGGCGCGGGGACCGCGCCGCGTACGACCAAGCCCGAAAATAGGATTAACATGCCCGCTACTGGCCCGGGCAGGGGTAACGCTAGCGCACCGGTCACGGCCTCACCCGCCAATTGGCAGAGCAACAACAATGTCAGAAAGCGAAGGTTCAAGGGGCGTCACCGCTTATCAGGGCGCCGGGAATGGGTGGCTTGATATTAACTCGGTGCGGCAATTGTGTTTGAATGAAAACCGTGATGTCAAAATGCGCGCAAATCCTCCATGTGTGAATTGCTGGGAATGAGCGCGAACGTGCCGACGGACATATGCTTCAGCTTCACCGGACTGGCGCAACGCGGTGGACGTACTGGACCGCACCGCGACGGTTGGGGAATCGCCTTTTTCGAGGGCCGCGGTTGTCGCGTGTTCAAGGACCAGCGCCCCAGTGTCGACTCGGAGATTGCCAAACTGATCGAGCGTTATCCGATTCGCAGCACTGCGGTAATCTGCCATATCCGCAAGGCGAACCGGGGTCGCGTGTGCCTGGAAAACACCCACCCCTTCGTGCGCGAGCTATGGGGTTCGCAGTGGGTATTCGCGCACAACGGGCAGCTCAAGGGCGTCAAACGGCTGCCGCTCGCACATCACTTTCCGATCGGAACCACGGACAGCGAACACGCATTCTGCTGGCTGCTGGATCGTATCCGGGAGGCGTTCCCCCAGCGCCCTCGGCGCATGGCGCCGATTCACCGGCTCGTGTACGAGCTCGCTGCCGACCTCGCCGAACTCGGCACTTTCAATATTCTGCTCAGCGACTCGCGCTATCTGTATGCTTACTGCACTTCGCATTTGAGCTGGATCACGCGGCGCGCACCATTCGGGCAGGCGACCCTGTCGGACGCGGAAATGTCAGTAGATTTCTGCGCCGAAACCACCCCGCGGGATGTCGTCACTGTCGTCGCGACCCGGCCCCTGACCGTGGACGAACACTGGCACACGATGAGCGCCGGCGAGCTCAAGGTATTTAGGGACGGGATACCCGCGAATATTCCCGCACCCACGACACGACGTCTCGCCGCCGGTGATGCCGTCAACTGACGCGCGCGAGTTCGAAGCCGACATCGAGCGGGGGAAGAGCAAGCGGTCCACGATACCGTCTCAGTGTGCAAGCCGATCGGTCCGACGCAGCGCCACCCAGGTTACCGCGTCAGCCACCAGCGCCGGTTCGTCGAGGTGAATGTAGTGCCCGCTGTCATGCGCGATGATGTGTCGGGTGCGTTGCCAGTTCTCGGCCAGGCGGGTCTGCAGCCGTCTCCACGCGGACTCCATTCGCGCACCGTCCACCGTATTCGGCCATACGCGCCGCCCGCGGGTCAACAGCGCGGTGGGAATGGCGTCGTCCACGGCAGCGTTTTTTACCTGTGCTGCGCTCAAACGGAACGCCGAAAGCTCGCCGCGCAGTGCGCGATGTGTTTTATACTCGGCATTCATCGCCTTTGCCAAGGAGCGCACGGACGGCGGGAGGTTGGGCGGCACGCCGGGCCGCGAGGTGAGGAAGAAATTGCTACCTACCGGCAGACTGCCGAGATCGCCGCTCATCGCCAGTTCGTCGAATTGGTCTTCGTGCGCCGCGTCCACCAGTACCAGACCCGCCACCTGTTGCGGATAATAACTGGCGTACAACCGGACGTTGAGACCGCCAAACGAATGTCCGACCAGAACGAAAGGGGTCGGAATCGCTGCGCTTCGCAGCAGTGCGTTGAGTTCGAAAACGATACGCTGACTGGTTCGCGGCAGTGGTCCGCCCTCGCTCCAGCCGTACCCGGCGCGATCATAGGCACAGGTCATGAAACGGTCCGCAAGAAGTGCTTGCACCCGCCGCCACTCCAGCGAGTTACCACCCAGACCGGCGTCGAGAATCACCGCCGGCAACCCCGACCCACGGCAATTCAGATGTAAACGGTGATCGCCCACCGGAATCAAGACGCCCGGCGGCGGCACATCGACCGCCACGGTCGTGCCGCCCCAGCCGCAAAACGCCACGAGAACGCTGAACCGCATGGCGGAGAGGACTCGGAATTTCGTGGTTCGCATCATCACTCGAAGCCGTGCAGCGGGATCGTGTGGCCAGCGTGCCCGAGCGGTCGTGAATGGCACGTGAACGGGCCCGAGAAACCGCCTCGAGTCCGGAACACAAGCTCACAACGTCTTGAAAACCCTAGCGAACGGCAGCCCGGGCACTTGCATCTCCAAATCCAGAAGATAACCGAACGGCGTCTGGTCGACCTGGTAACCCGCCGACACCAGGCGGCCTTCAGCCTGATCCAACAGTGCTTGCGCTGCTTGCGGATCGGCACGGACATCGGAGAGATGGGTGAAAGAATGCAATACAATATGTCGAGTCTCATTCTTACCCGCCGACCACTTCACGTTTTTTACCAGTTTGGTCACCACCTTGCCGGACCGCGCCACATCTTCCGGTTCCGCGTGCACCAGCGCTATCAGCACATTCTCGACGCGCGCCCACCCACTTCGGTCGGGAACTCCGATCAGGGTTTTACGGCGCGGTGTGTAGGCAAATCGCGTTGCGTAAAGCGTGAGCAGCTTCACGCATGTACTCTACGTCTATTTCGCTCGTTCGAGCAGTGTCTTGGCATCATCGCTCGCTCTCCACTCGGCAATACCGAAGCGGCACTCGACGGCCTTATCCGCCTGCAAGATCTGCTGAAGCTTTCTCGCCGACCTTTCGGCTCCGTCGCTATCCGTCTCGGGTAAAACCAGAACGAACTCGTCCCTGGAGAGCTGTCCGGCGGCATCGATGGCGCGCACGTTGTCCGCGATTTTGATCGCAAGATCACGCAGGATTCCTTGCTGTTCCTCGGAATCCGAAGCCGAGTCCTCGATCCCTTCGACCCAGATGCGTACCACCGCGAGACGATTGCCGTAACGACGGCATCGCGCAATCTGCTCCAAGAGTTCCCGATACATACTGTTGGCGGTCAACAGCCCAGTACTGGAATCGGTACGGGAAAGCTCTCGCAGGAGCTCCACGTATCCCGACGCTGTAGAAGTGAGGTCAGTGACATCACTGAACACCGCCAGCTTAGTATCTTCATCAAGGCTGATGACTACGATGCGTAGGCGGCTGTTAGGGTGCCTGGTCGGAACGTAGATGCCGTTAATTGACTCTTTACACGGGTCGATCGGCAGGTCGTCAAAACCGCTCTGCAGCATCTCGCTGGTACGCGTACCCAATTGAACGGAAAGGGTTTCGTTGGTCCAAATCAGACGCTCCTCGGCGTCCATGACACAGACACCGAAGGGCAGCTTGGATAGAACCCCTTCTATATCGGTAACGACGTCGGACAGTGTGGTCACAGTTCTCCTGGGATCGGATCGCTGGATCTAATATGCTGCGCCGCATATTACTGGGTATTTTGCCGTCTTACAAACCTGTGTTGGCGGGTGTCAACACCCGTCGCGTGGATTCGTTACAATGTTTTATAACTGCCGCTCGGCCGACCCTGTCCGTGGGTAGTATGATTAAATGCAGTAACGTTTCGTGGTCACCCGATGCTGAAAAATACTCTGTCCAAGTTGTGGAGCCGGAAAAAGCCGCTGCCCAAGCAGCGAGAAGCGATCCGTCGCGCCCTGCGTCCGCATCTGTCAGCGGAGGAGTCCGACCTGTGGTGCAATGAATGGGACAAAGCGCTGGCCGAGAAACCGGAAGCTGCAAAAGCGCCGTTCCTGCTCATTACACGATTCACCAATAAGATATGCGCCAAACACCGACTCAACCGAACGGCGCAGAAAAAGATCCGCGCCTCGCTCATCAATTCGCTCATGCCGAACGATCCTGATCGTTAGTTGCACTATCGAGCCGCAACGCGATACGTTCTACCGTTTCGCCGTCGAGATAACCTTCCGTTCCACACAATGACGCCGCCCAGAGTCCCAGGGACCGGTACACTTTCTGCACAACGGGTTCATGACCGCGCAGAGCGTCTAGATGCCGGGCGACGGTGTCCAGATCGCCACGGCGGATGGGACCGCTCAACGCCTCCCGCGCCCCCAACGCCTCGACGTTTGCCAAGGTTAATTTCACCATGGGCGCAAACGCCCGCCATGCCGTATTCCGGTCGATCCCCGCACGTTCGGCCATCACCATCGCCAAGTCCATCAATACGGCGAAATAGTTGCAGGCGATCACCGCCGAGATGTGATAGTCCACTTTGTGGTCTGCGGCGATCTCAAAGAAGTTTCCACCCAGTGCCGTGATCAGCGCACGCATCATCCCGACGGCCTTGCCGTCCCCCTCGCAGAACCAGTAGCAGTCCTTGAGGTTCTCCATCGCTGATTCGACATTGGAGAACGTCTGCATCGGATGCGCCGATGCCGCGTGACCACCCACGTCACGCACGCATGCGAGTATGCCGCTGTGGTGCGCACCGCTCGTGTGCACTACGCACGTGTCCTTTTTGAGCGCCTGCTCCGCCACCAGCCGCGCCGCGACGGCCCCGATAGCATCGTCGGAAACAGTCACGAGGACAAGATCCGCCTGCGCGGTTGCGGCGCAAATGTCGCAGACCTCCGGGCGCGGAGAGAACTGCACGGCGGCGCGGCGACCCGCCGCAGCGCGTCGCGCGCCCAGTGCCACGACCGGATAACCATGCCGCTGCGCGAGCACGCCCACCGCCGTGCCCACGCGTCCCGGACCGACGATTGCGATCCGTGGCGTGGCCTCAGTCACGCTCGAGCTCCATCCGTACGGGGATCGGCGTACGCAGATCGTCGAGCACCGGACATCGTTCGTTCACCACCCGGCGAAGTCGTTCGAGCTGGGCGTCGCTCGCACTGCTTTTCACTTTGATGATGCCATGAATTTCTTGAAAACCGGGCCGCACCGCGTCGTCGCTCGGAGCGAGAAATCCGCGCGCATCGGATATACCGATCACGCTCACCGAGATCGCATCGAGCGAAATATCCAGGGCATCCGCATACAACCGATAGGTGACCTCGTGACAGGCAGCCAGTGCTGCGAGTACATACTCGCTGGGTCGCGGGCCACGATCGGTACCACCAAAGGCTGCCGGCTGGTCCACCACCACTTCGAACTCCCGCACTTTCACACGACTTTCGAAAGATTCAATCAACCGGCTGTCCGCCGTGACCGTCACGCGTGCCCGCTGCGGCTCCCGAACAAGCGTCTTGCGTTTCTCGTTCAGCATCGTTTTGAAATTCGGCATCGAAAGCTCCTTGGTTAGCGTCTACGTCGATCATCCAGGAACCTTGACCCGCGTTTTCCTTACCTCATTCAGCACGTGATCAAGGTATTGCCGGCGGCGCACTGAGACTTCGATCTTGCGCCGTAAGAGCTCGTCATCCGCATCGAGTTTGAGCATATCCGTGTAGAAAAATACGTGAAAACTGTCCAGGTAGCGCAGTTCGCGATCGGTATTGAGGACCAGATTGTCCACGCCGTATAGATCGATAATTTTCGACTGCTTTTCGAACTCCCATTTCCTCGCCGCGTGACAGAATCGCAGGAGCTGATTCTGCGCCTTCGGCAACCGTCGCAGTAACGGGACCGCTTCCGGCTCGTTCACCGGGTTCGCGACGTTGAACCACGGACTCACGCTGGTGGCGATCGCAAACCCCCGCCGCTCGGCGCCGACCTGAGCGCGCACGAAAACCGATGTCGGGACGATATCTTCCAGTTGTGCCTTTAGTATTCGATGTTCCTTCTCCAGCACCCGCAATTGGTGGTACTCACACTCTTCGCGATAGATCTTGACCACCAGATCGAACTTTTGCCTGCGACGCCCCGGCCGGCGTCTCGACCCAGAGGTACGCCACACGTCGCAATAATGGCCCTTCGTGGAAATCAACTCGAATACAGCCCGTCTGCTGATCATCGAAAAATCGTCGACCGTTTTCGCACGTGGAATCAGCATCTCAGGTCACACCCCGAACACAACAGCTATAATACGAACGGTCATGTCCGAAGAGGTCAACGGCACTATGTCACGGAGTAAACAGAAATCACGAATTGATCGAATTAAACTCGAAAAACGCCTACGGCGTTTGATGGGTCAGGCGATCGATGACTATAGCATGATCCGGAACGGCGACCGCATCATGGTTTGTCTATCCGGAGGCAAGGACTCCTACACCCTACTCGACGTGTTGCTCAAGCTGCGCCGGAGCGCGCCGGTCGATTTCGAACTACACGCCGTCACTCTCGACCAGAAGCAGCCGGGGTTTCCGGCCCAGGTGATGCGTGACTACCTCGAATCACTAGCCATCCCTTTTACGGTCATCGAACAAGACACCTACAGTGTGGTTCGGCGGGTCGTGCCTGACGGCAAGACCCAGTGCGGACTGTGTTCGCGTTTGCGGCGCGGGGCGCTCTACACGTTTGCAAGAAACCGGGGTTTCGAAAAAATCGCCCTCGGCCACCATTACGACGATATACTGGAGACGTTCTTCATGAATCTGTTTCACGGTGGAACCTTGAAAACGATGCCGGCGAAACTCAAAAGCGACGATGGACGCAACATCGTTATCCGGCCGCTGGCTTACTGCCGTGAACGCGATATCCAACGTCACGCTGAGTTCCGGAAATTCCCGATCATCCCGTGCAACCTGTGCGGCAGTCAGAAGAATCTCGAGCGAGTACGGACCAAGCGGATGCTGCGCGAATGGCAACGCAGCCATCCGGGGCGGATCGAAAATATCTTTCGCAGCCTGCAGAACGTCAAGCCTTCCCACTTGCTCGACGCGACGCTCTTCGATTTCGCAACTCTCGAAGATTCGCACACTCTAGCGGAAAAGCCGCCGTTCATGCTTCGTTCAGCATAGACGTCGATTCAGTCGAACAGCTCCGAGAGAAAACTCTGTAACGCCCGCCACGAACGGGCATCCGCGACGGGGTTGTATACGGTTCCGAAATCGGGGTCGTTCGCCTCTGGATTCGTAAACGCATGCATCGTGTTTCCATAGACATGGATCTGCCAGTCCGCCCCACCCTCGGTGAGTTCTGTTTCGAGAGCAACCACATCATCCACCGGCACCATGGGATCGTCATGACCGTGTAATGCCAACACTCGCGCCTTGATCTGGTTTCCGGCGGTGTTTCCCGGCGCCCCGAACAGGCCGTGGAAGCTCACGACGCCGCCGAGATCCGCACCGGTACGCGCCAGATCGAGCACGCATAAACCGCCGAAACAATAACCCATCGCCGCCACCTTGCCGGCATCGACCCGGTCTTGCTGCTTGAGGATTTCCAGCGACTTTTGCATGCGCCCCTGCAGCAGCACTCTGTCCTCCAGAAAAGGTTGCATTAACGCGGCGTTCTCCTCCGTCCCGCCTCCCAGGATTCCCTTACCGTACATGTCCATGGCGAACCCCACGTAACCGAGCTCGGCGATACGCCGCGCTTGCTCGCACACGAAGACATCGCGTCCACCCCAAGCGTGGGCGATTAAAACCGCCGGTGCCGGCCGCGGCGCGGCGTCATCGAAGGCGAGAAAGCCTTCGAGTAGTGTGTCGTCATGATGATAGTCAATCGTTTCGGTATGCATAGTCATCGCTTTCTCCCGCGGTTTTCTATAGCCGGTCCAGTCAGGCACCGTCCGGCGAAGTGTTTCCCTGGTAATAGTACGCGCACAATGTGGCGAGTAATCCTCCTACGCCCAAACTCACGAACGCCCAACCCCAGTTCTCGATGATAGTTCCAGTGTTGGTCAGATCGAGAACCAAACCGAACACCACCGGTGCAATTGCCCCGGCGATGAAACCCAGCAACATGCGCATCGCAAGTACGGCGCCCAGGATTCCCGGATCCACCGTCTCCGACAGCGCCGTAGTCAGGACCGGCGAATCGCCGAGTGCGGTGAAATAGTAAATCACGCCGACCAAGGTCAGCAAAAAAGCCGGCCACGCCACCATCCACCCAAATCCGAACGAACAACATGTCGCGATCGCCGCGGCGGTAATCAACACCCGGCGCCGACCCAGTCGGTCCGACAGCCGCCCCATCGACGCCGACGCGAAGGACCCGACCAAATGCATGGATGCGGTAAGCAACGCCCCGAGATGGGCTGTGGCCGCCAAGTCTCCGCCGGACAGGGCAAACGCGGCGGTCAGGAACGCGGGCGTCCACGACCACATACCGACCAACTCCCAGTTGTGAAATACGTAACCGCCGACGAGCAACGCGGCGTTTCGATTCGAACGCAGTATCCGCCCGGCGCCGAACGCGTTCGCCTGGCGCAGGTGTATCCGATTCGGCGTGTCCCTCAGTACGAACGCCGAGAGGATCGCACCCAGTATGGGTACGATACCGGTGGCGACAAACGCCGCCTCGTAGCCGCTGTAGCGCAGATACAGCCCGGACATCACCAACGACAGCGCGTAACCCATCGAAGTACTGGCAATCAGATAGCCCACGGCGCGGCCGCGGCGTTGCGGGGGATAGCGGTCGGAGAACAGCATTACCGCCGGGCCGTACAGCCCTCCCTGCGACAGAGCGGCGAGGGTATAGAGTATCAAACCGGTTTCGTAAGAACGGGCGAACAGTCCGAAAGCCAGCGCCGCCGTCGCATTGAGCACGGCCGACCACAGGAACATGCGCTTTGCTCCAAAACGGTCCGCGGCCCAACTGAACACGAACAAAGAAACGGCGTAACCCACCATGAATCCGGCCGAGATGGTCCCGGCGCGGGTCGCCGACATACCCCATTCCTTCAGCAAGACCGGCAAACACGCCGCGTACACCATGAAGTTGGCGTACATCAGTATACGCGCCAGAAAAATCGACGCGATCCACCAATCGGCTCGGGGCGCTTGCGGAGCGACCAATGTCTCGCCGGACTCTCGCAGTGGCGTTAGCGGCTGGCTTGTGCGAACGTATTACAGGTATCGAGACTACCGGACTGGAGACCGGTCTGAAACCAGTGCATACGTTGTTTCGAAGATCCGTGGGTAAACGATTCCGGGTGCACGCCACGGCCCGCCATTTTCATCAATCGGTCGTCGCCGACCGCCGCCGCTGCATTGATGCCCTCCTCCACGTCGCCCCGCTCCAGAATGTTACGCTGGCGATGCGCGTGGTGCGCCCACACACCGGCGAAACAATCCGCTTGTAATTCGGTCAGTACCGACAGTGCGTTGGCATCGCTGCGCCCGACTCGGCTCTGCAAATCGCGCACCTTCTGCGAAGTACCCGTCAGGTTCTGTACATGATGACCTACTTCGTGGGCGATGACGTACGCCACGGCAAAGTCTCCAGAGGCCCCCATGCGCTGCAACTCGCGCAGAAAGCCCAGATCCAGATACACTTTGGAATCGCCCGGGCAGTAGAACGGTCCGGCAGCCGCTGAGTTGAACCCGCACGCCGACTGCACCATGCCCTCGTACAACACCATTTTCGGCGGCCGGTAGCGTTCGCCGTGGGCGGCGAAGATGGCGTTCCAGGTGTCTTCCGTATCGGCCAGTACCACCGACACGAAGTCAGCGGCCGCGTCGGTTTTTCCTTCCCTGGGGGCCGGTGCGGGACCCGGACTTTGGCTAACCGGGCCTGAACCCAGCATACTGATCACCTGGCCCAGATCGCCGCCGAGGAACAATACCGCGAGCAGCAGAAGAATACCGGCCCCGCCCCCCAACTTGGCGCCGCGCGGCAACGCCGCCCGGCGTCCGCGTCGGTCTTCGATGTTAGTGCTGCGTCTACCGGTCTTCCAGCGCATGGTACCCGTACCCCGGGGGCTCGCGCCTGCGTTACAAGCCCCTCTTCTGTAACTACTCTGACGTCATCTAATGCGCGGCGCGCTTGAGCGCACCACCAGACGAAGCCGGTTCGTGCCGTGCCCGATTAATCCAAGTATCGTTTATTTCTTCTTGATCTTGAACACCGCCACCGCACGCCGGTTCCTTTGCATTCCCTCCTCGGTATCGTTACTCGCGATGGGCCGGGTTTCTCCGTAGCCGATGGTGGAGATGCGTCCCGGATCGATGCCATAGTCATCGACGAATTTCTGCTTGACGGCGTTGGCGCGCCGCTCGGACAGCGCCTGGTTGTATTCTTCCGAGGCCCGCCAGTCGCAGTGGCCCTCGACGGTAAACGACACTTCCGGATATTCCCCCATGATCTGTGCGATACGGTCGAACTGGTCCTGGTACACGGAACGAATGAAATGCTTGTCGGTATCGAACTCGACCAGCAACTCGACCGTTTCGACCACCACCTCGTCCTTGGCCACGGACTCGGGCTGCGGCTTCATTTCCGCGGGCGCCGGCTGCGCCGCAGGCGCTTCGGCTTTGACCTCGGCGACTGCTTTTTTCATTTCGCGAAAATGATAGTTCAGCGCGAGCGTAATGGCATTGTCGTGATTTGAGAACGCGCCCATGTCGTACATGTGTTGGCCCCACAGGCGCAGTTCCAGCTTTTCACCCACCATGCGCGATATACCCAGCCCTACCTGAAACTGTTCGGTACTGTCGTTGCGCAGATCGTCAAGGGAAAAATGGCTGAATCCGGCGGACACAAAGGGACGCCACTTTTCGCCCCAGAAGCGAAAGCCATTGATACTGAAAATATCCGACGACATGTCATCGTGAAGATCGGTCAAAAAACTCAGTTCCGCCGCCCACTTGGGAGAAAACAGGTAACCGACGCCCAAACCCAGATGAAAGGTATCGTTGAATGAGTCATTCGGGACCCGGTCGTCGCGGTCGTGGTCGAAATCGTAATACCCCAACTGAGGTCCGAGGTAGAAATTCCCTTGCTCGGCGAGAGCGGCAGTCGCCACAGGCAGTGCCAACAGCGCGGCGACAATGAACTGCTTAGATCTCACGGTTGCTCCTTCACTGTCTCAAGATCACCGCCAGAATGTACCGCAATGCCCAATTTAATCAAGGTAAATCGCGACCGGGACCCGCGCTTTCTGGACCGCACAGCACTCATGCCCCTTGGGTGCGCGCCAGCAGTGACAATTTTTTACAATGCGCGACGATGCCGCAAACGATATCACAGGGCAAGTGTCGCCATTTGGCAACACTTACACAGACTTACACGTTGGGACGATCGAATCGACGGTTGTGCCTTGGGGAAGCGCCGCCAACGCCCGATTAGGGGAGAGTCGGTTCGGGGGTATACAAGGAAACGTTCAGTCAACCGCCGGCGGCGCTCAAATCCTACTCGAAGTGCTCTGGATTACCCCTTGCGGTTTGCGAATAAAACGTTCCACATCCCTCGGCGCCACGGCTTCACTGAATAAGAACCCCTGATACTCTTCGCATCCGTTAGCACGCAACCACTCGAGTTGCTCCGCGGTTTCCACCCCCTCGGCCACAACCCTCACTCCCAGCTTACTCGCAAGTGACAGTATGGAGCTCACTATGGCGGCATCCTTAGCATCCTCGACCACACCGGAAACAAAGCTCTTGTCGATCTTCAGGTAGTCGATCGGCATACTCCGCAGATAATTCAGGGAAGAATAACCGGTCCCGAAGTCGTCAATGGTAACAAGAACTCCCAGGTCTTTTAGCGTGCTCAGTTTGTGAGACGTCTCGTCGCTCGTGTCGAGCAATGCGCTTTCCGTCAGTTCCAGTTCGATCAGTTCGGGCGGTATCCGTGCCTCCGCGATCACGTGTTTCGTCATCTTTGCGAAACCCGGGAGCAGGAACTGCCGCGGTGAAACGTTGATCGAAACCCGCATCGGTCCCACGTCGGAATCCAGCCAGTTGCGTACTTGTTCGCAGGCGCTCCGTACCACCCATCGTCCGACGACGGCGATAAGGCCGTTTCGCTCCAAAAATGTGATGGTATCCCGGGTCGAAACGACCGAACTCCTCGGGTGCGGCCATCGGATCAGGGCCTCTACAGCGGCAACCTTGCCGCTCTCGACATCGATCCGCGGTTGATAATGCAGAACGAACTGATCGCTCTCAGCTGCCCGACGGAGTTCACTTTCCGTCGTAAGTCGTTCGATGGCGCTTCGTGCGGCCCTCGGCTTATAAAACCTACATTGGTTCCGCCCTGAATCCTTGGCCAGGTACATGGCCCTGTCCGCAGCGATCAGCAAATTCTCCCGATTTCGTCCGTCGTCCGGAAACATAGATACACCTATGCTGCACGACACAGTTACCATCTGACCGCCAATACTTATCGGTTCGGACATGCACGTAAGTACCCTTTCGGCCACGATTCGCGCGGCGTTTCGAACATCGCGATCACATAGAACGATGATAAATTCGTCGCCACTCATGTGGTACAGAGCATCGGCGGAACGCGCACATTCTCTGAGCCGCCGCGCCATGGCCTGCAACAGTTCGTCACCGATACTGTGCCCGAACCCGTCGTTGACGAGTTTGAAGTTGTCAATATCCAAAAACATGACCGCCAGCCCTTCAGTACGGGTCTTAGCGCTCGTCAACATCGCGTCCAAATCCTCACGGAAACTCCTCCGGTTTGGCAAACCCGTCAATGCGTCATGATAGGCCTGATACCTGATCTCCGCCTCCGCGGTGAGTCGTTGTCCGTGCTCCACCTGAATGGCACGATCTGCACGCTCGGCGGCGACAAGCAACAGTCCGTACAGCAGCAACACCGCTCCCAGCACCCCGATCAGCACGTAAGCGGTGCTCCGATCAACGAGGGCTTGATTGGTTACGTCGGAATAGACCTCAAACACAGCGTGGGGGCGATTTGACCTTTGGTGGACAATCGGGATGTACGTAGAAACGATGTGACGATCAGCTAACGTGCCTTCGAACGTATCCATCGAATCGCGGCGGGTAATCAAACTCACTACCTCACCGCTCAACGCGGTAACGACACCCTGATTACTCTTCTTGTGTTCGCCTATTTGCGAAGGGTCAGTGGAAAAAACGGTCAGCCCGTTGGCATCGTATATTTTCACTTTTACGATGCGCGTATTACGCATGTGGTCCAACACATCGTCGCGCAACTGAACCAAATCGGATTGCGTGGTCGCATCATCGATGCGGGAACCCGGGGCTACGAGGTGTTCATAATTCGACCATACAGCCCGTGCAAACATATGGGTCAAGTCGACGTTGGACCGAGTCTCGTGCTCGAGCGTGATCTTCACCGCCAGATGGCGGTAGGCAACCACGAGAACCAAGACTGCCACTAGCCCCACCATTACCGACAACCACAGGTAGGACACGCGTCTGCCCAGGCCGTTTTCGGTTACACCCCACATACGGCATCCTCAGAATCTCGCCCACAACCGTAATGAAGTATAGACGAATGATCACGACCACAGGTTGGGCGTGACTTTGTCACCTTTACAAAAAGGCGCGCCCCAAAACCCGGTGTATTTCTTTAAGGGTCGACACTCAAAATGCGGTGGGAGTGCGAGCGAAATTCGCGGCGATACTGGACGGAGGTCACCCACGCCGTAGCGACTGCGAACGCGATCGGATGTGCGAACCAGGCGAGACCTGCGATGGCGAAAAAATAGGCCCTCACACCGCGATTGAAATGGCGCCCGGCCAGCGCCTGCAGATCCACCAGTTGCCCGGCGATTTTCCGCCCCTCCTCCGAGAGTTCCGTCTCCAGCGGGGCGGCCCCCAGAAGAATGGAACAGTAGTTGAACAAGCGGTAGCTCCACGCGAACTTGAAAAAGGCATACACGAACACGACGATCAGGAGCAGTACTTTCGCCTCCCACGCCGTTCGAGAGGTGGGCACTGTGAACGGCAGGTAACCGAGCACCGCCACCGCTTTGTCCGTCGCGCCAAGTACGGTGACGAGCCCGCCCACCAGCAGCAGGGAGGCGGATGCGAAAAATGCGACCCCCTGCGCCAGCGTACTGTGAATCATCGTATCCACCATGCGCATCTCCCTCTGGAGCATGTTTCGCATCCAATTGTGGCGGTGTTTCTCGACCAAGTAGCTGACGCTTTTTTCGTGGCGTGATCCGTAATCCGCATAATAGGTAAAACCGGCCCAACACAACACGAACCAGACCAATGCACTGTAATCGAGAATTGTCATGCAGAAAGCTTACCACGCCCTCGCGTTGGACAGACCGATCATCGGCCTGTCTTTGGGGCTAAGACGACGACGGCTTTGCAAGCTCGGCGTCGAGAAATGCGATGAACCTGTCCGGATCAACGTGGAAGTCGTTGTAGACGACGACCCCAGTCGGATCGATGATCACCACCCACGGCGTTCCCCCGCTGCGGTATTGACGCATAGTCAGCGGCAAGTGATCGGCCTCCGGATCTCCCGCGTCGTGCCCCATGCGGATGGGTAGGGAATAGCGAAGCTGCAGTTTTCTCACACTCGCACGCGTGTTGACGGTGAACCCTTCGAAGACCGTTTGCACCGCGAGTACCGCAACTCTGGGGTCGTCCGCGTAGCGGTCGGCGATTCTCTTCAAAGCAGGAAAACCGTATTCATGACAACCCGGGCACCAGTTTTGGAAAAACTTGAGGTACACCCATTTGCCCGTGATGTCGTCCATCGAGAAATCGGTGCTCTCACCGCTACGGTCAATCCAGTAAGACACATTCAGCGCCGGCGCCTGTCTACCGCGTATCCCGGTTGTACGATCCTGTGCAGCGGCGCCCGCAAACTTCGCCGCCAATAACCCGCCCGCAGCGAGCAACACAAACCGCCGACGTTCCAAATCGGCTATCATGTGGCTGCTCTCATCCACCGGGTGCCGTTCGAGAATAGTATGTTGGGTCAACCATCCGGACAGCGCGCGACGCCCAGTATCGGCCCCAGGTTTGCACTCTGCACTAGGACCGCACAACTCTGATTCGATCCCAGCGTGATGTCCACAGGCAGACTGACACGCTGACCGCGCCAGTCGCCGATCTTGTGCAACTCCCGTACGACATTGCTGCTGACCAGGGTCTTGCCCTTGTTCTCACCTGCCGTTACCGAAGTTTCGTGTTTACGATCGAAGCGCGCCAGCCAGATTCCCGCGTCGGCGGCTTGTGGCCCGGCCACGGTGATCCGCATGCCCTGGCTACCGGCGCGTTCCACCACCACGTCGAGGGGTTTATCGGGTGCGTCCTGCTCCAACAACGCCCCCACGCGTCCGCGGTTCGAACCCACCGCTGCGTGTTTCCCGTTGACGATCATCTGCGGGGTATAGACTCCACGCCGACCCTTCAGCGGCTGCTCGTTGTAACGGCGCTGGCGCAACGTAAAAGATGGATCGGAGAACGGATCCCGCCACCGGCCGGCCGCACCGTAGACCAGGTTATCCCAATAGTCGACATGAAATTCGAGCGCCAGAACATCCCGCCGTTCGGCGACAAGATCGCTGAGGTAAGCCTCGGCCGGTGGGCACGAGTAACAGCCCTGTGAGGTAAACAACTCGACCACGGCCAACCGACTATCGTCCGTATACGCCGGCCCGGCAACGAGCCACATCATCCACGACACGCACAAAGCGGCGCGGCGTGCATACGGATTTCTCTTCTGTCGTTCCCCCATAGTTCGGCCCCGCTAGGAAGTCACCCACTACGCCGGCCCGTCGTCCGACTCGGTGTGGGTCCATCGGTAGATAGACAATGGGGTTGCCGATTCGTTCGGCTCGCGGCGGGTTCTTTCCGTTCCGACACCGGGCTGCGAAATAGGGCATAATGGGAACACGTCCATTGCCTAGACCACTATGGTGCGCGCGCGCACGATTTACATTTTCGGGTTTTTGACCAGCATCGGATTGATCGCGTACGCGCTGTATCTGCAGCATGTCGAGTATCTGGATCCTTGTCCCCTGTGTATATTTCAGCGCATCGTCTTCCTTGCCCTCGGCGCAGTGTGTCTGGTCGCTGCGGTACACAACCCGCATGATTGGGGTGCGCGCGTCTACCCCGCTATTGGGTCCCTACTTTCGATCGCCGGTGTGGGTTTGGCCGCTCGTCACGTATGGATACAACACTTTCCACAAACCGCCGAGTGCGGCGCCGGCTTGGACTATATGTTGGAGCAGTTCCCGATCAACAAGGTGTTCAGCCTCGTCTTGCAGGGGTCGGGGGAATGCGGTGACGTGCTGTGGTCGTTCCTGGGTTTGAGTATTCCCGAGTGGACGCTGCTCATCTTCATCATGTTTCTCGCGGTATCGGTTTGGTGTTTCCTGCGCCCACCGACGAGTTAGCAGGCTGATGAAAAACTCCGTTTTTCACAGCCTGCGGTGTGGTACAGGGAGGTACCACCAGTTTTCGAGCACGCAAGTGCTTGAAAAATGGAGCAAGCCGCGGATACGCGCCGCGGCGCAGCGTACTGAAAGAGTCCAGGACGGACTTTTTCAGCGACCTGTTAGGCACCATGGATCGTAGCGACGTGTCGCCCACCGCACGCGGACCGGCTACACCACAATCGCTGTTTCTGTTGGCCACGGCAGTGTGGTTGACGGCATGCCAGCACTTGCCCGGGTCACTAACCGGCGCACCGAAACCCCACATCGAGAAGCACCGCTTCGAAACCCGGGGCGATGTGGTCGGCGAGCTGGCCACGGTACCGATCCAGGCTGGAGATACGCTGCCGGATATCGCCCGTCACTTCGGGCTCGGACACGATGAGCTGGCCGCTGCCAACCCCGGGGTGGACGTTTGGCTTCCCGATCCGGATCAAGAGCTCCTGCTACCCCTCAAGTTCGTGCTTCCCGACACTCCGCGCCAGGGTGTGGTGCTCAACCTCGCCACCATGAGATTGTTTCACTATCCGGCCGATGTGCAAAACACGGTGTACACCTATCCCGTCGGCATCGGACGCGAAGGGTGGAATACTCCCCAGGGCAAACTGCGCATCATAGAAAAAATGACCAACCCGGTGTGGCGCGTCCCGGCCTCCATTCGCCGTGAGCACGCGCGCAAGGGCGACCCGCTGCCGCGAGTGGTCCCCGCGGGACCCGACAATCCGCTTGGTGAACACGCTGTGCGCCTGAGTATGCCCAGTTACCTCATCCACAGCACCAACAAACCCTACGGCGTCGGGATGCGAGTCAGCCATGGTTGTATTCGGTTGTATCCGGAAAACATGCGTACGTGGTATTCGCGGCTCTCAGTGGGCACGCCGGTCAACATCGTTGACCAACCCTATCTTATCGGTCGACTGGGGCGCGTCGTGTATCTCGAAGCGCACAAGCCGCTCGCCGACGATGCCCGGGACTCTCAACACGCCGCCGTCAAGCGACGCCTGGCACAATGGGAACTCATGCACAAATTGGACATCGACTGGGAACGCGTCGACCGGGTACTGGTTGAGGAGCGAGGGATTCCGATCGCTGTCAACGCCCGTCACGACAGCGCGATCCGCCCCACGCGGCTGGCCCGCCCGGTCCGGCTGTACGGCTCACCCACGATTCCCGACTTCGAGGAGAACGCGTGGTACGTGGAAGCCGGGGTGTTCGACAATCGTCGGCCTGCGCAGCGTATTGCCGCCATGCTGAACCACCAGGGCCCGCCGATTCCGGCACGCGTTCTGCACCGCGAAGGCCGTTTCCGTATCTGGGCCGGTCCCTACGCTCACCGGCGCGGCGCTCTGAAGGCGGCGGAGCGGATTGGTCGCGATCTGTACCTGGAGACCCGCTTAATGCCGCCGGCGCGCAGGCAAGTTACCGAAAGGTAATAACAAATCAGTTAAATTGCGCCCGATAAATCATTGTGGAACGGTATCTTTACCGACCGCAATTTTTCTTGTCTATACTTGTGGCGTGAGCGATGCGGCGTCGCTCGTGGGGGGTCACGTGAAGTTTGGGCGCTGGTATTGACGGTATCGATCGCCCCGCTAACGAAACGAACACTAAGAACGGCAACTTACTATGGTGGTGGGTATTTGAAACCTTTGTCCGGCGCTTACGAAAAGGATGATCCGAAACATTTAATCAGACAAGAACAGGCACGTTTACTACTCAGCCACACGCCCTCGGCGGTGGCATTGACCACGATTGCCGTCTCGGTTCTGTCGGTCATTCTCGCGCGGTTCTCGGAAGTCGGACACGGTACGATCCTCGCCTGGGGCGCCGCGATGGGTCTGGTCCTCACGTGGCGCTATCGCCTCTACACATTATTCAAGAAACGTCTCGACTCCGACAGCGATGTGGAGCGCTGGATAAGCGGTGCCGTTTTGGGGGCGCTGTTGACCGGCGCATGCTGGGGGATCGGTGGAGTGGTTCTGGCGAACTCCGCTGCGCCGTATTTTCAAGGTGCGATCCTGCTGATGATCATCAGCTTTACTACCTCTGCGATCCCGTTCCTGGGCGCCATACCCCGAGCCTATTTCGCATACTCGATCGCCGCCACCGGGCCTTTGATTCTGTGGTGCCTGGCGCAAGGCACACCGGTATACATCGGCACCGCCTTCATGGTCGGGGTGTTCATCTGGAGCGCATGGCTAACCGCACTGAAGTTCAGTGAGACACTGAGCAGCACCGTGCGTATCCGTCACGCCTTGACGGAGCTCAGCGACGAGAACGCCCAACTGCAACGTTCGTTTACCCGGTTGAGCGAGGACGAGCGTGAAATTCGCAGCCGCGAGGAGCGCTTCCGAAGCATATTCGACGGCGGCTTGGTCGGCATGGTGATCGTCGGGGGCGACGGCGTCGTCCAGCGCGCAAACGACGCCTATTGCCGATTCGTCGGCTACCCGCGCGAAGACCTGGTCGGCGCCCACTTCGGGTTACCCATGCGACCACAGGATCTGCACGTGGCCGAGCGCCAAATACGGGCGGTTATTCAAAACGAGTCGCATGGCACGCGTGAATTCGAATACCGACACAATCAGGGACATGCCGTCTACGGGCTGGCCTCGTTTAGCGCGATACGCACCCAGCAAGGTCGCGTCACGAGTATAGTGATTCAGGTACAGGATGTTACCCACGAGCACGAGATGAAGCAGCTCCTCACTTTCCAAGCCAAACATGACGAACTCACCGGCCTCGTCAATCGCCGGGAGTTCCAGACGCGTTTGGAAAATGCGATCCGAGGCGCGCGGAACGAAAAACTGCACCACGCGCTGTGCTACATCGATCTCGATCAGTTCAAGCTGACCAATGATACCCTTGGCCATGTCGCGGGAGACAAACTTCTCCAGCAGGTTGCCGATGTGATGCGTCAGTGTGTGCGCGGTCGCGATACTCTGGCCCGGCTCGGCGGAGACGAGTTCGGCCTCATCCTCGACAACTGCCGGATCGAAAAGGCGGCGGAAATCGCCGCCGGCGTGATCTCCAAACTCGCGAACTCGAACTTCACCTGGATGGAACGCACGGTGAAGATTGGCGCCAGCATCGGTGTAGTGCCTGTCACCCCGGATTCACCGGAGGCGGTGGACCTCATGAAACAGGTGGATCTCGCGTGCTACACCGCCAAAGACATGGGCCGCGGACGCATATACGTGTACCCTCTCGACCTCGACCAGTCGTCCCGCTATCCGGACATTCTGAAAGTCAAAGAGTGGCTCGATGCATACCGCGAGGACCGGTTTCGGCTCTACGCCCAACCCATCGTTCCACTTCCCGGCCGGCCGGCTTCGCATGAGTGGTACGAGGTACTCCTGCGCATCTGTACACATGGAAACGATGTCGTGTCTCCACGCATACTCATCCCCGCCGCCGAACGCTATGGCCAGATGGACGGCATCGACCGGTGGGTGATTGAAAACTCGCTTCGTTGGTACACCCAACTCGGAAAGGGACGCGACCAGTCAACGCGATTCTCCATCAATCTTTCGGGTACGTCGTTATGCAGCGAAGGCTTGTTTGATTTCATTCATTATAACGTTAACCACTACGGGGTAAGGCCGGGCTCCATCTGCTTTGAAGTCACGGAAACTACTGCGGCGCGTAATCCGCGCGACGCAGATAGATTTCTTACCCGGCTGAAGCAGCTCGGATGCTTGATCGCGCTCGACGATTTTGGTAGTGGGTTGTCGTCGTTCAAGTATCTGAAACGGCTACCCGTAGATATACTGAAAATCGACGGCGGTCTGGTGCACGACATCTCGGAACATTCCGCTGAAGAAGTGATGGTCGACGCCATTGGTCGGCTCGCACGCGCGATGAGTATCCAAACCGTCGCCGAGCACGTCAGAGATAGCCGCACCGCCGTACAGTTGGGGCGAATGGGTATTGACTACGCGCAAAGCAATATTTACGGAAAACCGAAACCGATTGCCGACGCCGTGGCGGTACCGGCACCCGCGGCGGCGGAAGCCGGTGATCCTTCCGCAAACGGTGTACCGCTCCCCGCCTAATCCATACGCGTGACAAGTGACGACGGGCATCCGATCGTCACCGCCGATCAGGCCTTGATGGGCGGCCGGATAACCGTCCAGCACGCCAACCCGATTTGGATGCTCAACGCGTTCACAGAACATAGGGTACGAAGCGCGTGGTGCGGGACACGTAAGCGTCGTATTCCGGAAATACAGCGCTCAGAAAACGCTCCTCCATAAACGCCTTACGCACTACGACCAGAACCACGCAAACGGCGCCCACGGCATTCAGCCAGTGGCCATTGTATCCCGCTACTCCGGCCATCATGATTATTAAAGCGGTGTACATGGGATGACGAACGTATCGATAGGGGCCCCCGGTTATCAGACGCGCACCCAACCTGACTTCGGGATAAACACTGAAATTGGAGAGCCGGTTGTAGTACAAAACCACGATTCCCAACCCCGTGCCCAACAAGCACAAGACCAAAAACCAGGTCGAACCGTAATTCCGCCAACCGACCGGATAACAAGACAAAACCACAGCCGCCAACTGCAGCAGCACCAGGACGTGACTGTGGACTGACTTCTTTTGAACGGTACGGACGAACATCATCGCGATCAGTTTGCGGGCCGGCTCGCTCGCTTACAACAGACGCCCCCGCGCCGTGACCGGCCAGATCGTTTCCACCCAACCGTCACGGAACCCTACCAACCAATCGTACATGTTGACCGTCGGGTCGCAGTGACCCGGGATCAGCATCAACTTGTCACCTAGGGTGAGTGGGGTCTGCGGCGACTTTATCTCCAGTTTTCCGTGCTCGTCGGACGCGGCGACATACGATACCCCCTGAAACCCACAAACGCGCGGCATCCCGGAATCCACACTCACCGCTTTCAAACCGGCATCCACCACCGCGACGTCACTACGCACCTTGCTCATCACCGTCGTGTAGACGAATAAACTATTGCGAAACTCCCTGTACCACGCTCCGTCTCGAGCCCGATTACGGCCGTAGTCGACGTCCATGAAGATGTAGGACCCGCATTGGAGTTCGTTGTAGACGCCGCTCTCCGCCTCCAGGACGTAGGAGCCCGTTCCCCCGCCGGACACGATCTCGCACTTAAGGCCGTTGTCGATCAGCGCGCGGTGCGCCTCGAAAGCCCTAACGATGGCCCCCTTCGCGGCTTCACACCGCTGGTGAAAGTCACGCACGTGTTGCGCGCCGCCGTGGTAGGCCTGTAAGCCTTTGAAGTGCAGTCCGGGGGCGTCGGTAATGCGGCGCGCCAAACCCACTGCGTCTTCGACCGTCCCGACGCCGCACCGCCCGGCGCCCACATCGATCTCCACCAATACGCCGAGCTGGCGACGGTGCGGCGCCATCGCCGCGCTTAGCGCGTCCACGTTCCCGGCGTCGTCAACGCATACGGAAACCGTCGCTCGCGTCGAGAGCTCGACCAGCCGGGCGATTTTCGGGGCGCCGACCACCTCATTGGAGATCACCACATCGGGCACCCCCGCCTCGACGAGCGCCTGGGCCTCGCTGGTCTTCTGGCAACATACACCGACGGCGCCTGCGCGCATCTGGTAGAGCGCGATTGCCGCACACTTATGCGTCTTTGCGTGGGGACGCAACCCGACTCCGCGTTGGTCGGCGAATCTTTGCAGCCGCTCGACATTGGCTTCGTACGCGGTCAGGTCGACGATCAACGCGGGCGTTTCGACTTCGGCGAGCGGGGCTCCGATTTCCGCGGGAGGTGGATTCATGGCGTCCTCGAACCGTCCTGCACGCATTGCCTTCTATGGATGGTCGACAGGCGCTTCAAACCTGTACAGGCCGAACGTCGATGCCGTAGCGCTGGTGTAGGTCACGAATCAACGGAGCCATACCGGTGAATAGTATACAGTGAATGCCCACCGATGCCGGATACGCCAGGTTTCGCGCACGATCATCAATATAAAGACAAACGTCGCCGGGTTTGGCAATCCCACGCAGCGCGACATCGAACAATCTTTCGTCGCTCTTGACGCAACCATGGTCATCGGAAAAACACGCGACGCGAAACACCCCTGCGAAGCGGCGCTTGACGTCCCGCGTCAACTCCGGTGTGCTGTCCGAGATCAAGCACAAATCGAAATCCGGCCGCAGTGCATCTATGACGCGTTTCATCTCCGAATCCGGCTCATTGAAACGGTTGAAAACCGCAGCCAGTTCCGCGGGACTGGCGTCCACACCCAATGCACGCAACCTTCCGTAGAACACCTCTTCGCAGACAACTCCGCGTTGGTAGTCGCGGTACAGCGGTCCCTCAAACAACGAATGCAGATCGTGAGCACTGACAGCGTAATGGGCGAGCAACCAGTCGACGAACGCCTGGGAGCGCCGCACCGGCGAAATAACGCCACCGTAGTCCAGAATCACGGTTTCAATCATCACCGCCGAAAACCGCGATTGCTTCACAAGTACGTGCTGACCTCGATCAGATTGAGATCCGGATCGCGGCAGTAGACGGACAACATCGGACCCAGGGCACCGGTCCGCTCCACCGGCCCATCGACGGGATTGACGCCGCACTCTTGCCAGTGCTCCAGCACCGCATCGATGGGTAGCCCGGATATGAAGCACAGGTCTGCGGATCCCGGGGTCGGATGTTCCGCTTTGGGCTCGAATTCGCGCCCTGCCACATGAAGATTGATTTTTTGCTCGCCGAACAAAAGCGCGGTGCGGCCTGCGCCAAAAGTAATGACTTGCATCCCCAACACATCGCGGTAAAAGTCACAGGTCGCAGCCAGATCTTTGATCGTCAATACAAGATGATCGAGACGTTCTAGGTGCATTATCTATTCTGCTCTCAATGAGGATTCAGCGTGTTCATAGCGGCAACTTTTTGGTCATATGTTCTGCCAACAGCCGCGCCACCCAGCGGTGGCCATCCTCGTGCCAATGTCCCGGCGCCCTGATGGGCTCGCCGTCGAACCTGAGCTGCGCGAGTCGGTCCCGCAAATCTATACAGGCAGGGGGGCGCTCACAAAACCGTTCGTAGATTTGCCGGCCGGGTCGGACCATCCTCGGATACATCAAATCCTCCGAATGGGGCAGATATACGACCAGAAATTTCCGCCCTTGTCCCTCGACCAGGTCCCGCATGGCGGCAAGGATGTGTAAAGTCACGCGCTCCATTTCGGCGGTCGCCCCACCGGTCATGTCCCAGTACCGGTTGTACAGTATCTCCAGAATGTCGAGGAATTTCGAGCGATAAACTTCATGCTGAAGAACCTCCGCCGAGGTCGGCACCGGTGTCCCAACCAGCCTCAGGCCATCCGGACTGCGCGCATCGACGACCAGCTTGGGCTTCGCGAAGTCTCTGAACTGCCGCATATTTCGGCGCGCATCATCTCGAACGTAGCCGAGCACAACGATATCGGGATCGTATTCACGCAATGTCTCTTGCATATACAGGTAGATCTGGTCGTGCCCGTACCCGTGTACGCCGAAATTCATTGCTTCCGACCGAGGGAGAAATTTTTGTAATTGGTGGACATATGTCTCGTTGTCATCGACCTCCTCACCGAACGTAAACGAATCACCATAAACGGCTATTCGCAACTTGTCGGAACGCGGCGCGTATTCGACTTTTCCGCGTAATCCGTGGGAATTAGTGCTAAGTTTCCAGATTCTGCCGTGCTGGCGTATTTCGATGTCCCGCAGACCCGCTTTCGGAGTCCATCCGCGAATCGGGTGGTGATCGTCGAAACGAGCGTAGACATCTTCGGGTTCGTTTCGCACGTTGTTGACCCAGTGCAACCGCCAGGCGGCATCGCTGTCGAGTGCTATACCGCCACGGAATTCGTCCGATCCCAGCGCCAGACGCGCCGCTCCCTCCACCACTATTGTCAGGAAGACTGCGTAGCCAATCCAGGCGATGACTTTTCTAAGCACGGGCGATCAAACGAACTTGCCCCGAGGCGACAGGTCAACGGGCACCCTGACGACACCGGTAGTGGAATATCGGGCCCCGCGATATCGTTTCCCGTCGCGACGCCGGTGCTGACGGCTCAATCGCAACGCCGCTCAATCCGGAAAATCTTCGGCATAACGCTTTATCCATTCCTCGGCCGCCTGTTCGCCCGTCAACGCGCGGCCCTCGCGTTCGAGAACATCCGCACGATAGCGCTCTATGTGACATACCTGCTCCACCATCCGCACCGCGAAAGCCGATCCCGCATCAGAGAACTCCACTCCGACATCGTAACCGTCCGGTGCAGACCGGCACCATCGAACAGTCCCATCGACTTCGAAGGCGGGGTCTCGGATCGGTATCCGTATCCGTATCTCGACACCCGGGTCCAATCGATGACGAGCAGCGAAACACAGCCCCCCCTGGCTGATGTTTTGCAACGGATTTCGAATCCGTTGATCGGAATCCAACACGCGGCATTCGATGGGTATGCTCGACGGATGCCTGATGTAGCGTCTGTTGCGGAAGGTCATCCCTAAATCAACTGCCGGGGCCTACGGGCCTACGCGATTAAATGCCCATGTTGCTCAAAGTCATCATAATATCGTTCAGCACTCGGGTGATCCGTGGGTGTTCAACCTCAAAATCGTCGACCCGTTTGCGCACATGATCGATCAGTGATTCCGTATCCCCGGACTGCGCCAGTTCTTCAACTTGGACCTCAAGCTCGAAAATCAGCTCGCTCAGCCGTTCACGAGTTTCGGTATTGTCCTCACTGAGCGCATCCAGTTCGTCACGCAATCCGTCGAGAGATTTCTTAAGTTGTTCTTGACTCATTTTTTCAAGCCGACACCCAGTTGATGAATTGACCCAAGCTGACATACATGGCTTCGTATCCGGCCCGGATACCCAACTATACTTCCGGATTGTATTCGAGATTGGTAACGAGCCCAACAATCATGCCATCGTGGCTTCCTAGAGCGAAGACGGATCACGATCGGAGACGTCCGGGCCTGTGCGCCGAGGAACCCGTATCGTGGGCGCGGCGCCTATCCGCCCGGTTAGTTGCATTGTCGTTGCTGGAAAGCGCGTTCGGGCACCAACCGGAAGTGAAGCGAATTGTCGGGGCCGTCGAAACGGTCGCCGTACACGCACCCGAACACCATGTCGGCGCCCGTATCGATACCGGCGCTGCGACTTCTCGCTGCACGCCAGCGACATTGCCAACCTAGAAGTCGACGGCGTGCGGTATGTGCGGTTCGGGTTGAGCGGAACCGGCGGCCACACTCGGACGTTGACACTGGCTGTGCAGCGCACCGCGCGAATCAGGCGCCACAGGGGTGCGTTCGAGCGCCGTCCGGTCGTGATCCTCGGACTGTGTCTGGGCGAGGTCCTCCGGCGCACCGAGGTATCTCTGGTCGATCGCTCCGGCTTTGAATACCCGCTGTTGATCGGGCGAAATTTTCCGCGAATCGATTTCTGGGTCGATGTGCCGTTGCGACACACCCGCCGGCCCGCCTGTCGCATGAGTCATTAGCGGCCCACGGTTGCTCGAGCGTACCGGAATCCTACACCCGATGGGCAAGAAACAACCCGGCGATCATCAAAACGACACCGCTGATACGCCGCCAGTTTAGATCGTGGATCACCGCCCCAAACAGACCGAAGTGATCGATGATGACAGCGCTCAAAATCTGGCCGGTGACGATAAAACAGATCGCGTTGCCGACCCCGATGCGTGGTGCCAGATACGTGATCGAGATCACGTAGGTGGCGACAATGAACCCGCCCAGGTACCCGTATCCCGGTGCCATTTGAAACGCCGCAGCGGGTGGCGGAGCCTCGCCTCTAATGGTGAGAAAAACCGCCACAAACACCAACCCGACCAGAAACAGAATCAACGACGCGTAAAAAACGCTCTCTAACGACTTGCTGAGCGCCGCGTTGGTGGCGGCCTGAATCGGAATCAGTGCACCCACAAGGAGTGCGGCGGCGCACAGCAGAACGAACATCGTAGTGGAATTCATAATGTGGCATCGCGGGACCGGGAAGCGCGCGTAGCTTACCATGCCCCCGCCGGAGGCCGCCAAGCGACAAACGTGCGCCAGTTCCGCTTCCGGCTTACAGGCGCCCCAGCCGCGGTTGGATGCATCTCCGGAGAGCTCGAACGGCGCCGCACGAGTGGTCCCCACGGTATCAATTCCGGTCACCCTCACCGGAACCCGATTCGATAGCGGCCGACCGGACACATTGAACTTTCTCGCCCCGCCGTTACTCCGAGACTAGGGTGCGGGCACCTCCGCGACGCCGAAGCAGTAGCGGTATCAGACTGCGAGCCCGGCGCAACGCACACGATGGTATGCCGGTCGCGTCGCTAGTTTACGACAAACATTGAAGTATCATTTGAGAAGTATCATTTGAAATTCGAGTATCAATCGGGGCAGTATCCGGGACCTCCACGCACGCCGGTTGGCTGCCGGCGAACGGGTCGGAACCGCATCGGCAGGCGCATCCGCCGGCGCCGAGGACCTCCCGTGAATGAGGCTCCGAGGACCTATGCGCCCTAACAAAAGCAAGTTTCATCCATGAGCACAACATCCAACGCGACCGTCCGACCCAGCGTGTGGCGCGCGGGTTACCGCTGGTTTGACCGGAATATCCTTGAACTCGGGCGCGAAATGCGCCTTTCCTATCTACCGCCGCTCATGGTGTACGTCGCCGCCGGCGTATCCGGACTGACCGCCATCGTAGGCACATTCTTCGTCAAGGACTATCTGGGTCTGTCCGCCGCCTTTTTGGCCGGTCTTGGTTTCTGGGCCGGCATACCGTGGGCGCTGAAAATGCCACTTGGACACTTGGTCGACTTGTACTGGCGTTGGAAATCGATCCTGGTTTTCGTCGGTGCAGTGCTGATCGCCGCCAGTTTGTTCATCATGATTGGATTGCTGAGCGACAAGGAAGCGATGCAGGCAATCCTGCCCATCAACACCTGGTTTGTGATCAGCGTGTTGCTGTCGCCCGTCGGTTATGTGATCCAGGATGTGGTTGCGGACGCCATGACCGTCGAAGCTGTACCGCGCGTCGACAGCGAGGGTAACGCACTGCCGGACGACACCCGCCGGCTCATGCATACGACCATGCAGACGCTGGGCAGAGTCGCAATTATCGGCGGCAGTGTGCTCGTATCGGCGGTCAACATCGCGATGTTCAGCGATGTCCACGCCATGCCCGAGGCGGTGAAGATCGACGTCTACACGAATATTTACCAGTTGGCTCTGATCATACCGCTGATTTCGATCGCGGGCGTTGGCCTGAGTGAATACATCAAGTTTAGAGATCGGCGACGGTTACGGCGTAAAGGACTCGACGAGGAAACCATCGATACCATGATTGCGCCGCAGGTCGAACGTCCGGCACCAAACTGGTGGATATTGGGCGGCAGCCTCGCGTTCGCAGTATTTACAGTGTCTCTTGGCATCATCGACATCCCCTACAATCAGGAGATCGTCTTTGCCGGCTCGATGGCGATCGTAATCTTTCTGATATTCCGCCTGACCCAAGTCTTGACACCCGAGGCGCGTCGGGTCCTCGTGGGTACCGCGATTATCGTGTTCGTGTTCCGCGCCCTGCCCGGCGCCGGGGCTGGAACAAGCTGGTGGATGATCGATGAACTCGGTTTCGATCAGCAATTCCTCTCTGTTCTGTCGCTGATCGCGAGCAGCCTAACCCTGGTCGGTATGTTTATTTTCCGCCGCTTCATGGCGGAGAAATCCATCGCCTACGTCATCGCATTCTTGACCATTGCCGGCGGCATTCTGATCCTGCCCAACATTGGTCTGTACTACGGTCTGCACGAGTGGACCGCCGCACACACCAACGGTGTGGTCGATGCACGCTTTATCGCCCTCATAGATACCGCTCTGGAGTCACCGCTCGGCCAGATCGCAATGATCCCGATGCTCGCGTGGATCGCGAATTCGGCGCCCCCCGCCCTGAAAGCGACATTCTTTGCGGTAATGGCTTCATTCACTAATCTGGCACTGTCACTGAGCCAGCTTGGTACGAAGTACTTGAACCAGATATACACCGTGACGCGCGAAGTGCGGGACGCCGCGGGGAAGGTGACGACCCCGGCGGATTACAGCGAAGTGGGGCTGCTGCTGATCACCGTTGCGGTACTGGGAGTGACGCTTCCACTGGTTGCCATTCTGGTCGTCAGGCTGAGCCCGCTGAAAAGCGTGGGAGACAAATGATCCTCTCGTAGCGCCGTAACGCATTGATTCAGTTTCGGAACTATTTGCCCTCTACCGATTGTGGTGGGCAAGTTGAGCGGGGTATGAGTTCAAGATAGACTGCCCCGCGTGGGTGGGGATATGCGGGGATCCATTCCCTTCGAGATGCGAGTGCGACGATGCGCGGGTTCGCCACGTTATCCTCAGGTGAAGGCGCGTTAGCGGCGCGTCCCTCGGTGGCCAGGGCGCCGAAGTGGTTTGAAACGTGGGGGTCGGAAAATGGCAATGGGGGCAGATGTGCGCCTGGGTTTGATCGGTTGCGGTATCTGGGGAGAGCGCATTCTGCGTGCTCTGTCGGATTTGTCGGTACCGGTCGCAGCGTGCGACATCGATGCCAGCCGCGAGCGGCGCGCTCTCGAATTCGGCGCAATCTCATTCGTCTCACAACTCGATGCACTGCCTGCGGTGGACGGCTACATCATTGCAACGCCGGCCAGCACACACGCCGACGTCGTAGCGAAGCTCGATGAGCTGGGTAATCAAGCGCCGCTGTTCGTCGAAAAACCGCTGACGGATACGCTCGCCGACGCTCGTTTACTCTTGCAGCGGACCGGGGCACCGATCTTCGTCATGCACATCTGGACCTACCACCCGGGAATCAGGAAGCTGAAGCGGCTGCTCGAGTCAGGCGCCGTCGGCGCTCCCACTCTGCTGCGCAGTACGCGCGCGAACTGGACCAGCCCTCGGCGTGACATCGACACTCTCGGCAACCTCGCGCCCCACGACCTTTCCATCTTTCACTTTCTGCTCGGCAGCCTTCCGCGGCCCGTATACGCAAACGCCGAATTCATGAGCGGATCACTGGTCGGTTGCGTCGCCTGCCTGCAAGACCCGAACGGTCCACCTTGCATTCTGGAAGTCTCCAACCGCTATGGCGAAAAACGCCGCGAAGTCCGGGTCCACGGCGAAACCGGTGTGCTCGTCCTGCCCGACGATGAAGGCGGCTACATCAATCTCATTCGGGGCGAGGGTTTCATTGTACCGAATCAAGTGGAAACGATTGACTTTTCTGGTCTATCCGCTCTGGACACCGAATTGCGTGCGTTTCTCGAGTTCTTAGAGGGGGACCGCAAGGCGCCGCTTTGGGACGTAGGCGTTGGCGCCGAAGTGGTACAAGCCATCCACGAAATCCGCGCTCTGGCCATGGAGCAAAAAGATTCGCAAGACAAGAGAGGTGAGAAGTGACTGCAAATCGAATATCGTCTATGGTTGCCGGATCGGCGATCGAGGGCGTCAAACTAACGCGCTTGACGCCGCATTTCGATTCACGTGGCAGTTTTACGGAGGTTTTCCAACAACACTGGAATGCCATCGACGTGCCGTGCCAATGGAGTTTGGTCACCTCGGGACGCAACGTGTTGCGCGGTTGTCACCTGCATCTGCGTCACGACGAGTATTTCTCGCTCGTGGAGGGGGAAGTGTCCCTGGGACTGCGCGACGAGCGCCCCAAGTCCCCGACCCGCGGTCACTGGCAACTGTATCGACTATACGGCACCGATCCCACTGCGCTCACGTTTCCCGCGGGTCTGATACACGGTTGGTATTTTCATACCGACTCGCTGCACCTCCAGGCGGTGTCCGAGAGCTATCGGACATACGGAGCCGACGACAACTGGGGTGTGCACTGGGCCGACCCGGAACTGGAAATTCCCTGGCCGTTCGAGGACCCTCTCCTTTCCGAGCGCGCCGCACAGTTCTCATCGCTTCCGGAACTCCGACGGCACCTCGAAATGGCTTCATTATGGTAAAGGCGACGGTAGTCCTTCCGACCAGTATCGATCGGGGGCCGCTCCTCGAGTACTCGATCGGGAGTTTGCTCCGGCAGTCTGAAACCGCTTGGGAGCTTTTCATCATCGGTGACGGGGTCGCTGAGGAAACGAAACAGGCGGCGCTTAAGCTGACTGCATCGGATCAGCGGATCAAGTACTTCGGTTTCCCGAAGCACGAGCGGCGCGGAGAAGAGTATCGCCACACGCTACTTCAGCAGGCGCGTGGAGAAATCGTATGTTATCTGTGCGACCGCGACTTGTTGCTTCCGAATCACATCGCGGTGATGTATACGTTGTTGCGGGATCACGACTTCGGACACACGTTGATCGTGAAGCCGGACCCACAAGGTCGCTTCCATTTTCACGGCACCATAGACGTAAGCCAGGCAGAACACCGTCGTGCGGTGCTGGACGGTCGTTGCGGGATCCCGCTATCGATGGCCGCGCACCGGCTCGACGCTTACCGGCGTCTGCCCGACGGCTGGCGCACCACACCTCCGGAGGAGCCCACCGATCGGTACATGTGGCAACAGTTCCTGGCACAAAGCGACATCCGCGCCGGCGCCTGCTTGTTGCCTACTGTCGTATACTTGCGGCGCGGTAAACATCCAGGCTGGAGCACCGCCGAGCGGCGCGATGAAATCGCGGAGTACTTCGCGCGGTACTGCCGACCGGGCGGTGAAACCGCATACCAAGCGGCCCTGAACCGGCAACTGGTCCACGCGGCGGCGGAGCAGCGCCTCGCCTCGAAACACGACCCCTTGCGTCCGCTGCGTTTGCGGTTGGCGCGATGGCGCGGAGACTGGCGGCCGGCGGACAAACCTTAGCCGTCGTAGCAGAAACTCCATGAATAAGTTACACAGGGTGGCGCGCAAGCTAATACCGCGCCCTTTGCATATTTTCCTGTTACCCCCGCGCCGGAATACCGATCGGGACGCGCGGGTCAGAAAAGACGTGCGGAAACTCCCGATCAATGCGCATGCGCACCTCGATGTGTACTGGAAATCCTACGGCCAAGGGAGCGGACCTGCGGTTATTCTCAACGTCCACGGCCACGAGGTGATCAAGTTCGACTGTTACGCGAATGCTGGCCACTATCATGTCCGGGTGATGGAGTGGGGCACGAAGCGCAAGAACCTGCTGAGACTAAGCGAAACAACCCGTGAAGCCCAGATCGACAGAGCGGTTTTCGAATTGCGTCACAATATCCACTGGTACCTGGAACGGCATCCGCTGGCGAAGGTGCGGCGGATCCACCTCGACAGCCAGCGACTGATGGAAACCACCGAAGCCGCACGCACTATCATGCTTGGTTATCTGGAAAAGCTCTAAAAAAACCCGATGGTGTAACGGCAGAGTCATTGCTTCGTCCGCAGCGCCGCGGCGAAAGCAAGCCGTGCCCAATCAGCGAGTTTATGCGGATCTTCCAAAGCCTCTTCGGGTACCAGGTAATACGACATCGAAACCCGTCGGCGACCTTTCTGATACGAAAACTGCGGACAGCCGCAGGCAACGAAAAGCGGCGCCGACTCCGCATCGGCTTTGAAATAGAGCAGATCATCGGCGATCAGGCCGATCATTACGTCGCAATGAAAAACACCATAACCACCGAACATTTTGCGAAACTCTACGGGCCCGAATACCGCCAACATTTCATCCAAATAGTCGATGAAATCACTCATGGTCGGAACCCACTCCCACGCCGGCTTACGCCACCGTGTGCAACATTCGGTCGAGGAGCGGCCCGGCCGCTACCGGCCGTCACCCGGGCACGGGCGTTGCGCGGTACCCACACCTGCGCTCTGCGGCCGGAAAACCGCAGATAACACGAGAAAAACCGCGAGCCCCGCCAGCAGATGTTTCAGGGTGTGACCACTCACTCCGATTGCCGCGTACAAACGATCATCCCAGTACTCGGCCAGTTTCGCCGTACCGTACGCGACCAACGTACCCCACAACCAACCGGCTTTGACGCCATTGCCCGTGTACAAGACCAACAACAGCGGGATCAACAGCATCGGTAGGAACTGCACCAAAACGTAGGGGCGCAGGTCGCCCGCACCGCGTAACTCGCTCCAGTGCCAATACAAGACGGACGCCATGCCCACGAACACGAGCGGCCATAGCAGGGCCTTGCCCAGGGGTGCGCAAACCCGATCGCCCAGCACCATGGCGAACAAAGCCATAAAGGCAATCGTCATCGGCAGCCGGTCCCAAAACAGGGTCGCAGTAGTCGGCTGGAGGTGGTAGTAAGCCGAACCGAACCCGACGGCGAACACACCCAGGCAAAACACGGTAAAACTGGCACGGGAGACCGATCCATGCAGCCGGGGGGTACTGACGAGACCATAGAGGCCCACGAACACAAAGGGCACATTCGACACCACATTCCAGAAGTTGGGTATCGCAAGAAGCGTTCGCTGGTCGGCGAAATCGTGGTACGTAGGGTCCTGCGCGATCGGAGCGACAAACGCCATCGCCGCCAGCCCAACACCGATTGTCGCCAGAAGCACGGCATTTCGATGTTCCGACAAGGCCCCGCCACAGTGCGAGAAATCGTTATGCGTGGACCACCGGGATTTTACCGATCCGCTCCTGCCAGACTTTCGGTGCACGCTCGTGTACGGACTCACCTCGGGAATCCACCGCCACGGTGACCGGCATTTCCTCGACGACAAACTCGTGTATGGCTTCCATGCCCAGATCATCGAATGCCACGACACGCGCGCGTTTGATGGCCTTGGATACCAGATAGGCGGCGCCGCCCACCGCAATCAAATACACCGCGCCGTGCTTGGCGATCGCCTGCAGCGCATCCGGACCCCGCTCAGCCTTGCCGATCATGCCCATCAGCCCCGTGGCAGCGAGCACCTGCTCGGTAAATTTGTCCATACGCGTGGCAGTGGTCGGACCCGCGGGCCCCACAACTTCGCTGCCGACCGGGTCCACGGGACCGACGTAATAAATGAATTTGCCGCGCAAATCCACCGGCAGCGATTCGCCGCGATCCAACATGTCTACGATTCGCTTATGCGCTGCATCACGCCCGGTCAGGATCGTACCGGACAACAACAGGGTTTCCCCGGGCTGCCATTGGCGCACCTCCTCCGCCGTCAGGCGATCCAGGTCCACCCGGCGCGTATCGACGCCTGCCTCCCAGGCAATGTCCGGCCACTCCTCAATGCGGGGCGGAGTCAGTTCTGCCGGTCCACTACCGTCGAGCACGAAATGCGCATGACGGGTGGCCGCACAGTTGGGGATCAGGGCCACCGGTTTGTTCGCCGCGTGCGTCGGGTAGTCTCTGATCTTGACGTCCAATACGGTCGTCAACCCGCCGAGTCCCTGTGCACCGATTCCCAGCGCATTGACCTTTTCGAATATTTCCAGACGCAATTCGTCCAAGGCGTTCGCGGGCCCGCGCGCCTTCAGGTCATTAATGTCGATGGACCCCATACACGCTTGCTTGGCCATCACCATCGCCTTCTCCGCCGTGCCACCGATACCGATACCCAGGATGCCCGGCGGACACCAGCCGGCCCCCATCGTCGGTATCATTTTCAGAACCCAGTCGACGATGTCATCGGAGGGATTCAACATCGCGAACTTGGATTTGGCTTCCGAACCCCCTCCCTTTGCCGCGACCTCCACCTCTACGGTATCCCCGGGCACGACTTCCATGTGGATCACGGCCGGTGTGTTGTCCCTGCTGTTTACACGTTTACCGGCGGGATCGGTCAGTATCGATGCGCGTAACACGTTGTCCGGATGCGTATACGCGCGCCGCACTCCCTCATTAATCAGTTCTGACACGCTTTGTTCGGTATCCCACTGTACGCGCATTCCAACTCGCACGAATACCGTCACGATTCCGGTATCCTGACATATCGGCCGATGGCCCTCGGCGCACATCCTTGAGTTGGTGAGAATCTGTGCGAGAGCGTCTCGCGCCGCGGGATTCTCCTCCTTTTGATACGCGGCGTAGACTGCGTCGACGAAATCTTTGGGGTGGTAGTACGAGATAAACTGCAGGGCATCCGCTACGCTCTGCGTCAGGTCATCGCCGCGAATTACGGTCATGGTCACTCCGTTTCTGCTCACACCGGTGTCGTGCATATTTTACGTTACTTCGTACCACAAGGTCAGCGCGCCGCGAGGGTCTGCTCCGAAACGGGGTCAATCCGAATGCATCGGCCTCAGGTAGGCGTTGACCCAGGATTGATAGTCGAAATCACGCGTCACATCGCGCAGCAGATTCTTGTCGGCCACGTTCGTGAGCTCCGCCGGCGCAGCCCCCTTGCGCAGCGCCTGCAAGGTGTCGTATACCGCCTTTACCGCAGCGGCAAACGGCTGGTGGCCGCGCAGACAAATTTTTACACCGTGATCGGCGAGGTACTCGGCGTCCAGGAGCTCGTCCGCGGCACCTCCCAGAATGATCGGTGCGCGAACCCGCGCACTTACGGCTTCCAATTGTTCGCGGTTTTCCACCCCGACGACGAAAACCGCATCAGCGCCGGCATCCTCATAGGCAACCACGCGATCGATCACATCGGGAAAATCCCGCGCGGCGCGCACGCTGGTGCGCCCGGCGATGATCAGCGCTTCGTCCCGCCGCGCCCGCAACGCCGCGCGTATTTTTCCGACGCCCTCTTCTATCGAGATCAAACTCGCCTTGGCGTGATCACCGAATGGCCGCGGTAGATCGGTATCTTCGATAGACAGTGCCGCCACCCCGGCATTTTCCAATTCCTCGACCGTACGCATGACGTTCAACGCGTTGCCGTAACCGTGATCCGCGTCCACAAGTAGCGGGAGTTCACCCGCCCGGCAAATGCGTTGCGACTGGTCGGCGAGTTCCGAAAGACTCAGCACGATCAGATCCGGTGCACCGAGCACGGTCATGGACGCGACCGAACCGGCCAGCATACCCACCTCAAACCCGATATCCTCAGCGATGCGCGCGGAGATCGGATCGAAAACCGACGCCGGATAGACGCAGCGCGATTCGCAGAATAGGGACCGCAAACGGCAGCGGCGGTCCGTCCAACGCGACGGCATAGCAAAGTCCTTAAGCGTGAGGAGACCGGGAGGGTACGTGATGTGCGCGTCGTTTGTCGATACGCGTTGTGCCGGCAGTCCTTGCACAGCCGCGGGACCACGCGACCGGCGACGCTACCGTCCCGTGGGGCGCGCATGGTCATGCGGGACCTGCCGGAACCCGACTCCCGGCCGGCGTGCACGAGTTCCATTCGCATCACTTCCGGCCGGGATCGGTAAACCACCGCAACCGAGGCTCGCGCCGGGCGTCTTCGGAACCGACGCGTCGGCATGGTGACGAGCTTCCGCCGCTTTCCGGTAAGTCGCAGGGATTCGGTTACCGGTTCATTAAACTACGCCAGTCGCCCCGCCATTACCGTGAATTCAGCGGCTCTCAGGGCGGTAATATGTCCCACGCGCCGCCGGCAATCGCAAAGCGGACCACAGCAATCAGTGCGTTGGCGCTTTGTGTCTCGTTACTTACCACTCACTCGGAAAGCACATCGTTGGGCACCCAGAGGCGGTGGTTGGCGTCGCCGCCGGAGGCGATCAACCGTATCAGAATGCGCCGACCGTCAGCGAAGCCAACGGCGACGGTGGCCAGGGCGTGGCCCGCTTCGGTGTGTTCCACCCCGTACTGCGCAATCAACTCGTAACGTCCCCCGTCAGGCACGCCGATCGCGCGCGAAAACACCTGCGCCGCGGCCAGTGGATCGCGCAAAACCGTGTGTACGCGAGAATCCGACTCCGCCTCCAGCACACGCAACACGTCGTGATCGATCTCAATGTGGGTCTGACCCGGGCGCCGACCCGAAACGCGTACCGACTTGACCAGCCGCTGCCCGAGGTCCGGCACCGCCGCGGCCTGATGTCCGGCTTTTCCCGGCCCCACCGCGCACGCAACCAGCCAATACATAGCGGCGCAGGCCACGACGCCCGCAAGACCCCGGCTTTTCAACGTAAACCGGGGGTCGGGACGTCGGTGCCGCCGGCCCAGAAGTAATCGCCTTCGGCCGTTCGATACCAGTGCGGATTACCGCTCACATTTTGCCCATTGCTCGTCCAACCGGTGTACGGCAAAGACTCGCCGATTCGGGCGGTGCGCAAACGGGAAGCGAGTACATGGGGCGCGCCGCGGCGGATATTGAGACGCCGCACGGCCGATACTTTCCCGCGCCTTTTGACGAAGTTGTAACGCTCCGCCTCACCCGCCGCCGCTCTGGCGAGGTGTACCAGTCGGTTCAGGTCCACACGATGTCCGGGACACGTCTTGCGCGCATAGATCTCCCGGTGGCCCACAATGTGGCGCCGGTCGATGGGTATTTCCCAGCGCAGGCATACACCCTGGATCAAACGGGCACTGGCGTCATACATCGTGTCCGGCCAGGCGTCATCGTCGCGGCCTTCGTGCTCCACGCCGATGGTGTACAGATTGGGGTTGACGCGGTCTTTGATCAACGACCAGCTGGGCGCATAGCGCCGTCCGGCATGCCACGCACTGTCGCTCTCGTCGACGTACTGGTGAACCTCACCCTGCTTGCCGATCCCGTAGTGGGCGGACACGCCGCTCTGCCGGCTCGAGAACCAAGCGTCGGTACCGACCAGGGTACCGGCCATAATGTGGATAACGATCGCTTCCGGCCGATACCCCTGCCGTCCGGCGGTATAGTTAGGACTGGGAATCCAGGTGATCACGTTATCATCGCCTCCTGCTACCGCATCGGAGCCTAGTGTAGCGCAATACATACGCCGTCTTGACCGTCAGCGCACACACTGGGACAAACCGTGAACTGGGGAGCGGCTGTTCCCGAGTCGCCGATGTCTCCGTCTCAGTTTTGTCATACGATAGACGTAAAATGGACTTCTCAGCGCACAATGTGACGGCGGGTTCCGCATCGTATCGAATGTGCAAACGCGTGCGGATACCCGGGGTTATGCCGGCCTCGGCCGTTGATGGTGATTCCCGTTACCTCAAAAGGCTCGCTTTTCGGCGCAGTGGGGCCGGTATGGAGCAAGACCAACCGGCCGCCGATTGACGGCTTGCGGGTATATTGGCGATGATCTCGGTTTGCCGATAATCCCCTACAACTTGGATTCACAGACACACCGGTTGATGCAGAAAAAGAACGCATACGCCTATGAAGAATTACTCGCTTGTTCGCGCGGGGAGCTTTTCGGGCCTGGAAACGCACAGCTCCCCGCGCCGCCGATGCTGATGTTCGACCGCATCACGGACATTCGCGAGACCGGTGGCGCCAACGACAAAGGGGTCATTACCGCTGAGTTGGATATCAAGCCCGGGCTTTGGTTCTTCGACTGCCACTTTCAAGGAGATCCGGTGATGCCCGGCTGCCTGGGCCTGGACGCGCTATGGCAATTGGTCGGTTTTTATCTCGGCTGGCGGGGTGGCCCGGGCCGCGGACGAGCACTGGGTGCCGGCGAAGTGAAGTTCAGCGGCCAGATCACGCCTCAGTCGCACCGCGTGACTTATCGCGTAGATCTCAAACGCGTGGTGGCGAGAAAGTTGTATTTGGGCATCGCGGACGGGTCGGTCACTGCGGACGACCGGGAAATCTACATCGCCAGGGACCTGAGAGTAGGTCTGTTCAAATCCACTGACGGCTTTTGATGAGGTGCTCATGCGACGCGTAGTGGTAACCGGCATCGGTATCGTTTCAAGTATCGGGCTTGATAAGTCGGAGGTGGTAGCGAGCCTCCGTGACGGGCGCTCCGGCATCCGACACAACCCGGAGTACACGGAGTTGGGATTGCGCAGCCAGGTGGAGGGCACCGTCGATCTCGATCTCGACCAAGCGATCGACCGTAAGGTCAAGCGGTTCATGGGGGACAGCGCGGCTTACAATCAACTGGCGATGCGCGAAGCCGTCGCCGATGCCGGTCTGGACGAACGAGCGATTTCGCACCCGCGCATCGGCCTGATCTGCGGTACTGGCGGCGCGTCGCCGGAAAACATCGTCAGGGCCGCCGATCTGCTCAGAGCCAAAGGCGTCAAGAAGGTCGGGCCGTACATGGTCACCCGAACCATGGCCAGCACCAACGCGGCATGTGTGGGCACTGCGTTCAAAATCAAGGGTGTGTGTTATTCCATCAGCTCCGCCTGTGCCACCAGCGCGCACTGTATCGGCCACGCTGCTGAGCTGATCCAGTGGGACAAGCAGGACCTGGTGTTCGCCGGCGGCGGGGAGGAAATCCATTGGTCGATGACCGTACTTTTCGACGCCATGGGTGCCTTGTCATCAAAATACAACGAACGTCCCACTTCGGCCTCGCGCCCGTACGACGCGGATCGCGATGGGTTCGTGATCTCCGGCGGCGGCGGCGTGCTCGTGCTGGAGGAATTGGAACACGCACAGAGGCGCGGCGCCAGAATCTATGCCGAGCTGGTGGGTTACGGGGCCACGTCGGACGGAGCCGACATGGTGCAGCCCTCCGGAGAGGGCGCGGTCCGATGCATGCGCCAGGCACTGGAATCCGTGGACGGACCGGTCGATTACATCAACGCGCACGGGACCAGCACGCCCATCGGCGACGTACGGGAATTGGAGGCACTGCGAGACGTATTTGGAGACGATCTCCCGCCGATCAGCTCTACTAAATCGATTACCGGCCACGCACTCGGTGCGGCGGGGGTCAACGAAGCCATCTACGCATTGCTGATGATGGAAGAAAGCTTCATCTCGGCATCGGCAAATATCGACAACCTCGACCCCGCCGCGGATGGGTTTCCCATCGTGCAATCCACACGGCACGGCGCCGAATTGAACGTTGTCATGTCGAATAGCTTCGGCTTCGGCGGCACCAACAGCACTCTCGTATTCCGCAAACACCACTCAGGGTAAACGTGACCCTCCACATGTTGACGGGTTCGCCGGAACAGGCGGTGTCGATAATCGGCGCATAGCGGCCACCTCGACAACAAGCGAAACGGCGGGCGCGACACATCCCCGGGGCGAGGTCCAATACCCCAAAGCGTTGCCTTTGTGGAGACTGGGGTCGGAATTGCGTTTACGAAGAACTTAAGCGCACGACTATCGACCCGCGGTGGCGATTACTTTCGGTCGATAGACCGACGGCGCCCCGGGATCGCGTGCGCAAGAAAGTTCAATTCCTGGAAAGCCGCTTAGCCGCGAACCGACGCTTGGCCTCACGCACGCGGAGGGCCAGATTCTTCACGAGCACTTTGTCGGCGCGTCGTGCTTCGGAAGCCAGCTCGTGGGACAGGGGTGAAAACGCGGCTTCGCCGCTCCCGTATGATACGGACACCTCAACCGCAGCGGCAACGAAATCCCGATATCGCTCCGCGCTCATGATCACCCCGTCAGCGTAGCGCATGGCAAACTCCACACGCTCGCGCAAGTCCAAACCGACGATGGATGCGCGGTCCACACCGAGCGCTTCGAACAACGCGGGCGCCGTGTAATGCGGCAGATCCCACACCGGGACCGCCATGGTCCTGAACACAGCGAGATTTTCGATCATGCCGTCCGAGGTCGGGTTTCGTAATCGATGTCCCAACGCGGCGTAGAAGTCGGCACGTTGTTCGGCGCGAGAATCATAGTAGCAAGCCGTGACCTTGCTGGCGGTCCGTGGGCGGGTCGGGCCGTTTACGTAAGCATCCAGGCAATGAAACACCTCGTGATCCAACGCGAAATACAAAAAGTGCTCGTTATCTATGCGCATCTCGGTAGCGCTTAGATCGTCGAGGAAAAAGCGGGTTGCAGATTCGGCGTCGCCGGTCAAGAGGTCCGTATCGAGCGTGACTACGCAGACATAGGGTGTCGTTATCGCTGTCCCCAAACCGGTCTTGAACAGTGTTGCCGAAGGCGAACCCTCGGCGAGCATGATCCCGATACGCCCTACCTGCGCATCTAGGAGAGTTTCGCGCGCTTGCGGAGGATGCTCGTAATCCACGTTTGCGGCGCCCTGACCCAGAGACGTGATCAGCGCATTAATCCGCGACCGATCATCCGGTCCGTGTAGATGGACAAACTTGATGTCCGGATAGGCCGTACCATACGCCTTGAACATGGCCCGAACTCCGGCATCGATTCCACCTGAGTCGGCATCGATCCCCGTGGGATCGACCGCCTGGGCGGTGAGCGCCAATGATGAGATGGCGAACACGAGGGCCTGAACACCCGTTCGGACGATTGTCATATTTACTCTCCCCAGTGGTGAAGTGCCCTGGGTGCCCCGCGCCTCACAGACTCTGAGCGGCCCAAGACCAGAAAGATTGTTTGATATACTGCGAAGGGAAATCCCGACCGAAGGACGCCGGAAAAACGAAGGAACTACTACTGGAATTTACGACTATAAACCAATGGGTTGCGCCATCTATCGAGCGCTGGTGGCCACGATTTGAACTGATCTAGACCGCACCGCGGAGGCGGGAACGTGGATAGAGCGTTTTTTATCGATGGTTGGCTGGTATCGCCCTTGGAAGGCACGCTGCGCCGCGGCGAAGACGTTACGCGACTGGAGCCCAGAGCCATGGAAGTGCTGGTCTATCTCGCCTCTCGTCCACACGAGGTTGTGGCCCGTGAAGAATTGGAACGAGATGTCTGGCGCGGCGCCTTGGTCGGGTACGACGCCGTCACGGCTACGGTAATCAAACTTCGTAAAGCCCTGCAGGACGACGCCCGCCAGCCGCGCTGCATCAAGACGGTTCCCAAACGGGGGTACCAACTGGTAGCGCCGGTGTCCTACCCCACCGATGAAGAAAGTGGCGAATCGACCCCGCCCGGAATAGCGGATTTCGAAGCGACACAGACGGAAGCTCAACACGAGCCACCGGCCCAGACGCGCCGCCAGTATCGGACGCTCATGGCGACGCTGGCAGCCTTGCTGGTCCTCGGGCTTCTCGGACTGACATCCGTGTTTTCGCCGGAATCGAATGATTCCGGCGAACCCGGCGACTCTTCTGCGCGACCTTCCATCGCCGTGCTTCCATTTGAGCACCTGGGCACCGACACGCAAGAGGACCTGCTCGCAGACGGAATCACGGAAGACATCATCACAGACCTGTCGAGATTATCGAACCTGCAGGTGATCGCCGGCAGTACTTCTTCGCGATACAAAGGGACAAGCCTGGAACCCATACAAATCGGGACAGAGCTGAATGTCCGGTTTATCCTCAAAGGCAGTATCAGGCGTGTCCTTGACGCAATCAGAGTCAACGTACGGCTTATCGACGTCGACACCGGGTTCAACGCCTGGGCACAACGATACGACAGGAAATTGACCGAGGTGTTTGCGGTGCAGAACGACCTGACCCGACAGATTGTCGAATCCCTGGCTGTTGAGATGTCCAATGAAGAAAGGCAACGGTTGGCGCACAGGGCAACTGATAATCTTAAAGCCTACGGATTGTTTCAGGAAGCACAGCGCCTGTTCAAGATGAGAACGCGCAGCGCCAACAAACAGGCAGGCGAGATATACAGGCAGGCGATTCGTGCTGATCCGGGCTACGGCCGCGCTTACGGCGCGCTGGCGGTGACCCTGGTCACCGAATATCGAGATGGATGGACCGACTCCCCCGCCGAAACCCTGGACCGGGCCCTGGAACTCGCAGAGAAAGCCGTCGCGCTCGATGACTCGGCGCCGCAAACGCACTGGGCGCTCGGTTTTGTTTATCTATTTCGGAAGGAATTTACCAGGGCGAAAGAAGCTGCAAGGCGGGCGGTAACCATCGCGCCGAACTATGCGGATGGATATGGACTGCTGGCGCTGATCAGCAATTATCTCGGAGATGCGAAAAAAGCGATAGCGCTGCTCGACAAAGCGGTGCTTCTAAACCCCTACTACACGTCCGAGTACCTGCTTCAGTACGGGCTCGCTTACTACACGCTCGGAGACCACGAGTCGGCAGTCTCCACCCTCGAAGCGGCTTACGAGCGTAACGCGAACTTTGCGTTCATCAAACTGTGGCTTGCGGCCACATACGTACAACTCGGCCAGCGGGACGAAGCTGAATGGCTTTTGACGGAGCTGCGAATGTCGGACCCTCACGTCACCCTGTCTCACGTTCAAAGAGCATGGCCCATTGCCGATGAAGCGCTGCGGAGGCGCTTTCTCAACGACCTTCGCGCCGCAGGGCTGCCCGAATAAACTCCATAAAGCCCGTCGACTTTCCTTCCATTTTCCGGCTGGATATCGGCGAGGATGACCGGGATACTCGAATACCCCATCCTTACCTGCGATCATCTGAGCCGAACAGCGGACCGCGGCCGGAATTCGCAGCGCGCCACCTCGGACGAGGGCCGGCCGCAAGGGTTGCGTGCGCGCCATCACAACACCGTCGAAGTTTCGCCAACGATGCGCCACTGTCCATCCCGCTTCTGTAGGAGGAGCCGTTTCCTTACTGTGTCGCGGTAGTTCGAGGAACGGTAGTGCTGCGTGAACGTGGCGTCCGCACGGTCCTCCTCTCGCGCCGAAATGGTGATGTCCTCGATTGTTACCTTGATTGAGCCGGCCGATTGCAGGCGCTGGCGCCGTTGCCGCTTCCACTCGTCGTAGCTCAAGCCTTCGCCCGGCTCAAATCCTTCGTCATAAAATTCCATATAACGATCCACATCGCCGCGAGACCAGGCCGACGCCCAGTCCCGTACCCGCTGTTCGATATGCTCGCGCACCGGTTCGGTCAGCGGTGTCTCAGGCGCCACGGCGCGCTCCCGAGACGCGGCTTCATGATCACCGCCGGGAGATGCGGCGGACAGTCGCGTGCCCGGCCTCACTACGCGCGCGGATTCGGGAGCCTTTTTCTCGTAGCGATCGACCATCTTGGAGAATTCTTGGATCGCGACGAGCTTATCGCGAACCGCTGTATTCTCCGCGTCGATTGCGAGCGCTCCCGTGTACGCCACCCCGGCCATCGCCGCGTAGATATCGCCCAGGTTCTCGTATGCCTCCGCGTAGTCGGGATCGACCCGAAACGCTTTCTTGAACATGTCCACCGCGTCGTCATAGCGTTCCACCCGTGTGTAGATGATGCCGAGGTTGTTGTAAATTTGCGGTGCCTTGGGATAATCGATCGTCAGGTTCAACAACAGCTCAATCGCCTCACCGTAGCGCTCCTCCTCGGCGAGGGCGAGGCTCTTCAGAAACCGTGCTTTCGGATTGTCCGGGTCCTCGGCCAACACCGCGTCCAAACGGCGAAGCGCAGTTTCGATCTTTCCGGATCGGAGCAACGGCTCGATATCGTCCACCGACTCCGCCGCGACCGCGGCACCGGAAAGCGTCACGGCGATGAGCGCGCCGATCCAAGGCCCGGAACGCACAATCTTGCGTGTACTGGGCGCCCGCTTGATATCGACCGGTTCCTTCATACCTGTTCTTTGTGCCAGCGACCCGCCACATTCTAGCGGTTTTACGCGACCCGCGCGGCCTCGGGTGGGCCCAGTGGGTACTTCTAGTACCCCTACTCTTTAAAGTATCATCGGCTGAGACGCACGGGTGTGACGCTGCCTCACCGGAGTGGGGACACCGGGCTTGCCCCGGTTTCCGGCAGGTCTATAGTTAGAAGAGCGTCCCCGGGAATCGTGCCGACGAATCCGTGTCGCCGATATTCGGGGCCTGCATGAGTCAACACAAGAGAACTATGTCGCGCGACGGGTGGGAAAATCAGGACCATACGGTCCTCTTCAGCGGCACCGGTGAACCGGAATACGAAGGCGACGAGGCATGCGTCATCCTGTTGCATCCCGCTGACCTGATTCGTCAGCGCCGCATCACCCTGCGCCGCGATAGCTACATCGTCGGACGGGATACGAGTTGTAACCTGTCGCTGGATCTGAATACGATCTCCCGCTTGCACGCCGAATTGGTGCGCGACGATCACGGCCACTGGTCGGTTCACGATCACAACTCAACCAACGGTACTTTCGTCAACGATCGACGGGTGGCCCGCGAGCGTCTCACGGACGGGGATCAGATACGATTCGGGGAAGTCATATTCAAATTTCTGACCGGCGACAATATCGAGTCCGCCTATCACGAGGAAATTTACCGGCTCGCCATCAAGGATGGACTCACAGGCGTGCACAACAAGCGTTATCTGCTCGATTTCCTGGAGCGGGAAATGGCCGGCGCGCTGCGTCATCAGCAACCGCTGTCACTGGTATTGATGGATATCGACCATTTCAAACGGATCAACGACCAACGCGGACATCTGGCGGGGGACGCCGTGCTGAAAGAAATCGCACGCCGCATCCAATCGCGTATCCGGCGCGAGGAACTGTTCGCGCGGTACGGAGGTGAAGAGTTCGCCGCGGTACTGACGATGACGCCGCTGGAGGGTGCGATAAGGTTCGCCGAACAGTTGCGCCGCATGGTCGCCGATGAACAGTTCATATTCGACAACGCCCGATTCCCGGTCACCGCAAGTCTTGGGGTCGCCACCACGCAAGGCGAACCGGACATGACCAGCGAAGCGCTCATCAAGCGTGCCGATGCGCAACTCTATACAGCCAAGCGCAGCGGCCGCAACCGCGTTGAACCGAGCATTCACGCGCCGCCTTAAGCGCGTTCAGTCTGGCGCTCCGATCAGCGAACGTGCATTTTGATGAGCGATTTTTCGCATCACATCGGAGGGTAGCTGGGTCAGCCAGGCGCGGTGTGCGTCCAGGATCGATTCGTATTCGGGCCAGCGCGACGCAGCCCACGTGTCGCTACCGATCATAAATCGCTCCGCGTGGCGCAACAGGAGCGTTCGCCAGTCGTCGGCCAGCCGGCCGGCCGGAGCAAGATCGGCGGTGCGCAGGGACAGCTCAGTCCACAAGCGAGGATAGCGATCCAGTAGCTCCCCGATGACAACCGGCGTCGCATCCATTCCGGCATGGGCCCAGAGGATTCTGAGTTCCGGATTCAAGGCAAACAGGCCGTGGATCGGGTCAACCCCGGCGTGAACGTGTATCAGCAGACCGCGCTTCACGACCTCGTCGACCAACCGTTTTATGGTTTCGCTTTGTACCTGTTCCACGCTCCACAGGTGAAACTCGCCGACGCCGCGGTACACATCGGTGGTAAGCCGATCCAATACGTAATCCAGCAATACCGAATTCTCCCACCAACCGCTGCGATCTCCGGGCGTGCGGTACGGACGCAGGATCGGTACTACGCGAGCCGGATCCGCACGGAACAAGGCCAGTGTGCCGTCATCGGGAGTGCTGGATACGAACGCGAGAGACACGCCAGCACGGTCCAGCATGTCCATCACCGCGCCCGGTGCCCAGGTTGCACGCGCGTCGGCGTTATAATGCACATGCGTGTCGACGATTGGCACATCAACTGCGGCACCCGTCAAAGAAGTGACGGCGAGCCCGCTCAACAGCACCCCGGCACGGGCCCACAAGTGCACCGGCCGGCGCGTCCTGGCACCGCCGCCAGCGAGTGCCCGGTTCAACATGCGCGGATGCCCGAAGCCCGGTTCGCACCCGGCGCCGCCGGCGCTTCACAACGCAGCGGAATGATCCGTACGCTCGGTACTTTCGGGAACAGCGGTGGGGATGTAGCGAAGCGTTTTTCCAGCATCCACCGCTGCTTCGAGTGCCAGCCACTGGTCATCGCTGCGACGGTACCACACCGTTATCTCCATTTCACCGCTTTCGGAGCGCAGGCGAAATCCGCGGGCCGGCACTTTGCGGTGCAAAACCTCGACCTCCCGGTCCGGTAAGCTTGCCACTGAAACCGGGACATATTCGCCGTTCTGGGCGTTCAGGAGTCGGGGCTGCTTGAGGAATTCCGGATTCCAGTACGAGAAAGTCATTACACAGTCTTCCCTCAGGGTCCGATCGCTTTTCTCGGTCACGACTTTGAATCCGTTGCCCAGGATCTCTCCATTGACCCGCTGCCGATCCCCGTTATCGTCGGTCGTCGAATCGATAGTTGCCAGACACCCATTGCGCCACACTTCGGTGTTGGAATGACGGTAGCGGTACACGGGAACAAACAATATGCTCGCATCAAACCGAGCGTCGCTGTAGATGATTTCCGTATCGCCGTGGTTATCGATGACGAACTTATGGTGCCCGATTTCCCGGCTATCGAGAAACACGCGAAACTCCATTTCCACCTTCGGCGATGGGGCCGCATTGACCGCGCTCACCATCGGGGCCGGGACCGCGATGAGGATCCCGCTCAGTAGCATCCCGCCGGCCATCTTCATCACGTGCATCATCGTCGTCAAACGGTCTTGGGCGGCCCTGGTATAAAGGCGTTGGTGCGTTCCGCGTAGTCCCGGTACCCGGGGCGGCGCGCATCCATATCGCGTTCGAGGAGTGGGACGCCTGAAACGCGCAGGAGCATTACGGTCATAATGACCGGCGATACGATCGCCCATACCCCGCCTGCCGCAAGTGCGATTAAATAATATCCCCACCACACGCAGGTCTCGCCGAAATAGTTGGGGTGTCGGGTATAGCGCCATAGCCCGCTGTCCAATACTTTGCCTTGATTCGCGGGATCCGCCTTGAAACGCGCCAGCTGTATATCGGCCGCGGTCTCGAACAACATACCGGTGCTCCACAGCAGGATGCCAAGATAGTCGAAAACGTTGATGGGCGTCGATCCCGCCATGCCCGCAAGCAGTGAAAGCGATACGGTCCAGGCAATCACACCCTGCAGTCCGAAAACGAGATAGCCGCTTTTCCACTTGAAATGCGGCTCGTTGTTGGCGCGCATTTCCCGGTAGCGATAGTCCTCTTCCTCGCCCCAGTTACGCCAGATGATGTAGACCGACAGGCGCACTGCCCACAGCGCTACCAAAGCGAGTAGCAAGAGTGTGCGCGGGCCGGAACCCGCACTCAAGACCGCGTAGGCCGCCGCGGCGACGACAAAAAAAGCCCCCCAAACGCCGTCGACGATACTGACGTCGTTCTTGTGCAGGCTTACGACCCAGGTTACCGCGGCAACCGTCAGAATCGCACCCAAACCCCCGAGCCACGCGTTCAGATCAAACATGCACGGTGCTCCGTGAACCGCCGGGCGGATTAGGATCGACTTCGATCGTGGATGGAATAAGCATCACGACCTGAAAATTACCGGGTCACGAGTCAAAACTGTGTGAAGGCCGGTCTAAGCGCCGGCACGCCGGGTGTCAGGCTGTAGTCGACCGGGTATGCCGCTCTACCCATGCGGCGAACTGCGCCGCCGGAACCGCAGGGCTGATCAGGTAGCCCTGCACTTCGTCGCACTCTTGATCACGCAGGAAGTGCAACTGATCGGCGCGTTCGACGCCCTCCGCGACGACTTTGAGTTTGAGACTGTGCCCGAGTGTGATGATCGTGCTCGTAATCGCAGCGGTATCGGGGCTAACCACAACTTTGCGTACGAAAGATTGATCGATCTTGATCGCCGTGAGCGGAAACCGGCTCAGGTAACTCAAAGAGGAATAACCGGTGCCAAAATCGTCGATCGACACTTTGACGCCAATTTCTTTCAACTCACACAGAACCTGTATGCGCTCTTCGGGATTCTGCATCAATACATCCTCCGTGATCTCCAGCTCCAGCGTCTCGGGGGGCATTCTGTAAACCTGCAGAACATCGGCGACTTGCTTTCCGAATTTCTTGTACGCGAGTTGACTCGCAGACACATTTACCGACACAACCAGGCCGTGGAATCCCGACGTATGCCAGGCGCTGAACTGCTCGCAGGCCTTGTTCAGCACCCACTCGCCAAACTGGTGCATGATGCCTATATCCTCGACGATGGGTATCACCTCCGCCGGAGTGATCTTCCCGAGGTCCGGCTCGTCCCACCTCACCAGGGCTTCGCCCCCGATTACGCCATCGCTGGGCAGATCCATACGCGGCTGATAATGCAGGCTCAACGTATCTCTCTTCAGCGCTTTACGCAATCGAGTTTCGATCGAGAAGCGCTTTTGCGCCGCGCGCTTGATCGAGCGGGTATAAAATTGGTACTGGTTTCCGCCCTCGTTCTTGGCATTCGACATGGCGACACTGGCGTTTTTGAGCAATACATCCGCGTCGTCACCATCGTTGGGAAATGCGCTGATACCGATGCTCGCGGTGAGGTAGAGTTCATCGGATTTGACCACAAAGGGATCCGACAGCTTGTCGACGATGCGCCGCACAACGACGGCGGCGTCGTGCGCATCGCGTACCTGCGTAAGCACGACTACGAATTCGTCGCCATCCAGGCGCGCGACGGCGGGCTCGTCACGTGCATCCACGCTTCCGGGATTGTGTAGCCGGGTGTTACGTGCGATACAGTCGCTGTCGCGAACACAATTGCGCAGCCGGTCGGCGATCACTTGTAGCAGATGATCGCCCACCGATTGTCCCAGCGTATCGTTGAATCGCTTGAAATTGTCGATGTCCACCGCCAATACCGCCACCGAGCCACCGTAGCGCTTGACGCCGGCAATCGCCTGGCGAAGGTGAGGTTGGAGGAATCGACGGTTGGGCAGGCCGGTCAACGCATCGAAATACGTGAGGTAACGAATTTGCTCTTCGGCGTAGCGGCGTTCTGTGATGTCCTGGACGATGCCACTGATTTCGAGATAGCCCAACCGTTGATGCCGGGCTACTTCGACTTCTTGGCGAACGATGCGCTCTATTCCGTCAGGGCCGACCACACGGTGCTCCAGACTGAAATGTTCGCCAGTGCGGATACCGCGCAGCAGCGTACGCTTTACCTCGGCCCGATCGTCGGGAAAGACGTATTCCATGAACTGCTGCCAAGTCATCCGGGTTTGGTCTTCGGGCAGCCCGAAGATGTTGCCGCTGGTATCGTAGAACGTCACGTAACGCGTCTCGGCGTCCCACTCCCAGTGACCAAGCTTCGCGATTCGCTGCGCGTTGATGAGGCGACCCTCACTGCGACGCAGTTGATTCGCAGTCTCGGTAGCGCGCAAGACGTAACGCAGCCGGTGAGACAGGATCATTGAATTGATCGGCTTGGTAATGAAATCCGTAGCGCCCCGTTCGTAAGCACGCGAAATAGAGTCGTCATCATCAAGACCAGTCATCATGATGATCGGTGTATGCGCACCCCGGGACGACCCCCTGATTGCTTTGCAGACTGCAAACCCGTCCAACTTGGGCATCTTGATATCTAACAGAACGACATCCGGACCGAGCTCGTTGAACATTCGCAAGCCGACTTCACCATTCTCCGCCTCGAGCACCAGGTAATCACCAAGCTCGATCGCCTTACGGGCGATCATACGGTCCAGAGCGTGATCGTCGATAATCAAGACGACGGGGAATTCTTGTTCTTGGCGTGGTCCGACCGGCACCGGACCCGCGTTCGTCGGCGTCGGCAACCGCCGACGTTCAAGGCGCGGTGATTGGGAACCCATCCTGTTCACATTCGCGGATTAGGGCTTCGCACACCACCGGATAGATTTTCTCGATTTCGTCGATGGTGGGCCGCGCCGCGGAGATCGCCGCTGTGTCGTCCAGAGACTCAAGGGTCCGGCACAAACGCGCGAGCTCGACGGCGCCCACCGCCGCGCAACTGGACTTCAGCGTGTGTGCAGCGAGGCGCAGGTCGACAACGGATTGTCCGCTGCGCAGGGTGGCCAGCAGTTCTGCACTGCTGTCGAGAAATGATTCGACGACCTGCCGCAACACGTCCGGATCGTCCTCGTGCTGCAGAAGGCGGAGATTGTCCAACGCCGCTGAGTCCAGGATCCGGGGTTCCCCCGATGCGCCGCCCGAAAGGTCACGGATCGACGACGACTGGCGCGCTACCGCCTCGGCCCCCGCCCTGGCGGCCAGCCATCGATGGAACAGCGAATTCCCCAAATGTCCTCCTGTACCGGCCCCGGAAAAAGTTTCCGCAATACCAATCCCACGGTTCGAACTCGGCCGGCCCCGGTCCGATACATATAACTATAGGTCGAACCCGTGCAGTTTGCCCGGTCGCGGGAGGTGTTCGCGACCGGGGTGCGTTCGATACACCGGATGAAGCACCGGCCTGCTCAGGATTATCGCTTATATAACAATAGGTTATAACGATCGGTGTGCGGCGGCGCGCCGACCGGGGTATTGGACACAACCGACGGGTTTAGTGTCCGTTGTCGATACCAGACTCCCGGCGGTGCGCCCTGAGCAAGGGGTGACCGTGTGATAGGCGGAACTCGTTATCGCGGGGGCGGCGCCCACCCCGGGACTCATATGGAAACTCACCTGGCCCTTGGGGGTATAATACGTACAAACCGACTCTGAAAGTCACGGCATTAACGCCTTGGGGGTAGTCGATTCGCGCACGCGGCGTGCCGCTATCATGAAACGATCCGGTGCCGATGCCCATCTCGAAAACCCTATGCAGATAGCCCAGACCCCAGTGGTGTTGTTCACCCAGATGCGAGAGCAAGGCCGTTCGGCGGCCGACATCGCACTCGTGCAACGGGCGTACGACCTCAATGTGGAACTCTACTCCGGCCGCTTCGAGGCCGACGGCTCGCCGTTCCAGGTGCACGGCCTGGGAACCGCGAGCATCGTCTGTCAACTGGGGCTTCCCACATGGCTGGTGGCCGCCGCTTGCGTTCATAATGCCTACGACACCGGCGACTTCGGGGATGGGCGCGGGCGCGGCACGTTTCCACATCGCCGTGCACTCGTACGCTCCCGGATCGGCGACGACGCCGAGGCTTTCGTCAAGGATCTGTACGGCAATCGCATCGACCGCAAATCCATCACGGCCCTCCTCGACCGCGATACGCCCATTCCCGAGCGCGAACGTCTGCTTGTCATCCACGACTTGGCAGACCTGCTCGAGAAGTGGTTCGATGGCGGTTTCCGCTACACGCGCCCGGATCGGCGCGACCGGAAATTTGTCTCGGGTCACGAAGACCAGATTGTCGTCCTCGCCGATCGGCTTGGATATCGGGAGCTTGCGACAGCGATGCGGGATGCCTTCGCGCGGTTTCCCAGCGACGAGACAAACGCTCCGCAAGGTTGGGACCGCACCTACAGTCAGATCATCCGGCCGCGCTCGCTAACGACGCGTTTTGCCGTGCGCATCCTGGGCCTACGCTGGACCCTCTACCGGACAATAAAACGTACCGCCAAACAGATGGTGCGATAGGCGCACCACGGGCCGCCCGGATCACGGCGCGGAGCCCCGCGACAAGGTCTGGACATGATAAAATATAAACTCATCTTTATATTTTTATCTAAGGGTACGTGGTTTCGGGTCGGATGGACGCAGTTCTCAGCCAACTTCGCGCCGCAGCCGAGCATACGCGTCTGCGTCTCTTGCACATACTGAGCCACAACGAACTCACGGTGACGGAAATCACCGCCGTCCTGGACCAAAGTCAGCCGCGCGTCAGCCGACATCTAAAAATCCTCTGTGAAGCCGGATTGCTCGACCGCATTCAGGAGGGCGCGAGCGTTTTTTATCGACTCGCGCACGACGCCACTGTGTCGCGCGCGTTGCTCGTGCTTCTTCCGGAACACGACCGCCAACTGCGTCGCGATCGGGAACGGCTGGATGACGTCAAGCGGCAGCACGCGCTCAAGGCGATGCAGTATTTCAAAGAACACGCGGAGGAATGGGAACGGATCCGCGAACTGTATCTCGCCGACCCGGCCGTCGAACAAGCGATGCTGGTCGCCGCGGGAAGCGACGACATCGGTGATTTTCTGGACATCGGCACCGGCACCGGCCGCATCTTGACATTGTTCGGCCACCGGGTACGGCGCGGGCTGGGCATCGATTCGAGCCGCGAAATGCTCGCGATCGCGCGTGCCCACCTCGAGGCCGAGGATCTCGCGCACTGCCAGGTGCGTAAAGGCGACATCCACGATCTTCCCCTAGCGGCGGCCTGTATGGATGTGGTCACCATCCACCATGTGCTGCATTTCCTCGATGATCCGGCATTGGCAATCGCGCAGGCCGCGCGCGTTCTGAGACCGACCGGCCGACTGATCATCGTGGATTTCGCCCGTCACCACCTGGAACTTCTGCGCACCGAGTTCGCCCACAGACGTCTCGGTTTCACGGACGAGGAAATCAGCGCTTGGTGTCGCGCGGCCGGTCTCGTCGACATCGAGGTCAGTGCGCTGCCCAGCGCGGCGGGCGCCGGTGCGACGCGCCCGGAAACACGCCTGTGGGTGGGTGATCGACCGTCGCGTGCGAAACCGTCCGCGGCGGATTCGACCGCCACCTAACCCGCGCGGCATCGAATTTCTCATCGGGGCCGCCGGCGCCGCAGCACCCCTACGGGCACCGTCGGCCGCCTGCGGCGGCGGCCGCGCCGCTTGACTCCCGCGCGACCCAAGCACACAGTAGACACCTCCGCCCCGCTCCGGAAACGGAGGTTACGGCCATGCGTGCTGCGTTCATTGGGTATTGCGCCTGGATCGCTGCCTTCATCTGCGCCGGCGATCCGCTTCGCGCCGAGGATACCGGCTTCAAGCGCGTGCTGTCCGCGGTGGTGGGCGTCCGTGCGCAGATTCCGGCCGATGCTCGTACGGCACCGACCCTTGGCACCGAACGTACCGGCAGTGGCATTGCCATCGATGACAACGGCCTCGTGGTGACCATCGGCTACCTGATCTTGGAGGCCGAGCGAGTCGAGGTCCTGTTGCCGGAACGAGTTGCGGTCCCGGCCCGGATCGTGGCTTACGACCACGACACCGGTTTTGGGCTGGTGCGCGCCGAACGACCCTTGGAGGTGCATGCCATCGCACTCGGGGATTCACGACCCCTGACCGAGTCAGAACCGGTTCTGATCGCGAGCTTCGGCGGGGTCGGGTCGGTGCTGCCCGCGCGGGTGACCTCAAGGCGCGCTTTCGCCGGGTATTGGGAGTATCTTCTCGACAACGCCATATTCACCGCCCCGGCATATCCGGTTTTCGGCGGCGCCGCGCTGTTGGGCGCTGACGGCCGCCTTCTGGGCGTCGGCTCTCTGGCAGTCTCAGACGCGGTGGCGGGTGAATACGTGCCCGGAAATATGTTCATTCCGGTGGAAAAGCTCACCCCTATCATGGGCGATCTGCTGGCCCACGGCCGTTCTACCGATCGCCGGCGGCCGTGGCTCGGGGTGTATAGCGAGGAATTTGCCGGACGCGTTGTGGTGCGGCGCGTTGCCGACGGCGGCCCGGCCGCCGAAGCCGGGATCGAATCCGGCGATGTGATCATCGCCGTGCGCGGAACGCCGGTGACTTCCATGGCGGAGTTTTACCGGCGTGTCTGGGCGCTGGGCGAAGCCGGGACGGCCGTACCCATCACGATTCTCAACGAGTCGGGCATTCACCGCGTGACGCTGCAAAGCATGGACCGCTACGACTATCTGAAGCTCGCACCACCCGCCAAGGCTCGGGAGCGCAACAACCGCTAAGACTTGGCGGTGAAATGACCCTGCCGGACGATCGTGAACAGCGGGGTCTTGCGGGTGCCCCGGTTGATGAGGTAGCGCTTGGGCGCAACATGCACCCGATCCGGGTTTCCGGTCAGGAGATAACGCACCATCCAGATATTGTCTACGGTAATCCGCGCGCCGTGCACGGTGTCCGTTTCACCCTTGAGGCGCCCCGCTTTCCAGTTGAACATGATTGGTTTCTCCGTCGCGTTTGCAAGCCGGAAGTGACGACGCACCCGTGGCCGCGCCCTAGGGCGACTCCGCGGGGCTCGAGCCGGAACGAATTTCGTGAACTTTACTCGATAAACACGGCCTTGTAATGCGCACATGGCAATCGATTTCGGTGACGAAAGTCACGGCCACCGCGGCTCGCGCTGTCTCGCCTCTTGGGTACGCCCGGAACCGTGAATCGGGGGTAGCGGGCGCCATGCTGGTCACTCCCGGTCTGGCCCTCTCCCGCTGTCCACGAGGCCCATGAGGGGCTTGATGAGATCCAACGGCAGCGGAAACACGATGGTCGAATTCTTCTCCCCGGCGATCTCGGTGAGGGTCTGCAGGTAACGCAACTGCAAGGCCTGCGCCTGCTCGGACAACACCCGGGACGCGTCCAGTAATTTGTGCGAGGCTTGCAGCTCACCTTCGGCATGGATCACCTTGGCTCTGCGTTCGCGTTCCGCCTCCGCCTGCTTGGCGATCGCGCGAATCATGCTTTGTTCGAGATCTATATGTTTGATCTCGACGTTCGACACCTTGATCCCCCAGGCGTCCGTCTGCTGGTCGAGAATGTGTTGAATGTGGCGGTTCAGTTTCTCTCGCTCCGCGAGCATTTCGTCCAGTTCATGCTGTCCCAGCACCGAACGCAGCGTGGTCTGTGCAAGCTGACTGGTGGCCTCCAGAAATTTTTCGACCTGAATGATGGCTTTTTCCGGGTCCACGACTCTGAAATAAACTACTGCGTTGACTTTCACTGAGACGTTGTCGCGCGAGATGACATCCTGTGTCGGCACATCCATGACCACGGTGCGCAGGTCGACTCGCACCATTTGCTGCAACACGGGAATAATAATGATCAAACCCGGTCCCTTTACCCTCCAGAACCGACCCAGCATGAACACGACTGCTCGCTGGTACTCGCGCAGCACTCGGAGCCAGGAAAACACAAAACCGAGCAGTATGAGTAACAGTACTCCCCAATAAATCATGAGTTGGGCTCCTTATCCGACCGTATCGGCTCTACCAGCAGAGTCAGACCCTCGACGGCACGCACGCGGACCTTCTGTCCGACCGCGACCGGGGTTTCGGATCGCACCTGCCAATCCTCACTGTGCACGCGCGCCCGATTCACGCCGCGCTCCGTATAAACGATTTCCGCGATGCTACCGACGAGTTGTTCTTCGCCGCTTACCACCGGCTTCTTCCTGGAACGCATCGCCATGGTTGCGACGCTCGCGAAAAGCACGACATTCACCAGACCGAGTGCGATCATGAACGGAATCGACACACCGTATCCCTCGAAATCCGTGTCTATCAAAATAATCGAACCGATAACGAAAGCGATGGCACCGCCAATTCCCAGCGCGCCGAAGCTCGGCATGAACGCTTCGCCCACCATGAATGCGAGGCCCAGGATCATCAGCGCTAAACCGGCGTAGTTCACCGGCAACACCTGGGCCGCGTACAAAGCCAGGAGCAAGCAAATCCCGCCCAACACGCCGGGAAATACGAATCCGGGATTGAGCATTTCGTACATGAGGCCGAACACACCCAGGGTCATCAAAATCGGCAGAATGTTCGGGTCGGTGATCACCGAAAGCAACCGGCTGCGCCACCCGGGTTCGATCTGTTCCACCGTGATTGGTGACGTTTCCAGTACCCGGTCATGACCGAGAATGTTCAGCGTGCGGCCGTCCAGGCGTGCGAGTAGATCGGTCAGGTCGTCGGCCATCAGATCCACGACCTTCAACTCCAAGGCCTCGTTGGCGGACAGGCTGGCGGACTCCCGCACCGCCTTCTCAGCCCACTCGATATTACGACCGCGCATCTGTGCGAGGCCCCGTATGTATGCGGCGGCGTCATTGATGATCTTTTTTTCCATGGATCCGGTATCCCGGGATGCGGGTTTCTTCGCCGGCTTTTCCGTTCCTTCAGGGTCGGGCGGCAGTGGCGTCGGCGGCTGCCCGGGTGCACCGCCGATACGTACCGGCGTCGCCGCGCCCAGCGTGGTCGCCGGCGCCATGGCCGCGACATGGCTCGCGTAGAGAATATAAGTACCGGCGCTCGCCGCGCGGGCGCCGCTTGGGGAGACATAGGCGACGACCGGAACCGGCGACGCGATGATGGCCTGAATGATATCCCGCATCGCAGTATCGAGACCGCCTGGGGTGTCCATGCTCAACACTACCAAATGCGCGTTCTTGTCCACGGCTTCCGCCAACCCCCGCTCCACGTAATCGCTGGTCGCGGGACCGATGGGTCCGGAAATCGTCAGCACGACGGCTTTGGTGGTCGAGACCTCGTCCGCCAGCAGATACAACGGCGGGACCGAAAACAGAATCAAGTAGATAATTAGGCGAATGCGTTGCATCTTACCGATGACATTTCAAACCAACTCATCCTATAAGACAAGTAAAACCGAGAGAAGTCCCGGCCCGCTCACCAACACCCCCGATCGGCGAGGTCACGCGCCAAACGATTGAAGGCGACGGGGGCTCCCGTATCCACCGTAATCGCGGCATCGCGCTCGATCTCCGTCAACGCGTCGACTTGCTTTATCTGGGCGTCGAGAACGGCAAGGTCCGCTTCCGAGGCATCGCGCCCGGCGCGCGCGCGTGCCGCAACGCGCGCGCGCAGCGTGTCTTGTGCGGCTCGTATATCGAGAATCACGAAGGGTACGCTTAACTGGGCGGCCAATCGCTGCGCCCGGCTGCGCTGCGCACGGGCCAGGAAAGTCGCGTCCAGAACGACCGTGTGGCCGGCCTTCAGAAGCGGTTCCGCAGTGGCGGTCAGATACCGATACGTGCGCGCAACGGCGGTTGGCGAGTATCGGTCCGGGCCAGCATCATTTCCGCGGTCCGCAAACAAGCGTTGTCGCTCGACGTCCGAGCGAATTCGGATCGCGTCGACGTGGCGTAACAACTCACCGGTGAGCGTCGTTTTTCCGGACCCCGAGAGTCCGTGGGTGATGACCAGACAACCATTCCCGCTGCGTCCGGCAAACCCCCACGCCAATTCGATGTGCTCGGTAAAACGTGCGGCGGCCTGCGTGTCCCGCTCGCACTGCAGGCATGCCACCTTGGCCCGCACCATTGCACGGTAGACGCGAAAATAGGTCAGCGTGACCATGCCCGCGTAGTCTCCGCTGTGCTCCAGATAGCCGTTCAAGAAATGATTCGCCAGACCATCGAGGCGGTGACGGCGCAGATCCATGTCCAGAAACGCGATCTCGGAAACCACGTCGATCCACCGCAACTGCGGATTGAATTCCAGACAATCAAACGCCGTTATGCGTCCGTCGATAAGAGCGAGGTTGCCCAGATGCAGATCACCGTGGCACTCGCGGACAAACCCCGCCTTACGACGCTGTACGAAAATTGGAGCGAGGCTAGCGAGCATCGACTCACTCCACGCCTGAATCTGTGTGTGTTCGTCTGCGTAGCCGCAGTTGTGCGCGTAGTCTCGCGTGCGTTCGATGTTGTCCGCCATCTGCTGTTGCTGCAAGTGACTTCCACCGTAGTTAGATCTTGCCGGGGCGCGCTCGGCGCGCCCGTGAAACCGTGCCAGTTGGCGCGCGAAATCTTCCACCGCCTCACTGCTCGGTGTTCGCTGCGCCACATACCTGTCCAGCTGACAGGCCTCGTCGAAGCGCCGCATCTTCACCGCGTATTCGAGTACCGGTCCCTCCCCCCCGATATGCGGCTTTTGTTCCGAACCGCGGACCGTCGAGACACCCAGGTATAGCCCGGGCGCGAGGCGCCGATTCAACCGCAGTTCTTCCTGGCAATAGAACCGCCGCTTTTCGAGAGTTGAGAAATCCACGAAACCCAGATCCACCGGTTTCTTGATCTTATAAACGAACTCGCCAGCAAGGATCACGTATGAAATGTGGGTTTCGATAACGTCGAAGGCGTCAACCGGGTGATCGTACGCCTTCTCGTCGAGAAGGTTTCGAACGAGGAGCGGCCACTTGCGGCGCGTGGTGTTCATAGCGGCGCGCAGTCTATGCCATTGACCGGGAATGCCAGCGGTGAACCCGCGGGTCGGAGACGCTCAAGCGCTTTCAGCACGCTCGCGTTGTGGACTCACCCGAGCGGTTGTTCTGACCCACAGATAGGCGGCTGTGGAGTACCAGTAATAGAGCAAGTGCAAAAGCGCCCCGCCAAGCGCCAGGCGCAGTCCTCCGACGCGCAAAAACAAACCGAAAAGTTCGCGGTTCAGACCGATGAACGTGGCGAGCGCCACGCTGCTCAGGACCACGGCCAACGACGCGTGCCAGTACGCCAGCAGAACGAAACCGGGTAGCAGCAGGGCCGACAAAGCGGCGACACGCTGCCGTAGCGACAGGTTCAAATCGTTGGTAAACGCATCCCGCTCCACAATCAGCCGCGACCATGGTAGTGCCCGGGCAAAGATATCGGTACGAACCAGACCGATCAGCGTCCATTTTTTCAGGTGCGTAGCGAGCAGTTCTGGACACAGCCGGATACGATAACCCTTCTCGCTCAGTCTCACGCCCAGCTCGATGTCTTCGATGGATGGCTTCGCGTACGCCTCGTCGAAACCCCCCACCGCCTCGAACGCGTCGCGACGAACGGCCCCACAACCGGCCCAGAACGTGCGTGCCTCGGGATTCCCGGTCTGGTGCGTGTGATGGTGTAGCAAGTTCTTGTATAGACTGACGATATTGCGTTCGCGCGGGGAATCGTCGTAGCTGCCGAACAGTGCCGATACGCCCGGATTGCCGCGCAAGATTCCCTCCATGGACGCGAAAGTGTGGTCATGCACGATGACGTCGGCGTCAACGAACGCCAGGATGTCCACGGCACCGGCGCGGCGCGCGCCGACGTTGCGTGCACGCGCAGGACCACCAGGGCCGTCGTCCAGAACGACGCACTCGTAAGCTACGCCCAGATCACGCACCGCCCCGTCCGTCGACCCGTCGTCGACCACCACGATCCGGTCCGGCTGCCGCGTGGACCGGTCGATCGCATCGAGACACAGCGCCAGATCCGGACCGCCGTTGTGCACCGGCACAATGACGGCGAACTTCATTCACCACCTCCCACGAACGGCATGCAGGACCGGGGAAACTTACTTGCTGGCGCCGACCGAACGGCTGCCGGCGTCGGCCGTGCGACGATCGCCCGCGCGACGCTCGCGGTAAAAACGCGTCCCGGCGCTCGCGCCGGCCCGTCGATCGGCGCCGGAACGACGCTCGGGACCTTCGTAATAAGCCTTACGTATGAGCTTCATCATTCCCGCGCCTGAGCTCTGCAACGCATCCAGCGACGGGGCCTCTTTTCTCAAGAATTCCTCGTGGTAGGATCGCTCGACGTTGACATTCCACAAGTCGTGGGATTCGCCGAGAATGTTTCGCGCCGCGAACAGCGCCGTCAGCATCGAGTGGTCCTGATTGTTGTAACGATGCATTCCATTCCTTCCCACGGTTTGCAAATTCTCGATATTCTCGAGGTACTCCCTGATGACTTGCACGTTGTTCTGATACTCCTGATCGTAAACCGGATACGCCTTGGGTTGCCGGATTACCGTTCCGTCTATCACATCCGTTTTCGAGGCCAGGCCCAAATCTTCCAGTTCAGCGGCGGCAAGACTGATCAAATCCTGATCGTCCATGTCCCACAACTCGTCATTCTCATTGCAAAAATATTCCATCCCCAGACTGGACTTGGTCAGGTCCGGGACCATTTCTTTACTCCAGCTCTTGAAGTTCTGGATACGGCCCACTTTCACGTCCGGCGCATGCACGTAGATCCAATTGTCCGGAAAAGGATCGGCTTGATCGAGGATCAGAGTCACGATAAGAAAATCCCGGTGCTTCAGTTTTTCCGCCGCACTGATCACGGCAGCGGGCGGTTTCGGCTCGAGTTGGAACACCAACCACGGCAGCGGCATGCTGGATATTACGTGGCTCGGTATCAGTTCGTGCCGCCCGTCGCGATCCGCCACGATAACGCGGCTAATGCGATTGCCCTCCCGCTTCAATCCGATTACACCGGATTGCAGCCTCACCTCGCCGCCTCGTTCTTCTATTTTGTCCGCGAACCGTTCCCACATCATGCCGGGGCCCAGCCGTGGATACTGGAATTCATCGATCAAAGAAGCGGTGTCGTTATAACCGGTCAACGCATTGAAGATTGCCCGACTCAGAGACAGATTTCGTATCCTCTGCTCCGCCCAGTCCGAACGTATAGACTTGGGGTTTACCCCCCAAACTTTTTCCGTGTAGGTACGGAAAAAGAACCAGTACAGCCTTCCGCCAAAACGATTGATGACCCAATGTTCGAAATTGTCTTCTTCCTTGTGCGGCCAGACCTGCCACTTCAGGTAACTGAGCAACACCCTTACGCTTTCGTAAACACCGAGGTTCCGTAACGCATTCCACGGGCGTAGTGGATAGTCGAAATATTTTCCACGGAAGTAAATGCGTGACATCCGCGGAACTTGAATCAGGTCGTCGCCCAATACCTCGCGCCATAGCCGGTTCACCTCATCGACTTTGGTGAAGAAGCGATGTCCGCCAATGTCGAACCGGAAGCCTTTGTACGTGTGAGTGCGCGCGAGACCACCCACTTGATCGGACATCTCCAGAACGATGGGGCGTGCGCCATACTGAACGAGCTCGTAAGCGGCCGTCAGTCCGGCGGGACCGCCCCCGATGACGACCGGCTGGCATTGGGGATCCGGCTGCCACCGGCTCGCTACCGGGCTACCTGGAGTAGAATTCTTCACACCACCGCCTTTACACATCCCCCTTCAACAACCCCATCGATGCGTGAGCTAATTTGGGCCCATCCATAAACCTTTGTTTTAGCAAGCTAAATGTCCAAAGAATCGTCGTTTCCGGACGCTTGCTTAGGCCACGACACCTTCCCCAGGTAGTAAGTTAGCAAATATGGCGCACTCACGCCACGCCAATCGGCCCGCGCACAACCGAAACCAGCTTCACGTCCATTCGACATGACCGGCCTTCCCATCCATAATCTTTTCAAGCCGCATCATGAGGTGAACAAATTACAAGCGGCCTTCCGGACGCAACGGCCCCTGATCGGACTCGGTATAGATATGGCGCAAGCGGCATCGGCAATCAGCCCTGCGGCGGATGTTCCCCACGCTAACCCCGCGAAGATTTCCGCAGTGACCGCACGGGACACGGGACCTTGCTGGTCGGTCATGATTCCCACGTTCAACTGCGCCCGGTTCCTACCCCAAGCCTTGCAAAGCGTATTGACCCAGGATCCCGGATCGGACTCGATGCAAATTCAAGTGGTGGACGACTGCTCGACCGATACTGATGTCGAAACCCTGGTCAGGGAGATCGGTTGCGGCCGTGTCGCATTCTTTCGTCAATCGAAAAATGTCGGGCACGTCGAGAACTTCAACACCTGCCTGCGGAGATCGACCGGGAAGTGGGTTCATCTCCTGCACGGCGACGATTTTGTGCGGCCGGGATTTTACGCGCGCATGCGGCACGCGTTTCATTCCCATCCGGATATCGGCGCCGCCTTCTGCCGCTCCGTGTTTACCGATGCGTCCGGTGCCGAGCTCGGCGTCACTCCGTTGGCGCAACCGGATAGCGGCCTTCTCAATGACGCCGCCGTACATATCGCGTCTGAACAACGTATAATGACGCCATCGATAGTCGTTCGCAGGCAGGTCTACGAACGGCTGGGGGGGTTCGATCACCGTCTTGTGTGCAGCGAAGACTGGGAAATGTGGGTACGAATTGCCGCACACTACCCGATTTGGTACGAAGCAGAGCCGCTGGCGGTGTATCGGATGCATAGCGAATCGAACACCGGTCGCCACATGCGAAGCGGCGACGACATCCGATACACCTGTGTGGCGATCAACATGTTCTGCCGCTATCTCCCCGCCGACCGCGCCGCGTCCGTGGCAGCTCGCGCGCGGGAAACTTATGCACTGGAAGCGCTAAGGAGCGCCGAGAAATTCGTCGCCGACGGGGATTTCACGGCTGCTATTGCCCAAGTGCGGGCGGCGCTCGGGTGCCGATGGTCGGCAAAGGTCGGCAAACGTATATTCCGCCTCCTCGTTCACCGCGCGCGGTTCGCACTCACGGGGAGCCGGGATCGATTGGACTGAATCGAACCACCCGTTTCGGAGCGACGTGCAGAATCGGCAACTGATCATTCGGGCGGGGCGCCCCCATTCCCACTACTGGAGGGATCTGTGGTCGTACCGCGAGCTGTTCTATTTCCTCGTGTGGCGCGACATCCTCGTACGCTACAAACAGACATTGATTGGCGTCGCCTGGGCGGTAATCAAGCCGCTGGCGGCGATGCTGATATTTACCGTGGTTTTCGGACGCATCGCGGGATTGCCCTCCGGCGATGTTCCCTATCCGATTCTCGTGTTCGTCGCCATGCTGCCGTGGCAGTTCTTCGCCAGCGCGCTCATGGACTCGAGCAACAGTCTCGTCAATGACGCCAGCCTGATTACCAAGATTTACTTTCCCCGTCTGATCGTCCCGGCCAGTGCCGTGTTCGTCGGCCTGGTGGACTTCGCCATTGCGGCGACCATTCTCAGCCTAATGATGCTTTGGTATGGCGTGTCGCCGGGCTGGGAGATTCTCGCTCTGCCGATATTCGTTTTCGTCACGTTCGCCGTATCCCTGGGAACGGGCATCTGGTTTGGGGCGCTGAACGTCAAGTATCGCGACTTTCGTTTCATCGTCCCCTTCGTCGTGCAGTTGGGAATGTTCATTTCCCCGGTGGGTTTCAGCAGCAATGTCATACCGGACCAGTGGCGGCTTGTGTACTCCCTAAACCCCATGGTAGGGGTCATCGACGGATTCAGGTGGGCAGTTTTGGGGGAACAGTCCGCCCTGTACTGGCCGGGTTTCCTACTGTCACTGTTGATCGTCCTCGGTCTGTTGTTAAGCGGAATCCGCTACTTCCGTCGCACCGAGCGCACGTTCGCGGACGTCATTTAGGAGACGGTCAATGCGTTCGGTGATAAGCGTTCGATCAGCGGGCAAGAAATACACGCTGCATCACCAGTTGTCCGGCGCTCCGACGACGCTGCGTGCGGCCCTGGCGCAGAGTGCTGCGACGATACGCAACCGCCTGCGCGACCCCACGGGCGCCGACGCCCCCTCGCGCGAGGAATTCTGGGCCTTGAGAGACGTCAACATTGAAGTACAAGCGGGAGAACGGATCGGCATCATCGGTCGCAATGGGGCCGGCAAATCGACTCTACTCAAACTACTGTGCCGGATCACTGAGCCGAGCTGCGGTGAAATCCGGTTACAGGGCCGCGTCTCCGGGTTGCTGGAAGTCGGCGCTGGATTTCATCCGGAATTAACCGGTCGCGAAAACATTTTCTTGAACGGCGCCATACTCGGTATGAGCAGGAATGAGATTCGGGCCAAGTTCGACGAGATCGTCGAGTTTGCCGATGTGGCGCGGTTTCTGGACACGCCGGTGAAGCGCTACTCCTCCGGCATGTACGTTCGCTTGGCATTCTCGGTGGCTGCTTCACTGGAGCCGGAAATCCTGATTGTGGACGAAGTGCTGGCGGTGGGCGACTTTGCTTTCCAAAAGAAATGCCTCAAGAAAATGGATGATGTCGCCACCTCCGGCCGTACCGTGGTCCTCGTCAGCCACAATATGCTGTCGATTCAGGACCTGTGCACGCGCGCGCTATGGCTCCACGACGGCACGGTCCGGCAAACGGGAACGGTGGGCGAGGTCATATCCAGCTACCTGCAAACCTACGTCTCGAACATGACCGACCGTGTGTGGCGCAACCGTTCCGATGCACCGGGTAACGAGGAAGTGCGCCTTACTCAAGCGCGCGTTAAGCCACACGCCGCCGCAGCGTCCGGTCCCATCCACATTGTTGACGCATTCGATATCGAGTTTGTCTTGTATAACGCCACGGAGGGCGCGTACCTCAGTGTTTCTCTGCAAGTCTACAACGAGCACGGCATGCTCCTGTTCGAGAGTGCACCGGTCCATCAAACCGACTGGCTGGGGCAACCTCACCCGCGGGGCGAGTTTAAGTACTGCTGTCAGGTGCCCGGTAATCTTCTGAACGACGGAATTCACAGAGTGACGCTCGTGATCAGTAAGAACCAAGGCCAGGTGCTGCACCGGGAGGAGGATGTCCTGGTCTTCGAAGTCATCGATTCGACGCACAAACGCGCCGGCTGGTACGGCAAGTGGGAAGGCGCGATACGCCCTATTCTGGACTGGGAAACCGCACTCATCGTACGCGAGGAGCAGTGATTGATCTGGCGCGCGAATATGGGGCACCTGGGCACCCTGGAGATCCACTGATGACGACGGCCGCGTCCACGTTCCCCCGCCTGGAGCGGATTTTGGCGTGCCCGGTATGCAAAGGGACTCTCGTTCGCGAGTCAACCGGCATGGTGTGCCGACCCTGCCATCGCACTTTCCCACAGCCGAACGGAAGCTGGGTCGAACTCCTCCCCCCGGAGGACCTGCAAGGCGATCAACATTGGCGTCGGCGTCAGGATAAGATGGAGGACTGGTACCGGAATCTGATTGCCGCGCCGCACGAAGCGGCCCGATGTCTGGGAAACGACTACGCACCGTACGCGGAAGAGCTTGCGACGCTTTCCGGTGCGATACTCGATATCGGCGGCGGATACGGCATTCCCAGACATTACCTCAAAACCGGGACCCGGTACGTGGTGTTGGAACCGAGCCTCGACTGGCTGCACCGCGAGTGGGAGAAGCTCGCACGCACGTTTCCCACCCTGCGGACGAGACCGACTTTCGTCCGCGGCATGGGTGAATACCTGCCTTTCATGCCGGAAACGTTCGATGCAGTGCTGGTGTTCTGGGCGTTGAATCACGTAAGCCGACCGCAATCCGTGATCCGCGAAGCCGCACGGGTGTTGCGGCCGGGAGCGCGGCTGATCCTCGTGCTCGAGGATATGGTCCCCCGTTATCGAGACCTGTGGGAGGGGGACTTTCCAGCGGAAGATTTTTTCATAAACGTTTTCGATCCCGACGGCGCCCGTATCCCGCGCCGCCCGCGCCTGCGTCTGTTCCTACGCCGATTAGCTCGCAGGCGCTGGCCGCTACAAAGCGACCACCTCCGCATCGAAGAGCCGGACCTCTATCGTTGGTCGCGTCCTGACCTCGCGCTCGCCAAGCGCTTCTGGGTCATGCATTTCCTGACCCTGGTGTTTGAAAAGCGTCGGCGCGACCCCGTCTGAATGCGCCCCTCTCGAACACACGCCACGACCTCACTCGTGCCCGATATTACCGCACATGGGTTCCGATAGCCGGTTAATATCAGTGGTCATACCGTGCTACAACCAGAGCGCGTTTCTGGCCGACGCGATCGACAGCGTGTGTTCGCAGTCCTATTGCCCGGTTGAAGTCATTGTCGTCGACGATGGGTCCACGGACGCCACGGCGCAAATCGCCGCCCGCTATCCGCATGTCACCTATCTGCACCAGGAAAACCGCGGTCTATCTGCCGCCCGCAATACCGGTCTGGCCGCTTCACGCGGCGAGTTTCTGGTGTTTCTGGATGCCGACGACCGCTTGCTACCCGATGCCCTGCGGGTTGGCCACGATGCACTCAATGCACACCCCGAATGCGGTTTCGTATCCGGGCATCACCACCACATCGATCGATTCGGCGCGGTAGAGCGCGCTTATCCTCAGGAGCCCATGGCGCACACGGATCCGTATCTCGCGCTGTTGATGAACAACTTCATCGGCATGCATGCCGCCGTAATGTACCGAAAAGATGTATTCGACGCAGTCGGGGGGTTCGACGCGGGGTTGTCCGCCTGTGAAGATTACGATTTATATCTGCGCATCGCGCATCGCTTTCCCATCGTGCGCCACGATCGGATCGTGGCCGAATACCGGCACCACGATACCAACATGAGCCGCGATTCGACACACATGTCGAAAACGGTCGTTGCCGTCCTCGACGCTCAGCGCACCCGCTTGAGCGGCCGTGGGGAGCGCCTCAACGCCTACCGAACCGGGGTGCGTAACTGGGTGAATTACTACGGCCAGGAAATCCTGCGCGAGTTGGCGGACGCGCTAGACGCCCGAAACTGGGCGGCTGCGCGGCGGCTATTGGTGACCCTTTTGCGCTACACACCGTTCTGGATAAGCCGTCTCGTCAAGCCTATGCGTCGATCATCGTGAACGGTCCCGGCACCGACCCCAAGGTCACGGTCCTGATCATGACTTACAATCATGTCCGGTACATCGATCAATGCATCGACAGTGCGCTCGACCAGGAAGCCGACTTCGACTACGAGATCATCGTGAGCGAAGACTGTTCCACGGACGGTACGCAAGCGCGGGTGATCGACTATCAGGCGCGATTTCCGGAACGGATTCGCCTGTTATTGTCGCCGCAGAATCTGCACAGCAATGCCGTTGTGGCCCGTGGGCTGAAGGCCGCTCGCGGGGAGTACATCGCGCTGCTCGATGGCGATGACTATTGGGTATCCCGGGAAAAACTGCGCAAGCAGGTCGCTTTTCTCGACGCCCATCCCGGATGCGCGATTTGCTTTCACAACGCCATGGTCGTCGTCGACGACGGGAGCGTATCCGGTAACTGGACGCCAGCAGGTCAGAAAAGATTTACGACATTCGACGACATCCTGTTGGGTAACTACATAGCGACCTGCTCGACGATGTTTCGCCGCGGCCTGTTTGGTGCAATACCGGACTGGTATGATGATTTTTTCCCCATCACCGACTGGCCGCTGCATATCTTGAACGCTGAACACGGGGACATCGGCTATATTGACGAAGTCCTGGGTGCGTACCGCCTGCATGTCGAAGGCATGTACTCGCCACTGAGCGAGTCGGACAAACTGGACAGGACTTTGGATTTTTACCGCCGAATGAACCGCAATCTGGACTTCCGGCACAATCGCGCCTTCAAGACCGCCCTCTCGCGATACTTCTTCGAGTGGGCGGAGGAATACCTGCGGCGGGGCGACAAACGGAATGCTCGGCGCAGTTTTCATCGTTGCCTGTTGGGACGCCCCGTCAGTCCTCTAATCCCGCTTCGACACCTGGCAAAAACGGCGCTACGCGTGTACTCCCCGCGACGGGCGACGCCGGGCGCCGGCGTCCCTCATGGTTGAAGCACCCGCTAGGGTCGCGCTGGTGGGGTGCGGCGCCGTCGCCGAGCGCTACTATGCGCCGGCTTTGCGGGCCTTGTGCAGCGACGGGACGTTGACAGTCACCGCCTTGGTGGACATCGAAGTACGCCGTACTGCTCATCTGGCAGCGTGTTTTCCGGACGCGGCCCGCCTGACACACTGGGGGAAACTCGCTGGCCTGGAACCGGATTTGGTGATCGTCGCATCGCCGCCGCGGCACCATGCAGAACAGGTTTGCGGGCTTCTGCGCACTGGCCATTCAGTGTTGTGCGAAAAACCGCTGGCACCGACGGCGGCGGAAGCCGAGGCCGTACTGCGGGTCGCCGATGCGGCGCCGGGATTGCTGGCGCTGGGATTGTCGCGGCGATTTTTCCCCGCCATCGCCGCCATTGACCGGATTCTGTCTGCGGGCTGGTTGGGACGTATCCAATCATTCCGGTTTGTCGAGGGACATGTATTCGACTGGCCGGTCGCCTCTCCCGCGTACTTCGACAAGCAGGAATCACAAGGCGTGCTCATGGATATCGGATCCCACGCGTTGGATTTGGTCCGCCACTGGTTCGGCGACCCGGAACGGCTCGAGTATGCGGACGACGCGATGGGCGGGATCGAAGCAAACTGCAAAATCGAGATGCTCTTCGCCTCGTCCACGCGCGGGATCGTACAACTGTCTCGCGAGCACTTACTCGAAAACCGGTATCGCATTGATGGCACAGATGCCTGGTTGTGTTGGCCGGTAAACGAAACCACACAACTGCAAATCGGTACGTACGGTTCGACCGACATCCTCGACACTCGCATCTTGACGAGGACCTTGGCGGAGATGACCGGCAACGGTGGAGAAAACTTCGAAGCCAGTTTCGCGCGCCAGGTCCGCCATGTCATTCAGGCGATGCGTGGACATGAACGGTTACGGGTAACCGGAGCGCAGGGTCTCGCGGGTCTGCGCATGATCGAGCGTTGTTATGGGGCGCGCACGCTGATGCCCATGCCGTGGTTCGACGCGGGAGAATGGGCCCGCGCGTTGAAAGTGAGCGCCGCCGGATGAAGCTGGCGGTATTGGGGGCCGGGGGTTTCATCGGCAGCCGTGCTCTCGAGGTCTTTCATCTATCCGAGTTCGCGACGGTGTGCGCTGTCGTGCGACGCCCGGGGGCGCTGGTGAGCGCCGCGCGCTTCGCCGTCGATCGGCGCATCGCCGACGGTCGGGACCGGGCGGCGCTGACGCGCGCATTCCGCGGTTGCGATGCAGTGTTACACGCGCTCGCCGGCGACGAAACGACGATCCTGGGTACCCTGGATCCGGTCTATCAGGCGGCGCAGGACGCCGGTGTGAAACGCCTCGTCTATCTGAGTTCCGCGGCGGTGCACGGGCAGAACCCCGCCCCCGGCACGGACGAAAACAGCGCGCCACCGCGCCGCCAAGCGTTAAGCTATAACAACGCCAAGGTGCGCGCGGAGCGCCGCCTGCTGGCGCTCAGGGAGAAGGGCCGCGTGGAGCTGGTGATACTGAGGCCGGGCATCGTGTTTGGTCCCCGGTCGTTCTGGACCCGTCAATTTGCGGCAGACCTGCTGAACGGCCGCGCGTATCTGGTCAACCGCGGGCGCGGCGTGTGCAACAGCATTTACGTCGATAACGTGGTTTACGCCATACGCCTCGCGTTGACCACTGCGGATGCCGACGGCGAGTCGTTTCTCATCGGCGACCGGGAAGAGATCACCTGGTCCGACTTTTATCGTCCGGTCGCCGAAGCCCTGGGTTTTACCTTACAGGCATTGCCGGAAGCCGTTCCGGCTGAGACATACCGTACCTGGCCCGACCGGGTGGAGTCGGTGCTCGGATCGAAACCCTCGCTCGCCGTGCTGTCCGTGTTTCCCGACCGCTGGCGGCGCGCCGCGCGCGCGGCGTTGAACACGCTGTGGAACGACTCGCCTCCCGTCGACGCTCCCCCACGCGCCTCACTGGAGATGACCCTACTGCAGCAATGTCGTTATAAATTGCCCCACACCAAAGCCGAACGCATACTGAACTACGTACCGCCCGTGGATTTCCGCGAAGCGTCGCGTCGCACTGTCGGCTGGTTACGGTTTGCCGGGTTCCCGGTGCAGACCGATGGGGACGGAGCGGATTCACGCGTAACCGCGGGTTCGCACCAATGAGCCACGGACCCCTGGTGTCCGCGGTAATCATCTTCTACGACGCGGAACGCTTTCTGAACGAAGCCATCGAAAGTGTGTATGCGCAAACCTATCGCGCCTGGGAGCTGCTGCTCGTCGACGACGGGTCCACGGACGGTAGCACCACATTGGCCCGGCGGCATGCCCGGGAGCGGCCCGCACGGGTGCGCTATCTGGAACATCCGGGCCATGAGAACCGGGGCATGAGCGCCGCCCGCAATCTAGGCCTCGCCCACGCGCAAGGCAGTTACGTCGGCTTCTTGGACGCGGATGATCTCTGGCTGCCCGACAAGCTCGCCGAACAAGTGGAGATTCTGACCACGCAGCCGGAAGCGGGCATGGTGTACGGCCGCACCAAAATCTGGTACGGCTGGACCGGCGAGCCGGCCGATCAGCGCCGCGACGGATTCTATGCGCTGGGTGTCGAACCCGATCGGCTGTACGCGCCACCGGTATTGTTCAGACTGCTGCTCGAGAATCGGTACCAGACACCGACCACTTGCAATGCACTCATCCGCAGTTCGGTATTCGATCGTATTGGCGGGTTCGAAGACATGTTTCGGGGTATGTACGAAGACCAGACCTTTTTCGCCAAGTTGATGTTGCAGGAACCGGTATTCGTCGCCAGCCGGACCTGGGCGCTGTACCGGCAACACGCGGGCAGCTACAGCGAAAGGACGGCGAGCCGACATATCGAGCAGCGGACAACGTTCCTCAACTGGATCGCGGACTATCTCGAGCGTGTCGGCGCCCCACCGGCGCTGCGACGGGCGTTGCGGTTCGAGGTCTGGAAATCTCGTCACCCGCGTGCCGCATGGTGCCTGGCTTGGCTGCGGGCGCCGTGGCAGATCGTAGCCGGACGGCTCGGTCGTCGCGGTGACATCGGATCGATTCCTTAAGCGGCCCATGAACCACACGCCGCTGGTCTCCATCGTCACGCCGTTCTTGAACGCAGAACGGTTCCTGGCCGAGACCGTGGACAGCGTTCTCAATCAGAGCTATCCCAACTGGGAGCTGCTGCTCGTCGACGACGGTTCACAAGACGGTGGTACCGAAACAGCCCTGCGTTACGCGCGCGACCATCCGCACCGCATCCGCTATCTCGAACACCTGGACCACGCAAATCGCGGCAAATCAGTATCGCGCAATCTGGGTATCGAGCATGCCCGCGGAGAGTATTTGGCTTTCCTGGATGCCGACGACGTTTTTCTACCACACAAACTGGCGCATCAAACCCCGCTCATCGATGCCGATCCCGAGCTCGTCATGGTCTACGGCCCCACCCGGTACTGGTATAGCTGGACCGGGCACGCGCGCGACCGGCAGCATGATCGCATTCAGTCCTTGGGACACAGCCGCCAGACCCGCCTGCGCCCGCCGCACACGCTCACCCGCTACCTGACGCGGCCCGGCAGCGTGCCATGCACCTGCGCGCTTCTAGTCCGTCGCGCGGCAGCCGTATCGGTGGGGGGGTTTGACATCAGCATCCAGGACCTCTATGAAGACCAGGTGTTCCTGGCTAAACTTTCCTTACACGGGGCGGTTTTGATCGACACTGAGTGCTGCGATCAATATCGACAACATTCTGAATCGACGTCGTACACCGCCATCGACACGGGTGAGTACCACCCGTATCTGCCCAACCCGTCGCGGCTGGCGTTTCTCGATTGGTTGGGAAACTATCTGGACGAACTGCAGATCAATGACTCCAGACTGCGTCGCGCTTATCGGGCCGCGTACCGGCCGTATCGTTTCCCACGGCTGTCGCGGATGCTCGCCCCGATCCACTATGCCACGCCGTGGATTCGGGCGTGGACGGACCACTTGACGGAGCGCCTCGTGTCGCGACGCCGTTAGTCGCTTCCGGTTCGGCCATGTCCGGTGTCTTGCAGAAAACGGCTCATCGCGCACGTTCCTGGCTGCGGCAACGCGTGCCTTGGCCCACGGGCCGTCCGTCGTTGGGTGCAGTGGATTTCGGCGACTTGCGCCGCCTGGAGCCGGTCAGCCGCCACTTCGGCTATGACCGCGGATCGCCGGTGGACCGCTATTACATCGAAAACTTTCTTGCCGATTGCGCGGCGGATATCCGCGGCGCAGTCCTGGAAATCGGGGACAACACCTACACCACCCGGTTCGGCGGCGCGCGCGTTGAATCGAGCGACGTGCTGCACGTTCAAGAGGGCAATCCACAGGCGACGTACGTGGGCAACCTGACCGACGTCCCGGGGATTCCCGACGACCGTTTCGACTGTCTGATCCTCACTCAGACCCTGCACCTCATTTTCGACTTACGTGCGGCGTTGCACACGATCCACCGCGTACTGAAACCCGGCGGCGTCGTGCTTGCCACGGCACCCGGAATCAGCCACCTGAGCGTGGACGAGTGGGCGGATTACTGGTGCTGGTCATTTACCCCATCCACGCTCGAGCGCCTGTTCGCGGAGCGGTTTGACGCCAGCCGCGTTACCGTCGCTCAGCATGGTAACGTACTCGCCGCAGTCGCGTTTCTCGAAGGCCTGTCGCAAACCGAGCTGACGCGCGAGGAGCTGGACCATCGGGACCCCTGCTATCCGCTGCTGATCACCGTACGGGCCGTGAAACCGGCGTAAGATGCGGCTGTCCGATACTCTGCAACACGCGTCGCGTTACATGGCGCGCTTGAAGAATGCAGTCCAACCCGGCGCCCTGGTGTTGGGCTACCACCGTATCGCGGAACTCGACAACGATCCCTGGTCGATGGCGGTGAGCCCCGACAATTTCGCCCGCCACCTCGAAATCCTGCGCAGTGCTTGGAAACCCATGCCGTTGCCCGCGCTCGTCGAGGCGCATCGCCACGGAAACGTGCCGCATCGAGCGGTGGTCCTCACATTCGACGACGGTTACGCCGACAATCTGACCACCGCGCTCCCACTGCTTGAACGATATGAAATTCCCGCCACCGTATTCGTCGCCACCGGCCAGATCGATGCCGATCACGAGTTCTGGTGGGACGAGTTGGAACGGGCCCTCTTACTCCCCCGAAAACTGCCGGAAGTGCTGCAGCTCGACATCGACGGGCGACCTCAGACGCGGAAGCTCGACGGGGCCGTCGAGTATTCCAACGCACAACGCCGGCGCGACAAGGGCGCGAGGCCGTGGCAAGCCGATCCGCAAACGCGCTTGGGATTCTACTACTCGGTGTGGGAGCGGCTGCGCCGAGTAGACCCGACCCGACGGCGTGTCTTGCTGGAGGAGATCGTTCGTTGGGCGAGCGCCGACCCCGAGGCGCGGCCCGAGTACCGTACACTGCGCAGCGCAGAACTGCAGGAGCTCAGTCGCAATCCATTGATTACGATCGGCGCGCACACGGTCTCGCATGCGTTCCTGCCCGAGCACTCACCCGGTGAACAACACGAGGAAATCGCCGGCAGTAAGCACACGCTGGAACGCCTCCTTGCCGCGCCGGTGACAAGCTTTGCCTACCCGCACGGCGAATACGCAAACGACACCCCGGAGATCGTGCAGGCGTTGGGATTCGATGTCGCGTGCACACTCGGCGAGCGCGCGGTACGCACGATCAGCGACCGGTTTCGGCTGCCGCGCTGCGGTGTCGAGAATTGGAACGGCGACCCGTTTACCCGCCGGCTGCGATCCTGGTTGCGGCGGTAACCCACCCCCTCGACCGGGCTCGGACACCTACCCGGATCGTGCGCGACGGTTACGCCAATAAAATCTCACCCCGGCCAAGCATCCTCTGATCTCCTGCCATAGCGTCGTATACCGGGCTCGCCCGTCCATCCAGCCCAGTACCAGCAACTTGGCGTAGTAGGGCACCAGCAGTCCCACGTGCACCAGATTACCCCGATGACCGTAGCGCTCGTGACGCACCAGGAGTGCCGCGACATGACCGCGCATGTAGTAGAAGAGCTGCCTGCGTAAGCCCTGCATGGTCGCGCGATGGCGATGAAAGACGACCGCGGTGGGCTCGTACCGGCATACACCGCCTTCGGCCAACACCCGATACCAGTACTCGGAATCTCCACTGCAACCGGCGGCGCCGACGTCCAGCCGTTCGTCGAACTCGCCGGCGCGCGCAAAAACGGCGCGCCGGAAGGCCATATTGGCACCCGCTCCGATGCGCCAACTCGGCACGCCGAAAGCGCGGTAGCGGGCAAAATACTCAGCATCGTAGGTCACCGCCCGGTATCCACGGTTGAAACTCCAGTACCGTTCGAAGATTCGTTGCGAGGGCGTGGACAGATCGGCGGCCAACACCAAGCCGGTCACCGCCATTACCGCCGGGTCGCGAAAACCGCGCCGCAGCCCGTCGAGCCACCCGCTGTGGACCGATACGTCGTCGTCCACGTAAGCCACCACGTCGCCGACGCTGTGATGGACCCCGGCGTTGCGCGCGATATCGAGGCCCGGACGCGGCTCGCGTACGTAACGCACATCCGGCAAACCGGCCACCAGCCGGCGTGTGGCTTCGCTGGCAGGGGCGTTGTCCACCACGACGATTTCCAGCGGGCGCGTCGACAGGCCGTGCAAGGAAGCGAGACATTGCTCCAGCTGAGCGGGGCGATCCCGTGTACAAATGACGACCGATACCGAGACGTCGACGCCCGGGGTCGACCATGTCCGCTGCAACTGTTCCATCGGACCCTGCCATAGCGCGAGCGATTCGGACGCCGAACGGTCGCCCCGGTCGGTTTCCGGACCGGGCAGCGCAATCCCATAGTCGTCGAGATGTGCACGTAGATTCGGCACCACCGTTTCTACCGCTACCGCCAACGGATCGATGTCCCCGTTCAGTACCTGCGCCGCCGCCACCTGACGGTGGCCGAGCGCCACGCCCCGCCACCAGAACACGATGTATTTGTCCGCAACCGTACTGCCGCGCGGAATCTCCAGCGGACGCGTGTCCAGGTCCAAGTGCACGACCTCCAGGGGCGTGGACACCGATCAGGCCTTCCGATTCATATCCGTCGCCGCTCGCCCGGCGAACCGATGGTAAAAAAACAGCACAGCGCGATGAAATATCCGATCGCGCCACAGTTCCAGGTTGATCGACCCGACCTCGCCTGCGACGGGAAATTGTGCCGACGGCCCCGGCATCGGCGGCGCACCGGATTTCGCCTGGTGCACCGCCGTATGTCCTCGCAACAGTCCCCAAATACTGGTCACAAGCAGTTGATATAAGGTCAAGCGCAAGAACGGAGTGAGCGAATCCGCACGCACTGATTCCCGCAACCAGTAGAGCGCCTGGCGGTACGCGCCGATGGCATTGTTACTCCTGGCGAAGTACGTGTACAGATTGCCCCGTGATACGCGGTATACGAATGGTGGAACACCCGGACACCGTGTGGCGACGCCTTCCATCAGTAGCGAGTGTGATCGCGCCATGCGTTCGAAGTCACGGGACATACTGTGCAAAGTCTTGCGGTAGCCGACGAGAAACTCCGGGATCACCGCAAAGTGGTAACGATCCGCAATGCGGAGATGCAAATCCCAGTCCTCGCAGCCCTGCGCCTGCTCGGCGTGGTAGCCCGTCTCGTAAAGCCCGACCTCTTCCAGACAATCGCGCCGAATGAGAGGAACACTGGCGTTCCCCAGAAAGTGGTGACACAACAACGTCGGGAATACCCAGCCTTCGATGCTGGAAACGCACACGTCTCCTTCCGCCCGTCCCGCCTCGTTGATATCCAACGACCACGCGTACACCAGACCGACGCGCGACGTAGACGCCATGGCACCGCCAACCTGACGTTCCAGTTTTCGTCGGTGCCAAATGTCATCAGCATCGATGGGGGCGATCCAGGTCCCTGTGGATGCCCGGATCCCGGCGTTTCGCGCCGCGGCGACGCCGCGGTTCTCCTGACGCAGAATACGAACGCGCGAATCCCTCGCCGCGAAGCGACTTGCAATGGCCACCGTGGAATCCGTCGATCCGTCGTCGACGACCCACAACTCCAGTTCGGCGTACGTCTGCTCGAGCACCGAGGTCATCGCCTGAGACAGGTACGACTCGGCGTTGTAAGCCGGGAGAATAACGGACACCAACGGGCCGCTACTGCGGGCGGAATTCATGGTCAGGAAAATTCAGTAATTTTTCGCGGCACTGCGGAAGGCGTAGTGTAACGTACGGGCCGCCGGGCGGCGGTGTGGCCGAGGGAAGGATTGGGGTCGGTCGCAGCCGCAGCCGTGGGTTGCCGGAAGACGCCGCGCAGCGGCTCTTCGAAGCGCTACCGCGGCCTTTAATACCCGCCACGACTTGATCCAGCTCAAGAACCGCACATCTGTGGTTGCAAATATGGGTTTTAGTATTTTATTATATTTTAACTTACCACTATACAGAGGAATTCGACCCATGCGTAACCGAACCCCTTGGAGCGCCGTCGTCACCGCACTGGCGATCGCCACCGCCCCGGCCTTCGCCGCCGATGACCGTGTCGCAGCGATGGAGCACAAGTTCGAGAAAGCCAAGCAATACTACGCCGAATGCCAGGGTGTCACCGCTGAGGACTTCGAAAAGATCCGCGAAGATCTGCGCGCCTTTACCGATGCCGAAGTGATGGCGAAGACCCTCGCCGACCCGTTACGCACCGCCCGCCTGATGCAAGTCGTCAACGACCCGCGTACGCTGCACGTGATGATGAAGTGCTCTACCGAGCCGGTGATGTGGGATACCTGGATGCGCGGCATGACTGACTACAACAAAATGATGCGCGCCGCCATGGTGTTCATGGACCCCTCGATGTACATGAAGTGGATGATGGCGCCGATGAATCCGGCGATGTATCAACCTTTCATGGCGTTCATGAACCCCGCGTATTACACCCAATGGATGACGGCTGCGATGAATCCCACATTTTACAGCCCGATGTTTTCCCTCTTCGACCCGAATTGGTATACGCCGCGAATCCAATGGATGATGGACCCCAAATCATATGAACCTTTGTTCGGCGCCATGACCATCCCTGGTGTCGCTATCCCCGGTGTCACCCCGCCGACGGGCTCCGAAGCGAAATAAGTACTAGCCGGGCGGGAGGCAACGCGATGAGAGAATGGAACTGGCCAACGGGGGGCGTCGCGTTGGCGTCGGTGGTGGTACTCGCGATGCTGTCGGTGAAACCGATCGGCGTATCCACCCAATACGTCGTCACCGACGCCATGATCTGGAATCTTTTCGACGACTCGCTGATCGAAGTGACCGTGAACCACGACACCGGTGGCAAGTCGTACACGAGCCCGAACGCCTACCTGAACAAAAGCGACGGCAAATACGCCAAGGCCGCGGCCAATCCGGCCAATTACGGCTACGTATTCGTCCTCAGCATGATTGGGGGGGCGGCTTTATCCATGCTCTTGGGCGGGCCGCGAACCTCGGCAACCCACGTCGCTCAGCCACCCGCGGGTTGGGAGGCGTCAGTGGTCGACGCGGACGTGAAACGTTACTTGATCGTGTTGGCGAGCGGATTCCTCGTTTTGTTCGGCGCCCGCCTGGCCGGCGGATGCACAAGCGGTCACATGATCAGCGGTATTACCCAGACCGCGGTGAGCGGATACCTGTTTACTGTCGCGGTTTTCCTGAGTGCGATTCCCACGGCGCTCATCGCTTATCGACCCCGGGGGCAAAGCCGATGAAAATCTTTCTTGCGATCCTGCTGGGCGGCGCTTTCGGCTTCGTGCTACATCGTTCCGGGGCCGCCAACCCCGTCAACATCATCAACATGCTGACGTTCCGCGACACCAAGATTCTGAAACTGATCTTGCTGGCCCTAGCGCTCAGTTCCGGCGCCGTGTTCACGATACAGGCCGGTTTCCCCGATGTCTTGCATTGGAGCGTGAAATCGGCCTACGTCGGGGTCATCGTCGGTGGGCTGATCTTCGGAATCGGGTTCGCGCTCGCTGGTTACTGCCCCGGCACCTCGCTCTGTGCGCTGGGGGAAGGTCGCAAGGATGCGCTCCTGTTCGTCATTGGCGGGCTGCTGGGCGCGGGCGGTTACACGCTCTCCTACGGGGCCCTCCGTGACACGTGGCTGTCCACATCCATCGCCGGGGGTAAAGTCACACTCGCCGATCTCGGTTCCGGCAAGTACCCGGCACTGCTCGATACCTTGCCGGGCGTGGCCGTGAGCACGGTGCTGGCGGTGGGGCTGGTACTGCTCGTGTGGGCGCTGCCGAAAGGACGGCGCACCGATTCCAAAACGCCGGTTTCAGAAGACCGCCCGGCATCACAGCCGGCGCGGTATAGGGGAAGCCATGCGACCGTTTGTTCAGCGCGTATCGCTGCCACCGAGCGACGCGCGTAAGCGCGCGGCTTACTGGCACGTCGCGGTGTCACGCAACCAGCGAACGCCGTTGACCATTAGACCGTCGCTCCCCAGTGCTACCTGCAGCTCGCCAGTTGCTCCGTTGCGATAATACAAACGCACGCGACCGCCGCCGAGCGGTCCCGAGACCGACCACCGGCCGCCGTTTTCGTCCAGAAACGCACCGCTCGCCACGTTCGGCGTCACGCCTCCGGCCTCGAATACCCGGTAGAACGAACCGTCTGGACAAAAGTTGTAATACTCCTTCTCGCTGTAACCGCTGCCGTGGTAGAAACGCACGATCTTCACGCCCGCCAGCTGCTCTGACCAGGGACCCGTGATTTCCCCCGGTTCCGGGATCCGGGGTGGCGTGAAAACGACGGACTTCTCAATCGCAGTCGCGGTACGCTTGATTGATTCCGCATCGGGCGCCACGGCGACAATTGCGACACCGATACCGTGCTCGCCGAGCACCGCCCGCACCTCTCCGGACAAATTTTGCAGACCGTTGGTGACCCGGCAGTCGACGCTGACTGTGTTTTCCTCGCGGCGCGGCTCTCCCACCGGCAATAGCGCATAACCGCCGCCCAAGTCCTGCTCCGCGGAGAGAAAAGCAAGCGCCTCCTCGCTCGACATTCGGTCTGCGCCGAGAATAATCACGCCCGCTTCAGTGTACGAGCCGATGATGAAGTAATTGCCCTGCAGGGCCCCTACCCAACCGCTGGGCAGGCGAAAGGAGACACCAAGCTCCGCGACGCTCAATTCCTCGGGGCCGACATACTCGCGGTTCGGTTCGAGCTCGAGCGCCGCCGCAAGGAGCGCGGGCCACAGCACAATCGCTGCGCCCCACATACCGACGCGACGCGCGATCAATCGCAAGCTCCGAGCGTTCGCCATTTGCTAGGCATGGATTTCCAGCGTCGCACGACGCAATTCGGTAAAGGCATTGCGGCGCGCGAAATGGCAGACTACGTAGCGTTCGAATCGCCCAAGCTCGGCCCAGTTCAGTGTTATGCCCTCGCGATCGAGAATCGCCTCGATATCCTCCGGCAATGCACCGCGCTCCTTCCAGCACCGGGTATCGGTGACCACCGTCTTGGCCGCGGGCAAGCCGGCGTGGGTCAATGCTTCATCGAGGGTTTGTTTGAACCTGTTGATCTCTTCCTCGCTCTCGGCCGCCAATGACAGCAATCGACGACGCGCTTCGAGATCCAGGGCCTGCCAGTGATCGAGACTGATCTTGGCGCATGACAAATCGAGTTTCATGCGCAGCGCAAGCGGCATGTGCGTCAGGCGCTGATTGGCCTCGGACTCTACTTTAAGTATCGGGTAGGTGTGCATGGTACAAATCTTACCCCATCTCTAACCGCGCGGAACATGACTGCGAACCCGGGCCGGATGTGCGTACCGCGCTCGACGACCCAATACTGCCTCCTACGCGTCTTGGCGCGGCACCGGGCTGTGCGTCAGCGCGAACCGCCTGCCGCGGGTAAGGGTTTGTATCCGGGCGGAATTTCGAACAAATGGTCCGGTTGCGTACCGATTTTGAGGCCCTTCAACTCCATCCGTACGCGGTCGGACCGGCCCCCGTGTTCCACTCGGGCGTCCATTTTGATCGGTATGTTGTCGGCGGTGAACCAGAACATCCCCTCGCCGCGACCCCCGTCCGGAGAGGCGTAGACGGCGCGGTATTTGGTCGCCTGATGGCCGTTCACGACTTCGGTGCCGAGCTTTTCCCGCTCGATCAACTCGACGTCCTCCGGACCGTGAACCTGCGATCGGTCGAGGGGAATTTCCATATAACCATTGACTCCCGGAATCAGCTGAATCGCTTGACTGCGGTCCCAGCGCACCAGCGTGGTCACGTTCCCACCATCGGTTTCGACTTCCACACGCTCCATGTCCGGTCGATGAAATATCTGCATCGAGACACTGCCTTCCTTGGTATCGATGACACGAGTCGCTGAGTATGAGGCTGCGGACGGCTCGAACGCCTGCGCCGGCATGAGGAACGCGACCAGCAGCGCGATCACCGCAGTAATTGTTTTCGGCACCGACATCTCATTCCTCGCACACTTGTGTGCGCCATTATCACCCGCGGTGGAGACGTTTGAGAAGTCGACCGTTTTACGGCGATCCCGCCGCGCCTGCGGCGCACCCGTTCACCCCACGAAATCGGGCGGTTCCCCCCAACGGCGTGCAAAAACGAAGGTGTCGATCGGGTTGCGTTCGCGCTGCGCATGATCACGCTTGCGCACCTCCTCGGGCAGCTCCTCACGCGTTCCCGCATAGCCGATCGCAAGCGCCGTCAACGGTGAAAAACCCTCCGGGACGCCGTACGCGGCACACACCCTGTCGGGCTCAAACCCGATCATCTGATGCACATGCAAGCCGCGGGCGGTGGCCTCGATACACAGATTTTCGGACGCCAGTCCGATATCGTGCTGGGCCGCACGGTTCGGTTTGTCGTTGTGCTCGAAACGCTCCCGATAAACAGCGAACGCCAACACCGGGGCATACCGGGCCCAGACCCGGTTGCCTTCGACCAGGCAGTCGAGTGCTATCCGGAAGGACCCCGTATCGGCGGCGCTTGCGACGATGTAACGCCAGGGTTGCGCGTTGTACGAGGACGGCGCCCAACGCACCGCCTCGAACAACGAGCGCAGGTCCTCCGCCGCCACCGGCTTGTCGGCGAAACTCACGGGACTCCACCGATCTGCGATAAGGTCGTGAATCGGGTAATCCGGGGACGCTCGTTTTGTCATTCGTATTCTCCCTTGGGGATGAGAACGTTCAGCGCGCGCGGCGCGCGTCCAGGCTGATCGCGCCGGCGCCGTTCGCCACCAGTATCATAAAACCTCCGGCGATGGCGATGTTTTTCATAAACATGATCATCTGCATCTGGTCCGTGAAATTGGCGTGGAAGAGGACCGCCGCGAGTATGGAAAAGCCGGCCAACGCCAGGGCGGCAAGGCGCGTGTGCCAGCCGAGAACGACGAGTAGCGGTGCCGCAACCTCCAGCACAATCACCAGCGGCAGAAGTGCGCCGGGTACACCCTGCGATTCCATGTATCCCTGAGTCAGTGCATAACTGCCGATCTTATTCAAACCGGACAGCAAGAACATCGCGGAAAGCAATATGCGGCCCAGTAAATCGATGATGTTGTTCATGGGGGGTTACTCCTTGGAAGTTTGCAAAGAATTCATTGATGACCGTTTGCCGGTAGATCGAACAGAAGCACTTGCGTGGCGTCGCGCGCACCCAACGTCAGTAGTTCCGCACCACGCACGCGGGCACCGTCTCCGGCACAGAGGTCGCGACCATCCGCGCACGCCTGACCGGCGACGACGTGCAGGTACGCCTCGCGTCCGATCTCCAGCTCGTAGTCGATCGATGCGACCGGGCCGCGCAACAGAAGTAGCCGCACATCCTGGTGCACGCGTAACGTGTCATCGCGATCTTCAGGGGTCGCGATCAGCTTCAAACCGGGAGCCGGGTCGAAGCGACGCTGCTGATAGGCCGGCGCGACCCCACGCACGTCGGGGATGATCCAGATTTGCAGGAACTCCAAAGGATCGCGCACCGAAGGATTGTATTCACTGTGCGTGATGCCGGTACCCGCGCTCATGAGCTGAAATGCTCCGGCCTCCAGGGCGTGCTCATTGCCCATACTGTCTTTGTGTTCGATGGTGCCGCGTTTGACGTAGCTCAGAATTTCCATGTCACGATGCGAATGCGGGGCAAAACCGGTCCCCGGTGCGACGCGGTCGTCGTTAATCACCCGCAGCGCGGAGACCCCCATGTGCTCGGGGTCGTAATAGCCACCGAATGAGAAGCTATGGCGGCTGTCGAGCCAGTCCAACCGGGTGATCCCGCGCTCAGTGCTGGGTCTGATGTCTATCATCGACGTCAATCCTCATTCATTCATCGCTTGGGACCAGCATATCTGTTACAATTTTTGAGATAAACACCCAATTTTCTACATGTTTATCTCTGTTTGATTGACAATGGATCGGCTCACGAGCATGAACGTGTTTGTCCGCGTAGCGGACGCGCGCGGTTTTACGGCGGCTGCGGACAAACTCGGACTGTCCCGCGCCGCGGTGAGCAAGCACGTGCTCAACCTCGAGGCCCATCTCGGCGCGCGCCTGCTGCACCGCACCACTCGGCGCGTCAGCCTCACCGATATCGGCCGGGTCTACTACGAGCGTTGTAAGGCGATCCTCGCAGACGTGGAGGAAACCGACGCCTGTGCGCGCGCCACGAGTGCCACACCGCGCGGGCAATTACGCGTCAACGCACCGATGTCATTCGGTATCCTGCACCTGGGGCCGGCGGTGGCGAAATATTGCCGGCGCTATCCGCGCGTTCGTGTGTCCCTGGAACTGAACGATCGCATGGTGGATGTCGTGGGCGAAGGGTTCGACGTGTCGATCCGCATTACCGAACTGGCGGACTCCAGTTTGATCGCCCGGAAGATCGCCCCGTGCCAGCTCGTCATGTGCGCAGCCCCCGAATACCTGGAACAACACGGGCGCCCACAAAGCCCCCAGGACCTCGCCGTGCATCAATGTCTGGTCTACGACCACCAGCCGAGCGGCGCCACGTGGACCGTGTCCGGCCCGGCGGGCCGTGAGAGTGTGCGGGTCAACGGCCCAGTGTGCGCGAACAACGGTGACATCCTACGCGCGGCCGCCATCGAGGGTCTGGGCATCACCTGTTTGCCGACGTTTCTGGTCGGGCGTGATCTGCGTAAGCGCCGACTGGAAGCGCTGCTACCGGATTACGCCCTGCCCGACATCGGCATCTACGCGCTGTTTCCGTCGCGCCGTTACCTGTCCGCCAAAGTGCGAACGTTCGTCGATTCGTTACGCGACTATTTCGACGACCGGACCGCAGACTGGTAGGCGGCCCGCGGGCCGAGCGCACCAGCGATTCCGTTCGGGCGAGTCAACCGTCCTTGGCCGTCCCAAACACCCCTTCCCGCGCCCACCTGGAGACCTCGGACTCATCAAAACCGAGGTCGCGCAACACCGCCTCGGTGCCCGTTTTCATCCCGGCGTGACGGTAGGTTGGCGCAGAGCGGGAGAATTTCAGCGGGCAGGCGAGTTGCGTCTGCGTTCCGTCCTGATCCGGCACTTCGGTCAGCAGGCGACGGGTGCGAACGTGCGGGTGCCGGGCCGCTTCGGCGAACGACAGAACCGGTTCCACGCAGGCATCGAGATGCGCGAATACGGCCATCCACTCATCGCGGGTCTTACCGGCGAAGATCTCCGTGAGAGCACGTTTGAACTCGCGCTGTTCGGCGGCGTCATCGCTATGCGCGAGTGCGATCAGGTCCGGGCGCTGCAAACCGCGGCACAATCGCTCCCGGAACTTCGTTTCCAATCCACCCACCGCCAGGTAGCGCCCGTCTTTGGTTGGGTAGTAGCCGTAAAAACTGCCCCCGTTCAATAGTGTGCTCTCAGGCTCGGGGTCGACACCGCTTTGCAGCCAACCCGGACCGTATAGACAATTCAGCGAGAACATCGCGTCGGTCATGCTCACGTCGATTACCTGCCCCAAACCGCTACGACCCCGTTCGATGACTGCGGCCAGGATACCCGTCACGGCGTGCAGGGAACCGCCGGCGACATCGGCCATCGGCGTCGCCAGCAGCGGTGGCCCCCCGGCACGCGTACCCGAATACCCCGCCAGACCCGAAAGCGCCATGTAATTGACGTCGTGTCCGGCGCGGTCGCGATAGGCGCCACGCTGGCCGTAACCGGTCAGTGAACAATAGATCAAACGCGGGTTTGCCGCGCTGAGCGCCGCGTACCCCAGCCCCAACCGCTCCATCACACCCGGCCGGAATTGCTCCAAAACCACGTCGTACTCGGCAACCAGTCGCTTGATGAGTGCGGTGGCCGCCGGTCGCTTCAGATCGAGCGTGATCGCGCGTTTGGAACGGTTCAGGTGCAGATCGGTCGCAGACCGCCCGCGCGCGTCCAGGGGTGGCAGAGTCCTGACCAGATCCGGCCGCTGTGGCGCCTGCACGCACAACACGTCGGCACCCAGGTCCGCCAGTATCCTGGATGCCAACGGGCCCGGCAACAGCGCCGAAAAATCCAGAACTTTCAAGCCGCTCAGCGGCATTCACACACAGCCGTCGGCGGCGGCGCTGCGCTCACGCGCTTCCCGCCACACGCGAAATCCGTCCTTCGAGCGGATAGCGCGGGTCGTTGTAACCCGGCGTGGAAGGATGGCCGGGCGCCACGAGAGTATCCAGGAACGCCTCGTCGGCAGCCGTGAACCGATAGTCCAGTGCGTCGATATAGGCTCGCCACTGCTCCTCGGTACGCGGCCCTGCGATCACCGCCGTCACCAGGGCGTTGTTCAGCACCCAGTTGAGCGCGAATGCGACCGGCGTCGTGCTCTGCGCCTGCGCATGCGCTTTGATTTTCTGTGCCGCGGCGAGTGATTCCGGACGCCACTCCGACTCCAGCATGCGCGGGTCGCCGCGGCCGGCACGGGTCTCGGCCCGCGGTGCTTCACCGGGCGGATATTTACCGGTCAGTACACCGCGTGCCAGTGGGCTGTAGGGCACGACACCGAGTCCGAAGTGCCGGCACGCCGGCAAGTGTTCCACCTCCGGCACGCGATTGAAGGCATTGTAGTAAGGCTGGCTGACCACCGGCCGGGGGATGCCTAAGGCATCACACACGCCGCAGATCTCGGCCACCCGCCAAGCACGAAAGTTCGACACGCCAAAGTGGCGTATCTTACCCGCCGTGATGTGGCGCCCCAGCGCTTCCACGGTTTCTGTGAGCGGCGTTTCGAGGTCTTCGCGGTGCAGGTAATACACGTCGATATAGTCGCTGCCCAGACGTTGCAGACTCCCGTCCACGGCACGATCGATCCAGCGACGTGACAATCCGCGCTCATCCTTGTCCCCCATCCGATTTCCCACTTTCGTCGCGAGCACCCAGTGATCGCGCGATGGTTGCAGGTGCGGGCGCAGCTGCCGCTCGGCCTCGCCCTGACCGTACACATCTGCGGTATCGATAAAATTCACCCCGGCTTCGCGGGCCCGCGCGACGATATTGCCTACCGCTTCGGGTCCCGTCTGGCCGCCGAACATCATCGAGCCCAGACACAGGACCGAGACCTCGATTTCGCTCACGCCTAGCCTTCGGAATTCCATCAACGGTTATCATCCTGGGGCAGCAGGAATTTGCGCAGCTGTGTGCCGATACCCTGGCAGGTTTCATTGCGCACCCTGGCAATAATCGGTATCGGCACAATCACCGCTGGCAGATACGAGGTCCCGCTACCGCCGGCGCTGATCCTGCCGATTTCGTCGAGATTCAGATAATCCCACACGGTGGCTTCGTACTCGGACTCCTTGTCCCACGTCGCGAATCCCAGACACCCGCCGCCGCCGGGGCCGAGCCCGCAGGATAAGGATCCCGTCTTGTTGGTGGTCTGCGTCGATCCGTCGATCCAGATGATATAACGCACACGATACTTTTCCATAGTCTCCATAATGCGTGGTTGTTTCAACAAACGCGCCAGTTGTCCGGTCTTGAGCGGTGCGGTGCGCGGTTCGAACCACGGATACAATGCATCCACGAATTCCGCTTCCGGTATCACCCGGATACCGCCGTCCGACCCGCGCAATACCCGCCCCACGCAACTGACGAGCTCGGGTTCGGTTTCGTAATCACTGGCGTGACGTCTACCGAGCACCACGACCGCATCACCGGCGGACAGCGACACCGTACCGCGCTTGTACTCATTGATCGTGAGACTGGTACAGCCCACCGTCGTGAGTGCGATCAGCACGAGCCACCAACGGTTACCCGACCGCCCGGCGTGCGCGCAAGACACGCGGCAGTTTACCCGCCGCGGTGGGACGCCATCCATTCCCGCACCTCGGGAAGCTGTGCGAACCCGCGCGTAAAATTCGCGCCGGCATCGCGCAGCGCGGCGCGCACTGCGAGATTCAGCGCTTCGTTCTTGGAGCGCAGGAACGCAGTGGGGGTTTTTCCGTACGCCGACAAGGGCCACTCCACCAGAAGTTCGCCGTCGCCGGTGTGTACCCGCACGTTGTACTTGATCCAGACCTCGAACACATTGACGCTGGTCTCGCGCGGCATACTGAACTGCAGCGTGTCCACCGACGGCGCCAGAATCAGATCGACCTGCGCCGAATCTGCGTCGGCGATGCCCGCGAGGGGCTGGGTCGATCTGAACACCCCCCGCGCCAGGGCGTCGAACAATGCCACCTGGGATTTCCCGGTGGCGATGACCCATTTGTCACGGTCCTCGGCCGCCTCCTCGTGCGCATATTCGCGAAAACCCGGGTCGTAATACAATCCCACATCTATGGGTAACGCCTCCACCAGCGGGGTGGGAAACTCGGCTTGGACGTGCACCGATTTACTGCACGCGCCGGCGCCGAGGACCAGTACTGCGAACAACCCGCACGCGTGGAATCTCGTCACTTTCGTCCCTAGCGAAAATCGTTCAAACCGACGAACGTGCCGCCGTTGCGAAACGCCAGCTCGCGCATCAAGGTCGCGAAGCGGATGCCGGTAGTGCGCAGCTTCGGATCGCGCGCGTACTGCACCGGAAAGCCCACCGCGTGAATGCGAACCCGACGCTTGCCGTCCTTCCCACCCTTATTGAGCCGATCTACGGTGCGCACGACGGTCTCGATCGAGGGGCCGGTGAATTCGTCGCCGAACACGTACAGGCTGATCTTTTTGTCGGGGTCGTAATAAGTACGAATCGCGCGTTCGATGCCCTCCACCGGACTGCTATTGCTGAACGGATTCCAGGTCTTCAAGCGCTCGCGGATGGCGCGGCGGCGCGCCGGCGTGTCCGGGATCCATTTTCGCCGGTAAGCGGAAAACATGTACTCCCCCATATCGTTCATCACCTGCAATCCTTTAACGCGCGGATAGATGTCCAGTACCGCACCGAACTCCCGCAGCATGCGGTCCCAACCGTAATTGAACATGCTGCCCGAAGTATCGATGATGAAAACGATGTATTCGCTGTCGACCGGGATACCCCCGATGACCGGACTCGGACGTTTCGGCCTTCTGAGTCGCTGCATCTCCTCGGTTAGCTTCTGTTTCGCCGTCTCCAGTTCCGCCAGAATCAACGTGTTCACGGCGACCTGGCTGGAAACCTGCGACAAGCGCTCGGTCAAACTATTGAGCTCGCTTTCCAAAGCCGCGATGCGCCGTTCTTCTACGCTGAGCCGAGCACGCTTGCGGTCGAGGTCGCGGTTCACCGCCTGCGCCTCGTCACGCAAGCTGAACACCCGCTCGCGCGCCACAAGTAAAGGCTGATCCGGGTCAGCCCGTGTCTCCTCCACCGGCACCGGTGGGACGGGCCGGGTAAAAAGCAGCAACAGAACGATCGCGCCGAACCCGCAGCAGATCACGTCCAGGAAGGAGATATTGATTTCCTGGGTGGATTGCCGTACGCGTCTCACGGCCAGTCCCGCGACGGGCTCACGAATGCCCCCGCACTGGTCTGCGCCAATTCCCAAAATGCCGGCGCGGCCATCGCGTCCCCTTCCATCGGAGCGAGGATGACGTTTACCGGCACGCCGGCAGGGAGCGCGTCGACTGCCCGGCGGAACAACGCGAGTCGCTCACGACCGCTCACGGTGGCGCTGTGCGGTGCTTGCAGACCCTGGGTCGGCAGACCGTCAGTGATCAGGAAAATGTTATCCGGCTCGGGCTCAAGGCGCCGGATATCCCGAAATGCAGCTTCCAGACTGGTGCCCCCTTGCGGAACCAGCCGACGCAGACCGGCGACGGCTTGTTCGAGCTGCCTCCGGTCGCCGACCTCCAACCAGCGACCCTCAGTACCGGTCACCGTCGAAATCGCTGCGGTGTTGAATGCGTAAATCTGGTAACGACTGGAGGGCGGAAATTGCACCGTCAACCAATCGACGGTTGCCACCGCGCGCTGCCACTTGTCGGCGGCACGTTTCACCGATTCCGCCATGTTGCGGCGCCGGATCACATTCACGATGCTGTGGTCCAGCATGCTGGCGGAGCGATCCACCAGGATCAGGATCCGCCGGCCGCCGACTTTGAGACCGGTCAGATACTGGCGGTCGCCCTCACCCACGAATCGCCGCACGTGAGTGGCGTCGCGGTTACGCTCTGCTTCCAGCCGCGCCCGCGCCGCCTCGAGTTCCCGCAGTTCGGTTTGCAGTCGCGCGATGGTGGCCGGTTCGGAGGCGGCGCTACGCGCCGCCAGTGCCTGGCGCGCCGCGTCGATCGCTTGCGTCGTTTTCGTCACGGCGCCGCGCACCACGGTCAACCGCTCGTCTACCGCCGCGATCTCGTTTCGCAAACGCACGAGATCGCGTTCGCCGACACGGATATCCTCTTCGAGTAGCGCCGCTTCCGCGTCCTGAGTGTCCGCTTCCACATCCATGCGGGCATCAACATCGTGCTTGATGATCAGAAACAACAACACCGCAGCGCCGAACCCGCACGACATGATGTCGAGGAATGACAGGCTGAAGGTCGTGAACCTACGCTTGAACTTCATCGACCACTCGGATGGCCGTTAAAGGCACGTCGACGCCCGCGAGCCGCAATACATCGCCGGGCACGAGTTGTATACCCCCTGCAAGCGGTGCCCCGTTAAGGGAGACGGGATGCCCATCCACGTCCTGCGCCTCAACACCGCTCGCCGTGGGCGCGAAAACGAGGAAGGTACCCGGCGCCCGTTGCGTGACGATTTCCACTCCGTCGTGGTGGCGGCGCGCGTAGAGGCGCGCGGTCCCAAGCGGATATGCCCGGCCCGCACACACGATATGGCTGGGCGCGGCGGTGGGAGTCGCAGGAACGGTTACCGGTGGGCTCGCGGCGGCCATCGCCGCCGGCAGACGGGTGACGAATTGGAGCTCCGGGCCATCGCCACGGAGAAACCGGGCGTGGGTTTCGCAACCGGCGATCACCGCCTCCGGAGACAAGTGCCGTACCGGCGCACAGCGGTCCGCCAGACCCGGCAATGCGGTGCAACGATGTGACAGGTAGACCGCGCCCGCCGCGGGGGAACCGGACAGTAGTTCCCGGGCACGCGCCTCCAGGCGAGCATAGATCGGCTGTGCCGCCTGAATCAGGCGGTCCATGGAGAGTCGTACGCGATGGCCGTGGATGTCCAACACCACAGGACCCGTACTCGCGCTTTGCCACACCGCGTTGAGTGCATCATACAGGTTCTGTTCGGTACTCGCGCCGTGCAGTGGATCAAACCGGTTCTGGCGAATAAACGCGTCTGTCGCGGCCCCCGCCCACGCATCGAGAACCGCGTTCACGCCCGCACCGGCCACCCACTCAACGTGCACGCGCTCCACTTCATCGCCGACCTCGAGCTGCGTGATCAAGGCATGATGTAGCTCCACGTCGATGTGCACATGCATCCCCGGTTCGGCGCCACTCGCCACCGCGGCGACCGCGCTGTCCACCAGCCCAACGGGATTCAACTTGCCCGCTTTCGCCAGCCCCAGTAACAGTGACAGCTGCTCGCGGTCGAAACGACCCGGGACCGCAAACACGACATCCGGCGGCGCATCGGCGTCGGCGCAGACTTGGCGCAGATGGGCGTAGGCCAGATCGGCATGATGACGGATAGTCGCGTGCGAATTGCCGAGCGAGTCCAGATTCAGACGATTCCAGAATTGGCTGTTGGCGTCGCGCGGCTTGAGCCGCGCCAGCTTGCGAGCCTCGTCTCCCAGGATCACATCGCGATTCCCGATGATTGCATAGCCGGGACTGGTCCCCCGCACCATACCCCCCCAACCGACGCGCACTTCGCTGTCGTTCACGTCCACGATGGCCGGCCCGGGCGCCACCGCCTTAGGTGACCCTGAGATACCGGATCAACCGGTCATCGCAGTAACTCTGAGCATCGAGAACCAGGCGTTCCTGCAATAGCTGCAGTTGATGCGAGAAGAACATGATGACAATACTGATGACGAGCGCGATGAACGTGGAGTTGAATGCCACCCCCAGGCTCACCGCCACCCCGGCGATGTCGCCCTGCAGGGCGCGGTGCGCTTCACCCAGCGCTTCACCGATACCGCGTACAGTGCCAATGAAGCCGATGGAGGGAATCGCCCAGGCGATGTAGCGAATCATGGCCAGCTCCGAGTCCAAACGCTCGGACTGGGTATCGCACACTTCCTTCACCGCCGCCGAGGCGCTGGCCACGTTGCCGGTTGAGCCAAACCGCTGCAGCGCACCGAGCAGAGCGCGCGGCAGCAACAGATCCAACTGTCGCGTCGGCAGCGCCTGAATGGGGCGCGAATACTCACGGGCGTCCTCCGGGAGGATACTCGTGCCCTCGCGGGCGTCGATCAGGTCGCGCTTCAGCATCGCACGCTCATCCACAGCCCGATAGGCCTTGAGACCCATAATCGCGAGCGCCCACAGCATGAGTATGAAACAGGCTTCCTGTTCGTAATCACGAATCACGACATAAACGGAACGCTCGGTCACATACGGTTCGCCGCTGGCCTGGCGCGCCAGCTGGCTTTCCAGGACCGCATTCGCCTTAGGGCGGATTAGCCCCACGTACAACGCATGCACCACGATAATCGCGATCAGCAACGCGGCGAGCTGTACAAAGAAATCCGTCGCGCGGCTCTTCATGGCTCCGTGACTCGAACCGTCAGGGTCAGATGTCTACCGGAAACGCCACCGACAGGTCTTCGGATATCCGCTCGGTCGGCTCGAAACGGTCGGTGGCAACGCCGGATTGCTCCCCCTCGGGCACGGTGGCTGCGGTTTCGGGATCGGACGGCACCGCCACCGCATCCGGACGGCGCTCCTCCGATTCGGCCGCCGTTCCAGCGGGCAGGCACAGAGTGACCAGTATCGACAGCACTGCCAGCGAGCGCGACATCTACTCCACCCACCTGGCGACGCGAAAACCCACGTCCGGCCGCCCCGCGGCGCCGTAGTCACGGTAGGACAGACGCAACTCGGAGATTCCCCCGGTCATCCAACTGGACCCGCGAATCACGTGATGCTCGCCGGTTTTGGGGCCCAGCGGATTCAGGACCGACTCCTGACTCGGTGGGGAAATGCGGTAATAGTCATGCACCCATTCCGCCACATTCCCCCCCAAGTCGTAAAGCCCCTTTTCGCCTGCCGCGAAGGACCCCACCGGGGCGCTCGCGGCGAACCGGTCCAGGTATCCGCCCAGCACCGGGGCCGTCAAGGCCGCCGCCGAACGGTCCGCGTAGTTACCGGTGACTTCCGAGGGCGGGAAGCCCGCACCCCAGGGGTATTTCCGCATCCCCCCACCGTCGACGCGCGCCGCCCATGCCCACTCGGCCTCGGTGGGAAGGCGAAATCCGTCCGCTCGGGCGTCGAACCCGGAAATCCGGTCACCGCTGATGCGATACACCGGTTTGAGCCGCGCCTGCTCACTCAACCAATTGCAATAGCGCGCCGCCTGTTCCCACGTGACGTTGACCGCCGGATACGCGTCGCCATCGAGGCTCTCTCCCTTGTAGTTACCGGAGTTGTGTTTCGATGCAAAACGGCGAAACTCCGCGTTGCTCACTTCCCGGACGGACATATAAAAAGCGCGGTCGAGACGGACCCGGCGCATAACCTCGTTGGATCGCCGCCCCTGCTCCCGCCGCGAGGCGCCCATGGTGAACTCCGCATCGGGGCGGAACAACAGGAGTACCTGTCCCCCGGGACTGGTGATCTGCGGTTTTACGCTCTCCCATTTGGCCTGCGCCAAGGTCTTCAGGACCACGTTCACGCGTTGCTCCACGCCCGGACGTGTTCGTAAAGTGGTCGTAAAATCGGCATAACCCGCTTTTGTCACGCGCACACGGTGGTCGCGCGCGGTGAGTGTAACCGGTTTCCCGACATCGTCGATCTGCCGATCGTCGATGAACAACTGTGCGTCCTCAGGCGTAATGCGAAATGATACCGAGCCACGTTCGGCTGCCAGCGTGACCGAGAGGGTGCGGTGCTGTCCGGATTCCAGCCGCACCTCGCGTCGTGCGCTCGCATGTCCGTCCTTGTAGAGCTCCACGACATGGGTTTGGTCCGGTGCGACGTGAATCTCCAGGGGCGTCACTCCGCGGTATGTGCCCGCCACCCTGACCGCGGCGCCGGCCGGGGTGCTGTCGAGCGCGAGCCGCGCGTCCGCCGGCGCGAGGGTAATCGGCTCCAGCACGCGATCGCGACCAGCGATAATCGGTATCTCCTGTTGCCACGGCTTATAGCCGGCGAGAGACACCGCGAACCGCCGCGTGCCGGCCAATACCTCGGTCCGTAATGGGGTTACACCCGCCGGCTCACCGTCCACCGTGACCATCGCCCCCGGGGGCGCTGAGCGTATCGCGATCGCGGCGAAATCCGGTTCCAGCTGTACCACGCGCTCCTGGGTCCGGCCCAACCCCTCGACGTCGATCGCATCACTGAAAGGCCGATAACGGTCCGCGGTTACGCGCAATGTGTGCGTGCCCGCGGGGATATCGCTCAGCGTCACCGGCGTCACTCCGCGCGGTTGATCGTCGAAGAACACCTGTGCTCCCGAGACGGGGACGGAAGCGACGGTCAACTGACCGGGCTCCTTTTCCAAAACGAATGTGAAGCTCTGCTGCGGCTCTGTCCCTATCTGAATGTCCTCGCTCAGCGAACGGTAACCCGGATGGTTGAGCGACACCCGGTATGTTCCCGGCAACATCAGATAGCGATCACCCATTCGCCATAACGGTCCACCGCTCACCGCGACTGCCGCCGGTTGCGGCGATATCTCGAAAGCCACCGACTTCGCCAGCACCACGAACGCCAAGAACCCCGTCCCTGCCACAATGCCGCCGATGGCGAGGAACACACGCCATCCGACGCGCGCGCGCCGCGTCCGCGCACCGGCCACAGCGGGCGGTTCGAATCGAACCGGGGCGATAAACTCGCCGCCGGACGCTGTGTCCCGAGATGCGCCGTCACGATCGGCAATCACCGTTTACCCGTCCCTAATACGCAATTTTCTCGGTGCACGCGACCACCACATCGAGCGGATCGTGACCGGCCGCAACCTGAAATTCGCGACGCACGTCACGGTACCCTTCGCGCGTACCGACCGCCACGTAACGACCCGGTTTGAGTTGTATTTCCTTCTCGTGAAATTTACCGAACCGGCCCACCTTGTAAACGTTCACGTCGGTGGCCGCATCGGATCTGAACACTACGGTCACCGGTTGTCGGGCGGAGGCCAACAACGCCTCGAGGGTCTGGATTTGCCCGCGCAAGCGTGGTCCCGGCGCATTGACACCCACGGCCCGGTCGCGCAGCTTGCGCGCTTGGTCGTACACCTCGTCATTCTGTAGTCGCTCGGGTGCATTGACGGCCGCGGCCAACAGCACGTCCAGCCGCGCGCGTCCTTGCGCGCGCTGGATACCGCTCTGCGCGGCGGCGACGCTCGCATCCAGATTCAGGACCTCCGCGTAGGCACCGCGCGCCGCCTCCCAGCGTTCCTGGGTTTCGTGTTCCAACGCGCGGTCGAGCCCCACGCGGATCGCCCGTTCGGTCTCACGGTTGGCGGTCATGGTCAAGGCACTGCGCGCGTCCTCGGCGTCGGGTTTCAATTCGAGGGCGGACTCAAAGGCGCGGCGCGCCGCATCCAAATGCCCTTCGTCCAAAGCCGCGTAGCCTTCGGACATCGCATGGTGGAACGCGCGATCACGGAGCTTGGCATCGATTCGGCGTACACCCGCGCCGGCATCCGGCGTCTGGGCATCCAGTTGGAGCGCGCGTTGGTACTCGGACTTCGCCGCCTCGAGTTCACCGTCGCGTTCGTATTGCGCCGCTCGTACCATCACCCGCACCACCTCATCGTACACCTCGGCACGCGCCAGACCGACACTTGCCGCCGGGTTGTCCGGCTCGATGGCCAGCACGCGTCTGTATGCCCGCGCTGCCGCGTCGGCGTCGCCGTTTGCAAGCGCGGTATTGCCTGTGGCGAGCGATTCGCCGATGACGTGCGGGGCACGCTCGACGAGTGCATTCAGCGCCCCCAGCGACTCTTGGTAGCGGGCCAGCGCCGCCTCGAAACGGCGTTCTCGGTACTGCGCGTCGCCTTGAGTGGCCAGCGCCAGGGCAGCGTCAAAGTCCTCGGCGCCCCACAGCGCCACGCGCCGTTCCTCGAGCTCGCGCTTCTTGTCCAAGACTTGCGCCAACACGTCCTGAGCCGCACGGCGGGCGGCGGCGAGCTCCAAATCGTGCCACGGGCGGGCCGGCGTCGGCGGCGGGGGGGGTGCCGCAGTACCCGCGGGCGGGGTCGTCACCGCGGGCGCATGCGGGGCGGAAACCGGCGCCGACGACGTGGTCACCGGCGGGGACGCGGCCGGGGCAGGCGCCGCCCGACCCGTTTCTCCGGAGCGGTCCGGGAAGAACGACCACTGCCACAGCAGGGCGACGGCTACCAGCGCGAGCACGGACAGCACCGAGAACGACACGATCCACCGTCGCCGGACGGGGGCCGCGCGGCGCCGCGCCTCCGGCGCGGCAAATTCTTGCGCCGCGATACGCGCGAACTCCTCGGGCCCTCTTTCCGTCACCAACAGACTCGCAGGATCAGGCGGCGGCCGGTTTACCGTATCTCCGGGGCATCCGGAATATCCGGGTCGATACCGGTCTCGGTGCGATAGATTTCGCGGAGAATTTCACGCCACTGCGCGTACTGGTTCTCCACGGTTCCGCTCAAGGTGACGGTTCGGTCTTCCAGTTCCACGATTCGGGTACTGACCTCCGCATTCAAAGAATCGCCCAGCTCCTTAAGAGTCTCGGCATGGATGCGTGATTCCGCGCGTTTGTCGAACCCGCTTTTTACCATGTACGCGCCGCCAAGAATCGCAACGTTGCCGGCTTGCCGCGTTACCGAGCTGTCGCTGCCCGCCGCCAGAATACCCGCCAATACCGACACGACACCCACCAACGTACGATTGCGGGCATCGCGACGCAAATCGCGCAGTGCCTGCGTTTCGTGGTAACTCTCGCTGCGCCAGTTGTGGTAAGGCTCTCGCATCCGGGCGACGAACTCTCCGTAATGGGATTGCAGGGTATCTACGAACATCTGATCGCGCTCGCGAATACGTCGGATGCGTTCGGTCATCGGATCACCCTGCGCCGGCAGACGCACGACGCGATACCGCCCCTGTTCTTCGTGCAGGTATCCGTTAAAAACACCCGGTGCAAACTCTTGCGCAAACTTCAACTCCGAAACGGTGCGCACCAATCCAATGTGCGAGATCTCCAGAGTACGGCGATATTCCAGCATGTCATTGGCGATCCGATTGTACACACCCTGGAATACGTCGTGCGCATCGTCGACGCCGCGAACGTCGGGCTGGTAGGCGTACTTACTCACTTTCTGCTCGTAGCGCCGGGTAAACCAAGTCTTACCGGTAACGTCGCCGACCGTGACCTCCACCGCGTAACTCTCGCCACTCGACTGCAAAAGCTTTCCGCTCACCTCCACGTCGACCGGGCTCGCCGGCTTTGGGATCACGCGTACCGCACCCCAACCGGCGCTTTGCTGCAAGCCATCGGCAAGCGCGACGGCCGCGTACAGGGCTTCCGCTTTGCGCACCTCCGGAAACAAAGGCTCTTTGGTATTCTGCGGTTTCGCATCGAGTCCCGCATCAAAGACATGGATACCGACATCCAGCAATTGTTCCTCGGGAATCTCGGCGGTTTCCTGTATGACCGGGGTGTGGTCAGTGCTGCGGATTTCGGGCTGCGTCGCGCAGCCGCTGAACGCGGTCAACATCACGACGAGGGGTGCGGCACGGAAGGCTGAACGCGCCGACAGCGGTGGGAAACCTAAACGGGCCACAACATTACCGGCTCCGGTTCTTGTATTTTCGGTACTCGTCCCAGAGCTTCTTCCTCAATTCCGGATCGGTTTCCCGCATTGCGGCTTCACGGATCTGCCGCGCCACCACGTCGTCGTCGCTACCATCGGGTATGTCCGGTGGAATGTTGGCCGCAGTACGTTCCGTCGCCGGCGCACCTCGACCGGCCGGCACATCCGGCTGGTTTTCCGATTCCACGACGCTCGAATCGCCGCCGGTACGGGCACGTTCGCCGGCCTGCCCTTCATCACCGTCGCTGGCTTGCGGCAGATCACCGGGGTCAGGCAAATCCGCGCCCTGCTCGCGTGCACGGTCGCGGATACTCTGCTGTTCGCGCAGTATCAGACCGTCGAACTCGCCCAACCCGCGTTGTAGCCGATCATCGAAACGACTGATCCGCTCGCCGTCGGTGAGCGGACCCGCCGCATCGGCGCCCGTCGCATCGGGCGGGGTCGCACCCGCCTGCGCGGCGTCGCCGTTGTCGACAGACGGGGTCGCCGCACCGGCGTCCGGGGCGGCGTCTCGCGGAGACTGCACGGGCGCGGAAGCCTCGCGCCCTTCCCCTCCCTCGCTCGGTGTGTGTTGCGGCTCGAGAACCGGTGCCGGCTGCGCCTCCTGCCCGGCGGACGTGGGGGCCGGCGGGACTTCGGCAGCCGGCGGCGGGGACGGTGTCGGATCGGTCGTGGCGCACGCGCCGACCACCGCCGCGCCCACCAGCGACATACCCCACCCACGCCACGATTTAACCGGCGCCCACATCGACTTTCGTGATCTTGACGCCGCGCGCGTCTTCATAGAATCGGAAACGTCGCAACAGATCTTCGGTTAACACCGGCTCGCCTCTCTCGAAACGGGGTCGGAAACGCGTATTCCGCAACCAACGCTGTATGCGGTACGAATTCTGATCGCGGCGCGCGCCGGTCGCATCGAGCACTTCGATATCCCTGACCTTTCCCCAACGGTCGACGTCGAATGACGCCAGAACGTACGGCACATCGCCGCGCTCCGAGTCGAACGCGTCGCCCTGCTCCACGGTGCGCCGGCCGGCAGCCTCAGGCAGCGGCTGCGGTTCACCGAACCAGGGCGACCCGATATCGTCACTTTCTTCGAGCTGTCGGTACACGTCCTCATACACCGCGAGCGCTTTTCGCTTCTTGCCGAACACCAAGTACCAGTCCCCGAGGGCCACTTGTGCGCCGAGACGCGCCTCCTGATCGAATTCGGGATACGCGCGATAGATTCCGCCCAGGCGCTCGAGCGCCTCGCGCCCGGTCGCATAGCTGCTGTCCATCAAGTCCAGCAGCTTTATGCGTTCGTACTCGTTCGGCTCATTGGGTGCGCTACCGTTGATGCTGATCGTCACCTCGATATCTTCGTCGCTCGGTTCCCCGCTGTAGGTCGCAAGATAGTAGTTGGTCAGTTGTACGCGTTTGAGCACGTCGATCAAGCGCCGGTCCTGTTTACCGTAGTGCCCCTCGATGATTTCCACGGCCTTGGCATCCAGCTCCTGGGCCGTCAAGAGCCGTTTGTACATTCTGACGCCGAGTCGCGCCGTGTATGCCTGCAGATGCCAAACTGCCATGCGTTCTATGATTGGCAACATGCGCGGGTCGCTGGCGCCGTAATTACGCTTGTTCAACCAATAAAGATAATCCAACTGGCGATGCGCATCGTTCCACAGTCCCTCTGCGGCAAGACTGTCGAGCATGCGTTCCACAATCGGCTCTTGGTGGAGGGTGTACAACCCCTCGTTGATACGAGTCACGTGCAGTGCACGTTTGAACGCGTCCAACGCGTTCGCGTGCCGACCGTGGGCCTGCTGTTCCAGACCCAGGCTCACCAGGTGCTCGGACAAAACGCTGTCGTACGGCGTGTGCACCTCCTCGAGCTTGGCCACGGCGTCCGCGTACCGCCGCGCGACAGGTTGGGAAGCGGGCGTATCGAAATCCTCGCCGGCCTCCTCGCCACTCGACACGCCGGCTGTTGCACCGGGCCGGAACGCACCGGTCAGGGTGATCGCGACAGCGAGGTAAACGATCTTTTTCACACCACGCACGCGTCCATGATAAGAGTCTTCACTCTAGGAGTGCAAAACACCGACCGCGGTTCCCTACCCGAGACGTATTGTGCAACGCATCATGCAATAAGGCTGCATAAGCGCATTCTTATGGTTAGCATAAAAAATTCCGAGACACGCTTAAGCTCGATAACCTTTATTATTACTGATTCCTAAAATTCTAACGAAGACCACCGGAGCGCATCATGCCAGGGCAACACTTCTTGTTTGTGCCAGGACCCACTAATGTCCCTCACCAAGTCCTGAACGCCATTCATACACCTATGGAGGACCACCGGTCCCCGTCTTTCCCGGAACTGACGATACCGCTGTTTGAGGATCTGAAGAAGATCTTCAAGACCGAGACCGGGAAGGTTTTCGTATTTCCCGCTTCCGGAACCGGTGGCTGGGAGGCCGCGCTACAAAATACGCTGAATCCCGGTGACCGGGTCCTTACTTCGTCGTTCGGTCAGTTCAGCTATCTGTGGGTCGATATGTGCGAGCGGCTCGGGTTCGACGTCGTGAACTGCGACGTAGAATGGGGCGAAGGCGTACCGGTGGATCGGTACCGGGAGATTCTGGCGGCGGACGACGAACACGCGATCAAAGCCGTGCTGATGTGTCAGAACGAAACCGCCACTGGGGTGACCAGCGACGTACCCGCGGTTCGCCGGGTACTGGACGATCTGGGACACCCGGCGATGTTATTTGTAGATGGTGTCAGTTCCATCGCCAGCATCGACTTCCGCATGGACGAGTGGAAGGTCGATGTGGCGGTAAGTGGTTCGCAAAAAGGGTTTATGTTACCTGCCGGACTGGCCATCGTGTGCGCCAGCGAGCGCGTTCTCGAAGGACGAAAGCAAGCCGGTTTCCCTCGTTGCTTTTTCGACTTCGAGGACCACATCAAAACCAACCCGACGGGTTACTTCCCGTACACCCCTTCGGCGCCGATGCTGCGCGGTTTACGAGTCGCGCTCGACATGCTGTTCGCGGAGGGCCTGGAGAATGTGTTCGCCCGCCATCATCGGCTGGCAGAGGGCGTTCGTCGCGCGATCAAGGACGGCTGGGGCCTCAAACTCTGTGCCACCGAACCGAAGTGGGAATCCGACACGGTCAGCGCCATCAAGACGCCGGACGGATTCGACGCCGCACAAGTGATCCGGATTGCTTACGACAAATACAATCTATCACTGGGTGCGGGTTTATCGAAAGTCGCCGGCAAGGTATTCCGTATCGGACACCTTGGCGATCTCAACGAATTGATGCTGTGCGGCGCGATCGCCGGCGCGGAGATGGCGATGCGGGATGTCGGGATCGGCGTACAACCCGGGAGTGGCGTGAGTGCAGCTACGGAGTACTGGCGCAGCACCACACGAGAAACCGCTGCGGTCCGCGCATCGGTATCCCCCGATGCTCAGGTTGCATAGATGGGTCGGCCGAAAGTTGTCGTTACACGCCGCTGGCCGGCTCCGTGCGAGGCGGAGATCGCCAAGCATTTCGATGCGGAGTTCAACACATCGGATCGACCGTTTACGGCCGACGAACTTTCCAGCGCGCTTAAATCCGCCGATGCCTTGTTTCCGACCGTTACCGACCGCGTCACGCGGTCGGTGCTCGAAACGGGTTCCATGCGGGCTACACTGATCGCCAACTTCGGCGTGGGTTTCAATCACATCGACCTGGAAGCAGCCAAGGACAAGGGACTCGTGGTGACCAACACCCCCGAGGTGCTCACCGACTGCACCGCGGACCTGGCGATGGCTTTGATACTGAGCGTAGCCCGGCGAGTCGGCGAAGGTGAACGCGAGTTGCGCGCAGGAAACTGGACCGGTTGGCGGCCCACGCACATGACGGGCACCAAAGTGACGGGTAAGACACTCGGCGTGGTCGGGTTCGGACGCATCGGTCAGGCCGTGGCCCGCCGTGCGCACCACGGGTTCGGGATGACGATCCTTTATCACGATGTCTACAAACCGCCTTCCGATGCCGTTCGGGATGTCCAGGCCGCCGCGTGCGACAACCTGGAGGACCTGCTCGAACGATCCGATTTTGTATCGCTACACTGTCCGGCCACACCGGACACGATTCATCTGATGAATGCCAAGCGACTCAGCAGGATGCAGCCCCACGCATTTCTGATCAACACGTCGCGGGGCGACGTCATTGAGGAGGCGGCGTTGATCGAGGCGTTGAACAAGAAGCAGCTCGCCGGTGCCGGGCTGGACGTATTTGAGAAAGAGCCGCAGATTCCGGATGGACTGTTAGCCCTGGATAACGTGGTTTTGCTACCCCACCTCGGTAGCGCCAGCACGGAGACCCGGGTTGCTATGGGGATGAAGGTTTTAGAGAACGCACGCGCTTTCTTTGACGGCAAACCGCCACCGAACAAAGTCGCGTAGTTTCTCCGCCGCGCCCGGCATCGCGAACGCCTGCCGGGTTGTGGGACGAGCGCCAGTTTGAATTTCACTTATGCCAAGACAGGAGTAATCGATGTCCATATCCGCGACAGACCTAGAGGTGTTGATGGAACGAAAGGCAGCCATGCGCAGGCAGGCCTACGACGCACGAAACGCTCAACCAGACAAGGATGAAGTAAGCAAGAAAGCCATCGAACGATTCGTTGCGCTTCCCGAGTATCAAAATGCCGGGACCGCAATGTGGTATATAGACTGTCGCTCCGAGCTCAGGACAAAGTTTGCGCTGCCTGATGCGCTGAAGAGCGGCAAACGCATCGTGGTGCCTTACTGCACGGAGGATGAGAACGGCGAAAACAAATTGGGTTTATGGCTGCTGGAAAGCATGGATGAGATGGTGGTGGGCAAATGGGACATTCTGGAGCCACCGCGTGATCGCTGGGGCGATGCCGACAAAGAAGTGCCGCCGGAAGAACTCGATATCGTCATGGTTCCCGGTGTCGGTTTCGATCGCGCCGGTGGCAGGATGGGTAACGGGCAAGGCTACTACGACCGGTTGTTGGAACGGGTACGCATGGATTGTGCGCTCGTCGCGCCGTGCTACGAATGCCAGCTGTTCGACGAGATCATCGTCGGTCCACACGACGTGTACATGGACAAGGTGGTGACCGAGGCGAACGTGTACATCGGTAGAGGACGCGATTGATCATGTCGGCGACGATAGACGACACGTATGCCGAAGCCTTCAAGAGCCTTTATACGGAAATACTGATCACAGCAAAAAACCGCACCTGGCTGGACCATGCAGTTCACGCCGCCACGGGCAACGCATCGAGCACGATTCTCTGCGATTGCGAAGCCGGCTTGGACCGTTACGTGGGCCCCGGCGGCGACGAAGGGTTCGCCACGCCGGATGACCGCCCCGGTGCGGTGATCCAGTTACACGTGCCCAGATTCTGGAAGGACCGGGTGCAACGGTTGGAGCGTGCCGCATTGGTGCGTATCAGCCAGAACGTTCTTACGTGTCCGACCGCCGCGTGCTTCAACTTGATCGATTCCGATGACTACTTCCACATGGGGCGCAAGGTCGCGTACTTTGGGAACGGCTACCAGAAACGCATCGAACGTTACGGGCGCGCGATGTGGTGGATTCCGATTCTCGGGGGCGAGTTTGTGCTGGATCGCCGCCTCGGCTACGCAGACGGTCTGATGGGCGGAAACCTGTGGTATTTCGGTGCGAGCGTGGATGCCGCGCTGGAGGCCGCCGAACGCGGTGCCGTGGCAGCAGCGGCCACCGCGGGGGTCATACTGCCCTTTCCCGGAGGCCTCGCCGGCAGCGGATCCAAGGCGGGGAGCAATTACGAGTTTACGATCGCCAGCACGTATGAGAAATACTGTCCCAAGCTCCGCGACCACCCGGACGTGGAAAGCGGTTTGCCCGACGGTGTCGAATCGGTGATGGAAATCATCATGAACGGGCGGGATATGCAGTGCATTGTCGACGCCACCCAGGCCGCCATCGAAGCGTCCCGTGACACACCCGGGCTGATTATGATCTCCGCCGGCAACTACGGCGGTCGATTGGGCAAAAGCCTGATCTATCTGCACGCCGAACGTCAACCTGCCGCATAACCGACCCCGTTTGACCGGACCCGCGACGAATCGCTGCAGCGCGAGATTAAGACGTGCTGCGCGTGTTACATAATCTCTTCGAAGGTCGCGGTGAAGTGGCGGAGGAAAGGCGGAGTATTCGTCATCCGCAATCCCGCCAGCCGTTCGCGGGTCTCGAACAGCGCGGCACAGGTTTCCGCCACATAGTCGATATGACTTTGGGTATAAACGCGCCGCGGCACGGCGAGGCGCACCAGCTCCATGTCCGGCACATAACCGTCAGAGCCGAACATGACACTGCCGATTTCGACCGCACGCACGCCGCCCTCCCGGTACAGCCCGCAGACGACCGCTTGACCCGGAAACTCCGATGGCGGGATATGCGGACAGCAGTGTCCGGCATCGATATAGATGGCGTGCCCCCCCGGCGGTTCGATGATCTGATAGCCGATCGCTTTGATCTTCTCACCCAGGTACTCCGTGGATCGTATGCGATAGGCGAGGTAGTCTTCCTCCAGCACTTCTTCAAATCCTTGCGCCATCGCTTCGAGGTCCCGTCCGGCAAGACCCCCGTAGGTGACGAATCCCTCGGTCAATATCAGTAACGCATCGGCGCGCGCCGCCAGTTCTTCGTCGCGCAGCAAAAGAACCCCGCCGATATTGACCAGGCCGTCTTTCTTGGCGCTGATAGTTGCACCATCAGCGAGATCGAAAATGTCTCGGACAATGTCCCGGATCGAGCGCTCTCTCTGTCCCGCTTCCCGCTGTTTGATCAACCAGGCATTCTCCGCAAAACGACAGGCGTCAAGTATGAGTGGTATCTCGTATTGATCACAAACGGTGCGGACAGCGTGCAGATTTTCTAAACTCACCGGCTGCCCACCGCCGGAGTTGTTGGTGATCGTAACCATGACCAGCGGTATCCGTTCCGGGCCCTGCTCCTCGACCAAAGCCCGCAGCCGCGCCACATCCATGTTTCCTTTGAACGGATGCTGCAGTCCGGGCTGATTCGCCTCGGGTATCACGAGATCCAGGGCTTGTGCGCCGGAATGCTCGACGTTGGCACGCGTAGTATCGAAATGATTGTTATTCGGAACGATCTTGCCTGGTCCGCCAACCAGTTCAAACAGAATTCGTTCGCTGGCACGTCCTTGGTGGGTCGGTAGAACATGCTCGAACCCGGTCAATTTTCTGATGCTGTCACGGAACCGATAGTAACTATTGGCTCCGGCGTAGGACTCGTCACCCTTCATCATTCCCGCCCACTGAACACTGCTCATCGCACCGGTGCCGCTATCGGTAAGCAGGTCGATCAAAACATCGTTCGCTCTGATGTTGAAAGGGTTGAACTTGGCCTCGGCAAGGATGGTTTCGCGCTGATCGCGCGTGGTCATACGGATCGGCTCAACCACCTTGATCTTGAACGGCTCTATGATGGTTTTCATATCGATTCCGCCACGATGTGACTGTACCGGTTGTCGACGCATTCTATCCGAACGCTTGCTTGTATCTAAGAAGCGCCCGCACCACGTTCGGCGTCAGCTCAGGTTTCCGTATCGCGCCCGGAGCCGGTCGGTAATCGCCGCCGGGGCCTTATCCGGGGCGCCCGCATCGAAGGGAGGCTTCGGATCGTACTCGATAATCAACTGGATCTGTTGGGCGGTTTCGGCGCCGTACTCCGCAGCCACTAGGGTCAACGCCATGTCGATCCCCGATGAGACCCCGGCCGCAGTCATTATCTTACCGTCGGTGACGACCCGCTCGGCAGTCGGCGTTGCGCCGAACTCGCTCAGCATGTCCATCGCCAGCCAGTGCGTCGTCGCGCGCTTACCGCTTAATACTCCCGCGGCGCCGAGGGCCACGGCCCCGGTGCAGACGGATGTCGTCCATTTGCTGGTTTCGTGATGTCTCCGTATCCAGGCAAGGACCTCCTCATCGCCCGTCAAGGCTTGGGGATGCGGTGTGCCCGGAACGAGCAGGATGTCGGGTGCCGGTGCGGCTTTTAAGGTGTTGTCCGCACTGAGCCGCAACATGCCGGAATCGGCTTGCACCAGGCCGCGCTGCTTGGCGACAAAACGTACGTTTGCGTCCGGCATCATATGCAGGACCTCGTACGGTCCAATGGCGTCGAGAGCGGTGACTCCATGGTAAAGTAATATGGCAACGTCCACTTCGCGATACCTCTGAGTTCGTTATACGCGCATCCACAGGGTTACGGCGCCAGCGCCGGTTCAACCGGTAAAGTGCGGTAAAACCCGCTCACCGAGCAGCGTGACCGCCGCGTCGAAATCCGGCCCGAGAGGATGACCAAAAGCGATGTGATTTACGCCCGCCGCCACCATCTCCTTGATCTGCGGGATAACATCGTCCGGCGTACCGGCGACCGAACACTTGCGTACCGACAGATCGGACACATAGCTTGCGCCGCGCTCGAAATCACCAACCGAAGCGGCATCGCGTACCTTCTTGATCTCCTGTTCGGAAATGCCCGCCACCTCGGTCATTGGGTGGAGATACGGCAGGTACACGGCGAGCACACGCCGTGCGGCGGCGACGGCTTCGTTGCGGTCTTCAGCGATCGAGGACAAGGGACCGGCGCAGATTTCGATCTCGGACGGATTCCGGCCGACTCGCCGCGCGCCGATTTCGATGTTCTCGCGCAGGATGGGCACGTAGTCAGGGTTCCATAAGCCATCGGACTTGGTGCCTACCGCCAGCTCACCGGCCAGCTGGCACATCTTCGGCCCCCAGGTGCCGATAAAAATCGGTACGTCCCGCCGTAGCGGCTGGAAACGGAAGAACAATTCTTCGGTGGCGGTAAAAATCTCACCCTCGAAAGGTGTTCGATCACCCGCCAGCAGCCGTCGTATCAGGAGTATCGCCTCACGCACCATGGTAATGGGCTTGCGTTGTTTCTCAATGCCCAGAAATTCCCAAAACGCCCCGCGGGCGATACCACACACGGCGCGCCCCTCGGTCAACTCGTCGAGTTCGGCGAGATTGCCGGCATGATACGCGGGATGCACAACCTGCGGCGTGATGATCGCCGGCCCCACCTTGATCCGTTCAGTATTGGCGCCGATGAGTGTCAGAATCGGCCAGGTGGGCTTGAACATCAGATCGTCATAAACGTGGACCTCATCGAAACCGTACGCCTCGATCTTCTGGGCCATCCGAATATAGTCTCTGATCGGATAGCTTCCCTGCATCGCGATGCTGAATTTGACTTTCATGAAGCGGTCCTCCTCATTGGACATCAAACGGAATGTACGGCACGCGCGTCGTGGTACCGATCCGTATGACACGCTGCCGGTCCGCAACAGCGGGGCAGCGAAAACCTATGCACCAGAACCGCTCGGTGTGCAGTGCACGCGCGTTTTAGTGCTGGATCGGCAGGCGGCATGCAAATAGCAGGTCTGCTCGCCCATTGCAACCAGCGTCTGACTCGCGGCGGCCTCCTCGTCGCTGCCGATGAATACATGGGTATCGACGGGCGCACCCCGGGGCCTGTCGACGCCGTCGGAAACGGCGGCCGGCAGGTCGAAAAGCGTATCCTGAACGACGCGGTAGGAATTCAGTTTCTGTTTCGCGACCGACGCGTAGCGTCCCAATTGGGTCATGAAACAAAAAGAAATACCAGCCGCCAGATAGGCCAGCCCCGATGGCGCGCGTTCTTCTCCGCCGCACAGCGTCGAATCGTCGCTCAACAAGCGAAAGACGCTGCCGATAGGCTGGAAACACGCCACATCGATGGACTTCATGCCGTCGGCGCGCAGCGTGCCGACACCGCGGACATGCACCTGGCGCTTCTGTTCATCTTGGAGCCCGACGGCGGCGCTGTTCTCGGTCCCGAGGCGATCACCGCCGAGTTCGGTCACGCCGTCGAGCTTGGCCAGGAGTTGCGGGAACGCGTCATGGTCGAGGGGTCTGACGGCACCGAACAGCGGACCCGGGTCTGCCGGTTGCGCCGACGCCGAGCCGACCACTCTGACGGTCGGAATCGCACGTCCGTTGTGATTGAGGCTGAACACGCTGGAGTGCGCGTCTCGGAGGTAAGCGTCCGCCGGGGAGCTGGCGGCGGCGAGGTAGGCAAGCTCTTGTAGTCGAAGTGTCGGCGCATTCGCGCGCACCTTGAAATCGACGCGCGCCGGTAAGGCGTTGCCGACCATGGTGCCCCTCAACAGCGACCCCTCCATGGCGTAGACATTGTCGACGACCAGGGTCAGGGAATCGATGTCGATGTCGCGCTGCCGCGCGTGAAAGATGAACTCCGACATATAGGAGGCGACGAGGCCGGCGGAGAAAAAGCCCAGTGGAAATGGCGCCAGGTCGGTCCCGTTCAACCACGGCCCTTCGTCGCAGACCACGCGCCAGACCGCGCCCGACGGTCCGTAATGGACAATTGCCTCTTTCTGCATGCCGGCAAGGGCGCGGGTGAAAGTTCGAACGGCGACGCGGCGATACGATGACGGCGATGGTGTGTCTTGCAGCTTGCAGGCTCTGTAAACCAGTGGATAGTCGCTGTCCTGGATGGTGGCCATTGCGTCTAGCTCTGCCCCCGCGGTGCCCGGTGACGATCGGCGCGCCGGATCTAGTGATCCAATTTGTCCAGTTCCGCGGAAAACTGCGGCAGCACCTGGAATAGATCGCCGACGATGCCATAGTCGGCCACTTGAAATATGGGCGCTTCCTCGTCCTTGTTGATGGCGACGATGACCTTGCTATCCTTCATACCCGCAAGGTGCTGAATCGCCCCCGAGATCCCCACAGCGATGTAGAGTTTGGGCGCCACCACCTTGCCCGTCTGCCCGACCTGGTAGTCGTTCGGGACGAAGCCGGCGTCGACCGCTGCCCGCGAGGCACCGATAGCGGCATTGAGTTTGCCCGCGATCTCTTCCAACAATCCGAAGTTGTCGGCGCTGCCGACACCTCTTCCTCCGGAAACGACCACCTCGGCCGACGTCAACTCGGGACGATCCGACTCGGTCAGTGCCGCGCCGACAAAAGTGGACAGGCTCGCATCTTCGACAATATCGACAGTTTCGACGGCCGCCGCATCGGCACCCCTCGGTGCCGGATCGAAGGCGGTCGCGCGCACGGTGATCACTCGGATCGGGTCCGTGGACTGCACGGTGGCGATCACGTTTCCGGCATACATGGGGCGCAAGAAGGTATTGGTTGATTCGATACCGACGATGTCCGAAATCTGGGCGACGTCCAACTCCGCCGCCACCCGCGGCAGCAAGTTCTTCGCACTGGTGGTGGCCGCCGCCAGAATATCGGTGTACCCATGGGCAAGCCCGACGACCAACGGCGCGACGTTTTCCGCCAGCTGATGTTCATAGGCATGGTGGTCCGCAATCAGGACCTTGTTCACGCCTTCGACCGCTGCGGCTTCCTCGGCCACCACCCGGCAATCGCATCCGACCACCAAGATGTCCACGACCTCGTTCAATTGCCGAGCCGCGGATACGGTCGGCAAGGTAGCGGGATTCAGTGCGACATTGTTGTGCTCGGCGACGACGAGAACGCTCATGTTCAGATCACCCGCGCTTCGTTTCTGAGCTTTGCAAGCAATTCGGCCGCATCGGCGACCTTGATTCCGGCCTGACGCCGTTCCGGTTCGGCGACTTTGATCAACCGCAGCCGCGGCGCGACGTCGACGCTTAAGTCTTCTGCCGTCTGCGTTTCCAGCGGCTTCTTCTTCGCTTTTATGATATTTGGCAGCTTGACGTAGCGCGGCTCATTCAAGCGCAAATCGGCGGTAATCACTGCCGGCAGGCGCAGCGCCAGAGTTTCAGTACCGGCATCGACTTCCCGGTCGACAATCAACCGATCACCGTCTAGCTGTACCTTCGACGCGAAAGTACCCTGCGGCCAGGCAAGCAGGGCAGCCAACATCTGTCCGGTTTGATTGGCGTCGTCGTCGATCGCCTGCTTGCCGAGGATAACCAGTGCGGGCTGCTCTTTGAGCGCCACAGCGTGTAATACTTTCGCCGCCGCCAACGGTTGGATTTCGGCCTCGGTTTCAATCAGGATACCGCGATCGCCGCCCATGGCGAGCGCCGTGCGAATGGTTTCCCGGCAGGCGCCGGACCCGATGGAAACGACCACCACCTCGCTGGCGGCGCCGGACTCCTTGATCCGGACCGCTTCCTCCACGGCAATCTCGTCGAATGGGTTCATGGACATCTTGACATTGGCGGTTTCGACGCCGGAACCATCGGTCTTCGGACGAACCTTGACGTTGTAGTCGACGACTCGTTTAACGCTGACCAGTATCTTCATGCTGCAATCCAGTTTGCCTCACACGGCAGATTCGCCGGTGATGCGGATCCCCGCACCGTCAATCTTGTAGCGCTTGTTGATAAAAATCAGAATCGAGGTCAGCGCTTCCGCCACCGCGGAGTTGTCGATCGCGCCGGCGTGCCACGCACGCAGGCCGATGCTTTGCGCCAACTGCACGACCGCTTCGCGCGCCTCCGGATCGTTGCCGGCCACTAGAACATCGCAGTGGTTAAAGTGTCCGTCGTCGGCCTGTAGATGGGCGGCGGCGACGTTCTGGAACGCGGACACGACCCGCACTTCGTCACCGAGAAAGGCTTGGGCCTGTTTGGCCGCGGATCCTCCCGCGGGCAACTGGACACGCATCACTTTGGGCGGCACCAAAGGCACGGTCGCGTCGACGAAGATCTTCCCTCTTACCGCGTCGCGGACCGACGCCAACGTGCTTTCGTGACTGGCGTACGGCACGGTCATGATGACGATATCGCCGACCGCCGCCGCCTCGCTGTTCGGCAGTCCGGTGACCGGGCGCGAGGCTCGCGCCGACAACGCCTCGGCAGACTTCTTGGCCTTATCGTCGGATCTCGAGCCGATGACGACCTCGTATCCGGCTTTCACGAATTGCCACGCCAGCCCCGACCCCAGATCGCCGGTGCCGCCGACAAGGGTCACCGTGAGTTGCGTCATGCCGCTGCCTCGACCGCCGCCGGTTTCAAGTTGGGCACGACGTGTTCGCCCATGAGGCGGATGGTTTCGAGGTTGTCGGCCTCACTCGACCCCACCACCTCCAGCAACGGCAAATTCAACCCCGCATCCACCAGCTCCTGCGTAATCTCCAAACACTCCTCCGGCGTCCCCGAAATCACCGTAAATCGACGCATCATCTCATCGGTCACCAAATGCGTCACATCATCATCCGTCCCCGCCTCAATCGCCTCACGAAACGGATCCCAGCTCTCGTCCGGTAAACCCGAACCCGCCAAAATCACGTCATTCTTGATGTTGCGAATCTTGTTCACAATATACGTCCCCGTATAACTCCGCGTCGCATCCCGCGCCTTGCCACCATCGGTCGAACAGGCACACAAAATCACCCCGCCCACCGGAAAATCCAGCGCCAACTCACGACCCCCCTTCTCCGCACCCAATCGCATGTTCTCTCGCGCATACTTCACAAACGCCGGCGACGTCAAACCCGCCAACAGCATCCCATCACTCTCCCGGCCCGCCAACCTCTGCATGAACGGACCCGTCGCCCCCACATAAATCGGAATCTCCGTCCGTAAACCCTCACCCAAACGATCATACGCCGGCATCGTCGACGAAAATAACTTGCCTTCGTAACTGTAACCCTCACCACTAAAAACCCGGCGCATAATCTCCATCGACTCATGGTGCACCGGCACCGGCTTCAACCGCTCCAAATCATATTCCAAATACTCCACACCCACCTTGCCAACACCAATACCCATAATGAAACGACCCCCAGACAACTCGTCAATCGCACCCGCCTCCGATGCCTGAATCGTCGGATGACGCATGTACGGCGACGTAATCCCCAAACCAATCGGAATCTCCTCCGTCGATAAAGCCACCGCCGCCAGCGTCGCAAAACATCCACGCGCCTCTAAACCATACTGCCGAAACCAGTGATACGCCTCAGCAATCCAAAAACCACCACTCATCCCACTCGCCTCCGTCTGCCGCGCATAACGACGCATCGACACCAGCGGCTCGTACGACTTGAATATCACCCCTACCTTCGGCTCCACTCCACTCATACTCTCTCTCCCAGCAATATCACCACACACACCCAATACCTCCAAACACTCAACATCTTAAAACCCCAACAACAACACTGTCTTGACCCAGAAAGCCTCAAACATTGACTGTCAGTGCACGCATCGGGCTTACCGCGCTTGTCCGATCGGTCAACCTCACGCATGCCAACCCGAACCGCCTAGTGCCACAGTGTGCGTAACGTCCTCGCCAACTGCGTGAGGCTTTGTAGATTGTGGGCCGGTAGAAAATAGTCGAGATAAGGCAGCGCAGTCTGCATTCCCCGACACAAAGGCCGATAATCGGGGCTGCCGAGCAACGGATTCAACCACAACAGTCGATACGCCCGCCTGCGCAAACGCTTCATCTCCGTCACCATCAATTCGGCGTCGCCCCGGTCCCAACCGTCACTGAGTACGATGACCGCTGAGCGAGAACGTAACATCGTGCGCGCGAAACGATCGTTAAACTCCCTGATCGAGGCACCGATGTTGGTGCCGCCGGCCCAATCGTGCACATATCCGCCCACCTGCTCGAGCGACTCGTCAACGTTTTTGCTCGCGAGGTACTCTGAAATCACGGTCATCCGCGTAGAAAACACTGCTGCTTCGAGATCGGGGACTTCGCGCCGCAAACCATATATGAACTGCAGGAGAAAGCTGCTGTAGCGCTGCATGGAACCGCTTACGTCACACAACAAAACCAGTTTCGCTCGCTTGATGCGCCGGGTTCGATAATTGAGTGCGGTAATGCCGTCCTGCGCGTACAACGCGTCTCTGCGCAGGGTACGGCGAAAATCGAGTACCCGTCCACGACGCCGCCGCTCGTACCTCCGCGACATCCGATTGGCGATGCTGACAACGAGTTGTTTGATCAGGCGTCGGGCGCGTTCGATGTCGTCGGCGGATAGAGTACCGAGATCGCGGTTCATCAACAGCTCGTCAGGACTGTAGGCCAAGTGCACGTGGTCCGGCCGCGCGTCACCTCCGCCAGATCCGCTCTCCCTGCGCCGCGCGTGGTGCATGTCGCGACTCTCCGGCTGCGACTGCTCGTCCGCATCCTCCTCGCCGCGCCGGCGCAACGCTACGCGGCCGGGCCCCTCCCAGAACCGTGCGAATATCTCGTCGAACGCAGCGAGCTGCGCATGATCGGATATCAAGGTCGCGCGTGCGGCGGCGTAGAAGTCGTCGCGGCAAGTAATGTCTATGTACGCGAAACACTGACACAGATCGATCAGACTGGCGGGGTTAACCGTGATGCCGCCGGCGCGCAGCGCGCGCGAAAAACCGACTAACCGCCCCAGCAAACTGGACGGTCCATGGCCAGCGATGACGCCGTCCGCCACGATCTCAATTGTTGAAGGCGTCCGGCAGCCCGACTCGAGCGGGCAAATCGTGCCCCGGCATCCGCGCCCGTTCGACGAATCGCTCCAAACCGAGCTCACGCAACTTCTCTATGTCCCCTCTGAACTTTAGGATACAGCCAAGCGTCGCTTCGACGGTTTTTTGGTCGAGGTCTTCGGTATCGAGCGCCAGCAATGCACGCGCCCAATCCAGAGTCTCGGCGATCCCAGGTCGCTTGTAGAATTCTTCCTGGCGCAGCAGTTCCATGAAGCGACACACCTGGGCGGAAAGGCGCGGCCCGACGCCCGGAACACGCGCCGTGACGATCTGCATTTCTTTTTGCAGCGACGGATAGTCGATCCAATGGAAAAGACAGCGGCGTTTCAGCGCGTCGTGCAGGTCGCGAGTGCGATTGGAAGTCAATACCACGATCGGTGCGATCCGCGCTTTGACCGTCCCGATTTCGGGTATGGTAATCTGAAAGTCTGACAGCACTTCCAGTAAAAACGCCTCGAATTCCTCATCGGATCGATCGATTTCATCGATCAGCAACACCGGCGGCCGGTCAGAGCTACTCTGTATGGCCTGAAGCAGCGGACGTTTGTAAAGGAAATCTTCGCTGAAAATGTTACCGCCGATTGACTCTTTGTCGACGCCACGCGCCTCCTGCAGTCGCAATTCCAGAAGTTGTCGCGGGTAGTTCCACTCGTATAGCGCAGTGCTCGCATCCAGGCCCTCGTAGCACTGAAGACGGATCAACTCGGTGTCCAGAACTTCGGCGATCACTTTCGCCACCTCGGTCTTACCCACGCCGGGCTCTCCCTCGAGAAACACGGGTTTGCCCAGGGACACGGATAGATAGACCATCGTGGCTAGCATCCGGTCGGTGACATAACCTTGCGCTGCGAAGCGCGTCTCAACTTCCTCGATCGACCGAAACTGGTATGGGGCGCAGGACTTATTCATGGGTGGCCCGGCAATCCACAATGCGACGTCAGCGCCGTTGCGCGGACACCGCCGTCGACCGATCGGCGCGCCGCACCGCTTCGAAAATCGCGTTCGGCGGATTGTGCGAATCGCGGATGATCACGTTCTGGTCGAACAAGGCGTCCTGTAGGGCGGCAGAGACCGCGTGCAGTGGCGCACCACCCCCCTCACCCATACCCTTGGCACCGTTGTAGCTGAATGGCGATGGACTCTGCAGACTGCCGCAGGCAAGCGATGGCATATTCAGTGCCGTAATCGGGGTATAGTCGGTGAACGAACTGGTCAACAAGTTTCCTTGGTCATCGTAGACATAACTTTCCATCAACGCCGCACCGATCCCATGCGCGGCGGCCCCGTGTACCTGGCCCTCGACGATCTTGGGATTGATGACCCTGCCGCAGTCGTCGACCGCAGCGTAAGCGAGGATCTTGGCAGTACAAGTATCTCGGTTCACTTCGATCACCGCAATATGAAGCTGGGCCGCGTAGGTCAGCGTTAGATTGCCGTATTTCTTCTCCACATCCGGAATCTCGAACGGCGGCCGGTAAACATACCGAACGTTCAACGTCACTTCCGCCAACTCCGGTGGCAGGCCGGCATTGTTGGAATTGATGAGATTCGCCAACGCCCAATACACCATCCCCTGGTCGGTGCCCTTGACGCGTACTTCCGGCCCTTGGTCACCAAGCCCGAACTCCAGGTCCTGTTCGTTCGCTTCTAACGCGTACGCCGCCAGGATTCTCATCTCACTCTTGAGCTTTTCGCACGCACCGTGCACGGCGGACAGCCCGGTGACCGCGAATTGACTGGCGTAGGTACCGGAATGCCCGGTGTGACTGTTGCGTGCGGTATCGAAACCGATGCGTACATCCACCATGTCGGGTCGTATACCGAGTTCATCGGCGACCACCTGCGCGGTGGTGGTTTCATGCCCCTGACCCGAGGGAACGGTGCCCAGCGACACGACGACCGAGCCGTCGATATCCAGCTTGATGGTGCACACCTCCGAGTTGCCGGAGAACGGTGCATGCGGATTGACGATGCGTGACTGACCGAAATTGTTGGTACCCGAATCCAGCGTCGTACCGATCCCGATACCCAGCCAGCGCCCTTCCGAACGCGCCTGGTTGCGTTTCGCCTGCCATTCGTCCCAACCGATAAGCGCTTTGGCTTTGTCGAGCATCGCCGGATAATCACCCGAATCGTACACGCACCCGTTGGGCGTGGTATAGGGAAACTCACGGATGTAGTTCCGTAGCCTGATCTCGTCGGCGGGCATGCCCAGTTCGTGCGCGCAGATATCGATCACCCGCTCCATGAACCATAGGTGCTGCAAACGGGAATACCCGCGGTTCGGCACCGCTGGGCACTTGTTGGTTGTGATCTGCGAGAAGTCGATGCGGATATTACGCACCTTGTAGGTCGCCGGCAGCACCTGCGACCATATGACACATCCGAGCGGCTCATAGCGAGGAAACGCCCCGCAGTCATCGACATGTCGGGACGAGATGGCGGTAATTACGCCGTCGGCGTCCAACGCCACTTCGGTATCGTAGAAGGTCCGCTCGCTACCGTGTCCACCGGCCAACAGGTTTTCGTTGCGCAGCTCCACCCATTTAACCGGGCGGCCGCCGGTCTTCCTGGACGCCAGGACCGCCAGCGTCATGTACGTATAACTGGAGATCTTGTTGCCGTAGCTGCCGCCGATGTCGTGCGTCCGACAGCGTATCTGGTCTATGCCCACTCCGAGGGCCGGCGCCATCAACTGTAGACCGATTGCAGGAAACGAGTTGTTGGTGAAGATCTCGATACCTGCGAACGGTGACCAGGTCGCAACACAGGCGTTGGTCTCCAGCGGCGTGCTCGAGAAGCGGTGGAAATGCAGGGTGTCGAGTTTGACGACGTGAGCGGCGTCGGCGAACGCCTGGTCGACATCTCCGTACTCGTACACGCCGTGCCAGTTTCTGTTGGTGCCCATGCCGTCGTGCAGGATGATCTGATCTGCAAGCGCATCCTCGCAACTTACCACTGCATCGAGTTTTTCGTAGTCGATGTCCACCAATTGAGCCGCGTCCGCAGCGATGCGCGGTGATTCGGCTACGACCGCGACCACCGGTTCGCCTTGATAGCGCACGCGATCGATCGCCATCGGATAGTCCTGGATATTCTGGGACTCACCGGGACCGATCTGCATGAACGGCTGTGAGACCTCGGCCATCTCTTTGCCGGTCAGGGTGCAGACGACGCCCGGCAGAGCCTCGGCCTGGGCAACATCGATGTTCTGGATCCGCGCATGGGCATAGGGCGATCGCACCAGCGCCAGATGCAACATGCCGGCGACCTGATAGTCATCGACGAACAGGCCGCGACCGCGCACCAGGCGACCGTCCTCTTTACGGGGCAGAGCTTGCGCCACCCATGACCCCGCCGACATGCCGCTGACTGCAGACGAAAAATCATTGTCTCCCGGGGACCCGGAGAGCGGTGCCACCGGGGTCTCGAGTTCGTGGATCTCCGCCGTGGTCCATGGACCCCTGAGTACGGTCTCCGCGACCGCGCCCGCCGTAGCCTCGGGCTGCACGGCTTCCTTGGCCTTGCGCCGGAACTTACTGGCGATGCCGGTCCACCACTTCTTCGATTCCTCTTCGGCTTTCTTCCGGTCCGCCAACTGGGCCTGGCCCTCCGGCGACAGCGACAATTGCAGACTGTCGATCAACGACTGGATCTGTTTTTGCGCGTAGCCGCGCAACCCACCCCCGGCGAGCGACAGGATCTTGCCGAATAACTGCACTTCACCCTGCCACTTGACCAAAGTGCCTGTGCCCGCCTCCTCGAGTTGGAACGCGGAGATCATATTGTAAGCCCCACCCATGACCTTGCCCTTGCCGACGTACCGCGCGCGCACCGGGGCGTCACGTTCCTCCAATGCCAGTTCGGTGGTGGCGGTACCGCGAATCTTGCCAACCCCGACCTTGACCTTGAGTCTGGCAGTGCGGTCGTCTTTCATTTCCATACTGTGGAAGGTCGGTAGCAGGGGGCCAAACTTGCTCGGGTCGGCGAGGATCTCGAATACTTCCTCACGGCGCGGGGACACCTCGAACTGACCGTTGAATTTCATCTCCACCGCTCAGCCCCCCCGCATCTCTTCGGCCGCTGCGGCCACCGCCTTGATGATGTTCTGATAACCGGTGCAACGGCAGACATTACCGGCAATGCGTTTGCGTATCGTATCCTCATCCGCGTCCGGGTTCTCGGTCAACAAGGCATAAGACGACATCAGCATACCCGGCGTGCAGTAGCCGCACTGCAGGCCATGGCATTCAGAGAAAGCCCTCTGCAGCGGATGCAGCTCGCCGTTCTGTTCCAGGCCCTCCACTGTCAAGATCCGGCAACCGTCCGCCTGCACCGCAAACAACGTGCATGACTTGACCGCTTCTCCGTCGACGATCACCGTGCACGCGCCGCAATAACTCGTGTCGCAACCGATATGGGTTCCGGTGAGCCCCAACTCTTCGCGGAGGAATTCTACGAGCAGTAGGCGCGGCTCGACGTTGCGACGGCAGCGACGCCCGTTCACGGTCATTTCGATGGCGACCGTGTCCATTGGTTCAGACATATTGATGTCCCCCGTTGACCGATTCTCTCCCACAGCGACGCATCGCCGTGTTCGCGGCACGCAGAAACAAGCCGCGCAGCGTGGATTTCTTGTGTTCGGCGCTGCCGCGGACATCCGATGGCGGTTGTGCCGCTTCGAAGACTGCGTCCGCCGCACGTCGCAAGGTCTCGGGCGACAATACTTCACCGTGTAGCAGGTTCTGCGCCGCCTCTGCGGTCAAAGGCACGGGGCCGGCACCACCCAAAACCACACTCACGTTCCGACACGTATTATCGTCCTCCATAGTCAGTTGAACCCCGACCGACACAATTGGATAGGCCGGCGCGGCGCGTTTGAAGGCGACGTAAGCGCCGCCGCTGTTGGTGGGCGGTTCGTCGAAGGCGACTGCCGTCACCAATTCTCCGCGTTGCAACGCCGTGGTGTAAGCATCGACAATGAACTCGCGCGCAGGCAGGCTGCGTTCACCGTCCGGTCCATTGCAAACCACCCGTGCATCCAGCGTCTGCAAGAGCGTCGGCCAGTCGCTGTTCGGATCGGCGGCGCATAAACCCCCGGCGATCGTACCGCGCGCGCGTACCTGGGGGTCAGCGATGCCGCCCGCGCAATCGCCCACAATCGGCACCGCCGCGGCGACCTCAGACTTCGCGATCTGTCCATGGGTGGCCAGCGCACCGATTCGAATCCGACCGTCGCCCCGGTCGATGAACTGCAGATCGGGTAGACGCCCGATGTCCACCAGATCCGTCGGTTCGTCCAGACGCAACTTTAGCATCGGAATCAGCGTCTGACCGCCCGATAGCAGTCGCGCCGTGTCGCCGAGTTCAGACAGGACCGAGATCGCCTCCGGCAAGGTGGCGGGACGATGATATCGAAACGGTGCAGGGTACATAGTTTAATCCGCTATTGTGTTGTTGATCCCGACGATGTGCGCGATTTGAGCGCCCTCCCGAACCGATTGACCTACCGTTGGCAAAGCACGGCTCACAACTTGCCCAGACCGGCGAGGATCTTCTCCGGTGTGATCGGCAGATCGCGCACGCGCACGCCGACGGCATTGTAAATGGCGTTGGCGATTGCGGGTGCCGGGACAATGACGCAGGGTTCGGCCAGCCCTTTGGCGCCGAAGGGCCCGGTGGGTTCGTCAGACTCGATGAAGATGCTCTCGATTTGCGAAGGCATCTCGACCGCGGTCGGCATCTTGTAATCGAGGAAGTCACCGGCCAGACAGGCGCCCATCTCGGGATCGAACACCAGGTTCTCCATCAGCGCGTAACCCATACCCTGCTGAAACCCGCCTTCGACCTGACCCTCGGCGGCTTGCGGATTGATCACCTTACCCAGATCATGGGCGTACACGACCCGTAACACTTTGACTTCTCCGGTTTCAGTGTCGACCTCGACCTCAACGAACTCGGCGGTCGCCGGCGACGGGTTAGCCGGCGGCGCCTGGCTCGACAAACCGATGATGGTGCCGCGCGTACGCACCTCGTTCGGCTTCGGCCCCTCTGCGGTCATCACGACACCGGGGGAGTCGGTCGCCTGGGCGACTTGGGCGACGCTGATCTTCTTGTTTGGCGAACCCTTCACCGTGACCTCGCCGTCACGCACTTCGAGGTCTTCCGGGTTCGCTTCGAGCATCTCGCCGGCCACATCGAGCACCTTCCGCTTGACCACCGCGGCGGCCGCCTTGACCGCATTGCCCGATGAGTAGGTGATGCGGCTGGCGTGCGCCGGTGCGTCAAAGGGCATCGTGTCGGTGTCCGCGTACGTCATGCGCACCGCCTCGAAAGGCACACCCAGTTCCTCGGCGACGATTTGGTTCAAGATCGTAATCTGTCCCGATCCCATGTCGATGGATGCAGTGGATAGATCTGCCGTGCCGTCCGGGTTCAGCTTGACGATGGCGCCGGAGTGCTCATAGATGTCGGGAAAACCGACGCAGCCGCTCACCCACAAGGGCTGGGTAGCAAATCCAATGCCGCGCTTTCTCACCCCGTCACCGCTGCCGGGGTCGCTGCGCTGCGCCCAGCCGATACGCTCGGCGCCCTTACGCAGGCATTCCTCGTAGCGGTAGCTGTCGAGTTTGAGCTCCGGATTGAACGGGTGGGGATCGCCTTCCTTGCTGGTGTTCATCAACCGCATCTCGATCGGGTCGAGCCCGAGCTGGTCGCAGATTTCATCGATCTGCGACTCCACCGCCCAGGCGCCCTGTGGGCAGCCGTAGCCGCGGTAGCCGCCGCCGATGATATTATTGGTGTAGACCGAATAACCCTCCCATTTAATGTTCGGACATCGATACGACAACATGAAACCGAACATTCCGTGGACCATGATCACTTCGGCACCGTGCGTAGCGTGGGCGCCGCAATCGAGGATACTCTTCGCGTAGCGGGCGGTAAACGTACCGTCTTTTCTTACCCCGGTCTTGAGATACACCTTGATCGGGTTACGCGTGGTCGAGATAAAGTCCTCGTAACGGCTGTGTTCGATACGCACCGGTCGGCCACACTTCAGACTCAACAGGGCGGCGATCGGTTCGATGTGCCCAAGATCGAGTTTGCCGCCGAAACCCCCACCGATGTACGCCGGTTTGACGACATTAACCTTGCTTTCGGGGATATCGAGGACAAAAGCCAGTTTCTCGCGCAGACCATGAATGTGCTGGACCGAGGAATGGACGGTGAGATTGCCGTTCAGGTCACTGTCGACCACACACACTCGGGGCTCCATATAGCAGGTATGCACACGTTGGGTCTCGTAGACACCCTCGAAGACGTGATCGGCCTCATCAAAACCAGCCTCGAGATTGCCGAATTCGAACACCGGGTTTTTCGCAATGTTGCCTTCCTTATCTTCATGAATACGCGGTGCATCCTCCTGCATGGCCTGTTCCGGGTCGAACACCGCTGGCAGCTCTTCGTATTCGACATCGATCAGTTCGAGGGCTTGCTCCGCGATCTCGGGGCTGGTCGCCGCCACCGCCGCCACCGGTTGCCCGGCGAATCGTACGGTGTCACTTAGAATCAACATATCCTGTACCATGCTCGGCGCGAGCGTCGGTACGAAATATACCGGCGTGAACTTTTTCTGCGGCACGTCCTGTGGCAGCAGTATGGCTTTGACTCCCGACAGTTCGCGCGCCGCACTGGCGTCGATGCTGGTGATCCGCGCGTGTGGATAGGGGCTACGTAGTAGTTTCGCATGCAGCATCCCCGGCAAGGCCAAATTGACGGGAAAACCCTTTCCGCCGGTCACCTTATCGTACGCGTCGGGACGCGGGACACTCTTGCCAACCACTGTCGTCGAAGTCATCTCCTACGCCCTCTACTGTGCCGCGGCGGCCAATTTGATGGCCTCCACGATCTTGTGGTACCCGGTACAACGGCACAGGTTTCCGGCGATGGCGTGGCGGATCTCCTGTTCGTCCGGATCCGGGTTCTCCGACAACAACTGCTTGGCCGCCATGATCATACCGCTGGTGCAGTAGCCGCACTGCACGGCACCGGCTTTGACGAATGCATCCTGAACCGGGTCGAGCCGTGCCCCGTCGGCAAGACCCTCCACCGTGGTAATCTTTCTGCCCTGCGCAGAGACGGCGTACAGCATGCACGAATACGCCGCCTTGCCGTCCACCAGGATCGTGCAGCAGCCGCAACCGCCGCTGTCACAACCGCGCTTCGGGCCAACAAGGCCCAAATGCTCCCGCAGGACCTTGAGAACCGTTGCGTGGGGTTCGACGGCGAGCTCGTGGGTCTCGCCATTCACGTCCAGGCTGATCAGCTTTTTCATCGTGTGTCCCCACTCAACCGCACGACCGCACGCTTGAGGGCGCGCTCGGTCAAAACTTTAGCGATTGCCGTCCGATAACGAGCCGACGCGCGATGATCCGAGAGCGGCTCGATGTCGGCGGAAACCGCCTCCCCCGCCGACTGCAGAACCCGGTCGTCCAATCGCCCACCTACCAGTACGGCCTCGGCCGACGGCGAACGCACGATGGTCTCGCCGACACCGCCGCCGATCACCACCCGTGCCTCCCGGCACGCACCCGACTCGTCAGTCGAGACCCGTACCCCCGAGTTGATGATCGCGAGATCGTTGGCATTGGTCTCGTACTTGAGGAAAGCACTGGCGGTGTTCGCCGGCTGCGGCGGCACGGTCACTGCGGCCGTGAATTCGTGCTCTTCCAACGCGTTTTCGAACAAGCCGACGAAAAAGTCGCCGAGCGCGATCGCGCGCGTGCCGTTCTCACCCTCGGCCCGAACCGTACCATCGAGTGCCGTAAACGCCACCGGCACATCGAAAAAAGGACAGGAGGCCGAAATACTGCCGCCCACGGTACCGACGTTCTTGATCTGTACCGGGGGATAACGCAAGGCATCGCTGATCGCGCCGTAGGCCGGGTCGTTTCGGATTTGTTCGGTCTGCTCCAACTGGGTGTAATTCGTCGTCGCCCCGACGATCAGACCGTCGGAGTCAAAGTTCAGGGTATTCAGCCCTAATTCCTGAATGTCGATCAGGGCCTCGATTCCGAACAGTAGCCCACGTGCCTCGAGACCATGGACGAAGGTGCCGCCGCCGATGATCAGAGCACTATCACCGAGCTCTCGCAACAAACCGATCAGTTCGGCGCTGCTGGTCGGGCGATGGAAGCTGGCGAGTTGATGTGGTGACATGATCTTCGACCTACCATTATCGAGAGTTTTTCTATCCGCCGCTGAGCCACACCGGCTCAGATCTTCGCCGTATTTTTTCTATCGGTGATCCGCTGAAACCACGCCAACAAACGCGCCCACCAGCCAGCCGGAGCCGCGGCAGCGGTTTCCGCCGGCACAGCCTCCTGCTCCAGGCCCGGTTCCTCAAGCTCAGCCCGCAGAGCGGTGACGAACTCGTCGCCCATGGCGTCGGCCTTCTTCTTCATCATGCCGGCACCGAACTTACCGAGTCGGCCGACGATCGAGACTTCCGAGGTATAAGTTACCTCGGTGCGCCCCGTGTCCAACGGCTTTAACGCCAGCGTGCTGGTCGCGCTGATTCGGCTGGCGCGACCACCCTCCTCGCCGCGCGTCGAATAGGCGGCGAATTCCGGCGCTCGTTCTTCGGTCGCTTCGACATCCACCTTAAACGCGGTCTTGATCGGTCCGACCTGGACCTTGATGTTGGCCTTGTACTTATTGTCGCCAACGGCCTCGACCTCATCGCAGCCGGGCAGACAGGGCGCGACCCGTTCAGGAGTGGTAATGAACGCCCATACTTCCTCATGCGGTGCCGCCACAACAAAACACTTCTCGATCTTCATCGTGTCACCCCCCGACGCCGCGGCACCCCAAGGGTATAACCCTGGACCTGCGCCGCGCGCGTCACGATAGAATACTTCATGAACCATCCTCCCAGCAGGGCACCCGCTCCCGCCAGCGCCATCAAGAAATCTGCGCCACCGGTGAACGCCAGCGCCACGACGGACAGCGCGATCGGCAGGCCGCTGCCTGCCCACGACAACACCCGGTCGACCTCGGCAAGGACGACTACTGTCTGTTTCGGCACCCCGGGTGCATAGAATTTGCTTTGATAGCGCTTCCAGGTTACGACGCGAACCAGAACCAGTCCCAGCAGTCCGACTTTGAGCCAGGCCGGTACGCTACCCGCCAGGCTCAGCACGATCGACAGGATGCCCGCCGCTTCCGCGAGCCCGGTGGCGTGTACGAGCGGAACGAGCGCCGGTTCGCGCCAGGTGGGAATCCCCTTCGATGCCTTCAATATGCGGGCCTGACAGTACAGAAAGACCAGGCCCGCCGCGGCAGCCAGCACCATGAACAGCCGCGATTGAAACACTGCCGCCGCCAGTCCGAACAGAAATACCAGCAAGGCGACGATGGCTTCCCGCGTCATCCATGATGTCTGCGGGTGGAAGAAGACGTTGAGTGCCCGCCACGGCCGTCCGAGTTCCAGCCACACGAGACCGAGCCCCGCGGCGATCAGTACCAACGCCAGTACGCCGGGCAGCGGGAAGGACGCGGCGCCCGAGAATACGGCGATTGCCGTCAGCAGCAACAATGAGCTGCCGGCACCGCCAAACATGAAATTACCCGCGGCGCGTTGATCCCAGAAGGTTTGTAGCAGGGTGCCGATGCGTTGGTTCATTGCTCGTTCCACAGGTAGTAGAAACCGGGCTCCGTCTCCAGCTCTTCGTGCATCCGGAACCAGGCGTTCTCAGCGAGGAGTTGCGACACGTTGCTCTCCGGGTCCTCGATGTCGCCGAAATGCAAGGCATCGGCGATGCAGGCGTTCGCGCAAGCGGGAGTCGCTTCGGGATCCACTCCGGGCGTCAACCCCTGCTCCAGGCCGGCGTCAATCCGATCGGAACAGAAGGTGCATTTCTGTGCCACGCCCATGCGCCGCTCGTCGAAACGTACGGCCTCACTACTCATCGGATCCATCCCGTAAGCGAAGGTTTTTTTCTCAACTTTGTAACGTGCCTGATAGGGACAGGCGACGGCGCAGTAGCCGCAACCGATGCATAAGTCGTAGTCGATGGTGACAATACCGTCGTCGCGCTGCCCGGTGGCGGTGCTCGGGCACACGTGCATGCACGGCGGATCGGCGCAATGCTGGCAACCGACCGGCATGAACACGCGCTGGACATTGGGGTATTCGCCGGTCTCGATGTCGAGCACCTTGCGCCACTGCACATCCGGCGCGGTCGCGTTGGTGTGCTTGCAGGCGGCGGTACAAGTCTGGCAACCGACGCAACGCCTGAGGTCCGCGACCATCGCGTACCTGGTCATCCCCAACCCCCTGCCACACGCTCGACCTTGACCTTGGTGGCGTCGATGCTCGCACCGGAGCCATCCAGGAAGTCCATCGCCATCGGCACCAGATCATTCAGTCCCGGCATCTTCATATCCTTGGCGAACGGCGTCTTCCAGTGGCCGAACTGCCCCACCATCAAGATCACGTCGGGGCGGATACCCTGGCGTAGACGCGCCCTGCCCCGGGTTTTGTTTACCGGCGACGTGACCTCGATGAGATCACCGTCCGCGATGCCCAACTGCTCGGCTTTACCGGTATTGATCAGGATGCCGTCGTGACCGGCGACGTTGCCAGCCACCTCTTTCATCAGTTGGATACTGACGTTACCGCCCCATGCGTACTGCATACTGCGCGCCGTAAGCAACCAAAACGGAAACTCCGATGCGGACACCTTGTAGTTCTTCTCGATCAGGTCGTCCCAAAGCTTGTTCAGGTCCTTCCAGCGGGGCATGACTTCGTACTCCTCCAGTTGCCGGTCCCACCAGGTATCGCCCGACTCATGCAGCCGATTGGCAAGCTGCTTTCCGACGCGGTAGATGCGTTCCTGATACGGCAGCTCGAAACGCAGTCCCTCGTCGACCAGCTTGGGGAACAAATACCACTCCAGTGACGAGAACGGACGCACCATGAAGCCGTTCTCCTTGAACCAGTCCAACCCGTGCACCTCCTGTCCGCCACTCAGGTCGTGACTTGCCGCCTTACACACCGCATCCCATACTTCGTCCGGATCATGGACTCCGGTCGGATCCAAACTGTAGTCCCAGGCCTCGGTCTTCAAGGGAACGCCACAGGCACCCACATTGATCATTCCATTGTATTCTTCGAGAATACCGATACGCCGCGCCAGTTCGTTGCAGATCCACGAGAAATCCTTGGCTTCGCCCTGGGGTTCCACGACTTTCTGCCGCAACGCCCAACCTTCGGCCTCCCACTGCTGCTCGAAATAATGCGTTCCCCCGATGCGCGTCAGTTGATTGCTTTCCAGGTCGGTGGCCTCCGGCAGAATGATGTCGGCAAAGTGGTTCGTCTCGTCCTGCGTGTAGCCGAAGCTGACCATGAACGGGAACTGGGCAATGGTCTCACCGAGCCGGCTGGTCTCTGAGAACGAGATCGAAGGATTGCACTTGTACGTAAACCAGACGTCCGGCGGGTTCGGCTTCGGCCAACTCTCGGCGGCGCGGCCCTGGAGACGCATCCAGGTCAACGTCGTGGCACCAAGGAATGGGGCGTAGAAGCCACTGCCGATGAGGGGCGTCAACATACGGTAGGCGTGGCGCATTTCACGCTGGTCGATCCACCCCGTCTTATCGGTCGGGCTGAAGGGAGCGGCCATGAACCCGTCCTCACCAGCGGTGACGCTGGCCATCCGATCCCAGTCCGGTCCCACCACCAGGCTCGTCGCGCCGAGCAGCCCCCCGGGGACTTCGAGCGCGCCAACCAGAACCTGCATCACGGTACGCGCCCAGACACATTCGTAAGATCCCCAGCCATTGTTCACCGATTTGCCGAGCTGGATGGCGACCGGACGGTACGGCAACTCGCGTCCCTGCACGACGTGAGTGGCGCCAATTTCGGCGGCCGCCAGATATTCGTTGGCGATCCGCCGGATGGTGTCGGCGGCGACGTCAGAAACCGATTCGGCCCACTCCGGCGTATTGTCTCTCGTGTGGTCTTTGAGCTTCTCAAATCCGGTGGCTGCCTCGACCTGGGTGTGGTCCCAGGTTTCCTCGTCCGCACCCACTTCCAGCGCGCTGGCCACGACGAAACGCCCAGCCACGGCGGGATCGATATCCGGCGTATCGAAGGGCACGGCACGGTTCGTCTTCCGATCCCAGATCAATGGCTTACGGCTATCGCGGTCGCGCAGATAATAGTCGTTGGGACCGACCAGATAGGGTGAGGCCGTGTGGTCGCGCAAGAAAGCAGCATCGAGTTCGTCCAACGCGTGTTCGTGCACCAGCACGTGCAGCATCGCGAACAGCACCGCGCCGTCGGTCTTGGGGCGAATGGGAATCCATTCATTGGCCTTGGCTGCGGTCACCGACAGGTGCGGCTCGAACTGGATGTGCTTCCATCCCCGGGCACGTGCGTCGGCATGCCGGTAGACGGCAGTCACGCCCCCCGACGCCTCGATATTCTGTCCAAACGACAGCACGTATTTACAACGTGGAGTATCCGGCAATACGGTGAACGCGCGGTGCCAAAACTCGCCGTAAACGTGTTCCGAATGATAACACTTGACCGTACCGCCGGCGCCGAGGCTGAAATCGAGCGGCCCCCACGCGCCGAGAAAAGCCCCCAACGTGCCGGCGTAGAACATGGGCGTCCCTGCACCACCGGTAGTGAAGGCAAACCGCGGTTCGCCATTCTCGTCGACCAGACCTTTGTCCCGAATCGCCTTCATACGTTCAGCGATGGTATCCAACGCCTCATCCCACGATATCTCCTGCCAACCGGGATCCTGGTCCTTACCCTTATTCGGGTTGGTCCGTTTCATCGGCTGCAAGATGCGGCTCGGGTTATACAGCTTCTGTACCAACCCGTAGGGCTTGACGCACACCTTACCTTCGGCCGGATGCACGCCTTTGGCCGCGAAGTTTGGTTCTACCTTGGTCGCGACCCCGTCCACGACTTCGACGGTCAACATATCGGGACCATTGACACACTGGTAACAGTAGGTCTGGACTTTCTTGACTTGCGACTTGGTAGTCATTTCATCACTCCGGTTGCACTGGCACAGGAAACCGATAGAAGCTCCGCGTGGAACCCTGTGGAAACCCCATACGCCCGGATCCTGGGACTTACGGTAGCGCCTTGGCTTCCGTAGCCAGGGCGCCACTGGCGGCTTTTTTCAACACCCCCGGCTCGAAGAAATCCGGCCCGAGGCAGTTGAGTTTGTCTAGACCGATACGGATATAGGTCGCCCGTTCACGCTGAAAATCGATCGCCATGGTGTGTATGAAACCGTAACCCGGCGCCCCGTCACAGGTCTGGATGGGCGCGTAACTCTGTCGCCAGATCCGCCAGAAGTCCCCTTTTTTGTCGTAGATCTCCGAGTGGTAGTAGAGCGGGTAATCGACGTCCATGTACATGACTTTCTTGCCATAGGGATGTTCCTCGGGGGGCGTCGTCTCGACGATCAGCACTTCGCGCGGCTCCCAGACGATGCTGTCGGGCTGCGGATTCCAATGCGGTGGGGTCTTTTCGTCTACGGCGAAATCCCAGGTGTAGTCCTTATTCGGGTCGTAGGCGGTGACAACCGCTAACACATGGCGCTTGCCGGTGCACTTCCACCCGGAGAACCAACCGGGGTATCCGAGCACGGTTTGATTGTCGTCATTGAGCAGGTCCATCTTCGGCTGCGGGTCCATCCATGCCTTGCCGCCGGCGGTGCGCCGTACCCGACGCAGGTTCCGCACGTACACCCAGCCGTCATCCAGACGGCCGGTATTGTATTGTTTAGTGAATACCCCGATGCCGGCGATATCGTAGGGTTTGGTTAGCACCAGCAGATAATTGGCGTGCTCGTTGTCTTTCCCAATTCGCGGCTCGCCGCGGGTCCTTCCCTCGACAATCATTTTCGCGCTGTATGCCTCGAAATGATCGATCTCGCCCCTCTTGGCGTCGTACACCTTGACGTCACCCAAGGCGATCCAGCTGTTGCCCATGATCGGGTTGGCGTAGTAGTGATTCCACGTTGCCTTCCAGCCACAATCCGGATCGTTTACGTCGAGCTCAGTAAACGGTTTACCCGCGGTGTAGTTTTCGATCCGCTTTTCGGCGTTGAGTGCAGCCTGACCCTTGTATTTCTCAGTTGCCTCGTCGTACGCGGGGTCGATTTTCAGTTTGCCGCTGCTTTTTCCCAGCTTCATCTTCAAACCGTAGTCACGCACCCAGAGTTCAAATTTTTCGGTCAGGAGATCTTTGATCTTGATGCCGTCTAGCGTTTGCTCGGCGAGTTGATCCAGATTGTCCGCGCTCAGAATGGTGCCTTCAGCGACTTCCTCGGCCCACAGGGGAACCGAACAGGCTGTCCACAGCACGGCGCCGAGACCGGCCCGCAGTAGTTTGGATTGCCTTACGAACATAGCGCTTTCCTCCAGTTGGTTCATTCTCTGACAACGTCAGAACAAATAGGTTACCCGCAGCAGTAACTGGTCATTGTCCTCAAGTGCACCGAATACGCTGGCGCTCGGCTCCCCGGCGACGGACGTGTTGTCGCTGAAAAAGAAGTCTCCTTCCAGCTTGAAGCGCCAGTGCGCGCCTAACTGGTATTCGACCGACGGAATAAAGGAGCCGTCGCCCTCGGTGATATCCCACAATCCCACCAGGGTCACTATCAGGCGATCGGCCATGTACGGCAGCTGCAGTATGCCGGTGGCGATGACATTGTGCTCGTCGTAGGGACCGGAACCCACGAAGTTGATGATGTTGTCGCTCTTGTCGACGCCCGGCAGAAACCAGTCGAACACCTGGACCGTAAACAGACTCTGGCTGCTGGTCTTGAGCCACTTTTGCAGTCGCAGCGTTTTGTCCAGTCCCAGGACAAAGTTCCAGGCGTCTTCTTCGACGATATTACCCGTCGCGTCACCCAGCTTCCGGTCTGGCGTATACGCAAACTCGGTGCGCCACACGGTATCGATACCGGCGATGTATCCGGTTGCACTCGCACCCACGGTATCGGTCTCGGGGAACACGAACTGCAGAGCTCCGGCGTCGGGGTTGAATATCAGAATCGGATCCTGTTGAAACCCGCCTTGACCGTGATAAAAACTCACAGCGTAGTTGATATCGTCGTTCTTCCCGATTGAACCGGTCCAGCGGAAACCGTAGTGCGGATCATCGGTATCGCCGTCATCGAAGTCGGGGTTGACGGGCGCCGCGCCCAGCAAGTTCACACCCTTTGACAGACGATTGGACCAGCGCCCCCCAAAAGCGGGAATGGAGTTGCCGATATCATCGTCCGAATCCAGACCGGGACGCAGCAGCAGTTGCAAGTCACCGTTCGCTTCCGGGACGTCGATATTGACGTTGGCCATGATGAGCGGTTTGCGCACATCCTCGTTTTCGGGAACCAGAAAACTCCGCCAGCGAAAGTCGAATCCGTGGATCACATCGGTAGCATGGAAAAAGTCGGTTTCGCCCCACACCACCTGTTGCTTGCCTAACACGAGATTGACCCGATCGGTAATGTCCCAATCGAAGAACAGCTCGCGTATGTCCGCTTCGTCGTATTCGTCATCGAAGTCGGCGCGCACGGGTGGCAGGAATCCCAGCGGCGAATTCACCGCCGTCAGGTCCTCGAGGCGTTCTTCGTAGTTCTGTTGGAAGTCCTCGGAGAACCGGAACCTACCTATCCAACGCAAGGGTCCGGTGGCACCGCGTCCCTCGAGGAACAGCGACGTGCGCACCATTTGAAGGTCACCCTTGTCATCTTGCACGGTTTCCCGCTGGTCCTCCAGATTTACGCTGACGTACTGCCGTGCATAGCCCGTGAGGGTAAATGGCTGGGCATACACCAAACCCGGCACTACAAGCGCGAGCAAAGAGATGAACGAAAACCGTTTCGTCTTCTTGGAATTGGGATACATCATAACCGCCCCCTTCGTGTTGGTTGTACGGTATGCCGGAGTCATCACTGCTCCAACGCCATTCGCCCAGTCTCCGCGATGCTAAGATCGGGGTCGCCGACCAAAAATCGCGGCCGAAAAAGATAAACCATGGATGGGATAACGATGAGTGCGGAGATCGCCGATACGGTCATCCACAACGCAATCAACAATCCCATTTCTGCTTGAAACCGCAACGAGGAAAAAAAGTACCAAAGTATGACCGATGCCACCATCGTCAACGCCGTGATCACGACTCCGCGTCCAGCCTTGTGGAGAGCGAATTTTATGGCGTCGCCCACATCACGGCTCACCGGGTAACGTTCTTTGATACGGTCGGCGATGTAGAACGCATAATCCACGCCGAGTCCGATCCCCAACGCCGCCACCGGCAGCGTATTGATGTTCAAACCGATTCCCTTCAGGGTCATGAAGCTGAAAGTGACGGTATTCGACAACACCACCAACGGTAAAAAGAACAGACCGGCCTGGGGCGTCCGATAAGCCATCGCACAGAAAACGAAGAGCAACAACAAGGCCAGGGCGATGCTCTGTAGCTGCCCGGACAGCAAGACTTCGTTGACCGCCGCCAATACGCCGATCAGACCGCCCGCCAACTGGTATCCTGCTCCCTCCATCGGGTTTTCCGCGGCGTAGTTCTTGATCGCCTGGATTGCGGTGCGGATCGTGTCGCCCTTGTGATCGCGAAAGAACATCTGTATCGAACCGTTGCGATATTTGTAGTCGACGAACCGATCCACATCCCCCGGATCGCTCCCCGCCATGGCGATGTAGATCAGCTCCGCATTGAATTCTTTATCGTACGCGACTCGGTAGTAGCGCGGATTGTTTTCGTGCAAGAGCATATTGACCGGTCGGATAATATCGGCGAGGGAAATCGTGCCGCCGATCTCCGGTTGCGCTTCTATGTATTGCTGAAAACGCGAGATGTTGTCGAGTACATCGGGCCGTTTGAACGTGTCGGGTTCGTCCCCGGCCACCACCAGGAACATGCGATCACTACCCGGAAAGCGGTTGTTGATCTTCGCGTCGTCGACGTTGTAACGGGCATCCGGCCAAAGTATCGGGGAACCCGGGTTGGCATCACCAACTTTGATATTCTTGGCGAAGAAACCGGACACCAACAGGATCGCGGCGCTGACTGCCAGTACCGTGATGGCGCGCGTACGATTCGTGGCGAGCGAACCGCACGCGTTGAGAATCGGAAGCATCACACCGTCGCTGCGAAACGGGATGATTCGCTGGTCGTGGGCGGTACGTGTCCAGGACAGTAGAATCGGCACCAGAACAATCGTGCAAATCACCATGGCGCCCAGCCAGAAAGCGCCGATCAACGCCGCTTTCTGCAATAGTGGAATAGGGGTCAGCGCGACCACCGCAACTGCCCCCGCATCGGTGGCGAGCCCCAGCAGCCCGGGGCGAAACAATTTCGAAAGGGCCAGCCGCGCCGCCGTTCGGGCATCGACCTCGCCGGCCGCCCGTTCGTTGTCGAACGCCAGGATGAGCTGCACCGCATGGGACACCGCGCGCGCCGAAATGAGAAACGTGATCACGATGCCGATCGGGTCGAGATTAATTCCCAACAGATGCACGATTCCCAACGCCCAGGCGCACGAGATGGCCGCGGAAAACAGGGGCAAGAGCGTGCCGCGCAAGGTGCCCTTAGCCAGCAACAGAATTAAGGCAATGGCGGCAATAATAATCACTACTATGCGTAGCGTCTCCGGAAGATACTCGATGATGATCCCGGCGAGGATTGGTTGTCCCACCACGCTGACGTCGATACCCGGAATCCGCACTCTCTCGACCAACTCGAGGATCTGCGGATAGACTTTACGATAGTCGATCAGGCGATCGATGAAATCGACGCTCACCAGTGCGGCTTTTAAGTCCAAGGAAACGAAATTACCGTAAGCCAATGCATTGTTGATCACCGATTTACGCAGCTGCTCGATATCCGCATCGGTTTCCGGCAGATCCGGCCACATCAGGGGCTCGGCCTTGAACCCATCAGTCGAAGCGGTCAACGACTTCAGTTTCTTGCTCGCCAGAGAGACTATCTGGAATTGATTGACGGCGTCGATGTACTGGAGGCCGCGGGTCAGTTCACGTATGACGCCGAGCACCTCGCGACGAAAAATGTCGCCTTCTTGAACCTCGACCATGATACTGACGACGTTGACGCCGCCGAAATTTGTCTTGAATTGTTCGTTGGTTTTTACGTACGGATGCTTGTTGGGTTGCAGGTCGGTGAAGACGGTGCGGATATCGATCTGCCAGGCAAAGTACCCCAGCACAAGGGTGATCGCGGTGACCAGGGACACCAGCGCCCCCCGCCAGCGAATAGCCCAATACGCGATACGATTACCCACGTCTCATTCCTCAACGATCCCGCGCGGCCGCCGGGGGGCGCGGATCACGATTCTCGAACGGGTGCCAGGCTCCATCGACGGAAACGCCGATATTGGCGCCGCTGGCGATCAGTTTGCCGGCTACCGGTACCGCCTTCATGTACCACAGGCTGTTTTCGGCGCCGAGTGTGCCGATATTCCACCCGGAAGGGTTGCCGGACGCGGTGAGCAGAACACCGGCCTCGCCCACTGTATAAAAGCGCATCCCGTCCCAGGCCACGTCGAACAAATGGGTCTCGATTCCGGTTTCCACTTGCTCCCATTCGTCACCGCCGTCGGTGGTCACCAACAAAGTTCCCGCGAGCCCCACCGCCACACCCGTGTTGGCGTCCGCAAACACGACCGCCATGAGGCTCTGCTCTGCCCCGCTATCGATTTGTTCCCACGTCACCCCGCCATCCCGGGAACGGCTCATACGGCCGAACTCACCGACCACCCAGACGACGCCGTCCGGGGTTACGGTAATACCGTTCCAGGCCAGGTCCTCCTCTTCGTGGGTCATTCGCCATGTCGCACCCTGATCGTCACTGACAAACACGGAACCCATGGTTCCCACAATCCACGCACGACCGCCGTCCGGTTGCACATAAGCGCGAAGTAACTGTTCGCCGAACTCGCGGGTCTGAATCTCGACCCGTCGCCACGTCTGGCCGCCATCGTCGGTGGTGAGCACGACACCCTGATCGCCCACCACCAGCGCCCGCTCTTGGCTCCAGACGGCGATATCCTGAAGGTGTTCCGTGGCCACCGGCGTGGCCTGAATGCGCCACGTCGCACCGCCGTCATCGGAGCGAATGATTCTGCCCCGGCGACCCGTGGCCCACAGCACGCTGCCGTCGGGGTTGGGCGCCACCACGCCCAGGTAATTCTCGCGTCGTCCGAACGGCGACGGTTCTATGTCGTCGACCACCGCTCCCGGTTTGACGTAGAAAGCGACCCACAACAATCCGAGTACGATGACGGCCGACAAGGCGATTTCGAAGAGATTCTCAAATACTCTAACAGCGCTTTTTTTCAAGGGCTTAGGACGCATTTGATACTGTTTATCGACATCATCCTGTGCCTCTTCAACAAGTTCTCCGACGAGCTTCTCCGTCGCAACGGCCATGGGTTCGACACCCTCCAATTACACAAGGAAAAATACTAATACCCGGCAACAACAGTGTCTTGATCGTCAAAGCGCAATAAATTGACTGTCTGTGCACAGGTCACCTTAGGCTGCGGCGCGCGTAAGCGGGCGGGTGAGTGAGACCGGTCCGCGGAGACCGCGTGATCGCCGGCCACATCAGACTTCCGACAGCGCGAATCGGGATGATTTTCCTTTGCATTAACGACGGTTCGACAGGCCGTTCAACAGCGCTTTGAACGGCAGGAGTACGCAATCGAAACGGCTTTTGTGCCCGCAGACCGCTTCGAACGCGGCAAGCTCGGAATAACGCCGGTCTCCGTCGTGCGACACTCCCGTGAGGATCTGCTCGAGTTCCCGCACGATACCCACCAGTTGCGCCTTACCGCGGCCCGGCGCAACAGTGGCCAGCGCGGAGGCGGCGGCGCGGCACAATACGCAACCACGTACCTCGTGGGCGACTCCGCTGATTTTACCGTCGTCCCGCCAATCCATATCCAGGCGAATGCGATCCCCGCACAACGGATTGTCCAGCACTACCGAGGCGCGCGGGTCCGCGAGTCGGCCGTGACCGATTCGCTTCCGGGCAAGCTCGAGGATCGGATCCGTATAGATGTCGTCAATCACTTGAACTTCCCAATCGCGTATTCAAGCGCCGAAAGGACCGCATCCACGTCTTCGTCATCGTTGTAGAGAGCCAAGCTGACACGGGTCGTGCCGATGATCGACAATGCTTGCATCAAGGGCTGAGCGCAATGGTGGCCGCCACGCACCGCGACCGCAAAGCCGTCCAATACCTGACAAACGTCGTGCGGATGCACCCCATCGACCACGAACGAGATTACCCCGACCCGCCGGTCGTTTGTCGCGGGACCGATTATTCGTACGCCGGGTATCGCAGCCAGCCCGGAAAGGACACGCAGCACCAAACGGTCGATACGTGCGCGCAGCGGGTCGGAAATCATCGCCCGCAACCAAGTCGCGGCAGCGGCCAGACCTACAGCCTGCGCGATGGGCGGCGTTCCGGCTTCGAAACGCGCCGGTGGCCTTGCGTACTCAGTGTGCCCCGGACTCACGGAACTAATCATACCGCCGCCGCCGAACACCGGCGGTAGCTGCTCCAGCAGTTCGGCACGCGCCCACCATACCCCTATGCCGTTGGGACCGTACATTTTGTGCCCGGAAAAGGCGTATAGATCAACGTTCAAAGCGTGCACGTCGAAGGGGCCCTGAGGCGCCATTTGCGCGCCGTCCAGCAGCACTTTAGCGCCTACGCTGCGCGCCGCATCGACTACCGATGGGACATCGGTAATCGCCCCGGTTACGTTTGACGCGTGGGTGATTGCGATGAGGCGACAGCGCGGCGTGACCAGAGCGTCCAGGCTTTCGACGTCGATACGCCCGTCCTCCGCTACGGGCAGGAAACGTAGCCGCACCCCCCGGCGTCGGGTAAGCAACTGCCAAGGCACCAGATTGCTGTGATGTTCCGCCAACGACAGGACCACTTCGTCACCCTCGTGGAATGCTTCGCCCAGCGCCAGCGCCGCCAGATTGATAGCGGCGCTGGTCCCGGAAGTGAATACCACTTCCTGCGGGTCCGGGGTGCCGATATATCGTGCCATGACGTTGCGCGCCTGTTCGTATGCGTCGGTGGCGCGTTCAGCCAACCGATACACGCCACGCGATACATTCGCTCGCGCCTCACGCTCGTGACGATTTACCGCCTCGATAACGGCGGCCGGACTCTGTGTGGTGGCGGCATTGTCCAGGTAATGCAGACCGGGGAAACGCGTAAAGATCGGGAATTGCTTCTTCGGGTCGCCGCTCAGAGGCTGGTTGTCTGGGTTCACCACACTGTCTGTACGTTCAATCCGCGGAGGCGATCGTGTTGCTTTCGCGTCGCGAGTACCGGCACGCCACCGCCTCGCCCAGTATCGAGAGCGCGATTTCCTCGGGTGATCGGCCACCGATATCCAAACCCACCGGACTGTGTATACGATCGAGCGCGTCGGCGCTGAAACCCAGTGTCTTTAGACGCTCCAGGCGCCGGGCGTGCGTACGCCGACTGCCGAGCGCGCCGACGTAATAAGCGGGCGATTTGAGTGCGGCGTCCAGCGCCGGGTCGTCGAGCTTGGGATCGTGCGTCAACACGACCACTGCGGTTCTCGCGTCGGGGCCTAATTCGCGCAGTTCCTCATCCGGCCAACCGGTGCGAATTTCCGCCCGTGGCAGTCTCGCGTCGCTCGCAAACGCTCGTCGCGGATCGATCACGACCACACGAAACCCGACCAAACCGGCCATGGGAACCAGAGTCTGCGCGATATGCACCGCACCGACGACTATCATGCGTAACGGAGGATTGACGACATGCGCGAAGACCGGTCCGTCGCCGGTCTCGAACAGCGCACTGCGGTCCTCGGTGATCAAGCGGCGCACGTCACCCAGCGTTTGTGCGTCGAGGCCCCACTCACCTTGCACGCGATCGGTATATACCAGACACCAGCGATCGTCTCGCAGTCGCGTGACCAACGCGACAGCATCCCCCGCGAGCAGTGGCTTCAGACAGTCGTCGCGCGACACCGCGCGAATATGGACCTTCATGCGGCCGCCACAGGCGAGACCCACTTCCCAGGCTTGCGCATCGGACACACCGAATTCGAGACAGCGGCTAGCGCCGTCGCCGATCACATCCAATGCCTCGGTAACGACCGCGCCCTCTATGCAGCCGCCCGAGACGGACCCTTCAAAGCGACCGTTTGCGGCGACCACGAGCTGACTGCCGCAGGGGCGCGGCGACGATCCCCAGGTCTCGATCACGGTCGCCATGGCGATCGACTCGCCCGCCGCCAGCCACTCGACCGCTCGCTGAATCACCGGTTCATGCATCGCGTCTGTTCACCCTATGCGTCTCACAACCGTCAAACCTACCCGTTGCGCCGGACAGCGACAAGTACCGGTAAGAGATACGGCGACATGGTGGGTACGGGCCGATCCGCAAACGAGGTCGGTCGCTCGAGTCGATTACGGCGGCAGTGGATGTAGTTTATGATAGATTCCACAGCAGTCGGATTCCGCCGATGGTTCCCCAAGCGAGGAGGAATATCGTGTCTTTCCTGCCATCCAGTCCAGGCACCACTAACCTGCCCGATATTTTCCAGCGCTATCCGAAGCGGGCGGTGCTCATGCTCGAGCTGATCGACGACATACTGCGTGGCGAGTCGGCATTGAGCGTCGGCGAACGGGAATTGATCTTCGCGTACGGCTCGGCACAGAATTCGTGCGATTTCTGCTACGCCTCGCACAAACCGGTCGCCGCCGCTTTCGGCATCGACGAGACTGTTTTCGACCGCATACACGACGATATCGACAGCGCACCCGTGGACGAACGTCTCAAACCGATCCTCAAATTCGTTCGCAAACTGACGCTTACCCCGGGAAAGATGGTAGCGGTGGACGCCGAAGCGATCTTCGCTGCGGGTTGGGACGAGCGGGCGTTTTTCGACGTTGTTTCGGTGTGCGCGATACAGAATTTTTTCAACCGTGTCGTCGACGGTACCGGCGTGGACGTCAGCGCGGACGTGGCGCGTGCAACCGGTGGCGAGCTGCTCCCGACAATCGGCTATCGGGGAATCGCCGACCAGCTAAAGGCCCACGTGGACCCGGATCGATGAGCGCACGGCGAATCGCGTTACGGAATGACGGCGCATGAAATTTGGCGATTGCCCGGTCGACCAGGCGGCTGGCTCGATCCTCGCCCATAGCCTGAGGCTGCCTGACCGTAGTTTGAAAAAGGGCCGCGTGCTGGGCCGCGCAGACGTCTCGGCCCTCGCCGACGCCGGCTACCGGACGGTAGTCGTGGCCACCCTCGAGGCCGACGACGTCGACGAAAACCGCGCGACGCAAATCCTGGCCCAGGCTATCGCCACGGACAGTACCGAAGTCAGGGGTCCATTCGCTGGCCGCTGCAACTTGACAGCTCGGGAGCATGGCGTGTTGGTGCTCGATCAGGAAGGCGTCGACCGCATCAACTTCGTCGACGAATCGCTGACGCTGGCCACCTTGCCCCGGTTTTCGTGCGTCGCCAGCGGCCAACTGGTGGCCACTGTCAAAGCCATCCCGTTCGCGGTCGCCGCGCACCATGTCGACACGTGCCTTCGCGTCGCCCGGGAACACGCACCATTGTTGGACGTCGCCCCGTTCGCGCCCAAGAAAATCGGCCTCATTCAGACCCGTTTCGACGACCCGAAAACCCGTGTTCTCGAGAAGACCGGCCGCGTGCTCCGGAGTCGTTTGTTGCGCCTCGGAAACGACCTGGCCGCCGAGATCCACTGCCGTCACAGCCTGGAATCCCTAGTCGAGGCGATCAACGAGTGCCGCGAATCGGATTTGCACCTGCTGATCATCGCCGCCGCGTCGGCGGTGGTCGATCGCCGCGACGTGATCCCAGCGGCGATCGAGGCGGCGGGCGGCGAGGTGATCCATTTCGGGATGCCGGTCGATCCCGGCAACCTCCTACTGTTGGGGCGCCGCGACGCAATGTCGATCGTCGGAATGCCGGGCTGCGCCCGTTCACCGAAACTCAATGGCTTCGATATGGTGCTGGAACGCTTGATTGCGGATATTCCGGTGACCGCGCGAGATATCATGCGGATGGGGGCCGGTGGTCTGTTGAAGGAAATCGGCGAACGTCCCCAGCCGCGGTCCATAGAGGCACGGACACGGCGGGCGCCGGTCAAGCCGCGGATCAACGCGCTGGTTCTCGCGGGCGGCCAGTCGCGCCGGATGGGCAAGCGGAACAAACTACTGATGGACATCGACGGCCGACCGATGGTCGAGCATGTCGTCGCCGCCCTACGCGCCGCCGGTGTGGAAGATGTCGTCGTCGTCACCGGCCACCAAAGGGAACGAATTGAATCCGTGCTCAAGGGTCTTGCTGTCCGCTTCGTACATAACGCCCACCACGCACAAGGTCTGAGCACGAGCCTGGTGACCGGCCTGCAAGCAGTGGACAGAGATGCAGACGCGGTGCTCGTGTGCCTGGGTGACATGCCGAGAGTCAGCGCTGAACACGTCGCGCGACTGATCGCCGCGTTTGATCCGGGCGAAGGGCGCGAAATCTGCGTTCCCACGTATCGCGGCAAACGCGGCAACCCGATACTGTGGCCGCGGCGAACGTTCAGCGAGATGCTACAGATTCGCGGGGACGTCGGCGCCAAACATCTGCTGGTCGACTACCGTGATGTCGTGTGCGAGGTACCGATGCCCGACTCGGGCGTGCTGATCGATTTCGACACCGAGCTGGCGCTGACGGGGATCCACGACCATACCGACCCCGGTTCCGAAACGTAGGTCGCTGCCTGCCTCCTCTCGGGGTAGCGCCGGGTGCGTATGACAATCAGCTCGATCCGTTGACGGTGGCGACGATATCCTCGAACTCTCGATCGCTCAATAGGCGGCCGGCAGCGGTCGCCTGTTTTTTCACCTCCGCGAGCACCGGCGCCACGCGGTCCTGTGCGACGTCGAGACCGAGTTCTCTGGCTTTCAGAATGATGCTGTCCAAACCGCTTTTCTTGCCGAGCACGACCCGACGATCGGCGGCCACGAGGTCTGCCGAGTAGGGTTCGATCGCTTCCGGGATATGGAACTGGCTGGCGACCGCACCGCTCTCACGGACGAAAAGATTTTCGCCGACCACCGGTTTCCAACCGTCGACGTGATATCCTCCGGCCTGTTGCACCAGTTGCGACACGCGGCGTGCCCGGGTGAGATCCAATTCGACGGGAACGTCGTACAAACACTGTAACGCGATCGCGACTTCACAGATGTCCGCGTTACCGGCGCGTTCACCCATCCCGTTGATCGTTCCCTGGATCCACTGCGCGCCGCCGCGAACCGCGGCGATTGCCGACGCCGTAGCGAGTCCGAAATCGTTGTGACCATGCCAGTGAACCGGGATGCGGGGCCCGACCCAGCCCACCACCTCGCGGACCAGCAATTCCACTGCCTCGGGAGCACACGCACCAATCGTATCGACCACCGACACCTCTTCGGCGCCGGCGTCTATTGCGGTGGCATACACATCCTGAAGGAAAGCAACATCGGTGCGTGTACTGTCTACGGCGAAAAAGTTTACCCGCATCCCATGGTCGCGCGCATGTTTGACGGCGTCGACGACACGTTGCATCACGGTGTCGGCGGTAAATCCGTAGGCCTTCATTTTAATGTCGCTGGTTGAGATCTCGATGAGAACGGCCTCGGTACCGAGTTCGATATGTGCATCGATGTCGGCTGTTATCGCGCGGGAAAAACCCCAGATCTCCGAAGACAATCCGGCGTCAAGAATCTTCCTGACCGCACTGGTATCTTCGGCGGAAACACGCGGGAAACCGGACTCAATACGGCCCACTCCCAAGTCGGCGAGGGCACACGCGATCTGGTACTTTTCCTGCGGCGTGAAGACGACGCCAATAGTCTGCTCTCCATCACGCAGAGTCGTATCATAGAACCGAACCGGCCTGGTGCGATCGAAACCGGATCGCACCTCCTCTCGCCGGTTCAAATCGCTGATCCAGATCTTGTCTTGCGAAACGGCGCTGCTCATAGGTCGTGCTCTTCTCGAAAAAGGTGGTTAACGGAAGCACAGCGTAAACCGCCGGCCATGCAACGGCGCGGCTTGGCCAGCACCCCGACGGGATCCATTAAATGATTTTTGACCGGGTGTGTCTTGACTCAGAGTGTGCTATGCCATGACTCGTGGCGCAAACCCGTGGGTCAGGCGATCGCGATGGGCCTCACGAGCGAGGCTTCTCCGCCCTTGAGCTTCAAAGGCAGGACCACGACCGTGGAAAGCGTCCGACCATCGTCGGCCAGTTGCTCCAGGTTCAGGCTCTTCATGACATAGATTCCGCTCTCCACCAGGAGAATCCGATGCGCCGCGAACGGCGCCGGAACCCCCAGTGACAGGTTGTCGGAACCGACAAGCCGCGGTTGCCGGTCCGCCAGCCAACGCGCCGCTTCATCGCTCAACCCAGCCCACCGGTTGAGATACGCGTCGGAGTCGGTTTCGAAAAACCGGCCATAGCCGGTGCGAAACAAAATACAGTCGCCCGGTTCAATCTCCACACCCGCTGCGGCCCCGGCAAGGTCTTCCGGCGTGATCGCGTAGCGCTCCGGCAAAATGTCCAGCCCCTTGTATGTCGGAATATCCAGCAGTACGGCGCGTAAGATGAGGGGCGGCACGTTTTCCATGCTATGCAGAGGTTCCGGCAGGTTTACGAATCCCACGTCGCGCTGGTAGGGCGTCACATCGATTCCCATCACCTTAAGATCCTGCGACATATGTATGGGTACATCGAAGTGGGTTCCGGCGTGCATGGACGTCACGACCAGACTGATAGCGTCGGAAAACCCCGGCTCGATCCCCATTTCGTCGAAGGTCTTTCGAACGTACTCGTGATACCGGTAAAGATAAAACTGAAACGGGGGATCGAAGGGATGAACCGGCATCCCGGGCCAGTACGCCTGTCCCAGGTCATAGATTTTTGCGTCTTTCAACAAATCGAATAGTGGCTTGCTCTCCATCAATACTCCCTCGCATACCCGTTTCCCATCCCGGTCGTGGCCGTTCCGTCGCAGCGGTCAGCGAGCAAACGTACTCGTTGAAACATGGACCGCTGCCGTTTTGGGCCGGGGCGGAGCGAGGCGCTCTGCCACCGAATCGTACGTGGTTGTTCGCTGGCGAGCGCTTCTGCCGATGGATCCGGCCAGCGCCACCATTTCGGCGGGCGACAATTCCTGTCCGTGGCTGGCGCCGGCGGCGCGACTGATGCTCTCGTTCATCAACGTACCGCCCAGGTCGTTGGCGCCGGAGCCCAAACACACCAAGGCCCCCTGCCGACCCATCTTCGGCCAAGACACCTGGATGTTGGTGACGTATGGATGAAGCACGAGCCGCGCGACGGCGTGCATGAGCACCGATTCACGAAATGTCGGGCCGCGGCGCGAGCGCCCTTTGCGATAGATCGGCGCTTCCATATGCACAAACGGCAGCGGTACGAACTCGGTAAAACCCCCGGTCATTTCTTGCAGGTCGCGGATGCGAAGTAGGTGTTTAGCCCAGTGCACGGCGCGATCCACATGTCCGAACATGATCGTCGACGTACTCTTGAGACCGAGCTCGTGAGCGGTGCGCATTACGTCGAGCCATTGTTCCGTGTTGAGTTTGTCCGGACAGATCATGCGGCGCACGTCGTCATCGAGAATCTCAGCGGCGGTTCCCGGCACCGTACCCAGCCCTGCTTCTTTCAGCGCGTGCAGAAACTCGCGGACGGAAAGTCCAAGCGTCTGCGCCCCCTGCCAGATCTCGAGTGGTGAGAACGCGTGGATGTGGATGCCCGGTTCCGCTTCCCGCAACGCGCGCGTGATTGCAAGGTAGGTGGCGCCGGTATACTTCGGATGAATGCCGCCCTGTAGGCAAACTTCCGTGGCGCCGCGCCGCCACGCCTCTCGAGCCCGCTCTTGAATCTCGGACAGCGGCAGGTCGTAGGCAGCGCCGCGCAGAGTCTCGCTGGTCCGGCCCTTGGAAAAAGCGCAAAACCGGCATTTGAAGCTGCAGATGTTGGTGTAATTGATGTTTCGAGTCACAACGTAGGTGACCGCATCTCCACTTACCGATTGACGCAGCTCGTCGGCTGCGCGGCATACGAACTCGTATTCGACCCCCCGAGCGCTGAACAGGGTTCCGATATCGCGCTCGTTTAAACGTGTGCCGCCCCCCGCCGCTTCGGTAAGAGCCGTAACCGCCCCCGCCCGTGCCAGCTTCGGAGCGCCTTGACGTTGCACCGGGACCTCGGCGTCGGTTCCCGGCGCCCAGGCATCGGTACGCGCAAAACCGTCCGTATCCATGCGGTCGAGTACCGCCGCGTGCAAGCGCGGATCCAGCCACTCCTCCATCCGGTACAGAAACTTCGGGTATACAGGCAGTCGGGCCACGAGCCGCTTCGCCTCCCGCTCGGTCTGCTGCGCCAGCACCCGCAGCCGTGGCCATGGGGCCTCCGGATTGACATGATCGGGGGTCACCGATGACACGCCGCCCCAGTCGTTGATACCGGCGCGAATCAACGGCCGCAGCGAATTTACCGACAGGTTTGGCGGCGCTTGGATGTTGGCATCGGGGCCAAAAACGATACGCGCCATGGCCACCGTCCACAGCATTTCGCCGCTATCCGGTTCCGGGGCATGCTGCATCTTGGTACCCGGTTTGCGTCGAAAGTTCTGCACAATCACTTCTTGAACGTGACCGTATATGTCGTTGATATCGCGCAGCGTCAACAAAGACTCCACACGTTCGGTCCGGGTTTCGCCGATCCCCACCAGAATCCCCGACGTAAACGGCACTTTCAGGCTGCCGGCAGCGACGATCGTTCCCAATCGCGCGGCAGGGTGTTTGTCCGGAGATCCGAAGTGCGGACCGCCCTTTTCGCATAAGCGCTGTGCGTGGCTCTCCAGCATTAGGCCTTGGGAAACGGATACCGCGCGCAGCCGACGGATTTCGTCCCGATTCAACACGCCGGGGTTCACGTGCGGCAAGAGCCCGGTCTGGGCTACAACCAGCTCTGCCATCTCGGCGAGATAGGACACGGTCGACGCATGCCCCAACCGTTCCAGTTCTTCCCGCGCCGACGTATAGCGCAGTTCCGGTTTGTCGCCCAACGTGAACAAGACTTCATGACACCCCGCCTCGGCGCCTGCACGGGCGGTCGCCAGCACCTCCTCCGGCTGCATGTAAGCGCGTACGACCCGCGTCGGTGACTGCGCGAACGTACAGTAGTGACACACGTCACGACACAGTTTCGTTAACGGAATAAATACTTTCGGTGAGTAGCTGATTACCGAGCCGTGGCCACGATCGCGGATTCCGGCCGCCAGCGCGAGCAACGTCTCGAGTGTGGCATGATTCGCGAGGCGGTGCGCCTCCTCGGCACCCACCCGCCGACCGCGCTGGAGGCTTTTGACAAGCGTCGTTATGCTGGCCATCGGCGCGGCACTTCCTCGATCCTGGCGCCCGCCACGATGGACGACGAACGAAGCGTATGCGGCGGGCCGAGCCTAACTCCGCGGACACGCCGCTGCTTCGACGAATCTACGATCAACTGCACGCGTTTTCTCAACCTCATCGCTACGGGAACAGCCGTACCGTCCACCATGGCTTGCCGCGTCCGGACTCCGAACCCGCGGATGACCGCACGCTGGGTATCAGTCTACGACACCGCACATGCGTAAAGCGACCTGAACGTAGACCTTGACGATATTCACCATATCGCCGATATGAACGTGTTCGCCCTGGTGGGTGGAGAAACCACCCCCCCCGGTGCGAATTCGACCTGCGGAGCCGTAATTCACGGTGGGAATACCATACCGATTCATGTGCGCGGCGTCACTGTACCAGGTCTCGATTCCGAGCTTCGGCGCTTCACCCAATTGTTCCGTATGCGCGGTTACGATACTTTGCACCAGCTCGTGGTCGTCCGGGATCGACGTTCCCGGCGCGGAGACGAAAATCTCCACTTTCGTACCTTCCAACTGCGGATTTCGCGTGATCACGCCGTCGATCACCTCGCGGACTTCGTTATACGCCTGCAGGGGCAGCGCATCCGGGAGCGTTCGCACGTCCATGTAGATACAGCAACTGTCGGGCGTCCGTGCCCCGCGCCACGCCCAGCCGCCGTCGATCGCAGACACGTTTACGCGCGGCTGGAAGTCTCCCACTTGGTTGCGTGAGCAGTACCCCGGTATCCATTCATGTATCGCGTCGAGAACCACACGGGTTTTATTGATCGCATTGCGCTCCACATCCGACCAGGCCGTGTGGATTAAATGTCCCGGAACCGTGATCTTGATCCATGTCGTGCCGCAGTGCCGCGGGATCACCATCATATTGGTCGGCTCGCCGAGAATACAGGCGTCGGCCACAGCGCCGTGGGTGATCGCGTACTTCGTTCCCACACCGTAACCTTGATACTGCGGGCCCTCGAAGTCGTTGACCGGTGCTTTTTCGATCTCGCCGGCGACCGCGGCGATCACGATGTCACCCGCCAATCTTATTCCGGCTTTCTGTATCGCTTCAGTGGCGACCACGTACGTCGCCAGCGCGCTTTTCATGTTGAAAGAACCCATTCCATAGATCCACTCGTCATCCACCAGAGTCCCTTCGCAGCGGTAACCGATTCCACGGTGCGCCTGTTCCGGTCCGAACGACGTATCCATATGGCCGTTGAACATCAAAGACTTCCCGCCGCCCCGGCCCTGCAATCTACCGATGGCGTTGTAGCGCTCGTCGCCGATGGGCTGCAAAGTCGCGTCAAACCCCGCGCTTTGCAGCACCTCGTGATAGGCACGCGCCATATCGCCCTCATAGCCGGTCGGGCTGGGGATGTCGGTAAGGTCGATAACCAGTTGCACCAACCGTTCGCGATCGATTTGGTCGACTGCTTTGGCAACGATATCGTTCCCTGCACTGGTCGCTTTGGTGGCAACTTTCGCATTCGCTGTCGTCGTGTCCATCATTCGTTACCCTAAGTAGTTAAGTTCCACACCGGGGGATGCCACACCCGCGCCGATTCGGGGCGACTTCGGCTCTCTGTCATTCGACGATATACGTCGTCAACGTGCCCAGCTTTTCGATGTTGCAATCGATGCGGTCCCCGGGTTTGAGGTAGACCGGATCTTTCATCCCCGCAATCACTCCTGGGGGACTTCCAGTCGTAATCACGTCGCCCGGCTCCAGAGTCGTGTTGGACCACCACGATACGAGCTCCGCAATTTTGTAATGCATGTTTCCCGTACTCGAAACCTGGCGTTCTTCGCCGTTTAAGGTGAGCACCATCTTCAAATCGTTTTCGTTGCCGACTTCGTCAAGGGTCACCAACCAGGGCCCCAGCGGACAAGAACCGTTAAAACTCTTCCCGAGAAGAATGACCTTGTTCGAATGCTCCCTTCCCTGTATGTCGCGCGCCGACAGATCGTTGAAAATCGTAAGCCCGGCCACATACTCGAGTGCGTTATCCACCGGCACTCGGAACGCCTCCTTGCCGATGATAATCCCTACCTCGATTTCATAATCGAGCTGCCGGGTGAAATGCGGAACCGACACGCGGGCGGCGGTCGGCACCACACTCGACGGCGCCTCCAGAAATCCGGTCGGATGCTCAAAATGGAAATCACCCCAATTGTGCGACTGCCATTCCGGCTCACTCCACGTGGTCAGCTCGGACAGGTGGGCATCGAAATTACACGAGGTATGCATGATTTTTCCCGGCTTGGGTACCGGCGCCTGCAGCTCGATATCCCCCTCCTGGTAAACATGCGACCCGCCGTTGGCAACGCTCGCGACCAACTCCCGGGCCCGGGTCATTCCCGCGTCGCCGAGTTGCAGAAATTGAACCATCGACGCGGGCAATTCTTCTTTGCTGGCCGCATGCAGATCCAGATAACCCCGGTCGGTGAGTGCACCTATGGTTGGATTGCCCGTAGCGCGTATTTTGAAACTTGCCAATTTCACGGTTTGCCTCTCCTGTGGGTCCCGACCACACGTCGATATCGTTCAGGCCTCGATTTTTGCCGGTTTCAAGTTGGGTACGACGTGTTCGCCCATGAGGCGGATGGTTTCGAGGTTGTCGGCCTCACTCGACCCCACCACCTCCAGCAACGGCAAATTCAACCCCGCATCCACCAGCTCCTGCGTAATCTCCAAACACTCCTCCGGCGTCCCCGAAATCACCGTAAATCGACGCATCATCTCATCGGTCACCAAATGCGTCACATCATCATCCGTCCCCGCCTCAATCGCCTCGCGAAACGGATCCCAGCTCTCGTCCGGTAAACCCGAACCCGCCAAAATCACGTCATTCTTGATGTTGCGAATCTTGTTCACAATATACGTCCCCGTATAACTCCGCGTCGCATCCCGCGCCTTGCCACCATCGGTCGAACAGGCACACAAAATCACCCCGCCCACCGGAAAATCCAGCGCCAACTCACGACCCCCCTTCTCCGCACCCAATCGCATGTTCTCTCGCGCATACTTCACAAACGCCGGCGACGTCAAACCCGCCAACAGCATCCCATCACTCTCCCGGCCCGCCAACCTCTGCATGAACGGACCCGTCGCCCCCACATAAATCGGAATCTCCGTCCGTAAACCCTCACCCAAACGATCATACGCCGGCATCGTCGACGAAAATAACTTGCCTTCGTAACTGTAACCCTCACCACTAAAAACCCGGCGCATAATCTCCATCGACTCATGGTGCACCGGCACCGGCTTCAACCGCTCCAAATCATATTCCAAATACTCCACACCCACCTTGCCAACACCAATACCCATAATGAAACGACCCCCAGACAACTCGTCAATCGCACCCGCCTCCGATGCCTGAATCGTCGGATGACGCATGTACGGCGACGTAATCCCCAAACCAATCGGAATCTCCTCCGTCGATAAAGCCACCGCCGCCAGCGTCGCAAAACATCCACGCGCCTCTAAACCATACTGCCGAAACCAGTGATACGCCTCAGCAATCCAAAAACCACCACTCATCCCACTCGCCTCCGTCTGCCGCGCATAACGACGCATCGACACCAGCGGCTCGTACGACTTGAATATCACCCCTACCTTCGGCTCCACTCCACTCATACTCTCTCTCCCAGCAATATCACCACACACACCCAATACCTCCAAACACTCAACATCTTAAAACCCCAACAACAACACTGTCTTGACCCAGAAAGCCTCAAACATTGACTGTCAGTGCACTGCACGGGGACCTGAATGTCGTCCGGTAGCGGGCCTCCTGCCGGCCCCATGCAAAAGCGAGTCGCGGAACGCCGCGGCAGAACATTTCCGCACGGGTCGCCGGCGTATCTCACGGGGCGTTTTCACCGATCCCCGACACGGCGCGCCGGAACCGCCGGGCTGACCGACGCCTGAAGCTATTTATCGTTTACTATTCATAGAGATAGTCTCGATTCGACAACGCCGACATAGGTGACCCTGGCGGCTTCGGGCCGTATAATAACGGGACTGTTTCCTCGGGCTGATGGTGCCGCGTCGGCGTATCCGGACGTTTACAGTAGTAACGACTTGAGTGTGTACGAGCGCAATTTATGATTGACGAATCCCCGACCCCCAAGGCCACAGACGACCTGCTGGACACGGTCTGCCACGCTCTCATTCGGGTCGGGACCCAGGACCCCGGCACCGGCTTCCAGAGCTTCACCTATACCGAGCGGCATTTGGCGAAGTTATCCGTGTACGACGTGGAGATCGACCCAATCACGATCGTGCGCAGCGCCGAAGACATCCTTGAAGATTCCGTCGACGATTATTTTCTGAGTACACAGCTCAAGGGCACGGCCACCATCACTCAGGGAGATCGGCAATTTACGCTGGTTCCGGGCGCTTTGGCTGTCGTTGCCGGCGGCATCCCCTACTCGACCACTTACAATGAACACAGCCGCCGTTTGATCCTGCGAATCCCGAAAGAGGTGTTTGTGGAACGCATCCTGGGCCGCGAGGTGCGGGATTTTCGCGCCATGATTCTGGAAGGCGACGGGCTGGTCCCCATTGTCATCGATCTTTTCAAGTCTTTGACCCTGGAGTCCGGAGAACTCAGCGATACCGATCAGTATACGTTGGCGGAGAGTTTCCTCGAGCTGACGGCGGCGGTGGTCCGCGCCGGACTCGCACGCAACACGCGCAATCCGAGCGACCGCCATTGCGCCCTGATGTGCCGGATCCTGTCCTACATCGAAGACCATTACTCGGATTGCGAGCTGACACCGGAGAGGATCGCCGAGGCGAATGGAATTTCGATGCGTTACCTGCACAGCTTGTTTCAGAAATCCAACACGACGGTGTCCAGATGGATCTGGGAACGGCGGTTGAAGGCGGCGCGCGAAGATCTTTTGGATCCGTCGATGCTGCGACACAGCGTCGCCGACATTGCCTTTCGCCGCGGCTTCAATGATGCGGCACATTTCAGCCGCGCATTCAAACAACGATTCAACATCTCCCCAAGCAAACTACGCGCCAAGATTCAGAGCGCCGGGGGACCTTAACCTCGGCGGTAAAGGACGATGCTCACTCCATCGACCCGCTCGCCCGCCCCCGGGCCAGGCTCCGTTCACACCCACCGATAGCTCCCGCCCCTGTACCTTCGAACACCGGGGTGCCCACGCGATATAGTGAAGCGGGGGACACACCGACCGGGCGGCCGAATCCGCAATGCGAAATGGGTCTAATTCTCTTTGCGCTTACCGTTGTGCCCATGCTCGTAAAAGTGGTATGGATATGCGCGGACAGTCAACCTCTTATGCAGTTACAAGCAAGAAATCCTGCCGGTCGTTGCATACGATACGCAGCGTACCCGTACGAATATTGAGGTGATCGACTTGTCCAATGAGCATGCCGCGTCGCAAGTCACCGGGCGAAACGGATGGCCTCGGAGTGCGTGCAAGACCGTTCTTTGAGCCGTTGCGCAAGGGGGGGCAACAATGACAGATCGCAACACCGCACGGAGTGGTACAACGGCTGCCCGAGGGATGCGCCTGCTGCCGGTGGTGATCGCACTCGTCCTGACCGCCTGCGAGGCGCCTTTGGTGCTCGACCGGGTCGATGCCGAACTCCAACAAACGGTGCGCCGTTCGGACCGTTTTCAAGCTGCGGTCAACAATGGCAAGGTGCTGGCCGCGGTCGGTTCCAATGGGATAATCCTGACGTCCGACGACAACGGCCAATCATGGTCACGCCACCAGATTGAAGAACGTTACTCTTTCATCGACATCACCGCGTGTGCGGATGGATCAATCGCGGTACTCGCCATCGAGGGTCACCTGGCGATCTCGCGCGACGATGGAGAAAGCTGGACCCTGACGGCCATCGAGTCGGAAGAAACGCCACAGGCTTTGACCTGCGACCCGGGCGGCAAACTCTGGGTCGTAGGCAGCTTTGCAAGCATACTTTCGACCGCCGACCTTGGACAGACCTGGCATGTGCAATCCCTCGACGACGACCTCATTCTCACCTGCGTAATGTTCTTCGATGGGCGTAACGGCTTGGTCCTCGGCGAGTTCGGAACCATCGCGCGAACCGCAGATGGCGGCCAGACCTGGGAAATACTGGATCCGCTGCCCGACGAGTTCTATCCCATGGCGGCACTGTTCACGGATCCGGATCGCGGCTGGGTGGCCGGACTACACGGGGCGATACTTTATACCGATGACGGTGGGCGCACTTGGGAACGGGCCAGTACCGAGACCGAGGCGCCGATTTACGGGTTCGCCGCGCTGCCCGGGCAGTTGTACGCCGTAGGGGGGTTCGGGACGGTACTGCGTCAAGTAGGCAGCGACTTCTCCGGAAACCGGCGCTGGGAGCGCAAAGATCCAGGCTACCCGGTGCGCTTTTTCCTCCGCGCGGTCGCCCCCGTCGACGATCAGCGCTTACTGATCGGTGGCGGCGCCGGCGCCTTGCATGTCGTGCATACGCGAGATCTTTAGGCGCCGGTTCGGGGGGCTCTCGATATGAGTGACTTTATCAGACGACTTGTCAAGTTCGATCGGATCATCTTCGCACATCCCTGGTTGACTCTGCTGTCAATCGCCGCGGTTACCCTGTTCTTTGCGCTGCAACTGCCGGCTGTGCGCATGGCCTCGGATTTCGCGGACTTGCTACCGCAACAACATCCCTACATCCAATTACATAACGCGATCCGAGATACGTTCGGCGGCGCCAACAACGTAATCGTCGCCGTTGAGGTGGAAGACGATACGGTTTTCACCAATGATACGTTGAGTCGCATACACCGTATCACCCAGGCCATAGACTCGCTCGATGGCATCAATCATAACCTGGTCACCAGTGTTACACACCGTAATGTACGCAAGATCTGGATGACCGTGGAAGGAACTGTCAAGTCCAATCCCCACTACGACCCACAAAAAGAGAGTTATACCGACGAAGAACTGACGCAAATGAAGGCGGATGTCATTTCCAATCCCCGCGTCTACGGTTTGCTCGTATCTCCGAATCTGAAGTCTGCTCTGATCCGGGGCACCCTGAATGAAGGGGAATTGGACTACGAGAAGGTCTTCAGCCAGCTCCAGGAAATACGTCGTCAGGAATCGGCCCCGGGTATCAAGATACATGCCACCGGTCAACCCGTTCTTATCGGCTGGGTAACGAGCTACGTCGGCGAAATCGTACAGATTTTTCTGTATACCGTGCTCATCATGTTGGTGTTGCTGGTGGTCTATTTCCGCCGCGCCTACGGGATCCTGCTGCCGATACTCGGAATCGTCCTGACGACGATCTGGGGACTCGGCATGCTGTCGCTGCTCGATTACAACCTGGATCCCCTGATGATGGTGGTCCCATTTCTGATCTCCGCGCGCGCGATGTCGCACGGTATCCAGATGGTAGAGCGCTATTATCATGAGCTCATGATCAATAACGATAAACAGGTCGCGGCGCGGCGGACTTTTGAGGGATTGTTTCGCCCGGGCTCACTTGGCGTCATTTCCGATGCCATCGGCCTGTTGCTGATCTCCCTGGGATCCGTACCCATCAACGACAAGCTGGCGATATATGCGTCACTTTGGGCGGGCAGTGTGATTTTCACCGTATTGATCACCGTACCCGCTATTCTCGAGTTGTTACCGCAGCCCAGGAAGCTGGGCATGCGACATAATGTGCTGCGAAACCTCGTGCCTCGGCTCGCCAAAGTGTCGACCACGCACCACGGGGCGACCACGACGTTGCTGGTCGTCGCGTGTCTGTATGCCCTCGGCGGTTACTTGAGCTCGCACGTGCAAATCGGCGAAGCCGAACCGGGTTCGCCCTTGTTGTATCCGCACCACGACTACAACATCTCTTCCACGGCGATCAACACCTTGTTTCCGGGCTCTGAAGAGTTGTACGTGATCGCCCATACTTCCGAAAAGGGCGGGCTCAAACGCCCGGAGATCATTCGTTCTTTGGCCGATTTCCAGAACCACATGCTGACCGATCCCGATCTGGGCGGCACCAAGGGGCTACCGAATCTGATTACGCAGGTTAACCGGTTGATTCACAACGACGACCCGCGGTGGTTGACTTTTCCCCGGGATACGCGCGAATCGACCGGCTTGATGTTCATGTATATGATGTCCAGTCCGATTGCCGGCGCGTTACTCGAGTTCCTCGACACCGACGAGCAGAACGCCAACATGGTGTTCTACTATAAGGACCATAAGGGTGAGACCATCCGCCGTGCGATCCACATGGCGAAACAATGGACAGAGTCCGCCGCCGCCCAGGTGGAAGGGCTCACCATCAAATTGGCCGGCGGTCTGATCGGGGTTACAGCGGCCATCAACGAGGCCGCCTACGAAACGAACATCATTGTTATCCCCCTCGTGTTCCTGCTCATCCTGTTGTTCGTGACGGTTTTCTACTGGTCGCTGCACGCCGGCTGGCTGATGTTGCTCGCGATGTCATTTGCCACCACTTTGACCTACGCCTACATGGGGTCGGTCGGCATCGGTATCAATGTAAACACGGTGCCGATTATCGCCGTCGGCATCGGCGTCGGCATCGACTATTCGATCTACATCATGGACCGTATTCGCGCTGAAATGGGTGAACTCGGGACTTTGGAACAGGCTATCGAAAAAGCCATCAGCACTACGGGCGTCGCTATCGGGTTTACTGCGACCACTCTCATCGGGGGGGTAATCATGTGGGTGTTCATATCTACCTTGCGCTTTCAGGCGGACGCGGCACTGCTCCTGATCGTCATGCTGGTCCTGAACGCCCTGGCGGCAATCTTTCTCGTACCGGCGTGGATCCGAATATTTCAACCGAGTTTTATCATGCAGGCGGCGGCCGGTAGCAGGCATCGCGAGCATGGCGAGTCGCCACGTAGCGAGGCACTCGATCGAACGCCGGACGAGCGTGTTGCTTAGCGGCGAAGCGTGAACTACAACGCATGACAAATTCCGAATCGGCTTCACAATTGAAACAGGAGGCGGGTACATGAATAACAATCAGATCTGGATCATCAGTGCGCTGGCCGCGATCTTTGTTACTCCGGCCTACGCTTACACCTCCAGCGACGGCACGCTGGAGACGCGCGGGTTTCTGGAAAACGCGACCTTTGTGCGCGATAGCGTGGGCCTAAGCAAGGCGCGCGTCACCGGGCAATTCGAGTTCATCAAGCGACTCGGCTCGCACGGCCGGTTCTCCGACATCGAAATCAATGGAACGTTACGGGGCACCTACGATGGCGTCTACGACCTCAACGATGACGACTTCGGCGACGAATCCGGCGGCGCGGCCTTCTTTCCGGCGCCCGGAAACCCGGCGTTCTTCGGCACCCTGGTCGGTGGTGCACCACCATTCACACCGTCGACCAACCCGGCGTTCGCAGGCACTTTTGGCCCCGCAGCATTGGGTGCCGACGGCGCGATACCGCTGCCCGGCACCGGTGGCACCATCGCCTCACCGAACAACCCCAACGCCGGGCTGAAGCTGGTCGGTGACGACGTGCACAATTTCGAGCGAGGGGGGGTCGTGCTTGCGTACCCGAGCCGCCCTTGTGACGTCGATCCGCGCGGCTGTATCGATGGTTATCTCGACTTGGACGAGGACGAGCTGCGCTTTCCCGAGTTCAACGATCGCCTGGACTTCATCCGGGAACTTTACCTCACCACCGCGATCCCCTTTGACAATGGTCATGAGCTGGGTCTGAAATTCGGGCGCCAGCAGGTGGTCTGGGGGCGTACCGATTTGTTTCGCGTGTTGGATGTGATCAATCCGGTCGATTTCTCGCGCCACAATATTTACGACGAACTGGAAGACATCCGCATCCCGATGCTGATGCTCAACGCCGAATACCGTATGGGCGCCATTGGCGCGTTCGATGACCTCAATGTCCAATTGGTATGGAAACTGGAGCGGCCCCGGCCGCATAACCTCGGCCAGGGCGGGCAGCCGTACGCCATTCTCGGCGCCGGCAATTTCTTCCGCGCCATGAACAACTGCTGGGAGAATGGTTGCACGGTTTGGAACTTCCCGGCCACCGGTGTGGCGGTGGATTTCCCCGCCAACACCCTCGGCATCCGCGAAGCGAACGTGCCGGAGAACAACCTGGACGAAGGTGGAATGCGGTTGGAGGGCCTGTACAAGGGGGTGGGGTTTTCGTTGAACGCGCTGACCTATTACTCGCAGTTCCCGTCGCTGCGCGGCGGAATCCCGGCCGATAATCCGTTCACACCGGTCGTCGAGAACCAGTTTTTCCCCTACAACCTCGCATTCGATATCGAGTTTCCGCGCGTCTACCTACTCGGCGGCTCCGCCGACTTCTACCTCGAGTCGCTGAAATCGGCGTTTCGCGTCGAACTGGCCTACACTTCGGGCGAAGAATTTCCCAACACACTGGAAGAGCGATTATTTTCGGAATCGGACGTGGTACGCTGGGTCATCGGTTGGGATCGGCCGACCTTCATACCATTCCTCAACCGCGACCGCGCGTTTCTGTTCTCGGCGCAACTGTTCGGTCAACACCTGTTGGATCACGAAACAGCGCGCGTGAACGCGCAGGGTATTCCCACCGTGGGCACAGTCGGTATGGTCGACTGGGAAAACAACTACATAGCGACGCTGCTCATCCAGGGCAACTACATGAATGACCGGCTTACTCCGCAGGTCATTACCGCCTGGGACTTCAAGGCCGGCAGCGGCGCCTTTGCGCCGACGTTGATCTGGAAGCCTTCGAACAGGTGGGTGTTGAGTGCCGGTTTCAATATCAAATTCGGCGATGGAGCGAAAGCGTTCGACGACAATCGAAGCGCCAACCCTTTCCCGCCGTTCACCTGTGCCCCGCCGGTCGCCGCCGCCAACCCGGCCGCTTGTCTCGGGTCGTTCAGCAGCCTCGGGGTGTCCGGTTTCGAGCCGATCGGCCGATTCAGGGCCGGCCCCTTTGGTACCGCCATCAACGAGGATGAGTTTCAACTCACCATTCGTTATCAGTTCTGATAGTTAAGAAGGAGGATTATCCATGAGGCGACGCATCAGTTTTGTGGGCTGTATGGCCCTGGCACTGGCCGGAACGGTTGCCGCGGCACCGTTTACCGAGGAGGACATCCAAAAGTCATTCTACCCCTACAAGGATTGGACACCTACGTTTGACGGCTACGAGCCCGGAATGACGATCAACCAGGGAAATGCCGAACAGTTCAAAGCGATCCTGGACGAAGCGCTCTACCAGTTCATCAAAGACGGTTGGGTGGAGATCAAGACGACACCGACCACCGACTTTCCGTTGAGTGACGACTACGTGGAAGCGACGCGGAAGTATGCCGAACCCGTCACGCTCAAAGAGAACGGTACTCTAGACGGTTACACGGCCGGCCGCGCATTCCCACAGGAACCGGACAGCAACGATCAAAATGCGGGCCAGAAACTCGTGTGGAATTATCAGTACGGTTTCAACTCCGGTGATTCGGAGACAATATACCCGTTCTGGTGGACGTTTCGTGACCTGAAGACCGGAAAGATCGAGCGCCGGCTCGAGTTTGAATGGCATTTTATGAACTTCACTCATCGCGTCACCTTCGCGCCGACGCCGGCTTACGAAAACAACCCTTCGCAGATCTATCGAGGCATTTACAGTATCGTCAAACAACCTTTTGACCTGGCCAATACACAATTGCTGATTCACCGCTACGAGGACGACACCAAACGCGACGATGGTTGGCTCTATCTCGGTTTCCAACGCCGCGTAAGACGACTCGCCACCGGCCAGATCACGGATGCCTTCCTCGGGACCGACTTGATGATCGAGGACTTCGAAGGGTACAACGGGCGGGTCTCGGACTACACCTGGGAATACGGCGGCACACGCAACCTGCTTCTGCCTTTCTACTATCACAACGAACAGGAACTGTCACAGGATCCGCCGAACGATCCCGACGGTTACAAGTTCGTCGACGTGCACGGTCAGGGGGGATGTTTCCCGAAGGTCACATACCAGTTGCGTAAGACCTATACGTTGATTGGCAGACCCAAGGATCCGAACCACCCCCTCGACAAGCGGGTGATCAACCTGGATTCGCAGACCATGACCATGGCGTCGCTCGTATCTTACGACCGAAAAGGTGATCTCTGGAAATGGTTTCCGATCGGCAAGGCCCATTCGGATCACCATCACCCGGCGAACAAAGGCAAGGGCGTCGCGTTGGATGACTACGCGGTGTTGATCGATATTCAGGCGAACCACTGCACGACCCTACAGTTCAAGAGCATCATCACCGACGACGTCAATCAACCCAACCTGTTTACGGTGCAGAATTTGCGTAAGCAGGGTCGTTAACCGCCGCAGTGGACCGGAATCCGGATCGCAGCCGCGGTGCCCGAGCGCCATTCGACATCCGGCCGCGCCACCCGTGTGCCGGACCGGTTCGCAGCCGAAAGCGGTGTTCCCGGTCGCCGTGGGTGATCGGGAGCCCGCTCCGCGATTCGTAACTTGAGCGTTTCTACAGCCATGGAAGCCATGAAGCGGGTTTGTATCGTCGGTGCCGGTGCCATCGGCAGCCTGTTTGCCGGACATCTCGGCAGCGTGGCCGAGGCAACGGTGCTCACACGACGCGCGCAACATGCCGACGCACTCGATCGCCATGGCCTGACCGTCAGTGGTAAGACGCAGCGGCATACCGAAATTTCCGCGTCGACCGATCCGGCCGAGCTCGGCGATGTCGATCTCGTCATCATCGCGACCAAGGCCACCGCCGTTGAGGACAGCGCGAAACGAATGCAGGGTTGGTTCCCGGGCGCTGTAGTCATGACGGTGCAGAACGGGCTGGGGTGTGAGGAGCTGGTCGCCAAATATGGCGACTGGCCGATCATTTCGGCGGTGACCTTCATGAGCGGTATCCGCCATTCGGACACGCATGTGGAATACGAACTCGATACCGCCACCTGGATGGGACCGTGGGCCGAAGGGAGGGCGACCTATAGCGATGCGCAGCGCGTCGCAGCCTTGATTAACGCATCCGGGTTGAGAGCGAAAGCGTTCGAGGATCTGCTGCCCGCGCAGTGGTCCAAGCTGATTTTCAATGCCGTGGTCAACAGCGTTGCCGCGCTGTCCGATCTGCCCCATGTCAAGGAATTCGCCCAACGGGAGGGTCTGAGCGATCTCGGCCATCTGGTTTACGCCGCAATGGATGAGGGCAAGCAGGTCGCCGCCGCCCGCGGCGTCGAGTTGTTCGAAGACCCGTGGGAAATGAACATCGAGGCAGTGAGTCACGGCCAGTCGCGCAACGACGAGTACGCGCATGCGCCGTCGATGCTGGAAGACGTGCGCGCCAAACGGCTCACTGAGATCGACTGGATCACCGGCGCCATCGTTCGCGAGGCGGTCAAAGCCGGTATCGACGCCCCGATCAACGAAACCCTGTACCGTTTGGTCAAGGCGCGTGAAGGGAGCTGGCGAAGACAATGACCCGGTAACGGAGAGTGAGTTTATGAAAGTCTGTATCATCGGCTGCGGAGCGATCGGCAGCCTGTTCGGCGCCCATCTGGCGCGTCTGGAGGACGTTGAAGTCTGGGCCTATGACCCGAATCGGGCGCACGTCGAGGCGATCAACGAAAACGGATTGCGCTTGACCGGATTGAGCGATTTCACCGCTCCGGTCAACGCCCGCGCCGATACCGGCGAAATCCCAGCCTGCGAACTGGGGATTATCGCGGCCAAGACCTTGCACACCCGGCCTGCGATGGAGGCGACCGCGCATATCTTCGCGGATGGCGCCGTGTGCTCGGTGCAAAACGGTATCGGCAACGAAGAGATCATCGCCGAATTCGTCCCACGGGTGATACTCGGGACCACGTTTCCCGCCGGACACATCACCGCCCCCGGGGTCGTCAACCAGGACACCAAGGGCAAGACCTGGATCAGCCCGTTTCCGGCCAAACCGGCGACCATGGACGAAACGGAACGGCTCGCCGATGCGCTCAACCGCGGCGGGATGGAAGTCGTGCCAATGGCGGATGCCCGCGGCGCGCTGTGGACCAAGCTGATTTTCAATTCCGCTTCCAATGCCCTCGGCGCGCTGACGCGCCTGCCGCATGGGGTGGCTTGTGATCAGCCGGGTGTGCGCCGCGTCATGTCGGAGCTCGTCAAAGAAGGTAAAGCGGTGGCCGAGGCGCTGGGTATTGTTCTGGACAGCGACCCCGATGCGCTGATCGACTTCGGTCGCGAGAAAGCCTACCTGCATCCACCCAGCATGTTGCAGGACGTGCTCGCCGAACGTGCCACGGAAGTCGACGCGCTGAACGGGGGCATCGCCCGCATCGGCCGTGAAGTCGGCGTTCCCACACCGCTCAACGCGGCGTTGGCCGACATCATCAAAGGGCTGGAGTTTTCCTGGGACAAAGACGCCTGGAGGAAAGAACCTTGACTGACCATATCAACCGTTTTCGCCCCAGTCAGGCGGAGATCGAGCGGCGCTACAGTAACGTCCGTGCCGCCATGGCCGAACACGGCCTGGACGCACTCGTCGTCAGCGGTAGCGAATACAGCGGTTTCGAGGGAGCGGTCCGGTACTTGTGCGGTTTCCTGATTCTGCACCGTTATGCCTACGTGGTCGTCACTCACAACGACGATCCCGTTGCCGTGTTCCCGCGCGAAGCCACCTGGGTCGGCGATCACAGCGCGACGTTCCTCGAGGAAAAGGCCTTTCCACCGCATTGCGGGGAATGGATTACCGACTTCCTGAAAGCCCGAAACGCTCGCAAGGTGGGGATCTACGGGTTGGAATACATCATCAACGTACGCGATTACAAAGCGATCGCAGATGGGGGGTTCGAGATCATCGATTTCGAAGTGCCTTTTGACTACGCTCGCGCGCAGAAGAGCGATGAGGAAATCGCATCGGTCCGCCATTCGATGGACATCAACAAACGCGGTGTGCTCGACGTCATCCGCGCCTATGCACCGGGGAAAACCGAAGCCGAGCTGATGGGCGTTGCCGAGCGCACTTTTGCCTCCCTGGGTTGCGCCCGTAACACCATGGATATGGTCCAGATCGGAGCAAACGGATCGCTACGCCCGCAGATGGTGTTCCCGAGCAATCGTCCGGTGCGCGCCTCGGACGGATTGATGTACGGGCTCGAGATCGCCGGCGAAGGCGGGCATTGGGTCGAATTCTCGAGACCGCTGATGCCCGAGGGCATGGACGCAACTACCGCCGATATGATGGCCGCTCATCAGGAGTTCCACGCGCTGGTGCGCGAGAACATGCGTGCCGGGCGCACCGCCGAAGAGGTCCACAAGGCCTGCATGAGACCGATTTTGGAGCGCGGCTACCGGTCCGGACACGTCTGCGGCCATTCAATCGGCATGACCATGATCGAGATGCCGCGCATCGGTGAGGGATTCGACTTCGTTCTGCCCGAAAATATGGTGTGTTCGATGCACCCGCACATCATGAACGAGGCGCGCACCCATTCTTTGTATTTCCAGGAGACCTATCGCGTCACGGCCGACGGCGGCGAACCGCTGTCTGGCGTCGCGATCGAGGTCTGCAACGGCAGCGAGGATGAATTAAAACCGCTAGCTTGAAGACAATCCGTAATGCTTCCATCGTAGCGCCCGCATGCGGCAAGAATACCCGGCTTTTTGCAGTAACGCGGCAGTTTCTGAAGCCCAACCGCGCGTATGCCCGTCGCGCCGATCCATAGCCCGGATTACCGCCGTCTCCAGCTTGGCGATGGGACGCGCATCCGGTCTGTGGCGCCGGGTATCTCTAGCCGTGCGGAGACGAACGCCCCTCACCGGCCGACCGGCTCCAGGACGTGCTTCGGTGGCAGCCGGTGTGGTCAGAGCTGAACGATGAATCCAGCGTAGAGTCCGTCCAGTAGGTCGTTGGCGGCGAGTTTGGCCTGCTGTTCGCCGTCCTTTCCCTGGATCGATATCGTAAGGTGGCCGGCGCCGTCGTCGGCGAGCACCGTGAAGCGGGTCTTGTGATTGAGTTCGAAAGTCTTCCCCACGGGTTGCGTGCTCAAGATCGATTGCTCTTGGTGGATCTTGGCAACACGGGTGTCTATCGAATCGATGAAACGCAAGGCTTTCGCGCTCACGTCCTCCGTACTCAGCCTTCGGCCTTCATCCGTCAACGACAGCTCTAGCCTGGGCTGCACGACAACGGACGATATATAGCGGTGACTGTCGGCCCCTCTATCGAGCACCTTGAAGGAGACACGGTGGTCACTACCGGGATCGTCGATATCCGTCGCCAGACGGATCTCTACGTCGCTCACCTCCTGACCCGAGATGTCGGTGCCTCGACTCAAAGATAGCGAGCGTAACGAGTAGTCAGCGAACAGTTTAGACGCTCGCAACTGCAATTCACGAATCGGTTCCATGTTCTGCGCCCCAGATCAACGTTAACCAAACATTGAAGGAGTTCAGGCCACCTCGTCGGCGAGCAGCACGCCCGGCGTCGGCGTGTCTTCCAGTCCCCAGCCGCCCATCAGGTAGTGATGCACGATACGGATGGCAGTCAACCCTACGTGGTCGTCGAAACCGTCGAGTTGGCCGAACCGTTCGGCGAGCCTGGTGGAGACATACTGTTTCATCGCGTCCATGACCCAGATCGGGACGAACTCCACGAAGGCACGCTGGCAGGCCTCCTGCACGGCTTCTATGTAGTCGCAACCGGTTGAGAAACCGGCGCGGTCGCTCAACTCGTAACGTCCAGGCACGAAGATCGTCCAGCCCAGTTCGAGAAAACCGCGCATGAAGCGCACAAAGTTCCAGATATGGTAGTCCGGCATCAGGCCGTAACGCGCGTTGGGCAGAATGGTGTCACAGGAGAACAGCAGCTTCTCCGGTGCGAAGTAGGCGCTCAAATTGCCGCTGCCATGGGTCGGACCCGGATTCAACAAAGTAAAACTCACGCCATCGATGTCCATTGCGTGCTCGGTGCCGGCTAGGCGCCGCGTCACCGGGCTCTGGCCCTTGGCTCGGCGCAGCTTGATGACCTTGGCACACATTTCGTCGGCGATCACTTCCGCGTCAGGCGCCAGATCGTCGCCGTAGCCGGCATGATCCAGATGGTCGTGCGTGTAGATGATGGTCTTGATCGGTTTGTCGGGCACGGCTTGGGCAATGGCCCGCTGATAGGCGCGCGCACGGCCCGGTGTCCCGAAGGTATCGAAAGCAATCACGCTCGTGTCACCTGCGACGAACACGGTCCGACATAGGCCATCGGTCACCGTCCACAACCGCGGCGACAACTGCTGCGCCTGCATGCGCGGCTCGGCCGCCAGATAGTCCTGGATTCGCTCCGAGGTAAAGATTCCGGTGCTCTGTTCAACCATGTTTCACTCCTCGATGGCGGTCAAAACGGAGTTATCGTCGGTTGATAATTACCCTCGATCCCCCAGCCTCCGGTGAGAAAGTGCTGCATATAACGGCACAAATTCATGGCGCAGTACTCTTCGAACCGGAACAGTTCACCGAACTCGGCGGCCAGCTTGGCCTGGGTGTAGCGGGTGACTTCGGCAAAATCATTCGGATCGAGGCCGTCAATGATCGCCTGCTGGGCGACATCGGCCATCCGGTCGTAAAAGCTCAGACTATCGACGAACGCCTGGCGGTCGGTGATCCAGAAATGCCCAGGGACGAACACGTCCCAATCCAGACTCAGAAACCGCTTCATGGTCGGCACGTAGGGAGTGAGGTGCCAATCGGGGAAAAAGGTATAGCCGACGCCGGGGATGACGGTGTCGACCATGAACAACAGTTTGCTCTGTGGAAAATAAGCGGCGATATTGCCGTCGCCATGCGTAGGCCCGGGGTACAACAGTTCGAAATAGACGCCGTCAATCTCGAAAGCCTTCCGTTCGCCCTCCCAGACCTCGTTGGCCGGCGTTTGGCCCACCGACTGCCGCGCTCGGATCACTCGGTCGCAGAGGTCGTGGGCGATGATATCCGCCTGCGGGGCCAGATCGGCGGCATAACCCGTGTGGTCCAGGTGATCGTGAGAATAGACGACCGTGTGTATCGGCTTGCGCGGGAAAGCGCGTTGTACGGCGCCGGCATAGGCGCGCGCGGTACCGGGCGTCGTCAGCGTGTCGAAGGCGATGGTGCCCTGGTTTCCCACGAGAAAGATCGTGCGGTAGATACCCTCGCTGACCGACCAGATCCGGTCTCTGACCGGCGTGTAGGTGATGTCCCGCCATGCGCCCTGGATCGCGAGCGGTCCGTCGATGGTGAAGATCCCGCAGTGTTCGCATGGGGCGCTGTCTGCTTGCGCGCCCGGTTCGGCGTCGGCCACCTCTCCTTCTCCGATGGTTGCTGGATTCAAATGGTCACGATAAAGACCGGCTTGCGCGCCGTCGTGTTAGGGCGCGAAGGCCTGGATTCCGGTCTGGGCGCGTCCCAGGATCAGGGCATGCACATCGTGGGTACCTTCGTAGGTATTGACTGCTTCCAAGTTCATGGCGTGGCGAATGACATGGTATTCGTCGGCCACACCGTTACCGCCGTGCATGTCTCGGGCGATGCGCGCGATATCCAGCGCCTTTCCGCAATTGTTGCGTTTCACCAGAGATATCATCGTCGGGTCCCAGTCGCCGGCGTCCATGATCCGGCCGACCCTGAGCGCGGCCTGCAGTCCGAGTGCGATTTCGGTCTGCATATCGGCCAGCTTCTTCTGGACGAGCTGCGTCGCCGCCAGCGGCCGGCCAAACTGCTTGCGGTCGAGCGTGTACTGCCGCGCAGCGTGCCAGCAGAATTCCGCCGCGCCCATGGCGCCCCAGGCGATGCCATAGCGAGCGCGGTTGAGACAACCGAAGGGTCCTTTCAGTCCCCGGACCGTGGGAAAGGCATTTTCTTCCGGGACGAAGACCTCGTCCATCACGATCTCGCCGGTCTCCGACGCGCGCAGACTGAATTTGCCTTCGATTTTCGGCGCACTCAGCCCTTTCATCTCCCGCTCAAGGACAAAGCCGCGGATAGCACCGCCATCGTCTTTGGCCCAAACCACGAATACGTCCGCGATGGGCGAGTTGGTGATCCACATCTTACTGCCGCTCAGGACAAAGCCATCGTCGACCGACCGCGCGCGCGTCTTCATGCCGGCCGGATCGGAACCCGCATCAGGCTCGGTGAGACCGAAGCAACCGACCCACTCCCCGGTCGCGAGCTTCGGTAGATATTTTTGTCTCTGGGCTTCAGTGCCATAGGCATGGATCGGGTGCATGACCAGACTGGACTGCACGCTCATCGCCGAACGGTAGCCTGAATCCACGCGTTCCACTTCGCGCGCGACCAGGCCGTAGGAAACATAGTTCAGTCCGGCGCAACCGTAACCGTCAATGGTGCAGCCGAGCAGCCCCAGCTCACCCATCTCGTTTAAGATTTCGCGGTCGAAGCGTTCTTCGCGGTTGGCGGTCAAGATCCGCGGCATGAGCTGTTCCTGACAGTAGTCGTGCGCGGTATCCCTGACCATCCGCTCCTCAGCGTCCAACTGTTCCTCGAGCAGGAAAATATCATCCCAATTCGCGAGCTCCTGCCCGCCGCCAGTCGCCCGCGCGGCAGCTACGCTTTCTACGGGTTGGGTCGCCATTTGCACGCCTCCGAAAGATTGGTCGTTTGCCCCGGTGCTACGGACGGACCGTGATAGGGCGACCACCGGTTGTCGATGGTCGCGGCACGCCGGGCCTGGTCCGAGTCTCGCACCGGACAGTGAGTCAGTTTCTCTAACAGCAGAATAATCGGACGGGCTCCAAGGTGTCTTGTCTGTCAAAGCGTCAAACATTGACTGTTAGCGCACAGCGCCGAATAGGGCCTCGGTTGCCCGGTTAGGAGCTGCACAACCCGGTTTGTTCACCGAGTCTGGCGATGAGATCCGCGGTCACGCCAGGCGGCAGCCGACCTTGTACGCCCAGAGCCCGCAGCGTTGCCAAATCATAGGGATTGTCGATGTCCAGCGCCAGGCTCGGCCATCTGACTGGCTGCAGCATGACCGCCCGCTGCACCGCCGCGGCTTTGAACGCGGCAAAACTGTTCTCACCGAAACAAAGTGAGAACGGCAGCGGCAGCGGTGACAGGAATACATTCGTGCCGCTGTTCTGTTTACAGGGCGCGAGCCGCAGTTGACCGGGTTGCGGCAACCCCCCGCCGGCGCCAAGGAAGCGGTCAATGTCCTGCGCCGTCACCAAAGGCAGATCCGCATGGACGATGAGCACATGGCTGGCGCCGGCGCTCTCGGCTTCGATCGCCGCCTCCTGCAGGTCCTCGTTGAGACCGCGCCCGGTACTGCGGAACCAACCGATACCGGTGGGTTCGGTCAGTTCAGCCACGGCCGGGTCTTCGGAAACGAACATTACGCGATCGAGTCCGCGTGATCGGACCAACGCCGAAGCGATATCTTCTGCCATCGCCAGGACCAGATCACGGCGCAGCGGCTCACCGACCACCGTAGCGAGGCGACGCTTGCCGTGCCCGTGCCCCTTTAGCGGCACCAAAGCCCACACGATCGCGCTCATCGTCTGACCATCGACTCGACCAGCGCAAGACATTCCCTGGCGAGCGCCTGCTTGTCTTCCAGCCCGTTCATCACCGTATTACAGACCCGTACCGACAAAGCCCGATTCAGCGTGCCCTCAAGGTCACTGTCGCATCGATCGAGAACGAAGCCATCAAGAATCTCGCCGTAATGTTCGACCACCGAGCCGGGCGACATCTCAACGCCCAACTCGCCCATGATTTTCGCCGTGGGACCTTTGATAGCGCGCCCGCCGACGATCGGCGATACCGCTATGACCGGGGCGGCACTACTGCACAGAGCTTGCCTGACGCCCCGCAACCTCAGAATCGGATCGATGCTGAGGTAGGGGTTGGAAGGGCAAATGAATACACCCCGCAATGACGGCGACCGCAGCGCGGAAAGAAATTCCGCCGCCGGTGCCGCAGCCTCGATACCACGATAGCGGACCGCGCGGATCACCGGGTCGCAACGACGCGCGACGAAATAGTTTTGAAACGACAACCATCCCTCGTCGGTTTCGACCTCAGTGCGCACGGGATCATCGCTCATCGGTATGATCGACTGACCGATGCCGAAGCACCGCGCGAGTTGGTGCGTCACCGCGGCAAGCCGCATCCCCTTGTCCAGCAAGGAGCGTCGCGTTAGATGCAGTCCAATGTCTTTGTCGCCGAGCCGGAACCAGGTTTCGCCGCCCAACCGCTCGACCTCCTCCAGGGCGTGCCAACTTTCGCCAGCGCGGCCCCACCCCTGCTGCGGGTGAACGACATCGGCTAGGGTATAGGTGACAGTGTCGACATCCGGACAAATCAACAAGCCCGAATGCTCGAAGTCGTCACCGGTGTTGACGACGATGCTCAGTTGTTGTGGCGCCAATACACGGCTGAGTCCCAGCGCTAACTTGGCGCCGCCAACTCCGCCGCAGATCGCCAGATAATCGCCGGTCGTGATTGCTGCCGGTGGGGTCACAGGAACAGGTCCAGCTCCGGCGGCCTGACCAAGCTACGGCCGTCACCGCAACCCCCGAGGGCGAGACCGCGGACGAGTACCAGCGGCCGCGACTCTTTGGCCGCACCCATGAGGACCGAAGCAGCCGCCGCGATCTCATCCCCCTGGGCGACTTCGGTGACCTCGAGTTCCCGGCCGTACAGGTCGCCGGTGCCTCGAAGGTCCTTCAATACCTCGACGCCGGCGCTGCCGATACAAACGCCGCAGGTACCCAAACGCCAAGCACGCCCAAAACTGTCGGCGATGATGACACCGACGTCGACCCCGGTATGCTCCCTGATCCCGGAACGGAGCTCAGCCGCGCTTCGGTCCGGATCCTCAGGCAATAACAGCACTTGCTCGTCGCCGCCGGGGATATTGGAGCGGTCGATGCCCGCATTAGCGTGAACGAAGCCCCGTTTATGACGCACGATCAGTACCCCGGGGACACATCGAATGACACGATCGGATTCGCGCAGGATCAGCTCTACCAGACGTGGGTCTTTGCGGCATCGCCGTGCCACGTCCCGTGCCTCCGCCGACACCTCGACCTGATCGAGCCTGACGAAGCGGTCTTCCGATTTGGATACGATTTTTTGCGCGACAACGAGAATGTCCCCTGCATGTAACGCCAGACCGTGGTTGCGTAGGACATCGATGATTAGAGGACCCAAGGACTGGTGCGGCTGCACCAGCGGGAATCCGGAAGGCGCGATGATTTCCAGTCGTTCAACGCCATTATCGCCCATGGCTGCCCCGCTCGGCCGGGTTACGACGAGCCGCGATCACCGGTGGCGGGCCAGAGGAACCCCAGCGCGACGACAGCCAGGCCGCCTATCAGGCCAACAGAGCCGACGGCTGCGAACGCCATCGACAATGGCCCCGCGGCGATGGTTTCGATCATTGCGCCGAGCGGCAGCAACACCGCAGCCGCGACGAGCACCGCAGCGACCGAGGTTCTCAGCCCTTCGCCGAACGGCAGTGAACCGAAGACCAAACCGAGGACAATCAACAGCGTGCTCAATATGGCGAGATGTCCGTGGGTATGGACTTCCCGCGCATATTCGAATTTGGTGTCACGAAAGTCTTCCAACGAAGTATAACCGCTTTCCAGATTTCCCTTCGCCGCCTCGGCAAAACCCGTCGCCAGGGATACGCCGATTCGCTCGAGCGTCGGATGCTCGTCCACCAGCGCGTACCAGAGCCCATAGACCATGCCGAGGACCGCCAGTGCCAGACCGCCGGCGATCAGCAGTTTCTGCGACGGGCCCATAGGCGGCGTCATGTCTCGACCGCAATCCGGCTGTCGACTTTGCCGGTGTGGCGCAGGACACCGGCCAGCATGCCGCACAAGGCGACAATCACCAGCAGACCGCCGATGTCCGCGACTCCTCCCGCCAACAGGCCGAACCATTGTTCGGCAAACACCGCTATCGGCAGCATGACGGCGCCGCCCAGCAGCACGGCGACCCAACGCCGCCGCCAGCGCCGACTTAGAAAGACGTAGGGTTGTACCAACGCCAACATGACCGCGAGCAAGCCGAATTCGCCGACGTGCGCATGGGCGGCGATCATGACCGCTTTCTCGCCCTGGAGGACGCCATAAGCAGCGAGCGACTCGGTCGCCCCTTCCATGTTGCCCGCTGCAGCGCCGTCCATTACCGCCCGCAGGGTCGTCATCTCGTGCGCTGCATGGGCGTCCAGAAAAACCGCCGCGTAATAGGCGCCGAATACGAAGCCCGCCAGTAACAGCAGCACACCGCCGCAGAGCAGAATGCGACTCTCCCGGTCGACGACCACGGGATACGGGACCGACGACGGCCCGGTGCCGTCTCTAACGTACCGCCAGATACCGAGCAGATAACCCGTACAGGCGATGATCACGAGTAGGCCACCGAAATCGGCGAAGATGCTCGCCCAACCGATCGTTCGCAACGGACTGTAGGCCAAGCCGACATAGTGGATCAAAAACACCGACACCGGCAGCACCACCGCACCGACCATGAACAGTCGGGCGAACCGCAGGCGTCTGCGCCCCGACAGCGCCATGTACGGTTGGACGAAAGCCAGAATCAAGGCCAAGTAGCCGAATTGGATTATATGAACATGAGTATCCTTTTTCGTCCCGGCATTCTCCAACAGACTACCGATAGTGCGGAAATGGCCGAAGACCGAATCGGCATCCTGCGCCGCCACCGCCTGTGCGGCGCTCGCAAACTCAGCGCCAATACGGGCGACATTTGGGTGCAGGATAAACACCGCATAGATGTCGCCGAAGATCATCCCGCACAGGATCAGCACCATGCCGCCGATGATCAACAGCCTTTGGCTGGTGACAAGGGCGGCCTTTTCTACCTGCTCCGTGACTTGGCCCGTATTCACTTTGACACCGGATCTCGTTTCGTCAACCAGTGCATGGCCTCCGGATCTCCTCAGTTTGACGCCGGCATGGAATCAAAACGCGGCCTCATCTTGTAGTGCAAAATTGAGAGAGCATTTGTAGCATGGCTTCGGACAACCGCCATTTGCGACACATCTTGCCATTTCTTGTACACCTTGGCAGCCATCTTTTCGGTTGACTCGTCGAAAACGTCACCTCACCACACACCCACTTTCAGGACCGCGCCATGGGTCTTGACCGCCTCATGGATCGGCCCGTCTTCCACAGCAACCCGATCTCGGCAAAGTACGCTTCATACAGATCGCCAAGGTATCCAAACCTGGGGGCCATGTCCTCCTTATCGCCGGCGTTCGCATGGCCCGGGTTTACGAAGGACGCCACGAGCAATGCACCCGCTCTGGTCACCATAGCATCCTTGACTCGACGCCTTTGCTCGATGTTCGCACCTTTCGCCGCACTGGCCCCCGCCTAGACACGATTGACGTCCGTCTGCGGATAGAATTCGACCAGGATGAACCAGAATAGGTTGCTCTTGAGCGTGTTCACACGTTCGAACACAGCGCCGTCCGGCGTGCGGCCGAAGATGTCGACTTCATGGATGGCGCGATCGGTGGGATTGAAAAACGCAGTGACCACATCATAATCCGCGTCGTAGTCGACGACGACGCGCCGATCACCGATCGCGACGTTTACAGGACTTCCCCGCTGAGCGAGAAACTCCTTGGTGTAAGCGACAAAGTCGTCACCGACATTGAGCGCATACACCAATTCCTTCATGGGTAATCGCTGGTCCTTGTAGTCGATGGTCGGAAATGCCGGTTCATCCGGTCTGTTCCACTGGAGACCGACGCCAGGATACATCATTCCGTGGCGCACCAGCCGGTCCCATAGCGCCAGGACAGGGTTCTCGGAAAACTCCGGGATTTCGTTTACGAACACCTTGCCGTCGGGATAGAGTGTTTTGAATGACCGGAACGGCATCCTCACCGTCGGCCATTCCTTCATCTTACCGTGTTCCGGGCTGCGCTCCATTGTTCCCCAAAGTTGCTGGATAGCCTCGCCGGTATTGTCGTCGGTCAACACTAGATTGTTCTTCAACTGGGTCATGACGCGAAGATCGAGCTTCTGATCTCCGATGACCGGGCTGTACGCGATTCCGAGATTGGTGAGGCCACAATAGGTCATGATCACTTCTTCACCATCTATGGTGTCCGCCTTCACGACGTGGGGTTGCAAAAGATAATAATCCGAATATGCGTAAGCGCCCGAATCGGTCTCGAGGACGATAACGTTGATGTCATCGACGGACCCATAGTCGCGATCACCGAAATGCGCCCATTGCAGACTGCGCTGAAAATACTCCGGCGCCTGTTCGACGGACACGAATTTGGCCTCGTGCTGCTGCGCCCGGAACATCCATTTCGGATTGACCGTTCCGGAGTAGAAATTGAGTCCAAAGAACAACACCAGGATGATCAGCAGTGGCTTTGGACAGACGCGGCGATACGACCACCACAGCCACACAGACAACGCCAGCAGTGCCACGGACACCGATGCCAGCAGGTATCGGTTGTACCAGATGTTCATCGTAAATTCGCGCGTCGACTGCACCACCCACTGGCTGATGTCGGCGAGATCCTTGAAGATGATGAACGCTCCGATTTGCGCCAGCGCCATTGCGACCCAAAAAACGATTTTCCGGTTTAAAGATGTACTCATACCGCTCTACTCCGAATCATGTTGAGTGGTAGTCGACCCATTTTCGCGTTTGCATCGTCAATACTGCGTTTCGTTATGACGAAAGCACAGCCTGATCGGGCCGAAACACACCCAATCTCAGCAATGGATAGATAACGCTAACGCTCGCGATCGACGTGACCACTTCGACCGGCATCCAGTGCTTCAACACCCAGTGCGCCAGAATGACGGCACTCACGATGCTAATCACGCCGGCCCAGTTCACATCTTCCGCGAGTCTCTGCCGGGGCAAACGCCGAGCGACGAAGAAATAGTCGACGATAACAACGGTCGCCAGCGAACTCAGCAGAACACCCATCAACTTTATCCAGGCCTCGACCAACTCCAGGATATGGCCGTACAGCATGAAAAGCGCAATGACATTGGCCAGTACGACGCAGATGACGCGCCCAGGACGCCAGCGAAACGCCGCATCCAACAGGTTCGCCAGACACAGAGATGAGCTGTACGTATTCAGAACCTGCGCCTTGGCCTGGGCCAGAAACATCAACACAAAGCCGGTCGTACCGGCGAACACCATGAATGTCGCGGCGATGCTGTCCGGGCTTCGCAGGACATGCGCACGAGCCTCCGCCAACGACATATCCGCGGTGGAAACGTAGTGGTCGACCATTAATTGCGCACCGGCGTACATGAGCACGCCGCCCATGACCATCATGAGTATCGCCTGGCAGAAAATGCCGAGACTCGCGGCCACACCTATGTGCGACGTCGACTTGCCGTAGCGGCCAAAATCAGCGGTATTCAGGGCCAGCGCGCAGGCGGGACCGACTAGAATATTCAGGCTGAAGACGAACTTGTCCAGATTGGTTTCGATGCCCATGCGGGACAGCGCCGCGGGCGATAGCTGGCTGCCGAAGACCACGGCTTCGCCCAACGAGCGGCCGGAAGCGGACACGATATCCAGGATCACCCACGCCAGAACCAGAAGAAATCCGACTAACATCAGCGACGACACCCGAGTCACGAGTTCGAACCCAAACGCGGTGAGCAATATCCACCCGATCGTCATCGCCCCGTAGATGAGGACTTGATTGGCAAGCGAGTCATCGATCTCGAGAAAAAACAGGAATCCGCGATACAGCAGGGCGTTCTCGAGCGCCAGAAATCCGATGATGAGAAAACCAAAAATCAGCGATGCCATAGACGAGCCGCGGAATCCGAGTCCGTGATAACGCGTAATGAGCGTGTTAGACATTCCGGTTTCGTACGTGACCCGGGCGATCATCCAACCGATCGCGTTACCAATCGCGAAAGCGGTAAGTCCCGCAGCGAATGCGATCTTCACACCGGCGACGAAACACACCAACGCCCCGAAAAACAACATTACGAGCGTCGTTACCAGTCCAGCGGTGTTCCAGGTGATCTTGAGCCAGCCCTTCCGGTGCTCTTCCGGAACGCTCTCCAGAGCATGATCCTCCATGGTCTGCAGAAGATTTTCTTTCAGCATGGCACTCCCGCGCCCGACCTCTCTATGTACCCGTACTAGCGAACGGGGCCCTTGGTAATGTGCGTCAGCGGCGTGTTGATCTGGAACTTCTTGACGTTGAGGCGGGTCACTCCCGCGCTCACCAGCCGCGGTTCGTGCTTATCGAGGTAGGCTTGCGCCGACGCATCGTCGGCGAACAGATACACGCCGCCGGCTTCCTGGCAGGCTTCGTTTTCGGTCCAGATCTTCCACAACAGGCCGGGCTCATTGGCGATTGATTCGGCGAGTTCGCGAAAGTTCGCCGACATCTGCGCACCATAGGGGCCCGCATAGTGGAAATCGATCTGTACCAACACTGTCATGCTTCCGCCCTCTTTGCTCCGCGACCCGGTGTCTACGTTCGGCCTGACCGCTTTCGTGCACATATCCGGACCGGTGCCACAATCTGACCGGATTGTGCATCTCTAGCCTATGTAACCGGAAGCCCTGTTTCTTGTTTGTTACTGCACAAATATTTGACTGTCCGCGCATAGGAAAACCGACACGATTGTGCGAGGATACCGGCCCTGTGGCTCGAACCGAGGCGCCGGGGCCCGGCATACCCCGTCCTGCCACGACGGCGGCGTCGCGGACCTCCAGATAACCCGGGCGGCGCGTGACCCGGCCCATACCGAGGACGGAACCGTTTTACGAACCACTTTGTCCACGACTACACGCCGAAAATTCCTGCGCCAGACGGCCGCAGCGGCCGTCGTTGCACCCATAACGGCGTTCCCTTACGTCTCACGCGCGCAGACGTGGACGATCAGAATGCAGGGAGCGTGGAGCCCGAAGGACATCTCCAACGAGATGGCCCTCGAATACGTCGACCGCGTCAACAAAATGTCGGGTGGGCGCCTCAGAATCGACTATCGAACAGCGGGCTCGGTGGTCAAGGCGTTTCAGCTCCAGGATGCTGTTCACAAGGGCGTCCTCGACGCCGGCCATACCACCACCGCCTACTGGTATGGCAAACACAAAGCCGCTTCCTTGTTCGGGACGGGACCGGTGTTTGGCGCAAACGCGGCACAGATGCTCGCGTGGACCCACCGAGGCGGCGGGAAAGGACTTTATCGCGAGCTGGTGCAGGACATCTTGCGGCTGGATATCGTGGGGTTCTTCGCCATGCCAATGCCATCCCAGCCTTTAGGGTGGTTCCAGAAGCCGGTCCGTTCGCCTGACGAGCTGCGCAACCTGAAATACCGAACCGTGGGCCTCGCCGCAGACGTCATGCGGGCTATGGGAGTACGCGTGACCCAACTCGCGGGACCCGACACCATTCCCGCATTACAGCGCGGCGTTATCGATGCGTTCGAGTTCAACAACCCCAGTTCGGACCGCCGCGTCGGCGCCCACGACGTCGCCCACACTTACATGCTGGGCAGTTACCACCAAGCCGCTGAATTCTTTGAGATCATCTTCAACAAGCGGGTGTTCGATGCGCTGCCAATGGAACTTCAGGCCATCATCGAATACGCCGCCGAAGCCACCAGCACGGCAAATTATGCCACGGCCATGGACAATTTTTCCCGCGACCTAAGAACACTGATCGAGAAACACGGAGTCGAGGTTCGCCGTACGCCTCGGTCCGTGATGCAGGCGCAGCTTGAGGCTTGGGACGAGGTGCTCGGGGATCTTATTAAAGACCCTTTTTTCCGCAAAGTTGTGGACAGTCAGAAAAACTGGTCACACCGAGTCGCGTACTACACGCTGATGAACAGTGCGGATTACGCCTTGGCCTTCAAACATCACTTCGGCAAATCACCCGGAATCGCGGGTTGACCCCTTACGACGAGCGCGGATCAACCGTCGTTCCTTAATGACGCCGTTATCTCCCGCAACCCAATTAGAGATCCGCCGCCGCGAGATGACTTGTTGATCGAGCCAATCAATGCGGCGCCCAATTTGCATTGTTTTTCCCGCGCCGTGAATCCGGCCGCATGTTTCCCTACACGACAAGCGCGTGCGCCGGGCTGTACTGCCTATTCGGGATTATTTCAAATTAATTCGATGCAAACCGCACTCCTTGTGCGCGGCATCCTCCCACCACCAGCGTCCTTCCCGCTCGTGCTGGTTCGGGAGCACCGGCCGCGTGCACGGTTCACACCCGATACTCGCATAACCGCGACCGTGCAAAGGATTGTAGGGAATCTCGCGCTCGCGGATATACGCCCAAACCTGTCGCGAAGTCCAGCCTACCAACGGGTTTATCTTAACCAGTTGGCCACTTCCATCAGAAAACACGACATCTCTCTGGACCGCCGGCACCGCATTCCGTGTGCCGTGACTCTGATCGCGTCGCTGACCCGTCACCCAGGCCTCGAGCGTTTTAAGCTTGCGCCGTAACGGCGCCACCTTGCGGATTTCGCAGCATTCCGAGTGACCGTCCTGGTAAAAACTGAACAACCCCTTCGCGCGCACGAATTTCTCCAGACACCGAAAATCCGGGGACAGCACCTCGATAGCGATCCCGTACCGACCCCTTACCTGCTCTACGTAGGCCAGGGTTTCCGCGTGCAGCCTTCCGGTGTCCAAGGTAAATACCCTCACTTCGGGATCGATCGCCACCGCCATATCCAACAGCACGACATCCTCGGCGCCACTGAACGATATTGCGATCTCCTGAAACGCTTTCAGACCCCAGGCGAGAATCTCCTGGGGTTCACAACTCGCGAATTTTACCGCCAGCAGATCGTAATCGACTTGACTCATTGTTGTTCTTCAAAATCGGGTAATGTGGGCGCAGCGCAGTCACCCCGAAGGCATCCGCTGCGGGCTGATAGTGGGTGCGTATTTCATCGAAGGCCGCGAGCGCGGCGTTGAGGTCCTCCCCTTCGGCGAGCTCAAAAGCGTCGAAGCCGCAGCGTTCCATGAACCGCAAGTGATCGCGACGCGCCCCCAGGGCACGAAGCTCGCCCGGAAACCCCAACCGTTCCCGCAACAATCTGGCTTGCGAGTAACCGCGGCCTTCCACAAATGACGGAAACTCGACTGCCACCATGGAGATACCCTCGAGTTCCCCGGCGAGCGCAAACACATCGTCTTCAGGCGCAAGCCGGATTCCCATGAGGTGAATGCGCGCGCGCAGCGCGTCACGTTCGGCGAACCAGCGCCGCAGAGAGACGGTAATCGCGCCCGGCGATAATACGGCGTTATCCGGCAGATGCTGCCACAGGTTGGGCACCGGCTTTCGCTGGCGAATGACCCACATAAACCTTCTCCTTGAAAGGAACGATACCGATCCGGTGAACCGTGTCCAAAAATCGCTCACCGGGCCGACGAAACTCGACGTAAGCCGTCAGAATTCGCTCGAGTACGTCGACAACCTCACTGGCGGGTACCGCGGGGCCGATGCGCTCGCCCAAGCGCGCCGCATCGTCCGCCGTCCCTCCCAGCGTAAACTGATACCACTCCTTACCGTGTTTATCGACGCCGAGAATTCCGATGTGTCCCACATGGTGGTGACCACACGCATTCATACACCCCGACATTTTGAGTTTGATCTCGCCGAGATCGTACAATCGATCGAGATCATCGAACTTACGATTGATGCGCGCCGCCACCGGAATCGATCCAGCATTGGCCAGCGCACAAAAGTCCAGACCCGGGCAGCAGATCATGTCATTGAGTGTGCCGATGTTGGGAGTCGCCAAATCCAAGCGTTGCAGCGCACGCCACAGACTCGGTAACTGCGTCTCCCGCACGTCCGGCAGTACCAGGTTCTGCTCGTGGCTGACCCGCAGCTCGCCGAACCCGTAAACTTCCGCCAGGTCTGCGAGACCGTCCATCTGCGCCGCGGTCGCGTCGCCTGGCGGGATGCCCGGGGCTTTCAGTGAAACGTAAACGATGCGATAACCGGGGCGCTTGTGCGCCACGGTGTTGTACCGGTACCAATCCGCAAACCGCGTGTCCAACCTCCACACCGAGTCTTTGGTCGCGGTTTCCGCGGCGGCCTCATACGGCGGTTCATGGAAGTGCGCTTGCAGTTCAGCGATACGCGCGTCGGTCAATGTCAAACGACCGTCCTTGATGTGCGCCCATTCGGCCTCCACCAACTCGCGGAATTCATCGATCCCGAGTTTGTTCACGAGTATTTTGATTCGTGCTTTGTGCAGGTTGTCGCGACGCCCCTTGAGGTTGTAGATGCGCAGGATGGCCTCGAGATAAGACAGCAAATAACGTTTCGGCAGGAAGTCCCGCAACGTCTTACCGACCACCGGCGTGCGCCCCAAGCCGCCGCCGACGACCACCTCAAATCCCGTTTCGCCTTCCGCGTTTCGGGTGATACGTAATCCGATATCGTGAAACCGCAACGCGGTACGATCGTCGGCCGCACCGGTGACCGCGATCTTGAATTTGCGCGGCAACCATGAGAATTCGGGATGCAGTGCCGACCACTGGCGCAAAGCCTCACAGTAGGGTCGCGGATCCTCGATTTCATCCCCTGCCACACCGGCAAGGTGGTCGCTCGTCACGTTTCGGATACAATTACCGCTGGTCTGAATCGCGTGCATCTGTACCGTAGCGAGATCGGCCAGCATGTCCGGGACATCGTTGAGCTCCGGCCAGTTGAACTGGATGTTCTGGCGTGTGGTGAAATGCCCGTATCCCCGATCGTAAGTCCGCGCGAGATGAGCGAGCATGCGGAGCTGGCGGCTGTTCAAGGTTCCGTAGGGGATTGCGACGCGCAACATGTAAGCATGGGTTTGCAGATACAAGCCGTTTCGCAGTCGCAACGGTTTGAAATCGTCTTCGCTGAGCGAACCGTCCAGACGACGCTTCACTTGGTTGCGAAACTGGGCGACGCGCTGATCGATAAGCGCCTGGTCCTGATCGTTGTAGAGATACATCGGCCGTCGATATCGAGTTCTATGACGAACCAGTGTAGGCCCAGGCCCTTATAAGAAATACTACTAAATATTTATATATTTATACGTTTTTCTTACAATAACAACCCAACCAGAGCGCGGGGCTCGAAAAACGGAGGCATTATGACAAACGTGACGTTGCAACAAGCCACCACCATCATCGCGGGCGCTCTGCGACGGGCGCGTGAAATGGGCCTACCCCCGATCTGTGTGTCGGTGGTGGATACCGGCGGCCACGCGGTGGCGATGCAGCGCGAAGACGGCGCCACGTTCATGCGCGGCGCAGTCAGCAGCGCCAAAGCTTGGGGGGCGGTCGGACTCGGCGTCAACTCGCGCGATATTTCGGCTCGCTACGAGAAAGCGCCGCGTGAATCCGGCTTCATCAACGCCCTGAACGCGATGAGCGACGGACGCGTAATCCCGCTGCCCGGCGGCGTATTGATTGTCGATGACACCGGCTCCGTATGCGGCGCAGTGGGAATTTCCGGCGCCCAATCGGAAGACGACGAGGCTTGTGCATTGGCGGGTATCGAATCTGCCGGTCTGAGATCGACGATTAAGAACTGATGATCGGTTGCGAAACGATAACCAAAGCGCGCGGGCGCGAAACCCGCGTCGGCCCAATCGGTTGGGCGATGGCGTCGCTGTACTTCTTGGTCGGCGATCTATGAAGTTGCGATCTTTCTCAGTTCTCGCCGAAGAATCTTACCCACGTTGCTTTTTGGTAACTCGTCGATAAATTCCACGCGTTTTGGAACTTTATATCCGGTCAATTTGTCTTTGCAGAAAGCGACAACGTCATCTTCGTTGAGATCGACGTCACCCAGACGAACAACGTACACTTTCACCGCCTCACCCGTTCTTTGGTCCGGAATACCGATACACGCGCATTCTCTAACACCGGCACATTCCGCGACCACACTTTCGATCTCATTGGGAAACACGTTGAAGCCGGATACGAGAATCATTTCCTTTTTCCGGTCGACGATGCGAAAGTATCCTTTCTCATCTACGGTCGCTATGTCGCCGGTGCGAAAGAATCCATCTGCCGTCATTACTTCGCGGGTCGCTTTTTCTTGTTTCCAGTAACCCTTCATGACCTGCGGTCCGCGTGCGCAGAGCTCGCCCGGTTCCCCCACAGTTACCTCGTTGCCATCATCGTCGAGCAACACGATGTCCGTAGACGGCACTGGCAGACCGATACTATCGTCGAATCGCGCCGCGGTACTGGGTGATATTGTCAGTATCGGTGAGGTCTCCGTCAGCCCGTAGCCTTGGGAGAGTAAGCATCCGGTGACTGCTTGCCATTTTTCGGCGACAACTCGTTGAACCGCTGCACCGCCGCCGATACAGACTTTCAACGAAAAATCCAGATCAGCGAACCCCTCTGTGTGCAGCATACCGTTGTAAAGCGTATTGACCCCGGTCACGAAAGTGTATCTGTATTCCTTAAACGTATCCCGTACCGCCGGGAGATCTCTGGGATCGGTAATCAGTACACTTAGCGCACCGATGTTCACTGGACAAAAACAATTCGCCGTCAACGCAAATATGTGATACAGGGGCAGTGCAGTAAAGAATATATCCTCACCCTCGGTGATATCGTCCGCGTACCACGCTGCGAATTGCAGGATGTTCGCGATCAAATTTCTATGCGTCAACATCGCACCCTTCGATAGACCGGTCGTGCCGCCGGTATACTGGAGCAGTGCAACATCACTGCCGGTGATAGAAACCCCCCCGCTTTCGAGTTGTCTTCCCCGATCTAGGACGTGCTTGAACTCGACGTAGTCACCAACACCCTCGGCAATCTCGCCAGCGGGCAGACTCTCCGCCAATAGATCGTCGTAGTGAGCCACGATGATGTGTTCAACCGGCACGGTATCGATCGCTTTGCTCAAAGTCGGGGTCGAACTCGAAATCGCGATGATTGCCGTTGGCTCTGCGTCCATCAACTGGTGTGCCAGTTCGCGTTCGCTATACAGCGGATTCACGTTCACGACAATACCCCCAACGCGGAGAATACCGAACAACGCCACGGGATATTGCAAAACGTTGGGCAACATAATCGCGACGCGATCGCCCTTCTGTATCCCTACGACACCGCGCAGGTATGCCGCCAGATTGCGCGACAGTGCGTTCACGTCACGATAACTCAGCGTTGTTCCGCGATTGGTAAAAGCCGGAGAATCAGAAAACCGTACTACGCTTTCTGCGAAGACATCGACAACCGAATTAACGGCATCGGGATCGATGGTCTCGGGGACCAACGGCGCATACTCTTTCAGCCAAATCCTTCTCATAAATATCTATCGGAACCTACGGCGGCCACGCTTAGGCAGCCTTTCAGTATCGGTCGTCCACAACAGACACGCGAGAATAAGGGTTGAGCGGTGCCAATTTCTGGTCCTTACCAGCCACGAACATCCTGTCAAATTCCCGCGGATCAAAGTCAATGGCTGGAAGCCCGGCATGGCGATTTAACGGACTTCCCATGCCGGACAACCTGTCTTGTGACACTTGCGACCGGCATGTACGTCGCGGGCTTAGGGTACACCAGGTTTAATGGTGCAGTATTTTTGCCAGGAAGGTTTGGGCGCGATCGCTACGCGGCGTGTTGAAAAACTCGTCGGTCGTGGCATCCTCAACAATACGGCCCTCGTCCATGAACACTACGCGGTTCGCCACTTTACGCGCAAACCCCATTTCGTGGGTAACGACCATCATGGTCATCCCATCGTGGGCCAGCTCCACCATGACGTCCAGGACTTCATTGATCATCTCCGGGTCGAGTGCCGAGGTCGGTTCGTCGAACAGCATCGCCACCGGATCCATGGCCAACCCACGGGCGATTGCGACCCGCTGCTGCTGACCGCCGGACAGTTGTCCGGGGTACTTCTCGGCGTGCTCCTGGAGATCTATGCGCTTGAGCAACGACATGGTTTTCTCCATAGCCTCCTCTCTGTGCCGCTTTAAAACCTTTTCCTGCGCCAGGCAGATGTTGTTCACCACCGTCATGTGCGGATAAAGCTCGAAATGTTGGAAAACCATGCCGATCTGCGCGCGTAGCTGGGTCAGGTCAGTACGCGAGTCGGTCACCGCCATACCGTTCACCGATATCGTACCCTGCTGGACCGGTTCCAGCCCGTTTACGCACTTGATCAACGTGGATTTGCCCGAGCCTGAGGGCCCGCACACGACCACGACTTCCCCTTTGTTCACGTGAGTGGAACAATCATCGAGCACCTGAAACGATCCGAACCACTTACTGACGTTCTCGAGTGTAATCATCTTCGGGTGTTTTTCTGCAAACGTTTGACAAACATCGATCCAGCGAAACAAATGACGAAATAGACCAGGGCCGCGAAGGTATACATTTCCACCAACCGGCCCTCCTTTTGTGCAACGATCGCGGACGCAGTCATGAAGTCCCGCAGGCTGACCACAAATACCAGCGAGGTGTCCTGAAACAGGATGATCGCCTGCGTGATCAGAATGGGTATCATATTCCGGAATGCCTGAGGTAAAACTATGTAACGCTGGATCTGCCAGTAGTTGAGGCCGGTCGCCTGCCCCGCCCACACCTGACCCCGCGTCACGCTCTGTATACCGGCGCGGATGATTTCGCTGTAGTAGGCGGCTTCGAAAATGACGAACGCGATGAGAGCGGAATAAAATCCACCCACCGGCCGCCCGATCGCCAGGGGCACCAGAAAGTAAAACCAGAAGATCACGAGAATCAGGGGCACGGATCGGATCAAATTGACATAAGTGGCCGAAAACAGCGAGATCGGCTTAATGCTGGACAGTCGCATCAACGCCAGAATCGTTCCGATCGCGATGCCTCCGGCGATGGCCAATGCAGTCAGCAGGAAACTCAGCTGCAAACCCTGCCACAGGAACGGTAGCGCGCGCGCGATGATGTCGAAATCAAACTGGCCGAACATCAATCGGACTCCTTGACGATATATCCGGGAATCCGGATGCGTGCCTCGATGACGTGCATCAATAACGTCGTAAGCAACGCGATACAGATATAGATCACCGTGGCGGCGGTGAATGCCTCGAATCCCTGAAACGTATATTCGGAAATCTGCTGACTTTGCGCGGTCAACTCCAAAAGTCCGATGGTCAGTGCCAGCGAAGAGTTCTTGAAAATAGTCAGAAATTCGGAGGTCAGCGGTGGCACGATAATGCGGTACGAAATCGGCAGCAATACATACCGGTACACCTGCGCCGTGCTGAGACCGCTGGCGTAGGCGGCGCTGGACAAACCGGTTGAGATGGATTCAATGCCCGCCCGGACCTGTTCGGCGATGCGGGACGCGGTATAAAAACCCAGGCACAGCACCGCCGAGGTGTATTCGGGATTGGGCATGTCGCGTTTCATCCAGCGGCCCATGTCGTCCGGCACCAACTCCGGCAACACGAAATACCAGAGAAACATCTGCACCAGCAGCGGAATATTGCGGAATATCTCCACGTAGGCGGTGGCCACTGCGCGTATCGTACGGTTCGGCACAGTGCGCGCCACGCCGACCACCGATCCCACCGACAAAGCGATCACCCAGGCGGCCAGCGCTACGGAGACGGTCCACAACAGCCCCGAGAAGAGCCAGCCGAGATACGGCTCCTCGAAAAGAATCCCCCAATTCCAGTTATATTTTATGTTCGCCCCCCGTGTCCGCCCTTAGTCGAACTCGTGATCGGTCTCAAGGATCGGGTGGATCAGGCGCTTCACGCCGTCGTGCACATCCGGCAAACGGCGCAAGCGCCCCACCCGTCGAGGCCGCACCCTCGCACGAGGTCGCTTGCCCCTCGCACGAGTTAACGCCCCGAACTTTTCACTAGTAAGGCAGTGCCTGAATTTCGAAGGCCGCTTTCAACAGATCCGTCGGCGGTACCCCCAAAGGATCGAACCACTTTCCGTAGATCTCTTTGATTTCGCCGGTCCGAAACAGATCCGAGAGCGTCGAATTCGCGACCAGTCGAAACGCGGAATCGTCGCGCCGGACCATAATCGCGTACGGATCGTAGGACAAAAAGCGTCCCACGACTTCGTAGTCGTCCGGGTTCTTCGCTTTCGAAATCAAGCCGTACAGTAAAATGTGATCCGTCGAATAAGCGTCGACGCGGTCGGTATCCAGCGCCAGAAATCCTTCGGCGTGGTCCTTGACCGGCAGTATCTTCAACCCGAGCCCCTTCTCCTCGTCTATGGCCTTGATCGCGCGTTCATTCGTCGTGCCCTGCGCCAGCGCGATTGACTTGCCTTTCAAGTCCTCGACTTCTTTGATTCCGCTGGCTTTTTTCACCAGGAGCTTGGTCCCGGTGATAAACGTCGTATGCGCGTAATCGATCTGCTGCTGGCGGGTCAAATTGTTCGTCGTCGACCCGCACTCGATATCGACAGTGCCATTCGCGAGCAATGGAATACGGGTCTTGGGATTAACCGGAACAAATTTTACTTCTATCTTCTTACCGAGCGTCTCGCTGACCCGATCCACGATCTTCATGCAAAGGTCCACCGAGTAACCCACGGGTTTTTGCGCATCATCCAAGTAGGCGAACGGCACCGACGATTCACGATGCCCGACAACGATAGTACCCGAGTCGGCGATTTTCTTGAGGGTGCCGTACAGGTCCTGCGCAATCGCCAGCGGCGTAAACAGCACCGCTGCCGCTCCCGCAACAACCAACGTTACCAGCTTTCTGACAAACATACTTTATCCTCCTCTAGATGATTCGCCGTTCCCCGAGAACAGCGTTTGGTAGGCAAACAAGGCGGCCGCACCGCCCGTATGAAGAAAAACAACCGTGTCGTCGGAGCGAAAGAAACCGGCCCGTACCAGCGCGATCAAACCCGCCATCGCCTTCCCCGAATACACGGGATCCAACAGTATACCCTCCGTGCGGGCAGTCAGAGTAACCGCTTCGACCATCGCATCGGTGGGTTGTCCATATCCGGGTCCGACGTAGTCGCTGTCGGCAATAACTCGGGACTGGTCCAGCGCGCCCCGCATACCGATGAAATCCGCCACCTGCTGCGCCAGGCCAAAGACGGCCTGTTCTTGTTTCGATTTTTCCGCGCTCACGCTGACGCCGTACACCTCGACGCCGCTGTTCATGGCTTCCAGCCCGGCGACCAGACCCGCCTGAGTCCCCGTACTGCCGGTCGCATGAACGATCCAGTCGATGCGGAGATCGCGCTGATTGGCTTGTGACAGAATCTCCATTGCACAGTCCACGTAGCCGAGTGCGCCGATACGGTTGGAACCACCCCCGGGGATGATGTAGGGCTTCCCACCGCTCTGCCGGATTCGATCCGCGAGGGACTCCGCTTCCGCGTTCATGTCGACCCCTTTCGACCGGAACTCCCGGCGCGCACCGAACAAGTCGTCGAGAAGCACGTTACCGGTACTTTCGTAGCGCTCTCCGAGGTTGGTGACGCGCCGCTCGAGAAGGAGTTCGCAGCGCAGGCCGAAACGCGCCGCCGCCGCGGCGGTTTGCCGCGCGTGATTGGACTGCGTGGCCCCCTGGGTGATGACCGTGTCTGCCCCCTGCTCGAGCGCGTCGGCGATCAGGAACTCGAGCTTGCGGGTCTTGTTGCCGCCGGTCGCCAGCCCGGTGCAGTCGTCGCGTTTAACGTACAGCGTCGGGCCGCCGAGCGCAGCGCTCAGGCGCGGCATAGGCTCCAGCGGCGTGGGCAAGTGCGCAAAATGCTTTCTTGGAAATCGAGCTAAGAGCAAGCGTGCCTCCCGATTGTTATCGCCGGTCAGTCGCGACCCGGACCCACCATATCACGGGGATCTACATACCGGTCAAACTCCTCGCTGGTCAACAACCCCAGAGACACGGCCGCCTCCTTGAGTGTGATGTTCTCGGAGAACGCCTTTTTGGCAATTTTAGCCGCATTGTCGTAACCCACATGCGGGTTCAAAGCGGTGACCAGCATAAGCGAATTGCGTACATTTTCGCTGATTCTCGGTTCCACCGGCACGATGCCGGTCGCGCACTGGTCGTTGAACGATACCAGTGTATCGCCGAGCAACCGGGCCGACTGCAGTACATTGTGAATAATCACCGGCTTGAAAACGTTCAACTGAAAATTGCCCTGGCTGGCGGCGAATCCGATCGCCACATCGTTCCCAAAAATCTGGCACGCCACCATAGTGGCCGCCTCCGACTGCGTCGGATTGACCTTGCCGGGCATTATCGAGCTGCCCGGTTCGTTGGCGGGTATGGCCAGTTCACCGATTCCGCAGCGCGGTCCGCTGGCCAGCCATCGCACGTCGTTGGCAATCTTCATCAAATTGGCCGCCAGCGCTTTCATGGCGCCACTCACGAACACCAATCCGTCGTGCGCGGTCAGCGCGTGAAACTTGTCCGGCGCCGACACAAATCGTTTGCCGGTCAGCTCCGCGATCGCCGCGGCAGTGCGTGACGCAAAGTCCCGGCGTGCGTTCAATCCAGTACCTACGGCGGTCCCACCGAGCGCCAGCTCGCGTACGCCGTCCAGGCTGAGCGTCAACTGGTGGCGGTTGGCATCGAGCATCGCCGCCCAGCCGCCAATCTCCTGCCCCAGTGTCAATGGCGTCGCGTCCTGGAGATGGGTGCGACCAATCTTGACGAGATCGTGGTACTCCTCCGCTTTCTTACGTAAAGTCTCGCCCAGCCTCACTACCGCTGGGATTAGACTATCCTCCATCTTTATCAGCGTGGCCACATGCATGGCGGTGGGAAACGTGTCGTTGGAGCTTTGCGACAGGTTCACGTCGTCGTTCGGATGCACGCGTTTTTCGTGCCGAAAATCAGCGCCGAGAATTTCCGTGGCACGGTTCGCGATGACCTCGTTGCAGTTCATGTTGGTTTGCGTACCGCTGCCCGTCTGCCACACGGACAAGGGAAACTCGGAATCCCACTCGCCGCGCGCCACTTCGTCGCAGGCTTGTGCAATTGCGCGTGCTTTGTCCTCGGCGAGCTTCCCCGTGTCCCCGTTCACCATGGCGCACGCTTTCTTCACGATCGCCAGGGCATGAATCACCTCCAGCGGCATTTTCTCTGCGCCGATCGCGAAGTTGGTCAGGCTCCTCTGGGTTTGCGCCCCCCAATACGCGTCCGCCGGAACCTCTACAGCCCCCATCGTGTCGTACTCAGTGCGAAACCGGTCTTCGTTCACGTCGACGTAACTCTCCACGGACGAGAAGCGGCGGACATTTCTTGCCTCACCGGCTACTTATCCCGCGTGAGCGGTACGAAACCCACCGCCATGACCTCCTGTTTGGAGATCGTTCCGTCATCGTGTTTGGTAATGACCATCAGCTGCTGCGTCCAGCCCTGGGGACCCACCGGCAGCACCAGCCGCCCGCCAGGTTTGAGTTGTTCAACCAAGGGCTGGGGAACGTGATCGGGTGCCGCAGTAACGATGATGCGATCGAAGGGCGCCTGCTCTGGCCACCCCGCATAACCATCCCCGCCGCGAACCGTGACGGTGTCGTAACCCGCTTCTGCCAGGGTACGCTGCGCGGTTTCCGCCAATGGCAGCACAATCTCTATGGAATATACAGCGTTCACCAACTCCGCAAGCACCGCGGCCTGATACCCCGAACCGGTACCGACCTCGAGCACGGAATGTTCGGGTTCGAGCTGAAGCAGTTGCGTCATGTACGCGACAATGTAAGGTTGCGATATCGTCTGACCGTAACCGATAGGCAGCGGTCCATCGGTATAGGCCGCACTGCGCATGTTCTCCGGCACAAATAAATGGCGCTCGACTTTGCCCATGGCGGCCAGTACCTTCTCATCGACGACCGGTAACCGCCCATCTCTAGGTCGTGCGAGCTGCTCCCTCACCATCCGTTCCCGCAGGGTGGCGAACTGAGAACGGGTATTCGAGCTCACCGCCACTTTTTCCTCCAGATCACGGGTTCGGTCTCCTGTGGATTCGCTTGCCGAACAAGCGGCGCACAATACGGTACAAGTTAGCGCGCGCGCGCGCTGTATCCACGGCTTGCATGTCAGACGTAACATCAAAAAGTGACTGGCCGGGGACGCATACCCCGGCGGTAACGGTCGGTACTTTGCGTCAATGTGCGTAGCGACCGCGCAACAACCACGCCGCCAGGGCCGGTAACAGTAAAATTGCCCCGAGCATATTCATAACGAACATAAAAGTCAGCATTATGCCCATATCGGCCTGAAATTGAAGCGGCGAAAAGATCCACGTAGCGACCCCAACCGCCAGCGTGCACCCGGTAAAAATCACGCTGAACCCGGTGATGGAGAGGGTCTTGAAATACGCGTCCGGAATCGGCCTTCCTTCATCCAATAGATCCTGAAAGCGGCTGAATATATAGATTCCGTAGTCGACCCCGATCCCCACGCCCAAGGCCACTACCGGTAGCGTATTCACCTTGAGACCGATCTGCAGCGCACTCATCAGAGCGTACGCAAGCAGCGATACCAGGGCCAGCGGTATGACGATACACAGGGTGCCGGCCAGAGTGCGGAAGGACAGCAGGCAAAGCGCCACGATTGCCGAGAACACGTATAAAAGCATCGGAAACTGCGCCGCTTCGACGGCCTCGTTAGTCGCCGCCATCACCCCAACGTTGCTGCCCGCGAGCTGGAATGCGACACCGCCGGTGTCCACCCTCTCGCGATAGTCCTTGACTACCGCAATGATGCGCCGCAGAGTTTCCGCTTTGTGGTCCTCGGTAAACATCAGAACCGGGATGACGCTGCAATCGCGATTGATCAAGCCGCTGCTGGTATCGATGGGAGAAGTGGCTTGTACGAGCGCGTGTTGATTGCGTGGCAACACCTGCCATTTCAAATTCCCCTCGTTCCAACCGGCGTTGATAATCTTGGCAATCATCGGAAGCGTCAACACCGACTGTACGCCTTCCACATTTGCCATATGCCAGGCAAACTCGTCCACCGTATTCATGGCCGAGTAGTCGATACATCCCTCCGGACCGGTCTCCGCAAACACCGTCAATACGTCGACGCCAATAGAGAAGCGCTCGGTGATCACCGCGGTATCCAGATTGTACCGGGAATCCGGTCGCAGTTCGGGCACGCCGCGGTGCAAGTCGCCGATTTTGACGTCCGTTCCTTTCCACAGCCCGACGGCCAACAACAATACGGCGGCGAGCAGCACGCCGACTGCCGAACCCGGTCTTGCGACCGCCGACAACGGCTGCCAGAACCGCGCCATTGCCTGCGCCCGCTTGTGTAACGCGTCGCGTTGCAACGGCAGGCCTGTGACATAGGAAAGCACGACCGGCAGCAGGATCAGGTTGGTGAAGATGATCACGCCGACACCCAAGCTGGCCGTAATGGCCATTTCGCGGATGATGCCGATATCGATCAACAGGATAGTGATAAAGCCTATCGTATCGCTGGCCAGCGCTATAGTGCCGGGCAGTAACAGCCGCTTGAAGCTAGCCCGGGCGGCGGTTTCCGCGTCGGCACCGTCGAAAATTTCGGCGCGCACCGCACTGACCATCTGCACTCCATGACTGACGGCAATAGCAAAGACCAAGAACGGCACGAGAATGGACATCGGATCCAGACCAAAACCGAGGATCGGCAACAGTCCGAGCTGCCAGATCACAGCCAGCAGGGAACAAGCAACCAGGATCAGAGTAACGACCAGGGAAGACGTGTACAACAGCACGAGGACCGCAGTTACCGCCAGGGCGATAATGAAAAACAGGACGACCCGCCCCGCGCCGTCGGTGATATCGCCGATGACTTTGGCAAAACCGATTATTTGTACATCCACGCCACTCTGGTCGGCGCTGAATCGCTGACGAATCTTTTCTTCGAGCTCATGGGCTACGCGCACGTAGTCCAACCGTGCACCGGTGTTCGGGTTGAATTCGAGGAGCTCGGCGGAAATGATTGCTCCGGTGAAATCGTTGGACACCAGGCGACCGACGATATCCGCTTTCAGTATGTTCTTCCGAACCTGCTCCAATCCCTCCGGCGTAGGTTTGAAGTCGGCTGGCACTACGTTGCCGCCGGCGATGCCTCCGACTACGACCTCCGTAAAACGTACATTGGGTGTGAACAGCGATTTCACGCGGCTGCGATCGACGCCGGGAATGAAAAACACTTCGTCGGTGGCCGCCTTGAGCGTGTCGAAGAACTGGGGATTAAAAATATCGCCGTCGCGACTCATGAGCGCGATCAGGATTCTGTTCGCGCCGCCGAAATCCTCGCGATACTTGACGAAGTTCTTCATGTACTCGTGCTGGAGCGGCAACAACTTGGAAAACCCGGCGTCTATCTTCAGGTGAGTCGCCGCCCACGCCATCGCAATCGTGATGGCGACGAAGACTCCAATCACCAACGGGCGGCTTCGGAATACGATGCGCTCCAGACCCTCCGACACCGAGCGCATGGACATCGTCATCGGAGGCCTTTCAACGGTGCACGGCCGGCTCAGGTTTCCGGCCGGACAGCGAATCCACCCTGCGTACTCCGTGCTCGCCGACCAGAATCAGGGCGCGCGCACCGGACTCCACGATCGTGGCCAGAGCGGCCCGATCCTCCTGCAGGTGTGCATCGAAGGTTTGGCCACCATCGGAACTCGTGAGTACGGTGCCAGCGAAACCCACGATCACGACCGTGGTGTCCTGCAACTGCACACCGCCCATGAGAATCGCCTCAGTGCCGGCATCCACGCGTGTCCAGTTGACGCCCGCATCCTCCGAGCGAAACAGCCGTCCCTGCAGACCGAACAGGAGCAACGCGTCTCCCGGCAGGGGCAACACACCGAAGAACGAGCCCTCATACGGCGAGGGCAGACTGAACCATGTACCGCCGCCATCGTCCGATCGGTATACGGCGCCCGCCTCCGCCGCCATATAGAGTTTTCCGGACGGCGCCTGCGCGATCCCGTACAAGTGCAGATCCTCCCCCAGCGCGTCTTCCGCGGGATCTGAGGTTTCGGCGTCCGACGCCAGTGCCACCGGGCGCAGAACCCGGTCGCTCCAGGTTTCGCCGCCGTCCTCGGTCTCCAGATAATACCCGTAAGCCCCGATGGCGACGCCCTGGTCTCGAGAGCTGAACCACAGATCGAACAGCGGTCGTTCCTCTTCCGGGGCGTAGTGCACGCGTCGCCACGTTTGCCCACCGTCTTCGGTCTTCAAAATCACCGCATCGTGACCGGCGGTGTAGCCAACCTGATCGTCAACGAAATGCACCGCGGTCAAGGTCGAACGTGTAGGTACCTGGACCTGCTTCCAGGTCTGGCCACCGTCCATAGAGGCGAGCACATGACCACGCTCTCCCACTACAATGACCTTTGCACCCATAGCGGCTCCGTCCAACAGCAACGAGCGTGGCGCGAGCGGTGCCCGCACCGCGGTTTCGGGCGTCTCCGCGCCGCCGGCCGGACTGAAACAAACCCCCGCGAACAGCAAACACGCCCACCCGCAACGGCCGAGTCGTCGCAACGCGGCGCCGACAGACATCTTACGCCGCCGCCACGGTGAATCGTCCAAAGCGCGAGGAAGAGGCAGGGATGAGCGTGCGCGTGCCTCCAGCCCGAACTCAGCGCCGACCGGCGCGACGCAGCGCGGCCGGGGAGAAATCGTTACGGTTCAGCGGTGCCGCGAAATCGTAGGTGAAGGCTTCCTCATTGTTCAGACCCACGGCGAGATAGCGACCCGACTGCAGATCGTAATGTGCTTCCACTGTAGTCCATAGGTTGGGCACGTCATAGTAGTTGATGACATGGCCTTCCGAGACCCGCCACAACTGATCCCGGTTGTCGTACTGATCCACCGCCAGCACCTGCCAGGAGTCCTCGTCGACGTAAAAAGTACGACGCTTGTAGATGTGTCGCGTACCGTCCTTGAGCTTGGCATCGACGACCCAAACGCGATGCAGTTCATAGCGCAGGTGCTCGGGATTCATGTGCAGCGGCATGAGGACATCCGAGTACTTCAAAGAATTGCTGTGCACCCGATAGGAATTGTAGGGAACGTAAATCTCCTTTTTGCCCACCAACTCCCAGTCGTACCGTTCCGGACTGCCGTTGAACATGTCCAGTTGGTCGCTGGTCCGCAACCCGTCTGCGGCGGTGCCGGGATTATCGAACGCCACGTTCGGAGCGCGCCGTACGCGCCGCTGGCCGGGATTATAGAGCCACGCCTTGCGGTGCTCTTTGGCCTGATTCAATGTTTCGTGGACGAGCAGTATCTGTCCCGCCAGGCGCGGGGGAGCCAGGACCCGCTGCGTAAACATCGCTATGATGTTGTTCAGATCTTCTTCCTTGGCGTCGGGCAACGCGTACAACAAAAGAAAGTTGTCCAACAGCTTCACCATGGTGTAGCTGCCGTTTCGGGTAACCGGAGCCTGTCCGATATTCCGAACGGCGTGATCGGCGCGGTAGCGGAGAATGTGGTTCCAGATCACTTCCAGCCCGTTCTTGGGGATGGGAAACGGTGTTCCGATGATCGCACCGGTGACGCCGTTGCCCCCTTCGATCAATTCGGCGGTCGCGGCGACCTGTTTAGTCGCTTGGTAAATACGTTCCGGAAACGCGGCCGTGCGGCGCGTTTCGTACACGTTCATGAAAAACGTATCGCCGTATTGATTCAGCATCGCTTTGTGACCTTCCGTCAGCTTAGCGGCGTGCTGAGAGGCGTTTTCCTTGTTGATGACGAACTTCGGTTGATCGTCGGGAAACGGATCCGGATGATGGCCGCCGGGTTTGAATTCCACCGGCGGAGTTTGGATGCCGCCCTCCCACGCTGGGATTGAGCCATCGGCATTACCCGCTTTCTCGGCCCCCATGGGCGTCAAGTCTGCTCCCAGTCGCGCGATCTCATCCGCTCCGATGCCCGCGCGCACTCCGGTACTCAACAGGAGCAGCGCCGTCGCGACCCCGGCGTTAACCAGATACTTTCTTGTCATCATCCTCATCTCCAACCCCATTACTTTAAAAACTTGATATTGAACGAGATGAAATCACGATCGTTGATCAAGTTCAGCCGGCCCGCTCCGGAAAAATTCGTGTAACTCACTTCTGCCGTTACGGAGTTCTGATAATTGGCGCCCAGGCTCACCGTGAACGCCTTGCGGTCCTCCAGGAAATTACCGCCGGGCCCCGGGGTATTGCCGTTCACGTCATGGCGGAACGCCAGTGCCGGCAGCAGGGTCACCGGTCCGATCGCGTTGTTGTATTCAAGCCGCGCGCGCACCTGATAACCCCACGACGTGGCGTCGGCGAAGTTGTCGCGGGACTCGGTGGCCGGCTGCACGCCCACCGCTGTGAACAGCGGGTTTCCCGAGGTGTAGGTACCGTTGACCTCCAGACGCAACTCGTCCTTGCTCGGCATATCACGCACATGGGTCACCCCAACCTCACCCACTACCGCCAGTTGGTTGGCGCGTAACACATTGGCAAACACGTTGGAAGCGGTAAGCTGCAACTGAACCACGTCGCGCTCGATGAAGCCGGGAATCACCGTCTCGAATCCGACACCGCCGGGTGCGACTTGGTTATTCTGCGCGAACAGTGTACCAGTGCCCGGCGCACCGGCCGCCGCCTCGGGAATAGCGAGCGGCGACAGGGCAGCGAATAACAGCTCCACATCATCCACTTGCAGGGGAACGTCCTGCTTATAGGACAGCTCGCCCTGCAGCGCCCAACCGGTGGTGCCCAACGCAGTGTTGAAACTCGCGCCGAACAATTGGATGTCTTCCGGGAACTCGGTGAAATAACGCGCGCTGCCTGCGTAGTCGCCCTGCGCCAATCCCGCCAGCGTACCGGTGCGAGCGCTGATGATCGGCAGCCGGCTGTGGTAGTTGATGTAATACAAACCGATCTCGGTATCCGCGAGTTGCGGTATCAAGGCCCGGTATGCGATGCCTCCCTGGCCGCCGTCGGAAGGACGGTCACTCGGTCCGCGCGGCACCACTGCGCCGATCGGCGCGAGGCCGAGGTTCACCGAGGCGGCCGGTCCGGCGGGGATGATGTCCGGCACGCGCCCGAACTGAAGCATCAAGCGCCGGCCACCGTCGGTGGCGAAGTCGTTGGTGCTGAAGTAGGAACCCGACGGATCCGGTTCCGTGTCGCTCCAGTCGTACTGATAAAACACCTCCAGTGACTGATTGGCATTGATGCCCAGACTGCCCCACACCATGCCTTCGGGGAGCAGGGCCTCGCGCAGCTCCGATCCCGGCACGCGGATCGCGGCAACATCCACCGGATTGATCACATTGATGCCGTTTTGTATGAACGTGCTCTCGCCCCAACTGACCACCTGGTCCCCGACCCGCACTTCGAAGGGGTGCCCGGCGGCGTCTAGCTGCGCGTAGATGTAGGCGTCGAGAAACTCGACGTCGCTACCGACCAGGTCCAGAGCGGGATCGGTGAGGTCGATTTTTTCGCGATCGCCGTCTTCGTTTTCGAAGTCATAGAACGCGCGGCCGCGTATGAAAGCGCCGAACCCGCCGCTATGATTGAGCTCGACCTCACTGACCACCTTCAATACGTTGCTCACCAGCCCCGTGTCGTAGTTCAGGTTGCCATCGTCGCCGTTCACCGAAAATGCGCGGCCGCCCAAGCTGCCGGGTGGACTGGAGCCGTTGGGCAGGGTGGTTGACGCCAGCCCGAGAATATCCTTGTCCTGGTCCTGCACACGCCAGGTGGTTCCGTAGGACAAAGTCGTGTCGATGCTGCCGGAAACCTCGCCGGTGGCGAACTGCACCGCATCAGCCGGCGGTGGCAGTAACGCGGCGGCAATCAGCAAGCCCCAGGTTAGGTTGATTCCAGCCACGCGATACAACGTCAACGTATTTTGTTTCATAGCCTTGTTCTGGGGTGGGAAGTCGTGTGGTGAGAGATTCGCTGCCTGTAGACCGATTTGCTTCTTGGTGCTGCGAATCGGACTGAGAGGTCGATTGTTATTCATGTCCATTACCTCGCTCCATCGGCCCGCCCGATTGAGCGCTGCTCCCCTCGCCCGCGAACCAGGCATGGGCCTATGCCGTCAAACCATGTCTCTATTCGCCGATATTGTCAAGCGTAACAAGGACATTGGCAGCGTTGCGTCAAACTATTTAACGTTTGGGTGCACTGCAATAATGTGGCGGTAGACGCACTCCAAGACCTGCGGCGAGAACCCCATATCGAGGTGCCCGACGTCTGGCAGCGGAATGTTGTCGGCGCCGCCCAGCACGGCGCTCGAATACGGTACCACCACGTTGTCGTAATAACCGTAGATCGAGACGGTGGGAACGACTGCCGGCGCGCGCTCGAGTTCTTGCAACCACGCGCTGCCGGGGCGCATCTGTCTAACGTTTCTGCCGGTCATCAACCACGCACCCAACGTACCGCGGTAGGGAGCGCCCAGAGTGATGACCCGCTGCACGCGCGTCGCGCAAGTCGCGGCACGGCACACCAGTCCGCCCATGCTGTGGCCGACCAGTACCACGGGGCCCGATTCGGCATGCAGGGCTTCGATACGCGCGCGCAAACTAGCAGTGTATTCGGTGAGGTCACCGAACGGCGGTTCCAAATTCAGGGTGTGCAGATTCGCGACGCCGCGTTCTGCGAGAAACCGTTTCAGGACGTGCCAATAACCGGCGTTACTAAAAAAACCATGGACCAGCACTACCGGCACCCCATCCCGACCGTGCCCTCGGGAATCCCGCAGCCAAGGTTCAAAGGGGTGTAGCAGGAAAAATGTCCGCATCGTACTGGCGATCTCGCGGGCCACCATCCGTCCCGCCGACACCACTCCGAGACGCGCTTCCGCAGGACGCTCGCCGCCGTATCCCAGGGCGAGGGCAAACCCCGACAGCACCAACAACACGCGTGCGGCGACGATAACCCCGGCGGCGAGACCGAGCGCCGCCACCGCCGAGAAGCCGGCGCCCAACCACAACGGCACCCACAGCGCGCCGAGCGTGACGGCGAACCCCAAAAGCATGCGGCGCGCCAGCACGTCAGGACTGGATCCTAGGCCGGTTTGCCGCCATCGCCACAACCAGGGTCAACGGCCGGCGCGAGTTCAACACTAGAATCGGGGTTTTCGTTTAGCGAGAAAAGCGTCGACCCCCTCGGCAAAATCCGGTCGCGTGGCGCACGCGACGAAGCTGTCGCGCTCCGCATCGAGTTGTGATTCCAGATCGGACTGCAACGACCGGTTGATCAGCGTTTTGGTCTCCCCGTAGGCGAAAGCCGGACCGGCGGCCAGGCGATGCGCCAGTTGTCCGGTCCGGGCGATGCGTTCCGCCGCCGGCACCACCCAGTTGACCAACCCCAGACCACGGGCGCGTGCCGCATCGAACCGTTCTCCCAGAAGCGCCAGCTCCATGGCCTGCTTCGCGCCCATCATGCGCGGCAACGCGTAGGTACTACCGCCGTCCGGTGAAACGCCGAGATGGCAGTAAGCGAGCGTGAATACCGTATCTTCCGACGCCACCACAAGATCGCAGGCCGACATGAGGCTGACACCGAAACCCGCCACGGCCCCATGCACACTTCCCAGTACCGGGTGGCGCATGCTCCGCAGAGTGCGAACGATACCGTGCACATCGTCGAATAACGGAAGCAAGTCGCCAGTATCGCCGCGCGACAATTGCGGCAGCGACTCTTTGAAAAAACCGATGTCGCCGCCGGCCATGAAACCATCACCGGCGCCGCCGAGAACGACGCACCGCACGGCTTCATTTTCAGCCAGATCCGCCAAACCGGAGTGCAGATCTACCGCCATCTGCCGGTTGAGTGCGTTCAGTACCTGCGGGCGATTCAGGGTCACGGAGGCGATTCCGTTGTCCAGCTCGATCAATACGGTAGTCATCACGGGTCCCCGTCAGGCTTTGTAAAGCGCATGCCCCTCGTACATGCGCGCGATGGCATCGGCAAAACGTGCCAATAACTCGCGACGCTTCAATTTCAGCGTCGGCGTCAACGCACCACTTTCGACAGTCCAAGGCTCCAACGTTGCCGTTACGCGCTTTATGCGCGCGTAGCCCGGGAACTTCTGAATTCGCTTCCGAACCCTTTCCAACAGCACGTTTTCGACCGCTTCCGAGGACAGACTTTTTTCGTTGTGACCGACCCCCAACTGTTGGGCCAATTCCTCCCAGATGCTCGCGTTGAGCACGACGAGCGCCGCCAAATACGGCAATTGTTCGCCGATAACGAGCACTTGCTCGAACAGGGGATCTTCGGCAATCGCCGCCTCCATGTCCGCCGGTGGAACCTTCTCGCCGTTGGCCATCACCAGAATATCCTTGATCCGACCGATAATGGAGATAAATCCGTCCTCGATCTTGGCCTGATCGCCGGTGTGTAACCAACCATCCGCACCCAGGGCCGCGCGGGTTGCTTCATCGTTTTTCCAATAGCCCATCATCACGTTCGGTCCACGCGCCTGTAGCTCGTCGTTGTCACCGATACGCACCTCGACATCGCGCAACGGCAACCCGATGCTAGAGGGAAGGTTTCGCTTGATGGTATTGATGCTGATCGACGGACTGCTTTCCGTGAGCCCGTATCCTTGCAGCAGGGTCATTCCCAAACCGATGAAGACCCGGGATACCGACGGCGGCAGGGGTGCCCCTCCCACCACGGCAATCTCGAGCCGGCCTCCGAATTGATTGCGCACCTTGGACGCGACCAGTCGATCCAGGAGCGGCCAGAGGAGCAAACGCATGCGCCACGGCGCGCGCCCCTGCCGATGCTCGAAACGGTTCCAACCCACCTCTACCGCGACATCGAACAACTTTCGTTGCATCGCTGTGCCCTGTTCGAGTCGCGCTTTGATGCGGCCGTGGGCGCGCTCGAATATACGCGGGACGGTGATGATGCCGGTGGGACGTAGGTGCAACATATCCTCGGGTAGATCCGGAATCGAGCGCGTATAGGCGACCCGGCAGCCAGCCATCATCGGCACGTAGTAGCCCACCGTACGTTCGAGGGTGTGCGAAAGCGGCAGTAAGGACAGCAACAACTCGTCGGGGGTCAGGACGACGCTGCGGATCCCGCTATAGGCGTTCGACAACATATTTCTGTGTGACAGCATCACGCCTTTGGGCCGCCCGGTGGTACCCGACGTGTAGACGATACTCGCCAGATCGTCCGGGGCGCTCTGGTCGCCCCGCAGGTCTGCGTCGGCGTCACGCAACCAGCGGTCCATGCTTTGTACCCGCGTATCCGTAGCGCCGGGCACCTCCGAATCCAGGACGACGACGCGTTGCAGTGTAGAACGCGCTCCGGCCCCGTCCTTTTCGAGTTCCCACCAAGCCTCCGGCGTCTCGACGAATAGGAGTTTGGCGTCGGAGTGCTCGAGTACATAATTGACGTTATCCGGGCGATCGGCGACATACAACGGTACGACGACCAGCCCCAACCCGAGCGCGGCCTGGTCGAAGATCACCCAATGCCGGCAATTCTTGAGCCGCAACGCGATCCGATCGCCTTTTTTTAGCCCCTCGGCGACAAGCGCTGCCTGCCAGCGACGCACTTCCGCGGCGACATCCGCCCAACTGTAGTCGCACCAATCTCCGGTCGCCGGATCGTATTCGGTGTAGGCGATTCGTTGTCCGGAGCGCCGCACCCGTTCCCGAAACAATGCGTCCAGCGTCGCCGCCGTCTCCGGCGTGATGACATCCAGGTCGTCGCGCCCCTGCAACGCGTCCTCCGGATACACCGTAGCGATCCGTTCCGTCATGGCTTGTCGCCGCGAACTATCGGAAACCGCTTTTACGCCGCCCGATGCGCGGTACCCGCCGCTTTGCGTGCGTGTGCCTCGAAATCGTCGACCATGATGGCGCGGCGCGTGGCGGCATGCGCCTGGTGCAGCACCTCGGCGTCGGCGGGCTCGAGCACATCGCCACCGACCAGCCCGTTCAGCCAGTGGTCGAAGTCATCGATATCCGGCTTCTCAACGCCCGCCTCGCGCAGCCGCCGCCATACCGGCTCCGCGGCGATCACCTTGTGGAGCGCGTCTTCCAGCGTCCCGGTCACATCCTGCGAATCATCCGTTACATAGATTCCGTCGGTGAGGCGGTCGCGGGTTTCCGACGGCGACAGCAACAACGAAGCGACCCGGTGCCCCAGTTCGTCATCCGGCATGCGGTGCCGCCGGCCCAGCGGAAACACGACGACACGCAACAATCCACCCAGCGCCGGAACCGGAAAATTCCTGAGAATGCCGTCCAGCGCCGTCTGCACGTTGAACAAGCAATATTGACAGGCCCAGTCCACCAGCGGCAGATCCGCCGACGGACGACCCGATTCCTCGTAATGCTTCAACGTCGCAGAGCAAAGATACATGTAGCTCAACGCATCGGCGAAACGACCGGACAGTTTTTCCTTGCGTTTGAGCGCGCCACCGAGGATCAGCAAGGTGACATCGGACAGAAACGCGAACGCCGCGCTATAGCGGGTCACATCGCGGTAATAACGGGTGACTTCTCCCTTCTGCGGCGCCGGAGCCAACCAACCGTTGCTCAGTCCGTACACGAAAGCGCGTGCTTTGTTGACCGTGGCATAGCCCAAGTGACCCATCAGGGTGGCGTCGAAGCGGTCCAGGGCGCGTACCGCGTTCTGGTCGGAAGCCGCAGCGATCTCTTCGAGCAGGTACGGATGACAGCGCATCGCCCCCTGTCCAAAAATAATCAAGCTGCGGGTCAGAATGTTGGCGCCTTCCACGGTGATCGCGATCGGTATCTGCTGGTAACCACGCGCCAGGTAATTCTTCGGACCCATGCAGATGCCGCGCCCACCGTGAATGTCCATCGCGTCGTTGATCGTCTGGCGCGCACCTTCGGTGAGATGCAGCTTGACGATCGCCGACACCACGGACGGTTTTTCGCCTTGCACCAGGCCCGACGTGGTGAGCCGCCTCGCCGCATCCATCATGTAAGTGACGCCGCCGATACGGGCCAGCGCCTCTTCGATGCCTTCGAATTTGCCGATCGGCACGTTGAACTGTTCCCGGATGCGCGCGTACGCGCCGCTGGTTCGCGCGGCGACTTTGGCGCCCGCCGTCGCCGAAGCCGGCAGCGAAATCCCCCTTCCCGCCGCCAGCGACTCCATCAGCATGCGCCACCCCTTGCCCAGCCATTCCCGCCCGCCGATCACCCAGTCCAGCGGTATGAACACGTCCTTGCCGCGGTTCGGCCCGTTCTGAAACGCCGCGTTCAGCGGATAGTGACGGCTGCCGATCTCCACTCCCGGGGTATCGGCGGGAATCAAGGCACAGGTGATTCCGAGGTCCTCCCGATCACCGAGAAGATGGTCGGGGTCGTAGGCCTTGAACGCGAGGCCCAGCAGGGTGGCCACGGGACCGAGGGTGATGTAGCGCTTTTCCCAGGTCACGCGCAGGCCGATCACCTCCCGCCCCTCATACTCGCCCTTGCAGACGATGCCGTAGTCCGGAATGGCGCCTGCGTCCGAACCGGCGTACGGATTGGTCAGGGAAAAACACGGAATTTCCTCGCCGCGCGCGAGCCTCGGCAGATAGTGATTTTTCTGCTCCTCGGTGCCGTAGTGAAGCAGCAGTTCGGCGGGACCCAGAGAGTTCGGAACCATCACCGTTACCCCGGCGGTGCCGCTGCGGCTTGCAACTTTCATCACGATTTCCGATTGTGCCGCCGGCGAGAACTCGTGACCGCCGAATTGCTTCGGGATGTTCAACCCGAAGAAGCCGTGTTCGGCGAGAAAGTCCCAGATGTCGGGCGGTAAATCGTTCAGCTCGTGGGTAATCTGCCAGTCATCCAGCTTCGCACACAATTCCTCTACCGGACCGTCGAGAAACGCCTGCTCTTCGCCGGTGAACGTGGCCCACGGTACGGCGGACAGTTTGCTCCAGTCCGGGTCGCCGTGGAACAACTCCGCTTCCCACCACACGGTTCCGGCTTCGATAGCTTCGCGTTCCGTCGCCGAGATCGGCGGCAGCGCTTCGCGTATGTAACCGAGCAGCGGTTTCGACACAAACCGCTTACGCAGGTCCGGGAAGTTCAAAGGCACTAGGACGAACAAGAACAGAATCCACAGCACGAACGCCAGCGCACCGGGAAGGATACCGGTCAGGGTAGTCAGGAGTAACAGCGCGATACCGGTCGCGACGGTCCAGGTTCGTAGCGGAGCGCGCACGCGAGCCACCGCGTATACCGCGGCTAGAATCACGACAACCGTTAGAATGAATCCCATGATGAACCTCCGTGCGACTTAGCGTCTCGAGTTGAGTAGGTGTAGTGCCAGGTAACGTCGATCAAGCGACACGCGATGCGCGCGACCCGAGCCGCGGCTGCAAAGAAACACTCGTGGGTACGACAGGTAGCGCTCGACAATCGTTCCATTCCGTAACCGTTAACCGTGCATCGTTTCCGCCAGACGGGGCGCATCAGCAATCGGCGCTGGCGCACACATTCCCGCGGCAACGAACGCGGTGAGCCGGTGTGTCAACATCTCTGTATCCAGCGGATCCTGAACCCGACACGATGCGATCAATCGCATCATGTCGGCGCCCGACATGCAGTATGCCAGCACTCCGACCATAAAGTGCAAACGCCAATACAGTTCGTCCCGGGACAGGTCCGGCAGCACCCTGGCGAAGACCGGTCGGAACCGCTCAATGACCGGCCGGTACATCTCTCGTATTCGCTCCTGCAGGTGTGCGGCGGGCTCGGTGTAACTGCGCCCCAGCAGCTTCAGAAAACGGGCGCCGCCGTGGCTGGCGTCACGACTCAGCTCTAGCGCCGGGGCGATAAAGGCTTCGATCACGCGTTTGAGCGGCGGATCTTCGGGCGCATACTCCGCCACCAGCGCCGCCAGCCGCTCCAGACGCGCGCGGTTCATCGGAATCAGGCGGCGCGCGAATACGGCTTCCACCAGCGCCTCCTTGGATCCGAAGTGATAGTTCACGGCGGCCAGATTGACCTGCGCCTGGGCCGTGATGTGCCGCAGCGATGTGGCGCTAAACCCATGTTCGGCAAAGAGTTCTTCGGCTGCGTCCAAAATGCGACGAGGAGTGGGCGGGGACATGGGGCGGCATGATACCAGTTCAAACGTTCGTTTGAAATAGTGTTCGCTCGACCTCTGGAAACGGCAGGCGCGGCGGCTCTGCACGCCGTCACGTCGCCGGTGGTCTATTCTTGACTAGTTTACTCAGGATATATATGGTGACTTTCTATCACTGCCACCGGACCCGGCGCTCGTGCACATCGACGATATCATCGAGACCTTGAGGTTTTTCACCAACTGGGAGGAACGCTACCAGTTTCTGATCGAGCTCGGTGAGAAACTCCCACCCATGGACCCCGCACGGCAGACCGAAGCCCATCGCGTGCACGGTTGCATGAGCAAGGTGTGGATTGCGGCGGCACCCGATCCGGACGACCCGAGTGAGCTGTGCTTCGAAGGGGACAGTGACGCCAGTACGGTAAAAGGATTGGTGGCATTGTTGATCTCTCTTTACTCGGGCAAGACGCCGAGTGAAATCCTGAGCATCGATGCAGATACGATCTTCGAGAAAATGGGGCTTTTCGATCACTTGAGCCCGACACGCCACGTCGGCGTATACGCCATGGTCGAACATATCAAGCGGCTGGCGGAATCCTCCATCGGCAAACTGGACGATCACCAGCACCGCGCGGGGGGCGACACCGCCGCGGTTTCGTAGCGTCACTCGCTCTCACGGGGCGCATCGGTATGCGACCGGCGAGAGGGACAGGCAGGCAAACAGGGCGCGAAAACGTCGGGTCGCGCTAACGGACACTGATCGACGCGGTAAACGCACCGGTCCCGCATTCGCTGCTGCCCGAGCGACTCACAAATGCGCCGCCTCTCACCAACTGGTCGGGGGTCAAAGTGAACTGTGCCGCGCCGGCGTAGTCGTTGCCACCCGACACCTCGAAGAGTTCTTCGCCACAGTGGCGCGTGAAGTCCCGCCCCTCGGCGCGGAATCCGCCCAGTGGCCACACGAAAGGACTGTCGCTATCGCAGTCCATCGCTTCTACCGTCACCCTGATCCCACCCGGCGCACCGGCGGGAATCGTCAATGGAACGAATCCGAACCGGCGGGTGTCACCCCCGTTGACATCGCCGAGAGACAGGGTCTGGCTCTCGGGCGACGAAACGCAGGATGCGTCCACGCACGCAGCGGTGACCAGTACCGTCCAGTCGCCGGGCGAAACGTTGTCGCAATCATCGTGGATCACAATCTGATTCAGATCGATCAGCGCAATGTGGTCACCCGTGGATTCCACGTTCAAACCGCCGGCGAATACATTCAAAATGACGGTCTTGGCATTATTGGTGTAGGAGCGTTCCTCCGCCCGCCGTGCCCGGTTGGCGATAATCCGCACCGTATGGCGACCGACGCGCGGCGGCACCCAGTGCGTCGCAAAACCGGTGCCCGCCAGGCCGGTGTAGCCCAGGGTCGCCGACCGGGTCTGGTAGAGCGAATCGTTGATCCACACTTCCCAGTCGAACGAGAACGGACCCAGGCCGCGGCGCGCGTACTCCGGATACACGCCCGCTGCGTCCGCGAAATTGTAGATGATCTGGTAACGCCCGCCCCCGGATTCGTGCACACGCACACCGGTGACCACCAGATCGGGAACCAGCGCCGAGTCGGGCAAGGGCTGTACTTCCGCCACCAACCCCGCCACCTCGACTTCGACGCGCGTCACCACTGCCACTTTCTGCGAGGCATACCAGGAGAGCCGCGACCCTTCGTCGAGACGTACGCACAGCATCATCGTGTAGGTATCCAGCCCTAGGCTCGTCACCCGCCGCGCGCGGACCGTACGCGGTTGCTGGTAACCGTCGCCGCTCACATCGGGATCATCGGGCAACGACGCATAGTTCGGCACCCTGCAGTCCGCCTCCGACACCGTTTCGTCGCCGACGACCAGACCGATCGCCAGTAGACGTGCGCCGAGACCCTCCACGAACGCATCGACCCCGTTCCAACTGACGTCCACCTCCCGCGCGCCGCCGGTTTCCACCCGCGGTCCGAAACTGCCGTTCACTTGCAGAAACCGGCGCCGCACCATTTCCTCGATTTGCCGTCGCGCCGCGCCGATCTGCGCTTCTTCCACCGATTCGCGAACATCAGGGTTGACCCCAGTGATCGGAATTCCACCGACCCCGGGGCGCAGACTGGGTCCGGACAGCGGTTGCCGTTGCTCGGGAGCGGGCAGCGTCGTTGCCGGTATAGGCAATCGCTGACGCTTAAGGGTCTCTGCGCGATGGCCGCCGATACTGAGGGTTTCGTTCGCACCGACGGTTGACGTTCGATCAACCCCGACAGCGGTGCTGCTCGGGATCCGGTTCGCCTCAAGACTGCCGCCGGGCGGGGGCGCGGCGGCGGGGGTTTTCGGTTCGGTGATGCTGAACGGTTTGTGCTGGCGCTTGCCGGTGGGCAAGCCGGAAGCGCCGACTTGCGGCAGGCCCTGCCGTGCTTTCAGGTCTTCGAGCAACGCCTTTCCGTCCGCCGGCGCCGGCGTTTTGGCCATTGAAGACGGCTTGGGCTGCCGTTTGCCGGTCGCAATCGCTGCAGTATCGGCACCCGGTCGCGCCGGTCTCTGCGGCGCCGATTTCACTTTTACCGAACACGCGGCCGTGTTTCCCCGCGCCAGCACCTGTTTGCCGTCGCCGAGCAACTCCACCGTCAGCGCTTGACCCGGAGACACCGCCGGTACCGTGCCCACGATGAGATGATCTTTCCACGAACGAATCTGCGTGACCTGACCGGCGATCCGTATCGCGCGCTTGCCCGGTACCGCGCCGAATCCCGAACCACGCACCCGGAACGCCTTTCCTGCCGCCACACAGTTCGGCTCGATGCGGGTGATGCGCACCGCTACCGTGAGCTTCTCCAGGGTCTGCGACGGCACCGTCTTCCTGATCTCCCCAAGATCGCGAACCCCCGACTCGGGAAACTTGCCCCGCTCGCCGACCGGCGCCGCACAAACCGCGGCGACCGGCAGCGCCCAAAGAATCGCCGTCAACCGGACTCCGTGACCACTCCGCAGGCGGGACGAACCCGCTGCCGTCTCGATGCCAGACACGTTTTTCATCTCTTACCGATAAAGATAGCTATCTTACGCTCGTGAAACAAACCGTGGCGTCCATGGGTCTGAGCTCCGGGCCATCCCAACCGCGGGTTTCGGACACACCGAACGCGTCACGCAGGTGGAACGTGTTGGTTGCGTTGCAAGTGGTGCCGAAAATCCCGAACGGAACGGGAAAAATGGTGCTGAGCAGACCGATTTCCCGGCAATCCATTGAGTAGTCGGAGTCAAAAGGCGTACACGGCAGATCGTGCTCGGTCCCTACGATACCCACGTCAACGCGGTCGCCGACCGTGGCGGTCAACGTCAGGGTGCGACGCGTGAACTCCGCATTCACGATGTCACCCCGCCGAATGTCGATTTCTTCCCGCCCTACCCCGGACCCGTTGACATTGACCCGTCCATCGCGAGTGCGTAGTTTCTCGAACACCAGGTTCGCAACGCCGATCACGTCCAGCCGCAGCTGCAACTCCTCAAGCTCACCCGGATCATCGCTGCCGCTGTCGCCGTCCCGCAACACTTCGAACCGTGACCCCACGTCGATACGAACCCGTACCTGCGCCGGAACGCCTTCCAGCACCTCGGTCAGCGAATTGTTGTCGCTGTTGTGATCCACGAACCGCGGCGTAACGCGGACCACAACTTCATGAGGTCGTCCATCACCCGGCAGCCAGTATCGGCTGGTGACTTCATGCTTGTTGCCACTGGGCGGTAGATGACTGTCGCCGGAGGCTTCCGGTTTGTGCACGCCGTCGACGTAAACGTCGTAGCGGAAGGGATAGATGTCCTCAACGCTCGCCGGTTGTCCCGCACTGCGCCGCGCGGCCTGTTGGCCGTCAAAATATTCACGGAAATGCGCGCGGCCGCGGGCGTCGGCAAATCGGATGAGTAGTTGACCTGCCCCGCCGCCGGGGTCTCGGCTGAGCTGAATCGCGCGCACGATCAGATCCGGCGCCTGCGCCCGCACCAATCCCAGCACCTGTGCGATATCCGACGGCGACGGAACCAGCACCAGGTCCGAAGCCCCGAGGTTCAGGGTGATCATTTGCGACTCGTGCCGCCAACCGTTGGTGCGGCCGTCACTGGTGCGGATGCACAGCTTCACGTACAGCGTTTGATCGGTCGCAAGGCCCGTAAAAGCGCTACCGGTCACAGCCGGCAGGAAGCGGCCGTCACCGGGTTCCTCCGGACGCTCGGGGAGCCCCGCAACCGACGGATCGCTGCGATTGCAGGCGTCCCGAATGGCGCGGTTGTCGCCCCCCAACGCCAGCCAGTACAGGGTGATGGCCTCGCCCGGCGCCACCGCTTCCACGAACGCCTGGGCTCCCGACCAGTCCACGTTGATGGTGCGGCCGTCGGGAACGGCGACCGTCGGTCCGGCGCCGCCGTTGATGCGAAGAATATCGGAACCGACAATCGCCAACGTTGTACTCCGCGTCCCGCCGTTCTCCGCGCCCGACATCGACATTCTCGCACCGGCGTGTCGTTTCTTGCGGGCGAAACCGGATTTCGAATCCTCTCCCGCCGTTGGGGGTGATCCTACCGGGACCCGCGCCGGCGGCGCCATCCACCGTCTCGCTGCACCGCTTCGCGGGTCGAGTAGTGCCGAGCCCTGTGAGCGCCGGCTCGAAGACGAAAACCCGGTGCCCGGTCCCGGCGTCGTGTCGGTGGGGCCGACCCGCGGCGTGACGCCAGCGGTGCCGGGGAACGGTTTGGGTTTGACAAAGAATGGTTGGTGGCGACGCTTACCTTCCGGCAGACCGGGAGCGCTGGCCTGTGGCACGCCCTGTCGCGCCTTCAAGTCATTCAACAGGGCTTTCCCATCAGGAAGCGCCGGCGTCTGCGGCGGTTGCGTGTTGGCGATGATCGACGGTGAGGGTCGTTGTCCATTACCCGCAGGCAATCTTGGGAGGGGCTTCACCGGCCGCTTCACTTGCACGAGCGCCGATTTTACTTTTACCGAACACGCGGCCGTGTTTCCCCGCGCCAGCACCTGTTTGCCGTCGCCGAGCAACTCCACCGTCAGCGCTTGACCCGGAGACACCGCCGGTACCGTGCCCACGATGAGATGATCTTTCCACGAACGAATCTGCGTGACCTGACCGGCGATCCGTATCGCGCGCTTGCCCGGTACCGCGCCGAATCCCGAACCACGCACCCGGAACGCCTTTCCTGCCGCCACACAGTTCGGCTCGATGCGGGTGATGCGCACCGCTACCGTGAGCTTCTCCAGGGTCTGCGACGGCACCGTCTTCCTGATCTCCCCAAGATCGCGAACCCCCGACTCGGGAAACTTGCCCCGCTCGCCGACCGGCGCGGCCACACCGGCCACGGGATGAGCGGCGCACAGCGCTGCCAAGAGTAACGCCTTTGCTGTAGATAGCGCCGGGTTGACGCCGGTTTTCCGGATCGAAGGCCCCGAAACCATGTGTGCTGCTCCTCTCGTTTCGCCCGAAAACGCGTAATCAAAGACGAATGCGCTTGACGGCTGCGCGGCGCATCGCCTAGGGAATCGTTAACGCACTGACCGCTTTGTTGTTGAATTCGTTGGACTCAAGCACCAGGTTGTTGGCGTCCGCTTTGATGAAGAACTTGTACGTACCCTTACGCCACTTCAGACTCTTCCAGAACGACAGTTCGTGACTCAAAGTCTGGCCCGGCTTGACCGGTCCAAAGTGCACGGTGGCGGCGTTCGGAAACAACGCGTTGACGTAGGGCGCCATGCCCGGCGATTCCGCGCAAGGACCACCGCCGACGCGTTTACAGACGATGGTCAGATAGCTGGCGTCCGCGGTCTTGGTGCCGATGTTCTGGACAGACACTTTTCCGTTCATGGTCCCCGGCACGACCGGAATCAGATCGGGCTGTGCCCAGGCCGATTGCGCGGTGCCAAACGCAAAGGCACACATCGCGGCATAGGCGGCAATTTTTCGCAACGGATTTGACATGACAGTTCCTCGTGGTCTTAGTTAATGTGCGGATAGGTCGAAGCGGCGGTCAATGCGGTTCAAACCGCGTCCCTGCTCCCAACTCGGCACGCGCGCCCCGGATTCGGAAGGCAGCAACGTGGAACCCGGCGTGTACGTGGGTGCGATGACGCGCCGCGGCTTGATCGGTGTCGGGACCGCATCTTCCGTGCGGTCACTCTGAGACGCACCGAAACGGAACAACATGCCGACGACGAGATCCCCGCCGCGTACGTCCCCACAGAACTCCCAACGGGTATTGATCTCCTGGCACAGGAACCCGGCGTGAACCACGGTGGGCAAACCAGCCAGAAGAATCATCGTGCCCATGGCGAATAGACCCGCGCATGCGACGCGCTTGTTTCGTCTTGCGGCATTCATACCCATTGAGTCGCGCCGCGGCCGGCGCCGGTTTAAAGAAACCGATGAGGGGGAGAGACTTTCTGCCGTCACCGGCTGCCGAGGCGCCGGTCGCTGCAAAAAAAGAGGCCTCCTCTCGGAGGCCTCGTTGAGCAATTACCGAATGACCGACGAACTACATCGTTGCGGAATTGTTGCCGGCATTTTTGGCGGGTTCGTTCGCGCAACGTACTTTCGCCGTCAATTTCTTGATTCTCGGCAGCGTCGGTACTGTAAGACTCAGTCGCTTACCGCCGCCCGCGGCGATGTCGCCACCCTGGGCGGTGTGCGTCGTGGTCTTGTTGCGCCGTTGGACGGTCGCCTTGACGCTGCACGACTTGGCCGCCGCCGCCCCGACATTACCGACCGACACCACGATCTTGCGCGGGCCGGTGCGGGTTATGGTGTTAATCACCACGTCCGGGTGCAGCGCCGCCACCACCGTAGGTCGCACTGACGTCGGTGGCGTCGGTTTGCCGGTCGGCGGCGTCGGGCGGGTCTGCCCGACCGGCGCCGTCTTGACCGTCGGTGTGGGTTTGCCGGTTTCCGGTGCGGTCGGCTTGCCGATCACCACCCGGCTCGGCGGGATTTGGGGCGGCTTGAATCCGCCGGGCTGCGGTACGGGCTTGCCGCCCGGTAGCGATTGCCCCCCTTGCCCTAAACCCGTCACCCCGAGCGGTGGACGGCCGCCCTGCACCGGAGGCAGGGTCGGAGTCGCCTTGCCGTCGCCGGCCAAACCCTCGTTGGGTTTGGGAGTGCAGCGCACCGAGACCTGTTCCCAGTCGGACGCCAGGGTCTGCTTGTTCACGCGCATGACCACACGCAGCGAAAACTTGTGCAGGTTGGATGCGGTCGGGGGCGTGGCAAACTGGCCGGGCCCGGCGGGCAAACCCCCACCACCACCGCCACCAGGGGGCGTCGCTTTATCCCCGCTGGCACCCGTTCCGACGGCCCCTCCGCCGCTGCCTCCGCCGCTGGGCCTGACGATGGGCACCGACAGCGCGTCGTTGTAGATGGTGGCGCGCCAGAAGTCATAGTGCTTGGTATCGGGCTTCGCGGTGGCGACGTTCGACTGCCAGCCTTCCGTCGATTCGATCCAGTATTCGAAATCGTCTTTGAACAGCGTGTCGATTTGTGAGATCAACGCCAGATTCACCGGGCATTGGCCCTCGTAGTTGGAGGGAAATACCGACAGGTTCGCCTTCACCGGCTCGTTCTTGTTGTAGGTGTCCGGATCCTTTTCTCCCACCGGTGTGGGCGTATTGCCGCCCGGTTCCGGAGCGCCACCCAGATCAGCGCAGTCGACATCAAACCGTATGTCGCCACCCACCGCGTCGATACCCATACCGCTCGCATTGGGTCCACCGGCGGCACAGGCTCCGACCGTGGCAATACACCAGAGTATACCTCCCACTAATTCGGCGTTCGGCAGCGGGTTCGGGCCGGGCTCGGACACGCACTTCGCGCCGGCTAGGACGCCGCCAAGCGGAATATTGAAAAACTTTCGTCCGTCTTCCAGATCGTACTGGTTAGACTTGCTGTTACAGAACTGCACCGCTGCTTCATGGATATGCTGCGGGAACTGCAGCGCAGGATTGTCATTCTCGGGAAGCTGCATGAGCGCCGGCACACCGGGATTGCTGCCCGGCTGAAAAGTCTGGCCGGTCAAGGCGGTGGTGTGCCAGGTCGTGCCCACATCGCCCATCGCCACCCAGTACGCCCCGGAAGGCACCTCGCCGTCGTCACAGGACGGCTGGACGTTGAATTGCGTGGTGCGTTTGGTGGCCGCGGCGAAGTCGTAGGTACCGTCGTCGTCGACATCCATGACGAGCAGCGTCGGGCGCTCGCCGGTCTGCGTGATGCTGCCGGCGGCCGCCGGCTCGGCAGGGGCCCACACGGCCAGCAGCGCGGCGCCCAATAGAGACAAGCCGGTCCCGGACCCGCCTCGGATCCGAGATGACCAGTGCTGGCCGTGATCCTGCGTCGGTGCGGCGCCGCCTCGGTGGAAAACTTTGTTGTTATGTTTCATTCGCTTACCTCGATTGTAGTTGTTGTCAGCGCCTTTTGAGTCGTCGTCCGGCTGAGAAGGGTTCAAGAAACCTGCGAATCCAACTGCGGAACGGCGTCCGGTCCGCGCATCCACTTTCGAACTGATTCGGTCTCACGCTCACCAAGTTCCACCGTCCTCCCCCTTCCCGTCACCCACCGAGTTGGCCGTTCCAGGGTATGCCCGTTTCGGCGCCACCGAGGGTACCCTACCCCGCAGCGTCGCCCGCCACGGGACTCTTCCATCGCGACACTTACCTCTCGCCCGCAAATCCCGTTTTCATTCGACAAGTCGGCGCTGTCGTTACGCATCCGTTTGTTTACTCGCTGTGGGATCCCGACGCCCACACACGCACCGCGCGACCGGTCGCTCCAAGCGGATCACCGGGCGGTGCGCCCGGAAATCCCCCGCCACCGCCCTCGGTATCTTCCGGACCGATCGGCCGCGGGCAGCAGATCATCTGCGAATCGGTGCACTGCGCCACCATGAGACAATTGTCAGGCACCTCGGAAACCCGCTGGTCCACGCCGCAGGTGCAGTTCTGCCTATTCGGCATCTCGCCGTTCGGACACCGCGTGTAGTGAGGACAGTTGCTGGGCGGCGTCTCCGGATCCTGGCCGCCAGCCGCCATCAGGCACTGTTGCAGGGCGTCCATCGAGCCGGGTAGATCGCCGGGACCCCGCGGGTCGGGGCGGCTGATTGCGCCCGGCGGCACCCCGCCCTTCTCCGGCTCCTCGCGGGCCGTCGCCTGGTCCCAGCAGGCGTTCACTTCCTGAACCATCTGGTCGACAATACCGCAGGCGTCCGAACAACCCTCAGACAGCGGCGAGCATCTTTCTGAACCATCGGCCAGAAGTTCGTCCCGCAAGTGATCCTGTACGGCGGTGTATGCCTGTCGCCACTCATCAAGGTTGTTATGATAAGAGTCTACGGCATCCTTAAAGTCCTGTATCGTGGATGCATACTCGTCCGTCAGGCGTGCGATCTCATTCCAGTCATCATCTCCGCACCAGTCGCACGTCACCGTAACGGGCCGATCGATTCCGGCTCCTAGCTGAAGATTGAAACTGGGATCGTAAATGCGAATCGCGTTCTGCAATTCGTCTAGATGGTCTCTTAGACTTTGAACGTGGTCCCAACTCCTCCTTAGATTCTCAGTTGCTCTGCCTAACTGATACACCAATTTGTCGGTTAGGCGGCAGTTTCTGGCCACGTAGATATCCTTCCGTGTACGCTCGTGATCGAAGTTCGCGAGCAGCGCGCCGCGTGTCGCGAAAGCATCAGCCTGACAGGCGAGAAATTCATTGCTGGTCGCACTTTCGACGAAATCCTGGATGCACTGGACTTGCGCGTGACTCGGTTTGGGTTTGTCGGCGCGGGCCTTGTTGAGATCGTCACAGATCTGCTGTGCCTCGGGGGTAAGCAGCAAGCCGCTTTCCAGTTCCGTGTCGGTCTCTTCGGATTGCTCCGCGGCGACGTCGACGATGCAGCTTCGCGGGCAGAACAGCGTCGTTTCGCCGTCCTCATTCTCCACCGGCAGGTACTCGGCCAGGCTGCAGTCGCCGATAGTCAGGTTGCCCGCAGAGTCGAGCAGAAGCCGGCTTTCCTCGTGGCCCATCTGCCACAACCGGTCGTGCTGGCGAACAAACAGGCCGATGTGCGAGAGGACGGAATTCTGATCGTCGTTCGCCTCCTTGAAACTATCGGCATTCTCGATCAGCCACTGGATAATGGAGTAGCGGAACTCGCCGTAGCCGAGCTCAAAGAACAGCAACGCCAGCGGCGCCAGCATCTGCTTCATGTCCGCGTCGAGGTCGGCACGTTGCAGCGTCAGTTCGCTGAACACGCGGTGGAGGCCGGCATAGCGGCGCGCACTCACACAACCCAGCTGCACGAACATGTCGTACAGACGGTTTTGCGCTGCAGCGATGTCTTTCCCCCATGCGGTGCGCAGGTACCGGCCGAGAGAGTCTTCGGTGAATGGGAACGGACAGCGTTTGTCGAAACGGGATACAGACAATGTGCGGATACGTTTCAGAAACTCCGCGGACAGGGCCTCGATCAGCGCTTGTGTGTCGGGAGCGGTAGGAACCACGCCGCCGGAATCCACCGGTGCCTGCGTTCCACCCAGCTCACCTACCCGCGCACCAAACAACGACTTTTCAGCTACGGCGACACAACTGAGGTTGTTGTCCTCGTTGATCTCCGCGATCTGCGCTTTGCTGTCCACGCGCACACACCAATGATGCGAACCGATCGGTACTTTGGGCATTACGATCGCCACCGGTAGCGATTGGCTCTGCCCAGGCGCCGGAATCTGTGGCATCCGCACGGCCTTGCGCGCCAGTACGCCACCCTCGACCTGATCCCCGAGAGATTCAATGCGGGGTAGTGGCTGCCTGCCCAGATCTCGGTCCGCCAGATACACCTCCACCCATAAACCGGTGTTCACGGTCGGCCCTGAACCCAGCGCTTTGCCGCGATTGCGCACCTCCACCGTCAGCGACTGCAGTTGCCCAGGACCGGTGTATACCGGACCAACGATATCGAGTGTTCCAACCAGGTCGATCGGGCCTTCGTCGACCGGCGGCGGCGCCACCGTTGCCTTCGGTGCTGGCGGCACCGCCTCACACGCCGCAAAGTGGGTACTCAGCAGCGTCCGATTGCCTTCCGCACAGCGAAACTCGTAGCGACGCCCGGGCTCCGGCGCCGCCGTCAACGCGAGCCAGATTTCCGTATCTGTTCCCTGGGTTTTTCTCGTCGCCAACGACGGAGCGAGCGAGCAGGAGACACCCCGGCTCAGATGCTGGCCGCTGACGTAAATGGTGCTGCCCGATTGCAGGCAGCCCTTTGTGGTCGCGGACCGAACTCCCGGTTTCGCAAGAGGCGCAGGAGCGGACGGTGCCGCTTGCAACTTCTTGCATTCCCGATCCAGATTCAGATCGAGTTGGTCACCCGCCCGGCGTTTGAACTCCGAGCGTGCCGGTTCCTTCAGTTGTTTGAGCTTCGCGCAGAGTTGCCTCAACTGCGCCGGGGTGAGCGATCCCCGCGGCGGCGCCGGCACATCAACTCCCTCCGGCACGTGCCCAGGGTGGTGGTCTCCCCTCACCAGTTCCATTGAATCCGCCAAACAAGCGCACAACACGATGACCATCCGATGTTTCATGGCCCTCACTCCGACCAATGTGTACTATCTGTCGAAATAACTATCCCGAGCCCATCCCTCAGCGGCGCGGTGCGCGCATGCGGTCCGGATCTCCATACCGGCCTGTAAACCAAGGGACCGGCCTCTATCTCCTCGCCTCGGCGCGGCACTTGCATTGCTGCGACTTCAATTCTTTCTGCGCAGTTGCTCATCGACGTGCGGATCGCCCCAATGCTTGACGGCGCTCTTTATCTGACCACCCTGGCATTGGGCGCGTACCGACACCTTCACCGCCGACAGCGCCGCGCCGGTGGCAATCGTCACTTTCTTCGTCGTCCCCGGCGCCACCGTTCCGGCATTCGCCGTTTTCACCGCCTTGCGCCCGCCCCGCGTCAGGGTCGCTTCGGCCAAGCAAGCGCTCGCCGGCCCCTTTCCGGTGTTCTGAATCCACACGTCGATATTGCTGCGACCCGACTGCGCCAACTTGCTGATCACCACTTTGGCCGGTCCGGCACGGCGCGGTTTGGCGGTCGGCGTCATCCGTTTCACCGCATTGGGATCGACGGCGGCGAGCTGCGGGTTCGTGGGACGCGACTCGCTCGCCCCGGTTTTCGCGCCGGCTTCGGGTTGACCACCGCGCGGGACAGTACCGCGCCGCGCCGCCATCTGATCGGTCGGTGCTGGCGGCGCGTCGCCGCGCAGATCCATGGAGATCATTTCCGTCTGCACCGTATCCCGGCTGCTTCCACCCCCCGTATTGGCAGGCTTGCCCGTTCCCATCAATGCCGGAGCGGTGATTCGAGCCGATCGCGCCGGGTTCTGGCCGCCGAACTTCGATCGCGTGACCGGCTCCGTGGTTTTCGGGCCCACCAAACCGTCGGTATCGAGTTTTTTCGACCCGCGGCCTGCGGGTTCTTGCGCACCCAAACTCGGTGTCGCACCGGGAGCGGTTTTCTTGCCCTGGGGATTGACAAGCCCCTGCACGACCTTCGTATCCGCCGGTTTGTTCTCCGGTTGCGCTGACCGAGCCATCACCTTGCCGCCGAACACCGGCGCCGCAACCGGTTCTGAGCGGCTCGAGCCGGCCAGATCGCCTACCGTGGCGATGTTTGTCTTGGGCGCACAGGTGATATTGAAGCCATCGAAATTCGACTGCAGCGAGTTCGGCTCCAGTACCTCGATGCGGAACGATTCTTTGTGCACATTACCCGGCACCGGTGTATCGGTGAGCTGGGTCGGCAACGCCGGCGAACTCGGTCCCGTATCGATCGGATCGACGGGTCGTTGGGCCGCCGCCATATCGCCGCTGGCCGGCCCGCCGTGGCTACCCCCCGGCGGCGGAGGACTCGGAATTTCGTGCAGCGGCACGTCGGTCTTGATCGTGTCGTCCAATGTATACACGCCGTTTTGGGTTTCCGTGATGGACACGGTCCGGGTGTGGGTCACCTTGCCGTGCGCAGTTGCCAACCGATACTTGAAGGTGCCGGCCTCGGTGGCCGTGAACTTGCCAAAAAACGAGATTTCCTTCGGACACTCACCTTCGTATTGCTTGGGAGCAACCACCAGATTTGCCGAGGTCACCTGAAAACCCACGCTCATGGGCAACGGAATCTGTGGAAGCGGCGACACCGCGTCTGCGATGGCGGGATCGCCTTTACACAACACCGTCAAAGGGACATTGAACTCTTTGCTGACCTGCGTGTCCTGGCCCCAAATGAAGAAGTGCACGAACACGCTTTTTTCGACCGTGTGATCGTTGGACAAGACCCAGTTCAGACTTTTGCCCTGATTCAGTAACTGTTTGCGCTTGGAGTAGCACTGGCCCAGCGCGTCGACATAGATCCCGTCGTCGGTGAACAGCACGTCTTGCGGTACGTGGGCGGTTTGATACGTCGTCCCTTCAGTAGGCGGTGCCATCCAGTGATGGTCATAGCAGGTTGGCAGATTCCCACAGGTAATGAAGTTCCCTTCATAACTGTATCCACCCGGTCGGAACTGCAGGCGATGGGGCATGTCTTCACTGGTATCGATATAAACGGTATTCCAGGACGCGTTGAGCTGAAACCGGTACGGCACTGAGTTCGTCTCGATAATCGACCAGCCGCCTTCCGCGTCCAGCTTAATCACCAACCGCCCGTCGCTGGGGCCGGCCGGTGCATGCTGCAGGGTGAGCGCCAGCACCCCCTGGTTGGCGGCGGAGGCCGTCTCGGACAATAACAACCCCGTCAGAATTAAAACAATGAATCGACCTGTGCGTACGTGTTTCATGTCCACTACCTCCTGGGCCGGGATTCTCGACCCGACAAAAACTCATCGGGACCCCGCGAGGCAGGAAGCTAGGCTGCCTCGGTGTCCCCGTTACAAACCTTTGGCCACGCTCGTGGCGTTGTCGCATTTCGCGCGCACCGACACTTTCACTGCCGACAACACCGCGCCGGTGGCAATCGTCACTTTCTGGGTCGCGCCCGGCGCCACGGTCCCGGCATTCGCGGTTTTCTTCACCTTGCGCGCACCGCGCGTCAAGGTCGCCTCCACCGTGCATCCGGTCGCCGGACCCTGGCCGGCGTTCTGAATCCATACATCCAGATTGCTGCGCCCCGAAGCGGCCAACTTGCTGATCGCCACCTTGGCCGGCCCGGCACGGCGCGGTTTGGCGGTCGGCGCGACCCGCTTGGCGGCGGGCGCGGTATCGGCCTTGGTCACCCGTTGTGGCGTCGAGCTGTGCCCGCCTTTCGTTGGCGCGGGCCTGGCCGCGCCGCTGCGCGTCGCCATTCGATTCGGGTTCGCGGCCGGCGGATCGCCACGCAAATCCATAGACACGATTTCCGTTGGTACGCGATCCAGACCGTCGCCACCGCCCGCACCGGAAGGCTTACCGGTTCCCTTCAGCGTCCGGGCGCCCGGGATTGCTCCGCGCCTTACCCCAACCCCCGGCAGACCACCCTCCGGCACGCGTCCTTTGATAATGCGTCCGCCGCGGTTGATCTCAGCAAAAGTCCCCTCGTTGGTCTCACCCCAGCTCCAGGACAGTACGTCGATCTCGTCGCCGAAGCCGCCGCCACCGCCCGAACTCTTGACGCAGATGTCGCAGATCTCGATCCCCCCGTCCAGCTGGCAGTTGTACCAGCACGAGGAGCCTTCGTTGTACTTGCAGGAGTGGTTCGGCGGCGGACAAGCGGCCGCTGTCGTGTGCGGCCGCGGCGACAATCCCTGGACCCCTTTAGTCCGGTCGCGTCCTGAGCTGCGGATCTTTTCGGGGTTTAGGCTCAACTGATCGGTGGGGACGGGCTCGGCGCGACGCGGGGGTACGCCGCTCACCGACTTTCGATCCGCCGGTACAACTTTCGCACCAAACCGGGGCACGCCGCCCGGGCTCGTCGACTCCACCGATCCGCGGCGCGGCACCGCACCCCGGTCCTGCCCTTCTGGCTGAGTCGCGATCACCGCTTGTGACGGGGTCGGCACCTTGGTACCGAAACGCGGTGTCGCCCCCGGTGGGGCGTTTCCCTGCACCGCCTGGGCGCCGGGCAGGTTGGGATTGACCTGCACGGGCGGCAGCGTCGCAATCGTGTTTTCCACACACGTGAACTCGAAGCCGCCCACGTTGGATTCGAAGTGGTTCGGCGCCGAGGTCACGATCTTGAACGAGCCGGTCTTTTGATTGCTCGGCGTGTTCGAGGAACCCGGCAAACCCCACTGCGCCTGACCTTCCTGGTTCGGCGTCACCCAGATACCGTCGCCGCTGGTGGCCATGTCGAAGAACGCCGAGAATTGTCCCTTGTATCCGTGTGTGGTCTGCGTAGTCTTTACGATTTGTGTAGGCGTCTTATCGCCGGCGGCGTTTTCCAGCGCCAGCGTCACGTTGATGTTGTTGTGGTCGGTCTCCACTTCGCCATCCACCTGCACGCCGCACTGGCTGGGCTTCGGTGTCACCCAAATCGTCGCGTCGGTCACGCTGGCCTGGACCTGGATCGCGCCGGGCGCGCCCTGAGCCACGGCCGATTTCTTGGGCGCACACACCACCTTGAAATCCTTCCACAGCGAGTAGATCGTCTGCGTGCTGTCGCTCACCTTTAACCGCAATGCACCCTGATACACGTTGGCGTCCTGATCGATTTTGTACTCCGCGGACTGGTCGAAGGGCGTCGGGTCGGTGGGGCCCGGGGGCGGTTCCGGACCGCTTTGCTGGACGCTCATCTGGTCCATGCCCTGGTTTACCACGCCACCGCTGCCGGAATCGGGTATGGGTTTCGGCGTCGGCACCGGCAGCTTCTCGATCCCTTCTGCCCCCCAGGTGCCGGCTACCGGCGAGAAAATCCCGGTCTCATAGTTGAAGGGTGTGGACTGCCAGCCGAACGTCGATTCCACCCGCACCACCGCGGTGCCCTTACGATTCGCAATAACGGAAATCGGCAGATCCAGCTCTGCCGGGCATTCGCCATTGTAGTACTGCGGTGCGATACCGAGACTCGCGCTCAACACCTTGAACGGCTCGTCAGTGGCCAATGCCCCCGCGCTGGGAATCGCCGGTTTGTAATCCGGCGTTTTCGCCGGTTTCGGTTTTTGTGTACCGTGACAGATGATGGCCACTGGATAACTGGCCTGGTCCTCGACGGTCGCCCACTTCAATGGCCTTTTGTAGCGGTATTTGGCGTCCGCCTGGTACGCATCCTGGAACGTCAATATGAAGCCCCAGTAGATGGCGTCCGCTCCGCGCGCCGCCAGTTCGTTGTTGCACGCAGCGATCGGCGTGTAGGGAATGGCGGGCGCCAGATAGTCGACCTTGAACTCGTGGTTACCGCCAGTATAGAAGTTCCCCGACTGGAACTGGAAACTCTGGCCGGTGAATTTCACGCTGCCCTCGTTTTCATGGAATCCCAGCGCTTCGGTTACCTGCCAACTGATGCTCGCGCCAAAAACTATTCCAGCCGCTTGGTCGACGGTGTCGAAGTTTTCGCCGTTCGAGGACGTGACCTTGATGTGTGGGTAGTGGGAATAGTACGAGTCGCCCGACCAATGCGGCAGTAAATTGCCGGGAAACTTGTCGAACTCCAGGTAATCGAAGTTCGCCGCGTGAGCCGTCATTCCTACCGTCAACAACACTGCGGCCGCGGCGATGTTGCGTGTGAGTATTATTGCGCGACCACCATGACGGCTTCTGCTCGGTTCGACGATACGCATTGCAGGTCCCCTATTGCGAAAATGGCGCTTCTGCTCGTTCTCGGACAACATTCCGGCGCCCCGACCCGTTTGTCGATGCGAATGCGTGGCAGGTTCAAACGCGCGGTCCTGCCGCGGCAGCTCGACCGGCGCCCGCCAGCTACACGGGTTCGCGCAATGGGCAGCGCATGGCGCGCGATCCACCGTACCGACCGGTACGCTATGCCGCCATCGCCTTTGTGTATCGTGCATCCCCTACTCCCCCTGCCGCGCTCGGACGCTCCGCGGACCGTAACGCTTTGTGAATCACTCGACGACCCGCGCCGTCGCTGCGGATCGTCAGTTCGGTTTTGGCGTTGCGCCCGCGTTAGCGACCTGTGGGCACGCCGCCTGATTCTGGATCAAACCCCAGCCGTACACGGCGTCATGCCCGGGATCGCCGAGATCGTGGCTGGTACCGGCCAGCCGTTCGTGCAGCGATTGCGCCGGTTCGCCTTCCGTACCACTGCGCAGCGACACCAGCGCCGCGGTGACGAACGGTGTTGCATACGACGTGCCCGACAGAAAATGGCCGCCGCCGCCGGGTTTAGCGGACCAGATGTCCACGCCGGGGGCGGCGAATTCCACGTAATCACCGTGATTGGCTTTGGCGTACACATTGCGATTGGCGTCCACCGCGGTGACCGCCACCACCCCGGGGTAGGCCGCCGGATACGCCGGCGGCGCGTTGCGGCCACCGTTCCCGGCCGCCGCAACGACGAGAATCTGTTGGTTGACCACCGCGCGGATCGCCACATCGAGCAACGCGTTGGGCGGCCCGCCGAGACTCATGTTTACGGCATCGACCCGTTGCCGCGCCGCCTGATCCAGCGCGCGGATGATCCACTCCGCGGTGGTGTCGGTCTTCTTCTTGCCGCGCTTGCGGAACACGTCGTAGACATACAACTCGGCATCCGGAATCAAACCGGCGAAGTCTTCGCCCTGGGTGCCGACCAGCAGCGCGGCCACCGCCGTGCCGTGGACCGGATCGGCCTTTTTCAGGCCACCGGGTACCAGCGACTTCTGCATAACGCGTGCTTGTTTGAGGGCCGGGTGGCCGGTGTCCACCGACGTATCGATCAGCGCTACGCGACGGTTGGCACCGCAATGGCCGGATTCCGGTTTCCAGCCGATCAGCCGTGCGGCGTAACGACGGCGGTCGGCACCGCTCAAACCGTAGCGCGTGTTGGCATCGATCAGGAAACCGGGCAACACCTGGCGCAGTTCTTCGGCCGCGTCGCGGACCCGTTTGCCTTCCGGCAACTGCAGCACCGATACCACCATACCCAGGCCCCGTAACGTGCTCCGTTTACGTACCCGGTAACCCATGGCAGTCACCTGCTGTTGCAGCGTCTGCGCGTCGGTCATGTTGGCGGTGGCGACTAGCAATTGCCGCGGTTCGACGCTGTCGTCCTCCGGTACATCCGGTGTCGCGCCGGACGGCGCTTCGGTCGGTTCGGAAAACCCCAACTGATTGTCGAACAGGCTGCCATGACTGCGCGGCAGCTCCGGTTCCGGCGGCGCTGCCGGTTCCTGATAAGCGGGTTGCTCGGAGTAACCCGGGTCATAGTAGTAGCCGCCGTCATAGTAACCGGGGTCGTAGTAGTCGTACTCATAACCCCCCGAGTAGTCGTAGCCGGGATCGTAGCCCCCGCCGCCTGATGGATAGTCGGGCTCGCGCTCGTCCGGCGCGGTGCTGTCAGGGCCCGGATCGACCGGATTGGCGGTGAACCGCGGACCTTTCGGCTTGGGATTGGCCTGCAGGACCGGCTCCCGACCCGGTTTTGCCGGTTGCGTTGCCCCCGGCGGCGTCTTCTTGAGACTTTCGCGCGCCTTGCGCACCGTTTCCGGATCTACCTGCTTGACCTCGAGCTTAGGTGCGGCTTGCACATTTGCCCGGAACTGTGCGCCGGCCGGCGAACTCAGGGCGAGTATCAGGACCACGCACACACACGGTTTCATGGTTTACTCCTTGCTGACGTGTTTCACCACTTCGGTGCTGGCCGACAATACTGCCAACGCCTGCTCTAGCTCAGATTCCGAACGCACCTGCAACCGATACAAGCCCAACGCGCTGGGGCCATCGACAATCGTCGCCCCGGCGCGGTCCAACACCTCGGTGATCGCCGCCGCCGTCGCGGTTTCCTGTAATTCCACCTGCAGCATCGCACCGGTAGGCGCCGTGCCGAGCGGCGTATAGGTACCCGGGGTATCGGACTGCCACAGGTTTACCAACAACCCGCCTTGTACGACGATGACCAGGGCGGCGGCCGCCAGCGCCGGACGCCACCAGGTTTGTGGTTTCGGCGCCGGGCGGCGCTTTTCCGCGAGTTGCTTCTGGAAGCGCTTCAAACCCAGTTCACCTGGGGAATGCAGCGGTTGATCCTGCAACGTTTTACGCACCGCACGCAGAAATTCGACGTCGTCGCGCGCCTCCGGGTCGCCAGCGAGATATTCCTCGACTTGACGCGACGCCTCGCGATCCAGCGTCTCGTTCACCAGCCACGGCAGCAATTCTTCGATCTTTTTATCCGTCATAACTGACCTTCCTCATAAACCTCTACTCAAACAACGTTTCAGGTTCTGTTTGGCATGCAGCATGCGCGTTTTCACGGTGCCCTCGGGGCACCCCACGATTTCCGCGATCTCGCCATAGGTCAGATCTTCAAAAAACGCCAAATGCACCACCTCTTTGTGCGCTTGCGACAAACGCTCCATACAGTCGTTCAACCGTTCCGCGTCTTCGGCGCGCGCCACCAGATCCACGGCGGCCGGTCCATCGGAGTCCGGCATGCTGTCGTCCAGCTCTTCGGACTCGTTGCGCACGTTCTTGCGGATCCGATCGATCACCTTGTTATGCGTGATCCCCAGAAGCCAGGTGGACACTTTCGCGTTGGCCTGAAACCGACCTGAACCCTGCCACACTGCCATCATCACCTCATTCACTATGTCGGCACAGGCATGCGGATCGTTCAATTTTCTGAGCGCGAAGGCATATACCTTAGACTCGAACATGCGGTAGAAATCCGCCATCGCTTCACTACTGCCGTCGGCAATGCGCTGCAGGAGACGTTCGGGAGAATCCATGACGTATGGGCATTCGGGAATAGAGCACGGTCATCGTCAACGACCGTCAGCCTGACGGCAGGCAGCGACGGTGCGAATCACACTTTACCGCAAATACCGGGGCTGTACCCGTAAAAATTACCGAATTCAGGGGTTCTCGAGGCCCGATCAGGGCACCACGATGGTCTGCGCTTCGCTCCGTGCGCTGATGTTGCCGTCGCGGCCAAACGCCGACACCCGCCACCAGTAGGTCTCGCCCGCCGGTAGATGCGTGCGCGCCAGACGTGACACCATGGCGGAAGTCTGATCGCCGGGAACGACGATCCCGGTAAGGCGGTTCTGCGTCTCGGCGTCGGCAAAGAATTCGATCTGATAGGCGGTTACTTCGCTGGCCGCCGCGCCCCACGCGAAACGGAGGTCGTCGGTAAGCTCCGCACCGGTGCCGGGGCTACGAATACCAAGGATCTGAAACGGGCGCCGCTCGATGGAAACGTCGGTGACGGCGTTGCCGGTGACCGCGTAGCGGATCACGGGCTCCTCGAACAGCACCTCCGGGTCCTGAACCACGAGCCGGACCACGAATTGGCCGATCCGATGGGTGGGCAGTGGCGGACTCCGCAACTGAGTATTCTGCAGACTGACCAGGAATTCGCGCACCAGGGTCAGCGTCTCGCGCGACGACGGATCGACGTCCGTGGGCCGCACCGCGTCGGCGGGGGCCGGCGGTAACGGCCGGAACAGCGGCGCCCCGGCAGCGGGCAGCGGCGCCCATTCCCAGCGACCGATGAGTTGCCCGGTGCCGTTGTAATTGATATCGACCAGCGCCTGCAGCGGAGCGTCGGGTTCCACGACCTTGACCCGCGCGTCGTCGGTGAAGCGCAGATCCATGCGGAATACTTGGAACCCGGCGCTGCCGGCGGTACCGATGGAAAGCGGTACGCTGGCGACGAACTCCGATTCCCCGTCGCTGAACCGCCGTTCCATGATGATCTGACCGGCATTCGCCTGCCGCGCCCGCGAGGCAAGCGTGGCGGGCACCGTGATGCTGTCGTTGAAGAGCGCCTGTGTCTGTCCCGCCAACACATTGCGGGTCAAAGGCTTGGCCTGGGTTGTGAGCGGCTGACCCGATGGCGTGCGGAACACGATATTGGGCGACTCGATGGTTAGATCGGTGCCGTCGCCGACCACTTCGATCGTGGTCGTCCAGTTCACGTTGACCGGGGTCACGCCGGTCCGCGTCAAGGGAATCACCGGTGACACGCCGAACACCTGACCGTTGGCGGCCACCAGCCGTGAGCGATTGAGCTCGGCGGTGACGCGGCCGTTCACGGTAATCGCCACTGACTCTTCGAGCCCACCGGTACCTCCATCCACCCACAACCGCGCGTACTCCAAGTTAACCGTGCGATTAAATGAATTTCTCATGTTGAGTAGCGTATCGGTGGACGTACCGCCGATAATTTGTTCGACAATCGCGTCGATCACTTTCTGTGTCAGCGTGAAAGTTTCGCGAACCGGCGTATCCTGAAAGGCGTCGCACGGCCCCGGCGCGGTCAACGGCCCCGTCGTATCGATCACCAAGCCGTTCAAGCGAAACTCACCCCGCGCGGAAGTGGCCGGGAAACTTGATAGCGTACTGCACTCCATATCCCAGGTGACGGTAAATGCGGTGGGCATGACTTTCACCTCGGGCTCGGCATCCGCCACGATTTCCTGAAACGGGGGCAAACCATCGGGCAGACCGCGGCGCGGTCCGGGTGGTGGCAACTCCGCCTCAATATCGATGGTCATGTTCGCATTGAAGGCCGAGGGAGTAACACGCAATCCCACGACCGTCGCGCCCGCCGGCACCACCAGCGCCGCGAGAATCAAACCCAGCCATGTAGTAATCGTTTTTTTCATTTCCATCAACTCAGTAAAGGGACGGCACCGATACCGGCCAGTTGACGCTGGCGCCCACGAACACCTGGTACGGACTTCGATCGTTGTCCGGGGCGAGCTCGTCTTCGAACTCCTGACGCTCGCCGCGCAACCAGAGCAACAGGCCCGGCCAGTTTCGCCGTGGCGATATCGCTTGCCAATTAACGCTGAACCCGTAAGTTCGGGTCTCCGTGTCCACTGAGTCGTCGGAAGCGCCGTCCTGGTTCACACTGAGATTGATGCCCGCGGTCAACCGGTCGCGGACCAGTACCGCTTCGCCGGACAGGTTGCCGACCCAGCTACGGGTCGTAAGGCTGGTGCGGATGTCGGTGATGGTGTTGTATTGGAGCTGGGCGCCCAGAAGCAGGCGTTCCCCGATCTGCCAGTTGGCCGCCAGATCGCTGAGTTCGTTGCGCCGGTCGGAGAGCGCGCCAGTCAGGTCCTCTTCCTTCCCGAACCCATGCCCCACCGACCAACTCCAAGCGGAGTACTGAAAGCTCGCCCCCAACTGATTGTAGGTCGTGCGTTGGTTGATCATGCCCCCGAGGAACGCCTCCGGCAGCACCGCGTGTTTCAAATGCGCGTACTGGGTCGACAGGTTGAAGGAAGGTTGGCCATACCAACGCGCCCGCGGCTGCCCGCTTTCGTCATAGCTCGGTTGCGGCGTGTAACTCATGCTCCCGAGCACCAGTTGATTGCGCAGCTTGGGCAAGTCCTCGATGTCGTCCACGTTGTCTTTCTCGCGACCGGCCTGGATCTGGAACGCCAATCCGCCCCACTGAAACGTGCTGAACGCGCGGGCCAGTTCCTTATCGAACGGTAGACTGGGGTTCGCGAGACTGCGAAAGAACAACCCGACTTCTTTGTACTCGGCGCCGAAGGTCCAATTCATCGGCCGGTCGTAGAGAGTCTTGCCGAACCAGGGCGTGAATTCCACCAGCACCTGGTGTGCATCGTCGCGTTCCTCGTCGAACACATCGAGATCGCCGTCGATGTCGTAGTCGGTCTCCGCCACCTCACCGCGCAATTTAATTCGATCCTGGGCCAACCGGCTCTCGGCGACAAGGCTCCAACCGTCGCCCTCGGTGAACAACTGCTCGCCACTGACGCCGACGCCGTTACCGTCCTCGCCCTGACCGCGCAGGTAGGTGGCGGTCACCGCCAGCGCGTTGGTCTGTCCAGGGATGGGGCGTGCCGTTACCATTGAACCGACCACACGCCGATCGTGGCGACCGACGCCTAAACCGTCGCGAAACCCGGTAATGGGCTCGGTGCGAAACGCGAAGCCCGACGCGGCGAGCATCTTGTTCGGAACGCTCCCGGTCAGCGAAATTCCGCGGCGATGAAACCCCTGCATGATCAAGCTCTGGTGTCGCATCGCGTGGTGACCGACGAGCGCGGACAGATGCTCGGTGCGCCCGGAAAACAGGAACTCTCCCATGTCGAATTCCCGACCGCCGCCAACGCCGGTTTCCGAATCGCGCGTCTGCACGCCGACGCTGTCGTAGAGAAAGTTGGCTTCCGCCGTGGCCTCCCAGTTCTCCTGGGCGACGCGCGCGGCGACGCTGGAGGCACCTTGCCCCTGAGTCTCACTGGGGAGATCCGGTAACTCATCGTCATCGATGCGGTGCGAGATATCCAGGGTGGTATTGGCCGTAAACGATGCCTCGCGAAACCGCGCGGTCTGTTGGATGTCGAAGTTCCATACCCCGCGTTCGATGATGTCGCCTTCTTCGGTGTATTGAACGAGTCGCAGTTCGTGGGCACCGAACTCCAGCGGGCTCGGCGGCCGCACTACCACCACACGACCCTCGGGCGAGGTTTCCAGCTGTACGATCTGGCTGACATCCACACTATCGAGTTCCAGCGCCAACCATTGCAGAATGTCGTCCGTCACTGCTGCTGGGAGCTGTATTCGCAGGGCGTCGCCCGGCGCGCGCAACTCACGCTCGGCCGGTATCAGTGTCGGGATCCAATCGATGTCCTGCGCTGCCACATCGGTGGTCGCGAGCAGTCCTGCCAGCGCGGCAACCCCGACCGTCGCGAATCTTGCGTTTATTGTCTTTATCAAATCCGCTCCACAGGTCGTGATCATGAAGATGATCCGCGGCGAACACGTACCTAAACATCCTAAACCAATACCCCGCGAAGTTCCAGCAACCTCACCGAACCAGGCCGTAATCGATTGATTACTAGTCACATCATAGCCGAGACGTTGATCGCTCCACTATGGTCAATTCGGAGTTCTTTAACTAGACTAGACTTGTTTACATACTCCCGATAAAAGCCCGCGGGTTGGGGGCGAATCGACCATGCACATCGTGACGCACCGGCATCACATATCGAACGGGTTTGAACCCCCGACCGTTTTCCGCCGACTCCAAGACCAAGGCTGACGTGCGCACGCCCGATCCAAGGCGAGCACGCCGACACATGAATTCGAACGACGCAGTTCCAGCAGACCAACGGCAGGAGAACTTGAATATGAACATCCATCCGGCTTCCTTTACTCGTAACAGCGGAATCGCCGTACTCCTCGGCACATGGATCACGTCTGGAGCATGGGCCGCGACTCTGGCGCCGAAAGCGGCCGACATCGAGAAAATCGACGATATCCGCTCTCAGGCGGCCTCCCTGCAGCAGCAGGCGCAGGGGGCGTCTCCCGCCAAGCTCAAGCAACTCGATGCAGAGGCTGAGAAGCTGATCGACCAACTGCGCAAGTTGGGATATGGCCACTTGTTTCCCAAGTTTGCACCGACCAGCAAACGCACGGCGCAAATCGGTGACGCCGCGCTACGCAAACCACCGATGGGCGCGATCGCCGGCGCGACACCGCGCGAACCGATGGCGCCGGCCGCCGCTCCGGCACCCGCAGCGCGGACCGCCAAGGCGCCGCAGTTCGGCGGTGCCACACCCCGCGGAGCCGGACCCGCGGCGCCGGTTAAGGAGGTGCAACCGGAAGGTTTCCGTCAAACATTTCCCCCCCCTGGCGTTCCCCGCAGCGGCCCCGGACCGGCGGGTCGTCAAGCTACCGTAAAGCAACCCTCGGGATCGCCTTCCCAGATGGCGCCGCGCGCCAAGACGATCGAGATGGCCCGTGCACGGCCCACCATGACGGTCAAGCAGCCTAACCTGTGGATCGATCTCGGCCAGGGCGTGGCGGTGATACAGCCCGAGCTCAATAAGCTGTTCGGTATCAGCTTCTACATCAAGAACACTGGCACCGCTGCGAATGCCAGACAATACAAGGTGCAATTGGGCTGCGACCCGCAACCCGGTTGCCAGACACTGATCAACAACGCCCAGGTGCCGTCAATCCAGCCCAATCAGTCCAAAAGCATGAGCTTCCCGGCGGCCATGAAGATCACCGCGCCGGGCACCTACAAAATCTCGGCGACCCTGATTCCCGGGCCCTCGGGACGGGCGCTTCAGGGCCTGAGCGATTCCTGGTCGAAAACCGTCACCCTGCAGGGCGTCAAACCGGCGATGGTGAAGAAGGCGCCGGCGTTGCAGAAAGCGGCGCCACCGGCGGCGCGCGCCCCGGCCAAGGCCAGCCCACCGGCCGCGAGCAGCGCGCCCGCGCCGGCGGCACCGTTGAAGAAAATGCCCGCGCAACCGCGCCTGCAGTAACAACGATGGAGCCCGACTATCCACCGATCATGGGCGGGCTCGCAACCTTGCGGAGATAGAGACATGAAAACGATTATCCCTACCTACTGCCGCCGCTGGGCGACGGCGGCGGGATTCCTGATGGTCAGCACGCCCGCTCTGGCGGGTACCATCCAGGGTATCACCGCGCAGCCATCCAGCGCGTCCACCGGCGATCCCATTGTCGTCACCGTTACCGGCACCGGCACCTGCGCCAACGGCGTGGTGGTGAACTTCGGCGACGGCGACTCGCAGGAGAAGGCCGGCGACCTACCGCTGGTGTTCAACGCGAAAACCTATTCGCAGTCCGGCGTGTTCACGGTATCGGCGTCCAAGAAATCCGGCACGCTGGGGTGTAACGCCGGCGCGTCCACCGCCGTGAACATCTCCACACCCGGCGGCAAACTCGCCAAACTGTGCGCGGTGATCGACTGCAAGAACCTGCTGAACAAGAAAGACAAGTTCGCGCTCAGCGAGGCCGCCAAGAACCAAGCCCTCAAAGTTCTGCCTCATATCGAGAAAGTATTCACCACTCCGGAATTGTGGACGCTCACACCAAGCGGTGACCTGTACGTGAAAGGCGGTGGTTTCGGCGCGCAACCCGGGAAAGTTTATCTGCGCTTGTACTCACCGTATCAAAACGATCTGTCGATGGCGGTTGAAAACTGGAACAACAACGACATCAAGGTCAAGGTTCCGGGCAATATCAGCGGCGCGCTGGACCACAATGCGGCGGTATTCGTCGAAACTAACGACGGGTTCAAGAGCGGGTTGCAGACCATCAACTTCAAAGCCACGCGGGTCTCGAAGTGGCTCAAGATGGGCGATCCGGGCGTGCACATCTCCTGCTCTCACGGCGCCAATCACAATTTGTGCAACAACCATCACCACTCGGACGGCAACTGCTTCACGAGCGGGCAGACACACACGAACTCGGCGACGTTCACGGTGAAACACGTCAACTGCGATAGTGTGGTCGATTGGGACGACGGTACCGACACGGTGAAGGTCACGCTCAAGAACGGCTGGGAAATCGCCGAAATCGACATGACCTACCAAACCAGCAGCAGTTCCGAGACCTTGAACATGCCGTCCTTCGCGGAGCTCGATGCGGCGGTCGGCTCGACGTCGTGGACCAAGAACATATATTTCGATATCAGTCCCGGCCCGGACAGTGTGAACTATGTGTTTTGGGTCAGAGGGCGAGGCCCCAAAGGGGTCACGCACTACTGACGAGTCCCTGAATGAAGTCGGATCGCATTCGCTACCGTCGAATGCGATCCGACCCCCCTACTCTTTGGTCTACCCACGCCGTCGCCACCGCGCCCTTGGCGTCTACCCTGCGCGCTCAAAGGAAGCAACCCCAACGCAACCGGGCACCACCGGTGTGCTCTGAATACGAGAACGCCCTGCAACGCACTGGCGACTCAAAAACTACTTAGGCCAGAGCAGAAACGCAGTGACTGGGTCGATTCACCACTAAAACGCTGGGGAAAACTCCGAATCGCCCATCAATTCTTGACAATTGTTTACCATCCAGCGATGAGGCCTACCCCTGGGCCTATGAGAAACTGCCCTAAACCCTACGGAGCATAGTGTTTTGGGAGACTCACTCCCGCTCCCGGCCGTTCTACGCGCGCCATCGATGTTCACAACCACCGAACAGGGGACCTGTCATCTTGGCCACCGTTGTCTGACCGCAAGATCGAATAACGAATGCTCCAGGGGCAGCAATGGGTTTGAACCCCCGACCGTTTTCCGCCGACTCAAAGACAAAGCCGGCGTGCGTGTCCCGCCCCGGACGTCACGTCGATACGTGAATTCCGTAGACAGTTCAACCAGACCCACCGGCAGGAGAATCCAAAAATGAATATCAACCCGGCTCACTACACGCGTGGTACCGGAATCGCCGCCCTCCTGAGCGCCCGGATGGCCGCCGGTGTGACGGCAGCAGGATTCTTGACCATCAGCGCTCCGGCGCTGGCGGGCACCATCCAAGGCGTTACCGCACAGCCGTCCAGCGCATCCACCGGCGACCCGGTCACCGTGACCGTCACCGGCACCGGCACCTGCGCCAACGGCGTGGTGGTGGACTTCGGCGACGGCGACTCCCAGGAAAAAGCCGGCGACCTGCCGCTGGTGTTCAACGCCAAAACTTATTCGCAGTCGGGCGTACACACGGTCGCCGCTGCGAAGAAGCCGGGCACACTCGGGTGTAACGGCAGTGCTTCTACGACGGTAAGCATGACCCAGCCCGGGGACATAACTATGTGGCTGTGCTCCGTTTTACGCTGCCGGGACGGGGTTAGATTGAAAACTCCACCGCTCGTGGTCAGCGACGACACTAAGTTGACCGTCAAACCTCAGATAACGTCCTTCTCCGTGTCACCCCATGACTACTACGGGGTATCGAGGGCCGGCTTTCTGCATATCACGGGGTGGGGCTTCGGCAGTGCGCCGGGCAAAGTTTATCTCAGACTGTACGAACCGATCGAGCAGGACGTCTTCTTACCAGTTGACTCCTGGACCGACACCAAGATCCGGGTGCGAGTCCCTGGGGGCATCCGCAGAGAAATTCCGGACCAGGAGGCCGCGTTCTATGTGCAAACCCAAGACGGCGTCAACAGCAATTTGGAGCCCACACATTTCACTCGAGATGCCGGATGAGAATCTTGTTGCAGCCGAACGAACAAGTAAGGATGAACTTTACCGAAGCGGTTTCATTCCACACTATCACCTTCATGCGTCGCGCTTCCGAAAGTTTTGAACCGCGAATCGATTGCCGGCGACCTAGGGGTAGCCGGGGGTGGCGTTGGCCCACCGGCGCACACAACCACAACGGAGACTGACGATGAACGCTCGATATAGGCGGCATTCTCTACGTTTAGCGACGAGCATTCTGGGCGTGAGTCTGTTGATGGTCCACCACGTGGCGTCGGCCGGCACCATTCAAGGCGTCACCGCCCAGCCGTCCAGCGCATCCACCGGTGACCCGATTGTCGTCACCGTCACCGGCACCGGCACTTGCGCCAACGGCGTGGTGGTGAACTTCGGTGACGGCGACTCTCAGGAAAAAGCCGGTGATCTGCCGCTGGCGTTCAACGCCAAGTCCTATTCCCAGTCAGGCACCTATACCGTGTCGGCGGCCGCGAAACCCGGCACACTGGGGTGTAACGGCAGTGCCTCTACGACGGTAAACGTGACCAAACCCGGGCAGACGCTGATGGAACTGTGCGTGGTAGTCGGGTGTGGCCGCATGACCCTGCGGCCCCAAATCGACAGCCAACTGGCGGAGGTGACCCCGGAGGGCACGTATACCCTAACGGGGCGGGTTTTTGGTGATACACCGGGCAAGGTTTATCTCAAGCTGTATCAACCGCTCGAGCAGAACCGGGAAATGCAGATTCAGAGCTGGAGCGACACCAGCATCACCGCGCAGGTCCCAGACCTTTCCTACATCCCGGATCACGACGCCGCGATTTTTGTGCAGACCAGTGACGGGGGAAAAAGTGCTTTGCAGTCCGTAAATTTCGTGGCCAAGCGGGAGGTGAGACTACTCACCATGAATGATCCCGAGGTGAGTGTGAACTGCTCCCATGGAGGTAATCACAATACATGCAACCATCATTCCCATTCGGATGGAATTTGTTCGGGCCTCTCCCCCGCCCCGTGGTCCCATTGGCCCAATGCAACGTTCTATGGTGGCCACAAGAATTGCGACAGGGTGTTTGATTGGGACACTGGCACCGACACTTTGAAAGTCGAATTGGCCAACGGGTTTGAGATTTTCGGGATCGCCATACAACAATCCGGCATCAACAGCGTGTTGTACGACAGCATGCTGGTTCCGCCAACCCCCGCGGAACTCGCTGCCGCGAAGGGCTCGACGTCATGGACCGCGAACATGAATTTCTGGGTTCCTCCCGACGGCTTCGCTTATATCCAATATGGGGTTTGGGTATACGTAATCGGCCCCAAAGGGATTGTGTCCCATTGAGTTTCGCTGCAGACACGGCGAATTTGAGGTCGAAACACTGATCTTCGGGAGCTGGCCTGTGCGTGTCCCGCCCTGGATGCCACGCCGATAGTGAATCCCGTTGAGACATTTGAAACAAACGGCAGGAGAACCCAAAGATGAACATCAAACCGGCTCCCTATACGCGTAGTACCGCAATCGCTGCCCTCCTCGGTGCCTCGATGGCCACCGGGGTATGGGCTGCCACCCTGACACCGAAAGCGGCCGACGTCCAGAAAGTCGAAGACATTCGCACCCAGGCAACGGCTCTGCAGCAACAGGCAGAAGGGGCGTCCCCGGAAAAACTCAAGCAACTCGATGCCGAAGCCGAGAAGTTGATCAACCAACTGCGAGGAATGGGATACGGTCATTTGTTTCCCAAGTTTCCGCCGACCAGCAAGCGCTCTATACAAGCCGGCGATCCCACGCTGCGTAAACCACCGACGGGTACCGGCCCGGTCGCCGGCGCCGCGCCTGGTGGGCCAATGATGCGTAACGGCGACAAAGCCCCGACAGCACCGATTGCCAAGACCCCCCAGTTCGGCAGCGCTACGCCGCGCGGTGCCGGGCCTGGGGCATCGGTTGAACCTCGATCACCGGAGGTGCAACCGAAAGGTCAAATTTTGCCCGCGCCTGGCGTGCCCCGCAGCGGTCCTGGACCCGCGGCTCGTCAATCTACCATGAAGAAGGACACTCCGGAATCGTCCCAGATGGCACCTCGACCGAAGACCCTGGAAATGGCCCGCGCACGACCCACTATGACGGTCAAAAAACCCAACCTGTGGATCGATGTCGGCCAGGGGGTGGCGATGATACAGCCAGAGCTCAACAAACTGTTTGGCATCAGCCTTCATGTCAAGAACACCGGCAACGCTGCGAATGCAGGTCAGTACAAGGTGCAACTGGCCTGTGAGCCGCAACCCGGCTGTCAGACGCTGATCAACAACGCCCAGGTACCGGCGATTCAACCCGACCAATCCACGACCATGAACTTCCCCGCGGCGATGAAGATTACCGCGCCGGGCACCTACAAGATTTCCGCGACTTTGGTTCCCGGGCCTTCCGGGCGGGCACTGGCTGGATTGAGCGATTCCTGGTCGAAAAGTGTGACCCTGCAGGGCGTCAAAATGATCAAGAAGGCGCGGCCGACCCTGCAATCACCGGCAAAACCGGCGCTCAAGAAGCCGGCGAAACCGAGCGCCCCGGCCGCGAGCAACGCGCCGGCCGAGGAGCCCGGGTCGATGTTCAAGAAGACGCCTGCGCGTCCGCGCTTGCAATAACGACGATTCGCGGCCCGGTCCCCGAGCGGGCACCGGGCCCGTACCCTCGCGGAGAACAAACATGAAACCGATTCGCCCATTTTATTTGCGCCACTGGGTGACGGTGGTGGGATTCTTGATGGTCAGTGCGCCCGCGCTGGCGGGCACCATTCAAGGCGTCACCGCCCAGCCGTCCAGCGCATCCACCGGTGACCCGATTGTCGTCACCGTCACCGGCACCGGCACTTGCGCCAACGGCGTGGTGGTGAACTTCGGTGACGGCGACTCTCAGGAAAAAGCCGGTGATCTGCCGCTGGCGTTCAACGCCAAGTCCTATTCCCAGTCAGGCACCTATACCGTGTCGGCGGCCGCGAAACCCGGCACACTGGGGTGTAACGGCAGTGCCTCTACGACGGTAAACGTGACCAAACCCGGGCAGACGCTGATGGAACTGTGCGTGGTAGTCGGGTGTGGCCGCATGACCCTGCGGCCCCAAATCGACAGCCAACTGGCGGAGGTGACCCCGGAGGGCACGTATACCCTAACGGGGCGGGTTTTTGGTGATACACCGGGCAAGGTTTATCTCAAGCTGTATCAACCGCTCGAGCAGAACCGGGAAATGCAGATTCAGAGCTGGAGCGACACCAGCATCACCGCGCAGGTCCCAGACCTTTCCTACATCCCGGATCACGACGCCGCGATTTTTGTGCAGACCAGTGACGGGGGAAAAAGTGCTTTGCAGTCCGTAAATTTCGTGGCCAAGCGGGAGGTGAGACTACTCACCATGAATGATCCCGAGGTGAGTGTGAACTGCTCCCATGGAGGTAATCACAATATCTGCAACCATCATTCCCATTCAGATGGAAATTGCTTCAGCTACCACCACCTCTCGTCGAATAATGCAACGTTCCATGGCGCCCACACGAATTGCGACGTAGCGATTGATTGGGACGATGGCACCGACACTTTGAAAGTCGAATTGGCCAACGGCTGGGAAATTTTCGGAATCGCCATGAACGAGCACGTCACTAGCGATTGGGAATTCGTGGGTGTGCCGCCCCCCGGGGATCTTGTTGCCGCGAAGGGCTCGACGTCGTGGACCTTAGACGTACCTTTCAGTATCAGTCCCGGCCGCGATACCGTCGAATATGCGGTTTGGGTATACGTAATCGGTCCCCGAGGGGTTGCGTCCCATTGAGATCCATGTCAGAGGGCAGACTTGGAGTCAAACGCTGATTTCGAGGACTGACCCTGCAAAGCCGAGTTGCACGATTTCTATTAATAACCCCCTAAGCACTTGAAGGTTTACGGTACCGTGCCACCTCGGGCTCCGCGCACGTGCTTCACGCGTTGCGCTTCCTAAAATTCTGAACCTCAAACTTCCCACCGGCGACCTAGGTATAGGGGCAGTTACCCGAACTGCCCGTCAAACCGAAATGGCACGCTGGTGGAGATCGAGCGATGAATTCTGAAAGTGCACGAAATGTGAATCACATTGTGTCCATCATCATTGGCTTGGGTCTAGCTTCGTTGCATCAGACCTCGTTGGCCGGGACCATACAGGGCATTCACGCCCCCCTCGAGGTCTATACCGGCGACCCGGTCGTCGTCACCGTCACCGGCACGGGTACGTGCGCAAATGGTATTATCGTGGACTACGGTGACGGCAGCTCCGCGGAAAACGCGGGCGACCTGCCCCTGGTGTTTCCACCGAAGACCTACGCCCAACCGGGGCCGCATACCATCGTCGCCGCGAAGACCCCCAACACACTAGGCTGCAACGGCAGCAGTTCGAGGGATATCAAAATCAGGGCGCCGGGCGAAGCGTTGACCCAATTGTGCGCGGTGCTCGATTGCGCAGACCCATTGACCGAAGGATTGACCCCCGTGGAGCCGATGACGGTGAAGGGCTTTACACCGGTTATCGACACCGTCTTTACGACCCCTGAGCTCTGGACGCTGACGCCGGGCGGTGAATTGATGCTGAAAGGCAAACATTTCGGCGCCGCGGCCGGTGGGGTTTTCCTGAAGCTCCCCCCGCCCTACCAGTCGGATGTACCCATGCCGGTATTGAGCTGGAACACCACCGACATCAAAGTTCGGGTGCCGGAATTCATCAGCGGCGTGACCGACCACAATGCCGCTTTCTACGTGCAAACCGGAGACGGCACTGCGAGCGGACTGCAGACCATGAACTTCAAAGCCGCGCGCGAAACCAAGTGGTTGAAGGCGGGTGATCCAGGCGTTCAGGTCGCGGTCTGCTCCCACGGCGCCAACCACAATCTGTGTAACGACCATCACCATTCCGACAGCGACTGCTTCGGACCTGGACAGAAACACAAAGATACCGCTACGTTTACGGTCTTGCACCAGAACTGCGACTCGATCTTAGACTGGGACGAAGGCAATGATGTGTTTACCGTAACTCTGAAAAACGGCTATGAGATCGTGGATATCGACATGTTTTACACGCTGAGCAGCATTTCCGAGTACCTGGATATTCCCTCCGAGGCGTCGCTGGACGCCGATGCAGGGGCGACGTCATGGGCGAAGATGATCCATTGGGAAGTCAGCCCCGGGATGGACTACGTGCAGTACGGCTTTTTCTTTCAGGTGAGCGGCCCACGCGGCGTACTGCACTTTTGAGTATGTATGAATAATGGGTCCGATCACATTGCGGTTACACTTGACGGTGTATGATATGGCCCCATTTCTGATCGGCCTATGAACTGGATACGCTGGGCGGCGAAGCGGGAGTTTCTGACACCGGCGCGCAAACTGGAGTGGTATCCCCCGTTCTGGTTGATGCGCATCAAAGTCTTGGAGCTGTCCGAGGACTGGCGCCGTGTCCGCATTCGCCTGCCGTTGACGGCGCTTTCCAAGAATCCCGGCGGTTCCATGTTTGGGGGCTCGCAGGCGGCACTCGCCGACCCCATCGCCGCGCTGTCCTGTGCGCGGACGTTCCCCGGGTGGGCAGTTTGGACGCGCGCGTTGACGCTCGACTTCGAACGCGAAGGACGCACCGATCTCGAGTTGCGTTTCGACTTCGATCCGGGCCAGGAACGTGAAATCCGCGCCGAACTCGAATCCGAAGGCCGCGCCACACCGGAATTCGAATACGGCTACTATCTGAGCGACGGGACGCGATGCACGCGTATCGTGAACACGGTGGCGATACGGCCACGGGGGTACACGAGCGAAAAGCGTGACGTTCGCAGTGCCGCCGACGAGGACGTTTACACCTAGGAACCGGTGGAATCCTATCGTCCGGGTTTTATTTGTGGTCTGATTCAGACAGCGGGGCTGCAGGCTCCACTTTTATGCTGGGTCGTGTTCCGTTTCGGTTCGCAAGGCAGTGTTTGATTATGGACGCGATCCGTTCAGCATTGGCCACCCCAAAGAGCTGAAAGTGTCGTCCGGGCACGAAATGCAAATCTACGCCTCCCTGCGCCAAGCGGTCCCAACCCATCGCAGGACCACCGAAATAGTGCTGCAGGCGTCGCACCTTGCGATAGTACTCCTGCGAGCGCAACAGGGTGACGCGGCCCGGGTAACAACGCGCCCGGTAAGCTTCAGCCGCCTGTTTGTGCGCCCGCGTGACGCGCTCGTGAAGCCCGGGAGCACCCCAACCGCGGCGCTCCGGTTTGGGTGCGGATCTCAACCCCAACTTACGGGCAACGATGTCACGCCATTCTTGGGGTCTCACGGAGAACGGGTAGGTGTAGCGGCTCAAGCGATAACGCCACGGCCGGAAGTGATCGCCGGTTACGGTCCACGCGTCTCCAATCAACAACAGCTCGGTCTCGTCCCCTTGCCGGCGGGCCTGGCACGCCATCTCGTAAGCAATCAAACCGCCCAGTGAAAAGCCGCCCAAACGATATGGGCCGTGCGGCTGAACCCGCCGGACAGCGTCGAGATACGCCGTGGCCATCGTCGCGATCGAAACGCTGGGTTCCTGGTTTTCGCGCAATCCCCGCGCCTCGAATCCGTACAACGGCAGCCTGGCCGGCAAACAATCGGCGAGCTCGACGTAACCGAGCACGTGGCCGTCCAACGCATGCACCATGAACAACGGCGCCTCTGCACCATACGTTTTTATCGGTACCAATGGCGACCAACCATCCGGCGCGTTTTGCACAAGAAATCGTGCGAACCGACGTATAGTCTCGGCCTCTATCAATACGCGCGGCGTCAGGTCTACTTGGAGCGTTCTGTTCACGGCATCGGTCACCCGCATCGCCTGAAGTGAATCACCACCCAACTCGCGAAACGCGTCGTCGATACCGAACTGTTGTACGTCAAGAATCTCAGACCAAATGTACCAAAGCCGTTTCTCCGTGTCGGTCGTCGGCGGCGTGTATAAGTCGTGCACGATGCGCTCGTCCGGGTCCGGCAGCGCGTGCCGATCTACCTTACCGTTCACGTTGAGAGGCAACACGTCCAAGAACACGAAACGTGTGGGAACCATGAATGCCGGTAGAATGTCAGTCAGTTCGTATCTGACTTCAGCGGCCGTCAAAGAGTCTCTCGCGGCGACCAAGTATGCGACAAGGCGTGCTTCCCCGTGCGCCGCCGGCCGGTTCACGACCACACCGTCGCGGACGGCGTCCAACGATAGCAACGCGGCTTCGACTTCGAAAAGCTCCACCGACTGGCCCTGAACCTTGGCTCGGCCATCGCTGCGTCCGAGATGTATCAGACACCCGTCCGGCAGGCGCCGCCCGATATCGCCGGTTCGGTACACCCCGATCCGAGAATCCCCCGGATCGCGGTATAGATACGCCCCGCCAGCGGCGGAATTCCAATATCCCGGCGAAAGATGAGCGCTGCGAACCTCCAACGTGCCCACTTCCCCTGGGGCCACGTCGCAACCGGCGTCGTCGATCAACCGAACATCAACGCCATCCGGCGGATAACCCACCGGAACAGCTTCCCCAAGTACCGAGGTACGATGATCGATCAAGTACCGGCATACCAGATTGATCTCCGTTGCCCCCAACGTAACCTGCAACACGCAGGTGTCGTTAAAGTGGTCGCGGTAAAGTTGCAGGTCGGACTGAGTAACCCGGTCACCGCCCAATTTGACGACCCGTACGTACTCAAGCCGGCGGTCAGCCTCAAGCGTGGAGACCCAGGCTCGATAAACACTCGGTACGGAGTAGTAAATCGTGATTTTTTGCTCTTCCAACCATCCTACCAATGGTCCAACGCCCTGCGCATGCAGGTCGTAAAGACAGACGGCGGCGCCATTGAGCAATCCGCCGAATAGATCGGAGACCGAGGCGGCAAAACTGAACGATGTGATCAACGCCAAACGATCGCGGTGCGAGATATGCACGTCATTGGTATAGTTGCGGATATTGCTCAGAACGTTGCGATGGGTTTGCGTGACCCCCTTTGGCGCACCCGTAGAACCTGATGTGTAGAGCACATAAGCGATGTGGTCCGGGCTCACGACAACGCCGGGGGTCACGTCGCAGTCCTCGGCGCCTGGGGCGCCCATGTTGAGGTCCACGACCCGTAATCCTTGCGGCAACGGTGACCCCTCGCGGGGTCTCGCGTTACCCGAGGTAAATACGAGTTCAGCTCGTGAGTCCTCGACGATCTGGGCTATGCGTCCCGGCGGATACCGCAAATCGAGAGGTATATAGGGAGTTCCTGCTTTCAACGCCCCGAGTATCGCAACCACCATCGCCGGCTCGTGATCGAACCACAACAGGATGGGCCGCGCGGTAGGGGCGCGCGAAATAGTGAGAATCCGCCGCGCGACTCGGTCCGACAGTCGGTCCAGTTCAGCGTAGGTCAGCGTTCGATCGGCGCCGACTACCGCTGGCCGTGCGGCGTGGCGGCGCACCTGCTCGCGAAAGCGCTTCCCCAGCGTCTGGTCGACGTCTTCTTTGACGAACTCCGAGAAGGGCCAGTTGATCTTAGCCGTGTTGGGGGCGGATACCGTCAATGACCCGTCAACGTCGATTCGGTTACCAAGCAACTCAGTGTTTGAGCGCCGCCCATCGGTTGGCTACGAGTAGACGGTAGCAAGATCGTGAACAGTCTTCGCAATGCGGTCGGCCATTTCACGAGTACCGCATACTCGCGAGTTACCTTCCGCCAGATCCGGAGTTCGGAAACCCTCCCGCCATACCCGACGCACCGCATGATCAATCAGTGCGGCTTCGCGGCTCAAGCCGAAGCTTTCGTGCAACATCATGGCGAGAGAATGGATTTGTCCAACCGGATTGGCTCGATCGGTACCGGTCAGGTCATGCGCGGCGCCGTGGTTGGTTTGATACACGGCACAACCTGAATCCGAGTAGCTCGCCGAGTAACACAGCCCACGTGAACCGAGCAGGACACCGCCAAGGTCTGCCAAAATATCGCCGAACAAATTCGACGTCACGACGACGTCCAATTGCTGCGCCTCTTGGATTATTTGATACGCCGCGTAGTCGACCTCCAGCGGCGTCATTTCCACGCCGTACTGTTTTGCGACGTCGGCAGCGCACGCGAGCCACAGTTCACTGATCGACGGAACGCCGTTGGGCTTGGTCACCACAGCCAGTTTTCCAGCGCGGTGCCGCGCCACTTTCGCGGCGACGTTAAGTATACGGTTTATCGTTTCTTCGGAATATTCAAAACGCTGCGCAGCGCAGCGTGTACCGTCTTCCCTACGGTCCAGAGTCCAGTGCCCCTGGTAGATACCGCCGACGTTCTCGCGGACTACCATAATGTCCACATCCTTGGTGTATTCTTTGCGAATACGACCTACGCGAGATAGCTCCCTGCAAGTGATCAGCGGATTCAGTTTGCAGAACAGATTGAAGTGTCTGCGCAAGTCATACACGTAGCGACCGCCTCCGGGCCCGGACAACAGTGCACCACCACGCGCAAACGTGTCCTCACAAAAGGCGATGACTTCTTCGGTCAGGGGCTTTCCACCCCGCTGCTCCGCTGCAACGCCTATGCTTGATCCGAAACGTAGGTGAAAAACCGATTCACTTGCAGACTCGACTGCGGTCAATACCGTCAGCGCCGCATCTACAACTTCCGGACCTATACCTTCACCGCGCAAAACCCCGATGTTACAGGTTTGTGGAGAATCGCGCTCTTTCTGATAACAGGCGAAGATTTCCGGGCTCCACCGCGGACGCAACTCTACCTGAAGTCCGGATATATGATTCATCGATCAACCCATTATGATGCGCGTGAAACACCCTAGGCGTTAGCCTGCAAGCACCGCACCGATTGACAAAACCTGCCCCCACAAGAATTATTACTAGTATAGGACACATGGTATTGCTACGTAAATCTCCCAACGGGGACAGATTTATTTTCTATACTTTTTCTATTTTTCTCGTCAAAGAATGTGGCGAACATACATCTGTGTACGAAAATAAATCTGTACCCTCGAATCACGGTTGATCAGCGAGGATCTGCTGGGCGTTACTCAAATACGTCTTGCGGGCAAAGATCAAATGCCAGCGACGTCCTCCGAGCTGATCCCACAAGAATGCAGCCCGCACACCGGCCAACAACGTGGCGCGCACCTTGTCTACGACCAGTGGATTAGCGAGGTTGCCGTGCTCGCCTTGAACGATAATTTGCGGCTTCAGCGTACTCAGTGTTTCCTTGTATAACTGGGCCAATGCGGCGTACAGTTCGTTGCTGAATCCCTCTCCATTGATCTTCCCCAGCCCCTCCTTTAACGACTCTATGCGCTCGGAAACATAACGCATCATGGTCTGATGTTTTTTCAACTTTATGTTCAACTGCGCCAGGCTCAGCACGTAGCGCGCAATCTCAAAATCGCTGCCTTCCCCGGATGTGGCAACCCGGTCGCGCATCGTGCGCAGCCCCAGCGCGAGCCCGTTCACGCCGCCGAATACCGCCTCCGTACTCTCAGCATCGGTAATCAGAATACTTCGCACACTGGTATGAAATGCTTCTTCTTCCGGATAACCGCGGCGCGCAAGCTGCTGCGCCAGGACCGCGGACTGGAACACGCCCGCCAGGGCCAGTGTCTTATCGCGTTCGTTGGCGATCATTCGATACTTCCGGCGGCGAGCGCCGGTTTACGCTCCATCAGATAACACAGGCAATCCATCCGTATTATTTCCCGGTTCAGGGTCAACATCGCGGGCATGACTGGTCGCGCGGTCATCACCATGCCATGCGCATCGGTATTGAAATAATCCTCGCCGACATCCACGCCTTGATTGTTCCATACCCGTAGACACGATGCGGATCCATTTCTTACTCTAGCCAGAACGGTGCCGGGGGAGAGTTCCTGAAAATTGAATCGCTCAAAGTGAGAGACAAACTCCAGATCCACGTCCTGCTCGCCATGGAAGCCGAACTGGCACTCGTTCGACACTTTGACTACGGCCACGGTCTGAAAGACGTCCGTACCGTTCACCGGTTGTTCCGAGATCCGCTCCAGCCGCAGACACCACTCTATAAAACGGTGCGCCTGCGCTTCGCCTTCCCGATCCCCCGGCATACCCGCTTCCAGCGTCGCTGCCGGACAAAACTGCGAGAGCGCCACGGTGCACGTGCTGTCCGGATAGGTGGCGTAAACGACAATGTCCGAGAATCCCTTGGCCAATTGCATGTGAGTCGCATGCGCCCGTGCCACCAGGGCATAAAAAGGGTTAGGTCCGGTGTTGTTGTGAATATCGACGGCCGCGAACGGCTTGGCGCGCTTCATCTCGTCGACAATGCGCTGCGTCATGTCGTGCTCGGCACCACGACCGGGACGCCATATTCGATTGTAATCGGGCTGACCGGGCAAGAAGCGCTTGCCCTCTCGCGCCGCCTCCACGTTGCCGACCAGAACCGACATAGCGCGGGGCAGAAGTTGGTTTCGGTAGTTCTTCAAAATGAATTGTACGGCGCGCAGTCCCGCAGGCTCGTTACCGTGCAAGAGTACCGAGACAAAAAGCGGCCTCGCTTCGCGACCCGGCACGTGGAACAGGGTCGGGCCGCCCAAAACCTCCGCAAGGTCAGCCGGGTCCGCATCGAGAAAACCCTCCGGTACTCCGTCTCTGATGTTCAACATACTTTGATGTCCCATTCGCAAACCGGCCGGCGCGACTCCTGACGTTCCAGGTACGCAGCAGTCAGATCGCGCATACCGGCCCGGTGCGCAGCATGAAATGCACGCTGCCAATCCGTACCCGTGCGGCGCCGACGAACCCGCCTTTCGATGATACCCAGATAGTGGTCCACTTCGCGCACATCGAAATCCAGACGCAGCAAGCTGCGCGCCGCTTCAGGTAAAAGTTTTTCCAAGAGCAGCGTTTGCACCGAGCCCCGAGCGCGGTTCCGCCACTGCACGTCGGCGTGTAAACCGTAGCGCGCGGCGTTGTAGAAATTCCTACACGCACTCTCGAATGGCAGCTCGGCCTCGATCGGAGGGTCGTGAATCGCGAGTGCGTGTACCAAACCGAAGAAGAAAGCGGCGTTGGCGACTAGGTCCGGGACACTGGGTCCGGCGGGAACCACGCGATTCTCAATCCTTAAGTGGGGGCGGGAAGCCGAAAAACCAATCAGAGGACGATTCCACCGCCATATGGTTCCGTTATGCAGACGCAGGTGTTCCAATCGCCCGCTTTCGCGGGACAACAGCGCCGGCAGGAGTACCGGATGGCGCTCCAGATTCTCGACGAAGAGCTCCATCAGTGAATCCCTGACGTACGCGTCGCCGAATGTCACCCGGGGAGGCACCCGCTCACGTTCCGCCATGGAGCCTTGAACGTTGACCGCCTGCTCGAACAGCGGAATGCGCGTCTCCGCCCACAGGCTCTTGCCGAACAAAAACGGAGAGTTGCCGCAAGCCGCTAGTAGAGGCCCCGACAACGCTTGTGCCGCATTGTAGTAACGACAAGCTTGATCATCGTTGACTTGCAGATGCATCTGAAACGAAGTCGCAGCGGCCTCGAGCATCACGTTACTCTGCTGGATATTGATGCTGTCGCTGCCCGCGATATTCAGTTGCAGCGGCCGATTGTCGCGGATTCGCAAAATCTGTTCGTTGAGGGCGCGAAACCGTTCCCGGTCCGTCATGTTGGGAAGGGTCAAATGATTTTGTGCCACCGTCGGCAGAATACCGATCATCATCAAACGGATGCCCATGTCTCGCGCCACCGAGTTGGCACCCTCCCAGGTGTCCGTGAAGTACGTCTCGAAAGCGCTCAACGCAGTTCCCTGCAGCAGCTCCGGCGGCGCGTTTAATTCGACATTGAAACGCGCCAGCTCGGGCACCACGGTGTCCCGGTTCAGGTTGTGGAGGAACTCGTCGTTGACCGGCGCCGGCTCACACTGGGAATCCACCAACCAGGCTTCCAGCTCGTAGCCGCCCGTCAACGGCGCCCGGGCGAAGCGCGAGTCATGGAACCAATTGGCCAGTTCCCCCGTTTCCTCGCGCAACGCGGTCTCGAAACCGGCGAAATCGGTGAGCGAAAAATGTGACGTATCGATTTCCTTGCCCATCGGATGCCTTCCTAGGTAGTACCGATCCGGAGCGCGTCGGCAAAAAACGCTGTCTCACGCGTCAGCGCGTCGATGCTCGTCTCTGCCCCTCGAAAGCCATGACCCTCACCGGGGTATTCGACATATTCGTGAGGTACACCGCGTTCTTCCAGCACACGCACCATTTCCCGCGAGACATCAGGAGGAACCACCCTATCCTCGGTTCCCTGAAACAAAATCACTGGACTGCGGACCCGGTCGATAAAATGGATCGGTGAGCGTTGGTAATAAGCGCTCTCGGGGTCTCTGGATCTGACCGGGTCATAACGTTCCCCGACGAGTGTATCGGTGTAATACCTTTCGAACTTGTGGGTGGACTCCGCCAGCGTCGCCAGGTTACCAATACCGAAATAACAGGCCCCGGCATGGAAGTATTCCGGGAAATAAGTCAACACGCGAAGCACGGCATAGCCCCCGGCGCTGCGCCCGCGGATGCAAACCCGAGCAGGGTCGATGCGATCGCGCGACTTCAAATACTCGATACCGTCGACGATATCGATCGCGTCGTATTCACCCCAATGCCCCTGCAACGACTGCCGGTACCGGCGCCCGAACCCGGTACTACCGCGATGATTCACGTCGAGCACCGCGTAGCCACAAGTAGTCCAGTACTGGCGCGCGGTATCCAACAACGGATGGGCGCGCGATGTGGGACCCCCGTGCACAGTTACCAGCAACGGCGGCCGGGTCCCCGCGGGCGCGCTGAACGCGGCATTACACGGTGGGTAAAAGTAGGCGTTCGCCTGCATCCCGTCGCGGGTCGGATAGCGAATCGGTTCGGCACGACTGATATTGGAATCCTCCAACAACGTCATCGGCTCTACCACGGTCTGCAGGCCCGTTGTGCCGCCTCGGTAGCGCACCAGAGCCGGGGCCCGCGTGCCGGAACCGGCAATGAGCAACGCGCCGCCTGCCTCTCCGCCCGGTTCTGCGGGAACGCACTGGGCAAAGCTGTTGTAATCCGTAGCGACCGGTGTGATCGTTTTCGTTCCGACATCCACTTCCACCAATTCGTCGCCGCCCGCCACCGTGCGGATGGCCAGCAACGTCCGACCGCCGACCGGCGTGTAGCGAGCATTTCCGAACACCCAATGGGGATAACCGTATTCGGCCAGATCAGCGGTAACCGCCTCGACCACGCCTGCGCGGAATGTATGGATATTCCAGAAATTAGCCGGTTCCGATGGCTCCGCATCGCGGTCCACCGCCAACAGCAGCGTATCGTCGTCCAAGTAACACAACTGACACACCGCGCTCGTCGGCGGTACCGGAACCGGCACCGGCTCCACGATCGACAATTCGCCGTCCATCGTGACGCGCGCCGTCCAGGCCTGGGTTTCCTCCCAAGGCATGTGGGGGTGATTCCACTGGATCCAGGCGATTCGTTTACCGTTTGGGGCCAACACCGGGTTGGCGTAGAAATCACTCCCCGAAACCAAATCCCGGGGCTCACTCGGTCGGTCGACAGCGCCGCTTAGAGCGACCACTGCCAGACAGTTGACGTGTTCTCCATTATCACCCTCCGTTTCGCAAACGCAGACCAGATACTGCCCGCAGGGAGTCAATTGGAAATCGGCATACATGAGGCGACGGCCCGCGCGATCCGCCTCCGGCGTAACCGGCCGAGGTACGGACGCGCCAACCAATGGCTGCGCATAAATACGCTGATCCGAGAAGTTGCTGAAGTAGACGGTATCGTTTCCGAAGGCGAAACAACGGCCGCCATACTCGTGGACCTGGGTGCGTATGTTGAACCCGCCGGGCGTCACCGCGACATCGCGACCGTCGGCGTCGCGACGCATCAACACCAACCGCCCACCCTCCGCGGCGCGCGCTTCCAACCAGTAAACCTGCCCACGATAATAAGCCGGACAGGCCGGAACCGACGGCCTCTCGAAAAGTGCCCGCAAATCGATGGGCGATGGCCAGGCACCGTAGGGTGCCGTGCGTGTGGTCATGGGCACGCGCAGCCTCTCTTGAGTTCTTATCCGCGTTACACTATATACGTTTAACCGGCATGGCCAAATACAAAACCGGCACGGCACGGTTCGACGACTCCACGCGGCTCCTGCTGCGATTGTGCGCGCGTATCGAACCGGACACGCTTCTCACGACCGCGATTCACGACGCGGCACGTTCCTTGCCCGACTGGCAAGGGCTGGTCGACGGTGCGGAAACGCACGGTATCGCGCCGCTCGTATACCGAAACTTGAAACACGCCGGCGTGACGCCTCCCGTCGCCGTTCAGCGGAGCCTTAAGGGTTTGGCGCTGCGTCATCGGCGCTCGGCGCAGATTCGCACCGCGATGCTGGGATCGATCCTCGATGTCCTCGAAGAGACGCACATACCCACGGTAGTGCTCAAAGGCGCGGCGCTCATGAACATGATCTATCCGCACCCCGGCCTGCGACCGATGCGCGACCTCGACATTCTGGTCGACGCGCGGCAGGCGCGGACCGCCCACGCATCGTTGATCGACCACCTCCATTTCGAGGCCCAGACGGAACACCGTGGATTCATGTTTCATCATCACCATTTGCCCACCCTCTCCCGCACGCAAGACGGCCTGCGTGTGAGTGTAGAAGTGCACACCGATGCGTTGTCCGGCGACGTGCCCGAGAGTTTATCGATGGATACATTGACCGGTTCGGTGCGTGAATTCTCGTTCGGTGACCGGCGCGCGTATGCGCTCGGGCACACGGACATGCTTCGGCACTTATGTCACCATACCTTCGAACCCGCCGACGAAATCAAGCTCGGGTCCATCGCCGATATCATCGGCTATGCCGATCAGTACCGGACGCAGATCGATTGGGAGCGCCTTTCGGGCAGCTACCCATCGGTTCTCAACACGCTCCGCTGTCTGCACTACGTGTGTCCGCTGACCGACGAGTTGTTAGAGTTATTGGGCACGCCACCCGCCGAACCACCCGCCGACCCGGGGGTCGGACTGCCCCCACTGTCCCACCTCTTCGGTGCGCAGGCATCGAAATGGCAGGGGCTGCGGCGCCTATCGGCACCGCCGCACTGGTGGATGCACGTCTACTACAACGTCGCGCCGGAACGTTCCCTGGTGTATACCCGGTGGACGCGTCATCCACGGCGTGTTGCCTACTGGCTGCGGCGCCGCTTAGGCGCCGCCTATGCGGGCCGACATGCTTGAACCGGGGCATTTACACGTATTCGGGCATGCTTGTATAGTCCGCCAGCCCGTTCAACGCCGCCGCCACCCCATGCAAACGAACCAAATTCCGGTGCCCAACGCCGATTTTCGCCTCGAGGAACTCGATGACGAGCTGCTTCTCTACCATCCGACCGAGACACGGACGGTTTATCTCAATCCCTCCGCCTCACTGATCTGGCGGTTGTGTGACGGCTCCCGCACCGTGGCCGATATCGTCGCACTCCTGCAGGATTCTTACCCCGACGCGGAGGATGATATCGAACAGCAGGTGGAAGCGACGCTTAAGCAATTCGCCGACTACGGCGCGGTGACGCTGAAGCAGGAGTAGATTCGATGCCCTGTCGGGTGGTCAGGTTCGCGCAAAACGCCGTTGCCATCGAACATCCCGACGACGTATCGGGATTGATCGATTTTCTCTTTTGCGACACGGAATCCGGTCTCCGTTCCGAAGCCGTCGAAGTCTTGCGCATTGTTTTACACTCGGCGCCATCCCATGAATGGCAACTGGTGTGTGGAACGACGATTGTGGCGCGAACGTCGACCGTTACGGAGCTCGCGGTTCCGCTAATGGAGGAGACGCTCCGGCACATCGTTACCGATCAGCGGCCGGGTCTGGCATTCCACGCCGCGGCACTAGCGCGCGGCGGCAGCGGATTCCTGCTGCCGGGAGAAAGCGGCGCGGGCAAGAGCTCTTTGGCGGCGTGGTTGACGGCACACGGTTTCGACTACCTCGGCGATGAACTCGCCGTGGTGGGCGGTGGCGGCGTCCTCGACGCATTCACCCGGCCGATCCAGATCAAATCGTCCGGCGCCGACGCCCTGCACGCGTTTTTGGATATGCGTGCGCTGCGACCCCACATTTTGACAAGCGGTGCGACATTGATAATTCCCGCCGCGCGGCTTCGGCCACACCACGCTCCGGAAACGGCGACACTGGCAGCCATCGTATTTCCCCATTTTCGCGCCCGCGCCGAGCTCGTCCTGACACGCATGACGAGAGCCGAAGCGGGCCTGGCCTTAATGAAATGCTTGGTAAACGCGCGTAACCTGGCGGATCATGGGTTTACCGCTGTCACTGAACTGGTTCGTAAGACCCGGGCTTATCGGCTGGAGTATGGCGAGTTTGCGCAGCTCGACCGCTTGGCGCACTGGCTGCAAGGCGCCCGGTTCGCGCCGGGATCGCGTTAACGGCAGCTCGGCTAGTCGGGAAACACCAGCAGCCACGCCCCGGCCACCACGCCCTGCTCGGCGAAGAATCCGGGACGCGCCTCGATCGCTGCGCGCACCGGCGCGTGGGGCTGGTACACGCGCCGCTTTGCAGCACCCAGCACGTACGGCTGCATTCGCTGAATTTCCGCGATACGTCCCTCGGTACCGACGAACGCGATATCCAGCGGTGCGTGGACGTTGCGCATATGAAACGCGGGTCGGGTCGGACCCTCGAATAAAAACACGATCGGCGTACGCTCGATCACGGACGCGCACAAGTGCTGGAAACCGGCCGCTCGTTCACGCCCGCTGTCGGCGATCCGGGCGCGAAAGGTCAGGCTCTCCCCGGCGTCATCGACCAGATTGACCTGGCGGGTCTCCATCTCCGACCATTCGGGCGTGGCGTCGACGCATGATCCCGCCGTCGTCGTGAGCGGCAACCAGAATCCCACAATAGCCATCGTTCCCACGATCCCCGTGCATCCTGCGCCGCTCGTCACGACGCATCCAGGGCCTGTTCGATAACGTCGCACACCAGGTCCACCTGCTCCGCCCGCATGTCCGGGAAGATCGGCAAAGACAGGCATTCTTGGGCGGCCTGCTCGACCACCGGGAGATCGCCCGGCTGGTAACCGAGTTGCGCATACACTGTCTGTAGGTGTAGAGGCACAGGATAACAAACCGAACAACCAATATTCTTTTGCCGCAAATGATCCCGCACTCGGTCCCGCTCCGGAATTCGTATCGTGTACAGATTAAAAGCGTGACGGCCCCCTTTTGGTTGTGCAGGGACTGTCACGCCGAGCTCCGCCAAGCGGCTACGATACAGCCCTGCTACGCGCCTCCGACCCGCAATCGCGTCTTCGATCCCACGCAACTTGATTCTGAGTAGCGCCGCCTGTACTTCATCGAGTCTGCTGTTGTATCCGACGGCATCATGGACGAACGGTGCGCTGGCGCCGTGATTGCGCAGCTTCATGACTCCGTCGGCCAGATCCGGGTCGCTGGTGGTGACAATACCCCCGTCCCCGTAACACCCGAGAACTTTGGTTGGATAAAAACTGAAGCACCCGGCTTCCCCAAGACTGCCCACTCGGGAGCCGCCGTGCTCTGCGCCACAGGCCTGAGCGCAATCCTCAACGACCGCCAGTCCGTGGGTTTGCCCAATCCCCCTTATCTCGGTCAGCTCGGCGGGGTAACCGAACAGATGTACTGGGAGAATCGCGCGCGTCTTTTCTGTCACGTGTGCATCGATTTGCCGCGCGTCGATGTTGAAACTGTCTGCCTCGATATCGACGAATACCGGTGTCGCGCCCACTTGCGAGACGACCTCGGCGCTGGCAAAGAACGTGTAGGGAGTAGTAATGACTTCGTCCCCCGGGCCGATACCCAAAGCACGCAGTGTCAGTGCCAGCGCTTCCGTACCGTTGGCAACGGAGACAGCGCGGGAGCACCCCACGTAGTCCGCGAACTCCGCCTCGAACGCATTGACATTCGGACCGAGGATGAACTGCCCCGTTGCACCGGCCGCCTTTAGCGCGGATATCCATTCGTCCTGCAGCGCCGCGAACTCCCGCGACAAATCCAGAAACGGAACGCCGCTCAGTTCAGACATGAGGCAATCTTGTCTTTCACCAACTGTGCCACGCCCAGGGCTTTCAATCCATCCCGACCATCCACCAAAGGCGTTCCTCCATTGCGTACGATGTCTACGAAGTGCTCGAGCTCGGCATCGAGCGGGGGTCGGGGGTCGACTTCGAGCTGAAGGGTTTCCAAACCCGGGTAGATCTGTCCCGGCGCCGGTGCCGTTTTTCTGACTACGTCGATCTGCTGATCCACAAAATTCAACGCTTGATAACCGTTCTCCGCGAATACACGGATCCTCCGGAACTTCTTATTCGAGACCCGGCTAGCGGTCACATTTGCGATCGTCTTGTTCGCGAACTCCAGCCTCGCGTTTGCGATGTCCACGTGATCGGTCACCACCGGCGTGCCAACGGCGGAAACATAAGTGATGTCAGACTTGACGAGGGACAGCACGATATCGATGTCGTGAATCATCAGGTCGGTTACGACATCAACGTCCGTCGCCCGCTCCACAAACGTGCCGAGGCGGTGCACCTCGATGAATCGAGGGCCTACGACGTTGTTCGCCAACGCCATGATGCCGGCATTGAAGCGCTCCAGATGCCCCACAAGCAACGACACTTTGCTTTCTTCAGCGGCATGGACGATCGCCTCGGCTTCCGACATGAGCGGCGCGATCGGTTTCTCCAGAAGCATATGCACGCCGGCCTCCAAATACGGCAAGGCCACCGACTGATGCGAGCTGGTCGGAACCGCGACCGTGACCGCATCGACCCGTCCAATCAGGGAATACGGATCGCAGGAGTAGTCGCACTGATGACGTGTACCCACTGCTTCAGCCGTTTGTTCGTCAGTGTCCGCGACCCCGACCAATTCGACCCCGGGCATCCGGGCATAGATCTTGGCGTGTATACTGCCCAGATACCCGACGCCCACAACGCCTACTCTTACTGAGTCGCCCACGATCAGACTGTATATTGGAAGATATGTACTCGGATCACGAGATCAACACGTTTGCGAGCTTTAATCCTAATCGATGCCGGGTTACTGGCGGCGTCTTGTAAAACGGATGGCATTATAAACGATACATTGTCGTCCTGCCCTTAGAATTGGGCGATCGTTTTACACGATACGGTACACTGAAGTCACAATGACACCTCAACGAAGTCGGTCTGCGCACGATTTCGGGGCGCGCGCCGTGCTCATAACCGGCTGTTCTTCGGGGATTGGCGAGTGCATCGCCCACGGCCTCGCCCGGCGCGGTTTCCGCGTATTCGCCACGGCACGCAGGGCGAGAGATGTCGCGCGCCTGAAAGACTTGGGCTTGGAGAGCATGCAGCTCGACCTGGCTTCCAGCGAATCGATAACGCGCGCCTGTGGGGAGGTGTTGCGGTGCACTGGCGGGCACCTTTACGGTCTGGTCAACAACGGTGCCTACGGACAGCCTGGAGCGGTCGAAGACTTGAGCCGCGAGGCCCTGCGGCACCAATTCGAAATCAACGTGTTCGGTACACACGAGTTGACGACCCGGCTGATACCCGTGTTTCGTACCGCGGGGACCGGTCGCATCATCCAGATCAGCTCGATACTGGGCCGCGTCAGCCTGGCTTACCGAGGCGCTTACAATGCCTCCAAATACGCCCTCGAGAGCCTATCCGACACCATGCGCCTGGAGCTCGCCGCCACTAACATCTTCGTATCCCTGATCGAGCCCGGCCCCATCGAAAGTCGCTTTCGCGCCAATGCACTCGCGGCCTACCGGGAACACATCGACGCAGAGCGGAGCGTGCACCGGGATTATTACGCCGCAGTGGAGCGGCGTTTGGAGGCCGCAGAAAACGTGCGCTTCACGTTACCCGCCGACGCGGTGCTGGGCAAGGTCGCCCACGCCCTCGAAAGTCCGCGGCCGAAAACGCGATATCTGGTAACGTTCCCGGCCCATTTGCTGGCACGACTGAAGCGGACGCTGCCGGATCGCTGGCTGGATGGATTCTTGCTGCGATTCGCCGGCCGGTAAACCCACGGCCCTCGGGCCAGCGCTGTCAACCGTTCGTCGCACAATTCGTTACACCCTCGGCGGAGAGCTGAATCGGCAGCCCGCATCCCGCTGATACTTGTCAAAGGCGGAGGAATTGCCGAGTATTGTGCGTACCATCGTGAATTCGGGAGCCATGGCCTTGCCGCTTACCCACAAAGCGGATCTCGCAGAAACGCCCAGCGACGTCAGCAAGAAAACCCCGCAGGTGCGGGCGGAAACGGAGGCTCAGCGACATACGTCGTTGGACGACTTTCTCGCCTCTGTTGAACAACGCGCCTATGGCATCGCGTTTTACGCCCTACGCGACGAGCAAACGGCGCTCGACACGGTGCAGGACGCCATGCTCAGGCTGGTTGAGAAGTACGCACAGCGTCCACCCAAAGAATGGCCACCGCTTTTCTTCACTATACTCAATAATCGTATCACCGATGTGCGGCGATGGCGGAAATTGCGCGAGACTGGAGGCAAGCTGTTTTCGATTTTCCGCCACCGCGAGGGCGAGACGGACGACGAGAACCTGCTCGAAGGCGGGTTGGGTGCGGAGTTCGCGTCACCGCTGGAAGACCCGGAACGACAGACTCTGAGCCATGAACTGCGTGGCAGAATCGACAACGCCATCACCGGGCTGTCGGAGCGGCAACGCCAGGTTTTTCTGCTGCGCGAGTGGCAGGGATTCAACGTTCGGGATACCGCTCAGATCCTCGGGTGCTCGGAAGGGAGTGTGAAGCAGCACCACTTCCGAGCGATGAAGGCGCTGCGCATCGAGCTGGCAGAGGTTTGGAATCATGAATGACGAAAGTTCTCCAAGCGCCGATCAGTTGGACCGCCTGCGCGCCGGATTACTCGACGACGACCCGGCACTGAAGAGCAAGGTCGAAATGTCGCTCGCCGCCGACGGCAGAGCCATCGCCCGGGCCGCGCTGTGGAAACGGGTGAATGAGGAACTCGATCGCGGTCTCGAACGGTTTCCCACGCTTGCCAACCAGTTGCGGCTACGGCGCCGCGAGGTGCTTGCCGGAAAGCGGCGATCGCACGCGGCACTGCCGCTCGTCGCCGGCGGTGCGGCGGCAATGCTTACACTCGCCGTGGCGATCAGCACGTTTCAGGGCAGTCCTCAGCCCGAGCAGGCGGCCGCGCCGGTAGAACCCGCCGTTGCTACCGCCGCCGCGTATCAGGTACAAACCGTCGCCGACGATCGTTTGGACCTCGCGACCAATCTGGATTTTTACGTGTGGCTCGCCAACCAACGCGAGGCGGCGCAGGCGGAACATAGAGAATTCTAATACCATGCGCGGCATCAGGCTTGTGGCACTGTGCAGTATCGCCCTGGGAACCACGGCGACGGACGTCGCGGCGATCAGTGAAGAGCCGCCGGTCGATCAGCAACTCGAACGGTTCATGCGTCTTCCGATGGTGGAGCAAAAACGGATACGCGAAGAGGCTCACGAGTTCCGCCAGCTGCCCCAGGAGGAAAAGGACGAGCTATGCCGCAAGTTCTATAGTGAACATGGTTACCTGCCGCCACGCTGCGAATAATCCTCAATCGAGCACGTGTGCGATGAGCCCGTCCGCGAGTTTGGGTTCGAACCAAGTGGATTTGGGGGGCATCACCGCACCGGTGTCGGCGACCGCCATGAGGTCCTTAAGCGACGTCGGGTAGAGAGAAAACGCCGCGCGCATTCCGCCGCTATCCACGCGCCGTTCGAGTTCCGCCAGCCCCCGGCCGCCGCCGACGAAATCGATGCGCGGATCGGTACGCAGGTCGGTGATTCCCAGGATCGGATTGAGAAGGTGGGTTTCCAGACGGCGCACATCCAGTCGCTCGATGGGGTCTTCGGAATTCGTTTCCGGGCGCAGCGTCAGCCGATACCAGGTGCGGTCGAGGTACAACCCGAATTCACCTGCAGTTCGCGGTCGCACCGGCTCGTCGTATCGCTCGACGGTAAAACTTTGCCGCACCCGCTCCAGAAACCGGTCGGTCGACAGGTCGCCCAGGTCGCGAACTACGCGATTGTAATCCAGAATTCGCATTTGTGTGTGCGGAAACACGACCGCGAGAAAATACTGACAGGCGCCCGAGCCCTTCCCCTCCCGGCGCTCGGCGACGCCGGCCGCCGCCGCCGAGCGGTGGTGGCCGTCGGCGATGTAGAATTCCGGCGCATCGGTGAATGCTTTCGCAAGCTCGCCGTTCAGATTCGGGTCCTCGACCGACCACAGTGAATGCTTCACACCCCCGAGCTCCAGAGAATCGTAGTCGGGGCGCTCGCCGCACACGTCATCGAGCAGCGCCTGCGCGCCCGGGATCTCACGATAAACCAGCATTGTCGGCCCGGTCTGCGCATTCAGCGCCTGCATATGAGCGATGCGGTCGTTTTCCTTGTCCGGGCGTGTATGTTCGTGCTTACGAATTCGCTCGGCGAGGTAATCTGCGACCGACACCACACCGACCAGCCCGGTCTGTTGCCGCCCGTCGGCCGCTAAGCCGTAGACATAGAACTTCTCCGTCGCGTCACGTACCAGCACCTGTTTCGAGATCAGTGCGCGAAAATTTCGTGCCGCGGTTTCGTACACCGACTCCGAGAACGGCGGCGTGCCCGGCGGCAGATCGATTTCGGCGCGCGAGACGTGCAGGAAATTGAGCGGTTTGTCGGCGGCAAACGCGCGCGCTTCCTCCGTGTTGATCACATCGTAGGGCGGCGCGATAACCTGCTCGGCAACATGCTGAGCGGGCCGTAGCCCGCGGAACGGTCTAATCGTCGGCATTCCCAACCGCAGTCATTGAAGAACGCGTCATTCAACTACGCGATCGCGGGTGCGTCAACGCCGGTCTGCGCCGATGCCGAGCAGATCACCGACCGCCGGCGGAACGCAGCGCAGCGATACGCTCGTCTAGAGGAGGATGCGACATGAACAAGCGCTTCAGGCCCTCTCCCACGCCACCGGAAATCCCGAACGCCGCCAACTGATCGGGCATTTCCGGCTCATGCGCCTGCTTTAATCGCTGCAGCGCGGCAATCATCTTTTCGCGGCCCGCCAGCCCCGCTCCCCCCGCATCGGCACGGAATTCACGCTGGCGACTGAACCACATGACGATGATTGAGGCCAACACCCCGAGCACCAGCTGAGCGACGATGGAGGTGATCCAGAACCCCGGCCCGTGACCGTGCTCAGAGCGAAACACCGCCCGGTCGATGACCTGCCCCACCACCCGGGACAGGAAAAAGACAAACGTGTTGAGAATGCCCTGAATCAGCGTCAGTGTGACCATATCGCCGTTTGCCACGTGCGAGACTTCGTGCGCGAGCACCGCCTCCGCCTCGTCCCTGGACATGGATTGCAGCAACCCGCTGCTCACCGCCACCAGCGCGTTGTCGCGCTTCGCGCCGGTGGCGAATGCATTGACGTGCGGGGCATCGTAGATCGCCACCTCCGGCATCCCGATGCCCGCCTCCTGGGCCTGCCGCTGCACGGTGTCGACAAGCCACTGCTCGGTGGTATTCGCAGGTTGTTCGATAGGGTGCGCGCCCATCATGCGTTTGGCGCTGGCCTTCGACATCAGTAGGGAGATGAGCGATCCGCCCATGCCGAGGATAGCGGCGAAAATCAGCAGCGACTGATAATTGAGCCCGCCCTGGTTCAGATACGGCTCGAGACCGAGAACCTGGATGGCGATGCTCAGTACCGCCAGTACAGCGATATTCGTGACGACGAAATACAGAATTCTTCTCATGGTCGATCTCTAGCGGTTGACGATAGGGAGAAACACGTCTCTCGACGCATAATATGCGGTCCGAAAAGCCGGGTTCAAGCACCCAAACGTGAACAATTTCTAATCTCCGGCGCGTATTTACGCATAAAATCCCGCCGTTATGGAACACCGCCGACTGATTGCCGAATGGGAGCCACAGAGCGGCGCGATGATCGCGTGGCCACACGCATCCACCGACTGGAGCCCGCACCTTAAGGCCGTCGAAACCATATATGTGCAGCTCGCTTACCAGATTACCCGGGGGCAAACCCTGGCCGTGTGCGTCCAAGATCGCGAACACCATCGCGCGGTCACCCGAGTGCTACGAGACGCAGACGTCGACCCGGCACGGGTTCGGTTCTGTACGGTGCGTTTCGACGATACCTGGGTGCGCGACTATGGACCGTTCTGTGTCGACCACGGAGGTCGTGTCGAGCTGCACGAGTTTCGGTTCGACGGCTGGGGCGGGAAGTTTTCCGCACACTGGGACAATCTCGTGAATCGCGAGGTACAGCGCCAAGGACTGTTCGGAAACGCGACGCTACACACGCACGACTGGGTCTTGGAAGGGGGCAGCATCGACACCGACGGGCGGGGAACGTTACTCACCAACCGGACTACGCTACTCGAAACGAGGCGCAACGCAAGCCTCACGCAAGCCGAATTAGAGGAGCGGCTGCGCGCCGGTTTCGGCGTCTCCCGGGTGCTGTGGCTGGAAGCTAACCCACTTGAGGGGGACGACACGGACGGCCACGTGGATACGCTGGCACGGTTTTGCGATCCCGCCACGATCGCCTACACCACATGCAGCGAGCGCGGCGATCCGCAGTTTAAAGCGCTGCAGCAACTGGCAGATCAACTCCGCACACTCCGGCGGGCGGACGGTGCTCCGTACCGCTTGCAACCCTTACCTCTGCCCGGCCCCTGCTACCGCGAAGACGGTGCCCGGCTGCCCGCCAATTACGCCAACTTCCTGATCATCAACAACGCGGTATTGGTCCCTCTGTATAATGATCCGGCAGACTCCGTGGCGCTGGCCGCGCTCGCGAACTGCTTCCCCGGCCGCCGAATCGTGGGCATAGACTGTCTCCCGCTGATCCGCGAAGCCGGTGCCATTCACTGTGCCACCCTGCAATTGGCGGCAGGAATTCTGAACAGGACTGACAACCAAGTTGCACCGGATTCACTGACATCATGACCGCAAACCACTCTCTCGGTCTGGGTATCGTGCAGTTCGCTACCCACCTGGATCCAGAGCACAATCTGCGCATCGCGCTTGCCGGTATTCGCGACGCCGCGCGGGACGGCGCGCAGATCGTCCTGCTGCCGGAGCTACACAACCACCGTTATTTTTGCCAAACCGAAGACCCGGCCTGTTTCGATCTCGCGGAACCGGTCCCCGGCCCCACCACCGAGGCGCTTACCCGTTGTGCGCGCGAGCTCGGCGTATGCGTCGTCGGTTCCGTATTCGAACGCCGGACGGCCGGCGTGTATCACAATACCGCCATCGTCGTGGACCACGATCTCGGATTGCGTGGTATTTATCGTAAGATGCACATCCCCGACGACCCGGGTTATCTCGAAAAATTTTATTTCACCCCGGGCGACCAGGGGTTCATGCCCATCGACACATCGATCGGGCGGCTCGGGGTGATGGTGTGCTGGGATCAGTGGTACCCGGAAGCAGCTAGGTTAATGGCCCTGTCGGGTGCGCGGATCCTGCTGTACCCGACCGCTATCGGCTGGGACCCGCGCGACGTAGAAGACGAACGGCAACGCCAGTTCCAGAGCTGGCGGACCATTCAACAATCCCACGCCATCGCCAACGGCCTGCCCGTCGCCTGTTGCAATCGCGTCGGCACCGAGATCCATACCGACAGCGGTTCGCGTATCGACTTCTGGGGATCCAGTTTTGTGTGCGGACCCCAGGGTGAAACGCTGTGGGAGGGCGCGGCCGACGCCCCTGCGGTAGGGGTGGTATCGGTAAATCTGTCCCGCAGCGAGGAGGTTCGCCGCCTGTGGCCGTTCTTGCGCGACCGCCGCATCGATGCCTACCGAGACCTTCTCAAGCGAGTGCGCGATTGAAACGCCGAGCACCCCGCGCGCAGCCTCAGTGTACGCCTACCCCACCGCTCAAGCGCTGCGGGTGGGTGAAATCCGATCCGGTCGAGTTAGATTATCACGACCGCGAGTGGGGCGTCCCCGTACACGACGATCGCGTATTGTTCGAGTTCCTGATCCTGGAGGGCGCACAAGCCGGATTGAGCTGGTCCACCGTGCTCGCCAAACGCGACGGTTATCGTGCCGCCTTCGCGGACTTTGACGTATACGCCGTGGCCGGTTACGGTCGTGCACAATGCGAACGCCTGCGCCGCGATGCCGGGATCGTACGCAACCGCCTAAAGATCGCATCGGCCGTGAACAACGCCCGGAGGTTCCTTGAGACCGTCGAAGAACACGGCTCGTTCGCCGACTACCTGTGGGGATTCGCAGACCACCGTACCATTCACGGTAACTGGACCAATGATGCGCAAATCCCGTCGTCGACGTCGCTCTCCGACGCTTTGAGCCGCGACCTGAAACGACGTGGTTTTACCTTTGTGGGGACGACGATCTGTTACGCGTACCTGCAGGCGGTGGGTATCGTCAATGACCACATCAGGCAGTGTTTTCGATACGCGGCGATCAAGCGAATGAGTTAAGCGGCCACCACGGCGCCGCTGCCGATCAATCTTTCGATGTCCGCTTCTGAGTATTCCAGTTCGGCGAGCACCGCGCGCGAATGTTCGCCGTATACCGGCGCGCCACGTCTGATTTCGGCAGGCGTATCCGTGTAATGCACTGGATGACCGAGCGTACCGGCGGGGCCGGCCTTCGTGTGCACGACCTCTTGTACGATGCCGCGTGCCAAGGCCTGCGGATCGCGGTGCATGGCCACGATATCCAGGATCGGTCCGGCGGGCACGCCCACCGACTCCAGACGTCGCAGCCACTCTGAGGTACTGCGTTTGCGGAACCGTGCCGTCAGCTCGGTGCGCAATGCCTCCAAGTGACGCATGCGCGCGTCATTGTCGGCGAAACGCGCATCGTTTTTGAGCTCCGGCGCATCCAGGACTTCGGTCAGTTTTTCCCAGTTGCGCTGGTTGGCCGCACCCACGGTGATCCACCCGTCGCCGGTCGGAAACGCCTCATAGGGGGCGTTCAACGGATGTGCCGATCCCATGGCGCCGGCGGACTTACCGGTGGCGAAAGTGATCGCCGACTGCCAGTATGTGTGCACAATGCCCGCCTCGAACAACGACGTGTCGACGCGTTGCCCGCGGCCGGTGCGCAACCGGTGAATGTAGGCGCCGAGTACCCCCATCGCCGCCAGGATACCAGCGGTAATATCGGTAATCGGCGCGCCGCACTTGACGGGCGGGCGCCCGGCCCCCTCACCGGTGACACTCATCAAACCGGACATGCCTTGCGCGATCAGGTCGAAGCCGCCGCGATCAGCGTACGGGCCAGTACGTCCAAACCCGGATATCTCACAATAAATCAATCCGGGATTGATGCGGCTCAACGTTTCGTAACCCAAGCCCAAGCGTTCCAAGGTGCCGCGTCGGTAATTCTCGGTCAACACATCGGATCGCTTCACCAGTCTCTTCAAGACCTCGCCGCCCGCCGGGTTTTTCAGATCCAGCGCGAGACCGCGTTTATTGCGGTTCATCATCAGAAACGCGGCAGATTCATCGCCGATGCGGGGCGGCACCATGCGTCGCGTATCGTCTCCGCCCGGCACTTTCTCTACCTTGATCACGTCCGCGCCCATATCGGCAAGCATCATGCCGCATACCGGGCCCGCCATGATGTGCGCAAGCTCGACCACCCGGATGCCGGTCAACGGACCCATCAACGTCCCTTGAACTGGGGTGCTTTCTTGTCGAGGAACGACCGGTAGCCGATGCGGAAGTCCTCGGTGCCAAAACACGCGTAACTCTCGTCCTGCTCGGCCGCCGACAGCGGCGTCGGATCCGCCAGGCGGGCAACGAACCGTTTGTGCCAGCGCGCCACCAATGGTGCACCGGTGACGATTCGTTCCACCATCGCGCGGGTCTCGGACTCGACCTCGGCGTCCGCGGCAACACGATTGACCAGGCCTTTGTCCAGGGCCTCGCGGGCGCCGAACACGCGACCTTCCAACAACATTTCCAAAGCCGTTGCGCGACCAACGAGATCGATGAGGGCGCCGACCTCGGTATACGACATCACCAATCCCAGCCTGTTTATCGGCACTCCGAAGCGGCTCGATTCGCCGCACACCCGAAGGTCGCACAACGCGGCGATCTCCAGGCCGCCACCCACACAGATGCCGTGGATCATGGCCACCAACGGATGCGGACAACTACGGAAAGCCCTCACCGTATCCGCCATTACTTGCCCGTATACACGCGCCTGCTCGACGTTTGAACGCTCGGTCGCAAACTCGGCGATATCGTTGCCCGGCGAAAACGCCCGCTTCCCCGCACCGCGCAGGACGATGCATCGCAACTCTTCATCGGCCGCCAGTTCGTGAATGACCACTCCCAGTCGCTGCCACATCGCCTTGGTCATGGCATTGAGTTTATCCGGCCGATTGAGGGTGACCGTCGCCACCCAGCCGTCCCGACTTTGTTGGATCGTGTCAGTCATGATAGTCGCTTCGCATATTTTCGTTTACCGGTAAAAGAACTCGACCAGTGCCATAGGAATGATAGGCACGTAGGTCACGATCAGGAGCAGGCCCAGCAGCAAAACGATGAAATACGCGTTCACTTTGCTGACTTCCCAGATATCCGCCTTGGCCACCGAACATGCAGTCACCAGTACGCTCGCCACCGGGGGCGTCTGCTGCCCAATGGCCAGGTTGAGAGTGACAACAATCCCGAAATGTACCGGATCTATTCCCACCTGATGGATCAATGGCACCACGATTGGTACCACCAGAATTATCGCGGCCGCCGAGTGCAGAAACATTCCGATGATGAGAAAGAACACGTTCAATAACGCCAGTACGACATAGGGATTGTCGGTGAACCCACTGATCGTGCGTGCTAGCTCCTGGGGAACCTGCGCCTCGGTCAGGTACACACCGACGAGCGCCGAAGCCGCCACCAGCAGCATGACCACCGCCGTTTGCACGGCGCCGTCGATCATCGCTCGCCGCAGGTGCTTCAGGTCCAATTCACGATAGATCAGACCGCCGATGAACAAAGACGCCACCACCGCGAGGCCGGCGCCTTCGGTGGCCGTCACCCAGCCACCGAATATTCCGCCAAGAATGATGAACGGGAGCAGAAATGCCCAAGCTGCATCCCGGAACGTTTCCGCCAGACGTTTGAATTGGAATACCTCTTCGACAGGGTAGTCGTAACGCACGGCGAACCAGTACGCCAATCCCATCATCATCAGGCCGCCCAATACACCGGGTATAATGCCGGCTACGAACAGCTGCACTACGGAACTGTCCGCCATGACGGCGTACAGGATCATCGGTATGGAAGGGGGGATAATGATCGCCAACGACGCCGAAGACGAAGTGATGGCGGCGGCGAATGGCGCTGGATAACCCTTCTTCTTCATGGACGGAATCAGGATGGAACCCAGCGCCGCCACGTCGGCGACCGCCGACCCGGAGATCTCGGCGAAGAACAGCGACGTGCCGACGTTAACCATCGCCAATCCACCCTTCACGAAGCCCAGAAGCGCCGACGCGAAGGCAATCAGACGGCGGGAAATGCCCGACGAATTCATAATCGCACCGGCCAGAATAAACAACGGGATGGCCAGCAGCGGAAACTTCGTCGCGCCGTCGAACATGACCAGCGCGACGTTGGGAAGGATGGCGCTACCCTGAGTCCACAGCATCGCCGCGGTACCCACGACACCCAGGGCGACGGCAATGGGGACGTTGATCAGAATCAGGACGAATAGTCCGACCAGCATCAGCAATAGAATCATGGCTCGAGCTCTTCCTTAGCCGCGCCGCGATGCGCACGATCGATGGTTTCCGGCAGGCTGGCCAACTGCGCGAGGACGAACAACGCCGCCCCGATGGGGATCACCGATTGGGTAAACTGGGTCGATACGTCGGGCAGGCTGACCAGAGTATCGCCTTTGAGCACCAATAACACTTCGTAGCCCACCCACGCCAGCAGCGCGAAAAAACTCAATACGAAGATTTCCGCGATCCCGACCAGAACCAGCCGCCACGGAAGGGGGGCGGCGTTCACGAGGCCCGAGAATCCGATATGCGCGCGCTTCAACGCCGCCAGGGCGGCGCCGTAGTAAGTCAACCAGGCGAGAACGATGGAAGCGACTTCATCATACCACACCAACGAATGGCCGAACTTGCGGTACAGCACACCCATCACCACGATCACCACCATGGCGACGAGTAAAACGACGACGATCCATTCGAGGAAACGTTCCAGCCCGTTGCGCAACCGCCTCCACATTATCGTCACACTGCGACCGGCGGCGGCGCACCCGGAAATACGGGGGCGCCGCACACAAAACCGCTGGAGACGGTCAATTCGCCAAGGATTGTGCCTTCTTGATCAGATCCCCGCCACCGGATACGGAAGTGCTGAATTCGTCGTAGATAGCGCCGCTCGCGTCGATAAAGGCTTCCTTGTCTGCCTCGTTGACTTCCACCCCTGCCGCTTTGATCTTGTCCAGCAGCTCGACCTCTAGACGTGCAGCGGTCTGGTAAACAAACGCCTGGGTGTCTTTGGCCACCTGCTCCAGCGTGCTTCTTACGTCTTCGGGGAGCCCGTTCCACTTATCCAGACCCACGGTCACGTAAGCGGGTGTGTACACATGACCGGTGATCGACAGGTACTTCTGGACTTCGTGAAACTTGGCGCTGTGAATTTGTGCGTAAGGATTTTCCTGCCCGTCGATGGTGGACGTTTGCAGCGCTGTGAAGACCTCCGAAAACGCCATCGGGGTGGGGTTTGCTCCGTACGTCTGGAACATCTTTACGCGCCAGGTGCCCTTGGGGGTGCGCAATTTCAGGCCGTCCAGGTCGGTGGGTACGTTTACCGGTCGTTCGTTGTTGGTAATGTGCCGAAAGCCGTTCTCCCATACGGCGATGATCTTGTAACCCTTCGGGTCCACCGCCGGAGCGAGCTTGTCCCAGAATATCTCGCTTTCGATGCGGCTCATGTGCTCGCGATCCTTGACCAGATACGGCATTTCGAACAGACCGAACTCATCCGCCACTGTCGACATCACTGTTGACGGTAGAGCGAAATCCACCGTCCCGAGCTTCAACTTCTGCAACAACTCCTTGTCCTTTCCGAGCTGACTGGACCCAAACACGACCACCTTTGCTTTGTCACCCAGCTTTTCGTTGGCCCGCTTGGCGAATTCGTTCGCCGACAGGTCGAACAGCGATCCCGGCGCCCCCACATGGCCGAACTTGAGCTCCAACGACTGGGCGCCGGCGATCGGCACCATGATCCACGCCGCCATCATCGCGAGTACCACTCTCAGTTTCATCATCTCTCTCCTCCTAGGTGGTTCTTGCTTCGAAAAATCTCGATTCGTGTCGCGCGCCGTGGCTTCGGCGCCCCACCACCGGCACCGCAGACCCCGGAAGCGGCGCCCAACGCCTCAAAGCCGTCTGACGTACGCACAATGACCCAGGCAAAACGCGGGTTGTGATAAATTGCATATTGAATACAATCTATTCGCGATGTCAACCCACGAGTGCAATCGCGAAACCACGCATCGATATCCATCGCGTACGCAGCGGACCACGGCCTCCGCCCAAACCGCTCCCGCGACTGGTTGCGGAATCGGTGATCCACAATTCGCCGAGCGTTTACGTCGCAACACGGGTGCCGAGGTCCTGTTCGACGCGTTCAGTCGCGGACGTTACAGCACCGACGCCTCGCATTACCAGATAGAACCGATCGGCGTGCTGGTCCCCCGCTCCTGGGACGACGTCGCCGCCGCGCTGCAGATCGCGGCGGAGTTCGAGGCGCCGGTAATCCCGCGCGGTGCGGGCACGTCTCAATGCGGTCAAACCGTGGGCCGCGGCCTCGTAATCGACGTCAGCAAGCACCTCAACCGATGCATTGGTGTGGATGAAGCCGGCCGCCGCGCAGTAGTCGAGCCGGGGCTTGTCCTCGATGCGTTGAACGCCGAGCTGGCGACCCGCGCGCTGTGGTTTCCGGTGGACGTCTCCACTGCGAGCCGCGCTACGATCGGGGGCATGACCGGAAACAACAGTTGTGGCACGCGCTCCATTCGTTACGGCACCATGCGCGACAACGTCGTCAGTATCGACGCCATCCTCGCGGACGGTCGGCGCGCCCGCTTCGGACCCCCGGCGGACACAACGGTCCCGCGCAGCTTGACCCGTGCGTTGGGTGAGCTGGGCGCGCGCGAGGCGGAAGAAATTCGTCGCCGATTCCCCAACCTGATGCGTCGCGTGGGCGGCTACAACATAGACGCCCTGATTGTCGACCGCCGGGGCCACGCTCCCAACCTCGCGCATCTTCTAGTCGGTTCTGAGGGTACTTTGGCGTTTACCGAACGCGTGCATCTGGAGCTGCACCCAATACCGGCGCACCGCGTATTGGGAGTGTGTCATTTTCCGCGCTTCTACGATGCCATGGATGCCGCACAACATCTCGTGAAACTGGATCCGAGCGCCGTGGAATTGGTGGATCGGACCATGATCGACTTGGCGCGTGACATCCCTCTGTACCGTAGCACGGTAGAACGATTCGTGCGCGGAAATCCGGGTGCGCTGCTGTTGGTGGAATTCGCCGGAGATGAGCACGCCAAGCAGATAAAACAGCTCGCAGCACTTCGTGAAACGATGGCGTCGCTCGGGTTTACGGATGCGGTCGTGGAGGCGATTGAACCGGAATTTCAAAAAGCGATTTGGGAAGTGCGCAAATCGGGTTTGAACATCATGATGTCGATGAAGGGCGACGGCAAACCGATTTCGTTCATCGAGGACTGCGCCGTACGCCTGGAAGATCTTGCCGAATATACGGACCGCCTGACCCAGGTGTTCGAAAGACACGGCACCACCGGCACCTGGTACGCGCACGCGTCGGTGGGTTGTTTGCATGTACGCCCGGTGCTCAACCTGAAACTCGAGTCCGAAGCCAGGAAGATGCGCGCCATTGCGGAGGAAGCATTCGAGATGGTGCGCGAGTACAAAGGCTCCCACTCAGGAGAACACGGCGACGGCCTGGTGCGCTCGGAGTTTCACGAGTCTATGTTCGGCCGGCGCATGGTGGAAGATTTCGCACGCGTGAAGCACCTGTTCGACCCACGCGACTTATTGAACCCCGGCAAAATCGTCCACCCGCCGCGCATGGACGATCGCAGTTTATTCCGGTTCAAGCCGGATTACCGGACGACGCCGATCGACGCGGCGCTGGACTGGACGGACTGGGGCGGACTCGCTGGCGCCGTGGAAATGTGCAACAACAACGGCGCCTGCCGAAAGTTCGACGTGAACGTAATGTGTCCGTCGTACCGCGTTACGCGCGACGAACAGCACTTGACCCGCGGCCGTGCGAACGCGTTGCGTTTGGCGCTGTCCGGGCAGCTCGGAAGCGATGCATTCACATCGAAGGAGATGTATGAGTCCTTGCGCCTGTGCGTCGGCTGTAAAGCGTGCAAACGAGAGTGCCCCACCGGCGTGGACATGGCAAGAATGAAGATCGAGTTCCTGCATCACTACCATCGTCGCCACGGACTGCCGCTGCACGACCGCCTTACCGCTTACCTACCCCGCTATGCGCCATGGGCGGCGCGTGCCGCAAAGTTGTTGAACGCAAGAAATCGCTTCAACCGTTTACGGCGCGCCGGCGATCGCTGGTTGAAACTGAGCAAGGATCGAGTGTTGCCCGAGTGGCGTAAACCGTTCAGCCCGGTGGCGCCGGGGGCGGTCGATGGAGGCCGGGAAGTGGTCCTGTTCGGCGACACTTTCAACACCTACTTCGAGCCCGACAACCTCACCGCGGCGGTAGAAGTGTTGACGCACCTCGGTGTTCGGGTGCGCTTCGCTGAGGCCGGTGGGCGGCCGCTGTGCTGCGGGCGCACGTTCCTGAGCGCCGGACTGGTGGATCAGGCGCGGCGTGAAGCCCAGCGCACGTTGGATGCGCTGATCCCCTACGTGCGCGCGGGTGTTCCCATCGTCGGCCTGGAACCGTCCTGCCTGTTGACGTTTCGCGACGAATTTCTGTCACTGGTCGGCAACGGCGCAGGCCACGAGTTGGCCGATGCGACCCAGCTTCTGTCGGAGTATTTGAGCGCGCAGCCCCTTGCCGAGGCGCTGGCCCGCGCAGCGCGCGTGGCACCCCATACGCAGGTGCTGGTGCACGGGCATTGTCACCAGAAGGCCTTCGGAGTCATGCCTGCGGTTACCGACACGTTGCGCGCCACCGGGGCGACCGTGAACGTCATTGCCTCCAGTTGCTGCGGGATGGCCGGCGCCTTTGGTTACCACCCGGATACCGAACCGATCTCGCGACTGATGGCGGAGCGCGATCTACTGCCCGCCGTGCGCGGCGCAGACCGGCACACTCTGATCGTCGCCGACGGCACTAGCTGCCGGCACCAGATCGCCGACGGCAGCGGACGCACCGCCGTGCATTCGGTGCAAATCCTAAGGTCTGCGGTCACGGATCGAGTGTCATGAATTCACGTCCCGCCTGGACCGTCGCGGGCGATTCGGAACACCTGCCGCGCCGCTCACTTCACGACCAACTGGTCAGCCGCTTACGCAACCTGATTATCGTCGGCGATCTCGAACCGGGAATGCGCATTCCGGAAAGAGAGTTATGTGACCGTTTCGGCGTATCGCGGACGCCTCTGCGCGAAGCTTTCAAGGTACTGGCCTGGGAGGGGCTCGTGGAATTACAACCGAATCGCGGCGCCCGGGTCACGGATATTCGCGTCGCCGACGTCGATGAGGTCTTTCCCGTCATGGGCGCTCTAGAGGCGTTGTCCGGAGAGCTCGCTTGCCAGCACGTTACGGACGCCGAAATTGACGCGATTCGCCTCACGCACGAGGAAATGGTGAAATGCTATCGGCGCCGGGACCTACGCGGTTACTTCCACCACAACGAGCTGATCCATACCGGCATACTGGACGCCGCCCACAATACGACGCTGTCGCGCACCTATCAGGGGTTATCCGCTCGGGTCAGACGCATGCGCTACGTGGCTGACCTGAGCGAGGCGCGCTGGGGCGCGGCGGTTAACGAACACGAGCAGATGCTATCGGCCCTGCAAGCGCGGGATGGTGATGCGCTGGCGCTGATTTTGAAAACGCACCTGAAAAACAAACTCGACACGGTGCGCGAGTACCTGATCGCGAACCGGTGAGCGGAGGGACCGCCACCGTCGCCGGAGGCGGGTCAGACGAAAGTAATGAGGGGCAGGATTCCGGCGCTAGTCTCCATCAAGAAACGAAAAATCGGCAACCCCAGTATGCTCAACACGATCAATACCAGAAACAATGCAACCCCATAACGCGCGTTGAGTTCCAGATAACGGGCCCGGGCGGCCGCGGGCAGGAACTGGGAAACGATGTAATGTCCATCCAGGGGCCCCAGGGGAAGCAGGTTGAACAGCATCAACAACAGGTTGATATGGGCAAGGTAGATGAACAACGTGGCGGATCCGGATCCTTGGAAGAACTCGATTCCACGCGTTGCCCCCCAAACGTACAGATTGACGGATATCACGGCCAGAATCAGATTCATGAACGGCCCGGCGAACGCGACTGCCGCGCTGGCCCAGGAATAGCGCAGTTTCTGCGGCGTAAACGGTACCGGTTTGGCGTAACCAAAGCCAACCAGAACGACCATGGACAGGCCGATCGGATCGATGTGCGACAAGGGATTCAAGTTCAAGCGTCCCAGCTTCTCTGCGGTATCGTCGCCGCAGAGTTTGGCGACAAAAGCATGGCCGAACTCGTGAAAGGTCAGCGAAAATACGATGGCGAACAGGATCAGCGTAAATAAGGCATAATCACCGCGGAGCAGAAGTTCAAGCATGAGGCGAGTTCATCGACGAAACAGGCGTGCCATTATATTTCACTTTCCTGCCGTTCTGCGCCGATCACGGGAAAAGTCCTCTGACGCCGTAAGCCGCCGTTGTCATGCGGTCGGCTGATCCAGTTCCAGAAACCGACCCTTGCGACCGGGATTTCTCATCACCGCGCGCCTAAAGTCGACGCGCCTGCCCGGCAAGGTCCTGAAAGACCTGCAAGGAACGACCGTGCTCGGCCACGTCATCGAACGCGCGAAACGTGTGGTGGACGACGATCGAATAGTCGTGTGTACATCCAGTCACCCCCAAGACCGTCCACTGGTCGACGTGGCTCGGGACCACGGGGTATGCGGGTTCGCCGGCAGTGAGAATGACGTGCTGGATCGATTACGCACGGCGTGCGAGGAGTACCGTTTTGAACAATGTCTGGGGATTACCGGGGAAAATCCGCTGTTCTCGATCTCCCACGCCCGCCGGCTGCACGGTGTGCTGGCCCGGCGCCGGTCCGATTTCGTCAATATCGATGGACTTCCCTTCGGTTGCGCCGTGTGGGGCATGGATACCAGAACCCTACAGACCGCGTGTGCCATCAAAACCGAAACGGACACCGAATTCTGGGGCCACTGGGTAACGCGGCGCGACGTATTCGACGTGCGGACGTTGGCGGCGGCGCCTGACTACCGAAGGCCCGATTACGTCTTCTCATTGGACTATCCGGAAGACTATGCCCTGGCGCAACATCTGTTCGACGTCTTTAAAGAACAGTCGTTGCCGGCGCTCGGGAATGTCATCCACTACATCGATGAACGCCCCGATCTCATGCGAGCGGCCGCTGCGCGACCGCGCCTGTATCCCGCTGCCGACCATCGCGCACGGATCGACCGGTTCTTCAGGGAAAATCGGCCCGCGATTCTGCAGGCGAAGGCGCGGTATTATTCGCCCTGATGCGTGCGCGGGAGTTTCTGCGGACGACTCCGCGCGCGGATCTCTCAGGCAGACCGTCTACTCGTGATGCTGAACGCGATTAAGAAATTTTTTAACGATGAACTCGCCGCGCCGAATCGCGGCCAGCCCAGCGAACATCAGCTGCACCTTGCGGCGGCGGCACTGCTGTTCGAGGCAGGTCGATCAGACTACGCGGTCGACGAGGCGGAACTCGACCGCATACGGACCCTCGTAGAGTCGATGTCGGATCTCAGCGCATCGGAAGTGGCACGGCTCATGGAACTGGCCCAGCAGGAAGCCGAAACGGCGACCAGCCTGCACGGATTCACGACTCTGATCAACGACCATTGGGATTTGGAGCAGAAACTCAAGCTCGCGGAGTGGCTGTGGCAGGTGATCTTTGCCGACGGCCGCCTCGACGACCATGAAGTCCATTTGATGCGAAAGATACAGCGGTTATTGTATCTACCACACAAGCCCTTCATTGCCGCAAAATCCCGCGCGCGACGCAGATACTCCGGGAAGTCCGATTAAGCGCAGGCCGACCCGCCGAATCGGGGGCTCTTCAAAATGGGATATCGTCGTCGAAATCCTCGCTGCCCATCTCCGGCGCGGCTTCCGCCCCGGCGGATGCCGCCTGCCGCCCCGCGTAACCGTCACCACCGGCCGCCCCGGCGCGCCCTCCCAACATCTGCATGTCGTTGGCAACGATTTCCGTAGTGTAGCGGTCGTTACCGTTCTGATCCTGCCACTTGCGGGTTTGCAGGCGTCCCTCGACGTATACCTGGGAACCTTTCTTGAGATACTCCCCCACGATCTCGGCCAGCCTGCCGAAAAACACTACCCGGTGCCATTCGGTGCGCTCCTGGGTTTCTCCGCTCTGCTTGTCTTTCCAGCTCTCGCTGGTGGCGATGCTGACGTTGGCAATCGCCGCCCCGTTGGCGGAATACCGGATTTCGGGGTCTCGCCCCAGGTGCCCGACCAGTATCGCTTTGTTCACTCCTCTGCTGGCCATACTCGCTCCTTTTCGAATTGCCGGCTCATTAAAGCCTGACGAGTGTACACGGTCGCGCCGCCACTCGCGAGCCGGGATCAGTCACACAGCGAACTCACGCAGCCGCTCCTCATCGAAAGCCTGCGCGTCGATTTTCAGGTACGCCACGCCTTCCTCGGCCACGACGGTCACCTCCAGCACACCCGGCAGCCCCGACAGGCGCTGAGCAATCCCGCGCGCGTCGTCCGAATCCCGGCGCCCGACGCGCACCAACCGCGTATCGGCCAGTACCGGAGCAGGAGATGCGAGGGTCACCAGCAGCCAGACGGTGGCGAGTGCGGCGCACGTAACGAATACGCTACCGACTCCGAACTGTCCCATCAGCCAACCGCCACAAGTGCCGCCGACGAACACGCCCAGGAACTGAAAAGTATTGAACACACCGATCGCGGTGCCCTTTCGCCCGACGGGCGCGATGCGGGAAACCAACGAGGGCAGCAATGCTTCTAGCGTATTGAAACCCCAGAAGAACACCCACAATGCCACGCCCAGCGCCCCCAGCGAGCGAAACCCGAAAAACAGCAACGCCTCACCGACGAGCAGAATCGCGATCGCTCCCAGATAGATACGCGGAATCCACGCTTTGCGTGAGGCGAGAAACACGAGCGGCAGCATTGCCGCCGCCGACAGAACCAACACCGGGACATAGATCTGCCAGTGCCGTTCGGAAGCCAACCCAAGTTCGTACGACAATACCACCGGGACCGCCACGAACAGGGCGGTTAACACCAGGTGCAGGGTAAACACACCGATGTTCAAACGCAGCAGCTCAGGATGGGTCAGACTGGCCAGGATATGTCGCGGGCTGGCCTGAACGTCGGTGTGCCGGCTTTGTGCCGGGGTCGGCATACTGGCCACCATCACGATCGCGCCCACGGCGAGCGCCGCCGTGAACCAAAACAAACCCGAAACACCGACCCAGGCGGCCAGAAGCGGGCCAGCCATTAAAGCCAGCAGGAACGCGGCGCCAATGGACATACCGATAAAAGCGACCGCCTTGGCGCGCTGTTCCTCGCGGGTGAGATCGGCAGTCAGCGCCAACACCACCGCCGCAATGGCACCGGCTCCCTGCATCGCCCGACCGAAGATCATCCATTCGATGGTGGACGCCATGGCTGCCACCGCGCTGCCGAGCGCGAACACCAACAATCCGGTGACAATGACCGGCTTGCGGCCGAAGTGGTCGGAAGCCAGACCGAAGGGGATCTGGAACACCGCCTGCGTCAGACCGTACGCGCCCAGTGCCAAGCCGATGAGCGTGGGTGTAGCACCAAGCAAATCGTCTGCGTACAGCGCCAGTACGGGCAACACCAGAAACAGGCCAAACATACGCAAGCCGTATATACCGCCGAGCACGGCGACAGCGCGCTTTTCGGGGCCTGACATGGAGTTGGTGTTCACGGGAAAGCGTTTTGCGTGGGCAAACAAAGGCGGCGTATAGTATCAGGTTTACAATTTTTCGGCACTGGACCGAATGGACACCATCAAGATCCGCGGCGCGCGCACCCACAACCTGCGCGACATCGACATCGACTTGCCGCGCAACAAGCTGATTGTGATCACCGGCCTTTCGGGCTCCGGTAAGTCTTCGCTGGCATTCGATACGATATACGCCGAGGGACAGCGGCGTTACGTGGAATCGCTGTCCGCGTATGCCCGCCAGTTCCTGTCACTGATGGAGAAACCCGACGTAGACCTCATCGAAGGACTTTCGCCGGCCATCTCCATCGAACAAAAAGCGACCTCCCACAACCCGCGATCCACTGTCGGCACCGTCACCGAAATCTACGATTACCTGCGTCTGCTGTTCGCGCGGGTCGGCGATCCACGCTGCCCCGAACACGGGGTCAGCCTCGAAGCGCAGACCGTCAGCCAAATGGTGGATCAAGTCCTGTCGCTCCCGGAAGGCACCCGGATCATGGTGCTGGCGCCGATAGTCCGGGACCGTAAAGGAGAATACGCCCAATTGATGGACAATCTCCGCGCCCAGGGTTTCATCCGGGCACGGATCGACGGTGACGTGTACGAGCTGGACGACCCGCCCACCTTGAAGAAGAACTACAAGCACACTCTCGAAGTTGTGATCGACCGGCTGGCGATCCGGGCCGGGCACGAACAACGCCTGGCGGAGTCGATCGAGACCGCCTTGGACCTTGCCGAGGGATTGGCGAAAGTTGCAGTCGTACCCGTCGACGCCACGCAGAGCGCCGACGAATTACTGTTTTCCTGCAAGTACGCCTGCCCGCACTGCGGGTACAGTCTCTCCGAGCTCGAGCCACGACTGTTCTCCTTCAACAATCCGGCGGGTGCCTGCAGCGCCTGCGATGGGTTGGGAACCGAGCAATTCTTCGACCCGGCACGCATCATCTACGACTCTGAGCTGAGCCTGGCGGCCGGCGCGATCCAGGGCTGGGACCGACGCAATGCCTTTTACTTCAATTTACTGAAGTGCATGGCCCGCCATTACAAGTTCGACGTCGATACCCCGTTCGAGAAGCTGTCCAAGCGGATACAAGACGTGATTCTCTACGGCAGCGGGGACGAACGGATCAGGTTTACCTACTTGCGCGGACGCGGGCGCGGAGTACAGCGGACCCATCGATTCGAGGGCGTGATCCCGAATATGGAACGCCGCTATCGCGAGACCGAGTCCAGCAGCGTGCGTGAGGACCTGGCGAGATTTATCAGCGCACATCCTTGCGCCAACTGCCAGGGGACTCGCCTCCGTACCGAGCCCCGGCACGTCTTCGTCGCCGGTCACACTATCAGTGATATCGCGCGCATGGCCATCGGACCAGCGTACCGGTTCTTCGATAAGCTCGCCCTCACCGGACACCGCGCCAAGATCGCGGAAAAGATCGTCAAGGAAATCAAGGAGCGGCTTGGATTCCTGGTCAACGTCGGCCTCGAATACCTGACGCTGGAACGTTCCGCCGAAACGCTATCCGGAGGCGAAGCACAGCGCATACGACTCGCCTCGCAGATCGGTTCCGGTCTGGTGGGAGTCATGTATGTCCTCGACGAACCCTCGATCGGCCTGCATCAGCGCGACAACGGCCGTCTTCTGGAAACGCTGACACGGCTGCGAGATTTGGACAATACCGTCATCGTGGTCGAACACGACGAGGAGGCAATTCGCGCAGCGGATCACATTCTCGACCTCGGCCCGGGCGCGGGCGTGCACGGAGGAACAGTCGTAGCACAAGGCAAATTCAACGAAATTCAGGCCAATGCCGCGTCGCTCACTGGGCGCTATCTGGCCGGTACGGAACGGATTCCGGTGCCGTCCACGCGCACCGAGACCGATCCCGAGCGCAGGTTGTCGATCCGCGGTGCCTCCGGCAACAATCTGCACGCTATCGACATTGATGTTCCGATTGGGCTGCTGACCTGCGTCACCGGCGTATCCGGATCCGGAAAATCGACGCTGATCAACGACACGCTGTTCCCAGCGGTCGCGCAAAAGTTGTACAAGAGCAAGAACCGCCCAGCGCCGTACTCGAGCGTCGACGGCATCGAACACCTGGATAAGATCATCGATATCGACCAGAGTCCGATCGGTCGCACTCCGCGCTCGAATCCGGCGACATACACGGGGTTGTTCACACCGATACGGGAGCTGTTCTCACAGACGCCGGAGGCCCGCGCCCGCGGCTACAAGCCAGGCCGGTTCTCATTCAACGTCCGTGGGGGTCGTTGCGAGGCCTGCCAGGGCGATGGTTTGATCAAGGTGGAAATGCATTTCCTGCCGGATATCTACGTACCCTGCGACGCCTGCAAAGGCGCCCGCTACAACCGGGAAACGCTGGACATTCGATACAAGGGAAAAAGCATCCGTGAAGTATTGGATATGACGGTCGAACAAAGCGCGGAATTTTTTCATGCGGTTCCGGTCATCAAACGCAAGCTCGATACTTTGCTGGACGTGGGCCTGGGCTACATACATCTGGGACAGAGCGCTACGACCCTGTCCGGCGGGGAAGCACAACGCATCAAGTTGGCGCGCGAGTTGTCGAAACGGGACACGGGCAAGACCCTGTATATCTTGGATGAACCCACGACCGGCCTGCACTTCCACGACATTCGCCAACTCTTGAACGTGCTGCACAGGCTCCGGGATCACGGCAATACGGTGATCGTGATCGAGCACAATTTGGACGTCATCAAGACCGCCGACTGGATCGTCGATCTCGGGCCCGAGGGCGGCGACCGAGGCGGGCACGTCGTAGTTGCCGGAACCCCGGAAACCGTGGCCGCGGATAAGAACTCATACACCGGGCTTTTCTTGCGCGGCGTGTTGACAAACCCCGCCGACCTGCGCCGGGGAACCGCTTAGGTCGCGCGGTAATGGCAACATGAGCGACTTTATTGAGGTCTATGACGATGCAATGAATCGCAGTCTGTGTGCAACCATTGTCGAGAAGTTCGACACCAGCGAGCACGTGGCTCCGGGAATGACAGAAAACGGCGTGGACCCGTCACGAAAAAACAGCCTGGATCTCAACATCAGCCGCGACGCAGAATGGTTCGACCTCGAGCGTGAAATCATACGAGTCACCTATCCTTACCTAAGAAAGTATCTGCGCAAATACGTGTTCACGCTGGTTGGCGCGTTACAGCCGACGGTGACCGATTCCGCCACCAGGGAGGCGGTCCCCCTGACCCGCAAGAACATAGATCGGATCGGCGCTTCGATGATCGATGAGGTGATCGCCTCATTGTATCGCTACGGCGAACTCAACGTGCAACGTTACCTGCAAAACCAAGGCGGTTACTTCCACTGGCACTCCGAACTCTGTCCGGGACGTTCGGATCCCGATTGTGACCAGTTACACCGGATGCTCTTTTTCATGTACTACCTGAACGACGTAGACAAAGGCGGGCACACGGAGTTTTTCTATCAGAAGAAAAAAATCAAACCGGCAGCGGGTCGTTTGGTGATCGCTCCAGCGGGTTTCACACACACCCATCGCGGCAACATGCCCAACTCGGGGGACAAGTATATTGTGACCTCCTGGATACTGTTCAACCGGGCGGAAACGCTGTACACGCGGAACGCGCAATCCTGAAGATCGAACCAGGTGCCGGGAGGACGGCTTCGGAGCGCGGGCGCCACGTGTAGCCGGTTGGCGCTGACGCCGCGCCGTCGGGCGAGCGGAAAACCGGTAAGATTTAACAATTGTTGTGCGGATTTGTCATAAAAAAGCCATGATTGTGCGCCTACAATACCCCGTGTCAATGAGGTGGAAACTGAGGAAATTCAATGGGAAATCATGGGGTGACCTGTTCGCGGTGCCAGAATCCGGCACGGCGCATGTATCGCCGGTGGGACGAACTGGTCTCACGCGGCAATCCTTTGGAATGGTTGGGTGTAGCACTCGTGGGGGTCGGTTTGCTCACCGGCCCGTGGGGCTACCTGATCTCGGTGCCGGGCGCGGCGCTGACCGTGTACGGTGCACGCCGGGCGCCTAAGAAGTACTACTGCGAGACCTGCGATTACGGTTTTTTCACCGGCAAGCCTTCCGGAAAGCGCGTCGCTCAACCCTTGGCTTACGCCCGCCCCACGCAGTCCTGACCGATCTCGGCGCCGATATAGCGGCGATGCGTGGCGCTGCCGCGCCTGGGCTACGATCGACGCCCGCGCGGGACGTTCGTAGACGCGTCACGCAGCGACTAGGGACGTAGGGCGCCTCACGGGTTTACGCGTCCGAGTCCGGCGCATTCGCCTGCCGGTAGTCAGCGCCCGGCCAGGGCCCGGAGTTCGGCGACCAACTCATCGCCGACGCGCACACCGTCTGCCGCCGCCCCGGCTCTCAACGCGTGCCGCCGCGCGCCGGGAAGGCGCGTGCCCGGTTGCGAGAGGATCGCCTGCACCAGGCTCTCCAACCGCGCCTCAAAGCGACCGGCTGAAACCAGCCCCGGGGCAAACGTGATCAACAATTGTCCGACCGCGGGTGCGTCTCCCTCGCCGGTGAAAAAAGAGGACGCTTCGAACGCCAGGTTGGCGCCGGTAAGCGCGCCGGCAAGGATTTCCACCAGCAACGCCAGCGCAGCGCCTTTGGCGTCACCGAACGGCAGAACGCTCCCGTTAAGCGCCGCCTCCGGGTCGGTCGTGGGGTTACCCGCAGCATCCACCGCCCAACCCTCGGGAATCGGCCGCCCCTCGCGGGCCGCGACCATGATCTTCCCGCGCGCAACCTTACTCAGGCTCAGGTCAATGACGACCGGCGTCGCTGAAGGGCGCGGTACCGCGAACGCAATCGGATTGGTACCGTAGATAGACTCGGATCCGCCCCACGGGGCGATCGCTTTCGGTGTATTCGCAAACATGAGGGCGACCAGGCCGGCCCGAGCGAGGCGCTCGACGTGATAGCCGGCCATACCGCAATGATGCGAATTCCAGACCGCCGCTGCGGCCACGCCGATATCGGGCGTGGTCTTGGCCAGCACGGTAATCGCGCTCGTCAACGCCGGGAAGGCAAACCCGCCGCACGCGTCTACGCGCGCCAGCGCCGGCGTGCACCGCTCCACCTCAGGCGTTGCGAACCCATCGACTTTCCCGGACGCCGACTGAGCCGCATAGGACGGTAACCGCGACAACCCGTGGCCGCTTTGCCCTTCAGCCTCGGCAGCGACCAGCCCCGAGGCCACTTCCCGAGCGTTGGCTTCGCTGGTTTGGTGGCGCACCAGCACCTCCACCGCCAACTGTTCCGCCTGCGACAGGGTAAGTATGGTGTGACCCATCACACCCTTTCCGCGAGTACTCGCCGCACCTGGTCGGCGGTCACGGCACTCACCCGTTGGTTGGATTCCTCCGTGACCCCGGCGATGTGTGGGGTCAGAATCAGATTCTCAAGCCCGTCGAATTTTTCCGCCGCCTCCCGAGAGAGCGGCTCGGTCTCGAACACGTCCAGCGCCGCCCCGCCCAAGTGTCCGCTACGCAAGGCTACAGCCAGCGCGTCCTCGTCAACAATCCCGCCGCGCGCAGCGTTGATCAGAATCGCGCCGGGCTTCATGCGCTCGAGCGCGCGACGGTCGATGAGGTGCCTCGTCGCGTCGGTCAGCGGTACGTGCAGGCTCAGTGCGTCGGCCCAAGGTAAAAGGAGCTCGAAATCCATACGCCGCGCCTCGCTCCAGGCCGGGTCATCGTCTCCGACATAGGGATCGTAAGCGCCGATCTCCATACCCAGCGCCGCACCGTGCCGCGCCGTGTGCCGGGCGATGCCGCCGAAGCCCACGAGTCCCAGCCGCTTACCGGCCGTCTCGCGTCCCATGAGCGCGGCGCGCGGCCACCGGCCGTCAAGCATCGCCTGCGACGCGTGGTATGCGCCGCGGAACAGACACAGGGTGGCGGCGATGACATACTCGGTCACGGCGAGATCGTTGGCGCCGGTGGCCGGGCACACTTCGATACCGCGTTGGCGGCACGCGTCCACGTCTATATTGTCCAACCCCACCCCGAGTCGACCGACCACTCGCAACTGTTCGGCCGCATCTAGCAACGCGCCTCGCACCTGGGTGCGGTTGCGCACGATCAACGCCGACGCGTCGGCCACCGCCGCTGTCAACGCTTCGGTCCGCTCCACCAAGGTTGGATCGTAGACGACCTCGTGATCGCGGCGCAGTGAGTCCACCGCCGCTTCATCCATAAATTCGCAAATGATGATCTCAGCCATGGTGCGGCTCTAGGTTTCTTACCCATCGCTCGCACATGGAATCCCGGGTATACGCGCGTCGGGAACACACGCCCCCGGCAACTTCTCGGATACGACCGTCTTTCCCGAAAGCCCTCAAAGCAGGAGTCCGGTGGGCAGCGGGACCTTCAGTGCGTAGGCAAACAGCGCGTAGAACCCCGCTACCACACAGGCGCCAGAAATCGGGTACACCATGAGCCTGAAGGGTGTCCATGAGTCGTAATTAGCGACCGCAGCGAGTACCAGAAAACCGATGAAACTGGAACTCACGAAACCGATCACCGGCATCAACGCGATCCAGCCGGCAAGCACCGCCAGCAGGAGCACCCGGCGTAGCGTCGACGGCTTTTCATGACTCTCCTTGGCAGGTTTCAGGCGCAGCATGGCGAAAACGACATACAGCACCGAGAGCACGATCATGACAATACAGATGGTGCGCGGGAATATCGCCCCGAGATCCGACATCTCACGGGCGTCGTAGAGCCCCCAGGCGCCAAGCAGGATGAAACCGCCGGCAAACAGCATCCCCCCGAGGTCGCGCTGCGGATTAATCGCCATTGCGCACCTCCCCGTCGACCGACTTCGGTGGGGCCACTTTCCAGCGCTTCGCCAGTAGCGGATACAGCGTGGTCAGCAAGGTCATGCCAATGATGACGAGCGATATCGGTTGGCCGAAAAACGCGCCCCACACGTTCTGGTTGGCGTTGCCGATGAGGTAACCCTGGACGAATCCCTGTTCGGCGATCGGCCCGAGGATGAGGCCCAATACGATGGGCGACGCGGTGAACCCGAATCGTCCAAGCACCCAGCCGATCACACCCAGCACCAGCATGATCACGACGTCTGAAATATTGTTGCGAATCGCGTACGAACCGATGACCGTCAGAAACGCAATCGTCGGCACCAGGATGGCCTTCGGTACGGTGATAATGAACTTGTACGCATAACGCCCGATCAGCAGGCCCACGGGCAGCATCAGCAGAGTGGCAATCAGCAGCCCATAAATGAAGGTGTACACGATGGCGCCCTTTTCCGTGAACAGGGCGGGGCCGGTGCGGATGCCCTGGATCAACAGGGCGCCTAAGATCACCGCGTCGGGCGGGGTTCCCGGTATGCCGAGCACCAGCGTGGGGATGAACCCGCCGCCCACCGTCGCGTTGTTGGCCGACTCCGTGGCCTGGATGCCCTCCGGCTCGCCCTTACCGAAGTGCTCGCGCCGTTTGGACGTGCGGCGCGCTTCCGAATAAGACACCAGGGAAGCGATGGAGCCACCGGCACCCGGGAGGATGCCCACCAGCGTGCCGATAATCGAGCCGCGCGCCAGGTTGAACTTGTGACGCCACGACAAGCCGAGCGCCTCGCGCAATCGAAAGCCGCCCCGCTGTTCGCCTGTGGGCACCTTGAGATGGGGATCGGGCGTCGCCACCATGTCGATAATCACGGGAATGCAAAACAGACCGATCATGGCGGAGACGACTTCGATGCCGCCCAGGAGGATCTGTGTATCCGCCGTATAGCGAATGTCGCCGCCGACCACGGCCACACCAACGGTGGACAGCAACAGTCCGAAGCAGGCGCCGATGAAACCCTTGATCGTGCTGCCTTCGGACAGCGCGGAAATCAGAGACAAGCCGAACACCGCCAGCCAGAAGTACTCCACCGGGCCGAACTTGAGTGCGACCTCGGCGAGCGGCGGCGCTAGCGTCAACAGGCACATCGCCCCCACCATGCCACCGACCACCGAAGCGATGCAGCTCAAGGTCACCGCGAGATCGCCATCGCCGCGCTTCGCCATCGGATAGCCGTCGAAAGTCGTGGCAATCGCCGACGGCGTACCCGGCGTGTTGACCAGAATCGCCGCGTAGGCGCCGCCGTAAATCGCGCCGGTGTAAATCGCGCCGAGCATGATCAACCCGGAGGCCGGTTCCATGGCAAACGTCACCGGCACCAGAACGGCCACCGCCATGGTGGCCGAGAGGCCCGGGAGTGCCCCGATCACGGTGCCCGCCACCACGCCGATGAGCGCGAGGGCCAGATTGGTCGGCGTCAACGCGTTGAGGATATACTCGATCCCGAACATGAATGCTCCTCCCCTGACCGGCCGCCGCGCACGGCGGCCGGTTCTTTACCTTTGGTGACTCGCTACTGCTTTGTTACACCCATGTCCTTGGCGATCGCTTCGTATTCCGCTTTACGTTTGTCCATGAAGGCCGGTACCTCCTCGTAGGGTACGTTCAGGACCGCAAACCCGCCGTCTTCCATCTTCTTGATGAACTCCGGGTCCTTGTTGATGCCGTCGATGATGTCGGAAAGCTTCTTGCGAACATCCTCCGGCGTCGAGCTGGGTACCGCGATACCGCGGTACGCCCCACCGACCATGTCGAATCCCAGTTCCTTAAACGTGGGTACGTCCGGAAACGCCGGATGGCGCTCATCCATCGCCACCGCAAGCAGGCGTGTTTTTTCGTAGTTCGCGGCAACGGTGGTGTAACCCCACTGACCCTTCACCTGCTTGCCGAGTAACGCGGTTACCGAGGCGCCGGTACCCTTGAATGGGATGTAGGTGGTCTTGATCCCGGCGAGCTTGTCGAACAGTTCCTTGGCCGTGTGATTGGCGGTGAACGTCCCGGAGCCGGAAAAAGTCACCGTACCGGGCGCTTTCTTCGCCGCCTGAATCAGATCGTCCAATGTCTTGAACGGGCTGTCCTCCGCGACCACGACGGCATCGGGTGTGTAGTGGAAGAAATACACGTTAACCAGCTCGTCGGTCTTGAACCCGACATCCTTTTGCATCGGCTTCAGAATGATGTGCGGCAGATTGGTGCCCATTATCGTATAGCCGTCGCCCGGCATACCGTTCAATTGCGACCAGCCCACCGCACCACCACCGCCCGGTTTGTACGAAATCACCAGCTCCTGACCGGTCTTGGGCTTGAAGAACGGTTGTTGCAGTCGCGCAGTAATATCGGATTCGCCACCGGGCCCGAAGGGTATGATGTAGCTGACCGGCTTCTCCGGAAACTCCGCCGATGCCGGGACGGCGCCGAATGTCAGTCCGCCGAGGACCGAAACGGCAAAAATCGCAGAAATCAACTTTCTCACAATGTATCCTCCTCTAGGTTTTGGGAGCGCTGGCGCGCCCACTTGATCTTGCGTCAACTGCTGGACGGCTTAAGCACTGCGATACAACTTGGTCATGACGTACTCGCGATGCTTGAGTGCTTCGGCGCAAGTCAAACGACCGCTGCAGGTACGCAGCATGATGTCTATTAAGGCATCGCCGGCCTGGTCGAGATTCATCTCGCCGCGCAAAATACCGGAAACATCGAGGTCGATATGCTCCGGCATCTCCCGAGCGGTCTTCGGATTGGCGGTCAACTTGATCACCGGCTCGATCGGATTGCCGATGATATTGCCCTGGCCGGTCGGAAACAGATGCACGACGAATCCCGCCGCCGCCTGCAAAGTGACGCATTCGGCCGCGGCGGATGACGTATCCATGAAGTAGAGACCGGGACCCGCGTTCGGCGCCTCGGCCGGTTCCAGAACGTCGATGAACTTGGTCTTCTTACCGATCTTCTGCAGGTTACCGAACGCCTTTTCCTCGATCGTAGTCAAACCTCCGGCGATGTTTCCCTTGGTCGGTTGACTCTCGGACAGATCGCTGGTTTTGTACGGTTCGATGACCTCGTCCATGTACGCCTGCCAGGTGTTCAAGAACTTTTCCGCCGCTTCCGGAGTCGCGGCGCGAGAGGCGCACACTTTTTCGGCGCCGGTCAGTTCGGAGGTTTCCCCGAAGCAGGTGGTAGCGCCGGCCTCGTCCATTTTGTCGATCAGGTTGCCGACGGTGGGACAGGACGCAAGCCCCGACGTGGTATCCGATTCGCCGCATTTTGTAGATACCCACAACTCGTTCAGGTCACAAGGTTCGCGCTGTAACTCGCTCGCCCACTGCACGTATTCCATTGCCTGGCGGGACGCGTCCGCGACCACCTTGATCTCGCCGTTGCCTTCAATGGCGAAACCCGCCACCGGCTTGCCGGTTTTGGCGATGCCGTCTACGACGCGCTGCGTCCAACCCGGTTCGATGCCGATGACCACCGCCGCCGCCACATTCGGATTGCTGCCGGTGCCGATCAAGGTTCGAAAGTGCAGCTCCAGGTCTTCACCGAATTGCAGTCGCCCATACGAATGCGGCAGCGCGAGGCAGCCATCGATGTTGTTTGCGACTTTTTCACACGCGGCGTTGGAGAGGTCATCCAGAGGCAGTATCGCGACGTAGTTGCGAATCCCAATGCGGCCGCTCTCGCGCCGGTACCCGAAGAAAGTACGTTCAGTCATTACTCACCACCTCTTGGTTTTCACGTTCTGTACATGGGCATGATCGCCCTTCGTCATTCCGGCCGTTGCACGCCCGATATCATGCCCATACTTGATAATGGTATCGCCCTCCTCGATGTCGTCGAGGGCGACCTTGTGTCCAAGGGGTATATCCGCCTTGGCTTCCAGCTCGATACGACTGTCGTCCTGCATGACCCAGCCGTCGAGTTTCATACCTGCCGTAACACCTTCGACGACAACTACGCCGACGGTATCCTCGGCGTCGTGCACGATGAAGTGGGGTGCGGCCATCAGTAGGTTCCTCCTGGTTCTTGGAACAACGGACGGTAACACCGACGGGAACCTATGTCAACTAAAAGTTATGTTATATCTTATATAAGAGTTATAAATGAATAACAAATAATGTCGGGGGTGTTGTGATGTGATACGCTCCGCCGGCATGGACGAGACGACGCCTGAATCCCCTCGCGCCCGCCCCTCTCTCGGATTCCGCCCCCTGTACAGGCAGGTCAGCGAGTTGATCGTGGACCGCCTGGTGAAAGGCGTATGGAAACCGGGTGAGTTGCTGCCCAGCGAAGTCAAGTTGGCCGCGGACCTCGGGGTCAGCCAGGGTACCGTCCGCAGAGCACTGGATGACCTGGGACAGAGACATCTGCTCGTGAGACGCCAGGGGCGCGGCACCTATGTGGCCGACCTCGACCGCCAGCGATCGCTGTTCCGGTTTTTTCACTTTCAGGCGGACAGCGGCGCCACCCACCTGCCGGTGAGCCGGCTGTTGAAGAAAACGCTCACGAGCCCCAAGCGCGGCGAGATCGACGCCTTGAACCTGGGACCACAGGACCAGATCGTACGCCTGGAACGCGTCCGCTTTCTCGACAACCAGCCGGTCATCTACGAATTGGTCTCGGTGCCCGCGTCGGTGTTTCCCGAACTGAACGCAGTCGACGACGTACCCAATGAATTGTATTCCATGTACTCGTCAAACTACGGGGTAACGGTGGTCAGGGCAACCGAGGAGCTGCGTGCGGTGACCGCTCGAAAGAAGGAGGCGCAACTGCTCGAGATCGACGAAAACGCCCCGCTCCTCGAAATTCGCAGGATTGCTATTGCGCTGGACGAACGGGCGATCGAATTGCGTATCAGTCGCTGTAACACGCGAGATCATCACTATGTCACCGAAGTGACGTAGGCGTGCCGACCGCGGGGGCGCGCTTAGCGAGGACCGGCGGTGGTGCGAGGATTAGAACCCGTAGACGGAAGCGCGTATACTCCGGCGTTTCAGACACACCCTGAGTTCAAGACGATATCGCATTATGACTGAGCAGGCGGCTTCGAAGCGCCGTGCGTCGCCCGTGGCAGGCGAAAAGCTCCGTGGAGCGGCCAAGATGGCCCGAATTCCGATCAAGGTCGAAAAGACCACGGCACCGGCCCGCAAGCCCGATTGGATCCGCGTACGCTTACCGAGCGGAAACTCGGTGACGCAGTTGAAAGAGGTGTTGCGCCAAGCCCACCTGCATACGGTATGCGAGGAAGCCGCGTGCCCCAACCTCCCCGAATGCTTCGGTCGGGGAACAGCCACCTTCATGATCATGGGCGATATCTGTACACGCCGCTGTCCCTTCTGCGACGTGGCGCACGGACGCCCCCTGCCCTTGGACAGCGACGAACCCGAACACCTCGCGCAGACCGTGCACGCGATGAAACTCAGCTATGTTGTCGTCACTTCTGTAGACCGCGACGACTTGCGCGATGGCGGGGCGGCGCATTTCGTGGCCTGCATCGCCGCCATCCGAAATCGCTGTCCCGATACCCGTATCGAGATTCTGGTACCGGATTTTCGCGGTCGCATGAACATAGCACTGGAGACCATGTGCACCGCGCCGCCGGATGTGTTCAACCACAATCTCGAAACGGTGCCTCGCCTCTACAAGCAGGCCCGGCCCGGCTCGGATTACGCCTGGTCGCTGAATCTGCTAAGACAGTTCAAACACCAACATCCGACGGTGCCGACCAAATCCGGGCTGATGCTGGGACTGGGCGAGGAACTCGATGAAATCCGCGATGTCTTACGAGACTTGCGCGAACACCAGTGTGACATGATTACCCTCGGACAATATCTACAACCGAGCCGCCATCATTTGCCTGTTACCCGATTCGTCACCCCTGCTGAATTTGATGACCTGCGCGACTTCGGCTACTCACTCGGCTTCACACACGTAGCATCCGGCCCCATGGTGCGCTCGTCGTATCATGCCGACCTGCAGGCCGCGGGCACCTTCGACGCCACAGCCGCGAACACCGAGTGAACGCGGCGCGCCCCGCGCGCGGTGTCGTACCGGCCCGGAGAGCCCTCGTTTGCGTTCTCAATGGAAGATCGCCCCCTGTGGTAAAGTTGCGTATCCCGATTTAACTCACCTGCCCGGCGATCCCGGGTGGAGTGATCCGCGCGACGACATCAATGGAGGCGGAACATGCAACCAGCCGAAAAGCTTGACGACATCGATGCCTTGGAAACCGAAGAGTGGCTCGACGCCCTGGACACGGTGCTGGCGCGGGAGGGTCCGGAACGCGCCCATTTTCTTCTCGAACAACTCATTGACAAGGCACGCCGCTCGGGTGCGTATCTGCCTTACAGTCTGAACACCGCGTACGTCAACACGATACCCGCGGCCCAGGAAGAACCGAGTCCGGGCGACGCGGCCATCGAATGGCGAATACGTTCTCTGATTCGTTGGAACGCGCTGGCGATGGTACTGCGTGCGAATCGTAAGAGCGCCGAGCTCGGCGGTCATATCGCGAGTTTTGCCTCTTCCGCTACGTTGTATGACGTCGGGTTCAATCATTTCTGGCGCGCCCCCAGCGACGACCACGGCGGCGACCTGATCTATATCCAAGGTCATTCGGCACCTGGAATCTACGCCCGCGCCTACCTCGAAGGACGCTTGAGTGAAGAAGATCTGCGCCGCTTTCGTCAAGAAGTTGAAGGCGGGCTGTCTTCGTATCCACATCCCTGGCTGATGCCCGCCTTCTGGCAGTTTCCCACCGTGTCGATGGGTTTGGGCCCGATCATGGCGATTTATCAGGCTCGCTTCATGCGCTATCTGGAGCATCGCGGACTGGTGAGTACGGCGCGACGAAAGGTGTGGTGCTTCTGTGGGGACGGCGAGATGGATGAGCCCGAATCGCTGGGCGCCATTTCCATGGCCGGCCGTGAGCACCTGGACAACCTGATCTTCGTGATTAACTGCAATTTGCAACGCCTGGACGGACCGGTGCGGGGCAACGGCAAGATCATTCAGGAACTCGAAGCCGAATTCCGCGGCGCCGGCTGGAACGTCATCAAAGTCGTGTGGGGCTCGTACTGGGACCCCCTATTGATGCGCGACACCAAGGGCCTTCTGGTGCAGTGTATGAACGAGGCGGTCGACGGAGAGTACCAGGCGTTCAAGGCCAAGGATGGTGCTTACACGCGTGAGTACTTCTTCGGTAAACATCCGGAATTGAAGGCCATGGTGGCGAACATGACGGATGAGGACATATGGCGCCTCAACCGCGGCGGCCACGATCCGCATAAGGTCTATGCCGCCTACCACGCTGCGGTAAACCATGCCGGGCAGCCAACGGTGATTCTCGCGAAAACGGTCAAGGGGTACGGCATGGGCGAATCGGGGGAGGGCCAGAATATTACGCACCAACAGAAGAAAATGGACGCCGAATCGCTGCACCAGTTCCGCGACCGATTCAACATCCCGCTCAGCGACGAGCAGCTCGTCGATGCACCCTTCTACCGGCCTCCCGAGGACAGCGAAGAGATTCAGTACTTGAAGAAACGCCGGGAGGCCCTGGGCGGTTTTCTACCCAACCGCAGTGCGCTCGCGGAGCCCGTTCCCACGCCGCCGCTCGATCTGTTCAAGGCACAGATCGAAAGCAGCGGTGATCGCGAAGTCTCCACCACCATGGCCTTCGTGCGCATTCTCACCGCGCTAACGCGCGACAAGGCAATCGGCAGGTTTGTCGTGCCGATCGTGCCTGATGAGTCGCGTACGTTCGGCATGGAAGGGCTGTTTCGCCAGCTCGGTATTTATTCCTCGGTGGGGCAACTGTACAAACCCGAGGATGCCGACCATCTCATGTATTACCGTGAAGATCGAAAAGGCCAAGTGTTGCAGGAAGGAATCTGCGAGGCAGGGGCCTTCTGCTCCTGGCTGGCCGCCGGCACGTCCTATGCCAATCACGGAATCAACGTGATCCCGTTCTACATATTCTATTCGATGTTCGGGTTTCAACGCGTCGGCGATCTGGCCTGGGCGGCGGGCGATTCACGGGCACGCGGATTTCTCATTGGGGGTACCGCCGGACGCACGACGCTGGCCGGCGAGGGTCTGCAGCATCAGGATGGACATAGTCACGTGCAAGCGTCAGTCATTCCCAACTGCATCACGTATGATCCGACCTACGCGTACGAACTGGCGATTATCATCCGCGAAGGCCTGCGTCGCATGTACGCCGAGCAGGAGAGCGTCTACTACTACATCACCGTAATGAATGAAAACTACGCGCACCCCGCCATGCCGGACGGGGCCGAGGAAGGAATTATCAGGGGCCTTTACCCGATACGGGCCGCTGTCGAGGCGGACCGGCGCCGTTTGCAAATGCTCGGCAGCGGCGCGATCTTGCGCGAAGTGCTCGCGGCGGCCGAGCTGCTGGAGAACGAGTACGAAGTAAGCGCCAACGTCTGGAGCGCTACCAGCTTCAACGAGTTGCGCCGCGAGGGCCTAGCCGTAGACCGATGGAACACCCTGCACCCGGACCGTAAAGCAAGGCCGAGTTACGTCGAGCAGTGCCTGGTCGACACGGCCGGCCCGGTCATCGCGGCCACCGACTATCTGAAGTCCTACGCCGATCAGATCCGTCAGTTTGTGCCGCGCCGCTATGTGGTGCTGGGAACCGATGGGTACGGGCGCAGCGACACGCGCAAGAAGCTGCGCCGACATTTTGAGGTCGACCGCAACTGGATCACGTTTGCCGCGCTAAAAGCGTTGGCGGACGACGGGGAGGTCTCTGCTTCGGAGCTGAAAAAAGCCATGAAGAACTTGCAGATCGATCCCGAAAAGCCCGATCCGGCGACCGCTTGAGGGCAACCAGTGTGGTCAGATTAGAAGAAGTTCTGGTTCCGAATCTTGGCGAGTACAAAAACGTACCGGTCATTGAAGTTTTCGTGATCGAGGGGGATCAGGTAGAGAAAGAAGCACCGTTGGTTACTCTCGAGAGCGACAAAGCCACGATGGACGTACCGTCTCCCGCCGCCGGTCGCATCAACGACTTGATGGTAGTGGTCGGCGATACCGTATCCAGCGGCGACGTCATTATGGTCATGGAAGTGGAAGTCGACAATGATGAGGAAAAGACTTCGCCCCCACCGTCCGCTGCGCAACAACAGCTCGACCTGAGCGCGGTGACGTCGGCCGATCGGCCGTCATCGCCCGCCGGCGATAATGACGGCCTCGCGCGGGGAACGCAGGAACCGGCGGCATCCCCGGAACCGACCGCCGGCGACGCCGAATCGGGGGGCGAACCGCCGCCTACAGGGCGCCTCGATCGGCGGCGTGCACCCCCCACTACGCTTCCTGCGGCGGCGAGATCCGATACCAAGCCGCACGCCAGCCCGGCAGTCAGGCGTTTCGCGCGCGAGTTAGGGTGCGACTTGCGGCGAATCCGTGGAACCGGTCGCAAAGGCCGAATTCTCAAGGAAGATATCCAGGCGTTCGTGAAACAAGCGCTGGCGCGATCGGAAGCGGACAGCGCCGGTCTTCCGGCAGTGGAAGCGCTTCCGGACATCGATTTCGCGAAATTCGGTGATGTCGAGATACAACCTTTGAACCGCATCAGAAGACTGAGCGCCGCGCACCTGCATCGGTCCTGGGTGCACATTCCGCATGTCACGCATCACGACGAAGCGGATATCACCGACCTGGAGGAGTTCCGTCAACACGCCAAAGACGAGGCTGCGCAAAAAGGGGTCCGCCTGACAATGCTCGCCTTCCTCATGAAAGCGAGCGTCACCGCACTGAAAAAATACCCCGACTTCAACGCCTCGCTGGCCAACGACGGTGAAAATTTGGTGGTCAAGAAGTACTACCACGTCGGCATCGCCGTTGACACGCCCGAAGGATTGGTGGTTCCAGTGGTGCGAAACGTCGATCGGAAGGGTATCCTCGATCTCGCAGGGGAGCTGGGCGAGATCGGCGAGCGTGCCCGGGCCGGGAAGCTGACCCCGGAAGATCTGCAAGGAGGGACTTTCACGATTTCGAGTCTCGGCGGGATCGGCGGGGTTGGTTTCACCCCCATCATCAACGCGCCCGAGGTGGCGATTCTCGGCGTCAGCCGCGCGCGTCGAATGCCGATCTACAAGGATGAAGACTTCGTTGCAAGGTTGATATTGCCCCTGTCGCTATCGTACGACCACCGGGTGATCGATGGTGCCGCGGCAGCGCGTTTTACGGCCTACCTGACGCGCGTGCTGGGGGATGCCAGGCTGCTGTTGTTGTAATTCCCTGCCCTCGCCGGGAACGGGCCCACACGACGAGATGAAAGGTTGACGGAAAAATTCAAAATTACGGTACCCAATATCGGCGATTTCGAAGATGTCCCGGTCATAGAGGTGTTGGTATCGGCCGGAGACGCGATCGAGGCTGAACAACCGCTCATCACGCTGGAAAGCGACAAAGCAACGATGGACGTGCCGGCACCGCGCGCCGGTACCCTGGAATCGCTGCAAATCGGCGTGGGCGACCGCGTCTCAACCGGCTCGGTGATCGGCACGCTGGTGCTGTCCGACTCCGACGCCCAGGCGGGTGCGGACACCGACCCCCAAACCGACGCCGAGAACGCGACTGAACCCGCATCCCGGTCGAACGACGACACCGAGCAGCCGCACCACGATACGGAAACGCAGGCCGGCGACGCTCCCACCGCCGGCAAGGCCGACCGACACGCGCAAGTCGTCGTCATAGGTGGCGGCCCGGGCGGGTACACGGCGGCGTTTCGCGCCGCCGATCTCGGTTTGGATACGCTATTGATCGAGCGCTACCCGGAGCTCGGCGGCGTGTGCCTGAATGTCGGGTGTATTCCCTCTAAAGCCCTGCTGCATGCCGGAAAGGTCATCACCGAGGCGCGCGAAATGAGTAACCGGGGCGTGGTGTTCGCGCCGCCGAAGATCGAGTTGGGCGCGCTGCGTGCGTGGAAGAACAGTGTTGTCCAACGCTTGACGCGCGGTCTGGCCGGACTGGCCAAGAAGCGTAAGGTAGACGTGCTCCAGGGCAGTGCAGAATTCGTCGACCCGCACCGGCTGGCGGTGAATACGCCCGACGGTGTGATTTCGGTGTCTTTTGATCACGTCATCGTCGCCGCCGGCTCGCGCCCTCTAGGCCTGCCGGACTTACCCCAGGATCCGCGCGTCATCGACTCCACGGGCGCGTTGGCGCTCAGCGAGATTCCGAAACGAATGCTGGTGATTGGCGGCGGAATCATCGGGCTCGAAATGGCCGCCATCTACCACGAGTTGGGTGCCCGGGTGACGGTTGTCGAGCTGACCTCCGGGTTGTTACCAGGTGTGGACCGCGACATCGTAAAACCGTTATCGAAGCGAATCGACGGGTTGTATGAGAACGTATTCGTCGGCACCAAAATCACCGCCGTCGACGCAACGGATAACGCAATCAGGGTCTCCTTCGACGGGCCCGAGGCGCCAGAGGCCGACGTATTCGACCGGGTACTGGTAGCCGTGGGACGATGCCCGAACAGTCATGATATCGGTGCCGAAAACGCAGGCATCGAGACCGATGCGCAGGGTTACATTATCGTCGACGAACAGCAACGCACCAACGTCGATCGTATCTTCGCCATCGGCGACATCGCCGGCCCCCCCATGCTCGCCCACAAAGCCACTCATGAAGGAAAAGTCGCCGCCGAGGTGTGTGCCGGGTTAAAAAGCGGATTCGAGGCCGCCGTGATTCCCAGCGTCGCCTACACCGACCCGGAGGTCGCGTGGGTCGGTGTTACCGAAACCGAGGCCAAGGAACGGGGGCTCGATTACGGTACAGGCACGTTCCCCTGGGCCGCAAGCGGCCGGGCCCTGGGTCTCGGACGCGAGGAAGGTATCACCAAGTTGTTGTTCGACACGAAATCCAACCGTCTGATCGGCGCCGGTATCGTCGGTCCGAGCGCCGGAGACCTGATCGCGGAAGCGGCGTTGGCCATCGAAATGGGGAGCGACGCCGAAGACATCGGCCTGACCGTCCATCCCCACCCGACGTTGTCGGAAACCCTGGCCTTTTCCGCGGAAGCCTATGCGGGAACGATCACCGATCTTTACATCCCGAAACGCAGTTGAACAGCGGCAACACATCACTTACATGACCCAACGCCCCGCTACTCAACTTGGTCTGACCGGGTTAAAAAACCTGCCGCCCGATGTCGATGAGCGCCGAATCTACGAAGCGCGCATCGTAATACAGCTCGATGCCGGCGAAGCCATTTATAGCGATAGACTCAAACATCTTTACTTTTGCGACGCACCGACAAAACCGATCTCCGAAATCATTGCTTCCGTATTCGCCGGTTTGAACCGACCTTCGAAAGTTGAACCCGTACTCATCGATGAACTGAAGTTCATTGCCGTGGGGAAAAAAGTTTCCCTCGAAGACGATGAGTTGATTCCCGTATGTGCGGCGCTGGAACTAGTTGGGGTGCACGTTTCTCGCGGGGACTCTGATATCCTCTATCGCGCGGGACGCTGATCGGCGTCGGACCCCGTGTTGATATACACGCCGGTGTGCCTAGAGCTTGACCCGCGGCCAGAAAATCCCAAAGCTCACGGTTCTCACCGCCCGTATGCACCTACAGCTCAACCACCCGATTGCCGACCGTCAGCGCCAGGACGTCGCAGGCGCGTCCGCCGTTGACCGCAAACTCGACGCGCCGCAAAGAATTACGGTACCAGAAAGCTGCTCCTTCAGGCACTTCGCAGAAAGTCCTGGCGTACGCGATGCGCCCATCGCGAACCGCGAACACGGTATCGTCGGCACACGTCCCACTCGGAATCCCGGTCATCGCGTTTCCGTAGTGATCGATGTAGATCACCTCGTACAACGCGTCCGGCCACTGTGACGGATTCGGTGTGGGAACCTCGCGAGGCACGCGCTCCGGCATCCCCCCGGTAGCCAGACGCGCCGCCACCGGCGCGAACAAGTCACGTCCGTGGAAAGATTCAGACAGCGTAGCCGGTCGCCACTGGATGCGGAAGCACTTCACGTCGGCCGCCTGGCGGACCAGAACGCTGAACAAACCGTTATCCGGGCCGACGAACCAGCGTCCGTCCGCTTCCAGCAACAGCGGGTCGCGCCGGCCTCCCACGCCGGGGTCCACAACGGCGACCACGATCGCCTGGTCGGGCAGGGTATTCGCCAGAGCGCTTAGCAGATAAGCGCCCGCCCGCAAGTTGAAATTCGGAACGTTATGGAAGAGGTCAATGACGCGAAGCTGCGGTGCCACGTTCGCAATCGCGGCATGCATCTGCCCGACATAGATATCATTGTCACCAAAATCGGTGAAAAGAAAGATCATGGTCAAACGTGCTGCGCCATCGCGGCGCCCTTACCTGCGAGTTCGACACCCATATCGCGCGAGAACGCGTTACCGGTTTGGGGCCGACAAACGCGGCGATTGCTCAGGAAGCCACCACCTGCGCGACGGGCTCTTCGCGATTCGATTCCTCGCCCTCCAGTAACGCCACCTCGGCGCGAACAAAGCCCCGGGAGTCATCGACGTCCAACCAGAACTTCGCGCCGATGTCATAGGTTCGCGCTCGCCCCCCACGTGCCAGCTCACGTACTCCGCCCGACAGGCTTGCGTCGGCATTCTCAGAGATGCTCGTTTCAAGCGCCGTAAACAAATCGGGTGTGCAGTAAAAAATTCCCGTGTCGTAGGCGTTATACCGGGCCAATCCCTTCCCGATATCCACGATCCGGCCGCCTTCATGAAGTACGCGCGTGACGTCTACCAAATCAACATACGGATTGGAAAGGCGGTTGTCCACCGCTAGAGTCAGAGATGCGCCGTTGCGGTGTGCGCCAATCAAACCGCTCAATATCGCAGGATCGAACAAATGATCGGCCATCAAGAGCACGAAATCCTGGTCCAGGCAGTCTCTGGCGGCGAGTACGGACAATCCATTGGGTTCTTCCCACCGCTCGTTCACGACATGCTGGATGGGCCAGCCGGTGCGCGACGATAGCGCATCCAGAAACGAGCGCAGACGCGCTCCCTGATAGCCGCTGACGACCGAAAACTGCTTCACGCCTCCCGCCGCCGCGCGGCGGATAATGCGTTCGATAAGCGGTGTATCAAGTATTGGGGCGAGCGGCTTGCTTTCAGCCCTCTGCCGCAACCGGTTGCCCTGACCGGCTGCGATGATCAGGCATCTCACTCAGTTTTTCTCCCCATGTCCCGTCGATGAAAGCCTCCAACATTCGATAGGCTTCATCATCCGTGCATTGTCTCGGTGGGTGCTTGCAGAAATACACCGAAGGTGGATGGAGAACTCCGTATTCCCCTCTATCGAGCGCGAGTTTACCGCAACGTATGGCATCAATCGCTACTCCCGCGGAATTTGGAGAGTCCTCTACGGAGAGCCGAAGCTCGAGGTCCATCGGCACGTCGCCGAACAATTTACCTTCGATACGCAGGAAACACACTTTGTTGTCGTTCTGCCACGGAACGTAATCGCTGGGACCGACGTGGATATTCTCGTCGGCTATTCTTTCCTTGGCCACCGACTGTACGGCCTCGGTTTTCGACTCTTTTTTCGATGCCAGCCGCGTGCGATTCAACATATTGAGGAAATCCGTGTTTCCACCGGTATTCAACTGGTAGGTGTGCGTAATCTCCACTCCTCTTTTACGGAACATGTCGATCAACATGCGGTGGGTGATTGTTGCGCCCAGTTGAGCCTTGATGTCGTCGCCGATAATGGGCAGTTTCGCATCCTCGAATCGGCGTGCCCAACTGGGATCGCTGGCGATGAATACGGGAATATTGTTGACGAAACCCACACCGGCCTTGAGTGCGCACTCCGCGTAGAAGCGCGTGGCTTGTTCCGAACCAACCGGCAAATAGTTAAGGAGCAGATCAGCCTTCGATTCTTTTAGTGTACTGACCACCTCCGCCTGGGTGGCCTCTGGTTCGCCGGCCAATCTGAACGTTCGATCCTCGGGATAATCTTGCATATGCTCCGCGAACCCGTCCAGCACGGCGCCCATCCTGACTTTGACTCCGGTATGCGGTACCTCGTCGCAGAACACCGTCGTGCAATTGGGTGGGGCAAATATCGCGTCGCTCACATCATAGCCCACCTTGCGGGCATCTATGTCGAACGCCGCCACGACTTCGATGTCACCGGGCAGGTAACCACCCAGGTTCCAATGCATCAAGCCGATAGCGCTTTCTTCCTCCTTGTCGCGATAGTAGTAAACACCCTGTACGAGCGAACTGGCGCAGTTCCCTACTCCCACGATTGCAACTTTGATGTTTTTCATAAACTAATTCTCTCGGGCGATACCGATCAGCATGCGTGCGCTTCTCATCCCCAATCGCTCACCGAATCAAGAGGCGGGCAAACTCCGGATTATACTGCGTTCTTCGCGGTAATCCACAGTGGGCGGACCGGTCTTGACGCGGGCCGCTGAAATTGCTAGGGCCCTGTTTTGGCGGAAAACGGCCCGGTCGCGCCTCTTTTTACGCCCGCTCATGGCCCATTCTTTCCACTTCGGGAAACAATTCGTTCAGCGGTACAGAGGCCCCGGTGTCGGTCACGACCCGTGCGTGGTAGCGCCGTAACCTACGCGGTTCGGGGACACCACAGGAGTGCGCGATGATCCCGACCTCTTCAACGAGATTCTTGATGTAGTTGGCAACGCGAACCGCCTTGTCCTCCGGCACCAGGCCTTTCTGCAGGTCTTCGTCGTGTGTAGTAATACCGGTCGGGCACGTGTTTTTGTTGCACTGCATGGCCTGTATACAACCCAGTGCGAACATGATGCCACGTGCCGTTGCAATGAAATCCGCGCCTACGCAGAGCGCCCAGGCGACCTCGGTCGGGGTAATGAGTTTGCCCGACGCGATGACTTTCGTGCGGTCGCGCAGACCGTGGGCACACAGTTTGTCCACCACCATCGCCAGACTTTCCCTGAGCGGAAGCCCCATATCGTCGATCAACGGCATGGGCGCCGCTCCGCTCCCGCCGTCCGCCCCGTCGACGGTGATGAAATCGGGGGCCCACTCCGTGCCCCGGCAGTTGACTTCTTCGAACAGTTTGTCCAACCAGCCGTAAGCCCCAACCACGGCCTTGAATCCGGCCGGTTTACCCGTGGTTTCGCGGATCCGCATCAGGAAATCCAGCAGATCGGTCTCCGAGTCGATTTCCGGAAACCGGTTCGGACTGATCGACGCCCGGTTGGGTTCAATGCCTCGTATTTCGGCGATTTCTTCGGTCACTTTGACCGCAGGCAGTATCCCCCCTTTGCCCGGTTTGGCACCCTGACTCAGCTTGACCTCAAACATCTTCACCTGCTCGTGCGCCGCCACGGCGCGCAGCCGGTCATCGGACAGGTTACCCTGCAGGTCGCGCACACCGTACTTCGCGGTGCCGACCTGGAAAACCACATCGGCACCGCCGACCAGATGATGGGTGGAAAGCCCTCCCTCGCCGGTATTGAGCCAAGCCCCGGCCATTCGTGCGCCATGCGATAGCGCGACGACCGCGGGTGTGGAGATCGCCCCGTAACTCATGGCTGACACGTTGAACAGGGACGACGTGGCGTAAGGCCGATCGCAGGCGGGTCCGATCGTCACCTCCCCGGGGGGTACCGCATCTTCTCCCAGCGTCGGAAAGGGACAGTTAACGAAAATCACGGTGCCAGTGGGCCGTAGGTCCCGTGTCGAACCAAATGCAACGGTGTTATTCAGATTTTTCGCCGCCCGGTATGCCCACGCGCGCTGGGCACGATTGAATGGTAGTTCCTCCCGGTCCATGGCGAAGAAATATTGCCTGAAGAATTCCCCCAGATGCTCGAACCAGTAGCGGAAGCGGCCGACAACGGGATAATTTCGTCTGATCGAATGTTTGGTTTGCCTCACGTCGGCGATATACATCGCGACTATCCACAGTATCAGGACGAGGATCCCAACGACGAAAAGGGCCGAGATGACTTCAAGCGCAATCAGCAGAAAGCCGTCCTCACCTTGAAATTTCGCCATCTTTACCGGTTACTTGGACAGACACGCGCCACCAGGCGCTACGTGCGGCAGCGGACGGCGCTCCGCGGGGCGGGAAGATCTACTCTTGTGCCCTGGCTTTGTCACGTACAGTCGTGTGCCGGGTGGCGGTAGGTTGCACACCCGCACTCCTGCGGTCAGGAGTCTTTCGATGCAGGTGATTTTGATTTCTTTTCAGTTTTTTCGGCCGCCTCGTCAGCCGGTACCGCGGCCGATTGCACAAGCTGCACATACGCCATCGGTGCATTGTCGCCGACGCGCGTACCGCATTTCAGAATACGCAGATACCCGCCCGGGCGGTCGCGATAACGAACGCCCAAGTCGTCGAACAGCTTAGCGACGATATTTCGGTCGCGTAACCGATCGAATGCCAAACGCCGGTTGGCCAGTGTCGGGTTCTTGCCGAGCGTAATTAGGGGTTCGGCCACTCTGCGCAACTCCTTCGCCTTGGCGAGTGTCGTTTTGATCTGTTCGTGCTCGAACAGGGACACCGTCATATTGCGGAACATCGCGCTTCGGTGCGCGGAGGTTCGATTCAGATGACGCCCGCTTTTTTGGTGCCGCATAACTCAGTTTCCGCCGAATTCCATGGTCGCCGGCAGCACATCCTGCTGTTCAGTCTTCAGTGAGGCCGGCGGCCAGTTTTCGAGTTTCATGCCGAGAGACAAACCCCGCGTGGCGAGAACGTCTTTGATCTCCGTCAGCGACTTCTTACCGAGGTTGGGGGTCTTCAACAGCTCCACCTCGGTGCGTTGGATGAGATCGCCGATGTAATAAATGTTCTCCGCCTTCAGGCAATTCGCCGAACGCACCGTCAGCTCGAGATCATCGACCGGCCGCAGCAACAATGGGTCCACTTCCGGCTCCTCGGCGCTCGGCGTTTCAGTGCTCGTCTCCTCGAGATTCACGAACACGGAAATCTGCTCATGCAGGATGGTCGCCGCGCGGCGCACGGCTTCTTCCGGGTCGATAGCGCCGTTGGTTTCAATATCGAGTATCAGCTTGTCTAGATCAGTGCGCTGCTCCACACGCGCGTTCTCCACCGAATAGGAGACGCGACGAATCGGGCTGTAAGACGCATCGAGCTGCATAACGCCTATCGCTTTGCCCTCGTCCGCCGATTTTCTAGCGTCAACGGGCTCATAGCCGCGACCGCGCGTTACGGTCAGTTCCATATCCAGCGTGCCATCCTTGGACAAGTGTGCGATCACCTGTCCAGGGTCTACCACTTCGACGTCATGTTCCACCTCGATATCGCCGGCGGTCACTTCTCCGGGGCCGCTTTTGTGCAGCTTCAAGACCGCATTTTCGCGGGCGTGCATGCGCAGAGCGACATTCTTGAGATTAAGCAGTATCTCGATGACATCTTCCTGCACCCCCTCTACCGACGAATATTCGTGCAGAACACCGTCGATCTTGACTTCCGTGATCGCGCATCCGGGCATGGACGACAGCAGAATGCGGCGCAGCGCATTCCCCAGCGTATAGCCGAACCCTCGCTCCAGCGGTTCAAGTGTGATCCGCGCCCGCGTGGGGTCCCCGCTTTCTACATCGACGAGGCGGGGTTTTAGAAATTCAGCAGTTGTATCCTGCATATGATTTCGTCTCCGAAATTATCCGGTGTTACTTGGAATACAAGGCGACGACCAGCGACTCGTTGATCTCGGCGGGCAAGTCTGCACGATCCGGGACCGCTTTGAATACGCCCTTTACGGACTTCGCATCCACATCGATCCAATGCGGAATACCGACCTGCTCACCGATTTCCAACGCGGCTTGTACTCGCAGTTGCTTTTTGGCTTTGTCCCTCACCTCGACAGTGTCTTGGGGTTTTACCTGATAAGAGGGAATATTGACGGTTTTCCCATTCACCATGATTGCCTTATGGCCGACGAGTTGCCGGGCTTCGGCACGGGTTACCGCAAAACCCATGCGGTAGGCGACGTTATCGAGTCGACACTCCAGTAATTGGAGCAGATTTTCGCCGGTCGAACCCTTTTTTCGCGCGGCTTGTTTGTAATAGTTCCGGAACTGTTTCTCCATGACCCCGTACATGCGACGCAGCTTCTGCTTTTCGCGAAGCTGAATACCGTACACGGTCACTCGCGGCCGCCGTCCGGTGGCAGACTGGCCCGGCGTTTTGTCGATCTTGCACTTAGAGTCCAACGGTCGAATCGGACTCTTCAAAAACAGATCAGTGCCTTCGCGCCGCGCAAGCTTACAAGTGGGTCCCAGATATCTCGCCATAGTTCAATAATGTCCTGAATCGTACCGCTACACACGCCGACGCTTGGGAGGCCGGCAACCATTGTGAGGAATCGCCGTCGTATCGCTGATGTTGCTGATTTCAAACCCAACCGCGTTCAGAGCGCGTACCGCCGAGTCGCGCCCCGGCCCCGGACCTTTGACACGTACTTCGAGATTCTTCATGCCGTATTCCTGGGCGGTGCGTCCCGCCTTTTCCGCCGCGACTTGAGCGGCGAACGGCGTGCTTTTCCGCGACCCCCGGAATCCTGCGCCACCGGCAGTCGCCCAACACAAGGTGTTGCCGTGGCGATCGGTGATCGTGATGATGGTATTGTTGAAAGACGCGTGGATATGAGCGATGCCCTCCACAACGGTCTTTTTGACCTTTTTCTTACCTTTGTTCGCTGACTTTGCCATGCTGCCTATTTCTTGATCGGCTTACGCGGACCTTTACGGGTTCTGGCATTGGTCTGGGTGCGCTGCCCTCTTACCGGCAGTCCCCGACGGTGACGCATTCCGCGATACGTCCCCAAGTCCATAAGCCGCTTGATATTCATGGAGACTTCACGACGCAGATCACCTTCCACGTCGTGTTTGGCGACCTCCGCGCGCAGTTTCTCCGCATCCCCTTCGGTCAACTCCTTGACCTTCAACTGGCGTTCGATCCCCGCTGAGTCACAGATCTTCTGCGCACTGGAGCGCCCAATTCCGTAAATCGAGGTCAGCGCGACCTCGACGTGTTTGTTGATCGGTAGATTGATACCCGCGATACGCGCCACTTAGCTCGTCTCCCTTCCGCCGGTGAAACAAAAGCGTGCAAGAATACTGTGTAAACGATTATAAATCAACATATTAGCCCTGCCGCTGCTTGTGCCGCGGGTCCGAACAGATGACTCGAACCACGCCTTTTCGACGAATGATCTTGCAGTTTCGGCACAACTTCTTTACCGATGCTCTGACTTTCATAAGTAGTTCCTCGAACCCTAGCGGGTCAATCCCAGACCGCCTGTAAGGTTGGTTTTCTTCATCAAACTCTCGTATTGCCGGGACATCAAATACGACTGCACTTGCGCCATCAGATCCATCATGACGACGACGATGATAAGCAGCGAGGTCCCTCCGAAATAAAAGGGCACATTCCATTTCACGATCAGAAACTCCGGAATCAAGCACACGACGGTGAGGTATATTGCTCCCGCCAGCGTCAATCGCGATACCACATTATCGATGTAACGCGCACTCTGCTCTCCCGGTCTAATCCCAGGGATAAAAGCACCGGATTTCTTCAAATTGTCGGCGATTTCCTTCGGGTTGAATACCAAAGCTGTATAAAAGAAACAGAAGAAAACGATCATCGCCGCATACAACAAAACGTAAATCGGCTGTCCGGGCGAAAGCGTGGTAGACAAATCCCGCAGCCAACTCATACCCTCCTGCTGACCGAGAAAGCTTCCGATGCTGGTCGGGAATAGAATAATACTCGACGCAAAAATCGGCGGAATCACTCCCGACATGTTCAGCTTCAGGGGCAGGTGGCTACTGCCGCCGGCAAGCATCCGGCGACCCTGCTGGCGTTTCGCATAATTCACCGTTATCCGCCGTTGGCCGCGCTCGACGAACACGACAAAACCGGTGATCAAGATCGCCCCGACGAACAGAATCAGCACAAACAACGGACTGAAAGACCCAGTGCGCGCCAGTTCCAGGGTGCCGCCGATGGCGGCCGGCAATCCCGATACGATGCTCCCGAAAATAATCAACGAGATACCGTTTCCGATGCCTCGCTCGGAAATCTGCTCGCCCAGCCAGACCAGAAACATGGTCCCGGTCACCAGTGTTAACACCGCAGTGATCTTGAATCCCAGGCCCGGCGTAATTACCACCGCGGCCCCCGCTACCGACTGCGCCTCCACCGCGACCGCAATTCCCAACGCCTGGAAAGTGGCGAGCACCACCGTGCCGTAGCGCGTGTACTGAGTGATCTTGCGGCGCCCCGCTTCGCCCTCCTTTTTCAACTGCTCCAACCGCGGGATCACTGCAGTCATCATCTGCATAATGATCGATGCGGAGATATAGGGCATTACGCCCAGCGCCATTACCGACAAGCGGCTCAGGGCGCCGCCGGAAAACATGTTGAATACGTCGAGTATCGAGCCTCGGGTCTGATCGAACAGCGCCGCCACGGCGACGGGGTCGACTCCCGGTATGGGAACGTGGGTACCCAGGCGAAAAACCACGAACGCACCGAGAACGAACAACACCCGCTGGCGCAGTTCGCCGAACTTTCCGCCACCGGCTAAGGTTGAAACGTCTGGGCGCGCCATTGGTCCGAAATTCTCCTGCTATTCTTCGATGCGGCCGCCGGCCCCGGTGATCTTCTCCCGGGCTCCGGCGGTCACGGCTACACCGCGCAGATTGACGGCTTTGTCCAGCGTCCCGGAATCGATGACTTTCGCGCGCTTGACCCGTTTACCGACAATCCGGGCGGTGATCAGCGCGGCGAGATCGATGGGGTCCGCGCTCACTCGCGCCAACTCATGCAGCCGTACCTCGGCGCGCTCGGCGGCACGTCTGGAACGGAATCCGCGTTTCGGAAGACGCCTCTGCAGTGGCATTTGTCCGCCTTCGAAACCCACTTTGCTGTAACCGCCGGACCGGGATTTCTGGCCCTTATGGCCGCGGCCCGCGGTTTTTCCCACCCCGGAACCGATCCCCCGGCCGACGCGCTTACGCTGGCTTCTGGCGCCGCTCGCCGGTCGCAACCCGTTCAGTCTCACTTCGCCTCCTCAGCCTTCAACAAATAGCTGACTTTACGAATCATGCCGCGATTCTCGGGCGTATTCAGGACCTCGACGGTCTGGTGCATGCGACGCAGGCCCAGACCGCGAACGCAGGCGGCATGTTTCCGGCCGCGGCCGTGCATGCTCTTTACCAGCGTGACTTTCAATTTCTTAGTATCGGCCATGAGTTCGCCCTACGTAATGTCCTCGACCTTTTTACCGCGTTTGGCGGCGATGTGTTCGGGACTCGCCGTCGCCCGCAATCCTTTGAGTGTGGCGCGTACCACGTTGACGGGATTGGTCGATCCCAGGCATTTCGCCAGGACGTTCCGTATACCGACCACCTCGAACACGGCACGCATCGTACCACCCGCGATGATTCCGGTTCCCTCCGAGGCGGGCCGCATAACGACCTGCGCGCCCCCGTGCCGGCTGACGACGGGGTGTTGGAGCGTTCCGTCTTTGATGTGGACTTTCATCATGTCTTTGCGCGCGGCTTCCATGGCTTTCTGCACCGCCAGGGGCACTTCGCGAGCCTTACCGCGCCCCATGCCCACACGCCCCTGACCGTCGCCCACGACGGTGAGCGCGGAAAAACCGAAGATACGGCCGCCCTTCACCACTTTCGCCACCCGGCGCACGCTGATTAGCTGCTCTTGCAGATCCTCTCCGCGGAAGTCCCCCGCGTGACCTTGTGGGTTCGCCGCCATCAATGCTCTCCTCTAAAACTCTAACCCGTGCTCCCGGGCAGCGTCGGCCAGCGCCTTCACCCGCCCGTGAAACTTGAATCCGGAACGATCAAAAGCCACCTTGGTAACCCCGGCAGCCTTGGCCTGTTCCGCAATACGCTTACCTACGATCGTTGCAGCGTCCACGTTGCCGCCGTACTTGATCGAGGACCGCACAGACGAATCCAACGTGGAAGCACTGGCGATCACCCGCCCCCCGGTTCGGTCGATCACCTGCGCGTAGATGTGGCGGGGGCTCCGAAACACACACAAGCGGATGCATTCCAGTTCGCGGATTTTGGCCCGTGCACGCCGCGCACGGCGTAACCGGGACACTTTTTTTTCGTTCGGTCTCATCACTGTCTACCGCCTACTTTTTCTTCGCCTGCTTGCTCACCACGTGCTCACCGACGTAGCGGATACCCTTGCCTTTGTAGGGCTCCGGCGGGCGGTACGAGCGAATTTCCGCAGCCACTTGGCCGACGCGCTGCTTGTCGGCGCCTTTAACGATGATTTCCGTCTGGGTCGGTGTCTCGACGTCTACGCCTTCGGGGACCCGGTATACGACCGGATGGGAGAAACCGAGAGTGAGGTTCAGGTTCTGCCCTTGCGCCTGGGCCCGGTACCCAACGCCAATGATGCTCAATCTCTTCTCGAACCCGTTGGACACCCCGTTGACCATATTGTTCACCAGTGCCCGGGTAGTACCGGCCATCGCCACCGCAGCTTTGTCCTCCGTGCGCGGCGTCACTTTCAACTGGTCCCCCTCCCGGTCGACCGCAACCAGGGGGTGCGGAACCAGGCGAAGTTGCCCGTTGGGGCCTTTGACGGAAATCTCCCGGTCGCTAAGCTGAACATCGATTCCCGCTGGTATCGGAACCGGGGCTTTCGCTACTCTGGACATATCATATACCGTTAACTAACTGAGCAGATCACCTCGCCGCCAACGCCCGCATCGCGCGCCGATCGGTCGGTCATGATCCCCTTGGACGTAGAGATGATCGCGATACCCAGACCGTCCAAGATCCTCGGAAGCTCGTCCGCGCCCTTGTATATCCGCAAACCCGGTCGGCTCACTCGTTTGAGCTTGGAAATAACCGGATCGCCCTCGTGGTATTTCAGGGTAACTTCCAACTCCAAACCGTCTTGCTTGTCGTTCACCTTGTACTCGCTCACGTACCCCTCTTCCACAAGCACGTTGGCGATCGCCTCCTTCATTTTCGAAGCCGGCATAGATACCGACACCTTGCGCGCAGCAAGCGCATTACGAATCCGCGTCAGCATGTCAGCGATGGGGTCTGTCATCATAGTTTAGCCACCTGAAGTCCGAAGGTTCACCAACTGGCTTTGACGACTCCGGGAGCCTCACCGCGCATCGCGACCTCCCGCAGCTTGTTTCTACTCAAACCGAATTTCCGGTAGTAGCCTCGCGGGCGCCCGGTGAGTGCACACCGGTTGCGCAGCCGGGCGCGGCTGGAGTCCCGGGGAAGCTTTTGCAGGTCCAACATCGCCTGCCACCGCTCGTCTCCGGACAAATTCGTATCCACGACTCGCGCGCGCAGCGTAGCGCGCTGTTCCGCGTATTTGCGCGCCAGTTGTGCACGTTTGCGTTCGCGCGCGACCATTGATTTTTTCGCCATCGTTAGTCCGTACCTTAAGTTCGCACTGGAAAATTGAATTCCCGAAGCAACGCCCGTGCTTCATCGTCGGTGGGTGCGGACGTGGTGATCGTCACATTCAACCCGCGAATCGCATCCACTTTGTCGTAATCGATTTCCGGGAAAACGATTTGCTCTCGCAGTCCCAGGGAATAGTTCCCGCGCCCGTCGAAGGCGCGCGGCGGCAAACCCCGAAAATCCCGAATTCGGGGAATAGCCACGGCAATCAGGCGATCGAAAAACTCGTACATGCGCTCGCGCCTGAGTGTCACTTTCGCTCCTATCGCCCAACCTTCCCGTATTTTGAACCCCGCAACGGACTTGCGAGCGAAGGTGATAATCGGTTTTTGACCACTGATCCGCTCCAGGTCCTGGGTGGCCGTTTCAAGCACTTTCTTGTTGGCCACCGCCTCTCCGAGCCCCATGTTCAGCGTGATCTTCGTGATGCGAGGCACCTGCATGACGTTTTGATACCCGAACTGCTCTTTGAGTTTCGGTACGACGTTCTGATGGTAGTGTTCTGCCAATCTAGTCATCGCGCATCATCTGTCGATCATTTCACGTCTACGACTTCCTGGTTCGATTTGAAAACTCGAACCTTTCTGCCGTCTTCCAACGTTTTAAAACCCACACGGTCGGCTTTCTTGGTTTGCGGATTGTATAAAGCGATATTGGAAATCTGTATCGGGGCTTCCTTCTCCATGATGCCACCGGTGATGCCTTTTTGCGGGTTGGGCTTTGTGTGTCGCTTGACGATATTTACGTCGTTCACCACTGCCCTACCGTCGGCCAAGACTTTCAGTACTTCGCCGATTTTCCCTTTGTCTTTACCGGCAATAACTATGACCTCGTCACCCTTCTTGATCTTTCTCATGTTTAACACTACCCAGGCGTCTGTCAGAGAACTTCCGGCGCCAGCGATATAATGCGCATGAACCGCTCCGTGCGCAGCTCCCTCGTTACGGGACCGAAGATTCGCGTGCCGAGAGGCTGCAACTGATTGTTCAGGAGCACCGCCGCATTCTTGTCGAAACGAATGAGCGACCCGTCGTTCCGCCGCACGCCCTTCCGCGTACGCACGATCACCGCGCTGTAAACATCGCCTTTCTTGACCCTGCTGTTGGGAATCGCTTCCTTGACGCTGATTTTGATGATGTCTCCAATGCCCGCGTAACGGCGTTTGGACCCGCCGAGAACTTTGATGCATTGAATTTTTCGCGCACCACTGTTGTCTGCAACTTCCAATACGCTCTGCATCTGGATCATTTCGAGAGCCTCGTCTTAAACCGCCCGTTCGACGACTTCCACAAGGCGCCACGACTTGTTCTTGGACAACGGGCGACATTGCTCGATGAGCACGGTATCTCCCTCGCCACACTCGTTGTTCTCATCGTGCGCGAGTAACCGCGTGGAACGGCGAATGTACTTCTTGTACAAAGGGTGTATCACGCGCCTTTCAACTACGACGGCTATCGTTTTGTCCATCTTGTTACTGACCACACGGCCGAAAACCGATCGGGCCCGCTTTTCTCCGGTCATGATTCGCTCTCCCGCTTCTCGCGCAGTATCGTCTTTAGCCGAGCGATGTCGCGCCGAACGGACTTGAATCGCGACGGATTGCCCAGTTGGCCGGTAGACCGCTGCATCCTCAGGTTGAACTGCTCTCGGCGCAACTCGCTGAGCTCGTTCTCCAATTCGGTGGACGATTTACCGCGTAGTTCTTGCGCTTTAATCATGCCGCCTGCCGCTTGACGAATGTCGTGGCCACAGACAGCTTGGCCGCCGCCAGTCTGAATGCCTCCCGCGCCAGGTCTTCGCTCACGCCCTCCATTTCGTAGAGCACCCGGCCAGGCTTGATTTCCGCAACCCAATACTCCGGATTGCCCTTACCCTTTCCCATCCGCACTTCGAGCGGTTTTTTGGATACTGGTTTGTCGGGAAACATGCGTATCCAGATACGACCACCTCGCTTTACGTGGCGAGTGATGGCACGCCGCGCCGCTTCGATCTGGCGTGCGGTGATCCGTCCACGGGCGGTGGCCTTGAGCCCGTACTCGCCGAAACTCACCTTGTTTCCGCGCGTCGCCAAACCGCGGTTGCGGCCCTTCTGTTGTTTGCGGAATTTCGTTCTTTTCGGTTGTAACATAGCTTATCCAGCGGCTGCCTGCGCTTCGGGTTCGGCGCGCTCCTCATGGTCGAACACCTCGCCCTTGAATATCCAGACTTTGACGCCAATCACACCGTACGTCGTGTTGGCCTCCGCAAAACCGTAGTCGATATCCGCGCGCAACGTATGCAGGGGCACGCGGCCTTCCCGGTACCATTCGCTGCGGGCGATCTCCGCGCCGTTCAGTCGCCCGGATACCATGACCTTCACCCCTTTGGCCCCGAGGCGAATCGCGTTCGTTACCGCCCGCTTCATCGCACGCCGGAACATGATCCGTTTCTCGAGCTGCTGACATATACCTTCGGCGACCAAGGTCGCATCCAGCTCCGGTTTCCGTATCTCCTCGACCGCGATCTGGACCGGTAGGCCGGTCCAACGCGACAGTTCACGCCGCATCTTGTCGATATCCTCGCCCTTTTTTCCGATCACGATTCCAGGCCGTGCCGTGTGTATGGTCACGTTCAGATTCTGCGCGGGACGTTCGATGGAGATGCGGCTGACCGCCGCGTTCGCCAGCCGCTTCTTCAGGTATTCTCGTACCTTCAGATCCTGGGCAAGATGACCGGCGTAGTCTCGTTTCGACGCATACCACTTGGCGTTCCAATCGCGGATGATGCCGAGACGCATCCCCGTAGGTTGTGCTTTCTGCCCCATCAGTCGCTCTCCCGCTCGTCTCCCACCATCACCGTAATATGGCTGGTGCGCTTAAAAATCGAAGTTGCGCGACCTTTTGCACGTGGCCGCCAACGCTTGAGGGTCGGACCCTCGTCCACACAGACCTGCGCCACTTTGAGTTCGTCGATATCCGCACCTTCGTTATGCTCAGCATTGGCGATCGCGGACTCCAACGTTTTGCGCACCAGCCGTGCACCTTTTTTTGGACTGAACTCCAGCACCTCGAGCGCCTTGTTGACCGGAAGGCCGCGGATTTGATCCACCACGAGACGCGCCTTCTGCGGCGAGATTCGGAGATATTTCGTAACCGCCTTGACCTGCATTCGCGTCTCCTACTTCGCCTTGCGATCCGCCGCGTGACCCCGAAACGTGCGGGTCGGAGCGAACTCGCCCAGTTTGTGGCCCACCATATTTTCGGTAATCAGAATCGGCACGTGCTGACGCCCGTTATGCACGGCGATCGTCAGTCCCACGAATTCCGGCATGATTGTCGAGCGGCGCGACCATGTCTTTATGGGACGACGACTGCTCTCGGCTTGCGCTTTCTCTACCTTGACCCAAAGATGGTGATCGACAAACGGACCTTTTTTAACGGAACGTGGCATAGAACTGTCTCAGCTTAACGTTTGCGCCGTCGCAATATCATGTTACCGGTGCGCTTGTTGCGCCGTGTCCGGTAGCCCTTCGTGGGGACACCCCAAGGACTCACTGGATCACGCCCTCCGGATGTCCGTCCCTCACCGCCGCCGTGCGGGTGGTCGACCGGATTCATGGCCACCCCGCGTACGGTCGGGCGTATTCCTCGCCAGCGCTTCGCTCCCGCCTTCCCCAACTTACGCAGGGAGTGCTCCGAATTCCCCACCTCGCCCACGGTCGCGCGACAGTCGAGGTGCACCTTGCGCATCTCGCCGGACCGCAGTCGTAGCTGAGCATAGCTGCCCTCACGGCCGATATACTGAATCGCAGCACCGGCGGCCCGCGCCAGCTGTCCGCCGCGGCCCGGTTTCAGCTCCACGCAATGCACCATGCCGCCGACCGGGATGTTCTTCAAGGGTAATGCATTACCGGGCGCGATCGGCGCTTCGCGTCCCGACATCACCGGACTACCGGCCTCAAGCCCGCGGGCGGCCAGGATATAGCGGCGCTCACCGTCGCGGTAGACGACCAGTGCGAGGTTGGCGCCCCGATTGGGATCGTACTCCAGGCGCTCCACAAGGCCGGGAATACCGTCCTTGTTGCGCTTGAAATCCACCACCCGGTACTTACGTTTGTGCGCGCCGCCGCGGTGCCGAACCGTGATACGCCCGAGGTTGTTTCTCCCGTCGATAGCCCTCTTGGGCTCGACCAAGCCTTTGTACGGCTGGCCGCGGTGCAGACCGGACTGCTGCACGCGCACGGTGCCCCGCCTTCCAGGCGACGTGGGTTTCAGTTTTGCCAGTGCCATCGCTCTACTTTCCTACATACCTTCCGCGAAATCGATATCGTGCCCTTCTTTGAGACGCACATAAGCCTTCTTCCGGTTCTTGCGCTGTCCGGGCGTGCGACCGAATCGCTTGATCTTGCCCCGCACGTTCACGACCTGCACCGACTCGACTTCTACCTTGAAGGCTTTCTCAACCGCTGCCCGGATTTCCGGCTTACTGGCGGAATCGAGTACTTCGAATGCAAACTGCCTGTGCTTGTCCGCACCCCGAGTGCTCTTCTCGGATATGATCGGCCCGACCAGTATCTGGTACAAACGGTCGTCGTTCATTGCAACCAGCCCTCGATGCGCTTGACCGCCCCGGAAGTCATAAACACTCGCTCGAACGCCACCAGCCGCACCGGATCCAACTCGTCGACCGTACACACCGCCACCGACGGCAAGTTGCGCGCCGAGAGCGTCAGGTTCTCGTCCGGCGCCTCGGTTACGATCAGCGCGCTGCCGGCGTCTAACGCGCTTAGCTTACGCACCAATTCCTTGGTCTTCGGCTGCTCGACAGTCAAATCGTCACACACGGCCAGGCGCTCCTGGCGCACCAACTCCGACAGAATAGAACGCATCGCCGAGCGGTACATTTTGCGATTCACCTTCTGCGAAAAGTCGCGTGTGGCCGCCGGAAACACCCTTCCGCCTCCACGCCAGAGAGGACTGCGGATCGTGCCGGCGCGCGCTCGTCCGGTGCCTTTCTGGCGCCAGGGTTTGCTTGTTCCGCCACGCACCGCCGCACGGTTCTTCTGTGCGCGGGTCCCCGCCCGACCTCCGGCCTGGTACGCCACGACCACCTGATGGACCAGCGGCTCATTGAATTTGACGTCGAACGCAGCATCCGAAACGTCCAGTTTTCGGCCCCCGTTCTTACCATCGGCGTTGACGATATTCAGCTGCATCCCGCTACTCCGTGACACCTCTCTTCTTGACCGACGGGCGAATTACAACATTCGAACCTTTGGACCCCGGCACCGCCCCCTTGACGAGCAGCAAACGGCGTTCGCCATCGACGCGTACGACTTCGAGATTCTGCTGCGTGCGCCGCACGTTGCCCATGCGTCCGGCCATTTTCTTACCCGGGAATACCCGCCCCGGATCCTGGCACTGGCCGATCGAACCCGCGGCTCGATGGGTCAGGGAGGCGCCGTGGCTGGCGCGCCCACCGCCGAAACCGTAACGCTTGACGACGCCCGCATAGCCCTTGCCGATGCTCATCCCCTGGACGTCGATACGCTGGCCGGGTTCGAAACCATCCAGGCCGACTTCGCCGCCCGGCTCAAGATCCGCCAACGCTTCGGGGGGCGCCCTCAGCTCCCAGAGACCCGCGCCGGGCTCGACGTTGGCGCGCGCGAATACCCCCTTGGCGGGTCGATTCACGCGACCGGGTCGGCGCGTGCCCATGGTGACCTGAACCGCGCTGTAGCCGTCGCGCTCCGGGGTCTTGATCTGGGTAACGCGGTTCGGCTCGACACTGAGCACGGTGACCGGAATCGACTTTCCGTCTTCCGTAAACACGCGGCTCATACCGATCTTCTTTCCAACGACCCCGAATGGCATTGTTATGCGCCTTTAACCGTATCAGTTGAGCTTGATTTCGACATCCACACCGGCCGCCAGATCCAGCCGCATCAACGCGTCCACGGTCTTGTCGGTCGGTTCGATAATATCCATGATTCTCTTGTGCGTACGAATCTCGAATTGATCCCGCGCTTTCTTGTTGACGTGCGGCGAGCGCAACAGCGTAAAGCGCTCGATCCGAGTCGGCAGCGGAATCGGGCCGCGCACGACCGCACCCGTGCGCTTCGCTGTTTCAACGATCTCCTGCGCCGAACGATCTATCATTCGATGATCGAACGCTTTCAATCGAATACGTATCTTTTGATTTTCCATAGTTCAATGATGTTTTTAAACGTGCAACTCTTACTCCAGGATTTTGGTTACGACGCCGGCGCCGACGGTGCGGCCACCCTCACGCACCGCAAATCGCAAACCCTCTTCCATCGCAATCGGCGCTATCAACGACACCGTCATCTTCACGTTGTCACCAGGCATCACCATCTCCACACCCTCCGGTAAATCCACCGCACCCGTCACATCCGTCGTGCGAAAATAAAACTGCGGACGATATCCATTGAAAAACGGCGTGTGACGACCCCCCTCCTCCTTGCTCAATACATACACCTCCGACTCAAAATTCGTGTGCGGCGTAATACTCCCAGGCTTCGACAACACCTGACCACGCTCAATCTCATCCCGCTTCGTACCCCGCAACAACACCCCAACATTGTCCCCCGCACGACCCTCGTCCAATAACTTCCGAAACATCTCCACTCCCGTCACCGTCGTCTTCTCCGTCTCCTTGATCCCCACTATCTCCACTTCCTCTCCAACCTTGATAATCCCTCGCTCCACTCGACCCGTCGCCACCGTGCCACGACCCGATATCGAAAATACATCCTCCACCGGCATCAAAAAATCACCATCCACCGCACGCTCCGGCTCCGGTATATATGAATCCAACGCCTCCGCCAGCTTGATAATCGATCCCTCACCCAGCTCCGACGTGTCCCCCTCCAACGCCTTCAGCGCACTCCCCGTAATGATCGGCGTGTCATCACCAGGAAACTCATACTTGTCCAAAAGCTCCCGAACCTCCATCTCCACCAACTCCAACAACTCCTCATCATCCACCATGTCCGCCTTGTTTAAATACACCACAATGTACGGAACACCCACCTGACGCGCCAACAATATATGCTCCCGCGTCTGCGGCATCGGACCATCCGCCGCCGAAACCACCAATATCGCCCCATCCATCTGCGCCGCACCCGTAATCATGTTCTTCACATAATCCGCATGACCCGGACAGTCCACGTGCGCATAATGACGACCCTCCGTCTCATACTCCACATGCGCCGTCGCAATCGTAATACCACGCTCACGCTCCTCCGGCGCATTGTCAATCTGATCAAACGTCCTCGTCTCACCTCCATACTTCGACGACAAAACCCTCGTCATCGCCGCCGTCAGCGTCGTCTTACCATGATCCACATGACCAATCGTACCCACATTCACATGCGGCTTCGTACGCTCAAACTTTTCCTTAGACATGGCCTTTCTACCTTCTTTCTATATCGCTATTTGACGAGTTGATAATCTAACTGGCTTTCTTCATGACCACTTCGGCCACGTTAGAGGGGGCGGGCGAATATTTCTTGAACTCCATCGAGTACGTTGCCCGACCCTGAGTCGCAGAGCGTAGCGCCGTAGCGTAACCGAACATTTCCGCCAACGGCACTTCGGCGCGTACGAGTTTACCGGCTGGCGCGTCTTCCATGGCGAGAATCACGCCACGGCGCGAGTTCAGATCGCCGTTCACACTGCCCATATACTCCTCCGGGGTCACGACTTCTACCGCCATGATGGGCTCCAAAAGTGTCGGATCCCCGCGCCGGGAACCCTCCTTGAAAGCTTGAATTGCGGCGGCTTTAAATGCGTGCTCCGAGGAGTCCACCTCGTGATACGAACCGTCGTACACCGTGACTCGGACATCGACGACCGGGTACCCCGCCAGCACCCCGCTTTCCATGGCATCCTCCACCCCTTTGCGTACGGCGGGGATGTACTCGCGCGGGATGACGCCGCCCTTGATCTCGTCCACGAACTCGAACCCCTCACCGCGCTCCACGGGCTCGATGCGTAGATAGACGTGTCCGTACTGTCCACGACCGCCAGTCTGCTTGGCATACTTGTGCTCTTGCTCGATCGGCTTTCGCATCGTCTCGCGATACGCCACCTGCGGTTTTCCCACGTTGGCATCGACGTTGAATTCGCGCTGCAGCCGGTCGATGATGATCTCCAGATGCAATTCGCCCATTCCGGAGATAATGGTCTGCCCGGATTCTTCGTCGGTGCGTACCTGGAACGAGGGATCTTCCTGGGCGAGTTTGCCCAGCGCCACCCCCAATTTCTCCTGGTCGCTCTTGGTCTTGGGCTCCACGGCTTGTGAAATAACCGGATCCGGAAACTCCATGCGTTCGAGAGTGATGACGCTTTGCGGATCACACAGCGTATCGCCCGTTGTCACGTCCTTGAGACCTACAGCCGCGGCGATTTCGCCGGTACGGACTTCCTTCAGCTCTTTACGCTCGTTGGCATGCATCTGCAGAATGCGGCCGATGCGTTCCTTCTTGTCCTTGACCGGGTTGTAAACCGTACTGCCGGACGTCAGCACTCCGGAATAAACGCGGAAAAACACCAACTGACCCACGAAAGGATCGGTGGCGATCTTGAACGCCAGGGCCGAAAACGGCTCGTCATCGCTAGTTTGACGCTGCACCTCGGTCTCCGCGGCATCGTCCGCACGCCCGATCACCGGCGGGATATCCAGAGGCGAGGGAAGATACTCCACCACCCCGTCCAGCATCGCCTGCACACCTTTGTTCTTGAACGCCGAACCACACAGCACACAAACGATTTCGTTGGCGAGAGTACGCATACGCAGTCCCTTCTTGATGTCCGGCTGCGACAATTCACCGCTTTCGAGATACTGATCCATCAGCTCTTCACTTGCCTCCGCGGCGGCCTCCACCAATATCTCGCGCGCCGCCATCGCCGCCTCAGCGTACTCGGCGGCAATCTCCCGTTCCTCGAAGCGCGCACCCATCGTCGACTCGTCCCAGTAGATGGCTTTCATCTTGACCAGGTCGATCACACCCTCGAAACGGTCCTCGGCACCAATCGGCAGTTGCAAAGGAACGGCCGCCGCACCCAGGCGTTCCTTGAGCTGTCCGACCACGCGCTCGAAGTTTGCGCCGGCGCGATCCATCTTGTTCACGAACGCGAGGCGCGGCACACGATACTTGTCCGCCTGCCGCCATACGGTCTCCGACTGCGGTTCCACCCCCCCCACGGCGCAGAATACGGCTACCGCGCCGTCCAGTACGCGTAGACTGCGTTCCACCTCGATCGTGAAATCCACGTGCCCGGGCGTATCGATAATATTGATACGGTGCTCGGGGAAGCTCTGATCCATACCCTTCCAGAAGCAGGTCGTCGCCGCGGAGGTGATAGTAATGCCCCGCTCCTGTTCCTGTTCCATCCAGTCCATGACCGCAGCGCCATCGTGCACTTCGCCGATCTTATGCGACAAACCCGTATAGAATAGAATCCGTTCCGTGGTTGTGGTCTTGCCCGCATCGATATGCGCCATGATGCCGATGTTGCGGTACCTTTCCAGCGGTGTTGTGCGTGCCACGATCGTTTACCTGCTTCGATTGCTCAAATAAGTCTATAAGTAACGGTGGGGGCGAAATGACGACTAGAACCGGTAATGAGAAAATGCTTTGTTGGCCTCCGCCATCCGGTGTACATCCTCACGTTTTTTGACCGCACCGCCACGGTTCTCTGACGCCTCCAGGAGCTCCGAAGCCAATCTTGCGGTCATGGATTTCTCACCCCGCTTACGCGCCGAATCCACCAACCAACGCATCGCCAGCGCAGTGCGCCGGGACGGTCGCACCTCCACCGGTACCTGGTACGTGGCGCCGCCCACCCGCCGACTTTTTACCTCGACAATGGGACGCACGTTATCCAGAGCCACACCAAAAACTTCCATCGGATCCTGTTTCTTGCGACCGCCGATGATGTCCAGGGCACCGTAAATAATGCTCTCCGCCACCGACTTCTTACCATCGACCATCAGCACGTTAATAAACTTGGCCAACGTCTGGTCGCCGTATTTCGGATCGGGCAGGATTTCGCGTTTCGGAACTTCTCTTCTTCTCGGCATGTCGATCAGATATTCAAACAGAAAATAATGCGCCACGGCCCGCTACCGACCGCAACGCAACCCGCATAGCAACGATCAGGACTTAGGACGCTTCGCGCCGTACTTTGATCGGCCCTGGCGCCGGTTGCTCACTCCAGACGTGTCCAATGTGCCCCGCACCGTGTGATAACGGACACCCGGCAAGTCCTTCACACGCCCGCCGCGAATCAATACGACGGAGTGTTCCTGAAGGTTGTGCCCTTCACCGCCGATATAACTCGTCACCTCATAGCCGTTCGTCAACCGCACACGCGCGACCTTGCGAAGCGCCGAATTCGGCTTCTTCGGAGTGGTCGTGTAGACCCGGGTACAGACCCCCCGTTTCTGAGGGCTCGCGTTCAGCGCCGGTACGTTGGACTTCTCGATCTGGCGTTTGCGCGGTTTTCGTACTAATTGGTTGATCGTGGGCACTGGTTTCTCAGTCCGAAAAAAGCCGTCAGGCCGGATTTCCGGCCTGAAAAGTGCGGCGATTCTAGGCAGTCGACCCTATACTGTCAAGGGAAAACCGCGTTAGCGCCGACGCTTAGGCGCTGGCCGCCTCCGTATCCGATGCCGGCGCCGAATCGTCGCCAGCTTCTTCCGAAACGCCGCTCAGCAGCTCCTCCAATTCCTGGGCTTTGGTCACCGCCTCGGCTCGCTTGCGCCGGCGCTCCTCGTGGTATGCGAGCCCGGTGCCGGCCGGGATCAGCCGACCCACGATCACGTTCTCCTTCAAGCCCCGCAACCGGTCGACCTTACCGTTGATGGACGCCTCGGTCAGCACACGGGTCGTCTCCTGGAACGAGGCCGCGGAAATGAACGATTCCGTAGTCAGGGACGCTTTGGTGATGCCCAGCAGCACCCGCTGCGCCACCGCAGGCTCCCCACCTTCGGCGACAATCCGCTCATTTTCCTCGAGCAAACGTGAGCGCTCCACCTGCTCCCCGGGTAACAGCTTGGTGTCGCCGGGGCCGTCGATGCGGACCTTCCTGAGCATCTGGCGGATGATAACCTCAATATGTTTGTCGTTGATTTTCACGCCCTGGAGCCGGTACACGTCCTGGACCTCATCGACGATGTAGTCGCACAAAGCTTCCACACCCAGCAATTCCAGGATATCCGACGCGATAGGCGGCCCGTCAACGATCATCTCACCGCGCTCCACGCTCTCTCCTTCGAATACGGTGATATTACGGCCCTTGGGAATCAGGTACTCATGGTCCTCGCCCTCTTTATCGGTGATGATGAGACGCTGTTTCCCCTTGGTCTCCTTACCGAAAGACACGACTCCGGTGTGGCCGGCAAGAATCGCTGCATCCTTCGGCTTGCGGGCTTCGAATAGCTCTGCGACCCGCGGCAGACCTCCGGTGATGTCGCGCGTTTTCGAGGATTCCTGTGGAATTCTGGCCAATACGTCGCCGCCACTGACCTTTTGTCCGTTCTGCACCATGATGATCGCGCCCGGCGGCATGAAATAACGGGCCGGTACGTCGGTTCCGGCGATGAACAGCGTTTCTCCGCTGTCATCGACGAGGCTGATCATCGGGCGGATGTCGCGCGCGGCACCGCGCCGCTGCTTGGGGTCGATGACGACGTAAGTCGTCACCCCCGTCAACTCGTCGGTCTGCCGGTTTACCGTGACCCCGTCGGTCAAGTCGGTAAACGTAACCGTTCCCGCCACCTCGGTAATAATCGGATGCGTGTGCGGATCCCAACTTGCGACCACCTGTCCGGGTTCCACTTCGGTCCCATCCTGAACGGTCAACAATGCCCCATAGGGCAGTTTGTAACGTTCACGGTCGGAGCCGTTTTGATCCTGGATCAGCAGTTCGCCCGAGCGCGTGACCACTACCTGTTTGCCCTCCGAGTTGTGGACCAGCTTCACGCTGGTCAACTTGACCTTACCCTGGGTCTTGACTTCCACATTGCTGACCGCGGCGGCACGCGATGCTGCGCCGCCGATGTGGAAGGTACGCATCGTCAGCTGGGTGCCGGGCTCACCGATACTCTGCGCGGCGATGACACCCACCGCTTCGCCCCGGTTCACCATGTGGCCGCGGCCCAAGTCACGGCCATAGCATTTTGCGCAGATTCCGTATCGGGTCTCACAGGTCACGGCGGAACGCACCACGACCTGGTCGACGTTGTGCTGCTCGATCAATTTCACCGCCGCTTCGTCGATCAACTCGCCATCCGGAACCAGCACCGAACCGTCCAGGGCACTCAACACGTTGCCTACGGCGACGCGACCCAGAATACGGTCCTTGAGCGGCATCACCACTTCGCCGCCCTGCACCAGGGCCTGGCGCAGAATACCGTTCTCCGTGCCGCAGTCCTCCTCGGTGACCACCAAGTCCTGGCACACATCCACCAAGCGACGCGTCAGGTACCCGGAGTTGGCGGTTTTCAGCGCAGTGTCCGCCAACCCTTTGCGCGCGCCGTGGGTCGAGATGAAGTACTGCAGAACGTTCAACCCCTCACGGAAATTCGCGGTGATGGGGGTTTCAATAATGGATCCGTCCGGTTTTGCCATCAGGCCGCGCATACCGGCGAGCTGGCGGATCTGCGCGTGGCTACCACGCGCCCCGGAGTCGGCCATCATATAGATGGAATTGAAGGATTCCTGACGCGCCGCCTGACCCTCGGCGTCGATCACCGCCTCGGTGCCCAGCTCGTCCATCATCGATTTGGCGACCTGCTCGCTGGTGCGGGTCCAGATATCCACGACTTTGTTGTACCGTTCGCCGTCGGTGAGAAGCCCCGAGCTGTACTGCGTCTGGATGTTCTTGACCTCGGTCTCGGCGGCGCCCAGGATGGATTCCTTGTCGTCCGGGATAACCATGTCGTTGACGCCGATGGAGATACCCGCCTTGGCGGCGAAAGCAAACCCTGTATACATCAACTGATCGGCGAAGATGACGGTCTCCTTCAAGCCCACCTGGCGGTAGCAGACGTTGATGATCTCCGAGATCGCCTTTTTCTTCATCGTGCGGTTGATGCGCCCGAACGACATACCGGCGGGTAGAATCTCGGACAATATCGCGCGTCCCGCCGTGGTGTCATAGAGCTGATGGCTGACCTGCTCGTCGCCGTTTTCATCCCGGCACACCTCTTTGATCCGCACCTTGATCTTGGCATGCAGGGAGACGGTTCCCGTCTCATAGGCGCGGTGCACTTCGGCGACGTCGCTGAATACGCGACCTTCGCCGGTCTCGTTGACCGCGTCGCGGGTCAGATAATAAAGGCCCAGAACAATATCCTGAGACGGCACGATAATCGGTTCGCCATTGGCCGGGGACAAAATATTGTTCGTCGACATCATCAACGACCGCGCCTCTAGCTGTGCCTCCAGAGACAGTGGTACGTGTACCGCCATTTGGTCGCCGTCGAAATCGGCATTGTACGGCGTACACACTAAGGGATGGAGCTGGATGGCCTTACCCTCGATGAGCACCGGCTCAAACGCTTGGATTCCGAGTCTGTGCAGCGTGGGTGCGCGGTTTAGAAGCACAGGATGCTCGCGAATGACCTCTTCGAGAATATCCCACACTTCCGAGCTTTCCATTTCCACCATCTTCTTGGCCTGCTTAATGGTGGTGGCCAATCCCCGCAATTCCAATTTGTTGAAGATGAACGGTTTGAATAACTCCAGGGCCATTTTCTTCGGCAAACCGCATTGGTGCAGCTTGAGCGTCGGGCCCACGACAATCACCGAACGGCCCGAGTAGTCGACCCGCTTACCCAAAAGGTTCTGCCGGAAGCGCCCCTGCTTGCCCTTGATCATGTCGGCGAGCGACTTGAGCTGCCGCTTGTTGGCCCCGGTAATCGCCTTACCGCGACGGCCATTGTCCAGCAACGCGTCCACCGCCTCCTGGAGCATGCGCTTTTCGTTACGCACGATAATATCCGGCGCGTTCAAATCCAACAGACGTTTTAGGCGGTTGTTACGGTTGATGACGCGCCGGTACAGATCGTTCAAATCGGAAGTTGCGAAGCGGCCTCCATCCAGCGGTACCAACGGCCGCAGATCCGGCGGTAGCACCGGGAGAATCTCCATGATCATCCATTCGGGATTGTTGCCCGAGTGCAAAAACGCCTCCACTACCTTCAAACGCTTGGTGAGCTTCTTGATCTTGGTTTCCGAAGACGTTCCTTCCAGTTCCTCGCGTAGCGTTGCCGCCTCTTCTTTCAAACTCACTCGGCGCAACAATTCGCGCACCGCTTCCGCCCCCATACGCGCGTCGAACTCGTCACCGTATTGTTCGATGGCTTCGAGGTAGGCGTCCTCGGTCAGCAACTGGGCGCGCTCCAGCGGTGTCAAACCCGGGTCGATGACGACGTACGCTTCGAAATACAAGACCCTTTCGATCTCGCGCACGGTCATATCCAGCATCAACCCAAGCCGCGAGGGAAGTGACTTGAGGAACCATATATGCGCCACAGGACTCGCAAGTTCGATGTGCCCCATGCGCTCGCGCCGCACCTTCGAAAGCGTGACCTCCACCCCGCATTTCTCGCAGATCACCCCGCGATGCTTCAGCCGTTTGTATTTTCCGCACAGGCATTCGTAGTCATTGATCGGCCCGAAGAGCTTCGCACAGAACAATCCGTCGCGTTCCGGCTTGAACGTGCGATAGTTGATGGTTTCAGGCTTCTTTACTTCCCCGTAGGACCACGAACGGACTTTCTCCGGAGAAGTGATTCCAATCCGAATCGCGTCGAAATCTTCGATCTTGCCGGGCTGCTTAAACAGATTAAACAGATCTTTCATCGTAAATCCTCGATTGTCATCGGCCGCTTGAAAGGACGCGTTGCGTTAGTCATGCTTGAGCTCCATGTTGAGACCCAGAGATCGGATTTCCTTGATCAGCACGTTGAACGACTCCGGCATACTCGCCTCCATGTGATGGTCCCCACGTACGATGTTTTCGTACATTTTGGTGCGGCCCGCCACGTCGTCAGACTTGACGGTCAACATTTCCTGCAGGGTATAGGCTGCTCCGTAGGCTTCCAAAGCCCACACCTCCATCTCGCCGAAACGCTGGCCGCCAAATTGCGCCTTGCCCCCGAGCGGTTGTTGTGTAATGAGGCTGTACGGTCCGGTGGACCGAGCGTGCATCTTGTCGTCTACCAAATGGTTGAGTTTGAGCATATACATGTAACCCACGGTAATGGGTCGGTCGAAAGGAATTCCGGTGCGGCCGTCGTAAAGTCGCGTCTGTCCGCTCTCGGGCAGCTCGGCGAGGTGTAGCATGTGCTTGATCTCTTCCTCGTGCGCACCGTCGAACACCGGCGTAGCGATCGGAACTCCTCCACGCAGATTATTCGCCAGCTCCAGTACTTCCTCATCACCCAAAGACCTCAGGTTTTCCGACTTCCCGCTGTGGTTGTAGATATTGTTCAACAGCTTCCTGATCTCCGCCGCCGCCGTCTGCTGTTTCAACATTAGGTCGATCTGCCGACCCAGCTCGCGGGCCGCCCAACCCAAGTGAGTCTCGAGCACCTGACCGACGTTCATACGCGACGGCACCCCCAGCGGATTGAGAACGATGTCCACAGTGGTTCCATCTTCCATATAGGGCATGTCCTCTACCGGGACAATCTTAGATATGACGCCCTTGTTGCCGTGCCGCCCGGCCATTTTGTCGCCCGGCTGCAAGCGGCGTTTGACAGCGACAAACGCCTTCACCATCTTCAGAACGCCGGGCGCCAGGTCGTCACCCGCCTCGAGCTTGGCGCGCTTCTCGTCGAACAGGGCATCGAACTGTTTGCGCTGAGACTCCAGATCCTCACGCAGTTGCTCCAGCGAGCGATTGGTGTCCTCGTTACGCAGCCGTACCTCGAACCAACGATCTCGCGGCAGCTCCGCCAGATATGCCTTGGTAATCTTGTCGCCGGCCTTGATCTCACCCGGACCGCCTTCCGCAGTGCGTCCGGTCAACAGCCGTTCAATGCGCGCATAGGCATCATCCTCGACGATGCGGAATTGATCGTTCAAGTCCTTTCTGATTCGGGTGAGTTCCTGATCCTCGTTCTGCTTGGCGCGCGCATCCTTCTCTACGCCATCACGGGTAAATACCTGGACGTCGATCACGGTTCCCGCCATACCTGACGGCATACGCAGGGAAGTATCCTTGACGTCCGACGCCTTCTCGCCAAAGATCGCGCGCAACAGCTTCTCTTCCGGCGTGAGCTGGGTTTCGCCCTTGGGGGTGACTTTTCCTACCAGTATGTCGCCGGACGTCACTTCCGCGCCGACATATACGATCCCCGACTCGTCGAGTTTTGACAGCGCCGCCTCCCCCACATTCGGAATGTCGCGGGTGATCTCCTCGGCGCCGAGCTTCGTATCGCGCGCGACGCAGGACAACTCCTCGATGTGCACGCTGGTGTACACGTCGTCGCGAACCAGGCTCTCTGAAATGAGAATCGAGTCCTCGAAGTTGTAACCGTTCCAGGGCATGAACGCCACCAACACGTTGCGGCCCAGGGCGAGTTCACCCATGTCCGTGGAAGGCCCGTCAGCCAGTACATCCCCCTTGGCTATCGAGTCTCCGACGCGAACCAACGGCCGTTGGTTGATCGTCGTATTCTGGTTCGATCGGGTGTACTTGATGAGATTGTATATATCGACGCCCGGCTCGCCAGGAATGGCCTCGTCGTCATTCACGCGCACGACGATACGGCCCGCGTCCACCGATTCAATGGAGCCTCCGCGGCGCGCCACGACCGTCACACCGGAATCCACTGCGACGATTCGTTCCATACCGGTCCCGACGAGTGGTTTTTCGCTTTTCACCGTGGGCACCGCCTGGCGCTGCATGTTCGATCCCATCAGCGCCCGGTTCGCATCGTCATGTTCGAGGAATGGGATCAATGACGCCGCCACAGATACAATCTGCGACGGCGCTACGTCGATGTAATTCACCTGATCCGGCGTAGACAACGTAAATTCGTTCTGATATCGGCAGGACACGAGCTCATCGGTGAGCCGGCCCTTGTCATCGATGGTCGCATTCGCTTGCGCAATGACGAAATTTCGCTCCTCAATTGCAGACAAATACTCAATCCGATCCGTGACCTTGCCGTTCTCCACCTTGCGATAAGGAGTTTCCAAGAACCCATAGTCGTTGGCGCGCGCATAGCAGGCCAGCGAATTGATCAAACCGATATTCGGACCCTCGGGAGTTTCGATCGGACAGACCCTCCCGTAGTGCGTAGGATGCACGTCGCGCACCTCGAATCCCGCACGCTCGCGCGTCAACCCCCCGGGACCCAGGGCTGAAACACGCCGCTTATGGGTCACCTCAGAGAGGGGATTGGTCTGGTCCATGAACTGAGAAAGCTGGCTCGAACCGAAAAACTCCTTTACCACCGCGGATACGGGTTTCGCGTTGATCAGCTCCTGCGGTGTCAGATTCTCTGTTTCCGCCATACTCAGACGCTCGCGAACCGCTCGCTCGACGCGCACCAACCCGACACGAAACTGGTTCTCGACCAATTCGCCCACCGACCGCACGCGCCGGTTCCCCAGATTGTCGATGTCGTCGATCTCGCCATGACCGTTCTTCAGGTCGATCAGCGTACGCATCACGTCGATGATGTCTTCCTTGCTCAGCGTGCCTTCGCCCTCGTCGACGCTCCGTCCCAGGCGCCGGTTGAACTTCATGCGTCCCACCGCAGACAGGTCGTACCGATCGGCGTTGAAGAACAAATTGGTGAACAGCGCCTGCGCGGCCTCCTTGGTGGGCGGCTCACCCGGGCGCATCATTCGGTAGATCTCCACCTGTGCTTCGAGTTCGTTGCTCGACGGATCGATGCGCAGCGTCTCCGAAATGTAAGGCCCGCGGTCGAGATCATTGGTATAAATCGTTTCGATGTGCTTGATTCCGGCCGCTATGAACTTCTCGACGTGTTCCTCCGTCAAGACTTCGTTGGCCTCCGCCAGGAGCTCACCGGTGCTTTCGTCGATCACGTCGCGCGCCAGACTGCGACCGGCCAGAAATGAGGCCGGAACCGAAATCTTCTTCATGCGCGCCTTCTCCAACTCGCGGATATGTCGCGCGGTGATGCGTTTGCCCGCCTCGACGATCACCTGACCCTTGGGCGTGGTGATGTCGAATCCCACCTGCTGACCCCGCAACCGCTGCGGGGTGAGACCCATCTTGATTTCCTTTTCGGACAGATCGAACGCGTCGTTCTCGAAAAAGATTTCCAGAATCTCCTGGGTCGTGTAGCCCAGCGCCCTCAGCAAGATCGTCGCCGGCAACTTACGGCGCCGGTCGATCCGTATATAGAGCAGATCCTTGGGGTCGAACTCCAGATCGAGCCAGGAACCGCGGTAGGGAATGATACGCGACGAAAACAGGAGTTTTCCCGATGAATGCGTCTTGCCCCGGTCGTGGTCGAAAAACACGCCCGGCGAACGATGCAGTTGCGACACGATCACCCGTTCCGTGCCGTTTATGACAAACGTACCATTGTCCGTCATCAACGGAATTTCACCCATATAGACTTCTTGCTCTTTGACGTCTTTTACCGACTTGCTGCCGGTGGTTTCGTCTTTCTGAAAAATTACCAAACGCAGTAATACGCGTAACGGCGCAGCATAGATCAGGCCCCGCTGCTGACATTCCTTGACATCGAACGGCGGGATGCCCAGGCGATAGCTTACGAATTCCAGCGATGCGTTCCCGTTGTAGCTTTCGATCGGAAACACGGAATGGAACGCCGCCTGCAGACCTTGGTCAGCGCGTTCCTCAGGCGGGATATCCGCCTGCAGAAATTTCTTGTAGGACTCTTTTTGCGTAGCCAGCAGGTACGGTACGCGAAGTACGCTGGGTCTTTTGCTGAAACTCTTACGGATGCGTTTCTTTTCGGTAAAGGAATAGCCCATCGAAACCTCTCAAATACGCGATGCGTTAGGTTTGGTCATACACTTCCAAGACAATTGGCGGATTGTGAGCGGGCGGAATCGATCGCCACCCGCTCACCCGGTCCACACGGTCGCGATGCAGGGAGCGCAACTCTACTTCAGCTCCACCGCGCCTCCGGCCTCTTCCAGCTGCTTTTTCAACTCCTCGGCCTCGTCCTTGCCGACGCCCTCCTTGATCGGCGATGGCGCGGATTCGACCAGGTCCTTCGCTTCCTTCAGACCCAAACCGGTCGCCGCACGCACGGCCTTGATCACCGCCACCTTGTTGTCGCCGAAGCTGGACAGCACTACGTCGAACTCGTCCTTTTCCTCAACCCCTGCAGCCGCTTCGCCGCCGGCAGCCGGCGCCGCCACGGCCACCGCGGCGGCCGCACTGACCCCAAACTTGTCTTCCATATCCTTGATCAATTCAGACAGCTCGAGCACCGACATGCCGCCGATCGCGTCGAGAATTTCTTCTTTGGATATTGCCATCTTTCGAACTCCTGATTCGGTAAATCGTAAGTCAAACGTCAAGCTTGTGCTTTGGCGTCACGAACCGCCGCAAGCGTACGTACGAACGTGCCGGGTACGGCGTTGAGGGTTTGTACGAACTTCACCAGCGGTGCCTGCAGGGTGCCAAGAAGCGTGGCCAGCAGTTCCTCGCGGCCTGGCAGTTTGGCGAGCGCCTGGATCTGTTCTTGAGTCAAGAGACTCCCGGACATGGCGCCGGCCTTGATGCTGAGCGCCTCGTGATCCTTAGCAAAGGTGTGCAGCACTTTGGCCACCGCCACCGGATCCTGCGAGGTGGCAAGCGCCAGTGGGCCGACAAAATGCTCATCCAGGCATTCAAAGCTCGATCCCTTCACCGCCCGTTTGGCCAGGGTATTCTTGACGACTTTGAGAAACACACCGGCTTCGCGCGCTTCGGAACGCAAGCGGGTCATGTCGGCTACCGTTAAACCCCGATACTCGGCGAGGATCGCCGCTTCGGAGTCCGCCAGTACGCCCGCCACCTGCTCCACCGTCGCCCGTTTTTCCTCGGGACTGAGGCTCATTATTGGTACCTCCTGCTTGTCGGTACCCGCATGACGGAGTTCGGATGGACGGCCATCCTGTTCTCTACCTCGGGTACACCATCTGCGTAGGCCGGGATATCTCGATTAAGGAACCGCTCATAAGTTCGTGTTCCACCTACGGTCTTCGATTCCCCGTACCGGCGACGTTGCGCCGCACGGGACCCTTCGCCGAACGCTGATCGCACTAAAAAGTAGGCAACGATCCGCGATCGACACGAACGCCCGGTCCCATGGTGGTGGACAGGGTCACCCGTCTGAAATACTGGCCTTTGGCCGCGGCCGGCTTGGCTTTGTGCAGAGCGCTCAATAACGCGTGCAAATTCTCGGTCAGCGCCTGGGTGTCGAATGAGGCCTTGCCGATCGGGCAGTGGACGATACCGGCCTTGTCCACGCGAAACTGAATCTGGCCCGCTTTGGCGTTTTCCACCGCCTTTGCCACATCGGCGGTTACGGTTCCGACCTTTGGATTCGGCATCAGTCCGCGAGGACCGAGAATCTGGCCCAGCTTGCCGACCACTTTCATACTGTCCGGCGTTGCTATCGCCACGTCGAACTCGATTTCACCGCCCTTGACGCGTTCCGCCAGATCTTCCAATCCCACGATATCGGCGCCCGCCTGATCGGCGGCCTCAGCCTGGGGCCCGTCCGCGAATACGGCTACGCGAACGGTTTTGCCGGTGCCGCGCGGTAACACCGTAGCACCGCGCACGTTCTGATCCGATTTGCGCGGGTCAACGCTCAAATTGACGGCTACGTCCACCGACTCATCGAACTTCGCCGAAGCCGTTTTCTTGACCAGCGCCACCGCTTCATCCAACGCATAAAACTGATTTCGGTCATACTTGTCGACCACTTCCACCATCCGCTTACCCACGCTACACCTCCTCGTCCGTTTCAATGCCCATACTGCGCGCGCTGCCGGCGATGATGCGTACCGCGTTGTCCATGTCGTAAGCGTTGAGATCCGCCATCTTGGTCGTGGCAATCTCTTCGAGTTGTGCGCGCGTCACCTTACCCACCTTGTTCCGGTTCGGCTCGGCGCTGGCTTTGCCGAGTCCCAGGGCTTTCTTGAGCAGCACGGCTGCAGGAGGCGTCTTGCGTATATAAGTGAAACTCTTGTCGCTATAGACGGTAATCACCACCGGTATGGGCAGCCCCTTTTCCAGCGACTGCGTGTCGGCGTTGAACGCCTTGCAGAATTCCATGATATTCACGCCGTGCTGACCCAGGGCCGGCCCTACCGGAGGGCTCGGATTGGCCTCCCCGGCGGGTACCTGTAACTTGATCAGTGCTTCGACTTTCTTCGCCATGTTTTACTCCAGTGGGTTCAAACGCCTTGCGGCTCCCCGTTCAACTGTCCAATCGTATTAACGTACGCGCCACTTCCTGTGAGTGGCCTCGCGTCAACCCTTCTCGACCTGGGAAAAATCGAGCTCCACGGGAGTGGAGCGGCCGAAAATCGACACCGCCACGCGTAGTTTCGCTTTCTCGAAATTCACGTCCTCGACGGTTCCGTTGAAATCGGCGAACGGACCATCTATGACCCTTACCAGCTCGCCAGGTTCAAAAGAAAATTTGGGACGCGGTTTTTCGGCTCCAACCTTGACCTGCTGCATGATTGCGTCCGCTTCCTTGTCGCTGATCGGTGTCGGCTTGGCGCTCGTACCGCCAATAAATCCGGTGACTTTGGGTACCCGCTTCACGAGATGCCACGTATCGTCGTTCATCTCCATTTGCACCAGCACATAACCCGGAAAGAACTTGCGTTCGCTGGTGCGCTTCTGACCGCCCTTCATTTCCACGACGTCCTCGGTGGGTACCAGTATTTCACCGAACAGATCATCCATCCCCTCGCGCGAGATGTGATCCCGCAACGATTGCGCTACTTGCTTCTCAAACCCGGAGAACGCGTGTACTACGTACCAACGCTTGGTCATGACAGGCTCTTTGTCCTCAATCCACTACTGTTTTTTTTCAACTACGCGTTCCGGGCGCCCAGAACCAGGTCGTAAATAATCCAAAACACCGTCGCATCCAGCGCCCACAGGTAAACTCCCACCACGACCACCAGAGCCAACACCACCAGCGTCGTTTGCACCGTCTCGCGCCGCTCGGGCCAGACCACTTTCCGCACTTCCAGGCGGGCGCCTTTCGCGAATTCCCAGGCCGCTTGACCCTGGGTCGAAGTCAGTGCGATAGCGAGACCTGCGATGACACCGGCAACGACCATCAAGGCGCGTACCAACACCGACATGTCGGCGAAATAGTAAAACGCCACCACGCCGACGACGACTAGCGAAAACGCCACGGTAAGCTTGAGTTTATCGATCACTAAACTAGAATCCTTAAATGCTTGGCAGGCCAGGAGGGAATCGAACCCCCAACCTGCGGTTTTGGAGACCGCCGCTCTGCCAATTGAGCTACTGGCCTGGACTCATCATCTAACCTACTTGAAGCTCTTCGCTTTACTCCAGGATTTTGGTTACGACGCCGGCGCCGACGGTGCGGCCACCCTCACGCACCGCAAATCGCAAACCCTCTTCCATCGCAATCGGCGCTATCAACGACACCGTCATCTTCACGTTGTCACCAGGCATCACCATCTCCACACCCTCCGGTAAATCCACCGCACCCGTCACATCCGTCGTGCGAAAATAAAACTGCGGACGATATCCATTGAAAAACGGCGTGTGACGACCCCCCTCCTCCTTGCTCAATACATACACCTCCGACTCAAAATTCGTGTGCGGCGTAATACTCCCAGGCTTCGACAACACCTGACCACGCTCAATCTCATCCCGCTTCGTACCCCGCAACAACACCCCAACATTGTCCCCCGCACGACCCTCGTCCAATAACTTCCGAAACATCTCCACTCCCGTCACCGTCGTCTTCTCCGTCTCCTTGATCCCCACTATCTCCACTTCCTCTCCAACCTTGATAATCCCTCGCTCCACTCGACCCGTCGCCACCGTGCCACGACCCGATATCGAAAATACATCCTCCACCGGCATCAAAAAATCACCATCCACCGCACGCTCCGGCTCCGGTATATATGAATCCAACGCCTCCGCCAGCTTGATAATCGATCCCTCACCCAGCTCCGACGTGTCCCCCTCCAACGCCTTCAGCGCACTCCCCGTAATGATCGGCGTGTCATCACCAGGAAACTCATACTTGTCCAAAAGCTCCCGAACCTCCATCTCCACCAACTCCAACAACTCCTCATCATCCACCATGTCCGCCTTGTTTAAATACACCACAATGTACGGAACACCCACCTGACGCGCCAACAATATATGCTCCCGCGTCTGCGGCATCGGACCATCCGCCGCCGAAACCACCAATATCGCCCCATCCATCTGCGCCGCACCCGTAATCATGTTCTTCACATAATCCGCATGACCCGGACAGTCCACGTGCGCATAATGACGACCCTCCGTCTCATACTCCACATGCGCCGTCGCAATCGTAATACCACGCTCACGCTCCTCCGGCGCATTGTCAATCTGATCAAACGTCCTCGTCTCACCTCCATACTTCGACGACAAAACCCTCGTCATCGCCGCCGTCAGCGTCGTCTTACCATGATCCACATGACCAATCGTACCCACATTCACATGCGGCTTCGTACGCTCAAACTTTTCCTTAGACATACGGATCTACTCCTCGTAAAGTTGTCTGGACAGACAGTTGCGGTTAACACCAACTATGCCGCCCAGGCGGTCGCAAAAACGTCGCCGTAACCTGGTGCCCATAACTGGATTTGAACCAGTGACCTCTCCCTTACCAAGGGAGTGCTCTACCGACTGAGCTATATGGGCGTAAACCTTAATCAATGAACCACGCAGCCGAGGGCAAAGGCCCTGTCGAAGAATGACCTGTTTTGCCCGGAGGCCTCTGCATGTGCGTTTCGCTTCGCACCGTCTGTTACTGGAGCGGGTGATGGGAATCGAACCCACATCATCAGCTTGGAAGGCTGAGGTTCTACCATTGAACTACACCCGCGTCTGTGGGCTCGTCTAAACCTGATCTCGTTCAATTGGTATGTTCCATCCGTCCCCCGACATTCCTGGTGGAGGGGGGAGGATTCGAACCTCCGAAGGCTGAGCCGCCAGATTTACAGTCTGGTCCCTTTGACCGCTCGGGAACCCCTCCCGAAGACACAAACGCGGGATTTTCTTAAGATTTTTGGGGTCTGTCAACGCCGATGATCAGAAACTGGAGCCCGCAGAGGGACTTGAACCCCCGACCGGCTGATTCATACCCACTACCGCTTTCGCGGCCCCGCCGCCCCCCTCTGCCGTCGCCGATCCGGGGGCGGATCCCGGGCACCGGGGGCGCGGGCGGGTTTGGAGTCTGGACTTTCTCTTCACCATACACGCTCCCGCGTGCTTAGGCGGGTGGTGTAAAGTCTCTACACTCCCGGGTTCCGAGGCAGCCTCGGCCCCGGTAGCACGGGATTGCCGTTCGCCGACACGAGGGCGGTTTCCCCGTTTTAGCCACCTCCACTCCGCACGTTTCCGTACGAAGGTGCAATCGAGTTACAAATCAGCTGCTCTACCAACTGAGCTATGCGGGCCACGCGGGGTGCATTGTAGAGCCAGCGGTCGGGCGCCGCAAACTACTCCTGGCAGCGGATCTCGCGCAGGCGCGCGCGCTCGTCACCCCATGGGCTGGTGTTGAGCGTACCGGCGGCGCGCCGGTTGGCTTCACCGTCCATGAGTTCCAGCCAGTAAGTCGCCGACAGGGTGCGGTCTTCGACCCGCACTTGTGGACGGAAATCGCGGTTTTCCAGCTCCGTACGCAGCGCCGCGGCACTCTCCTCCCGGGAAAACAGCCCCAAGGACACGATCGGTCCGAGCTCACCCTCCTGCTTCACGTAGTGGTCGGCCACCCCGGCGCCCACTAGACGTACTTCTTCGGCGTGTGCCGCTGGCAGTGTCGGGAACGGACCCAGGAACACGCGAAATGCACGAATCGGACGGGCGGCGATATTGCGCTCGGTAAACGGTACCCCCATACCGTCAAGCTTCTGGCCAGCCAACGCCAGCTGATCGGGATTGTGGAACGGGCCGATGCGGTAGCAGGCGGTGGCGACGGGCGGGCCCGTGGGGCGATCGGCCTCGGGGTCTACGAGGCGCATGGCTTCCGGGTGCACGGCCGGGCGCGTGCGCTCAGGCGGACTGCCCAGCAGGTTCTTGTGCGCGACCGCCCACAAGAACACCCCGGCGTTAACCAATACCAGAATTCCGAACGCCCATTTCATCGCGCTTCAGCATCTCCGCGAGACCCCGCAATACCAGTTCCGGCTCGAGGGTGACGGTACGCTTTAACAGCGGCTGCAGCCGCGGGGCATCGCCGCCAGTCAACAGCGCATGTAGCGGATCACCAAGGGCCGTTTCCAATTCGTCGAGGTAACGATCAATGCCGCCCGCCGCTCCGTACAGCACCCCGCTCGCCACGCATTCGGCGGTCGACCGACCGACCAGCGCTACGGACCGCGGCGAGACGTCGGCGATGCGCTCAGCCCGGCCACGCAGACTGTCGCGCGCCAGATCGAGTCCCGGTAGGATCGCCCCACCCAAATACCGGTTATCTCGACTCACGACATCGACGGTAATTGCGGTGCCGCAGTCGATCACCACCGCCGGCACCGGACCCAGCGCCTGCGCCCCGATCACCGCCGCCCAACGATCCGGTCCCAGTTGTGCAGGATCTCGATAACCGTTGCTGATTCCGGTGACCGGCCGCGTAGGATCGAGAAACTCCGGCGCCAGAGTCCAGCGCCGTCGACACCACAGGTCGACCGCGTGACGCGCTGACTCACCCCGTACGCTCGCTATCAAGACGCGGCGCGGCGTCACCACCTCACCCCACAGGCGATCCAAATCGGGCTTGGCACCACCTTCCACGGGAGCGGCGAAACCGCCGCGCCAGCCGTGTGGCGTTGCCAGCGCCCATTTCAACCGACTGTTACCGAAATCAACCAGCAGCGTATACGGGTCTGACACTGACGTCTCCGCTCACCAATCGGTGCTCGACCCCCCCCGCATCGGCGACAATCAAGCAACCGTCGGCGTCGATGCCGCGCGCCTCGCCCACGACCGTCGTCCCACCACTCGCGGTGTGCACCCACCGCCCGGCCAGCGCATCGCGCTGCTCCCACTCGGCACGCGCGCGGGTAAAACCGGTGTCGGGAAACGCCCGCAGCATCCCCACCAATTCCTCGATACAGGCCGCCGCTAGGGTATTGCGGTCCACCACAGCCGTCGACAGCGACTGCAGATCAACCCATGGCTGATCGATTCGAGCGGCCTCTGCATCCGAGATGTGCACGTTTACGCCCACACCGATGATCACCGTGCAAGCACCACCGGCCTCGCCTTCGAGCTCAATCAACAAGCCGCCCAATTTAGCGTCTTGCCACAACAGGTCGTTCGGCCATTTCAGGGACACGCGCCCCGCGGTGTGACGCTCTACGGCCAGCGCTACCGCCACCGCAGCGCACAGACCGAGCGTCGTCACCGCAGCCGGCCACATCGGGAACTGCCACGCCAGCGACAACAGCAGGTTGCGGTACGGCGTGGCCACCCAGCCACGCCCGCGGCGACCGCGGCCGGCGCGCTGGTATTCCGCGATACATACGCGTGCGGTGTCCGGCGCGATCGCATCGTGCATCAAGTGCGTGTTCGTGGACCCGATCTCCTCCACCACCTCGAGTATCACCGGACAACTCGTCGGGTCGAGGCCGGCTAAGATCCGCTCGCGATCGAGCAGCGCAAGACCACCGACGAGCTGATAACCGCGTCCGGTCACACACCGAATCGCGACGCCGCGTTCCCGGAGATCGGAAACGTGCTTGTTTACCGCCGCGCGGCTGATACCGAGGTGCTCTCCGATTCGGGTTCCGGAGTGGAAATCCCCGTCGCTCAAACACTCAAGTATCAGAGCCCTGGTCGACGCCATGTCATCCCCGCAAGCCGACGCCGCCAACCGACCGTCGCCGCGGCGGCGTCGGGATCGGATCCCACTACCGAGGATCGCCGCTTAAGGTTATTTGGCGTAGTCGTAGGTCCCGTCCTGCCAGACGTAAAACACGTAACCCGGGGCGGTCACGTCACCCTTGTCGTCGAACCCGATTTTACCCAGTACGGTATCGAACTCGTTGCTTTTCAGCGCTTCGATGACTTTGTCCGTGTCCGTGGATCCGCCTTTTGCGACCGCGTCGGCCCATGCCTGAATAGCGCCGTAGGTATACAGCGTGTAGCCCTCCGGCTCATATCCGGAATCGCGGAATTTCTTCACCACCGGTTCCGCCATGGCATTCTTGCGCGGATCCGGGCTGAATGTCATCAAGGTCCCGGCACCGGCGTCACCGGTGATTTTCCAGAATTCATCGGTAACCAGGGCATCTCCGGATACCAGTTGGACGTCGTATCCTTGCTCGCGCGCCTGCCTGACCATGAGCCCGGCCTCGGTGTGGTAACCACCCAGATAGAACACGTCGATACTCCCGCCCTTCATTTTCGACACCAGCGCCGAATAGTCCTTCTCGCCCGCGGTGTAGGCCTCGTACATGGCTTCAGTGACACCGCGATTGTTGAGTTGTTTTTTGGTTTCGTCCGCCAAGCCCTTGCCGTACGCGGTCTTGTCGTGCAGGACGGCGATTTTCTTGTCACCGAAATTGTCCGCTAGGTAGTCTCCCGCCACGACCCCCTGTTGATCATCGCGTCCGCACACACGAAACACGTTGGGCCCGCCTTCCTCGGTGAGTTTGGGATTCGTGGAACCCGGAGAAATCTGCACGATGTTCTCCTCTTCGTACACTTTAGAGGCCGGAATGGACGAACCCGAGCAGAAATGGCCGGCGACGAACTGCACCCCATCGCTGACAAACTTATTGGCTACGGCAACCGCCTGCTTGGGATCACAGGCATCGTCTCCAATGGTGAGCTTGACCTGCTCACCCAAAACTCCCCCTTTTTCGTTGAGATCGGCGACCGCCATCTCTGCGCCGCGTCGAAACTGTTCACCGAACGACGCGTACTGGCCGGTCATCGGACCGGCGACGGCGATCAACACCTCGGCGAGCGCCGACTGCAGCCACAGGCCGCCGACGACGCCGATGATCACGGAGATTTTCTTTCGTCGATTCAATGCTCTTACCTCCAATGTCCTGATGTAAATGAGGAAGTACGGAACTCCCGTAAGCCACTCGAGCGGGACCACATTCACGATGTCCCGGCCTCATGGATCGAGCCCCCAAAACCCCAACGCACTCACGGTTTTCCACACCCCCGGCTTCTGGATCGGTAATGGGGTCGGCCACACCGACCGCGGATCCGCGCGACGCACGTGCAGTGCGACGCCGACTCTAGCACATGTGCGGTGACGCGAAAATTGCCGGGAACCGGGGACAACGCGCCGAGGATCGGCCCGTGTCAGTCGGGGTCGGTCTCGATGCGTCTCCAACCGAAGGGACCTTGAGGTTCGTACAACCAGGGGTACTGAGTGACCATCTTTCTGGCCCGCGCGCGTTGGAACGCGAGCAGCGCAATACCTGTGAGCACCAGTGTGTCGACGCCATAGGCGCGCAACGAGAGCAGTTCGCCGTCGAACAACGCAAATACCAGAAACCGGTCTACGCCACCGAGCAACACGCTGTACACGATCGCCTGCCAGACCGGCTTCCAGCTATGCGCGAGCGCTTGACCCGTCATGTACGCAGCAAATCCCATGACGCCCAGTGTCACACCGACGAAGACCGGCCACGACGTCAGCACCGCCTACTTCCCCCCCTCGAGATAAGCCGAGCGGATTTCCGGATTAGCGAGCAGCTCCTCCCCGGAACCCGACAGCACTACCTGTCCGTTGGCCATCACATACCCCCGGTCGGACAAACGCAAAGCATGGTAGGCGTTCTGCTCGACCAGGAAAACGGTGATCCCCTGTTCCCGGTTGATTTCGCGGATGACGTCAAAAATCTGCCTGACCAGTATCGGCGCCAAGCCGAGGGATGGTTCGTCCAGCAACAGCAGTTTGGGCCTGCTCATCAGGGCTCGCCCGATTGCCAGCATTTGCTGCTCCCCGCCCGACAGCGTACCCCCGCGCTGGTGACGGCGTGTTTTCAAGATCGGATACAGCGCGAACACATATTCGAGGTCTTTGTCGAGATGTTCTTGGGTGGTGACGGAGGCACCCATCTGCAAGTTCTCGAACACCGACATAAACGGAAATATCCGCCGCCCCTCCGGCGCGTGGGCGATTCCCAGTCGTACGATGTCGTGCGTCGCCATGTTCGTGATGTCACGGCCATCGAACTGTATCTGCCCGGAGGCGGGGTGTGGATTCCCGCAAATCGACATCAACAGCGTCGATTTACCCGCCCCGTTCGCGCCAATCAGTGTGACGATTTCCCCCGTCCGAACATCCAGATCGACGCCGCGCAGCGCCTCGATGTGTCCGTAGAACGTGTGTACGCCGCGCACCGCGAGCAGACTCATGTTCTCGGCTCCAGGTCGCGCGCCACTTCCGGAGGCAACGGTTCATCCTCCGTTTCTCCCAGATACGCACGAATGACGTCCGGATTGTTTTGGATTTCCCCCGGCGTGCCAGCGGCGATGCGCCGACCGTAATCCAGTACTACGATACGATCCGAAATTTCCATCACCACCGACATATCGTGTTCAATGAGCAGCAGCCCAATCCCATGTTCGTCGCGTATAAAAGTGAGTAACTCGTTGAGCTCCGCCGACTCTCGCGGATTCAGGCCGGCCGCCGGTTCGTCGAGGCACAACAGCACCGGTCCGATACACATGGCACGGGCGATTTCGAGACGCCGCTGGGCGCCGTAGGGCAGATTACCCGCATCCCAGTCCGCGCGCTCGGTCAGACGTATGCGATCCAGCCAGTAGCGCGCCAAATCAACCGCCTTGCGCTCGGCGGCCTTATAACCTTTGAAACCCAACAGGCCGCCGATCGAATACCCGGATGCACGCATCAAGGAGTTGTGTTGGGCGACGATCAGGTTCTCGAGCACCGACATGGACGGAAACAGGCGGATGTTCTGAAACGTTCTGGCAACGCCGGCGTGTTTCGGGATCTCGTAACCTTCCATGCGCTCCAGATACAGGTCGCCGTGGTCAGGGTGATGCAAAGTGAGCCGCCCGACGCTGGGCTTGTAGAACCCGGTGAGACAATTGAAGATGGTCGTTTTACCCGCACCGTTGGGCCCGATTACCGCCGTGATGTCACGGTCCCGCGCCGTAAAGGACACGTCGTCGATCGCCACCAGGCCTCCGAAGCGCATGGTGAGGTGTTCCACAGTGAGAATGTTCCGCCGCACGAGGTGATCCTGCGTCACGGTGGTCATACTCGCCGCTCCGCCGGCGGTTCCCGGGACAAACGAATCGTGGGCTCGCGATGCGCCAGCAGGCCCGACGGTCGCCACACCATGATTGCGACCATTGCCGCCCCGAACGCCAGCATCCGGTATTGCTGCAGATCGCGAAAAAATTCCGGCAGCCCGATGAGCAGAACCGCCGCGCACACCACCCCGATCTGGCTGCCCATCCCCCCGAGCACGACGATCGCAAGGATGATCGCGGACTCAATAAACGTGAAACTCTCCGGACTGATAAATCCCTGCCGGGTGGCGAAGAACGATCCGCCGAAACCACCGAACATGGCGCCGATTGCAAAGGCGGTCAATTTCGTGTTGCGCGGGTTGATCCCGAGACTCCGGCACGCAGTTTCATCTTCGCGCAGCGCTTCCCACGCTCGCCCCAGCGGAAGTCGGCGCATGCGCAGTGTGAAGAAATTGGTCACGAGAGCGAGAATCAGGATGATGTAGTACAAGAAAATGATGCGGTCCAACGGCGAATACGTGAGACCGAAAAAACTGTGAAACGACTCGCCGCCGTCCGGCGGCCGCCGGCTGAACGGCAGCCCGAAGAACGTGGGACGCGGAATACCGGATATCCCATCCGGGCCGCGGGTAAACTCGTACCAATTCAACAGAATCACCCGGATCATCTCGCCGAACCCCAGCGTGACGATCGCCAGGTAATCCCCGCGCAGGCGCAGCACCGGGAACCCCAACAGAATACCGGCGAACGCGGCCATGATCCCGGCAAACGGCAGGCAGATCCAGAAACCGAGGTCGAAATAGGTGGCCAGCAGAGCGTAACTGTAGGCGCCGACCGCATAAAACGCCACGTAACCGAGGTCCAGCAACCCGGCCAGTCCGACGACGATGTTGAGCCCCCAGCCGAGCATCACGTAGGTCACGACGAGAATCGCGATATCGAGCAGGCGCCGATCCGCGAACGGTAGGAACGGGAACGCCAGCGCCAGAAGCAGCAGTACCGGCACCAGCACGTGGGTGCTCGACTTCACGCGGGCGGTAACGCGACTGCTCCAAGCGCCGGCAGACGGTGGCGCCGATGCGCCCCGCTGACTCAGCAACCACCCGGCATACGTCGCACAAACCAGCCAGAACCCGGCGACGAGGGCGTTCACCACATCGCTGTCGAACGGCAGATATCGCCCGAGCTCCCAGCCCGGCTGCAACCAGTCGCCGACCGTAATACCGATGCACGCCAGCGCCGCCAGCGCGCTTATGAATAGCGCCGGCCCCGGCTGGCGATCGCGCATCAGGGTGATCGTTAGACGCCCGAAAAACGCTATGACCGTCGCCGCGGCGACTTGTGAGAACCGGGTTATGACCTGCAACCCGCCGGGGACGTCTTCGGTCTTGAAACCGACCAGACTGATACAGAGCCCGAGAGCCACCAGCGCCACCAGCGACGCATCCTTGAGCCTGGCCGACGCCGACCTGCCGCTCATTCCGCACCGTCCCCGTCTGCCGATTGATGACCCGCTGTCGGGCTTCCCCGGCAACGCCCGGCACACATTGCCGAGGCTGCGCGCGCGGGCCGGTGCTGGAGGCCGGTTCTCAACTCAGATTCGCCTTCCCGACATGGGCTAAACTTTCTCTACGTCGGGTTTGCCCAACAGGCCGGTGGGCCGAAAAATCAATACCAGCACGAGAATCGTGAACGCCGCTACGTCCTTGTACTCGACACTGAAGTAAGCCGACCAGAACGCCTCGATGAGTCCGATCAAAAGTCCGCCGAGCATGGCGCCGGGCAACGACCCGATTCCTCCGAGCACGGCCGCGGTGAATGCCTTGATACCGGCGAGAAACCCGATGTAGAAATCGATCACGCCGTAGTTCAGCAGGAACATCAGACCCGCCACGGACGCCAGCGCCGCGCCCATCACAAACGTCAGCGAAATAGTCCGGTCCACGTTGATACCGACCAGCGCCGCCATTCCAAGGTCCTGCTCACAGGCTCGCTGCGCCCGACCCAGCGGGGTCTTGTGAATAATGAACGTGAACGCGGCCATCAATACGACGGTGAGCACGATGATGAAGATCTGCAAATAACTCAGGTTGACGATGAAATCGCCGTCAGGCGCGAATTGAAAACCACCGGAAATGATCGGTTGCAGGGGTTTCACCCGCGCGCCTTGCAACAACTGCACGTAATTCTGGAGAAAAATCGACATACCGATAGCTGTGATGAGGGCAGCCAGGCGCGGCGAGCGCCGCAACGGCCGGTAAGCGACGCGCTCCAGACTCCAGCCGTAGATTGAGGTCATGGCCATCGTCACGATCAGCACTATCAGTATCGCCAGCGGTACCCAGGAAACTCCCAAGGCGCCCAACAACAGAAAAGTAATGATCGAGACGAAGGCACCGATCATGAATATCTCGCCGTGCGCGAAGTTGATCATGCCGATGATGCCGTAAACCATCGTATAACCGATGGCAATCAGCCCGTAAATCATACCGAGCGTGAGCCCGTTGATGAGCTGCTGGAGAAAATATGCCAAAGCGCACCCTCCCGAGAACCGGGTTCTCGTCGCGGGAACTCGCGACCGAACCGATTCAGCCTGCGTTTGTTTTTTTCCTACACACCGCGGAAAACGAACCGGAGGCGGAACCGGAAACCTCTGCTCCGGTAATTCTCAAGCCCCGGCACTGATGCGCCGAGACCGGACCCTTCGCAACGCTCGTTTCGCTATCGCGTTAGCATAAACCAGACCGCGGAAGAATCGAAATCAGCCGGACAGAGAGTCACGCCGTCCTTGGAGCAGTTCGTGGACGACGGGGCTGAAGATCAACTCCATCGCGTAACCCAGTTCATCTCCGGGCACAACTACGGAATTGCGGCGCGACATGAACGATTTGGGAATCATGTCCAGAAGATAACGAAAATCGACGCGCACCCGCTCGGGATGCGCCACTCTGATGACGACAACCGTCTCCTTCTCCAAAGGGACGTCCAAAGCGACAAACGGATTGGAAGTGTCAACCATCGGTACACGTTGAAAATTGATGTCCGTGCGCGAGAACTGTGGAGTGATGTGTTTTACGTAATCCGACATGCGTCGCAGTATCGTCTGCGTGACCTGTTCGGGGTGGTAACCGCGGTCCTCAATATCCCGGTGCGCCTTTTGAATCCATTCCAGATTCACGACGGGCACGACACCGATTTTGAGATCCATATACTTGGCGATATCCACATCGTCATCGACGTAACATCCATGCAAACCTTGATAAATCATTAGATCCGTTGGCGCGGGTAAATCCTCCCACGGACTGAACGTACCCGCGGCCTGGCCGTATTTGACGCTCTGGAGTTCGTCGTGCAGATAGAACCGGCGTTTTCCGGTGCCCGATGTGGAGTATTCCGCCAACAACGCCTCCAGCTCTTCGAACAGATTGCTGGCGGGCGCGAAATGGCTGATTGTCTTTCCGCCGCGGCGCGCTTCGGCGACGACCTGGTTGAACCGCATCCGGTCGTAGCGGTGAAAACCGTTGCCGTCTACCAGGGCCATACGCGCGCTCTCGCGCCGGCATATGTGCTCGAACGCACTGACGATCTGCGAGCTTCCCGATCCCGAAGATCCGGTTATGGCGATTATTGGATACGTTTTCGACATAGTGAATTGACTGTCCCCGACGCTCGGGTGCAACCGTATCAGTACAGCAGGTTCAGCACCACGAGCATGATCACCAAAAACAATAAAGTCATGACTCCGCCTGCGCGTATGAAGTCTAATACACGATACCCCCCGGGGCCCATAATCAGGGCGTTGACCTGATGGGTGGGAATCAAGAACGAATTGGAAGTCGCAAGCGCCACCGTCAGGGCGAATATGGCCGGATCCGCGCCGGCTCCGAGGGCGATATTCACCGCGATCGGCACCAACAGCACGGTGGCGCCCACGTTGGAGATAACCAAGGTGAACACCGTTGCGAGACCGGCAAGCGCCGACTGCAAGACCCAGATCGGAACGCCCTCGAGCAACACCAGGGTTTGCTGAGCCATCCATGCGGCGGTTCCCGTCGCCTCGGTGGCCAGTCCGAGGGGGATCAGGCTTGCGAGCAGGAACACGGACTGCCAACCTATGGAGTTGTAAGCCTCGTCGATTTTTATCACCCCGGAAGCGATCATGCCGATGGCCCCGGTAAGCAACGCGATGGAAAGCCGAACGTCGGTAAACAGGATCAACACCAGTGCAATCAAGAACGAGCCCGCCGCGTAAGCGAGCTTCTCCTGCCGGAATGACTCGTGGGGGAAATCGGTCACCACGGCAAAATTCTTGTCGTCGGCCATCGGTATCAAGTCCTGCCAGCGGCTGTGCACGACGAGGGTGTCCCCGGCCTGAAACCGCAGGCCCGACAACTCTTCGTCGATCACCTGATTGATCCGGTACACGACGAGAATCTTGGCGCCGTAGCGCTTGCGGAACTGAAGGTCGCCAATCGTCTTTCCGATTAATTCCGAATCGGGTGGGATGACGACCTCGGAAATCCCCGCGCTGGTGGCACTCAGGTATTCCGCAAACGAATCGATGTCGGGTTTCATCTCCAGGTCGTGGAGACGGGCGAACTTCGCAACTTCCTCTTGAGAGCCCATGATCGCAAGCTCCGAGCCCACCCAGATGTCTGTCTCCTGAGCCGGAGCGATGCTCATATCATGACCGCTTCGAATAGCCAGAATCCAACCGGCGCGGCCGTGGCTTTCCACATCACGCAATTGCTTACCGGCAAGATCGCTGCGCCGCGTGACGATCAACTCGTACACCTGCCCTTCGATACCGTAGGTATCACGAAAGTATTGGAGATTGTCCGACGCCGATACCCGACCACTGGAGGCGGGCAGAATCCAGCGACCGAGAAACACGAAATACAGGATCCCGACCGCGACCAGCGCCACCCCGATGGGCGTAACTGCAAACAGGCCGAACGTCTCCATACGCTCCGTACCGGCCGGTAGCGACCGGTTCGAATTGAGTATTAGGTCGTTCAGCAGAATCAGGGGGCTCGAACCCACCATCGTGATAGTACCCCCCAGAATGGCGCAAAATCCCATGGGCATGAGTAAACGAGACACCGGGATCTCAGCGCGCCGTGAGATGCGGCTGACCACCGGGAGAAACAGCGCTGCGGCACCGATGTTCTGCATAAAACTCGAAATGACCGCCACCGTGGACGACACGGTGGTAATCACTCGCCCCTCGGATTTGCCTCCATAGCGCAGAATCTTGCCCGCCAGGGTACTCATCACCCCGGTCTTGTCCAACCCCGCACCGATAATCATCACCGCGATGATCGACACGACCGCGTTACTCGCGAATCCGTTGAACAGCTGTTCGGGGGGCACTAAGCCCTCGTAATTGGGTAGCAGGCTGGTCAACCCTAGAATGACCATGACCAGTACCGCGGTCACATCAACCCGAAAGACCTCAAAAGCGAACAGGCAGACGGTAAAGGCCAGAATAGCCATCACCGCGATCATTTCATTTGTCAATCCGATCGGTTCAATCAATAGAGGATTACCAATCCTTTTCTTGGGGTGAACGAACCCTGCGCACCGAAAGCTTCCTGCTCGCTGGTGCAGTCATATAAGATAACTAGATCGCCCCTGATTTAGCAAAAAAACCGTGCGAATATTTACCGGGGTTACTTATACGGGTATAGGTAATGTGTATGTCCTCGGGATCGGCGGGTCGCGACCGTCGGCGGCGCCCGGTTCGTAACAGTTACGTCACCGGTACTCCCATACTGCAAGGCGACCGACTCACTCATGCCCACAGCCCCGAATACCCATGCCATAGCGGTACTCGTTCTCACCGGCGTAGCGCTGGTTCTGTTTACCCGCGAACGGACCCCCCTCGAGTCCTCGAGTTTGTTCGTGTTGGCGGTGTTGACAGTGGGATTCGAAGTGTTCCCGTTTCACAAAAACGGCGAGTGGTTGCATCCCGTCGAGTTTTTCTCCGGGTTCGGCCACGAGGCACTGATTGCCGTGTGCGCCTTGATGATCGCTGGACAGGGACTCGTGCGCACCGGCGCCCTGGAACCCGTCGGCCGAGTGCTGGCACGCTTATGGACGTTCAGCCCGCAGTTATCACTGTTGGTGACCCTACTAGTGGGCGCAGTGCTGAGCGCCTTTGTCAACAATACCCCTATCGTCGTCCTATTGCTTCCGATTCTCGTCAGTGTGTCTCTGCGCACGCGCACTCGTGCGTCGTCCGTGTTACTGCCGATGGGGTTCGCCACGCTGATCGGCGGCATGAGCACCACGATCGGTACATCCACGAACCTTCTGGTCGTGAGTGTCGCAGCAGACCTGGGGCTGCGGCGGCTCGAAATGTTCGATTTCTTCGCCCCGGCGATTCTTGCTGGGGGTGCCGGGATCGCTTATCTGTGGTTGATCGCGCCGCGCCTGATTCCGAATCGTGAGGCGGCGATGACCGATACGTCGCCGCGAGTCTTCACCGCGCAACTGCACATTCCCGAGGGAAGTTTCGGCGATGGCAAAACCGTGCATGAGATCTTGAAGAAGACCGATAATCAGATGAAAGTGCGTCGTATCCGCCGCCACGAGCACACGCACGCCGTACCGCTGCCGGACTTGACATTGATCGCCGGGGACCGGCTGACAGTGCAGGACACTCCGCAGCGATTGAAGGAGTTCGAACAGGTACTGGGCGCGGCCCTGTACTCCGGGGACGTAGCGGTGGACGATGATCACCCGCTGAAGGCCGACGACCAGCAACTCGCGGAAATCGTCATCGTGCAAGGTTCGCCCCTCCAGGGTCGAACCCTGGAACAGGCTCGGTTTGCGGATGTCTACCAGCTGGTCACGCTGGCGATTCATCGGGCCGGGCGTGTCATGGAGTCCTTGCCCAAGGGCGTCGGCCGGGTCACCCTCGAGATCGGAGACGTGCTGCTGGTCCAGGGGGCGCGAGACCAGATCGCCGAACTAAAACGCGAGGGCAACTTGCTGGTTCTCGACGCCACCAGCGACCTCCCGCACACCCGGCGAGCGCCGATCGCCCTCCTGATCATGCTGGCGATCGTCGCGATTGCCGCGCTGGACATCCTCCCCATCGCGGTGAGCGCGACCGCCGGCGTACTGCTGATGATCGTGACCGGCTGCCTCGGTTGGCGTGATGCCACGCGCGCCTTGAGCGCCCCGGTCATCATGATCGTCGTAGCCAGTCTCGCCTTGGGGGTGGCGCTACAGAAGACGGGCGGTAGCGATTACCTGGCGGAATGGTTCCTTTACGCGTCAGCGGGGGCCGCGCCGGCGATCGTGTTGAGCGGCTTGATGCTGCTGATGGCGGTGCTGACCAATATCGTTTCCAACAATGCGGCCGCCGTCATCGGCACACCCATCGCAGTGACCATCGCCGAGCAGCTCGGTCAGTCTCCCGAAGCCTTCGTATTGGCGGTATTGTTCGGCGCCAATATGAGCTACGCGACGCCCATGGCGTACAAGACGAATTTACTGGTCATGACTGCCGGCGGTTACAAATTCGGCGACTTCGTGCGCATCGGGGCACCCTTGACCCTCATCATGTGGTTGACGCTGAGCTGGGTGCTTCCGACCCTGTATGACTTTTGAAGACCTAGCTGGTGCGGCCGGTTGGTGCGCGTGGCGCCCTCGTAATCAGCCGTTCGCGGCGCGATTCGCGAAGCACTCGGCAGCTGACTGCTCGGCGGTCAACGTGCGGCCATGGCGCTCCGCCATGGTTTGCTTATAGATCTCGATCTCGCAAACCTGTTCCACCATGCGCGCCGCATATTCAGTGGCCGGTGCGCTGAACCGCACTCCGACATCATAAAGACCGTCTGGCTGTTGTTGGCACCACACCACCTCGCCGTCCACTTCGAATGTGGGCATGCAGATCGGGATCGCGATGTGCACGTCGCTCCCAGGCTCGATTCTCGCGGACGTGCGGAAGCACAAGCCCCCTTCGCTGACGTTGCGCATGCAGTACTTGCCGAACCCATCACCATCGATCAGGCTGAATTCGACTGTGATATCAGTAGGATATCGAATATATTGGCGCATCTTGCTCCACGGCTTATCGGATTCGGTGACCCCGCCCCCAGCAGGGCGGACTGACAACCCCTACCTTTCTTATAGACCCTGCGCGCCGATTTATCCAGCCTGCGCGTCGAGCCTGTTTCACTCGTCGGTCACGCAACCGACCGAGGCGTCTTTGACGTTCTTTATATACTTATAGAGCGTCCCACGGGTCGCTTTATACGGCGGCATCTGCCAGTCCGCCGCGCGCCGTTCGAGTTCCGCGGTATCCAGATCCACCGAAAGGCTGTTGTTGACGCTGTCGATGGTGATCCGGTCGCCGTTGCGAACCAGCGCGATCGGACCGCCTTCCTGCGCTTCGGGTACCACGTGACCGATGATGAATCCGTGCGAACCGCCCGAAAACCGCCCGTCCGTGATCAGCGCCACGTGATCGCCCAGCCCCGCCCCCACGATCGCCGACGTAGGCGTTAACATCTCCGGCATACCGGGACCGCCTTTGGGCCCCTCGTAGCGGATGACGACCACGTCGCCCTTCTCGATGGACGCGCTCTCCAACGCCTGCAGCATGGCTTCTTCTGATTCGAAAACTCGCGCCGGACCCGAAAACCGTTCGCCCTCCTTGCCCGTGATTTTCGCCACCGCCCCGCCGGGCGCCAGATTACCGCGCAAGATTTGAAGGTGTCCGGTACTCTTTATCGGCTTCGACAGGGGTCGAATAACGTCCTGCCCGTCCGGCAGCCCGGAAACCTCGGTGAGATTCTCCGCGATCGTGCGCCCGGTGACGGTCAAGCACTCGCCGTTCAACAAGCCCTCGTCGAGCAGGTAGCGCATCACCATCGGGATTCCTCCGATGTTGTGCAAATCCTCCATGACGTACTTGCCGCTGGGTTTCAGATCCGCCACAAACGGAACCCGATCGCTGACCCGCTGGAAGTCATCAAGCGTCAGGTCCACACCCACTGCCCGGGCGATAGCAATCAAGTGCAGCACTGCATTGGTCGACCCGCCCAACGCGGTCACGATCACTATCGCGTTCTCCAGGGCGTCCCGCGTAATGATGTCGCGCGGCTTGATGTCCGCCTCGAGTAATCGGCGTATGGCATGGCCGGCAGCCCGGCACTCCTCGAGCTTGGCCGGATCGACCGCCGGCGTCGAGGCGCTGTAGGGTAGCGACATTCCCATCGCTTCGATGGCGCTCGCCATCGTGTTGGCGGTATACATACCGCCGCAGGCTCCCGGCCCCGGACATGCTTTCCTGACCACATTGCGGCGCTCCTCCTCGGTGATTTTCTCGGCCAGAAATTCGCCGTAACTTTGAAACGCCGATACCACGTCCAGTGTCTGATCGTTCCAGTACCCCGGTTTGATCGTGCCGCCGTATACCATCAACGCCGGGCGGTTGAGGCGGCCCATCGCCATCAAGCATCCGGGCATGTTTTTGTCGCAACCGGGGATCGCGATATTCGCATCGTACCACTGGCCGCCCATGATGGTTTCAATGGAGTCTGCGATCAGGTCGCGTGACTGCAACGAAAAGCTCATGCCATCGGTACCCATCGAGATCCCATCGCTCACGCCCACGGTATTGAAACGCATGCCGACCAGGCCCGCCTCGACTACGCCGCGTTTCACCTCTGCAGCGAGATCGTTGAGATGCATATTGCAGGTGTTTCCCTCCCACCAGACGCTACCAATACCAACCTCCGGTTTGTTCATGTCTTCGTCGGTGAGCCCGGCACCGTACAACATGGCCTGCGAAGCGCCTTGGGATTTCGGTTGGGTCACTCGGGCACTGTAACGATTAAGTCGCTCGGTCATGGTCAGCTCCGGTTTACACGCCGGTATTTATGCGGCGCGCGATCGGCCAGAATAGCAAAATCATCACCGCGTGTGGACAGCGACGCATTACCCGGCGTGCGGGCGGACGTCTTAGGAATCGCCTTGTTTTGGGGTGTCCTGCTCGTCGGGCCGGATCACCAGCTCATCGCGGCGAACGGTGATGCCGGAGTACTGGTGCGCCGGCAGCCGGTACGCACGACCCGTCCACAGGCGGTCGTGGCGCGCGACCCACTGTTCGGGGTCCTCTGCCGAAGGGTTTACGACGTCCGAATTGTCGGCGCCCGTATCTCGTAGCGCGGCATCGAACTCGGCTTTAAGCCGCGCGTATCGCGCGTCGTCCTTCTCGGTGAGGTCTACGCGAATCCGTATACCGTCGAAGGTCTCGAGCACCGCATTCGTCATCGGGTCACTGAAATCGACATCCTCCGCGACCAGCACGTCGTCCAGCGATAAGTTGGCCAGACTGCGCGCGACGTTGTTCACTCCGTACGCGGATTCGATCTCCTCGCCGGGTTGCAGGCCGGCGAGCGAAAAATTGTCCGTGTCAGGGGATTCGCGTCGCACTTCGAGTCGCTGCCCATCGGGATGTCGCACCTCGACGCGCCGTACGCGGCGTTCGTCCAAGCCGATGACGACCGGTTCCAGCCACGACGTAATCCGCCCCGCGTCGCTGTCCAGACGACCCTCGACCAACCATGCCTGAGAATCCTCCGGCACGCGGACATAGTATTGGTTCACCCCCTGCGGCGCATCCGGTTTGCGGTCCCCGATCCATAACGCCGCGACGCGGCGCTCGCCGGCATCGAGTTCGACCAGCACCGCCCGGCCTTCCGCCTCCGCGGGCTGCGTGAGTCCCAGTTTGACGTAGCGCTCCGGTTTCGAGGTCTTCGCTTCCACCCGGCGCAGCTCGGCCATGCCGAATACCAGGCTCTGGACCTTTTGCCGCGTCGCCGGATATCCGTTCCGCTGCTCTACCACCCACGCTCCGTCTCGGTACGCCATGGTCACCGGTCCCGTGGGGCCGGTGACCGACACTCGGTCGATCTGATTGATGTCATCCAGCAAACCTGGAAACACGACACTTCCCGCGTCCGATTCCGCGCGCTCGTCCTGCTGTGCCCACATCGCCAGCACCACGGCCGCCAACGCCGCGAGCGACAGTACGATCAGGTTTTTCGTATTACGCATGGCTTGTACTCGGCGCCCGTCGGCGGCGTCTACTCTGGTAGACACCGATCAACACGCCTCCGATGCCGACGATCAGCGGCATCAGACCAATATTGATAAATTTCGTCTGCGTTTCCAACGCAGCGATATTCTTGTGCAGTTCGTGCCGTACGTCCCGCAACTGCTTGCGTATCCGCACCTTTTGTTGACGGAAGTCCTCGATTTCCCGGCGCTGCGCCTCGTCGAGAATCACTGAGTCGTCCCCCTGCTTGCGATTCTCGAGATCCGCCAACCTCGCCTCCGTCTGCTGCAACCGCTCCAACAGTTCCCGCTCCTTCTCGCGGAACTTCAGTTCCGCCTCCTGCTGGATCTCCGCGACTTTGGTAAACGGGCGGCTGTACTGCCCGCGGCTGCGAACACTGATCAGATCGCTATTCCCGATCAGGCTCTCCAAGGCGTTGATGACGAACGGCCCGTTCGCCGCCGTGGGGATGTGCAGCTGGGTACCGAGCAAGTTCTGGGTCTGCACCCAGAATCGATCGCTCAACAGGTCGGTATCCGCGACCACGATCACGTTGATGTCGGATTCGGACTCGTCCAGGTGCCCGGCCGACGCAGTCTGTCCGGACGCTTCGTCCCGAGCGTCGCTATCGCCGTCGACGTTTTCATCGTCCCCGTCAGGCGCCGCCGGGGGCCCATCCGGGAACGCCGTGCGCGCCGGGCCCGAGATTCGCGCCGCGAGAACCAGAGGCGTACCTCCCGGTTTGTAGTCACGGAGCAACACCGAAGGATCATCGAGAAAACGCAGCCCGGACACGTCGACCTGCATTGCGTGTTCCGTCGTTTGTATCAAAGGCGTCACCTGCGGACTGTCGCCGTCCAACACCTCGAGAACCCCGGCGGTGGCGAACACCAGATTTCCCAGTTGCCCGGTCACGACGTCGTCGCGGTTGTACTGCTCCGGCTGCAGACTCATCCACACCGGATAATCCGCTACCAAAGCCCGGCCTTCGCGACTGAACCGCACTTGTTCGGCGAGTTGGATGTCCGCCGCAACTTTGGCTTTTACCCTTTGGATTCGCCATTGCTTGAACAAATCCGGCAGATCCGAGCTACCGGGCATACCCCCGCCCAGCATCGCGGGACCGCTGCGGTCGGCTTCCGCGTTGGCGTCCACGAACACCAGCGCGCGCCCGCCCTTAAGCACAAACTGGTCGATGGCGTAGCGGGTGCGAGGCGTGAGATCCTTGGGATGAACGATCATCAGGACATCGATGTCGTCCGATATCCGATCGCTTTCCGCCTCCAGGGTCCGCACTTCGAACAGCTGCCGCACTTGTTGCATCACCACCCACGGTCCGGACATGGCCTGCGGCGGTTGACCCGGAGCCGGCATCGCGCCGTCCACCGGCAAACCGGCGATTAGGCCAATGACTTTCTCCTTGGGGTAGGCCAATTGGTAGATCAATTTGGTCAGATCGTGCTCTAGAAATTCCTCCCGGTTCTGCGAGAAGAACGGGATGACCTCCTGTTCATCGGTGGCACCGGTGCCGACCAGGCCGAAGTATAGAATCGATGCGCCGTCGTCGAGTGCCACGCCGCGCAATCCGTAGGCGACGGCACGATCTTCTTCATCGGAGAACGGTTCCGGATCGATGATGCGCAGGTCCAGCTTTCCCGCGGCGCGCCGCTCGTACTCGCGCAACAACTCGACGACCCGGCGCGCGTAACCGGAGATACCGGGAATCTGGGCGACCACGTCCTGCGATAGAAACAGGCGCAGAACCACGGGCTCATCCAGACTGGCAAGAATATTCCGCGTCCCCTGGGTGAGCGTGTACAGCCGGGTTGCGGTCAGGTCGAGGCGAGAGGTCGTCAATAGGGAGTTCGACGCGACGTTCACGCCGAAGAATACGATGGCGGCCAAGACCAGCCCGCCCAGCGTCAACGCGCTCTTACGTACGCCCATCGGCTACAGATCCGCTTTTTTCAGCTCGATGAGGATCGCGTTGGCGTACAACCAAAACCCGATCAATGTCACAAAGTACACGATATCGCGCAGGTCGATGACGCCCTTGCTGAGCCCATCGAAATGGGTCAGAAAACTGAACGAGCTGATCGTGCTGACGATCAGCTCCGGCGCCCAACCCGCGAAAAAGTCCAAAACCAGCGGAAATCCGCTCAGAACGAAAATCAACGACACCACCAGGGAAACCACGAACGCGATGACCTGGTTACGCGTCACACTGGAAATACATGCGCCGATGGCGATGAATGCGCCGGCCATGAGCAGGCTGCCGATATAGCTCGCCGCGATGATGCCGTTGTCCGGATCTCCCAGATAGTTCACGGTCAGCCACATCGGAAAAGTGAGTGCCAGTGCAATGGCGGTGAAGATCCAGGTAGCCAGGAATTTACCGATCACGGCCTGCCCCATGGTCACCGGCAATGTCAACAGGAGTTCGATCGTGCCACCTCGGCGCTCCTCGGCCCACAAGCGCATCGTCAACGCCGGGATCAAGAACAAGTAGAGCCACGGGTGAAAACTGAAGAAGGTCACCAGATCCGCTTGGCCACGGCCGAAAAAATCACCCAGGTAAAACGTAAACACCCCACTCAAAATCAGAAAGATAATGATGAATACGTAGGCAATCGGGGTGGAAAAGTACCCCGCCAACTCGCGTTTACAGATGGCCCAGATTTTATCCATTCGGCGTCGCTCCCCACGGGGTGTCCGGGCACGTAATACGGCGAAACACTTCGTCCAGTCCGCCACGCTCGACCTCCAGCCGTTCCACCGGCCATCCCTGCTCGCGCACCATGCGGCCGACATCTCCGACGATGGACCGACCCTCGGCGGGATAGATAGTGTATTCGGTAACACCGCCCCCGGCGTCACGGGATTCCACCGCCCGACACGTCGTCAAGTCGCGTAACGACTGACCTACATCGGCTTCGCCACCGCGCACTACCAGCAATACCGCATTGTGTCGCGGCGAGCGCCTCTCGAGGTCTTCCGGCGATCCGTCGGCGAGTATTTCGCCACCTGCGATGATGATCGCGCGCGTGCACACGGCGTCCACCTCCTCAAGAATATGTGTGGACAGGATGATGGCTTTGTCCCGGGACATGGTATTGATCAACGTTCGGACTTCATGCTTTTGGTTCGGATCGAGACCATCGGTGGGCTCATCGAGAACGAGCACTTCAGGGTCGTGAAGGATCGCCTGTGCGATTCCGACGCGCCGCTTGAATCCCTTGGATAGCGTGCCGATCGGCTGATCGAGAACCGTTTCGAGATTGATGATCTCGGCCACCTCATCAATTCGTCGTGCAAGGTCCGTCACCCCACGCACGTCACCCACGAACTGCAAAAGCTGCGCCGGCGTCATATCCGAGTACAAAGGCGCCCCTTCGGGCAGATAGCCGACACGGCGCTTCGCTGCCACCGGAGACCGATCGACATCGTCGCTGCCTATGGAAACTGCACCCGAATCCGGAGCGAGGAATCCGGCGATCATTTTCATGGTCGTCGACTTACCTGCACCGTTGGGGCCGAGAAACCCTAGCACCTCACCACGTTCGACCGAAAAAGTAATGTTGTCGACCGCGGTGACGTCATGGAATTTCTTGGTCAGATTTTCGATCTCAACCAACGCCATAGTACGTCCTTATGTTGCTCCAGGGGTAAAATCAGCGAATCACAAACGACTATTCGCCCACGAAACCTCTCGCCTTTCGCTCCCGAAAAAATCGGGGCGAAATAATATTTATCGGAAAAACCCGCGTCAACACCCGACTTGAAGCCCTATTTCGTGATCCGCGGCTCGGACCGCGCGATGATTTCCAGACGCTCGCTGGTGATTTCCAGATCCCGGATGATCTGACGCTCGATTAACCAGGGACCAATGAGCGGGGGCACGGAAAACTTCGGTTCCAGGCGCGCCCGATACTCCACCTCGGCAACGCGCGGGTTTGACGCATCTCGGGTAATCGAGAGTCGCTCGGCCGCCTGAAGAAAATCACTCGTCTGCGGATTGGCGTCGTAGGCGATTTCCTCACGGCCTTCGCGTACCGTACTGACCTTGCGCAGCGTTTTACAGAACACAACCCAGACGCAGGGCCGCAACGACAGTGTCAACGTCATTTCGGGGTCGTGCGTCACCCGGCTCGATACGATGGTCGGCGACAACCGGGGTAAATTGGCGTAGTCGGTCACAATGCGCCGGACCTCCTCGGGACTGACTTCCAGGCGTACCCGGAACGAGACTTCGTAAATGTTGTCGTGGTGCGCCACGTCGGCGAACACGACGTCGAACGCGAGGGCCCGGTCGGCGGTCAGCGACACCATGACGAGCAAACCCGACAGGGCGTACACCGATACCGTCGTCCGGTTCATAGTTGTTGAGAAAAAAGCCCGTCGAGCTTTGTATCGAGCGTATTCCGCCATTTTTCCGTCAAAAGATCATCGCCCAGGCTGTGTCTCAGGCCATTGGACAACGCCGCCTTCATTTTGTCCTGATCGGCGGTGTTTCTGCGTTTCGACGCGACCGTAGCCCGATTCTCCACGACCGGCTGGCGCCTGCGGAGGGCCGCTAAACACGTACCGCCGGGCAGTTTTCCCCCCTCAACGAACGTTCCCCGAATTCACGTCAACGGCGCCACGTTGAGAATCCACGTCGAGGTGTATGTCCGACACCGTGACACCGGACAATTTCATCTCGCCGATCTTCAGACTACCGTCGGCCTTCACCCCCTCCAACAGACTGGTGGGCACCGCGAATTCCCGACCGCTCTCCTCATCGGCGGACGGCGGCGGGAGGTAGCGATCGAGATCGATGTGGTCCACGTTGAAGTCGAACCGATAGCGGGGTGGCGAGATACCGGTCATATCGAAGGAACCGTCGATCCGGGTAGCGTCCAACTTGACGCGTAAATCCTGAAGCTTGAACGAGTCGATGGTCGCGGAAAAGTTCGACGCGCCGGTCACCACTCGCAGCGTCGATGAGTCCGCGCTGTCGATTTCCAGTTCAGCGATCTGCAACCAGTCACGCAAATCGAACGGCGCCACGTCGATCCGCCCGGTGAAGGCCGGGGCGGTCAATACCTGCGAGCCGCTGACTTCTATCCGCGCCCGCAAGCCGCCGCTGGTCACCACCAGCTCCGGAATCTCCACGGTCTGTTCATTGAGGTGCACGACCGCCCTGGGGACGTGGGCCTGTCCGGCCACCGCGCCGAGCTGCACAGCGGCCCGGGTCTCCGCGAGCTCGAGCGCCGCATGTTTAGGACCGAACTCCGCATCCGCAACCTCCAGGCGCGCATGAGTCCGGTCCGAGCGCGCGCGAACCGAGATATCCGACAACCCTACTCGATCTCCGGAATCGACACCGACCACCGCTGCGGCATCGACCGTGACCGGTTCCGGCATGTCCCCACCCGCCAACTCGAAGCCGAGCGCCACGACCACCGATGGTCCGCTCAATACGCTGCCGGTTTTGAGGTTGACGTTGGTCATCGTGTATGTCACCCCGCTGCGACGATCCTCCCACACGACTCGCCCATCGTCGAGGACGACGCCCGAGTCCGCCAGCGCCGTCATTGTGATGCCGGCATCTCCCTCCGTGTCGGCAGCGGTTCCGCCGTCCGGCTCGACACCGAGGCCGTGCCAATTACGCATGCCGGATTCATCGATGATCAGGTGTAACTCCGGTCGTTCTACGACCGCCGTATCGAACACTAACGCCTTTCTCAGAAGCGGCAACAGTTTGACTTTCACGTCCACACCGCGAACCGAGAGCATCGGTGTTTCGTCGAACCCGGGCGGGTTGGCCCAACGTAATTCGCCCGTCTCTACACCCAGCCGCGGAAATACGGACAATGCGAGATCTCCGACGATCTCCAGATCTCGACCGGTATGGTTTTTCACGACAGTCGCAATTTCTTGTTTGTAATCGTTCGGATCGATCCACCAGGACAAGGCAACGGCGAGCGCCGCAAACGCAACGACGATTCCTGCGATCGTCCACGCGAAAATCTTGCCAATCCTTTTCATCCGGTGACTCCGCCCGCTGCGATGTTTCAACAACGAAAACGGTCAGTACTCGAACTCGTCACGCTGCTTGCGCTTGCGGTCGGGTTTCGCAATACGCCGCTCGATGGCCGGAATCGATGATATGTACGTGGCCAGTGCAGACCGGTCTGCCGGGGTCAGATGCACGAGGCTCTCATCGATCACTTCGGCCATCAGTCCGCCGGCATAGTCGCCGTCCGGCGTGCCCCCGGTTTCAAAATAGAAAATGAGATCATCGTGATCCCAGCCTCCGATACCGGTTTTTCGATCCGGAGTAATGTTGGGCACGGACTTACCCTCTGGCCCGTTCCGGGTGCCCGCCAGATACAACCGCTCAATCATCGCACCCAATCGGTTGCGCGGAGTATGGCACTCGCCGCAATGCGCCGCCGCCCTGGCCAGGTAAGCGCCGCGCCGCCAGTCGTCCGGATCGGCATCTCGGGGCGCGTCGAGCGCCGGCACATCGAAGAACAAGAGCTTCCACAGCCACAAGGTCCACCTGAGCCCCGGCACCAAGTCGTGGCGGCGGTTGGGGGTGGCCGAAGGCGGCACAGAAAACAGATAGGCTTTGAGCGCGATCAGATCTTCCCGGGACAGTCTCGTGTACGAGGTATACGGAAACGCGGGGAAATAGTCGCGACCGTCCGGCGCCACTCCGGCTTTCATGGCGCGGACGAAATCCTCCTCGCTCCAACCGCCTATCCCGTGCTCCCGATCGGCGGTGATGTTGGGGGTGTAAAAAGTCCCGAACGGCGTCTCGAGCGCGTATCCGCCGGCCAAAAACTCACCCTCCCTCTCCGTGTCGGTGTGGCAGTTGCCACACCCGGATATACGGAACACATACTCGCCGTGCGTGATCAGATCGCGCGCGTCGGATACCGCGGCGCTCACCGGCGCCCAGGCGAACAACAACCCGCCGGCCGCGGCCAGGGCGCAGCGGCGAACCCGGCATGTCGACGTCTTGGGGCTATTCGTCTTCTTGGCGGAAATCTTTGTGGCAGGCTTTGCAGGCATCACCGAGCGCTTCGAATATCTCCGCCGCGTCGGGTGAACCGTTCGCATAAGCCTCGGCCATCTCGTTGGCAGCCTGCGCGGCCCGCTCGGCGACTTTCTTAAAGTCATCCGGTTTCGACCAGATGTCATCCAGGGCGCGCGTTTCTCCGAAATCGGAATCGGGCGGGAACAGGGACTCCACGGTCTTCATCGAACGCGCGACGGATTGCGCGTGGTAGCTCGCGTCATCAGGATAATCCACCTTACCACGCGCAATCTGGGCCAGTGCGCCCATATGACCGCCCACCGATTTCATGACGCTCTGTCGATACTTGATGATATCTTCGGGCTCTGCCGCACTGACATCGGCACTCCCGGCACAGAACAGGGCGACACACGATGCACAGGCCAAGGATGGCAGGGTTATGCGATTCATTGATGCTCCTCGAAAATTGTGGATTAAGCGAAGCGATTATCATATCAGGATCACGAGTATTCCTCGCCGCCTCCCGCGGATGTGGCTCAGAGCGGTGGACAAACGTGCAAGGCGGCGGCGCGAATCACTTCCGTCCCGGCCCCGGGCCGGTGGGCTTGCTCGCTCAGGTGCCGGCGCCAGGCCCGGGCATGGGGTTGGCCTTGAAACAGACCGATCACATGACGCGTCAAGCGAGGCAGGCGGCATCCCATCGAAAGCTGCCGCTCGCAATAATCCACGTATGCCGACAACACGTCGCGCCGGTTCGGCGCCGGTTCACGAGCGCCATAAAACTCACGATCCACCTGAACCAGGGAGAACGGATTTGAATATGCCTCACGACCGATCATTACCGCGTCCACACCATGATCGAGATGTCGCCGAATACCCGCCCGATCACGTATCCCGCCGTTGATGACAATGGCGAGCGAGGGATACTTTCGTTTCAGGGTATAAACCCACTCGTAGCGAAGTGGGGGAACAGTGCGGTTCTGTTTCGGACTGAGGCCCTTCAACCAGGCCTTACGCGCGTGAATGATAAAAGTATTACACCCCGCCGCGGCGACGACTTCGACAAATCGGCACAGCTCGTCGAACGTATCGCGATCATCAATACCGAGACGCGCCTTTACCGTCACCGGTATATCGACCTCAGCACGCATGGCCGCAACGCAGTCCGCGACCCGCTCCGGCTCCGCCATCAAGCAGGCCCCGAAGCGGCCCGCTTGCACACGGTCGCTCGGGCAACCGGCATTGATGTTGACTTCATCGTAACCCCACTGTTGGGCGACAGCACTTGCGCGTGCCATGATGTCCGGATCGTAGCCGCCGATCTGCAGCGCCACGGGGTGTTCCAGCGCGTCGAAACCCAGCAGTCGATCGCGATCGCCCCGCAATACCGCCTGCGCCACCCGCATTTCCGAGTACAGTAGCGCCCGACGCGTAATCAGGCGCAACAAATAGCGATCGTGGCGATCGGTACAACCCATCATCGGCGCCACGGCGACCGGGTGTTTTCTCTTGAAATCGTTCATGCCATCGCCACCGAAAGGCTCAGCCCGAAGGGGCGGTTGCGCGCAGCAAACGGTCAATGTCCATGCGCAACGCACCCATGTCGGCACCGAACATGCCCGTGAAGCGGCGCGATAACTGACCACGCCGATCAAACAACAAAGTGCTCGGAAAGGTGACCACTCCACGGTCGCGTGTCGCGATTCCCAGCAGGTCCGACAGCACCGGAAACCCGAGGGGCACTTCCTGACTTCTGACGAATTCTATAATCGCGTCCGGATTCTCGCGATGATTGACGGCCAGAATGACCAGATCACTCCCCGAGTAGTCCCGGCGCAAGGCTTCCAAACGGGGCATGTCCCCCCAGCAAGGCGGGCACCAGCTTGCCCAGAAGTTCGCCACCACGACCTTGCCGCGGAAATCGGAGAGATAAACCTGCGCGCCGCCCGCGGTCGCGCCCAACAACCCAAGCCGCGGGGCCCCGCCGGGAACTCCCGGCTCGGGGACAATCGGGGTTGCTTCCGGTGCCGGCGCCTCGTCTACCGGGAATGCCTTCACCACCGCGGGCGGGGCCGGAGCAACGGGTCCTGCGTCGGCCACCGGCGGTGGCGACGGCGGCGGCCGTCCCGCGCACGCGGCCAGGATCAGCGCCACGACTAGCGTCATGTTACGAACCATCATAAAGTCCTCTTGTCCCACCCCTTATAGGCCAATAGTCCGCGGAATAGCAACGTAATATACTCGTTATGTAGGGCCCGGCGTGGATGGGACGACCGTCCGGCGCCTGAAAACCAACTAGGCAGGAGGAAATCGAAAATGAAGCGAACCCTAACGATGCTGACCTTGGCTGTAATGGCGTTGGGCGCCAATCTCGCGGTCGCGGAGTCCTATTACGGCAAACAGAAGGTTGTGTATCACGTTAATTACGACGACCCAAAAAAGCAAGCGGGAGCGATGCGCAACATCCAGAACCATATCAACGCGGTGGGTAAAGAGAACCTGGACCTCAAAATTGTCATGCATGGTAACGGGGTGTCGCTGCTCAAACGCGCCATCGAAGATCCCGAATTCGAGGGCAAAGTCGCCAATCTGAAGAACCAGAATATCGAGTTTAAAGTGTGCTCGAACACACTGAAGGGACGTAAGATCGATTACAAAGCGGACCTGTACGATGTAGATGACAAGGACATCGTACCGAGCGGCGTCGCGGAAATCGCGCACCTTCAGGCCCAGGGTTACAGTTACGTCAAGCCCTAACATCGGTATGGCCGCTTAGCGCGAGGCCCGCCTCTGGCGGGCCTCGTCGTTCCGCCAACTCATGAAACACCAATGGTTGCACTGGGTCGGACTGGCCGCGATTCTCGCGGCGCCGGCCTACGGCCAATCCATATCCGCCGATTTCCACAAAGCGGTACGCTTGAACGACATCGAAGCGGTGGAAAACTTCCTGCAAGCCAAAACCGACCTGGACGCGCTCAACGCCGATGGGCGCACGGCACTGCAAGAAGCGATCCGCTACGGACATCAACGAATGATCCAGATCCTGATCCGCGGCGGGGTGGACGTACACAGCCGCGACCGCTGGCGGCAGACCGCCCTGCATTACGCCGCGGCGGGCAACGAACTTAACGCGGCGCGCGCCTTGCTGCAGGCGGATGCTGCCGTGGACGTATTGGACCCATACCGATACACACCGCTGCATCTGGCCGCGCGCGAAGGTCACACAGAAATGGTGGAGCTACTGGTCGAGTCCGGCGCCGACGTGAATGCACAGATCGACGTCGGATTCACCGCCGTCGATCTGGCCGAGCAGTATCCCTCGCTACAAGACTATCTGCGCACGCTGGGCGGTAGAGGCTACGCCGAAATCGGCACGCGCTGAAACACAAACCGGTTACTCTCCCGCAGAGTCATCGAAAAGGCCACACAGCGTAACCGTGAGGCGCCGCGTGTGCGGCGCCAGACGGTGCTCGTAGACGTACAAACCCTGCCACGTGCCCAATCCCAACCGGCGGCGTGTCACCGGCACCGTGACCCCGCTGCCGGTCAACACACTGCGCACGTGTGCAGGCATATCGTCCGGCCCTTCTTCCACGTGCTTGAACTGTGGATCACCATCGGGTGCGGTGCGCGCCATGAACGTTTCCAGGTCACTGCGAACCGCCGGGTCCGCATTCTCACAAAGAATCAGGGAAGCGCTGGTATGGTGTATGAACACATGCGCCAGCCCGGTGATGATGCCGGCGTTGGCAACCGCTTCGTTGACCTTGCCGGTGATCAGATAAGTCCCACGCCCCGGACAGGGCACGGTCAGTTGAATTTGTTTCCACATGGCGTCGGTCGGATCGAAGGCCAAAGTGTAACGCAAATTCGAATTCCACGGCGGGAAATCGAACGCAGGACAAAGAATGCCGAAAACCGGGCCGCGCGCTGCCGGTCACGATATAATCGCCCCTTCGCCGAGACTACCGGAAGTAGCACCTCATTGTGTTGCCCCACAAAGCCTAGATAATCCGAATATTTCATGACGAAGGAAGACGCCTCCACCAAGAACTTCATTCGCGCCATCATCGATGCGGATCTTGCAGCCGGAGATCGGGTCGATACGGTTACGACGCGATTTCCCCCAGAACCCAACGGGTTTCTACACATCGGTCATGCGAAATCCATCTGTCTCAATTTTGGCGTTGCGGAGGATTACGATGGCCGCTGCAACCTTCGCTTCGACGACACGAACCCGGAGACCGAGAACCTGAGCTACGTGGAAGCGATTAAGGATGATGTCAATTGGCTGGGTTTCGAATGGGCGGAACTCCGTCACGCGTCGGATTACTTCGCCGACTTGTACCGCTATGCGGTCGACTTGATCGAACAAGGCAAAGCCTACGTGGACAGTTTGAGCGGCGATCAAATACGCGCCTATCGAGGGACTTTGACCGAACCGGGGAAGAACAGTCCTTTCCGCGATCGACCCGTCGAGGAAAATCTGGCGCTGTTCCGGGGAATGAAAGAGGGAAAGTTCGCCGACGGCGAACATGTGCTGCGCGCCAAGATCGACATGGCGTCGCCCAATATCAACATGCGTGATCCAGTAATTTACCGGATCAAACACGCGCCGCACTACCGCACGGGCGATCAATGGTGCGTCTACCCGATGTACGACTACACCCACTGCATTTCCGACGCCCTGGAACGTATCACGCATTCCTTGTGCACGCTCGAATTCGAGGACCACCGTCCCTTGTACGACTGGGTGCTGGAGCAGATCGACGTACCGGCCCATCCGCGCCAGATCGAATTCGCACGTCTGTCTCTCGAATACACGGTGATGAGTAAGAGAATGTTGAACGACCTGGTTAAGGAGGGCCACGTGGAGGGATGGAACGATCCGCGGTTGCCGACGATCTCGGGTTTAAGGCGCCGTGGTTACACACCGCGATCGATCCGCGATTTCTGCGACCGCATCGGCGTCACCAAGAAGGACGGAATGATCGAGATGAGCGTGCTGGAAAACACGTTGCGCGAGGATCTCGACATCCGGGCCCCACGGGCGATGGCGGTGTTGAAACCACTGAAAGTGGTGATAGAGAACTACCCAGACGACCGCGTCGAGGAAGTCGAAGCGCAGAACCACCCGAAGAACCCCACAATGGGAACCCGTAAACTGCCCTTCTCCCGGACCTTGTATATCGAGAAAGACGATTTCATGGAGGACCCGCCGAAGAAGTTTTTTCGCCTCGCACCGGGCCGCGAAGTACGGCTGCGCTACGCCTACTACATCACTTGTCGGGAGGTCATCAAAGACGCCGACGGCGACGTGGTGGAACTCAGGTGCACATACGATCCCGAGACCCGCGGCGGTGCCTCGCCGGACGGCCGAAAAGTGAAAGGGACCATCCATTGGGTCTCCGCCGCCCACGCCGTGGACGCCGAGGTCCGTTTGTACGACCGGTTGTTTACGGTTCCCAACCCCGCCGCGGAGGCAGACTTCGTGGTCGTATTGAATCAGCAATCGTTGATCCGCTTACACCGCTGCAAGCTCGAACCGTCGCTCGCGACACGCCCGCCTGGCGCACCGGTTCAATTCGAGCGCCAGGGATATTTCTGCGTGGATGCCGTCGATTCACGTCCGGACCGACTGGTATTCAACCGCGCCGTTACGCTGCGGGATACCTGGGCCAAGGTCAGGGACAAGCCCGTTTGAACGGATCCCGCGGCCATACGACAAGTTCTCGCGACGCTACCGGGGCGACCCAACCGCGATCGATGGGCGAAGTGGGCGAACTAATCGCGAGCACCAGGGTCACTTGCTGTAAGCCGATGCGCGTCAAACCCACAACAAGTTCACCCGGCATCAGGGGTCCGGCAATCGCCGCTGCTTGGACCGCGGTCTGCACGCTTTTCTCACCACCGGCGGTGGCGCTCGACGAATACCGGTTCGACCCGGTACATACACAAATCATGTTTTCCACGAGTCACCTGGGATTCTCCAATCCGGTCGGCCGGTTCCGGAAATTCGACGGCGTGTTACGCTTCGATCCGCAAGACATGCAAGCGTCCAATGTTTCCATCACGATCTTCAGCGACAGCGTCGAAATGGGCGATCCGCGCTGGAATAAGGCGTTACGCGGGAAGAAATACTTCGACAGCGACGCCCATCCCGAGATCCGATTCACGAGCACCGCCATCGACCAGATGGATGCGCACTCGGCGACCGTCACTGGGAATTTGACGCTGCTCGGCGTGACCGCACCGGTCACCCTCCAGATGCGACTAAACCGCGTCGGCATTCACCCGTTGACCGGGCGTCAGACCGCCGGATTTTCCGGGATCGCTTCCCTAAAGCGCTCGGACTTCGGAATGACCGAGGCGTTGAACATGGTCGGCGACGAGGTCGACATCATGTTGGAAGTGGAGGGGGTGCTGGATCGTGAACAACTGCGCCCGTTCTGAGTTCTGGAAGCATGTGGCGAAACGATTCGTATCAGTGGGGAACCGTCGCGAAGGTCTTTCACTGGACGATTGCTGTGGCGATCCTCGGCATGTTCGTGCTGGGCTGGACCATGGTCAACTGGCCCATGTCTCCTACCAAGATCAAATTATTCGTCTGGCACAAATCCATCGGCCTCACCATCCTCTCACTGGTCGTGCTGCGAATCGCCTGGCGGTTAACCGATTCGGCGCCACCCTTGCCCGCCACCATGCCACGTTGGGAGCGGAACGCTGCACGGATCAGTCACCTGGGATTCTACACGCTGATGATTACGATGCCCATGAGCGGTTGGGTGATCAACTCAGCGGCCAACTTCCCCTTGAAACTGTACGGCGTAATACCCATTCCCAATATCGCACCGGCGGACAAAACGTTACAGACATTCGCCGAGGGCGTTCATCTCACATTATTCTGGTCTTTGGCGGTACTGCTGGCCGTACACGTAACCGCAGCGCTCCGCCACCATTTTGTAGAGCGTGACAGCGTGCTGAAACGCATGCTGCCGTTCGCGCGAGTCGAACGCCACTGAGCCTGTCCATAAACGTTTTTAGCGTACGGACTTGTCAAATGAGAAGAAAGCTGTTCGTCTCCCTGGTCGCGTTCTGGACCTGTGTGGGTGCCGCGGCACCCTGGACGCCGGATCCCGGCCGCAGTCAACTGGGATTCGTCGCCACATATGACGGCGTGGAGTTCGAGGCTCTGTTCAGGTCCTACCAGACGGTTTTTCAATTCGATCCGGAACAACTGGATGCGAGCCGCATCGAAGTCGTAGTGGATCTCGGGTCGGTAGACAGCGCCAGCGCGGACCGCGACGAGGGAATGAGGGACACCGAGTGGTTCGACGTGGCGAGTCATCCGCAGGCGAGGTTCGTTTCAACCAAGTTCACCTCCCTTGGTGACGATCGATACGAAGTCAGGGGCGATCTGACGATTAAGGAAATCACGCACCCCATAGCGCTTCCGTTTACCTGGGCGGCCGCTACCAACGAGGCACATTTCACCGGCTCGACCACGGTCAAGCGCACCGACTTTCGGATCGGAACCGGTGAGTGGGAGACGGACGAGACGATCGGCTTCGCGGTCAGGATCGTCGTTGCATTGGTTCTGGTCCGCCAATCCTGAGGCCGCCGCACACCCGGGGTCGTTCAAGCCGCCGCCGACGGGCGCGCGGAAACTTGCGCGTACCAGCGGCTTAGATCCGCGTGCCGTTCGCCGGGACGCATCTTCAGCCAACCGCAAAAATCGACCACGACCAAGGCCGTGATATCCGCCACCGTAAAGTCGTCACTCGCCACAAACCGGCGTTCCGCGAGCCGTTCGTTCAACATCTCCAGATACAATCCCAGACGCTGTCTACTCCGCTCGGCGAGGGCCGGAATCTGGGCAAAGTCATGGGGGCCGGTCAGGGCACGATTCTTCAGGCCGGGGGTGTAGTTCCGGTAGGCGTCGGCGGCGGCCAGGAACCCCTCGTTTTCCATGCGCGAATTCCACATGGCGATCAGGGCTCTTTGTACCGGATCCCGGCCATACAATGCCGGCTCGGGATGCAGGTCTTCCACATAGCGGCAGATCGGGTCGATCCCCCAGATCAAGGTGCCGTCGTCCAATTCCAGCACCGGAACCGTACACTGCGGGTTCTTGGCCCGAAACGCCTCGGTAAGTTGCTCATTGTTTCTGAGATCGACCTGCACACGGGGTACTTCCAAGCCTTTTTCGGCAAGAAATATCCGCACCCGACGCGGACTGGGGGCCGTTTCGCAGTCATACAGCTTCATGGTCATCGTTGCGTAACTCGTTGATGTTCCGTGACGGAGCCGATGGGCGGTGCCCGGGGGATACCGGCTAGCGGTAACCGGGTTGTGGAAAAACCGGAATCACGTCGCTGGGGTAGCCTGCATTGAGCGATTCAGTGTACTGGAACGCGACTATCGCGGCCAAGAGTACGGCCAGCGCGATGACGACCGCGATCAGGATTTTCCACCGGCTATACGGGCGCTGTCCCTGTACTTTGCCGGTACGCGCGTTCACGACAAAGTGATAGTTCTTGTCGTTGTAGCGAAACCCCGCCGACCATACCGGTAACAGGATGTGTTTGAAAGTCGTCGCGCGATGGCGCGTCTGAAATCGATGAATACGTTGTGCATCCCCACCAATGTCGGCCGCGATGTCTGCGCGAATGATCTGGTCCATCGCCGTGCGCGCCCGCTCAAACCCTTCATCCAGCTCGACTTGGTATGCCTGGCTTCCAAAACCGCTCAAATACTCCTCACTGTAGGGGATCAGACGACTCAAATCCCACGGCGCCAGTCGGTCGACGATTCGCCGCGGTAGCGAACGGCTGGCACCAATCAACACATCGTCGAAAAATCGCGCTACCGCACCACGCACCGGCGTCCAGCGGATTTTGGTCACCATGCGGCGCTGCACCACGCGGCGGCCGTTGCGCATGGTGACGAATTCCTGGGGCTCCTGATAGGCGATACCCCGTTCGCCCACGTAATCGGTGGTGGTATCGCTGTCATAGGTCCAGTAAGGCAGATAGATGCCGTACAGCGGTCGATCGTTACGCGCGTGTTCTTTTAACCGACCTGGGGCGAACCACAGCCCGCGCAGCCACCGTTCGAACTGTTCTCTGGCGGCGCCTTCGGTAATTTTGAACGGCAGCAGTCCGCGGGGCTTGAAAAATTTCTTGTCCGCCGTTCCCAACACAACAGGGTGTCCGCAGTAGGGACACGCGCCGGAATGGATATCCTGCTCAAACTCGAACTGGGCCCCGCACGCTTCGCACAGCACGGTTTCGACGTCCTCCCCGGCAGGTTGAGCGCGGCGCGCTTCGGACAAACGGCGCAGCGCGCTCTCGAAATCCCACTCGCGGATTTCGCCTTCGCTTTGGGGAATGGTCGTTTCGTATTCGCAGTATGGGCACTTCAGCACTTCCGTGCCCGGTGCGTATTTTTGCAGCGCCCCGCAGTTGGCGCACGGAAATTGACGTCTCGTTTCCGTTTTGACCGGTTCCGCCATTTCCCTTCCCAACGACTAACCGCTACCTGCGCCGCACCAGCGCTGGGACCCTCAACGTTTGGGTAGCGGTGGCGGAACGCCCTCAAAAATTTCGTCCAATTCCTCCAACTGGCCCGCGGGCGTCCAGTCACTCATGCCCTGCGTCCAAACCAGCGATTCGCGCAGGACTTCGCGAGACTGAATCCGGCGTTGCAGTTCGGCGAAATCGAACGGTCCAGTCTGGTGCCCATCGGTGGCAATGAAATACGCCGCCGACGGCGGCGTGTGGCTGCGGTCTTCAGGCAGTTGAAGGTATTCCGAACGCCGCGGCGCCTTCATCTCTTCGGCAAGCTTGGTAGCCATGGCAAATCCCACTCCCAAACCGATTCCCTCCGCCGCACCGCCCGCTGGATTGGCGGCTGCGGCGGCCATTGCTTCCGCCGTCTGAAAAGTGGAGTAGTTACGCAGATTTCCGACGATTCCGATGCTCGTCCGCCGGTCAAGCGCCTCCTCCACTACCGGCGGTAGTGACACGTTCTCGACTAACAGTTGGGTGACGTCTAAACCGTAGGCTACGAACTCGGGGCGTATCTTGTTGGTTACGTAGGAACCCAGATCTTCGTAGTTGGCCGCCAAATCCAGTACCGGGATCCCGGATTGACCCAGGATGGACGCGAACCGGGAAACGATCAGATTGCGCAGTTGATTGGTGATTTCGTCGGTGGTGTACAAACTGTCGGTACCCACGACTTCCTTGAGAAACATTACCGGATCTTTGATCCGGATCACATAGGTCCCGAAAGCACGCAGCCGCACGGGCCCGAACTCCGGATCACGCAACATGACGGGGTTCTTCGTTCCCCACTTTAGATCGGTGAAAAGCCGGGTATTGAAAAAATACACCTCGGCCTTGAACGGGCTTTCGAATCCGTGCGGCCAGCCCTGCAGGGTGGACAGCACGGGTAGATTATTGGTCTCAAGCTCATACATCCCAGGCTCGAATACGTCTGCAACGCGGCCCTCGTTGACGAATACCGCCAACTGGGACTCCCTCACGGTCAGCTTGGCGCCGTATTTGATTTCGTTCCCGTATCGCTCAAACCGATACACCAACGTGTCATTCGAATCATCCGTCCATTCGATTATGTCGATGAACTCGCCGAAAATTTTGTCGAGGAAACTCATGTCACACCTCGGTTACCGCGCCACCCGTTCCGCGGGCTTTGGCCGCAGCGAGGCTTTTTTTCAGCTCCGCCTCCGCGTCCTGTAACTGAGCCACCGCCTTGGCGCGCAACCGCTTGCCTTCATCGGCGATACGCAGACTTTCCTCGATTGTGTCGATCAGCGTTTGGTTGGCTTTCTTGACTGTCTCGATATCGAATACTCCGCGCTCCAATTGCCGGCGGGTTTCGATGGTCGCCTGCTTCAAATTCTCAGCGTTTTTTTCGAGCAACTCATTGGTCAGGTCGGTGGCGGCTTTGACGGACTTGGCCGCATCCGCGGAACGGAAAATGGTTACCGCCGTGGCCAGCTGCTGGCGCCACAGCGGCACCGTATTCACCAGTGTAGAGTTGATCTTGGTCACCAGACCTTTGTCGTTCTCCTGCACCAAGCGAATGCTCGGCAGACTTTGCAGGGTTACTTGACGGGTCAGCCTCAAATCATGCACGCGGCGCTCCAGATCATCACGTGCCGCGCGCAAGTCCCTGAGCTCCTGGGCCTTCAACACCTCTTCGGTCGCTTGCGCTGCTTTTTCCAGCTCCGGAATCACTGCGACATCCAATTCCTTCAACTTCTCTTCGCCGGCCGCGATATAAAGCTCCAGTTCGTGGAAGTAATCGAGGTTGGCGCCGTACAAGCGGTCAAGAGACACGATATCGGTGAGCAGTTTCGTTTTATGGCTTTCGAGATCATCCGTAATCTTGTCGATCTGTTTACGCACGACTTCGTACTGTTGCAGAAACTTGACCACCGGCTTGGCACGACCAAACAACCGCGCGAAGAATCCCGGCTCCTTCAGACCCTCGGCATCGAATCCGCGCAGTTTGGCAACCATCTCACTCAAAGCGTCCCCGGCGGAGCCCAGATCCTTGTTGCGCACTCCGTCGAGCATATTGTCGGATATCGACGTCAATTGCTCTTGCGCTTTGGCGCCAAAAAAAATAATCGAATTGCTGTCGCCGATGTCAATGTCGTTCGACAGTTGTTCGATTCGGTCGCGATCCTCCGCTGAGGCCTCCTCTATCGCCACCAACTGCCGGTCGACCTCCGGAAGCGTCGGTGTCTCGAACAACTTGGGGTCGATATCCACTTTGTGGATACTGGTTTCATTACTCATTATTGCCCTCCCATCTACGTGGCTCACACAACGCCTTCACGCTCGAGCTGAATACGCAAGACTTCGATCTGCACGTCGAGATCGAGTACGTCGTTTTCCAACAGCTTCTCGTACTGTTCCGCAAATACGTTCTCAATAGTCTCCAACACTTCACGGAAATTGTTTTTCAAGGTCGCCGAATCCGTAAGACCCACACTCCGCACGTAGCCCTCGGTCACCTTTTGGGCGCCCTCAAGGTACGTATTCAGAAACTTGCGTGCACGTCGCAAATCACGTGGATCTTCCTCTATAACCGCGAGAATCTTTCGCGCTGACTCGGTAATCCGCGCCAGTCGCTCGTTCAATTCTCGATTCTGGATGTCCTGATTGGCACGCTCTATCTTATTCACGCGTTCATGTGCCTCGTCGAGCGCTTCTACGACCTCGGCCGTCGTATAACCGTGGCTGCCCGCCGCCACCGCCTTCTCGGCCCTGGGATCGAACCCATAAGCGAAATAGCAGCCGGCCATGGCGCCGATACCGAAACACGCCGCAATCGCGAACGAATGCCCCGCTGCCCAAGCCGCGACGAAAGCGGAAAGAGCAACGAACAGCGATCCGATGAACTTCAAAGGTACCTTTGGCGGCAAGGAGACGGCCTTCTGCTGGTATTCACGCTCTTCGGCGAGTCCCCGGCGCACGGCGAAAGCACCCGCCAAACAAAGAGCCAGTGCCAAAGCGCCTGACAGCACGCCCCCCAAATAACCCCGCGCCAGCGCGACAACAATGGTGCCCAAGAGCGGCAACGGCAAGAAGAACAGAAGCGCGCCCCGATAGGCGACCGCGCTGGGTTGCCGCGTATACAGCTTGGGCTTGGAGCGCGCGGTGACCGGAGAATCAGCCATGACGGTGCAAAGAAAAAACTCCGGCGGCGTCGGCGTCAGTCGACGCGCTCATCGCCCACCAGAACGATTGGCAGCTGGCCAATCCGACCGTCGTGACCAACAACAGCGCCCCAAAAGCGCGCCGTAACATGGCCTTAGAATCCAACGCATGCCTCCGGCTCAAGAGCAAGGCGTAGAATCTTACGGTATCCCCCGTTCCAATAGAAGTCACCCGAGGCCACCCACCACTCACAAAATGTTGCAAATTGTTACAGCCGAGTGGCCGCCAACAACTCATCAACGTATTGAGGCACCAACCGGGTCGCCGGACCATAACGCTTTTCTCTAAACGCGGACCCGCTCGCCGACGGTTCCAGGTTCAACTCGACAGTATGGGCGCCCACTTCGTTGGCAACCTCCACAAAACCCGCTGCCGGATACACGTTGCCGGACGTACCCACCGAGATGAACAAGTCACAGGCCGTCAACTCAGCGTAGATGCTGTCGAGTTGTTCGGGCATCTCGCCGAACCAGACCACGTGCGGCCGCATTTCGCCCGCACGGCCGCAGTGTGGACAGATATCGTCCGCCGCGACATCGCCAAGCGCCGGACGTACGGCTGCGCAGCCGTTGCAACGCTGCTTCAAGAGTTCGCCGTGCATGTGAATCAGACCCCGGCTGCCAGCGCGCTCATGCAGGTCGTCGATGTTCTGAGTGACCAAGCACATCGTCGCTGGATGAAGTCTCTGCAGTCTCGCCAGCGCCTCGTGCGCCGCGTTGGGGTGAATTCCCGCACTCAGTAACTGACGGCGGCGTTCATTGTAAAACCGGTTGACCAGATTCGGATCGGCGGCGAAGCCCTCGGGCGACGCCACGCGCGTTACATCGTGGTTTTCCCATAACCCGTCGGCCGCACGAAATGTTTTGATGCCCGATTCCGCGGATATACCGGCGCCCGTGAGCACCACAATGCGTCCGATCGCGGTCCCGATGTCAGTACCCCACGGCCTGTCCGTCTTTCCTGGGATCCGAACCGGCACAGTAATAACCGTTGTCCAACCGGTACACGAGCTGAGCGCCGCCGAACAAGGAGGGCGGTGCCGGGTCCGCGAGTGGATGCCCGCGCGCCGCCAGTTCGTCACCCACGGTCCGCGCCAGCGCCGGCTCCAGGGTCACCCCCCCGCGTAGATCGACGAACCACCGGGGAGCGTCGGCCGCAGTCTGGGGATTCTGCGCATAATCGAACAACCGCACGCACATCTGCACGTGACCCTGTGCCTGCATATGCCCGCCCATGACGCCAAACGCCAGTAGCGGTCGGCCGCCACGCGTCACGAACCCCGGGATAATGGTGTGCAGGGGTCGCTTGCCTCCTGCCACGCAATTCGGGTGTCCCGGTTCCAGGCTGAACCCGGCGCCACGGTTTTGCAGACTGATGCCGGTGTTGGGAACCACGATACCGGACCCGAAACCCCAGTAATTCGACTGGATGTACGACACCATCATGCCGGCGGCGTCGGCCGCACTGAGATACACCGTGCCGCCGTCGTTGACCGCCGCGACCGTCAGCGTCCCGGCGCGCCTACGATCGATCCCGGCGGCCAGCGCCGCCAACCGTTCGGTGGCGAGGAGATCCGCGGTATGGACCCGCATGCTGTCGGGGTCCGCGACGTGCGCGTGCAGATCCCGAAACGCCAGTTTCATCGCTTCGATCTGCAGGTGTACGCTGTCGGCGCTGTCCACCGGATATTCGCTGAGTTCGCAATGGTCGAGAATTCCAAGCGCGATCAGCGCCGCGATCCCCTGACCGTTCGGTGGGATTTCGTGAAGTTCGTACCCGCGGTAAGTCTGACTCAACACGTCCACCCACTGTCCTTGATGGGATTCGAGATCGCTGGTGCGTAACGCCCCGCCTTGCGTCTCGGCATGCGCGACCAGTGCCTCTCCCAGATCACCCTGATAAAACGCGGCGCCGCGTGTTTCTGCGATACGTTGCAGTGTCTTCGCCTGTTCGGGAAACCGGAACACGTCGCCGGGTTGGGGTGCCCGCCCGGCCGGCAAAAACGCGTGGACGAAATCCGGCGAGTCGCGATACAGCTCGACCGCTTCCCGCCACTGGGCGGCGATGATCGGAGTCACAGCGAAACCGGATTGCGCGTACGCGATGGCCGCCGTGAACAGGTCTGCGAAGCGCAACCGACCGAAGCGCTGGGAAATCTGCCGCCACGCGTCGACCGCACCGGGCACCGTCACCGAATCCCACCCGATAGTAATCGCGTCTCGACCGGCAAAGCGCTCCCGCGACCAGGCGCCGGGTGCGCGTCCCGAACCGTTGAATCCATGCACACCGGCACCATCCCAGATCACGGCAAACGCGTCCGACCCGATACCATTGCTGGTGGGTTCGACCACGGTCAGGGTGATCGCCGCCGCCAGCGCGGCGTCGGCCGCGTTCCCGCCGTTCTCCAACGCCTGCACGCCGGCCTGTGCCGCCAGCGGTTGCGACGTAGCGACGACGTTCCGAGCGACAACCGGAACCCGGCGCGACGGATACGGAAACTCCCAGTGCATGGTCAGTCCTGCGGCGGCGCGGTCATTACACCTTCCGACAGATGCGCCACCGGCGTCAATACCAGATTCCGCTCATGCGCCATCGTGGTCGCGCGCGCACCGGGAGACCGGCGAGCGAACGCAATCGCGCCGTGCCCGGAGGCGGTGGCAGCGGCTCCGGGGCAGCGCTTCCCGCCAAGCGATACAGCCGCGCAATACGCGCCTGTGTAGGCGGGTGCGTGCGCAGCAGCGACGGGTCGGGGACGCGGTGGCCGGGCATCCAGATCTGTTCGAAAAAACGGCCCTGATACCGGTCGATCTTCGCCAGCGCGCTCGCCATGCCCACTGCATCCCCGGTCAACTCCACAGCGCCGACGTCGGCATCGTATTCCCGGGTACGCGATAGACCCCTTTGAATCACCGCGCTCAACAACGGCGCGATCAACAGGACCAGTATCACCATCCAGTGAATAGTTTGCGCGCCGCTCAACATCAGCGGCAAATTGACGAGCAGTAAGATCTGCCCGGCTGTCGAGAGCATACTGGTCACACGGCTGAATATGTCTGCCAGGCTCATCACGTTCATGTCGTTGTTGCGGATGTGCGAAAGCTCATGGGCAAGCACACCGGCCAACTCGCGAGCATTCAATTTGTCTAGCAGACCGGCCGTAAGCGCCACCGCCGAGGTGCCGGGCGACCCGACCGCAAAGGCGTTGATAATCGGCGTGGGGACGAAGTATAGGGTCGGTGCGCTCGGCAATTGCGCGCGTTCCACGAGTGCTCCGAAAATGGCGAACAGCTCGGGTGCCTGCGCCGCGTGGAGCTCGCGGGCGTTGTACAGCCGCAGGATGAAACGTGGCGATACCCGCGGTGCGAAGACCGACGTTACGGCCACGACGCCCAACGCGAACAACACACCGCTCCAACCTCCCAGAAACCAGCCCAACGCACCGAGCAACAGCGACATGCCCGACAACAGCAGAACGGTCTGCACCGTATTCACGATGCGGTGGCGGCGAAATGCATGCTTATCCACGGTCGGTATACGGGCCTACGGCCCTGGTCGAATGGACTCGGGGCCACCAGTGTAACAATTTTTCAACCACCGCCTATGGAACGCCATCGACCCGATCCCCACCCCGGTGCCGTCGCCAACGCAGAGCGACGCGCGAACTGGAATGACGCCATTTCGGCGCCGGGGCGGTGATTTCAAGGCCGATCGAGCGCTTGTGTGACAGAGCGGGTCTGCGGAAGCGCTGGATCGTTCGGAGGTTCCCTAGTATTCTCCGAGCCCACGTTGTACCCCAGTCACCGCGCCAGGATCCATTATGCACGCCACCGCCCAAGCTCAACCCAATGTGGCGCTGATCAAGTACTGGGGTAAGGCCGACCCGGCGCAAAACATCCCCGCGGTACCTTCGCTGTCGATCACGCTCGACACTTTGTGGACCCGCACGTTCGTACGATTCGAACCGTCCTTGTCCCGCGACGTATTGTCGTTGAACGGCCAACGGCAGCCGAACTCCGAACCGCTCACGCGAGTAACACACTGCCTGGACACGTTGCGTCATCTCGCCGGTGTCGAGTACCGGGCACACGTCGAGACCCGGAACAACTTCCCAACCCAAGCCGGTCTGGCCTCATCGGCCTCGGGGTTCGCGGCTCTGGTAACGGCCGGCGCCCGGGCTCTGGGCCTGGATCTCAGCGCCCGGCAACGCTCGGTTCTCGCGCGACAGAGTTCCGGCTCCGCCGCTCGCTCGATGTTCGGCGGATTCGTGGAACTCGATCCCGACGGCGATGCGGAAGGTGGCGCTGCGGTACCCATCCTGCCGGCGGAGGCGTGGCCCCTGGAAGTTTCCATCGCCATCACGTCACAACAGGCCAAGCCTTCCGGCTCCACCGAGGGCATGACCCACACGGCGCGCACATCCGGGTACTACGACGCCTGGGTAACCGGCGCCAGAGACGACTTTCTCGACGCCCGTAGTGCGGTAAGAGAGCGCGATTTCACGGCGCTGGCGGACTTGAGCGAACTTAGTTGTCTCAAAATGCACGGCCTCATGCTGTCTGCTGATCCGGCACTCATCTATTGGAACGGAGTGACGGTGGAATGTATTCACCGGCTGCGGAAACTTCGGCGCTCCGGGGTACCGGTCTTCTTCACCATCGACGCCGGTCCGCAAGTCAAGGCGATCAGTCTGCCCGAGGCGGGAACCGACGTACGCCGCGCGTTGCGCGACGTGCCCGGGGTGATCGAGGTGTTATCCAGCCGACTGGGGTGCGGCGCCCACCTCATTCCGGAGGCCGCTTGCGTATAACGGCCTCGGCCCCGGGTAAAGTCGTGTTGTTGGGGGAGTACGCCGTACTCGCGGGTGCGCCAGCGTTGGTGATGGCCGTAGATCGTCGTGCGAGAGTTTCTCTGACGGCAAACCGGGGCCCGGAATGCCGACTGACGGCACCGGGTTACAGTAAACGGATGTTGCATTTCACGGTTTCCGGACACCCACCGCGCTGCGACGACTACGCCCGCGCCGATCCGGAATACCGGTTGGCGGTACAAGTCATTAATGAGATACTGGCCGCCGCCGATAGACAACCGGATAACTTTGACGCCGAACTGTCGACCACGGCGTTTTACGTCGCCAGCGGGACCGCGCGCGGCATCAAGCTCGGCATCGGTTCAAGCGCCGCGCTCTCCGTCGCCTTGGGGTCTGCGCTGGCCGTTCATGTCGGGTGGGAGTTAGAGGCGGACCTCGTGAGTTGGACCAGCCGGTTGGTTGCCATCCATCGTCGATGCCAGGGCGGTCAGGGCAGCGGATTGGACGTGGCGGCCGGCATACAGGGCGGCGTTATCGAATACCGGTTGACGGATGGTGTTACACCACGGGTACGCAATATCGATGGCCCCCCGTCAATACCGATGGTATTCATCTGGTCCGGCACCAGCGCTTCGACGCCCGACCGAGTGCGCCGTTTTCAAACCTGGCGGCGCGCCTCCCGCGATGCCGTGCCAGTTCTTGATGATCTCGGGGCCATTGCGCAACGCGGCGCCACCTCGTTCCGGAGCCGGGATACAAACGGATTTGTCGATGCGGTGGCCCGATATGCCGACACCTTGAGGGCCTTGGGAGACTGCGCGGAGTTGGAGATCTTCTCCCCCGCGCACGCAAAACTTGCGGCGCTGGCACGCGAGTTCAGCGCGGCGTACAAACCATGTGGGGCGGGCGGTGGAGATATCGGGATCGCCGTCAGCCGGGACCCCGCCGCGTTGGCCGCTCTCACCGTGCGTGTTGCAGGGCTGGGATTCGAACCCATACCATTGAGCATAGCGGCAAGCGGACTGGAAATAATACGGAGACCAACTTAGTGCAAGTATCACGAATACCGCAGTTCTATAAATTGTCTGTGTCGGAACGCGTTCGCGCGGTGCGCGAGCGCGGCCTGTTGTCTCAGGACGATTACCTTTCGCTGGTGCGCGGCGATCACGTTCTGAAAATTCAGACCGCCGACAAGATGATCGAGAACGTTATCGGGGTCATGGGACTGCCGGTGGGGTTGGCGTTGAACTTTCTGATCAACGAGAAAGACTACGTTGTCCCGCTAGTGGTCGAGGAGCCGTCTATCGTTGCGGCATTGAGCTCGGCGGCGAAAACGGTGCGCACGGCCGGAGGTTTCACCGCAGTGAGCACTGATCCGATACTCGTCGGCCAAATTCAGGTCGTCGGCGTTCACCATGCGGCCCGGGTCAAAGCCGCCTTGCTTCAACGCAAGCAGGAAATTCTTAATCTCGCGAACAGCCTTCATCCCAAGATGGTGGCCCGCGGTGGCGGCGCCAAAGACATGGAAGTCCACATTCATCCGAACCAGTCCGGTCAGGGAAACATGGTTGTCGTCCATCTGCTGGTCGACACCCGCGATGCAATGGGTGCTAACCTGGTCAACACCATGTGCGAGGGCGTCGCCGCCTTGATCGAGACGATTTCCGACGGCAAGGTATTCTTACGGATACTCTCAAACCTGACCGACCGCGCGCTGGCGTTCGCTGAGACTACGATTCCCATTCGACATCTAGCGGGCAAGGGATTCGACGGTGAACAGGTACGTGACGGAATCATCGTCGCCAGCGACTTCGCTGCGGTAGATCCCTACCGGGCGGCGACTCACAACAAAGGTATTATGAACGGCGTGGACGCGGTGGCAATCGCCACCGGAAACGATTGGCGGGCGATTGAAGCTGCGGCGCACGCGTACGCCGCGCGCGGCGGTACTTATACGTCACTGGCCCGCTGGACCGCGAACCAGAATGGTGATCTGGTCGGTAAGATCGAGATACCGATGAAAGTCGGCCTGGTCGGGGGCCCCCTGGAATCCAACCCCACTGTGGCGCTGAATCACCGTATGCTGGGCGTCACCAGCGCGCGGGAACTGGCGGAAGTCATGGGTGCGGTGGGCCTCGCGCAGAATTTTGCCGCACTGCGCGCCCTGGTAACGGAAGGCATTCAGAAGGGACACATGACGCTACACGCACGTAGTGTCGCGTCCGCCGCCGGCGCGCCACCGGAATTGTTCGAATCGGTCGTGGAACGCCTCATCGAGAGCGGCGAGATCAAGGTATGGAAGGCGAAAGAGATTTTGCGGCAGGTCTCCGACTCGGCCTCCCCCGCCACCGCAGCGGGCATAGACAACCTGGCAGCGGGCCACGGCAAGGTCATATTGCTCGGCGAACACGCGGTCGTTTACGGGCGCCACGCGATAGCGGCGCCGGTGCCCCTCGCGGTGCAGGCGGTGGTCGAAGAAAACCGCGATGGTATCGAGCTGTTGATTCCTAGATGGGGCGTCGAGCAAACGTTACAACCACATGCGAAGGACCCCCAGTCCTTTGACCAGCCGCTCGGAACGATATTAGACAAGCTCGATCTCAGCCACCGTTCGATGCGGATTACGGTATTCGCCAACGTTCCCCGTGCCATGGGGCTGGGCGGGTCGGCTGCAGTTGCAGTATCGATTATTCGCGCCATTGACCTCCATTTTTCGCTGGGCCTGACCGACGACGAGATCAACAGCCTGGCTTTTGAATGTGAGAAAGTGGCCCACGGAACGCCTTCCGGTGTCGACAACACCATGGCCACCTTCGGTAAGCTTCTCTTGTTCAAGGCCGGCGACCCCCCGGAAATACAGCCCCTCAAAGCCGCGGAACCCATCACGATCGTCATCGCGATGAGTGGTATCGAAAGCCTCACTGCGAAAATGGTAGCCGGTGTGCGCCGTGCATGGGAGCGGAATACCAGCCTGTACGAGAGAATTTTCGACCAAATCGAGTCGCTCACGTTACAGGCGAAAGACGCCATCGTCACCAATGACCTCGAGCACCTCGGCGACCTGATGAATGTCTGCCAAGGACTCTTGAACTCCCTGCAGGTCTCGAGCTGGGAGATAGAAGAAATGATCCAGATCGCCAGAAACAACGGCGCGTTGGGCGCCAAGTTGACCGGCGGTGGTGGCGGCGGCTCGATCATCGCGTTGTGCCCGGACAATGCCGCGCAGGTGATCGAGGCTATGCAAGGCGCCGGATATCAAGCCCTGGAGGTGCAGATTGGATAACTGTCAGAACTTGAGGCAGGAAAACGAGAGCGCCGTCGTTTCATTCGACAGCGAACAGCTGATCTTGGTCAATCATGCCGATGAGGAGATCGGCCACTTGAGTAAGGCGGAGTGCCACAAAGATGAAGGCATACTGCACCGCGCGTTTTCGCTGTTTATATTCGATACTGCCGGCAGGCTGCTCATCCAGCGACGTAGCCAGAAAAAGCGTCTATGGCCGCGGTTCTGGGCGAATAGCTGCTGCAGTCACCCGCGCCGCGGCGAGACCATGGAACAGGCCATCCACCGACGACTGGACCAGGAACTGGGCCTGACCAGTGATCTCAGATATCTATACAAGTTCATTTATCAGGCCAAGTACGGCACGCTGGGCGCGGAGCACGAATACTGCTGGGTGTACATTGGTCGAGCGAACGGCACAGTGACCGCCAACCACAACGAAATAGAGGAGTGGCGCTTCATAGCACCTCAGGAACTCGACGAGGAGTTGGCCGGTGACCCGAGCCGGTTCGCGCCCTGGTTCAAACTCGAATGGGAACGTTTACGGACCGAATACGCTCCGGAGATCGGCGCGCTGACCTCCTCGCATTGACGCATCGACAGGGCCTGGCGGCGCGCGCACCCGCTCAGCACAGGTCGGATCTGGCCGCCCTCATCGGCCGCGCACCGCAGCCAATGCAGGTCGGAAGCGCCTCCAGGCCAGGAGGCGGCGACCCATGATGCAAACGGAGGCCGCGTCGCTCAAGGGTATGCGGCCGCACTAATCCCCAAGTATTGCTCGAATTCCGTAGCCGGCATGGGCTTGGCGATGAAATATCCTTGCGCCACATCGCAACCCATGTCCGCGAGCATGCGGTAGGCCCGATCCGTCTCAACGCCCTCCGCCACTACCGACAAATCGAAGTTGTGCCCGAGGTCAACGACGGTGCGCACGATGATCGCGTCGCTCTGGTTCTCCTCCATATTGACGACGAAGTCTTTTTCGATTTTGAGCTCGTCGACGGGCAGTCTCTGCAGGTAGGTCAACGACGAATAGCCGCTGCCGAAATCATCGATAGACAGCGCCAGACCAACCGCCGCCAGGCGATTCAAGACATCCATCGTGTTGCGGCGATCCTGCATCATCGCCGTTTCGGTGAGCTCCAAGGTCAAGCGACTCGGATCCACGGACCAGGTATCGAGGGCCCGCTGGATCAGATCTGGAAGACTGGGGTCGAGCAGGTCCCGCGCCGAGACGTTCACGGATATGACAAGTTCTTCCCGCTCCTTCCACGCCGCACACTGACGCAGGGCGCTGTTCAGCGCCCAGAACGTCAGCTCGCGAATCATTCCGGTCTGCTCAGCAACCGGGATAAACTCGCCGGGGCTGATAAAACCGTATTCCTGATGATGCCACCGGGTTAGGGCTTCGGCACCGCATATCTCTCCGGTTTTCAGGTCCTTCTTGGGCTGGTAGTACAACTCCAGATCGTTGTCTCCGATGGCTTTACGCAGCTCACGCATATACCCCGTCACGGTCATGCGCGTCTTCGTTCCCGATTCGCTGTACAGCGTATATCCGATACGCATTTCCTTGGCGCGGCACATGGCCATCGTGGCCTGCCGCAGAAGTTCTTCCGGTTGGCGGGCCGTATCGGGACATACGGCGATACCAATGCTCGCGCGGATGTGGACTTCCTGGTCGGCCACACTGAAATGCTCGTCCAAGGTATCCATGATCTTGTGCGCCGCCAGGGTGGCGTGATCCTGGTGCAGAATGGAGGGCAGCAGCACCCCGAACTCGTCGTCGCCGATTCGTATGACTACGTCCATGCTGCGCAACGCGCCCTGCAGACGCTTGGACAACTGCTTCAAGACCGCGTCACCAACCGCATAGCCGGCCGAGAAGTTGATATCTCTGAAGTTGTCGATATCCACGCACATCAAGGCCAAACGGCCATCCCGCTCCTTAGACGCCTCGATCGCATTTGCGACCACCCCGAGCAACGCTTCCCGACCTTCGTGCACGCGCTTAGATTCGTTCACTCACAACCCGCATATTCACCCCTTATACACCATTGTACAAAGTCCGCACCCCACGCGCCACGTGGGCACGGCGTAAAGAGGCACAAAAACGATCATACAAAGAACTCGGCAGGGTCTAAACTGTAGGACTTGGGATCTACGACTTTGTTCACGAGCTTGGGCACGGTGCCCGGTGGAACGTTCTGCGTAGCCAGGTTTATGGTCTCCGGCGCAGCGATGCGCGCGCCCTCTTTGTCCATTATAATCATAACCTTAGGCTTGAGTTGCTGAATCCGGTCGCGGTACACCACGACCCCGATCTCGCCCGATGTGAGCTGCACGAAACTACCCACCGGGAAGATTCCAACGCACTGAATAAACTGCTCGACGATGGCGTTGGAGAACAATCGGTCCCGTCCTTCGTATATTTCCATAAGGGCCTGAAAAGACGTTCGCGCTTCGCGATACGGGCGCTCAGCCAACATTGCTTCGTAGCTATCCACCAGACCGGCAATCGTACTCAAGATTCCGATTTGGTTTTTCTCCAATCCGCGTGGATAGCCGCTGCCGTCGAAGCGTTCATGATGCGCGTAAACAATGTCGATGACTTTTGGAGACAACTCCGATTGTTTGCGCAGCATGACAACCGACATATCGACATGCCTCTTGATCAGCTTCATCTCCCCGCCAGTCAAAGGATCGATCTTTCTCAGTAGATTCACAGGCAAATGGATTAATCCAATGTCCTGGAGTAGCGCCGCCGAACCGAGAATATTCAACTCGTCCTTCGGCAGCCCCAGATAACGCCCGAAAGTAAGCGCCATGACGCACACGGAAATTGACTGGTCGTAAGCCACGTCACTCTGCTGCTTCAATCTAACCAACCAGCCCAGCGCAGTGTGGTTACGTATGATGCTGTCGACCAACGATCCCACAACTCTTTCTACGCCCTTGGTGTCAACGGTCTTACCGTTTTTTACGTCGCTGATTACACGGTTGTAGACTTGCCACGCGTCATCCACGACCTGACGGGCTCTCGGCAGCTCCTCCTGGCTCGTTAGCTTGTCTTTGACTTGCGGGGCTTTGTTGACGAATTGCTCGAACTTCTGGACGAAGGTAGTCAGGTTCTGTTCCTCTTCCAGGTACCGCGTCGCCCCTATACCCAGCGTTGGATCGATGTAGACGTATTTGCATTCGTCCTGAACCCGTTTCTTCTCCTCGTCGTTGTTGACCTTAAAGCCCTGCAGCTGAAAAGGGTGCTCGAACGGCGCATCTTCCCAACGTTTGTCCAGTTGGGCGACGAACATACCGACTTTGAGATCGCGCGTGGAGATTTTCCGTTTCATTACTTATTCGAACCCGGCACAGAACGGGGAGTGACCGGATTTTACCCAAACTGGACCCCGGATATAAGCACAAGTTCCGGTGGCGAGAGCGGAATTTGGACGCTTTCGCCGCAGCGCCAGTGGGAAACCGCCCTCTTGGGGCACGCGTCATGCGCTACCTCCGCGGGAGGCCGTACGCAGACCCCCCGACGAAGACGTGCGATAATGCGGCAGCACAGAATTTGGGTAACCACGGAGTATCGCCGATGCCGAGCAAGACCATCGGAATCAGCGGTCTCGCTGCCTACGTTCCTCCCTACCGTGTAAGTCTGGAGGACTGGTGCGCGTGGACCGGTAACGATTGGGAAAAGATCAGACAGGTCGTGGGACACAGCTTCCGCATGCGCGGCCCGGAACACAACGTGTACACGATGGCCGCGAACGCGGTCTTGCGCTTGATCCAGCAGTACGATATCGATCCTAAACGCGTTAGGTTTCTGGCTCTGGGCACTGAATCCAGCACCGACAACTCGGCCGGCGCAATCATCGTCCGCGGCATGGTCGACGATGCGCTGCGCGCTCTCGGGGAACCGGAGCTGGCCAGAGGATGCGAAGTACCCGAAATGAAGCATGCCTGCCTTGGCGGGACCTATGCCATGAAGAGCGCGATCCGTTACCTCGGTTACGACGGCGCGAGCAATCTGGCGATTGTGGTGAGTGCCGATGTTGCCGAATATGCGCGGGGAAGCTCGGGTGAGCCGACCCAGGGCGCGGGCGCTGTCGCCATGTTACTGGAAACCAATCCAACGCTGGCCGCGGTGGACCTGTACCACAGTGGAAGCGCTTCGGGTTATCGGGGCCTGGATTTTCGTAAGCCGATGGTTCGGTTTTGCCAACAACATCCGCGGCCCAACGGGCAGGTTCAGGATCTTCCGGTGTTCAATGGAAAATATTCGACCACGTGTTATACGGACCAGGTTTTGCACGCTTTGCATGATATGTTCGACACGCGTGATCCCATCGATCGAGTCGAATATTTTCGCGGCCTGTCCGCCGTTTTTATGCATCGCCCTTATCGCCGCATGCCTGAAACCGCCTGGGCGCAGGCTTACCTCGCCGCCCTGGCGCACCCCTCCTATACGGAACACGGAGAGCTGTCCGAGTATTGCGAAGCGGCCGGTGTCGGTCTGGACGCCGTGCTGGACGAACTCCGTTCGTCACCGGACGTTTTCGCCCTGGTGCAATCCGAGCGCCTCGGCGACGACGCTTATCCGAACACGGCGCTCGCGTTGAAAATCTTCAAGAACAGCCCGCGCTACGCGGAAGTGGTCGATGCCAAAATGAGGCTGGGCGCACACTCGATGATGGATCTCGGGAATTTGTACAGCGCCGCGCTGCCGGCGTGGATCGCCGCCGGTTTCGAGGAGGCGGCCGACCAGCGGGATGAACTGGCCGGAACCGAGATGCTCACTTTGGGTTATGGCAGCGGCGACGCCGCGGAGGCCATTCCACTGCGGGTGTGCGAAACCTGGCGTAGCGCGGCGAAAAAAATCGGCTTTCGCAAGGCCATCAGTCACGGCGTGGATCTAAACCAAACACAGTATGAGACCATGCACGACCACGGCGAGTTGACCGGTGTCGGCTACGAGCCGGTTACCGAGTTCATTCTGGACCGGGTCGGCGAGCGAACCGACCACCAGTTCAACGATTCGGGAATCGAGTACTACCGGTTCGTCAATTGATATGGCGGCCATGCTCAGCGCAGCGGACCGGGAAAACGACGCTGTGCACGCCAGTGCTGCAGCCACGCCGATAATTCGTCGCCGCGCATGGGTGGTGCGATGAAGTAGCCCTGCGCCATGTCACAACCCAGTGCGGTAACCAGATCCCAGTCCTCTTCGGTTTCGACTCCTTCGGCCACCACCTTGAGGTTCAACTCCTGTCCCAGGCTCACACTGGAGCCGGCAATAGTACGAGCCTGACTATGGTCCTTGGCCCCGTGGACAAACGCGCGGTCCAGCTTCAGCTCGCTGAAAGGGATTTCTTTGAGTTGTTCCATAGTGGAATAACCGGTACCGAAATCATCGATCGCCAATCCGAAACCTTTCAACCGCAGACGGGTCAGGATGTCCAAAGCAGTCACCGCGTCTTCGGTGAGCCAGCTCTCGGTGACCTCCAGAATCACCTGCTCCGGCGATACGCCATGACGCCGCACGAGTTCGCCGATGCGATCCGGTAGATCGATGCGATTCAAGGACGAAGCGGACACGTTTATGGCCACGTACAACTTCAGACCCTGATTTTCCCAAATCGCCAATTGCGCAAACGCTTTGCCCATCACACATTCGGTCACCGGTTCGATCAACCCGCACTGCTCCGCAAGGGGAATAAACCATTTCGGATCAAGCACTCCCTGCTCGGGGTGCTCCCATCGAACCAGCGCTTCGAGACTTGTCAAAGCATGCGTCAAGATATCGACCTTCGGCTGGTAGAACACCACCAGCTCGTCGCAATCGAGCGCGCGTTGCAGATCCGTGGCTGAGAATTCGTGAGAAACGGAGGATGTTGTTTCGGGATGCGAGTCCGATATTTGGTTTTGGCGATCCACAACGATCGGCAGAGCCTGAGACAGAACGCGCTCCAACTCCCGGGGTCGCAGCGGCTTGTGCAGACACTTTATCGTCCACAAACCCTGAGCGTTCGCCAGGTTCATCGCGGTCTGCAAGACGCGCTGATCTACGGCGCTGATGAGCAGCAGGGCTGCTTTGCATTTGCGAGCCGCCAGGTAACGAATGACCTCGATTCCATCCACGCACGGCATCATCAAGTCGATGACGATAAGCGCCACATTGTCATGCAGTTGAGATTGGAATTCGTCGAAAGTCGAAACACTAGTGGGCGCGTAACCCGCCTGGCCGGCGATGACTTCGATCAACGCACCAACATCCCGGTCGTCGTCGATGATCAGCAAATCCGGCGCGTCACCACTCGTGCCGGCCCTGTCGCGATTGTCCATATCACATATTATAGAACCGTATTTGTCCGGCTCCGTGATCCCCGTCGCCCAGGCTCCGCGACGGCAATCAGCAAACCATGTTAGCTGAATTTGTCGTAGCGGATCCGGGCCGCCGGAATGCGGTGTTTGACCAAGAGCATACGAATCGCCCCGTCCACCATCGGCGGCGGCCCAGCGATGAAAACCGTCAGATTTTCCGTGTTCTTGGGAATGTGCTGGCTGGCCACCTCATGCACCAAGCCCGTCGCGTAGTGGAGACTCTCGGATTCCGCGTAATCTGTCTCGGCGGGTTCGTCCGACAGCGCTATCGTGATGCGCAGGGTATCCGAAAACTTGCCGGCGAAAGCCGACAGCTCGTCGACGAAGAACCGGTCTTTTCGCGTTCGCACACCAAAGAAGACCTGTGCACGGCGCTCGACCAGATACGCCTCTCGCTGTGCGAATTTCAGAATCGACATCATGCCCGCAATACCGGATCCGCCGGCAATACATACGAAGTCACCGGTATCCTGAGCGGTCAGAGTGGCGGCACCCAATGGACCAAACACACGCACTTCGCTACCCTGGCGGTCGCCGCCGAACAACCACTCGGAAAATCCACCGCCCGGCATCTTTTTGATAACGAAATCAAGCCGGTCGGTCGCCGTCGCGTAGTTTGTCATCGAGTACGCGCGGTATCCCCCGACATCCGGTACATGGATCACGACGAACTGGCCCGCGTGGAAAGCGATCTGCTCCGGAAGCTTGAGAGAAAAAGTCGCCACATCGTGGGTGCGCGAACGGAAATTTTCGAGTGTAGCGGGTAGATCGTGGCGCAGTTGCTGTGTTTCATCGAGCGGTATCTGTGCAGGAACCAGTATCTCGCAGTCGCCGGTCGCCGTCGCCTGACACATCAGAAACTCACCGCGCTCCGACTTTACGTGCTTCAGCCCGGGCGCTTCGGGCCATAGTTCGGTGATTTCCCCGGCCGCCAAGCGCGCCCTGCAGGTACCACAAGTGCCGGAGGCGCACTCATAGGGCAACGGCACACCCTGCCGTAAACCGGAATAGAGAATGCGTTCGCCTTCGGCGCAGGTGAACTCGAATTCACCGGTCTTCGCTCGACCGCGAATACGCATATCAAGTGGGTCGACGATGACGAGCGGTACGCGCCCGTTCAGAACTGAAAATCGTCATCTTCGTCGTCATCGAAGTCATACTGAAGTTCCTGCTCGAGGCGAACCCACACGTCGCCCCCCTCGGTTTTGGCCTCATACATGAGAAGCGGCCTTTCCGCCGGCCCCATCGGTTCACCATCGCGCATATCGAACTGCCAGAGATGCTTAGTGCAGGTCAAAACCCCGTCTTCGCATATTCCGGACTCTTCCAGCGGCTCTTCCATGTGCGGGCACACCGGAGGATACGCGCGAAACTCGCCGGCGCCGAGATTTCCCACCAGGATCGACACGCCGTCGACTTCGAAAACTTTCAATGCGTTCCTTTCCACAGCGTCGGTCGAACATACTTTCTTCCAGGTCATGAGCGCTCTGTCAGATGATCGTTAGTGCCAAACAAGAAAAAACCGGTCTCGGCGCCAACCGCCGGACCGGCTTTGAAGATCGTTTCGTGCTAGAAACTCAAATAGGCCAATGCGATCCCTTATCCAGCCGGCGCGTGTCGAGACGGACTTCGCGTTCGATGAATTTCGCATTATCCCCATCGAAGCGCAGTTTGTCGATGTAGCGGCCGACAAGAAACAGGTGCGTCTCACCCGCGTCCACGTGAGAATTCACGCCGTCTAGATAGTTCTGGTAAACGGCTAGAGATGAAATGGCCGTCGCGGTGTCACCAGATTCATCAAACTCCACCGAATACACCGTGCAATGACGGCGTAGCGGGGACTGATCGGTATTGTGTTTGGGCAGCATCTCCGTAAGCGTTGACAAGTCCTGACGCGTACCGCTCAAATAGGTCATGTCATGTTGAATTTCCGGGCTGTATGCTCTGATTGCGTATTCGAAATTGTCATCGCAGAGTTCCAGCCATTCGTTCCACTTCTGGTCATCCAGACACAGGCATGCCTTGTATATCGTGTCTTTGACTTGCTCTACCCGGTTTCCGTTCACGCTCATCTCGATACCCTCTATCCTAGCGTACCGCAGAGATATACGACTTATCTTCGTCGCCATACGCCTTGGTGGGATCCGCAGGTGAACGTCCCATCCACTTGCCCCACTCGTCGTAATAATGCCGCATCCCGACTTCGTCATGAATCGTATGATCCTCGTGCCGACCGTGCAGCACCTTGCGCGGTTCCGCCTGCTCGTTCATGGCCGCCCCCTGGCCGGTAACCGCCAGGAGATCTTCGTGCAGGTTGCGGCCGAACGGGCCCCAAATCGTATTGTGATGTTTGATGCGTTCGACGCGTTGCTCGGGGGTGTCGCTCTTCAATCCGAGGCCTCGGAATTCGATCATCACCTTGTCCGGACCCAGCGGCGTCATCAAGTCGCACCGCAGCGCCGAGCCGCGAAGATTGAAGTTCACACCCGGAAACATGTCGATCATATACCAATTGTTGGGCGGCATATGCGGAAACGAGACGGCCGCACGCGAATCGAAGCCATCGTAGTTTTCGTACTGCACCTCGAACGTTCCAACGGTCACGTGTCCGTTGTCGTAGCCCTTGTTCTCGCGGGCGAAATAAGCGTCGTTAAATCCCGTTACGCGATTGTGGTAGTGCAGATAGTCATGATAGAACTCGGAGTTCGTGTCGTGCCACAGCTTATAGTTCCCGGGAATGATGGATTTGTGGTAATGGAACACTTCCAACGGTTCCGCATCCAGGGACTCCTGTAGACAGTCGAAAGCACCGGCCCCCCACTCCGCAACGCTCATACTCATCTTGTCGTCCAGGCATACCCACACGAATCCACCGAAGTACACCTCGCAACGCAAGCGACGCAGTCCAACGTCTTCCTTGCACACCCGATCCTGGTAACCCTCCTTCTCTCGAGAAATGTACACACAGTTTCCTTTCATATCGAACTGCCAGGCATGAAACATGCAAGTCATGTGTTTCGGATTGCCCGACGGGGTCCCCTCGGCAAAGCTGCCTGCAGGGCGGCGCTCGATCATGTTGCCACGATGCGGGCAGACGTTCAGAAACGCCCTGACCTGGTTGTCCTTCCCACGCACAACAATGACGGGTTCCTTGGCGATCGTCACGGTGCGGAAATCGTACGGCTTGGCCAACTCGGACTCGTGACACACCGGTATCCAGACTTTCTTCCAGATCTTGTCGAGTTCCTCTTGGAAAATCTCCGGGTCGGAATAAATGCGGCTGTCTACCCACTCACCCGCCTTCAGCCCTTTGGGTGGGGCGATCCACTGTTCATGATTTCGGGCTGGCATCGGTCTTGCCTCCTGTAGAGTCTTCGGGTGGCTACAAGTCTCCACCTCGTTGCGCGAAATTAGCGAAATACTAACAAAGCAGCCAGGTCGCCTGTCAAAATGATTTACCTTATCAACTGATAGGCGGCAGCTAGAAAACTCGCCTTACGATAGCTTTTCCCAATGATGCGCCGCAGCACGCGACCGCCTTCTAGCCCAGGAATTGCGTGCCGATCTTGATCACCATTGCCGTCCCCACCGCCACCATCACCAGCGATACCAGCCGTTTCAGGACCGCGGACGATACGGCGTGGGAAATACGGGCGCCGAACGCGACCCCCGTCATCAGTGTCAGCGCCACCAGCAGGCCGAGCTTGATATCGATGGAGCCGTGTACCCAGTTGCCGACGCTGGCGAGCGCCGCAATCGGCAGTTGGATGACCTGACTGAGTCCCACCGACATCAGAACCGGCGTCCTCAACCAGATCAATATCGGTACCAGTACCAAAGGTCCGCCGGTACCGGTCATGGCGGATCCGAAGCCGGCGATGACACCGATGAGCGACAACTGCACCGGCGACCAGGAACGATTCTCGGCGTCGTCGCCGCGCTCGACGATTGAGTTGACGCCCACAAAAATCATGATCGAGGCAATCAACAACTCCAACAGTACTGCGGGTGTCATCGACACGACCGCGGCACCGACATAGGCGCCGGGCATTGCTCCGAGGCACAGCCATCCGGCCATCGTCCAACGTATGGATCCTTGGCGCGCGAACATTGTCGCGCCCACTATTCCGCTGAACAGGTAACTGAACATGACGCTCGCGATACCCACATGAATCGGAATACCGGCGAGGTAGTTGAGCGACGGTACGAGCAAGACGCCGCCGATCCCGATCATGCCGATCAGGAGTCCGACGAACAAGCCTATACCGATCAGAACCGGAATCATATGAAACCCTTGTCGGGCTGTATAAAAATCAAGTGATCGGGCGCGGAAGGGATATCGACCCGCAAAGGTATGCTACATTATAGTCTCGACGCGGTCTTTCCATACCGAGACAAGTTAAGCCATGTTTCTTCGCCAGTTTCACTATCTTGTCGCACTCGAGCAGGAGGGCCATTTCGGGCGCGCCGCAAAACGTTGCCACGTGTCGCAACCGAGCCTGTCCAGCGCCATCAAGCAGCTGGAGGAAGAACTGGACATTCCGATCATCCTACGACACCAGCGTTTTCAGGGATTTACCGAAGAGGGGAAACGGGTAATCGAATGGTCTAAACGGATTCTTGCCGATCGCGAGGGAATGCTCGAAGAACTCGCGATTATGCGCGAAAACCTGCGCGGTTGTCTGCGCATCGGCGCGATGCCGATGAGTTCGCCGGTATTGCCCATTCTGGAGAGATTGTTCACCGATCGACACCGACAGGTAAAGGTCGACATTCAGTTCATGGGTCTCGAGCAGATGAAGCTGGCGCTCAAGAATTTCGAACTGGACATCGGCGTTACCTATCTGGAGAACCAACCCCTCGAGCGTCTCGACAAGCTGCCCCTCTATGAGGAACGCTTGAGCCTGCTCACACCCGAAACCTATCCTCTGAATGGAAACAAATCGGCAACCTGGTCGCAGATTGCCGAGCTGCCGTTGTGCCTGCTCTCCCCTTCGATGTACGAGCGACAAATGATGGATGAAGCCTTTGCCGCCAGCGGCGTGCAGCCGGAACCGCGCGTGGAATCGAACTCGATTTTCCAATTGGCGTTGCACGTAATGAAAGGCGATCTAGCTACCGTCATTCCGAGTCACTTCATGGAGGTGTCGGGCGGTTTCCCTGGAACCCGACGTAAGCTTCTCAAGGACCCGGTCGTCAGCCAGAATATCGGCCTGGTGTGGGTACAGGGCGATCCCATGTTGCCGATGGCCAAGGCGGTCATCAGCATGATGGAAAATGCACTGAAAAACAAAACGTTCGAGAAGATTTTTCAAGCGGAAGGCCTGTTACTGGAAGAGACCCCCACCGCCTGACCACGGCGTCGGCGCGCGAACATCCAGCCGGCGAAAATAATCACCAGCAACGGCCCGGCGGACAGATTGAACGCCGTGACGCGGTTTCCCAACGCTTCGATATCGCTGCGAATGCGCAAGCGAACTTCACGCAAATCGCGTCGTAACGGCAGGAGTTCACGCTGTATAGCCAGTAAACGGTCCTGGTCGGCCGCGGGCAGACGCGCAACGTCGTCCACACCGGCTTGCTTCAGAAACTGAGCGATGCGGGTTTCCACTTGCGAAATCGATGCTGTCAGCTCGGCACGTCGGGCGCGGTATTGTTTCTCGGCGTTTTTGAATCGATCTTCGACCAGCGTAAACGTGCGCTGCAGCCGCCCGCGGGAACGGATCGACAGCAGCGCAGGATCTCCTGTCGCGTACTCCACCATATTGAGGAAGAATGCGTAGTTGTCGTTGAGCGGTCTGACTATTTTTCCGCCCTCGAGATCGACCGTCTGTAGTGAGAACGTATCGTAGATCCAGTCCACGTCCGCGACGGCAAACACGATACCGGCCTCATCGGATACCACGCTATTACCGGGCGCGCTGGACGCGGGACCAAAAGCCCGCACGACGTCCCCGGCGGGGACTACCGCCGCAATCACGCGCTGGCGCGGCTGCGGAACGAATCCCGCGGCCAGGTCGGCCGGTTCCGATTCGGCAAACCGGTCGCGGGGCTGCGTCCCACTTCGGTTGCCGGTCCTCACCAGGGCTTGTGCGGCGGGCTGTGTCATTTCGAATTCACCAGGCTCTGCGAACAGAAGTTCGTTCAATGAAGCGGTCACCGGGTGCGCACTGGACAACTGCTCCGGCGCCACGCGCAGCCAATAGGGATAACTGAGCGTGCCCAGACTCTGGTGGGAAACCGGCGCGCCGAGCTCCGCGTCACCGATCACATTGTCCCGATAGATCAGCCCGTACGCGGCGAGCAGATCCGAAATATCATCCACATTCTCGGACGGTCCGATGGTGACTTGATTGCTGGCCCGATGCAGGCGCAGGTACGGGTCCACCAATACGATCAGGCTTCCACCCCGCGATACGAAAGCGTCGATTTCTTGCAGCAGGTTGCGGCGCAAGATGCCGGCGGCAATCACCACCAGCACGTCCAGGCCGTCCGGCAGTTCCTCTTTGAAGTAGGGCACGATCGCGATATCGTAAGCCTGTTTCAACTCGCTCAGAAACGACAGTCCCGGCGGATCCGCGTCCACCGCGCTGGGGGCAACCAGGGGACTGATGATACCGATGCGCGGTATCCGCGCTTTGGACAACCCGTTCAACGCCACCATCACGTCGTATTCCAACAGGCGTTCGCGGCGGTTGTCGAAATACGGGATGCGGCCCCGTCGACGGTCCTGGCGGAACACGGCGCCCAAGTAAAAATGGTCGCCGGAAGTCATCGGAACGCGGTGCACGCCCAGCGCCGCCGCCTCCAACTCGGTGTCGGTGTCCGGAGCTGGATCAAGCTCCACGACGCGGATCTTTCCCGCGCTGTGGGCGGCAATGAGATTCAGTAAATCGCGCACCCGGACGGCGTGGGCGCGGATCGACGCGGGCACGTCGGGCTGACTTTCGCTCCAGTACAACGTGACGGTGACCGGCTCCGGTAACCTGTGCAGAATCGATCGCGTACCGGCCCCCAGGGTAAACTCCTTCTCGGCGGTCAGGTCGACAAACCATGTCGATCCAATGCGCTCCGAGATGCACAAACCGGCGATCACGAACGCCCCCAATACCATCGCCGGAGCACCGCCGTGACCACGTAGACCGCTTGAGACACGCTTGCGCATGGACAGCGACCAGGCGGTGGCGAACAGGACCACGCTCGTGACGCCTGCGAACGCGGCCAGAACCGGCGCCCTGATCACTCCCGCGCTCATCGAGTCCATCCAGGTTTTCGGGCTCATCGCCAGCAGCAAACCGGTCAGGGCCGGCATGTCCAAAGCGCGCACAAACTGGCGAAACACGTCCCAGCCCAGTATCAACAGCACGAACAGAGCACCGATACCCAGCACCAAAGCGCTGACTTGTTCGCGCACCAGGGAGGCCATGAATAGCGCCACGGCGACGTATACCGCCAGCAGAGCCGCCGCGCCCACATAGCCTGCCGCGAGTACGCCGCCGTCCGGCTCGCCGAGCCAGTACAAGGTAACGGCAAAGGGTGCGGTAAATGCCAACGTAACGAGCGCGATTGACCAGATGGCGAGAAATTTACCGACTACCAGCGCCGCAACAGACACCGGTAGGGTAGCGACGAGTTCCATGCTGCGGTCCCCGGGTTCGTCCACCCAGGCCTGCGCGCACAGCGCCGGAACCAGAACCACCGCCACCCACGGCAGAAAAACAAGCAGCAGCCGCGCCGAGGCTTCATCACTCGAATAAAAGTCGGCGATCAAGAAGACGCCCGCGGACAAACCGAGCAGGAAAACAATCTGAAACAGGTAGGTCAACGGCGAATATAGCAGCTGACGCAGTTCGTGACGCAGGGTGGTCAAGGCGGGTCGTCCGCGCGTGAATGGGAGTCCGCCGCGTGCGCACCGGCGGCCGGCTCCGGCACGGTGAACCGGTAAAACGCCTCGCCCAAACGCCCGCCGGCGTCGAGCAGGTTGGCGGTCGAATCATCTGCCACGATTCGACCATGCGCTACGATGATCGCCCGCTGACAGACTTCTTCGGCTTCTTCCAGAATATGCGTCGAGAGCAGTATGCATTTGTCGCCCATGGCATGCCGGATAAGGGCTCTGATTTGGCGCTTCTGGTTTGGATCGAGGCCGTCGGTGGGTTCGTCCAGCATCAACACCGGCGGGTCGTGCAGCAGCGCCTGGGCAAACCAGGCCCGTTGTCGCCAACCCTTGGACAACGTACGCATGAGCACACCCAGCGCGTCGCGCACATCGATGCGCTCACAGACCCGGCTTATCGCCGCGCCGACGGCCGCACCTCGAAACCCCCGCGCTTCAGCGCAAAAAGTCAGGAACTCGCGCACCGTGAGATTGCCGAAGCCGGTCGCGGCTTCAGGTAGATACCCGAAATGTTGTTGTGCGAGGCGGGTTTGCTTGCGCACGTCGAAACCGCAGATCGACGCGCGCCCGGACTGCGGTTGCAGATACCCCGTCAACATGCGCAGGGTGGTCGTTTTGCCCGCGCCGTTAGGACCGAGAAAGCCGACAACCGTCCCGGGCTCCACCGCAAACGACACGTCGCGGACGACCTGAACTCCGCCAAAACTCATTGACAATCCGCGGGCCTGGATCACGCTCGTTGCGTTACGCGCGAAATCCCGCGACGATGAACAGCGCCACGCTGGCCCATGCCAGGGTGTATCCCGCGCGCACCACCGCGCGCGCGTACGGTGCGTGCATACCGCGGCTTTTCAAGACGCTGCCCAATGTCGCAAGCGCCGCACCAGCAACCGCCAGGCCGATCACAACGGATCGATCGGTGATCAAGTCGAGCAAGGCGCTGTCGTCCACAGGTCGGGGTCGAAAGTCACAGGTTCGACCCGAATTCTAATGGAAATCGGGCCGTCTCCGCGTGAAAGTGCGCCGGAAGCAGGTGGCCCGCACCTTCGGTTAGAGATCGTCGCGTTTGGCGTACGCTTCGAGAAAATCGGACTGCCCGCCGGCACCGGAGAAACTTTTCATCGCTTCTTCGTGCAGAATTTCCATCGCCCGGCGCTTATACTCGTAAGCTTCCGAAGAACTCAACATCTCCAATTTGCGCGGTCGCGGCAGATCGATTTCGATGATTTCGCGCACGCTGGCGGGGCGATTGGACAATACCACCAGGCGATCCGCCAGAAAAATAGCTTCTTCGATCTCCGAAGTCACGAACAGGTTGGTACGTCGGAACTCTTCGAACAGCCTCAAGAAAAACTCCTGCATCAATTCGCGGGTCATCGCATCGAGGCCGCGGAAGGGTTCATCCATGATCATCAACACCGGACGATTGATCAACGCCCGCGCCAGCTCGGCCCGGCGCTGCATGCCGCCAGAGAGCTGCAGCGGGTATTTGTCACGGAATTCCGTCAGTCCGACTTTCTCGAGCAACCCGTCAGCCTCTTTTGCGAGCGCTTTCCCTTTCAGATCGCCACGCAGTTTAGGGCCGAATACGATGTTCTGATAAGTGCTCAACCAGGGCATCAATGCGGTTTCCTGGAACACGACCATGCGATCGTGCCCGGGCCCGGTGATCTTCTTACCGTCTATGCTGATGGTACCCGTATCCACCGTTTCGAATCCGGCGACCAGGTTTACCAACGTGCTTTTCCCGCATCCCGAGGGGCCGACCACCGCGGTCAACGTGCCCGGTTCAATCTCCATCGACAGGTTTTCGATCACCTGTTCATACTGCCACTCGTCACCGTAGCCCTTGCTGACGCTCTCGAACTCGATGCGCCCGGCCGTCGTAGGCGGATTCGTGCTCTGCGCTGTTGCCTCTGCCATGTGCTTATCTCAAAACATCCGTCGCCAGGGCATCGACAGATCGCCCAGATAGCGGATCGCACTACTCGACAAGTAGCCCGCAATACCGATACTGATCATGCCGACGACAATCTGTTCCAGAGACCCGCCCATGTAGGAATTCCAGATGAAGAATCCGAGACCGCCACCGGCCTGCGTACCTCCGCCGGAAATCATCTCCGCCGCGAGCACGACTTCCCAGGTGATGCCCATCCCAACCGCAGCGCCGGTGAATATCGACGGCAGCGTGCCGGGCAGGACGATTTTGCTGAACAAGTGCCACTGCGAAGCCCCCATGGACTGGGCCGCCCTGAGCAATCGGATATCGATATTGCGCGCGCCGCCCAGCACGTTGATCACGATCGTGAAGAACGCACCCAGGAACGTGACGAAGGCGATGGATGCCTCATTGGTGGGCCAGAAAATCAACGAAGCCGGTACCCACGCCAACGGTGGTATGGGCCGTAACACTTCGAAAGGCGGAAAGAATATCTCTCGGAAATAACGGTTTACCGCCATCAACAATCCGAGCGGAATGCCCACGATCTGCGCCGCCAGAAAACCAACCATCACCCGCTTGAAACTCAAATACCAGCTCTCCCAGTAGCCGGGCAGAAAGATCACCTCACTCCATGCCCGCACCACATCGGTGGGCGGCGGTATCAATCCAATGAACGGCATCTGAAAATCGAACCATTCATCCCAGCGTGAACCGATCTCCCATAGAATCAAAGCGCATACCATCGCGACAATACCGCGCCAGAGTTTCTTGTTGGCGCGCAACTTCTGCCACCGGCTGCGCCGGATCGGGGCGCTCGCATGGGGGCTGTCGACTATCGTTGCCATAATTTACTCACGACGCGCATCATGCGAGTTCGCGCTCGCCCGCTTCAAAAGCCTTGATCGCCTCTTCGTGCACCGCGTTCTTGGTTTCCTCCACGAGGGTGCGGAACTTATCGGACGACAAAATGTGATAGTCGCGCGGGCGCGGAATACCGACTTCAACGATCTTCTTGGTGCGCGCCGGTCTGGTGGTCATCACCACTACACGGTCACCCAGGAAGATCGCCTCTTCGAGATCGTGGGTGATGAAAAATATCGTCACCTTGGTCCGATCGTACATTTCCAGGAGCGCCTCGTGCATGATGGATTTCGTCAATGCGTCCATGGCGCGATAGGGCTCATCGAGCAGCAAAACCTTCGGGTCGTTGATGAGCGCGCGCACGATCTCCGCGCGCCTGGCCATTCCGGAGGACACCTCTCCGGGGTACTTTTCCGCGACGTTACCGAGCCCCGCCTCCGCCAGCATGTGGCGCGCTTTGTCGCGGGCCTCGGACTTGCTTAACGCGCCCTGCACGATCGGCCCGTATGCGACGTTGTCCGCCAACGTCTTCCAGGGGAATAGCGCACCGTTCTGGAACACCACCACCCGGTCCGCACCCTGCTTCGACAGCGGCGATTCGGGGCCGCACAACAGCTCGCCGTCCAGGTAGATCTCTCCGGTGGTGATCGAATGGAATCCCGCGATTGCGTTCAATAATGTCGTTTTCCCGCAACCCGAGGGGCCTACGATCATGCATACTTCCCCGGGGGCGATCTCCAAAGAGCAATCGTCCACCGCCAGCACGTTGACCCCCTCCGGATCGTAGATCTTGGTGACGTTGCGGATGCTGATTGCACCCTTGGTGGTCGGCGGCGCCGCGGACACTTTCTGGTCCATTTAACGGCGCTCCAGGGCCAGCGCGCGCACGCGCCATTGCATGAGGCGATTGCCCACCAGACGCACGATCGCCGACGTCCCCCAACCGACAAACCCCAGCGTCACCATACCGATCACCATCGGCACGGTCACGTTGTTCATATAGGAATCGACGATCAAGTAACCGAGGCCGTAATCCCCGGACACCATCTCGGCCGCTACCAGGGAAAACCACGCGACTCCGATGCTGATCTGCAGTCCGGTAAAAATAAACGGCAGCGCTCCGGGAACCACGACATGCCAGAATACGTCCTTGGGCTTGGACCCGAGACAGCCCGCGGCGCGGAAGTAGGATTCGTCGATGGAATCGACGCCCAACAACGTGTTGAGAGTGGTGACATACAGAGAGGCGAGGGTAGCGAGAAAAATGACCGGACCTTCGAATCCGGGAAACATCAGAATCGCCAGCGGGACCCACGCCAGGATCGGAATCGGGCGCAAGGTTTCCAGTATCGGAAACGTGTAATCGCGAAATCGCTTCGACCAACCCATGAATAGTCCAAGCGGCACGCCCACCCCGGTAGCGATGCTGAACGCGATGAAAATTCGGCGACAACTCGCCCACACGTGCTCGTAGAACTCGTAGGTAAAAATGGAAACACCGAGGAACGGTTCCGGGGCGAACAGCTCGCTCAAAACGCTTACGGGCCCCGGCATTTTCTCGAAACGCGGCAGCTTCCATACTTCGCAGAACAACCACCACAAGAGTAACCAGAGCGCGATTCCACCGAGCATGAAGTACGGTGTCGACGTGCCCAGACTCCTTTTGAGCCGGTACCAGGCAAGCGCGAGACCGGTCGGCTCTCGCTTGACCTCGGCGGTAGCCGAGGACTCAGCGCTCGCCATTATCGCAACCCAACAGAGCCATCTCAGGTACCACTTCCCCAACCATGTACGTGCAACTCAAGGGTCCCAGGCCCACCCAACCTGGGACCCGCATACGAGAGGCGTGAGCGGCGCTTATTTCTTCTGCGCTTTGACGACCGCGAGTGGGCTCGATAAGCCGCGGTCCTTCAGAATCGCCCGCGCCACGCTGTCGTCGACGCCGCCCTCACGGATCTTCGCCGCTGCCGCAGGCTTCTTGGGCAGACTGTAAAGAAACGCCGTCGCGTCATCCAACAGGCCTTGGACACGCTCTGTCACGACAAAATCGAGCTGCACTTTCACCTCGCCGCCTCCCATCTGAGGATCGTTCCAACCGTACAGCGACGCCCACAGCACGTCCTTGTCTATCTTCTCGGTCTGGGCTTCGGCAAGAGACGCGACCTCGTCTGCATTGGCCGGGTCAGCCATGAACAGTTGCGCATCCAACTCCGCTTCCAGCCATCCTCTGTGTACGTCCGGGCGCTGCGTAATCAGGTCATTCAACATCACCATGAAACCACCGTCCAACGCGTCGAAGTTTTCGCCGCTGGCAGCGCGCCTGGCGATACCGGACTTAGCGATTTTGGTCGCGGTGGGTTCCCAGATAGCCGCGGCGTCCAGTTTGCCAGCGCGAAAGTTAGTGGTGATGACCTCGATGTTTTGATTCAGATACCGCTTCGGTTCGATACCCGCTTGCTTGAATGCGAGACGCGCGAATCGATCGGTGCACGCCCCGTGCGGTGCGGACGTGATTTTCCCGTCCATCCATTTCACCGCTTCCGTGCCGTCTTTGAACTCCGGGGCATCGTTCCGTACCAGGAAAATGTTGCATTGCTGCTTCGAGGTCCCCAGGACTGCAACAATCCGCATGTCAGTGCCACCCCGTTCGGGAATGTTACGGAACGTGGATGCGATCGCCGGCATGTCGCCCATGTACCCGATATGCTGCTTTTCACCGGTCATTGCGTTCACGATTACCGAGCCTTGCAAGCCGATTTGGAATTCGGCAGTGGATCCCTCCGGCAAATACTTCTTCCACAGCTGTTTACCGTTGTTGACCACACCGGACCAGGATTCAGTGTAGTAAGGCTGATAACCGATGACCAGATTGACCGGTTCGCCCTCCTTACCGAAATCCACACGGGCGTGGGCACTTGAGGCGAGCACCGCCGCCACTACCGGCAGGGCGAATGAACGTTTTAAACGCATTGTTTCTCCTCCAGATCGTTGGTGGTTTCGAATTACTCGCAGCGTCTGGCTGCGAAACGAGTTAACCCTCCCAGATGAGCCATATATAGCAAACCAATACGATTGATTTGTAAAATCATTCAAATCAATCCATTGATTGATACAACCTATTATGCCCGATTGATTTCATCAGGTATATGAGTCCCATTTTAACGTTGATCGTGACGATTTCCCCCGCCCCAGGGCGGTCTTGGCCAACCCGCGCAGGGTCACTTTCGCGCGCCTCCCCGGCTGCGTCCGAACGCGCGCACCGGCACCGCCGATCTTGATGGTGCCGGACAACAAAGCACGCAAGACGCCCGCACCCCTTCGCGTGCTGCACATGTATTCGTCGCCGAACGACGGCGGTGCCACGGTCAGTATCGCCGGGCTGAGCGCGGCGCTTTGCGAACGCGGTCATTTCGTCACCGTGGCCTGCCGCCCGCGCGCCGCCCTGCTGCAAAGGCTGGAACCGCATGTACCGGTACTCACGCTGCCGCTGCGCGGCGCGCTGGACCTTCTCTCCTTGTTCCGCTTGGCCCGATACCTACGCCGACACCGAGTGACCTGGATCAACGCCCACAACGGTAGGGACTACCCGGTGGCGTATCTAGCGAGCCGGTTGGCCGGTGGTCGCTGTGCACTCTGGCGACGTTACTATCGATTGAATCGCAGCGCCTTCAACCGCAAACTGTTTCGCCACGCAGACCTGGTCTTCACCTTGAGCGAGGCCCAACGCGACGAGATACGAGACACGCTTGGCGTTGACGCACGGCGTCTGGCGCGTATCCCCAACTGGGTGGAACCGTCCGCCGTCTCCCACCGGCCACACCCGGCACTGGCAGATTGTGGCAAGCCGTTTCGTGTCGCCGTATTCGGCAGTATTCATCGCCATAAAGGACAGAAAGAGTTTGTCGAAGCCGCCATCGATGTTCTGACCCGACGCACCGACGTGTGTTTCTTCGTGGTGGGCGTTGACGCCGGTTCCCTAGAGTCGGCGTATGTTCACGACATCCAGGCCTCGATCGAAGCCGCTGGCAGGCAGGCCGACATCCGTCTGCTTGACTGGGTGCCCGACATTGGCGCGATCCTGGCGGACACGACCGTGACAGTGGTGCCCTCGTACGGAGAAGCCTTTGGTCGCGTTGCCGCCGAGTCGATGGCGGCGGGAGTCGCGGTCATTGCCACTGAGGTTAGCGGTTTGCGCGAGATCGTGGAGCATGACGTCAATGGCGTGCTGGTCCCCCCCGGCGACACGGTCGCCCTGGGAAGGGCCATTGAGCGTGTGCTCAGTGATGCTGCGCTGCGGGAACGGTTGGTGGAAAACGCGCGTATGCACGTCTCGCGGGAATACAGTCGCGAGCACGTCATCAGCCGCGTCGAGACCGCTTATCGACGGGGCGACCCGCCTCGCTAACCGTCCCGCGGCACGTGCGCGCGCGGGCGTTACGAGCAGACTTGAAACAACAATGTCATATTACGCGGAAACTTCTAAACTAGAGGAGTGAGGGGACCTGAACTTGGAGCGCGCGCATGTCGAAGACTCTACGCGTTGCCTGCATTGCGCTGTTGATCGCGGCAACTGCGGAGCCGCCGCCGGTCCACGCCGAGACCGCAGAAGACACCGCGGAATACAGATCCTGCACCCCGCAAACCTGCGCCGGCCTGCACAGTTTCGAATCCATCGGAAACTTTCTGGAACAGATCGACATCGATAGCCGCGCGGCGCATTTGGCGTTTCGTATCGGATTGAGCCTGGTGCGCGAAGACTGCTGTTTCGCCACCGCCGTTGCTTACCTGGTGTTTGCGCTGCGCACCGATCCGCCGTTGGAACCCGTCTTTTACGACGCGATGAACGAGGTGGTCGAGGATCCGTCCGGCCGCTACACGCGCGCCATTCTCGCGGTATCGAGCCGGTTGCGGAAACTTCCGATACCTGGACCGGGATAATCACCCCGGCGACGGTTCGACGGCAAGCTTTTCGCGGGCACCCTGCCCACTAAGGTCAACCGCCACGGTGGCCGCGCGCGGTAGCCATAACCCAACGCGGTCATCATTGGGTAATCTCCCCTGGTCCTAACAGTCTCACCTTGCGCCCCTGCACGGCCACCAGAGAGCCTTGGACGCAGTAGCTTTCCAGTCAAGGTCAGCGCGACCTTCCTCAATCACGTCGGCATCTACCGAATAAGCGAACAATTCCCGTTTCAAACCGCTGACGAGGGCGGTCCACTTGGGCCACCCTCGTGTTTAGGACCTGGCGTATGACGGCACGGCGGCTCGTCAATAGGAAGAACCATGGATACGGAACGCTCAATACCCACTGGTGTACCAGCTGCGTGGGAAACGCCTCGCTCAACGCCAGGCTCTTGTTGGGTTTCGCCCGATGCCGCAACTCGGGCACAAGTCGCTTCGCTTGCCGCCAAATACGCCTTCAGTACCCGATTCCAGATACTCACTCCCTAACGACATGGGACTCGGTCTTGTTGGCATACTCGATCATGCCATGCACCGGCGAATAACTGATCAGACGCTGAATGGTATCCAGCTGTTCATCCGTAATGTCCCCTCTCACCTTTACTTCCGTCGAGATCTTTGGCATGCACGACGTGTGGGATTCGGGACCCTTCACCTCGAACAACACACTGGGATCAACATCACAGGACACTTTGATTTCCAGCCCGTCCAGCTTTATACCGTGCCTTGGTGCATTGAGGGCGATACTGTTGGCAAGGCAGGCCGCAACGGCGCTCAGCGCCATCTCTACAGGTTCCGCGCGATCGGTGGGACCAACGAACCCGATTGCCTCTTCAACTTCTTTCCAGGCGCCGTAGGGAACCGTGTAGTGCCGGGTAGGGCGCTCTATGCGCTGGCCGTCCAGGGTGTAGGGGCCGATATGTACGGTGCTACGTCCGGAGTGCCCTTCCCAAGTACCGGTTGCTTCGAGACCGAGAGTTACGGGTTGATGCTCGAGAGAATCGCGAAACGACTCAAGTTTGTCGAGGTCCATCCCGTTAACGATGTTCTGCTGTGTCATCTGCCTGCCCTCCAGTGTCTGTATGTGTTGTTTGCGTATGCTTCGGCGGTAAACCAGGTTTCTACGTCCTTCGGTGGTCGAACCCGGATCGGTTTCCATCGTCTTAGGTTTGATCGGGGCCTCACAGCCGTGCCCTGATCGTGTTATAACGGTACTACAAGACAGAAGCGGTCAGGTCCGAAATCGGTGCGAAATCGTCCAGTGGGCGCACAACCGGGAGTCATCGATGACCTTAGACGAGCTGTTGGAACATCTCGATATCCAGGTATCCCCCTTCGCATTATGCTGCGTTGCGACAGGATCACAACTCATGTTGGGGCCGTGCAAGGAGATCATGATCCATTACGTTCTTGGCGGTGACGGGGTGTTGATTTTCGACGGCACAAAGTCGTTTGGGTTGCGACAGGGCACGATGCTGCTGGCGCCATCCGGGAAGCGTCATCGCCTCGTGGGTTGTGGAACACCTGGCAAGATCCCGCCCAACTTCCGCGATTGGCGGCCACTCGGCGCTCGGCTCAACCAGTTCGGGACGCCGGTGAACACGTTACACGACGGCGTCGCCGTGTTGTGCGGATCTCTGGACGTGAGCTACCAACACCGCAGTGGCGTGTTTGACCACCTCCTAGAACCCATTGTCACCCAGGCGGCCCCCGAGGAACCGGTATGGCGGGTATTCGAGGACATCGTTCGCGAACTCGGTGCGCCGGGACCCGGCACGAACGCCATGTTGCGCGCACTGTTCCAACAGTGCTTGATCGAACTTTTCCGTGAGCAGTGCGACACCGGGCTAACCGAGTTACCGTGGTTGTCGACCGTGATCGAGCCGCGTCTGAGTGGGGCCGTGCGAGAGATCATGGAGCACCCGGAGCGGCCACATACACTCGAGCTTTTGGCTTTCAAATGCGCCATGAGCCGCACGACGTTTGCAGAACGCTTCAATGCGGTGTTCGGCCGCCCAGTCATGGATTTCTTGAGAGAGGTGCGCCTGCGGGACGCGGCCAGACTGTTATGCGAGACGAATTATCCGATAAAAGTGATCGCGTTAAAGGTAGGGTACGCCAGTCGCAGCCACTTCAGTCACGCATTTCACGCTTTTTTTGGGGTAACACCACAGAATTACCGCAAGTTGGACCGCAGCCGGCGTACCGCCTCGTAGCAGTCTTGGCGCGTCGATCGCAGGGCCACAAGCCACGGCGGGGGTGGATTGTCAGATTCGCAAATAGCAGTGAACGATTCAGCACCTGTTTCGGACCCTTTCGCACCCGCTCTGAACTAAGTTACTGCCCTCTCAGTACTAACGAACGTGAGGGGGAAAAGATGTGTGATCATTCGAATCCAGAACAGGGTTGTGCCAAAGGTGCTCGCCGCAGGTTTCTAAAGGCCGGTCTCGCCGGAGCGGCGGCGACGGTCGTGACCGCCGGGAGCCGGGTTGCCACGGCAGGCCAGAATCCCTACGCGGACCCGGAAAAACCGGGGCTGCCACCGTCGGATATGGTCTTGAACGTAAAGCGTGCCGCATTGGTCGTGAGCGACCCGCAAGTCGATTTCCTGAGTCCCGAAGGGGTCACTTGGGGTGTCGTCGGAGAGAGCGTGCAACAGCATAACACTGTTGCAAACCTGGGACGGTTGTTCGAAGCCGCCAAGAAAGCGGGCATGACCGTGGCGATATCGCCGCATTATTATTATCCCACCGATAAGGGTTGGAAGTTCGAGGGCGCGCTGGAAAAGCTCATGCACAAGATCGGGATGTTCGACCGGGAGAGCCCTTACACGCTCAAGGAGAACTCGGGCGCCGACTTCATGCCGGAATACAAGAAGTACATTCTCGACGGCAAGACCATCATAGCTTCACCCCATAAGGTCTACGGTCCGGAAGCGAACGATCTCGTGTTGCAACTTCGCAAAAACCACGTGGACCAGGTTATCCTCGCCGGCATGTCCGCCAACCTTTGTGTCGAGGCGCACCTGCGCGAGCTTCTCGAGCAGGGTTTCGAAGTGGCCGTGGTACGGGACGCCACCGCAGCAGCCAAGGTTCCCGAAGGGGATGGGTATCTTGCGGCCATTATTAACTTTCGCTACATCGCAAACGCCCTGTGGACCACTGACGAAGCCGTTGCACGGATGACCAAGACCTGACCTCTGGGGCCGGCGGGAAAGCCGTGTTCACCGGGTGCCCACTCGCGTGTATTAGAAAGATTGGTAGTAGGACGGCTTACCGCCCTTTGCTTTTGAAATCGCACACGCGTGTACGTGTACCGACAGGAAAGTGAAAGTGTGTTGCTCGACTATAACCGGCGCGCGTACTGTCATGCGTTGTGGGCGTTGGCTCTGGTTCGTTCTAGGCGTGAAATCACGCCCGCGTGCCCGCAGTTGCGTATTCAGGATGATGCGAAGGATTCCGGCGCCAGGCCCGCTTTACGCAGTCCCTCAACGAAGTGAGTCATCGGCCCCGGTGTATAGGGGACTGATCTCTCTACCCAGGCGATGGAGATATCCGGTTGCATGTCTCTCAGCTGAGCCAATTCCGATCTTGCCTCGTCTATGAATCCCGCTTGGGCGAGGCTTGCGCAGAGTTTACGACGCGCGCCGAGATGTTCCGGTCGCAGTTCCACCGCCCGCCGCGCGCACTCGATGGCTTCGGCGTACCGACCGCCCAGATAGTGAGCAGCGGCCATTCCCGCCAGAAACAGCACATTGAACGGATCACGCGGGCTCATCCGGATAGCTTGTCGCAGATATTCGATCGCCTCACCCGATCGACCGTCGTGCGCCAAAGCCCAGCCAACATGCCCGTAGGCTGCGGCGAAGCTCGGATTAAGATCGATCGCAGTACGGAAGTAGCGCACCGCCTCGTCCGTTCGCCGTCCCACGAATGCAAGATAGCCGAGCGTCATCTGCGCCCAGGGGTCGTTCTCATCGAGTTCCGCCGCTCGGCGCCCCAGATCTTCAGCGACCCGTTTGTCGTGATCCGAGCGCCGCCATCCCATATGGTTAGCGATAAGCAATGCAAAAGCGAGGAGACTATGCGCTGGCGCATAGGATGGGTAGCTCTCTACGGTTTTCTCCAAGATCGAAATCGCGGTTTCGCTGTGCTTTGATGTGAGTCTCCAGAAAGCTGTCACAGCGCGAGCAACCCGGTTCCACGCATCTAAATCGTCGAGTGAACGTGCTTCCATTCGCCTCACTTCCTCCGCGAGGAGTGCAGGCTCAATTGTCGCGGTTACACTTGCCGTGATCTCGTCCTGCAGCGCGAATATGTCCACGAGTTCACGGTCATACTTTTCTGCCCAGATGTGGTTGCCCGACGAAGCGTCCGTCAGCTGACTGGTGATTCGCACACGCTGCCCGCATTTGCGCACACTGCCTTCGAGCACGTAATGGACGCCGAGATCGCGTCCGACTTCCCGTACATCTACACTACGACCCTTGTAGGTAAACGTTGAATTACGGGCGATCACGAAGAACCAGCGAAGGCGCGACAGTGCAGTGATGATGTCATCTGTGACCCCGTCGCTGAAATACTCGTGGTCTCCATCACTGGACATGTTCGTAAACGGAAGCACAGCAATGGATGGTTTGTCGGGAAGTTGTAGGGCGCCCGCACGCGTTAATCGAACCGCAGGTTCCCTTATCGGCGACTCCTGAACGACAGTTTCCTGCCCAGTCAGCCTGGTCGTTTCCCTGACTTCGGCGACGAATCGCCATCCTTTGCGAGAGATAGTACGGATCAATCGCTCACCATCGCCGCGGTCCCCGATGACTCTACGTGCGGTTGAGATCCTACTGGTAAGCGTGGAATCCGAAACGATGCGACCCTTCCAGATACTCGCAATCAGGTCATCCTTACCTACCACGCGGTTACGATTAAGAATAAGGTACTCCAGCAGATCGATCACCTGGGACTCGACGGCCACCAGCTCCCCTTCGCGACGCAGTTCCTGCCGGTCGACATCCAGGGAACAGCTACCGAACTCGTAGATCAATGTGTGCCTCTCTGCCGCACTCACTATAGCATCCGCCGACCGTCGATGGAATTTCTGTGACAGCCGTCGGGGAAAACTCAGCGCCAAATCAAGAGAATCTGAAAGACATCACGCCGCAAGACGAGCATAAATGGGTCCCTTTGGAGAACGAGACCATGCTTAGACAACTTGCTCTTTACACTACCCTGTCAATATTCCCAATCACACATACGACCCTGGCTCACTCATGCAACGACGCCGATCCGAGCTCACAACGGCCCGCGTCGTCACCGGGAGACTTTGCAGGCGCATCCCAAACCAAAGGTCGGAGGTGCGGTAGCGCGCGTCACTCAGTGCCTACGGCCCCGCTTCCTGAGACGCTGTCGCGGATTGCGAGTTGGCTTTCCTCGAACTTCGGCTTACCAGGGACCCAGCGACTGCCGCAAGTCGAGTTCGCACGACAGGCGACTCTCACCGCGATGCGGTACGGGAGCGCATCAGCAATACGACGGTACGACAATGAGATCCATAACCACATACCGACGAAGGTTCGCCGCGAGGTTGTCGCAGTCTATGACGATTCGACCGAAACAATCTTCCTGACCAACGGCTGGTCCGACGCCAGACCGGTAGATGTTTCTGTGCTGGTACATGAGATGGTGCACCATCTGCAAAACCTGGGGAAACTGCGTTATGAGTGCCCTGCTGCCCGCGAAAAGCTCGCATATCTGGCGCAAGACCGATGGCTCAGGCTTTTCGGAAAAACCCTTGAGAAAGAGTTCGACGCTGATCCCATGACAGTTCTCGTTACGACAACCTGCATGAGTTAACAGACCCTGCGTTGAAGCGCGGTCCGTCTCCGGCAGGCCCAATCGGTGTGGATTCGCGGTGGGTACTTCGAACGCCCGATTGGCGAGAAGCTCTTTTTTCGCTCCCGAACCCGCCTCGACTACCAGGAGGACAAGGACCGTGACGTGTACCCGGAACAGAAGTTCACTTCGTTCCACTAGATCAACAGCCGCACCGCCGTCGCCTATGAGGTACTCGCCAAGGAAACCTTCTTTGAGGACTCGCCCTTCGATGAGGACGAAATCCTGAGACCGAATGATCGCTTCACACAGGTTCAGGCCCGTTTACGGGTAGTGCAACGATTATTTCGCTTTTTTTGAGCGATGGTCTCGATCCAGTTCATGCAATGGCCACGTCAGCTTCGAGCGGCTCGTTCAATAACTCCATCTTCAGATAACGTCTTGTTCCCCATTTGGTGGTGGCAATATGCCGTAGCCTGGCGGAAACCAGCATCAGCGCCGATTCGCCGTCAGGAAAGGCCCCGACCACGCGTGTACGCCGGCGAATCTCGCGGATGATCCGCTCCAAAGGGTTGTTCGTCCGGATCCGCCGCCAGTGCGGTGCGGGAAAGCGGTAGAAAATCAGTGTTTCGTCGATATGTTTTGCGACCAGCTCCGCCGCTTTGGTCAGGCGCAGCTCCTTGAGTTTGGTCACCACTGCCTGGGCCTTATCTTGAGCCGCGGCCAGGTCTTCCGACGCATGGATCGCCTTCAACATCCGCGCCACCGCTCGGACTTTGCCACGCGGCACATGACTGAATACGTTGCGGTAGAAATGCACCACACAACGCTGCCAGCGCGCCTCGGGAAAGTGTTCGCTGACACTCTCGACCAGGCCCATACAGGCATCCGAGACCACCAACTGCACACCTTTCAAGCCCCGGGTCCTCAGGTGCTCAAGAAATCCCGACCAGCCGGCCTTGTCTTCCTTCGCCCCTTCGGCCACGCCCAGTATCTGCCGGTAACCGTCCTGCGCCACCCCGATCGCCACCAACACCGATAAATTGCGCACCTCACCGCCCCAGCTGCGCTTCAGCACCACGCCATCCAGGTACACGTAGGCAAACTCATCCGTAATCGGCCGATTCCGCCAACGCTCAATATGGCTGTAGATCCGCTTGTTCAGGCGGCTCACCGTCGAGGCACTGACCCGTGTGCCCCACAGCGCCTCGGTGATCGTCTCCACACGCCGGACCGACACCCCCGCCAAATACATCTCGATCAGCGATTCCTCCACACTCGCCTCACGGCGCCGATAACGCTCAATGATCGCCGTCTCGAACGTCGCTTTCCGCAGCTTCGGCACCTTCAGCTCCACCTCTCCAGCCCCGGTGTGTAGCTTCCGTGTGTAATGCCCGGCGCGCGTATCCATCCGCTCCGGGGAACGACTGTACTTCGGCGCATTGCATAACTGGTCCGCCTCCGCGTCCAGCAGCTCGTTCAGCGTCTTCTCCACGCTGCCTCGCACCAGCTCGCTCACATGCCGCTCAATCCGCCCTTCGTCAATTCCAATCACCTTCCCCAGCGGCTTTTTGGTATCTTTACTCATGGTGGTCTCTCCTATGGTCTTGGTTCATTGGTCTTCGCAATTCCAATTAAACCAGACCGAGACCACCGCTTCACAAAAGCGAAAAATACGTTACGTTATCCGTTTACGGTTTCGCCAGGATATCGGCTATCCGTGGCTGTTCTATGAGGTCTGGCCGATTGCCGCGTGGGCCGAAGAAAGAGACTACGAGTTCACTCCGGGGATCCGTTTTCGGCGCGCGGTCGTCCTCGGTGATCCGCCGAAGACCACCAGGCTGGGGGACTGAACGAGCTCACCCGAGAAAGGCGATTAGAACCACGGTCGCTCTGGCGAACAAATAAACCGGTGCATTACCCGGCGCGCGTGGACATCGATCTCGGTTTTGTGATTGCCCGTACGTAAGAGGTCTATCCGGTGTTGCGCATGCCGGCGGCGATACCGTTTATCGCCACGAGCAGTGCATCCTCCATGATCCCGGTTTCTCCGGCGCGCACCCGGGCCAACAACTCGATCTGCAGGAGATTGAGCGGGTCCGTGTAGGGGTTGCGCACCGAAATCGAACGCAGCGTTACGGGCTCGTGTTCGAGGGGGGTTTCGTGTCCGGTCACCTTCAACACTGCGGTCGCGGTGCGCTCGAAGCGCTTCCGCAATGCCTCCCCCAACGCGTGTAGATGTTCCGGCACCAGCCGCACATCGTAGCGCGCTACGACGTTGGGATCGGTTTTCGCAATGACCATTTCGATAGAATCCAGGGTAGCAGCGAAAAACGGCCACCGGCGGGTCATCTCTTTGAGATCCTCGGTCCCGTTCGATTCCATCACCGTCAGCAACGCTTTGCCCACGCCCAGCCAGACCGGCAGCATCAATCGAGTCTGGGTCCAGGCGAATATCCATGGGATCGCACGCAAATGCGCGATATCCCGGCCCGGTTTACGGCGCGCGGGGCGACTTCCTATTTTCAACCTACCGAGCTCAGCCACCGGAGTAGCGGCGTGGAAGTAATCGAGGAATTCGGGATTTTGCTGCACCACTTCGCGGTAGCTTTGCATGGAGATTTCCGCCATCGTCTCCATCGCGTCGCGCCACGGTTGCTCCGGTTGCGGCGGCGGCGTCAAGCTCGCTTCGAGCACCGCAGTGGTATAGATCGACAACGTGTGCATCGCCATCTCCGGTAGCGCGAACTTCCCCTTGATCACTTCTCCCTGCTCCGTGACGCGCATGGCCCCGTCGACCGATCCTGGCGGCAGGGAACGAATCGCGGCGTGCGCCGGACCACCGCCTCGCGCGACGGTACCTCCCCGCCCGTGAAACAACGTCAGCTTTACGCCACGTTCCCGCGCGACGCGGGTGAGGTTTTCCTGCGCCCGGTACAGACCCCAAGCGGCGGCCAGCTGGCCGGCATCCTTGGCCGAATCCGAATAACCGATCATGATTTCCTGGTGGCCGTCTATGCGTCGGCGGTACCAGTCGATGGAAAGTAAGCGATCAAGCGTGTCACCGGCACTCTGTAAATGATCCACACGCTCGAATAGAGGCACCACGCGCAGCCCCTGCGTCGCGCCACACTCGCGCTGCAACAATTCCACCGCGAGCACGTCTGACGCCTGGGAAGCCATTGAGATGATGTAGGCGCCCAAGCACTCGGTGTTTTCCGCCGCCAGCATCCGGAACGTATCCAATACCTCGCGCGACGCGTCAGAGAGCGGCAAATCGCGGGGAATGAGCGGTCGGTGGCTCTGTAATTCCGCGGTCAAGAAATCCAAGCGTTGTTGCTCTGCCCAGCCCGCGTAATCGCCAAGCTCCAAGTACCGTGTGATTTCACTGAGCACCTGGGTATGACGATCCGCCTCCTGGCGAATATCGAGCCTGACCAACCCCAACCCGAAGCAATACGTGCGGCGTATAAGGTCCAGTAACCGTCCCTGCGCGATTTCGCCGGCGCCGGTCTCGATCAACGAGTGGTAGCAGAGAAGCAGCGGGCATCGAATGTCGTCGATCGAATCGACCAGTGTGTCAGGCGGTGCAGGCTGCCCCGCCAATAGGTCCTCCAAAGTGCGCCGCGTCTCGGCCAACCGATCGCGTAAATTCTTCAGCACCTCCCGATAGGGTTCGTGCACCGGTCCGGCGGCGTCGCGGAGCGCGCCGTTACAGCGGTACATGGACAAATCCCGTCGCAGTTCGTCGACCTCGCGCCAGTACAGGTCCGCCGCTTGCCAGCGCGCCATCAAACACGCACGCCGAGTAATGTCCGGTGTGACGTTGGGATTGCCATCCCGGTCACCCCCCATCCACGACCCGACATTAAAAGGTGCCGCGTCAAGCGGTAGCGGTCTGCCGGTATAGGCCTGCAACGCGGTGTCCAGTCGGCGCATGAATGGCGGTAACGCCTCCCATAGACTCTGTTCGACTACCACTAATCCCGACCGAACCTCGTCCAGCGGCGTCGGCCGTTCTCGGCGGATTTCATCGGTCTCCCAAATCGCCACGATCTTCCGCTTCAGACCGGTCAGCGATTCGGTCTCTTCCTCGGCGGTCAGATCCGCCCAGTCTCTCTGCGCGAGTAAGTCGGAGATCTTCTTGTACTTGAGGGTTAGGGTACGGCGGCTAACCTCGGTCGGATGGGCCGTCAGCACCAAACCGATGTCGATGCTGCAAACGGCTTCGTGCAGACGCGCGGCGGGGATCCCGGATTCTGCCAACCGTTGGAATTCGTCGGCAATGGCGTCGCTTTCGATACTGCGGCGCTGTCTTGTTTGGTGGTGCTGCTCGGCGATGTTCGCGAGATTCAAGAAATGGCTGAAGGCGCGCGCCAGATCGAGCATCTCTTCGGCGGACAGGTTTGCAAGCAATTCGGACAATGCCTCTGCAGCGCTCCGGTCACCGCCGCGGGCGGATTTGGAAAGCTTGCGCACCGTTTCCACGGTGTCGAACAACTGCTGACCACGCTGTCCCACCAATGTCTCGCCGAGCAATCGCCCCAGTAAACGAACGTCTTCGCGCAGGGCGGCGTCTCCCGCCGCCCTGACCGCGAATTCGCTGGATGTCTTAACAGTCGCGCTCACGGTGCAGACCCATGGATGCGACGAGGAAATTGCGAGGGGAACGGTGCGCGCCCCGGGCGCGGTGAAAACGAACCGCCGCGCGGTCGCCGTCTTGACCCACGCTTCAGGCGAACCGGAAACGAATCTGTCATCGTTGCCCCCGATGGTCGGACACGATCGATCAATTCTGGTCCATGAAGCTGCGCGCCACCACCTCGGTAAGGCGCCGCATGACCGTGAACCCGGCGGCGGTATTTTCCGCCAGGATGTCGAGCAACTCTTCGCCGTCTATGGCGATTACTTCTGAAGGTTCGAGACACACCGCGGTCGCCACCCGGCGTGGATGTTCCGGAACCAATGCCGCCCAACCGAAAACGCGGCGGCTGGACATGACGGAACCGGAGGACTGCGCTGCGCCGCCCCCATCCAACTTGAAACGCACACGCCCTCTAATCAACACGAATGCGTCGCTGGCGTCGTCACCCGGTTGATACAACACATGGTTTTCGTCGCAGTGGAGGATGCTGCTGATTTGCGCTATTCGGTTCAGCGTTCCTTCGTCGAGCCCGGCAAACAACTCGGCCTGAGCCAACGCACGCACGATGTCTTGAGCCATAACCTGATACCGCGGTCGTATTGAGGGACAATGATACCGGGTTTCCGTGCACGGCGACCATGCACTACCGTAATCGGATTGATAACGTAACGTATTTTTCGCTTTTGTGAAGCGGTGGTCTCGGTCTGGTTTAATTGGAATTGCGAAGACCAATGAACCAAGACCATAGGAGAGACCACCATGAGTAAAGATACCAAAAAGCCGCTGGGGAAGGTGATTGGAATTGACGAAGGGCGGATTGAGCGGCATGTGAGCGAGCTGGTGCGAGGCAGCGTGGAGAAGACGCTGAACGAGCTGCTGGACGCGGAGGCGGACCAGTTATGCAATGCGCCGAAGTACAGTCGTTCCCCGGAGCGGATGGATACGCGCGCCGGGCATTACACACGGAAGCTACACACCGGGGCTGGAGAGGTGGAGCTGAAGGTGCCGAAGCTGCGGAAAGCGACGTTCGAGACGGCGATCATTGAGCGTTATCGGCGCCGTGAGGCGAGTGTGGAGGAATCGCTGATCGAGATGTATTTGGCGGGGGTGTCGGTCCGGCGTGTGGAGACGATCACCGAGGCGCTGTGGGGCACACGGGTCAGTGCCTCGACGGTGAGCCGCCTGAACAAGCGGATCTACAGCCATATTGAGCGTTGGCGGAATCGGCCGATTACGGATGAGTTTGCCTACGTGTACCTGGATGGCGTGGTGCTGAAGCGCAGCTGGGGCGGTGAGGTGCGCAATTTATCGGTGTTGGTGGCGATCGGGGTGGCGCAGGACGGTTACCGGCAGATACTGGGCGTGGCCGAAGGGGCGAAGGAAGACAAGGCCGGCTGGTCGGGATTTCTTGAGCACCTGAGGACCCGGGGCTTGAAAGGTGTGCAGTTGGTGGTCTCGGATGCCTGTATGGGCCTGGTCGAGAGTGTCAGCGAACACTTTCCCGAGGCGCGCTGGCAGCGTTGTGTGGTGCATTTCTACCGCAACGTATTCAGTCATGTGCCGCGTGGCAAAGTCCGAGCGGTGGCGCGGATGTTGAAGGCGATCCATGCGTCGGAAGACCTGGCCGCGGCTCAAGATAAGGCCCAGGCAGTGGTGACCAAACTCAAGGAGCTGCGCCTGACCAAAGCGGCGGAGCTGGTCGCAAAACATATCGACGAAACACTGATTTTCTACCGCTTTCCCGCACCGCACTGGCGGCGGATCCGGACGAACAACCCTTTGGAGCGGATCATCCGCGAGATTCGCCGGCGTACACGCGTGGTCGGGGCCTTTCCTGACGGCGAATCGGCGCTGATGCTGGTTTCCGCCAGGCTACGGCATATTGCCACCACCAAATGGGGAACAAGACGTTATCTGAAGATGGAGTTATTGAACGAGCCGCTCGAAGCTGACGTGGCCATTGCATGAACTGGATCGAGACCATCGCTCAAAAAAAGCGAAATAATCGTTGCACTACCATCGGATTTTCTTATCGTGCATTTGGTAAGGCGAATCGAACAAAAGGAAAATATGTGATGTGATCTCCTGCTTGCCCGGCCAACCGCGATAAAAAAACCCTCGCCGCGACTGCGACGAGGGTGCTCATAGTCAAAAGCCTGGCAGTGTCCTACTTTCACACGGCGAATGCCGCACTATCATCGGCGCTAAGCGTTTTCACTTCTGAGTTCGGGATGGGATCAGGTGGTTCCCGCTCGCTATGGCCGCCAGGCAAATCGATCGTGCGGGGTACGCAGCGCCGCGCACAACGCGTCGCACTCTATCGATACTTTCCCGCACTGCGGTCGGTAAAAGTTAAAGTCGCATTGGTTATTGCTCAACCATCAATTCCCAAACCGCTTGGGTGTTATATGGTCAAGCCTCACGGGCTATTAGTACGGGTTAGCTTAACGCCTCACAACGCTTCCACATCCCGCCTATCAACGTCGTAGTCTACGACGACCCTTCAGGGATCTCGCGGATCCAGGGAGACCTCATCTCGAGGGGGGCTTCCCGCTTAGATGCTTTCAGCGGTTATCCCGTCCGTACATAGCTACCCAGCAGTGCCACTGGCGTGACAACTGGAACACCAGAGGTACGTCCACTCCGGTCCTCTCGTACTAGGAGCAGCTCCTCTCAAGTCTCCGACGCCCACGGCAGATAGGGACCAAACTGTCTCACGACGTTCTAAACCCAGCTCGCGTACCACTTTAAATGGCGAACAGCCATACCCTTGGGACCGGCTACAGCCCCAGGATGTGATGAGCCGACATCGAGGTGCCAAACACCCCCGTCGATGTGAACTCTTGGGGGGTATCAGCCTGTTATCCCCGGCGTACCTTTTATCCGTTGAGCGATGGCCCTTCCATACAGAACCACCGGATCACTAAGACCTGGTTTCCCACCTGCTCGACGTGTCTGTCTCGCAGTCAAGCACTCTTTTGCCTTTACACAATCCGCGCGATTTCCGACCGCACTTAGAGTACCTTTGCGCTCCTCCGTTACTCTTTGGGAGGAGACCGCCCCAGTCAAACTACCCACCATACACTGTTCCGGACCCGGATGACGAGCCTCGGTTAGGGCCTCAAATACACCAGGGTGGTATTTCAAGGTTGGCTCCACCAGAACTGGCGTCCCGGCTTCAAAGCCTCCCACCTATCCTACACAAGTATATTCAAAGTCCAGTGCAAAGCTGTAGTAAAGGTGCACGGGGTCTTTCCGTCTTGCCGCGGGTACACTGCATCTTCACAGCGATTTCAATTTCGCTGAGTCCCAGGTGGAGACAGTGTGGCCATCGTTACGCCATTCGTGCAGGTCGGAACTTACCCGACAAGGAATTTCGCTACCTTAGGACCGTTATAGTTACGGCCGCCGTTCACCGGGGCTTCGATCAAGAGCTTCGCCAATCCGAAGACAAGCTAACCCCATCAATTAACCTTCCGGCACCGGGCAGGCGTCACACCCTATACGTCCTCTTTCGAGTTTGCAGAGTGCTATGTTTTTAATAAACAGTCGCAGCCACCTCTTTGTTGCAACCCTTTTCCGCTCCGGTCGCGAGGACCTTCACGTACCAAGGGCACACCTTCTCCCGAAGTTACGGTGTCATTTTGCCGAGTTCCTTCACCTGGGTTCTCTCAAGCGCCTTGGGCTTCTCGCCCTGCCCACCTGTGTCGGTTTGGGGTACGGTCACTTATAACCTGAAGCTTAGAGGCTTTTCCTGGAAGCATGGCATCAACCACTTCGGTCCCGTTAAAGGGTCCTCGTCGTAACACCTCAGCATTGCCGCTCCGGATTTACCTAAAACGACTGCCTACGTGCTTAAACCGGGACATCCAACACCCGGATGGTCTAGCCTTCTCCGTCACCCCATCGCAGTTATAAGCGGTACAGGAATATTAACCTGTTTCCCATCGACTACGCCTTTCGGCCTCGCCTTAGGGGCCGACTCACCCTGCGCCGATTAACGTTGCGCAGGAAACCTTGGGCTTCCGGCGAGGGGGTTTTTCACCCCCTTTATCGCTACTCATGTCAGCATTCTCGCTTCCGATACCTCCAGCACGCCTTGCGGCACACCTTCGACGGCTTACGGAACGCTCCCCTACCATGCAAGCAAGCTTGCATCCGCAGCTTCGGTACACAGCTTGAGCCCCGGTACATCTTCCGCGCGGGCCGACTCGACCAGTGAGCTGTTACGCTTTCTTTAAAGGGTGGCTGCTTCTAAGCCAACCTCCTGGCTGTCTGGGCCTTCCCACATCGTTTCCCACTTAGCTGTGATTTGGGGACCTTAGCTGGCGGTCTGGGTTGTTTCCCTTTCGACGACGAACGTTATCACCCGCCGTCTGTCTCCCGTGATTGCACTTCTCGGTATTCGGAGTTTGCAATGGTTTGGTAAGCCTAGGTGGCCCCCTAGCCATAACAGTGCTCTACCCCCGAGAGTGAGACACGAGGCGCTACCTAAATAGCTTTCGGGGAGAACCAGCTATCTCCGGACTTGTTTAGCCTTTCACTCCTATCCACAGCTCATCCACTAATTTTTCAACATTAGTTGGTTCGGTCCTCCAGTCGGTATTACCCGACCTTCAACCTGGCCATGGATAGATCGTCCGGTTTCGGGTCTACTCCCAGCGACTGATCGCCCTATTCAGACTCGGTTTCCCTACGGCTCCCCTATACGGTTAACCTTGCCACTGAGAGTAAGTCGCTGACCCATTATACAAAAGGTACGCCATCACCCAGCTACTTAATCATTCTCGAAGGCGTTCGAGAAGTAACATTTCCCTCCTTGAGAAGG